>NZ_PPSL01000005.1 GCF_002954265.1 Flavipsychrobacter stenotrophus | reverse complement strand
TCACCTCTTCCCATTCCGAACAGAGCAGTTAAGCCCCCCATGGCCGATGGTACTACACAACAATGTGGGAGAGTAGGTAGTTGCCATATTTATTTAGAATGCCCTGTCGAAAGACGGGGCATTCTTCGTTTATAGCCATTCCGGCAATGTACGTAGTTACCATACCTGCCTGCCGTTAGGTAGGTTTATTAAATAACCCTTAGCATTAACTTGCTAAGGGTTATTTGCTTTATACCCTTCTCCATCTTTTTTGCTCTCATCTTTTTATTTGATTAGCGATCCGCCGCTTTTTTCCTACTTCTGTATCCTACCCGTGCGTACTTTCTTTTCAATAGGAAAAAGAAAGTACCAAAGAAAGTCCCAGGCTAAAAAAACGCGCCCACGCACAAGCCCAAGCGAGCTGCCGTTTTTGGCCATAGCTAAGCTTCTGCTCATGTTGTGTTGTATTTTATTGTTTAGTAATATATGGTTTTGCATTACATGTAATGATGCCGAAGGTATCAGATGTCTATAGTAAAGTAGATGATTATAGGTGCACGATGCTGAAGGTATCGGATGTTTATATAAGCAACCTTCCGCATTTCATGTTATTGCGCCGTTAGGTGGCAAAAGGTTTGGAGCTATTATTCATCCGTGCTGGTACTCTTCAATGCCCAGTAGATGAGTACTGGTTGAAAGAATAATCTTATCATTCTTTTTCTGTCTGTATCGAGGCCGAAACCATTACGTTTGTGCGCAAATTGGGCAATGTTTCCCGGGAATACTGCGATGAAAAATGTTGCAGCAATTTTGCCTACTGTCGCTCTGTTTTTTTTGCTAGCTAATACTATTGCGCTACCTAGTGCTATTTCAGTTATTCCTGAGTATACAACAGTATCATCTACGGGTATCGGAACCCATTCGGGGACCTGGGCCTTAAATTCTTCCCGTGCAGTAGTTAGGTGGCTGATGCCTGCAAAGATTAACCCTGCGCCAAGTATTACTCTGGCAATATTCTTTTTGTTTTCGTTAGTCATGTGTGCTTGTTTGTATATTGTGTACAAAGTCCGTTCCATGGAAATTTGTATTTTCGGCAGAGTGAAGCTGGCATTCCATTTGCAGACTTTTACCTGGAAATGCGTTGCCAACGAATTTCTTGTTAATATCCCTTAATCTTTCTGATCAAGGGCGCTTTTCTTTTTTGCAATGAAAGATTACATTTAATGAAAATTTCAGGATCTATGCGCTTATTGCTACTATTACTATGTTTTTTGTTTACCACTGTTACTTATGCGCAAGAGGAGTGGATCGCTCCCGAGGGTAAAATTATTAACTATCGTACATTGACCTGGAATGACTTCCAGAACAAAGAGGATAAAGACCATGCTGAAAAGCTTGCTGAGCGGAATCTTGAAGCGCGTGCTTATGTATGCCCGAGTATTTATTTTAAAGCTGATAGTGGAGAGACGCAGGACAATGGTAGAGTCAAATTTAGCTTTCATGTTAAGTGCGCGTTCCAAAGCAGGGCATTTGTAAGGGAGTCTACCAAAGAGATGCATTCTGATTATGTACTCATCCACGAGCAGGACCATTATGATATTGCACTGACTTATGCCAATAAGCTACAGGCTGAACTTTCATCAAGAGATTATAGTGGTGATAAATACGGAGCGGAAATTGATAAGGTGTATGACGACCTGATGGCGAAATATCACAAGACACAAGAGACCTATGATGCCGAAGTAAATCCTAATGGGACGGATGATGTAGCCAAGCAGCATCTATGGGATATGAGGATCAACAAATGTCTTGAGAATAATACTGATGAATATTATGCAAGCCCTGAAACCAATGTGCAGAGCGTAAAAGCAATATGGCAGATAGTAAAACGAATACCCGGTGAGCCTAATCTACAGTTTGTTGTAAGAGCAAGGCCTTTGTACTGTGGGTTTCAGGATGAGATGAAAACGAAGATCTTTGAAACAAGCGAATGGACAAAGACACCGGCTGTAACAGCATTTTATACACAAAAATACTTTACAGATGAGGAAGGTGTGCAACCCAAGGAATGCGTTCGTACACTGGGCTATTTGTTTGTACCTACAGCAAAGGATACTTATAAACGTATATTGATTGATACATTTAGCACTGACGGTGTACAGGAAAAAATTGTAGGTGTGTTTTGGGCCAATGCAGACTCAGATAATGTGAAAGAGCTGATCGTAATGACTACAGTAACAAAGAAAGATAAACAGGCAACGGGTACATTGTATGTAAACAGGGTATACGATGATGTGGCTAAAGTTGTTCCTGCAAAAATGAAGAAACTTGATGAGGTGGCGACTAAAATAGAAGGAGGATTTGAAGGAGTGACAGCTGGCAAGCCCACCAAAGCAAAATATAGAAGTGAAAAAGAAATAGCTGAAGCATTGAGGAAACTGGGGTACCAATAGTGCTAACCAGGATAATTATCTCACTAATAACTCCTTAAAACCCACAGCAACCGGATGTTCGGCTGTAAAGGTAAATCCAAGTATTTGTGCGATCGTTTGTGCTAATTGCTTTTGATATAGTTGCGGTGTATTGCTCATTTCACCTGCTGGTGTCATATTTGGTCCCATTACGGCAAACCATATTTCATTGGAGTTAGGTATTTTGTTATTGTGGCTTGTCCATTGTTCGTTTAGGCCACGACCGTGGTCTACAGTCACCAACAATAGTGTTTTGTCTTTGTAATGAGGGTTTGTTTGTATATAATTCCAGATCTCGCTTATCCATTTATCCACTCTGTTTGCAGCATCAAGATAGTCTTTGTAGTGACCATGGTGAGCCCATTCATCGGTTTCTCCATAAGAGATATACAGGGCTTTTGGAGTTTGTTTTTTCAGATAGTCAAGTGCAGCATAATGGGTGAACACATCTAATTGTTCTTCATCACCAAACGGGCTATACTCATCGTGTTTCATTTTATTAATGAGCTGTTGCTCAACGTCGGTGTGGCTGCCGCCGCAACTGTCTTTGCCACAGATCACAGGAAAACCCGCTCTTTTTTCATTAAGGATCCTATCAAACGCATTCCATGCGCCAAAGGCAGCTACCCTGCCTTTAAAGGCTTTCTGTTTGTTCAAAAATTCCAAAAGATTGGTGTTGGGATTGGGCGGGTAAGCATTTGTATTTATGGCTGTGTCTACAAAGCCTGTAAATATTTCGCTATAGCCCGGATAGGAGAACCAGTAAGGGTTGGCATTATTGACATTTGACTGTAAATCACGGTTGCCATACAATTGTCCTTCTTCAGCCAATGTTGTCCACAAAAATGGCATCAGTTTTTTGCGACGTTCCTGTGGGGTGGGTACCCAATATTTTTTGAAGATGCCTGTACTATCCTGTTGATTGAAACGTGCGTCAGATGCAATTGCAGAGTCCATACCCTTGTACACTTCCTGCCAGCGGAAACCATCGGTGGTTACAATGATCACATTTTCAATTGTGTTAGTTTGTGCCTTTACCGTCCCGAGCATTCCACAGAACAAGACGAAGTATAAGAATAGCTTTTTCATACAGATACCGGATGAGGATTATTCAAAAGTATATTCTGAGGATTAAATGGAAGTTATTATTTGTGGTTTATGCAATGGGTTTAATTTAACTTGAAGTTGATTGGTTGTGTGTAGATGACACTTACAGGTTTGCCATTTTGTCGACCTGGCCTCCATTTGGGCATGGTTGATATTACTCTAACAGCTTCTGCGTCGATATCGGGGCTTACAGGTTGTACCACTGTAACGTCTGTGATGCTCCCATCATTATTTACAATAAATGAGATGGCAACCCGACCTTGTATACCTTTTTTATGAGCCTTTTCGGGGTAAGTGATGTTATTGCTGAGATACTGGATCATGTCGTATGGCGGAGAAGGCATTTGCTCTACAAACTGGTAAACCACGCCACTCTTCTTAGTCTCGCACGTCGTGTCTTCTCCCGTTATTGAGTAGTAACTATTTTTTATGGTTTTCTGATCAACACTGGTGGATACAGATCTTAATTTGCCATTTGGGTGGTATTTATATGTGATGATGGAATCTTTTTTCCCATCCTTATAGCTTGTTTCACTGGTTATTTTTCCTGCGCTGTCGTACCCGGTAGCATGCGCTATTGCACCATTTATATAACTTTCCGTTCTATCCAGGCTTTCGGCTGGCAGGCGATAGTATGACCATTGCCCGTCGTGCAGTCCATCTCTATAGTTTCCTTCTTTTATTTTTTGCCCGGTAGAGGCGAGGTAGGTGTGTTTTCCCTGGCGATTGTAAGAAATGTCTATGTCAACAGTGTCTGCAAACCCGCTAACAATAAGCTTTCCGTCGATCTTAAAGTCTTCTACCTTGTACAAATCATTTGCCTTAGTAAAGACACGATAGTACATAGCGTGCTGTTTGTCGCTGATCAGCCATTTGCTGTCGAAATACTGCGTGGTGTCGTTTTGTGCAAAGCAAAATGAGGGTATCAACAGGCAAAGGAAGAGGAGTATTCTTTGGAGCATTATAGTGCGTTTGGTAGATTGTATATTTTGACAAAATTAATCATTCTTACTAACGTGCCACAAAAGATAAAGCACCCCATATGAAGTGCTTTATCTTTATTTTGCCAGTTGCGGGCAACTATTTTTTCTTACTGAAAAAGTCTTTTAGTTCACGGCTCATTTGTTCACCACGTTTCTTCAGATCTTCCAATTCTTCACCAACATTCTGGGTGATATCGTGAAAGGACATTGGTGTACCGTAGTTAAGTTCTTCAAGCGAGCGTGCCTGTGGAATGATGGCCCATGCTATAATATACGCCAGGAAACCAACGCCAAACATCAGGAACAATACGGCCATGATAAGCCTGATGATCACTGTGTCGACATCGAAATAATGGGCCAGGCCGCTACATACACCACCTATCATTTTATTGTAAGGATCGCGGAAGAGGCGGTCTTTGCGAGGCACATAATAATTTTGCCTGCTGTAGGTGCTTTGGCCGGAATAGCCTGCCGACTGCCTGCCGGAAGAATATGATTGTGTATGGCCATCGTTAATGTCTGTTGGGGCACCAAGCTTTGCTATGACCATCTGTACGTCTGATCTGTCGATAGCCGCGGAGCCACTCTGCTGCCTGATCATAAATAATTCGGCAATGCGGTTTTCAATGTCTTCAATTATTTCTTTACCATCTGCACCTACGAACTGGCGTTCGAGGGCACTGAGGTAGTCTTTAAGCATATTGTATGCGTCATCTTCAATAGGTATGACGCGACCTGCAATGTTGATCTGGATAATGCGTTGCATAAGTGTGTGTGTTTTATATGGTGTCTGTTAAATCGTTTACTGCTTTACTTAATTCATCCCACGTGGTACGGAGTTGTTTATAAAATTCCAGACCTTCATCGGTAAGAGCATAATACTTGCGTGGCGGCCCTGATGTTGATTCTTCCCACCTGTAGGTGAGCATGCCCGCATTCTTTAAGCGGGTGAGTAGTGGGTATAAAGTTCCCTCCAGCACTACCAGTTTTGCTTCTTTCAATTGCTCCAGAATATCGCTGGGATATGCTTCCTTGTGCTTCTTAATGATGCCAAAGATGCATAGCTCCAACAAGCCCTTGCGCATTTGTGATTCTGTGTTTTCAATAGCCATTCCTCTTCGATTTCAAAACAAAGGTAGGTAAAGGATAGTATTATGCAATGCATAGTACTGTTAAAATTTAGTGGCTGAATTGCGAAATGGCTGAATGGCTCAATTAAGTGTGAAAATGGGGAGAATGTGAATGTGTGAAAATGGGGGTAAAACATAAGGCACACCTCCAAGGTGTGCCTTATGTGGACTGAATTGCTATTAAGAAGATATTACTTTACGAGGGTAACATCACCTTTGAATTCGAGTATTTTATTGTGGCGGTTGCCGCAAAGCAGGCGTATGTAATAGAAGTATGAACCTATATCGCATGGCTCACCTTTGAGTGTGCCGTCCCAGCCGCGCTCATCATATTCTGTAGTAAATACACGTTCGCCATAGCGGTTGTAAATGGAGAATTCAATGATGCGGATATCGCCTTTATAAACCATTCGGTAGACATCATTTTTGCCATCGCCATTAGGAGAAAACGCATTGGGGAGATAGGGAGTACAACAGTCGTCATAGAGTATAGTTGCAGTAGCTGAATCTTCACAGTTGTTATGGTCTTTTACCTTCACAGTATAGACTCCGTTAGGTAGCCCGGTTACGTATGAATTAGTATTAGAGTCTACACTCCACAAGAAAGTAAACGGCCCTGTACCACCTTGAATAGCGGCAACGATACCACCGCGATCATCTGCGCCTACACAGTCATTGGGGGTGATGTTGGTCAATACCTTAAATGTGTCGGGCTGGCCGATAACTATCAGAGAGTCCTTTGTGCAGTTTCGGCTATCAGTAATAGTGATGGTATGATTGCCCGCGAAAAGCGAGGTGAAAATATTGGGTGGTGTAGTGGGCGCATTGCCGCTAAGGGAATAGGTAAGCGGTGGATTACCGCCGCTTGCGTATACTATTAATCCGCCATCATTCTTGCCTGTACATGTAGCGGCAGTAGCTGTGAAACTATCAATGAAAATATGAGGGAAGCCGATAAGCGTAATAGTAGTATCGGCAGTGCAGTTGTTGGTATCGGTAATGAAGATAGTGTATGTACCTTCTGTTAATCCTGTAAATGAAGAACTATTGGTAAACACTAAATTGTCTTTAGAATAGCGATATGGTGCAGTACCACCGCCAACGCCAATAATTATAACACCATCGGTATACCCTTCGCAGGTAGGATTAGTTACAACAGCACCGGAAATAGCCAGGTTGACCGGCTGCGTGATGGTGGCAGAAGAATCAGTAATGCAGCCGTGAGTGTCTTTTACGTGTATCACCTGAGCTCCGGATGTTAGGCCTGTGAGGGTGTTACTTACCTGGTAAGTACCTGCATTGGCTGCATATTGATATGCCGGAGTGCCACCTGTTGCTGCAACAGTGATCATGCCATTAGCGCCACCATTGCACGACACATTGGAGATAACAATGCCGGTGATCACTAGCGGGGTAGGTTGACCGATCGTAAACACGGTATCATGAATACAACCATTGGCATCTTTGACCCTGATGGTATCTACACCCGCTGTGCGACCGATATAGGTAGTGATGCCAACAAATGCATTATTGTTGAGGGAAAATGTATAAGCGGGTGTTCCGCCAGACGCACTTACATTTATAACCCCATCGCTATAGCCAAAACATGAAGGTGGTGTAATGGTTACGGACGGGTATACGATACTTGGCTGGGTAAGTGAAACGGTAGTATCGCCGATGCATCCGTTCACGTCACGGATATGGAAGATGTACGATCCTGCTGTGATAGATGACAATACATTAGTTGCACCATAGCTGCCTGTGCCAAAAGCATAGGTATATGGAGATATACCGGATCCTCCATTTACCGTAATAGCGCCATTGGCATCGCCATTACAAAGCGGAGGCGTGAACAGGAATGTACCTGTGATATGTGTAGTGTTGGTTACTGTTACTGATGTGTCTTTAATACAACCGTTGGCATCTTTAATGTGAAATACATAAGTACCTGCTGCCAGTGCTGCGAATACAGGCGATGAGGAATAAGTACCGGCACCGACTGCATAAGTGTAGGCCGGTGTGCCGCCAGATACGGAAAGTGTAACCTGACCGTTGGATAGGTTTTGACAGAGTGATTGTACCACAGTTGCGCCCGGCGTCATTCCCGGAGGATTGGCCAGGGTAACGATAGTATCTTTTATACAGCCGTTATCGTCTTTTATATGCAGCGTATAAGTGCCGGCTGTTAACCCTGTAAAAGTATTTGACGCGCCATAGGTACTTGTATTGATAGCATAAGTATATCCAGGTGTACCGCCTGAGGCATAGATAGTGGCAATGCCGTTATTGCCACCATTACAAAGCGGTATCTGCATAATAACAGAGTCGGCAGAGACAGCAGTGGGTTGTATAATTGTGTCGGTAGAAGAATAAACACAGTTATTGGCGTCTTTTACATTTACTGTATGCGGCCCTGCTGTCAGTCCACCAATTGTAGAGGAAGTGCCATATGTTCCTGCATCAACCGCGTAAGTATAGGATGGAGTGCCGCCGCTGGCAGTTACAGTAATGATGCCGGTATTGCCGCCATAACAACCAACACCGACAGTACCTGTGGTAATAACAACAGGTGATGGTTGTACAAGTGAAATTATGGTATCGAAGAAGCACGTTTGCGGATCTGTAACATGTAGCGTATAGCTACCGGCACCGAGTGTAAATGAATTGAACGGGCCAAAACCACCTGCATTATAAGCATAAGAATAAGGTGTGCCGAATCCACCAATGCCTGTAATAGTAACCGATGTAGTTCCTCCGTTACATAATATAGGTGGCACACTTACCGAGGCATGCAGGTATTGAGAATCGACGAAAGTAATAGTTGTATCATCAATACATCCATTTCCGTTCATTACGTGGAACGTGTAAGTGCCGGCAGTAAGATTGGTGAACGTATCATTGGTACTATAAGGGCCTGCGCCAATAGCGTAGGTATAAGGCCCTACACTGTTATATGCATTTACAATTACCCTGCCATTTGCATAACCATTGCAAGTGGAGCGGCGGATATTCAACGTCTCTAATATAGGGGCAGGAGAAGGGAGTAATACTGAAGTGTCTTTGATACAGCCATTAACGTCCTTAATATGGACCGTGTAAATAGCACTGCCTAACCCAGTAAAAGTACCAGTAGTGCCATAACTGCCGGTGCCAAGCGCATATTGATATGGACTGACGCCAAGTATACCTGTTACTGAGATAAAGCCATTAAGTGCACCGGGGCACAACGGTGGATTGATAACAAATGTGCCTGAAGGTAAGGGCGGTGATGCAAACGTTACAGTGGTGTCTTTATAGCAAGAAACGCTGTTGTAGGTGCGGATAGTATAAGTACCTGGAAGGAGACTGTCCGTAATGGTGCCTGTAACGCCCGTGAAATTATGTACTGTAGTTGCTCCCTGTAGTATGCTGATAATATATGGAGATGATGTGGTGCCCGGCGTTACCGTAAATACGGCCTTGCGAGTGCAAGTGGCAGCAGAAATGAGCGTGACTGTTTCGGTAGGGGCAGGGAGAATATTGATCGTATAGGCTATGGACTGTCGGCTGGATAAAGGGCAGCCTCTATCCTGGTAAGTGATATAAAACGTATAGGTGCCCGGTGTTGCTGTGCTGGCGTTCCACTGGAATGTACCTAACGGTGCTATGGTGCTGTTGTTGATGACAGAAAAAGTGGCTCCTGCCGGCAAGCCGCTACTGGTCATAGTTATGGTGTCCAGATCTGCATCGGTAGGGTTGACATGGAAAGTGAACAGCCCTGCATTGTTGCAGATATTTAGTTGAGTAGCACCAACAATTGTGCCTCCGCTTGCCGCACTCATACTGCCTGTAGGTGGATTGTTGGAACAAGGGCTGAGTACCACTATGGTCATCTCTCTTTGACTGGTACCTTTAAGCACGCCGCCTACCAGTTCACGTACATTATATACTACATCGGCACGCTGCGCAATGTTGGGTGTAAATGATAATTGTCCGTTGCTGCTACTGAATGAAAAAGTACCTGCGCTAACACCCAGCGGAGCTGCTGCATTATAAGGCCACACGTAGTTTACGCTTACACCAGTGCCGGCATCAATAGCCGGAACAAGATCGAAAGAAAGTACGTCGCCATTCGGATCTACTGCTGCAGGATTATAATTGGCAGGTGTATTGACACAGAAGTACGGAGTAGGGATGGTATTATATTGAGCACTGGAATTACCTCCGATGGTATTATTCAGCGTGTCTATCAGTTGTATGGTAGAACCACCGCCAGGTATGTTGACATTAGTAATACTATTACTTCTGCCTGCTGAGGAAGTGCCACCCATATTGCCATTGAACAGGAAGCGCCAGACCGTAGAGGTTGATGGTAGGGTAACATTACCGGAGTAGATAAACTTTTTTATGCCGGGTAGGGTGCTGGTAATGTTGGTACATGTGGTATTGCCTGCCTGCGCCGGACATACCGGTGAAACTTCGATACCATTGCTGGGAGGCTGTACCGTTAACGAAAGATTATTGAGAAAGGTATTGCCATTGTAAATTTCAATTGTGGGAGACGAGGTGGATAGGTTGAAAAATGAACCTCCTGAGCAGTCTCCGTAGACAGCAAGTGTAATGGTATAAACATTACCACCTATATTGGTATAGTAAAGATCCATACCGAAAATATGCGATGCATATGATGATACAGATGATAGGAAAAGAACAGACAGCAAGCCGACCACTCTTATATATGAGCGTAAAAAAGATGACATTTCAGATGATAACTATGAAAAGCAAATATAGTTTTTTTTAGTGATTAATGGGAGCCGGAGGGAAGTGGTGGTGGGAAAAACAAGCGCCTACAATTAATGCATAGTTTTTATTAAAAAAACAGGCAACTACTTTCGTAATTGCCTGTTGTATAAATGGTAAATGATGTTGTCTTATTTGTTCATTATCGCCAAGAATTCTTCGTTGCTGCGGGTGCCCTTCATTTGTTTGAGGAGGAAGTTCATTGCCTCGTCAACATTCATGTCGGAGATATGATTGCGGAGCAGCCACATCTTGTTCTGCACGTCCTTGTCCATCAACAGATCATCTCTACGTGTAGAAGATGAAGTAATGTCGATAGCCGGGAAGATACGTTTGTTAGATAGTTTACGATCCAACTGCAACTCCATGTTACCGGTACCCTTGAATTCTTCAAAGATCACTTCATCCATCTTAGAGCCTGTTTCAATAAGGGCCGTTGCCAGGATGGTGAGTGAACCACCATTCTCTATTTTACGTGCCGCACCAAAGAATTGTTTTGGCTTTTGCATAGCGTTTGCTTCCACACCTCCACTTAATACCTTACCGCTTGATGGCGCTACAGTGTTGTGTGCACGAGCCAGTCGGGTAATAGAGTCGAGCAGGATAACCACATCGTGGCCTACTTCTACCAGTCGCTTAGCTTTCTGCAAAGCAATTGTAGACACCTTTACGTGCTTATCAGCAGGTTCATCGAATGTCGATGCGATAACCTCTGCACGTACGCTACGCTGCATATCTGTAACTTCCTCAGGACGCTCATCTACCAGTACTATCATCAGGTAAACTTCCGGGTGGTTGGCTGCAATAGCATTGGCCACTTCCTTCAGCAACATGGTCTTACCTGTTTTTGGCTGTGCTACTATCAGTCCCCGCTGGCCCTTACCTATAGGGGTAAAGAGGTCCATGATACGTGTGCTATAGTTGCTTGCTGTTGTTGTTAAGTTCAGCTTTTCGTAAGGGAACAATGGAGTCAGGTAATCGAAAGGAACGCGATCGCGGATCTCGTCGGGTAACTTACCATTTATGGTTTCTACCTTAAGAAGAGCGAAATATTTTTCACCTTCTTTTGGTGGTCTTACTGTTCCTTTAACTGTGTCACCGGTCTTCAAACCAAACAACTTGATCTGAGATGGAGATACATAAATATCATCGGGTGAGCTGAGGTAGTTGTAATCACTGCTGCGTAGGAAACCATAGCCATCAGGCATCATTTCCAATACACCTTCACTGGCTACGATACCATCGAAATCGAGATTGAAATTTGTCTGCCTTTCTTCACGACGAGGGCGGTTGAACTGCTGGTTCTGCGGTTGAACAGGCTTTTCAATTTCAGCTGCCTGAACATCAGATGTATCGGCGGTAGGCATTGTAATACCTGTGCTTTCTACTACCGGCTCATTGCTTTCTGCTGCAGGTAGTGGCTGAGCAGGAGCGGGAGTTGGTGCAGATGTAGCTGCAGTTGCTTCTGTTCTTGGTTGAGCAGGAGCAGGCTGGTTGAACTGCCTTGGCTGATTAGGATTGTTGGGGTTATTGCTGTTTTGTCTGAATTCTCTTCTTGGCTCGTGCTGGCGAGGTTCGCGGCGCTGCATTGGCTGACCCTGACCTTGTGCTGCCTGTATAGGTTGTGCGGGTGCAGGTGAGGGAGTTGGTGCAACTGCGGGCTGAGCGGCAGGAGTATGAGTTTCTTGAGTGAGTACCGGAGTAGCAGGTGTTTCTTCGTTCTGCTCTTTTGGTTTACGTCCTCTTTTTTTCTTTTCTGTTGACAGATCTGCGGATGTGTCTGCAACAACTTCTTCCTTAATTTCCGGAGCAGGAGCAGCTATAGGAGCGGCTTTCTGAACAGGAGCAGCCGTTTTGGCTACAGGCGCTGTCTTAGCTTTTGGTGCTCTTTTTTTCTTTGCCTGGTCTTCACCTGACTTATCATTAAGGGCCTGCTGATCGAGTATTTTATAGATGAGAGCTGGTTTGTCGTAACCGCGGGCATTATCAATTTTAAGATTGTCGGCTACGTCTAACAGCTCGGGTATGAGCATATCATTTAATTGCAAGATGTCGTAAGGCATGCCTTGATTTTTTCTGATTGAGATATATTAACTAATAACAATAATGACACAAATAGATTGTCTTATCAATGAAGTTTTTCTGGAGCAGTTATCAAAAGGGAAATTTCTCTAACCGGACAAAAGGATGGAACAAATTGCTGTTTCCGTTTTGCAAGTTTACGACTGTTTTTTATAAAAACGAAAAAATATTTATTTTATGTTATGCACATTTAAGAAAGATTTGGCCATCCTTTGTATGGTTTCTTCTATAGATGTGTAAGTAAATGAAGGGAGCGCGGAGAGCAGCTTTTTATTGTTGTAAAGAGAGGTAGAGTGCGCATTGGATGCGGTTTCTTTAGTAATAAGCGGACGTTTGCCAAACATGCTTTGCAACTTACCCCAGCGCCATATTAAACTGGTAATAAATGAATTAGCATGAATATGCGGTGGCTTTTTGCCAAGTGCCCCGGCCATGAGTGTAAATATCTTGTAGTAAGAATAATTGCCTGCGCTAATTATGTACCGTTCAGCTTCATGTTCAGAGCGCATGAGTTCGCATAACAGTGTTGCCACGTCCTGCACATCCACCCAGCCATTTACTCCTTTTGTATAGAAAGGGAATTCGCTGAAAGCTACCTTCATCAATTCGGCAGATCCTTCGTTAAAATCACCTTCACCCAGAATAATACCAGGGTTGACTATTACTGCATTAAGTCCCTCGCCTATGCCCCGCCATACTTCTGTTTCGGCCATGTACTTACTGATGCCGTATGCAGAATTGTAGCCACTCTCACCCCATTCTTCATCCTCGGTTATTTCTTTCTGAATGGCGCCCGACCGGCCCAAAGCCGCTACCGAACTTACATACACCATTTTAGTTATGCCCTGTTCAATAGCCTGATTGACGATGTTAGCAGTACTCTCGGGATTGAAATGCAGCATTTGTTGATGGCCGGATGGCTGAAAAGAAACAATAGCCGCGCAATGATATATGTGCGTAACACCCTGCATTACTTCTTCTACATCAAATACATCGAGTAGATCGGCTTTTTGCCATTGTATATTGGGCAGTGCTTTGTCAGTTTCAGAGGGGGGATTATTATGATAAAGCGCACGTACGGGCTCACCCTGCGCTGATAATCTGCGCACTAAGTGTTTTCCAAGAAAACCGCTTGCCCCGGTGACTAGTATCATAATAAGATGCCAAAAGTAACTAAAACCGTGGGTTAAGAAAGATTGTATTTGTATTTACGGGTATAGATATGATATATGATCGGGTAAACCTGGTGACAGTAAACGCATGTTTTTAAATTGTAGCCTCTCTTTTGCCTAATTGACCTATGAATACTTAGCTTTGTTTTATAATAAGGGTTATGAGGAGATCATTATATGCATTGGGGTTAGTACTCCTCTTTATGTTTCCGCACTTGTCTTTTGCACAAACTGCAGAAGAATTGAATGACCGCATAACCGGGTCTACAGACACATTGTATCTCCTGGCAGTGATGTGGAAACATGAATTTCAGGACCAATCGGATGGAGACAAGCGGTACAAGTCACTGGTGCCATTCCGTAAGTATCTTGAAGAATATGCAGACAAGCAGGCAAAATCATACAAGAAGCCAAGCGGAGTGGAAGGAGGCGATAGTTTATGTGCAGCAGCCTCAGCTTTGTTTGAATTTGAAAAGATCTATGTAAAAAAAGGATTTGTTCCTTTTGAGAGTTTAAGCTCCGGGTCGAGTGAGGCAGAGGTAAGTGCCTGCAAAGACAGGTTGACACAGGAGGGTATTCCTGAGCGGGAACTGTTAACCAGATTGAACAGGGAAAGAAGGGCATTTGCAGCAAAGAACGGAATTGATATAGCACCGCCACCGATGGCTCCAAAGCCCGCCTATCAGCGCCCCACGCAACTATATAAGAAAAAAGCAGACTCGGACCAGGAAACGCAGCCAGCACCCGCCGCCAGAGAGCCAGAGCCAGCTCCCAAACCACAAGCCAGAACTCCGGTAGTACAAAAGCCGGCACCGGCTGAAAGGCCTACATCGAGCGGTAATCCTAATGCTAAAAAAGCTCCGCCAACGGAGGAAGATGGCAAGACACCGAAAGATAAAGACAAAGAGGAAGGTGAGGAAGATGATAAGGATTAGCGGTATACTAATGCTATTGTGGTGGAAGATTTGACAACCTTTTGAAAAGTTGTCAAATCTGAGGGAAATCGGTCTTAGTTCATCCATTTAACCTTATCTGCCGGAGTGCTATTGCGGACGCCGGGTTTTGTCGGTTCGTCGGTATAGCCGAGGAAGATAAGTCCCAGCACTACGTCTTCACTACCCAGGCCAAGATGTTCTTTCATGGCGGGCTTCAAAGTCATACCACCGGTGCTCCAGAACGACGCAATGCCTTGTGCCGAAGCACCTAAAAGGATATTCTGTATAGCGGCCGATGCTGCGGCAACTTCTTCTATATGCGGTATCTTTTCATTAGTGCCTCTCTTCATTACAGATACTACCATGTGAGACACTTTTTTAATATTGTTCTCCAACTTCTCTTTAATAGACTGCATGCGGGTTTCTTCTGGTGTATTATTCCAGTAAAGATTACCGTGATCCAGCCCGAATTGTAATAAAGCCTCGCCTGTATACACAAAGAACTGCCATGGTTCTGTGCGGCCATGGGTAGGTGCCCAATGAGCTAATTCCAATAATTCCATCACCGTTTCATCAGCAATTTTCTGTCCGTTCATCTTGGCGCCACCAACGGAACGCCTGTTCCTTATTACATCTGCAACTGCTGCAAATTTGTTGTTTGTCATGGAGCAAAGGTAATGGCTCAATGGCTTAATTGCTCAATGACTCAATGGGTAATATGATAGAATGTGGAAGGAATGTTATGGAATGAGCTAATTTGGCAATTCGATAATTTGGCAATTCGACAATTGATATGGGATAAGATATGCAAGGTTGTTAATTTGAAAAATAGGAAAGATGGTAATTGCTTACCTTCAATGTGCGAAAGAAAGCCGCATACTATTTTTACCATGACCAAGTTATTTTCTCCGCTCGTAATAAGAAGTATCACATTAAAGAACCGTATTGTGGTGTCACCTATGTGCCAGTATTCTGCTGTAGATGGCTTTACTAACGACTGGCACCTGGTGCACCTGGGTAGCCGGGCTGTAGGTGGCGCAGGGTTGGTGTTTACGGAAGCAACTGCTGTGACACATGAGGGACGAATATCTCCGCAGGATCTGGGTCTTTGGAAAGATGAACATATAGATGGGTTTAAACGCATCACTCAGTTCATAGAGCAACAAGGCGCTGTGCCGGGCATACAACTGGCACATGCAGGCAGAAAATCGAGTATGACATCGCCATGGATGGGGAATAAACTGATCGCGGAAGCAGATGGCGGCTGGCAGACGGTGGCGCCAAGTGCTGTTCCTTTTGCTGATGACTATTCTCATCCGGTGGCGTTAACCATCGAAGGCATACAGCGAATAGTAACTGCGTTTAAAGATGCAGCTAAGCGGGCACTGAAAGCGGGATTTAAAGTAATAGAGATACATGGTGCACATGGTTATCTTGTCAATGAGTTTATGTCGCCATTGTCTAATGATCGTACTGATGAATATGGTGGTTCTTTTGAAAACAGGTGCAGATTTTTAATGGAAGTAATAGATGCAGTTAAGTCGGAATGGCCGGATACATTGCCGTTATTTCTCCGCATATCAGCAAGCGACTGGGTTGATGGCGGGTGGACTGTTGACGACTCTGTGAAGCTGGCGCTGATCTTAAAAGAACAAGGTGTTGATGTAATGGATTGTTCATCGGGTGGGGTAGTGTCTTATGCTAAAATAGCCGCTAAGCCCAACTACCAGGTGCCTTTTGCAGAGGCAGTGCGCAAAGCAGGTATAATGACAGGTGCCGTGGGTATTATTACCACTCCGGAACAGGCCGAGGAAATCTTACAAAATGAACAGGCCGACCTTATTTTTATGGCGCGTGAACTATTGCGCGATCCTTACTTCCCACTTCGTGCAGCACGTGAGTTGGAGTATGAGGATATGCCATGGCCACCGCAGTATGAAAGAGCGAAGAGGAAGAAGTAATTTGACAATTTGACAATGGTTGATATAATCCTCGTTTTGACATAGATCAAAATTTAATTGCCGGCGAAACACATACCCTTTTTCTATTGTTGACTGTAGTACTTTGGTCGAAATTTTTAGGCTATGAATTCTTTTCCGCGTATTTTTTTGGTATTGTTTATTGCTCTTATCTCGTGTGGTACAGCACGCAAGAAGTCTACTATTACAATGACCAGTGTCAACTACGATAAAAAGTCGGATAAGACCACCTACATGGTCTTTCCCTACGGTAGTGTGACAATGAAGGGTAAGTGGAGGGAAGGTGCGTACAACCATCCGAGCAGACAGCAATATTTCAGAAGGGCCGATTCCCTGCGGTTGGGTGTAGCGATAGGCTCAGCGCGAAAACTGGAATTTTATAAGGAGGGGATGAGTGGGGCTACATTCTCGAATGCTTATTGTGAATGGGAGACAAAATACATGAAGGAAAGCCTGCACCAGAAAACAGAATTAATAAAGACAGATAACACCCATGGCTACACCATATGGCGTGCTTACAGCGATTCTGTGAATATAGTTCAATTATGCGCGGCGTCGAAGTGTGCTTGCAATGAACCTGCATTTAAAACCCTTACCATAAATACCTGGAAAATGACCACGCAACAAGTAGTACAACTCCTAGAGGAGATTTATGCCACGGAATAGATCAAATCCAGTTGTTGGGTCTATTTTTCATAACACACCTGCGCATAGCCAACAACGCCCGGCATAGGAGGATTCAGTTTTCTTACGGCAACTCTTACTGTAATAGACACGGGGAAAAGTTCCTTTAAAGCACTGTGAATATTGTATACAAATGATTCCAGCAACTGCCCTTCTTTATTGAATATCTTAGTTACGGTCTGTTGTATCAAGGTATAGTCGGCAAAGGGCCATGGCTGGGCATCAGGCAGGTTCACGTCTACATCCACCTCAAATGAATTGCCCAATATGTGCTCCTGCGGATAGAGTCCGTGTGGGGCAAGAAGTTTTATAGAATCGAGGGAAACGGTTAACATAGTCGTGATTTGTAAGTCGTAAGTAATAAGTCCGTCTGATAATTGCTTTGTAATGGTGCAGGTTTAATTAGTTGCAAGTGGTAAGTCACAATTGTTTCCTTCGGAAACTTACGACTTATGACTTACCACCTACGACTCACTTACACCACTTATTCAATTGATTTACTGTTGCTGCCATATCTTTTGGTAATGGTGCATCGGCTGTAATCAGTTTGCCGGCCACGGTTTCAAATTCAAGCCTGTAGGCGTGCAGCGCTACGCGGTTCAGCAAAGGTCTTTCTTCTTCCTCATGCTTGGCCATGTTGTAACGACGCTTGATGGTAGATACATAAAATGGTTTGCCATCGCCATACAATTCATCGCATACCAGCGGGTGACCGAGGTACTGCATGTGTACTCTTATCTGGTGGGTACGGCCGGTATGGATCTGAAACTGCATGAGGGCATATAACGGCCATTGTTCAGAAACGCGATAATCGGTAACAGACATTTTGCCTTCTTTTCTCGATACTATCATTTTACCATACACCGCGGGGTGCTCGGCAATGAGGTTCTCTATACGTCCTTCTTCGGGCACTACTATGCCGGTAACCAGGCCTGCATAAAATTTACTTACCTCTCGTTCCATAAATATGGTAGAGAGGTACTTGTGTGCGGCTTCGTTTTTAGCAAAACAAATAACGCCACTTGTGTCTTTATCTAACCGATGCGCTACCCATATGCGTTGATCATATTTGGCTTCCAGCATTTTGTTGAGACTAGGTAGTGTAGCATCAAAACGATCTGGAATCACCAATAGTCCTGATGGTTTATTTACAATTATGAGGTCGTCGTCTTCGTAGAGTATTTCTAGTTTCATTATTCAGTTTCTTTATGATAAATATGCGGCGAGGCAAATGTCTTCCTGCCTGCGCATTTCTTGTTTGTCGGCTGCTGTTTTGTCGGTATAACCGCACAAATGGAGCGCACCATGAAATATTACCCTGTGCAGTTCATTGAGATAACTTACTCCAAATTTGGCTGCATTTTCCTTTACTCGGTCTACACTTATGTATATCTCACCAACCAGTTCTGCATCAGTTTCACTTAGATCGAAAGTGATGATATCTGTAAGCGTGTCGTGGTTAAGGAACTGCTTGTTAATGGTCAGCAGGTATTCATCGTTGCAGCAGATGTAATTGAGCTTTACTTTCTTAATGCCTTCCAGGTGGGTATCTACGAGCGTGTCAAGGTAGGCAGAAAGCTTACGCTTATCCTTTAATCCTGATGTTACTTCATTGTCCTGGAAAGTTGCCGGCATTTATTAAAAATTTCGGCAAAGGTCGTGATTTTTGAGTTAATAGGTAGTTATGACCAATACATACCCACTTTGAGGATCTTGACTTTGGTTTTATTATTACCTATCCTCTTAACATCTGTTTCAGTTTCCAGATGCGGGATGTGTTTTTAGATAATATCAGGTATAGTGCTCTTTTGCCGCCGAAACTGCGATAAAAGCGTTCTACGCCGGGGTCCATGCTGCCTTCCATATCGAAAGTCTTTTGCCCTCTTCGTTTGGCTTCCTTTATGCCATGCCAGAGTAGGAGCGACATTGCTTTGTAGTTGTCCGATTCCGGGTTTTGCCCCAGGCTCAGTGCATAGCTGCACTCGCTATCCCACACCTGCCATACTATGCCATGTATCTTATCGTCTGTTTTGGCAACCCATAGTGCACCTGCGTCATGCTCAATACAGGCATCCAACAGGCGCTGCATATATGCCAGGCTGAAGTGAGCAGATTTACTTTTCCTGGTGAGCATATGCTGGTAATAGCCATAAAGGTCTTTCAAGTGCTCCGGTGAATTGGTAATGGTCATTTCCCCTTCCGCCTGGCGAATATTCTTCCGCAGATTCTCCTTCATATTGGCACGCAGTGTTGCTTCGTCGGCAGTGACATCTATAAGGAATGTTTGCTGTACACTTTGTTGCAGACCACTATTCTTAAACAGGCCTGCCTGCTTTAGTTCTGGTTGTATAGCCAGGCCCCATACCTGCGCATCTTTTACCTGTTTCAGTAATTCGGCAATAGTTTCGTATTCATATCCGTCAATATTAGCTGCCTTTATGTCTTTTGGGAAGAATACTTTGGGGCCAAGGTAAGGTGTGAGTTGCGGATTACGGATAAGGCTTACACCGGGTTTGTTTTCTATGGGGTAAGCCCATACTCCCTGTGTATGGCTGCCTTTTGTTACGATCGCGGCATCCCATTCTGTGCATGACACATCCAACCACCAGTACTGCGAGAATACTGGTATTTCGGGGTGTTGCTCACAAATGGTCTTATATAATGCCTTGTTCAAAACTGAAAACTGAAAACTAAAAATTTAAAACTAAAAACAAATCCCTGTTCCGAAGTAAGTTCAATACGCCCTGCTCTCTAAATCGGAACTATTTACTATGTATTAATTACTAACTACTATCTACTACTTAAACTGCAGCACTTTTGCCGGTTGTATCCTGCGGATATACAAAGCCGGTAGCCAAAGATATATCACAAATACTATGAGGGTAACAATATCTGTCAGTGCCACATGCCACCAAATTACTTTTACGGGCACATACTTCATAAAGTATGTTGCCTCATCAAGCTTAAATATGCTGTAGGTCTTTTGCAGCCAGCAAACAGCTAACGCTAAAATGTTGCCGGCAAGTATGCCAATGGCACTGATAATTGTGCCCACGTTAATAAAAACACGGCCTATACTACCGAATGGCATACCCAACGTTTTTAATAAGCCCACCATGGCAGCCCTGTCTATCATCAGCACCAGTATTACTCCCGAAACGTTGATGAACGCTACAAGCCCCATTATAATAAGGAGTATGATACTGTTCAATGACTGAAATTTCAGCCAGTCGAACAGGCCTGCATTAGATTCTTCGGTAGTAAACGCATCCACGGGTGCATTGACCAGGTTGTAGTGGATAAAGCTGGATACGGTGTCTGCATAGGCCGCATTATCCAGATCTATCTGGTAGGCATTGATACTATCGGCAGTCCAGTTGTTCATATGCTGCAGCAGCCTTATGTCGCACACACCATAGTATTTGTCCACATCTTCCATACCACTGTGGAACATGCCACTTATCCTTACTTTTCGCAGCCGGGGAGTAGAGCCTGCTTCAAAAAATTCCAGCATTATGGTATCTGCTGCCTTTACGTCGAGCAGGTTGGCGGTGCGCTCAGATATCATTATCTGGCGGGAATAAAGCGTGTCGGAGTAGTCTATGCCCTGGCCGGAAAGGCGCACACTTTTAGAAAAGTGATAGTTTTTATCCACCCCCTTCAGCCGTATGCCTTCCATTTTACCATGGCTCTGCAATATCACCGGCCGCTGAGCAAATGGGGTTACAGTGGCTACGTGGGGTATTTTTTTTATCTCAGCAACCAGCTTTTTGTCGTAGTAAATTGGTGGAGTGGTGAGTGCATTTGATTTTAAGGGGTCGAAGTAGGTGACATGAACATTGCCCGAAAAGCTATATAGCTTATCCCTTACCGCATCTCCAAAGCCGGTAGAGACAGCCAGTGAAAGTATCATTACCGCCACACTAAGTGCAGTAGCCACCACCGCCAGCCTTATAATAAAGGAGAAGGTGCCCGTTTGCCGAACAAGATACCGGCGCGCTATGAAAAATGATAAATTCAAAGTGGCGTAAAAGTAAGTGATTTTGTCGTTAGGCAATGAGTACGAGGTTGCGCTTGAATTTTGGTTATTTTTACTTCCTATTATTGCTGTTTATGAACTATTCTTTCCTGGTCGCGGTTTGCATGCTGGTTTCTTTTTCAGCCTTGGGTGGAGAGGGGAACACACTTTATTACAATAATAAGTGGTTGTCATGCGAGCAAAACGAAGCTGCTTACCTGCGCTCATTTACAAAAGACTCAAAAGGGTATAATGTCACAGCACTTACTGTTGGCGGCAAACTACTGATGACAGGGCATGTGTCGACCATAAAGTGGACGAGCAGAAAGGTGTATGAAAATCAGCGTAACGGAAAATTTGTGTATTACAGCGCAGATGGGCAGAAAATAAAAGAGGGTGTGTATGAAAATGGAGTAAGTGAAGGCAAGTGGCTGATGTACTTGCCCGGAGATACTAAAAAAGTAGAGGAGAACTATTATAATGAAGGGGAATTAGACTCTTCAAAATCGATTGAAATAGAAACAGGGCGTGTGATTTATGCTACTTATAAGGGTAGATTGGACGGGGAAAAGAAGAACATGAGTTTTGAATATTACCCCAGTGGTAGTATAAAAAAGATGTTCATGTCTGACGGCAAAATGACGACCACCCAATGTATGGACGAAAAAGGGACCGTTATTCCGTGCGACACTGTAATAAAGCCATCTGGTGATTCGATCGTTGAAGAGCTGCCGGTCCCTCCCTCCAGTATTATGAGATTTTTATCTCAAAATGTGATCTACCCTGAATCTGCGAGAAGTGCAAATAAGCATGGCAGATCGTTAATTTCATTTGTAGTGATGGAAGATGGCAGCCTTGCAGGCATAAAGCCCGTGAATACAGTGTGCCCTGAGATAGACGAGGAAGCGATGAGGGTGATTACGCTGCTGCCCAAATTCAAACCCGGCATGCAAAATGGCAAAGTTGTAAAGGTCTTGTATACCCAGCCATTGATGTTTAAGTTGCAATAGTTGTTTGCTGTTTTCCAACATCTTTTTTATTTGATTTGCCGTATATGATGGTGGCGGAACGATTTTTATTGCGTTCTTGCTTATATATAACAAAACAAATAAATTTTACTTCTTACCTTTCAACAATATGCCTTCATTAGCCGCCATTGCAACGATAGATTTTCCTTCAAAGATAGACCAGGATGAAGTAAAGAAATATGCCCGTCAGCTGTTTGAACCATCATTTCCGGCGGTAGGCCGCCTAATTAGCATATTTGATAATACCGAGATCAAGACGCGCAATTTCTGTAGGCCGCTTGATTACTATGCTACCTTGAAAGATTTTAAGGAAAATAACTACGAATATGTACGCACATCGCTGGAATACTCGGTGATAGCAATAGAACATTGTCTGGCAGATGCGCGGCTAAAAGGGGAAGATATTACCGATATCATCTTCGTTTCTACTACCGGCCTGGCTACGCCCAGCCTTGATGCCCTGATCATTAATAAAATGCGGTTGAACCAATATGCCAACCGTATACCTGTTTTCGGACTGGGATGTGGTGGTGGTGTGTCAGGCTATGCCAGAGCCAATTTGATAGCCAAAGCCAATCCAGCGGCGGTCGTGCTGTTGGTGTGTGTAGAGCTATGCTCGCTCACCTTTTTACGAAACGATTTCAGCAAGAGCAATTTTGTGGCATCCAGCCTGTTTGCCGATGGAGTAGTAGCGTGCATTGTAAAAGGAGATGGCCATGAACCTCCCGCTAAAAAGAACATATCTTTCGTGGCATCGCAGAGCAAACTGTACTACGATTCGCTGGAAGTGATGGGTTGGGAATTTATGGATGAAGGTTTTAAGGTGTTGTTTTCAGAAGACATCCCTACGATCATCAGAGATAATATTTACCGCGATGTGGTGCATTTCTTATCGAAACACGAAGTGATGATCGGCGACATTAAGAACTTTATTTTCCACCCGGGTGGGAAGAAGATACTTACGGCCTATGCCGAAACGCTACCTGTGGAGGGAGACTTCCTGGCTAATACCCGGCAGGTGATGAATGAGAATGGCAATATGTCGAGCGCAACCGTGTTATATGTAATGGACAAGTTCTTTAAAGATGGATTTGAAGACGGGCCGGGCCTTATGGTGTCCCTGGGGCCGGGTTTTAGCAGCGAGATGGTATTATTAAATATGAGCAACAGCTAGTCTATGTCTTTCTTACTATTCATATCATTTGTAGTTTTTCAGCGACTGCTGGAGCTGGTGGTTGCGCGCAGCAATGAAAAATGGGCGCGCGCACAGGGGGCGGTGGAATATGGTAAAGAGCATTACCCGCTGATAGTGGCGCTACATACCGCATTCCTTATATCTATGATCGCAGAGTACTATTTGTCTCCGGTCACTTACTTGTTCAATCCTACTTTTCTTTTTGTTTTCCTTGGGCTCATCTGTCTGAAAATATGGGTCATAGCCTCACTGGGCAAATACTGGAATACCAAAATACTGCGCATACCCAATGTGCAGCTGGTGAGCAAAGGGCCATATAAATATGTAAAGCATCCCAACTATATAATTGTCGTAGCCGAGATAGCCGTAATCCCATTGGTATTTCACTTGTCTTTTACGGCTATGATCTTCTCCCTGCTGAATGCAGCTATGCTGTTTGTAAGGATAAGGGTGGAGAATAGGGCGTTGAAGGGGTGAGGAGATAAATTTGATAATAATTCTCTATAAATTATACAAATAACTTGTTTTTGTATTTCTTTACATGCATATAGTAAAAGTCCTAAAAAAACCAATGCATTTATGAAATACATTAATAGGGTCATTATAACTAAATTCAGGTCTTTTGGTACAAATGAAACTATAGATTGCTCAGACTTAAATATATTTTCTGGGGGAAATGACAGCGGGAAGTCCAACATATTAAAGGCTTTAAATCTTTTTTTTAACAGCGAAACAGACTTTAATGTTAAATATAATAGTGAGAGAGACTTCAACAAATGGTATAGAGACAATAATGAAAGAGGTGAAAGAAATATATCAATTAAGTTGTTCTTTTCCAAAGGCAATTTTTATGATAAAGGTGGTATCAACGACGGGTTTATAGCTGAAAGAGTTTTTTATACAAACGGCGGCTCAGACTTTAATTTTAGTGATTTACTTGGGAAAGAAATTAGCACTACCGGAATCAAGCGGGCAAATGCTATTGTAAGTGAAAAAATCCAGTACATATACATACCCGCTATAAGAGATCTTAATTTTCGCGAAGCAGTTCAGCGAAAAATTCAATCTGTCGCAGATTCAAGTGACGGTAGAGGAAAAAACTCTTCATTAAAAGATGCTTTGAATGCTGTTTCGATAGGAATAAAAGATGAACTGAAGGAACTTAATCAATATGTCCTAGATGTTATGGGGATTGAGGTCGAGCCAACAGTAAATTTTACAACCTTACTGGAATCTCTTTCTTTTGATACAAGTGAAAAGATAAAAATCACAAAGAGAAAGAGTAAGAACCTCGAAACGCAATCTGTGGCATTGAATAGCAGAGGCGACGGTATTCAAATGCATTTTTTTCTTTCCTGTTATGGTACATTGCTAAAAAGGATAAGAAGCACTTGTACATATGGGGTTATTAAGAACCGGAAATCGCATTTGAATTAAAACGACAGTTTGAGATTTATAAGACATATAAAGATGAATTCAGTAAAGTAGCTCAGATTTTTCTTACAACCCATTCACCTGCGTTTGCGATGAATGAAAATGACGATAGAAATAGAATATATAGAGTAAGCTACGAAATCGATAAGAAAAATAACAAGAACCGTTATCTCTCAAAAGTATATTCATTAGGGGATTATTATGAGGGACTATTTGCAAAGTTAGAGAGCAGCGATAACACTGTGCAGCGTGCAGAATTGGAACGAGATATTTGGGGGATCAACCTTCAAAATATTTCTAAGCTATTAGGCACGCAATTCAATAAAATTATAGGGGCAAGACATATTTCCGAGCAACAGCTATCTTTTCTTAAAGATGAGCTAATATTTCAAAAAACGGAGCACGATAAGACTCTTACTATTTTGGATGCTACAGAAAAGAAATTGGACACCTTATATCCCGATAAAATATTCATATGTGAAGATGAGAAAGGAATTGAATTGTGGAGAGAATTATTAGAAAAATTCGAAATCAAAGATGTAACGGTTTTTTCTTCATATGGCTGCACTATTGATGACGTAGAAAAAGTACTCTTGCATAAAATGAAAGAAAAGAACGGATATTCCCCGATTATCTACAGAGAGTTGGATAGAGATGGATTTATGCAAAATCAAATTGATATTATTGAACATATAAAATCAAATAAGTTTAAGCAATTCAAAAAATACAAAGTGAAATTTCTACCGGTAAATGAAATTGAAAATTTTGCCGTGTTAATGGATACATTCTTCGATAATGAACTTCTAAAAAAATTTGAAAACTACTCAGTTTTAGTAGAAAAATTCAGGGCGACAGTTGATGCAAATCTTATTGTTGCAATGAAATTATGCACTAAGGATATTCCAAATTATAAGGGTATTACAAATTATACTGTAGATAAGCAAAAAGATGAATTTAAGCCTAAAAAAGCAGTCGAGATGAAACAAACCGCAGAGAAAGATATGGTTAGACTCTATCCCGGAAAAGATATAAAGAAATTAAAAAGCAATTTTAACGTCGACAAATTGCTGCGAGAATCTGACTTAACGGCATTGCCTAATGAATTGACAGATTATCTTTCAGACGTAAAAACTTTTTTCGAAAATTAACCTTCAAGTGTTCCTGATTTTCACATTACCCAATTTTCATATTATTTGATAAATTTCCTTATCTTTGCCGTCCTTTAAAAAAACAAAAGGGAAAATTTATTTTGGAAGAGCAAAACATTAATTTGGAAACCGCCGGAACTACGCCAGAAAGCGTTGAGTCCGTACAAACAACTGATACTGCAGCTCAAGAAGCTCCGGTAACAGCAGAAACACCAGCAGTAGAAGCAACAACTGAAGTAGAAGTAGCTACAGAAGAAGCTCCTGCAGCAGAACAAGCACATGTACGCGCGCCTCGCCGTTATTATGAAGAAGCATCAACAACTTCTCATGATGATTTCGACTGGAGCGTAGACAAGCGCAATGTAGCATCATATGCCAAGAACGACCGTGAAAAGTTTGAAATGGTTTATGACAGCACGTTTAAAGCCATCACAGAGAACGAACTGATGAATGGTACAGTAGAAGGCCTGACAAAAACTGATGTTATCATTAACATTGGCTTTAAATCAGATGGCCTTATATCACTTAATGAATTCCGCGACACACCTGGCGTTAAGATAGGTGATATCGTAGAAGTAATGGTGGTAGAAAAAGAAGACCGTGAAGGTCACCTGCATTTGAGCCGTAAGCTGGCTCGCGCAGCACGTTCATGGCAGCAGATCGTTGACTTCTACAAGACAGGCGAAGTGGTTACAGGTACTATTACCTCTAAGACTAAGGGTGGTTTGATCGTAGATGTTCATGGTTTGGAAACATTCTTGCCAGGTTCACAGATCGACGTTAAGCCGGTTACTGATTACGATCAGTATGTTGGTAAGACAATGGACTTCAAGGTTGTTAAAATCAATGAAACAATCCGCAACGCGGTGGTTTCTCATAAAGCACTCATTGAGAGCGATATTGAGCAGCAGCGCAGCGTGATCATCGGCCAGCTAGAAAAGGGTCAGGTACTGGAAGGTACTGTGAAGAATGTTACCGATTTCGGTGCGTTCATCGACCTTGGTGGTGTAGATGGTCTGTTGTATATCACAGATATCAGCTGGGGCCGCGTAACGCACCCGAGCGAAGTGCTGCATAACAGCCAGAAGCTGAATGTGGTAGTTCTTGATTTCGATGATGAGAAGAAGCGTATCAGCCTTGGTCTGAAACAATTGACTCCTCATCCTTGGGATAACTTGCCTGAGAACATTGTAGAAAATGCTCACGTTAAGGGTAAGGTAGTAAACATTGAAGACTATGGCGCGTTCCTTGAGATCATGCCAGGTGTAGAAGGTTTGGTACACGTATCTGAGATCACATGGTCTTCACAGCCTATCAACGCGAAGGAGTTCTTCAAGTTGGGCGAAGAGCATGAAGCAGTAGTTGTAACACTTGACAAGGATGAGCGCAAGATGAGTCTTTCTATCAAGCAGTTGTCTGCTGATCCATGGGAGACTATCGAGAACAAGTTCCCTATCGACAGCCGTCACCCGGGTGTTGTTAAGAACATCACTCCTTATGGCGTGTTCGTAGAGCTGGAAACAGGTATAGGTGGTATGATACACATCAGCGACCTTAGCTGGATCAAGCGTTACAATCACCCAAGTGAGTTCGTTAAGACAGGTGAGAACATAGACGTTATCATCCTGGGTATAGATAAGGAAAACCGCAAGCTTAGCCTTGGCCACAAGCAGCTTGAAGAAGATCCTTGGAATACCTTCGAAACAGTATTCCCTATCGGATCTGTACACGAAGGTAGCGTAACCCGTAAGGACGAAAAGGGTGCTACAGTTCAGTTGCAGTATGGCCTTGAGGCTTACGCTCCTGCACGTCACCTGCGCAAGGAAGATGGTAGCAATGTGGAGGCAGAAGAAACTTTGCCTTTCATGATCATCGAATTCGATCGTAACGACAAGCGTATCCTTGTATCACACTCTAAGGTTTGGGAGCAATCTAAGAACGAAGAGAAAGATGCTGTACGTAAAGAAAACGCGAGCGAAAACGAGAAGACTAAGAAAGCAGTAAAGAATTTGCAGAGCAAGGTTGAAAAACCAACACTTGGCGATCTTGGTGCTCTTGGTGCTATCAAAGACAAGTTGAAGAAAGCTGAAGATGATGCAGCTGCTGAATAAGCAATAGCATTTAGATCAGTTAACTAATAGAGAAAGCCACCTGTTGCAAAACAGGTGGCTTTTTTGATTTGTATATGCACAATGGTAAAATATAGTAATAAAAAATAGTTCAAAAAGATTTTGTGTTATTGAAATCACCACTTATCTTTGCACTCCCTTAGAAACAATAAGGGGTAGTTCTTAAGAAAATGGAAGCATAGCTCAGCTGGTTCAGAGCATCCCGACTACAGTCGGGAGCGTCAGCGGTTCTAAAGACCAAAACAATAAAACGGAAGCATAGCTCAGCTGGTTCAGAGCATCTGCCTTACAAGCAGAGGGTCCGCGGTTCGAACCCGTGTGCTTCCACTCATTACCCTTTATGGGTTTAGTTCTTTTTAATTTTCGGAAGCATAGCTCAGCTGGTTCAGAGCATCTGCCTTACAAGCAGAGGGTCCGCGGTTCGAACCCGTGTGCTTCCACTAAAGCCTTACACATTGTGTAAGGCTTTTTTCATTTATGGAATTTACAGTTTACATTTTGTATTCGTTTAAGACAGATAAGTATTACATCGGCCACACAGGAAATATGGACGATAGACTAATGCGACATAACGGGGGACGAAGTACAGCTACTAAGAGCGGTGTGCCATGGCTATTGAAATACACCGAAAAGTATGCTTCCAAAACTGATGCATACCGTCGTGAAATGGAAATCAAAGCGTGGAAGAGCAGGAAAATGATCGAATCATTAATATTTAAGCATAGCTCAGCTGGTTCAGAGCATCCCGACCATTAGTCGGGAGGGTCCGCGGTTCGAACCCGCCCCGAGAAGGTCGGGGCAAGTTGTGCTTCCACTAAAGCCTTACACATTGTGTAAGGCTTTTTTCATTTTATGGAATTTTCTTTGAATTGTTGTAAATGTTTGGTCAAGGTGTCTACTGAAATGCCCAGTTTATTCTGCCTGAGATCTGGACGTTTAATATTATCTTTAGTCTAAAGTGCCTCTATGTCTCAACGCAGCAAAATCATCTATACGTCTTCTGTACTTATTTGTTTCTTGCTGCTCACATTGGCATCTCGTTATTTTGATATCATGAAGGAACACCCTTCATTTTTGATTATTGCCATTATCCTCATTATCTCTGTTCACAACATCATTTTCAAGGCAATAAAAATATAGGGTAAGCTTTAGTATTTGCATCCACCCCGCTCAAACAATTCCTATGATCAAAACTACCGGATATTTAATTGTTCTATCATTGGTCCTTTTGACCAGTTGCAACCAAACGCAAAAGGTAAATTGCATTAACAGGCCAGACGTATACCTTATGCTGGGTACAGGAGACACCTCTGTAAAGATGGCGTACACAGCGCTTACACTCTCCGCATACAAGTCCGGAACAAACTTTACAACTCTCGATTCTCTAGTGCTGAATACAGGAGGTACTGATACATTTAAGCAAAGCCTTATTCGCATAGGCGCTCCTTACCTGAGTGCTGTATTCGATGAGCGCGACTGGATAATAACCTTCTATCCTTCTGGTAAACAATTCAAGATCCGTAATATTACAAGGCATCCGAAAACTGAAAAAATGGCTAATGATAAAGTGATGGACGGGGTAAAATGTATCAATGGGTTCTCTTATTACATTAATGATTCCCTTGTCAATGTGCCTGCTCAGGATGTGATCTACCAGCTTGCAGCCGAGGAGGATATTTTTATTCTGTATAGATAACTCTTTTACTATTCCTCAAACATCAACTTCCTGTTGGCAATATCACGTGCCATGTAATGTGTAAGAAATGACTTTTGAGCATCCAGCTTTGCTATAAAGTCTGTTCTCAGTTTTTCATAGTCGCCTAATACTTTAGCGTCAATATTGCCTTCCATTCTTACATCAGCTATTTTTGCGAGTGCCAGCGTTAATTGCTTTTCTGTAGAGTCCAGCATAGCCAGTATGGCATTGTCGGGTTTAGCAGGAATGAACTGATGATTGCGGTATGTAATAAACGTATTGAGGAATTGCACAGCCTTGTTAAATTCATTTACCGATGCGTTGTATTTCTGGGAGTTGATGTACGCAAGATTCATCTTCGTTCGATTGTATTCGTCGGTGATCATAGACGATGTCAGCCCGCTACTTTCCATTCTGCATGCAAGCGCCAATAGTCTTTGCTCTTCGGTCTGGTGTTGCCAGGTTGCTATGGAATCTTCAAAGTTGAAAATTACTTTGTATGTACCTTCAGTAACCATACTGTCTAAAAGATCCTGGTTAGTTATTGGGTATTTCAGCAGCTCCCACATCGGGTCGAAAGGCATGTGGGTAGCTATCATTTTATAAGGATCTACTTTATAAAATGCGTCATTGATCTTCCGTACAAACTTGCCGTCTTGTACATAACCCGATGCCCATGTAGGGTCATATAGCTGCCACTTGCCATCCACTTTTGCACAGCACCAGGCATGGGGAAGAACGCTGGCTGATCCGTTCTTGCGGGTGCAGCCTGTAACAACATAAGATGTTATGCCCATGGTGTTGCACACCTCATTAAATACCAGTGCATAGTGTTCGCAAACGCTACTGTGCGTGGCTAGTGCCTTGCTTATCTTACTCTGGGGTGTTTGTTTGATGTCCTGCTTAACCATATTAGGCACATCGTAGCTGAATGTGGAGGCTACCCATATAAAGGCGGCACGCACTTTTTCTTCATCTGTAGCGAAGTGAACATTGATATATTTAGCTATGCCCGTTATAGTTTTAGTAGAAGCTGCCGGTATGGCTAAAGCAATGCTATCCGCAGCCCTGTCTGGCAATACCGGTTGGGCAAAAGAAGTATGCAGCATAAAAATTAATAGTAATGTAGCGCGTATGCATTTCATTAATTGTAAAAATAAGAAGAACATCTGATTGGGGCTTTAAGCAGGTACCCAAAATGTAATAAGGAAAAAAAGTGCCCGACAGTATCAATGCGGGCACTTTTTGAACCATGTATGGTTATAGGTTACATCTTAGAGAATATCTGTACACGGCTGCTTTTGCCCGTGAGGGAGAGGTAATATACTCCCAGGGGCAATGCACTTACGTCTACATTGGTGTGTGCATTACTGAGTTGCCGCCTTACGAGCATTTGCCCAATTGCATTAGTAATGGTATATGCGCTGTATACTTCAGTGTTTGTTTCTATTGTCAGTTCACTACCCGCCGGATTGGGGAATATCCTGGTATTGTCGGTATGATATTCAACATTAACCACCGATACCTGCGACGCCTCATAATTATACCTGCCTATAAACATAGCGCCATATGCATTGGGTGCAAGAGTAAGCGTATCGTGAGCTATATAGAAGGGAGAAGATAAAAAATCGGCGCAGATATACAGGTTGTTATTGTTGTCTACTGCCAGACCACTATTGTCATTACCACCATCATTAATAAACGTACTGTCTGTAAAATTACCTGCAGTGTCGAACCTGAAGATATACATTGGGTGGCCCCATGCCGGGTATGTAGACGCACCACCTACCCATACATTACCCGACAAGTCGGTTGTTACTGCCCATGCCTGCACATATTTATCGTTCACTACACTGGTAGCCCAGCGTGTAGCACCGTTCATATTATAACTGGCCACGTACATATGCACTATTGCCGAGTTGTTGTCGGGCAGCGAATCATTATTAAAAATAATATTGCCCGTATATCCTCCCGTCAGGTATACATTCTCGTAATTATCCAGGGTCATTGAGTTGAGGAACTTTACACTACGTGTTGGTATGTCTCTCGCCCATACCGAGTTGCCTGATGTGTTGTACTTGGCTATAAAGAGGTGGCTCCGCGTTTCACCGGCAGGTAATGCCAGGGTTGCTGCATCTAATTGCAGGGTGGGCGACTTATAGTCTCCGCCAATATAGATATTACCTGAATCGCTAACTGCCATGCCCAGTATGTTATCAGTAGAGTCTCCGTCAATATTCTTTGCCCAGATGTTGTTACCGTTAGAATCCAGCTTGGCCAGGAACATATCGTAGGTGCCATACAGGCCACTGTTAGTAAGGGTAGTGCTCCCTATGGTAACAGCTGGTGAGCGGTATTGCCCGCCTACATATACATTTCCTGCTTTGTCTACACCACCGTAAAATGCAAATGCAGTATCTGCGATTCTTTTGATCCAACGTACTGTGCCGGCAGATGTTATCTTGGCGCAAAAGGCATTCGATGAAATAAGGTTGCTCACCATAGAGTCATTACCGATCACAATATTGCCGGAGCAATGGCCGAAGATATAGATGTTGCTTGCGCTATCAATTGCCAGGGCGTGTATCTGCCCCTGCCTTGATTTTAGCACCCACCTGAAATTGCCGATCGAGTCTGTGCTGGTTACTACCATGCCGCCCCCCGATATACTATAAGGCCCAAAATCGCAATGGATCATATCCCACGGCACAGTAATGGGTACAAGAATACCGGTAGCATAAGTGTTGCCTTTGTGGTCTGCAACTATCAGACCTGCATTCAGAAAGCTGCCTTCCGACTGGCTTGCCGCGCCCCATTTCCAGTCGCGGGCAAACAGATCGGAGGAAATAAAAGAAAGCGCGATAATCGCCGCTATCAATAAGGTTGTCTTTTTCATGATTCAGTATATTTTAAGTGTACTGTAAAATTATGAACCTGTATTGCGGTGGCATTGCGCAATAATACCCTATCTGTAAATAGGTATAAATACCTAATGAAAATGCTGTTGTTTAGGTAATATTACAGCTGAACTGTAGAATCATGTCTGTATTATTAACTGCAAGGCAATATGTGCCGTTTGTGCTTCTCTTTTTGTGCCTTTGCTCACCGGTATTGGCGCAAAACAGTACGGTCACAAAATCAGATACCACAGCGGTAGTAGCATTGCTTCGGGCTGCTCAACAACAGCAAAATCCCGATAGCAGTATTAAGAGACTTGAAGAAGCTGCAAAACTGAGCATTGATAAAAAGTACTACCTGGGTGCGGTGCAGTCGTTGGTAGCTATAGGGTCTAAATACAGCGATATTGGTAAGTATGAGCAGGCTACAGATTATGCTACACGCGCATTGCCCTATGCACAACTTGCAGGTGACGAAAGTCAGCTGGCTTTTACGCATAATCTGTTTGGGGTAATCGCATTAATGCAGGGCAACTACCCAGAGGCATCGGCTGCGTACTTCAAAGCCTTGGGTGAGATACATCATATGGATAGCAATGCCCGGAGGGCTGCTATTACCATATATGGCAATATAGCCAGCCTCAACGGGCGGATGGGACAGAACGATAAAAAGCTATATTACCTGAATAAAGGTGAGGAACTGGCAAGGCAGATACGCATGCCGCGGGAAATAGGCAATACGCTGCTGGCAGGTATACTCATAAACAAGGGTAACTACTACTTGCAGCAAAAGCCCGACAGTGCTGTTTATTACTACATGCAGGTGTTAAATATTGCCGATAGCATGGACGTAAAAAAGAACAATAAAAAACCACGCTTCCAGGCACTTGCACTCACCAACCTTGGCGATGTTTTTGTGCAGAAGGGGGAGTATGAAAAAGCAGCAGCATATTGCATAAAGGCTATAGAATTAGCGAAAGATAAATTTGCTTACATAGCTGTAGCAGCCAAGTTTAGCCTGGCAGAGGCATACCGGAATCTGAAAAAATATCCTGAAGCTGAAGCACTATTGTTATCCACGCTAAATGAGGATGCACTGGCCAGCCGGAAAGATCAACAGGAGCTGGGCTACTTCACTCTTGCTAAATTGTATAAGGATACCAAAGAATACAAGAAGGCATTGGATTGTATGGACACGCTCATTGCGTTGAAGGACACCCTGATGAATGCTGAAAAGGCAAAAGAAATTAACCAACTCGATATCAACTTTAAAACGGCTGAAAAAGATAAGCAAATAGCACTACAGCAAAACAAAATAAACAATCAGCGTATATGGATGGCAATTGCCTGTAGTGGTGTTTTGGTTATACTGTTACTGTCGGTAGGTTTCTACCGGATATCGATGCAGCGGCGACAATTGCAGTCTGAGCAAATAAGGCTGCTGGAGCAGGAGCATAAAATAGAGGTGCTGAAGGCCGCTGTACATAGCGAAGATAATGAGCGCACCCGTATAGCCCGTGAATTGCATGATGGCATAGGTGGAATGCTAAGTGCTGCAATGATGCGGTTTAGCGCTATGGGGGATGACGGTGGGCAGGGAGGCGGAACGCCCGATTATCGTATAGCTATAGACATACTTGGGCAGATGGGCGATGAAATAAGAAAAACTGCACATAATCTTATGCCCGAAGTATTGTTAAAACAAAGCTTGCCCGAGGCATTAAGAGTGTATTGTGATAATATACAGGAAGGTGGTGGGCTGAGAATGGACTTCCAGAGTTACGGGGCTTTCGATAGCCTTTCAGAGAATTTTAAGTTGAACGTATACAGGATAGTGCAGGAGCTGGTAAAGAATATTTTGCAGCATGCAAAAGCCACAGAGGTATTGGTACAACTAATGCTGAATGATAATGTGCTGTCGGTAACAGTTGAGGATAACGGCGTGGGCTTTGATAAGGACAACGTAACAACAGGCATTGGCTTGTATAATTTGCAAACAAGGGTAAGTAGTCTCGACGGGAGGATCATTATACAGTCAGAATATGGCAAGGGAACTTCGGTGTTTATAGAATTTGACCTCCCGCAGGGAAATGAATAATAACAAGAAACAATGACAGAGAAAACTAGCGAGAATATAGGTAGAGTTATAAAAATTGCCATAGCCGATGACCATCCGCTGGTAATAGATGGTTTGCATCATATACTTACACCAGCCACAGGTATTGAGATAGCAGGCAGCTATGCTAATGGAAGGGAATTATTACATGGGCTTACATACATACAGCCTGATGTGCTGTTGCTGGACATACAGATGCCCGGACAAACGGGCGATGAGGTTATCGACCAGATTTTGATCCAATATCCGTCTATAAAGATATTGGCGCTTACCAATCAGGACAATGTCTATTACATAAAGACGATGCTACGCAAAGGGGCAAACGGCTACATATTAAAGACTACGCGAAAGGAGATATTGCTGGATGCAATAAGAACAGTTTACGCAGGCGAACACTACATTGAACCATTGCTTAAAGACAAGTTGATACGAGATACACTTCAGGCAAAGAAGCAAATATCTGCCGATCCGATTCTTTCGCGCAGGGAGAAAGAAGTAATGCAGTATATAGCTGCCGACCTCACCAGCCAGGAAATAGCTGATAAACTATTTGTAAGCAAGCGCACTGTAGATAATCACAGACTAAGCCTGATGATGAAGCTGGGCGTAAAGAATGCCGCTGCCCTGGTAAAGGTGGCAATACAACTCGGATTGATCGACTAACTAATCCTTCAAAAAACCAAATTTTCCCTGATTATAATCTTCTATAGCCTGGTGTATCTCTGCTTCGGTATTCATTACAAATGGGCCATACCCTACAAATGGTTCGTTCAATGGCTCGCCACTTAGCAGGAGCAATGTAGTTTTGGCATTCGCTTTTATATGTATGTCACCATTTTCGTTTTTCAGCTGCACATAATGATTCTCTGGCGCTGCCGTGTTGTTTATTATTATTGACCCATCTACTACCAATATACCCGTGTTGTAGTTTCCTGGTAGCGTAAATGTAAAATCTGCATTATCATTCAGGTGCATGTCATACATGTGAATAGGGGAGAAAGTGCTGGCAATCCCTTTTACGCCGCTGTATTCACCTGCTACCACATGTATCACTCCCATATTGTTGGGTAGGGTGTGTTTAGGCTTGCTGTTATGGGCAATACTCTGGTATTTAGCCGGTGTCATCTTGTGCGCTTTCGGCAGGTTTATCCAAAGCTGTACCATCTCGAATGCACCGCCATTTTTATTGAAGTTCTTCTCGTGATATTCTTTGTGTAGCACACCACCGCCAGCGGTCATCCACTGTATATTGCCTTTGCCTATTATGCCATGGTTGCCCTTGCTATCATGGTGTTCTACGCCGCCCTTATATGCGAAAGTGATCGTCTCAATGCCTCTATGTGGATGCACGCCCACACCCTGCGAAATGTCTGATGGCGGAAAATTAACTTCAGCATTAAAGTCGAGTAGAAAGAAGGGACTCATGCGCTCTTCAAAACCTTTACCGTTAGGAAAGAAGTTCATCACCTTAAATCCATTGCCCACCATATGGGTATTGGTAGGGGAGAGTACTCCTTCCACTCCACGGTAGCGGCTGTTTACCAGTTTATAGGCAGCATTTACTTTGTTGCCAAATGAACCGGCTACAAACGAAACGATAGTGCCCAGTATGCCTTTCTTTATAAAGTCTTTCCTTTCCATGAGATTACGTCTTTAATACTAAAACAAATGTACGTACATGTATTTTTATTGCAAAAGTGATAAAACCAATACAAGTATATGTTTTTATTATTTCATTCGCCTCTGCATGGAATAATATCTTGTGGAGGTCATTGTACAAAATTGTTGCCTGCTCCCCACTATTTGTGGCACAAAGCAGCAATTTGCACACCAGGCGAATCTGGCACTGTATTTACAACATAAATACAAACCACGTTTAAATCATGGATGCAACTACCGGCAACAGTTTTATAGCAAAGGGATACGGAGCAACAGGCTCTCTTATTGGAGGTAAGACCCTCCAGCCAATGGATATTGAGCGAACCAAGCCTCAACGGGATGAGGTACTTATTGAAGTGCTTTATTGCGGCGTATGCCATTCCGACATTCACCAGGTGAATAATGACTGGAAGAACACAATTTATCCATGTGTGCCGGGCCATGAGGTCATTGGAAGGATAATTGAAATAGGCCCCGAAGTCACCAATCATAAAACAGGCGACATAGTTGGGGTTGGTTGCATGGTAGACAGCTGTCACCATTGTAAGCCTTGCACAAGCGGTGAGGAACAGTATTGCCAGGGACCACATGGTGCTACTATGACCTACAACGGTTATTTGAAGCCGGCGGAAGGATTCAATACATTCGGAGGTTATTCTACTCACCTGGTTGCCAAGGAACATTTTGTATTATCCATACCTCCGTCGCTTGATATTAAAGCAGCGGCACCTATACTCTGTGCAGGTATAACTACTTATTCACCGCTCAAAAAAGCAGGAGTAAAGTTGGGCACCAAGGTGGGTATAGCAGGTATAGGCGGACTAGGCCATATGGCAGTAATGCTTGCAAAGGCAATGGGCGCCTCGGTAACTGCTATTACTACAAAGGAAGAAAAACGCGAAGCGGCACGTGCCTTGGGTGCCGATGATGTACTGATCTCAGGCGACGATGATGCTATGAAGGAACGTGAACTTACATTTGACTTCATTTTAATTACAATACCTTATGCTTTTGATGTAAATCCATATGTGAAGCTACTCAATGTGCACGGCAGCCTTGTAACAGTTGGATTGTTAGGCCCATATAAGGAGGAGACCGATAACAATGAAGTCGCTATGAAGAACAGGTCAATTGGTGGGTCGCTAATAGGGGGTGTCGCAGAAACGCAGGAAGTGCTTAATTTCTGTGCTGCCAACAATGTTCTTCCCCATGTTGAGCTGATCGACATGGAAGACATTAACGACGCGTTCGATAAAATAAAAGATGAAGAGGTTAGATTCCGTTATATAATAGACATGCAATCGCTGAAGTAATACAATTCGATCTACATATCAACAAGTCCGGCAGAGATGTCGGGCTTGTTTTTTGTGGGTAAAACAGGTCAACTTTCAGCAAACTCATCAACATTTCACTTTTTTGCGGTACTTTTCGGGAAATTTAGAATAAGTATGATAACTAATCTGAGCGTTTCTAATTCCCTTGTCTCAGAATGGGTGAGCGATATGCGTAATGTGGATGTGCAAACCGACAGGGCGCGCTTTCGCCGCAACCTGGAGCGCATAGGTGAGGTGACAGCCTATGAGATCAGTAAACTAATGAAGTACAAGCAAATAACGGTGCAAACGCCAATGGCCCAGACCACTTGTTCGGTATTGGAAACGCAGCCTGTAATTGCTACAATACTGCGTGCGGGATTGCCATTATATCAAGGTATGATGAATTTCTTTGATAAGGCAGATTGTGGTTTTATTGGTGCCTATCGCAAACACAATAAAGAGGATGCTTTCAGCATAGAGCAGGAGTATATTACCAGCCCTGCACTTAAAGGGCGTCCATTGATCATTGCAGATCCGATGCTGGCAACCGGCGCTTCGCTTATATTAGCAATACAAGCATTATTGGAGTTCGATCAACCATCTGAAATTCATATAGTTACAGCAATAGCATGCACAGTTGGTGTTGAGGCTGTTGCCGCTAAATTTCCCAATGCACATATATGGGCCGCAGTAATTGACGATGAATTAACACCAAAAGGATATATCGTTCCGGGTCTTGGCGACGCGGGAGATTTATCGTTTGGCAAGAAAAGGCAGGCGTAACCCAACCAAAAGAATTTTGTCTATGTCTTGTTTAGATAGAATAATTGGATTAATTTGCTTCTGTATTTTGGCTTTAGATTAAAATTAACAAAAATGAAAAAATCACTACTCGGGTTAGGTGCTTCGTTAATGCTTGCTGGCAGTGCTTTGGCGCAGGATGTGCATTTTACGCAATACTTTACTTCCCCACTCACTCTGAACCCTGCGCAAACAGGGTTGGTACCCGATGACTTTCGCTTTGCAGCCAATTATCGTAACCAATGGTCTTCGGTATCGTCGACTCCATATATAACAGGTACAGTATCTTATGATATGGCTATGCTTAAGGGTAAATTACCGGAAGGCGATGCATTGGGTATCGGTATGTTGGTATTGTACGATAAGTCGGGTACAGGTGGTTTGCAAAATACTACTGCTGCTCTTTCTTTGGCCTACCACAAAGGTTTTGGCCGCGATAAATTGCAGCACTTGTCTTTTGGTTTGCAGGGGTATCTTGTTCAGAAGCATCTCGATTTCTCAAAACTGACTTTCGAAGATCAGTTTAGTGCATCTACGGGTGGTACGCCATATACAACACACGAAACTTTCACTAACGCCGATCTTTCTTATCCCGATTTCAATGGTGGTCTGATGTATACCGGTAAGGTTTCTGAACATGCATCTGCCTATGCTGGTTTGTCTTATTACCACATGACGCAGCCAGTGGAGACGTTCCTGAATGATAATCACCAGATCCACGCCCGTACTACAGCTTACCTGGGTGGTTCGTTCGATCTGAATGAGAATACTGTTTTGTATGCAAGTGCGTTGTACCAAAGTCAGGCTTCAGCTACAGAAGTTCTGTTAGGTGCGGCGGTAGGATTCGTTATGAATCCGGGTCACGATCTGGACTATCAGCGTAATACTGTTCTTTACCTAGGTGGCTGGTACCGTTACAACGATGCATTGGCTCCTTACATAGCTATAGAATGGTCTAAAATGCGTATTGGGTTAAGCTACGACGTTAACGTATCTACTTTCACTCCTGCTACAAAGGGATTGGGTGCTTACGAAATATCATTGCTTTACTTCGGCGTGATCAACCGTCACGAGCGCGCTCCGGCATACAACTGGTCTTGCCCTAAACTGTACTAATCGTTATCAAAATACATTGACAATATTCAAGAGCCGGTTTCCACAAAAGGAACCGGTTCTTTGTTTTTATGGGCAATTGTGCAATTTTGATCTTGTACACAAAGGGATATACGAGATACTTTGCTGAGGCATTGGCTGAGACATATGTCTGATAAGCGTTACGGATAAGTGGAGCAATATATTTAACACAGCGTTTATTAATATTTTTCTTGGGTCGAAGGTACTTTTTTCGGTACTTTTGCAGATTGCCATTTCTCAATCCGGCATATCATTGAATGTCTCTACCTGCAATTCTCAAGTTTGTTTACAATCATGGTACTGAAGAAGTAATTCGTAGAGGTAAAAAGATCTTTTACACCTCCGGCGTACAAATGCTCGATGTGGATCACCTCATAGAGCAAGTGCGCTTTCGTGTGCGCAACGATCTTTACCAGAACTACTATACAGTTACCATCAATAAGTACCTGCAGCACCAGGAATTATCTGTGCGTTGCCAGTGCCCATACAATCTGGGTGAGATATGCCGCCACGAAGTAGCGGCGCTGTTTCAGCTTAATGATATTATACAAAGTGGTTTCTTTGAAAACACCGACGTGAACTATGATCAGAAGCACACTATAGTGCGTATGAGGCAGGTGAGCCGCCAGGTATTACAGATATTCACTTCTCCTCATGATATTGATACCGCTGAAAACTGGGCTGCTGATAATAAGGCCAATCTAACATCGGGTAAGAACGAAAAGATTGAAGCGGAAGTAGAAGATGGTAATGCTATTTTCCATGTAAAGATCAAGCAGAACGAAGAGCGCTATTTTGATACCTCTTGCGGATGTGATGAAAAGAAATTTCCGCTCTGTGTGCATAAAGCAACTGTCTTCCTTCAGGTTTTAAAGAAGAATGGTCCGCAGTTTTTCCAGGCTATGCAAAACTGGGATGTGCAGAAAAATAAACTGCTGGAGCAATACGGTTATTCACTTAACGATGATCTCAAGGGCAAATTCTCATGGGTCTATGAAAATGGCAAGCCATTTTTAAGGGTTCTTGATTCGAGCATAAAGAAAGTAGCGGTAGTAGCACAGCCGGTAAAGGTGGAGGTGGTAGAGATACCAACCATTGCCGTAGAGCAGAAGCGCCTTGGATTGCTGCTGGATACTTCGCATACTAAGTTCCCTTATGTAGATATACTACTCATTTCAGGCACCACCGATGAGGAAGAAAAGGAGATGACCGGTAAGATAGATAAGCTGGAGTTGCAGCAGTATATCAACCCGCTTCGCTACAGGGAAAATGAAAGAGAAATGCTACCGGTGGTGCGCAAGTTTATGAGTGAAGAACTCATAAAGTACGCGCGTAAAAACATGCCGTTTGGCGATTTCCTGCCAGAGCATGATAACCTGCTCAATAACATACCACCACAAGATGTACGCGAGCAACTATGGGAATACCTGTTACCTAAGTACCAGAAATTACTGAATCGTTATTCTGCATATCCATTGGTATACCTCAAGAAAGCCGGTAAACCTATTTCTTCGGCAGGCCTGGAGCAGGTTTCGTTCTCCGACACTTTGGTACATCCCCAGCTTGAAATAAAGAAAAAGGGTAAGAAATACAGCATCAATCTTGAATGGATTGTTGATAATAACGCGGTTGCTTATAAAGAGGTAAAACAGTTGAACTCTGCGCTTGTTATCCATGATAACAAGATATACAGCCTGGGTACATTAAAAGAAATAGAGCTTACGGAGCTTTTTCAGCCCGATGGCGCTATAACAGTAAATGCAGGTGACTGGAATGATTTCCTTAATGAGAAGGTAATGGTGTGGAACAAAATGGTCCATGTACACTTCTCAGAAGAGTTGATAGAACACGTAGAAAAAGTAAAGCCAGATACAAGATTATATCTTCAGGAGCGTGATAATATTTTTATCATGCAGCCTATGTTTGCTTATGATAATGTAGAGATAGCCCCCGATTTCTTTGGTGATGTTATACAACCAATAAAGGGAATAGTAAGAATAGTAAAGCGCAATGAAGAGTTGGAGCTGGAAATGCTGGAGCGCCTCAAGACACTGCACTCAGATATTCAGTTCAATAAAAAAGAAAATTATTATTACCTGCCGGGTACCGCAGTTTTGTCTAACAACTGGTTCATGCGCTTTACAGAGCAGGCCAAAGAGTGGGATATTGATGTGCGTGGTTTCGACAGGTTGAAGAACCTGAGGGTAAACACACACAAGCCTGAAACTACGGTGCAGGTAAGCAGTGGTATAGATTGGTTCGATGCTTCTGTTGAACTGAAGTTTGGCGATCAGTCTGTATCTATCATTGATGTAAAACGTGCATTGGGTCAGAAGCAAAACTTCGTTCGTCTTGGCGATGGCTCAATAGGGTTACTGCCGGAAGACTGGTTGAAGAAATATACACTGTTGCTGAAGGTTGGTGAGACTAAGGGCAATAAGGTGAGATTGAAAAAATATCACTTCAGTGTATTAGATGATCTGCTTTCTGAGATCGATGAAAATTCTTTGCTCGAAGAGCTGGAAATAAAGAAGGTAAGGCTGGAAAATATATTGGAGAACGATTACAGTGAATTGAAGCCACCTGAACACTTGCAGGCTGTGCTGCGTCCTTATCAGTTAGCTGGTTTCCAGTGGCTGAAGTTCCTCAATGAAGCCGGCTGGGGTGGTATCCTTGCCGATGACATGGGTCTTGGTAAAACAGTACAGACCCTTACATTCTTCCAGCATTATAAGAACACGCACGACCATCCTAAATATCTGGTAGTATGTCCTACTACGCTTATGTTTAACTGGGAAAAGGAAATAGATAAATTTACACCTACGCTCACCAAGACCATACACCATGGTCCTAAGCGTGCGGCGTCAATTGCTGCATTCGAAAATTTTGACGTCATCATCACTACCTATGGTACGATGCGCAGCGACATTAAGATGTTCAAGGAGATAGAGTTTGACTACGTCGTACTTGATGAGTCGCAGTCTATCAAAAATCCACAGTCGCAGGTAGCCAAGGCTGCCCTGTTACTTAACTGTAAGAATAGGTTGGCATTGAGTGGTACACCTTTGCAGAACAATACATTCGACCTTTATGCACAGATGAACTTCCTTAACCCCGGTATGCTGGGTAGCAGAGAGTTCTTTATGAGTGAGTTTGCTACACCAATTGATAAATTCCGTGAGGAAGAAGTAAAGGGCCAGCTACGTAAGTTGACCTATCCGTTCCTCCTGCGCCGCACTAAAGAGCAGGTGGCCAAAGATCTTCCTGAAAAGACAGAGATGATCCTATACTGTGAGATGGGGCCGGAACAGCGCAAGATCTATGACGCCTACCGCAATACTTATCGCTCGCAGATACTGGGCATCATTGAAGAGAAGGGTATGGAAAAGTCGCAGATGCACATTTTGCAGGGACTTACCAAACTCAGGCAGATATGCGATTCACCAGCTATCATGAACGACGAAGAAAAATTTGCCAATCATTCTATTAAGCTGGATGAGCTATCTCGCGAGATCACTGAGAACGTAGGCGATCATAAGGTGCTCATTTTCTCCCAGTTCCTGGGTATGCTGGGCCTGATCAAGGAGAATATGGAAAAGGAAAATATTCCATATGTGTACTTCGACGGTAGTAGCTCGGCAACAGAACGTGAGAATGCTATCAATGAATTCCAGAACAATCACGAGTGCAGGGTATTCCTTATTTCACTGAAGGCCGGTGGTATTGGTTTGAACCTTACAGCAGCAGATTACGTATACATAGTAGATCCGTGGTGGAACCCCGCAGTAGAACAACAGGCCATTGACCGTACTCACCGTATCGGCCAGACCAAAAATATCTTTGCATACAGGTTGATCTGTAAAGACACATTGGAGGAAAAGATGCTGCAACTGCAGGAGCAGAAACGCAACCTTGCAAATGAGCTGGTGTCTGATGATAACGCATTTATGAAGCGATTAACCAAAGACGATATTGCATTCTTATTTAGTTGATGGCGGTGTTCATTATACATTTATAAAGCCACTGCCCGTTAGCTATCTAACGGGCAGTGGCTTTTATGTAGGGAAGAGCTTAAATAACTATGTATATTCGAATTTCTTCTTTAGCGTAAGAATAGGTTTCTCAATAATTATAAACGATAGCCATGAGCATGAAACGAGAATGACGAGTTTCGCACAGAAAACGAAATAGTCGTTGTTGATAAATGGTGATGTGTCGGGGTGCTTCATCATGTAGTCAGCCACCCACGTGTCTGCAGCGTATCCAAAGGTAAAATGGTATAAGTAGAGGCCGTAGCTTATCCTGCCAATAAAATTAAAGACTTTGTTTTCCATTATGTATTTGCGTATCCACTCAGATTTATTTTTCAGAGTGAACATGATCAGTGCCAGCGCTATCACACTATCCAATACAGATTTATAAGTAACACTAAGTGGATTGCCATTAAATGAAGCAGTTTTTATTACAACATATAGCAGTAGTGGGAAAACTATAAGGAAGTTTTTTTCAAAAGTTTTACGCCAGTTTTCTTTCAGTCTTATATAAGCATACGCCCCACCGATACCAAACGCGTCCAGGCAGTTGAATACAAGTACCGGATAGTGGTGGTGCCACACATATACAACCACAAACCGGCTTACTATTCCTAAAGCTATTGAACCTATAAAAACATATTTGATGTACTTCCAATTAATGAATATGATCAACCACGGCCATATGAGGTAAAATTGCTCTTCCACTGACAGTGACCATGTATGCGATAAAACATTTGCTTTCCCGGTTCTATAAGGTAGTAGATTTGATGTGTACGTCGCGTAATAAAATATATTGTCCCGAACGAAAGTATAGCCCAACAAATAGCATACAAGAATAACAAGATAATATATTGGAAATATGCGAAGCGACCTTCGAACAAAAAAATTCTTTATGACAGTTAGTTGTTTCCCGGCTACAAGCTTTGTCTTTTCGTTGAGCAATATTGACGTAATAAGAAATCCACTCAGTACAAAAAAGAGGTTTACTCCAAATGCGCCATTTTCAAGAAAGATAGTGAGTAGATAATTGGGAATACTGTTAGCTGGATAGCCGTGCCCCCAGTGCTCCATAATAACAAAAAAAATAGCGAGTGCTCTGAGTGTATCTAATCCTTTAACATATTTCATTTACGGGTATTTTACAATTTTTCATTAAATATACTGCGCTCGCCTAAGATTGACAGTATGGGCTACTTTTTATAACAATAATAAAAAGAAAGCCCCCGAAGAGCGGGGGCTAAATCCTGAGTTTTCAGGGTGTCAGGAAATTATCATCAATAGCTATTTGGCTAATATTATTCACTTCTGAATAACAAAGCTAGTAAAAAAATCTACTTTAAGTATTATTTTTTGTAAAAGTTTGTTATTTCACCGAAAGTGCTGATTTTTAAAGGGCATTAGCATACGCTAAGTTTGTATTTTGCGTTTAATTTGAAATAATCACTGGTTCATGAGCTTCGGCAAGAAATTATTAGCACTTTTTGCACTACTGCTTTCTTTTGCGGCTTCGGCCCAGAGGGTGGCTATGAGTATGCCCGATCATGATGATAAAAAATACTACTTCGGCATCACTTTTGGCCTTAATTACTCTGTTTACCAGATCAACTATACGGAGGCATTTGCCGCTACCGATACGTTTAAAAGTATACAGCCTAAGTGGCAGCCTGGTTTTAACCTTGGCCTGTTAGCTAATCTGAAGCTCACAAATTTTGTTGATCTGCGTTTTGTGCCGTCACTAGCGTTTGCAGAAAAAAGGTTGGATTACAAATACGGTATTCCTAAAGATAGCGCACTCAGCAAGGGTATAGAGGCTATATACATGCACTTACCTTTGCAGTTGAAATTTAAGAGCGACCGTATCAATAATTTTAGGTTCTATGCGCTTATTGGTGGTAAATTCGACTATGATCTGGCCGCAAATGCAAGGTCAAGAAGAACAGATGAGTTCCTAAAGGTAAGCCCGGTCGATTATGGATACGAAGTAGGGGTTGGCTTTGAGTTTTTTAATGATACTTTTATCTTTTCTCCCGAGATCAAGATTAGCCAGGGGATGCGCAATCAGTTATTTCAGGATCATAGCTTACCTCTTACCAATGCCATACAAACATTGCTTACCCGCATGATAGTTATTTCCATTCATCTGGAAGGTTAAAATATTAGGTAGCTGTTATAGAAGAGGTATGCAATGCGGCATGGTGATAGCCTTATTCGTAGGTTTTCATCACAATATCCCGGGTAATATTATCCAGCTTTTTTGTTGCTTCTCCCAGTTCTTTCACCAGTTCCGTCTTTTCATTTTCATTGACATTATCGAAATCAAAGATCTCGCATACACCCAGTATATTGGCTATATGGCTGCGTACGCTATGAGACTGCATCTGGGCTATTTCTTCAAGCTTTCTGTTCTTAGCTTCTATATGTCTTATGTAATTGTGCTTCTCTGTCACATCCTGCAGTGTGCCTATTGCTCTTAACGGTACGCCTTCTTCGTCAAAGGTGATCTTGGCAATACAAGTCACATCCTTCACTTTTTTATTGGCTGCAAGTATTCTGAAAGAAAACTCTTTAAACTGCTTAGTGCGTAAGATGTCTCCAACTGTCTGTTTGACAAATGCTCTGTCTTCACTATATATAACTCTTATGAACTTCTCGTAATTGAGCCTGTAGTCTAGATTGATGTTAAAAATATCAAATGCCGATTCCGACCAGCCAAAAATGTCACTTTCCAGGTCCCAGGTCCATGAGCACATTCTTGCAGCTCGCTCAGCCTCAAGCAGCATAGCATTTTTTTGTTTCAGCAGATCTTCCGATTTCTTTCGTTCAGAAAGGTCTCTGGTGATCTTTATAAACCCATCTACCTGCTCATGGTCATTTTTTGTAACAGTAATAGATATACTTCCCCAGAATTTAGTGCTGTCTTTTCTTACTCTCCACCCTTCAGTTTTGACTTTGCCATTCTTTTTAGCCAGATCAAGCAGGTATTCGGGAACTTTATTTTTACGGTCTTCAGCTGTGTAGAATACATTGAAATTTTCGCCTATAATCTCAGTTGCGTTATAGCCTTTAATATTTTCCGCACCCTTATTCCAATCTTCTACAATGCCATCTGCATTCAATAATATAATTGCATAATCCTCAATATTCTCCGCAAAATGCGAAAAACTATAATCTCCCTTCCTGTAATGATCTACCATTGTGTGTGCACTGAATCTAATTCTACAAAAAACTGCTGGCAAAGGTAAGGTACTTAATAGCTAAATAAATGATAATAATCAGTATGCAACAGTAAATAATAAAAAAAGACATGATGTGAAAGTGATGTTTAATGTTTTTGCCGAACAATGAACTCAATTTGGCTATGGGAAAAATAATACCTTTACAGCCTGTTTTCCAAACCGATATAACATAATGAAAGAAGCATTTATAGCAGACGGGTTACGTACGCCGATTGGCAATTTCAGGGGAGCGCTATCAGGCATGAGATCAGATGATCTTGGTGCATGGGTTTTGCAGAAACTTGTGGAACGTAATCCCAACATTCCGGCATCGGCAATCGATGACGTTATCATGGGTTGCGCCAACCAGGCAGGAGAAGACAACCGCAATGTGGCCCGTATGGCTTTACTGCTGGCTGGCTTGCCATATACAGTTCCCGGCGAAACGGTTAACCGCTTATGTGCTTCAGGCATGTCGGCTGTTATCAATGCGTCAAGAGCAATAAAAGCCGGAGATGGCGAGGTATTCATAGCCGCGGGTATGGAGCATATGACGCGTGGCCCATGGGTAATTGGTAAAACTACCCAGGCTTTTGGTCAGGACGCGCAGATGTATGACAGCAGCTTTGGCTGGAGATTCGTCAACCTTAAAATGCACCAGATGTATGGTACAGACGCCATGGGAATGACCGCAGAGAACCTTGCCGAAATGTACAACATCAGCCGTGCTGATCAGGATGCATTTGCATATCGCTCACAAATGAAGGCTGCTGCAGCACAGGCCTCGGGCCGACTGGCAGAAGAAATAGTTGCTGTAGAAATAGCACAAAAGAAAGGCGCACCAACAGTTATCAGTGTGGATGAATTCATTAAGCCTACCACAACAATTGAGGTCCTTGGTAAACTGAAGCCGTCCTTCAAAAAAGATGGTTCTGTTACTGCCGGTAATGCCTCAGGACTTAATGATGGTGCTGCGGCATTGTATGTAGTGTCTGAGCAGGCTATAAGGCAATATGGCATAACACCCAAAGCCAGAATAGTAAGCAGCGGTGTTACCGGTGTAGAGCCACGCATAATGGGTATAGGCCCTGTAAGCGCTACACAACTGGCCCTAAAAAGAGCGGGGCTGACTATAAACGATATAGACATCATAGAACTCAATGAGGCCTTTGCAGCACAGGGCCTTGCAGTGCTCCGCAACCTGGGCATAGCAGATGATGATGCGCGCGTAAATGTAAATGGTGGTGCCATAGCTATCGGTCATCCACTCGGAATGTCCGGTACCCGTATCATCAATTCAGCCGCGATAGAACTGCACAAGCAGAACAAGCGCTATGCGTTGTGCACCATGTGCATAGGACTTGGGCAGGGTTATGCGGTGATCATTGAAAGAGTGTAACAATAAATGGCTCAATGGCTGAATAGCTTAATGAATTAATGATACAGATGGTGAATAAATGCCGGGCTTGTGTCCGGCATTTATATTTTAACGCTCGTCCGCGATTGTATCGCGGATGCAACGGCAGGGCTTTTGTAAGGCCCGATAAAGTACCTTACAATCCCTTCCCCTTGCTCACATACTTATTGCCCTTTATTGAAAACCGGTAGGGTAGCATGGCATCTTCAGCAGCATAGGCTACACCCACACGCGTGCCAATCACAATATCAGTTTTGGGCAATTTTATTCCTCTGTCCTCAATAAAGATATCTGTGCCCGATAAAGATGTGCCGGTAAGGGCTGTATTAATGCCCAATGCGGCACTCAATGCGCCGGGCCCTGCGGTGAGTGCAGGTGTCAATTTTTCCTTCTTTCTGCGCACCAGCATATACTCAACGCCCTCAAGTGGTTCAACTGCGCGTATCAATACTCCACTTGGCGTACCCTCCACATTAGTGATCACATTGAACAGGTGATGAATGCCATAGCACAGATAAACATAAGCAACACCACCATTCATAAACATCACCTTCGTTCTTTCAGTATTCCTTCCGCCATAGGAGTGAGATGCCTTGTCATGTACACCTGCATAGGCTTCGGTTTCCACTATCATCCCCGATGTTACTATGCCACCAATATTGGTCACGATAACTTTTCCCAACAGCTCTTTAGCTATTTTAACTACATCTGTACGGGTGTAAAAGGATGGTGGAAGGATCATAAGAATGCTGACTCAATAGTTCAATCGTTTTGTGTCCAATAAAGTTATGCCAATTGCACAAATAGCACTATTACCCCAGGTTGGACATCGCCTTAATATACATGAGCACGGTAACCACTACTAAAACTGCAGTGAAAAATATCGACTGTATCAGCCACTTTACTGCCGTCTTGAACCAGCCCTGGTTGTAAAAGCGATACATGGCCACATACAGATAGACATACATACCAAGGAAAACCGACAGCCCGAATCCCTGCAGTACGGTTACCATGGCGTCGCTTTCAACTTCGATCTGGTTTATCAACTGCAACAGCAGACCGAATACAAACACCATGCAATAGAAATGTATCGTAAATACGGCATGGGCAACAAAGAACTGTTCCTTTCGCCGCAGGTACATGAGCCAGAGTAGTAGCGTGAATAATGGCAGTGAGATAAAAAATATCTTGGATAGCGAATGTGTGAACTGCTCATTGAGCTGCTCCATAAACCTGTTAGGATCTCTGTGATAAGCAGTAGATAGTTTGGCTACATTCCTGTAAAAGAAATCCTCCATGCCATGTACCTTTCGTGCTGAGGTATCGGGTAGTGTACGCTGAATAGAATCGAATACACGGGCCCCATCTCGCGGGTATACTCTGCCAAAACTGAGATAATCGGCCGTTTGATCAGTGCCGGGCACTGTCGCTTTGTTGTAGCCAAGCATCTTACCTTCATTATGCTGTTCTATACTATCGCGAAAGCGTGCTACCTCAGGTGTAGTATGCTCGTGCTTCATAAGTAAGCTGAAGGTAATGAGGAAAAAGATGGCTGAATACAACAGGTACATACGGATAGGGTTCAGGTAAGATACCCTGCGCCCCTTGGTATATTCTTTGGCAAGAAAGCCCGGCCTGGTTATTACATACTTCAGCGAGTCGAAGAACTTGCCGTCGAAGTGGGTTATATCCTCAAAAAAGTGACGGACGATGTGCCACGCATTTTCCCTTGGCTCATTGTTCTCCTGGCCACATACATGACAAAAGTGTCCGTATAGTGTAGCCCCGCAATTGAGGCATATGTTTTCTTTTCGTGCATGGTGATGACCCGACATGGCTTAAAAATAGTAAAAGCCTTTTACTTTCAGTGCATCTGTTTATTAACTTCCGGAAAAAGGTGGTCTATATAGCCCTTAGCATTTATGTAAGCTATAATTGGTCCAAAATATAAAGGCACCTACAGGTGCCTTTATAAAGAAAGTTACGATACCTGACTAATTCACTATCACTTCATCTACTCCAGTCCCTTCACCTTTTTCTTTTCTTTCCAGGGCTTTCTTGCCGTAAGATATCCTGCATATCACCACAAACAATACCGGTACTATAAAGATGGCCAGCGATGTAGCTGCGAGCATACCGCCAAATACAGTAAAGCCTATCGTACGTCTTGCTACTGCACCTGCTCCCTCAGCAAGTACCAATGGCATAACACCCAGTATAAATGCCAGTGACGTCATGATGATCGGTCTCAGACGAAGCCTCACGGCCTCAAGCGTAGATCGTATCAACTCCTCACCCGAGTCTACACGCTCCTTAGCAAACTCTACTATCAAGATCGCGTTCTTTGCCGACAGGCCTATCAACGTTATCAACCCTATTTGTGCATAAACATTATCTGTAAGACTTGGCACAAATGTCAGAGTTAGAATAGCTCCGAATGCACCAACGGGTACCGCAAATAACACAGAGAACGGTACCGACCAACTCTCATACAATGCGGCAAGGAACAGGAATACAAACACTATCGAAAGCATAAAGATATAGATCGACGAATTGCCCGCCTTCTCCTCTTCATAACTCAGCCCCGAGAACTCATAGCCATAACCATTAGGTAATGTTTTAGCTGCTACTTTTTTCAGCGCATCCAATGCCTGTCCGCTGCTATATCCCTTCTTTGGCGTACCATCTACCTCTGCCGATCTGAAGATATTAAAGTGCGATATCAACGGTGCTGTTTCTATTGGCGCATAAGTAACTAATGTACTCATAGGCAACATCTGTCCGGCCTGGTTCTTCACGTAGTACTTGTCAAGGTCAGTAATGTTCACCCTGTAGTTGGTATCTGCCTGCACCATCACGTGGAAGTTGCGGCTGTACAGGCTAATGTCATTGACATAGAAACTACCCATGTATGTTTGAATAGCACTGAATACTTCTGATATAGACACACCCATTTTCTTACACTTCTCCCGGTCTACAGTAAGGCTATAACTTGGCGTATGCGCCCCATAGAAGCTGAATGCATTGCCTATGGCCGGATCTTTCTGCACTTCTGCAACAAAGTTCTTCACCACCTTTTCAAATGCTCTCACATCATCCGGTGTTTCTCTTTGTTGTATCTGCATGGCAAATCCCGCTGTTTGCCCAAGGCCCGGTATGGGTGGTGGTGATATAACTACCACATTGGCTTGCTTCACACCTGCGGCAGCAATGCGTTGTTTCAATACATCTATGATGTTAGGTACTTGCTCATCAGCCTTTGTACGCTCATCCCATGGTTTCAACTGGCAGAAGATACTGCCGCTGTTAGACTTAGTGGAGAACGTCACCACATTCAGTCCGCCCAATGCCGCGTAGTGGCCCACACCTGGTGTTTCGCCAACTGCTTTCATCACTTTCTGCATTACTTCCAGCGATCGTGCTGTTGATGATGCTTCAGGCAATTCGTAAGTGATAAATATACGTCCCTCATCTTCTGTAGGGATGAAGCCTGTTGGTTTTGCTTTAAACAGTAACACAGTGCCCGCGCATATGCACACCAGTATGATGATGACCAGTTTAGATGCCTTTATAGAATGCTTTACACCGCTGGTATACCTATCAGAGAATCGTTCAAACCAATTGTTGAATTTATAGAACAGTCCGTTGAGTCCGCGGGCTTCTTTATTAACTGTCGATTTCTTGAGCAACAGTATACATAATGCCGGTGTAAGTGATAGGGCTACAAATGCCGATAGTATCACAGAGATAGCAATTGTTACAGCAAACTGCTGGTACAATCTTCCTACTATACCCGGTATAAATCCTACAGGCACAAACACCGCTGCAAGTATCAATGCAATGGCTATTACCGGGCCAGATATATCTTTCATGGCCTGGGTGGTAGCTTCCCGTGCCGACATGTCTTTGTGGTCCATATAGTGCTGCACAGCCTCCACTACTACTATCGCATCATCCACCACTATACCAATGGCCAGTATGAATCCGAACATGGTAAGGGTGTTGATAGTAAAGCCCAGCGGTATAAAGAATATGAACGTACCTATAATAGACACAGGTATAGCCAGTATTGGTATCAACGTTGCTCTCCAGTTTTGCAGGAAGAGGAATACCACTATCGCTACCAGTCCCAGTGCTTCAAGTAAGGTGAGCACCACCTCGTGCATAGATACTTTAACTACTGTCACAGATTCAAACGGTACACTATAATCTATATCGCCGGGAAATGTCTTCTTCATTTCTGCCAGCTTGGCGTATACACCTTCAGCAGTTTCCAGTGCATTGCTGCCCGGTGCCTGGTAGACCAGAAGGTAAGATGCACGTTTACCATCTACAAATGAATTACTTGCGTAGGCGAATTTGCCTAGCTCCACACGTGCTACATCTTTAAGATAGAGCAGCTGGCCGGTACCGGGCACTGTTTTAATGATGATGTTTTCAAAATCTGCAACCTTATTCAGTCGGCCATTCACCATCAGGCTGTACTCAAATACCTGCGTGCTTTGCTGTGGCGGTACGCCTACCGATCCTGCTGCTACCTGCACATTCTGTTCGCTTAGTGCACTGGTCACATCACTTGCCGATAGCCCGTATTCTGCCAGCTTATCAGGCTTCAGCCATACACGCATACTAAAGTCATCGGTACGGCTGAATATATCTCCTACGCCCTTTACCCGCAGCAATGCATCGCGTACAAATATGTTGGTGTAGTTGTCTACGAAGGTTACGTTATGAGATCCCTTTGGAGAGTACAATGCCACCAGCATCAGTATGCTTGGGTTTCTTTTTCTTACCGTAAGTCCCAGGCGCTTTACTACATCGGGTAGCTGTGGCGTAGCAATGCTCACACGGTTCTGTACATCCAGTGTTGCCACATCTATATTAGTACCTATCCCAAAGATCACATTCACAGTCATGGCACCATTGCTGGTGCTATTGCTTTGCAGGTAGTTCATCCCCGGCGTGCCGTTTATCTGCGCCTCTACTGGTGTGGCCATTGTCTGCTCCACCGTCAGTGCATCTGCTCCGGTAAACTGACCCGTTACCTGCACTGTAGCCGGCGTTATTTCGGGGTACTGTCCCACCGGCAGGTTCAGGATACATATTGTACCCACCATCAGCAGCACCAGAGAGATGACTATTGCGGTTACCGGCCTTTTTATAAATACATCAGCTATCATAATCTATATTCAATTCAAAGAGTAATTCTATATTAAGCCTTAACCTCCTTATGCACGTCATTGCGAGGAACGAAGCAATCTCGCATCTGGACGTATTCGTTTTGTATTTTATAAACCTTCTAAGCAAATGAGGGCGGGGTCGCGTAAGTATTATCGTAAGATAATACTAGGGTTGCTTTATCAGCGACCCGTCATGTAGTTTCTGCACGCCATCTACTATTACGCGGTCGCCTTCGTTCAGTCCGCTTTTTACTATTATCCTGTCGGCTATTGCAACACCCAGTGTCACTTTGCGTTGCACTGCATGTGGACTTGGTGCTTCTGCTTTTTTGACTGTAGTGTCTGTTGCCGACCTGATCACCGTGTCTTTTGCTACGTATACAAAGTACTCACCCATCTGTTCTACTACTGCCTTATTAGGTATGATCACCTGCATTGCGGTGTCCTGGTTGCGCACTCTTACTTTGCTGCTCATGCCGGCTCTTAGTAAGCCACCCTTATTAGGGAAAGCAATACGGACAGTTATGCTGCCTGTTTGTGCATTTACACCACGGTCTATTAGGCTTATCTGCCCTGTACCACCGTATAAACTGTTATCGGGCATCAATAAAGTAAATAGTGAATCTGCATTATTTACAGTTTGTTTTTGCATGCTCACAAAGTGGGGTATCTGCTTCTCATTGATCAGTATATCCACGGCCATAGGATCGTTAGTCGATATAGTATTGAGAATAGTAGATCCTGCCGATACTGATGCTCCCTGCCTAACCTGCGATATGCCTATTGTGCCATCAAATGGTGCTTTGATAATAGAGTAGTTCAAGTCTGTCTGCGTCTTTACTACATCTTGTTTGGCTGCCGCATATTGGTTCTTTGCATTCTGCAATGCGGTCATTGCATGATCCAGTGTTTGCTTTGCTACAGCATCGTGTTCATTAAGGTAGGTATAACGGTCGGCGTCTTTCTGCGCCTGGTCCAGGTTCGATTTGGCAACCATCAGTGCCGAATTACTCTGGCTTACTGTTGCCTGGTATTTGCTCACATCTATTTGGTACAGTTTCTGTCCTTTGGTTACATGGTCACCATCTTTAAAGAAGATACCCGTTACATATCCTTCGGTTTGCGAGCGGAGGTCCACCTGGTTAAGCGCTACTACAGTACCCGGATACATATCATAGTACACCGCCTTTTCTGCATGTACTTCGTAGATATTAACCGGCACCGGTATGTTAGCAGGATTAGGTACATCTGCCTTCTTCTCTCCACAAGCTGCCAAGGCTGCCATTCCCGCTATAAATATTGTTGTATGTAAAACTGACCTGTTCATCTTCTTAATTTCTTTTATCATTTCGCAATCATAATTGCCCTTATTATTATCTAGACACCACCACATTGTCGCATTCCATGACATTGCCGCATTCATTTCTGTACTGATCGGATCTCAACGTCAACATCATTTCCGAATTGTCAAATTCAAGGATTAATCTCTCCCATTGCCTTCTCCAGGTTCACCTTACTTCCCAACACCTGGAATAGTGCATTGAGGTAATTGATCTCCGATTCCTGCAGGTCCGATTCTGCCACTATCACATCCAGGTAAGCCTTTATACCTTCTGAGTATTGCAGCTTCACTATGTTGTACACTTCCCGCGCCATTGCCACGTTTTCCGACTGCGCTTTAAGGTTGTATAAGTTACTCTTGTAGGCCGCCAGCGATGTCTGGTATTCTGTGTATACCGCCAGTTTCAGATTTACCTCATCCCAGTCTATACGCTCTTCCTGTAATTTCGATTTATGAATGTTGTTCAGTCGTTTAAAACCGGTAAATAATGGTACACTCAACTGCAGGCCTACGTATGAGTTAGGATATGCCTGATTGTAGAGGTCAGAAAATTGCTTACTCTGAAACTGGTAGTTATAGTTGTAAAATGCCGATAGGGTAGGGATGAAATTGGTTTTGTAATACGATGTATTCAGATGCTGTATCTTCCTTACTAGTTGCAGTTGCTGGTATTCCACCCGTCGTTCTATGTGTAAGACAGCATCTGTGTCGGTATATATGCCCTGCATCATCACCGCTGTGTCAAAGTTTACGGTTATCTTTTGCTCTGCGGGGCTGCCCATTAGTCGTTTCAGTGCGGCATACTTTCCTTTTACTTCTTCGCTGGCTGTCTTCAGTTGAGACATGGAGTTGTTCAGTGAAATGGTTGCCTGCTTATAATCTACCTTATCAGATATGCCGCTTACGTACCTGTGGTAGGCGTCCTGCTGGTTCTTCCTGAGCCTGGCTGTATCTTCCTTATATACATTAATGCGCTCCACCGATAATAGGATATCATAAAATGCCTTGCTCACATCTGTAACCAGTTGTATTCTCGTTTCCCTTGTAGTTGCTCTGGCCAGGTCTATGTTGGTATTGGCGGCTTTTGCTGCAAGGAGTACGTCATTACTGAACAAATTCCACGTGGCGGCGATATTCGGATTAGATGTATTGGCTACCCCTGTATGTACCGGGGTGGACACACCATTAATAGGAAGGAACGATGTTGGTAATTGTAGCCAGTGCTGCAGGTTGGCCCCGCCGATTACCTGTGGCAGCCAGCCCGACAGTGCTATCGATCTGTTAGCGTGTGCTATCTCCTCATCAAGACGACTCTGGTTTACCGCTGGTTGGTTCTTCAGTGCATAGCTAATGCACTGCTCCAGTGAGTAGCTATATGTGGTTGTATCAGTACTGCCGGGTAGGTGGCGGGTATCATTAGAGCCTTTCAACTGCGCCCGGGTACTGTTGCAGAGCAGGAATGTCAGTAAAAGAAAAAGTGTTGTTCGGTATAACATGAGTGAGTATCCGGTTAATTACTGTTTCTATACTATCTGCATAAAAACAAGGTGCAAAGTTACCTATACCATCTATATCCGTGTAGGTACTTTTATTGATTTTATTGATGCGTACTGAGGTTCGCCCATTTTAATATTTATCTGCCACTGTTACAACACTATATAAAGTTATGCATATTTGCTTTGTATTTATCTTAACAATAATTTGTAGATTTTGTGCTTTGAGCAGAAATGCGCTTTAAACTATTGCGGGGAAATTTCGTCAACCGTGATGTTTGCCTTTATTATTGTTGAATATTTTCGCGCCTAAGCCCATACAATACTGTATTATTCACTTATATCTTTTACTTTCGCAAGTAAAATTGGGTGAATGAATATCTGCAGTAAACATCTTCTGTTGTTCGGTTGTATTTTTATTTTTTCGTGCAAAGATGTGCCCACTAAAAATCATGGTCCCATTAAGCTGGGCGACTCATCTACAATTGTAACTGAGTCCGATCCTCAAAGGCTTCAGGACCTAGTCACCGACCTCACTCCGGTGATACCTTCTAATATACCTCCTGATACCGCTAAAGAAGAACCAAAGGCAGATACGCCGCAGAAAGCCGCAGTTGCAATAGCCACTCCGCCAGCCGCAGCACCTATCCCATCCGGACCGGGTTTAAAGGCAGAGTTTAAAGAAGTAACAATTATGCTGCCTGGCCTTGATGCTAAACAGGCCGGTAAGCCCAACCTAATGAATGCCAATGGCGCAGTTTATACCTGGACAAGTGGCAACATAAATGGCAATGTTATGCGCACAACCGGTAACGTTGCTAAAGTTTCTCAGCGCTACCAGTCAGTAGTTTTGCTTAAAGGCAAAAACGGTAATCTACCTTTAGAAGACCTGAGTGTAACCACGCCTTGGCAACAGGTCAATGGCGGTAATGGTGCTTATCCCGTAAAAGGCCTGGGCGAAAATGATCTGAAGTTTGAAGATGCAGATGCCAATGATATTCGCAATGCAGTAGCCAAAGCCGGCCGCCAGCGTCACTTGAGCAAGAAGAAGATCGACGAATGGATGACCGTACTTGGCAAGAATGTACGTGCTGCTAATCAGAAACCTCTCGTTGTTACCCTCCGCTCCGTTATGTGGAAGATTGATGGTAAAGACGAAAAAGGCAAGATCTACTCCAAGCAGATCAGGATCGATGTGCCTATGTAATTCTTCTTTCATTTCTCAAAAGATAATACTACCTAATCCTCAACTGGGACATCCGTGGTGAACATAAGGTTACCCATACCATCTCTAAAACGTGCAGTCGCCGGGTGTATAACTCGTAGTTGTAGCGAGGGTTTCTCAAATTCTATTGGTGCAGCCCAAGTTATTGGCATATTTATACGTCTATATACACAGGTAGGTCTGTGAACCAGATATTAACCGTCAATTACTGCTACTATGAATAGAAAATCTACATTTGCCCTTTTAGCCTTTATTTGTGTTTCCATCGTTGCTCACGCACAGATCATCACTACCGTGGCTGGCGGGGGGGGGGTGATGGCGGTCCCCTGGATAGTGCTTTGTTAAGTCCTTTCAGCGTTACCTGGCACAATGGAGATCTGTATATCTCAGATGTAGACCATGCGCGGATAAGAAAGATAGATGCCGCAGGCCGCATTAGTACTGTAGTCGGTAATGGATTGTCAGTTTTTGAGTTGCCCGATCTGGGTGGGCAAGCTACGGCCACGCCATTCGCATATCCTGCTGATGTAGCTTTTGATAGCAAGAATAACATGTACATTTCTGATGCTGGCCTTGACTGTGTGTTTAAGGTGTCGCCTGCAGGTATCGTGTCGCGGTTTGCCGGTACTGATACGTTTGGGTACAATGGTGATAATATACCGGCAATTACTGCAACGCTCAACGGCCCCAGGGGCATAGCGATAGATAAGGATGACAATATATTTATTGCCGATACCCGCAACAGCAGGATAAGGAAAGTAAATGGTGCAGGAATGATCAGTACGGTCATGTCTGTGTATTCGGAAGATGTTTGTGTTGATGCCATGGGTAATCTATTTGCAGTTAATGGCCTTGGTTTATTCAAGCGGGATATTTTGGGAGTTGTAACCTGTGACTCAATACACGCTGCAACAGGTGAGTATGTACATGGTGTAGATATGGGGGATAACAATGATATCCTGGTAAGCACCAGCAAGAGGATACTCAGTATTAATGGCGCTGGCACGGTAACTGTAGTTGCCGGAGGAGATACGAATATTTGCTCTAATGGCGCTATTGCAACGGCTGTAGCCATAGGCGCAATAGGAATAGCGGCAGATCACAATGGCGTCATTTATATTTGTGATAACTATTCTGTTCATAAGATAGAGTCGGGCAGGATCTACAACGTTGTTAACCCTTCATTGAATACTCTGTGTAACGGCAGCAGGGCAGAGAATGCTGTTCTTGAAAACCCATCGTCGGTAACTTTTGATGGGGTTGGAAATATGTTCATCAGCGAGATGGCAGGTAGAGGCCCCAGGGTACGCAAAGTGAATAAAGACGGAGTCATAAGCACTTATAGCTCAGGCATATCCACATGGGACGTGTGTGCCAGTAAAACCGGAGATCTCTTTATGATGGGATTTGGAAAGGTATGGAAGGTGGCTGCCAATGGTTTAGTATCTAAGTATGCCGGTTCGGATTCAATGGGTTTCTCTGGAGACGGTGGGCCTGCAACCGATGCGCGGTTAGCGGGAACATTCAGGTCGCTGAAATTAGATAAGGATGGGAATCTATTCATAGCTGATAAAGGCAGGGTGAGGAAAGTGGATAATAACGGCATCATTACAACAGTAGCGGGTAATGGAGTAACAACTGGTGATAATGGCGACGGCGGACTGGCGATAAACGCTCATGTAGCACCCTGGGGTGTAGCCTGCGACCTGACAGGCAATTTGTATATTCTGGAAACACATGATATAAGGAAAGTAGCTCCGGACGGTACGATTTCTACAATAGCAGGTCCTGGTATTGTGGGTGTGCCGGGTGTTGGCGGGCCTGCAACCGCAGCATATTTTACGGCTAATGTAAATAATAAGATAGTGGTAGATACTGTAGGAAACATATACTTTACGGACATTAGAAGCAATATAAGAAAAGTGAGTGCGGACGGTATATTTACAACAATTGCAGGTAGCGACTCTACCGGGTTTTCTGGTGATGGCGGCCCAGCCACGGCGGCTTACATGTGGCGGCCTATGGGGTTGTCAATTGATGACTCAGGCAGGGTTTATTTTGCTGACTATGGTAACAATCGTATACGAAGGATAGATACCCGTTACAAATTTCCGGTGCCTGTTGCAGATATGAGTGGGGCGCTAAGTATTTACCCTAATCCATCTACCGGTGTGTTGCATATTGTTTCTTACAGTAAAACGCCGGGCGATGTGCAGGTGCTTGTATACGATGTTGTGGGCCGTAGAGTAGGAACACAAACCTTTTCTACTTCTACAGGCGTTATCAATGAGTCTTTAACCCTGCCTGCCGGGTTGCCGATGGGTACTTATGTGCTTCAATTAATTACGCCATCCGGTAACCGAACGGCGCAATTCCTTTTAGCGAAATAATTTACTGATCAATCAGATCTTCTCTACTCTTTTTTCATGCCTGCCACCTTCGAAGGCGGTAGAAAGGAAAGTATTGACCATCTTTTCTGCCAGGTCCAGGCTTACATAGCGGGCCGGTAAGCAAATGATGTTAGCGTTGTTGTGCTGACGGGCCAATGATGCCAGTTCTTCGAGCCAGCAAAGTGCCGCACGGATACCCTGGTGTTTGTTGGCAGTCATGCAGATGCCATTACCGCTACCGCAGATAAGTATGCCACCTGTAGCTTTACCTTCTTCGATCATGTTGGCTACCGGGTGAGCGTAGTCAGGGTAGTCGGTGCTATCCGCACTGTAGGTACCCTTGTCTTCTACCTGCCAACCAGCTTCGGTGAGCATTTTTTTGATAGCTTCCTTGTATTCAAAACCTGCGTGGTCGCAGCCTATAGCCAGGGGCAATGAACGATCGAAAGTAGTTTGCATATTAGTCGTTGTTTTCGGTTGCTTTTTTATTGAGTCTTGCTGTCATAGCGCGCGCACTGATGAACACGGATATTTCGAACAAGGCATATAGCGGGAAGAATACCAGCAGGCAGCTAAAGAGATCGGGAGGGGTAATGATCTCTGCCAACAGGAATAATATGAGTACGGCATATTTCCTTTTCTCGCGCATAAATGTTGGCGTAAGAATGCCAATGCGGGAGAGGAAATACACCACCATTGGCAGTTCGAACACCAGGCCCAGAGCCAGGGTAAGGTTACTAATGGTATCGTAATAGTTATCTATAGTAATTACGTTTTTGAACTTAGGGCTTAACTGGTAGTTGCCGAAGAAGTTGATGGTATATGGCGCAATGATGAAGTAGGCGAACATAACACCGGAGAAAAATAATAATGAGCACCAGAATACGATTCCCTTTGCAGCTCTTACTTCGGTGTCTTTAAGGGCAGGCTTTATAAAGCGCCATAGTTCCCAAAGTACATAAGGGAAGGCGATAATAAAGCCGATCATCATTGAAGAGGACATTCCCATCATGAACTGGCCGGTAACGGCCGTATTCTGGAACTCCATCTTAATATCGCTGAGGCAAAAAGAATCGTAATGGAAAAATCTGCCGAGTGCGCAGAACCACTTGTAGCTGACAAAATCGTTGTGGGCGGGCCCGAGAATTACCCGATCGAATATCCATTCGATCTTGATAAATACGGCAATAGCTGCGATGACAATAACGACAGCCGAACGCACAATATGCCAACGTAATGCTTCGATATGGTCTAAAAAGCCCATTTCGGCATTGGGATTAACGGGTTCTGCTGTTTTTTTAAATACGCTCACAATTATTTATTACGGACCGCAAAGGTAGGGAAATGCGATTGTTAGTGAATGGTTATTATAAGTTAAAAGTGAAAAGTCAAAACCCCAAAGTGCTTTAGTGTGGGTATATTAATTGGTATAGTAGCACAGCAACCCTCTGCAAAGGGTTAGTTATTACTTAATTACTGGACTCATAACCTTGGTTTTTAAAATACATCTGATATGCAGATAACCACCTCCCCCCGTCATTTCGCCTGAAAAAGCCGAAATGGTTGGGTACTCCTCCTTCAAAAGGAGGAGCGTGTGCGATACAAATCTCGTCTACTATACCTCAGGTTTATTTTAATGTTTAGATGCAACTAGCCTTTGCCTGCCAGGTAGTTGTAATCGTATAGTAATTGTTCTAAGAAATCGTAGCCGCCGATGTGGGTGTCTATGCTGAGGACGGATTTGATCTTAGCGACAACTTTCAGCATATAATCGTCGTTTTCTTTGCGTTCGCGCTTTACATCTAGCAAATTGCGGATGCCGTTTATATCTCTATCTGTAAGGCGCATAACCTGTGGAAAGAGTGGCGTGTAATTGGTTACTTCTATCTCTTTATATATCGTTTCATTGATATTTGGCTTGTAGCCCGCATCTATTACTACCGTGCCTGCGGCAAGATCTCCTACGCGTTGTGAGCGGGGAGTGACCATAAATGTGATCACATCGGGGATGTAAAAGAACATTAGTGAAAATATGAGCCGGGGATCCTGCATGATGAGGAAGGGCATGATATATATGAAATAATTGCCCAGCCCGAGTACGAAACGTATGATATATTGCCCCCAGGTAGGTTCTTTACCCTGTGAGTCGATGATCTTAATGCCTGCTACCCGCTTGCCGATGGTCTGGCCATTGAACAGAATTTCGAATACCAACTGGTAGGAGAGTACGGGTAAAGAGAATAATGCCATTTCGAGAACGAATTTCAGTTTGTCGTTATCGGGGAATAGCGGGACGATGAATTCTATGGTAAGGTAGTAGTAGGTAAAGATGACGAGTATATCTACCAGCCATGCCAGCACGCGCTTGCCGAAAGTGGCGACCTTGAATTCGAGGTCTATATTAAATGGTGTGGATATAGTAATAATGGGCATGGGTTACAGTGACTTTTTACTAAGGGACTAAATTACAAATTCATTTGTTATTGAGTGCGGTGAAGATTTTGTGTTGTTGTTTGTATGGGTTGTCATTGGGGGTATGCCCGATGGAGATGAAAATATAATCGGGCATAGAAAAGTGGTAAGTGGTTCACTATTAAATATTTATGTGAATTTGGAATGCCCGATCGTGCCCGATTATGTGAGTTTGACTGCGTGTCACAAAGAGAACCGGACCGATGGCTGTTGCTCAGAAGACCGACATCGGCGAAAAACTTGCACTTTATTCTGCTTTTTCTAATGGTTTTTCCAGTGCGGGTGGTTTTGCGGTTTCATGTATACAAAACGAATACGTCCATACGTGAGATTGCTTCGTTCCTCGCAATGACCCACCTCTTTTACAACCTGTCACTGGATTATGATTGCGGGGCTACCCGAATAACACCTCGCATTGACCCGCCGGGGTGGTGTATTGGGCGTTTTTGAAAAGTGGCAGTTTTTCGTAAAAGTGGCAGTTTTGTAGTTTGGTTTTTGTCTGAAATGCCTTGTGGGTATGGGCTATAAGGGATTTCAACAAATTGCCACTCTCTGCCACTCTCTGCCACTTCCTGCCACTTTTTCTGCTAGTTTTTGTTTGTGTCTCGTTCCTAAATAGGTTTACACACTTGTTTGAACTCCCGACCTCCGGTTGGGACAGGCAGGATGGTAAGGATTTCAGGAAAACGAGGATGCCAGATGCAGGGCTGAAGATCTTCAGCCCCTGCGGGTTGGGGTGATTGGGTTCATAAAGTCAAAGAGCGTATACAGGGTTTCACCTGATTCGAGTGCAAATTAATATGGGAAAATGGATTTTTAAAATAAAGATATTCACAAAAGTGTACGTCTGCGTAGGCTGTATGGTGCTGTGGTAAAGGGTTTGAGTGGGGTGATTTTCTGTGGATATGTTTTTTGAGGTGTGTTTTCCGACGTTACAAACGCCCTGCCGGTGCATCCGCGTTACAAACGCGGACGAGGGTGCAAATTGTCTCAAAGAGAACCGGCCCGATGCCGAATGTCGTGGTTCGGCGCGGCTGCCATTGACAAGTTCTGTAAATGTATTCTTTTCAATACGTAGAATATTTAATACAAAACGAATACATCCAGATGCGAGATTGCTTCGTTCCTCGCAAAGACTAACCTGGGCGGGTTGCCTGAAACCAATGTCATCTGCAAAGAGCTTGGCGCCAGCAATTGTCCACTTATAATGACATTCGGGGGGAGTGATTTTTTGTGGATATGTTTTTGAGGTGTGTTTTCGGGCGTTACAAACGCCCTGCCGGTGCATCCGCGTTACAAACGCGGACGAGGAAGGTGGGGTGATTTTTTGTGGATATGTTTTTGAGGTGTGTTTTCGGGCGTTACAAACGCCCTGCCGGTGCATCCGCGTTACAAACGCGGACGAGGAGGGTGGGGTGATTTTTTGTGGATATGTTTTTGAGGTGTGTTTTCGGGCGTTACAAACGCCTTGCCGGTGCATCCGCGTTACAAACGCGGACGAGGAAGGAGATGTGGCACACCTTTGGCGTGTGCCACATCTTGGTGTCTCGGCAGAATACTACAGTCGCTGTGAGATGGCTTCGTGCCTCGCCATGACCAAGGTCAGGCACATCTTGTAGAGCTATCTACTAATTCAGCAACTGTCCTATCAATTCCTTCAGCAACTCTTTATCATCATTGTTGCTTTTGATGCCAACCGCCATGGTGCTGTACTTGCCGAGCAGCATAAGGGCGCGTTCTACACGTGCTCGGGGCCAGATCTGCACAGCGGCCATGGTCTCTTTTAACTTGTAGTAGCCCAGTGCTGCAATAATGTCTTTCTCAGGTTTGCCCACAAGAAAGGTTGCCATATATAACTTGCTAAAGTGGCTGTAGAAAGAACCGATCAACAGGGGCATTGGTGCTGCCTTGGGGCTGTTCAGGAAGTAGTTGAGCATGCGGTACAGCTTATCCATATCCTTGCCTGTAAGCACATCGGGGAATTCAAAGATGTTGTACTCCCTGCTGATGCCAATGTACTTCTGTATCATGGCGGCAGTCAGCTCCTTTTCATCGGGTACGTTGATGCGCACCTTACTTATTTCGTTCACCACCTTTTGCAGATCGTTACCCAGGTAAGTAGCCAGAATCTCGGACTCGCGTTCGCCGATTGTAAATCCTACTTCTTTGCCATAGTCCCGTATCCAGGCGGGCATTGAGGCGTCTTTTATCTTTTCAGAGTTAAAGTATAGCCCTTTGTCTTTGGCGTATTTTACTGCTTTGGTCTTGCCGTCTGCTTTCTTAAAGCGGTACTCTATGAGGAGGACAGTGGTGGGTGATGGCTTTTCGAAATAGCCCATCAATGATGCGAAATCCTTCAGAGAAGCCGCATCCTTAAGGATGACCACCTGCTTTTCAGCGAACATGGGAAATCTGCGGCAGGCGTTGACCACATCGGCCCAGGCGACATCCTTTCCATAAAGAGTTATGAGATTGAAATCCTTCTCGTGGGGGAGTAGGATATCGTTCTCGAAATGTTCTGTAAGTAAGTCGATATAATAAGGCTCTTCCCCGTCTATAAGATAGAAGGGAGCGTACTGCCTCATTTTGAGGGATTGGATGATCCTGTTGTATTCTGCGTTCATACTTTATTCGTTCACAAAGATAGGCTGTGGGTCGATGTTATGGATACCTGCCAGCCGCAAATATACTTTAGCTGATGTATAAACGTCTTGCAGGCAGTATCGGCCTATACGGGCCAGGTCTTTTTCGTTCCAGTAAGTTGTGCCCACCATGCTGCCGTCGAGGTCACTTTTTGGGGAGGGTATGCCCAAAACAGCTGCCAGTAAAGAGAGGGAAGTAAAGTTCTTATAATCACCAAAACGCCACATGTCCATGGTATCAATATGATTTACTTCCCATGGCTTTTTGCCCTGTACCTGCATGCAATTCGGTATACTCATTGCATTGATGATCATGCGCCTGCACAGAAAGGGAATGTCAAATTCCTTTATGTTATGACCGCAGAAACGGAAGTCTTTATGGGCTGCTGAAAACCGTGTTATGACGTTACAAAGGTCATTTAACAAAATCTTCTCATCATCATTTACCAACGCTTTAAGGCGCATTTTCCACATTCCGCCATCCTCATAAAGGCTGCCAATGCCTATGCACACCACCTTGGCAAATTCGGAGAAAACACCCGCTCTGTCGCTGAAGAGTGCCGCCGGATCTGGGTTTTCGTCGGAAACGTTTTTTAGGATCTTCGTTTTTCTGATCCATTCTTTCTGCAAACTTTCTGTTAAATGGATATAATTCTGCTCAATTGGCACAGTTTCTATATCGATGAACAAAATCCCTGTCAGTTGCTCCATTGCAAACTATGTATATATTTGTACCAAATTAATTAGATCCACTTTAAAACCAAAAGTAGAATTATGAGTCAATTTAATCAAGCCGGCGCACCGGAAGAAAGCAACAAAAATAAGCCCATTATTTATTGGGTAATTATAGCTGTTTTGCTTGTAGCATGCATTTTCCTGTTTGTAAGCAAGAATAAAATGTCTGAAGAAAACGACCTTAACAGCAAACGTATGCAGGGCCAGTTGGATTCAGTAAGAACAGACAGAGCTTCTTTACAATCAGATTTCGATGCTGCATCAGCTAAGATAGACCAATTAGTATCACAAAATGCTAAGCTGGACAGCAACATGCAGAAAGATAAGGAAGAAATGCTGGCTATGCAGCAGAAGATCAAATCTTTGCTGGGCAACAGTAAGGCTAATGCATCTGAGTTGAAGAAAGCTCGTGCTATGATCAACCAGTTGAACGACAAGACAGCTCAGTACGAAGCACGTATTGCCGAACTGGAAAAAGAGAATGGCGTTTTGACCAACAAGAATGTTGTGTTGACCAAGGAGCGTGATTCCACAGTAACACAGAATATTGCTATCAAGAAGATAGGTTCTGTACTACATGCATCCAACATTCGCATGGAGCCGATACACAAGAAGAAAAATGGCAAGGAGAAGGAAACTTCAAAGGCTAAGAAAGTAGATGTATTGCGCGTGAAATTTGACATTGACGAGAACAGGATAGCAGAAAGCGGCACTAAGCAACTGTTCCTGCGCATAGTTGGTCCTGATGGCACTATACTGAGCACTACTACCAATGGCTCTGGCAAAATGACTACCAGCAAAGGTGACCAGATCAGTTTCTCTATCATGAAAGAAATTTCATTGATCAAGGAACAGCCTGTTAAAGATGTAGTTGTTGATTGGAATCAGGAAGGCGACTTCGCCCGTGGCAACTACATGATAGAAATATACAGCGAAGGTTATAAAGTAGGAAGCGGCAACGTAACGCTTAAGTAATCTGTAGCTTAGTTTAATAAGCGGATACTGCATTGTAAAATTGACCGGGGTTTTTCCTTAACAATTTTATAATGCAGTATTCTTTTTTGTTCTGGGGGGGAGTGCTAATATTGCCCCTGTATCTAAGTGATAATTATGGACGTATTTCCAGGGAAGATATTGATAGTTGATGATGAACCGGATATTGTAGAGTTCATTAGTTACAATTTAAGAAATAAGGGGTATTTAATTAATACTGCCAATGATGGTGTAGAAGCTATCCGTAAGGCAAAAGAGTTTAAGCCGGATCTTATTCTTATGGACATAATGATGCCTAATAAGGATGGACTGGAAGCGGTAAAGGAATTGAGAATGTTGCCTGAATTTGAGGACACTGCCATCATTTTCCTTACAGCATTGAGCGATGAAAAATATGAAATAGAAGGGCTGAAAATAGGCGCAGATGATTTTATTGCCAAGCCTATAAAGCCCGAAGTATTAGCTACGCGCATAGCAGCCACATTGCGTAGATTCCGCAAAGATGAGAACCAGGAACAGAAAGTTACCTTCGGTGACCTGGAGATAAATAAGACCAAATTTTCTGTTTACTATAAGGGCGAAGAAATACTACTGGCTAAGAAGGAATTTGAATTGCTTTCTTTACTGGCATCTAAGCCGGGGCGTGTATTCCTTAGAAATGAAATACTACAGCGTGTGTGGGGTACTGATGTAATAGTTGGCGACCGCACGATAGATGTACACATTCGTAAAATAAGGCAGAAAGCAGGTATAGATCTGATAACAACTGTAAAGGGAGTTGGTTATAAGTTTGAATTAGAGTAGTTTAGTATCATGTCTGCACTGGATACTAAAAACATCACGCCCCGTTCCTTATCGTTTTTTACGGCACTGATCATATCCTTTATCAATGCACTGCTGAGCTTGCTGGTACACCCTAAGTGGTATACCCCGCTCACAGTGTTTTGCGTGACCTTTATTATCATCTACAGCCTTTATTACTATACTTTGCAGCGGTTTATATACCGCAAGATAAAGCTCATCTATAAGTTCATTTACCAGACTAAGGCTACCAAGAAGGAAGAGATATTTTACAAACATATTCTCCCGCAGAAGTCGATAGAAGAGGTGAGTGAAGATGTGGAGAAATGGGCAAAGCAAAGAAAAGAAGAGATAGAGGTATTGCAGAATAATGAAAAATTCAGGAAAGAGTTTTTGATGAATCTTGCGCATGAATTGCGTACACCTATTTTCTCGGTTCAGGGTTATGTAGACACTTTATTGGGTGGCGCTCTTGAAGATGAGAATGTGAATCGCAAGTTCCTCTCCAATGCCTCAAAGAGTATTGACAGATTGGTAAGGCTTGTCGATGATCTGGATGAAATATCGAAGCTGGAATCGGGTAAGATACCTATTATACAGGAGTCGTTCGTGATACAGGATCTTATAAGCGATGTGTACGAAGAATTCTCGCTGAAAGCTAAAGAACGTAATATAGAACTGCTGTTTAAAAAAGGCACAGAGCGCCCTATATGGGTGCATGCAGATATGCCCAAGATAAAGCAGGTACTGGTGAACCTTATTGAAAATGCCATAAAGTATGGTAATGATAATGGTACCATTACATCGGGCTGTTATGTGGTTGATGATAAGTCGATCTACGTAGAGATATCTGATAATGGGCCCGGCATTGCCGAAGAGCATCTTCCCCGCATTTTTGAGCGCTTTTACCGGGCTGACCGGAGTAGGGCAAGGGCTATAGGTGGTACAGGCCTGGGACTAGCAATAGTAAAGCATATTGTCGAAGCACATGGCCAGACCGTAAACGTACGCAGCAAGCCGGGGGTTGGTTCATCATTCGGCTTTACGCTGGACAAGAGCGATGCGCCGCAGCGGTTTATTTAGGAGATGTTGATTCGCAATTATTATCTACAATAGTTAACGTGGTGCTACTTACGCCAATATCCTCCTCACAGCACCGTCCAGTTCAGAGTAGTTGAATTTAAAGCCGGAGATCAGTGTTTTTTGTGCGCTTACCGTGGTGCTTTTTAGTATTTCAATACTAAACTCGCCCAGCATGGCCTTTATCACAAAAGATGGAACGGGTACCGGTATTTTTAGCCCTCCCTTTATTTTGGCTATGGTTTTCATCAGGTCTTTGTGGGTTTCCGGTTTTGGCGCCACGCCATTGTAAACGCCCGACATATGATCATGTTCCAGCCCGAATATGATCAATCTTGCCAGATCTTCTACTTCAATCCAGCTTACTACCTGATTACCGCCACCTAAGATAGGCACGACGCCGAAAGTCATGGGTTGTGCAAACTGCGGGAAGGCGCCCCCTTCTTTACCTAAAACAATTCCTATGCGAATGATCACTGTCCGCATTATTGAGGCAGCTTTCTGAGAAGCATCTTCCCATATTCGGCAGGTAGTTCCTAAAAAATCATCGGAGGGGCGACTGTCTTCGGTAAACGGGGTATGGCGACTATCGTCGGCTCCATAAATGCCAATGGCTGATGCAGCTACAAATACTTTGCATTGCTGTCCGTGGGTATTTAGGCTCTGCACCAGCAGGTCGGTACTTTTTACCCTGCTATCCAGTATTTCGCGTTTACGCTCTTCTGTCCATCTTTTGTCTGCAATGCCTGCGCCAGCAAGATGTACTACGCCATCCACCTTCTTTATGGCATCCATGTCGCAAATGCCCTTCCCGGCATCCCATTTTGCATAGCTTACTTGCGCGCTGCCTTGTTTTTTATTGGTATCGCGGGTGAAAATGATAACATTAAATCCTTTTTCCACCAGCAGCGTTGTAACATATTTGCCTACAAACCCTGTTCCGCCTACTATACCAAATGTTTTCATGTTATAATTTATACCGTGAAATTACCGAACTAATTCGCCCCGACCTATTGAAAATGCAATAAGTGCTATTCGGGTTGGCTATTATATCCATTTTAACTTTAGAAATGATGACCAAATAAAGTCCACCAATTTAATTGTTCTTTGTCGTTTCTACTACGTTGCAAAAGTCCTTAAATAGTTCACTATTCGCAGATTTTGCGCCTTGTATAAAAGAAAAATACCTAATGAACTTAGCAAACTTTATTTGGTCATCATTCCTAAATTTTCAGAATTCGTACAATAAAGCAAACGATATTTCGTTTTTTCTGTACACACGCTATAAAAAACGTATTATAAATGAATAAAACTTTACATCAGAAACTTACAGACAAGCACCAATACACATATCCTGCTCATATAGACATGTTAGGTGCAGAAGACCTTATTCCCGGCTTCAACCTGGAAAAGCAGATATTCAAAGATGCAGACAAAGATCTGCTGAGTCCTCGCCCGCAAGTGATTGCCCGCATACTGGAACTCAGCAGGAGTATCTAAACTAGCCGGCCCCTAAATTCCCTTACTTTATTGTTTTTAACGTGCCCAATATACGCATGTATTCAGGTCATTGAGGCAAGAGAAACTTGCTTAATCGGACATCCGATACCTTCGGCATCGTTTCGAAATAATTAGCTGATTTTGCTAGAGACATCTGATGCCTTCGGCATCATGACATGGCGTTAAAGACTTTGTCTTCAAGGCTATCGCATAACATCTATAATTTGTTGAACTCACGACAAATTAATGATAAAGGTTCGCGGACCGTTACCGTTTAGCTGTGTTGTTCAATTACGGGGATCAATTTTACTCCTGCCTGCTGTCGTTGATCTTCTTTTTGATGAGGTAGACCTTCAGTTGGTTGTCCAATTGTTTCATGTCGAGCGGATCAGCAGAAAAACCGCAGGCACTCTCATCATAATCGATTGTCACTTGCGTGGGGTCGTTGCTGAATGGACCCGCAACTCCCATATAATAAGTGGTGCTATCGCCATCGGTATATTCTGCCTTATACAAGTAGAACTTTTGTTTTTTGCCCTTGTATAATTCTGTTCTCATACCTATATAGCTAATGTTACCATAGTAGTCATCATCATCAACTTCACTAATGTAAGACTCCGCGAAATACTGCTGTGTAAGATATTTAGCGGGATAGTAGCCAGCCACATTTTTGTCGTTGAGCAGATTGTACAATCGCAGCCTGTAATATTTGTCTGAAGCAATACTATCAAGTGCCGCAGGATCGGGGCGTTGCTGGCTGTCTACCAGTACGTCTATAGCGGCATACCTCAGGTAATTTTCAAACGCATACTGGTATTGCTTAATTTCGTCCATGGCCTCTTTGGTGCCGAGACGAGAGAGCAGATCTATGACGTTGGTGCTTGTCCAGTGGCTTTTATTGTTCCTTAGTTCCTTACTTTTATTAATGATAGACGGTATATAACGATCCAGGTCTTTTTTAAGGAGGTAGTTGCTGTCTATTAACCTGCAAGCAAGGTTGCATACCATATAGCCCATTACACTATCAGCACATTGCTGCAACAATTCAGGAAACAGCGTTTTTGATAACTGAGGATGTTGGTTGAAACGAGCCGTCACAGCATATGCTCCTCCCTTTGTTGGTGGTGATTTAAGTAACAATTCTTTGACCTTTGCATATGCGGCGATACTGTCTTTCTGCATTGCCATCATATTTAAAACCTGGAACTGTTGTCCCCGGTCAATGATCATAGGGTGTTTATACAGTTGCTCCAGTTGTTGCATGGGTATATCTGATCCGAATTCTTTAAGAATATTGAATAACCTGAATGTGGTGACGGTAGCGAGTGGATTATTTGTATCGGCCGGGTACTCAGTTATTACAGCCTTTATGAGCGCCTGTGCGTCGGCTTTGGTGAAGGTAACTTCACCTAGTGCCGTTAGTGCACGGGTGCGCGTAAGGGAGTCCTTACTATGCAGGTCTGCAAGCAACAGGTCGGGAGAGGTTTGTAGTGCCTGTTTATCTTTTTTTAACACCCGGAATGTTGAGTAGAAAGAGTCGATACGCTTATTGTCTTTGAGCGATATCGGGTATGTGCAGTCCAATGTATATAAAGTGCGGCCATCAGCAATTACTTTTACCCGGTGTATCTTTTCTGAGTACTTCTTGTAAGTTATCAGCTCGCCATATGGCAACCCATTCGTGCTTGAATAAGAATAAACCGGTGTTGAGTCCGACTTTACCTTGCTCTGGTAGAGCAGTGTTTTGAGCATAGAGGTGTCATTGGACTTCCAGTAATAGGGACTTATTTGTTGAGCTGAAATAAGGTAAGTCATGAGCGTGATTTGGTCATAACTTTTGTATGTAGTTGCAGCTGGTTGTGTTGTGTCATCGTTATCATTTTCTATCGTTTTCCTAATCAACGGTGATGGCACAAAACAGCTGAATTGTTCATTGTCACTAACCTCTTTGTGTATAGCATCGGGGTAAGCTGGTTTTATCTTTATGCTTTGCAGGAAAGAATCTGCGGCGGCCAAACCTTGTTCATTGTCGGGCGATTGGGCCAGTATACTGTATTGCCTGTTGCCACAGAATAGCAACTTGCCTTTTATCTTCATGCCCGAAAAAGCACTGGTCACATAGTCGTAAACTTTGTACCCCCGGTATCTGTTGTTCTCGATCGTTGCGGTAATATTCTTACTATCCAGATAAGTTTTGATATTATATAAGAAAACGGTGTCGTTGTTATAGTTGTAGCCGATCTTAGGTTCGCTGCAAACAATAAAATAATAGTTACCTATAGTAGGGTCTACGATAGTATACATGGTCTGCTTATCGGTGGAGTCTTGTGAATAAGAAACGTCGCGGGTAGGCTTATTGTCTGGCAGCGACACGGTAAGGAAAATGTCGTCGAAAGCAGTAGACCTGTTGGCCGAACTCATCTTAGGAATAAGCCGGAAAGATCTGAAGAAGGAGTCTGTATTTTTTAGAGCTGCTTGCGAATAGGCCATCAACATATACATGTCTGTTTTATTAGCCAGCATCTGCACTCGGTACTTGATCTCAGATTTGCCTGTAAAAGAGTATTCCCGACCCTTCAACTCTCCCACTGTAATATCTTTGTGTCCTATTTTCTTGCCATCAGTGGTCATTTTGGCCGCTGCGGCATCCATCAGTTCGTCTTCTGATATTGATGTGGACTGGGGGATGTTGGTATGATTGGTTACATAGCACATAGAGGTGCCTAAGTCGTAGTAGAGTTTCATTACTACGGTTCCGCTACCGGTGTTTACTTCGTTGGGCTGTCCGGGCATTTTAATGGTGTAGCCATCCTGTGCACTGGTAATGTCTACCCAATTGCTGCCACCCGTTTTGAATGTGTAGTCGGCACCATTGATAAAGTGTTCTGAGATAACAGGGGTTACGGTATATCCTTTGGCGCGCAGCAAGGCGATAAGTCCTTGTTTGCCGGGCAGATGCAATGCACCTACAGCGCAGAAAAGAGTGTGCAGCCGCATAATACTATCCATACTCTTCAGCATATTCTTATTTCGGGCTGTAAACAACAGGTCTGCCTGCTTCTCGGGTATGATGTCTGATATCTTTTGCAGCTCTTCCAGGTCTTTACTAATATACACCTGTATCATTTTGTCCTGAACCGATGAGCCATTGCTTACGTAGGTAGCAATTTTTTTAGGATCCGCATCGCTGAAGTCCATTGTCTCCAGCAGGTTCAGCTGATCTTCTATGTGCTCCACGCCGGCTACTGCTTTGCCTTTGTCTTTAGCAATCGAGTAGAGGAATGCATCCATAAAAGTTGGCAGGTCGTCTTTCCTTGGCTTTTGTGTAAGCAGCTTGTCCTTCATCAGGTATGCCTGCTTTACTGTTAGTTCATCGGGGTCTATATCGCTATCAGCAGGCAGGCTTTCCCTTAGTGTCCTTAGTTCGGCGGGAGTAAGTATCTCCCTGAGCGTCTTTTCTTTTTTCTTTGTGTCTTTGGTATCCTCTTTTTTGTTCAGGAGCTTATTGGCATATGCTGATACCATGTTATTCATACTGTCGGGATTTACCTCCAATGCAAATACTTCGGTATTGTCAATGGCGGCGTAAAGAGAGTCCGGGAAGTTGAATAGTTTCTTTGCTTTGAGGTGAACTGTGCCGAAGAGGTAAGACGACTGCTGTAACCCATTGCCTGAGATACGCCACAGCAGTGTTTTCTCTTTTTGCTGAGCCAGTGATTGCAGATGTGTGCCCAACAAAAGGCCGCAGAAAACCAATAGGTTTATAAGTAATTTCATAGATATGCTTAATAATTGCGGGTCAAAAGTCGCATTTTATTGGCAGTTGGCATAATAGGTAGCAACAATGTTGATTCTCTTTGAGTCGAATAAAAGTTATCCTTCGATCCTTTCATCACGCTTATCAAGGTTCAGACGGTCAAGAATTAAAAATGCCCCGGTTTCATAAACCGGGGCATTCTATCATTTCAAAAGTTATTGTTCGTGTTCTGCCTGTCTCTTTAGTTGCTCGGCTTTCCATTCTTCCCTGTGCTTTCTGAGCGGGTGATCTTTAGATTTATTGAAGATCATGGTGCCATTTTCACGGCCCGCTCTCAGTGCTTTCTGCTCTTCGGGAGACATGTTCTTCTCTTCCATGCACGATTCGCTGCAACAGCCTTCATACTGAGCGGCGCATTCAGGGCATTGTATAAACAGCAGGTGGCAGCCATCGTTGGCGCAGTTGGTATGCGTATCGCATGGCTTACCACAAATGTGGCACTCGGCTATGATGTCTTCTGTTATGCGCTCGCCAAGACGCTCATCAAACACGAAGTTCTTACCGATGAATTTTACAGGCAACTGCTGTTCTTTGGCTTTGCGGGCATATTCAATAATGCCGCCCTCCACATGAAACACATTTTTGAATCCATTATGCAGCATGTAGGCACTGGCTTTTTCGCAGCGTATACCGCCGGTGCAATACATAATGATGTTCTGGTCCTTTTTGTCTTTGAGCATATCTACCGCCATAGGCAACTGGTCGCGGAAAGTATCTGAAGGTATCTCTATGGCCCGCTCAAAGTGGCCTACCTCATATTCATAGTGATTGCGCATATCTACAATGATGGTATCCGGCTTTTCTGCCAGTTCATTGTAATCTTTTGCTTTCAGGTATTTTCCTGTTTTCGACGGATCAAAAGCAGGGTCGTCAATACCATCGGCAACCACCTTCGGGCGCACCTTCATACGCAGTACCCAGAAAGACTTACCGTCATCATCAACAGCAATATTCATGCGCACGCCGTTCAGCTCAGGAGCTGCTGCATATAGAGCCTCCTTAAAAGCCTCATAATTGCCGGCCGGGACGCTTACCTGTCCGTTAATACCCTCATGGGCAATGTAGATACGGCCGAAAACCTTCAATTCGTTGAACTTAATGTAGTTCTCGTTGCGGAACGCAACAGGATCGGCAATGTTGAAATACTTGTAGAAAGAAACTGTTGTGCGGGGTTCTTTTTCGCTAAGCATTAACTGCTTCAGTTCCTCATTATTAACCCGGTTGTGTAACACTGGCATTGTGTACCTTCCTTTTAAAAGTGAGAAAAACGCAAATTTAAACATATTTCGGTCGATGCATTCAACCCTTATGTATGATTTTCGTCATCTTTTAGTGCACGCCATCAGAATGACTTAGCAAGCTGCATCGGTGCAATTTTCCACACATTGTTTATTCCCTGAAATCCATGATATTTGCAAGAGGCTTACTAAACTGGTAATCAACAGATAATACAATGATCAAGCATATTCTTCTAATTACTGTAAGTTTTTTGTTTTCCTATTTCGTTGTGGCGCAGGAAGTTCAGAAGCAAATGGTTGCCGGAACGTACAAAGGTAATTTGCCCTGCGAAGAATGTAAGATCATAGAAACGAGCCTGGATCTGAAATACGGGACCGATACCACCGGAGAATTTTCTCTGCGCGACAAGTATGTAAGCAAGGGGGGCACAGATGTTACCTCCCGCATCAGTGGTGAATGGATCATAGCTAAAGACATATTTGAAGGCCGTAAAGTACTGATGATCATCCTTAACTACGACAATGAAGAAAAGGCGATGCACTATGTCTTAAATGCCGATGGCAGCCTTCAACCCCTTGATAAAGACCGGCATAAAGTGACTGCCGACATAGACTGCACCCTTAAAAAGATGTTATAAGCTAGTTATTGATAACCAGTTATGCACGTGTTTGCTACACGGCTAAGGCGTTTTGGCATATATTTGCTGTAAACTTAAGATATCCCTCATGGATACTAATTATAAATACGTTTTACTGACCATACTTACATTGTCAATTTTTACGCTGACCATTGTTGAACTGACCGGTGTAAGTAAGAATGCCATGTTCAGGAAATTTCATAGTGGTGGTGAAGGTGTCTTTTATTCAAGAGATGGTGAAGTGTACCGCGGTGAAATTTATCCCGAACAAACACGCAGCCGCAGCCAGATAGTAGCAGAAATGCCAAAGACCACTATGCAATTCTATGAAACTAAGTTCAACTTTGGCTCTGTAAGTGTTGGCCGCATTGTTACCCACGTTTTCCGTTTTAAGAATACCGGACAAAATCCGTTGATGATCGCTAAGACCGACGTTACCTGCGGTTGTACTACGCCTAACTTCCCGCTGGAATCAATTGCCCCCGGCAGTGATGGGGAGATAACGATATTGTACAATAGCGAAGGCCATGCAGGCCACGAAGAAAAGAACATTGTAGTACACTCCAATGCATTGCCAGAGGCCGTATCTATTACAGTAGAGGCAGAAGTAAGATAATTTATGAATACAGTGAGCATATCGCCAATAGCTAAAGTAAAGAGCTACCTATCCCTGATAAAATTCAGTCATACTGTTTTCGCTTTGCCGTTTGCAATAATAGGGTTTGTGCTGGCCATTACTACGGTTACAGAACCGTATAATAAATTGGCCGGCTTCGGTAAAATGTTGCTGTGCATGGTTTTTGCACGTAGTGCCGCTATGGCCTTCAATCGCTATCTCGATCGTCGCTTTGATGCGCTTAATCCCCGTACTGCTGTCAGAGAGATACCCGCGGGTGTTATAAAGCCTAACCATGCGCTGGCCTTTACCATTCTCAATTGTGTATTGTTTGTAGCTACTACCTGGTTTATTAACGAGGCCTGTTTTTACTTGTCATTTGTAGCACTGTTCGTTATCCTGTTCTATAGCTATACCAAGCGTTTTACCGCACTATGTCACCTGGTATTAGGTGTTGGTCTTTCTCTTTCGCCAATAGGGGCTTACCTGTCAGTTACAGGCAAGTTCGATCTGTTGCCTATCCTTTTCTCATTTATGGTCTTTACCTGGGTATCGGGATTCGACATCATTTATGCCTTGCAGGATGAGTCTTTCGACCGAAGTCAGAAGTTGCACTCTATACCGGCTGCACTCGGTGTGCGCAATGCGTTGATCGTCTCTACATTGTTGCATGTTGTATCTGCGTGTTTTGTGTGGTATGCCGGGGTTTATGGCCACTTCAACTTTGTATACTGGATAGGTGCCGCTTTCTATATAGGTGCACTTACCTACCAGCACCTACTGGTAAAGCCCACAGACCTGAGTAAGATCAACATTGCTTTCGGCAATACCAACGGCATTGCCAGTGTTGTTTTTTCGGCTATTACTATACTTTCCATTTACATCGGTAAAATGCTATAAGCGTCTGGTTTACCATGAATGAAATAAAGATCTACAAATCTGCATGGAAGGGAGTTAAGTTTATCTTGATGTCTTCACTGTTTGTTATTCCGTCCATATTTTTCTTAGTAAAGGGTGAGGAAAGGGAAAGGTTAAAGTTTCTATTGTGTATTGGGTTCTTTGGTTTAGGATACCCACTAGGGCTTTCATTTATTCTCGACCGCAGGCCTCAGATCATACTCAACGAAACAGGCATTTTCGTTCGCAACCTCAGCGATAAAATTATCAATTGGGACATCATTCAAGATGCCTATCCGGCCCGGATAAATAAGCAGCACTTTGTTTGCCTGAAGGTTGATGAAGTGTATTCTCTCGCTCGCAGTAAAGGGCGGTTATACAGGTCTGTTGTAAAGTTCAATAAAGAACTGGGTTTTCAGGAACTGAATATCTGGATGGATAATGTAAACGTAAACAACCAAAAGCTGCTGGACCTCATACAACAGGCAATACATGCAGACTTACCACAGCGCAAGGCTCTGCTGGAATCAGGGGTTGTATAATTATCACCTAAATTTCTTTCCAACCATTGTTAGCCTTTCCGTGAACCAGATATACGGCAAGAAAATAGTAGAAACAAAATACCCACTAATCATTGTAGATCAGTGGGTATTTCATAAACTATTGATCAGGCAAATACAACGGCATGAATATTATCGCATTGCCAAATTGCCGAATTGTCAAATTGATTACATCTTGATCACATCATCCTCATCTTCTCCCATCAGGAAGGAAACTGCATTGTTCTTCTTCTCTATCACCTTATCCATCCAAAGCAGTAAAGCAGGCAGCAAGGTAAGGTTGGTTACCATTGCGAGCAATAATGTGATAGAAGTAAGATAGCCTAACGATTTGGTCCCGTCGAACTGAGACAATGCAAACACGCCAAAGCCGGCTACCAATATCAATGAAGTATAGATGATACTTAGTCCTGTATCGCGTATGGTACGGTGTACTGTGTCTGCAATACTGTCATCATGCTGCGCCAGTTCCTGCTTAAAGTTTACCAGGAAGCGAATAGTAACATCAATAGTAATACCTAATGCCACACTAAATACAAGTACAGTAGATGGTTTTATACGGATGCCCATCCAGCCCATCAGGCCTGCTGTTATTAATAACGGAACGATGTTGACGATAATTGATATCACGAGTATTCTCCACGAGCGGAATACTGCTACCATGCAACCAAAGATGAACAGGAACGCCAGTATCAAACTATCACGGAGACTGTTTACTATGAACTTACTTCCTTCAAGGAAGGTTACACTAGTTCCGGTAAAGGTTACTTTATACTTGGTTGAATCAAATATCTTATCTACTTCAGGCTTTATCTTACCCAGCATTATGGGCAGTCGGTGAGAGCCTATATCGGCCATATTCACACTGATACGAGCCTTGCTCTTGGTGCTGTCTACAAAAGAGTGCAACAGCTTAGAGAACATGCTATTATTATCTCCGCCCTTGGTACGCAGGTAGGGGAGTACAAATGCCGCCTGTATAGGATCTTCGGGTACTTCATAATAAATGGGGTCGCCACCAAAATAGGCTTGGTTGGCAAATTTAATGCCCTCAGTTATTGCTAATGGACGACCTATTTCCGGGTAGGTTTCCAGGTACTTGCAAAGCTTGTCCATCTTGCCTAATACTTCCAGCGATGCTACTCCGTTTTTCTTACGGGTATCTATCACTATCTGCAGCGGCATTATACCTTTAAAATTATTCTCCAGGAATTTCAGGTCAAGGTAAATTTTATCAGATTTTGGCAGATCATCTACAATGTGTGCATCATTCTTCAGACGCATTACGCCCCATACCGAAAATACGCAGACCACTATTGTAAACGCATATATCCACGTTCTGTGGCTGAACACCCATTTGGTTATCTTTTCCAGCAGTTTGTTTATCCATCCGCTTTCCAGGTAGCTGGTGTGGCGCACATTAGGCGGCGGCAGGAAGCTGAACAATGCCGGTATGAATACAAGCGAAATAAAGAACAGGCCAAGGATGTTGATTCCCGCTACCAGTCCGAATTCCTTTAGTAAAACGCTTTTAGTGAAGAAGAATACGCCGAACCCAATACCTGCCGTAAGATTGGTAAAGAAAGTTACTATGCCCATTCTGTCAACCATGCGCAATAGCGAGCGCATTTTGTTAGGGTTTTTGGCATATTCAAAGTGATACCTATTGAGCAGATATACGCAGTTGGGGATGCCGATCACCACTACCAGCGGCGGAATGAGTGCAGTAAGCAATGTTATTTTATAGCCCAGTAATTCTATAGTTCCTACAGACCATATAACCCCTATGGCCACTACCAGCATAGACGCTATTACTGCCGCCACCGAGCGGAAGAATAAGGCCAGGATAACAGCGGTAAGTACAAAGGAGAGTATGAGGAAAAGGCGCATTTCGTGCTGTACACGCATAGCCATTTCAGTGCGGATCAGTGGCAAACCTGAATAGTGCATTTCTATATTATGCTTCACGCCAAACTCGTTGCCCAGTCTTACAATTTCATTGATCACATCGGCACGGCCCTTAGAATTCAGTACATCCTTCTGTATCCACACCGTCATCAGGTAGGCATTAGAATCAGGGTTATAAAGAAGTCCTTTGTAAAATGGCAGGCTTAAAAACGTTTGTTTGATACTATCTACGTTACTGAAGGGTGGTGTGCCGGCTATAGGCATCGCTTTCAGCTTTTGGGTAACGGTGTCCTTTACCAGGGCTATTGCACCAGGCACACTCAACACATTTTCTACGGCATTTACCTTAGCTATTTTTTTAACCAGCAATGCATAGTCATTAAAGAATTCGGGAGCAAAGAAATCCTTTGTCTTCACCGCAATCGCCATCAGGTTACCATCCTCCCCAAACTCAGCTCTGAATTTCTGGTACTCTATATACTTAGGATTGTCGGTAGGTACCGCACTGGTAAACTCGTAACTCAACTTCACCTGCATAGCATAATAGCCCATTATGCCGGTGATAGATAGGAGGATTACTAATAATGCAATACGAAATTTTATAATAAAAGCGGCTATATTATGCCACATGCCGGAACAGTTAAGGTTAATAAAGGCGTAAAAGTACTAAAATTGTTCCATAGCCTTATCTTATTAGCGCTATGTAATATATGGGTGCTGTAATGCTCTTTTGCGCGCCGCAGTTAGCACACGTTCATAACAGGCATATAGCATACAGAGCGGCCGCCTCTTACCCCAGTGTAAAGGAACGCTATGCAGAACTATCAAGGTGCATCGTCATAACGACAACTTCGAGATGCTATTCAGGGACCCTTGTAGCCACACATCCATTATTTGGTGCTCCGCAAGCACACCCCCGAATATCGTCTAAACATGTCGAAGGGCGGCATTCGCACAGGGCGTTTTCGTATTGGTGTATAAATAATACCTCGTTATTTATCGTAAAAGTCGTGGGCATTTTCTTGTGGTTACTGTGGCCGGCAGGTGAGAGATCAGATAGCCATTATCACCCGCAGGCAGTTCAGACGACCACATTATGCAATTTATCTAAAATTAATTATAATGTTCATTCGTAAAATTATGAAGAGCCATTACTTATGTGAACCTAATTTTCGCCATCTTCCTGTGAATTAAATGTGGATAACTTTCTGTTGTTTCCAGACGTACTAAGAATCTATTTCCTTAATCGGTTGTTAAACTGCCCCCTTTTTTTACCTATTACTCGAAAATCTACTTATTATTGTACTTTAATATAATGAGTATGCCGTCAAAGAAATATCAATCATCAATCGAAAGCAATAGTGCGTTCATGATGAAAATGGAAGAGTTGGTTAAGGAGATCATTATCCAGAACAATGTACCATATTACCGGATAGAGTCGCGGATGGATCACCAGCATAGTAGCTCAGGCGAGAATATATATATTCCTGTCATCAGGGTCATTACTTACTTCGAAGACTCAGTTAGTAAAATATCTGAGATCGTAGGGTCGGAATTTGATGTGATGAATGAGCGCTCAAAAGACAAAAAGAAAATAAAGCTCGATAGCTTTTCATACAAACATATACAGCTGACAGCAGGTTTAAAGCCTGCCCGTCAGGAGCTGATAGAGTACCGCAGGTCTGGAACGAAAAAGTTTGAGATCCACGTATGCTCTATGCTGCAGGATGCATGGGCTGGTATAGAAAAGGAGCTTGGATATGATAATGCTACTTTCCCGGAGGAAATGAAGCGTGATTTCTACAGGGTTGGTGCCCTGCTTGAAATGGCCGATCTGGAATTTCTGAAGATACGCAGTCAGCTGAATGCTAAATACAATTGGGTAGAACAGGCAGCATATGAGCAGAACGAAGAGGTAGCGGCAATTGCACCTCAACCCGCTCCTGTCCGCCAATCTGCACCTGTTCCGCAGCCTGTAGTCAATGAAATTCCATTGCCGGCAGCGCAATACGCGCCTCAGGTAGTAGCGCAGCCACAGCCGGTTGCACAGCCCGCACCGCAGCCGGTTGCAGCAGCACCTGTAAATGAATACATACCACAGCAGCAAGCCGCACCGGTAAATGGCATGCAGGGGCCTTTTGATCTTACTTTGCCTACGCCTGCACCACAACCAATACCTGCGCCACCGCCTGTGCCTGTTGCACCCGTTGTTGCTCAGGTAATGCCCGTTGTAGAAAAATATGTAGCACCGGTAGTAATACCTACACAACCTATTCAGCAGTATGTTGCACCGGCAATAGAAGAGATATTGCCTGTAATTAATACGGCAACACAGCCGCACGAAATAGCTCAGCCTGTTTTGCCGCAGATTGTGGAAAATAAAATTGAGGAAGTAGTTAACCATGTCAGCCATGTGCCTGTAATAGAGCAGGTGCATCAAGTAGAAGATGAAATACCTGCTTTGTCTGCCGAAACAGTAAACGTTGCAGCCAATACAGTGAACGTTGCTACTAATAACACGTACATTAATGGTGTAGGAAACGGCACACAGGCTAATATAAACAGCGAAGAGGTGCCATTTTATGAGCGTGAACCAGAACCGATCAAGGCGGCTGTAATGGATGAAAACTCACAGATGACAGATGCTACGTTGAAGCAATATGTTGCCGCGAGTAAGTTGATAAAAGAAGTAGATAGTGAGATAGCCCGTCGTGCAGGTGCTACTTTGAATAATGAAGTAGATGTAGAAGGTGATGTAGAAAGATTGAAATACCTGAAAGTGTATTCTCTGAAACAACTCCACGAAAGGGTTGTAGACAATAAGAACGATATCATCTTGTTTGCTGAAAAGTGGATAGGTAAAGACAATGGCGGCTCATTTGATTCTGGTATTTGCCTTTTCTATCTTGAGTATCTGTTGGTAGGTAAGAAGAACGATCCGGCCTTTGCGGTAGAGTATGTGCTGAAGTTTATCTCTGATAACGACTACAGTGCCAGGTTCATTATTCCTACTTACAATTCTATCAGCAAGAACGAGAAGCCGATCGCGTCTCACCTTACCCTTAAATAGTTTTGTAACAATTCTATATTTTCCAAAGCCTTCCGATATACGGAAGGCTTTTTTCTTTGGCGCCGCACCGAGTAACCTTTCTGCTGAATAGTGCCCATCTGCCGCTGTTGTGTCTCCCGACCACCAGCCGTCGGGCGACTCTTTTTTACGATCTGTTTATTCTACGAATTCTAAAAATCGGATCATTTTAATGAGCACAAACCTCATCAACAAATACCTCTTTATAAACAATAATATTAACCCATGTGAATACCAAATAGGCCCCTAACCCCTTATTTCCCAACAAAGAATAACAGATTGAACAAATTTTTCAAAAAAGTTGCACTTTACAGAAAATTATTACTATCATTGTACAGTTTTTCTTTTGTACACAACTATTACAATATTTAAATTGCCATTTATGAAAAGATTGAAGCTACTCTTCACACTTGCAATACCTGTTCTTCTTGTACAGAATGTACAGGCACAGACATCATCCAGGCTGGCTGCCAAGGCGGGTTGGTATAACAATGGTGCTATTTTCTTGCTTAACGACAGTACGTCTTATGCATACACTAACCCTAGAGGTGGTGATTTGATGCACACGTTGAAATACAATACTGCTACTTCTTGGAAAGTATTGTTGGGAGATACTACTTATACAAGTGATTCTACTGTTTATCAGCAGTTTGATGCTAATAACAACATTATCAGCCAGACACGTACTTTCTGGAATGGTACTGCATGGGAGAACGCAACTAAAACTTTGCATTTTTACGATGGTAGCAACAATGTTGATACTTCTGTAGCTCAGGTATGGGGCGGTACTAACTGGGTAAATATTTCCAGGAATGTTTACAGCTATACATTGGGTAACCGCTTGTATTCTGATCAGCACCAGACATGGAACAGCACTACATTGTCTTTCGACGCTTCTTCTCAGAAGACTTACTTCTACAGTGTAGGTGGTAATCTCATTCAGGAGATCGGACAGACTTACAGCAATGTAACAATGACCTATTCTTACGCTTATAAGTTTGACTATACATACACTACCGGTAACATGCTTGCCAGCACTACTTATAGTGTTTGGAACGGTGCTACATGGGTGCCTTCTTACATGTATAACTACACTTACGATGCAAGTAACGACCGTACAACATCTTTGTACCAGACTTATAACACTACTACAGCTGCATGGGAAAATGTTACCCTTAACAACTACAGCAGTTTCGTAAGCATGATGCCTCAGATGGAGATCGATCAGGTTTGGGATACTACAGGTGGTGGTTTCTGGAAGAACAACCAGGAGCATACTTACTCTTACAACTCTTTCAACCAGCTGACTAATACAGTTGCTGAGTCTTGGAACGTTGCAGGTTTCTGGGAGCATGCTAACGGCGATCGTGCTGCTAACTACTACTACGAAACTTACACAGGTGGTACTTCTGCTGTAAACAATGTAACTGCTAACGGTGAAGTGAATATCTTCCCTAACCCGGCTCAGAATGTTGTTAACTTCAAGGTTAACTGGAACGATGCTCAGGCATTCACTGTTTCTATCTTTGATATGAACGGTAGTGTGGTTCGCCAGTGGTCAGTTCCTTCTACAGCTTCTTACACAGCTAGCATACCTACGCAGAATTTCGCTACAGGTAACTATGTTGTAAAGATCAGCGGTACTAACGGCCAGATCGTTAAGCAGATAGTAGTAGCTCACTAATCAATAGTTATATATCATTCAATAGAAAAGCCCCGATATTCGGGGCTTTTCTATTTTAGGCAATGCCACCAAGCTTATTCTTGTTGGTGTCGCATACTTTTCCCTTCTGGCGTTGTTGGTCTTATGACCAACAACCATCAGGTTGGTTCTGCTTGAGTCTTTATTATGAAAAATAAAAAATGCCCGTCAGAAATATCCAACGGGCATCATAGTCCATCATTCAATCATTGCCATCAAGGTTCAGGCAACTATAACTTACTTATCGCCTCCTTAAATCTCGCTATATCCTCTTCCTCCGTATCCCATGAGCACATCATTCGCACCTCATGTGTACTGTCCTTCCATACATAAAATGGGAAGTGCTGCTGTAGTGGTTCATACCAGTGGCGCGGTATCTCTGCAAACAATGCATTGGCCTGTACGGGGCGGGTAAATTTCACATCAGCGAATGTTGATAATGCGCTATGTAGCAACTGCGCCATACCATTGGCATGTGCTGCTGTTTTACGCCACAGTTCATTAGTGAGCATAGCCTCAAATTGTGCCGCTATAAAGCGTGTTTTAGACGCTAATTGCATCACTTGTTTATGCTTGAATGCTATGTGCTTCTCCAGTTCCTTATTGAAGACAATAACGGCCTCACCATACATCATGCCTGCCTTTGTACCACCCAGAGATAATATATCCACACCCGCTGCGCTGCTTATATCCTTCAGCTCGCAACCAAGCGCAGCTGCCGCATTAAAAAACCTTGAACCGTCCATATGCAGGTACAGGCCATGTTCATGTGCCAGATCACTGATCGCTTTTATTTCTTCGGGTGTGTACAGCGTACCATATTCTGTAGTCTGCGTAATAGAGATCATTGCTGTTTGCGCGTAGTGTACATCTCCCTTGCGAATCAGTCTTTCCTTTATAGCGTCAGGTGTTAGCTTACCATGTTCATTAGCCGGAATAGCGAAGTATCTGCACCCTGTAAAAGTCTCCGGTGCTGATGATTCATCGCAATAGATATGGGAAGTGTCGGAGCAAAGTATCGAGTTATAAGATTGGGTAGCACTGCTGATGCTGAGCACATTAGCCCCGGTGCCATTGAACACAAAGTATACCGATAAGTCGGCTGCAAAAACCTTGCGCATTAGTTCTGTGGTGCGCTTAGTTATATCATCTGCCCCGTAAGAGCGTGCATGGCCTGTATTGGTATTGTGTAGGGCTTCCATCATTTCAGGGAGCACACCGGCATAATTATCACTGGCAAAGCTTTTCATTAAGATTATTTTGTGACGCTAAAATTAAGGGTTTTCTGTACTTTACAGGGTAGAAATAACACAATGAAAAAGTACGTATTCTTTTTACTGGCAATGGTGCTGTCTACTTCGCTTTATGCGCAGCACATTACCAAAATACGCAACCTTTGGACAAGGCCACAGGTGCATGTTTTTTTTGAGGGGTATAGAGTATCGTTCGCCATAAGGGATATCAACAAAGCACTGGCATTATTGCGCCAGACCGGAGATAGTACGCATATAAGTGTCTGCAAGCTGGATACAGCCGGAGACTACAATTATGGGCTCATGCCTGGTACTCATACAGAATACCGCGACGGCATGGAGCCGTTTATGCAAGATCTGATTGGGCCGTTCCTCCTTACTGCCGGCCGTGCAGTAGTAGAGAGGGGCAAAAACAAATTCCTTAAAGAGATCATAGTTGATGTGCAAAGCACAGGGATAGGCGGCGAAACGGTATTCGTAGAGTTCTTCGACCCCGCCAACAACAAACGCATATTCTCTGGCATGATGCCCAGAATACTTTATGGCATGGATCTGGGGATAGATGACTGATTAAGCAACACAAAAAAGAGGCTTCATGGATTTTGGAAAAGTGCCGGATAACGAACTTGATCATATAGACTTTACCCTGCCTCCCGACCCGGAGACAAACAGGAACATACTTAAGAAAGGCAAAGGCAACACAAAATTTTACATAGGCTGTCCCAAGTGGGGTATTAAAGAATGGGTAGGTAAGCTGTACCCTAAAGGAACCAAAGAAAAAGATTTTCTGGCGCAATATGCCACCCAGTTCAATAGTATTGAATTTAATGGATTTTATTACAATGTGCATTCGCGTGAGCAGGTAGAAAAATGGGTAAGAACAGTGCCTGAAAACTTCCTGTTCTGTCCGAAATTCACACAATCCATTACCCACTTCCGCAGGCTAAAAGATGCCAGGCACGAGGTAGATGCATTCCTCAATGTTGTCGAAGCCTTTGGCCGCCATCTCGGGCCTGTATTTCTGATGCCACACCCGCAGATGGGCCTCAGCCACCGCGATGCAATAGAAGACTTTATTGCCGACCTGCCACAGGATATAGACGTGTTTCTGGAATTACGACATGAAGATTGGTACGACCACGATGGCGGCTATGATAAGGAGCTATACAGTTTTATGGTAAAGCAGAAGAAAGGACTCATCATTACCGATGCCTCCGGCCGACGCGATTGCGTTCACATGCATCTCAGCACTCCGGAGTGCTTCATTCGCTTTGTGGGCAATGGTCTGCACCCTACAGATTACACACGTATAGATGCATGGGTACAACGTATAAAACAATGGATGGATCAAGGCCTTGAAACCTGCTACTTCTTTATGCACCAGCATGAAGAACTCCATTCGCCGGAACTGATCAGGTATTTTATACAAGAACTCAACAAACACGCCGGCACTAAGATTCCGCTGCCAAGAATATATGACGAGGGGGCGGCGACCTTGTTTTGACGGCTTTCAAGGAAAGTTTAGCTTCTTTTATTGTGAAGTGGGTATTTAGGTAAGGTCCGACGAATTTATTTGTTTTGCGAAGGCAAAATATTGTAGCTTTATTTTTTCTTTATAAACCTATGAGAGAGGGACAATTTATAAAACGCAACCTTGACAGGTGGAGATCTTACCAGGAGCCGACGGATGATCCGGATGAGATAGCCAGGCATTTTACCTACCTGGTAGATGATCTCTCGTATGCCAAGACTTTTTACCCCAAAAGCAATACGATAAGGTATATCAACAGCATGGCTGCCAATATATACCTGTCGATCTATAAGAATAAAAAAGAGAAGAGTAACCGGTTCGTTACTTTCTGGACCACCGAACTGCCGCTGGCGGTGAGGCGCAATCATCGCATACTGCTTTATGCTTTCTTATTCTTTCTTTCGTTCATCCTTATTGGTGTGTTCTCTGCCTACCTTGATCAGACTTTTGTAAGGGCTGTGCTGGGTGACAGCTATGTAGATATGACCGAGCAAAACATTGCTAACGGCCATCCGTTTAATGTATATGCGGGAGAGAATGAGTTTGTGATGTTTTTATACATAGCTTTTAACAATATAAGAGTGGCATTTCTTACCTACTTCTTTGGCATTACCGCCGGGCTGGGCACTGTTTATTTGCTGTTTAAAAATGGATTGATGGTGGGTGTGTTTGAGTATATGTTCTTCCATCATAATTTAGGTTTCAGATCGGTGTTGGTGATATTTGTACATGGTACGCTGGAGTTATCATCTATAGTCATAGCAGGTGCCGGCGGGCTGATGCTGGGCAATGCAATGCTGTTTCCTAAAACGTATACCAGAATGCAGTCGCTAAAGGCAGCAGCGAAGGATAGTGTCAAGATCATGATATCGCTGATACCCATATTTATTGTCGCGGCATTTTTTGAAGGCTTTGTGACCCGGCATACAGATATGCCTGTGTGGCTGAGCCTGGCTATATTGATATTGTCTGCCAGCTTCATAACCTGGTACTATGTTATTTACCCTATAAAAGTGAGCAAGAGGAATGCCCAAACGGTTTAATTCATTTTTTATATCGCTGTTATGTTTGTTCATTGTCTTTGCATCGCTGCAGACCATGGCAAGTGAATCTGCGACGCCCGTAGTGCAAGAACAATGGGAGGAGATGACCAGGGATAAGGACTTTGGTTATAAGAATGATCTGGAGAAGACAGAAGTGGTAAAGGAGAGTAAGCCGGGTGCATTTGAGAAAATACTAAAAAGTATTGCCGAGTTTCTGGGCGATAAAAATGTGTGGCGGTTGATATGGATTTTACTGGCGGGAGTGGTGGTATACGTGGTGTACAAGCTACTGCTGAGTAATGAAAATATACTCTTCAGCAGGAAGAAAAAGGCGTTGCCCACTGGAGAAACGGAAGGTGATGAACAAATGGGTATATCGGATTGGGAGGTGTTGCTGCAAAAAGCAGTAAGTAGCAATGATCTGAAACTGGCTGTGCGCTATAGCTACATGTGGTTGTTGCAGATGCTGCAGGAAAGTGAACTGATCAAGTACAGGGAAGACAAGACCAATTTTGAATACTATAAAGAACTGCAGCACACAGCCTACAAGCAGTCATTCAAGCAAATATCAAGACAGTATGAGTATGTGCACTACGGTAATTACCCGCTTAGTGCCACGAGCTATAACCAGTACGTAGATCTGTTCAATAATGTAAAAAAGCAATTGGGCAGATGAGGAAGTATACATTGTACATATCGTTCCTCTGCATTGCTCTGCTTTCCCTGAGCAGCTGTAAAGATCAGTTGGAAAAAGAGAAGTGGAAGATCACACTGAAAAAGGACAGTAAGAAGCCCTATGGTACTTACCTGTCACATAATTCACTAAAGTTGTTTTTCCCTAATGCCGATGTGAAGGACCTGAGTAGTACCATGCAATTCAGCACCATGGAGCAAGGCATGATGTACAATTCGAACGGTACCAGCCTGATGATATTGACGGGGCTAAGTTTTAATGTATCGGAAAAGGAATGGACACAGCTACAGGCGTTTGCCAGAGAAGGGAATGAGATAATTATTTTCAGCAGCGATTTTGACAGAAAAATATTAAAGAGTTTCAATCAGGTAAAGGAAGGTGGATTTGAGCGAAGTATCCATGTGGAGACGAAGCAATTTGCGGAGAATAGAAGAGTATTGTCTCTGCCCGGGAATATGGTGAGCAGGTATGGATATAATGGGCGGTCAATTACCGGATATTTTGAAGACATGAGTGGTGTTTACTCTCATGGAGCTAATATAAAGCATGCCATTGAGGCGCGAAAGGCAGATACAGTTGCTACAACTGATACTACCTCTAGCTTGTACAGTAAAGACGGAGAGGGTGCTGCGATGGCAACTGACTCGTTGAACGAGCAAATAAGTGAGGAGGTGGCAGAGGCAGCGAATTATGAAAATGACGAAGAGCTGTCTTATACACTTTCTGATACTTTGAGCTATGCAAATGGTAAGCCCAATTGCTTAAAAATAGCAGTTGGCAGAGGGCATATAACATTACATGCAGCACCGTTGGTAATGAGCAATTATTTCCTGCTACAGGATAACAACATTAATTACCTGGCATCTATCTGGGGGACATTTCCTAAAGACGTGAACAAGATATACTGGGACGATTTTTTTGAACATTCAGGAATCGAGACATCGTCGAATGCATTATGGAACTATGAATCGACACGCTGGGCATTGTTACTGGCATTTTTTGTAGCCGTGGTGTATATACTATTTCAGATGAAACGCAGACAGCGCATAGTACCCATAGTAGCGCCATTGCGGAATGATTCGGTATCATTTGTAGAGACAGTAGGCCGTCTATATTACAACACCGGCAATAACAGCAACCTGGCAGAGAAGATGGTGCAGCAATACCTGGAGTGGGTGCGCATGAACTGCTACCTGAATACCAGCAGGTTGAATGAAGAATTTGTGCAACAGCTGGCTATGAAAACCGGGAAGCCGATAGATATGGTAAATGAACTGATAAATATGGTGCATGAAGTAAGGTTGGGCACAGCAATAATTGATGATGCCTATCTTTATCAGCTATACAGGGCCATTCAACAATTTTATACAAACGAAAAGTAAACTCTATAGATAATGGAAGACTTAGAATCGAACACTATACCACAGCATGATGCCGGTCCGCTATCTGAGATGATAGAACTGGTGCAGGAGCGTATACACAAGGTGATAGTAGGGCAAAATGATATGGTGGAGCAATTGCTAGCCGGACTGCTAGCCGATGGCCATATACTTATAGAAGGTGTGCCGGGTGTGGCTAAAACGCTTACTGCTAAAATGCTGGCAAAGCTGATCAATACCCGCTTTGCGCGTATACAATTTACGCCCGACCTTATGCCAAGTGACGTGTTGGGAACGAGTGTGTTGAATCAGCAGGCGGGTTCTTTCCAGTTCAGGGCAGGGCCGGTGTTCAGCAATATTGTACTGATAGATGAGATAAACCGTGCCCCTGCAAAAACACAGGCGGCCCTGTTTGAGGTGATGGAAGAAAGGCAGGTGACGATAGATGGACAGACGCATAAGATGCAGAGTCCGTTTATGGTGATAGCTACGCAGAATCCGATAGAGCATGAAGGTACTTACCGCCTGCCTGAAGCACAGCTGGACAGGTTTATGATGAAGATAGTAGTAGGCTATCCCACACTTGAGGAAGAGATACAGATACTGGAGCGCCATGATGAAAGCATAATGGCGGACCTACTCAGCAGCCTGGAGCCTGTTATTACGCCTGACATGTTGCTGAATGCAAGGCAGGTGATACGCAGTGTACATATAGAATCTAAGCTGGTGGCTTTTATAGCGCGTATAGTATATGAGACGCGTAATGATAGAAGCATATACCTTGGTGCATCGCCACGAGCGTCGATCGCTATGATGCAGATAGCCAAGGCATTTGCGGTACTGAAGGGTAGAAACTTCGTGATACCTGAAGATATATTACAGGCTGTGAATCCTGTTTTGCGCCACCGTATAAGCCTGACACCGGAAAGGGAAATGGAAGGGGCTACTACAGATGATGTGCTGAAAGAGGTAATAGGGAGATTGGAGATACCGCGTTAATCAATGGCTCAATTGCGTAATGGCTGAATGGCTCAATTGTTTGATGTGGAAGGAATGTGATGGAATGCGGCTTAAGCCTCACCCCGACCCTCTCCAAAGGAGAGGGAGATGTGGATACCTACTTAAAGAGAACCGACCCGATGGCCGTCGGTCAGAGACCGACAGCGGGCGGGCAGCGGGGCAACCATAGGAGAGGGAGCGTTAATGTCCACGCTATCGCGTGGGTGTGTGATGACATCGGAGAGGCGAATTGAATTGATGGTGAATTAATAGTAGCGAGGATAAATAGTGAGGGTATAATATAAATGGGAGTGATAAGGAAATATATAGGTGATCTGCAGATCAGCAACAGGTGGTACCTGATGCTGAGTAGTTGTGTGGTATTGTTCTTTGTGTCTTTCTTTTTTACGTTTCTGTTCAGGCTGGTATTTACTGTTACTATGCTTGTCTTCTTCTTTACTATTGTTGACTATGTGTTGTTGTTTTTTATGAAGGGCGGCTTAACGGGGCACCGTGAGATGGCTTCGAGGTTCAGCATAGGGGATGATAATGAGGTGGTCATTCAGATGGAGAATGAATATCCTTTTAGAGTGCATGGCTTTCTTATTGATGAGTTGCCGGTGCAATTCCAGGTAAGGGATTTTCATCTGGATATTGCTATTTCGCTGCAATCGAAAGCTGTGGCTAACTACAACCTGAAGCCACTAAGCAGAGGGGAGTATCATTTTGGTGATCTTATCTGTTATGTGTCCAGTCCGCTGGGGCTGTTACAGAGACGCATAATACTGGCTGAACCTGAGATGGTGAAGGTATATCCTGCGTTCCAACAACTGAAGAAATACCAGTTGCAATTTATGGCTACCAATACACAAACGGTAGCCGGACTGAAGAAGGTGCGCAGGCTGGGGCATAGCCTGGAGTTTGAAAAGATAAAGGACTATGTGCCGGGTGATGATGTGCGTACTATAAACTGGAAGGCGACTGCGCGCAGCAATAGCCTGATGGTGAATACATTTACCGATGCCCGCCAGCAACAGATCTACTGCCTGATAGATAAGGGGCGCAACATGAAGATGCCTTTTGAAGGGATGACATTGCTGGACTATTCTATAAACGCTTGTCTGGCCATGCTGAACGTTGCATTGATGAAGCAGGATAAGGCAGGCATCATTACGTTTTCGAACAAGGTAAATGATATTGTAGCGGCAGACAGGAGGAATAATCAACTGCACCATATATTAGAAACCCTCTATAAGCAACAAACAGATTTTAAAGAAAGCGATTATGAGGCAGTATGGGTGACCATACATAAGCGTATTACACAGCGCAGCCTGGTATTGTTCTTTACCAATTTTGAGACCTATTCTTCATTGGAACGACAGCTGCCATTTCTGAAGAAAATAGCACAGAATCATCTTATATGTGTGATCTTCTTCCAGAATACACTGCTTGAGGAAATACATGAATCTACCCCTGATGATATAGAAGGTATTTATATAAAAACTATAGCTGACCAGTTTGCCTACGAAAAACGCCAGATAGTAAAAGTTTTAAGGCAGCACGGTATTTTGTCTATTCTCACCACACCGCAGAATTTGAATGTGGATGTTATTAATAAGTATCTGGAGATGAAGGCAAGGCAAATGGTATAACTTAGTCGTAAGTCGTGGCCTATGGGTGTGATATATTTGAATTTAACTCACCTTTTATTGCTGTATGGACTGCAGAAAAAAGTAACAAAATTTTGAAGAAGCCTGAGTGAATTTATTTAAGCAATGGTTTATCTTTATCGTGATTATCGACTGAAATTGGTTGGTTAACAAATCATTTACAAATCTTTTAGGTGACCTTGGGTTACTTTTTCCTTAAATAAGTATTAATCTGTGTATAGCGCCACAAATAACGATCAACAGTTACTGAGAGCACTGGCCAAAGGCGAGAGGGTGGCTACCGAGCAGATTTATAAGCAGCAATTTCCCATTATCAATAGCTGGTTAATAAAAAACGGTGGTTCTACCGATGATGCTGCCGACCTCTTTCAGGAAGCGATGGTTGTATTGTTCAGCAAAGTACAAAACGAAGATTTTGCGCTGACCTGTGCTATTGGTACTTATTTATTTTCCATAAGTAAACACCTTTGGTACAAGAGATTACAACAGCAGCAGAAAGGCCCTGGCAGACTGTATGACAATACTGAAGATGACGGGGCTGAAGTGGGGATAGCGTATGAGGAAGACATAAATGTGCACCATGAGCGCGAGGTACATTTTAACCAGTTAGATACCGCGCTTGACCAGATAGGGGAGCCTTGCAGGTCGCTACTGAAGGCGTATTATCATAAAGATAAGAGCATGCAGGAAATAGCAGCAGATTTTGGATACACCAATCCGGAGAATGCGAAAACTCAAAAATATAAGTGCCTTACGCGGCTGCGAAAATTGTTTTACAGCGTGCAGGCTAAATAATAACTTATGAACACTAATAATAATTGGGAATTAGCAGAAGCCTACCTGGCGGGGAAATTGTCCTCACAGGAGCTGGTGGAGCTAAAGAGCAGAAGGGAAACAGATGAAGTATTTGCCAGTGAGTTTAATGACAATCTTAATCTAATCAGTTCCCTGCAGAGCAATGGCAGCCAAAAGAGGTTCCGTGCAATGCTGAGTGACATACACAAGGAAACTGCTGCTACTAAGACAAGACGTACCATTCAATTACCGGCGCATTTCTGGCGCACATCAGCAGTGGCTGCAACAGTGGCTCTGATGACGTCTTTTATCAGTTACTCAATAATGAACTCTTCTAAAAAGAGTGACGATAACTACACTAACATCAGTAATACAGTAAAGGCGATAGCCAACGACCAGAATAGACTGAAGAAAATTGTTCAGGATTCTGTGATCAATAAGAAGTCACCAATAGTGCCTACATCTGATGTACGCAGGACGGGAACAGGTTTCGCATTGACCAATGATGGTTATTTTGTTACTGCTTACCACGTTATCAACGATGGTAATGGTGAGGGAGATTCGGTATACATACAGAGCAATGATGGTATCTATTATAAAGCATTTGTAGTTAATTACAGTGCTGAGTCGGACCTGGCCATCTTGAAAGTAGAAAGAAAGAACTTCCAGTTTGCCAAGAATGAAGTGCCTTATACATTGGCTGCCAGGAAAGCAGCACTGGGCGCGCAGATATATACTGTTGGCTATCCTAAAGAAGATATTGTATACAGTGAAGGTTATATAAGCGCAAGAAACGGCTACCACGGTAACAGCAAGCAATATACTATGGAATTGCCTGCAGGTCATGGACAGAGCGGTTCACCGGTTATAGATGCTAAGGGTAATGTGTTGGGTATTCTTACAGCAATCAGCACTCCAAAGGAATCTAATACTTATGCAGTGAGTACTGACGAATTACTAGATCTGATAGAGAAAATGCCTACCGGGAACAAGCTGCGCCTGCCTAAAAATAATAAATTAAGCCGTATGAGCCGCGAAGAGCAGATAAGCAAGATGGAAAATTACACATTCTCGGTGAAAGTTTATAAAAAATGAACTCAATAATATTTTTTAGAAAGCAGCCTCTAACGGGCTGCTTTTTTATTTTTGGCAACTTCTCGTAATTAACGAAATTTACATTTTATGTTGAAGTACCTGAACTCTGTAATTGTAGCACTGTTGCTATTTTCTTTCTGCTCCTGCAAGAAAGATCTGCTGCATTGGCAGAAGGTTCAGCAGGTGACGAGTAACACAACCAGCCGGTTGAATAATATAAAGTTCATTTCCAATGATATTTGCCTGATAGCAGGCGGGGAGCTGTTCTTGAATTCTACCGTACTCAGATCTACAGATGGAGGATATAGCTGGGCGGCAAATTCTTATCCTGATGCAGCCAAAGGAATGTATGGGTTCAGTTTTTCGGCTGAAGGGGTAATTTACCTGTGTGGTATTGATGGGGACGTGCTTCATTCTACTGATTCCGGGCAGACCTTTCAATTTAACCGTATTGGTGACTGGGAATATTACGTAGGGGCTTCATTCCCTACCCCTGATACAGGAATATTCGTTAGCACGCATCTCAACTCTTCTGGGTCAATAACAAGGGTAGACAGGAATTATACTATCATAGATAAGCTGGAGCTTGCATTTGGAACGGCCAATATATATATGGCCGGGCGAGATACAGGGTATGTAATTGGGTATGGCGCTGTTTTGAAAACTACAGACAGGGGTAATAACTGGAGTTACCAAGATCCTGCAGATGATAAATTTACCTGTCTTGATATAAAAGGGAATGATATGTGGCTTTGTGGTTATGCGGGTAGCGTATATCATAGTGATGACGGTGGTGCACATTGGGACAAGCGCCGCAATGGCAATGATATTACTTTACCCCGCTACAGGATGCTAAGCATTGTATTTAAAGACAAGAATAAGGGCTGGGCATCGTGCGACGACGGGACTGTGGTATATACTGAAGATAGTGGCCATCATTGGTCGGAATATGACCGGTTTACAACACTGGCGTTGCGCAGCATTGCCGTTTGTCCGAATAACGATCTGCTGGTGGCAGGTGATGGAGGAGTGGTCTATAGGTTGACGACGAAGTAGTAGATAATAGATAATAGATAGTTAAGAGATTAGAAAGGCTAAAGTAGAAGGTCAAAAGCTGGGGTTGGAGCGTGGTGATGCGCTGAATAGAAAAATGAGGGGGAGAGACGCAGAAGTTGTCGGCATATTGCACTATATCCATTAATAATAGCCGTGCTGCTTTTTATTTAGCTATAGTTGTGTATTTTTGTTCTTACAATCACAATAATGAAACGTACCGATATAAACAGTTTAATAGCAATAACGCTGGTAGTAAGTGCTACTATATTGCGTATAGTAAATGCAAATATGCATTTCTATAACTTTGTACCGATGGCAGCTCTGGGCCTTTTTAGCGGCGCTATCATTAAGGACAGGAAGACATTGGCGCTGATGGTGCCATTGGCAGGCCAGTTCATAGCCGATACTTATTTCCAGTTATTTACTAATACTCCAGGTTTTTATCCTGGTCAGTTCTTTAACTATGCAGCACTTGCGTTGGCTACTATGCTGGGTTTTGCCATGAAGCAGCCTAAGCCGGTAAGCGTTTTGGCGTATGTATTTGGCGCATCAGGCATGTTCTTCCTGGTTTCTAACTTTGGTTATTTTATGTCGGGATATAATGGTTATAGCCTTGGCGGGTTAACAAAGACGTATGTAGATGCGATACCATTCTTCCGTAATACCATTGCCGGCGATATGGTAGGTGGTATTTTATTGTTTGGTGGTTTCTTCCTTGCTCAGCGTTTGTTTGCCGATAAGCTGAAGAAAGCGGAATTATAAATAGTTGAATAGAAAATACTTGACGGGTGGCCTTGCCGCCCGTTTTTTTATGTCTGAATCACAGATCAGGCAGATTGCACAGATCGCCGATATACTATTAATATTATAGAGGCGGTGAATGGATGAAAACAAGTGAGGGAAGCATTAAAGGCTAATAGTAACATAATAGGTATTCACTTACATTTGCAATAGCAATGACACAGGAACAATTGAAAGACATGCAGGCGCGAATAGCGCATTTGCACCGTTTTTTGCGCATAGAAGAAAGGCTGGCCAAGCAGGAAAGCGACAAGCAGTTAACGTTATCGCCTGGGTTCTGGGACGATAATGTACGCGCCACAGGAATACTTAAGGAAGTAAAGATCAATAATTACTGGATAGGGCTTTACGATAGCGTAAATGCCAGGATAGACGACTGCGCGGTGCTGTTTGACTTCTGGAAAGAAGGCGAAGCGACCGAGGAGGAAGTTAAAGAAACCTATGCCAGCACACTGAAGGCAATAGACGAACTAGAGTTTAAGAGTACGCTGGACAAGCCGGAGGATGAGATGACCTGTATGGTGGTCATCAATAGTGGTGCAGGTGGTACAGAAAGCCAGGACTGGGCTGAGATGCTGCTGCGTATGTACCGCATGTATGGCGAGAAGCAAGGCTGGAAGGTGCTGGAAGTGGATACGCAATATGGAGATGGTGCCGGTATCAAACAAGCTACGCTGGAGTTTGACGGCGAGTTTGCCTATGGACTATTGAAAGCAGAAAGTGGTGTACACCGGTTGGTACGTATTTCTCCGTTTGATAGTAATGCACGCAGGCATACTTCGTTTGCATCAGTGTATGTTTACCCGGTGATAGATGATACGATAGATATACAGGTGAGTCCGGCGGATGTGGAGTGGGCGTTCTTCAGATCTGGTGGGTCGGGCGGACAGAATGTGAACAAGGTGGAAACGGCGGTAAGATTGAAGCACATTCCGAGTGGAATTATAGTAGAGTGCCAGATAGCCCGTACGCAGGGTGAGAATCGTGAAAAGGCCATGACCATGCTGAAGAGCCGCTTGTATGAAGAAGAACTACGCAAGCGCCAGGAAGTGCTGAATGCCAACAATGCCAATAAGAAGAAAATAGAGTGGGGGTCACAGATACGTTCGTATGTGTTTCACCCGTATAAAATGATAAAAGACCACCGCACAGACTATGAAGTGGGTAATGTGGGGCCGGTGATGGATGGTGAGATAGATGATTTTATTAAGGCCTATTTGATGCAGGCTAATGAGGAGTAAGAAATTAAGTTAAAAATCAAAAGTGAGAAGTTAAAAGTGTGTAGTGTTGGGTGTTCCTGGTGCGTACAAAACGAATACGTCCCGTGCGAATGTCGTGGTTCGGCACTTCGGCAGGCTAGTGTAAAATCAGGCTCACTATGACATTCGGGAGCAGATGTGATGAAAAGGACTAAATAACAAATGAGTAAGACTAAAGAACCCAAGAAGAAGCTGATTGATCTGCATTTATTGCGGAGGTTGTTTTCTTATACGGCGCCGTATAAGAAAACATTGCAGTTTTCTTTGTTCTTGTCTATTAGTCTGGCTATGGTATCTCCGTTACGGCCGTATCTAATTCAGTTTTCGGTAGATCATTACATAAAGGGGCATATGCTGGATATGTTGATCAGAATTAGCGCGTTACAGCTGGTTATATTGATGGTGGAGAGTTTTGTACGGTTCTGGTTTATGTATCGTATCAATTGGCTGGGGCAAACGGTGGTGAATGATATTCGTAAAGCTGTATTTAAGAAGATACTTTTTCAGAACATAGCTTACTACGATAAGAATGCGATCGGGATGCTTACCACGCGCACAGTGAATGACCTGGAATCGGTGAATGACGTGTTCTCTGAAGGGATCATATCTATAGCTGCGGATGTTATGACGATTCTGTCTATCATCACCGTAATGCTGTTTACAGACTGGCGACTTACGTTGGTATGTTTGGCGGTGTTCCCGATCCTTATAGTGGCTACATACATCTTTAAGGAGAGTGTGAATAAATCGTTTCAGCGGGTGCGCAATGCGGTGGCGGCGCTCAATGCATTTGTGCAGGAGCATCTTACCGGTATGTATATAGTGCAGGTATTTGCAGCTGAGCAGCGCGAGATGAACAAATTTAAAGAGATCAATAAGGAGCATCGTAATGCTAACATCAAGGGCATTTTTGCTTATTCTGTTTTTTTTCCCGTGGTGGAAATTATTCTTGCGTTGTCGCTTGGCTTATTGGTATGGTATGGTGCGGTAAGATATCTGCATCATGGCGCATCTATGGGGGTTATTATAGCATTTGTGATGTACATCAACCTGTTGTTTCGTCCTCTACGTATGCTGGCCGATAAATTTAACGTACTGCAGATGGGGGTAATAGCCGGTGAGCGTGTATTTGGGGTATTGGACAGCCAGGAGAACATGCAGCACAACGGTACTTTGCAGCCTGCAACCATAAAGGGAGCAGTAGAATTTAAGGATGTGCGGTTTAGTTATAAAGAGGGTGTGCCGGTGTTGAAGGGCGTTTCCTTCAAGCTGGATGCAGGCAAGACAATGGCCGTGGTAGGTCATACCGGTGCGGGCAAGTCATCATTGATAAGCATTCTTAACCGACAATATGAGATAAGTAGTGGAGAGATATTCATAGACGGTATTAACCTTCATGAATATGACATTTACACTCTTCGCCAGCATGTGGGCATAGTATTGCAGGATGTGTTCCTGTTCTCCGGAACTATTTATGATAATATTACGCTCCGCAATACCGATATACCAGTAAGTAAAGTAGAGGAAGTGGCAAAGATACTGGGCATACATGATTTCATTATGCGCCTGCCCGGTGGCTATCATTTCGATATTATGGAGCGGGGCAATACGCTTTCGCAGGGCCAGCGGCAGCTATTGTCATTTGCCCGTGCATTACTGTACAATCCTTCTATACTCATTCTGGATGAGGCTACCTCTTCTGTAGACAGTGAGAGTGAGCAATTGATACAACATGCCATCGATACTTTGATTAAAGGACGTACGTCAATAGTTATAGCTCACCGCCTTTCCACTATCCGCATGGCCGATGAGATAATAGTGATGGATCATGGTGTGATCACTGAGAGGGGTAGTCATGAGGAACTTATTTCACTTCAGGGATCTTACCACAACCTGTATACTGCTGTAGAACAAACGGTTATTCCTTAATAAAAAGCTATTAAAAATAACAAGAAGTTGAAAATGTCTATATGTTTCTGACATTAACACTGAGGTATGTTATATATGGACTTATTCTCAATTCGGTTTACTAATATTGCTATAAATTATTTTATCAATAGGTAGTGCATATGGATGAATTACCCTTATCGAGGCATGAGGAAGGTAGAATAGCGGCTTTAAGGTCTTATGATATATTAGATATGTTACCCGAGCAGGATTTTGATAACATTACTCAATTGACGGCACGGGTGTGCAATACACCAATTGCCCTTATTAGCTTTATAGATGACAATGTCCAGTGGATCAAATCGCGGATAGGTCTTGACATGGAAGAACTTTCCCGCGATCAGTCTTTTTGCCGATACACGATACTGGATGATGAACTATTTGAAGTGACCAATCCGCTCGGTGACACCCGATTTGCTAAAAATCCATTGGTTACCGGTGTAAAGAGGATCAGCTATTATGCCGGTGTACCGTTGATCAATAAGGAAGGCTACAGATTAGGCACGCTCTCCATTATGTCGCCTAACCCGCATAAATTAAATGAGGTACAGCGGTCGGCATTCCGTACACTGGCGCAGTCTGTAATGACACTGCTGGAATTGAGAAGGGCAACGAAGGGTAATGAGGCCGGTGGTATTGCGATAACGCAACAACCAGATGCAGATGAAATAGACTTTACTACAAGGGTACTGCTAAGCGAGCAGTTGGCCCAGGCGGAAGCCTTATCTAAGACAGGCAGTTGGGAACTGAACATACATACGCATGATACTACATGGAGCAATGGCTTGTATACCCTGCTGGAAATAAGCGAAGAGGACAGGTATACTGTAGACCGTACCTTGCTTAATTTTGTAGCACCAACAGATAAAGAGAAAGTCAAAGCCGCGTTTGACAGAATATCGGGTGCAGGTGGTACAGAGGAGCAGGATGATTTCAGAAAGGTGACAAAAAAAGGAAAGGACCGCGTAGATACGATAAAAGTAGACCGTGCGGTTACCAAACCATCGAGGCAAACAAATACCGAGATACTGGAGTTTAGAGTTGTGACCAGGAGAGGAACTGAGAAGACGGTAAAAGCGATCATCAGGAAGCGACTGGATAAAGAGCAGCAGCTGGTTGGTCTTTATGGAACGTTGCAGGAGATACTCCCAGCAAAAATAAATGGCGCACAACCGCTTGAAATCAACCTTAAAAATACTGATCAATTCAGGGGTGCACCATTCGGGTATCATGTAACAGATACAAAAGGATACTTTACAGAGATCAACGAAACAGAACTTAGCTGGCTGGGGTATACCAGAGACGAAGTAGTGGGCAGGATGGCTATAAAAGGCATACTGGCGGAAGAGTCGGCAAGGGCATATGCCGATAGTCAATTACTGTTTGAGAAAAATGGTTCATTAAAAGATATACACCTTACGCTAAAAAGTAAGGACGGAACGGAGATAGTAGTAGCTGCTAATTTTACCGCAGTGTATAATGAGGGAGGTTCATTGGCGAGTACGAAGGCTATACTGTTTGACATTACCAAGCTGAAGAAGGCCAATGAGGCACTGGAAGAAAGTGAGGCTATGTATCGCAACCTGATTGAAGAATCGGCCCAGATGCTGTTTACGGCAGATACGCAGGGACGATTTACATTTGTGAGCAGCAGGTTGAAAAAGACCATAGGTTACAGCAACCGCGATCTGCTGGGTAAACTATTTGCCTCGATATATGATGGAGAGTGGCGGAAGAAAGCGATAGCATTTTATAATAAACAATTACTGGATAAGATAGAGGAAACAACCTTTTTGTTTCCCATAATTATACGTACCGGTGAGCGCCTGTGGATAGAACAGGTGGCAACGCTGATCACGAAAAACAATAACATAATAGGGTATCGGTTTGCCCTGTATGACATTACCGAAAGACTGAAGACACAGGAGGCTATGCAGGAAGCGGCCAGGCTGGCTACTGAAGCTAAAGACATGCAGCAGACCTTCCTCGGTAAGATGAGCCATGAGATACGCACACCCATGAATGGTGTGGTGGGTATGGTGAACCTGTTGAATACAACCCAGCTTACACCCGAGCAACAAGAGTTTGTAGACGGTATCAAGGAGTCTTCTGTAAATATGATCCGTATTATCAATGACATTCTTGATGTTACTAAGATACAATCGGGCAAACTGATATTTGAAGAAACCGATTTCGCATTGAAGAACCTGGTGAATGGTGTGATATTCGCATTGAAAGCAGGTGCTGATAAAAAAGGCATACAGCTGATATCGCAGATAGATAGCCAGGTGCCTGATCTGCTTGTAGCAGACCCTGTAAGGCTTAATCAGGTATTGCTTAACCTGGCAGACAATGCACTTAAGTTTACCGAAAAGGGTAGCATAAGCATACAGGTACGCATAAAAGAAAACAGGCCGGATGGTATGAATCTGGAGTTTATTGTAGCGGATACCGGTATAGGTATTCCTGAGAATAAAGTGCAGGCCATATTTGAGAGCTTTACACAGGCCGAAAGTGATACTACCAGGAAGTATGGGGGTACAGGACTGGGCCTTACTATTGCCAAGCAGCTGATAGAGCAGCAAGGTGGTGAGATAAAGGTGATAAGCAGAGAAGGAAAGGGGACCACCTTTACGTTCACTTTCAATTTTAAACTAGCTAAGTCGGCTGAGTTTCTTGAAAATGCTAAGCCTAAAGAGGTGGTATTACATTCGCTGGAAGGCTATCATATACTATTGGTAGAAGACAATGTAATGAACCAGCGCGTGGCGAAATATACCATAGAAAAATGGGGCGCTAAAATGTCTATTGCCGACAGAGGGGCAAAAGCAGTAGATATGGTGGCCCAGAATAACTACGACCTGATACTAATGGACATACAGATGCCCGAGATGAACGGTGTGCAGACGGCGTCTAAAATAAGAAAGGAACTAAAATGTAACACGCCGATCATGGCCATGACAGCATCGGTGATGCAGGGAGAACGAGAGAACTGTGTGAAGGTGGGTATGAACGACTACATCTCCAAGCCCTTTAACCCCGCAGAGCTGAACCAGAAAATATGGGATCTGCTGCCTAAAAAGGAGCATATCGTAGAGAAAAAGATAACTAACATCAACTACCTGCGCAACGCTGTAGGCGGAGACCTGAGTGCCATAAAAGAAATACTGGAGATATACCTTAGCAAAACACCACCATTGCTGGATGCGCTTGAAAATGAAATGGCGGTAAATAAGACCGACAATATTGAGTCTATAGTGCATAATTTAAAGAACTCGGTTGGTATCATTGGTGCGGATGCCCTGTTTCATTTATTAGATACAATAGAAGCCAATCTTCATAAAAAGGAGATAACGCCCGATACTATTAGTATGATCAAAAGAATGATAGTAATGGCCAGACAGTCTATGCGAGAGATCATAGATGAGTATAAGTTATTTTCCATATAATAGGCTAAATAGATGAATTTTATTGTTTTGAGTATGTTGAATTTTGTAAATAAGAAAGTGAATTGTTAATGCTAATTAATTATATTTGCTACCTGAGGACATTTTTTGGACACATATTCTAACATAAGTTTCTAATTATGAGTAAGTTACGGTTACTGTTGTTAGAGGAAGACGAAATTCATGCGAGCAGACTAAGAACCGTATTTGAAGCATCGGAAATAGGATATAACGTTTCTCACGTACAGGCCCACAGCGGTTTTCTTGAAGCATTGGAAGCCGACAATCATGACGTTATTTTATCGGGCAACTTTAAGGAGCAGGAAGGCGTATCGGGAGTCATCAAGACAATAAAAGCGCAGGGTAAGAACATACCTTATATCATCATTACCAACCCCATAAGTGAAGAATATGCAGTGAGCCTGATGAAGGCAGGCACTTTTAATTATGTGCTGAAGGAGCGGTTGGAAAAATTGCCCGGAGCCATACTTCGCGCAATTGAAAAATACAAGCTTAGCGAAACCCGCGAACAATTCCTCAATGACATATTGCCACGTGAAGCCTTTATGAATGAGGCGGAGCGTATAGCGCGCTTTGGCAGCTGGAAAATAGATGTGGACCAGAATACAACATGGTGGTCTGACGAAAATTACCGTATACTCGGGTATGAGCCCGGTGAGGTGGCGGCGTCGTGGGAGCATTTTTTCCTGCGCGTTCATCCCGAAGATCTGGAGTTTGCCAAGAATGTAATAGATGAGGCTATTAAGAATCACGATAAGAAAAAATACGCCTTCAGGGTTCTGAATGAAGCAGGGACAGTTAGCTATATACATGCAGAGATATTCATAACCAGGGATAGCGACTTTATTGTAAGAAAGATCAATGGTTTTCTCCGCGACATGTCGGATCAGGTCAATGCTGAAAAAAGATCGGTTGAGCATGAAGAGAAGTACTTTAATTTATTCGAGAATAACCCCTGCCCACTAACGGTAATAGATGTGGAAAGCAGGGTAATTATGGACGTTAACGTAGCGGCCCAACAGCTACACGGTTACGGTAAGGGAGATATGATTCCGGCTACAGCACATGAGCCGATGCACAATTCGGAATATGTATTATTTGCCGAAACTGCGACTACACAACCAAAACAGAAAGGAATCTGGAAAATAACCAGGAAAGATGGCAGTATATTACTGGCGGCAATTACCTCTACCGAAATTATTGTGGATGGAAAACCCTGCAAGCTGATCTTATCTGAAGATATTTCAGACAGATTGAACAGCATAACCCGCCTGAAAGAAAGTGAAGCACGGCTGCTCAACTCGCAGCGTATTGCCCATATAGGTAGCTGGGAGACTGATCTGAACAATGGTGGTTTGATAAAGTGGAGCGAGGAATCCTACAGAATATTTGGTGTTGATTATCCCAAAGAGACAATTACGGCGGACTTGTTTTTAAGTATAGTACACCCCGACGACCATAAACTGCTGGATGAGGCAGTTGCCAACGCAATAGCCAATGGGGGCGCGTATAATGCAGAATTTCGAATCATACTAAGGAATGGAGTAGAGAGGTTGGTGAGTGAGCTGGGCGAACTGATATTTGACCCGATCACTAATGCTCCTAAGAAACTAGTTGGTACCGCCCAGGATATTACTGAAAGGCGCAATGCCAGGCTACAGCTGCAAAAATCTGAGGCTAATCTACGGAGTATCTTTGAAAACGCGCATACAGCCTATGTGCTGCTGGATTCTGATCTGAAGATTGTGTCATTTAATAAGCCGGCCTTGAGGTTTTCAACTAAGCATCTTGACAAAGACCTTGTTGAAGGTGCGCAGGCGCTTAATTATTTTTCAGACACCACGCTCGCGGTGGTAAGGAAGTCGCTACGCGATGCACTGAACGGGGCCAACATCAATTATGAGGTAAGCTACCCCGATGAGAGTGGCGATGACAAATGGTATTATGCCAATTTTCACCCCGTACGGAGTGATGATAAGGATATACTTGGTGTTATCATGTCTCTAAGAGACATTACAGGGCGCAAGACATCTGAACTACAGGAGAAAAAGATAACCTCTGAGCTGATACAAAGAAATAAAGACCTTGAGCAATTTGCCTACATTATATCACACAACCTCCGCGCTCCGGTAGCCAATATAATGGGCATATCTGATGCACTGAAAGAAGGGTATATAGAAGAGGAGGAAGAAAAAGAGGTGTTTATGACGGGTTTGTTTGACTCGGCTAAAAAGCTGGATATAGTTATTACAGACCTCAACCGCATATTGCAGCTGAAACACGGCCTAAATGAGAATAAAGAGAAAGTACACTTCTCAACCCTGGTGAATGATATTAAGTTTACTATTTCTGGGGTAGGGGAGAATGATATGTTTCAGGTAAAATGCGATTTCTCGGCTGTGGATGAGATGATAACCCTGAAAAGTTATCTGCATAGCATATTCTATAACCTCATTTCTAACAGCATAAAATACAAAAGGCCAGGCATAGTGCCTGTCATAGAGATATCGAGTGCAAAAATAAAGGGTGGATTAGTGCTTACTTTTAGTGATAATGGATTGGGTATAGATATGGAAAAGAATGGCGCGATGCTTTTTGGGCTGTATAAAAGATTCAATTCTCATGTGGCGGAAGGGAAAGGTATGGGGCTTTTTATGGTGAAGACACAAGCCGAAACGCTTGGCGGAAAGATAAGCGTGAAGAGTAGAGTTAATCATGGTACTGAATTCAGAATAGAATTTGCATTATAATTTCTGGCAATTAAATACTACCATTGTAACTCTTAATATCTACCTGAACTATAATTTTATAATTTTAAGTCTATGACACAACCAAATCGCTTTATAGTTATTGATGACGATGCGCTAAATAATAAGATATGCCGTGTGTGTATCGAAAAAATGGATAAGGGCGCAGATGTAGTGACCTTTACAGACCCTAAAGAGGGATTTGATTATGTGGCAAGTGAATATGCAAGAACCGACCACGCTCATAATGCCACACTTTTTCTAGACATTAATATGCCTGTTATGAATGGGTGGGAATTTCTGGAACTATTTGAGAAGCTGGCTGAAAATGTAAAGAACCGTTTGAAGATCTATATCCTTTCTTCTTCTGTAGACAAGAGGGATATGGAAAAGGCTAAGGAAAATAAGAATGTGGTTTATTATCTTATTAAACCATTGACCAAAGAAACCATTGCGTTGATAACATTTGCCCAGAAGAAGAAATAATTGCTCCTATAACTTATATGCAAGAGGTGTGCTGCTATAGATGCTGCACGCCTCTTGTTGTTTTTATTAGTGGGTATTTAGTGCTACATTTTGGGTAATGCTGTATGGTTACCAATGCTTTTGTAAATCTTGCAAGGGCAGGTGTATGTATGAACTGCTCAGGCATGATGTTTTAACCTATGCCACTGCATATGGACAACACAGAACAGCAGCCCACTATAAAAGTTTATCCCTTTTATATAAAGACGCCGGTAATATTGCTGGGGTTAGTTACCTTCTTTTTTATTTTGTTCATCCTTACCGATGTATTGGTGCCGCTGGCCATGTCCTGCCTGTTTGCCATATTGCTCAATCCGCTAGTAAACAGATTGCAAAAGAAGTTGCCAAGAGGAATTGCCATTGCGATCTCATTGGCGACAGGCATATTGTTCGTTGCCGCAATAATCTATTTTCTTTCTCATGAAATAGTGGCCTTCAGTAAATCAATTCCCGCTCTGAAAGCTAAGTCGCTGATGTTTGCAGGGCAACTACAACATTGGGTGGATGATCAGTTTGGGATAGCCATAGAGAAGCAATTGGCAATGGTAAAGAGTGCTGTGCAGAATGGAGGTGTTAGCTTTTCGGCTACCCTGGGGGGCATGCTTGGAGTAGCCTGTATTCTGGTATTGATGCCTATCTACATGTTCCTGCTTTTGTTTTACAAGCCATTGATACTTGATTTTTTATTCAACGTATTTTCTGAAAAGTACTCACTTCGGGTGGCTGAGATATTGGGTGAGGTAAAAACCGCTATACAAAGTTACATAATAGGCCTACTGATAGAAATGGTAATAGTGTCGGCAATGAATAGTGCTGCGCTGATGATATTGGGTGTACGCTCTGCTATATTGCTTGGGGTGATTGGAGGAATACTGAATATGATACCCTACTTGGGCGGACTTGTAGCTATAGCATTACCCCTGCTGATGGCCACCATTACTAAAGATGGCTACACCACACAGCTGGCTATACTGGGAGCTTACCTGGTAATACAGTTTATTGACAACAACATACTGGTACCGAAGATAGTGTCATCTAAAGTAAAGATCAATGCCCTGGTATCGATCATCATAGTGCTTATGGGGGGGCGCACTGTGGGGGCTTTCAGGTATGTTCCTTTCTATTCCCTTCATAGCCATTCTCAAGATCATATTTGACAGGGTAGACGGGCTTAAGCCATGGGGCGCATTGCTGGGCACAGATATTCCTGACAAACACGCCGGAGTAAAATGGCAGGCTAAATGGGAACGGATACTTGGCAGGCAAAAGGCTGCAGAAATAGCAGGGGCGCAAGGCGCACCTGAGGTTGCTGTTATTACTGACAAACAGGTATAGCAATACTACAATAGTGTAAAAGCAGAAAGGGTATTAACCATGCGGTCAATACCCTTTTTGCTTTTATGTACTTTATGCTATTCTCTATTTATTTACTTCCTCTAGTGCAGCAATGATCTTGCTTTCAACTTCGTTAAAGTTCATATCCTGCTTCTGGAAAGTTTTACCGGTAACTACTTCATATAGCTCTATGTAGCGTTCCGATATCTGGCCTGCAATTTCGTCGGTAATTTCTGGTATCTGTTGGCCTTCCTTACCCTGGAACCCATTATCCATCAACCACTCTCTTACAAACTCTTTAGACAGTTGCTTCTGCTGTTCGCCGTTTCTCTGGCGGTCTTCATAACCTTCCATGTAGAAGTAACGTGAGCTGTCTGGTGTGTGGATCTCATCTATCAGGTAGATAGTATCACCTATCTTTCCGAATTCGTACTTGGTATCTACCAGTATCAAACCGCGTCCCTTAGCTATTTCGCGACCACGCTCGAATAAGGCTAGAGTGTAACGCTCCAATTGCTCGTATTCTTTTTCAGATATCAATCCGCTGCTTATGATCTCTTCTCTTGAAATGTCTTCATCATGACCTACATGCGCTTTGGTAGTAGGCGTAAGAATTGGCTTTTCGAAGAAGTCATTTTCCTTCATGCCATCGGGCATTGTCACACCGCACAATTCACTCTGTCCGCTCTTGTAGGTGCGCCATGCATGGCCTGTAAGGTTGCCACGTACCACCATTTCCACGGGGTATGGCTCGCATTTGTAGCCAATAGTGGTATTGGGCAAAGGCATTGATATCTTCCAGTTAGGTACAATGTCTCTTGTGGCATCAAGAAACTGTGCTGCTATCTGGTTAAGTACTTGCCCCTTGTATGGTATTGGGCGAGGCAGCACCACATCGAATGCAGAAATACGATCGCTTACGATCATAACCATGTACTTATCCGCAATGGTATACACATCGCGTACTTTCCCTTTATAAAAATTAGTCTGGCCGGGTAAATTCATATCACCTGTGTTTAACTGTTTTTTTTGGATGGCAAAGATAAGAGTATTGATTGATAGGAGAAAAGATAAATTAGTGAACACTGTAATGAATACAAATAATATTTCATTATCTATAATGTAGCTGTTCGTAACATTTTATGATCGTAGTGTTTTTATAAGATTTAAATGGCATTTGCTATGGGCTTCATTATCATAATACCCGTATATTGCTTTCCGAAATGCAGTTAGAAGTTTTAGATGCGGTGATAAAGGGTGTGCTGGTAGGCTTGTTCATGGCAATATCGGTGGGGCCAACACTCTTTGCGGTCATCAAATATAGTATGGACAACAGCTACAAAGCCGGCCTGGCGTTTGTACTTGGCGTGTCCTTCAGCGATTTTTTGTATGTTACCATTGCTAATGTAGCAGCATCATGGTTGATAGTATTGGGCAAGCATGGCGATATGATAGCCTATATAGGCTCTGCGATCCTTATCATTGTAGGCACTGCCGGTACACTCAGGAAAATGAAGCCTAAGCGGCCTGCGAAAGAAGCCGCAACTATAAGCGGCGCGCACTATGTAAGAATATGGGCTAGCGGTTTTATCATAAATACCATCAATCCGGGAGTTATCATCAGCTGGCTGGCAGCAGTATCAGCTACTGCCAATAAGACAGGAGGGTACAGGCTCATACTCTTCGGTACCTGCCTTGTATTGATACTTTCTATAGATTTCCTTAAAGTATTCCTGGCGGAGAAGATAAGGGTGCTGCTCACTCCACGACGGCTCATCTATGTGCAGCGCGGTTCTTCATTGATCATAGCCTGCCTTGGTGCATTATTACTTGTGAAAACTTTAATGAGCCATGGCACGTAAATTGTTTCTATGTTACTGCTGGTAAGGGGCAAAAGAAGTAAACAAAGGCAAATATATCCCCTTTGTTTTAACCCTTGGTTTTGCTTTGCTTAGGCTTTTTTTAACAGCATTTAATCTACATTTGTTTATAATTCATTAAGTAAAGACTATGTTGAAATTCATGAAGAATAAAATTCTGATACCGCTGTTGATATTGGGTGTTCTTGCTGCTTTCTTTTCGTTTAAGTACAGCGGGAGAAATTCAAGGTCATTAGACGATAAAAGAAAGCTGGTGATAGAGACGGTAATGGCTGCATTGCAACATGAACATTTTTCTCCCCGTCCTATCGACGATACTTTTTCATCGCGTGTTTACAACCGCATGATGGATTATTTTGACTACAGTAAAATGTACTTTACCCGACAGGACGCGCAGAAGCTGGGGGCATTTGAATTTAAGATCGATGATCAAATAAAAGCAGGCTCTATTGAGTTCTTCGATTCATTTGATGCGATCTACCAGAGGCGCATAGCGAGCTCTGAAAAGTACTACCAGGATATCCTTGCGAAGCCATTCACATTTACATCGGATGACCGCCTGCAGATGGACGCAAAGAAGGAACCATATGCTAACGGTGAGGCGGGAATAACTGAAAGGTGGAGAGAAGTACTGAAATACAGAGTATTGGAGAAATATGTGGACCTTAAGGATGCACAGGACAAAAAAGTAAAAGACTCTGCCGACTACAAGAAGAAAACTGATGCAGAGTTGGAAGCACAGGCACGTGAGGATACAAAGAAGTTGTATCAGCGCTTGTACAAGCAAATGCACAAAATGAAGGATGATGATCGTTTCACAGCTTTTGTAAACGCCATTGCTGAAACAGAAGATCCACATACTTCGTATTTTCCGCCTGCAGACAAGACAAATTTTGATGTGTCGATGAGCGGTAGCTTCTTTGGTATAGGCGCAAAGCTTAGAGAGAACCCGGATAACGGGAAGATCATGATAACAGATATCATAACAGGTAGCCCATCGTGGAAGCAGGGAGAGTTGAAGGCTGAAGATGAAATTATTAAAGTAGCACAGGGTGATAAGACTCCGGTAGATGTGCAGGGGTATGATATCAATGATGTGATCAAATTGATACGTGGCCCGAAGGGCACTGAAGTGCGCCTGACTGTGAAAAGACCCGATAATACTATAAAGGTTATACCAATACTAAGGGACGTAATTAACATAGAAGAAACATTTGCGAAGTCGGCTATTATCAATACTAAAGAAGGTAGGGTAGGTTACATATACCTGCCGGAGTTTTATGCCGACTTTAACCACACAAGTGGCCGCAGATGTGCTACCGATGTACTTGAGGAAGTAAAGAAACTGAAAGCTGAAGGTGTAACGGGAATGATATTGGATCTCCGTAACAACGGTGGTGGATCGCTTGGTGATGTGGTGGAAATGGCAGGCATATTTGTAGGTCGTGGTCCGATAGTACAAGTTAAGAATAGTAACTCATCTGTTACTACGCTGCGCTCTTCTATTACCGATACTGCTATTTACTCTGGTCCATTTGCAATAATGGTCAACCAGAACAGTGCATCTGCTTCTGAGATCCTTGCAGCTGCAATGCAGGATTACAACCGTGCGGTAATAGTAGGTGCGCCTACGTATGGTAAGGGTACCGTGCAGAAGCTATTGCCATTGGATGAAATGCTGAACCCGATGACCAGAATGCAACTGGCTAATGATACTTCAAATACTGAACCTTCCATTGGTTCATTGAAGCTGACCATGGAGAAGTTTTACAGGGTGAATGGTGGTTCTACTCAGCTTAAGGGTGTTGTGCCGGATATAGCTTTGCCAGATGCATATGCGTTTTTGGATGACGAAGATATGGGCGAGCGTAAGAACAAGGCCGCATTGCCTTATGATGAGATACCTGCTGCTGCCATCAAGTCTTCGAATGCTGTTGTGAACGTGGGTCAGCTAGCTGCAGTAAGCAAGAGCAGGGTGGCTAACAATCCTACATTTAACCTGATAGAGCAGACAGCTGCATCGCGCAAGAAGAAGATGGATAATAACACGGTTTCTCTGAATGAAAAGACCTACCGCAAAGAGCAGGAAGAAGCAACTGCTATCTCTAAGAAGCTGGAAGAAATACAGAAGAAAGCTACTAATCTGGAGATGAGTAATCTTGCTGCAGATAAAGAAAGGATAAATATAGATACTGTTTCTATCAACAAGAATAAAGATTGGTTGAAGAACGTAAGTAAGGACGTATACATTGGTGAGACCGTTAACATACTGTCAGACCTTGCAAAGTCTACAATGAAGATGTCAGTAAACAAACAGAGAATGAACTAATACTATTGGTTTTTTATAAAGAGAAAGGCAAGCCGCGTGGCTTGCCTTTCTCTTTATAGGTCAGTTTGTGAGCAGTGCTGCTCTGACAAATTAATAACCGAGCATCAGAAATATAGCAGGGAATTTCTCCAGCACAGGTATGTCCTGACGCCAGTCGGCCACGCTCTTTGTTTTGATGAACGCATTGTCGCCGGTGATGTTTTGTGCTATACAGATCTTGGTGTGCGACTGGCAATTCTTCAACATGTCCGCCAGCAGTGAGTTGTTGCGGTAAGGTGTTTCTATAAACAACTGAGTCTGCTTCTCTTTAGCCGAGTGGGCCTCAAGGTAGGTAATGCGTTTGCTGCGCATAGGGTCTTTTACCGGCAGGTAACCATTAAAGGCAAAACTCTGTCCGTTAAGTCCCGAAGCCATTAGTGCGAGTAGTATGGAGCTCGGTCCTGTAAGTGGCATCACCTTAGCATGTTGCAGGTGAGCGATATTAACAAGGTCGGCACCCGGGTCTGCAATGCCGGGGCAACCTGCATCGCTCATAATGCCTATGTTATGGCCTTCTTTCAGCCACTTGCGGAATAATGTCTTGTCTGCACCTTCGTGCTTGGTGATCTCCGAAAACTCTAACGTTTCTATCACCATCTTAGGGTGCAGCGATTTGATGAATCTTCTCGCTACGCGCAGGTCTTCGGCGAAGTAATGCGTTATATGCGCAGTATGCGTAATTACCTCAGGAGATAAGGTATGTAGTGCTCCTTCTACTATAGGCAATGGTATCAGATATACTGCCTGATTCTTTTTTGACATGTTGTTGTTTTTATTTTTTTAGCACTATCCAACTTTGCGCAACAGCAAATTAGCTGTGGCAACTATTCCTTCTTCACGGCCTATGAAGCTCATCTGCTCAGTAGTCGTTGCCTTTATAGAAATATCGTCGGTAGTAATGTGGAGTATCTTAGCTATAGTTTCGCGCATATCATCGGCATACTTCATGATCTTAGGTGCCTGTAGCAGTATTGTACTATCTACATTGACTACACAATAACCACGCTCTGCTATAAGTGTGAAGCACCGCTCCAGCAATATCTTACTGTCTATATTCTTAAAAGATTGGTCGGTATCGGGGAAGTGCTTGCCTATGTCTCCCAGGCTTAAAGCGCCCAGCATTGCATCGCAGATTGCGTGCAGCAGTACGTCAGCATCAGAGTGACCCAATGCACCCTTGGTATGTGGTATCAATACGCCGCCCAGCCAGAATTCACGGCCCTCAACCATTTGATGAAAATCTATTCCTTGTCCTATTCTATACATAGAAGTGTTGTAATGAGTGTCAAAATTAATTTATTCGGGTGGGAATGAGGGATTTAATATAGAAATGGTCCTCATTGAGCTGAAGTGGGCATTATAATTCGGATAAAAAGCGGTAATTTGAATAGAGAACCTATGAATTTCATGAAATACGTAATTGCTATTCTACTAGTCATCATTTCTGCACTGGCATCTTATGGGCAAAAAGTCGGAAACTCGCGTATGACGTATGTTACGTTCAACGATGGCCTTACAGAAGTAATGAAAGGTGACAAATGGGGATATATTGATACTTTAGGTAATCAAATAATAAAATGTCGGTTTGACTATGTTGAGACATTTTACGGCGATTACCAGGACGTGAAAATTGGCGATAAGTATTGTTTTATTGATAGAAAGGGAACTCAGATTATACCTTGTATATATGAATTCGCATACGGATTTAAGTATAATTTTTTTATAGTTCAAAAGAATGGGAAATGGGGCGCTGTTAATAGAAAGAATGAAATTGTTATCCCTTTTCAGTACAGCAATGGGTTGATTTTTGATGAAGAGGGAATTGAATATGTAACAAAAAACGGAAAACGAGGTTGTATAGATACACTAGGAAACGAGGTTGTCCCTATAAAGTACGATGACATAGGATCATTTAGTGACTCTATGGCTTTTGTAAAAGAGAATGATTTGTTTGGGTTCATTAATAAGAAGAATGAATTGGTAATTCCATATCAGTTTGATGATGTGGTCTATGGTTTTACAGATGGGCTATGTAGTGTGAAGAAAAATGGGAAGTATGGATACATTGATAAAACCGGAATGGAAGTTATTCCCTTTAAGTATAACGCGGCAGATTGGTTTTATAGTGGATTGGCTAGGGTTATGCTAAACGGTAAATGGGGGTTTATAGATAAAAATGGTATCGAGGTTGTTCCTTGTCAATTTGATCAGCCAATTTCATTCTCAGTCCATGACGTAGCCGAAATAAAGATGGACGGAAAAATAGGTTACGTTAACAACCGAGGCAAGGTCATTGCTCCTTGTATTTATGACGAATTATTTAGCTCGCTTGGTAAAGACATGATTGTTGTTAAGAGAGATGGCAAGTATGGCTTTATAGATACAACCGGTGTTGAAGTCATACCATGTAAATATGACCAAGCATATGATTTTTTCAATAATAGAGCCGAGGTAAAACAAAGTGATAAGGAATTTTTGATAAATAAATCTAATAAGCGCATTTCCGATTACTATGATGATGTTCGTAATCCAATGTTTTCCCCTGAACCGATTCGAGTAAAGAATAATGGACTATGGGGTTATATTGATTCTAATGGCAAAGCAATTGCTCCTTGCAAATTTGACAATGCAGAGGAGTTTTATAGTGATCTTGCAGCAGTTTGTCTGAATGGTAAATGGGGCTACATCAATTTATCAGGTGAGTTGGTTATACTACCACAATTTGAAAAAGTAAACAGGTTTCAGTATGGGGCTGCCGTTGTTGTTTTAAATGGGAAATTCGGCTATATTGATACGTTTGGAAAACAGATAATTCCTTGTATCTATGACGAGGCAACAAATTTCGATTATGGTGTAGCGCAGGTTAAGAAAGGTATCCGATGGTTCTACATAAAAAGATCTGGTGATGAGATAGTCTTGAATTAGTTGTGGCTTTCTCATTGGTCAAAATTTGTGCCTAGTCTTCCACATTAGAGCCTTTATGGCACCTGTCATCTTTTCCCAAGCTAAGCTTTGATCAGTACAAATTTCAACTTTATTCAATAAAAAACAATATTAGTATAACATATGCGTTTAATTGACAGTTGATAAAGAGAAACAATCTATGGGCGCAACCAAAATATCTATGACGGCTTTCTGGCTTGGCATTTCAATCTTAACAGGCTGTACCAAGATGTCTAATTCAGTGGGTGGGCAACCTGCCCTGGCAGCTGCGGCTGCACGTAATTTTGTTGCCACAGGAACGGCAAGCGACGCTTTTAGTGCGTTCTTCCCTGTATATACAGTAACACGCACCGATTTCACCAACTATACAATTACTTATCCCGATGATACGACCTTTACAATAACAGGCAAAAGGTATTATATCGAAATGGGTAATTACTACGATACAACTACCGCCAACCTCAGGAGTGTAACATTTAATTATACAAGCAAATCAAGCGCGGACAGCACCTATATGTACGATAGCAGGGAGCCAGATCCTAGTTTTATCCGGATCAAGAATGACACCTTATACATCCATTTTCATTCCGGCAGTGGCTGCTCGGAATATAGTGAGGTGAGTGATTTTGCAGGAAAGATCAACAAACTATAGGGGTGTATTGATACAGGTTTGGACAATAATATTTGTAAGTATCTTTGTTCCATGCATTCATTCTCCATTTCCGGCCAACTCATAGATCTTTTTCAACGTCGTACTTATCCTGCACAGATAGATGTGCAGGGTGGTATTATCTATTCCATTAAGGAAGTTGAGTCTGCACCCGAGCAATATATCCTGCCGGGTTTTGTAGATGCGCATATACACATTGAAAGCTCTATGCTGGTGCCGGTGTCGTTTGCACAGGTTGCTGTGTTGCATGGTACGGTGGCAACAGTATCTGATCCGCATGAAATAGCCAATGTGTGCGGTATGGAGGGGGTGCAGTACATGATAGACAACAGCAAGCTATCTCCCTTTAAATTCTTCTTCGGTGCCCCATCTTGTGTGCCTGCTACAGGCTTTGAAACAGCAGGTGCTACACTTGATGAACATGATGTAGCCAAACTGCTGCAGAGCGATGATATCTGGTACTTGTCTGAAATGATGAACTACCCCGGTGTGTTGTACAAAGACCCTGGGGTAATGGCCAAAATAAAGGCAGCACAAAAGGTAGGCAAGCCTGTAGATGGCCATGCGCCGGGATTGCGTGGTGAGGTGGCTATGGAATATGCACGTGCAGGTATAACTACCGATCATGAGTGTTTTACTTTGGGTGAAGCACTGGATAAGGTATTTGCAGAGATGCATATATTGATACGCGAGGGTAGTGCTGCTAAGAATTATGAGGCATTGCATAAGCTATTGAAATTACATCCGGCCAGGGTAATGTTCTGTAGTGATGATAAGCATCCTGATGAACTGGTATTGCATCATATCAATGATGTAGTGAAGCGTTCGCTAGCGCATGGGTATGATCTGTATGATGTGCTGCTGGCAGCATGTGCTAATCCTGTATGGCATTACAATCTGCCGGTAGGTCTGCTACGGGTAAATGAGCCTGCCGATTTTATAGTGATAGACAATCCCCAAGATTTCAATATCTTAAAGACATACATCTCCGGTGAACTAGTTGCGGAGAATGGCAAATCTTTGTTGCCCTACATGAGGGCAGAGCCTATCAATAATTTTAAGGCAATGCCTAAAACGGTTGATGAGTTTGTGGTAAAGGCTTCATCTGCTGCGCCAACTATAAGGGTTATAGAAGCAGTAGAAGGCCAGCTGGTAACCAATGAACTGCAATTCCCTGCTAAAGTAGTTGATGGAAATATTGTAAGCGACACAGACAATGATGTACTGAAACTGGCACTAGTTAACCGCTACGAGCCGCACGCAAAAGTGTCTGTAGCCTTCATTAAAAACTTCGGACTTACATATGGTGCAATAGCGTCTACTGTGGGTCATGACTGCCATAACATAATAGCAGTTGGTGTTGATGATGCTTCACTTTGTGAAGCAGTAAACGCGCTGATAGCCAGCCAGGGCGGTATCTCCGTGGTGTCTGCTCCCGGTGACGTGTCTGTAATGCCATTGCCTGTAGCCGGACTTATGTCTTTAGACGACGCCTATACTGTTGCCGCAGCCTATACACATGTAGATAAAAAGGCAAAAGAACTGGGCACTAAAATGCACGCACCATTTATGACTTTATCTTTTATGGCCTTGCTGGTTATACCCGCATTGAAGCTTAGTGATAAGGGATTATTTGATGGTGGTAAGTTTGAGTTTACGAGTGTGGAAATTTAAGAAAAAAATTAAAAGTGAAAACCCAAAAGTGGTTGCTATGAAAAACTATTGTTTTTTGATATTATACTTCATACTGGGCTATAATTGTTATGCTGAAGATAAATTCAAAACCATTTTACATTTCAGAGAAGGGGATAACAATTGTTTTTTTAAAGAACCTTGTTTACTTAGGCTTTACAAGAACAACGAACTTTTGTTGTCTATGTCTTCCGATTCATCTTTATTCATCTGCAACCTTAACTTAGGTGAGTATAAGTATGAGCTTTCTAAAACAAATAGCCCAGTATATCGTGGACCAATAATATTGTTTTTTAATGAATCTTTAGCATACGGCGTTACAACTTTTATACCTGTGAATATGTCCGCCTATGATAAGTTAACAGAAACAGTAAAAGAATTTGTTGATGGCGATTATGGGCTATGGAAAATTTATTGCACTACCTATTCCAGCACTCATATTCTTGGTTCTATCCCCATTATAAAGGATACAATAGAGGTAGACCATATTTAATGGCTAGGTTATTGTGGGCTGGCAGGTAAGATTGCCGGAAATTATACAGCTAGAGATAGTGTACGTATCATTCAACTTTCTATTGATAGTATTAAAAGGAAAGGAATAAATTCATCTGCCAAACGCATAAGGGGGTATGCAGAACACAGTAAACTATGGGTTAGTAAAGAATATAATTTTGCTTCTGCTGAGATAGGGTGCAAAAATTTGCAAGAGGCGTTTGAAGAGTATAAGTATATTCTGAACGGCATAGATGGCGATGAGCATAGTATTCCATCCAGCGGTGTAAATAACTCTGCGTTTGAGGTTGGTACTGTTTATAGACGTAAGGGAATTGAAATTATCATATCCTATGGCTTCAAAAATCAATTACTTATAGATATTGACCAGCATCCCGGGAGACGTGGCGGTCTTAAATATATCCCGCACAATCCCGAATCCTATTTTGTAAAGGTTTACATCAGTTGGCAATAGCTCGTTAACTCACTTTTTCTTCCCCGTTCCAAAATCTATCCTGTAATAAAATATTGGCAGGAAACCCAGCTGGTATTGTTTGTAGTACGGCTCCTGTCCTTGTGCGGCAAGGTCTGGGCTATAAGTTTGTGAGAGTACATTTTTGGTGTTGAATACATTCACCAGATCCAGTGCTATTTCATGCGTTACTCTTTTTGAATTGAACTTAGCGCCAATCTTCAGGTCGGCACGGAAGTAGGCTGGTAGCAGCTTTGAGTTACGGGTGCTATCATAGATCACCACATCACCATAGGCATTTGATGCCGCAGTATCAACCAAAGAATATAGCTTACCACCTATCATGGTGATCTTTCCGCCTGCTATAAATGTGCTGTATTTGCCTAGCTTGTGCTCATAGCCTGCCAGCAGGTTTACTGCATACTTAGTGTTGAAGTCGGTATTGCGGAATATGTCATCATTTCCTTTTGCCTTAGAGTCAAACACAGATCCTGTGAGCATAAAGTAGTAGCCGCGTGCCATTCTCTTTTCTATCGTCCCCTCGATGCCATAGTTATAGCCCACACCCTTGTTTTGCAATACTCCTGGATAATCGCGTGAGAAAGATGAGCCCTGGTTGAGAGCCGAATAAGATGAACCTGTGCGAACTTCTATAGGGACATTGAACAAGTATTGGTAGTAGCCCTCCAGGCGTAGTTTCATCACCTTGCTCAGCGGCCTTTCATAGGCAACAACAAAGTGGTGGCTGCGGGTAAAGTCTATATCATAGTTGTGCATTACCGATGCCGGATTCTGCGGCAGGTGTGCAAAGTATTGGTACAGTGGCTGCATCTGGCTGTGTAATCCATAACCCGCGGTAATGATGTTGGTTTCACTAACCGTCCACTTCATTCCAATTCTTGGCTCCAATGATTTTGAACCATTATGTGTAAGGTACTGGCCATGCAGGCCCCCGTTGATGGTAATGTGTTCACTTGGTTTGAACTTATACTGCACATATGCCTGCACCAGGTCGGTACCGCCAATGAAGTCTGATCTATGCTGCCAATCCTGCCTGCTTGTAGGGTATTGCCTGCTGCTGTCTGTAAGGTTCATGTGATAGTAGTTATTAACTAGGCCAAACTTCAGTGTTTGTTTGGCGGAGAGCTTTTTGTTCATAAACCAGTGCGTTAACGTAGAGCTATTTTTAAAGGTATAGCCCAGCACACTCTTCATAGAGTCTAACCTGAATGTGGCATAATCTCTGAATACCTTTTCATGGTGCGTAAATACATCGGCCTCCGTTTGGGCTACGGTAATTTGTGTGTAGGTGCGGGTGTTGATCGTGTACTTGTATTCTGCACCCAGTATGCCCATGTTCGATTTGAAATATTGGTCCCTGTCCGATTCACCATACAGCTCAGGCTCTGGTTTGGTGAGCGTACTTACTATCAGGTCTATACTGCTCAGTCCACCAATACCGAAAAACGATAGATTACCCTTACCCATTGGAAAGTTGAGCTTGAATGTTGCGTCCTGGTATTTGGGTACTGACGATGTGCCTATTTTTATATTCAGTCCTTCAAACAACTGCAGGGTAGAGTAGCGGTAGGTAAATAGAAATGATGAGCCTGATTTGCGCGATAGAGGTCCTTCTGCAGCCAGTTCTGTGCCCAGAAAGCCAAGCTGTCCGGTAAATTCATACCTGTTATTATTTCCGTTTCTTAGTTTCAGATCAAACACGCCGGCTATTGCATTGCCATATTCACCGGGGAAAGCACCGGTAAAAAAGTCGCTGTTGGCCAGTGTCTTGCTGTTGAGCATACTTACCGGTCCGCCGGATGTGCCAGGTATAGCAAAGTGATTAGGATTTGGGATATCCACACCCTCCAGGCGCCAAAGCACACCTTGTGGCGAATTGCCGCGTATTACTATGTCGTTACGGCTGTCATTGCCGCCCTGCACCCCGGCGAAGTTAGAAGCCATGCGTGCCGGGTCGCTTCTGCTACCTGCGTAACGTTCAGTTTCCCGCACATCAAATGTTTTGGTGCTTACCAATGCCATATCGTTGATATGATCACGTCGGGTGGCAATGGTCACTTCGCTCATCTTTACACTGGCTTCTTCCATCTCTATAGCCATCACTACTTCTTTGGCCGATGATACTTCTACGTCAGCGGCATTGAAGCCCGTATATCCGGTATATGACGCCGCAATATTGTGTTTGCCCACAGGCACTTCTGTTATTGAGAAATAACCGTTGCTGTCGGTAGCTGTGCCTTTAACGGGGCTGAGGTCAGTTATGATAATAGTTACTCCACTGAGCGGAGATTTTGATTCTTTTTCAACAACTCTTCCTTTTAAAGTTTGGCTACGCTGAGCTGACGCGGTAATAGAAAGGAACAACAATACAATAAACGTAATATTTTTTCCCATAGAGCTAAACATTGAGCTGCCAAGATACCTCATTTTTACAATGTAAGTATTTGACAATTATCAAATTATCCCACTATTTTGTAGCTATGTAATGTTGTCGGGGTGATGTGTAACGAAGGGATTTTTAGCAGGCATTAATCCAGCCCATCCATGGTCAGCATCAACTCCGACCACTTTGTTTTGTAGTCGATCTTCAATCCGTAGACGTCATTTATGTAGGCAATCAGGTCTTTACGGGTTTCTCCTTTGGAGAAGGAGCCAAGGGTTTCCACTTCGCCATTGTAAGAAACAACCACCAGAAATGGATCTATATCGTCTGGGGTATATACATAGCCTATTCTGTCGTCATACACCGTCAGTTTGCCTTCATGCAGCAGGCGCATCAGTTTTTTATCACTTTCTTTTACTCTGGTCAGGCATAGTGGTTTATTGTCGGCATTGTACATCATTATGGTCTTCAGTCCGCGGTCTTTAAACTTTACGTCGTAAAATTTACCGCTGCCGTTATTTTGAATATGGTCCAGGTACACGCCATCCAATCCCATCATGATCAATCCTTTTATTGTATCTCCTTTGTATACCATGTAGCCATTTGCCTTGCGCGATGTGGTCACGATCTTTTTATCGCCCGAGCTGTTCACCCCATTGGCCACAGAAGTTGGTGACTTAGGTACTTGCGTTACGCGGGTACGTTGGGCAGATAGGGCAAAAGAGGATAAGAAGAAAGCAAAGAATAGGATCAGCCTGGCACTCATGGTATAAAATATAAAAACACAGTTTGTTAATATCACTATCAAAGTTCTTATTTTATTTGTATTTGTACCGCTTTTTTTGATTTTTTCGTTAGTTTGCTGCCGATGCAATGGTTCTATTGGCTTATAGCCGCTTTATTGTCTGTTGGTGCGGCTTACTGGGTATATCTATCGGATAAAAGGCGTGCTGTTCCTTACCCGTGGCTTACTTCTCTGCTGCGTGGGTTAGTGGTGTTTTTTACCATCTTGTTGATCCTGGTTCCCGCTATTACTATTACGCAGAATACTATCGAAAAACCCGTGGTTCTGCTCTTGCAGGATAACTCTACTTCTGTTGGTGTAGCATTAGGTGCAGATTCAGCTAACTATCGTAAAAATACAGAGCAGTTACTGCAGAAATTGTCAGACAAATACAAGGTAGTGAAATGGGGTTTTGGTGGAAGCGTACAGGCAGATAGTCCTTTTCAATACAAGCAAACCGCCACAGATATCGCTGCGGCTATCACCGGTGCTCAGGAATATTATGGATTACAAAATCTTGGCGCTGTTATACTCGCCAGCGACGGGCGTTTTAATCAGGGGGCAAATCCATTATTTCAGCAAATACCAATACATGCATCGCTCTACTCGGTTGCCATAGGCGACAGTGCTGCACAAAAAGATATGCGTGTAGCGCAGGTATACGCCAATAAAGTAGTTACCCTCAACACTTCCTTTGAGATCAGAGCAGACATTGTTGCACAATTGTGCAAGGGGTATAATAACACTATATCGTTGAAAGAAGGTAATGCTACATTGTCTACGGCACCTTTGGTAGTCAATACAGATAAGTTCGACAGGTCGGTTGCCTACACCATTAAAGCAGACAAACCGGGCCTGCACCATTATGTTATTTCCGCGCCTGAGGTTGAGGGAGAAAAGAATACAGCTAATAATCATCGGGATATATTTATAGAGGTTGTTGACGAGAAGAAAAACATTCTGATCGCATCAGCATCTCCGCACCCCGATGTTAATGCAATAAAGGAAGCGCTTGCAGGTATTGAAAGCTATAATATCACTGTTTGTACAGCAGATAATTTCCCGGCGTCATTGTCGGGTTACAATGTCATTATCCTGCATGGCTTACCGTCATTGCGCAATGATATTTCCAGGCAGTTGATCGCTGCCAAAAAGCCTATGTGGTTGATATTAGGCGGGCAGACTAGTCTGGCCGCTGTAAATGCGCTGAAGGATCTTACGTTCACTGCCATCACTTCAGGCCCTTCACACGATGTGCTGGCTACTTACAATACATCGTTCAATACATTTACGTTGCCCCAGCAGGTGCAGTCTGTAACAGACAAAATGCCACCACTTACCCTTGCTATTGGCAATGTGATGAATGCCCCCGGTACAAATGCGCTGTTCACTCAGCGGTCGGGTGCAGGAGATGGAACCACGCCCATCTGGATGATGCAACAGGGAGCTGTTCCGGTTGCTATTCTTGCGGGAGAAGGATTGTGGAGATGGAGATTGTATGAGTTTAAAAACTTCAATAGCCACGTAGTTATTGATGAGTGTATCCGCCAGACGGTAGCTTTTCTTTCTGCGGGCAATAATGAAAAGCAATTTGCCGCATCTTTACCTAAATATGTGTGGAGAGATCAGGAGCCAATTGCACTTTCTGCGCGACTGCTAAATGCCAATAATGAGCACGTTAATTCGCCTGATGCCGCAGTAACTATCATAGACAGCGCAGGTCGTAAGCGAGACTACACTTTTGAGCGGTCGGGCAATAATTATGCACTCAATATTGGGGTATGGGCCGGTGGTACATATACTTACCGTGCGCACGCTACTTATAATGGAAAAGAGCTTGTATCAAATGGCTCATTTGCAGTTGAGACCACACCGGTAGAATCAATGGAACAAGGGGCAGACTATCCTTTGCTATACGGATTGTCTAAAAAATATAACGGGGTATTTATTCCCTCTTCTGCCATTGGGGTGCTCTACGATAGCATTACGCATAACCAATCTATAAAACCACTTATCAGGGTAAATACTGAAATTGTGCCTTTTATTGACCGTAAATGGTACTTTTTTATTATTCTCATCATAGTTGTGGCCGAGTGGTTACTACGTAAATATTGGCTGGCTCAGTAGAAATTAGAGAGTTATAGATTATGAGAAAAATTATTTTTCATAACATAATTAAATTTAATAAAAAAGTTAAGTGGATGTTATCTCTTTGCTAAATTTGTGTTATTGAGTTGGCATGGTTATATAGCTAAATAACCTTGTGTAACTTACAGGCAGAAAATATACTTATAAATGACCCCACCATATTCATTAGAACAGGCAAAGTATTTAAGCAGCGTATATCGGGCTCTTGTGGGCACTAAATTCGATGGAGATAAGTCGCAGATTGAAGACGTTTTGATCATCCCTTTCGACCAGGCAAGCAAGCAAAGATTCATACTGTATTACATGGTTATGTCTCAGGATGCTCAGGATGTGGTGCTTGAAGAATACAAGGGCTTTTTGTTCGATATACTGGTAATTTCCCGCAATGCGGCCGGAGAGATCGTCTATAAAGAGTTGTCTACTTACCTGGCTGCTAATGTTATTGAGGACACTATTGGTGAATACAATTCACATCCATCTTCAAACAATCAATTATTCTTTACCGATTCTCTTTCCTGAGTAATGCATGCAAATGCTTAAATTTTAATAATTGCAGGGGTAGTGCGGATATTTAAGTGTAATTTACAGGTATGTCCGAAACTGTAAAAATATTGTTAGCTGATGATGATCCTGAAGACAGGATGATCATGGAGGACACGTTTCGGGAAATACAACTGTCCGAGCTCATTCATTTTGTGGAAAATGGGGAAAATATTCTCTCTTATCTTGATGCAATAAATGCAGAAAGCGACTTACCTACACTCATTGTACTCGACCTGAATATGCCAAGGATGAATGGTACACAAACATTAAAAATGTTGAAGGCAAACGATAGATACAGGCATATACCAGTTATTATATTCTCAACATCCATCAATACTATCGAAATGAATGAATGCATCAAGACAGGTGCTTCATCTTATGTTGTGAAGCCTGTTACCTATAAGGAGTGTCTGGACACAGCTAGGTCCTTTTACAATTCTTGTCTGCAGAATAGCCAATCGTCAGGTACAGGCTCTGTATATTGATTTCTTTTCCAATTGCCGGGAGGGACGCCATTTGAATAGACGATGAAGCTATGTTCCAGAATGGTTCTTTGCGCAATTGCGTATGTCGGATCACAATATCTGACAATATTGTTGCGGCGGGAACTGTGTATTTTGGAATACAGATTATCTACTCATTAAGCAGATAACCTGTACAAATTTGTATTCAATTCCTGTAGTGTGCTGGTGATGTGCTTCTTTACAACATGGTTGCGGCTGATAGCCAGAGTTGCGCTCAAAAGTGTTTTCAAATCGGCTTCCATTGGGTTTTCCCATATCTTCAACGCCTGTGCTTTACGGAAGTATGTAACTGCTCTATTCCTTTTCATAAAATGTGTGTTTTAAACTGTTTGGTAGTACATACGCAAACTCTGTGCCACGCGATTTTAAAAAAAATGTTAAAGCCCGTTTTTCTTCTTTATTTTTATCGTCTTTAACAAATTTCAGCGCAAAATGGAGATGTTACATAATGCGGTTTCGTGGTTCGAAATACCGGTTGCCGATTTTGACAGAGCAAGGGTTTTTTATAATGCCATCTATGATTATGAGATGCCTGTTATGGATATGGGGCCTGTCAAAATGGGCATACTATTACATCATCGAGATAACGGAGGTATAGGCGGGGCAATAGTTTGCGGCGAAATGTATGTGCCCTCGAAGCAAGGGTCACGCGTGTATCTTAACGCAGGTAATGACTTAAGTGTAGTGCTTGACAGGATAGAGCCTGCCGGAGGAAAAGTTGTGCTCGGGAAAAGTTTTATGGGCGATACTATGGGATATATAGCGGTAATAGAAGACACCGAAGGGAACTATATTTCTCTCCATTCTGTTAATTAAAAAATCAGGGTTTTCACTGATGAAATTTTTACTCTTTGCCCGCCTGTGGAATGTATAGTGGTGAGTTTTCCACAATTGCTTTAATTTTACCTTTTTAGATAAACATATGTCACAGTTCTCTACAGATAAAGCACCTAAACCGGTTGGTTTATATCCTCATGCAAAGCGTGTAGGTAATCTTTTATTTCTTTCTGGTGTTGGTCCGCGCAAGGCAGGTACCGATGAAATACCTGGGTTGATGGCCGATAAACACGGCAACCATCACGAATTTGATTTTGCTGCACAGTGCCGCAGCGTGTTCGACAACGTGCGGGTTATACTGGAAGAGAGTGGCAGCGGATGGGATAAACTGGTAGATGTTACCGTATTCCTTGTAGACATGAAGCGGGATTTCCATACGTATAATAAAATTTACGCTGAGTACTTCAAAGATAATCAACCCTGTCGCACTACAGTAGGTATTGATTCACTGCCTACAGCAATAGCTATAGAGTTAAAGTGTATCGCAACTATTGAATAGTAAAGGAAAATATTTCTGACTATTGCGCTCTTCTTTGTAACTTTGTGTGACCGCTTTTGCTTCTCCCCCTGTTTTTCACCAGAGTTGCACGGTCTTGTAAAACAAGAGCGTTATGACTAAGTATATTTTTGTTACCGGCGGTGTTACTTCCTCTCTCGGAAAAGGTATTATTGCAGCCTCATTGGCTAAGTTGCTACAGGCTCGTGGCTTTACTTGCACCATTCAGAAATTTGACCCGTATATCAATGTTGACCCGGGAACCCTTAACCCTTATGAGCATGGCGAGTGCTATGTGACAGAGGATGGGGCCGAGACCGATCTTGATCTGGGCCACTACGAGCGTTATCTCAATACGTTCACATCACAGGCCAATAATGTGACCACCGGCCGCATTTACCAGCATGTGATCAACAAAGAGCGCGAAGGTGCTTATCTGGGTAAAACTGTACAGGTGATCCCGCACATCACCGACGAAATCAAGCGCCGTATGTTGCTGTTGGGCGAAGACAAACAGTTTGACATTGTCATTACCGAGTTGGGTGGAACGGTGGGCGATATCGAATCACTGCCATACATTGAAGCGGTTCGTCAGTTGAAATGGGAAATGGGCACAGATTGCCTGGTCATACACCTTACACTCATACCGTACCTGAAGGCCGCAAAAGAACTAAAAACAAAACCAACCCAGCACTCTGTAAAGCTACTCAGCGAGCAGGGGTTAAGTCCTGACGTATTGGTATGCCGTACTGAGCAACCATTATATAACGATCTGAAGAGGAAGATAGCCCTGTTTTGTAACGTTACCCCCGATGCTGTAATAGAAGCTATGGATGCAGATAGTATCTATAGTGTGCCGTTGGAGATGATGCGGGAAAAACTGGACGTTACCTGCCTGAACAAACTGGGTATGCCAATGGGCAAAGAACCAGACATGAGCAAATGGAAAGAATTCCTGAACAAGCTACGCTACCCAAAGAGTCACGTAGTCATTGGGCTCATTGGTAAGTACGTAGAGTTGCAGGATGCTTACAAATCTATACTAGAGGCCCTGATACATGCAGGTGCTATGAATGAATGTAAGGTAGAGGTGCGTAACATACATTCTGAATACCTTACAAAAGAAAATGCAAAAGAAAAATTGCAGAATCTCGATGCAGTACTTGTGGCACCGGGTTTTGGTAGCAGAGGTATAGAAGGGAAGATAGAAGCAATACGCTATGCGCGTGTCAACAAGGTGCCTTTCTTTGGTATATGCCTGGGTATGCAAATGGCATGCGTGGAATTTGCCCGTAATGTGCTGGGTATGCCCAAGGCGCACTCTACAGAAATGGATCCAGATACCAAGGACGGGGTAATTAGCATGATGGAATCTCAGAAGACGATAACCATGATGGGCGGAACAATGAGACTGGGTAGCTACGCATGTGAATTAAGACCAGACTCTACAACTGCAGAGATATATGGCACTGCAAATATTACAGAGCGCCATCGTCATCGCTACGAGTTTAACAACGAATACCTGGCAGCTTTTGAAGAAGCCGGTTTCATTCCTGTTGGCAAGAATCCTTTGACCGACCTGGTGGAAGTAGTGGAGATGAAAGATCATCCATTCTATATTGGCGTACAGTTTCACCCGGAATATAAGAGCACTGTAGAAAATCCTCATCCTTTGTTTGTAGGCTTTGTAAAAGCAGCCAAAGAAGCACAGGAGCAGAGAAATGCAGCCTCTGTAAAAATATCAGGAGCAGCTATAGCTTAGGTTTTTATCAAATAATAACAGCAACAGCCCGCATTTCACAATGTGGGCTGTTGCTGTTATAGGAAGAACGTGTTTATTTCTTTGTTTCTGTCTTTATAACCGTCTTGGTTTTTACCTTGGTGCTCTGCACTTTGGGTGCTTCATGTGTTGTTGTAGTAGATGTTGTTGTGGTGCTACCACCTTCCATGGTATTGGTGGCGCCATTTGCAGACCCATCCATCGGAGCCTCGTCCGGCGAAGTGCCGGTGCTAGACCTTACTGTATCAGGTGTGGTGGTTACTGTGGTAGATGTTTCTGATGTTGGCGGCATTGCAGGTGCCGTGCTCATTGACGAGCTAGAGTCACTCATTGTAGACTCAGTGGTACTGCTACCGCACGACGTTACAAATAATCCCATCGTCAGGGCAAAAAAGCTGATTTGAATTGTTTTCATGGTTATTCTGTTTTGATATTTGCCTCTTTTATCAGGACTTATACTTTATGCCTTAATAACCATGCCGTCAAATAATAATTGGAATAATAAATAAGTTGTAGATATTACACCATCGGGCATCTTGTTTTTCCTTTAATCCTATAAATCCTGGTTCAGACAATCATTCAGATTAGCACACGCAAAAATAGCCCACATCTTTCGATGCGGGCTACAATATGATTGAGTAAGTAATTGATTACTTTACTGAAGCAGCAAGAGCTTTGAAAGTCTCAGGCTCGTTCATTGCCAGGTCTGCCAATACCTTACGGTTCAGGTCTATACCCTTAGCAGCAAGCTTACCCATAAATACTGAGTAGCTCATTCCTTCCGGACGAATAGCAGCGTTGATACGCACGATCCAAAGGCTGCGGTATTCGCGCTTCTTCAGTTTACGGCCTACAAACTTGTATCCAAGACCCTTCTCTAATACGTTTTTGGCAACGGTATATACGTTCTTACGCTTACCGTAAAAACCTTTTGCTTGCTTTAATATCTTTTTCCTTCTCTGGCGAGATGCTACTGCATTTACAGAACGTGGCATATCTAAAAATTAATGTCTTTTATTAAAATAATTTACTTTTTCACAGTTACCTGCTGCACAATATACTTGAGGGTATTAACCCATTACAAGCATACGCTTAACCAATGGCATGTTGCTCTTATGAACCAGGCCATGGATACGAAGGTGACGCTTGCGGCTTTTAGATTTCTTGGTCAACAAGTGACTCTTAAAAGCTTTGTACCTACGGATCTTGCCAGTACCGGTAACTCTGAATGTCTTTTTCGCACGTGAGTGCGTTTTCATCTTAGGCATGGAAATCAAATTTGGGACTGCAAAGGTAAGTAATTTTTGTTTTCAATATTTATTTTTTTGAACACATTTCACATATTTATTTTAGTAAATCAATTCAAGCCCTTTGCATACCTGATTATTCACTTATTATGTGTTCAGAAATTTCTGCAATATTAATCTACAATCGGGACTAATCATTTATTATTTTTACATCGTAAATACAAACAATGGCCATACTTCGATTCAGAATATATTGGGAAGACGACGACCTTACCTACCGCGACATAGAGATACAGGGTACACAAACCTTTTTAGAGTTCCATAAGGGTATAGTGCAGGCTTATGAGTTCGACGGTAAGCACCCGGCATCATTTTACGAGAGTAATGATAAGTGGGCTTATGGCAGAGAGTTCAATTCAGAAGTGTTGGTGAATAAGAAAGATGCACCGGCTTTGTCTATGACCCGCACCCCGGTGCAGGCACTGGTAGCCACTCCATCTCAGAAGTTTGTTTACGTGTATGATCCCGCAGGTAAAAAATGGACTTTCCTTGTAGAACTCCTGAACGTAAGCAAAGACGAGACTTACAGAAGAGTGTATCCGTTTGTGTTACGTAAAGAAGGTGTAGCGCCAGCTCAATATGGCATAAAGGGTGTGAATCCAAGTAAGCTCATGGAGATAGAAGAAAAGTACGACCTGGGAGCTGAAGACATGGCCGAAGGTTATGGTAATGAGGGCGAAGGCGGCAGTGATGATGGTGGTGCTGAAGAAAGTCACGTAGAAGATAACAGCCAGGATTTTTAAGCAATAGATGTTCAACTCATATAACAAGAAGGCGGTCGTAGGTCGCCTTCTTGTTTTTTAGAAATTATAGTAAACATTTTAAGCGAACCGTTTTTTCATATTGAAGCAACTCATAGTCATACAAGGTCCTACGGCAGTGGGTAAAACAGCAATAGCTGTTGATGTCGCCAAACGCCTGGGCACCAGCATCGTATCGGCCGACAGCAGGCAGTGCTATAAAGAAATGTCTATTGGCACTGCCAAGCCAACTATTGAGGAACAGCAAGGCATAAAACACTATTTTGTTGATGATTTTTCTGCTATTGATGCTTTGACTGTAGCTGACTACGAGCAGCTGGCCCTGGGGTATCTATCCTCCATTTTTGAAGCTTGTGATACTGCTGTGGTGTGCGGCGGTACAGGCTTATACATAAAGGCATTGTGTGAAGGCATAGACCCTATGCCGGCTGTAGATGAAGCCATAACTAAAGAGGTAAATGACCGGTATGCCAAAGAGGGAATTACCTGGTTGCAGGATGCGCTAAGTAAAGAAGATCCTGTTTATTATGAGCAGATGGAGATAGCCAACCCTGCACGCCTTATCAGGGCTTTGGTATTCATTCGGTCAACTGGAGCAAGCATCGCAGCTTATCGCACGAACACTAAAAAGCAAAGGCCCTTCAAGATCATCAAAGTAGGGTTGGAATTGCCACGGCAACAGCTGTACGACCGCATTAACCAACGCGTAGACATCATGATGGAGAATGGATTGGAAGTGGAAGCGCAAAGCCTATATACATCCCGTCATTTAAAGAATCTACAAACCGTTGGGTACGTTGAGCTATTTGATTATTTTGATGGTAAGAGTACGCTGGCATATGCAGTAGATAAGATCAAACAGAACTCACGTAACTATGCCAAGCGACAGCTCACCTGGTTTAAGCGCGACCCTGAAATAACATGGTTGATGGCGGATGATAAGTATGTTGTTGACAAGATACTTGAACTGATTGAATTGTAATTATAGCAACCGACAATGAACACCAACGAAATACTTCATCCCGGCGAGATACTTGTCTATGAGCTGGATGCAAGAGGTGAAGATCCTATTGCATTCGCTGTTCGAATAGGGATGTTCCCATCTGATTTTTTAGATCTGCTCAACCGTAAAGAATCTGTTACCGCTGACATTGCCCAAAGGCTCGAAAAAGAACTGAATATTTCCGTGCAATTCTGGCTTGATCTGCAGGCCGATTATGATCTGCGGAAAGTATAGGGCTTATTCGGTTGCAGGTCATCATTTTCGTTACGTTAGTCCATTTCTCCACAATTAGTATTAATTTGCTATGCGAAATAAATTTCATTTATGAATTTACGTTTACTCCTTACCTCTGTCGTTATACTATTATTTGCCTCATCAACTTATGCGGGTGCAGGGTATTGCGCTCATGGCAATAACAAAAGGGCGGCAAAAACTACTGTAGCCAGTCCTGCTGAAGATTACTACGATGTAAAGCATTTAAGATTCAACATTAATCTTACTGATACCTCGGTGTATGTAAGTGGCAATGTGATTACCAATGCAGTAGTTACGGCGTCATCAATGTCGGTCTACACCTTTGAGCTGGACTCTTCTTTTACCATAGATTCTGCATTTGTAAATGGTGCTATGTTGCCTGTTACTGCGGTTGGCTGGGTAAGAACAATGACGTTGCCAACAGCACTTATCGCGGGTACAGCGTTTAATACACAGGTTTATTACCATGGTTTGCCTCCGGGTGGCACAGGCGGTTTCTTTAATGGTATTACCCATTCTGTAAGCTCAGGCGGCACGCATATGGTATTCACCATCAGCGATCCATATGTTGCTAAAAACTGGTGGCCATGCAAACAATCTATACAAGACAAAATTGATTCAGTAGATATGTTCGTTACCGTGCCTGCTCATGTAAGAGATGGCAGCAACGGAGTTCTGCTCTCAATTGATTCCGTATCAACGCCAGGCTCATGGACATTCCACTGGCAAACTCATTACCCCATAGACTATTACCTTATTTCTGTAGCTGTTGCTAAATACAGAGAGTACCGATCTTACTGGCATTTTTCAGCGTCAACAGATTCTGTACTTATTCAGAACTTCTTTATTGATACGCCAACGTTCAATCCCGCGTACAAAGCCAATTTTGATAGTATAGGTCTATTCATAGATTACTTCTCATCGCTCTACGGTCGTTATCCTTTCTGGAGAGAGAAGTATGGAGTATGTTATACCTCACTGCCGGGCGGCATGGAGCACCAGACTATGACCACTATTGGTGTTCCTAATACTTACATTATTGCACATGAGTTGTGCCACCAGTGGTGGGGAGATAATGTTACCTACCAGGACTGGCGCGACGTGTGGTTGAGCGAAGGCTTTGCTACGTTTTCTGAAGCTGTATTCCTTGATCACTTTTGGTCGCCCGCTGCAGCAAAGGCACACAGGCAGGGGCTTCTGTATTCTGCTTTGGGCGATGCGTGCGGTAGGGTACTGGTTACAGATACCAGCAACAGCGATAGCTTATTTCATCAGCAGACAGTATATAACAAGGCACAGGCGGTTATAAGAATGCTTCAATACATAGCTCCTTCGGACAGTGTTTTCTTCAGCGTACTGAAAACCTATCAGCAGAACTATGCTCTGGGTCATGCTACTACCGCTAATTTTAAAGCGCTGGCAGAGGCCGCTTATGGTGTGCCGCTAGATACTTTCTTCAATCAATGGATCTATGGCAGGGGATATCCTATTTATAAAGTATCCTGGAATCAATCCGGGTCTACTGTATATGTTAAGTTGATCCAGACCCGGTCATGTCCGTCATACACCAATCATTTCAGTACTCCTGTTGAGATACAACTGCATAGCTTGTCGGTAGATACTTTTATAAAAGTTTACAATTCTCTCGATACTCAGATCTATATGTTCGACTGGGCGCCTACTATGACCAATGCATATCTTAACCAAAATGTTTGGACCATTCTTAAAATAAATGGTGCCATCACTCATGATACAAAGTTGAGTGTCGGGATGTTGGATCAGAAAGAGTTTAAAGTATACCCCAATCCTACTCAAAATCATTGGGAGCTACAGGATACCAATGAAGGGCTCGCACTTTCATTATCAGATATTACCGGCAGAATACTGTGGGAAGGTAAGAGTGCTCAGGGAACTACACAGATCCCCGGTGCCAAATTGCCGTCAGGTAATTACGTCTTAAGGATAACAGGTGGTAGCGAAGAGTCTAACCTGAAACTGGTTCATTGGTAAACTGAGCTTTGTTTTTCAAGTCTTATTTTCTCAGTTGATCAGACTTGTACATTGCCGGTTCATTAATTATTAGTTAGTTTTTATATTTTTACAGCATACTAAAATAAACAAAATGAAGAAATTATTACTCCTCGCATCAATTTGCGCAATAGGCGGTGCGGCCAATGCGCAGTTTGTGGCACGTCATACCGGTAGCCCGGTATTGCCTATCACAAAAAAGATGGTTGATCTTTCTGGTCCGATAGTAACTTCAACGCCGGCAAGACATGCGGCTGCGAAAACTACAGCACCGGCATTCTACACTCAGGATTTTAACGGAGGTCTTCCATCAGGTTGGACTACAGGTGTTATTTCAGGTCCTGGTACATGGCACCATACCACGGTAGCATCAACATCAAGTTTTCATCTGGCGGCTCTGGCATCAACTACCGCGGCTAATGGATGGATGATTTTTGATTCTGATTCATTAGGTGCGGCATGTGGTACATGTGCACCTGCCGGCTGGATGCAGACAGATGCTATCAATTGCGCTGCTCATACTACAGTACGTCTTAACTTCCAGGAACTGTATCGCAAGTATAATGACTCTTGCGTTATTTGGGTGAGTACTTCCCCAACTTTTACTACTTACACAAGATTCCCTGTGAGCTTCAATAATAGCCTGGCTACTAATGTAAGCACCGTTAATCCTAAAACATTACATATTAACATCACTTCAGCGGCCGCAAGCTCAGCTACAGTGTATATCCGTTTTGTACATTACGGTTATCCTGCAGGTTCTTATTCCTGGTCTGTTGATGATATGACACTGTCTGAAGTTGATCCTCACGATGTTGATGCACATGCCTCATTCCTGTACAACCCACAGGCTACAGCCTATAATTCTTCAATGTTCACAACTCCGTTGCAGTTCGTAGATTCTATCTACCCTGTTATATTGTTGTCTAATCAGGGTGCTAATGTTGAAAGCCCGATTGTTGGTGCACAGATCTACAATAGTGCTACTGCTGTTTACACGCAGACAATGCCTTATGCGGGTCTTGCTGTTGGTGCTGAAGATTCTATAGTTCAGTTCCCTGGCTTCAAGCCAACTGCTATGGGTAACTATTCTGTACCAATGGGTGCCAATATTACCGGCGATGCAGACCTTACCAATAATGTGGATAGCTCTTTCTTCACTGTCTCTGATACCACATGGATGGTAAATTCTGGTAAAGTTAGTGGTAGTTATTACCTGCACAGGGTTAGTCCTGCTCAGTCATATCTGCAGGGTGCGCGTTTCGATGTGCCTTCCACTGCTGTTGGCGATACAGTTTCAGGCTTTGGTGTAGCGTTTGCATCAACTAGTGTGCCTACTACCGGGTCAGCTTCAGTATCTGTTCAGTTGTACTCTGTACAGCAGGCTGGTACCAACTGGAATTTTGTAGCAACGTCGGTGAGTAAGCCAATTCTTGCTTCTGATATTTCTTCAACTACTTCTACTGTTTGGGCTTACTTCGCTATCGATCCTGTTGCATCAGGTGGTGTAGCTCAGTTCATTCTGCAGCCGGGTACTACTTATGCAGCAGTTGCGCAGATCAATGGTGTTACTACCGATCTGTTGGTGCTTTCATCAGCATCTCCTAATGCTACAGGTTTCGCCAGCTATTTCGGACAGTCAGATTCTTCGCTGAATGACGGTGGTAATGCTTCTTTCGGCTTAGCCAACGTAGCTACTGGTTTAACTAGCGTACCAATGGTGCGTATGTACTTTAGTAACATAGGCACAGTTGGTGTCAACGATATCAACAAGGTTGCTATTCTTACAAAGGCAACGCCTAATCCGGCTACTTCAGATTTTACAGTGTCATTCACTCAGGCGGTTCCTGCTGCTGCAGTTGTTAGCATTACTAACACTGTAGGACAGGTTGTTGCTACTCAGAATGTAGCGGCTACTACAAGTGGTTCTACTACTTTCAGTACAGCAAATTTACCTGCGGGTGTTTACTTCTACAGCGTTAATGCAGATGGTGGTCGTGCTACCGGTCGCATCGTTGTAGCTCATTAATTCTATTAGTATCGTTTTCAGGCTAATTAACTTCGTTTCCTGTAAGCAAATAAAAAAGGCGGTTCCATAGAGGAGCCGCCTTTTTTAGCTTTAGGGAATGAAACTTGCTCAGAAGACTTTATTAAAGTGAAGCACCTCTGTTAAAACTTTGGTAAGTTATAGTCTATAAGAGCAATAGAGTAAATGTTTTTTGCGGATTATTTGTATATATATATCCATAATAAATTATTGAGAATACGTGTAACTAGGTATATATCTTTAGATTACTGCTACGTGCTGAAAAACAAATTATCTTAGCCTGCACCCTTGTATTGCCACCATTGATCTATATTTCAATAGAATTGAATTGCTTTCCCTACACATTTGTCTGATTTGCAAACCGTTGAGATTCATTTAATGATAACTTATCATTGTGGTCACGATTTTTTAACGTTTTCTACCCCAATTGCACCAAACTAAATTTGTTTTTATAAAAATCTCCTTATCTTTACATCCGTACATTTGTACATTTATTATCTCCTTTTAAAAAAGAAACAAATGAAAAAAGTATTTTTACTCTTAACCATCGGCTCTATCGGCCTTGCTGCAACCGCACAGGAAAATCGCAGTAGTATTATGTTCCAGTCAGCTAAAATGAATGAGAAAGTTGCTCATGGCGTTTTAGATGGTAAATACAAAACTGGTGTAAAGGCAATAGCTGCACAGCACAGCGCAGCAGGCGCGGCTGCAGGTACTGCTAACAAAACAACAACTGTAAGCACTCAGCGTTGGTACAATTATGCAGACCTTCTTGATGCACAGACTGCACTGGATCTTAGTGGTAACACAACAGGTCTTACTGCTGTAACTATCTGGAACGATACATTGGGTCAGCTGAACTACACTTCAGGTTTGGCATACAACACCATGGTATCTGTTGGTAGTTTATTTATGCCTCAGGCTAAAGGTTTTAACGACGTTCAGTTTTTCACTGGTGAGATGCAGTTGACTACTGAAGCATTCCAGATCGATTCAATGATGTTGTTCGGTTTGTACCAATTCAATCCAGCTAAGACCGCTGTTGTTGATACATTGACTATCACTTACACACAGGGTTCTGTAGCTACTGCAAGCGATGATATCGATTTCGGTTGGTTTAGCGGTGCTGGTGCTGCTAGTTTGTTAACTGGCTATGGCTTGTCTTCAAGTGCAAGACTTTCTTTCGGTATGGTTCAGTATGATAGTGTAAAGAACACTGCTGCTGGTACAACTGCATATACTTTCAAGAAAACTATAGGCTCTCCGTCTTCTACAGCTGACTTCAAGTGGGGTGATACTACTACCAATGGTCTTTTCGCTGTAACTTTCAAATTGCCTGCAGCATTTAACGTAAACTCTATGAACCAGGTAGGTTATTCTATCTCTTTCAAGAGCGGTGATGCTTCTTTCGTTCCAGGTGATACCTTGAACGGAGAATACAACCACTATCGTCCTCTTTACGATTTCGTAGAAAACACTGCAGGTAATACATTGTTTGCTCCATACGATTCTACTGATCTTAACTCAGGCCAGTTCAAGACTTTGCCTAACTACGAAAACGGTTGGGGTGATGTTTACGTTCCAATGTATGCTTGGACTTCAGGTTCTAACGCGTCAGTATTGCAGCATAATGTTACTGCTTTCCACGTAGTTTGCGCTAGTTGCACTAAGATGGTTAACGTAACTGAAGTTGCTAAGACTGTAAGCAATACTACTGCAATGCCTAACCCTGCTTCTACAGAAGTTAAGATCGGTTTCACACTGTCTACTCCTTCTGCAGTTACAGTTGAGCTAACTAACACAGTTGGTCAGGTAGTTGCTACACAGAACGTTGCTAACACAACTAACGGTGCTGCTACTTTCAACACTTCTAACCTTGCTGCCGGTGTATATTTCTACACTGTTATCGCTAATGGCGAGCGCACAACAGGTCGTGTTGCTATTGCTCACTAATATTTGCTGAATTTTTTACTGAAAAGGGCAACGATTTTCGTTGCCCTTTTTTCTTTTTGGAAACAATATTCTATTATTGCAAAAGCATGTCCCTGTTCAGGAGCTGCAAAATGATATATTAATAATGGCAAAAAACCTTTTGATAGTTGAGTCTCCTGCTAAGGCAAAGACGATAGAGAAGATTTTGGGTAGCGACTTTGAAGTGAAGTCGTGCTATGGGCACATCCGCGATCTGGGGAAGGATAACATGGGTATTGATATTAAGAACGGATATAAACCCACCTACATTGTTTCTGAGGATAAAGAGAAGGTTGTAAAAGAACTGAAGTCATTAGCAAAGAAATCCGGCGAGGTTTGGCTGGCAACGGATGAGGACCGTGAGGGTGAAGCCATTTCATGGCATTTGTGCGAAGTATTGAACCTTGATCCCGCTACAACCAAGCGTATTGTTTTTCATGAAATTACTAAGCCGGCTATCCTTAAAGCTGTAGGCAATCCGCGTACCGTTAATATGGACCTGGTCAATGCTCAGCAGGCGCGCCGTATACTGGATCGTATCGTGGGGTTCGAATTGTCTCCGGTACTGTGGCGCAAGATGAGTATGCGTAATAATTTGTCAGCGGGTAGGGTACAGTCGGTGGCTGTGCGTATCATTGTTGAGCGTGAAAGAGAAATAACTAAATTCCAGACGCAGAGCAGCTTTAAAGTTGAGGCTGTTTTCAATGCGCCGGATATTAATAATAAGAAGGTAAATTTTAAAGCCGACGGCCCTGATAAATTAAAGGTAGCGGGCGATGCCCGTGCATATCTCGAAAAATGTAAGGGTGCTACTTATACTGTTAAGGATGTTCAGGTAAAGCCGGGTAAGAAGTCACCTTCAGCTCCGTTTACCACATCCACATTGCAGCAGGAAGCCAGTCGCAAGCTGGGTTATTCGGTATCCAAGACCATGTTGCTCGCACAGAAGCTATATGAAAATGGACATATCACCTATATGCGTACTGATTCGGTAAATTTATCAGAAACCGCAATAGATGCAGCTCGCCTGGCTATCAATGCTCAGTACGGAGAAAAGTATTTTCAGCAGCGTGTGTTCAAGAATAAAAATGAATCAGCACAGGAAGCGCACGAAGCCATCCGTCCTACAGACATGATGACTACCACCGTGGGAGATGCTGATACACACAGGTTATATGAATTGATCTGGAAGCGCACCATGGCCAGCCAGATGGCTGACGCTGTGTTGGAGCGCACCATTGCCAAGATAGGTATCTCTACGCATGCCGATCCCTTGACCGCTACAGGTGAGGTTATCCGTTTCGATGGCTTCCTTAAAGTGTATACAGAAAGCAAGGATGAAGAAGATGGTGAGGAAGAAACAGAAGGATTATTGCCACCATTGCAGGCTGGTCAGGTGTTGGATATGCAGCGTCTGGTAGCTACTGAGCGGTTCACTCGTCCGTTGCCAAGATATACGGAAGCTTCTCTGGTAAAGAAGTTGGAAGAGCTGGGTATCGGTCGCCCGTCTACTTATGCACCTACTATCAGCACTATACAAAACAGGGGCTATGTAGAGAAGAGAGATAAGGATGGTACAAAGCGCAATTACCAGATATTGATGTTGCAAAGCGACACGATAACTGAGAAGACAGATAATGAGAATGTAGGTGCTGAAAAAAGTAAGCTCTTCCCTACAGACCTCGGAATGGTCGTTTGTGATTTCCTCAAGGAGCATTTTGAGCGCGTAATGGATTACGATTTCACGGCTAAGATCGAAGCTGAATTTGATGGTATCGCTCAGGGCAAGCAGAAGTGGAATACGATGATCGATGAATTCTATCATCCGTTCCATGAAAACGTGGAGCATACTATAGAAACTGCAGGTCGTGCGAAGGGTGAGCGTGAATTGGGTGTAGACCCGCAGAGTGGAAAACCTGTATTTGCAAGACTGGGCCGTTTTGGCCCAATGGTGCAGATCGGCATCTCGGCGCCTGCTGGCGCTCCTGAAACGGAAGAAAAGCCAAAATTTGCCAAATTAAGGACTAATCAGAGCATTGAGACCATTACCCTGGAGGAAGCAATGGAGTTATTCAGACTTCCGCGTAACCTCGGGCAGTTTGAGAACGATGATATAACTGTAAATATTGGCCGTTTTGGTCCATATGCGCAGCATGCAGGCCAGTTCTATTCTTTGAAAAAGGAAATGGATCCTTACACTGTCGATTCAAGGGAAGTTGTTCCATTGATCGAAGAGAAACGTAAAGCCAAGGCCGAAAGCGAGATAAAGGTTTTTGAAAAAGAAAAGATCCGCATACTGAAAGGCCCATATGGTCCATACATCAAGCAGGGGCTACGCAATTTCAAGATACCAAAGGAACGTGCAGAGCAGGCTGCTACTTTTACAATTGAAGAGGTAAAGGCAATTATAGAAGATGTAAAGGCCAACCCTCCCAAAAAAGTAGCTGCCCGTAAGAAAGCTAAGTAAACGGCACTTGTAAAATAACTATACAATCAACTGATCCCTTTTGCACACCATGTGCAAAAGGGATTTTCTGTAAATGAAATTCTTTTTATAACATTTGCAGACTATTGCAATAGTAGGTAGGCGAGGGGCAACGGAAACACATTAGTTCGTAGAGACGCAAGATTTTGCGTCTCCACATGCTACAACATAACACTAACAAAACACAGAGGGAAAAAGACTACGTGGCAATACAAGTAAACAAAGAAGTAAAAGCGCTGTTAGCACTTATTGATGACCCCGATAACGAGGTATATGCTACTGTTGTGTCTAAACTCATGAACTACGGTCCCGAGATCATTCCATCACTGGAGCAGCTTTGGGAAGTAACCGTGGATGAAACGATCCAGCAGCGTATCGAACAGCTTATCCATGAAGTGCAATTTCAGGATCTGCAGCAGGATTTCTCTGAGTGGAGTAGGGCTGAGCAACCAGAGTTGTTGAGAGGGGCCATTCTTGTGGCACGTTATCAATATCCGCAGCTTAACGTGGCCGCTATTCTTGCCCAGTTCGATAAGATACGGAAGAACGTATGGCTGGAGCTCAACAACTATCTGGCGCCGTTGGAACAGGTGAATGTATTCAACAGTATCCTTTACAGCTTTTATAAGCTGCAGGGTCATGAGCTGTCTGAGCGCGACCCGAACCATTTCTTCATAAATAAAGTAATTGAAAGCCGCCAGGGCAATAGTTACACTATCGGTATCTTGTATCTGGCATTATGCGAGATCCTTGATATTCCCATTTTTGCTGTTGATATTCCGCGTCAATTCATCTTTGCCTATATATACATGCACCCCGATCTTTTCGCGGCCGATGATGATGACGTATTCCCGCACCACAAGGTGCAGTTTTTCGTAGATCCTATTGGTGGTGCAATATATTCACAGGGCGATGTAGATACCTATCTGCGCAAGATCAATGCAACAGACAGGGAATTGTACATGAATCCGATCATGAACAAAAAGATCATCTGGAAAATGCTTGAAGAGCTATGTCTTTGCTACCGGTATAAAAAGGAAGATGATAAGGCACAGGACATACAGCAACTTATGCAACTCATCAACGACGACCTGTTTGATGAGAAGGAAAAGGAAGATTGATTATATAGAAGAGTAGGCGTGTTATTTATTTTCACATCAACTCCATTGAGCATTTATTCTTCAATAGCTTTCTGCACTTCCTCAGGTTCCGGTAATTTTACTTTCTTTTTTGGTCGTTTTACGCCTTCGTCTACACCTATCAATATTGCCCATGCTTCAAGTCCCTCTACGCGTTCGCAGATCAATTTTATCATGCCCACTATGGGAATAAAAAGGAACATGCCGGGTATACCCCATACATACTCTCCTATTATTACGGCCAGTATAGTTACAAACGGATTCATTTTTACCCTTGCACCCACTATACGGGGCATCAGCACATTCGAATCTATGATGTGCAGCACCAGCATGCCCACACCGGCTTCCAGGGCCAGGTTCAGGCCGCTGTTTGCAAAGGTGACCAATGTTATAAATGCAGTTGCCGAATAAATACCAATGTATGGAATAATGTTCAATACTGCAGCCATTACGCCAAGCAATACCGCATATTCTACACCCATTATCAGTAATAGAGCCGAATTAGCTACACTCATGATCACCATCTCCAGGAGTAGCCCTGCTACATAGCTATTGATCATGGTCTTCGTTTCAAATATTACTTCAGTTACCTTGCTCTTATGCTCATCACTGAATAGTTTAATTGCAAAGTTCATCAATAGCCTGCGATGGAAAAGCATGAAGAAAGTAAAGATGAACACAAACACAGCCAGCAGCAAAATGCTGCTGATGGAAAGAAAGACGTTGCTCACAGAGTGTGCCGCGTTCTCCAATATGCTCGCTGCCGATTTATTGATGTAGTCGTTCTGAGTTGCCCTGTTGATGTGCATCTTAAAAGATAGCCAATGGTGCAGGTCGTTAAATATTGCCTGGAACCTCGTTTTCATTACCGGGAAATTATCGGCGAAGCTGGCTAGCTGTATGGATAGGAAGTAGATAAAAGTGGTAAGTATGGTTACAAATAGCAACAGACTAAGCATCGCAGCCATCCCTCGCCCCATTCTCCATTTCTGCTCCAGAAATCTGTTGAGCGGGTAGAGCAGTATAGATATGAGCAAGGCAAATACCAATGGTATAAAAATGCCGCTGCCTTGCTCAAGCAATAGAATAATAAGTACAAAAGAGATCAATATAAATGCAAGCCTTGCATAAAACGGCATTTTCAGGGTACCCATATAACTAGTTATCTGTCAAATTTAGAAATTCCGTGCCACATCACCGTAAACCGATAAAATAAACGGGATGCTGCCACTAGCGCCTGCCGCCGTTATGTCTCCGGACCACAGCCTTCGCTCCGGTTCTCTTATAGGCACAGAACATCATGTATGAGGTTTTCGTTATTCCATAAATCCTGATCGGGACAATTCCGCCTCATATAATTGCTTTAAATTTGCTACCGATGCTGGAAAAATATTTTAGTAAAAAGCTGGTAGAAGCGGGATGCGATGAAGCAGGCAGGGGATGCCTTGCAGGCCCTGTTTTTGCCGCTGCGGTTATCTTGCCAAAGAAATTTTACCATCCGCTTCTTAATGATAGCAAACAGGTGTCTGAAGCAGACAGGAATACCTTACGTCCCATTATAGAAAAAGAAGCAATTGCCTGGGCTGTTGCTATGCTCGATCACCAGGAGATCGACCGCATCAATATCCTCAAAGCATCATTCAAGGCTATGCACCTGGCCATAGATCAACTTAACTGCCGCCCCGAACTTTTACTCATAGATGGCCATATGTTCACGCCTTATTTCGGTATCGTTCATGAATGTGTAGTTGGTGGTGATGCAAAATATGCGGCAATAGCCGCTGCAAGCATTCTGGCCAAAACGAACAGAGACGAATACATGCAGCAGTTACATGAGCAACACCCTCATTACGGTTGGAACGATAATAAAGGCTATGGCACTGCTGCTCATCGCGAAAGCATCCGTACTCATGGTCTTTCTCCTTACCACCGCAAAACATTTGGTATCTGCAAAGAGATGACGCTGGCTTTATCTGCACAATAAGCCTGGGAAATGCGTTCATACATTTATCCACTATTTCCCTAAAAGGAGACTAGTTAGTGAACTTAGTCCAACTACAGATTCAGGCAAAAAAAGAGCCTCGCCATTATAGCGAAGCTCTCCATATCAATTCTAAAAAAATTATTCTACTATAACACTTCCCTTTACATCGATCGTGTACATCTTTTGTCCCGGCTGCAACACAGCATTGGAGTAAACGTATACTTCTTTGTTAAATGGTCCCGTTTTGCTGGTATGGTACTTCACCTTTATGGTTCCCTTCCCGCCAGGCGAAACCGGGCGTTTAGGCCACTCCACACCTATACAAGAGCATCCTGCTTTTACATCCTGGATGATAAGCGGCTGGTCTCCGGTATTCACGAATGAAAACTCATGAACAGCATCCGGACCCGATTTTACTTTCCCGAAATTGAAGGTGTCTCCATCTTTAAATTTAAACTGTGCACCACTAGCTTTCTTTTCGCTCTGAGCAGCCTTGCCGGCTCCTTTTTTAGTGCCTGTTTTTTTGCCCCCTCTTCTGTGTTGTGCATTTACCGTAAGGCCTGCGCACATAATAAAGCAGAGCAATAAGATGGATAATCTCTTCATATTTCTATCGGTGTGTTTGGTATATTCATTTGTTTCTGCCTACTGATTCGGGTACTAGTGTGTAGCTGGTGCAGGTGTAGCTGGTGCTGCTTCAACTGGCTTTGGCTTTACTGTTCCCCTTATGTGAAGTACAGTTGACTTTTCCATAGCATCAGATGAAATGGTCACTTCCTTGCTTATTGGGCCCGGGCGGTGATCAGTGTTGTAAGTAACATGTATTGTTCCTTTCTTGCCTGGCAAAATAGGCTCATGTGGCCATTTTGGTACAGTGCAACCGCATGAACCATGTGCTTCAGTAATTATGATTGGCTTCTTACCTGTATTCTTAAATTCGAAGTCATATTCTGCAGTAGGGCCTTCCGGAACTTCTCCGTAATCGTGAGTATTGTCCTTATCCTTAAATTTGAATATACCTGCGTCAGGATCGTTTGCAGGTGCAGCAGCTGGTGCCGGTGCAGGAGTAACTTTTTTGTCTTGTGCGTTTGCTGCAAATGCACTTAATGAAAGGCAGCAAAGGGTAATGAAAACTTTCTTCATTTTTTTTGTTTGAGTGGTTTGGAATGTATTGTTTAGTTCGTTTTGATCATTGAATTATTCTCAGGTACCGATGTAGTCGGTGCCTTCTCAACACTACCCTTTATGGTAAGTATCTGCACACCTGCATTGGTAGTTACTGTTACTGTCTTCTGGAATCCGCCTGCTGGCTTGCCCAAAGTATGGAACGCTACGTCAATAACGCCTTCAGCACCTGGTGCTATAGGCTCTTTAGAATAAGTAGGAACAGTACATCCGCATGACGCCTGCGCTTTTTGTATCACAATAGCTTCTGTACCCTTGTTTACAAACGTAAACTTAGTTGTAGCATCAGGACCTTCCTGTACTGTACCAAAGTCATGATTCACATCTGCAAAAGCCATGTCACTTGCTTTCAATGTTGAAGCAGGTGCGGTTTTTTCGGGTGCGGCGGTAGATAATGCAGTACCATCATTCATCTGCAATGGAGTAGCAGACTGAGTTGTAGGCTCCGCAGATTTTTTCTTATTTTTCTTATCCTTTGCCTCCGCTACATTGCCAACCATCACCGCAAGGGCGAATAATAAAATTATCTTTTTCATTTTCTATTGTTTAATTATTGAATACATGGTATAAAACAAATTTAGGACCAAATTTTCAAAATTGCTTTTTTTTATTGTTAAAACCTTCAGAAACCGCTTTCATTCGTAATTTCGCAAGTGATGTATAAATTTTTGGTTATACAAACCGCTTTTACCGGAGATGTAGTTTTAGCCACGGCTATTCTTGAAAAGATACATCAGTTTTACCCCGATGCGCAAATCGATTTCTTGCTGAGAAAAGGTAATGAAGGCCTGCTGCGCGATCACCCGTTTATTACTAACCTGCTGATATGGGATAAGCGGAAACAAAAGAAACGCAATCTTCTGAAGATGGCCATGCGTGTGCGTAAAGAGCAGTATACGCATATCATCAATCCGCATCGTTTCCCTACATCCGGGTTCATGATGTTCTTCTCAGGTGCTCAATACACTGCAGGGTTCGACAAAAATCCGTTTGCTTTCTCGTTTACAAAAAAAGCACCTCACAATATCGCCGAACCTCATGCTAAAGAGTACATTATGGAGGTAGAGCGATACCAGTTGCTCATAGAAGATATTACCGATAAAACTGCGGCGCAGCCTAAGCTCTACCCAACTCCGGGCGACTATGCGGCAGCAAAACCCTACCAGGATGGGCCATATATTTGTATAGCTCCGTCATCGGTTTGGTTTACCAAGCGTTACCCCGCTGAACGTTGGGCGGAATTGCTTGACCTATTGCCTGCTCAATACAATGTTTACCTCGTAGGCGGCCCCGATGATAAAGAACTATCTCAATCAATAATCGATATGTCTGGCAACAAGAAGGCCATCAATCTGTCAGGAAAGATGAACTATCTTGAATCCTGCGCATTGATGCAGGGGGCTGACATGAACTACACTAATGATTCAGCACCGCTGCATTTCGCAGTGGCTATGGATGCGCCGGTAACAGGTGTGTTCTGCTCTACCATTTCTTCTTTCGGCTTCGGCCCTACGCATTCAAAGGGAAGGATAGTAGAAATAGACTACCCGCTATACTGCCGGCCATGTGGCCTGCATGGACGCAAACGTTGCCCTGAAGGTCACTTCAAGTGTGCTCTTGATATTAAAGACGAACAATTACTATGGTGGATTTCGAAAACGACATAAAGGCCTGCATGCAGGCACTACAGAACGATGGCGTTATACTCTATCCTACAGATACTGTGTGGGGACTTGGTTGCGATGCGCTGAATGAAGCAGCTGTAGACAAGGTGTTTGCCGTTAAGCAGCGGCCTAAGGAAAAAAGTATGATCATTTTATTGGCAGATGCCCGTGACATTTTACATTATGTTGCTGCACCACCACCCGATATCATAGCTATGGTTGAGGCCTTCGAAAGGCCTACGACAGTCATTTATAAAAATGCTTTAGGATTTCCTGCCAATGTGGTCAATAAAGACGGTTCTATTGCCATTCGCGTCACTACCGATCCATTCTGCAAGGCGCTGATCAAAAGGCTTCGTAGGCCCATTGTTTCTACTTCGGCTAACATAAGTGGAGAACCCACCCCTGCAATATTTTCAATGATAAACCCGTCAATAGTTGCAGGTGTAGATTACACCGTCACCCACCGACAAACCGATTCTTCAATAACACCTCCATCGCGCCTGATATCTATGGACGACGATGGGAATATTACGGTGTTGAGGGATTAATATTGTCTGCCGGAGATATTGACTAGATGGTTAATGCAACAACATTGTTTCCTTTCAATTCTGTCATATTTTTTCATATACCATAGCATTGCCACATTCATCATTGTCGAATTGACTTATCATTTTTTGACACCATTTCCATATTTCCACATTCGCACATTTCCACATTGAATTGAGCCATTAATCCATTTCTAAATTAATCCATTATTTAAGCACCTTATCTATCTTTTCGCTCAGCTTATTCAGCTCACTTTGCACCAGTGGATTGCCAAATGATTCAACAGCTGTATCAGCGGCATAGGATAACAATGTCATGGCCATGAAATCTATTTCATCCTTACCCGCATAACGCGCGCGCATCTCAGCTATCTTTTCGTCGGCTATCTTTATTGCTTTGCGCACCGCTGATTCTTCCTCGGCCTTAATACGCAACCTGTAATTGCGGCCTGCAAGCCACACATTTATGGGCATTAGATCTTCCTGGCTCATACTTCTTCGCTTAAGGTAGTAACAGTTGGTGCAGGTTCAGTTTTGGTAAGCAGGCTCTTCTGGAAAAGTACCAGTGTAACCACGCCTACAGATATTGCCGCATCGGCTATATTGAAAACCGGTTCGAAAAATACAAAATTCTTACCGCCAAGAAAAGGCACCCACTTAGGCATATTCATATCCACCATCGGGAAGTACAGCATATCCACCACCTTGCCCTGCAGAAATTTGCCATATCCATGGCCGTACTGCGTAAAGTGCGCTACATACTCTTTATTATGATTGGCCAGCATACTGCTGATGTTCTCATAGTACCCCGAAAAACAGGAGTAGGGACTGTCGGTAAATATCTGCCCGTAAAACAAGCTGTCTATCAGGTTGCCCAATGCGCCTGCCAGTATAAGCGATCCGCAAATGATCACGCCCTTTTTATACCCCTTTACTATCAATCTTTTCAGCAGGTAAAAACCAAAGATCACCGCTATAAGCCTGAACGATGACAATAACAGTTTCCCTATTACCGACTCACTGATCTTTAAACCGTATGCCATGCCTTCATTTTCTATGAAGTGCAGCCTGAACCAGCTGCCAAATATCTTCACATCATCGCCATTACAGAAATGAATCTTAATATAGATCTTCGACAACTGATCTGCTATAATGATCAGCATCACTAATATAATCGCGTTACGATACTTCAAAATATGGTACTGTTAGTTTTCGGTCGCAAATATAGCATAAACTGCTGTAGCCTTTTTGCCACCTTTATTACACAAATAGTTAAATAATCCTCATCCCTTCGGTTGGCTTCAAGTATAGCATAATGCTCTTAAGGCATCTAATCGCCCGTCACACATCATCGCCCGAAAAACAGTCAGCATTGTCAAATTGCCGAATTGTCAAATTGTCCAATGCTCATAACCCGCTCTGTCTCGCTTAGTGTTTCTATTTTCACCCACAAGGTAGATCGGGGTAGCAGGCTCATCGCCTTTTCAGGCCATTCTATGAAGCAATACATGTTTTGTCGTATTGCCTGCTGCATACAATCTTCTATGCCCGCAGATATTGCCTCTTCCTCACTTTTCAACCGGTACCAATCCATGTGGTAGATAGTGGTGTCCTTACCTGCCTTGTTATAATGATACTCATTGATCAATGAAAACGTGGGGCTACTCACAGTGTCCTCCACCTCCAGCATATCGCAGAGTTTATGAATGAAAGTTGTTTTTCCCGCACCCATATCTCCCGAAAATGCGATCACCGGGTACTTTTCAGCAACATTCCAAAATTTTTGTAGAATTTGTTCTAGCTCTTTCAGTGTATACCTACACTCAAGTAACGTTTTTTCCATGCAATTGCAAGATACAATTTATCTGTTCAGCTCCATAAGTAGAAACTTATATGTAACAGAAATTTTTATTTTTCCCAAACTTCAGTAAATTGCAAAGCCCTTCACATCACAATAATTTAATTCAGACTTAATTTTTAACCAAAGTTTAATTGTTTAATCAACAAAAAATGAAAAAATTATTTGCCTATTCGGCTTTTTTAGCTGTTTTATGTTGGGCGGGGGAAAGTTTTGCCGGCAGTATCTGGAACAAAGTTCCTGTTACCAGTGCGCCTTCTCAGAAAATTCAGGCATTTCATCCTGAACATTACCTCGTTTATACCTTTAATGAAGAGCTGCTGAAATTGCAGATGTTCTCGTTAGGTACAGATGCTAACGAAGGTATGGTAATAGAATTGCCGATGCCCGATGGTACTATCAGAAATTTCAAAGTTTGGCAGGACCCGATGATGACAGGGAAGCTGGCGGATAAGTACTCAGAAATAAAGACGTTTACAGGTGTTTTAGTGGGCGACCAAAGAGTTACCGCTAAGCTCGACTTTACCGTGTATGGCTTCCATGCAATGGTGTTTGATGGCGAGAATACCTCTTTCGTTGATCCTTATGATATGTACCACGATGGTTTTTACATGGTGCACTATAAAAGAGATGAAGTACGTTCTACTGAGCAGCGCATGAGGTGCGAATTTAAAGAGGGGGACGAAAATGGCCCTGCCGGCGAAGCAATGGCTACTTACGCTACAGGTTTGCCAAAGCTGGCAGCTCGTACAGGTAATGGCTGGACTCGTAAAACATACGATTTGGCGTTGTCTGCAAATCACTTCTATTGCCAGGCGGCTACAGGTATAGCTTCCCCTACTATGGCTCAGTGCCTTAGTGTAATGACCACTACAATGAATCGTGTAAATGGTGTGTATGAGCGTGAATTCTCTGTGCACATGAACTATACTGCCAATGAAGATACTTTGATATGGCCAACTAACACAGGCAGCATCAATGGTGCCGACCCATTTGGCACAACTGCAATTAACACTAATGGTGCTACTTGCCTGGGTATCAACCAGACCACCTGCGATAACCGTATAGGTTCTGCTAACTACGACTGCGGCCACGTATTCACTACCGGTGGTGGTGGTATATCTGGTCTGGGTATTGTTTGTACTGGTGGTCAGAAGGCAAGAAGCGTAACTGGTTTGCCAAACCCGGTAGGTGACTCATATGACATTGACTATGTAGCGCATGAAATGGGTCACGAATTCGGTTCAAACCACACCTTCGGTAATAACAATGACGGTAGCTGTTCAGGTAACCGCTCTTCTACCCACTCTTATGAGCCGGGCAGTGGTACTACTATCATGGCATATGCAGGTATCTGCAGTCCTGACGACCTTGCGCCGCACAGCGAAGCATATTTTCATGCCTCTAGCTTGTTAGAGATCACAGCTAAGTTGGTTGGTTCTGAAAACGTTTGTGCTACACCGGTAGCTACCGGTAACAAACTGGTAAGCCTGGCGCCTTTCACGGCTACTTACAAGATCCCCTACAAAACTCCTTTTGAATTGATTTCTCCTACAGCCGTTGATTCAGTAGCAGATACTGCAACTATGTATTGCTGGGAACAGTATAATCTGAACACTGCAACCACTACCGCTTCAAGGTTGGTAAACACATTCGCAAGGGGACCTTTGTTCCGCTCTTGGTTTCCTCTAAAAATAGAAACCCGTGTTTTCCCTAAAATGAGCAAAGTACTCACTGGTGTACTCAGCGATGCAGGTACAGAAAATGCACAGGGAGAAAAAGTTCCGGATACTGCACGTTTTCTTACTTTCAGACTTACAGTTCGTAACATACTTTCAGGAAATGGTTGCTTCCTTTTCCCCGATGATAGTATTCACCTCGATGCTATCCAGACTACAACTAAGGCTGGCTTTAAGGTTACAAGCCAGGGTACTACAGGTATTTCTTATGTAGGTGGTAGCACACAAACTATTACATGGAATGTCGTAGGTACAGATGTAGCACCGGTTAGTGCGTCAAATGTGATCATCTACATGTCTACAGATAATGGCGTTACATGGCCTTACACGGTTGGTACTTTCCCTAATACAGGTACTGCGTCAGTAACTGTGCCAAATCCGGCAACAAGTACTGCGGCGACTGTTTGTCGTTTCAAAGTGAAGGGTAGTGGTAATGTATTCTTCAACGTTAACCTCAAGGGTTTCCAGGTTACACATAGTGGCGCGGTTTCAGGCGTTACTCAGCCAAATGCACTTGCTGAATTGTGCAAAGTATACCCTGTACCAACTACCGATGTATTGCACATTACTACAGGTCTTAACAGTGACGTAAATGCGGTTATCTACAATGCTATCGGCCAGACTATCTGGAGCGGTTCTGTAAATGGCCAGTCTGAAGTATCGGTTGCTTCATGGGCTAAGGGTGTTTACCACATTCAGTTGGCTAACCCTGACAATGGCGACATGACCGTTAAATCATTCATCGTACAATAACAACAACGCTTAAATTAATACTGCACCGCCCCAAAGCAATTTGGGGCGGTTTTTTTATGTTGTGTACTGTAATTCAGAATGAGTTTTCTACACCTTACGAGTTTGTGGCTGTAAGACTATTAATTGAATGTTATGGCACTATAAGGCAAATGCCATAAAGTTGAGGACCAGACTGTAAGTAATGATGCCGAAAGTATCAGATGTCTATAGCAAACATTGTTGTGATTTTGAAACGATGCCGAAGGTATCGGACGTCTAATTAGGCGAATTTCTCTTAATTTAATGACAAAGCTCTGGAAGCTTGCCTGACAGTACGTAGGCGCGAAACAATTCTTCTATCAACACAACCGATCTCTTCAAATCAATGCCATTGTGCATTGGGCATAATCCCTTTTTTGGCAATCTACATACGCCCTTACTTTTTCCTCGCATCCTTCCCAAACTTATACTTAACCCCCACGCTCACCGGAAAACTAAAAAACGAATAATGATATTGGAACGCGGGCATTGACGATGTATAAGCCAGATAATTGTTCTCTGCATGTATGGCCACATATTGCCCCTCCGCCTCAATATTGATATCCATTCTCCGCGATATCGCATAGTTGCAGCCCACTTGTATGCCTGCTATCGATCCGTTGCCCGATGATGACGCGAATTCAGCCGTAGGGTAGAGCTCCGCAAGAGAGAATACATCGGGGTTCTTATACGTAATGATACCGCCCGATACACCTCCATACAGGTCAAAATCACAAAGTTGTTTATGGTAATTGCCTTGCAGCAATACCTGTATCGGATTCTGGGCAAAGACCATGTTGTTGAGGTAAAAATTATGGTATTCCCCCTCTATCGGATTGCCTGCCACCCGCAATACCAATTCGTATTTCTTTAGCCTCAGTCCCATACTCAGGCTCGAGTATACTTCTGTTTTTAATGTACGTTCATAATAACTCCTATCCGATTCCATACCTGCATACAACGCAGCACCACCGTTAAGTCCGATCGACAGAGTTTGTCCGAATGAAAATGAAGGCAATAGCAGCAACAATAACAGTAGTTTTTTCATCGTGAATGAAAGATAATGCGGTTTTCAATGTTAACAGCGAGAATCATGCCGGATTTTTTTCCATAAATAACTTCAATATTCCACGTATAGATATACTATATTAATTGTTGCTATATCCCTATAATTCTATTTACACCAACTGTGAGGTTCAATGTGGTAATTTCATTTATTCAAAACAAAACCACTCACCGTTATGAACGATCAGCAAAACTTAATGATAAAGGTAGTATTGGACAATTGGTATAGCAGTGTTAAACGCTCTGATGCTATATTCAATTCCCTTACCGACGAACAGCTACTACAGGAAGCAGCTCCCGGCCGCAACCGTGGCGCCTATCTTATGGGCCACCTTACTGCAGTGCACGATGCTATGCTCCCATTATTGGGCCTTGGAGAATCACTCCACCCCGAATTACTGGAACCATACGTCAAGAATGCCGACAGCAAAACGGACAACCACACACCACAGCAACTTAGGCAATTTTGGTCGGAGGTAAACGAAGCCGTAGCCAGCAAATTCAATGCACTAACAACCGACGAGTGGCTGCAAAAACATACCTCAGTATCTGCTGAAGACTTCGCCAAAGAGCCACACCGCAATCGCCTCAATGTCCTCCTCAGCCGTTTCGGTCATCTGGAATATCACCGCGGCCAGGTTGCTTTTCTGAAAGAAAAGACGGATTAATTGCCAACAGATATCTTGATTGTCGATTGATGACCAGCCCTGATAATGCAGTGCGATTAAGGTAAGGTGCTAACAGTATGTCATGATGCCGAAGGCATCAGATGTCTGTGGCGAAGCCAAATAGTAAATGGTAACGATGCCGAAGGTATCGCATGTCTGTATAGGCGAATTTGAATTTACGTAACAATTTTGTGATAGCCCTTAAAGCCTGCCTGCCGGTATTCAGGGGCGATATAAATAGCGAGGGTTTTTATCCCCTCGGGCCCAAAACAATAAAACACAAGGCCCTGAAGGGGCGACATAATTGTATTAGCTCACTATCCTTAAGCAATATCGACTCCTTATTGTGAGGGCAATTCATTAGGGTTGTCCCTGCTAGACGCATTCTTCCAAATTACAAAAAATGCACGCAGAGCTCAGTCCCAGCTCACTAAAAGACAAAATCTACACATCTGATACATTACCTTTACTTATTGCCCAAATTCTAAAATATTAGCCGTCCCGTTATTATTTCTTACAAACTTTATATAAAAAAAGTAGTGCGTAAACGCAAATGTTAACGATGTATTTATCTGATCTGATTTGAAAAATAGAGGCATTTTTACATTTGTTATCTCCAAGTACCTATTAGACTTACGATATACAAGGCTCACTCTATCAGATTTAGCAAATTTCTTACTGATAGCTCTAAACTTATAACCATACAATGCCACTGTATCTCCGTATGTTGAATATTCTACAATATATCGTTCTTTTTTATATGAACTATTGTTGTCCAAAAGTGACCCAACTATACTATCGAGGACAACATGAACTTCGTATGGAAGATAATATTTCAATCCGTAATGGCGATCGAAGAGATGCACTTTTTTTTCGTTAATGTAGTCCATCTTTAAACTGGTATCAAAAGCCTTTCTTAGTTGAGAGAGGCAATCGTATTGTAACAAGCAAAATATTAACAAGATAATAATTCTCATTTTCCTCCTCCTTTTTTCTGTTTTAATAAAGCCCCTCTTCGCCTTATTCTTCCAAATTACAAAAAAAATGTACTCTGAGCGAAGTCTATTGACTTCGTTCGATCGGTAGGGAATCTCCCGATTCCCGAATACCCATGTAAACATGTTGCCTGTAAAACCACTATGTATGAAAAATTTCCCCTGCTCACCTTTATCCTCCAAATTACAAAAATGTAGGTTGAGCACAGTCTATTGACGCTATTTTGAACCGACCAGGGAAAGACAGGTCTGATGTAAGATTACATGTTTGGTCGGCAATAGGCATCAAAACAAAAAGAGCGAAAGCCACATCGCTCTACGCTCTGTTTCTTTCGCTCTCTTATTGTGTGCGCCTGAGTTGTCAAAGTTCGAACCAATTTATAGAAGATTTAAAAGCGATTGCCGCCTTTTTGCAAACCAAGTTATAACAGGGTCACAAGGCGAGCTCTTTTAGAGAATTACTACGTCGTCCCTATCTGTTTAACTTTGTTCTATAACTAAATTGCATTTCAATCTACACTGTATTTTGTTTATGCTCATATTGATAAAACAGCATATTCCAAGTACTTATTCAATAGAGTGTATTTTACAGATAAATATTCTCCTGCCATTTGACGTGAAAATATGAATAGGGATCATTTTGCAAGCACTTATTACTGTAATCAGGGAACCGAAATACAATTAATAGTCTCAAATGAATATTGATCAACTTAGAACAAAACCGTTGCGAGTTGGGTAATGTAGGGAATTTTCCCATGTCAGAGCGGGAGACAGCAGATATTCAGGAACAGATTTCGCAGTCATAGATGTGAGTGATGATTTATTGAAACATATAAAAGGTGCTCAGGCTGCATTGCAGGTGCTTTGATGATATGAGCATTGGAGGATCTATACAGATGGGTTGCGATGAATGCTGTTTTGTTGAAATTCAGAAACTAAATAAATCGATTTTTCACTTTATTGAAAATGCAGACCAAGTACTGATTGGACATGGCGATTCATCGACAAAGAATTACACGATGAAATATCTAAGGTTTGTTTGATTCAAACATATGGATCTGTATCAATGGCAACATCGGGAAAATCTTTGATATTTCAACCTTATGAAGAAGGTGGTTCAGAAGGATATTTTCTGGAATTTGCAAGTAGTATATTACCAATTATTGCATTTCTATAAGTCAGAATGGTTGGGATTACAAATAGAGGTCATTAATCAAATTTAGATTGTTCTACTGGATCATTGTTACTTGGTTTAGTCCTTTTGTCTAAGGCATGATATTTATACGCTATAGTATATTTGCTATTTCAATTGCAGTATCCATTTTCATCCTAAATGACCAAAGCAGACGATAATTACAAGAGTTTTACAAGAGCCTATCAAACTGGAAACTTTGTTGGCGTTGCGCGTCTGGTCGTTGAGATACTTTGTTTATTGCCCGGCTGGGAAAACTCACTTTCTAGTTCCTGGCGAGTTAAACTATCAGAGCTATTTCAATTCCTGCATCAAACAGGTTTTGAATTTAAGGATGAGGACGATTTTTATGAAATACTCTCCACAATTTCTATTAAAATGAAGTCACAACCAGATATAGAGTGGAAGGAAATCCTTACTTAACTGCTCGACATTTTTTAGTAATAAAGATCGAAAAAATCCTCCTTGTCATTCAAATTTTCTTTTTGTCAACTTTAAAATTCGGGGCGAATTATTAGTTGCCTTACGTTTTACTCCAACCATAATAAAAGTCGAAGAACAGGCTCCGAAACGTAACTGATGACGGCTTATAAATGGAATTGCCTATTACTTTTGACTCCCATGTCAATATTGACACAAATAAACACCCTCGTTCTATATCGGATTTAACTAGGCATGCATTTTATGTGCTGTTTCTTTTATACATTAGTCCATAAACATCAATTAATGGGAAGGATACCGATAAACATCATAAAGTACACCGAAGAGGATACACTATACAAAAAGGCACAAACTAATTTTCAACTTGTCATTATAGACGATCTCAAAGGATGGAACAGGTGTTATACATCGAATTTACAAGAGCTAACCAATTTCAGGAACGAAATTTCAGTAGTTATTGAATCTTTATCTCTAAGCGAAAATTTGAATATTAGTGTCGAGCTAGCTAAAAGGATTGAAAAAACAAATTTGAATGATGAGATTTGTATTTCCTGCACTCACAAGAAATCTCGTAGTTGTGTTACATGTCTCGAAGAATTGCAAAGCCCGCTTGAACGGAAACTATATGCTAAGCTTTTAGACGCCAAGGTTTATTTTGAAGTTCAGTATCCCATGAATAAAGTAGGTAAAAAAGCTTCCTTGATAGACGATACGCAAAATGATTTGAGACTAAAGTATAGAGATCTCCTAACTCAGGTAGATTTCTTTCTTCCAAACAAAAATCCAATCTGTGTATATACTGACGGACATACATACCATGAAAGAACAGAAGAGCAAGCAAAGAGAGACAGAAGTATCGATAGGAAGTTACAAGAGCTTGGCTTTGTTGTGTTACGATTCACCGGTAAAGAAATAAATGAATCACTTTCGATGGTTGTTAATCAAGTCATGAAGTTAGTTGAAATGAAAAATTAGCTAGCAATTTTCAAAAGAAATATCAATGCGGAGTTCTCCATTAAAGTATGCGATTTATGTTCCAACAAATAAACCCATATTCATTGACACAGCGAGAAATGGCAGAGAATGTAATTGTATCTGCGCAGAATGCGGTAAAGTCGTGGATGCGATACAAGGAGAAAGAAATGAAAAGCACTTTAGGCATTCTGTTGAAACTGACTGCAAAGGTGGACTAGAAACGATTCTCCATCTGCGAGCCAAACAAATCATTGTTGAAAATAATCAAATAGAGCTACCTGGAGTAGGTTTGAATTATACAGGTGCAATCAGTGAAGAACCATTCTTGAAAGTAATTCCGGATGTGACCGTCATTGCAAATGGCGAAAAGGTTTTTTTTGAAATCGCTTTAACAAATCCTAAAAAGAAAATAGAAAAGGAATTTTATATTGCTAATAAACTTAAAAGCGTTGAAATCCATTTGGAAGGTCTTGATTATGATATTCCTCAAGATGAGTTAAAGCGGATTGTTCTAATCAATGTGAATAGAAAAGAGATTATATTTTGGACAGAAACATCCAAAGGTGATGGATTACTTTCAATGAAGATTAGCCGTTATTTAGTTCCAATTGCTTTGCTCGCAATCATCTATAAACTATTTCAGTCATGGTCAAGAAGAAGATAGAAGGTAGGCTGCAAATTATTTTCTCAAAGGTTGAATGACTACTCAAAAGTAGGAATAATGAATATAAACTGCATGTAATTAGCAAGCTTGTAATTTTTAAAATCAACCCTAGATCCCATTTTTCAATCTTATTAAAATCAAAGTAGCGGCGAAAATAATTCCAGTATTTCATAACTAACTTTTTACATGGACTATCGGATTGATTAGGTTAAAAGTTGCTCCCTTTTCAAGAACGCCAACAGCGAAAACCCCATTATGATATAGGAGATTAACAGCTTTGGGCTAAATTAAAAAATATTTTCAGAAATATAATTTTATAAATTATACAAATAAAACTTGTGTAATCAATTAGTAAATAATATTTAAATAAATAATTGATGTAGCTTTAGAATTGTTTTTTCTTTAAAATCCAAACATGGGAAAAATATCATTTTTAGCACAACTAATAATTTTGATCAGAAGACATCAAGGTTTTTTGTTGCGGATGTTTTTGATTTTAGCATTAGTATAGTATCCGTCTCTAAATAATGTATACAGGCGGTATGTATAATGTATTCTTCTACACCTTATGAATAGGCAAGTAAAGGATGCAGAAGGAAAACGGCAATGCTTGCCTAATCTCACTAAGGTTTATTTATCTCTTTGCAGGAAGGTGGTGAGCAGCAATACCAAGGACGGCAACGAAATCATACTACTTTCTCAGTTTATAGTTTAATATCTTCATTTTAAGTCATTTACTTACTAATTTATTGTATATTTGTTAATGAGTGCACAAAAATAAACTTTGAATAACATTTTTAATAAACTAATTCATATTATTGAAAAGATACGCTCAAATATTTTTATATCTCGTATTAGTAATGTTATTGACTGGTTTAGTCAAGGCAACCCCGATGGAGGACTATGGGGTAAAAGCGAATATCATTTATCGTTTCACGAAATATGTTGACTGGCCCCCCAATAGAAAAAATGGCGATTTCATTATCGGGATTGTAGGGGAGTCGCCATTGTATGAAGAGCTTAGGTTATACACATCAAAAAAAAACGTGGGCCTTCAAAGTATTGTGGTGAAACACTATACTTCATACTCTGAATTGGACTATTGTCATATCCTAATTGTTACTGAGGATGAAAGTTCGGAAGTTAAACGAATAGCAAATATCACCATAGGAAATCCCGTTCTAATAGTGTCAGAGAACACTGGCCTTGCCAGAAAAGGGTCTTGCATAAATTTCATTACGGCTAATGGCCATTTGAAACTAGAATTTAATAAAACCAATATTGAACAAAGAGAGTTGAAAATCGCAACCGAACTTTTAAACCTAGGGACAATTGTAAAGTAAACCGTAATTTAATATGATTCGAAAAATACAATCCGGTATATTTATTTGCTGTGTTATACTGCTGACCTTAAATAATAACGGGTATAGTCAAAACGATACAGCAAACATCGATAATCTAAGCCTGAAGGAGTTGCTCAATGTAAACGTTAGCACTGTTAGTAAAACTTTACAAGACGCACGTATTGCCCCGGCTACGGTAATTGTTGTCACAAGAGATCAAATAAAAATGCGAGGATATCAATCTTTGCTTGATGTGATAATCGATCTCCCTGATACTAAACTGGATGACAAAATATACCCTGATTCACGAAATAGCGTAACTATACGCGGCACACAAGGGCAACAAAATTTCATCATATTGCTTGACGGTATAAAAATATCCTCTCCTACGAACGAAGCATTGCCAATTATGGAAAACTACCCCATAAATCTTGCAGAGCAGGTGGAGATCGTCTATGGGCCAGCATCAGCGTTGTACGGTGCAGATGCTGTGTCGGGTATTATTAATGTCATTACCAGAAAAATACCTACTAGTAAAAATATTGTTATTGAAGCAACAGCAGCAGCAGGCATATATAGATATACCAATAGCACACTCTATTTGGCAAAAAAAATTAAAAAGAATTCGAGCTTTGTTATTTCCGGGCAGTATTGTTATGATGGACAGCCGGACTATAGTAAAGTATATAAAGATGATCCCGCTTATAGTCTTACTCCCTATCAAATCGGAACATTAAATACTATTTACGGGCCCATCACCCCACTAAAATCGATCACCCCACGTTACGAGGCACCCACGTCAGCTTACAACGTATATGCGATGCTTCATTTGAACGCATTTACATTTTCATTTTTTACTAACAATACGAAAATCCCAACATCGTATTCGAACAATACTAACAATGCAATCTATAATAAAAGTGCCTTTATGGGGCAGGATTTAACAACAGGATCTATAGGATATAAAAAAACATTAAATCGGTTGGTTTCTACTACCTCATTTACTGCAAACCGATATTATCTTAACCCGCAATCAAATTTCCGTAATCTGTTCAGCTTGCTGGAGCCTGTGTATAAATATTCAAAGTCTTCTACTTTCAGGCTAGAGGAACAGTTAGACTATAAAATTTTTGATAAATTCACGACTACTGGGGGAGCCAGTTTTGAAAAATATCATGTGATTCCGCAAAGTGCTGACTTGGATGAACCTGCTAACAGCAGGTTGCAAAGCAGCTATGCAGGGACCGAAAGTTTTTATAAGCCCAACGGTTTGCCTGCTAAGTTTTATTCAGTTGATTACAATAATATCGGATCTTATGTACAAGTCCAGTATGCATGGTTACGGAAAATCAATTTCACACTTGGTGCGAGATACGATTACAACTCACGCTATGGGCATACATTTAATCCTCGACTTTGTTTAGTGTATAATGCTAATGAACAAACTACTATTAAAGCGCTATATGGAAGTGCTTTTCGTTCACCTGCCCCATCAGACGCTTATGCATCGTATGGAGCATTTGACACACAGGATTCAGGGAAAACTTACCATGCATCTTTCCTTCATTTACCGAACCCGAATTTGGAGCCAGTCAGGTCACAGAACTTTGAGTTGAGTATTCATCGATATGTTAGTGACAACTTCACTATAACACTGGATGGGTACTACACAATTCTTACAGGTCTATATGCACCAGAAAATGATAACCTATCATCTCATTTATACAACAATATGTTTAATGGTATACCTGTTGACTATATTGAAGTTTTTATCAACGATGAAAAGCAGTATACGGTTGGGGGGAGTATATTATTCAATTTAAAACATACGGTAGGTAATGCGTTTTTCAATTCTTATGCTTCTTTAAGCTATGTAAATGCAAGGGTCGAAGATCCGGATGGAGCGGGTTATGATAGACAAGCTGCGTTCATTTCTCCCTTTATGGTCCGCATTGGAACAGACGTAAAGGCTAATAAATTTACTTTTTCAGGTCGGCTTTTGCTGATGGGAACACAAAATCTACCTGGTACGCAGGATACTACGGGTAAATTGGTAAGATTACAAACTTTGCCTGGTTATGTGCTACTAAATGTTTCTGTACATTATACATTTGGAAAACACGTCTCTATGTTTGCTAATGTTACGAATGCACTTAATCAGCACTACAGGAGCGTTGGATACAATATGAACCTCCGCAAAAATAACACTGAACTTTTTTACGGACAGCGGGAAGACCCAATAAGAATAATGGCCGGCTTGAATGTTTCTTTTTAATAGCTTACTTGACTATGAATTTAAGCATCCGTGGAAAAATCGCAGGCAGTTTTTTAATATTAATTGTCGTATTTGTTGCGAATGGAATAATTACGATTGTTACATTAGACAAGAGTAAAAAATTATCGGATTACATTTCCACAGTAATAGACCCGACACAAACAGCATTAGGGGATTTTAAGGAGGTATTAATACGTTCAAAAATGTATACAACCAACTGGGTTTTCCTGCGAGCCGACCAGGAAGACAAACGCGCGCTAAATGATCTTCATACGGTGGAATACCCTAACCTGAAGATTAAACTTAACATATTATACACCCAGTTGAACGATCGTAAAATGGCAGATAGCTTAAAGGTCGTTTTTGCCGAATTTGAACAATTAATCGGCATTGAGCAACACCTTATGAATTCGTTACGAACTTTTACCGATTATGATGATCCGGTAAAAAAAATGAATGCCGAACAACTTATAGATGATAATATCATTCCGTACACTGCCCAGCTAATGGAAAGGCTAACACGCATCTTGTCCTACGAACGGGACGCAAAGCTTAGAGATTATATCCTGTGGGAAGCATATTCAACAAGGTTGAGACTGTTCATTTCGGTCCTTGTCACTTTTTTGGCCATTCTGTCTGTTATATTATCACGCTATTTTATGCTGATAATTATCGAACCGATAGATAAAATCAGAATAATCATTAGCGACCTTGGTAAAGGAATAACCCGTAAAATTGATGATAATGTACAAAAGGATGAAATAGGAGAAATGATATTATCTGTTAACCGGTTATCCGAGAAACTGGAGGAAATGGCAACATTTGCAAAAGAGGTTGGTAAAAGACAATTCAAATTAAGTTATCAGCCCCTTAGCAAACAGGACACACTAGGTACCGCTTTATTGACCATGAGAGATAATCTGAAAGCAAGCGAAGATGAATTAACTCAAACCGCCTCCTATCTAATCCAACGAAATAGGGACCTGGAGCAGTTTTCTTATATTATTTCACATAATCTAAGAGCTCCAGTAGCAAACATAAGGGGCATTGCCCAAGTAATCGGGTTCACTGATTTTACTACCGATAATAATAAAGAATTGTTCGATGGTCTTGCTACTTCAGTGGAAAAACTTGATGGAGTGATAATGGATTTAAATTATATTTTGCAATTCAGACAGGAGATTACCGAGCAAAAAGAAAATGTTCACTTTTCGTCACTTTTGGAAGATGTTATACTTAGTATTGATAGTATTATTAAGAGGGAAAATGTAAAGGTAACTTGCGATTTTTCTGCCATAAATGAGATACAGAGTTTAAAAAGTTATTTTAACAGCATATTTTTTAATCTTATATCTAATAGTATAAAATACAAGCAGCTTGAGAAACAACCAGTAATAAGAATTGTAAGCGTTAAACTGGAAGACAGGTTACAGATTATTTTTCAGGATAATGGATTAGGAATAGACTTGGCAAAAAGAGGTGGCGAGGTATTTGGCTTGTACAAACGCTTCCATAATCATGTTGACGGCAAGGGGATGGGTTTGTATATGGTTAAAACACAGGTCGAATCTCTAGGTGGAAAAATTACAGTTGTAAGCGAAATTAACAAGGGAACTAAGTTTATAATTGAGTTTACAATGACAAAGCAGTAATAGACCATGAGCAAACATTCTGTGTGTATTTATTGTCAAAACCTCTCAAGTATTAATAAAGTTGCTAGTCCCAGAGTTTAAAATTAGTATTCTATAAGAAACATTGAGACTCATTTGCACGCAACTGCGCCAGATAAAGTATACGCTGGCAACGAATTATTTGCTATTCTTCCTTTTCCATTTATGTTTTTGGAATTTATATGGAAATATACCTTCATATGAATGAGGGCAAAGTTCGGACAATAATTTCGAATTGTCACCCGATTTTATATCTTTTATAGTTCTGAGTGCCAGCCACAAATCGCTATAGCTAACTCTTTCGCCATCCTCAAAATAGCACTTCGCTCCATCACCGAAAAGTCCGAAGGACAAACCCTTATTTAATTTGTCTACAATGTGTTGATATTTTATCTCTAATTCGATCGTAGTCTCTTTTTATAGTGTATTAATTAAGCAATATTTACTATATTGTCGTATTTCAGACCTATTTTAATCATCTCTTACTTTTCATGTTTAAAAGGCACTGCCATTACTGCCTCTTATGATATGCTCTTCAAGATCTTATGCTTCTACGATACTTCAAATAAGCTGGATTATTGCTTAATTGTTATGATATGGTCTCTACGTTGTATCGGCGTTTATATTCAGAGGCTTGGCATTTCAAATTTAGATCAGCATAGTACAAAAAAGGATACTTATATTATACCACACAGCGTTTTATATATGTCAATACAAAATAGTGATTATTTCTAAGATTAAATAGTAATTTTTAGTTTACTTTGCTATGTATTTTGATGATTATTAATTATATAGATGGATGCAGGCAGATATTAAACTTTTAAAGACAACAAGACATTTACTCTATCGGTGTCTTTAATACTTACCCCCAGTAATAAATTTTTGGTAACTTATTCTTCCTACATCATGAGCAGAATTGTTATCTATTTCAATTGTAAAATTGCTTATGAAAAGTGTGGTTGACCCAACAGTGCAAATATTACTCCAGATTGGAGAACGTGTGATTTCTGTTTCACCTGAACACCATGTTATTGAGGAATGGAACAGAAATAGTTTTAAAGAAAAGACTGACAATATCCTCAAAGATAACGACGAAACTTTTATTAGTAGTAGGTACATTGTTAATCATTGTTCCAGCAGTGTTTCAACTGCATTTACAAAAGGACTCAGTGGTTATACCGAGATAACTTTTTTTGATGGTATAGGCCTATTGGAATATGGGATACGGGTTCTTCCTTATCCAACAGCTAATATAGTCTTCCTTGTTGTTGAAAGAACTAAAGCCGTGGAGGGTTTCCAGCAAATTGAGGATAAATGGAAGTTGGCCCTCGATGCATCAGGAGATGGTGTATGGGATATAGACATAGTAGCAGGCACCATTATTTTTTCAGAGAAGTGGCAGGAAATGTTCGGGTATAGCTCATCCGAGATAACCACTATCCAAGACTGGGCAGATAAAATATTTCCTGAAGATATTACAGCCGCTGAAAAAAGTATAAAAAAATACCTTGCTAGTGAAACGCCTAATTATACAGTTGAAGTAAGATACAAGTGCAAAAACGGTTCTTATAAATGGATACTTAGCAGGGGTATTGTAATAGCCCGTCAAGAAGATGGTACGCCTACCAGGTTTATTGGAGTTCATACAGATATTCATAAAAGAAAGCTGGAGGAAGATGAGTTACGGGTAAATAAAGAAACCTTTTCTAACTCCTTCAATTATTCAGGGACAGGTAAAGCATTACTGTCACCTGGCGGTCAATGGCTCGAAGTAAATGATGTACTCTGTCGCATGACCGAATACAGTAAAGATGAATTACTAAATCTTCATTACAGGGACATTACATACCCTGATGACATTGATATTGACTTGGCACTGATCGGACAACTCTTAAACAAAGAGATACCGGCTTACTCGATTGAGAAAAGGTATGTCACCAGGAGCAGAAAAATAGTCGCAACACTGCTGACAGTAACACTTGTATTTGACAATGCAGACATTCCTAAGTATTTCATTTGTGATGTTGTAGACATTACCTCACATAAGGAACTAAGTAATCAGTTGCTTCGAAAAAATATGGAATTAGAAACTACCTCCGAAAGTCTGGGAAATAAGATAAAGCAATTGGAAAATCTCAACCACATCGTAGCACATAACCTGAGAGGGCCGGTAAGCAATATAAAGTTCCTTTCGGAAGAAAGCGAGGTATTTAAAGAGGGTGAAGCATTAAAATGGATAAGTGAATGCAGCGACAAGCTGATATCAGAATTGGATTTTTTGCTTGAGTTATCACAAATAAAACTCAATACAGAAATTACTAAAGACGATTGCGTGATAGGGGAAATTGTAAACGGAATTTCGCTTCAGTTACAAGGAACTATTTATGAAAAAAATGCAAAGATATTTTTAGATTTAGCTGTACCTACAATCCAATACCCAAGAATATATCTGGAAAGCATCTTATATAATCTTATCAGCAATGCCCTTAAGTACAGTAAAAAAGAAGGGCAACCGGCAATTACAATCACTACGTGTATGTCCAAAGGGAAGATCTCATTGTCAGTAAGGGATAATGGTCTTGGAATAGATATGGTTAAGCACAAGGACCAGGTCTTTAAGCTTAACCAGGTCTTCCACGAAGGGTACGATAGTAAGGGAGTGGGGCTTTTTATTACTAAGACTCAGATTGAAGCACTAGGCGGCAATATTCTTGTAAAAAGCAAGCCCGACGAGGGTTCTGAATTTATAGTCACGTTTTAAGGGTATGGGGAAAGATTCTACTCTTGATGTAATTAGTGATAACCATCAAACGTCACCATAGAATTTGATACGGATTTTGACTTTAGAAATAGGTATAATTTGACTGCCATTATTGGTAAATCATTGCTAATAGTCCATAGTGCCAGACTAGCAAGTGATATTTAAGATCGTACAAACCTTTGGTTTATTTTAAGTTAGACGCATCTCTGTCTTAATAAGGCCTATTCCTGCATGAAAATACATCTTCACGGCCGTTATTACATTGCAACCATAAAAAATTTATAAAAGAATCGCAAAAACTACTGAGATTGCTGAAGAAGCAAGAGTGTGCGGCCTTAAAGTGCTAATACACATCAGTACACTAAAAAAATAAGACTGAGAGGTCTCTTCAGATTCCTCGTAGCATACCTGTGCCTACACTTTGCGCAGGTGAGCAGCGTATTAAGGCCGATGACGTGGCGTTTAGCGCATAAAGGTTACGCAATAAATAACGCTATGCCCCAACCATTATTTAAAGAAGTTGGTCTTAAATAGCATAAGTCATTATTTACTCTTATCGGACAAAACATTACCACTTATGCAATTGATACCCAGGACCCTTCTGCTCACATTGATGTGCAGTCTCTTTCTTGTCTCCTCCCATTTGTCTGCCCAGACATATTTCACTACCGGGGTGGGCACCATTACCTACAATGAGTCTGGCAGCAGCGGCATAGCGTTCGACACCACGGCCACCGGCCATTGGTATTGTTTCGGCAATGGCTATAGCAAAGAGCTGGTAGTAAAGAATTTCAATATGAACGTTCCTACCGGCGCACATGTAAAAGGCATAAAGGTTGACATAGATGTTATCATACACAACCTGGTTGATTCAAGCATCTTTTTACTTAAAAACGGCATCCCCTATGGCACCGACGGTGCTCATCATTTGCCCATACTGTCCGCAGCCAATATCAAATGGGGTGATACTGCAACTCTGTGGGGCGGCATCTGGGGGCCTATGGCACTCAATGACACCAACTTCGGCATTAAATTCCGCCTGCGCGATATCAATAGTTCCAATCCGCTTTCCTGGGGAGATGCCAACCCGGTGTTCATTACCGTAGCTTATGACTTTGCAGTACCCAATAACGTAAATGAAATATCGTTGCACGGTCTACAGGTATACCCTAACCCGGCTACCAATAATATCAATATCGATTTTGGCAAAGCACTACAGAACGGTAGCATAAGGCTTATTAATATTAACGGTAGTTCAGTAAAAGAAATTAATAAAATTACAGGAAGTTATTGGTCAATCGACCTTAGTGACCAACCAACCGGCTTTTACATCCTTGAACTATATGACAATGGCACGATAACACGCTGCAAAGTAGCAAGGGGGTAAGACAGACTTATTCCGCTAAGCAAAACAAGAATGATTCTTTAATGCAATTGTTGCTTTTTTAACGCATCCTAAAAAATGACTTTACGCCACCTGATGTTTTTATAATAGATAAACAGTTAAATGGAGTAGATGGCTTACACATTATGTAGGTATCTGAAGAGTAATCAAAAAAATACAGACAACCTGTGATAATTCCCTAACATTCACATATCAGCAAAGAAATCACTAGCTAACGATGTTCTTGCGAAGCCATTTAAAATACAGGAACTCAGGTATATGTTAGCAAAACATTTAACCAGATAGATGCTTGTACAGCTATTGCTAACGCATAAAGTGCTTTCAACAAAGGCTCTTAGATGCAAACAGAACAGACAATAAGGATTAATATAAGGCGTTATTACATCAACGCTTTCTGGATAGTTTCTCGTCCGAACTGAGAGATTGTTATTTGCACCCTTTTATTCACTATTTCAGCCTTAGATATATAGCCCAACTTGATTAATTTTTCACTTTCACCTTCTAACTCTTCAATTTTGATTTCGAGATAGTCTGCCAAGAATTCACAGCTATAAGTTACCGGCGTATGCGCATCTGCTGAGTTCCGATACAGGAAAGTCAGTATTTTTTTATCTGTGTTTTCCATGGAACGAACTATGAATGTTTCATAAAAGTACTCGTTGCAAGGCAATAAAAAAAGTGTTTCCAACAATATGCTGTACCGTTATTAACTTAGAGTAATGAAGTCAGAAATACTTACTAGAATAAAGGAGATTTCCAGCCGCCAATTAAAACCACTTCCAATAGGCATAGATTCACTGATGATAATCTTTCGTATAAGTGAATCTGAACTAAAATGGTATCTCGACATACTGGAAATTGAAGGACACATCTCTTTTTTACCTCCGCCTATTAATAGCAGGAATCGACCACTCGAACGTATAATTTATAATGGCAAGGACTGTTAGATAATCTATTGAATATTTTTAAAGATTAAGGTTGATTGCCCAACTACCAACTGCTACACAGTTTCATTTTACTTTTATTCTTTTCAAAAAACTTTTGACATCTAGGGTTGTTAGGATCATACGATTTAGGAGAACAGCGGTATTTATCACCTTGAAAGTACGAAATTTTGAAAGCAAATCACAACACACTTGAAAGGCGGATTTCCACACAATGCATGCTAAAACCTACACCTACAGCAACTCAACTTTTCTTATTGCAATACTGTTTTTTCCAATAAATTTCAAATAGTAAACGCCGCCGGGCAATTCATTTATGTTCATCTGCATTTCAGGAAAAACGATAGGCTTTTTTATAACTTCTTTTCCCTGTATGTCAATGAGGATTACCTGGTCAAAAGTATTGATGCTGGTTTTAATGGTTATCTCATTTATTGAAGGATTCGGGTAGATACTGATCCCATCTATTACTTCTATCCCCGGAACATTAGCCAGTGAGTCGCAGGTTTCCACCGACGGTATCGTAACTATAAAACTGTCCGTGGCAGTGCCGCAAATGTTAGTGATGGTATAGATGATGGTATCTATACCTGGGGTTGCTCCACTAACAATACCCCCGACAACAACTGCGTTCGAATTGCTGCTCCCCCACGTGCCGCCTGTAGGTATGGCGACTAGTGTATCTGCGGCACTGCCAACGCAGGCATATGCGTTACCAGAAACATCAGGAGGTAGAGGAACAGAAAGTATAAAAACCTGGAAGTTAGCATACCCTGTGCCGCATGAATTCGCAAGAGAATATTGTACGGTGTCAATTCCCAGCACATTGCCTGAAACAATACCTGAAGTAATTGAGGCGCAGGCATTCGTGATATTCCATATACCGCCTGACACACTTGCCGAAAGCGTTACAGATGCACCCACACAAAGGCTATCAGCTCCAGTAATCAAGCCTGGAAAGGGTACTTGGTTTATTTGCACTACATGACTCGCTATGTTCGTTCCACAAGTGTTTGAAGCAACGAAATAAATAGAATCTACCCCCACCGTTAATCCCGTTACAATGCCAGCCGACACTGTAGCGTGGCTATTACTTGTAAGCCATATTCCCGAAGGCGCACCGTCGACGAGTGTGATAGCGCCACCAACGCACACACTATCTGGACCAGTAATGCTACCTGCGGGGAGAGTAGTATGGACAACAATTTGCTTTGTGGCTGAATCGACCCCGCAAAAATTAGCAACCCGGTAAATAATAGTGTCAGTGCCAGTTGAATTACCAGATACCATGCCGGATGCTGTAACCGTAGCATGGCTGTTAAGGCTGTACCATGTTCCATATGGCGCGGTACCAGTCAGTGATATCACCGACCCAACGCATACACTATCGGGGCCAGTGATACTGCCCGCGTGAGGCAATGGTTTTATGATGATATTTTTGAAGCTAGAATCTGCTCCACAGGAATTAGCAAGAATATAGATAACGGTATCGGTACCAGCCGAAAAACCGCTGACTAATCCACCTGTGCTAACGAAAGCATGACCGTTTGACGTAGACCAAATCCCCCCAGCGGGTGACGATGTAAATAAATAAGAAGCTGCTTGGCAAAAACTGTCAATTCCCGTTATAGACGTTACCGGTGTTGTAATGACCGTGATGATTTTTATTGTTGAATCTACCCCGCAAAAATTGGACACCCGGTAAACAACGGTATCTGTGCCTAAACTGAGACCTGCTACTATTCCAATTCCTGTAACATTGGCATTATTGTTAGTACAATACCATGTGCCACCTACGGAAGTGTCAGCTAGCGATATCGCCGAGCCAATGCATACGCTATTTGGGCCAGTGATACTGCCCGAATTCGGCACGGGTTTTATAAGAATCCTTTTAAAGCTAGTATCCGCCCCACAAGCATTGCTGAAGATATAGATTAGTGTATCGCCCCCGGCTGAAAGGCCGTTGACCAATCCCCCCGAAGTAACAAATGCATGGCTATTGGAAATAGTCCAGCTACCTCCTGGCTGAGAGGAACTGAACAGGTAAGAAATTCCTTCGCACAAGCTGTCAACACCTATTATCGTGGTCAGTCCATGCGAGCTAATTGAAACTACTTTTGATATTGTCGTGATCCCGTTCGACGAAGGAAAGCTGTACAGCACAGTATCTATTCCGTTACTTATACCTGTAACAATCCCGCCAGAAGAAATAGTTGCGTGGCCATTTTGCATTGCCCAAGTGCCGCCAGTAATTGCGCAATCGAATGTGTCAACTGTACCAATGCATATGCTGCCATTACCATGAATTGAAGCAATAATATTTTCAACGGTATTCGTCATTACTACCGGGTTGTAGTCAAAAAAAATGCCTGCATGATTAAAAATAGTGGCGCTGTCCGGCAATGCGGCCCTTGCATTAACCTTGAATACGACCAAGCCGGTACACAGGTCGTGATAGCTGCTGTCCAATAAATTAATATTAGGAAACTCGAACTTGAGTATGGTATGATGGATCGTGTTGTCGTAGTATTTTGTTGTGTTCATGAAAGCAGAAGCAGCTACCACCCTTACTGAATGGGGGTCAACATTATCTGATAAAGTATCCATGACATAAATATTGAATGCAGTATCATTTCCAGTGTTTTCAAAGTGTATTTTGTATTGTAATGTAGCCCCGGCTGCGATATATCTGTCAGGATTGACGGAGATTTCGTTCGGGTCCCATGATCCGGTTACTGTATCCACTTTTACAGACACGTTGTTAGCTGTATCGACATCGCCGATCACGGGAACAATGATATTTTGGGAATGTACCGTATCGCCGGGAGTTAACCATGCTCCCGGTACTGTCAACGTTGCGTGTACGTGTATGATGGAAGGGATGTTTGACGTCAGTACACCAGTATTCCAGGTAACAACATTTCCTGTTACAGTCGTAGGTACGGGCGAAGCACTTTGGAAAATATATTGTGGACTGAAATGAAGCGTCAGGTTGCCTGTTTGAGGTGAACAAAAGGAATTGCCCGCCAGAATATCAATGGACTGCATGTGCCTGCCAGCAATAGAACTTGATATTTCACTAAGGTCATAGGATGTGGACGGACCGCACGAATAGCCGATAGACATATTGTGGTTCAGCGTAGTTCCAAAGGTATCCGTTATAGTACCTGATGCGGGGCATGATATGTTCAGGCCACCCGCCCCGTCGATCTTTCGGAATGTATAAATGTCCCCCGGATTGCCAAATGCATTGTAGTTAAGTCCGCTGGTGCCTGAGATCGTATCAATAGCTATACCATTGGAATCAACCTCTGCCGTGACAGGTAGGTAAGCGAAATATTCAGAACCGTCTTTGACGCAATTGTTATTTGCATCGAAGTAAAACCGCATGCTGATATTCTCGCAGCTCAAATGCTGGTGCGCGAAAGTGACAGAATCAACGGCGGAAGAACCATTGAATAATATTTCCTTTATAGAATAGTTGCCTGAAAACGCCAGCGGTACGGACAATGTGGCTATGCCATTTACCCCCGAAACAGAAAAGGTGTCTGTATACTGAAGGCCATTTATATAAATGGTGACACGCCTCCCTGTAGATGGGGTATCTGTAAATACGCTGAATTGCAGTCCACCACAGATATCAGCTACATAGCTCATAAACATTGTCGAGCCAATCGGGGGCAACTGTGTGACTTTTCTGACCCTGCTATTACTGACATCTCCAATCAACAGGTCTCCATGGTTATCGATTTTCACGTTTGTGGGATACATTGCAGATGCTATCGCGAATCCCCCATCCCCATTAAATGTAAAATCACCGTTTCCGGCAATGGTAGTTATTGTGCCGAATGCATCCATTTTTTTAATAAACTGAGATTCGCATGCAACATAAATGTTACCGGAGGTGTCAATGGCAATGCCATAAGGCGACAGTATGGCGCTGGTAACTGTTGTAATTGCGCCCGAAGCATCTATCTTTCTTACCCTGTCATTATTGTAATCGCAAAAATAAAGGTTGCCGAATTTGTCAAAGGTTAGATCTGAAACGAAATCTACCTGTGCTGCCGTTGCAGGTCCTCCATCGCCGCTGTACCCCGCCGTGCCGGTCCCTGCCACTGTCGAGATGATACCAGAAGCGTTTACTTTTCTTATCCTGTTTTGGCAACCAACGTAAATATTTCCCGAATGGTCTATTGCAGTTGCAAGAACTAACCCGCCCAATGCAGCTGAGGGGGCAGCTAACCCGTCACCACCTGAGCCAGGAGAGCCATTTCCTGCAAAAGTTGAGATAATGCCCGAAGTGTTGATCTTCCTGACCTTGTGATTGAAATTGTCCGCAATATAAACGTTCCCTGAACTGTCCACTGTTACTCCATGCGGGTTGTATAATCTGGCGGCGGTTGCAGGCCCGCCATCTCCGCTCGACCCTAATGTGCCTGTGCCAGCAATAGTGGTAATGATACCTAATGTATTCACTTTCCTGACCGTCTGCTTGTAGGCATCCGCGATATATATATTCCCCCAGCGGTCAATGCAAATTCCGTACGGGTCGCCCAATTGGGCAGCCGTTGCAGGCCCGTGATCCCCAGCCCATCCAACTGAACCATTTCCCGCTACCGTACTGGTAATACCGAACTGCGCTACGCATATGAACGGGAATAAAAAAAAGATCAGAAAGGCTATTTTTCTCATGTGCTGTCTTATATCGGGTCAAATTGATGCGCCCATCACGTTAACAGCGTTTCTGGACCTTACGAAGATAAAATAAATTATTTTAGTTTTCAAGTGTTTATAGTTAGCTCTAAAACAGTTGTGGCGCATGACAATGTCCTGCTTGTGCTTTTGTGCGCGTTGCCAGCTATCTGGTTTGGCTATAACTTCCTATAGTGTGCCTACGTCAGCATTAAACGGCCTATTCTTAGCACTTCCAAAAAATGGTGTATGCTATAAAAAAACAATAAGGCAGGGTTGAAGTTTTTGCTGGTGAGTGTTTTCACCTTTTAATAAACAAACTATTTTTCAACCCCCTTCAATGAGCTTACGTCTACCTATTTATATGGTAATTTACCTTGAAGTGCTTTTTGAGCCTGCTGTTACATTATTAAGATCTACTAACCCATTTTTTATAACGAAAACTAATAACCTTAGTCTGTTGTCAACATTGAAATTTTTATACAAAATTTCCCTATAGCCATCGACTGTTCTTTCCGACAACCCCAATTTGGTAGCTATTTCGACCCCAGACAATCCAGCTAGATTTAATGATAAGAATGTTTGCTGTCTGTTAGTGATAGAATGGGGTGAGTTTGATCGATTGAATACCTCCCTATGATCAATCGGAGCTGATTCATAATAATATTTTTTCTTACGCAACGAGTATATCGCTTTTTGTAATTCTTCGGGTTGGCAATTTTTTGTGAGTACACTATTCGCTCCATCAAACACCATTTTCCTAAAAGTAAAGACCTCGTTATAGGAAATAAGCATCAACACTTTTATCCCGGGATACTGCTTCTTAATAGCTTTAAGTGTTTCGTTGTTATTGAGCATTATCGCTTGGGAACTTATAATACAGATATGCGGTATTTCCGAATTATTATTTATTTGATCCAGCAATAAGCTCCCATTATCAGCTTCCATGATCACATCAGTATTTCCGAAAGAATGGATAAGCCCTTTTAGCGCTTTGCGAAACAATATCTGGTCATCAATTAATGCTATTGAAATCCTGGCAGAAAGTTTGTTCTCCAGCTTGTATTGATATTGTGCCTTCAATTTGTCCCCTGAAAACCACTCTGGAAGGCAATAATACAATCCCCTTTTCTTCGCTGAATAACTTCTTAATACTCCCTCATTACACAACTGGTGCATCTTTACTGAAATCGAAGTGATGTATTTTCTTCTTATACCCCTTTCCTCAATTGCGCTTATACTCCCATTAAATAGCTCCTCGAATATCTCAACAGTTGTTGTCGGCTCATTTCTCTCGGTTATGTAAGATAAAATTTTTGTGCTTTTCGTCATATGTTACTCCTTAACAACTCTCATTGTAGTTTTTGCACCATCTTCGCCCTTTAATTCTATTACATAAACGCCGGATGGGTAATCCTTCATATTTATAGAGTTCTTACCTTTTTTAAGAACACCATTACTCACAACACTGCCAGCTATAGAAATTAAACGGTAATCTGTAGGGGCTGTTACACCAGCAATATTTAACTCTTCAGTCGCAGGATTAGGATATATGGTTATGCTAGACACGGACAAATGGGGCCCGTTAATACCGACACCAATTACGACAATATCGATGCAAGTGGAATCAACTCCGCAATAAGCATAAGTGTATTCGCATGCGTGGAATGTATCGGAGATGGCATAGGCATGAGAGACAGATAGACCAGTTCCTGTAGCCCCATCGCCAAAGTGCCATACTACACTATCCAAACCCACCGTAGTACCCGTATATGTAAAGTTTGATCCCGAAGTTGTGAACGATGCGACGGGTGCACTTGTACAGTTGCATGGAAGTCCGTATTTCAAGACGAAGAAATCTGTGTTGCCCCCGATAGAATGATATGCAGGGATTACAGTGCTAGGAATTGTATCCGCCACCATACCACCAAGATACAGATTGCCCAGCCTATCGGCTGCAATTGATCTGCCATAATCCTCATACCCGTCTCCATGAAGTTGTTTCAGTTTTAAGGGATTCCCAGCAGTGTCTACTATAAAAAGAAATGCATCAGAACCCGGTGTTGTATTATACGCGCTATCGATCCCACAGGTTAGTTTCACATCAAATGAGCCGATTGCAGCGACTTTATTTCCAGGCATCATTATGACCCCGTCGAAGTCATTTACACTGTTACCATTGCAGCTGCGGGCCCATTCAAAATGTCCACCGGTATCTGCCTTCATTATGAATGACATATATCCGGTATAAGGCGAACCCATCGGAGGATTTATGGTATCGCTTCCATAAACCACATAATTATTGCCAGAACCGCATATATACAGATGACCTGCACCGTCAGGTGCTATACCCGTGATCACCTCTGCTCCAATATAGGCTGAGTTCTCGAAAGTATCCACCCACTTTCTATTTCCTGATGTATCGAACGCCGCGATGAAGCAATAGTAAGAACTGTCAGGGAATGCAAAACTTCTGTATCCATATGCATAAAGAGTGTTATTCTGCCGGTCAATTATTGCGCCGATTGCTACAATTGTCGAATCCATCTGCAGCCTTTTTGCGGACAGGAGCGTACCGGATGAATTAAATTTCATATCGTAGTTCCCAAAATGGCTGGTCACGCTTGGCATCAATAATGCACCAACTCCTATATAGGGTATTAGATGCACGCAATTCGTATTATCGATGGTTAAAGCCCCTATAGCTGCGTAGGTCGCTGCCCTGTTTGCAGGCGTGTTATTCCCGACCTGGTATATCCAGTTAAAATGCCCAACGGTATCAAACATGATTAGGTTAAGAACTTTATTTAGCGACCCAGTTATGCTTGTGTCATTACCAACATACAAAGTACCATTGGGAGAAGAACATGCTGCATAAAGATGTCCGAAGCTGTCAACCACAATACCGAGTGGATAGCTGAATCCAGCGGAAGAACCAATTAGTTTAGCCCAACGCATTTCTCCTGAACAATTATAGCTGCTAACTAAAAGATTCAAATCCGTCCCGTAGCCGCCTGCTCTGTAAAATGTGTCAGCATAAATTGGATTATTGCCAACAACACTCAATGTATAAACATTGTTATTGGCATCTGTACACATGTAATAGGCTCCTTCGGGGCGGTTAGTTAAATAAGATGAACTTGAACTCGTCCCCCCTCCTTTTACCCATTGAAACTGTTGGGCACAGACCGACCTTACACACGACGAAGTCAGTACTATAATTGCAAAAATATATTTGAAAGGAAACCTCACACACTAATTTTTTATCAATCTGAAGTTAGTCTTTTGCCCTTCAGAACCTGTCACCTCTAAAATATATAGACCAGAAGATAGTTTGTTCAGAGATATTGAATTATCTCCCTTATTGAATGCACCGCTTAGTATTGCCTCACCTGTAACCGACAATACTCTATAAATAGTTTGGTTTTTCAAGCCATTTATTACTAGCTCATCCGTAACAGGATTAGGATATATGGAGATGTTACCAAACTCATACCCAGGCTCATTTATACCAACACCAATGACCACAATATCGGTGCAACTCGAATCTACTCCGCATTGCGAGTAGGTGTATTCGCACACATGGAACGTGTCGGAGATGGTATAGCCATGAGAGATAGATAGACCAGTACCAGTATAGCCATCGCCGAAATGCCATGCCACACTGTCTAAACCAGTTGTGGTGCCTGAATAAGTAAACGTAACAGGATTGCTTCCAGAATAGGTAAAAGATGCAGTGGGCGTACTTGTACAATTACAGGGGAGGCCGTATTTCAAAACGAAGAAATCTGTATTACCTCCAACGGAGTGGTATGCGGGGATTACTGCATCTGGGATTGAGTCGGCTACCATACCGCCAATATACAGATTCCCTTGCCTATCACAAGCCATCGATATGCCATTATCAGAATACCCGTCACCGTGAATACCTTTCAACATAAGCAACGAGCCAGAGGTATCAACCATGTAAATAAATGGGTCTGCACCGGCTGATGAATTGGTTATGCTATCTGTGCCGCATTTTTCCTTTACATAAAAATGTCCTGTTGTGGCCACCTTATTGCCGGGTAAAATTGTTGGAGAACCAATAGCACCATTTCCGTTGCACTGTTTCCACCATTGTCTGTTTCCTGCTGTATCTGTCTTCATTAAGAAAGAAATATAAGAACCATAATTAGGGTATATTGTATCTCCCTTATATAGCATATAGCCGAACCCGTTCGCAGTTACATATAGATGCCCGCTATTATCTGCTGCAATACCTGTTATATTATTTGTAGATGCATAGAAATTTCCGAGGGTATCTACCCAAATTCTATTCCCGTTTGTATCAAATGCCGCTAAGAAATTATATGCAGAACTATCAGGAAATGCATAGCTTCTATATCCGTGACCATAGATGATATTACTACGATGGTCGATGGTCGCATTTGTAACGACAAGTGAAGAGTCCTGTTGCAATCGTTTTGCGGAAAGTAGCACTCCGGAAGAATTAAATTTCAGATCGTAGTTCCCAAAATGGCTTATAAGGGTGGGGGTCAGTAATGATCCCACGCCTATGTAGGGTATCAGGTGTACATTGTTCGTATTATCTAATGCGAGAGATGCAGTGGAGGTATAGGTAGCTGCACGGTTTGCGGGTGTATTATTACCTACCTGATATATCCAATTGAAGTGTCCAAGAGTATCGAACATAATAAGGTTAAGTACCTTATTTAGAGACCCTGTTATGCTTGTGTCATTGCCTATATGCAACGTCCCGTTTGGAGATGCACACGACATATATACATGACCAAAGTTATCTACAACAATGCCAAGCGGGTAACTGAGCCCAGCTGATGAACCAATGAGTTTAGCCCAACGCATCTGTCCGGAACAATCGTAGCTACTAACCAAAAGATTCAAATCTACACCATACGCCCCTGACCTATAAAATGTATCTGCATGGATCGCCGTATTACCGACAATGCTAAGAGTGTACACATTGCTATTTGAATCGGTACACATATAATAAACACCCTCTGGGTTGTTATTAAGATAAGACGAAGTTTGGTTTGTACCTCCGCCTTTTACCCATTGGAACTGCTGTGCATGGCTCGAACTGAAGCACGAAAAAATCAGTGCAAAAAGTGCAAAAATGTATTTAAAAGAAAATCTCATGCAGTGTTTTATATATTAAAAGTATAAATTAAAAAGTACTCCTCCTAGTGCGTGACTTAGATGAGTATTATTTTAGTGGGACACTACAACTCGTTGCGTGTGCAGCATCCTCCCATCCGCTTCCATACGGATGATATATATTCCCGGCGACCAATCGGCAGTATTCACATTCCAGGTATCATGCAATTGCGAAGGAATTTCCTGTCCGATTTTTCTGCCCATGATGTCATACACGGCGAGACTACGATGTTCGTAAACATCAGTACCGTAATCAAAAGACACCGTTACTGCGCCCGAAGCAGGATTGGGGTACACGAGCATGGCGCTGGTGATCTCGTTGGCCATGCGCACACCGCCATCAGTCTTTGTAGTACTTGTATCTCCGGAACGTTCAGCTACCCATGGACAAAATGGAATGGATACAGAATCTTCGAGATAGCACTTGCTTCCGATTGGAAGCGTGAATACCATTTTCAGTATCATGTCACTTGGGGGAGGAAGGTACAAAGTGGTAAACGTCAGCGAGAGCAAATAAGGGCTAGTGCCCGTAAGCACTCCTGAAAAGAAACCAATGGGACCAATGTCGGTACCCGATGTAAAGGTTGTACCTGTGGGAAGACCGGCTACGGTTATGTCTATTGTGTAGCTGGCAGGATTGCCAGCAGTGCAGGTAAGCACTCCACTTACTGTGCCATTGCCACAATTGCTGCACTTATCTATAGAAAGATCCATATAGTCGGACGCCTCTTTACAAAGCCCGTTAGAGAGCCACCAATTATAGGAACCGTTGTGGGTGACACCATACGGCGCAACCGGGCTCATACTCCCTGAACTTAGCGGACTAGGGTTGCCTGCTTCCTGCCACTCCCATGAATCGAATATCTGGTTAGGAGGGCCATATAATATTTGCGGCAAAGATTCTACGCATACTGTATAACATCCCGAAGGGAAATACTGGAAAAACCAGGATGGCGGCGGCGGCACTGATACGGTATTACTGCTCTGGCAACCATTAATATCGGTAAACCATACCTCGTACGGTCCACCGGTATATATATTCGTATTTATTGCCCCCGCAGTACCATCGCTCCAGTTGAATGTGCCGGACACACCAGCCGAAGCATCAAGCTCTATCTGGTATGTGGCACAATCGATGGCAATAGGACCGGAAATTTTCGGCTGTTTCGGCAACTTGTAAATTTGGATCGTATCTGCAAGCGTATCTGTGCAATAAGGAACTCCCCCAATCATAAGGGTGCGCACCAACTGGTAAACGTAGGTTCCTGCCGGAAGCCCGCCGTCAGCTACCGATGACAATGTTCCGTCCGGGCTGCCGTCCCTGTACCATTCGTAAATAACGCTGTTTCCCACATATCCGGAAAGCCTGACGGTATCTCCTTCGCAATAAGACTGCGCTCCAACAATGCCCAAAGATGGTACTTTTAAAATGCCCACCTGTGTTGCCGGAAATGTGGTGAACTGGCACTGGTATGCTCCATACACCGTTAGCCAATATGCACCAGAAGTATCGACAGCAATGGTGTCAGACGTAGCACCTGTTGACCATAAGTATGATGTTGGCGTAGCAAACCCCGGTACAGAGGTGTACCCTAAAACCACCGGCGCATTATCTGAACATGCTACAACATTACCTCCCAAATCGCCACTTAAACGATTTCTTCGAACTTCAACCGTATCAACCGCAGTGGCTGTACAACCAATCGTATCTGTAACTGTCAAAGTCACCGATTCAGGGAGAGGATCGGGATCTGTTATATTCCATGTATAAGCCCGTTGAGGATTCGTTAGTAAACTACCTGATCCATCCCCGAAATCCCAATTATACTGAACTATACCGCCTGATGTAGTAGGAGTGAATGTAATTGGCACCTGTGAGCATATCGGCGACACCGCAGATGTGAAGGATGCTGTAGGCGCAGAAGGCAGGACGATGGTGTGTATGACCGAGCAGTTTTGGACAGTGGCAAGAGGATCCGACCCGTCAATGTAGTATACGTACTCCACGATCTGGTATGTTCCCGGCGCTAACAGAGCAACACTCAGGTTGGGCCATCCAGTTCCAATCATTGTTCCTGTGGTCATATTTATCCAATCAATACCAGTGATCAGATAACCCGGCAGGAAAGAAGAATGATCCTGTAGCAACACCGTATCGTACCCGCCGGTGCCACAATGCAACGAAAAGAGATAGTCTGCTACAAGCGGCACAATGACCCGCCTGTTGATACCCCTGCTGACATTGGGAGAGTCGCACGTATCGTATGGATTAACGGCGCTGAATACAAAATCATATATCCCCGGCACCATGCATACTACGTCTGCGTCAAGGCCCGGCGCTATAACCGCTGTATCAAGTACACCGCCTGACACCAAACCCCATCTCGGCGAGAGGCCTGTTGTAGTGCCGGCAAGATGCAGGGAATTACAGCCCGCAGTAATCGTCGCATTTAAAACAATCGGCTGCACTCCCACACATGTAATCGTATCACTATTGCAGGAGTCTGCATGCACATAATTTGACGTATCGAAACAGCCGTTGGCACAAGTTGCGGTAAAGCTGAACATTCCCGGTGTGTTCCCGTGGAATGTTGGTCCCGTTGCGCCGGTAACTGCCGTGCCGTTTTTATACCATTGGTAGGAGATAGTCCCCACATTATCCGTAACAGTACCGATAAATGCCGTGGTATCGCACGAGATTGGTCCAGTGGAATATGCATAAGCCACTGGACCGGGAAGTACGTCCTCGTAACCTCCCGCAACGCCGGAAATGGGGCAATGAAAAGTATAGTCTGGAAGAACGGTAACCTGTGCAGGATAAGAGATTATGCCTGTCGTAAGGTTGGGTGGATACACATGCGTTGCTGTGTTGGTCATCGTTATTAGAATCGGTGTACCATCACCAAAATTCCATGCGTAGCTAAGGCCGCCCACCGTGGACGTGAATGCCACTGCGCTTCCGGGGCATGTGGGATTCGGAGTGATCGTCAGCGTTACCGGAGGTGTCGGGGTGATGACTATATGGGCAGTGTCCGTAAATACACTGTCGCATTTATGCACGGTCAGTACTACGTCTGCCGTTGCAGGCGTTATTCCCGGAACGTTGTTCCACAGGATATGCGCTATAGGCGTGTGTTCGCCCAGGATAACACTTCCTGCCGTTGTCGGGTAAACTGTCCACTCGTACCATTCTCCGCGCGTAAAATCGGTATAGTATTTTATTGATGAGTTGGCGCATACGACAGTGTCGCCAATAATGTACGGATTGATAACTTCCTGCATGATATTTATCGTGTCAGACGGGCCGCTGCAATAAGGCGGGATCGTGCTCACCCTGCTTACTATCAGCATCATCGGACTGCCGCCAGACCATACCGCAGTTACCACTGGGCTGCCCGTAGATGGGATCACAAAACCGCCTATTGCCTGCCATTCATAAATGGTTCCCGGCACGTCGGAATACGCAGTATACGTGTACGCATAGTTAAGGCAGACAGTATCCTGCCCATGGACGCTATCTACGGCAGGTGGCGAGTTGAGCACATTGATGGTCAGCGGATCGGAGCAGAATGCGCCGGTAGCCGTAAGCAGGTATGTGCCTGATGCAGTGAAGGTATTGGTAAATGAGGTACCTGTCGCAGTTGCAATGACAGTTCCTGCCATGTCTGAAACTGTCCATGTGGCAGTAGCTCCGCCGATAAGGCTGTATGTTTCCGGGCTATTCGGGCAGACTGTCGTATTGCCTAATATAGAATCTGTTTGCTGCACCGTGATCGTCCTGAATACGTTGCCGCCGCACATTTTTATTTCGTTCTGGTACCATGCATGTAGCGTGTAGGTTCCCGGCGCAGGAAAGTTCACTACTAGCCGGTAATCATTGCTGTACATGACCTTGACACTCGGGAAGCCCAATACGCCCCACTGGTATTGGGTACCCGGCCAGAGCGGCAGCGTGTATTCATATTCCTTATCTGTACAGACCACGCTCGGTCCCGAAATTGGGGCGTCCGCGATTATAGGTATCTTTATTGTGGACGTATCAATGCATGCTGCGCACGGGTCGGTCACATTTACCGTGCCGAACCCGCCGCCGGAAGCATCCCATTGCACTACTATCGATGGCGTCCCGTTACCCGAGATTATAGAACCGCTTGTTACATTCCATGCAGGGGCACAACCGGAGGCGGGAATGCTGTAGGTAGCGAACTCGCTGTCACATACTGCTGCAGGGCAGGTTATCTGCACCCCCGGATCCTTGTGCAGGATCAGTACAAGCCTGAACGTATCGGAACAATTGCAGGCATTCCTTACCACTAGCGTCACCTGCGCGTTGATGCCCGCCGTACTGTATACGTGGCTTGGGTTTATCGACACCGACCCGGTACCGTCTCCAAAATCCCAGTGGTACGACACTATAGGGGAAAGCGGGTCGGCGGTGGAGAGGTTGGTAAAGTACACGGTGTTCCCGGCGCATACATTTATTGCGCTGGCCGTGAAATACGCGTGCGGCCTTTGTATTACGAGTATGCATGCGCTTGCGGTACCAATACAGTGGCTGAACGTATCGGTTACCGTAATGCTACCCATAGTTCCGGCAGCGGGCCAGAACACGTCAATACTATCACCATAATTCTGTACAATCGTCCCTCCGGCTATGGCCCAGGTATAGACACTGCCGCTCACGCCGTTTCCATAGTAGCGGACAATGGTACTGTCGCACACTTTTATGCAATCCCCGGAGCCTGAAATAATCTGCGGCCCTGCCTTTGTGCTGCTCAATGTCTGGCAGGCAACCATAGAATTCGTCGTGATGTACGGTGCTGTATTAACGCTCACCTGATGCTCCACTGAATACGGCCCGCAGGCACTAACACCCGTGTACCGTATCATGGTAGTGCCTGTCGAAATGCCGGTCACTACTCCCGTTACAACATCAACATCCGCTATTGTCGGATCGTCGCTTGTCCATGTTCCACCTCCTACTGTTGTATTCAGCGGGATCGTAGAACCCGAACATACCGAATGAGGTCCGAATATGGGAGGATCAAGCGGGATAACATTTATTAGTTTGGTTACCTGCGTAGTGCCGCAGGCGTTAGTCACGTCATAGGCTATGGTGGCAAAGCCAATCGAAACACCTGATACTACACCCGTAACAGCGTCAACGAAAGCAATGCTGGGATCAAGGCTCGACCAGACGCCGCCCGGAAATGCATTGAAAAGCTGGTCCGAGCCGATGACGCAGAGCGTATCAAAACCGGTGATAGGAGGAACAGCCGGAAGCGTTACTACTTTAAATGTAAAGATGGCCACGTTGGAGCAGAAACTGTCGTGAACCGTATAGGAGATAGTGACGACACCCAGTGTGATTCCGCTGACAGTACCAAAAGCATCGATGCTGGCTATTGTGGTGTCGCTGCTAGACCATACACCTCCTGGAACAGACTCTGCCAGAGGAGTTGTGCTGCCAATGCACACGCTATCTATACCACTTATAACACCAGAATCAGGAAGCGCAAGGATCGTTATAGGGAAAGTAAGGATAGCAGAGCAGCCAAACACGTTCGTAACTATATAAGAGATGGTTGTTGTACCAGCAGATACCCCGGTGACTATACCAGAACCTCCAACGCCCGCAATCGCTTGGTCATCACTTATCCATACGCCGCCTGTTGTCGTATCAGAGAACGGGAAAGAGCTTCCCACGCAAAGGCTGTCAATCCCGATGATCGGCCCCGGAACAGGATAGATCAGGATCGTGTCTGTAGCCGTTGTTGTGCAGCCCCATCCATCCGTGGCTATGACGCTGGCAACGTAGGTTCCACTCAGGGAATACGAATAGATAGCGGGGTTGAGGTTACTTGTGTCTGAACCTGCAAACTGCCAGTGCCAACCCGTTACCGTTGAAAAATAGCTGTTGCCTGTACCCGTAAATGTAATGTTCGTATTCGGGCAAACCGGATTGGGCGATGTGGCGATGTGGGCAGCAACCGAATCTACACGTATCGCCACCGAGCCGGAGCTGGCTACGTTGCAGCCAGTTGCATTGCCTAATATTACTGTAGGAGTGTAGATGCCTCCATGGGTATAAATATGGGAAATCGTGGATGATGACGTGTTGACGATGCTGTCGTCCCCGAATATCCACGTAACACTGTCAGCCCCTGTACCTGCTATCGTGGCAAAGTGTGCAGTAAATGGCATACAGCCCATTGTATCGTATGAAAAATCCCCCGAATAGCCGAACAAGGTTACATGCCCGTAGGCAGTGTCCTTGCAGCCCTGTGCATTGGTCACTATCAATTGCACAGTATGTATGCCCGGTGACGTATATGTTGCATTAGGCGACCGGATAATGGACGTATTGCCATTTCCGAAAGTCCATTCGGAATTGGAACCAGTTGCAGGAATACCCGTGCTGGTATTGGTAAAATAAACGGTCAGCGGGGCGCAGAGCGCAGTAGAATCGCTCATCGTGAATGCAGCGGTAGGATGGCTGACCGTTATTATCTTTTTAAAGCTGTCAATGCAGCCCCTGACGGTATCGGTCGTATATAAGGCTACCGTATAATTGCCTACCGTACCATACAGGTGCGACAGGGATGTAACGGTGCTGTTCGTCGCATCACCGAATGTCCAGTAGTAGGAACGGCCATCGCCGAAAGGAGATGTCGAAGTGTTAGTAAAGGTTATCGTGCTGCCCAGGCAGACTGAAGAAGGGCTGCTGAAATTGGCACGGACACGCATCACAGTATCCACATCGGGCAATACCAGCGTATCCTTGCACCCGATATTGTCGGTGACGATAAGCGTGTCGGTAAATATTGCCGATGTTATCGTATTGGGAATGGAATAGGTATGGACGACGGTAGGGGATGAGCCGGACACTGGCGTACTGCCATCACCGAATTGCCACTGGAAATTGGTGAAAGTAATCCCCGCAACGTCTGTACTTGTATTCGTGAAGGTAACAGGCAGCGGGCTGCAACCTGATATGGGCGACACGGTGAAATTTGCGACGGGCTTCGCCACGGTAATACTCCGGCTTGCAGTATCCCAGCACCCGTGAACGATATCATGGGTAACGATACTAACCGTATAGATACCTGTACTGTGAAAGGTATCTGTAAACAACGGGGCAACGGGCGTGGATGTAGCTGTATTGGCACCATTCACCAGCCATGTATAGACGCTGTCGGGTACACCGCCAGAGATATAAGGCGTAAAGTGTACCACCATATCCCTGCAGATAGCTGTATCATCCGCTGTAAATGACGGCGTGATCTGGTAAATATCGATAGGTACGCTAATGGTATTGCTGCAACCGCTGGCGATATTACGTACCCATAGTGTTGCTGTATTCGAAGATGCCGCAAATGTATGTACCAGCGTATCGGCAGTAGAGGTAGTAGCATCGCTCAGTGTCCACAGGACGGAATCAGCGCCTATCGAATTATTGTACAGCGTGACGGTATTGCCGCCAGCGCAATCGTAGCGCAATCCGATGATCGCAGCCGGAGAATCGACGATGACTGTGGCGGACGCAGTATTGCCCGAGCAGCCACCGTTTGCAATGGTAACCGTTACGTGATATGTTCCCGGAGTAGTGTAGCTATGCGGCTCACCGTCGCTCCCGCCGCTGTAAGGGGCGTTCTGGTATAACTGGCCGTCGCCGAAGTTCCAGAAATAGCTGGTCGAGAACCCGGAAGTCCTGATGGCAGTCAGGCCAACATCTGAACCCACGCATACATGGCTGGGCGAGGCGGTCAGCGATACCGTGGAAGGAGTGCCGACTGAAACGCCCGTGGTCTCAGTTGCCGTACAGCCGTTTGCCGTTGTTACCGTACATGAAAGGGCGTAGCTGCCAGCGGCAGTGTAAGTATGCGAAGGCGTGGCACCCGTCGAGGTGGCACTGCCATCCCCGAAATTCCAAGTGTAGGAAACTATGGCGAACGGATAAGGGCCAACGGCGAATGGAACCGTTGTTATCGCGCTTATGGAAAAGCTGCGTGTAAGCGGGACGCATCCCCCGTAGCCGGGAAGGCCGAAAACAAGTATCAGATCCCGTATGGTATCAACGTGCGTGACGGTGTCCCTGCACCCGTATGGGTTTATGACAATCATTGTGGTTGTATCTATCTTCAGCGTGTTGATATTCGCCCCACCTACCATCGCTACTGTGTCCAGCTCGGCGGACGTGTAGGTATTGGATATGGAGGTGCCCGTTCCCATTGCGCCGTCACCAAAATACCAGTTGACGGTATCGCCTGACGTGCCCGTGCTTGTATAATTGATCGTAGTTGATGGCGGGCATGGGCTGGCAGGCGTAGCGGTGATGCCGGACGACGGTACAGGCCATACCGTAACTATTTGTTTGACTGTATCCCTGCATGTCTGCCCGTTGTTTGTCGTCAGGCTTACGGTATATGTGCCTGAAGCTGTGTATGTATGCACAGGGCTGGTCAGGGTGCTTATTATGCCGTCACCGAACAACCACCTGTAGGTGTTGGTAGGTACGGTCGTAAAGCTTGTGTTGGTGAACGTGTCAGAAAAATTGGCGCATAATCCGGTATCAGCCGTAAATGAGGCATACGGTACGCTTATGGTAATTATCCTTGAGAAACTTTTGGTACACCCGTGGGCATCAGTAATTGTCAGTGTAGCGGTGTCACTTCCTGCAACGGTATAGGTGTACGTCGGTGAAGTGGCAAAGGAACTGTCACCGTTCCCGAAATGCCACAGAAAGGTGTAAGGATGGGTGCCGCCCGTAGATGTAGATGTGAATACCTCTACAGCAGGAGCCTTGCAGAAATAGGTGCGGGTAACATTGAAGCCTGCGTTGATAGCCGTATCACTGAAAATATATGCCGTGCGTGTAATTGAGGTATCACAACCGAGGGTATCGGATGCGATCAGTGTCACCGTATGGTAGCCGGGCTGCGAGTACACATACCGTGGGTTGGGATTGGTACTGGTATCTCCGTTCCCAAAATCCCACAGATAGGTTGTCGGCCCGAACTCTGTAGTTGTGTTGACAAAAAACACGGTGTCTGAGGCGCATACGGTCGTGCTTATGCTATGGAAACTTACGATTGGTTTGGGCGGGACGGTAATTACCATCGACATACTGTCGCTTGCTGTGCCGTAATAGGCAACCAATGTTACGGTATAAGTCCCGGTATAGTATAATGCAAGCGTATTGGTGCTGGTGGAATTGGGCGAACCGTTGCCGAACTTCCAGATATAGCTTGTAGCACCTGTTGAGGTATTCGTAAAATGCACAGGCAATGGTGTACAACCGGACGTATGGTCGGCGGTGAAGCTGGCGGTAAGTGCGTTTGCAGAGAACGCTGCAAAGGTCAATAGAAGCGATACGAAAAACTTACAGAATAACTTTTGCATACATACACGTTTGGAAGTGAATGATCTTTTTATGAAACAATAAATTGCATTATCAGATTTTATTATGGATGCCAATGTACAAAACAATAATTGATAGTTTATACGTGAAAAAGACCCCCATGACGATTTTTTAAGGGTGTTGGATTATTACCTTAAAAAATATTTCTTTAATTATTATTTATGGACAAAAAAAGCTAATGCGCCAGTATAATCAAAGGGATCGCACTTGTATGTTACAAGGAAACTGCTTGTGTTTTACAAGAAATTCGTATTTTACAACGCAATTAAAAAATAGCCACCATTTATGCATATAGGTCGTAACATAAGCAGGCTGCGCAGCTTCCGTGGCATCAAGCAACTGGATGTGGCGAAAAGACTGAAGATGACCCAGCAGAATTATAGTTTAATTGAGAATGCGGAGGAGGTAGATGATAACCTGCTATCCCGCATAGCAGCCATTATTGACTTCCCTGTAGAAATGATAAAGGATCTTGATAATTCAAAGGTGCAAAGCATCTTTAATTCAGGAAGTATAACGGACAGCATCTTTTACCAGAATAATCCTGTGGACAAGATAATCGAACTTTACGAACGTCTGTTGAAGGAGAAGGACGAAACAATCACTATTCTGCAAAAAGACAAGAAATAACAACAATATTCATCGTCGGTGTTTGTCGGCTTATACTCTATCGTACCTTCTGTATAGCTGTAGCGGTGTTAGGCAATTCTCTTTTAATTTCCCGGTTAATCGCCCTTAATTTTATTTCACTTTTTTCACTGAAAGGCAATATCCGGGCATATTCCCCCTAATTCCCCCGCAATTAAATTTATAATATTTTGATTGACGCTGTCTTGTTTTATTAATGATCCATCGTCCTGAAAGATGTTGTTTTGTATTTACAATTTCTGTTTGATTAAATTTGTTCGATGAAAGAGAGCAACCAAACGGAACCCCTATCACGCTTACAGATATTCAACCGGTTACTTATGAAGTTCGATGCGGACTATGACCAAATGATCCGTAGTTACAACCATGCACAGAAAATAGAGATAACCGAGCATTTGTTACGTGCCATCGATTACATTATTAACTATGTACAATCTAAGGATGCAGGTGATTGGGGGAAATATGCCGATGCTGAAACTGAATTGCTGAAGAAATACAGAAGCGACCTCCAACCGTATGCAAATGCACAGCTATACAAATATTTCGACTTCAGGCGGGTACTCGGGGCTAAAGACATTATCCCGCTGGAAACGCTGAACGCTATGAAGAGTGCGCAGGAGCAATCTTTATCCGATGAAGAAATTGGGCTGTTCCTTGAAGACACGAAACGCTCGTTATCCAATGCACTATATTTCCTCTACCTGTCGGATAAAAAAGAAGCGGATGAACCTATTACGTTAAACGACAGCATAGCGGTAACAGATGAAACCGATAAGGATATTACAAAGGCAAGGCAGCTGTTAGCCATTTACTATTTCTTAAAAGCATCTTTAGGCATAGAAGGGCGGGATAGTAATTCGTCGAGCTGTATAGCGAGGTTTGTCCACCTGTTGACCGGCACAAAATTCACTACGATACAGAACTCCGACATTTATAAAAAATACCTGCAAATGCCTAATTATAAGACGGACGGCAAGCTGATAGAGGACTTGAAATTCATTCGCCCGTATTTCATAGACTTAGGATTGGAAAGTGGTGTAAAAATGATAGATGAAGAAATCCAAAGAGCTATAAAAGAATTACCGTTTAACGAAAGGAAAAAATACAAAGACTAACCTTCTGACACTGGATTATCGTTTAACGTAACAATAAGGAACGCATTTTTACAGTGCTTCCTTTTGTTACGTTAAACGGTTGCTGTAAATACCTCCAGCAGTATCAACAAGCCTTAACGCATATTTTTTTAAAGAACAGCATCCAAGACCACCAAAGCTGGTTGGTACGTCTGTAAGCAATAGAAGAACAGGCGAAGAGAAGGCATTGTAGCATCCACCCTTACGTATATCGGTTACCTCTATCACTCCTATGTTGATTTGATAAGAAACTATTTCCTCCTACAAGAGTAGTTGAAAATTACTGTAACAATTCAAAATATAGCCGTTTTACGGTTAAGTAAGCAAGGAGGTGTAACTACAGCTGTGTGAGGCATACCGCCAAATATCCCCTCTTAATTTCCCCGTCAATCGCCCTTAATTATCTTTCACTTTCTTTCTCTGGAAATTGTTGACTGTCCATATTTCCCGTAACTCCCCCGCAATTCCCGTTTAGACAATACCTGATCCTGAATACGGTTGACAATATTTTCAATTGGGCTGCATATGCAGTACCCTCTGGCGGTATAATTACCGTTTAACGTAATTGTCGTTTAACGATAATTACGTTAAACGGTAGCAACATTTTTTTTTCTTGGTTAACGTTCAGCTAGTATAAAATAGGTACCCCAATAGGGGCATCCAACCGCTTTTACGGCACCCATCTTTGTACCAACAAAACGATAATTGTATGGTACATAATACAGCAACCAAGTCCCACACTGTACACCTTGACATCCTGATGGACGTACTCAGCATCCTCTTCGACAACGAAATCGCATTCACGGTAGAAGGTATAGACGATGATGAACAGACACTGCTCATCAGGACACATACAGACAAAAAATCATCCCATCATAAAGATGCTATGGAAAACATCAAAATACTTACCTCGGACTACAGTTTCTACAGGTATAGTTCAGATGGGCAGAGTGCCGGGCTGGACATTGATATTGAAGGCAACGATGACTAATTAAAGCAAACGACATGGATAACCAATCTAAAAACTGCACGTACTGCCATAGTCCGTTCGTTGGCTGTAGAAGCACAAGAAAATACTGTTCAGACAGGTGTAAGCAAGCGGCATTTTACAGCCGTGCTGCGCAGTCAACTGGTTCATGTAACGGCATTACTCCACTTGACAGTAACGAGCGAACGGCTGAGGAGTACAACAATATCAAGGACACGGTACCGTTAGGCTTCCCAACAGATAAAACAGACATTGTACGCCCTCTGCCACTTTACGAGGAACAGCCCAATGATAAAATGACGTTTGACGTTAAAAAGGGTGATGGCCAGTCGGATAGGGGCCGCCGTTCTGAAAGCAATCATGGATATGGTGCGCCCGCATTATATGGACGTAAAACAAAGCCAGTAAAAGAAGAGCAGTATAGGTGGGTACGGTCGGATTTCATTGATGACATCGGTGATTACACAAATACCAATGATATGGCATCCCATATGTTCCAGTACCCTAACAAATACTGGTACAGCTCAGACATCGAGAAAGTTAAGTGGGTAAGTATCCGCTTCCGTTGTATTATAGAAAACCTGCTGCGGCTTGACAGGACAATAGTTGAGCGTAAAACGCTTATCACGCTACGGGAAGCGATAAACGCTATGGTCGCTTCACGAAATTTTAAAAGCATCCCTGCCAACTATCCCATGAAAAATGAAGTGGTTGAATGGCAAAAAAATATCGCACGAGCAGCCAAGAACGCTGACAGGGAAGTGAGATTTAAGCTGAGGACAGAAAACAAAGTAAAACTTATCTGCCTGCGGTTCCAGCTTGCCGATATAGTTCCATTCATAAAATTCTCTAACCTGGACTTTACAAAATAGACTATGGATATCAAAAAAACACGGGCACCACCATGATCCCTACAAACGGGCAATGAAATAACTGAAACTAAAAATTCAAAAGATCAATATGAAAAAGACGATAACAACAAAGCAATTGGAAGTGCCGATGGATGCATTGATCGCAGTAGCAGACCTGCTCATCGAGAATGAGATCCCCCATGTCATCGTAGCTACAGATGAAGAAAACGACATGCTGACCGTCGAGGTAGAATATGACAAAGACCAGAGGGAAGTCATCCATGAAATAGACGACATTATCGATGACCATCTGGAGGACGATGATGATGAGGAGGCCGAGGAAGAAGATGATGATGATCGTAATTGATCGGGGGTCAACATTGTTGGTAGTATAAGGGCATAAAGGGGATTTTATCTTCTTTATGCTCCATTTCAAAAGCGTGAAAACTGGAGATGTATGGCAAATGAAACAAGAAATGACGACAACAGTGCCGGGCAATGGCTGAGGGGTTTTAAAGGCTGTGAACACTATACGGACGAGGAAGCCGGGGAGATAGCTGACAGCCTTGATTTACTGGCGGCTATCCTACTCGAAAATGCGGCACAGAAATTGCATTGTAATATATATAGCAATGAAATACAGCATAAAAAGCCAAAAATAGCAGCATGAGCACATTATCAACCTTTTCCCGTTTCGCTAAAACCGGGCATACCCAACCGCTTCATAAGGACATAAAGGCAGCAGTAGTTTATACGAGGGTGTCGGGCAAGGAGCAGTATGACAAAAACCTATCACTGGAATGCCAGAAAAAGGCAATAGAAGAGTACGCCCACCGTTCAGGGATAACAATAGCGGGGTATTTCGGTGGTACTTATGAGAGTGCCAAGACAGACGGTCGTAAAGAGTTCCAGCGGATGCTGGAATTTATAAAGAAGAACAACGGCAAGGTATCTCACATCCTTGTATTCATGCTTGACCGTTTTAGCCGTACGGGTGGCGGTGCGATAAAGCTGGCTGAAGACCTCCGCAATAAATACGGGGTAGAAGTGTATGCCGTTGCACAGCCGACTGACACTTCCCACCCGAGCGGCATATTCCAGCAGAACATCCACTTTATCTTTTCACAGTATGACAATGAGCTGCGTAAGCAAAGGGCATTGACAGGGATGAAAGAAAAATTCAGCCGAGGTATATGGATCGCCAAACCGCCGATAGGATATGACGTAGTTAAGATGAACGGGGTAAGGAGCATAGTCGTAAACGGCACTGGCAAGAAAATACGCAAGGCGTTCGTATGGAAGAGCGAGGGGATGAAAAATGAGCAGATACTCGAAAAGCTCAGGAGCATGGGCATACCATTAGCCAAACAACACCTGACTAAAATCTTTAAAAATCCATTTTATTGCGGTTTGCTCAGCCATGCGATGCTTGAGGGGAAGATTGTCGAGGGTACACACGAAAAACTGATTTCACAGCAGTTGTTCTTAGCCGTCAATGAAATCCACCAAAGCAACCCCGGATATGGTGTATCCCATAAAAAGCAGCAGGACGACATCCCGCTGAAAGTATTTGTCCGTTGCAGTGAGTGCAATACGCCCTTTACAGGGTACATAGTGAAGGCAAAGAACCTTTGGTACTACAAATGCCGGACAATAGGCTGCAAATGCAACAAGAGCGCAAAAGAAATGCACGCCATGTTCATAAAAATGCTTGAGGGTTATAACGTCAAGGCAAACCTAAAAGAGCCTTTATTAAAGAAGCTGGAAAGTAAATGGAACGAGATCAACAAGGAAAGCTACGAACTTGAGGCCAGTTACAAAAAGCAGCATTCCGAGGTTAAAGCTAAAATAGAGAATATAGAAGAAGGGTACTTTGTTACGAAGGAAATGGGCAAGGCAACCTATGACAAATTCTTTGTGCGGTACACCAAGGAACTTCAGGAAATAGAAAAACAGATGTCCGGTTTGGCTACTGGCATTTCGAACCCGATAGCGACCTTGCAGGGAGCAGTAAACTTATCGCTGAACCTCGCTACAGAATGGGCTTCCAGCGATATTGGGCATAAAGAAAGGCTTCAAAAACTGGTATTTCCTCTCGGAATTGTCTATAACAAGAAAAATAAGGCATTTCGAACTGAGAAAGTAAATTCCGTATTCTGTGTTATTGCAAGCCTGTCAAGCGTTTCAGGCAGAAATGAAAAGAGACAAACAGGGGTTGATTCCTGTTTGTCTCCCTCGGTGCGGCAAAGGAGATTCGAACTCCCATGCCCGTTAAAGGCGCTACCACCTCAAAGTAGTGCGTCTACCAGTTTCGCCATCGCCGCATCTTTATTACTGAGGTAATCCCTTTCGGGAGCGCAAATATACGCACCCTATCTCAAAAAAGAAAAACTAACTTAAATTTCAACTAATTGAAAAATTCAACAACAATTGTCGAATTGTCAAATTGCCGAATTACCAAATTATCCCGGTATCCTCGCAATATACGTCGCCAGTTCCTTCATCTGCTCCACTACCTGTGCGTTCTTAGACTTACAGGCTTTAGCCTTGTTGAAGTATATTTTGGCATTACGGAAATCGCGGCGCTGTATGCATATGCTCGATAACTGCATATAGGCTGTCGCTTCATTGTCCTTATCTGGCAGGCCAATAGCTACTGATTTCTTCAGATTTTCAAACGCTTCCTTGGTATTCCCCTTTCTCATGGCTATTGCGCCAAGCTGCAGGTATGCTGTGCCTTCATATTCCTTTTCTGGCATGCCGGTCTCCAACCCCTTACGAAGCTGAGATTCTGCAAGGTCCAGGTCATCGCCCATGGTGGCAAAATTGCTCTGCAGCATATAGTAGCTGCTACGTACAGGCTTATAAAGCAGTTGTGGGTACTTTACCTGCTTCAGCAGTTTCTGAGCCCCTTCCATATCTCCACTCTCCATAAAACCCTGCAATAAGGTCATTGGGCCTATCATAAAATGCGCCACAACCATTATAATAGCAACAAGAAAAGGGATCCAGGCTATCCACCAGGTTACTTTAAAACCCACTAGAAAACCCAGTGCCAGCAGTGCCACTGCAATGGGAAGACGGTAACTAACTATAAAGTGTCTGAAATTCATAATATCAATTGGGCGGCAAATATACCGCAATTTTGATAGTAAGAAATAGACCACAGTCAGTAATGACAAAAAATTAGCATAGTAGAATACTATTAAAACACATGGTTTGTACTAAGTTTGCTCTTTGTTGTGGAAAGTAGGGGTAGGTACGCCTGTTTACCACCACTGTCGTAAAATCATAATTATTATAGAATGGATTGGTTCGAAAATTGGTTTGGTTCCCCCTTTTACAAGATATTGTACCAAAACCGGGACGAATGTGAAGCGCATGATTTTACGGTAGAACTGATCAACCATATCAAGCCTGCTGCCGGTAGTTCCATGCTCGATATAGCCTGCGGCGAAGGTCGCTTTGCTATTCACCTGGCCGAAATGGGCTACGATGTTACGGGCATAGATATATCGCCGTCCAGTATAGAGCATGCAAAAGCACATGAGGCCGACAACCTGCACTTTTATGTACAGGATATGCGCTTCCCGTTCTATATCAACTATTTCGATTTCGCCTTCAACTTTTTTACCAGCTTCGGCTATTTCAAATACGACAGAGATAACCGCATGGCTGCCCGCGCTTTTGCCGGCGCACTTAAAAAAGGTGGAATATTAGTGATAGATTACCTCAATTACCGTAAAGTGCTCAAAGGCATGGTTACCGAAGCCAATATTGAGCGTGGCGGTATCAACTTCCACATAAAGAAGCGCATTGAGAACAAGCACATTCTAAAAGACATTGAATTTGTCGATCAGGAAGGATTCCCTCGTCAGTACACAGAGAAAGTAGCCACATTTTCATTGGAGGATTTCAGATTGATGTTTGCAGACGCGGGTATGACTATGCTCGAAACTTTCGGTGACTATAAGTTGGGCCCATATGATGCAGAGGAATCTACACGAATGATCATGATATTTAAAAAGGATTAATGCCCAATAGCCTTCAGGATACCATTCTTTATTGGGATCACATAGCCTGGTACTATGTGAACATTCAATGGCGCACCCCCTTGCTCGACATGGTAATGCCCTTCCTGAGAAACCAATGGTTCTGGGTCCCAGTGTACTTTTTCTTTGCCGTGTTTATGCCGTATAAGTATGGTAGGAAAGGTGCCATGTGGTGCTTGCTATTCTTTATTTCTTTCATTATATCAGATCAGGTAAGCGCAGCACTCCTGAAGCCAATTTTTCATAGACTCCGCCCTTGCAATAATCCCGCCCTTTCAGATATCATACATATCATTGTTCCCTGCGGATCGGGCTATAGTTTCCCTTCCTCTCATGCCGCTAATCATTTTTCCATCAGCGTTTTTACAGGCATAACGTTAGGCCGGTACTATAAGTGGGTATGGCCCGTCGTTATATTATGGGCTGCTGTTGTTTGTTATGCCCAGGTCTACGTTGGCGTCCACTATCCGCTCGATGTCACAGTAGGGGCTTGTATTGGTATCTGTGCGGGCACTTTAACCGGTAAATTGTTTAACAGGTATTTTGACCTTCGATCCAAGCCGCTGGAAGGCCAATAAATCACTGACTACTTGGTATTTAAGCGATGTATCTACCTCATAAATTGCCTATTATTGTACCCTTAATTCTTTCTATGAAATATTCACTACTCCTCTTAATTGCAATTTGCGCACTCGCATCATGTAAGACCCCGCCCCTTGTTATGGGTAAACCGCTAACACAATCTGGCAAACCATATATCACAACAATCAATACGGGCAAAATAGAAGCGGGTGAAGTTAAAACAGCAGATACAGTCATTATTGCCGATAACCAACGGTATCCAAGAAGCCTGGTAACGGGCTACAGCGATGGTAAAACTGAATATGTTCACGTTGTAAAGCCAACCAATGACTTTGCAAAAAAGGTATATTCCGGTCGTATAGATGTGTATCAGTTTGTACTGAGAAATACAGTTATTACGCCTGTAAATGGCATTGGGGGCGGTTCTCATCGTATAGATAAGGAAACAAGTAACATTATGTACATGAGTACACCTGCATCTCCTGCAATTATGCTTATCAACTATAAAGACCTCAAGCAAATAATTCCCGCTGAACATCCAGCCAACGAATGGCTGGTGAAGTACAACAAATGTGCACGTTCACAACATGCCCTCAGGTGTACATATGCAGGGGCTATGGCAGCAGGTCTGATTGGTTTGGCTATTAATAGTAAAAAGAACGATGTGGCTGTCAATGCCATTAGCGGATCTTTAACCGGTATTGGTCTCGTCGGTTGGATAGCCATTGGATTCTCCAAGGAAAACAATAAGTTCAAGCTGCAGAAGGCAATTGCGGTATATAATGGCGCTGACTATACCGCCAAACCATAGAGTAAATCTCATTATTTTGAACAGCACATAATTCCCATACCTGCATACCTGCAGGTTTTCACATTTTTCAATTCGTCATTTTCATTGCCAAATTGTCGAATTCAATAAACTACCTTTGTGCTCTCATGGAAGGAAAATTTCAATCAGGATTTGTCAATATATTCGGCGCCCCTAATGCGGGTAAATCAACCCTGCTTAATCTGTTATTAGGTGAAAGGCTGGTGATCACTTCATCAAAAGTGCAGACCACCCGTCACCGTATTTTAGGCATACTTACCGAAGACAATTACCAGATCGTCTTTTCCGATACCCCGGGTATTATTGAGGCTAAGTACAAGCTCCATGAGAAAATGATGGCACAGGTAAAGAGTGCTTTAGAGGATGCGGATATAGCCATCATTGTGCATGATATTACCAAGCCAATGGAAGAGTTGAACGATCTCATGGCATTGATAAAGCTAAAATCTCCTGCTATATTATTACTCAATAAAACAGACCGTTACAGCGGCGATGTTCCTTTGGTCGATCTGTTGGCACAATATGCAGCTGCTTACCCTAAGTGGGACATACAACCGATTTCTGCTAAAACAAAGCACAATACCGAAAAGATATTACCCCTTATACTTGAAAAATTACCCGAAGGGCCTCCATACTATACCGGTGATAATATCTCCGATCGTAATGAGCGCTTTTTTGTAAGCGAACTGATACGCGAGCAGATCTATACCCTCTATGAAGACGAAATACCATACCATGCAGCGGTAAACATTCAGGCGTTTGAAGAGAAGACCACACTCACTGTCATCAAGGCAGATATAGTGGTAAGTCGCGAAACGCAGAAGATGATATTGCTGGGTAAAGGTGGTTCTATGATCAAGCAACTGGGTATCAATTCGCGTATGTCTATAACCGAGTTCATAGGCCGCAAGGTGCACCTGGAGCTGTTTGTAAAAGTACGCCCGCACTGGCGCGACAATGAAAACCACCTGCGCGAATATGGATATAACGCATGAGGATAGGGTAGTCATTCAGCCGCTTTCCCCCGATTGGTATGGTCACAAAGTTGCAGCGCTTCATATGCTGCGCTTAGACCTTGTACATCCCATTGTCAGTGGTAATAAATGGTACAAGCTTCGGCTCAATATCATGTATGCGCAAGACCATGGCTTTAAAACATTACTCACCTTTGGTGGAGGCTTCTCCAATCACCTCATTGCTACTGCTTACACAGCCCGTAAAGCCGGCCTGGCCTGCATTGGGGTAGTGCGGGGCAAGTATCCTGTACTTACACCTACACTGCAACATTGTGTCGACGAAGGCATGCAACTCATCTTTGTTACCAAAGAAGATTACGAGAAGCAGGGTGAACCTGAATGGGAGCAACAACTAGCTGCGCAGTTTGATGAATTATACATAATACCCGAAGGTGGCGATAATGAATGGGGCCGCAAAGGGGCTGGGCTTATAAGCAAATTCATCAAGCACGATTATACGCATATTGCCCTTTCAGTAGGCTCGGGAACCACACTCACAGGTATCCGAAATAAAACAAGTCCGGCACAGCATATAATGGGCTTCGTGCCCATGAAGCAAGGCAACTATCTTACTTCCCACATAGAGCCGCACCTCGATCCGACACATAACACCAACTGGCAACTTTTTGACGAATGGCACTTCGGAGGTTTCGGTAAGTGGAACGATGAATTACTCTCGTTTATGAATGATTTTTACAACACAAACAACATTCCCCTCGATATCATCTATACGTCAAAAATGATGTACGGCCTTCGTCAGCTAACCAACGAAAACCATTTTCAACCCACAGACAAGATCTTATGCATCCATACCGGCGGCCTGCAAGGCAATGAGAGTGTACAGGATAAGTTGTTTTACTAACTGTTATCGGAAATGCGTGAAATTCGAATCTGTGTTTTATAATGAAAACCAATACCTGTTCCACCCTAACTTTACCACACAAATCACGCCCTCATGAAAATAGGAATTATAGGTACCGGACACATAGGCACTGCCTTCGCCGGACACGTAGCAAAGGCAGGTTATGAAGTCATCATCAGCAATCGTCGCGGCCCCGACTCTCTCAAAGAAATAGTTGATCAACTGGGAGGAAATACCAGGGCTGTCACTGTAGAGGAAGCAGCCAAAGCAGATGTAGTCTTCGTTTCTGTTCCTTTCGACAATCTGAAAGATGCGCTTGCCGGACTACCCGATTGGGAGGGCCGTATCGTCATTGACCCCACCAATGCAATTGTGTTCCTCGACTTCAAACCTAAAGACCTGGGTGGAAGATTGTCCACAGAAGTATTTACAGATCTTGTACCCGGTGCAAGAGTGGTTAAAGCCTTCAACACACTCGATGCCGCCTTACTCGCGCAATCACCCGATGTTGCAGGGGGCAAACGGGTTATCTTCATTTCGGGTAATGATCATGAGGCCAATAAAACAGTAAAAGAACTGGTAAAAACAATTGGCTTCCTTCCTATCACGCTGGGTAGCCTAGACACTGGCGGCCGCTTACAGCACTTTGGCGGTCCGCTGCCATCACATAACTTTGTAGATCTTCCTAAATAATAACATCATGGACATACAACAAGCAGACAACGGTAAAAAAGGCAGATTCTTTATAGAAGCAGATGGCCATGAAATAGCAGCTATGCACTACGTCTATTCCGGTGAAAAACAATTCATCATAGATCATACCGAAGTAGCCGAAGCCTTTGAAGGTCGCGGGCTCGGTAAACAATTGCTCAACGCAGTAGTCAAATTCGCCCGCGAAAATAACTTTAAGATCATACCGCTTTGTCCCTACGCTAAGGCTGTATTCGAAAAGGTGCCGGATATCAGGGACGTTTTGGTTAATCCTTAGTGATATATCCGCAATTATGTGCACTAACTGATAAACATTGCGCATATGCCGGAAAACGACATCATCAATACTATCTACTCCTTATTTAACTCCCGCCAGGCAGATGCTATACTGGCCCATTTTCACAATGGCGTACAATGGCCCAACGGCTGGGAAGGCGGCATAATACACGGTAAAGATGCCGTGCGTGAATACTGGCTCCGCCAGTGGAGCGAGATCAACCCCATTGTTACTCCGGTGACCATCACCACGCTTAATAATGGCCGGGTATCAGTAAATGTGCACCAGGTTGTAAAGGACTTGAAAGGAATGACCATATTCGATGGTGTTTTAGATCATATCTATACTTTTCGGCAAGGGCTGGTTGAAAAAATGGAGATCGCCTGATAATTAACTGCATCTAAATACGTTGATTAACACCTTCCTCTCTTTTGGAGAGGCGCGGGGTGAGGCTTCCTTGCAGAATCCTTTTTGCCTGTCGCGGCAAATCAGCCTATTTTTGCAGTTATGTCGCTTTATATCACATCGCTCAATTCGGGCAGCAATGGCAACTGTTATTACATAGCTAATGACACTGAGGCCGTGCTGGTAGATGCCGGACTGTCTTGCCGCGAAACCGAAAAGCGCATGAAAAGGCTGGACCTGAGCATGGATAAAGTAAAAGCACTATTCATTTCTCATGAGCATGGCGACCATATCCGTGGAGTAGAAAGCATAGCTTCAAAGCATAAGATCCCCGTATATATTACCCCTGAGACATTCAGGATGGGCAAATTGCGGGTAGATCCCTCCCGCGTATTCCCATTTTCTGCTTACGCCCCCATTGCCATAGGCGGACTATCTGTAATGGCATTCCCCAAGTTTCACGATGCCATCGACCCGCATAGCTTCGTTATCTCGGGCAATGGCGTTAAGATCGGCGTATTCACAGATATTGGTGCCGTATGCAGCAATGTCATAGACAACTTTACAGAATGTCATGCAGTCTTTCTTGAGGCCAATTACGATGCCGATATGCTCGAAAACGGCAGATATCCCTACCACCTTAAAAAACGTATCAGCGGTGGTCACGGCCACTTATCTAATGTGCAAGCCCTGGAGTTGTTCCTTGCCCACAGGCCGGGTTACCTCAGCCACCTGCTGCTCTCACACCTGTCTAAAGACAATAACGACCCCGATCTGGCGCTCAACATGTTCAGAACACATGCCCGTAACACCAATGTGGTGGTGGCATCCCGTTACGAAGAGTCTGCTGTATACCATATCACCGACACACTTCATCCTTTCCGCAAGCCGGCTATCCACAAGCCTGCGCCACCCAAACCTGTGCAGATCTCCCTGTTTTAATTATCTGCATTTACGCCGCTACCACTATATTTGACTCATAAAACCAACCAGCCATGAGCACGCCACTATTTGTAAACAGCACCATTACCATCAATGCAGCCGCCACCAAAGTGTGGGATGCCCTTACCAACCCGCAACAAACAAAAAAGTACATGTTTGGCTGCGAGGCTACTTCCGACTATAAAGTGGGCAGCAGACTCACCTGGGAGGGCATTTATGACGGGAAACTATTTGTAGCCGTGGTCGGACATATCGTAGCCATTGAACCCGGCAAAAAACTGGTATATACTACCTTCGACCCCAACAACCCAACGCTGGAAGATATCCCTTCTAATTACCTCACCGTTACCTACACGCTTACTGAAGAAAACAATCTAACACGCCTCGACGTTACACAAGGCGATTTCGCCACCGTTGCCGACAGCGAAAAACGCTACAACGACGCCTATAACAATGGCGAAGGCTGGAACCCCATCCTCGTACAGATCAAAGCCCTTGTAGAATCAGAATAACACGATCACTAGGGTAATAGTAGAAAGTCTAAAGTATATCCTAGAAAGCTATCTTACTTTAGACTTTCAATTTATATCACAACTCGTATTCACTTCAATAGTTCCACATTACCCAATTGTTGCATTCCATCACATTCCTACACATTGCCGCATTAATTTCTCATTACCTTCATTGAGCAATTGAGCCATTAAGCCATTGAGCCATTCATAATTATGGAATCAGGGAATTTCTGCATCTCTAATAGTACATTTGCAACAGAATAAAACAACATGAGCGCAGAAGACAATCGTAAAGCCAATAATACAGGAACCAATTTCAGAGCCATTCTAGACTTTGTAATGGGCACAGTATACCTGGGACTGGCAGGATTTGTAATATACAGCAGGCATTTCGGCACTATAGAACTGTCTACAGGCCTGGTTTATGGCATGGCTGGCCTGCTCATCGTCTACGGCGGGTTCCGCATATACCTGGGCATTGGCCGGTACAAAAACGGCATGTAGCACTTGTGCTACCCCCTTGACAGTTCTTACCCCAATACATGGCATGGTTTCTTTTTTGCTATCCCTGCTGTATCTTGGCGGCCGCTAGCGCTGTTAAATAATTGTTACAAACTATAATACGACAAGAGTATTTTTTTGAATTATTAGTAAAATTGTGATTTATGCGTTGTTGGACAATTGCTATTCTGCTCGTTTCTTTTACCATACTAGGCTTGTCTTGCGATGATACTCCTAAGCACCCCGATACTTTATCTACCGGGGCTATAGATATCTCTGCCGATGAGACCTACAGGGCTGTTATCGAAGAGCAGTCGAAAGTGTTTGACAGCAGCTTCCCCAATGCCAAGGTAACCATACACTACAAGCCCGAAGCCGAGTGCTTTAAAGACTACTTCAATAATAAAGCCCGCCTTATTCTTGTTACCCGCGAGCTCACTGCTGACGAAAAGAAGATAGCCGAAGAAAAATCGTTCTATCCTACATCAGTAGCGCTTGCAAAGGATGCTGTGGCATTGATAGTCAATAACGACAACCCCGATAGCATTATGGATGTGCCGCAGATAAAGCACATTCTTATGGGCGACTACATCAAAAAGAAGTACACCGTAGTGTTTGATGATCAGTCATCGAGCCTGGTGAGGTATATAACTGACTCATTACTTCAAGGCCAGAAACTGGGTACCAATGTTTATGCTACAAAGGGTAATAAAGCAGTGATCGACTACGTTATGAAAAACCCCGATGCAGTTGGTTTTGCAGGACTTGCAGATGTCTGTGACTCTTCCGACCCCGGCAATACAGGTACTTTCATAAAGAATGTTCGTGTGGTTTCGGTGTTCAACGATACCCTCAGGCAGTATTTAAAACCTTATCTTGCCTACATTGGTCTTAAGGAATATCCTTTCGTTCGCAGGCTGTACTATGTGAGCCGCGAAAGTTATCCCGGACTTGGCACAGGTTTTGCAAACTTCTTAATGGGTGGCCGCGGACAGCTTATATTTGCCTACGCTCATCTCTATCCTTTACGCATGGAAGTGTCTATAAGGGATGTGGAGATCAACCACTCGGAAGAAAAACAAAGTAAATAACATAAAACAGTAAACAATACAGTAGTAATAACATGAGAAAATTGATCACGATCACTGCAGCTTTAGCAATAGCTTTCTCTGCAAGCGCACAGCAAACCACAGAAGGGGGTAAGAAGCTGTATGATTATAAAAACTACGTCAGCGCACAGAAGGTGCTTACACCACTTTCCGTTAAAGATGCACTGGCCAATTATTACCTGGGCCTCTCTTACCTCGACGCGGGTAATGTGGGTAAGGCTAAGTACCAGTTTGAAAAATACCCCGATGATGCTGCCAACATATCAGGAACGGCACGTGTAGCCTTTGCGCAGAAAGATGCCGCTAAGGGTATGCAGATAGCAAGAGACCTTGCAGCTAAGGGCAAGAAAAAAGAATACATGCCATGGTTGTATGCTGCGAATGCTATGACCTACTCCGAAGGTGGTGATATAGCACAGGCTATTGAGTGGTACAAGAAGGCACTGGCTGCTAATCCTAATGATGTGGAAGTGCACCTGGGCCTTGGCGATGCTTACCGCAAGATGACCGGTGGTGGTGGCGAAGCCATGAACAACTACGAGTCTGTTACCGAAAAGAACCCAACCAATTCTCTGGTGCTTACCCGCATAGGCGACCTTTGGTATGATGCCCGCAACTATAAGAGCGCGCTCGAATTTTACAACAAGGCAAAAGACGCGGACGCTACCAACCCAATGCCTTACCAGCAGCTGGCACTGGCGTATCAGCGCACCGGCAACTATGATCAGTCTCTGACCAACATCAGAAAGTACATATCTCTTTCTGACAACACGGTTACCGACCAGATCACTTTTGCAGGTATCCTGTACCAGGCTAAAGCATATTGCGAAGCGGCTAAGCTGGCCGATGACCTGATGAAGCAGAATCCACCTGAAGAAAAGAAAGTAGAGTTGACAGGTATCCTTGGCTTTTCACAGGCTGAGTGCGGCGACTCTATGGAGGCTGTAAAGAACCTGCGTAAATACTTCCAGATACAGAAGCCAAAGAACATCTTGCCTGCTGCATATGTAGAGTATGGTAAGCTATGGCTGAAACTCAATAACGTTGACTCTGCAAGCTTCTATTACAACAAGGGTATTGCTTCTGATACTTCTCAGAACAAGACCGACATATACCGCCAGATAGCTGAGGCTTACAGGTTCAAAAAAGAATACTGCAACGCCGGCGACTGGTACAACAACCTTATAAAGAGCAACCCTGGCACACAGGCATTAGACTACTTCTGGGGTACAGTAATGTACTACTACTGTAAAGACTGGAAGAAGGCTAACGACATGGCTGTAAAGTTTGAAGATAGGTATGCCGATCAGGCATCATCTACTTACTGGCATGCACGTGTACAGTCTGCTATCGACTCTGATGTTACAAGCGGCCTTGCTGCGCCATCGTTCGAAAAATGGCTGGATAAGTTAGGTGCCGATATCGCTAAGCCAGAAAAGAAGGGCGATGTGGTAAGAGCCTACCAGTATCTGCTGTTCTACAACTACAATGCAAAGAACAAAGAAAAGACCAAGATCTACATGGATAAACTGCGTGCAGTTGATGCCAACGATGGTCTGATCAAGCAGATAGAAGAACTGGAAAAAGGCGGCGGAGCACCTAAGAAAACCACCACCACAGCCCCCAAAGCGCCGGTAAAAAAAAGTAACAACTAAGCCTCCGGCTAAAACAACAAAGAAGAAATGATCCCCGCTAAAGCCGCTCATCGAGCGGCTTTAGCATTTTTAGCATATATCCATAACCACTAATGTTCGTTAGAAACCCTAACAACACAAACACCAACCGATTCATTGCGAGTAGTTATTCGGGTTGCCCCGCAATCATCATCCAATGACAAAATGTAAAAGGGGTGGGTCATTGCGAGGCACGAAGCAATCTCACGCAAGGACGTATTCGTTTTGGGGCGCTATCTGAACTCTGTCATTGGCAGGAACACACCTATCCCCAAATTGTTGGTGGAGTAGTCTCGCATCGGGACGTATTCGTTTTGTAACCCCAACAACTACTCCAATACATACCTCTACGCTTTGGGATCCTTTACGTATCCAACCCTTAGCTTCACCCTACCTCTCTTATTCCTGTACACCCACTCCCCATTCTCAATCTTCCGTGTCCACTTATGTTTCTCCTCGTGATATACACTCCAGCTCGAACTTATACTATAGGGTGCGACCAATTCATTTTGTGTATTTATGCTCCCCCATTCATCATAGCGGTGTATTCGTACCTGCATCAGCTCTGTTTTGGAATAGTACATGATAGCCTTGTACATACAAGGTATAATTAGTTTACCCTGTTTGTCAATCACACCAACACTATCACCATAAATACGTCGTCTTTCTGTTATTTCCTCCAGTTCATTCTCATCGTCATCATATGGTTTATATGTCACCATTTCATACTTACCAACAGTTGTATTTACTACGGCGCCGCCATCATTAAAGTCTTTGGCCTCATTGTATATGCAGGGCAGAACTATACGACCCTTTTTGTTTATGTAACCATATCTGTCGCTTGTATCTTTCACAACAGCAAGCCCTTCTCGGAAATAGCTGCATATATCCAGCGTTGTATCTAACCGCACTTTTATGTGTCCACGTTTATTCATGATCAGCCATTGATTACCCTTTTTCATGCACACTACCTCGCTGAAATAGCTGAATCCCTTGCTATACACAAACGGCAATACCTCTTTTCCTTTCCTATCAATGATACCGTAACTTTTATCCTTTCTGACAAACAAACGATTGTGTGTGAGCGCATACGGTTCATTGTAATCAATGGGCACTATGAGCTTTCCTGCCCTGTTTGCAATACCATACCGTTCTGCTTTTGATGTCACCCAAATGCCTTTGTCATTGTCAACATCCAGTGTGTCAGGAGCATAGATGTACTTGCCCTTCTTGTTAATATAGCCATACAGTTTACCAATCTGCACTTTGGCTTTCCTGTTTCTATAATCTCCGGCCATTTGATAGATACAGGGTATTACCTCTTTTCCCTTCTTGTTGATATAACCCCATTGATGAGCGCTATTTTCTACGGATGCCCTACCCTGAAAAAAATGATCAACAAATAAATACTTTCCTGGTTCTGTAACAAAATTTGATTTTCTTTCGGGCGAAGCCCGCATTTCCTTCCATACCGTCAACGCTGCATCCAGACTAACGAATGTATCCGGCAAAACCACTTTATAAAAAGTGTCTATTAGTCCCCATCTCTCACCATTATCTACTGCTATACAATTTTCGAGGAAATGAGGTATTATGCGCGCATAGACCACTGGTATGCTCGATTTGAGATCGTAGCTAATCATTCCAACCTTTTTATTAGCTTCAACTTCAAACCCCCAATGACTTGCAGAAATGTCATTGTATGTAAAGGGTGTTAGCAAACGATTATTGGTGTCTACCAATGCCCATTTTTTGTTGCTTTCAACGGAAAACACTCCACGCTGATGCATGTTCTCAATTCGGCTATAACTTTTCTTACTAAGAAAACGATCATAAACACAAGGTATTTTCTCCAACCCTCCCTTGTTGATCACGCCATATTTCCCATCACGCTTTACAACTGCAAAGCCATTTTCGAAATTTTCAACAGTGTCATAACATACGTTGATCACCAATTTCCCACTAGCATCAATATATCCCCACTTCCCATATAATTTAACTGCCGCTAGCTTTTCATGAAAATTATCAACCATATCATATTTTATAGGAATCGCAATATTCAGAGCTGAGTCTAGAAATCCGTGTTTACCTTCTCTTGAGATTATTATTCTTCCATTAATTACATATTCCCCTACACTCTGCCCTTTTCTAGGAGCTAATGCCACTTTACCGTCTCTAAAAGCAAGCCCGCTACCTACATCAATTTCCTTTGAATATATGCGCATATACTTGTTCGCAACAGGCCGATCATAAAAATAGGCACCATAACCAGTTACAGGTTCAAAATGATGAACATCGATTGTATAAACGCCTACAATGCCGCCCGTTTTCACCCATGCATAATTATCTATACGGCCGGCAACATCATACGAGCGACGACCTCCGGGAGAATATTCACCATCTATGGAGTCATACACGGAGGGTATCAATTCCTTACCAAGAGTATCAATTATTCCATACTTTCCGTCCTTTTTCACTAAAGCTTTTCCTCGCTTGAAGTCAGTAGCAGAATCATAAATACACTCAACCACATCCCTCAATGCACTGTCCACAAATCCATACTTCTGCGAAAAGTTGATGACCAGCTTTCGCCCGCTACTCAGCTTACCCATATACTCATACTTCAGCTTACCATCAGCGGTTACCGGGTATCTGTTAATTGCCTTTTTTTGCGCACCACAATAATGCGGGAGTAGCAGGCACAACAGAAAAAAATATAAATGAAACCTCATAAGGTGATGGTTAATGAATAAAGATAATTAAATCCAGGTCCTGACTATAAGACGAGATATGCGGTTGTGTTCTTTGTTTTTGGCAGAAAACTGATCATCCTTCCATCCTTTCATCAGGCGAATCATGGTTCAGACACCCATGTTGAGCGCTATCTTCGGATTACCGAACACAACCCTCAAAAAACATATCCACAGAAAAAAATGTAGCTCAAACCCTTACCCACAGAGTCTTCCAGCTTATTTTTTCGGTAATTTTGTGAATATCTTTATTTTATAAATTCATTTCGCCGTATTAATTTACACCCGATTTATAACCTGCCATCCTTATCCCAGGTTTACCCTGAGTTTATCGAAGGATCGAGGCGAAGGACGGCAAGATCTTTGACATTATGAACCCTTATCAAAATACTGTCTCCACCAGCAACTCTGGTAGAGACGCATAATTGCGTCTCCTAAGCGGCCGGGCCCAACATTGGTCCTCGTTTGTAACGAGGATCCAACGGTTGGGCGTTTGTAACGCCCGTGATAAACTGCATGTAAACCTATTTCGATACGAGGCATTGAAACAAGACGAAGAGTTTGGCGGAAACTAGCGGAAAAACTGCGGAAAACTGCGGAAACTGGTGGTTTTCTAAATCCAACGAAACCCTTTCTGGTAAAACCTTCTGTAGGAAACGCACCAAAAATAACTGCCGGAAACGCAAAAAAACACCATTGGCGGAAACAAACCCCAAAATGTCTGTCGGGAATACTTATTCGGTTGCTCCTAAGCGGCCGGGCACAACACTGGTCCTCGTTTGTAACGAGGATCCAACGGCTGGGCGTTTGTAACGCCCGTGATACACCGCATGTGCAACTATTTCGGTACGAGGCATTGAAACTAGACGAAGAGTTTGGCGGAAATTGGCGGAAAAACTGCGGAAAACTGCGGAAACTGGTGGTTTTCGAAATCTGCCGAAACCCTAGCTGATAAAGCTGTCTACAGGAAACGCACCAAAAATAACTGCCGGAAATGCAAAAAACCACCATTGGCGGAAACAAACCCCAAAATGCCTGTCGGGAATACTTATTCGGTTGCCCGCAACCACAAAAAAGCCCCATGATAAAACTATCACAGGGCCTTATTTGTTTAATGACTAAGCAGAACTATGTACTATCTACTATGCACTATCTACTAATTAAGCGCTTTGAACGAATTAAAGAACTCACCAATTTCGGGGTTGGTTCCTTGTCCGTTTTTAGCAATAACAACCATGTCATACCTTCTGCCATTGGTTATGCACTGCTTTACTATTACGGTATTGCCGCCATTGTCCAATATGAATGATTTGCCGGGGTAGCCATTCAGCATGATCGTTTCTGCCTGAAAATCTTTTTCAGTAAAATCTTTCAAACGCATCCTTATAGAACTATCCAGCATAAAATCTACCATTACAGAATCTGAGCTGAAACGTGGCGGGCAATCGGTATAGCTAACCTCGAACAGTTTGAATTTATCTATGGCAAACGTAGACGGCTTCCAGCTAATGAAATGCACTTTTTGCTTACCAAAAGGGGTCACTTCTACCTTCTCCGTCTTCTCCGTCTTCTCAGGCATATTTACTGAAAAACCTCCTTCCCCTGATGTGTACACTGCCCATTTATCATTATTCCCTCCGCAGGAGGCAAAGAACGACAATGATAATAGTAAAACTGAAACTCTGGTGATTGAACGCATAAACTTGAATTAACTGGCAACTAAAAACAAAAGTGAATTATCGAAACTATAAACTGTAGAATTTTCTGGGTATAAATTTCTCAGTCAGGTTGTCAAGAACAATTACTTCTGCTTAGGTGCATCTTTTTTAGCGGCATCTTTCTTAGCAGCATCCTTGTTTGCTTTATGACGCATATCCGGTGTGCCATCCTTTTTCAACGGACCTGCCGGTGCAGCCTTTGCAGCAGCTTCTTTGTTCTCCTTGTGGCGCATATCAGGCGTGCCATCTTTCTTCAACTTAGTTGCTTTTGCATCAGCAGCCTTCAACTCAGTTTTTGGTGCATCTTTCTTTGTCGCTTTTTTGTCCTGCGCAAACGTAACCTGGCTCATTACGAACAGAGCAACCAACATACAAACTAATTTTCTCATATTGTTTTATTTTTTGTGGTATAAAGTTATAAAATTGTACGAATTAATTTACAGCGATCGAAAAAGTAAATTTTATGCTATTTAAAAAAACAGCGGGCTGGCCGTCAATCAATTATGTATGGCTGCTTTCAACTTTAACATTGAATTGCATATGTGCCGACCCATTCTTATTTATGTTTGCAACCCAATGTCTATCAAAAAACTAATTGCCGCGCTGCCTGTTCTATTGCTGTTTGCCATACAAATAGCCATCCCCAACACTGCTTTGGCCCAGACAGAAATGTGGGATACCTACCTGTCAAAGATCGGCGACCAACCGGCTACCGTACTGCTGGATATGAACCTCATACTTGCGGCGCCCGACAAACGCTACCCTTATGTGGTGATAACCGGTCCGCGGGCACACAAGTGCGATCAGAAAGGCATGCCCGCAGCAATAGAAATAGATGCATTGGAATCAATATTGGACGCTACAGGCAACTTTCTTACAGGCCTTACGCCCAAGGTACTTGTCGGCACTGTTATGTACAATTGTCAGCGCAATAACTACTATTATGTAAGAGATACAACCGGCATCCGCAATGCCATTATGCGTATGTACAACCGCAGTTTTAAAGACTATAAGTACTCTATTATCATTCGCCCCGACCCGCAGTGGCTATCGTACCGCACCTTTCTTTACCCCAATGATGAGACCCAGAACTGGATGGACAATAACCGCATCATTACGGGCATGCTTCAGGAAGGTGATAGCCTGAAAAAGCCTCGCACCATATCATTTGCTGCATGCTTTAATACCGATACTGCAAGAAATGCCTTCACCACATTCGTTACCGGCAAGGGCTACTCTATTAATAAAACACCCTCCATAAAAATGTCAGCAGCACCGCTTTGTTTATTGTTTTCTAAGGTTGGACCTATAAAAGTAGACTCTATAAACGTAGTAACCGCTGAACTGAGAAACGAGGTCAAAAAACACAATGGCATATACAACGGCTGGAGCGCACCGGTGAAATAACGAGAAAATTATGCTGTTGCTAATGAACAGTTGCTTATATAAAGATGCGATACCTTCGGCATCGACCCCTTATATAATCTGACTTTGCTATAGACATGTGATGCCTTCGGCATCATTACGTGTTTGTTATAAATATTAAAACAGCTTGTGTAGAGATACAATTCCGCATCTCATTGAGCCATTGAGTCATTGCGCAATTGAGCCTTTGATACCATTAGCCATTGATCCATGCATCCCTATCGTCCGGGCTGAATTTCCATGGAGCCATGTTGTTCTCAATGTTACCAAACATCATGTTCCATTCCTGCGGTGCATTGCTCTCTTCCATAACCAGGTTACGGCGCAGCTGCATGATAATTGACAAAGGATCGATCATTACCGGGCAAGCGTCAACACAAGCCTGGCAGGTAGTACAGGCCCTAAGCTCTTCAATAGAAATGTAGTCATTCAATAATGTTTTACCATCATCCTTAAACTCACCATTCACATTTATGTTCTTGCCTACTTCTTCCGCACGGTCGCGGGTATCCATCATTATCTTACGGGGAGATAGTTTCTTACCGGTCATGTTGGCCGGGCAGCTATCAGTGCATCTGCCACACTCTGTGCAGGAGTATGCATCCAGGAGGTTTTTCCAGCTAAGGTCCTTAACATCTTTGGCGCCAAATGTCATGGGTGCAGCGGCTTCAATAGCTGCAGGTGCCTTATCAGGCTCCATCATGTAGAGTACCTCATTCTGTATCTCCTTCATATTCTTCATCTCGCCGTTAGGCATCAATTTAGAATAGTACGCATTAGGAAAAGCAAGTACAATGTGCAGGTGCTTGGAGTAAGGCAGGTAGTTCAGGAAAGCGAAAATGCCTATGATGTGTAACCACCAGCAGATACGCTCAAACGCCATTAATGACCCGCTTGACATGCCTGTGAACAAACCTGTAAGATGAGAAGAAACAAGGAAAGAAGAAGTAGCATGGTAGTGTTCAGCCATCTCAGGGCGGCCCTGCAAAACAAGGTCAGCGCTGTTCATACACAGCAAAAGACTCATCAATACTACCTCTGTAATAAGGATAGCATTGGCATCGCTTTTAGGCCAGCCGTTCAGTTCCTTCATGCTCAGGCGGCGAATGTGCAGTATGTTTCTGCGGGCAAAGAACACTACACAACCTATCAGTACCAATGCCGCCAAAACCTCGAAAAAGCCTATGAGAAAAGAATACAAACTACCCAGGAACGGCAGGAACAATCTGTGTGTGCCTAATATACCATCCAGTATGATTTCCAGTATCTCTATATTAATGATGATAAAACCGGCATATACAGCCAGGTGCAGGAAAGCGGGTATAGGACGCTTGAACATTTTCTTCTGTCCAAGTGCCAGCAGCACCATGTTTTTCCAACGCTGGTCTTTGTTGTCAGAGATATCTTCATCGCGACCAAGATTGACGTTACGGGCTATTTCTCTTGCCTTCTTTACGAACAAAAATATGGCCGTACCGACCAGTAATATGAATAATATTTGTTGAATTAAATGCATCCTGTAAGGTGAATTTGACCCCGAAAATAATTTGTTTCAGCCGAAAAAAATAATTGAATGTATAATAATAGGTATAGACGACGTTCACTAAGTGCAAAGGCGCCTTATCAGCGGCTGCACCAACGCCTGCCCAACCGCAGTGATAAGCCACCGCTCAGCAGCCCCTTATAACCAAAACCCAGTTCTGCAAAGCCACCAATTCTACCACCCACCCTTACCCCTAAAGGTGTATAATGAAAGACAATATCTTCACTCTTGGTTGTTTTAGCCGGACCATCTACGCTTATGGGGGAGGCAACATTAGTTGTTACCGCAGTTTTAAAAGCTGGCCCGGCACCAATAAATGTATAAATATCAACGTATTTTCTGATGCGATAAATATAGTTGAGCTCTACGGCAATGGTCACTGCCTTGTGTTCATAAGTACTGGTAGTTACATATTCGGCGCAATAGCGCTGGTTATTGTTTCCCTTCTGGTCTATATAGCCACCGGCAAACCCTACAGACAGGCAGCTATACAGAAAGTACCTGGTAGTAAAGAAATTGGCACCGGTTGTGGATGTTTCAGTGGTCGATCTTTTCCCATCAGGGGCAGAGATCTTCCAGCCCCCGATCAGGTCGCTACTGGTCAGTTGGCCATAGCTGACTATAAATTCCGGCTGATACTTGTAGGACGGGCATTGGCCGGCCACCTGTAGAGATACCAGCAGCAACAACCAACAGTATTTCAAAAGCCCATGCATAATATAAAAATAGTCGCTATTTCTACTTTGACCAAATACAATTACCAGTTGATTACATTAACCAGTAAAGAAAGACACATGAATCGGCCGGAGCATTGGCAATTGCCGAATTGCCAAATTGTGGAATTGCCGAATTACCTTTGCCCCGTGCTGAAAGACAACCACGGTAGAACGATCAATTATTTAAGACTTGCGGTAACAGACAGGTGCAACCTGCGCTGCTTTTACTGCATGCCTGAACAGGGTAATAATTGGCTGGCACGTACCGAACTATTGTCGTGGGAGGAAATGCTGCGTTTATGTAGGCTGACCATAGGCATGGGGGTGAATAAGATCCGTATTACGGGTGGAGAGCCTTTTGTAAGAAAAGGTATCATGCCCTTCCTTTCTGAGCTTTCTCAAATAAAGGGACTGGACAATCTGACCATAACCACCAATGGTGTAGTCACCGCACCGCTTGTGCCCGAGCTGAAGCAAATGGGCATCAGGTCAGTAAATCTTAGTTTGGATACATTGGACAGGGATAGATTTCTTGCCATTACGCACCGAGATGAGTTTGATAAGGTTATAGAGACCATGCATGCCTTAATAAGCCATCGCATAGAAGTAAAGATCAATGCCGTAGTGATGGATGGGAAGAACACACAGGACATACCTGCTCTGGTGGCCCTGACAAAGGAACTACCAGTAAGTGTACGCTTTATAGAAGAGATGCCATTTAATGGCGGCGGGCAGCACTACCAGACATTACTCTGGGATCATATGCAGATACTGCAAACCATAAAAAACAGTCATCCCAAAATAGCCAAAATACCTGACCCACAGTATTCTACCTCCTACAATTATAAGATACCCGGGCATAAGGGGGATGTTGGTATTATAGCCGCTTACACACGGTCGTTCTGCGGCACGTGCAACCGTATAAGGCTTACGCCGCAAGGTGTTTTAAAAACCTGCCTGTATGACAACGGCGGCACCAACTTGAAGGACATTTTACGATCAGGAGCCAATGATGAAGCAGTGTCGTCGGCTATTGTTGCTGCACTTGCCACAAAGGCCATAGACGGCCATGAAGCAGAACGCACTACTTACGCGGACGGTGCACACCAGAGTATGGCTATGATAGGGGGATAGTTTCAAGTTAAAAGTCAAAAGTGAAAACTTAAAAGAGGTCAATTGAGCCGTTTAGCCATTGTGCAATTCAGTCATTAAAACGACTACTCCCACTTAAACAACTTACCGGCCACCAGATATACACCAATACCCCAGAGCGTAAGCACCAGTATATCCATACGCACATCCCATAGGTTGGCACCATCGAAGGATATCTTACGGAGGGCTTCGTTCATGTATGTCAGCGGCAGGGCTTTACAAAATGGGCGTAACCAAACTGGGAAATTATCAATAGAAAAGAAGGTGCCGGCCAGTAAGAATTGAGGCAGAGTAACCAGATTAGAGAATGGTGGTATGGTAGATTCGCTCTTGGCAACGGCGCTTACTATAAATCCAAAGCCCATAAATACCAGCAACCCCAATGCACACATAACCAGCATATTGATGAATGTAAATATGCCATGAGCCAATGTAAATCCAAAGAATAAATGCCCTATGCTAATGATGATAATAGACCCCATGATCTGGAATACAACTCTTGCTAAACCCTCACTGATCACAATGACCTCACGACGAACTGGAGTGGCGAAGAAGCGCTTCAATACAAGCGTTTGGCGGAGATTGAAGAACACGAATGCGGTGCCGAATACACCTGATGCCAGGAGCGAAAAACTAAGCTGTCCGGGGAGTATGAAGTCTATTTGTTTGTATTCTCTTATCTGTGCTACTTCTGTTTTTACCTGCACAATATCGTCCATGCGCCTACGCAGCTCAGGGTCGGCCTGTTGTATGATGGTGGCGAGCATGGCCTCCATTTGTTTGGCCTTGTTAAGTTCACTTGAAGATTCTTTATAAGACAGGATGTATTCAGGTTTTACGCCTTCGGGGTTCTTCTTAATTTCTATTGTGGCTACAATATCACCTTGTTGCAGGAGCTTGTTCACCCCGCCCGAATCGTGGGTGTCTACCCACTTCAGAACAGATACATGGCGAAGCATATTGTACAGCGGACTTGTGGTATCGCTACCGGGTGCAGAAGCTACCTTTACGCTGAACCCATTACTATTGCCCAGGAAGCCAAAAACGATGATAAGTGTAAGCGGAAAGGCAATAGTGAAGATAATAGCCGAAGGACTTTTGAACATTGCCTGCAGACTAGCCTTTATCAATGCCCGCATTGCGCGCATATTACTGTATGTTGCCATTTGTATAGAGTGGTGTGGCGCAAAGGTACGCCACGCAAGCTATTAGTAAGTAATAATAATGTAAAGTAACGGGGTACTGGCTGTATATGGCCCCACCCCTAAATAGGGTTACACGTTAGTTAGATAATCCCTGCTTTTGTTTAATGGTATTGAAAATGATATGTCGACCTACCGGCATGCAGGTTTACAGGAATAATGAATCAGGCATTGCTATACTCGGCATGAAGTCCCCCGCGCAGCAATAAATATCCTGATGATAGATGACAGAAAAGCCACCCGCAGAAACATACAATGCTGCTGCCGGGGGTGGTTAAAAGGATGTAAAAGGCGGGTGGCTATGGTATGTGGCCACCCGTTTATTTAAGCTTGTTGCTGTACCAGCTGAATGTTGGCGTGAAGCTTTACTTCTTCGCTCACCAATGCACCACCGGCTTCTGTAAGGGCGTTCCAGTTAAGGCCGAAGTCTTTACGGTTGAGCTTGCCGTTTACTTCAAATCCTGCTTTTACATTGCCCCATGGGTCTTTAGCTATGCCATTGTATTCTACGGCCAGGGTAACCGGTTTGGTAACGTCTTTGATAGTAAGATCGCCATGCATTTCATACTCTTCTTCGCTCTTCTTTGTGAAGCCGGTAGAGGTGAAAGTCAGCTTAGGGTATTTCTCTGTTTCGAAGAAATCTCCGCTCTTCAGGTGGCCATCGCGCTGTTCGCTGTTGGTGTTGATAGAATCAACATTCGCTTCGAAGTTGATCTGTGCATTTTCGAATGTATCGCCTGCTACCACTGTACCTGAGAACTCCTTAAAGTTGCCGGTAACGGTAGTGATCACCAGGTGTTTTACCTTAAATTGCATTTCTGAATGCGATGCGTCGATTGCCCAATTTGTTGTGCTCATTTTGTTTGTTTTTTAAAAGTTTTGAATTGTTTGTTTATGAATTGTTGTTTTGAAAATTACTCTTATTGATACTTTATCTCGCCATATTTGCCATCGAAGAAGTCGCCATATGCTTCAGCAATTTCTTTCTGGCTGTTCATAACGAATGGTCCTTCTGCTACAATAGGTTCGGCGTAGTGACTACCACCAAACAATATTACACTGGAGGGGGTAATACCGTTGTTGGTGAATGTTATCTCTCCATTATCTTGTGCGAAGGTTACCAACTCACTTTTGCTAAATACCGTGCCATTTATCTTTACTTCTTCAGATGGTACAAAGGCAGCATACTCCAACGTGTCTTTAGTAGTGTAGGTAAATGAGGCCTTAGGGTTGAGGGTGATATGGTACATGAACTCGTTAAGGAACGTAGTAACGGGCGATGCATTGACGCCGCAAGTGCCTATTAATACCTTTATTGAGCCGGCATCTTCGGGGAGCTCGGTAACGGGCAGGTCAGAAGGCTGAACGGCAAGGTAGTCGGGCATTTCAGCTTTGTTCTTTGCCGGCAGGTTGATCCAGAATTGGAGCCCGTGCAATATGCCGCCTTGCTGTACAAAATCAGCTGCAGGATTTTCATCGTGTATCACTCCATTGCCGGCTTTCATCCATTGTGCACCTCCGGCGCTAACTATGCCGTGGTGGCCGCGGCTATCAAAATGTTGGAGTGCACCGCTGAATATATAGCTGAAGGTAGCAATGCCCCGGTGTGGATGGGCAGCCTCGCCGGTTGGTGGTTTAGGTGTTCCGGGTTTTTGCTCGGTAGGGTACAGGTGATCGAGAAATACAAATGGTCCTACTGCGTGTGTATGATGATTGGGGATAAGCCTGTTGACTAGCAGATGTCTTACTCTTGCATTCATTCCCCCGCTGCTGATCAGTATTTTCTTTTCCATTTTCTTCGTGTTTTGTTTGTCGTAGCTCATTGCTTTTGACAACACAAAGGTGCGACAAACGGGAGGGCGTTTCCAATGACAAATGACAAGAAAGAGACTTGACATTTGTCAAGAGTTTTTGGAAGTGAGTGTCGGGCGTTACAAACGTCCTGCCGGTGCATCTGCGTTACAAACTGGGACGAGTAATTGTGGACTACTTGAGTAGTGCTTTTTTGCGGATGCGGGAGAGGGTTTCGGGGGAGATGCCGAGGTAGGAGGCGATCATGTTTTGCGGGAAGCGTTGCAGGAATGCTGGTTTGTTCTGCAGCAGATCGAGAAAGCGGTCTTCGGCGGTCATGCTGATGGAGGCATGGATGCGTTTCTGGGTGGCGAAGGAGTGGCGCTGATCGAGCAGGGAGAGCATTTTGGTAAATGACGGTACGTTGCTAACCAGCTGCTGCATTTTCTCTGATGTAGAAATGAGTAGTTCACAATCTTCTACAGCATCTATATTGAAGCGGGAAGGGGTGAGCATGGTAAAGCTTTCCCTGTCGGATACCCACCAGTTTTCGATAGCAAAGAAGATGATATGCTCCATACCCTTATCATCGACAGAGTATTGGCGCATGGCGCCTTTGACGATAAAGCCTATGTATTTGCACACATCACCAGCCTGTAGAAAATATTGTTTTTTCCTTATTTTCTTAGGTGTGAATGCTTCTTTGATGAGTTCAAATTCGCCGTCTGATACCGGAGCCCCGGCATAGTCACTTACATATTTTCTCAGCGCATCGTACATGGTTTTGGTGGCGGATTAGGCAACCAAAAATAGCTAATTTAAGGTTACAATTTAAGCGTCAGGTATGAACTTCATTGAAATGGAATTTACGCAATGGCGCGTATTCTTAGCTGTAAATCGTTCGCCAGTGAATACGTGGCCCAGATGACCATTGCAGTTGGCGCAGATGATTTCCACACGGTGTCCGTCGGCATCGGGTACACGGATAACAGCCCCCTTTATTTCATCATCGAATGAAGGCCAGCCGCAGTGTGAATCGAATTTGCTTTCGGAGCGGTATAGAGGGGTATCGCAGCGGCGGCATACATACGTGCCGCTTTGCTTGTTGTCGGTATATTCCCCGGTGAAAGCGCGTTCGGTGCCTTTACGCAGTATTACTCTTGCTTCTTCCGGTGTGAGGTCGTTCAGTTTCATGGACTTGTTTTGTATAAAGTTACGGGGTATGGGAGAATTTGACAATTCGACAATTGGGCAATTTGCCAATGATGGTATAGATGGGGCTAATGTGTTTCAAAGATCTGGTGTGGCTATTGGTCACAAGACCAACAACGGCAATCTGAAGATTGCTAACCGCTGCGACGTAGTTTGAAGACTGACGCCGAACATCCGGTTACACATCCATAAATTCCCAGGCGCTCTGGTAGGCGTTAAGGGATTCGGCATAGGAGATAAAGTCGGAGTAGAACGGTAGTCGGGAAAGGGTGCCGCTGTCGCCAATGATGACGAGTTTTTTGCGGGCACGGGTCATGGCTACATTCATACGGCGTATATCTGACAGGAAGCCGATGATATTGTCAGTATTACTGCGCACCATGCTGATGTACATAATATCACGTTCCTGCCCCTGGAAACTATCGATGGTGTTGATGGTTATCTTGCTGCGATAGGGTTGCAGAAATGTGGCATGTTGATACAGATCCTGCAATGCCAGTATTTGCTGCCTATAGGGCGATATGATACCAATGGTTGGGAAGGTATCAGGGGTAAAGTGTGGTTGTAGTTCTGTAATCAGTTTTTCCAGATGCTTGAAGAGCAAGGTGGCTTCTTCCGGGTTACTGGTGCTGGTGCCTTCGGTCTTTTCATCAAAGCCACAACCGGCAGTATCTACAAAGGCTAGTGGCGCATCAGCATCGTGCAGCAGATGGGTGGCTACAGAGCCATGTGCTATGAGCTTATTATCATAAAACACTTTAGATGAGTAGCCCATGATGCTTTCGTTCATGCGATATTGCTCCTGCAACAGTATCACACTTTCGGGATGCAGTGCTACACATTTTTCAAGCAGGGTATTGGCCAGTCCTTGCTTGGCAGCTTCATTACTTTTTATGGTTGGTGGTAACTGACAATGATCTCCCGCCAGTACCACTTTCTTTGCTTTAAGTATGGGAATCCAGCAGGCAGGTTCCAGTGCCTGTCCCGCTTCATCTATGACCACGGTATGATACCGTATATCTCTTACCGTATAGTGATTGGCGCCGACCAGTGTGGCAGTGATCACCTGCGCTTTAGCTACTATATCATCAATAATATATTGCTCTGTATTACCCACATCTTTCATGATCTTTCGGGCTTCATCAAACAAGGCTTTGCGTTGTTCGCGCTCGGCCTTGCCAAAGCTGCGCTTGTATTTATGCGCCATGTTCTTGAACTCCGACGCGCGTTGCTTAAGTTTTTTGATCTCTTTATTGGCGCTGTGCTCGCCCATCTTACTATCGAGTGTGAGTGCCATCAACCGCTCAGATACACGTGCAGGATTACCTACGCGCAGCACGTTAAGCCCTTCTTCAGCAAGCTTTTCGCTCAGCAGGTCTACTGCAGCATTGCTAGGTGCCACAACGAGTATTTGCTTATGATCGTGGGCAATGAGTTCTTTAATAGCTTGTACAAGAGTGGTTGTCTTACCTGTTCCCGGCGGGCCATGAACGATAGCCAGTTCATTAGCTTGTATGATCTTATTGACCGCTACCTGTTGTATGGTATTGAGGCGGGTATTGATTACGGGAGTAAGGGTATCGTCGAAAGTTGGTTTAGCTTGCCCGGTAAGGATGTTGATGAGCCGGCCTTCGTCTTTCTTTTCGGCTAAAGTAGTTGCCAGTTTGAGGGCATTGTTCATTTCCTCATAGCTGTTGTCATCAAACAAGAGGTCAATCCCCAGTTTGCCGTCGTCGGCCCAATCGGGGAGTTCATCTGTTCGCAGGCTTATTTTCAGCTTGTTGCCACCCTGGTAGGTAATGGTGCCTTCTATTCGGTGTTCTTTTGGTTCGTGATTAGAGAACAGTACAGCAGACGCGCCGAAGCGCAGTTGGTGGCTGACATCATTATGGGTGGTGCGTTCTACCTCTACGGTCAGGTAGTCGCCCCTCCCAAGTTCTGTGCCGCGGATGGCTATAGGGTACCAGCTTAGACCGTTGGCACGGCGTTCGGCTACAGAAGAGCGTTCGGTAAGTTGTTTATATGCGTTCCTGTCTTCTTCCCTTTCTAATTTGAGCAGGTTGAGCAGGTTTTTGAAATAGTCCATTGCGGTGGCAAAGGTAGACTAATGAGGCAATTCGGCAATTTGTAAGTAGGGAATGTGTGAATGCGGACTATACCAAGGGTATAAGTTTGGTCGACTGCATCATTAAGCAAAGTAGTTGCAGATACAAATAATGAAAATATTGGTATATTGTGTTAATTAATAGCCGCATTATGAAAAGAGCGTTTATAATATTTGCCAGTCTTTTTTTAGTCTTTGTTACTTCGTCAGCGCTGATGGCTCAGAATTGGCAGTGGGGTAAGGCAGGAGGTAGTAACGGGTATGACAGGGCCAATTCAGTGGCTACAGACCCTTCGGGTAATGTCTATGTCGCAGGTCATTTTGATACATCTTCTATCACCTTCGGGGGAACCACGCTCTACAACGCAAGTACCAGGTACTGGGATATCTTTCTGGTTAAATACAGCCCTGGCGGGAATGTTATCTGGGCAAAATCATTTGGTGGTCTTTATGATGACGACGCTACCGCAGTGGCCACAGATCAACTGGGAAATGTTTACATAGCAGGCTCTTTTTACAGTCCTACAATGGCTTTTGGTACTTCTATTATTTCAAATGTTTCATTGAATGGGAGCAGTGATATTTTCATAGCGAAGTTTGACGAGAACGGGGCTAACTTATGGGCCAAAGGAATAGGCAGCCGGAATGTAGTATCCGTAGATGAGTGGGATTATGCAACTGCTCTGGCGACTGATTCTCATAACAATGTTTTTATGGCCGGGTATTACAGTGATTCTATTCGTTTTGGAACATTTTGGTTAAGGAACTCGTTTCCGGCAACAGGGGACGGGTTCATTGTAAAATATGATGAGTCGGGGACAGCCCAATGGGTCAATGATATAACCGGGATTGGTGAAGAGAAACCCGCAGTTTTGGCTGTAGATCAATTTGACGATGTGTATGTCGCAGGTTCGTTCAGTAGCACCAGCATGGTCGTTTCGGGCACCTGGCCTTTTACTTGCTCAGGCAATACAGATGGATTTATTGCTAAATATAGCAATGCGGGAGCTGTATTATGGGCTAATAAAATGGGCGAAGCTCAAAATGATAATTGTTACGGATTAGCAACAGACAAAGCAGGTAATGTGTATGTAGGAGGTACGTTCAACAGTCCTTATATGTTCTGCGATTCACGGATAGTGTATGGCCATGGGTATGCTTTTGATATGTTCCTGGCAAAGTTCAGTCCGACCGGAACAGTAAGATGGGCGAAAGGAATAGGGGGGCTCTACGAGGATTTTCTGTATTCAATTGCAATTGATTCGTTTGACATATATATAACCGGATGTTTTATTAGTGATACTATAGTGCTTGGACCTTCAAGGCTTATTACTACCAGTAAGAGTAGTTTTATCGGTAAATTTGATACATCAGGCAATGCAATTTGGGGAAAGGTTCCACAAGGTTCTCCCTGGTCTAATTCATGCGGTTATTCCCTTGCCGTTGATAATTTTTCCAATGTTTATATTGCAGGTGATTATGGGGCAGACTCGCTTGTTTTTGGAGGTGACAGACTCACAAGTGTAGGAGGCGTAGAAGACGTATTTCTTGCAAAATTAGGGCAGGCATTTGCCACGGGTATTGACGAGACCGTAGGTGCCGACGAACGGCTGAATGTATACCCCAATCCTGCCAGCAATCAAGTAACTATCGTACTGAAACTATCTTCACGTTATGATAGATTATTGGTCACTGACCAATTGGGGCGAAAGGTATATGATCGTAGTGTTGATTCAAGCCAAAATGAAGCGACGATCGACGTGTCTGGTTTTGCCAAGGGCATTTATATTGTTAATGCTTTTTCTTCTGTGTCTATAGACAGAACGATGTTTGTAGTTGACTAGCAAGTATGACATGTAAAAGTTCAACAGTGGCGGGGTGGAGGTTGTGCTCGTCGTATTTGCATTCAAATGACACAAATTTGGAAGCAGTGTAAATAGGATATATTTGCAGCACTACCGTTCAATGAGAAAATTCATCCTTACTTACTATCCGGGTATCATACTATTAGCCATAGCGATGGTGATAGGTATGCTTACTTACCAGGATTATGGTATGGCGTGGGATGAGCCCGCGCAGCACCTGATTGGTGAGGTGAACTACAACTATGCTTTTAAGGGAGATACTACGCTGTTACACTTTTATGACAAGGAATATGGTGCAGGATTTGAGTTGCCGTTGATGATGATAGAGAAGGGGATGGGGATCACGGATAGTCGTAATATATACCTGATGCGGCATTTGGTAACGCACTCGTTCTTTCTACTGGCCATGTTTTGCGGGTATGTGCTTATATATAGGTTGCTGAAGAATCATTTCCTGGCATCGTTGGGATTTGTGGTGCTGGTATTTATGCCTAGGATCTATGCGCACTCCTTTTTCAATACGAAGGATATCCCACTCCTCAGTATGCTGGTTATATCGCTGATGGTGGGGCAACAGGCATTTGAAAGTAAGCGACCATGGATGTACTTGTTATTGGGTATGGTGTGGGGCTATACCACCGGCATACGCATAATGGCGCTGCTGCCTATGGCGTTTGTGGTATTGTTCATGTTGGTAGATCTGGTTACTGCTATTTACAAAAGAGAGCGGATTTTGAAGGCCATCGGTAACCTTGCGTTGTTTGCCATTGGGTGGAGTGTGATGTTGTATATGTGCTGCCCGTATTTCTGGCATGAGCCGCTACAGCATTTTGCAGGGTGTATAAGTAAGCTGGCGGGTAAAGGGTTTTGTGGTAATGATCTGCTGAATGGAGTGTATATACCGTCTGATAAATTGCCCTGGTACTACCTGCCCGAGTGGATGGGTATAACTATACCGTTGTTGTGGTTACTCGGCGGGGTAGTTGGGATAGTGCTGCTGGTGATTGGTTTTATTAAGAAGCCTGTTGTGCTGCTAAATAATTCTACTGAACGTAATTTCTTTATTTACTTGTTGTGTTTCTCGGCGCCACTGTTGGTGGTCATCGTACGCCATTCGGTGGTGTATGATGAGTGGCGGCATCTCTACTTTATCTATCCTCCGCTGGTGTTGCTGGCAGTGTACGGTGTTGGTAAGATCGTGAATGGGAAATTGAAATTTTTGGTGATAGGGCTGTGCTCGGTACAGGTATTAATGATCTGCTATTTTATGGTCGTCAATCATCCATTGCAGAACCTTTACTTTAATGAACTGGTGTCACACAAAGATGATCATCTGAGAAAAAACTTTGAATTTGATTATTGGGGTACGGGAGTGAAGCAGGCGTTGGATTCATTGATAAAAAGAGATCAGTCGGAGGTAATAAAGGTGAGTAATATGGACTTCGGGTCGTGCGTGGAGAATAATATTATGATGATGCCGGTGCAGGACAGGAAGCGGCTCTTACTCACCACAGAAGAGAACAGCGATTATATGATCACCACCTTCAGGGGCCATCCGTTAGGTTTTGATGATAAGAAAACGGTCATAGATATTAAGGTGCCGGGTGGAACGGCAGTTAGAGTGTACAGCGCGAGGTAGTAATTAGTTGGCATGCATCCCAAGATTAGCATCCTAATTCACGTCTATACAGGTAAGCGCGTTGCCATGAAGAAACAAACTTCTTTTCAGATAGATATTCCGAAGCCATGCAGCCAGAGCTGGGACGACATGACCTCTAACGGGCAGGGCAGGCATTGCGATAGCTGCAGGAAAACCGTGATTGACTTTACGAGCTGGAGCGATAGTGAATTGTACGGATTTTTTGCCAGCAACAGGGGGCATGTATGTGGTCGTTTTTTATCTACACAAGTAGGCAGGCAAATTCACATTCCACATCAGCCGCACAGCCGGTTGTATAGAATTGCTGTAGCGATGGGCCTGACGTTATTGTTTGTACACACCCCTGAATTACGCGCACAAAGTAGGCCGCCGATAGTGGCAGTTGATTCTTTGTTAATGTCTGAAGGTAACGTTAAAATAGATTCCGTGATGACTGAGATAAGGGGAGTGGTTACGGATAATAAGAAAGAGCCGATGGTGAATGCAGCAGTGCAGATAAAACAGAATGGAGTATTGAAGGGTGGCACTATTACAGACTTTGATGGGAATTATTCTGTGAAAGGGTTGGATAGCGGGCAGTATGAGGTTATTGTAAGTTATGTTGGTTATAAAACGACCAGTAGGTCGGTAGTTGTGTTAAGTAATAGTGTTGAAAATGTAAGAATTGTTATGGATACAAGTAGTGAGAAGTTGCATACAATGGGGGTACTCATCTATTACCGGACGCCACTAATAGACAAATACAAACATTCTTACATCATCCGACCACAATGGTAGCCTTTACTGTATCACATTAAACACCACAAACACTGTTGTTATAAACAGTGTAAGTAGTCCGGTAAGAAATACATAGTCGGCGATCCTTTCATAAAATGCTGATCTGTTGGTCTTGCTCCTGATAGACAGGAATGAAAGCAGACAACTGGAGATAAAAAGGAACATAGACAGAGCGGTACATTCATCTATGATAGAACGCTCACTTATTTTTAGGGCCCTGAGCGATATAAACACCACGAAGCAAAACCCAAAGAGATTGGACGATGTGTTGAGTATGTGCTGGGATTTATTGTCGTCGGACATTGGGTGGTATTGTAGTATAAAGTTAGCGCTGAATTATATGTTGGTCTGTTAACGTGTACTTATATTTCTGCCGGACAGGGTGTATGTTGGCTGCAATATATGTAGCCGCCAGCCGCCATAATAACCCTTTTGAAAACAGCGATACCCCATATTACTATGGGGTATTGCTGTTTATTAATAAACAATATTTTTTACTCACAGCAACTAAGGAGACAATCGTCACTCATTGCTGAGAGTCGTTTATTGTTTCACAAACCTTACTATCTCATTTTCGTTAATTCTGATAAAGTAAGTTCCTTGTGCCAGGTGCTCTATATTGAGTGTTATATGTCTGTCGTTGTATGCTTTCTTGTTTATTAATATCCGCCCTACAATGTCGGTAACCGTTATGCTTGTTGTTATTTGCTTCGTGTCAATATTAATATAAGCGGATGCAGGATTAGGAGATATTATTGCGTTGTGATCATCCTGGGTTTCTTTTATACCCACAGGAACTGGTGGTGTCCATCCACTTATTTTCCTGATCACATACGTGCCTGCGTCAATGAAATAGATATTGCCTGCGGTATCCGTTGTGATGCCTGCCGGAAGCCAGAGTTCCGCACTTAAAGGATTTCCGCCATCGCCCGAGTAGCCGTAGGCGCCTGTGCCTGCTATAGTGTTGATCATTCCATCGGTGGTAACTACGCGTATACGGTTATTCCAACCGTCAGATATAAGGATACTATTGTGCTTTGCCAATGTAAAAGACGATGGGTAATGTAATTCTGCTATAACGGCGGGGCCATTATCTCCGCTGAAACTGGCAACACCTGTGCCCGCTATCGTTGATATGTTGCCCGAAGGAGTGATCTTTCTTATGGCGCTGTTATTTTGGTCCGCAACATAAACATTGCCTGAATCATCTACCTGTATACCCAAGGGGTATGCCAACTTTGCATCGGTTGCCGCTCCGCCATCTCCCGAATAGCCCGGACTGCCTATGCCGCCTATTGTATTTATTATCCCGGCTGTATTGATAGTGCGTATGCGGGCAAAACCACCCTCAGATAAGTACATAATGCCGGTAGTGTCCATTACCATACCTTGTGTACCTATACATGCGCTGATAGCCGGGCTGCCATCACCGCAAAACCCAAGCGCGCCATTTCCCGCAAAGGTGGATATGGTTCCTGAAGGGGTTACTTTGCGTATTACCCCGTCAAACATGCTGATAAACAGGTTGCCTGATGTATCTATGGTTACGGCCTCGGGTTGATAAAGAGATGCAGCGGTGGCTGGGCCGCCGTCGCCGGTATAGGCATTGATGCCATTACCTGCATAGGTGCTTATGATGCCTGCAGAGGTGAGCTTGCGCACTCTATATCCGTTTGGTTCGCTGAAGTATAGGTTACCCGCCTTGTCTATGCACATATAAGATGGGGTTAGCAGGTCGGCACTGGTTGCCGGGCCGCCATCGCCCAGATATCTGTCAACACCGGCTATTGTATTGATGATGCCTGTGCCATCTATCATCCTTATCCTGTTATTGTCAGCATCAGCAAAATACAGGCGTCCGCTACCATCGGGATATAAACCGGCAGGATGGTTGATCATTGCCCCTGTTGCAGCTGCACCATCGCCGCTAAAACCCGCAGTACCATTGCCGGCCAGGGTGTTGATAGTGGCCGATGGATCTACTATGCGTATTCTGTTATTGGCAAAGTCTGATATGTAGACATTTCCGCTACCATCTACGCTTACTTTTGCAGGCTGGTGCAGATCGGCTACCGTTGCCGCAACACCATCGCCATTATAGCCGGTTACTCCGGTACCAGCTATTGTTGAGAAATCGCCAGAAGTATTTACCTGGCGGATCCTTCCATTCATCTGGTCGGCGATATATAAGTTTCCGGCAGCATCAACCGCAATGCCGGTTGGCAGATTAAGTCGTCCCAGAGTGGCAGCCGATCCATCGCCTGTAAAACCCGGAGACCCAAGCCCTGCTACAGTCGAAATTATACCCCCGGCATTTACCTTGCGGATGCAGTGATTATCTCTGTCGGCAATATATAGATTGCCTGAAATGTCAATAGCTACATCAGATGGCGAGGTTAAGTTGGCTAAAACAGCCGACGCACCATCTCCTGCATAACCCGCGGTGCCATTGCCTGCCACCGTAGTTATAAGAGCTGCCGGGGTGATCTTACGCACGCGGTTGTTGCCGGCATCGGCAAGGTATATATTGCCTGCGGCATCAATACACATACCTGTTACAATAGAAAGACTTGCAGCAGTAGCAGGTCCTCCGTCTCCTCCGTATCCCATAGTGCCACTGCCTGCAAATGTGGATATTGTGCCTGCAAGGTCTATTTTGCGTACCCTGTAATTGCCGGCATCTGCTATATACAAGTTGCCTGCGGCATCTTTTACCACACTTTGTGGCGCAACTATCCGGGCCACTGTAGCAGGTATGCTGTCTACTACATTGTTGGCGCCATAGTGGCCGGCCATAGTGGTGATTATTTGTGCCCTTGATTGAACAGCATACATAGCTGTAAGCGATAACAGAAGCAATCGGATCGCCTTCTGCCTTATTGTTTTACTATAGGCCATGCTAAAAAATGGTTTTCAAAATAATTTCGGATGTGACAGATGCTGTCTCCGTTAAAGACTGCTTTATTTGCTAAAACAGTTGGTTATGTAAGGGATTTGGTTTTGCAGCGCTTATGTAAACACAGAAATAAACAAGCCTCATGAGGCGGATAAGTCTTTATTTTTATGAGGATAATAAAGTTGGTTGTCAGACCAGGAAGTGATTAGATACGTCACCGAATATAATTGTTATTTGCCAATTCCTTTCATTAGGACAGTCATCATCTCTTTTGGCAGGTTGGTATATCCTATGGTAGCTACTTTCTTTCCAACGCTGTTGAGCACCACAAAGAAGGGTACGTATTCGCTCTTATAAGTTGCTAATTCCAGTTCGGCATTGGCAAGGCCTATTGTGGCGATCTGCATGTTAAGGGCTTTTGAGAAATGTTCCTTGCTTTTGGGTAATGGTTCCCGGTCATCGCACAGCAAGTCGATAAGCACGTAATTTTGCTCGAGCATTGATTTTACAGCAGCATCGGCCAGTACAGCCTTTACCATTTTTCTGCTGTTGACACTGTTGAAGGCATTGAAGAAGATCAACACAGGCCTGTGCATCTTTTTTGCGCATTGCATGCCCGCTTCATAGTTTGTGAAGGCCACAGTATTGTAGTCAGTACTTTTTAGCTGGCTAATATCGCAATAAGGCGCAAAAGTGGTTTTTATTGCATCAAGCGCAGTAGCAACTGAATCTCTTTTCTGTTGTGCTAACTTCTCCTCTATTGCTTTTCGTACAGATGTGTATTCAAAGAACACAGAGCGATAGGTGGGATGTTCATAATGTTTGTTCAGCATGAATTCTTTCGCTGTGGCCAGGTCCTCAGCAGTATAGCCCAGTTCCAGTAATGGGCGGGTGTCTTTGTCCCAGTTCTCAGCGGTTGCGTCTTTGTCGAGAACGGCTGCCAGTGCAAAGACATTCTGTTTCATAGAGACATATTCCGGCATGATCAGCATGGGCTCTACTTTTTTAAAGAAGTCGCCATAGGTGGGTATATGTTCCAGGTCACTAAGCAGTGGGCCCAGCATAGATGGTTTGCACAACATTGCTACATCGAAGCTGTCAAGTCCGCAATTCTTTAGTTGCAACAGGTCTTCCGTGATCGCGTCTATGCTCTCTATATTTAGTTTTCTGCTCAGCAGCTGCTCACACTCTTTACTATGCTGTGCCCTGCATAAGGGTGCTATTAAGCAACAAACTAACAGAGATATAAAGAAGCGGTTCATTTAATAGGGATGACTATTTTGAGAATAGATGTTATTGGTTATGAAAAAGTTGGTTAGTTGTAATGACAAATATACCGAGATCGGGTCAACAACACTAAAGCCTCACATTGCTGTGAGGCTTTAGTGGGAATTATGGGGAACTATTTGCGAGTACTCGCAATAACTGAGACTATTTCAAGCCAACATGCCGTCTTTTCTCAGGGGAAAAATATTAAAAAGGCGGATGGAAGTATATCGTACATACCCATCTGCCCTTATTTTGTGTGGAGTTAGCTGGTATGGTTATAGATCAGCAAAAAACGCGACGTTATTACCATCGGGATCAATAACCTGAGCAAATCGCTGCCCCCAAAAGGCATCCCAGGGTTCTTTAAATGACTTGAAACCTGAAGCAACCAGCTTGTCGTAGGTTTCGTTTACCTGCGCAGGCGTATCACATCCAAACTGCAGACTTATCCTGTTGTCGCCGGTTGGTGCCTGCCAATGTGGATTTGTTTGTAGCATAGTACTTTCGGGAATAAAGCCGATGCTGTAACCATTGTCGGAAGTATACTCAACGTGGTGTTCGTTATCTTGTCCTTCAGGGATAGGAAGTCCCAAAATGCGATAAAACTGAAGTGCCTTTCCCAGGTCTTTTACAGTTATGCCAACTGTGTGTAGTGAAATACCCATATCGGTTCTCTTTTCTTCTTTTGTGAGATACAAAAATCACGATATCAATTTTTAAAAGTATTGTTCTAGGTCAACGTTTTTAGAAGCTACGATAATTTATACGAGGTCTTGATCAGGCTATACAGATTTGGATCCAACTGTTCTAGGTTGGAGATTCGAACATGATTTTCAAATTTAGCGTTCCAAATTACACTCTTTATGATCGGTGCTTCTATTTGCTCTGTTGCACTATAGAATTTTAAGTCTAACTGTGTTTTCATTGGTCGCACAATTAAAAACGTCTTGTGGTGAACAAATACTATACAATTTTTCGTTGCACTTACCGCAACACTATCCCAATCAATAATTGTTGAAAGCAGTTTATCGAATACAAACTCCAATTCTACATTTTTACCGGAGAAAAGATCCCCTATATTCACTTTTACACAGTCATGCCACTGGTTAGCCGTTCCTAATTCTCTTTCGCACTTAGGGCAAGTCCACATTACAACTGAGATTTTAATCTGCTTAATGTTGACGGTGTTATGCCCGGATAAGATGCTGCCATCTTGTTAGAGACCCTAACTAAAAAGTCGGGTTGGTATTGCATCACCCACTTTACTTTCGCGAGGGCATCAAAACCTTGAAACCCATATATTCGCTTTTGAGCGGTAATAAAGCCTCGTTCTAAAATTTGTCTGTAAACTTTTGCAAATTGTGGGACAGTATCAACGAGATTGAAAAAGTTGTCTCTCGACACTTTTAGAATTTTTGACTTTTCAATTGTCTGCACGAATTCAAACGCAGGGGTTTGCTCTATTAGGCTTGGTAAGGCTGTGCCGAATGCACCCTCGAAGGCGAAATATCTTGTGGTTTCGATGCCATCATCAGTTGTCGTAAATAGCCGCAGGCAACCTTCGTTTACGAAATAATAGTACTTGCAAATATCTCCTTGCTTTAGTAAAATTTCATTTCTTTTTGTCTTGATGAGCGTAAAATAAGAGCAAATGTGTCTGAGTGTTGGCTCGTCAATAATGGTTCTATCCCTAAAGTATTGTTCTAATTTTTCAAACATCCGTTTTTGAAATTACATGTTGTTCCCAAAGCTATTTCTTTTTGTATTCTGAGAAAAATGGTGAATTCTATAAGCTTATGTAAGTCGGTTAATTGCAATGCCAACTTGCAACATATGATAGGTATGCCAACCTGAAATTGTGTTGTTGTAAATTGTCAACAGGTAAAGAAACGATCAAAGTAAAACGCCTGAATCAACACGGGTTATTTTCTACGTCTTGCTCAAAATTTCCTCCATATACGCCTACCTTTATTCCCCCAGACTTTAGATTTTATGCATGAAGTACTTATTGAGTATATACGTGAACGGTCGCAAACGCCGTTAACAGCTGATGATATTGCTTTAATTGAAAGAGCATTTATTCTAAAACGATACAAAAAAAGACAATTTCTCTTGCATGAAGGCGAAATTTGCAAGTCCCTTTTCTTTATTATTAAAGGAGCCGTCAGGCAATATTCGGTTGATGATAAAGGAGGGGAACAAATACTAAACCTTGGCCTTGAAAACTGGTGGACCGGCGATAGGGAGAGCTTTCATAAAGAAGTGCCCACCATTTACAATATTGATGCATGGGAAGACACAGAAGCACTGCTTTTATCTAAGTTTTACTACTACGAAGTAAATGCAATAGCCGCATTTACAGAAATGCGTATACTGCTTGATGATAACCAACATTTCGCTAACCAACGAAGATTGAAAATGGCAATCAGCCACACTGCCGATGAGCGATATGATGATTTCATCCAATCAAATCCCTTATTTGCGCAACGCTTTCCACAGCATATCATTGCTTCATATCTTGGAGTGACAAAGGAAACGCTGAGCCGTATTAGAGGCGGTAAAATTATAAAGAAGTGATTTTTTCAAATCTCAGAGGCTTAGAACGTATGAGAGGAGGTGAGAAAAAAGAGCTCACCTCCTCTGGGTTATACAAGGCAAAATACAGCTATACTTTAGTTTACAGCTGGTTCTATAAATGCGTACAAATGTTTTACTTTGCCTTCTTCGAGTATAAAAAAGTCCGTACTATTCAGCAATCCGCCACTTGTTTGTATGTGACCAAATAACCTTGCGCTATTTTGAAGAGGTTCTATTTTCTTAGCGGCAGAAAAATGGTATTTGGGGTCTTCCGTTATAAGCTTACCTATAAAATCAGAAACTGCATTTATGCCATCCACAATAAAACCGGCATCATACATTTTGATATCTTCTGCATATATTTTTCTCAGCAGGGTATCGCGCTTTTCCCTGTCTCGCTCATTCCAGCCAGTTACATGTATTTCTTGTAATTCTTCAAATAATACGGTGCTCATTTTCGTTGTTTTTATCGTGTAGAAATAAATATCTGCTTGCGTTCATTAGTAATAAGCCGCAAAGCTAGTTATGCCTTTTCCCCAAACTGTTGATGTTTGTCAATAAAAGGGAATAGCCGTTAGTAAAGAACCGGAATTTCGCCAACGTTTTCGCCTCGGACATTGGTCGATAGTATAACAACATTGAAGATCGTTACTTCATTACAACATAACTGAATCAAGAAAATTCATTGGCTAGATTCCCAACGAATGGTAATTCCTGGACAGTACATGAAGTATCCTCTATTATCAAATCAGTTTTCCTGGATCGTCTTTTCCAGAGATTGAAGAAATGTTGTGGCGATCAGCAAGTCTTGATCAAAGTTTCCTCCAGAAACCCCAATACCGCCTATATATCTGTCTCCTGCTTTTATCGGGAGGCCCCCTTCTAACATACATGCGTCTCCAGGTACTTGTTGAATTGCATGTGCCAGAATGGGCACTTTCTCCGTAATTGTTCTAAGCATGTGAGAAGGACATTTGAAGAGAAATGCTGTTTTAGCCTTTAAATATGATATCTCGTTGGTCATAAAGTTGGCGTCATCCATCCTGATTTGGTATACAACATGTGCACCCGAATCGATGACGGTAATACAAACTTCGATATGTTGTTCTTTTGCCGCTTTTAAAGCTGTCATCCCGGCTGTAATTAGATTCTCGATTCTCATATTATTATGTATTTTTGTGTCAATAGTATTTACAACATGTCAATACTATTGACAAAATTCATAAAATAATACGATACATCCAAATGACTGATGAGAAAAATATTTCAGGGTTAATACATCACTTGTCAAGGCAGTTGACCAATTCGTCGAATCAAAAATGGAAAGATATTGGGTATGCTGATATCCGAACGACTCATGTAAGTATCTTATTGAGAATTGAGGCAAAGGAGAATAATCATAATATTCTGGCAAAGCAGTTGGGCATTACCAGACAAGCGATTTCGAAATTGAATCATGAATTAATTGAGAACGGCTATTTAGCTGTTAACCCAACAGAAAACAATAAAAAGTCAGAAACACTTTCGTTGACACGGAAAGGAATGGAATTCCTGATTGATTTTAAGAAAGCAAACGGAGATCTGGAAAATACACTTATTAAGATAATGGGATCTGCCAGGTTTAAAGAATTCAAATCTGCTTTGATTACTCTCGATGGATATTTCAAAAGTAAATAGGGTGGCAAGTAACCAACAACAAAAAAGCCTCACATTGCTGTGAGGCTTTTTATAAGAGTCGGGAAGACAGGATTCGAACCTGCGACCCCCTGGTCCCAAACCAGGTGCGCTACCGGCCTGCGCTACTTCCCGGACAATGTTTGCTAACATTTCTGTTAGCGGCCGATTATTAATTTATTCAGCGGTGAAGGAGGGATTCGAACCCTCGGTACATCTTAACGACGCACGCCAGTTTAGCAAACTAGTGGATTCGGCCTCTCTCCCACCTCACCTCAGTATTTAATTTTACCGGATAATTCCCTTTCCGCTTTCGTTAAGGGAGTGCAAAGATAAGAGTTCTGTGAACAAAACAAAAAGAAATTTCAAAATTCTACTTCTTTTTTATTTTTTAATATCTCGGCACTAAAGCCTGTTGTTGTTTATATGCTGGCCAGCTGCACTTTCTGCAACAGTTCCATCAGGTTTTCTTTGTATTCTGTATCCGTTTCCATCAGGTTTTCAACTGTTTGGCAAGAGTGAATAACAGTGGTGTGGTCGAAGCCGCCAAAATGGTCGCCAATGGTCTTTAAAGACTGCTTGGTAAACTTCTTGGCAAAGTACATGGTTATCTGGCGGGCCAGTACCACTTCACGCTTACGCGTCTTTGTCAGCAACTTCTCATACGGCACATGGTAGTAATCGCATACCAGTTTCTGTATGTTCTCTATGGTCATTTCACGGGCTGCTGTCTTCACGAAGTTCTTCATGACACGCTTAGCCAGATCCATGTCTATTTCCTTCTTATTAAGGGTAGCCTGTGCAAACAATGCTATCAATGCGCCTTCCAGCTCACGTACATTGCTCTGTATGTTGTAGGCCATGTATTTTACTACATCATCCGGTATCTCCAGTCCTTCGTGGCGCATCTTCACGCGCAGTATTGCCTGGCGTGTTTCAAAGTCCGGTGCCTGTATATCGGCATTCAAACCCCAGCGGAAACGGCTTAACAAACGTTCCTGCATACCTTCCATATCGCGTGGTGCGGTATCGCTGGTAAGGATGATCTGCTTGCCACTCTGGTGCAGGTGATTGAAGATAGCAAAGAAAACATCCTGTGTTTTAACAGCAGGAACGAACAGATGAATATCATCCATGATCAATACATCTATCAGCTGATAGAAGTGTATGAAATCATTGATCTCATTATTCTTGGCGTGATCTATAAACTGGTTGATGAATTTTTCGGCACTTACATAGAGCACAGCCTTGTTGGGGTGCAGCCTGCGTACTTCATTGCCTATGGCCTGTACCAGGTGGGTCTTACCCCAACCAACACCGCCAAATACAACCAATGGATTGAAAGAGGTAGCGCCGGGCTTCTGCGCAATGTGCAAACCTGCTGAGCGGGCTACACGGTTGCAATCACCTTCTACATAATTATCGAACACATAGTTACCGTTCAGCTGCGGATCGATCTGCATACGCTTAAGACCAGGTATGGCATAAGGCGTTTTGATATTATGCGGATCATCCCACTTCAGTGGCATGTCTATGAAATTGTTTTCTTTGGGGGGGCGGGTGTGTGTGCTGCCCGGCATATTAATAGAAGCAGGGTTGCGCTGTGTGCTGCTACTGCCTTCCATCATTATGCGGTATTCAAGGCGTGCGGCTTTACCCAATACGCGCTTTATGGTCTTACCCAATAGTTCTACATAATGTTCTTCAAGCCACTCATAAAAAAACTGGCTCGGCACCTGTAGGGTAACGATATTGTCATTCAGACTAACGGCCTTGATCGGCTCGAACCATGTCTGGTATGTGCGCCAGTTGACATTATCCTTAATGATAGCGAGACACTTTTCCCAGAGTTGCTCAATATCATTTTGAGAATTAATATCAGTATTGTAAATGTCTTTATTCATATTTGTTAACAACGCTCAACAAAGTTAATTGAATTTGTTACCCGGCAGTATCAGCGACAAGAAAACTATCTGAAAATGATCAATTGTTTTCAGCCACTTTTTACGGCCCTTCTGTTTGTGTTTTATTGTTTACTCTTTGTACGTATTCCCGTCACCTTTCAAGTTAGTATCCGTTTCTTTTTCGGGAGAACGAAATTGCTAACATTTTGTTGAAAAAAAAAATTGAACAGCTATTGTTAGTTTAGTTAGAACTACAGTGTGGGCATTGGCGTGATTGTAGGTTTTTGTGACTGCTAATACCTGTGTCAAATTGTTAACAACTATATGCTTTTTATTTTAAAAAATCCATGCTTTTTTTTAATCTTCTTTTTCTTTTTATTCCTCTGAAAGTGCTTACAGGCAATCGTTTCAGCGTTTTATGTTCTATATTTTATCTGTTTTTTGTTACTTTACTCTCTACTGTAAAAATATCTTTCTTTTTGTTTTCAAAAATAACTCGTATACACATCCGTTGTTAAAAAAAATCTTCGTAACTACTACCTTATCATCCACGTTTTCCACATCAATTTGTGTCAATGCTGTTGATAGAAATATCGTGCCGCTTTGCTCATATTACGATCATTGTGCGTGGCTGTAATTAAGGCAATTAAATGTACGAAATAACAATGGGATATTGGAGAAATTGTGGGCAGATAGTGCCTGAAAAAATAAAACCCGCAACTGGTGCGGGTTTTATTTTTTTTATTGTTCAATAACCTTAGATATCTCTCTTCGGGTCGAATGCTTCAAGTGCATTAGCAACTGCTGTAAGGAAGCTGGCACCCAATGAACCATCAACTACGCGGTGGTCATAACTGAGTGACAGGTACATCATGTGGCGTATAGCTATTACATCGCCTTCCGCTGTTTCCAATACCATTGGTCTCTTCTTGATAGAGCCAACTGCAAGGATTGCAACCTGTGGCTGATTGATGATAGGAGTACCCATCAGGCTGCCGAATGTACCCACGTTAGTGAGGGTAAATGTGCCGCCCTGTGTATCATCTACTTTCAGCTTGTTGTTACGTGCTGCATTAGCCAGTGAATTTACGTCCTTAGACAGGCCTATAAGATTCTTGGTGTCTGCATTCTTTATAACAGGTACTATAAGGTTGCCGCTAGGTAATGCGGTAGCCATACCTATGTTCACGTCTTTCTTCACTATGATACGGTCGCCGTCTACGCTTACATTGATCATAGGGAACTTGCGGATGCAACTTGCAACTGCTTCTATGAATATAGGAGTGAAAGTGATCTTTTCGCCATACTTCTTTTCAAATGGTCCCTTTACTTTATCGCGCCATTTTACCAGATTGGTAACATCGGCTTCTGTAAAGCTGGTAACATGCGGAGAAGTAGCCTTGCTACGCACCATATGATCAGCTATGAGCTTACGCATGCGGTCCATTTCTATGATCTCTACATTACCTGAAGGAACAGATGCAGATGGTGCAGATGCAGGAGCAGCGGCAACCGGTGCGGCAGGAGCAGATGGTGCAGCAGCAGGAGCAGCTACCGGCACTGGCATATTGCCGCGGTTAGCTACATAGTCCAGTATATCTTTCTTGGTCACGCGGCCTTCATTGCCGGTGCCCGGTATGTTTTCTAATTCGGCCATGCCAATACCTTCCTTGCCTGCTATATTCAATACAAGCGGAGAGTAGAAGCGTGATCCACCGGCAGCAGGAGCAGCTACAGGAGCAGCAGGGGCTGCATTCTGAACAGTTACTGCAGCTGGTGCAGGAGCTGCGGCAGCTTGTGGTGCCGCGGGAGCCGGAGCAGCAGCAGCGCCGCCCGCGTCTATACGAGCTATAACAGCACCAACAGGCACTACGTCGTTTTCTTTATACAGTAATTCTGTGATGGTACCGGCAGCTGTCGAAGGAACTTCACTATCTACCTTATCAGTAGCTATATCCAGCAGGGTTTCGTCCATTTTAATAACGTCACCTACTTTTTTGTGCCATTTAAGCACTGTAGCTTCCATTATACTTTCGCCCATCTTAGGCATTACCAGGTCAACGATTGCCATAATTTTTTTTGTTATTTGATATAAAACGCTGCAAAAATAATCATTTGAAGGCCAAAAGAAAAATGCGATTTTTTTTAACTGGGTTGTAAGCTGGCTATTTTTGCGGTATCGCCTGCAAAATAGGGTGTTCAGCTAATTTGTAAGGTTATATTTTCGTGAGTATACAAACTTGAGGATATTTGTAGCAGCGAATAGATATGGTAACTAAAAGGACTTATAAAGTAGATCTCACCGTAGAGGAAAAGGCGCAACTGAGGGCAGCTAAATTCAAGATAGCTGACCTGTCTTCATTATCAACTGATGATATAGGATCTATACTCAATGTAGCACCCGTCAGGGCCAGAGAGATCAATGCACTGATCACCTTCCAATCTATACCCTCAATAGGTATCAAATTTGCTGAAGACCTTATTTCTATTGGCTATTATTCATTGGAAGAACTGGCAATCAAAGATGGTCCGACACTTATTCATGAGTTGGAAACCCACTGCGGCTATTGGATAGACCCATGTGTGGAAGACCAGTGCAGGCTGGTAGTCGACTATGCAAACAATAAAGACAAAACCAAAAACTGGTGGGACTTTACTGCAGAACGAAAAGTTTACAGGGTGCAAAATGGTTACCCGGCTACAAGGCCTGTGAAGCCCTGGTTTGAGACGCTTGGGTATAAGAATGAGTGAATAGAACTAGGTTTCATTCATAAGATTTGACAACTTTTCAAAAAGTTGTCAAATCTGAACAAAACATGTGTTACAGTTTTACACCTTCTCCACCCTTACAGCTGTGCCGTAAGCCAACACCTCTGTGATCCCGGTCATTACTTCATTGGCATCATAGCGCATATTAATGATAGCATTGGCTCCTGCTGCTTCAGCATGTTCTACCATTAGCGTAAAAGCCTCTTCACGGGTATCTTCACACAGCTTTACGTATATCGATAGCTTGCCGCCAACAATCGCTTGCAGTCCACCCGCAAAATTACCAAAGATGCTGCGTGAGCGCACGGTAATGCCCCTTACTACACCATGGTGGCTAACAATACGGTATCCTTCAAGCGACGTAGATGTGGTGATGAGTTGCGTGTCGATCATAAAATATTATTTGTTCAAATATACTGCTATGCTGCGTATAATAACATAGCGTCATAAGGGTGATACCTCGTTAACTGATAATAATCTATTTTTAACCCAAATTTTATTTATGAGGTTGTTTACTTTACTTTCTTTTGCCTGTATCCTGTCTGCATTATCTGTTTCTGCACAATGGCGGGATAATGTGTATAGAAATTCGGCTAATGAGCATTACTGGCAAAACCGTATGCCCGATAAGGCCTACTGGCAGCAGGACGTGGCATACAATATCAATGCCACTATACACGAGGAAGATGACAGGGTAGAGGGACAAGAAGAGCTTACTTATTGGAACAATTCACCGGATACTTTACAGTACGTTTATTTTCACCTATACCAGAATGCCTTTATTAAAGGTTCTTACCTGGGCGGGCTAGAAAAACTGAATAATACAGATCCCGGTTATGGAGAGAAAGAGGCAGCAGGTCTTGGTATTGTTATTGACAATGTGCAGGTAAATGGTACTGCCGCAAAGACAGAACTGGACAATACCATAATGAAGGTATACCTGGCTACCACACTAAAACCCGGTGGTAAGATCACTATCAAAATGGGTTTCAATACCTATTATGATAAAGGCCAGACCCGCCGTCGTATGAAGATGTACGATGCATGGGGTTTTAAGCACTACAATGGCTGCCAGTGGTTTCCGAAGGTGTCGGTATATGATCGTATGCATGGCTGGGATACTTATCAGCATCTCAACAAAGAGTTTTATGGCGATTATGGCGTGTATGATGTTACGTTAGATTTTCCGTCTAACTATGTAGTAGAAGCATCGGGCGAATTGCAGAACAGGAGCGAAGTATTACCTGCCGACCTGCGCGAGAAACTGGACATAAAGAATTTTAAAGACAAGAAGTGGGACGAAGCACCATCTACTATTACTCCTTATGTAAAAGGGGAACGCAAGAAATGGCACTTTGTGGCTAATAATGTGCATGACTTCGCCTTCACCGGAGATCCTTCTTATCGCATCGGTACTGCATATTGGAAAGGAATAGAGTGTGTGGCAATAGTGCAGGAGCCACATGCAGCTAAGTGGCAGAATGCTCCCGACTACATCACTAAGATAATTAAGACTTTTTCTGAAGATATAGGTATGTATCGCTATCCCAAGATCGTAGCCGCTGATGCTGCCGATGGTATGGAGTACCCGATGCTAACGCTTGATGGCGGTGCAGAGCCGGGCTATCGCGGACTACTGGTGCATGAGATAGGGCACAACTGGTTTTACGGACAGGTAGGTAGCAATGAAACCTACAGAGCCGCTATGGATGAGGGTTTTACACAGTTCCTCACGGCCTGGGGTTTAAGGCGCATAGATGGTGATACCATTCTTGGCTCTAAGCCTACCAAGGGCTACAGAAAATTATTTACTGACCCGGGTATCGTGTTAGATAAGAATATATCTAATCCTTACACCATGGCCGCCCTTAATCAGAATGAAGTGCCACTGAATACACATTCCGATGACTTTCATAATGCACTGAATCATGGTGGCGGCTACGGTACTGTATATTATAAGACAGCCAACATGCTCTATAACCTGCAGTATGTACTGGGCGATACTTTGTTTCAGAATGCGTTGAAGCACTACTTTGACCAGTGGAAATTCGCGCATCCGTATTTCGAAGATTTCCGCGCCTCAATGATCCAATACACACATGTAGATCTGTCATGGTTCTTTGACGAGTGGTTCGAAACCACAAAGGCATTGGATTATCATGTAGGCCGCATCAGTAAGATAGGTGGTACAGATAGTGTGGCTATCAGGTTCAGGAGAAAGGGTGAGATGCAGATGCCTATTGATTTCACAGTCACTGCAAAAGATGGCGCTAAGTACAATTTCTATGTGCCTAATACCTGGTTTACCAAGCAGACCAATGCTACAGTTTTACCAAAATGGTATGGCTGGGGTAAGATGAATGCATCGTATACCGCAAGGGTAGCAGTGCCGGGTGGTGTAAAGAGTGTACAGATAGATACTTCCTTCCGCCTTACCGACAGAGATGAGGTAGACAACTATCGCCGCAAAGGACTGTTTGGCTGCAAAGGTGCGGTAAGAGCTACATTAGATGGTGGCCTTAATCAGCAGTATGACAGGCGCAGGTATCGTTTATATGTCCGTCCCGATGTATGGTGGAATCCAATAGATGGTATCAAAGCTGGTGCTCACGTAGAGGGCGATTATATGTTCACTTTGTATAAGCTTGATGCAAGCGTGTGGCTCAATACACACTTACTACAGGAAGACGCTTACTTGTCTTACAGAGGCGATGGCCCTTATAAGATATATGCTCCGGTACATTATTCCTTCAACTATGCTTCACCGGTTAGCCGCAATTATCCTAAGCTGGCTATGCAGATCAACAGCCGCTTTATAGATGGTATCTGGTATCAGAGAGGTGGCTTTAACTGGATGCAGAGCGATAAGAATCTTATACAGGGTTATGCGCAAAGTATGTGGATGCATGATGCACAGGCCGGTGATTACCGCATTACTCCGCGCGATTTTACCAGCACATGGACCCGTCCTAATACATCCATTAACCTTGCCTGGACACATAACTACAACTATATGCACGGTGCGGGCCGGTATACACTTAGCCTGAGAGCACCAATGCTCAATGGCAACAACACACCTTCTAACTATTCTTATGCACAGCTGGAGTCGATAAACACCAACTTTGTAAAGAAATTTGAGGTGCGTACCCGCGTGTTTGGCCGTTATGGTATGGGTAACAGGTTCCCAAGCGAGAGCCTGCTGTATCTTGCCGGTGGCAGCCCCGAAGATCTTATGGAGAATAAATACACCCGTAGTAAAGGTTTTGTGCCCGATGAATGGGGTGGCATATCAAAGTACGATATGAATCATTTCCAGCAGGGCGGCGGATTGAACCTACGCGGTTATGCCGGTTATAATGCACCCGATGAACGTAATGGAGCAGTGTTGGAAAGTTATAAGGGTAGGAGCGGAGCAGCGGTAAACCTGGAGATAGGTTTTGAGAACTACTTCCCTTATCGCCCGCGTTTGTTCCGCAACTGGCTACACGTAAATGCCTATGCATTCGCCGATGCCGGTATCATGCAGCTGAGTTATTTCTCTACCTCCAATGTTTACAACATTGTACCCACCAATATGTGGAGCGATGTGCGCATGGACGCCGGGCTTGGTTTTGCCTTTACGGTTAAGAACTGGGGAGTGTTTGAAAAAGCTAAGCCACTTACGTTGCGTATAGACTTCCCAGTTTTTGTGAATCGTACGCCATACAGCAATCCTCAATACCTTGCTTACAGGTATGTGATAGGTATCAACAGGGCGTTTTAAGCCAATAACAGTTCTTTTCTGTAAAAGCCACTTCCTTCATCAGAGTGGCTTTTCCTTTTATGACTTTGTCGTTTAATAAATTATTTGCCAGTCTCATCAAGAGAGAGGGGGATATCTTTCAGCTACTCCCTACCGGATAAGTGAATTAAATCGAACATGTCAATTATTTTATTATGAATGTACACGTTTTATTTGTTGTAGCTAAGTGATCATTGTGAAATATTTTGACCCAAGTACATTTGTTGGTTATTCCTTCATTTGTGTTTCCGCAAAATTTATCTAAGGAATCCGCATTTATTGCGATTGCTTTCATGACAAATTTAAATTTTGTCTCTAAGACGACACTCTGTCCCGGCATTATCACTTTAGGGAAGCAGTGATCAGGGTAGTTATTTTGGCAATAGTTTTTAGCATCAGAGTATATATTACAAGAGTCGCAGCCCTCTGACTCGTCTACAAAATATCTACTTGCAGAGTTGTTAACGAACGTTACTTGTAAATCTCCTGCCGGGTGCATTAAACAAGAAGATAGAGTAATGCAAAAAAAATATAATATTATAGGTAGTTTAATGTTTTTGTAGGTCAAGAGCCTAGTTTTAATATTGTACGTGTTTTGTTATTGCTTCGGTCACCTATAACCATGTTGTTTTGGCAAATATTCCCGTATTTGAGGTGTATTATTAAATGAAGCGAACATTCTGTTGTATTAATGGTTCCACATACCAGTGCCCTTCCCAAAAACAAAAAAACCATTCCGAATGAACGAAATGGTTTTTTTATAACTTGATAAGAAAGAATTACTTCTTCTTAGTTTCAGTTTTAGTTTCAGTCTTAGTTTCAGTTGTTGTAGCTGCCTTAGTTGTATCCATAGCAGGCTTTGCAGTATCAGCAACTGGAGCTGGTGCAGCTTCAACTGGAGCTGTAGTAGCCATAGTAGAATCTGTAGTTGTAGTTTCAGTTTTAGCACCACCGCAAGATGCAAGGAAAAGACCCATTGTAAGAGCGAATACGCTCAATTTTACTAATTTCATGTTTTTGTTTTTAAACGTTATGCATGTTTATACCGTAACTGGAAAAAGGTAACCCAACTTTTTTAAATATTTTTAAAAATATTTGTTTTGGCTTATTTGCCAGCCATTTTATATTGAAAATCCACCTCAATTAGAGGTGGATTTTGTTTGTATGTCAAAATTATCTATTTCTTTGTTGCTGTAGTCCCGGTAGTTTTGGTCATGTCGGCAGGTTTTGCTGTTGTGTCCATTGGCTTTACAGTACTGTCTGGTGCAGGTGGTGGTGTAGCAGGCGGTGTTGAAGGGACAGGCGCCAATGTATCTGTTTTTGGTGCATCTCCATTACCATTGCCGCAGGAAGCAACTAAAAAGCCCATGGCAAGAACGAAAAAACTTAGTCTGATCAATTTCATAATTGTGCGTTTTAAATGGTTCATTTATTTATACGTTTCATTTAAAAAGGTAACCCAATTATGAATCATTATAATTGATGATACTACTAACATACATATTTTAAAATTGTCGTGTTCTGAGAATTAATGCTGAAGGCATGAGATGTATGTAGCACCTGAGTTAATTATTTTGAATCGATGCCGAAGGTATCGGACGTCCGTGTAAGTCATCTCAATAACAATAGAACAAGTCATTTACTCACCCCCTGAATAACAAAAAAGCCACCCTGCAATGCAGGATGGCTCTGATATCTAAATACAGGTAAAGAATTACTTCTTCTTAGTTTCTGTAGTTGTAGTAGTTGTTGTAGTCTTAGTAGCTTCAGCTGGCTTAGCAGGCTGAGCAGTCATAGTATCCATGTGCTTAGTTGTATCAACTGCAGGAGCTGCTTCAACTGGAGCTGTAGTAGCCATAGTTGTAGAATCTGTAGTTGTAGTTTCAGTCTTAGCACCACCGCAAGAAGCAAGGAAAAGACCCATTGTAAGAGCGAAAACGCTTAATTTTACTAATTTCATAATTTCTTTTTTAGATTGTTATGAAGGTTAATACTAAAAGGAGAAAAAGGTAACCCATAAATTCAAAATATTTTTAAAATAGTTCATTTCATTAAATTCCTTATCGGGCTAACTACTGCGGGAACTTAATGTTGATAATTTTTTTTATGCTCGCACGTCGTCTCTTTTCTATCTTACTGGTGTTGATCACGGTCCCTGGCATTACTCCATACATACATGCGGCTCCTGCCAATGTGAAGTTGAGCGGTAAGATCATTAATCCCACTGCCGATAGTATAGAAGTAAGCTACAACGATAATAACCTGGCCTATTACCCTAAAAAGTTCAGTACACATTTAGATAAGAAAGGTAGTTTCAAATTGTCATTTCCGGTACCGGTCAACGTGTACACAATAGTTCAGATAGCCTATGCCGACAGGCTGGCCGATATTATTGTATCTACCGGCGATAGCCTTGTAATGACGGTAAATGCAAAACGCTTTGATAGTTCGGTGAATTACGCAGGCAGAGGTGCCAATATTCAGAATTTCCTTGCCGCCCATGTTTTAAAAAGGGGGCGCATCAATCAGTATCCCAACAATGTAAAAAATCAACTGCAAAAAGAGCCCAAGGAATTTCTGAAAGCAATTGAAAATGAAAATAACCTTGAACAGGCTATGGCCGAAAAATGGACACCTGCATTACCCCCTTCATTTACCGGCTACTGGCGCACCTTTCACCTCTACTACAATTACTTCTTTACACAGCAATATCCGTTGGCGCGGCAAATGGTAAAACTGCGCCGCTATACAGATACTATTCCGCCTGAGAACTACGAGGTGGTCAAGTCAATGCCTGTGGTATTTAATGATTCCTTCCTGCAGGTGCCTTCTTACCTCCTTTATCTAACAGGCGTATTAGAGATAGGGCTAAAAGCCGATGGGTATACCGTATTGGGGAAAGACACTACGAAGTACATGCAATTTGAAGATAGTGTATACAAACTGGCTTACAAAGTACTGCCCGATAAAAGCCTGGAGTACTTTCTGGCACAAAACATATATGGCCGCGCAAAGACGCAGCGCCTGGCTCGTACAGAAGCTCAATTGACCACATTTAAGCAACGCTGGCCGGCTAGCACCTATATGCCTTTGCTGGATAAGCAGGTGGGCCTTGCCCGCAGGCTGGCTCCTGGCCAACCCGCTCCCGATATGGAGATCCATACTGCCGATGGGAAGATAATGAAGCTATCTGACCTCAAAGGAAAGGTGGTATACCTGGGCTTTTGGGCCGGCTGGTGCCGCCAGTGTGTGGGTGAGATGATCAATGAGCGGATGGTGAAAGATCTCATAAGGAAGAAGCCGCTGGAATTCGTTTATGCCTCCATAGGTACAGACACTGCCGGTGAGTGGGGAGTTATTGAGCGGTACAGGATTGATGGCCTGTATACCAATCTCTTCAGCGGTTGGAATGCTAAAGAAGTGCAGGATTATGGCGTACAGTCTTTACCTGCGTACTATCTGATAGACGAAGATGGCAACTTCGCTCTCCAGCGCACCCCATCTCCTATGCAAACAACCGAACTGGTAATGGAAATTGAGAAGTTGTTTAAGTAGGGGTAAATAAACTGATTCCACTATTGATTGGTGTGATCGTTCTGTACTGGAAGAAGCTCTGAAAGAGCGGCATAAATAGCGGGGGGGCAACCCCTCGGGTCGATAACCACGTGACCACTAGCACTGAAGGGGCGACATAACGATATTAGCAAGCACCAAAAGACTTATCACATTTTGGTTGATATACCCAATGTCACTTTGCGTTACTTGCTTTTGACTTAAATTAAAATTCAAAATTCGCGCTGCCGAATATGCCGAAGTACTTAGATTTTGCCTCTTCTGATATTGGCTTCGGATTTACACGCCACACAAAATCTATCCTGAATACCTGGAAGATGTTAGATATGCCCGTTCCCAACTCCAGGTAAGGCTGCCCTTTCAAAGTGCGGAACGGGAAGTCAGTAGGGCGCAGGTTCAATTCCTGGTTAGCTTTACTCAATGTACCCACCACTCCCTTTGCCGTCCAGAACTGGCGCCATTTCAGTTTCTTTAGTAATGGTATACGATTAAACACCCCACCACCTATATTATGTTCAATATTGAATCCGCAATATTCATCACTCAGGAATTCATAATTGTTCATCATCTGGAAGGCATACTTGTTGTAGTAATAGTACTCATTACCAGGGTGGATCTCCAACAGAGAATAAGGCAGTTTTCCAAAATATTTGCCTGCAAACAGGTTGTAATACAGGTGCCCAAGTGGTGGTATATTAATGCTCTCTGAAACCGAGAACCGCATTTTCTTATACTCGTAGGCACTGTTCAGTACACCCTTCATACCGGCGGTTATTTCAAACTTCAGTATCGGCCATTTGTTAGCCAGCCTGGCACGTTTGTACAAGCCCTCTATATATTTCTCTTTATAGGCATAGCGTAGCTCCAACCCTATCTCACTGCTGATCACATTTTTACTTGGGTTGTTGTCTTTATCTACAAATATGTCGGTAGAGGGTAGTGGAGCGAACGGGGTAAAATTGGTGTGCTGCAAGATCAGTTTGTGGCTGAATCCGCTGTGGTATTCTTTATAAAATTCTATACGTTTATCATCAGAGAACGCCAGTTTCCAGGGTATGCCCGATTTGCGGAACAGGGTGCTGAAGATGTTATCACTACCCACCTGGTCGTAGTAGTTAGTACGCTGATTAATGTCGTGCGCATAGTAGCCATAGATGGTCATGCGAGGTGCCCGGTTCAATACCCACAACCCCGATGCGCCATACTTAAATTCTTTGTCTCTATCGCCATAGGCAAGGAAGCCGGTAAAATGCGCGTCCTTCAGTTTTCTTGATGTACCCAATGATATACGGAATCTATTACCTTCTACCGGGTTATTGCTGTACAGATAGTAATAGGGTCCCAGTTGTAGCCACCCAATATCTTTTACGCCACTAGCCAGGAAGGTGATGGTATTTTTATACACTGTAGTAATGGGCATATTATTGATGGTGTCGACCATCTTATATATTGCCTTCTCGTTTTTTGAGAGTGAGTCGGGGCGGTTATTTATCCACCAGTCATCACTCATGTGCTTAGCAGAGTCTGCTTTTATAATGTCGTCCTTATACTGCGGATCGTTAAGCACAGCCTGCGTCTTAGGATCATTGAGCTTTATCTTGTGATAGGTAGTTGTTTTCCTCCCTATAAAACCCGGCAACTTCTGTGCTCCGTAAATAGTAAAGTTGGCTATGAATTTATCCTTGATGCAAAACCAGGTATCATCATCGCCCATTGGTGCAAATTCCTGGTACAGGCTTATCCTGTCTACCCAGTTAATGTTGGCCAGTTTAGATACATCCATGCTTATGCGCTGAATAGCGAAAGTGGTATCTGCCACCCAGAAATCGCCCTCAAAGCAGCTTTCACCTGCCCGCTTAGGTGCAAACTGTACCAGTATTATCCGGTGGCCATAAACGGTCTGTGTATCTTTTATCTTATAGCGGTAGTAAAAGATACCATCGTTACTGATAGGACTAATGAACTTCTTGTCGAAAACGGGGATATAGTTTTTGTATACGTTCACGTTTTGGTACAAGGTGCCCAGGTACTTAACAATGTTCTCATTATTTACTCCCTTCACCATACTTGCCTTTATAAACTCTCGCTGCTTCTTGGGCTTGCGGGTAAAGAAGTAGTCAGACAGCGTTTCTGTCATGTACAGTGGCAGATAAGGTTTTGACTCAGAAACCGTATCCAGGTTGTCAAAAATAAAGCTATAGTTTTTCAGCAGGGGTATCTTCTGAAACTGAGATTTGTTTAGCCTTTGCAGGTCTGCTTCCAGACGGTTGTAGGCTTCATAACTGTAGTTGTCAATTCTATCAGGGTCATTATTGGGTTTATGTGCTATTATCTTGCGCATTAATATCACACCCGGGTCTTCGCCACTTGCGGTGATGACAGCTTCTTTCAGTTGGTTATTGGCGCGCTCCAGTTCTATTATAAAGTTGTATTCATGTTTACCATTGTTCACCACCCATTTATTCACTGTCTTATAGCCCATAGCCGAAATACGAAGCGAATCATTGGGTATGGAATCCGCCAGTACCGAAAACTTACCATCCATATCGGCGGTAGTACCGATCATGGCATGAGGAAAATAGACCACGGCAAAGGGTATTCCCTCGCTGGTGTTCATATCTTCAACCTTGCCGTTTATCACAAAAGGTTGAGCAATAACTGCCTTGATTGTGTCTTTATGGGTAGAATCTGTGAGGATCTGTGTATGAGTGGTATCGACACGACGCGTAGTATCTGTTGTCTGTGCCCGGGTGGGTAAACAAAAAATAAAGAGGAAAATAAATAATAAAGACGTTTTGATGCTCATACTCAAGGCCTACAGTGCGGCAATGTACCGATTTGCTTTAAATTTTAAAAAAATCATACCCCCTTCACAGGAAATCATTTTCCACATTTGGGTATTACCGCTTATAAATGCAAATGGCGTGCCGCGATTACCACCTTTTACTAATTCCATATTTCATTAGCCGCTGTAAATATCACCGGCGCACCGTCGGTGACCATAATTGTATGCTCATGCTGCGCAACAAAACTACCATCGCCGGTTATATATGTCCAGCCATCACCTTGTTCTTTGGCATACTTCGCCCCGGTCGATATGAATGTTTCTATGGCCACCACCGAGTTCTTCTTAAATCTCGTCCGGTTGAACCGATCGTAATAGCACGGAATTTCATTGGGTGCTTCGTGCAGGCTTCTGCCTACGCCATGTCCTACAAGGTTACGGATCACTGTCAGTCCCGCTTTTTTTGCTTCATGTTCTATAAGGTGGCCTATCTCAGAAATGCGGATACCACCTTTTATATTGCTGATTGCTTTAAATAGTATGTCTTTAGAGCTATTGACCAGATGTGCATGGTTGTTATTATCTGCCCCTAATACAAAAGAACCGCCATTGTCCGACCAGTAGCCATTCAGTTCTGCCGATACATCAATGTTTACAAGATCGCCCTCTTTCAGTATTTTCTTGTCTGATGGTATACCATGGGCTACCTCATTATTGGTACTGATACATGTCCAGCCGGGGAAACCGTAAGTAAGTAACGGCGCAGACCTCGCGCCCATTGCCGTAAGTATGGTACCACCAAACTCGTCAAGTTCTTTTGTGCTCATGCCGGGTTGCGCATATTCCCTCATTTTTTTCAGGGTTAGGGCTACTGCATTACTTATGGCTTGCATTCCTGCAAATTCGGCATCGTTGGTAATAGACATTTATAGTTATTTAGTCGTCAAAGATAGGTAACACGGCATTGCAACAAATAAAAAACCGCTCCTGAAGGTTTCTTCGGGAGCGGCTGAAAGCATAATTTAAGATCACTTATAGTAGTTCTTCATCATTATCAGGGCATAAATAAGACCCGGCAACCAGAACAATAAGCACAAGATCAAACCAATTATCCAGTTAATTCCTTCGAAACTTTCGTTCAGTCCGATACCTAAAAAGCCGAGCCCAATGATCGCCAGCAGAATATAAACACCCTTTGAGATCTCGGCCTTGCCTGCAGCTAGTCTCTTGTGCAAAGAGGAGTGCTTCCTGGCATGTGCCTTTGGCTCAGGCGTAGCAGTGGTAGCATTGCTTTCATCTGCCAAAGCTGTGCCGGTTGTGCCGTTGGTTGCCGCCTGCTCTGTTTTTGCTTCCTTTTTAATTAAGAATGCTGCCTGGCTTACAGTAGTAAGCCCCATAGTTAAAGCAAGTAATAATACGGTAATACGTGTCTTCATAAATGAGAAATTTTGCGAGTGAAATTATTAACCAAATATAACAAAATATCAAGGAAGAAACTATACTCGTACTAACCTAAAGTCAGGCATCACTCAATTAATATCTAAACGACTTATTCTTATTATGATAGTATTTTGGCATGGACACAAGTGCATAAATAAGTCCCGGCACATAAAGCAGACATAATACCAGACATACTATCCAGCTGCTTCCTCTCCAGTAGTCATTAAGGCCAACGGCTACGAAGCCAAGGAGAAATATAGAGAGCATTACATATGCAAATTTGGAGATTCTTGCCTTGCCGAATGTAGGTGCAGCACTGGCCATAGTTGCAGGCGCTGCTGTAACTGTTGCATCTGCAGGCAGTACACTTTCCTCATTCGTAGCTGTTATTGGCGCCTGATTATGCTCTGTTTTAGCTTTGTCGACAACAAATGCCGCCTGGCTTGCTGTATTTATTCCAATTGTCAATGCAAGTAATAATACAATAATGCGTATGCTCATAATTCCGGGAATTTTGTATGTATGGTTTCGAAGTCAAATATAATAAGGAACGTCGATAAAATAAAGTAAGCAGTTAAAGTAGCTTAAAGTTAATTTAAGAGGCTCATACAGTGGGCAAGATAAAAGAAAGCACTTTTATGTTTTGACTTTTAAATTTTGAGTTTGCAACAAATACCTTCATAAATAAAACTTATTTGCTCCTATTCCTGTGCGCTATAACTTTAGCCTATTAAAGCGATAGATCAGACAATGAACCATAAAGAAATAGTGACGTTTGGACAATTAAAACAGTCGGGTTACAAGCCAAAAAGTATAAAGGAAGAGATCCGTACCAACCTTATGCAGAACATAAAGGACAAAAAGAGTCCTTTTCAGAGCATATTGGGTTATGAAGATTCGGTAGTGCCCGATGTGGAGCGTGCATTGTTGTCGCGTCACAATATACTGTTCCTTGGTTTGAGAGGGCAGGCCAAGACTCGAATGGCACGTGAAATGGTGCACCTGATGGACGAATGGATTCCTTTTATAGCAGGTAGCGAGATCAATGACGATCCTTATGCGCCTATTTCTCTATACGCAAGACAACTGCTGGAAGAAAAAGGCGATGAAACACCTATTGCCTGGCTGCACCGCACCGAGCGTTATGGCGAAAAACTGGCCACGCCCGATGTGTCTGTTGCCGACCTGGTAGGTGATATAGATCCTATTAAGGCTGCCAATATGCGCCTCAGTTTTGCAGATGAACGTGCCTTGCATTATGGTATCATTCCGCGCTCCAACAGGGGCATATTTGTAATTAATGAATTGCCCGATCTGCAGGCTCGCATACAGGTATCGCTTTTCAATATTTTGCAGGAAGGTGATATACAGATACGTGGTTTCAAATTGAGGATGCCATTGGATATACTGTTTGTATTCACCGCCAATCCTGAAGATTACACCAACCGTGGTAGTATTGTTACGCCGCTAAAAGATCGTATTGAAAGCCAGATAATAACTCACTATCCTAAAACGGTAGCCCTTTCGCAAGCCATCACCGAGCAGGAAGCTAATATACTACCTGCACAGGAAGATGCTGTTGAAGTGCCCGACCTGTGCCGAATGCTTATAGAGCAGATAGCCATGGAGGCTCGCAAGAGCGAATTTGTAGATCAGAAGAGTGGTGTATCTGCCCGTCTCACAATATCTGCTTTCGAGAACCTGGTGAGCACTGCCGAAAGACGCGGACTGCGTCATGGCAATGCCCGCACTACTGTTCGCATATCAGACTTTACAGGTATCATCCCATCTATTACCGGTAAGATAGAGCTGGTATATGAAGGAGAGCAGGAAGGCCCGCTCAACGTAGCTTACCGCCTTATGGGACAGGCTATGCGCACCGCATTCACCAAATATTTTCCCGATCCGCAATCATTTAAAAAGGCCGGTCGCGATGCGCAGAAGGCTAAGGCAAAGACCAGTCCTTATCAGCCAATTATTGATTGGTTTGGCAAGGGTAACGACGCTATGTTGTTGCAGGACGATTCTGATGCCGATCACACTGCTTCATTATATCAGGTCGATGGGCTTTACAGTGTAGTAAAGCAGTTTTACCCCGATGTGGATGAAACCCGTGCAGTGCTGTTGATGGAGTTCTTATTGCATGGTTTGTCAGAATATTCACTGATCAGCAAGAAAGGTGTAGAGCGCGGTGGTTATTCATTTGGCGATATGATGGCCAGCATGCTGAACATGAGCCAGAATGACGACGATGAAGAGGACGACTTTAGTTAATAGATATTGATCATTTAAAGTGAAAATATTACAGGTTAGTTGCTACTGCTATAAAGCACCGGTGACTAACCTGTTTTAGTTTAGGCTAAAATTCACTCAGCATCACAACTTTATGATTTTTGACCCTTATGCTGTAATTAAGTACCGGACAGCCGCTGCCCGTGCAGTTGGGGTTGTCGGGCAGGTAATACCAATCTTCCGTATTGCCACTGGCTGTTACAGTCCTTTTTATAGTTGATGGCCGCCCCAGCCCATCCAGCATCATTTTGTCTGTCATCCCTATCCATACCTCTTGTGCCATTAGTCTTTTTGCTATTGCCGCACCATACTTTTTAGTAAGACCCCCTTTGATCTCTTTTTGATAATTATCGAATGCTATGTTACTGTAGTGCTTCCTTATATATGCTTCCACAAAGTCCTTTCGGTCTCTGTTACGCATCTCCTCATAGTCATAATATTTAGGGTTAGAATTGTAGTATGCACGGTTTGCCTCGGCATACAATGCGCTGTCTTTCCGCTGATAAGTGCCTATCACAGGGTCATTTATAACGTCATTACTGTGCCACCAGCCGGCCACATTATTTGTTGTGTCTTTTGCGGCACGCTCCCTTATTTTTTTTGCATAGTCCTGTGCAGGGCATAATAACGGACACATCAGCAGGCAAACGATAATTGTCTTTTTCATAGCTATGACTTCTTTATTGTTTATGTATTTATTTTGCTTTGACCGGTTGTTATTTCTCCACCCTATACAACTCTATCCACCTATCTTTTTCGGTAAATTTTGTCTCCAGTGTCAGCTTGTTTTCTCGTTTTATCTTATCTATTTCCGTAGGGTCATTCTCGTCGCTGGAGAAGATACAGTATTGCGTTCCGGGGCCAAACTGCCAGTCTATATGGGTAAATTTCTTTCCTTTTATAAATCCGGCATAGGGTTCATTAAAGTCGTAGCGCAGCACACAGGTGGTGTAAATGTGCGCATCGTGCATGCCGCTTTGTTCGCAGTGATCTATCATTTTCATAGCCACATGCAGCGATGGTGAATAGTCGCAATCGCCATGGTCGGTGGCTGTTACATAATAGTAGATATTGGTAACCGCCAGGCCGGTAATGATAACCGGGTAAACCCATCTCCATTTGCCAAATGCGCTATCTACAATAAACGCGCAGACAATTATAAACGCAGGGAATACTGCGGTAAGGTATCTGGGCATGTAGTAATTATAGGTACTGAACACTATGTACAGCAACACAAACGAGAATAGATACCAGCAGATCTTCTTTTGGTGTGGTGGTATATTTACCTTCTTAGAAAGCCACAACATAATGATGCCCACCAGAACAAAAAACATCAGGCCGTTCCTGCCTTCATAAACAAATATAAATGCCGTTCCGCTGGCCAGGTCTTCAAGAAATGAAGCCAATCCCGACTTCAGGTTGTTCATGTAAAAAGGAAAAAGAAACCAGCCATAGATGATCTTCTGTGCCAGGAAGTAGATAAAAGCGATAGCTACAGGGTAGCCGATTAACAGCTCCCGTTTTACCAGGTCTATGAATTTCCGCTCCTTGCCCATAAAAAAATCGACCAGTTCGCTAAGCGCCAGACTACAGATAAGTACCGCACCCGATTCTTTGGTCAACAGCATTGCCGCCGCGCAAATCACAAAGGCCACCTTTTTCCTCCTGAAAAAGAACCAAAAACAGAGGATGGTCCAAAGTGCCATGGGCATCTCCGGCAAAAGGAACGCAGAATGGCTGATAAACAATGCCTGTGAAATTAGGAGTAGGACTGCCACTGCTCCAATGCGGTCGGAAAAGAACCGTTGGCCAAATTTATAGGTAAAGACTGCCGTCAACACCGAAATGACCATGGCGAAACTGTGCCCCGACCATAAGCTGGTGCCGAATACCCTCATCCACGATGCACCCAAAAAGTGGAACATAACGGGGTGTCCCCGAGATAGTTCCGGGTCCAATGCGGTAGGCAACAAGCTCAATCCATTGGCATGAACGGTGCGGATAGCTACCGCATAAGGCCATGCCTCATCATAATAATAGGGCAGTGCCATAAATGGCAGTTTGTATAGCAGAAACAACAACAGCATCAGGGCTGTCAGCGTCTCATATTTATACTTCCCTAAAAGATCGGAAGGTTTCAATGTCATTCGGCGACAAATATATTCAATGGGTATGTAAAACGTGTAAGGAACAATTGTTAACTGTTTTTAACGCGGAGGGCTTCTATATTTTGACTTCTTCACTTAATTACTTAGATTTGAAGTTTAAAATAAACTTACTTCATAACATGAAGGGATTTTTTCTAACCGCTGCATTGTTTTTGGGTCTTACTGGTGGTGCTTTCGCACAAACCAATGTATGGAATGATTATGGCGTTGACAGAACTTGGGACATAGGGTTTAACTATGGTGCAAGCACTATCACGCGTCCTAATGGCCCTGAAAAGTTTTACCAGGGATCGCGTACCAATGTGGTGCCCGATTTTTCTATAAAGCTGCAGTATGTGGTTACCCCGCATTGGCATCTGGCGTTCGATCTGGGCTGGCGCACATGGGAGTCTTATGGTACATGGTCTAATCCCTATACTTATGGCACGCAGTTGTCTCCTACAGAAGTGAAATTCCAGTTAGGCAAGCCGGCTATCACCGAAACTTTCCAGCTTAACTACGTTATCCCTTACTATTCTAAATACAAGGTGCTGAACCGTGCCAATCTTTACTTTGGCGTCAGTGCAGGTCTCGTAACCACTGTAAGCGATGGTTCTCAGAGCTTTGGCAAATACAACAACCGTCCCGATTCTTCTTACCGCTACGTAAATGGTTATAACTACGGTATGGGTATTGGTTACAGCGTAGGTGTGCAAATGGGGTATACTTACTACTTCCTGCGTAAGTGGGGCGTGAATGTAGAATTGGCTGCCCGTTATGTAAATATGACTGCAAGCAAAGAAAATGGCCTGGCAGACGCACATGGTACTACCAAGTACAATATGCTTTTCTTCCCTCAAACCTTTGGTATCAGGTACAGATTCCGCTAGTAGGCTCTAATAAAGAATTGTTTTAACATGCCGTTATACTGACAAACCGGAGATAGGGCATGGTTTTTGACTATATTAATTTGTACTTCCAGATAGTGTGTGTGTTCGATGGAAATTTAAGGCCCGGAAGTACCCAATATTTAGATTTCCACAAGAGTGCTTTTTTAAGCACTCTTTTTTTATTCGGCACTTTGAGCGTTTTTATTGGGTCTTCCCTCAATTATCATCTGATGAGACAAATAATGCGGTAGGTCTTTGCGAGGCACGTAGCAATCTCACATCTGGACCTATTCGCTTTGCAACCAGAATAACACAAACCTCAACTGGTCTTTGCGAGGAACGAAGCAATCTAGTAGCGGGACGTATTCGTTTTGAGACACCCCTGGGCAGTCACTGCGAGGAACGAAGCAGTCTCACATCAGGACGTATTCGTTTTCTAGCTGCAAGAACGCCTGTTGTCGGTCTCTGACCGACGACCATCGGGACGTATTCGTTTTGCACAGTCTGTTATTGGCAATCAGGCTCAATAACGATAATACCATTAGCCATCACATTCATCCCACCCATAAAAAAGCCTGCCTCATTGTACACACATGGAGGCAGGACTTTACATAGGTGAAAAGGGGTTTGTCAAACTAGTTTAATATCTTTTTTATCGTCCGGATCAAGGGCTGCGCTTTTCACGTCGGCTGTGGCCTGGATAAAGTATTCCGATTTTTCGTTGTTGGCAAATGAGCCCATTTTGCCTATTGCGCCCATAGCACCGCCCATCTGCTTCAGGTCATCGTTGTTGGAGTTGAGGGTTTTAAATGGCAGCGTGAAGTTGATCACCTTTGTCTCTCCCGTCTTAATGGTGAAGCCACCCGGTATCTTTATCTCACCAAGTACATACTCTTTGGTTTTCTTTTCTTCGCCACGGCCGGTAGTAAATTCTTCATACATCTTCACGGTGAAGTCTACTATGTCCTGGTCACTTTTGGTGGTGAGTGTTATTCTGCCCTGCACGGTACCCGCCTCGCGCGATACCTGCCCCGGTACCGACAATGCTACTGATACGCCGCCGATACCCAATTTGTTTTTAATGGTCTGTAGAAATCCCATGGTTCGTTTGTTTTAAGTGTTATGATATGCGTGCAAACTACTGGATGGGGTGATGCTGATAAAATGTTCTTTATAAGTGTGCCGTTTGGGGTAGTAAGTGTGTGCAGAGAGCCTTAGGCCTACTAGCTAACCGCTTTTATGATGTCGGTTTTTATTATTTCCCAATGTTTACCTCTAAGGCAGATGGGTTGAAAATCATTGTCTGCTTCCGAAAAATTGGTAAGATTAGTTGTAATTAATGCCGCGTCATGATCATATGGGTAGCGCTCCTCGTGTAATGCTATCATTTTGCTGATAGGCATTATATCCAATATCTCGTGTATGTCCCAAAAGTCTTTCATCCGCCCTTTTCGTTGCATCACGTCCATCTTCATTGCTGCTATCTCTTCAATTGTTGCCATTCTTATTCCGTCCGGCGCCAAAGCCTTCCTTATGAAAGGGTCTATATAATAGATGTCAAGTTTAACACTATCCTGCCTGTTAATACCTACTGCGCATGAAACACCCATTGCGGTGGGGCCAATACCAAACCCACTGAAATAGGGGAATGCATTTTGGAGATAAGCCGCCAATAGGCCAAAATTCACCGATCCATAAAGTGCATCGGTAAACAGATCAATGTCTACTGACATACGGTGCCCTAATTGCAAACTAAGAGATGTACCTCCAACAAGTCTGAATGTATCAAATTCGTCGGCGCTCATCAATTGTAGCAGAACATCTTTCAGTAATGGTGTTACCGTATTCCAGTAAATTTTGCCCGTCATAGTTAAGGTTGTAGATTGTTTAAAATACCGGTTACTTTCTCTTCGCCGTAAAAACGTTTGATCTCGTCTTTTTCTTCCTTTTCTCCCCGCTCAAAAACCCTTTTTATGGCAGCCTTTTCCTGGCGTATCCAGTCAATTTTGTTCATGTCAGTATCCCAGAACAGTACAGGTCTCAGCTTAGTGAGGTCGGGATGGGATTTTGTATTTTCTTTCCTTTTTTCCTCCTTTATCTCATAATAAACCTGCAAGGTCATAAAATACCCCTCTTCCAGTCCCAGCGCTTGCTCTATTCTCATGGCAAGTGGCGTATTCATATTTCGTTTGCCCTTTGTAATTGCGCCTATCGTTTGTGGAAACTCATTGATAGACAAGGCAAAGCGGCCCTTGGAAAGCTTTCGCTCCTTTAGCTTTTGCTCCAGTACAAATCCCGGGTGTATGCCCTTTAATGTGTTTAGTTCATTCATCACACTACAAAAATAAACATTTATGTGTAAACAAAAATGTTTATAAAATTATAAAATCAGATAATGTTGCTTTTCATAATGAGGTGGGAAAACTGTCAACTTATTTTAGGACGATACAACGATACAAATCCACATATCATGAAAATCCTTTAATCTTATAAATCAGTGCCTGTCCCGCCCGTGCGGGCGTTCAGACGACGAAAACCACCCTCAAAATGCCCCGAAATCACTCCCGCCCAACCATTTTTTCAAAACTCACTAAATGCCATGTATACCGCCCACAAAACAAACCATATAACCACACTTATCCACATAACTTTTTTTTATGGTGGTACACTTTCCGTACCATCATGGTACACTTTTCGTACCACCATGACTTTTCAATTTGCACAATTTCAATCCTCTTTCCACCTTTGTGCTAATGTATAACCCCTGTCTCATTACACCTCCCTTTCTTTTGGGTAGGCGTGAGACCTAATCTTTTATCACCATGCACAATCCCGAACTCAAAGAACAGGCCCGTCGCCTCTACTTCCAGTCCAAACTCACAAAACCGCAGATCGCTGCTATCCTTGACGTGAAGCCACGCACCCTTTTCGACTGGATACGCGAAGGCGACTGGAAGTGCGCACGCAGTGCAGCTGCCAATGCCCCAATGCTCATTACCGAGCGTTACTATGCCCAGTTAAATGCCATCAACGACTCTATTCGGGATAGGCCCGAGCGACCGTTTCCTACAAAGGAAGAATCCGAAATAATCCGCAAGCTTACGCTCAGTATCAAACAAATGAGACTGCGCCTGGGTATTGGCGAAACCATGGAGATATTCACCCATTTCAGCAACTACCTCAGTCAGAACAGGCCTCAGCATATGGAAGAGATAATGGACTGTATGACCGACTACCTCAGATCGTTCAATCGTTCACTTACGCAGGAATATACCCGCCAAAACAGCGAAGAGGAAGACAGCAACAAAGAATGGGAGCAGTACCGATATGAACTGAGTATACAGGACGATGTGGACGAAATGCAGGCCGTAGTCGAAAAATATAAAAAGGGAATGCAGGAGCAGAAAGACGAAGAGTTTGGCGGAAATTAGCGGAAAAACTGCGGAAAACTGCGGAAACTGGTGGTTTTCGAAATCCGCCGAAACCCTTTCTGATAAAGCCGTCTACAGGAAACGTACCAAAAATAACTGTCGGAAACGCAAAAAACCACTATTGGCGGAAATGCACTCCAGGTACGTTAATCTCAAAGGCTTATTCCGGTTGCCTCAAATGTTACCTATTCTCTCCTGTAGTTCGTCATCAAGCCTGCTGGAGGTAGGGGGTAAACTCGGTCTTGGGGTAACCTTTTTGAAGAGAAGAGCTAAAAAGAATTTTAGGAAAATGAAATATCATTACCACAATGGTTTTTGCCGGATGTGTAGTACTCTTAGCACGGTAATTTGAGATCGGTCTAAATCGACAACGTAGTGTATGAGGTATTGAAAAACATCTGTGGTCGTGCATCGTACATTGTCATAGCGTACGCTGCCTATGAACGGGGTACCCGCAAGTGTTTGTAACTTTAATGTCAGAAGACCAAGAAATCTTTCACCAAGGCCATTTTGTCGGGTGTTTTCCCAATCTATTGCTTGTTGAATATCTCTTCTTGCATTAGTAGTAGTGATGATAGAAAGGGCCATAAAAAACTAGAACTTAAATTGTTTCTTAGCCTCGTTCCAATCCAATAATTCGGTATTGCCTTTTGCTATGTTTTCTAATTCCTGCCTGCCCAGATTTATTTGCCAATCAGGGATGTCAACAGATATGGCATTTTCTTCCTCCTCAAATTCCTTATATTTCTGTTTCAATCGTGCCCAATCTTCAATAGGTATCTGCAGTTGCACTGCAGTAGTATGGCCAGATTTGTCAGCAATATATTGTAGGTTCATCATATGCGCACTTCTTTTAAGCTTGGCAATAACACTGCTATCGCCTCTTAACAAAGTTAGATAAAAATTACAATATGGGATTTGGTGTCGATGGTTTTAGGAGTGGCTTTTAAATGATGTTCCTGTAGGTTGTTTCAACGTTGTACCGCTTGATGATATAATGACATAATAACCAATTATCATTATTGGCGGGCCAGGATTGACAAGCAGAGACCGGAAGATCAGGATATTATATGCATTTCCCCCACTTGCCTATTGATTTATATCATAGGGTGTCTTTTTTGCAAATCCGAGGTATCCGATTAACTTTGGGCAACTTTTTACAATAAGTAGTCAATTTAACTTTAGAGATATGAATTTATTTTCTGTTCAGAGTGCAGAATTCACCGGTCGCCATATAGGCCCGAATGAGAATGATACTAAGGAGATGCTCAATACTATTGGTATTGGTAGCATGGAAGAATTGATTGGGCGCACTGTGCCGGCTGCCATCCGTATGGATCACCAGCTGAACCTGCCGGCGTCTATAAGTGAGGCTGCTTACCTGGCAATGGTAAAGGAAATATCACTTAAGAATAAGGTTTACAAAAATTACATAGGTCAGGGTTACTACGATACGCACACGCCAAGTGTGATATTGCGTAACATATTTGAAAGCCCGGGATGGTACACACAGTATACTCCGTATCAGGCCGAAATTGCACAGGGTAGGCTGGAGAGCTTGCTGAACTATCAGACCATGGTATGTGATCTTACAGGCTTGCCACTGACCAATGCGTCTTTGCTTGATGAAGCAACTGCTGCTGCTGAAGCAATGGCCATGTTCTTCCACACGCTGAATAAAGACGATAATAATATTACCCGTCCTAAGTTCTTTGTAGATCATGATGTATTTGCACAGACCAAGGATGTAGTGGTAACCCGTGCTACTCCGCTGGGTATAGAAGTGGTATTTGGCGACTACAGAATTGCTGATATTGATGTTACTTACTTTGGTGCATTGATTCAGTATCCTGATGCTAAGGGTAGTGTTGAAGATCATCGTGGTTTTATTAATGCTATGCATGAAGCGGGCGGTTACGTGGCTATGGCTACTGATCTGCTGGCGCTTACTTTGCTCACTTCACCTGGTGAACTGGGTGCTGATGTGGCATTGGGTACTGCTCAGCGTTTTGGTGTACCAATGGGCTTTGGTGGTCCGCACGCAGCGTTCTTTGCAACAAAGGATGATTTCAAGCGCCAGATCCCCGGCCGTATCATCGGTATCAGCATAGACGCTCAGGGCAACCGTGCATTGCGTATGGCATTGCAGACACGTGAACAGCACATTAAGAGAGAAAAAGCGACTTCAAATATCTGTACGGCACAGGCATTGCTGGCCAACATGGCTGCAATGTATGCGGTTTACCATGGTCCTGATGGTCTCACAAGAATTGCTAAAAGAGTAGCTGCTTTGACACAGGCTTTGGGCGATTCATTGGTTGAGGCAGGCTTTAAGTTACACAGCAAGAACTTCTTCGATACCATTACTGTAATGGTAAACGATGCCGATGTTATCCGCACTAAGGCAGAAGCACATGGTATCAATTTCCGTTATCATGCTGCTAACCAGGTAGGCATTTCGCTAGATGAAACCACTACTGCTGAAGACCTGATGGCTATCATGAGTATCTTCATTGATATAGATGCTACGGTTTCATTGAGCCTGGATGAAGAAATGATTCTGGAACACATTCCTACATCATTGACCCGTACCAGCGAGTTTTTGACGCAACACGTATTTAACGCGCATCATAGCGAAACGCAGATGATGCGTTACATAAAGATGCTGGAGAATAAAGACCTTAGTCTGAATACCAGCATGATATCATTGGGATCTTGCACGATGAAGCTGAATGCAGCCTCTGAGATGATGCCATTGAGCCAGGCCAATTGGAGCAAGATGCACCCGTTCCAGCCAAAAGATCAGACATTGGGTTATGAGCAGATGGCCAATGAGCTGTCGGCTTACCTCTGCGAGATCACCGCATTTGATGCGTGCAGTCTACAGCCAAACAGTGGCGCACAGGGTGAGTATGCCGGTCTATTGACTATTCGTGGTTACCACGAGAGCCGTGGTGACAGCCATCGCGATGTGATCCTTATTCCTATCTCTGCACACGGTACCAACCCTGCTAGTGCGGTAATGGTGGGCTACAAGGTAGTAGTAGTAAAGGCACTGGAGAATGGATATATTGATGTAGAAGACCTGAAGCTGAAAGCAGCGCAACACGCGGCTAACCTTGCAGGTATCATGATCACTTACCCAAGTACTTACGGTGTTTATGAAGAAACTGTAAAAGATATTACGGCTATAGTACACAGCTATGGCGGACAGGTATACATGGACGGTGCCAATATGAATGCCCAGGTAGGCTTAACTGCTCCGGGTTTGATAGGCGCTGACGTTTGTCACCTGAACCTGCACAAGACGTTTGCTATACCACATGGTGGTGGCGGACCGGGCATGGGCCCTATCTGCGTACGTAAGCACCTGGCGCCATTCCTGCCTGGCCATGCTGAGTGGGCTGAAGGTAGCGACAAACCACAGCACGCGGTATCTGCGGCACCTTATGGTTCTGCAAGCATCCTGCTGATCTCTTATGCATACATCCGTATGCTGGGACCGGTTGGTGTACGCAAAGCTACTGAGTATGCTATACTGAATGCCAACTACATGCGCGCCCGTCTGCAGCACGATTTCGACATATTGTATACCGGCAGCGGTGGTACATGTGCGCATGAGTTCATTGTAGATCTGCGTCCGTTCAAGAAGAGCGCGGAAATAGAAGCATCTGATGTGGCCAAGCGTTTGATAGACTATGGTTTTCACGCACCTACTATGAGCTTCCCTGTGGCAGGAACTATAATGATAGAGCCTACAGAGAGCGAAGACAAGGCTGAACTGGATCGTTTCTGCGATGCTCTGCTGGGTATTCGTGCTGAGATCCGCGCTATAGAAGAAGGTAAGATGGATCGCGCTGACAATCCGCTGAAGAATGCACCACATACACAGGCCGTAGTTACTGCCGATGAGTGGAACCATTCTTATGGCCGTCAGCAGGCAGCATATCCTTTACCATATGTAAAGAACAACAAGTTCTGGCCTAGCGTAGCCCGTGTCAACGACACCTACGGCGATCGTAACCTGGTATGTACTTGCGAGCCTACAGAATCATACATGGAAGCATAATCAATAACCGACTAAAGTATAAGAAGCCCCGCATCGCGGGGCTTCTCTGTCTCCCATTGTCGTGGTGAGGCTCTCGAACCATGACAATGGGCAAGCGGACGTATTCGTTTTAGGACCTGCCGCTGATGAAAAATAAATGTCGTGGTTCGAGAGCCTCACCATGACATTTATTTTCGAGGATTGTAATTCATTATTTACCTATTTACTTACCTGCATACTCATCATACACCGCCTTTGCTATCTCTGCTATCACATGCTCCGCCTCAGTACTTTTTTCTTTTGTATCAGACACATAAACTGCTATGGCCAGGTGCTTGCCGTTGGGCAGGGTGATGATGCCAAGGTCGTTTACAGCAGCGGTAATGCCACCGGTGCTGGTATTGGAAGTGCCGGTTTTATGGGCGACTATGGTGCCTGCGGGTAATAAACCTTTTATCCGTTTGTCGCTATTGGCAGATTCGGTCATGAGCTTCATAAGGAATTGAGTACTGCCGGGTGAAAGGCATTTGCCGGTGTAGAGCTGATAGAGCAGATCGGTCATTGCGGAAGGTGTGGTCCAGTTGGTATATTGCACGCCCCAGCCTTTGCCCATCTGCAGTTCGGTAGCTACAATGTCAATGTCTTTTACCCCCAGTTTGTGTATGTATTTGTTTGTCGGGTAGGTTCCTTTCACAAGTTTAAACAGTATGTCGCAGGTGTTATTGTCGCTCTTTGAAACGGTGTAGTCAAGCAGTTCAGCTATGGTTATATCAATGTTGCCGTCGGGATATTTTTCCCTTAGCGGGCTCCAGGTATTGCGGTACAATTCTTCCTTGCTGATGTGTATCTTCTGGTCAAGCGCCAGTTGTCCCTTATCTACTTTATGAAGCACGTACAAAGCCAGCGGGAATTTGAACGTGCTTTGCATCGGATAGTGGTGGCTATTGTTGACGGTAAGTGTATCCTGATCTTCGATAGCTCTTACAGAGATGCCAATACTGCCGGAATGTACATTGCCTATGGTGGCCAACTGTTGGCGGAGGGTAGTGTGTTGTGCTACAGACGTGGCTTGCGTGCCGACAAGCAGTAAGAGCGTAACAATAAGGGTTTTCATTAGTTATTTGTTTCGTCGTTTAGAAAGGTGAGTAGGTAGTTATTGATCTCTTTGCGTTGGGCTTCGGTGGCATTGTCGGCCATATCGTTGTGTATGGTGTTGGGTAGTTTAACTATTGTTATGCCCATGTGTTTTTGTAGTTCAGGAGAGGGGATCACGCCTTCATCTGCGGGTTGATCGGAGGATCGGAGGGAGTAGATGTGCGGGTGTTTTACGACGGGCATAGGCATGCGGCGGTTGTCGAGAGATATGACCTTATCGATCATGTCGGGGTATTTATGAGCGAAGAGCATACTCATATCCCCACCGTTGGAATGGCCTATGAGCGTGACATGTTTGTAGTCGAGCTGCTTATGGGTCTTCTTAAGGTCGTTGATAACAAACAGGATATTCTCTGTGCCACGCACCCAATTGCTCATACGTACCACGTAAGGCTTGCCGATAGAGGGTACTAATGAATCTGTTTCGAGCTCATGTTGTATGCTGGCTACAAAATAGCCGTGTGCCGCAAGACAATTAGCTATAGAAGAGTAGTACTTATAAGTACCCTCCCTGTTGTTGTTATACCCATGACTGATGATGACCAGTTGCGGGTGTTTTATCTGAGTGGTATTGGGCAGGTATATTTCTACCGGTATACTACGGTTGCGGGTTTTGTCCCATAGAAGCATGCTGTCTTCTTTTACCTGATACGTAGGCTGGGTGGTCTGGGCTTTAACGGACGGCGCAAAGCAAAATATAAGCACCAAATAGAGCGGTGCAATGAATGCCAATTTCATGGTATGACTATTTGTGATAAAGTTACAGTTAAGGTCAGGTCTCATGAAAATTTTTTATAGGATTCATACAAAAAAATATCCCCTGCCGCAATAACCACCTCCCCCTGAGTTTCGGCAGAAAAAGCCGGAACTCAGGGTACTCCTCCTTCAAAAGGCGGAGAGTGGTTGATGTACAAAAAATATGAAATGAATGCCTGAGCAGTATAAAAAAATAACCCCTGCCAGAGGCAAGGGTTACAATATCATTCTTGTGTGTTACTTGGCTCTAAAGAGCCATTTCCTTTACACCTGTCAATTCTCTAACTGCCTCGGCTATTCCTCGTGCGTCGTAGCCGCATTCGCGGTGCAGCTCTTCGGGTTTGCCATGCTCTACAAGGCTATCGGGGATGCCCAGCATTTTCACTTCAGGAGCATAGTCGTGTTGTGACAGGAACTCAAGTACAGCACTGCCCATACCGCCAACTACGGTGCCGTCTTCTACGGTTATGATCTTGTTGTAGCGCTGAGCTATTTCATGCATCATTGCTTCGTCGAGCGGCTTTACAAAGCGCAGGTCGTAATGAGCAGGGTAGATGTCTTCCATAGCCAGTTCCTTGCATGCTGCAACGGCGAAGTTGCCCGGGTGACCTATGGTGAGTATGGCTATTTCCTGTCCGTCGCATATTTTTCGTCCTGTACCTATCTCTATCTTCTGCATAGGTGTCCGCCATTCAGGCATTACACCTTGTCCGCGTGGATAGCGGATAACAAAGGGAACCTTAGTTTCATCGAGCTGAGCAGTGTACATGAGGTTACGCAATTCAGCCTCATTCATTGGTGCAGACACTACCAGGTTGGGTATACAACGCATAAAGGCAATGTCATAAGCACCATGGTGTGTCGGGCCATCATCACCCACCAATCCTGCTCTGTCGAGACAGAAGACAACGGGTAGTTTTTGGATGGCAACATCATGTATCACCATGTCGTAAGCGCGCTGCATGAAGCTGCTGTAAATGTTGCAGAATACGCGTATGCCCTGCGTGGCAAGCCCTGCACTGAGGGTTACCGCATGTTGCTCTGCAATACCCACGTCTATAGCACGATCAGGCATGGCATCCATCATGATCTTCAATGAACAGCCTGATGGCATAGCCGGGGTGATACCCATTATAGCCGGGTTCTTTTGCGCCAGTTCCAATATGGTGTGACCGAATACATCCTGATACTTAGGTGGCTCGGGTACAGTTATTATTTTCTTATTGATCTTACCGGTGATCTTGTCGAACGTGCCGGGTGCATGCCATAGAGTCTGGTCTTTTTCAGCCAGATCATAGCCTTTACCCTTCACTGTCTTTATGTGCAGGATCTTTGGTCCCGGAATGTCTTTCAGGCTCTTTAATGTTTCGGTGAGCTTGATGATATTATGTCCATCAACCGGTCCGAAATAACGGAAGCCCAGTGCCTCGAACAGGTTACTGCTCTTTGATAACACACCCTTCAGTCCGGCTTCTACCTTAGATGCCAGTTTCTGGAAGTCTTTGGTTGGCAGCATACCCAGCATCTTCCACACATCATCTCTGAATTTGTTGTAAGAGTGGCTGGTGGTAATATCGGTAAGGTATTCTTTGAGCGCGCCTACGTTTGGGTCTATCGACATGTTATTGTCGTTGAGTATCACCAGGAGGTTGGCACCGCTTACGCCGGCATGGTTAAGTGCTTCAAAAGGCAGACCTGCGGTCATAGCACCATCGCCTATTACGGCAATGTGGCGTCGATCGTTCTCGCCCTTGTACTTGCTGGCGATAGCCATACCCAATGCTGCGGATATAGAGGTGGAGGAGTGTCCTACACCAAAAGTATCATAGATGCTCTCGCTGCGCTTAGGGAAGCCACTCAGACCACCATATTTACGGTTGGTATGGAATACCTTTCTGCGACCGGTAAGTATCTTATGTCCATAGGCCTGATGACCTACGTCCCAAACCAGTTGATCGTCGGGGGTATTGTATATGTAATGTAATGCTACCGAAAGCTCTACCACGCCCAGACTGGCACCGAAGTGACCACCGTGTACGCTTACGCAGTCTATGATAAACTGGCGTAATTCGTTGCACACCTGTTGCAGTTGCATTTTATTGAGCTTCCTTAGGTCTTCGGGGGTATCGATGAGACTAAGAAGTGGCCCTGCCGCAATCTCTTCCATTCACGTAAGTTGATTAATGTACAAAAATAATTAAAATTATCAAATGATTGGCCCCATTGTCACTAATTAGTCATTGATTTTGACCACATGAGGTTGTTATTCAAACTATTAAACGCCGTTTATAAACGGTTATTTTATGTGTTTGGTTTCGTTTTAACGTTAATTAAGGTTGGGGGGTGAGATGTATGTTATTGCTTGCTACCCACGGTTAAAACCGCGGGCTAACATTATTTGCCCCTTCCGGGCATCCCGATGAAGAACATTGCTTATATAAACGTTCGATACCTTCGGCATCGTGGTGATTGGAATAGGGTATTGGCTATAGACATGTGATACCTTCGGCATCATTACATAGAATTGGAGCTCGATTTGGCAATTCTGTCTATTCTTAAATTCTGATTATTCTGATTCAGACAATGACATTAACTTTACGATATGCCCACACCTAAAAAACTATCTGAGCTTGTCAATGAAATAGATGCTACGATCCGTAACCGGTTTGTGGGGCAGGCTTTCTGGATAAAGGCGGAGATAACAGATGTAAAGAAGCAGCCGGATAAGCGGTGGTGTTTTCTCAAATTCATTGAAAAAGATAGAAACCTCATTACTACAGAAATGGGAGGGGTATTCTGGTCGAATAGCTATAACCAGATGGAGAACTTTGAGGCGGCTACCCGTCAGCAGTTTGCCAGTGGGCTGGAGATCACCTGCCTGGTGAAGGTAGTTTTCCATAAGCGGTTTGGGATGCGGCTGGAGGTGATGGAGATAGATTTTGCTTATGAGGTGGGCAAGCTGGAAAATGAACGGAAACAGATATTGGAGCGGTTGGTTAAAGAGGGTATCGCGGTGAACCCGGAGGGTAGCAGCAGGTACTATACTCAGAATAATACGCTGGAGATGCCCATGGTGTTTGAACGGATAGCCCTCATTGCCTCAGCTAATACCGATGGCTACCGCGATTTCAGGAAGGTGATAGAGAATAATAAATATGGGTATCATTTTTCGGTGACCGACTTTTCTACGCAGATACAGGGAGATGCAGCCTCGGCACTGATAGTGGAGCGGCTACACAGTATTTATAAGCTTAAGGAGCAGTTTGATATTGTGGTGATAGTGCGCGGGGGAGGATCTGACACCGACTTTAAGTCGTTCAATGATTTTGAGTTGGCGAAGGCAGTGGCGTTGTTTCCGGTGCCTATACTTACGGGCATTGGCCACGACCGGAATACGAGTATAACCGACCTGATGGCCCGGCAGCATAAGACGCCCACCGAAGTGGCTACGTTTGTAATAGATTATAACGGTGACTTTGAAAATGCTGTGATGCAGCTACATGATCGAATACTGGTTACATCGGAAAGGTTGATAGACAGGGCGCGCAGGAGCCTGGATACTTATAAGCGGATCATCGCAAGCTCCAGCCCCGAGACAATAATGAACCGAGGGTTTGCGATCATCAGGAGCAATGGCAAGATAGTGGTGGATGCAAAGGATATTGCCGTTGGTGCAGAGATAGAGACCATAATGAAACAAGACACTATTTTAAGTACTGTAACCCAAAAACAAGATAATGGAAACACCAACATATAACACTGCCTTTGCCGAGCTGGAAGAGCTGGTGGCACAGATAGAGGATAAGGACATTCAGCTGGATACGCTTGCTGAAAAAGTGAAGCGGGCGAAAGAGCTGATCAAATATTGTGAGGAGAAATTGAGAGGGATAGAGCGGGATATTGAGGAGGTGGGGTAGGAGGGTGTTGGCAAGTGTCCGGGTGCTTCCACAGCCCACCTCGGGTGGAGACGCAAAATCTTGCGTCTCTACGAACTGTTCTTTATTTCATGTTGTTCATAGGCCATTTCTTAGTTCCGAGCTGCGGAGGACTTTGATGTTGAAGAGGTGTTTGAGGATGAATTCGAGGATGGTCCAGAAGTGGATGAGTTCGAGGAAGGGGTTGAGGTAGTTGGTGACCACACAGTAGTTGTGTACAAATGGTGATTGGTGATGCATGCCGTGGTGGCGGCGGGACTGGAGGATGCCGAGGCTTTGTAGTCCAGTGACCAGTTTGCCATTTTCTTTTACTGTTTGGTGTGAGAATCTGTGAAACTCATTGCCATGTGCGGCCAATAGTATCGCAAATACAGAATAAAAATTGAGTATGCCAAATACCCAGCACAGCGCAATCAATATTACGCCTAACCCGAGTGATGTGTTGATGCGGGTCCAGTAGGTACCCTTTATAAATGCCCGTGGTGTCTTGTGGTGTTGCAGGTTGGGGACTATAACGGATTGGCCCAGGAACTTCCAGTTGGGGTTGCCATATGCGTCTTCCCACCAGTGAACAATACCTGTAAGGAGGTCGGCAGCAAAAATGGCAATGATGATCTTAACAACTATTGATACCATAATAACATTGTTTGCACCAAAAGTATAGGGGCATGCGATGTTGATTTTTGATGTAGGTCAAATAGTGGCGGCGATTGCCTTTTGTGTTTACATAGAAATGTGATAATTGCATATGTGGCATTTTTGTTCTTTTTTTTTACTACTGAGTAACATATAGCTAGAATCAATGAGTTATTTACGCTCTTCTAACTATTAAATTCAAAAAAACGGCTTATTTTGCGCCCGATATTATCCGATAAATATGAATTTTCAACTTACAGAGGAACAGATAGCGGTGCAGATGGCTGCGCGCGATTTTGCAAAAAATGAATTGTTGCCGGGCGTAATTGAGCGCGATGAGCATCAGAAATTCCCTGCAGAGCAGATAAAGAAGCTTGGTGAGCTTGGCTTTATGGGTATGATGGTAGATCCTAAGTATGGTGGCAGCGGCATGGATACTATATCTTATGTACTGGCTATGGAAGAAATTTCTAAGGTAGATGCATCGGTATCGGTATGTATGAGTGTAAATAACTCACTGGTATGCTGGGGTATGGAAACCTTCTGTAACGAAGAGCAAAAACAAAAATACCTCGTTCCGCTTGCTAAGGGCGAGAAAATAGGTGCATTTCTTTTGAGTGAGCCTGAAGCCGGTTCTGATGCCACTTCACAGCGCACTACTGCAATAGATATGGGCGACCATTACCTGGTAAATGGTATCAAGAACTGGATCACCAATGGTAATTCAGCATCTACTTACCTTGTTATAGCACAGACAGATGTAGAGAAAGGCCACAAGGGTATCAATGCATTGATCATCGATAAGAACGCTCCCGGGGTGGTTGTTGGTGCTAAAGAAAATAAGCTGGGTATCCGCGGTAGTGATACACACAGCATCATGTTCCAGGACGTGAAAGTGCCAAAGGAAAACCGTATTGGTGCTGATGGTTTTGGTTTCACATTTGCTATGAAGGTATTGTCCGGCGGCCGTATAGGTATTGCTGCACAGGCACTTGGTATAGCTAGTGGTGCTTATGAATTGGCATTGAAGTATTCTAAGGAGCGTAAGGCTTTCGGTACAGAAATATCTAACCACCAGGCTATAGCGTTCAAGCTGGCTGATATGGCTACTGAGATAGAAGCAGCACGCCTGCTTTGCTTTAAGGCTGCATGGCACAAAGATGAGCATATGGATTATACCTTGTCTTCAGCTATGGCTAAGTTGTATGCTTCTACTATAGCCCAGACTGTTACCAACGAAGCTATACAGGTACACGGCGGATATGGTTATGTTAAGGAGTTCCACGTAGAGCGCCTGATGCGTGATGCTAAGATCACACAGATCTACGAAGGTACCAGCGAAGTACAGAAGATAGTTATCAGCAGGACTATACTGAAGGGATAGTATTAATATGAAAGTGTGAAAATGAGCTAATGTGGAAATGAATGATTTAATGTAATAGACAATGCCAACCTTTGGGGTTGGCTTTGTTGTTTATAGGAATGAAGGCATTGGTATATCTATCGCGCAATTACAAACTTCTGTGTAGTAGAAGAGCCACCATAACTCGCGGAGACTATATATATTCCTGTCGGTTCATTGCTGATGTCCATCTTTAAAGGAGAAGTAATTTCTTCTGAATGAAATATTTTTTGTCCGACAATATTGTAGATGTCAATGGTGTTGAATTTGGTATTGTGATCAGTAGTTATTGTTATCAGACCTGTTGACGGGTTTGGGACAATTGAAAAATGTATTGTTGTTTCTACATTGTTCACTGCTGTGGGATTGGTTATCTTTCTTATTCTGTTATTTCCGCAATCTGCTATCAACAGCGAGCCTTGCTTCATACACATAGCTGTAGGCCAGTTCAGCCGGGCATTAGTTGCCAGCCCGCCATCGCCGTTGAAACCCGGAATAGTATTGCCGGCAAATGCATGAATAATTCCATCGGCAGTAACTGTTCTGATCATATTGTTGCTACCATCAGCTATATACAATGTTTCGGCAGGGTCTACAAAAATACCCCACGGCACATTCAATTTAGCATCGGTTGCAGGTCCGCCGTCGCCTGAGTAACCTCCGGAATAAAAATAGTTGCCCATTTCTATTGTGGTCAATACATATCCATTACCAGCAACGGTGTTTATTGTTCCGGTAGCGAAGGAAATTTTTCTTACCACATTGAACCTTGAATCGCAGATGTACAAATCTCCATTGCCATCTCTGCACATACCGGCTATCTCTCCGAATGTGGCCAATGCAGGAGGTCCGCCATCTCCGGAATATCCTATGCCGCCAGTACCCGCAATTGTAGAAATTATACTAGTGGCCGCAGATATAGCTCTTACTGTGTTCCCTGCTGCTATATACAAATTGCCCGTTTCATCCACACATACTGCTGAAGGCATCCAGATAGCTGCATCAGTTGCGGGAAGGCCATCACCTGATATCATAGAACTTCCATTGCCTGCCACGGTGCTGATAGTGCCTGTTGCTGCATCTATTTTTCTTACGCGGAAATTGCGGCTATCAGCGAAATAGATATTACCTGCGGCATCTAAACTTATGCCTCTTGGGTGGTATAGAGTAGCATTAGTTGCCGCTCCACCATCGCCACCGAAGCCGGAAACAGCTGAACCACCGCCTGCAATTGTAGTAATAGTGCCGGCAGCATTAATTTTCCTTATCCTATTGTTGCTGTAGTCGGAAACATAGATGTCGTTGGCCGGGCTTACTGCGATATTCATTGGCAGATTAAGCTCGGCATCGGCACATGGCCCACCATCGCCAGCAAACGACATGGGCGCTCCACCTGCAAAGGTTGAGATGGTGCCCCAGGTGCTTATCTTTCTGATACGGTGATTCCAATTATCGCCTATGAAAATGTTGCCGGCCACATCGGCGTATACAGAACCGGGATAATGCAATTGCGCGCTGACAGCGGCAATACTATCGCCATTGTAACCCTGCCCGGCATTGCCTGCAATTGTGTTGATGATTCCACCTTGTATTTTCCGGATAGTATGTACATAGTCTGCAATGAAAACAGCGCCAGCACCATCGGCCCATATATCGAATACGCTGGGTATTACAGCATTGACAGCGGGGCCGCCATCTCCGGCTCCTACGCCATAGCCTCCTGTTCCTGCAAAGGTGGATATCTTAACTGTAGCTGCAGGCACCTTGCGTACCCTGCGATTGCTGTTGTCGGCGATATACATGTTGCCTGCGTTGTCGAGACATACTGCTACGGGGCCATTAAGTGCAGCCGATATAGCAGGGCCTCCGTCGCCTGAGAAACTGGCTATAGAATTACCTGCAACAGTTGTTATGATATTTGAGAGATGGTCTATTTTACGAACTGCATTATTGCCGCCATCGCAGATATATATATTGCCGGCAGTGTCTGCAAACAAACCGCAGAGATTATTGAACGCGGCCGAAATGGCCGCACCTCCATCTCCACTATAGCCGGATATTCCTGTTCCTGCAAAAGTATTGATAAGGCCTGTGGTTGCATCAATCTTTCTGATTCGGTTACTGTCGGTGATATAGATATTTCCGGAGTGGTCTATGCAAATAGCGCCTCCCGTAATTGCAGCATTCACAGCAGGTCCGCCGTCGCCGGAGGAACCCTGCACCCCGTTGCCCGCTATGGTGGTAATTATTCCTGTGGATGCGTCCACTTTCCTAAGCCGGTAGTTCGACCCATCTACGATATAGATATTCCCTACCGCATCGCCCCTGACGGCTAAAGCGCCGCTCAGTTGTGCATTAGTTGCCGGCCCGCCATCGCCCGAATAGGATTGCAAGCCATTACCAGCGAGAGTAGCAATGTAATTTTGGGCAAACAGGGAGGTTGTACCGAGTAATAAAATAATGACCAGGCAGGTACTGAACCATCTTTTCATACTAATAAGTTTGGAATAGTTATAACAGCTAATCTTAACTTTTATTGTATGAGGGGGCATTTTGTTTGATCAGTAAATAGGCGGATTGCCAATTACATCATCACTTTCACTGCACCTACGAATCAGATGCCTATACCTGTAATAATGATAGACAGATGGCAGGCTGACTGCATCAGATACCCAATGAACAGTTTTACCAGTGATCATGTTTTTCTTTGTCATTCTAAACTTAAGGGTCGGTTCCCTGTCTACGTCAACTTCTATCTTTTCAAGTGGCATTAGCTTTATGCCTTTCCATTTATATAGCATTGCATAACCTCCACCATTAGCCACATAGTACTTTGTTACAGTATGCTTTTTAAAATCGAAATGAGCATTGGGGATATTGACTTGATGGCTAATATCGAACCGTCTTTTCATGGTGTCGTACATCACCATTATCGTTCCGTTCTTTTCGCCGGTGCCGCAGCCGCTATAAAATTCTACAACTATGTCTTTAAAACCATCACCGTTTAAGTCCATAAGTGTATCACAGCCACCGGCGGGAGACAGGCTCATTTCTATATCCGTTGCTATTTTCTTTGCTTGCCTGCGGAGACTGCTTTTTGTTTGTGCAAAAAGCAGAGAAGGTAATAAAAAAGCGAGGACAATTGTGGAGAAGATAGACTTCATATCATGAGTATAAACTACCTTATGTACCATGATATTGTGTTAGGACGTTACGTACGACAAATTTAGGACTATAGGAAAATTTGCATGTACAGTTATGTCGCCCTTTCAGGGCTGTGGCACGGAAGCTGTTATTGATGTAATTAGTATTATTTAATATACTCACCACACCTGCACTTCCCGCTCCAGTTCTATACCAAACTTACGTTTTACTGAATCTACAACGTCGCCCGAAAGTTGCCAGATGGCATCGCCTTGTGCATTGCCATAGTTGACCAGTACCAGTGCCTGTTTGGCATGTACGCCTATGTCTCCATTGCGGTAGCCCTTCCAGCCGCATTGCTCTATGAGCCAGCCGGCAGGTACTTTAACTGTAGTGTTGCTGACGGGATAGGATGGGATAGCCGGATGTTCCAATTTTAATGCTTCAAATTGAGCAGACGGGATAGTAGGATTTTTAAAGAAGCTGCCTGCATTGCCAATCACTGCAGGATCTGGTAATTTGCTGCGGCGTATGTTGATGACTGCCTGTGAGATCGTTTGCACATCGGGTTTTGCGCCCATTTGCTGCAGTTCCTGCTCTATGGCTCCGTAACTTGTATTAAAGATAGGGTGCTTGCTCAGTTTGTAAACTACTGATGTAATGAATACTTTGTTCTTACACTCGTGTTTAAAGATGCTGTCGCGGTAACCGAAGTGGCATTCTGCGTTACTATACGTCAGTAGTCTTTCTTCTTCCCAGTGCCAGAAAGTGACGCTTTCAATAGTGTCCTTTGCTTCTACTCCGTATGCGCCGATATTTTGCATAGGTGATGCGCCTACGGTGCCCGGTATAAGTGAGAGGTTCTCAATTCCTCCCCAGCCTTTGTCTACTGTGTACATCACCAGGTCATGCCATACTTCGCCCGATGCAGCATGTAGCCATACATGGGTGTCATCTTCTTTTATCTGATCTATGCCTTTGAGTTTATTGCGCAGTACCAGCCCCTCAGGGTCGTGAGTGAGGAGTATGTTACTGCCACCGCCGAGTATGAATTTGTCGCGGGGGATATTGCCGATCTCGGCCAGCATGGCTATGTCATCAACAACAATATAGTCAACACCTTCGGCAGCGATGCCGAAGGTGTTGAAAGGTTTTAATGGAATGTTGTGTTGTATGAGCATGTGCTTGTTTCGTCAGTTTTGTGCAAACGGTGCAGAATTCATCTAGATGGCTCGTGTTATTTGGAGACGCAAAATCTTGGTAACTATCGCTAACTTGGGAGTATAAAAATATATAATGAATAAAATGTAAAGTACTTTCCATAACTTTGTACTTTTAAAATCAAAGTGTTTATGAAAAAGAAGAAAATAAATGTTATGCACCCAATAACAGGGTTGCCAATTAAAGTAAAGCAATAATTGAAATTGCACTTATCTAACCATCATTTGTATAATAATAAGCCCGACATTGGGCATATATGTTGATGATACTTCGCCCCTGAGTCTATATCCATCATTGATCGATTCGTTGATAATTTTGTTTAGTTCGGGTATCGTTGTTGCAGATGCTATAAAGCATTCTTTAATTTCTTCCATATTACATTTTAGTTTAGCAACATAAATGTAAATAAAATAGCCCACTATATTGGCGGGCTATTTCTATTATTGTAGGTTATCTTCTTTGTCCCCATTGTGTTTGCGTGAACTGCAAGCAACTTCATGGCCTGCTCAAAATCCACGTTTAAGCACACCTTCTCGGCATACTGTTTCGGGGTTGGCTTTGGTTCTTTCTTTTCTTTTGCCATAGAGTAAAGTTACGAAAGTTATTTTTTGTTGTCTCTTTTATGTACGTTTGGCGTATGCTCAAATATTTAATGATTTTCGCTATTATTTTTACTTGCACAAAAGAAACTGATGCACAATCGTTGGGGCAAGAAAGGGTAAAAAGAATAAAATCTTGCACGGTTAGAGTTGTAATAGAAGGTAGTGGCTCGATAGGGACTGCATTTTTTGTCAATGAAAGCGGGGCTTTGCTCACATGTTGGCATGTTATTGAACCATCAATAGTGCAAATTGGAGATAGGCGGTCATTTAAAAAAATATACATCGTTTATCCAAAAGGCGATAGTGAAGAAGTAGCTATCCCAACTACTTTTTTTGATAGCAAATTAAACATTTCTGCCGTTGCTTATGATTTTTGCTTATTAGCAATAATAAACCCTAAAAATAAGAAATACCCATTTTTAAAGATGGGTGTTTACGACCTAGCAAATGAGGGTGACGATATTTATACATGTGGATATCCGTTAGCAATACAACAGCAATTTGTATCAAAAGGCATAATCTCTACAAAGTACATAAACGAGAATAATGCAATTGCAATAAGTGATGGTAAAGTAGTGACCATGCCCCGACACGAATCTCTTTTAGATGTTACAATGAACCCAGGAAATTCAGGAGGGGCAATTATAAAAATAGGGGATACCCCCGATAAAGATGAAGTTATTGGTATTGCAGACTTTATTATTAACCCTATCGCAGGTATTGCGGATGAATTAACAAGTAAATTTAAAGGGGCAGCAGGATTAAAAATAATGGGAGTTGACCCGAATATTACATTTGCAGGGTTCACCGAATTATTCAAGACTACATCAAATGGTATCAGTGGGTGTATTTCACTGAATCACGTAATTGATGCACTAAAATAATAGGTAATTTAACCGAAGAACATATTTTTACTTTTCTTACCCAATTGTGTTGAGGTAGATTATTAGTTACAAGATGCTTGGACATTTTATCTATATTCCTATTTACTTTATCTATGTCGCCTTTAGTTATCTGCCCATAAACATTAGAACTAAAGACCAAAATTAAAATTAAACTTTTAAACATAAAAAAACTTTTATCGGTTAAAAACATAGTTATCTTTGCTATGTCGCCAGACAAAAGTTACATTGGGTTCGTGAATTGATTCCCGTCTTTTCACTCCATTCTTAAAAACAAAGGTAAGGCAATTAAGCCTTACCAGTTAATGCTACATATTTCAGCCTCACACCCGCAGCCTTAGCTACTGTATTTTCAAACCTGTTTGTTTGCTCTGCTTTACGTGTGTTATACCTGTATGCGCTTTCGTTGCAATAGGCTTGCATGTGCTTACGGCTGATGTTGTGGTACACACCTATCACCATGCGGTCAAAGTGGCTAAATGCGCCCTCTATTGTGTTAGTATGGTAAACGCTATCTCTGCAATATTCACTCTTGCTATGGTCAACACTGCCATGATGTGCAAACTCCTTACCAACCTTTACATAAGTGTTAGCGGTATCGGTCATTAACACTGATTCAGTATCTACGTGCTTACGAAGTAAATCTGGCTCATTCTCGCTTGCATCAACAACATCGAACCTTATCTTACCTCCACGCTCTATATATGCTGAAACGTTGGTCTTATTATCGTTGCGCTTGCTCTTATCCTCTAAGATCGCTTTACGCTTCTTATTTGACATATTTTTCACCTTGCCACCCACAATGGTAGTATCTGTTTCAACCATAACACCAGAGCCGCCCAACGTTTCAGGGTCTATTTCCTTAAACGTTTCACGTATGCGGTGCAATAAGAACCATGCGCTTTTCTGGTGTATTCCTAAGTCCCTGCTAAGTTGCAATGAACTAATTCCTTTCTTATGGTTAGCACATAGGTACATAGCACCAAACCATGTACGTAATGGCATTTTGGTATTCTCAAATATAGATCCAGTAATAAGGCTGAATTTCTTTTGACACTCTACATTGCGGCATTTGTAACCCCTGTTAGTCTTATATGGATTTTCGGCCTGACAGTGTGGGCATGTAGGATTGCCATTCCACCTAACCTGCTCCCAGTAAGCCATACAAGTAGCTTCATCCTTAAAGAAGTCAAATAATTGTGGTAGTGTTTTGAATTGTGCAAACATAATATTATCGCTTTGATGGGACAAAGATAAAGCGATATTTTCACATTACAAAATTTATTTGTCCCAAGTTAGCGATAGTTACCAAAATCTTGCGTCTCTACTGACGGTTGGGTGCAACAGACTGCTGTCTTATTATATCAATACATCTCCTGTCATTTCTTTGGGTATTGGCAGGCCCATGTAGGTGAGTATGGTTGGTGCCAGATCGCCCAGTTTGCCTGGTTTTATAGGTCCTGTAAAATCATTGCTGATAATAAAGAATGGCACCGGATTGAGCGTGTGAGCAGTATTTGGTGTGCCGTCTTCGTTAATGAGGTAGTCTGCATTGCCATGGTCGGCAGTGAGGAATACCGCATAGCCGTTGGCCAGTGCAGCAGGCACTAATTGTGCTACGCAACTGTCTACTGTTTCTACAGCTTTGGTTACGGCGCTCCATACACCGGTATGGCCTACCATGTCGGCATTGGCATAGTTCAGTACTATGAAGTCAGCACTCTTCGCGTTGATCTCAGGCAGTATCTTTTCTGTGAGCTCGTGCGCGCTCATTTCCGGTTTCAGGTCGTAAGTAGCCACATCTCTGGGAGATTGCGCCATAATGCGGCGTTCGCCATTAAATGGATTTTCGCGGCCGCCTGAGAAGAAGAAAGTAACGTGCGGATATTTCTCTGTTTCGGCGATGCGTATCTGTGATTTGTGGTTGTCTTCCAGTACTTCGCCCAATGTTTTTACGAGGTCTTTGTTCTCGAAAATAACTCCCACGTTTTTATAACTTTTGTCGTACTCCGTCATTGTTACATAATGGAGGTTGAGTGGGTGCATATTCTGCTCGTGGTAAGACTCCTGGGTGAGTGCCATCGTTATCTCGCGGCAACGATCTGTACGGAAGTTGAAGCAAACAACTATATCGCCATCCTTTATGGTAGCAATAGGATTGCCTGCTGTGTCGCATGCAATAATTGGTTTGATGAATTCATCGCTGATATCTGTATTGTATGATGCCTGAATAGCAGCCAATGGATCTTGTGTATGGTCGCCGATAGCATGGACCATGCCATCGTAAGCCAGCTTTACCCTGTCCCAACGTTTGTCGCGGTCCATTGCGTAATAGCGGCCGGTAACGGTTGCCAGCTTTGCACCGGTAGTTTGCATGTGGGCATGCAGGTCGGTAATGAAGCCCAAGCCGCTTTTAGGGTCAGTATCTCTGCCATCGGTAAAAGCATGTACTGCTACATTGGGTATATTGTGTTTTTGTGCGAGTGTGCACAAAGCTTTTATGTGAGTGATGTGTGAGTGAACTCCGCCATCACTTACCAGGCCTATGAAGTGAAGTGTTTTACCCACTTCTTTGGCAGCATTGAAAGCTGCGGTAAGTACAGGGCTGCGATCCAGTTCGCCTTCGCGTATGGCTACATTTATACGCTGTAGCTCCTGATATACAATGCGGCCGGCACCTATGTTCAGGTGGCCTACTTCACTGTTGCCCATCTGTCCGTCTGGCAGCCCCACAGCTTCACCACAAGTAATGAGTTCGGTGTTGGGGTACTTACTATAAAGGGATTTTACAAATGGTACATTAGCATTAGCTATCGCATCTGATGCAGGAACCTTACCATGGCCCCAGCCATCCATAATAATGAGCATTACTTTTTTAGACATACTGTAAAGATAAGCCAAAAGTAATAACCTGCCTGTAGGTGGGTGCGGCTAGTGCCCTAAAATGATCATTGTCATTTTACTTGTTTAGGAGCGCAAAACACGTGGTATGCAATCCAGCCGTAGGACAGCCGAGTCCGTTTGTCAGGCTTTATCTAACGGAAGGGTGATCTCAAAAATAGCGCCGGTAGGCTGATTGTCTTTAATAATGATATCGCCCTTATTTTGTGTCACTACTTTACATACGAGGTAGAGTCCTAGTCCCGTTCCTTTGGCATTGCGGGTTTCTTCGCTGCCTACACGGTAGAACTTGTCAAATATTTTCTTCTTCTCGCTGTCGGGTATTCCGGCACCTTCATCTATTACCTGCAGTACTATTTCATTATTCCGTTTGTGCAGTTCTACACGTATCGGTGAGCCGGCAGGGGTGTATTTTACTGCGTTTTCCAGCAGGTTGTTTATGGCCATCTGCAGCATTACCTTATCTCCGGTTACATAGCATCCGCTACCTATGTTGTCCTCAAATCGCTCAGGATAGCGGCCGGAATACTCCATAACTGAATCCTCGGCTAGTTCTGAGAAGTCGAACTTTTCACGGGAGTGTTTGTATATACCACCATCCAGCTGCGATGCAAAGAGAATGTTGTTACATAGGTCGTTAAGCCTGTTAGCTTCCTTTATGCTGCGGCCAAGTAGCTGATCTTTCTTTTCTTCGCTTAGTTTGTGTTTCTCTATTGTTTGCAGGTTCAGTTTTATGGCTGCAATAGGTGTCTTCAACTCATGGGTAACGGACAGCATAAAATTATTCTGCTGCTTAGACAAGGCTATGCGTCTCTTAAAAGAGGAATAGACGACTACGGCACCAATCAATATGACGATGATGAATGTGGATCCCTCTGCAATGTATTGTTTGGTTCTACGAGTAAGATCTTCCCGCCGTTCCTGCAACTCTTTGTTGTATTCAGCAGGGTGTGCGGTACTGTCTATACTGGTTTGCAATGTTATTAATTGCTGCGCGTATATGCGGCCACTCAGCTTCTGCAGGCTCATTTCCCAGAATACTACTGCGGTAACAATGTAGGCCAGCAACAGTACATAGATGGATGAAAAAAAACGCATAAGCCAGTGTTTAAGCCTCACCCCAAACCCTCTCCAAAGTAGAGGGAGGTGTAATGCAACTTTTAAATTATAACCAATTATTGATGTTGGCCAATTATATCTTTTTGAAATAACCTGATCCTACCATTTCCAGTCTGAAACCTACATGGAGTACTTCAGGCAATGGGTTGATACGCATGTTCTGCTCCAGCATGATCTCGTAAGTACCATTGCGGTCGAACTTTACTGAATCGCCAAGGTCCAGCATTACGCGTTCTTCATAAATGGCGCCCATGCCACGGCCTTTCCATTTGCCGGTAGCATCTGCCAGCACTATGTTCACACGCTCTTTTTTAATTGTGAGTGCCCCCGGTGTTTTAATGTACATCCACATCCACAAGTTGCTGTAAGGATAGGCCTGTGTATGCTGTATGATAAAGTAAGGACGGTAGTGAGCGCTACTGTCGGTAATGTCGAATTTGAAGGTAGGATTGAAATTATAGGCCCATTGGTTCTGTGGAATTGATTCCTGTTTCTGGTAATACGGCGATGGCAGGCAGCCGCCCATTACACAACACAACAAAAGGAGCAATACTATATTACGTGGCATGTTTATGATTAAATTCAGATGTCAAAAGTACAACCTATTGCAGTCTGTTTATTATGCCGCAGGTGTAGCTGCAATATTTTGTTATATATAATGTATTTGCGTATGCATATAGTGTTTGCGGGTATGTGCAACTCGCCCTACACAAACAACCGTTCGCCCGATATCCGTTTTCTTTGTAGCTTGTAGCAGCGAGTTTTGTACTGTTATTAAAACAATATTATGAAAAGGAAAAACACGCTTGTCTTTATACTGGTTTCTATTCTACTTGTTTTGGGGGTAAACATTTCCGGCAACTATCGCAATTATGCAGAAGGTGCCGACTGGAAACAAAGTGTATTTTTTGTTTTGACCTTAACGCTTATGGGGTGGTTAATAGGTATACCTGTTGGTAAACTTCTCAGGAAGCTATTTGCAGATACAAAACGCCCTCTTGGTACGTTGCTGTTTGCCATGTTGATATTGGCTGTTCAAGGTGCATTGATGATGATCATAGCACTTAATGCTATGGTGATCGTGTTTCACTTTCATGCGCCTAACACAGCCGAATATGTTGCGGCTACCTCTTATAGTGTGTTATTTACTCTTATCATAGGGTTGATGGCCACCGGACAACAATTTTTACAAAGCCTGCTGAAGAGTAAGGAGGATAATGAAAGAATGAAGCAGGAGATGATCCGTAGTCAATACGAGGCATTAAAAAGTCAGGTAAATCCTCATTTTCTGTTTAACTCGTTGAACACGCTTACCGTGATGATCTCTACCCAGCCGGAGTTGGCGGTGAAGTTTGTGGAGCAGATGTCTAAAGTGTTCCGTTATTCTTTGCAGAACAGTACGGAGAATACTATAGACGTAGGTACAGAGCTGAAGGTAGTGCAGTCGTTCCTGTTCCTTAATGAGCAACGGTTTGAAGGTAAGCTGCGAATAGATATTGCAGTGACAGACGCGGTAATGCAAAGGCAGATCATCACCCAGTCTTTACTGATGCTTGCCGAGAACGCCATAAAGCACAATGAAATATCTACTGATAACCCACTCACTGTATCAATAAGGAGTAACGATGACTACCTGATCATGGAGAACACGCTGCAACGCAGGGCTCAGATAGAGGAGTCTACCAATATAGGACTCATTAATATTAAGCAACGCTATGCCCTGGTAAGTGATAGGCCGGTAGTGGTAGAAGAAACAAACAAGATGTTTACTGTAAAATTGCCTTTGATATGAATGTGCTGATACTGGAAGACGAGGCCGCAGCGGCTACAAGGTTGCAACAACAGTTGGCCATAGCCGAGCCCGGAGCAAAAGTGCTGGCCGTATTGGAAAGTGTGAAAGATGCCATTGAGTGGTTGCGCATCAACAATGTCCCTGATATAATACTCTCTGATATTCACCTGTCAGATGGGCTGGCATTAGATGTTTTCAGGCAGGTAAGTACGCCTGCGCCGGTTATCTTCACTACTGCATACGATGCGTATACACTGAAGGCATTTTAACTCAACAGTATTGATTACCTGCTGAAACCTATAGATGTTGATGAGTTAAAAGCGGCCTTTGCTAAGTTTCGTAATAGTGCTTCCTCAACAGGCACAACCACGCAGTTGGCGGATCTGTTACGGCAAATGACAACCGGCAAGGAGAGCTATAAATCGCGGTTCCTGGTAAAGCTGGGTGACAGGCTGATCATTATTTCTGTGGCCGATGTGGCGTATGTTATGGCTGATGATAAGGTAGTGTGGCTGTACACGATCGATGGCAAGAAGCACCTGATAGATGATCCATTAGATGAACTGCAAAAGACATTGGATCCGGCCAACTTCTTCCGTATCAACCGCACGTATATTGCGCCTTTGTCGTCGATAGATAAGATACATAACCACTTTAATGGCCGACTTAAAATATCATTGAAACATTGCGAAGACAATGACATTTTTGTGAGCAGGGCTAGGGTAGGAGACTTTAAGAAATGGCTGAATAAGTAGGGAGTCGTAAGTCATAAGTCGTAAGTGGAAGTCCCAAATCTAGCTACTGCAAGGTTATATCGACACGCGCCAAAACTAAAAAGAGCAGCCGGATATACCAGCTGCTCTTTTTAGTTTTTATTTTTAAGTTTTGACTTTTACTTGATGCCCATCTTAGCCTTTACCAAAGGAAGGATGTTATCAGATTCGCGGCCAAACAAAAGTCCACCACCTGCTTTATCAAATATGTAATCGTAGTTTCTTTCTTTAGCTACTGCGCTTATTGCTTTTTCAGCCTTATCAATGATCGGCTGATAAAGATCCTGCTGCTTCTGAGATACCTTTTCTTTAGCGCTCTGCTGAATGCTTTCTATTCTGTTCTGAAGGTCTTGTATTTCCTTCATCTTAACTTCCTTAATAGGCTCGCTCATTGTCTTTTCGTCTCTCTGGAAGATAGTACCCTTCGTCTGGTATTCTTTCATCATAGACTCTATCTGATCCTGAAAAGCACGTGCATACTTGCTGATATCAGAATCGGCCTTGATCTTTTCAGGCATGGAAGCGAGAAGCTCCTGAGAAACGATCCAACCCAGCTTAAGGCCTGTGTGCGGCTCGCTTGATTCTGTAGTTGTTGCTGAAGTAGTTACTGGTTTCGCTTTCTGAGCAAAGCTAACTGTGCCTGCCATAATACCGAAGGCGAAGATCATCAGGAATTTTTTCATTACTATTTTTTTGTTTATTTGATTTTGATTATTTGAGTTAGGACTGCAAAGTAAATGCCAATCGTTAAGATAACAAAATAAATCCCGCTAACTAACTTGTTAATTTTACCCTACAATGGGCATTATTTATTGAGGCCCATTATCTTAAGTACATCATCACTACGATCTAGCTTAGGATCTGCATAAAATAATGTTACACCACCTGCTTTATCCAATACGAGGTCGAATGCACGCTGCGAGGCCATTTTCTGCACCGCGTTAAATACGCGGTCCTGTATAGGCTTTACATATTCCTGGCGTTTTTTGAAAAGGTCGCCTTCGTAGCCGAAACGTTGCTTCTGCAGGTCTTTAGCAGCTTTTTCTTTGGCAACTATTTCATCTTCGCGTTTCTTTCTCATCTCGTCGCTCAGCATAGGGCGTTCGGCCTGATAGCTTTTATACATCTTATCTACTTCCAGCATCTTGGCATCAATTTCTTCCTGCCATGTCTTGGAAATATTGTCGAGTTTGGTCTGGGCGTCTTTATAGTCATCCAGTTTCTCGAGTATATAGCGGGAATCAATGATGCAATACTTGGTAGCCTGGGCATTGGCTGCTCCAGCAGTCATTACCAATATTAAAACACTAAACAGTACTTTCTTCATAATAACGCAATTTTTAAGTTAGTAAACCTAATAAATCAATTACTATACCAATTCAATCGATTACTCCGGTTCGAAGCCCAACATAAAGTTAAACTTAGCAATATCCTTCACGCTCTTAATACCATTGTTAGGATCATACCTGTCTAAACCTATACCATAGTCAAGACCCAACAGACCAAACATAGGAAGGTATAAACGTATACCCACACCTACGTCTCTGTTCAGCTTGAACGGATTATAGTCTTTAAATGTATTCCATGCATTGGCTGCATCTACGAACATGATACCGTAAATAGTAGCTGTAGGTGCAAGGGAGAATGGATAACGTAATTCAGCTGTGTATTTATTGTATATGGTTGCAGAATTGGCATATACTTCATAACCACGCTGTGCAACGATATCTTTACCTACGAAGTAAGAGTAGCCTGACAGACCATCACCACCCAACTGGAAGCGCTCAAACGGAGAGAAACCAATGTCTTTATTGTAGTAACCGAGGAAGCCATATTTAGAAGCTAACCTCAATACCAGGTTACCTGCAACCTTCTGGTAGAAATCGGCTGTAAACTTATACTTGTGGTACTCGATCCATTTGTACTTGTTGGCAGGGGTTTCGCCTGAATAGTCATTGCCGCTGAATGCGCTGAATGGCGGAGTGATCTGGAACGTAAATGATACGTTAGCGCCGCTACGGGGGTAGAGTGGCTGATCTATATTGTTTCTTGACAGTACAAACTTGAAGTGAAGGTCATTACTGAAACCGTTGTTGAAGTTGTCTACCAAAGCGTAGTTCTTCAGGCGGTAGTTGTTGTAATACAGACCGTAGTTGAATACAAAGAAGTTATCGGGCCAGGTAAGGCGCTTACCCATAGATATACCACCACCAAACATGCGCAGGAAGGCGCTACCCGGGTTGGTGCCTGCAGCAGCCGATGAGTACTTACTGTATACGATGTTGGCTGTAAATGCATTTGGTTTCTTACCACCCAGCCATGGTTCTGTGAAGCTGGTGCTCAATGAATTATAGTATTGACCGTTAGATGCATAACTTATTGCAAACTTCTGTCCGTCGCCTACAGGCAATGGATCCCAGTTTTTAGGCTTGAAGATATTGCGGATAGAGAAGTTGTTGAAAGTGATACCTACGTTGCCATAGAAGTTAACACCACCACCGAAACCGGCAGATAACTGCAACTGATCGCTTGATTTTTCTACAACTGTATATTCTATATCCACAGTTCCATCTTCAGGATGCGGTTTAGGCTGAATGCCAATCTTTTCCTGGTCGAAGAAGCCCAACTGAGCAATTTCGCGATTAGAGCGGATAAGATCGGTACGGCTAAATTTGTTGCCGGGTAAGGTACGTAATTCACGGCGCACAACGTGGTCGTTAGTACGATCGTTGCCAAATATAGAGATATCCCTGATGGTGGCCTGTGAGCCTTCTGAGATACGCATTTCGTAGTTGATAGTATCGTGAACTATAGATGCTTCAATTGGTTCTATGTTGAAGAACAGATAACCATCATCCATATACAGGCTACTCACATCTTCACCACCTTCAGGGTTTAGCTGGCGGCCTATGCGGGTCTCCAGTAATGCCTGATTATAGATGTCGCCTTTTTTAATACCGAGCACTTTAGACAATACCTCTGAAGAGTACTTGGTATTTCCTTTCCACTCTACATCGCCAAAATAGTACTTGTTACCTTCCTTTATGCGGATATCTACATTCAAGTTGCCATTCTTTACCGGGTAAACGGTATCAGATACTATAGCCGCATCTCTGAACCCGAGGGTATTGAGGTACGCGACCATTGATTGTTTATCTGATTCGAATTTGCCCTGGTTGAACTTAGAACCAGAGAATAATTTGAACCTGAAATAAGGATCGAGGGCATCTAATGTTTTAGACAATGAAAGGAATCCCCAGTTATTGGCATATTTCTTAAAAGAACGTTCGCCAACAGGGTAGGCACTCTCTTCTTTTGCAGGATGGAGTGTAAGTCTTGACATTTCTTTAGTCCCCTTAAGGGTCTTTTTCAAACGTGCTTCAGATGCTTCTTCTTCTCCTACTATGTTTATTTCGTTGATATGCGTTTTGCTGCCTTTGTCTACGGTGAATGTAAGTACACACTTATTCACCCCGGCAGTATCGTTCTTTTCAGCTACGGCTACCTTCACACGACCAAATCCCTTGTCTACAAAGTATTTTTTAATGCGGACAACAGCTTCCTTTTTAGTAGCTTCTGTAACTACTTTATTAGTTACCAGAGACAATCTTGTTTTCAGTTCTTTTGCTTCAGATACTTTGATGTTCCTGAATGTAAAACGGCTAAGACGCGGGCGCTCTTCGATCTGAATATTGAGGAATACCTTGTCATCGATATACTTGGTGACAGTGATCTTGATATCTGAGAACAGCTCCTGCTTCCATAATGCACGTACAGCTTTAGAAATAGCTTCATCGTTAGGCAGCTTTATCTTCATACCCACCGCCAGGTTAGTGACAGCAAGGATAAGGTCGGCATCCAGATATTTGGAGCCGGATACAGTAACACCGCCCAGCTCATATTCTTTTTGTTTAGGAATATTCCCATCGGGCTGCGCCTGTCCCTGCGCCTGCATCATTTTATTGAGGCCGCCACCCTTGTTACCCAACTGCGCATGAGATCTGTTCATACACAATACGCCAAGTATCATTAATCCGGTTCGTAGGAAATTCTTATGCATGCGGGGTGAAATCTGTTTGAATTTGTTCACTGGTTTTGCCAAAGCGGCGTTCTCTGCGCTGGTAGTCGAGCAACGCCTCGTACAGGTTTTGTTTTCGGAAAGCAGGCCAGTGCACGGGTGTGAAATACAACTCGGCATAAGCCAGCTGGTAGAGCAGGAAATTGCTTATCCTGTTCTCTCCGCTTGTTCTTATCATTAGTTCAGGGTCAGGGAATCCTGCAGTATTCAGGCATCTCTGAAACAAGTCTTCATTTATATCTTCAGGCTTTAATGTGCCCGACTGGGCCATCTCGGCTATCTTTCTTGTGGCAAAAAGTATCTCCTGCCTCGCGCTGTAACTGAGTGCCAGTACCAGATTAAGGCCGGTATTCATGGAGGTTATTTCCATGGCTTCCGTCATTTCCTTTTGGCAAACTTCAGGCAGGCTGGCAAAATCACCGATAACATGCAGGCGCACATTATTCTTCTTCAGGTCATCTACTTCCTTGCGGATAGTATTCACCAGTAACTCCATCAATGCATCCACTTCAGCCTTGGGGCGGTTCCAGTTCTCGGCCGAAAACGCATAGAGGGTGAGGTAGTCAATCCCCAATTCACCGCAGGCGTCAACTATTTCACGCACACTTACCACGCCCTCATAGTGGCCATATACCCTGTCTTCACCGCGCTCGCGGGCCCACCGGCCATTGCCATCCATTATGATAGCAATATGCTTAGGCAGCTTGCTGCGGTCAACCATTGTTAGTAGATCAGTCATTATACGTTACGAAAAGTGTGCAAAGGTACAAAAATAGGCGGTAGCTTATAGTATCAAACTATATGCATCTAGTTTAACGCGCTTTTAACTGCAAATGAGTGCTTTTACTTATTTGAATTTTTATTTTGTAAATGTTATTTATGTTTAATTTGTCGTTGTGGCTGATCTGAGTATACAAATTAGGTTTGAGTAAATATTTATCAATACGGTTTGCCGACGATTATCAAAATAAACTAATCTCCGCCCTTAAATTCCTCGTCACGACTGCTTTGCAGTTTTATGGCGCTATGCATGGCCTTTATCTTTAAGGCCCAACTCAGTAGTATAATCGAGAATACCGGGCTTAGCGCAAATATCACTTCCAGGAACCTGAGATATATTGCCGAAGCAAAAACACTGAAGGCCATGAATCCAAAATAGAAGGCTGACCATGTCCAAAAGAGTATCCAAATAGCATGGGGTAGTTTCTTTCGCGTCGGAATAGCAGTCACTAAAAAAAATATAATAACTACAATTGTAGAAATATTGAGCAATACGCATAGGGGTGGATAGACCGATATTATCTTCCTTTGTAGTTCGGGGAAACGGCAACGCAGTTCGGCAGCAGGCCAGTTAAACCATAGCCAAACTTCCGCAGGGAGCTTCACTTTGGCGGCGTTATAATTGTCAAGCGGAGACGGCTCAGGGTAAAAAAAGCGTTTTAAGTTAGGATAAATGTAATAGCGTATGTAGGGATATGGGTTGTTCCTTATGATGTACCATCCGTATTCGTTAAGATCTTCTGAGACCATCATCCAAGATAAAAAGTACTTCTGCCTGCTAGCCGAGGCGTTGTAGATTGTGTACATCCTAAACGGAGACTTCTGATGCCATAAATAAGCAACTCCTACTTCATCCGGGGTTGGCACAGAATCTATCAGGTACTTTACGGCCGAATCAATTCTTCTGGTCTCTAGTGATGGCAGATCTTTGTTGTCAACGTGTATCTTCTTATAACAGTAAAGGGCGTTATTGGCAATTTGCCAGCCGGAAAACCCCGAAAATACAGATACTCCTGTTTCCCGCCATGCGGTATCTTTCTGATTCTGGACAAACATTGCCACCACTGCTATTACAGCCCCCGCATATAAAAGTTTGGCATGCAATTTTGCTCTGCAAAGTATCAGGGTAACCAAAAACAAAAAAGGGAAGAACATCGCAGTAAGACGAAGCGCAATACAAAAATAGAGCACACTAACAACAGCTATGAATAATCTCCAGTCGGGCTTTCTGGCAAACCAGATAAGTAATGTGATCAGCAGGATCGTCAATGAACAGAACAAAGAATCGCTTGCTATGTTGTTGCATTGGATCAGCAGCAAAGGGTTTAAAGATGTAAAGACTATTAATAATTGCTTTACCCGTGGATTGATGACAAAAATATAGTCGACGCTGAAAAGAACAAACAACTGGCTTATTACATGTATGATAAATTGTACAATGACTATCGCATCGATCGAGGTTGTGAAACTATGTATCATCTTGAGAAAATTCACGTAGGCTAGTGGCCTGTACGCCATTTTTGTGTCATTATATGCCCATGATATGTAATTTATGCCATCGTCATTAATGTCGGGTACTGGAAAGCAGTATTTTAATATTATGAAACCCACGACTGATAAGACAATTGCCTGTAGGAGCCATTTTTTCTGAGAGATGAGATAGCCACTGCCCTTTTGAACTTTCGATTTTCTTTCAATGGGGCCTTCTGATGACAGGTTAAGCTTATGGTTGTTTTTATCCATAATTTAGGTAGTTAGGTGAGTATAAATGTCTGGCGGCAATTTTATAGGGATACAAAATGTAAAATTCTAAGAATTTTAAAAACGCATTTTGGCTTTACTCCTTAAAAACCAGGACCCGACACTTGCCAAGATAATCATACTTTTTTAAAAAGAGCCAGACATTCAATTTGTCGCCATGCCTTCACTTGTCAAATTCCGCAGACTTTAAAAGGGGGGCATTGCAACGTTGTAAATTTTCTTCAGCATATGAAAGACAACGTTCCGCAGGCTTATAAAAATATGATCTCATTTTTTGAGGTTCAATAAAATATAACAATTGCGGGATCTGTATTTGCATCAAATTAGTTTGGCAATCAACAAGCAATTTTATATTCCTTATAAAATCTTAGGGTTTATATTGAGTGCGAAGCATTCTGTGCACTCACTACCGTAATAATTTTCAAGGACTGTAATGGAGCGTTTTTCTATAACTTTATTCACTAAGTACATAACATAACACATCCCCAAATGAAATACACACTCCTCATATTTCTTGCCGCAGCAACTTGCTTTGGTTGTAACAATACCACAACTACTACCACAACCACTACAACTTTCGATTCTACCACCACAATAGTCAACGTGCCAGATAGCCGGCACGAACTATTTGTACTCGATAGTGTATTGAAGCAGTACGAGACGCCCATGCAGCGGTTTAAGGCATCAATCGTTACCCCGACAAAAATAACCGGCGCAAAAGGAACTGTCATCAATGTAAATGCACCCGACCTGGAAACTGTAAGTGGTAAACCACTGGGCAACCACATAGATATAGAGCTGAAAGAACTGACCACTACCGAAGAACTGGCCAGGGACAGGGCTGCAACAGTGTCTGACGGCAAATTGCTGGTGTCGGGCGGGGCATACTATATTAATATGACCAGTGGGGGAGAGCAGTTGAGACTAAAAGCCGGGAAAACGCTTGCGGTGCAATTTCCAAAGAACACCACTGAAGGTATGTCGCTTTTTTACGGGCAAAGGGATAGCTTGGGGCAGATGAATTGGAAGGGTGGGGAGCGGGGTTTTACTGAAATCGGAACAGCCTCGGTTCCGGTTGAGCGAGTTAGGAGTGATGCAGACTATGAGGGAGAGACAGCGGAAATAGCGGTGAACGAAACTGAAAGGAAAGAATATACGAAGAAAGGAGCCTTAACATCTAAACTGTATGATCAGATGGGAATAGAAAACCTGGGATGGATCAACTGTGATAGGTTTAGGGGCAATGATAACGTGACTGCAGCTATTGTAGCTATAGATAAGGCCGATTCAGTGAAATTTATAAGTGCTTATCTTGTTTTTAAAGACATAAACTCTGTATTGCAAAGCTATTATGAGACTTCAACGCAAGAATTTGCATTCAGAGGCATACCGGTGGGTGCTAAAGCTGCACTGATCGCTATCGGAATCAAAAACGGCAAGATGTTCACTGCAAAATCTAAGATAGTAATTACCGATAACCGTAAAGTGCTGGTAAAACTTAAGGAAACACCCGATAATGAGGTGGCAAACCTATTTAAGCTGAACTAAGCCATCTGATTCACAGTCAATTATATCTACTTCTCAATGGTCATTTAAAAAGAATCAATAACGGCGCGTCGGCAAGGTCGCCGATTATTTATATTTTTGCCCTGCCGTAAAAAAGCTGCAATACTTTATATGTCTGATACAACAACGAAACGAGTGATACGTGCCGCACATGGCAATCAACTGACTTGTAAGAACTGGGTGAGCGAAGCAGCTTACCGCATGATACAGAATAACCTGGACCCTGAAGTGGCGGAACGCCCGGAAGATCTGGTAGTATATGGTGGTATTGGCAAGGCTGCCCGCAATTGGGAAGCTTTTGACAAAATACTGGAATGCCTGAAGAACCTGGAAGAAGATGAAACACTAATGGTGCAGAGTGGTAAGCCGGTTGGCGTGCTGCGTTCACACAAAAATGCGCCACGTGTATTGATAGCCAATTCTAACCTAGTAGGCCGCTGGGCTACATGGGAGCATTTCCGTGAATTGGAAGCCAAAGGATTGATGATGTATGGCCAGATGACCGCAGGTAGCTGGATATATATAGGCTCTCAGGGTATTGTACAGGGCACTTACGAGACTTACCTGTCTCTGGCTAATATACATTACGGTGGTACACTAAAGGGTACGTTGAACGTTACTGCCGGCCTTGGTGGTATGGGTGGCGCTCAGCCATTGGCTATTACCATGAACGAAGGTGTATGCCTTGCTGCTGAAATGGAAGAATGGCGCATACAGAAGCGTATTGAAACCCGCTACCTGGATAAATACACACATAACATAGACGAGAGTATTGACTGGGCACTTGAAGCGAAGGCTAAGGGTGAAGCAGTATCAATAGGTGTATGCTGTAACGTGGTAGACCTATTGCAGCGCCTGATAGACCGTAACATTACACCTGATACATTGACAGACCAGACATCGGCACATGATGAGCTGATCGGTTACTTTCCGGAAGGTATGAGTGTGCTGGAAGCTAATGTGCTGCGTGAAAAGAATAAGGAAGAATACATGAGCCGCTCGTTAGACACAATGGCGCGCCACGTAAAGGAAATGCTGGAATTGCAACGTCGCGGTGCTATTACCTTCGACTACGGTAATAACCTGCGCGGACAGGCACATGATAAGCGCCACATAGACAATGCATTTGATTTTCCGGGTTTTGTGCCTGCATATATTCGTCCGTTGTTCTGCGAAGGAAAGGGACCTTTCCGCTGGGTAGCACTGAGTGGCGATCCTGAAGATATCTACGCAACAGATAAGGCGTTAATGGAGCTGTTCCCCGACAATGTAGGCCTCCACCGCTGGTTGAAGATGGCTCGTGAGCGTATTGCTTTCCAGGGTCTGCCTGCACGTATTTGCTGGCTGGGTATGGGTGATAGAGAAAAGGCAGGTTTGCTGTTCAATGAAATGGTAAAAGATGGCCGTGTAAAAGCACCAATAGTAATTGGCCGAGACCACCTGGATACGGGTTCTGTAGCATCGCCTAACCGCGAAACAGAAGCTATGAAGGATGGCAGTGATGCTGTTGCTGACTGGCCGATACTCAATGCGCTCATCAACACAGCAGGCGGAGCCAGCTGGGTATCATTCCATCACGGTGGTGGGGTAGGTATGGGCTATTCACTGCATGCAGGAATGGTTATAGTTGCCGATGGTACTGCTGATGCTGAAGAGCGCCTGCGCCGCGTGTTGCACAACGATCCGGCAATGGGGGTTATTCGCCATGCCGACGCGGGTTATGACATAGCTATTGATACAGCTAATAAATTTGGGTTGATGATCTAAGGTCATAGGTATATTTTCAGGTTAAGGAGGGCAAAAACAATCACTGTTTTTGCCCTTTTATTTTGTCCTTTTGCAGGTGAAAAAAAATTATGTTTTTAAATAGGCTATATTTTATGAAATAGACTTTTTTAGAAGAAAGTAAAGCCTATATTTGCACTCCGTTTTAGAGGAGACGGCGGTTGCGGCACAGGGCGGTAATCGAAGAGTAAAAAAATATTTTACAGAAGAGGCAAAAATAATTTGCTGAATTAAAAATCTTCTTTACTTTTGCAATCCAATTTATTGAAAACGAAAGCGCTCAATAATTAGTTCTTTGATCAATAGCCACTTTAGCTCAGATGGTAGAGCAACTGATTTGTAATCAGTAGGTCGCTGGTTCGATTCCGGCAAGTGGCTCGTTTTAAGTTGAAACGAAAAAGTAAAACGCAAAGCTGTTTATTTCGGTATTCTGTTTTTTACTTTTAAGTTTTTAATTTTTACTTTTTTACACGGGTAGATGGCCGAGCGGTTAAAGGCGACAGACTGTAAATCTGTTCTCTCACGAGTACGTAGGTTCGAACCCTACTCTGCCCACTTTTTAATTTTCAATAGCAGTTGTAGTTTATGCAAGCTGCTTTCTGTTATTGAATAAGACACCAGATATTATATTGCGGGAGTAGCTCAGCTGGTAGAGCGACAGCCTTCCAAGCTGTAGGTCGCGGGTTCGAATCTCGTCTCCCGCTCTTATGGTTAGCTAATTGGCACACGTGCTGATTAGTTAATTTAATGTAAGGAAGTTCTTTGTAGTATTTAGTTCTTTGCAGAAGATATTTGAAATGAGGTAGCAGTAGTTACTAAAATGATAATAGTAGCTGTTGTAGCTCAGCGGTAGAGCACTTCCTTGGTAAGGAAGAGGTCGGCAGTTCAATCCTGCTCAACAGCTCTTGAATTTGTGAAAATGCTTATGTGAAGATGAAAGTAAAGGATGGTTGGTAACGCTCCGTTCTAAGAAAAAGTAACCGATGCCTTTGGGCATTAATCAATAACAAAAAATAAACAATTTTAAAACAGAAATAAAATGGCAAAAGAGACCTTTAAGCGGGACAAACCCCACGTAAACATTGGTACCATCGGCCACGTCGATCATGGTAAAACTACATTGACTGCGGCTATAACAACTATACTCGCTGGCAAGGGTCTGGCGCAGATGAAAGGTTATGACGAAATTGATGCTGCACCTGAAGAAAAGGAGCGTGGTATCACTATCAATACCGCTCACGTTGAGTATGCAACTAACGCTCGTCACTATGCGCACGTTGATTGCCCGGGTCACGCCGATTATGTAAAGAACATGATCACAGGTGCTGCCCAGATGGATGGTGCTATCCTTGTAGTAGCTGCTACAGATGGTCCTATGCCACAGACTAAAGAACACATCCTTTTGGCTCGCCAGGTAGGTGTTCCACGTATCGTTGTATTCATGAACAAAGTTGACCTTGTTGATGATCCGGAAATCTTGGAACTTGTTGAGATGGAAATCCGCGAGTTGTTGAGCAAATATGAATATGATGGCGATAACACTCCTGTAATACAGGGTTCTGCTACAGGTGCACTTGCAGGTGATGCTAAGTGGGTTAAGGCTGTAGAAGATCTTATGGATGCTGTTGATAGCTACATTCCATTGCCTCCACGTCCGGTTGATATGCCATTCCTTATGTCAGTTGAAGATGTATTCACTATCACTGGTCGTGGTACTGTTGCAACTGGTCGTATCGAGCGCGGTGTTATCAAGGTAGGTGAGAACGTTGAGATCGTTGGTTTCAATGAAGATCCATTGTCTTCTACTTGTACTGGTGTTGAAATGTTCAAGAAATTGCTTGATCGTGGTGAAGCTGGTGATAACGCAGGTTTGTTGCTTCGTGGTATTGAAAAGAAAGATATCCGTCGTGGTATGGTTATCTGCGCACCTAAGAGCATTACTCCGCACACTGATTTCAAGGGTGAAGTTTACGTTCTTTCGAAGGAAGAAGGTGGTCGTCACACTCCATTCTTCAACAAATACCGTCCTCAGTTCTACTTCCGTACTACTGACGTAACAGGTGAGTGCGAACTTCCTGCAGGTGTTGAAATGGTTATGCCTGGTGATAACGTTAACCTTTTGGTTAAATTGATCGCTCCAATAGCTATGGAAAAGGGTCTTAAGTTCGCTATCCGTGAAGGTGGTCGTACAGTAGGCGCTGGTCAGGTAACTGAAATAGTTAAGTAATATACTTGCAGCTTGCTGCATTATAAATACACTAGCCGTCCCGATTTTATCGGGACGGCTTTTTTTGTTACTGATGCTTTTAGTGGTCCGGTAAAGTAATATCAATTAACTGTTTGGATTAGGCACTTTACTTGTTGTCACCAACTATTTGTCTAGGTAATGCAGTTTCACGTTATTGCGCCGTTAGGTGCAAAAGGTTTGTAGGTACATCAATCACATCCCTCATACAGCGCCCCGTAGGGTCGCAACGATTGGTGCGGTTCATTTTTATTATTAATTGGTATTAAAAGACCACATAGGCGATCACAGAGTTTTTTGATCGATTGATTACTGTTTTGAACGTGAACGTAGGCCCGATTCCGATTGGTAGATCCGAGCCCAATTTTACCTAAAAGAGTTTCGATGAATGAACGTTATGATCTTTAAACCATGAACAATTTTATATCTTTAATCCCCTTTCTTAAATGCGCCTGCAGTTATGACTTCCACTATCGAAATACTTGAAGAGCCAACAGAACCAACGGCGAAAGCCTGGTGGGCTGCGAAAAGAATAAAATACAATATTGGATTAGTAGTTGCAGGCATCTTTGCCTTCTTATGCTACTGTTTAATTGCCACCTACTTCATTGCACCTTACGAACCGGATTTTGAAATAAATGGGATTGCTACTTTTCTTCAGGGAATTGGTTATCTTACAATGATTGGGGTCGCAAACGTTTTTTATTATTTGGGGAACTTTCTTGATCGGCTGTTTAATAAAGATAACCACCATCAGTTCAGAGTTAATCTGTTTAATGCCGGCTTTTGGTTCTCCTTTGCATTACCTTTTCTTATTCCTCTCCTGGTATTTGGAACATACCTGGTCAACTAAAGGCATGGCGGGCTGAATATGCAATAGTATTCTTTCCACAATACGTATTCTATTGCTTGGGCCGCACTCTTCAATAACTTCAAAATGTGTCCCACAAAATTGTGGCGAAAGCTCTTTTAATTCACCCCTATTTTCTTGGCGTTAATCTCATTTATTTGTAAGAAGATAAATGGCGTTGTACTTTTACATTGTAATCAGCAGGGAACGAAAGGTTACAAAATAAAAATGATTTACTTGTGCCGCAGGGCATTTAGCATAAAGAGGTTTTCATGGTGATAGGGTTTATAGGGGCTGATCTATTCTTAGATCGGCTTTTTTATTTACCGGTAATTAATCTGGATGTGCCTATTATTTTACACGAAAATAATTCACCCCATTTTTTAAATATTTCGTGTCATTTTAAGACTTTTTTATGAAACTCTTTCGTACTTTTACATTGTAATCGATAGGAAACTAAAGAATACACAAAAACGATTTTATTGTGCGCTAAGCATTCAATATAAAGTTTTTCATAGTGATAGGTTTATAGGGGCTGGTCTATTCTTAGACTAGCTTTTTTTTTGTACCTACACAATGGTGCTACAGCTGAGTATTTAAGTTTAGATTCATAATACTTGTATCAATCGTATCCATCAGTAGCGTATGCGCGTAAGCCGGTTATTTATACTTATTGTTCCTGAGGGCTACATCGGGCGCATAGCCATCATATATAACCAGCAAAAGGGTGTTAAGACTGAATACACAAAAGATGGAAGGAGAATTTTGAGGATACCGGCATGTGGAATACTAAAAACTCAATTTACCGCGCTTTACGGTATTGTTTCTAGTGATGCGGAAGAAGATTACTTTAAGTTTTGTTACAGCGATAATCCTACCTTGGGTAGTAGTGCAGACACAATCACCTTCCTCAAGGATTATTCAAAAGTGGATAGTCTCCCGCAGAATGGCATTTTTATCTTTAATAGAGGACTCGGTGGTTTTGGGGTTGGGAATGTTGATTACAAAGACGTAGAAGAGTTTTTTGTTGATACCTTAAAAAATAGGGAGAAGTATCGGTCCTTTAATTTTGATCAGGTAGATTTAGATCGGTGCAACTAAGTATATTCAGCAGCTAGCTCCAGACTTAAAACTATAATAAACTCAATTTATTTTCACCCCTATTATTTGGTCGTTCATCTCATTTATTTCATTACACGTAGGTACATGTTGTACTTTTACACTGTAATCAAAACGCAATAAAGATTACCAACAATAAATATATTTCTTTTGCCGCAAGGCTTTAATATAAAGAGGTTTTCATGGTGATAGGGTTTATAAGGGCCGGTCTATTCTTAGACAGGCTTTTTTGTTTGTACCAGGTCTGTATATTCTTTTGCTGAATTGTACTATTTTAGGTTTTCACTTTAATTCCTGCACAATGAACACAGGTAAACTGCTCCTTTTATTGCTTACACTTTTGTCTTCCTCCCTCATCTCTACCGCACAGTATAAAGTGCTACAGCCATTTAGCAAAGCACAACAGGATAGTCTGAAAATGGAAATAGACATAATGGTTGCTAATGATCAGAAGTATCGCTGGATGCTCATGTACGGCGAAACAGACGGGCAGAAGCTAAAGGTCTTGAGGAGTATGAGTAAGCAAGACCAATCGGTTAGAATGCAACAGGCAAGGGCAAATAAGGTGGGTATTACACAGGCTGTCAAAGATTCCTTGTGGAAGCTTCAAGTGCATATTGATTCTGAGAATTTCAGCAGATTATCTTCGATACTCTATAAGTATGGTGTTCCGCATAGCATAATGCCAGGACATGTTTCCATTATTCTCGACCATACGCCCGATATGATAACCGATGGTCTCCTGGCGTTGTTAAAGCAGGAGGTACAAGACAAGCATTTTCCCAGATTTGAGTACGCAGTTATATATGATGGGTTACAGAACTATCGTAAACTGCCCGAGTTATACCACGTTACTAAATACTACAGCACCACTACTAAAACTGCTGCCATCAAACAGCCTGAAGACCTTGAGGCTACCAATAAAGCCAGGAAGGAAATAGGATTAAAGCGTCTGAAGAAACAGTAAGGTGTAAAGATTAGGCTCCTCTTCCAAATCCTACAGTTTCCCTATAGATCTGTGGAGAGATATCTGCATTGGTTTTAAAGAAGCGGCTGAAATAGTATTCATCCTGGTAGCCGAGTTCCCATGCTATTTCTTTTACCGTTTTGTTAGTCAGGTATAGCTCTCGTTTTGCTTCTATGATTATACGCTCAGCTATAAGACCAGTAATGGTTTTGTTGAAGTGCGCCTTTGTGATCTTGGCAAGGGTCTTAGGTGATACGTTGAGACTCTCTGCATAATCACTTGCAGAGTGTTTTGATTTGAAATTTTGTTCGATACTGTCAATAAGCGTTTTGAGAATAAACGGTTCTTTTACATTATCGGGCTCTACAAGCGTTTGTGGCTGTTGCACCACTTTTATGCGTGAAGCTGTGATCAGGAATATCTTCAGGTAAGAGACTAATAGTTCATACTGACCGAGGGCTGCATTTTGTATTTCTTCTTTCATTTGTTCGGCAATCATGGTCAATGTTGCAGCGGCTTTCATGTCAACAGAGATGTAAGGCGGTTCATAGATATTGTTGAACAGCACTCCGTTGCAGGCTACTTCAGCCTGATGTTTATGTATGCAAAAGAAGTCGGGATGAAAGTGTATGACGGTACCTTTAATAGCTGTCGTTGCTATCATGAAAGGTTGGTAAGGCGAAAACGCAAACATCATACCCGGCACAAATTTATGTTCCGAAAAATCAGCCTTTACCATTCCTTCCCCCTCAGTTATCCATATCAGCGAATAGTAGTTGTTGCGCTGCAAATGGTCGAAGTGACTATTGTCGTCGAATGAAAACAGCTTAAATGCCAAATTCCCATTCTGCGGATTGATGAGCGTAGCATTGGCCGGTGGAGTAGTGGTATTCATGTTTTTATTTTAGTTTGCGGTCAGCTTGGCTAATAGCTATGTCGTTAATGCTTGCAAAGCGTTTCTGCATGTACCCGTTCTCATCAAATTCCCACATTTCATTGCCATAACTACGATACCATTGGCCATTCGCATCGTGCCACTCATACTCAAATCTCACTGCCATACGGTTTTCTCGGAATCCCCAAAGCTCCTTCTTCAATTTGTAGTCAAGTTCTCTTTCCCACTTACCTGTCAGGAACTTCTTTACTTCCTCTCGTCCATTTATAAAATCCGTTCGGTTCCTCCATTCAGTATCCACTGTATAGGCAAGAGATACTTTCTCGGGGTCTTTGCTATTCCATGCATCTTCTGCAGCCTGTACCTTTTGCAGTGCAGTCTCCATGGTAAATGGAGGTAGCGGATATCTTTTGTTTTCCATTGTTGAACAGTTTTAAACAAAGCCATACTATAGCATGGCCTTGTTTGATTATCACTAAGATCGGCCTTTGGGCCAATCAAATGTATATGTTTATAGTAGAAATATTAGACTGTTGCTACATGAGCTGCAACAACCGGGAAGTCGATGACAGTACCGGCAGTGTTATTGAAATAGTTGGTCATGATATTCAGCGCAACGTGGCCTATGATCTCGGCAATTTCACCATCGGTCACACCTGCTAATTTTACTGCAGCTACATCTGCATCATTTAGTTGACCATGCTTGGCTACTACCAACTTAGCAAACTGCAGTATTGCCTGTGTCTTTGCATCTTTAGCTATGCCGTCACGCGCGTCTGTAAGTGTTGCCTCATCTATCTTAGCAAGGTTAAGGCCCAGGTAAGTATGGGCCGACAGACAGTAGTTACAAGCGTTACTTTCTGCTACTGCCATTGCTATAAGATTACTGTTTTTTAAACCTAGCTTGCCGGTGCCCAGTGCACCGCTAAGATTAAGGTAGCCTTCAAGGAATGCCGGTGCATTACCCATTGTCCTCATCATGTTAGGAACAACACCCAGTTTACTTTGCACTGCATTAAAAAGTTCCTTTGTTTTGCCTGAAGCCTGTTCAGGATTGATAGCTGTTAAACGTGCCATTTTTTCTTTGTTTTATGTTTTGTCGTTATTGACAGTGCAAAGGTGCAACAACATAAAAGGCTGTAAAATGGACGATCACCGCATTGTAATGGATAATTTTCCCGTGATAGTCTTAGTAAGGCGTGGTAGTTTCTCTTCTGGTCTTCTTTTTGAAACTTTTATCCAGTTCGTCAGCAAATGGATAGTACTCCATTTCAAGCTGTTTAGACTTAAAGAAATATCTTTTTGTCCGGTTGTGCGGCAACTTCTTCGCCTCTTCAAGTGTTAGTACTGTTGGGTTGGCATAGGCCATCTTATAAAAGTGTGTCAGCTGGTGAAACTTACTGTTATATATAGTTAGTCCCATGCCATGCGTACGGCCACCTTCCTGCTGATACTTTTCTTTATCGCTTTCGGTAAGTGGAGAGTTGAAGTAGGTCTGAAAATCGCCGGTGCCATAGTAGGCAAGAATATAATTGGGTTTCGCGGTATCAATTTTTACATCAGTTGCTATGCTGCCATCAGCATTCAACACAATGCCATCAAACTGCTTGTGGTAGATCTTTTCGTAGTTGCTATCCATTATGTAGTATACAGGGTACGATTCAAGATTCTCCGTAAAATCCATAATCGTGCGGATGCGTACTTGCTCTGCGTCTGCCGCTATGGTAGCAAATAATTCTGTGTTATTCACTTTGCGTGCTGCTTCAAGTCTGTTCTTCTCTGCGTGAAGCATTACCAGCACCATTCCCTTCTTTTTAGTGGCAGTATCTGTAGCCGCAATTGAATGGCCGGCAGCAAGTAAAAGAACGCTAAGTATAAATGAAAATATTCTGCTCATAGATCGTTTAGTGTATAGTTAAAAATTGATTATTCAGATAGTCGATTAATTATTGTTTCTCTGCAATAAAGTTTAGTCCGAAGAAAAAATACTCTCTTCTCAAGCCTTGTTCCGTCTGTATCTTCCTCTCTTTCTCCAGCAATGATTGCGGATCTGAGAAGCGGTAATGTACCGGTAGATAATAACGCACATACTGCACGCTGCTATTAGGAATATTGAATCCGTTTTCTTCAAAAAGGTGTCTCCAGTTTTCCAGGCTGCGGATGTTCTCGTTACCTATCAGAATGTCTTTCTTAAGCTTCTCATCCCATATGGTGATGATGCGCTTATTGCCCCTGTATTTATACAACTTAGCGCGCTGTATTATGTTGCTACCGTTCTCTTCTATAGATAGCACACGTCCTTTAGCGCTCAGGCAGTTTTGAAATATCTTTAGTGCATCATTTATAGGCTCCAGATGATGTAGCGTGTCTTGCACTATTATCAGGTCGCAGCTATTGGCTGCGGGTGGTGTATCGAATAGATTTTCGTAAGTGCAGGTAAATAAAGATGAATCGCCGAATTGGCTCCAGTACTCTTTTCTTTTCTGTACAGTATCGTAGTAAAACTCAAGAGTAGTGCCATGTGTTTTGATGCCATTCATAGCCAGGAACAGACAGGTAGTACCATATCCGCTGCCACAGTCCCATATGCGCAGGTCTTTATTATCTGCTACCTGCTTTTGTATGTAACGCAATCTTTCGAGGAAGTAATTCCTGCGGAAATGCCATGAAGATTTTTTACCCAGGAATTTATAGTAAGGCTGCATCTCGGTGTGCACTTCCAATTCTTTAAGCATCAGTTCAAAGAACTGTTCCGGTTGCATCATATGTACTCAATTCAAATAATCAATTAGAATGGCGGAGTATCCACCATCATTCCTGGCAGCAGCAAAGGTAAATCCTATGTACTTATATGCCAAATACAAAATGTAGCCACTGTTGTGGCTAAAAATACAAAAAGTGTATCTGTTTTATTGTGTATTTCTTTATCAGCTTTGCAGAATAAAACCACTCTTTATGATCACAGAAAACACTGCACTGCATATTGGCACCGAATGGGTAAATGACTGGAACAGCCATGACCTGGACAAGGTGATGAGCCACTATGCCGATGACATTCATTTCACATCACCGTTCGTCATCAAGATAAATAATGATCCAACCGGCGTTATTAACTCCAAACCCTTACTCAGAGCCTATTTCGAGCGGGCGTTAAATGCATACCCGAGCTGCATTTCGAATTGTACCGGATACTTTCATCGGTTAACTCTATTGTCGTTTACTATAAGAGCGTCAACAACCTGTTTGCCGCCGAGTTGATGGAACTCAATGAAGAGGGTAACGTAGTGAAGGTAGTAGCACATTATTGCAGCCAATAGGGAGCTGGTCTAGGGCATTGGCTGGCCTGGTTTTACGCCGTGCATATACACGTCTTCAGGTATCTCATCGGGTAGGTTTTGTATGTACAGGCGACCATCTGTTACTTTGTTCAGTGCATCGCTTATCTTTTGTGCGTCCCATGATGCCAGCTCTTTGCCAAACCAGATCGTTTTACTGCCATAGTAAAATTTTATGTGGCCCTCATCATGTATTCGGGCTATTTCCCGTTCCCTGGTTTCAAAACCCATGTAGTCAAAACCTCCGGTTTTTAAAGGGTGATCTGTTTTTGCGGAATAGCCAGTGTAGAATATTTGTTCAATGGAACCTAACTCATATTGCAATGCTTTGCCACCGGCTGCAATGGTCAACGTATCAACAGCAATAGTTATTTCTTCTGCAAACGAAGCTTTTTTGGCATACCGGGTGCCTGCAAGAATTAGCACTGCCCCTGCGGCAATAAAAACAAGTGTGATGATGATACTGACGGTCAGCATAAAAAAGGCCGCACCTATAGCCACAATGCCGGGAACGATAAAGTAGGCACTCTGAAACAGGAGCATTCCCTTTACGCGCGATCTGTTCCTTACTTCGGGAGTAAAAATGTAAGTGTCTCCTTGTTGTTCCAGTTTCATAGCTTTGATTATTGGTCTAAGATAAAGCAAATATAGATGAAGCATATCATAGAAGAGAACGACGACATCCTCACCGAAATGACCTTTGAGCCACTAACACGGGCCAACTGGCTACAGTTTACCCAACTTTTTGGTGAGCGCGGTGCCTGTGGTAATTGTTGGTGCATGTACTACAGACTCAACAAGGCTGAGTTTGCTGAAGGCAAGGTAGATGGCGGTAACAAGCAGGCTATGAAAGACCTGGTGTGGAATGAAGCCCCTACCGGCCTTATGGGTTTCTATGACGGCCAGGCAATAGCATGGTGTGCCTTTGCGCCTCGCGAAGATTTCCCTAAGATGGCTCGATCCAGAGTACACAAACCCATTGACGACGAAGCTGTATGGTCTGTTACCTGTTTCTTTATAGACAAGAATTTCAGACGCATGGGTGTGTCTGTCGCTCTACTCAAAGGTTTGATCAGCTATGCCCGGGCGCAAAATATTAAGATCATTGAAGCCTATCCCACTATTCCTACACAGGAATCATTGCCCGATTCTTTTGCCTGGATCGGACTGTACAAATCATTTGAAAGAGTAGGATTTGAAATTGTAGACCGTACCTCTAAAAGCAGGCCGATGGTAAGATACTACACCGACAAAAAATAGGGTGGCACTAAACGAATAAAGGCTCCATGCGGAGCCTTTATTCATAATTTATATTACCGCCCTCTCCTTTTGTCATGCTGAGCTTGTCGAAGCAGGGCCGGGGTGAGGTTTCTTAATTAACTATCATCACATTCTTATAGCCATAGAACTTTTGGAGTGAATCTTTATAGTGCAGGGTATCTACCACACGGCAATTGACTGTTGCCAATACCTTAAAGGTTACAGAGTCGCTGGTGATGATCTCTACCTTGCTGCCATCTATCTTCAACCTGCGCAAGCGGGCTTCAGCTTTGGCTTTATTAGGGTATTCGCCTATCACCATTCGGTAAGCATTAATAGCATTAGTGTCTACAACAGGAGCCGTTGCCACAGTGTCTTTACGCATAGTGTCTACTATCGGCGGCGCTGGTGCCTGCACTATTGTATCTGCCATATGCGGTGCCGGCTGGCTTGCAGCCTGCTGGTTCTTGTAGTAATACAATCCATATCCACCCGCACCCAGTATTACTAATAGTACTGCCACTATTATCACCATTGTCCAGTTAACCGAATTGGCGCTGGCAGGTGGTGGGTAAGATGGTTTGTGCGCAGGAGTTATTTTCTGGTCTTCCAGTTGCTTGCTGTTCTTAAGGGTGGGCATGCCCGCCGGTGTGAACCTGAAGTTAGCATCAGTTGTAAACTTAACGCGTCCGTTCTCTTCAGTAAACTTTCCTATACCAGGAATAGGCACTTCTTTGCCTGCAGCCATATCTTTCCTTGCCTGCATGCTGTATTCGCGCAGTCCATTGGCGGCTTTAGATATGCTTATCTGCTCATTGGTAGCAATAAAGTTAGCGAAGCTGTCATCAATAGATCCACCTGCTGTTACTACTACTTCATAGGTAGGTGCCTGCAAAGCCTTGCCATCATGCACTGCAGGGCGCTTCACTAATTCAAGGTTGCCCAGCCCGTGTATGTAGCAAAAGTTATTCTTTAATATAAATTGCCCTATGTATTTATCTATTTCCATTTCTGCCCGTAAAAGTACACCCGAAATTAATTATTTCAACCTAAAACTTTAAACGTAATCCACCATATACATTCAAGCCATATGACTGGTAGTAATTCCAACGCTCATATTTGCTGTTTAGCAGGTTGCTGGCCTGTAAAAATACATTTAGCCGTCCGCCCAACCTGTATTCCGCATAGCCACCTATGTCTGTTACCGGAGTCATCATTACCGGTTTTCCCAGGTAATTGATGGTATACATGCCCCCTAAAACCGCCACATAGGCAGAAACGGTAAGATCTTTGATCGGGTTAATAGAGAAATCTCCCCTTATATTCAGCGTAGGTTGCTGCCACACATAGGCTTGAGTGCCCTGGTAATACTTATAAAAATCTGCCGATACTCCAGCCGACCACTTGGTAGCCTGCGTATATCTGGCAGCCGCATGTAGCGATATAGCGCTTACATCATTATATATTACGTTAAAGAACTTTGGGTTAACTCCGGTATCCAGGTAAGTAGCCAGGTTAGTATAATTTAACCAGCTTGCCTTAACTAAGTAGGTGAAATGGTTGCCCTGGCTGCCTGCTAATGAAGCGAAAAGCTCATCTCTTCTGTTCTGCCTCAGTCCATTACCGCTAAATAGCTTACGGTAAGTGGTATAGAGGTATGGATTTTCAGTTGTCAGTTGTTCGTAAGTGTTTTGTCTTACACCTGCCATCCATCCGCCACTCAGGGTAAGTACAGTAGAAGGGATCTTATAGTTGGCAACGATTTCAGGCAGTACATTAAATTTTCCGCCCTTGCCCAAAGCAAATCCTATCAAAGCTCTGCCCGATACTTTTCCTTCCAGCTGTATGCCGGGCATTATTGTAGCCAGATTATTACCCGTAGCACTGTCACTCATCTTCAGGTGATTGAGCGATGCCGATGCAACGGTAACCAGTGTCAGAGCACTGTCTAACCGGAAGTATAATGGTACGCTAAAACCAAAGTGGGTTTCAGATGCATTGAAACGGCCATTGTATAGGGATGCGTCAACAGTGGGGTAGTAGATGATCTTACGCTCGCCAAACTGTGCCTTATTCACCATATCAGCAGCCACTCTTACGGTAGTAAAGGTCTGCTTCAGGTCTGCGGTAGAAGGGTATACAGGCAGGTGCTCATCCATACCATAGAAAAAATATTGGTTCCTTTCCACATCCAGTCGTCCTTTCCACTCGTAAGAACCTGCATGCAGCACACCTGTTGCTTCCAGTCCGCTTATTGCTGATTGTTGCTTATCAATATTTCCCTTCTGCGACAGGTGGTGCAGATGAATACTTGTTTCATAGTTCTTGCCCTTCAGGCTGCCGATCCCGGCATCAAAGTAAAGGGTGGATAGATTACCTCCACCCGCTTTAATATAGTTAGGATAGGGTATCATTAAAGAATCCTTACCTAACGCTAGTGGCCTTAACGCGCCCGATTTGTAAGTATAATAAAGTGTTTGCTGTGGTACATCATAATTCAGTATAGGTCTCGATGTATCGGCAGGTGGTATCTGCGGCACCCATTCAGGCTTAGGTGCTTTTCTTACCTGTGGTTTGTAAGATTGTATCACCTCAATGGTGGAGCCTTTCAGTACTGTATCCGCATGCTGTTGCCCCATGGCATTGTGAGCCGTGGCAAGAGATACTGCTAGTATTATAAAAGGTCTTACCCTCATGGTTGGTTGTTGTTTTTGTTCTCTAAGTAAGTCGACTATGTACTATCTAATCGTCTTTCAGTTTACTTTTTTGTTTCTCCAGTACTTTTACTTCTGCCAGTCTCTTCGTTGCTTCAGCTTTCAGTTCCGCATTCTTCGTGTGCTTTACAACACTTGATAATGTAGCCTTTGCATTGAAATAGTCTTTCTGCTTAATGAATATATCTCCCAGCAGTATGTAGGACTTTACTATCCAGTAGTCGTTGCCTGCCGACATCTTAATGGTCTCATTGGCGGCTTCTTCTGCATCTTTCAGGCTGTCTTGCGCCAGGTATATCTCAGAGATATGGAAGCGCGATTCAGCTGCAATATCGCCGCTGGTGTTCAGGCTCAGTTGTTGATACGTATAAAGTGCCGAGTCTGTTTTTTCAAAATGCTGCAGTGCTTTTGCTTTATACAACAATGTCTCGTTGATCATATCAGCCGGCAGTCCTTTCATTGTCAGTAGTGAATCTGCAAAGGCACTGGTTTCGCCATATTTTTCCGAATTGTAGCCACTCTTTACAAGTCCGTTATATGCGGTTTGTAGCAGCTGTTGGTTAGTGCCACTATTATTACGCATTTTCAGGTAGTAGCCGTAGGCAGCGGTGTAGTCTTTCTTGTCATAGGCCATAGCAGCTGCGTGGCGCGCACTATTCTCAGAGAAGTCATTCCATGGATGCACTAACACAGAATCAAAATCATCCAGTGCTTCCTTAAAATTGCGTAGCTGGAAGTTGCTTTCACCCCTGTAGTAATGTGCTTTAATGGCAAATACACCGTTAGGATATTGCTGCAGGTAATTAGTAAATGCACGCATGGCATTATCCCACTTGCCGGCGGCAAACTGTGTTTCCGCAGCAGCATAATAGGTGGAATCTATTGATGCACTTTCTGCCGATGGCAGGTTATTGTCTTTCAGCAATTGTGAGAACGCAGCCGGTTGATTGCCCTGTATATACAGGCTCTTCAATGCACTTAGTGCCGCTATGCGCTCTTCCGATGCCGGGAATTCTGTAACAATACGCTTGTAAGCATCAATGGCTTTGTTATTGTCATTGGTCTGCTGGTAAATATAGCCCACCTTCAGCCAAGCCTTAGGTGCCGCACTCTTATCGTTCGATGAATCTGTGATACGTTTCAGTGTACTCAGCGCCTGCGGATACTTGTCCAGTTCTATATAGGTAACAGCCATTTCGTACAATGCGGTTACATTATATACAGATGGCGTAGCGCGGTTGGTCAGCGTTTGCAGCACATTGATCTTCTCATTGTTCTTGCCTTGCAATCCCAGTATTATGCTCCTCTGGTATTTGGCGTAGTCGGCATTCGCAGTGTCTGTCGTGCTTATCTTATCATACAGGGTTATTGCCTTCACATAATTCTGCTGCATAAATACGGCGTCAGCCTCACGCAGGCGGGCCATTACACCTGAATAATCATCTTCACCTTTGGCCTGCTGTGCATGATTAAAATACGTTTGCGCATCGCTGAAATTCTGTCCTTCCATTGCGGCAAAACCCATGTTCAGGTAAGCATGCTGTATTGTCGCCTGCGGACTTACCCTTGTAAGGTCTACCTTGTCTGTCTTGCGGTCTATAAACTGTTTGCTTGCACTAATTGCATCACCATACTTGTGCATGCGGTAGGCCAATTCTCCTTTCCAGAAGTAGGCCGCGCATTCAAACAACGGATCTATAGGGTGGAGCAGAGAAGAATTGAAATAGCTGTAGGCCTTTGCCATATCGCCACTGCGGAACTGCTGCACTGCAAACAAATAGGTGGCCTTCTGGAACACCATCCAGTAGTTCTTTTCCTTGTTGTTTACCTTGTCCAGGTATTTCAGCGCTTCTTCAAAATTATTGGTCTTGATCAGCAGGCTGGATAGCAGTGTATTCGCTTCATCTTTATACTGGCTCGATGGGAAGGTCTTGAGTAAGGTATAAAGCTGACGCAGCGCCTCATCATTATATCCCGCTTCATAGCTGATGCGGGCATACAGTATCATAGATGCTTCCTGCTGACCGGGATTGTAAGGCATGTCGGCGCATATCCCGAATGCATTACGTGCGCTCTGCCTGTCGCCGGTCTTCATGTAGCAGTCGCCAAGCAGATACATAGACGACTGGCCCATTGAATCATTGGCGTTGCTCAGCAGCTTGAATTTATCCTCAGCATTCTGCCACTCATTCAGTCTGTAGTAGCAGTAGGCAATTTTGTAGAGGTCTTCTTTCTTTATCTGGTTGGTGTGCTCGTAGTAATATTCAAAGTAAGGCTTAGCATCGCTGTATTGCTTATCTTCAAACATGCACTGCGCTATCAGCAGATGCACTTCGTTATCGTAATAGCTCTTGTCACGCGCCTTTATTATTGCTTTACCTTCTTCTATTGCCTTGGCCTTATTGCCCATGAAGTAATAGATCTCGGCAATATAGTACGGTACTATTGAGCGGTATTCTTTGTCGTCTCTTACTTTTTCAAAGCTCTGTAATGCTTCAGCGTACTTATTGTTATTGTATGCCAGCAGGCCATAGTAATAGTTGCCTGCCATGTAGTATTTGCCATCCTTTATTTCCTTAATAGCGGCAAATAATAGGGTAGACTTGTCAAACTGTTTATTGTTGAAATAACAGTAAGCCAGTTCAAACTTAAGGTCTGCGATCTCGCTGTTGGTCAGGTTGTCGAGCCCGGCATTTTCATAAAAGTAAATGGCCTGCGTTAGCTGGTTATGCAGAAAAAAGTACTGTGCCAGGGCAAACATAGTACGCTGCTTATAGGCTACGTTTTGTGTAGTGGCAATCAGTCTGTCGGCATTATACAGGCAGTAAGGAACATTTGTTTTCAGGTTGCTGATAACAATGATAAAATTAGCCCTGTCGGCGTCGGCTGTTTTTTCAGTCGATACTTTCTCGTCCCGGTTTGCCAGGTAATTAGTTGCACTCTGTTTAGACAGGGTATAATGTCCCTGCTTATACTGCTCTTCTGCCAGTAGTAATGCCCTGTTGTTGGGTTGATCCGGTGATAATACCTGGCCATGGGCCGTAATGCTGAATGCCGGGCCTAGCAAGGCAAATAACAAATAGAAATATGGCCGGTTTCGCTTACGTATTATCATTCAGTTCTCATTGGTTATTAGAAATTCCAGGTAACATTGGCACTAGGGAACAGTGGCAACTGGTATGTTCTGCCGTTGGTAATACGGTTTACATAGAAGATGTTGCTTCTGTCATATGCGTTGGTCACAGCAATTGTTGCATCCAGTCCGCTCTTATTCTTAAATATGAAATGCTTCTTTACAGACAAGTCTAAGCGGTGGTACCATGAAAGGCGGCCGCCATTGATCTCATTAGCATACAACACGCCCAGGCCACCATTCTGGCTCAATGGGTTGCTTGCCAAGCCACCACCTGCAAAGTTCACCTGCTCATAAAAGCCTTGTGTCTGTGTGAATGGGAATGGCGAGTGTATGTTGAAACGGGCAGAGAGTTCCCAATCTTTTTTCTTACCTGCAGAATATGATACCAATCCATTGGCATTCATGCGGGTATCAAATGGAGTAGGGTAGGTCTGCTTCTCGCCATCAGGGCCAATGCTGGTGTAAGTTACCTTCTGGTAACCAACTGCACCCCAAATGTAGAACCTCTGGTAGCTATATTTCGCAGACAGGTCAACACCATAAGCACGGCCATTTGCGGCAACAAAATTTGCATCACCGGCTTTCTGCTTATCCCTGTTCATTTCATCTATCTGGCCAAACACTTTTACCCATGGCTCTAAGTTAAATTCTACGCGGTCTACGTCTACCTCTATACCCGTAACTGCATGAAAAGCAGTTTGTAGGTTTGATTTTACATCTTGTCCGTCAGCATTCTTTATCTGCTCATCCGGGCTCAAAAGGAAGCCAGTAAATAGATTCACTATATCGCGGTCGGTCTTGGTGCTGATGATGTTCTGCGCATAAAGGCCTGTTGCACCTTTCAAACGAACATTGTCAGAGATATTGTACTTAACACCTAATCTTGGCTGAGGAGATAGTTTGTTCAACTCAGAATAGTATTGAACTCTGAAGCTTGGTTCGAAGATGAATTTACCCTTGAATATCTGCCTGTACATAAAGTAGATGGAAGCGTTGGTGCTCTGGCGATCGAGCGTGGTGCTGATACCGGCAGCACTGTAGTAGTTGAGTGATGTATGCACACCGCTTACTTCTACACCATACTTTATCTGGCTGTAATTAGGCAGGAAGTAAGTAAAGTTGATTGCAGACTCAAATCCGCTGATCTGGCTGGTGCTCGGTATTGTATCTGTCGGCACATCTACCTGTCCCAGGCTGATGTTGTAGTTAGAGAATGCAAATTTACCGTCTATCAATGCTGCGGTGTTACCCGGAGATACTATGAAAGTTGTACCCGCACCCAATGCCTTCCAGTGGTAGTCACCATCACTTTTGTGGGTAACGTCATTCAGCAGGCTGGCTTTGTCATCAAAGTTGAAAGCGAACAGGTTCATTTTACTGCCATTGTCACCATTGAAAGTAACCTTACCATAAAGGTCGGTAAAGCTGTAAGGAAGGCCATTTTTGAATACGTCGCCAAGACCGGCATAAATAGATTTAGATGTCTGGTCCAGGTAGCTGCTCTTCGCTGTCAATAGGAAGGTGATGCCCGCTCCGTTATCCTCTTTTTTTGACTTTAACAACGGTCCTTCCAGCATTACACGTGCCATGATTGGTGATACAGATACAACGCCGGCAAGGTTATTTTTATTGCCATCCTTATAGTGTACGTCAACTATTGCTGAGGTACGATTGCCATATTGGGCGTTGAAGCCTGCGGTATAAACATCTGCGCTACGTATGGCTTCTGTCTCAAATACTGAATAAAGGCCTATGGAGTGGAATGGATTGTAAATAGTTACCCCATCAAGATAAATACCTGTTTGTGATGGCGAGCCACCACGAATATAAAGTTGTCCACCCTGATCACCGGTAAATACCACACCCGGTATTACCTGCAGGTACTGCGCCAGATCGGGTTCTCCGCCCGCACTTGGTAGTTTTTTCATCTCCTGCGGAGTGATCTTGGTTACGCCTGTATTGATCCTTACCGCCTTATCTTTTTTGGCGCCTTTGATCTCCACGGTTTTCAGTTCCTTCTGCAATTGAGAAAGCATGATTTTCTTGGTGATGATATCATCTTTACCCACAACAACGTTGATGATGCTGGAATCATAGCCCAGCGTAGTTGTCAGCAATGAGTAAGTGCCCGGCGCCAGTGATATAGAGAAATAACCATTATTATCCGTTTGCACGCCATTGGTAGAGTGCATTACTATGATGTTGGTATAAGTTAAAGGTTCACCTGTTTTCTTGTCATAAACAAACCCCTTGATCGTTCCGTTCTGGGCTATAGCTGCTGCTGAAAAGAGGAATAGGATCACAGCGATAAGGCTGACTCTTTTATGCGTACGGTAATTGTGTTTCATTAAGAATATATGTTAAGAAGATCTGCTTTGACTTTTTGACAAGCGCGACAAAGATAATGGTTAAAAGAATTAAAAATGGGGGCACTCATACTGACTATTGCCTTTGAAATGTGTAGAAAAAGTTAATAATAGAGACTTTAACAGTATGCTTTGAAAAATAAACTGTTTTATTAACTTTGCATACTTATGAGAAATAATCTATTCAGGATAATTTCATGTCTTTTGTTGCTTGTGTTTCTGAGCAGTTGCTACAGGCACGACATGCGCCGTTATAAAACCAAATTCCGCTTTCATCGCCACCACTTCCATTACAGAGGTGCCTGGAGAACTTTCTAGCTGAACGCTCTAAAATGCTTGCGGTCGGTCCTATCTGACCGTATTCGGTTTTGGTCACTCTGTAACGACGCCCATCTGCCGCTGTTGTGTCTCCTGAGCAACAGCCTCCGGGTGTGTTTATTTTGCATCCGGCATTAAGAAATTCCCCTAATCCTTTAGAAATCCTTGTTCTGACATTCACTTAAATAACAAAACCGCCGGATAGGCGGTTTTGTTATTTATTGTACTCATGTGTTCTTACCACAAATGCACTCTCGCGCTATCAGCAATAAACATCTTGTCGCCGGCTTTTATGCCAAACGCTTCGTAAAAGTCAGGTACGTTAGGAAACGGACCATTCACGCGGTACTTAGCCGGTGAGTGCACGTCGGTCAACAACTGGGTAGCTATGGTTTCATCACGCTCAGCCAATAGCCATCCGAGAGAATAACCAAGGAAGAAGCGCTGCGTTGGTGTCATACCATTGATCTTCTCACCTTTCTTATAGGCTTCAGTTTGTTTGAACGCATCCAGACCTATTAATATACCGCCAAGGTCAGCCAGGTTTTCACCCAGTGTTGCCTTGCCATTTATGTGGCTCGCTGTATCCTTAGGTGCAAATGGCCTCATCATATTAAACTGCATAGCCAATACATTGGCCCTGGTTACAAACTGTGCCGAATCGCTGGGTCCCCACCAGTTGTGCAGGTTGCCATCTTCGTCATACTGGCGGCCTTCATCGTCAAAGCCATGTGTTATTTCATGTCCTACGGTGCTGGCAGCTGTGTAGCCATATACCAAAGCGTCATCTAGTTCCTCGTCTTTAAAACCTGGTACGGTCATCATGGCCGCAGGTAATACTATTTCGTTATTAGACGGGTTGTAGTAAGCATTGTAGGTCTGCGGGGTCATATCCCACTCTTCGCGGTTTACCGGCTTGCCCAGCTTGTTCAGTGAGTAGTTATTCCACCATTCATTAGCGCGCATCATATTAGTTACATATGCACCTCTGTCTATTTTCATAGATGACAGGTCTTTCCATTTGTCTGCATCAGGGTAGCCCACCTTTTTCTTTATGGCCATCAACTTATGAATAGCTTTTTTCTTGGTGCTGTCGCTCATCCAGTCCAGTTTTTCAATGCGGGCCTTATAAGCTATACGCACGTTTTCTATCATCTGCTCATAGCGGGCTTTCGCCTTTTCGCTGAAGTATTCTTTCACAAACAGCTTACCCAGTGATTCACCTATTACGCCTTGTTCAGCGTCCAACGCCCTGCGCCAGCGTGGTTTTGGCTCCTGCGCGCCACGAATGATCTTACCGTAAAAGTTGAAAGATGCATCGAAATATGGCTTGCTCAGGAAACTGGTATTGTCCTTGATCAAATGAAAGGTCATGTAATCCTTCAGTGTCTGTATGTCAGTTGTCTTTACCAGCTTATCCAGTGCGGTATAAAACTCCGGCTGACCAACTATAACGCTGTCTACACTCTTAACACCTATCTGTTTCAGTACGCCCGGCCAGTCGGTATTTGGTGCTATCTTCTTTAGGTCGCTTATGGCGTACTTGTTATAGTTCTTGTATGGGTCGCGAAGGTCTTCCAGCTTGCGCGATGCTGCTGCCATTTTGGTTTCGAGAGCAAGTATTGCGGCTGCTTTTGCTTTTGCCTGAGCGCTGTCTACACCCATATTCTTAAAGATATTGGCAATATAGCCGGGGTAGGCATTGCGTATCTTCATGGTGCGCTCGTCGGTATTAAAATAATAATCGCGGCTTGGTAATCCCAATCCGCCCTGGCTCATCTGGTACGCCTGTACGTTACTGTTCTTAGGGTCCTGTCCTACACCCTCGCCAAAAAATACACCAATGCCATATACATGCATATGTGCAGTCTGGTTCATCACATCAGCGGGTGTTTTGAGCGCAGCTATTTTGTCCAGTTCCGCACGGAGTGGCTCAATGCCGTTCTTCTCTATTGCAGCGGAATCCATAGCACTATGCCAGAAATCACCGATCTGCTGACCAGAACCGCTTTTTTCTGCTTTCTGGTCTGCTTCTTCATTGATATGTTTCAGCTTGGCATATAGTTCTTTTTGCACCAACTCACCTACACCCCAGGTAGTCTCATCGCCGGGTATAGGGTTTTGTTTGATCCAGCCGCCATTTGCATAGGCAAAGAAATCGTCGTTAGGTCTTACAGTTGTATCCCTGTGTGCGCCCAAAATATCTTCTTTGGCGGCTTCTTTTGCAGGTTGATTACATGCTACAGTTAATGCAGCAAGGGCTAAAATGCCCGGCAGTTTTTTAATCATAATTAGTTTGATCGCTTAAGGCGATAAAACTAATCTATTTATTAATATGTATAGCTAACCTCATCAAGGGGATTTTAGGGAGGAATAAATATTCTCTATGGTTATGCAAATGTCAGGGTTTAGTAAACAATTTACGTTGGAGGTTTTGTAGATGACCCGCAAAAAACTTCCCGGCTTATTTTTTTTGCATCCAGTTTTTCTTTTACTCTATAGATTTATCGTTCAGTTAACCTCCCAAAACACCATCAAATCACTCTTGCCCAATCATTTTTTCAAAACTCTAAAAACACAATACATACCCCTGTCAAAACGAAACATCTAATCACACTTATCCACATAACTTTTTTTTATGGTGGTACACTTTCCGTACCATCATGGTACGCTTTTCGTACCACCATAGATTCCCAATTTGCTCAACTGCCATCCTCTTTCCACCTTTGTGCTAAAAACTATCACCCTGCTATGAAAAAACACTACAAAAACAAACCCACCAGTAAAATTTCAGCAACTGAGCAGAAGTTTAGCTTTCGGAAAACAGCCTGTCCCGCCCTTCATGCGGGAGCAGCTCGCGTTGGCCTGTGTGCGGTAGCGCGATTTTTCCGATCGCCTTTCTTTTATTACTTTTCTTTTGGCGAAGCAAAGAAAAGTAAAGAGACGTTGGGCACATAAACCGGAACACGCGTCCTACAACACCGACCTCCTGTAAGATTGCTTCGCGAAGGGATCGCAAAGATCAACCCAATAAACAATAAACACAATTATATCACTCAATTAAATCCCCTCATCATGACCACTACTCAATTAAAAGAACAAGCACGTCGCCTCTTCTTCCAGTCCAAACTCACTCGTCCGCAGATCGCTGCAATCGTTGGCATTGCACCACGTACCCTCTTCGACTGGATCCGTGAAGGAGACTGGAAGAGTGCCCGTAACACTGCCGCTAATGCCCCGGCGCTAATTACTGAGCACTACTATAACCAGCTCAATGCACTTAACGCAACTATCAAAGAGCGCCGCGATAGACCTTACCCAACAAAAGACGAGGCCGAGATCATGCGTAAGTTGAGCATGACCATCAAACAGATAAAACTCAGACATAGCGTTGCAGACACTACAGAAATATTTACTCTGTTTTCTAACTATTTGAGGAAGACAAAGCCCGATTTGCTGCAGCATATGCTCAATAGCATGAGCAGCTATCTCTACACACTCCGCCCCGATCCCACAAAGGTTATTACAAATCAATTCGAAGCCGAACAGGAATCCCGCGCAGATTGGGAAGCACTGATTGCTGAACTTGAAGTACAGGAAGACCTCGATGATATCCACGATACCGTTGCAAAATATGCCGACCAGATGGCCCAACAAAAAGAGGTACTGCTGTAGATCGCTAAAAAAGTGGCAGTGAAAAGTGGCAACGAGTGGCAGAAAGTGGCAGAAAGTGGCAGTTTGTGGCAATTCGTTAAATCCGCTGAAATGCTTATCAATATTGGCTTTACAAAAAATACATCACACAAAACTGCCACTTTTGTGAAAAACTGCCACTTTTTTAAGATCGAACTCATCTCTGCTATTCCCCTATTGATATTGACAATACTGTGAGGCAATGATTTGGATAGGGCGGGGAAGGTTGGTAAATTTGCATAAATAGTAATACTAATGGAAACAACAATAGCGGCACCAATATCATTGACTCCTAATACACTGAAAGAAGTAAAGCGACTGATGAGTGAGCCGGGTTTTGAGCAGGATCAGTACCTGCGTGTAGGCGTGAAGGGTGGTGGTTGCTCGGGTATGAGTTATGTGCTGGGTTTCGATAAGATTGAGGCTGATGATGATATCTATATTATAGATGGCCTGGAGGTGATCATGAAAAAATCTCATGGTATTTATCTCATAGGTATGGAGGTAGATTATTCTGACGGGTTGAACGCACGAGGATTTGTGTTTAAGAATCCTAATGCCAGCAGCACATGTGGTTGTGGTAGTTCATTTGCCGTTTAATTTCCCTTTTTCACTTTTTTCTTATGCCACTCCTGCGCAGGAAAGCTTATCTGAATTTTACCGGATTGTTCTCAGTTGTATTCCTTCTGTTTTTCGCCAGTTGCGAGAAGGATGTGAATATAAACCTGGAATCTGTGCCGCCGCAAATAGTGGTGCAGGGTGTTATAGAGAATGGTCAGCCACCGTATGTGATTCTCAATACTACGTTTGGTTTCTTTTCGCAGGTAGATCTGAGTACGGTGGCCAATAGCTTTGTGCATGGGGCTGTAGTGAAGGTGTCTGATGGTATTAAGACCATAACGCTGAAGGAGTATTCGATAGATACATCGGGAGGGAACAGGTTTTACGTTTATTTCATAGACACTACTAACCTGGGCAATGTGCTGGTGGGTGAACTGGGTAAAACATACACGCTGACGATTGATAAGGATGGTCAAAGGTATTCGTCAATAACTAAGATCCCCTACCCTAAGGGCCCTGATACGGTATGGTTTGGCGAGCCGGTTTTTAAAAGGCCCACAACGCCGGCTACTGCGCTGGAAATGTTTGCTAACTATACCGACCCCGATACCCCTGGTAACTACGTTAAGTACTTTACCAAACGTAACAATGAACAGTTTAACCCCGGTGGGATATTTACAGATGAGCTGGTAAATGGTCAGCCGGTAAAAAACATAGACTTGTTTGCCGGCACACCCGATGATAATAGTGGTAGCAGCAATTCGGATTCGGTCTATTACTTCTTCCCCGGTGATTCTGTAACGTTGAAGTGGTGTGAGGTAGATAAGGGTATTTACGACTTCTGGAACACTTATGAGTTTGCTATCCGTTCCGGCGGTAATCCATTCTCGTCGCCAATAAATGTGAAGACCAATATGACCAATGGCGCGCTGGGTTCGTGGGCAGGTTACGGGGCGTTGTATTACGATAGGGTGGCGCATCCGTAGATGGTAGATGGTAGATGGTAAATAGTAGATGGGTTGGAGTTTTACGTTGTGATGCCGGGGGGCGTCATATGTCTATAGCAGATCAGATAAAAATTGGAACGATGCTGAAGGTGTCGGATGTTTATTTTGCTCACATAAAAATACCCAACCATTTTTTGTCCTCCACGCGACACTGATTTGCTGCATTACAAATAGTTTTGCATCTTTAACCCTCGATAAAAAAGAAAATTAGAAATCATAGAATATGAGTGATATAGAAAAAGTCCATTGTTTTATCATAGGATCAGGACCGGCAGGCTATACTGCTGCCATTTATGCGGCACGTGCGGGCCTCAATCCTGTATTGTACCAGGGCATTCAGCCGGGTGGTCAGTTGACCATTACTACCGATGTAGAAAATTACCCCGGTTATCCTAATGGCGTAATGGGTCCGCAGATGATGGTAGATTTTGAACAGCAGGCACAGCGCATGGGCGCAGATATTCGCTGGGGTATGGTTACCAAGGTCGATTTTTCACAAAGGCCTTTTAAGGTAGAAATAGACGAAGAAAAGTGGATAGAGGCAGACGCGGTAATCATTGCTACCGGTGCATCGGCCAAGTGGCTGGGCATGGAGTCTGAAGAGCGCTTGAATGGTCATGGTGTATCTGCCTGTGCGGTATGCGATGGTTTCTTCTTTAAGAATCAGGAAGTAGCTATAGTAGGCGCAGGTGATACTGCATGTGAAGAGGCATTGTACTTATCTAAGATATGCAGCAAGGTACATATGCTGGTTCGTCGTGGTGAAATGCGCGCCAGCAAGGTGATGCAGGACAGGGTATTGAAGACAGCCAATATACAAGTATACTGGAATACCGACCCTGTAGAGGTACTGGGCGAGCATAAGGTAGAAGCCATGAAGGTGCGTAACAACGTAACCAATGAGGAAACTGTTGTGCCGCTGAAGGCTTTCTTCGTAGCTATTGGTCACAAGCCAAATTCTGACCTTTTCGTAGGTATGCTGGATATGGATGAGCAGGGTTACCTGATCACTCAGCCAGACAGCACCAAAACTAACATAGAAGGTGTATATGCCTGCGGCGATGTGCAGGACAAGATATACCGTCAGGCAGTTAGTGCAGCCGGTAGTGGTTGCATGGCCGCACTGGATGCAGAACGCTACCTTGGTGCGCTGGAGCATTGATTGACAAAAAGTATTTGAATATAGAAAATGGCTGCCCGGTTGGGTGGCCATTTTAGTCGGGTGAGTTATCAGTGAAGTAAAAGTACTATTACAAAGTGGGAGGGGTAGGGCACATTTGCATTGGCGGAAGGTCGAATATTAATAATTATGTCCTGCATAAATCTATGGTGAAATGAATATTGTAAATAGTACCAAATAAGTTCTGTTTTCAGTAGCTTTTAGTTGTTTTTTAGTTTATATTAGCTAAACATAATATTCAAAACCATTCTATGAAGCATTTTTTTACACCAGCGCTAGGCGCTATGATTATGTTTTCGGCGTTTTCGGTAAAAGCGCAGCTGATCAATTGTAATGTATTTTTAAAAGGCAGCCACCTTGAGGTAGGCGTTAATCCATCCGGTGCCTTCGGTTCGTCTGAAAGTGCCCCTGCCGGCTACCACGCAAATCAGACCTATTTCGGAGTTAACCCTGGTTGCGCCCCAACAAGCGCCACCTATCCGTTGGCACTGGGTTTTGTAGCAGATCCAATGTTGACAAACTGGACTAACTATTTTGGAGATTATTATATGCCTGGTACACCTCAGGAAGGATGGGCCATTCAGATTGGCAGTAATAGTGCAACGGCATATACTCCCAATCTTGGGGCAGCTACTTCCATTCCCGGCGTAAATATCGGTTATAACACTATTGGCACAAGTGTAGTTGGTACATGGCAGGGTATGTTCGATAGTGTGCAGATCACACAAGTTACTTCAATAGATACCAATACACTTTATTTCAAGGTAAATGTAACGTTGACTAATTTGTCAATTTATCCGAAGGATAGCATTTATTATATGAGGACAATAGATCCGGATAATGAACAAATGCTGACTAGTAGTTTTGTCACAGATAATTTTGTTGAGCACCAGGTAACGGGTACTTCAAACCTTGTTGTGGTGTCGGCAACAGGGCTGACCAATACAAATTCATACATGGCATTGGGTACAAATGATGCCCGTGCTAAATGTTTCATCCTTGATTTTGGTTTAACGCCCTCATCAACCCTTAGAAGTATCTACAATGGTACTACTACTTATCATTATTCGGGAAGAGATACGGCCGATGCGGGTATTGGCCTTGTTTTTAACATTGGCCATCTGGCTACAGTAGATAGCGCAGGTGATAGCGTTACCCTTGCCAGAAACACCACATTGCACCCCGCTAATAGTCAAACATTTTCTTATCAATATGCGTTTAAGACTGGCATTCTGGATACGCTTGGCTCCGGAACGGGTACTGGTAATGTTGGTATAAGCGCAGTTGGCAGCAGCAGTAACAGCATCAAAGTAATGCCGAACCCGGTACACAATACCGCACTGGTATCTGGACTAAATGCCGGTGACGTAGCGTATATCTATGATCTTACCGGCCGCGAAGTATTGCGCAATGATGCCGGCGTAAATGGTGTACTGACGGTGAATACCGAAGATCTGTCAACAGGCATATATATCCTGGTTGTAAAAGATCAATTTGGTAACGTAGCGAGTAGAGTAAAAATTGAGAAGAACTAGTATTGAAAACAATACAAGCGATAGATAAAAAGCCAGGAGCATCTTAATTGGTGCACCTAGCTTTCTGACTAAAGTCTCGTATATCTTCATTTACTTTACGCCATGAAAAATAATTATTTCAGGTGGGCCACCTGGGGGCTTGTGTTTGGATCGATCTACGCCTATAAGAAGTATTATGACGATACGAAGCTGCACATTACCCGCCCCGGGACAGAATGGCTGATGCTCACCATTGCCTATATAGTCACCTACATAGTGCTGGTAGTGGTTATTATGGCTGTGCTTAGGAAGTTGAGGAAAGAGGAGTAATACTATTTTTCTTCTTTTTAGTTTATGAGTTACTTATTCTTCAGGTTTTTACTGCTGAAATAGAATGGTAGCAGGTGTGCTGCATCTTCCACATAAATTACCTGGCCATCGGGGCTGCACATGTACATGGCTATTGGAGCATCTTGTGCCAGCTGCATTTCAAGGATAGTCTGTCTGCAAATGCCGCACGGCGATAGTGGAGTAGTGTTGTCGGTATTACTGGTGTAGCATACTGCCATAGCCAATATCTGCTGTTGTTTATCGAGAGGGTTGATGCCCGAAAGTAGTCCACGCTCGGCGCAGATACCGGCAGGGTAAGAGGCGTTCTCGTGATTAGAACCTGTTTTTATAGAACCATCTGCAAGTAGTGCCGCTGCACCCACCCTGAACTGTGAATAAGGTGCGTAAGCGAAATGAGTGGCCTTATTTGCCGCTTCTATAAGCTGCTGTATGTGAGCAGGCAATGTGATGCCTGAAGTTTGTTGAAAAGGGAATGAGAAATTTTCCATGCTGTATGAAATCAAATAAAAATCAAAAAAGTATAGTGGTAAAAAAAGGATAGCTAAGCTTGCGCCTGCTATCCCTTTGTGCAATAATAGTACATTATGCTATATAATGAACGAAATCACTTAAAAATAATGTATAAAATTCCGTTAATTTGTTGTTCTTTAATTAGTTGTTTATGCCCTGTGAATACCATTAGTTTACCCAGTCGCAGACGAAAACGTTTGTGTCGTGGCCGCCATTGTTATTGCGGTTAGAGCTGAAAATGAATTTCTTGCCGTCGGGTGAGAACATAGGAAATGCATCGAAGCTACCATCGTGAGAGATCCGCTCCAGGCCTGTGCCGTCAATACCTATGAGGTACAGGTTGAACGGAAAACCACGCTCATATTCATAATCAGAAGCGAAGACAATGTGCTTACTATCGGGGGTGAATGAAGGTGCCCAGTTGGCCTTGCCCAGTTTGGTTACCTGGTGAACGTCGGTGCCATCAGCATTAGCTACAAATACTTCCATTTTAGTGGGCATAACCAGTCCTTGCAGCAGCAGATCTTTGTATTCCTTTACCTCTTCAGGGGTTGTAGGCCGAGAAGCACGCCATACTATTTTTTTGCCATCGGGAGAGAAGCACGCGCCACCATCGTAGCCGGTGGTATTGGTGATTTGCTGTACATTGGTGCCATCAATGTTCATGGTATATATGTCCAGGTCGCCATTACGCATGCTGGTAAACACTATCTTGTCGCCCTTAGGTGATACAGTACCCTCGGCGTCATAACCCGGGGTATTGGTAAGCCGTTTGGTGATCTTGCCATTAAGGTCAGCCACAAAGATGTCGTAGCTGTTATAGATCGGCCAAACGTACTTTTTGATCACACTGCGGTCGGGTGTGGGCGGGCAGGTATCGGCAGCTAGGTGAGTAGAAGCATAGAGGAAGTGTTTCTTGTCGGGCATAAGGTAGGCGCAGGTGGTACGGCCTTTTCCGGTACTTACTTTCTTATACTTAAATGTCTCAGAAGGTTTCTTGGTTATTGTGCCATAAAAGATCTGGTCGCAAGACAGGCCCTCTGCAGGGTTGGTGCGCTGAAAAGTAATATGCTCATTGTCGAAACCGAAGTAGGCTTCGGCATTATCGCCACCGGTAGTCAGTTGGCGCATGTTCTTGAAGTGCTTTTCATCGGGGTAGGCAAGGCTCTTTTTTTCCTGGGCATAGAGGTTGCTACATAACAATGTGGTAACCAGAAAGATATTTGAACTTAGACTAAATTTTATAATTCAATTTTGTTATGCAATATTAACTATCAGATGTAGACGTTAGATGATATTTTTCTCAAAAATATATTTAAAACATGCTAATCCAAATCGGTTGTATATAAATGGGAGAGATTTTTTAACGGGTGTCCAATTTGTTTTTCGGCAGCTGTAGTGGCATTTTTTTTGTCTTTTTCGGTCAGATCCTTCTCTACAGACTTAATCATATCAATTGCTTTTTGTTGATCAACAAAGGAAAAATCTCTCTTACTCTCATTATAAATGAGCAGCCACAGGTAACTTTTATGCAGGTCTTTTTTTACTTCAGATCCATTAAGATACATGGTGGCCAGGTTAAGCCTCGCAGAGGTTATATTGCCGCTTTGTTGTAGGTCTTCAACATCGGGAAGGGAAGCGAGGCGTATTGCCCAGACCATCATACTGTCGGTATTCCTGGTTGTGCCCAGACCATCTTTGTAGCAACTTATAGTATTAAACATGCAGGTCGGGTCATTTTGCTGGGCACACTTTACAGACCAATAGAAAGCTCGTTTATCATCTTTGGCGCAGCCTCGTCCGGTGACATAACTATAAGAGATTTTAAACTGTGCGTCTACATTGCCCTGCGTGGCAGCTTTTAGATACCAATGGTTGGCGGTTGTGTCATTATGGGTAACACCAATGCCCTGCTGAAAACAAAGTCCATAATTGTATTGAGTTTCTGCACTACCTGCATCGGCGGCTTGTTTTAGAAGAGGTAAGGCGCTAGTAATATCATTTTTGGCAAGCAATACCTTTGATTGTTCGTTTAGTTCCTTGGCTGACTGCCCAAAACAAAGGTTCGGAATTATGAAGAATGCGATAAGAAATCTGAGTACGTTCATTGAGTATTATTGTTATCAAAATATTTCATGCTCGCTAACGAGGTAAATGAATTGAGTCAACACAGCCGCGCCCAGTTTCAGTTCGCGGTGGTTTACGTTCTCAAAAATATCGTTGTTGGTATGGTGAACATCGAAGTAGCGTTGAGAATCGGGTAACAAGCCGGCAACGGGTACTTTCATTTTGTTTTGTAATGGGCTGATGTCAGCACCACCTTCATCGAGGCTAAAATCGTACACTCCGTAGGGCAGGAACAGATCTTTATAGGCTCTTACCTTGTTCTTTTGCTCTTCGCTCATCTCCATGCCAATGCCGCGGGGAGAGAAGCCGCCGGCATCGGTTTCGATAGCCAGGGCATGATGCTCTTTACGTGCAATGGCAGAGTCGGCATAGGCCTGGCCACCTTTAAGTCCGTTTTCTTCATTCATGAACAGTACGGCACGAACGGTATATTTTGGTCGGATACCCAAAGCCTTCATCGTGCGGAGCACCTCAATAGATTGTGCACATCCTGCGCCATCGTCCTGTGCGCCTTCGCCTACGTCCCATGAGTCGAGGTGGCCACCAATGGTGATGATCTTATCGGGGTACTGACTGCCTTTGATCTCACCTATAACATTGTATGAGCGAACCAATTTGTCGGTCATGTGGCACTCAGATTGCATTTTGGCTTTTACAGTGCCGCGTTTGCAATACTGCTCCAGTGAATCCGCTGAGCGGTTGCCCAGGGCCATTTCAGGTATCTTCTTACTGGAATCTGTGTAGTGCATACTGCCTGTGTGTGGGAAGTCATCGGCCCCTGTAGACATAGACCGGATGATAACACCCGCAGCGCCCTTTTCTGCCGCTATAGAAGGGCTTGCCCAGCGGTATTTAACAGCATCGCCATAGGCTTTGAAAGTAAAAACAAAATCTTGCCTGAACCTATAATTAAAGAATATGATCTTACCTTTTACTGCACTTTCGGGTAGTGCTTTAAACTCGTCGAAGTCGCGGACCATAACTATCGGCGCTTCCAAAACCTTTCCTCCGGTACCCTCACTATTGCCGAGTGAGAGTATGGTCATTTTTTTATATTCACCATTACCCGCTTTTATCATCAGGCTCTCCTTTCCCCGTGACCAGTAGGGGACATCGGCGGGTTGCAACCATACGGTATCGGCACCTGTGGCCTTCATGTGCTTTTTGCCCCACTCTACAGCTTTTGCGGCGTTGGCCGAACCACTGATACGGTTGCCAATGCCTTTGCAGAGCACCCGCAGGTTATCGTAACAAGTGCCGTGCAGCATTACCTCATCTGATATTTTTTGAAACATCAGCGAGTCTTGTGCAAAAGATAGCTGCGTGCCCAAAAGAGTAATAGCTGTGAGTAGTCTGGTCTTCATGGGCTAAAAATAATAAATGAACAGGAGAATTACTGGGGTGATAAAAAAGGGGAGCCAAAGTAGAATTAATGAGGTTAGTAATAACTGATACCCTAAAACAATGGTAATTGTGGCCGGGAAGGCTGTTGCAGGCTGGGTGGCAGTTCGTATTGATCGATAAACTTTGCATATTTGCAGCCTAATCAATGTTTATGAAAAAGACCTTTGTACTTATAGGCATGTGTCTGTCTACGATCATATTTACGCAATGTGCTAAAAAAGCAACTTCTACCAAGACCTCAGCTACAACTGTAGATGAGGTGGCAGAGCTTACAAAAAAGTACAGTCCTTCACAAATGACAGAGGGTAAAGCAGTGTTTGTTGGGTCATGTCAGAAGTGTCATCAGTTGTACCAGCCGGCTAAGTTTACGATAAAGAAGTGGAAGAAGATACTGCCAGATATGAGTCATAAGGCTGAACTCAACGCAAATCAGGCGGGACTGGTACGTGCATGGGTCATCACCAACGCAAAGCAGAGCTAATAACCTGAGATCTCGATAAAATTAGTCATCCCTAAATTATTTGGTTGGGCTTGCTCAATTGTGGGTGCTATTTGCCTACTTTTGCCACATAATAAGTAAAATCATCATGAAGGTTTACTCTATCCTAACGATAGCATTATTGCTGTCCGTTGGCCTGCTGGCCCAAGACAGTAGCGCACAACGCTTTAACCTGCATTTTCAGGCTACCTATATTTACCAATATAAACCTGAGTTTAGTGCTAAATATTCAGGTCCGCACAGTATCAGTACAGCTGAAGAAAAGCAAAACTCAGTGACTGCTACCATGTATGCCGGCGCAAGGCTATGGAAGGGTGCAGAAGTGTATGTGAACCCTGAGATAGCGGGTGGTAGCGGACTCACAGGTGCATTTGGCATGGCAGGATCGACCAATGGGGAGACATTCCGTGTAGGGAATCCGTCACCAACGTTATACCTGGCAAGAGCGTATTTTAAGCAGACAATTGCTTTAGACAAGAGCCGCACGAAAGTTGAAGATGGACAAAATCAGCTGGAAGGAACTGAGCCGGGGCGCTACTTCAGATTGTATGCAGGTAAGTTCTCACTTGGAGATTTCTTTGATAACAATCCCTACGCTAATGCTCCACGCACACAGTTCCTTAACTGGGCGCTGATGAATAATACAGCATGGGATTATGCGGCAAATGTAAGAGGATATACAGTTGGTGGTGTGGCTGTGCTTCAGTGGGATAGATGGTCTTACAAAGTAGGACTAGGTGCGCTGCCCGAAGTAGCCAATGGTGCCAAACTGAATATGAAGTATGGCCAATCAAGAGCATTGAATGGAGAGGTGAGCAGAGCTATAACCATTCATAAGCGGGAAGGGCACGTAAGGGTGCTGGGCTATGTAAATACAGCCGATATGGGTAGTTACAAAGCGTCTATGGCGCATACGTGGGGCGTTGTAGCACCCGATATTATACATACAGAAAAAATAGGTGCTACCAAGGCAGGTTTCGGAATCAATGTGGATCAGACAATAGGTGACAATGCCGGCATCTTTGCAAGGCTGGGTTGGAATGATGGCAAGACCGAAACCTGGGCATTTACCGAAGCAGACAGAATACTCTCAGTAGGCCTTGCCCTGAATGGCAACATGTGGCACAGGAAGAATGACAACGGCGGTATAGCGCTAGTAGCTAACGGACTTTCAAAAGACCACAGCGATTACCTGGCTGCGGGTGGGCTGGGTTTTCAGTTGGGCGATGGTACGTTGAACTATGGGCATGAGTTCATTGCGGAAGCTTACTATAGTTATAAGCCTACTCCGGCGGGCGTATGGATAAGCGGCGATTACCAGTTTGCCATGAACCCGGGTTACAATAAAGATCGCGGGCCGCTTCAAGTGCTATCGCTAAGAGTGCATGTTGAGTTGTAATAAATACGTTTAGAAAAATTTTTCAAAAGGGTTTGTTTATTTAGATAAGAATCCTATCTTTGCACCCCCGAAAGGGGAAAAAGAAGGTTCTGTAGCTCAGCTGGTAGAGCAAATGACTCTTAATCATTGGGTCCAGGGTTCGAATCCCTGCGGGACCACACCTTCTAACTGAAAGCCGCTCATTGAGCGGCTTTTTTGTTGTCACAGAGTTAGCTTATTTTGCTAATTGCGTAGCAAGTAGCACTCGTATTTTTCTTATTTCATAGCGTGGCCACCTTAAGAGGTAACTATGCTTGTTTCAAGTTCTAGTAATGATGTCCACTTATCTTCTTTGTGTTCAGTATCAATAATTGATAGCTACGAACCAATTCCATAATACTGCATGGTTGCATAACGATATTGTCCACTTTTTAGCCATGTTAAATTCTGCTTTTTTCATCAACATTTTTTTCTGTGACGGTATGGAAAGTCGTGGGTATCAATGCTACACACAGTGATCCGGTGTTAGCGTTATTTGTGACGCTTATACTTCATTTACTCCAAATAATTTTAATTATTTTAATTTCTAACTTATTGATAATTAAGAAATAAGAAAGACTAACTTCACCCGGATCGGCCGATTGACCGGCTGATGATCAAGTGCTAAATAATAAAAAAAATAATGAAAAAAATTGAAGTTGTTGATATGTTGATTTTGTTGTCAGCATTCCTCTCGCTGGTGTATTCTGAGTTGAGTTGGTTTAAAGGGGAGAAAGAGGCCGCTTTATTTGTAGGACTCTGGGTGCCATCCATAATTGGTTTTGGTATTTATTTAAAACTTCTAAAAAGGAAATAACATGACAGAATTCATACCATATTTTGCAGGCATTATTACCTTGATATTCGGAGCCGCGTTTGTAATGGCGGTCATAAGGTTAGATAAAGAATAGTTTACCGAAAGAACTATATTTTCCAGCAATAGCTTATCAGTTAGAGATATTTCATTCCGGTAACACAACTTTGCACCCAAAGAGCAGCTCATTGAGCTGCTCTTTTTGTTTGCACTACCAGGTTTTAGTTATTTTCGGAAACAAAACTTTACGGTACTATCGGGGATAGTGATGTGAAAGAACCTACTTCTACTTATGGCTAATTATGTAACTTTAAGTTAATTATGAGGAACTTATTGTTGTTATGTTTCTTTTTAGGGGTACTGAATAGTACAGCGCAGCCTTTTCCTTCAATCCATACTGCCCGTCCAAGGGTACAGGTTGATTCTTCCCGTTTCGCCTGGTTGCGGAGTAATCTCACTACAGGCGATGTTGCACTTACATATAACACCGTAAAGAATAATTATACCGCATACTGGATCACTGATCCCTTGCTGTATCAGGTGGGTAGTGATACCACATTATGGACCTGGGACTGGAACGACAGGTGGGCTGCTGATCAAACGCTGATGATGGCGTTCCTTTACCGGCTTTCGCCAGATACGTTACAGAAGAAAAGATGCCTTTACGTTATCGACCACTTTATGATGCTGGCCGATACCGCAAATTTTGCAACAATGGAATGGTATACGGAGGAGACTTTGCTGCGGCAAATGAGTGATGCCGGCGATGTACTACTGGACTGGTGCTACGATTCTATTCCTTCTGCTCAGCGCCAGGCATTTGTGCAACGGATATATTCTGTCAACAGGGAGTTTATGAACAAATACATACTCTCATCTGCAGGGACCTCATATGTGGCCAGTCACAATGCACTTAATTGCGTGCACACTATGCAGAACGCTATTGCGCTGTTTAATGCTGATGGATTGACAACGTTGCAAAACGACACTGTATTGATGTGGTTTGATACCCTTTATAATAAGTGGAATGATAAATTGCTGCCTATCTACGGCTATTATCGAGGTACTGACGGAGGTTGGAACTGGACTGCAGCCTACTCCATGTGGAGTCTTACTGACCAGTTCAAATTGTTTGATAATATGCTGTTCGGCACTACAAAGAATTTTTATACAGACCTGCTCTGGGTGCAGAATTCTATCAACCAATATTGGTATTTTATGCAACCGGACAATAATTGCATCAACTGGGGCGATGGAGGAACCTCACTTACCGGTGACAACGTTATATACCGGCACTCTGCTGTGTACAACGATCCGCGCAGTAATTGGTTAGCTCAATATTATTCCACACCTGCGATGCTTACCTGGACGATGCCCTACTTCAGAAAGCTTATGTATAAAGACTTTACGGCTCCTGTGGTATCAAAGCCATCCCCCCCGCTTGATTGGTTGGGTGTGAAATCAGGACTTTCTGTGAGTCGGACATCATGGGACAGTAGTGCAACATTGCTATGGTTTTTTAACTCGCAAAGCAAGCGTGCATCGCATGAACATCGCGACAATAATACATTTTCGTTGTACAGGTATAAACCCTTGCTGATAGATGCAGGAGACTATGATCTTTACGGATCGAGCCATTTTATGAACTACTACACACGAACTATTGCGCATAACTCCATTTGTGTGTTTGACTCTGCGGAACATTACAACTTTGACGCAACGCCCGTGAGTAATGACGGAGGGCAGGTCTATTCTCCGCAAATGATCACCTTTAATGATATTTTTCTGCCTGCCAATCAAAGAGGTATCTGGCTTAGATTCGCTGCAGGAAATAACTATAGTTATACGATTGCTGAAGCTGCACTATCTTATGATACTGCTAAACTTGACAGGTTCGTACGAAGGATCTTTTATGATAAACCCGACCATATACTAGTACTTGATCATGTGCATTTACGGAACATCGCTACTCATCAGAGAGATGCTTCATTCTTACTTCATTTTAGTAATCAGCCTGCTATGAGTGGCAGTGCGGTGAGCACAACAGTTCCCGGACACATTATTACCTACAGTGGCCGGGACTACTCGGCCTCCGCTGGTGGCGGTAACATTGCTATTCGCACATTGCTGCCGACAGCAAGTAATACTACCTTAGTAGGTGGGGCCGGTTATGAATATTGGGTAAATGGGAATAATTACCCACCATCAGGATCTCCAGATACTGTATTTCAAACGCCCGGGAAGTGGAGAATAGAGGTTCGCCCGACTGCAACTACAGACAGCCTTATTTTTCTGCACACTATAAAACTAGGAGATAGTTCTAATGTTGCCGCCGCGGGCGGAATCTCTGAGAAAAATAATTACAGTATTGGTGTGGATTGGGATAATACACTTTATTACTTTAATGCCGATGGTGATACCATGTGCGACTATCACGTATTGAATGCAGTACCCGGTAATAGAACAGTGTCGGTAGTTGGTTGTGACCTGATGAGGTCAACTCTTTACAATGTTAAGATAAATGGGATAGTGGTGGCATCAGCCACAACAGATACAAATGGTGTAATTACGGCTACGGTTGCCATTCCATCGGGTCTCAATGTAGTGGAGATTACTCATGCCAACCTTGCCGGGCAAAGTGTGCAAAATAATAGTTCTGCTGATTACAAGTTGTTTCCCAATCCTGCTTCTGACAAAGTGTTCATTAAGGGTATAAAGGGAGTAGGAGAGGAGCGAGTAAGCGTGACGGTTTTCAATAACAATGGTGAAATCATAGTTGTAAAAGAAGTGCAGACGGAACATTGGATGCCGTTGTCATTGCCGGCAGGGAACTACCAGGTAAGTATTAGTAATGGTAATAATGCACAAATAGTGAAGATAGTAATCATTAAGTAGATATAAATGCATGACGAATTAGGCGATGGAGATTCACAGAACTTGCAACTAATGCAGATGCATGCAAATTAGTTCTACAAATTTTATGCGAGAGGGTAATTGGGACTACAATCTTAATGTAGAATAGTACCCCGATTCAGATAAGTTGTTACTTTAGATTTCTAATAGGAGCGCTTCGGGCATTTCTAAAATCTGTTGTAATGGGAAGTAATCAAATAAAGGTTTTTTTTGTAGCAGTTATTGGCTTTTTTTTGTTGCCTGGCAATCTGTCTGCGCAACACAATCAATATTTCCCCGACCCGGATACGGCGATACAACATAGACTGGAGGAATGGAAGGACCTAAAGTTTGGATTGCTGATGCACTGGGGGACTTATAGTCAGTGGGGAGTGGTGGAAAGTTGGAGCATTTGTCCCGAAGATCTGGGATGGGCTACGGGTGGCAGAAAGAAGGATATTGCCGATGATTACAATGGTTACGTAAAAGCATATCATAACCTGCAGACTACTTTTAATCCTGTGCAGTTCGATTCGGATAAATGGGCCGCGGCTGCTAAAGAGGCGGGTATGAAGTACATAGTATTCACTACCAAGCACCATGATGGGTTCTGCATGTTTGACAGCAAGTACACAGATTATAAGATCACCGATAAAAAGACTCCCTTTTCTACTAATAGCCGTGCCAATGTGACCAAGGAGATTTTTGGGGCGTTCAGAAAACAGAACTTCTGGATAGGAGCGTACTTCTCTAAGCCTGACTGGAACAGTGATTATTTCTGGTGGAAGAAATTTCCGGTGAGCGACCGTAATGCCAATTATTCTGTGAAGAAGTATCCTGAGCAATGGAAGCAATTTACAGACTATACGCATAACCAGATCAATGAGCTGGTAACGGATTATGGTAAGCTGGATACACTGTGGCTGGATGGTGGCTGGGTGCGCCCCAAGACAGATGATGAAGTAAAGGAAACATTACTGGCAGAGGAAGATGGCAGCAGGTGGGCGCGCAATCCGCAGAGCCAGGATATAGATATGCCGCGACTGGTGAAAGAGGTGAGGGCGAAGCAGCCAAAGCTACTGGTAGTAGACAGAGCCGTGCCGGGACCACAACAAAACTATCTTACGCCGGAGCAGGAGATACCCAATGAGGGGCTGCCTTATCCGTGGGAGACATGTATGACCATGGCTACCTCCTGGAGCTATATGCCCAATGATAAGTATAAGCCAAGCAATGAGCTGATAGAAAAATTGGTGGACATAGTAAGTAAGGGTGGTAATTACCTGCTGAACATTGGACCCGGACCTAACGGCGAACTGGATGCCGACGCCTATGTCCGACTTAAGGAAATAGGGGCATGGATGAAGGTAAATGGGGAGGCTATTTATGGGACAAGAATGTATAAGGTGTTTAAAGAAGGCGACAGTATAAGATATACACAGTCTAAAGATGGTAAGACTAAATTCATTTTCTTTTTTGAGTTTCCTAAAGAAATAGTTACACTTTCTGAAATGTCGTTTTCTAAAAATACCAGGTTACATATGTTAGGTAGTCAACGGCAATTAAAGTGGAACGCAAAGGAAGGGAGAATGAATATACATATCCCTGCCGATCTTAAGAAGGTAACGGATCATGTATGGGTGATAAAAGTCACTGAATAGGATGTTGACGATGGCAGCAGGTAAAAGTTTATATAGTTATGACTCCCATAAAATACTATGCAAGCACAGTTATGAAAAGGGTATTCTTATTATCGGGGTTGGTGGTTTGCTTCGTTTGTTCCTACTCTGCATATGCGCAAAAACAGCTTCCATACAAGAATGCTAAGCTACCTGTAGAGCAGAGAGTAAAAGATCTGCTGGGGCGAATGACACCTGAAGAGAAATTCAGGCAGTTGTTTATGGTGCCGGGAGATCTTGGGGAACACCCCGAGCAGTTTAAAAGCGGGTTGTTCGGTTTCCAGGTAAATACTACTACGGTAAGCAACAATGCGGCCGGGCAGATGATGACGTATAACCCCGGCAGGGATACACGCCAGACGATAGAAAAGGTAAATAGTATTCAGCGGTACTTTGTAGAACAGTCGCGGTTAGGTATACCTGTAATTATATTTGATGAAGCACTGCATGGATTGGTGAGGACAGGGGCTACGTCGTTCCCGCAGTCGATAGCACTGGCGGCTACCTGGGATAAGGCATTGATGGGGCGTGTGGCCAATGCAATAGCATATGAATGTAAGCAAAGGGGAATAAGACAGATACTCTCTCCGGTGGTGAACCTGGCCACAGATGTAAGGTGGGGCAGAGTAGAGGAAACCTATGGCGAAGACCCTATGTTAAGTGCGGCAATGGGTGTGGCGTATGTACGCGCATTTGAGCAAATGGGTATCATAACTACCCCGAAACATTTTGTGGTGAATCATGGAGCGGGAGGGAGGGATAGCTACCCGGTAGAGGCAACTGAACGCGAGCTGGAGGAAAGCTATTTTGTGCCATTTAAGGCCTGTATAAAGGACGGCGGAGCGAGAAGTATCATGACAGCCTATAACTCGCTTAATGGTAGTCCTTGTACCGCAAATGACTGGTTGCTGAATAAGAAGCTTAAGCAGGACTGGGGCTTTAAAGGCTTTGTAATTTCTGATGCGGGTGCAGTGGGTGGTGCTAATGTATTGCACTTTACTGCATCGGGGTATGAAGATGCCGGAAAGCAGGCTATAGAAAATGGATTGGATGTCATCTTTCAGACCGATATAGCGCATGCTGATCTATTTAAAGCACCGTTCATTAATAGTAAAGTAAACAGGGCAAAGTTGGATAGTGCGGTGGCCAGGGTACTGCGTGTGAAGTTTGAACTGGGGCTGTTTGAGCATCCTTATGTGCCGCAGGTGAGTGTTAATGATACGGCCTATTTGCGGGGTCATCATCAATTGGCAAAAGAAGCTTCACTGAAGTCGATAGTGCTGTTAAAGAATGATGAAAGAAAAGTATTGCCATTGGCGGCCGTCGCAAAGACAATAGCAGTAATAGGTCCCGATGCTATCGAGGCCAGGCTGGGTGGGTATAGCGGTCCGGGTAATGATAAGGTGAATTTGTTGGATGCTTTAAAGAAGACTGTGGGTGCGGATAAAACTGTTCAGTTTGCCCCCGGTTGTGGCCGTGAACATAAGCTGTACAATGTGGTTGCTCCAGAGTTTTTGTCTTCAAAAGTAGGTGGTAAAAGAATAGCCGGATTGGAAGCGGAATACTATAACAATACGAGTCTTGAGGGTAATCCTGTAGTGTCTCGTAATGACCCAAAGATAGATTTTCAGTGGACCCTATTTTCGCCTGACCCGAAGATCAATTATGATTTTTATTCGTGCAGATGGACAGGTTATCTTACAGGGCCCAAGACGGGTACATACAAAATTGGGATAGAAGGTAATGAAGGTTATCGGCTATACATAGATGACCGGCTGTTATTAGATACATGGACTAACCAAGCCTACGGAACATTGGTTGCTGAGTACTATGTTGAGGAAAGTAAAGAATATAAAATTAGGGTAGAATATAAGGAGCCAGCCGGTAACGCCAGATTTAAATTGGTGTGGAATATAGATGTTGTGGATGAGACAAAAAGAGCCATTGCGGAGGCTGTGCAGCTGGCGGAAGAGAGCGATGTAGTTGTAGTAACAGTTGGCACAAATGAAGGTGAATTTCAGGACAGAAGCCACTTAAACTTGCCCGGCAGGCAGGAAGAAATGATACAGCGGTTGGCTGCGACCGGTAAGCCTATTGTTGTAGTGTTGTTTGGCGGGAGCGCTGTGACCATGAGTAGTTGGTTGGATAAAGTGAATGCAGTTGTGGATGTATGGTATCCCGGTGAGTCGGGTGGTGAAGCTATTGCAGATGTGTTGCTGGGTAAGGTAAATCCATCGGGCAAATTGCCTATAACGTTTCCTATGAATGAAGGGCAGTTGCCGTTGACCTATAATCATAAGCCAACGGGTAGGGGTGATGATTATGCAGACGGTACGGGGCAGCCACTGTTCCCATTTGGGTATGGGTTGAGCTATACGCAATTTGAATACAGGCTAGTGTCGGTGTCGAGCCAGAAGATCAAAGCAGGTGATTCCGTAAGGGTAAATTTTGTAGTGAGTAATGTTGGTTCATTTGCAGGTGAGGAAGTTGTGCAACTCTACATGAGGGATGAACTTTCTTCGGTGGTTCGTCCATTGAAAGAGTTGAAAGCCTTTCAGCGTGTTCATTTAGAACCGAGGGAACAAAAGGCACTATCTTTTACCATCACGCCAGCAATGTTACAAATGCTTAATGCGAAAATGCAACGGGTAGTAGAGCCGGGCACTTTCAGGATAATGATAGGGAGTTCAAGTAAGGACATAAGGTTGGTAGAACGTGTAGTAGTTATGAAAGGTAAATTGTAGGAATATCCGTGTCCTGGTATGTATAAGCACTTTGCAATTAAAGTATCATGACGAAGATCATCTTTCGAACTGTTGTGGTTAACTGAGCTTGCGGGGTGGCGTGATTACTTTTGTGACTACAATCACAACTATTATCAATGAAAATAACATTTCATGGCGCCGCCCGTACAGTAACCGGATCGAAGCATGTGTTTCAACTGCAGTCGGGGAAGAAGATACTGCTTGATTGTGGCTTATTCCAGGGGATGGGTAAGCAGACGACCGAACTGAATAGTGAATGGGGGTTTATTCCTGCTGAGATCGATCATGTGATCATTTCTCATGCGCATATAGATCATATAGGCCTCTTGCCCAAGCTGGTGAAGGAGGGCTATAAGGGAAAGATATACTGCACACCGGCAACCGCCAGCCTTATTAAAATACTACTGATCGATTCGGCAAGAATACAGGAAGAAGACATAAGGTATGTGAATAAGGTGCGAATCCGCGACCATAAGCCAGCGGTTGACGCGCTCTACACAGAAGAAGACGCCAACATGGTCTTTCCTCTTTTGGAAACGATCTCCTACCACGAACATTTTATTATAGAGAATGGTGTAGAGTTGCTGTTTACCGACTGCGGACACATATTGGGTAGTGCAGCGGTAAACCTTAAGATCAACGAGAACGGAAAGGATATCCATTTAACCTTTAGTGGCGATATAGGCAGGTACAGAGATATGATATTAAAATCTCCGGAAGTCTTCCCGCAGGCCGACTACATTATTATGGAGTCCACCTACGGGGACAGACTACATGACGAGTCGAAAGTATCAAACGAAGCACTGCTAAAGGTGATAGTAGATACCTGTTTAAAGAACCATGGTAAACTTATAGTTCCGGCATTCAGCATGGCGCGCACCCAGGAAATTCTTTTCATGCTCAATCAACTGGAGCTGGAGGGGCGCCTGCCTCCACTCAACTACTATGTGGATAGTCCGCTATCAATTAAAATTACAGAGACCGTTAAAAGGTATCCGGATAGCTATAATGCCCATGTGCGGAAGATATTGAAAGACGATACAGATATATTCGCGTTCAAGGGGTTGAAGTACATTGAGAAGGTACAAGATTCCATAGCGTTGAATGACACGGATGAGCCATGTGTCATTATCTCGGCATCAGGCATGGCAGAAGCGGGCAGGGTAAAGCATCATATTGCCAATAATATAGGTGGTGCAAAAAACACGATATTGCTCACAGGTTATTGTGAGCCGCTATCATTAGGCGGCAGGCTAAAACTGAAGCCTGATGTGGTGAGAATATTTGGCAAAGAATTCAGCGTAAAGGCACGGATAGAAGAGATCACGAGCCTGAGCGCTCATGGGGACTACGATGACATGTGCCAGTGGCTTGCTTGCCAGGATCCATCACTGGTGAGCAAATTATTTCTTGTTCACGGGGACTATGAAGCACAAGAAAAATTTCGTGAACGATTGATGAAGAAAGGTTTCAGGGATGTGTTCATTCCCAGGCAGCATGAAACTGTGGATTTAGGCGAAATTGAATAACCTACCTTGCAGCGGTAGATATTTAAAATACTATAGAATAAATGAGGACCGGTTATATAAGAGCAGAAGACGCAGTAAAGATAGTAGAGAGCGGGAGCAGGGTATTTATACATGGCAGTGCGGCTACTCCAGTCAAACTTATAGAAGCGCTACTTGCCAGAGCGGGTGAGTTAAGTAATATTGAATTGACAGCTATCACTACTTACGGTGCAATAGACTGGAATCACCCTGAAATAATGAAGACCTTCTACCTTAACTCATTGTTTGTATCGGATAATACCAGGGGGTGGGTGAACTCCGATCATGGTGGGTACATACCGGTTTTTCTGAGTGAGATACCTAAGTTATTCAATGAAGGCTATCTGCCTATAGATGTAGCTATGCTACAGGTTTCTCCGCCCGATGCGCATGGGTATTGCACGTTAGGTACATCGGCTGATGTGGCCATAAGTGCAGCAAGAAATGCAAAGAAGATAATTGCCCAGGTAAATCCGCGCATGCCGCGGGTACTAGGCGATGGATTCATTCACATATCCCGGTTTGATGCTATGGTGTGGGAAGATGTTGCGTTGCCTGAGGTAAACTACAGGAGTAAAGCAGATCCTGTAGCAGAGCTGATAGGGCGGCAGGTAGCTGCTATTATTGAAGACGGGTCGACCTTGCAGATGGGAATAGGTACAATTCCCAATGCTATATTAGGCTACCTTGGCGATCATAAAAATCTTGGAGTGCATACCGAAATGTTTTCAGATGGTGTTGTGTCTCTTGTAGAGAAAGGTGCTATTACCAATTCATTGAAGAAAGTAGCGCGGGGTAAGATCATCAGTTCTTTTGTGCTTGGTACACAAAGGGTGTATGATTTTGTAGACAACAACCCTTATGTTAACTGTATGGATGTTGCCTACGTTAATGATGTCAGTATCATTCGCAAGAACCCTAAAGTAGTAGCCATAAACAGTGCCATAGAGATAGATCTTACCGGTCAGGTATGTGCCGATTCGGTAGGTACTTACCAGTATTCAGGTATTGGTGGGCAGATGGATTTTATGCGGGGTGCAGCGCTTTCTGAGGGCGGTAAGCCTATCATCGCCATTCCGTCGGTAACCAGTAAAGGAATATCACGCATTGTGCCTCACCTTAATGAGGGTGCAGGAGTGGTTACTACCCGAGGGCATATTCACTATGTGGCTACTGAATACGGCATTGTGAACTTATATGGGAAGAACCTGGAGCAGCGTGCAAGACTGTTGATTAGCATTGCACACCCGGCACATAAAGAATCACTTGAAAGGGCCTATCATCAAAGATTTGGCAGGATGTTGACAAATCTATAGGCAGGAGTATTATCTCAGTTTTAATGTGCTCATTATTTTATCTATTGCAGCCAGGCTGAGTTGCTCATTTTCTTTCTTATAGGTGAAAGACAGTTGCAGGTCTTTATGATGGTGATGGATGAAGTATACTACATACCTGTCGAAGCCAAAGGGGAGAACGGATACTTCGAAATTCAACACAGTAGTTTGGTCGGGGTAGTAGTGTGACCAGTTACAGCTTTTCATAGTTAAAAGAGAGTCGCCATAATTTGTTTTCATTGCTTGCTCGAGGCCCTGTCTGCTGCAGTCTATATAATCTGTTACAGACTTGAACGTGCTTTCACGAGCGGATATGATGAATATAAGTCCGATGGTTGTATCGTAGTAGATTTGCTGATACAGGCCATCGGTGCTGTCATCTATCCTTGCCATGCGGTCGGGTATAGTAATGCTGAATTTGAGCCGTTTGTTATGGAGGGTTCTTGCCTGGCCGGTTGTGCCGAGAAAACATAGCGAAAAAAGAACGACGTAAAAAAATAATGTAGTTGTTTTCATGATTTCTATTTTGATTCCCAAAGGAGGAATGAAGGTTTTATTTTCTTCTTTTTCTTTAGTCCGAAACCCTCAATAGCATAGAGGTTGATATGGTCAATTGCGTCTGCAACAGAATCGGTAAACAGGAACAGTTGTGCGTCTTCAGGGCTGATCGTTTTTTCCTGAACCATTTTCTGAATGTAACCGTATAGCTCGCTGTGATAAGATTTTCCCATTAGTATTACCGGGAAGCGCAGTGTTTTACCTGTTTGTATCAATGTTATGGCTTCGAAGAATTCATCCATCGTGCCGTATCCTCCGGGTAGCACTACAAAGGCATAAGAGTACTTGGTGAGTAATACCTTCCTGATAAAAAAGTAGTTGATGCTCACCCAGCTATCCAGGTAGTTATTATGTTTTTGCTCGGCAGGTAATATAATGTTGCAGCCAATAGATCTTCCTCCGCCCTCTTTAGCACCTCTGTTGGCAGCTTCCATTATGCCGGGGCCTCCGCCGGTGATCACGGTAAAACCGAGCTTTACTACTTCGCGCCCCAGCTCTCTGGCAAGTTCGTAGTAAGGGTGATGCTCATTAAATCGTGCTGATCCGAATACAGTAACACAAGGCCCGAGAAAATGTAGTTTGCGGAAGCCGTAGACGAACTCCTTAAGTACACCATAAACAAATTTCAGCTCTCTCCACCGGGAATGAGGTCCCTCAAGAAAGGTTGTTTCTTCTTTAGAGCTTACAGGTGTGAAATTCTGATCGTTTGCGTTCATTTAGATTCCGGCTTTGTTTTTACCAACTCATGATCATAGAATGGGCAATAATGCACTTCCTCTTTGCCATGACTGTTCTTGTCGAACCAGATACAGTCATACATGTCATCTCTGTACTCGTTGGCGAGTACATCAAAGTGCAGCCCTCTTATGGTCATCTCAGGCCCTCCGGAAATTAGACGGACCCTGTCGCCGGTTGCAAATAAAAGTTCCATGGTTCTTTTTTGCTAAAAGTCAATCTTTTTGCGGCGTGGTGAACTAATTGCGGTCAAGAGAATAAATGAATTTGGTCACCTTTTGCATGGGCACATTATCATTCTGTAAATCTCCTTATGACTGCTATCGGAAGCTGTGCAGTGGCATGACTTTATTATAGAGCTAAGTCCCTGTTCAGCTGCTGAATGGGTAAAATCTTGTATGTCATGGCAAAAAAAGTACCTGCTCCAAAACAGAGCGGAAAAATCAATGACCTTGTTCAAAATACTGAAAGCGGGTTGAATGAGTTGATGACCACCGACCAGGGTTTGTTGATCAACGACGATCAGAATTCATTGAAGGCCGGTGAACGTGGGGCCACATTACTCGAGGATTTTATTTTACGTGAGAAAATTACCCATTTTGACCATGAGCGCATTCCTGAGCGTATTGTACATGCAAGGGGAGCTGCAGCTCATGGCATATTTGAGCTGTACCAGCCAATGGGAAAGTATACCAAAGCCAAATTTCTGAATGATACATCAAGGCAAACACCGGTCTTCGTTCGCTTTTCTACAGTGGCAGGGTCACGTGGTTCTACCGATCTGGCGAGGGATGTAAGAGGTTTCGCTGTTAAATTTTATACAGAGGAAGGTAATTATGACCTCGTAGGTAACAATATCCCGGTCTTCTTTATACAGGATGCCATGAAATTTCCCGACCTGATTCACGCGGTAAAACCTGAACCGCATAATGAGATACCACAGGCAGCAAGTGCACATGATACCTTCTGGGATTTTATATCGCTGATGCCGGAAGCAACGCATATGATCATGTGGGCAATGAGTGATAGGGCATTGCCGCGCAGCTTCCGTATGATGGAAGGATTTGGGGTACATACTTTCCGATTTATCAATGATAAGAATGAATCGTTTTTCGTAAAGTTTCACTGGAAGCCATTATTGGGCGTTCATTCCGTGGCGTGGGATGAAGCACAACAGATATCGGGTAAGGACGCTGATTTTCATCGTCGTGATCTTTGGGATGCCATTGAGGCAGGTGCATTTCCTGAATGGGAATTTGGTGTGCAGATAATACCTGAGGCAGATGAACATAAATTTGACTTCGACCTCTTGGATCCAACCAAGCTGGTGCCTGAAGAACTGGTGCCGGTAATGCGCATAGGAAAAATGACCTTGAACAGGAACCCCGATAACTTCTTTGCAGAAACAGAGCAGGTGGCATTCCATCCTGGTCATCTGGTGCCGGGCATAGATTTTACTAATGACCCATTGCTGCAAGGCAGGTTGTTCTCTTATACCGACACGCAGCTGTCGCGCCTGGGCAGCCCCAACTTTCATGAGATACCCATTAACCGTTCTCTGAATACAGTTCATAATAATCAGCGCGATGGTCACATGCGCCAGCAGATCAATAAAGATGTCACCAGTTACCACCCTAACACGATTGGCGGCGGATGCCCATACCAGGCCAAGGCTGCCGACGGTGGCTTTACCAGCCACATGGAGCGAATTGATGCTAAGAAAATACGCGGTCGAAGCAAGAGTTTCTTTGATCATTTCAGTCAGGCAACACTGTTCTTTAATAGTCAGAGTGCGCCTGAGCAAAACCATATCATCGATGCCTTGCGTTTTGAGTTGAGTAATGTAACGATCCCAGCTATCCGGGAACGTATGCTGGGTATTCTTTCTATGGTAGACAAAACACTCGCACAGCGTGTTGCGGACAAGTTGGGTATGCAGGTGCCGAAGAAGCCGAATCAACCCATCAATCATAGCATACCGGCTGATGGCAAAGTAGCTGATTATCAGCCTGTTAAAGTTGATCCGGCACTTAAGAGTTCTGCGGCCTTGAGTATGGCCAATTCTGTGAAAGGCATAAAATCTCGTAAGGTAGCTATTCTTGCTGCCGATGGTGTTAACGAAGCTTCGATAAAAGCTATAGTAACTAAGCTGACAGCAGATGGTGCCAGTGGAATGATAGTAGCGCCGCGTATGGGGCAAATAAAGGGAGACAAAGGAAATGATATAATGGTGAATAAAGCACTATTCAACACATCATCGGTTTTATTTGATGCCGTATACATTCCCGGCGGACAAAAGAGTATCAATGCTCTGGTGAATGAGCCGGATGCTATTCATTTCATAAACCAGGCTTACAGGCATTGCAAAGCAATAGGAGCAGATAAAGATGGCGGACTATTGCTTGACGCCACCTATGTAGGTACTGGGCAAGATGAAGCAGAAGGCGGGATCATTATAGATGGGAACATACACCACTTTGTTAATGCAGTATCTATGCATAGGTCCTGGGAGCGTGAACCATCTTCTAAAGTTCCTGCATAAGGTCGATATTGTCTTATTACGGCGGGGGAACTATGTCAGTTACCCCCGCCTTTTAACTATTGATATGTCTGGTGGCACGGTTATACTATAAGTTATATGAGAACATAAATACACAGATATGAAAAGGATAATAATAGTAGCAATGATCGCGTCAGCAATGGCATCTTGCAGTAACAATAAGGCAGAAGAGCAGGCTCGTCAACAGGCAACAATTGACTCGATGAAAATGGAAATGGCGAAGAAACAAATGGCTGACTCTATTAATCAGGCAATACAATTACAACAGGCACAGTCAGTGGATCCCAATAGTGTCGAGATGAGAGGCAGCACTACAGCAGCAGCTCCTCGCAAGGCTCACCATTCATCGGGTAACAGCGGATCTTCTTCGGCGGGTTCATCCTCTGGTGGTGGCAATTCAACGGCGACTACAACCACAACTACTACAACTAAGCAAAAGAAAGGTTGGAATGCCAAGACGAAGGGTGCTATAATTGGTGCCGGTGCGGGTGCAATAACCGGTGCTATGGTAGATAAAAAGAAAGGAGAAGGCGCAATAATTGGCGGTATACTTGGTGCCGGTGCGGGTGTAGGTGTAGGTGCTATTATCGATAAGAAGCAAAAAGACAAGAAGGAAGCAGAGAACAAATAGCACAATCATATTTAATAGAAAAAAGGTTCGCTCCAGTAGATGAGGCGAACCTTTTTCTATTTGAGTATTGCGACTAAGCTATTTAATTGCTGCCCTCACCATTGGCGCTACCTTGGTGCCAAACAGCTCAATTGAGTGCAACAGTTTTTCGTGAGCTATATCGCCTGATATGGTCTGTGCAAGGAAGCGGGTATTATTAAACAATTTATGTTCTGCAATTATCTTGTCGGCTACTTCTTGTGCGGTGCCAACAAGCAGTGGTCCACCCGGCATACGCAGGTATTCAAATTGCTCACGGCTCATAGGCGACCATCCGCGTTCCTTACCCACCCTGTTCATTACGCCGCTATAAATCGGCCAGAATTCATCAGCGGCTTGCTGAGAGTCATCGGCAATATACATATGCTGGTTGATGGCCAGTTGCAGATGATCAGCATCATGCCCCGCCTTTGCTGCGGCTTTTCGGTATAGATCTGTAAGCTGCACGTATTGTACAGGTTGCCCGCCGAGAATGGCAATGGTAAGCGGTATATTTAAAGTTCCTGCACGGACTACCGATTGTGGTGTGCCGCCTACAGCCAGCCAGATAGGTAATTGTTGTTGGTAGGGCCTGGGATACACACCACGGCCACCAATAGATGCTCTATGATTTCCTTTTGATGAAACGACCTCATTGGCGTTGATATTTAATAAGAGCTCCAATTTTTCAGTGAATAATTCATCATAGTCATCAAGGTCGTAACCGAACAACGGAAAAGACTCTATAAAAGAGCCCCTGCCTGCCATGATCTCTGCGCGGCCTTTGGATATGAGATCAAGCGTTGCAAAATTCTGGTAAACCCGTACAGGGTCGGCCGAGCTGAGTACCGTAACCGCACTGGTTAGTTTTATTCGTTTGGTAATAGCTGCTGCCGCGGCGAGAACCATTTCAGGTGACGATATTACATAGTCGGGCCTATGGTGCTCACCGAGGGCATATACATCGATCCCAATTTCATCGGCAAGTTTAGCTTCCTGCAGTAATTCGTCGATGCGTTTCTGCGAGTTGACGGCTCCGCCTGATATATGTTCAATGGGTATTTCCCCGAATGTGCTGATACCTAATTCCATGGTGCAAAGTTGCGACATTTCTATTCACAGCGTGCAATGGTATATTTTATTGGCGCATCTTTAGCACATTAATTTTAAAATACTATCCGTTGAGCGCATCCTCCAGCATCTTTCTTTCAGCACCTCTGACGTTGGGGTTTTTGAGTCCTTGCTCAGCCACGGGACGTGCTTCGTCAAATTTCTTAAGCTTTATAAGTACCTCAACAAAATTATTAAGGTTAGTGACGTTGGGGTCAAGTTCGTAGGCCAGTTTGAAATCATCGTATGCCAGCTCATTATTCCCTTTTATTGAAAACAGGCCACCACGCTGGTTGAGCAGCTGCGCTTTTTGTTCGCCTTCGTACCTTTCTATATTGCCGTTAATGAGCTTTATAGCGTCGTCATATTTGCGTGTCATAAAATAGCGGCCGGTTTTGTTGATTATTCTCATCAGGTCCTCTTCGCTAGCATCCATAGTAGTGTCACTATTCGTTGCGCTATTACCATTTTGCTGAGACAGATCATGTTTCTTTTTGTTTTTTAGAAACAGAAATATTACCAATCCAACAAACAGGGCAATTCCAAATCCATTCATAATTATTGTTTCGGATAAAGATAACCTGTCGGCAACACCCGATAAATTTGAGTGCATAACCGTGTAGATCTAAGCTATAAGTGTGCTTATTTATTGCAGCTATGCCCTGCTGGCTACAAAGATAAAGTAGCCATTAAACAGGATATAAACTGCCAGCATGATAATGGAGCACATACGGTCGAATTTTTTAGCCTGGTATATTTTATCCAGCTTCACCAATCTTAAGGTATAAGATGTAGCCACCATTATCATAAGTATTGCTACAAGTGTAATGCCATGTAATGTATCTACCAGGGTAAAGGATGTAGACTCGGGTAAAGAAGAATCGATGATGTACTTATTACCCACAACGGCGAATAGAGATCCCACGCTCAGCCCGAACCTGGAGTCTATGCTATCGGTATGTATGTAAAAGCACATAAAGGCGATAAAGAAAGAGATATACATACCCAGGAACATTTTCCAGAACAGGCCCATTGCATCGCGGTCTACCTGTAGCTTTATTTTGTACGTACTATATTCTGTATGAGGTATTTTTATTGAAGAATCGCCGAAGGCCGTTTCATAGATCCTGGTGCCAGCCGATATATTCAGACTGTCTATGCGCCAGCCGTTAAGTGTGAATCTTGGATCGAAATGTTTGCCAAAAGTGTCCGGAACGAACACGAGCGATCTTGAGTCGAATTGTGAATTCTCAATTGCAAATCTCAATTTCTGCCGGTCGAATGGGAAATTGTTGATCTTCCAATTATCTTTCATAACACACTGCAGCTTCATCAAAATGTATACAACCTCACCCGAAGTGTCAATGGTGGAAAATGATTTGTTGACGCTTTTGGCCTGTGGTATTTCCAGGTTTTGTAGAAAGTCGAATTTCCGGTTTTTATATTTTAACCATAGCCACAGACTAATACTATATTCCTTCTCTTTAAAATTAATGTCGTGTATACTGGTAATGTAAATGCCACTTTTTACGGTGTCTGGTGGTGCTTGCTGGGCGTTTGCGCCTGTTGTTGTAAGCAGAGTAAGCAATATACTAATGGAAATAAAATATTGCCTGAGTGCCCTATTGATCATGTGTTTGTAGTAGTTGTGAGGTGACATCTTCAAATATACTTTATCTTATCTTAAAGATCATGCCTTTAAATCCGCTGCCCATTTTGGCGATTTCGCTTTCCTGGAAATTGATTATCAATGTTGTGCGTATTTTAAAATAATGGTTAGAAGTTTCTTTCATTTTGTCTTGATAATTCCATCACTCTGCTGTAACATTTCGGTAACATGCTGACTCTACTTTCGTCCTCAAATCAGCATGATCATGAAAAAACACCTTACTAAATTGTTGCTTTGTATCGGGGCAGTTACGCTACCTCAAATACAAGGTATGGCGCAGGTCACACTGTCGCAGGATTACAAGAATTATAACTCATCTGCCATTGGTACTTTCCAGGGAATTAATTTCAGGGAGGCCGGATTTTCAGGCATGTTCGCAGTACCGGGTACAAACGGAAGGGAGTTTTGGGTATGTTCAGACAGAGGCGTAAATGTAGACGCGGCTAATGCCAACCCAACAGGCTGCACACCTACCTATGATAAGATCTATGGGTTCCCTGGTTATGCACCTAAGATACACAGGATACGTGTGAATGGAGACTCTGTGCAGATCTTGCAGACCATAACTATGAAGCGCCCCGACGGCACAACCGCAACCGGTTTGCTTAATCCTACAGGGTTTGGTAGTACTGCAACAGAGCAGGCGTCAACAGATACTGTGTTGGACTGTACCAACTATGCTGCTAAGATCGCAGCAAAGGATGTGTGGGGTATTGATGCGGAGGGTATTGTTGTAGATAGGGATGGCAACTTCTGGGTATGTGAGGAAGGTGGTCCTACAATCTGGAAGATGAGTCCTAATGGTGTTGTGTTGAAAAGGTTTACGCCTTATGCTGCTCTTGCAGGTCCTCAGCCAATTGATGTGGCAATAGATACTGTATATAAATACAGAAAAAACAACCGTGGTTTTGAGGGTATTTCTATAGCGCCCAATGGAAAGATCTATGCGATCATTCAAAGCCCGATACTTTATCCAACAAAGACAGTAGGTGAAAATTCACGAGTGCACAGGGTACTGGAAATAGATCCGGCAACTAATGCCACGAGAATGTTTGCTTATCTAAATGATGGTATCATCGGTGCGTCAGGTGCTAACCAGATCCGCCTCAGAGATTGGAAGATTGGCGATATGGCTGCTATCAACGATACTACCTTCCTGGTAATGGAAGCAGCGTTGAGGGGCACTACTGATATCAAAAGAATATACAAGATCAATATCAGCACTGCATCAACAGTTACGTCAGGTTTATATGGCGGTCTTACACTTGAGGCGCTCCTAGATTCTGCAGGACTTGCGGCTAACGGTATCATCCCGGTAAAGAAGACTTTATTTATAGACCTTCTTGCTAACGGCTGGAATCCATTGCTGGAAAAGGCAGAAGGCCTGTCAATCATTAATGACAGTACAATAGCTGTTGCTAACGACAATGACTACGGGCAGGTTTCATTGCCTGAAAATGGCATTGCTACGGCGACTACCAACCTTAGTCATGTAGTTAAATATAGTCTGCAGGGTGCGAATAAGCTGGTTAATTTTCAGCCTTCAACAATTCTGTTGTCTGTAGGTGTTACAGGGCCAAGTTCTTCACAAACACCTTACCTTGTTCCTACAGTAGCCGATGCACGCTTTACATCCATACTTACTGCGACCGATGTGGTAGGTGGTTACAAGATGTGCGGTACGCCTGATGGTTCAGGTTTGTTCGATAATAATGATGGTACGTTTACCCTGTTGATGAACCATGAATTTGGTAATACAGCAGGTGTAGCGCGTGCACACGGTTCTATTGGTTCTTTCGTTTCTAAATGGGTGATCAATAAGTCTACATTAGCTGTTGTAAGTGGTGCCGATCTCATTCAGAACATCAATTTGTGGAATACCGCTACCTCAAGTTATGTAGCCTATAATTCTTCATTCCCATCTACCTCTGCGGCATTGAATAGGTTCTGCTCCGGAGACCTGCCAGCGGTAACCGCTTTCTACAATGCGGCTACGGGTAAGGGTACTCAGCAGCGCATATTTATGAATGGCGAAGAAGCGGGCAATGAAGGTCGTGCGTTTGGTCATATTGCAACTGGTGCTGATGCAGGTAAAAGTTATGAACTGCCTTATCTGGGCAAGTTCTCATGGGAGAATTCTGTAGCCAGCGCTATAGCTAGTGACACAACTGTGGTAATAGGTATGGATGATGCAACGCCCGGACAAGTATATGTTTATGTTGGTAACAAAACTAATGCCGGAACTGACATTGATAAAGCAGGTTTGAACAATGGTAAGTTGTTTGGTGTTACAGTGTCTGGTCTTCTCTCAGAAACAAGTAGCAGCGTTCCTGCGCCAAACACTGCGTTTACTTTGACGGATATGGGCGATGTACACAACATGACAGGTACTGCATTGAACAATGCGAGTAATACTGCAGGTGTTACAACCTTCCTTCGTCCTGAAGATGGCGCATGGGATCCAAGTAGCCCTAATGATTTTTACTTTGCAACAACCAACTCATTCACAAGTCCAAGTCGCTTGTGGAGATTACGTTTTACAGATGCTACAAAGCCTGCACTGGGTGGTACTATAACAGCTGTACTTGATGGTACAGAAGGCCAGAAGATGCTGGATAATCTTACCATAGACAACTACGGACATATACTGTTGGTTGAAGACGTAGGATCTAATGCACATGTGGGTAAGGTGTGGCAGTATACAATTGCTACTGATGCTTTGGTGCAGGTTGGTGCACATGATACAACACGTTTCCAGACAGGTGGTGCTAACTTCCTGACTATAGATGAAGAAGCATCCGGTATAATAGATGCAGAACGCATACTGGGTCCTGGTATGTTCCTTACTGTTGACCAGGCACACTATGCAATTTCAGGAGAAGTAGTAGAAGGCGGCCAATTGCTGGCGTACTATAACCCTGCTACCTTTAATGCAGCACCTGAAGTGGCTGTGAAAGGTAATGGAGTGAACATTGCTGATGGTAGTATTGTGACCGCAGCATCTAACAATACCAACTTTGGTAGCGTATACACAGGTAGCACACAGAACAAGACCTTTGTAATAAAGAACACAGGTGCAGGGGCTTTATCGGTATCAGGTATCAACATTACAGGTGTTAATGCTAGTGAATACACATTGATTGGTGCGCCAACATTCCCGCTCACATTGGCCGCTAATGACTCACAGAGTATCAACATACGTTTTGCTCCGCTTGCGGGTGGTAGCAGAACTGCAACCATCAATATTGTAAACAGCGATATAGATGAGAGTCATTATGATTTTGCAGTAGCAGGTAATGGTATTGATTCGCCGGAAGTAAACGTTACAGGTAATAGTGTCAATATCATCAATGGTGATCTTACACCGGGAACAGCCAATAATACCGACTTCGGTGCTGTAGCACTGGGTAGCAATAATACAAGGACATTTGTAATACAAAACCTTGGTTATGGTACACTTTCAGTAGCCGGCATTAACTTCACAGGGGTGTCAGCAACCGACTTTACTGTGGTAGGTGCGCCATCTTTCCCCATTGCTGTAGCAATGGCCGATTCATTTACAGTGACTGTAAGGTTTACACCTTCTGCTACCGGTATCAGATCCGCGGCAATAGGAATTAATACCAATGATGCTGATGAAACTAACTACTCGTTTGCAATACAGGGTGCAGGTACCGGCACGCCGGAGATCAATGTACAGGGTAACTCAACTACCATTTTTGCAGGTGACGTAACCCCGGGTGTGGCTAACAATACCGACTTTGGTAATGTGCAGGTAGGCACTACAAGAACACAAAATTTTGTGATACAGAATACCGGTGCGGGGCCACTTTCTATTTCAGCTATTACCTTTGCCGGTATTAATGCAAGTGAGTTTACTTTGTATGGTGCTCCTGTATTCCCTGTCACCATTCCTGCCAATGGCAATCAACCAATTGTTGTACAATTCCAGCCAATGGCTACGGCTACGCGCAATGCTATAATCAGCATTGCCAATACCGATGCTGATGAAGCAACTTATGATTTTGCGTTGGGAGGAAATGGTTTAACACCTGCTGGTATAACGTCTGTAAATGGAGGTACTTCACTTAGAGTTTATCCTAACCCTGCAAGAGATGAAGCAGCGATAGCAGTAGCGCTTAAGGATGAAACTGAGGTAACTATAACTGTTGTGGATGTGCAGGGTAAAGAAGTTCTGCCTGCTATCAATAATCGCCTAAGTGCGGGTGAGCAGATAGTTACAGTTAACACATCTGCTCTCCAGAATGGCATTTACTTTGTCAGAGTGTCTGATGGTGTTAATACAACCAATCTTAAAATGGTTGTAATGCACTAATTCAATTCCTGCGAAACAAACTGTTTCAAAATATTGCGAAGACCCAATGAACAAAGTTCATTGGGTCTTTATTTTTGTGACGTATGATATTACTTAACACTGGCTTAATGCCGGCTTAAGGTTAAAGCAAAGTACCACAAATACATTTGCTCTGCTACGCCGTTAGGCGGAATCGATCGTCATGATAAAATGTTATCTTGTTACCATATGCCTGGCTCTGGCGGCTAGTTTGCTGATCTCATTTAAGGATAATGGGAGCGCAGATTATTTGTCTGCCTACAATTCTGCTATTGCTCAGGTGCAGGTTACACAAAAACAATTAATTGCCGGCATTGGCGCATCAGACATCAACTCAGAAAATGGCAAAAGGGAAGTAAGAAACAAAATAGAAGATGCCAGGAATGCTATGAAGGCTGCGGATATATGGCTTCGCTACCTTGAACCGCAAGCGTATAGAAGAATTAACGGACCATTGCCTGTAGAGTGGGAAACTGAAGTATTTGAGAAATTTGAGAAGCCGTATAAACGGGAGGGTACAGGGCTTACGCTGGCGACATTATATCTTGATGAAGAAAAGCCGGTAAAGGATTCTTTGCTTTCATTGATACAATCATCTCTGTCAGCAACTTCAGTTTATTCAGCAAATTCTATAACAGGGGAATTACAGACTTATCATCATTTTTATTTGTGTAACAGGTTGTGGCTGCTGAATCTGGCCGCTATATACACCACAGGTTTTGAATGTCCGGATCCGACACTTGTCATCCCCGAATTGCGGATCATGCTGTCGGCAAACAGGAATATATATACAGCATTCAATGCAAGCTTTCCTGCTACACCGATAACGGCAGATTACTTGAGCCTATATGGCCGGATGAATGAATTTGTAAATACTCAGCCCCATGATATCAACCACTTCGATCATTTCAAGTTTATCAGGGATTACGTCAACCCGCTCTTTATCATCAACCAGCAGCTGATAGCCAGGTATCATGTAGTAAGTCATAGTCTCGTCGACTATTCATTGAACAAAAATGCGGTTTCGGTATTCGACAAAAATTTGTACCCCGGACAAAATTCAAAAGGGGTTTTTATACGGGTGACCAATGACAGTGTGCTGGCGGAGATTGAGCAGGTTGGCAAATTGCTTTTCCACGACCCTATACTCTCTGGCAATAACATGCGTACTTGCGCATCCTGTCATAAACCTGGTCAGTTTTTTACCGATACTGCCTTTGCTACTTCGCTTCATTACAATAGGGTAGATCGCCTTGCACGCAATTCTCCTACGTTGCTCAATTCCAGCTACAATCACCTCGTAATGCTTGATGGAAAACATAGTAATCTGCAGGACCAGACAAAAGCTGTTATTAGTAATCCTGACGAAATGGGATGTAGTGAAAAAGAAGTGTTGAGGAAGGTGCTGAGTTGCAAACAATACAGCCATATTTTCTGCAAATTGCTAACGTACACACCGGCTGAAAAAGAGATCACTTACGATCATATTGTGTCAGCAATAACCTGGTATTATAGTCAGTTTAGCAGGCAGTCTGCCCCTTTTGATGGAGCGATGAATAAAGCCCGAAATGTATCTCAGTCCATACAATCGGGTTTCAATCTCTTCATGGGTAAAGCTCAGTGTGCTACTTGTCATTTCGTGCCGCAATTCAATGGCGTTAAACCACCTTATGTTGGTTCTGAATTTGAAGTGATAGGTGTCCCTGAGACCATATCCTATCTCAGTTTGAGCAAGGACAAAGGTAGATATGTAATGAATCCAGCCAAGGAAACAATGAATGCATTCAGGACCGGTACTGTCAGGAATTCTGCCCATACAATGCCTTACATGCACAATGGTGTCTTTACGACAATGGAACAGGTTATTGATTTTTATGATGGCGGCGGTGGTAACGGGCATGGATTGAATGTGGCTAATCAAACCCTTTCTGCAGATTCGCTAAAGCTTACTCCCGTGGAGAAAAAAGACCTTATCGCATTTATCAATTCACTCAATGAAGAAATACCAACGGAGATCGCCCCGGTATCATTGCCTAAATCCAGGGTCAAAGCATTGAACAGCAGGAAAGTTGGGGGCATATACTAGCAATTATGATGAGCAAGAAAATTATTTTATTCCTTATGGCAATGATCACGTGCATTGCTTATGCTGGGCAGAGAAGTAAGGTAAGGTATGAGTTTCCGGCTAACATGCCCGATGCGGTAAAACAAGAGTACATTAAGCAATGCGATAAGGGGCTTGCCTTGTATGACATCAACTGCTCGGGATGCCACAACACGCCAGCAGGTAAGCGATCTGTCATTCCCGATTTTTCTCAGGACCAATTGATCGGTTATGAGCTACGGGTTAAGAATCCCAAACACGAAAGCAGTATCCCTGAGACTACGGTGACAGCAGAAGAACTGGGCTTGATCATGACTTTTTTGACCTACAAGAAAAAGAATGAGTAGTTTTTGCTGTTTGGTTGAACAAAATCTCAGTCTTCTTCGGTTATGTGCACGGTTTTTATATGCACTACATTAAAAACGCTTGGTTATGCACAAACACATCTTCTTATTGCCGGCTGTTTTAGCGGCAACGCTTTCATTCACAGCCTGTTCAAATGCGCCTAAGGGCGATAATGCAGCTATAACAGACGCGCAAAAGCCCGGTTCTACCGCCACTGGCCAGTCTTTTGTTGTAGATACCGGCAGTTCTCGTGTGAAATTTATTGGTTATGGTATAGGGAAAAATCACCCCGGTAATTTTCATCTGTCTTCGGGCATTGTAGCCGTAGACGGTAATCGGGTTTCAGGTGGTGAGTTCGTTATCAATATCAACTCTATGGAAATGGAGCAAAAGGAAGCAATGTTTCAGTCTAAGCTGAGGCCACACCTGCTGAGCGGTGATTTCTTTGATGCAGCAAAGTTTGGCACTGCAAAATTCGTGATCACAAAAGTTGAGGCCTACGCCGGTGATGGAAAAGATACGTCGATAGTTGCGGGTGCCAATTTTAGTGTCAGCGGCAATCTTACTTTAAAGGGGGATACCAAGAACGTAACCTTCCCTGCCAAAATAGATCTCGACGAGAACACGCTCAAAGCCAAGGGCAATTTTAATATTGATCGCCGTCAGTGGCAAATGGCTTATGGTAATGACAAAACGTTGGGTGATAAGTTCATTTCTGAAACAGTGAACATCAAGTTAGATCTTGAAGCAAAGAAATAATCGATAAAGCTTCCCTGTAGTATCCCGCACCGGTTTTCCCGCTGCGGGATATTTGCCTTAATCGATACATAAAGGCTCCTCTTATTGTTGAGATAATACCAGTACTTCGACTGAACACCATGCGCGAAAAACTATTGAATTTATTTTCTGTCTTTAAAGAGTCCGGCAAGTTGCTGGCGGCCAATGATCCGTTGCGTATGGCGGGTGCTACAGCCTTCTTTACCACGTTCGCATTGCCGCCCATGCTCATGATCATTGTAAGGGCATTAGGTTTGTTCTTTGACAGGCGCGCAGTAGGCCGGCAGATACTGGGCAAGGTGGGTAACGTGTTGGGCAACGATGGTCGTGAGCAGATCCTCTCGGTGATCAAGGCAGTACGTAGTTTTCATCTCCAACCCTTTGCAACTGTGCTTGTTTTTATTTTCCTTCTTTTTGTTGCCACTACACTATTCATGGTCATCAAAGACTCTGTTAATCAACTATGGCGTATACGGGTCAATAAAAAGCGGCACATACTCTCCATTCTTTTGTCTCGGCTTAAGGCAATAGGGTTCATTCTGTTTACCGGGGTATTGTTCCTTGCTGTTATGGCTATAGAACTGGTGCAGGCCTACTTTGGACCTTATCTTTCAGAGCTGTCTCCAAGGTTGGGTATGTATGCTCATGGTTTACTTAATCCTGTTGTAGCATTGGTAGTGGTGAGTACATGGTTTTTTGTGCTGCTGCGGTTTTTACCCGATGGCAGACCTAAATTGCGTAGTAGCGTAGTTGGGGCAATTGTTGCCGGTGTACTCTTCAGTGTAGGTAAGTACATTCTTTCCTGGGGACTGTCGGGCAATATTAAAGAGATCTATGGCGGTTCGGGCTCGCTTGTGTTGATTTTGCTTTTTGTATTCTATACTGCACTCATTCTCTATTATGGTGCTGCATTCACCAGGGTGTGGGCAGAACATTACAGTGGCGGCATCATTCCTCTGCCACATGCTTCCGGATTTCACATCACCAAAAATGACCTTCCTGTTCAGCACGATAAAATGCCGGATACACCGGTTTATAGCCAATCGGTTTAAATAGAATGTAGTATTTTTATTGGGGTATCTCCATACTATTTAAAAGCACATTGGCCATGACAAACAAAGCACTGAAACTAACGAAAACAGTTAAAGACGACCTGTATACTCTATTTCAATTTCAGTTGGATAATGAAGCGAATTACCTGGCTGCCTTTACTGCCAAAGACTCACATGCCAAAGAGGCCTACATTGAAAAATACAGTAAGTTCTTGCTTGATCCTACCAATAATACACAGACGATAAAAGTTGATAATGAAATAGTAGGTAGCATTGCTAAGTTCATAATGTTTGGCGATACAGAGATCACCTACTGGATCGATAAAAAATATTGGGGACAGGGCATTGCAACAACCGCGCTTCAGGAGTTTCTGAAAATCGAAAATGCCCGACCCATACATGGCCGTGTAGCCTTTGATAATTATGGTTCACAGAAGTTGCTCGAAAAGTGCGGATTTGTAAAAATCGGCACAGACCATGGTTTTGCCAACGCCCGGCAAATGGAGATTGAGGAGTTTATTTATAGGTTAGATACGTGATCAATTAGAAGAGCGGTGCAACCGCTCTTCGCTCTGTTGCACCGCTTTTGTTAATCTTTACATACTCATTTACTCTTGTACTACTCTTTCAGAAATTTCCCGGCATAGATGCCATCCACTTTTATGAAATACACTCCGGTAGTAAATCTTGAAATATCAATGTCTATAGTTTTTGATAGGTCATGTTGCTCAAGTACTGTTTGACCTACAATATCAAATATTATCAAAGAAGTAATTGGCGTAGCAGTGCTTACAGTGATTTGATTTTGCGCAGGGTTTGGATATATTTCAACCCTATTTTTCCCGTCAATGTTGCTGATCCCCACTGTGTTCACAACAAGCCTTGCAGCGGCAGATGTATCGGAGCAAGGAGCGCCATTTCTTAAACACCTGTATTGGTAGTTATGCATAGCCGGTGTTACAGGGCTTATGGACAGATTTTTTGTTGTCACCCCGCTGTACGGTCCGCTGTTAGTGAGGTTGGCAAAGCCTGTGCCTGCATCTTGCTGCCATTGGTACGTAGCAGATCCACCGGTGTCGGCTATGCTGTAATGTGCAGTTCCGCCGGCAAGCACTGTGTCGTTTGCCGACGCGCTTGTGATAAGGGTTGTAGTCGAGAAGTACAATTTTGCTATTTCGCAATCTGCCAATGCACGATTCCACACCCCAATGTCGTCAAGAGTTGTGCTATCCATCACAGTATTATTCCACTGGTCATAACCTATCCAGAAAGGTTGCTGGTTACTGGTGGCCGAAGGCGATGCCGCCAGGGTTTGTGTTGCAACCAATACGCCGTTTAGATAAAGCTTCATCGCTCCAATGTTATATACTGCAACTAAATGTTGCCAGCTATTCATTGGTAAAGCAGATGAATAGGTATCAAATATCCACGGAGTTGTAACGCTGGCTGCAAAAGTTGGATTGCCGCCCGCTGTGCCGGCCATCTGCCACACAAAGTCAGATGCCAGTGCTGTAGTGATGCCATGCTTCATGACCAGTCCACCCGTTCCACTTGCGCCATAAAAATTGACCCATACAGCCGTGGTAAAGGCCGAGTCATAACCGAAGATGAAATTAGGTGCCCTACAGCTAAGTGGTGCTGATGGTGTAAACTCACTTATTGCGGTGCCGGCAACGCTGAATCTGTCGGACACATAGTTTACAGATCCTGCTAGGTGGTTACCCATGCCGCTCTGGTCGTTGGTAGTAGCATTGAATGGATACCAGGCTTTTAAACCGTTGGTTGGTACGTAAGCCGCAACTTGTGCGCGGGCGCTCATAGCAATAGCTAGTACAGATAGGGTAGTAGTGATCAGTTTTTTCATTATAGTAATGGTTTGTAATTTTTTAAGTCTGTCTGATTGTTTTTATGTCAGAATTTTTTGCAAATATATGTTTTAGATCGGAGCATCAACAAACGCATATTTTGGCGCACATACAATTACATATATCTTAAATTGCGTCTTTTCATTATCTTACACACTTCCAAACCACTTGCAATGAAGAATATACTCGCCTGCCTGTTACTATGCATGATCTCACTGGCCGCCTCCGCCAAAGGAAAGCGTGCGTTTATCTTTTATTATGATCAGAAAAATGGCCTTTACGACTACCTGATCACTAAGGGAGATGGTAAGTGGGAAGAGATGTATGCCCTAAAGAACCGGCCGCGCTACCACTATAAAATGGTGAGCGAGCAAGGAAATGAGGTAACACTGTATGACGAAGAAAGAAAGCAGTATGTGCGCCTTACAGCAACGCAATATTTTAGCGGGGAGAGCAAAGACAATATAACCCAAAAGGTGCATGATGGCTACTGGAGCGAAGACTGCAATGGCAAGCCTGCAGAACACTATATAAAAGCCAAACAGCAGGTGTTTTTTTATGAGAAGAAGGAGTGCCGTGGCTTTTTTACTACGGGTAAAGATAACAAGTGGCTGGAGTATACTTATGACGATGGCATACTGCTGAATACCTATTCTGTAGCGGAGAAGAAAGAGGATTACTTGTTGCTGTCTAACAACAGAGGTGGGTATTACATGCAGGTATCTGCCGCAGGTGTTTACTACAATGCCGCCAACAGCCCTAAAGGATTTATAGAGAATTATACCGGCCACTGGGTAAAACACAATGTGTCTGAAAAGGTAGTAAAGACGGGTAAAGACATACATAAGAACATGGCGTTCGCCTTTTATCTGAAGCCTACCGACGAGAACTATCATTCTATCTACCGTCCTGCGGGTGGTAACGATTGGGAGGAGGTAAGGATAAAAGACCGCGTGGTAAGGTTTAAGTATCAGCTGGTGCAGGAATCGCCCGATGAAGTGGTACTTTTTGATCCTACCCGAACGGTATATGTAAGGCTTACAGAAGATGAATCTTACTGGGGCAATAGCCGCAACGACATTAACAACAAGATATACAACGGCAACTGGATAAGCTGCGAAGATGGCCTGAGCCTGATGGAAGTAATGGCGGCAGACATAAACGTATTTGCCTACCAGTCTGACGAAAGAGACGGCTACTTTATCCGGTTCAACGACGGCTTTTGGTTTGAATACAATGTGTATGGCGGCTATCCGCGATATACGTTGACTACCATAGAAGAGACAGGCACCTATGTGCTCCTCTATTGCAGCCGCTGTGAAATGTACTTTAAGCTAACCAAAGATACCCTTCTGAAAAGTAAGACCCGCATGGGCAACTACGAAGAAAAAGCCAAAGGCAAATGGACAGAAGGCAAAGTACAGAAAGGCCCATTGCCCGAGAAGAAGGAGGAGGGGAAGTAGGGACGCCGATTAGAAATCTACAGTAGGCATGAGGGTAAAGCAGGGTGCATGAGCTTGGGAAACGGCATGATAATCTGTTGGTAAGTAATCATGCGTATTTGACAGAGAGGGGACGTGATGTTATTAAAGTAGTACTATGATATTGCATTTGAGCCGCCCAAAAAGCGTTAGCAAATTTTTTGTAAATAGTGTTTTGATTACTTTTTTTAGTATTTGGGCATCATCTTGTGTATTTCATCCAGTGGGTGATCTAAACGTTACATTTGTTAATAATTCTAGTAACAAATATTTTGTTGGTGAATCGTATGACTGTGATCCTTGTGAAATTGATTTTGCGGTGAGATATTATTGTTCTGGAACACACGATCAGCATCTTTTCCCCCAAATAATTCTACCAGGTGAAAGCATTACAATGACTACAAAATTATTTAATTATGAAAAGGCCTTTGCTATTAATGCAGATTCTTTAGATGAATATTGCAATAACACAAATGGCTATGCCATTAGTAGGCAAAAATGGGTAAAACTATTTCGCAAGAACAACTTGGACGAGAACAACAAAACGTGCACGTTCACAATTAAATAGTTAATTTATTTGATTGAATATTCATGAGTGGTAAGGAAACTCATAACATAGAAATCACCATCTTTTTTCAAAATCAATTGCCTTCCACCTTTTATTTCTTTTTATGATTTGTGTTTACTAAATCCCTAATACTTATATAATTTAAAAGTAGCTCTAAATGTTATCACAGAATCAAAATGGCTTTGTTTGGTAATGATACCATCTATGCTACCTTCGATATAGCTACTGTCGTTGTGAGTAAGGTTAACAATACCGGTGGGATGTGCGTACCCGAGGGAGCCAGTTATTATACACAAATTAGAAGTTGAATCCACTCTATAAACCGTCGAGGGCATCTCAAAAAACCTGATAGAAACCATATCAACACCAGAAACCTTTTCCCCATCCGATTCGGAAATTTGAAAGGTCGCAGGGGTGAACAATGCATGGTCCTGACAGTACATGCTAATGCCTGGATGTTTTGATGTTTTATAGTCTTTCAGAGAATAATAAACACTCCCGAGTTGAAGGTTAAGATATTCACTGGAATAAATAGTATCGCCTGTTAGAGAAGTGGGGGCGTCGTTCTTTTTTGAGCAAGAGCATATGGAAAATACAGTAATCATAAGGCCCGTGGCCAGCAGAATATATCTATTCATAGCTATAGTTTTTAGGTAACAAAGATAAGTGAAAACTAATGTAAGAACTTTACCATGGCTTAACCCATACCCTCTTCCCAATATTTAAACCAGCAAACAGGCCTATCGCCGAAGGGGTATGCCAGTTTGCTGATATAGTGGGTGTGCTTTGTACTAAGCACTTGCACTCATTGCCGGGTGGAATGCCCTGAGTTGTTTAGGGTAATTGAAATATTTGTTATATTTACATGCTGTCAGTCGGACGCTTAAAATGTATGGCAAAGAAGCGACTGACTAACAGATTTCTTTTGAGACGGACTACCTCTCAAAAATCTTAAAGTCCCCTGAAAACGAAATGACTTACAACCTGTCAATGGTTGATAGAGGTAACATTGCCATAAAAAAGAAAGTACCAAGCTTGCAAGTTGCTTGCAAATACTTGGTACTTTAGTTGTTTGAAGAAGGTCTAATCACTTAGTCAATCTCCCATGTAATATGCTGATAATCAGCGGAATGTGCCCAGAACAGGAATATTAACCGAGATAATCTAACTATAAAAAATGATAGAAGTCAATATTTACATGGTTTTCAACCCACTCATACCATGTTCATTTTTCCTTTCACTTCTGAAAAACGTCCGAAAAACGTCCGGCATTTTCACCTATCATTTCGATTGTTCACATTTAATCTAAAGTATCTGTAATTATTTAGAACTTTTTTCCTGTTCCATTTTAGTCCCTGCTTCCGAATTTCTTCATAGCAGCTATCAATTCCCCAATTTGGATGCAATTGAATCAACTCATCTAATTTATCAATAACCTCCCCAGACCTTGTGCCCCGTTCGTAGTAATAAGATGAAGTGCTGAAACCAACAATTCTACAGGCCAACCTTAAACTAACTTTGCAGTCATTTTTAAGGAAATCTATAAGTGCTATTTTAAACCATGAAGTATCATTTCTTCTTAGAGTTGGAATTTTTTTTTAGGTCTTCGATTGCGGTTTCCACTCTTGACAATTCCTTGTTTTTCTGTTTAAGTTTCTCATTCTCAGTCTCCAAATCTCTCATTGTACGAAGTTGACTGAGTTTCATACCTCTATAAGTATTAATCAATTCATAGTACTGAGTTTTCTCAATCCCAGTAGATTGATCAAAGTCCTGTTTTGAAATAATTTCAAAAATAGCTTCAGGAGTTAGCTCTTGTTTCATATGTCAAATATACAAAAAGTAAAATGAACGTATCGGTTTTTGGGGAAGGCTGAAATGAATTGATGCCTTTTTAAAACTCCCGATTTTTCTTTCGACCAATCAAATAACTATGTATAATATATTTAAGTAATTGAAAGGTAATATTTTATAAAATTATTTGGAACTTAGCTTTAGAAATTTATTTAATAAGTAGCTCTTTTTTATGCAAACTGCGTTACTACAGCGAAGTTTACTATAGGGAGAGCATTATGCACTTGGATAACACGAGACCAAAGTATTCAAAAATGGAAATCAACAAGGACGAAAACAGAAGTTATCAGCAAACTGGTTAAAAATCGACGGACGTACAAATACAGGAAGGGTAAAAATACATTAAAAAATAAAATGACATAAAATGACAGCGAAAATTTATGAAGAAAAGAGCAAGGCGACAGGCAAAACAAGCTTAATCCTGATTCGCACAATTGACGGCGTCAGAATAAAAACATCATTGAAACTTCAATTCAAAACCAATCCGTCAACATTTGAGGAGCGAGAAGAAAAGAAGGAGAAAATGATAATCGCAAGGAAGATTGCCAATGAGGAAACTAAAAGGATGCTGAATGGGGAGTACATGCTCCAGGAAGATTACCGTATTACCGAAGACTTCATTGCATACGCAGTCAACTTCATCAACCAACATGCTGTAAAAGACAAGAGAAAATACTGGGGTGTGTTAAATAGACTCAAGACATTCTTTGGCAAGGATAAAATACCAGCATTTGAAATGACAGAGATTGCAATGCAAAGGTTTGCCAAATCACTCGAAAACGAACTTAAAGGAGAAAGTGCTCATAATTATTTCAGTAAGCTAAAGCAAATTATTGATGCAGCAACAGAAGAACTGTTATTTAGGAATAATCCAACTAGGAGGATTCGTGTGAAACAGTATTCATACATCGTAAAGGAGGTTTTGACAACTGAAGAGATAAGAAGACTATATGACACATTTTGCGGAAATGACAATGTACGACGAGCGTTCTTATTTGCCTTAACCACTGGCCTCAGGTGGGTAGACATTAAGCAATTGCTTTGGAAAAACATTCAATCAAAATCTGTCAGCATAATACAATCCAAAACGCAGAGCCGGGTCACGATACCTCTAAATAATGATGCTCTGTGTTTGTTAGGAGAAAAAGGCAACTCAGAAAGTTTGATTTTCAAACTCCCTTCACATACCGGTGCTTTGAAAATTATCAGGAACTGGACACGTGATGCAGGAATAGAAAAACACATAACATTCCACTGTGCTCGTCATTCCTATGGAACAGAAATGATTGCACAGGGTATTGACATTTCTATCGCCAGCAAGCTGTTAGGTCACACTAATATTTCAACGAGTCAGCGCTATGTCAGAATCAGCGATTCATTAAAACAACAGGCAATTCAAAAACTGCCATCATTCACATTTTAAAATTTTCTTTCAAAACCAAAAAAACAAAGCAACATGACAAAAATTGAAAACTTAACAGCAACAATTCAAGAGATGCTCTTTCAGATGAGGACTTCAAAGCGACTACTGTCAGTCGATGAAGTAGCATGTTACCTAGGTGTCAGCAAAAGCTGCATCTACAAATGGACACATCAACGTATCATCCCTCACAGCAAGATTCAGGGGAAGACCCTTTTCTTCGAACGCCATCAGGTGACTCGATGGGCTATGCAAAATCAGGTGCCAACTAGAGACAAAATACTCGAGAAAGCGCTAATCACTTTAAAACATAGGTAATCAACCAAACGACTGCCATAGTGGCTGCTATACGACCACTATGGTAATATTCTTAACAACAGAATCAATTGAAATGACAACAAGAAACAAAGTAAAGTCGAATAAAGATCAAGTAAATATAGGTAAAATGAAATCGATGAACGATTTCGCAGTAGAGGACTTACTGATGGAAGAAGGCTCAAAATTTCCGACGGTGATATACAAGATATTGCCCGACATTCTTAAACCCATTCCTGATGAACATGAGACGGAGCAGGAAAAAGCAATGGCTCTATTCAGTTCGATTGTCCTAATCAGCGGAGTTTTGCCCGGCTACTATACCAAATACGCAGGTAAGAGGTACGAAGCAAACCTTTATGGATACATTATAGGGCCATTCGGCTCCGGAAAGGGAGGCCTAACAGCGTGCAAGGAATTGATAATGCCAATTCAAAGGGAAATGACTGAAAGAAACAGAGTCAAACAAGAAATAAACGACGTTGACAAGACTGAGGCAATGTTGATCATACCCGCAAACAATACCAAGAGCAATTTTTACAAAATACTGTTAGAAAATCACTCCAGAGGAATAATAGTTGAAACTGAGACTGATACTGTATCAGCCGCGAATAAATCAGAACATGGAAACTTTTCCGACCTCCTTAGAGTTGCATTCGAGCATGAAACCCTTAGCATGAGCAGAAAAACGAGTGGAACAATTGTAATCCAAAGACCCTGCTTAACAATTTTACTTAGTAGCACGGAAAATCAACTCAAGAAATTAATTCCCGATATCGAAAATGGACTATTTAGCCAGTTTCTGTTCTTCAGAATCCAGTCTGATAGGACTTTCAAAGACGTCTTTGACCCCAATAGAAGCAAGCATCAAGAAATGATGACATTGCGAGGAGAACTACTTGTTTGGCTATACGAAGAGTTATCAAATCTTGACGATGAATCTACATTAAGGATGTCTAAGACCTTGAAAGTACTAAATGTTGAAAGCAAATCACAACAGTTTACCGTTCGCTACCTGCTCATTAAGGATGTCTAAGACCTTGAAAGTACTAAATGTTGAAAGCAAATCACAACACTGGTGTGCTGATGTAATAGCCGAACCATGATGTCTAAGACCTTGAAAGTACTAAATGTTGAAAGCAAATCACAACAGGTTCACAGATAAAATAAAGCGATCATGAGATGTCTAAGACCTTGAAAGTACTAAATGTTGAAAGCAAATCACAACCCCGGAGTTGTGCCGGGCTTAGTCGAAAAAGATGTCTAAGACCTTGAAAGTACTAAATGTTGAAAGCAAATCACAACATGTGGCAATGACTGGGCAGCAGTTCTATGATGTCTAAGACCTTGAAAGTACTAAATGTTGAAAGCAAATCACAACGTGCCGGCGCTTTGAGGTAGTCATTATCTGATGTCTAAGACCTTGAAAGTACTAAATGTTGAAAGCAAATCACAACAGATTGCGACCTTATAAACATAGGGTATGCGATGTCTAAGACCTTGAAAGTACTAAATGTTGAAAGCAAATCACAACCGGCTGCATTAAGTGCCAGATTGAGCACAAAGATGTCTAAGACCTTGAAAGTACTAAATGTTGAAAGCAAATCACAACAGCTTTTCGATAGGGGTGCTGGCGTTCAGGGATGTCTAAGACCTTGAAAGTACTAAATGTTGAAAGCAAATCACAACGCTACATGGGCCAGAGCGTTCTTATCTTCGATGTCTAAGACCTTGAAAGTACTAAATGTTGAAAGCAAATCACAACAGATTCTGTTGCCTCTATAGCGTCGTTAAGGATGTCTAAGACCTTGAAAGTACTAAATGTTGAAAGCAAATCACAACAGCTTTTCGATAGGGGTGCTGGCGTTCAGGGATGTCTAAGACCTTGAAAGTACTAAATGTTGAAAGCAAATCACAACCAATGTTTATTAGTGCCTGGCAATATCTATGATGTCTAAGACCTTGAAAGTACTAAATGTTGAAAGCAAATCACAACATAGTTCGCTAATGCATCAATTTTTAATTAGATGTCTAAGACCTTGAAAGTACTAAATGTTGAAAGCAAATCACAACAGTTATCGTTGTCTACGTCTTCACGGTTGAGATGTCTAAGACCTTGAAAGTACTAAATGTTGAAAGCAAATCACAAGAGGTAAGACCTACATAAGTGATCACCACTAGATGTCTAAGACCTTGAAAGTACTAAATGTTGAAAGCAAATCACAACCAATCCTAACGGGGTTCTTATTGTTGATGGATGTCTAAGACCTTGAAAGTACTAAATGTTGAAAGCAAATCAGTGAAAGAGATTAAAAGTGTTTCTTCTTTAATCTATCCTGCTAAAATAAAAATAACTCCACATTGGTTTTCATTGGATATTAGCTTTAAGAAATCCTAAATGCTGGGTTCTAATAGGTAGATTTCTAGTTCGAAGAATACCTAATTAGGACAGTTCTTAAGGTGAAATCAATGATATATTCCTGCCTTCTGCTCGTTGCTCTTATTTGCAATAGAGGTCATTGGAAAAGAGAGTTATGTTGTATTTTCTTTCCGGCTATTCAAGATTTGTAGTATGTGCACAATACTGCTTTTTATGCCGGTTTCTTTTGAGACGGTCACTCTCCAAAGGTAAAAGTCCCCTGAAAAGAAATTTATTTTATTTGGGTTTCCGTTTCCAAAAGGAAACCCAAATTTTTCCTCCGTATTATCATCAACCCTTAAGTTGTTTTCTTTTATTTGCTTGAAAGGCGTCCCATATCCGTCCCAAATACAAAAAGAAAAACCTCAAACCCTTGTCAGGTATGAGGTTCTTACTTGTGATTTAGGTGCCCAGAACAGGAATCGAACCTGCACTACCTTGCGATAACCAGATTTTGAGTCGCGCTTGGAAGTCATCCTATTGACCTTTAAAAGCAACTATTGTATTGAGCAACAGTATAAAATGTATGTTTTTGAGCCTTAAGTGATACAGTAGTTCAATGCAAAATACAATGCAATTTTTTGGCGCCAGATTATTATAGTCCGATTATCAATCTATTTTCCAGATCATTGAAATTAATTATTTTCTGATTTCGAGTAATAACAGGGAATCTTGAAACGACGAAATGTTCTATGTCATTTATTCCTGTTGCTTCTTTGATTAGCGTTTCTCTTCCAGCCTCCTTTACCAATGCTTTTTCATAGGATGTGCAGAGGAGTTTAATAAGCCGTCCAATCTTTTTATAATTCATTCCCACTTTTGTAATATCTAAAAAATTATTCTTGCATTGAAAATTATAAACTTTCCCGTTTTTGGTGGTTATCAAATCAAATTCCTTTCGCTTTATTCTTTTGATAGGCAGGACATTAAATCCATTTTTTGTAAGAATTTCAGATATTTTATGTTCGAAAATAAACCCTGAATTGATCTGAAATGTTTTGTTTTTTAATAAACATAATGATAGAGTTCTGTAGGCAAATCTTGCAAGAAATACAATAGTTGAATGGTAATTATCAGCAGCTTCTTGAAAAGGTGCAAAGCTATTTAAGACTGCAAAATAATCTGAAGAGTTAACAGATAGCTCAAATTTGGGATACTTTGTTGCAATGATATTAAAATCATCTCTTGGAATAACAATATCGAAATCATCGATAATATACACTCCGACTTCGAGGAAAAAAGAGTTTAATTCGATAAACTCTTTTCTTTGATCAATCTGATACTTGTCGAATGCTCCTTCAAATAATAACATTGTATTAGCCACCTCACTAAAGGAAAAAATCAATTTATCAGATTTTGGAAGTTGCTTTTTTATTACAACAATATCAGGTCTAAGTTCTAATTGGTCCAATAATGAGAGTCGTTCTGGTTCAGTAAAAAAGCCTTCTAAGTGTGTGTATGCGAAATTCCCTCCTGCCATCAGTCCGTCAGAAGTCATTTCGAAATCAGTTAACGATTCGTTTTGAAGTAAATATTGGTAGGAGGATGTTATTCCTACCATATTACTGTCAATAATTGGTTGAAAATGATTTAAAAGTTCACTGTATTGTATTCTTTTTTTTCCCTGCGATATTTTTGGAATAAGCGATTGAATTGCCACGTAATACAATCGTCTCGATTGAAAAAAAAGAATTGCATTTATAGCATTTGATAGGTTAACATTGCCGAGAAACTTGTAAAAACCATTATGTTGATATTCCTCATGAATTAAGAAGCTCATCATACACAATTTTTCTAATCGCTCTGCTACTTGAATACCAAATCGTTCTCTAATTATTCCTAATTCGGAATTTAACCTATTAATGTTATCAGTTTCCAGAAGATCAAAATCAAGTTCTAAAAAATGGCCTGTTTCTTCAGCACTTTTTAATTCATAGGGGATATTGATTATTTCGTCTATTGATCGAATCAAAATACGCCAATTATTAAACAGTTGAGGCATTTCAAATTCCTGAATTGCATTATTGATATTTTGCTTTTGATGTTCTATAGCGTTAGTAAAGAAGTCTTCAAGTTGTTTGCCTGATATTTTCCCAGTAAAAAGTTCCATGTTTTATTTTTGTCAAATATAGATGTTTGGTTGCTTAATCGATATGCGATAAATCCTGAAAATATAGATCGTTACTATGATTAAATTGCTGGAGTTCTGCAAAAATTGAGAACCAGACTACTATTTTCGCCATAGTCTGCTACACTTGCGATATACAATTATCGCAATGGCAAATTCAAAAAATACAAAGACAGGTAGCGTCTATCCTTTTCTTGACGCAAGAACTCCGATGGCAGATAGTGACCTGCTGCCGGTCAAGATTTCAATTGTTTTAAAAGGTTCTCAATTCAGGATTGGATTAAAGCTGTACGCAACACCTGATCTCTTTAATAAAGCAATGACAGGCAAAGGAACTATTCCCAAAGAAGCCAAATTATTAAAAGATAGTATTGATGGTTATCTTAAAAAGGCAAAGGAAATTCTTAATCAATTTCCTAATACTGATAAGAAGATGTTCACCAATTTATTCAAGTCGGAAACTGCATTAAAGGTTTCAGGTAAGACTGATTTAGGGATATTGTTTCAGCAGAAAATTGACGAATTGACTGAAGAAGATAGGGCAGGCAGCATAAGCTTCTATGAACAGGCCTTATCAGTGTTTAAACGCTTCAAAAAGAACTTCTATTTAGAAGATATAACAGTTGAGTATCTTAAAGCATTTCGTGCGTGGTGGATCAATAAAGGCAATTCAAACGCAACTGCTCAAATTCATATGAGAAGCCTAAGGCACATCTACAATAGAGCAATAAAGGAAGGTTATATCTCACAAGGTCTGTATCCTTTTAAAGACTATTCAATCGGTACGTCATCGAAGTCAAAAGATGTTCTTTATCCTGAACAATTGAAGGCACTAATGGAATATGAACCAAAATCTTATGGTGAAACCAGGTCGAGAGACTACTTCATATTTCTATATCTCTGTAATGGAATGAATATAAAAGATGCGTTGAGCATAAAGGGCACTCAGATCAAAGGAGATATGATAACATTTGTGAGATCAAAGACTTCAAAGACCAATTCTGAAACAAAAGAAATCATGGTCTATCTACATCCTGAAGCAAAGCGTATCATTGAGAAATGGGGTAGTCTAACAACGAAGGATTATATCTTTCCTGCGTTTAGAGGCACCAACAGCGACATAGAACGCAAGAAGGCTAAAGATATACTTGCGCGCAATCTTAATAGAGATATGAGGCCGATAGGAAAAGCAATCGGTCTTCAAATGAATTTGACTTTGAACCTTGCGAGGCATTCATTCGCAACCAGGTTAAAAATTGATGGAACACCGACTTCTTTTATAAGTGATGCTCTTGGACATAGTAGTAGTGCCGTTACAGCCCACTATATGAAGACCCTGCCGGATGCCCAGTACAAGAGGATTTCTGAGTCATTGCTGACCTTCGAATAGTATTCCCTATGTCAATATTGACATTTCGATTTTACTTTGAGTTACGCAAGACCTTGTTTCAGTGTAACTTGATAAACAAATTTCAACTGAATAATATCTAACAGACCGCATTGGGGGTGTTTACTCACACTTCTTCCACCGCAATGGGAGGAATAGGCATTCCATAAGATAAATCCAGCTCTCGCCTTAAAGCTTCCAAACTCTGATAAAAACTACCTATAACCACACGGTGGGTTACGTCCAACCCATCAATGGGATCGTCTTCCTTTAGACCAATAACAGTGAATGTACCAAAAGCGCGTGAAGCGGGAGGTGTTTCATAATCCAAGTCTGCGTAAATAGTCATAGTTGATGTGATGTTATTTTATATTATTCTTAGAAATATCAAGCAGAACTCTTGCAGGTGCCTCATTAAAGAGCATTTTCCAAACCGTTTCCGGCACGACCATCATTTTACAATCACCCAATGTCCTGTTATTAAATGGACCTTGCATCGCCGCATCGTTTACCTGGAGACTTTGGTATAACATAAAGGCAAACCGATCTATAAGGAGTGTGCTAAAACCCAACGCATTGTGAGGGATTGCCATGAGAAAGTTCGCATCCCCATTATTGAAAACTTCGGAAGTTACTACTCCGTAAGGATAATCTGAAAAGTTAGGATCAGCGGCGATCTTAGCTAAGAACCCAAGCCTATCACCTTCATATTTATGTAAAGTACTCCGAAGTTCTTCTTCTATATCACAAGGCAAAGAATATTCGGCAAATAAATCTAAGGATGAAATGCTGGCTCTCCAAAATAGTGAGTAAGCAAATAACCTTATAATGCGGGGATTTGAACTTGTGCACTCTAACACTTTAAGTTCTCCAGGAATAACGGTAATTAGGGAGAATTCATTTAAAGCAACCTTGTCCCTCCATGTAATAAACGTATCTCTTGATAAGCTCTCCACAACGCCCAGGTATGTTTCGCACTCCGGACAGAGTATATAATTTTCCTTAGGTGAGTCTTGTATCGTTTTAGTCCTGCCTAAAACTACTTGATCCCCTTCTTGTTTTAATATAGTATCACTGTCTAATGAAAAACCCTTCCGTGCTCCAGCCCCTTCTAAAAAGGCCGTGGAAATAAACCTTGATAAAATATGGGAATTTGTTTTAGTTGCTGGTCGTATTTTACACAATAAGCACAGGTCCGTCGGTTGTCTCATTACAATATCGATTTTAATTTGCTACAAAGATACAGCTTAAGGGATTTTATAATAACATATGAATTGGATCAAGCAAATATACATAATGGGTAGAATGCCTACTGGGTAATTATACAACCTGCTTAAGTTTAACCTCATATACGCTTGGGCTAACACAATATTGGGTGAGCTCTCCCTGTATAATCCAGACTTCACCTGCCTTTGTTTCGGGGTTGTAGTTGTATACACGATAAAGATAGAACCGCCTCGTATCTTCTTGACTCTTTTTTAACTCACTTGCTGTAATGAAAAAGGGTTGAGTTATATTACCTGTTGTTGTCTTCACCTCAATGTATCGAACAAGCCTATCGTCAGAATAAGACGAAATATCATAACCTAAACCATCCCCGATATTTTTCGAGTCGTGTGTTACTCGAGGATTCATTACACCGACACCACGAAGTCTTTTCTCTTCCCATTCCATAACAAACAGTTCACCCAAGTCACCGATACGTTTGTTTCTCTCCGCATTCTGTATATGATTTATAAACGCCCCCTGTAAGGATGGTTCGATATTGGTGGCGACATACTCCCCAGCATTAACAGTAACATTTACTGGTAATGTCACGCCCCTGTTGGGTACCAAAAGATGTTGTACTGCGGCATAGATAACATCCTGCGCCAAGATATGCAAATGATTATCTGGATATTCAGTAGAGCCCAGGCGATTGAGATGCATGTTTATCAATTCATCATCGTTTTCGATTTCGCCAAGGACTATGTTACATACATTCAAAAAGTGAAGTATATTTTCAGAGCTACCAGGCTTGGGACGGTATGGGTATGCTACCTGCTCTACAAAATCCTTGAACATTGTGAATTTGTAAAAGTAGTATCGCTCGGGGTATTCCAAAGCCAAATAAACCATCACCGCACGATCGTCTTGGTATGGCACGCGATCATCAGTGATGTGTAAATCATGTATAACCCTAATATCCTGTTGAAATATTTTCATTCGAGATATTAAATCTCTGTCCTCATCGAACAACCGGATGAAAGCATCCCTCACAAGAATCGGCTCAAGTCCTGCGTATGTGTTTATCATTCTTCGAGGGTAGTAGTTAGTTGAGGACATCAGGTTTAGGGTTCCATCTAAAGCATCGTGAAGCATGTTAGAAAAATCACGGCTGTTAATGTCCCATTTTTTTTATATGTGTGTGCGGCTTGCCACTTATAAATTTCTTCATTACTGATCCGAGCGAAATCATTTTTGTAGGCTCCGATGATTTGCCTAAGTATATTTATGTCCATAGGTTAAGTTTGAGACATAAAGAAAACACTTATAAATATAGCATCCAAGCTGGGGCACTTGATTTATAATCAGGTACCCTACCTACTTTAAAGGGAGGACGCTAAGCAAGGTGGGCAAGGCTTTCGACTTTTGTCAGTTGGTGTCAATATTGACATTGCATTGAATGTTGCAGTAAATGCTCTTTTTTGCTCTTCCTGATTAAGAAGTATTGTAAATTTATTTTGTATGTTTAACGAGCTCTGACGAATATAACCAAGTTATACGAAATGAAAAAGCCAACCTGAAACAGACGAGCATCTATACGCCCTATCAGAATAAATAAACTAACCTCCCGCTGATTAGGATTTCCTGTACATAGTCTATACATTTATTCTCAAATAAAAGGTATGAACCACGAAGAATCGTTTAAAGAATGGTTGCCTCATAATAGAGTACATGGAAAAAGCATAGGAAGTTATGCTTCGTATTTGAAATCTCTTGAAAAGGCATTGGGTGCTTCTATTGATAACCTTCTTAAACCGGGTTTAGAAAGTGCCTTAGAAAAGATCAACTCTAAAGTCATTCCAGGAAGACCAGAAAATACTTTAATAAAATATAGAACTGCACTGAAGAAATACTCGTCGTTTTTAAACAAAAAATGATGGTCGTATTATTTTGATGGATTGGTCATCAATTTCGCAAACAACTTCAGGCCTTCAGCATCGCACGATACAACAAATTTTTGTTGAGCTAAATACGTCCAGAGATTAATAAATCTAAACTCTAATTCGGGGGCAGACATAAATGTGACAGGAATATTAAAGCTGTTTAAGTTTACGTCATCCTCTTTTAAAAAGGGACCGATCTCTAAACAGTAATTTTTAGTTAAAGGGAAGTATAGGATTGTGTCATGTCCGAGATCTGTACAATAGGGATTGGGTATTACTTCTTCGACCCTATTATCGTAGCCATCTAAATTAATACTGAACCCAGGGTTGTCAGAGGTTAACCAAAACAAATCCTTAGGACTCTTAAGGATTGTCCATCTTTTAGATGTATACATTTCAACGTAATGACTGATTTTTTTTTAAGTCTACTGCTGTCGGTAAAAACACTTAAGTGTTCTTCTCTTACGGCTTCACAATCAAAGTCCAATTCGACGCCACTCGCTTTCAACTCTAATCTCGCTTTGTCTCGCCATGAAACGCTTCTGGCTTTCAGAAAGAAAACCCACTCCAAAATATCGGCTTTTGTTTGTCTGTCAGTAATATCTTCTTCTTTACATATAGCATCTATAATGCCATTGTATTTAGGCTCATACACCTTCCCGAAAATTAACTCTAACTCTTTAGGATTCAAATATTCGGAACTATCATAGAAGTTATCTCCCGTAAACATTGAGTCTCCGAAATCCTTTTTTCGAATCTTGTTATCGTGTTGGTGATTGTAAAGTACATGCAGCCCCAATCCATTACCTTTCTTAGAAAAATGTTTTAGGTAGGTTTTAGGCACAAAGTGTTGCTTCATGTTTTTAATTTTTGGAAGAGACAGTATTCAGTCAAATGTAACTTAACCAAACATTTTGAGGCAAAATTTTTACAATTCGAGCTGAAACGCGATATAAAAGTCCTTCATAAAAATGTCAATACATAATTCATAGATGTCTGCGTCTTCAGTTTCACAAACATCAAAGGCTTGAGCCAGTAAATTGTTGCGAACGAACGTCTCCTGGTCGTTATAAAACGATTTGCCAGTATCTCTATGCTGATATGTCTCCATCGGATCGTCTGGATGAAAGTTTACACCTTCAGCCAATAGCTCATTGAAGAATATCTTTACGTCATCTACTGTATTGATTTGTTGTATCATTTTCTTTTCCTTTATCCGAAGATGCATCAAATGAAAATAGCACGGCTATTACACCATGCTAAAGGCTTGCTATCCTCTATATTATTAATTGCTACTTAGGGTCGTTGAAACTTAAAAGCGAATCAGACATTTCTCTTGCCTTCTCAGTAGGTAGGCTCTTTAAATAGAAATTTGTTGTGGTGACATTTGAGTGGCCCATCGCCTCAGAGATAAATGCTATTGGTGTGCCATTTACCTTAAGTGTCGTGGCAAAAGAATGGCGCGCTACATTGAGGATTACTTTTTCTTGGATACCCAATTTTTTACCTATCGCTTTCAGGTTTGCATTTATCTGCTTCTGCATTTTATTTCGTCTTACTTCTTTGTCTGCTGCCGTTGTCTTACCATTGAGTATAGGGAAGATATAGTCTTCAGGATTACCAGGTTGGTTGCCCCATGTATCAATGATGCTCCTCATTTTGTCGTTGATATAGACGTTGATTTGCTTGTCGGCTACAGTGTTGGTGTTCTTGGTCTTCTCTCTAACGAATGACAGCGTATCGCCTTTGATGTTTTTGAACTTTAGGTAACAACAATCTTTATAATTAAAGCCGTTAGAAAAAAAGCACATCCAAAAATAATCTAACGACCGGCGCTCCCTTAACGTTGTTCCTTCATAGTCCCATAGCTTCTTTAAATCCTCTGCATACAATACTGACTTGCTCTTTGCAGATGTTCCAATTGTAAATGTTTTGAACGGGTAGTGCTTCTCTGAAATGTATCCCTGCTTGATAGCGATGTTGAATATCGTTCTAAGGTTGCGTAAATATATTTGAGCAGTAGTGGCAGAGTTGCCCGCTTTAGTCATGAAAGCTTTGTAACCTTTAAGCCACTGTTCGTTGATGTCTTCAAAATAGATTTTGCTTTTATACTTTTTGAACGACTTCAGAGACCCCGCCAAATTCTGTGCCGTCTTTATCCTGTCCTCGCTTTTTACATGGGCAATGTATTCTTCAAACAAGAAAGTAATCTCATTCTTCTGCGATGCAAATAAATCAGTTTCACTTTTGAACAATCTTTGAAAAACTTCCCTTGTTGGTTTCGGTAATCTATCCAATATAGTTTCCGCCTTGGTCGTGTACTCAGTTATTTGTCTCCTGAGTTCTTTTATTTCTTCACTGCCACCTTTACTATTACATGCCTTGTCGTAGTCCGCTTTATTAGCATAGAGCTTTAGACCCACCTTAAACTGCAATCCAGATATGTTTACTGCTAACTGTATTGGACAAAGGTCTGTGCCTGCTTTCGGATAGCGTTTATCGAAATGAATATTGATGCTGTAGCTCTTCGCTTTCATACCTATCGAAGATGCACCATAAGGGAATCCAACGTCTGTATTACCGCGCTAAAGCTATGTTAGAGTTGCTAAGACAGAATATCAATATTGATATTCTCACTCCATTATAAGCTTTAGTTCTCTTTAAATAGCTCATACCATTCGTCACTACCATATTTGATTTCCTCACCGATTGAAAAATAGTCTTTTTCGCGTTCTGAATATTTCGCTTCAAATACAGACCATGGTTCTGCAGACTTACTGTCACCATCAACGGTATACCATTTACCATCAATCTCTCTCAATCCAAACTTCCATTCTCCAACCAAAGGAACCATTACAATACGTAGTAACAAATCTAATTCAGTGATTTCTTTATAATTCACGCACTCAATCAACTTGTAAAGTGGATCTATCGTTTGATTCATTATTCTATTTGGTATTCTATTGCTGACTTTTTCAAGGAATTTGAGGACGGTGTTTTCTTCTACTTCGAATTCTTTAGCCAGCTTACCAATTGAAGGTCTATTTTGATTCAAGACTGCTTGCAGTTCCTCGTCTATTCTTCCTGGTGTCCAGTTATTTTGTTTACTTATTTTAATAAGGTCGTACATAGATACAAGCTCGTAACCAAACCGCCGTCTTTCGCCGAATGGAATCATCTTCTCGTCTGGATCAAAATAGGAGTGGTCAATAATGTACTCTAATATACCAATAGCTTTCTCTATTGGAAAACGCACACCTTCAAAAGCCGTATATTTTTTCAAGCTTACGTCCCTTTTGCATTTGCTGTTACTGCATCTTCTTGAAAAGGGCTCATCTCCTTTTATATAAGTCTTGTTACCGCACTTTAAACATCTAAACTGTTCATCCCATTTATAGCTATCTAAATTTTTAAGCATTATATACTCCCGGGTGTTTTCCATAGTGGCTATTTGTTCACAAAGTAAGTTAAATGCCTGGAAAGGCGCAGGAGGTTAAACTAAGCAAGTGGGCAACAACTGAAATTATCTTCGCCGAAAGCAATTACCAATCTTTTCTGAAGGTGAAAAGCACCGGGAGGTTAAAATAAGCAAGTAGGGAACAACTGAAAATAACTTTGAAAAAAAACAAAAATGATGAACGAGAAAATGACCACGATCAAAATTATTAAGGGTTTCTTCAATGAGAAGATTGCCAACAGAATCAAGTCTACCCAAGAAGTACTTGCTATCGAGCAGGGACTGGACATTGTCAATATTGATGTTGTTGAAGCTTGTGTATTGTGTAATAAAAATACATGGTTCAAATCAAAGGTAAGAGCGATTGGAAAGCCTGTTGTTGGTCAGTTCATGGTAGTTATATACTATAAGGTGTCTGAAAATTTTGTTGCGCTGCCAATACAGTCAAAACAAAATGCTGCTAAGAGAATATTGACTACAATTAAAGCAGTTGTTTCAATAACAATTACAGAAGCTGCGCAAAAAGCTAAGGAAATCCTTAAGAGATTATCTGTTGCTAACAATACTCATTTAGTGACCACGTTGTCCAACATCTTCCCTGCACTGCAATCATATTATACTCCGATTGCTGCTTAGTAAGTAATTATCATAAGCGATTTATTCAATAAAACTCACGGTTCCAAAAAGAGAATGCGAACCGATTAGGCGTAGCCATTTCTAAAACTTAAAAAAGTCATCAATTAACCAAATCCATAAACAATTTAAAACCAAAAAAAATGAAAAAGACAAACTACACGATCAACGTAAAGATGATGCCAGTTAATCAATTGAAACAAGCCGCAATGCTTAAGAGGTACGGAATCGACAAGCCGTCTGAATTTGAAATCGACCAGTTAGGAAGATTCGGACTGACAGAACACCTCAAAGGTGTTGTAATAACCGCAACTGGAGTTGTACTCTGCAATTGGGAGTTCGTTCAGGTAGCCAAAGCTGCTAAGATCAAGGAGATTGAAGTAACTACAATTGAAAATCTTTTGGACGATGAGATACCACAGGTTGTTTCATTGATGAACGTCAGAAAAAGGTTGACTAAAAAAGCGCTGGCTAATTTGATTATCGATTACCGTGATTACTTGACAAAAAATGAAACTGGCATAACTTGGGCTTGTGATGTTCCTGGTGATAGTACTGATGCAAAGATCGGAAAGCTCATAGGTTACAGTTATGGCATGGTGAATGGTTACCAGAAAATCTATAAGTATCATCCAGAGTTTCTTGGTATGATCGACAAAGATGAAATGTCTTATACAGAAGCGCTAAAAGCCATCAAGGAGGAGAATAACCCACCATCACTTCCTTGCGAAACTCCCGGCAACGATGTCCCTCCAGCTCCAACCGCCAGCAAAGCTCCGAAGAATAATTATGCCGGCGAGCGTAATATGGTTGAATGTGAGGCAATGGAGTCTATACAAATTAGATACGCCAGCGGTAAAACTGTAGATGTAATCATAGAGGGATCAGCTGCTCTTTGTCAGTTGTTCGGTAAAGAAATCGAAGTGGCATATACTTCCAGGAAAGAAGCATTTGAAGGCGGTGCAGAATTTCATAGGTTGGATGCTGCAGGTAATCTATATAACATCGAATTGGTAATTAGAAAAGCCGCTTAATAACTGCCAAAAAATCGTTTATTCTCAATCATTTTTAAAACAACCAAAATCAAAAAACATATTATGAACAAAAAGCCAATAGCAATCGGACTATTTTCAAACTTACGTGGTATAGAGATCGGCGCACAACGCGCCGATTTCTACACGCCATTCTCTACAGACATTGAAAAAGATGTTCGTGAATTATTTGAAGCAAACCATAAGAATATGACAGCCGCAGACATGGAAACATTCTACACAGCAGATGTGTGCGACCTTGTATTTGCTGACATTCAAAGAGAGTTGAGAAATATCGGCATTACTATAAACAAAGGGGACATTGATTGTCTTGTTGGTGGACCACCATGTTTTGGTATGACTTCACTTAGCAGCAATCGAAGCGTATTTCATCCTCTTAACATGCTCATGTTTGAAATGCTTCGAATTGTCGAAGAAGCGCAACCAAAAACTGTTTTTATCGAGCAAGTCCCAAGATTTATGAGTGACGAGATGCGTCCATTCCGAGACATGGTGTATAGCAAAATGAATAAAATGACAGGCTATGATTGGGACATCAGAGTGTTAAATGCTGAAAACTTTGGTGCTTTTCAATCCAGAGACCGAGTGACAATTATTGGTGTTAGAAAAGATCTAAAAGTAAAGCCTTCTTTTCCTCTACTTCAACCGGTTGATTTCTCTAAGCAATCAGCTTTTGCTACAGTTGGTGCCGAATTTTACCGATCCGGACAATTTAAGCAGCGGCCGCAAGATGGTATTACGAAAGTATTCGGTACCATGACTGGCGGTGACAGTGAAGAAATATATAAGAACGATCGTTGGCAAAAGCTAACAATTCAAGAACGTCTTATATTGACGGACATGACAAATTATGACTTCTCTACTTGGGGTAGTGCACGTACAAGAGATGCACTCGGCAATATGGTGATGCCGCAATTTGCTGAAGCCATTATGAAACATATACATTATGAGATTCTAATGAAATCTGCTTTGTATAACTGTTAGCAATTAATGTCAATATTGATAATTGAAAAAGTGCAAACCGTAATATAATTATATCTCTTTCCGATTGTTTATGCTTTGCACTTTTTATGTTTCCTATTGTGGACTATTTAAAATTAAAAGGTAATGGAACAGGAATACACACCTCAGCATATCAAAGACGAAGTCATAAAAGACCTCATTAATAAACTAATCAGGGATACAGAATTTGAAGAACAAGAAAGACGGTTTGACCCATACTCTTTAGATTCAAAGAAGCCACTAAGATTTGAGGCTAAGTCAGATCATGGTGTACATGAACTGAAATCAGCATCTAAGAAATTAGAACCAGCTTACACATCAATGTTTGAAGTTGAATTTCTGAGGCAAGTTGTTGGAGTAACATATCCTTTTCCAGCAACTGCTAACAATGCAGACTATTTCAGGATTATTTTACCAAATGAAAAGGATACGTCTTATCTGAAATCTTCTTTGGTAAATCAACTTTTAAAGGAAGGCAATTATAAACGCAGCATCCGTCTAATAGAAAACGGTCGTCAATTCATTGCAACATTCATTGTTGAAAGGGATTTTCTAAAAGAGAATTGCGTAAGAGCAAAATGAGGTGTGTTCCGTTGAATAGATGTCCTGCTGTAATTGGCAGGATTTTCTATTTATGGCCGTTCACATACTTTTCAAATTTCGACCTTATTAGTGATTGCTTGCCGTTTATACTCTGAATTGGTTTCGTTGTGATGTTGAAGACCTAATCGCTATGAATGGCTGTTGTGGTCTTGTTGTCAATATATATTTATCATTGCAGCCCACGAGTGAGAGATATTGCTATAGTCATCCAATCCCCCGACCACTTTCTAAAAGCGCGACATGATGAATAGAACTACAATCGTCAACCAGACAATTCTCTTCTGTAGTTTGCTTGCATTCTTATACCAATGGTATGCCATTTCCATCAGTTTGAAGAAGTAGTATATCGCTACAAGAATCAAGGCAATCTGCATCAAGGGATGCATCTTCGATTTATCGTTTTCACTTGAACACATCTTCCATTGATTTTTTAGGCCAGCCAATCCAGTTTCCAGTTTCAGTATCAAGTCCTCTGTTCATTAGTTCAAGTCTTGCCATTTGAACAGGATCTAATCTACCATTGACAATATCAAGCAACAATTCTTTTGATGTTGAGTTGAATAAAAAGAGTGGATTCTCGTTGTCTGGCAGTAGCCCAAGTGCTGCCACTGCCTGATAGTCGTTATAATCTTTCGTTGACATTGTCTTTCTGTTTTAGAGTTAATCAATGTTCGCTCGGTAAAAGAGCTGTTCCGAATTCAACCCATACTGTCGCTTCATCTGCTTCGAAGTCTGTCCAAGGTATGCGCTGCTTCTTGAGGACATTGTCATTGCCATCGGTGCACGTAACAATTGCTTTTGCACCAGTCCTTTTCAATGTCCATACTTGGAACTCGTCATTCTTCAACTGTCCTTGATAAGAAGCAATGATGTCTAAGAACCAATAACAACTGAACTTGTCCGCGAGTGCCTTAGAGCCAGAAGTTATTACAAGGCCGAAGTTGTATTTGTAGTATTCGTCTGAGCAGGTATGCTCCCTGAGTGAATCGTTTGCATTCATAATTTATCCGTGTTCTGAATTATGATGCAGTATAGCAGCGTTTCCTTTCCCCGCTGTTATGATGGGTGCTAAACTTAAGCAAACATGGCGCCCATGTTGCATTGCGCGCATAATTTCAGACAAATGTTTATTCAATGCCCAATCAAGAAATGGTACTGTCTGACAAGTTGATGGAGAAGCTGAACAGTTTCAATAAAGACCATGATTCATTGAGGATAAGCAGAAGCCTGAGGAAAGTGTTCTTCGATTATCTACGCTTTCAGAATGCAGGATTGAGTACCGATTTTGACACAGTCATTGAAGATGTTGATACTTTGATCCAATTGATGGAATTATTTGCAGATGAAACAATAAGCCGGCCAATGTTGTGATAAGCTGGCAGAGATTTATGCTATATTTTCTTTTAGGCTGTAAAGGGCAATTGTATGTGCACGATACATTGGTTCATGCTGAGTTTCTTGGGAGAGGGTTTATATCTCTATAATCTAAAAACCACTGATAAGAAATTGATGAAAAGAAAAGGACATCGCTTTGATGTCCTTACTTATTTATTCAGATAGATGGAATTTTAGTTGCCGTGAAATAGGTCACCATTATAATTCCACATAAATTGGTCGGGATGATCCATGTCGACTTGAACATAGACGTTCTTTCGAAGATGGTTTCCATACAAGTTGTAAACAACGTAACCTTCAAATTTATATTCTGATGTCTTTACAAGATGTACCTCTTCAGCTTCAAAACCTGTCCTTTCCTTAAATCCTACTTTTAAAGACTTTTCTATCTTATCACTTGACGCTCCTGAATGACAAGACGCCAATAATACTGCCACTACAATTAATAGTTTTTTCATTTTGTTAGTTTTAATAGTTTCTAAATTGATTTTGTTTACTGCATTTCTGGGTGTGGGAATTCGTCTTCCGAACTCCATTCGCTCTCGCCGATCTTATCGCCATAATTCCAGCTTCCGTCTTCCCACTCCATGTAATAGAAGGCTGTTTTTGATTCGGTTGCCAGTAGATATTTGGTCTTTTTACCTTCTATGGCAATAGGCAATATCTTAATGTATTTTACTCCTGCAACATTCCTTCCGATGTCTTGACCTCTAAGTCTTGTTACCACTTTTTCTGCATCTGCTTCATTGAGGTTAACATACATGTGGGATATTACAGCAGGAATGTTGACAGCGATAAAATCAAGGCCGTTGAATTTGTGAAGGAATGACCTATTGTTACGTAATTCAAACTTGAGGGTATGGTTAGTAAAGCTGTATTCTCCAATGCTTTCAACAAGTACAGACTTTGTATATTCAGTTAGATAGTTAAGCGTAGCAATTCCTGCGTTTATCTCGTCTTTAGTTTTAGCAAGGATCCTTCTCCTTTCAAATTCGTTATAGGTAGCTAAATCTATGCGGTAAATGTTCTTGAGGTAATCTGATACTACTTCATTGGTATCATTAGTACTGAACTTTACAAATTTCTTGGTAGCAATATCCCTATGCTGGTTTTTGAGGTAAAACCAATAAATCTGCTTTTCAGAAATCATATTGCCTGGCGCATTTTTTGGTCCGGTAGCTTTTGGAGTTGAGCTATTGTTTGTTCGTGCGGTAACAGTTGTGCCATACATCCTGTTCATTTGCTCTTCCACACTCTGAGCACTTACTGCTTGGGACGATAAAATTGCCATTCCCATAATCGCCAGTGATAGCTTAATTGATTTAGTCTTCATGATTTTTTTAAGCAAGATAGCCGATAAAATCACAAATAGAGCAAATGTGCGTTAATTTATTCGGGCTGTTATGTATCACTTTGACATGTGGGACGTAAGCCGAATTATAAGGACGAAGAAGGACTGAAAGCTTTTGGTAAAAGGCTGAGGGAACTACGTCTTGAAAAGGGTGTCACACAGGAATCACTTGCATATTCAACTGACTTGGCATTATCACAAATAGGAAGGATTGAAAGAGGTGAAATAGGAGCAAGTATTAGTTTCGTATTTCTGTTTGCATCAACGTTGGGAGTTGAGCCGAAAGATTTCTTTGATTTTAAAAAAGAAAGCGTGCAGAAGTAACAAGTTTACCAATGTTCATCTGGCGCAATTCTGAGTTTGTTTTTTGACTCTAAGCAGCAAGTAGATATAAACGCTTAAGGCAAATGATTTGGTCAAGAATAGCAAGACGTTTTTTGACTTCAGCGCAAAATAAAAATGGACACCATTTCTGATGTCCATTCAATTTACAAATGAGGATTGTACTTACGAAATGTCGTAGCCAAGCTTGCGAGCGACATCCAGAAACGGACCGATTAGACCCGCTGTCCACTGCGAGCATACCGAGAGCGTCTTCTTATCGGCTGTCTTTATCAAATGTTCACTTTTGAAGAAATACCGATCTCTTGTTCCACTCAGTTCCTTAGCCTTTGCCATTTCTTCAAACACCCCGAAGCGCTTCATGAGGGTATCAGGAAATTTTTCCTTGAGTTGCTTGAATGTTGTTGATGGGTGGTCAATCATGTATTGTGCAACAACGGTTCTTACTAAAGGACCCTTGCCATACTCTTCGGCATTGAAGATATACTTGTCCTTGTTTCTTGTTGACGTTACCTTGGCTACCGGTTCTTCCTTCTTTTCTTCAAGTGGAGCCTTGTCTTCAGTAACATTCTGCTTGTCGGCAGTTTCTTCTGTAGAAGGAGTTACGATAGGAACTATTGGTTCGATTACCACAGGAGTTTCATTGTCACCCGCAGGTGTTTCTTCGACAACAGCAGAGAAGGTCATATCTGGTCCTTCACCCTGAGAGGTTATCTGCTGCTCGGTTTGCAACTTCTTTAAAATGTTGAAGAGAGGTAACCCTTTGATTCCAGTTGCGTCACTGATGGCTACCTTGTTTGTGTTTGGGTTGTTCTTGATGAACGCGAGTACTTGTTCGTTTGCTTCCATAAAATTTCGTTTGTTTTTATGTAGCAAGGGTAACAGGTAACTACGACAACGGAAAACAAGTTAATGGGTCTTAGCATGACTTTAGCTTTCTCCTATAGTTAATCACATTACAGTAATGCTTTACGTTTATACTTTACCTTTATCCTATGTGCATATATTTAAAAGGTGTTGTTGACTTGGTGTATAACAGTGAAGAACATGTGTTTCCACAAGCGTTAGGAGGTAGAGTTGCTTTGTCTATAGGGTATGTTAGTGACAGATTCAATAATGAAATATCTAAGTTAGAGCAAGAGTTTATAAGGGACTCATTCATTGGGACAATTCGCCAATTTTACGGACCAGGCAAAAAGGGAAGCCTTTCCAATAGCAAAGCTACTAAGTCAAGGATTTATGTTATTAAGAGAGTTGAACATAACTCGGATGTGTTATTAGGATATATTCAGCAAAAATTGACAGTAGAAATTCCTCAGGCTCGGATAAATCTTAGAAGTGGTTCATGCAGCTTTTCATTTACGCCTCAAGTTTATGGTGATTTTTTATTAGAAGCGGAAAAATATCGCATCCTATGCAGCATACCCGAAGGACTAAGAATAAAAATCATTAAAACAAATGAACTCGATGCAGATACTATCATCTTTGCCATTCAAGACAAAGTTGAAGAGAATTTCAATGCTTTTCTTGCGTTAAATACCCATAGCAACTTCGTTTTGAATTCTGAAATTATCAAAAAAATTGGGCAAACAATACCTTCTGATAATCCAGTGCATTCAAACACAGGAGAATTAAGCTTTCAACAGAAAAGTTTCATAGACCTATCCCATTTAAGAATTTTTGCGAAGATTGCCTTTAATTTTCTTGCATTAAAGATGGGACGAGACTTTGTAATGAACGACCGATTTGACCCTCTGAGAAATTGGATTGTCAATAATAGTACGTCTGGATTTGCGAATTATGATTTTGAAGGGGCAAAGCCGTTTGAATCAAGCGATATAAACTTTCCGAAGGACGCTCACTTGGTTTTTATTACAAAGAGAAAAGATGTGCTATTAGCGAAGGTGATATTGTACAATCAAATCGCAGCTCTTATTCAATTGACCATCGATTTTAATGAGCCTTTTGAGGATATATCCCTTATATGTGATTGGCAGAACCGTAGAGAATATGGTCTTACAGAACTTGTTATGGCTTCCATTTTAGGATATTGGCCTAACTAACATTTCAGCATTCCTTTCCACAATTTCAATTGGTCTAACGAACTGCGCTGACTGTATCAATACATATTCTGAGACTTGCTAAGCTTGCCGATTCATTCTTAATATAAATGTTCGCCACCTTAATGATAGAGTTTCACTTTGATACCTAATAGTCATTCCGTGATGTCAATATTGATATTGCTTTATCAAACTTTCTTCTTTGATATAGCATATTGATTTCATTTCAATGACTGTAGAAAGCTTTCTATTTCAAGTTCGGTTTTATAGTATACTTCACGAGGGTTGCTACCGTAGGCTGGTCCAACGATGCCAGCTGCTTCAAGTTGGTCCATAATTCGTCCCGCTTTGTTATAGCCAAGGTTAAAGCGTCGTTGTATATTGGAAGTAGAACCTGATTGCATTTGTACAACCAGACGTGCACAGTCATTGAACATCTTATCTCGATAACGTAAATTAATGGTTGCATCGTTCCAACCTGAAGTGTCAGTTTCGGGAAGCAAATATGCGGTAGGATACCCTTGTTGATTTGCAATGGATTCGACCACCTTGTCCACTTCTGCATTGCTTATATAAGCACATTGAATACGTTGTACCTCATTATTTATTGCAATCAGCATATCGCCATTTCCCAGAAGTGTTTCAGCACCGTTAACATCAAGAATTGTTCGTGAATTGATTTTAGAAGTCACCTTGAAAGATATACGACCCAGGAAATTAGCCTTTAAATTGGCTGTTATAACATCTGATGACGGATGTTGTGTAGAAATAATTAAATGAATACCTACAACACGTCCAGTTTGTGCTAATCTTGTCAACGGCATTTCAACCTCTCTACCTGACCTAATCATTAAATCTGCAAACTCTTCTATGATAAGGACAATGTAAGGTAGGTCCTTGTGTCTATAATCACGACTATCGTTCTCGGCCTTCCTATGATAATCCTTGATATTACGCACACTCGCATCTTTGAGTAACTCATACCGGTTATCCATTTCAAGGCAAAGTGCACCAAGCGTATCGATAGCTTTTGTTGCGTCAGTTACTATCGCAGATTTGCCTGTTGGCAACTTGGCAAGGAAGTAGTTGGCAATGGGTTCATAAGCGACAAGTTCTACTTGTTTCGTATCTATCATTACAAACTTTAGCTCTGACGGATGCTTCCTGTAAAGCAGAGATACAATAATTGCGTTTATTCCGACCGACTTACCTTGTCCTGTTGCACCTGCAACCAACAGATGAGGCAATGCAGTAAGATCAGCTATATAATCAGTATTGTCAGACCTCTTACCCAAAGAAATGGGTAGCTCCATATTGTCTGAACTTGACAATTCTGTTTCTATCAATGAGCGGATGTAAACCGTTTGTCTTACTTTGTTTGGTATGCTAATACCAATTGTTCCCTTGCCTGGGATGGGAGCTATGATGCTGATACCAGGAGCATTTAATGTTAGAGAAATGTCTTCTTTTAAGTTAACAATCTTAGCAATTCTTACTCCAACTGCTGGGACAATTTCAAATAACGTTTCTGTTGGTCCTACCGTAGCCGCGATACTCTGAATGTTTACACCAAAACTGTTTAAAGCTGTAACGAGATTCGATTTATTTTCTTCAAGTGCCGCCAGATCAATATCTCTAACTGTTTCAGGCTGCTCATTAAGAAGAGTTACAGCAGGGTAGACATAATCTTCTAACACAGTGGTCTGAATTATGGTGCTTACTGCCAGTTGTATTTGGACATCTATATGCTGTAATGTATCATTCATTATGCCCGAAATATCACTCCCAATAATTGTTGGTGCATTTATGGTTTCGGTTATCCGTTCAGCTATTGCTTTGCCATCTTCGATATAAACCGATAGATCATTTGATTTCTCGGATGAATTCAAATTAGGTTGTTTGTCCTTTTTTAATTCGTCGACTTGCTTTGGTTTTCTCTTTAACCAACTAAACATGCTTTTTATAGTTTAATATTTATTCACAAATATAACTGAATGGTAAATGTCAATACGTACTATGTATCGCTTATTGGGGAACGAAAGTATTTATCTCAAATCACTTCTCGGAGTTGAAGGTTGCCTGTAATATCGCTTTATAGTTTACAATTGTTTGAAACAACAGTATGTAAAGTATGATAGCTGATTGCTCTGGAAGGTGTCAGTCTATTTTAACGATATTGGTTTCAAAACCAAACCGGACAAGTGTCTTCCAGCCTTCGTCCGGTTTTTTTATTTTATAATGTACAGTTATTTTGAAAAAGGGATTAGAGACTGCAATCCAAACAGGAAGATAAGTATTGAAAGACTTGTAAAACTTATCAAGGTCAATGACACACCAGCAATAAAGGCCATAAGAGCACTTGATGCAACACATCCTAAATATACAGCAAACAAAGTCAAGCTAAAGAGATTTCTGCCAAATATCACACCATGCTGCACTGTAACCTATCGTGATGATGCCAGTATAAAAGAGTTCAGCGGTTACATGTACTTCGACATAGATAAAGAGGGCGATGCATTGAATTTGAAAAGCAAAATCATAGAGAAGTATAGGGATTTCATATCAATGATATGTTTGTCTTGCTCAGGACAAGGTTTGTCTTTCTTTACAAAAGTTGAAAATGAGATTACTGCTGACAATTTCGATAGTATAAGGCGATATATCTGCGAATATATTTTCACTGATTTAAATTTAGATCCTCAAACGAAAAGTAAGTCCAATGCCTGGTACATATCATACGATCCTGATTGTTATTATAATCCTTCTGCCATAATAGAAATACCGGAACAGTATATTCTTACAAAAGAAAAGAATCTTGAAAAAAGTGCAAAGCATAATATTATTACTTCTTCTTCCGATTGTTTACAGAATGCACTTTCTCAGTATGAACGTATTCCTATCACAGAAGTGATAAAAAAACTAAAGTTCAAAACAGAAGTTGAAGTGAAGAATAGGATATTCGACATGAGACCTGTTGACTACTGTCATGTTTTTTTGCCACCTGCTTATAAGATACCCGATGGAAAGAAACACGCAGTTTTTGCTCAAATAATTCACAATCTCTATTATATGAATCCAGATGTTGATCCGGCATATATCTTTAACTACATAAAATGGTTGAATAAAAATAAAACTGTAACAGAAGCAACTTTCAGAGACCTACAAGGACATTTCAATTTCATTTATAATGGCATTAAAAATACTGGCGAAATCTATCCTGTTACAAGAACTAAAATCTTTCATTGCAAAGAAAAGACAATTTCACCTTCTCAAAGAAGATCATTGGCAATTGAAATGGCAAGTTTGTATAAAAGGAATAAGACTATAGAGGCTATAACTATTGCTAAGGAACTATTAGAAATATTTAAATCGAAAAGTGCAAAGCATAATATTATTAATCCTTTCTCCGATTGTTTACGCTTTGCACTTTCTAAGAAACCTACACAGCAAGAGGTTCATGATTTGATAGAGATTGTTGCTGCAAGGAAAGGCTGTAAGAAAATTGGCATAAGGACGATAAAGAAATACTGGAAAGAAGAACAAATAGATCTTGATGCGATTGTTAAATACAAAAATAAAACGATGGAGATAACTTACATTCCTATAGTTGGTTCCAACGACATTGAATTTGAATGCGACATTGATGACGATGTAGAAATAGCTAACGGTAGAGTTTTGGATACTCAAATTCTTGACAAAGTTGACAGTATACACTATTGCTTAGCATCAAACGAGGCAGATTAGAATTGTCAATATTGATATGCACTGCAACAGTTAGTATTTCAAGATGTTGTTATGTACATTTAGCTGAAATAAGAATTGGCTATGAAAATAAAATCGCTTGAATTGATAAATGTAAAAAGTCACGAAAATACCCTTCTTGAACTGTCGGAGAACATAAACCTTATAACAGGGGCTAATAACTCTGGGAAATCAACAGTTATAAAGGCGTTATATAATCTTCAAAATCGATCCTTCGATAAGTATGATATTAGAACATCTGCCACTTATGCGAAAACTTACATTAGTATTGTTGATGTGTCGGAAATTGAAAAGACAGTACTTTATTCAAAAAGCGATAAGTTGAATAGAACTGGTACCAGTTTTACAATAATGTGGGGTATATATAGCGTTAATGGAGTTGAGGAAAATCTATTTTACAATTCCCAAGATAAAGTCAAAAGAGTTAAGGGCGATCGTGTGGAGTTTCAGAAGGAGTCTGATTTTAAGGAGAATATTTCTGATTTTCCCCGATTTTCAGATAATGAAAATTTAAACAATTTTATTTATCCGTTTCTTTCAAAAAGAAAAACAGAGTACTATGATACTAATACCGGTAGAGATCAGACATTTAAAGTCTCTGACACTCTAAGAAATTTGTCTGCAAAAATCATCAAAATTATTTCAAGTAGAAATAGTGATAGGTACAACAAGCTATGCGAAGATATTCTTGGTTTCAGAGTCGGTGTGATTCCAACAGAGAGCGCGAATGGAAATGAGCCTGGAATGTATTCTGTCAATTCGTCAATGATTCCAATTCGTTCAATGGGCGATGGGGTAGCTAATATAGTAGGCTTCATTGTTATTCTACTTACGGAAAACAACAAGCTTTTTTTAGTTGAAGAATTAGAGAACGATATACACCCAAAGGCACTAAAAAAATTGCTTGATTTAATTATTGAAAAGGCAAGCAGTAATCAGTTTGTCATTTCCACACATTCCAGCATCGTTTTAAAATATTTAGGCGCAGCTCCAAAGAGCAAAATTTTCTTTTTCGATTGGAAAGCAGAAACGAAGATTGATGGAATCAATGAAAATGTACCAACTACCACAGTAAAAGAGGTCGATAATAAGCCGGAAACCAGATTGGATATTCTTAGTAAATTGGGCTACGATTTTTTTGATTTTGAGTTGCACCAGTCCTACTTAATATTAGAAGAATCATCCGCAGAATATGTTATTCGTGATTTCCTGATTCCCAATTTTGTACCAGAACTTTACGGAAAAATAAAAACAATAGCTGCAAAAGGGGTACAAGATCTTGAAGTCAGAGTTCATGATTTCAATAGACTATTTGTATTCATTCACACCAGTCCAATGTACTATAAAAAGGCTTGGGTGATTGCTGATGGAGATAGTGCTGGCAAGGAGTGTATTAGCAAATTGCAGAGCGCCTTTAAAACTTGGCCGACAGAACACTTCTCCACCTTTGTAAAGGATAATTTTGAAGAATATTACCCAGAACGATTTCAAGAAAAAGTTCAAGCCGTACTCAAAATGCCCCATGGATTAAAAAAACAGGATGCAAAAGGAGTACTTGTTAAAGAAGTCATGTTGTGGGCACTAAGTAATCGAGAGGATGCATTAGCTGAATTTAAGCAGTCGGCAGCAGAAGTTATCAAGGTATTGAAGTCTATTAATACAAAACTGAATAAGAGTATTAAATAATCATACCCTCTTATCGTAACGACAAAATAAACAAGGAACTGCTATTGCTGCTCAGAAAAGCGATTTAAAAATTGTCAAGATAGACTCAATCTTAAGCTAAGCAAATCTATCCAAACAAATCTATCAATTCTTCCGGTGTGCCTTTTAAAAAGGAAAATTTGTCCTTGAGCTGAACTATAATTTTTTCATTGAAAACGGATTTTTTCGCGCTTATTCCTTTGTCGTATGTGCAGAAAAAATCTAACTGATTTGAAATGTGGAGTGCCAGCGAATCTCCGTCGCTTCTTTCACTAATTAAAGCGCTTAATTTTTTTGGACTTCCTTTATATTGTTGAATTGCTTCGTGCGGTTTTAAATTAGAATTTTCTAAAAGTCCTAATTCGATTTGAAATGCTTTATAACCCACATCCAATTTATCTATCTCATTAATTACTTTGGAAAATCTTTCCGTACCAGCAAAAAAGTCTTCATCCGGCAAATAATACCATTCTGGTTTTATGGCAGGATTAGTAAGCTTCCCAAATCGTCTATCAGGCAAAATTTTAAAACCTGAGTCGATCGCCATGGGTAAAAATACATCATCCTGAATCGAATTGCCCGGGTGTATTTGAGGATTTGATCCAATTGTTATGAAAGGCCCATTGCTTGTCGCGATTATAGGGTTGTTATTTGACAGGATTTCCTGTCTTATTTTTTTAGTTAGAACTTCATAAGTTAGGATAGTTTCAGAAATAAACGGCTCAATCATGCCTGAATGGATAAGCTGATTTATTTTCCTAAAGACATTTCTCTTATTGTCGGAAATGAGCGCTTGTTTTTCAGGGGCAACAACAAACTCATAAACATTTTTATCAAAAGTTACTTTTAAGCTTTTCAATTTATCAAATGTATTTACGTCTTAATTATTATGGTAGTAATAGCCACGTCCAACTTGAATAATTTGAACTAAACAATCCGTAGAATTTTTGCACTAAAGTCATCAAGAAGATAAACGCGATGAAATTTCGATCTTATATTATTTTCAAGTTTGTTTTCGTTAACCTCAAATGAATCTTTTGAAGCTCCGCCCGTGACAATTAAAAGCCATTGTTCTTTAAGGTCCGAATTCATTTTATATGATTCTATTAAAGCGTCTTTCTTCGCGATTGCGCGATTTAAAGTTGGGCTATCTAATTCACTTACGTAGTGAGCGCCGCCATTATAACAAAATGCAACTTGAGAGTGTTTCATTATTCTCACCTCTTCAATAAATGAAGGCTTGTCTATTGGTTGTTCTGTTACTAACCCATAGATATATTCACAAATTGACCTTCTCAATTGAATACTATCTTTTTTGGCGAAAGAGTAGTTTTCATCAACCAACCGGCAATTAGCCAATAGCTTGTATTCAGGATACTGCACTTCAAAGTCATTAGCAGCGTCATCAAACAGCTTCCTAAGTGATCGATACTTCTCTACTTTATCTGCAATCAATACTTGTTCGTGCTCTAATCCTATCAATTCGCCGTTGTGGGAAATAACAAAATCAGGGCTATCAGCATGTTTTACAATATGCGCATTCTCGCTTAAGGACATTATGAACTTACCAACATGGCAAAGCTCTGTAACTTGCTTCTTTCCAAGGTTATCTGAAAGAAATGGTCTAATTATAACTTCAAGCTTTTTCTTATGCTCTTTTACTTGTGATATTTTTTGCTGAAGGTCTGCTTTATCATTTTCAAACATGTAGGACTCATTATGACATAAAACTACAATCTTAAACCTTGCATAATTCAATTTCTATTATCTGAAATTTTTCAGTAAAAAAATACGTACCCGCATTCCAATGATAATAAAGATAATAAACCAACTCATGAGTGCCCCCGCAGAACTGACTTGCTCGATATTTGCACCAAATGGTGCGTCTTTAAATTTTTCGGGATTTTTATTCAATCGCAGTTTCAAAAGAAAATATGCAATTACCACCCCAATTAAATATATGTAGAGCGAGTTCACTAAATATACCATGTGCTTATTTATATATTATGAGGGATCTAACTGAAGGAAAATTTGTTATCAAAGGCATTCTAATCGATCACATTTTTAGGTAGTCCATTAGTTAATTGATTCTGTATGTTCTTTAAATTTCGTCTGAACATATTGGGGCCGTTTGACACTGAACCCATCTGTTGCCTGTTGCGTAAAATCTGTCCGTGCTGTCCAATATAAAATTGAATTGTCTCGTCTATTTGTTCTTTCGTAAAGCCTCGGTCTTCTAAATCAAGTTGGTTATAATTATGTGTCTGTAAAGCAATAAAAAGGCTATCAACTTGATTAAATTCAAGTCTTTTCTTTTCTGCAATTTGGCCTTCAAGGTAACCCAGAATAATACAACAATACCATTTGCTTATCTCCGCTGCATCATCTAAAACCTTACATAATTTCATCTCTATTTTCATCAACGCAAGTAACCATGAAAATGGGTTAGACATACTAAAAACATATCGTGGGTTTTCTGTCAATTCTATTAGTTTGAAAGAAATAGAAATAATATTTTCGAAATTTCTAAATGATACATGTTCAAATGCCAAGACAAGGGCGTCAACTATTTCTGTTTCATAATCAGCAGATAAGAATTCCATAAATAATTTTGCAACATTGGGCTCTACATCGTTAGGCAAAATCTTCATTTCTAATGTTCGACGTATTTTGTCATGTTTTTCTTTGCCTGTATGATTGGTAGAGCTAATGTAATTTTTCAAGTTATCGAGCTCGAAATTCAAAAGTACTTCACGGTGAATATCTTGATTGAGAAACGTCAAATCAAAATCATTGCCTTTATCAAAAACTTTAGAATTGATTTCAGTTATTAATGATGTTAGTTCATCTGGCGATGATAATACGAGAGTTGTCACATTCTTCTTTTTTAACTCTTCTTCCTTTACTTTGTTGTGGCTAAAGGAGATAATGTAGGAAGGCGGTAGATTGTCTGTTCCGTAAAATTCACTATGTTTTTCAAAAATGTACTGAATGTTTTCATCACCAAAACCATATCCTAAGAACAAAACACTTTTTCCCAAAATATGGCTACGGAAGAGTACATCTAATGGATGTCTTTCAATTTTTAAACGTTCGTCATAATCACTTCGTGTAAAAACAATACTTTGGTCATCCTGAAAATCGCCGTGAAATTTAATGATTTGATTTGAACCATGAGGAGATGCGACAATGTCGTTCAATCCAACGATTTTTAGGTATTTTTTTGATATTAAGTCGGCAGCTTCTTCTAAAGCATTATCATAGTTAGTTGTATAAATTATTGGGGGATTCATCGCCAGAATCTTAAGGTGGTTTTGATACGTATCTGAAGTGCGTATTTTCAACGCACACAAATCTCTTAATTTCTCTATCAATTTATCTCTCCCAAACTGTATTTGATACTGCTCCGCAATTAGTAAATTATCATCAATATTTTCGCAATTTGACAATTCCGATTTTAATGTTTCAACTAATCCTCGCCAGTCAAGTGCCCCACACGGTTTACTCATCCCTGCACCAAAAAAAGGAATGATTTTGAATTCAGAAATACCAGAAACAATTTTCTCTATAATGTCAATTTTGTTCATAGGGTCTTTATGTAAATAGTTATTATTTATCATAGTAAAGTTAAGCTCAAATATGACAGTTTCTTACTTTGAAGTGTATTTCGATTTACCAACTCGGAAATTGTCAATATTGACATAAACAGCGCAAATTTTACATACTGTGTATTTGAAGATCAGCTACCGTAATACATTATCGAATGCAGATAAAAGAACTCGCTATATCACTATAGTTGCCCGATCAATTCTCTGAAATGTGCATTTCTCGCTGGACCATAAAAACGTTTGTAGTCATCAGTACCAAAGATGTAGCTTTTATCATTGTTACAGTAATAGCAAGCCAGGACACAGTTGTCTTCATTGTAACCCAAATGATTACTCTTCTTATCTATTTCAAGTACTGGTCCTCTTGCACCACCACCTCCGACAGCACGAGTCGCTAATAATCCATTTTGAATCAATCTTTTTATGTCTATAATTGATGTCTCACAATAATGGCACTTGCATTCCTGAAGACGCAATTGATTTCCGTACCATGTAGAAAGCTGATGTGCATTTGCAAAGCCGGGAAAATGTTTAGTCCTATTGTAGCGACCCAATACTCGAATGATTTCTTGACTAATATACTGTTCGTTCATCGTTTTTTTTGACAAAAGTAAGAGTATATAATATACAAATAATTATTCATAATTGCTTCATAATTAATCAAAATGTAGATAATGATTCATAATTTTTATTAAATAATTCTAATCCGTTGACACTCAACAACTATAAAATTACAAGGTAGACTTTTAGCAAGACATCTAAATAAAAATATTTGAAAAAGAAATTTTCACTCATTGTTGACGTCGAAAATGATGATTAACCCTCAAGCCGACAGGTCCGATGCCTGGATCACTCCAGGCCATGCTCAGCTGGGTTGATGCAGCATGTCTTTTTACTAACAACTCTTACTTTGTGCCATTCTATGCTATTCTTCGGGTTCAATATTGACTCCGGTTATAGGAGGAGTGCGGCACTATAAAGTCTAATTATGGAGGTTAACGAGAGCATCTGAAAAACATATTGGAATTTCTATATGAATTTTCCCATTTCGAGCTATAGAAGCTCTATATAATAATCCATACTTTTATTTCCATGTAAAGCGCATAAATAATTTAAACATGAGTACACAACTGGTGTTAAATTGGTCTGATTTGGCTCCTTACGATCAAATAGGGAAATCAGTTTGTAGGCATCGAGGCGTGTACTTATGGGGCTTTCAAATAAATGATGGCTTCGTCCCTTATTATGTTGGAATCGCCGAAAACATGCGGCATAGGTTAGGGCAACACATTTCAGCAATTTTGAGTGGGGCTTATACTATCTATCACAAAGACTCACTTTCCGATTTCGTATCTCATAAAGATAAAAAGGTGTTAGGGGGTTACTTAACTGGAAAGGTTTACCAACCAATGTTGCCAGATAGCCTGGTTACATTTATACGAGACCGGGAATTACTTCGACCGCACATTGATTTCATGCTTGACAGCTTAATGTTCTCGACCGCCACGGTGGATAGTACGATAAACCTAAAGGCAGCAGAAAAGGCATGCATTATGTCAATAGGCAAAAAGAATCTCGCTAACAGCAGGGGAGGCATCGTTACAAATCTACCGTTAGCTGTTACAGGAGACACTAATGTAGTCGCATTGTTCTATAAGATATAATTTGTGAAGATCTTTATATTAGAAATTGTAAAGGAAAACTACAAATTCGTAAGTTTGGTAAAAAAAGGTCATGTATAAGACGGAATTTGTCACTGCCGAAGAATATGCAGAATATCTGAAAAGCCCAAGACCATACCAGCCTCGCTCTGTACTCGACTATTTGAAGATCGATGTAATTAATGAAAGAGGGATGCAAGTAATAGGTAAACTAATGTATAGACATTCCTCGGCGTACGATCTCTATATTGGAGCATGGACGTATTTGAAAGAGTCTGACACACGTTCAATTTCACCAATTGCTGATTTTCTCACTAAAAACAAGCCGTTCTATGTGACGCACGGTACAAGGTTCCTTCGGGTGCAAGACATCGTGAGCGACAAAACGGGCAATCTGATATTGTATTTTGAGCATCACGATCTTTCCAGTTTAAATTAGAGTGTTGTGCGTTGTTCGCTTACGGCTTTATGGTCGAACAGTAACAAGCAGCACTGGTGTCAGAACTCACACAACGGAGCTTCTGGTACTCGAAATTCAGTCGGAATGCAAATCATGTAAGAGCACAGAGCAAGGCGGTTCCATGTCAATACTGACATCCGTGGAGTGAACATGGTTGGTTCGATTATTTATGTTGTAGTCTTGGAATATATAGGATTGTGTGTTTATATTTACCGTAAAGGGACTATATGGGAAGAACTATAATTGAAACGTTTGATACCAGTAATTATGAATGGGTGAATATCGAAGCACTCAATGGGGGTAAGAAGTTTGCCAGTATCAAACAACTGATATACCAAGTCATGAAGGATGGAAATATATCTTACTATGGTAGGATAGCACTGGATAACAACGGGTCTAATGACTTTGATAAGGAGGTTGTAAATACATCATCTCGGGATGTATTGGACTTGGACTTCGACATTGTTGTTAACTACAAGGATAAGAATTTACGTCCTCTACAAGTCAAGAAGTTAAAGGGAGTTCAAATAAGTGGGAGTGAGAATTCACAAGGATATACTGTGTATAATATTTTGTTCTTAGGTACAACTACCAACTAAGACCTGTTCCAGGATTCAACATAGCTCGTCAAGTCTTCGGCAACAACGGTCAGTTTAGATTTCATAACAGCTTTACGTGGTGCGGCAGTAGGATTAGATATATTTCTTTGAAGGTCGGTAATACTCACGACATAGATGGTCGCATCGTCCGAATAAGAAGCCAAGTCTTCAAGGATAAGGTAGGTCTCTGCCAGGTTTTCATCTGGAAGTCGGTTTACTATCTTACAAATCTGTCCTTGCTTCGTAGGTATCTTGTGAGTGGTCATATTCTTTTCGGTTATAACCGAAGATAACAGACGCGGAGTATCGTAGTGTATGCATTCCCGCAAAGCAAATGCAAAACTTCGGAATAAATATTAACTCTGTGTATTATATTTGAGTCCAATAGACGTATCGCAAGTTCAATAATGAGAAGATTATGAGTAAAGTCCCTATAGAGATAATAAAGGTGGTTAACGAAAACCAGTATCGTGGTGATGCTGTACGATTCCAAGTTGTAGTTCGAGAAAAGGGCCAGAACTGGGATAGGTGTTTCGAGTGCGGATTGGACGACCTTATAAAATTTCGCACAGAGCTATCTGTAATTATCGATTCGATAAGCTGGTATCAGAAGTTGGGAATCGAAGCCGCTACTGCGGCACACATCGAGAAGGCTAATACAGCCGATGAAATATGTTCCAGTTGTAACTTTAAACAATCGAAAAACTGTGTGACCTGCCTGACGGTATTACAAAGTCCACTCGAACGGAAATTATACCCTAAACTATTGGAAAGTAATATTTATTTCGAAGTACAGTTTCCATTAAATAGGTTCGGCAAGAAAGCTCACATCAATAATTCGGAAGAGAAAGATTTACGTTTAAAATATGCCGATCTGCTTACCCAGCCTGACTTCTATCTTCCCAATGGAAGAAGGCCGATATGCGTTTATACCGATGGACATAGCTATCATGAGCGAACCGAGGAACAAGCTAAGAGAGATCGGGGAATAGATAGGAAGCTACAGGAACTGGGTTTCGTAGTAATGCGTTTCACAGGTAAAGACGTTAGAGAGTCGATTGATAAAGTGGTTGGCGACATCAGGAAAATGGTTGAAGCAAAAAATTAAATAATGGGGCTTTTATCAAATCTTAATAGGTTTCTTGAGTCAAGAAAATAGGTTTAGATCAAATTTAAATTGAAAAAAATCATTATGGAAAGCTTTTCGAAAAGACACGGATATAATTCTGTACAAAAAGAAATTATTTTGAGAGAGGATGCCCCTACTGGGCTACGAAGTTTTCTTATTCAAAGTCTCTACGCTTATGGTTACACTCCTAAAGCCGTGCGACTTTATATCTGCCAAACATTAAGAGTTGCACCGGATACACAAAATAATTGGGGTGATGATAATGTACGATATGAAATACAAGATTTAATTGATAATTGCGATTGGTTTAAAATTTATGATATTATTGAAGCATTATATCATCAAATTGAACGACGCCATCAAAGCCGATTTACAGACGAGATAAATGAATATTTCAAAGTAAATGGAATTGGGTGGAAATTGGAAGACGGTCAAATTACATATCGCGGCGAAGAATTTTTTGAAGCTGATTTGCGAAAAGCAGAAGATATAATGGTTACCGCGGGATTGAATACGGCGAAAAATGAAATTCAGGAAGCGATAAATGATTTGTCCCGCAGACCAATACCCGACATAACAGGTGCCATACAACATGGTGTTGCATGTCTTGAAGTAGTAGCACGAGAAATAGTTGGTAATAGGAATGAAACCTTGGGGGCGTTGATTAAACAAAATAGAAACATAGTGCCTGTAACTATAGATATTATTATTGAAAAAATATGGGGCTTTTCTTCTGAAAAAGGAAGACATCTAAAAGAAAACGGTGAGCCCAGTTTTGAAGAAGCTGAATTAATGGTAGGCCTCTCTACGTCAATAGCAATGTATCTAATAAGAAAGAATAAGGATTTGACTGTGACATCGACTAAAGATGATTTGCCATTCTAAGTATATCTCTTGGTATGTATTTTATTTTTCCGAATTTTAGTTTAATATTATAATATGTCTCTTGATCTTAAGTCCCTCGGAGCAAAACTAAATCGATGTAGAGAACAGCTGCAGTTGTCTCTAAATGAGGTTGAAAAAGGCACTGGGATATCCATGTCAAGGATTGAAAATTATTAGAAAGGTGAAAGTGAACCATCAGGAGATGAAATATTGATATTTTCAGATTATTACAAGCAGGATTATGTTTTCTTCATCAGTAATCAAAAGCTTTCAGCATCAGAACAAATTGATATTTTATATCGCAAACATGGAGAGTCTTTCTCCAAAGAAGATAGGTGGACAATACAAGAGTTTCTTTTTCTCTGTGAAAGCGAGCAATTTTTATGGGACGAGCTTAGCTTTAAACCTAACAGGTTCAATTTCACCACAAGCGGCACTTTTTTCAAGGCACACGGAGAACAAGGTGCTAATGCACTTAGAACGCACTTAGGATATAGGCCAAATACGATAATAAAAGACCTTTACTATGATCTGAGAAATCTTGGAATCCACATATTCAGAAGACGGCTTTCTAATTCGGATATTTCAGGATTATTTATCAACCATCCTACAGCGGGAAAATGTGTACTTGTAAATTATAATGAAGATGTTTTTCGCCAGAACTTCACAATTGCTCATGAAATAGGGCATTCAGTATTTGACTCTGATAATGAAATCAACATATCTTTTTTAAATGACGGCAAGGATAATAATCTAATTGAAATCAGGGCAAATACTTTTGCATCGAATTTTTTAATTCCCAAGGAAGCAATTAAGAATTTGAATGTTTCTATTTGGACGGAAGAAATTGTTACTACGCTTGCACTCCAATTTAAAACTAATATTCTTCCACTCTTGATTTCTCTAAAAGAAGCGAAATTTATTAATCAAACTCAGTACACAGCTTATTCAAAAATAAGAATCCCTTCAAACCAAAAAGAAGACCCGGAATTAGCTTTATCAGATGGTAAACTTAAAGAAGCAAAAAGAAAATTAATGGAAAGAGGATTGTCTTCTTTTTATATAAATAAGTGCTTTGAAGGTTATACAAAAGGATACATATCAGAAAGAAGATTTGCAGAGATGCTACTTACAAATGAATTTGAATTGCCATTAATTCTTGAAATGTTTTCTTTAAAACTGGACTATGGAAATTGACGTAAGGGAATTTGAGAAAATAAATATCATAGATAGTTGCTCACTATGGAATGTAATATCTTCAGCACTTCTATTAGCGGCAACTTTAAATAGTAAGTGTTTTTTTTCGATAACTAAGTTTGTCGAATATGAGTGCTTATTTAAAAGGAGGAGAGGTATTGACGAAAAAGAGCAAGTACTTATTAATAAGCTGCAGTCACTTCTAACTAAGCAAACTGTTAGTAGTTTTAACTTAAGTATAGCAGATTTACAAGAAGTCGAGTTGATGCAGAATAGAAAAAAATTAGGATTGGGGGAGCTTTCTTCAATAGCATTTGCAAAAAGAACCAACCAGGTTTTTCTTACAGATGATCAAAAAGCAAGAAAATTTGCAAAGAAAATTTTAGGAAACAGTAGAGTACAAACTACACCACATTTATATGGATGGCTACTGTTTAATCAACATTTAAATGAGAGTGACTTAAGTCAGATTCTCCAAGAACACATTTCTAATAACAGACCGTTGGCGCCTTATATCAGCGAGGTCCATCAAGAATGTCTGAGGATTAAATTGATGGTGAACTGATGTCAATATTGATATAGTTACTACATCCATCCGCAAGCGGTTCGGACTCTGTGAGCATTCCCGTTAGCGGGTATTGTATGTGAATGAACAATATCTAATTGCGGTACCGGCAATGTCAGTGCTGGGATCATTGCACCGCGGCTTAAAACAACAACTCCCATAATAGTACAGTGAAGACCCAATAAGTCAATGTAATCTTAGGTAGACTGGTATCCGTACATCGCATTCATTCAAAGAGGTATCAAATAATATTCAAACGCAGCTTCTCTTGGTGAGGTAATATTGGCAAGGACAGCGTTAGGACTCATTGGTGGATTCATCTCCTGCATTGAAAGCATCCATGCCCACAATGGAACGTCCAATCCGGTAGTCAACCGAATATTTGGTCTTCCGGCTTGTCGAATGCCCGTTAAACATCTCACCAAAGTGGATTACTACCCCCGCCTTCACCGATGACAAAATAGATTCGTTTCATAATTCAAGACACAAAGGAAATTGTTACTTAATTTCTACAACCGTCACATCCGAGTCGATTAATATCTCATTAGAGTAATCGAGCTTCTTGCCCATCGAAGTAATATATTCTGTTGAGGCTGTACCGTTCCAGTAGTTTATTAGCAATGGCTCTTCCTCTAAAATTGCCCCAAAGTAATTACCGGCAAACGATGTACTCAAGTAAGATATAACTTCATAGTTGTGTCGGCTTATTAAGGTGTGACCGGTAGCATCGAGAACATATACACTCTTTGTAGGGTTACCAAGTGAATAACCGGTTGAAATTGCATCATTATCAAACGCAAATACGCAATCCAACCTGCTCACGGAAGTAGGTGAGTGTTTAACCCTAAGGTGTTCCATATAATACTCGAACGCTATAGCTATCGGAGTACACTTGCCATGAATATAGTCCTTCCACGTTCCTTTACCTATAGTGCCTCCAATCGGATATAGTCCTGCTGGGTCAACTCGAACAATCATAATTCTAATTTTTATGTTTTCTACAATGTGGTTTCTCTATAATAGGCGGTAAAATAAACAGAAAGGTTGAATGCTTTCTAATATATTTGTTATAACGATAAAGAAAATGAATTCTTAAGCAGAATGGCGGAATTGGTAGACGCGCATGTTCGCAAATCATTGTTGTGCCAGGCATTAAACATATTATCGGTAAACATTAAGAATCGCTACTGTAGCGGCTTTCAAAGCGTCATAGTGCAAATTATAGTGCAAGACGTTTGAACACTAAAAAATATAGGCATAAAAAAAGAGCTGCAATTGAATGCAACTCTTTGTATTTCAGTCAGTTAGACTGTGTGCCCAGAACAGGAATCGAACCTGCACTACCTTGCGATAACCAGATTTTGAGTCTAGCGCGTCTACCAATTCCGCCATCTGGGCAATCTTTGATGCAGTGGGCTAAGTACCTATCGTACTATCTGCGTCGTTGCGGGATGCAAATTTATTAATTCTTTCCTGAATCCGCAATAAATATTTCTTCCGAAAATACATATCTTTTATTTGCAAGAGTTCGGCCTGGTTAGGAGTATCATTATTGTAGGTTGTTGTCAGCTTGTCTGCAGCTGCCTTCCAGTCGGCAAACTGCTCTGCCAGCGTGCTTTCCAGCTGTTCGCGCAGGGTAGTGTTCGTGGGCAGTTCCTCATACTCTGTCACCGCCTCATTTATATCCATCATCTCCATCAGGAAGGCCGGTGGCAGGTTATATTTCTCCTCATCCTTCAGCACGTCGTGCATTTTCAGCACATAAGCCATTGTAGCATCGGCGTTAGATAGCGTTTTGTAGGCCTTATTATTCAGTGCCGCCATGGTCAGTGCTTCCAGCATTTGGGTATTGCCGGCCTGTGTAAACCTGTCCGGGTGATACTGCCTGCTCAGCTCATAGAACCTCGCTTTTACTTTGGCTGCATCCGGGTGAAAACTAACGGGTAATTGATATAATTCGAAGTAGTTATCCATTGTTATTTTATTGCCCCTGTCTGCATGTTTATGACCTTTGTCAAGGTTGTGGGTAAGGGATTCGTTATCTTTGCGCCCAAAATTACTAAAGATGCTCCGTATAGGACTAATAAGAGAAAGAAAGACTTTACCCGATGATCGCGTTGCCTTTACCCCCAAGCAATGCGCGTATATACTGGCTCACTACCCCGATGTGCAAATTGTTGTAGAACCATCTCCCCGCCGTTGCTTTGCCGATGCCGAATATGCTGCCGAAGGAATAGAACTGAATGACAACCTCAATGACTGCGATATACTACTTGGAATTAAAGAAGTGCCGGTAGATAGCCTGCTCCCAGGTAAGACTTACTTCTTCTTCAGCCATACTAAGAAGAAGCAGCCACACAACAAAAAACTCATGCATGCGCTTATAGAAAAGAACATCCGCATGATCGATTACGAATGCCTCACTCATGCCGATAACCAGCGTATACTGGGCTTTGGTTTTTATGCAGGCATAGTAGGTGCGCACAATGGCTTACTTACCTATGGTAAGAAGACTGGCTTGTACCAATTGCCTGCTGCCCATGAAGTAAGAAGCTTTAAAGAATTGATAGCAGCTTATGAACACATAAAGCTGCCGAATATGAAGATAGTTGTAACGGGCTCCGGCAAGGTGGCGGCAGGTGTGTTGGAAGTATTCACTCAGCTCGATATTGAGTCAGTAGAACCATTGGACTTCCTCACCCATCAGTATGAGTATCCTGTATTTACGCACCTTAAGGGTGCCGGTCTATATGCCCGTAAGGATAACGACATCTTCCTGCGCGATGATTTCCACGCGTACCCTGAGGCTTACAAGTGCCTGTTCTCTTCTTACATCAACCAGACAGATATTCTCATGAATGGTATCTATTGGGAACAGCGCATTGCCCGCCTGTTTGAGAAAGAAGAGATCAAACGCAACGACTGGCGCATAAAAGTGATTTCAGATATCACCTGCGATGTGGATGGTTCTGTACCTATCAACGTCGGTTCTTCTACCATTGCCGATCCTGTTTATGGTATCGATCGTACTGATTTTTCACAGACCGTACCATTCCTCAACAACAATGATATTATTGATGTAATGGCTGTAGATAACCTGCCTAATGAATTGCCTTGCGATGCATCGCAATACTTCGGTACCCACTTCGAAAAGTACATCCTTCCAGAGATACTAAAGGGAGATAGTGATATCCTTCGTCGTGCTACCATCTGCGAAAATGGTAAGCTCACCAAAAAGTACGAGTACCTGAGCGACTACGCTTATTAATTAATTCAAGGAATGATCTAAATCGATAACGGGGTAAATAGCGGTAAGCTGTTTGCCCCGTTATAATTTATAAAGCCTTGTCAGTGGCACGATTTTGCGGCAATTCAACACCAACACACCACTGATCTTAATGTCATCTCTAGTTCGCGTCCAAACGGGCTTAGATATCATTGACGCTACAGGTATATTTCATGTGTTGCACAACATAACTCAATGAACTGGCACACATTAGACATTGCATCCGTTTTTTCAAAATTGTCGTCGTCAGATGCCGGACTTACTTCTGCTAATGCTGCGGCTGCGCTTACTAAAAATGGCCCCAACAAGTTAAAAGGGAAAAAGAAAAAGTCCGCCTGGAAGATATTCTTCGAGCAGTTCAAAAATTTCATGATTGTCGTACTCGTTGCGGCAGCTATTATTTCAGGCATTGCCGGCGATCTTGTTGATACCGTAATTATTCTGGTCATCGTATTGCTCAATGCCATCATCGGTTTCGTAGAGGAGTACAGGGCGCAGCAAACAATGGAAGCCCTTAAGAGATTAGCGGTATCAGAGGTAAATGTTACCCGCGATGGACAAACCAAAAGAATTCCGTCTCAGGATTTGGTGCCCGGTGATCTGGTCTTGCTCGAGACGGGTCAGATAGTGCCTGCCGACATTCGGCTAATAGAGCTCCACTCGCTGCGTATAGAGGAGTCGTCGCTAACTGGCGAGTCTGTTCCGGTAGATAAAACCACAGAGCCTATTGCCGATGAAGGAATTCCTGTAGCAGAGCGACTGAACATTGCCTACAAGGGCACAAAGATCACTAACGGAAGGGGTACCGGCGTGGTGGTGGAAACGGGTATGAATACCGAGGTGGGTAAGATAGCGGTGCTACTGCAAGAGGAAAATGTGAGTACACCGCTACAGCTCAAAATGACCGACTTCAGCAGGAAGCTATCATACATCATCATAGCGCTGTGTATAGTTCTTTTTGGTGTAGGGTTGTTAAGAGGGGAAGCTCCTTTGAATATCTTGCTGATCGCTATTTCACTTGCGGTAGCTGCCATTCCCGAGGCGCTGCCTGCGCTTGTTACTATTGCGCTTGCAGTGGGTGCCAAGAGATTGGTGAAGAAGCAGGTAGTGGTAAGAAACCTACATGCGGTAGAAACCCTTGGGTCAGTAACTTTTATTTGTTCAGATAAAACAGGAACATTGACCCAGAATAAAATGAACGTGGTAGAGGTAAAGCCAGCAGAGGGTTTGCCAGCATCTCCTGCTGCCGATGTATCGTTTCTGGAGTGGTCCATGGCGCTTAATCAGGATGTAGTAAAAAATGAAAAAGGGGAGTGGCTCGGTGATCCTACCGAGATTGCCATGACCAGCTATATAGATGAAAAACACCCCGGCGGAAAACTGGAAGAGATACAAAAGGAATACCCTCGCGAGCGGGAGTTTCCCTTCGATGCCGACCGCAAACGGATGACAACCATTCATAAGTTTGAAGATGGCTTTATCGCCATCACCAAGGGTGGTGCTGGTGCTGTTACGTCCATTCTAGACCTTCCTGAAGCAGAACAAAAAAAGCTCAACGACCAGGCTGCTGAAATGGCAGGGAAAGGTATCCGTGTGTTAGCCTATGCCTGGAGAAAACTCACAGAAGTTCCATCCTCCGATAAATGGGACGATGTAGAACAGCAAATGGTGTTCTCAGGTTTCGTAGGCATGGTAGACCCGCCCCGCCCCGAAGCAAAGCAAGCAATAAAGGAATGTCTGGAGGCCGGCATAAAGCCGGTTATGATCACCGGTGATCATATTGAAACAGCCTCTGCCATTGCACGGGAGCTCGGAATACTTGCCACTGATGATCTTGCCGTGACCGGTAAGGAACTTGCAGCTATGAGTGAAGAAGAGTTGGATGCAAAAGTGGAGCACATAAGGGTTTACGGCAGGGTATCGCCCGAGCAGAAGCTCACTATTGTAAAGGCATTGCAGCGAGAGAATCACTTTGTGGCAATGACGGGCGATGGATCAAATGATGCCCCGTCACTCAAGTCGGCCAACATAGGCATAGCAATGGGCATTACAGGCACAGATGTAAGCAAGGAGGCGGCTTCAATGATATTGCTCGATGATAATTTTGCCACCATAGTCAATGCCATAAAAGAAGGTCGCCGCATTTATGATAACATCAGGAAGTTTGTCAAGTACATTATGGCTTGTAACAGCGCCGAGATACTGATCATTTTTACGGCCCCTTTGATAGGTTTGCCCATGCCTTTACTACCCATTCATATTCTTTGGATAAATCTCGTCACAGATGGATTGCCCGGCCTGGCGCTGGCCGGTGAAAAGGCGGAAAAGAATATTATGCAACGCCCGCCACGCCCAACAAGCGAGAGTATGTTTTCAGATGGTATAGGCTATCACATCATATGGGTTGGTATTCTCATGGCAGCGGTCGTTCTAGCTACGCAGGCCTATTCTATTCATCTAAAATCGGGTCACTGGCAAACAGAGGTATTCACTGTTATTCTGCTATCACAGTTGGGGCATGTATTCGCCATAAGGAGTGACAAAGAATATATTTTCCGGAAAGGGTTCTTTACCAACCTCCCAATAATAGGTGCTATATTGCTCACATTCATCCTCCAGTTAGGCATCATCTACCTGCCATTCGCCAACAAGATATTCCGCACACAACCACTGACAATAAAGGAACTGTTGGTTTGCATTGCCATATCTACCATTATTTTCTTCGCAGTGGAGTTCGAAAAAATGCTAAAGAAACTCTGGGCTAAAACACACAGAAAGTAACTCGCATAACATACTGAAATGCCCTGTGCTCACTGTCTTACTTACGGTATCTTTATAGGGAACTGTTTAGCTGTATTTCTTTTTCATTTTCTTGAAAACTACCACAAGAACAACTACCGATGCTACAGCTGTTATTGCCATGCTGTATATAGCTTGGCCTATAGGCATGCCCATATGTCCATCATGATAAGGAGGGTCAATGTAACAAACAAGCTGAAACGCTAGGATCCAAAACCCTACTGTAACTATGCACGATATGAGCAACGAGACAATAAACCAAATAAAAGGATTTTTTTTCATGGCCCGGTAGTTTACCTCGCCGATTTCATTGCCTTAACTACTCCCAGTGTGGTGTCGTTTTTCAGTCGCTTATACTCCGGTGTCTCGCTTCCTACTAATGCTATATTACCTTCTTCATTACTATGTACGCCCCATCCATATCTTTTTGTAAGAGCCGATGCGCGCATACATGGCTGGCCTTTAGAGAAAAAGGCTGCTCTGGCTGTCTTTAGCTCATCTTCATGCAGATCATTCTTCTCTGCATATACCCCGAACAGTACATCATCAGAAGTAAACTCATACGGATGCTTACTGATCATATCATACTGTATATTGGCCGCCGATTTTTTATCTCCCTTTACCGGCGGCACCTCACCAAAGTCAATAGGGCAGTCATCGGCTATCGCAATAAAGGTATTAATGCAGTTGGTAGTATGTGTTTTCATGCTTTACAATTTTAGTAAAAAAACTGCAAATTATTATAGCGAATATGACTGCATATCATCGCTCCCATCCTTCTATCTTGTAATTCTTTTCTATCAATTTTCGCTCGTTCCCACCGTTTGCGGGTATAAACCACACCTCAAATCTTGCCGCATAGGGTTTCCCCCAGTCACCTTCATAAATAGTGAATGTGCTGCTCGTGCCGAATCTCACAAAAGTATCGGCCATGTTGTGCACGTCTATCACAGTTTGGTTAAACAGTTTGTATTCAGACAACGGCGTATTCTCTGTTACTTCGTACGCTTTTAGATAGACCGTGCCGTCACCAATATTACTTATCCATACATCGTATTCAAAAAGTCCAGGTTGAAATGCATTGTAGAGTTGAAGATCTGTTTTTGTTATCTTTCTCGTAGTAATGCTGTCCGGGTGGCCGTCACCATATTCTATAGAAACCGGATCTTCTATTTTGATATTTGTGGGTATGGTCAGCTTATCAGCAAAGGAATCGGTAGGCACCATGAAATCGAAGAAAAACAGAAAAACAGAAAAAATGATAAAAGCAATAAACCCTGCGCCCGCCACTGCTATATTGTAAACTGCATATCTCCGATCCCCTTTGGAAAAGTAATGGATAATTGATATAACCAGCTCCAGGCACCCTGCGAGAAACGTGGTGCCTGCTATGTTTTGAATAACATGCGATTCAAAAAAAGCTCCGACTACATAAAAAATAAATGAAATCGCAAAGAAATTAGCCGGCCGCTTCCAGGTGTAAAAGAAGTAATTGAAAAACCTTTTCATAGCGTATCTCGGAGTACTTATGTTTTAATAGTCGTAAGTATAAAATTATTGAATCGGTGAAAACATCAGGACAGGTTCTTATCTCTTATCAATAAAAAATATCAACACCCCCATTACCCCGCCTATAATAGTACCCACTAGTATCAGCAATGTGAGTAATCCTTCCTTCCACCTGCCATTAAAAAACTGGTAGATAGCCGATCCGAAAGCACCTGCAAACCCTATAGCAAAAAGAATAAAGCAAAATGTAGCAACAGTATTGTAACCCAGATATATCGTTCTCAGGTACAATAGAAACGCAATGGCACAAAACAATATCGGCCTCAACCAATTATCAAAACAGAAGCGTATTAGCTTGTCCATTGCACAATGCGTTTTAAAACTGCAGATAAATAGGCATCACCGGTGTGCTCGATTTGAACTGCGCATACACAAACAGAAATACCACAAACACTGCAATATACGCCACAAGCGGCGCTTTCTGTAATCTCGGAATGATCCGCTCAGGTAAGTTGTCGGGTATCATGTGGATCACATAACCCAGCAGCATCAAGTAAATGACATTGTGGTAGTTCTCAAAGAACTCCCTCCATACATTAATGTCAAAATTATAGACGATCTGGTGGATCATGTCCTTGGCTATATTAAAATTAATAGCCTTAAAGAAGATCCAGCAAAAGCATACGAACAGGAAGGTAAGCAGTTGGGCAAAGAAGTTGTAAATGAAGTTCGTATCAAACCGTTTGATAAAGCCGTCCGCTATTTCCATCCATATCTTGTGTATGACCAGTGCAGTGCCATGCATGGCTCCCCATACAATAAATGTCCAGTTGGCCCCATGCCAGAAGCCGCCCAGCAGCATGGTAATGAACAGGTGAATATAGGTACGGAACTTGCCCTTGCGGTTACCCCCCAGCCAGAAGATGTACAGGTAATCCTTCAGCCAGCTCGATAATGATATATGCCACCTCCGCCAGAACTCTGTAATCGACTTACTCTGGTAGGGAGACAGGAAGTTAGGAGGTATTGTAATGCCCAGCCACCGCGCTATACCTATGGCCACATCGCTGTAACCACTAAAGTCGCAGTAGATCACTATGGCATAGGCAAAGAGGGCTACAAGGCACTCTAATCCCGTATGTCTCGCAGGGTCATCAAAAATGTAGTTGACCAGGTTCAGCGTCAGGTAGTCAGATATTACCAACTTCTTAAACAACCCTGAAACTATTAGATAGAACCCTTTGGCAAAATCAAACTGGGTGATCTCATACGGCTTGTGCAGTTGTGGTATAAAATCCTTAGCCCTTACTATTGGCCCCATCATCAGCTTAGGGAAGAAAGACAGGAACAACAGGTAATTGATAAATTTCTTCTCCGGCGCAAACTCTCCTCTATACACATCAATAGTATAACTGATATTCTCAAACGTATAAAAAGAGATACCTACAGGTAGCAATATATTTAGCGGACTGATACCTGTAGCAAAGAACTGATTACTGAACGCCAGGAAGAAGTTGGTATACTTAAAGTAGAACAACATGCCCAGGTTGCCGATAATACTGAGCGCAAGCAGCGCCTTCTTGCTACTTATCTTTTGTCGGGTATAGATAAGGTTGGAAAGCGCGTAGTCTATCACTGCCGATAGCAGCACAAGCCCCACAAACCAGCCACTGGCCTTGTAAAAGAAGTACAATGAAAATATACTTACTATAAAACTGCGGGCAGTATTATAGTTCCTGAACATAAAGTAAAGGCTGATGAATACAGCAAAGAAATAGACAAAGAAGCCATTATTGAACAGCAATGGGTTCTTGGCATCATATAAGAATTGATGCAAAAAAGCCTGTGTGTCTAATGTTGGCATATGTGCCTTTCCAAGTTCAAACATGGTTATTATTGAGGGTCGGTCTTTAATGGGTCGGTCTTCTTTACTGCAAATACCCTTATCGGGTAACTCGCCTTATTCTTTAATGATTTTATTCTCCTGTTCAGGTTCAGGTTTACTGTGTATGCCTTCACCGAGTCTACTTCCTGTGCCGACCATACCCACGAGCCGTGGCCTATTTTACTAAAGACGCTGTTTATTTTAGCCGGATAGTTTTTGCCATCGGTGTATACAAATCCTTGTCCTGCCGTCGATGTAGTATCGTATAGGGTGATGATCTGATTAATCGTCGGTAGTGCCCAGTGGCCACCCCCGCTGGTAAGGTTCGCTGCCCACTGGCGTGCTTCATCCCACGTATAGTCTTTATCCTCAGCTACCATCCACTCTATGCCGGTACGCTTGTCAATTATACTGCCATAGTTGGTTTTGGTGTAATGGTTCAATGCTGGTTTAGCTATTGCCTTTTCTGCAACTGTCCCAACCGTCGGTTGCGCCACAGGTGCCACGGTTGGTGTTGTGGCCGGTTGAGGCTGCGCCTTAGGTGCCGCCGGGTTATTAGCTTTCTCATAATCGTTCATGAACGATGTAAAGAACAGGTTGCCTAATATCTCTGCGCCTCTGCCATTAGGATGCACATAGTCATGCCCCGCCAAGGTAGGAACGCTGTCAGCCCACCTTACAATGGTGCCTGCTCCACCCATACTGGCAAACATATTGTAGAAGGCCATCCCATTATCAAAAGCCATCTCTGCCTGTGTTCTCACCAGGTTATCAATACCCACTGCCGATCTTGCCTCCTCACCATACCTGAACCCTCTGTCTGAGGTACTCACTATAAGAAACTCTGTATTCGGGAATGCCGCGCGCAACTTCTGCAGCACCTTCATCATGTTCCTTTTGTGCCAGGCAAAGTCGGTATTATCGGGCCTGTACAAAACATTCACGCCATACTCAAGTACCACAAGGTCATAAGGATTTTGTTCCTGTACTGCCCTTATAAAGCTGGTGTCCAGCTTACCAAGTTCTTCTCCCGATATACCCCTGAATGAAAAGTTATCTACCACCACACCATTCTGCGGCTCCAGTGATATACCATACACGGGCAATTGATTATTTTGTACACCAAGAGTTATGCTATGGTTAGTAGAGCTATCCAGCATTAGCCTGTTTAGTCGTTTAGGTGCTGCAAATTGCCTGCCTTGTCCGTTCACTGTTATAGCCGCACTGCCTGCACCGCAAATAAGGCTTTTTTCAAGCCTTTGTGTACTATCCTTATCTAGCGTATGATCTTTGATGGTCACTGAGCCATTGCCCGTGTAGTAAAGGCGGCCGGACAAGAATAGTGGCCTGGTCAGTTCTTTATTCTTAAAATTCTCTTCTATCCAGTCACCTGTCCACTTTTGTGATACGGTGGTTCTGAATCCATCAACAGTTACCGATGTAACCGGCACAAACCCCACGCCATATCCACCAAAAAACTGCTGCATCTGCTTGCGGAAGGTCTTGGTGAGCTGGTCGCCTTCTATAAAGCTATCCCCAAACCACGCTATGCGCACCTTGCCTTTTTTACTTTGTTTCAGGGCATATAGCTTGCGCATGGTTTGCGGTAGGGCAGCAACGGTATTGTCGGTAGAAAAAGAGGTAATGGTCTTAGACAGCAGGTACTTTTTAATGTCTTTAGGCCCTGTTGGAGCATCAGCAACAGCCGTTGTAGCTATCTTGTTTACCGAATCCTGTTTCTGTTGTATGGCACTAGAATCAACACTTTTTACCCTAACTACATCCGCTACAATGCTTAAGTTATCCAGGCCGAAAGAATACGCAGGGTAGATAGAGATCAGTACAGAGTACCCCAGGAGAATGATCGTAAACACCAGCGTGAATACGACTACATTCTTATTATAATTCATAAAAAATGTTGTGGAAACTTATTCCGACACCAAACTTAGGATAATTAAAATCCACCGCAAAAAAAACTACATCTATTTACTATTTCTTTTGCCTCTTCATAGATTTGCCGGCATCTTGCAGTTCTCTCCCGAATGTCAGGGTGAGGCTCTTGAACCCGTGACATCCGCGCGGACATATTCGTTTATACTCCCTAAGCCGTCATTGGGAGGAGTTATTCCGGTTGCCCAGCAATCATCATCCAATGACAGGAAGTAAAAGAAGCGGATCGTTGCGAGGGGTTATTCGGGTAGGCCAGCAATCATCATCAATGACAAAAAGTAAAAGAGTTGGGTCATCCTATGTTTGCAATAGCAAGTAAATAGAGATAATTTAGGTATTGAATCATTGCAGAAGAAAAGGGGTAAAGAACAAGACTGAGGTTTGTCATTGGGCATTAAGCCTGTTCGCAATG
>NZ_PPSL01000010.1 GCF_002954265.1 Flavipsychrobacter stenotrophus | reverse complement strand
GCGGCGATGCTCTTGGTTACAACCTTACGGGTACACTTTATATGGCTGCTACCACAGCAAGTGGTAATACAAATATCCGTGGTTATGTATCTGGAGCCGCAGTTTCAACAGTTGCTGCCGTACCTGTGTTTAATAACATCACCGTCAATAACGGAACGACGTCAACAGTAGCTTTTGCACCATCAACAGGTGCTGCAACCTACACCCTGATAGGTAGTCTTAATATAGCTTCAACCGGCACAGGTGCATTGTTACTTAACCCAAACACCATCAATATCGGTGGTAATTTTACACATACTTCATCTACAAATGCATTTACTGCGGGTACAAGTACAGTTATCTTCAACGGTGCTGCTCCTCAAACCTACACTACTAACGTTGTGGCTGGTAATACATTCAATAACCTTACTATTAACAATGGCAGCACTATTACATTGAATGGGATAATTAATGTAACCAATACAATTGGTCTGATTAATGGAGTATTTGTTACCGGTTCTGGCGCAGTTAGCCTATCTTCAGCTGCAACAGTAAGTGGAGGCGGAACATCATCTTATGTAAAGGGTAATTTATTTAAGGCAATGCCTGCTGCAGGCACTACTTCAATGACCTATCAGGTAGGTGATCTTACCTATAGCCCTGTTAAACTTACATTCAGTAGTTCTATTAATAGTGGTTCAATAACTGTAAAATCAACATCAGGTGCTCATCCGTCGATGTCTGGTTCATATGTTGATGCGAGTGCGGCAGTCAACCGTTACTGGACAATTACTCCGGCAGGTGTTGCACCATCAACTGTCAATATTGATTTTAGCTATAATAATGGAGATATAGCTGGAGGAGGTGCCAATGGTGGATTTATTCTGAGGCAATATAGCGGATCAACATGGAGTACTATGCCATTTGTAAGTAATAGTACGTCTGGCACAGCCCCATTGTTGCCAAATGTTACAACTACAACGGGTACATCGGGTGCATCATTCAGCGGTGACTATGTTGTAGGTAACGCATTGTGTTCAACCCCATCTGGAGGCACTACTGCCGCAACCTCAACAACGGTGTGTAGCGGCAGTAGTACTACCCTTAGTCTCTCCGGCGCTTCGGCTAACTCCGCAATAACCTACCAATGGCAATCTTCACCGGATGGGATAGTTGCCTATACTAATATTTCAGGTGCTACTTCAGCCAGCTATTCTGTTACACCTGCAAGCACAACGTTTTATAAATGTCAGGTGACTTGCCAGCTAACTAGTAATACTGCATTATCTGCACCTATAACCATCAATACCGGTACCGCACCTTCATCGGTGAGTGCATCTATATCTGCTACGACTATTTGCGACGGTAGCAACATTTCGCTGGTTGGATCAGCAACAGGGGCTACTTCGTATTCATGGAACGGACCAGGAGGTTATACATCAACCAACCTTAACCCGGCATCGTTCACTGTTAATACTGCTTCATCAGGTGTATACACGCTATCAGCAACCAATAGCTGCGGTACATACACAGCACCAACGGCGGCTTTGATCGTTTATGCAACGCCAACAGCTGTTACCGCAACTGCAGCATCAACAGCATTATGCAGTGGCAATGGCCTTGTACTCAATGGCACAGCATCCGGCGCATCAAACTACTCGTGGGCTGGACCTGACAGTTATTCTTCTACAGATCTTAACCCTGCTTCCATAACAGTTGGAACAGCTTCTGCGGGAGTATACACCCTTACTGCAACAAATATCTGCGGTACGCTTACTGCGACAACAGCATCTGTAACTGTTAGCCCTGTTCCTTTTGCAGTAATAGCAACTGCATCTGCAACAACACTTTGTGCTGGTAATGTGCTGACCCTCACAGGTTCCGCGTCTAGTGCCACCAGCTATTCATGGAATGGCCCCAATGGATTCACTTCCAGTCTGTTGAATCCTTCTTCATTTACTGTAGGCACAGCATCGGCCGGTAGCTATACATTTACCGCCACTAATAGTTGCGGTAGTAATACTGCATCCGTTACAGTAGCTGTCAATGCAGCCCCTACCTCAATTACAGCATCTCCGTCTGCAACTACATTGTGTGCAGGTACAACGCTCACACTAACTGGTTCTGCCGTTGGCGCAACAAGTTATGTCTGGAATGGCCCAGGTGGTTACTTCGCTCCAACAGCCGTGGCTTCGTTCGCGATAGGAACGGCTAATGCAGGTTCGTATACCTTAACTGCAACAAATTCTTGTGGATCAACTACAGTAGCTACTACTTCACTTTCAGTAACCGGTACACCTACCGTGGCAGCTATTTCTGCAACAGCTACAACAGTGGGTATTGGTGGCACGCTTACTTTATCTGACGCTACACCTTCAGGTACATGGAGCAGCACCAACGCTGCTATCGCAACTGTGTCGCCAAGTGGTGTAGTCACAGGTATAGGAGCTGGTGCAGCAACAATTTCCTATGCGGTTTCAGGATCATGCGGCGTGAATGCAGCTACTCAATCTGTCCTGGTGACTCCTTCGGCCATCGAACTTGTTGGCTGGAATGTGAGTACAATGCCAGGAGGAACAAACAATTTTGGATCATCACCATTATCACCGACCACCACAGCAAGTAATATAACCTTACCGCAGACACTGACAAGAGGCACAGGTATCGGCACAACCGGCTCAGGTGCTGCCCGCGGATGGGGAGGCACCGACTGGCAGAACAGTACGGTAGCAAATGCGGTAACAGGAAATGATATCGTAACATTTAGTATGAAGGCTGATGCCGGGTATGCTGTCAATCTCTCATCATGTACTATCGCATATCGCCGCTCTGGAACTGGTCCGGGCAATGGGGAATTGCAATATTCTATTGATGGCACTAACTTTAGTACCGTAGTTGCGCTTTCTTATCCTACCACTTCTTCTGGAGGCAATACGATCAGCGGAATTAATTTATCCTCTATTGCTTCACTTCAGAATGTACCAAGTTCAACAACAGTTACTTTCCGCATTGTCAATTACGGTGGTACTGCAGCGGCAGGAACATGGTATCTCTTTGATGTAGCTAATACCCCCGCATCAGACTTTTTCATACAGGGTTCGGTAGTTTGCTCCGGAACTCCGGCTGCGGGTACAGTTGCTGTCACCGGCACGTCTACCTTCTGTAATAGTGGTGCTACTTCGTTGACCTTCACGCCTGGTGTATCTTCAACAGGAACATCTTACCAGTGGAGTTCAAGCAACGACGTTGCATCTACATCGTTCACACCAATATCAGGCGCAACCTCTGGTTCTTATACTACAGGTACGCTTACAGATACAACTTATTATAATGTAGCAACTACTTGTAGTTATTCAGGACTCACTGCAACAACAACAAATGCTACGATAACAGTTAATCCGTTACCGGTAACACCTGCAGCCATAACTGGTGCAACAACAGTTTGCGCAGGCAGTACGGTCACATTGTTTGATGCAACTTCCGGTGGTACCTGGACATCAGTGACGCCAGGCGTAGCAACTATAAGCTCCGCTGGCGTAGTTTCTGCAGTTTCTGCAGGTACAACGGTGATATCATATACTATGTCAACACCATCATGTGGTTCGGCTTCTGCAACAACTACGCTTACTGTAAACGCACTTCCATCGGCAGGAACAGTCACTGGTCCGGTCAGTGTTTGTGTTAGCACGAGCTCGCCATTCACAAATACAGCTACAGGCGGTACATGGTCAACCAGTGATGTTGCAATAGCAACCGTTAGTGCATCCGGAACAGTTTACGGCGTTGCATCGGGAAGTGTTATTATTTCCTACACGAATACCAATGGCTGCGGTACAGCTTATGATACAATGATGATCGCTATTAATACATCTGCATCGGCTGGTGTTATCTCCGGTACAACATCAATATGTCTGGGGACATCATCTACGTTGTCTGATGGTATACCGGGTGGTACCTGGAGCAGTGTTAATAACAGTGTTGCCACGATCACTTCAACAGGCATCGTAACCGGTGTGACCGCCGATACGGTCACTATAGCTTACACAGTTAATACTTCCTGCGGAACAGCCGTTGCAACCACAGTAGTAACAGTGAATCCTATATTGTCTGCACCACCGGCTATTACAGGCACACTATCTGTTTGCCCGGCAGCAACAACTACACTAAGCGATCTTGCATCAGGCGGTACATGGACTACCAGCGATCCGTCAATTGCAACGATCAATTCAGTAGGAATGGTTACCGGTGTTACTTCCGGTTCTGCAACCATCACTTATACAATAAACAATCTCTGTGGTTCGGCCTACATCACTACACCGTTTACAGTCAACCCGCTACCGGTAGTCGGTGCAATTACAGGTTCTGCTACAGTTTGTAATGGTTCTTCTGCGTCGCTTAGTGACATTACTTCCGGCGGAGTATGGACAAGCGGTTCACCTGCTATAGCATCCGTTAATTCATCAACCGGAGTTGTTTCAGGCCTTACATTAGGTAATGCAACAATTGCATACGCTGTCACTAATAGCTGTGGAACAACCACTGTAAACAGAAGTGTCAGCGTAATTACTGTGCCTGTTTTATCTACAATTACAGGAGCTACAATGGTGTATAATGGAGCTTCCACTACGCTCAGCGATACCGCGACCAGCGGCGCATGGACTAGCAATAATCCTTCAATAGCTACTGTAGGTGCAACTGGTATAGTAACTGGTTCTTCGCTGGGTACAACAACAATCACGTACTCGGCAACAAACAGTTGCGGAACGGCGTTTGTAACATCACCAATGACGGTGCTTACTCCGGTAAGTGCTGCTGCTGCTTTCTGGAACTTTACCGTTGGATCTGGATCTACAAGCCAGGCGACTAGTTCGTCAAGTACAAATGTTTTAGCGTCAAATTGTATCGCATCAGTTGGTAATGTAAACGGAACAGTTACAGCAATAAGCAGTACTTCTGCAAGTACAACACTTTCAGGTTACTCCGGAGGAAATAATATTGGTAACGCCGCATTCACTGGTACTTTAAGTTCTACCAGTTCATACATTCAATTTACATTAACTCCTAACTCCGGTTACTTCATCAATATCTCAGGTATGTCATTTGCTTATCGTGGCACAGGTACCGGACCGCAGGCATATACTATTAAAACAAGTGCAGATGGTTATAGCTCAGCAGTCGCTACGGGTTCACTATCTAACACAAGTACTTGGTTAACTGCAACACCAACATTTGCATCTTCAATTACTGGTGGTTCATCTACCTCTCTGACTGTAAGAGTTTACGGCCACTCCGGCACCGGCAGCCCTGGAGCGAGTACAATTAACTGGAGGATGGATGACGTAAACATCAACTTTACTGCGAATCAAAATATATGTTCTGGTACTCCTGCAGCCGGAACAGCGGCGATCACTGGACCAGCTGCAACATGCGGCACAGGCTCTACATCTTTGACATTTACGCCTGGAGTAAATGCATTGGGTACTACCTACCAATGGTCAGAAAGCAACTCAGCAACAGGATCATTTACACCTATTGCTGGTGCAACTTCAGCAGTGTACACCACTCCAACACTTACTGATACCGCTTACTATGTGACTACAACCACATGTAACTACTCAGGTTTGTCAGCTAACACTGCTGTAAATACTGTGAATATTAACGCACTGCCTACTATAGCGTTGAGTGCAGCCATGCCAACCGTATGTCAGCCTACAACGTCAGCACCGGTTTCGTTCAGTGCATCTACGGGTAGCCCTACCACCTATAGTATAAACTGGAATGCGACCGCTGACAGTGCAGGATTTACAGACGTAACAGGAGCAACACTGAGTGGCAGTTCACTACCTTTAGTGATGCCGGCTACAGGTGCTGTTGGTACATTTACCGGCTCACTCACTGTCAGCAACGGTATGTGCACAAGTGCCCCGTACACTGTAACCACCAACATCCTGGCATACCCTACAGCAACGGTTACGTCGCTTGATGTACCATGCATAGGTCATTCGGGAGTTGTTTATGTAACTGGTACACCTTCTGACGCTATCTGGTACATGGTAGATAGTGGTACTATTATCAATACAACGATATCAGCAGGAGGTACATTCACAATTTCAACTGGTGTCATTTCTACGCCTCATAATTATTCAATTGTGAGTGTTGCCAATGCGGTATGTACAACCTACGTCGACACTGTTGTTTACGTAAATCCTACACCTATGCAATGGATAGGCGGATCTGCAGGACACCTTACAGATTGGAACTATGCCGGTAACTGGGCATGTAATACGGTTCCTACTATTAGTGACAATGTAACTGTTGACTCCGGCACATATATTCCTATCATATCAGGACCGACAGCCGTAAATGCCCTCGATCTTAAACTTGGCCAGGGTGCAACGCTCGTCCTGAACACAGGCGCTGTGCTGAATGTAAAGGGAATGATAGATAATAATGGTACGGTGTCAGGCGATGGTAGAGTGATAATGAACAACACCACTTCACAGATAATAAAAGGCCGAGGAACGATCAGTAATCTGGAATTGAACAACGCTTCAGGTGCTGCTGTAGACTCCGGTGCACGTCTGGTGATCAGCAATACGCTTTATATTACATCAGGTACATTGACTACAAGTGACAGTCTTGAACTGGCATCAAGCGACTCAGTAACTACAGCTAGAATTGCTGAATTACCTGCAGTTGGTGGCTCTATATCAGGAAAGGTAAAAGTGGACCAATATGTGCAGGGTCACTATCGCAGGTTCCGCTTCTGGAGCCATCCATTCGATGCAGCATTGTCTCTTAGCCAGATACAGAGCTTTATTGACATAACTGGTCCGGGAGGAAGTGTGAACGGCTTCCGTTCTACAAGCTCAAATGCACCGTCGGCATTCAGGTTAGATCCGTATACCGAGAACGACACACTTGGCTACGATCCGGGTTGGAAACCATTTACAAAGATCAACGCTTTTGCTGCCGATAGTAACAAGGTGCAACCATATCAGGGTATTCGCCTTTTCTTCAGAGGTAAGAAAGGAGAAGGTCTCGGCTACCTTGGTTATTTGGGTATGTACAATCCTTCTGCTACAACGGTTAAAATGCTGGGGAATATTAACCAGGGGCCACAGACCGCATTTATGCAACAGGGACATCTTGACCCGGACCATCAGTCATTCAACATGATGGGTAATCCATACCCTTCTCCAATAGATATTGGTGAGGTTATATGGCGCGCAGCGCAATCCGGTAATGTTCAGGGCGCAGCCTTCTATGTATGGGATCCTACCCTTAGTGCGGGTGGTAACTTCATAACTATACCTATCGGAACAACGTCGCCGGTACATTATAATATAAGTGCGAACACCTGCTTCCAGGTACGTGCAGGACATGATGGTGACTCACTGAACTTTGTGGAAAGTGACAAGGTAAGTAGCTTTGATAATTACTTGTTCAAGGCACCATCTGATTACCTGACGCTGAATGTATATGATAGTAACTACCACATATGGGATGCACTTAATGTACAGTTCAACGATAAGGCGACCGACATTGAGGACAGCAAGTTTGACGCTGTTAAGCAGCTGAATGCAGACTTCACATTTTACAGCCTTTCAGCAGATAAACGCAAGCTGGCTATCGATGCACGTCCGTTTGAAGCAGAAAAGGTTGTACCATTGGGTATCTCCAGTGCATACGATCAGCGCTTTATCATTAGGGCCGACAATTTAGCGGTACCTAAGGGAACCACAGTATTCCTAAATGACAAACTGCTGAATAAACTTACTGAACTGAAACCGGGTACCGAGTATGCCTTCACCATCACTAAGGACAAAGCAACACAGGGTGACGCAAGGTTTGAGTTAAGCCTCAAAGCAGCTACTGCACCTACAGACAATGGCCTGCATGTAACTATGACGCCAAACCCTGCATCTGACGATGTACACATTACCTTCACTACTACTCAGAAGGAAAATGTAAGTGTAAGAGTTATGGATATATCAGGTGTAAATGTCTATAACAAAGACCTTGGTGTACAGCAAAATGGCACAGTAAATGTTTCATTGAGCAATCTTGCTGCAGGTATCTATATGGTAGAACTTACATCGGGAGATAAGAAAGTACTGCACAGGTTGGTTAAGGAATAACATCATGCGATCAGTATCCTAATGGATACTGATCGCATTTTACTAAAATTCTGTGAAATAATATTCCGGTAATATTAGACAGTGAGATTTGCAACTAACGCTGATTATCAACTCCTTAATGAAGAAAAGCCTACTTATTCTATTCCCGTTTATTATCCTTTTATCGGTAGGAAAGGGTAGGGCGGTCACTAAAATTAAGCAAGTTGGTTTTAGACTATTAAAATCCATACCGGAGCCATCTGATATTGTCTTTGACAGTTTGAACGGACACTATTATGTAGTTAGTGACCACGGCCAATTGTTTGAGTGCGATTCCGTATTTAAAGTTTTGAGAGTGGCAGAAAAGGAAGGGCTTGATTTTGAAGGCATAGAGATTAGGGATAGTTTTATTTATGTGTCGGATGAAACTCCCCGCGAGATATATAAGTACAAAAGACGTGATCTTACTTTTGTTCAAAAGTATAGAGTTTCATGGGGAGGGGCAATGAACAAGGCGTTCGAGTCAATTAGTTTCAATTACAAGAAGAACTGTTTCGTTTTAATCGCACAACAGCCTCCTGTTATTGTTGAATACGACACTTCATTTAAACAGATATCAAAGTATAATTTCACTAATGCCCGGAGTATAGCTGGCGCAAGATGGTATAATAATAAATTGTACTTACTAAGTAGTCTCGACGCTACGATACTTGTGTGTAATCCAACTACTTATAATGTAGAATCTACATTCAGCGTAAATGTGCTGAATCCCGAAGGTTTGTCATTTGATAGTAAAGGCAGGATTCGAATCGTCTCTGACGATACACGCAGAGTTTATTATTTCAATCAACTACCAATTTCAATACAATGATAAAACAGCTCTTCTCAGCAACAATTCTGGTTGCAGGAACTTTCTTAACTGCACATGCTCAGTACTCTGAATTTGATGGTAATCCCGCGGCAAGCCAGTTTACACTCAGTTCGGATGCCAATACCCTTCAGATAGGGGGGCGCATTTCCGGCTACTACGAGAATCGATTGCTAAAAGATGATTCCAACTATCTGAAGAAATCACATAATGGTTGGGCTGTTAAAGATTTTGATATCGATATTTTGGGGAAAACTGCCAATAAGTTTGTTTATGAATTTCATGCCAGTCTTATAGATCTTGTCACAGCAGCTGCAACAGGTAATACCGCTGCTCCTCAAAATTCCGGAATAAAGGAAGCCTATATTCAGTACAAAGGTTGGCCGGTGAAAATTAAGTTTGGTTACGATAAATTGCCATATTCTCAAGGTTCAATGAGCGACGTGTGGGGCACTCCCTTCTGGAGCCATGCAAATCTTTATGGCGGTGATCTCTTCTCTAGAAGAGACTTTGGCCTTACTTTAAATTATCGTTTTCTCAACGACCGCTTTAATGCTTATGCAGGAGCTTACAGCGGCATGGGCGAGAATTTTTTCGAATATGGAAATGATGCGAGCGGCCGTTTCGAATATGTTGGTAGAATTGAATATTCATACCCGGCCAAAATGAAATACAATCTAATAGATGAAGAGAACGCTACCGTCCCCGTTTTCAGAATAGCAGCCGACGCGCGTTATGCTGACAAAACGCAACCTAAAGGTAGTTCCATATACACAGATGCACCTGACGCCCCCGGTGCCTACGGCTTGAAAATAATTGATGGCAAGAAACTGGGGTATGGAGCAGATGCAATAATAAAATATAAGGGTTTTTCGGCAACAGCTGAGATCCACTATACACAGTTGAAGCCGACAAACCTTACAGATGGTCTCTACAATGGTACTGACGAATCTAAGAATAAGAAAGTTGTAAATTCCGGTGGATTTTGCCTGGGCGGTAATTACAACTGGGAAAAGAAGCACTCAGTATTCTCTGTTATGTATGAGGAAATTAATGCCAATGACCTCTATGTAGGTATCCAGGACTGGATGTACCTAGCATATGCTTACAAGTTCAGTGGTTTTAATTCTGTTGCCAAGATAGAATACTACATGCCGGTGACTGAAGATAAAGCACAGGCACCTCTGCATTACACTGGTCAATTACGTGTTGGTTATCAAATAGTGTTTTAATCCTCTAAAGAAAAATATTTTTTATATGAAGCGCATACTACCTATTGCAATTGCTTTTTGTTTTTCTGCTTGTGTTAAGGATCGCGTGAGCAACGCATCTACCGGTCCTGTGGTGATTGGCGATCGCAAGCTCATACATTACTGGAGTTTTAATAACGGTAGTGATGCTGCTACACTCGCCATCCCCGACACAACTATTGGCGGGGGAACGATCACCTATTCGTTGGCTGGCGCGGGAATAGTAGACAATGTAAATCCTGGATCCGGCCTCAACCTTAGAATGAGTCAAGACACAGGCTCAGGACTCAGAGTTCGGAATCCATTTTATTCATGGGTACTTCATACGCCCACAACTGGATTCAAACAACCTATTATTCAATTCACTGTTCAAAAATCTAATAGTGGACCGGCATCAAATAGTATTACCTACACGACAGACGGTATCAATTATACCTCGGCGGGCCTTAATGCCACCTCAGTACTTATAACTACTGAATGGACACTATACTCAGTTGACTTTTCATCTATTTCTGCTGTCAACGACAATCCTCACTTTGCCATAAAATTCTCCAATTCTTTAGCAGATACATCTGGAGGCAACGACAGATATGATAATATTTCCATTGACGCTTATGCAAAGTAATTATATTGGATAGACGGACATTATCTTATTTTGGTGCGTGCATAAAGAAAATAACCACGCTTATTTTCTTTATGCACTTTACTTGTCTAGCGCGCGGTCAAAAAGACACAGTGCGGGTTATGGGTTATAACGTGCTCTATTATGGAGACAGGCCAGCCTGCCAGGGGCCACATAGCATTTATCACAGTTACTTGAAAACAATTGTCTCCTATTGCAGTCCGCATATATTAGCCCTGGAAAAAGTTGCCGCAATTCCCATGTTCCTGGGAGATAATTCCGGAACAGCTCCAGCGGGTTTTGCTGATTCAATTCTCAGATTCGCACTTGATTCTGCATTTGCGAACAGATATGCCTATTGCAGTTATACTAACGATGCTGCAGCCGACAATATCTCATTATTGTTCTATGACAAGACCAAATTCGGCTTTACAGGAATAGTCGTAACTTATAGTAATGTTACCGATTTCAGCACGTATAAGCTTTACTACAAATCATCAGGATTAATAACGGGAGATACAATATTTCTTTACGTAACGCTAAATCACACGCAATCGGGAAACTCATCAACTACCAGAAATGCGCAGATAAGTGGAGAAATGAGCCAACTGGCCAGCATTTTTACTGCCTTGCCAAATATGCTTAATATGGGAGATTTTAATACACATAACAGTAGTGAAGGTTGCTATCAGACACTTGTATCCCCATCTAATCCGGCTTTTGCTTTCAGCGATCCTCCATTCTACCCAGATGCTACCTATGTCTATCCTGCAGATTGGGACAATAACCCTTTAGATTTTGCAAAAAACTTAACTACGTCAACGCGTTCATCATCGTCCGTGCCAAATTCATGTGGTACAAGTGGAGGTGGAAAGTCTTGGTATGATCATATTTTCCTTTCACCACCATTAGTTTCAGGTACTATGCGAATGCGTTATATTCCACATTCTTATTTTGCAGTTGGTAACGATGGAAATCGAACCGGGATTTCCATTAATGGTTTACCTGTCAATACATCAGCACCTGCTTCCGTTATACAGGCAATTTTTCAGATGTCCAACAAATATCCGGTAATGGCTAGTCTTGAGGTGGATACGTCTACTTTGGTAAGTATAGTGAGTACCCGCTTGCAGTCATCTTTTGCTGTGTGCTATCCTGTCCACCAGCAATTGCGAATTAGGTTAGAAGGGTTTGAAAAGTACAATACTATACGGGTGGAAAGCAAAGATATGCTTGGCCATAATATTTCCGAAAATGAAGTGCCTTCAGCAGATGGCATTATTCAGATCCCATTTAATGGTCCTCCGGGTTCATATATCCTCGAGTTATATAATGGGGGCTCGCTATTGGGCAAAACATTATTCACTAAATAATTGCGCTGCATTAATATGAAAAGAGAAAGACCAGGCAATTGCTTGAAGATAATTATGCTGACCATTTTTTTGCTTACAACTACCCTCATTTCTTTTGCAGGTGTAGACACCATTAAGGTTATGGCATATAATGTACTGTACTACGGAAACGGTTGCCAGGGTCCGGATGCAGAGTATCACAACTATCTCGCAACTATTATTAAGTTCGCTTCACCAGATATCGTATCGTTGGAAAAGGTAGCTTCAATAAAGCGCTCGTCGGATGATGAATTTGGTGTAGCACCTTATGGCTTTGCTGACTCCATGATTAAATACGCATTTAATACAGCTTATCCAGGTCGCTATGCCTATTGCACAATAACAAATGAAGCCAGGGCCAATAATATCTCGGTTTTGTTTTATGATAAAACGAAATTCAATTTCTCAAACATAGTATCTACCTACGTTAACGGAACCGACTATAACACCTATAAACTATATCATCTTTCATTAACTGGAGACTCCACTTTTTTATATGTAACATGCAACCACACTAAATCAGGAGATGAATTTGAAGAAGTAAGGGAACTACAGGTCAGCGGTACGTTTCAAACCCTGAAGCACCATTTTAAACAGCCTGGCAATCATCTCTTTCTCGGTGATTTCAATGCTCGATCTTCCTCCGAAGGGTTTTATCAACAACTGACCAATAATACCGACACATTATTCAATTTTTTTGATCCTCCATTTTTCCCCGATAGACAACTGAAATATCCAGCCGATTGGGACCACAACAGTCAGTTCACAAGGTATTTTACTACGTCAACCCGAGAGTCAGGCTCTGTTCCTAATGCATGTGGATCTGGCGGTGGAGGCAAGAACTGGTACGATCATATTTTCATTTCGCGGCGCCTCGCTGATCAAAAAAATAACATCCACTATGTACCCCAGTCTTACCGTACTATTGGTAACGATGGCCAAAGATTTAAGGTTTCTGCAATAAATAGCAACGTGCATGCCAACAGTAGTGCTCCCAAAGAGGTGATTGACGCAATTTACCATATGTCGAACAAATATCCTGTAATGATCGATCTGCTGTTAGATGACAAACAAGGATCAAGTTATCCAGGCATCGAAACGGTATACCAGAATGTTATAGAAAAACAGGATATAGCGATCCTGTCTGCATCAGTTGATAAGATGATCATCTATTTTCCCGGTGAGCTTACAGGGCAAGAATTGACCATTGAGATTATAGACGAAAACAATAAGTCTATGCTTGAAAAGAAGATCACGATCAAAGACACTGAGTACAAGCTCAAATACAGTTTGCCACAAGGTAAATACTCTGTAAAATTCAGGGGGAGACACAACCTGGTCACAACTACTTGGATTAAGATTTAATAATGCTATTTTTCCTTAACATTAACTTTACAATTTAATAATACAATTTCATTTCTTTTACAGTCAAAATATATATTATGAAGAAATTTTATGCTTTTCTTGTGGCTACATGTATTTGTGGTACGGCCGCAAATGCACAGTCACATCTTATCCATTATTGGCATTTTAACAATTATACATTGGCGCAACATACCGATACAATACACGGTATTTCAGCAGATTATTCCACCATTAGCGTAACTACAGCAAAGATCCTGTATGCTAAAAAAGCTGGCACGTCAGCGGCCTACGCTACTTATATTGATTCTATACAAGTAGGGCCCGCTGATTATGATACTATCAATGCAAGGATGGGGGTACCAGACGCGGTAGCTTTGAGGGTGCGTAACCCTAGTGACAGTATGCACCTCTTGTTCTATATCCCGACCACCAACTATAAAAATATAAAGCTCACCTATGCTACACAATCTTCCAGCGTTACAAAAGGTCAGCTGCACCAGATATTCGATTATAGTGTGGATAGCGGCGTCACCTGGCGAACTTCAGGCTTGTCTATCCCTTCTGATTCTGCATGGCTTGTTTACAAACGTAGTACTATATCTCTTTCTGATATACAGGCGAACAATAACCCCAAACTGGTGTTTCGTATAACATTTAGTGGCAACGACACAGGTGTAAAAGGTAATAACAGGTTCGACAATGTAACCGTTGAGGGAGATACGCTTTCATCAGTATCAGTTAATAACGTTGTTAACAATGGGCACACCACGATCATCTATCCAAATCCGGTTCACGATCAATTGAATTTCGATCTGGTGATTGGTACAGCTAATATATGTGTGTTGAATATGCAAGGCCAGCAACAATTAGCCGCCGTAATTAATGATAAAGAAAGAAGTGTAAATGTTGGTCAATTGTCGCCGGGCATTTATTTCGTTATCGTAAAAACCACCGATCGCGAAGAAAAGATTAAATTCATCAAGCAATAAAAGAAATTATAAATTGATTTGAAAACAGGCCATGACAACATGAGCCTGTTTTTTTATGCCCTTAAAACTGCGGTGAATCTGATGGTGTGAGCCATCCTTGTAGCACTATGTAGTATTCAAAAAAATTGAGAGAGAAATGTAACACCATTGACGATTTTATAAACTAGCAGCTGATAAAAGGAAAGCAACTTTTATAAAGCCAATATAAGGCCCAAATTGCGATATTTTTTATCCCTTTTGGTACTTGAACTTTTTAACTGTTGATAGTTCGCTCCACAGGTAGCACTGCAACGATCGAAACTGTGCCTGTTTTTGATCTCATGTCAGTGATTAAAGCAAATGAGTAAGCTCTGAAAGAGCGACATAAATAGCGAGGGGCTTCAACCCCTCGTACTGAAACACCCCAAGACTCTAGCCCTGTAAGGGCGGCTTAACTATATAAGCCAAGTACAAAAGTCCTTAAGTCAATGGCATTACCCGTTAGCCGGCAAGAGTATTGTAGCAAAGCAGTCACTTCATTTAAACAGCTCCGCGTAGGGTCGCAACAATTGCAGCCCCGACTGTTTTACTGTTAAATGGTATTATATACCCCCTGCAACCGAAAACCTTAGACATCAAAAAACGTTTTTTAGAATTATCGGGCATAAAAAAACGAGGAATAGTTTGCAAACTATTCCTCGTACCCAATTCAAAGACTAAGAATTTAATGTATGACCATTTTCGTTGTATAAGTGATGTGCTTTGATCGGATGGTAACTAAATAGACACCTGTTGGTTGTCCTGACTGAAGTAGGGTAATTTTGTTCGTTTCAAACTGGGTTGAAAGAACTTCTCTCCCCGATATATCTGAAACAGATAATGTTCCACCTTCTTCTATAACCGAAGATACTTTTATAGACACTATTCCATCACTTGGATTCGGGTATAATGTTACAGAATAGTCTATTGGTTGTGTAAGATCAACAACACCAACTGGAATCTTGTAGTAAGACTTTTGCTCACAAAACAGGTGGCTAGTAACAACCCAAAAATACTTGTTTGCAAAATCCGGAGATGCATTGTCGTAATACTTTGAGTTTTCGCCAGTTAAGATCGTCGGTTCAAGCGTCAGCTTATCATCATAACCCCATTGATAGCTCGATTGGTCAGGATCGCACTCAAACCTGCCACCATTATAAGTAACTACCGGGTGGTCAATTGCTGAATTAGCAACCTCTACCTTAAAGGTGTCTCTCACTGGGCATATATTACCAGCGCTATAAGTAGCTAAATATACAGTTGCTTCACCTAAAAAAGGGAAATTAACTAGACAATATTGAGATCCCGTTCCTGTAGCGTATAGCTGGCAATTTGTCACCGACCATTGGTAGTAGTAACCTGATGAAGCGGCAGCGCCGGTGCCAAAATTTTGGTACATTGCGCCGGCACAAACCCACGATGGAGAGGTGGTTGTTATCTGCGGAATGCCCCCTGATACAGGTGCAGTATTCACTGATAGTAAGATTGTATCAAACGCCGACCCGCAGCTATTGGTCACGGTATAATAAATAACAGCACTTCCGAAGCTATTGCCGCTAACAATACCCGTTGGGGAAACGCCTGCAACACCTGTGTTGCTGCTAGACCATACCCCGCCTGGCGTAGCGTTGCTGAGTGTAAGTTGTGCTCCGCTACATACTACAGATCCCGATGATGTGGTAATAACACCAGCTACGGGCAATGGATTAACAAGCACCGGTACCGTAACGGTTATGATTCCGCAACTGTTGAGTACTGTATAGGATATCAATGTGTTACCCTGGCTAACTCCTCCTACAACGCCGGTGGCTGTTACACTCGCAACTGCAGTGTTGGCACTTTGCCATGTCCCTCCGCTGGTTGCATTACTTAATGATATATTTGAACCAACGCATACAGTAGTAGTACCTGTTATTGGCGTAATTGCAGCCGGAGTTACAGTTATTGTTACTGTAGTAGTTGCAGTTGCACACAGGTTGGTAACTGAATAACTAATTATGGCCGTTCCGGGCAATAAGCCAGTCACAACCCCTCCCGAAATTGTCGCAACTGTCGGGGAGCTGGTAGTCCAGACACCGCCTGGTGCAGCATCTGTAAGCGTTATCGTAAACCCGGTACAAACTGTTCCTGTACCGACTATTGTACCTGCATTGGGTAATGGCCGCACATAGATGTTAAATGATGAGCTGTCAGATCCGCAAGTAGGGGTTGTAACTTTATATTTAAATGTTACCGCACCGGATGCAACAGCAAAGACCGTCCCGGAAACATTCACGGTAGCAACCAACGGATTTGATGAAGTCCAGGTTCCTCCGGTCACCCCCGACGCTAGCAGCGTGGTAGCAGTACCCGGGCAAAGCGTATCAGTACCGGTAATGATGCCCGAAAATGGCAATGGATTGATATTTACAGGGTAGTAGGAGCTGGTGCTGCCGCAAGAATAGGTATATGCAGTATAAGTAATAGTTGCAACACCTGCCGTGGTAGATGTTGTAATTGCGCCACTGGTTGCATTTACCGAAACGAGGGACGACGAAGAACTCCATGTTCCAATACCAACAGATCCAGAGGTAGTAAGGGTAACGATATTACCTGCGCATACGTTTGATGCTCCTGAAATAGAACCTGAATTAGAAAGGCTGTTGACAACTACCGTTTTAGAAACGCTATCCGAACCACATGTCGGCGTTACCACTTTGTAGCGAATTACTGCGCTTCCCGTGCTTACACCGTATACAACACCAGATGCATTGACGGTAGATATGCTGTTATTGGCAGATATCCATGTACCGCCTGACGTTCCTGAAGAAAGCAGGGATATTGTAGAACCAGCACATACACTGTCCGCACCGGTAATAACACCGGCATTAGGAAGTGCATTGATGGTAACGTTGGTATTTGTTGTGGCACTTCCGCATGAATACGTGCTTGCAGTATATGTGATACTTGCCACTCCGCTGCTGGTACCGGCCGTTACTACTCCGGAAATACTGTTTACAGATGCCAGTGAAGAAGTTGTACTCCATTGACCTACGCCTGACGATCCGCTATTGGTAAGCGTTACCGCGCTACCAGCGCAAACAAATGAAGGTCCGCCAATAGACCCGGCCAACGGTAGTGGATTTACATGAATTACCTTAGTTATGCTATCTGCACCGCATGTAGCAGTTGTTACTTTATATTTTATAGTGGCATTGCCGGTAAGTACGCCACCAACTACACCGCTGCCCGTTACGGTGGCTATTGCTGTGTTTAACGAGGTCCATATACCCGCAGTTGTTCCCGTAGTAGCAAGTGATATGGTGCCGGCTACACACACACTATCCAATCCAGTAAGAGTACCCGCATTTGGTAATGCATTTACTACAACAGTCGTTGTGGTGGTGGTACTGCCGCATGCAGGGGTAGAAGCTGTATAGGTTATCGTTGCGCTCCCCGTGCTGCCTGCCGCTGTTAAATGACCAGTTGAAGCACCTATAGTAACCAGCGAAGAAAGCGAGCTCCATGAGCCTACTCCTACAGATCCACTGTTGGTTAGCGTAATGGATGAACCTGCACAAACAGATGAAGGGCCACCTATACTACCTGAGTTAGGTAATGGCTTTACTAAAATAGTTTTTTGTACGCTATCTGATCCACATGTAGGTGTAGTTACTTTATACCGGATGATCACACTACCTGCCACTAAACCGCTCACATTGCCTGCTGAATTAACGGTAGCAACAGACGGATTGGTCGATATCCAAGTGCCGCCTGAAGTCCCTGTACTTGTAAGAGATATTGTACTGCCTGCGCATACGCTGTCCGTCCCAGCAATTACTCCTGTATTAGGTTGAGGGTTCAGGGTAATGCTTGTTGTCAATGTTGTACTGCCGCAGCTAGCTGTTGTTGCTGTATAGGTGATGATTGCATTACCTGATGTAACTCCCGCGGTTAAAACTCCGGTTGAGCTGTTAATGGTCGCTAGGGAAGAGGCTGTACTCCAGCTACCTGAGCCTATACTTGTAGTGTTGGTAAGGCTGATAACTGATCCGGCGCAAACCGAAGAAGGACCGGCAATACTACCAGCATTAGGTAGTGGCTTTATTAAGATGTTCTTTTGTACACTATCAGACCCGCATGTGGGGGTCGTGACCTTATACCTTATGACCACGCTCCCAGCCGCCACGCCACCTACAATACCAAATGAGTTAACTGTAGCGATAGACGGATTCGCTGATATCCAGGTGCCTCCGGAAGTACCTGTACTGGTAAGCGTTATTGTATTGCCGACACATTCACTGTCTGCCCCGATAATTGATCCGGGGTTAGGACGCGAATTGATCGTAATACTTGTTGTAAGCGTTGTGCTGCCACACAAAGCTGTTGTTGCAGTGTATGTGATGATTGCATTCCCCGATGTCAGGCCGGCAACCAAACTTCCGGTAGAGCTATTAATAGTAGCTAGGGTAGAGGTAGTGCTCCAGCTGCCTGTACCTACACTGGTAGTATTCGAAAGGGTAATAATTGATCCTGCACAAACTGAAGTAGGACCAGTAATGCCGCCACCCGCAGGTAATGGATTTACAGTAATTGTTGAAGTCCGGATAATTGCACCGCATACATTGGTTAATGAATAAGTAATGGTTGTGGCACCAGATGTAACGCCTACCCCCGAACCTGTACTGGCAGAAATAGAAGCTATCGATGGATCGCTGGAAGACCAGCTTCCCCCTGGTGTGGTATCTGAAAGACTGAAGGTGCCTCCCTGGCATACATTTAACGACCCGGAGAATGGTGCTGGAATCGACGGACTGACAGTTATTGTTGCACTGCCCGATACAGATACTGTCCCAACCGATCCGGTAATTGAAACCAGGGAATAAGCATATACACTGTCGGTTCCTAAGGCTGTTAATGCCCCAGTATTCAAAACATTTACACCATTATTACCAAGCCTTAATCCATTATTCACCCCGTTAACAGAATACGTTATAGAATCACCTGGATTGCCATAAAAAGTTAGTGAGGTCGCAGTTCCTGAACAAATGTTAGTCCCCCCGCCGATTAACTTAGCGGAATTGCCCGGCGAGAAAGCCACTCCTCTGAAGATTGTGCCACTGGCTGCTAAGGCAAGTGTATCAACTATGTTACTGCCATCAGTCAATCTTATCAGGGCATTTACCCCTGTAGCTGGTGCTGTAGTGGCATATATGATATATGGCGTTGTTGTAAAATCAACAGTTATCCCCCTGCAAGGAATTGAACTGACGACTGGTCCGGTGGTAAATGACCCTGCTCCACCTGTACGTGTATATTTAATAATACCTACACCGTCGTCAGCAACATACAACGTGTTGTTGTCAGGGCTTATTGCGTAACCGTACGGGCTGGCCGTACCTGCTACAAGAGTACTTGATGTTCCCGACGCAACCGGTATCCCTGAACCTGCCATATAAATTCCGGGAGTACCACTATTAGTAGAATAATATAGCTGCCCATTAAATATTTGAACCACCCTTGTACTGCCAGAGGCCACCACTTGGGTGGAAGTTGAAGTGCCCATTATCCTGACTCCATTGGTTCCGCCCCCAGCACCGGCGCCATAATACCTGCCTCCCGCACTTGTTGCAGAACGGAAATTATTATTATTGAAAGCTTGCGATTGCGGCACATTTGAAACCACAAAGTAATTTCCTGTTGGATCTATAGAGAATACTACACGGTTAGCTCCTGATGAGCCAACAAGTGAAGCAGTGCCACTAACAGCATCGTAACCAGGTACTATAATATTAATTCGCTCTGAGTCAAGGGTCATATTGCCGTCTGAACTTGCAGACCCGCTAAGCGTAAGATTATTACTTCCCACTCCAGAAGGTAATGGCCAGGAACTTACCGGTGAAGATTGATTTAGCGTTGACGTATTGTATTCGCATATCGTCACCGGTGATGCTGCGCTGCTCGTTCCATTGATTTGCAACACAGACAAATTACCCAGCGTAAAAGGTTGTGCAGATAATTTATAAGAAAATGAAATTAGCAATAAAAATACTATATGTATATTTTTCTTTATCATGCAAACTAGATTTGGCTTAATAGACAAAGGTAAAAAGGGCAGAACAGATTGATTATTACCATATTATTAAGATTAATGACTCTTATTAATGAATCAATATTTACGAGTGGGTCTTGTACCACTTTAAGAAGAACCAAAATCTACTTCATATAAAGTAGGCGAGGGCCTACCTTCTGCATTAGTTTTTTTGAGCTGCACGACTTTTCATTAAGGTGCATTTCCAGGTATCAGGCATTGAATCTTTCTTCATCATGAGGAAATTGAGGGCATTTATACCAAGAAATATCAGGAGGGGCATTAGTTGTTCTTTTGAAGTGATCACTTTTCTAGAGAGTTATGAGGTTTGATTTTAAAAAATATTGTAAATATTTAAATTATAAAATATCTTCTAGATATTAGAAAAATAGTAGCCCGCATACATAATATTTCGTTAACTTAGGAAAAAGAAAATTGAACGAGATTATTGATAAGTATTGCTTTATGCATATTACAAGTACTCTCAATGATCTTATTAGCTTAATCCGAGTTGCTAAATAAGGCTCAAAATATCCTACTTTATGTCTAAATATATGTATGCGGTCATTTTATTTTTTTCACTCAATAGCGACGCTCAAACGTTTTCCGGCACAGGAGGTTTAATTCCTGATGCAGGACCTGCGGTATATTTTACACTTAATATTAGCAGTCTGCCTGTTGTCCCACTTAACCACACATTTGGTTTGGTGCAAGTCTGCATCCACATAAATCACACTTACGATGGTGACCTTGAAGCTAAACTGATAGCCCCTGATGGTACAGTAGTGTCTCTTTTTACAAATATTGGAGGGGGAGGTGCGAATTTCACTGGTACCTGTTTTGACTCTTCAAGCAGTTCACTTCCCCTTGGTGGCAGCACACCTCCTTTTACTGGCACCTTTCTGCCTGAGGGGTGTCTGGGAAATATTAATAATGGACAAAATGGCAATGGGGTATGGACTCTTATGGTTAAAGATGATGCTGCCTCAGACACTGGCTCTGTGATTGACTGGCAGCTTACTTTTGGAAGCAACGCACCAACCCCACTGGTTATCAGTTCAGACATCCCATTGGTAGTTCTCAACACAAATGGACAAACAATTCTTGACGGCACAAGAATATTTAGTAAAATGAAGATAATTGACAATGGTCTTGGTTCAGTCAATCATTCCACAGATCCAGGTAATGTATTTGACGGCAATATTGACATCTCAATTAGGGGGGCATCATCAGCATCATACCCACAAAAATCATATGTACTCACTACCTACCGGTCAGACACGTCTGCTGATTCTAATGTGGTTGTCTTTGGGATGCCGTCAGAGCATGACTGGATACTCTTATCAGGGTACAATGATAAATCCTTCATTCGAAATACATTAATGTTCACACTTTTTAACAGCATGGGACATTATGCTACGCGTACCCGCCATTGCGAAGTGATGCTAAACGGAGAATATGTGGGCGTTTATATTTTTGTTGAAAAGATAAAGCGTGATGCCAATAGGGTAAATATTTCGAAACTAAGACGGTCAGACACAACTGGAGACCAACTTACTGGTGGTTACATTATAGAACATAATTTCCCGATTCCGGGCTGGACCACTCATTATGCCCCCGATTCATGCAATACCCGTTTTTATGAATTTAAGTATAACTACCCGTCATTCGATTCTATACAGCCACAACAGGACATGTATATTCAACATGTGATAGACACACTCGAAAACCGACTTTATGGTACATCACCGATAGATACCACATGGGGTTACCGGCCAAAGATCAACACCTCATCTTTTGTTGATTATCTTCTATGTAATGAAATGTCCTGGAACAATGATGGTTTTAAGAAAAGCATGTTCTTTCATAAAAACAAAGATAGCCATGATCCTACGCTTCATGCTGGACCTATATGGGATTTCGACTGGTCATTGAAGCGAATGCCTTGGACACCACCTGATTATTCCGGATGGATGTATACAGAAGACCCCTGTAATGGTGATGTTCTTTTTCTGCCTTGGTGGAAAATAATGATGAGTGATACAATTTTTCAAAATGAAGTGAGATGCCACTGGGAATATTTCAGGCAGCATTCATTCCATACCGACTCTATCAATCGCTACATAGACTCAATGGCACTAATACTTAATCAAGCACAGCAACGCCATTTTACGCGCTGGACAATATTAGGTATTAATGTCGGCACTCCCGAAGCGCCACCATTCTCATTGTCATATCAGGAAGAAATCGACACGCTAAAATCAATAACCCAAAAACGTATGTTATGGATGGACGCCAATCTACCGGGTCATTGTTACAACCCATACAATCCAAACCCAGTCACTTCAGCAATTGCGATACAAAACACCAATACAAACATGCTCAAATGTTCACCGAATCCGGTTGTAAACACATTCAATATTAGCTACAAGGGAGATGGACCTACTACGCTGAAAATATATTCCTATTTAGGACAGCTAATACAATTTCAAAGAATATCGTCAACTTCCTTCGATCTGCCGGTCGATTGCAGCACATGGAGCTCAGGGATATACCTTGTAAGTCTACAGCAAGTTAACGGGGAGCAGTCTTTTATAAAAGTCATAAAAGAATAATCGCTTTAAAATTTGAAAATTAGCCAGTTATTAAACTGACATAATGCATTTAATAAATAGTGATTGTGCAACTAAATTTGAAACTATTCGCTCATAGTCAATACTCGGAAAATTGCTGCTGATCTTTTCAAATCCTCAATGAATACTTTCGATAGAAGTTCTAACTGGTTCACTTTTCAGAAAAGCCTCCCGAAAGGAGGTCTTTCTTTATCTGTCATTATTTTTTATCATCTTTCTGCTAAAATCGACAGGTATTCTATCGGTGCATTTACGAGAGGTTTGAGCAGGACATATAAAAAATACAATATCGTCTATTTATGGGCAGATACTTCCATGCATTCCCGCGATTACGCACAATAACACGCAATTCAATTCTTGGTATTTCCCGACTGCATATACTACAATCGAAAAAGTGAAGAGTGTCGAAACCTGCACGTAAATGAGGTATTCCGCTACTGGGTGGGATTTGTAATGGTTTTAGAGGAAAAAGCAAAAGGGAACGACAATGAAAATTGAAGTTCCCTTTTGCTGTAGGCTCGACAGGGGAAATGTCGAACCAAATCTTTGAGGATTTGCTGAAAATTTATCAGGTGGCAAAGAAGCTGGGAATATAGAGCATACATGCCTTGAACCTACACAGAGGACGATACGCTTTAGTAGTTCTAACTCTCCGGTCTGATACTGAAGCATAATAAATTAGCCAGAAACTATTCAATGGTAAAACCTAGTATATTTGTTTCTATGCTAAAGAAATTGGTTGCCGATGCCGAGTTTGTTATGACAACAAAGCCTCCCAAAGAGTGGCAAGTTGAGGCTTTTTTGTCCGCCATACTTTTTTGTTGCCACGCAAGCGTTAGCGGTGCTTCAAGAATTCTTGTAGAATATGATTGGGATTTTTCACGTATTTGTTGGCTAATGAATACTTATGGGAATGTCTTCGATTTTCCGTTCTTCGACAGATGCCGAAAAAATGTATGTAGTCGCCGATCTACGACAAGGGAAATTAGTCAATTCACTAATAATTTACGTCTCACCCCCACACATGCGAAAAGTCAACTTTTAGAAATATGCAACGATTTGTTGAGTATTAAACCAAGAACAGATGAAATAAAGATTAAGGCGATCCTAGTGGAGGAATTGACCGAATAGAACCAAAATAAAGTAGCTAACTGATTGCAGTAGATAAAATATAGTTGAATATGGAATCATTGGTGATAGCATGTATAGGTTATTGTTAGCCCAATTAGAACATTATTCTACTGTAATCTTTTTTAACCGCTATTAGTTGGTTAAATTCTTCTTCGCTTAGTAACTTCTTTAAATCAATCGTGAAGAATTTATTGTAACGATAGTAGTACAGGCATATCTTTCTTACTGGTAACAGTATTTTCTTTCTGTCATAATCTGATATGGTATCGTTATTATAGATCACATTACTAAAATTCCTGAACGCATAAAAATCTATGAACTGGTGTAGTAGTTGCGCACACTGGTCTTTCAAGTCTGTAAAACCTGTGTTTGTTTTTATATCAATGATTGTGTCGTCAATGATAACGTCCGGAAAAGTAGCAATGAATTTAGGTTTTAAGAGACACCTTCTTTTACCGACAAATTTGTAATTCGTTAACAGAAAATGCCATCCTAATTTTTTATCGTAATTGATACCATCGTAGTGTTCCCTTAGTATCTTTTCAAATAAACCATCATTGAGTAGTTTGTCAAAATCAACAAGAAGTATGTTTATGTCTTTTTTGAGCAACTGCATTTCTCTGATAGCCGACCATAAGGGGAAAAGCCAGTTTGCTGCAATTTTTTTATTTTCTAATAGTTCATTGTAAGAGTACGGAAACCGCATATCAGGGTCAAACTTTACATCTTTACGTTTTGATAGCGGTATTCCATTAACCGTTGCATTTATCTTAGACAGTTCATTGTTTATACATTTTGTTCTTGTGTCAAACCTGTTTATTGCTAAACTGAAATTTCGTAAGTAGATATGAAATAAAAAGTACGCTTCAATCCTATTACCGTATTCAAACGGTGTTACTTCTTCTTCAAAGGTGTATTCATTCATCACCTGTAAGTCCTTGATCTTAGGTAGTACATGACTATGAATGCGGTTCAATACAACACTAAATATGTCGTCCATTATGAAAAAGTTTATCAAATATAGAAAAAGAAAGCCCTGGTAGATAATCGGTTAAAGCGGTAATTTAGTACAATGACACCAGAACAAAGACGGCAGTATGACGAAATACAGAAACTGCCATTTCATAAAAAAACTGCCACAAGTCCAAAGACAACCAATAACCACATTGAAAAATTATTGAACCAGCTCAATGTAGAGTTTGACCCAGAGATTATACCAGTGCGGGTAGAACCAGAGGCTAAAACAAAGTCGTGCTATTATAACGTTGAAGAAAAAATGAAGCGTGATGGCGGTAAAATACATTATGGCTGGGCTATCTGGCAATCACAGTATCTGTGCGAAGCAGAACACCACTCCGTTTGGGAGGATAACGAAGGGGAATTAGTTTGTGTTACTCCCAGAGAGCAACGCTATGATAAAATAATGTTTGTGCCGGATAACAACCGAGTTTATAAGGGTGTTAGTATATCAAACGTTGCACTGAATATTTCTGGCAATCCATTGATTGACGACTTTATCAAAATACGTTACGCAATTTGTAAACTGTATGAATATGGTGAGCGAAAAGATGTTGAAGTAGTTGTACTTCCAAAATGTGCAAACGATGCAATTACTGAATGTGACATTACCAGTGGCGCTATCGAGGTGTTTTATCTTTTAGGAAATAAGCCTACCAGTAATTGTTATTGTAGAAGCTTAAAACCATATAGGCAGTGTCATGGAAAAGACATTGATAAGAAATTGCAGTATTGTTTAAGTAAAGTAAAACAGACTATTGAGGAACACACAAGGTAAACGCATTTGTAATGAATGACAAACTAAATATTATGCCACTTAACTACTCGACAATTAAACTTCAACAAATAAGGTTTCTGATTAGTGAGCTAAGAAACTTCAATGAAGGTGTAGAAAAGTCTTTTGAGAAAGCCACAAAGGATATTGATAAAGAATACTCGAAATTGGAGAAACAATACAAAGGAAACGAAGAAGCATTGTACAACCTTGCCGATGTTTATAGTGATAGGTACAATGAAACGGCACGGGTATTTCCAAACCATTTTAGAATATCTGCCTTTAACCAAATAATGTCATTCGCACTTTACCAGTTAACGGAAATTTGCGACCTGCATTCACGAATTACAGACGCAAAATATAAAGTATCAGACCTGAAAGGATCAGAGTTAGAAGCGTGTAAGACTTATCTAAAAAATAGTGCGGGTGTGGATTTTAGTAAACTAAATACACTCTGGGAAAAATTGAATTTAGCCTACAAAGTGAGAAACATATTTGTACACCAAATGGGCGAACTCGAAACCAGTGCGAAGAATTTTAAGAGCATTGATAAGAATTTGCACGACAAGGGCCAAATAGATTACAAGTACATAACAAAACCAAAGGACGCAAAAAGCGTTTTAGCAAGTTGGCAAACCACTTCGCCCATTCGAATGATCTCGGTACAAAGTTGGTGTACGAAAAAATTGACAGACGCTCATTTGACACAATAGTCCGTTGGCCGAATGAATCACAAGCACTGATAAATAAAATTGAATTAAAGGACAGCGCGTATAGAAAGTGGCTTGAAATACATCTCTTGGAAAGGTTCAATTATCATTGTACCGATGATCTTGATGTATTCTATAATTCATCCAAAGCAGTTACATCGAACGGGTTGCTAAGGAATGTAAGCAGGCACGAAAAGGATGATCGTCCTGGAAATTGGAATAAATCAAAATACAGATTAGGTTGGGATAATAAAGAATCAATAAAATTCCTGCAGGATGAAAAGTACAAGTTGGAAGGTACTTGTAACCAATTGTCCCGAAAGCTTGAAAATATTGCTCCGACTATAAAATCTATTGAGGAACGGAAAACGGTTGTTGTTTTAATATCAAATGTCAAATCGTACAACGAGATTTACTGGCAACAACATGCTGAGAAAATTCAGACACTTACTGCGCAGATCGAAGAACTAAAGAAATCATCAGATAAATATGAGACCATCTGTCTGCAACTTGATTCTGTAAATCAAGAATTAAAAATTAAACGTGAAAAAAAGGAGGATGTCGCAAGTAGCCTAAAAAGCAGTAAACGTGAGCTAGACGAAAAAAATAAACGAAAGCTAAACATACAGTATGATGGGCTGAAAGAGGAGGGCGTTTTGAGTATAGGAAAATATGTCAGTGATGAAAAAATAAGGAGCGCAAACCCTAACAATTTTGACCAGTTAGAAATCTTTAAAAAGGAAGTAGCTGCCTCACTACGAATAAAGCAGGGGAATTTATCACAGACTGTTTCCAATAAGGAGTTTGATACCATAGGCTATATTAATGCATTCATTCACCCAGACGCTAAAATATTAAGGGAGTTTCCTGACTGGAGTGGGGATGTAATGAATATTGAGGCAAACTTGAAAAGCCTCGAAGAATTGGAAGATTTACATAAGGCAATCAAAAACCAAAGGTTAGTAGAACACAAGCGACGCTTCAAGGAATACATGGATAAAAGTATGCTGGATGCTCTTACCAACTTTAGAACTTGGCTTATAAATGAAGAGGACAAAATAAAAGAGGTAATAGAAGAGCTGAACATACCGTTGAGAAAGATAACATTTAACAAGCATCCGGATACTTATTTGCAACTTGAATGCAGGACAACTAAGGAGCAAGAAATAAAGCTGTTTAAAGAGCAGCTAAGTGCTACCATTCCAAATGCATTGGAATTTGCAACTCAAAAAGACGATACGTATAGAGAAGGTGTATTTCATAAAATAAAGGCATTGATTACCGACTTACAACAGGAGGAAGCATGGAGAAAAAAGGTTACCGATGTAAGGAATTGGCTTACTTTCAGTGCAAGGGAGTTTTCTGTTAATGAACATAAACCGGGACAATTTCACGACAATACGGCGAGCTATTCCGGCGGACAAAAAGCACAATTCACCTATGCTATTTTAGGTGCCGCAATTGCACATCAATTTGGTGTTTTTCAGCCGGGCAAACAGCATAAGAGTCTGCGTTTTATCACAGTTGATGAGGCATTTAGTAAGCTTGACCCAGAAAAAAGTCAGTTTTTAATGGAGTTTTGTGCACAGCTAAATCTGCAAATATTGATTGTTACTCCTCTTGATAAGATAAATATTGCGGAACCCTTCATTAATGCTGTTCACTTTGTCGAAATAAAAAACAAGAGCAACTCCATCGTTTACAATCTTACAATGGACGAATACTACGAGAAGAAAGCTGAGTTTCAACAATTAGCCGAAAATATTGAATGATAACACCAAAAGAAATACGTCAAAAAGCAGAGAAATCCTTTTTCAAGATTGTATCCTCGCAGTTACGTAGCGAAAGTCTCTTTCCCTGGGTAATACCGAGCAATAAACAGATTACTGGCAATAATTATAGCGATTGGAAAAATGATCTATTGCCATTATTTCAACAGTCGAAGCAGGTAAAGCCGAAGGGCTACACAGTTATTTGGAAGGAAAAAAAGATTAATGGAAGTGTGCAAAGTGTTCCTTCCAAAATTTATTTTGACAATCTTGATGACTTTCTATTTTTTATTGACAAAGAGGGAGACTACAAAAAAATCATAGATGCTAAAGAGAGAATCGTTGCCGAGTTTCCCAACATTGAAGGATGGGTTAACGACAATCCTTCAATTTTACTTGAATTTTTTGAAGTATGGGATGACCTAATAAAAGTTTGCAAGTATTTCGTGGCGCATTCTTCGCCATACAACTATTATATTCGTGAACTGCCGATCGAGGTACATTCGAAGTTTATAGAGCAAAGTTCCGGTTTGCTGACAAAGCTTCTCGATCGTTTGCTTCCGGATGAACAGGTAAACAGGAGAGCAACCGACTTTGCGACAAGATATGGCCTTAAGAAAGCGAATATATACACACAAATAAGAATCCTTGACGAGGAGTTAAAATCCTCGCTTGGCTATGATGAGTGTTCACTTACTCTTGAGGATGCGGCATGGTTACGATGGTTGCCCGAGAAAGTCTTTATAATAGAAAATCAGGTATGTTATTTGACCTTTCCGAAGGTAAAAAATTCTGTTGCAATATTTGGTTCTGGCTTCAAAAGCAGATTGAGTAAGCATTTGCCGTGGCTCGAAAATACAAGGCTGATTTGCTGGTTCGATTTGGATACTGCGGGCTTTGAAATGTTGAACATGATTAGACAGCATTATCCAATAGCGGAGAGCTTGTTAATGGATGAAGATACTTATTTCAATTTTCGAAATTTTGCGGTAACAAATAATTCAAAAAGAAAAGAGCTGCCGCTTCTCATGCCCAGTGAACGAGAGATGTATGAATTCCTGCTTACAAATAATCGCAGATTAGAACAGGAAAGGATTTCACAGCAGTTTATTTACAGGAAATTAGAGGGATAATGTAGTTCTTTTGCTAAAATCTTATAGGACTTAAATTGATAATTAGGTCATCCAATTTCCGGATAGCATCATCTTCAAAACCATACTCATGTAATGCTTCTATAAGCTCAGATTGTCTTGGCTGGCCGAAGGTTAACCTGTAGAACGTAAGGATCTTAATTAAGTTGCTGTATTTATCGATGTCCTTGCTGAAGGGATAAAGGAGAACAAAACGTTCAATTTTAATATCACTAATAGATTCTGTATGCCAAAAAGGAACTAAGTCACAAGGAAACCGGGCAAGTTTTCTTTCCTTAGCTGCTATTTTGAATAGCTCCTTCCACCCCAAGTTCTAAACATGATTTGGGTTTAACCATTTTCTTATATGGCCATCGTCCAGTTGTATATACCACCTCTTGAAACAAACTTTGAGAAGTCGTAATTCACCTGCTGAATAGCTAGTTGGCTACCGATTTCTATAATAGAACTACTGTAATTATGCTTGCCCGTTGTGTTATCATAAAACCGGCCCGCCGGGTCAACCATCGCATAAGAGCCTTTCATCTGACTATTAGATTCGGGAACAATGCTTGTAATATCATATAGATTATTGTGGTTTTCGAGGAACAACCGGAATTGTTCATCTGAAATTTTAAACTCATTGATTTTTAAATCGTTCTGTCCGGCTATGGGTAATACCTGAAGTAGTTTCCAGCGTTTCGGCTTTGCATACCGGATAAACTCATTCATATGCTCATTATAGTTTTTACTGCTTACCACAGTATTTATCTTCAGCCCATAACCATGTTGCTTTATTCTATCTACAAGCGAAGCGTAGTAATCAAGGGTTAGTGGTGTATTGCCTGCAATAGCTCTTCCTGTTGAAATATTGGTATCGGCATTCAAGCTATCGATACTTACTGCAATCCAGTCTAGCGTGTGTTTATTTGCTTCAAGAAAAGTATCTGATACCTTGCTACCGTTAGTAACAATCATAGTCGTCATACCGGCCTCTTTTGCTGTTGCAATTAATTCAGGCAGCCAGGGACATAGGGTTGGCTCGCCACCTGCAAATGTGATTTTCTCGAAACCGATCTCGGCTAGTTGCAGGATAACTTCTATAGCCTGTTCTTTAGGTAGGTGACCCTTTGGTAGAATGCTGTGTTTTACATCCTGAAAAGTGGCGAAACAAAACTTGCAGCGCATATTGCAAGGTTCCCATAAATGGTAGTTAACTGAAGGAATTAGCTGTTGATTCATTATCGACATGTTTAGAAACGGTTACCGCATCGGTATTCTAAATATGTCATCTTTTATACTCTCATCATGATCGTATTTTGTCTGTTGATTAGCATTAATTTCTCAGCAATTTTATACTCACCAGAAATATCTTCAAGGAACCTCCAAAATTCGTTTTGTTCAATTATGTTCAGAAAGTAGTTAATTGAACCATTAGCTATCACGTTATCCCAAGACTTCTGACTATTATGAACCCTAATATTGAATAATAGGTTGTAAAATTCAAAGAAACTGATACATATTGCCCTTGCAGATTTATCGCTGAGACAAACAATTCTATGATCCGCAAGGAAATTGTCTGTTATTACCAAGTGAAAGATTTGAGGATTTTTTGGTGCCTTTTTCAGGTTCAATTTTTTGCTGGCAAATTCTAATCCTGATTTGCTTGATAAAAACACCCGATCTTTCTGAATCTGTTCAGCTGCTTTTCCGTAGACATGGGCATCAACCCATGCCGCCTTTGCATTTTCATTTTTTTTGACTGTATTACTCAGTTTAACCTGTATTGCAAGAATCAGATTTTCTTTTTCGAAATAGGCAAGTACATCAAATTCTCCGCCTTGAATTATCACTGCCTGATCTTCAATTTGGGGATAAACTTGATTTGCGATAACATGTCTTGTCAGGTTTTTTAGGCAGTTGCTTATTCCTTTACAAAACTCTTCTTCCCGAAGTTTATCATTGCTTTTTGAAGGGTCTTTTGCGTTGCTTTTGGTTCCTGGCGTAAACAAATTATCGCTAATGAAATAATCATAAACCATCCGATTGAAATTGAGATCGACACAGGCTTTATACAGAAAAATGTACTTGTTGCCTAATTTGTAAAGCGGATTGTATGCGAAAGAGTTTTCAATAGCACAAATTGTATCTAAAAGAAATAACAGCTCATCATCGGCTTTTTTGTTCAGTTCTGTAATTGTGCGTAGCTGAGTAATGATTTCATTTTTTGTCAATAAAACAAATGGGTTGCACTGATTCTCAATTATCTCAAAATGCGTGACGATTGAAGTGATTACCTCTTTTTGAAGTACCTCCTGTTCAATATCTGGATGAACTGATTTTATAGATTCAATAACCGCCGGAATAGCATCCTGAACGCCCTTCTTACCTGGGAAGAGAGAAAAATACCGATAATTATCAGCCATTGCCACCAAACATGACGTGACGCAAAAAACGTCATACAAACTAATTACAATCTCATTATTTGTTTTGAGCGCATAGTCATGTATATCCAGAATATCGTTCGGATAGTAAGCTTCTGCCATTGCGTGCCTGTAATTGTAATGGAAGTGTTGCTCCCTGAATGCGAGCAATGATTCTGTAAATCCTCGCTGCTGAACTTGCTGATTACTAGAGTTCATTTTATCAAAGATACTTTCATCCATTTTTAGTTCTGTTGTACCTTCGGGTTTGTTTACCAACGTGGCCCCGCTTACGGCAATTGCCGCAAAACCTTTGTCGGTATTCAATACCGGATCAATGGATTTAAAATGATCCTCACCTGAAATACCGTCTTGTGCCTCCTGCTTTTTATAAGATTGTTTGATCTCGGTTTTAAGTCTTTCCAAAATGTATTGATTACTCCCATCTGGTACATCCGCGTATGGGATCAATTCATAGCCTTGCTGCCCAGCGAGCTGAACTAAATCGAAGTGTCCTGTTTCGTAGGCACTTATAAAATCAAGAAGGGTTTCCAAATCTATTTTTAAACCGAAGAGCTGTTTTACACAATTATACAATTCTACCGAATAACCGGATTCCGGATGCTCGCTTTTCTTTGCTTCAAACTCTCTTAAAATCCGTTTCATTGTTTTGAGCGACTTAAATGAGTATCCAGGTGTGATGTCCGGTTTCTCAAATACATCGCCGATTTCGACTACCAGTGTAAGCGTTTTTATCAGTACGCTTGTTGCCGGATTGAGCGACTTGAGTGATTCAAGTTGGCTTTTTAGATTTTCCTGATACAGCGAATAGAGATCAAAGAAAAGATTCATCTTGCTGATAAAAGCACAGTACCCATAGGTCACTTCGTCAGGGAAAAAATTTTCGGTGTTAACTACGGATTTGAAATTGTACCAAAACTTGGCCGCATCGGATTGAGGGGTAAGATATACCCTCGATTTGATTACCTGGTCAATAAAAGACACAGAGTCTGCTAGCAATTGCTTCTGAATAGACTCCGGCGAAATTTTCGGTTTTTTAATTCTATTGTTGCTCATTTTGGCTTTCGATTAACCAATTGGGTTATGCCTTTAAACGAGTGTTGCAAATCTATGCCATTTTTTTTGATGCTAAATAATATTTTTACAAACCAGTTTTGACCTCCGGCAATTTCACACCAATCTTATAGAACCCCACAAATTCCTCAATTTCTTCAAACTCATTATCGCCGACAATACTAAAGTCAAGATGACCTTTCTTCTGATCTGAATATATGATTAAGCAATTTGGAACAACTTTACTCCTGTCTTCTACCTTTATACCAAGTTTATCGGCAACATTCACATCACGAGCATACCCGCTGACCTGCCTAATATCATCAGATTCGTAACTGTCCACCCATTGTGGTTTGTATTTTGCATCAACAACCATTTTCATATTGTCTCTCAAGATGAGGTAGTCAACCCAGCCATACTTTGCTTTGAACTGATACAGAACTTCATTACCGTACTTCATCTTGAGTTGTGCCAAAACAAAAAGCTCGAAAAGCTTTGTCATATCTATCCAAAACGGCGGCACTTTAACTTCTTCTTCTTTCTTGATGTTGTTTAGATTGTACCCATACCGTTTTAGGATTAGCTGGGCAAGTTCAATACCTTCCTTATATTCCTTAAAGAATGGATTGAATTTATGGTGTCTTACGTCGTTAAGTTCCACTTTATCAGAAACATTCTGAAATGCTGGTGAAATATAATTGTATGCATTTAGAAGGAATGTTTGAAAAGGCCCCTTAGAATTAGTATCAACTTTGTAATTATCCAGGTAACGCTGAACAAATCCCAAAACCTTTTTGAGAACTCTGTTTTCTGTTCCATTCACTCCAAACTCACTATACTGGCATTGAGTATACAATTTTTTGTTTTTTACCAAATTCTTCTTAATTGTTTCGGATACCAGTACTTTGCCTTTTATCTTAGAGTAAAGATTTTCTGTTACAGTATAGTAGCTCTTTTTTAGCCCTTTTCGTACTATTGTTTTTACAACATTGAGAAAATGAAGCATCAGCAACGGTGTAATGAAATCCTGATGATGCGGAAGCGTGATAAATGGTTTATCTGGTTTTACCTCAAATATTTCATGCACGTAATTCCCGGTATCCGGGTTTGATATACTATCTAACAGCATCTTCAAAATATCTATCTGAACCTCATCCTTGTTTAATTTAGGTTCCACGTAGACTGCAACTTCCTTTTCAATTAGCCAGTCAGTTCCGACAAAATATGCTGAGTGCAATTTCCTTTTGCTGTCAGCCTCTTTGCAATCGATGCAGTATGGCTCTTTATTTCTTTCTTTGAATTTTATTGGCAAGCAGCCATTTGGTAAGTGCTTACTTGCATCATGACCATTGTTGTGATCGTGATGTTCAAAAAGCGGTATCAAAACAAAGGTATCAGACACTTAATTTCCCAATTGCTGCTTCCGCATTGTTATTTAATATTCCGTCCTTGACATATTCCTTCAGGATCGGCTTTATCTCATACTTCAACCTGTTTTTTAGCTTTGCTTCATCTTTTTCTAAAAAATAACTATGCCCTATCATAACATCCTCTGGCTTGAAATCTGATGCCAAAAATTCATTTCTTATTAGGTCTTTTGGATCTGCGACTGGAAAATCTTTATAAAATAACTTGGCAACCTCTTTAAACAATGTCTGGGCTTTATCACTGCCAATAGATTTTACTACTTCAAAATCAGGAGTAATATCAACGAAGGCGAACCTCCTTCGAATAGCGTAATCAATATGCCCAACGCTTCTATCGGCGGTGTTCATAGTGCCGATGATGTACAAGTTCTCCGGCAATATAATATTTCTTTCTCCGTCAATTTCGTACATGCTTTCTACCGATTCATTTCTGTATTCTAACGCATAGATAAGTTCACCTAATACCGCTGGTATATTTGCCCGGTTGATCTCATCAATTATTAGTACATAGTTGACTTTCGCAACTTTCTGATCTGTTGCGGCAGCCGGTGGTATCCGCCCGTTCAAATAGGTCTTAAATTTCTGAAGCAGCAACATATCATAAGTGCAATGTTCCTTTGCCCTACCTGATATCCCAGGTACAACCTTAATATCCTTTCTAGTTTGAACATCTGCTAAATATTCAAGGATTATATCCCTAAATTTCATTCTTTGCATATGACCTACCTGCCATTTGTCTCCCGTTATTTTATTATTACCACTATACCGGAAAGCATCTTCGTCAATATCAAAAATAGAAACGCTATCATTTAATGGGTACTTCTCGTTGGTATCAATTTCTTTTTGCACAACATTTTTACAGAAATCTTGGATTTCGTTTAATAGCCAATTTTCCTTTGAAATAACGTCAGTCGTTTTTTGGCTGTCTTCGAGATTGGTTAATGCGGTATCAGCAAAATCTCCCAAAATCCTATTTTCCGTTTTGTATTCAATTCCGTCATCAGTTGATTTTGCTGAAATACCTCTTACGAAATCTTCATAAGAATACGCCGGATGAAACTGAATTAGTTTTCTTTGAGATTTTGATAGTTGTTCCCGAATATATTTGGCTATTGATAGAATATAGGGACCCACATTTGCATTGTATGAGGTTTGGTCATCTTTTTCTAAATCATTATTAGCAAGGCAATCAATAACCCGCTGATACGATACTGGATATTGTGTATCGGTGCTCAACAGTTTTATTCTAATACTATCATCCAGTCGCAAGACTCTAAAGCTATAACCCTCTTTAATGGTTGTCAATTCCAGGTCAGATATGAGTAGTTCGCGAATTTTGGCTGTATCAATTTTTATCGGTAGCCTTGATATTGTTAGGTCAATTGCAATTTCCTTCGCCTTTCGCGTTTTGCCCGTGCCTGGAGGGCCTTGTAATATTATTTGTTTTTTGTCAGCAAGTAGTTTCAATATCTCTGATTTGGTAATTTCCATTTGAACCTTTTTTATGTTCTTTATTAAATTTTCAATTATTGCCCATCTGCCATTAGTTCTCTTCAATGACACTCTGCCACTTCCATCCTGATTCCATTGAAATACAAGTCTCTTGAAATATTCTTTTGGCGGCTCATCGCCATCCCTGTTAATTATTGCTTGAATCAAAAGAACTAAGTCATGCCAATGATTGTTTGTTTCGAGATTACGGCCGAACATTGATGACTTCCCCTCTGCAGTGAATTGTTGAATTTTACCAGTGTTCTTATCGTTAGCAAGTAACTTTAGAAAGCTTTCGAATTCAGTATCACCCACATTTATCATGTCCGGTATTACAATCTTTTCAAGTGACGCCTCTCCTATTTTCTTAGGCCAAAGATGCTTCTCAATATCCAACCAGTACACCGGGTGACCTAAAAAATCCGTGGTACTCTCTTCATCATCGACATCTTCCTGCATGTGAATCTCTTTGTAATGAAGCTTTTTTGTTGTATAGGACTTATCCAAATATCGGTAAGTCACTATCACGTTATATTCGCCTAACTCCCTCTCCTCGTGAGTTGTTACATCTTCTTCGGTTATAGATATTAAACTAACAAAGTCAATCAATTCTATTATCCGTTTAATTTCCATTATTTTGGTAATTTAAAATAGTTACTTAAGCCGGGACCGATTCAAGCAAAATATGTTTTTGCGCCTCTAAAATCAATATCTTTCTTAACCCTGGGACCAAAGAAGACTCGACAGCGGTTTTCAAAATCTCTTGCATCTTTGTCGTTAACATCATTTGAATATCCATCAATTTCTAATTGTATCTTCGCCTTTTTCAAATTCTGCCATAATTTCTCATAATAGTATCAACATTACGCATTCTTCGTAAGGCAATGTGCGACGCTGAATCCAATTGACATCTAATTCTTCAATGTCATCATTTTTAAGGTGAGGCAAAACCCATTTTGCATTGTGCAACCTAAGCATTTGAAAGGAAGGCTGTGAATGCAGTATATATGAAATGTCGCCGTTATTCATAGGAAAACAATTGATAAGTCAGCAAAGCGTGTAACATTAAAACTATATTTCAAAGTTGCCGGTAAAATTAAGGTGCATACTCGGCTTTCTGGGTAATATAAAGTAATAAATATTTTTAAATATTCCTCTTTAAATCGAATATTTTTAGGCGATTTTATGTTTTAGGTATCGTCATTGTTAAGTAATTAAGTTGCACCTTTGCCAATATTTGGAGGTTTTTTCAATAATAATATATTAATTATTAATACTACGTTGAGTTATGCAGAATGTCTTTCAAACTCTTATTACTAGGCTCGCGAAATGCAAAAATGAAGAAGAGGTTCGTATTGCTTGGGTCAGTGCGTTAGAGAAGGCGACTGGTATAGAATTTGATGCAGAGCAAAGTAAACGAGACCTTTCTTATAATAATGTAATAATAGAGTTCAAAGGGCCGGGGAAATTTAAAAATAAGACAAGTGTTTCATTTATTGAAGCAATGAATCACAGACTTCTGCCATATATTTTAAAAGCTGCACATCTAGAGAAAATTCACGAAAGCGATTATATTGGAATTGCGATTGACAACGCCCATTTATGCTTCGCCCAGGTTATTGACGGAGAAATAATTTCACAGCATCTTCTGCCAATTTCACCAATAACTTTTAATATGGTTATTGAGGCTTGTAATTCTTCGAAAAGAAGAGCTGTTACTGCTGATACACTAATAGTAGACTTTGGTCATTCGTCATTGCGTGGCGTTCAAATGATGCAAGCCCTTTCCGATGCTTTATCCGAAGCAATAAACAGTGAAGAACATCACAAAATACAAATGCTGTTTGAAGAGTGGAGAACTCTTTATGGCCAAGTGGCTGATTTATCAAAGGAGCAGCTATATGATATTGATAATACCTTGAAATTTACGTTCGACGGTAAAGAGGAAGATAGGATTCCTGCCTGTCTTTTTGTAATTCATACCTATAACTCACTACTGATTAAACTTCTCGCGGCAGAGATTGTGGCAGCGCATGGACTTACTTCTGGCACTGCATTCGCACAAGAGTTAGCTGTATTGACCGATGACGAAACTTTAGTGCGTAGAATCAAAGAAGATATTGAACACGGTCGCTTCTTTGATGCTGTAGGTATAAAAGGATTTGTTGAGGAAGCTATCTTTAGCTGGTACCTTGATGTCTATACGGGCAAGGGAATGAAGAAAGTCGCAGACGCAATAAGGAATATTCTTGCGCAACTATCTTTGTATAGAACAGATAGACTAGAAAATTCGAGAGATGTACTCCGTGATTTTTATCAAAATCTTGTGCCAGAAACTTTACGTAAAAGTTTAGGGGAATTTTATACGCCAGACTGGTTAGTGGAGTACACAGTTGATTGTGCAGATGTTAAAGACTGGTTGAGTGTACGTGTGCTGGACCCAACTTGTGGTTCCGGCTCATTCTTATGGGAAGTGATTCAAAGAAAAAGAAGAGCTGCAGAAGAAAAAGAACTTGGCCCTGCTGAAACGTTAGAGATGTTGGCTAAAACAGTTTGGGGATTTGACTTGAACCCTCTAGCAGTCCAATCTTCACGCACAAATTTCCTGATCTCTGTTGCCGATTTATTACGTGCAGTTCCTGGGACTTCTTTTGAAGTACCGGTGCTTTTAGCTGATGCTGTATATTCCCCCGCTCGAAATCCTAGTATAGATGAAAATATTGTCGAGTATTCAATTGGTAGCCAGATAGCCAACTTAAAAATTGTCTTGCCTGCTGAATTAGCATTTAATAGAATTCTACTTGATGGTGTGTTTCAGGTTATGGGTGAACAAGTGGAAGATAATATTGAATTTGATGATTGTAAGCGAATTCTACAACAACGTAATCTCCTAACTGCAACCACACAAATAGAATGGGATTCTCCTCTTCGAATTACATATGATCAAGTACTAAACTTACACCGCAAAAATTGGAATGGTATATGGTTCCGTATCGTGCGCAACTTCTTTTGGTCTGCCACAGCAGGCGAGTTTGATGTTGTTATTGGGAATCCTCCATGGGTTAGATGGTCTAAGCTACCTTCGGCTTATAGGGAAAGGGTAAAGCCTATGTGTGAAGGCTACGAAATATTTTCTAGTACGCCATACAATGGTGGAAATGAATTAGATATATCAGGAATGATAACATATACTGCCGCCGACAAATGGCTTAAGCCAGGTGGAAAGTTAGTATTTGTTATAACCCAGACTCATTTTCAGTCACCTTCGTCTGAGGGTTTTAGAAAATTCAATATCAATTCTACCCAACGTTTAGTTCCTCTAAGAATTGATGATCTTAAAGCGTTAAAGCCGTTTCCTAATGCAGCAAACAAAACAGCCGTGGCTGTGTTTAAAAAGCAAACTGGAGCACCTAAATATCCGGTGCCATATAGAGTATGGAATGCTGCTAAAGGTTTCACCAAAGCTATTCCTCCACACATAACAAAAAGTGAAGCTTTGGCAAGAGTGGATATCGTTTCGAAGGAAGCCACACCCGTCGGTGGCGATGGTAGTCCGTGGGCTATTTTGAGCAAAGGGCGCTTTGAAGTAATTCGTGCTCTTAGTAGTCCATGTAAATGGGTTCAAGGGCGAAAAGGAATAACGGCCGATTTGAATGGCCTATATTTTCTTTCAATCACAGGTCAAAATGCTGCAAACGGACTGGTTGAAATAACTACACGCCCCGATGCAGGCAAAAGAGATATAGGTAAACCTAAGACTTTTTGGATTGAGCCACAAAATCTTTATCCGCTTTTGAAAGGTGCATCTGATTTCCAAGCATGTTATTTTAATCCTACTCATGGCCTTTTTGCTATTGTGCCTAATTTAGGGATTAGAAAAGAGAACTATCTGGCCGCTGCCGCAGAGGTCGATGCAAATCAGCCAAATTTGCGAAAATACTTTCAGGCATATAAATCTTCATTAGAAGCCCGCTCAACGTATTCAAAGAGAATGCCAAATGCGCCATATTATGCCATATATAATGTTGGAGACTATACATTTTCACCATTCAAGGTAGTATGGGCAGAGCAATCCGGTAACTTTTGTTCTGCCGTAGCAGGCTCGGCTAACGTACCACTAATTGGCTCACGCCCTTTTGTGCCAGACCACAAGATATTTTTTGTGGATTTTAAGGAGGAATTACCTGCATATTATCTTTGTGGCTTACTAAATTCAACGATTGTAAAAGAGTTTGTAGAAAGCCATAATATTTCAATTCAGGTCGGTGATATTTTTAAACATATGAATTTAGCGGGTTTCGAAAAATCTAACCTTCAACACGTTCAACTAGCAAAGCTTTGCAAAGAAGCCCATATGGAAAACTCATTTGTAGAAAGGAACACATTAATTGATAAGATCCGAATCATTGGTGATAATATTTTAATGCAACATATTTCCGCATATGAACTTTTAAGAAAAACCGACAAGAAGTAAATACTATACTTGATGCGAATTTTTATACTGAATATCAAATGAGGTTGTCAGCATTGTGTCTAAGCCTAGTTCTTCATCCATGCATAGAAGTTCGTATCTAAACCCCTCGCCAATTTTGCCGTTAAAGTCATTCTCTAAGTCTTCTGTTATTCTCCTGTTTTTATTAGAAGCAAAACAATCGTATTCACGACAATACTGGAAATCGTCATGATGAATTTGGCTGTAGTCTATAAGCTTTACTGAGTGATTGTTATTTGGTTGAACCATGGCATTGTTTAGATGGGGGTCGCCGTGCGCAAAGCCGTTGTTATGCCACTGACTCAAAGTCTCAGCTAAGTTCTTAATACATCTCTTTACGAGTTCAATGTCTGTTTTGAGGGTCTTCCGTATAAAGTCGCCCAACATTTCACCGTCTATATACTCAAGTATAATTAACCATTTTCCTTTAAAATGCAGCCGCTCGATATGCTTTACTATAAAATCATACGAATGACATTTTTGAATTTCATTAAACACAGTTTGGCTTCCGTCTCGCCTTCTTCCATAATGGTTATGCACACTCAATCCTACTACCGCACTGGGAGAAGTGCCGTAAAAATGTTTAGCTACAAACTTTTGTCCAGCTTCATCTTGGCATAAATATACGTTTGCGTTAGGCCTTCCTTCCTCAGCAAGTAACCTGATTACCGTATATGTTTTGTTACCCGATTTTATCTGTTCATCAATCATTTTTAAACCCTTTTTTAAATAAGAAAAAATACAGTGTTTATACGGGTAAATATATCATTTAAACGCTTTACATTACGTGCTGTAGTAATAAACTCGTTTAAAAGGCGTTAATAACAGCCAAATCATCAGGCATGAAAATCAAGAAAATTAAAATAAGCAACTATCGTTTACTTAAAGATATGACGATAGATTTAGAGGACATTTTATCTCTCGTAATTGGCAAGAATAATTGTGGAAAAACTTCTTTTCTTTCATTACTAGAAAGGTTTCTTAATATTGAAAATGCCAATAAGTTCACCTTTGATGACTTAAACCTCGTTAGCCAGCATGAGCTTAAAAAAATTATTGATGATTCAGAAGCAGAGCCTAATCTTGAAGACTTCAGTATAAATCTGAAGCTATATATTGAATATAATGAAGGCGACAATCTAACAAACGTAAGCTTAATAATGCTTGACTTAGACCCAGATGTAAAGACCGCCATTCTTTCTTTTGAATATTCACTAAGTGAAGAACACTTCCATAAACTAAAGGCCGATTTTAGTGCGTTTAAGACAACTATTGATAAATATCTGGCTAAGAAATTTGAAGAAGAAAAGGTACCTGAAAAAAGCAGGAAAAAACTAAAAGAGGAAGTGCATCGCAAAAAGGACATCATATATTTTCTAAAAAAGCATCATGGAGATTACTTTAAGATACAGAAGTATGCTTTGGAATTTAATAATGAAACGAATTACATCGATTTGCAGAAAGAGAAAGTTCAAATTGAAAAAATAATAAATTTCAAAAGGATAAAGGCAAAAAGAGATGTTGCAAATGAAAGCGGCTTTTCAAGGGAATCCGATAAAACCCTGTCCAAAATGTCATCAAAATACTATGATAAAATTTCCAACGCAGAAAATGAACTAGAAAATATTGCTCAACTTCAAAATGAATTAAGTGAAACAGATGAAAAACTCAATAAGGTTTATGGTGAGCTTTTTGAGCACGTAATTAATAAGGTGAGGAAATTTGGCGGAGTTAAAAAGGATGAATCTAAGCTCATGATAATTTCATCTCTTGAGGAGAAAAACCTTCTCAGCAATAATACTACCGTAATGTATAAGCATAACGATGAACATTCTTTGCCAGAGGATTACAATGGCCTTGGGTATATGAATCTAATTGCTATGATTTTTGAAATAGAAGTACTACTTAATGATTTTAAGAAAACTAAAATAAAAGATGAAGTGCCGGCAGATATCAACCTGCTATTCATTGAAGAGCCTGAAGCTCATACGCACCCACAAATGCAATATGTCTTCATAAAGAATATAAAATCAATTTTGTCGGATGCGAGTTATGGCTTGGATGATGGTATTAGGTTTAATCTCCAAACAATTATTACTACGCATTCGTCTTGTATAACTACTGAGTGTGATTTTGATGATATAAAATATTTCTATCGGAAAAACATCAATTCCGTTATTGCAAAAAACCTGAAAAATTTGCAAGAGGAATACACGGCTGAAGACCCGAAGGATTATCAGTTTTTAAAGCAATATTTAACGCTTAACAGAACTGAGTTATTCTTTGCAGATAAGGCGATATTTATCGAAGGTGATACTGAGCGAATACTAGTGCCTGCAATTATGAAAAAGCTGGATATTGAGTGTTCCGATATGACACAAATACCATTACTTTCTCAAAATATTTCTATTGTTGAAGTAGGAGCATATTCTCATGTTTTCGAAAAATTCATTGATTTCTTAGGTATAAAAACATTAATAATTACAGACTTAGACTCTTGCAAAAAAGTAACGGCAACCGAAAAGGATGGAACTGTAAAAACAACAAAAGACGGAAAGGAAAAGGAATTGATAGAAAAGTGCAGGGTTGTAGAAGGTAGTCTAACAACAAATTCGGCGCTTAATTTCTTTTACGCATTAAAGGTCTTTAATGATTATTCAAGGCTTACAATAAAAACCTTAAAAAAGAAAGGCGGGAAATGGGCTAAAGATGCTAGTGGACAACTTTTCATCGCCTACCAGATGCCGGAATTAGAATATAATGCTCGTAGTTTTGAAGACTCGTTTATTCATTTGAACAGGGAATTTATAAATAAGCACAAGGACAATTTTATAAGTTTAAAAAATAGAAAGTACTTTGATGACGCAACAATTGATGCCTATAGTTTAGCTGATGAATGCATTGATAAAAAGACCGTTTTTGCTCTGGACACTCTGTTCCATAGTGATGAAAAGTTCAAAAACTGGCAAATTCCTGGATACATAAAAGACGGATTGCTATGGCTGAAAAATTAGGAGTAATTGAAGAAATCTTCTACCATGTTTCCAAAGGAGAAAACTTCTTGCTGAGCGGTGGTGCAGGAAGCGGCAAGACATATTCTTTAGTTCAGGTACTAAAGCGAATATTTGAGTTAAATCCAAAAGCAAACGTAGCGTGTATTACATATACGAACGTTGCTGTTAAAGAAATTAATTCACGAGTCCGTTTTGAGAATTTAAGAGTATCAACAATTCATGATTTTCTTTGGGATAATATCAAAACATTTCAAAAAAACTTAAAGGAGTCGCTTGTCGAACTGATTAGTTCAGAAAAAATTGTAGACTCAAGCGGTGAAGATATTAACTTAAATTACTTGAAAAATAAGGCGGTTGAGTATAAAGAATGGCGAAAAGTAAAAGATGGAATAATTTCCCACGATGAAGTAATTGCGCTGTCTGAATATATGTTTGCAACCTATCCACTATTGTCGGACATCTTAAAAGACAAGTACCAATATATTCTTATTGATGAATACCAAGATACGGCAGCGGAGGTCATAAGGATATTGCTAGATTATCTACAAAAGTCCAAGAAAAAAAATATCATCGGTTTTTTTGGTGACTCTATGCAATCTATCTATGACGGCACAGTAGGAAACATCGTAAGTTATGTCAATTCTGGAGTAGTAAAAGAAGTATTAAAAGAAGATAATAGACGCAACCCTAAAGTTGTTATCGATTTAGCAAATAAACTAAGGATTGATAAGATAAGGCAAAAACCTGCTGACGATGAAAATGCAATGAATTATAATAAGAATGGTTCGATCAAATTTTTGTATTCAGATAATGCTGATTTTACAGCAATTAAGGAAACGGAATATTTTAATGGTTGGAATTTTAAGGATTCTAAGGAAACAAAAGAACTATATCTAACTCATAATCTTATTGCACCCAAAGCGGGTTTCCTTGAGTTAATGGCTATTTACGATAGAGACCCTATCTTAGGCCTAAAGAGCGAAATCATCGCCCGTATCAAAAGAGATAATCTAGCGATAGATGAAACTCAGTCTTTTGATGCTATAGTTGATTTAGTTCCACTCAGAAACAGGCAGCGAGAACTTAAAAAAGACGTTATTCTTAGAAACTATCCTGATTTATATAATGAGTTGAAAGATTTACCTTTTGAAAAGGTAAGGCGGCTTTATCTGGACAAAGACCAACTTATTGGAAATAAAAAAGGTACAGAAGAAGAAGAGAGAAAGAAAGGCTCTAAGAGAGACGGTCTGATAAAACATCTCTTTCATATCCAAGAATGTATTTTTTTATATGAGCAGAGCAAGTACAACGAATTCATAAGAGCTAATGGCTATAAGGTAACATCAATACAAGATAAAATTGATTTAAGGGAAGCAATTAACGTCCTTAAAGGCATGAAAGACCGTTCCATTGAAGACGTTATTGATTTTGCCGACAGTTCCAAAATATGGCCTAAAAGCGATTCTTTATTTGAGTTCCTTGAAGAGAAGGAATATGTATTCAATCGGGTAAAGAAGGTCAAATATCAAGAGTTCTGCAATCTACATGACTACGTAGAAGGCTACACTCCTTTTTCAACACAACACAATATTAAAGGTTCAGAATTTGACAATGTATTTGTAGTTTTAGATAATGGTAGATGGAACGATTATAATTTTGAATACCTATTTTTAGACCAAGGCACACAAAGCGTTTTAGAACGAACTCAAAAAATATTTTATGTTTGCTGCACAAGGGCAAAAGAAAAACTAATAGTATTTTATCATGATCCTAAATCTGAAGTGATTCAAAAAGCGAAAGATTTGTTCGGTCATGGTAATGTATTTAAAATATGAATCGCTTTCATCATATAGAATTGGATGATAATTACAAGTACCGTAAATAATCTCATCAGCTGAAATCTAGTATTTATAAGAATAGCAATCCCTTATCATGGTAGATGAAAAGTGCCAAATCAATGTGCATTAGACATCTACTGATAGATAACCTTCGACGAGGTATGAATATATAGTGAAAGGATCGTTCCCTCCTAAAGCTCGATAGCTTTATCTGGCCTAAAGGTTCTATGTTCACCGTATTTGACGTAACCTAGTTGATTAGTCAACATGAGTGTATTGCCTATTTTATAGTCGGGAATATTGGAATGATGATGGCCATATATCCAACAAGAAACTCTTGACTGAGCAATATAATCGTGAAGTTCCACAGCGAAAGCTTCATTTAAAACATCACCTTTGAATTGCTCAGGATAGTTTTTAAAAGTAGGTATGTGGTGTGTAGTTACAACTGTTTTGCCCTTGAAATCACTCTCGATCTCCGCTTTTATGAATACCAAACAATCTTCGTGTAGTTTATTATACACTTCAGTAGAAAGCTTGGATCCTTTGTATTTTATTATACGAAAATCGTTCATACTGCTCTCAATATACCGTGCATTTGACAAACTAATTTTTGTCCACATCGTAGAAAAGATCAATTTTACGTCATCATGAAAACGCGTAACATTATTGACGAGGTGAACATTGCTCCGTATACTCTCATCTATTGTTCCAACCCGTTCATGAGCTATGATAATATTCATGGTTGCCCGGTATCCAGTAAGTAGTTTCGAAATTATCACTGACATAGTTGAAGAAGTCCTGATTTCTGTGCATTTCAGAAAACAGCATAATATCACCGCCGAGTATTAGTACTTGACCCATAGGAGGTATTAGATTCCTTTTAAGAATTGCATTGTTTTCTCGGAATTCGAGATGGAGATCGGAGCAGTACTGTATTTTGAGTGCCATTTGATAAATCTAAAAGAATAATTACTTCTTTGGAACAAATAGCGGATTTGAAACTTTGTAGCAAAAATGACCACCATTTATTAGTGGTTTAGCGAACGCATCTGGTAAATAATTAAATATGCCGTATTCTTTTAAACGTTCAAGACCCTCATCATCGATGTGTTCGTACCACATAGCATAAGTGAAATATTGTTCTCCTTTTCTATCCATAGGAACTATTTTACCACTCACCAGTTCTTTAGGTGGCAGAGCACTTTTATTGTCTTCGAGGAGGAAGAGGCGTAAATGCACTTTCTTTTTGGTTGATGTAATATTCCTTTCTTTTAGAAAGCTACTTTTCACATGGCGATTTAATTCTGACCTACTGATATTGAAAAAGTTTTCTAACTCATTTGTGCTATACCAACTATCCCTACTATTCGCAATTTCAGCAGGTACTACATTGTTATTAATTGCATTCTGGCAAACTGCGCATTTGAGACCATATTGGTCATACCAAGAGTTTTCTCCGAATGCATCTTCTTCGCATATCTGGCATTTGCCGTTTTTACCATCAAAATGGAAGCCATCAGGGTTTGCTTTCAACAAATTTTCTAACCGCAATTCTTTCTCTGCAAAACTGTAAAGAATACGTGCGTATACTTTGAGGTCATCTAATGCCTTTTCCACCTCTTCATCTGTGAACTCTCGGTTGTGTTCACTTTCAAGAGATTCTTTTAGTCTTTTAAAATCATCCTCTGTTTTCATTGTGCCTGTAATTGGCGCAATGTTATAAATGTCATTTAACCAGAATGTTTCTGGTTTATTACTTGTCTGTTATCTTGGCGTGTCAATTCGTTGTTATTTTCACCTATTGGTCAATATACCTTTTGTCTCATTTTCTGCAACAACTCACCATCTTCATCCATCCATTCCGGCAGGCAATAGAAGTTGCCACGGACACCTTTCAATTTATAAGGAATTAGCCGACCGTGTTTCATAGCTGTATTCAGGAAAGCGGAGATATACTTTTCCAAACTATCCTGCTTCTTGATTATTTCCGGCTGCCGATCTGTAAGAAGCGGTATTATTTCTGCTGAGCGCAAAGGTTTACCTGCTTTGGCGACCAGGAAAACGAGTTTGGTAACCATTGTCCAGCGTTTGTTGTACCCATCGCCCGGATTTTCGTAATTGTGAAGGCCTTCTTTTAGTTTTTGTATCTCCAAATACGCTTCCCGAAGTAATTCCTTGAGAGAATTGACATCTTTTTGCAGTTGTTCTCGTGATTTTTGAGCGTTTTCGCTGGTGTTTTCTTGTGTTTTAGCCATGAGAGTAACTGTTATTGACACGCCAGCAAATTGTTTCCAATATACCACCATGTCAAATCTATGAGAAATCTATGAAGTAGCCATATCGTAGCCGATATATTCTAATAGAAGTTTGATATGGAGGCAATGTATCGCCGAACGGGTTGCTGCAAATTTTGATTATCAGTCATAACCTTTTGACCGACGATATCCTCAAAATCGAACTATATCTTCGGTCAAAAGGTTATGAAGCAATGAAGCCAAACTCTCATTGTACGCTCCAAGTAACACTTATTAATCTGTCTGCAACCCGCTTCAAAGTATTGACTAAATCTCCTTCAGGTGGTAAAACGCCCACCACCAAATCTTTGAATGTTGTATTGTACGCCGTTTTTATCTTTTCCCATGTTTCGGCAGGGTGGCGGAATATGATGGCTTCCTTCGGGTGGTTTTTTAACCACACATTATTGTTTTTGAAGCTAATGACATCGTCATTGCCTACAACTGATAGCAACCTATTGAATTCTGCACTATCAAAGAATTTTGCTACACCCTCATCTTTCAGCATCATGTGGATGTCATAAATATGCCGGATCTTATTCGACAGATCAGTGTAAGGATTTTCGGTTTGGGAGAAACGTACCAGGCTCATTATCTTTTCGCAGAGTGTCCTTTCCTTGCTTAAAACCTTAACTGTAAATGGCTGTAAATTGTATTGTTCAATCATTGCAGCCTGCCCGGCAGCCGACATCATATCAACAACGTAGCAGGTTACATTTGCCATTGTGTGCGGTTCAGAGCTGCCAAGCCAACTTGCTTCCAAAATAATATGCTCCCTTACTTGTCCAAACGTCCCTTTTAAGTTTTCCCGGCTATACTGGTGGGCTGTTTTGCGGATTTGTCCCATTTTGTTTGTGATACCAGGGATTTCGATCTCAGGCATTTCACCATTTACAACATCGGTTATCGCCTTCAATTTTGCTTTCAACTTATTTGCTGATTCACCTTCATTATGAAGCACCACTATATCTACGTCTTCAGAAAAACGCTCGACTAATTTGTAACATTTAGATAATGCCGTACCGCCTTTAAACACAGCCTGTTCTGCAATTTTCGAATGAAAAATTGCATATAAGGCCACGGTTACCCAATAATCCTTTTCAATGTATATTTCCGGGATATTATACCGTTGAGATGTAGCGATAATTGCATCCAGAAAAAGTTCTTTGTTTTTATGCAGGTTCATAACTATTGAATATTCCAGTTTTCAATTGTAGGCAATTGTTGTGAAGTAATTTTGTACTTATAAATCGTCAAAGGGTTGATACTTTTTTTTAATTCTTGCAAAAGGTCGGTAGGGTTTAGCTCACTAAGCAAAGCACCTGTCAAAGCTCTTACTCTTGGTGGATATTTGAGTGCTATCCAAATTAATTTTTCTTTTTCTTTCACAGTAAGCTCGCCAAGTTTATTCAATAGGAAACGAATCGTTTGAGTTTTATCTGCATCTGGGATAGTCTTAAAGTCTTTAATAACATCTAATAATTCCAATAAGTAGTAATTTTCATTAGTAACCTCCACATAGCTTTTCACCGACTTTACTTCAACGCTACCAATTTTTGTAACGATGCGTTTATCCCTACTTGCTAATCTTATGTTTTTAGGTACTTGTGTAGTTATACCCATCCTATTATACAGGGTAATGCCAGTGATATATGCAGTTCTTTGACCACCATTAAAAAGGTATGGCTTTAATAGTTCTTCCTCCCTAGGCATAATATTGCCAAACGCAGTTTGTTTCGGTATATAAAACAATCCTGTAGATGCCCGTTTAATGACTTCCCTTTTTATCAGGCGTTCAATTGCTTTGGTTGCAGCGCTGTACTCATCCTTGGCAATACCTAATTCTTGATATTTGAAAGTATTGCCCGGAATCATTTTGAGTATCATTTTTTCTATTTTTTCTGCCACTCTCATAATTACAAAGATAGGCAATTATATCAAATGTCAAGTATTTTGCGCAGTTTACTTGACATATTAGATAGCAAGTACTATCTGATTTGGTTATGTTTTGCCCATCCTATCGGCGAATACCTGCCAATATTTCATGACAATCAAGAAATCTGATAAAGACTATTTGACAAGCTAAAAATAGATATACATCTCTCCATTTGAACACCATTTGACCGGGATTTGCGAGGATTTAGATGAGAATTAGAATTCATTTAAACCGGAAAATTTGTCAAAAACACACTGTTTTATGGTGTGCTAATTGTAGTACTATTCTTAAATACTTTGGCATGAATATATCTCTACATTTTGCACCATCATCACATTGGAAGAACTACCTATCGTTTCTTAATTCTGGTTGAACTTCCGTAGGTAATCCGCACATAACAACACTTTTCGACATAACTCAGCAATGGTCAACACAGCTCATCACATCTCGGCATAACCTGGTAAAAGTGGCTGTCTGAGTAACCACATTTTTGTATTGAAAACAACAAAGCAGCTTTATGAATAGTAAGATAGGAAACGTAAATTCGTACAACAGAACACATGACATCACCCCGGAAGAAGTAAGGAAATTTGAGAAATTTAAAAACTACACGGATGAGCAGGTGAATGAACTGATAGACACAATAAAGAAATACACTCGGTTTATTTATAGTGTGGTTTCTAAAAGGAAAAAATCTGGCAGGAAAATTGCACTACACATTGATAATCAACAAACTAAAGCAGCATGAGCGACATTACACTATTCAAAACCTTTGCTAAAGGCTCAAATAAGGCAAAAACTAAAGGAAGTAACTGCGTTATCTATACTCGTGTTTCAACCAAGGAGCAGGCCGACAACAATTTAAGCCTCGATACACAGAGGAAAGCTTGTGAAATGTTTGCTAAAAAGGGGAACCTTCAAATTATGGGCAGCTTCGGCGGTACGTTTGAGAGTGCAAAGACCGATGAAAGAAAGCAGTTCAACAACATGCTATCTTTTCTTAAGAAGAGCAGGGAGAAAATATCGCACATCATAGTTTATAGCGTTGATCGGTTCAGCCGTTCCGGTGCTAATGCTATCTACATAGCTGAGCAACTGAAGAAGCAGGGTATAGTGGTTTGTTCCGTAACACAACCTACAGATGCATCAACGGCAAGCGGAAGTCTGCAACAAAATATACAGTTCATATTTAGCGAGTACGAGAACCAACAGCGCAGGGAGAAATGTATGGCCGGTGTAAAGGAAATGCTGCTGCGTGGTGAATGGCCTACTGCTCCGCCTATTGGTTATGACATTCTCAAATCCAATGGCAAGCGGTCTATTGTGCTCAATAAGGATGGTAGGCTGCTCAAAAAGGCCTTCCACTGGAAAGTCAAGGAAAAGGTATCCAGCGAGGAGATTATCAGGAGGCTTGCTGCACAAGGGCTGAAAATAACTAATCAGAGAATTTCAGCCTTTTTCCGCAATCCTTTTTATTGCGGTCTTATGGTTCATACCGCACTGGAAGGACAGGTAATAGAGGGTAATCATGAGAAGATGATCTCTAAAGAGCTGTTCCTCGAAGCGAATGACGTTCTATCTGAAAATAAGCAGGGTTATCGCACTAATCCTGAGAATGACGAAATACCGCTTAAACGGTTTTATAAATGCGATGAGTGTGGGCAGTTTCTCAGAGCATACAAGGCTTACAAGAATCAGAAGTATTATTACAAATGCAACACAAAGGGATGCAACTGCAATATGAGGGCAGATACCCTTCACGAACGTTTTGCTCTAACGTTGTCAGAGTATTGCCTTGAATTTGACGAGGCGATGCAGTACCTGATAAAAGAGCAGATGATTGTGGAATACAATAAGTCGAATGAGCAGAAAGAAGAGAACATTCATAATATCGAAAAGCAATTAGCGGAGGTAGATAAGAAGTTGGAACGCCTTGAAGAACGATTTGTATTGGAGGAAATAACCAGGGATATGTTCGATAAATTCAAGGCGAAATTCACTGACGAAAAGAAGGATATTGAAAAGGAACGGGCGAAATTTGGGAATAGGGTGTCGAACCTTGATTTATACATAGACACAGCCTTTAGAACAACCTCGAAACTCGCTCCAGAATGGGCTTCCGCTGATTACAATGACAGACAAGAACTTCAGTATATGGTCTTTCCTGAAGGAATATACTACAATCGAAAAAAAGACGAGTGTCGAACCCCAAAAGTAAATGTGGCATTCCGTTACTTTGCAAGACTGGCAAGGCTTTCAGGGGAAAAAGAAAAGAGGGAACTGCAATTTGAATTGCATGTTCCCTCTTTGGTAGCGAGAACAGGGATCGAACCTGTGACCTTCGGGTTATGAGCCCGACGAGCTACCGCTGCTCTATCTCGCGATGTGGGTGCAAAAGTACGGAGTTTATTCCATCACACCAAACTAAATTATTTTATTGCTAAATTTATTTATCTGCAATGTCACTTGCCATGTCTCGTTCTAATGTGCCGATGTTGTGTCTTCTCACCAACAGCTATCCTGCCGGTTCTCTTTGAGTAACTTAGACTGGCCCTCATTCTCAAATCACCCTTACCAACATGTGTATAACAAATACACCATAATACAAGTACCCCTCATTTCTCCCTCAAATACACGTCATACTGTATATTTATAAATATAAATTAGTTGGTATTTGTGTGGATTTCTTTTCCGTTCGGGGTCATATGGTTCAACTATATTTGCACACTGACTTATGAAAACTTTCTCGTCCATACAACAGCTATTGGCTACCCTTAGCAGGGAACAAAAGTTGCTTAGTGAATTGTTCGAAAAGAGGAAGATCCTCTCTTTTAACTATGACTATGCGCTGGAGTTGGTAGACTTTGATGCAGATAAGATAACTGCCCTGGTGGACTATGCAGTGGTGCGGCAGAATGGCAATAACCTGGAGCTGGATGATGTGTTCCTGCAGTTTTTTGAGCAGGTGATGGAGGTAAATGAGGAGATCAATGCCTCTTACATCAATGAACACATACAGAACATAAAGCAGAACATTATTTACTATCTGCAGGAAAATAATGAAGGCCGTAAGTATAGTTACCTGCGCCAGGTAAAACAGGCATTGAGGAAGATAGGTGTCATTGCCCTGCGTAATGTGGTAGATCTGAACAGGAACATTGATAACACCTTTAAGAACGAGCCTAACTACAAGATAAAGCAAACCAAGTTGGAGCACCTGGATGATAAAAGGGCGACCGTTTATAAGCTGATCAACGAAACAGACGCATTGGTATCTGGTGAGGATGAAGTTACTTTCTTTAGAGTGGCTGCCGATGAAGAGCTCAACAGGCTGATCGTTGTACTCAAGCTGCAACTGAATGAATGCAGGCACAACCTCATAGACATTCAGCGGCAGATCATAGAGTATCTGAACAGGATAAAACATCATAGCGGGGTAATAGAGAAGCTACGGCAGATAAAGTACCTGAAAGACCAATTCGAGCTGCGGAGCAAGACAGACATAAAGGCGATACTTGCCGAGAATACAGCTGTTGTGTTTGAGCCTAATCCTACTTATCCGCTCAATATTCCGTTAGACCAGTTGCAGACAGATAGTGATGCACTGAACATTATAAGGAAGGTGGCCAAAGGCAAGCACAGCAATGTGAAGACCAACCAGCCAATGGCCGAGGGCATTTCTGACGAGTACCTGGAAACACAGGTGCAGGAGGAGATACAGATCAACCTGGATGAGGTGAAGAATGGCTTCCTGGCTAGTGGTAATAACCTCTTCGACTTTATAGTTAACTACGACTATGGCCGCGAAGTGACCTTTGATGAGTGTATTACCATCTACTGCCAGATGGTATCGCAGTACGACACACTATTTAAAATAACCGACGCATACAACAACAGGCAGGATGTAGAGTTTGCAATGATATACCCGAAGTAAATGTGTAATAGGGTCTATCAAAGAATAGAACACTAAAGAGACAGGGCGACTACTGCACACTTTTTGGTTTTAACTTTTGACTTTTAACTTAAAAAAAATGCCGGTACCTAAACAAACTTCCGACATATTTGAGATACTCAGTAAGGGACAGTTCATCTGCTCCAACAGTACCAAGGATAGCACAAGGAAACTATATAATATAATTGACGAGAATTTTGAAGACCTGTATGACTATTTTAAGGCCATTAACCTGAGCCTTGAAAAAGGTGACGAGTATTATATGTTTACCAGGCTGGAGAACAAGACCGACCTGGAGCGTAAAATACTGGCTGCCTACAAATGGATAGATATGCTGGATTTCTTTAAAACCTTCGACCATTCATTTGGGCCGGGTTACAGGTTCACACCGTCCGACATACTTATACGCTTGTCGGTAGATGTGGACATGAAGAACAAACTGGAGGGCCTGAAAAAATATGCCGGTGGTAAGGAAAAACACGCTGAAATTTTAGAAAAAGTGCTGGAGCAGCTGGGGCGCGATTATTTCATAGAGTTGGAAAATGAAATATCGAACAGCTACAAAGTACTATCATCGTTTCAGTATATGGAGCGCCTGGTATTATCAATTAACATTCCCGATTCAGCACAGAAATGAGATATTTAAACAGGATTATTTTTATTAACAGTGCCAATGTGAAGTATGCCGAGGTGGCTATTGATGGCAATGTACACTTTATAGGTACGCAGGGTGTGGGTAAGAGCACAAGCCTGAGGGCCATACTTTTCTTTTACAATGCTGATAAATTAAAGCTGGGTATAGAGAAGGGTAAAAAGACATTTGACGAGTACTATTTCCCTTTTGGCAATTCTTATGTGATATATGAGGTGGTGCGCGAAACCGGCACGTATTGCATTATGGCGTTCAAGTCGCAGGGTAGGGCGTGCTTCCGTTTTATTAACAGTGAGTACCAGCAGGAACATTATATTGACAGTGACGGCAAAGCCATGGCGTGGGACGGCATAAGAGAAGTGCTGGGCAAGAAGGTGGGCTACACCCGCAAGATAGACAGGTATGAAGAGTACCGCGATATATTGTATGGCAACAACCTGGGGTTGGATAAGGAATTCAGGAAATATGCTATCATAGAAAGTCGCCAGTACCAGAACCTGCCGCGTACCATACAGAATGTATTCCTGAACAGTAAGCTGGATGCGGAATTCATTAAGCAGACCATCATCATGTCTTTGAATGAAGAAGATGTGAAGATAGACCTGGATAAGTATGCACTGCACCTGAAGGATTTCGATACTCAGCTGGCGGACATCAACAAGTGGACTGAAGCTAACAAGAGTGGCGAAATACCTGTGCGCAAAATGGCTGAGACCATTGCCCGCGGACATGCCGCCATCATATCACTCAACAAAGAGAAGAAAGAAACTGCGGTACAGCTGTTTCACGCTCGTGGTATAGCTGTAGACGAGCAACCAAAAATAGAAAAGAAACGCGACCAGCAGGATAAGCAGCGCCAGACACTGCAACAGAAGGCTGATGAACTGAAGGATAAGTTCAAGGCCAAGCGCGAGGATATACAAAAGCAGATCAATATCCTGGATAATGACCTGAAGAAGATAAAAGTTAGGGCTGAGTATTATGAAAGCATAGACATTGCCTCTATTATACAGCGCGTAGACAAGAAAGACAGGGTGGAAGAAGAGCGCGACAGGCTGAGGACTGAGCGCGAGCTGCTGAACACAAGATTTACGGAGATCAACGGCCGTTACAAGGCATTGATACAGCAGCAACAAAATGAACTGGCCCGTTTTGAAAGCACCAACCTTGTGCGCAAGAACAAATTGCGCGAAGAGTTTTTGCAGTTCAAAGATGACACCACCGAAGAGTATAAACTGGCATTTGCTGAAATTCGCACACAGCACCAGGAAGCGCTGGAGGTGGCCCGCAATACCATTACTCAAAAGAAAGACAACATACACGATCTGAAGCTGAAGAAGCAGAAGATACAATTGCAACGCTATTTTGAGCAGGAGATAGAACTGGTAAAGGGCGAAATAGCCACCCTGCAGCAGAAGCTGAAGAACGGTGAAATTGAAATAGCTGATTCAAAGAAGCAGTCGGAAACCATGCAAAAGCAATGGGAACTGGATGCGGAAAAGAGTACAGGTATATTCGATCGGAAAATAGAAAAGCTGCATGATGACAGTAAGCAGTTTACTGCTGCCATAGAGTCTATTGCCGCCAAGCTAGAGAAGAACAAAGATTCTCTTTATGGCTGGCTAAGTACCAATGTGCAAGGCTGGGAAAACAACATAGGTAAGATCATAGATGAAGAAACGGTCTTATTTCAGCCCGACCTGTCACCATCGTATACCGAAGGCGCCAATGACAGCGTTTACGGACTGAAGATAAACCTGGAAGACATAGGTAAGAAAGTAAAGACCGTTGCTGACTATGAGTTGGAGCGTGGCGAGTGGCTGCAAAAGGCCGAAGCCAACAGGGCCAATATTGCCAAACTGATAGAAGAGCGCGATGATGAAAGCAACAAACTAAGATCGCGCTACCAGGGGAAAATAAAGGAGCTGAACAACAGCCGCAGACAGATGGAGTATGAGTTGCAGCGCCACAAGGGGCAGTTGCAGACCAACGAAGTAAAGTATGCTGACCTGGTGCGGAAAGCCGGTGAAGAAAAGGAACAATTATTGGCGCAGGTTGCTGAAGAGATGATCACCGCTGCTGATGAACTGGCCAGGGAAGAAAAGGAACTGGAACAGGTGAGGAGCAGCATGGAGAAGCAGCTGGAGAACAAAGAGCGCGAGCAGAACCGTAAGATACGCGCTGAAGATACCCGCATAAAAGAACTGGTAACCGAAGCGACAGAAGAACTAAAGACCCGGAAGCAGGAAACTGCCGACAGGATAGCCGATATAAAGCAACAACAGACGCAGAACCTTGAAAAAGAAGGCGCTGATGTGGTGCGCATGGCAGATATAGACAGGGAGCTGGGCAGTTTGCAAAGGGAGCTGGACTATATCAATGCGAACAGAGATAGGGTTGCCGAGTACAATAAAGATAAACGCGAGTTATTAGATAATGTCGATTCTTTCAAAACTGACAAGCGATTGAAAGAAACGCAGCTGGAGAATGAGCAGGAAAAATATAACCTGCAAAAACAAAAGTTGCAGCGCGAGATAGACTTACTGGCTACCGAAATTAACGAACTTACCGGCCGCCTGAATATTATGACCGACGGTCTGGCTACTTTCGACAGTTTCAAGCAGACAGATCATTACAAGCAGATCGCAGAGTTTGAAGGACTGTTGCCGGATAGGGTGGAGAACAACGCCGGCCTGAAATCACTGATAGAAGCGCTGAACGGGAAGATCTATACGATCATAGAGCGTTACAACGACCTCTACTCGGCCATCAGGAAATTCAATGGTAATTTCTCCGAGCAGAATGTATTCCACTTTAAGACCAACTTGCAAGAGCCGAAAGACTTTATTGAGTTTGCCGAAATGCTGAGTGAGTTTTTGGAAGAGAATAAAATAGTACAGTACGAAAAGCGGGTCAATGAACGCTTTGCTACCCTAATACGCCAGATAGGGAAGGAGACCAATGAGCTTACCTCTAAAGGCGGTGAGATACAAAAAGTGATCACACACATCAACCGCGACTTTGAAGAGCGCAATTTTGCAGGTGTTATCAAGAGCATAAAGTTGCAGCTGTCTGAAAGCAAAAACAACGTTGTTGCATTGCTGCAGGCCATACGCCAGTTCAACGACGGCAGCGGGCTTAGCCTTGGTGTGGTAGATCTCTTCTCGTCTGGAGACAACGAAGCGCAGAACAAGAAAGCGATCACCCTGCTTAAAGACTTCGCGAAGGAGATAGGCTCAAGAAAAGAGAAAGAGATAGGCCTTGCCGATTCTTTCGAGTTGCAGTTCAGGATAGTGGAGAATGACAACGACAGCGGATGGGTAGAAAAACTGGCCAACGTAGGCTCTGAAGGTACGGACATACTGGTGAAAGCAATGGTCAACATCATGCTGCTCAATGTATTCAAAGACAGTGCATCCAAGCGCTTTAAAGACTTCCGTATGCATTGTATGATGGATGAAATTGGTAAGCTTCACCCTAACAATGTAAAGGGTATCCTTAAGTTTGCCAACGACAGAAATATCCTGCTTATCAATAGTTCACCAACATCGTTCAACGCTACAGACTACAGGTATACCTACCTGCTGAGCAAGGACAGTAAGCACGTGACGACCATTAAGAAGTTGATCAAAAAAGGAAGTGAAGCATTGGCAACAGCATGATAACGCTTAGTATAGCTGAAAAACTACTCCAACTGATTGACGGGGAACAACTCCCCGCCAGTCAGGCAAGACATACCCTCATTGATGAGCTCATCAATGAGGGTATTGTTTTGGTGCGTATTACAGGCCGCACAAAAAGCCTGTTATACATTGTTGATAAAACAGCCATAGCCAATTGGTTGTTTAACCGTTTTCAGATCAATGACGTTTCAGCCTATATTAATACCCTAAAGAATGATCAGGCTACACGCACCGACCTTGTGCTTGCCGGTAACGATTCCAAGTTACAGTCCAAACGCACTTTTAAGGGCTTCCTCGTTAACAGTTACCTGCCGATAGATGCCTCACTCAACAGTAAGGCAATTACTATTAACCCCGAGCCAGGCACCTTTCAATTCATCTATGATTTTGAAAAGTTAATACCTGCGGCGGATGTGGTTATAGTAGGCATTGAGAATGCAGAGAACTTCAGGTGGATAGAAAAGCAGCAACACCTTTTCAAGGGTATAAAGCCATTATTCATTTCCCGCTACCCGCAGGAGCAGAGTAGGGATGTAATTAAATGGCTGCTAACTATACCTAACAACTACCTGCACTTTGGCGATCTTGACTTTGCAGGTATCAATATTTACATGCAGGAGTACAAGAAGCACCTGGGCATCCGGGCATCGTTCTATGTTCCTGATAATATTGAAGCATTACTGGAAAAATATGGGAATAAAGGTCTGTACGACCGCCAAAAGCTCAATGACATCAGTACAGTAGAACAAGGTATCCTTGATCTCATAGTCCTACTGCATAAATACAAGAAATGGCTGGAGCAGGAGCTTCTTATAGGAATCGTGTTATAAGAGCGATGCGTCGGCGGAATAAGCGAGCGGTGCAAAGGGAAGATTGTAAATCGTCGTTGCCTTGATCTGGTGAGTTAGTTGTTATTTGAAGTCTATCCCAATTCCGTTAACGAACTCCCCCGGTCGGTCCTGCTGACGGGGCAGGACCGACCAGTCTCAGCTATGCTCATTCAGTAGCCGGGATTCATGGTAAGGAGGAGCTTTGGGATATATTTGTAGGTGGTCAATAGCAAAGTAGTTATGTGTATGTTTTTGAGGTATTGACAATAGTATGTCTGCTATATAAACCGTATTCATTGATCATTGATAGCGGAAGGTAGCATTATGGTTATCGCAGTGCCTTTGTTCAGTTCGCTGGTTATGGTTATGGTTCCATTGTTAATATCGAGGTATTCTTTACATAGCAGCAACCCCAGCCCAAAACCTTTTTCGCCTGAAGTGCCATAGTTACTGAAATGAGTGCTGGAAAATAGGGTACCCAGCTGTTGCGGACTCATACCCACGCCTGTATCGGTTATAGTGATCTCTGTGTTGTTATTATTGACCTGACTGCTTATAGTAATTGTTCCGCCAGAGCCTGTGAATTTTACGGCATTGAGCAGCAGGTTTCGGAGTATAATATCTACCTGGTCCTGATTGACAAATAATTCAATTGGCCCTGTGGTAGTGTTGATCAGCTGTATGTTTTTTTCTTTGGCTACAAAATCCAGTAATTCCATGTTAAGCCGCAGTATAGATGCCGCGTCTATATTAGTGGCATGACTGGAATAGGCATCTTCAAAAGAGTGAGATGCCCACCTCAGCAGGTTGTTCATTAACTCGTTTACCGAAATGAGCTGTGTTTTTAGTTCCGAAACATGCAATTCCAGTTCCCGTTGCGCATCTTTACCTTCAAATACAGATATAAGTCCTGATATAGAAGATAACGGACTTCTCAGATCATGCGCTAATACCGCAAGAATCTTATCTTTATGGCTGCATTTTTGTTCAAGTAAAGCAATTCTAGCTTCAGCGTTATCTAATTTTTGTTGAATGGGATCAGATTTTTTAAAATTAGCTATTAATGAGTTTTTATCCCCTTTCGGTTTGTGTAATGAATTGTTAGTCATGGCGTTAGAAAAAGAAGTAGAAGATGTTGTAAACTACACTGCAATCTTACACACTTAGTTGGCTCTTATGTGTAGAAAAATTTCGACTTGGCATTATTTTAAAAATAGCACCTTTGTAGCAGGAAAATGAAGTATGGATTTAATAATAAATACTTTATGAATATAAAATTTTCTATATAAATATCTATGCAGCCCGATATCATAATTGCAGACGATCATAGTATGATAAGGAAGGGGATGAAGCTTTTATTAAGATCTCAGCTGCATTGTAAAAATGTAACGGAGGTTAATAGTTGCAATGGTCTGATGATTGAATTGAAGAACGGGCCATGTTCTCACCTGATACTGGATATGATATTTTCTGATGGCACAGCATTAGAGATAGTGCCTACAATAAGGAAGCTGTACCCCGATCTGAAGATCATGATCTTTTCTATGCAACTCAGTGAGGTATATGCCGATGCCTTTAAACAGTACAATATTCACTATTATCTCAATAAATCGCAAGAGGAAGATAAGTCATTGCAATACATACAAAGGTTTCTTAACGATGAACCTGCACCCGCGGGAGACGTTGATGAACTGGTTCAAAAGAATCCATTTACAATTTTGGCTCCCAGAGAGTTAGAGATATTACATTACCTGCTCAACGGGCATCATACCAACGATATAGCTAATACACTGAATCTTAGTACCAGTACTATATCTACAGTGAAGAAGCGAATATTTGATAAAACTGAAACAGAATCTATTACACAATTGCTGGAACTGGCTTTATTATATAACATCAGTTTTTAGTACACACCGTAACTTTACACACTAATCCGATCCTATAAAATGTTTTTTGCAGCAGAAGGAGATACAACATTAAATTGGGTGATAATAGGCGTGCTGTCTGTTGCAGTTATTGTTGCCGGCTATTTTATTGTTCGGTTTGTAGTGAAGCAGGTAGTAGTAAAGCAAAAGATCTTCAGGCTGCTACTTGAGCGTAAAGCCCGGGAGATACACTTAAAGAATGAGGCGCTGGAGAAAAGCAATATGATACAGACGCGCCTTATTTCTATCATCAGTCATGATATCATCAGTCCCCTGCGCTTTATCCATATCAGCAGTAAAAACCTGATAGATGGTAAGAATGAAGATTCCAGAGAGATGCAGGAAGAAATGCTGGCAGAGATATCGCACACATCTAAAGAACTGGAGCTGCTCTCTACCAATATCATGAACTGGATCAAATACCAGAATGAGAACCGGAGGATGATCAAAGAGCAGTTTGACCTGCACCAGATGGCCAATCAGATATTCGGCATCTTTCAAGGTCTGGCCAGGCAGAAGAATATCACCTTTAAAAACGAAGTTAACACAGGCTCTATTCTCTATCAGTACATGGAGCCCGTAAAAATCGTGCTGTATAATCTTATACTTAATGCATTGAATTTTACTGAGCAAGGCTGTATTACTATAAGTGGAGGTGAAAGCAAGAAGGGGATTCTGATAAAGGTGAAAGATGAGGGCAAGGGTATGACAAAGGATCAGATAGACAATGTAATGTCAGAACATTTTATAGTTTCATCGGCCAATGTAGACAAGCGCAAAGGCCACGGGCTGGGCTATCTCATCATTAAGGATATGCTGAAGTTTGTAGATGCCAAATTTGTCATCAAGAGCAAGCCTGGGCAGGGTACAAGTGTAACTATTTTCCTGCCGTCTTAGCGTTACTTTAATTTTATCCCATTCCTGCAGTTGATGTAAGTAGTATCGGTGGCCATTTCGGCTGTATGTGCCAGGGCATCGTTAATATCCGGGTATTTCTTTTCCATTTTATCCAGTATACAATCGCAGTAGGTTTTTGCACCTTCAGGCGTTGCCGTCCAATGTTCGGCATTTTCATTGCAGGCTTGTTTCCAGGCGTCTTTATCTTCTTCGCTCCATTTATTGCATGAGCAGAGGGACAATAGAATTAGTATTGGGAGTTTACGCATTTGTATTCTGTGTTTGTCTGAACAATATGTAAGATAATGATCTTTGCGGTAAGACCATTGTGAGATGAAGGTGGTTGCCCTAGAAAGTATACACGTACTGAACTGTTACCAACCGCGGCGCTTCTATTTTTAATGGACGCAGGAAATAGGCAACATTAAAGATATTGTTGGCAATGAGCGATAGTTTGTGATGGGCGGTAAGCTTGCAGCCAATTCGTGCGTCGAAGATGTGATAGCCATTGTGCGTTTTCCAGTAGTCGACAATGATAATTGGTGCCAGGTTGGGGATGGTCTTGGTATCGTCTTCAATATCTTTAAATGCTTTGTCAATATTCTCCATCTTGCTGTAGTACCGGTAGCTAAGTCCTACGGAGTATCTATCCAGTTTTACCTCTACATCAGCTTTCAGCATGTGCCTGAAACGGTATTTCAATACGTTGCCATCGGGGTTGAGGCTGCTGTTTCGGAATGTTGCTGAGTCCTGTCCACCTTGTAATTTCTTAGGATAAGCATATACTTTATCAGGGGAAAGGGAAACGGGGTCTACATAGGTATAACCTGCCAACACTGCCAGTCCGAATTTCTTTTCTTCGGGTGTGGTGCAAGCCAGTGATATGTCTACACCGTTCACACGTGAATCACCGGTATTCACAAATTTAAAACCTACTATAGATACTTTAGGATTCCATACGCCAAACAGATACTCGATAGTATTATGGTAGTTCTGCTGGAAACCTGCAAGGTCCAGGTAGCCCATACAGTTACCAATTTTAAAGCCTTGCTTTACACCCAGCTCAAAGTTTCTACTGGTTTCGGGCAGCAGGCCCGGATTAGGAAATACGCCAAACAAACCTACCTTGGTAGAGATGTAGCGCTCTGCAATAGTAGGGTAGCGGTATCCATCTCCTATTGATGTTCGTATCCACGTGCCCTGCAATACCTTGAGGCTGGCGCCGGCTCGGAAAATGGGTTGCGCGGCACTAGGCAGCGTATTGGTCTGGAAATACTCATAGCGCACTCCACCCGAAATGTTTAGCACATCCCATATCTTCTTGTCCATTTGTATATAGCCCGCTATATTGGTAATGGTATTATTGGGTTTACCGCTTGAATCATAGAGTTGTGCGCGGGTGTTGGCAATTGTAGTTACAACGCCCCCGGTAAATGTCAGGTCAAGCGGTTTATATCTACGTTGTAGCTGATATTCGCCATAATATAGTGTCCCCTTTGTACTTTGGTTGTTGGTGATCTGGTCGTCGGTATGGAATACCCTGGTGGTAAGACTATGGCTCACACCATTGCCTTTATCATACTTAACAAACGGGTCTATGTTAAAGAACGTCTGTTGCTCCAGGAATACAGCACCGGGATAACCTCGATAGATACCTGCGGAATCATCGAGCCAAGCCAGTACCATATTGGTTTTGTTGATCATCGCATTGGCATTAACACCATAACTAAGGCCAGTATACTTTTTCGAGCGATAACGAAGGCCCACATTTACGCGGCCGCGTATCTTAAGCATGTCTTTATTGGTATAGGTATAGATTGAGTCGGTAAGCAGTAAAGCCTTTTTAAAGTCCGGAGCGAGGTCGCCAAAAGATGGCGCTGGGCCCATATATCCCTGGTCAATATTGAAATTGGCACCTATCACCACATCCAGATTTTTCTTGACAATGCGGGAGTGCAGGAAGTTAAGATTTGTAAATCCGGGTACAGAACCGTTGTACCAGTTCATAGCGGGTGAGGGCGGAACACTGTACGCCCCGGCCGAATAACTGATGATAGTCTTAGGCTTCAGGCGGGGGTACGCGGAACGAATGCTGATGACGCCATTGATTGCTGAAGAGCCATAAAGAACTGACGATGAGCCTTTTATGACTTCTATTTGTTCTATATTTTCAACTGGTAAATAGCTCCATTCCGGTCTGCCGGCGTCGCCACTGAGCAGGGGTATACCATCTACCACAATGGCTACACGGCTTCCTACGCCAAAGGTAAATCCACTACCACCTCTTATCTGCGGGTCATTGTCAATAATTGTGAGCCCCGGCACTTGCTCCAGTGCCGTTTCTATACTTGTGGTGTTTTTGTTATTGATCAGAGACGGTTTAAGCACCTCCATAGAAACCGTCAACTCTTCCAGTTTCTGGCTGAATTTGCCTGAAGACACCACCACCGTTTTTAATTCTTCTGCGGTTGTAGAGAGTTTAATGTTCCTTTCCGTGATAATATCTTGTTTTATGTAAACATTGAATGTGTCGGTGATCGAACCGACATATTCGCAGAATAGTACATGATGTCCCGTGTCAAGTACCAGGGAATAAATACCATCAATATCTGATACGGTACCTTTAGAAAGGTTACCAACCACCCTTATCGTGGCATTGCTCAGCGGTTCTTTGTTGATTGCAGAGGATACTTTTCCTTTTACAACACCGGTAGGCTGCGCAAATGCCGCACAACAGAATAAGGACAGTGCCGTAAAAACGACAACTGTCCTTATCAGAAAGTTATGTATGCGGGGAAATGTCAATTTATTGTATAGCTACCTTGTCTGTTTTAGAGAAAGATGTGCTGTTTACTTTGTAAACATAAACGCCTGTAGTAAGAGCGGAAAGATCATAGTTGCTGAATTTTTCAGTCAATGAATGAGTGAAAACAGTTCTGCCGGCCATGTCATAGATAGTTATAGTCGCTTCGCCGTTTATTTCCTTCGCAGCATTTACAAACAGTGTTTTGTATGCGCTGTAGATATTGATATCATCAGCCTGCATGTTAACATTGCTAACGCCAACCGGATTGTAAACAGCGGTAAGATCATCGATCCACAACTTGCTGCCCGTTACTGATGTATTCTGATCTGCTGATGAAGTAATATTGACCATAATGTATGCTGGCGATGACGCACTTACGTAAGTAACCGGAACGCTGAAGCGTGTCCATGTAGTTGCATTGGAAAGCGGCGTTACAAAAGTAGCACCACCTATTTTATTTGCAGTAGGGTCGGGGTGATTGGTTGTTGGCGTTTCAGGATCGAAGTAGTCGCCGGTGTGTAATATTACTTTTACACGGCCTTGCTCAGTTGCCGCACCTTGCGTGTATTGGTACCAACCAGTTACACTGTCCGGGCGGCCGGTAAATGCCATGCGGCGGACATCGCTCGAATTAGAAAAGTTTACCGTACCAATATAGCCATCTGTCTTTATAAAAGACGGTGCACTCACAACGCCTGTTGTTACGTTTCCGTTTATAGCAGTAGACAATGGACCTGATATTGTTTCGACACGAACACATGATGTGCCTGAATGAACAATAGATGTTTCCTGGAAGCAAGTCTGGCCACCTGCCTGCGCAATAGTGGAACCTGATTTATTAGAGAACCAATTGGTAGGTTCCGCAGCTACACCCGGGCTGGCATTGCCGCCCCAGTTCTCAAAACCTCCATTGGTAATGGCAGTCTGCGCCATAGCAGATGATGTGATGGCAGAACAAATAAGTAGAGTAGAAAGTATCTTCATGTATTGTGGTTTTTATGATTAAATACGGCGGTAAAAGTACAGGTAATATTGTTGAGAAAGTGCGTAAAAAAGCAGTTGGTGCAAAAGGTGTGGGTAAATATTTGAACAACTAAATGATTGAGGATTTAATGGTAAAATCATATGGATGTTACTTTGTTATATGCGTTGTTAATTAACGGTATTTTTGTAGGTTTGTATAGTTTAACAATTATTTTTTAACAATAAGCGGGAAACGGTAACTGTGCGGGTGATAGCAACGATAGTTGGTGGCAGGATATATAAGTAGGTTAGTTACCGGTTTGATACGCTCTATATAAATTATTCAAGAATGGGATGTAGTAGTTGCGGCACTGCGCCCGGTGGTAAACCCTCCGGATGCAAAAGTAATGGTGGTTGCAGTACAGGTGGGTGTAACAGACTTAATGTACATAACTGGCTCAATGCCTTGCCTCTGCACGATAGTGCAAAGCCTTACCCGATAATAGAAGTATCTTTTAATAAAGGAAGCAGGAAGGAATTCTTCCGTAACAATACCAATAATATACTGGAAAAGAATGACTGGATCACTGTAGAAGGTGTGAGTGGTTATGATGTAGGACAGGTAAGTGTGACGGGTGAATTGGTAAAACTGCAATTGAAGAAATACAGTACTACCGAGAATGGGGTAGTGAAGCGTGTGCTGCATATGGCTACCGAAGAGGAAAGGACCATGTGCCAGACACAGAAAGATAGAGAACCCGAAGTGCTTATCCGCTCTCGCGCCATAGCCAGTTCGCTCAATCTTGCCATGAAATTGTGCGAGGTAGAGATACAGGCAGATGGTAAAAAGGGAACTTTCTTCTATACGGCCGATCAGCGTGTAGACTTCCGCGAATTGATAAAGCTTTATGCTAACGACTTCAAACTAAAGGTGGAAATGCGCCAGATAGGTGCCCGCCAGGAAAGTGGTAAAGTGGGTGGTATTGGCTCATGCGGTCGCGAACTATGCTGCAGCACATGGTTGACCGATTTCAAATCAGTTAATACCACAGCAGCCCGCTATCAGAATCTGTCTATCAATCAGACCAAATTATCAGGTCAGTGCGGCAGGTTGAAGTGCTGTCTGAACTATGAGTTGGATACCTACATGGATGCTTTGTCTGTATTCCCTAATCATGCGGAGTCATTGGACACAGTAAAGGGTGTTGCTCACCTGCAGAAGAGGGATATCTTTAAGAACCTGATGTGGTACAGCTTCTCTGATAACAACAAGCAATATCCGCTCAGCATAGAGCGCGTAAAGGAGATACAGAAAATGAACAAGCTGGGCCAGAAAGCAGATGAACTGCAGCCTGTAGAGCTTGAAGTAAGATCTGAGAAGGGTGTGTTGAAGGCCATAGATATGGGCTTTGTGAATGATGTAGGTCAGATCACGCTCAAAAACCTTGAAAAGAACAGCAAGAAGAAAAAATCTGGTAGCGGTAATAAACCACAGCAGGGCAACAGGCCTGCTAATGCGCCACAGGGTGCCGGTGGTGGACAACAACGTAACCGACCACAGCAGGCCAATGCAGCCCCCAATGCCGACGGTACGCCGGCTACACCACAGCCACAGCAGCCGAGGAACCGCCCTAACCAGGGTGGTAACAGGCCGCCGCAACTCAATGCTGATGGCACGCCGGCAGCACCACAGCAGCAGCGTAACAGGCCCAACCGCCCGCAACAGGTGCAGGGTGGTGATGCTGCGCCTAATGCTGATGGTACACCTGCACCGCAGAAACAACAGAACAGGCCTAATCAGGGGCAGGGTCAGAAGCCACAGGGGCCACGTCCTAACCAGGGACCTAAGCCTCAACAGGGCAGGCCAAATCCTAATGCCGATAACAGCGCACAGGATGGACCAAAGGTGGAGGGAGATGCAAAGCCGCAGGCACCAAGGCCACAGCAGAACAGGAACAAACAGAGACAAGGTCCACCAAGGCAGAATCCGCCTCAGGAACCTCCTGCTCCATCCGTTTAGTGTTTAGTGATATAAGGTTTTAGCAGATCAGTGGTATCACATTGGTATAAATGATAGAGAATTAAGGGGCCGAGCGAAAATGGAATTATACCGTGATAGTTATATTGACGAAGGTTAAACCAACTTCGTTAGGAAAATTTAAAAAAATAATCCCGACCATTGGTCGGGATTATTTTTTGCCACAATATTAAAAAAAATATTTTGCGCAATCAAATGGTTGCTCATATATTTGCAATCGAACGATTGCGCATAAAATATGAGAAGAGATGTATTCCAGGCTATAGCCGATCCCACACGGAGGGCAATATTGAGTTTGCTGGCACTTCACGCTATGACGCCTAATGCCATTGCCGGACATTTTGATTGCAGCAGGCAGGCTATATCTAAACATATACAGATACTAGCTGAGTGTCAGTTGGTGGAACAACGGCAAATGGGTAGGGAGATCAACTATCACTTCAACGCTGAAAAAATGAAAGAAGTAGATATTTGGATGGAGCAATTCCGCAAGCAATGGGAATCGCGATTCGATCAACTCGACGAAATTTTAAAAACTCCTTAAAATAAATAAGATGGCAAAAAATGAAGCAGTCTTTACTAAAGACCTTGAAAACAAGAAACTTACTGTGGTAAGATCATTCGATGCGGCCGTGCAGAAAGTATGGGATGCGTGGACAAAAGCTGAGATACTTGACCTCTGGTGGGCTCCAAGGCCCTATAAGGCAGTTACTAAAACAATGGATTTTAGGCCCGGGGGGATGTGGCTATATGCTATGACTTCTCCTGCCGGAGAAAAGCACTGGTGCCGGGTAGATATTCATACAGTAGCTGCCAACAGCAATTTTACCAGTTCAGCAATGTTTTGTGATGAAGAAGGGAATATCAATGATCAATTCCCGGTAATGCATTGGAATAATACCTTCAATCAGTCAGGCGACCAAACAACGGTGCAGTCTGAAATTTCTTTCAATAAGATCGCAGATATGGAAACGATCATACAGATGGGCTTTGAAGCAGGCTATGCAATGGGTCTTGGTAATCTCGACGAGTACCTGGCGATGTAGTGGGCAATTGGTGAATAATATTTCAAAGGTGTTTAATGTGCAGAAATGTTCGTTAGACACCTTTTTTACGATGAATATATTTTGAGTAATTTAGCGGGAGAATAATAGGTTCTTATACGATATATTCTAAATCATAGAGTAATGACAGTTAAAGAAATAATGGCCGAACTGGAAGCTGCCGGCAGTGAAAGTATCAAAAAGATATTGTTGAAACACGGGGTAAAGGAGCCATTCTTTGGAGTGAAGATAGAGTACATGAAACCTATCCAGAAGAAGATAAAGATGGATTACCAACTGGCAAAAGATCTGTATGCAACCGGTAATGCAGACGCTATGTATCTGGCGGGACTGATTGCTGATGATGCAAAGATGACGAAAGCCGATCTGCAGATGTGGGTAGAGCAAGCACTGTCTAACAATATCTGCGAGTATACTGTGTCGTGGGTTGCCGCAGGTAGTCCGCATGGCTACGAAATAGCAATGCAATGGATAGAAAGTAAGGAGCCTCATATAGCATCAGCAGGCTGGTCCACCCTTAGCAATATACCTGCTATAAAAGTAGATGCTGATCTGGACATAGCTGCTTATAAACCCCTTCTTGATAGAGTGGTGAAGACCATACACAACGCAGATAATAGGGTAAGGCTGAAGATGAACAATTTTGTAATTGCCATTGGTTCTTTCATTGCTCCGCTTACAGATGATGCAATAGCAGCAGCAAAGAAAATTGGTGCAGTGGAAGTAAATATGAACGGCACTGCCTGTAAAGTGCCGGATATTGCTGACTATATTAATAAAGTAAAGGCCAAGGGGGCATTAGGCAAGAAAAAGAAAACAGTTAAATGTTGAGTTTAGAAATGATGAGAAATCATACAAGGAAATATGTTTATTCGGTGGCTGTGGTAGCAGCATTTTCGTTGTTGACAGGATGCGGATTATTGCGAAAGAAGGCGCCGGTAAAAGAGCTGAACGGCATCTGGATACCTGTGCAGCAGGAAATCGGTGGATCTCCTATTCCAGTTGGGTTTATGGAAGGTACGGAATTGACTATAGCAGACAGCAGGTACAAGGTGATAGCAGGTGTTGTAGACAAAGGAGTTATAAGGTACAACGGAGACAAAATGGATATTTACGGCAAAAAAGGACCAAATGCCGGTAAACATTTTATGGCCATATATAAATATGACAACGGTGAGCTGACCATCTGCTACAATTTGAATGGTGACGCATACCCTAAAGCGTTTGACACAAAAAGTAATGCGATGTTTTTACTATCCGTATATAAAAAGAAAGGGAAAGAGTAGTTGGTGTACTTCTAAATACAAAGCCCTGCAAACATAGTATGCAGGGCTTTGTATTTTAAGATTGTCTGTTATTTATAAGCAGTATATAAACTGGTTATACCAAATGTCAGTGGTCGTGCTTTGGCATTCTTATAGCCGCAGCTGGTAAGTATCTTACAAAAATCTGCTCCCTGAGGGAAGGCCATTACCGACTCGGGTAGATAAGTATATGCTCGGCTGTGCTTAGATACAAGCCGACCCATTAGTGGCAGTATGAATTTGAAATAGAAGCCAAATAACTGCTTTATCGGGAAGCCGGTAGGGTGAGAGAATTCCAGTATCACCACTTTACCTCCGGGGCGCAATACACGGCCCATTTCCGTCAATCCTGCTTCCAGGTGCTCGAAGTTACGGGCGCCATAAGCACAGGTAACCACGTCGAAGTGGCCTGTTTCAAACGGCAGCGATTCACTATCGGCAGTTTGTAGGGTTATGATATTAGAAAGATTGACATCCTCTATTTTTTTACGTCCCACTACCAGCATCTGGTCCGCTATATCAATACCGTCTATGTGTTGTGGTTTTAATGATGCAGCGGCAATGGCCAGGTCGGCAGTGCCTGTAGCTACGTCCAGTATACGGGTTGGTTTCAGTTCTCCCGCCTCGGCAATAGCTTTTTTGCGCCATCCTTTGTCTATGCCCATAGACAGGAAATGGTTCAGAAAATCGTAGCGGCCGGCTATATTGTTAAACATTTCGGCTACCTGAGCTTTCTTATTTAAATTTGATGCCGCATCAGGGAGTATCTTTGCTGCGGGATTAGTATCATTGATCGACTGCATTAGTGCAAAAGTACAACCAAACCAGATGGAAATAACAACCGCTAAATACTTAATAAGCAATATAGATGTTAAAGCTTGCCCAAAACCTGACAAGCCTGAATATGCGTTCATTGGAAGATCTAATGTGGGCAAGAGCAGCCTGATAAATATGCTCACCCGTAATGCAAAGCTGGCCAAAACATCGGGCAGCCCGGGAAAGACGCAGCTCATCAATCACTTCCTCATCAATAATGCTTTTTATATAGTCGATCTGCCCGGTTATGGTTTTGCCAAGCGCTCTAAGGTGCAGCGCGAGGAGTGGGAGAAGATGATAGATGCATACCTAAAGGAGCGAACCAACCTTGTCACGGTTTTTGTATTGGTTGATAGCCGCCATTCGCCACAAAACCTGGACCTTGCCTTTTTGCGCAAACTGGGAGAGTGGGGTGTACCGTTCAATATTGCTTTTACCAAGGCCGATAAGATAACCCAGCGTGAGGCTGCGAAGAATAAGAGCCTGTTTGTAAACGCAATGAAAAAGGAATGGGAATATATACCCCGCACATTTATGACCAGTGCTGAAAAGTTTCATGGCCGTAACGACATGCTGGGCTATATAGGCGAACTGAACGAAGAATGGGTAATGCCGGAGCCGGATGCTAAGCCGAATATGGAGATGCCCTTGTAGTAGTTATTTTATTGCGGTTTCCTTGTCGGCACACATCTTTATTAATTTGCGCGCTTTTGTATTGTTAGGGTCCAGCTTCATTGCCTGTTCAGCAGCGTAACGCGTATTTACACAATCATTATTGCTGTAGTAGGCATACCCCATAAAAGTCCATAGCTCCGGGTCTTTGGGCGATGCTTCAATGGCTTTTTTGAATAGCGGGAAAGCACTATTGTAGTCCTTTACCTTACAACGTTCTAAGGCAAGTTTGTAATAGTGATCTGAAATATTGTAAGAGAGGTATTGCAGCCCCGAGTGGTTGGGATAGTGTTCTGCCACGGTCTTGCAGTCTGCCATTGCTGAATCATATTTTCCCTGTGCTATATAACCAACACCGCGGTTCACAATAGCATCAACATATTCGGGATGTATCTGTAGTGCTTTGTTGAGATACCACATTCCTACTTGAAGAACAGATGATTTTTCGCCGGAATTTCGTCTTTCATCATTAATGCCTTCAGCATATTTTATGAAAGCACCACCTGCGTATCGGTTGGCCGACGCACTATTGGGTACTGTCTGCACATCTTTTGTAAACAGTGTGAAGTCAGACGCCCAATCTTTATTTCTATTGATAGTTATATATGCTGATGCGACTATAATTAATAACAGCGATCCCCCTGTCATTGCCTGCACCGCTTTCTGACTTCTCGCAGTGTTCATTAAATAACTAATTAGCCACGCCAACACAATTGCAAATCCCAATGAAGCATGATATGCCAGCCTTTCGCCCATTGGTGCGCCTATGTTAATCAATACATTGCTGACCAACAGCAGAAAGGCCAAGAATAATGCGATGGCAAAGCCAAGAACATGCTGGCGCTTCGAGAATATCCATGCCATAACTATGAGAATACCATATACCACTATCGACGCCCATACCTTCAAAGAGCTGAAATCAGAGTAGGGGATCTGATTGAAAGAGTAGTCGCAGGAGAGCGCATTGGGGACGAACAATAGCTTGATGTAGTCGAGCACGACTGCAATTATAGATGCTGCCTTTTGTGAACCTGTTGCGTACAAGTATGGATTATTGAGAATGTCTGTAGATACTGCCGCGTCTGAATGGCTGGTGGCAATTACCCTGAGGGAGATATAAATACCCAACGGTATAACGTAAGGCAAAGTGGCTATTGCGCTATGTTTTAATGAGCTTTTACCCAGTGTAAAGAATGCTAGTGGCAGTAGTCCAACTAAAGCAATAGCATACTCTTTAGATAGCAGTGCCAGTAAAAAGCAAGAAAGGGCAGAAATGAGGTGTATAATTTTTTTACTTGATGTATACTTAAAAGCCATTAAAAATGTCAGGCAGATGAAGAGCAGGGACATGATCTCATCTCTGCTTTTTACATTGGCTACTACCTCGGTATGTAATGGATGAATAGCGAATAGCAGCGCTGCAAGAAAGGCTGCCAGAGAGTCATTGGGGGAAATCAACTTCCGGAGGAATTGCAGCAGAACGATCACAGACAATATATAAAGTAACACATTGACCATATGCCTTACGTGCATATCACTAAGCAATTTATCATTACTTACTCCGGGGGCATTATTGCCCACTACCTGTTGTTCTATCGCAAAGGTGACAATAGACAATGGCCTATACCTGCCACCCTCCAGGCGGGTATTACTGTTTTGCTGCTTAAAAGAGTTCTCCATGGCATCGCCCATCAGTATGGCAGGTATGCCGCTTATGCCACTTTGTACAGATGGATTATTAATGATAATGGGGTTGTCATCAAGCGCATAGCCATTCTGAAAAGTATTGGCATAAAAGATCAGGCAGATCACTGCCAGTATAAACGCCTGCCAGCGAAAGGAGCTAAGCCACCGCATTATTAGGGTAGTCGTATGAGGTGCTGTTTGTTGCATGGGTGATCAGGGATTAAAAATAGAGGAAATTTGTGAGCTAAGTTGTCTGAATCTGTGTTGATCAGTAAGCTTAAGAATATCCGGCATAACAGACTTATATGTGCTTATGTTGCAGAGAGGCATAATTGCTTCTCCTGATCTGGCCTTTGCAGACGTAACCCATAACATAAACCCATATTTACCCTTTTGTATTTTGGTTTTGAAATTGATATACCTTTACAGCCCGATTAATGGCTGTATTTCACAACATAGACAACCTGCCTTCATTTAACAATGCGGTATTGACCATTGGCACATTCGATGGTGTGCACCAGGGGCATCGTGTTATATTAAAGGAAGTAGTGGTCCATGCGGCCAAAGTAGGCGGCGAAAGTGTGCTCATTACTTTCGATCCGCATCCTCGCAAATTACTGTTCCCCGATCAGCCTCTGGGTATCATTACTCCGCTTGAAGAAAAGGAACGTTTGCTGCATGAGGCGGGTATTGCCCATATTATAGTAGTGCCGTTCACGCAGGAATTTGCTCATTTGTCGGCAAGGGAGTATGTGGAGGAGTTTTTAGTTGGTAAGTTCAAACCCCATAGCATTGTTATTGGTTACGATCATCACTTCGGTCACGACAGGAAGGGAAATATCGATATGCTGAAGGAGTATGCTCCTGTCTACAACTACCAGATGATAGAAATTCCGGCGCAGTTGATAGAAGCAGCGGCTGTAAGTTCTACCCGCATACGTAATGCCATTAAAGAGGGCAGGGTAGAAGATGCAGCCCATATGCTGGCCCGCGATTATTCCCTAAAAGGAACGGTGGTGCATGGCAATAAACTGGGCAGAACAATCGGTTATCCTACAGCCAACCTGCAATTGCTAGACAACGAGCAGATAATGCCGGCAATAGGTGTATACGCCATAAGGGCCCGTTACAAGGGAGTACTTTATGGTGCTATGATGAGCATTGGTTATAACCCCACCGTTACAGATAAGAAGGAAGTGCGCATAGAAGCCAATCTATTCGATTTCGATATGGATATCTATGGAGATGAGCTGGAGATCATTTTCGTAAAGCGCCTGCGCAACGAACAGAAGTTTGATTCTCTTGAAGCCCTGGTAGAGCAGATACACCAGGATAAGCGCGATACACTTGAAGTACTGGGTGCTCAATAAGTGATTTTTTTCAAGTAAATATATGCAGCACTGCTACCGCAACTGGTGATATAATACTCAAGGCAGGGCTACGTTACACACTCTCCTCCTTTTGAAGGAGGAGTACCCTAAGTTTCGGCTTTTTCTGCCGAAACTTAGGGGGAGGTGGTTATCTGCGTTTCATAGGTGCGTTAAAAAGCACAAACATTTATTGCCCTCATACGTCTCTTCATTTGCTATTATCGTTTAACTTTCCATTCCTATTGTAAATAGTTGGTTTTATGATGACTAGTAAGCTGCACCTTATTGATGAGCAGACCTCACCGCTACAGCGCATAATGTGGGTATATAATGCCGATGAACCGCAACGACGTGTGTTTGAAAACAATATTTGTGCCTTTCATATCGGGCACGGATATTTTCTGAGTGTGGCTCATAATCTGCGTATACAGGCCGGTTACTTTAAATCTATAAGCGAAGAGATATATCAGAAGGAGCTGTTGTACAAGCTGGATGGCTCACAGAAATCTTTCTTAGACCAGCATTACTTTACAGACGAGTACAGTCGTAAGATGTATCTGAACAAAGTAGATAACGCGGCACTACAAGGAATCGGTAACATTCTCAAGCAAAAACGCTTCGATACCCGCTGGGTGACGATGGCCGAAAAGACGATATGCCGACCGCACCTTGTGATACAATTCAAAGACAACACCTTTTATAAGGAAGAGGATATTTACCAATATTTCAAGCCCCACCAGGTATTTACAGAAGGCGAAATAAAGAAGAATACTTTCCTCATAGAAGTGGAGCTTGTTGAGGCATTTTACAGTGCAGATATAGCACTATACAAAATCGTAAACACGCCGCAGGAAGTCATAGACCGCATACCGTCGGTAGATGTGAACTGTGATCTTATAGAAGATGATCCGGGTAGTTTGCACTGCCTGCAGAGTGCGCCAAGCAGTAGTGTTGGCCGCATGTTCAATACTGCCAAACTAGAGGGAATGGTAGACCACCTGAATATGATGCCAGATGATTTTGGCGGCAATTATATTCATGAGGGTTACCGCTACCTGGTTAATGGTTACTTCCGCTTCGGTTCATCTGGCGCGCCCTATCTCGTGTATGATCCTATCAGGTGCAAGTATGTGGCCAATGCCATACAGAGCGAAGCATGTGGTATCCAGTTCGACATCAGGCATGAGCGCGAAGGAAACTTTCAGTACGATCATGCCATGGCGTCACCGCTATACCTCATAAAAGATCAGCTAAAGGCGTTGAAGGTCTGTGATATGTCAGGATTTGAAAACGTCTTTTAATATTGCGGCAAGTCTTATCCCGGCTATGGTTATTTCATTTACTATCACTTCTCTGTTTTTGCCGGTGTAGGTTTCATCGATCTTACCATCTTTAAAATCATAAACTGCTTTCAACTGCGAGCGCGGTTGGCTAATCCATTGCTGCACATTGATCACAGATAATTTCTTTATGTCTTTCTCTTTGAGGGAGATCAACAATGCAAGGCAGGTAGCGGTTGTGATGTTTTCTTTTTCTATTATTTCAGAATCCCACAAGCGGTGCAGGTTGGTGCCGTGTCCATTAAATTGTAGCTGAACAGTGTTACCTCCTTTGTCTATACCATACCCTACGTGCAGCGGCTGGTGCAGATCGCCTGTAAGATGGAATATTATGAGCAGGTCCTTTTTTATGTCCTCATTACTCATTTTATCGTGGTGCTCCAGTTCAGCTATAACCCGCGACAGTTGATTAATGATATTCGCATCCTTGGTCTCTTCATAGGTCTTGCCTTCGTCTACGTTCACATAATGCCATGGCTTCATGTAGTCGAGTGTATGGTCACCTTTTATCTCATCCATCCAGTTGGCAGCCTGCTCCAGGCTCATGCCGTCGAGGTATTTATTTACAGTAGCAGTTGTTTTTGGGTCCAGCAGGTTAAATGCCACTTCGGCTACCATGGTATGACCCTTTTTACCCCATGCAAAAACGGCTAATGGTAATGCTATTGTGATTATTATTATGAATAAACTTTTCTTCATGTTGCAAAGTTATATGGGTTGCCTTACATTCGTCTGTTCCTATATTTACTATCTTGTTAATCTTGCTATTGCATGTCGTCAATTGGTCATCAGGCATATATTGGTTAACTTGCGCCAATATGAGAAAAATTATAACCTTAACACTTGTACTGGCAACATTGTTTGCTGTAAGTTGTTCTACTAAGCAGGCAAATCCTATGCAGTATTCTATCAGCAATATTGTTGATGTTACGATCAAGCAATATCAGGATACTACTTTTTACATGGCAACAGGCCTTGAATATTTAGCCGGTCCGCAGGAAACGGCAACAATTTCAATAGGCGATCTTCCTGCCGGATTAACTGTTTCGCCCACATCTATAAGCGGCACACCTTCTTTTGCCAACTTGTTTACATTTCATGCGGCTACATCTGTATCAGGTTCATTCCCGGTTACTGTTTCGGTAACATCCGCGTCTTCAGGCACTCAGAATTTTACGTTTAATGTTATCGTTACACCCGTAAATCCGCTTGTATATAATCTCAATACATTGCCCAACCTTACCATACCCCAATATACCTTTACAATGGTAGATCTGCCTATCAATGCTACCTATGTATCAGGGCATAATGAGGATGTGACCTTTACACCATCTTCTACTTTATCTTCATTTGCGTTTACTCCTTACAGCGTCATCGGTCAGCCACCTTTTTCAACCTTTGTAACTATGAGAGGTGCACCAATGACACCCGGAACATATACAGTATCGCTCAATGGCCACTCTCAGTCATCCGGTGCGCAGCCACATAGTTTTAGCGTTAATGTTACACCAAGCTCCGATTGTGCTCCTGAATTGCGTCCCAAACCAACGACTGATCTGTGGGTTTGCACTACTTCGTGTACATCTTATACAGGGCCCGAGACCACCAATGCTTCGCTTCGGTCTATTACTGTTCTCAGTACAAACAATGTTAAAATGGCTGTGCCATTTATGGATATGAGAGGCGTGCTTAATTGTTCCGCACAAACCCTCTCTATTACCCCATCCACTTACTCCGGACTTTCAGTAAGCGGCGGAACAGGTACATTTTCACCAGACATAGTTGTGATCAATTATACACTTTCAGGCTCCATTAATAGTGGTTGCACTACAACTTTTACCAGGTAAGTATTCGCGGTAAGGCAACAACAAATGCGTATGTAACTAACTCGCATGTACTTTGATGCCGAATGTATGGTTCGTCTGGTTAACCAACAATATAAAATATAATAAGGGCGGTGATTCACAAGAATCACCGCCCTTATTTATTATGAATGAAAGACTAAGCAACCTCAGCTTTCTACTATCTACTATCTACTATCTACTACAGCGCAAAAGCATCATCAACCAGCTGCTGCTGCTCAATAGCATGCTTCTTGGCAAAGCCCGTAGCAGGCGATGCGCTCGCTGGGCGGCTCAGGTACTTGATAGGGAAGTTATCCAGTGTCATGCTCAGGAAAGGCAATGCGCCCATGTTCCTTGGCTCTTCCTGCACCCACATCCATTCTGCTTTTTTATACTTTTCACGCAGTTCGTTCAGCTGTGCCTGTGGTAAAGGATAGATCTGCTCCAGCCTTACAACAGCTACATCTTCGCGCTTGTCGGTGATCTGTTTCTCACTTATATCGAAGTATACCTTACCTGTACACAATACCACTCTCTTCACTTTCTTTACATCAGTAATGTTCGGATCGTCTATCACTTCCTTAAATCCACCCGTGGTGAATTCTGCCATTGGTGAGTAAGCACGTATGTGGCGCAGATTGGCCTTTGGTGCAAAGTTCACCATTGGTTTACGGAAGTTCCACGCCAACTGTCTGCGCAGGCCGTGGAAGAAGTTAGCCGCAGTGGTGATGTTGGTGATGGTCATATTCAGCTCTGCACACATCAGCAAGAAGCGCTCCATACGGGCACTTGAGTGCTCCGGTCCGCCGCCTTCATAACCATGAGGTAATAATAATACCAGGCCATTCATAGCACCCCATTTCTGTTCGCCGCTGGTTAGGTACTGATCTATAATAGTTTGTGCACCGTTAGAGAAGTCGCCATACTGTGCTTCCCATAGCACCAGGTTATTAGGGTTGGCCATGGCATAACCATATTCAAAGCCCATTACCGCAAACTCACTCAGCAGTGAATTGTAGATATACATCTTGCCTTGCTTGTCTGCAAGACGGCTCATTCTGTTGTATGGCTTATTGGTATTTTGGTCGTAGATAACTGCATGGCGGTGGGAGAATGTACCGCGCTTCACATCTTCACCGCTCAGGCGCACTTCCTTACCTTCTGCCAGTAAGCTTGCATAGGCCAGTAGTTCACCGGTTGCCCAGTCTACCTTAGCTTCTGTATCATATAGTTTTATCTTATCGCTCAGCAGCTTTTCTACCTTCTTCAGCGGGCTAAAGCCTTCAGGCCACTGCATCAATGACGCGAATATCTTCTTGAATGTTTCCTCAGTTATTGCAGTATCAGGTGATTTAACGAAGTCATCTGCTTTTGCCTTACGCAGTTCCTTCCACCATAGTTCTGGCTTCTGGTACTTGTATGGCAATGGTTTTTGTTTCGCTTCGTCCAGGCGCTGCTGCAGGTCGTCCCAGAAACGGGTCTCCATGTCTTTCGCCATTGTCTGCGCGTCGGCTTCGCCATGCTGCAAGAGGTACTGCGTGTATACTTCGCGTGGGTTAGCGTGCTTGTCTATTAGCGCATACAACTGTGGCTGCGTGAACTTAGGCTCATCACCTTCGTTATGGCCATGCTTACGGTAGCACACCATGTCAATGAAGATATCCTCATTAAATTTCTGGCGGTAGGCCACTGCAAATGCAGCGCATTTCACTACGGCTTCGGCATCGTCACCATTTACATGCAGTACTGGCGCATGCACCATAGATGCAAGGCTGGTGCAATAGTCAGATGAACGCGCATCATCAAAATCTGTTGTAAAGCCTATCTGGTTATTGATCACATAGTGGATAGTACCACCTGTGCTATAACCTTCCAGCTTAGACATCTGCAACAGTTCATAACCAATACCCTGGCCGGCTACTGCCGCATCGCCATGTATGAGTATAGGCAATACCTTGTCGTATTCGCAATTGTACAGTGTGTCAGCCTTTGCCCTTGCAAAACCTGCTACCACCGGGTTTACGGCTTCGAGGTGAGATGGGTTAGGGGTGAGCTGTACGTTTATATTTTTACCGTTAGGGGTTACAATATCAGACTGGAAGCCAAGGTGATATTTTACGTCGCCACTGCCCATTGTCATGTCTTCGGGCATATTACCTTCAAACTCAGAGAATATCTGTTCGTATGTTTTCTTCAGTGTATTGGCAAGTATGTTCAGTCGGCCACGGTGTGCCATACCTATTACCACTTCCGCTACACCTGCGTCAGCCGCATCATTCAGAATAGTATCAAGTGCTGCAATGGTACTCTCACCACCTTCCAGACCAAATCGCTTTTGGCCTATGAATTTTGTATTGAGGAATTTTTCAAAAATAACCCCTTCATTCAGCTTCTCCAGTATGCGCTTTCTCTGAGTTATTGACAATGGCTTCATCATCATTTCCTCATAGTTGGTCTTTACCCAGTCGCACTTTTCAGTACTGTTTATGTAAGTAAATTCTATACCTATATTGCCGGTGTATAATGTCTGTAATCTTGCAAGGATCTCCTTCAGGGTCGCACCCTTCATGCCCATATAGCTCCCTGCGAAGAAGGAAGTGTTCAGGTCGGCGTCAGACAGGTTGAAGCGGCTTAGCTCCAGCTCTGAATGGCGGTCCTTACGAGAGCGGATAGGATTGGTGGTAGCCGACAGGTGGCCTCTCTTGCGGTAAGAACGGATCAGTTGAAATACACCGAGTTCTTTACTCATCTGGTCTCCGCTGATAGCGTTTTTGCCGGTTTCGGCAGGTGCGCCATTACCAAGCTTATTAGATGCGAAGTCGAAGCCTTCAAAGAATTTTTTCCATTCCGGGTCTACTACTGTGGAGTCTTTTACAAAATCATTGTACAGAGATTCTATGTATTCCGATGTTGGTCCTGTTACGTAAGAGAAGTCCTTCATTGTCAGAGAAAAGTATTTTTATAAGCAAAAGCGAAATTCGTAGCCATTTAGACGAAAACAGCCCATTATTGTCGCAAATTTAGTTTAAAATGGTTAAAAGAATAGCCTAATTACCATGTGTATTGAATATTTGTCCAAATTATCATTTTATTCTTTATCCCGGCTTAAAATCATCGCTAAAATAGTATCTACTGTTTTTATAGGCAGGTCTTTGGATGGGTCTATGTACATCACCTTCATCCTTGCTCTTTTATCTGCTATAAGCAGTGGATGTTCAATAAGTTTGCCATCAACTATGCCCAGGTAGGGTTGGCCGTTTTTTTTATCTGTCCACAGGTAGCATAGGCGTTTCCCATTACATTTGTAAAAGGGCATTCCATATTGCCATACCTCAGTAATGCTATAGTTCTTGTATTGCAACAGGTAGTTCCTCAATGCCAGCAGGCAGCTTTGGGTAGGTTCAGGTTGTCGCAGAAAATATTGGTCAGCTTCCTTTATCATGCGTTATTCACTCTTACCGCAGTTACCATTTTGCATGGTACCTCATCAAAGTCTATCTTATGGGAGAAGATATGCACTTTTATTTGTTCGCCGTCTTTCTTTAAGTGCGTCCAATGGTTGTCGTCATAAAAACCACTTTTGTAGTCGCGGTTTACTGTATTCATTAATGCAGGTACATCACCCTTTGGGCGAATGTCCTTAATGGTCATAGAAAGAAATTCCTGTTCAGAATAACCATAATAAAATATTGCGGCACGATTCACAGCTACAAAAGCCAGGTCGGTCATGTTGTAGACCCACATAGGTAAGGGGTGATCTCTGAAGATGGTCATGTACTCATCTTTAGACCGTTGCAGTTCATTGAGGATCTTTTTTCGTTCGGTTGTATACTGCACGCACTTTTTGAATAGGGGGAGGGTGATCTCGTCTTTTATAAGGTAGTCCTGTGCACCTATAGTATCGCATTGTAGTGTTGCCTGCTCTTCATTATCAGAACACAGCAATATCACCGGGATCTTTGCAAACTGTTTTTTGAACGCCGCGCATTGTTTGGCCGTGCTTGTTTTTTCGAAATTGCTGCTGATGAATATTATAGAAGGGATCTGTTTGCTATTGATTACTGCACTAATGTCTTCCAGCTGAAAGATAATATCGGACGAATAGTTACACGCTACGGCAAACTTCCGCAGGCGCGCATACTCTGCATAATTGCTATTAATTATCCACACTGGTTTATTCATAGTCTTATTCGTGCTCGTCTAAGTTCATCACACAATGATGACCAAATTTACTATTAGCCCTCAATAAAAAGAGTTAAAAGTCAATTGATTACATAAATATTGCAATACGTTGCCTGTTGACAGTAGTTACAAGTCACTTTTTAGCATCTTAATCCTGCCAATTACGTAATAGGCTGCTATCCAACAGATAGAAACGAACATTAATACTTGTGTAGAATATGCGGAGTTTATTACCATAGAACTCATTGGTTCAACTTTAGAAACTGGTAACAAATTGGCACTAGAATCCATTGGGAGATAATAACCCAAAGTCAAATGAAGTTTCACTGAAAGAAACTGATTGAGGAGTAGTTCAACAATATAGGCGTATAATAGGAAAATAATAATTACCATGCCGCTACGTTTCAGAAATAATGATAAAGTAAGTGCTAGGCCAAAATAATTGAGTTCGAGAATAAAAACATAGAGTACATTAATGAAATTGTTGCAGATATCTGCAAATGATGAGCCCCCTGTTAATCCGAAAAATACGCCTTGTAGTAAAGCATAAAGAGTAACAATAAAACTCAATACAATGACAATTCCCCATTTGGCATGAAAGAACTGCTCTCGTTTCCAGCCATCTATGATATTTTGTCGGTGTGTTCTGAATTGAAATTCATTAGTTGTCAGGATAATAATGATCACAGAAAGTAATCCGGAAAAGACCTTTGTAATATAGCTTACTTTGTTCCACACACTTGAAAAAGAATAATCAGCCCCGAGTACACTTACTCCTTTTGCTCCTGCATTCATAATACCTGAAATAATGAAATAGTTGGTCAGAGCAATAAGTATCAGGAATAAGACAGAAATTACCCAGAAGGTGTTGTATTTCTTTACTTTAAGCCATTCTATTTGAAGTAGATTGAACATTTTTTTAGTTGTTAAATGGTTAATTGGGTAAATGATTAATTGGGGATTTTTTTTTGTGGTTCAGATGTATGCGACTAAATAATTAAGCGGTCTATCTACTACTTATTCGTCAGTTCCATAAACTTCGTCTCCAGGCTCTTCTTTCTGAGGCAAAGGTGAGACAGTACAATTCCTTTACTGATGCAGTACTCATTGATCTGCTTCGTCGTTACGTTTTCACTACAGGTTAACTGCAATACCTGGTCTATCTTGTTGATTCTGGTTACGCCGGGCATTGCTTTGAGCGTGGGCTCAAGTGTGTGCAGGTCACCGCCCATTACTTCTATCTGATCTTCACTTATCAATACTTCATTTACCGGCCCGGTCAAAAGCAGGTTGCCGCGTTTCAGTATGGCCACGTGCGTACATACCTTTTCTATTTCGTCCAGCAGGTGGCTGGCTATAATTATGGTTATGCCCTGTTTGCTCAGGTTACGGATCAGTTCTCTTATCTCTGCTATACCATTGGGGTCAAGGCCATTAGTAGGCTCATCCAGCACCAGTACTTTAGGGTTGTCGAGTAGGGCCGCACCAATAGCCAGGCGCTGCTTCATACCCAACGAATAGCTTTGGAATTTACTGTCCTTACGCTCTGTCAGTCCCACTATGCCCAATACTCGTAGCCTGTCGTCAATACCGCGTTGTTTCAACGCGGCAGATACCGCAAGGTTATCATATGCCGACATGTAGTGGTAGAAGTTAGGTGTTTCCAGCAAACAGCCTATCTGCCTGCGGGCTGCATCGGGTGCCATCCCGCCAAACCAGCGGTAGCTGCCACCGTCGGCTTGTAGTACATCCATGATAATGGCCAGTAGGGTGGTCTTGCCGCTGCCGTTAGGGCCAAGTACGCCAAATACACTGCCTTCCGGCACGTCGAACGAAACATTGTTCAGCGCCTTTATAGGCCCGTAAGATTTGGAGATATTCTTTATGGAGATGATTGGTTGCAAGGTGTTCAATAATTTTATCGAAAGTAGGTATTAATTTCTCTAAATTATATATGCATCACCGACTAGTTAGCGGCATTTACCGATAAAAATTAAGGCCCGGCATTATGCCGGGCCTTGTATGTATGGTTTCTTAGATTTTCAATAACACTTCAGCCTAATCGTTAAGCCATTAAGCAATCGAGCCATTCCTACTTCAGTGTCTCATCCAGCCACTTAAAGAATTCACGCTGCCATGCCAATGCATTTTGCGGGTGCAGTACCCAGTGATTTTCATTTGGTAGGTATAACAACTTAGCCTTGATGTTGCGCATTCTTGCTGCCTGGAATGCTTCCAATCCCTGCTCTGTAGGTACACGGAAATCAATTCCTCCCTGCACTATCATTATTGGTGTGTTCCACTTGTCAACAAAATTGCTCGGGTTGAATTTCTCATAGCTTACCGGTGTAGGTTCTTTCCAGTACGAACCGCCAATATCCCAGTTGGCAAACCACAATTCTTCGGTAGTACCATACCAACTCTTCAGGTCAAACAGACCATCATGAGCTATGAATGTCTTGAAACGATTGTTGTGCATGCCTGCCAGCATGTATACACTGTAGCCACCATAGCTGGCACCTACACAGCCCAGGCGGCTCTTATCTACATATGGTTCTTTGCTTATGTCGTCAATAGCAGACAGGTAATCCTGCATCGGCAGGCCGCCCCAGTCTTTGCTTATTTCTTCATTCCACTTTACACCCCAGCCCGGCATACCTCTGCGGTTTGGCGCAACTACTATATAACCCTGAGCTGCCATCAGCTGGAAATTCCAACGGAAGCTGTAGAACTGCGATAGTGCAGATTGCGGTCCGCCCTGGCAATACAAAAGGGTAGGGTACTTCTTTGCCGGATCAAAGTCTGGCGGGTAGATCACCCATACACCCATAGATGCATTGTCGATTGTATTTACCCGGCGCAGTTCTGTCTTGCTCATCAGCAGGTTCTGGTAGATCCTGTCATTCTCATGCGTCAGCTGTATCATGTCGCCATACTGTGGCTTCACTGCAAATATTTCTGTGGCATGGTTCATGTCGCAGCGGGTAACTACTATGTTATTGCCCGACTGGCCTACAATGCCGTTAACATCAAACTTGCCCTTGGTGAGCATGTTCACCGTTGCCTTATCACTTTCACGCTCAGGTACATTCAGTTCAAACAACTGTTCTGTGCCCTCGAACGGTGCATTGAAGTAGATCTTCATGTCGCCGTTTCCCCATATGAAGCCACCTACTGTACCATTCCAGTTTGCGGTCACGTTCTTCTTTTTCTTCTTCTCAACATCCATTATTATGATGTCGTTCTTATCTGCCTCATAGCCGTCGTGTGCCATGCTCAGCCATGCTATACGCTTACCGTCTTTGCTGAATGAAGGCGCCATGTCATAGCCATTCATGCCTGCACTCCAGTTGTCGGTCTTTGTAGTAGCTACATCATAATAGTATAGGTCTGTATTAGTGCTGGTAGCATAGTCTTTACCAAACTTCTTTTTGCTTACATATACAAAACCCTTGCTGTCGGGAGACCATACCAGGTCTTCTGCACCGCCAAATGGCTTCTGCGGACAGTCGAACTGCTGATCTTCCATTATATCGGTTACCTTGCCGGTTTCGATATTGGCTATGAAGATGTGCGAGAACTTACCGTCTTCCCAGGTATCCCAGTGGCGGTTATTGAGGTCGGTATATACCTTGGCAGTTGTGTTAGGTAGGTCGGGGTAAATGTCGGTACCCAACATTGGCTTCATCAGCACATCCTTTGAGAAGGCTACAAACTTACCGTTTGGTGATACCCATACATTTTCAGCATTCTGCAAGCCATTGTAAACTTCGGTCCATGAGTTACCTGCGTCCGTACTCTTATATAATATATTGTCGTAGTAAGAATACCACAGGTCGTCAAAACGTTGTGTTACTGTCTTACCTGCATCAGTGGTCCATTCTTTCTTGCTGCCATCTTCAATAGCTACGCGGTAATGGTGGCTGGTGCTTTTTTCAGTTTTCCAGTCGGTAGAGCGCGAAGAGTAGTAAAGGAACTTACCGTCAGTGCTCACAGCATCGGCCGATACTTTGCGCACGCTCAGTAGCATTTCGGGCGTCATACGCTCTTGTGCAAACGTGGTTGCCCCTATAAACAAGAATAAAGGAAGTAATGTTTTTTTCATATATGCTAATCGAAATTCAGAATAATGTGTGTAGTATATTATATCAAATGTAATAAGGAACGTTGATTAAATAAAGTATGCTAAGTTGGATAGTTGTTTTTCTTTTATGCAAGGTGCAAAATTTGCGAACATTCAGCTATACTTCGAATGGGTGGACAATTAGATCTCCCTCTCCTTTGGAGAGGGTTGGAGTGAGGCTAATGCATATTGCTATCTTTTATTCGGCACCTTGTCAGCAGCTTTTTTAGGCTCCGGCTTAGGTTCAAAATCTATAGTATTTTCCCATCCGGCCTTCAGCATTAATGATCCGCCTGTGTAAGGGATCACGTCTTCCGGCTGCACCTTTCTAAACAAATATCCCGCATCCCATTTCCCATTCCGATTACGGTCTTCTATGATCCTGAAATTGTATTTTGCGGGTCTCAGCCGGGTAAGGTCAATAACGGTATCGGTCACCTGCTTCTGGTAAATAGTGTCATTATCAGCGGTCACCTGTAGCACAAATGTTGCTCCCTTGTATTTGCCCGGTAGTCTGATACTGATCTTTCCGTAATCGTCTTCGTCCTTGGTTCTGAAAATATACTTTGCTGGAGGTGCTTCAGTGCCTGCTGTATCTTTAGCAAACCCCTTGGCTAGTTTCAATGTATATAGCACATTCTCCTTCCAGTTGACCGAAAGCTTCAAATTGTGTGGGTGCGTCGGGTCGGTTGCAAGGCGGTAATTTTCTGTCACGGCCACATCACTGCTGTCGTAGCTAAGCGTGATCTTATCTTTATTGATCACCGCTGTGCGTGAAAAGCTAACTACAATATCATTATTGATATCAAATGATTTCTTGTCTCTCGATGACGTATCGATCGGCAGGGAATAGCTGAAGCCTTCAGTTTTTGCTGTAACAGAGCCCGTTCTGTTATTAACTTTTGTAGTGGTGTCAACTTCTTTGATTGTTGTATCAACTTCTGTAAATAATTTCAGCTTTATGGGTGCACCTGTAGTATCGCCCGGTGTTACTGTCTGGTCCAGGAACGCTATCATTTCAGTTTCACCGTCATACATTCGGTTGTCATTGGCGTCTTTTACTGCATATATCTTAAAGGCCTTTTTAGGCAGTCCCTTAAACATAAAGTTGCCCGACTTGTCTATGTTGGTAATGTACTTCGGCGCATGTCTTACAATGGCACTATCGTTTTCTGAGGCACTATACAACATGATCAGTGTGCCACTAGTATCAGGCATACCAGTCGCAGCATTGATAACAGCCCCACCAAGTTGCAGCGAATCGAAATAAGCGCCCGTGCTGAACACGTAAGTAAATGCAGGGTAGGGGTTATTCTCGTGCAGGTCGCGGATGGCATTATTAAATGATATACGATAGGTCGTATTTTCTTCCAGTAGTGAGTCGGCTATTTTTACAATTACCTTTTTGTTGGTATTAGTGACTACAGGCTGTATCGACAACAGCGGAGATATCTGCACTTCCTTGGCCGCATCGGCAAGGGTTATATACTCGTCGAACGTGAGCTCTATTTTCTTTACACGCGTGTTCCTTAATGAGTCTGCCGGAGATATGGTTAGTCTTTTAGGGGCAGTAACATCCTTTTTCCCACCGGTTGGTGTGGTTATGTTGGCACAGCCCACTGCGGTCAAAACAGAGATACCCAATAAATAATGAAGAAAACGATTGTTCATTTGCGCGCCAAAAATAATGAAAAAACAAGGGCGCAGCCGGCAATTTATTTTAATAGTAACAAGGCTTTGGGATAACAAGTGCTCAATACCACCCGGTTTGTCCGTTAGCCTGCTCTATAAGTTGGTCTATAACATGGCAATTGCTATCCAGTTCCCGACATTTATTGAAATTCGCCAGTGCTTCTTCTGTTTTGCCTGTGTCCATATAATAAATCCCCAGACTTCTATATACATATGGTTCGTTAGGGCTAATTTCCTTTGCCCTGTTTATATCGTCTAGTCCGGCAACAGTATCCGCAAGCTTTATTTTGGCCAGCCCTACATTGGCAAGCGTGTACGCAAGGTGTTCTGGTGCATTCAGGCATTTGTTGTAGTCTGCAATCGCATCCCCGTAATCTCCTCTAGACAGATGGCAGAAAGCCTGGTTAAGAATGGCTGAGACATTTGCCGGATCAATGGAAATGGCTCTGTCAAAGGCTTCGAAAGCTTCTTCTATCCTGTGATGTACAGCAAATAACAACCCCATAGAATTATGTTCCCCACTTGTAAGCTGCGTGTTGGGTACTGCCATTTCATAAAATATCATCATCTTACCATATTCCCCTGCCAGCTGTGCGCTTATAAGCGCCTTCCTGTATATTTCTACATAACTGATCTTTGGCTTAAATACCGGCTCTATCAGTTCAAGTGCTTGCACATACTGCTTATGCTCGTTGAATTGGTTATAAAGGGGAATGATTTTTTGGTATCGCTGCCAGTTAAGTAGTTTTAATATTGTAAAGCCATCATTATATGCAATACTGCCACTATGTAATTTGAAAGCTTTTCTTATTGGTATAAGATTCGCAAACAAGTCCGATATTGCTGATGCCGCTAATGCAATAATGCCTATTCTCAAAATATCCTGGGCTTGGAACAACACTACGCTGCCTAGAACGGCAGTAGCAGTTACGAGGCTGGCTAATGGTCCGCAAGCCAGAAAGATGATCCTATTCCTTGTCGATATATCCTTTGCTGCAGGAATGCAGAGCCCTTGACTAAAAGACAATAAGCTGGGGCAATAGAATACCTCCAGTTTGCCTAGAGGTATTCTGAAACTCTTTTCTTTATTGCCATATGACCCAATAAAAACAGAGACCTTATCTTTTGTTAGAATCCGGGCAGCAACTGCGTGACCAAGCTCATGTAATAGCAAGGTTATCGGCCTTGCCAGAACGAAGAACGAAAAGAATTGCAGCGGATAGGATGTAATATAATAGTACAGAATTGTGGTTTTTGATCCTGTAAATTTACCGAAACAAACACAACATCACCCGCCAACCCTTTACAATTATAAATGTTTGAGTTTTCTTTTTTCTTTTTCTCTTTATACTATACCTTTGCCTCTCTGGCAGGTCTTATACGGTCAGCTCCTACTGAATCCCCCAGGACAGGAATGTAGCAAGGGTAGGTGGTCGTAGCGGCGCGATGTGAGTAATCTGCCAGTTTTTTTATGCCCCTACCTTAAACTTTTTGGTAAATTTTAATCAAAAGTTAATAAACATACTCCCTCATAAGCTTCGATAAACCCAATTGTCGATTTATTGTCGTATAATCTTGTATTTGATACAACATATTCCATTTCCTGTTAACTTCACGGCGCTTAATGTAAAATTATTTAATCAATAACCTAATGTTCAAGAAGTTTTCAATCGTATTGACAGCTATGTTCTGTCTGGCTAAGGCAGGAATAGCACAGGAAATGAAGCCGTGCATGACGGATGAAATGTATTGGGAGACTGTAAAGAAGTATCCGCAGATACTGGAGTACGAAAAGCAATTTGAAGAACAGATGACAGCGGTTTATGCCAACGGACTGCCGGGTGTTGGTGCAAAGACCACATTAAGCCCGTTCGATACTACTATGTTCGACGTGCCATTGGTAGTACATATTGTTCACGACTACGGTGCAGAGTATTTGCCCGATAATGATGTCTACGAAGCAGTTAAGTACTGGGCTGTAGTGTTCCTGGCGCAGAATGCCGATACTGCTAATGTTATTGATCCATTCAAAAAATACGTGGGTAATCCGCGCATCAGGTTGCACCTGGCTACTATCGATCCTAACGGTAATCCTACCAAGGGTGTGGTGCATGAGCACTCTTACCTTACCGGTAATGCCAATGATCAGGCTAAGTACAATCCATGGCCTAATAATAAGTATATCAACCTATGGTTCATCAATACATTTGGTGCTGCCTCTACAGGCGCCGCGGCTTATGCCTACTATCCTGCTTCTGCCGCCGGTATGCCTTATTACGATGGTGTGATCGGCCTGTACACTTACATTAATTATGCCAAAGCTATTCCCCATGAGTTGGGTCACGTATTGAACCTGCAGCACGTATGGGGCAATACCAATGCACCTGACGTGGCTTGCGGAGATGACCAGGTTTGGGATACCCCTCCTACAAAAGGCCATAATCCAGTAGGTTGCACTGCCGCTGCATTGTATGACGTTACCTGCGCTACCGGTTACACACATGCCTATACTTCTATTTCCGGTCTGCCCGATTCAGTAGTTAACTTCCCCGATACTACCAATGCGCAGAACATAATGGACTACACTTATTGCCAGGATATGTTTACCAAGGGCCAGTGCGATCGTATGCGCAATGCCCTTACCTCCGGTACTGCCGGCAGAAACAACCTTATAACAGCCGCTAACCTGGCTGCAACCGGTGCGCTTGCACCTATGCCTGATCTGCCTCCTGTAGCCGATTTCTCTGTTGAAAGAGCAACGGGATCAGGTATCATCACTGATGCCCGTACTGTTTTTCTTACGCCTGCCAGTGGAGCTAACTTCAATTTCAAAAACAGGAGCTGGAATGATACTATCTCAGCTGTCAACTGGACATTCTCTAATGGTGCTACCACGCCTACATCTACTTCTACAACTTCTGTATTGAACAGGTTCACTACTACCGGTTGGGTTACAGTTACTTTGGCTGCTACGTCTAATGCTGGTACTACAACTCTGGTAAACGATCATGCTGTTTATGTTGCAGATACTACTCCCGTTGGTGGTTTCGGCTACAACCAGTCTTTCAGTAACTCCGCCGATGTAGCCAACTGGCCTGCATTCAACTACTTCGAAAATCAGTATAAGTGGGGTCAATTTACAGGTGCAAGTAACGACGGCGACAATGGCTGTATGCGCTTCAGATCTTATGACACCACACAGAAGAGGTCAGCAACACCATTGGGTGATCATGATGACTTGTGCACGCCTGCATTTAACCTTGCCGGCATGACAGGCCCGGTTTATCTTAATTTCAATTCTGCTGCTGCCGCTGCTAATTCCGGAAGCATTTCTGGTCCGGTGGGCGATTCTCTGGAGATCCATGTAACAATTAATGGCGGACAGAGATGGAATAAAATAATTGGCTACAAACGGGGTACTTTGGTAAACAATGGTACAAAATCATCTGAATTTGTACCGGGTGGTACCGCCACATGGACTGCGCGCGGCGTGGCCATTCCTGCTGCTTACCTTAATGCTAATACATATTTCAGGTTCAGGTACTGGCCCGGAAATGTTGGTAACAACTTCTACATGGATGGTTTCAAAATTTCAGGTTTCCCTGCAGATGTAGCGGAGATCGCTAATTCTGGCATGCCTTTGACTATCTTCCCCAATCCTACCAACAATGGCTGCAATCTTGTATTCAAAACAGGTAACGAAAATGCAGTGCATATCTCTATCAAGGATATCACAGGTAGGGTAGTATATCAGTCAACCGAATTATATGCGCCTAACTCTGCTGTTCAGCAGCCAATCGGCCGCGATCTTACTCCTACAGCAGGTATCTATTTCGTATCTGTGGTAATTGATGGTAACGTAACTACTCAGAAATTGGTAGTTTATTAATATAATATCAGATTGTATATTTCTGGCGGCAAAAGGACATTTCCTTTTGCCGCTTTTTAATTCAGCTCATTTAATTGTAATATTTGGCTTTTTCTGTAGATAATTCGGGTAATATTTATAATTATAACACAGGAATTTCATTAACTTTACGCCGCCTGTTAGGATAATTGATGAAAATTTCTCCTTTTGTTACGTAAAATTTAACACCGGACGTTTTTTTTAGAAAATTATTTTTGATAAAGCCCAAGATTTCAGGTAAATATTTCGTCTTATTTGTGTGAGCTGTTATTTTCAACAGCCTACTTATTATTTGAAGTGTTGCTGAATTATTGGATCAACGATTTATTAACCTCTGAATTTTATAATTTTTGACAATGAAAAAAACTACTTCTCTTCTATTGCTGTCAGCGTCGCTTCTATCAGGCACTGCTTTTGCACAGCAAAAGTGTGCTACAGATGAGTTGCACAAGCAATATATTAAAGAAACCCCTGCGCTGGCAGACCGTGAAAGAGAATTTAATGAGCAGATCAGCCGCACATTAAGTCATCTCGATGTACGTGCGCTTCACCGCACTACTACCGTAGACGATACCATTATCGACATTCCGGTGGCAGTACACATTCAGCACAGTTATATTACTTCAGACTTCATAACTGATGACGCGGTATACAACCTTATCAAAAGAATGAATAATACTTATTCATTGAACTATGATACTTCTTCTGTTATCAAGCCATTTAAGAAATTTGTAGGTAAGGCAAATATTCGCTTTCATCTGGCTACAAAAGACCCATTGGGTCAGGCCACAACTGGTATCACCCGCAGGTTTAGCTACCTTACAATGGGTGGTGACAACCAGGTTAAGATGGATCAGTGGTCTCCTTTGAACTATTACAATATCTGGTTCGAGAATACAATTGGTATGGCAATAGCCGGTGGTACCGTATTGGCTTACGCTCAGTTCCCTACCGACTTCGATGCCCGTTCTTTTTATGATGGTGTAATATGTGCCGCTCCTTTTATTGGTGATGGTACTACTATGGAGCATGAAACAGGTCACTACTTTAGCCTTTACCACCCGTGGAATAGCAGCGGTGCAGCATGCGGCACCCCGGGTGCATGTGGCGATGATGAGGTTGATGATACCCCGCCAACGATCGGTCACCCAAGTGGCTGTGCATTGTATGATACAGCTTGCGCGTTCAATTATTTTAAGATCTATCTTGACTCTGTGGGTACGCCTACACTTGTTAACTATCCTGATACTACAAATACGCAGAACCTTATGGACTATGCTGACTGTGAGTTGATGTTTACAAAGGGGCAGGTTGATCGTATGCGTGCATGTCTGAAAACCGATATTCACCGCCATAATCTGTATGATACTTTCAATCTGAGGATCACAGGTGCTATGGATGCAAGACCTGATCTGACTCCAATACCTGAGTTCTTCCCTACAAACCCTTCTGCTGCAGGTAAGTTCCAGTATTTCACTTGCCCTGGTACGCCGCTTAAGTTTTCTAACAGAACATGGCGCGATACGGTTACTAACCTTACCATGACTTTCAGCAACGGTGCATCTACACCTACTTATACAGTTGCTAATCCAAATTATAATTCTTCAGTAACCAATTCATTTACCGATCAGGGTTGGGTAAATATCTCTATGGCTGCCACCGGTAACCATTCTGGTACCAACACAGTCGCGTTTACCAACTCTATTTATGTTGCTGACGCAAACGCTTTCCAGCCGGAGAATGTTGTAGCAGAATTCAATCCGGCTGAAGATCTGGCTAAATGGCCTACTTTCAATTATTATAACAACGAATTCAAATGGCAGCATGCAGGTGTTGGTTTCTACGACAACCACTCTATGATGTATGCAGGTTTCGATTCTCGTGTTAATCCAACTCTTGGCGTTTATCCGGTTACTGGAACACCAAAAGGTGACTTCGATGATTTCTTCAGTGTTCCGGTTGACCTTTCAGGTATGGCTACAGGTCCTTGCAACATGAACTTCTTTACATCAGGTGCTTCACGTTCTAGCAATTCATTTGACATTACTGATACAATGATCATCTATTATTCTACTGATCATGCTAAGACTTGGGTTCCTTTAACAACATTGGCTAAGGGCGACCTGCTTAACAAGGGCGCAACGTACCTGCCTTACGTTCCTACCTCTAATGCTGACTGGGTTGCTAAAACAATCAACATCCCTACAGCTGCACGTGGTTCTTATGTAGTTTTCCGTTTCCGTTACCAGCCGGGTGTTGACCACAATGGCTACCTGGTGAGTACTGGTAATAACTTCTACATGGACAGGTTGAGCTTCGGCAAATACCCGGCTGGTGTTAATGACGTATCTATGGGTAACGTAGATGTAGCTATCGTTCCTAACCCTACCAACAGCAATGCTTTTGTAGTAGTTAAGGATGCAAACAATAATACAGCACACGTTATCGTATCAGACATCGCTGGTAAGGTTATCTACACTGTCGATCAGCAGATCGTTGGTAACGAAGCACGCATAGAGATCCCACAAACTGCATTGCAGGCAAAGGGAATCTACATGGTACAGACTACCACTGGCATCCAAACCAAGACTCAGAAGTTGGTGGTGTATTGATAGTGATATTAATAGTGCATTAAAATATAATATAATAAGGGCGGGTCGCATTTGCGGCTCGCCCTTATTATATCGACCATCAATCCCTGCACTGGTCGAAGCATCCACTACCCCCCCCCCCCCCACATCTGCCGCTGTTGTATCTCCCGACCAACAGCCATCGGGATGTATTCGTTTTGTACGTACCAACAACCCCCACATCTGCCGCTTTAGCGTCTTCCGACCAACAGCTAGGCTTAAAGTGCCCCCACGTCCTTATAATTCGTAATTTCATACAAGCGTAAAGTCTATACAATGATGAGACCAGTAGATGAATTTGGCAAACTGCTTATGGAACATGTGCGTGATGATGCGATCCACGAGATGGACAATCAACTTTTGTTGAGAGGGAAAAATTCTTGGGCGGAACGCATGAAAGCGGCACGTGATACAGACCCCGAATTTTTTTTGAAGATGGTGGTTATGGATACTGTGGACGAGACCATTTTTAGATTGTTGTTAGCTATTGGCAACGAACATATAAAATTGTCTTTTGAAACGGAAAATGGCACAGTGCATAAACTTACAGGAGACGGCGAACTACATGGCTGGCCAATGGGGAAGGAGGGATGGATTGCCGAATTTTCTAAAGAAAGATTCATCGATGACTTTGCAGATTAATGTTAATGTAAGGTGATGTCTCGATTGCTCAAAAAAAAGCCGGAAAGCTGTTCCCAACTTTCCGGCTTTAAAATATTAATTAAGCAGAACTATCTACTATGTACTAACGACTATCTACTACAGCCCCCTCTTCACATTCGCAATATCCTGCAACCTCTTCTCAGCCATCTTCATAGCTGCCAGCTGATTGTGGATATTTTCTGTTTCAGCCATTTTAAAGTTCTCCAGCGTACGATCGTAGATCTTAGATACAATAGCAATTGCACGATCACGGTTGTAACCTTCCAGTTCTACGCTTATGTTGATGATACCACCCGCATTGATCAGGAAGTCAGGAACATAAGTGATACCCTTAGCTACCAGCATCGGACCGTGTACATTCTCGTCAGCCAACTGGTTGTTGGCTGCACCTGCTATTATAGCACACTTCATTTTGTTGATGCTGTCGGTATTTACGCTTGCACCCAATGCGCATGGAGCATAAATGTCAAACTCAGTATCAAATATCTTATCGTTGCTCAATACCTCTACACCACTGTGCTTATCCGTTACCTTCTTTATGTTGCTTTCGTTAATATCGCTCAGGTATACCTTGCCACCTTCTTCTATGATATGGTCTATCAAAGTACGGCCTACATTGCCCGCACCCTGCACCAATACTTTCTTACCAGCCAGGCTATCACTGCCGTATACTTTCTTACAAGCAGCCTTCATACCTACATACACACCATACGCAGTAATAGGAGAAGGATCGCCGCTGCCACCCAGGTATTCAGGAACACCGGTAACATGTTTTGTTTCCATGCTGATGTATTCCATATCCTTTGAAGAAGTATTTACATCTTCAGCAGTTATATACTTACCGCCCAGGTTGTTCACAAAGCGGCCGTAACGACGCCAGTAAGCTTCGTTCTTCAACTTCGATGCATCACCGATCAATACAGCTTTACCACCACCCAGGTTCAGTCCGCTGATGGCAGACTTGTAGGTCATACCACGACTCAGGCGAAGCGCATCTATAACCGCTTCTTCATGACTGTTATAATTCCACAGGCGCGTACCACCCAACGATGGGCCCAGTGTAGTATTATGTATAGCTATTATAGCATTAAGGCCGGTATTAGGGTCTGTGCAGAACATTACCTGTTCGTGACCCATGGCATTCATTGTGTCTATTACTGATTGCTGCATATTGTTCTTTTAGCGACCGCAAACCTAATTAAATTTGTTTGGATAGTAAATTCCCGATTGTTGTTTTATTGGGTAAATGTTTATAATCAGTTGACCCGATAAGTTTTAACTATTCATATTTGTGCTATGAATGTTGTTTTTAAAATTATTCCCTATCTTTATTCCATAAAATTCAAACAAAATGAAAAAAATCACATTATTAGTTGTTGCTGCTACTATGCTTGCCGGTTCTGCTATGGCTCAGGAAAAAGCTTGTTGCAAGAAGAAAGGCGAAAAATGCGCTAAGGAATCAGCTGCATGCTGCAAGAAAGGTGGCGAAAAGAAAGCTGAAACTAAGAAAGAAGACAAACCAGCTAAGTAATTCTTACTTAAACATTTTTGAAAAGACCGGCACCTCAAATGCCGGTCTTTTTTTATACGTATTCGCTGCTATTTCATGCTTCATTTATCGGCCATTAGATTTGACAACTTTCTAAAAAGTTGTCAAATCTGTTAGAGCGAATTTAAATAGCTAATGTCACAAGCCCTGAAAGTGCGCAATAAATAGCGATGGGCTTCAATTGAGCCATTCAGCCATTAAGTTATTGAGCCATCAGAAAATGCCATTCCCCCAAACGGGTGATTTCTTTTTCCCTTTTTGAATAAACCTTCAGAAGGGTTAATTTCACACACTCGATGAAATTACCCATACATATGATCAGGATGAGCTACATTATTGCATTGATATGCGGTATGTGTGCTACTACATTATCATATGCCCAGCGCTACTCCTTTCACAATCTCAATGTAGACGAAGGGCTGGTGCAATCTCAGGCCTTATGCCTTACGCAAGACAGAACCGGTAATCTCTGGATAGGTACAATGGGAGGATTATCCCGCTACGATGGCAAGACCTTCACCAACTACAACATGCATAATGGCCTGCTTAGTAGCACGGTCAACGCTTTAGCTACTGACAAGACGGGCAACATATGGATAGGCACACAGAAAGGGCTGTCTAAATTCAATGGCAGAACGTTCGAGCATTTCTCCATCCCTAAGCAAACGGAGCATACGTTTACTGCGCCGGTAAGCAACAGCCAGCAGATAAACGTAATCAATGATACCGTGTGGTGGCGGGCCGCTGGCGATGTCTATTATATCAATGCCGGTAAGATCAAATATTTCAACACGCCCGGTGGCGATAAGCAAATCACTTCAATGCTGGCAGAGTCGGGTAGCTTGTGGGTAGCCAAGAGCGATACGCTATATCATTTCTCCAATAATAAATGGGAAACTTATACCTTCCTGTTGCCTCCCGATCAGAAGTCGCCGTCCATCAACCGTATTTATAAAGACCGCAATGATGCTATCTGGCTGGGTACCGGTATGGGGTTGTATTCAGTTGCGGAAAAGCATATCACTCCTTACATGCTCAACGGACAACCGTTTAATTATGTGTCGGTAAAGGCCATTACACAGGATAAGTCAGGCGCCTTATGGTTGGGCACCGGTGTTGGGGTTATGAAGCTATCGGGCAATATGCTGCAGGTATACAATAAGAAAAACGGGCTCAGCGATAACGGGTTCTTTGATGTACTTACAGATGCTGAAGGCAATATCTGGATGGCTTCCGACGGGCAGGGTGTTTTCCGTTTCTCGGGTACTTTATTTACCTCGCTCGATGAGACCATGGGCCTGCCTAGCGCGCAAATCATGGCCATTGCCACCAACAAACGCGACTCTCTGTTTTTAGGCACTTACGAGGCCGGACTATTCATTTTTAATGGCGGTAAAGTAAGCCCGCGTTCCTTGCCGGGCGAGGGTATTACTGCTATCACCTCCCTCTGCTATGCTCACGATCAGAAGTTGTGGATAGGTACCCGCGACAGAGGCCTGTTTGAATATGATCACGAAACCTTCCGGCAGTATAGTGCACCACAGCACCACTTCCCTTCTTCAACAGTTTCCAGAGTATATGAAGATGCAGAGAACAGGTTATGGATCGGCTTCGGTAATGGTATGCTTATTTATGAGCATGACAGTTTCAGAACGGTGAACGTAAAAAATAATTTGCACGTCGTTTCCTTTCTGTCCATTGGTGCCGATAGTGTGTTGATAGCTACTGAAAAAGACGGTTTGTTCCTTCATAACCAGGATATAGTATCACCATTCCTTACAGGTACTATTGCCGATAGTTCTAATATCAACTGCATGATCCTGCGTGGCTCAGACCTGTGGATGGGTAGCGCAGATAATGGAGCAATAAGGTATAACCTGTCCACTCGCAAAGCGCTTGTGGTCAACAAGTCCAATGGGCTGCGGTCAGATTTCGTCTATAATATCATAGACGATAGCGACGGCAATATTTGGGTGGGCACGGGCTTTGGTATACATAAGATAATGATGAATGCCACAGGGGTAGCCCAGGTTACTTTCTTCGGCAAGGCACAGGGTGTTACCGGCATGGAGAGTAATATCAATGCCGTGTTGAAGTTGAAGGACGGCAGCATTTGGTTTGGCACTACCAATGGAGCGGTACATTATCAGCCTCATTCATCAGTCATTTCCTCAGCTCCCGCAAGTATTGTTATGCAATCGGTAAAGCTGGCGGGTGAAGCAAGCATAGATCCGAGCTATTACGATAGCCTTGATCAGTGGTATGGTGTACCGGTCAATCTGCACCTGCCGTACAAAAAGAACAACATAACCTTCACCTTCCAGGCCATAACCCTCAGCGGTGCCGAGCAAGTGCTGTATCGCTATCGTATGGAGGGTATAGACGCTCCGTGGTCTGAATGGTCGGCCACCAACACCGTTACCTATTCTGCATTACCTCCCGGCAGGTATGTTTTTTATGTGCAATCGGTAGGATCAGATGGAGAGACACATCCGCAACTGGCCTATGCATTTGAGATCATCACGCCATATCACAAAACATGGTGGTTCAGGGTGGGTATATTGGTGGCTTGTATCCTCATAGGTATACTGCTGCAGTCTATCTACAACAAGCGCAATCAGCGCCGCCAGAAGCTGTTGGCCAAACTCAGGGCAGAAGAACAATCCAAGATACGACTACGTACCGCTGAAGATTTTCATGATGAGATAGGTAACAAACTGACCCGCATCAACGTGCTCACCAACGTACTGAAAAGTAAGGTAGAGCCAACCCCCGATGTTACCCGTATACTCGGACAGATAGAAGAGAATACATCATTACTCTATGGTGGTACCCGCGATATTCTATGGTCGCTAAAACCATCAAACGACAACCTCTACGAGATATTGGTGCGCATACAAGACTTTGGCGGTGAACTGCTACAGGATACCAACGTGAACTTCTCAGTAACCGGCATAGAAGAAAAGTGGCGCAATTATCGCCTGCCAATGGACATGAGCCGCAACCTTATCATGATCTTTAAGGAAGCGCTCAACAATGCCCTTAAATACTCTAAGGCCCGCAACATCACCCTCGATGTGAGCATGAAAAAGCGTGATGTGCTGCAGATGATCCTCAAAGATGACGGTCTCGGTTTTGATCCCAAAGCAGTAAAAAAAGGCAACGGCATCAACAATATGCAGATCCGTGCCGGCCGCCTCAATGGCCGCCTCTACTTCGATTCCTTCTACGGCAAAGGCACCATCATCAGCCTTACGTTCAGGATACCTAGGAATAAGTAGGGTGGTTGCAACCTGACGAAAATACTCGTTATGCTGGTCATTGCGAGCCCTTCGCGAAGCAATCTCACATCGGGATGCTTGCACAGAATTTAAACAGACCACAAAACGAATACCTCCCGTGCGAATGTCGCGGTTCGAGAGCCTCACGGTGACATTCGGGTATTCTTATTCTGAAAAGTGGAAGTTTTTTCGTGCTTACGGAAATTTTGTTTTGGAGGTGTCGGCTGTAGTGTGCTGTGGGTAGGTTTTGAAGGTGTTAACAAATTTCCAAAAACTTCCACTTTCTTCCGTTTTTCTTCCACTTTTTAGTCCCGATATTGGTTTGCCTCGTCACTAAATAGGTTTACATGTTGGTTTTTTCAGCGGGTCATTGGCAGGCACGAAGCAATCTCACGTCGGGTAGTTTGCCAGATTTGTCTAGTTACAACAAGCACAAAACGAGTACGTCCTTACGTGAGATTGCTTCGCGAAGGGCTCGCAATGAACTGTGTTTATAAACAAGTATTTTGTAAATAATTTTTCTCAAAAATTGCTTCTTTTGTCGCAATAGCAAATGCTTGTTTGAGCAGCTTATTGACT
>NZ_PPSL01000012.1 GCF_002954265.1 Flavipsychrobacter stenotrophus | reverse complement strand
ACTAGCATTGCGAACAGGCTTAATGCCCAATGACAAACCTCAGTCTTGTTCTTTACCCCTTTTCTTCTGCAATGATTCAATACCTAAATTATCTCTATTTACTTGCTATTGCAAACATAGGATGACAACCGTTTGAATGCTATTTGGCAACTATTTGACCGTGATTTAGATTATAATTAGATTACAATGTCTGATAATTAGATTATCATTAGATTTGCGTCGTTGATATGTAGGATCTTCATTGAATTTAATTATAGTGTAATGGAAATAAACGAGAATCTAATAAAAAGCTACCAACTAAAAATCAGAAAATTGAACACTAAGCTGCTGGAAAAACAAAAACAGTTAGATGAAGCGAATGATCAAATGAAAAATCTCCTTTCCGAAATGGAAATTCTGAAAAAGCAGGTCGGATTGAATAAAAGACTTGAAAATCAATATAATCATCGAGATACATGGATTAATAAAATAGCCTTTATCATAGCAACTGCAAATAAACCATTACGCTCTGTTGATATCATTGCCTTATTATTAATGAAAGAACCTGTATTAGAACAAAAAACCAGTAAGGAAAAATTTATTTCTGCGTTCCTTAATATCGCCGTGAAGTACAATCGGCTGATACCATTTAAATTGAGAGGAATAAGAGGTAATTTCTATTGCTTACCTCAGTGGATGGATCAGGAAGGAAATCCGGAAATTGAAATGCTTGCAAAAATACGTTAAATAGACGCTTTTTAATATGCATAGTGCTAATTTTCAGTTATTTATGCACCCATATAAACTCATCTTCGATGTTTAAAACATAGCTTTGCTCCGCTAGTCAAATTACCCAGCTAAACTCAGGTTTAAGTTAATAAAATGAAGAACATAAAAGACCGAATTGAAACAATAATATACACCTTATTGCAAACAAGTGAACGGGTTATTGAAGTTGCCAGGGACCATACTATGACCAGAATTTGCGACAGAGAAAATTCACCTTTGAAGCTTACTGTAGATAAGTATTTAGGCAAAAAGATTGCGGAGGTTGCCGGTAACGACAACATTTTTGCACAATGCGATTCCCGTGTTGAACAGTGCTTTATATCCGGACAAAATGATTTTTTAGTATATCGTACCAATATCAATAATTCCTCTACAGCCTATTCTATCAGAATACTTCCCATACACCCTGATAAAAACTTGTTATTTATTGTCTTGGAAAATCTGGCTCATTATGGCGAAAGTGAAATAATTCAAGACAAGTGGAAACTGGCATTGGATGCGGCAGGTGATGGAATGTGGGATATGAACTTAAAGGATAACACAATATTTTTTTCTGATAAATGGAAAGAAATATTTGGTTATAATTCAGGAGAAATTGTAACAATATCGGATTGGACTGAAAAAGTATACCCCGAGGATTTGGTAACTGCAGAAGCAAACGCTAATAAATATCTGTCTGGAGCGTCTCCAATTTATTCAACTGAAATTAGGTATAAATGCAAGGACGGGACTTATAAGTGGATACTCAGCAGAGGTATAATAGTCAGCAAAAATGAGGAGGGATCTCCATTACGGTTTATCGGCACCCACACAGATATTCATAAAAGGAAACTTGCAGAGGAAGAATTGAAGATAAGTAAGGAGACATTTGCCAATTCGTTTAACTATTCGGGTACCGGGAAAGCTTTGCTTGGCCTAGGAGGGAATTGGATTGAAGTGAACAATATCATTTGCAAACTTACTGAATACACAAAAGAAGAACTATTAAAACTTCATTACCGGGATATAACATATCCTGACGATGTGGATATGGATGTAGAACTGATAAAAAAGCTACTTACCAAAGAAATACCATCCTATTCGGTTGAAAAAAGATATGTTTCAAAAACTAGGAAAGTAGTCACTACACTGCTAACTGTTACCCTCGTTTGGGACAATATGGATAACCCCAAATACTTTGTGTGCGACATTGTTGACATGACCCGAAAAAAGGAACTTAACAATGAAATCAGCAGAAAGAATATCGAGTTGGAAACTACATCGATAAATTTAATGAACACGATCAATCAACTTGAGGGATTGAACCAGATTGTTGCACATAATCTAAGGGGACCGGCAGGAAATATAAAAATGATCTCGGAGCAGGACGGCATATTTGACGACAAGGAGGCATTGACAATGATACATGAGAGCAGTATATCCCTGCTCAACAACCTGGACTTGTTGTTGGATCTCTCACAGATCAAGCTCAATAAGGACATCCAGTACGATGATTGCAATTTTCAAGATATTGTCAACGACATTATCAAACAGTCGCAGGGTATTATTTATCAAAAGAATGTAGACGTGATTTTCCATCTTAGAGTCCAAAATCTGGCATACCCTAAAATATATCTCGAGAGCATCCTTTACAACTTAATCAGCAATGCGATCAAATACAGCAAGGAAGATACGCCACTGAAAATAACCATATCGACAAGCAACATCAATAACGTAATCCAGCTGTCAGTGAAAGATAACGGGCTTGGAATTGACATGGAAAAATACCGTGACCGGGTATTTAAGTTAAACCAAGTTTTCCATCAGGGGTATGATAGCAAGGGCATTGGATTGTTTATTACGAAAACGCAGATAGAAGCTATCGGTGGAAAAATAGAAGTGACTAGTAAATTAAATGAAGGCAGTGAGTTTATAGTTACGTTTTAAACATTGAAAATCTGAAAAAGCTGTCTACTCAGGAACAAATTATAGCCGCAATTGTTCGCTATAGAGTTGTGTTATTAAAAGTATGGTTTATTTTACTTCTGATGTAATATAAACCACACATATTAATTTGTACTTGTAATGGTGAATATGTTTGACTGTTTGCTGTTTAAGTACGGTCATATAATTATGTGAATCAAAAAGTGAGGTGTCGCGAACACTTTACGCCCATTTCTTTTTACGCCTAAATAAATTACCTATATACATCGAAAGTGTATCCAATAGGAACTTGTTTACTTTTCTAAATAATACTTTGTCATGCAACGGTATATAACGCCAGCTGCCGTTTTTGTTAAGTAGCCAATAAAAAAGCCCATTAAAATCTTTTGTTGTTATACACCTGTATACATCTTTTTTGTATATTCCGATGATTTGTTCTTTGTTCTTAATGTTTATTGGCGGTTTTATCAGATCAAATTTATCTTGCATGATGTTTTTTATTCCCTGTATAAAGTCATTGCCAGTAAATTTTCCATAATACATCCAGGAGTTAGGACGCATATCAATCTCAATAAGATAATACTCGCCGGTGTTAGATTCGCGCATAAAAACAATATTCCCAAATCCGTTCAATCCCAAATCTTTACCTATATTTTTCAGCGTATCGTCTAGGTCATCATTATGTATAAATACACGTCGGGTTGAAATGCCAAAATTGCCTATTGTCTTTGTACTAAGTGAATAATTATAAACTACTAACGATCCGTTTTTATAAAGTGCTTCAGTATTTATGTCTTCGCCTATTATCACTTGCTGGAAAACCAGATTTTTCTTATGTGTTATTTCTGCCAGCCTTCTCTCCAAATCTTGTTCGTTATTACATTTAAAAACTCCATATCCGCCTTCACTTTCATCAACTTTAACCATCAAAGGAAAGCCTAGATAATTGCTAATTTGCGAATTGGAAAGGTTATCATTATATACCAGCTGCTTAGGTGATTTTATGCTGTATTTAGTACACAATTCAGCAAGTCCAGCTTTTGATCCCAATAGTGCTCGGTTCTCAATTTTCGTCAATGGCATAACTTTATAAAATAATGCCTCATCGGTTATTCGATCATTAAGTATCCTTAAAGTAATATCATCTCCAGGAATAATCCACCAATAGTTATGGAAATTGGCCTTTAAGAAATCCAACAAGTGCTCAATGAACGCGGTGATGTCAGCTGGTGCTTCTATCCAATTATCATAATATCCATTGTGAAGTACCCAGGAATTACCTGCCGAGAATATATCAACTTGGCAATTACTTTTTTTCAAGATGGCTGGTAGCTCTTTCAACGAGTCCCAGTTAGATGATGAAATGAGTAGTGTGTTATACATGGTAAAACAAAAATAATGCTAAAAAATCAAAGGTTTGCAGTGACCATTTTGTTACAAGAAAACTATATCAAAAAAATTATAAACTTGATTTTACAAGCCGCATGTTTATATTCCTATTCCAATTTCTCTTTTCTTGCTTGGTTGCCAAATATTGACATTTCTAATTAGACCGAGAAAAGAAGCTAGAAATAAGTAGAGATATCAAGCATCTACCAATTACACTCCTTTAAACATATCTAAATTTAAATCCGTGAAAACAATCGTAAAAATGGTACCCTTATCAACTTCGCTTTCCACAAAGATTTTGCCCCCTATTTTTTCTACTTGGTTTTTAACCATATACAGTCCCATGCCCTTTCCCTCGCGATGGGAATGAAAACGTTTATAAAGGCCGAATATTTTGTCGCCATTTCGTTCAAGATCTATTCCAAGGCCATTATCCTTAAATATCAAGGTGAAGTTTTCCTTTGTCCCCTTAGTCATTATCTCAATTAAAGGTTGAACTGCGGGTTGTTTATATTTTATACTATTATTTATGAGATTGAAAATAATACTGTGTAAATAACTTTTAAATGTTACTAACTCATTTATTTCATCGAAATTGCTTTCAATCCTTACGTCTTCACTCCTGAGCAACGTTGCGATGCTTAATTGAATATCTGATAACAATTCTGCCAGTTTTACAACCTCTTTTTTTTCGTGTACGTCGTGCTTGATTTGCAAAATGTAATTCAGGTCTCTTATCACCCCATCAAGTTTTTCGGATGAGTTTACCAGCCCTCTTACCAATGTCTCTTTTTCGTTTTCGTTCTCTTCCCCTTGCAGCAGATGGGCAATGCCTATTATGTTGGCCACCGGCGCGCGAAGGTTGTGAGAGACAATGTAAGAGAACTGTTCCAGATCTTGATTGCGTTGAACCATATCGGCTATGATTTTTGTTTTTTCATACTCGGCTTTTTTCTGTTCTGTAATATCTAAAGATATGCCCAGCATAGCTGTGTTGGCAGTGCCGGCTGGTGTATAGGGCACCTTTGTAGAATAGAATATCTTTTTATTGCCTAAATGGTCTGTAAACGGCATTTCCGGCACCAACGTAACCTCCCCTGATTCTATAACCCTCTTTGCTTGAGAACAATATTGTTCGGCCAAACTTTTATCAGGAATCAAATCAGCGATATTCCTGTATACTAATTCCTTTGGTGTGAGACCATATAGGTTTGCGAAGCTCACATTTGCGAATACAAACCTGCCGCTGCCGTCCATTGCGAATATAGATTGCGGGATTAAATCAACAATCAGACGTAGGTTGGCTTTAGATTGTAGCAGTGACCTTTCTGCTTGCTTAATATCGGTTACATCGTACTCGACACCATACATTCCCACAGGCACTCCATTTTCATTAAGTAAGTATTGCGACTGGGAATGGACATGCCTTATATAACCATCTTCTCTTAGAATGCGAAAATATAATGCAGTATTGCTAAATGTCGTTTTAGCTTTCTCTATTTCTTCCGAGACAAATTCTTTATCATCGGGGTGAATGTGCGAGAACCACACGTCAAAAGACTGTGCAGGCTGGTTAGTAGGCAGTCCATATATTCTTAATGCTTCTTCCGACCAAGTGGCAACGCCTGTTGAAAAGTCAAGCTCCCAACTACCTAAATGCGCGATAGACTGAGCCTTCTTCAGACCCATTTCATTATGTTCAAGCCGCTTTTCGGCATCACGCCGCAATCTTTCTTTTTCAAATGAATCAAGAGCAAACGATATTTCGCCTGCTGCCTCCTCTAGTAATTGAACCTCATCTGGATTTAAGAACTGACCTTCCTTCCCACATAAATTCAAGGTGGCAACAATAGTCCCCAATTTTCTTATGGGAAAAACAGTAAAGGAGCCCCATTGGCGACTTAGCGCAAATTTCCGCCAGCCAGACAGTGGATCCATTTGTTGCATGTCATTACAAATAAATGCCTTGCCCGTTTTCAATACATGTTCTTGCGGCCCATAATCATCATATCTGAAGTTTTCAAAACGTGGTACATCCTCCGTCTTTATACCACACTGGCTCGCCATAAAAAGTCTCTTGGTTGCTCTGTCGGGAATGCCTATCCATGCAATTTTAAACTTTCCAATGTCAATTAAAATATCGCAGACTTTATCGAAAAGGGCCTTTTCATTATCTACATGTATAATAGTTTGATTAAGTATGCTGGTGAAAGAGTAAAGCCGGTTCATGCCAAGTAGCTTATTTTCTGCTTCTTTCATTTCCGTGACATCATTCGAAACTCCGTAAATGGAAATCGGTTGTCCTTCCTTATTATATTCAAAGTAACATTCACATTGAATATACCTCACTATCCCGTCCTTGCGAATTATTCGGTGGGCAAACGCACAGGGTTGCAAAGACTCTTCCACTTCTTTGATTGTAGTTAAAACATTGGCCCTGTCGTCTGGGTGTATAAAAGACACCCATTTTGGCAATGAATGGATGTTATGCTCACCTGGCAAGCCATATATTATGCAGTGTTGTTTAGACCATAAAATATATCGTGTAGACAAATTTAGTTCCCAGCTACCAATATTAGCTATAGCCTGGGCCTGATTAAGGCGCAATTCGCTATGTTTTAATCTATCTTCTTTCTCAAATACATCAAGCGCAAATGAAATATCACCTGCTGCTTCTACCAGCAAGGCAATTTCTTCGGACGTAAAGGCATTGGGAGTAGAAGCAAACAAATTGAAGGAGCCGACGATCTGTCCAGATTTTCTTATCGGCAGTACCATACAAGATCCATATCCGCGTAGTTCCGCGAAAGACTTCCATTTGCCAATAGTAGTGTCATTTTTTATATCGTTGCAAATAAAATAAGTGCCAGTTTGCAGCACATAGTACTGTGGCCCAGTGCTTTCATAAATAGCTGTTGTAAAAGGGACGACGTCCTCTTCAAGAACACCCCGGCCCTCAACAATATTTATTGTCTTGTGTAAGTTGTCAAATATGCCAATCCAAGCTGACTTAAATTCGCCAGATGCAATTGCGACTTCGCAAGCATTTTTAAAAATAGTTTCGGCGTCGCGGGAGTGAACAATCGCTTGATTGATTTGACTGAGAAAGGAATACATACGTTTCGCTTTATCAAGCATCTGCTTTGCAACTTTGCTTTCATGTTCAGGCTGTTTGTTCTGACTCAACTCCGTGTTTAGAATTCCCAAATTTGCAATATCACGTCCTACTAGTTCAAATTCCGAGTAAGTTTCTCCAACTTTCAAAATAAACGGCTGTAAGATTTCGGGGATAGATTCAATATTTCCAAAAAAATCCTTTATCTGTTGTTTCAGCGTTTCATTTGCTATCATAATAATTCAGGTTACGGTCAAAATAAATTCACATTCCGATAGAGTTGGAAAATTTTCTGTCTATCGGCTTCATCCCGGCATTGTCTTTACTTGACAGTTACCTATACTCATTATTTCATTGAAGTTATATGTAATTCAATCAATAACAGTTATAATTTATTATTCAATAGTTACCAGCCATTGTTTGTTTTCTTCTTGTCGGGAATAGTTCTTTCAGCGCAACTTGGCACTATATGTGACATTGTATATTCACCATGGACATCTAGGTTATTTCGGCTGTACGTTCTGTACGCGCCGATAGTCAGCCACACATGTAAATATTTTGTCCTTTCTAATTTAAAAATTGGATAGTAATACTAGATTAGCTCTGGCAGGATCAATCCACGAGGAAGCGTCCTGTTATAGAGGTCAGGCTATTCTCAAACTTATAAATATAAAAACCTGTGGGTAAACTTACGTCGAGATCTGTGACCCCTACTATTGTGTCTATTATTTTCGTGGAGACAATTTGGCCTGCACTGTTGTAAACCGAAAAATGTATATCAAATAACTGTGTATCGCTTGATAAGTGGATAATCCCGTGGGAAGGGTTGGGCAATATTTTTATTGTCGGCTGCCTGTGATCTATAGCCGAAACGATAGATAAAGAGGGTATGCCTGCCAGCCAGATAGTGATTTTCATAAGCAGCAGTTGATGGTTACCTGCGGCATCACCAAAATAGCCAGGATATAAAGTACTATTGGGATTACCTGTGCCATCATCAGTAGGTGAACTGTCTCCGATCGCTGCAACTTTACCTTGTCCAAATCTTGCGTAGGCTACCATTGCATTGGTATTGCCCGGCGTGGTTCCTGTTTTGAATACAACTCCTTTTACAGATGGATTCTGCGCAAGATTTAGAGTCATAGTTGTGCCACCAGACCATTGCACCTCGGTAACAGAACCCATAGGCCCGTGAATTATCGAATCGCTTGCAGAAGCCGAAATATTTGTAGTTGTCTGGGAAAAGTCGGTAGTATCGAAATAGATGCCGAACGGGTATGGCTGTATGGTATTATTGGCAATTAAATCATTCCATATGCGTGGAGAATCCCATCCGTCACCATTTCTGTCGCTTATATTGTGGTCGGATATCATAAAAAGACTACCGCCCGCTTGTACAAACATTATGAGGGCCGTCTTTTCTGTAGTAGAAAAAGGTATATTGGGTTCATCTGCGATGAATACTTTATAGTTTGAAAGATCCTGTGTGTTGCTTGCATCTCCGTATGTAATGCGCCCGTCCCATGGCAAAGATTCAACCGTGTAGCCCTTTTTTACGCAGTCCACGGCCCATGCCGATATCGCACCAGTCCAGTACGTTTCTGCCGTAGTGGCCGATATACCGCTTTGCGACGGGGTTGGTATTTGGGCGGGATTGCTTTTGTTGCTTCCGCTTGCCAGATACGGCAAGCCTGTCGAGCTACTAAACTTTATATTATACTGGTCCGCATCAATAACCCAATCTGCATTGCCAGCCATCTCGGCCTTCGATGCATCAAAGAGTATTTTAATCTGCGCATTGCTTACAGCGACTGTTGATAGCAAAATGAAGACGGTAATCGAGGCTATAAATAATTTCATTTTTTTGTTTTTTATTGATTGGAATTGCCATTTAGTCGATGAGTTTCAATTGCATTGCAAGTGGTAAAACGTTTACCTTACGATATGTAATGGTTGAACTTCTAAATGCAATACCGGCAGGGTGCCCTGCCGGTATTATTTAATCCTTGCTGGATTTGATAAAAGTTCCGTTTTGGTCAAACAACAGGTCCCCGCCTTTGATCTCGGCTTCATACACAATTGAACCATTGGCTTTTTTTATTTCTGCGGCTTCCTTTATTTTTTCAGAAGGATAGTTCTTCTTTACGTATTGCTGTGCTGCGGTAGGAAGCGCAGATACGGCTATGCTTGTTTCAGTTTCTTTCCATGAACCGTCAGAAGCAAATACGGCCGACATTTTCTTGCCACCCTTGTCAAAGCCGGCTTCGAAATCCGCACCCTCTTTTTCCCATTTGGCGTTAACACCAGGAAATTGTTTCATAAAAGCGTTCTTGGCCGCAGCCGGAACTTTTGATTCATTGATCTTTTGTGCGTACACAGCGGTTGCCCCCATCAGGCCTATCCCCGCAATAATGATTAATTTTTTCATAATAGTTTTTTTGAATAATAAAAGCAAAGTTTAATTTCAATTCTGAAGGTATTCTGAATGAAAACGTCGGATCATAAATACTTAGTAACCCCTGACGTGCCGAGAGTCATGCCACAAGCGAAGTAGGAAATCTTTCATCGAAACAGAAAAGGGAACGCTTCTTTGTCCAGGCTGCATACTGTCACCGGTTATGTAGTATGTTAGAAATGTACCTGTTGAAATGCCCCATTTTTGCAGGAACTTTCTCTCTCCATTGTTTTGTTTTGCTATTCTTGCCTCTTGTTTTCCTATGTGGTAAACACGGCTGTTTGCGATACCCCAAAATAGCCGCACTCCTAAAGTCCATAATTTCATGGCAAGGTCAGTATCCGAAGACGCGCCGGGATTGAACTCCACACTCAATCCCCCAATTGCACTCCAAATTATCCTCTTCAATAGCAAAGCCTGCCTATTGATGCCAGTCCAGTTGTCAAATGGTAACTGGTCAAAACCAACAAGCAGCAACTGCTCATTAAAGGATTCAGCTGAATCCCCAAAATAATACGGAGCGATTACTGATCTTTCGTTTGTAGGGGAATGCTTAATGCTGGTAGCTGAAATACACCAGAAATCATCCTTTTGCTCTTTTACGGCACTAAGTAGGTGCATATCCCAACCCGGACAAAAATAATTGGCGTCTTCTGACAGGAGCACATATTCGCATTCTGCCAATGAAGAACAAATGTTCCTGCTGTAACAGGCACCTACGTTGAGCTTTGTATAGGTATATTCAATTCCATTGTCCCGCAACCAACCTACCGTACCATCATTGCCTTCGTTTACATGCACGATTATCTGGTGCAGGTATGCAGAATTTTTTTTCAGGCTGCCTATTGTTATTTTTAGAAGGTCAAGATTATTCCACGTGGAAATCAGAATACTAAATACGCGCTCGTCACCCATAGTCTCTTGCTTTGTGTCTATTAACTACAAGCAAATATTTCTTTCAATTCTGAAGCCTTTCTGAATAACGAGAGCACCCGAACCATTTTATGCATTATCCCAATATCAAAAAGGGAATACTAGAGCCTAATAAATGTCATTGTCCTACCTATCCATTCAAATTTCCAATACCCCCGAACCCTCAGTCTTCCGTTGGTCGAAAGGGTTGCACTGGATGACCATTCCCTACCTGAAGTAGCATCGTAAATAAAACCATTTTCCCAGCGCTTTTCTTTTTTATTATAGATCAACCCCCGGAGGACATCCATACCCACTATTTTTCTGTCTCTGAGCAATGGATAAGGATTATGGGCATCTTTACGCTTATCCGCAGGGTTGGCCAGATTGTCATGGTCGCGAAACCAAATAATCTTGGCCTTGAAGTCCTCACCTGACTTATATACCTCAATTCCAAGGGTATGATCAACATTTTCCCATCGACCCAATATTCCGTCGCCCTCTCCCTCCCGAAAAGGGCACTGTGCAAAGCAACCCATATTCAACAATAGCCCTATCCCGAATAATATCCCTAACCGCATATGAAATGAATAGGTACAAAGATTTGTTGGAATCCTGAATGAATTCTGTATGCAAAAAGTGGTAAGTTCGGACTACCAACCTGAATTCAGAATTAGTTCAGTTTTACTATCCAAATTGCCATATTAAAAATCAAAAAAATGACAAGAACTTCTTTTCAAATAGGCGTTGCATTATTGATGTTATTTGCAGGCACAACAACCCATGCTCAAAAAAGCAACTGCCATATCCAGAAAACCTTTCACATAAACGGTGATGGCAAGTGGGATTATCTCGCGGTGAGTCCGGTGCAGCCTTATTTATATATTGCGCACGGAACTGAGGTAAATATTGTTGACAAGACAAACGGTGAAACAGTGAATAAAATACCTAACACCGAAGGCGTACACGGTATTGCCTTCGCTCCCGAATTTGGCAGAGGTTATACGAGCAACGGTAGAAGCAACGACCTTACTATATTCGATATAAAAACAAATAAGGTTACCGGCAAGATATCTGTTGGTGAAAATCCGGATGCCGTGATGTATGATGTTTTTTCAAAAAAAATAATAGTCTGCAACGGGCGCAGCAATGATATCAGTATCGTTGACCCAGCTACAAATAAAGTTATAAAAACAATACCTTTAGGCGGCAAGCCGGAAACAGCCGTATCCGACGAAAAAGGTGAATTATTCGTCAACATAGAAGATAAAAACGAGGTGGTAGCCATTGACGCCAAAGAATTTGCTGTGGTAAACAGATGGCATACGGGAAAAGGCGAAGAACCGTCAGGGCTGGCAATGGACATAAAGACGAGGAGGCTGTTTGCCGGTTGCAGCAACAAGATACTTGTAGTGATGGATGCAGATAACGGTAAGGTGGTAAAGGAAATCCCTATCGGTGACGGGTGCGACGGTGTGGCTTTCGATCCGTCGGTGAAGCAGGTATATAGTTCTAATGGCAGCGGGACGCTTACTATAATAAAGGAAAAATCTGCCGACCAGTACATTGTGGTAGCCAATATGCCCACAAAAAAAGGTGCCAGGACTATAGCACTGGACCCAGTAACGCACTTGCTATACCTGCCTACGGCAGCTTTTGAAAAGGCGGAAAACGGAAAGAGACCAAACATAACCCCGGGATCGTTTGAAGTGCTGGTTGTTGGTGAAGGCAACTAAATGAAAATAGGACATAAACCAATTAATGAAAATACTGATTGTTGAAGATGAGCGGTCGCTCAATAATAGCATGGTCGAATATTTGACCTCGCAGGGATACCTGTGCGAGTCGGTACTCAACTATAGGGACGCACTGCAAAAAATAGACCTTTACGACTACGACTGTATTATACTCGACATCATGCTTCCGGGGGGCAGCGGCCTCGATTTACTTAAAGAATTGAGAACGGAGCGCAAGTTGGATGGAGTGATTATCATCTCTGCAAAAAATTCGCTGGATGATAAACTGGCTGGTCTTAAACTCGGGGCGGATGACTACCTGACAAAGCCATTCCATCTTGCCGAGCTAAGTATGCGTATTTCTGCCATTGTCAGAAGGAAGAATTCCCTTGCAGGTAACCTTGTGAAATTTGAGGAGATAATCGTCGATACGGATAATTCGGAGGTAAGTATCAACGATAAACCGGTTGCGCTGACCAAAACCGAATATAAATTCCTGTTGTATTTTATTATCAATAAAAACAAAGTGCTCACTAAGAATACACTTGCTGAATACCTGTGGGGAGACAACATGGATCTTGTTGAGGATTTTGACTTTATGTATGCCCATATCAAGAATCTTAGGAAGAAACTACAACAGGCCGGATGTGGCGACTATTTGCACAGCATCTACGGGACGGGATATAAATTCAGCTACCGATGAAGCTATTTGCAAAATATAACAGGGTGAACCTGACTGTAACCATCATCATTTTTTTGGTTGGCAGCTGTGTATTTTACTTCCTCATGCAATACATATTTATCCAGCAGATTGATGAAGCACTGGGTAACGAGAAAGAGGAGATTATAACTTACGCCAGAAAGTATGGCAAGCTGCCAGAAATTGTCAATACGGAAGACCAGTACATTGATTATCTCAATATTCCCGGACCGGCAACCCCTACTTTCAAGAATACATATGTCCAATATGCCAGGGCAAAGGAATGGTCCCGGCAAGTGCAATTCGGAATGGCCGTCTCAAACAATACATTCACTATTGTTGTCAGCAAACCACTTGAAGAAAACGAAAGCCTGCTCCAAGTGGTAGTTGCAATAACGATAGGTATGATAGCGCTCATTTTGTTGGCGGGCTATCTCATTAACAGGGCCGTCCTTACGCGTCTTTGGCAACCCTTCTATAATACCATAAGTTTTATAAGGGGATATGACATTGAAGAAAAAGCGCATCCGGCCTTTCCAAAAACTGACATTGATGAGTTTGACCTACTGAACGAGAATATCCAGGAAATGACAAGCCGTGTACAAGCCGATTTCCAATCATTGAAAGAATTTACCGGCAACGCAGCACATGAGATGCAGACACCTTTGTCGGTGATAAGAACGAGGCTGGAATTGATCTTGCAGAATGAGGCGTTGCTTCAAAAAAATGCTGACCAAGTAAACGATATTGAAAATGCGGTAAGAAAACTATCCAAGCTATACCAGTCGCTGTTGCTGCTCACAAAAATTGAGCACTCCCAATTCCCTATGGCTGACCTGGTTAAAATAGACGAAGTAATGCAGGAAAAACTGGACGAGATCCTCGATATCATTTCCTCAAAAGGGCTGCATCTGGAATTCATCCAATACCAGCCCGTAACCGTCCGCTTCCACGCATACCTTGCGGAAATCGTAGTCGGTAACCTATTGAATAACGCGGTAAGATACAATACCACGGATGGTTGGATCGGCATATCCCTGAAATCCGGCCAGCTATCCATTTCAAATACCTCCGAGCTAGAAGAAATAAAAGAGGAAAACCTTTTCAAACGCTTTTTTAGGGACGGCAATACTACAGAGGACGGCAATGGACTTGGATTAGCTATCGTAAAGCGGATATGCGACGCAGCCGGCTATCGGCTGGAATACAGTTTTAAAGACGGCAGGCATACATTTACCCTGCTATTTTAAATCTTCCTTTTTTCTTCAGTTTTAGTATGTTCCTTTGACACAGGAAATAATCCGTTTTACTAATGGCAAAGGTCCTTGTTGCTTTTTTATTCATTCTCTCTTTCCGTGACGCATACTGCCAGCAATATGACCTGGAATATTATGTCGCAACAGGATTGTCCAACAGTCCGTTGCTCAAGGATTATGACAACCAGATCTTGTCTGCCGGGATAGACAGCCAGTTGGTCAAGTCTGTTTATAAACCCCAGGCAAACTTTACAAGCAGTAATTTTTATGCCCCGGTAATAAATGGTTATGGTTACGACCCAGCGGTTACCAATAATGGCACCTATAGTTCCCTGGTAAGTGTAGACCAGGCATTTACAGGCAGAAAAAACAAGGCGGCCCAACTAGGTACAGTCCGGCTACAGGGCGATTCTTTACGCAACGGCAAAAAGATGTCCGAGCAGGACATCAGGCGTTCGATCACTAACCAATACATCATCGCCTATGGCGACTGGCAACAACTACAGTTTAATGAAGAAATCCATAAGCTGCTTTCGCAGGAAGACACGTTATTGAGGAAACTAACGGAAAGCAATATTTACAGGCAAACTGATTACCTGACGTTTCTGGTTACCTTGCAACAGCAGGAACTGCAGATAAGACAGCTGCACCTGCAATACCAAACAGATTTTGCCACATTGAACTATTTGTGTGGTATTTTTGATACAGGTTTGGTGTCACTTACCCCCCCGGACATAACAGTATTACCACTGCCGGATAAAACATCCTCCGTATTTTATAAAAAATTTATGCTAGACAGTATGATCCTGGATAATAACCAGGCTTTACTGAACTATAGTTATCGACCCAAACTGGGAATTTATGCTAACGCCGGGTACAATACCTCCGCGTTGTACCAGGTCTACAAAACTTTGGGGACGGGTTTCGGCCTTAACTTTACAGTACCTATCTACGATGGCCATCAGAGGAAGCTGAAAACGCAGAAAATAAGCTATCTGCAGAATACTGTGGCACATTATAAAAACTTTTTTAACGCACAGTACGACCAGCAGCAAGCCCAGCTGAAGCAACAGTTGGATAATGTCGAATCACTTATTACAGATATCAACAAACAGATAAGATATGCAGAAACGCTTATAAGCGTAAATGGTCGGCTATTGACAAGCGGCGATGCTAAAATTGCAGATTTTGTCATTGCAATCAATAATTATCTCAATGCCAAAAACCTGCTGGCACAAAACAATATCAGCAGACTACAGGTCATCAACCAAATTAATTACTGGAACAAATAAAACCTTATGCTGTCAATATGTAAACGGTTCATACCCCTGCTTTCGCTTTGTCTATACCTGTGGGGATGTAAAGGTAAAGCCGGAGAGACTACGGCAGAAACCACAAAAGAAGTCACTACGCCTGTCACGGTTACTAATGTTGTTTCCGGCCCGATCAGCGAGTATATTGAGCTGAATGCTACTTCGTCTTTCTTGCGTAAAAGTTATGTCAAGGCCAATGCAGGCGGCTATATACAAACCGTAAATATCAGGATAGGCAAGTTTGTAAGCAAGGGAGAGGTGCTCTTTACCGTCAAGACCAAGGAATCACAAAGTATAGGCAACACGATCAGCAAGCTTGACCCTTCATTCAAATTTTCAGGCGAAAATAAGATTGTTGCTACCTCAAGTGGTTATATTACGCAACTTAGCCACCAGTCGGGCGATTATGTGCAGGATGGGGAGCAGTTGGCTGTAATCAGTGATAGGACCAGTTTTGCGTTTATCCTGAACTTACCATATGAATTACGCCGTTATATAGCTGTAGGAAAAAATGTCGCCTTGGTTTTACCAGATGCCACAGTGCTTCAAGGTGTCGTTGAGTCATCACTACCTGTTATGGACTCCGCATCACAGACGGAAAGCTATATTATAAGGACAAGCAGCAATATCCCACTACCTGAAAACCTGATAGCCAGGGCAAAAATAGTGAAGACACAAAAGGGAAAAACACAATCGCTGCCCAAAAGCGCTATACTCAGCAATGACATACAAACTACTTATTGGGTAATGAAGATTTCAGATAGCACTACCGCGGTAAAAGTGGAAATTACAAAAGGCATTGAGACAAAAGACTGGGTAGAAATTCTAGCACCTTCCTTCAGTCAGGAAGATAAAATATTGGTTACAGGCAATTATGGGTTGAGTGATACCGCCAAAGTAAAAATTGTTCAATAGATCTGCATGAAAAATTTCTTTGTCTCCTATAAAAATCCTCTTGCTGTATTACTGGCCATCATTGTCATGGGTGGATTGTTTGCTTACAGCAAGCTACAGACGGGTCTATTTCCTGAAATAACATTCCCAAAGATCAAGATCATAGCGGATGCGGGCCTGATGCCAGTAAATAAAATGATGGTTACCGTTACGAAACCATTGGAAAATGCCATCAAGCAGGTACCTGACCTCCATACAGTAAGAAGCACTACCAGCAGGGGGAGTTGTGAGATATCTGCCTTTATGGACTGGAATGCCAATATAGACCTGAGCCAGCAGCGAATCGAGTCAAAGATCAACGAAATAAGAAGCACCCTGCCTCCAGAAACCCAGATAGTAGTGGAGAAAATGAATCCATCTATATTACCTGTGATGGGTTACACATTGGAGAGCCATGACCTATCTCCAATCGAGTTAAAGCAACTTGCAACATTTACTATAAAACCATTTCTTTCGCAGGCCGACGGAGTATCTGAAATAAGGGTTATAGGAGGCAAGCAAAAAGAATACCGGGTCTCGCTCGATAAAGAAAAAATGACAGCATTAGGGATAAATCCAGATGCGGTAAATACATCCTTGTCACAAACCAACTTCATAAAATCGAATGGTTATCTTGCTGACTACAGGTATCTTTACCTTGCTGTAACAGACGCTACAGTACATAACGTAGATGAACTTAATGCCCTGGTAATCCGCAATGACGGCAAGAGGATTATATTGCTCAAGGATATTGCCGAAGTCAGCATAAGCGAAGCAACAGAGTACACGAGGATCAATGCTAACGGAAAAGACGCCCTTCTGGTCGCAGTGATCAAACAGCCCAATGCCAATTTGCTGACTGTATCGGCTGACATAGAGAAGCGCATAAAGGACCTTAAAAAGATACTCCCCAAAGGAGTGGATATAAGTCCCTATTATGTGCAGGCTGACTTTGTCAAGGACTCAGTAAAAAGTGTAACGGACAGTTTGTGGATAGGTCTTGCTCTTGCAATCATCGTCGCCGTGATCTTTCTCCGTTCATTCAAGGCTAGTGCCACCATTCTGGTTACGATACCGGTCACCTTGTGTCTTACTCTTGTTGTGATCTACTTCATGGGGTATTCGCTTAACATTATGACCCTTGGCGCTATAGCCGCAGCCATAGGACTGATCATTGATGACGCGATAGTAGTAGTGGAGCAGATACACCGGACCCACGAGGAACACCCAGGCGAGCCTACAGAAAAGTTGGTGCAAAAGGCAGTCAGGTACCTGTTCCCGGCCATGGTGGGGTCATCCATAAGCACGATAGTAATTTTTATTCCCTTTACTTTGATGACGGGTGTTGCAGGGGCCTATTTCAAGGTGCTTACAAATACTATGATCGTCACCCTGCTATGTTCCTTTTTTGTTACTTGGATAGGCCTGCCGGTTATCTACCTCCTTTTTACCAGAAAGATACCTGCTGCTACGAAAAAGAAGGAACATCCGGTGAAGACACAGCGTTGGATCTCGTTCTTTATCCACAGGCCGTATATCAGTATCATTGTTTCCGCCGTGCTCATCCTATGCATTGTCCTGATACTTCCGAAGCTGCAAACCGGCTTCCTTCCGGAAATGGATGAAGGTAGCGTTGTACTCGATTACTCTTCCCCGCCCGGCACATCACTTGAAGAAACAGACCGGATGCTTAGAGAAGTAGAGAAGATAATAACGAAAGAGAAAGACGTGCAGGCATACTCCAGGAGGACCGGCACACAAATGGGCTTCTTCATCACCGAGCCTAACAGGGGGGATTACCTGATACAACTTAAAAAAGACAGGTCGGCAACCACAGACGATGTGATAGCTTCGATAAGGCAGAAAATAGAATCTACACAACCCGCATTGCGTGTCGATTTCGGACAGGTTATCGGAGATATGCTGGGAGACCTGATGACGTCGGTGCAACCGGTAGAGATAAAGATATATGGCGATGACCAGCAAATACTAAGGAAGCTGTCCAATAATGTTGCTGAAGTCATTTCAAATGTAAAAGGCACTGCTGATGTGTTCAACGGAATAGTGATAGCCGGGCCGTCGCTAAGTGTGGTTCCTGACTATTCAAAGCTGGCGCAATTCGGTATCACGCCCGTATCGTTCCAATACCAGATGCAAACGGCACTGGAAGGAAATATAGCAGGTAACATTCTCGAGAAGGAGCAAGTATCCAATATTCGGTTGGTTCATCCATGCAACCGAAAACTTTCCGCAGCGGACATCAATAAGATGCTTATTTTTCTCCCTGACGGCAGGATGAAACCGATAACCGAATTGGCTAGTATTACTATTAATACCGGAGATGCAGAGATACAAAGAGAAAATCTCCAATCGATAGGAGTGGTTACCTCCCGTCTTGATAATCGTGACCTTGGCGGCGTGATGAAGGATATTCAGACACAGATAACATCAAACGTTGTTCTGCCCCGAGGCTACCACATAGAATATGGTGGTTCGTACTCAGACCAGCAACAGTCATTCAAGGAGCTGCTTGTTATCCTGCTTACATCGACCCTATTGGTTTTTGCTGTTATCCTATTCCTGTTCAGGAAGATAAAAGTGGCACTCGTTATTGTCATAGTAGCACTACTAGGTATTTCAGGAAGCTACCTCGCATTATTTATCACGCATACGCCCCTTAATGTAGGCAGCTATACCGGACTGATCATGATAGTAGGGATAATTGGGGAGAATGCCATATTTACCTATCTCCAGTTCCGGGAGTCTTTACTTACCAGCAGTGTAGACGATGCCATTATTTATTCTATTTCTACCAGGCTACGGCCAAAGCTGATGACTGCCCTTGGCGCAATTATCGCACTTGCCCCCTTGGCTTTAGGGATTGGCACAGGGGCACAGTTGCACCAGCCGTTAGCTATAGCCGTTATTGGCGGCTTCCTAGTAGCATTAGTTTTGCTACTTATTGTATTGCCAAGTTTTTTAAGGATCATCCATAAAAATGAACAGGTGTCATTGGCCGATATATTATCTTAGACAAAGCAGCCCTTATAACATAGCAATTTTATTTTCCGTTTTATGCACACTTAACTGCAATCAAAGCTTAGAATAATGTGACATTGAAGGCTGAAAAGGGTTTAACCAGGAAAAATTTATAAATATAATTATAGGGCATATGCTTGAGCGAAAATATCAAAATTAGCCTTCCATCAATGTAGTTTTGATTGTACAAATTAACTACAGTGGAAGATATTAAAGATAAGGTTGTGACATAATACCTAAATACATGTTTATAGCGAAAAAACAGGCCCGCATTGCTAAATTCAGCTTTTATTGACGGCATTATATTGTCTTGCCCTAATTAATAGCCTTATCAGACATTAAAATGTAAATTTGAGGATTACCAAAATTAAAGATCACAAATGAGTGAAGATCAAAAACGCAATCTTGAACAGCAGCTTTGGAATATAGCCAATACTCTCAGGGGAAAAATGAATGCTGACGAATTCCGTGACTATATTTTGGGCTTTATATTCTATAAATATCTTGCTGAGAAAATGGAGATTTATGCCAATTCCATTTTAAAAGCAGATGGTATTAAGTACAAAACCATTAAAGAAAACACCAAACAAGGCAAAGAATATATAGAAGCCATCAGGGAGGAAGCCCTGGAAAAATTGGGGTACTTCTTAAAACCGTCCGAACTGTTCAGCGAAGTAGCTAAACGTGGAAACAAAGACAAGGAGGAGGCAGAAAGCAATTTCATATTGGAAGACCTTCAGAAGATTCTCACGAATATCCAACTCAGTACAATGGGAACGGAAAGTGAAGAGGATTTTGACAACCTTTTTGAAGATATGGATTTGAACAGTACTAAGCTGGGCAAATCACCGGATGCAAGAAATGAAATCATTGCCAAAGTGCTTTCTCATTTAGACAATATTGATTTCAAACTCGAAATGACCGAGTTAGACGTTTTAGGCGATGCTTATGAATATCTTATTGGGCAATTTGCCAGCGGTGCAGGTAAAAAGGCAGGCGAATTTTATACCCCGCAGGAGGTTAGTAAGGTGCTTGCCAAAATCGTTACTACAGGGAAGAGTAAGTTGAAATCGGTATATGATCCTACATGCGGTTCGGGTTCTTTGTTATTGCGTGTGGCTAAGGAAGTAAAAGAGGTAAGCAACTTTTATGGGCAGGAAATGAACCGAACAACATACAACCTTGCCCGGATGAACATGATATTGCATGGTGTACATTACCGCAAGTTTGATATTAAGCAGGAAGACACGCTGGAACACCCGCAGCATATTGATAAACAGTTTGAAGCCATTGTAGCAAATCCACCTTTTTCCGCTGAATGGAGTGCAAATCCTCTATTTACAAGTGATGACCGTTTTAGCCAATACGGCAGACTTGCTCCTTCGAGCAAAGCGGATTTTGCATTCGTGCAGCATATGGTACACCATTTAGCCGAAAATGGCAGTATGGCAGTAGTGCTACCGCATGGGGTTTTATTCAGAGGGGCAGCAGAGCTTCACATCCGCAAGTACCTAATTGAGAACAAGAATTTTCTGGATGCTGTGATTGGCCTACCAGCAAATATCTTCTATGGAACGGGTATTCCGACTTGTATCCTAGTATTTAAAAAATGTCGTGAAAACCCTGATAACATTTTGTTTATTGATGCGAGCAATGATTTTGAAAAAGTAAAAACACAAAATGTGCTACGTGAACAGCACATCGATAAAATCATTGAAACCTACAGGAAAAGAATCGAAATTGAAAAATACAGTCACCTTGCGCCACTAAAGGAAATTGCTGATAACGATTATAATCTCAATATTCCTCGGTACGTTGATACTTTTGAAGAAGAGGATGAGATTGATATAGCTTCAGTGATGGGTGAAATAAAGCAACTGGAAGCCAAGCGTGCCGAACTCGATAAAGAGATCGATGTATATTTTAAGGAACTAGGGTTAGTTTTTTGATTTCTATACAATCCTTAATGTTCACGGCTGAGAAAAAAAATAATTGAGATGGCAACCAAAAAACAAAAAATAAGTAACGTTCCTAATTTGAGATTCCCTGGCTTTGAGGGGGAATGGCGCAGAAAGAGGCTAGGAGAAGTCGGGGAGATTATTAGCGGATTAACATATAGCCCAAATGATATCGCTGATGATGGGGTTTTAGTGCTGCGATCTTCAAACGTTCAGAGAAGAAGACTAGCCTTTGTAGACAATGTTTTCGTAAAAACTGGAAATTTCAATCCGGCTTTAGAAGACGATATTTTGATATGCGTAAGAAATGGTAGTCAAAACTTAATTGGAAAAAATGCGCTAATAAAAAAGGAGCACGAAGGCCTTGCCTTCGGTGCATTTATGACTATTTATAGAAGTAGCTACAACCATTTTCTATTTCATTGGTTTGATACTGAAGAGTATAAATCCGAGGTATACAAAAACTTAGGCGCAACAATCAACTCCATTAATGGGAGTGATTTGAAACGTTTTAAAGTTCCTTTTCCCTCAGACACCGAACAAAAGAAAATTGCGTCATTTCTTTCTATACTTGACGAACGCATAGCGACTCAAAACAAAATAATTGAGCAACTGAAATCCTTAATCAAGAAGTTGGGCGAAGAAATATTTAGCCAAAAGTTACGATTTCCAGGGTTTCAAGATAGGTGGAGTAAAACTACTGTTAACGAGCAGTGTCAGATTAATCCTAAAACAGAACCAGTCATAAGTGAGTTTGTGTACATAGATCTTGAATCGGTAGTAAAAGGAGAACTTATAAGGGAGGTTATAGTACAAAAGGCAGATGCACCGAGCCGTGCTACACGGGTATTAGAAGATGGGGATGTATTATTTCAATGCGTTCGACCATACCAGCTAAACAACTACATATACAGGAGAAAGGATGATAGACAATGGGTCGCATCTACTGGTTATGCATAAATAAAAACGAACAATAATCCGAGTTTCATTTACTTTTTGATAAATCAGCCTGATTTTAATAATCATGTAATGATGAGATGTACTGGGACAAGTTACCCTGCTATTTCCGGCAATGAACTGTCCAAAATTCCAATTTCGATTTGCACGCGAAAAGAGCAAGATAAAATCGCAATGTTATTATCCAGACTTGATCAAAAGATAAAAACCGAAAAACGTTTATTAAATCAGTTTGAAGCGCAGAAGAACTATTTGCTGCAAAATTTGTTTCCAAAATAGATGTAGAGCTCCAATGAATCCTCAATTAAAGGGCTTAGTGAGAGTTTATTCAATCAGAAATTACGGTTTAAAAATGAGAATGGAGAGTATTTTCCTGATTGGAGACTTGGAAAATTAGGTCAGGTATTTACGTTTAAAGTAACCAATTCATATTCACGGGATAAGTTGAATTATCATGAAGGGTATGTAAAAAATATTCACTACGGAGATATTCATACGAAGTACGGTACACTTTTAAACCTGCAGAATGAAAGTACTCCATATATAAATTCGGACGTAAATATTAGTAAAATTGAGGAAGAAAACTATTGCAAAATAGGCGATCTGATAGTAGCCGATGCCTCTGAAGACTTAAAAGATGTAGGAAAAAGTATTGAAGTAGTAAATTTGAATGGTCAGAAAGTACTGGCTGGATTGCATACAATACTTGCCCGTCCTTTACATAATATTTTTTCGATTGGCTTTTGCGGGTATTTATTCAAGTCAGAAAAAATAAGACAACAAATCCAAAAAGAGGCACAAGGCTCCAAAGTGTTAAGTATTTCAACCACTCGATTGTCAAATGTGCTATTGGAGATTCCAGCTTTGGAAGAACAAACCAAAATCGCTCTTTCCCTTTCAGTTTTATCTGACAAAATTGATACAGAAAAGAATATATTAAAAAAATATAAACGGCAAAGAGTTTATCTTTTAAAAAAGTTATTTATATAAACATGTGTTGTAACAAGTAGCTTTTCTGGTTTTCATACTGTGCTAAAACTTTCCTTTCTGTTTCAATTTTTCTTTCAATAGAGAGTAGGAAATTTGTGATTTTTTTTTGTTCTTCAATCGAAGGTGTTGGTATAGTTACTTCTGAAAAATATTTAAAGCTTATCATTTTACCATCCCTGATGCCTTCAAGATTTTTTATCAGTCGTTTTATATACCCCGTCGTTTTAAAATACAATCTGAAGAAATTACGGTTAACCTCTTTTATCGGGCGCAATACTATATAAGCCGGACTGCAAATTCCTTCATAATTTGAAAATTCAATGCCTCCCTGAAACGACCTCAAACTAATAATGAAATCTCCCTTTTGCACCACTTTATAGCTTTCAATGCTTTTGTCACTTACAGAAACATTATAGTCAATCATATCTCTAGGTATTGCCCCATGTTCTTGAGTTATTGCTAAAATTGGAAGATCTGAATTGTGATTTTTATTTGAAATGCTTTCAAAAAGACTGTCTCCGAAATTCTCCAGCCAATCAGCAAAATCGTTTTCTTGTTCGTCTTTGAACCTAATTTTCGGTGCAAACAATTTCTCACTAAGCCCTTTAATTAAGGTTTCCAGACTATCAATTATTTTGTTTTGGGTTTGAATTCTTTCATTGAGCAATGATAAAAATGAAGCAATTTTGTCTTGTTCGGCCAAACAAGGAAAATTCATTTTCAAAGATGCCAACTGGCTGGAGTATAAATGCACAACGGAAATACCCTGCGCTAAATTGGCTATTTCCATTTTCTTTTTGCTGTTCAAATAGTAAGAAAGAAAAACACCATTATTATCCGTTTTAATAATATTCAAATCCCCTCCTAAAGCCACTCCTGAATTTAATACGCAAGACGCTGTTGCTATGTCAATTTGAGTTTCTCCAGAAGATGGTATTATTACATCGTTTGCCTCGCTAAATACCAAGTTGCTCTTATCAACATTTGTTCTTGACTTTACTTCAATAATCACCTCTTTATAGTGTGTATATAATTCTCCATATCTTATACATTCAATAGTTCCACCTTCTTCAATGTCACTTTTTGAAATTCCTTTACCTTTTGAGAATTTAGCCACATCGCCCAACTTCTTCTCTTCCCACTCACCCTCAAACCTCGGGAATCTCAAATTAGGAACCTTAATGATTTACCATCTGGGTTTAAAAGCTCTTGCTAATTATTTTCCTTTGGCATTGAATCAAAAAAACACTATATGAATCAGCAAAAAACAATCTCAGAGATCATATCTCTTTGGAAAACAGACAAGAAGCAATATGTAAAAAAATCAAGTTTTTCAGCCTATATGCTCCTGCTCGAAAATCATTTAATACCGGCATTTGGCAGCAAATACGAGGTTGATGAAATCGAAGTGCAAGCCTTTGTCTTGCAGAAAATAGAGCACGGGTTGAGCCAGAAAACCGTCAAGGACATTCTCATCGTGCTGAAAATGGTTATCAAATTCGGAGCTAAAAACAAATGGCTGAATTACCAGCCATTCGACATTCAGTTTCCTACGGAAAGAACCAGACAGAATATTGAAGTATTGAGCCGTACCCATCAGAAAAAGATGATGCAATACATACAGGAACATTTTACCTTTCGGAATTTAGGAGTGTATATCTGCCTATGTACAGGTATGCGTATTGGCGAGGTCTGCGCTCTTAGCTGGGAAGACATTGACACTGACAACGGTATTATTAATATTCGCCGAACCATACAGCGTATTTACATCATTGAAGGTGATATTCGCAAAACAGAAGTGATCCTCGACACCCCTAAAACCAAAAATTCCATTCGTGAAGTGCCAATGAATAAAGACCTGCTAAAAATGCTAAAACCCATCAAAAAGATTGTCAATCCATCTTTTTATGTCCTGACAAATGATGCCAAACCAACTGAGCCGAGAACATACAGAACATATTACAAAAACTTAATGAAAGAATTGGATATGCCAGAACTCAAATTCCACGGACTTAGGCATAGCTTTGCTACCAGGTGCATAGAAAGTAAGTGCGACTATAAAACGGTAAGTGTTTTATTAGGCCATTCAAATATAAGCACGACATTAAACCTTTATGTGCATCCTAATTTGGAACAAAAGAAGAAGGCTATTGACCAGATGTTTAAAGGGTTAAAATAATTGGTTATTTTCTTGTTTACCGTAAGCATTTCAAGTTTATAATTATAATTTTAGAGTTTACTATTTGCAGTGGTACAACCTGTTCCTTCTTGGAACAGGTTGCCAATCACAGGGGTAAACCAGAAGGGTCATGAATGAAATACTGATATATAGGTACTGGTTCGGTTACTCAAAAAACAGATAGCAACTATATTGCGGGCTCAAGTGCCCGGTGTAAACAGACACATAAATAATATAATTAAATCAATGCAGTTGACTGCCTAACCAACTATTTCCAAAATTGAAATAGTTCGATAAGAAGTGGAAGTGAATAGAAGCTTGCGGATAAGGAAATAGTGACATCGCTGATTTGTAATTTAATAGACAATGGCTAAACAACCCGAACAAATATTAGAAGAACAATTGGTAACTCAACTGACAAAGTTGGGTTATGGTTTGGTACTTATCAAAGATGAAAAAGAGTTGGTTGCCAACCTGAAACACCAATTAGAGAAGCATAATAATATTCAGTTTAGCAAGAAGGAATTTGAAAAGGTATTGAACATACTCAGCAAAGGATCTGTATTTGAAAAGGCGAAAACCCTCAGAGAAAAACAGCATATAGTACGCGACAATGGAGATAACCTCTATTTTGAGTTTATCAATTCCGAGCATTGGTGTCAAAACCAGTTTCAAGTAACACACCAGGTAACAATAGAAGGCAAATATAAAAACCGGTATGATATTACGCTACTGATAAACGGTTTGCCATTAGTGCAAGTAGAACTCAAGCGCAGAGGGCTTGAGCTGAAAGAAGCATTTAACCAGATCAACCGCTACCAACGTCATTCATTCGGTGCAAACTCTGCTTTATTTCAATACTTACAAATTTTCGTAATCAGTAACGGGGTAAATACAAAGTATTACGCCAACAACCGCCTTCAATCATTCAAACAAACGTTTTACTGGACAGATAAAGAAAACAAACGGCTAACCAACATATTAAACGGCTTTACAGCCGAGTTTTTAGAGCCTTGCCACATATCAAAAATGATATGCAAATACATTGTTCTGAACGAGACCAATAAGATATTGATGGTGCTTCGGCCATATCAATTCTTTGCGGTAGAAGCGCTCATTGACCGGGTAATAAACAGTAATAAAAATGGGTACATCTGGCATACCACAGGTTCTGGCAAGACCTTAACTTCATTTAAGGCCAGCCAGATATTAATGAACCTGCCACAAGTAAAAAAAGTAGTGTTCGTGGTGGACAGAAAAGATTTGGATTACCAAACCAACAAAGAATTTAACAGCTTTAGCAAAGGCTGTATTGACGGTACAAATAACACAAATCAATTAGTACGTCAATTTTTCAATGATACCAAACTGATCGTTACCACCATTCAAAAGCTAAATACTGCAATCAGCAAAAAGCAGTATTTGGAGAAAATGGAGAAATTGAAAGATGAGCATATTGTCTTTATTTTTGACGAGTGCCACCGTTCACAGTTCGGCGAAACACACAACCGGATTAAGGCATTCTTCAATAACATTCAGTTGTTTGGGTTTACAGGCACACCCATTTTTGCCGATAATGCTGTTAAAAATGAATTGGGTAAACGCACTACTACAGAACTGTTTGGCGAATGTTTGCACAAGTACGTCATTACTGATGCCATTAAAGACGAAAACGTACTGAAATTCTCGGTGGAATATGTAGGCCGGTATAAAAAGAAAGAAACCGCTACAGAAATTGATATAGAGGTAGAGGACATTGATACCAAAGAGTTGATGGAATCACCGAAACGACTAGAGAAAATAGCCGATTACATTGTAGCCAACCACAACCGCAAAACCCACAGCAGAGAATTTACGGCAATGTTTTGCATCAGTAATGTTGCTACGCTGATTAAGTATTACGACATTCTTCAAGCAAGAAAAGAAGCAGGGCTGCATAATTTGAGAATCGCTACTATTTTTAGCTATGCTTCTAATGAGGATGATGCAGATGCAAACGGCTTCCTGCCAGAGGAATTATCGGTGGTAGAAGAGCCTGCCGCTTTGTACGGCTTACAGGCACATAGCCGGGAAAAATTAGACGAATTTATCGAGCATTACAACCAAATGTTCGACACTAAATTTTTAACCAGAGACAGTGAATCGTTTTACAACTACTACAATGACATTTCAAAGAAGGTAAAGGAGCGTAAAATTGATATTTTATTGGTGGTAAATATGTTCCTTACGGGTTTTGACAGCCCAACCTTGAATACTTTGTATGTTGACAAAAATCTCCGGTATCATGGGCTTATACAAGCCTATTCAAGAACCAACCGGATTTTAAATGAACTGAAATCGCAGGGGAATATTGTTGTCTTTCGCAACCTCAAAAACGCTACTGATGAAGCAATCACTTTGTTTAGCAATAAAGAAGCCATTGAGGTTATAATAATGAAGCCGTATGAGGACTATGTAAAGAAATTTAATGAAGCTTTTATTGCATTACTAACGATAACACCCACTGTAAACAGCGTAAACGAATTACAGACAGAAAATGAGGAATTAGAATTTATTAAAGCATTCAGGGATCTGATGCGAATTAAAAACATACTCGCTGCCTTTTCCGATTTCAAATGGGATGATCTGGCAATGAACGAGCAACTGTTTGAGGATTATAAGAGTAAATACCTTGATCTGTACGACAAAGTAAAAAGCGATAACCAGAAAGAAAAAGTATCCATTTTGGAAGATGTGGACTTTGAACTGGAACTGATCCACCGTGATGATATAAATGTCAATTATATCATTCAGTTACTTATCAAACTCAAATCAAGAGTGCAGGGAGACGTTTCTCAAACAGAGAAGGAAATCTTCAACTTACTCAATACCGAAGCCCACCTGCGCAGCAAACGGGAATTGATAGAGAAATTTATACAAGAGAATCTACCTGTTATTGAAGACACAGACAATATACCGCAAGAGTTTGAAAAATTCTGGAATGCTGAACAGCAAAAGGCATTTAACCAGTTAGTAAAAGACGAGAACCTAGCAGCCGATAAAACCGAGAAAATTATTGAAGATTACTTATTCGCAGAAAGAGAGCCGCTAAGAGACGAAGTGCTGGAGCTGATAGAAGGCGACAAACCAACAGTACTTGAGCGTAAAAAAGTCGGTGATCGGATATTGAATAGGATTATGACATTTGTTGAAACATTTATTAACGGGATAACGGGACGATAGCATGAACTTACTGTTTAGATGGTTTTTGGCATTCAACGCATCATCCCCCTTGCTTGTGGTATATTTGATAAAAGCCGGGGTTACAATAACTATTGTACCTCCTTGTATTTTGCACGTTCCTGACTTCTTTTCTTATGCGGTTTACATTTTGGCTGCAATAATATCCACTGCAATCAGCATCGTATTATCAGTGCATCTTGATAAAACGGATATGGAAATTGGAGCAATAGAAAGTGTTGAATATGCGAATGATGCGTTTCTCCCGAGTTATTTGGGATATTTTTTTGTTGCCTTAGATGTGCCGAATACTGAAACACTTTGTTATGTCTATCCCATAATATTAGGATTTACCTTTTTGTCTCAGACTTTATATTTCAATCCTTTATTTCTTATTTTTGGTTATCATTTTTATAATCTAACAACGGTAAACAACGTCAGGATATTTATGATAACAAAGAAAAAAATTAATAAACCCAAAACCATTAGCTTTCCATCGTTGACACGAATTAGTGATTTTACATTTATAGACCAAGAACCATAAAACATGAACCATCTCATCGCAAAAGTCAAAGGTAGAACTGGAGATATTTTTAAAGTTATTAGTGCTAATAAGGATTTCTTCACTTTACCGGATGATTTGGATAATCCGGCTGCGTACAATTCAGATTACAAACTTGATGATGATGAATGGTTTGCGATTGAAAATTTTGCAACTCAGTCTTTTTGTATCGATTTATTAACGAAACAGTTTGTACCTACCGAGTATCTACAACTCGCTGCCAATAACTATAACAAGCTTGAGTATTTATGTTCTTACCAATCTGGGGTATATTATTTCCAAAAATTGGCAGCAAGGCAATTACTCAGAAAAAATTGGATCTATTTTTCCACAACGCCAGCCTTGATTGAAAATGAACCAATTATTGTGATAAATGACGTTCCTGATGCTGTATATATCAAGAATACGGACACGATGTATTTCAAAAAGCTAACTTCGATAAGTAGTATATTTATCGGAATTGATTCATTATACCGAACAGCAACACAACAAGAAACGCAAAATTTTTTAGAAGCTGGTTTTATTAAATTAGAAAACGGGTATAGTGAGGCAAGTGTAAAACCTGCCAATAGAAAAAGGATAGCAATGGCAATGGATGCTCTAAATAGTTTCGATGCAAAAGGTAAAAAGAGCATATTGAATTATATTAAAGACTATTGCCCCAATTTAACCTTTGATACTAAAGCCAAGAATTTTTCAATAGGTACTGAAGAGGATTTGAAACAATTACTTTATGGAATTGGAGAACGCTACTATACGACAAAATTAGGTAACGAAAAAAGGCTGGCAAACTCGATCAAAAAGCTATAAGTGCAGATTAATCTTGAAAAAGAAATGGAGAATGTATATATCAAATATAAAACTTTGGAACTTTAGAAAGTTTGGAACTGATGCTGAAATGACGGCAGATAGCATACCAAACTTGGATTTAAACCTGAATATGGGTTTAAATGTAATTATCGGTGAAAATGATTCGGGCAAAACTGCGATTATTGATGCTATTAAACTTGTACTGAAGACGCATAGTTATGATTACATAAAAGTTGAGGAAAAGGATTTTCACAATGATACTTCTCGATTTAGAATTGAATTGACTTTTAAGGGGCTATTAGCTGATGAAGCAAAGGATTTCACCGAATGGTTAGGTTGGGAAGGTACGGGCGAAGCTGCAAAGCCAGTCTTGAAAATTATTTATGATGTCAGGCGACAAGGAAAAAAAATCTTACCAAGCGATGTCAAAGCTGGGATTGATAACGATGGATACCAGCTTACGGCTGAAGCGAAGGAATACTTAAAAGCCACCTATTTAAAACCACTACGTGACGCCGAAAATGAGTTAATAGCAAAAAGAAATTCAAGGCTGTCCCAAATACTCTTAGGCGATTCTGCTTTTAAAGGAAAAGAGAAGGATCATGAATTGGTGAAAATATTTGAAGGATTAAGTGGAAATTTAAAAAAATACTTCAATGGAGAATTTGAGATTACCACAATGGTTGAAGAAGGAGAACCGCAGGTTTCTCGACCACAAGGCGGCAAGATAATTAAGGATAAAATAGATGGTTACATCAAAATTTTTTACGGCCAAGATTGTGAAACTGAATTTGAAGTTGCATCAAATGACATCAAAAGTATTCTCGAAAAATTAACCCTTTCATTACAAAACGAGCCAAACCCAGGATTAGGAACTCTAAATAGACTTTTTATGGCTGCGGAACTTTTGCATTTAAACAAGAGCAATTGGACCGGGATAAGATTAGGTTTAATTGAGGAGATAGAAGCGCATCTTCATCCCCAAGCACAAATGCAGGTAATTGAATCCTTTCAAAAACAGAAAACTATTCAGTTAATACTAACAACGCATAGCCCGAACTTAGCATCAAAACTTAACCTTGAAAATTTAATTATCTGTAATAATGGCAAGGCATATCCTATGGGGGCTAATTATACCAAACTGGTCGCAGATGATTATAAGTTTTTAGAAAAATTCCTTGATGTTACAAAGGCAAATTTATTCTTCGCAAAGGGTATATTGTTAGTTGAAGGGTGGGCAGAGGAGATATTAATTTCAAGTGTCGCTAAAAATATCGGTATAAATCTTACTGAAAAGGGTGTTTCGATTGTAAACGTTGGGAATTTGGCATTCAATAAATACGCAAATATTTTCCTTCGGAGACAATTGCCGGATATGACCGTACCAATAGCAGTTCTAACTGATTCAGATATTAGAGAATACCAGCTAACGCAAAACGAAGACGGCAATAAAGTTTATTTGAAAAGAGATGCGGCGGACATTGTTGCCGAGACGCAGCAAAGAATAACTGATTTAAAAGCAAAATCGGAAAAAAATGTTCAGTATTTTATTGCTCCTAATTGGACATTGGAATACAGCTTATTCAAGTCCATCAGCTTGACAGCTACGTTTCAGGCGGTGGCAAGGTCAATTCACACAGGGACTGATTGGAATACCGACTTTGAAAAAGCACTTGCCGAAAAATTAATAAACAAAGGACTAAGTAAAACTGAAATTGCCTATCAAATAGCAAATTCTATAGACGAAGATTTAACATCAGTAGATAAGGGCGAGAGAGTGAATAAGGAGATTGTCATTAATCCTAATAATGAAGATGATTCGATAAATTATTTGGTAAAAGCTATTCGTTATGCCGCAGGTAATTAATATTAATGATGACGACATAATGTATGCCCAAAGCATCCTTCTGCCACCGGGCAAATCCTTTGATGAGGAGCGAAGAACTTTTATTAAAAATCTTGATACTATAGATTTACAGGCAGTTCCGGGTAGTGGGAAAACGACTGCTTTATTGGCAAAACTTCTAATTTTTGAAAGAAAGTTGCCATTTGAGAACGGCTCGGGCATTCTTGTTTTATCACATACTAACGCTGCTATTGACGAGATAAAGCAAAAAATTCAAAAACATTGTCCTAAGCTTTTTTCCTACCCAAATTTCATCGGTACTATTCAGAGTTTTGTGGATGAATTTTTGGCGATTCCCTACTACACGGCAATATTCAAGAAAAAAACCACCCGTATTGATAATGAAATTTATTACGAAACAATCCAAAAGTTTGTGTCAAGAAACTTACCGGATTTTACAGTGCAAGAACAGCGAAACGCACGTTATTTTTTACTCGGCACAGATAGCTTAAATTCATTTAGACTTCAGATCAGGAATGGGCAAACAACTCTCGTTGAATCTATTAGCGGTAATGATCTTAGAATTATAAAACCTCGCAGGGGAAGAAATTATGTGGATTTTACAGATCCTGAAAAGCAAAGAGTAAAGGAGTGGCTGACAAAATTCAAATATGCACTTATGAAAAAAACCGGAGTTTTGCATTTTGATGATGCTTACTTTCTGGCCGAAGCTTATTTGAAAAACATACCTCAAATGAAGGATTTGCTGCAAAAGCGTTTCAACTATGTTTTCGTTGACGAAATGCAAGACATGGATAAGCATCAGTACGACGTTTTAGAGAAAATATTTTATGATGTGAATAGAAGTATTTCAAAATATCAAAGAATAGGCGACAAAAATCAGTCTATTTTTAATGGCGATATTAAGTTGGAAAATATTTGGAATGACAGGGCGATTATTTTAACAATTAATGGAAGTCAGCGATTAACTCCTTTATTGGCAAATCTTGTAAATAAGTTTGCGTTGCATAGGACGCAAGGTTTTGGGATAGTCGGTTTACGGGACGGGACAGTAAAGCCGCATGTGATAAAATACACAACCAATTCAATTAGGAATGTTATTCCAACCTTCCTTAACACAATTCGAGCGCTGCAACAAATTCAACAATTCCCCCTGGTCCCCCAATACCCTATAAAAGTTGTAGCATGGAATTCTAATTGGAAAACTCAGGCCGAAAGGGACAATCCAACTAAGGTGCGTTTAATAGATTATTTTAGCGAGTATAATAAAGAAGACCATAGTAAAACGATTGATTATGCTTGTTTGAAATCATATTTGTATTCCTTTGAAAAGAACAAAAGAACATTAGATCCTATTAGAAAGTGTTTATTAAATGCCCTGCTAAAAATATTGCGTTTAGAGGAAGTTTTTGATGTAGATAGTAGAAATTACACAAGGAAAAGATTGGTTGATACAATTAAAGATTGCAGCCATACACAGGACGATAACAACTACACTTCATTTCAATTAAATCTTTACAACTGGTCAATTGATATAGTAAGAGGAAAACTTGATGATGTCTGGAATGCAATAAAAATTTATGTACCCACTTTCTTACAGTTGTTTGGCAAACAGGTGGTAAATAGTCGGGGATTTCTTGACAAGGATATCGAGGTTGGCAAAGAAGCACTTGAACAAAATCGAGAGGTTTCTGATGCCAATACAGTCAAATTCGATGATTTGTATGTGGAAATCACCACTGTTCACGCTGTAAAAGGTCAAACACATTCTGCGACACTTTATTTAGAATCTTCTTATTACGGACAACATGAATCAGAGCGTTTAAACGGTCAGTTTCTTGGGCAAGAATTTGCAAACAATAGAGAACGGCATAAACAGTCAGCTAAAATGGCTTATGTCGGTTTATCTCGGCCTACAAATTTAATCTGTATTGCTGTTCATCAAGACAGATACAACGATTTTTTTCGTGAAATAAATTTAGATGAGTGGGAAATCATCGAGGTTGCTGTCGCTCCTGAACAAGCCCAATAAAATAAATAAAATGCCTAGGTTAAGCTGAAAATACAACAAATCGTTGCTCTTGCAATCGGTAAAATCTACAGATTCAGCTTCATCGCCACTTGATAAATTTTTATCAAGTCTTCAAGGATTAGGTTCGACATTCCCCCTGTCGAGCCTACATAATCCCATCAGATTTTTATCTGGTGGGATTTTTTTTAGTTTTAGTAATTTTCATTCGGAAATATCTTTCTACCTTCCTTTTTGATGCCTCATATTGAAAATGCAAAGCACGAACACTATAACCAACAGTGGTATTGAGTATCAGGTCTTGATGCCCTCATCGCAACTGTCCGACTTTGTAGAAAGTTTCTGGATGATAAAAAATACATCTGATAAAGATCATGAGACTGTGGGCTTACCTGATGGCAGACTTGATATTATTTTTTCGTACGCTCCAAATGAGTCCTTTAACGCAATGTTGATGGGGTTAGGAACAGAACCGGGACCTCATGCTATTCCTGCTAAAATGGTAATGTTCGCGGTGAGTTTTAAATTGCTTGCCATTGAGTACTTGTTAGCTATTAAAGTAGCTTCTTTATTAAATGCTGTACTACAGTTACCTGACGGTTTTTGGGGTGTCACAAAGGATGACCTGAATGATTTTGAAAGTTTTTGTGAAAAACTCTCTGCAAAAATGACATCATTGATCAAGCCTGATATAGACACAAGGAAACAAAAGCTTTTTGATTTAATTTATTCTTCAAATGGCTCGCTTATGGTAAAGGAATTGTCGCAAAGGGTTTTCTGGAGCAGCCGGCAAATCAATCGTTATTTTAATGAGCATTTTGGACTCTCTTTAAAAGCATACTGCACTATTCTTCGCTTTAAAGCGTCTTTGCATTATATAAAAAGAGGACAGCTTTTTCCTGATCTGGATTTTGCAGATCAGACCCATTTTATAAAAGAGGTAAAGAAATTTTCAGGCTCAGTGCCAAAGGAACTTTTCAAAAACCCAAACGACCGATTTATACTATTATCTGCTATGCCGAAGAAATAGTTTTGCACTGTCAAAACAAATTTTAAGGTATGTTGTTACAAGATAAACAGATAGCTATAATTGGTGGTGGGCCTGGCGGCCTCACTCTCGCGCGGTTGCTTCAGCTAAAAGGGGCAATGGTGAAAGTATATGAACGTGATCTCAATAAGGATGCGCGGGTGCAGGGTACAACACTTGACTTACACAAAGAGTCGGGGTTAGAAGCTTTGCTGCAGGCGGGTTTATTAGATGAATTCAAAAAAACATACCGACCTGGTGCCGATAAGATGATCATAGTAAATGAAAATGCGGAAGTGTTTTTTTCTGACCATGAAGGAAAACCTGGAACCGATTTTGACAGCGAACATTTCCGTCCCGAAATTGATAGGGGACCACTGAGGAATTTACTACTGGAATCCCTTCACGCCGACACCGTTGTTTGGGACAGCCAGTTTCTGGCTATGTACAAACAGGGAGACGGTTGGCTGCTGCAGTTTAAGAATGGAACTAATGCCTATGCGGATATTGTCATTGGCGCAGATGGGGGCAACTCAAAGATCCGGCCATACATTACCAGTATAAAGCCGTTTTATTCAGGTATATCTGGTGTACTGGGTAGTGTGTATGAGACTGAAGTGAAAATTCCACTTATTCATGAACTATTGAAGGGCGGGAAAATAATGGCTTTTGGTGGAGGAAAGAGTTTTATTGTCAGTTCAAAAGGCGATGGCAGTTTAGCTTTTTATTTTTCCGGTAGGGTAGATGAAATACAGCTGAAAAATGTAAATTTTACCGATAGAGGAGAGGTGATTCCGTGGTTCAAGAATGATTTTGACAACTGGGCCGGAGTGTGGGTAGATGTGCTGGAAAATGCGGAGATGCCACTTATGCCTATTCCTATTTATTCTATGCCATTAGATCAGGTCTGGGAAGCCTTACCCAACGTTACGTTACTTGGCGATGCTGCACATCTTATGCCTCCCTTTGCGGGTGAAGGTGTTAACATGGCTATGCTTGATGCTTTGGAATTATGCAAGTGTTTGTTCAATGATCACTTTAGTGATGTGCAGACTGCTATAGCTTCGTACGAAAGCCAGATGCGGAAAAAGGCTGCAGCTGCGGCAAAGGAATCTTTAGAGAATGGTGAGTGGATGCATGGCGTTGGTTCACTGGAGAAAATGCTTGCATTTTTTGGTGGGGCGCATTAGCAATGGCACTTTTGCCTGCTAAAAAAGTGAGAAGAAGGTCGGTCATTAAAGTGATCGACCTTCTTATTTTTACTTGCCCACTGCAACTCACAGGTATCTCAATGTCATATTGATCTTCAATTGCTGGTGGTCGCGCAGTGTAAATTTGAATTGATCAAAATTTGGTTTCTTTAGTCCGGATAGGTAAAAATCAGAGAAGCCGAACCCTTCTTTGGGCATCCCGAACATGTTGTAGTCCATCGTTCCGTTACCGTTCTCATCGTCAAGTAGGGCAAATCCATAAACACCTGGTTCTAAATTCATTTTGCCAATGAATTGACCATTAATAATGTCATTTTTTTAAATCGTACTGCTTTTAGTGCTTTATCTTCCTTGAAATTCTTTTCGTTGGTAAAGATCTTAACTATTATTTGGCCTTTTGTTGATTTGATACCGGTGAATAATACTTCAACGTTTTGTGCTTGTGTGTTGGTTGTGCAAAAAAGTAATAGCGATACCGCAAAAATTCTATGTGATAGTTTGGTTGGTTGCATTTTGATTGGTTATAGATGTGCTATGCCTGTAAATATAAATGTTTCTTCACAGCATTGCGTTAGTAAGTATTTCTTTCCTAATCGCGTTGTCTCTACGTGTAAGAAAAATGTGCGTAGTTAAATAACTACATTTATATTTGTAGTCAAATAACTACGTAATGAATTTGAGACGGGATGTTTTTCAGGCCATAGCCGACCCAACAAGGAGGGCAATACTTTTATTGGTTGCTTCGCAGTCGATGACTGCCGGAGCTATAGCGGCCAACTTCGATACTGCCAGACCCACAGTTTCTAAGCACTTGCAAATTCTTACCGAATGTGAGTTACTGAAGCAGGAGCAAAATGGCAGGGAAATATTCTACCACCTTAATCCTAAGAATATGAAAGAGATCGCCGATTTTATTGAGCCATTTCGCCAGATGTGGGATGACAGGTTTAATAAGCTGGAAGCAGTTATGAAAAAATATAAATCTAAAAACTAAACTATCGTGGAGCGAAAAACAAAGATCAATGCTGAGGACGGCAAGCAGGAATTAATGATCACGCGGGAGTTTGACCTTCCCCTTAATTTGCTTTTTAAAGCATACGTAGAGCCGGCCCTTGTTGAACAATGGATGGGAACGAAAGTGCTGAAGCTGGATAGCAGGAAGCATGGTAGTTATCAATTTGAAACAACCGATCCTAAAGGAATCAAACACGGGTTTAGTGGCGTAATTCATGAACTAATACGTGATAAAAAGATCGTACGGACATTTGAAATGGATGGTACTCCTTTTGGTGTGCAGTTGGAAAGCTACAAGTTCGAACAATTGACCAGCGACACCAGTAAACTGACTATGCATGTTATATATGAGTCTGTTACAATCAGAGATCAGATACTGCAGCTGCCATTTGCACAGGGTATAAATATGGCACACAACCGTATACAGGATATAGTTAACAAACAAAATAACAGATCATGAACAAAGGGAGATTGATAACATATTGGGTCGCAACTGCTTTATTGTCTTTTGGTATGTTGGGCAGTGGGGTAGCGCAGGTATTTCAGCTACAACAGATGAAGGACCTGGTTATACCGTTGGGTTACCCGGTATATTTTTTATGCATTATTGGGGTGTGGAAAATACTCGGTGTGATTGCTATTCTTTTACCCGGATTCAAGCTCTTGAAGGAATGGGCTTATGCAGGTTTCTTCTTCGTTATGACGGGAGCACTTGTTTCTCACCTGTCAATGGGCGATTATGACTTGAAGGCAATTATGGGACCGGTAATGCAGACGGTTTTTATTATCTTGTCGTGGTATTGCAGGCCTGTTGATAGAAAGATAGTTTCAGGTAATTAATAATTGTATTGTATGAATCCAAAGGTTGATTTCTATTTTAATAAGGCCAGCCAATGGCAGAAGGAATATACAGAATTAAGAAAAATAATTCTTGATTGCGGATTGACCGAAGAATTGAAGTGGGGCTGCCCCTGCTATACCGTTGATGATAAAAATGTGGTGCTCATACATGGCTTTAAAGAATACTGTGCCATACTGTTTATGAAAGGGGCATTAATGAAAGATACAAAAGCTATACTCATTCAGCAAACAGAGAATGTACAGTCCGCACGCCAGTTAAGGTTTACAAGCGCCAATGAGATTATTATGTTGAAAGCTACTATTAAGGCATATGTAAACGAGGCTATTAAAATAGAAAGATCAGGCCTAAAGGTAGAACTGAAAAAGACTGGTGAATATGAAGTGCCTGAAGAATTTCAAAGTAAACTAGATAAGGATAAGAACCTGAGATCGGCCTTCGAAGCGCTTACTCCTGGTCGCCAGCGGGCATATATCTATTACTTTTCGCAAGCCAAGCAGTCTAAGACGCGCGAAGCAAGGGTGGACAAATATATTCCGCAGATCCTGGATGGTAAGGGATTAGAAGACTAGAGCCAGCTCTGTTTTCAGTATAATACCGCGTTATAACTCACAGTAGTGAACACAAACATCTTCAAAATGAAAAATCAATTATCACCCGAACAACAACAAACGCTGCTGGCAACACTACAAAGCCGTTTTGAGAAAAATATAATTCGTCACAAGGGTATTGATTGGACTGATGTGGGGATAAAACTCAATACTGTGCCCGATAAATTATTGGTGTTACATGCAATGGAAGAAACAGGTGGGGAACCTGATATCATTGACTTTGATAAGAAAACAGGCGAGTACATTTTTTGTGATTGTTCCGCTGAAAGCCCTAAAGGCAGGAGAAGTATTTGTTACGATCATGAAGCCCTGGAATCGAGAAAGGAACACAAGCCGGCGGACAGTGCTATCAATATGGCAGAAGACATGGGTATTGAACTCTTGACGGAAGAATTGTATCGCAAATTGCAGCAGTTAGGTAAGTTTGATACCAAGACATCCAGCTGGGTAAAAACACCCGCCGATATTCGCAAGTTGGGTGGCGCATTATTTTGCGATCGCCGTTATGAAACTGTTTTTGTATACCATAATGGTGCGGAATCATACTATGCGGCAAGGGGATTTAGAGGTACACTCAGGGTTTGATAAATATACATCAGATATTTATATACGGTTGTCTCTGATGCTTGCCGCAAAAAAAAAGTGTATCAGTTCAACTTTTTAAGTTTTATCAACCCACCTTTAGCAATTGGCGGCATCAAATCATTCTGCTCTCAAAATTACTCACATTCGCCCACAAGAATACATGTGTTTAGTCCCCAAATATTAGATTAATTGGTCAAATTGATCATATTTGTCGTTTTAGAGCTTTTAGCAGTTTTATACAGTGCTAAAATTTCTAAGGGGTGATAAATTCAGAAATACATTTGCTCAATAGTTTATTGTTACATAATTTCGCGGCCAATATTCAGTTATAAAATTATATTCGTTTAATATAATTAAAAAACAAATAGAAATTGCGTCAATATTTTTATTGTTGAGACTTGTACAACGGTAAGATTTATTAAATACAGTAACGATCAAATACAACATTAAATAACAATAGAAAAGTCAAGTTTATTTTTGCAAAATTTAGTAGTATGAAAACAACTCTTATTGCCTGGTCTCGTTCACTTTTTTACATGCTGGCAATTGTTGCTGCGTTTGGCATTGCCGGAGCCAATGCTCAAGTAATGACCAATACAATCTCGGCAACATCTGCAGTTAACACCTACACAGTCGCTGCAGGTGTTACGTCTGTTACCGTAGATATGGCCGGTGGCAGTGGTGGCTCTTTTGCCGGTGGTGTTGGAGGTAAGGGAGGGCGTGTACAGGCTACTCTGGCGGTAACTCCCGGGCAGGTACTTTATATATGTATAGGAGGAGTTGGGGCAAATGGAATTGTTGCTGCATCTGCCGCAGGTGGCGCATCTGTAGGCGGCGAAGGTGGAGGAGTTGGAGGAGGCAATTCGGGTGGTTCTGGTGGCGGTGCTGCTACTAGCATCAGAACAAGTATTACCGGTGGTCCTACATCCGTTGCTTCATTAAACACCCGTCTTCTTGTGGCAGGTGGCGGTGGCGGCGGGAACTATTCATGTTCTTTGCAAAAAAATGGGGGGGCGGCGGTTTTCCAAGTGGATTAACCGGATTGAGCGATTGCGGAGGTTCGCCTATTACTGGCGGAGGCTCGCAGACTGGAGGTGGGGCAAAAGACTGCTCAGGTCCATGTAGTGGCTGTTGCGGAGGTGATGGGGTGCTGGTGGCGCAGGGAACTTCTATGGCGGCGGCGGCGGCGGCGGCTATTACGGTGGCGGCGGCGGTTCCGGTGCATCGGGTGGCGGTGGTTCCTCTTATATTGGTGGTGCAGGTGTTTCATCAGCTACCACTACAAACTCATTTAGAACCGGAAATGGTTATGTAATTATAAGTTATACTAATCCCAATACAGCGCCTGTTTTTGTGAATGGCGCAACGACAACTTTGAACATTTGCGCCAACGCTGGTGTTGTAGATATAAAGTCTCTGTTACATGTAAATGATGCCAATGCGTCTCAAACGCTTACATGGAGTATTGTATCGCAGCCAAGTGTTGATGGTACAGTTATAGCAACTGCTGCTACAGCTTCAAGTGGCAGTACAAATGTAACTCCAGGCGGTACACTTACTTACCAGGCAGCAACGGGATATACTACCGAATCATTTAAGATGATGGTTAGCGATGGTGCAGCTTCAGACACAATTACTGTTGTTGTAAATATCGGAACGATTACCTCTAGTGTAAGTTCGAAAACTAATATAGCATGTAATGGTGGTTCTACCGGTGCTGCAACTGTGCTTGCATCAGGTGGTACACCAGCATATACATTTTCGTGGGCACCATCAGGTGGCACTGCTGCTACTGCAACAGGCTTATCTGCGGGTACATATACCTGCACAATAACAGATGACAATTTATGTACGCAACTACAGGTGGTAGCGATTACTGAACCCACTACTTCGGTTAGTGCCACATTTATATCTCAGACTGATATTGAATGTCGTGGAGCAGCTACCGGTATAGCCACCATTTCTGCAAGTGGTGGAACCGGCACTATTGCGTACTCATGGGCTCCAAGTGGTGGTGCCGCTGCTACAGCAACGGGCCTCACAGCAGGTACTTATACTTGCACGGCTAGTGATGATAATGGATGTTCGGATGCGGAAATTGTTACTATAACGGAACCTGCAACGGGTATCAATTCATCAATAACAAGTCAAACCAACATAGATTGCAATGGCAATGCCACAGGAGCAGCCACGGTAACAGCATCAGGTGGCGCAGGTACCTTGCTATATTCATGGGCACCATCAGGAGGTACGCTGGCTACTGCAACCGGCCTTACTGCGGGTACTCACACATGTACAATAACCGACGACAACTTTTGTACACATACCCAGACGGTAACCATTACACAACCATCTGTTCTTGCTTCAAACGTAAGCGCAATTACTAACGTAAGTTGTAATGGCCTGAGCAATGGTGCTGCAACAGTATCTGCATCAGGTGGTACACCTGGTTATACTTACGGATGGGCGCCAAGCGGTGGTACTGCTGCCACAGCAACCGGCCTTGCCGCGGGTACTTACACCGTAACTATCAGTGATGCCAATAGCTGTTCAAAAACACAGACAGTAACCGTTAGTCAGCCATCTGTTCTTACTTCAAATGTTGGTACTGTTACTAATGTTAGTTGTAATGGTGGTAGCAATGGTGCAGCAACGGTATCTGCATCAGGCGGTACACCAACCTATTCATTCTCATGGGCACCAAGCGGTGGCACTGCCGCGTCGGCCACAGGTCTTGCCGCAGGTACATATACGGTTACGATCGATGATGCCAATAGCTGTTCAACAACACAAACAGTAACAGTTAGCCAGCCAACAGCACTGTCAGCAAGCGTAAGTTCGGTTACTAATGTGAGCTGTAATGGCGGAACAAACGGAGCCGCAACTGTATCTGTGTCAGGTGGTACACCAGCCTATACATTTTCATGGTCACCAAGCGGGGGCACTGCGGCATCAGCAACAGGTCTTGCCGCGGGTAATTATACCGTAACAATAGAAGATGCTAATAGCTGTTCAACAACACAGGCAGTAACAGTTAGCCAGCCAACAGTTCTGTCATCAAGTGTAAGTTCAGTTACCAATGTAAGCTGTAATGGCGGAACAAACGGAGCTGCAACTGTATCTGTGTCAGGTGGTACACCAACCTATACATTTTCATGGGCACCAAGCGGCGGTACTACTGCTACTGCAACCGGCCTTGCCGCAGGTAGTTATACAGTAGCGATCACCGATGATAATAGCTGTGCTAAAACACAAATAGTAACAATAACCCAGCCATCTGTAATTACCTCAAATGTGAGTGCTGTTACCAACGTAAGTTGTAATGGCCTAAGCAATGGTGCTGCAACAGTATCTGCATCAGGTGGCACACCTGGCTATACTTATGGATGGGCACCAAGCGGTGGTATTGCTGCAACTGCAACAGGGCTTGCCGCGGGTATTTACACAGTAACCATCGGCGATGCCAACAGCTGTTCAAAAACACAGACGGTGACTGTAACGGAGCCAACAATTCTTACCTCAAACGTTAGCGCTGTTACTAATGTAAGCTGCAACGGCGGTAGCAATGGTGCTGCAACTGTATCTGCTTCAGGCGGTACACCAACCTATTCATTCTCATGGGCACCAAGCGGTGGTACTGCTGCAACCGCAACGGGACTTGCAGCCGGTACTTATACAGTAACGATCAACGATGCCAATAGCTGTTCAACAACACAGACAGTAACAGTTACCGAGCCAACAGTTCTATCATCAAGCGTAAGTTCGGTTACCAATGTAAGCTGTAATGGTGGAACAAACGGAGCTGCAACTGTATCTGCTTCAGGCGGCACACCAACCTATTCATTCTCATGGGCACCAAGCGGTGGTACTGCTGCTACAGCAACGGGACTTGCTGCGGGTAGTTATACAGTAACGATCAACGACGCAAATAGCTGTTCAACAACACAGGCAGTAACAGTAACACAACCATCTGCGATTACATCCAGCGTTGCTTCACAAACGAATATTGATTGTAATGGTAATGCTACAGGTGCGGCGACAATAACTGCCGCAGGTGGTACAGGAACCTTGTTGTACTCATGGGCACCAAGTGGTGGTACTGCTGCAACAGCAACCGGTCTTACTGCAGGCACTTATACCTGTACTATTACAGACGGCAACCTTTGTTCACATACCCAGACGGTTACTATCACACAGCCATCTGTGCTCAATTCCAACATCAGCGGCCAGACCAATGTTACGTGTCATGGCGGCAACGACGGTGCAGCAATTGTAGCGCCCAACGGAGGTACAATACCTTATAGTTATTCATGGTCACCGATAGGTGGTACCGCGGCAACAGGTACAGGCTTTACAGTTGGTTCTTACACATGTACGGTTACTGATGGTAACGGTTGTATGCATGATCAGGTAGTTGCTATATTGGAGCCTGCATTGCCGGTTGCTACCATAGGTGGTACTACTGCTATCTGTAAAGATGAAAATGCAGATGTGATCGTCAATGGCCCAGCCGGAACCGCGGTGTCATATACCATCAATGGCGGAACACTACTGAGTGCATTGATGAACGCTAACGGCGCTGACACAATTAATAGCGGAGCACTTACCGCAACAGCAACCTATGCATTGGTAGATATTACAGAAGGTACCTGTACTTATCCATCAACCGGTAATGCAGTGATCACGGTAAAACCATTCCCTACCATAGATGCGACCACCGACCAATCTATCTGCAACGGAGCTGCAACTACACCGGTAATATTTACAGGTTCGGTATCAGGTACATTGTTTACCTGGACCAATGACAATACAACAACAGGTATTGCTGCAACAGCTACAGACAGCATCACTTCACTGACGCTGACCAATAATACTACCGCAAGGATCTTCTCTACAATAATTGTTACCCCTTCAGCAAATGGTTGTACAGGTATCAGCGATACGTTTGAGATCGTGTCTAACCCAACGCCAATGCTGACGACAACATTGACTGCAGTACCTGTATGTAATACTACGCTGTTTACCTATGTGCCTGCAAGCGCAACAGTTGGTACTACCTTTGCATGGAGCAGGGCAGCAATTGCAGGTATCAGCAAAGTAGCCAACAACGGCAATGATGATCCTAACGAAACGCTGACCAATACAACGGCAGATCCTATAGTTGTTACTTATGTGTATACATTAACAGCCAACAGCTGCACTAACACACAAAATGTAACAGTAACTGTTCAGCCAACACCAATGCTGAGCAGCACATTGACACCTGCTGCTATCTGTAACAACACTACGTTCAACTACGCGCCAACCAGTGCAACAACAGGGACAGTGTTTAACTGGAGCCGTGCTATAGTAGCTGGCATCAGCAATACAATAGGAGCAGGAACAAATGACCCTAATGAAGTATTGACTAACACTACAACAGATCCGATAGTTGTTACCTATGTATACACGCTTACAGCTAATAGCTGTAGCCATACAGAAAACGTAACGGTAACGGTTAACCCGACACCTTTATTTACCAGCGCAGCTACAGTATCACCGCTATGCGACAGCACATTACTGAGCTATACGCCAACCAGTGCAACAGTGGGCACAACCTACAGCTGGAGCCGTGCTGCGGTAACAGGCATCAGCAATGCGGCTGGTACAGGAACAAACGATCCTATGGAATACCTGGTAAACACAACACCTGATCCTGTAAACGTGATCTATGTATACACGCTTACAGCCAACAGCTGCAGCAATTTACAGAGCGTGACCACAACGATCTATCCTAAGCCACTGCTGAGCACAACGCTTACGCCGGCAGCCATCTGCGATAGCAGTGTGTTTAGCTACACACCTGCAAGCCTTACCGTAGGAACAACTTACATTTGGAGCCGTGCAGTAGTAGCGGGTATCAGTAACCCTGCCAATGCCGACAACACAGATCCGGTCGAAAACCTGTACAACACCACAACAGACCCCGTTGCTGTTACTTATGTGTATACGCTTACGGCAAACGGTTGCACCAATAGCCAGAACGTGGTAGTTGTCGTTAATCCTACGCCTGTATTTACCAGCACCCTGGCACCGGCAGCAGTCTGCGACAGCACACTGTTCACCTATACGCCAACCAGTGCAACAACTGGTACAGCGTTTACATGGAGTCGCGCTATAGTTGCCGGCATCAGCAACACTGCCAATACGGGCACAAGTAACCCAATGGAATACCTGGTGAACACAACACCTGATCCGATAACAGTTACCTACGTATATACGCTAACAGCCAACACATGCTCACATGTACAGTCAGTATCAGTAGTTGTTAATCCAAAACCATTGCTGACAACCACCTTGACGCCACCAGCTATCTGCGACAGCACGCTGTTCAGCTACGCACCAGCAAGTGCAACAGTAGGTACAGTATTTACATGGAGCCGTGCAACAGTAGCAGGTATAGCTAACACAGCAGCTAATGGATCTAACGACCCTATGGAATACCTGGACAATACAACAGCCAATCCGCTGACAGTAGTCTACATAGATACCCTGTTTGCCAACGGTTGCTACAATACACAAGCAGTAAGCGTGGTAGTGAACAGCACGCCAATGCTGAGCAGCACTTCAACGCCTGCAGCTATCTGTAACAATACCACGTTCAACTACACGCCGACAAGTGCAACTATAGGCACAGCGTTTACATGGACCCGTGCAACAGTAACCGGCATCAGCAATGTTGCAGGCAGTGGCACCAACAACCCTGCTGAAACACTGAACAATACCACCAACCATCAGGTAGCTGTTACTTACATTTATACGCTTATAGCCAATGGTTGCAGCAACACCCAGACAGTAACGGTAACAGTTAACCCTACACCGGTATTGTCAAGCCTGACAACAGCAACAGTATGTAGCAGCACACCGCTTGTTTATACGCCGGGCAGCACCACAACAGGTACTACGTTCGCGTGGACACGTGCTGTGGTAGCGGGCATCAGCAATGCTGCAGCTACATCTACCGGCA
>NZ_PPSL01000007.1 GCF_002954265.1 Flavipsychrobacter stenotrophus | reverse complement strand
TCACCTCTTCCCATTCCGAACAGAGCAGTTAAGCCCCCCATGGCCGATGGTACTACACAACAATGTGGGAGAGTAGGTAGTTGCCATATTTATTTAGAATGCCCTGTCGAAAGACGGGGCATTCTTCATTTATACAAGATCCGAATCCCGCAATGCTGCGGGACAGGCAACGCAGTTAAGCCCCCTCATGGCTATGGTACTATCCCAACCGCAGGTCGGGAGGAGAGTAGGTAGTTGCCCCCGACCTTCGGTTGGGACACGCATATTTATTGAATAACCCTTAGCATTAACTTGCTAAGGGTTATTTGCTTTTAGACCTCTTCTTACTTATCCCACCTCTCCTTACTTTCTTCTGTGCCCACCTGTTGTGTACTTTCTTTTCAATAGGAAAAAGAAAGTACCAAAGAAAGTCCCAGCCCAAAAAATCGCGCTCACGCACACACCCACGCGAGCTGCCGTTTTTGGCCATAGCCAAGCTTCCTGCTCATGTTATTCGGTCTATCTCAGTTGTTCATGGTGGTGGTCAAGCCCTGAAAGGGCGGCATATAACAGCGTAGGGTGATGCCCTACGTTAGGATTACCCACATAACACTAGCCCTGTAAGGGCGAAATAACTGTCTGAACCACAGATTACTGTGATTACACAGATCGCACAGATTATCTTGATATTTTATTACGCCACACGTCATTGCCCCGTTAGTGGGCAAAAGCTTTGTAGTACCCGTAACGTCCACACACCAGCGCCACGTAGTCCTGCCTAACGGCAGGTAAACCCGCAACAATCGGTGTTGGGTAGTGGATTTGGTGGTGAAAACGCATCGTGGAATTTTATTTTTGTTTGTCATAGTGTTAGTTTGTTGTTGTGTAGTTGGTTGGTTTTTATTTGGGTTGTAGCAGCCAAATTATTTTAGTTATGGGGTGATTGGTGTTGTTAATCGGTTTTGGGTGGTTTGGGTGGGAGGTGTTAGCTTTGTCGCCCTTTTTAAAAAAAGGGCTGATGGTTATGGCGAGATTTTATGGAATGAAGAGGGTTTGTTTGATAATCACCTCCCCTCTAAGCCTGCTAAAGGGCAGGCTTAGAGGTACTCCTCTTTCAAAAAGAGGAGAGTGGTTGATGTGGTTTCCTGGTTGGTTGGGCAGTTAATTTTTTACGGGCGTTACAAACGCCGTGCCGTAGCATCCTCGTTATAAACGAGGACGAGTGTGTTGTTTTTCTTTTTCTATTTATCCTATCAATTTTTTCTATGAATGTTGTGTTGAATGGCCGGGTGTGCAGGCCGGAGAGTGGGGCGCTGCTGGAGGATCTGAGGCAGTTTGCCAGGGTGTGTGGCAAGGTGTCGGTGACGTATAAGGAGTACAGGCTGGCGGGGAGGTTTTACCCGACGATCTTTGTAAGGAGGTTTGGGAGCTGGAATAATGCGTTGGTGGCGGCTAGGTTGGAGCCGTGTAAGTTGTTTAATATATCGGGGGAGGTGTTATTGGAGAACCTGGAGGGGCTTTGGGTGGCGCTTGGCAGGCAGCCGGTGATGGCTGATCTTGTTCCGCCGTTGTCGAGTTTTGGGAGGAGGCCGTATGTGCGGGTGTTTGGAAGCTGGTCAAATGCCGTGAAGGCGGCATTTGACAATGTGGAAATGCGGAAATGTGAGAATGTGGAAATGAATTCTAATGCAGAAATGCAACCCGGGTTTAGCCTCACCCCGGCCCTCTCCAAAGGAGAGGGAGGTGTAACGCGTGATAATAGCGATACTTTACGGCAATCTGGAGATTGCCACCCACTCAATCGTAGACAGAGTCTATGCTTAGCATCTGATAATAATCGGGAGATTAAGCTTAGCGAGTGTAATAATTTAAAGATAGTATCTAAGCGGGCGACGCCGAGGGAGCCGGGGTGGAGGTTGAGGTATATGGTGTTGAAGAGGGATCTGTTCAGGTGTGTGGCGTGTGGTGCCTCGCCGGCAACTAACCTGGGCACGGTGCTGCATGTGGATCATATTGTGGCGTATAGTATTGGTGGGGAATCGGTAATGGAGAATCTGCAGACGTTGTGTGAGGTATGTAATGGAGGGAAAGGGAATTTATGATATAATGGCTGAATGGCTTAATAGCTTAATGGGCTCAATGTGGTTGATGTGCTTGTGCTATTTGGTTGTCTGAATCAGAATTTACAGAATTTTAGAATGAACAGAATGCTCTGCGGCTTGTAATTGTCTGAACTCCCGACCTTCGGTTGGGACAGGCGTGATGCGCTTGATGGTATGATAGACATGATGCCCGGTTTATTTACGATAATTGGTCAAGCCCTACCTAACGGCAGGCAGGCAGGCAGGCCTCACGGCAGGCAAGCCCTGAAAGGGCGACATAAATAGCGAGGGGTGAAGCCCCTCGTTACGATTACCCACATTTCACAAAGCCCTGTAAGGGCGACATAATTTGCTTTAGCTCCAACTTGTTGGATACCATTGACGAATCATTATATGAAATATAATATTCTTCAATGGTCTAACGCAATATCCTTTGTTTCAACCACTTCTTGAAAATACCGGACGGATTCACCAGTTACATTATTGATTTTGCGACCCCATACCATGAAAATCATTTTTTCTACGTTGGAGAACCAAAATACTTTCAACTTGTTTATCGCTAAGTATTTTTCTAGTAAGTCTTTTCTGATATAGATGAATTTTTGATTGTTTAACCATTCGTCGCCATGCCTAAATGACATTGTTGCCCTTTTCCCACTTTTTTCAAACAAATCCAATGTTTGTGGTTGATTAATAAGGTTCAGCATTTCTGCAATTTCCTTTGAAAGTGTTATACCATGTTTTGTATGAGTGAGTGGAGTTATAATTTCAATTTTCTTTTTAATTTCCTCTTTTTCAGTTTCTTTTCTCACAGTTTCTACTATCCTAGCGTTGTAATCTTTTTCGAGGATAGAAATTAAATTGAAACTATCTTCTGCCTCATCTCTGAAAATATGTGGCGATATTAATTTATCTCCTATAAAAGTTACTTTTGTTCCAAGTATTTCTACTTTATGCTTTTCCCCCTATTGATTTCCATATATTTTCTATTTCCCTTGGATTTAATTCTTTATCACCAATTACAATCTGCCATTCATAATGCTCTACAGTTGTATCCTTTGTTGATTTTAAATATTCAACAGATGTTGTATTGCTGTTTGGAATTAAAGGAGAAAATGGGATTTCAGAAGAGAATATTTCTGCGTCAAAATATTGGCGGATATTGCGATCTAAAATTTTATTTTTTGAAAATATCTTAATTGTATTTTGATATTTTGCTTCGTGAATAAATATAGCATTTTTCCATGCAGTAATTTGTTTGTTTGAGTCTTCGTCGGTTTGACAAATAGTAGACTCAAGTAGTACCCATTCTCCATCTATATCAAGAAGGGATTTTGGCCGAATTAGGTGAGTTATGCTTGGAATTTTAGTTGTTAGCCAATCATCCCAAGTACTTTGTCTGTTACCAATAAGGTCGTCTGTGAAGTAAAATATATCAGGTAACTTTCCAGGGAATGTTGGATCAATTGTTTTGTCATAAAATGGATACGGCATTTCACCGCGGTATGGTTGCAATTTTTTGTTATCCTGCAAATATCCTGCTAACTCAAAAAAAGCTATCCAAATATATTTTTCACCATAACTTTGAATTTTGCCATCTTCTTTATAATCTTTCCATCTTTCTAAGGTACTGTCAAGGTTCTTAAACAATTCAAAGTCGTAACCTAGGGAATATGCACGCCATCTTAAATGACCTAATATTTTTTCCCTTTCTTCATTCTTATTATAGATATCTCCTGGTGCAATCCCATATAATTCATTCCTTAAAAAGTGATAATCAATAAGGGAATTCCCATCTCTATAATCTTTTTCATTCTTGTCAATTTCGACTTTCCATTTTCTTATGCCTCCTTTATGAAAAGGTTTCTTTATATACTTTTGATCAAGTTTGATGGTGTCATCGTACCTGAGTGCCTTTACAATAATTTTATAACAATATTCTCTTGTAAGAATGTGAGTGGTCGCATAAGGAGCTTTGTCAAAAAAGAAATTTTTGTATAAAAAAATTGCATAGTTAGATAATGTAGTTTCTAGGAAATTCTGATTGGGTAAATTGTTTTCTAATGCTTCTATAATACCAAAACTTATAGCACAAAACCTCTCTATTATATAGGGATCATTAACGTTAATAAACTCATTAAATATTTTCAAAAAAGTATCTGGATTTTTACGACCATAGTAATACAATGCCTTCGTTGCCAAATCACGTGTTTTCTGAAAATTTGAGGCCAACATCCAAATGGCAAAATGTATAAGAATAAGAAATTGTTGCCTTTCAATCAACGATGCAGATTCGATTTTTTGCGCATCGTTTTCAAAACGTTTTAATAGAGAGTTTGCATACTCACTGTTGTTATTACGGATAAATTCAAGCCATAGTAAATCTTTTTTTATTAACGGTAATTTTTTAAGTTCATTTGAGAAAAATAGAAAATTTAGTGGATGCCTAGCATTAAAGAAATTGTCTTCTGCATGTTTAAGAAAAGTTAATTGATTGCCATCGATATTAAATAGCTCTTTGCTCAAAGTTACATGCCGCTCTTTTATACAATTACCAGATATTTTGAAAAAGCGCAAAATTGAATATGAAAATGGCTTTTTAAATTCTTGATCGTAGTATTCATATAAATGATATGCTTCGGTTGTTTGTTTAGGCAAAATTGTTGTAAAGCATTCTGAAATGTCTTCGTATAAAGGATGGAAGTTGTTTTTTCCAAAAAGTTTAACGTTAAAGTATCTACTATTTATTAGCGTCTTATAGTCTGTTTTATACCGCTCAATCAAATACTTTGCTATGCAATATCCTGCGATCAGGTCGTATGTAAAAGATACTATTTCACTATCATTGATACCATCTCTGGAAAACAAGAGACCTTCTTCAATTAAAAATCTCGATTTAGAGAAAAAATAATTTTCAATTTGCTGATTTTTATCAATTATTTTAAACGCCTCCTCAAGTGGAATACTTCTTAAGTTATTTTCCCATAAATATCTACCAAGTTCAGAACAATTTACAGTGGCAACATTATTTATTCCACCTGAATTTGGATACCCAAGTTCTTCAATATACCGCCTTTTAATATTCGTGTCGATATGTGCAATGTATTTATCAACCACCTCATAAAATGTATCATCATTTATTTCTAAAAAAACGATCTCATTATTTTGTTTGGAAGTGTTTGCTTCACAAAATATTTTTAAAAATATCGGCGATTTAAAATATGAAGGTTTGAAAAAATGGAAGTCGGTTTCTATTCCATACTGTTGAAAATATAGCCGAACCATTTTTTCGATATCAATGTCATCTCGCATGCCTTTGTAAGTGTGAAATCGCGAATCCAGTATTGTCGTGATTCCTGGCCATATTTGATTTACATAACTAGAACGACAGGTTGTTATAAGCACTAAGTAGTCAAACGATGCTAAGTTTTGTTCTATAGACGGCAGGTCAATTTTCCATCTGTTGAGAAATTTGCCGTTATTATCTGTAGATTCATTAATCCCATCGATTAAAATTGGAACACGTACGCCATTAATCTCTCCTAAAGAATTAAGAGTCTTTAAGAATATTTCAAAAGAGTACTCACTTTTTATATCTAGGAGCTGAAGTATTTGATTTTGTATCGATGAATTGTCCGTAATTTTTTTTGCTGGTATAAATATTACCGGAAGCTCAGCGCTTAAGTAATCTAATGCAATACTCGTGCATATATGAGTTTTACCGATGCCGGCATCTCCTAAGAGGTTAAATGAGTGGTAAGATTTTCTTAGAAAAACTCCATAGAGATATTCCAGACTATTTGCTATGCCCCCAAACTCGTCTATTGCCTCTTTAATTTTAGTTTTATGTTGTGTTAATGAATACTCTTGGGGAGCGTTGTCTGTACTTTTATGCAGATATTCCCAATAATCATTGAATTTTTGCAGAATGCCGAATAGGTCATCAACGTTATTTTGTGATGCCAACTCCAATAGTTCTTTGATGTTTTTATTTTGCTTTAATACTTTAAGTTGATTAATGCGTTGTATATGTTCTAATAGGAAAGCCAAACTTTGTTCAAACAGGTTTGAAAGCTCGAAACGAAATTCTGGGTGTTTTTCAAAATTGATTAGTTTTACATTGTTACGTATAGTTTCATTATCGGTAACTATGGATTGGATTTTATCACTGAAATAATCAGAATGAGTATTATTAAGTAATAATGGATCGATGTAGTATTGGAATAATTGAGAATCCTTAGTATGAAGGGATTTGCTGAATTTATTATCAATTAAATGATAAAATTGATCAAAATTTCCTTGAAACCAATTTGGAGAGAGTTCTAGTTCTCCAAAATATGTACTTTTTAATCCTGCAAATTGAGGCTCGTCAAGCCATGCATTAATCTTCCCTTCACTCCAATGTTCTATAATTATGTTGTTTGAATTTGCTACAGATTGTTTTACTTTGGATTCAAACCAAGTTTGTTCTTGAGGTGTAAATTTTGTGTTTGTGCATAAATACCATGTATGTAAGTCGGGATGTACTTTACATGCTTTTTTAAAAGAACCTAATATAGCCTTTTTTCTCCCCCCGTCTTTTAGGCGCTGGGAACCTTCATAGAATTTTGCTTGCCACCCAATAATAGTTCCATCATGTTTGGTCAGATAAAATTCTACCCCATCTCCGCCACCACTATCATCTATCTCTGTAAAGACTCCTTCGTTAGCATATAATTTGCGAGCAATTTGGAAACATAGTTGTTCTAAACTTTTATTTTTGCTGTTTTTGTAAGGCTTTAATTTGTTCCAATCCATCGTTTCTCTCTGCTATAGGTGATTTAATAAATTTACGGATTTATTCATTTCAAAATATGTTTAGTCAGCCTTTAAAGAACAAAAGAATGGCCGCAGTTTTATCTTGACTAACATGTTGCTTTGATGTGACCTTTGTTGGTAAGAAGTGGGTGGGAGTGATGCAAGTAATAATAGATCCAAAAGCAATGTAGATGTATAATGGCCGACTTGCTAATTATCTTGTCAGACGGGAATCGGGAGATTCCCTACCGGTCGAGCGAAGTCAATAGATTTCGCTCAGCAACAGTTTTTTTGCGTGAGGGATAGTAGCGGATACCCCGCAGCGAAGCGAGGAGTAGCAGCGGATAGCCCGACCCACCTTCGCTGAAGCTACGGCGGGCGAAGCCCCAGGGTTGGCGCGAGGTGGGGCACGCCCAAGTATAATGGCTGAATTGCGCAATGGGTTAATGGCTCAATGTTGTGTCAGATAGCAATCTGAAGATTGCCGACCGGGCAAGCGTAATCTGAAGATTACGCTTAACATCAGTGTCTTTTTTACTTCTTCGGCTTCCTCTTAATTGGCTTCTTATACTTCAGCTTCATTTTGTCGGAGTGCTTTATTTTGGTTGGGTCTTTCATGCGCTTGGCCGATCGTTCGTGGAAGGCGGCGCCAACGTTTTCGCGCTTGGGTATCTTTACGAATATCTCTTTCAGGTTGCCCTTGGGCTGCTCTTCATAGGTTAGCTCGGTCGATATTTCCAGGTGGTCGGGCAGCGGCAGGGTGGGTACCTTGTAGTTCATCAGCTCTTCTATGGCTGTCTTGTAGACCTCTTCTTTCTCGTTGGTGAAGGTGATGGAGATACCTTTTTTATCGGCGCGGCCGGTACGGCCTATGCGGTGTATATAGTTCTCGGGTATATCGGGCGTGTCGAAGTTGATAACGTGTGTTACCTCGCTTATGTCGAGCCCGCGGGCTATGATGTCGGTAGCTATGATAAACCTGTAAGTGCCTGCCTGGAACTGGTTGACGGTGTTGAACCTGAAGTTCTGGTCTTTGTTGCTGTGTATTACGCCCATCTCCTCGTTAAACTTTGGTTCCAGCTGTTCATACACATCATCGGCCATGCGCTTGGTGGCTACAAATACCAGCACCTTGGTCATGTCTTTGTCTTCGGTGAGGAGTAGTTTCAGCAGGTTTATCTTGGTGTAGAAGTTGGGTACCTGGTAGCCTATCTGGCTTATGTTATCGAGCGGGGTGCCGGTGGGTGCTGCTTCTATGATCTCGGGGGCATTGAAGTAGGTGTCCATCAGCTTTTCCACGTCTTCGGTAATGGTGGCGGAGAAGAGCAGGTTCTGGCGCTTTACGGGCAGCAGGTCTAGTATGTTATTGAGCTGTGTGCGGAAGCCGAGGCTCAGCATTTCGTCCATCTCATCTATCACCAGTTTCTTTATGTTCTTTAGTTTTAGTGCGCCGTTGTAGGCGAGGTCCAGCAGTCGGCCGGGGGTGGCTACCACTATGTCGCAGCCATTTTCTATTGCGGCCAGTTGCGTCTTCATGTTCACGCCGCCATAGGCGCCTACCACTTCTACGGTCATGTAGGGGGTCAGTTCTTTTACCGATTCCACTACCTGCACCACCAGTTCGCGGGTGGGCACCAGTATCAGTATCTGCGGATAACGGTCTTTGCCATATTTCCACTGGCGCAGTGCGGGCAGCAGGTAGGCAAATGTTTTTCCGGTACCCGTCTGGGCTATACCGCATACGTCTTTGCCCGACATCACCACCGAGAAAGCCTTGGCCTGTATGGTAGTAGGTGTTACGTATCCACGTTCGGTCAATGCGTTGAGCAGCGGGGTGGTGAGGTTGAAATCGGCGAAAGTCATGGTAAGTATTTAAGTCGTAAGTCGTAAGTAAAAAGTGGTAAGTCGCGGGGTGGGGTTGTTGAGCCTCACCCCGGCCCTCTCCAAAGGAGAGGGAGGTGTTGTGTAAATGGTTTGTTGTCGGTGTTGTTAGGAGATTTGACAACTTTTTAGAAAGTTGTCAAATCTGATGTTTTGATATTTTTATTCTTCTGAAACTTGCAATAACTTCTTCATCTGGCCCATATACTGGTTGGCAAGGTCGTCGCGATGCAGCTGGTGGTATATGTTGGCCATCAGGTTCAGCATTTCTACATTGTTGGGGTCGGCCTTCATGTAGTTGTTGAAGTAAATGAGGGCAGTATCCACGCTGTTGCGGTTGAGTGCTTCAAATCCTTTGGCATCATCGTAAGATGGTCTTTTGGCCAATGCACTCAGGGGGCAGTCGCTAACTGATGCGGTAAACAGTGTACTCTTAGGCAACCAGGTGCGGGCTTTTACTTCTTCTCCGGGTATCAGTGCTATGTGATATATGGAGTAGTCCCATGGTTTCTGGTTGCGTTCGGGGTAGCGCACATATAGGATTCTTACATTACCTACGCCTTCAAAATACTTCAGCAGCAGGTGGGCGCAATTGCTGGCAATGGTTACGGTGTCGCCGGGTTTCAGCTTGGGCAGCTCGTTCTTTTTGAAATAGTCTACATCCTGCTTCACGCTGTTGTAGTAGTAGTCTACCTCATAATTGGTGTAAGCACCTTTTACTCCGCCTGCAAAGGTATTGAAGTAGCAGATGGTATTGGGGAAAGAGGTAACAATAAATGCTAATGGCTCCAGCAGCAGCAGTGCCGCAATGGCCATACCGTATTTAAAGTTCTTTTTGGCCAGGTAACTATTCAGGCAATACCAGCCACCGGTAGCCGCAATGGCTAGCGAAGGGAAGGCAAACATCACGTGTCTCCAGCCGTGGTATACATTGGCCTTAGAGTAAATGATATAGAAAACGGGGAAGATGCCGGTAAAGATGACGAAGTAAATATTAGCTGCCGCGCGGTGTTTGCGGATGCTGAACAGGAAAACACCCATCAGCACAAGGCCGGTAAGCAATACATAACTATTGGTAATGATAAAGCTTTTAATAAGGAAGTTGCCGGGCAATTCGCTCGATGCCACCTTTTCGCCTTCGAACAGCTGGGCGATAGATACTTTGAAGTTGCTCATTTCGTGCAGGGCAGTGAGCGGGTTGGATATAGGGTTCTTTTGTCCGTATGGCCAGAAGAGGCTGCCTGCCAGGTAGCCCAGCACCGCCACTATGGCTATGGGTTTGATGAAGGCTTTCAGATCTACTTTCTGGTCCTGGAACCATTGTTTTACTACATATATGATGCCCGAGAATACGAACAGGTAGGGGATGAGCAGGATACCACCCACACGCACATCTATGGTAATGCCAATGCTGAGGATGGCCAGTACATAAGCCTTTATACTAGGCTTGGGAAAGCCTTCAAACAGCTTGATGATAAAGTAGATGGCGGCAATATAGGCAGTAGCAAAAGGAACGTCTTTAGGGTTGTTCATAGCATGCCCCAGGAAGAATGGCGCGGCAAACATCAGCCAGGCGCAGAATACACCCGCCTGCTTGCTGAAAGAGCGGGCTGCTATTTTGGCGGCAAAGAGTATTGCCAGGAAGCCGGCCCAGGCGTTGAGCATGTGTCGGGTAGCATATTCGCCGAGGGGAGAGAATTTGTTCACAATGGCGCAGATCAGGTCGAAGAAACCGCCATAGTACTGCATCACACCATCGCGGTTGTAGTCTTTGGGCATGTTCAGTACGGTCTGGTCGCTACCGAAGGTGGTAAAATATTTAAGAATGGCCTTACCATATTCGTTCATATCCACCTCATCGCCCGACAGCCCGTAAGAGAAACTCATAACGGTCATAAGGATGAGGATAAGCGCCAGGCTGGCCATAAAAATATTGCCCCATAGCCTATTGTCCTGCTCAGTTGATTGCGGATAAAAGGTAGATGCCTGTGCGGCAGCTGTTGGTTTATTTACAGTCTTTGACATAACTGCGTGAAGATACAAAACCCGTTGGTTTAATAGGTTAAATGAGTAAAAAGTTAAAAGGGTAAAGGGTTAAAGAGTTAAAGGTTAATAAGGCAAAAGGTAGTTCGGGGAATTTTAATAAATAGGAAATAGATAATGTGTCTCGGATTTGGTACATAACATGTCATTGCGCCGTAGGTGCAAAAGGTTTGTAGCCCATAAACCCCACCCAAACCCGGCGCCCCGTAGGGCCGCAACTGCACCAAGCTGAGAATAAGACATTTTTCAACTGTAAAGTTTTCCACACCGCTCTCACAACTGTATGTCGTGTTCGGTATCTCCGCTATATAAAAATTACATTTGCGGTAATGGCAAAGGAAAAATCAACGGAGACCCCGTTAATGAAGCAGCACAACGAGATAAAGGCAAAGTATCCCGATGCTATTTTGTTGTTCAGGGTAGGCGATTTTTATGAGACTTTTGGTGAAGATGCTATCGTGTCATCACGGGTATTGGGTATCACCCTTACCAAGCGCAGCAAAGACTCTGCCAGCGCCATAGAGTTGGCGGGCTTCCCGCACCACTCGCTCGATACTTACCTGCACAAGCTGGTAAAGGCGGGTTACAGAGTGGCTATCTGCGATCAGCTGGAAGACCCCAAGCTCACTAAGGGCATAGTAAAACGCGGTGTTACCGAACTGGTTACCCCTGGTGTTGCCACCAGCGATAAGCTCCTCGAGAACAGGACCAACAACTTCCTGGCGGCCCTCCACCTTACCGACCATATGTGCGGTGTGTCCTTCCTTGATATTACCACCGGTGAGTTTTATGCCGCCGAGGGCAATATGGAGTATATGGACAAGCTCCTGCAGAGCTTCCAGCCATCAGAGGTCATCCTGTCTAAGGCGCAGGTAAAAAGGTTCAAAGAACACTTTGATACCAAGGTATACACCTTCCATATGGAAGACTGGATATTCAAGGAGCAATATACTTACGACCTGATGCTGCAACACTTCCAGACCATCTCTTTGAAAGGATTTGGTATTGAAGATATGCGCAGCGCCATTGTGGCCTGTGGGGTTGCACTGCATTACCTTAAAGATACAGAGCACTCATACCTACAGCACATCAATACGTTGCATCGTATAGTTGCCGATGAGTTTGTATGGATGGACAGGTTCACCATCCGCAACCTTGAGTTGCTGAATAGTGGTTATGAGCAGGGAGCATCATTGCTCAACGCCATAGATCATACCCATACGCCTATGGGTGCCAGGTTAATGAAGCGTTGGATGATATTCCCGCTATTCGACATGCACCGCATAGAGCAGCGTATGAACCTGGTGAGTCACTTCATATTGGAACAAGACCTCAATCATGCGCTAATGACATTGGTAAAGCAGATTGGAGATGTAGAGCGTTTGATTGGTAAGATACCACTGAAGAAAGCCAACCCTCGTGAGGTATTGCAACTGGCCAAAAGCCTGAAATTCATGGAAGATATCCGTGAGTTATGCATCAAAAGCGATAATGAGTCCTTAGGTAGACTGGTGCAGGTATTACAGCCATTGTCCGATCTGCGTAAGCGTATAATGGAGACTATAGTAGATGATGCACCGGTATTGGTAAGCAAGGGTGGGGCCATTAGAGAAGGTATCCATACAGAGCTGGATCATCTTCGTAAGATATCGCGTAGTGGCAAAGATTACCTGCTACAGATACAACAGGAAGAGTCAACAAAGACGGGGATATCCTCATTGAAGGTATCTTACAATAATGTATTTGGCTACTATCTTGAAGTAACACATACGCATAAAGACAAAGTGCCTGCCGAATGGATTAGGAAACAGACCCTGGCCAATGCAGAGCGTTACATAACCCCCGAACTTAAAGAATACGAAGAGAAGATTCTGGGTGCCGAGGAAAAGATATTGGCCATTGAAATGGATCTCTACCAGCAGTTACTGGCAGGCATAGAACCCTTCATAGCACCTATACAGACCAATGCCAATATTGTAGCCCAGTTAGACTGTCTCTTGTGTTTTGCTAACAACGCCATCACCTATAATTACCACAGGCCAACTCTGGTAATGGACCCGATATTGGAGATAAAAGAAGGCCGTCACCCGGTAATTGAACAAAGATTGCCGCCGGGTGATTCTTATATAGCCAATGATATAACGTTGGATAAGACCGATCAGCAGGTGATCATCCTTACCGGGCCCAATATGAGTGGTAAGAGTGCGTTGCTCAGGCAGACTGCTATTATCACCCTCATGGCGCACATGGGTAGTTTTGTTCCCGCCACGTCGGCCACCATCGGTTTGACCGATAAGATATTCACCCGTGTAGGCGCTTCTGATAATCTGAGTGGCGGTGAGAGTACCTTTATGGTGGAGATGAACGAAACAGCGTCCATCATCAATAATATCACCGAGCGCAGCCTTATCTTATTAGATGAGATAGGCCGCGGTACCAGCACTTACGATGGTATCTCTATTGCCTGGTCCATAGTAGAGCATCTGCATAACAGCAGCACTAAACCCAAGACTTTATTTGCTACGCACTACCACGAGTTGAATGAGTTAGAGAACCAATTGCCAAGGGTAAAGAACTACCACATCACCCACAAGGAGACTGCCAATAAAGTGATCTTCCTGCGTAAGATGGCACCCGGCGGCAGTCGCCATAGCTTTGGTATACAGGTGGCTCGCATGGCCGGTATGCCCAATAGTCTGCTCGACAGATCTAATGAGATACTTGCATTGCTGGAAGAGAAGCATGCGGCATCTGGTGGAGGAGAGACATTACAGAAGATAAAGAACGTAAAACCTTCACCACAGTATCAGCTTAATATATTTGATGGCGTTACAGAAGATATACGTCGCATACAGCAGATGCTGGAAGATACAGATATCAATACACTCACTCCAGTTGAGGCATTGCTGAAGTTGAACGAGCTGAAAGGGATAACAAAGTCTTATAAGAAGTAGTGTTCATTGAAATACCTAGGTCTATGAAGCCGCTTGTCGACAAGAAATATTTGCTGGAAAAATACGAAGGCAAGGGTGGCTGGACCTTTGCCCGCATCCCTGAGATCCCAAAAGACAAGAACTCCCGTTTCAATACTGTTAGGGTAATGGGCACCATAGATGGTTTTGAAATAAGCAAGTATCACCTGATGCCTATGGGCGATGGCAACCTGTTCCTACCCGTAAGAGCTGAGATCCGCAAGAAGATAAAGAAAGAAGCCGGAGACCATGTGCATGTGATATTGTATATTGACAATGAAGCATTGGAAATACCCGGTGAGTTTAAGCTTTGCCTTGAAGACGAACCTGCTGCTTTTAAGTACTTCTACTCCCTATCTGAAAGCGAAAAGAAGTACTACTTACAATGGATCTATGGCGCAAAGAAAGCGGATACCAGATTCAACAGGATAGCTATGGCTATAAACAAGTTGGCACAGGGGATGAAGTTGTATGAAAAGGGGTAAGAACTTATTATAGTGAGTTGGAATGTATTATCAAATCTCTTACTTTTGACTCGGTTAACTATATAAACTATTTATTATGAAAAAAATAAGTGTAGCTGCATTGGGATTGTTCAGTTTATTGATCTTCGGTAGGGGACAATCGCTAAACGCGCAGACGATCAATACATACGCCGGAACAGGTGTGGCAGGGCATACAGGTGACGGCGGGTTAGCCACTGCTGCCCAATTGAATCACCCTCACGGTAATACTATAGATGCCGCTGGCAATGTTTACGTTTGTGATTATGGGAACAACTGTATCAGGAAAATAACACCGTCAGGTATCATCACTAATATCGCCGGTAACGGAGTTGGCGCATCCTCGGCTGATGGGGCTGTTGCTGCGACATCTTCTGTATATAATCCTTTCGACGTGGTAGTAGATAATACGGGAAATGTCTATTTTACTGAATGTGCAGCACAACGTGTACGCATGATCAACACTTCCGGGATTCTTTCTACTATAGCAGGTAACGGTTCTACAGGCGCAACTGGAGACGGTGGCCCTGCTACGGCCGCTACTTTATCTAATCCTGCCGGTATTGCAAGGGATGCTGCTGGTAATATTTACATAAGCGTTCAATACAGTCACAAGATTCGTAAGATAGCAACAACAGGTATCATTACCACTGTGGCAGGAACAGGTTCGGTGGCGTTTGGCGGAGACGGTGGGCCGGCTACGGCGGCCAGTTTTAGCTATCCAAACTTTCTTGCTTTAGATAATGCTGGCAATCTATTGATAACTGACAATGGTAATTTCCGCATCAGGAAGCTGGATGTAACTACTGGAATCATCAATACTATTGCCGGTAACGGATCAAGCACATTTAGCGGTGATGGTGGCCCTGCAACAGCAGCTTCTTTATATTACCCTGGTGGTGTGGCTGTAAATGCTGCAGGTGAAATATTGATAGGAGATAACCTCCATAACAGGATCAGGTTAATCAACAGCGCAGGTACCATTAATACTGTTGCAGGAAATGGTGTTGCAGGTTATAGTGGAGACGGTGGCCCGGCGACAAGTGCAAAGATCAATGGCGCCGTAGACGTATGCTATGACGCAACTTCTAATTTTTATATTTCAGATTTCGAGAATCAAAGAGTCAGAGTTGTTAGTTCTGGTATTATTGCTATTAATCATCCTCCGGTATTTAATGTAGGCAACTCCACATCATTCACCGTATGTGAAAACTCCCTGGTAATTTCCGTACCTGCTCTTGATATAACTGATATTGATGCAGGTCAAACTGAGACGTTCAGTGTGATCAGTGGCCCCATACACGGTACTTTAGCTGGTTTTCCTGCAAGCATGCCTTCCACAGGCGGTTCACTTGTTCCATTTGGAATTACCTATTCGCCAACAACGGGATATGCGGGAATTGATACGTTCACGATCATCGTTTCTGATGGTGCTTTGTATGATACCCTTGCATTTCATGTAGATGTACTGCCTGTGACAGCAGGTTCGATAACCGGTCCGGATTCTCTTTGTCCGGGTGATACTGTAGTATTGTTTGCAACAATACCCGCTGGTGCATGGAGCAGTACCAATGTTGCAATTGCTTCAGTTACGACTGCTGGACTGGTAATAGGAAATGCTCCGGGAACTGTTTCAATAAATTATACCATCAGTAATTCATGTACCACTGCTGTTGCCAGTCACATTATGACTGTTCGTAGTATTGCTGCATGTTCTCCTGCTCCCAATCATCCACCAATATTCACAGCAGATGGATCAGGTTATCTGAATGTGTGTGAAAACTCGTCAATGAATCACTTCGGATTCCTTGACGCCAGTGATATTGATTTGGGGCAGACAGAAACCTACTCTGTGTTAGTTGCTCCAAATCACGGTACATTGGCAGGTTTTCCTACTTCTGTTATTTCCACTGGCGGCGTTTTCACTCCGATAGGAGTTACCTATACACCAACGGGTTTGTATTATGGCACTGATACATTTACAATCGTAGTGTCTGACGGAAGCGGTTCAGATACTATTCCATTTCATGTCAATGTCTTTTCAAACACAGGAGGTGTTATCGTTGGACCTGATGTGGTATGTATTGGTAGTTCTATTTCGTTAACCGACTATATAACTGGTGGCATATGGAGTAGCGCGAACAATACCCTGGCTACGGTATCTGCTACAGGAGTAGTACTGGGTATTGCGGCTGGTGTAGATACAATCAGGTATTCTGTGCCAAACATTTGTAATGCAGGTCCAGTGATGCACTTAGTTACTGTTCTTACACCAGAAGAATGTGCAAAACTTGCTGTAAATAATATTGGAGCTGACAATACCCAGCTATCTATATCTCCAAACCCTAATAATGGCTCATTCACAGTTAATTATGCTGGAAGGAATGATGCAAAGATCGTGGTCTCAGATATGACGGGGCGTAAGATAGCTAACTACGAAATGACCGCTAATAAACCACTGGATATACACATGGATGTTGCACCGGGAATCTATTTCTTATCGGCATTTGATGGCGTTTCTGTACAAACGGTAAAAATGGTTGTTGTGCAATAATAAATTTAGAAATCATAGTTGAAGGCGCTAATTGATGCAGATCGGTTACTGCTTTTTTTATTTGGTGGAGGTTTTTGTTGTGTGTTAGCAATGGTATTCGCTGACTGGGTTGATTTCTATACAGATGAATTTACGGTGTCACTACATGCAGATTTTACATTTTACGGCATTGCCGCAATCAACCGTTTAGTATAGTCGTTGATGGGGTGTTTAAGTACTTGCACGGCGTCACCAGTCTCCACTATTTTTCCTGCCTGCATTACCATTACTCTGTCGCTTATGTAATGCACCACACTCAGATCGTGGGAGATGAAGAGGTAGGTAAGGGCGAAATCTCTCTGGAGTTGTTTCAGCAGGTTAAGTATCTGTGCCTGTATGCTCACATCGAGGGCAGAAACACTTTCATCGCAGATAAGGAGTTGTGGCTTTACGGATAATGCACGTGCTATGCCAATGCGTTGTCTCTGCCCCCCTGAAAACTCATGCGGATATTTGTGGAAGGCAGTAACCGGTAGTTGCACAATATCCAGCAGGCGCAGTACTTCTTTATCCAGGTCTCTTTTGGTAACTATATTGTGAATGGCCAAAGGTTCTTTAATGGTATCACCAATGGTCATGCGTGGATTGAGAGATGAGTAAGGATCCTGGAAAATCATTTGTATGCTGGTGCGAACTTCCTTCCATTGCTGCAAGGATATGTTTGCAAGGTCTAGGTCGTTATATAATATGTTACCACTCTTTACCGGCAATAGTCCAATCAAAGCCTTGCTGAGTGTGCTTTTACCGCAGCCGCTTTCTCCAACTAGCCCTAGTGTCTCACCTCTGTTGATCGAAAAGTATACATCATCTACTGCCTTAAAATGGTGGGTTGCTTTACCAAGCAATGTGGTCTGCTCGGGAAACCAAATTTTGAGGTTATTGACTTGCAGTATTTTTTCTGTGGTGATAGTTGATTGGTTATGAGGTTCAGGTATTTCTTTTCCAACCTGGGTTTTTGAAGGATCGAGGAAGTCGGATATAATGGGTAATATCTGTCCTTTATGATCGGGTGATGGTCGACACGCTAGTAATGCCTGGGTATATGCGTGTTGGGGATTGGTCAGCACCTCTTTTGCCCGACCATATTCCATTGCTTCTCCTTTATACATCACTAGCACATCATCGGCAATATTAGCGGCTAAAGCCAAATCGTGCGTAATGAATATCATTGCCGACTGGTGTTCCTGTTGCAGGTAGTGCATCAGGTGCATAATCTCCTGCTGCACAGTAACATCAAGGGCTGTGGTGGGTTCGTCGGCTATCAACAATTCAGGATGATTGCACATAGCAATGGCGATCATTATGCGCTGTTTCTGTCCGCCTGACAATTGGTGAGGGTAGCGATCGTATATTTTTGCAGGGCCGGGTAATTGCACTTTAGCCAGCCATTCAATAGCCAGTTTTTTTGCTTCTGTATTATTGAGGTGTTGGTGCGTGGTTATGGCTTCTCGTAGTTGTTTACCTACTTTCATCACCGGGTTCAGCGCACTCATTGGTTCCTGAAAAACCATGCTGATGTGTTGACCGCGTGGAGAGGGGCTTTGTTTATTATGGCTGAGTTGCGATAGGTTGACTGTGGATCGATCGTCTATATGCAATTGCAAGTGGCCCGCTAGGGTAGCGGTCTTAGGTTGCAGCCCCATCAGTGCAAGAGCTGTTAATGATTTGCCCGAACCACTTTCACCCACTATGGCCAATGTTTTTCCTTTGGCTACAGAGAACGATAAGTTATTTACCGCAGTAAAAGGCTGCATACCGCCAAAGGAGATATGCAGCCCGTTTACCTGAAGTATGGTATTGTCTTCACTCATTAAAACTTCATGTGCTTTACTGTAAGACCGCCATTGATCAACTGTTTAAGCGAATCGATACCAATGCGGATATGCGAATCAACGTAGTTTTTGGTAACCAATGAATCTTTCTCTGCAGTTTTTACTCCGTCCGGAACCATTGGCTGGTCTGATACCAGTAGTAAGGCTCCTGTAGGTATCTCATTATAGAAACCTGTAGAGAAGATGGTAGCTGTTTCCATATCAATGGCCATAGCTCTTACCTTTCTCAGGTAGTCTTTAAACTCTTCATCATGCTCCCATACGCGCCTGTTGGTAGTGTAAACAGTGCCTGTCCAGTAGTCAAGATTATAATCACGTATAGTTGTTGATATTGCCTTTTGTAGTGCGAAAGAGGGGAGTGCAGGCACTTCCGGAGGGAAGTAGTCATTACTTGTACCATCGCCGCGTATAGCGGCTATAGGCAAGATAAGATCTCCCACATTATTCTTCTTCTTCAATCCGCCACACTTGCCCAGGAATAGAGCTGCTTTAGGATCTATTGCGGACAGCAGATCCATCATGGTTGCCGCAGTAGGGCTGCCCATACCGAAGTTGATGATGGTTATATCACCTGCGGTTGCGCATTGCATGGGCTTATCGAGACCCACAATGGGCACATTGTGCATTTCTGCAAATATGGATACGTAATTGCTGAAGTTGCATAAGAGTATGTATTTGCCAAAGTCTTCCAGTTTTTGTCCTGTATAGCGGGGTAGCCAGTTTGCTACTATTTCCTGTTTTGTTTTCATATTATTTGATGTTTTTTTTGTTTGTATTGGCTATATAGCAATGTCACTTATTCAGGGTTGTTATTTTTATAGCTGCTCATTTTTCAATCTTAGTTTAATACCTAACTTACTATGCTTATGTCCGTAAAGGAAATAAATACCTAACCCAATAAATAACCACAGTATAAATCTTTGCCAGTTAGTTGTCCCCGATTCGCTGAGCAGGTAGGTGCAGCACAAGAAGCCTAGTATTGGTATCAACGAGTACTTTTTGAAGAAAGATAGCACAGCAGTCATAAAGAATAATATGCCGAACCCAATGTAAGGTACTTTTTCAACTAAATTGATACGGACAACAGGGCCTATCTTATCATGCGCTGAAAAGAAGTTGATCAGAGATTCATGATTGAAAGTCCAAAGCAACCATACGGCAGTAAGGAACAAGCCGGGTACTATCCATTTACCACTTACGTAAGGTGTCTTGAATTTTGAGTCAGGGCGGTTCTTGTCATTATGGAACTTCACTATTCCACCGCATACCAGTACAAAGGCAAACAAAGTACCAACACTGGTAAGATTTACTACTTCATCAAGGTTAAGGAACAGTGCCGGTACACCTACAACCACACCTGTAAGGATAGTGGAAAAGGACGGTGTCCGGTACTTCGGGTGCATTTTTGCAAATACAGGTGGTAGCAAGCCATCGCGGCTCATGCTCATCCATATGCGGGGTTGGCCCAGTTGGAATACCAATAATACACTTGCCGTAGCTATTACTGCACCAACCGAAATAATGATGGCCAACATGTGCGCAAACTTAGTGTGTATATTACCAAATACAAATGCCAGTGGGTCACCTACATTAAGGTTTTTGTAGCTGACCATTCCTGTTAGCACCAAGGCTATGGCTACAAATACAACAGTACAGATGATAAGCGAGTAGAACATGGCCCGGGGCAGATCGCGCTGAGGGTTCTTACATTCTTCGGCAGTGGTGGAAATGGCATCAAAACCTATGTAAGAGAAGAACACGGCGGCGGTGCCGCTTAATACACCCTTTATGCCATGTGGCAGGAATGGCGTCCAGTTATTAGTATCAACATAAAACGCACCTGCAACCATTACCAATACAATAATGCCTAGTTTGAGGATTACCATAGCATTGGTAGATCGTTTAGACTCTTTTATGCCTATGTATATGATACGCGTGATAACTATAGTTATGAGGAATGCCGGCAGATCACAGATCAGCTTGAACTTGCCAATTGAGGGTGCATTTTTCCAGGCTAGTCCTGCCTCTTCACTGGTTAGTTGATGTGCCTTTGCCGACCAATAATCCATACACAGATACTCTGGTATGTGCAGCTGATATCCACCAATTTTTATGTGATTGACGAGTGAAGTAAAATAGTCGCTCCAGGATATGGCTACCGCAATATTGCCGATGGCATATTCCATCAGCAGATCCCAGCCTATTATCCAGGCTATGATCTCGCCGAATGCTACGTAGGAATAAGTATATGCACTACCCGATACCGGTACCATGCTGGCAAACTCCGCATAACATAATGCTGAAAATCCGCAGGCTACAGATACAAAGAGAAACAGCAGGATGATACCCGGGCCACCCGCAAAGCTGGCACCGCCAATGGTAGAGAAAATACCTGCACCCACTATTGCAGCGATACCCATAAAGGTAAGGTCGCGGGTGGTGAGAATACGTTTCATCTCACCCGATCCATGGCCGTCACCAAGGCCTTCGGCGGCCTCTCGTATGATTACTTCAACTGACTTTTTACGAAATAAACTCATTGATTTTCAAAAGTAATGATTAATTCTATGGGTTTTGATGGTAGTTCATGTGATAACAATTTCAACATGAAGACCCTTTTATAATCTAAAAAGCCCTGCTGTAGGCAGGGCTTTTCTAAATAATATGTGGATGACTATGGCTTTTTTATATTGAACCAGCCATTAGATACATTTATAACAGTGCCATTTGCCATATTCAACGCCTGGAAATGGAACTTGCCAATGATCCTAAGCGGATCGTTCCTTAATATCTGTACCTGGCCTACGTTGCCCAGGTTGCTATAATAAGTGATTGCGCTGCTACCAATACTATCACTGTACATCATATACCTATAAACGTTGTTCAGCCCAAGTGGATAAATATTAGTTGCGTAAACGTCGTTGAGCTCAAAACGAAAGCCACGACCCGGGCTGATGTATCCTGTAATGATATTGGTGCCACCACTACCCAAAAAGAAGCCTGTCTTTGTTGAGTCTACATTAAAGTAATTGCCATTTACATTAGCGCTTATGGCATCTGTACCCGACCAGTTAAAGCCTGCGGAATCCAGTTGATCAAATGGATTCACACTTCCATTTGCTGCCGACAGAGGATTGGCATTATAGTCGCCATTACTACATGCAAAAAATGTGCATGCAGCCAATACAGCGATGATAGAGAATAGAACCTTTTTCATACTTTTTTATTTTAGCCCGCTAAAGATACTCAATAAATTGATAAGTTAAATACTGCAATATAAGAGATTGAGCATCTAATCGCTTTTTTATACACAATGATAAAACAAAATATTAAATTACGGAACGCTTTTTGATCAGAAATACGTCATGTTCAGGATTTTTTCTTTGTTATTCTTAGTGTTTACATTTTCTTTCCCATTCACATACGGACAGCAGGTCATGTCTGCAAAAGTATATGATGCCGAGAGCAAGCAGCCCGTGCCTTTTGCCACTGTAAGGTTCAGCATAGCCGACCGTGGAACTATTGCCGATCTTGATGGCGTGTTTGTTGTAAATGAGCCGGATGCAGGTATTAAATGGGTAGAGATCTCATGCCTTGGTTATCAACCATTAAAGGTTACTATCCCTTTTACAAGCAATAAGGTTTACTTGCAAAGAACCGCCAACGGGCTAACGGAAGTGGTGATCAAACCACCATTTGATAAGATAAGGCGAATACTCAACGCAGCCATAGCCAATAAAAGCAGCAATAATCCTGACAAATACGACTGGTACCGCTGTAAGGTCTACTATAAAATGCTCGCAGATATTTCGCTGCCCGATTCTGTATTGAACGACACAGGAAAGGATGCCAAAGAAATGCGGGATATACTGGCCACACAGCATCTGCTGATGTCTGAGACCTACAGTATCCGCACCTGGAAACAGCCGCAGCAGCTGCAAGAGGAAGTAATTGGATCCAGATTTTCGGGGCTGAAGAAATCTCTGTTTACGGGTCTTATAACTGATGTTTTGCCATTTCACGCCTATAGCGATTATATTCAACTGAACGGAAAGGATTATCATAATCCGCTAAGCAAGGGGTATGACCAATATTATAAGTTTGACATCGTGGATGAGATCAGTCAGGGGAATGACACCACGTGGGTGCTTAGTTTCAAGCCTAGAGCTAAAGTACTGAATGAACTTAAGGGTACGCTGTATATCAACTCTGATGGCTATGCTATATCGCATTTTATAGGCAGTGCAGCCGATACCATCCTTAAAAGGGTAGTACGTATAGAGCAGCAGTACGAGCAGGTTATGGCCGATGGAGCGAAACATTGGTTCCCATCCCGATTGAACTATATTATTGAGTGGACACAGAAGACGAAGAAGTCGTCTATGACCTACCACCTGAAGGGTAATTCACGTATAGATTCTGTGCGTTTTAAAGAGGATGATAATTTCCGCTTCGATAAGCGCCACACGGTCAAGATGATGGATGATGCGGACCAACTGCAAGACACTGTGTGGAAAGCTATGCGGCCGGAGGTATTGGATAGCAAAGAAGCCCGCACGTACCAGATGGTAGATAGTTTCGGCGACGCCAAACATTTCGACAGATTTATGAGCTACTTATCTCGGTTACCGGAGGGTAAGGTGAGCATAGGGAAATTTGATGTGAACCTGTTGCGTATCTTCCAGTCGAATTATTACGAGGATTACAGATTGGGACTCGGACTGCAGACCAATGAAAAAGTAATAAAGTGGTTATCGGTTGGTGGATGGGCAGGATATGGAACACGCGATGCACACTGGAAGTACGGAGTGTTTACAGAACTATATGCCGACAAAGCGCAGGAATTTGTTTTCAAGGCATCTTATACCGATGAGATCAATGATCCGGGTAGGGTACATATTCACCCCGACCTGGACCAGAATTACCTAAACGCCTATCTGCTGAACAGGGTAGACCAGATAAAAACATATAGCCTTGGTATAAAGAAAAAGCTGGGCTACTGGAGCCTGGAGCTTACCGGCAGGCAGCAGGATATTGTGCCCAAATATGCCTACGCATTCGAGCACAATGGGGTAGACTATACAGCCTTTAAAGCCAATGAACTGTCCCTTAGTTTCAGGTATGCATTTGCCGAACGTACAGCTCCGTTCTTTGGCAGATATTACACACTGGGTAGCAAGTACCCGATAGTGTATGGAAAGATCACTGCAGGTAATTTGCAAGGGGTGGGCACGGATATACCGTATACCCAAATAGCGGCTGCCATAAGCTGGCAGAAGCACTTAAACAGAATAGGCAATGAACGCTTCCTGGTGAGCGCCGGTAAGTTGTTTAGTAATGATCAATTGCCACTCGGAAAACTGTTTGCAGGCAATGGCTATCGGTATGACCAAAATGGAGGATTGTCGGTTTACTCTTTTGGCGGGATGCTCACCATGTATCCTTATGACTACTATACCGACCAGTTTGTAAATGTGATCTGGCGACATGACTTTGATAGTAAACTGTATAAGTTTACTGTACCGGGTTCATCGTTTAGTTCGGCACCATACATAGCGTTGCAATACAACATGCTATACGGTACACTACAACACCGAGAGACACAAAAATTCGTAGCATTTGGCGTGCCGGATAATGCCTACCATGAAGCCGGAATATTGTTGAACAACCTGGTAAAACTAAAGTACCTGAATCTATACTATTTCTCTTTTAACGCAGGCTACTTCTATCACTTTACACCAGTAACGGATTTGAATAAAAATGGAAAGATTGTGTTGGGATTTGATGTGCAGTTCTGACAAAGAGGTTCACGTCCGCAATTTTGCGGGATAAACTCCGGGTCAAAGAAATGCCACAAAGGCTATTTTGGTAAAAGAACGCAAAGTCGGTCACTGCGTAATGACAATAGAGCCCCAAATATTTTGATATCTGGGCTTATAAAACGACAACGGCACCCACATGGTGCCGTTGTCGTTTTATGTTTTTTAACCTGTCTATTTCTTTACAACTAGTGCATCGGCCATTTTATCGTGGAAGGTTTGTTTTTTATCGTCCCAAAGCATCATAAAGTAGCCAATAAATATTATCAGGCCGGATATAAGCTTAGCCCAATAACGGATAGATGCTGCGGAGAAAGTAAGCCTGTCGCCGCGGAGATCGGTTACAATTAAACCTACAGCCTGTTTGCCTATTGTTGCCTGATTCTGGCCTGATTCCATATATGCACTATATAACCAACCTACAATACATTGCACTATCAGGGCAAGTATCTTCGCCATCCACCCTGTGGTTATTGCTCCAATGCTAAAAGAGATCACCATGTTAGGTATAATCAATACCAATCCATCTATAAATGCACCGCCAAAACGTCTCCAAAATCCCGCATATACCACCTCGTATTCGGGGAAAATAGATTCTTCAATTATTTCCATAGTTGTGTTTTTCTTATAAATGTAAAATAAGATGAACGAAAATCAAAAGCCTGCTGAAATTTCAAAGAATCTCGGCAGGCTTAAGAAATGTTATTCTGTACTATGTACTATCTACGCCTTCACTTCCAATCCCAACTCTTTCAATTGGCTATCATCAATAGCCGATGGTGCATCCAGCATCACATCGCGGCCAGAATTATTCTTAGGGAAGGCGATAAAGTCGCGGATGGTTTCCTGTCCACCAAGCAATGCGCATAGTCTGTCGAATCCAAATGCGATACCGCCATGTGGAGGTGCGCCGTATTCGAAAGCGCCCAGCAAGAAGCCGAATTTCTCCTGTGCTTCTTCTTTGCTCATACCCAATGCAGCAAACATTTTTTCCTGCAGGTCGCGCTGATGGATACGGATAGAACCACCACCTATTTCGGTGCCGTTCAATACTATATCATAAGCGTTTGCTTTGATCTCTGCATAACGGCTCAGATCTTTCATCAATTCAATATGCTCCGGCTTAGGAGAGGTGAACGGATGATGTCTTGCTACCCAGCGGTTGTTCTCTTCGTCTAGCTCAAACAGCGGGAAGTCTATAACCCACAGTGGCTTGTAAACGTCATGATCGCGAAGGCCCAGGCGGTTACCCATTTCCAGACGCAGCTCGCTCATAGCCTTACGGGTACGGGTTTCAGCACCTGCTAATACCAGTATCATATCGCCTGCATTAGCACCGCAGAAGGTAGCTACTTCTTTCAGTTGCGCTTCGTTAAAGAACTTGTCAACGCTGCTCTTGAGTGTACCATCAGCATTGCACTTGATGTTGATCACGCCGGTCATGCCTATCTGCGGGCGCTTTACCCACTCCGTAAGCTCATCTATCTGCTTGCGTGTATAATCGCTTGTGCCCGGTACTGCTATGGCCAGTATTGTTTCTGCTTCATTGAACACCTTGAAGTCAACGCCATTCAGCGTGGCACAATGTACATTGCCGGTTGCCTTCAGGTTCTGAATCTTCATTTCAAACCTTATGTCGGGCTTGTCATTACCATAGTGCCACATAGCATCATCAAAGGTCATTCTTGGGAATGCTTCAGTGATCTCCACACCCTTTACATCTTTGAATACATGCTTGAACAAGCCTTCAAAAGTGTTTAGGATATCTTCCTGCTCTACAAAACTCATTTCGCAGTCTACCTGTGTGAACTCCGGCTGGCGGTCTGCACGCAGATCCTCATCGCGGAAACATTTTACTATCTGGTAATACCTGTCATAGCCGCTCACCATCAGCAATTGCTTAAAGGTCTGCGGACTCTGTGGCAGTGCATAAAACTCACCCTGGTTCATTCTCGATGGCACTACGAAATCGCGCGCACCCTCGGGGGTAGACTTAATAAGGAAAGGTGTTTCTATATCCCAGAAACCAAGTGTATCGAGGTAGTTGCGCACACTGCGGTTTACCTTGTATCTCAGTTCCAGATTACGGCGCAGAGTAGGGCGGCGCAGATCGAGGTAGCGATATTTCATGCGTAGTTCATCTCCACCGTCTGTATTTTCTTCAATTGTAAATGGCGGTACATCACTGGCATTCAGTATGGTGAATTGCGTAACTTCTACTTCTATATCACCTGTTGGTATCTTGCTATTCTTGCTACTGCGTTCTATGACCTTGCCGGTTACCTGCAGCACAAATTCACGGCCCAGAGGAGTTTTGTCCAGCTCTGCATTCAGAGCTTCGTTAAATAAGAGCTGGGTAATTCCATAACGGTCTCTGAGGTCGGTAAAGGTGATACTTCCGAATTTACGAACGGTCTGCACCCAGCCGGCCAGGGTTACTTGTTCACCTGCGTGCTGCATGCGCAGTTCTCCGCAGTTTTTGGTACGATACATATTATTGGTTTGAAAAACACTGCAAGATAAAATAATTAAATGAGGGGAGGAGGGATGGTGGGAAATAAAGCTGTTTAATGTATTGGGTTACCCCTGATTAGCGATTTAACAAATGTTTGCTTCACCGCAACTGATAATTAGTAGGTAGATATGTAGATTTATTTTCAAACATAAAACACATATCATCATGAATAAATTGCTTAGTGTCTGCGCAGTTGTTTTATTGCTTTCTGCATCGTCTTGTGGTGACCGATTACCAAAACCAAAAGCAGAGACGCCAACCCACACGCCCAAGGTACTAAAGAACGATGAGCCGTCTTATACCCGATTTTCCAAACGTAGTTCTTCTGATTTAGTAGATGAGCTTTATAGCGAAATGGTAGAGAAAAACCCACAGCTAAAAAAGCTTGAAGGAAACATTCAGATGTTGAATGAAGGGAGAACAGATTCTGCCGCGGCTTTTAATAATTATGCGGAGAAGAATTCTACCTACTACGCGGCTGCCAATTCACATGCAGGTCAGATCATCGATTCCGTACTTCGGAAGAAAGTAAAAGATATGATCGTGTCGAGCGTGTCAGATTATAATGCTATCACGGCAAAACACGACGCATTACTTAACATTATTGATGCCAAATCGACAAGCCTGAAAGACCTCCATGTTGCATTGAAAATTGTAAAGACCCTCGCCGTTATCCATAAATATCAAACAGAAGACCTGCCCTCAATAATGCCTATCGAGCACTATCTTCAGCAGCAGAATGAAGCCATAAAACAGGCGGATATGATGCTAAAAAAATAAGAAGCAAAATGTACTGATCAGATTTGGTAACTTTTTAAAAATTCTCACATCTTTGGAAACTAAATCTTGCATTTCTACATTGTCAAATTGCCGAATTGTCTCATTGTCAAATTCTTGACCTCCCTATCCGTATCATCTTCAAAGCCGTTATTGCCGCTTCTTCACCTTTATGGCCATGAGTGCCGCCAAGGCGTTCCCAGGCCTGATCTTCATTATCGAGCGTCAGTACACCGAATATTACAGGAACAGGTAGCATTAGGTTTAGTTGAAGTATACCATCTGTTACGGCCTGGCTTACATATTCAAAGTGCGGTGTACCGCCTCGTATAACTGCGCCAAAGGCCACAATTACTTCAGGTTTGTGTTCTTGTTTCAGGTAATGCTCCCACAGCTGCTTTATAGCAAATGGCAGTTCAAAGCAACCCGGTACTGCCACCTTCTCTATGATATCACCATCGTACTTGTGGAACTCGCCTTCAAAGCCATTGAGCAATTCACGGATTATCTTATCATTCCATTCTGTGTAGACTACTGCTGCCCTTGGGCCAGCCATATTCTCCAGGTGGTGTGTATCCAGTAATCCGCTATTATGTTGAGACATTGTATCTAAAATTAAAAATCAAAAGTAAAAAAATAAAGGGTTCGTTCTGAGAAGTGTTCTATTTGAGGTTAGAACAAACGGGTCATTGCGAGGAACGAAGCAATCTAGTATCGGGACGTATTCGTTTTGATGTACCTCCAACTCACCGCTCTCCAACTAGTCCGTTGGCATTTCCCCCTTCTTCACAGACACCGATCCCTTTGGATTGGTGATCTGATACCAGGTAAAGTCCTGGTTGGCTTCAAGGCCATTGCCATGCAGTACATCGCCACCGGTCATTATCGTCACTGGTTTCTCGGTAAATATTTTAGCTGTTTCGTTGCTCCATACCAACTCTTCGGTATTCAACTGCTCACCCTTAGAAGTTACTATCTGCACATGGCCCCACATCAGTATGTTTCCGGTTTGGTCATACCCACGGCAAGAATCTGCAGTAATGGTATTGTTCAGCACACCGCTATCGCTATAAAACTCTACTTTTATTTTGGTGTTCAGGTCGGTATACGCCGGGCGTGCAGCATCGTTTTTTATGTATTCATGGGCAAACAGGCGGGCTTTCACCTTGCTGTTCTTACTGTAGATACCGGTTATATCTTCGGCCCTGTCCTCATGATTATTCCTTTTGCCTGTCAGTGATTGTATCTCTTTGGGGTCATTCTTACAGGCGGCAACGCTACAAAACAAAACACCCGGAATAATGATCCGGGTAATTGTTGTAAATATCGATCTGTAAAATGGATTAATCATATCTTCTTGGAATGAACCACTTTTCATTAAATGTCAGTCCGAGTCCGAATCTTACATAGGTCTGTTGCAGCAGGTTGTTGGTATGTGTACCTATGCGACCAACATCTATAGAAGTATGCAACCTTGAATGGCTGCGGGTATTCCTTTTATAAGGGAAGCTACCACCAAGGGTGAAGCCGTATACCGGTAATGCTGTGTTGCTCAGGTTGATGTAATCCTGTCCGTAATAAAAACCTGCGCGATAAGTAACTCTTGAAAAGTAGTTACGCATGTCATTCATATTAGGAGTGTATTCTCCACCTACAGATAATTTGTATGCCGACTTGCCAACACCCAGATTAAAGGTGCTATCAGGTGAACTGCTGTATTTGCTCCAGTCGCTCATAGAGTAGTCGACACCTACACTCCACTTTTCAAAGCGTGCTAAAGTAACACCTATGCTGTAAGACACCGGTAATTTCAATTTGCCTTTTTGTTCTACCACCGATTTAGATGTGTCATTCACCAGTGTATCGCCGAAGTTGTAGATGCTCACCTGGTAGTTGCTTACGCGTTCATTAAGGTTTTGTCCCAATGATAATGTACCACCTATCCTGAAATGTAGGTCAGTGTCATGACCTACCATGTGTTCGTAGATAAAACCACCTTTCCAATACAGGCCGCCAAGGCGTGTGTATCTCGCAAACTGCGCTTCGTATGCATGGCTTACACTAGGTGAGTCAGACGATACAGAAGTGAAATTGCGGTAGTTGCCAAACAGGTAGCCCAGGTTGAAACCAACGCTCAACCCTTTGATCCTGTAAGATCCGCCAAGATATGCATAAGACAATCCACCATCACCTGCATAAGAACGGATAGAAGTACCCATTGCAGTTTTTGAGGTGTCAAGCAAAGCGTAGTAAGTGCGGGAGAATGGGCGCAAGCCTAAAGAAAAACCTCCGCGCTGATTTATAGGGATACCCAGATTAAGATAGCCTAATGAAGCTGTACCTGTAGTATAAGATGCTCCTGCTGCATTGGTAATAGTGCGTATGCTGGCAAGTCCACCACCTTGAAAAGTAGTTAGTGCAAGGCATGAATATGATGCCGGATTATCCGGGTTAACAACATATGCATCCTGGTAAGACGATGTAATGTTACCCATACCCTTAAGTACGTCCGGGTTACCATTCCACAACTCACCAATGCCGTATTTGGAATAAGGGTTATTCTCTCTTTGCGAATTTGGATTGCTGTAAGTGCTTGTTTGAGCAAATGACGCATTACTCAGTACTACAAACAGAAATGCGACGAAGCACTTAGCGGAGAATTTATACATTATAGTTTAAAATTACATTTAGCCCTTTCAGCAAGATATCAGGGTCAGCAAATATCTGACTTTTAAATTTGTCAACAAAGAAAGGAGCATCCCCCCCAGTTAATATGACGTTAAAATCAGTAATGGTCTTCTCATATGCGGCTATCATACCATCTATTTCGCACGCCACGCCATATATAGCACCGCTGCGTATGCCCGACTCTGTATCATAGCCCATAAGTACAACATCGCCGTCTATACTCACTTCAGGCAGCTTATTGGTGAATTGGTGCATAGCATGCAGCCTCATTTGCATACCCGGAGATATAGAGCCACCGCGGAAAGTGCGGGTCTTTAATACCATGTTGTAAGTAATGCAGGTGCCCAGGCAAATAACTAGGTTGCTCTTGTCCGGGAATGCAGCATTGGCACCTACTACCATAGCTAGCCTGTCGGGCCCCAGTGTTTCGGGTGTACCATAGGCATTATTGATAGGGGTACGTGTAAAACCATCCAGTTTGATGAATGACTTGATCTTTGAAGCCAGTACCTGCTCAAATTCAGCACTTTCGCCCGTTACAGAGCTGACAATAGCCCGCTCAGGTTTGTGCGTATCTATTATCGAAGATATTTCCTCAATTGCCTTGGCATGAGTCAAAACAAATGTTTTGCTGATCGAATTGTTTTCAAATATTGCGGCCTTGATATTGGTGTTACCCCAATCAATGCAGAGATTTACGGACATGGCTATTGTTTTTGAGCACCCGCAAAGTAGTAATTTTTCGTATTTTATTGTAGATATGGGTGTTTTTTAATTGTAGGGTGTTGGATGCTAATGAATTCTTATATAGTAATCTGTGCTCATTGACAGATTTGACAACTTTCTAAAAAGTTGTCAAATCTTATTCAGATACAAATACATAAAACCGCTTTCTACACTCTTTCCCGCTCTCGCGTAGCATTCTTACCTTCGTGCTATGACAGATAGAAAACCCGTAATTCTTATATCTAATGATGATGGTATTACCGCGCCCGGCATACGCGCGCTGGTAGAAGCGGTTAAAGACCTTGGACAGGTGATAGTTGTAGCGCCCGATAGTCCGCAGAGCGGTATGGGGCATGCCATAACCATAGGTAGCCCGTTGAGACTACATAAAGTGGAAGTGTTTGATGGGGTAGAATCGTGGCAGTGCAGTGGCACTCCTGCAGATTGTGTGAAACTTGCCAAAGACAAGATACTCCACACCAAGGCCGACCTTTGCCTGAGTGGTATCAATCATGGAGCTAATAATTCGATCAATGTAATTTACTCCGGTACCATGAGTGCCGCCATGGAGGCTGCCATAGAAGGTATTCCTTCAATAGGTTTTTCTCTTTGCGATTTCAAATTTGATGCAGATTTTACACTGGCAAAAACAGTGGTGCGCGACATAGTAAAACGAATGCTGGCGGAGCCTATGCCTGAGCATACACTACTCAATGTAAATATACCCGTAGTAGCCGCTGCCGATTATAAAGGCATGAAGATATGCCGCCAGGCAAAAGCCAAATGGGAAGAAGACTTTGACCATCGCATAGACCCGCGCGGCAAAGACTACTACTGGATGGTAGGCAGTTTCCTGAATATGGACACCGGTACAGACACGGATGTAGCAGCACTAGAACGCGGATATGCATCAGTAGTGCCCATAAAAATTGACTTCACCGACTACGCTACTAAGACAATGCTGGAAGGCAAGTGGAAAGATAATGGTTTAGGGATATAAACAGATATGGCACACTTTAAATGTGTGCCATATCTAATTTCTAGATCTTTTATCTTCTTACCCAATCACCTTACTCTTCTCCAGGTAAGCTGTCCAGTCGTCCAGCTGTTTACCTTTCAATACCCTTGGGAACTTATTCATTGCACCATACTTGCCCTTAAAGCGGAGATAGTCGATGAAGGTTTTGCTCGGGAGTATCTCCACGTATATCTCCTTCAGCGCCGATGTGCGCTCTACTTCGTAGTCATCGTTCAGCTTGCAGAGTGCTTCGTCTATTAGTGTCTTTATCTGCTCAGGATTAGCATTGGCATCATCACAACCCAGGTACCACTTATGCGCGAAACGGTTGTCTTCGGGGAAACCCGCAACAGTAAACTCGCGGATAGTAATGCCCAGGTGAGTAGATACGGTTTCTATAGCCCTGTTCATATTGTCTACAGAAAGGTGCTCGCCACACATGCTGAGGAACTGCTTGGTGCGGCCTACAATGGCTATCTCATATTCCTTAGCATCGGTGAACTTTATTACATCACCTATCAGGTAGCGCCATGCGCCTGAGCAGGTACTTAATAAGACCGCATATTCCACATCCTGCTTCACCTCGTGCACCATAAAGGTTTTAGGGTTGGGCTTTATGTTGCCATCTTCATCAAAATGATCGCTGGTAAAAGGGATGAACTCAAAGAAGATACCCGCATTCAGTACCAGCTTTATACCACCGCCCGGCCTTGCCTGGAATCCAAATGAACCTTCAGATGCCATATAGGTTTCTATATAGGTCATCTTCTTGCCCAGTATCCTTTTAAAGCTCTCACGATAAGGATCCATAGCCACGCCACCGTGTATATATACGCTCAGGTTAGGCCATATCTCATGAATATCTTTTACTCCATGATGCTTGATAACACGCTCCAGCACTATCTGCACCCATGCAGGTACACCACATACAATACCCACATCCCAGTTCTTTGCATTAAGCACTATCAGGCGTATGCGGTCTTCCCATTTGGTGCGCTTTGATATCTTTTGTCCCGGCTTGTACAGCAGGCTGCTCATCCATTTAGGCATATTCTTGGCACTTATGCCGCTCATATCCCCTTCGTAGTATTCGCCTTTTTCAAATAATGAGGTAGTACCGCCCAGCATCAGTATCCCTTTTTCAAAGGCCACCGGTGGTATCTTATAGTTGGCCATGCTATACAACTGCTTGAAACCAACTTTCTTTATAGATTTGATCATATCCTGCGTAACAGGTATATGCTTGCTTGCAGATTCTGATGTGCCTGAACTTAATGCGAAGTATTTGACCTTACCCGGCCAGCACACATTTTCCTTTCCCTCCTGGCATAGATGCCACCATTGGTTGTACATATCGTCATAGGTATGCACAGGCACTGTAGTTCTGAATTTGGTAGCCAGGTCTATTTCCTTGCTCAGCATGCTGCCAAAGCCATAGTGCTTGCCGAATAATGTATATTGTCCCCTGTCCAGGAGTTGGCGTAAGGTATATTTTTGGTAGGTTTCAGGACTAGCTACCGGCAGATTGAACTTTTTACGTAGTTGTAATGAGCGAGCTATCAGATTACCTAATATTGCCATTGATGCTGTAATTGTACTTGAAAAGTGAAACCGCAAAAGTATAAATTACTATGTTAATATTGTTATAACGATTTAATATTGTTGATACGCATATGATTCCCCCACTTGCGACTGTTCCAATATTGTTAATTCAGCAGGCAGATTTCCAATATCTTATACTATTTTCCTAAATTGCTGCCATGTTACGCAATACCCTTATAGCAGCATTTTTATTTTGTCAGGCAGCAGCCTACGGACAGCAGAAAGAAAGCCCGGCACGTATACCGGTTGAGCAGATCAATTACGAAGCTATGGGCGCTCCTATGCCTGCTATGCTGTTACTCACAAATGATACGGCTACTGCTGTAAAGACAAAAGGAAGAAAACATAAGAAGCAGGATGACTTTACGTTGTCTCCCTACAACACTAAAATGTACACCGAACAACATTTTGACAATAAGGCAAACCTTATCGTTATGATGTTCAATCCTACCTGCGGTCATTGCGAAGACCAGACGGACCGATTTATTAAGGAGATTGCACTGTTCAAAAAATCTAAGCTGGTGCTTATGGCCAATCTGGGAATGAAGAGTTACCTGCCGGCGTTTGCTACCAATCACCACATTGCCCAATATCCCGATGTTATTACCTTGGGTGTGGATAGCGCAGACTTTATTAAAAACACATTCCTTTACCAGGCCTTGCCGCAGATCAATATCTATAGTGCCGACCGCAAGCTGCTGAAGACGTACACGGGTAATGTATCTATGGATACCCTTGCACAGTTCATACAATAATCAATAACCCTCGCATGCATCGTAAATTACTGGCTATAGCTCTTGTTTTGTGCCAGTACTATACGCATGCGCAACAGAAGGGTAGTGTGCCTAACAATACAGCTGCGCGTGTAGTAGACTATGAGCATGTAGGCTCACCTATGCCCTTAATGCGTGTGGTGTCTGTTGATAGTAATGCAAAGGTGCTTACCCATAAGAGTGTAGATAATGGCGCCAACCTGCTGGTGATGCTATTCAATCCGCAATGTGGTCATTGTGAAGATCAGGCGGAACTGCTGGTGAAGAATATAGGTGTATTTAAGCAATCTAAACTGGTGATGATGGTAGTGCCGGAGATGGGCATATACCTGCCCAATTTTATCAGGTCTTTTCGCTTAAACGAGCATCCGGAAGTTATAAAGGTGGGAGTGGATAGCGGGGGCTTTATAAAGAATACTTTTCTATACCAGACATTACCCCAGATCAATATTTATAACAGCGATAGAAGACTGATCAAAACGTACTCTGGTGGCGTTTCGATGGATACCCTGATGCAGTATATACAATGATGCCGCACCAGGGTAATATTTTTATAAGGATGGAGGGTATTTTTTATGCCATAGCTTCCTTGCTTTTTACATAAGTACGTACTTTGCGCACATAGTCGAAGTAGCCATTCTGCATACGCACCCAGAAGGTGATGAAGATAGCCAGGCCCAGCCCGCCAAGGATGTAGGTAAACAGCATCTCATTGGCGTAGTACAATACTCCGGTTACAATAAAAATAATAGCGCAGGCAATCATTACCAACTGCGGCACGCCCTGATCAAATTTGCGCATTTCTGACTTGATCATAACATTAGTTTTGCCGCCATTCTCATTGAACCGAACCCATGTAATTGGCAGCGTTTTAATGGATTCTTCCTGTTCGGCATGAGGAATGATGCTTAGTGCTTCTTCGTCTTCCATTACCTCGAAGTCCAGGTTGTGGATCTTAACATGTTTGCCGATAAGGCGACGTTTAAGGTCTTCTCTTGTAAGTGAAGATTGGTAGGAAAAGGAACGTGTAAAAAACATACGCTTTGCTTTTAAACGGTTAAGAACTAATTTATATGAAAGGTAACCAATATTCGCTGAATTTCAAATGTTTCATTACCCGAATTTAATAGCTCAAAAATCAAGCCAATTCTAATCAGTCGAGAAATTTCTACAGGATATTAATTACTAATATAACGATGCTTAGTTCCGGTTATTGCATATATAGCGTATAGTGTTGATTTCTTTAACGTTTTGTATGTATTTTAATTAAAAGTTAATAAAATGCTTTTAGGCAGAAGTGAAAGAATAGCAAAAAGCATGGAGATGGTTTGTAGAAAAAATTTATTTAGTAAATGGCCCCGATCGGGGCCATTTACTATCATTTTCTTGAGTGTATCTTACTTATTGCCAATAATGTGGAAATAGTTCTCCACCATATTCTTATAGTATGGTTTCAGTTGCGGGGGAACTGTCTTGTAAAGATCCAGCAGTTGTTTCTGATCGGTACGATACTTTTGCAGCATAGGCGGAATAGGGCGGCTTATCTCCTTTGCGCTTTCAGAGCTGCGTTTATCATCCTGCTCCTGTTCGCGAACAGCTTTGTCTACCTCCAGCAGGCGTGTCAATATCTCGCGCTGTCGTTGTATCATTTCGGCGGTGAGCCTGCGGTTTACAATGTCAGTTTCGTTCTTGTCCATCTTCTGCTCCAGTTCACGCAATGTTTTGCTGTTGCCGTTCTGGCCTTTACTGTTCAACAGGCTGCTTAGTTCCTGTATCTTACGGCGTATCTGCGCTTGTTGTTCCGCAAGTCTTGCCAGCTGTTCAGGGTCGCCATTTTCATTATCGCTATCGCCGCTTCCACTGCCGCCACCACCTTGTCCGTCGCTGCCTTGCTGTCCGGGTTGCTTGCCGCCGGGTTTGTTGCCTTGTCCCTGTCCCGGTTTATCACCCGGTTTCTGTCCTGGTTTGTCGCCCGGTTTATCGCCTGGTTTTTCACCCGGTTTCTTGCCCGGCTTGTTGGCCTGGCTACGCTGCATCTGTTGCATGGCATTGCCCAGCTTTTCCTGTTCGGTGATAATGTCTTTCATCTGGTCACCGGGGCCGGGCTTTGGTTTCTTGCCTCCGGGCTTCATGCATTTGCCTTCGCCACCTTCCTGGTCTTGCTGCTGCATGAGGTTCGACAACATTTCATTCAGCATCAATGCCAGATCATTGGTCTTGGTCATCACATATTGCTGGTTCATAAGCGCACCGCCTACATTCCTGTTCTCCAGTGCATCTACCGATAGTTGCATGTAATGTTCCAGATCGGTAGTGTTCTTGTTAATGAGTGCGGGTAGCTTATCATTGCGCTTGCTCAGTGCAAAAAGGCTGTCCTTTATCATCATAGAGTTGCGCAGCAGTCTGTGTTGCTCTTCCTGGTTCTCTACATATGCCTGGCTTGCTGTTGATGTGCGTTTCACATCATTCATCAAGGCTTCCTGATCGAACGACAAGCGGATAAGGTTGCTTAGCAATTGCCTTACCGCACGTATGTCTATATCCAGCTGTTCGGCGTCCATGCTTTCGGCACCTTTGCGCATGGCCTGCGCCATATCCTGTAATTTCTTAGCGGCACTTTTCTGAGATTTTCCGGCTTTCTTATTGTCCTTTTTATCCAGTTCCTGCTCACTCTGTTCCATATCTTTCTTAGCGTCCTCTGCCTTCTTCTCGGCATCATTCAGTCCCTCTTCCTTTTTTGTTTTTTCTGCCAGCTTCTCTATCTCTTTCATGTCCTCCTTCATCGTCTTTTCCAGTTCCTTTTTCAGGTCTTCCTGGTCCTTCTTCAGTTGGTCGGTCTCCTTTTTCGATGCATCAGTTTCTTTGCTCAGCGCGTCTTCCTTCTTCGCAAGCTCATCCACCTTGTTGGCCATGTCTTCAATCTTCATCTGCTGCTCCAGCTTGGCCATAAGCTCCTGCATACGCTGCATGTCCATGTTGAAGAGTTTGTTCTCCTGCTGCATCTGCTTCATAGCATCTACTGCCTGATCTTTATTCAGCTTCTGCATCATCTCCTGCAGCTTCTTTAGTTGCTCCTGCAGTTCTTTGTTCAGCAGGTTGTTCATCTGCTCCTGCAGTGCTTTCTGCTTTTCCTTTACCTCATCGCTATATTTCTTTTGCTCGCTCTGCTGTATCTGCTCATCAAATTTCTGCTTTACATTTTCCAGCTGGGTCTTCAGGTTCTCCTGCTTCTTCAGCATCTCCTGCAGGTCTTGCTGCTGCTCCCAGTCCATCTTGTCGCTTTGCAGCATCTTGCTCTGCATGTCCTTATAGTCGCTCTGCATCTGCTTCGTTTCCTGTGCACTTTTGCTCAGGCCGGATCTGATCGCTTTAGAGTTTTCGTTGATAGCAGAATCGAGCTGTTTGGCATCAAATGCCTGGTAGCTCATTACCTCGCTTCGGGTAGATTTATTGCCGTGCACACCATCATTGTCCCATGCTTCTATGAAGTAAGTAACCTTGTGACCCGGTTGCAGGTTAAGCGAGTTGACATCAAAATATTGTTCAAAAGAAGTAAGTGCGCCCTGGCTGATCTTTAACGGCAGGCTTTTTTTGATCAGGCTCTTTTTGTCGGCAGTGATCTCGTAGTTAAATGTAGCGCGTGTTATTGCATAATCATCGCCTGCGGTACCTGTAATCAGTATTTGCTTGCCTGTAATAGTATCGCGCACCTGCTGTGTTTGTATCACAGGATATTGGTCGGGGATCACCTGCACCTGGTAGCGGTAGCTATCGGCTACCACACTCTGGTTATTGCGCAGGGTAATGGTGTAGGCGGTGTCGGCCATGAAACGATACTTGAAGCCATACATATCTTCGGTGCTGTTGAGTACCACCGGGGTGCCTGCTTCGCCAAAGCGGATACTTGCAGCATCGGTATGTTCTGTAAACAATGCCCACGTAACGGTAGTCCCCACCGGCAATACCATATCGCCAAGGCTACTGCGTACTTCGTTTTTCTTGCCGATGTACGCAGGGTAGTTGATGTCTACTTTGAATGATTTCAGAACAGGGCGCTGAGCAACCTTCAGCGTAAATTCATTAGAGTAAAAGCCTGCGGCAAATATTCTGAATTTTACAGCAGCCGTAGGATTCTTAAAGGTGTACTGAAAAGTATGATTTTCCAGCGGCTGCATCTGCACACGTTCACTGCCTATTTCTACCGATGCCTCTGCCGGCAGGGTATTCCCCTTCATTTCAACAGTAAGGATAAAGTCTGTATTGCGGGTGGCAGTAAGGTTGGTATTCTTGATAATGAACTGGAACGGTGCAGGTTTTTCAAATGCCTTTGTTGGTTGCAACAAGCGGGTAGACGCCTCGGTAAAAACATTGGGGGCTGCTACCAGCAGGAAAATACCAACGAGCAAAAGTGGTAATAAAAACGGCAGGTATTTTTTATTCTTTGACAGATCGATAGCCGATGACATAGGCACGAGCGATATCTGGCTGATCTTCTGGTTGATACTGGCTTCGGCCAGTTCGCGGCTTTCTGAACTCGCCACCTGGCTTTTCAGTTGTAAAATATTCAGCAGCTTATCGCTCACCTCGGTAAAATGACTGCCTATGATCTCTGCTGCCTGCTCATGACTGATGACCTTGCCCAGCTTTGCCATTTTTGTAAGCGGTATGATCACCCACGCTACTAGTGAGATACCTCCCAATAAAAGGAAAGCAGATACTATACCAATACGCACACCCACGGGCAGGTACAGGTAATACTCACCCACAGTTACCAAAAGCACATAAAACAACAGGCAGCTAAGAAAAACCAATGTTCCCCTCAAAACCTTATTTGCGTAAAATTTGCGGATAAAAGCATCCAGGCTGCCAATCAGCCACTCGTAATTGTTCATAGAATATCCTCGCTATGCAATATAGGCGATTATTTTGTGAGGGAATGGCAGATAAAAGTTAAAAATCAAAACTGAAAAGTAAAAAGCGGTTGATGTGGATAGCCGGCGCTAGAGAGCCTCAAGAAAGCCATTTTTTGAAAATTGGCGGTTTTTTTGCGTTTCCGGCAGATTATTTTAGGCAGTTTCCTATGTATGCTCATGTGGTAAAGGCTTGTATCATATTTGCAAAACCACCAGTTTCCGCAGTTTTCCGCAGTTTTCCGCAGTTTTTCCGCAATTTTCCGCAGTGTTTGGTGGAAATTGGTGGAAAGTTGGTTGGGTTTCTGTCCATCGAGAGCGTCAGGATGACACGGAGCAAAGGCTGCTGAAGGATAAGTCGCTTTTCATTTTGATAGTTTTAAAAGGTTATTTAAAGTGGTGTAAAATTACATTGGGTTATTTATATCTCAAAATATACATATCCACATTTTGTCGTTAGGGCACCAGGCTTACTCGTGCAAACTGTCTACATACAGGTTTTCCACCTTTGTACGCGCCCATTGGGTTTTGCGCAGGAAGGTGAGGCTAGATTTGATGCTTGGATCTTTTTGAAAGCAGTTGATGCGAATTTCTTCGCCCAGGCGTTCCCAGCCATATATCTCAACCAGGCGGGTGAGGATAAATTCGAGTGTTTTGCCGTGAAGGGGATTGTTTGCCTGTGTTTCTGCCATGGGGCAAAATTAGGAAATTTAATGGCTATGTGATAACGGGCGTTACAAACGCCCTGCCATTGCATCCGCGTTACAAACGCGGACGAGGCTCACGTAGAAAAATTAAAAAGGGCAATTAGTATTGTTTGCTACTAATTACCCTTTTGCCTTTTTTAACTTATTACCTCATCAATTTACTTTATTCCCAGGTGCTCCTTTATGAATTTTATAGAGATATCCATTGCTTCGGTTGCGGCCTTTACATCGTATTTAGGGTTGCTGGGGTTAGCAAAAGCGTGAACGGCTTTGAAGTCTTTCTGTGTGTACTTCACCTTGGTCAGGGACTTTACATTTTTTGCAAATTCGTCTACCGATTCTTTGGTGATGAACCCATCTTCTGTACCGCGAATATATAGTACATCGGCCTTCAGGTTTTTGATATGGTCTTTATCAGCATCCGGGAAGCCATAGTACATAACACAACCTTTGGCTTGTGAGCCTGCTGCTAATGTACCTGCAAATGACCAGCTACCACCCATACACCAGCCCAGGGTCACTACCTTTTTGTCTTTACCTATTTTCTGCATCAGTCCGTTAATGATGGCCATAGCGCGCTCTGGTTTCAAGCCACCCATCATTTTACCGGCTTCGTCGGGTGTAGTGGCTACATTACCATCGTAGAGGTCTACAGCGTACACTTCTACATTGCCACCCAGTTTCTTCTGAATGTTCTCTGCTTCTCTCTTTATATAGTCGTTCAGTCCCCACCACTCATGGAAAATGATCACAACTTTATCCGTAGTTGCCTTTGAGGGTAGATAGAAAGCTTTACTCTTGCTGTTGTCGGGAGTAGTGAATGACACATCTTCACCGTTATCAGATTCGTAGGTGAAGGGTAGCGGTGCTTCATGCGCACCCTTAAAATCTATATTCATTGCCAATTCCTGCATTCCTGATCGTTTACGGCAACAGTTTTGGGCAGTGCTAACTGAAGACTGCAAAAGCATAGCAGTGGTGGCTAAAAGTAGTAGTTTGCGCATGTGTTTAATTTTGTAAGTACAAAGCTAAACAAAATAGATAAGTATGTAGGTACATCTTTATCTTTGTTTTGATATACATTTATTGAGCAAAACAATAATCAATATCATTGTTGGTGAATGGCGCAAATAATTATCTTTGCGCTGCAAAAAGAAAATTTTTTACTCAAAAAATATAATCAGATGAAAATTACAGTAGTAGGTGCCGGTGCCGTAGGTGCAACATGTGCTGACAACATTGCTCGCAGAGAGCTGGCAGAAGAACTGGTATTGTTGGACATCAAGGAAGGTTTTGCTGAAGGTAAGGCGCTTGATATTTCTCAGACAGCATCTTTGCTGGGTTTTGATACCCGTGTAGTTGGTGTTACCAATGACTATAGCAAGACAGCTAATTCTGATGTTTGTGTGATCACTTCAGGTATTCCGCGTAAGCCGGGTATGACCCGTGAAGAACTGATAGGTACCAATGCACGTATCGTTGAGAACGTATGCAAGAGCCTTTTGGAGCACTCACCAAACACTATCATCGTGGTTATATCTAACCCAATGGATACTATGACTTACCTGGCGTTGAAGAGCACAGGTTTGCCAAAGAATCGTATCATTGGTATGGGTGGTATACTGGATAGCGCACGTTTTAAGTGTTACATTCAGAAGGAACTGAATTGCTCTGCTAACGATCTTCACGCTACAGTAATTGGCGGTCATGGTGATACTACAATGATACCTCTTACACGTCTGGCTACTATCAATGGCACGCCAATATCTAACATGATAGCTGCTGACAAGTTGAAACAGATAGCTGCAGATACAATGGTAGGTGGTGCAACCCTTACTAAGTTGTTGGGTACAAGTGCATGGTATGCTCCGGGTGCGGCAGGTGCTGCATTGGTTGAGTCTATCGTACGCAATCAGAAGAAAGTATTCCCTTGCTGCGTAAGCCTGGAAGGTGAGTATGGCCAGAACGATATATGCCTGGGCGTACCTGTAGTAATAGGTAGCAACGGTTGGGAAAAGATCATTGACTACAAGCTGAATGCAGAAGAAATGGAAGCATTCAACAAGAGCGCTGAAGCTGTTCGCAACATGAACCAGGTATTGGATACTTTGGTAGCATAATTCAATAGTAAGTCATAAGTCTTTCTTACTTGATAGATATTGAAAAGCGCCTCCTTGCGGGGCGCTTTTTTTATTGCGTCACTGCCTATTGAAAGAATCATTGCTGGAAAGATTATCTTTATTTTCTGATGCATTGTTTATGAAGAACTTTGTTGCGACTATAATATTGTTACTGATCACCTACGGGGCCGTAGCGCAGGAAGATAAATTGATTGCTGCATTTAAGGCGGGAATAGTGGAGAGCCTTGACTCGAATTATACAGAAGTACAGTCGAGATACTTTTCATACATAGTGGAGCCGTTGCGAGTAGGGAGCTCTTTTGCCTTACAGGTAATTTATTTCAAACCAGATACAATAAAGATATCGAAGAGTGCCCTAGCAAAAGCACTGGCCTTAAAGGATGATCCCATATACAGGAATAATATTGAAAAACTCATTAACGGAACTCCAAGCCAGCGAAATACAGGCTATATGTTGATCACCTTTTTCAAGGATACTACTTATTACGAAGAGCTATGGAGACGGTTTGACGGGCTGAATAGTGTGGCAGATAATGCAGCAGTGTTGTACCCCTGGATGATGAAACTATTTCCAAGAGAAACTGACAAGGTGTTTGAAGTAGTAATGCGCCACCGGGAATGGTTTGATGTGACGCTGGTGCCATCGTTTATGCTATATATGGAACATCAGAGTGTAGTTACAACGCTATATAAGCATCTCAATGACACGTCCTTTTACGTTCGGGATATAGCTTTGAATACTATTGCATTAGTTGATACTACTACGAGGGGAGATAGTGCCGTTATTACTGCGCTTAATACATGGCCTACCGAGGAGAAGAAAAGCGCTATTGTTGCCTTGCAAATGAGGACGAAACTGCGATTAAAACAATTACTTGAACCTTATGTGAAGCAGCCTGTACTACATGAAGTTATTGCAGAAGCCTTATACCTGAGTAGTTATTGGGAAGATGGGGCATATGCCGACCAGTTTTGTACAAAAGGGGAGCATGTTATGTATTCAGAAAAGAAGGATTGGCATCTATTGGAATTGAAAGTACTACGGCAGCAATTGTTTGATAATTGAGTTGTGAGATAAAGCAAAGCAAACTCACATGATATCACTAACGTGAGTTATTAATTTGCCAGCTCCCTAAAAGTATCTCCCTGACTCATATCACCGGTCTCATAACCTTTTTTGAACCAGTACATACGCTGTTTTGATGTTCCATGGGTGAATGCATCTGGAACTACGCGGCCCTGGGTTTGCTTTTGCAGGCGGTCATCGCCTACTGCATTGGCTGCATTGAGGGCAGCTTGTATATCTCCCGGTTCTATTACTACTGGATTGTCTTTGCTGTTCATTTTTTCGGCATAGTGTGCCCATACGCCTGCATAAAAATCGGCCTGTAGTTCCAGCATTACCGATGTGCTGTGCGGGCCACTGCGATCACCATTGCCGCGAAGCCTGCTCATTTTTTGCGTGGTGCCCATCAGGTATTGTATATGATGGCCTACCTCGTGTGCAATTACATAGGCATTGGCAAAATCTCCGGGTGCGCCGAAGCGGTCTTTAAGTTCGTTGAAGAAAGATACATCGAGGTATATCTTCTGGTCTGACGGGCAGTAGAAAGGCCCTACTGCGGCAGATGCCCCACCACAGGCAGAATTCACTTCGTCCTCGAAGATGTTCAACCGAGGTTTCGTATAGGTCATGCCATTGGCAGTGAACAGGCTATCCCATATTACTTCTGTTTCTGCCAGTACAATAGAAGCGAAATTGCCTGCGCTGCCACTTTCAAAATGTTTGTTGGTTTCTATTGGCGCGTTGTTGGCGCTGCTGCCGGCCATACGGTTTACCTGGTCAGGCGTATAACCTGTTACCAGATATATAATCAGCCCAATGATGCCGGCACCTATACCACCACCAAGCAGTTTGCCTCCGCCACCACGGCCGCTGTATTCTACGTTATCGCTTTCTCTTCCGCCTAACCATTTCATATTTTAAGGAATTGCTCAATGGCTTAATTGCTCAATTGCTCAATGAGGATTATTGAATAATTCTAAAACTTATCTAAATCTCCTGATTTCCTACCATAAAAAATTGAGCCATTAAACTCATTTATACATCTGGTGTGTATTGAGCCATTAAGCCATTAAGCAATTGGGCCATTTTTTATAGAGGTGTATCCCTGTAATCTCTTCTTCTCATCAGCTTCAGGTCTTGTAAGATCTGGGCCTTTACGTTGAGGGTGAAGTTGTAACTCTTGCGCGGACCGAAAGGGAAGGTCTGCAAGTGCATAGCCCAACAGTGGAGATCGCGGAATACATCGATGGATGTAAGCGCTAGTTGTTTGTAAGTAAAGTTGTAGCCACTATTCATAGATACTTTCCACCTTGGTGTCAACTGAAATTCTCCCTGGAACGTAAGGTTATGAGAGAGTACCAGTGTGTCGGCGTGAGAATAGTAGCTGAAGTTTTTAGCTGCATTCAATGTATAGTTGACATTGAGGCTCCAGGGTATATTAAAGTCTACATATTCATTGTATCCGGCGTTGCGCATAACACGGGCATATTCCTCGGCATTGGTAGGGCCACCTTTTCCTCCTGTTGGCTTAGAGTGGAAGTTGGCGCCTAATGAAAGGCTTGCCTGAGTGAAACGTGCTATTCCATAACCCAGTTCCTGCATAGTTTGCTGACGGCGGCGGCCGGTATTGTAGTCGAGCGCATAAGGGTCATAAGCAGCGCTTGAGCTAATGTTGACCTTGTCCAATACATTGGTACGGAAGCCCAGTGCTATGTTGCTCCAACGGAAGGAATCAACAGCCATGTTGTATGATGTATTGGCGCTTAATCCGTCTATAAGAGTAATGTTCTTTGTACCTGTTCCTGTAGTGTCTTTTGCTGATCTTACTTTTATCTGCAGGTTGTTACCCACGCCCAGATTTACAAGGCCGGCTTTGCCGGCTACCGGCTGGCCTATAGGGGAGTTGGCATAATATGATTGCAGGTAATAATTAGCTGTAGTATCCAGTTTGGTCTGGTAGTAATAGGTGTAAGGTGCAGCAGAGAAGTCGGGGTGATAGGAGAGCCCGACAGACGGAGTAATTACGTGCCTTATGCCCTTGAGGCTACCATGCTTGAACATCTTCATGCCGTAAACACGCGTAGTGAAGTTGACCCCGGCGTTATAGTCGCGGGCAGTATAAAATCCGTAATCTTTTTCTACGTTTACCTTGGCATCAGAGTAGCTGTATTGTTTTGTTTGTTTCTCGCCAAACCAATACTCATTGTAGTTGGCGGAGAACGACATGTTGATATAGCGGAGGATAGTATAACTGGCGCTTACCGGAATAGTGTGCCTGATACCTGTCTGGAAATTATTGAGTGAAAGGTTATTCAGATTAAATGTGCTATCATAAAATGTGCCCTTATTCAGCATGTCGACAGTATAGCTGGCGGTGATCTTATCAAACCAATGGGTGCCAACTCTTTTCTTGCTTGCGAATGGATTGAACTGGGTAACGTGGAAGTTAAGGGCTGGTAGGGTGACGTCTATTTGCTTGGTAGCAGTGTTTTGGTTGTGCAGGGCGCTTATTGTTAACCCAAAGGGTCTGTTCTGCCAGGTTTTGCTCCAACTGATATTAGACTGATACTGGTTTTGTAGGATCTGGTTAGGGTCATAACTATTGTTGGAATAGAATGAAGATGTACCCACCTGTACTGAAGCGTTAAATGTTTCTCCCGGCCTTGCCTTGCCGTCGGTAGCATGCCGCCAATTGATCATGAAGTCTTTCTGCGTGCTGGCACCGGGTTCAAAGCTCTCGCCCGTCTTATTGAAAGCGTATGACAAGTTAAAGCCACCTCTGTACCTATATATATTCGCGTAGTTACTTACTGCGCTTAAGGCATAGCTACCTTTAGTGTAAATGTTGGTTTGTGCCAGAAGATCTATGTGGTCGTTGAGATAGAAATAGTAACCGCCATTGAGCAGACCTAGTCCGCGTGCCTGCTCAACGCTGTAAGTGGGGATCACAAAACCTGATTTCTGTTTTGCAGAAATAGGGAATAACGCAAAGGGTAAAAACAATGGGGTAGGCACACCCATTATATTAATATTGGCAGGGCCGGAAACGATGAGCTTGTCTGGTACCACCTTAATGCGATAAGCAACAATACCGAAGTGAGGTGTGTCGAGTGCGCAGGTGGTGTACACACTGTGAGCGCCATAGATCACCTGATCGGGGCTCCGCTTTATCTGTTCGCTATGCACAAAACCTTCACCGTATTGGGTCTGCACATTGCGTACAATTGCCCTTTTACTTTTGAAGTTATACTGCATGGAATCGTAAGTGAACTTTTCTTTGCCTTGAGAGAAAGAGCCTTTTTTCAGCGTGCCGGTATCTTTTGAGGGGTCGGCCGATGGTGCTGCAACTACTTTATTCTTACCCTGGTCAAACAATATCTGACCATGATTTACCTGCATATCCTCGTAATTGACCTGTACCTTTCCGTATAGTCGGGACACATTGGTCTTCATGTCCATTATTGCGGAATCTTCGGCATCGGCTTTTACTACCGAAGGCAGGGCATCTTTAGAAATTTTGATGCCCAGTTTTTGTTCCAGTCTGCTAACTGTGGAGGAATCGTTTGTATTCGATTTTTTTGTGCTATCTGATAGTTTTACTACAGGTGTTATATTTGCACTGTCTTTAGCGGATATTGCATCGCCGGGGCGCGGATTTTTCGATTGAGAAAAAGCCGTATTTGTTATAAAGAATATAAAAATGATTGCTATACACGGGGTAAAGCAATGCAATGATGAAAAATTTAAAATAAATTTACCGAACAGGCGCATAAGCGACGCAAAAATACTATTTGAGTGTGACGTTTTATCAGCGGCCTGTTTAAATCTTTTATAAAACTACTATGCGCATTATAACAATCACATTTATATCGGTTTTAACCCTATTACAGCCAGTTTTATTGCATGCCAAAGGAAAGAAAGTTAATAAAATAGTAGTTGATGCCGGACATGGAGGTAAAGATTATGGTGCACAAGGTGGTTTTTCTTATGAAAAAGACGTTACTCTGGGTGTGGCATTGAAGCTGGGTAAGATCCTATCTGACAGTCTTAAGAACCTGCAGGTGATCTACACCCGCACTACAGATGCCTATCCTACACTTGTAGAAAGGCATGAGATAGCTAACAAAGCTCAGGCAGATCTATTTATTGCTGTACATGCTAACTCCACGCCATATACTTATACCCGTAAACTGGTTGGGTATAAGACCATAAAACGCCACCATAAGTCTGTAAAGCAACCGATTTATCAGAGTACCCGCCACCACGAGACATCGCGGATGGGCGTTGAAACATATGTACTGGGACTACACCGCATGGGGCAACTGGGTGGTGAGGTTCAGGATGAGTTTACAGGAGGTGACAGCACCAGCAGCAATGGTTTGCTGAATGCCAACGACCCGCAGACTGCAATTATTGTAGCTCAATATACACAGGCATTTTTAAGCCGCAGCGTGCGCCTGGGCACTAAGATACAGGAGCAATTTTCTAACCAGGGCAGGGGAGACCTTGGCGTGAAGCAAAAAGGCTTGGAAGTATTGGCGGGTAGCGCTATGCCCGGGGTGCTGGTAGAAATCGGATTTATCAACAACCCACAAGAAGAAGCTTATCTTAATTCTGAAAAAGGCCAGACCGAAGTTGCAATGGCTATATATAAAGGTATTAAGGCGTATAAGAGTGAGATCGAGAAGTAATGGCTGAATAGCTCAATGGCTTAATGGCTCAATGAATAAGGAGAAAAGAATAAACGGGTAACTGGATGAGTCATCCACTTTAATTAAAAGCAATATTTTATTAGTCTTTGACTCTTAGGGTTTTGCGATTATTTTTGTAGGGGCATAATAATAGTATGTTCTCACAAATATTTTTTATCTTTAAGCACTTTTAGAATTTCTGATGAGAATGAAAAATACGCTCAGGCCGTTACTGTACTCCTCTATAGTTTTGTTGGGCGTATTGTTTTCGGTACTATATACAAGCTGTCAACCCGATAAGTGCAAAGCCATAGCTTGCGCATACGGTGGTGTTTGTAATGAAGGTAGTTGCAAATGCCTGCCGGGCTATGAAGGCTCTAATTGTGAAACCATAACCAGGAAAAAATTCATCGGTTTGTGGGCTGTAAAGGAAAAAGGAAGTGTCACTCCGCTAAGGCAGTATCCTCTTAGCATAGAGCCGGATAGCGCGGTAACAGGTGTACTGATAAAGAATCTATACAATTACTTTAATACCCAGAAAGTGCGCGCCATCCTTCAGGGCGACACATTGATCATACCGAACCAGCAATTGATGGGTAAGGTGATATTTGGTAAAGGCTACATTCATTCTACAGGTACAGGCGTCAATAATTCAATTACCATGAGGTATGAGGTTATAGATGTGGCTACCCAATTGGTAGATGACTTTGGTTATTACGCCGACCTTGATTTTAGTGATCCATCGGAGTGGACGAAGCAATAGAATTTATTTTTTGGTATAAGTGCAATCCTTCCCGTTATTTTTCTATTTTTACTCAACTAACTTATTAGTAATGAAATTTACAACAAGGGCACTTTATATTTCCATTTTTACTTCCCTGACAGCGTTTTCGGCTGTTTTATATACATCATGTGGTAAAACACCTTCTGGTAATGACAATGATTGTCAGGCAATAGCTTGTGCACATGGAGGCAATTGTACTAATGGTAAGTGTGTGTGCCCATCGGGCTACGAGGGCAACAACTGTGAAATAACTACACGCGCCCGCTATCTGGGTGGTTGGAAGGTTGCCGAGAAAGGCACTACAACCCCTGCAAGGGAATACCAGGTGGCTATCGAAACAAGCAATATAGATGCATACCATGTAACATTGAAGAATGTCTATAACTACTTCAAGGCGCCTATATCGGCATACGTGATCAAGGATACCATCTTTATACCTAATCAACAGCTGGAAGGTAAGGTGATATTTGGTAGGGGATATATTCATACCACCAACATCAATGCTACTGAAAACAATACGCTTACCATGTTGTATGAAGTTATAGATTCCGCAACGCAGGTGGTTGATGACTTTGGCTACTATAGCGATCTTGATGGAAGCACACCTTCAGAATGGACAAGGTAATAAGACTATCTCCTGCGATCAATTTTTGAAAAATAACTTATCTTTATATCAATAAAATTTTACAAGGGCAATGAAGTTTACTATCAAAGCGATAATAATTTCCGCTATCACAACTCTGTCAGCAATGTCAGCGGTATTGTACACTTCTTGTAACAGAGACAGGTGCAAAACCATCATTTGTGCCAATCGTGGTATCTGCAATAAGGGTGTTTGTACTTGCCCATCGGGTTATGAAGGAACAAATTGTGAAACAATAACACGTCAGAAATTTACCGGTAACTGGTCGGTTTTTGAAAAAGGTAGTTCTTCTCTTGCCAAGCAATACCAGGTAAATGTGGTTGCCGGTGAGGGTATTAATTACGTAAACATCAATAATTTTTACAATTTTTTCCATAGTCCTATCAAGGCATATGTTGTGGGTGGGGACAGGATAATAATTCCTAACCAGCAGATGGAAGGTAAGGTGATATGGGGTGAAGGGAATATCTACTCTAATGTCACTTACGGCCAGTATGGCGGTATTACAATGCGCTATATAGTACAGGATACCCTTACATTGGTGAAGGATGATTTTGGCTACGAATCTGCACTTGATTTCAGCGATGCATCAGCGTGGAATAAGTAACAATCAGGAGATTACTCAATGAAGGTTGAATAGACAATAATATTTAAAACGAACAAAGAAGGGCGGACCACGTGGTCCGCCCTTCTCTGTTAATGTCAAAATTAGCGCTTCGTGAATTTGTAAGTCTGTTGATTATTTCCATTTGCCCGCAAAAGATACACGCCCTGGGGAAGATTGCTGATATCTATAGTTGCTTTACCCGAAACCTCACCTGTGTAGTATAGCTGCCCCAAGAAGTTGTATAGCATTACAGCGTACGTGCGTTTGTCTTTAGTGCTAATGGTAAGCGATGCTTCGGCAGGGTTAGGGTAGATGTCCCAGATTGCGGTAGGCGGTTGGCCGTTAATATTAGTGGTACTGCACCCGGGGTTAGTTATGGTATCGTATTTACCTATGTTCCAGTAATACAAACTATCGAATGCAACGATCCTTGCGGCATTACGGATGTTGGCTGCATCGGTTGCTGACAGCCCTGGGTTGAATGTGATAAGATCGGGGTCTTTGTGGTATAACGCAGCATAAAAGCAGCACGCCGCCGCATACGTTCCGGCAACCGAAGGATGTTGCTCATCGGACTGATAAAGGTCTATAGTCGGGTAGTTGTGCCTGATATAGTGTCGTACCGCGCCTACGGGAGAAATAAGGGCTTTATTAGTGTCCGCAATGCCCATATAAGTAGTGCGAATGGCACTATCCATTGTTTCATAATTGCAGAATACGTGCGACCCGGGGCAAGATGGCGGATCGCCATTCTTATAGCCCCATGTCATATAAAACATGGTAACTCCGCAAGGGTTGTACTGTTTGATGATGCCGTCGAGGCTATCGGCATAACCGGGTAAGTAATGGTTACTTCCAATGAACTCCAGGCTTTGCCCTTGTAATATAACCACATCCCAACCCCCTGTCATGATCTTACCAATAGATACCGCACTATAAAGGTGATTGCCTACGCTAACGCCGCCGGGAGTATTAGCGTCATAGGTTAGTACATCTCCCACCGAATTGGCACAACTGGTAAGCATGCCCGGCAGATCATTGACATAGGTATAGCTATTGCCAAGAAAAAGTACCTTTTTTGTGTCTGCACTTAAATTGTTAATAAGCCCAGTAAGAAGTACAAGGGCTATAGAGAGCGTTTTCATGGTATTCTCTTTTGTAGAAAAACAGCGTTTGTGTATGGTGTTTATTACGGGTTATTGCAGTGTTATTTTTTCAGTGCTAGTTCCGGCAGGGGTAGTGATGCGCAAAAGATATATTCCCGGCAATGCGCTAAGGTGAACAGTTGTTTCCGGATTGGTAATTGCAAAGGGGGCTTTGACAAGCCTGCCTGAGATATCTGCAATTGAGCAGGTAATATTACCTGTAAGGTGATTGGTTGTAATGGTAAACTGTCCTTTTGATGGATTAGGTGAGACCACCACATTGATATTTTTATTTTCAGGGTTTTCAATGCCTGTAACAACGGTCTTGTAGTCCACCTTACGTATGCGGTTATTGCTGGCATCTGCTATAAATACATTACCGTTTTTGTCGGCTTTTGCAGTAAATGATCCGTTTAACTGAGCTGTAGTAGGTAATATGCTATCGCCGTTGTACCCTGCTACACCTGTGCCTGCAACCGTGCTGATAGTGCCTGCTGCATTTATTTTCCTGACTACGTGGTTGTTGATGTCACCGATATAAAGATTACCTCGTTTATCAATACTTAATCCCCAACACTGGAACCGTGCTGCACTTGCCGGCCCACCATCTCCACTATAGCCCACCGCGGTATCGCCGGCAATTGTAGTAATAATGCCCGATGCATCAACTTTTCTTATTCGGCTATGCCCGGAGATGAACAAGTTGTCTGATGTGTCAACGGCAATTGCAATGGGGTCGTACAGCCCGGCGGCTGTTGCCGGTACGCCATCGCCATTGTAAAACGGATAGCCGCTTCCTGCTACTGTGGTAATAATGCCGGCAATATCTACTTTCCTTATTCTGTTATTAGCATTGTCTGCAATGAAAAGATTACCATGTTTGTCTAATGCAATGCCCGTGGGGCGGCATAGTTCCGCATTAGTAGCCGGTCCGTTATCTCCGCTAAAACCTGTTGAGCCATTGCCCGCGATAGTTGTGATAATGCCTGCGGTGTTTATTTTCCGTACCCTGCGTGCAAGGTAATCTGATATGTAAATATTGCCCTGGTTATCTGTAACAATATTGGTCATTGATTGAAATACGGCATCGGTAGCGGGGCCATTATCACCACCGGAAAACCCTGGAGTACCGTTACCTCCAATAGTACTGATCACTCCTGCCACATTGACTTTACGGAGGCGGTAGTTGCTGCCATCAAGTATATACACGTTGCCAGAGTCGTCTACCGTTACATCATTTGGTGAGTGTAAAGTTGCTGTTGTAGCTTGTATGCCGTCGCCATTGTATATGTTGCTGCCGGTACCTGCGATAGTGGTGATCTGCTGTGCCTTGGCAGAATGGATATATCCTGAGGATAATAACCCTATGGTAGCAGCGCAGGTAATACAATAGCGTAAAGCCCTGATTGGGGCTATGTTTTTTTGTTTCATGGAAAGAGAATCAGATAAGGGGTAAATGATTTTCTTTATAGACGGTTTTTAAGCAGGAAATAGTTGGGTTATGATGTATATACTTGAATTAACGCATTTGCCTTGCAGTAGTCGTTTGCCTTTTGAAACGAAGTTGCGTCGATGCACACATCGCGCTAATGGAAACTTATCATCTGTCGATCCATCTGTAGAAATAGCAGGTGGCTGCTTTATGTACCAAATATTACTTCCTTTCTTTTAAATTCCCTTCTTTCAGTTCCCACATTCGCAGGCTGTACTTGCCCAATACATCAAATTCCAGGTTGATCTTATCTCCTTCTTTCAATGAACTGAAATTGGTATGCTCAAATGTGTAAGGGATGATGGTGACAGTAAATTCATTGCGGCCCACATTGAATAAGGTAAGGCTTACACCATTGATGCAGATAGAACCTTTCTCAATGATCAGTGGCGCAAAAGCATCGGGAAATGTGAAGCGGTACAGCCAACTTCCTTCGAGTGTTTGCTTTTCTATGCATGTTCCTGTAGTATCTACATGTCCTTGCACGAAATGACCATCCAGCCTGTCGCCGGCTCTCAGAGCACGTTCCAGATTAATAATGTCGCCCGTTTTCCAGGTGCCAAGATTGGTCTTGTTGAGTGTTTCCTGTACTGCGGTAACAGTGTACTTATTATCGTTAATGTTGACAACTGTAAGACATACACCATTATGAGCTACCGACTGATCGATCTTTAAATGATTGGCCAGTTGGCTTTCTATGGTGAAATGTACGTTAGTGCCCTCGTGTGTTATTTCTGCAACAGTGGCAGTAGTTTCAATTATTCCTGTAAACATAAAGTGGGGATGATCAGATCTTTTTGGCTTTGCCTGTATGTGTGGTGATGCCTGTGTCGCTGACAACAGTTATAGATATATGGAGTAAGGAGTCTATTCTGCTATAAGATATAGTGCCACTTGCCGTGTCCTGGGTTCTGCAAAGCAGTTGTCCGCGGTTGAAGATGGTTGTATCGCCTACTGTGGTATCTATTGTGGCTATAAAATTACTATGTGCTGTAATGAACAAGCTTCCAGTGCCGCACAACCCAAAAACTTCCAGCTTATTCTGGCTGCGTTTTACTACGTTTATGGTCTGTGTCTGGGTGAGGATAAAAAAGCCTGTTGATGCCTGGTACACAGAATCTACAAAGGAGTAAGTGCCATTAAATATGTCTGAAGGGAAAAAGCATAGTGAATTGTCCGGTTTGCCGGGAAACCCCCAGTTATAATTTACCGCTTCGGGGTCGTTACAATATGGATTGTTGAGGCGCGGATCGGTAGTTGGTGCAGGGTCTACCCATTTTTTGCACGAAACTGCCGATAGGGTAGCAAGGCTCAATAAAAGTATAGCTATTCTTTTGTTCATTGTTTTGTTGATGGTTGTTGGCGCAATCTTTTGATTTTGCCGGATATGCCAATTGGCTATCACTACAACGCATTTTCATCAAAATTATTTATTTTAAGTGGTAAAAAAAGATAAAATTGCAGTTGTATTGGTACGCGGGTATCGGCCCTTTAAATTATCGCTGAATCGGTGAAAAATATTTTTTAAAAAAGGTAAAATATTTTTGTTGAAATGATAATTAGCCGTACATTTGCATTCCCAAACAGTAAAAGGGGGTATTATTATATGCTCATAATAGATTCAAAAGACTGCGAAAATATAGACAAAGCGCTCAAGAAGTACAAGAAAAAGTACGAGAAATCACGCGTTCTTAACCAACTGCGTGACCGCCAGTCATTCACGAAGCCATCGATCAGGCGTCGTACCCAAGTTCTGAAAGCGGTGTACAAGCTGCAATTAGCAAATGGGGATTTCGAAAAATAGTTAAATAGTATTAATTTTTCGTTAAGAAAATTTTAATAAAATATTTGTGTCCGTTACTGTAAATGTTGTAAATTTACAGTAACGGATTTTTTATGGGCAGTAGTGGGGCACAGACAAATTTTATTCATTACCTTAAATTTGAAAAAAGGTATTCAGCCCATACAATATCTGCTTATCAGCAAGATCTCCAACAATTTTTTCTGTTTTCTGCAATTACATTTCAGTTAGCCGAGCCAGCGTTGATCTCTCACTTTCATGTGCGTAGCTGGCTGGCCGACCTGAAAGAAAAGAAATCGCTTCCACGTACCATTAACCGGAAGATATCCAGCCTCAATTCATTTTATAAATACCTGCTTCGCCTGGGCCTTGTTGACAAGAACCCGGTAAAGTTGCTCCATGCCCAGAAACTACCTGGCCGCCTGCCTGTATTCCTGAAAGAGTCTGAAACCATTAATTTATTTGAAGAGATAGATTTTGGGGAAGGATTTGCAGGAGCTACCGATAGGATCATATGCGAATTGCTTTATGCGACAGGTATGAGGCGCAATGAATTGCTGCAGTTGAAAGAAAATGACATAGAGTGGAGCCTGAAGCAAATAAGGGTTTTAGGAAAGGGTAATAAAGAAAGGTTAATACCTGCCGGAGCTGCATTATTGGATTCAATTAAGGATTACCTTTCAGTAAAGAAAGAGCAAGAGGTGTACGACAAAGAATACTTACTGAATGTGCCAAGCGGCAAGCCACTATATGCAGGCTATGTGTATAGGGTAGTTAATAAGTATCTTACGCAGACCACCACACTCAGTAAACGCAGTCCGCATGTACTCAGGCACACATTTGCTACACACCTGCTGAATAACGGAGCGAACATACAGGCAATAAAAGACCTGCTGGGTCACTCCAGCCTTGCGGCTACACAAATATATACGCACAACAGTATTGATAAACTTAAAGAGATACATAAGCAAAATCATCCGAGAGGGTGAATTATTTTAACAACTAAACACATATGTTATGAATGTACAAATCCAGACTGTGCACTTTGATGCAGATCAGAAATTACTAGATCATGTGAATGCCAAGATTGAAAAGCTGAATACGTTTCATGATAAGATAATAGGTGCAGAGATATATTTAAAGCTCGATAATTTTTCGCATCAGGTAAAGGATAAAGTTGCTGAGATCAAAGTTTATGTTCCCAAGCATTCTTATTTTGTAAAACACCAGAGTAAAACATTTGAAGAATCATTCGATCTCGCTTTCAATTCACTGGTAAACCAGGTAAAGCGCAAAAAGGAAAAAATACAGATAGCACATATATAACCGAATAACTAACGAAAGTTGTACAAGGCCCGTCTTAGCAATAGGACGGGCTTTTTTTGTGGCCTGCATGTGCCTTTTTGTGAAACTTTACCGTATTATAAGAAAGTTGTTTAAAATTACTATCTTGCAATTTATTAAAACTCAGTTCGCTGTTATGCTACAACGTTGGTCTAAAATTGTATTGTCTGTTTGTACTGCTTCATTGCTCCTTGCTGCGTGCGGTAAGAAGCAAAGTGATGACAATCCGCAAACAACAACATACTCCCCGTCAATTATTATAGGAAGTGACAATGGTGTGATCTATGCCTACCACCCGGTTACAGGCGCTAAGAACTGGGAGCTTGGGTTGCCATCATCGGTATATGCTTCTCCATTATTGTACAATGAAATGCTGTACGTAGGTACGGTCAAGTTACCTCCCTTTGCAGGTAACTGTGATACTTTGTATAAAATCAACGCCAATACAGGTGTGCTCATAAAGAAAATGACTATTGCAGGTGCTACACCATTTAGTATTAAGGCAACGCCAATAGCCGATGGTAAGCTGATTTACCTGGCTACAACCAATAGTAATTTGTATGCAATAGATACAGGCTCGGCCGCAGTTTCATGGACATTTACAGCCGATGGACCGCTGGAGTCTTCACCTACCATTTACAATGGCCAGGTTTACTTTGCAAGTACCGCGGGTACTATCTATTGCGTAGATAAGGCAACCGGTTTACTTACATGGAGCTATGCGGTAGGTGCACCTAAATCATTCACTTCGTCTCCTTCTATCTGTCCTCCGTTCTTGTACATTGGTTGCAGTGATAGTGCTGTGTATAGCATGTATCTTACCAGCCCTACTTCTACCGGTATCAATAAGTGGATATTCAAGACAGGTGGTGCTATCAACAGTTCACCGGCAGCAGCAGCAGGTAAGTGTATCTTTGGCAGTAACGACTTTAAGGTATATTGCGTAGATACCTCTACAGGCCTTAAGATATGGTCTGACAGTACAAACAGTAACGTGAACTCTTCGCCTGTTATTTACGGACAGGTAGTATACATAGGTAGCAATGATTATCACCTATATGCATTGAACATCATTAACGGTGGTGTAAAATGGAAATTTGCTACAAATGGTCTTATTAAGTCTAGCCCGCTTTGCTACAAGGGTACTATTTATATAGGTAGCTATGACAAGCACTTCTATGCAATTGATAGTGTTGCCGGTACAATGAAATGGGATAACAACGTAAACGGACAGATGCAGTGCTCACCTGTGTTGGATGACCTGTCTCGCAAGAATAATTACAACAGCCAGGTTAGCGGGTATACTAATTAAGTATGGTGCTAAGTTGCGTCGATAACAAATAACTCAGAAAAAGTCCTTGTCCCCACGACAAGGACTTTTTTTTGCCTGATTTTTCAGATCATTATCTTCTTGCATTCTATAATGATACCAACACATTTTGTTCCTTTTAACTTTTAACGTTTCCTGTTGTCGGGGTATAGACTTACTTTTACAGCATGTATCCCGATTTTCAGTATTTGCTTCAAGGTTTGCTGGGCACACCTATGCCCGCATGGTTAGGCATTTTTAAAACGTTTGGCTTTTTTGTGGCGCTGGCTTTTATAGCTGCTGCCAGAGTATTAACAATGGAGCTTAAGAGGAAGGAGAAAATGGGCCTGCTGCATCCTATACAAAAGGCTATAAAGGTAAAAGAGAAAGCAGCAGACGGCAGCACGGTAACCGTAGTAAAAGATACTATGATGTATCCGCATATGCTCATTACCGAGATAGTATTCGCTGCGGCAATAGGGGGCATAATAGGTGCTAAGATCTTCAACGCCTTTGAGACATGGAGCGATTTTATACAAGACCCAATTGGTAGTCTGTTTTCGCGTAGCGGACTTACTTTCTATGGTGGATTTATTGTGGCTACTATAGTATTGTATTATTATGCTCGTAAATATAAAATAGGTTTCAAGCATCTGTGCGATGCGGCCGCGCCTGCCATAATGCTTGCCTATGGCCTTGGCAGGCTGGGCTGCCAGTTCTCGGGCGACGGTGATTGGGGTATATATAATACTGCCTATGTAACGCAAGCCGATGCTGCACTGAGAGCGGCAACACCTGCTGACGCGCAGTATATAGCAGATATTACCAGGGGTACTCCAGGCATTCCGTTCACAGCACCTGCGGGAGTGCCGAGGTGGTTGGTGGGTATGAACTATCCGTATAATGTGGGTAATGAAGGTGTGCATATTGCCGGTGCCACGGGAGATTATACCAGTGTATTGCCTGTGGCTGTATATCCTACTCCTATATATGAGGCAATAGCCGGTGTATTGCTTTTTGCATTTATGTGGTCTATAAGAAAGAAATTGAAATATCCTTTACATATGTTTGGTGTATACCTGGTGCTAGCGGGCGTAGAGCGCTTTCTTGTAGAGCTGGTAAGGGTGAATTCTAAATATGATCTTGGCTTTATCCATCCCTCACAGGCCGAGATCATTTCTGTGGTGCTGTTTATAGCAGGTGCGGGATTACTTTTGTTTTACAAACCGGCAAAGGAAAAGTTTGTGTAACCAAAAGTTAATGCCGTTTATTAATATGCTACAGTTCCGTCGGTTATAATAAAATATTTCATTGCTTTATTTTCTTTAATTCAATGTTATTTTATGGCAAATTTGCTGTTACTTACTGGGTATTACTAACATTAAATATGTGAGTCACTGTTAATAAATACAACAAAAACGGACGTTCGCACCTCAAAAAACACCGTTCATGACCATTGTATTATAAATATTCAGTTTAATTTTATAAATTAGCATCCTCAACTATCACACTTTGAGGATTAAATGTTAATTACTTTCTAAGTAATTAGGTCATTTAATAGAAAAAAAATGCGAATTTCGCACTCTGTTAACTATTAGTATAACACGCTTACGAATATGAAAAAAATCTACACTGTCTCCACGAGATTAATAGCTGTCCTATTGTTGCTGGGGAGTTTTGCATTAACCACTGTGGCACAACCTATTATCAGTACAGTTACTCCAAATACTGCAGCACCAGGTGCTGTTGTTACTATCACCGGATTAGGTTTTGGAGCCACGGCAGCAGACAATACAGTCTATTTCGGAGGTGTTAAAGCAACAGTTACCGCAGGTGGTGGTACTTCTTTGACTGTGACAGTACCTGCAGGAGCACAATATGCGAGCATAAGCGTGCTGAACAATACAAGTCTGCAAACAGGTATGCAGAAAGGATTATTTCTGCCGAAGTATGATAACAGTTGTTATATATCCCCAGTAGGTAGTACTTCGCGTTTTTCAACAGCTGTTAATATTCCTGTAAATAGCCCGTTCTCAACCAGTTCGCAGCCTCGTCATGGAAATATTGGTGATATGGATGGAGATGGTAAGCCAGATCTTGTAATATCAACTTACGGAGATCCGATTATGCCAACGTTTGCCGGTTTGGGCACTGTGAATATATATTTAAATAATAGTACCGTTAATGGCGTATTGTCTTATAATACTACACCTTACGTATGCACTGCCGCAAATGGTGGCGTGAATGTTAAGTTAGCGGATCTTGATGGAGATGGAAAGCTGGATATAATAGTCGCAGCATCAGGATCAGGAAGAATTTCGTGTATCAGAAATACAAGTACGGGTACTGGTATGGCAGGTCTGAGCTTCGCAGCAAGAACTGATATCTACCCTGGTACGGGCCAAGTGCCGGAAGTAGCTATTGCAGATTTTGATGGTGATGGTAAATTAGACATAGCCAGCATTAATAGCGATACATCAAGAGTTCAGGTTTATCACAACGAAATGACCTCAATACCAGGTGGCGCATTCCCCAACTCTTTTTTTGGTGTTGCTGCTCCTCTCACACCATTCTCTTCATTTCCTGTTGGTGGTTTGGGACCGAAAACGTCATCAATGGATGGTTCACAGCCAGGAAGTCTTGTTACCGCTGATTTTAACGGGGACGGTAAATTTGATATCGTAACCAGCAACACAAATGACGGTACTATTTCTGTCCTTAGGAATACTTCGTCTGGATCAGGCAATATAAATTTTGCTGCACATAGTGATGTTGGCGTAGGACTTGGTTCCATTTACACTGAAATTCAGGTTGCGGAAATAAACGGGGATAACTTGCCGGATCTGCTAGTAGGCTTCTATACAGGATCTGCTAGTGATGGGTTTGAAGTCTTTGGTAACCTAGGGTCGTTGGCGTTCACACGTCAATCATTTTCTGCAGGATCATACGGCTATTCGATTACATCAGGTGATTTTGATGGCGATGGAAAGGTAGATGTCGCTCTTTCTAAAAATTTGACCGGTAGACTTAAGATATTTAGAAATACTCATGCAATTGCCGGTGCTGGAATTTCTTCAGGTTCACTTACAGCTGGAGCGGATTATGTGATTGGCGGCGCAGGTGCCGACATTCAGGGAGTGACTGTAGGAGATATGGATCTTGATGGTAAGCCTGATGTACTAGTCGCAAATAAGGGGTTAAATTCAATCTCCATCTTCGAGAACATAGCCACCCCCGATACTACCTCAATAACAAGTTCTGCAGATTCAGTATGCGTAGGTGCTACACGTACTTTCAGCAGCACACTTCCTTGCTCGGGTGAGGCAGGTATATGGACTACAAAGTTTGGCCGTGCATCAATTGATCCTGTAACAGGTGTTGCTACAGGTGTAACCGCAGGTATAGATACTGTAATATATAAGGTTACTTACTTGTCTGATACCAACTATGTAAGGTTTGTGCTTACAGTAAAGGCATTGGCCGATACCGGTAACATAACTGGCCCCTCGGCAGTATGTACAGGTGCATCAATGACGCTGCAGAACCTTACTGCTATCGGTGGTGTATGGACAAGCAGTAACCTTGGTAATGCTACAATAGATACCGTAGGTGGTATCATTACGGTAACAGGTGTTACCGCGGGTAGCACTACTATATTATATACTAACTCTTCATTGAGTTGCGGTAGCCAGAGTGCCCATCATGTGGTAACTGTCAATCCTACTCCTAACGCCGGAACAATAAGCGGTGCTTTTGGTAATTGTGTAGGCAATGCGGTAACACTTACCAGCCTTGGTGGTGGCTCATGGGTAAATGCTAACCCTTCCATTGCTACAGTATCTCCTGGTTCTACTTCTACTTCCATTACCTTGAATGGTGCAGCGGTTGGTAGCGATTCGGTATTATACATCGTTAACAATGGCTTGTGCCTGGATACAGCAACAAAGGTCTTGGGCTTTATATCACCATCACCAACTTCTCCATCATTGCCAATAGGTGGTACAACCAATGTATGTGTGGGTTCATCTGTATTTTTAACTAATGGTTTATCTGGTGGCACCTGGACTACAGCTAATGCAGCTGTGGCTTCAATTAACGCATCAACCGGCGAGCTTTTCGGCATAAGTGCCGCAATAACTGATACTACTACTATTCGTTACACTGTAAGCTATGGTGGTTGTGGTACTGCTGATACATTTATTTTGGTACATGTAATATCATTGCCTGTTCCGGGTACAATATCAGGTGCAAACTTCGTTTATGCAGGTTACTCTACTTCACTAACTACTACAGGTGTTGGTGGTAACTGGAGCAGCACAGTACCTACAGTAGCTACAGTAACCAACGCAGGGGTGGTTACCGGTTTGGCATTAGGTACAACGATTATATCTTATGCAGTAAGCAACAGCTGCGGTACACTTGCAGATACCCAGGCTATAACTGTTCTTCCGGTGCCAACAGCTCCAACCATTACATCGGTAACACCGGTTGTGGGTATTCCATTGACAACTTTAGTATCCATAACGGGTACCGGCTTTGATGCCAGTACTCCTTCAAATAACATAGTATTCTTCGGCCCTGTACAGGGAACAGTAGTAGGTAGCGGCAGTACAACACTTACTGTTTTGCTGCCAATAGGTGCCAACTACACCAGCGTATCTTACTTAAATGCACTCAGCCTTTTTGCATGTAATCAATCAGGTTTCTTCCTGCCTACTTACGACAATGGCTGTTATGTACCGGGTAGTGCTACCTTCAGGCCAAGGGTCGATCTGGCGGTAACAAGTCCTTTTGGCACGGGTGCCGGTGCGGGTCCACGTCATGCTAATTTCGGTGATATGGACGGTGATGGCAAGCCAGACCTTATAGTTTGTACTTATAACTCAAATACAGCAGGTCAGGGTGCCGTTAATATTTACCGTAATATAGGTAGTGCCGGAACTATTGCATATGCGGCACCAGTTGTATGTACGTCATCTAATGGTGGTGTAAATGTTAAGCTGGCAGATCTTGATGGTGATGGTAAATTAGATATCATAGTAGCGGCATCAAATTCAGGCCGTATATCCTGCATTAGGAACACAACTTCCCTAGGAGTAATGAGCTTTAGTGCGAAGACAGATCTAAACCCAGGTGTAGGTCCTTCAGAAGTAGCTATTGCAGATTACGATAGAGATGGTAAATTAGACATAGCTGTTGTTACAGGAAGCACCTCAACAATTAAGGTATTCCGTAATAATATGACTTCTATACCTTCGGGTGCATTCCCCGGGACTTTCTTTGGTGCAACTCCTACTCAGTTCGATTCTTTTGCAATAGGTAGTACACCTGCTATTGGTGCAAATCCAGGATCATCGGGTAGTATCTTTGCAGCAGACTTTGATAATGATGGTGCAATAGATATAGTTGTAAGTAACTCTATCGATGATAACGTTTCTGTGTTCCGCAATACTTCATCTGGTACAGGTAATATAAATTTTGCAGCACACTTTGATATTGCAACGGGTGGTACTACAGCAACAGAAGTACAGGCAATGGAAGTGAACGGAGATAACCGTCCTGAAATTGTTGTGGGGAACTACTTCTCAAACAATGTAACAGTTTTTGAAAATACTTCTTCTACACCCGGTACCTTAGGCTTTACTGCTCACCTATATCCGGTTACAGGTTCTCCCTATTCACTGGGTATGGGAGATATAGATGGTGATAATAAAGTAGATATTATTTTAGGAGAGTTTACAGGAGAAAAGATTGAAGTTTTACGCAATACTCATTCAGGTGGATCTCTCGTAGGGACTTCATTTACTGCGGGTTCTACTTATTCTATTGCATCTGGCGCCGAACCACAAGGACTTACAGTAGGGGATATTGATGGCGATAAAAAAGCTGACGTAGTTATTGCTAATCGCCTTGGTAATTCAGTTTCGATCTTCAAAAACATTTCTACACCGCTAATCTCTGCAATTGCTGGCGCTACCGATTCTGTTTGCGTTACGGCAACTATTACCTTACATAGCATGCATTGCGATAGCTCTGTAGGTTTCTGGAGTACTACTACAGGTAAGGCAAGCGTTGTTGCCGGTCTTACCGATACAACCGGTGTTGTTACCGGTATAGCTGCAGGTGCTGATACTATTGTTTATACAGTTGTTTATCTTTCAGATAGCAGCTCTGTAAAATTCCCTATCAGTGTTAAGGCTTTGGCAGATACAGGTGATATCACAGGTCTTTCAGCCGTGTGCGTAAATGCTACGCTTACTTTATCTAACACTGTAACAGGTGGTGTATGGAGCAGCAGTAATACGGGTGTTGCTACAGTTGATGCGGCAACAGGTTTGGTATACGCGGTAGCTGCGGGTACAACTACTATATTCTATACAGCGCAGTCACTTAGCTGCGGACCATTAAGTTCTTCTCATGTTGTAACAGTTAATCCGTTGCCAAATGCCGGGACGATCACTGCTTCCGGCCCGGGTGTTTGTGTAGGTACTTCACTTACATTAACAGCTTCAGTTTCCGGTGGCACATGGAGTAACGCTAACCCTACAATTGCCACGCTCACATTTGCCGGATCTACTGCAACCATAACAGGTGCGGCAGTAGGCAACGCTACAATATCTTATTCTGTATCAACACCTTCTTGCGGTAGTGATACTGCCACATATGTGGTAACCGTATCATCTTCTACAGCAGCCAACACACCTATAACAGGTACAACAACTCTTTGCCTGGGTGATACATCTGCACTTGCAAATACATCAACAGGTGGTACATGGACTACAAGCAATGTTACGGTGGCTACAGTAGATGCCGTTACTGGTGTTGTTCATTCAATAGCAGCAGGAGCTGACACTGTTTTTTACAGTGCTGCTTACCCATGTAATACCGTAGATACATTTGTGGTGATCACTGTTAATCCTGCTCCTAACGCGGGTGTGATAAGCGGAGCTTCAGATAGTGTTTGCGTGGCGGGTACAATCGCGCTGACTACTACAGGTGTAACCGGTGGTGCATGGCACAGCCGTTTTGGGTTTGCATCTGTTAACCCGGCAACAGGCCTGGTGACCGGTGTAAGTACAGGCCAGGATTCCATAGTTTATGTTTCAAACACTGTAAGTTGCGGAAGTGATTCTGCAGTCTATGCAATATTCGTTAATCCTGTACCGGTTGTTACAGCATCTTCGGGTGCGGCCTCTGTTTGTGCGGGTTCATCTACTACATTATCTGCAACCGGCGCTCTTACTTATAGTTGGTCACCTGCTGGAACATTAAGTTCTTCAACAGGTTCTCCGGTAATTGCAACACCAACTGCAAATACTATTTACACTGTAACAGGAACAAACGTTCATGGTTGTAGTGCAACGAATACAGTTGCTGTAAACTATAATGCATTGCCTACAGTTGCTGCGGCAGCGGGTACATCACCTTTATGTGCAGGTAGTACTACTACGCTACAGGGTACAGGTGCCACTTCTTATAGCTGGACACCTTCTGCTGACATCAGCGCAACAACAGGTGCGATTGTTAACTTCACAGGTACAACTACATCAACATATACTGTAACTGGTACAGATGGTAATGGTTGTGTAAACACAGCTTCTGTAACAGTAACAGTTAATCCTGTTCCCACAGTTACAGCTACGCCGGGTACTACACCAATATGCGCGGGTACAAGTACAACTATCGGTGCAACCGGTGCTGCCACTTACAGCTGGTCACCATCAACTGATCTGAGTGCATCTACAGGTGCTACCGTTACTTTCTCAGGAACCAATACTACTACGTACACTGTAACAGGTACAAGCGCGGGTTGTAGTAGCACAGCTACGGCAACTATTACCGTTAATGCATTGCCGGCTATCACAGCCGCATCGGGCACATCATCATTGTGCTTCGGTTCATCAACTACCTTGTCATCAACAGGTGGTGTAAGTTATGTTTGGTCACCATCAGCTACGCTGAGTGCATCAACAGGTACACCTGTAAATGCAACGCCAACTACATCTACTACTTATACAGTAACAGGTACTGATGGCAATGGTTGTGTAAATACCAACACGGTAACTGTAACTGTTAATGCTCTGCCTACGGTTACAGCAGCAGCAGGTACATCGCCTTTGTGTGCAGGCACTACTACTACGCTGCAGGGTACAGGCGCTACTTCTTATAGCTGGACTCCTTCAACTGATATCAGCGCAACAACGGGTGCGATTGTTAACTTCACGGGTACAACTACATCAACTTACACAGTAACAGGTACAGATGGTAATGGTTGCGTAAACACAGCATCAGTAACCGTGACAGTTAACCCTGTTCCAACAGTTACTGCTACACCGGGTACTACACCAATATGTGCTGGTACAACTACAACTATCGGCGCAACCGGTGCTACCACTTACAGCTGGTCACCATCTACCGATCTGAGTGCATCTACAGGTGCTACCGTTACTTTCTCAGGAACGAATACTACTACGTATACCGTAACAGGTACAAGCGCTGGTTGTAGCAGTACAGCTACAGCAACTATTACAGTTAATGCTTTACCGGCTATCATAGCAGCATCGGGCACATCCTCATTGTGCTTCGGTTCATCAACTACACTGTCATCAACGGGTGGTGTAAGTTATGTCTGGTCACCATCTGCTACGCTGAGTGCATCAACTGGCACTCCTGTAACAGCAACGCCAACTACATCTACTACTTATACCGTAACGGGTACTGATGGTAATGGTTGCGTAAATACGAACACGGTAACGGTAACAGTAAATGCATTACCTATAGTTGCAGCTACAGCCGGAACATCACCTTTGTGTGCCGGCAGTACTACTACGCTGCAGGGTACAGGCGCTACTTCTTATAGCTGGACTCCTTCTGCCGACATTAGTGCAACAACAGGTGCTGTTGTTAACTTCACAGGTACAACTACATCAACTTACACAGTAACAGGTACTGATGGTAATGGTTGTGTAAACACAGCTTCTGTAACAGTAACAGTTAATCCTGTTCCCACAGTTACAGCTACGCCGGGTACTACACCAATATGCGCGGGTACAAGTACAACTATCGGTGCAACCGGTGCTGCCACTTACAGCTGGTCACCATCAACTGATCTGAGTGCATCTACAGGTGCTACCGTTACGTTCTCAGGAACCAATACTACTACGTACACTGTAACAGGTACAAGCGCGGGTTGTAGCAGCATAGCAACGGCTACTATAACTGTTAACCCATTACCTACAGTTAATGCCACAGCAGGTTCGTTCATTATCTGTGCTGGTGATAACACTACGCTTTCAGCAACCGGCGCCGCTACATACAGCTGGACCCCGGGAACTGATCTTAGCGCATCAACCGGCACTCCGGTAACGTTCACTGGTTTAACTACTTCTTCATATACGGTTACAGGTACAGATCTTAATGGATGTACTGCTACGGCATCACTGACAATCTCTGTTAACCCTCAGCCAAATGCCGGTGCGGTAACAGGTGCTACATCTGTTTGCGTTGGTTCTTCAACGTCTCTTGCCAATACAACTGCTGCCGGTGCAGGCACATGGTCTATAGCAAATGCTAATGCTACCATCACATCAACAGGTGTGGTTGCCGGGGTAGTCGCAGGTGCAGACACAGTGTACTATTCTTACACCAACACGTGCGGTACTGCTGTTGATACATTTGCTATGACAGTCAATCCGCTTCCTTTCGCAGATACGATCACAGGTGCTAATGACAGCATGTGTATCGGTTCTACATTGGCGCTCACAGATCCTGTGGCAGGTGGTGTTTGGAGCAGTGTTAATACTGCAATTGCTACCATTGATGCATCGGGTGTCGTATTCCCTGTATCAGCTGGTACTGATACAATAAGGTACATCTACACTAACATATGCGGATCGGATACCGCAATCTATCCACTTACAGTGATTGCAACTCCTACAGTAAGTGTTATTACGGGTCCTGATAGCGTTTGTGTCAATTCTACAATAGTTCTTACAAACCTTACAACAGGCGGTGTATGGACTAGTGCCGACACAACCATTGCCAAGATCGATTCTGTAACAGGTACAGTATTGGGTATTGCGCAGGGAGTTGTGGTAATGCATTATTCATTCACCAACTTCTGTGGTATCGCAGATACTACAGATACGGTATATGTAAATCCATTACCATTTGCAGATACGATTCACGGTGGGGTAGATAGCGTTTGTATCGGCACATCGCTAACGCTTACAGACCCGGCAATAGGTGGTATATGGAGTACGTCAGCACCTACAGTAATGACGATAACGTCGGCAGGTGTAGCAACGGCACTGAGTGCGGGTACAGCTATTATCAGTTATGCTATTACTAATTCTTGTGGCACTGCATATGCAGTTGATACTATTGTGGTTAATCCTACACCGGCACTAACCAGTGCGCTTACTCAGATAGTATGTAGCGGAACACCGCTAAATTACATACCGGCCGCAACGCCAACGGGAACTGCCTATTCATGGACAAGAGCTGCGGTACCTAATATTACAAACCCGGCAAATAATGGTGTTGGTGGTATAAATGAAACATTGACCAGCACAGACTCTGTAGCTATAAATGTCATCTATATCTATTCTCTTACTGCTAATGGTTGCTCTAATACACAGAACCTCACCGTTACAGTAAATCCATTACCAACGTTGACCAGCGATACCGCATTTACTGTATGTAGCGGAAGCCCAATATTGTACTTTGCAAGAACGGGTACTGATTTCACAGTTTTCGCATGGAATCGTCCCGCGGTTGCCGGTATCACCCCTACAACTGCAAGTGGTTCATTTGTGATCAATGAAACTTTGACAAATGTTCCCGGCTTGGTTACAATACCGGTTACCTACATCTTTACGCTTACAGCCAATGGTTGTGTGAATACGCAAACTGTTCATGCTAATGTAGAACCCGCTCCGCCTACACTACCGCAGATCACTACAATGTCTCCTCCATACCTTTGTGCAGGAACAATGTATCAGAATTTTGGTGCGGGATTGACGCCATTGCCGGGTATTAACTATGTATGGTCTAGCTACAATGCACAGGTTTGGGCTACGGGCTCTACCGATCAGTATTGCTTGGTTAACTTCACTAATCCTGGTATGTCATGGGTTTACCTTACATCTAATGTTACCGGCTTTACCTGTACCAGCCGCGATTCATTCGCAGTGATTGTAAGTAATGATTTCTCTGATCATCCTGATGTATGGTACTTCAATACCGACTTCGTATGTTCTCCTAGTGATGAGGGTAGCTACCAGTGGGGTTATGACGATGCGTCTACACTTGACTCTACTTTGTTGTCGGGTGAGACCAACCAGAACTACTACAATCCTACACCTGATTTTGCGGGTAAGTACTACTGGGTTATCACTACCCGTCACGGATGTATGCAGAAGACGTACTACAAGACGCCAACCGGCATCAAGAACGTGACCAATAGTGGTGTTACAGATGTGAAGATCTATCCTAACCCGAACAATGGTAACTTCAGTGTAAATGTTACTTCTGACTACACAGAGCAAGGTGTATTGACAGTAACGAACATATTGGGCCAGAAAGTACTGGAAGCCAATATGGTGACCAACCGTAAGATCGATCTTCAATTGGATAAAGCTGCGGGTATTTACTTTGTCAATGTCAATACACCCCACGGTAAGTTCACAGGCAAGGTTACTATCACCGGTAACAATTAATAATAATAATTAGTTGATTGATTTTATAACTACAAAAGGTTGCCAATTGGCAACCTTTTGTAGTTATACTGCTGTTTGCAGCAAATTTGGTGATTTATTGTTTTTGTTAAAATTTGTTATTTTATACAATTCCAATAGCAGAAATTACGAGATACAGTATTGTTTATATATTTTTACCTCTGTTAATGAATTAATATTTTTTTGTTAAATAAAAATATTAATTTGTAGTTAGCGCCTCTCCTTTGGAAACTAATGTCAGTGCTCGTATTGCGGGTTTGTTTAATGGTGATTGTGTCGAAGGGAGTGGTATTATTTTGTATACCCATAGTGAAAATGAAAAATTATCTCATGAAAAAGACTTTATTACCCCTCGTTTTTTTATTGCTCGTTTGGGCAAATGTTGGAGCTCAGGTTACCTGGAGTTCCCCCAGCGGATTAGCCTACAATAGTGGTGGCAACTGGACTGGTGGCAGTGTTCCTAACTCTACTGCATGGGCGCAGTTTAGCACAGTAGGCACGGGCACTGCTGTTACCCTTACTGGTGGTGCGCAGGCGGTAGGAGCAATAGAGGTTACAGCAACCAGAACTGCCAACCTCAATATTACACCCTCAGCTACAGCGTCTTTAACGCTTAACGGGGCAACAGTAAGTGGTACAAGCGATGTAATTCTTTCCAATGCATCAACTACCATAGTTTTTGGTTTCCCTGCAAGTACATTAGCAATTCCGATTAGTGGCGTCACGAATAAAAATATCATTACCGGAGGAGGAAGTACAAGCTTAGTCACCGGGGGGACAATTAGCATCGGAGGGATACTTTCAGGAACGGCTCCCCTTACATTTTTAGGTGGCGGTACTTGGGATGGGTCTGCAGGTAACTTAGGCGGTTTGCTTAGACTTGGTGGGGCAAATACCATAAATGGAGGCATTACTGTTGGTAGCAGTTCTACTATAACCAACAGTGGAATGCTGGAGTTGACATCAATCACTTCTATTGCTAACGGTGCTTCCAACACCATAACCGTTAATCCATTCAGTTCATTATACCTCTCTTCAGCAGCAGGTACATATGCTATTAGTAGCGTAGATGTTGTTTTAAACAGCTTAGGTAATAATTCCACCTACACGGGCGGTGGAACATTGATAGCGAGCGGAGTGGCGCATACATTGAGTTCTCCAATAAATCTCGCATCAACTAGTGTAGGAATATCTATATTGACAAGTGGTACGTTAACTTTATCCGGAAACATCAGAGGTGTTGGGCAGATGGTGAAAATCAGTCCGGGCACTCTAATATTGGCTGGTAGCACAAATACCTGGACAGGTGGTACTAAAATAGTAGATGGTAAGATTAATGTACTTTCCACATCTGCACTTAGTTCAGGCGATCTTACATTTGCGCCAATTACGCTGGTTTCTCCAACTATTTCTCTTAATAATACGGTCAATTCAGTCGGTAGCTTATCCAGCTCGTTTGGTGTCAGTGCAGGTACAGCAGCAAATACACTGTTTATAGCGTCAGGTGCTACACTTACTGTAAATCAAACCTCCAATGGTTCTTACGGCACGGGTGCTGTAAATACCCTGACCAGTGCGATAAGTGGAACAGGAGCAATTTTGGCCAAGAAGGGTACTGCTACATTAACGTTTACCGGAACAAGCGTGACACTAAGTGGTCTTCGCATAGATGCGGGAGAAGTGAGATTGAACCCGGGGGCGTCAATTACCAGCGGTAATACGGTCACACTTTTAACCATTCCGGCATCCATAACACTTAATGGAGGGAATATTACAACTACTGGCATCACTACAGCAGCTACCATCACTCTTGGTACTTTAATGCTGAATGAAAATTCAACACTTGATCTGGGCACTGCATCAGTGCATACTATTAGATTTGCAACCGGTTCACCAACATGGACTGCCACAAAGAAGTTACTAATTACCAATTGGGGAAATGGCAGAATATTTTTCGGAACTACTTCAGGTGGTCTTACAACACAAGTGAGCGCCATATTTTTTGTAAGTCCTAATGGCGGTCAGGTTCCTGCACAAATCCTCTCTACAGGAGAAATTACACCATCTCCTGTTATTCGAAAACCTATTATTACAGGGGTGTCAACGAATATTGCTAATGCCGGGTCATCAACACTTACCATAACAGGTACAGGGTTTGATGCAACTTCGGCTAACCATGTAGTATATTTTGGCGCAACTAAAGCAACCATTTCGTCTGGTTCCACTACTACGCTCCTTGTTACGGTGCCATTGGGGGCCATCTACGCACCGCTATCTGTGCTAAATGCAGCCGATACTTTGACGGGTTTCGAACAGTATGCCTTCCTTCCTAAATTTGATACGGCAGGTTATATTCACGACGTAGTAAGTCTTAGTGATAAAATAGATTTCAGTACAGGCAGCAGCCCGTTTTACACTGCTATCGGTGATCTTGATGGTGATGGGAAATCGGATTTGGTAGTGGTAAATAAAGTAAGTAATACCGTATCACTCTATAGGAATACAAGCTCATCTGGTAGTATTACAGCAGGGTCTTTTGATGCTAAAGTAGATTTTGCTACTGGCGCTACTCCATACAGTGTTGCTATTGGTGATCTGGATGGTGACGGTAAGCCTGAAATAGCGGTTGCAAATTACTTTGGTAACTCAGTCTCTGTTTATCGTAACACTACCACAAGTGGTGCATTCACAAGTGGTTCTTTTGCTGCAAAAGTTGATTATACGGCGGCCACTAATCCTTATGGTATAGTCATCGCCGACATTGATGGTGATGGCAAAAGCGATATTGCGGTATCTAATACAGGATCAAATTCTATTTCTGTATTCCGCAATATGTCATTTAAGAATGTGTCATTCACGTCTGCTTCATTTGCTGCAAAACAGGATTTTACAACAGGGGCCTCTCCGCAAGGCATTGCTGTTGGTGACCTTGACGGGGACACTAAGCCTGATCTCGCAGTAGCCAATAGCGGAGCTACTACAATATCACTGTTCCGTAACACAGCTACCGCAGGCTTTATTAATATAAGCACCTTTGCAACTGCTACTACCGCCACTACTACTACCACACCAACAGGGTTGGTTATCGGAGATCTTAATAATGACAATAAGGCCGATATTGCGGTTACTAATAGGGGCTTAGGTACTGTTTCCTTATTCCGCAATAACTCTACAGTAGGTACCATTACTATGATTGCCAAAATTGATGTTACAATAGGCACAGGAACGACTCCGAATGCGTTGGCAATAGGTGACCTTGATGGCGATGGTAAGCCCGATATCGCTGTTGCCAATACCGGAACCTCTACTGTTACAGTAATGCGCAATACAGCCACGGATGCTGCTGCATTTAGTGCAACTACCTCGTTTTCGAAAACAGACTTTACACCTGCTGCCAATCCAATTGCAATAGCTATTGGTGACCTGGACAATGACGGTAAGGCAGACATGGTTGCTACAGATACTTTAACAGGGGCGATTTCTGTTTTCCGTAATGATCCCAGTACTGCTATCAGTATATCCGGTATTTCGCCAAACGAAGGAATACCTGGTGCTACGGTCACTATTACAGGTGTTGGGTTCAGTAATAGTTCATCCAATATGTTAGTTCGTTTTGGTACTATGCTGGGTACAGTAACAGGTGCGTCTACTACATTGATTTCTGTAACAATTCCTTACGGCGCTACACCTGGTCCGGTTTCTGTATTAAATAAGGCAAGTCATCTCACTGCGTATACCGACAGTTTGTTCAGATTGAAGTTTACTAATTCCTATTTCGATCCCAATACAGTCAATTTTAAACCATATGTAAGTTATGTTTGCGTGTCTGGCGCCCTTACTCCTTATGGCGGTGCTATTGGTGATATTGATGGCGATCTTAAACCGGATCTGTTGGTAAACAATGTCGATAATCCATCTTATACAGCATTATTGAATAGCAGCACAGCTCAGGGATCTCTTACCACCTCCTCGTTCAGCGGTACTGCACAAGGGTTAGGTTCTACATTTAAAGCAAATAATGCTAAACTCGCCGATCTTGATGGTGATGGTAAGCTAGATGGTGTTATAACAAATAGCCATACCAGTGGCACTACCCTGGCTATTCTTCGTAATACATCTACTTTAGGTGCGCCTACATTCTCGACTACTTTTATCAGTATTTCTGGCTTTACTGCGGTTAGTGCCATTGTCGATTTTGATGCAGATGGCAAGTCTGATATTGCGCTGTCATATCCCGGTGGTTTTATTGGCATTTTGCGCAACACTTCGTCAGTTGGTTCTATCTCATTCGCAAGCCCTGTATTTATATCCGCCGGCTCAGCACCTTCTGGTATTTGTTTTGCAGACCTTAATAATGATGGTAAGCCTGATATTGCAACTGCTAATTCAGGAGCAACGGGCTCTCCAGGAGTATATAACGGTTCGTCATTGACTTATGCGCCCAACGCGTCGTCTCCGGGAACCATATCTTTTGGTACATCTGTTTCAATAACTACAGGTAGTGGCCCTATCGACATCGTAGCGGCAGATATCGATCGGAATACCGATCGATTACCCGAATTGCTGGTAACAAACATCAATGATGGATCAATATCTGTGTTCAAAAATATATCTACTGTAGGAGGAACTATTGCTTTCGATCCTCAGTTTGTGTTTACAATAGGCAGCGCGGCGTCAGGCACAACCGGTATTAACGTTGCTGATTTTAATGGTGATGGAAAGATCGATGTTGTAGTGTCTAACGCTTATGCGGGTACAGTGTCGGTGTTGAGAAACACTGCAACCGCAGGTACTATAAACAGTTCAACTTTTGCAGCACAGGTTGATCTTTCATCGGGCCCGGCTCCGGTTACGGTTACCACCGGAGATGTAGACCGTGACGGGTATCCTGATATTGTTGTGGGAAATAGTACTACCAACACGGTTTCAGTCATCAAAAACTATCCTTTACCGCTGATTGGTACATCATCCGGAGCGACTTCGGTATGCGTAGGTGCCACAATAACTATTAGTAATACAGTTACAGGTGGCTTGTGGGTTAGCTCGCAGCCTGCTAAAGCTACTGTTGATCCTGTTACAGGTGTAGTTACCGGAATAGCTGCAGGGGCGGATACTATAGACTATTACATGGTTAGAGGTTTCGATACCAGCCTTGTTCGTTGGCCAATTACTGTCAATCCACTAGCTGATGTTGGAGATATCACCGGCACTTCTTCTGTTTGTACCGGTAATTCTATTACACTTTCTAATACTGCCGTAGGTGGCACATGGGGGGCAACAAATGGTTTTGCTACACAGGTTAACGGTGTCGTAACAGGAGTTTCAGCAGGTGTAGATACGATAACTTACTCTGCAACCAATGTTTGTGGTACGCGTTACGATTCCTTTGTTGTCACAGTTATCGCTTCTCCCAATGCAGGTACTATTACAGGCAGTTCTTCTGTTTGCACCGGTTCTGCAATTACACTCACCGATGCTGCTCCCGGCGGAAGCTGGAGTGCATCTAATGGTTTTGCTACGGTTGTCGACGGTGTTGTTACTGGTGTGAGCGCAGGTGTGGATACCATCAGCTATACTGTTAGCAACTCGTGTGGTACAGCCATTGCAACTAAAGTTGTTACTGTCAATTCGTTGCCCGATGCGGGTTCTATTTCCGGTAGTGCTTCGGTTTGCGTGGGGGCGGCTATTACCCTTACTGATGCCGTTCCCGGTGGTAGCTGGAGTGCTTCTAACGGCTTAGCTACCGTTGTAGGTGGTGTAGTTACTGGGGTTTCAACTGGCGTAGATACTATTAGTTATACGGTCACTACTGCTTGTGGTACTGCAGTGGCTACACATGTTGTCACTGTTAATCCGTTGCCTGATGCTGGTAGCATCACAGGTGGTTCCTCTGTTTGTACCGGTGCCGCGATTACACTTACCGATGCTGCCGTAGGCGGAAGCTGGAGCGCTTCTAATGGCTCTGCTACTGTTGTGGGTGGCGTAGTTACTGGTGTTAGTGCCGGTGTAGATACCATCAGTTATACCGTTACTAACGGTTGCGGCACTGCTGTAGCTACACATATTGTTACAGTTAACGCCACGCCCGATGCGGGTACTATTATGGGCAGTTCATCGGTTTGCACAGGGATGTCCATTACTTTGACCAATGCCGCTGTAGGCGGCAGCTGGAGTGCATCCAATGCTACTGCTACAGTAGTTGGCGGGGTAGTTACCGGCGTTATTGCAGGAACAGATACTATCAGCTATACTGTTACCACTGCTTGTGGTTCAGCATCTGCTACTAAGGTGATCACGATCAACGGTAGCCCTGATCCGGGAACGATAACCGGTGATACTACTTCTTGTGTAGGAGGTACTATAACACTTACTGATCTGGTTATAGGTGGCACATGGAGCAGCAGCAATACATCTGTAGCTACTGTAGCGTCAGGTGTCGTTACCGGGCTTTCAACTGGGTCTGCAGTTATTTCTTATACGGTTACTACTGCCTGTGGTTCAGCCTATGCCACTCACAGCGTAAGCTTTGGTGCCATGCAGTGGACCGGGGCTATTTCTTCCGATTGGAACACAGCGGCAAACTGGGGTTGTGGTGCAGTGCCTACAGTTACAGACGACGTAACAATTCCATCGTCGGCAACGTATCCTGCTATAGCTGCCTCGGCTACAGGCTCAGCAAGAAAAGTAACACTGGTTAGTGGTGCTTCAATATCTCTTGGCGCAGTTGCACAGTTAAATATAAAGGGTGATTTGACAAATAACGGAGCAATAACCGGCCCGGGTAAGTTATCACTCAATGGATCTTCGGCTCAATTAGTAAAGGGCTTGGGGACAGTTAATGAAGTTGAAATAGACAATGCCTCTGGTGTATCTATTGATACCGCTTCAAGAATGACAGTACGCAGTACATTATATATAACATCAGGTACCCTGGCAACAAATGATAGCCTTGCATTGTATTCCGATAGTAATAGTAGTGCAAGGATCGCTGAAATAGCATCTGGTACGCCTATAACGGGTAAAGTAAAGGTGTACCAGTATATTCAGGGTGGTTTACGTCGCTTCAGATTCTGGGCACACCCTTTCAGTACAAGCATTTCACTTGGCCAGTTACAGCCCTATATGGATATAACAGGGCAGGGTGGTGCCACTAATGGTTTTACAACTACCGGCACAAATGCACCGTCTGCTTTCAGGTTAGACCCTTATACAGAGAACTCTTTGCTCTCTTATGATCCGGGTTGGAAGGCCATTACTAAGATCAATGGTACAGAAGCCGATTCTAATAAACTGAAGAGATATCAGGGTATCCGCTTGTTTATGAGAGGCAAAAAAGGACAAGGCCTTGGCGGATTTAGCTATACACCTTCACCTAATATTGTAGCCATGAGTGGGCCGGTAAATCAGGGCACGCAGGTTGTTACATTATCAAGGGGAGCTACAGATCCTACAAACCAGGACTTCAACATGGTCGGCAACCCTTATCCGTCACCTGTTAATATAGGTGCGGCCATATATGCAGGTCGCGCAGTAACACTAGGTGGAACAGGTGATATTACCGGTTCTGCATTTTATGTCTACAATGCATCTCTTGGCGTTGCTGGTCAGTTCCAGCCGGTAACCATAAATTCAACCTCGTATTATATTCAAGCTAATGCCTGTGTTCAGGTGCGTGCTGCCGACGATCTGAAGCAGTTGACGTTTACTGAGAGTATGAAGTCTGATACGGTGAACACTATCTTATTTAAACAGCAGCCTCAAGAACATATTTCGTTGAATATTTATGACGCTACCTACCACATGTGGGATATGCTCACCATTAATTTCAATGCAGCTGCTACAGATGCTGAAGATGCAATGTATGATGCTGTTAAACCTGCTTTTGGCGACCTGAGTTTCTATGGTATCTCAACTGATAATAGGAAGATGGCAATAGATGCCAGGCAATTTGTAAAAGACAAGGTTGTGCCATTGGGTATCACCAGCTCTTACAAACAAGATTTTATCATCAGGGCTGACGACATGATCTTACCGGAGAATACTTCAGTTTTTCTTCGCGATAAATGGCTAAACAGAAGTACAGAACTGGCTGCCGGAAGTGAGTATAAGTTCTCAATTACCGGCGATGCTAAATCACAGGGAAATGACCGCTTTGAGTTAGGTCTGAAGTCAACTGCAACAGTTCCTGTTAAGCCTCTTGCGGTGAGCATGTCACCTAATCCAACAACTGATGCCGTGAAGATCAGCTTCACATCGGGTAAGAAGGAAAAGGTAGCGGTACGTGTTACAGACATCAGCGGAGTAAGCATCTATACACAAGACCTCGGCGAGCAGCTGAATGGCACAGTAAGTGTTCCACTGAATAAGTTTGCAGCAGGCATCTACCTGGTAGAGCTCACACAGGGCGACCAAAAAGTAACACAGAGACTGGTTAAGGAATAACCAATACCTACAATGCATGAGAAAGGGCAGGGTACACCAGTATCCTGCCCCTTTTTATTCTCATTGCACATACATTTCAGGTATATACATTGCTGCCACGTAACTATTGCCCTTCAGTTCCTATTGCATAATTGTGCATAAGGGCATTGGTGAGCTGTTTGTTGTGATGTTTGGTTTCATAGTTTGCAATTATGTCTTTTACATCATCGTATTTCAGCCAATACAGGCTTACGGGGCCTCTATAAGTTCCATCTTCTGAAAATACTGCCAACACAGGTGCTACTGCAAGGATCTTTATTTTTGTGGTAAGGGTTGCCGGGTCATATCTCCATTCCTCAAGTAATTTATATTTAGTTACGAGATAAAATGAAAAATTGTTGAACTGCATAAAATGAATTAGCCTTTCCATAGACAATGTATCCTTAAGCCTATCCCCTTCCAGTGTATAGCCATGTAATTGTTTGGCAAAAACCATAGAAGTAAGGATGCCAGCAAGTGTTGTATCAGGCTCTGTTGCAAGTTTTTCATGGTCCTGTATGTAATAGTCAGAAGTGTCATAGATATAAACAGATCTAAGTACTATCTTATGCCACGCAGCTGTATTGTTAGCAGCTGTGTTTTTAGCCTGTTTTTTCTTACTCTGCCCAATAGATGCACTACATGTAAATATGAGCGTCAAAATAAATACAATAATCTTGTTCATGGGTGTCAATTATCTGGTGCCGCTTCCATCGCGGTAGTTTTCAGTGAAGTAACTTGTCCAAAGGGATGTGGATATGTTGGCAAGCGGATGTGACCTGTAATACTTTTGCAAAACGTCGGCTACATCACTGTATTTCAGCCAGAGCAGCACCTGCGCACCATGGTACGATCCATCATCACCATACCCATCTTTCATCAGTCCTATTGAAGTTACTTTTACATCTGTAGTTCCGGTGCTTCTATCATATTTCCATTCCTCCAGTAATTTGTATTTCCATATTGTTTCATAATGAAAGTCAGATTTTACAACACGGGTAAATATTTTGCCTGTTACGGGATCCTCCACCTCTACTGTATCAATTCTAGGTGCCACCAATGATCTTACTTCCCTCATATCTATTGGTATAAGATTGTGGTCTTCCTTTTTATTGTAAGCATCTATTTTTCCATTCAGCACCTTCCTTATCAGCATTTCGCCAAGTGACGTATCATCAATGGGGGTAAGTTTCGATAAAAAGGTGTGCTGCGTATATGATGTATCGATTATTGAAACCTGTCTTACAATGTATCGGCTAATAGTGTTTTCTTTTGTCAGCTTTTTGGGCTGCTTTGCCTGTGCAAGAGTTATGACAGGCATGCAACAGAGCAGGAGCAAGATCGCTTTTATCATTGGTAATGGTTTATTGTTTAACTCAAGCACCTCGCGTTTGGATAGTATAATGATATAAATGTACTAATAGGAAGTCAATTTGTCACCCACGTACATTTATGCTTTCACTGATACTGTTTTCTGATCGAACACCTGGCATCAAGAAAATCCTTTAATCCTTTAATCCTTTAAAAATCCTGGTTCAGACACAAAAAAATCCCCGATACAAAGTAACGGGGATCTATAAATAAAATCTGAATTGTCAATTAATCAAGAACACCAAGCTTAGCCAGTTCCTTGTCCATATCGCGGGCTACCATACTACGTGGATACTCGTCACGTATGCGCAGGAATGCTGCCTTTGCTTCAGCTGCATTGTTATCTGCTTCATAAGCAAGACCCAACTGATACAGATACATAGGTGTGATCATGCCATCAGCTGCATTACCGGTAGCTTTCTTCAGGTATTCAATAGCGTTTTTCTTGTCGCCTTTTTCCATGTATGAAACGCCGATAGAACCCCATGCCTGGTAAGCAAGCAATGTGCCTTTGCCATCAAATCCTTTCAAAGCAGTGATTGCTTTGTCAAATTCACCCATTCTCATGTAGCAGATTCCTTCGTAGTAGCGGGCCATATTACCTGCTGCAGTACCATCATACTTCTTTTCTATCTTGGCAAAACCAATGTTCTTACCATCGCCATTAAGGGCAAGGTTCAGAGAATCTGCCTGGAAGTAAAGCTGTGGCATAGCCATAGCACTTGATGCCTTTTCTTCATTAGGAGCCTTGTACCATTTCTGATAACCAAAGAAACCTACACCAGCTATTACTAATACGGTAAGTGCTGTAGTTAGTATTTTCTTATTCTTTTCATAGGCCACTACAACACTATCCAGCGGGTTTGCGTCAAGGTCGTAATTATGCGGTTGATCTACTTCAGGAGTATTTGTTTCTGTTGCCATGAGTATTTTAAAAAATCTGTTTAATTATGTTAGTTGTGATATTTTAAGAAGTGTGCAAAGATAATTATATATACCATTAACCCAAAACTTCTTTATAAACAGATTGTCCACCTGCTTATGGTTGTCGTTTTGATCAGCCATTAGTTAATATTGTCTTCTTTAATCAACTATAAATGGATAATTTTCATCCATATAGATGTCTTTGTACAGTTCGCTGTCATCTGGGTACGGACTTTCTTCAGCAAATTTTACAGAAGCTTCTACTTCCACTCTTACTTTTTCGTTGATCGCGTCTATTTCTTCCTGGGTAGCAAAGTTGTTGTCCATAATGGTTTTCAACACATTTGTAATAGGATCTTTCTCCTTATACTCTTCCAGTTCTTCCTTACTACGATACTTTGCAGGGTCGCTCATAGAGTGGCCACGGTAGCGGTAAGTCTTTATTTCCAGGAAGGTTGGTCCGCCACCTTCACGCGCACGGCGCACAGCACGTTCTATACCCTTATGTACCTCTTCGCAGCTCATACCATCTACACTGTCACCAGGCATATCGTAGGCATCCGCCAATCTGTATATATCCAATACCTTAGAAGTACGCTCTACTGATGTACCCATAGCGTAGCCATTATTCTCACAAATGAAAATAACAGGCAGCTTCCACAGTACAGCCATGTTGAATGCTTCATGAAGCATACCCTGGCGGGCAGCACCATCACCAAACATACAAATAGTAGCATTGTCAGTACCCTGGTACTGTTCTGCAAAAGCTATACCGGCACCCAATCCTATCTGGGCACCCACTATACCATGACCGCCAAAGAATCTCTTCTCCTTAGAGAAGAAGTGCATACTGCCTCCTTTACCCTTGGTGCATCCTGTTGCTTTACCATATAATTCAGCCATACAAGCGTCAGCCGATATGCCCTTTGCTATTGCCAATCCATGGTCGCGGTAAGCAGTGATCATATTGTCAGTATCTTTTGTAGCAGACATAATACCTGCCGCTACTGCTTCCTGACCTATATAAAGATGACAAAAACCACGTATTTTCTGCATGCCGTACAGTTGACCTGCCTTTTCCTCAAAGCGACGCATAAGCATCATCAGCTCATACCAATACAGGTATGTTTTCTTATCGAACGGTGTTTGCACTATAATTAAATTTGTGCGAATTTATAAAAACTTTCGTTTCTAATCGCTGTTATACTAAACATATATTGGTACCCCGGCCGATTATTTACGTCATCGATTGCATTGCCTTAGACAACACCACTAATTAAAAACGCCACACCTTTTAATGGTATGGCGTCAATAATTTACTTGCTCCTCAATCTGCTATTATTGTATCGTAACAACAGATGAAAGGCTAAGGTTATTTGACGTGGCTTTTATAAAGTATATGCCGGGTCCATCAAAGGTGATTTCACTCTGTTGGTTGTTATTAACCGCTACTGTTTTAACCAATTGCCCCGCAGTGTTATAAATAGTTACAGAAATCTGCTCCTGAGAAGGAGTGTTTACCTGTAAGTATACGGTACTTCCGTTTGAAGGGTTAGGATATACGGACATGGTTGAATGTTCGTTATTAGAAAATTCGCTAATGCCGGTTGTGCCGGGGTTAAATTTGTGCGTCCAGGGTATAACATTAGAATTACTGTCAGTTCCGCCAAACAGGTAGATCTCATCTCCGTAAGTAACTGCCGCACTACTGTTGCGCTGTCTTAACAAGGGTGTAGCAGATGTCCATACTTGAGTTACAGAATCAAAACAAAAATCTGTATTGAATGTTGGTAGCAGCACGCTGGTCGATCCGCCGAAATAATACACCTTATGATGCAGAACCGCCGTTGCTCCGCCAAACCTTGTGGCCGGCATTGCTGCCGCTGTGGTCCAGCTATCAGTTCCCGGGGTGTATACATACACCGAGTTGTAGGTTACAGAACTCGACAAGTTTTTTCCGCCACATACATAGAATTTATTGTTCAAACATACTCCGCCGTTGTTCTGCAGCAATCCGAATGGCATTGGCGCTTTTGTTGTCCATGTATTGGTTGCCGGGTTGTAGGCTTCCGTTGACGTAAAGCTGCCGGGGTAACCGCCGGTTACATAGATTATGCCTTGTACTACTGCCAGAGAGAACTGAGAGCGGGCGGTAGGCATGGCTGCCTTAGTTGTCCAGGCATCTGTTGCCGGATCGTATTCTTCGACATAATTTACTATCCCGGCTCCGTCATAACCACCTATAGCATAAATTTTTCCGTTTACAGTGGCCACGCCAAATTCACCTCTTGCATAGGTCATTGGTGCTTTGCTACTCCATGTGTTGGCCAATGGGCTGTAGGCAAAGTTGTCTGCTGTTACTCCTATATTGTCTATTCCGCCTATTACATAGATAACTTCACTTCCTGCGGCGGCTCCGCAAAATTTTCGGCCGGCCGGCATGTCTGCCTTTACAGTCCAGCTTTGCGCGGTTGCGCCAAAATACATTGCTGCTGCAATGCAACTAAGTAACATCTTCTTCATAGTGTATAATTTTGTTTGTCAAATGTAGATGATTGTTTTATATAATCCACTTTAGTTTTTTTGATCGTTGTCGGTGATGTCGCCAACAAGTATTGCGCAATACCAATTACTTTTGCAAAGTATTACTTGCAGCCATTGACCAACAACCTCCGACTTAATAAGATCCAGCTTATACAGTACCGCAACTACAGCTCTTCGGTGTTTGAGTTTGCTGCGCCTGTTACCTGTATTACAGGTGCTAATGGCAGTGGCAAGACCAATCTGCTCGATGCGGTCTATTATCTCTGCTATACCAAAAGTTACTTCAGTGCCTATCAGCAGAATAGTGTACAAATGGGTCTGGACGGTTTCAGGGTAACCGGCAAGTTTGAGCATGGCGCAGATCTGGAGACGATCAGCTGCAAATGGAAGGCCGCAAAAAAAGAGGTGTTTAAGAATGAGGTTGCCTACGAAAAGTTTACCGACCACATAGGCCGCTACTCAGCGGTAATGATAGCGCCCGATGATACAGAGCTCATCAATGGTGGTAGCGAGCCTCGTCGCCGTTGGGTAGATAGCATTCTCGGACAGGTAGATAAAGAATACCTGGAACGGCTGATGCATTACCAGCGCATATTGTTGCAGCGCAATGCCTGGCTGAAGTTGCAGGCATTCAAATCAACGACTGATTACTCTGAACTTGATTTTTACAACGAACAGTTAGCTGCCGATGCCACTTATATCCACAGGCAACGGAGCAAATTTCTTATAGATTTTATGCCCTTGCTCAATGAGTTTTACCACAGGTTGAGTGGGGGAGCAGAGATCATTCAAGTGTCCTATACCGCCGATCTCAACAACAAGAGCATGGAAGAATGGCTGGTGAATGGTCTGGATCAAGATCTGCGCTTACAGCGCACTCTGCGGGGTATTCATAAAGACGACTGGGAGTTTTCCTTGAACGGAATGATCCTGAAACAATTTGGTTCGCAAGGCCAGAAGAAGAGCTTCTTATTTGCATTGAAACTCGGGCAATATGCCTACCTCAGCAAGGTACTCGGCCACTTACCCATATTACTGCTCGATGATATCTTCGAAAAGCTCGACCAAAGCCGCATGGAAGCCCTCCTCTCCATCATCCGCGATAAAACCTTCGGCCAGGTCATCCTCACAGATACCCACCCCGAGCGAATTCGCCAGGCTTTTGGGCCGGAAGCGGAGATAGGGTTTATTCATTTGTAGATGTTCCTAAGATCAATGAACTAACGATTTTCCATCATGATTATCCCTCACCAATGCTACGATCTTCTGGAAATCGGCACCATTGTGTAAAGAATCAAATGCCGGTTCGGCAGCTAGTTGCTCTACATCGCTATAACCCAACGCCGCCGCTTCATTGAGCGCGGTTATTGCCGCTTTGGTGTCCTTGTTTTTCATACTTACGATTGCCGCAAAATAGCTACAGTCCGGATTTCTAGGGTCTGCCATCTTAAATATCTTAAGGTGGCTGGCAGCATGTACCATATCTCCTGTTGATATGGCGCGGGAAACATTCATGTAGCTGATGAACCCCAGGAACGCCAAAACCCGTCTGTTAGAATTAGCTTCCTGAACCATCTTGGTATGGGTTGCCACTTTGTCGATCGCTGTGATCTTATCTGCCCACCATTGTTCATTTTGAGCGGTAAATTGCCCGGCCATCTCCTGGCACTGAGCCTGTTCTTTTTGCAGTAACTGCTGCATTGCTTTCAATGAATAAGCATAGGTGCCGCCATTGGTAAGCGCAGCCAATTGTTTTTTATAGCCCGTCACGTCCGTAAGCCCTTCCAGAACGGTAACAGTGCCGCTAAGCAATCGGACAGCAGTTAGCTCATCGTTCTTTAATATAGCCTCGCTAATATGCTTGTTCAGGTCCATCATTAGGTCCGCAATTACTGCGTCGTTGCGGTTTAGCCGGTGGGCTTTCATGCTATTTACGGTCATCCAGAGTACACCGGTTCTGAACGCTTCTGCAGGCGCCCATGCGTGAATGCCCGGCCAGGTAAGCAAAAAATGAGTTGATTTTTTCTGATCCAGGTAGTTATCCAATTGTAGCATCTCAGGCATATTAAAATCATAATTACCTGCAATGCCGAAATAGTCAAACGTTGGTTGTGCCGCTTGACCCGTATTAGGAAATCCTCCTGCACAACCTATTACACCTGCAATACCACCATGGTTCGTGGCAATCATACTCGCCACTTTAGATCCGCCCGAGAATCCGCTGGTGTAAGTGCGGCTGGTATCAATATTCAGCCGTTGGTGTATGTCATTCCACAGCGTATTGACAATTTTATCAGTTACTTCTGCAGCAATGCCGTTCTTAGATGTATTGGAACCAATTAGTATAAAACCATATTTTTCAGCGATATCCTTATACATCCGCAAGGGCAGTGCGCCGCGGGCATGCGCATCGAATAAGATGATGCACGGCCATGCCTTTTTACTCCTATAGTCTTTGGGCAGGTATAGCGCATAGCTCTGCGCCCCATCATTTTTGCAAACTACGGTGTCCTTTACAACCCCGGTCGACAGCGTATTATCATAACTAGCAGATTGATTCGACACACTCGTACCATTACTCTCCTTATGCTCGGCACCCTGTCCACACGACACAAGTAAGATCGCAGCAGCAACGACATGCCACCGCATAAAAACTGAAATAGTCCGTTTTAAATTTGCTCTGTCACTAATAAACATAAGAGTTAATAATTGTCCTTATCATTAATTGTTGCCAAACGACCACACTGGCAATTCAATTGAGCCATTCAGCCATTGAGCTATTTCGCCATTAATATCGGTTTCCCTATACACCCGTTCGGCATCTGTATGTGCAGCAATGCCGCTAGTGTGGCCGATATGTCTGTCATATTCACCACAGTATTCGTCTCGCCTTTAGGAATACCCCAGCCGTACCAAAGCAACGGAATGTGCGCGTCATACGGATTCCATGTGCCATGGGTGGTGCCGGTCTTGCTATGTCCTTCAAACCATCCCGGATTAGGTACCACCTCTATACTGCCGCTTCGGCCCCGGTAGTAACCATTTACCAGCATGGTGCGTATTGGCTCAGGTACTGCCGTTCGGTTCATGTTCTCCATATCCACCACATACTGAAATTCAGGTTTGGTGTTAAGGTAGGTAACGATGCTTTCCCTTACTTTACCCCTGTCTAGATTAGCACTTTTTATCGCAGCCTCGTTGACATAAAACTGGTAATTGGTAAAATGTTTTATGATATCTTTTTGACCATAGATACCATCAAGGTAGGTATTGAGGTCTTTTTTATAATCTTGATCCACAAAGCCCGCCGGCACACCATTGTCTATAAGGAACTGCGGATTATGTGCCGCGCCATGATCTGCGGTAAGGAAAACGGTATAGTCACCCTTACCAACGGTCTCGTCAAGATAGTCGAGTAGGGTAGCCAGGTCCATATCCAGCCGCAGATAAGCATCTTCCACTTCCATAGAGTTCGGACTGAACTGATGGCCGGTATAGTCAGTACTCGAAAAACTCACTGCCAGGAAATCTGTTTCTTCACCTTCGCCAAGCTTTTCTCCATCTCTGCAGGCCATCGCCATTTGCAGGGTCAGGTAATTACCGCCCGCTGTAGCTTTAAAAGAATTGTACCTATCCTTTCCTCTTAATTTATTTAGGTCGTGCGGAAATATGGGCGCACCCTCTCCCTTAAATTTCCCTTCATATTTGTTATCGTCAGCAAGGCTTTGCGTGTAGATCTTATTGGTCGGGTCGAGTAGTGTCCACGTAAGTTTTATCAGGCTGTCCGCAACTTTTCTTTTATTAAATGCTTGTAGCCATGTGGGGTTGGTATTCTTATAATAGGTACTGCTGCAAAAGCTGCCCGTGGTATCATCCAGCCAGTAAGCGCCATTGGCCAGGTGTCCTGCCGGCAATATAGCGCCTCGGTCTTTTATAGATATGCCATATACTTTGCTGCGAAAATTGGTGGCCAGCCTAAGCTCATCCGTAATGGTTGTGGTCAGCAGGTTGCGCGGACTCATAGACGTATCGCCAACAATACCATTATTTATTTCCCTTACAGTATCATCCGTGCAATACATTTTCTTGCCCGTGAAATTGTCGTACCAGTCATTAGCGGCTATCCCATGTATAGAGGGTACAGATCCGGTATAAATGCACGAATGCCCCGGGGCTGTGTAAGACGGCAGGTAATTGATCATGGTATTCTGGCAGTTAAAACCATCTTTCATCAGCCGCTTAAAACCACCTTTTCCGTATTGGTCGTTAAACCGGTACAGGTAGTCCCAGCGCATCTGGTCAATTACTATTCCCACCACCAGTTTGGGCCTTGTTACCTTGGTTGGTTGCTTCGCAATGGTCTGAAATGCTATGAAAAATGCCGGAATTGCTAAGAAATAACGTTTCATTAATACAGTTTAGTAACAAATGTGCAAAATTAGTAATGAACAGGCAGTTATATTTTTATTAATTTCGCTGCGCAAATGTTCGGATATTTTTCCGGTAATTGCAAGTAGAGCATATTTTTTGATTTTCAACAGATCGCTTTGCTTTTGCTAAGATTTTTAAATTAGTAAATTAAATAATAGAACATGGATATTTTTGCCAAATTTGCAAACAGGCTGGGTCCTATCGGGGACTACGCAGAAAAAGCGCCAAACTATTTCGCATTCCCTAAGCTGGAAGGAGAGATCGGAAACCGCATGAAGTTTAATGGTAAGGAGAAAATTGTTTGGAGCCTTAACAACTACTTGGGCCTGGCTAACCACCCCGAGGTAAGAAAGGCTGATGCTGATGCAGCGGCTAAATTTGGCCTTGCTTCTCCAATGGGTGCGCGTATGATGAGTGGAAACTCTGACTACCACCTTCAGTTAGAGAAAGAACTGGCTGTATTTGTTGGTAAGGAAGATGCTATGTTGTTCAACTTTGGTTACCAGGGTATGGTATCTGCTATTGATACACTTTGTGGCCGTCACGATGTAGTTGTTTACGATGCGGAATCACATGCATGTATCATTGATGGTCTGCGTATGATACCTAGTCATCGTTATGTATACAAGCACAATGATATTGCTGATTGCGAAAAGCAGCTGGCACGTGCTACCGAAATGGTAAAGAAGACCGGCGGTGGTATTATGGTGATCACAGAAGGTGTATTTGGTATGAGCGGCAACCAGGGTGCTATCAAGGATATCATTGCGCTGAGAGATCAATATGAATTCCGTTTGTTTGTAGATGATGCACATGGTTTCGGTACCATGGGTAGCCGTGGTGCAGGAATAGGCGACGAGCAGAATTGTATAGACGGTATCGATGTATACTTCTCTACATTCGCTAAGTCTATGGCCAGCATAGGTGGTTTCCTTGCTGCTGATAAAAAGATACTGACCTTCATGCGCTACAACATGCGCTCGCAGATATACGCTAAGTCATTACCAATGGCATTTGTGGTAGGTAACCTTAAGCGTCTTGAATTACTCCGCGACAGGCCTGAACTGCGCGAAAAACTGTGGCACAACGTTCGTCGTCTGCAGCAGGGTTTCCGCGACAGAGGTTTCGATCTGGGCACAACCAACACTCCGGTAACACCTGTATTCATGAAGGGTGGCCTGTACGATGCCGTTCAGCTTACCTGCGATATGCGTGAGAACCACGATATCTTCTGCTCTGTAGTTGTTTATCCTGTTATCCCTAAGGGACAGATTGAACTGCGTATCATACCTACTGCAGCCCATACCGATCAGGATATCGACGAAACATTGGCAGCATTCGATGCCGTTCGCAGCAAACTCGAAAACAAACTATACCCTCAGGAAATGCCCAACGTAGGGGTGTTTGCATAGTAGTACATAGTCGTTAGTATAAAGTAAATAGACTACATTAAAAGTTCAAATATAAAAGCGAGAGCGCAGATTTTTCTGCGCTCTCGCTTTTTATAGTCCTCATGGCGTTCACTGTTGCAGTGCTGTTCATTTGGAATTGTCTTCAGAAGGCCTCACAATATCAGTGACGAGACAACGTTACTTGTAAAGCTAAAATTACATGTAGTATTTTTCAATTAAAAAATATTTTATCTTCGTTTAAACAAACCCTATGAAGAACTTATGTATTATGATTTTTCTAATCCCTTTTTTTGCAAAAGCCCAGATTATCACTACCATAGCAGGTGTTGGAACCGTTTCTGGTTTTAGCGGAGACGGCGGCCCCGCTTCCGCTGCAACAATGACTGAAACATTCGGCATCACAATGGATGCAGTGGGGAATATGTATATTTCAGATTACTCAAACAACAGGATACGAAAAATAGATACAAGCGGTATTATTACTACGTTTGCCGGTAATGGAGGTGGGTATTCGGGTGATGGTGGCCCCGCCACTGCAGCCGGTATAGATGGCCCTGCCGAATTGGTAATGTTTGGAACCAGCCTCTACGTATCTGAAATGCACTCTTCACGGGTGCGCAAGATAGACGCAGCTGGAATCATCACCACTTTTGCGGGTAACGGATCAAGCGGATATAGTGGTGATGGTGGGCCGGCAACAGCCGCTGCGATTTCTTCTCCATATGGAATTGGTGTAGATAATGTTGGCAATGTGTATATCCCAGACCAGTATACAAATCACATTCGTAAAGTAGATACCTCCGGCATTATAACAACATTTGCAGGGACTGGAGTTGCGGGCTATAGCGGCGACGGTGGCGCTGCAACTTTGGCTGAGATTCAACTGGTTGATGACATTAAAACGGATAAAGTAGGAAACATTTATTTTTGTGATTATTTTAATAATGTAATTCGTAAAGTGGATACTTCAGGTATTATCACCACATTTGCCGGAACTGGTAGCTCTGGCTTCTACGGAGATGGAGGACCTGCTTCAGCGGCCCACATAGCTCGCCCTGGAGGACTTTTTATTGATACGTCCGGGAACATATACATATCTGACTGTGACAATAGTCGTATTCGTGTGATAAACACATCAGGTATTATTTCCACGATGGTTGGCACAGGGTCGGCCGGCTTTAGTGGAGATGGCGGACTTGCCATTAATGCGGAAATAAGGTGGCCGAACGATATGGCAATGGACTCGCTTGGAAACTTCTACTTTTGTGACGAGGTCAATTTCTGCGTTCGGAAAGTTACGCCTGCACCTATATCTGCTGTAGTGCCGGTAGTCTCGCAAGTACATGTGGGCATATACCCCAATCCGGCAAATACAACACTTTCCATAAGCTCAACCGAGACAATCAGAGAGTTAAAGATTACCGACATTAAAGGGAAGATCGTATACAGCAGTCATTATCACTCGGACAAAATTCAGGTCAGTATTGCCAATTTCAATGCCGGAGTGTATTTTGTATTTGTCAACAACAAAGAAACAAGCAAGTTTGTGAAACTATAACATTGGACCAGACATCCCAAATGCCCAATTTTCTATAGAATGACTGATTGATGATCTTGCGGATTAGCGTACCTTAACTCTTTTTGAGGCATCATTTGCCGCTGTTGAGCCTCCCAGCCAACAGTCATCGGGTCGCATTTGCGGCCCGCCCTTGTTATATGCCGCTAAGCCTGGATTGCTGCTCTGTGCTCTTTTCTCCGTCCTGCACTGGTCAAAGCGTCCGTTTCGTCCTCACCCATGCAAGCGTCTCGCTTGCGAACTCCTCCCCCTTATGCTGGGCCTAGTCTCTGACTACGTCCTTGCGGCTGCCGGTCTCCAGACCGGCGCATCGGGACTTATTCGTTTTGTATGTTTCATTGGTCCGAAGCGTCCGCTTCGTCCTTTCGCCTGCAAGCGTCTCCTTGCGAACTCCCACCTCAGTCACAGCTTAATCCCCCAACCAACTGCCATCGACCGGGCCAATTGCCACTCCTATTATCCCTGAAAATGAATAGATTATTCCTATTTAGAAGTTAAAAAATTAAAACTCCTCATTTTTATATTTTTATTAACTTTGACCCTCTCTAAGCAATAGATATGAACAAAAAATCTTTATTTTTTTCTCTAACAGCCATGCTGTTGTCAGGACTTAGTTATGGACAACAACATTGCCATACAGACGAGGCGCGCAAAGAAATATTGGCAGCTCATCCTGAAATATTGATTCGTGAAGCAGATCTGAACAAACAGATCGCAGAAGCGCTGAAGCACATTGACTACAGCAGGATGGCTAAAAAGTCCACTACTACTGATATGACCGACAGCGCTAACTTCTGGTATGATATTCCGGTGGTAGTGCATATTGTTCATGACTACGGCGTTGAGTACATGACCGATAATACAGTGTTTGATGCGGTGAAAACCTGGAATATTGTATTTGCAAAGCAAAACTCTGATACAGCTACTGTTATTGAACCATTCAAAAAGTACATAGGTAATCCGCATATAAGGTTGCATCTTGCTACCAAAGATCCGTTGGGCAATCCAACACACGGCATAACTCGTCACAGAACTTACCTGGCCAGCAATGGAGGCGATAAGGCTAAATACGATGACTGGTCTCCGTCTTCTTACCTTAATCTGTGGTTCATCAATAAGTTCAGTGGTGCGCACACGGGTGCAGCGGCTTATGCATATCAGCCACCTACCGCTGATGTTATTCCATATTATGATGGTGTAATCTCATTGTACGACTACATAGTAAACGATAATACACTGAATCATGAAATAGGTCATTGCTTCTTTCTCGATCACCCATGGGGTAGTAATAACAGCGCCGGCGCCGGAAGCTGTGCCGATGGTGGTAGTGATAACGTAGATGATACCCCGCCAACTTTGGGCCATAATGTTACAGGTTGCACCCCGGCAGCATTATATGATACTGCTTGTGCACATAACTACTTCAAGATCTATCCTAATATGGCTGGTCTCGACTCTTTGGTCAACTACCCTGATACAACTAACTCTGAGAATATCATGGACTATACTTATTGTTCCAAGATGTTCACAAAAGGACAAGTTGAGCGTATGCATGCTACATTGAATGCCTCGGTTGCTGGTAGAAACCATCTTTGGAATGATACCAACCTTTTGTATACAGGTGCATTGGCAGCAAGGCCCGATCTTAAACCAATTCCTGAATTCAATAGTACTTACTCAACTCGCCTGCAGATGTTTACCTGCCCCGGCACACAATTGAGGTTTACTAACAAGACATGGAATGATACCGTTACCAGCCTCGTATGGTCATTCTCTAATGGCGCAACTACGCCAACAACTACTATCGCTAACCCAACGTTTTCAAGTTTTGTAAATAATGCATTTACCGATGGTGGATGGGTGAACATAACTATGAAAGCTACCGGTAACCACAGCGGAGATACCACAGTGATATTCGATAAGTCAGTTTTCGTTACTGATGCCAATGCCACACCGGCATCTAACATTGTTGAAGAGTTCAACCCTGATGAAACACTGGCTAAATGGCCAACATTTAATTACTACGATAACGAGTTCAAATGGGAGCATGCGTATAACGGTTTTTATGACAACCATTCTATGAAGTACAACGGTTTTGATAGCCGTGTTAATCCTATGCTTGGCATTTATCCTCCTACTGGTATGCCTAAAGGTGACTATGATGATTTCTTCAGCCCTGCTGTAGATCTCACTGCAATGGCATCTGGTAACTGCAACATGAACTTCTTCACCACGGGTGCTTCACGTTCTAGTAATTCATTGGATATCACAGATACAATGATCATTTCTTATTCTGTAGATAAAGCTAAGACCTGGACAACACTTAAAGTATTGGCTAAGGGCGAGCTCCTGAACAAGGGGGCTATATCTACTCCATATGTTCCGGTAAGCAATGCCGACTGGGTTGCTAAATCGATCTCCATACCTACAGCTGCACGTGGTTCTTATGTAGTATTCCGTTTCCGTTACCTGCCTGGTGTAGACCATAATGGTTATGAGATCAGCACAGGTAACAATTTCTACCTCGACAGGTTGAACTTCAGCCCTAACCCTGCCGGCGTCGATAACGTTGTAATGGGCAACCTGGATGCAGTAGTTGTTCCTAACCCTACAAGCGGTAACGCATTTGTAGTAGTTAAAGATGCTGCAAACACTGTGGCCGAAGTAACTGTATCAGACATAGCAGGTAAGGTTATCTACAAGACAAGCCAGCCAATAGTGGGCAGCGAAGCTCGTATAGAGATACCACAGTCTTACATACAGGTACAAGGTATCTATATGGTACAGACTACAACGGGCGGTTTGACTAAGACGCAGAAACTGGTTGTTTATTAATAGCTTAGAGCGAAATTTCACTAACGGCCGCCACCGAAATGGCGGCCGTTTTTATTAACAGAACATGGGGAAAATTGTGTTGAATAAAATGTTCAATTGCGATTATCTTTGTTACAAATACATTTGAATGAACCCAACAAGTATAGTATCGCTCAGCAATGCCAACATTTACCAGGGAAGCAGCCTCGTGCTGAATAATGTGAATCTTGAAGTTGGTGCCGGTGAGTTTATATATATGATAGGCCGCACAGGTAGCGGCAAATCAAGTTTGTTGAAAACCATGTATGGCGATATATACCTGAAAGAGGGTAGTGGAGTAGTAGCTGGCTTTAACCTTAAAGACCTTTCGTGGAAGAAGATACCGTTACTAAGAAGAAACCTCGGCATTGTATTCCAGGATTTCAGACTGCTTACCGATCGTAACGTATATGATAATCTTGAATTTGTACTCAAAGCCACCGGCTGGAAGGACAAAGCCTTGATGAAGGAAAAGATAGAGAATGTACTGACCAAAGTAGGTCTGAAGAATAAGGGCGTCAAAATGCCATATGAAATGAGCGGCGGTGAGCAACAAAGAGTAGATATAGCCCGTGCCCTGCTCAACAACCCAAAGCTCATCCTTGCCGATGAACCTACGGGTAACCTTGACCCCGATACAACAGATGAGATCATGCAGTTGCTTTTCAACATCTGCCGCGACTACCAAACGGCATTTATCATGGCTACGCACGATTACTCCATTATACAGAAGTACCCTGCCCGTGTAGTGCGCATTGAGAACGGGGAAGTAAAGGAAATAAGTGCGGCAGGAGTATAGGTTGTCGTTAACATATCAACTAATGAAATGGCCATATCTTATTAACGATATGGTCATTTCATTTATTCATTTCAGAAATACCTTTCCACCGTCAACCCATAACTAAACAAAGTATTTTCCCTACCTGTGCGGTTGTACCGGTTATAGGAATAGGTGGTGGTGAGGCTAAGCCACTTTCTCAGCTTTACACCTAGTGTAAGATTAGACTTGATGATGTAGTCTGAACTTGAAGAAAATGAATTTTGCAGGAAATTCACACCGTTAAACGTGATCAACTCGTGTATGTTCAATTTGAATGACAGCCGTAGCGAGTTTCTGAAAGTGGTGTACTTATCGTGCGTAGAATCTGTAAGACGGATGTCACTGCTTTCGTACAATATACCATCACTCACATTTATTTTGATCTTCGCCCGGTCAAAGACATTATATGCAAGCCCCGCTCCTGTTTGGTATTGGTCAATAACCTTTAAAGAATAACTGGATGTATAATTGCCAAGTCCCCAATAGAAAAAGTGGGGTAGGGAGTTGTATACATTACAGTCAAGCGTTGAGTTGAAATCGTTGTTAGTTAGCTTGTTCTGTTGTTCTCCATACACCCAGCTATTAGCAAGATTCAGAGTAAACTGCTTCCTGTCCAGGCTCACTTTAAACGCATTGTTAAGCAAGTAAGCGCTGTTGGCATTTGTGCGGTTAATAGACCCTGCCGATTTGCAACTGACATAGTAATGCGTCGAGTCGTTGAACTGGGCCAAACCGGTAAATGCTACCAGCAGAAGTAATATGGGGGAGATAATTATCCTCATAACGCAGGGGCAAAATAACAGAAATTACCTTGAACAAAACACCTGGCCATATATGCCTTTTCTCCCATTGGGGCTTTGCACTAATATAATGGTCCTTTCTCGTCAGTTTTTACTATTTTGCTACTCCTCAACATAATACACTTTTCTTACCCCATGAGCAAAAAGATAGCACATCTCAGTTTTTCTAAGTTTGCAGACCTCTATGCTGCAAAGCTGATAGACGGTGACTTCTTTATCTCAGAAGAGAAGCAGATACTGGATCTGAGTGAATTTCCTTATCGGTCGGATGGATATATCATAGGCATTTGCACCCGTGGCACTGCCGAGGTAGAGGTAAATCTGAAAGTGTATGAGGCAAAGCCTTATGCTATGATGATGTCTACGCCATTTCATGTATCGAGGATATATAATCAGAGCGAGGATTTTCTGTGCCGGTTCATTGTATTCTCAAAGGCCTTTATGACTGAGAGTTATAATGACAGTCACTTTCTCGACAAGTTCAGCTACTTTAAGAACGACTCAATACCCACCGTAAATGTAGATCAGAAAGATGCCAAAATACTGCTCGACTTATTCTCTATGATACAGGATAAAGTTAAGCGAGAGGGTCATCCATACAGAGCAGAGATTACCCGCAGTATAGTTGCCACCTTATTATATGAGGTTGAGGCCATCTATAAATACCAATACGCTATCATCAGCAAAAAGCTGAGCCGCAAGGAAGAGCTGAATACACTCTTTCACAACCTCGTATTCAAGTACTATAAAGAGCACAGGAATGTGCAGTACTATGCCGATGCACTATTCGTATCTCCCAAGCACCTTACAGAGACCATTAAAGAGGTATCAGGCAGGACAGCCGGCGAGTGGATAGACGATGCCGTAATACTGGAAGCCAAAGTCCTCCTCCGCAACCACGACATCAGCATTGCAGAAATAGCCGACGACATTCACTTCCCCGACCAGTCTTCATTTGGTAAGTACTTTAAAAAGCACACAGCTTTGTCTCCTTCGGAGTATAGGATGGCGTTAAAAAACTAATACCAACTAAACATCAGAAATAGGCAGGTTACATGTTATTGCCCCGTTAGGTGGCAACAGGTTTGTAGCATACACAACCCTCACTTTAAAGCGTCCCGTAGGGCCGCAACAATCGCGGTCATGCTTGTTATTGATGGCTAAGTGTACTAAACTTTGCAAGCTAAAAAGTGACTGTTTTTATTTAGCAATGTCACAAATTTATCTTGCACAGTATAGTATGAATGATAGGGCGTGAAATAGTACTGGACTGCTCTTCAGCTAAATTTACCCATTATAATTCGGATCAAATTCCACTATCCATTCAATGCCATATTTGTCTCTGAACATTCCTGCATAGGTACCCCATGGACTGTCGCCGATCGGGCCTTCTACGGATCCTCCTGCAGATAGGCCGTTAAATATTTTGTCCGCCTCTTCACGGCTCTCAGCAGCCACTACTATCTTTGATCTGTTTTCGTTCTCGTTTACACGCCCCATAAATTCTGGAACATCATTGGCCATTAGCACATTGTTTTTGCCAAGGGGCAACGCAATGGTCATGATCTTATTGGCTTCATTTTCCGGCACCGGAAAATCATCGCTTTCCAGATCTTTGAAACGAACGATCTTCGTAAAGTCTCCGCCAAAAACTGATTTGTAAAAAGTGAATGCTTCTTCAGCATTTCCATTGAAGTTGATCCATGTATTAATTGCTCTCATGATTTTAGTTTTTTATAAGTGGGCGTTGCCACAGACAAATTTAATAATTCAACTTAAAATTAAGTGCTTCCACATCAGCCGGGCCAGTCAAATACTCACAAACCAGAGTTTGTGCATAATAAAACATGATACTCAGATCATTAGCGCTCCGTTACCCATGGCAACATCTCTTTGCGCTCTCTTTGTGAAACTGATTCTCCACCACTTTTCCGACTTTTTGACCAATACAACCGAGTTCCGACCCTTTGTAACGGCGAAAAACCTACCTACATTTATGAAGCACAAAATGCCCTGGTATTTTATGCCCTTTCAAATAGTCAAAACCTCAATAAGCACCGATATAGCAATGAACAGAAAAATTAAGAAAGTAGCAGTACTTGGCTCCGGCGTTATGGGCAGCAGAATAGCCTGTCATTTCGCCAATATTGGCGTGGAAGTGCTCCTGCTCGACATAGTGCCTAAAGATGCGCCGGAAGGCGACAAAAAGGCCCGCAATAAGATAGTGAATGACGCGCTCGACTTTGCGCTGAAGTCCAATCCTTCGCCCATATACAGAAGGTCATTCGCCAAGAGAATTACTACCGGCAATTTTGATGATAATCTTAAAGACATAGCCACCTGCGACTGGACAATAGAAGTAGTGGTAGAACGCCTGGATATAAAGCAACAGGTCTTTGAAAAGGTAGAAAAATACAGAAAGCCCGGCACACTCATTACTTCCAATACATCGGGCATACCCATTCACCTGATGGCCGAGGGCCGGAGCGAAGACTTTAAGAAGCACTTCTGCGGTACACACTTCTTTAATCCTCCCCGCTATCTCCGCTTATTGGAGATCATACCAACAGCTGATACATCTAAAGAGGTCACAGACTTCTTAATGTTATATGGTGAGCAGTTCCTGGGTAAGACCACGGTACTGGCTAAAGACACACCGGCCTTCATTGGTAACAGGGTAGGCGTATACAGCATGATGCATGTACTGCACCTGGTAGAAGAGATGGGCATGACCGTTGAAGAGGTGGATAAGCTTACAGGGCCGGTTATTGGCCGCCCTAAGTCGGCTACGTTCAGAACAAGTGACGTTGTGGGGTTAGATACATTGGTACTTGTTGCCAATGGCCTTACCACCAATGTGCCCTTGGATGAGGAGAAGGCAACATTCCAGACTCCCGGCTTTATTACAAAGATGCTGGAGAACAAATGGCTGGGCAGTAAAACAAATCAAGGCTTCTTTAAGAAAGACAAGGTAGATGGTAAGACTGTATTCCTTGCATTGGATCTGAAGACATTGGAATACAAGCCTTCGCAGAAAGTAAAGTTCGCTTCATTGGAAGCGGCTAAGAATATCGATGACCTGCGCACAAGGATCAAGACATTAGTTGCATCTAAGGATAAGGCAGGTGATTTTTACCGCAATACCTTCTATGCGCTATTTGCCTATGCCAGCAATCGTATACCTGAGATAACTGATGACTTCTACAAGATAGATGATGCAGTTAAGGCGGGCTTTGGTTGGGAGCTGGGTGGCTTCGAAACGTGGGATGCGCTGGGTGTAGCCAACACGGTTAAAGATATGGAAGCTGCAGGTCGCAAGCCGGCGCAGTGGGTATATGATATGTTGGCCGCAGGGTTCACTACGTTTTATAAAGTAGAAGATGGCAAGAAGCTTTATTATGATATAGCTTCTAGGTCTTACAAGGTAATTCCGGGTACAGAGTCATTCATATTGCTTGACAATATAAGGGCTGCCAATACCATCTGGAAAAACAGTGGTACTACTATAACTGATCTTGGTGATGGCATCCTTAACCTGGAATTTCATACCAAGATGAACGCCATTGGTGGCGAAGTATTGGAAGGTATCAACAAGGCTATAGACCTTGCAGAGAAAGAATATAAGGGTCTGGTCATTTCTAATGAAGGAGCCAACTTTAGTGCCGGTGCCAATGTAGCCATGATCTTTATGCTGGCGGTAGAGCAGGAATATGATGAGCTGGACATGGCTGTGCGTATGTTCCAGAACACTATGATGCGAATCCGTTATTCATCTATACCCGTAGTATTGGCACCACATAATATGGCATTGGGTGGTGGCTGCGAAATGTGTCTGCACTCAGATAAGGTAGTAGCACATGCCGAGTTATATATGGGCCTTGTGGAGTTTGGCGTAGGCCTAATCCCAGGTGGTGGGGGAACTAAAGAGTTTGCACTGCGCCTGAGCGATGAGCTGCAGGAAGGAGATATAGAGCTGAACAATTTCAGAGATCGTTTCCTTACCGTAGGGCAGGCTAAGGTATCTACATCTGCATACGAAGCGTTTGACTATGGTTACCTGCGCAAGGGTAGAGATATAGTGGTCGTTTCCCGCAACCGTGTATTATCTGAAGCTAAGGAGCAATGTTTGGTAATGGCAGATGAAGGCTACACACCACCGGTAAAAAGAACAGATATACGGGTATTGGGTAAACAGTCGCTTGGCCTTGGTTACATAGGTGCTAACAGCATGTTCTCAGGAAATTACATCAGCGAGCATGATGTGAAGATATCGCAGAAGCTGGCATATGTAATGTCTGGTGGCGATCTTTCTCAGCCTTCACTGGTAAGTGAGCAATACTTGCTGGACCTGGAGCGTGAAGCATTCCTGCAATTATGTGCAGAGAAGAAAACACTGGAGAGGTTGCAAAGCATCATCACCGGTGGTAAAGTGCTGAGAAACTAATTGTCTAAATCAAAAAAAGCTAATCAAAATGAATGCATATATAGTAGCCGGTTTTCGTAGTGCAGTAGGTAAGGCAGGTCGTGGCGGATTCCGTTTCACAAGGCCCGATGAACTGGCATCAAAAGTTATACGTCATCTTATGGCCTCGGTGCCGCAGGTAGATAAAGACCTGATAGATGATGTAATAGTAGGTAATGCAACACCCGAAGCAGAGCAGGGTCTTAATGTCGGCCGCCTTATATCGCTTATGGCGCTCGATACCGACAAGGTGCCTGGCATGACCGTGAACAGGTATTGCGCATCCGGTTTGGAGACAATAGCCATTGCCGCGTCTAAGATCAACAGTGGTATCTCCGATTGTATCATAGCCGGTGGGGTAGAGAGCATGAGCCTGTTGCCTATGGGTGGCTGGCGCATAGTGCCCGATCTGGATATAGCCAAGACCAACCCAGACTACTACTGGGGCATGGGCCTTACGGCCGAGGCGGTTGCCAAAGAGTATAATGTGAGTCGCGAAGACCAGGACATGTTTTCACTTAATTCTCATAAAAAGGCAACAGCTGCTATTGCCGCAGGTAAGTTTAAGGACGAGATCGTTCCGGTTACTGTTAAGGAGACCTACGTAGGCGAGGATGGTAAGAAAAAGAACAGGGAGTTTATAGTAGATACAGATGAAGGCCCGAGAGCAGATACATCTATAGAAGCATTGGCCAAGTTAAAGCCGGTGTTTGATGCTAAGGGTGGTGTTACCGCAGGTAACTCTTCGCAGACAAGCGACGGTGCCGCATTTGTAATGGTGGTAAGTGAGCGTTTCATGAAGGAACATAACCTTACGCCTATAGCCCGTTTTGTAAGCTATGGCGTAGCAGGTGTGCCACCCCGCATAATGGGTATTGGTCCTGTCTACGCTATTCCTAAAGCACTGAAGCTAGCCGGCTTAACAAAGAACGATATTGACCTTATAGAATTGAATGAGGCATTTGCTTCACAGTCATTGGCTGTATGTCGCACGCTTGATCTGAACCAGGATATAGTGAATGTGAATGGAGGTGCAATAGCATTGGGTCACCCATTGGGTTGCTCCGGTGCTAAGCTCTCAGTACAACTATTCAGTGAGCTAAAACGCCGCAACGGTAAATACGGAATGGTAACTATGTGCGTAGGCACAGGCCAGGGCGCTGCAGGCATCTTTGAAATGATGAACTAATTAGAATTATACGATTGTCATGGTGAGGCTCTCGAACCATGGCAATCTCACGGGACGTATTCGTTTTGTAAGCGCTAAGCCCACACTCTCCTCCTTTTGAAGGAGGAGTACCCGCCGACTAGGTGGGGGAGGTGGTTACCACATCGGGACGTATTCGTTTTGTAATACAATACACTAACAACAAAAACACTAACATGATCATGAGCACGGAGAACGCAACAAAGACAACCATAAAAGGTGGAGAGTTCCTCATCAAAGAATCACACGCGGCAGAGATCTTCATTCCTGAAGAATGGACAGAAGAACAGCTGATGATAGCAGATACCTGTACCAACTTCCTGGCGCAGCACGTTAATCCCAACCTGGTTCGTATAGATGAGCAGGAGGAAGGACTGATGGATGACCTGATGACCAAGGCGGGTGAACTGGGCCTGTTGGGTATCTCTGTGCCTGAGGAGTATGGTGGGTTTGGTAAGGACTTCAAAACATCTATGCTGGTTACCGAGCGACTGGGTGCGGGTCATTCATTTTCGGTGGCATTCGCAGCGCATACCGGCATAGGTACTTTGCCTATTCTGTATTATGGCAATGAAGAGCAAAAGTCTAAGTACATACCTAAGCTGGCCAGCGGCGAGTGGAAGGGTGCTTATTGCCTTACCGAGCCAAGTGCCGGTAGCGATGCCAATTCGGGTAAGACAAAAGCAAAGCTGACGGAAGATGGTAAGCACTACCTGCTCAATGGTCAGAAGATGTGGATCACCAATGCAGGGTTTGCAGATGTGTTTACTGTATTTGCCAAGATAGATGATGATGCCAATCTGAGTGCATTTATTGTTGAAAAGGGCTTTGAAGGATTGAGCTTGAATGCCGAAGAACACAAGATGGGTATCAAGGGCAGCTCTACACGACAGGTATTCTTTAATGACTGTAAGGTACCGGTTGAGAACCTGTTGTCTGAAAGGCAGAATGGTTTTAAGATAGCTGTAAATATTTTGAACCTGGGCAGGATAAAGCTGGGTGGTGGCACTATTGGTGCAAGTAAAGAGGTGATCTCTCAAACGGTTAAGTATGCCAATGAGCGCGAACAGTTTGGCAGGCCTATCTCTAAGTATGGTGCCATTCGCTACAAGATAGCAGAACAGGCTATCAAGACATTCGCTTCTGAGTCGGCGATATACCGCGCCAGCCAGAGTATGGAGGAAGCTACCGATACTTTAATAGCGGGTGGTATGGACCCCATCAAGGCCAAGCTCAAGGGCACAGAGCAGTTCGCAATAGAAGCGGCTATCATTAAAGTACATGGCTCAGAAACACTCGATTATGTGGTAGATGAAGGTGTGCAGGTATATGGTGGTATGGGCTATAGCGCTGAAGCACCTATGGACAGGGCTTACCGTGATAGCCGTATCAACCGCATATTTGAAGGTACTAACGAGATCAACCGTATGCTTACGGTAGATATGATGCTGAAGCGCGCGATGAAGGGAGAGCTGGACCTTATGGGCCCTGCACAACAGGTAGCCAATGAGCTGGTAAGCATTCCCGACTTTGGTGGTACTGACGATACTTTGTTTGCTAAGGAAAAGAAATACATTGCCAACTTTAAGAAGGCCATACTGATGGCTGCCGGCGGTGCTGTGCAGAAGCTGATGATGAACCTTGCCAAGGAGCAGGAAGTGCTGATGAACCTTGCGGATATGCTGATAGAGCTGTACGTAAGTGAGTCGCTGCAGCTTCGTGTAGAAAAGCTGGTGAGTATGAAAGGTGAAGACGCATGTAAAGAGTATATAGACATCATGCGTGTCTATATCAATGATGCGGCAGAGAACATATTTAAGTCTGGTAAGGAAGCCTTGAATGCTTTTGCTGAAGGTGATGAACGAAGAATGATGATGATGGGCCTGAAGCGCTTCACTAAGACCGAAGATCTGAACACAACCGAGGCACGTAGAAACATAGCCGCTAAGATCATTGCGGCCAATAAGTACTGTTACTAATAGGCTTAGTCAGATTTGACAACTTTTTAAAAAGTTGTCAAATCTCTCCAATAATTCCATTTTGATTTTTTCTTTATTGCTCACCCTTTTAACAACGGACCATTTATGAAAAAACTATGTATTTCAGCAATTGCCTGCTTCCTTTACTCTTCCGGAGCATTTGGTGCAGGTTTCCAGTTAAACCTGCAGGGATTACGCCAGTTGGCTATGGCCAATACGGGTACTGCCTGGGCGTGGGATGCCTCTTCTATATTCTACAATCCGGGTGCAGTATCCAGGCTGGAAGGAATGCAGGTATACGGTGCGGTCAACTTTGTAATGCCCAGTGTGAAATATGTGCAAACGCCAACAGGTGGCTACTCGGCAGAGACAAAGGCACAGACCTTTACGCCGTTCAATCTCTATTTCGGAGGTACATTGAAGAAGCATAATAAGATAGGTGTGGGCATTGGCGTGTATACTCCGTTTGGTAGTGGTACCAAGTGGGACGACAACTGGCAGGGCAGATATATTAACAGGAACATATCGCTGCAGAGCTTTTTTGTGCAGCCTACTGTTAGCTATAAGATCAATGAACTGGTGAGTGTAGGTGCTGGTTTCATCTATGCTTTTGGTAATGTAAAAATAGAGCAGGCACTACCGGTGCAGTTTGCCACTGGTGCCGATAGCAAGGGCACGTTAGAAGGTAATGCGAATGGGGTTGGCTTTAACCTTGGCGTACATGTAAAGGCTACAGAAAAGATACAGCTGGGTCTTACTTATCGCTCTCAGGTGAAGATGAAGGTAGACGATGGTAATGCAACATTCGTTGTGCCGTCTTCATTGACAGCTAACTTCCCCAATACCAATTTCTCTACCAAGCTCAACCTGCCAGATGTTATTACATTTGGTGTAGGCTATAAGGTCAATACTAAGTTGATCATATTGGCTGACCTGGAATACACGGGTTGGAAAGTATATGATTCATTGGTGTTCGACTATAAGACCAATACTTCTTCATTGGCCGATACGCGCACGCCCCGTCTTTATCAGAGTGTTATGGCTATAAGGCTTGGTGCTAATTACCAGATCATGAAGTCATTATCTGTAAGTGCCGGTGCTGCTTATGATCCTACACCTGTAAGAGATGGTTATGTATCTCCTGAGTTGCCTGATGCGAACAGGTATGTAGGAACAGTTGGTGCTTCATTCAGCCCTATGAAAAAGATAACCATTATGGCTGCATTGGAGTTTGTTACTTCTGACAAGCGCGACGCGACATTCCTCCCTGCAAATTTCAGCGGAAAGTACCAATCAACAGCGTTTACAGGTGGAGTAGGGTTTGCGTATCATTTCTAATTTCTTAAATCAGACAAACAATGAAGAAAATATATATAGTTGGATTAGCCACGCTTTCCCTTGCTGCTTGTAAGCCAAATTTGGAGCCTGCAAGTCCATCGAAGGGTGATGCGGATTTTACCACCTACGTTTCGGTAGGTAATTCTCTTACAGCCGGTTATGCCGATGGTACACTGTATCGCAGTGGTCAGCAGAGTTCTTACCCATCTATGCTGGCAGCTCAGTTTAAGCTGGTTGGCGGTGGTGAGTTTAAACAGCCCTTGCTGCCGGGAGAGGCCGGTTATCCGGGGCTCAAACGTGTCTTAGGTTACAGCACAGGTTGCGACGGTGTAACCGCACTTGGACCAGTATTGTATAGCGGCACGCTGGATACTACCGGTAGCTCTGCCAACATAGCAGCCGGCGGACCTTATAACAATGTGGGTGTGCCGGGTATCCGTTGTATAGACTATACTACTGCGGGCTATGCCTTATTCAATCCTTATGCCGCAAGGTTCTTTACCAGTCCTTTTGAAAAGGCGGTTACGCAGGCTACCAAGATCAATGCTACCTTCTTCTCTATGTGGTTGGGTGCTAATGATGTTTTGGGTTATGCTACGTCCGGTGGTAATGGTGCGGTAAGCGGTACAGGTCAGTCAGACATTTCGCCGTTGGCTACGTTTACAAGTGTGTATAATTCCGTAGTAGATTCCATGACTGCACGTGGTGCAAAGGGGGTATTGATCAATATACCTGATGTAACCAGCATTCCTTACTTCACTACCATACCTGCTAAGGGTTTAGTTCTGCGCCAGGGCCAGGCCGATTCTCTTTCAGCAGCTTATGCTCCGTTGGGCATTACGTTTACCGCAGGTGCCAACTACTTCATTATACAAGATGCCGCTGCACCGGGTGGAATGAGGAAGATACACGATGGTGAATACATCATCCTGACTACGCCTTCAGATTCACTGAAGTGTGCAGGCTGGGGTAGCCGCAAGCCTATCCCAAAGAATTACGTGCTATCGGCTGATGAGGTGACCAATGTAAAGGACGCGACAGCAGCATTCAATAATGTGATAGCAGCTGCGGGTGCAGCACATAATCTGCCAGTGGTAGATATGAATGCTTACCTAAAGACCATTAGCTCTGGTACAATATTTAACGGAGTTACGTTCAACGCTACATTCGTTTCAGGTGGTGCATTCTCTTTGGATGGTGTGCATCTTACACCACGTGGATATGCACTGGCTGCTAATTACATTCTGCTTACCATTAACAACAAGTATCACTCAACGATTCCAATGGTTGATGTGAACAAATATTCAGGAGTAAGATTCCCATAATTTTATCATAAAGGTGTACCCGTTATTGCTATTTGCTATAATTGGTACACCTTTTGCTTTTAAACTAACTGATACCATGAACAATGTATTTTATGAGGGGCAGGTGATGTGGTCAATGGTGGATGCCAATGCGCACTTACGCCATTCAGCATATGCCGATTTTGCTGCGCAGGCAAGATTGAATTTGCTGGAACGCTTTGGTCTAAAACCATCTGTGTTTCTGAAACAGGGTATAGGTCCTATTCTCTTTCGGGAGGAGACTTTCTTTCTAAAAGAGGTACGGCCAAATGATATAGTGCGGGTGACGTGCGAATTAACCAAAAGTCGGGCTGATGGATCGCGGTGGTCTATAAGGCATGAGATATACAGGAGTGACAATACCAAGGCCGCCATTATCAATGTAGACGGGGCATGGATAGATACGGTACAAAGAAAGCTGACTTCGTTGCCTGATGACCTGAATACGCTTTTTATGCAAACACCGCATAGTGATGATTATGCAGAAGATATTCCGAAGGCAAAGGCTTAGGGATTTCAGAAATATTTTTTATATTTATCTCAGCGATTACTAACCATTTAAACGAACAGTTATGATCAAACGTTTTTCAATGCACGTGGTACTTATATTGAGTCTGATCCTCAGTACAGGGCTTTCTGCATTTGCTCAAAAAGACAAGATAGAGGGACTGTGGTACAATGAAGAAAAGACGGCCAAGGTGGAAATATACAAGGCTACTGATGGTAAGTTCTGGGGCAAAATTGTATGGCTTAAGGAACCGCTAAGAAACGGTGTGCCTAAGATGGACGACAAGAATCCTAAGGATGCACTGAAGAAAGTGCCGCTGCTGGGGATCGTGCTCCTGAAGCACTTCAAGATCGATGATAAAGAAACGTATAATGATGGCGAGATCTATGATCCTAAAAATGGCAAGACCTATAGCTGCAAGATCACTTACAAAGGCGATAAACTGGATGTAAGGGGATATGTTGGCATCTCGCTTATAGGGCGTACAACCGTATGGGAACGAACTAATTGATATTTCAAGGAAATTACATTCTAGCCGCCGCCCGATCAGATTGGGCAGCGGTTTTTTGTTTTGGTTGAGAAATTGTGCTTATATAGACATACGATACCTTCGGCTTCGTGTCCTAAATAGCTTGTATTGCTATAAATATGTGACGCCTTCAGCGTCATTACGAATACATACAACCCTTAACTAACAATATGTTATGATGCCGAAGGTATCAGATGTCTATAGCAAAATCCGATACAAATTGGAAAACGATGCCGAAGGTATCGGACGTTATAAGTATGCAGACTACCTTAACCGAATGCCATTGTCACTAAGGTCATTTCAACTAAACAGGAAAATGGCTATCTAATACGCAAATTACAAAATCAATAACGATGTACATTGGCTACCGTAGCATCTCATAGATGCTCATTACATTTGTCATTTATAGGTTTTATCTATAGCTATAATATATAGCAGTATGGTATTTTAGCCTTTAATCTGTAAATTTGCCACATGCAAGCAACTACTCATTTAACATCATCTACTCAATATTTCCTCGAAAAAGAAGAACAATACGGTGCGCATAACTATCATCCGCTGCCTGTTGTGCTTAAAAAAGGACAGGGTGTGTTTGTATGGGATGTTGATGATAAACGATATTATGACTTCCTTTCGGGGTATTCTGCTATCAACCAGGGGCATTGTCACCCTCGTATCATAGAGGCTTTCCTGGAGCAGGCTCAAAAACTGACCCTCACTTCACGTGCGTTTCATAATGACGTGCTGGGTGAATATGAAGAGTTTATCACTAAGTTCTTTGGCTACGATAAAGTATTACCAATGAACACGGGTGTTGAGGCGGTTGAAACCGGCTTGAAGCTTGCTCGCCGCTGGGGTTATGATGTGAAAGGAGTGCAGCAGGGCAAGGCGAAGATCATTACCTGCGCACATAACTTCCATGGCCGTACATTGAGTGTGATCTCGTTCAGTACCGATGATGATTCTCGCCGTGACTTTGGTCCGTTTACACCGGGTTTTGAAGTGATCCCTTATAACGATGCAGCTGCATTGAAGGTGGCACTGCAGGATCCTAATGTGGTTGCCTTTCTTGTAGAGCCTATACAGGGTGAAGCGGGTGTAGTGGTGCCGGATGAAGGGTACCTGGCACAGTGCGCACAGATATGTAAGGATGCGAACGTATTGCTGATAGCTGATGAGATACAGACCGGCCTTGCGCGCACAGGTAAGATGCTGGCATGCGATCATGAAGAAGTAAGACCTGATATATTGTTGTTAGGTAAAGCACTTTCGGGCGGTACTATGCCGGTGTCGGCAGTATTGGCTGATAATGAAATTATGCTCACCATTAAGCCGGGTGAACATGGTTCTACCTATGGTGGTAATCCGCTGGCTTGTAAAGTGGCAATAGCTTCTTTAGAGGTATTGCGTGATGAGCAAATGGCTGAGAACTCTGCTATACAAGGCGCTCATCTGCGTCGCGAATTGGTGGCACTGAATAGTGAGCATATATCTATAGTACGTGGTAAGGGTTTGTTTAACGCCATAGTTATCAATCACCCTGATAAAGATGCAGCATGGGATATATGCATGCGCCTGAAGGATAACGGTCTGTTGGCCAAGCCTACCCATGGCGACCGCATCCGTTTTGCACCACCACTGCTTATAGACAGGGCGCAGATAGATGAGTGTATTGCTATAATAGCAAAGAGCATTAAAGGGTAATCAGTTAATAGGTTAATAAGGTAATATTGGCGGGATGGTTTTCATCCCGCTTTTTTTGTGCGGATTAGTCTGAACCATGATTTTTAGGGGATGAAAGGATTTTCTTGATTCACAGTTAGGAAATAAGCAGGATGTAGACACATCCCGCATTTAATTATACTCCTCTATGTTTCTTGATGAAGCGATACTAATGTGGTGTAGATAGTCTTCGACACGTGCAAAATAGGGTTGATTATTAAAGATTATTTTTCAGCCTCAAGCGAGGCATTTCTACTAGGATAGTTCCGATGTCTGTGCCCGTTGTCACAACTAAAAGGTCTTATAAAGTTTTTCTTTAGAATACCCTTATGATAGCATACGTTTAGTAAAGTGAAATTTTGTTCCGTTTTTTCATTAGGGCCAACAATTAATTTTAAGATGGTGATCGTCTGTAACCCCTGTTTGCTTGCTGTGAGGTTGTAATATCCAGCATTGACCACATTCAGAATGTACCTGCCATTGGAATCCGTATTGTTTTTGCCAACTACAATTCCATTTTGTCTCACAGCCACCGAGGCATTAACAATGGGATGTTTCATGCTATCTGTAATTATGCCGTTTATCTGCTGCGCGGTTGCGTAGAAAGTTGATACTAGTAGTAATGATAGTATCTGTAGTTTAAAATTCATGTGCAAAGTTGGTTGAGGTTCGTACGTATTAATGTTTATTTGTCAATTGCTTTTTGCCGCACTGCCGAGTATTGTATGGATGGAGACTTTCAAATCGTTGTGCGAGAAAGAAATTGGCAATGGTTTGTTTGCTACCTGCTACTGTTTTGTTTGCTCTTTGAGTTTGGTAGCCGATGTAGGTTGTTTCAATTTCGTAGGTGCCGGTATCGGGTAGTTTTAAGTTGTAGACACCATTGAAGTCGGTGATGGTCCCCGCTATCATTTTGGTGTTTTGGAGTATTCTTACTGTAGCATTGGTGAGTGGTTCACGACGGGTGTCTGTAACAATGCCGTATAGCTCTTGTGCTCTGGCCGGGAGTGTAGCGACGAGGAGTAGTGATGTGAGGAGTTTTGTGTTCATAGTGATACCGTTATACTATTAGACGTAAATATAAGGGTGGAGCATGGGTATTGGGAAAAAAAGGTTTAACGGTGGTTGTGGTTTGGGCGATCTCAAAGAGGACAGGCCCGATGGTTTTTGGTGATAACACCAACAACGGCAAACAATAGGCCGAAGTCGGGAGGCTTTGCCCAGCGTAATTTTTACGGACTCAAAGAGGGCCGGCCGGGTGTTCGGGTTAGAGACCGTTAAATTATGTCGTCACGAGAGCGCTGCGCTAACTCTCGCGACAGTTATCTATGATCTGTTACCTACCGGTGACTATTTGCCATCACCTTCCATCATGTGGCGGTAGGCTTTAATGAAGATGGCGCCGAGGTTTTTGTAGGGTGGTACGTAGTCTGAGAATTTGTCCTTGTCGGCGGCGTCGCGCTTTTTGTTGAAGAAGACTTCGAGTCCCTGCCACATGTTGATCCAGTTGATGTCTTTGCCTTCTATCAATGAGTTGTTGAGGGAGCGGAGGATCTCATCATTCACGCCCATGGTGCCGGTTTGCTTTGATGATACTATGTGTGCATTAGGTGATTTGTTGAGCACGCCCGCCAGGTTCTGGTAGCCGCCGCAAGAGCCGAGGATGATGATTCGGGCGCTCTTGTCCAGTCGCTCCATTGTAGATTTAAGGTGGTAGCTATGGCCACGATGTATCATGATAGATGGATGGATGCCTGTATCTGTGAGGAACTTGGTTGTTTTGTCTATGGCGGCTTCTGCTTCCTGATCGGGCAGGGGCAGGTTGGCATAGATAACTACCTTTCTGCCCGTTACTGATGAAATGGTTGTCCAGTTGGCATTGGTGGCCATTTTCCAGCGTTTGTCTTTGCGGAACAGGTCGGTAAAGTGTTCATAAGAGTGTTTGCCGTCTTCGTCGCCAAAGAAGAATACCTGTTGGTAGACGGTGCCGGAGTCATTGACCAGATCTTTGAATGCTACCTTGTTGATGTTAGGCAAGCCTAGTCTTGCAGATACTACATTGGCACCCGTATCGCTATCTGAGATCTTATTGCCATCGAACAGTCTGGATAGGAGGCTGTAGATGACCATACCTTTCTTGCTTCGTTCCTTAAATGATTGTTCGTAACTTTCTTTTACCTGGTTTTGCAGGAAAGCAGATAGTGCAGTGTCTGTAATGCTGCCAAAGGCATCAGCCACATCTACCGCATCTTCAAGGTCGTCTTCGCGCCCTTTCTGCAGGTTGCGGATAAAGCCTGACATCAGGGTGATACGGGAAGAATCATCCATAGTGTAGAGGAACTCTGACAGGGTGTTGTAACCGGCGCACATGCGGATGAATGTGCGGAAGTGATCGTAGTGCAATGAATCGAGCAGTTGATTGCCCTTCATTGGCTTCATTTTGTCAAGCAGCCTTTTGAAAGAGCCGAGGAAGCTGCTGGTATAGATCTCGTCCTGGCCGTAGACCATTACGTTGTATAGTTCTACGTGCGATAGTCCTTCAATTATTTTGAACCTAACGGCATCAGAAGATTCATGCAGTTCATTCATTTCCCGTATGTACCTGAGGGCGCGATGTGCAGCCTCCTGTGTATAGGTGTATTTGGCGATAGGTTCTTCGGTCACCTTAAGGCGGATGAGATTTTTGTAAAACAGATCTTCATCGGCGGTGATCACATCGATCTGTGCTACTGTTTTTCTTTTATGGTAGATGTCGCCCAGGAAACAAAGCGCTTTAAGTGGTGCTTTAGAGCCATCGGCGATCTTTACAATTGACTGCACAAGAGGGTTAGCAGTGCGATGTACCGCATCGGTAAGTGCCGCGTTGGTAGATGTGGCGTAATTGTAAACGATATCAGGGTCGGTAATCGCGACGTCTGCTATTATTGGACCTGCAAAGGTATCGTTGGCAAAGTCGCCCAGCCGTTTGATCATTTTCTTAGGGTCAGCCTTGCCGAGGGTTGTGTACATGTAGGCGCGTACTTCTTTATAGTTATCGAAGAGCAAACGGCCATTGTCGAGTGTTATATAATTGGTGTTTTTTACGCAGAAGCTGGCGAACTTATCCTCGTTGTAAGCAATAAGCATATCATGCATATTGGCGACCACCTTTTTGTAATAGATCGGATCGGGCGAGGGGTCAGTGTTGAAGTTGCGCAGCATGTTATACACAGCGTTCAGGCAGCGGATACGTTCCTGATGATCGGCAAAAGAGTCGCGGCCGTTTGCAGGCATATTCTCTACCATTACCTGCAGGAAGTTGCCGTCTTTGAGGATAGCCTTTGTGATGATCTTAGATAACGCGGTGTCTGTTTTATACCTTATCTGATTGTCGATGATGCCATCTGATGCGTCGGCCCGTTTTAGTTCCTTGTCTATTTTATCTTCATGGAAATACCTTCTTTTAAAAGGTATTTCGTACATGTAGGTAGTGACCTTATAAGGGTCTATTGTTACTTCTACAGGGGTGGTGTCTTTCTTCACGATGATATGCCTCTGTATTACCAGCGTATCTTTTTGTTTGGTACTATCATTCACCGCAAGGGTATCCTTTATTATTACCTGATCGTTTTTAGCTACGACTGTGTCGAACAGAAATTTGGGCCGTTCCTGGGCGAGTAGATCTGAGTTTGTAACTGATATTAAAACAAGGAATAATAAAAAAAGAATTTTCTGCATATAGAATTTTCCTGCCGTGGCCGGGTATGTTTTTTACAAATATACTTTTTCAAGTGTGAAAATAAAGTTAGACTTTATATGTTGGAATTATGATCTGTAGTGATATTGGGCATGTAGGGATAGGGTAACTCCTACGGGGCAATGACATAAGTTAAGGACATTGTTGTTGCCTATATAGGAGTACGCTCTTTCAGAGCTTATTTCAAGGGGTGTTTTATACGTAGGGCTAACGCCCTACGCTATTGAGTTAGCTCTTTCAGAGCTATTCGTGATTATTGATATTGATATGATATGTAATGCTTTTTCTGGTGCTGGATTCGGTTATTCTAATTGAGGATCAGTATTGCGGCTATGCTGCCCGTGAGCGTAAATACCGTTCTATTTGTTTTATGGTTTGTTCGTGGTCGATCTGTGCATGGTAATCTCCGGGATCGGGGATGAACCTGCGGTCGGCTTCGGGAAGGGTGTACTGGAGTAGGTTATATTCCACGCATTGTTTGTTGTATTGTTTTTCACCTATGTCGACTATCGAGTCTTTGTTGCCATAACGGTAATCTTCGAGCAAGTGCTTGTATTTGTCGAAGTAGTCGTAGGGGCGTTCTTCTGTTTTTAGTGCGTCGGCGGGTAGGGGCGCGGGTTCTTCACGGGTTTGTTTTAGTGCCTTGGAAGTTGGCTCTATCTCTGTTTCGGCAGTGTCGAGGCCCATAAACTGCATGTACTTTTGGGCTATAATTTTTGACAGTTCCTTGTCATCTTTAGCCAGGAAGCTGCAGAAGGTGGTCATGAACTTAGCTACGTGGTCGGTAGCGTTGAATTTCTTGATCTTGATAACGTTGGTGAGCAGTTTTGTGTGCATGTTGATCTCCTGTTGGGTGGGAATCTGTTCGGCTGCCGGGCGTGCGAAGAGCGCGTTTTGGATGGAGAGTAACTGAGTGCAGAAATTGTCGGCAATGATGGCCGGAATGGCGGTGGGGTTGAATTGCGATGATAGCATATAGTTTATCTTTTGAGGGCGTAAAACTACTTAGGGAAAATAACATGTGCAAATTAACAATCAATTGTTATCCACATTCATGGTTGGTGAAAATGGGTTAATTTATTGTCTTTCAATGCCCTCAGCGATTTTGAAATTTGTGGATAAGTTGTTTTTGGTGGGTGTGTGATTAGGGTGTTTTTGGATGATATGGAAATTATTTTGTGTGTGATGGGGTGTGGGTCCGTACTCAAAGTGAACCGTCCCGACGTGTCAGTCTGGAGACTGGTAACCAGTCGGACGTAGAAAGAGTCTGCGTCCACAAGTGTTCTAAACTTCATTTTCTGTAACAAACTCCCCATATAATGTAACTTCTTTCGCCCGTGCCTACCGGCAGGCAGGCCTTCAGGGCTAGGCTCACTTCCTTTTTTAATATCCGGGGCTACACCCCGGGCTATTATATTTCGGTCTTTCAGATCTGTTTTATCGCGTTTCGGACACTTGAGGTCTGCGCCCAGCACGAGGTGAGGACGAGTACGATACAAAGTTTTGATAAACAAAGCACAATGAGCGTGGCATGATTTTTTAACACATTCCCACATTCCACATTTTTCCACAGTTTTGAAAGTTTGATTTAGATATTGAAAATATATTTATTGTAATATTTATATTGTTTCATACTGGCCAAATCTATTTGTTATGGACACCGTAGATAAAAACCTCCTTAACGCTGCAAATGCAGGCGAGACAGTGCTTCCGAAAGAAGAGGCTGCTGAGATACCAACACCGAAACGCATAAAAAAAGCGCGGACAAAACCTGTTTATCAGCCTGAGTATGAATCATTTTACCAGGTGAGTCCGCAGGAGGTATTGGATAAAGAACTCCTCAGAATACTCATAGAAGTGAGGAATGGGAATTTTGATGTGCGTATGCCTATAGACCAGGTGGGGATCAGCGGTAAGATCTGCGATACGCTGAATGAGATCATTTTCATGAATCAGAAGATGACCCATGAGTTTACCCGCGCCAGTAACACTATTGGTAAGCATGGTAAACTGACACACCGTATCGATGTTCCATTCGCAAAGGGATCGTGGAGCAATGGGGTAGATGCATTGAATACATTGATATCAGACCTGGTGCATCCAACCATTGAGATAGCGGGGGTTATCAGTTCGGTGGCCAAGGGAAACCTGAGCCAGCAGATGCCGCTGCAGATAGGCGACCATGTGCTGCAGGGAGAGTTTGCCCGTATTGCCAAGGAAGTAAATGATATGGTGAAGCAGCTGAACCTCTTCTCGATGGAGGTAACGCGTGTGGCGCTTGAAGTGGGTACAGAGGGTAAGCTGGGTGGACAGGCCACGGTAAAGGGCGTGGGTGGTGTATGGAAGGATCTTACCGACTCAGTAAACCAAATGGCGAGTAACCTTACCGCACAGGTAAGAAACATTGCGGAAGTAACTACATCTGTAGCAAAGGGAGACTTATCAAGGAAAATTACGGTTGACGTAAAAGGGGAAATACAGGAATTAAAGAATACCATCAACACGATGGTGGATCAGTTGAACTCATTCTCAAGTGAAGTAACGCGTGTGGCGCTGGAGGTGGGTACGGAAGGTAAGCTGGGTGGACAGGCACAGGTAAGGGGTATTGGCGGCACGTGGAAAGACTTAACCGATTCGGTGAACCAGATGGCGAGTAACCTGACGGGCCAGGTGAGAAACATTGCAGAGGTGACGATAGCAGTGGCCCGTGGTGACCTTTCGAAGAAAATTACGGTGGACGTAAAGGGAGAGATCTCTGAGTTGAAATATACGATCAATACCATGGTGGATCAGCTGAACTCATTCTCAGCCGAGGTAACACGTGTGGCGCGTGAGGTGGGTAGTGAAGGTAAGTTGGGCGGACAGGCTGAGGTGAAGGGTGTGGCCGGTGTATGGAAAGACCTTACTGACTCGGTGAACCAGATGGGTAGTAACCTGACGGCACAGGTGCGTAACATTGCGGAGGTGACTACTGCTGTTGCCAAGGGTGATCTGAGCCGCAAGATAACCGTGGATGTAAAGGGAGAAATATTAGAACTAAAAGATACGATCAATACAATGGTTGACCAGCTCAACTCATTCGGGTCGGAAGTAACGCGTGTGGCCCGTGAGGTGGGTAGCGAGGGTAAGCTGGGTGGCCAGGCAACGGTGGAAGGAGTAGGGGGGTGTATGGAAAGACCTTACCGATTCGGTAAACCAGATGGCGGGTAACCTGACGGCACAGGTGCGAAACATTGCCGATGTAACAACGGCCGTGGCAAACGGTGACTTGTCGAAGAAAATAACGGTGGATGTGCAGGGTGAGATACTGGAGCTGAAACGAACTATCAATACGATGGTGGATCAGTTGAACTCCTTTGGGTCGGAAGTGACGCGTGTGGCGCGTGAGGTAGGATCGGAAGGTAAGTTGGGCGGCCAGGCTACGGTGAAAGGCGTTGGAGGTGTATGGAAAGACCTTACCTATAGCGTGAATCAGATGGCCAGTAACCTAACGGCGCAGGTACGTAACATTGCCGAGGTAACAACAGCGGTGGCGAATGGTGACCTCTCTAAAAAGATCACAGTGGATGTAGAAGGTGAGATATTGGAGCTGAAGAATACGATCAATACGATGGAGGATCAGCTGAACTCATTCGCAAGTGAAGTAACACGTGTGGCGCTGGAAGTAGGTACAGAAGGTAAGCTGGGTGGACAAGCAAAGGTGAAAGGAGTGGCAGGTACATGGAAAGACTTGACCGACTCGGTAAACCAGATGGCCGGTAACCTTACCGACCAGGTACGTAACATTGCCAATGTGGCCATTGCGGTGGCGAATGGTGATATGAGTCGAAAGATAACTGTGGATGTTCGTGGTGAGATCCTTCAATTGAAAGAGACACTGAATACGATGGTGGATCAGTTGAGAGCGTTCGCAAGTGAAGTGACGCGTGTGGCCCGTGAGGTGGGTACAGATGGTAAGCTAGGTGGACAGGCATTTGTGCCGGGTGTAGCGGGTACATGGAAAGACCTTACGGACTCGGTGAACCAGATGACGGGTAACCTTACCAGCCAGGTGCGTAACATTGCCGAGGTAACGAAAGCGGTGGCAAGTGGTGACCTTTCCAAAAAAGTAACTATTGACGTAAAGGGGGAAATATTTGACCTTAAAAATACCATCAATACGATGGTAGATCAGCTGAACTCCTTCGCCTTTGAGGTGACGCGTGTGGCGCGTGAAGTGGGGACGGAAGGTAAGCTGGGCGGACAGGCAGAAGTGAAGGGTGTGGCCGGTACATGGAAAGACCTTACGGACTCGGTGAACATGATGGCATCTAACCTTACCAGCCAGGTGCGTGGTATTGCCAAGGTGGTAACATCGGTGGCTACGGGTAACCTGAAACAAAAGCTGTCTATCAGCTCGCGTGGTGAGGTGGCACAATTGACAGATACTATTAATGAAATGATCGATACCCTTGCGGTATTTGCCGACCAGGTGACAACGGTAGCCCGTGAGGTGGGTGTAGATGGACGATTGGGTGGACAGGCCAATGTGCCGGGTGCATCAGGTATATGGAAGAACCTCACTGAGAATGTGAACCAGCTGGCAGAAAATCTGACGACGCAGGTACGTGCGATATCGGAGGTGGCATCGGCGGTAACGAAAGGTGACCTTACCCGTATGATACGTGTAAACGCAGAGGGTGAGGTGGAAGAGCTGAAAGATACCATCAACCAGATGATCGCCAACCTGAAAGAAACGACACTACGTAACCAGGAGCAGGACTGGCTGAAATCTAACCTGGCCAAGTTTACACAAATGCTGCAAGGCCAGAAAGATCTGAATACGGTAACACGTCGTATCCTTTCCGAGCTGGCACAGGTGGTCAATGCACAGCATGGTATGTTCTATATTCTGGAAACAGATGAAGATTTTAACAGCAGTACGTTGAAACTATTTTCTGCCTATGCATATAGGGATGACATCAACATTAAGCGAGAGTTCGGATTGGGAGAAGGGCTTGTAGGGCAGTGCGCACTCGAAAAGGAAAAGATACTCCTTTCTAATGTGCCGCAAGGGTATGTGAAGATAGGGTCGGGACTGGGTGAGGCGACGCCATTGAACCTGATAATATTGCCGGTATTGTTTGAAAAAGAAATCAAAGCGGTAATTGAATTGGCATCTTTTGATGTGTTCAATGAAACGCACCTTGACTTCCTTGGCCAGTTGACAGAGAGCCTGGGAATAGTACTGAATACGATCGAGACCAATACCCGTACAGAGCATCTGCTGGAACAGTCAACATCGCTGGCAGACGAGCTGAAGAGAACGAATGAAGAGCTGCAGGATAAGGCGCACCTGCTTGTGAAGCAGAAGGAAGAGGTAGAGAATAAGAATAAGGAAGTGGAAGAGGCCAGAAGATCGTTGGAAGAAAAGGCCGAGCAGTTGACACTTACTTCCAAGTACAAGTCAGAGTTCCTGGCCAACATGTCTCACGAGCTGCGTACGCCGCTCAACTCATTGCTGATCCTTGCGCAACAACTTTTCGAGAACCAGGAAGGTAATCTTACCGAAAAGCAGGTGCGTTTTGCGAAGACCATTCATAGTTGTGGTGATGACCTGATACAACTCATTAATGATATCCTTGACTTGTCGAAGATCGAGTCGGGCTATATATCGGCTGACTTCATTAATGTGCGCATCAATGAGATCACCACATTTGTAGAGACCACATTTAAACACGTATCTGAAAGCAAGAGCCTCCGGTTTATCATTGACAAGGAAACGACCTTGCCGGACCTCATTGAAACAGATGTACAGCGACTGAACCAGATACTTAAGAATTTGCTTTCTAATGCGTTTAAATTCACCGAAAAGGGTGAGGTGAAGTTGCGCATTTACGAATCTACCAAGAGCTGGAGGATGGGTAACCCGAGCCTGGAGCAGGCAAGGAAAGTGGTGGCATTTGAGATCACGGATACGGGTATAGGTATACAGAGAGATAAGCAGAATATTATCTTCGAAGCATTCCAGCAGGCGGAGGGATCAACCAGTCGTAAGTACGGTGGTACCGGTCTTGGATTATCCATCAGTCGTGGTCTTGCGGACTTGCTAGGTGGTACTATAGAATTGGAGAGCGAGGTGGGCAAGGGTAGTGTGTTCACATTGTATCTGCCTATTGAATACAATCCTAAGCTGATGAAGAAGGAAAAACAATCTGCTATCGCACTGAGTGAATATGAGTTGGCGCAGAATGAAGAGAAGCTGGCGTTCCAGACGATCCCATCTATAAAGATGCCGGAGCGCGATCTTGAGGGAGTGAATGAGATCATCAATCATACCGGGGATGACCGGAACAACATTAACTCTAACGACAAGGTAGTGATGGTGGTAGAAGATGATCTGCGCTTTGCCAAGATAATGATAGACAAGGCCCATGAGAGCGGCCTGAAAACTATAGTGGCTACCAGCTTTGGTGACGTATTTGAACTTGCCAATAAATACAGTCCTGTAGCGGTGACACTTGATGTGAAGCTACCCGACGCGAGTGGCTGGAAGATACTGGACCTCTTTAAGAATGATATGAACTTCAGGCACATACCTGTACATCTTATATCGGGGGAAGAGAACAGGATATTGGCAATGAAAAGAGGCGCGCGAAGTTTTCATCTTAAACCGTTGAAAAATGAAGCACTGTCGGTATTGTTCAATGACATTGTAGACTTCAATGACAAAGGCCCTAAGCAGTTGCTGGTTGTGGAAGACAATGAGATAGACTGTTCACAGATAGTGAAGGAGCTGGATAATGGTGAGGCGATACAAATTACTATTGCAACAAATGGTAAAGATGCGCTGGACCTGATCGCCAATAATTTATACGACTGTGTGATAGTGGATTACATGTTGCCCGACATCAGCGGCCTGGATTTTGTAATGGAGATACACAGTGCCAAGAAAAACCAGATAATGCCGGTAATCGTTTACTCAGCCAAAGACTTTTCGCCAAAAGAGAAGACCCAGTTGAAACAGTTTGCCAACAGGGTGTTGCTGAAGAATGTGAACTCACTGGAGCTGCTGCTGGAAGAAACGATAATGCATCTACACATTAATCATAAGGATCTGTTACCTGAAAAGAGAAGGATCATTGAGAACCTGAGATTAAAAGAAGATGTGCTGGCAGATAAGCGAGTGCTGATAGTAGATGATGATGTAAGAAACCTGTTTGCATTGACCACGGCATTTGAGCGGTATAATATAAATACCATTACTGCAGAGAGTGGCCAGGATGCGATCAACATTCTCAATGAAAACAGTAATATAGATATGGTGCTGATGGATATTATGATGCCTGAGATGGATGGGTATGAGACCACGCAGAAGATACGCAGGGAGCATAAAAACAGTATCCTACCTATAATAGCAGTGACGGCGAAGGCGATGAAGGGCGACAGGGAGAAATGCATAGAGGCGGGGGCATCTGATTATATCACCAAGCCGGTGAAGATAGATCAGTTATTGTCTTTGATGAGGGTGTGGTTGTATAAGTGATTTAGTCGTAAGTCATAAGTCATAAGTCATAAGTCGTAAGTCGTAAGTGGTTGTTGTAAGATAGTCTAAAGTAGATAGTAGATAGTAGATAGTAGATAGTAGATGGTGGATGGTAGATAGTAGATGGTAGATAGTAGTGAAGTTGGGGTATAAATGTATATGCTAATAGAGGTATAAAGTATGGAGAAAGTATTGACAGAAAATCCGGTGAAGTCTGACATTAAACTGCTGATAGTTGATGACAGGGAGGATAATTTGTTTTCGATAGAGACCATACTGGAGCAGGATGGCTATATCATCCGCACGGCCAATTCGGGCCGCGCAGCATTAAGGATATTGCTTAAAGAAGAAGACTTTACACTGATACTAATGGATGTGCAGATGCCTGATCTTAATGGGTTTGAGACAGCAACGCTTATCTATGAGCGGGATAAACTTAAGCATATCCCCATCATCTTTGTTACTGCCAATGACTATGGCGACGAGAGTGTATTCAAGGGGTATAAGATGGGCGGGGTGGATTACATCTACAAGCCAGTAAACCCTGAACTATTGCGTGCCAAAGTATCGGTTTTTGTAGAGTTGTACCGTAAGAACCATTTGTTGATAGCGCAGGACCAGAAGATGGCAGCTGCGAATAAGCGGCTGGAACAGGAGATCAAGGACAGAATCAATTCTGAAGCAAAGGTGAAGATGCTGAATATGCAGTTAATGGAGAACATCAACCGCTTAAAAGTGACGAATGAAGAACTGGAGCGATTTGCCTATGTGGCATCACACGACCTGCAGGAGCCGTTGCGGAAGATCATTTTGTTCAGCGACAAGTTTTCATTGAAGTATAAGGATGTGCTGAACGAGGAGAGCAATGACTATATAATGCGTATAATGAAGGCTGCAGAGCGGATGCGGGCATTGATAAAGAATATCCTCATTTTTTCGCGATCGGCAGTTAATGATGATGTGTTCGAGCCTACCGATCTGAATGTTCTGCTACAGGGAATAATATCGGACCTTGAGGTCTCGATAGAGCAGAAGAAGGCAGTAGTAAATATTGGTAGTCTGCCGACCATTACTATAGTGCAAAGCCAGTTCAGACAAGTATTTCAAAATCTTATTATGAATGCATTGAAGTTTTCAAGAGAAAATGCGCCTCCTGAGATCACGATATATGCCGAGCAGGTTAAGGTAAATACATCGAAGCGAAATAGTAAACCAAGTGGCGACTATTACACTATCTACGTAAAGGACAATGGTATTGGTTTTGAGCAGAAATATGCAGATGAGATCTTTACGTTGTTCAAGAGGCTGAACAGTGCCGATAAATTTGAAGGGACGGGTATAGGGCTGTCTATATGTAAGAAGATAGTAGAGCTGCATCATGGCCATATATCTGCGTCCAGCAAAATAGATGAAGGGGCAACGTTTTCCATTTCATTGCCGGTTGGCGGAGTAAAGGATATTGCCGAAGCTGTGAACTGATGCATAGTGCAAGTGGCACGGTATTTACAGTTTAAGTAAACACAGCAATAAAAATTACAGCCATGCATTACAATATAAGCAGTACTCTTGAACAGATGCCGGAAATCCCTATGCAGCCATCGCAGCCGGAAATTCCACCTAATATGCCGCAGCCGGTGCGAGAACCTAAGCCAGATATGCCTGTGCAGCCGAATAAGCCAGAGATCACACAAGTGCCATCGAGGCCGGAGGTGCAGCCACCTGTAGAGCCAGTTCCGGGAAAATAGATTTATGAAGTTTTAGACACAGGCAGCGCCATAAACCCGGAGGGTTATGGCGCTTATTGCTTTTATGTTTGTGAGCATTTTAGGCAACACACATATTCTATCCATTGTACAAAACCTGGCAGGTTGTGCAATAGAAAGTTCGTCTCTTGGCTGTGCCCAGGTATTCTTTGATTACCGGTGTGTGATCTCGGGGGCAGGTCTTTTTAGTATAGATAAGCCAGTGCTTTTTCAATTCATATTTCTTCTTCCATTCGAGGAAGTCGAATGCATAATTGTGGGTTTCGTCAACCAGTGATTTTAGTAGTTTTGCAGGGAGACTGCCAATGGCACTTAATGGATGTATTCTTGTTCTGAAGAGTACCTCGTTCTTTATAATGTTGCCACAGCCTGCGAAAATAGTTTGGTCCATCAATGCATCGCAGGCCAGCATTTCAGGGTTTTCTTTTAGCTTTTTCTTTGTGGCGGCGGCACTCCATTTGTCCGACATAATATCTGCTTTCCAGTTTTAGATATCGTCGAGCGGTTCTTCCAATATCTTAACAGCGCATGTGTAGAAGTTAATCCGTTCTCCTTTGCTGAATTCCAAGCGAAGGGTAGGGTTGGCTTTTTCTTTTTCTTCATTGATGCGGTAGGATCCGAACATCATAAGGTGTATGCGAATGGTGAATCCATTGAAGCAAATGAGGGTGTGTTTGCCCCAGCTTTTGATGTCGGTGATCTTTTTGTTAAGTAGATTTTTAATGTCGATCTTGGCGTAGCCACTTGCGGCCATTACTTTCCTGTTTTTGAAAGGCAGGAGGAGCTCTTTAAGTATTATTATTGATGGACCTTCAGGCATAAAACATTGTATTAATTGTACCAGATTTTTCAATTTGAGATATGCACATTTACAATTGGTTGCGAACCTACAGCTCGCATGTGAAAAGAAAGGCTGTGTTGTGCTACAAACCTTTTGCACCTAACGGTGCAATGACATGTAAAGGATGCCATATAGCTGTGTAAGATCTGTTTTGATTGGTAAGAGCAGTTTTTCAGCATCACAATTGATAGAACTTCAGGCATAGACAACCGTATGAAGTTGTGCCAATGAGTTGTTGATGTTGTCGAGTTGGATATACAATTATGTCGCCCTTACAGGGCTAACGTTTTTGTGATTGTTTATTCGAGGGGTTGAAAAACCCATAAGTGTTCGAAGCTTCATTTTCTGAAACAAACTCCCCAGACAATGTAACTTCTTTTGCCCCTTCAGGGCTAGGATCACTTCATTTTTAATACCCGGGGCTACACCCCGGGCTATTATATTTCGGTCTTTCAGACCTGTTTTATCACGTTTAGAACACTTGAGGGTTGAAATCCCTCGCTATTTATAACGCCCTTTCAGGGCTGGTTTCTTCCATATCTTTGCCATAGTAACTACCTACGCTGTGCGTGTGATCAAGTCTTTTAATGAACCTGTTGTTGATATAGTAAATGGGCCGCTACACAAGTGCGGCGGCCCATGTTCTGTTGATGGGTCAAAAGAACTATTTGTTCATGGCCACAACTCTTACCCTGCGGTTTTGCTGTCTACCTTCAGCAGTAGCATTTGTAGCCGCGGGTTCAGATTCGCCCTTTGCCACTATTTCGATGTTGTCAGCGGCTATGTTAGCTGTACGGACAATGTAGTCTTTTACCGCCATAGCACGTTGCGCAGATAGTTCTTTATTAGCTGCTGCATCTCCGGTTGCATCGGCATATCCGTAAACCCTTACATCAGGTGTGTTATAATGAGATTTTACTGATACGCAAACCTGGTTAAGATATGGCTTAGCTTCCTCCCTGATGTCGGCTTTTCCCGAAGAGAATAACACTTCATCGCTCATGCCATATATGGTATAGCGTTCATTACCTCTTACGTCAATTTCTTTTGACGTAACTTCTTTGTATTTCACAATAGGTGAAGTGAAGTCGACACTGTCCCAATGAGTGACCACTTTAGTCTCGGTGCTCACTTCATTGTCTTTCATCATTACGGCTGTATCGGTGTTGGTTCCCGATGTGCCTTTTGTGTCTGTTTGTCCGCATGATGCTATGAGCATTGCAGACAGGCAACAGATCGGTATTATTATCTTTTTCATGATCGTTGTTTTATGGTTGATGTATTATAACTAAGGCAGACAAAAGCCTGCCTTAGTTACGTTTTCAATATGGTGAATTAGGAGGAAGTTAAAAGTTAAAAGTCAAAACCTAAAAGTGATTAGCGTATGCCTATTTTTTAAAGATTTCTACTTTTGAGTTTTAATTTTATTAGCTATGTATGTTATGCGCATTATGAGTGCGGAGGTCGCTTTCGATGTCCGCTACTTCTGCTGCATTGCGCGCATGAACGCCGATAACTATGTGACCTTCGTTAATGCCTTTCTCATACACTACTGCTCTTTCTTTAGGAATGCCTGATCCTACAAGTGCGCCTACAATGCCGCCGGTAAGTCCGCCTGCACCTGCACCCGCCAGTGCTGCAGCCAGAGGGCCTGCAATTACAAGACCGAGGCCAGGAAGCAGTAAGTTAGTGCCGATTGCCGCAACTGCTGCTGCAACTGCACCTACAGTGCCGCCAATTGCAGAGCCGGTACCTGCGCCTTCCATTGCTTTTGAGCCGATCTCAGTTTTTACAGTTTCATGCTTGAAATGTTTGTTCCTTGTGTCGTCGGACATGATGACGTGGATCTTGTCGCTGTCGTAGCCCCTGTTCTGCAGTGAGCGGTATGCGCTGTCAGCGCTGTCTTTGTCGTTAAATAGGCCCGTAACCAAATGGTTCTCGTTGGTGATTTGTGTTTCCATGATCTGTTTAGTTTTTCGTTAATTGGTATGCCTATATTTAATAAACACCGTACCACATATGGGCGTGCGTGTTTTTTGCGTGCCATATTTCCCCGAGTATCAATAGTTGGGGAAGTAGGTTACTTTTTTGGGGTGGGGAGGTCGCTTACTTTTTGTACATCGGCGATCTTGTCGTTCTCCTGTATCGATGCGTTTCCTGTTTCTATTTCCACTTGTTTTGTAGTTACAGCATAGTGGTTGGGCTTGATCTCTGAACCCAGTTTGATGGCATATGCTTTGGTGAACTCTGCTCCGAAATAGAGAATAAGCGAAGAGTAGTAGACCCACAGCAGCAGTACTACCAGTGAACCCGCGGCACCATAAGTACTACCTACATTGCTCTTGCTGATGTATATGGATATGCCAAACTTGCCAAGCATAAATAACACAGCCGTGATGACGGCGCCGGCTATTACATCTTTCCATTTGATCTGCGCATCGGGCAGTACCCTGAAGATAACAGCGAACATAAGGGAGACAACAGTTAGCGTAAGCAGCTGGTTGATAATGTAGAATATGACAACCGTTGTGTCGGCAAAATAGGTTTGCAGTTTCTGGCTGAAGCCATCGACAAATGAGGTGACCATTAGAGATACCAGTAGTACAAAGCCGAGACTAATAATTACTGAGAAAGACAAGAACCTGTTCTGCAACATTTTTACCCATCCTTTTTTGGGCTTTGGCTTGATGCCCCATATGCCGTTGATAGAATCCTGTATTTCATTGAATACGGATGTGGCGCCGATGAGTAATGTAATTGACCCGATTACGACAGCTACACCGCTCTTGCCGCCTAAAGCAGCTTTTTTAATTATGTCTTGTAATTCTATAGCTGTATTACGGCCCATGAAACCTTCAAGGGTGTGGTAGATCTTACCTTCTACTGCTTCTCTGCCAAGGAATAGACCGCAGAGAGATATGATGACTACCAGCAGCGGTCCCATAGAGAAAACAGTAGAGTAGGCCAGTGAGCCACCCAGTTTAGTTACCTTATCATTGGAAAACCCTTCGAAAGAGTTCTTTAATATTTCCCAGGTGTCTTTTGCTAGTTTTTTGATATTCATTGTATTGTCTTTGGATAGGCTATACAAAAATGCTACCACGAAAGAGGCAATCTGAAGATTGCCGACCGCTACGACGTAATCTGAAGATTACGCCGAACCTGTGATGCGGCCACCATGTAATGATGGCCGCGTCGCTTTAAATAGTTAAGTATTCAGTTTTAACCAACGATCACTTCGTGTGTTTTGCCATCATTGACCATAGTTATGGTGTTGCCATGCTGGTTTGTGTTGTCTAATTTTACAACCGGTAAGGCATTAATGGTTTTGCAATGAATGGTGATGTGGTACGTGGTGTCTTTGTACTTGTAGTCTATTGAACAATCGTCCCAGTCAGGTGGAAGGCACGGTGCAAAGCTCAGCTGATCGCCCTTTTGCCTGATGCCGAGGAATGACTGAATGATACACTGGTACATCCATCCTGCTGAGCCTGTGTACCAGGTCCATCCGCCACGGCCAAGGTGAGAAGGTACTTTATAAACGTCGGCTGCCATTATGTATGGTTCCACTTTATAAGTACTTACTTCATCTGCTGTGCTACCATGATTTATCGGGTTGATCATATCCAGTAGTTCCCATGTGCGCTTTTTGTCGCCTATAGCTGCAAAGGCCATTACTGTCCATATAGCTGCATGCGAATATTGTCCACCGTTTTCACGTACGCCCGGTACATAGCCTTTTATATAGCCCGGATCTAATGCAGATTTGTCGAATGGGGGATCAAGTAATTGAATGAGCCCATTTTGTTTGTCCACTAACCTGTCATAAACCGCGTCCATTGCTATGGCAGATCGCTCCACATATCCTGCACCCGACAATACAGACCAGCTTTGAGATATTGAATCTATACTACACTCTTCGTTTGTTGCGGAGCCTAGCGGAGTGCCATCATCAAAATACGCTCTGCGATACCAGCCACCATCCCAACCATTGTTGTTGATGTTGGTCTTCAATTGCGCGCCTTGCTGTATGTATCTTCGCGCCTGTTCCTCGTCGTTGTATTGAGTAGACACCCTTGCGAAGCTGTTCAATATATCGTGTAGGAAGAATGCCAGCCAGATACTTTCTCCCCTGCCGTGTTGTCCTACTTTATCCATGCCATCGTTCCAGTCGCCCGAGCCCATAAATGGTAAGCCATGAGTGCCGAATTTCAAAGCATGATCTACCGCCAATACGCAGTGTCTGTATAGGGTAGCGGTATTGCCTGACTTGCCGGGCAGATCGTAATAAGATTCTTCACCATCATTAAGAGGCCTGCCGGTAAGGAAGCCTATCTCTTCGTCGAGTATTTCCAGGTCACCTGTGTGCTGTATGTAACGAGCTGTTACGAATGGCAGCCAGAGGTAATCATCGGAGCAAGTGGTACGAACACCTCTTCCTCCCGGCGGATGCCACCAATGCTGTACATCGCCTTCCTGAAACTGGCGTGCAGCACTGGCGAGTATTTGCGCACGGGTAATATCTGGGCGGGTATATAGTACCGCTAGTACATCCTGTAGCTGATCGCGGAAACCGTAAGCTCCTCCTGACTGATAATAGCCACTTCTGGCCCATAGGCGGCAGGCAATTGTCTGATACACCAACCAGCCATTGGCAAGAAAGTTGAGTGCTTTATCGGGTGTGGCTACTTTTATTACATCAAGGGTTTGTTGCCAATAGCGTTTCACTTTTTCAAGGCTACTGTAAGCTGCGGACAATCCTTTAAATTCTTTAGCGAGGTTTACAGCGTCGCCCATATTATAGCCTGCACCCAATCTGAATACGATCTCTTTTTCCTGCCCAGTTATAAGCTCATGCGTTATCTGTATAGCAGCACATGCATCAATGCCTGCGCCGGTCTTGCCTGATAGCCTTTGGCGCAGCATGGCGTCGGGGGCTTTTAGGGAGTTGTTACGACCAATAAATTCGGCCCTGTCGCAGGTGAATGACCGTGTTACGCCATCGTCGGTATCGAAGAACGCCACCTTGCCGCTGAATTCGGGGCTGTACTCATTTCTTGCATAGAGCGTGCCAGTTGTTGCATCGGCCTCCGTAATTACATGCATGCTCGTCTTTGCCCGTCTATCGCCCAGTACCCATTCGGCATAGCCTGTAGCAGAGATCTTCCTTGTTTTCTCGGAGTCATTGCGGAGCTTGAGTAAGCTGAACTTGATCGTTTTTTCGATGTCGACGAAGATGGTCAGTTCAGAATATATTCCGTTTTCGCTGTGCGTGAATACACTGTATCCATAGCCATGGCGCGTTATGTATGGAGATGTTGGGTGAAGGGGCAGCGGCACCGGACTCCAGACATAGCCGGTATCTTCGTCGCGGAGATATATTTGTTCGCCGCTCAGATCGCTTACCGGGTCATTATGCCAAGGCGTGAGTCTTTGTTCATGCGCATTCTCTATCCAAGTGTATGCCTGGCCACTTTCGGAAATTATGCTTCCGAAATTTTTATTGGCGAGGACATTGCTCCAAGGTGCGGGAGTTGTTTTCTTACTGCCTGTAATGATTACATATTCATTCCCGTTTTCTGTGAAACCACCGGTTCCGTTATAGAATACCAAGCCCTGGGGTTGAGTGAGCGGCAATGATGTTAATGCTTCGCGAATAGCGGGAGGTTCGAGTAATGGTACTGCGCCTTTGTTTGCATTGCGACGGCTTAGTTGGTCAGACAGTGAACCCTTGTCGTCGGAGATAATGATACGTGCTACTGTCTCGAACAGAATCCTGTCTTCCTTGCTTATCTGGTCGCCCGGGCGCAGGAATATTCCTCCCTGCCTGTCGGTATAGTTTGCTCCAGCAGCAGATATAAGACCCTGTATCTCGTCCTGCATGGTTTGCCTGTAGCCGCCATGGTCTTCGTTCCAGATAACCAGGTCTACGATCAGTCCCTTCGTGCGCCAGTAGGCGTGTGCCTGTAGTAACTGCTTTACCATGTCTATGCTTGTTGCCTCGCGTACTTTCAGTAGCACTATAGGTACATCGCCTGATACCGCATATCCCCAAAGACCGGGCTGGCCCTTGTGGTTGCTGATGATGGTTGCAGTATCGGCCCGAAGCATGGAGTTCATGTAGATGATATAGCTGGCCATTCTGCCATATAGCTGTGCGTCAGATTCTGTAGCGTTGATCTGCCTTAACACTACCTGGCTGTGTGTCCATGCCAGTTCCAGCACACGATCTGTAAGATGCTTGTCCTGGTACTTATCTACCAATGCCTGGCATCCTTCTTTATCCGGGCTCATGCCATTGATCATGTCTATCGTTGCTATCTCTCCGGGTTCTAATGTGATCCTGTATTTTATAGCTACTATTGGATCGAGTACAGAGCCTTCATTGCCCTGCATTTTGGCGTTACCAGTTACTACCTGTGGATTGGCCACAGTATTGCCCCTGCCAATGAAGTGCATGCGTGATGTCTCATACTCCACAGACTCGTGCTTAATGCCTCTTAGCTTTACCAGGTGGCACATCCATGACGGGTGCTGATCTGCAGACCGTGGCCGGCGCGAGCAAAGGATCGCATGTTTTTCCTGCTGCAACTCTGTCTGCACAAAGAGATTGCTGAAAGCAGGATGGATCTCATCGGCTGCCGGTACGTTGAGTACAACCTCCGCATAACTTGTGATCTCGAGCGTGCGCCTTCTTCGCGATCTGTTGGTGATCTTAATTCGTCTCAGTTCGATATCATCTTCGGGTGATACTACTACCTCGGTATGGGTTTCTATATGGTGATCGAATCTTTTGAATTCCGCACGACCCTGCGTAAACAATGCCTCGTAACTCTTTGCTTCTGTGAGTGTGGGTTGATGGGTGTTGGACCAAAGGATATCCTGCTCAACATCTTTTATGTAGCAGAATGTGCCCCAGTTATCGCAGGTGGTATCTTCTCTCCACCTTGACACGGCTATTTCTCTCCACCTGCTGTAGCCACCGCCCGAATTACTTACCATGACGTTATAAGTACCATTGGATAATAATTGTATTTCAGGCACCGGAGTATTCGGTGTATTGATGTAGCGCATGTCACTGTCTTTGGCTGTGATCTTTATATCAGATACATCCATTGTATGCGCGTATGATGTAGTAGCTTTTGGAATCTTTTCCTGCAGTAAAAGAAGAGATGCCTGGAAGCGGAGTTCGCTTTCAAAGCGCTTCTGCATAGGCATGTTTTGTAGTAGATAAGACAACGCCAGCATACTCATCCCTTCGTGGTGCACCATAAATGACCTGATGATAGCATTAGATTGTCCTCTTGGCAGGCGGCCAGGGGTATAGTCGATAGCCTCATAAAAACCATACTTGCCCATAAAGCCCAGGGTAGCCATGTTCTGGAGATTTTCGCAGGCTTCATTGGGCATGACCATCAGTGCCATTACGGAGGCGTAAGGTGCTATGACGAGGTCGTCACCCAGTCCGCGTTTAAGACCTGTGCCGGGTACTCCGAAAGCTTTATATTGATAGTTCTGGGCGGCATCAACACGATTATAGCCTGACTCTGAAATTCCCCATGGAATATCTCTTTTCTGTCCATATGCAATCTGGCGTTCTATTACGGATCTGTAAGTCTGGTCGAGCAATGTTTGTCCGTAAGTAGGCATTACCAGTAGCGGCATCAGGTACTCGAACATTGAACCGCTCCATGAAAGGAGCATAACACCACCGCCGGTATTGGTTACAGACCTGCCGAGTGCGAACCAACTATCCTGTGGCAACTTATCTTGTGCAATAGCTACAAAATTGGCCAGCCTTGCTTCAGATGCCAGCAGATCGTAATAGCTTTCATCACGTTTATTATCTTCTACATTGTAACCAATAGCTACCAGATGTTTGGTGCGGTCGTATAGGAATTCAAATTCAATGTCGGCATAGATCTCACATTCTTCTATGAGATTGTCTACCTCTCGCAACCGCTTTTCAGCGGTTGCAATGGCATTTTCAATTGCTGCCCGGTCGAAATTGGCTAGTGAAGCTGCAATGCCGTGGATACTTTTGAGGGGTGGTATGTTTTCAATTACGCCCATGTCTGCGCCTTCGGGGATCTTTGTACTATCGCACCATGGGACCAGTGTAGTGAGCTCAGTGGTTATCGCGGTGCATTGTTGGCTTAGCTCTTCCGCCCACCACAAGACGTCTCCTGTGGGGTTGCTAAAGCTGTCGATGATGTTGCCTGATAACTGTCTGAGTGTAACAGCATCTTTATATACTTCCTGCAGGTAGACCTGGTTATTGCTGATGACCTTTACGAGGAAATCGCGGAATTCACTTATCTGTTTGGTGTTGCCAGCCTGCTCTTCAAGGACGCCCAATGTATCGCGGAGGCCTTCAAATGCTCTGCGGGTTATTACCTGGTTGCCCGGAATCTCAGTAAGCCCTTGCTTAAGGGTCAGCAAGTGGCCTGCAAGATTACCACTATCTACGGCAGATATATACCGCGGCGGCAGTGGTGTTAGGGACACAGTATCATACCAGTTGTAAAAGTGGCCGCGGCTGCGTTCCAACTTACCCATTGTTTCAAAGGTGTTGGTGCAACGGTCCATAAGCTGGCCACCTGTAATGTAGCCAAAATCATATGCCGACAGATTGGCAAGCAGTGCCATGCCAATGTTGGTTGGAGAGGTTCGGTGTGCTACAATGCCACGCGGCACTTCCTGATAGTTATCTGGTGGCAACCAGTTATCTTCGGGTCCTACAAATTCTTTAAAATAGGCCCATGTTTTTCGGGTAAGCTTTTGCAGGAAGTACAGTTGAGCCGCGGATAGTTCTGTTTTTATTTTAGCCGACTTCCTGCTTATCAACCAAGTTACGGCGGGTGCAGTTAACCATAACAGGAGTATGGGCATCATAATGAAAAGAGAAATGCCTTCATAGATACCCATGTATATACCCAATGCTATTGCTACTACCGGGTTGATCCACATGGCCCGGTATGCATTACTTAAGGTGTTATCATTGTTTTGCTCTACAGTGCCCGATGGTTTCCACTGCAAGAGTTTACGGTTGGAGATGATCATCCTCCAGCTGGTGCGGAGTATGGCATCGACTGTGTAAAATGCTTCAAAGGGCAGACAGGCAAGGGCGAAGATATTTTGCTTCAGACCGTCTGTCATACTGCCCAGTGAGGATATGATATGCTGGCTGGGCATGATCTCCTTTGGGCGATTCATCAATCCCCATAGTGAGCCAATGAGGGAAGGAAGAATAATAATAGCAAATAGAGATAAGGTCCAATACCATGGATCATCTAACAGGCTACAGCCGAGTATGAGGAGCACCATGATAGAAAATGGCACCAGGCTGCGGCGGAGATTATCGAATATTTTCCAACGTGAAAGGACCGAGAGCGGATTTGCTTTCAGCTTACGATTGGCGTCGGGTACAATAGGTAGTGCCCACCATGCGATCTGCCAGTCGCCCCTTATCCACCTGTGCCGGCGACTAACATCGGTGCTGAATTTGCCGGGGTTGTCTTCGTATACCTGTATATCTGTGGCCAGTCCTGAACGGATGTAACAGCCTTCAATGAGGTCATGACTGAGGATTCGATTCTCGGAAAACCTGTTACTCAGCGCTTTTTCGAAAACCGCTATGTCGTAGATGCCTTTACCAATAAAAGAACCTTCGTAAAAGAGGTCCTGATATACATCTGAGGTTAGCCTTGTGTATGGGTCAACGCCCGTATCGCTGGCATGCATGCGGGAGTAGAAGGAGCTGTCTGGCTCGGGCATGTTCACGCAGACACGAGGTTGCAATAACCCATAACCTTCCGTTACTCTTCCTTTTGTTTCAGAGTACACCGGGTGATTGAGCGGGTGCGCCATTGTGGCAATCAGCTTCCACGCACTGTCTCTTGGTAAGAGAGTGTCGGTATCGAGGGTGATGATATACTTCACTCTGTGCAGTAGGGTGGTGTCGCCAACTATTGACGTGAATTCATCTGCATTGCCATTCAGCAGGAAGTCATTCAATGCACCAAGTTTACCTCTTTTACGCTCATAACCCATCCATGTGTTATCATGTTTGTTCCACTTGCGCGGGCGGTGAAAGAGAAAGAAAATATCCTTTCCGCCGCCATACTTTTTATTGAGGTCCTTTATTTTTTCTCCTGCAATAGCGACCAGTTCATCATCGGCCGGCATATGCTCTTTGGGGGCGTCATTAAAGTCGGTAAGCAGCCCGAAATATATGTTGGGTTTCCTGTTGGCGAGAAAGCGGATCTCGAGGCTTTCTGTAAGTGAACTGATACCGTGAGGGCTGCTGATCATAGTAGGTACTACTACAAGCGTTTTGTATTCTACAGGTATTTCGTGAGAGAGATCGAGACGGGGGAGCATGTTGGGTACAATGCGTAAGGTAGCTACCCAATTGACCAATGCCAATGCCAATTGACTGGCGGCTATCATTGAGAATACTGCTACTATGACGGTTAACCATATGGGTGAGTTGTGCAGGTATACGCGGTAAGCGGCCAGCCCCGCCAATAGTATTGTGATGAACGTAATGGAAGACGCATAGACCATGAGCCTGTTGTCTTTCAATAATTTGAATGCAGCATGATGAAGCGGTAACCTCATCTTTGCTGCTTTTTCAGTTTCGCGTAAGCCTTTCTCAGCCAGGTAATAGCCTACGTGGCTTTTCTTATTTGCAGAACCGTAGAGTACGTTGCCGGAATTGGCTAACTCCAGAACAAGCTCCGCTACTTTTGTTTCGGAGCATTGGCTAAACTTGGATACCTGCTCTACTATATGGCGGTATTTGTCGCGTGTGGCAAAATCCATTTGTCCGTATACGCCTGCCGGATCGTGGCGCAGAGTGCTTTCTACGCTGCTCATTGTTTCTACAAACTCACGCCAGTCCATAGTATTTACAAAGCGCAGACTACCTATGGTATTGCTAATAGATACCTGATCGGCGGCTTGCTTCTGGTTTTCCATGTCTACAAGTCGGGCAGTAGTCAGGCCATTTTCGGCAAGGCGCTGTTCCATCCATGTAAGTGGGAGTGTGAGTGCCGGACCTTTCCACATGAGCTGGCGGGTAAGTTCTGCTACAAATGAGCCTTCCATAGGTGGGCCAGACCGGGCCATATCTGCTATAACGAGTATCAGGCTTTTAGGATCTTTCTCAGCGGTTTCCATCATCAGGTCAGACCATTGGTCTGCCAGTTTCTGGTTTATGCGGTCTATGGCTATACGTGCTGATACCCTGCGTAAATTCTCTATCAGTGCGAGGCGCAGCATGATGGGTATAGCCCAAAGCTCACCCATCTTTAAAGTAGTAACCTGTTGATAAGCATGCAGGAAGCTGCTGATGTTCTGAATGTCGATGTGACCATCGCTATGTGCAATGATCTCTACAGCTATATCATAAACACGTGGCAGGCCTTCTTTATCGCCTTCAGTAAGCCTGGGCAAGCCCTCGCTATAGCCTTTTGGTAAGTGCTGCTTACCTGTGCGTATGTGCTCTTCTACAAGATAGAAGTTGTCGAGCAGCCATTCGCCGGCCGGGCTTATCATCTGTTCTTCTTTAATAGCCTCGGCCAGCAGGTTGCGTACTTCGTGCAGCATATCTTCATTTTCAGCAAGGCGCTTCAGCAGAAAGTTGGGGGCTCTGCCGGTTACCGTTTTATGAGCCTTTGCCAGGTGTCGGCCATATTGTTCCATCTGGGCGGTGCTGAACAACTCAGCCCTTAGTGGTGGCTGCTCATTTGCATATTTACGGGACTGGTTATTTTCCTGGAAGTATGATCTGAGTTTTATAAGTAGTTCGTGGAACGATATGTTTTTAGCCTGCATGTGGAAGTGATATTTTAAAATATATGTTCTTTTCCATGCCCATTGCATTGCCCGAATGAGTATTCATTGCTCAAATGCCTGGAAAATAGTGTGTTATCTGAATTGAATAAAAACCGTTCCAACATAAAGAAAGCCCTGCGACAACTGGTGTGCAGGGCTTTTTGAGTTGGCATTATAATAAGATCAGTTGGCGTACGCTAGTCTTGAAGCGCCGTAGTAGCTAGCCACTTCGCGGTAGCTTTTAATGTGGTTGTATGTCTCTTTTATTCCTGCGTGTTGCTGTTGAATAATTGTATGAACATCTTCGCTCATCTTACCTGATACATTGAGAGCTGCCTCATAAGTGTGCTGTGCGATCTCTTCATTGTAAAGGCAAGAGTTGATGATCGCTTTTCTCGATTCACCTATCAGCGTTACTTTAAGGTCTGTCCAGGCGCGGTGCAGAATACCAGACAGGGTGCTTGCGTCCTTAGGGTTACGGCTAAGGCTCTTTACTTTATCAATGAGTTGTTGTTTATTATTGTTGGCTTCCGCTATTACATCGCTGAAAATCTGCTTAAGGTCAGTATCAAGATTTTTTTCGTTCCCGATAGCCCGCTCATAGCATGCAATACGGTCGTTGTTGATCTTGATCAGGTCATTAAGAATAATTATCGTTTTTTCAGCGCTGTTAAATGAAAGTGTCATTGTAGGTAGTTTTATACCGATAAAGAACTAAAAACTATGCCACGTGATATTATTTTTCCGGTTGTGAATACAAGGTAACTATTGTGTATTTGTTATACAGTGATGGTCATTAGGGGGATTGCAGTGGGGAGACTGTTATAATAGATAATGAGTGTGTTATGTATATTGAAATTGCAGCTGTTGTTATTGCCCAACAACCGTTGATTTCTACAGTTCTGGGGTGTAGTTCCCCAGTTTAAAATATTTAAAGCATGAGCAGTGCAGTGTTCTAGATAGGTATGTCAGATATTTTTCGAGATACCGGTTGTCCAAATATGCCTGCTATAATGTCTTTTTTGTACCCCAATGACGGCAGTTTTAGACTATATATTTGTACAGCAAAAAGTATCATCGCAAACATATCGATCAACAAAAAATAAGATTTATGGAGAAGAGAGATTATTCAGTAAGTATTTTGGTAGACCAGACTCCCAATGAAGTATTTAATTCCATCAACAATGTGCGTGGATGGTGGCAAGGTAAAATTGAGGGTAGTACAGACAAACTAAATGATGAGTTTACCTACCAGATGGTAGATGTACATTTTTCAAAGCAGAAGGTAACCGAGCTTATACCTAACAAAAAAGTAGTGTGGCATGTGACCGACAGCAAAATCAATTTTGTCGTCGATAAGGATGAGTGGACGGATACGGAAATTGTATTTGATATCAGCACAGAAGGAAATAAAACGAAAGTCACTTTTACCCACCAAGGACTCGTGCCCGCCATAGAGTGTTATGGTGGCTGCTCGGGTGCATGGGGCAGACTGGTGCAGGAGAGCTTGTACAGCCTGATAACAACGAGGAAGGGAGTTGACGTGTTCTAGGAAGTTAGTGGTTTTAGAATATTCAACTACCTTATAGCGAGATAAAAGTAATAATAACTGAATACCATTGAATGAGGAACGTCTGATGAATTATAATTGATGTTAGTGTAGTGCGGATAGCAATGAGAGTGTTCGGGCCGTTTTTGTTTGTTCCTATAGCGATAGCTATAGGCCGGTGATGATCATAATTAGTGATGTTGTTAACGGTATGTTTCGTAAAAATTTCTCAATAACTCCGTTTTGAATTCTACTACGATTGATTTCCAATACGTTGGTTCTTTTTGTTAGTGCCATCACTCCTTCCCCCATAACAATTCCTTTATGTTAGGGTAATAAAGGCTTAGCGTTGCGTTGACATTACATTTTGACTTTTGTGTTCTTAAGTATATCCATATATGAAACAGAATTACAAGTCAGGAGTGTTATTGGGTAGTGTAGACGGAACGAACTGTGTGAGGCCACTAGTTCACGAGAGGTATCAAACCAGCTTCGTAACGAAAAGTTTTTTTACTGTAGGTAAATATGCAATTCTGATTCTTGCCCTTCAATTGTTCGTCAGCAATGTAAAGGGTCAGCTGAGTTTGACTACGACTTCAGCTGTAACCACAAATTTTGATGGAATGAGTACCGGAACTGCGTTGCCCACAGGTTTTCTTATAGGGGCCGGTACTGCTGCTTACGCATCGGCTTCGGGAACGGTAACAAATGTCGCCAGCGGTTCGTTCACTGCTGGAGGAACCTATAATTATGCAGCAGGAACAGACAGATGCCCCGGCTTTTTAGGTTCGGGATCTTTTACGCCCGGTGTCTTATATTTTGGTGTAACAAATAATACAGGAGCAACAATTGTTGGCTTTACGATCTCCTGGAAATATGAAAAATACCGGTCGGGTAGCAGGGCATGGGGCTGGACTTTTGCAACTTCTACTACATCAGGCGGGACATATACTGATCCTGTGTCAGGAGCAGGTAATCTTAGCTACGCAGCCGATGGCGGAAACTCAACTTACGGAACCCCAATATCATCTACGCCAGTTTCATGTACCATTTCTAGTCTGAGCATTGCGAATGGATCTTCCTATTTTTTCAAATGGACACTAACCGGTAGTGGTGGAGCGACAAATGGGCAGGCTCTTGGTGTTGATGATGTAGTGATCACTCCGGTATATGCTTCAGGTTGCTCGGGCACTCCTGCTGCGGGTACGGCAACTGCAGGATCTGCTAATATTTGTACCGGTGGCTCTACTACTATTGCTCTTAGCAGTGCTACCACCAGCTCCGGTATCAGCTACCAGTGGCAGCAATCAACTAGTGCAGGTGGCCCTTTTACAAACGTTACAGGCGGCTCGGGTGCTACCACTCTTGTATATACTACACCTACCACACTTGCCGCCTCGACCACCACGTATTACCAATGTGTGAGCACTTGTAGTTCGGGCGGCAGTACTAACACTTCTAACGCCGCATCAGTAACAGTTTGGTCTGGTATGCCATCTGGACTAAGTGCATCTGCAACACCAACCCCGTTATGTGCCACATCTACACTAACCCTCTCAGGATCTGCTACAAATGCCGCAACTTACTCGTGGGCCGGGCCAAGCTGGGCCGGGGCAACTACCTCGATAACAAGCAGGGCGCCGGTTACCACCAGCGGTGGAGGCACATATACATTCTCAGCAACAAATGGTTGCGGAACTGCTACACTTTCGCCTACCGCCGTTGTGGTTAGCCCAGGGGTTCCGTCGTCAGTATCGGCAACTACTAATGGCCCTGTTTGCGTGGGTAACACACTTACATTGACAGGTACTGCAACCAACGCAACTTCCTATTCGTGGGCTGGGCCAGGCTGGGCTGGTGCAACGACATCTATTGCTTCTATTACTTCTATAAGCGCGTCTGGGGCCGGATCTTATACATTCTCAGCAACGAATATTTGCGGTACTGCTACTTTTTCTCCCACAGCAGTAGTAGTGCATACGGCCACTCCAACTATTTCATCTGCAGTAATTACCTCTGCAAATCCATTGTGCTCAGGTGCGAATCTTACGCTAACCGGAAGTGCTACAAATGCTACATCTTTTAGCTGGGCAGGACCGGGTGCCTTGACAAATTCAGCTACGGCCGTTGCTTCACGAACTGCAATTACTGCAGCATGGGCCGGTATCTATACACTTACAGCCACTAACTCATGCGGTATTTCTACCCTTACTACTGTGCCCTTGGTAGTAGGCTCTGCTCCTACTTCGCTAACTATTACCGGCAGTCCTTTTTTTTCAGTTTGTGCCGGTAGTTCATTCAGCCTTGTAGCAAATGCTACAAGTTATATATCCCCTACTTACTCATGGAGAGGACCAGGGCTTAGCTCTACAACAATTAATCCATTGGTAAGGTCGGGTCCAACAACTGCAATGACCGGTACATATACAATGACAGCGGCTACCGGTTGTGGTAATAGTAGTATTACGGCAACCTACTCGGTTAACCCATTACCTGCCGCAGGAACAATAACTCCATCAACCCCTGCTGTGCAGGTGGGCACATCAATTACGCTCGCTAATACAACTGCAACCGGAACCGGCGTATGGAGTACTTCTGCCGGTACAGGCAGTGTTACAATTGATGCAGGAGGGGTTGCTACGGGCCTTACTTTGGGTACAGCTACTATAAGTTATACATCTACTACAGCTGCAGGTTGCGGACCTGTATATGCTACAAGAACAATAAGTGTAAACGGACCATCACCGATTATTACGTCATTTGCACCACAAACCGGTATGCCCGGTTCTACTGTTGTCATCAATGGGACAGACTTTGATGCAACGCCTGCAAACAACATTGTTTATTTTGGTGCAACACGGGCGATTGTAAATGCAGGTGCCTCTACCACGCTCAGCTTGACGGTTACGGTACCGGCAGGAGCTACGTATGCTCCTGTAACTATTACAACTTCGGGTAATTATACAGCCTATTCCGACACTAACTTCACACCTATATATAACAATGCGGGTTTCCGTACAGATAGTCTTGTTTTTAAAGGCTCTGTTATACTTACTGCGGGTGCGACACCTTTTTCCGGGGCAATCGGCGACCTGAATAATGATGGTAAGCCTGACCTGGTTGTCAACAATTCTGCTACAGTATCCGGTAGTGGTACTCCATCCATTTCTATATTTGAAAATGTAATGACCGGTGCCGGTGTGATCTCAGGAGCTTCTTATTCGCTTACAAGTACACTTACTGACGGAATCGGAACCAAGAGTCCGAACAACATAAAGCTTGCGGACATTGACGGTGACGGTAAGCTGGATATAATTGTTCCTCTTTTAGATGCTGTAGGCGGTTCGACCATGATCGTATATCTTAACACAACATCAGGTACAGGCACGCCAACTTTTGCAGCGCATACCGATGTTACGGCCGGACCGTTCTCTTCAGTTGCGGCGATCAATGATTTTGATAGTGACGGAAAGCCGGATATTGCTGTGTCGGGCGGTCTTGGAGCCATCTATGTTTTGCCTAATATTTCCACTCCGGGAGCCGCGGCGTTTGGTCCGGTTGTAACTATACCAGCGGGTGCTGCACCATCGAGTGTTTGCATAGCTGATCTTGATGGTGATGGTAAGCCCGATGTTGCCGTACCTAATTCGGGTAGCAATGGTGCATCGCCTGCAACATACTCAGGAAGCACAGTCACCATTGCGCGCAATACATCAACCTATGGTAATATTTCGTTTGTTACATCAGTGTCTCTAAGTGTAGGGTCGGGCCCAATCGATATTGCTGCAGGCGATATTGACAATGACGGTAAAAATGATCTGGTGGTAACTAATTTCAACGATGCTACTTTCAGTGTCCTGATCAACACAAGTACATTGGGAACATTAACATCCGGTTCATTTGCAGCGCACACCGATATTGCTACAGGCAATGCGCCTACAGGTATCGCAGTTGCAGATCTTAACGGAGATGGGAAGTTAGATGTGGTTGTATCTAATAATACAGATAACACGGTGTCCATGTTCCGTAACCTGGCTACAGGCAGTGCGGTTACATTAGCATTTGCACCAGTCCTTAATTTTGGAACAGGTAGCAGGCCCGTAACAGTTACTATTGGTGACCTGGATGCTGATGGTTATCCTGACGTTGTAACCGGCAATAGGGGCACTTCCGCGGCAACAGCTAATACAATTACAATCCTCAAGAATTATCCTGTTCCGCCGATAGGGCAGACAACAGGTTCAACTACTGTGTGCGCAGGTACTTCAACTACATTCAGTAATACAGTTACCGGTGGGACGTGGACAGTGTCAAATGCTACCAATGCAACGATCACTGCATCTGGTGGGGTATTGACCGGTCTTTCAGCCGGTACTGATACCGTAATTTACTACACAACTTTTGGTGGTGATACAAGCTATGCTTATACAGTTGTAACTATATCACCTGCGGCACCAATAGTAATGGCCAATGCATCGGTAACAACACTGTGTACCGGTAGTAACCTTACTTTAACCGGTAGCATTACTGGTCCTTCAGTATATGTTTGGAATGGCCCCGATGGTTTTACTTCAACTGATCTTAATCCTGCGGCAATTACAGTAGGTACAGCGTCGACAGGTATTTACACACTCACTGCATCGAATAGTTGCGGAACGGTAACTGCAACAACATCAAACGTAATAATCAATGTTACCCCTACACCATCCATAACAGGAACCGCCGTTATACCCTCAGGAAGCAGCACATCATTGACCATAAATGGCAATGATGGTGATATTGTCTATTATTCGTGGACGGGAGGAAGTTACTCTTCCGTGACAATCGACGCGAGTGGCGCATATTCGTTCACAGTAACACCCGTGTCAACTACTACTTATACTATTGATAGTGCAAGGGCACTGGCTGGTTGTTTTGCGATAGTTACCGGAGAAAGTGCTACAATTACTATTGATATGGGTTGTACTGTTGCGCCAACTGCGGTTACTGCAAATCTGTCGTCCGCAGCGGTTTGTGACGGTGGTACATTAACACTTACGGGTAGCGCAACAAATGGTCTTACTTTTCAGTGGGACGGCCCTGATGGTTATTTGTCTAACGATCTGAATCCTGCATCATTCACAGTTGGTACAGCTTCAGCTGGTGTGTATACGCTTGCTGCAACAAATGCTTGTGGTACCAGTACTGCCACAGCTTCATTTAATGTACTTACGGTACCTACATCTGTAAGTGCCACATTGTCTTCCTCTACTGTTTGCCAAGGGCAGTCACTGACATTGACAGGTGGGGCTACCGGTGCAACAACCTATACATGGAATTTCCCTGACGGTGGTACATCAACTGATCTTAACCCAGCTGCAATAACTACCACTACATTGTCTGCAGGTATTTATACGCTTACAGCAACTAATAGCTGCGGAAGTACATCTGCTTCGTCTTCAGCGCTAACAATTAATACAGTGCCTTCGGCAGTAACAGCATCGGCCAACCCGGGGACGCTTTGCAGCGGTAATCTGCTGACTTTGACCGGATCTGCAACCGACGCTGTATCTTACAACTGGAGCTACGCTGACGGTGGTACATCGACAGATCTGAATCCTGCGGCCTTTACAACTACAACAATGTCGGCCGGGGTATATACATTAACTGCAACTAATACTTGCGGGTCTACGATAGCAACTACTTCTTCAGTGGTTGTTAACTCATTACCTTTTGCGGTAACAGCAGACGCTATGCCGCTTTCTCTGTGTACGGGTCAAACACTTACACTTACCGGAAGTGCTTCTAATGCTACTTCATACTCATGGAGCGGTCCTGCAGGTTATTCATCTACTGATGCTAATACCTCATTTACCACCGCCACAGATGCTGCTTCAGGTGTGTATACGCTTACTGCTATAAATGGTTGCGGTACTGTAACTGCGACAACTGCATCGGTTACTGTAAATGGAATACCAACAGGCGTATCTGCTTCGGTTTTGCCAACAACCGTTTGTCTGGGCAGTACATTCACACTTAGTGGTAGTGCAACTACTGCAACTTCGTACTCCTGGAGCGGACCGGATAGTTATACATCAACCGACGAAGATCCGGTGGCAATTGTAGCCACAGCTTCGTCTGGCGGGATATATACTTTAAGTGCTATGAATAGTTGCGGTACTACTACAGCCACAACTGCGTCTGTGTCAGTCATTACGGTTCCAACAGGCGTTGTTGCAACGTCTAATGCAACGACACTTTGCAGTGGACAGACACTTACATTAACGGGTAGCCCGGCAGGCGCAACGTCCTATCAGTGGACGGGACCTAATAGCTACAGCCAAACGGTAAGAAATCCTGCGGGCTTTGCAGTTAATACTTTATCTGCCGGAGTTTACACACTTGCGGTGACTAATGCATGTGGTACTACAAGTGCCACCACAAGTTCAATAGTTGTTAACACACCACCAACAGCGGTATCCGCGACAGCTACATCTACACCATTGTGCAGTGGTGCAACACTAACGCTTACAGCAACGGCAACAGACGCCACTTCATACACCTGGAGAGGCCCGAATACTTATACAGCCAGCGGTAATCCGGCATCGAGAGTGACCAATTCACTATCAGCAGGTATCTATACCGTATCGGCAATAAATGGTTGTGGCACTGTTACTGCTACTACGGTATCGGTTGTTGTTGATGTCATACCAACGATCACAGGTACTTCTACTTTAACAGCAGGGAGCACAATAACTCTTTCATATGTACCTGCAACCGGTGGTACATGGACGAGCAGTAGTCCTGCCGTAGCCAACGTGAATGTGAGCGGAGGAGGAGTAAGCGGGTTTTCAGCCGGCACTACAAATATTGTTTATAATGTAACCAATGCCTGTGGCACTAATACTGCAACTCAAGCGCTGACTGTATCTACGGCAGTTACAACCTCAGGCCAGCTTTACTACAACAGTTTTGATGCCGGTACGCTAAGCTCTCCAAATTATACCGGTGGCGCGGTTCTTGCGCCAGGCCTGTCTGGTGGAAATTGGACCGGTTCAGCCGCTGTAACACAATTTGCAGGTGGTTCAGGACAGGCACTCGCTTTTAGTAGTTCCGCCGGCACCCCAACTTTTACCATGACAATGACCATTCAGCCCGGTTATTCTCTTTCTCTTACATCATATAGTTTCTGGAGGCAAAGAAGCGCTACAGGTGCGCCAAATTATACATTGACCATTAACGGTACATCGGTAGGGTCGGGTACCGCGCCAACCAGCGGTACAGGAACCGGTACACTATCACTTTCTCCTGCTCTATCTAACCTAACCGGTACAGTTACCGTTGTACTCGGTGTAAACGGGGCTTCAGGTTCCGGCACATTCAGGGTAGATGATTTTACGCTAAGTGGCATACTTGTTCCTGGTACTGCTGCTCCGGTCATTAACCCTTATCCAAATAATGTTTCTATTATAGAGTTTGCCGGCACTTCATTTTCCGTAGGTGCAGGGGGTGCGGCCTCTTATCAATGGCAGAGAAATACTTCCGGTATTGGCGGTGGTGGTACGTGGACAAATATAAATTCCGCTACGCTGGATGCTACCGGTACTTATAGCGGGTACAGCACTACATCAACAGCTACTACTAATACGCTTACGCTGGCTAACGTTCCACTGGCCTGGAATGGGTATGGTTATCGTTGTATAGTTACAAACGCAGCCGGTGCAACTTCGACATCCGGTGCAGGATTACTTACGGTTACTGTTCCGCCGCCATGTGCGGGAGTACCGTCAGCGGGCACTGTGACCCCTGCTTCTGCAACATACTGTGGGACAGGTTCTAATATTCTAACAGCGCCATCACCTACAGCAGGGGGTATCACCTACAGATGGCAATCTTCACCTGACAATGCAACGTGGTCTAATATAAGCGGTGCAACAAGTAATATATATACTACTCCATCTGTTACGGCAAATACGTACTACAGATCGGTTGTGACGTGCACCAATACCAGCGATACCAGCGTTACATCAACATCGGTCATCAACATTAGTCCGGTTCCAACAATGACTGTGACTCCATCAAGTAGCGCATTCTGCACAGGTGCAAGCAGTACAGTATTAAGTGCCAGCGGTGCAGGCATTGGAGGCACTTATTCATGGTCTCCCTCCACTGGCCTGTCAGCGTCAACCGGAGCAAACGTTACGGTTAACTCTTTATCTTCTGCTTCAGTGGTGTATACAGTTACAGGTACGAATACATTTACTTGTACCAGCAATGCAACTGCCACAATAAATTACCCCGGTGTTAATGCACTATCGGTGACGCCAACTACAACATCGATTTGCGCAGCGCCAGGCCAGTTACTAACAGCCTCGGCAAATCTCTATCCGATGCCGACACAAGCATTTGAAGGAAATATAGCCACTGAAGGGTGGACTACGAGCGGAACTACAGCTTGGTCTCCCGTCACATTACCTTTTACCTGGTCTTCTACCACTATATCTGGATCGGGCAAAGCCTATGTTCTTGATAACAGAAGCGGAGCAACTACGGCGTCTCAATTGGTATCTCCTTCGTTTTCTCTTGCTGATTATGCAACTGCCTCGATCAGCTACAATTATTTTTACGATCTCGGGGCAACTACCAATGATTCAGGTAACGTGGCTATATCTATCGATGGCGGTAGTACGTGGGTTAGCTTATGGAGAGCGCCTAATAGCTGGCCGGGCAGTGGCACCTATGCCATGAACGGGATTTCCAATACTATCAGCCTTACACCATATGTTGGTAATGCCAATGTTAAAGTAAGGTTTGGCTTCTATAAGTTTGGCGCAGCTGCCTCTTGGTTGTATTTTGTTGACAATGTTGCGATCACAGGAACTGCCGCGCAATCTGCTTACACATGGTCTCCGTCAGCCGGTTTGACTACAACTGCCGGAGGAGTAATGGCTACACCGACCGTTACAACAACGTATACAGCTTCAGTAGGTGGTTGTGTAGTAGGTACAGCAAGTGTAACTGTGTTGCCTTTGCCTGATGCGGGCACAGTCGCTGCTTCAGATACAAATATCTGTTTGGGTGGTACTGAGAGTTTTGTGTTATCGGAAACGGGTACACCTTCCGGCCCTGCAGGTACATCATTTGTTTCTTATGCATGGTCTGGCCCTGGCGGGTATACTTCAACGGCTATAGCTGCAAGTGTAAGCAGCAGGACGATTACGCCAACGAGTGCAGGACAGTCTGGTGTATATAGCCTTACGGTAACTTATAACCGGCCGGGATGTATAAGCCTTCCATCGGTTACATCAATGGTCGCCGTTAATCCTCACCCTGTTGTCTATAATATAACTGGTGGCAATGCCTGTGCTTCTGCAGGAGTTACAATTGGGCTTAATAACTCAGATACAGGTACTCAATATCAATTGTACAATGGTGTGTCACCTGTGGGCGCTGCTCTTCCCGGTTCACTAGCGCCGTTGGATTTTGGTTTGCAATCAGCCGCAGGTGTTTATACAATTATTGCGTCGGGTATCGGTGCATGTGATTATGGTATGGCTGGTGCGGATACAGTAAATGCTAATCCAACTATAGCATTGAGTGCTGCAATGCCAACAGTTTGTCAGCCTACTACATTAGCTTCTGTGTCATTCAGCTCAACAACAGCCGGGCCAACAAGTTACGACCTGAACTGGGATGGTACTGCCAATAGTGTTGGATTTACTGATGTAACAGGCTCCGCGCTTATTGGTAGTTCTATACCTCTTATTATGCCTGCCTCGGGTGCCGTGGGTACTTTTAACGGGTCTGTGATCGTGAGTAACGGTGTGTGTGCGAGTGCACCATATCCGGTTACAACAACCATCCTGGCTTACCCTACAGCTACAGTCACGGCAGTTGATGTGCCTTGTGTCGGTCATGCTGGTACAGTTTATATAACAGGTGTGCCGTCTAATACAATTTCATACATGGTGGATAGTAGCGCAGTTGTCAATTCCACAATTTCTGTAGGCGGCGCGTTCTCCATCAATTCAGGGGTAATTTCAATACCTCATAATTATACCATTTTAAGTGTGTCTAATCCAGTATGTACTACCTATATTGATACAGTAGTTTATATAGCGCCGACCCCTATGCAATGGATAGGTGGCTCGGCAGGTCATCTCACTGATTGGAATTATGCGGCAAACTGGGCATGTAATACAGTTCCGGATCTGGGAGATGATGTAATTGTTGATTCAGGATCATACGTTCCTGTAATAAGCAGCATTACACCTTTTACAACTTCCGGGCTTAAACTAGGACGTGGTGCAACTATAGTGATGGATGCGGGATCTGTTCTGAATACTAAGGGTACGTTGCAGAACGATGGTTTTGTTTCGGGCGATGGTAAAGTGATATTGAATAGCACAAGTCTGCAGGCAATAAAAGGTAACGGAACAATAAGTAACCTTGAACTGGATAATGCATCGGGTGCAGCGGTAGATAGTGGCGCGCATGTGATCATTGCCAATACGCTTTACATTACATCCGGTATTTTATCAACCAGTGATAGCCTGGAGCTTGCATCATTTGACACCAATGTTACTGCCCGTATCGATGCCATTACCAATGTTGGTGCCGGTATATCAGGTAAAGTAAAGGTGGATCAGTATGTAATGGGTGGGTTGCGCAGGTATCGTTTCTTCGCTCATCCGTTTAGCGATAAGTTATCGCTGAGCCAGTTAAAGCCTTATATAGATATAACAGGTTCTGGCGGGGCTGCAAACGGTTTTACATCAACAACTACCAATGCTCCATCTGCATTCAGGTTGGATCCATATACAGAGAATTCGTCGCTGGGTTATGATCCCGGTTGGAAGCCGTTTACTAAGATAAATATTAGTGCTGTTGATTCTAACAAGGTGCATCCGGGTCAAGGTATACGCCTCTTTTTCAGAGGAGCCAAGGGAGAAGGATTGGGTTACCTTGGAGCGACCGGAGGATATACACCATCACCAACAACCTTTAAGATGCTTGGTCCGGTAAACCAAGGGGATGTATCCATACCGTTAGCGCAGGGATTGATAGATACGATACAGGATTTTAATATGGTGGGAAATCCATACCCTTCGTCAGTGGATATGGGTTACGTAATCTGGAATGCAAGGGCAGCCGGACAAGTGATAGGTGGCGCATTCTATGTTTTTGATCCTAATCTAAGTGCCGGTGGTCAGTTTGTTGCCATTAACCTTGGTAGTAGTCCGGTGCATTATTACGTGCAAGCCAATACCTGTATACAGGTACGTGCCGATCATGATAACGCCCACATTGACTTTATAGAGGCCGATAAATCACCAAATACTTCAAACTACCTGTACAAGGCCCCGGTTCAATATACCAGCATCAATGTTTATGATGTGAACTACCATATGTGGGATATGTTGAAATTCGATTTCAACGACCATGCAACTGATAAAGAAGATATGATGCTGGATGCGGTGAAGCCTATGGGTGTGTCGGATTTCAATTTCTATAGTCAGTCTTCCGACAATCGTAAGCTAGCAGTAGATAGTCGTCCATTTGCAGTGGAGAAGGTAATACCATTGGGTGTAACCAGCGGTTACCAGCAGAACTTTATCATCCGTGCTGACAATGTGGTTGTTCCTGAAGGTGGTAAATTAGTACTTCATGACAAGCTGCTTGAAAAGTATGTTGATCTTAACCAGGGTACGGAATATGCATTTACAATTAGCAAGGATAAAACTACTCAGGGAGATCGCTTTGAGCTTACATTGAAGTCCAATGTTTCTGCAACTGTTAAAGCTCTTGTTGTAAGTATGACACCTAACCCAACAATCGATGATGTGAAGATCAGTTATACATCCGGTAAAAAGGAAAAGGTATCAGTGCGTGTTATGGATATCAGTGGTGTAAATATTTACAATGAGGAGTTGGGTGAACAGCAGAATGGTACTGTTTCCGTTCCATTAAGCAAGTTTGCAGCCGGTATATACATGGTAGAGCTTACACAGGGCGAGCAGAAAGTTTCGCAGAGGTTAGTCAAAGAATAAGTTGTGTTTAGATTTAGGAGTTGATAAGAGATCGTCCCTGCAGGTGACGGCCTCTTTATTTTTTACTTCTGCATGATCGTTACAGTGATCTATTAATTGCAAATTAAAACATGTAACAATTAAACAATAAATCCTTAACCTTCACTTCGGGCTGAGGTTATATTGGGGTTTTAGTTTTGTTGTTCTGTCAGGATTTTTTGGCACGACATAAAAAACAGAACATGAAAATACTCAGTACGCTCTTTAATACGCTAGCTATCTGTGCTTTCCTTTTTAATATGCAAAATGCATATGGGCAATGTAGTACAGGCACTGCGCCTTCATACACGGCTGGGTGTACTTCGCAGTTCTTTTATTCTGTTTCTGCTTCCGGTGTGGGAGTAACATCTACTATCAGCTACACCGGCAGTAGTTGTGTAGGGTCTTACTTTAATTATTTTTCAACACAAGGAATTGTGGCTCCGGCTGGTGCCACTGTCACTATTCCTTTTTCAAGGGTTACAGGGTATCCTGCGTATATCGCTGTGTATGTTGACTGGAATAATAATGGAACATTTGAGTTGTCTGAACTGGCAGGCACTACTACCTATCTTGCATCATCTACAGGATCTGGTTCTTACAATTTTACGGTTCCTGTAACAGGGGTTACTGTTGGTGTCAATTTGCCAATGCGGGTATATTTGGGTGAACCGCACTATGTGGGCGGCAGTGTTTCGGCTCCGTGTTCTGCCTGGTGGGGACAATCTAACGACTATTATTGCAGGGTAGTATGCCCATTAACAACAATTACAGCCACACCAGCTACTTCTTTTATCTGTACGGGTTCAACAACAGGTGTAGTCCTTACAGGTGGTGGGGCAGGCGTGGCTGGTACATATACATGGGGGCCATCAATCGGATTGTCTGCGACTACGGGCGATGTTGTTACTGCTCTTCCATCTGCTTCCACTATCTATACAGTGACAGGAACAGATGTTACCGGCTGCGTGGGTACGGCCACAACTACGGTAACAGTAAATCCGTTGCCAACGTCATCGATAATTCCGGTTTCATCTTCTATCTGCAATGGCAGCAGTGTAACACTGAGTGCCACTGTAAGTGCAGGTAACACTTACCAATGGTATTATGGAGCATCGCCAATAGCAGGTGCAACCAATGATACTTATCTTGCGTTCCCTACCACAACTACAACGTATTCGGTTGTTACTACATCGGCGGCAGGCTGTAGTGCTACTTCAGCAGGCGCAACAGTCACTGTCTATCCTTATCCATCACCAGCAGTTACCACATCAGGTTCTCTATCTATTTGTGCGGGTGCTAATGTAACGCTCAGTACAACTACAGGTGTAGGGTATACTTATCAGTGGTACAATACCGGGGTGGCAATAAGCGGCGCTACGAATTCAAACTATGGTGCAAGTACTACAGGTGACTATACGGTTGTGATCACAGGCTCCGGTGCCTGCGCTGCTACTTCTGCCCTACAGACAGTGGTCGTTCATGCCCTGCCTTTAGCAGCTATATCTGTTACAGGTGGTACCACAACCTTCTGCGCAGGGGACAGCGTAATATTTATGGCCAGTGGTGGTGCCGGCGACACTTACCAATGGAGCAATACCGCAGGTCCAATACCAGGCGCAACCAATATTAATTATACGGCGTTAATGGCAGGTACCTACAATGTAACCATTACCAACAGCTTTGGTTGCAGTGCTGCCGCTACAACCGGTACATCTGTAGTTGTGAACCCACTTCCCGTCACTACAATTACATCGGTAGGTGGGACAAGTGTTTGTTTTCCCAATTCTGTTGTATTGAATGCAACACCGGGTGCGGGTTATGCGTACCAATGGTATCTTGGCGTTCCTGCAATTGCGGGTGCCACAAATTCATCATATACTGCCAATGCAACCGGCAGCTATTCGGTAAGAATATTGAATACCACAACAGGCTGCAGTGCGGTAACCACAGGTGCCGGAATTGTGGTCGTGACCATCAGGCCTAAGCCAACGGCAACGATCACACCATCATCGTCAATGACCAGATTCTGCTCTTATGATAGTGTGGTGCTTAATGGACCTGTTGTACTTGGGTATACTTATCAATGGAGGTCAAGTGGTTCTTCTATACCTGGCGCCACCAACGCTTCCTATACAGTACACAATTCAGGTAATTTCAGGCTCATAGTTTTTAATGCAGCAGGCTGTTCAGATACTACAGGCACCCCTCATACAGATACCGTTGATCCGGCGCCATTAGCAACTATTGCTGCAAGTGGCGCGCTTACCTTTTGTGAAGGAGGTAGTGTTACTTTATCAGCGGCAACCGGTGCAGGGTACACTTACCAATGGTATACATCTCCGGTAGCTGGTGGTGGAGCTGTAATCAGCGGAGCTACGAACGCTACATTCAGCACAAGTATTACCGCATACTATCATGCAGTTATATCCAGTCCACAGGGATGTGTAACTAATTCCAATACAGTTTCGGTTACTTCTGTGCCTCCTCCGGTCATTGCTCCCGCCGGACCTACGACTTTCTGTGAAGGCATAAATGTAGCACTGTCCGTAGCCAATGTACCCGGCGCTGTATATCAGTGGAAGAGGGGTGGTGTGAATATCCCCGGTGCCGTTTCAGCCTCTTATATCGCTACATCTACCGGTTACTATACGTGTTTTGTTAACTTGCCAGGCATTTGTGCATCTTCGTCCGCTGCAGTATATGTTCATGTATATCCTGCTCCAGCGCCTGTTATTACATTCGATGGATCTACACTACGTACAGGCAATTATTTTGCCTCATACCAGTGGTATGCTAATACCGTTACAATTGTAGGGGCAACCAGCAGCAGTGTACATGCATTTACCAATGCCGGATATAAGGTACTTGTGACAGACACCAATGGTTGCAGCAGGTTGTCGGCTGAGTATGGCATATTTAATCTGGCTGTTGAAAATGTGAATCGCATCCAGACGTTGAGTGTTTATCCTAATCCTGCTAATGATATGGTAACAGTAGCCATAGACGGACCGCTAAATGGCACGTCAATGGTAGAGTTGACTGATTTATCAGGCAAGGTTCTTCGTACAGTAAGTATAGACCAAAATAAAAGCACGCTAAGTATTAGTGAACTCTCATCAGGGGTTTACATTATCAACTATTATCACAATGGAGTAAGGATCGGGCATGTGAAATTGTTGAAGGAATAAAGTTTCTCAAAGAGCAAAAAATATGCGCGTGTCGGGCTGGTCAGCTGCGGCACTAATACATCCAAGTATTACTTAAGCCACAGGTTTCTATAACTGTGGTCAGTGTCATATTGGTCGGCTTGCTTTTGAATGTTGAAGTACCTGTCTTTGCGTGGGTCGTTGCCTACACCGGCTATATATGCCCAGTTGCCCCAGTTGCTGCACACGTCATAATCTATCAGTTGTACTTCAAAATATGCTGCACCATATGTCCAGTCTAGTTTAAGGTCGTTACATAGGTAGCTGGCTACATTCTGCCGTCCTCTGTTGCTCATGAAGCCTGTAAGTTTTAGTTCACGCATGTTGGCATCTACAAAGTCTACTCCCGTTTCGCCGTTGATCCATTTTGCGAATACTTCTGTATTGTGCTGTTTAGCTTTCGGGTGGTTGCTGTCAATGCCGTTCTTCAGGAATAATTGTACACCATATTTGCTCATTATTAATCGGAAATAGTCTCTCCATAATAATTCAAATACTACCCAATAGGTGGAGTCATTGGCCCCATAGTTTGCTTCATATGCCTTCAACTTCTGATATACATACCGGGGCGACAAGCAGCCAATGGCCAGCCAGGGTGAGAACTTAGTGGAGTAGTCTGCGCCTACCAGTCCATTGCGAGTTGCTTTATATGATGAGACCAGTCCGCTTTCTTCAAAGTAGTATTTAACCCTCATCATTGCGCTGCTTTCTCCTCCGGGGTAATTAAACGCAGCACGGCTATCTAAAATTGCAGGACCCAATCCAAGGTCGGATAAGCTCGGGAGTTGCAGTGCAGGTAGTTCTAGTGATCTGATAGCTTTTGGTGAAGGAAAGGGAGCTCTTATTTTGGTGGAAGATTCTACCTTATGTCTGAACGGGGTGAAAATATCAGGTACGTTTGCTATTGTAAATGGCAAGTCGTGGGGATGGTAAAGTGCGGTTGTATTAAAAGTCTCCAGTGAGCAATGAATAGCTTGTAGCTTAGTTGTAACTTCATCCTGAGTTTGTAGTTCTTCATGAGCAACTTCCTGTTGGGCATATATTTTACGAGCTTTGTATTCCAGTGCTATTTGCGCTAATACATCACCTGTGTTACCCTTTACAATCAAAAGTCCTGAGCCTAGTTGACGTAAGCTGCTGTCCAGATCTAACAATGCCTGCAAGATAAATTGTGCTCTGAAGGAACCTGTTTTCTTAAAGCCCTTTTCGGTTGTTCTATAGTGGTTGTCATCAAAACAATATACCGGTATTACCAGGTCGTTTTGCTCAATGGCTCTTAGCAGTGGCTCGTTGTCATGTACTCTCAGGTTCGTTTTGAACCAGACTATGGCGGTTTTCACTTTATAGCGCATTAATGTTTTGTAAGTAATAGTCTGCTTGCTGTAGTAGTTCTGCTTTTTGCCCGGGTTTCATTTTGTTCCAGATGGTATACATTATTTGTACCCTTGGATTTTTGGCCAGCTTTTCTTCATGCCTGTTATAGAAGTTCCAATACAAGCTATTGAACGGGCAGGCTCTGTTGCCTGTCTTCTTAGACTTGTCGTAGTAGCAAGTGGAACAATAGTTGCTCATTTTGTCGATGTAGGCAGCAGAGCTGACGTATGGCTTTGTGCCAATAATTCCACCGTCGGCATATTGACTCATACCGCGGGTATTGGTCACTTCTACCCAGTCGAGTGCATCAATATAGATACCCAGATACCAGACATCGACCTCGTCGGGGTGTACGCCTGCCAGTAAGGCAAAATTGCCTGTTACCATCAAGCGTTGTATGTGGTGGGCATAGGCATGCGTGAGTGACTGTTGAATGCTTTGTTTCAGGCAGTTCATCTTTGTTTGCCCTGTCCAATACCAATCGGGTAGAGAAGTAGTATGTTCGAAGAAATTGAGCGTAGCAAATTCAGGCATTTTAAGCCAATAGATACCCCTCATGTATTCCCGCCAGCCAATTATCTGCCTCACAAATCCTTCCAGTTGGTTATACTGTATCTCAGTTGGTCTTTCGCTCCACTCTTGTATGGCCGCTTCTATTACTTCAGCCGGAGATATCATTTTAGAGTTCAGTGAGAAGGATATGCGGGAGTGATAGAGCGACCATTCACCTGTTGTCATGGCATCCTGGTATGTGCCAAACAATGGCAGACATTCCTTTAGAAAGAAGCTAAGCAATGAAAGAGATTGTTGCCTGTCAATTGGCCATGCGAAAGCGTTTACCTTGACGGTGCCAATTGTTTTAATGTTTGTTGTACCGATCTCGTCGACGATGTCTTGTACATTATTCTGAAGTAGAATTGGCGCAACCGGCTTGTGGCCTGCGGGTAGTTTCTTCCTGTTTTCTCCATCATAATTCCACTGGCCGGTTACTGGTTTGTCACCATCCATCAGGATGTTGTGCTTTTTGCGCATGTACCTGTAGAAATTCTCCATCAGGTACAGCTTCTTGCCTTCAAAGAACTTACCTAGTTCGTCCCGGGTACTGAAGAAATGTTCTGTATCGTATAGTTTGAAGGGAATTGACAGGTTGCTGGTAACGTCTTGCAGTAGCATGTCCATCCGGTATTCATCGGGTAGCTGGTATTCAAAATGTGTGAAGTTCTTTTTGGCTATGAGGTCTGATATGTTTTCCTTGAAGCTCTGTTTGTTTCCTTCATGGGTCAATTTTATATAAACGACATTGTGCTTTAGCATGCTCAGTTCATCAGCAAAGGCACGCATAGCGGCAAAGAAGCCGGCTACTTTCTGAATATGATGAGTAGCGTAGTCAGTTTCTGATCGCACTTCCATCATTACATATGTAGTATCATCATCTACGCGTGCATACCAACTATGCTGTCTGTTCAACTGATCGCCGAGTATAAGACGTAGGGTTTTGTTTGCCTCCATTAACTACATTTTGATTGGTGAGTTGCGGAATGATCTGCACATTGCTTGCCTGCACGATGGGGTTCTTTTACGCAGGCGTTTGTTTAAATTATTTCCGCTGATACTCAACAAAAGTAAGTGGATTCTGTATCGCAGCGTATTGGATATTTCAATGTGGTGATGGGGGTAAAGTAGAGCGTAGGATCAATGATATGGCTTAATATGGAGAAGGGTGGGAGCTATCTAGTCAATTGGTGAATTTGTAGCTTCTGTGCAGGGCGAAAATGGGAACGGAGCGCATCATCGCTTGGCGCGCTGATGTACTCCGTTATTATAATGTGGTCTTGCCAGGAATCGAATGGATTGGCTGGAAGGCCTATAAATACTATGTTTTAGTGTTGGCGCAAATATTTGGTGAAGAAGCGGTGAAACAATTTCACTTTAAATCGGAATAGCACACTATCATTTACTATACGTGAACGAAGGTAGGAAATGAAAATGAAAATATCGTTGGAACGATATAACTTTTGAATTGATGGTTCGAATCCCCCACGGTCCGCCTAAAAATGTGTAAAAGGATGCAAATTAATTGCATCCTTTTACGTTTAATGGGAAATGCACGTTTTTGGTATCATTTCGTTGACGAGTTTTGCAAAACCTTAGCAACTAGTATTTGGCGATAAATTGATGTTCGGTATAGAATGTACAAAAAAGATCGAGTGATATTCCAAAATTCAGTTAGCTAGTAGAGTACGAGTTATTCTCGTTGTCATTTACTTGAGTTCACAATATTTGCTACTATTTAAAGGTGTATGCCTATTTTTCCAGTACGGCGCTACAAACTTTCGGTTTTTGTTGAGTATTTGAATAATAATAGCAGTAGCCGTTAAGAAAAAAAATAGTGTTTGTATTGCACCTTCCGGGCCAAATTGTCCACCTGAAATGATTTCATGTCCTCCTATTTTAGTTGCCAATAAACTATTTGTCTTCTCATTGCCGGATGTTATGGCACCGAAAATTCCATTTTGTGTGAAATTCCAGGCAAAATGTATCGTTATTGGAAACCATAAACTTCTGTAACACATATAGGCAGCACCAAGAAATATCCCGACCGTAGTCGTACATAAAGTAGAAACTAGTGTAACGTGCGGATTTATCAGATGCAACCCGCCGAAAATAATACCAGAAATAATCAATGCGATCACACTCCCTAATCTTTCTTCCGTGATTCTAAATACAATTCCTCTAAGTAATATTTCCTCTATTATCGCTACTGTAATAGCCACAGTAAATGGAATAATCAGAGTTGAAAAAGCATTAATAGATATGATCTTAAAACTACCGAATAGATAAATTACCAAAATTGTCAGGCACTGCAAACCGACACCGATAATCAATCCCAAAAACAGTATTTTCCCTATTCCTTTAATTGATAACTCTGTAATTACCCTCTTTTCGTATTTGTAGTAAAAACCTGCATAGCTACCCATTGCTAAAAATGAGACAACTATTCCTTTAATAAGATTTCTGAAATCATTACTCAATAGACCTATACCCGGTATTTTAAGGAATATTTGTTGTACGATGATTATTGTAGTTAAGCATACAAATAGTCCAAGGAATATTCTTGTCACTGGCGATTTAATTATCCTTTCTTGCATCCTTTTCGGTGTTGTAAAGTGAGTTGTTCTATTTTGTTGAAAATTTTTTAGTTGCGTAACATTTTTTTGTTTTTTGCGGTTGGTATTATATTTCTGATAATACGCCGTCGCCTTTTAGTTTTTAAAATGTCGCTAATTTATCAGGCGCACTTAAATGATACTTTTTTCAATGCTTTTAGTTATTTTATTGATAATGAAATTACTTAGTCATAAATAGTTTCGCTAAACCTGTTATAAACCTGTTGTAATCCCCTTAATTGACGGTTTCTACCGGATAATTAAATCCTTTTATGATAAGCCAGATTGCTAAGGTCATTTCATAAACAAAGATCGGCATGCCCAATAACGCCCCCCATATGGATATTTGAAGAATTATGCCAAACAATTCCAGGAGGGCTGCTGTGAATACTAGAACCGCTCCGAGAATTCCAATCACTGAAATTTTTCTTGGAACAAGTTTAGACTGAAAGAGTACATAACTATATATAAATGTGTTTATTCCAAGCATGAAATTTGGACCTAGCATAAAGGTCCATTCATGTATAGCCTTCAATGTTCTTGCTGTCGCTTGAAATGATGCAGCGTCCGGCGCAGTTGTATTTGTAAATGAAATACTCAGCGTTAAAAGTGAAAGTACGCTTACGATGCCGATTAGTATAAAAACGACTTCCAACATTCGAAAACATACATACCCCATCCCTAGACTTTCATTTACTTTTCTTAAATATGGGTATAGCATAATCCCCGTTCCGACTGCCGAACAGGAAAGTATTAGTTCTAGGAAAGCCCCTAAAACTATTTGATTTGAATACCTGGCACCACGGATCAGGTAGTCGCTGTGGTTTAGAAGCGGGTCGTATAATATAAGCCCTGTGATAGCTGCCACAGCGGCAATAATAAAAAACACACCTGTAACAGTAGCATTTATCTTGTCTGTTCTCATTGTTGAATTCATTATATTCATTTGTGCTCCAATTAAATATCAATCCAATAACTTAATGTTGTTGCTAATATGCTATGGAACTATTATCGTCATTTTGTTCACCGTATGCGCGCTGAAATAGCCCAAGGCACCACCGGTAATATTGCTTTGGGGATTCGCTGGGTTGGCTAAATTCTGAGCTTCTGTTTGCTGTAGATCACTATAGTAATTAAATACCCCCTTATCTACACACTGCAGCTCTACACTCACAGCATCGCCAGAAGCAAATTTCATCTTGTTGTAGATGGGTGTCATGATCTTTTGTCCATTAATCAATCCGTCATCAATAATCATTATTTGCGGGCTGATACTGTCTGCAACCGTGAGCAGCAAATGAAAATAATTGCCTTTTTCTGCCGGATCGTTAAATACAGGCACTACATCAAGATTGTCATTCAGTGCGGCTTTCTCGGTATAAAGGTCATCGAGATGAACAGCCGCTGGCAGGGTAGATGTTGCGGAGAAGATGTTGTTGCCTGAAGTTATCTTCAAACTATAGACATGTCCATTTATCCCTAAGATGGAATGCGTAACGTAATTGCCGCTGCTTTCTTCGGTTAGTGTGTCGGTAACGCTCAAAGTTATGTCGGTGATCAGGACCTGAGCATTGCTGACGCCCTGGAAATTATTATCCTGATCAAAGTTCAACGATTTGGTGATCTTTACGTGATAAGGGCCGGGCTTGTCAGTAATATTACCTACCACAATGTACCTGGGAGTTGACGCATTGAGGTCTACTTTGATTACCTTTCGACAAGCCACTAGTGTGGTAAGCAACAAAAAAATGGAGGAAATATATAAGCTCTTCATGTTGTGAAATTAAAATTTGAAATTGTATGATATTGATGGTACCCATTGAAACAAAGAGGTTTGCACTGCCTGGGTTTTAGTTGCATTATTCGGATCCTGCTGAAATGTGATGGTATATGGGTTTGCATGACCATATGCATTATACAAACTGAAGGAAACCTCAGACGAAAAGTGCTTTCGCTCTCTTAGCTTGCACGTGGCCCCGAGGTCTAACCGATGATAAGCCGGTACGCGGTATGCATTGCGTTCTGTATAGTAGAAGACTACCTGATTATCGACGTTATACTTTCCACTTGGAAATGTAACAGCATACCCAGTGTAGTAAACAAAATCGGCCGATACGGTCCATTTTTTTGACAGCTTGTACATACCGACGACCGACAAATTATGTGTCTGGTCCTGATGTGCCGGATACCATGCATTTTTATTGATGCCATCGATCTGTAACTCAGTTCTGGATAATGTGTAAGAAACCCAGCCTGTAAACCTGCCCTCGTTTTTCTTCATCAGCAGCTCAATACCATAGGCCCTTCCCTGTCCAAATAAGAGTTGTGGCTCAATGGCGTCATTGCTCAATACCTGCGCATTATTTTTATAATCAACCTGATGCTGCATAGACTTGTAGTAGGTCTCCACACTGCATTCATAAGTATTGTCTTTAAAATTTTGTGCATAACCTAATGAGACCTGGTCTGAAAGCTCGGGCTTAATAATGTTATTTGTCGCCACCCATTTATCAGTAGGATTACTTGTCGTTGAATTTGATAGTAAATGCAGATACTGTGTGTTGCGCCCATATGCTGCCTTAATGGAGGACGAATTGTTTAGCTGATAGCTTGCCGATAGCCGCGGCTCAGGGTTGACATAGGTTTTCACTATTTGTCCGGAAGCATAGGTGAATGTGTCTGTTATATTATGGTTCCCATCGAGATTGTAGAATTTATTGTCTCCTCCAAAGAATGAGAATGTACTCAACCTGATTCCCATGTCAATATTCAGTTTCTTTGATACTCTCCAACTATCGGCAATATAGAAAGCGTTCTCCCAAGAGTGGACTTTTGGCTGACTAGGCGCAGTGATAGTGCCTTCAAATTGTCCCGGAGTAAGCGTGTGGTACACTGAATTTAGTCCGAATGACAGAGAGTTACCAGGATGCATAAAATATTTCAGCTCTTCTTTGAAATTCCAGTCATTGATCACAGACAGTATGCTTGCATCAATACCGGCAGTAGTAACTTTGAATTTGTAGTCATAGTTGCTATAGATCAAAGATGTATTTGAAAACAATTTCGGATTAAAAATGTGATTCCATCTTAATGTACCGGTTGCATTGCCCCAGTTAATGCCAAATAGATTGCTAAGCCCTAAGACATCTTTGCCATAGTACCCAGATAGATATATTCTGTCTTTGTCTGAAAACCTATAGTTCAATTTTGCGTTGAAATCATAGAAATTAAGCTTGTTCTTTTTCATGTTTTCGTCGCTGGAAAAAATGAGAAATGCGTCGGCATAAGTTCGCCTGGCACTCACTAGGAATGACCCTTTATCTTTTACTAACGGCCCCTCCAAGTTCAGCCTAGAAGATATTAGGCCTATACCGCCACTGGCATGGTAAGACTGGTTGTTGCCGTCGTTCATCTTTATATCCATAACGGAAGACAGACGACCACCATATTGTGCGGGCTCATTTCCTTTGTACAGTGAAAGGTTTTTAATTGCATCCGAATTAAAAACAGAGAAGAACCCCAGAAGATGCGACGGGTTATATACTACCGCCTCATCGAGTAATATCAGGTTCTGATCTGCAGCACCACCTCTTACAAAGAAGCCTGTATTGCCATCGCCTGCTGATTTTACACCGGGCAATAGCTGTATTATTTTCATTACGTCCCTTTCTCCAAAGAGCACCGGTAATGCATTTAATTCTTTAACGTTAAGGGTATTCATTCCCATCTGGGCTGATGTAATATTTTCATTTTTCGCCTTACTTGTTACAACAACTTCCAACAGCTGCTTGTTTTTCGGTACCATGGAAATAGCCAAAATGGAGTCTTTCTCTAAGGTCAGGCTGAACATGTGTTCCTGATAACCGATATAATCAACCATGACAATATAGCTGCCTGCGGGAAGTGAAAGGGAATAAAACCCATATTCATTTGTCGTTGTACCGGCACTCTTTCCTTCAATCCTCAAAATAGCACCAATAATGGTTTCGCCTGTGGTTTTGTCATTTACTGTCCCGCTAATGGTATATTTCTGTTGGGCGAAGGAGAAATATGTAGTAAAAAGCAGGGCAATGAGCGTAATCGATCTAATCATTTATTTTTTATTTAGAATTTTTTGAGAAAAAGTAATGCAGCAGGCTAATTTTAAAATCCTGTAAATCGGGTAGTTGCTATCGCTTAGGTGAGCTTTGTAATGGAACCATTATGAATTGGCCAACGGGGAATAAAGAGGAATTACTATTGTTACCTGTTTAGCAATTTCAATTTTTGAGTTTGGTATTCTGGTTCAGATAGAACGCCGTCGTCTCTTAATTTTTTAAGTTTCACCAATTCATCTGCAGTACTTAATTGGTTCGCGGCAATAACATTTGAGCCTGTTCTTCTCAATGTTTCACATTGCTGGCATTCGATTTCGCCTGCTTTTACAGCCTGCGCGATATCGCATTCATAATTTGTGGCTGTGCCGCCCCCCAATATCAGATAAACGACATACCCTCTCTTCTGATCTCCAATAAACCTTATCTTCTTAATATGCATCTTCAGGCCAGTGAACCTCACTGGTAAACAGTTTGCTTCATTTACATATCTGGAATTAATTCCCCATTTGGAATTATTGTGCATCCAGCTTTGCGAGCTGATCCTTATGTATTTAAAACTGCCGTCATCGGTCGCGCCAGTTCCTACGTTGATATCCGTACCAACATTAAACACAACTGTTTCTGATAGCCAAACAGAGCCCCCGTTATCTGATACCATTGGGTAATTCTGGGCTTTTACCTTGTAGTTGTACAGAAAGACAACAAGCATAATAAATGCTCTAAATCCGTAATTCATATTATTTTGTTTTTGTTATTTTATTAACTGGTACAAAAGTATATGAACGCGTATAGTGGTACAATTTGGATATGCAAAACAACTTAAGATGTCTGCGTACTGATGAAATTAGCCTGCAAAATAGTAGCGAGGTCAGGCCTTATTATTGATGAGATTAAAGAAAATATCTTTATAAGTTTCCGAAATGGGAATCAATTGGTCTGCAACTTTTATTCTGCTCCGCTCAATGGATTCTATTTTGTTCAGGGCAACCATGTAAGACTTATGTACCCTGCAAACCAATCCGGATGGGATTGCTTTTTCAAAATCACTGAAATTCTGCAAAGTCATTATTTTCTTATTTACTGTATGAATTCTGCGGTAATCCCGCTTCCCTTCAATATAAACGATTTCATTAAGCATAATCTTCTCAAGCCGGTTCTCAGTCTTGACGAAAATAAAATCAGGCGGTGCATCGGGAGTGCGATGCAATATATTTTCCTGTGCTTTATTTACAGCCTGAATAAAGCGATTAAAGGTAAACGGCTTTAAAAGGTAGTCGGTTATTTGCAACTCATATCCCTTCAAAGCATATTCCTGGTAGGCCGTCGTAATAATAACCTGGCTGTTTATTTTTGTACTTTCCAGCAATTCGATGCCCGACAATTCATCCATATTTATATCCAGGAAAAGTAGGTCGACTTTGTTATTATTGAGGTAATTCAGCCCAGTTAGGGCATTATCAAACGTTGCACTTAAAAGCAAAAAAGGGACCTTGGCTACAAAGTCCTTTGTTTTCTCCAGCGCCAGTGGCTCGTCTTCAATAATAATACAGCTTAGTTTATCCATAGGGAATCATTAAGTCGATCGTGTATAGTTCACCGTTGTTGTTCACGCGCAAGCTGTGTTTTCCTTTGTAAAGGAGTTCCAGCCGCCTTTTTATTGGCTCATCGCCCAAACCATTGTCCGGCTGCTGTATTTTTGCTCCCGGCTCGAATTTATTGGCACCGACTAATCTTATATTGTCATCATTGACAAAGATATCTATTGTGATGGCGTTCTCAATTTTTTTATTGTTGGTATGATAATATATTTTGAGGTTCAAAATAGTTGGTTCTGGCAGAAGCAAAGCTGAAAGAGAAATACAGCCAATTACTTCAACGTTCACTCCGACCATTGGCAATACTCTTGTTGTATGCCGTTTTTTATTCGCTTTTTAAAAAAGCATCAAGAATTTTATTGAAAATTTCGGGTTGATCCATTAATGGTAAATGTCCAGCATCTTGAATTAAATGAAGCGTTGCATTTGGGATAATTTTAGCTGCTGCTTCGCCATATTCAACAGAAAATAATTTATCATCTTTCCCCCAAATGATAAGTGTTTCATTTTTTATTTGCATTAATAATTTTTCGGATATTTTAGACACTGAGGTTCCACGCCCCTGCTTAAATGCATTTTTTCCTCCTTTATATTTGAGGACAGCTATTGAGTAGCTACTATGGTTCGGGTCTCTGTTTATAGGTTTATGAAGTATATAACGCGAATTAAAACGATTTGCCAATGATGATGGATAACTATTCATCCATATTATTCCAATTAGAGGCCAAAAAGAAACTTTTGCACCTAAACCTGCAGAGTTAACTAAAACAAGCTTATCAACCATTTCAGAATTGTCTATGGCAAACTGCAAAGCGATGGCGCCACCTTGAGACAATCCGACAATATGAGCCCTTGATATTTTCAATTCTTTCATGAAATCTTTGAGCCAGTTCGAAAAATATGGCCTATCATAAGGCGCATCAGGTTTATCAGATTCTCCATATCCAACTATATCTGGTGCTACTACTTGAAAATTTTTAGAGATAGTATTTATTGATGGATACCAGGTAACAGCGCCAGCACCAGCTCCGTGTAGGAAAATTATAGGTTTACCATTTCCACATAATAAGTAGGTCGTTTTTATTGTTCCAATAGTTACTTCTCTTTGTTCAACTAATCCTCCTATTTTGTCTATCAGAAGTTGCCTATAGTTTTCTTTATTCTCTTTTTTCATGTTTTCCCCTCGTTATAATCAATGAATGTCAAAAATTACCGCTAACTTAAAGGTTGGTGTATGTGATTGCATGCTGTTCTTTAGTGATTCACTTTATTGGGTAAACTATAAACAATTTTGCCTGTAGAGTCGAGGAAATCTATTTTTGCATCTCCAATAAACTCAACAATAAGCTGAATCCTTGACATGCCTTTTTTATCTGCTAAGTTTATTAATGCTGATTTGTCTGCGTCTTTACCAATAAAAACCCGATGGGAAAAGGTAGGGTCACTTATTAGCTGGCTCCAGTATTTGTTTTAGTTTAGCCTCACTCTCTGGACCATTAGGTAATTTTTCTGTTTCCTTATACGTACAGCGAAACTCAGGGTAAGGCGGACTGTTATCCAAATCATCTACACATAAACCTATTTTTCTGTCCCCGTTATCGTCAAGATATTGTAAATACAGAACCGGGTTTTGACTGTATTTGTCAAAAGAAAAACGCCCTGAGGCAAAATATTTTCCAATCTTGTGTACAAAGCCCTTTGTTTTTCAGTTGCCAGTGGCTCGTCTTCGATAATACAGTTTAGTTTATCCATAGGGAATCATTAAGTCGATCTTGTATAGTTCACCGTTGTTATTCACGCTTAAGCTGTGTCTTCCTTTATAGAGGAGTTCCAGCCGCTTTTTTATTAGCTCATTACCCAATCCACTGTCCGGCTGTTGTATTTTTGCTCCAGTCTCGAATTTATTGGCACAGACTAATCTTATATTGTCATCATTGACAATGATATCAATTGTGATGGCGTTCTCAATTTTTTTATTGTTGGTATGTTTAAAGGCATTTTCAATGAATGGAATAAAAACCATCGGTGCAATGAGTTTATTACCCATCACCCCGGTTACTGAAAACTTGACATAATGCTGGTTGGCCGTTCTGATTTTTTGAAGGGCGATATACTTTTCAAGGTACTCCACTTCTTTGTGCAATAAAATCAGATCAGTCTTCGTTTCGTAAAGGATAAAACGCATAATACCCGATAGCTTATTCAGATAATTGGAAGCCTTGACCGCATCTTTCAATATCAGTGCGTCAATGTTATTGATGGTATTAAATAGCAAATGTGGGTCAAGCTGTGATTTAACGAGGGCCATTTCCATTTCATAGTTCTTTTCCTTTAGCAGTTCTTTTAACCTGATCTCTGAGAGCCAAGTGACAAAGCCTTTAATACTTAATGCAAGCATTCCGGTTATCAGATTGATGACGGTCGTAGCAGTTATCACTATGATAGCGGTAGATCGACCTTTCCTGCCGGCTTCATCCATATCAAGAATACGGCCGGTTTCGATTAGATAACGATGCAGGATATAGCTAAGCACCGCCACACCAATAGCAATCACCAAGCCGAAAAGCATTGAGCGTAAGTATTTTCGATGCTGTAGGTATTTGCGGAACAGCACGAAATAATAAAGAACATAGGTGATCGCTGAAGGCAGGATAGCAAAAATAAAAAGGCTTTTAAAGGCATTGATCACCTTGTAAATGTGATCGGCCGCATGCGAGATGCTTTTGTTGTAAAGCGTCAAAAGGATACCGATCAAGCTAAAATAGCAAACCCAGAACCCTAAATTCAACAACAGCGCAAATGATTTTTTCATATTTTATATAAATGTGTCACTTTATCTATTACGTCACTATATGATTTGATATCGTATCCTCTTTTTTGTGCGTAAGCCTTCAACGACCATCATTTTAACGATCTGTCAGCAATAGACATTAAGACGCTATGAGAAGGTAGTCGCTGCTTTTAAACGAGAACTGCTTCTGTAATAAACACCCAATATCTTAATTATCGTTTAAAAAATAACACACTCAAAAACCAAAGTATAAAACAACAAACGATTTTTTCGTGCTTTAGAAATGTCAATTAAAAAGTAAGCAAACCTCCGTTATTCATTTGGCATTGAGGGGGAAATTATGCAAACTGGTCATAATTGTCTGCAAAACGAGAGATTATTGACATTATATAGCAGTTTTCTTTATCGTATTTGCAATTTTTTTTGTATTGCAATAGTTGCCGTAAACTTCCATATAAGATTGATCGTTCATTTTTTTGACTAGCTAACCTTTAAATGGCTATTTTGACAGCCCGATCGAAATGTAGTCCTGTGCTATTTTTCGACTATGTTAAACAAGCGATTATTGATAGCGATCTTTTCGTCTTCTCTTCCGTTCACTCCCATTTTGGGTCTAGACTAGCCTATTTCATTCTATGTCCTAATTTCAAGGCAAAAGTATTGTAGCGATACGTCCATCTGATAGACAAACACGAATCGATATGGGACTTTGTAAATTTTATGCGGGTGATACTTTCAGTTTTAAAATTTAATTGTTGCTTTGAGAGCACTATAGAAAATGTCCTTTCCTTTTCCGGTTCCCTTGGGATAATTCCCCGCAATGAAATAGGCATCATCTACACCAAAGGAAAAGTTCTTTGTTATGACAAATGTGGATTCTAGGTTAAGAAGGGTCCCAATTCTTTTGTTAGTGGAGCTAAATAATAGGGCAGGGCCCGGACGCACCTCTTTTGCGAGAGGAGAATATGTGCCGTCCTGTGCACTTTGTCTCCACATGAAAAATGCTCCTGCATCAATATGTACCTCTTTAAACGGTGTGACGGTAACATAGGGATTTATGTTCGCAATATTTGTCGCACCGATAGGTGCTGCAAGTCCGTATTGTGGCTTTGAAAATAGAAAGTTGTAGGTGTTTAGTTCCTTATCATTTTTGTTTTTATCGCCCGAGGCATAATTCGCGGCAACGCCGAGAGTAAGTTTTTTCGTCACCAATGCATAATTTAGATCTGCAGAAATGCTATAAGCGTTTATCCTAAGGTTGTTGAATTTTCCAGACTGATATGTACCCTCAAATTCATAATTGAAGCTCTTATTCTTGCTAAATATTCGGAAACCGTAGATTTGGCGCACTTCATTGCCAGGAGTGAAATTGTATTTGCGCCGATTTCCTGTATAGCTGAGAATGTAATAATCCAATCCAGGAAGGTTTTTGCGAGCAACTTCTGTACCATAAACTCCAATTATTACCTCACCAGAACTTTTGTCATCGAATAACCCTGGTTCCGATATTACTGGGCTCATTACCAATATATCCAGTCTTCTTTTTTCGGTATGGTATTTTGCAATTGCTGCATCAAATGTCTGCCGGGTGTTTGGTCCTTCTCTAAATGTTACGACCCTATTATTACCATAAGTAACTTCTTGCCTGCCAATCCTGAACAACCAGTTTTTATTGTAGTTATAATCAATAAAAGCTTGATGCAAGCTAAGCCTGTTTTCATCGATTTCTGGAGTAAGTGGGTCGGGATTGAAAAAACGGAATGTACTTCCCAGTTGAGCAAACAGTCGCGTTTTTTTACCTAGTTCTAAATTTGAATGTATCATTAATCTATGCCATAGTTGGAAAGTATTTGTATGAGATGATTTAGCATCTCCAAAATTGCTATTCTTATAATATTGCAACTGCTCCCGGAAGTCGCCGCCAAATGATATGTTTGTTCCCTTAGTTAAGGTTATATACTTAATTTTGTCGATGCCTTTCTTATTTACGCTATCTGCCTTGAGATAGGTGAAGTTATCGTTGTACCTCAAAATGTTGATCTGGGAATAGCTATTTGAGGCAGAAACCATTAGCCATAATATGAAGGGAAATATTGAGTATCTCATTGCTTTGTTTTAATGTCATTCGGGCCACTGTTAAAACAATGACCCGACTGACCGAAGAAATTAATGTGGTTTGATTACTTGGCCTGTGTTTGCACCGAAAGCACTTTTGCGGAAGCCAAATTCCAGTTGTTTCATGGTCACTGGTATATCGCCGGGGAAGTATGGAAAATACTGTGGAGAGTTTTCAATTACAGTAGGGCTTACTGCATTGATACGAATGCCGTTTTGCAACTCGATAGCAGCAGCACGCACAAAGCCTTCTACTGCTCCATTCGCGGCTGATGCATTAGCAAAGTTTTTCTGAGGGTCATGCGTCAATGCCCCGGTAATCAGCGAGAACGAACCTTTGGCGTTGATGTAATGTTGTCCGATTAGCACCAGGTTAATCTGCCCCATCATTTTGCCCTCTATTCCTTGCCTGAACTCCTTGTCTGTGAGCTTATTCCACGGCCCCACAAAAGTTGGACCTGCTGTACTGATAACTGCATCGAATGTGCCAACCTTTTTATACATTTCTTCTATCGACTCTGGCGATGTAATATCTACCTGAACGTCTGCGCCACTGCGGTCTGCACGCACTATTTCATGCTCTTTTTCAAATGCGCTGGACAAATAAGTCCCCATGGTGCCTGATGCACCCACGATGATAATCTTCATACTTGTTTGGTAATTGTTTAATTGTGATTAATAAAACTGTTTTTTATTTGGCATCTCTGTTTTGAAACTGGACTTTAGACTCCATACTTCCCCAGGACTAGATTTTTCTATGTTTTCTTGACCTTTCATTTAAAAAATTTCCTCAATCAATTCCTTATTCACCATTAGTCCTGAGGTTGTGCCCATTGACACAGCATTTGCTACAGTCCGCATTCTTGTCGTATTATCACCACACGCGTACACACCGTGAATTGTCGTCTTTTGGGCAGCATCTATCTTAATATAACCATCTGTAGTTAGCTCGCAGCCTAACTCTTGGGAAATAGTCGACTGCTGTGCAAAGGGAAGCCGCGCATACAAGGCGTTAAGGGATTCCTTCCTGCCGTCAGTGAAAACGACCCTTTGCACATGACCATTTTCATGCTCGATTCGCTCAATTTCAGCTTCTACTATGGTGATGTTGTGCTTTTGAAGCTTTGCTTTTTGTAGATCGTTAAGTGTAGACCTACCATTTGTGTACAGGGTTAAATCATTTGTCCAATTAGAGATGAGCGACGATTGCTCGAACCCACTATCGCCGTTAGCAAGTATACCCGTCTTTTGATACCTGACCTCATAACCATGGCAGTATGGGCAATGAATTACACTAATCCCCCAGCATTCGGCAAAACCTGGTATATCAGGAAGTATGTCTTTTATGCCAGTCGCAAAGACCAGTTTACTCGCTGTAAACCTGTCACCAGTATTTACCTGAATATCAAATCCTTTTTCAATTTTACTGGCACCAGTTACCGATGCGTCCAAAATTGTCACTGTATCATACATCCGGACTTGTTGCCTAGCCAGGTTGGCGATTTCCCGAGGTGTCTTTCCATCGTTGGTGAGGAAATTGTGTGAATGTGGCGTTTGTTTATTACATGGGTTTCCACTATCGATGATTAACACTCGCCTCAATGCTCTGCCTAAAGCCATGCCTGCTGCAAGTCCAGAGTAGCTGCCACCAATAATTATTACGTCAAACACTTTCTCTTGTTTCATTTTATTTTTTATCGAATTGCTTATTAATGGTATAGGCACCAACATACCGCCTAATAGGATTCCTGTTTGTTTTACGAAGTCACGCCGCAACATGTTATTTCAATGAATTATTCTTTGAAAACTGACGAAGGATAAAATCCAGAAACGGAACCCCAACAAACATCATCCATGGCACTAATGAAATAGTTAAAATGAATGTTCGCAGATATAGTGGAATATCTGACAATTGCTGTCCAAACAGGAAAAGGAACAATGTAATTGATGGATAAATGACCAACCAAATTTTTAGAGACATTAACAGTCTTGCTTTTGCTTTCATATCGAATACTTTTATCAGCAATTATCTTTGCTTTCACAAAAGTACCATAGGCAAAAGGTGGTATAGTAGGACTGTAATGGAGTTGAATAGGACTTATCTGAAATTGCTTCTGAATATGTCCGGAGAATGGCCTGTATGCCGTTTAAAGAACCTGATAAAATAGGAAACATCCTCATAGCCTAATTGATACGCGACGTCCTTGACTTGATTCGGAGTAGCCAGCAGATAGCGCTTTGCTTCAAGAATAATGTGGCTGTTGATAACGTCTGACGCTGTTTTTCCGACAATGCTCTTAGTAATCTCATTTAACTGATACGGGGAAAGACTCATCTCATCTGCATAATAAGATACTTGTTTTTGGCCAATGATATGCAATTCTAAGAGCTCTAAAAATTCCTCCAATCGCTCCTGCTGATAAGAACCGGAGTTAGCTATTACAGCATTAGAATTACGACTTTGACGTGTAAGCTCTATGAAGAAAATATCCAGATTAGCCTTAATAATATCCTGGTATCCATCCGATTTATCGACATATTCGTTAAAGATGTAGGACAGAACCGCTTCCAACTTATCATACCGAGCATCCTCTACCTTACAAAAATTTCTATTACCGGCTTTTCTCAAGCGCTGGTTCGACAGCGTATTGTCCGAATGATAAAATTCAGTATTAAACTCCATTAAGTATCCCGAGCACTTTGCCATTAATGTAAGTTGGTGAACTTGGCCTGGACGTAAAACAAAGATCGAATTTTCGGACAAATCAATCGCATTAAAATCGATTTCGTGGACACCGTTTCCGTTTTTAAGAGCAAGAACAAAAAAGAAGTCGTGCCGGTGAAGCTCATGGTTAATTATTTCTTTGTCACCAAATAGATCACTTACTTGACGTATGTTGAACATCTCAAGCGTACCTCGTTTGTTTTGAGATTCTGCAAGCTGTCTGACCGGAATTTTCTTCATTGTAGCTATGCTAAATATTTACAACTTTACAATTGACATCAACCTCCCCTACGCTCAAAGGTAATATTATATGGTAACTTTAGTTCATTAAGCCAAAATTACAGAGATTGTTTACAGGTAACAAAGCTGATTTTTTTGATGGATTTAAGGGTTCAGATAAAGGTGGTCCTTTTGTCTTTTGATTAACAACAAGTGCCGAATGGCGTAAACCATTGTATAAGTACTTTACGCTTGTCGCTCAACTTCATACAGGATACAACGGAGGAGATAAAAGATCCTTTATAATCTTGGCGGAACAAACAATAGTGTTACACCACAACAAGACACTTCTGTTCATTTTGCACAGGCTGCGCCATACGCGTTCCAGTTTAGGTCTATTTTTCCACCCTAATGCAGGTATTTTGCAATAACATATCTAATGTGCTTTAACAATCGGTTTTATGTTCGGTTTTTTATTTAAAATTAATTGATATCCTAAATAAAAATTAATACCAGACTGGGTAAATGCACTCTTGAGATTATCCGTACCTAAATAAACACCCCTCCACCTTAACATTACACCATAATCAATTTTTCCAGTTGCATACCTATATGAAACAGGAACCCCAAAACTGAACCTGGGGCCTTCATACATCGTATTTAAATTCAGATAGTTATCAAAAAATACTCCTGGTTTATTTTTACTAATTATGGAAAACAATCCAGTAAGGACTGTATGAAATCTATGTAGAATATTATAGTTGACACTCATGATAAGCGAAGTGGGCATATACATCTTCGTTATCGACTTTGTAGTATCGATTTTAAAACCACTGCTCTGCATATAATATAGCAGATTTTCGAATTTTTGCGAATTGTAATTTAATCCCTCTTGGGTCACAACACCGTTACCGGAGATTTTATAACTATTATCCGATGCAAATGGGTATTTAATCGACCCAATATCAGTTATTGAGACGGACACATTCAGCTTATATTCATCCGAATAGATTAACGTTCCTGTACTGTCATTGCGCTTTGCCACCATTGGAAAACATGAATAAACTGCGCCAATATCGGCACTAAGCCCTTTGCCTATTTTTGAATCAAAAAGTTGCCCTGCCACGTTATTGGTAGCACTCTGCCATTTTGTGTCATACAAATTTCCTGACGCAGTCATGTCAACATCCTTTACGACAAATGTGCTATCTGCGTTTCGATATTGAACGGACATATTTTTACAATTAACGGACATGTACTGAATACCGCCCAAGGATCGAAGAGTAATTCCAAACTTAATTTGCCTGTCCTCTTTTTTGTACATCAAGGCGCCAAAAGTAAACCCTACCTCGTTCCAAAAATGTGAATTATATCTGAAATGTGTAGCAAGGTCAAATGTTTGAGGGTTGTTATTATTTGAAATAATACCCAACGTATTTTCGTTTATGTTGGTTATTTTTTCCATACTTCTTATTCGAGAACTGATTCCTATTCCGAACCTTTGCCCAATGCTAATTTGGCATCCTGGGCCTTGGGCCTGGTTAATTCTGTTTACATTTCCGATAATGTTGCTGTTATAATTTAGTCCACGTTCGTTTTCTGAATAAATGGCTGCTGCAAAATTGCCCGACGTAACCAAAAGATCTGTGGGGAAAGAGGATATCCCTAAAAAGTTTACAATTATTTTTTGTCTCGAGCCAGAAATAAACGCAGGATTCATTTGCACGGCATTTATACCGCCATAAAGACTTGTTGAAATACCAATGTTATATTGTGCATTTGCCGAAATACTAACTACATTACCGATTACAAAAAAAATACACTTGAGTGATTTCATAGTTGTCATTGTCTGATATACCGAACTGTATTTCCAAGTATAATATTAGTGGAGTCTATAAAACTAATATCCCATTTTTCATATGTTCCACCAGACCATCCAGAGGTAAGTATGTCCATTTTATAGTTTATTGAATCATAGTTAGTCCACATTTGATTTCCTGGATAGAGGCTACAAGCGGCTGATGATCCAGACACTATAGTACCTTGAATACCGTTATAAGCGACAATCATTCCGGCAAGTCCGGGGCATAAGTTTTCGTCTTGGGAAATCCAGGTGCCAACCAAATTATATTTTTTTGTACTCACCTTCGCATTAAACGTTTGTGTGTTTGAATTGCCGTTAAGATTGTTATATGTCACATTATAGGAAAAATCTTCATTAGTAGTTGATGATGTATTAAACTTGACCTTCAACTCTCCATTGACATTGTCGGTTATGCACGATACCCAAAAATTGGAAATGTTATCTATCGAAAGGTATCTTGCGTTCACCTTTAACTGTTTAGATCTGACCGCTACAGCACTTTCAAATTGTGGCGGCACACTGTTTAATTTTTCTGGGAGAAATAAACTGACAACATCCCACGTTTTTTTAAATTCTTTCATAACCGAATTCAAATCGATGAGTAATGGGTCGGCGGAGTTTACGTCTTGGTTACATATATTTCTGTAGTTTCCGTTTATGTCGAGAACATAAGATTGGTTATTGCCGAAAGTAATCGAAGTCGAGGTAGTTTTGTGTGCTCCAATTACATCTAATGCCGTTTGGACAAATGGCTTTGAAAAAACCAATTGACTCCATATGAGATCGTTGTACAACCTGTATACCCCCGAAACGCCTAACAGACCTCCTATTATTTGGTTTATACCTGCGCTAGGAATACGAAATATAACTCCACCTACGAATGTTAATGCCAAATCAGTTCGCAATCTTCGCTTAAAAAACGTCATATCATTTCTAAATACCACCTCCATATCCTCCTCGTCTGTTGTCCGGTGGAGAGTATTTGTGTCAGCATACGAAATAACATCAGCCAAAGGCATGAAGAAATCGGGGTTGGCTTGGATAAATTTCGCAACTATAAGTTTCTCCGAAGTTGTCGCAGAGTCGAATGTGGCTAATGTTCTTGCTAACTGCTGCTTGAGTAACATACCATCATGAACAGCATTTTCAGTATCTACGTTTAATAATCCGTTATTGAGTTGCGTAAGACTGTCAAGGCAACTGTTACGATAAAAACAGCTGTCAAAAACGTTTGCAATAATTTCATTAGGGCTCTTGTCTAAAACTGTAGAATCTATATTTATTGCCACGGTAAATACTCTTTCATCAATGTTTGTCTGCAAACTATATGCCCCAGGTGTTAACGTAGGCGTAATAAAAACGAGTTGGTTACCAATAGCCGACAGCTCTATTATTTGACCATTAAGTCGGGCCTCATATGTATTTTTTTTAAACGTTGTTCCGCTGAGTGTCAACGTAGCAATTTGATACTGTTTATATCGCACACTGTCGGAAATTAAATATATACCAGTATAGTTTTTTTTACAACTGTAACTCCCGCAAATTAATATGATAATCAGGACCGCACATGTAATAAATTTATTTATCATAATGATAATTTAATATGAAACAAAAATAGTTGTAAATTCCCTAAAATAAATATTTATCAGTTGCTGCAAGTCAATCATTTCCTCCATTTACTGCACTCCGCAGTTTCGTAAATAGATTTCGCTACTTTGGCGCTTGAAAGTAAACTATGATACCTGACTCTATCAAGAAAAGAATAGAAGTACGTTTTGGAAAATCAATAAGGTATCCCAAAGACTGTGACGCACTAGCTCTATCAATCAGTAATTATTGCAATGAAAAAATCAGCCCTGCCACATTGGTGCGGATATTTGGTATGGCTAAACAAGGGCCTACCCATCCGCGGAAATTTACCCTAGATCTGATTGCGCAATATACAGGATATAATTGTTGGGAGGACGCGTCTAAAGATAATAGACTGATCGATAATTCTAATATAGAGATAATGGAAACTATGACGATATCGGGGTTGAATCTTGAGCAGGTTATTTCTTTTAAGTATGGCCCGGGGAGCAAGGTAAAAGTCAAATATTTAGGGAACAATGACTTCCAGGTATTGGAATCAGATAAAAGCACCATGGTTAAGGACGATATATTGACAATAGTAGACATGAATCTGCATTGGAAGTAAAAGGAATGAGGATATAGTTTGAAGCTAGCCTCAGCAAATAGTTTGTTCTAAAATGTAAATTATTATGAAAATTAAATCAAGCACGATAAAAATCTGCTTATTGTTTGTCTTCAGTTTAGGGTTGCTATCATTTCTCCCCAACGACAGAAATTATCAAACTGAATGTGTTTCACTTGAGTCAGATGGTTATCTGACGATTAAAATATGGGATACCCAAAAGCGGTCCTTGTATAAAGCCGTGAAAGCACGCAAAGATGCCGTTAACGCCGTTCTGTATTCCGGAGTTGCCGGAAGCAATGGTTGTCCTACTCAACCACCAATACTCAAAACAGCAGATGAACAGGAAAAATTCAAAAGCATAGAAGAAGCCTTTTTTTCCAGAAATGGGAAATGGGTAATGTTTACCAGAAGTGCGGCTACTGAGACAACAGTTCCGTCGCATGTTGAGAATAAGAGCTGGAAGGTCTATCAGGTTTCAGTCTCCAAGGGTGAATTGAGAAAATACCTGGAAGAGAATAATATTATTAAACCTTTAAATCAAGGATTTTAATTGTGAAAAGCACTTACTTAATTGTTGCAATACTTTTGGCTCTAGGTAATTCGGTTACCTGTATCGGGCAGGCAAAAAAGCCAACCTTAATGATCCTCCCCAGTGACAACTGGTGTGAGCAGCGGTATTTTATGACCGAATTTGATAATCAAGGCACCAAGCAAAAGGTACCCAATTATAAACAGGTATTTCAGGAAGACGCGGAAATCAACCAGGTTATAAGTAAAATTGGTTCACTCATGATTGAGCGCGGTTTCCCCCTTAAAGATGCAGAGCAAGAACTGAAAGCAATAGAGGCAAGAAGTGCAGAGGACAATATGACGAGTAGTACAACCTCAGCTTCTTCAATTTCGGAAAGCCCACTGGATAAACTAAAAAACAAGGCAAAGGCAGACATTATTATTCAAATATGGTGGAAGATCAACAAAACCGACAAAGGAAATTCTGTTTCATTTACTCTGGAAGCTTTTGATGCGTTTACCAGTAAAAGGATAGCATCATCAACAGGTATTGGATCGCCTAACACCACTGATTTAGTTCCAGAGCTTTTACAAAAAGCGGTGTTAGCTAATATCGACCCTTTTGCAGCTCAATTACAAAAACATTTTGATGACATGTTTAGTAATGGCAGGGAAGTTATTGTAACTGTAAAAAGATGGAAGAGCTGGGATAAGAATCTGTCAACAGAGGTAAATGGAGAGGAAATAACAGACTACATTAATAAATGGATGGCACTAAACACCACGAAGGGCAGATTTAGCACTAGTGACGCCACTGAAAATAATATTCGCTTTGACCAGGTTCGTATTCCATTATTCGATTCCAATAATAATGCGCTTGATGCGCGGCAATTTGCAAAAGGACTGCAAAAATATTTAAAGGCGGCTCCTTTTAATTTTGAAGTGAAATTAATGACACGCGGGCTGGGAGAAGCAATTCTGGTGCTGGGTGAAAAATAATAGCAATGAAAAAAATTATATCAATCTTGGTACTTGTATTGGCATGTGGCGTAAGCAATGGACAAACAAAATCAAATGGATTTAACCGGATAGTTTTAAATACATATCTGCCTGCAAATATATCGATACCCAAGGAAGCGAAAAAAATGCTGGAAGATAAATTGACACAAATAGCCACCCACTATGGTGTTGGGGGAAATTCCATAAACCCCAGATTTGTCATAACAGCAAATGTAAATGTGGGTACTAAGGATTTCATTTCCGGTCCACCACAAATGCTGGCCCAAAATCTGGAAATCACCATTTCTATCGGCGATGCATATACAGCCATGCGTTTTTCTGATATAACCATTAAGACCAAAGGGGTGGGAACCAATGAGGACAAAGCATTCATTGACGCCATAATAAACCTGAATAATCAAAGCAAAGAGATAGCAGTTTTGATGGAAGAAGGGAAGAACAAGATAATTTCCTATTTCAATTCGCAATGCGAATTCATTATTAAAGAAGCTGAAGGGCTTGCAAAACAAGAAAAGTATGACGCTGCAATTTACACGTTGGTACTCATACCCGATGTTTGTAAAGAGTGTTATATAAAAGCCGCTAAAAAGCTGCCAGCAGTTTATAAGTCGAAGATAGATTTTGATTGTAAGCAAAAGTTGCAGGAAGCAAAGAATAAATGGGCAGCAAGTCCTAATCAAGAAACAGCTTTGCTTATTGAGGAGAATTTATCTTCAATAAGCCCGTCTTCCTCCTGCTTTAATGAGGTTAGGGCCTTTTCTGAAAAAATACTGAAAAAGACAACAGTAGACGAGAGAGAGAAAAAACTACTTGCCCAAAAGAATCATGTTGAAGAATTATCGTTGGAAAAAGAACAAATTATTGCGTACGAAAATATAGCTGTAGCTTATTTCAACAGGCAGCCCGGTACGAAAGTTTACAACAATATTTATTGGAAATAAGCATGAAACAAAATAAAATGACCGCACGTTTTCTAGTAATAATTTGTTTACTGTTCGTCAATATTCATTGCTATTCTCAGTCATTTAATGATGAAAAGGTTGTAGTGACCAACTATGTTAAGAGAATGTATCTGGCTTCCTCTTTTGAAGGTGCAAAATTAATAGAAGGCGAGGACAGAAAATATTATGTGGTTGCCATTACCCTGCCAGATGAAAGTAAGGAGCCATCTTCCGAAAAACAACTTACTACTGCAGAACACAAAGCCGAGGAATCGGCCAGGAGTACTTTTGCAGAGCCATGTATAAAATTGGAGATGCTTGTTGCAATGCCCGACCAGGGGAAGAAAAAAACAACGTTTTTATTTTTATGTCAGCCCCTCTCTGAATTTGTTGTAATTACTTATAAGCAGCAGCCGTTTGATGGAGCAAAGCTAATTACTACCCCCAATTCCAGTTATTTAATCTCGGGAGTAACCCTGGAGAATAAGAAATATGCATCTGCGGCTATGATGGATAGAGTAGCTCAAATAAAAGCAAAATCTCAGGCGAGTATTTTTTTCAACGGGTCAACTATAAGCTCAGATATGATCATTACCACAAGTGGACGCAAGAAAGACAATGCATCTGAAATGATCAGGGAACAATCTATGGGGTTTGTTGATGGATTGGAAAACCTCGTGAAATTTGACCTCGATAGCAAAAAGGTATATTTTTTTTATAAAGAGCTAAAAAAATAGCTGGCCGTTTTTACATACACACTAAAGCAAGTTTATGATATGATTTTTCGTCTGAAAAGAGCCTCCCTCGCATTATTATTGATCCTAACGACCTTTTCGTGTGCACTGGCGCAGGAAAAAGATAAAGTGGTAACCCTTACCGTGAGCGGCAGCGGTAAAACACAAGATGAGGCAAAACAATCGGCTCTTCGGTCTGCAATAGAGCAGACATTTGGTGCATTTATATCGTCGAAAACGGAGATATTAAACGATAAGGTAGTAGCGGATCAAATCAGTTCTGTTGCCAGCGGCAACATACAATCGTTCGATGTGTTGAATGCTTCTCAGTTGCCAGATGGTACCTGGGGTGTGATGCTAAAAGCTGTTGTTTCTGTAAGTAAGCTATCTAGTTTTGTGCAGGCGAAGGGGATTGCCGTTGAATTTAATGGAGCAGTTTTTGCGATGAATATAAAACAGCAACTTCTAAATGAACAAGGTGAATTCAAATCTATTGTTGATCTATTAATGTTGCTACATGAACCCATGCAAACGGCTTACGACTATGAAATTAAAACAAGTGAATCCAAGGCATCGAGTATTATAGACAAAGAAGGTAAAAACTGGAACATACCAATAGTTGTGACTGCAACTACGAATAAGAATATTGATGTCTGCTCAGAATATCTTTTTAAAACATTAAAGGCAATAAGCTTAACGAGAGAAGAAGTGCAGACATATGCAGAGCTTAAGAAGCTATATTTTCAATATGAAATAACGTATAAAGGACAGAGCAAAAAAATTTACTTAAGGACACTTGCGTCATCTCTAGCACTGACAAATTTTAATTATTGTATAGAGGGGTATATAAGGTCTTTTAAGGTTGTCTCGGACGTTGAGACTTATGGAAATGGAGAAATTCACTTTTATAAGGTTGCTCACCCAGGGAGTATTACGTTATTAGCCTCAGGACAAAAAGCCGCGACATTTATGTGGGACGATCCTAAAACGCTTCAACAAATTGAGCATATAAGCGGATACGTTGTTAAGCCCAGAGGTATACACTCCCTTATAAAAAACGGAGGGGTTGTTATTTACGAGGAAAACGGGCATGGTTTAGTTGCAGCTATCACAGATATTGATCCGGCAATGAAATGGGACGTTGCAAAAAAGGAGTGCGATGAACTTGGAATGGGTGGGTACCACGATTGGAGGTTGCCATCTGTTAAAGAATTGAAACTTGTGTATCAAAATTTGGGGAAAGATGACATTGGTGGTTTTAACACAATAACAAAGAAAAATAGTCAACATGTTGCAATAGGAATTCCCATAATGGATGCTAATCTGGTTCATTTGGGTTATTGGAGCGCGAATAATCATACAGCTATCGATTTTGACAATGGCGAATCATTTAAAATTCGTTTTGACATATGCAACTGTAGTACTCGGGCAGTTCGTTCTTTTTAAGGATGTAAAGACAAATTTCCTTTCAATTCAATAAATATTATGATGTGATGACAATAATAGATGCTAAACGCAATAATGCAACTTTTTTTTTAATAATACTGTTTTGCAATTTTTGCATCGGTGCACAGGTGCAGCATGTAAATTCACCTAAAAGAAACGAAGCAACAACAGCAAAAAAAGGGGTGACAATTGAGAAAATTAAAAAAGCGGAGCCAACAAAGAAAGCTGATGGAGTTTTATATAAATCTGTGAAAATTGGAAATCAAATTTGGATGGCTGAAAACTTAAATGTGACAAGGTTTAGAAACGGGGACTCAATAAACGAAGCAAAATCTGATAATGATTGGAATGGAAAGCTTGTTGACTCAAATTTTGAAATGAAGTCAGCCTGGGCAAATCTTAATTTGGAGTCTGAGAATATTGAGCAACTCGGATGTATCTATAGTGGCGGCGCGGTAATAGATCCAAGAGGTTTAGCACCAAAAGGGTGGCACATTCCTACTGAAGATGAGTGGCTTGAGCTCATAGAATATTTAGGAGGGGAAAATATCGCTGGTAAAAAGTTGAAAGATACAACAGGATGGGAGGATGACGGAAATGGCACAAACGTAAGCGGTTTTTCTGCTTTGCCTGCGTCCTATTTACTGGGTGGCATGCGTACAAAAGGGCAATGTTTTTTTTGGACTTCGAACGTTGATCGGAAAATTATGACCACCAAAGTGTATAGAATGACGCCGATTCTTAATTCTATAACGTATATTAAATTATATAGTTCATATAAGAGTGGGTATTCTGTTCGATGTATAAAGGATTAATTTGGAATATGGTCGCTTTGTGAAATGGATTTGGGATTATTTGTAAGTGCAAAAATATCTTGCCGTAGAGCTACCGTAGAGAATCGTTAAACAGCTTTGTATTACTGTGGACTCATATGGACATTTACCGTCTTTTTGAAAATCTCCGAAGTGACTATAAGTGTTCATTGGAGTATAATTCAGTTCATTTCATACAATAACTAAAGCCCCCGTCCAGACTCGAACATAGCATGTTTTTTAGCCAAATTTCCATAATGAGGATTTATACAGTATTTATGAATCTGTAAAGGCGTGGCAATAAGATTGAGGAATAAAAAACTAAATTTGTAAGTAGAATAGTTGGTATGTGATATGCGATTCTTTGCAGAACTATGACTTCAATAGTGAATTGATTAATGAGTACTTTTAAAGTTACTTTAAATCTAATGAACAATTTAGGGGCAAATTTTTGTAAAGAAATGTCCTTCATTTTACGGGAGTAAACTGCCGTTTACTCCCGTAAACTCCCATTTCTTAAAGTAACTTTACAGGTGATTTAGCTGGATATCAAATACTGCTTAAAATACTTTCGATTAATTTATTACTTTTCTGCGTCGAGTTTGATTGTTTTCCGTTTAATCCTTTCGAAATTTTACCCTTACCGTTTCCAAATCACACTATAAACTACATCAAATTGATTCTTGTGTTGGCTCTGATCAAAAGTAGCCACATATCTTTTAGCCAAAACAAATACCTGAAGCTGATAGAAAAAAAAATATACTAAGGCGTCCAAGAAACTCAATAAAGCCATACGTAAGTCTCCAAATGATATTGAATTGAACTATTCAATGTCTGTTTATTTAGTGATGAAAAGTATAATAATGTGGATTTTAAGAAGGCATATGACTATTTGCTACTTTCAAAGAACCATTTTGAAAGTCTGACTGATGATAAAGAGATAAGAAGTCTAAATAAAATTCCTATCAATCCTTTGGTATTGCCAGGAATAGAATGGATTGGCTGGAAGGCCTATGAATACTATGTTTTAGCGTGGTCGCAAATATTTGGTGAAGAAGCGGTGAAACGATTTCACTTTAAATCGGAATGGCACACTATCATTCAATGAACTATTTTCAAAAGTACAAAGTAATTAGAAACGAAAGGGAAATATCTTTAAAATGTTGTCACTTTAGAATTATTGGTTCGAATCCCTTTGTCCCCTTTTCGATCTGCTGAAACGTTTTGCACATTAGGTCGTTCCAATTGACCGGAAAGCTTCACCTTAGTTGAACGTATTCCTTGGGACGTCATAAAACTATTCCCTCTGCACGTTTGCGAGACAAGACTTTCTTTGTACGTTGCGAGATAAGATTACGTTCTAGCCTTATGGTAACCCTAAAGATGAATTGGAAGCTTTTACTTTATTAAAGTACATAGCTGAGGGGAATCCGTTCAGCATCTTTTTGCAAAACGGCAAAAAATATCCCGGTGGAATAAACTCTAACATCAAAAAATCGAGGGGGATTGAGCAATACTTCAATTATTTCAAAATGTTATCAGAGATAGAAAAGTACTATCAAGTAAGATTCATATCAATTGATGAAATCACGGATGATACTTTTCAGTTGGTTCGATTACTTTATGCAATCAGTTGTAATTCCGAGATGCAATTGGATTTTACTTCTTACTTAGAGGGCAAATTTGATGCCGAAGCAATAACTAATTTGAAGGAAAGAAATGGTGAACCTATCAATGACCTTACCATAGTTTTTGATACATACCGCATTTTTGTTCACGACCAAATCTTTACATTCAAACATAGGACTTTGCGTATTAATGATGCAGAAGTAGTGAATCTTGATGCCGTGCTAAATGGAGAAACTGATATGCTAAGGATAACCACGTACTTTAAGAGGGGGGACTAAGATTTTTTCAGTAAAAAATTACCATTACAAATTGGGTCAATATTGGCACTTTTAAAATCGTTATATGAATTGATGAGAGTTGTGTACGTTTGGCTCCATATTTTGAATTATTCTTGTAACTGGAATTTCTCTTGCATACACTTAATATATCTCCATCAATCTTTTAAGAGAAACATAGTATTATACTTGGTAAGACTGAATTTTTAAAGAAAAATCTACTTCGAGCACAGTTTCTCTAAGTAGTTGTAAGTATTTAAGCAAAAAGCCATTATGAAAAAAGTCAGACTGAACCTGATTTTTATAAAAATCAAACGCTGAAGATCTGCTCAGGCGTGACAAAAGTTCTAATTCCTTTGTTACATCAAAATTTATTTGAAAAATCCTATCACGTAGAGAATTATATATTTCTCCAAAATTTATCTCATTATCCGTCTGCCATTTTTCTAAATTGGGCACAACTTCAAAATTGCTGATACGTGTTGTTCGTTGAATATGGTAATATTCCTTATTTATTACGTCTCCCATTAAGCTCATTTTAAGAATTTGATTATAGAGTGATGTAATGCCTTCCAAAAGGGAATATACACAATATATTACTATGGTTACTGATGAAATAAGGACAATAAAATTTTATAAAAAAGCTAAACAGAAGAGTTGAACTTAGATTTATAAAATAAAATTAATATTATTTTATGTGTAATCCAATAATCGCTTCATTGTGCTGAAATTATATTTATTAATTGTACTTTTATCCTCAATTAAAATTTTATACTATCTCTATGAAAAACTCTTATGCTTTTCTTTTAGTTTTATTGTTCATTTCTAGCAAATTAAGAGCCAATAACCCACCTAGCTTTGTTTCTATTTCACCACAAACTATAACTGTATGTAAAAACTCACTAAATAATAGCTTGAATGCTCTATTGCAATTCAACGATCTAGATACCGGGCAAGTTGAGGTTATATCTATTTTTAGGTTGCCTACCCATGGTAGCATTACAGGCTTAGATGACACTTTGAGTTCTTCAGGTCTTGCAATGGCCCCGTCACATACGGTTGCTTATTCACCTGTCATCGGTTTCACGGGTACAGACACCTTCAAGATCAAGATCTATGATGGAACTGATTCTGCAATAATCACAATAGTCGCTACAATTTTTCAACCGTCCACACCAATTGTACTTTCACCTATTCAATATTGCAATAATGGACCTGATTCTGCATTAGTAGCAACAGGTGCATCTTTACAATGGTATACTTCTGCAACAGGAGGGGTAGGCTCATCAGTAACACCAATCCCTTCAACTGCGCTAGTCGGAGAAACAAAGTACTATGTCTCGCAAACAATAAGTGGATGTGAAAGTGCAAGAGATTCTATTAAAGTTACAATTAAGCCATTACCTGTAATATCCGTTACTCCATCGTTAGATACTATCTGTAATGGCAATAGTGCTGTTTTAACTGCAGTTGGCGGAACAAGTTATTCATGGAATCCCGTCTCAGGTTTAAATACATCTACTGGATCATCTGTTGTGGCTAGTCCTAGCGCAACCCAATTATATTTGGTTACCGGCTCTGATACAAATAATTGCAGCAATACAGCAATTAGTGCAATTACAGTAAATCCTCGACCAGCAGATATTCAGGTATATTTAACAACGGCTGCTGTCACTTGCATTGGACATCAAATTCATTTATTGGAAACCAGTACTGGAGGAATTTGGAGCAGCGGAAGTCCTTCTATAGCTACTATAGATCCTTCTACAGCATATATTACTGGGCTCGATACAGGTGCTGCTATTATATCTTACATATATCCCGTTACAGGTTGTTTCGTAACTAGAGTCGTTTCAGTTCATCCTGATAGTTTACATCTTGGGTCATTCAGTACATGTTATGGCAATCCTATCACTGTAAGAGATTCACTAAATAATGATCCTTGGGAAACCTACACTGGAACTCATATTGGCATTAATCATGTCAGCTTTACTTATTCATTAGGAGGTGGTTGTGAAGTAGATTATCAAGTTATAACAAACTCCCTTCCCAACCCGATCTCTAGTCCGCCTGCTCTTTGTGTAGGTTCTTCTGTAACATTAACCGATATTGATTCTGGAGGAATTTGGACTTGTAACAGCCCGTCAACAGCAACTATTAATGCCACTACTGGGAAACTAACAGGACTTGCTTCAGGTACAGTAACAATTACATATACGCTTCCTACCACATGCTTTACTACAATTACAATTACTATCAATGCACTTCCAATTATTTCTATTTCTCCTACGTTCGCCTCTGTTTGCGTTGGTAGCACTCGCACTTTGACTGCCAGTGGTGGAATAAGCTATTCCTGGATACCAGTAACAACTCTGAGCTCTAGTACTGGAGTGTCTGTCGTTGCTTCTCCAACGACAACAACTACTTATACTGTTACAGGAAATAATATCAATGGTTGCATAAGTACTGCAACTAAGATAGTTACAGTTAATTCTTTGCCAACTGTTACAATGGCATCACCACCTACGACAATCTGTAGTGGTCAGAATACAACTCTGACGGCAACAGGCGGAACTACATATTCATGGCTTCCAACAACAGGTTTAACCACAACTACAGGTACGTCAGTTAATGCGCATCCGACAGTTACAACAACTTACACAGTAACGGGTAAGGATGGTAATTTATGCGCTGATACATCCGTTACAACAATTGTAGTTGATTCATTGCCAACAATCAGCATCACACCAGCACCTGCTATAATATGTAGCGGACAAAACATCACACTAACCGCGTCGGGTGGTATCAGTTATACTTGGACTCCATTTACAGGGCTATCTGCTTCTACCGGTGGGGTAGTAGTCTCTAATGCTACCGCAACTACTATCTACACGGTAACAGCGGTTGGAGGTAACGGATGTGCTAATACTACAAATAGGACTGTTGTTGTAAATCCAGTTCCAACAGTTAATGCAATATCTAGCCAGGTAGTCTGTAATAACACATCTTCCGTAGCAATTACATTCACCGGATCAGTTGCTGGCGCTACATACAGTTGGACAAATAGTAATAGTAGCATAGGACTGGCTTTATCGGGTGCAGTAAATATACCGTCATTTACCGCATTGAATTCAAGTAGTGTTGCTGTAACATCTACAGTTACAGTTACTCCTTTTTCTAATGGATGCACCGGCATTCCAATGTCTTTCACGATAACTGTCAAACCTTCACCTACAGTTACTCCTATTCCCAATCAAATAATATGTTCCGGCTCTACATCGACTTTAATATCATTTAATGGTGTTGCTGTAAGTGGTAGTCCAACTACCTATAATTGGATCAACAGTAACAGTGCTATTGGGCTTGGCGTATCCGGGTCGGGTGATATAGGGTCATATCTTGCTACAAATGCAACCAATGTTCCATTAGTTTCAGTGGTTACTGTAACTCCAGTAGCTAACAGTTGTAGTGGGCCTCAGCAAATATTTTCAATAACAGTCAATCCTCGACCAAGTTTATCCGTAACATCTAATCAAATTTTGTGTAATGGAAGCATGACTTCGTTGACTTCTTTTTCTGGTCCGGTTGCGGGCACTACTTATAGTTGGGCTTCATCTGATACTACAATTGGTATTGCCTCATCAGGAAATGGAAATATTGCTTCTTTTACTTCAATAAATTCTGGTGTTACAGTTGTTACTTCAACGATTACGGTTACTCCAAATGCTAATGGATGCGCAGGTATCCAACAATCTTTTACCATTTCAGTTAAACCTACACCGATATTATCACCTGTCTTGAATCAGTCGGTGTGCAATCATGCACTAACTGCGCCAACTACATTTACTAGTTCTGTAGTACCAGTAACTTACACATGGTCGAATAGTAACAGTAGTATCGGCTTGGCTACTTCAGGTACGGGTAGTATTGGTTCATTTACAGCTAACAATGGATCTGCTGTTGCGGTAACATCCACAATAACTATTACTCCGGCTGCAAATGGTTGTGCAGGCAGTTCAATAAGTTTCAATTACACAGTAAACCCTTCACCAACTGTATCGCCAATTTCAAATCAAACTCTTTGTTACAATACTTTTACCTCTCCAATTATATTTAATGGATCTGTGGCCGGTACAACTTACAACTGGGCAAATAGCAACAGTAGTATCGGCTTGGCATCTACCGGTACAGGCAATATTGCCTCATTCACAGGCATTAACAGCACCAGCGTTACCGTAACGGCAACTATAACTGTAACACCAGTGTTCAACGGTTGTATTGGGACTTCAAGTAACTTTACTATCAATGTAACTCCCACACCTTCGATTAATCCAGTTGCGGATCAGGCAATTTGTAAAAATACAGGTACTTCACCCATCAATTTTTCTGGTTCGGTGCCTGGTGCTAGTTATACCTGGACTAATAGTAATGCAGGAATCGGGTTAAGTGCCAATGGAACTGGAAATATTTCGTCATTTACCGGTTTGAATAGCAGTAGTGTTGCTGTCACCTCGAATATTATCGTTGCACCATCTGTTGGTAGTTGTATTGGTACTCTAGATAGTTTTACTATAACAATCAATCCTGCGCCAACAGTTAATACTACTACAAACCAAATCCTATGTAATACTTCGTTGAGCACGCCAATCATATTTGGGGGATCACCAATTATCGGAGTACCAACAACTTATAACTGGGTGAATAGTAACAATAGCATCGGTATTGCTAGTACAGGCTCAGGAGATATTGGTTCTTTTACTGCTATTAATACAGGAACTGTTGCCATCACTTCCACTGTAACAGTTACCCCTGTGGCAAATGGATGTAATGGATCATCCAGTTCCTTTAACGTAACTGTTAAACCAACACCGACTATCACCTCATTATCTAACCTGGCTGTATGTAATGGTGCTGCTGTGTCCATTTCCTTCTCAAGTGTTGTAAGTGGTACAACCTACAGTTGGGTAAATACTAATAGTAGTATAGGCTTAGCTACATCTGGGACAGGTAGTATTGGATCGTTCATTGCGGTGAACTCTGGTAGTACAATCACATTTTCGTCAATTACTGTTACACCTACTGCAAATGGATGTATTGGTTCTTCACAGATCTTTACAATTACGGTTGCGCCAACAACTACAGTATCTGCAGTCGTGAATCAAGCAGTATGCAATAATGCATCAACTACACCAATTACTTTTACAGGAGGCGTTGGTGGGACTGTTTACAATTGGTCAAATAGTAATAGCAGCATTGGCCTTGCAACTACTGGAACAGGCGATATAGGCTCTTTTACTGCAATCAATAATGGAAGTGTAGCAATAACTACTACCATTACAGTTACACCGGTTGCTAATAGTTGTACAGGAGCTCCACAGACGTTTACATTAACAGTTAAGCCTACACCAACCGTAAATCATATTTCCGACCAGATTGTATGTAATAATACATTGACTTCAGCAACTTTTGCAGGTGCTGTTTCAGGTACGTTGTACAGTTGGACAAATAGTAATAGTACAATTGGGATTACTACAACTGGGACAGGGAATATTGGATCTTTCACAGCTATTAACACGGGTACTGTCTCAGCAACGGCAATAGTATCCGTTACACCTTCGGCTAACAGCTGTATAGGTATTGCTGACTTTTTTACAATAACAGTAAAACCATCACCAACTTTACTGCCTATTGCCAGTCAAACATTATGTAACACACAATCTAGTACGCCCATTTTGTTTAGTGGCGTAGCTATCAGTGGTTTTTCAACTACCTATAATTGGATCAATAACAACAGCAGTACTGGTTTACCAGGATCAGGAGCCGGAGATATAAGTACGTTTACTGCTCTAAATACAGGTAGTACGCTAATTGTGTCAACTGTTACGGTGACGCCCGTTGCTGACGGATGTAATGGAGGCACTCAGATTTTCACTATCACTGCTAAACCATCTCCAACAATATTCCCAATCGCGGGGCAGACAACTTGTAATAATGCGTCAACTTCAACAATAGTGTTTACTGGATCTCCTGTTACTGGATTTTCAACGACATATAACTGGATCAATAGTAATGCAAGTATTGGTCTTGCTACTATTGGTACAGGTAACATTGCATCGTTTGTCTCTGTTAACACGACATCGACACCAGTTACTTCAACGATTACTGTAACACCATATGCAAATGGATGTAGTGGTTTGCCGCAAACAGTTTCTGTAGTGGTAAATCCGACTCCAACGGTAATACCTGTTACTAGTCAGATTGTTTGTAATGGAACCTTTGATACTGCAATTGCACTCAGTGGCAATGTAAGCGGTACAGTTTACAATTGGTCAAATAGTAATAGCAGTATTGGTCTTGCAACGACTGGGTCGGGAGATATTGCTTCATTTATTGTGATTAACACAGGTAGCGTGGCAGTAACATCAACTATCACAGTAACACCAGTTGCTAATACATGTGTTGGTACAAGCCAAAATCTTACAATTACTGTTAAACCAGCTCCTACGGTTCTCCCTATTTCAAATCAATCAGTATGTAATAACAACTTGACATCCTCTGTTATTTTTAATGGAACTTCGGTTAGTGGATCTTCTACTATATATAACTGGATAAACAGTGATGCAACCATCGGGCTGTCTTCTTTTGGAAGTGATAGCATAGGGGCATTTACTGCCAGCAATCTGACAAGTTCGGCAATTGCCTCCACAATTACGGTTACTCCTGTAGGTAACGGTTGCATTGGTGGTTCTCAGCATTTTACTATCACAGTAAAACCAACACCAACCGTATTGAGTGTGCCAGGACAAACAGTATGCAATAACACCAATACTGCAACAATAGTATTTAATGGAACAGTAAGTGGTACAAACTACAATTGGTCTAATAGCAATAGCAGTATTGGATTAGCGTCATCAGGAACAGGTAATATCGCATCATTTACAGGAATAAATAGCAGTAGCGTAGCCGTAACATCAACAGTAATTGTAACCCCTGTTGCCAATAGTTGTGTTGGATCACCTCAGAGTTTTAGCTTAAATGTAAAACCATCTCCAACTGTAATTTCTGTTGCAAGCCAGACGATATGCAATAGCTCAACTACGACTCTAGTGTCATTTACAGGGTCTCCAATAAGTGGATTTTCTACTGTTTATAATTGGACTAATAGCAATAACACTACAGGTATTCCAGCAACAGGATCTGGTGATATATTGCCATTTGTCGGATCGAATTCTGGGAACGTTGCAAATGTTTCTACTATTACGGTCACTCCAGTTGCAGATCTCTGCAGTGGTAGTCCTGTTAATTTTACGATAACCGTAAATCCCACCCCTGATTTACTGCCATTGACAAGTCAATCTGTTTGTAATGGAGCGGCGACTACTGCCATTATTTTTAGTGGAGGTGTTACAGGTACAGTCTATAATTGGGTAAATAGCAACCCATCTATTGGGTTGCCAACAGCAGGTACAGGTAACATGGCTGCATTTACTGGTATCAACACCACAACTGCTACTTCTGTGTCAACAGTTACTGTAACTCCATCGGTTAATGGGTGTATTGGTGCTGCTCAAGTCTTTACAATATCTATCAAGCCAACTCCGGATGTAAATCCAGTTTCAAATCAAATAATATGTAATGGAGCTTCGGCAGCAACAGTATTATTTGGCGGTAGTGTAGTTGGCACTGTTTACAATTGGGCAAACAACAATGGAAGTATCGGTCTTGCAGCATCTGGTATTGGTAACATCCTTTCCTTCCCAGTGGTAAATGTTGGGACAACAAGTACCATTTCAACTATTACCGTTACTCCATTTGCAAATAGTTGTAATGGTCCCGCGCAAAATTTCACCATAACTGTAAACCCAACTCCAATTATTTCCCCAGTTTCAGGTCAGTCTATTTGTAATGGATTCTCAACCACATTAGTATCATTCAATAGTAATGTTGCGGGAACATCCTATAGCTGGGCAAACAACGCCCCATCGATAGGTCTTGCTTCAACAGGGGCTGGGTCAATAGCTCCATTTTCAGCAATAAATGCCGGAAGTACAGTTGTTTCAGCTATCATTACTGTCACACCTACAGCTAATCTTTGTAATGGAAGCACAACTACTTTTACAATTGATGTTAAACCCACACCTTTTGTTTCTCCGGTTTCTGGGCAGACAATATGCAATGGAGGCGCGACCACATCAGTAGTATTTGGTGGGTCGGTAAGTGGAGCCAGTTATAGCTGGGTCAATAGTACTTCTGGTATGGGATTAGCTAACTCAGGAACCGGCAATATCTCATCCTTTGTAACTAATAATACAGGTACGGTTGCTGTTACTTCTACAATTACAGTTACTTTAGCTGCGAATGGTTGTACAGGTAATTCTCAAAATTTCAATATCACTGTAAATCCTACTCCAAATGTTTTTTCTGTACCTAGTCAAACTGTATGTAATTCTGATTTTGTAGCATCTACTATATTTGGAGGTTCTGTTTCGGGAACTGTTTACAATTGGATCAACAGCGACACTAGTATAGGAATTGTTGCAACTGGTGTTGGTAATATACCTGCATTTACTGCTTTAAATGGTGGAATTACCGCTGTTATCGCAACTATAAACATAACTCCATATGCAAATGGGTGCAACGGTCTATCTAATAGCTTCAATATTACGGTCAATCCTACACCCTCAGTAGCCGCGGTGTCAGATCAAAGCGTATGTAATCAACTTAGTACCGCCGCAATTATTTTCGGAGGTTCGTTAGTTAGCGGTACAACCTATAACTGGAGTAATAGTAACAATAGCATAGGATTATCGTCCAATGGTATAGGGAATATAGGCTCATTTTCCGCAATTAATACCAGTCCCGTTGTAGCTACATCTACGATCACTGTAGCTCCATCTGCAAATGGATGTATTGGTAGTCCTGTTAGCTTTGTAATTACAGTTAATCCAACTCCTGCAGTTATAACCGGTGATACTACAGTTTGTTTTGGATTGACATCTTTACTCTCAGATATTTCAGTTGGCGGTAGTTGGAGCACCAGTAACATTTTAGTTGCGTCAATTAGTCCTGTTGGTCTTGTATCTGCATTATCAACTGGGATAGATACGATCACTTATACTTTACCAACGGGTTGTCTTATAACAACTATGTTATTAGTAAACCCGTTGCCCAATGCAATAACAGGTACTGATTCCGTATGCGTTGGGGCAAATGTTGGATTGGCAAATACAACGCCGGGTGGCATATGGAGTAGTGCCAATCTCTCAATTGCAACTGTTAGTACTTCAGGATTAGTTTTTGGTGTCCATTCAGGAATTGATACTATTGTCTATACAATTTCTAGCACAGGTTGCCAGGTTGTTGATCTGATCAAAGTCAATCCTTTGCCGGTTCCTATTTTTGGTAGTCCAACAGCATGTGTGAATTCACCAGTAGTGCTTACAGACTCTTCAGGTGCTGTAATGTATGTTGTTACTCCAGTCACTCCTGGAATACTCACAATTACACTCTCTAACTTGTCTGCATGCAGTAGTCATATTTCTGTCCTAGTAAATCCGTTACCTCAACCTATTATAGGTTCAACAGGATTGTGTCTCGGTACTACATCTCAGCTGACAGATAGTGTTTCAGGTGGGGTGTGGAGCAGTAGCGATACTTCAGTTGCAACCATAAGCAGTACTGGTTTAGTATATGCAAGAGCAGTAGGCAGTTCAACAATTTCTTACACATTGTCCTCAGGGTGCTATAGAACAGCTACGGTTACAGTAAATAACCTGTTTATTATTAGTGGTGTACAACTAATACATCCAGTAACATGTAACGGCATAAGTGGTGCCATAAAGATAATGGGAGTTGGGAGCTCGATCACTTATAACGTCAATTATCTTAAAAATGGTATTCCTCACGTAACAGTAAAAACTTCTGATGCAGTTGGTAATTTACTTCTTGATAGCTTAACTGCGGGTACCTATACAAACATTAGTGTCTCATTAGGTGGATGTACTTCAAATTACGTTACAGGATTACTAGTTGATCCCCCTAATCCTGCCATTCCACATTTGACAACTAACTCACCTGTCTGCCTAGGTTCAATATTGAATTTGAGCTCAACAGATACTACGATAGGGGTTTCATTTGTATGGAGTGGTCCAGGAGGTTACACGTCAACGTTTCAAAACACAGCAATAGTTCCAGTTTCGTTGTCAGACTCAGGATATTATAAAGTAACTGCAGGAATAAATAATTGTTTTTCTTCAGATAGCGTAATGGTTCACGTGCTTTCTATACCTAATGGCTCGTCTATTACAGGAAGTCAATTGGTATGCCAATTTGCAACGACGATACTTTTGGATTCTGTATCAGGGGGTATCTGGTCAGTTAAGAATAACCATGCTGCAATTAATAGCTCAGGAGCTTTGACAGGTATTTCTTATGGATTAGATACAGCAGTTTACATACTATCCAATATCTGTGGTAGTGACACAAATTCATTAGAAGTCTTTATTGATCGAATACCCGTGATTGATAGCATTACTGGCCCTGCATATGTTTGTGTTGGCTCTACTGTTACTGTGGCAGATATTACTCCTGGTGGAACCTGGCTGATGACCAATACTGATGCTGTAATTAATACTGCAGGTCTGGTCAGCGGCATACTGCCTGGGACAGACACAATTCAGTACGTAATTACAAATACCTGCGGATCAGATACAGTTCACAAGTCTCTCGCGGTGATTGCTTTGCCCGTTGCCGGCAATATTACAGGGCTGCCTGACGTATGTATCGGTTCTAATATTTTGTTGAGTGATACTGCGATTGGCGGTATATGGAGCAGCAGTAATTTAAGCATTGCAACGATTAACTCAACTGGTGTCTTGCACGGGCTATCATTTGGGAATGTTGTAATTCACTACACTGTAACAAACGTATGTGGAGTTGCAGATGTAACTGATACCGTCATTGTTAAACAGCTTCCTTATGCCGGGTCAATATCTGGTCCAAGTAGCATTTGTGCAGGTTCTTCAAGTATACTACATAGTATAGTCCAGGGTGGAAGCTGGAGCATTGTTGCATCAAGTGGAGTAATCAATATCAATACATCTGGATTAGGCTCGGACAGTGTTAGGGTAGATGGTATTAATGCCGGTACAGCAATTGTCAGATATGTAGTGTCAAATACATGCGGATACGATACTGCCATATTCTATGTTACTGTCAATCCTATTCCTTCTTTAAGTAGCACTTTGAATCCTGCAGGTGTATGTAGCGGTTCGCCATTTAATTATTTGCCGACTAGTGCCAGTCCTGGTGCCAGTTATTCATGGAGTAGGGCAGTAGTTCCGCTCATTGTGAATGTTGCAGGTTATGGTGTTGATAGTATTAATGAAACACTTGTTCTAAATGGGGCTCTACCAACGAGTGTAATATATAATGTCACTGTAACTTCTTTAGGTTGCAGCAACACTCAGGCCGTTTCAGTTATTATCAATCCTATTCCGGCAATGAATAGTAGCTTGAACATCACTACATGTTCAGATGTCCCTATAAATTATCTTGCCAGTAGTGCTACGCCACTAACATCTTTCATATGGTCACGAGCAAGTGTTTTAGGTATATTACCTTCAGTGGGTACTGGGACTAATTATATATCTGAGAGTCTTACCAATTCTACCAGTGCTGGTATATTTGTAGTGTATACATTTACTCTATCTGCAGCTGGTTGTACTTCGACTCAAAATGTAAATGTACTTGTTGAAACCCAAGCACCTGCTCCGCCGAGGATCACTACTATGTCTCCATCATATTTGTGTACAGGAACAATGTACCAGAATTTTGGTGCTGCTTCAATTCCTCCATCAGGAATAAAATATACCTGGACAGCAAATGGTGCAGAAGTATGGGCTACCGGTATTGACGACCAATATTGTCTGGTTAACTTTAAGTATCCGGGCTTTACCTGGGTAACTCTTTCTTCATCATACACTGGATATACCTGTAAAACGAGGGACTCGTTTGTAGTACTTGTAGGCGATTACACGTCAATGTCACCTGAAGTGATCTATCACCATCCTGATTTTGTATGCTTGTTTAATCCTGAGTGGACCTATCAGTGGGGTTATGACGACGTGGGTACATTAGATTCATCTCTTTTGGTTGGTGAAACTAATCAGAACTATTATAATGAGAATCCTGACTTTACAAACAAGTACTATTGGGTCATCACCACCTATAAGGATTGTATGCAGAAGACCTATTTAAGAGTGCCAACAATAGTTAATGACATTACTTCAGGCAAGGTCGGTAAAATGGAAATATCACCCAACCCAAACAATGGACGATTTAATGTGAAGTTGACATCGGACTTTACAGAAAATGGACAGTTAATTGTAACAGATTTTTTAGGCCGGGAGTTATTGAAGAGGGAAATCAAAACAAACAGTACCATAAGCGTTGACCTCAATGAAACAGGGGTATATATCCTGTCGATTGTAACAGCACATGGTCAAGTTGCAGATAAAATTATTGTTCAACTATAGTATCAAATCGAATAGAGATGAAAACTAAAATTGTATTTTTAGCACTGCTTCTAATGACAAGTGGAAAGGACATTGGATTATTATTCAAGAAGAATTTTCAGAATTAGATCTTAGTTTGACATATTTCTGATTGTTACTGTAACTTTATCTGAAGCTATATTTTGCATTTTTTGATAGTAAGAAAAAAGTGCCCCCCTTTAGCCGACACTAAAGGCAGTCGAAACGGATAGCGAGTTTACAATTTTACTCGAGTATCAATATATGTAATTTAATTTCTTTTAATTATTTAAACAATAAACAATATGGAAAACATTTTAATTGATAATGATAAATTTAGCAATTTCAAATTGTTAGAAAATAAGGAAGCACTTTTGAAAGAGTTATACGATGATACTGTTGTTTATGCTATAGATTTTCAATTTAAATTTCAATCTATGGATCGGTCTGTCGTTATGCAATTTACAACATCTGTTGATGGACCAAGAAGAGAAGAAGTTATTTTATTAAAGTTTAATGATTTTGGGGAAATGCGTCGTATTAGTGCTTTTATTGATCACATTTATCATCAATTTTTCCCTAAAGGAACAATTCAAAATATTAATCACGATGCATATTTAATGACTATTTTCCTCAAAGGCGTGACTGAACAACCTTTATAATAACTTAAAACTAAAGTAAAAATTAAACCATGAAAGATTATTCTGCAAGCGTAATAGATCATTTAGGTACGACCTATGAATTCAAAATTGTAATTAATGACAAATTCAGAAGTGGACGGATGTCCTACCTTAATGAAGAATACGTAATTAGTCAATGTTCAAAATCTACCGTGACAAATGGATTGATTTTCCTAATGCACCTTGGCCAATACATAAAGGTTAAGGTACTTTTGACATCGTCATGCAATGAACAAGACAACCTACTTGAAATAATTGTAGGTGATGCGATTACTCGATATGTTTTTGATTCGGGAAGTTGTAAAGAATTTCAGAACTATGTGACTAATTTGAATCTACCTAATGCAAATCAAAGTGTTTTCAAAATTTATGATGAGAAACCATGGGAGGGAAACTTTTCAATCGATGGGTTAAAACCACAGCTTTCTTTATATCTCGGATGGGCTCCCATCGGCTCAAGCCCCTTTGTGAAATTTGTTAATGTGACAATAAATAATATCGATGTGGATTTATCAACTATTTATTCTTGGCCCGGAGGAAGACAAGGGGTAATTTTGCCAATGGGGAATTATACACCTAACCAGCAATACATTATCTCATGGAAATGTGAGACATCTTTGGCACCCTATAAGGCAAAAACAGTAGTCGGTTATTTCGTTAATAATGACTTAAATACTAAGAAAATCCTTCGAATTAAAGAAGTTGATTCTTACGATGAGTGGACGGATAGTGCAACTATTCTTTTAATGACAGATGACTAGAACTTTGAAGGATTGTTAGGTGGGGTAAAACCTCTAACTGATGCAGATACTGAGCGAGTAGTTTACTTAGTTAAGAATAAACAAGCAGCTTAATACATTGAATAAATAGAAACCCCAATGTAGTGATACATTGGGATTTTTTTTTCGAAACTTACCTACCCATTTATATCAATATTGATATTACAGCGCAAGCCGTCAGGTCCTATACGGAACTTACTCCGTTAATGCTCAGCTGGTTTGATGCACCATGTCTTCCACCAATAAACATTCTAAGCTCATCTTGAGGTCAAATCGAGCCCAGCTACATAGAGTAGCGCAACATTATAAAAGCCAAACAATACAGTACAATGCGACTAAAGCAACGGCTGTTGCGACCAAGAATTGAACAAAAATAAGAAAGCAGCTACAAGTTAATGCAACTGCTGTTAATTATGAGTAATTCAGATACACTTACATCAAGATCCTATGCGGTCTAATACAATGTTGCTAAGGTCAAATTTGTACCATAATGCCCGAGGCAAACCGGTTAAATATATAAACACGACCTGGCCTACTCACAGGGCTATGCTAGAAATGCAAAGTAAATAAGGCTACTTATTTCATATTTATCATCACGTGCACAACCTCAACAATTTCGCCATTGTTTTCATGTCTTGAAAAACCCACTTTCATATTTGCAAAGCTATGGAGGTCGTCTCTCACGCTAAAGCCCGAGAGAGGATAGTCATCTCCATAATTATTATTAGAATTCAGATCTTTGATGTATTGAGTATAGTTGGTCCATAAATTGTCAAACCGTTCTGCCTCACCAAACACAATTATAAATTTACGCTTAAGCTCATGTGTGTCATATTTTGAAAGTAGTTTTATAAGGTGATCTGCAATTACTGTATTTTTGGGGCCACAACTTTCGAGTCTGAAACATTCAATAATGGTAACTGGGATTCCATTGCTCATCCTAATCATAATGTCTAATTCACCAGCTCCTTTTCCATTACCAGAAGTCCCAGATCTCGTTTGGTCTGAAATATTATGCCCTTTGGTTCTTAATAAATCAACAATGTCATCATTAATTAGGTCTTCAATCTTCTTTTGAAACTTTCGTTCAAGAATTCGTGATCCAACTTCAATAAGATCATTTAGGATTTTATCAAGTGAGTATATGGGATTATTATCAGGCTCAGGACTATCAATTCGATATAACCCAAGAAGTTTATGAACATTTACTCCTGTAGCACTCACTTCACACGGTATAGTTCTGAAAGTATTTTCAAACCCTACTCTTTTAACAAATGCATAGTTAAAGAGATGGGGGGTCTTTGAATTAATGCATTCTTGACAATTACATGGGATTTTCTCAGGAACATCAGGATAATTCAAAGATTGATGTATGTCATTCAATTCTTTCCTGATAATCTCAAGTAAAAAAGATGCATTATTGCCATGAATCCAGATATAAAGCTTTCGAGAATATTGGTCGACCGTAACTAATGCCCTTGTATTTTCTCTTTGAATAATTACCCCATTCTTCCAGAAGGTTTTATCGTATACCAAATTTCTTGTTCTAACAATAAAGCGAGCCATTATACCCGCAGGCATAAAGTCATATTGGTACTCAAAACGCAAATTATCTTTGTAATCCCAATCAAATTCAACTTTTTCTGGCTGAAGTAACTCTGGTATTAGAAACAAGTTTCTTTCAACCTCGAAACATAACTCGAACTTCTTCATGAGTGTAACTATGTAGGGACGCTTGTCACGCTCAAATCCTTCAAGTATAGAGTCTAACATGTCAGAGTCAAATTCACCGTTCCGAGCTATAACAGCTTTTGAGTCAAGTATTTTATATACTGCATTTGTTGCCCATTCCGGTTTTAAAAAAAGTATATTTCTTAAGAAATTGTCATCTTGAAAATGAAGAAAAACACCAAGATCATGAAAGTATTGACTTAAAAAAAGTGCTCGCTTATTTGACAAACCGTGCTGGTTACAAATGTTTAAATATTGTTCAGCTGAAATATAGTTTGACTCTTGAGTTTCTAGTATTGTCCTTATTTCCAACCATACTTTGGGAAGCTTGTCACCAATAAGGGGCAATGAATCAATTTCCGCTCTAATTTTTGTTGTGAGCAAGTCAATATTTTTACCACTACTTGCACTGACTTGATGGAAAGAAACTATGTTTTTGAACTTTGCCTTGAGTGATTTTTCATCAATGTTGGCAAGTCTTTCATCAATTTTATTTAGCACAATTATTACTGGGGAGTTGCTACTCAAAAGACGAATAACATTAAGCCAATAATCAAAGCTAATAAGATGTTGATCTGTTCTTGCTTCCCAGATTAGCAAGTAAAGAGATCTGTTTGTTAGAAAAAATTGGTGAGTTGAATGATATATCTCCTGTCCTCCAAAGTCCCAAATATTGACTCTGAAGTCAGATGATGACTGCGTTTGAATCGTCCATGTTTTTATATCAATCCCTTCTGTAGTTTGGGTTTCGGGTATCGAGTCATGTATCAAGCGATTCATCAGATAGGTTTTTCCAACGTTGCCTTGTCCGACTATCAGCAACTTTGCTTCGAATAATTGTACATTATCACCAAGCGATAGATAGTAGTTTATGATTCCTGAAACACCCTGTGAAGAAATTTCCACTGGTACTCTTCCTATCGGATTATTATTGAAATCCAGAAACTCCAAGGAGGTAAGATTTTCAAATTCCTTTGGCAAAGAACTAATCTCATTTCCACTTAAATTCAGCCTTTTAAGCTTTTTTAATTGACCGATACTACTTGGTAAATATTGGAGCTTATTGAAACTTAAATCGAGTTCTATCAAATTCTCAAGTCCTTCAAAGGCATCATCCTCTATTGAATTAATATTGTTTTCAGACAAATCTAATTTCTCAAGAGTATGAATTTCACTTACTGCAGTTGGAAATTTTTGTAATTTATTGCCTTTTATATTTAAACTGTTGCATTTCGAATATGTTATTTTTTCTGAAGGAATTGATGTTATTTGGTTGTAACTAATATCAACTTTTTCAATACTCATCAAATTTCTAAAGTAATGCCCCGTTATTTCATGTATTTGATTATCCGATAAGTTTAGGTATTTAATATTCTCGAGAGTAAATACAATTGTAGGTAGTTCTTTAAGTGTATTATTTCGTAGACTTAGGTGCTCTAATTTCTTAAAACGATAGAACCAGTCAGGAATTTCATCAATAGAGTTGCCAAATAAATCTAAATACCTGATTTCGGTACAAATATTAAGTTCTATTGGAACTTCTTTTAGTCGACCAGATGTAAGCTGTACGTTCTTGGTATTAGATTTTAAACCCTCTAGTTTTTCTTTAATGTGTTGTTTCATGTTCTGTAAGTGTTTTATGCTAAGTGACTCAAGTGCAAGCGGCAAATGCAACTTATGTAAATCTAATAATTTAGCTCGTGAAGTGAAATTTTTCTTTTTTTTGTGTCAGTTATTGAATTTATTCTGGACTTTTTCTATTTGTTGTAAAGTGATGGAATTGAGATCTATTTTTTTGTAAAATATATTGTTAGTCCATTTTGGTTTTCATTACATTCTTTGCTACGAGGAATACGGGGCAACAAAGAACCACAGGACCATTAAAGCCTCAGTAATAGTCAGGTATCATGGATCTTATACCCAATTGTGGCGGATGGGAAAGAATACTCCGTAAGGGATAATTTTTATTGTTTTTATTTCCTTATTGATTCTTATAAACTATATTGACTTTGTTCAATAAAGGGCACTATATGCTCAGCTGGTTAGAGCACCATGTCAGTCCTACATACAAACTCATTTGGGAATCTTTACAAAGCCATTTTTGACCTCCTGTTCTGTACAGTGGAAAATCTCTCAGGCAATTTACCGACAAACATGGTATTTGCTGCAACATCGTTTGGAATGTTCAGGAAGCAAACAATGGAGATATTTGGTTTAAAACTGAGAAGGGAGTTTGTTATTTTAATGGAAAACAATTTATTGTGCAGCAAGAAGGTGAAATGAGTTCGAGGCCAATAAATTACGACTTCATGAAAGACCAGTTACTAATTGATCATTACTATGACGGAAAATATCTTGTAAAAATTGCACTACCGCACACCTCATACATTAAGGATGAAAATAAAAACTCTCGCTTTCAATACGATATTTACAGTACGTTAAAAGACCGGCGTGGTAATATATGGTTCGGGACATGCACTGCAGGTGTTTGTAAATATGATGGGAAAGAATACACTTGGATTAAAAATAACGAATTAGGTGTTCCGGTTCGCTCTATTTTTGAGGACAAAATGGAACAATTTGGATAGGTAACAACGGTTATGGCTTGTTTCGATATGATAGTGGAGCGTTAGTTAATGTAACAAAGCAACAAAATCTTGAAAATTCAAATTTCATCAAAAATTTTGAAAGTAAAGAAGGTACTCTCGCTCGTGTATGGACAATAGCAGAAGATAAAAAAGGAGATCTTTGGATAGGGACTATTGACGCAGGTGTCTGGATGTTTGATGGTAAACGTTTGACTAACTACACAACTAAGGATGGGCTTGGGACTGACCTAATCTGGGCAATTTATAGAGATAAAAACGATATTCTATGGTTTGGGACGGATGGAGCCGGAGTTTATCAATTTGATGGAAGGAAATTTTCGAAATTTAAATTGTAACCATCATTTCTTCTGTTGTTGTTTGTATTTACTAACTAATACCCTTGCGTAAGAATGTATTTCATAAAAGAAATTTTTTATCTGGTTCGAAGTTTTGTCAGTTAGGGGCACTTAGAGCAAAATTGCTCGAATATTGATGGGGCTGCTCGTGGCGAGTAGCCCCTTTTCCTTTACCGACGCGGCTTTAGGCGCGAAGGTATTAATCAAATAAGCGGTTCGATAACTGTTGTCATGGTAATCAAGGGAGCTGTCGAACACCAGTTCAATAAAGTGTTTTTGTTATTTATTTGGAATTTATTTTGACTTCCTAGCCCTTCGGACATCCGGAAGAACGGGGCTCGCTCATTATTCAAAATATCATACACGAACAGTCTGTAACCGATTATATTTACAGGATGGGAGTCCTCAAAATCGCTGCTA
>NZ_PPSL01000014.1 GCF_002954265.1 Flavipsychrobacter stenotrophus | reverse complement strand
ATAGCGGTAGTCAATAAGCTGCTCAAACAAGCATTTGCTATTGCGACAAAAGAAGCAATTTTTGAGAAAAATTATTTACAAAATACTTGTTTATAAACACAGTTCATTGCGAGGAACGAAGCAATCTTGCATCGGGACGTATTCGTTGCGAACATTAGCCCTTTGCACGCTCAAAAAACAAAGCCTTTGCGCTCTTTGCGTGAACTACACAAGAATCCACACAAAACCATACTGTTAAAATACGGCAACTGGCACGCTTGTTGCGGTTTGATTATTGTTTTTACGGTAACTTCGTACATATAAATTTATTATAATGAAGCAGATGCTTTGCACATTGCTGTTATGCGCAGGACTCCTTAGTGTTTCAGCCCAGGATGTATATAATAGTTCAGGAAAAGCAAACGGATACAGGAAGAAAGAGCAGAAAGGATATGACCCTGCCAAATTGGTAATTGGCGGTGGCTTAAACGCAGGCCTGTCCTCCGGTTATGCCAACTTCGGCATCTCTCCTAAAGTGGGCTATAAGCTTACCGATTTCCTTGCCGTAGGTGTGGGCTTAGGCTATCAGTACTACAAAATATATGATTATACGCTGTCTAATAATCAGGAACAATTCCAGCATTATAATATTGTCTTCCCTGGCGTTTGGGCTAAGTGTATGGTCTACAACCCTATCTTCATAGCAACAGATTTTGAGTATGACATTACCAATATCCGCTATTATGTTCCCGACTATTCCAGCGGAACGGCAGATCGCACAGTGAGAAGAACACAGTCAGTAACGGCGGCTTGCCTGCTGGTTGGCGCAGGTTATAAACAATCACTCGGTGGCCGCACATCAGCTACTTTCGAAATTATGTACGACGTCTTGCAGGCAGACTACAGCCCCTATAAAAGCCAGCTCGTTTATCGTGCAGGTATATACGTAGGCCTATAATATATCGGGTAAATTTTATTGATTGTCGGTTGTGTCCTACTTTTGGATACAACCGATATTTTTTAACAATAGTCCTTAGCAACTGCGGGAATGTTATTACTTGGTTTCGGGTTTGATTACGAAGAGCGCATTTGGAGCAGAAGCCCTGTAAGGGCGACATAACTATGTAAGCAAAAAAAACAAACCAATAGACGAATCATTTTTACTTTTTACTCGGCCGACCGGTTTTTACTTTTAAATTAACAACATGAGTCCTGTAATACTGCTTTCTATTATCCTAATATACTTCGCAGTGCTTCTGGGCATTGCCTTTTATACCTCCCGCAATTCCAGCAACGAATCCTTCTTCATAGGCAACCGCAACAGTAAGTGGTGGCTGGTCGCATTTGGCATGATCGGCACATCATTGTCGGGTATGACATTCATATCTGTGCCGGGCACGGTAGGTCTCAAGGGTTTTGATTATTTCCAGGTCGTTATCGGTTACTGGCTGGGCTACTTCGCTGTAGCGTTTATACTGTTGCCGCTCTACTACAAGCTTAAGCTTACCTCCATTTATACCTACCTCGAAGGCCGCCTGGGTGGCACTGCTTACAAAACCGGCGCGCTATTTTTTATTCTATCCCGCACCTTGGGGGCAACACTACGTCTTTACTTGGTAATCAAAGTACTCGAAAAGTTTGTGTTGGAAGGTATGGGTATTCCTTTCGAAGCAACAGCTATCATAATACTGGGACTTATTCTTTTGTATACCTACCGTGGCGGTGTGAAAACCATTGTATGGACAGACACGCTGCAAACCACGTTTATGTTGCTGGCGTTGATCATTTGCGTAGGCTACATCCTGCATGCATTGCACCTCACTACAGGCGCGGGCTGGACCATGATGCAAGAACATGGCTACACTAAACTGTTGGAAACAGACCCGCAAAAAGGCGGCTTCTTCCTCAAGCAGATATTGGGTGGTGCATTTATAACTATTGCTATGACCGGTCTTGATCAGGAAATGATGCAGAAGAACATCAGCGTAAGCAATGTAAAAGATTCGCAGAAGAACATGCTCACACTTAGTTTCCTGCAGGCATTTGTTGTATTCATATTCCTCATGCTCGGTGGTTTGCTTTACCTGTATGGTATGAGCAAGGGCGGAAGCTTCCAGCACATAATGGTCAATGGCAAAGACACAGTGCAATTCCTGCTCGATGGTAAAAACATTATCGGCGATAACATCTTCCCCGAGCTGGCCTTTCATTATATGCCGCCTGTTATTAGTGTAATCTTCATCATAGGTCTTATCTCCGCACTCTTCCCAAGTGCCGATGGTGCCCTTACCGCCCTTACCTCTTCATTCTGTATAGATATACTGGGCATACGCCGCAAGCAGGGCATGACCGAGGCGCAGCAAAAGAAGACACGCATGTTTGTGCATTACACTTTTGCCGTATTATTTCTCATTTGTGTGTTCATCTTCCGTATGGTAGACAATGGCTCATTGATACAGACACTATTGGTAGTCGCCGGCTATACATACGGACCGCTACTGGCGTTGTTCGTGTTTGGTATATTCACCAATAGAAATGTCAGAAAAGAGTTTGTACCCATCATCTGTATTGCGGCACCTGTTATCTGTTATATGATCAAACAGAATGAAGCCAAATGGCTCGGCGGTTACCAGATCGGCACCGAATTATTGATAATCAACGCATCACTTACCTTTTTACTCTTACTTTTATCTTCTAAAAGAGGCCGGGTTGAAACCGGCCATGTGCAATAAATGAAAGAACAACTAACTAACCTAAAATCCAGAGACTGGACCGAGACCCGAGCACACTCTAGCTGGCAGATATTCAAAATAATGGCCGAATTCGTGCAGGGTTTTGAAACCCTCGCCAAAATAGGCCCCTGCGTATCTATCTTCGGATCGGCTCGCACCACACCCGGACATAAGTATTACGACCTTGCCGTAGAAATAGCCAAACGCCTTGCCGAAAACGGCTTTGGTATTATATCGGGTGGTGGGCCCGGCATTATGGAAGCGGCTAATAAGGGCGCCAACCAGGGCCACGGCCGTAGTGTGGGCTTAAACATATCCCTGCCGTTTGAACAGTCTAACAATCCTTTTATAGATCGGGATATGTCTATCAACTTCGACTATTTCTTTGTTCGTAAGGTAATGTTCACCAAATACTCACAGGCATTTATAATGATGCCCGGCGGCTGGGGTACAATGGATGAATTTTTTGAAGTATCCACTTTGATCCAAACCCGCAAATTCACCCAGACCCCAATGATCTGTGTAGGCTCAGCGTACTGGGGCGGACTCTTTAAGTGGATGAAAGAAGTAATGCAGGAGCAGGAATCTAACATCAGCCCGGGAGACCTGGACATGATAAAGGTATTTGACACAGCCGATGAGGTTGTTGCCTACATGACCGAGTTTTATACGCACAACAAGCTGCAACCTAATTTCTAAGGGCAATTGCAGCGGGATATAGAAAATTCAATTAATTTGGAATATCCTGTTAATTTTGCACCACTCACAATTATACTTAATAGAAAGCAATGAAGAATACTCCATTTACGGAAAAGCATTTGGCGCTGGGCGCTAAAATGGCAGAATTTGCAGGCTACAACATGCCTATCTCTTATACCGGTATCAACGATGAGCATCATGCTGTTCGTACGAATGCAGGTATATTCGATGTCAGCCACATGGGTGAGTTCATCCTTAAGGGTGAGAACGCTTTGGACCTAATTCAGCGCGTTACTACCAACGATGCTTCTAAATTGACCGACGGAAAAGCGCAATATTCCTGCCTGCCCAACAATGAAGGCGGTATTGTTGACGACCTGCTGGTATATTGTGTAGAAACAAACAAGGTTTATATGTTGGTGGTGAATGCTTCTAACATAGAAAAAGACTGGAACTGGATAAGCAGCCACAACACAAAGGGCGTGGAAATGCACAACATTTCTGAAAAAACAGCATTGCTTGCTGTTCAGGGTCCGAATGCTACTGCTATGATGCAGCAGCTAACCGATATGGACCTCGTAAACCTGAAGTACTACACATTCGTAAAGGGCAAGTTTGCAGGTGTTGATAACGTGGTTATCAGCGCAACAGGTTATACCGGAGCTGGTGGTGTAGAAATATACTTCGATAACGAAGGCGATAATGCAGAAAAGGTATGGAGCGAAATTTTCCGCGTAGGTACTCCATTAGGCCTTAAGCCTATTGGTCTGGCAGCGCGCGATACACTCCGTCTGGAGAAAGGATTCTGCCTGTACGGTAATGATATCGACGATACAACAAGCCCGCTTGAAGCAGGCTTGGGTTGGATCACCAAGTTCACCAAAGACTTCACTGCCCGCCCTATATTGGAAGCATTGAAAGCAGGTGGTTTAAAGAAAAAGCTTGTAGGTCTGGAAATGGTAGACAAGGGTATTCCGCGTCATGGTTACACTATACAGAATGCCGAAGGCAAGGAAATAGGTGTGATCACATCAGGCACACAGGCACCAAGCCTGGGTAAAGCTATCGGTATGGCATACGTAGCTACCGAGCACGCAGCAGAAGGCAGCGATGTATTCGTTATGATCCGCGACAAAGCAGTAAAAGCACAGGTAGTAAAGATACCTTTCGCATAAGTAACATACAGTAAATTGATATAACAGAAAAAGCATCCTTTGGGTGCTTTTTCTGTTATATGCACATATACTCAAGCCCAACTTATACAGTCACCCTTCATTCGCTTACATCCCGCCCTGCCAATTCACACATAAACCGTAATTTGCCCATCTAATGCGCGTAGCCAGATACATAGCACTATTATTAGCCCTCACGGGTCTATGGCTCACTATGCCATCATGCCGCCACAATACCAACACCGCAAAAAAGATGTTCCACATCAACCTCTCCAGTGGCAATCTGGAAGCTATAGACCCTGCATTTGCCAAAGACCTTTACCAGATCTGGATCAACCACATGGTATACAATACGCTGGTAGAAACAGACGAACACCTGCACGTAATACCCTCATTGGCTAAAACATGGGAAGTAAGCGCCAACGGACTGGTATGCACCTTCCACTTACGTAACGATGTTTATTTCCAGGACAATCCTGTATTCGCTAATGGCAAAGGCCGCAAGATGGTAGCCGCAGACATAGTTTATACGTTCACCCGCCTTACTGACCCCGCTACGGCAGCCACCGGCGCATGGATATTTAACGGACGCGTAGCTGAAAAAGAACCGTTCAAGGCAATAGACGATACTACGTTTCAACTAATATTATCTGCGCCATTCCGCCCGCTGTTGGGTATGCTCAGCATGGCATACTGCAACATAGTTCCACGCGAAGTTGTAGAGAAATGGGGCAAAGATTATCGCAGTCACCCTTGCGGCACAGGTCCATTTATGTTCAGCTATTGGGATGAAGGCAATGTCCTTAGCCTCGTGCGCAACCCTCATTATTTCGAACATGACAATAAAGGCACACAACTACCCTATCTCGATGCCGTACAGGTGTCATTCATAGATAGCAAGGCCACCGAGTTTCTGCTGTTCATGCAGCATAAGCTCGACTTCGTCAACGGTATAGACGGTTCATTCAAAGACCTTATACTCTCCAAGAGCGGTACCGTAAAACCCGAGTACCAGCACAGCTTTCATCTGGCCAAAGACACTTATCTCAACACAGAATATCTAGGCTTTCTTACCGACACGGCCAACCCTATAATGGCAGGTGAACCTACAGGTAACGTACTTATCCGCCGTGCCATCAATTATGCCATCAACCGGCAAAAGATAGTCACCTACTTTAAGAATGGTATGGGCATACCCGCCACTCATGGGTTTATACCCGCAGGTATTCCGGGCTACGACAGTGCTGCAAAATATGGCTATGAATACAACCCTGCAAAAGCACAACAACTGCTTGCCGAAGCAGGCTACCCAAATGGAAAAGGATTGAAGCCTATAAAAATACTGGTGCAGGATAACTATGTAGACATCGTCAACTTTATAGCAGGCGAACTACAGGAGGTGGGCATACCCACACAAATAGAAGTAATGCAACCCAACATATTGCGCCAGCAAATGAGCAAGTCGCAGGCAGTGTTTTTCAGGGCACAGTGGCTGGCCGACTACCCCGATGCAGAAACGTTCCTTATTATCTTCAACAGCCGCCAACCTGCCCCACCCAACTATACTCGCTTCAGCAACCCCACATTCGACAAGTGGTACGACCAATCCCTCAACCTCCCCGACACCGCCCGCTGGCAGCTCTACCGCCAAATGGATAGCCTCGCCATCAGCTATGCCCCCGTTCTCCCCCTCTACTATGATGTCCTCCTCCACTTCACCCAAAACAACATTACCGGCTTCCGCAGCAACGCCCTCAATGTTATAGACATTAAGCTGGTCGATATAAAAAATTAGTCGTCAAAAACTTGGATGCTGAGCGTAAACTCTGTTTACGCTCGCGCGGTTGCCGGTCTCCCGACCGGTTCATCGGGCCGGTTCTCTTTTAGACGTTCTAATGTCATACCCGAATGTCATGGCGAGCCGCGCCGAACCACGACATTCGTACGGGTCGATTCTCTTTGAGTCCGAAAAACTCATTCATCGGGTCGGTTATCTTTGAGATGCCCAATGCCACACCCGAATGTCAGGGTGTGGCCCTCGAACCCCTGGCATTCGCACGGGTCGGTTCTCTTTGAGACCCACTAAGCCGTCATTGCGACGAAGGAAGCAATCTAGTATCCGGACGTATTCTTTTTTACAACCCCGACCCCGTCATTGCGAGCCCTTCGCGAAGCAATCTTACGAACGACGTATTCGTTTTTGGAATTAGAAGCACAGATTAAGCGCGCCATCATATAAAATCCTATCCCATTATTATATCTTTACCCTCACCATGAACTACTGGCGTCGTATAATACTTTACTCCTTTATCCCTGCAATAGGCTTCCACCTGTTAATGATGCCATTCTGGTTTCTCATCGCATTCCAGCAATCAGCTAAGGCAATGTCCATAGAGATGGTGTTCGATATGTTGTTGCCCATATACCTGCTCAAATCTAACTACAACAATTCCGAAGAGTTCATGCAGTTCAAGTACTACCCTATCAATGCATTTATCATCATGTGCGCGGTAGCCACATCGTGCTTTATGTATTACCTCAACTGGGCAGTTTCCATCGGCAGCCTCCTCCACCCCGATCCCGAAACACTAGCTGCCACACCATCTGAGTTTTTTGCGGCCAGCACTATTGCATTAATAGGGATTGTCATTTCTTTTATCTCCATATTTTTAAAGAAACGAAGAGGTCTCGCTGACACTGAATAGCCACCACACTAAACGTTACACTTATGAAAACTGCATTGAAACTAATCTGTCTTTTATTTTGTTGCAACATCGCTCATGGCCAAAACAATCTAAGCATAAAAGCCCAGGTAGATAGTATCAGATACCTGAAGGGTGATGCGGCGTTTGACTGTAATTCGGTTATATGGCGGATCATCGCAAAGAACAAAGAACCTGTGCCCTATTTAATAGCATTGATTTCAGATAGTACAACAATACCCGTTCCCTACAGGTGCAAACGAGAGAAGGACATGAATGTGGGCGACATGGCATATTATATTCTTGATCAGATACTTACTGTACCTTTAGGACCTATTGCAGAACGACAATTTCATGTGTATGACAACGGTTGCCTGACAGCGGAATACGATTATATTGAGGAGAATAGGTCGACTCTTCAAGGAAAAATTCAAAAATGGTATGCGCAATATAAAGACAAATTGATATGGTGCGAATACACAGAAGATGGTCTAACAGATTGTCGAAGAAAAAATAATATTGTGGGTTACTATCTGTGGGTGTATGAGTACCCAAAGCCGGTGCCCGAAAAGAAAGAGGCAAAACAGAAAAAGAAGTAACAAAATGGGATCGTAACAAATCGCGTTGTGTTTTTCTTAAATGCAGAGGATATTATTTATATCCAACTAAACAGTATACCATGAAGACCATACTTAAATTGATGTGCCTGTTATTATATTGCAATGGTACACTTGGACAAAACAGTATTAAGGATCAGGTAGATAGTATCAGATACCTGAAGGGTGATGCGGCGTTTGACTGTAATTCGGTTATATGGCGGATCATTGCAAAGAAAAAAGAAGCGGTGCCATTCTTAATAGGATTGATAGCAGACAGTACACCCATCCCGGTACGTTACAAATGTAAGAGGACCAATATGAAGGTGGGAGATATGGCATTTTATGTTCTTGATCACATAATCAGTGTTCCTGAATACACCGTGACGGGGGAACAATTTGATCTTATTATAGATGGTTGCGACGTCGGAATGTATGAGTATATTGATGGAAATAGATTGCTTTTTCAACAGCTAGTGCAGGAATGGCATATGCAATATAAAAACAAGTTAGTATGGCAAAAAGGTGCCAGACTTAAGAGTACAGGCTGTGCTGCGATAGATAAGATCACTGGATGTTATATTATGGTACATGAGGTGCCGAAGCCGGTAGCCGAAAAGAAAACCCCGAAACAAAAAAAGAAGTAGTAAAACTAAGATGCACTCGCAATCGAGTTTTTTAGCGAGTAAAACTTGAATGTCACCCTTTACGCGCTCAAAAACGAAACACTCTTTGCGGTGCTTAGCGCGTAACCTTTGCGCTCTTTGCGTGAAACTTCAGCACACCTGAGCCATTTATTTTGTATTTTTGCACCCCATGATTCCCGCCAAGTTTCTCAATCCATTCGATACTCCAGATGCTGATAACCTCACCTTTTTAAAGGCGGCTACATTTGTGTGCGATACCGATGAGAATATATTTCTTACAGGCAAAGCGGGGTCGGGTAAGACAACATTCCTCAAGTACATTCGCTCACAAACCAAGAAGCGTTGCGCTGTAGTTGCACCTACTGGTATTGCAGCTATTAATGCTGGCGGAGAAACTATTCACTCGTTTCTGCAGCTGCCATTCGGGCCATTCATTCCCGGAACGGTAAGTGGTTTTGGCGGCACACCTGATAATGTAGAAGACAAGCACTCTTTACTTGCCCGGCTAAGATTAAGAGAAACCAAGCAACAGCTGATCCGCAAACTACAACTACTCATTATTGATGAAGTAAGTATGGTGCGCGCTGATCTGCTTGATGCTATGGACCTGGTGCTGCGCCATGTTCGCCGCCAGTATCACAAACCCTTTGGTGGTGTGCAGATGGTATTTATCGGCGATATGTTCCAATTGCCACCGGTAGCCCAGCCTGAAGACTGGGAGATACTGCGCAATTTCTACTCAAGTACTTATTTCTTCGATTCAGTAGCTATTCGCGAGAATCCGCCGCTATATATTGAACTGACAAAGATCTACAGGCAAAAGGATAAAGTTTTTATTGATCTGCTCAATCGCATACGCACCGGCAATGTAACGTACGATGATATCGACACACTCAATGCCCGCCAGGTGCAGGAAGGTGTTGATTACAAAGGCTACATTGTTCTCTGCACACACAACCAGATAGCAGACACCATCAACAGGGAAGAGCTGGAAAAACTAGCCACGCCTACACATAAATTCAAAGGCAAGATCACCAATGATTTTAGTGAGAAAAACCTGCCCACCGAAATGGAGCTGAACCTGAAAGAAGGTGCACAGGTAATGTTCATTAAAAACGATCTGCAAACACCCCGCCGATACTACAATGGCAAAATAGGTGTGGTAGAGCGTATTGATGTAAACGGCATCAAAGTTTCATTCCCGGGAGAACCTGCATCTAACTCGCTCATTGCCGACCTAGAAGTATGGAAGAACGTGCGCTATGCCCTTGATCCACGTAAGGGCGAAGTAGTGGAAGATGAAATAGGTTCTTTCTCTCAATACCCTTTGCGACTGGCATGGGCAATTACTGTGCATAAGAGCCAGGGGCTTACACTCGACAAAGCAATTGTTGATCTAAATCGTGCATTTGCATCGGGGCAGGTATATGTGGCTTTGAGCCGTTGCACGAGCATTGAAGGACTGGCGCTGCGCAGCAAGCTGAATATTGAGAATGTAATGATAGATAGCCGCATCATCGATTTTGCTGAAACAGAAGCAGATGAAGCAGAACTGGATCTGAGGTTGGAAGCCAGTCGCCGGCATGCCCACCTTTCGCGCATGATACAGGCATTTACCTTTACTGATCTTATTGAAGCAGTTACACAAGCCGCGCTTGAGCTTTCTAAACGTAAGCTTGGTCCGGCGCAACAAAACATGGATCTGATAGGTAAGATCAGGAACTCATTGCTTACTGCACAAACACATGCCGAAACTTTCCATTGGCAGGTGCGCTCGTTTTTCGAGGCCGGCGAAGACATAAAGATCATAGAGCGTGGTGCTGCTGCCCGCATCTATTTTTCCCAAAAAGTATTTGTACCCATACTAGCCGATATTGATGCCCACCTTATTATGCTCAATGACAAGACCAAAGTAGCTAAGCATGCTAAGGTGTGGAGCTCATTACGTGTGCTTGTAGACCAGAAAAACGCGGAGATACTTTCCTAATTTAAAAGTCAAAAGTTAAAACCTCAAACTTGGATCTAGTGCCGCCAAAGATTGTCCCGGTGAGTGGCATCCTGAGGCTCTCGAGGGACGAACCGCGATAATCTTTGGCCATCGGGAGGTGCTTGTTTTGTGCGTCACTCCAAGAGAACCGGCCTGTGCGAATGTCGTGCTTCGGCGCGGCTCAACATGATATTCGGTGTAACATTTGGGAAGAAATGCACACTAACCGTGATAAACCCTTGATGCAATGATCTTTCCCTCTCTTATCTCCAGTACTTCAGCTATCAACATATCCAGTTCTCCGTCTACCCTTCTTATATACTCCATAAATACCCGCTCATCATTGGCCGTGTAGGTGGTAGGCAGGTATTGTAATGTGGGTAATCTGTCGAATGCATCGGCCCACCAGGCCCTAAGGGCGGCTTTACCACGCACCATACCATTGGTTTCGGGCTTGCGGATCTTCAATTTGGGGCTAAAGTGCTCCGCATGGTCGTCATAGAGCGATAATAAACCCTCAAGATCCTTGTTATTAAAGCCGTCAAACCACCTTTCTGCAATGTTTACGAGGTTTTTTTGTGCCATTTTTATATTTATTTGATGCAAATGTAATGCTGAACAAAGATTATTTTGAGACCAACTTTTTCATAGTTACATTTGTTGAAAGAAACAAGCTAAAGCCTTGAAAATACTAGCGATACACGCCAAAGTGTGAATAAAATGTTAGTAACTAAAAGCGGCTTTTAACTGCGATTTAACGAGTTATTTTAACCGGGCAAAAAATATGTTTTGGCAAACTGTTAAAATAAAATCAATAAAAGCTATTGTTTTTTCGAAATGACGATTATATTTGCATTACTAAACACAAACACATCTCTGTTATGAAAAGACTGATCCTCGCTTTATTAACCGCAGGAAGTATAGCAACAACAGCTAACGCGCAAGAACCAAAAAGCATCCTATGGTATGGTGATATTAATTTACATACTGTAAGAGATTCTGTAAACACAACTACTGGCAACAGCGGCCGTGTACAGAAAACTACAAATTGGAACATCACTACAGGTGTTGGTTACCAATTCAACCGTAACTGGACATTGGGTATGATGCTTAGCTGGGGACAGGATGCAACTAAAACTGTAAACGCACAGCACACTACAGATAACATGTATAAGGTAGGTCCTTTCGCACGTTATTCTCGTTATATCGGTCGTAGCGAAACTTTCTTCTGGTTCACTCAGTTGGATTTCACTTATCAGGGTGGTTACACTACTCACGAAGGAGATCCTGCTTACAACAAGCACAACGGTATCTATGTTGGTTTCTACCCGGCTTTGGGTGTTAACATGGGTCGTGCAGTATGCCTGAACTTCAACATCGGTGGTATAAACTATGCAACTGACAAGTACACAACTGCAGTTTATAGCATCAATACTTTCAATCTTAACTTCGGTCGCCAGGTAAACATCGGCATCAGCAAGAATTTCAACACAGGTCACAAGATGCACAGCCATCATGAGCCAGGTGACGAAGTTCACCACCGTAAGATGGACAAGGATGATGATGATGATTCAGCTCCAAAGCCAAAGAAAAAAGAGCGTAGCCGTGATGATGATGAGTGATTTCATCCCACAAACGGAAAATAATATAGAAAACGTCCCGCTATTACAGTGGGACGTTTTTATTTTTAGTACCACACGTAATACAGACAAGCCTTTACCGTTATCAAATAATCCATTCATCATTTTTATGAGGTCTATACTATTACTCTCTTTATTGTTTTCCTGCGGCATTGCACAAGCACAAACCGTTTCAGTTGCACCGGAAGTAAAAAAGGCAAAGCCGGTTGACACTTTGCAGCCTTCTTTTATCCGGCACTCTGTTATAGCCACCTTGGCGGTTGGCTTTATTGATGGGCACAGAACGGATTTTTCTGTACCGAAAGGCTTTGAAAAGAACAACACTTCGGGTTTCGCGCCTATATACGGTAAGCTGGAATATGGTGTAAGTAGCAACATGAGTCTGGGGCTTACGGTTAGTTATGATGGGTACTTTGGTAATTATTATCAGCTATATACTGCAAATGGCCGCGATTATAAGCGCTACCGATCGGATAAGACCGACATATACAGTGCGGGATTGAGTGCGTACTATCATTTTGGCAAGATCATACCTGTAAAGCGGCTTGATGTGTTTGTAGGGTTAGGCTTTTTAATAAATAATGAGCACCATTCGGCACTACCACAAGGAGATAGCACTGTGAAACTGACCGAGCGTAATATTACGCCATCACTAAAGGCGGGTGTGCGCTATTATGTAGCCAGCAGATCGAGCCTTTTTGCAGATTTCGGGTATGATAAGTGCAGTTTGTTTTGCCTGGGCTATTCGTGCAGGTTTATGAAGAAGTAGGACTGGTTGCAAGCCAATTTTCCAATGAACCTACAATGTGTACAAAACGAATACGTCCGGATGCGCCGGTCGGGAGACCGGCAACCGCCAGGACGTAGACAGAGTCTACGCCCAGCATCATTTTATGAAGAAGCAGGTAATTGGACCTGCTCGTCGACTATTAGTGTAGCGGGAGCATAGGACAATGTGCGTTTTGTGCTGTAGTCTTCGAAGGCAATACTGTAGCGGATCTCGCGTATGCGGTATGCGTCATTCCTTTTTTGGGTAGTTGCGCTGGTTCTGCATAAACTGCCAACATTTTTTAGTGGCCGCCAGCCATGCATCAGTTGATGCAATTGCCATTCTATATCGTAATAGTTAAGTGCCTGTTCAGCAAATGGCGCCGGTGTGGCAGCAGAAGTGTTGCTATAGGGCGCAAAGCCTAACCTTAATACAACGGTGCCATTGGTGAGTTGTACATTCTCTGAGAGATCCTCGAAAGTAAAATCTTCAAAATCGATGAGGACGCATGGCCAGGATACAGGTGGGCGCGCGTTTTTAAGTTGGCCCAGATCCTGATCGATGTGTTTTATAGACGGGGCATTGGTTTTTATTCGTTCCTGGATCGACAGGAAGATGTTGGCGAAGGGGGAGTTCATGATTGGGATGTTGGGGGTTTTATGTACGGAATGCTGTTTGCCGGATGAGCCATTTTGATTGTCGTGGTTCGAGAGCCTCACCATGATAATCAAAAGGCAGATAGCGTGAAATGTGAATTGTAATGGCCCGCAAAAAGTAAGTGCAAGCCTCACCGCGACAATCTTTGGCGTTACGATTCTTTGATGCCGTAGGTGTCGTACCAATAAGATGCGGGAATAGTGATCTTCTCAGCTACTTCTTTGTCTATGGCAATACGGCGGGTGAGGTAGTCGATATCCATATCTTTTGAGAAGACAAATTTGCCGCCAATGACGGGGTAGCCATAGCTGCTGAGAATAGCATGGAATTTTGGATCGTTGAGCATGGCAGCGGTGTAGGAAAGATCGCTGCGGGTGATCTCGTATTGCTGCTGCAGGTGTATCTTGCTCTGGGCATAGCCACTGCTGCTACTGCTGTTGGTAGTGTCGGTATTGCCGAGAATGATAATGGACATTTCTTCGTTGAGTAGTTTTATAAATGACAGCTGCAGGTCTCCATCGCTGTTGCTTTGTTTACCGTCTTTTATCTCAAAATCGGCCTGGCGGGGGAGCATTACTGACAATGAGCTTCCGCTTTCTTCCAATACCTTTCGTAGTTCCATCTTCGTTTGCTCGTCGTAAGAGTCGTAACGGATGATGCGGACCGGTTGACCGAATATCTCGATGTATTCGGCCCAATCAGAAAGGCCACCTCTTTTATACAAGCAAAGCGGTGCGCACTTGAGAAGCAGGCCGAGATCGGCAAGATCGCCTAGTACCCACACGTTATCTAATGAGTTATAGGGGATACCGTCCGTTCCGGTTTGCTCGTATGCAATAATACCCTGTTCGGGCTTTATGTGTTTGCGTGGTATCTTTTCGAAAGCCAGTTCTTTGCCGGGAATAAATTCTACACCGGAGATACCCCAGAGTTGTGTTTCCAGTATGAGTTGCATGATGTTACGAAAAGGCATGGAGCGGATCAACTCATCGAAAGCATGATCTTTTTTGCCGTTGCATTCGAAGAATAACTCTTTGTTAATTACGGCATCTATGCGCTTGGAAATGACACCGGAGAGGTGTCCATCAAGCATTACATCGTCATAGAGATCGTAGAGGCGTGCCCGATTGGGGTAGTAAACAGACTCGGCGGCAATGAGTGCATTGCGCCAAACGGAAATATCTTTTTTGCCACGGTCGGCTGAGCGGACATTCAGTTCGTTGATAATGATGTTTTGCGGGTCGGGGGATGATTTATGTGATTTTACCATGTTATTATGATAATTAGTGAATAATGATGATGACTGGTTTATAAAATATATTAACTTCGCACCTCGTATGAAACCGCTTACATTAGAAGCATATAAACTGCTTTATTTTCTTACCGGGTCGCAAGTGTTTTCTTACTACGTAGCTGTAGTGATAGTGACAGTGCTGAATGTAATAGTGTTGATGGGGCTTAGTTTGCTATTGGACGGCGTTCTTCCTACTAAGGCATTGCTGGTTTTATTCAAATTTCCATTTTTCATAGGTACGGGTATTGCATTGTTTCTGGTGAATCTGAAAGTGGTGCCTCTTAGCTTTATGGAGTTGACGAACCATGTGCAGGTAAGGTATCTGAAACTATTGATCTATGTAATTGTTGCTGTGCTGATATTGGCCTATAAGATGGTGCTCAAAATCGCATAAAACGTCTTCTAATAATAATTTTTCCTTTTCGCATTACTGGTCCAAGAGATGGTATCTCCATCGGGCTCGTTTGTTGCAGGTTCTGCAAAAGGCCAACCATCAGGCACCGCAGCACCGCTCATAATATTTTTCAACGTTTTTATTGCGTCCTCATAAGCGAGTCGGTGGGTTGCCTGATCTATGTTTGTATTGGACAACTTGAGTAGGTGCCAAACGGCAATGTCTTTGACCAATGATTTCAGGAGTGTGTCGTTTATAACCGGCTCTGTAGTTTCTGTGCCAAACAATTGCACAAGGTTGTAACGTGACAGGTAGAGTTTTGCCTCTTGTATGGCTGCGTTTATGGCGATTGAGGCAATGCTGTCGTCATTGCGGGTGATCTCGTTGATGATCTCGGTGTAAATGTGTGTGGAGAGATCGGCAGGGGTGATGAGTGGCATAGGGGTGGGGGGTTTGAGGTGGAGATAATAGTGATTTTGTTCGGGCGATATAAACGCGGACGAGACGGGTATCTGTTTTCGCAAGCGGGACGCTTGCTTGTGCAGGGACGAAGCGGGACACTTCGACCAGTGGGGCTTGCTCATTAATGAGTGTGGCCCTTGAGGGCCATTCTATTTAATATTGTTGTTTGGCAAGCGAGGCGCTTACATGTACCGGGATCTCGGAGTGATTGGGATGAACTCCACGGGGCGCTTCGACCGGTAAATATGAGGTTACCTGTGGAGTTATGTTCGGGCGTTACAAACGCGAGGCGCTTACATGTACCGGGATCTCGGAGTGATTGGGATGAACTCCACGGGGCGCTTCGACCGGTAAATATGAGGTTACCTGTGGAGTTATGTTCGGGCGTTACAAACGCCCTGCCGTAGCATCCGCGTTACAAACGCGGACGAGCCGGGATTTTGTTCGGGCGTTATAAACGCGGACGAGCGGGTATCTGTTTTCGCAAGCGGGACGCTTGCTTGTGCAGGGACGAAGCGGGACGCTTCGACCAGTGGGGCTTGCTCATTAATGAGTGTGGCCCTTGAGGGTCATTCTATTTAATATTGTTGTTTGGCAAGCGAGGCGCTTACATGTACCGGGATCTCGGAGTGATCGGGATGAACTCCACGGGGCGCTTCGACCGGTAAATATGAGGTTACCTGTGGAGTTATGTTCGGGCGTTACAAACGCCCTGCCGTAGCATCCGCGTTGTAAACGCGGACGAGCCGCTATTACTCGTCTTTTTCTTTTGAGAGTTTTTCCTCTTCTTCCTCTTCGTCGTCCTCGTCACCATCTTTTTTCTTCTTTGGCGCAGGTTTCTTTACTTCGGTGCCTTTTTTGGGTGCAGGCTTTTCTTTTACTTCAGCAGGTTCTGGTTCGGTGCTTTCACCTGTGCGCTTGATGGTTGTGATCTTGCGTGTTGTACGATCGAATGTAAGTTCATATGCGTTGGCGGTATTCTCACCGATCTGCTGTGTGATGAAGCCCTGGAGGAACTTGTTCTTAGTAGTGTCGTCGGTTTCGGTAGAGTCCATAGTCACATAGACCTTAATGATCTCCTTGTTGTCTTTCTTGAGTAGCGGAATTTTTTTGCGCTCTTCGGAAAATTCTTTTAGTGCTGTTATCTGGCGGCGAAACAGGCTATAATCTGAACGGTCTTTAGATTTTTGCCTGGACTCGGGTGTGGAGTGTGGTGAGGTAGCCTGAGCTAATGAAAGGGCAGGGAATGAAAGGCAAAGTAGTATGGTAATGATGCTATTTTTCATGCAGTTGCTTTGTATCAGTTTGTAAATTTAAGTAAGGTTGTGCTAATATTCTGTTATAGGGGGTAAATGGGGGATGTTTGCAAGCGAGACGCTTCGACCAGTGGGGTTAGAAAAGTACAAAACGAATACGTCCTTTCGTGAGATTGCTTCGCGAAGGGCTCGCAATGAACTGTGTTTATAAACAAGTATTTTGTAAATAATTTTTCTCAAAAATTGCTTCTTTTGTCGCAATAGCAAATGCTTGTTTGAGCAGCTTATTGACT
>NZ_PPSL01000008.1 GCF_002954265.1 Flavipsychrobacter stenotrophus | reverse complement strand
TGCCGGTAGATGTAGCTGCAGCATTGCTGATGCCCGCTACCACAGCACGTGTCCACGCGAACGTAGTACCTGTTGTGGTGCTGCCCGGCGTATAAACAAGCGGTGTGCTGCTACATACTGTTGCTGTAGTAAAGCCAGACAATACCGGTGTAGGGTTAACCGTCATGGTTACTGTCTGTGTATTGCTGCAGCCATTGGCTGTAAGCGTGTAGATGTAGATTACTGCTACCGGATGGTTGGTACTGTTGTTCAGGGTTTCAGCAGGGTTGTCGATACCGCTACCCGCGGCATTGGTGATACCGGTTACTGTAGCACGTGTCCATGCGAACGTAGTACCTGTTGTAGCACTGGTTGGCGTGTAGTTGAATGTGGTATTGTTACATACTGCACCGCCATTCAATCCGCTGCTCAACATTGGAGTGCTGTTTACTACCACGCTTACTGCCTGGGTATTGTAGCAACCATTGGCGAACAGGGTATCTATGTAGACTACTGTCAATGGATTAGCTGTTGTGTTGTCCAGGTATTCCATAGGATCATTACTGCCGGCTGCTGCTGTATTAGCGATGCCTGCTACTGTTGCACGACTCCATGTAAATACGGTACCCACTGTAGCACTTGCAGGTGTGTAGCTGAACAGCGTACTGTCGCAGATGGCTGCTGGTGTCAATGTTGTGGTAAGCAGTGGTTTTGGATTAACTACAACGGTAACCAGGTTGGTGTTGGTGCAACCATTGGCTGTAAGGGTGTAGATGTACAGTACAGAAATTGGATCTGGCGTTGTGTTCACCAGATATTCCATTGGGTTACCTGTTCCTGTGTTGGCGGCATTGCTGATGCCGGCTACTGTAGCGCGGCTCCACGTAAACGCCGTTGCCGGTGTTGCGCTGGTTGGTGTATAGTTAAATACGCTGCTGTCGCAAACTGCCGCAGGGGTATGTGTACTGCTCAGTATTGGTGTAGGATATACCGATACTGTTACTGGTTGTGTGTTGATACAACCATTGGCCTCTAGCGTATCGATATATATCACTACTACAGAGTCTGTGGTAATGTTCATCAATACTTCATTAGGGTTGTCTGTACCTGCGGCAGCAGCATTGCTGATGCCCGCAACCGCAGCACGGCTCCAATGGAATATAGTACCCGCGGTAAGGCTTGCAGGGTTGTAAGAAAAATTAGAGTTATCGCAGATACCGGCAGGTGTCAGCGTTGTGCTCAATCTTGGCCTTGGATATACCGTAGTGGTAACGCTCTGTACATTGTTGCAGCCGTTGGCTGTAAGTGTGTATACATAGATCACATTGATCGGATCAGGTGTAGTGTTCACCAGGTATTCCATAGGATCATTTATACCTGTACCCGCTGCATTGCTGATACCTGAAACTGTTGCACGGCTCCAGCTGTAGGTAGTACCTGCTGTTGCACTGGTTGGCGTATAGCTCAGTAATGTGCTGTCGCATAGCGGTGATACTGTAGCTGCGCTGGTAAATAAAGGTGTCGGGTTAACCGTTACCGTTACGTTTTCTGTATGGCTACAGCTATTAGCTGTAAGCGTGTATACATAGGTAACAACTATCGGATCTGTTGTAGTGTTAGTCAATACTTCATTAGGGTCATTTGTTCCTGCTCCTATTGTATTGCTGATGCCAGCTACTATAGCACGGCTCCAGTTAAACACTGTCCCTGTTGTTGCACTGGTTGGCGCGTAGTTGAACGTAGTGTTGTTACAGATAGCAGCAGGTGTCAATGTGCTGCTCAGCATTGGTGTTGGCTGAACTGTTACAGTTACGTTCTGTACATTATCGCAGCTGTTTTCTGTCAATGTGTATACATAGGTAACAACGATCGGATCTGCAGTCGTGTTGGTCAGTGTTTCGTTAGGGTTGTTTGTGCCGGTTGTTGCAGTGTTAGAGATACCTGCTACGACTGCGCGACTCCATGCGAAGGTTGTCCCAACTGTTGCACTTGCAGGAACATAAGTAAACAGTGTAGTGTTACATACTGGTGCTGCTGTAAGCGTAGTTGTCAGCATTGGCGTTGGCTGCACAGTTACGTCTACGCTCTGCACGTTGGTACAGCTGTTGGCTGTCAATGTGTATACGTAAGTAACAACTATAGGATCAGCTGTTGTATTGGTCAGTGTTTCGTTAGGGTTGTTTGTGCCGGTTGTTGCTGTGTTAGAGATACCTGCTATGACTGCGCGGCTCCATGCAAATGCTGTACCTGTAGTTGCGCTTGCAGGCGGGTAGCTGAACAAGGTATTATTACAAACAGGTGCCGCAGTCAGGGTAGTTGTCAGCATCGGGGTTGGCTGAACAGTTACTGTTACGTTTTCTACATTGCTGCAGCTATTGGCTGTAAGCGTATATACATAAGTAACCGCAATCGGATCAGTAGTTGTGTTGGTCAACACTTCATTAGGGTCATTTGTTCCTGCTCCTATTGTATTGCTGATACCAGCTACGACTGCACGGCTCCATGTAAACACAGTTCCTGTTGTTGCACTGGTTGGCATATATGTGAACAGCGTAGTATTGCAAACAGGTGCTGCAGTCAATGTGCTGGTTAGCATTGGTGTTGGCTGTACAGTTACTGTTACATTCTGTATGTTATTGCAACTGTTGGCTGTCAGTGTGTATACATAAGTAACAACTATAGGATCTGCTGTTGTATTGGTCAGTGTTTCGTTAGGATTGTTTGTGCCTGTTGCTGCGGTATTAGAAATACCTGCTACAGCTGCACGGCTCCAGTTAAATACTGTACCGGTCGTTGCACTTGCAGCAGGATAACTAAACAAGGTATTGTTACATACCGGTGCTGCTGTAAGTGTAGTCGTCAGCATTGGTGTTGGCTGAACGGTTACCGTAACATTCTGCGTATTGCTGCAACTGTTAGCTGTCAGTGTGTAAACATAAGTAACAACGATTGGGTCAACTGTTGTATTGGTCAACACTTCATTAGGGTCATTTGTTCCTGCTCCTATTGTATTGCTGATGCCAGGTACTATAGCACGGCTCCAGTTAAACACGGTTCCCGTTGTTGCACTGGTTGGCGCGTAGTTGAACGTAGTGTTGTTACAGATAGCGGCAGGTGTAAGCGTGCTGCTCAGCATTGGTGTAGGCTGTACGGTTACAGTTACATTCTGCGTATTGCTGCAAGCATTTGCCGTCAATGTGTAAACATAGGTAACAACGATCGGATCAGTTGTTGTATTGGTCAGCGTTTCGTTAGGATCATCATTGCCGTTGTTGGCTACATTGCTGATACCTGCAATTGCTGCCCTGCTCCATGCAAAGGTGGTTCCTATAGTAGCACTTGTTGGTGTGTAGCTAAACAAGGTAGTGTTACAAACCGGCGAGGCTGATAATGTACTACTCAACATTGGTGTTGGATTAGAAACTATCTCAAACGTATCGCTGATACCTGTACAACCATTTGCAGAAGGGGTAACGACTATTGTAGAGAATATCCTTGCAGTAGTGTTGTTGGTCAGCGTCAGTGAAGTGATACTGTCTGCACCTGCTGCCGGTATACCTGTTGTTGTATTGTCATTGGTCCAGGTAAACAATGTACCTGATACAGTTCCTGTAAATATAACGGGTGTAGTAACTGCTCCGTTACAGATAGACTGGTCTGTGGTCGCGTCTACTGTAGGGAAAGGCTTTACTGTGATCACTGCATTACCTATTGACGGGTAGTTACAGGTACCTTGTGTAATGCTTACCAATGCATACGTAGCATTTGCGGTAAGGGAGCCACTGTTAATCGTATCTGCACCGTTAGCATCCATCAATGCGTTTTGTGAAGAACCGCTATTGATAGTGTAAGCTACAGTTGTTCCGGCTGGCCCGTTGATGATCACATCCGCGTTCTCATCTTTACAGATAGCTGTAGTACCGCTTATTGCAGCGACCGGCAATGCCGGCTCCAATATAGCAACTACCTGATCATGCATACATCCGTTACCATCAGTTATCGTACATGTATAAGAACCAATAGCAAAGCCTGTGCCTGTTGCAGCAGAACCGCCAATTGGTGACCATGAATAATCATAAGGTATTGTACCGCCTGCTGGGGTTACAGTTGCAGCACCGTTATTGCCGCCGTGGCAGGTAACGTTGGTCTGTGCACTGACAGTTGTAGCCAGTACATTTGGTTGTGTTATAGTAACTGTCTGTGTGTGTACACACAGGTTATCATCTGTTATAGTGCATGTGTATGTTCCCGCAGTAAGGCCGGTAGCTGTTGCGCCCGTACCACCCGATGGTGCCCATGAATATGCAAGTGTACCTGTGCCGCCGCTTGCAGATACTGTAGCAGCACCTGTAGCGTTGCCATTACAATCAACATTAGTTTGTGCAGACACGCTTGATGTAATTGCAGTTGGCTGGGTAATAGTTGTTGTCTTTGTTATGGTACAAAGGTTGGCATCTCTAATTGTGACAGTATAAGTACCTGCTACTAGGTTATTGGCTGTTGCAGCCGTACCGCCCGTCAGAGCCCACGAATAGGTAAGTGAGCCCGTACCGCCGCTTGCAGTCACCGTAGCAGCACCGTTGTTGCCGCCGTTGCAGCTTACATTTGTTGTAGCCGTGATTGTTCCTGTTATTGCTGTTGGTTCTGTTATTGTTGTATTGGCTGTCTGTGTACAGTTGTTAGCATCTGTTACTGTTACTGTGTAATTACCCGCTGCAAGGCCGCTTGCTGTTGCGCCTGTTCCGCCCGATGGCGTCCACGAATAGCTATATGCGCCTGTACCGCCTCCGGCTGCTACTGTAGCAGAGCCATTGCTGCCGCCGTTGCAGCTCACATTTGTTGTAGCCGAGATGCTTGCAGTAAGTACTGCCGGTTCTGTTACTGTCACCGTCCTGGTCACTGCGCATAAATGGGCGTCTGTAACTTGTACTGTATAAGTACCTGCAGTAAAGCCGGTTGCCGTAGCACCGGTTCCGCCTGTTGGTGTCCATGAATAGGCATATGCTGTTGTACCGCCACCTGCTGTTACTGTAGCCGCGCCATTGCTGCCGCCATTGCAGCTTACATTAGTTGTAGCCGAGATGCTTGCTGTAAGCACTGCCGGCTGCGTAATGGTAACTGTTTGTGTGTGGTTACAGGTGTTGGCATCTGTTATAGTACATGTGTATGTTCCTGCTGTAAGGCCGGTTGCTGTTGCCAGGTTGCCGCCAACTGGCACCCATGAGTAGTCAAGGGTGCCTGTGCCGCCGCTGGCTGTTACTGTAGCTGCACCTGTAGCATTGCCATTGCAGTCTACATTGGTTTGCGCGCTGACGTTCGACGTGATCGCTGATGGCTGTGTTACGGTAACTGTTGCTGTGGTTGCGCACAGGTTAGCGTCCTTAACGGTAACGGTATAGTTGCCGGCTGTAGGGCAACTGGCTGTAGCACCCGTTCCGCCCGATGGCGTCCATATATAGGTATATGTTCCTGTACCGCCGCCAGCTGTTACCGTAGCTGATCCGTTAGATCCGCTATTACAGCTTACATTAGTTGTAGCTGAGATGCTCGCTGTAAGCACTATTGGCTCAGTTATAGAGACTGTCGCCGTCGTTGCACAGCTATTGGCATCGGTTACGGCTACAGTATAGCTACCCATTGTTAAGCCTGTAGCCGTAGCTGCTGTGCCACCGCTTGGGAACCATGAATAAGAATAGGCTGCTGTACCGCCACCCGCTGCTACCGTAGCAGCTCCATTGCTGCCGCCATTACAGCTTACGTTTGTTGTTGCGCTGATGCTGGCAGTAAGTACTGCCGGCTGGCTGATAGTAACAACCTGGTTTTTAGTACAGCTGTTGGCATCGGTTATGGTTACTGTATAAGTACCCGCCGCAAGGCCGGTTGCCGTAGCAGCAGTGCCACCACTTGGTGCCCATGAAAATGAATAAGATGGTGTGCCGCCAGATGCTGCAACAGTCGCTGCTGCATTGCTAAGGCCATTGCAGCTCACATTCGTTTGTGCGCTCACGCTTGACGCAAGTACCAGTGGTTGGCTGATAGTTACAGTCTGTGTTTTACCACAGCTGTTGGCATCTGTTATAGTAACAGTATATGTTCCCGCTGCAAGGCCAGTTGCCGTAGCTGCTGTTCCGCCGCTTGGTGCCCATCCATAAGTATAGCCAGGTGTGCCGCCTGAAGCCGATATTGTAGCAGCTCCATTGCTCAGTCCATTGCAGCTCACATTGGTAATCGCGCTTACGCTTGACGTAAGAACCAATGGCTGGCTGATCGTTACCGTCTGTGTTTTTGTGCAGCTGTTGGCATCGGTAATAGTGCAGGTATAGGTACCCGCTGCGAGGCTCGTTGCCGTAGCCGCAGTGCCGCCGCTTGGTGCCCAGCCGTAAGTATAGCCCGGTGTTCCGCCTGAAGCAGATACAGTAGCAGCTCCGTTGCTAAGGCCATTGCAGCTAACATTGGTAACTGCGCTTACGCTTGACGTAAGAACCAATGGCTGGCTAACCGTTACAGTCTGTGTTTTTGTGCAGCTGTTGGCATCGGTAATAGTGCAGGTATAGGTACCCGCAGCAAGGCCTGTAGCCGTAGCTGCGGTGCCGCCGCTTGGCGCCCATCCGTAAGTATAACCTGGTGTACCGCCCGATGCCGATACTGTTGCCGCGCCATTGCTAAGCCCATTGCAGCTTACATTGGTAACAGCACTTACGCTTGACGTAAGAACCAATGGCTGCGCTATAGTTACTGTCTGGTTTTTAGTACAGCTGTTGGCATCGGTTATAGTAACTGTATATGTTCCTGCGGAAAGGCCAGTTGCAGTAGCTGCTGTTCCGCCAATTGGTGCCCATCCATAAGTATAGCCAGGTGTTCCGCCTGAAGCCGATACCGTTGCAGCTCCGTTGCTCAATCCATTGCAGCTTACATTGGTAACAGCGCTCACACTTGAAGTGAGTACATTAGGCTGGCTGATAGTTACAGTCTGTGTCTTTGTACAGCTGTTAGCATCTGTTATAGTACATGTATATGTACCTGCTGCAAGGCCAGTTGCCGTAGCTGCTGTTCCGCCACTTGGTGCCCATCCATAAGTATAGCCAGGTGTTCCGCCTGAAGCCGATACCGTAGCGGCTCCGTTGCTCAATCCATTGCAGCTTACATTGGTAACAGCGCTCACACTTGAAGTGAGTACATTAGGCTGGCTGATAGTTACAGTCTGTGTCTTTGTACAGCTGTTAGCATCTGTTATAGTACATGTATACGTACCCGCTGCAAGGCCAGTTGCCGTAGCCGCAGTGCCGCCGCTTGGTGCCCATCCGTAAGTATAGCCCGGTGTTCCGCCTGAAGCAGATACCGTTGCAGCTCCGTTGCTAAGGCCGTTGCAGCTAACATTGGTAACTGCGCTTACGCTTGATGTAATTGCTGATGGTTGGATCACGGTTACTGTCTGCGTTGTTGCACATAGGTTAGCATCTGCTACAGATACTGTATAGCTGCCTGCTGCAAGGCCGGTTGCGGTTGCTGCACTGCCACCGCTCGGTGCCCATGAAAAAGTATAAGCAGCCGTTCCACCCGAGGCAGATATTGTTGCCGCACCATTGCTGCTGCTATTGCAGCTTACATTGGTTTGTGCAGATACCGATGTCGTAACCTTTGTTACGGTGACATTTATAATCCTTGTAGCGGTGGCAGTACCATCGCTCACCTGCACTGTAAATGCATCTGTACCAAAGTACCCGGCTGTTGGTTGGTAAGTAATGGTGCCACCTGGTGTGATATCAGTGCTGTTAGAAGAAGCTGTAGCTGATGAGAATGTCAAGGTGCCGTGCGTAGGCGCTACAGATTGTGACCACGTCTCTGTTTGGCTGGCGTCCGCATCACTTACATGCAACAATGATTTAATATCAGTAGCGGCGGCATCTTTACATACTGTTAACGTAGTAGTGCTACCCACAAATGTAGGTGAAGTATTTGAGTTGAATAACTGAATAGTAAAAGCCTGACCAGTACCCGAGCAGCTGGAATTGCTCATTGTTATTGTTCCGTTATATGTTCCAACACCGGCACCAACTGGCACAGCCAATACTAAAGGTGTGGCCGTTATTGCTGCATTGGTAACATCTGCGAAACCCGCAGTATGCGCTGTTGCGTCATATACTATAGAATAAGTGGTAGGCGAACCTGTTGTACCAGTGTAAGGAAGATTAACTGAAGTAGCGCCCGCAGCAATAGAAATACTACTTCCCGACAACGTTATGGTTGGAGATGGAGTTATTGCCAGATGCGCAACAGCTCGTGGACTTGAACAAAAAGTACTAGAATTGTAGATCGCTTTGAAATTTAACATTCGCCCACTTATAGTGGCGTTAAATAGACTAGAAGCACCATAGCCTGATACAATGCTCATATCCGGATTTGATGCAAATACACTTCCTGCAGACCCGAAATTGGTATATTTGACTGAAGCGTTAGAATTTACATAAAAACCATAGGTCTGTCCGGCTGGTATGAGTATAGGGGTGGGCAAAACCATTTCTCTCGTCAAATCCGATCCAGAATAAGTGCCTAAGGATGTCCAACCTGTTGAGCTTGTATTATTACCAACCATTGTACCAACACGATAATATAGCGTACAAGTCGCGCCAGCTGACGCCATTGATACATCCAGTTCTTTAATGGTAACATTGTTTATTGCCGTTATATCGAACATTGCACCTGATTGTCCATTGCCAGCATCGAACGTAGACGAAAAAGCTGCATCAGCATTAGCTTGCGCATAAACGTCTGTAGCTGCTGATGGTGTTGTGATAGCCAAGGTATCACCAGTTCCTAAAAAAGATCCGCCAGTGGACGCACTGAACCAATTCGTGGTTGCATTTGCGGTCGCAGTGGCCGAAACATAACTCGACACACCAGTGCATGTAGTATTCCCAAGAGTTATAGGAGCAGAAGAAGGTGGAGCGGCAATTCTTACAGCCACTGTATCTACCTTACAGGCTGCACCTGTAACGCCCACAACAGTATATATTGTTGAAACACCAGGGTTAGCTATGACGCTGGCGGCAGTGGTTGATGACAACCCAGCAGCTGGGGACCAACTATATGAAGTAGCTCCAGACGTAGAAAGTGTAACCGACGTGGCGCCACATACCGTTGTGTTGCCTTTTGTGATCATAGCTACAATCTGATTTACCGTTACCACCACAGTAGCTGTGCTACTGCAAGCACCAGTTGTACCTGTTACTGAATAAGTGTAAGCAACAACACCTGAATTTGTCCTTGGATCAGTAAAAACTACTGATGAACCAGTTGATGCACTAAGGTTGCTGGATGGCGACCACGAATAACTGCTGGCACCAGTTGCAACAAGCGAAGTTGACGCGTTGCCGCAAATAGTAATTGAAGGGCTCACGCTTATTACCGGTACGGTCACATTAATTATAATATCATCGGTAGCGGTACCGTCACTTACTCTTACTATAAATGCATCTGACCCACCGTAACCCGCTGTTGGCTGGTAGGTGATAGTGCCACCCGGAGTTATGTCGGAACTACCAGAACTTGCAGTCGCACCTGTGAACACTAATGTGCCATGCGATGGTGCAGTTTGCTGTGTCCACGTCTCTGTCTGGCTGGCATCTCCATCGCCTACATGCAACAAAGACTTAATGTCAGTCGCTGCTGCATTCTGACATACCGTTAACGCAGCGCTTGTGCCGTTTATGAATGATGGTGCATTGTTACTCGCAGAACCAGCCTTCCACGAGAAAGCGTCAAGACTTACATAATTGATATTAGTTGCTGTAGTAATAGTAATATCAGTAACCGAGGTATTGGAATTATTAGCACCACCAAAAGTACCCATATCGATATATGTGAACCCATTTGCGACAGCGTTATTACCGTTCCAACCAGAAGTAGCACTTGCAGTAAATACAGTTGTACCAGCATTTTTGCCGACAATTGTGATGGCTCCACTTGTTTGCAGTGTGTTATTATTATCGGCTATATATAGCCAGAATCCTTGTACGTTGGTTGATACCCCACCCAGAATGCTGATGGTGAATGAAGCACTGGTGCCAGGATGAGCATTTCCATCATTATCAATAAATTTATCATCTGACGCAATACCACTCCACCCAAATCCTGCATATCCCGTTTGGATATAGAAAGGCCCTCCAGTATTAGAAATTATTTGGAAGTTATAGCCATTGGAAGAAAATGTAGTTGCGCCAGCCGTAGCATCTTCAAAATTATATGTAAACGTTTGGGCATAACTGCGGCTACCTGCAAGTAGGCCTACAACTACAAGAACAACAATTGTTACATAGCGGCTTAACGCATAGTGCAGTTTTCTATTCATATATTTCATCGTTTTATTTAATATCATGGTGTTTTTTTTAACTATCAGAAAACTATTATACATAATTATTAATTACAAATTAATAATCGAATTTATTCGTAACAAACTTTGCAAAACTAATATTATTCTGCAACTGACAAAGAACTAAGGAACTGATTTTTTTATAACTTAATATCATCATTATTTTTTAAAATAAAGTTTCAGAACAAATAACAGCGTAATAGAGAGCTCTGTATACCATCATATTAATTCAGTGTCATTCCAGGCACTACTCCCCACATAGCTAACTTATATCCAGGAAAAAAGCCTTCCGCCGTGTTTATTACTTCCACTTTCAGGCCTAATCCATCCTTGCAATAAACCAACATTCCATTTTGCACATCAAGGGCTACAATAGTGCCTGGTATTATGCCCGTAACATCGCCATTCAATTGCACGGGGCTGGCATCACAAATGCCAAATGCCCAACCGTTCAAAGCTGTTGGGATACCCATAGCTATGGGATTGCAAGACCTTATTAGCGCTATTATCTCAGACAAGGTCATCTCTGCCCACCTTATTACTATTTCTTCCTTTTTTAGTTTTGGCAAATAACATGCTCTGGCTTCGTCTTGTTTATATCCATCAGGGATTACTCCCGTCTCTAGTTTTCCAATTAATGTTTTGCATGCAGTCTCGCCTATTCTGGCCATCTGGCCACATAACATGCCGTAGGTAAATTCTGGCGATAAGGGGAATTCTTCCCTCATTAAAATATCGCCGGTATCAAATCCCTCGTCCATTTTATGCACAGTGAGCCCCGCCGTAGCTCGTCTTTGTCTTATACTTTCAAAAATGGGATCTGCCCCTCTCATCTCCGGCAACAGGCCATAATGGAAATTGATGAAACCTAATTGCGGCACCTGCAGCAAATGCGCAGGTACCTTCCAGGGAAAGGTCATTACAAAAACGACATCAGGCTGTATTGCACGCAACCAGCAAGAAAGTTGTATCCAGCGATCTTCGTCAGATATTATATTACAGGGCACATCATTCGCCTCGCAAAACTGGCCGACAAATGCCACTATTTCTTTATCCCTGCCGGTCGTTACTACCCCACACAAGTGTCCGCTTGCAGCAATTGTCTGCAAGGCGGGGAAAGCCATTTTATTATTACATAGCAGTGCTATTTTCATTTTCTTTTTTAAGATTCCAAGCAGCCGTATGCATTAAACCAGGAACTGAAACCTCCTACTACAGTGCGTATATCATTAAACAACAACTGGCGCTGGGTATCTGTTTGTTCAGAAATACCTATTATCCTGATGTTGCAATTTCCAGCAATATCGTCTTTAACAACAACTGCATCATACATTGGCGCATGACATTCATGTGTTTCGGCATCCAGCATTATGGCCCCACGTGGGCTATCAAACCTGAAGCCTTCAAGTTTTTCGACAGCGTCTTTTGTATTAATTGCCATAAGTGCTGCGGCAGCCACTATACCAGCCTCCCAACCCAGAAATGAGAAAAAATTTACGTTGTTCTCTTTCCCGACGACGGACTTGAATTGAGCATTTTCTGGATTGTCAAGCTCTTTTACCCAAGGCATACAGACTTTTATATCAAAACCCGGATAAGGAGATTGCTGCAGCCACTGCTCATCTCCTACAAATGGGGCACCATATACCTGCTTATTTTTTAAAACTATTTCGTTTGCAGCCGTAGTGCAAAAATCCTGTAGCATATCTCCGCAAAACGAAGCAAAAACTGCATCTGTAGTATTATTATCACCTAAAAATGTAGTTAGCGGTTCCAGACTAAATTCACGCCTACTGAGCTTTGTCACGTGGTTGAATGTCATCTCACCCTCACCACTGACGATAGCGCAATGGCAGGCATAGGCACTTCTGTAGCCTGCTTCATAAAAAGAACCGGCATAGGCTATCCTCTTGTTACCGTCTTCAATTGCTCTATTGGTAATCATTCGACTACCCAACGCCCCTTGCAGCGAGAGGAAGAAAACATGATTCAATTTTTGGTGGGTCGACCTGTAGTGATAACCAGCATCAAGCGATATTAAGATCCCATTTCCAGCCTCGAAAAGCGGTTCAAGACTTTCGGCAGTAGTGGGATTGATATACGCAGCAACAATCCTGCAACCACCCATCAGCAACTTTTCACAGGCACCATATATCAGTTTATTATTGCCCCCCACCCCTATACTTTCTGTAATAATTTCTATGCCTCCCATGCCAGCCTCCTGCAGCGATAACCGAAGGCCAGCCATCATATCAAAACTGATAGTGGGATAAATAGAAGACTTAGGCAGTAATAATCCAATTTTGGTTATCATTCTGGTTGGTAATAAGATGTTGTCAAAAAAGTGAGCACACAACAATTTCAAGTTCCGAACACTTAAATGCAGCCGGAACCGTTAATAATGCTTGCCCGGCTGCGTTACATATTATGGGTGCGGAGGCCAAACCCCAGAGAGGCAAATGCAATAGCATACTTGCAGACCAGAAGGAAAAGCCGATATTGGTGCACCACCAGTGACAGATGAAGGCACGTTATTCTGAGCCATAACATTGTTAGGAGCCGCACTTTGCACATCATTGTATGCATTGGCTGAAGTAATTCCATAATATGCATTAACCGGCGTAGTTATGCCAGCTGGTACGCCTGCCCTCAATGGCGCAACAGTGAATGGGTGGGAATGTGCGGGTATGTTTGCGGCTGTCAAGTTTAAATAGAGAGAACCACCAGTTTGCGCGAGGGTGCGATTTGTGAGATTGAGACCCTGCCCTGTTCCAATTGGCATATAGCCCATAGGAGTTTGCGAGGTGGCCATAAGGTTGGGCACTTTGAAAGTTGAAGCATCTCCGCCATAGGTCGTTCCAATCAACGAATACAATGGCTGATAATCGCTTATATTGTATGTTGCCCCATTGCACAAAGCCCATGTGCCAGGACTATTTGCGGGAGGGTAATCAAATGAGAATGCCCAGATTGAGCCTGTATATGCTTCCATAATAACTTATTTTAATTTTATTAAATAATACACGCACTAAGGCCTTATTGGAAAAAAACCTTCGTAAGCAATAAAATATGGTGTTACCTGATATGGAGGCATTTTATTGACTGGTGCAGGAGAGGTGACACCTGCATTACCAATTGAAATGTCTATTATTTGCGCCATATTAGCACCAGGTGTACTTGCATATGATTTATTAGCTGTGCGGCCAGTACCAGTGGCCATTGTCTGCGCAGGATAGTTGCCAGCAGGCTCGGCAGAATTGCCCACGCCGTTGTAACAACCCAAGGCAAACCCAATAGTATGATTATGCGCAGGCATATTAGCTGATGTAAGTGTTCCGTCGGAACCGACAACAGTTCCGAGTGTACCGGTATTGCTCGCCCCTATGGCTACACGCCCCCTTAGGTCAGGAACAACAAAAGTAGTATTAGTGTTAGTGCCGTAAGTACCAGTAATTAGAGCGGCCAATGCTTGATATTGGACTATCAAACAGGTAGACCCATCGCAGGCCAACCAGCCATAGGGCACATATTTAAGAGTAAATGCACATATGGTGCCTATGTAAACTTCCATAATATATTTTTTAAAGTTTTAATATTTACATGCGAAAGATCGCTCTTAACTACGAGGCGGATATAGGCCCACAACAGCAATGCAGCAAGTAAGCGCAATAAACTGGGGCATAGTGGAAAATGGAGCCCCTATTCCACCTTCGGTTTGCGTAGTTACAAATGGTGCCATATTAGCTGAACTAGAAGTTGTAGTGTAAAGATTAGCGGGGGAGGTTGCAGATTCGGCAGCGGGATACTTTGCAAACGGGATAGCAGACGAACCTGGCCCAGAAGATACCACCATGGGAGTATCACTAATTAAATGAGAGTGCAGCGGTAAAGATGCCGCAGTAATAGATGCCGTTTCGGCTCCGCCAAGGGCTCCTATAGCATAGTTTTGGCCGCTCTTCAAGGTACCTGCCCCCACTATAGCCCGGCCTCTGTAATCGGGCAAATTAAAAGTTGTGGTTCCGTTGCCGCCATATAAGTCTGCCATCAAAGAGTACAATCCCTGATATTGTGCAACTTGAAGTGGCTGCCCAATACATTGCAGATAGCCTACAGGCGCATAATCGAACGAAAAGTATTGTATACTACCAAGAAATGGGTCTACCATAATATAAAAGTTTTTACATGGTTAACAATAGTTATTGGAAAATGTGTTACTCAAAATCAGTTTTCATCTGTCCGTAAGGGTGGACCCACATGTCATATCCCTCCTGTTAAATATTTATTCAAATGTTTGTACAAATTTTCACACCTCCTAAAATATCAGAAAAAATAAGGGCTACCCCTACCGCGTAGTTGCAACCTCTAAAATTTCTATAATCTCTCTGATTGTTTTAACGGTGACTAACTAGGTCCCATCAAAATATTAAAATTAGCTGCACGACTACCCGGCGTAATGTGCCAGTAGCCAACGAACTTAAATAAAGGAGCAATATATCAGTAGTCTGGTGGTGCCGAACGCCACAAAAATGGTGTCGAACACCTATTTTTTAGGTATGAGTAATATTTAATACATTTCGATCAATAGGTAGTTCTCCAAGTTGTAGTTGGGTAACTCTACAATGTACACACTGTACCCATATTATATATTCTTTTCTATCTAACTGCCGAATATACAAGTATAGACACTTTCTGAACACATATACACTACATCGTTCCAATCCAATTTCCTCTTTACAATGTTCCTACCGTACATTATTCCCTTTCAGAAATCCGGGACTTTTACCCACAATACCCCATACGCATACTACAACCCTGAATTGTTAACTTAAATATCTTACCGCTTATCATCAATTCCTAAATAGCAATAAAATATACGGGGTATCCCTACCTGCCTTGCAACACCACCAACCAGGGTTTCCTATAGAATACAAGAGTAAGACTCTCTATTGTCTTTGCAAACTGTAACGCTAACGAATAACTGCCAAATGTATCCGTAGCAGCAAAACAGAACGGCAGATAAAAGCACAGGCGGCGGAGCACCACACACAAATCTACAGCCTTACACTCCTGTCAATTTCATTATCGCAACTCAGGGCTACCATCCAATGAGGCCTCAATAAACAAGGTATTACTATTTTGAATCTAATTGAACAGGCATGATTGTAATCCTATATTGAGGTAAAAAATATCCTAAAAGCACTTTATGTAGCTTCGCAAAAAGAATGCTTTACTCGTTTTAGTAATTGTCAAACAATCATTTTTAAAATTTATATTTTATTCACAATAGCATTACTACTATTACAAATAGTTTTATTACTTTTGCATAGTGATGTGCACAAAAGGTGGGAAAAACACATCAAAGCCATTATGCAAAAAATAAAAATAGCTGTTGCCAAAGGAGATGGGATCGGTCCTGAGATAATGGACGCAACCCTATCTAGTATCAGAGCTACTGGTGCGCCATTAGATTTCGAACTGGTGGATATGGGTAAAACCTGGTACGAGCAAGGCCACTCGTCGGGAATGACACCTATTGCAAAGAACACAATTGAGGACCTGGGAATACTACTAAAAGGCCCGATGGAAACTCCTAAAGGAAAGGGAATGAAAAGCATAAATGTAACTGCAAGAAAAATGTGGAGTACATATGCCAACAAACGTGTTTTCAAATCACTTAATGGAGTGGACACGGTTTTCTCTAAGGCCAGTATACCTATAGACATTACCATGGTAAGGGAAAATATCGAAGATACTTACGGGGGAATAGAACACATGCTAACAGAAGATGTAGCACTTTGCCGCAGATTTATAACACGCCCGGGGTCTATGCAGGTGCATAAGTACACATTTGAAATGGCGCGTAAGAGAGGTGCAAAAAAGGTTACCTGCGGGCACAAGGCAAACATAATGAAGCTTACTGACGGACTCTTCCTTGAGAGCTTCTACGAAGTGGCAAAAGACTATCCTGAAATAAAAGCTACCGACATAATAGTTGATGATCTTGCAATGAAACTGGTAGCACGTCCAAATGACTTTGAGATCATTGTCCTCCCAAACCTACAGGGAGACATTCTTTCAGACCTATGTGCAGGCCTGGTGGGCGGGTTGGGGTTTGCTCCGTCGGCTAATATCGGCGACAATGTATGCATATTTGAAGCAGTGCACGGGTCTGCACCCGACATAGCAGGCAAGAACATTGCCAACCCAACCGCATTGCTGATAAGTAGCTGCATGATGCTTCGACATCTTGGGATGACAAAGGAAGCAATTACCATTGAGAACTCATTATATACTACGCTGCAACAAGGGTACCACACAATAGATTTTGGACATGGGGTGGAAAAACAATTGAATACAACTCAATTTGCAGATCAGATCATTAAGAACCTGCAACTGTCAACCAATACTGACACCACTAACCATGCCTTGATAAACACCCAAAGCAAAAGGGAAGTATATCAGATACTCCATACACCTACCAAGGGTGAGGCTATAGTAAATGGAGCGGACTTTTTTGTAGAAAGCACCGAACAACCAAAGGTTATTGCACACAAATTCAAAGACAAGTTGCCGGAAAATATGTCATTGATCATGATCAGTAACCGGGGTACGCAAGTTTATCCTGAAGGGTCTCTGCTTACTGATTGTGTAGATCAATTCAGAGTGAGAATAGAGAGAGAGCCCGGTGCGCCATCTTTGACAGCAGATGAAATTCTAGATTTCGCAAAAGAGATATCGAGGTCAATAAAAATCTGCTCCATTGAATGGTTGATGATGTATGGAGGTGTTAAGTCATATTCTCTGGCTCAAGGACAATAATTAACTCTATGATACACAATAAGAAACTACGTATAGGCATATTGGGCGGCGGTCAGCTTGGAGCTATGCTCATAAGATCTGCTATAGACTATGGATTTGAAATTTCGGTATTAGATAAGGATGTTAATGCCCCGGCAGCCAGATATACAAATTCATTTACTCTCGGAGATCCTGAGAACTATGACGATGTAGTGGCATTTGGAGCGCAATGCGATATAGTGACTATTGAAAAAGAAGCAGTAAGTACTAAAGCCTTAAAGTACTTACAAGATAAGGGAGTACAGATACATCCATCACCTGAGTTGTTAGCTACTATTCAGGATAAACAGGAGCAGAAAGAATTCCTGAAACTTCATAATATTCCAGTAGTACCCTACGTACCAGTAGCGAGTAAAGATGAGTTATATGGTCATACGTCAAGACTACCGGCATGCCTGAAGATGAGGCGAAACGGTTATGACGGAAAGGGTGTAATGATGTTACACAGTGAAAAAGACATAGAAAACGCTTTCGATGGGCCGGCTATCCTGGAGCAGAAGGTCAAGATAAAACAGGAAATATCCGTGATCGTAGCAAGAGGCGAAGACGGAGCGATTGAATACTACGAACCAACGCTAATGGTATTTGATCCGGAAAAGCACCTGCTTGACTTTCAGATCTGCCCCGCCAGTCTTGATTTCGAGATCACTAATCAAGCTTATGCAATAGCTATAAAGATTGCTACTAAAATGTCTTTAGTAGGCATCATGGCCATCGAAATGTTTATTACCGATGACAATAAATTGCTGGTCAATGAAATAGCACCAAGGCCTCATAACAGTGGACACCACACTATAGAAGCTTGCGCAACATCGCAATATGAACAGCTGATACGAGCTATAACAGGCATTCCTCTTGGAGACACCCGACTCAATTGCAAAGCAGGGTTAGTTAACCTGATAGAAACGGGCAAGCGACTCGACCTGTCTGCTATTATGAACAGACCTGCCATACACCTTCACTACTACGGAAAGCAGAACAGTAAGCCAGGCAGAAAGATAGGACACATAACTATTACAGAACCGAATATAGAAGGCGTAATTGCACAAATAGCAGCTATTAAAAACATTTTAAACTAGGATTATGGAAGCACCAATGATAGGAATAATTATGGGTAGCAGCTCTGATGCTGCTATCATGAAACCCGCGGCAGACATTTTGGATCTTTATAAAATCCCTTATGAATTCACTGTGATATCAGCACATCGCAGTCCACAAATAATGTTTGATTACGCGAACACTGCGCTTGAACGAGGCCTTAAGGTTATTATTGCTGGCGCGGGAGGCTCTGCACACTTACCTGGTATGGTTGCCGCAATAACTACTCTACCTGTAATAGGCGTGCCGGTAAAATCAAGTAACTCCCTAGATGGATGGGATTCACTGCTATCGATCGTGCAGATGCCGAATGACATTCCTGTTGCAACGGTTGCCGTAAACGGCGCTCATAACGCGGGCTTGCTGGCAGTACAAATATTGGCAACCCATGATGATCGGCTCATGACCATGCTAAAAGATGCAAAACTAAAAAATGTGGAAAAAGTTAAAGCCCAGCAAACGAGTATTTCTCTGAAGGCATAGTAAGTATTCATTTTCACTTCACAAACGCAATATATGGTACAGCAAAGCGATATCGTAATGATACAGGGCTGCTTTCAGTCGGAACATGCCAAAGGCTTGATCATGAATTTGATAAAAGATAAAATTCAGGTAGAGCTTTGAAGTTTCAAAGGCAATAGTATAGAAGAGGACTACTTGGAATACGACGAGGAAAGAAGAAATATAGTAGGAGAAGAATTGAATAAAGCGTTAGATAAGATCGGAAACAAAAGAGTAAATCTTCATGCAATATTTGTTGTAGAACCGGTGGTTGATTAATATGAATGATAAAATCAGACAATACTTCGCGGGGCGAAAACTCGTTATCGCAACAATGCATGGTAAAGAAGCCACCATAGGTCCAATTCTGACGAGAGAATTGGGTGTAGAGATCGTTGTACCTGAGCATTTCAATACAGATACATACGGAACCTTTAGTGGTGAAATTGAGCGAATTGTTGACCCGGTAGAAGCAGGAAGAATAAAGTGCATTGCCGCATGTGAACTGACCGGATGCGATCTGGCTATTGCCAGTGAAGGCTCATTTGGCCCGCACCCGACAATGTTTTTCGCAGCAGCGGACGATGAAATACTTGTATTTGTTGACCTGAAGAACAAACTGGAAATAAAAGCGAGGGTAATCAGTAGAGATACAAACTTTGCCGGAGACCTGTTTACAGATTGGCCGGAAACTAAGAAATTTGCTGAAGCATCTTCATTTCCATCTCATAGCCTTATTGTCCGCAAATCAAAGAACGGTAATGAAGATATAGTGAAGGGCATTTCATCTTGGGACAGTCTTCAGGACACATTTGAAGTGTTCTTTAGAAAATACGGTGCGGTCTTTGTAGAGACCGACATGAGAGCAATGCACAACCCTACCCGGCAAAGAGTAATACATGAGGCAACAACGAAGCTTGTAAAAACCATTCATAACATATGCCCCAATTGCTCCTTACCAGGATTTGATGTGAAAACTGTGAGGGTCGGATTGCCTTGCAAGATGTGCGGATCGCCAACAAGAAGCACCTACTCATTTGTATACGAGTGCCAAAAGTGCGAACATAGAGCCGAGATAAAATACCCCAACGGGCAGGAATATGAAGACCCGATGTATTGCGATTACTGCAACCCCTGAACATAAAACAAAGAGATGAATTACAACCTTTTGATAAACAACCTTACCAATCCAACATTGCTATTTTTCGCCCTCGGGGTGCTAGCTTCTCTGGTAAAAAGTGACCTTGAAATACCACCATCGACTTCAAAATTTATATCCCTGTATCTTTTATTTTCAATTGGCTTTAAGGGGGGCCAGGAACTAGCTCATAGCGGCTTGAACAGGGAGATCATTGTTACATTGCTATTATCCATATCACTTGCTACTGTGGTTCCTATGTATACATTCTTTCTGCTGAAGACAAGACTAAGTGTAGAAAATGCCGGAGCAATAGCCGCTACATATGGCTCTGTAAGTGCTGTAACATTTGTAACAGCCACTTTGTTTTTAGATAGCCTGAAGGTAAACTACGGCGGACACATGGTAGCATCAATGGCATTAATGGAAGCCCCGGCAATAATAATAGGGGTAATGCTGATGCGGAAATACGGAACACAAACAGGCAATGATCATGGCATGGGAAGCATTGTACACGAATCTCTTACAAATGGGAGTGTGTTTATGATCGTAGGCAGTTTAGTAATAGGGATCATTGCAGATGTGAAGGGGGCTGAAGGGATCAAACCATTTACCACCGATATTTTCAAGGGTTTTCTGGCGATCTTCCTTTTAGAAATGGGAATGGTAGCTGCAAGACGCTTCTCAGCATTCAAAAATTACGGCTGGTTTGTAACGCTATTTGCAATCATCATACCGATAGTAAATGGTTTAATGTCGGTCATAATTACCCACTATATGGGTATTCACCCCGGTAACCGACTATTGATAGCAATTCTGGCCGCCAGTGCGTCTTACATTGCTGTGCCAGCTGCTATGAAACAAGCCGCTCCTCAAGCAGATCCCGGCCTGTACGTACCCATGGCACTGGGGTTAACATTCCCCTTCAATATTACCATCGGACTGCCATTTTATTGGTTGGTGATACAGTCGTTTTAAGTAATTATTGAATGATTGTATTACTATCGCAAACGTACAAAAGAATATTATTCATTAAACTGAGTCAATCTTAAATGCTAACTTTGCTTCTGCAAATGTTATTACTATTATGGAAGTCCAATTACAAATAAAAATGAACGCTAAGTTATATTTGCGCGATCCTGAAACGTCAGAACTGGGCAAAGGCATAATAAGGCATGGAATTGAAATGATCTATGAGTTGGGCTTCGAAGAGTTTACATTCAAAAAGCTGGCCATAAAGGTAGGTACTACAGAAGCCAGCATATACAGATACTTTGAAAATAAACATAGACTACTCACTTATATAACAACCTGGTTCTGGACATGGCTGGAATACCAACTTGTATTTAGTACCAATAATATAAGTGACAGTAAACAAAAAATTGACGCTGTTTTAAAATTATTGACGTTTCAGGAAAAAGACGAATTTGCACTTGAGCATATAAACAAGAGTGTGCTGCAAAAGATCATAATATCAGAAGGTGATAAATCATATCTTACCAAGCACGTAACTGAGGATAACAAGGCAATGCTATTTAAACCTTATAAAGACCTATGTCATAGAATAGCGGAAATATTTTTGGAATACAAGCCCGGATATCCTTACCCTCACTCCTTAGCCAGCACGCTAATAGAAACAGCTCACCGGCAAATATATTTTAAAGATCACCTGCCGCGCCTTACTGATTTTGGGAATGTTAAAGATACTAATATAGTAGTGAGCTATCTCAGCCACATGGTATATAGTGTGTTGGATAATGCAAAGAAGAAGTAGGCTGTATCGTGAACCAATTCAGAGCATTCATACAAAACTATACATCTCTTCCTGACAGCGAATGGGCGGCCATCCTTTCGTGTATGGAGGAACGAGTAGTTAAAAAAAATGAAATACTATTACATGAAGGCAAAGTTTGCCGTTATCTTTATTTTGTAGAGAGTGGCCTACTTCGTTTTTTTATCAATAAAGACGGCAGTGACATTACCAAGTTCTTTACATTGGCGCCGTATTGTTTTACCTCGCAGGTCAGTTTTACCACGGAACAAGCAGCAAAAGAGAATATACAAGCAATAGAGCCATCCGTAATATGGCAGATAACCTTAGCTCAGGCAAATGCACTCCTGGAATTGAGGAGCTGGAACACCTTTATACGCAAACTCATACAGGAAGTGCAACAATATACTGAAGAAATTTTGCAGGAAATACAAACGGAAACAGCAGAACTGAGGTACGAGCGAATGCTGGTTACGCACTCTCCGCTACTACAGCGTGTACCGCTAAAATACCTTGCTTCGTACCTTGGCATCGCACCGCAATCACTGAGCAGGATAAGAAAAAAGCTAGTGGCTCCTTCGAAGTTAACATAGGTGCAGTGGGTCGACTAGAATTAAAGTGAATTTCGCTTCATCATTTCACTAATCTTTAGAACGATGAAGCAAGCATTTCTTTTCCTCTCTCTGTGTGCTGTAATAAACTCAAGCGCACAACAAACAAATTATCATTTCAGCAGCACAGATAGCACTACCGCCTCTGCCGAAAAAATCTGGCAAATTTGGACCAACGTTCCTGATTGGGAAAATTGGGATAAAGGACTCAAAGACGCTCAGCTCTTTGGCACATTTATGGTTGGTACACGCGGAACACTTATTCCCGACCAAGGCCCGAAGTCAAAATTTATTATTACTGAAATTGTACCGGGCCGTTCGTATACGTTTAAGACCAGGATACCGCTTGGCCGTTTGGTCATCAAGAGAACACTGGAAGGAAAGAATGCTAGAACATATTTTACCCATGACGTACAGTTTACCGGTATACTTAAAAAAATACTGGGTAACAAACTTGGTAAAAAATATAGACTGATATTGCCGGAAACTCTTAAAAACATAAGGCAGATGGCGGAAACCAAAGAACAGCTGATTAACACTCTTTAAATAAAAGTTTATGATAGCAATAAGACTAGTATACTTGGCCAACATTGTTGTTGCAGGGTGGATAGGTATTTGTTCGCTGTTTTTCCCGAAATTACCTTCCGCAACGATTTTACAAAATGTCTACCCATCGACTGAAGTTATCAGGTTAGTAGGAGCCTTGTGGCTGGCAATAGCCCTCTTATCATTATTAGGGCTTTGGTTGCCCATTTCTTTTTCTCCGGTGCTATTGCTACAGCTTATCTACAAAGCAGCATGGCTATTAGTAGTGGCGGTACCCGCAATTAAAAAGGAGGAAGCCTTCCCCACAGGCATGGCATCTTTCTTCTTAGTCTGGGTGCTGGTCCTGCCATTTGTTATTCCCTGGAGCTATTGGGTAAAATGAGCTATATATAAAGACAATAGAATAACTCTGACTTTTGAAGATATAGTAAAGGAACCTTTGCTTTCAATCTGTTCAATCCATCCTTTTAACTGCGATCATCTCAATAATGGGCTGTCAAATTTTTTGGAAATAAATAGCAGTTTTCCAGATTGCATAATGAGGAATTTGTGCGTAATGTGTCCTTTCTTTAGAGCGCATTTACCTTCGGCAATATTTCTTTCTTTAAAATGTGCAAGAATGATACTAATATCTCTATCGTGTATGTCAACTACCTATCGTATATATATAATTAGTTCATACATGTCATTAGTTTCTGTTGGATACTTTTCTGGTAGCTTTATATAAGAGTTCCTGAAGACCACAGGAGGCTCACATAAGCCTTTTGCCACTTAGCTTTTAACTCTATAAGTTTCTGTGCTGTTTCCAGCACCTTACTTTGACGTGCATTAAGCAGGAACAGCGAGCTTTCGCCGGTTTCAAATTTTAACCGCTCGCCCTGGTACAGCTTCATGAAGTTGGTATTTGTGCTTGTCATTATATTGAGTTGTTGCCTTACTGCCAGCAACTCATTGTAATAACTTCTTGTCTTATTTTCAATTTGCAGCCTTGTGTTGTTCCTATCCAGATCGGTCTCCAAAATTTTTAATTTAGCTGCACTGTATGCGCCTCTGGCATCTCTTAAAAACAATGGCATTGCAAAACTGAGGCCCAATTTATGGTTATTTTCCAGCAGAGGTAAATTCAATTCCTGCGGATATTTATAACCTTTACTCAGAATATTGCCACTCACACTCAGCTTGGGCATCAACGACTGTGCTTTCAACCTTTTTTCAATAGCTAGTATATCCATCTTGTAGTTGATAGCTCTTAACTTGGGGTGCTCATCCAGTGCGGCCATCAGCGCATTGAGGTCTGGTATCGTCACGGCAGCTTTATCAAAATCGGCAGTATCAGGCAGTATCATGTCTGACCACTCAACAGGTGAATTATTTTCCAACCACAGATAGTTCGATAATTCCATTCCTGCGTTGCGGAAAGCAAGCAGCATAACACTTTCCTGAAAATAGAAAGTTTGCAGTTGAGTTATTGCCTCTATGGTGTCAATAGCAGGACGCAGGCCCTGCTCGTACTCTAGTTTTACAAAACGTACTCGCTCTTCACCCACTGCTACAGCGCTTGAAATAATTTTGTAGCTACAATATTTCTCCACCCAATTCCAATAGGCAGCCAGGCCCTCATACAGTAGGTTGTTCACGGCAAGTTTTCTTTCCTCAGCAGTTTGTTGCTGTAGTGCCTTTGCTTGCCTCAGCGCGGCTCTACGCTTATCAAATAACAGTTGGTTGGCAGCTACCTTTACACCTACAAAGCTTGTTTGTCCCAAAGTAGATTCGGAAGAAACTCTGCTCCCAACAATTTCTTCCACCCCTGCTTTCAGATCTATACCATACCAGGTTGGTATTGTCAGTTCGGGTTTAAAATAGCTGTAATATAGCTTACCATCAAATGTTTTTCTGTCAAGTGTAGTGCCTATTTCGGGGTCAAACGCGCCGCGAGACTGCTGCACGTTAGCCTTTGCCCGTTCTACCTGTAGGTCGGCTTGTTTGGCGATTGGATGGTACAGCTTTACAATATTGATAAAATCGTCTTTGGTCAAAACATGATATGTGCTATCCCCTGCCCTACAGCAAACAGACAGCAAAACCAACACCCAAACGAGCAAATATTTACTTCTTTCCTTTATCATTATTTTTTTCTTTTGTCTGGTAGTATTCAGGAGGGAACCCATTTATATTTCGCCACAATTCATACCAAACAGGTACATCGTGGAGGAGTGCTATGGCCGATGCTCCGGTGCCAAGCATCAGTGTCTTTGGCCAGGGCCGGTAGGACTTATCTTCTCCAACAAGAATTCTGAATTTACCATTACTGCTGACTGAACTTTCTATTACAGCAATTTCACCACTAAAAATACCATATGAAGCTTTAGGCCAACCACTGAATACGATCGCGGGATATCCGTCGAAAAGGAAGCGTACTTTTTGTCCTTTTGATAATAAGGGAAGATCTACAGGCCTTACATAAATTTCAACCGCATGATCAATCTGCAACGGAACGATCTCAGCAATTTTTTCTCCCTCCTTCAGTATCTCATTAAGTCCCGATTTGTTGGCCTGCACTATTTGTCCTCCTTGCGGCGCAATAAGGTAGTACATACCATTTCTTATCCTGTAATTTTCGTATTGATTACTCAGTTTAGCCACATCGGCTGTGCTGTTAGATATCTCACTTTGCGCCGCTGCCTTTTCGCCCTGGGCCTTTGACTTCTTCTCCAGAAACTCCGCCTGAGCCTGAATCAGCTCTGTTTTGGTATTAAAGAATTTCATTTCAGCACTCGTTTTCTTAGCTAAGGCACTCTGATAATATTGGTTTCGTTGCTCCAACTGCACAAGCGACGACAAGCCACTGTCTCTCATTATCTTCTGCCTGCGAAATTGCGCTTCAGCAATTTTCATATCATTAGCTGCAGATACCGCTTCAAAGCTATCGGCAATCACCTTGAGCGATAATTGCTTCATTTTTAATATTACTACCTGCTGCATCGCTGTTATCTGTGCATCAGTAGCAGCTACCTTATCCCCATAAAAACCTACGCTCGATTTTTTTGCGTTGATCTGCTCTTTTGTTCTGTTCAATAACTCCGGATCGAGGTAACTATCTTTTATCTCGGCAAGCTGGGCTATCGTATCTCCGGCTTTCACAACATCACCCTCCTTTACGTACCATTTAATAATACGACCGGGAATGATCGAATTTAATTCCTGAGGACGTTGCTCCTGCCTCAGTGTAGTTATCGCACCTTTGGCTCTTATGTTTTGTGTCCATGGCAAAAAGAGCACAGCAATCAGTAACAGCAAGGCGCCTATCAACCAGTATCTCACATGATTTTTCACACCAATCCTATACACAAGATCAAAAGACCGAAACTTAGCGTTAGTGATCTCCTGCTCTATGGTTTGTTTTATCTCTCTCATAGGTTGTTCGTTTTTATCGACTTTACTGCACCTCTCTCCATTTCTATTACCAGATTGCACTGGTCAGCGAAAGCAACATCATTTGTAACAACAATGATTGTCTTACCTGTTAACTTCTGCAGAATATGAGCCTGTATTTGTTTCACATATTGCTCCTCAAGTCCCAGCCATGGTTCTTCAAGCAACAACATCTGCGGATTATGAATAAGTGCACGCACAAGTAATACCTTTTTTACTATCTTATCTGGCAGATGGTTACCAATGGGTTTTATTTCAAAATCATAACCCTCTTTATGACTATCTACAAACTGTTTCAATCCAGTTATTTCAGCCAGGTAATTCATCTGCTCATAGGATATCGCATCGTTGCCAATGCAGATGTTTTCCTTTATAGTACCTTGAAATATCTCCTGTATACTCAATAATACACCTATATTTCCTCTTATCGAACGGATATCATAGTTAGATATGGGAATATTATTTATGAGTATAGTTCCTTCAAAATCCTGATAAGCGCCGCTTAATAATCTTATAAGTGTGGATTTACCGGCACTATTGGCCCCCATGACACATACCCTACTACCCGCTGGTATATTAAAGGACAAATCTTTCAGTATTAGTTTTTCACTGCTATATCCAAAAGATACATCTTTGACTTCAAGAGAGAACCCGGCATTGGCGTGTATTAATTGCTGGCTGCCCACTTTTTCTTTAGGTTTTTCCAATAACTTATTGATCTTCTCGACTGAGGTCAGCACATCATAAATATTATCGAGGCTAACTATCATTTTTTCTACTGAGCCTATGATCATGAGAATAACTATCTCTGATGCAATAAATTGCCCAACGTTAATTTGCTGATCTACAAGCAGTATAGCACCAACAATCAGCATAGCGGAAATGATCAGTAGCTTAAAAACAATCAATGTCCAATATTGAAAAAGCAATATTTTGAAATGCGAGGTTCTTGATTGCAGGTACCCGGAAACATAATCATCTGTTTTATTGATGTGCAATGAACTATTCCGGGAAAACTTGAAAGTGGTAATTACTCTTGCAATCTCCTGCAAATAGCCGGCAACTTTATACTTGTAGTTACTTTCTTCCATACTTGTTTGTAAGCCCTTATTCCCGGTTGTAATCAAAATCAGGTACAGTACAACAAGTAGAAGTAAGCCAAAAAAGATAAACACTGGATGATAGAACGAAAGCAATATCAGACCGAAAATTATTTGAATTGACGCGGCCGGAATATCAAGCAGAATTTTCGATATACCTTTTTGTAATGATACCGTATCGAAAAACCGGTTCACCAACTCGGGCAGGTAGTAGTTATCAACGTCCTGCAGATTCAATTTCGGAATAGTGTCGGCATATTTAAAAGCATACCTTACAAAGAGTTGCTGTTGTATTTTTTCGATCAACTTCATTTGATTTACCTGAAGTAAACCAGCCACCAATACCCCTATTATAACGAGCGCTATGAGCAAGACCATTGATGTGGAAATTGTACCGCCAAGTACAAAACTTATTATAGATTGGATACCTAGCGGCAATGACAACTGAACAACACCAGCTATTATCGCATAAAAGTATATGGACGATATTTCTGATTTTTCAAATTTTAATACCTCAAGAAGTTTCAATAATGTGCTCATTCGCTTCTCTGCCATATACAAGTAATTTTGGCAAATACACATAAACACTCTCCTTTCTGATAGCATTACTATTATGAAAGTGTTAAAAAAAGAACAAAAAAGATAGTGATGTGTTTTTTGGGAAATTGTAATGCAAATCCCTCTTCCAGAAACAAACTGCCTCAAACGCACTATTGGCGAGTCACACAATAAAAACATAAATTAAGTCTGCGGCGATTATCTTCCGTAGGGAATTAACGGAACATATGCTAATCTACAAGATGCGGTAGAATAATAGTAAAGCACGACTGATTGCCATTACTATCCGAAACGTATATGTAATTGAATTTCAGTCCATCAGAAGATAAATAGTTATGTCTTGGCGAATTTGACTTTATGTCTTGAGGTTGTCTTAGAATTCTACTCAAAACTTGATCCTGACAATAGTCAATTATCAATTTCTAACTTATAGCTATTGATAATCAATAACTTACAGACTCACCCACAAACAAAAATAGCACCCTTAATAGGTGCTATTATGTTTCTGCGGACTGTAAGGGACAACTTTTGAACTATTTCATGGAGGATTTGAAGGCAATTTTCGAGTATTAGTCGTCCTTAGTAGAATTAGTCTGTAATTTCAAATTCAAGACCAGCATTTCCTAAAATTTATACAGCTCTTTTAATATGTCTAGTTCCACCCAGGCGAAGAGTAACTGCACTATTCGAAAATAAAATAATTGCAATAAATCCGTCACCCCAAAATCATAAAGAAGCGAAACAACACTCTATTGTGGAATCTTATTACACTCAGATTTTAGGTATTCAATAAATTTGCATGACTTCTCAATAAAAACTCTTGCAAAAAGAAATTTAATATGGTATCTTTACATAAGATGAAGAGATCTTATGACTAAGAGAATAGAAGAACTGAAGAGGCACTTAAAAGAAGGTAGTGTGTACAGGAGAGCAGATTTAACTCAGTGGTCAAATGCTGTAGACCGCCACTTAAATGAGTTAGTTAAGAGCGGATATCTTGAGAAATTATCTGTCGGGCTTTACTACGCTCCCAAAAAATCTATTTTTGGTGTGGTGCCACCCGAAGATGAATCGCTTGTACGCACTTTTCTTAAAGAAGATGATTTCTTAATCACGTCGCCTAATGCTTATAACAGCCTTGGAGTTGGCACAACACAACTCTATAACGTCCGTGTTGTGTATAACCATAAAAGACACGGCGAGTTTGACTTAGGGGGAAGGAAGTTCTTTTTCCATGCAAAACACCGTTTTCCTAAAAAACTAACTCAGGAATTTCTATTAGTTGATCTCGTAAACAATATAGAGAACCTGGCCGAGGATAAAACTGAGGTTTTAACGAAGGTTCTTGCCAAAGCCAAGACAATGGATGCAAGACAACTAAGAAGAACAGTTACAAGTTATGGTAATACAAAAGCTAAATCTTTATTTAGTTCCTTGATAACGCAAAAAAATAATGTTGCTTATGCCCGCTAAATACCTTCATGAATTGAATGAGTTTCCAGAACTATTGAGAATTTTGGAAAAGGACTTAAATATACAGGCTTATTTGATTGAGAAAGACTATTGGATAATGAATGTATTAAGTGGTCTTAGACAGCAAGGATTTGAATTTGAATTGAAAGGCGGAACTTCGCTGTCGAAAGGCTATAGACATTATTGATAGATTTTCCGAAGATATCGACATACACATTAAGCCACCAAAAGATTTGCCAGTTAACACAAACCCTAAAAATAACAAGCCCAGTGCAGTAAAATCTCTTAAGGACTATTACGACTGGCTGGCCCAAAACATAAAAATTGCCGGAATTATCTCAATTGTTAGGGATGAACAATTTGATAATACCGATACTTACAATAGCGGAGGCATAAGGCTCAAATACAAAAGCTATGCCGAGAAAGAAGATGGAGTAAAAGAAGGTATCTTGCTCGAAGCAGGGTTTGATAATGTAACTCCGAACGAGAGCAGAACAATAAGTTCATGGGCCTACGACAGAGCTTCGAACACAGTCGGTGTTAATATCATCGACAATAAAGCTGTTGGTATTACCTGTTATCATCCAGGTTACACGTTTGTAGAGAAACTTCAGACAATTGCTACTAAATTTAGAAAAGAACAAGAAACAGGCTATCAAAATCAAAACCTAATGCGCCAATATTATGATGTTTATAGCTTGCTGGTAAGTAGCGATGTTCAGGCATTCATTGGTACACAGCAATATATTGACCATAAAAATGTAAGATTCCCTAAGGTAGATTTATTGACCCCGATATCTCAAAATGAAGCATTTCTGCTTAGTGACCTAGCGTTGAGAGCGCAATTTATAGAGCGATATAAAACAACAGAAAAGCTCTACTATAAAGGACAGCCACCTTTTGAAGAATTGCTTGCTAGAATCACAGAAAATATTGATAAACTATAATTATAATTTAAGGCTTCGACTATTTAATGATAGTTCGACCAGTAAACACAGTGAATTCATACTGAATACATATTTTTGCTCATCTTAACCTATTGACTAATGGTACAACGAATGACCTGGTGTGCATTGACAGAATTGATATGTACCAAATACAACCCTGAAGTAAAATTATGGTCTAATTGCACCTGTTCATCAATCTTCCCGTTACTTAAGATGAAGGATTTTTTGTACACTACCTGACCCAGCAGATCTAATATTTCTACTATTGCTTCATTGTCTCCCGGTATCCATGAACCCGACAATGTAAATGAACCAGTGTTGGGGTTTGGATAGATACCACAGCTGATGCCATCAGCTGCGATCGGTGCTACACCCAGTGCTGCGCATTGCGCCGGCGTATATATATAGAACGCAAACCGGGCAGTATCTGTTCCGCAGGTATTGTTCAACACATAATAGGCTGTATCAACTCCCGATGTGATACCAGTTACAAGACCTCCTATCGAAGTTATTGAAGCATGGTTATTGGCCAAATACCAGGTACCACCCGTCGTATAATTATACAACCTTATAGTGTCACTCATACACAGACGCACCGGGCCAAAGATGTTGCCGGCGTCTGGTAATGTAATAATACTTATTGCAAGAGTGTCGGTAGTCGGAGCACCGCAGCCATTATTTACAGTGTAAGAGATTACTGCATTACCCACATTCGTGCCTGTGACTACCCCCGTGACATCAATAGTCGCTATGGCAGGATTACTGCTGGACCATGTACCACCAGGTATCCCATTAGTGTATAATGCGGTACTGCTTTGGCAGATCAACGATGAACCGGCAATAGGTATAAATGTTGGAATTGGAACAACAGTAACAGTTGTTGTGGCTAATGCAGTACCGCAAGAATTAGTTGTAGCGTAGGAAATAATAGCACTACCGGCGGCAACTCCAAATACAGCACCTACTCCACTCACTGTAGCAATTGCCAAATCACCACTACTCCACACTCCCCCAGGCACAACATCGGAAAGAGTAGTATTACTGCCAGCGCATACTGTAGTTGTGCCGGTGATGGCTGCCATTGCCGGCAAGGGAGTTAAAATAACAGACGTGGTTGCAGTGACAGTAAAACAACTGTTACCAACAGTTAGGGTATAAACACCGGACGAACCAGCAGTAGTGACGAAAGAAGCCGGATTAAGCAGACCAGCACTGTAGCCACCGGGCCCTGACCAGAAATAGCTGGTAGCTCCCGTAGCAGCTCCAATAAGAGACAAAGTTGCACCTGTACAAAGAGAACTGGTCACTGCACTTGCGGATACCGACGTTGGTGTGCTGATAACATTTACAGATCCTGTATTCGCAGAAGTACTACCACATACATTTGTGGTTGTCAGCGTGTACACACCGGCAGATAAAGAGCTGGTAATTAAACTGACAGGATTGAGTACTGATGAAGAATAACCATCTGGACCCGTCCAAAAATAAGTAGTAGTTATGGGGCTGGCAGCAGCACCGGTAAGTGTCAGCGGAGCCCCGCTACACAACGATGGATGAAGCTGTAGCCGTTACTAATGTTGGGGCGGTATTAACAGTAACAGAAGATGTAATGGCGATGGCGCTGCCACAAACATTGTTAGCAGTAAGCGTATATACGCCTGCAGATAGTGTAGAAGTTATAAAAGGTGTGGGGTTAAGCAAAGTAGAAGTATAACTATTAGGGCCCGACCATGAATACGATATTGCGATGGGGCTGGTAGCAGTGCCTGTGAGCGATAACGTACTGCCACTGCAGAGTGTTGTTGGCAATGCAGTTGCGGTCACAGCAGTTGGTACGGTGCGAATGATTATAGAAGACGTTGTAGCAACTGAACTGCCGCAGCTGTTGGTAGCTGTAAATGTATAAATGCCGGCCGATAAAGTGGTAGTGATAATACCGGCAGGGTTCAGATCTGTCGACGTATAACTATCTGGTCCCGCCCATCCATAAGTGGTGGCCAGAGCACTTACAGCGGTACCGGTAAGGGTAAGTGCAGACCCGCTGCATATTACCGTGGCAGATGGTGTTGCAGTTATTGACTGAGGCACATCGTTTACAGTTACAGGAGCAGTAATTCCAAAGGTATTGCCACAGCTATTGGTTGCGGTAAGTGTGTATATACCCGAGGACAGAGTTGTAGTGATAATACCAGCCGGGTTTAGGCTAGAAGATAGGTAGCCGTCGGGGCCATTCCACTGGTAACTGGTGGCATTAGTTACAACACCCGTAAGTGTAAGCGTATTGCCCGCACAGAGGGTCGGAGCAGATGCGGTAGCCGTAACCGCCGAAGGTACAGTATTGATAGTAATAGATGATGTCATAGTAATGGTACTACCGCAAATGTTAGTGGCTGTTAGTGTATATACACCTGCCGACATAGTAGAGGTGGTGATGCCAGCTGGATTAAGTACTGCGGAAGAATAACTGTCTGGCCCGCTCCATGAATAGGTAGTACTCAAAGGGCTGATGGCTGTACCGGTAAGAGTAAGCACATTGCCGCTGCACAAAGTTGTTGCAGATGTAGTCGCCGTAACGGCTATAGGCGCAGTATTGACAGTAACAGAAGCCGTTGTAGCGGTAGCGCTACCGCATAGATTGGTTGCAGTAACTGTATATACTCCAGCCGATGATGCGTCGGTAATTATCGCTGGTGGGTTCTGCACCGCAGATGAATAACTGCCCGGTCCACTCCAGGAATAAGTGGTAGTAATAGGGCTGGTAGCGCCACCTGTCAATGTTAATGCATCTCCTCTGCATAATGTAGTTGGGTTTGCAGTAGCTGCAACTGCAGTAGGTACCGTGTTAACTGTTAAAGTTGTTGTTGTTGCTGTCGTATTACCGCATACATTGGTAGCTGTCAGTGTATACACTCCTGCCGATGATGTGGATGTAGTAATTACAGGCGGATTAAGCACTGCAGCAGAATAAGTACCCGGGCCGCTCCACGAATAAGTGGTAGCGCCAATGGCAGTACCGGTAAGTGTTAATGCATCACCCAAGCATAGTGCCGAGGCAGACAATGCTGCTGTTACTGTTGTTGGTACGGTTAGGATGGTCACGGTAGTCGTGGTTGCAGTTGTATTACCGCACATATTGGTGGCAGTAAGCGTATATATCCCGCCCGACGTAGGTGAAGTAACAAACCCGGGAGGATTAAGCACCGCAGCGCTATAACTGCCTGGTCCGCTCCACGAATATGAAGTCGCCCCCGTAGAGGTACCACTAAGCGTAAGTGTGCCCCCAACGCAAACACCAGTAGCCGATACTGCAGCAGAAACTGCAGCAGGCAATGTGATGACCGTTATCATCCCCGTAGTAGTAGTGGCAATTCCGCAACTGTTGGAAGCAGTAAATGTATAAATACCAGTAGATGTAACTGACGTAACAAACGCAGGCGGGTTTTGAACAGAAGATGAATAACCACTTGATCCGGACCAGCCAAAAGAAGTAGCACCTGTTGCTGATCCAGTAAGTGTTAAGGAAGTTCCAGCACACAGAGTAGTCGCAGATGCGGTAGCAAGCAATGCTGTGGGTGCTGCTGTAACGGTCACAGAGGCAGTTGTAACTGTAGTGCTGCCACAGGCATTTGTAGCTACGAGGGTATATATACCTGAGCTGGCCGTGCTGGTTGAAAATGCAGGCGGATTTAGAAATACAGATGAGTAGCTATTTGGGCCTGTCCAGGAATAAGTAGCCCCTCCGGTAGCAGTTCCCGTAAGCGTAAGCACCCCTCCACTGCATAATGCAGTTGAAGAAGGCGTAGCAGTCACAGCCGTAGGTGGTACAGTACAACTAACCGTAGTAACAGTAGCGGTAGTAGTAACCGAAGCTGTACAAGAATTAGCATCAGTCACTACGACAGTATAGGAGCCGTCATAGGCGGCAGTAACTCCGGCACCAGGGATAAACGGGTTTTGATTGGTACTGCTGAAACCGGAGCCCGCGGGACCTGTCCAGCTATACGTGAATGGTGTATAAGTTCCCGTTGGTGTACTTGACAGTGTAAATGAAGTACCTGCGGTTACAGGTGTTGTATTGGCTGCAGTTACGGGGAATGAGGCATTCGGAATGCACATTCTGAAATCATCAACGGACACTCCATTATCAGAGCCACCAGGATCATCTACGGTCCAGGTAATTGAAAAAGCAGCACCCGGTGCTATTGAAAGTCCGGTCAACGATACTGTTTTGGGAGTTGTTGTCACCGTACCTGACGAACCACTTGCAGATCCAGAGCCACTCAACGCAGCCTGTATCGTAGCGCTTGATCCTGCAAGGGCGCCTGCACTTGTTGCTACTAACCCCGACCCGTTAGCATATCTCCATTGCTCAAAATTATAAGAAATAGTCAATGCTGTAATTGTAGATGCAGTAGCATTTGTAAAAGAACCCGTAATGTAGATGATACCGGCAGAGCCGGAATGTAGCAACCCCATTGACCAATCAGATCCCGCTCCATAGCACCATATCCCCCCTGTATTACTTGTACCGGTACCGGTACCCCTGAAAGTTCCTGAGTAAGACCATCCCAACGGGGCAGTGCCTAAACTAAATGAGTTAAAATTCTCGAAGTAAGAACCACTAAAACCAACTTGTGCACTCAGATTTACTGTAACAAAAAGCAATGCAACTAAAAGCAGGTTCCTAAAAGCGCTGCAATTATTCCATCTAAAACTTATTCTCGTCTTCCTGCACTCTGATCGGTCTTCCTTCACGTGTAATGAATACAGATTCTTATTTCCCATCTCCGAGTCTATTTTGGGCAAAAATCCACCAATTGTATTACCCCAATAACAGGTCATTGTTAACGCATGATTATCGAATTATTAAACGATTTCAGTACCTTTTTTTAAGATATTCATTTTCAAACAATTACAATATCTACAATGACACGATCAAAAAGAACAAGTATTTTAACTTATGATTTAATAAAATAAATTACCGCTATCTGCTTCAGCAATCGCTATTCCTTCAATAACTTTTGTATTACTTTCTTCGCACCAGATGTAAGTTCTACCACGTATATACCAGATGTGACATTGTTAAAGGGTATGTTTACTATACCACCTTGTGTTATACCCAAATCTTTACTGTAAATATTCACACCTGACAGGTCCATTATTCTTACACTTGTCTGCTCATTCCTGGTAGAAGTGAAAAGTATGTTCAACTCTTCAGATGCTGGGTTAGGCATCATGGTTAACTTTAGATCATTATCTGCAGATCTCGATTCTGACCTAAGCACCAATTCAAACCTTGCATCGCCCTGTGATGCTTTTTCTTTGTTGATTGTAAAGCCATATTCAGCTCCCGGCTTTAATTCCGTAAACCTTTCCAATAGCTTGTCATGCAGAAATAGAGTATTCCCCGAAGGAAGCGCTACATTTTCGGACTTGATTATAAAGTTCTGATTGTATGCGCTCGCAATACCAAGGGGTATCACTTTACCCGCACTGAAAGGACGATCATCTATTGCCATTTTACGACTGTCAGATGAAAGGCTGTAGAATACAAAATCAGCATTCAATTGTTTTACTGCATCAAACTTACTGTCTTCGGCATCAGTCGAACTATCATCAAACCGAAAATGAAGGGCATCCCAGATATGATAGTTGCTGTCGTAAATGCAGAGCGTCAGATAGTCTGAAGGCATTTTGAAAAGATAATTATTGTATGCAGCTGACTTATCGCTTTCTACAAAATTGAGTGAGTCGCCATTGTGAGCTGCGCGCACCTGAAAGCAGGTATTGGTCCCTATGTTATAAGGAATTGGCGTTGAAGTACCGATAGGTACTGTCACGAAGTTTCCACCGGCTCCCCATGTAGGATCCCAGACATAAAATGCGCCACCTTGTACATTGCCTGTTTGTGCAGCATGGTAAAGAACAGTACCAATGTCAACCGGAGATGGGTAAGGGTTACCTATCATGTTGAAAGACTGATGTAAAGGATCAGCATAGCCCTGTGCCAGAAAGACCGTTTGTGATCCCTGATTAATGTATCCGGACATTTTTACAACTACAGGCGAAGGGTCATACATACCATAGTACCCCAGATACCCAAGACCCTCCCCTTTTGTACCCCTGATAAATAAACGGATGCCCTGGAATCTCTTTATCTTATTGCTGTCGGCGGCAGATGAATTGATCTTTGTAAATGGCTTCCATCCTGGATCGTAACCCAGGGTATCATTCTCTGTATAAGGGTCTAGCCTGAATGCGGATGGCGCATTACTAGATGTAGAGGTAAATCCATTGCCGGCACCTCCGGGGCCTGTAATATCTATGTATCGCTGCAACTGGCTTAGCGATAGCGAAGAATTGAATGGGTGACTCCAGAAGCGATACCTGCGAAAGTGCCCCTGCACGTATTGGTCTACCTTTACTTTTCCGTATATTGAACTACCCGAAAGAGGCAATTCGGCTATCCTTGCCGTACTTAGCGAATCGCCTGATGCGAGTTCAAGACTATCGTTAGTAGTTAGTGTACCCGAGGTTACAAATAATGTAGTACCGATCACGAGACGTGCGCCTGTGTCTATTGTAGCACCAGCGATATTATCCAGCTCAAGATTGGAAATATTACCTTTCCCCTTTATCATTTGAGGTATCAGGCCATTCAATACTATTTTGCCCTGACCGGACACCGCGCTATTGTTGATCAATGTGCCTTTTACCGCTAGCTGACTGCCACTGGCAATAACCAATGCAGAGCCCGGGTTTAACTGAATATCTCTTGCAGCACCAGACAGTACAATCGAAGGCCCGAAAGTTGCTGTGCCTATCGACACATCGTCAGACACACCAGGTACAAAACCACACGACCAGTTGGTTGAATCGTCCCAGTCAGAAGAGGCACCCAGCCATGTCATGTGAATTGGGCTTATAGTTATAGTATCCGAAAGTACTGCAGAGCAGGCAGGATTGTGGGCACCCATCAAATAATAAGTATGTGGTATCGACATAACCCCTGTTGACAGAGAATATGCGGAACCAGCAAACGTAAATGACACTGGAGTACCACCATCAATAGAATATTCTACAACTGTCCCTATCGATCCGGAGAAATCTATACTACCTGAATATCCTGAACATGGCGGATTAATACCTGTAACCAACGTGAAAGGATCTGTGTATACAGCAACATTAACCGGGTAAGCGGTGCTGCCGCAAAGGCCGTCAGACACCGTTAAATTTCCATTGAATGTGCCGGGCATGCCCGCCGAAGGAATAGCCAATGTTATAGATGATCCACTTAGCGGGGTGGCTGCAATATCAGTAAAAGCGGCAGCATTAGCTGTCGTATCCCAATCAAGAATATAAACAGACGGGCTACCTACAACGCCACTAAAACTAACAGGTAGGGAAGTTGCAGGTTGACATATTCCTCCTATCGTTCCCAGAGCAATAGCAGGAGATTGATTCACAGTATCTGCTCCCGCCATATCTGACTGGCAGCCACCCGGGCCTATAGCCACTACCCTATACACACCCGGAACAGAAACAGCTGCAAATGAGATTGGTGCGGTGGCACCACTGAATGTAGCAACAGTAGTAGATGGAAATCTTCTTAAAAGATAGTTGACATCAGATGTCTGAGAGCCATCAAGACCGGCAACAAGGCCGGCCGCACTGCAGCCGTTACCACCGGTCACGTTGTAAACTATTGGATAATTATTGACTGTTACAGGTGCCGTGGTGGCGGTAATAGTACCGCACATACTGCCGGCAGAAAGCGTATAAACGCCTGAAGAAAGCATGGAAACAGAAAGCGACGGTGGATTTAATACACCGGCAGCATACGCACCCGGCCCATACCAGTGATAGTTGGTTGCACCGGTTGCGGTTCCTGTTAAAGACAGCGATGCGCCTGTGCATAATGAAATACCGGATGCTATAGCCGTAACGGATGATGGAGCAACGTTCACTACTGTAGTAACTGTATTGGTACCAGTTGCAAAACAACCATTCACATCTGTAACGACCAATAAATAGACATGGATTGCAGGCGTTGCAGAAACGGAAGAAACTACTACGGATAAATTGGTCGCGGAACTGACTATTGAAGAAGAATAACCCGATGGGCCACTCCAGACATAAGTAAAGGGTGCCGCTCCAGAACTAAGTGTGGAGGCAAGTGTAAGATCACTTCCCGCGCAAACATTCGCCGCAGCTGAAAGCGCAGAGATGACAGGCGAAGGATTGACGGTTACGGTGACACTACCTGACGCAGTAAAAGTACCCAAAGAGGTAACAATACTCACCAGAGAATAGGTAGTAGAAACAGGCAAAGTATCTACAATAAAACCACCCCCGGTACTATTTATAATTATTGATGCCGCTACCCCATTCCGGGTATAATTGATAACTGATCCCGGATTACCATAAAAAGTAACTGTGTCTGGATTGCCGGAGCACAAAGTAGTTGCATTGGTGGTTATCCCGGCCTTAGATGAAGGTGCAAGTACTACCCCCTTAAATTTAACTGCAGCGGTGCCTGCGGCAAGAGTTGTGACAGATGACCCCGCGCCGTTGTCTGCAACCTTTATCACTGTATTTACCGGTGTGGCGGCTGTGGTAGCATATATTATATAGGGCACTACAGTAAAATCAGCCGTAAGGCCACGGCATGCGGTGGTAGTAACGTTATATGAAAAATTATAGGTACCGCCTGTTTTAGTAAATTTCTGAATACCCGCAACGTCATCTGCCACATACATTGTTTTACTATCAGGCGAGATCATAAAAGCATAAGGGCTACTTCCCCCACCCGATGTAATCAGTATTGATGTAGCTGCAGCAGTAGGAGTACCCGTGCCTACCTGGTAAATACCAGGCGAGGGCACAACAGACGAGGTGTATAGCTGACCATTAAATATGCTGTTTACCCGTGTGCTGTTGGGTGTAGCTGACACCTGAGTATTGGCGGTTGCGCCCATTAACTGTGTACCCGCACTTGTGGGAGTACCCGTAGAGCATCCGGCACCATAATAGATACTCCCCGATGCAGTGGCTGAAGAATAATCATCATAACAAAACAAGGTAGTGCCCGGTATTACAGATACTCTTGAATAGGCTTTAGATGGCAAGACCGACAGTATCTCTTTACGAACACCTAACCCCGGAATAGTAGTTATACCCGCAACACCCGCTGTGGTATCAAAACCAGCAACAATTATGTGCGTACCTTCCGCATCCAGTGTCATAAATCCTTGTTCCTGCACATGTCCTACAGGTGCCTGTGTGAGCTTAACATTACCCGATGCTGTTGGAAAATTGAGTGCACCAATTGCCCCACCGCTTGTTGTATATTCAATAAGCGACACACTTGCAGATGATGTCGAATTTCCATTTTGCTTAAGCACAATAATATTCGCATTTGCAAAAGCATTGCTAACCACAACAGGCAAAGTTGCAAATACCGAACAACTGCCTGTTGACAGACTATAGCTGGTAGTTGCACTACCTTGCGAAAGCCCCGTGATAACACCACCGGGACTAACTGTAGCAAAGGCAGGGGCACTGATACTCCATACACCTCCGGGGTCTCCAGAAGACATTAGCGTACTTATCTGCCCCGGTATAAGCGATGCCGCACCCGATATCGCACCGGCATTTGGCGACGGATTGACGGTAGTAGTTACTGTATTGACACCTGTAGCATCACAGCCATTAGCATCTGTAACTATCAGTGTATAGACCTGTGTAGCTGGCGTAGCCGGTACCGATGTAATGGTCAGGGAGTTGGAAAGCAAGGTTGAGGTTGCTGAATTACTGTAAGACGATGGCCCGTTCCATGTGTAGTTATAGCTCGGCGATGTTGCCGAAATAGAAGAGGTAAGATGCAAAGCAGACCCTGCGCATAAAATACCCTCTCCTGAAATGGACAAGATAGCAGGACGCGGCAATATGGTAACAGTAGCTGAGCCAGACATTCCAATACTACAGCCCGACGCGCCGTCTGTTCCTGCAACTGAGTAGGTGGCGGCAGCTGTTACCGCCGCAAAAGCAAGTGTACTACCTGTGCCCGCAACCGGACTACCTATCGCTGTTGCGCCACTATACAATTGATAGTTTGTGCCCGATTGAGAACCGTTAAGCCCAATAATTATGCCCGTACCACCCAAACAATAACCACCGGTACCGGTTACAGTATAGATACCCGGCGAGCCAACTGTGGTTGTTACCGTATTTATGCCGGTTGCGCGACATCCATTGGCATCAACTACCGACAGAGTATATACCGGATTCCCTGGCACCGACGGTATCGACGTTACATTTACTGAGTTTGTTGTAGCAGATGATGCAGACGATGTAGTAAAAGATCCGGGTCCTGTCCAGGTATAGGTATAAGGTAGGGCTCCCGAGGCTATTGCAGTATTAAGGTGCAGTGGGTTGCCGGCACAAACAGTAGGGTCCGAATGTATGGTTGTAATAGCCGGTGCACCACCCGGATTAACTGTCACAGTTGCACTGTCTATAGCCAGAAACGTTCCAACAGAAGTAGCAATACTGACGAGCGAATAGGTTGTTGTACTTGTGGGCGAGACACTAACAATCCCCATACCCGTTGCATCGATCGTAACTGACGAATTAGTAATACCGTTGCTATAAGTAACCGTAGCGCCCGGATTAGCATAAATGATAACCGTGTCGAGGTTGCCGGAGCAGATAGCAGGCGTCGTCACTTTAATCTTAACAAATGGAGACGGAGTAAATGAAACACCCCGGAAATTATTGGTGCTTGTTGCAGTGGCCAATGTAATAATGGTAGAACTTGCACCGTTATCAGTGATCTTAATGACTGAGTTGGCAGGCGAATTTGCCGTTGTTGCATAAAGTATAAAAGGCACCGTAGTAAAATCAACCGTCAGTCCACGGCAAGTAGTAGTAGTGACCTTATATTGGAAAACAAACGTACCGGCCACGTTTGAATATTTGAATATTCCCGCAGCGTCATCAGCAACATAAAGCGTGTTACCATCCGGGCTTATCGCGAAGGCGTACGGACTAGACAAAGTAAGACCCGATGTACTAAGTAGCGATACTGAGGCAGATGAAGTTGGCATACCAGAACCGATTGCAGATATGCCTACAGGAGATTGACCTGAACAATATAGTTGACCATTGAATATGTGAACATTCCTGAGAAAGTTATTGCTGTATACAGTTGCCGGTGTGTTCATAAACGTTATACCATTGCTGCCTGATCCTGATGCAAAATAGTTTGAACCATTTGCTGTAGCGCCATTAATATCATTTACGTTATAAACATCTTGCTTATAGGCTAGTGTAGCGCTTTTTTGCGGGTCAACTGTAAAAAGCTCTCTTTTGTATGTTGCGCTCAACTGACCGTGTGGAGAGGCAGTACCTGCCGCTGCATCAAATCCTGGCACAATAAGATGAGTTTGCTCGGCGTCCAGAGACATTTGTCCCTCAACTACACGACTGGCACCAGCTGTAATTTGAACGGCACCGCTCGACGGAAGCACTACAGTGTTTACCGAAGAACCCGTAGTTGTATATTCCAACAACGAAACCGCACCTGCCGCCTCTGTAGTACCGGCAACCTGGTAAACCACCAGATTACGTGGTGTAAATGCGGGTTTCACTGTTACCCTGGTTGTAAAGCTAACAGTTCCACAACCGGTTACCGGAACCGCGTATTGAATTGTGGATGTATCAGTGGTGCTATATGCAGCAGCAGTAGATGCTGCTATAAGAACACCTGAAGATACGTTTATAGATGCTACCGAAGAAGAAGTGCTTGACCATGCTCCACCTGTGCCGGCACCAGTTACGATTACTGTTACGATCTCTCCGGGCAGAAGTGTAAGTGGCCCTGAAATAGAACCGGCCAGCGGTGTCACCGCAAGATCAGACCCATTATCAGTTCCAATAGTTAAACTATTTACCACACGTATTCTATACCCGCTTCCCGCAGGCGTAGCTGCAGGAATATTTGCGGAAATAGCTCCTGAAGTGGTACTGGCTAGTGTGCCTATGATCAATGAGCTGGTAAAGGAACCGGCAGCATCGGATAGCTGTGCAGTAAAAATATTGCCGGGCGCAAAGGTGCCTGTGGCAATAAATGGCACACTTACGGATGCGCCACTTGCGCATAACGTACCTGAAATGGCACCGGTTGTGATACTTGTTATGGGAGCGGTTGCTGTACCATCTGATATTTTAGATAAGAACTGGTCTAAAACCCCTCCGAACGCTCCCTGAAAAGCACTTGATGTGGCTATGCCTGAAGTGCTCTGAGTAAAACCGCAGACAAATATTGTATCCGTACTACTTACAAAAATCCCGTTTGCTGCGTCCGCCGCCGGCCCGCCAAGGTAAGAACCCCATTGCAGCGCTCCCGCTGAATTGAACTTAACAATTAAAGCGTCAGTAGAACCTGCATTTACGTTCTGGAAACCACCGGTAGCTACTGCCGATGTAGATGCCGTACTACCAGATATGTATACGCTGCCATCAGAAGCGGTAGCGCAGGCATTGGCATTATCGGCCAACGATCCACCGTAATATGTGCTCCAGAGCAACGTACCGCTGGTGGTAAATTTGGCCAAAAACGCGTCGGCAGAAGTGCCTCCACCATATGTAGGTTGCGCTACCGTTGCACTGCTGGCAATATTATTTGTTGAAGTTGTTGATCCTGCGAGATACACATTTCCCGAATTGTCCATTGCGCAATTCACCGTGCTTTCAGTCATCAAGCCACCAAAATACGTACACCATAAAAGTGACCCCGGACCACCAGAAGGGTTGAATTTAGCAAGAAAGGCGTCTCCTGTACCGCCACCATAGGTTGCCTGATAGCTGCCGCTCGTTGCAATGGAAAGTGTTGAAGGAGTTGATCCACATAGGTATACATTACCCGAATTGTCTACCGCACAAGAGTGATTACCGATCACTTCATTGCCGACTCCTCCAAAGTAAGTACCCCACTGACGAACGCCGGAGGCATTAAATTTTGCAATGAAAACATCATTTCCTGTACCTCCGGACGATGGTATATTCTGATTCCCGTTGTTAGCAATATTACCGGGATTTGTGATCGAAACTGCTCCTGTAGTACCGGATAAATATACATTTCCAGATGCGTCGACGCAGCATGTCGGGGTTCCTTCCGCTCCGCTCGCACCATAATAAGTTGACCAGAGGCGGACACCAGAAGCATCGAACTTAGCCAGAAACAAATCGCTTGTGCCGCTGATGGCTGTCTGAAATGCACCCGATGTTGCAATACTGGCACTCACTGTAGTAGTTGTACCACCGCACATATAAACGTTACCTGAATTGTCCACCGCACACAACGGTGTTGTTTCATTACCAGCACCACCATAATAAGTTGCCCAGGCTCTTGTGCCATCAGGCCTGAATTTTATAAGGAACGCATCAGAAGTACCACCTCCGTAAGTTATCTGGTATCCACCTGATGCCAGCGACGTCGCATTAGTAGCTAAAGTGCCGGATAGATATACATTGCCAGATGCATCGGTTGCACAGCCATAGGCCTGTTCATTACCGGTTCCGCCATAATATGTAGTCCAGCTTACAGCTGGATCAATGGTCAATGTGGCATTACCAGGGTACGACGCAATGACAAAGCCAATGATATTATTGTCATAAAGCCTGAATTTTGTTGGTATACTCCGGCCGCTTGCAAAGCTACTGGGCGGGGCTTCATTTACCTCACCCAAACGCGTTTGCATTAGTAATGCACCATCTTTTGTTATGCTGACCCTCGAGGCATCTTTTACTTTTAGCCGTATCTGATCGGGATTACCTCCGGGTCTTACCACAAAATCATATTTTATATGCCCGTCAGCACTATACACCACCCAGTCAACGTTTGGGTATACGTTCTGATATACAACCTTTTCAAAACTAGCAACACCCGTAATGCCACTGCTGTTCATACCACTAAAAAAGTTTTCAGTATAGTTGCTTCTACCGAGTTTAACTATTGAAGCCGTCCTGGAGGCTCCAACAAGTTCCAGCGAAAAACGATGGGTTTTTACAGTCACGTTTCTTCTCCTGTTTTTGTCACCGACCAGTTTTGTAAACTGATATTCAATACCCACGGTTGTCAAACAAAAGCTCATGGCTCCTCTGTGGCCTGTAAACAATACATCATTCCTTAGCTTGCCGCTTTGGTCGTATGCCTGCCCGCTATTTTCAGTAAAAAGTAATGGCTGATGTAATAATTTTTGTGAATAGTTTTCCACTAACAGATCATTGCCCTTTGCATTACATAAAAAAGACAACAGCACCAACCCAAAGGTTATTATAGATAAAGAAAGTGTTTTCATGAGAAAGATATTAACAAGGAAGTTACTGCATGTTATATATTTGTTATATATAAAGACCCGACGATCCGCCGGAAAGAAAATTAAAATGAACATAACCTCTAGCAAAAAGGGAAATGAAGTTTGTGTTATCACTAACACTCTGGTCTATCGCCTGACCAACTTCTCTCTAAAGTTTGTTTTACCAGATGTTACTGAGACAAAATAAGTACCAGCTGCATAGTCAGAGAGATCTACTTTAATACTTCGATCGACATTAATGCCTGTAAACTGTCTCATGACTACCCGGCCATATATATCGGTTACTGCAATAGTAGCAGGTTCAATCATTTCAGGCAACAAGACTATGAATGTACCAACGGTCGGGTTAGGGTAAAGGGTAATAGCTGATTGGTTTGCTACAATATTTACCGACACTATTGAGTCACATATCGCTGGGGTATATACCGTTATCTGCCTTATAGCAGTATCCGTGTTACAGGCGTTGGTGATCGTGTAAGTCACTGTAGCAATTCCCGATGCTAAACCTGTGAGCGCTCCACCTGCTGTAACCTTAGCATAAGTGGTATCAGCAGTCCATGTACCCGGGTAAGATGATGAGCCGAGCATAATGGTAGCGCCTATGCATACGCCTGCCGGAACCGTAACACTATCCGCAATTGCAGGCGCCATAACATTGATACTTACTGAGTCTGTAGCAGTGCCGCAGCTATTGGTTACTGAATAGTAAACTGTAGCATTACCCGGCGAGATACCTGTAGCAAGTCCCCAGCTACTTGTGATCAATGTAGTTGATGGTAAACTTGTCCATACACCACTAAAAACTGAACTTGTCAACGTAATTGCATTACCGACACATACTGAAGACGGGCCGCTTATTGTGCCGGCATAAGGCGCTGGAGATACAGCAACAACAGTTATAGCTGAGGCGCTTCCACAGCTATTGGTAACAGTATAGGATATAATAGTTGACCCCGTAGTAATGCCCAACACAACACCACTACTACTCACCGTAGCCACCAATGGTGCATAGCTGCTCCATACCCCACCGGCAACCGATTCACTAAGCGTAAGATGCGCACCAACGCAAACAATTGAACCACCTGAAATTATACCCGGTACCGGTGCAGGACCAACAGTAACTATTCTTGTAGCAGCAATCGTTCCGCAGCTGGTTGTAATCGTGTACGAAATGATGGCACTTCCACCTGATACTCCTGTCACTATACCGGTAGCGTTTACTGTTGCTACAGAAGGAGATGTACTACTCCACACTCCACCTGTGGTAATTTCAAAAAGCATTGTAGTTGCACCGGCACAAACTACTGCAGTGCCGGTTATAGGTGCTACCGATCCTGTTCCGCTCACGGTAACAGCCATTGTATCTACCGAAGTGCCGCAAGCGTTGGTTACCGTATAGGAGATAATTGCAGCGCTGCCCACTGTCAGTCCTCCCGTTATTATTCCGCTGCTATTTACAGATATTATGCCGGGAGCGCTGCTGCTCCATGAGCCACCGCCAACAGATGAAGACAACGAGGCTGTACTACCCGAACAAACAAATCCGGATCCGGTTATCGATCCTGCTGATGGTGTTGAAATAACTGTCATCAGCACCAGGGCGGTGTCTGCACCACAAGTATTTGTTACTACATATAAGATTGTGTCTACACCTGTCGCTACACCTGTCACAACTCCCGTACTATTTATTGTTCCGATGGATGGCATAGTACTGATCCACACTCCACCTGATGGGGTTGCGGTCAGCGCAGATGTTGCACCTACACATACTGAAGTAACACCAGTTATAACCCCTGCTGCCGGCAATGCATTTACTACAATTGCAACTGATGCAGTATCAGTCCCGCAACCATTGGTAACAATGTATAAAATAGTATCAGCGCCTGCGGCAACAGGTGTCACCATTCCGCTGCTGTTTATTGTAGCTATCCCAGTCAACAGGCTTATCCAGGCACCACCGGTAGCTGTGTCCGCAAGTGCGCCTCCGGCACCCACACAAAATGTGGTAGCACCAGTTATAGTGCCCGCAGAAGGTGTAGGGTTGACGGTCATAATAGCGGTGTCGGAAATTATACCGCAACTATTGGTGATAGTATATGAGATCAATGTCGTTCCCGCAAGTACACCGGTTACCTGTCCACTGGAGTTGACAGTAGCAATACCGGCAACACCGCTTGTCCATGCCCCACCTGCTACACCAACACTAAGGGTTACGGCTGCACCTGAGCATACTGACGTAGCACCGGATATTATACCAACCACAGGCAAAGGATTTATAGTAAGGTCAATGCCATTATTAGCTCCAACTACAGTCGGTATCGAACCGGTTACCCTGATCCTATAGTTAACTCCGGGTGTTGTACCTGAAGGTACTACAGCAGTAATAGTATCGGAGATTGTCCCTATAAGGCTTCCAATGACTACGGGTAAGGCAAAGGAGCCTGATGCATCTGAAAGCTCCGCTGTAAAAATATTACCTGCATGGAAAGTACCGACGATAGTAAAGGGCACATCTATTGTATCTCCCTGGCAAAAAGTTGTCACAGACGAGGTATCAGTAGTGATAGACAGATCTGATATCTTAGTAAGAAAAGCGTCGGAAGCGCCACCAAATGTTGTCTGGTATGCACCTGTAGTAGCAACTCCAGTGGCCGACTTAGTAAAACCCGACATATATACACTGCCCGAACCGTCATATGCACACCCGAAGGCAGTTTCAGTAACGTTACCACCAAAATAACTACCCCACTGTCTTGAACCTGCTGAGTCGAACTTGGCAATAAATGCATCCGAAGTACCAGCCAGTGCCGTCTGGAAAGCATCTGGCGTGGATATATTGGCGGAAGATTGCGAGTTGCCTGCTACGTAAATATTAGCTGTATAATTATCAATTGTGCAGCCTGCAACACCATCGGTAGCGCTCCCTCCATAGTAGGTAGACCATATAATGTTGCCAGCCGAGTCGAACTTGGAAATAAATCCATCTGTGCCACCTCCGTTCGATGCTTGAAAAGCACCGGGCGTAGCGATACCGGCAGTAGAGGTAGTCACTCCTACCAGATAAACATTTCGTCGGCTATCAGTTGTGCAACTAAAACCACCGGCCTCATTGCCCCCTCCTCCAAAGTAAGTGCCCCAAAGTGGAACACCCATAGCATCGAACTTGACCAGGCAGGCATCGGATGTGCCACCACCGAATGCAGTTTGATGAGCACCTGTGGTGCTTATTCCGGTGGTCGATGTTGTATAGAAGGCGAGGTATAATTTATCAGACGCATCAATTGCGCACATATTACCGTAGTTGCCCGTTTCAGTGCCTGCACCTCCATAATAAGTAGCCCAGAGTATCGATCCAGAAGGGCTGAATTTAGTCACATAAGCATCAGAAAGTCCGTTCAGTACTGTCTGGTAAGCACCGCTTGTTGCAACTCCCGTTGTGGAGTTAGTGGTACCGGAGACATAAACGTTTCCTGTTGCATCAGAGGCGCACCCCCATACATATTCAGCACCGGAACCACCAAAATAAGTTGCCCACAATCTGGTACCTGATGAGCTGAACTTCACCAAACAGGCGTCTGACGCAGTTCCTGAAAGAGCGGTCTGATACGCACCGGGCGTAGCAATACCAGTGGTTGAATTCGTAAGGCAAGTCAAAAATGTATTGCCACTCATATCAACTGCGCAAGAGCCAGCCGTTTCTTGCCCCGCACCTCCATAGTAGGTTACCCAAAGCGGGTTTCCCGACGCATCGAATTTGGCAAGAACAGCATCGCCGGTTCCTCCTCCAAAAGTGGTCTGAAACCCTCCGGAGGTAGCAATACCCGCAACGGAGGCAGATAGTCCTGACACAAAAACATTCCCCGACAGATCAACCTTAATGCTATTAAACAGGTCTAAAGCAGAATTTCCGTAGTAAGTTGACCAGGTAACAGCAGGGTCGATAATAAGCGTTGCATTTTTTTCAAATGGAGCGACAATAAAACCTATGGTCCCATCAGCGTTCTTGTGGAATCCGGTTTTGATGGGCCGGCTACCCGCAAAACTTACAGGTGTCTGCTCCTTAATTGTCCCCAACCGGGTATGCATCAGCAATTCACCTTCCGCCGATATTACCACATCATCAGCATTATTAATTGAAAGCTTTATTTGCTCAGGGTTGCCACCTGGCCTTACTATAAAATCATACTTAAGACTGTTGCCTTTAGAATATACTACCCAGTCGATCTTTGGATATACATTCTCATAAACAAGTTTTCTATAGGTACTTACATTAGTAATCCCATCAGGGCAATTGGAAAGATAAAAATTCTCTTTCCTGTCTGTCATCATTTCCTTGCGGACCTTCGCATGGGTGTTGGCACCAACCAGTTGCACCGTGAGCAAAAATGTTTGCGTCTCGGCTTGTATGTCCTTGTTATTTATATCTGTAACTAAAGGGTCGTACCCTTCAGGATAATTCGTTTTTGAGAACTGGTATGCTATCCCGGTAGCTGTAATATATACGTTGGTGTTTGCACTATGGGCTGTAAACAATATATCAGGCCTCACTGCTCCCGCCATATCCGCAACCTGGCCAAGATTTGGGGTAAATAATAATTCCAGTTTGAATTTATCTGCACTTACGTCGCTCTTTGAATGAGCTGTGGCAAGTGAGGAAATAAAGCAAATTCCGACTACACAGATCATTCTAGTAAAAAGAAAAAAGACTTTGTTCATGGTAACACACTTTAGATTTTAATTATGCAATATTAAATAGCAAAATATCGCTGCAAGTCGATTCACCCGTTATTTGCACGCTAACAAATTGTTTACTTCAGCTGGCGCGACTGATTAAATATTATAAACATAACATTGTGATTTGCCACTATTGGCACGGCCACGTAGCCCTCATTATAAAAAGAGGCAAGTGCCACATATATGTGTGGCACTTGCCGGATTACAACTTATTCATTACTAGTTCTTTTCGAACTTAACAGTCTTGATAAGATTGTTATTGGTGTTATAGATCTTCACCATGTACACACCTGTTGCCAGTTTGCTAACATTGATGTTCTTAGCATTTGTCTGCTCGATCAGTGTTTTGCCGTCCATACTCAGAACAACAACATTTACATTTTCAGCAGCTGAAATGTTCAATACGTTGCTTGCAGGGTTAGGGAACAACTTGATATCGCTTGCAGTGTTAACAGTTGCCACAGCAGTAGAAATTGTATATTTTGCACCTGTACCATCGCAAATCGGACCATCAGCAGAGTTAACTGTAATAGTAGCGTTAGCAGTGTCACCACAAGGAGCTGTGTATACCACATCAAAAACGCCATCAGTAAGGAAGAACAACTCACCAGTAGCAGGATCAACAGTTGCCACAACTACATCAGAGCTGCTCCAGCTGCCACCTGCAGGAGTTGCAGAAGCAGTGATACCATTGCAGAAAATAGGGCTGTAAGATGTGCCGTTAAGATCATAAGCGCCTATCAATTCAGTAATAGTGCTTATTACAGGGCAGGTAACAGTACCCGTTACATTCAAAGCGTTAACCTGGAACGTACCTGTGCTGCTCACTGATGCGAATGGATAGATAGCTACTAATATGCTACCGGCATTAGAGAATGATGCAGGAAAATTAACATCTATTGTGCTTACGCCGCAGCTCTGGATATCTGAAGAAAGGTCTGTACCATTATCAGTCCATGTAGTACCGCCATCTGTGCTGTAAGCTATTCTTACCAACTGTGGACCTGTAGCAGAAGACCTTACTGTAGCATGAATACCAGTAACATTGATAGTAGCACCTGAAGCAGCAGGAGTAATGGTGTAAACCACGTGTGGGTTTGAAGCTGCATAGGTGGTTATAGTGTTATTAACTGTAAGACCGCTCAGACCGCCTGAACCGCAAGCAGTAGCAGAACCGAAAGCTCCCGCAGCAGAAAATGCAGAAGTAGTAACCGGGGCTATTGGAGTAACTGTTGTGCTGTTACCACCAGTGCCTAAGTAAGCAGAGATTGAAGCCGGCTCAATTACCGCAATTGTGTCTGTAACTGCGCAACCGAAACCTGCAGTGCTGTACCTTACAACTGTATAACCTGGGATAAGACCTGTAACCTCACCAGTAGTAGCGTCAATAGTTGCTACAGAGAAATTGCTGCTACTCCATGTACCGCCTGTAGTTGCATCTACCAGAGTAACACTTGAACCTGCAAAAAGATATGGAGAAGGAACACCTGAAATCGCAGCAGGAAGACCTACTACGGAGAATGATGATGTTGCAGAGTTAGCAGAACCAACACTTGCACATGTAGTAACAACCCTATACGTAATGTTAGTAGGAACAGTTGTATAAACAGGGGACAGATAAGATGTGTTAGAAGCACCGGCAATTGGAGCAAAGCCGGAACCATTGTCAGCTTCCCAGCTATAGCTGATACCAGGACCTGCGTCACCTGCAAAAGAAAGTGATGCATAACCGCTAAGGCAGGCAACAGTAACTGATGGAGTAATAACACCCGCTAAAGGAGTAACTGAACATGTAGCGTTTGAAGAAACAACCCCATCAACTTCAAGAGTATTAACCTGGAATGTGCCTGTTGCTGAAGCTGAGTAGTAAGGGAACACTGCAACTATAATGCTGCTTGCGCCGCTGATCGCCGCCGAAGGTACCCAATGCCATGTATTGGTATTTGAACCGCAGCTACCGCTTGTAGACAAGGTATGAGTAACGCCTTCATCGATCCATGTAGTACCACCGTCTATGCTATATGCAAGCCTTGCCATATCAGGACCTGTGCCAGAAGATCTTGACTTAACCCAAAAACCAAAAACGTTAAGCGCGTGACCGGCGTTTGCAGTCACAGTATAAGCAACCTTAGGACCGGAAGCGCTGTAAGATGTAACGCTTGTAGGAATAGTAAGACCACTTAAACCACCTGTTGTGCATGTAGTAGCAGAACCAAAACCTGATGCAGAAAGTGCAGAAACTGCTTCGTCAGCAATACCTGTAACAATAGTGCTTGTACCACCTGTACCAATGTAAGTAGCCAATGTACCCGGGAATACTACAGATGCGTTAGCCGTTGTTGTAGCATCGCAACCTGTAGAGATGTCTGTAGCAGTGTAGCTGATAGTAGAATTACCCGCAGAAACACCACCATAATTACCTGTAACATTGTCAATTGTAGCAACTGAAGTGTTGCTGCTATTCCAGACACCTACTATGCTTCCACCTGTAGATGCAGTAGGGTTAGTCAATGTAGCTGTGCCACCTATGTTCAAAACCAACGAACCGGTAATAGCACCGGCATTAGGCGTAGAGTTAACTGTAATTGTACCAACCGAAGAAGTGTTTGATGCACCACCCACGGTGCAGGTTGTAGTAGCTTTGTAATAGGTTGTCGTTGTAACAGTAGGTGAGCTAACAGCATTATAAGTGGTGTTAGTTGCACCAGTTATGTTACTGTAAGTAATACCGTCTGGCGACGACTGCCACTGGTAGCCTATATTAGTACCTGTAGAGAACCCTGTCAATGCCAATGCAACGTTGTTGCCACCGCAGATTGTGGTTGAAGAAGGAGTCACTGTGCCGGCCGCGATAACACCAGGACAAGATACCGGGTTAATGGTAACTGTACCGTTGATGGTAATATCGTTGAACTGGATAGTGCCGCCCGATGAAATTGGGGCATAAGGAAACAATTCAGCTGTGAAGCTGGTAACACCGGTTGGCAAAGCGCCACCAGTTGCTGTGTTCCATGAAAATACAGTAGAACCACCTCCGCAGCCTGTGTTATCAGGAGCTTTGTCAACAAGATCATTAATAACACCACCTGTGGTCACATACGCCATACGCACCTTCGAAAGACCCGAACCAGACCTTCTCAATTTTGCTGTGTAACCCGTTACATTCAGTACATAACCGGGGTTTGCAGTTACCGTGAAGTAAAGATGACCGTTACTTGAGCTGTAAGTAGTCACACCGTTGTTTGTTAAGCCGCTCAGGCCACCACTACCGCAGGGGCTGTTGCTGCCTAAACCTGTTGACGTAAGTGCGGTGCCAGTTGAGTTGGCTGCATATGTAACACTCGTACTTGTACCACCGGTTCCGTGATACGTAGCTATCTGCGCATCAGCTTTGCCGCTTAATAATTGCAAAGACAATATAATAGCACCGCTCAACAGTGTCATTGTCTTCGAAAAGCGGGACTCTTTTGCGTCGCGCTTTGTTTTCCAGATGCCGGCTTCTCTTTTGAGAGCCGCAGGAAAGCCCGTAAGGCCTCCGAGGTTAATTTGTGACATAAACAAGTTTTTAACTGTGAGACACAAATTTCAAATATTCATGTTTTGAATTTGTTATTAACATAATAACTATAATTGATCGTATTGTTACTACGAAAAAATGAGTTACCAAATAATTAACTTTAACTTATAATTAATTTCCTTTAAGGAAAACCACTATAAACAAGTAAACCAGATTGGATTATGCTTATAAATCAGGCGAAAACACGATAAACATTAATATATATATTAGATTATAATAAAAATTAATAGAATAAACGTCATTAAAGGAAATGGCAACAATTTAGTAACGCAAACTTGTTGTTTAACGATTATGTATTATATATTTAACATTGCAAGGGTATATTATGTGTTAGTCGCAGATAAATTTGTATCCCAACACAATTAATACCTCAAACCAACACTTTATGAACCCATAATATCAATATAATTAACATTTATCATAATTACATTATTGGTATAATATGTCATTAGGCTACGAGGTTAGAAAAAGTATTCAATTGTTACTGTTTGTTATTCAAAGTCTTGGCGGGAAAGTAACCCCCAATATGGCATTCATTATATTCTATCTGGCAGATCTTCGCTTCTTAAGTATACACGGCAGGTTGACTTTCGGCAATTTTTACCTGGCAATGAAAAACGGTCCGGTACCATTTAATATCCTTTCCCTATTAATGGAACTTAACAACCAAGGCGAGGGCAACGTAGCCGAAAGACTAAAAAATTTCTTTAATGTAAATATCGAGGGAGAAATACAAAATAAAGTCAAATACGATCCTGACTACCTTTCAAATGAAGAGGTAGAATCATTATTCATGACAATACAGGCGTATAAAAAAATGGACATAAATGCCTTAAAGGCCAAAACAAGGGGTCTTGCGTGGCAGCAAGCTGACACCAACAGCATTATCAGTATACTGAAAATGGCTGAAGAAATAAAAGCAAATGATTCTATAATCCAGTCTGTTGCTTCAAAATATCAAAGTGAAAAGGCCAAGGCAATAGTAAATGAAGAAAAGATAAAAGCAGCAAAACTTTTCGCAGGCGAATAAACCTCCTACTAGGCAATTAGTAATCGCTGATAATTTTCCTGGACTCCACTTATTATTCTTCTAAACAAAATTCAGGCGAAACTTTTCTCGATTTTCCATTCGCAGGTCAACAATGAATCCAACGCTATCAGCGATTATGTGGTCGTTGCAAAGAAATAAACAATAAGCATCACCGCAGGTATGTCTCCGATGCATTGCGGTACGTGGGGCATCATGCCATTGAAAAAATAGAATCTCCTGTATGTACTTCATAAATATTGCCATCTACATTATAAGCTACGCTGCCACTTATAATGTACTTTAGTTCCATAGCATCTGTCTCACAAGAGGCCTTGAAGACCCAGGTAAAAGTGTCAGTAAGACAACATCGATCGTACTATTTGGCATGTCCTGGCTCAAAATTCGCTAATAAAAGAACCCAATAGCATCTTCTTTTTGAATCTCTTCATACGATCCATTGTGGCGGACTATTACTGGTTATTTCTGCGATTGTTTTTCACGTTCCTTTACTAACTCCCTACAAGTTTTATTTAATAACACTATGCTATTCGATTTTAAAGTAAAACTGCTTCACCGTTTCTGCACTAAATACTTGCGACAACGCTGAAACATCGCATCTATCTGCCTTCCAACCAATGGATTCGATTTCTGACAAAGACACAAAGTACCTTTTGGGGGTGCGTTGTGCCAAAACCCAGTAAAATCGATACTCTTACAAAATCAGTCTTTTTTTCAATTTCTTTTGTTTTGGCTACAATAAAGACGGTTTTTACCTGAGTAGCTTTTGAGTCCATGAAGGTAATTTACATGAATGTCAAATATATAAAATATTTACCAAACTGCTTCTTTCTAACAACTTTACAGATGGCATTCATAAACTTGTGCGTTGACGATTAAGGTTCTTCACTACCTGTAATTTTTGTAGGGCTTTCTAATGTCAACAATACCTGATTAAAAACCTCTGACAGCTTCACCGCATGTGCATTCCCGGAATAGGAACTTACATATGAAAACACTAAAATGTCATCAGTGATAAGATAAAGCAGGTGTATAGCATTATGTGCTCGCTAGAAGTAGCTACGCCATACGTTGGTTAAAATAGGTGCTCCCTTATTCAATATCATTTTGAGGAAACTATATACTTTCCTTAAAGGTTCCTTGAGGTCTCGTCCAGCTATATCAAAAAATCGGTAAGCTCAGAATTCAAGTCTTCCACCTTGGCACGATATTACAGCACAATTATATTAAATGCTAAGAATGCCTATTCAGGAATTGCCTACAATTAATCTTTTGATTGTTGGTGGAGGTATTTCAGGTTTACTACTCTCTATATTGCTTGAACGCAAAGGATATAACACTACGTTGGTAGAAAAGTCGACAGAGTGGAAACCAATAGGTGGTGGAATTACACTTACTCTTAACGGTGTTAAGATGCTGCAGGATATTGGCTTGCTTGATTCCATAAAGCCATACGCCAACGAAATAAGCCACGTTGATATCACTGACCAGCTGGGCAAAAAGCTTTCTACGTTCGATCTGGCGGGATATGCTGAAGCCTACGCTAAAACATACACAGTGCTGCGTCATGATATGCACCATGCCCTGATCAGCCATTTATCAGATACACGTATTCACTTAGGCACATCATGTACTGCCATAGTAGATGAGGGAGATAAAGTAAAAGTATCGTTCACTAATAAGCCGGAGTGCAGTTATGATCTTGTAGTTGGTTGTGATGGCATCAATTCATTTGTACGGCGGACACTATTTGGTGATAAAATTAATGACTATTGCGGCTATGCTTCTTGGCGTTTCATTGCTAAAGGCGTAAAAGTACAGCAAGACACTCTTACTGAGATGTGGAGCGTTGGGAAGAGATTTGGTATAGTCCCTCTTAAAGGCAATAAGATACACTGCTTTGCATCAGTGAATACCCAGCAAAACTCTGAAGCGAACAAGAAGATAAGCCTGCATGACTTTAGGGTTCTCTTTTCGTGTTTCGGTGGTTATGTGCCTGATCTTTTAGGCGCTATTAAAAACAACTGTGATTTGATGTACAATGATCTTGAAGATGTGCATTTAAAACAATTCTACAAGGGTCGGTTGTTACTTATAGGTGATGCTGCGCATGGCATGACACCCAATATGACTCAAGGAGCATCTATGGCAATTGAGGATGCGGTAGTTTTAGCGGCAAGTCTTACAGACAAATGGAATATCGAAAATAGTCTGAAGCGCTTTCAGTCCGAGCGTTGGCCCCGAACCCGTTCCATCCAGAAGAAGTCTAATTTGTTGGGCAAAATCGGACAACTCAAGAATCCGCATTTGTGCCGATTGAGAAATTATTGCTGGCAACGAATCCCTGACAGGTGGATTCAGAACGATTTAAAAAAGTTGCTCATCAACAGCGGCCCCGATTTGCATTGAACTGCTAATTTATCATTTATGTCTTTTACAATAGCCCAGGTAGTAACGGAGAAGGAGAAGGCGAACTTCCTTAAAGTAGCACACGATATATACATATTGGATAACAACTGGATAGCCCCGCTAAATAAACAGATACATAATATTTTTGAGCCGGCTAAGAATAGCTACTTCGAACATGGATGTGCCAGACGGTGGATTCTCAAAAACGCAGAGGGAGAAAGTATCGGTAGGATTGCAGCGTTTATCGATAATGATAAAAAGAAAAATAATCAGCTTCATGCCGGAGGTGTGGGCTTTTTTGAGTGTATAAACGACCAATGTGCCGCCAATCTGCTTTTTGATACCGCCAGGACGTGGCTAGAAGAAAACCATGTTGCAGCGATGGACGGGCCGATAAATTTTGGAGAGAACGACCGTTTTTGGGGATTACTTGTTGAGGGCTTCACTGAGCCGCCGTTTACTACCAACTATAATCACCCCTATTATCGACAACTGTTTGAGAATTATGGCTTCAAAGACTATTACGAAATGACCAGCAATGTCATAGATCTTGAAAAGCCTCTGGATGAACGATTCGAAAGAATTTGGAGTAGAGTAAAAGAAAAGAACAACGTTCAATTCAGGCATCCCCAAAAAAAGGAACTCAATGTTTTTGCTCAACATTTCAAGGAGATCTATAATGAGGCGTGGCAGTTTCATGAAGAGTACAAACCTATCACGGAAACGCGGGCTTTAAAATTCGCAAAAGAGATCCGCGTGCTGTTCATAAGGAAGATGATTCCGTTTGCGTTCATTGGAGACGAGCCCGCAGCTTTCCTCATTTGCACACCAGACCTCAACCAAATATTCAAAGAATTCAAAGGACACATTGGTCCGTTTCAATTGCTGAAATTCCTTTGGCGCAGCCGAAATGATTTTGCATGGTATAGGAAGAGAGGTATTCTTACCAAGGGTCACGCCATTGCTATAGGTGTAAAGCCCAAATTTCAACAATGTGGTTTAGAGACCGGTATGATAATGTCCTCATTGGAAGACGTGCGCAAATTAGGTTTCAAAAGTATTGAGCTGCGCTGGGCTGGCGACTTCAATCCAAAGATAAACCGCCTGCACAGTGCAGTAGGTGCGGTACGGGCAAGAAAGCATATTACCTATCGATTTATATTTGATAAAAACAGAGAGTTCAAACGCTACAAGCCCATCTCTATGGAGCGGAGCCGGATTGGATAATTTATTTCAATTGCATAAAACTCTGCTTGTAATTAATTTAAGTACTTGAGATTTTTTATGGTTGCCATTCGATGTTACAAATTATGATTTTAGTAAGGACAACAATGCAACTTATTCATGCTTTCTTTCTGTCAAGCCAAACATAATCAGAGATATAGAACAATATTCGTTGTGATATAAAACGCATTTCCTTAAAATTCATATTTGGATTACCGGAAGCCAATCTCATCTTTTTGTTGATATTAAACTATTCTTTCATAATTTTTATAACGTAGAATCATGAATTGCTAAATAATTGCCCAAACGGCATATAATTTTATCCAAGGGCATAATAATTATTGTACAATATTAAATGAGTACTACAAAGGGTATTATATATAGTGAACAGGAATTAGTGAGCTTTCTCAAAGAAAATAACAAGATTGTTTTTGACTATCTCTTCGATAATTATTCGGGTAGCTTGTTTATTATAATCAATAAAATAACAGGGGATTTTCATACATCGGAAGATGTCTTACAGGATGTATTTGTAAAAATCTGGGGAAAAATGGGTTTATATGATTCCCAAAAAGGAGCTTTTTTCACTTGGATGAGGACTATCGCATCTAATACTGCAATAGATAGTTTACGCTCAAGTGGTGAGATGATTAAACGCAACACTCATTCCGAAAATGCTCCGGACAATGTTTTTGCCAGATCAGCAGAGCAAATAGACTTGATCGGTGTAACGGCCTTAATTTTAAAGCTCCGGCCTCAATTTCAAATTATATTAAAGCTCATTTATTTGGAAGGTTTTACGATTAAAGAAGTTGCAACCAAATTGAAAATACCCGAAGGAACAGTTAAGACACGCCTCCGGGTGTCGTTAAAATCGATCAAAAATAGTTTCCAATATCTCAGTCAAAAGGAATCCAATATAGCATAACAAGAAAAGAAAATATCGCGGCTCAATCCTAAGGTGAATATTACATCACATACATATTACTGCATAATCATACTATATGAAAACAGCGATACCAAAGCATACAAGTCATAAAAACAAACAAATTGTTGTGGTCGGTACTTCTGCCGGTGGACTGAAAGCATTGATAAGTTTAATTAGCCAGTTACCTTCTGATTTCCCGGCTCCTTTGCTTATTGTTCAACATATTTCTTCGGATGCAACAGGGGATGTATTGATGGATGCCCTGAACAAAAATGGAAAACTCTGTAGTCGTCACGCAGTCCAAGGCGACATTGTCCAAGCAGGCAACATTTATTTAGCGCCATCAGATCATCATTTGATGATTGAAAAAGGTGGAACCTTGTTGGTCACAAAAGGGGCGCAAGAAAACCGTTACCGCCCTGCCATCGATCCATTGTTTCGTTCTGCGGCAGTAGCGTTTGGGAACAAGGTAATTGGAATACCTCTCACTGGTTATTTAGATGACGGAACCGCAGGATTAATTGCTATACAGAGATGCGGAGGTATTTGCATTGTTCAAGACCCCAAGGATGCAGACTATCCCGACATGCCGGCGAATGCCTTAAACCAACTCAAAGTAAATTATTGTCTGCCGATTGCACAAATGGGTGGAGTGCTGTTAACTCTAATGCAGCGAAAACTTAAATCCCAAAAGAATATTCCCAAAGATATTGAAATTGAATCTACCATAGCAGAAAGGGTGTTAAGCGACTTGCCTTCCGTCAACTCATTAGGTGAACAGGTGCCATTTAATTGTCCTGGTTGTGGTGGTGTATTATGGCGTATAGATAAAGGGCCTTTAATGCGTTATCGCTGTCATACCGGCCATGCCTATACTGCAGCGGCATTGCTTGCTGAACAAACAAAACAAATTGAAGAGACGATGTGGACGGCATTGCGCATGTTTGAAGAACGGAGGAACCTGCTGACAACGATGTCCAAAAATCTGAAAGGTGGTGCATCGAAATCTGCAATTGAACGAGCTAAACAGTCGCAGGTCCACATTGAACGTATCAAAGCTATCCTTTTAACAGATGACAAGGTAACGCAAAGCGATATGCCGAAGTAACATTTAATAGTCTATACCTTATTGCGTCAATTTCCTCCTGTGTTAGGCATTCCCTTACAACTTGATGCAGACTGCATTTAAAGGCCTTAAACGGGTGGTATTTGAGCCATTCCATACCTATCCCATAGTTAATAACACGCTTTAGGAATTGTATGTATTTGATGGCCGTATTGTGCCCTATATGCTCGTCAGCCTTAAGGTATAGCTCGAAGCCCATCAGGAAGCCTTTGTTTAACTGATCGAGCGCAATGTCATTAGACTTATACTCCTTGCGGATAAATGCCTTTACCTTCAGCTGCAACGTGCAATACTTAGTATATGTTGCCTTACTGACCTCAATACCTACCTTTCGCTTAACATAGTCATTATGCAGCTGTATCAACCTGAGTAGATATTCAGACGTTTCTCCAGGGCTACGAAGCTTGTCTCGAATCATCTTGGCAGATACAGGGAGATTCTGTTTCAGACTGTCCGTATAGATTTCAGTCACTTTTGTATTGAGGGCAGCTAACAACTTGTTATTGGTAAAGGCATCTTCATCCTGATTTTTGATACGGCATTTTGCTGCATCCCAATGGACATCCCTTACGGACCCACCCGTGTTCACCCGTTCCCTTTTTCCAGCTATTGTGATACTAATGTATATAGTACGCTTCTGGGTTACTGCACTTTCTTTATGTAGGAAATATGATATGTATAGACGGTTGTCCATAATGCTTGATTTTAAAGCACCAACAGGCATCCTCACTCAACGAATATGTATATGTAATTGTCAATCAACTATTTACAGCTTTTTTTTGGGTGACACGGAGATTTTGGTTGGGTGACATGAATTAGACTCCATTTGACCTCTGAACTCTCAACTCTTGGAAGCAGGCTTCCAAGTCTAAACTGGCTCAAATGCACGCTTGGCGTGCCATCCAGCAGACTTAGGACAAATAAAAAAGGCACCGTGTAGGTGCCCTTTTTGTTTGGAAGCGGAGAGAGAGGGATTCGAACCCCCGGACCTTTAACAGTCAGCGGTTTTCAAGACCGCCGCAATCGACCACTCTGCCATCTCTCCGAGGACAAAATTAAAGCATTGAGTTGATTTTCAAAGTCTTTTTTTGTCTTTTTTGACATATTTTCTGATAGCATGTTATTTAATGATAAAGTCATTGTTATCAAATCTCTTGAAAGCCTTTATTATCAATGGTTATGTTAAAAAAATGCCAATTGAATTCTGCCAATACCGCTATAGAAATCCTTGCTTGTTTTATCATCGTATATAGTCCTAAATTTGATATCGATGTTCAACAAAATCAAACACGGCGTTTTAATACTGTTTCAGCTGGCTGGCTTATCCGCCTGTGCCCAGCACGACAATCTTCCACAATCAAAAACATTCCAGAAAATGAATGGACAAAAGAGCGAGGTCACAGCTCATTTAGACACCGCTACTTTTGGTGCCGGATGCTATTGGTGCACCGAAGCTCAGTTTCAACAATTAAAGGGAGTAATTTCTGTAGAATCGGGTTTTAGCGGCGGCCACGTAAAGAATCCTTCTTATAAAGAAGTATGTAACGGCACCACAGGCCACGCAGAGGTTTGCAACATAGTTTACGACCCCAGCATCATTAGCTATGACGAAATGCTGGCCGCATTCTGGACCACCCACGACCCTACCCAACTAAACAGACAGGGAAACGACGTAGGGACCCAATACCGGTCATCAATATTCTACCATAGTGCGCTGCAGAAGGCTAAGGCAGAAGAGTACAAAAAGAAGCTAAATGATGAAAAGGTATTTGACAAACCGGTAGTAACAGAGATCGTACCGTTTACCGTGTTCTACAAGGCAGAAGATTACCATCAGGATTATTACAACGCCAATGGCGATGCTCCCTACTGCTCCTTCGTTATAAGACCAAAGGTCGAGAAGTTTCAAAAGGTATTTAAGGACAAATTGAAATCAACCAAATAGAAATAACACCTCATTAGAAAAGCCTTCTCACGAAGGCTTTTCTATTTTAATGACTTGACGTTCAATCATTACCTGCTGTTATTATCTACAGCCAGTACTGTACGAAGATTAAGGTCATGTGCTGCACGCATCACAGCTACAATATTATCGGCAGTAGCCAACTTATCTGCATTAATAACTACGGTAGGTTCAGCGTCCTGCGACTTTGCTAAAGCACCTGATATATACTGCTTCAATGAGTCTACCCCAACCCCGGTAGTACCAACAAAAAACTGTTGCTTATCGTTAATGGATACTACTACAGTTTGTTTAGCTTTAGTATCACTCTTAGCTTTGGGTATGCTCAATTTCACCACATTGGGGTTAGCCAATGTAGATATGATCAGGAAAAACAAAAGCAGTATGAATAATATATCATTCAGTGCAGATGAATGTCCGTGCGGTTCGTCTCTTAAATGCCTCCTGATGTTCATTATTCTCCCTTTGTTTCCATGACGATATCCAAAAACTCTACAGAAGCCGCTTCCATGCGGTTTACACTCTTATTGATCTGTGCATTAAGATAGGCACTACCCAGATAGGCAAACAAGCCAATGATAAGGCCCGATGCTGATGTTACCATCTTGGTATAAATACCGCCCGCTATAGTCTCTAGTGAAAAGCCCTGGTGCTGTACGTTAAAGAACAGAATGATCATACCGGCAATGGTACCCAAGAAACCCAGAACCGGGGCTATCCCTGCTATTGCATTGATCACAGATAGATTCCTTTCCAGTTTATACACTTCCAGTTTACCATTGTTTTCAAGTGTCTTCTCCACTATATCATATGGCTTATCTACCCTTTCGAGGCCTTTTTCTATTATGCGCGCTACCGGTGTATTACTGGTCCTGCAGCTAGCCTTGGCAGCTTCAATGTTCTTGTTCACAACTTGCTCTCTGATCCGCGCCATAAACTTATCGTCTATTACCGACGCTTTACGAATGATCGAAAGACGCTCAAAGAACACATAGACCAGTACCAATGAACAAAGCAATAGCGGTATCATTAATACCCCACCTTCCATCAACAAGTGAAACAATGAGATCTTTTCTGCCGGCACTGTTGCGGCCTGCGTTACCACCTTCGCAGCGGTATCCGGCAGTACGGTTGCTGCCTGAAGAAATAAAACGGAAAGTATTTGCATGAGTTAGTTTTCGGATGGTAAATGTAAGAAAGTAAACACAATATTTACTGCTGCTACTGTGCCTTCAATACAGGCTCAACAACGTAAATTTACCGCATCTATTGTATAGCGCTCCGTTAATGTTTTAATAAACCCACCGGGAATTGATTACTCTTTGGGCAACTTCAGGAAGAAGCTAGTGCCTTTGCCCTCCACACTTTCAAACCACAACTCCCCTTCTATAAGCTCTGCCAGTCTCTTTATTACCGACAAACCCACACCATGTGATTTTTCTCCTTTTAGCCCATCCCTACCGGCCAGGCCTTTTTTCTTAAAAATATGTGGTTTCAGGTCATCGGGAATACCAATCCCATTGTCGGTAACAGAGAAAATATAGTCGCTCCCCTTTTCGTCAATTGTAATTATTATTTCGCCGTCTTCGCGCGTAAATTTTATTGCATTAGAAATAAGATTGTGAATGATCTGGAAGAACTTCACGCTGTCTGTGGTTATGTAATTATCAGAGATATTTACATTCAATTTGAACTTCTTTTCAGGAGACAGCTCCTGTAGCTTATTAAGCACTGTATTTACCTTATCAACAACTGTAAATCTCGTTTTCTTTACAAAAATGCCTTGTGAATCTTTATGTTCATCGCTCAAAAAGTCCTCCACAATATCTATACATTCCTGCGTACTTTCCTGCAACATGAGTAGCAGGGAATTGACGTCTCCCTTATTACCGGCTACAGACTGTTGCACCCACGACAATACATTTTGAGAAAAAAGCAGCGGGCCCGATAAATTATGGGTGATCATGTCCAGAAAAGCATCTTTCTGCGCTGTAATTTCTACCAGGTAGTTTTCATGCTCCTTATCATTGGTTATATCCTTAATAAATCCGGCAATTGTAGAATCACTTATCAGGAAGGCGTCGCAGCTTAGATGTTTCTTGTCATCCTCCAGGTTAATTTTGAGTTCGGTAGTACTGATGCTGCCTTCCGCTAACAGCGTTTGAAACCTCGATTGCAGGTATTGATGATCTTCAGTAAATATATAGTCGAGTATTATTCGCGTTTGTGCAAAAAGATCTTTCCCATCTAAACTGAATATCTCAATAAACGTTGGATTAATGTATAAGAATCTCTGTTCGGTATAATCATAAATAAATACACCATCGTGCGATCGCTCGCCGATCTTCTTAATATCAATATATAAATTGTTGTTAGCGGTCATTTATGTCTTTATTATACCCCTGCTAATAGCCAGAGAGATAAGCTCCATGGTGTTCTTTACTTTCGCCTTCTGCACCATGTTTCTCCTATGGCTTTCTACAGTTTTTTCTGTAATGAATAACTCTTTGGCTATGTCCTTACTAAGAAACCCCTTTGCCATAAGCTCCAGCACTTCCTTTTCGCGTTTGGAGAAGAATTCATTGATTGCCTTTAATTCTATTGCCTGACCGTTTATATAGTCGCTTACGTTCTTTAAATTCTTCCCACTTTCACTGCATATAAAAATCCCGCCATCATAAACAGTTCGTATTCCTTTGATGAGGTAATCATATCCTGTCCGCTTTGAAACAAAACCTTTTGCACCCGCAGCAAACATCTTTACTACCTTATCACTATCATCATACATAGAATGTGCGATAACTTTCACCGATGGATAATTATTTGTTATATATCTACATATTTCAAATCCATTAGAAGTCTTAACATCCTGCATTCCATCAAGGTAAATATCTAACAAAACAATATCTATATTTTGGCTATCTAATGCAGCATACAGATCATCAACATCCCGGCTATCTCCGATCCACTTAAAATCCGGTTCCTGGGTAAGTAAATACTTGATTCCGTCTCTAATAATTTTATAGTCTTCCAGGTTGTAAATCGAGATCATGGGGTGGATTATGGAGAGTGATAAAATTACAATTACTTTTTAATAACCAATAAGTTAGCGGAAAAATCAGGGAAATCCCCTAATAGTTTTCCGATATAATAAAACTACTTTTGAACGTCTAACTTCATTTGCATTATCCGCAACGTATGAATTGTAATTTTTCGATATTGCTTGCTGATGACGACGATGACGACCGGTATATTTTTGAGTCTGCGCTGAATGAAATCAACAACAGATGTAGTGTTGCTTACGTAGATGATGGCGAAAAACTGATCAATTTCATTAACAATTCAAACTCCGTTCCCGACATCATTGTCTTAGACATCAATATGCCTAAGATAAATGGATTAGATTGCCTTAAATACATTAAAAATAATAAAGAATATAGTTTTTCCCGAATATTAATGCTTTCCACAAGCACTAATGAGCACGATGTAAGAGAAGCTTACAATAATGGTGCCTCATTATATATAAGGAAGCCACAAAGTTACACAGAATTGAAAAATATATTAGCTTATTGTATAAGTGACGATTTTATCAAAAGTAAGGAAGTCCATTTCAGTTCGTTTTTTATTAAAGATAGTTCTCAACTCTACTAGCTTACTCATATTTTAGGCTGAACGAACCGGACTCCCTCCCCAGTTTGTTTCCGGTTGCAGGTTCTCTCCTTTCATTACCAACGATAGTGGATCAACACCTACATCGTTACCAATTTCACTATCATAGAGTATGATAGAGCGAGCGCCAATGTTGCAGCGCTGCCCTATTTTTATCGGACCGACCTTCATTACTCTATCCTCAAACAAATGGGTCTGTGGTCCGCAGTCTTCATTAAGTGCAGTATCATCGCCAATACTTACCATGTCAAATTCGGTAATGTCGGTCGTGTTCATCCATACACGCTTGCCTATTTTCACACCCATTAATCTTAACAATATGGGCAACCAAGGGGTACCACGCATATAATCCAGCACAAATGGCACTGTCAATGCTTCATAAGTAGATGTGATAGCCTCACTTATCCACACCTTTGGCGTCCACATAGGCTTCTGCTCGGCATTGAACCTGCGCACAAACACCCACTTCATTACAAAAGTGACCAGAAAGGCAGGCAAGCCCATGTAATAGAGATAATAGACAGGCAATGTATAGGCTATTTCCCACCAATGCTTTTCTACAAGCAGATCGTGAGAATAGGCAATGAATAATATACTGCAAATGATGATCGTAGTTTCTGGTATGAGTATGCGGATAAACTCTACAATGGTCCTACCCAGTATACGTTGAGGCGAAGGCCTAAGCGTCTGCTCAGCAGGAAATGTACGGCTTTCCTGCCTGCGAGGCAACGCTATGGCCGGTGAGCCAAACCAGTCTTTGGCCTTGGCACCTTCCAGTTGCTGTGCATCAGGCGGTGTTGACAGGACCCCTATCAACATTCTACCCGGCAAGTGATACCCTTGCGGTATCAAAGCACTGTTACCTACAAAGCTATTGTTACCTATAATGGTCTTTTCCAGAATCAATTGCTGACCTCTGACATCAGATTCACCCAGTGTTACTGCATCAGCCACAAATGCATTCTTGCCTATTTCCAGCAGTGGATGTGTAACACTACTTGCTGTTGAAATTTCGGTATTCTTGCCCACCTTAGCACCAAGTGCCCTGAACCAGATACTTACAAATACTGTGGCATATATGGGGTGAAGTACTATTAGCGACAAGCTCATCAACTGATCAGCAAACCATTTCCTAAGATAGAAACCGCTATAGATCGGATATTTGCCCGGCTTTATGCCCCGCTGCAGCAGGCGGGTGAGGCCTATTGTCACCAGCGAGAAAATAATGATATAACTCAATGCTAATGAAGGTGTTACGATCATATAACTAAAGTCATAATCAGGCGTAGAATTATCCAGATCATTTAGGATAATAACAGTAGGCAGCAGAGGCAATAAGATCACAAAAGGGAACAGCAACAATAGTAAAAGGAATATTACTTTATAGGTCCTTCTCCGTGCGTTTGAAACAAATATGGGTTGCGGAAGTTCATCTATTGGCTTGGTCTGTTTTAATACCGCCGGACTACCCTGCCATATCTCACCGCTCTTAATTGTCTTGCCCTCTTGCAGATAACTAAGGTCCTGCAGTTCACCCCAATCTTCTACTGTAGCACCACCCGCTATAATGGCACTACTCCCTATGTAGGCATGAGCACCAATGTGTACTTTACGCAATTTCAACAGTCCATCTTCCACCCATGCATTGTTGATCACCACCTGCGAACTAAGGCTGGCGTCGCTGCCAATACTTACCAGATCTTCTGCGCCTATGGTAATGGCAGCCAGCTGCGTGTCTTTGGCCACGGTCACGCCCATTCTGCGTAAAAAGCTGCAATAAAGTGGTGTGCCATTCAAAAACTCTGATGGCAGCAGGCGCTGAAACGTCTTTACAAACCACCAACGGAAATAATAACCACCCCACAACGGATAATCGCCTTCCTTCATCTTACCAATCACCAGCCACTTCACCAATATGCTGAGCGTGGCAAAGAATGGTGGAATAAGGAAATACACTCCAAGGGCCGTAGCTATACCCAGGCCAATGTTACCCGTATACTCTTTAATGCCGTAGTAACCCAGGTATGGGAAAAATATCTGCACAGCAAATAATCCGTACATCAGCAACAGAGACAATGTCTGCGCTGCCCAGCACATGTAAAACCGCTTTTTAGATATCTGGTTAAATACCTTTTTCTCTTTAGGCTTTTCTGCCTTTTTACTTTCCCAGTAATTAATGAGGGCACCCAATGGACGGTTCAGATATATATCCTTTAGCGAAGCCTGGGGAATATTAGCCTCCTTACGCAACCGCGACACAAATGAGGCCGCAAGCAAGGAATGCCCACCCAAATCGGTAAAGAAATCGAGAGATCCGTCTATTTGCCTGTTAGGGAAATTCTTTCTCAGCGCCGCAATTACCCTGTCGCCCAACGGCGCATCAATATCTATAATATCGTCTGCGCCTGAAACCGAGCTTTCCATAAGCATGGCAGGGACGGGCAGTTCTTTACGGTTGATCTTACCGCTTGGCAGACGGGGCATTTCGGATAGCTGCACAATAACACTCGGCACCATGTAGGCCGGCAGTACTTTGGCCAACGCATCTCTTATGCTCTGCTGATTCATATTCACAGGATCATCACAAACTACATAGCCTGCCAGGTGATCCTGTCCGTTTATATCTTTCTTTACCGCCACTGCCGCGGCAGTAATATCAGTAAGGTTACTCAGTTGATTTTCTATTTCCCCCAACTCTATACGATAGCCACGCAGTTTGATCTGGTCATCTAGTCGGCCCTGAAAATCGATGCTTCTGTCGGGATTAATGATAGCAGCATCACCCGTTTTGTAAACAAAATCTCCCGGCAGCACCGATAGACTTTCAGGCTTGGCTACAAACTTTTCAATAGTAAGGTCGGGCCTGTTCACATATCCATGAGATACGCCGGGGCCTGTTATCACCAGCTCGCCCCGCTCACCTACGGGCAACAGGTTAAGCTGTTCATCAACAACTGCAAGATTATAGTTAGGTAATGGTTGACCTATAGTTATTGGTTCGCCCGGCTTTAATGTAGTAATAGTTGCTGTAACGGTCGTTTCAGTTGGACCATAGCTATTAAAGAATTGCCTTGGCGGTACTGACCATCGAGACACAACCTGTGCGGTACAGGCTTCTCCACCTGCATTCACTAATCTTACCAACGGCACATCATCGTTCATTACCGCCAGCAGGCTAGGCACAGTATGTAGTACTGTTATATGCTGCCTGCGCAGCACCTCATCCAGCTCATCTATAGATTTGGTTGTAGTTGCATCGGCAACCCACATAGTAGCACCAACAAAGTAAGAGATCCAAACTTCTTCGCACCACATGTCGAACGACACAGAAAATCCCTGATATACTTTATCGGTTGTCCGTATGTTGAGTACACTCTGTTCGGCACGCACAAAATGAGTGATCATTCTGTGGGTAATCGGTATACCCTTTGGTTTACCGGTACTACCAGATGTATATAATACATATGCCCAATTATCAGGCGCAGGACCATCTACCAAACTAATTGTTGTATTTGCTGCGGGCATACCCACAACACCGAAAACAGGACAATCGATATTCAGGGCTCCGTCACTGATACATGCTTTCGCCTGCACCTCATTCAGCACCGTTTCTACTCTTTCAGCAGGCATTTCCCTATCCAGTGGCACATAAGCGGCCCCACATTTCACAATACCCAGAACCGCTACATGCAATTCCAGACTACGCGGCCACCAAAGCCCTACCGCATCACCCGGCTTTATGCCCTTTTCAGACAGATACAAAGCCATTGCATCGCTCCACCTGTCCAACTCACCATAAGTGACAGACCTGTCATCGAATATAAGCGCTGTCTTAGATGCGTGTTTTTGTGCAGACATACGGAATACTTCTGCCAGAGTTTCCTCCAGCAAAAAATCAGGGCGCGATATTCCGAGTACTATACCAGGGGGCATTCAACAACTTAATAGGTAAAATTAAAAAAACGAAAACTGCACTTATTGAGCAGCCATACATTCAGCGTGAAAAGTACAACAATATCTCCACTGCACGACTGAAATCTTATCCAAATTCCTGCCAGAGAATTATGATAACAATCATGTTTTGGCTAATATATCTTTCAACCCGTAGAGATAAATGTGTTAATAGACATGCACTAATTAAACTGTGTTGTTTATTTTTGCTACAATATACCTGCACACAAACAATATGACTCCTGAAAGAACCAATAAAATACTTCACGTACTCAACCGTCGCCAACCCGATCTGGCCGTTGTAATGGAAAATGTTTCTGATCCACACAATGTTTTTGCCGTAATGCGCACCTGCGAAGCAATGGGCGTGCAGAACATATATGTGCTGAATACGGTAATGAGCAGGCATAAGCATTTTGGTAAAAAGAGTAGTTCAAGTGCCCTTGGCTGGCTTACAGTTCATGAATATGACAATACCGACACCTGCATGAAGGCGGTAAAGGAACGGTATGGGAAAATATATGCTACCCACCTGGGGGTGGAATCAAAGTCGCTTTACGATCTTGACCTCACAGAGAGCATGGCGCTGGTATTTGGCAATGAGAAAGAAGGGGTAACAGATGCCTGCCTTGCATACTGCGATGGTAACTTTATCATTCCCATGGTGGGTATGATACAATCACTCAATATTTCTGTGGCTTGCGCAGTAACATTGTACGAAGCATTCAGGCAAAGAAGTGTTGCCGGTTTCTATAATGGCGAATTAAGGTTAGGAACAGATGAGGCAACTGCCCTGTCTAAGAAATGGAAACTGTTCAGCGATACACTGCCACCCGGAGAGATCGTGTAAGAAATTGTGGATCATTCTCACTGCACTTTTTATCAACAAATATGTCAGTTTCTATCCTTTTGCCCTGTTTGTCGGGATTTTTCATCGGGCATGGAATTTGAATAGATGTTTGATTTTGAATGTGTTATAATTTTTATTGATGCCCGCTATATTGGTTGGCAGATGTGGTGTTGATTGCGGCAGTATAGTATTGTCGGTTTGGGTTTCGTGGTTTGGTGTAAGCGGGATGATGATGGCTGTATTGGTTTCCGCTTTGTTTGCTTCATGATCTGCCAGAGCCGCTTCTGCCTGCTGTAGTTCGGCCATGTCTTTTTCTTCTTCTTGTTCCAGGGCTTCGAGGTTGTCCTTGACATCACATACATTTTTGTATGCTTTGGGGTGGAACGGGCTGACCAGACCTTTGATGTATTTGTCGGTTAGGGTCACTACTGCCTTGCCTAGCTCGCTGTCATGGTCGTTGATGAACGAGGTCAGTTCGGTAAATGCTTCGATGTAAGTGCCGATATTGAGCTTCTGAATGTGTTTTGTAGACGCGAATAATTTACGTAGCATTTCCACTTCCTGGTATGTGGGGCAACGGTCTTCGCGGGCTTTTATTTTGTTGTTGACTGCCTCGATGTGGTCATACACATCTTGTAGCAGCGATGCGGGTGTTTGGCGTGCTGCTGTTTTCATTTCTTCCCAGCGACCGTGTTTTATCCAGAGGTAGAGGGTTTTGGTGTTGATGTCGATGAGGTCGGCGATCTCGGCACGGGTTCTGTCGGAGTGAAGAAAGAGGTTTCGTGCGGCTTGTTTTTTGTCGTTGTTGCTTTCCATGTGATTCTCGTTAAGTCAAAAGTTAAAACCTACCTGCCGGTAGGCAGGGTCAAAACCAAAAAGTGGCGGGATATGAGATTTGTACATGCCGCGATTTTGGGGAGGTAAAGTTGCCGAACAACGAATAAATGGAGGGAACGAAAATCTATGGTGGTACACTTTCCGTACCATGATGGTACGCTTTTCGTACCACAATAAAACTTTTTTGTGTGGATAACTCGTGTCAGTTTTCTCACAGTTAGGATGGAGTGTATTATTTTTTCGTAGTTATGAAAAAATATTTTCGCATATGAGAAAGTTTTAGGTATGATACCAGTTCGACTTTAAATATACACCCCATGTAATAACCACCTCCCCCCAACATTTCGGCTGAAAAAGCCGAAATGTTGGGGTACTCCTCCTTCAAAAGGAGGAGAGTGGTTGACGTATTCAAAAGTGTAAAATAGAAGTCTATTTGATATAATTAGCTTTGGCCAGGTGGTGCGGGACTACAAGTACTCCATAAGGGTCATACAGAAATACAAAAGCCTCCCGCTGGGAGGCTTTTGTACTACGGTATAAGTTCAATATTTACTTTACAAACAAATTAACAATAGCAAAGATGATCGCAGCCATCAGGGCACTGATAGGAATAGTAATTATCCATGCCCACATTAAGTTGATAGTAAGTCCCCAACGTACTGCCGATAGTCGTTTAGTAGCTCCAACACCTATGATAGCACCGGTGATGGTATGCGTGGTACTGACGGGAATCTTGAGGTTTTCTGTAAGAAACAAAGTAATAGCGCCGGCCGTTTCCGCAGCAACGCCTTCGAATGGCGTAACCTTGGTAATACGCGTTCCCATGGTCTTAATGATCTTCATACCGCCACTCAAAGTACCTACAGAGATTGCAGTATAGCAAGCCAGAGGCACCCATACAGGCATTGCAGAAAGGCTAGGAATCATGTGATCACACAATAAAGCTGCGGAAATAATACCCATAACTTTCTGAGCATCATTACCACCATGTCCTATACTGAAAATTGCAGATGATATAAGCTGGAATTTCTTAAGATAGACATTGGCTTTTGCTGTATTTAACGATCCTAATATCATAGTGAATATGCAGATGGCAAACAACACAGTAGCAAGGAGAATCCACTTTAAATTTTTACCCTCCAATATCACATTCAAAATATGGCTTTCGTACAGATTTTTGAGTTTGGTTGGGTCTGTATCTATTGTATAATACAAAAACACCGACAACAAAGTCATGATGACCAGTGAAACTATCTTTGGCCACGGTCCTTTTCTGAATGAATAAATGAACCAAAGCGAAATGATGAAGGCCATGATCATACCTATGAAAGGCGCGAGAAAGATAAAACTTACAGTTTTGATAATTGGCTCGGAATTAACTGCTCCAAAACCGGCATGGGCAATGGCCGCGCCTGCAAAACCACCTATCAATGTGTGCGAAGAACTGGAAGGAATTCCGAACCACCAGGTGATCAGATTCCAGATGATAGCTGCAATGAGGCCCGACATAATAACCGGCAATGTAATTGCACTGTCCTGCACCGTTTTAGCAATGGTATTGGCAACACCATGATCTTTAAAAATGAAGAAGGCCACGAAGTTGAAAATAGCTGCCCATATTACTGCCTGTAATGGAGTAAGCACCTTTGTAGAAACAATAGTTGCAATAGAATTAGCCGCATCATGAAACCCATTGATGTAGTCAAACCCTAGTGCAAGTATAATAATAACGATCAGTAATACTGACATAAGCGCCTTATGAATATTTAATAATGATGGACTCTATTACATTAGCTGCATCTTCACACTTGTCAGTAACAATTTCGAGCATCTGGAAAATATCCTTTTGCTTGATCAGCTCAACAGCTGATATCTGAGAAGAAAACAATTTAAGCAAAGTAGCGTCCAGCAGATCGTCGGCATCATTTTCGAGACTATTGATGGCAACGCAGGATTTTGTAATGCCGGAAAGATCTTTCATCTCTCTCAAAGCAAATACTGCTACATTAATTGCATGTACTGATTTCGCAATAATGTCGGCAAAGCCGGCTAAAGCCCCATTTGTATCGTTGATCTGGTAGTTCACTACCCGCTTACCTGCGCCCCACATATAATCTGCAATATCATCAAGCGAAGTAGCCAGGTAATGGATGTCTTCCCGATCAAGAGGTGTAATGAAATTTTGGCCCAACTGGATGAATATTTCATGGGTAACATCATCATTCTTATGCTCCATTTCTTCCAGCTTTCTCAGGATAGCGTCTCTTTTCGAGAGATCTGTCTCTTTCATTGCCGCACTGAACATGTCGCTCATCTGCACAAGGTTAACAGCTACCTGCTCAAACAAATTGTAAAATACCTTGTCTTTAGGAAGGAAAATCTTTAAAATCGAACCGAGTGACATAATTCAAACCAAAATTTGATATACACTGCAAAACTATCCCCATTATCCCGGCTTTAAAAGCCATTACCCAGTCTTAATGATTTGGTAACATTGACCTGAATTTCGGCCAAAACAATTGATTCTTAGATGGTTTATAGGGCACCACAGTGCACAATTTATGAACTGTTTTATATACAATTAACCAATTTAGCTCTAAAGGAGCGGGGTGTTGAAATTGCTTTCAACACCCCGCTCTTATATAAAAATAGATATTTACAACCTTGCGCTCTGTATACGAAGTACTTTTCTGTTCTTCTTCTGCACCCTCATTTTTTCAGGTACCAGCTTCAGAATTTCATCCATCATAGACTGGAGTATGGAGAAATGAACAAAATGATCATTTGTTACGAGGCTAATTTCGCGTACCGGTTCAGGCTCTACGAAGTAGCGTACATTTTCTATCCTGTCTTCGTCAAATTCTGTTGTAGCCATTTCAGGGAGAATAGTTAATCCGCCATTCTTATCTACCATGCGGCGCAGTGTTTCCACATTGCTGCTCTCATAGCGAAATGGCCTCTTGGCCTGCAGGCGCTGCACTTGGTCGCTGCACAGATCAATGATCTGATTGCGCATACAATGGCCCTCGTTCAACATCCAGATGCGCTCCAACTCTACATCCGAAGGCTCGATCATGCGCTTCTTCAGCAACTTATCATCACTGCGGAGGTAGGCAACAAATGGCTCATAATACAATGGATATTCCTTGATATCTTTCTGCTCTAATGGCGTGCTCAACAAACCGGCATCTATTTCGTTATTGCGAAGCGCTGTGATGATGCGGTTAGTTTCCATTTCAGTTACATCGAGCCTGATATCGGGGAAATTGATAGCATAATGTTCCAGCAATGTAGGCAGTATGCTAGGTGCAATTGTAGGAATTACAGCCAATTTGAAGGTGCCCGAAATAACATTTTGCTGCTGTTGTATCAGTTCGTGAATACGTTCAAACTCTTCGAGTGTTTTACGAATCTGATCGATGATCACCTTACCCATTGCCGTTATGTCAATAGGATGCTTGCTGCGATCAAATATTTTAACCCCCAGTTCTTCCTCCAGTTTTTGTATCTGCAGGCTGAGCGTGGGCTGTGTTACAAAAGATTTTTCTGCCGCCGAAACGAAACTCTTGTAAGTAGCGAGTGCAATAGCGTATTCTAATTGTATTATGGTCATATGGAAGTGTGATGTTATCGTGAATCAGGATACAAACATACAATTATACTAACAAACTATTGTTTAATTTTTTCAATAAAAAACTAAACAAAACTAATTGCCAACATTTTAGCCATACTATTTTTTGATAACGGGTAGTGATTTACGCGGTATCATTTCATCGCGCATGGCAGTATTATACACAAATGATGCTACTATTATAGATGCCTGCATAAGGTCATTACCGTTGATACGATCATAAGAATCCATATTGGTGTGGTGCGTGCGGCTACCATATTCCAATGGATCCTGAATGAACTGGAAGCCGGGTATACCCACTTCATCGAAAGAAATATGATCGGTAGAACCGGTAGTTCTGATAGTAGCAGTGGTAACTCCCAGATCTTTAAACGGCTCCATCCACGATTCAAAGATATTTCTCACCTCATCATTGCTCTGCAGGTGAATACCCCGGATCTTACCTGCACCATTATCGAGGTTGTAATAAGCAGATACCTTTTTGTGGTCATCTTTTAACTCCATAGTAAGCCTGTCTGCAAAGTGATTTTTTACATAAGCACGAGAACCCAATAACCCCTGCTCTTCCCCACTCCACAGCACAATACGAATGGTGCGGCGTGGCTTGATATCAATGGCTTTCAAAATTCTCATTGCTTCCATCATTACCACTACACCTGTAGCATTATCTGTAGTACCGGTAGATGCATGCCAGCTATCCATATGTGCGCCAATGATGACCAGCTCAGACTTTAGTTTTTTATCTGTGCCTGGGATTTCGGCTATAACGTTGTTCTCAATACTATCAACAGTCTGGAAGGTGGTGCGGGTATCCATTTCTATCTTTACTTCTTTGTTCACTTCCAGCAACCTTATTAAACGGGCCAGGTGTTCACTACCCATTTCCATTTCAGGCAATACCGGTTTGGCATCCCAGGCGCGTGATGCGCCATTGCTGGTAAATAAAGTACCCATTGTACCACGACCGCCACTCAGCACCGCAGTAGCACCTTCGGCATACAAAAACGAGTCGACCATTTTTCTGAGATTGCCTCCCGGCCTGCCTGCCGGTGCCGACGCTTTAGGTTTCTGACTAAGATTTGTAGCACTCTCTTCATTATGCCAATCGAGCATTTTAGATAACTCTTCGTCTGTATAACGCTTGGCATCCGCAGTGAAATTTGGTTTTACCTCGGTACTCATGCCGCCCATTACCACTATCTTGCCACGTAGTTGCCCGGCATATTTAGCCATATCCTGCACACTGTCTATTTTTACCAATACAGCGTTACCACTTACCAATCCATTGGTACCGGGTGTCCAGGCTTTAGGGCAGGCAATCAAAGCCTGATAGTAAGGTGCGGTCATGGCCACATAGTTCTTATTGATCTCCCAGCCTTTGCCAAAGCCTCCCCATGGCTCTATTGCGGCATTAGCCAGTCCCCATTCTGTTAGCTTATTCTTTGCCCATACTTCCGCGCTTTTCATACCTGCCGAGCCGGTGAGCCTCGGGCCGTTAACGTCGGTCAGCTCAAACAAAGTACCCAACACCTTGGAGTTGTTGAATCCTTCATTTTTTATCTGCATTACCGTATGAATATCAACCCTTTCAGAGTGATCACCTTTAAAAGACAGAATTGAAGCCGCGACTGCCAGAAGTATAATTGTATATTTCATTAAGATTTTTTGTAGTCAGCAAAATAGGAAAAAAGGGAGAGAAATTTTAATTTGGTTGTAGAATTACGTTGACTAGATAAATTGTTAAAGCCTTCGGGCATGTCCCGGTTGGTGTATACCTTTTGAATGTGAACTCATACGACATTAGCCACTATTCACTTACTTTTAATTACTAAAATACCTACTTTGAAAAGACATCTCTCTTTCCTCCTGTTCATAATTACCGGCACTATTTTAACCGGATGCGACTCCATCTCGTTTCACACAATAGATGAAAAACCACAGATAAAAGTTGATACTAACTTATTAGGTTTATGGGAAACGGATCAGCATGAGTTTTACTTAGTTCAGACCTTTGATGAAGTTTACAAGCCATTCCCGGAGATCGACAAAAAAGACAGTGGCTATGTTTTAGAAGAGCATAATAAGGTATACCTCTATTATTTAACTGAAATTGGGGAGCGGAAGATGGCAATACCCCTGTTTATGGCTTTTATGTCTAAAACAAGTAAAGGAATGTTTGCTAATATATGTGCAGTTCCAAGAAAAACCCTTCATCATAGAGAACCGAAAAGCGCCTATTTTTTTGTAAAAATAAAGATAGATAAAGCTCATAAAGAGGCTATACTCACACCGCTTTTCGATACTACTTTACATGTTCTTACGAGTTCAGCGCAGGTAAAAGAGAGGCTTGAGCAGGATGCCGACAAAATATTACAACCGCGCAGTAACATGATTTTTAAGAAAATAAGCAACAAGCATGCGTCTGTTAAAGAAGCCCAGGCTCTGGCACATAAGCTTTGGAGACAACGAGTAGATATGCAGCCAGACGTAAATCCGATGCAACCCGCAAAAATGATTCAACGATAGAGATCAGGAACTTTGCCATACTCTAATGCCGCAGTCACAGGAGTGCGCCCTTACAGGGCTTCGTCATTGGGGTGTTTTCTACGTAGGGCTAACGCCCCACGCTATTGAGTTTGCCCTTTCAGGGCAATACATTTAGAGTATTAAAAACCATAAGGTCAATGACATTGCCCTAACGGTGCAATGACATGTTTTGAATACCATATTTTGTAGTCTAACTGATATTAGCAAAAAAGAGAAACTTCCGAATAATACACAAAGACGATACGCCTCGATGTGCCGTCGGTCAGACCGACAGCCGGCGAAAATGAATAAAGCCGCAAAATGCGGCTTTATTATCATCAAAAATATTATTTTCCATTAACCCATTATCCCATTTTTTCTCTTAGGTGCATCAGCATATCTGCTGTCATGCTGTCGAGGTCGAAATTGTTTCTCCAGCCCCAGTCTGAGCGGGCTACAGAATCGTCTATGCTCTTAGGCCATCCGTCGGCTATTGCCTGGCGGAAATCGGGTTTATAGTCTATTGTAAAATCGGGGATGTGCTTTTGTATGGCTGCGGCAATTTCTTTAGGGGAGAAACTCATTGCCGACAGATTGTAAGACATTCTTGTCTTCATCATTTCTACCGGTGCTTCCATCAGTTCTATGGTGGCGCGAATAGCGTCGTCCATATACATCATGGGCAGGTAGGTGTTTTCCGACAAGAAACTTGTGTATTTCTTATTCTTTAGTGCTTCGTGATAGATCTCCACCGCATAATCTGTTGTGCCACCACCGGGTTCAGACTTCCAGCTAATTAGGCCAGGGTAACGGATGCTACGCACATCAAGTCCCCAACGCTGGTTGTAATACTGGCACCACAGTTCACCGGTGTACTTACTGATGCCGTATACTGTACGTGGTTCTACTATTGTTTGCTGAGGAGTGTTTAACGTGGGTGTGGTAGGACCAAAAACAGCTATAGAACTTGGCCAGTAAATCTTGGTCAGCTTTTCCTGTACACCTATTTCCAGTACCTGCAGCAGGCTGTTCATATTCACATCCCATGCCTTCATAGGCGCTTTTTCTCCCGTTGCAGAGAGCATAGCTGCCAGCAGGTAGATCTGTGTAATACCTTCTTTCTTCACTAATTCATGAATGGCTTTACCATCCATTGCATCCAGTATCACATAAGGCCCTGCATCTTTCAGTAAGGGGTGCGCTTCGCGAAGATCGCTGGCTATAACATTATCAGTGCCATATACCTTGCGTAAGGCCATTGCCAGTTCCACGCCTATTTGTCCACCCGAACCTATGATGAGTACCTTTTCCTGCTTCATTTTTGTTGTGTAGTTAGTTGCTTATTTAGTATAAAGTTGCTTTCGGAGTATAATACTCATTGCCAATAAAACTTATCTAATATACAGGTGGAAAATCATACCACATCGTTGTTTTCAATACATTGTAGTTAGAATCCAATTTAATTGATATTTTATTATACTTTTTTTTATTATTTTCTGTTTCTACCGATATCACTCCATCAAAAATATTATATTTATAGCATGTAATCTGCCATCTTTTCACACCCCATTCATGTAAATATGCGCTATCAACAACTGGTTTTATTCTCTTTTTTACTTCTCTATAATAAATTCGCTTTCCGGAAATTGTGTACATACGATGAGATGTATTACATCCGACAGCTAATAGACAGAAAATAATAACTGCACACTTTATCATAAGTAAGTGTGGTTTAAAGCATCTCTTTTTTGATATTGCCTATAAAGTCATCAAACAGGTAGCGGCTATCGAATGGACCCGGTGTTGATTCAGGGTGATATTGTACGGAAAACGCTGCCCTACCCTTCATGCGGATACCTTCAATAGAACCGTCATTAAGGTTTACGTGCGTTACTTCTACCTTATCGCTGTTCTTCACGGCTTCAGGATCTACGCCAAAACCATGGTTTTGGGTAGTGATCTCGCTCTTGCCTGTAATGATGTTCTTTACCGGATGGTTTAAGCCGCGATGACCATGGTGCATCTTGAACGTAGGGATGTCATTAGCACGAGCCAATAACTGGTGACCTAGACAGATACCAAAGAATGGTTTATTGGTAGCCAATATATCCTTTACTGTTTTCACCGCATAGTCCATAGAAGCAGGATCGCCGGGACCATTAGATATGAAGTAACCATGGGCTTCAAACTTCTTCAGTTCATCAATACCAGTCTTTGCAGGGAATACTTTTATGTATGCACCTCTGTCGACCATGCATTGTATTATGTGCTTCTTTACACCGAAGTCCATAACAGCAATACGAATGGCAGCATCTGGTGAACCTGCAGTGTACGGTTCTTTTGTAGATATTTCCGATGAAAGCTCTAGTCCATCCATATCGGGCACTTTGGCCAATGCTTCTTTCAAAGCAGCTTCATCAGAAAACTCAGTGCTGATGATGCAATTCATAGCGCCCTTGCTTCGAATATGCTGCACGAGTGCGCGGGTATCGACATCGTGAATGGCAACTATGTTATTATTAACAAGGTAATTTTCAAGGTTGTCGTTCGCGTTCATACGCGAAAAACGATCGGAAATATTCTTACAAATAAGGCCGCTGATCTTTACAGAATCACTCTCCACATCTTCGTTCTTCACTCCGTAATTACCCACATAAGCATTATTCATTATCAATACCTGCCCAGTATATGAAGGATCTGTGAATACCTCCTGATAGCCGGTCATGCCAGTATTAAAACAAATTTCGCCACCAGTAGTGCCTTTGGCGCCAAAGGATATGCCTTTAAATATTGTACCGTCCTTTAATAATAACCAGGCGGGAGTATTTTGTGTAGAAGCCATGTAAAAAAACAAATTGTGCAAATGTAACAAAATTGATTTTACCGCTCAATGCTTATTTCTCATTTTTGATAATTGAATTTGTAAGTGGTTCATGCAAACATGCATACCGCAAGATGGAATGTTTAAAACGACAGAACGATTGCAGTCAACCTACATAAAGCGATATAATTGTTACATTTGTACTTTAAAGCGGCCATTGAGATGAAGTTATTTACCAACAAGGATATTGAGAATTACTACGACCAGACGGAGGTGCACTACCGTATGCACTGGAAACTGGAAGAAGGTATGGGGCTGCACTATGGCATATGGGATGAAAATACCAAAAACCTGGCGGAAGCCGTCCTTAATTCCAATTACCTGTTGATGAACATGGGTGGTATTAAATCTACCGACGTAGTTCTTGATGGTGGCTGTGGTATAGGCGGATCGAGTATATACCTGGCAAAAAATCTTGGTTGTACGGTAAAAGGTATTACACTTAGTGAGAAACAAGTAAAGACCGCAACGGAACTCGCCAATAGCAAGGGCGTAGGTGATAAAGTAACTTTTTCACAACAAGACTATACCAAAACTAACTTTGCAGATAATACATTCGACTTTGCCTGGTGCATAGAGAGTATGCAGACAGCCACCAATAAGGATGATTTCTTCAGGGAAATGAAGCGCATTATAAAACCGGGTGGAAAAATACTGTTTGCAGATATCTTCAAACCTCAGCCATACGACATTACCGGTGAGCAGGATATGCTGACCATGCTGAATGGTTGGGCTATGTCTGACATTCTATCTATTTCTGAACTGCACGAGGTAACCTCCCGCAATTCTTTTGAGGTGAGCAAGATAAGGGATGTGAGTAAGGAAGTGGTAAAGTCTGTGAACCGCATGTACATTGCCAGTCTGGCTGGTGCGATAGGCACCAAGGCTTATAATATGATCTACAATGCCAGTCATTTTTCTAAGATCCACTACAAAACCGGCCTGGCGCAGAAAAAGGCATATCTGAAACAGAAATGGGGTTACTACCTTGTTATGTGCGAGAATAAAAAGTAAAAAGTAAAAAGTTAAAAGTAAAAAGCTATTATGTGGCTGTATGTTAATCGTATACAAGGAGAACTCTTTGCGCGACACACATTGGCTAATTGTCTCATTGTCAAATTGCCGGATTAAAACAAGTTTGTGTTTTTACTTTTGAATTATTATCTTGCAACAGCAAAATACTTTTGTAAACAATGAAACTACGCCCGACTATACTTTTAGCAATAGCATTTACCAGCATGATGTCTTATACCTCATGTGTTAAGAAATACATTTGTCATTGCGACATTAAGTACAGCGGCTACCCTGGTCTTCCTGCCTCTAACAGCAAGGAATTTGAGATACAGGATCTGAAATCGGGCGCTAAAACTACCTGCGAAAAAGAATCGGACAGCACCGTTAATAATAACATCACTGCCGTAGAAACCTGCTACCTATACTAGGGTTATCTGTAATTATTCTTTAAGGTTCCTTTATCATTATCAATAGACATTAATGCGCTAATTTTGGAGCGTTATTTACTATTTATGGATATTGAAGTTCACCCACCTGTTGAGAAAAAAGGATTTTCTGCTAAACGCATTACCGGCCTTATCTTATTGATATTACTGGCCGGCATTTTCTTTTTTTCAGGCTATAGTAAGATACACAGCTATAATGCTTTCGACAATTTCCAGTGGACATTTATAGACCTGGGGTTTGATAGTCAGCTGGTAGCAGGAATATTAGCACGAGGAATGATAGGCCTGGAATTTATGCTGGGTTTGTTTCTGCTGTTACATATATACCTTGAAAAATTCACCTACAAGGCTGTAATCAGTATTCTGATATTTTTTATCATTTACCTGATCTTTGTGATCATTAAACACGGCAATGCAGGCGACTGTGGCTGTTTTGGGGACAAATTGTCTATGTCGCCACTTAATGCTATAATAAAGAATGTGGTGATGATAGTCATGACGGTGGTACTGATGTTCATATACAAAGTGAAACCGTATAAGTACCAGGACATAATGCTACCGCCGGTAATAGTAGCGGCTATGTCTATATGCTTTATTGTCAATCCGTTGGACACCAGCAACGCACCTGTACCTTATAAGAAAACACTAGATATAAGTCCGCTTTACAGCTTTACGCCCAAGCCTGCTGTAGACCTGCTGCATGGCAAGCATATTGTGATCTTTGCCAGCTACTATTGTCCACACTGCAAGAAAGCGGCATACTTGTTACAGATCATTCACCGCAAGCACCCTGAATTTCCCATTTATATGGTGTTGGCGGGCGCTCCGGAACAAGAAAAGCAATTCTTTGATGAATCTCACGCCATAGACATTCCGCATCTTTACTATCCGCATAATGATGAGTTTACGCTGATGGCGGGTGAGGGCACTCCAGCTATCTATTGGATCAATAATGGGAGGGCGGAATTTCAGAGTAACTACTACCAGTTGGATCCGGTATATATGGAAAAGTGGTTGAAGAAATAAGGAGGGATTTGTTGTGGCTCTGTCCGGCCGTCTCTAAGCCAAACCTTACCCAATTTTTGTATTGAAAGCGATAGAGTTTTTAGTGCCCTGATCCGCAGATAACCACCTCCCCCGACAGCATCGGCTGAAAAAGCCGATACTGTCGGGTACAGAGCTACGCTCGTGCCGTTACCGGCACCTTCAAAAGGAGGAGAGTGTATAAGGTACCCCTCATCTTGATATATAATTAGTATAAAAATCTGAGTGAGGGATAACCTCTCAAAGGGATATGTAAGTATTTGCATGAATGACATGCGTGGCATGTTCAGAAGATCAGACGGCATAACACCTAAATTTTCATCCTTCAGCCATATTCATCTTTCAGACTATTCTGCTAACTTTGCAGCATGGCTACCAATAAGATCATTGTTGCAATAGATGGTTTTTCATCTTGTGGTAAAAGCACTATAGCAAAGCAGCTTGCTGTAAGGCTTGGGTATGCCTATATTGATAGCGGCGCAATGTACAGGGCCATTACATTGTATTTCCTGCGCAATGGCGTTAACTACAATAATCATGATGAGGTTGTTGCTGCATTGAACGACATACACATCACCTTTGTATTTAACGAAGACTCTAAAACATCGGACATTTATCTAAATGACGAGGATGTATCTCTGCCTATAAGAGATATGCTTGTAGCCGATAAGGTAAGCCAGGTGGCTGCAATAAAGGAGGTACGCCACTTTGCCGTAGCCCAACAGAAACGCCTGGGTCGTAAAAAAGGCATAGTGATGGATGGTCGTGATATTGGCTCTGTTGTCTTCCCTGATGCTGAACTGAAAGTATTTATGGTAGCCGATCCCGCAGTGCGCGTTATGCGCCGCTTCAAAGAAATGCATGCCACCAACCCACACATAACTATAGACGAAGTACGCCACAACCTGGAACTACGTGATTATATAGACAGTACCCGCGAAGAAAGTCCGCTGCACCAGGCAAAAGATGCCCTGCTGCTGGACAATAGCTCCATGACCCGTGAAGAACAACTGGACAAAGTGATAGGCTGGGTGAAGGAAAGATCTATGGCGAGAGCGCAAGCGTAGGCTGCTACTTAAGAACATGACATCTAGTTCATCACCCATTTAGAATATAAAAATAAATATCTTACGAATATTGCCGGTGGTTTAGGGGATTTCTCATGAAATCAATATTTTATCCCGAAAATTTGTTGTACAATTGCGCAGCATTTTCAACATACTCATGGATTTTAAATATACTGATACACAGCTATCTATTGCGGAAATGATCCGCGATTTCGCCAACAAACACATCCGCCCCGAAATGATGGAGTGGGATGAATCACAAAAATTCCCTGTTGAAGTTTTCAAAAAACTCGGCGAATTGGGCCTGATGGGTGTTTTGGTTCCTACTGAATATGGTGGTTCCGGTCTCGGTTATTTTGAATACGTAACTGTGGTTAGTGAAATAGCTAAGGTTTGTGGATCTATCGGTTTGTCGGTAGCTGCCCATAACTCTTTGTGCACAGGCCATATCCTTTATTTCGGTAACGAAGAACAGAAGAAGAAATACCTACCTAAGCTGGCTACCGGCGAGTGGATAGGAGCATGGGGACTTACCGAAGCCAACACAGGAAGTGATTCGGGCAACATGGCTTGCACCGCAACACGCGATGGTGATGACTGGATACTAAATGGTACTAAGAACTGGATAACTCATGGCATCACAGGTAATGTAGCTGTAGTATTGGCTCGTACAGGTGAAAAGCGTGCTAAGAATAATGTAACTGCATTTATAGTAGAGCGTGGCACACCGGGCTTTGCAGCAGGTAAGAAGGAAAACAAACTGGGTATGCGTGCAAGTGAGACCGCAGAGCTGGTATTTGACAACTGCCGTATCTCTGATGCACAGCGCATGGGCGAAGTAGGCAGTGGCTTTAAGCAGGCTATGAAAATACTGGATGGTGGTCGTATCTCTATCGCAGCGCTTTCATTGGGTATTGCAAAGGGTGCTTACGAGGCATCTTTGAAGTATTCAAAAGAGCGTCACCAGTTCGATCAGCCTATCTGCAATTTCCAGGCTATCGCTTTCAAGTTGGCTGATATGGCTACTGAGATCGAAGCATCTGAATTGCTGATCTACCAGGCTGCTGACCTGAAGAACCGCAACATGCCAATGACCAAGGAGTCGGCTTTTGCTAAGTACTATGCATCTGAAGTTTGTGTAAGGGCTTCTACTGAAGCGGTACAGATATTCGGTGGTTATGGTTATACCAAAGACTTCCCTGTAGAAAAGTACTATCGAGACAGCAAGTTGTGCACAATAGGTGAAGGCACCAGCGAAATACAGAAGCTGGTTATTTCAAGAGCGATATTGAGCTAGTAACTAATTAAGATAAATAAATGAGCAGGCCATTTCGGAAGAGATGGCCTGTTTTGGTTTTATGTGGTTGGTTATGTTATTTCTTCAGGAAGAGCTCATTCAACTGTAGTACCTGTGGGGTTATGGCGGTAACGTCTTCATTGGTGATCACATAATCACAGCGACCCATCTTCTCTTCCTCGTTCATTTGTTTTGAAATGATGTCGAGAACCTTTTCACGGGTCTGCCCTCCCCTTGCCATTGTGCGGGCTATGCGCAGCTCTTTAGGCGCATACACCCCCACCATTACATCCATCTCTTTATAACTGCCACTCTCGAAGAAGATGGCAGCTTCTTTAATTATGTAAGGCGCTTGCTGGCGACCTACCCATTCTGCTGCATAGGTAATAGTAGCAGGATGCACGAGTGCATTGAGTTGTTGTAATTTCTCAGGTTGGCGGAAGATGATGTCGGATACTCTTGCTCTGTCTAACCGGTTATTGTTGTAGACCTCATTGCCCAACAACCGACTAATAGCAGTAATGAGTTGCTCATCATTTTCCATCAGGTAGCGGGCTGCATTATCTGCATTGAACACAGAGATACCCAGCGTTTCAAACACTTTGCAGACTACTGATTTGCCTGATCCTATTCCTCCTGTGATACCTACTTTTAGCAATGTGTTGTTGTTGTTAAACGCTATCCAATATATCAGGCGTCATTTATTTAATGTGAATTCGCTTAGTTAAACATGCGATACCTTCGGCATCGTTCCCAAATCATTACCGGCTTTTGCTATAAACATGTGATACCTTCGGCATCATCACATGCTATTTCGGGCCTTAAACAAAATGACATTGACCAGAATGCCGAAGCAACTGAACCTACCATTTAATTTCAAGCAAATACTAATACGCTGACACATACACTAATCAAAAAAAATGCCAACTATCGTTTAAAGATAGTTGACACCATTAATATTATTCTAAAAGATTGATTTATTTGGTAGCTACTGCAACACCTGAAGCAGCATCTTGTTTCTTGCGGTAAGCTGCTGTTGTTTCCATAGAAACAGCTGCACGCTCTATTTTTACCACCATACCACGAGCTATTTCCAACTGTAAAGTACCATCTTCGTTAGCTTTCTGTATTGTGCCGTGTATACCCGCCGTAGTGATCACGTATTCACCAGCGTTCATGCTTTCAGCAAATTTCTTTTGTTCTTTAGCACGCTTTGCCTGTGGGCGCAGCATAAAGAAATACATAACGGCAAACATACCCACCATTAGAACGATAGACATGTACGGACTCTGTCCACTTGCCTGCAACATAATTGAACTTAATACTATCTGCATTTTTCTGTTTTTTGTATTTAAAATATTGCCCTTTAGTGGCTTTTACATTTTACTTATTCTTTGGCACTTCTACTTCACCCTTGATATACAGCATGTGAATGCTACGTACAGTATTAGTAGTAATGGTCACCGATTTTTCCTGGTGTCCACCCTTTCCTGCTGAGTTAAAGGTAACCTTTATTACTTCAGTCTTACCGGGTGCTACGGGATCATGAGGATATACCGGAACAGTACAACCGCAAGAGCCAGATGCATTAGTGATGAGCAAAGGCGTCTTACCATTGTTAGTAAAGGTAAACTCATGTGTTACTGACTCTCCCTGATGGATGGTACCGAACTCATGAACTGTGTCTTTAAAATCCATAGTAGGCTTGCGGGCAGCAGATACTGTATCTATGCCGTTAGCAGTGTGCGGATTGTTCACAAGGCTTGTAGGCAACTGACCTTTGGGAGCCTCAGGAGTATTGCTGTTGCAAGATGCAGCACCAATACCTAAAAGAGCAATTAAAAGATAGCGTTTCATATTCATTCTATTTTATCTTCCTGTTCTTTCTTCTTTACGGATCATGTTTTCCTTTACCAGATCCTTCAGCAAATTGTCCAATACACCATTTACAAACTGTCCGCTCTGTGGCATACTGTATTGCTTGGCTATATCTATATATTCGTTGATGGTAACCTTGGTTGGTATAGTAGGAAAATAAAGGAACTCGCACACAGCCATACGCAGCAACAAAAGATCTATCAAAGCTACGCGCTCCTTATCCCAGTTGTTCAACTTTGGCTCTATTAGTTCCAGGCAATAAGCTTCCTTATCCAGCACTGCCAGAAGCAGATCATGCGCATATTCCTTTTTCTCGGGAGTCAGCAATTTCAGGAAGTCGACCTTAGAACTGTTTTTGAAGAAGTTCTGCATCAACATGATGATCAGTTCGCTGTTGTCTTCCCAACCGGGCAAGTCATCAACAAAAGTGCTCACCATAGATTCATTTTCCATTATGAGCTTGTCCCATATGAACTGGATAATGTTCTTGTCGCCTGCCGGTGTCTGAGGATTTTCGAGGTAGGTAGCGTATTCATCGCTCTTAGCCAGCTGCTGGTAAATTTTCTTCACCCACTCTTCATCTATGAAACGCTCCAGTTTATCCTTCTTTATCTTTTCAGTAAAAGAAGCCTTTTCCAATGTCTTCAAGACATAAGAATTGGTGGCTATGCGCACATTCACATTCATATCTTCTTCGGTACGAATGTACTTAGACGAACGATGTAAAGAGTCTGATTCGGCGTATTGTGCTATTTTGATCGGATACAGTACACACACGGTAAAAACATCCAGTACGTGATCTAACTTCTCATTAAGCATTCGTGCAACGGTCAATTTATTCTCTACCTCCGATTTTTCAAACGAGGCCAAAGAATAAAGAGTTTGCATCACCTTCACCCTGATATTTCTCCTGCTAATCATATATGAGTAAAGAACCCCTTGTTTTGGGGTGCAAAGGTATGTAAAGTGAAACTTTAAACAACAAAAAAATGTGTTAATGTAAATACATAAACCACCACATAATAAATTTATAAAGCCCGATTACCGGAAAATATGCCAATTCTTGTGTCCTGGCTATTGGTTAAAACCTATAAAATAGCTTATTTTACACGTTCTATTAGCCAGGTAATGAGCAAACAACAGCAATCTAAAGGTAAGCCGCAGGCAACACAGCCTGCAAATACGAAAACTGAGCCTTTACAGGCAACCCAGACCGGCCCTAAAGCCGGCCTGTCCCATTTTACAATTTTGTCTCTGGTACTTGCTGCTCTCTCGTTCGCGTTGTATTTCAACTCATTACACAATGGATTTGTAATGGACGATGTGATAATGGTGAAGGAAAATACCATTGTTGCCAAAGGATTTGCGGGTATAATGGAATTACTTGCCACACCGCATATGAGGGGGTACCTCATCATACCCAATGATACCTACCGTCCATTATCGCTGGTAATGTTTGCAATAGAACATGAGTTTTTCGGGCTTAATCCTGCGCCGTACCACTTCTTTAATATTGTGGTTTTTGCCGGATGTGTGGTTTTGTTCTTTTCATTCCTCCATCGCTTCTTTGATGGCCAAAAGATCATTGTTGCATTCATTGGCGCCTTTCTTTTTGCCATACATCCTACCCATACCGAGGTTGTAGCCAATATTAAAAGCCGCGATGAGCTGCTTTGCTTCTTCTTTGCCTTTATGTCGCTGAATATTTTCATGAAGTACATGAAAGAAGGAAAGATACAGCACCTACTCATTGGCATTTTTACACTGTACCTGTCGTTTATATCTAAAGAGAATGTGATCACGTTCATTGGTGTGGTACCGGTACTTTTCTTCCTGTTTAAGAATGACAGCAAACAAAGGGCTCTGTTCATAACCCTTGGCACTGTATTAAGCACCATAGCGTTTATAGCCATAAGGGCCGTTATATTAGATAAGTACGCCGCTAATGAAACCAGACAAATAGAGTTTATAGACAATGCGCTAACACAGGCACCTGATTTTATGACCCGGATAGCAACGTCTATTCAGATATCGGGTAAGTATTTAGCATTGTTGTTTATCCCCTATCCGCTTGTTTGCAATTACTCTTACAATGCTATACCATACGCATCATTTGCTAATGTGGGCGTTATCGCGTCTATGGCGGCCTATGGTTTTATGATCTGGTCCGCGGTAACCCGGTTCATTAAAAATAATAAAGATCCACTGGCATTTGCAATACTGTTCTACCTGGCCACTATTGCCCTGTTCAACAACATGTTCATTCTTATAGGTGCAGAGATGGGCGAACGTTTCCTGTTTATGGCGTCGGCAGGCTGGTGTATGGCAGGTGCTTTTGCCGTTGATAGATGGATACTGAAAGGCGAAACGCCTGACATCAGTGCACTGAAAAGTCCGAAAATTCTTGCTATTCTCGTACCTCTGCTACTTGTTTTCGGCGGACTGACCATAGCCCGTAATGCAGATTGGAAGGATAGCGTAAGCCTGTACCGAACAGACCTTGCAAAATCGCCTAACGATAGCCGACTGAATTACTACCTGGGTACAGCCCTGGCTGAAAGCTTATATGCGGAAGAGACAGACCCTGTAAAGAAGAAGGAGATAGATAAAGAAGCAAAGGAGCATTTGCGGGTAGCTTTGTCTATCTACCCTCAGTTTACCGAAGCCAATGCCGAGATGGGCAGGATCTTTGACCGACTGCAACAATACGACTCGGCCGAGTACTATGATAAACGTACGCTACAGCTTAACCCCAACCACCCTATTGCTACTAACAACCTGGGCAGCGTGTACATGGCTACCGGTAAGTATAGAGAGGCTATAGCTACTTTTAAGCGAGCACTGGTTGTGAACCCTAATTTTGTACTTGCCTATTTCAACATGGGGCGTACTTACAACCAGTTGAAAGAATACGACTCTGCGATATACAATTATAAGAAGATGCTGGAATTCCAGCCGGGGTATCCTGAAGCCATACAGGAAACAGGCGTTGCTTACTTCTCTAAGGGGCAGTATGATTCGGCTGAAGTTTACTTTAAAAAGGCACTGGTCATCAATCCTAATGAGGCTAATATGATCAATAACCTGGGAGCCATATACCTGAATACTAAAAACTACCCGCAGGCAATAGTAATGTTCAGCAAGTCGCTGAGCCTTAACCCTAACTACATCAATGCGTATTCTAACCTTGGGCGTGCTTATTTCTTCAATAAGCAATACGACCTTTGCATACAGACCATCAGCAAACAATTATCGCTCGACCCTAAACAGGTAACCAATATACCATATATTGCGCTTTCGTATCAGGCATTGGGCAACCTGGAGCAGGCACGTAAATACGAGGCTGTCTCCAAACAATATTTTTCAGACTTTAAATTAAAATAGTAGTGGCCAAGAAGAGTAATCAGGGCAATCAGCCAAGACAAAATGTACCACCACGCCAGCCTGTGCAACCAAGGCCTAACGTGGCACCGCAGAAACAAGAACCGAAGGAAAAGAAGCCAATGTCAATGATAACCAAATTGGCTATCCTATTGGCAGTCATCGCCATGCTTGTCTATAGCAATACCTTATTAAATGGCTATGTGCTTGACGACGTGATGGTGATCAAAGACAACTTTGTAGTACCACAGGGCATGAAGATGATACCGGATATCTTAGGCACATTAAGGCTTAAGGGTTACGCTAACATGTCGAACGAGTACAGGCCTATGTCGCTGGTAATGTTTGCTACTGAGTGTGAATTGTCTACTATGTTCACCGCTACTAAAACACCATTTACACCATGGTTGCACCACTTTGCTAACCTGCTTGTTTTTGGGGGTTGCGTAGCCGGTCTGTTTATCTTCCTTAATAAGTTGTTCGACCGCAAGAAAATGGCTGTAGCTTTTATAGCTGCTTTGCTTTTTGCAGTACACCCTATCCATACCGAGGTGGTGGCCAACATTAAAAGCCGCGATGAACTGCTTTGCTTCTTCTTTGCATTTGTGTCTCTGAATATGTTTGCCAATTATATGAAATCGGCAAAGACCATGCAATTGCTAATGGGCACATTCGCATTGTTCCTGTCATTTCTTTCTAAAGAGACCGTTATCACCTTCCTTGCTATTGTGCCGCTTATCTTCTTCTTCTTTATAGATGATAACCGCACACGCGCTATAAGAATAACAGTAGGCACCTTTATTGCCACGGGTCTGTACCTGGCTATAAGAGCAAAAATTGTGCATGAAAATGGCGACATGGAATTCCCGATAAACTTTGTGGATAATATGCTGGTGAAGGAATCCTTGTCCGCGTCTTCTAGATTGGCAACAGAAATCTGGATATTGGGCGATTACATTAGGTTGCTGTTTTACCCTTATCCATTAGCTATTGATCGTTCCTTCAGCACCATCAAATACATGACATTTGCTAACTTCCGCGTCATCCTGTCTCTGCTGGTTTACCTGGGACTGGCAGTATTTGCAGTTATGCGCCTTATAAAGAATAAGAAAGACCCATGGGCATTCAGTATACTGTTCTTCCTGGCAACCATCTCTTTGTTCTCGAACATCTTTATTATGCTGGCATCTACATTCGCAGAGCGCTTCTTGTTCTTCTGCTCTGTAGGCTCTTGCCTGGCCGTTGCACTGGCAGTAGAGAAATGGGTGATCGGTAAAGACAATGCAGCCTTTGAGGACATTAAACTGCCTAAAGTAATGGTAGTGGTGGCTATACTTTGCCTGCCATTTGCGGTAGAAACTTTTGCTCGTAACCGCGATTGGAAGGACAGTTATACGCTGTACAGTGCAGATGCTGCTAAAATGCCTAACAACACCCGCCTGAACTACTATGTAGCCAGCGAATTGCAGAAGAAATGCGGTGCTGAGACAGATACCGTTAAGGCCAAAATGTATAATGATGAAAGCTTTAAGTTCCTGAACAGGTCTTTAGCAATATTCTACGATAACGTGGATGCGCAGGCAGAAATAGGTGCGGCATTCTTCAGGGCAAAAAAGTATGATTCTGCGGCCTATCACCTTAAATATGCACTGAAAATCAACCCGCAGAAATCTAACGCTCTGGCCAACCTGGGTACGTTGTACCTAACTTTGGTAGATTATCCCAATGCACTTACGTACTACCGAATGACCAATCTGTATGATCCGAGAAATGTTGTAGCTCAGTTCAATGGAGGTGTGTGCTATTACCAGATGAAGAAACCCGATTCTGCTATCCTCAACTTTAAGCACACCATAGAATTGCAACCCGATTTCTACGGCTATAAATCATTCCAGTTCATTGCCATCATTTATAAGGAACTCGGCAATCTGAACGAGGCCCGCAATTACGAGCAGCAGGCGAAACAGTTTGATCCGAATTTTCATTTGTAAAAGTCACCCAAATGCTATGAAAAATCTGGTCGCAGGTTTATTACTGCTGTTGCCATTGTTTGCTTTTGCAAAAGAAAACCCATATGCAAAGATCGATAAATATGCTGCATCTATAGGTTATCTATCTTCCGATGAACTGGCAAAAACTCTGACCGCACCTTACACATCCGATTCGGAAAAGGTGCGGTCGATTTTTTATTGGATAACACAGCATATCAGTTATGATTTCTATGAATACCACCACCCAACAATAGAAGGTTATAGCCTGGACGACGATGAGGACAGTGTGAAAGCTGAAGATGCATTTTATGAGCGGTATGCGGAAAAAGTGTTAAAAAAGAAGATGGGTATATGTGAAGGTTACTCAACTCTATTCAAACTTCTATGCGACAAGGCGCATATAACTTGCATTAAAATAAGTGGGCACTCCAAAGCAAGCGTAGAGGAAATAGGCCAACCTTTTTACGAAGACCATTCATGGAACGCAATTAAAATAAATGGTGGATGGAAACTGATCGACGCATGCTGGGCAAGTGGAAACAGTGATAACACTAATACAAAATTCACAAAGAAATATGATGACTACTACTATTGCACACCACCATGCATGTTTGCACTCAACCATTATCCAACCGACAGCAGTTTATTGTTCATAACTGAGCCACTGTCAAAAATCGATTTTATTAATTACCCGGCAATCCACTCAGAAAACAAACTCATAGTTCTGGAAAAATTCAGTCCACTAAATGGGAAAATCAATGCGAGAATAGGTGACACCTTGCGCTTTGAATTAACTGTTAGAAGTGGGTCAGACAGTGTAAGTAAGAAATATGGGTCTTTTATCACAGAATTTGATGTGACAGGAAAAATACTAAGCCCCTATTCCCGGCTCGAAAAATTGCAACACTTTAAAACTGAAAACAATAAAATTTACTACGACTATAAAGTATGGAACAACAAAATAACAAAGCTCTGTTTGCTGTATAACAACAACTACTTATTGTCTTATAGGTTGGTAGTACAAAAGTAGATCAATACCTGAACGTCACCTCAGTTGCCCCAAAACCATACTTGCCGCTCCACTCGTTTTTAAAGCGTTTTACCTCGGGGGTTTTCTTGAGTATGGCATGTACTTCTTCACGCAGTTTACCTTTGCCCATACCGTGTATCACTATCATGGTTTGCTGATGGTGGGCAATGGCCAAGTGCACGTATTTTTCTAAAGTGTCCAGTTGCTTCTTAATGATCTCGTCATTGCTTAGCGCAGCTACATTTTTTACCAGTTGCTCTATGTGCAGGTCTATTTCATACTTAGCAGGCTCCAGCGTGCGCTTATTTACAATACCAGGTGTTTCGGGTTCCTTCTGCTCCAGTTTCATCTGCGGCTCGGGCTTCTTCTTGGGCATGAATTCCTGTATCATCTGGTAGCTGAAAGACGGCTCGCTGTTCAGCATTACATTGTTAATGTGTTCGAATAGTTTTGTTGGCCTTATACGCACAATGCCTTCAGCCATCTCCATTTTTTCATTGCCAATATCCCGCACCTTCCAGGTAAACCGCGGCTGATCGTTCATGTCGCTGTAGGTAACATTATTCAGGTATATATTACCAAAGGAGTGTAGTGAACCTTCGTGCTTAAATATGCTCTTATTCGCCAGCTGCACATCATAGCTGAACTTTATATCGACAGGTAGTTCATTAAGCAGGTAGACCTTGATATAATCAACCACCTCTTCCATATCCTCTGTTCTGAATACGGGCACAAATGACAAATAGATACCTGTTGCCAGCTTAGGCTTACGCTCTATGATACGCTCCACAGGAATCTCCGGCAGCGCACTGCTTTTCTTTTGCGGTTTCTTTTCTGTAAACCACTTGAGATAAGGGTGATCAACATCTTCTATATAAACAGGGAATGCAGTGCCGTTAACCTCTACCTCCATCATCTGCTTATCGATCAGTGCAACCACATGACCTTCTTCACCCGTTCGCTTCAATAATATCTTGTCTCCTATAGTAAATTTCATAAAAAATCTGTTTGTTTATCGACAACTATATGCTGTCTCACCCGCTCTGGAGACGCAATTATGCGTCTACGCGCTTGCAGGTATTTTCGCATTCAAAAACTCGACCATCTTCTTTACTGCCTTGCCTCTATGACTGATCGTGTTCTTTATATCGAGCGGCAGTTCGGCAAATGTCTGATCGTAACCATCGGGTACAAATATGGGATCATAACCAAACCCGCCTTCTCCCCTCTTTTCCTCTATGATGCGCCCCTCGCATACTCCCTCGAAGTAATAGACCTCATCCTCCCATATAAGGCAGATAACAGCCTTATAGAAGGCAGTGCGGTCATCTGCGCCCTGTAGTTCCTTCAGCACTTTTTGCAAATTCTGTTCATCATCTCGCGTGCCGGAATAGTGTGCACTGTCTACTCCAGGTTCTCCATTAAGAGCATTCACGCAAATACCACTATCATCAGCAAATGTATTCTTCTTTGTAAACGCATTAATTGCCGATGCTTTTGCCAGGGCATTCTGCTCGAAAGTGTGAAATGGTTCCGCGATATCATCGGTAAAACCAACATCTTGAAGCGATAAAACTTCTATCCCTTCAATGAGCGGTTTTATCTCTCTTATCTTCCCCTTGTTGTTAGATGCAATGACCAGTTCCATGGGGCAAAGATACTTATCATAATGGCTCAATGGCTTAATTGCTCAATGACTCAATGTCCTTGCGAAATATTTATTGGGGGAATTGTACAGTAATTATAGACTCGCTTTTATAATCACACGATCCTTGCTACAATAGTCCGGTTTAGCTACTGAAATATTTATTTTTCACATTGTACTATCGTAAAAGCCAATAAGGCGAGGGAATGCGACGGCATACCTTTGCCACACAAAACAAACACACACCATGGCTAAGAAAAACCAAATAGGACTGGACGAAAAACAGGGCAAACAACTGGCAGACAAACTCAACAACCTGCTAAGCAACTACCAGTTATTTTACATTAACGCACGTGGCTTTCACTGGAATATTACAGGAGATAAGTTCTTTGAGCTGCACCTGAAATTTGAAGAATTGTATACCGATGCATTGCTTAAGGTAGATGAGATAGCAGAACGTATCCTTACGCTGGGTCATACTCCCCTGCACTCTTTCAGCGACTACGTAAAAACATCTGAGATAAAAGAAGTGACCAATGTATCTAAAGGCAAAGAAGCCGTAGGCATTGTTCTGGATTCATTCAGCACATTGCTGACTCTGGAGCGTGAAATTCTGTCTATGTCGGCCGATGCTAATGACGAGGGCACCAACTCACTGATGAGCGACTACATAAAACAGCAGGAAAAATTGGTGTGGATGTATAGCGCGTTTATGAAATAAATTCAATCTGACAATGAGGCAATTAGCCAATTGTATATAAAACAAAAAGGCTGAGTAGTCGCGACTACTCAGCCTTTAATTATTAAAAGTTGATCACTGCCTAGATGGACATCGCACATTGACTAATTGTCAAATTGCCGAACTGTCAAATTATGCACCAATACGGTGCTTCAGATCGCTGATCTGAGAGCTCCATAGTTGCTCCTGGTCTTTAATATCACCTTTATCAGCAAAATCTGTTATTCTTAATATTGTTTCGCTGGTTACCGGGCTCTGTTCGATACTGAACTCAAAGAACTCATCGCTTGGATAATACTCCCAACGATATCTAATAAATTCATTCTCAACATTTTCCAAAACTTCAGCCCATTCGGTCGATCCGTTCCATGTAAAGAAAAATTTCTGATCCTTCTGATCCACTCTATCGGCAAACCACTCCTGCAAACCTACGGGCGTTGACAAAAACTCAAACAAGATTCCCGGGGAGCAACGAATGGGAAATTCTACCGAATACATTATTTTCTTCTTACTCATTACAGACTGTTCACTTATTTCTTAGAGTGCAATAATAAAAAAAGGAAGTTACAAACAAAATTTTATTCGTCATTTCAATAGATATTTTTAAATGAAATCATTGGATATTGTATTGAGTTCGTTAATACAATCATAATTTTTTTTGGGTTGGATTGTTAAGAACCTTAGATTTGCTGTAGTAAACACCACTATTTGTTTGATTTTCATTAACCTCTGAGTTTATCTCTAACCACTCAACTCTCTGCCAATGTCCATGCGTCAGCTAAAGATCACGAAGTCAATTACCAATCGTGAAAGCCAGTCTCTTGAGAAGTATTTACAGGAAATAGGCAAAGTAGACCTGATAACGCCTGAAGAAGAAGTTCAGCTAGCCATTAAGATCAAACAGGGCGATCAACGCGCTCTTGAAAAACTCACAAAAGCCAATTTACGTTTCGTAGTATCTGTGGCTAAACAATATCAGAACCAGGGACTTTCTTTAAGTGACCTGATCAATGAAGGAAATCTAGGATTAATAAAGGCAGCACAACGATTTGATGAGACACGAGGCTTTAAATTTATCTCTTACGCAGTTTGGTGGATCCGCCAGTCAATTTTACAAGCACTTGCCGAACAATCACGTATCGTTCGTCTGCCACTCAATAAAGTAGGACTTTCTAACAAAATAAGCAAAGCATACTCTCAGCTGGAACAGGAGTTTGAGCGGGAACCATCGACCGAAGAATTGGCAGAACTGCTGGATATAGGTACAGAGGAAGTAGAAACAACACTGGGCGTAGCTGCCCGCCACGTATCGGTAGATGCACCATTTGTAGACAGCGAAGACAATAGCCTGCTGGATATACTGGAAAATCCTAACTCCGTAGCAGCCGATGCAGAGCTGTACCATGGCGAATCACTCCGCTGCGAGATAGAAAGGTCGTTAAGCACCCTTACAGACCGCCAGAGAGACGTTATTAAGCTGTACTTCGGTATAGGTGTAGCCAACCCAATGAGCCTTGAAGATATAGGTGACAAATTCTCTCTTACCCGCGAACGCGTAAGGCAGATAAAGGACAAAGCCATCACCAAACTGCGCACGGCCAGCCGCTGCCAGTTACTGAAGACTTACCTGGGTAATTAATCAATAACACACATCCTATTTATATTACAAACCCGTACTTTTAAAGTGCGGGTTTTGTTTTTAAAGAATTAGAAGAGGTACGTGCAAAGGCCAGCTTATGTAAGAGAGTACATAGCGATTAAAGAGATAAAAATGACAAATAGGGCGCAAAAATGCAGAGAACAGTTTAGAAGCATGGGATATTATTCCATGGTGATGAAAGATGCTGAACTTTGGATTGAAAACTATGATGAAAAACGAGCGAAAGAACCACTTTATTTAAAAAATCACTTTCTGGAAGAATTTTCGAAATACAACTGGGACAGACGTTTCGGCTATGCTTTCATAATGGAAGTATGGAATATATATGACGAAAAAGGTTTAGCCGAATCAGGAACTCCACTGGACACGGATATAGATTTTATACTTGGCTGCATTGATGGCAATTGTGCTCCAAGCGACCTTATTAGCTTCCCTGATGATGTACTGGAGGGAAAAGAGTTACGTGACAACGTATCTTTTTGGCATTGGCTGGACAATGAGTAGATGCTGCTTCCTATAAACTCTACATTATTTTCATCTGCGCAAAATAAGGATGGTCAGGATTAACGATCAATTCCTGCCTGAGCGGATGGATCAGTACATCCATATCCTCCAGCGGAATACAACCCAATAGTGGTTCTGCATCGCAGGGCAGCACCATAGCGTTGCATATGCTGCGCTTGTTTTTGAATTACAATTCAACAGAAAACATCCGATACCTTCGGCATCGTTTCCAAAATAGACCGCATATTGCTATTGACATCTGATACCTTCGGCATCATTACATGACTATCAAATTTAAAATCAATAACAGTACCCTACCCCTCATCCTCCCAAATCACAGAGCATATCCTCCAGCCATCTGTAGTCTTTATAAACTGGAACATCTTATTACCTGCACCTTCAAAGTTCTGTCCGTTCATCCTGCCGCTCTTTTTGTATGCAGAATGTCGCTGTGCAAGTTGCCCTATTATCTTCGTCTCTTCGCTTACTTCCCATTCCTTAAACTCAGTAAGTGTACCATCTGTAAGTATCGTTCTCCGCGGCTCTATAAATCCTTCCAGGTCATATACGGTCTCTTCATTGCCAATCTTTTTGACGATAATGGCCTGTAGTAAACACAGATGGTGTATAGCATCCAGATTCGGTTGACGGCCACCAACATTAGTAAACACATCAAAGAAATGCTCCACCAAATGATCGATGTGGACTTTATCTGCCGACACTCTATACTGGCTCAATGTTTCGCCGTCCCGCTCAAATTCATGGCTAAACCTTAAGCCCAGTTTTTCTGATAGTTTTATGGAATTAGTATTATCACCAACAATTATCGCTACGAAGTGGGTATGGGCAGGGTCGTTCGCAAGATCCCTCAACACAGCTATGGCTCCTTCATATGCATACCCTTTGCCCGCATGTTCCGGCAAAAATGCAAAGCCAATATCGCTATGCTCCAGGTAGTCGCGTTTTATCAATGTGATCAGGCCAATCGGCACATCTTCTGCCTTAGTGCGTACCACCCAATAGGTAACATTAGGATTGTCGTTTATCCGCTGCACATAACCTTCTGCATCTGTAAGGTTCTTTACATTTCTGTCGCCAATAAACTGAATCCAGCCCTGTGTATTGACAAGCTCATAGATAAAGGGCGCATCACTAATATGCAGCTTACTGAGTATAAGCCGCTCGGTTGTATAATTGTTTTGCATGAAGAGAAAAGGTTGTTGCTCAAATTTATAAATAAATCAGAGCCGGTTTTGAGCAGGAGGCACAGTTGCGATCTTGCTACGTCAAATCACCCCTGAATTCACCCCATATCTCTATCTGAAATAAGCTACTCTGCAACATACCTATAGGATCAGACAACTTTCTAAAAAGTTGTCTGATCGCGGGCTTACTTCTTAGTCTCCTTTGCTAATGCCTGTTGCATCACCTTTGCAAACTCATTGCTGTTAGGCGGAAACAGGAAGGTTTTGTGATCTCCGGGAACTTCATACACGTTCACTCCCATCAATGCGAACTTATCCCAACCAAGGGTCACCAGGTCATCTAAGAAATATACTCTCTTCTTTACCCTGAACAGGACGATCTTGATATCCAACGGCGTCAATACATAGTTATCGAGCGCATCGCTATACTTCTTGTATATAGCTGCTTCATACTCATTAAAAGTATCCTCAGGGATAAGCGGTCCATCGGTCTGTACCTTTTGCAACCTTCTTTGCACTGTCAATAGCTGGTACTCCAGTGCTTCCTTAGGATTATCAATAAACGATTTAGTATAAAATGGTATCTTATTGAACTGCCTGGCTATCTTCTTTACTGTTCGCGAAGTCTTGCTCGGTACATACATATTATTGCCGGCATAGGTATCCATTACGCCCAGGAATGATACTACCTTATCCATAGCCTTAAGTTGCCTGGCTATTTCAAACGCGAGGAAGCCCCCCAGTGAGTAGCCGGCCAATGCATATGGACCCGATGGGTAGGCTTTTACAATCTCCTGTACATACCTTTTAGCTATGGCCTGTATGGTAGTCGGTACATCTGTCTTTTGATTAAAGCCCAATGCCTGAATGCCATATACAGGCTGATCTGCATCAAAGTACTCCACTACGGACTTAAACAATAACACGTTCATGCCACCACCATGTACCAGGAATATCGGCACCTTGGTTCCTGTGGTTCTTATAGGCACTAACGAATCCCAAACCTCGGCAGGCTTTTCGTCAGATAGCTGGGCTGCCAGTTTTTCAATTGTTGCATTATTAAACAAAGTAGCTATCGGCAAACGCTTACCCGTTTTCTTTTCAATTGACACCATCACCTTAACTGCCAGCAGCGAGTGTCCGCCCAATTGAAAGAAATCATCTGCCGGGTCCAGGTCCTGTAACCCAAGAATATCCTGCCATATGTCTGATACTATCTGTTCATTCGCTGTCAGCGTTGTTCTTTTAGCGCCATGCTCCTGCGCCTTCCTACCCTGCGGCTTCGGCAATGCCTTTCTATCTATCTTAGCGTTTGGCGTAAGCGGGAATTTCTGCAATACAATAAATTCATCGGGCACCATGTAAGCAGGCAGAACTTCATTCAGCTTATGCTTCCATGTTTCAATGAGTTCCTGCGGTACTCGTACCTCATTATTTACAATCGGCGTTCTGGCAAAGTCATGAATATCACCTTCATCCCCTTCAATTGTATATGCCGGCACCATCAATTTATCTGCAACCGGCACAAACACCACATCATACATGCCATCAGTGCCATCTGTAGTCCACCGTACATGCGCCTTAAAACCATGTTTATCTCCAAGCGCCCAGAAAACATCAGGGTGTACTCCGTTTACGGCATTCTCTACTTCAGCCCTTATGTCATTGACCTTAGTACCAGGATTAGCAGAGTGTAATAACTGCAACAACTTATGGTCTCTTACTGTCCTTGAATTGACCACATGCTTTATCTCGGTTACCTTTCCACCGTTTGCCTGCAACATTGCTTCAACCTGTACTACAGTAGTCAAATCTTGCCATAGTTTGCTCACAACCGGCTTTACAACATCTACAGGCATCCCAACATGCAACCAGACATCATAGTGATACTTGGTCGTTTCATTGACAGACTGTCCTTTCCTCAGCTGTACATCTACGCCGGTAATTTGCGGAATGAGTTGAGGCAGCAGGTAGAAGAACGCCGGGTCTGCTACAAACTCTTCCTCTATCCTCATTCTGTTTTCAACTACTTCATTAAACTGCCTTAGTGTAGTAGCATCGGCTGCACGCGGAAAATGGTCCATAGCATGGTACATTTCCAGCGAATTCTTGCCCTGCATATCACCTATAAACAGACAACCACCCTGCCCAAGGCGATTAATCGCCTGCCTGACCACATTGATCATGTAGTCGGTGTTAGGGAAGTATTGGGCAACGCTGTTAATCAGCACAAGATCCAGCTGCGTACTACCAATTGCGGAAAAATCATCGGCCGCAGCAACACCCGCCTTTACATGTTTCCATCTTTCATCATCGGCTGCCAGACGGCTGCTAATATTATTAATAGCTGCCTGTGCATAGTCGGTAGCCATGTAGTAGTCAATGCCATCAGCCAACTCAAACATAACCTGACCAGCGCCACTGCCTATTTCATAGATCCTTTTCGCCTTGAGTTCTTTTATTCTGGCAACAGAGGTGTGCAACCATTCCGCCAATTGCTGCGTTAGCTCTTCGCTATTCTCCAGGCTTTCCAACAGTGTACCATCTATATTAGATGAATCCCCCGATTCGTTCTGCTTATTCTCTGCACCTGTTTCATAGAGTGTATCCCATCTGTCTTTCCATGATGGGTTGCCAGCATTATCCTGTTTGTCATTAAGCGTTACGTAAGCTACTATGCGCTTGTCGTTGGGCACATCCTCGCGAGCCACGACCACTGCCTGCTTAATACCAGGCTGCTTCGTAGCGATCGTTTCAATTTCGCCCAACTCTATTCTATGTCCTCTGATCTTTACCTGGTGGTCAATACGGCCCAGACAAACCAACTGTCCGTCAGGCAACATTTTTACAAGGTCGCCGGTACGATACAATTTTGCATCTGGTATGTTAGAAAAAGTATCCGGTACAAATTTCTCCTCAGTAAGTTCAGGCCTGTTGAGGTAGCCATCTGCAACGCCCATTCCCCCAATATAAAGCTCCCCTGCTTTGCCGGCTCGAACTGGCTTACCCTGTTCATCCATAACATAAACAGTAGTATTGTTGATAGGTAACCCGATAGTTATTTGTTTATCACCCGCCTGTATATTTCTTAATGTAGACCAGATGGTTGTCTCTGTAGGACCGTACATATTCCACAACTCACTGCCACGCGCAAGCAATTTCTCTGCAAGGTCGCCAGGCAGTGCTTCCCCACCCGATAACATCTTTAACGGAAATTTCTGTTGCCATTCAGCATCCAGTAACATCTGCCAGCTAGACGGTGTGGCCTGCATCATGGTGATCTTTTCCTTTTCGAGCAGGTACAGCAGTAGTCGGCCATCTTTAGTAGCATCGGTCTCAGCTAACACCAGGGTAGCGCCTGATATCAGTGGCAGATACAATTCAAGTCCGGCAATGTCAAATGATATGGATGTAATGGCCAGTAACCTATCATGCTCCGTTATTCCGGGCTTCGACTGCATGCTCAGCAGGAAGTTGGCCAGATTAGTATGTGTGATCTTAACCCCTTTGGGTTGGCCGGTAGACCCTGATGTGTACAGTACATAGGCTATATCGCTGCCATTAATTTCGTGCTTTGGTTTCTGCCTGATGTATATGCCCAAGCTTGCCCAAACCTCATCTATGATCAGTTCTTTAGTAGTGCCCAGAAATTTATACTTGTACTCCTTTGCTGTGATGAGTAACCTGGCGCCTGAATCGATGAGCATAAACCTTGTTCTATCCAAAGGATATTCAGGATCCAATGGCAGATAAGTTGCGCCAGCCTTTAGCACGCCCAATAAGCAAACCAGCATTTCTACCGACCTGTCTAATGATATGGCAACAATATCTCCTTTACCAATACCCTTTTGCATCAGCAATGTAGACAACTGATCTGCCTTCTCATTGAGTTGCTTGTAGGTGAGCGGTACCGTCTTAAATCTTACCGCAGGTTTATCTGCATATTGTATAACTGCTTCCTCCAGTAGTTTTATTAGTGTAACATCAGGAGCTATGTAAACATCATTTGCGGTAGCCTCAACCGCAACTACTGCTTCAGACGTTTCTACAGCTACTTCGTCTGTAGAACGCTCATAGTTATCTTCTTCTTCGCCCGCAAGCTCTCCAATTGTGGTAGCAGGTGTATCAATGATCTGATTTAAGATTCCCTCGTAGCTATCATTGAACGCATTGATCGTATCAGCATCGAAGAGGTCGGTGTTATAAGACCACTCCATAATAATACCATCCTTAGATCCGGTAGCGTTAAGATAAATCTCAAAGGTTTCGTAGTCACGCGGATTACTGATCAACTTAAATTTCAACCCATCAAAAGCAACGGAGTTATCCATACCCATGTCTATATTAAACATGACCGGCACCAGCGGTATACGCGAAGGGTCTCTGGCTATATATAACTTCTTGATGAGTTCACCGAACGTAAGTCGTTGATGATCATATGCATCCAGCACTTCTGACTTGCGCCTTTTCAGGTAACCCGTAAATGGTAATGCAGTATCGATATAAGTTCGTAGCGGCAGTAAATTCACACAGTGCCCCACTACATTGGTGAGGCCTGTTGCTGCTTGTCCGGATGCAGGCAGACCCACTACGAGGTCATCCTGACGGGTAATTTTATAGAGTAACACCTCAAAGGCTGCAAGCAATGTAGTTACCAGGCTGGCACCTTGCTTCGCTCCTACCGACTTCAATTGGTCAGCCATCTGCTTTGTTATCGGATGGTCTATTCTGTGCCCCTTATATGTTTTGCCGGCTGGCCGTACCCTGTCTGTAGGCACATCAACAACAGGCACATCGCCCTTGTATAAATTCAGCCAATAGTTTTCGGTGTCTTTATATGCCTTTGTTAGTTTGAACGCCAACTGAGCAGAGGCGTAATCGCTGATCTGCGATGCAGGCGCCAGGGTGATCTGTTCGCCCTTTGTGTAGGCATTGTACATGCGGCTCAGGTCTTCGAGCATAATACCCGTAGACCAGCCGTCGCCTATAATATGATGTTTGATTATTGTGAGGTAGTACTCTTCATTCCCGGTTTTGTGCAGGAACATTTTAAATAATGGACCTTCCTGAATGTCTAACAACTCGTTCATTTCCTTTTTCAGAAATGACTGGAATACTGCCATTGCATCTTCGATGCCCATCATAGAAATATCCATGAGATCCAGATCAACCGGCAGATCCTTGTAGATGATCAGCTGCTCGCCATTGGGGCTGACAGTTGCTCTCAAAGCCTCATGGCGCAATACCAGATTAGTGACAGCTTTTCGTAAAGATCCAAAGTGAAGATCTCCCTCGATCTTTAAAGACACCGATTCATTATAGGATAGGTTGGCCTCTGCACCGCCAATGATGCAGGAAAGCCATATCTCGCGTTGAGGCTCATTAGTAAATGTTATCTTTTCTATGACCCTTTCCTCTTCGAAAGGATCAAAATCAACCGGTATAAAACTGATCATAGATTAAGTAGTATCGTATTAGTGAGTAGTGGCAACCTGCAGGTACTTACCCGGATTATTATCGTCTTTCACAAACCATGCGGCATTGCCTTCTTTATCTTTTCCCAATCGCGCACCAGGTACAGGTGGCGTGTTCAAATCTTTGTTTTCGTCACCTCCTTCATGGTGATAATCCGGTATCAGCCCTGCTTCTTTTAGTTCCTTCATGCTATCTTCAAAGCAGGTGATCATATGCTTCATATCAGCCTCGGTATGCGCCTCTGTCATAAAGCAAGGGAAGCCCTCTTGTATGTGTATGCCCTTATACCGCATGAGTGTAAAGAACAATTCCATATACGGATACTCCTCCAGGAACCTCATGCGCCACAACGATCCGAACTGGACTACAAATACCGGCACCTTCAATCTACGGCATATCCCGTTAAGTGAAGTAGCCATGTACAATCCCTTAGCATTCAATCCTTCCTGTAGCTGAGGACCCATTTTCTTAAAGTATAGCAGCGAAGCCTTTGCGGTAGCTAACACCAACGGATGGCGTACAAATGTGCCGGCAAAATAGGTAACCCCTATTTCAGGAATAGAGTCATCACCAAACTGCCACATACCACCGTCGAGGCAATCCATGAATTGCCTTTCTCCTGCAATAACACCTATAGACAAACCACCGCCAACTACTTTACCGTAAGTACCCAAGTCGGCCTTTATGCCAAACATAGCCTGTACTCCGCCCGGATGGAAACGGAAGCCAGAGATCACTTCATCAAAAACGAGTACTGTCTTCGATGCCTTTGTAATTGTCCTTAACTTCTTCAAAAACTCTATAGGCTGAAAATCGCATCGCCTGCTTTGCACCGGTTCTACCAATACAGCGGCAATCTCATGTCCGCGCTCTTCAATTATCCGTAAAGTTTCATCAGTGCCATAATCGAGTATCAGCATATTCTGGACTGCTTCCGGCATAATTCCCGGCGCTGCTGGATAGGTCTTTAGTTTTTTACTGCCACGGGCTATCACCTCATCGGTTATACCATGGTAAGACCCGGCAAATGCAGCGATAATGGAGCGACCGGTAACCGTCCTGGCTATACGCATTGCACCCAGCACCGCTTCAGAACCTGTATTGCATAGCGCAGCACGATCGAACCCTGTAAACTCACACACCAGGTCACACACCTCACCCGCCAGCTCATGCTGCGGACCGATCTCATACCCCTTCTCTACCTGCGCTATCAATGCGTCCTTCAAAACATCATGTTGGTATCCCAACATGTTTGAACCAAAGCCATTCAATGCATCCAGATACTCATTGCCATCAATGTCCCACAAGCGGCTACCCTTCGATTTTTTGATCACTATCGAATAGACCAACTCCTTAGTGGCAGGCCTGAACCCCGACACCACTCTCGGGTCAGCCATCTTAGCCCTGTGTTGTTGGGTATAAGCTTTACTACCTTTTGTTTTTTCATTGTACTTAGCAGTAAATGCATCCAGGTATTTCTTCTGGGCATCATTCAAATCGGCAGAGTGTTTCTCAATACGCGCCACCGCACCAAATGGCTTCTTGATCTCAGCCGCTTCTTCCGCACTTAATTCAGGCAGTACTGTTAGTTGAGGTTTGCCAGCTTGAGGCACGGCAGTTATTGGAGCTGCATTACTTTGCACTGCCGGCATCTGCCCACCCTGCATCAGCGACACCTGCATAGCCAGTAATTGTATCTGTTGGCTAATGAGATCAAGCGCCGTTGCATTTACAGGCATTGGCGCGCCACTAACTACAGGCATAGCAAATGCTTGCTGGCTTTGCGCAGGCGCAACTGCAACAGGAGTCTGCAAAACTTCAGCCGGCAGTTTAGCATCCAGATAATCTGTAAGCAAGTCTATTGTACCGAGGTCTTCATTCAGTTGCCTGAAAGTAACCGGCAGATTGAACTGCTTCTTTACCATCAATGCCACCTGTGTAAGCAACAAGGAATCAAGCCCAAGCTCTATAAATGTCATCTCGGGTGTTGCGCCAGCCATCTCTATGCCTGATGCATCTTCGAGTATATTCTTTACTTTTTCTATTAATTGTGGTTTCCTTGCCATTGGCACAAGTTCATTACTTGTTAGTGAATTATTAGGTGTTACTGTTGCGTGCTGATAAACCGGCTGTGCATAAACAATTGCTTGCTGCACAGGTGCCTCTACCCAACAGTCTTGCTTGTTAAATGCGTAAGTAGGAATAAGTACTTTCCTTCTTTGTTCTTTCTGGTAATAACTGCTCCAGTCAGCTTCGGCACCATTAAGCCATAGCTGGCCCAGCGCTTTCACTACTGATATTTGAGAAGACTGTGTTGCCTCGTCTTTTTCAATTGAAGATATAACTGAAATGGATTTACCCGCTGCCTGTTGGCGCGCCAGCGTGGTTACAGACTTGCCCGGCCCAAGTTCCAGGAAAAGAGAATAAGACTCATCCAGCAACCCTTGTATTGCCTTGCCAAACTGCACTGTAGACCGCAGGTGCCTTGCCCAGTATCCCGGATCTGTCGCATCTTCAGGCTTCATCCAGGCTCCGGTTACACTCGACATGATAGGTATGAATGGCGCATTAAGTGGAATTGTTTTCACAAACTCGGCAAATGGCTCAACCACCGGCTCCATCATGTGCGAATGAAATGCGTGGCTGGTGGACAGTATCCTGTTCAGCACACCATTGCCATTGAGTGTTTCGCTCAATTCACTTATCGCATCGAAACTACCGGCAACAACTGTTAGCTGCGGACTATTGGCAGCGGCCAAAGCTATTTCTTCAGAAAGATATGGTTGTATTCCCTCCTCCGCCAGTCTTACAGACAGCATACTTCCCCGCGGCAGGTCGCCCATCATCTTGCCTCGCCTGGCTATCAACCTCAATGCATCGTTGAGCGAGAAAACTCCTGAGAAGTAAGCCGCCACAAACTCACCGATACTATGTCCTACAAATGCTGTAGGGCAAATACCCCAGCTCATCCAAAGTTTAGCGAGTGCATACCCTATTGTAAACAGGGCAGGCTGACTATATGCTGTGTTATTTATCTTCTCTGTTGCCTCATCGTTAACCACCGCCGGGTAGATAACATCCAGAATATTCTCCTTCAGCTCTTTCCGCAGCAATTCAGCGCATTCATCCATTGCCTGCCTGAATACTTCCTCCGACTCATATAACGACTTGCACATGTTCACATACTGGTCTCCCTGACCAGGGAACATGAACACCAGGTTCTTGGCTTTGTCTTTTATCTGTTTTGTATTAGCACTAAACTGACTCTTATTATTATACTGTTCCAAAAAATCTGCGCTGTCAGTAGCCACTACAAATCTCCTATGATCAAAATTCTCTCTTGAGGTATGTAACGTGTAAGCTATATCCGCCAAACCTTCAGCGGCACTATCTGAAATATAGGCTGCCAACTTATCGCCATAACCATCGAGGCTGTTCTCTGATCTGGCCGACCAGCACAATAGTTGTGCACCACGAGATGCACCACTTGGCGCAACTGTAGTAGTGGCTTCAGCCAGTATTAAATGCGCGTTAGTGCCACCCACACCAAATGAGCTCACGCCCGCTATCCTTGTCTTATCTGTCTCCCAATCTGTAAGACTTGTATTTACAAAAAACGGACTTTCCTCAAAATCTATATGCGGATTAGGATTGTGGTAGTTAATAGATGGCAACAATTGCTTGTGATGCAATGACAGACACGCCTTAATAAAACCGGCTACACCTGCTGCCGTGGTCAGGTGACCAAAGTTGCTCTTTGCGGAACCAATTGCACAGTATTGTTTTTGGGTCTGTGCTCCAAAGGCTATATTCAGCCCTTCAATTTCTATAGGGTCGCCCAATGGCGTTGCAGTGCCATGGGCTTCTATGTAACCAATTTCAGATGCGCTAACTCCGGCATTTTCCATAGCCATCATTATAGCCGCCGCCTGCCCTTCAGCACTTGGCGCAGTAAAGCTACCCTTACCACCTCCATCATTGCTCATACCTATACCTTTTATTACGGCATAGATAGTATCGCCGTCTCTCAAGGCATCATTCATATTCTTCAATACCACAACTCCGGCACCATCACTAAATACTGTACCGGTTGCTGCAGCATCAAATGGCTGACAATGTCCATCGACACTCAATATTGCCCCTTCATTATATAGGTGACCAGAATTGATAGGCGTGGTAATATTTGCCCCACCTGCCAGTGCCATTTCACATTGCCCGTTGCGGATGCTTTCAGCAGCCTGTGCAATGGCGACCAATGATGTAGAACATGCAGATTGTACATTTACCGCAGGTCCTTTCAGGTTCAGCGAATAAGCTGTACGGCTGGCCACATAGTCCTTATCATTCAAGGTTGTTACCTGGAAATCGCCGATATTCCCTACCAATTCTACATTCGGTTGCACATTATGCGCATAGTAACTATTGAATCGCACCCCGGCAAATACACCCACCGCTCCTTCATATTGGCCCGGAGCATATCCTGCCCGCTCCAAGGCTTCCCATGCAATTTCAAGAAATATCCTTTGCTGCGGATCCATCAATTCAGCCTGCTTTGGCGGTATACCAAAGAAGCCTGCATCAAATCCTTTGGCATCTCGTACTATTCCTTTAGCCTTTACATAGTTCGGATTATCCCGAAGCGACGAGGGAATACTTGGATGTAACTCGCTATCCTTAAAAAATGTTGTTGTTTCTTTACCATGCTTCAATACCTCCCACAACTCTTCAATAGAATCCGCTCCCGGGAACCTGCCCGACATGCCTATCACGGCTACATCGGCAGTTGATTTTTTTGAAACGGTCTTCGTCTTTCTGGCCACGGTCTTTCCATCAAGGAACACCGCCAGGTCTTTTATCTTTGGAAATTGATACAGCTTTACAATAGGCAACAGCAGGTTATGCCTGGTCTTTAATAGCGCTACCGACTTTTGTGCCAGCAACGATGATCCGCCCAGTTCAAAGAAATTATCATCAGCTCCGGCGCGCTCTACACCCAATACTTCTTTCCATATATCAGATAATATTTTTTCCGTTTTACTTACCGGCGCATAATAGGCGTTAGTCAACAAGCTAGAAGCATCGGGATTGGGTAGCGCCTTTTTATCTACCTTACCATTTGGAAAGAATGGGAACTCTTCCATATGCACCAACAGTTGCGGCACCATAAATACCGGCAATTGCTCACCCACATAGTTCAGTATGGCCTCTTTGTCGTAACCACCCGGACAAACCACATAACCCACTAATCTCTTTTCACCGCTTGCTCCTTCAGTAGCCAGTACTACACATTGCTTTACTCCAGGCGCCTTTTGCAACACATTCTCTATTTCACCCAGCTCTATGCGGTATCCTCTTATTTTTACCTGATCATCTATACGCCCAAGGAACTCTATATCACCATCGGGCAGCATACACACCAGGTCGCCTGTCCTGTACATACGTGCTGCACTGTCGTTACTGAATTTATTAGGTACAAATCTTTGTTCTGTTAGTTCCGGTCTGTTCAAATACCCTCTTGCTACGCAAGTACCGCTGATGAACAATTCGCCTATTGCACCCTTCTCTACTTCAGTGCCCTGCTCATCCAGTATATAAACCTTCGCATCTGTAAATGTCTTCCCTATCGGTATTGTGTGACCATATTCCCGTTTCTCGTCTATGATCTGTATTAACTGTCCCACAGTGGTTTCAGTAGGGCCATAGTGATTCAACATGATGCACCCGCGTGCAGACTGCGGCAATATATCCTGCACCATGGCTGTGTACAGTGCCTCGCCGCCAAACATCAACACCTTTCTCGGTAACAACTCCGCACCATTCAATGAAAGCGACTTCCAATGACTTGGCACCGCTTTAAGACAATCTATCCCATACTCCTTAAAGTAAGCATGCACATATTCTACGTTATTATAATCCTCTTTCAGGAATACATGCAGTTCTCCTCCCGCCAATACAGACCCAAACAAATGTGTAATGACCGAATCGGCGGCAAATGAAACGCCTAATGCAAACGATGTACAGGTATTGTAAGGCAACTTGCTAAACAGGCCATACAGGTAATCGACTGCCGACTTATGTTCGATCAATACTCCTTTAGGCTTACCGGTAGATCCCGATGTGTAGATTATATAAGCAAGGTCATCTTTGGTAATTGCTACCTCAGGATTTTTTGCCGATTCATCTGCTATAATGGCCCAATGATTATCTGCAAACACAATATCTATACCTGCAGCAGCTTCCAGAAATCTTGTGGAATAACTATCAGATACCACCAGCTTTGCACCTGTATCTTCGATCATAAAGCTGATGCGATCTACAGGAAACTCAGGATCTATCGGCACATATGCAGCACCGGCCTTTAATATGCCCCATATACCAATAACTATATCAAATGGTCGTTGCAGGCAGATAGGGACTAGTGTACCTGGTATTACTCCCCTGCTTCGGAAATAGTTGGCCAGACTATTGCTGATCTCATCCAGTTCGCCATAGGTAAGCTCTTCCTCACCCATTTTCAGCGCTAGTCTTCCGGGATTCAAAGATGCCTGCTGAGAAAATATTTCTACTAGTGTATTCGCATTGATCATGTAACGACCAAATATTATATGAAGTAATAAATCGTTAATAGTTACCTATTTAAACGAAAACATTGTGTACAACCTCTAAGATAAACCATCCACCGAAACTTTCATAGCGAAATGTACAATTCTTCTTAAAAGATTAATAGTGAGTTAAAAACTGTAAAACCATTGTCATTTCTACGTTTTCAGAAATAAATGACAGCTCAAAATTGAATAATTACCCAGGGTGAAAAGTTGCTCATTAAAAGCTATTTTTGCCACCCCCACAGTGGGCTAATATTCATCGCTGATGCCGGTTATCAACTTATCCAAATTTAAGAATAAACACTTTTTATCCCTTATGGGCAACGGTGTCATTTCTCTGTTTGGATTGCTGCAATTTGGTTTATTGTACAAGGTTTTCAGCAAAGAAGATGTAGGTGTTTGGCTATTCTTTATGACTACCCAAGGCGTACTCGACTCTATTCGTAATGGTTTCCTGGGCACGGCCACTGTAAAATTTTATGCAGGCGCAGAAGCAAAAAGAGCTGCAGATGTTCTAGGATCGATCTGGTATCTGGCCATTGCTATAACAGGTTTAATGCTTGTAGCTAATGCTGTTGCGCTTCCGCTACTTCCCTATATTACCAATACGTCGGTGGTTGTATCTGTGCAATGGATAGGACTTACCATGCTTAGTTCACTGCCATTCCTGGTAATATTTGGAAGGTTGCAGGCCGATGAAAAATATGGTACTATCCTATGGATGCGTATGATCAATAGCGGATCAACTATTCTGGCTTTTCTCGTCCTAATCTTTCTCGGTAAGTTCACCTTGCAAACGGCCTTGCTGTGGAACTTCATCACCAATTGCATGACCAGTTTAATAGGCATCGCTGCCAACTTGGGTGGGCTCAAAACCATTGCGCACAGGTCGAGAGCAACAATAACGGAGATCTATCATTTTGGCAAATACAGCATGGCCACCAGCCTTACATCTAATCTGTTAGGCGCATCCAATACCTATATCGTCACTTTCATGCTTGGTCCCGGCGCATTGGCCATTTTAAGTGTACCGACCAAACTAATGGAACTCGTAGAAATTCCCTTGCGCAGCTTTGTAGGCACGGGGATGTCCAGCATGGCTACGGCATTCAACCAAAAGAATATGAGCCATGTTACCTACATCATGAATAAATATGCAGGTATGCTCACCTGGGTATTCATACCATTGGCAATTGGTGTATTTTTCCTAGCCGATATACCCGTAAACATCCTCAGCAGTGGCAAATATAAAGGCACTGAAGCCGCAAATCTGTATCGTATAGTTATGGCCATTGCTATACTCTACCCTATAGACAGATTCAACGGCATTGCGCTCGACATCATCCACCAGCCAAGGCTCAATTTCATTAAAGTACAGATCATGTTGCTGGTGAAAGTAGTCACCACTTTTGTTTGCATTGCCATGCTACACAATGTTTATGGCGCCCCATTGGGTGGCATGCTCACAATGGTAGCGGGTCTCGGTTTTGGGTATTTCAGCCTTAAAAAATTCATGGATTTCAGCATTGTCGACATACTTAAAACTGGGTATACGGAATTAGGACTGTTGGGTAAAAAGGTGCTGGGAAGAGCTTAAAATAGCGTTGCTAAGATTAAAATATCTTGGTCAGTCTACCATTTTTCCATCATCGATCCTAACTTAATATCGGGTAGCAAATATTGTAAAACCTATTTCCCCTGCGCAGTCGACAGCGTTGAAGATCGCACTACTTCCTCCTCCTGAATACCAGTTTTTTTGAATTATCACCTACTATCTTTTCAGCGAGATCACGCAGCTTTTGATATTCAGCCGCATCAAACTTTGTACGGCCCATTGTGTAAGATGCAGTAACCGTAATAATTTGTGATTCAGGCACATAATTCATCACCCTGTCATAGCTAAGTGTGGAATCTAACGATACGTGTAGGGGCTCAAAAACACTGTCAGGATTTATGTTAGCTGGCAACTCTATACTAAGGCTACTGATGTAATCTGATCGCATGGAAAATTCTAAAGGCTGCTTACGTTCACGATCAGGAAATGGATTGATCTTAAAAAATCCGGAGAAATTATGCGCCAATGCCAGGGTGTCTTTCTTTGGGTCAAAGCGCAAAATACCGGTCATCTTAACTACAATTTCGGTATCAGCATTCTCTTTGTTCTCCAACAACAGGGTACTTATTTCCACACCTTCCGGAAATCTCGATTTTCTATCCTTTATGTATTCCGCTTCCTCATTCTTATCTCCTGCAAACCGCTTACGCAACCTTTGGCTTTCCAGCAGACCCGGCTTCATCCTTATTTCCACTTTCGCCCCAGAGTCACTAAAACCAAAAACCCGTGTATAATATCTCTCTTTGTTCTCGCAGAGCGTTGGGTCCAGGGTCAAACCATATCCCTCCTCCCCCATTGCCCAGGCAAAACCATTATAGCATTTAGATGGCAACACGCCGGGTATATTATACTTGTCTGATGCATCCAGCAACAGCACAGAATTTTCTAATCTGACTGCACAGGCTATATAATTAATTCGTTCCGACACAGGCACTTTCTCGCTAAAAGGCAACTCAGCAGTTGTTGCTATCAGCAACGGATCTGCTGCAAAATGAGCCTTATGCAGCATAGCAATAAGTAACGTGTTTATCTGGGCTGAATTCCCGGTTCTTCTCTCCCAAAGCGTTTTCAGATCCGGTGCGTTAACTGCGAGATCAGCAGAATCAGCCAACCTGAAGTTATCCCGTATATATTTATATATGGCAGTTACCTTATCACTACCCGTAACTGCATTTTTAACAAGCGAATCCAGGGTCAGGATAAAGAAAATATTAGGTGCATTTATAGCCTCCTCCGTCCCCATTAGATTCCAATACATCTTATTCACCATAGCCCAGCTATTTGGCGGCCACAGGTAACTCGATACCAGAAAGCGCTCGAGCACCTCTTTGTTTTTTATTTTGTTTATTGTGTAAGGCTCTGCTTTAAATGCAGGAATGTTGCGCCTTATCCAGGTATCAGTAGTATTAAAATAGGGGTCTGTGCTGGTAATAAATACATAGTCATCTTCGCTGGCTTCCGCAGCTTTCAGGTTACGATATCTCACTGGTTCTGCTGCAGGCATTAGCAAAGGATCAAAACCAACCAGTGTCACCGGGTTGGTCACCCTGTATTCACTCATTAATTTGGGAAACTGCCCTTGTATTTCCCATGTATACACCCGGCTCCTTATACTGGTATCTGTTTTATCGTAACTATAGGCTATTATACTACCACGCTTTACATCGGGCAAAGTGATCTCATAGGCTGTATATCCTTGCAGGTCCAGCTTCTTGACGCCATCGCTAGTCAACTCACTTTTTTCAACCTTGTCATTTACAAGATTATAAGTAGCACCAATGATAGGAAATTCATTCGTAGTATAGCTATACACCCCTGTTTTTCCTGCGTACAGTCCGTCTTCCTTCAGTATTTGTATCACACGGGTCACACATAGCCTTCGCCTAAATACGCGGTTATCATCCACAAACAACTCTATAAATTCTTTCTCGTACAGCACTATAGCGCTTGCACTGGTATCCACATCGTATTTAGTGTTTTTAATGTGCTCCATTATGAAGCTGCGATCTATAATTTCACCCGCCTTAGCAGGCATTTGAATCATTACGCAAAACAGCAGGCATAGTACTCGCAACAAATTATTCATAGAAAGGCATTATTTACTTGACTAAAAATAGTATAACTCACGACACCTGTTTAAATGTGATTATTTTCCATCTCCGATAATTCGCTGGTATTGGGTGTTCACCAACATCCATTTTCAGGTTGAATTAAAGACCACAAAGCACACACATCACCACCCGGCAAGTCAACATCCACTTACTTCACCTTCTTCTTAAACACCAGCAGTTTAGAATTATCGATCACTACCTGCTCAAAGAACCCGCGTAAAGACACATACTCAGTAAGCTCAAATCTGGTACGTTTCATATTTAATGACGACGATACCGTCATCATTTTAGATTGTGGTATATAGTTGGTGGTACGTTTGTAGCCAAAGCCCAGCGAATCATTACTTATATTTATCGGTGCTAAATTACCCTCGGGCACAAAATTATTTGGCAGCTCTATAACCAGGTTAGCAACATAATCAGAGCGTTCCCGAAATTCAACAGGAAATTTTCGCACAAGTGAAGTAAACGGGTTATCATTAAATACCCCGGTAAAATTGTGCTGTAGGGAGAATACATCTGTAGCCGTGTTGAACCGCCAGGTACCACTTAACCTTATCTCCATGTCGCCATCGGTATCCGCTGCATGCTCCACTGTCTCACTGGTTATTTCAATACCTTTTGGCAACCTGCGTTTCAATTCGTCCAGGTATTCACCTTTTGCACCACTGCGTTTAGCCCAATGGTTTCGCAACCTTGCACACTCCACCTCTCCCTTCTTATACCTTATATCTATTTTGGCTGTAGTACCTGTAAATCCATAAACCCTGGCATTGAAATGCTCTTTGTTTTCTAATAGCACAGGGTCAAGCACCACACCGTATCCCCTTTCTCCAACTGCCCAGGCAAACCCATTATAGCACTTCGATGGAAGTATACCGGGTATATTATATTTTTCAGAAGCATCAAGAAACACAACTTTATTGTCTACCATTACCGCACAAGCTACATAGTTCATTTGTTCGCTGACAGTTACATTCTTGTTTGGCGACTCATATTCTGTCGTTGAGATCAATAGGATATTGGCATGTAGTTTAGCCTTCAATAGCATAGACGTAAGCAGCAGATTTATCTCACCAATAGTTCCCGATCTATTGTACCACAGTGCCTTTAAATCTGTATTCTTTTCCCTGCGTTCTCCCCCGCTTACTGCTTTAAAATTATTACGCACATAGTAATAAATATGCAACATCTTTTCATTTTCGCTCATCCCGGGTTTGGCCAGCGAATCCAGCGTAAGCAGGAAAAATAATTTAGGATCATTTAGATCCAACCCCATCTTCTGCCATATGACACTATTAAAATTATCCCATGTATTATCATCTGAAAAACGCAACGAGACTAGATATAGTTCATGAACCTCTTTATAGTTCATGCTATTCACCATGTACGGTTCTTCCTTAAATGCTGGCACATTGCGCCTGATCCAAAGATTGGTCACATTACCATTTTTATCAGTACTACCAACACAAGCAAATGCATCGTCAGATCCTTGCGCTTGCTTTATGGATTTATACTGCACAGGATACAACTTAGTTGTGCGAATGGGTTTATACTCCACAGTAAGAGGTGGACAGGTAACACTAAATTGGCTTTCCAGTTTAGGATACTCACCTTGTATGTGCCAGCTACACAATCGGGGCATAATAGTGCTGGCCTGCTGATAAGTATATGCTATTATACACCCTCTCCTTATTTGCGGCATAACGAACGTGATCGCCGATAGCCCGTCCCCAATATCCTTCCTGTCTAGGTTTCTCTTTTTCAATTCGGTTTTTTCTACAATACCGTCTACAAGGTTATAGGTAGCCCCTTCTATAGGCGCTGCAGCATCATTAAAACAAAATACACCCATTTTAGATAAATAGAATGCATCTTCATTTAGCAATCTGATGACCCGGGTAACAACCACTTTACGTTTCAGCACACCTTTATTGTCAGCGAATATGCGGTACTCTTCCTTTTCAAAAAGTATCACCGCGCTGGCACCTGTATCAATACTATATCTCCCTATATTAAGGTGTTCTTTTACAAAAGCATCATCAACTATATCAGAAGCGGTGGCCGGAAGATAGCCTGCCACACAAAGCAGCAGGCATATATAATGTACAAATCTATTCATAAGTAGGTTGTATTGAGTTGCTCAAAATAGAAAAAATAGCGTGATAGTCATAGTATGGGCCAAAATTTAAATTAGGGGTAAAGGCATTTGTAAGGCCAAACGGGATTTCTTATTTCTTCCTCTATTGAGTATGTCAATAAAACGCAGGCCAGATCGGTTGAGACAGCACTAAACGCTGAGCGAAGTCTCCCGACTTCGCTCGACCGGTAGGGAATCTCCCGATTCCCGAAACCCACCAACAAGGTACAAATTAGCCCGAACAATCTCATCCTCACCCACATTGCCCAATTGTCAAATTATCGAATTGCCGAATTCCCAAATTCATTTACACAATCCGATATTTCCTTCATTGAGCCATTCAGCCATTAGGTCATTGAGCCATTATGATTTACCTTTGCCGCCACAATAAATGCAGCGTTCATATACCATAGCATTGGTGGGCAACCCCAATAGCGGGAAAAGTTCCCTATTTAACGCGCTCACCGGTCTCAACCAGAAAGTTGGCAATTTCCCGGGAGTTACGGTCGATAAAAAGACCGGTATTTCTAAGATATCAGACACCCTGTCTGCATCTATCATAGACCTCCCCGGCACGTATAGCCTGTACCCTAAGAGTGCCGATGAGCAGGTAACTTATGAAGTACTGCTGGACCAAAAAAATGCCGACCGTCCAGATCTTATTGTTGTCATTGCCGACGCGTCTAACCTGAAACGCAACCTCCTTTTCTGCTCGCAGATCATGGATCTGAAGATACCGGTGGTAATTGCCCTCACTATGATGGACATAGCTAACCAGAAGGGAATTACCATTGACACCACAGGAATGGAGCGGATGATGGGCGTACCCGTTATCCCCATCAATCCCCGCCGCAATAAGGGGCTGGCCAGACTAAAAAAGACCATCAGCGATGTAGCCGAAAACCGACCGGCATCGCTACCCGACTTCATCGATATAATATCTATTACCGGCGAATGGCTGGCTGACATCCGCACGCTGTGCGAACAAGACAGCAACTACGCCGCTCTGCACCTGGCCTGCAACTATGCCGAACTAAAACACCTCAATGCAGCTACCCGTATACAGGTAGCTGCATTGCTGGGGGAGAATAAGTTCAACAAAGGCAAGATACAAGCAGAGGAAATAATGATGCGCTATAAGAAGATAGACACCATTATGCAGCAATGCACAGTTACCGACAGCCCCATGAAGCGCATGGTGGTGAGCGATCGTATAGACAAGGTGCTGCTGCACCCTGTATATGGCAATGTCATTTTACTCGTAGTACTGTTTATCCTGTTCCAGAGTATCTTCTGGCTGGCCAAGTACCCAATGGACTGGATACAGGAGTCATTTGCCTACATAGGTACTGCTATAAGTGGTGTTATGCCTGCCGGTTTATTACAGGATCTTATAGTAAACGGACTATTGGCTGGCATGAGCGGCATTGCCGTATTCGTACCGCAGATAATGATTCTGTTTGGCTTCATCACCATACTGGAGGACAGTGGCTATATGGCGCGTATCAGTTTTCTTACCGACCGTATAATGCGCTCAGCCGGACTCAATGGCCGCTCTGTAATGCCGCTGATAAGCGGGATGGCTTGTGCTGTACCTGCTATTATGGCGGCACGCACCATACAGAATGCCAAAGAAAGACTGATCACCATAATGGTTACCCCCTTAATGAGCTGCTCGGCAAGGCTACCTGTATATACTATGCTTATAGCATTGGTGATACCGTCTAAGCGTGTGTGGGGCTTTATTAACATGCAGGGATTGGTACTCATGGGGCTTTACCTGCTGGGCTTCGTTATGGCCCTCATAGTATCTAAGGTCATGGACCTCATTATTAAGACCAAAACCCGCTCCTACTTCCTTATGGAACTACCCGTATACCGCGCTCCCCGTTGGAAAAACGTAGGTATCACTATGCTGGAAAAAGGTAAGATCTTCATCCGCGATGTGGGCAAAGTGATCATTGTTTTGTCTCTCATACTATGGGCGTTAGCCGCATTCGGGCCACCCGCGCAAATGAAGAAGGTAGACGAAAAGTACACTACCCTAATACAACAGCACCCGGAGCAAACAGAAACACTACAACACGAACAGGCTACTGAACGCCTGGAGCACTCTTTTGCAGGCATGATGGGCAAGGGCATAGAGCCTGCCATAAAACCACTCGGCTACGACTGGAAGATAGGCATAGCACTTATTACGTCATTTGCTGCCCGCGAAGTGTTTGTGGGTACCATGGCCACCCTCTATAGCGTGGGCGATGTAAGCAACGGCACCCAAACCCTTGAAGAAAAAATGCAGGCCGCCCGTCGGGATGATGGTACACCAGTGTATACATTGGCAGCAGGCCTGTCACTGCTTATATTCTATGTATTTGCCATGCAGTGCATGAGTACACTGGCCATAGTAAAACGCGAGACCCGCAGCTGGAAATACCCAGCGATACAATTCGCCTACATGTTTGCACTGGCCTATGGCTGCGCATTTATTGTGTTCCATATTTTTAAGTAAGCGTACAATATACTAGTGTTTTTCACCTCCGCAACTTACTTAAATTCCACACTCTCCTCCTTTTGAAGGAGGAGTACCGCCCCTTCGGCCGGGAGGTGGTTACTTCACAGCAACCCATTTATAAATCTCTGCTGGCATACATTTCGTATATACACCTACCATGAATATTCGAAACATATCCACCCTCTTACTACTCACCCTATCCGGCCTCAGTGCCAGAGCCCAGGCAATAGACAATACCACCGCCTATAAGAACATCAACTCAGACGCTTATTTCAGACTCAACTATGAGAATGACTTCTTTTCGGCAACTGATGAATACTATACGCAAGGCATCAACATTGAAACTGTTGGCTCCTTTTGGAAGAAGAACCCTGTGAACTATATCCTCATCAAACCCAAATACGATTATATCCGATATGGGCTTGGTTTTCAGCATAATGGTTATACCCCATCAGACATTGGACATAATGAAATACTCTATGGCGACAGGCCTTTTGCTGGCACTATGATGCTACAGTCATTTGTAATTGCTACTAATTCCGAAAAGCACAGGCGATTCACATCGTCATTAAGTACTGGCGTCATTGGCCCCCTTGCAGGTGCCGGACAGATGCAGCGAAGCATACACAAATGGCTCAATAACATTACCCCCCACGGCTGGGACAACCAGATACAAAACGATATCATTCTCAACTACCAGGTGAACTATGAGCAGCAACTGCTGGCTTATAAAAAGTCATTCCTGTTGTCCGGAGATGGATTTGCCCGCGCTGGTACCCTCAGCGACAAGGCCGGCATTGGTCTTACACTTATGTTCGGCTATTTCGATTCACCATATGATCGCAACCAAACGAAAAACAAGAAGTTCCGGATCTATGCGTATGAGCATCCCGGCTTCAATATTGTTGGCTACGATGCTACACTACAAGGCGGCTTATTTGATAAAGACAGCCCTTACACCATCAGTTCCGGCGATATAAACAGGCTGGTATTTCAAAACAGGTTTGGCTTTGTAGTACAGTACCTGGGCTTTACCCTCGAATACTTCCAATCGGTCTCAAGCAGGGAATTTGAAACACAGAAAATGCATACCTGGGGTGGCGTGCAGGTGGCGTTTGGTTTGTGAGAAAATAATCTTTGACCAAGCAAGTATTAAGCTATTCTCTTCCCCAACCACCTCGCCAATGCGTGTGCCGGCCATTCAATTAATAAACACGCTACATACGAAATAAATACAGGTAAAACTATATACAACACGTAGGTATACATATTTAGTCGCAGAAAATGTGCTACCAGTGGCAAACACAGCAGGTGACATAAATAAAGCGAATAGGAGAATTTACCCAAATATTCCGACCAACTTCCAGCAGGATGGTTTCTGTGATAAATGATCTCAGCTTCCAGCCATTTGTAAAAGAACAATGAGCATATTATAAGGGAATAGGTGTAGTTGATGTGGTAGTGCATACGTAGGACCACAGTTGCCATAGCCAGTAACTGTGCACCACCTCTCATCAACCAGAGTTTCCCATATGTTACAGCCCCTTTAAACTTGTCTATATGCTCTGCCAGCACTACCCCCAAAAGCCAGCTTGGGAGATTAATGAATATAATGCAGATCTGCCAATAAGGCCCCCGGCCGTTGAAGTGTATGCCTCTGAACCATCCCGCATTTGCCCCCAAAAGCACAGCAACAAAAACTGCACAGACTAAGTAAGACACATACAGCTTTGTGTTCCAGCTCCACTTTATCCTGAACAATATGGGGTACAGTATATAATAAGCCAGCTCGCAATAAAGGCTCCACAGCGGCAAAGCGAAGTACTGGTTGTAATGGCTGGCGATCATACCTATAACTATCATGGGTATAACTATCCTCACCAGGCGACGAACGAGGAACGGAACAACATCCAGTGTCTCTTTATCTTTATTGGGGTAATGGATAACGAACCCTGAAATAATAAAGAACCCGGCTACGGCAGCTGCTCCGCTAAACAGATGCTCCATAAATATGCCCGTAAAGTGGACCAGAACATTTTGGGAGTGCTTTAAGGCTTCAGCAAAAGGACTGTGAATATGTGACAACAAAACAATGAGTGCCAGGACAAACCTGATACTATCCAACCCGTTTATCCACGTTGTTTTGTTTGATGACATTCACTACAGATATGCAGGTGAAGATAATGAAATAGCGGTTATCGAGAAGTACCCGGCGCTAAGCCATTCTATTTACGTTCATAATAGTAACCCGCTACACCCAGGTCGGTTACGGTAGTCAGGTCCATATTGATAGAGGAAATATCGGCCAGAAAGTATTTGATCACATTATGTCCTACTCCACTACGAGTGATGGTATCAAGCGTCGGATCCATTGTCCAGGTAAAAGGATAATCGGTAGTGACACCGTTGGCTATTACATTTTCGTTGCCTGTAAGGTCGCTCTTAAAAGTGAGTGTGGCTATGTAGGTCGCACTAACAGGGTGTATCTCAGAGGCGTCAATCACTCCATTGGCATTAGCATCTGTTGCGGTTCTTACCAGTTTCCAGTCGTGCTGTATGCGGGTTTTGCGTGTCTCGAACACTTCTTTTCTTTTGCACGAAGGGAGCAATGCCCCCACGGCGGCAAGAACAAGAAGAGATAGAGCAAAAGTCCGTTTCATATAATGCAACTGCATGATTACTGTAACATAAGATATGCAGCCCTGAGTGAAGGCTGCATATCAAATTTACTGTTTATAAGAATAAGATGCTGTTAATAATCTCCAAAAGTGGTAACAGGCAAAATGGTCAATGCCTCTTCCAGCTGCTTATCGTTTGGTGCAATACCATGCCACTCATGAGAGCCTTCCATGAAAGGAACGCCTGCACCCATGCCTGTATGCATCAATACACAAATTGGCTTGCCCTTACCGGTAGCAGCCTTTGCATCGGCCATTACCTTAAGTACATCTTCCATCACATTACCCTTCATCTCCATTACCTGCCAGCCAAATGCCTCAAACTTGTCGCGCAAAGAACCCAGACCCATTACCTTATCGGTAGGACCGTCAATCTGCTGGCCGTTAAAGTCGACTGTGCTGATGAGGTTATCTATTTTATGATGAGCGGCAAACATTATTGCCTCCCAGTTCTGACCTTCCTGCAACTCACCATCTCCATGAAGTGAATATACCAGGTTAGTATCGTTGTTCATTTTCTTAGCCAATGCAGCACCACATGCCACGCTCAACCCCTGACCCAGTGACCCACTGGCAATGCGTACACCCGGCAAATGCTCATGTGTAGCCGGGTGCCCCTGCAGGCGAGAGTTGATATGACGGAAAGTACCCAGTTCACTAACCGGGAAATAACCGCTACGAGCCAATACGCTGTAGAATACCGGAGAGATATGACCATTGGACAGGAAGAAGATGTCTTCACCTACACCATCCATATCAAAACCCGGCTTGCGGTTCATGATCTGAAAATAGAGCGCAGTAAGGAAATCTGTGCAGCCCAGTGAACCACCCGGGTGGCCACTCTGCACCTTATGCACCATACGAACTATATCGCGGCGCACCTGGGTGGCCATCTCTTTGAGATTAACGTTTTCCATTGGTTGTAGTCGAAATTGGATGCAAAAATAGGCTTTAGCGGCGATTTATTTTCATAGTAATTATGAATAAGTGTGTTTCCGTAATTTGCAGCCTGATGGATATCTCTAAAGGGCTAAAAAAATACTTCACCACCCAACTACTCAGCTGGCACCGCAATGATAATGACCGCAACCTGCCCTGGAAAAATGAGCAGGATCCCTATAAAATATGGTTATCGGAGATAATATTACAGCAAACCCGCGCGCTACAGGGTATGCCATACTATTTGCGCTTCACCGAGACCTACCCCACAATTGCCGATATGGCGGCAGCCAAAGACGAAGACGTCTTTAGGATATGGCAGGGGCTCGGCTATTACAACCGCTGCAAAAATATGCTGGCGACCGCACGACTGGTAACCACTGAATTTGGCGGCAAATTCCCGGACACCTATGAGGGAATCATATCTCTTAAAGGTATCGGGCCCTACACTGCTGCCGCAATAGCTTCCTTTGCCTACGGACTGCCCCATGCAGTGGTAGACGGCAATGTGTACAGAGTGCTCTCCCGCTACTTTGCTATAGAAACACCATTTGATACCACCGAAGGTAAAAAACAGTTTGCCACTCTTGCTCAGGAACTGATAGACCCCGCCCATAGCCAGGGGTATAACCAGGCCATAATGGACCTTGGCGCAACCGTATGTACTCCGCGCAATCCATTGTGCGACCAATGTCCGCTGCAAAAGAACTGTGTAGCCTTTCACCAAAACCTTACTACCCTGCTACCGGTGCGCAGTAAAAAGATAACGGTTGCCACCCGCCACTTCAACTACCTGGTTATAAAATGGGCCGATAGAATATGGCTCCGCAAAAGAACGGGGAAAGATATTTGGGAAAATCTGCACGAACCGCTGATGATAGAAACGGAGCAAGCGATCGATAAAAAAGAGCTGTTACAAATTACGTCATTCAAAGAACTACAATTGGAATATGGCAGTATAGATTTTGCAGGCAACGGAACGCAACGATTAACTCATAGAATTATAGAGAGCCGGTTCTTTACGGTAGATGTGGAAGAAAAACCTTCTTTTATCCCTGAAGATGGCTTCTGGGCAACACCTGCAGAGCTTGCTACGATCGCCTTCCCTAAAACAGTTCTGTCGTTTCTGCGAAATAATCTATACTTTTAATAGATTAATGAAAGGATAATAGCAATGCAACTGACCACATTTACATCTGAACAGAAGATAAATGAGGGAAATATAATGGTGGTATGTTATTTATATGATGAGTAAAAGGGTGGAAACACTTTTTTATTTCGTGCCTTTTTTTAATTTTGATTTATTCAACAAACTTTTTACCATTGGAAGGAATACCCGAAGGTCATAGACACTTCACAAATTTATTTCTCGAAGCTACAGGTGCGGCAACTACGTCAAACGCCACTATACTTATTATTGTTATTATTGTTTTGCTGTTGATGACCGCTGTAATAGCCGGTGCCGAAACTGCATTCTTTTCGCTGTCTGCTAAAGACATCCACTTTCTCAAATCGAAGGAAAAAGGCTCTGCACGTCAGGCCTCCCAACTACTTGACCAACCTAAAATGCTATTGGCTACCCTGCTTGTGGCCAATAACTTCATTAATATAGCTATTGTTATCACTACCAATATGCTGACGGCAATGTTGCTGGAGCCACTTCATGTGTCTTCTGTAATGTCGTTTGTTATACAGGTAGTGGGTGTTACATTCCTGCTGGTACTTTTTGGAGAAGTACTACCAAAGGTATATGCTACTCAGAACAACCTACGTATGGCATTGTTTGCATCTCCTTATATAAAACTGCTTACAGAGGTCTTCAGACCGGTTAGTACCATGCTGGTGTCTTCAACCAAATTTATAGAGGGCAAGATCACGTCAAAACCTGCCAACAATATTAGCAGCGAGGATTTCGCACACGCTATAGAACTGACCGTAGGCCACTCCGCCACCCGCGAAGAGGTGAACATATTTAAGGGCATCCTGAAGTTTGGTAACATCACTGCCAAGCAGATAATGCGAACAAGGCTTGATGTAACTGCTATAGACTATGAAATGACCTTTACCGAAGTAAGGGCGCATTGTCTGGAAGCGGGTTATTCACGCCTGCCGGTGTATAAAGAAACACTGGATACAGTATCTGGCATCATACATACCAAAGATTTTTTACCACATCTTGATAACGACAACTATGACTGGAGGCTACTTATCCGCCCCGCGTACTTTGTGCATGAGGGTAAACTGATCGAAGATCTGCTGAAAGAGTTTCAGGCTAAGCGCATACACTTTGCAATGGTGGTCGATGAGTTTGGTGGCACATCTGGTATCATTACGCTGGAAGATATTATGGAAGAGATCATCGGCGACATCAAGGATGAATTTGATGAAGACGACCTCAACTACAAAAAGATAGATAACAACAATTACATCTTTGAAGGTAAGATGCTTATCAATGATGTGTGCCGTGTGATAGGCGAACCTGCTGAAACCTTTGATGTGGTGCGCGGCGAAAGCGATTCACTGGGTGGACTGTTCCTTGAAATAAAAGGACGTTTCCCGATAGTGAACGAATCGGTTACTTATAAGCAGTTTGAATTTACCGTAATGGCGCTAGACAAGATGCGTATACAGCGGGTGAAGGTTACAATACACCCGCCGGTAGAGGAAGAAGATTAATTGAATTTGACAATTCGACAATTTGGCAATTCGACAATGACTTGATAACGCATTATAGACCGTTTGGGTATCCGAACGGTCTATTTTTTTCAGCCACTTGGAGACAGGTATTTGCTGCATTTCCGCCAATGGTGGTCTTTTGCGTTTCCGGCAGTTTTTTTGGGTGCGTTTCCTTTGTAATCATCTACAGTTAAGGGTTTGGTCGATTTTTAAAAACCGCCAGTTTCCGCAGTTTTCCGCCAATTTTCGCCGAAATACCACCTTTTGGTTATTAAAGACAGGAACAAAAAACAAAAATATCTGATGCAGGGCTGAAGATTTTCAGCCCCTACAACTTCTGAAGGGGAATTGTGATGAGGGTTCATAATGTCAAAGAGCACACAGGTTTTCACCTGAATCGGGTGTAAATTAATGCGCGGAAATGAATTTTTAAAATAAAGATATTCACAAAAATGTGGACATCTCTAGATAATATCTGGTAATTCAATGAGTTAAGTAATACTAATGGAAGTAAAAAAAATCAAGTATTACCAAGTTCACAGCTGATCAGTATTATTTGCTTGCCCTTAACACCAAAATGACAGGTAACTGCATTGCCGTTAAAACCAGACACTATCATTATTTCATATGAAGTGCCTTTGTGCTTCATAATTGCTGCTTGGATAACATTCCGTTTCCCTGGCTTCATCGCCAAAAAGCGATAGGTTATACCCAATTCACTTATAGTGTTACAGCCGTCAAAAGTATTACTCCAATCAAAGACATCAATTGTATCAGCCTTAATGTTCCGTAAGCCAAGCCAGTTTATGGCCGAGTCAACCTTCAAAGCAATATTCAGAAATTCACATTTATTAATTTGTTGAATTTTCTGAATCTTCTTTTGGCAGAATGCAGAATTGCCAAAACGGAGACAAATCAAAACCAACGATAAATATTTCCACATAAATTATCTTTTATGGTATTCAGCTAACATCGGGCATCTTGTTTTTCCTTTAATCCTAAAAATCCTGGTTCAGACTAATCCACACAATAAAAAATCCCCGGTTGAAGATACAACCGGGGATGAATATAAAAAATGTTTACTGACTATTGCTTTACAATTGCCTTTACAGTGCGCACGCCGTCTTTTTCAACAACAACGTGGTACCTGCCTGCAGCAAAATTGCTAAGGTTGATAGTAGATGAAGCAGTGTTACCTGTAACTTCAACTGACTGCTTAACAACGATCTTACCGGTAATGTCCATTACCTGAACACCATATGTTCCTGCAGCAGCGTTGCTAAGCTGTAGGGTAAATGAAGATGTAACCGGGTTAGGGAAAGTATTGATAGCCACTTTAGCTGCTACTTCGCTAACTAACGTATGGTCTACATACTCAGTAATTGTAGTAGTAGTAGAGTTCCAAAGATCTCCAGCATCGGCGTTGGTATTATTGTTAACCGCATTGATCACACCAAAGAACTTAACGGCTCCGGTGCCAGCTGCAGGTGCTGTCCACTGAATAGAAACAGGATAAACAAAAGCTGCTCCGGCCAAAATAACAGAATCACTCATAGGAGCAGTATGGCGAACCACGCTGAATGGTCCCATTGCAGATACAGTAGCGTTAACCGGCGCTGTAGCCGCAACCCATGTACCTGCCTGTGCAGCAGATGCAGCCTTAGATGATGACAACTGGAAACCGAATTTGGTCAAACCCGACGTAGCTGCAGTACCTGCGGCTAATGATACGCGGTAAGTAACACCAGGATGGTAAACTGTAACAAGCGTACCAGCTGAGTCAACAATAATGGTAGTCTGTGTTACAGTAGAAGAAGCAGTGTTGCTATGACAGCCGCCGCCACCACAACCTACAGTGCCACCATTACTACCTGTAGCATTTGAAAGGTATCCACCGATATTACTTGATAGAGTAACGTAAGCGCCAATGGCAATCAGTGGAAGAAGTAGAAATCTTTTTTTCATGTTGTCTTTTTAAAGGTATTTATAAATTTATAACGCTACAATATTAGTGGTATTTTATAAAACAAACAATTTCATGACAATAAAATTTGCATTTTCGAAAAATAAACAATGGGTATTGCAAGAAATCCAAAAATAATAGCAACCGAAAGTTAAAGAAGCATCAAATATCATTCGCCTCTCAGAAGTGAGATCACTTCAATTACAAGATCAGCGTCCGTTATATTTTAAACAGGGCAAAATAACTATTACCTTTGCCGTTCTAAAAATTATGGGGCACAAGAAACTGATCAAATTCCAGGCTATAGATACATTTAAAAATGTATTGCAGTACCCTGAGAACATGAAAAATAACTGGAAGGATTTCTTTAAAAACGACAATCCGATAACGCTGGAGCTGGCCTGTGGCAAGGGAGAATATAGCGTAAACCTGGGCCGTGAGCACAAAGACCGCAACTTTATAGGCATTGACATAAAGGGCAACCGTATACACAACGGTGCTAAAATAGCACTTACCGAAGGACTGGATAATGTTGCGTTCCTGCGTACACACATAGGCAAGATCAATGACTATTTTGGCGAAAATGAAGTAGGTGAAATATGGATCGTATTTGCAGATCCCTTTCTTAAAAAAGGTAAAGAAAAGAACAGGCTGACGCATGCCCGTTTCCTTTCTTACTATCAGCGAATATTGAAGCCGGGCAGTATCATTAACCTGAAGACCGACTCTAAAGTACTCTATGACTTTACACTCGAAACGATAGCTGAAACCGGCTGCACCATAGTAGAGAACATAGCAGACATATATGGTAAGAATATGGTGAATGGACCACTGGCCATCCAGACATTTTATGAAAAGATGCACCTGCTGGATAATCGTACAATTTATTATGTATCATTCACCCTCCCTCCTACCCCAATTGTACTCACAGGTAGGTTTAGTAAGGATGAACCAGAAGACGAAATAGTTGAAGGAGAATAGAGACTATTATATATTGCCTGATGGAAGGTTGGTAATGAGCGCTTTGTACCTTTCGGAACGAGGATACTGCTGTGGCAATGGGTGTCTTAACTGTCCGTTTGACTATGAGAAAGTACCTGAACCAAAACGTACACAACTCCTGAATAACCGTAAAGCCAATGAAAACGCTGATCAAGGATAAAGAGAACATCTATGAAGTTATTTTCGAGGTGGTGCGCCTGATACCCAAAGGGCGTGTAACTAACTATGGCGCTGTGGCGGCGGCAATCGGTGCTGCTACGGGTGCTAGAATGGTGGGATATGCAATGAACCATGCCCATGGTATGAAGCCCAAAGTACCGGCTCACCGGGTGGTAAACAGTAAGGGGCTACTAACCGGCAAACATCACTTTTCCCCACCTGAAAAGATGCAGGAGTTGCTGGAGAAAGAAGGGGTAAAAGTGAAAGATGACCAGGTACAGGATTTTGAAAAGGTATTCTGGGACCCTATGAAAGAACTATCCATTTAGCACCTTTACAGTTGGTATAGTTTTTGCTACAATTATTATTAAAAATGGCAGTGATTACTGCATAATATGTCTGATATACACCCCGTGGTCAAAAAGAGTATTGCTTTATTAGCCCTTCTTACTATTCTATTCGGCACTTATTCGTGCAAAAACAAGGTAAAACACAAAAAGAACGCAGTTTCCACCGGCTTCTCTTATGATGACTTCATAGAGAAAATGGAAACTGTAATGCCGGCAGGCGATACTGCTGCGCCTAAGAAAATAAGGAATGCAACCGCAGATATGCGGTATGCTTATTTTCAAAACGACTATAACCCGATATGGTTATCTCATGGCTACAAGGCCGACGAAGCTGCGGAACGCTTCCTTACCGAACTGGCAGAAGTGAAGTGGGATGGGTTAGATCCCGAGCAATATGGCTATACGCAACTGACCAAACTGAAGGAGAAACTGGGCAAAAAAGAGACTACACTAGACCAGGCTATTGCGTTCGACACATCTCTGACACGATGCTACCTGACAGTGGCTAAAGACCTGCTGATAGGCCGTATAGTACCTAAGAAAGTAGATTCGTTATGGTTTCACGTGAATGACTCTACCTGGAACGCACCTATGCTGCTTACAGACATGCAGGTAAAGTACAATTCATTGGATGAATTTAAGAGTACAGTACCTACCTACCAATTACTGCGCAATGAATATAAACAACTCTGGACATTATCAGCAGACTCTGAGCTACGCGCGGCAGCTGTATCGCTGGAAGGAGTGAAGAATCTTGACAGCACAGCAAAGGCAAACATAGCTGCCATAATTAATAAAGAAGCCTCATGGATAACCACTGAACCTAATGACAGTGTGAGCGAGTGGGCACAATTGCTGATGGCTTACCAGAACTATATGGGTATAAAGCCTACAGGCAAGACCGATAGTACTACCATGAGGTATCTGACAACAAGTCCTGACTCACTACTACCTAAAATTGCAGCTAACCTGGAACGTATCAGGTGGATGCAGAAAGACTTTGGCAACATGTACATTATAGTCAACGTGCCGCTGATGCAGCTCTTCTTCAGGCAGAATGGCGCCAACTCTATGCACATGCGTGTAGTTGTCGGCAAGCCTGTGAGGCAGACGCCTTCGCTATATGCTGTAATGTCTAACGTGGTGTTGAACCCACCTTGGGGTGTACCATCAACTATCCTTAAGCAAGACGTATTGCCCGGCATACAGAAAAGCGGTAATGAATACATGAAGAAAAAAGGCCTGAAGGCTTATGACCAAAAGGGCAACCTGGTAAACGTAAGCAAGATAAATGCAAAGAACTACAAGCGCTATGCTTATAAGCAGGCTCCGGGCGACGATAATTCATTGGGCTATGTGAAGTTCAACCTACCTAATCCATGGGATATATACCTGCATGACACACCTCACCGCGAGGATTTTGTGAAGCGTGACCGCGCATTGAGTTCAGGGTGTATAAGACTGCAACAACCACAGGAAATGGCAGTATTCATTTTGTCGCAAATAGAGAAGAAAGAATTTACGCAGGGTAAGCTGGACACCATCATCAGCACTCATAAAACGCAATGGAGAGTATTATCTAACAAGATACCTGTCCATATAGCCTACCTTACCGCATTTGAAGACACAACAGGAAAGCACATCAATTTTGTAAGAGACGTGTACCACAGAGATGAGAAGTTGATCTCTATGTTGGGTGCGAAGTAGTATGTGATGTTCTACTAAACAATTATCTTACCGTCTGATCTCTGAAAAATGAAAATTGGTCCTAATAAAATTGAGCTCTGGGGTAGCGCATTGGGAATAATTTTTTACATAGGGTTATTGATAAATATCATTTGCGATGATTTCCATACTTCACTCGGGCAACTAGACTACATAACAACGGTAATGATAGCTTTCTGTCTTGTATTATTGACTACTATAACAGCCCTTGGCATTCGGATGTATTCACTCACAACAGGCATCATCATAGACAATACAAGTAATAAACTAACAATAACATACCTATTTAAGAAAACTGAATCCATTTCTGTAGATGAAATGGACGGATATACGACAACACGCATTCGCAGAAGAACAAACTATGATGAAGGAATCATGCTCTACATGACAAATGGCAATAGGCTACTATTAAGCGACACGAGCCTTAAAGACTACCGGCCAGTTGTCAGCTTCCTAGAAGATAATGCAATTACCGCACGAGGTGCAGAAAAATTCAGTTTTTTCAAGTATTACTTTCGCAAATAAGACGTCAATATTTATGATTTGTCAAGGCATTGCACCTGTAGCTCATCTTTGCAGTCTTTCAATAACCGGTTAATTGTCTTGTTCAAAACAGGATGAACCAGATCGGGGGCTATCTCTGCCATTGGGACCAGTATGAAACGCCTGTCTTGAATATAAGGATGAGGAACAATAAGGTCATGCTCATTGATAATGGCATCATCATAAAACAGGATGTCGATGTCGATCGTCCTTTCTCCCCATTTGATCTTGCGTTCGCGGCCCAGGTTTCGTTCGGTTTGCAGGATAGTAGCCAGTAATTCTTGTGCAGAAAGGTCTGTTTCTATTGCCGCACACATGTTCAGGAAGTCGGGCTGATCAGTTATACCCCATGCTTTGGTGGCATACAATGCCGATTGCTTGACTACCCTGCCGGCGGTAACTTCCAACATAGCTAATGCCTGCGTCATGAGCGCCTGGCGGTCGCCAATGTTACTGCCGAGGGAAAGGTATGTGGTGTGCATGTTTTTTTGATGTTAGTGTATGACTGTCATGGTGAGCTTGCCGAACCACGACAGTCATACACTAACCTTTATGGGTCTACAAAACAAATACGTCTACAGCGAATGTCGTGCTTCGACGCGGCTCAGCATGACATTCTCATTAGGCAACGATTTATATTACCCTGCCATCTACCTGCGGGCGTTTGCTGATGTAGCGAATATCGAAATAGTCTTTGTGGAACGTAAATTCCAACACCATAGAGGTGTGGGTAGGTTTCCCGTAAAGAGTAGCAGGTATCCAGTTAGGCATATTATTTAGCTCAAGGCGCATGTCTTTTCTCAGCTGCCACATATCATGTTTATCGTCAATGCTCAATACACATAACTTGCCTTTGGCATCTATGTATACCTGGAACAGCATCTGGCGGCCTTTGCCATTGTATTCAAACTGTGCACGGTTCAGTTTTTTCTGCAGGTATTTGGCCAGCTTCACGGGCGGTCTTGCAGGCGCATCGCCACAATAGAGGCATATATCTGCCGGTTCGCAGTCTTTAAAATCGTATTTGAACAATACCTGCGACCAGGCCGATGAAGAAACCAGCAACAGTATAAAGAGGAAAGAATATTTCATAGAGCAAAGTAATAATTAATTAGAATGTTCCCGGCATTTTAGATGGAAAATTCTGTGAATGAACCCGATTTAGCCAACTACGAATTATTCCTCAGCCGATAATTCTGCAATAAGCGCATCTGTATTTTGCTGGTCTTTTTCATCAAGGCAGCGGGTGGAACTAAGGTAGCTGAGTGCGCTGATCAACTTGTTCCTGTCTTGTTCGGTACCCAGGTAACTAACGAACACCGGCAATACAAACGACAGTGGCCGAAGTGCTTTTTGCTCGCACCACTTATTTATCATCTTAGAGAGAAGTTCCATGGCAGGCCGGGCAGCCCCTGTGCGTTGCAGACCCGCTTTAATACCCGAACGGATCATATCGGTGTATCCCCCTGAAGCAAGACTTTCGCTGAATTCGGCTGCCAATTGATAGTGTTGGCGTGCAAGCTCATTGTCCCCCAGTTTCTCATACGACCGGCCAACATTAAGATAGAGTGAGGGATAGTGCGATTTAGCTTCATCATCGGTCATAGCCAGTGCATGATCCAGTGCGGTCTCGTTCCAATAAAGTTCTACAGATGCATCTTCCCTGTTCCGCGACATATAATGAGCGGCAGTGAATTTTTCAAAATCATCGGTAGCGGCATCCCATGCCTGCTGAAACAAGCTGGTTGCCGCATCAATATCGCCCTTCGCCTCAGCATTCATGCCATCGGCACAGAGTTTCACTACTTTGTTATTGAGGTCGAATTGCATAGATACCGAAGTTAATGGGGGCTTTTTAAGTACATATTAATTTTGTGCCGCGGCTCCTATTTCACTTTATACCTGGAAGATACTTTTCTGTATTTACCATTACGGTACTCAAAACAGCGGGTAACTCGAAAATCAAAACTATCCCTGCCTATTATTGCCTTTGCCAACTCTATGGGCGAATCGGTTGTGTCGTATTCTGGATTCGGGATATTACGGTTAAATGTTCCTTCCAGCTTCAGAGATAATCGCCGAAACACGCTGTCTGATTTAGTTTTAAAAGTAGTTAAATGAGGATACCAGGTCGAAGACATTGTATTGGTCCGCTCAACAGCATCTTCGGTCAACACGATTCTGACCTGTCCGTCAACAATTGCAAAAACGTATAACCCTGAGTAGTAGACCTGCCCCGGCCCACCGTTGCTATTAAGTAGGTAACATGCGTAGTTGTTTGTGCCCAACTTGATCAGGTTTAACTTAGGCAGTGACTGAAATGCACCGTAGCAGCCAATACCGGGGGTAAAATATTTCAGCACCCATTTATTATTCTCTTCCCTAAACCACGCCAATCCCATCGTAACGCAAGCGTAGCGACCAGTACTTAGGTCATCTATAGGCGCCAGATCGTGTGTAGCGAATGAAAGAATGATATTTTTCCGGCCACTATCATCTTTAAATAGCAAGGTATCCTCAGGCATCGATATATTCCCACCTCTGAATGGGAAAATTTCCGGTGGCTCATTAAGAAACCAGCCGGCGAGTTTTTTACGGGTATAATCGTTGCTCTTCCAAACGATCAAATCAACAGTGTCATTTCGTCCATCCGGCGACACATGATAACGCCTGCCGGGTATCAGTCCATGTAGTGCCCGAACCTTATTAAATGGCTTATTGAGCGTCAAACCTATTTGTCCGATAGACGAGGCAGGGACATTCATGACCGGTCTGACCAACACGTCATTCTCTTCGGTGTAATTAGTAATTACGAGGTTGTATTTTTTCTTTACTCCCTTTTTTCCACCCGCATGGGCAACGGATATGATCAAACCAATAACTATGATAACAGTTGTGACAGTCCGGGATAAAAGAGACATAAAATGCGCGAATAGATATGACAAACGCTACAAATAAAGATAAACCAAAATCGGCTTACTTCTGCATATTTAGCCCTGGGAAAGATGATAAAATAAACTCTATTAATTTATCTGTTCTTTTCCATTTCTGTTTCGTTGCAAAAGTCTTTAAATAGTTCACTAATTTTGATACAAACATGATCAATGAGTGCCACTTATAAAGACCTTAAACTCAATTCAGCCGACGGCACTTTTAACGACTGTCTTATCTCCTCAATGCTCAAAAGACATTTTTCATCAACGCTAAGCGCAAAAGACCCTTTTCAAATACAAATATCTAAGAACATTGCTGATGTAAAGACAGCGCTCGATACACTTAATACCGACCATGTACCCGAGCTTTCTTATCCCTGCCTTGCCCTATTAGAAAAGACGTTGACCAATGCAACGATCAGGTATGTGGTCATCAGTAAAAATGGCAAGCCGGTACTTTTTGCCTACTACCAGATATTTACACTTACTGCGGCCAACTTTAACCTCGAGAATAACAGCGCATTTGTAAAACATATACTGAAGGCCTTTGTAAACCTGAAGAAAGCGAAGGCGGTAATGCTGGGTAATGTGCTGCGTAATGAGACCACCAGCCATTGTTACGACCACTCAGTGTTTACCGTTGATGAGGCTACAGAGGCCATAGCAGGCATAGCGGAAAAGATAGCCGCAGACGAGTGTGCTACTGCCATTGTGCTGAAAGAGTTACCACCAATTACCGCGCAGGCGCAGCAACTGCTCAGTGAGAATGGCTACTCTACCCCATTTGAAGACCAGGTGATGGACATGGAAGTAGATGCCAACTGGCATACCCTCTCGGACTATCTCAATGACCTGAGTAAGAAGTATAAAACGAGAGCAAAGAAGGCCCTTGCGGCAATAGCACCGCTGGAACTAAGAGCTCTGACTACGACTGAAGTAGCTGCGTATGAGCAGGATATTGACCGTCTGTTCTCTGCCACTGTTCACCAGCAACCCTTTACGCTAACACAGCCACAGCCGGGGTATTTTACCGAGCTGAAACGCATGTATGGAGATGGCTTTGAGGTGATAGGCTTTATGAACGATGGTAAATTAATAGCATTCTATACAGCTTTTACCGGCGTTGACTACTACCATATCTATTATGTCGGGTTCAACTACGAACTGAACAATACCTACCAACTCTACTTCAATATCCTGTTCTCGGGGCTGGAAAGAGCTATATTGTCGGGCAAGAAAGTATTGCAACTGGGTCGTACTTCATTTGATGCGAAGGCAAGCCTGGGCGCTAAGGCAAGGAAGCTCAGCTACTTTATAAAAATGGAGTACATACCGGACTTTGTGGTGAAGTGGTTCGTAAAGTATTTTTCGGCTATGGAGAATAGTAAGTGGAAACAGAGGAACCCGCTGAAAGATAATGGCGCAATGGCTTAATTGCTCAATGGCTCAATGAGTTTGATCGCAGTAACAGCAGATTTTACTCGTTCTTCATGATCACCACTAATATCTATCCAGGGCACACCGCTGTTCATGACGATATCCTTATACTGATTGTAAAAGTAATTGCGCAACTCGGGAGAGGAATGTTCGCGTAGCGGATCATCTTCCCATGGTATGTCTATATTGGTGAGCAGATACAGGTCATATTTTCTTTGTGCAATTTGCTCTAATATCTCTCTGTTACAATGCCCGTAGGTGTTTTCGCTCCATACTTTTATAACGTTCAGGTCGGTATCGCAGATTAGGTATTGATTGGCCTGATTTATTATTTCATCTTCTGCACGCAATTGTCCTTGTGCCATAGCAAGCAGATCATGTTCTTCATACGGTCGGCCAAGGCTTTCGAGATACGCACGGGCGTACTCGGGCACCCACACAGTATGCAATGCAGCTGCCAGAGCTGCACTAAGCGTACTCTTTCCCGTAGATTCAGGACCAATGACCACTATTTTCTTAATGCTCAATGTGCGCGTTTTTCTTTCTGTGATGTTGTAACCACTTGTTGCCTTTATCGGCAAGTATGGCGGTTCCTGTACCAACGATAGCGCCCGCCAATACATCTGTAGGATAGTGCATGCCGAGATACATTCTGGAGTAACCGACACTAGCCGCCCATGCATAGGCCGGCACAGCTACATACCACTTGGGAAACAGGATGGTCAATGATGTTGCAGTATTAAATGAGAAGGAAGTATGCCCCGACGGGAACGATGCATCTCTGTTATGTTTGTAAGGTTGCAACTCGGGGTAAGTGATATAAGGACGTGGACGATCCACACCATATTTCAGCCCGAATGTAACAATGAAGTTGGTCCCCACAGCAGCCACGGTGGTCCACCCTCTGGTAATGAGCTGCTTGTCGTGGCGGGCGTACCCTGCTACCAGTTCAGATATGGGTAATGCTGCTGATATGGGGTAAACAGAATTGGTCAACGTGGCCATGCCATTGTCCAGAGACTTGTTCCTATTCAGGTTAATGTCTTTAAGGATATTGATGTCGGCATCTTGGGCACTGGTGCGGCATGTAATACAGAGGAGTAGTATTATCAGGCAGTTGCCAAAGATGTTTGCGCTTGTTTTTTCCATTCGAAGTACCCAAAAGTAGCTACAATAAACAGAAATAAAGTAAGGGCCGCAGTAAAAGGCATGCCCTTATTGATGTAAATAGGGATAGCTACTAAGTTAGAGATATTGAGCAACAGCCAGTTCTCTACCTTTCTTTTAGCCAACAGCCACATACCCACCCATGCGGTAGCCGAGATAAAGGCATCCCATACTGCAATATCTGATGGCGTATAACCCGGCAGTAGTAGGAACAATTTTGTGAGCATTAGATACAATACACCCCAGCCTGCCATACCAAAGACTATGACCATCACTGTTTCTTTCCGGTTGATGGCTGTTATCTGCAACTGATGGCCCTTGTTCTTACTACTCCATAATACCCAGCCATATATACTCATGATGAAGTAATAGACATTCAGGATAGCATCTGCATAGAGTTTGGTTGTGGGTTGTATGAATATCCACATGTAGATAAGCGTGCTAATGAGCCCTGCCGGATAGAGCAACACCTTATTGGCCCGGGCCAGCAAAACCTCTGCCACAGCGGCTGTGATGGCGATCCACTCAAGCGTGGGAGTAGCCTTTGCTTGTGTGATCAGTAAGGTTAAAATATCGTGCAGACTCATGGCGGACAAATATATTGCTGAATTGCGAGAAACCTTTTGGATAATCGGAATAATATCCTATTTTTGCCATCCCAAAACGGGAAAAGGTGCGGTAGCTCAGCTGGTAGAGCACAGGACTGAAAATCCTGGTGTCGCCGGTTCAATCCCGGCCCGCACCACCACTCAAAAGGTTATCTTTTGCTGGTAGCTGAGGTCAAAAAGTTCTTTTTAAAATGGTGCGGTAGCTCAGTTGGTAGAGCACAGGACTGAAAATCCTGGTGTCGCCGGTTCAAGCCCGGCTCACACCACATTTATAAGCCTTCCGGTATCCGGGAGGCTTTTTTTATGAGGGTGGGTGAAGAGGCGCAAAGTAGGATCAACCAAAGAACGCAAAAAGAGAGCAAAGCACACCCTAGGCAAAAACCCAATTTAAATAGCGTTCAAGACGGATCTGGCATTTGACATGTTCGGTATGCCCACCATAAACCAGCAATATATTACTGTAGACAAGTGACATGCTCAGCATCACTACGACAGTAATTAATTTTATCAGTCTTCCTAATATCTTTACAGCATTAAACCAAACATTAGCAGTAATGGACAATGTGACTACTTACCCACTATTGATAGAGGAAATAGGACTCCTGTTACAACAAGGCAGGGAAAAGGCAGCCTATTCTGTAAATACTATACTCGTACAAACTTACTGGCAGATAGGGAAACACATCGTGACCTTCGAACAAAAAGGTAATGAGAAAGCCGAATATGGCTCACAGTTGTTCAATAGGTTATCTACTGATCTTACAACTGCTTATGGCAAAGGGTTTAGCCGCTCCAATCTTTTGTATATGAGAAAAATTTATTTAATTTTTCAAAATAGTGAGACACTGTCTCACTTATTGACATGGTCACATTATTTTGAGATACTGAAGGCTGAAAATGAACTGGAAATAATGTTTTACAGCAAGCAGGCAGAGAAAGAAAGATGGAGCGTTCGGGAATTAAAGCGACAAATGAAAAGTATGTTATTTCATAGGTTGGCATTAAGTAAGGATAAAGAAGGTATATTAAAACTTGCTGGTAAGGGCCATGAAATACAATCACCTGAAGACCTGATAAAAGATCCTTTTGTACTTGAATTTCTACAAATACCGGAAAGCCACCAATATCTGGAGACAGAATTGGAACAAAAGATAATAGAGAACCTCCAGCATTTTTTACTGGAATTGGGTAAAGGTTTCGCCTTTATTGCCCGCCAATACAGAATGAGCATAGGTGGGCGGCATTTCCATGTTGACCTTTTATTCTACCATCGCATACTTAAATGCTTCGTGTTAATAGACCTGAAACGTGGCGAAATAGACCACCAGGATATCGGACAAATGAATCTGTACCTCAATTATTTCAAAAAAGAGGAGGCCACAGATGGTGATAATGAGCCAGTAGGAATATTGCTTGGAGCATACGATAATCATATATTAGTAGAGTATGCCACTGCCAGTATTACCAACCAAATACTATTAAGCAAGTATCAGCTATACCTGCCCGACAAAACAACCCTTACAAATGAGCTAAATAAGTTACTGGAAGAGTAAATCAATGTCAAATAAATCCTCACAGTATTCGTTAAATGAAGTGACTCACTACTCAGTGCGTCCCTCTATTGACCCAATTCCAAGTTACTTCCCCGCCTTTTCCAGCACAGATATACGCTGTACTATTGAATCAAGGTTGCGGAAATGAATGAATGCCTTGCGGTATTTGTTGGCATCAAATGCCGGGCTGCCCATTTGTACTGTACCTGTTTGCGGTATGCTCTTAGATATGCCCGATTGTGCAGTTACAATTGTACCACCTGCCATGGTGAGATGGCCTACTACGCCTACCTGTCCGCTGAACATACAGCCAGGACCTATCTTGGTCGAACCAGCCACTACAACACATGCGGCAAAGTAGCAGTTCTCCCCTACTTCTACGTTATGGGCTATGTGTACCAGGTTGTCGAACTTGACGCCATTATGCAGTATAGTAGAGCCCAGTGTAGCGCGATCTATAGCGCAGTTAGCACCCAGTTCTACATCGTCACCAATAACTACGTTGCCTATCTGCGGTATCTTCTTTATTTCAGCCGCAGGATCGAAACGGAAGCCATCGCTACCTATTACTGTGCCTGAATGTATGATACAGTCTTTACCAACTACACAATCAGAATAGATCTTCACACCGGCAAACAGGGTTGTATTATCACCGATCACCACGTTCTCACCTATGAATACCTGTGGATAGATCTTTACGTTGTTGCCTATTTTAGCACCATCGCTTACTACAGCAAATTCACCGGCGTAGATGTTGTTACCAACGGTTGCATTTTCTGAAATGTACGCATGCTTAGATATGCCGGACTTATTCAACTTCACCTGATTATACATCTCCAGCAACTTTGCGAAAGCACCACCGGGATTGTCTACCCGAATCAAAGTAGCTTTTACAGGAGCGGTCAGTTCGAGGTCTTTACCAACTATGACCAATGTGGCATCGGTATTGTAGATATACTGAGTGTACAATGGATTGGCCAGGAACGATATTGAACCGGGTTCGCCCTGTTCTATCTTAGAGAGTTTAGATATTTTGGCATCGGGGTTACCTTCTATAGTGCCATTCAATACACCTGCTATCTGCTGCGCTGTAAATTCCATATAATGTGGTGGAGTCTTTAAATTGGTTTCGCTGCCAATTTAGGCATTATCCTGTAGAGTTTCTAATGGTAGCAGTATTAATTCCATGCAACCTCCACCCACAATACCTATTAAAATTGCCAAATTGTCAAATCACCTTCTCCGGACTCCACGCGGCTACCCTTACCCCAGGTGAGAAATGGAATGCTTCTGGAACTATGGGCTTTGGTAGTGAATCGAGCAGCGGGTAATGCAGTTGCAGATCAGTTATTGAAGCCGCGCTTAAAGCCCATTCCAGGTGATGGAGATTGTACCGGAGCATGGTATTGCGGTAATGATAGTAGAGACAATATCGCTCGGTGAGCCAGAGATCGAACGCACTTTTGTGCAGGATCGGCTCTTTTATCTCATAGTTGAAAGAGATGAGCTGACCGGTGAGCTTTTGATCTGTATATACAAAGGGCTGGTATTGGTAAGGCAAGCCGGATATTGTTCTGGCCAGATAGCAGGATAGTTTTTTGTTGGCTTCCATACTCAGGAAGTAAACGCCTTCTTTCCCACCTGCAGTGACGTAGGTGCGTATATTGATCTCACCAAAATCAGACAAAGCACTTACAGGCGGCAAAAAGCGTGGCCTTATCCTTTGCATCCGGAAGACAACAATAGATATCCATGCAGATCCATCGAACGTATCTATGGTAAGGCCTGCCGGCACGTGCTCTTTAAGCCAATCTACGGGCACACGTGCATGCATAAACACTAAGTGGTTCCACTCCTGGTAATAGAGCCATGGATGGGTGGGCATAGCCCAAGGCCGGTGTGCAGTTTGTGCCAGTATCTTCTTCATGAACCTTAATGGTGTTAGCCGATGAAAAATTACGCCAATACGCCCACAAGCAACAAAATAACTTTCACATACTCAGTTACGCACGTCACACCACTCCGCTAAACACCTGCATCAAAAATTATTGAATATCTGAAGTGTTTTTTATTTTAGCACCACACACTCAAAAATCACCATAATCATGAAAAAGGCATTTAAAGTATTAGGCTACATAATACTCATAGTTATTGTTATAGTAGCCGGGCTAATAGGCTATGTAAAAACAGCACTGCCCAATGTGGGTGAGGCACCTGTAATGACAGTAGATAAAACTCCCGAAAAAGTAGAGCGCGGCCGCTACCTGGCCAACAGTGTAGCCGCTTGTATGGACTGCCACTCTACCCGCGACTGGAACAAATATGCCGGTCCGCTTAAAGAAGGAACGCTGGGAAGAGGCGGTGAACGTTTTGATCAGCAGTTTGGATTTCCGGGTGTTTATTACTCGCGAAACATAACACCGGCGGGCATAGCCCGTTATACCGACGGAGAATTGTACAGGGTGATCACAACAGGTGTAAACAAGGAAGGCAAGGCGATGTTTACGGTGATGCCATACCCTTACTATGGGACGATGGATCCTGAGGATGTAAAATGCATCATTGCCTACCTGCGCACGCTGGCTCCGATCACCAATGAAGTTGCAGCTTCGGTTTCCGACTTCCCGATGAGTATCATTATCAATGTGATACCCAAGAAAGCAACACCGGGAAAGAGACCTGATACGAGCAACCGTATTGCCTATGGTGCATACCTGACCAATGCCAGTGCTTGCCGCGAGTGCCATACCAAAGAAAAGCAGGGACAGATAATACCTGAACTGGCTTTCAGCGGAGGCCGTGCTTTTAAACTACCTACCGGTGGCACTGTAGTATCAGCTAATATTACCCCCGACATGGCAACCGGTATTGGCAACTGGACAGAAGAAGCTTTTGTGAACCGCTTCAAAACCTATGCAGACTCCTCTTACCATCCGCAAACAATTTCCCGTGGCGCATTCAACAGCGTAATGCCCTGGAACATGTATTGCCACATGACCCGCAGCGACCTCGGCGCCATCTATACCTACCTGCGCAGCCTGCCTGCCAAGCAGAATGAAGTGGTGAAGTTTTTGCCGGAGGTAGTAGCGAGTAAATAGCAGATAGTACATAGTAGATAGACCACTTAAATAATTTCGCATGTCATGATGCTGAAGGCATCACATGTCTATAGAAAATCAGGAACAAATTAGGAAACGATGCCGAAGGTATCGAACGTCTGTATATGCAAACCCAGTTCTAAAAAACACGTCACAACATATCACTTACGTAGAGACGCAAGATTTTGCGTCTCCACACCACACAATCGGTGATGGACGCCCGTACCAATGTGCCCGGGTCGCGGTGGAGACGCAAAATCTTGCGTCTCTACGAACACCACCCTACTCCTTCATCACCTTATACACCACCCGCTCTCCATTGACATACTGCAATTGCAACAAATACACACCACTGGAAAGGCTGGTAACATTCACTCCATTATCTCCGGGTTGAAACGCACCGCATAGCACCTGCCTGCCGGTTATCTCACTCACCACATACCGGGCACTTTCCCTAACACCACTTACATACAAAACATCCCGAACAGGATTAGGAAAAACCGACACACCACCTTGCCCTACACTACCCACCCCTAAATGCGTATCCCATACCACCAGCTGTTGCGATAGTGAAGAATCACTACAGCCAAATACCTTTGCTGTTATAGAATCTGCTACCATCGTTTTGGTATAGCTTACTGTAGGCACGGAGGTAGTATTGAACAAGACACCTTTATTGTACCATTTTATGGAGTAGTGACGACCAGCGCCCGATATATTGGCATTGATAGTTACAGTACTCCCGATGGCTGTTGTGGTAACGGCAGAAATTGTAACCGTTGGAGTGTGCGGGTAAGTGATCTTTCGAATCCGTTTGTTATTGAAATCAACTACATACACATTATTACATTCGTCCAATGCAACTCCTTCTGGATAAGATATTTGTGCTGCCGTAGCAGGGTTATTATCTCCGCTAAATCCCGATGCCCCGGTTTCCGCAATACTATGTATGATGCCATCTGTACCAACTTTTTCGATTCTTTGATTCCGAAAATCTGCTATATATAAATTGTTACTATCATCTACAGCAACATTAAATGCCCCTATATGCGTTGCTGTAGCAGCTATTCCATCAATATAAGGTGTTTCAATTGAGTCGCCTGTACCTGCAACCCTTGTTACTATTCCTGTAATAATGTCAATTTTTCGTATAGAAGCAGACCTATCTGTAAAATATATATCACCCCTCCTGTTAGCACAAACACCCCCAGCTTGAATCTTAGCATTTGTAGCTGGTCCCCCATTGCCAGAATATCCTACTACCCCTATTCCCCCTACGGTTTCTAACATTCCAGTTATCCCGACTTTTCTGATGTACGCGCCTGCGCCGCTATCTACAAAATAAAGATTATTTGATGTGTCAAGGGCGATAATACCTGTTGAAATATTTGCTGCTGTAGCAAGTGTTCCATCGGGGCTATAGCCTAATATACCTGTGCCCAAAAAAGTACTAATTAATCCCGTATTCAAATCAACCTTTCTTATCCGAACATTTCCTCCTTCACAAATATATAAATGATTTAAACGATCTACGGCTATATATGCAGGTACATTTAGCTGTGCGTTTGTTGCAAGTATTCCGTCTCCGTTATAGCCAGCAACTCCAGTGCCTGCAATAGTTGTAATTATATTTGTAGCTACATCGACCTTCCTTATGCGATGGTTATTACCATCAGCAATATACATATTTCCTGTAGTATCAAAAGCAATAGATGCCAACAATCCTAACCTTGCAGCTGTTGCGGCTCCTCCGTCCCCTAGCGGTCCACCTCCCATACCATTCCCAGCCACAGTAGTTATTATCTGTGCATGAGCACTACCAACTAATAGAAAATAAAATACAGCGATGATGAGTTTATAAACTTTCATATATACAAAGATACGCGCTCAGTTTATCAGTTTTCTCAGTATAAATACTGAGTTTTTTGTTTTTACTGCATATTTGTCTGCACCTTTATTGCACCACAACAAAAAATATATGTCACTTCAAATAACCCCACCTAACCCATTGATCCAATAAATGTTACGCCAGGTTATCCACAAAAATGTGGATATGTTTATTTGCAGAACATAAAATGGCACATTAATTTGCACTCAAAACGGGCATTTTGCCCGCCGCTCTTTGACATCTATGAACCCAATCACACCAATGTACACTGTAGAGCATTGTTCGTCGTAATCTTCAGATTACGTCGTAGCGGTTGGCAATCTTCAGGTTGTCGTAACGTACAAAAAAAAAGTGGCGGAAAAAGTAGCAGTATGTGGCAATAAGTGGCAGAAAGTAGCAGTTTGTTAAAACACCCTGAAAACCTCAGCCACAAAGCACTTCAGCGAAAACTCCACAAACAAAACTGCCACTTTTTCGAAAAGCTGCCACTTTTCATAACGCACGACATACCCACCCCAACTGGTCATCCTATGTTTGCAATAGCAAGTAAATAGAGATAATTTAGGTATTGAATCATTGCAGAAGAAAAGGGGTAAAGAACAAGACTGAGGTTTGTCATTGGGCATTAAGCCTGTTCGCAATGCTAGT
>NZ_PPSL01000003.1 GCF_002954265.1 Flavipsychrobacter stenotrophus | reverse complement strand
GCGGTAGTCAATAAGCTGCTCAAACAAGCATTTGCTATTGCGACAAAAGAAGCAATTTTTGAGAAAAATTATTTACAAAATACTTGTTTATAAACACAGTTCATTGCGAGGAACGAAGCAATCTCACGCAAGGACGTATTCGTTTTGTGCCGTTTTTAACGATCCCATCACAGTCGTCCTAGCCGCGTATCTTTTAGCCGCTTCCAATTGAGTACTTTTTACTTCCCCCTTAAGGATAATACACCATTCTACCACTCTGCTGAAAATCGTTAAATGTATACTTCACCTTTTTCAGGTATTGTTTTCTGACCACGATGCTGTCCCACGGAGTATTATCGATCACCGGCACGTCAAAAAAGTAAAAATAGAACGCTTCATGCTTTGATGAGATGATCTCGTTCTCCCAGCAAATGCTCGTACTTAAATTGTGTACGTTATTAGAAAAGCACTTACTTTCATCCCCTTGCCGCTGCAATTTAGGGTCTGGCATACCATCCAGCGAGGAGTCCATCGATTTTAAATAATATACCGCTGTCGGCGACGTATTCAGCAAACCGATACCATGATGGCAGTCGGGCGTGTCCTTATAGCACTTCATAGCTGTAGTGGTAAAAAACAGGACGGTGAGCAGTGGAAAGTAGATTCTTTTCATACAGCATGTGTTTATTCTGTTTATTACTCAGCAAAATGCATACCAATTTAGCTAATAAGAGCTTTTATCTTATCTTTGAATCCTATGCGAAATATAAAGATCATAGAAGTAAGATCTGAAATAGGTGCAGGTACACGAGGTGCAAGCCTGGGTATCGATGCCATAAAAATAGCTGCGCTCGACTTTATGAGCAACCTGTTCGTGAATTTCCCATCCGATGTGGTGGAAAATGAAAACAGGCTTTTGTACGAACCTGTGGCCTCTCCATATGCAAAGCGCATTACGGGTATACACACCATGTACGAACGAGTTTCAACAGCTGTATGCGAAACCGTGAAATCAGGCTTGTTTCCACTGGTACTGGCGGGCGACCACAGTACTGCCGGGGCTACTATAGCGGGCCTTAAAATGGCTAAACCTAAGCGTCGCCTGGGCGTGGTATGGATAGATGCGCATGCCGATCTGCATTCACCGTTCACTACCCCATCCGGCAACATGCATGGTATGCCGCTGTGTATATCTCTGGCTGATGATAACAAAGAAAATCAGGTACATAATCCGGATCCGCAAACGCTGGACTACTGGAAGAAACTGAAAAACCTGGGCAAGATAGAACCTAAGATATTGCCTGAAGATATCGTATTCATTGCACTTCGCGACTTTGAAAAGGAAGAAGAGGCCATAATAAAGAAAGGTAACATAAAGGTAATTCCGGTAGCAGAAGTGCGCAGAAAGGGAATTGAGAACGTAGTTCGTCAGACATTCCTGCACCTTTCAAACTGCGATGACATTTATGTATCATTCGATGTGGATAGCCTTGACAGCTCTATAAGCCGCGGTACCGGCACACCGGTAAGCAATGGCCTTCGTGAGCGTGAAGCTGAGGATCTGATCGCATCTTTCATGCAGCACCACAAAATTTGCTGCTTCGAAATTGCTGAAGTGAACCCAACATTGGATAAAGAAAACATGATGGCAGAAATAGCCTTTAATATCCTGCAGCGTGGTGTGAACCTGTTGTTGTTGAACTAAAATATTTCAACGATCGTAGAATATAATGATATGGCACACCTCAAAGGTGTGCCATATCTGTTTTATCGTCTTCCTTTTGTGTTTTAAATTAACCCGTATGTAGAGACGCAAGATCTTGCGTCTCTACATAATACAATCGGTGCTGGATGTTCTATTGGTTGCTGTACCCAGCCGCTTTGTAGACGCAAGATCTTGCTCTCTGCGTACCCTTGCTTTTACGCCTCCAATATCCTTCTCAGGTAGTTGATCTGCCCCAAGTGGTACGCAATATGTCCGTAAAAATGAGTGAGGTAAAAAGTGGTGCTATGCTGGCCAAATATTTCAAACGGGAACTGTGCGCCTAACTGTTCCTGTGTAAGTGCCGACAGCGTATTCTTTACTACAACAATTGTTTGATCAATATCTGCCAACAGTTGGGTTCTAGAAACATTCTTTGTTGAAAATTCCAGTTCACGTGTTCTTACATACCCGGTGTTACCCAGTGTTGCGCCAACAAAATGATTGAGATTACCAATAAGGTGCAGCGTAAGGTTACCTGCGCTGTTACTGATACCGGGAGGAACCGCCCAAATATTCAACTCTGTTTCAAAGGCATTAAGTTCGTCCTTTAGTTTTAAAATGTCTCTTTCAAATAATTCTGCAAAAAATAGTTCCATGGTTGCGTGTTCAAAAATTATTGGTGTTGTTTCTTTCTGTCTCTCTTCCTCAGCATCATATCGGCAAACAGCAGGCCCAGTATTACATTGATGCCTATAGCTACATTAATAAATGTACTATTGAAATGAGCGGGAAGGGCCAGTGTTGGCACTTTAAGTGCGGGCATTTTAAAAGATGAGGCGGTAATGGTCCAGCTCACCGTTGAAAGAGAATAACCGACAACCAATATGATAGAAATGACAAAAAACGCGGCGATCCCCTTTATGACAGAAGGGTTGATATAGCCATTTATAGACGGAGCCATTTTTACATCGGCTACCATATCCATAACATTCTTAGTGAACCTTACAGGCGGCTCATCCAGCTCCAGGCCGCTGACAATTGCCGCATTAAAACTCAGCAACTCCTCATATTTTGCCTTCCATATAGGGTCGGTGGCTATCAATACAGACACCTGCTCCATATCGGCCTCGTTGCTGATGCCGTCTATGAATTCCCAAAGCCTGATCTCTATGTTATCCCTGTCTTCCATAACCCTTCATTAAAATTAGCCAATAATTTTCATTTACCTCACTACCTCCTTACTATACCGGGTTTCCAGTATCTCCTTTAGCTTTTGTCTCGCCCTTAGCAGCCTCACCTTTACATTGCCGGTAGTAATACCCACTATGCCACTTATCTCTTCCACCGACTGTTCGCCCTGGTAAAATAATGTGATGATCTCCGCATCTGCCGGCGGCAGATGTTGTATGGCCCCCGACAATAGCTGTTGTTGTGCTTTCTGCTCCAGTCTGCCTGCGGGATGTTCGCCACCACCTGCATCCTCTGCCCACCCATGCATCTTCTCATCTCCCGGAAAAAAGGTCGCGTCTTCCTTTTTGCGCAGGTGAGACAAACAGGTATTGTGAGCAATGGTATACAACCAGGTGGTAAACTTGCTGGTCCCCTTAAATGAAGCCAGCGACCGGTAAGCCTTTACAAATACATCCTGGGCCAACTCTTCTGCCAGTTCTCTGTTGTTGACATGGCGCATAGCTATGGTAAACACGTACGCCTGGTAGCGTGTTACCAGTGTTGCATAGGCGGCTTGCCGCCCCTGTAACACCATTTGAATAATAGCTATATCGTCTTCCAGACCATGCATGTAATAATATAAGACGCAGAATTGACCAGTGAGGTTACAGAAAATCTAAAAAAGGATAATGCAAAGATGCGTAAAGTTGGTGGAGAGAGTAGACCGAAAAACATATCCACAAAAATGACCCGCCAAAACCCTTGCCCACAAAGCGTTTCAGAGCACGCAGACGTAACTTTTGTGAATATCTTTATTTGCATATGTCTTGAGCGCATATTAATTTGCACCCGATTTAGGTGAAAACCTGCGCGCTCCTGACATTATGATCCCTCATCACCAACCAGACACAACACGTAGGGGCTGAATATCTTCAGCCCTGCATCGGGAATCCGCCTCATCCTAAAATCTTGACTATCCTGATTCAGACAAACACGAGACACAATGGAAGTAAACACATGCAACTACAATCTAATCAAACAACGTAGACCTATTTAGGGACGAGGCACTGCCACATTTCACAAAAAAAGTGGCAGCATGTAGCAGAAAGTGGCAGATAGTGGTAATTTGTTAAAATCCGCTAAAAACCTTTCCCGACAAGCTTTCCAACAAAACCAACGTCAGAAAACTGCCACTTTTATGAAAAACTGCCACTTTTCGAAACCAATATAAAACTCGTCCGCGATTGTATCGCGGATGCCACGGCAGGGCGTTTGTAACGCCCGTCATAATAATATACAAAAAAAATATTTCTCCAAATTCTGTAACCTCCAATCTCAACCGTAGTCTCTCTGACCCGAACATCGGGACGTATTTGTTTGTAAGTTCATATAAGCCACACTCTCGTACCCACAACAGCAATCCACCCGACACACAGAATAATCGGGCACAATCGGGCATGGACATTTTTCATAATACACTAACAATCAACCATATAACACATTTTTACACCCGATTTGAATTTTATTTCCCATCGGGCATCCACCCAAAAAAACATGAAATACTAAAGAACGCCCCCCCAACAAAAAATATTTCAACCATTCTGTAACCTGTTTCCTCAACACGTAGTCTTAGATGGTAACAATGTTTGCTAGCTTTTACTCAACAACTTTTATAAATCATTTAAAAACTAATAATTATGGGATCAGAGATGTTAATTGCGCCGGTATTCTTTCTGTCATTTTTTGGAATGATATTCGGTATAGTATACATGAGAAACAAGGAAAATATGGCGATGATAGATCGAGGTATCAATCCACGCACTCCCAAAATAGCTTCCCCGCGACCATTCCTCAGTCTGAAATTCGGTCTTTTACTTTGCGGGGTCGGACTTGGCCTGTTCCTGGCGTTCCTTGTTGATGAGTTAATGATGAAACACAACGTAATGGTTGGTGGCGAGATGGACTACAGAGAATACCCACAAATATACTTTGCTATGATAGGCCTTTTTGGTGGCCTTGGCCTTGTAATATCTTATCTGATAGAGAAAAGAGACTGGATGGATAAGAAATGGGACGAAAAAGAAACAAATATCAAATACCTGCCATCTGAAAAAACGCCTTCTTAGAGCAAACATATACACATTTGCAACACCAAAAAGCGGCCCAAAACCTTTACAGTAAAGGTTTTGGGCCGATTCATAAAATGTGGATATCTTCTTGTCCGCAAATTGCCTGCCTGTGGTATTTATACCTAATTTTGACCTGGAAAATAATGAAAGAAAAAAATAGCAATATGGCAGACGATAAATTGAAAGTGCTCAAACTGGCAATGGACAAGATCGAAAAGGACTATGGCAAAGGTTCTGTAATGATGTTGGGTGAAAAAGGGCATGATCCGATCGATGTGATCAGTACAGGTTCACTAGGCCTTGATGTAGCATTGGGCGTAGGCGGTTTCCCAAGAGGCCGTATCATTGAAATATATGGCCCTGAATCTTCAGGTAAAACAACGGTGGCTATCCACACTATAGCAGAAGCACAGAAAAAAGGCGGCATCTGCGCGATAATCGATGCGGAACACGCATTTGATTCAGGTTATGCCCGCAAGCTGGGTGTAGATGTAGATAGTTTGATCATCTCTCAGCCGGACTATGGTGAGCAGGCGTTGGAAATTGCCGATCGCCTGATCTCTTCAGGTGCTGTAGACGTGGTTGTTATCGACTCTGTAGCGGCATTGGTACCAAAGGGTGAACTGGAAGGCGAAATGGGCGAAAGTAAAATGGGTTTACAAGCACGTTTGATGAGCCAGGCACTGAGGAAGCTGACAGCAACTATTGCCCGCACAGGCTGCTGCTGCATATTCATCAACCAGCTGCGTGAAAAGATAGGTGTGATGTTCGGTAACCCCGAAACAACAACCGGTGGTAATGCATTGAAGTTCTACGCGTCTGTACGTCTGGATATCCGTCGTATCAGCCAGATCAAAGATGGCGATGTAGCCAGCGGTAACCGCACCCGTGTAAAGGTGGTAAAGAACAAGGTAGCACCGCCATTCCGCCAGGTAGAGTTCGATATCATCTTCGGTGAAGGTATCAGCAAGGTAGGTGAGATCATAGATATGGGCGTAGAATTGACCATATTGGCCAAGAGCGGATCGTGGTACAGCTACAACGATAGCAAGATAGGCCAGGGAAGGGATTCGGTAAAGCAGTTCCTGCTGGACAACCCCGAAATGATGGCAGAAATTGAAGCAAGAATACGCGAAGCACTACAGGTAGTAGCTTAGTTTATTGATCATACTTAGTAAGTACGAAGGCTGTTAGCGCATATGCTGACAGCCTTCCTTGTTCTTATTATCTTTGCTGCATTAATTTCAAAAACGGCGATTCTGATACCAGATAGAAAATAAATTCGGCATCATTCCATGTCATTGCGCCGTTAGGTGCAAAAGGTTTGTAGCCTTAAAGCATATTTCTTATTACAGCGCCCCGTAGGGTCGCAACAATAATCAACTATGCTTGCTTTATATGTTCAACTGGGATAAGCATATGTTATGACCCCGTAGGTGGTCACCGCTTTGTAGCCACCGAAACCCTACAGACACACGCGAGCCGTAGGTTCGCGGCCTAATTAACTAACACATATTTCAATACTCATGAAAATAGCCATAATAGGTGCAGGTGCGGCGGGGTGCTTTGCGGCGGCGAATATAACGCCACGTGATGGACTGAAAGTAACCGTGTTTGAGAAGACAGGCAAGGTGCTGCAGAAGGTAAAAGTATCGGGAGGTGGCAGGTGCAATGTAACGCATGAATGTTTCGACATACCCGAACTACTTACCCGCTACCCACGCGGTAAACAACTATTGCGTAAATCACTGTACCACTTCACCCCTGCCGACACTATTAAATGGTTTGAAGAACGTGGCGTTCAGCTGAAGACCGAAGCTGATGGCCGTATGTTCCCCATTACCGATAGTTCGCAAACCATCATAGACGCTATATGGCAGGAAATGATGCGCAAGGGAGTGCAGGTGATCTATCATAAATCTGTGAACTCAATAGAGAAAGACGGCGCACAGTTTGTCATCACCTTTGCCGATGGAAGCACCTATACTGCTGATAAAGTGCTGATATCTACAGGCGGATTTCCTAAAGCAGAACAATACAAGTGGCTTACAGCAATGGGCCATACCATACAACAGCCTGTGCCATCACTATTTACCTTCAATATACCCAAACACCCGGTAACCGAGTTGATGGGGTTGAGTGTACCGATGGCCACGGTAAAAATAGCCGGCACCAAAATAGCTCAGTCGGGGCCGCTATTGATCACCCACTGGGGCATGAGCGGCCCGGCAGTATTGAAAACATCGGCAGTAGGTGCCAGGGAACTGGCCGACAGAAACTACCAGTTCAACTTCATCATCAATTGGCTGAATGACGTAAATGATGCCGACCTGAAAGAAATAATACTAGGATTGCGACAGGAACAGGGCAAGCAACTGGTGCAAAATAAGAACCCTTTCGAGTTGCCACGCCGACTGTGGGAATACCTGCTGATACAGTGCGGTATAAAGGATGATGTACGGTGGGGAGAACTGCCCGCCGCACAGCAAAATAAACTGATAGAAGCCTTGCTACGCAATACATACACCGTGAATGGCAAGACCACTTTTAAGGAAGAGTTTGTTACTTGCGGCGGTATCAACCTGGCAGAGATAGACCCACAGACGATGCAGAGCAAGCTACACCCGGGCCTTCACTTTGCCGGCGAGGTGATGGACGTTGATGGTGTGACGGGTGGCTATAACTTTCAAAATGCCTGGAGCAGCGGATGGATAGCGGCGCAAAGCATGGGGCAATTTGACAATTTGGCAGTTGGTTATTTGTCTTACGTAAGCAATAACAACAAAAGCGGGTCATTGCGAGGCACGAAGCAATCTCACGAAAGGACGTGTTCGTTTTGTATTTCTAAAATACCACTATGCAAACAGATTACATAATAGTAGGACAAGGTATTTGCGGTACACTGCTTAGCTGGTGCCTGATGAAGGAAGGTAAAAGCGTAGTAGTCATTGATGAATCACAACCCTTTACTGCAGGTAAAGTAGCCAGCGGACTCATTAATCCTGTAACGGGTATGCGGGTGGTAAAGTCATGGATGATAGACGAGCTGCTGCCCGAAGCTATGTCCATGTATTATGAGATTAGCCGGCGGTTCGATATTAAGGTCATCAATCCTTATGGCATCCTGGAATTTTACCCCGACATAAAATACCGCGATACCTTTACCGAGCGCGCTGCGCAATACACGGAATATCTTCATACTGATGTTGATAGTGCAGATTGGGATGCCATGTTCAATTTCCATTATGGTATAGGTCGTATCTCGTCCACATCCGTCATCAATATGCGACTGCTGCAGGATACCTGGCGTAAGCACCTGCAAACAACCGGAAGTATTATTGAAGAAAAATTTGATCAGGCTCAATTGTCGGTCACACCCGAAAAAGTAAGCTATAAAGGCATTACAGCAGAAAAGATCATTTTTTGTGATGCGGCTGCAGGAATGGATAATCCATACTTTTCGAGACTACCCTTCTCTTTAAACAAGGGCGAAGTATTACTGGTGGCTATTCCAGATCTGCCGAGAGATTTTGTGTATAAGAACAGCCTGAAGATAGCCCCCTGGGAGGACGACCTGTTCTGGATAGGCTCATCTTTTGAGTGGACGTTTGACAATACCGATACTTCAGCGGCATTCAGGGAAAAGACAGAATGGCAATTAAAGAACTGGCTGAAACTGCCCTATAAAATAGAAGACCAGTGGGCATCAGTACGACCTGCGACAGTTGATCATAAACCCTTCGCGGGCCTACATCCATTGCACCTATCTGTAGGTATTTTGAATGGCATGGGCGCTAAGGGATGTTCGCAGGCACCCTATTTTGCACAGTCGCTGGCCAGCCACCTGGTGCATGGCACACCCCTGCATAAGGAAGCCGACATAAGCAGGTACACAAAAGTGTTGAGCAGGTAACCCTCTAAATTCTACCCGGTATTATGGGGAAAGTATCCCTGTCGCGCCTTACCTTATACTCCATAACCGAAGCTATGTTTTTGCCACGTGTTATAGTTTGTTCGGCCATAGGGCCGGCAAAAAGGTCATTAACAGTCTCTTCCCACAGCTCCAGCCAGCGCTTAAAGTGTTGCGGCAATAAAGCTGTTTTCCTGTTCAGGTCCATGTGTTTTGCCATTGGGTTGGAGCGGTAATTGTCAGTTCCCAGCAGCATAGAACTCCAGAACGAGTACATTATGGGCATATGGTGTTCGAGGGAAATTTTGGCTACATCAGTAAAAATGAAGCCTATAAGCGGGTCGGACATTGCTTTACCATAGAAGGTATCAACCAGCAGTTTTATATCCTGCTCTGTACCCAGATCATGTTTATCCATTACAATTAACTATTAGTAAGACAAAGGTACGTTGACGGGTTACTGCAAATCATGAGTTAAATCATTCCTTTTGCCTTCATTTCCTCCGTAAGCTTAGCAGGTATGGGCCTACACTGGCAATTCTTCTGATGCTCCAGGTGCCATTTGGCTCTTTGTTCGAAGGTGGCTTTTTCAGGTATGCGGTGCTTTTCATGCCATTCGCGATTGATTTTCATATTATAAATTTAAAACCAAATGAGAATATAACGACAGACATAGATCATGATAGTAAACCATTAAAAACAATCCAAAATTGACAAAATACCTGTATATACATTATAAACTGTGTTTGGTGCCTTATATTTGCGATATAACGTTATGGAATTAAGTAAGAATTTTCAGCATAAAGAAGCGGAACAGCAATGGTATGCCCATTGGGAAAAGAAAGGATATTTTAAGAGTACCCCAGATGACCGGGAGCCCTACACTATAGTCATGCCTCCACCCAATGTAACAGGCATACTGCACATGGGCCATGCCCTTAACAACAGCGTACAGGATATATTGATACGCCGTGCCAAAATGATGGGTTACAATACCTGCTGGGTACCGGGTACAGACCATGCCAGTATAGCTACAGAAGCTAAGGTAGTAGGTATGCTGCGTGACCGTGGTATTGATAAGAAGAATCTGTCGAGAGATGAGTTTCTGAAGTATGCGTGGGAATGGAAGGAAGAATATGGCGGCATCATCTTATCGCAACTGCGTAAGCTGGGTTGTGCGCTTGACTGGGATCGTACCACATTTACCCTCGATGAGGATTACTATGCATCTGTAATACGCGTGTTTGTAGACCTGTATAATAAGGGCAATATCTTCCGTGGTGTAAAGATGATCAACTGGGATCCTAAGGCTAAAACAGCACTTAGCGATGAAGAAGTAAACCACAAACAAATGAACTCTAAGCTGACCTATGTGAAGTATCGCATAGACAGCGAAAAGGAAGAATATATAACCATAGCAACCGTTCGTCCTGAGACCATTCTCGGCGATACCGCGGTGTGTGTACACCCCGAAGATGAGCGCTATGCCCACCTAAAGGGAATGTATTGCTTTGTACCGATCATTAACAGGCGCGTACCCATCATTTTCGACGAGTACATTGATAAAGAATTTGGTACAGGTGCGCTGAAAGTAACTCCAGCGCATGATATCAATGACTACAACCTGGGCCAGAAGCACAACCTGCAGGTAATAGACACCATTAATGAAGATGGTACTATGAGCAGCGATGCGGGCAAATACGAAGGTCTGGATCGCTTTGTTGTTCGTAAGAAAATAGTTGAAGATCTAAAGGAACTTGGCCTGGTTGTAAAGGAAGAAGACTATGTAAACCAGGTGGGATTCAGCGAGCGTACAGATGTGGTGATAGAACCAAGGTTGAGTATGCAGTGGTGGTGCAAGATGGGCGAGCTGGCAAAGCCGGCCATTGATGCAGTAGCCGATAACGATATAGACTTCCACCCCGGCAAGTTCAAGAACCTGTACAGGCATTGGATGGAGAACATCAAAGACTGGTGCGTAAGCCGCCAGCTGTGGTGGGGCCAGCGCATACCTGCATGGTATGATACTGAAGGAACCATCTATGTAGCAGAAACAGCCGCACAGGCACATGAACAATACCAATCAAAGAAGCCAGCACTGGCGGCACAACATGCAGAGCTAAGGCAGGAAGAAGATGTATTGGATACATGGTTCAGCAGCTGGTTGTGGCCAATGGAAGTATTTGGCTGGAACAAAAATCCAGATAATGCAGAACTGAGTTACTACTACCCTACCAACACATTAGTGACCGCACCCGAGATCATCTTCTTCTGGGTAGCGCGCATGATAATGGCAGGATATGAGTTCAAGGGCGAACTGCCATTCAAGGAAGTTTACTTCACCGGTATAGTAAGAGATAAGCAAGGCAGGAAGATGAGTAAGTCTCTGGGCAACTCACCCGACCTGCTGAAGATGATAGATGATTTTGGCGCTGACGTGGTTCGCTTCAGTGTAATGATCTGTTCACCTGCGGGTAATGACGTATTGTTTGACGAAGCCGGACTGGAACAAGGCCGTAACTTCTGCAACAAGATGTGGAATGCCATGAAGCTGGTGAATGGCTGGGAAACCCGCTGTGAAGACGACCTTGACGACACCCAGGTTCGTTTTGCTATGGACTGGATGGATGCCCGATTGGCACAGGTAAGCGGTGAGGTAGCAGAATTGATGAAGGACTTTAAGCTGAGCGAAGGGTTGAAGACCGTTTACTCACTTATCTGGAATGACTTCTGCTCATGGTACCTGGAGTGGGTGAAACCCGCACAGGATCAGCCGATAGCTACCAGCATCTATGAGCGCACTATCAATATATTTGAACAGCTGATACAGTTGCTGCACCCGTTCATGCCATTTGTGACTGAAGATATTTACCATATCCTTCGTGAACGTGCAGATGGCGATGACCTGATACAAAAACAACTACCTGCTTACCAGGGTCCTGATGCAGAAAAGCTGAAAGCGGGATCTATGCTGCAGGAAGTGATATCGGCAGTACGTGATACGCGTAATAAGAATCAACTGAAGCCTAAGGAAGTGATCAACCTGTGGATAGACACACAGGATAAGGCATTTTACGAACGAACAATGGATATACTGCGCAAGCAGGTAAATGCTACAGACATCACCTTTACCAATGAAGCTAAAGCAGGTACATTATCTATAGTGGTACAGACGGATAAGATATACATAGACGCACCCAACGCAACTGTTGATACAGTGGCACAGAAGGCAGACATGGAGAAAGATCTTATTTACCTAAAAGGCTTTGTAGCCAGTGTAGAGAAGAAGTTACTGAACGAGAAGTTTGTGCAGAATGCCAAACCGGAGGTGATAGAGAACGAGCGTAAAAAACATGCTGACGCAATGGATAAGATAAAGGCCATTGAAGAAAGTTTGAAGTAATACACTCTGTTCACATTGTAACATTGTGTTTAGTTTTATTTAGTGAAATTTGAGATAACAACATGGCTAAACGTGCAGGAACAATAATAGCGGGAGTGCTGGCGACAATGTGTTGCGTAACACTATGGGCGCAGCAGAAAGCAGGTACAACCCAGGTAAAAAATACCGGGAAGGACACTGCTGCATCGCATGCCAAAAAGAGACCACCTAAACCGGTGGTATACCTTGGCCGCTCTAATTTTTCAGGCGGGGATATTTTGGTAAAGGACTTTGATTCATTGCTGAAACAGGGTATCACCGCACGCGATGATAAAGGCAATGCCATGAAAATACTGGGCTTCAACTTCAACTATGCAGAACGCAGGCTGTTTGAAAATGAAGAAGGCGACATGTCTATGCAGATAGACTTTGCAACAGAATTTTGTCCCGGAGATACTATTACGTCTAATATCTCAGGCAGTATTTACGACCGCATAAAAGGTGGTGATACTGTATTTATTGCAGAGATACTTTTAGAGAAAAAAATGGGCAATGATGTGGATACGGTGTTTGGGAAGGAGATGAAATGTGTGATCAAAAAGGCACCGGCACCTACGATAAAATAATCTTATTCAAACTAAAACGTCTCTACTTTGTAGAGGCGTTTTAGTTTAATGTTGTATGTGAGTCCTACTTAAAGAACCGATGATTTTGATGGTCAAAAGCCAGCTACCGACAGCTAATAAATGCCCGCACGAGCGTAGTCGGAAACATACGCTCAGCAATCATTATTATCTTTTAATTATCCAGTTTTATTTCAAATAGCTTGGGCCAGTTTTTGCCGGTTACAAAGATGCGGTTGGTGGCTTTATCGTATGCTATACCGTTAAGTACTTCCGGGGCACCACGACGCTCGGTGATGGGAGGAATGCCCCCGCGCTGGCGGATAGTAGAAAGATCGGCACGGCCTACAACATGCCCAGTGGCGGTGTCTATCTTTAAGATGATATCCTTCTGCCATTGGTTGGCGTAGATAAACCCATTGATCAGTTCCAGCTCATTTATTTCGTTAACAGGGCCATGTTCATCTGTAACATTAAGGCGCTTTACTTCCTTAAAAGTAGTAGGGTCGATAAAGTGTAGTATGTTGGAACCATCATCAAATATCAGCTGAACACCATTGTTGGTCATGCCCCACCCTTCCTGCGTGGCGAAATCAAAAGTACCTATCTGTTTGAGTGTCTTTTCATCATAGATAAATCCTTTGCCCTCGCGGTAGGTAAGCTGGTATATCTTGCCATTGAGTATTGTTACCCCCTCACCAAAATACTTTGCGTCCATTTTAGTTGAGGCTATTACTTTACCGGTGGCTGCATCTACCTTGCGCAGATCAGAAGCTCCATATTCACCTGTACCTTCATAGAAGAAGCCATCTTTGTATTCAAGCCCTTCGGTGAATGCTGTTGGCTCATGCGGGTACTCTTTTACAATATCGAATGAGATCAACTTGGGCACAACCTGATCTGCCGGGGCTTCAGGCGGGGCAGTATTTACTGAAGGTTTGTTATTATCTCCGTTGCAGGCTGCAATAAGTAGGGCGGCTGACAGGAGTGTATATCTACTGAGCTTTCTGAGTGCTTTCATATCTTCTGAAGCCGATAGGCTCGGGCTTATATTGTTTTTGAGATTCCTGTTGTACTTCGTGTTGCTGCAAATCTACCATGCCGGTAAAGCTGCTATAGAAAGCTACTTCCATCCCCTTGGCTACCAGTTCTTCAATAACATCGGCAGTCAATTGCTTTGGGTGATCTACTATCGCAATATTTATATACTCGGGCTTTTCTGAGCCATAGCTATAATGAGGCTGCAATAAAATCAATATCTGGCCGGTAATTGTAGGCGTAAATACCAGGTAAAAACCCTCTTCTATATACTCCTTCTTTTCGCCAATAGCGTTGCGGAATGACACGTTGAGCGGCATATCTCCTGAGCGAAACGTAAGTGATGGCAGCTTAGAGCAAGTACCATTAATATCATCGTTATAGGCGTGGCTGGTATCTACAAAAAAGCCGGGTTTGTATTCCGCTTTTTCATTGAGCAGCATTGCTATTTCTATAAGGTGAGTGCGTACTTCTTTAAAATGTTCGAGCCATTCTGCACGCCTATCTTCTACATTCTTTAGCCCCAGCGCATACCTGTTGGCTACTAAGAGGATCTTATCTGTCATCGTACTTCCTTTTAAAGAGGTATGGCACACCGTAGAGTGTGCCATACCGAGATAATTAGTTTATTCCATCGGTAGCCATATCGCGGGCTACCTTTTTAACAAGACCCTGTAAAACAGAGCCAGGGCCTACTTCGGTGAACTGAGTAGCGCCATTCTCTACCATTTTCTGTACAGTCTGTGTCCAGCGGACAGGCATGGTCAATTGGTTGATCAGATTCTGCCTGATAACATCAGGGGTGATGTATGGATGTGCATCTACATTCTGGTAAACAGGGCAAGTAGGATTATTAAATGTTGCGTTAGCAATAGCAGCAGCGAGTTCTTCGCGCGCAGGCTCCATAAGCGGAGAGTGGAATGCCCCACCCACAGGCAATGGCAAAGCGCGTTTAGCACCTGCTGCCTTCATCATTTCGCAGGCGATCCTGATACCTTCCATGCTACCACTGATGACCAATTGGCCTGGGCAGTTATAGTTAGCAGGAACTACTACTTCACCTTCTACCTGGGCGCATACTTCTTCTACCTTAGCATCATCAAGTCCAAGGATGGCTGCCATAGTAGACGGGTTCAGTTCGCATGCACGTTGCATAGCATCGGCACGTTTTGCCACAAGACGCAGACCATCTTCAAAAGACAGTACTTTGTTAGCAACCAGGGCAGAGAATTCACCCAGGGAATGCCCTGCAACCATATCAGGCGTAAGGCCTGCTGTGGTTTCAAATAATATAACGGAGTGGAGGAAGATAGCCGGCTGAGTGACATTAGTTTGTTTCAGTTCGGCATCTGTTCCATTGAACATAAGATCTGTAATGCGGAAACCAAGAATTTCATTGGCTTGTTCAAAGTACTCCCTGGCCAGTGTGCTGCTTTCGTAAAGGATCTTGCCCATGCCTACGAATTGAGAGCCCTGTCCGGGGAATATGTATGCGTGCTTCATGCTTATTTTTTTTGCTAAGATAAGGAACGATAAAACAATTAGTTCTACAAAATTAGTAGGGTGATGCTATTTATTATTACCCCCCTAACGTAGGTATGTCCTTGTATTCCAAAACAATTATTAAAATCATCTATACCAATATCGACACATTGAAGCGGTGAAGTAAGCCTATGGTTGTAAATTTGCATTATGAATTGGATAGAATTGACAGATGAGCAGCAGTTGCAGCAAATAAATGAATTAAGTGCAAAGGAACCTGTGATCATCTTTAAGCATAGCACCCGTTGCTCTATAAGCTCTATGGCTAAGAGCAGATTAGAGCGTGAAAAGGCCCCTGACAATGCCAGTTTTTATTACCTCGACCTGATCAAATACCGCAATATCTCGAACAAAATAGCTGAAGACTACTCTGTTCATCATGAGTCGCCACAGGTACTATTAATAAAGAATGGCGAGTGTGTTTATGAGGAAACCCATAATGGAATCAGCATGAAGGAGATAGTTGAAGCAATGTGAAAATGTGGTGATGTGGAAATGTGAAAATGAGTGTCATTTTCCTCTTCATCCTGATTCAGACAACGACTATATCTTCTTACCTCTCCATTTACCACTTTTAAGGTAGATGGCTGAGCCGATGAGGAGACAGGTCCAATAGACAAATTCGGAACCCCAGCAGATGTATAAGGCGCTATGTTTGAGGTAAATGAAATAATAGCAGTATACGAGATATGCACCTACACAACCGATTTCCATAGTAAGGTTTACCAGTGTGTTACCGGTACCTACCACCGCATTAAAGGCTACTGTAGATATGGACATGATGAGTGTAGCCACTACAATAACCTGCAGGCTTGGGATGGTGAATTGAATCAGTGAGATATCGTTAGAATACAGCGCCAGGAACTCTTTAGAGAATAACAGTAATAACAGACACAGTGCTACACAATAGAGCAGGCTGAGTTTGGAGATCTTGAATACCAATCTCATTACATCCTGAGAGCGGCCCTGCCCTATTACGTTGCTTACCATGGTATTGCAGGTAGTAGCCAAAGCCCACGTGCCTACACTGACCAAACCGAATATGCTGCGGAGCATTTGAGAAGCGGCTAAAGATTGCTGACCGAGGTGCTCGATAAAGAAAAAGAACACCAGCCAGCCCCCAATACTGAACATGAACTGCACAATGAGTGGCGCTGCTACGGTAAGTGTTTGCTTGGAATGCTCAAAGTCGAACCGGATATATTTGAATATAGGGTACTCTTTGTGCAGATTGTGATAGAAGAAAATACCCACCATAGTAAGGCAGTAGGCTACTTCGGCTATTACAGATGCTACTGCGGCACCTCTGAAACCGAGTGCAGGAAAGCCCCAATGTCCGAAAATGAACAGGTAGTCGAAAAGAATATTGAGTACGGTAGTTACGATGGAGCCATATATCAATAAGCGAGATCTGCCGATAGATATAAAAAAGGAACTGAACAACTGTGCTAATACCAGAAATGGCAACCCCCACACTCTTATGTATACGAAATTGATACTCATGGACAGATTATCATTGTCGTTGAGGCTGATACCGAAGAGAATGGGCACGAACCACAGCGTCAACATCATGAGCCCAAGAGAGAACATGAGCGACAACATGGCACCGTTCATGAAGGTTTCAGCAATACCATTCTTATTTTCCTGGCCCGCACGGCGAGCCATTTGTATCTGCACTCCGCTACTCAAGCCGTAGCCGATCATGGAAAGAATGAGATAGAAAACCCCGGTAATACCGTTTACCCCCAGCTCGCGCTGGCCCAACATACCCATAAAGACGTTGTTGGTAAAGAAATTGGCCTGCGGTATGAATAATGCAACGGAAATAGGAAGCGCTAACTGTATTATTTCTCTGTTTGTTGCCGATACGCTTAATTTTTCCATGGGTGTAGCAAAAATAGATTATTTATTTGTCTGAAGCAGAATAGCCTGAATTTTAGAATGAACAGAATGCACATGTTGGGTATTTGCTTCTTTATTGGCTGCTTCGCTACCTGAATTTTATTTTTATTACTTTTACCCTGCAATAATTGCAGGCATTTACACCTGACATTATGCGTAAACAATATGGGTACAGAATATCAGAATATATATCGCCAGGTATATAATGTACGAGAAGATGAGCATTTGCTCGCCGAGACCGATAATGTTACCTGTGTGCTTTCACGCAGAGGGCTGCTGGCTGCAGCTTATTCTGCATCTAATGAACTGCTTTCGATACACTATGCTGCTTATGGCAAAGAAAGACCGGTGTGGGAGCTCGATTTTTTTGAACAGCTTTTTGCACAGGAACCACTGCTGGTAAGACAGGATAAGATAAAGAAGGTATTTGTGCTGACTTCTTCTAACCTAATCATACCTGAAGAGTTGTATGATAATAATGAAGCAAAAGCCTGGTTTGACCAGATACATTTTTCTGAGCCGAATGATTCACTGGAGTACTACCAATTACAAAAAGAAAATGCCTGGTATGTATACAGTATTCCCCATGGCATTAATGAGCTGGTAAAGATCAATTGCAGAAGCGCCGTAGTTATGCCATTGCCTATCTACCAATTGAGTGGAAAAACCAATCAGACATCGATACAATGCTTCATTACCTGTGAGCAGGCTTGTGTAACCATACATAGTAATAACAAGTTGCTGTGGCACAGAGTATTTGACTACGCAGCTGCGGAAGACATAGCTTATGAAATAAGGTTGATCTGTAAAGAGCATAAATTGAATGCAGATAAACTGACCATAAGCTGCGACACAATGAGTGCGACGGAGTATGCGGCAGCGAATGCACTTTCTCAATATTTTACTGCTATTACCGATGGCATTCAACAGTCGATAAAGGGATTGTGGCAACCTACGCTATCGTTTGTAAAACAACTGACTACATGCGCATAATAGGCGGCGAATTTGGCGGCAGGCGATTTAATCCACCTGCCAATATTCCGGCACGGCCTACTACCGAACTGGCCAAAGAGGCCCTGTTCAATATACTTAGCAATAGTATAGACCTGGAGGACATTAAAACCCTTGACCTGTTTAGCGGCACGGGCAGCATAACCTATGAACTGGTATCGAGAGGAGCAGGTATGGTTACGGCTATAGAAAAGGACGAGAAGAGTTTTGCCTTCATTAAAAAGATGGCAACCGACCTGAAGATAATTGACAGAACTACAATTATAAGGGGGGATGTATTCAAATTTCTGAAACAATGTACAGCGCAATTCGATCTTATTTTTGCAGATCCACCGTATGCCCTGGCCAATATTGATGAATTGCCCAAACTTGTGTTTGAAAAGAACCTACTGGTACCCGGAGGCATATTTGTGATGGAACACGGCAACCGGAATAATTATGAAAAGCACCCCAACTTTTCAAGATCAAAGAACTACGGTACTTCTTTATTTACCATCTTTACAGCACCCAATAACATAACTGAATAATATGGAGCGTATCTGCTTATTTCCCGGCACTTTTGACCCGATAACCAAGGGCCACGTAGACATTATAGAGCGGGCAGTATCTCTTTTTGACAAACTGGTAATAGGCATTGGCACCAACTCGTCTAAACAACCCATGTATAGCGTGGAGCAGCGTGTGGACTGGATAAAGGAAATATTTAAGAATGATCCGCGTATAGTTGTGACCGGGTATAGCGGATTGACAGTTGACTATTGTAAGCAGATAAATGCCCATTATGTGCTGCGAGGTATACGCTATATAAGTGATTTTGAATACGAAAAGGCCATTGCGGATATGAACCGTATGCTGGCACCTCAGATAGAAACGATCTTCCTTACCTGTTCTCCACTCTATTCTACCATATCATCTACCCTTGTGCGAGATGTGATCCGTAACGGAGGAAATGCAGGTATGTTTTTGCCTGATGAGGTGAAAATATAAGTGAACCGTAAAACCAACTCCCGTAATACATCCTGCTGATGCGCCTTTTAATTGGATACGTTATTGTATTGGCTATTTATTTTGGGGTTAAGGCCATCCTTTTCCTACCGCTGACAGTGGCTGAGGGGGAAGTAACGCGCATAATGTGGGTGAAATACAGAGTAGAAGGCAAACATGGTGGCTCTACCCTGTCTTATTCCTATCCAGAAATACAATTTACAGTATCGGCAAAGGGTAACGATACTGCCAGAACATACCTGACCACTGATGATCAGTCTATGTCTTACGAGGATAATAGTTACAAACCCGGGGAGAAAGCGCGTGTAAGTTACCCTTCAGGCCATCCGGAAAAAGCACGTGTGTATTCGTTCACTGAATACTGGTTACCCGCACCTAACATGGTGATGCTGATAATGGGCCTGGTATTTGGAACGATAGCGTACGTAATGATAGTTTACAAACCGTTCAAGTACATGGGAGAGGTAAGTTGATGACTTGCATACACTTACGCCTTTACAGCCTGTGATCGGGCTGAATATACAGATGCCACATCAACTCATTTAATTTGAGGCAGCAACCTTACGCTTCAATAAATATATACTTCTCAAAAATTTGCGCACGGGGCGTAAGGACAATAATAGTGCTACCAGCATTGGGATTGTGTTGCTTTTTTTAATTGTTACAGATGGCTTACGCTGCTCTCATTTGTTTCTCGATCTCCTGCTTTATCAGCGGCATAAGATAGCTGTACTCGGTGTTCGTATCCGCAACCCAATTATATTTTTTAGTTAACGGATTTGCAATTGCTTCCAGAATGAAAATTCCTGCCCCTTTTATCTCGCAGGTAAAAAATTTACCCGATGGCATAACCTTCCCTCTTACATCAATGTTATAACACTGTTGGTTATAAACAATGCTCAATGGCATAAACATTATTGGTCGTGTATAGGTTTCATTCATTTCCCAGATGTATTAAAAAGTAAAACAATCTTGTTTTCAGGTGAGATGTTTTATTATTATTTCTAATACCTTAATCAATTGTTAATGCAATCTAAGGAAGAAAATTTGATTAACCAACGTTTTACAAATCTTTTATATTATAATTTATTAGGGTGGTACTGAAAGTTAAGAAAGCAGGAAGTGGAAGCACAGGGAAGTCAGCGTCAAGCAGCGCTGAATGATAAGATAAAAATTTTGAGTAAAACAATCCAATAAAAAAGACGAATCGTAAGTACTTGCAAACACACACTTATGAACGTGCTGGTAACTAAATCAACTATTAAAATACCCATCGAAATTCAATACAAGGGTGAGCACCATAAAGCAGAAGTAGTGGGAAGAATACACCCATTCAACAAGTACTTTACTTGTCGTATACCCGGAGAGAACTTATTGATAATGGAAGCAACCTACAACGAAACTTCACGACACTACCAATGGAAGGCCTGCGCCCAGCATAACTTTGCCTACATGGCATCACTGATTGGCAAGGAAATAGAAAAATTTTTATCGTAACCAATAAATCAACAAGCCTGATTTAAGAATAAATCAATCGGTGCCATGAAAAAAATAATGATAAAATTTCTCGTCTATTTCACCTCCGTGGAGGCCAATAGTAAGGGTATTGCAATGACAGATACTACAGAAGTGTTCAGAATATGCTTTAGTCTGTCCTAGCCCATTTACCACCGGGCAAAAATATTTTACGGATTCTCAAAACCATTGTCATCCAATTGTCGTAAATACTCTTGCCATTCCGGGTAAATAAGGAAAATTGAAACCAAATAATAACTATCATGAATAAGAAACTGGTCAAGAAGATAGCAATTGGAACAGCAGGAACTATAAGCCTGCTCTGTATTATACTGTGTGTACACATATACTTAGTCACCAGGCCTAAAGCGCCGGATGCCAATACTGTAGCACTTGCCAGGATAGACGTGAAACAAGACATTGATGATGCGGACGCAAGTAAAATAGGCGCATGGCTATCGACTAAAAAAGGTGTAGACCACTATCTGTGTAATACACAATCTAACATAGTTGTATTTAGCTTTCACCCCGCCGTGGTAAACGCAAATGAGATAGCGGAGGAATTCAGTCATAAGTTACATTATAACAGCACAAGGTACGTTCCGAGTGCTGACGAATTGAAGGGAGGGTGCCCTGTTGCAGCAACATCGATATCATCTAGAGCATACAATTTCATCAAACACGTTTTTTAAACATCACCAAAACAATAAATTATGAAGAGAACAACGCTAATGCCAAAAGCACTATTAGGAACACTTGTTCTAGCACTAGCTATTTCAGTATTTTCCATTTCATCATGTAAGAAGAAAGATTCAGGCGGATCAACCATGACATTGTATGATTCACTGGGAGGAACAACAATGGTAGCCGACCCATATAACCCGGGCCAAATGGTAGAATCGGGCAGACTGGGTATACGCAAAGTTGTAGATAGCACCATATTTGTAATAGCAGGCGATACTGCAATTAACGGATACTTTACAGTTTTACTTACAGAGGTAACATCAGGTAACACAACAGGTTTTGCGGCATTGAGCAAAAACCTGACCGATTTCTTCTGTGTTGCTACAGGAGCTAAGAACTTTACCTATGGTGGTAAGAGCATGACAGCATCGCATGACCCGGCACAAAATTCAAGAATGAGTGCAAAGGCTGATAATGGCGATTTTGACGCCTTTGTTACCGATCTGGTTGCGGGTGCACACAAAGTAGGATTATCGGACGTATTAATAGGCCGTGTAGGTGCTGTAGTAGGCACACTGAGAACACAGGTAGTACAACGATAGAAAAAAGCAGAGTATTAACAATTGATACAGAGCGCCTTTCCAGGCGCTCTTTCTATTTTTTACTAACCATTTAAGTCATTGCTGAAGGAGCCAAAACCTTATCCAGAAAGCAACCAGCGAATTTATTTATCTAAATGCAATCCTTAGTTAAAAGCCATGCGTATGTTAATGAGAGAGCCTTACCGGAATGGGGTCGATCATTTTTTTACCACATTTTAAATCACCAATTTTATGCAAAAGAACAAGTACTTTTTGAGAGGGCTACGGATAATTCCAGCACTTCTCGGAGTGATGGCACTAGGGTTTACAGCAAACGCCTCGAGCCATAGAGAAGCTCCATTGATATCATTAGATCCACAGGCCGACAACACTGACCTTTACGCATTCAGAAGCCCGGACAACCCGAATACAGTAACGATAATAGCCAACTATATACCGTTCGAGTCTGCAGAGGGCGGACCTAACTATTATAGCTTTGGCACTAACGTAAGGTACGAGATCCACATTAAGAACAAAACAACAACTATGGGTGATGACATCACCTACAGGTTTACGTTCTCACACGTGAACCAGGACACAACAACGTTCTTCAACATCAGGCTGGGTCAACAAAACCTGAAAACAACGTACACATGTGAAAAGAGCCTTGATGGCGGCACTACGTGGACAAATATCCTTACCAATGGGATTGTGCCACCGCCAAATATAGGTGCACGATCTATAGAGAATGCAGTAGTAGGACTGGGCGCGCCAAACTATATGGCCCTTATGACGGGAGCCATAGGCAGCGCCAGTACAGGAGAAAGTATTTTTTGCGGACCAGTTGATGATCCATTTTTCGTAGACCTTGCCGGAGCTTTTGATCTTGGCAATTTCCGCCCGAATGGCCTAAGCACTGCTAACGCACCTAAAGATGCGCTTGCAAGGTTCAACTGCCATACTATAGCACTGAAAATTCCGATTAATATGTTGCAGAAGAATGGCCTTGCCGTTACCGCTGCATCAAGCATACTTGATCCTGAGTTTGTTATAGGCGTATGGGCATCAGCCAGCAGACAGCAGATCAAAACAATTTCCACAACATCAGAAGGCTATTCAGGCTCATGGGTACAGGTAAGCCGCGTAGGTATGCCATTGACCAATGAAGTAATTATACCTATCGGCATGAAGGACAAGTGGAATGCAACAAATCCTGCTAATGACGTACAATTTGCGAAATATTTCAGCAACCCTGAATTGGCGCTATACATGGATGATTCTCAGTTTGGAACCGCAGTACCTGCAATGAATGCACTGCGCATACAGTCTGCATCACTTGGCGCATTTGATTTCAGGAACTACAAGAAAGGATTGTGGTCATTGAAAGGTAGTGCCGGCGTAGCGGGTACCGCATTGGATGATGCCATCTTCGGAACAATATTGCTTCCTGACTCAATGAGTCCACGCGCAGTAGACATCCTGCCAATATTCTTCACCGGTGTTCCTAATCTTGCTCCGTACCAACTAGCAACAGGCAAGCCAGCGGGCAACCCACTGGGCAGAGGTAAGCCATTCATCAACAACTTCTTACCAACACTAGGTGATATGCTTCGCCTGAATATGGCCGTACCGGTTACTCCGCGCTCAGATCCAAACTTCAGCTCACTGGGTATAGTAAAAGCAGCGGTACTTGGCCTTACAGTTCCAATTTATGCCGATACAAGCATACAGTTCATACCTAACATGGATGGTTTCCCTAATGGCCGTCGCCTTGAAGATGATGTTACCACCATAGAACTACAGGCAGTAAGCGGCGTAGCTCTTGCAGCAATAGGATTGTGGTATGACGATTATCATGGTGTAGGTTCACCTGTTACTGCGCGCCTGGGTAATGTACTTGGATTTAATGCCGGTGTAGTAAAGAACGACACCACATTCCAGACAGCATTCCCTTATGTACAGCAGCCGTGGAGAGGATATGACTACACATTGCAGGCCCGGTTCTAAGACCAATTCATAACGAACTAAAAAAATCAATCATGAGCAATATTTTAAATAAACTATTTACGGCAGCAGCTATATGCATGCTACCGCAGATACAGGCTGTAGCTTCGTCTCACAGAGAAGCGCCCCTGATATCGCTGGATGCACAGGCAGATAATACTGACCTGTATGTATTCCGCAGTCCATGTGATACCAACAAGGTGGTGATCATAGCCAACTATGTTCCATTCGAACATCCGGCAGGTGGACCAAACTGGTATTCATTCGGATCGAACGTACGATATGAGATCCACATTAAGAACAAGACCACGACAACAGGTGATGACATTGTTTACCGGTTTACATTCTCGCAGATCAATGAAGACACAACTACGTTCTTCAATATTCGCCTGAACAAACAGAACCAGAAGACTACCTACACATGTATGCGTAGTATGGATGGAGGCGTAACATTTACCACCATACAAACAAACGGAATAGTACCACCGGCAAACATAGGTCCACGCTCTATAGAAAGCGCGGTAGGCCTTGGCCATACAGCAGGCTATGATGACCTTATGACAGCCGCTGTAACAACTGCAACAACAGGAGAAAAACTATTCTGCGGACCGGTTGATGATCCCTTTTTCGTAGATCTTGGTGGTGCATTTGATGTGGGCGGATTCCGTAATACCGGCCGTGATGGTCTTGCGAAATTCAACTGCCATACAATAGCTTTGGAAATACCGATCAGTACATTGCAGGCTACAGGCCTTTCAGTATCATCTGCAACCAGCATACTTGATCCGAACTTTATCATTGGTGTTTGGGCGTCTGCAAGTCGCCAGACAATAACTACCCTAAGCACAACCGGTGGTAATCCAACAGGTTCAGGGTCATGGGTACAGATATCAAGAATAGGTATGCCGCTTACTAATGAAGTGATCAACCCGATAGGTGCTAAAGACAGGTGGAATGGCGCTGATCCTTACACTGCGGATGTTACTTATGCCAATTACTTCAGCAATCCAGAACTGGCATTGTATATGGACAATGCAGCTTTTGGCGGTGCGGTACCGGGCCTTGCTCCACTGCGCATACAAACTGCTTCATTAGGCACATATAACTTTACCAACGGCAACCAGGGACTATGGCCTTTGAAAGGAACACCTGCAGTAGCGGGCACTGCTCTTGATGATGCATTGTTTGGTACTTTGTTGTTACCTAATGCCACTAGCCCACGTGCAGTAGACATTCTGCCTATCTTCCTGACTGGCGTACCTAATCTGCGTCCTTATCAGTTGGCAACAGGCAAAGGCGGTAATCCATTGGCAGCAGGTAAGCCATTCATCAATAACTTCCTGCCTACAAAATCTGACATGATCCGTTTGAACATGGCTGTACCTGTTACTCCACGTACAAGTGCATCGTTCAGTTCATTGGGCCTTATACAGGCTGCAGTACTTGGTCTTACAGATCCATTGTACAACACAACTGCAACATTACAGAACATACCTAACATGGATGGATTCCCTAATGGTCGCAGACTGGAAGATGACGTAACAACAATTGAATTACAGGCAGTATCTGGTGTTGTATTAGCTGCAATTGGTTTGTGGTATGATGACTATCCGGGCACAGGATCACCAGTAACTCCTAATTTGCTGAGTGTATTGTCATTCAATGCAGGTGTCACTCATAATGATACTACATTCAAATCATGCTTCCCGTATCTGCAGGATCCATGGCAGGGCTTTAATGGAACTGACTACACTGGTCCGGTAGCAGGGGTTGGTATTAACAACCTTGGCTTAAGCACACCACTTGTAGCTATGAGCGCATACCCTAACCCTATGGTTAGCAATGTGACCTTCAGATACAAGCTGGATGTTAATGCCAACATCAGCATACAGATAACTGATCTTCAGGGCAGAACGGTAAAGATGATCAATGAAGGCAGCAAAACAGCCGGTGATTACACAGTACAGTTTGATGCATCAGGACTGAGTGCAGGCACTTACCTGGCTAACCTGATGGCTAACAATCAGAACCAACAAACGGTTAAGCTGGTGAAAACCAATTAAAAAGTAAAAACTGAAAAGTAAAAACTAAAAAGTATACCCTTAGTTATTTACTTGTTGTTTACGTAACCGCAGGAAAGGCCGGACATAAATGTCCGGCCTTTCCATTTACAACGTGAAATATTATCTGGACATCAAAACATTTTACAGGATTCATGCGTATATGTTACTACCAAAGAAAATACTTATGAAACTAACTAAACTTTTTACCGTATTATTTATCACACTTTGTTCATGCACAATAGTTCTTACGTCGTGCAGTGAAAAAAAGAGTGCGATCCCTGCCCTGCTTGAAAGAAAGAAATCTGTAGGTAGCGAAGAAGAGAAGGCACACATTGACTCTTTCTACAACAAAGCTGTTGCAGCTTTACAGAAAAACCCGGATGACCTTCAACAATACATCAACCTGGCAAGTGTATACATCAATGAAGGCCGAATAACGGGCAACAACAGCTATTATGATAATGTTGCAATGCTCATGTTGAACAAAGTAACAGAAAGTAAAACAGGCAACAAGGACATCACCTTCCAGGCATTGAATATTAAATCAGCAATATTACTGAACGTACACCAGTTCAAAGATGCGCTTGAAGTTGCGAAGCAAGGTGTTGCAATTAACACCTTCAACGCGGGCATATACGGTGCGCTGGTAGATGCTAATGTAGAGATGGGCAATTATGATGCGGCGGTGAAAGCTTGCGATCAGATGATTGCTATACGTCCCGACCTGAGATCTTATTCAAGAGCGTCGTACATGAGACAAATATATGGCCAGAATACAGGTGCAATTGAAGCTATGAAAATGGCTGTAGAATCAGGACAACCAGGTTCTGAAAACACAGAATGGGCAAGAACAACATTAGGAGACCTGTACCTGGGTATTGGCAAACTGGATAGTGCCAGCTATGAATACCGCAATTCATTGACATACAGACCTGATTATCCTTTCGCAATGATTGGCCTGGCAAGAGTAGAAAAAGCAAAGAAGAACTATGATGCCGCTATTGAGCAAACCAAGAACACAATAAAAATAAGAAGTGAAGTGGCATTTGTTTCTCTATTGGGCGATCTGTATGCCTTAAAGGGTGACGCCACAAAGGCTAAAGAAACCAGAGCAGACATGATTGAACTGCTGAATGAAGCACAAAAAGAAGAAAAAGAAGATGCTTTAGTAAAGCACAATGCAAACAGGGAACTAGCTAACGCTTACCTGAGTGCCAACAAAATTGATGAAGCACTGAAGTATGCCAATAATGACCTTGCTATGCGCCCGGATAACATTGACGCAAATGAACTTGCCGCATGGATATACTACCTGAAAAATGACAATACCAATGCCAAACTACATGCTGACAAAATGATGCTGACCAATTGCAAAAATGCTGAAAAGCTATATAAGGCAGGTGTTATTTATGCAGCGGCAGGCGAGAACGAGAAAGGGCAAAAATTAATAGCAGAAGCTATGGCCACATCTCCATACGTAGACCAGGAAGTGATCAATCATACCAAGCAAGCGGTAGCATTAAACAAGTAAGATGAAAAAGTATATAGCTCTTATTGTACTTCTTGTTCTGTTCACTGCGCCAATACAGGCGCACGTGATCAACTATGAGCTGGAACGAATGAGCGGCGACCAGGTATTCTGGAAATATACATTAATAGGTTTTCAACATATACTTCCCGAGGGATTTGACCATATACTTTTCATTACCTGCGTGTTCCTGCTAAATACTAACATTAAGCAGATTATAGCACAGGCGTCAATGTTCACAGTAGCACATACAATAACATTGGGGCTGGCTATGTACGGTGTGATCAATCCTCCGCGTAATATAATAGAACCACTGATAGCCATATCAATAGTTTTCCTTGCAATAGAAAATATCTACTTTAAGCAGGTGAAGCCGTGGAGGCTGGTTATGGTGTTTCTGTTTGGAATGGTGCATGGAATGGGATTTGCAGGAGCTTTATCACAATTAGGCATGCCGCAATATGCTTTTGCCACGGCGCTTATCAGCTTTAATGTTGGTGTAGAACTTGGACAGTTGACCATAATATTGTTACTGTACTTCTTGCTATCCAAGCCATTCTCTCAAAAGATATGGTACAGACGTGGCATTGTAATACCCATGAGTTTTGTAATAGCACTTGTAGCGACCTGGTGGACAGTAGAGCGGATATGGTTTGTTGTTTAATTTCTATTAAATGAAGTGTATCCTCACTAATCTATTGATCGTGTCTCTTTATAAATAAACATCAGTATACTGCGTTGAAAACAACCATACACATATTTTCAGGCGAACAACCTGCCTTGCAAGGGGATAGGCTGAGCACCGCTGATGTGAGTGAGATCAAAGCAATACTGACACGAAAAATAGTTTACATTCTGCTCATCGCATATACGATGGTGATGGTAAAACCCATGTTACCTCTGGCAATAGATACTATTGCACACACCTTCTGGAAGAGCCAACACATGCTGGTAGTGCATGAAGTAAATGGAAAATTTCATGTGCATACTGAGCTGGTCAATGGAGCAAAGCAAACAGAAAAAGAAAAGCACACCATAAGCAACAAAGCAGAAGTACAAGAATGTGTGCAGGTATGCTATTCCTACTTAAAACATCCTGCGGCGGCATTGCCTGTTGCTACTGTACATAGGCATTGCTACCTATGCTATTATGCACGAGCGCATGTCCACATCAATTATCCTCCCCCACGAGCCGGTGCCTGACGACAGGACAAACCTATAGTAAGGAAATTTTTCAACACTTAGTGTATGGAAGCGGCTTCCTATGTCCTGTTGTTTTCTAAATGACTGAATTTATCTATATACTGATGCAATCAACATGTAGTGTAACGAATAGAAAAACACTTTCACAGGGAGTAAAAATTGAAACATGAAAACAACAACTAAAAGATATCTATTAAGCCTGTTATTTATATGCTTATCTCTCAAAGCCTTTGCGCATCAGGGAAGTATAAGAGGTATTGTAACAGATGAAGGCAACAAGAAACCACTGGAAGGTGCAAGCCTGTATATTAAGGCAGGCAATTATAGTGCTGTTACTGATGCATTTGGCAGGTTCTTTATAAAGGGTATTTCGCCGGGCCGGTATACTATAGTCATCTCTCACCTGGGCTACAACAATTTAGAAGATGAGATCACAATAGCCGATGGTGAAACAACCGAAACCTTTTTTAAATTGGCTAAGGCACCTATACAGATGAATGCCGTTTCCATCAATGCAAAAAAAGCATTGAACCTGAGTAGCATAAGCGGACTGGATCTGCAACAAAGACCTGTGAATACTACACAAGACCTGCTGCGATTAGTACCCGGCCTTTTCACTGCACAACATCAGGGCGGTGGTAAAGCAGAGCAAATATTTTTACGTGGGTTTGACTGCGATCATGGTACCGATATTAATGTAAGCATTGACAATATGCCGGTAAACATGGTATCTCATGCGCATGGTCAAGGCTTTGCGGATGCTCATTTCATCATACCGGAGTCGGTGCAGGAAGTAGACTATGGTAAAGGTCCATATGAAATAGATAAGGGTAATCTTGCAACTTCGGGGTTCGTAGCATTTAAAACAAGAAATGACCTGGATAATAGTTTTGTGAAAGTTGATGGGGGTAGCTACGGCTATTTTCGTACTGTGGCGGGACTACAATTACTGAGCAGGGAAAAGGATACAAATAGTCACCAGGACGCTTACGTGATGGGCGAGTATGGCTTCAACCGCAGCTACTTTGATATGCCACAGAATTTTAATCGCATGAACCTGATGGGTAAGTACACCAACTATATATCTAACAATAAGATACTCACTTTAACATTGAGCGGCATGCATTCTTTTTGGGATGCCTCAGGGCAGATTCCTACACGTGCGATAGATGAAGGTATAGTAGGCAGGTACGGTGTTCTTGACCCGGAGAGTGGGATAACTAGCAGGTATAACATGAACCTGCAGTACTTTCAGAGCATCAATAGTAACAGCTATTTCAAGAGCAACATTTACCTTACCTACTACCAATTCAAATTGTTCTCAGATTTCACTTACTATGCAATCGACTCCATACATGGAGACCAGATAAAACAGGCCGAAAAACGTGCGGTGGCAGGCTACAACAGTGAATATGGTCATAACTATACTGCATGGGGATTGAAAATGAAAACGCAGGTTGGATTTGGACTGCGCTATGATGACATAATGGGGAGTGAGCTCACTTATACACAAGGTAAAACCACGGTAATTAATCCTGTAGCATTTGGAGACATACATGAAACAAACATTTTTGGATACCTGAATCAGACCGTTAACCTACTCCCTCAGCTGGTCCTAACAGTGGGGACACGTTATGACCATTTTATACAGCAGTATGACAACAGGATGGTGGCCGACACTAAAAGGTATTCATCTACCGGCGGCAAATTCAGCCCCAAGGCTGGTATTTACTATAACATAAAGGATAACGCGCGCATATACTATAATTACGGCACCGGCTTCCATAGCAATGACACCCGCACACTGGCCACCGGTTCGCAACTAGGCGGCAACCTTACAGTGAATAATATCCTACCACAGGCATTTTCCCATGATCTGGGAATAATAATGAAACCCTACAGCAAACTGCTCCTACAGGCAGCGGTGTGGCACATGGACCTGCAGCTGGAATACTCATATGTTGGTGATGCTGCAGTAATAGATACAGGCGGCAGAACACGAAGAATGGGGATAGACTTTTCAGCCCGCTACGAAGTACTGAAATGGCTTTACATAGACTTTGATGCCAACTATGCGCACGGTAGAGCTATAGACCAACCGAAAGGCAATGACTATATTGCCTTAGCGCCATCATTTACGTCTATAGGTGGAGTAACGGTGAAAGTGATGAAAAACACATCTGCGAGTCTGCGCTACAGGCATATTAGCGATCGCCCCGCAAACGATGATAATTCCCGCACCGCATTGGGCTATACTGTGTTGGATGCCGTTGTGAATTATGTACGTCCTCATTATGAGTTTGGTGTGCAGATCCAGAACCTTACCAATACAAAATGGAACGAAGCGCAATTTGATACCGAAACCAGGCTAAAGTTACCCGGCGGCATGCTGGAACCCACGGCTAAAACTGATGTGTGCTATACACCCGGTACGCCATTTTTTCTGAAGCTGAGTGCCACTTACAAATTCTGACAACTATTTGACTGATATAACTACCCCGCGGCCTCCCAAAGGCTGCGGGATAGTTGTTTTAGCGCATTATTCAGGTTATTGGAATAGATTTGTTATAACAATTGATAGACCATTATTTGCCGGTAACCTATGATAAGGAACTTAGCCAAAAAGAACAAGGAAGATTATGAGTGGCTTGATGTGCTTGCCCCCACTCCTGAAGAGTTGCATGAAATAGCTCAGAAATACGACCTTCACGAGGAGTCTGTAAACGACTGCCTGCAGCCCGGACATCTACCCAAATATGAGCGTTTCAGAGGCTATACGTTCATTATTGTGCGGGTATATTTCCCCATTAAAGATCAGGAGGCCGATACTGTACAGGAACTTACTAATAAGGTTGCTATCTTCATTTCAGATAAATACATCATTACCATACACCGCAATGAATGGGCACCACTGGTAGCCATAAGCGAAGAGTATGTAAACTCAGGCGAGTGTAAAAAGCCCACTCATGTACTTACAGAGATCGTAAAGGCAGGGCTGCATTCTTTCGAAGCACCGGGCAACAAGATCACACAACACATAGAGTTTTACGAAGAGCAGGTATTTCTAAAAGACAGGAATGTATCCTTCCTGAAAGGGCTGTATTTTATTAAGCGTAAGATAGATGTAATAAAAAGGTTGCTGATACTAACGCATGAGATAGTAGATAAAATAGACAATAAAGACACCTCTGATGCCTATACAAGGGAGTGCCGTGATATGTATATAAAACAGCAGAGCCTATATGACTCCTTGTTGGAACAGGCAACGCAATTAATGAATATTTACTTCAATATATCTTCTCAGCGTACCAACGAAACAATGCGCGTATTAACCATCTTCTCAGTATTCTTCATGCCACTTACATTTATAGTGGGTGTGTATGGCATGAACTTCAAGTTTATGCCAGAGCTGGAACATAAATGGGGATACCCTGGCGTGATGATCCTGATGGCAGTAGTGATCCTTGTTGTGTATGTTTGGTTTAAAAGGAAAAAGTGGATGTGACCTGTCTCGAGTAGCACGCTATCGCCAGTATTCAATTTCCACTTAAGTGCATTAGCACATTCTTTATCATCTCAAAGCGCGTCCAAGGAATAAAATGATTGGCATCAGGTATTGTAATAAGCTTCACTGCCTTTGAATGTGTTAGTTGTTTCTGGGCGTAATATGCGTTGCCGGGAGGTACCATAGAATCAAGTAACCCCTGCATAATTATTACGGGGCAGGTAATAGCCCTAAGATCCACTGGCATTGTCTTAACGTCTTTTTTAAAATACCATAATTCATCATTACTCGGCCTGAATGCGCCAGGCATTAACCACCTAAACGGAGGAGTTTTCATTAAAGGCCTCCAACCTTCGGGCTTTTCTTCACCTGGATCGACACTCGCAGCAAGAAGGAGGACGCCAGAGATTAGTGAAGAATAATCAGCAGCCAGTTTTACGCAAAGGGGACCACCAAGAGAATGGCCAATTATATAAAAGGGCTTACCATTCTGCAATTGGCCTATCATCTCGCCTATAATTTTACTCTGTTCAACTATACTCATACCCCGCCCAAAACCACTATAACCAAATCCCGGACGATCTATGCTGATCATCCTGTAGTGTAATAGCAAATCGCTATCTTTTAAGTAGGTCTCAAACGCATCCCAGCTGCCAGGCGAACCATGAACGAAAAACAAAGTTGCACTAGTATCTACGCCTGTCTTAGCATAGTGTATTTTACCTCCTTGCGTAGCAACAAAACCAGTAAATAAATCTACACCCGAATTTGAAAAAGATTTGGCGGCTTCTTTATCAGCTGTTCGCATCATCATACATCCCTGCGCAAAAAGCACAAAGAAAACAAAAACACAAAAAGTTATCCTGAAAACAAAACGGCAAGTTCCTTTCATAGATTGATTGTAACTATTAACTCGACGCGCTGTCCAGTTTACCAGGCAATAACCTTAGAACCTGATTACGATAAACTAAGAGTAAAATAGCGGAAGAGACCCAAACAGCCACGCCCATGTAAAAGAGCTGTCCCCCATCACCCATGACCTCTATGCCTAATTTTGTGAGGTGAAAAAAATAGCGCCGGACATAGTGCCTATAGCCATGAGCGCACCAAACGCAGTTGTGCGGGGAATAAGTATTAAAACTGAAGCAATGAGCTCTACAACGCCCGACCCTATTCGTCCCCAAGGCTCCATGCCAACCTTAGTAAATATATAAACGCTTTCAGGCGCTGCACCAAATTTGAATCTAAGTGTTTGCAGTAATATATAAGCGGCAACCAGGCGAAGTACCCAAAGAAAAATGTTCCTGACGATCATATCTTATGTTTTGCAACAAAGCTATTGCGATAGGCTCTTATATATTGTCGCCTACCCGACTTTAGCCAGCTTTTGCAATTGTTTCACATCTCGTATTGTGATTGCTTTTCGGTCGACATCAAGCAGCCCTTCATCGGCAAACTGATTGATAAGCGTGGTAACGGTTTGGCGGCTGGTACCGGTAAGCCGTGCAATATCTTCATGCGTAAGATAGTTAGCCAGCTTAACTACATTACCCGTAGGATTTTCGCTCTGTTGCACCAATGTCCAGAAAAAATACAATAAACGGGTCCTTACATCTTTTTGTAAGAGATTCAATAATCTGTTCTCTACCCGCTTTAATTTTTGCCCGATCTTACGTGAAAAAATAATGCCCATGTCCGGCCGAAGGATCAACAATTTTTCAAAGTCCTAAAGGGTAAATGCGCACAGTATGGTTTCACATTTATGTGCCTGTGCAAATTCCCCATTCATGTTATTACGTTCCAGCATACACTGGCCAAATACATCTCCCGGTTGCAATATTTCTTTGATCAACTCATTCCCTTCTTCGTCCACATTACCAATTTTCACAAAGCCCTCTTTTACAAAGTATAACTTGTTCAAAAACTGTGCATCAAAATAGATATATGCATCTTTGTCGGCAATAATGTAGTTGTGCAATATGTTTAACGTCTCGTAGTTATCGGGAGTTAACTTGTCAAGAAAATCATTCCTGCGAATGATCAACATCTGATCCTGAGCGTCCATATTTTGTAGTTATAAAATTGATTGTCAAAAAAAATTCACTGCCTGGGAAAATGCCATTATTACAAATAAGCACCCCATAGAAATGTTGACGCCTTTCCGATTACGCTCCATAAATGCAGCAAACTTTATTCCTGCAAAAATAAACACTAACAACGCCAGAAAAGTACCCATACCGGCACCCACTGTAAATATATTGTAAGCGCCAGATTCAGGCACAAGGATAACGCTGGAAAGTAAGTATACTGCCCACCCCATCCAAAAAGGGATCTGCATAGGATTCATAGCACTCATAGCCGCACCCAACAAAAATTTGCTACCGCTGTTGTCAATGACCACATGCTTCCCATTTCCCTTTCGTGCCGCCCTAAAACTCCCAATGGCAAGAATAAGCAGTACCAGAATTGTTGCCGCACGGAAGTAATAAAATAATTGCTGGTTGTCCGAAAGTACATTAACAATACTCAGTGTTATTCTAAGGTATAGAACTTCAATGACCGTAACACCCAAAGCAAACAACAGTGCGTTCTTAAGGGTGTCTTTTGCGGCTACCTGCATTGCACACACATTTAGGTTACCCAGTGGCAATGACCCCGAGAGGCTGATCAACAATCCTGAACCTAAATATTGAAAAATGTGAACCGTCATAAGAACTGAAAGCCTTTTAAATAATTACCATACCCTGGCAGATAACGAAGCATCTATCTGCTTGAAAGCATTAATATCGCTGCGCAAAGCCGACAATTTTATATACTTAACCCCTCTCCTGTTGTTCTCTTTACTTATGCTATATAAAAGATCCCAGTGCCTGATGATCTCTTTCCATGCGAACAACAAAGAATGCTCCGGGTCGTAAATATGCGTAGGCTCACTACCACTCCCGTTCACTTCTATTATTGAAATGTTTTCTCCCCGTTCCAAAGCTTCCCAACTAAGAAAACGAACATCGAGGCGGCCATAATAAAACTGCGGAATCTGAGAACATATACGATCTATGGATTCATTCAGTTTGTCTGTTGCTCTGTGGGTATGATCTGTAAATTTAGAACCGCGACTATGATTGCCATATGGTACTAATACAAGCGACTCGCCAACGGGCAATACACTACGCATTTGTTCGCCTTGCTGTGCAGCAATATGATCTAGTTGCAGCAAGTAACGCGGATTGACTCTTACTAGCTGCTCCAGCGTCGATAAACCATCTCCCACAATGGTGACCGGCTCTTTATTGACAATCCCCGATATAAATCCTCGCGCAGCACCAGGTGGCTTGCAATAAAATATGCCTACTTCATTTTCGTAACTGACAAACTCCTGCACCAGGAATGCAAACGGCATATGAGTGATATATTGCTCCAATTCAGCAACATTATTCACCTTTTTTACTGCCAGTCCCCGCTCCCCGATATCAGGCTTTGCAATGAGCGGAAAGGTGAGTGATTTTTCCTCAATACCTCGACTAACAATCTCTAACGGAGTACCGGCTTCGAAATAAAGTGTAGCCGGATAGTATTGGGGAGGAATAAGATCGTAAACATCCTTCTTGCTCTCCATAATAAATCCTCCATTCTTAATAAGGGGGTTAGCCGCTGTAAGAAACATGAAAGACCTTGCCTTAAGAGCCAGCCACGCGTAATAAGGGTATATCGGTGCATATACTATAGTACTATTCCAGTATTCCCAATTAAACAGCCTTATGAAAAACGGAGTGTTGAAGTATCTTTTCATACGCAGATCATATTACTGGCAATAAACCATTCATTAACGGAAAGAAGCCCACCATGCAGATCTTTATAGCGCATAACGGCTTTATCCTGCGTTATCTCAATGCCTGTAATACTTACAGTGTGCAAGAGGCCATCTCTACTCATACGCAAACTATTGCGTTCGTCTCCGTCTCCAGCAAACTCATGAAATGAAATTACCTGCTCAGCGGTAATGAACTGTTTTTTATTCAGCCATTTTTCAAACCATTGCTTTCTCTTCATTCGTACCGGCTCGTCATAAAGAGTTACCGACGACCATATCCTCGGAACATCAACCGGCAATGGAGTGATATATTTCTCAGCTCCATCCCAACGACATTCAAACAACTGATCATGCTGTAGAATGACCAGGGTAAATGATTCAATGGAACTCAGATCAATAGACTGGAAAAAGTTGACAGGATAGGCGCTATCGAAAATATCAAGAAATATCAATCCTCTGCTTTTTCTATATGCCGGCATTGGCACATGCGCTTTAAATCCTCCGTTCAGCAACACCATCACATTGCCGTTGTTGTGCATCGCTATCCAGGTGTCACCGGCCTTACCATCGCGCGGATAAAGGATCTTGCCACTTTTAAATTCTACAGCTTCGGGTAACTCGGCCACCTCACGCGATGTCTTTTCATCTCTGCTGGACGTGATCAATATCCGGTCACTGAGCGGAAGGAAAGTTACTGTACACATGTTTTTCTAAATTGAATGGTAGATGGAGCTACTCCAAATTTTTCAGAAACAGTTATTTTTGTCAGTTCAGCAATGCCCACCCTTATTAGTGCCATATGGTGAATGGTGTGCTCCAGGTTATAAACCAATTCACGGAGAAAATTACTTTCAACATCCAAGCTCTCTGTATCACTACCAAACGAAGATTGCAACAGAATGCGCCTGTTTTCAATACCAATAGAAAGCGGAATTTCGTGAAGAAAACAAATAGCAACACGCCTGTCTGTCTCTATAGTGTAATCACGTTTTCTCTTATCGTAATTTACCACACCTGTATCGTACCCCTCAACAAGACACTGAAAGAGTTCGATGATATGCCGCACATGCTGACCAATTGTAGCACCAAAAAGATGTGAACTCTTAGTAACATACTCCTGATCGGTCATCCGATCGATGGCCTCTTCCAACTCTGCAAATACAGACTCTATTGTATGCTGTAGTGTCATGTCTTAAGTGTTTTGTACAATAGTTTGAGTGAATTACTTTTTGCCAATTTTTTGCCAGTTAGCATCGGCTTTAGGCTTCAGCGTAGTCTCGCTCTTGTTCCATGTCTTCAGTGTGTTATTGAAGTACTTGTTATAAAAGAGATAGAGTTTACCGCCAATGATCTTATACGTTTCGGGATCGACTTCTACCTTTTCTCCGGTGCTTCCCATAGCGAATGCGCACCATCCGCCATATTGCGGTTCGTAAGCGGTGGGATTTTGTTTGAACTTATTAAGGTCGGCAGCATTGGCAAATCTGTAAGTAACGCCATCTTGCACCAGGCTAAAGTTTGCAGCACCTTTCTCCGGCTTACCATTAAAATAACTCACAGGGTCATAACCCTCCAGGGCAAGACCCTTGCTTAAATTATAATTTTTCTGCCGTAAGGCTGCCTGTTGTCCGAAAGACGAGATAGAAAGTAATGTCAGCAAAAGGACAGATAGAAATGATTGTTTCATATAGTAGTCTGATTAACGGTACAAAATTTCAAATAAGTAAGCGGTTCAATTGTCGGGGAGGTGACAATTGGAACATTTTAACAATTACTTTTTCAGATGTGTGTACCTGATGGTAATAACCCAGGCCCGTGTAAGTCCGTCTGGGCGATAATCCCTTACAATAAAGGGAGTCCCCGCCAGCAGATCGATCTTTGTCTTGTTGAACGAGTAGGATAGTGACCCGGCAAGATTGAGAGTTAGTCCTTCACTACCTTTTAATGAAATGTCAGTTTCATCTTGTAGTGCAATTTTATCTTCGCCCAGGTGGTAAATAAGCAAAGGACCGGCGGCTATTCTCCATTTCCGCCAATTCCAATTGGCCTCGGATCTCAAGAGCAGACCACCTTTACGACGCAAGTGACGTGACGCAAAATAGTCTGTATCATTACTTGCTACAGGGTAGATAGCTGATGAAACGTACCCATTATTATTGTATTGCAATAATGGCTGTTGATATCCAAGAGCGAAACTGAGATGGCGTCCATAGAGTGCACTTACACCGGCTATAAGATCTGTAGTGCCTAGGCTTGACTGGTAAGGCATTGGCAAAGGCTGTCCTTTATGGCCTGCACTTGCATCACCCAATCCAATTCTTCCACCCAGTGTGCCTTGCCACTGACACCGGTTAGCTGAACGGTAAAGATGTCTTGTGTAGGTAACTATAAGATCGCCAATTCCGGTATGTGCACCCAATCTTCCATTAGCAATGTTGATCGGCAGTTTAGCATCTAGTATGCCTTGCTTCCCAATACCCGCAGAACCTTCCAATTGGGGAATAATGATAGTCGTTGCCTTTTCTCCGGCACCGGCAGTTAAGGATAATCCCCACGTCATCTTTCGCTGTGTGGTATCTGATAATTCGCCACCGCCCTTCATAGCACCAGCGGTACAAAATCCTGCATCTGAACAACCTTGCGCATGAACGAATTGTTGCGACCAAACCAAAAGCAATAGAAAGAAAATGAATGTTCTCATGATTGACATTTGCAGCAAACCTAACTATCAAAGCCGGCTACAATTGTCATTTAAACGACTAATGCATACCGGAGTATGCATTAGTCGTTTAAATCGCTTAAAAATATTCTAGCTAACCAACCCGAGAACAGCGCTAGTAGCAGCTCTTGTCTTTTCGAGCAGATCCGCATCGGCTGCCAATGAAAGACCATAAGATGGGATCATGGTTTTCATTTTCGCCGTCCATTCAGTTGAATTCATTTTCTCTTTGAAGCATGTTTCTAATAGTCCCAGCATAATAGATACTGATGTAGAGGCTCCGGGCGATGCCCCCAGCAAGGCCGCGATGCTACCATCTGCGGCACAAACTACCTCAGTGCCGAATTCCAGCACACCACCCTCTTCTTCATCTTTCTTTATTACCTGTACCCGCTGGCCTGCTATCTTCAATTCCCAGTCTTCATCTCTAGCATCGGGGAAATACTCACGCAGTTCGTTCATCCTGTCTTCCTGCGATTGTATGACCTGACTGATCAGGTATTTTGTCAGGGGGATATTGTGTATACCTGCTTCTATCATTGGAATGATATTGCCCGCCTTTATTGAAGTGACCAGATCAAGATAAGACCCTTCTTTCAGGAATTTGGTAGAAAAGCCTGCATATGGACCAAATAACAATTCACGCTTACCATCTATGACACGTGTATCCAAATGTGGAACCGACATAGGCGGCGTACCCACCGATGCCTTACCATACACTTTAGCATGATGCTGTTCAATGATAGTATCATTTGTGCACTTCAACCATTGCCCGCTTACCGGGAAACCGCCATAGCCCTTGCTTTCAGGAACGTGCGATTTTTCTAACAACGGCAATGATCCGCCACCTGCACCTATGAATACAAACTTAGTTTTGATCTTTTTGTGCGTATCTGTAATTTCATCTTTTACATGCACCAACCAATTGCCCGATTCATCTTTGTCCAGGTGCCTCACTTCATGTCTCAGGTGCAATTCTATACTATCCTGCAAACATAAGTATTGAAACAGCCCCCTTGTAAGTGCACCAAAATTCACATCAGCACCAATATCTATTTTAGTAGCTGCAACTTTTTGTTGAACATCCCTGTGCTGCATTACCAATGGTATCCATCCCGCGATGTGGCCATGATCATCTGAAAACTGCATTTCTTTATAAAAATGATGCTGTTTCATTGCCTCAAAACGCTTTCGAAGGAATTCAGTGTTTTCATCACCCCATACAAAGCTCATATGCGGCACACTATGTATAAATTCATCGGCACTCTTCAGACACTTTGCACCAAGCAAATAAGCCCAGAATTGCTTCGATATTTCAAACGACTCAGTGATATGCAATGCTTTAGAAATATCTATTGTGCCGTCACTTTTTTCAGGTGTATAATTCAACTCGCATAGTGCCGAGTGGCCTGTACCTGCGTTGTTCCAGGCATCAGAACTTTCTGCCGCTACCATATCCAGCCGCTCAAATATTTGAATTCGCAGAGTAGGGTCAAGCTCCTTTAGTAATACACCAAGGGTAGCACTCATTATGCCAGCACCAATTAATACAACATCTGCTTCGCCCGTAACCGGATGGTCAAATAACATAGATCAAGTTTTATGCACTAAAATTATCTTAAAAACTGTTCCCTTAGTCAACAGCGTACATTCTGATACCCATAAAATAAATTACTACCTTCATGGCCTGATGAAAGACGGCATTATTCCCATACTTCTATTGATCTCCGTTATCGTTGCAACAGTAATGTTCAGCAACAAAATAAACGGGAAAACAGACGATGTAGACAAAATGGAAAAGGCATTGGCCGGAACTCACAACTTCATTGCGCCGGGCAGCAACATTTCGTTTCAGAATGTCCCAAATAAAAATGAACTGCACTTCTGGGCAAGGCTGGCACTTGCGCCCAGTTACCTTACCAATAAAGCTGACCGATTTGATACAGTGCTGACTATTTGCAATACTGACAAATGCGATAGTATAAAAATGTTGCTAAAAACAAACAACAGAAATACGTTGTGGCAAAACAACGATGACCAGTATTGTTACTTTTTAACCACAAGCCACTTACCGTAAATGGAATTAAGTAACAGATATATATTGTTCGTATTAGCCTCATTGGGCGCGATAAGCTGCATATATTTTCTATGCCTGCTGGCTGCATTGCCAATTGCTGTTCCCGCAGTTATTAGCGCAGCCACCTGTTACTTTTTATACAGGTGGATGGTGCCAGACAATAGCCCCGATATCTACGTTAAAAAAAGAACCAGCTGGCTGGCACTCAGTGCGTTCACCATCGGTCTGGCAATGATCGCTCAGAACGCCATTAATGCCGCAGAAAAGCATGGCGGCTGGGATGCATGGGCTATATGGAACCTGCATAGCCATTTTGTCCAATCTCCCGTCCATTGGAAAGTAATGTTCCGAAATGTAGAGAACGACCATCCCGATTATCCTTTGTTTCTGCCTGCATTGAATGCATTCTGGGGAAGGCTAACAATTGATAAGTTTAGCCTGATGATCCCTTTTATCATGAGTATAATCGTTACGGTTGCTGCGCCTGCACTTGTATTCGTAGAGTTTATGAAACGAAATTTGCTCATTGCATCGCTTGCGCTTTTTCTGTTCGCGTATAATGCTTTCTACATTTCCTGCGGCACATCACAATATGCCGATCCATGGCTGGGCATCTTCTTCCTTGCAGCAATGGTGTGCATGGATCATGTAAAAGAAAACAAGAAGTATATTGCCTTTTCTGCCGCATTCCTGGGGTGCTGCATCTGGACAAAAAACGAAGGCGCCATACTGGCTGCTATATTCATCCTGTTCTATGCCAACAGGTTCTTTGCAAGGAAATATATTAAGCTCACAGTAGCAGGTATAGCTTTGCCACTAGCGTGTTTCATTCTATTCAAATCTATCGTACCCAACAGCAACGACCTGGTATCAGGACTTAACGGACATACCTTTAATCAGATCTTTGAGAAGGAACGTTACATGATCATCTATGAGAACTTCTTCCGCAATCTTAAGGAGCATTACCCCTATTTCAAAGGCATATTTATTACTTATATGCTGCTTTGTTTCTTGCGCCGTAAGTGGCCAGACAAGCAAATGGCTGTAGTTATAACCTGCCTTATTGCCTATAATGCTATATACCTGCTTACCAAATATTCGGTAGAATGGCATGTCATTACGTCTCAGGACAGGCTGATGGTGCAGTTAATGCCTGCAATGGTCTATGCGTTCGCATTAAATTTTGCAGGGGATGGAGGACAACAAAGAAATCAGTTTAGCTTTAAGGTAATGTAAGGTTGGCTTATAGCAGAGATTTGACAACTTTTTAGAAAGTTGTCAAATCTGATATTATATAGCTAACACACGTGCAGCGGATTATCATAGTTGTCGCTTTGATCTTCGTCTACCGAGCTATCAATGCACTTAAAGTCCTTTTCCAACAGCAGGAATAACTGCTTGCCTTCGCCTATATCCATGTAATGACCATATCCTACTTTCTCTGTAGCCACCCATTCGGCCACCATATCGGCAGGAACGAACATGGACATGGTATTACCCTCAAATCCGGCCGATAGCGAAGCTATTTCTTGTTTATTATGCAGCGCGTATCTAAAGGCAACATTGCTGCCAAACTCTGTTAGCTCTTCCAGATAACCTTCTCTACCCAATGTATCTACTTCTGTCCTGCTAAGCCTTATGCGGATAGAATTGCCTTTAATACGGATTTTCATTACTACAAAATTATGAAACGATTCTTTGTGCGCCTGAATAAATATTGAATCTTTCGCCCCTCAGGAACCCTATAAGTGTGATGTTCCATTCCTCGGCCATCTGCACCGCCAGGCTGGAGGGCGCGCCTACCGCGGCTATCATTTTCACACCTGCCATGGCTGCCTTCTGTACCAGTTCAAAACTAGCTCGGCCACTCAAGAGTAATATATGAGATGATAGAGGAAGTACACCGGAGCTTAGTGACGCGCCTATCAGCTTGTCGAGCGCATTGTGTCTGCCCACATCTTCCCGTAGATTCAACAGATGGGCCTGAGCAGTGAATATGGCACATGCATGTAATCCCCCGGTTTGCTCAAAAACAGCTTGCTTGTCGCGTAGTATGCCCGGCAGAGAAATGATGCGTTCAGCAGTACATTGCAAATCATCATAAGGATAATCTCCGGGCACATCACAATAGGTCTTCACCGCATCAATAGAGGCCTTGCCGCACACACCACAACTCGATGTAGTATAGAAATTTCTGTCGAGCTTATTTAATGTAGGTACTATATGGTCTTTCAGCGAAACAGTGACTATGTTATCGTTTGTGATTGATACAGTTGCAATATCATCGGAGGAAGTAATAATGCCCTCTGTAAACAAAAAACCCATTACTAACTCCTCATCATTACCGGGCGTACGCATGGTTACGGAGATATTTTTCTCTGTTCGCTTTCCGTCGAGTAAAAATGCCAATCTTATTTCCAGTGGCTCTTCTACAGCCAATATATCATTGGCGCCAGACACGCTGCCGGCGGCAACCTTAATAATATTTGTAGACGATGTAGACTGCATCAGCTGGGTATCAATTATAAAGCAAATTACGAAACAATTACGGCACTGAGTTAAACAACAACGCCCGTCTCTAAGAACGGGCGCTAATATTTATTTGCAGCAGGGAAATTATTTTTCCTTGTTACCAAACTTCAGTTTGTAATCATTAATGCTGTGCATCAATATCTTCTTAGCCAAACGGGCATTCTGGAAATCTTCGATCTTAACCACCTTATTTTCCAGGCGCTTATACTCTTCAAAGAAGTGACGCAGCTCATCCATAAAGTATGGTGGCAGTTCGCTTATATCATTGATGTGTGCAACGCTCATATCATTAGCGCAAACAGCTATCAACTTATCATCAGCTTCGCCCTGATCAAACATACGCATAACGCCTATGATCTTCGCCTCAACAATACACATTGGCTGCATATCGATCTGCGACAATACCAATATATCTAACGGGTCATTATCATCGCAATAGGTCTGTGGAACAAAACCATAGTTGGCCGGATAATAAACGGAAGAGTACAATACTCTATCCAGTTTCAACATACCGGTTTCTTTATCTAATTCGTACTTAGCCCTCGAATTACGGGGGATCTCAATTACTGCAGTTACTACATCAGGTACATTACTTCCGTAGCTGACAGAATGCCATGGGTTAAAATTGCTCATCTTTTCAATTAAATATAGTCTGCGAAATTAATGCCTTTTGCTTTGTTCTCCCGCTTTTTTACTATAAAACGAGTGTAGATAACAAGTAATTAATAGTAAAACGCTTCGTTTTTGATTGTTACAACATTCATATACAAAAGGTTCAACACATAAAACGCCACTAACAAGACTAGCCTACACTCTTTATCAACTCCATAAACTCCTGCTCTGTAAGAATATTTACTGTGCCCAACTTCTTTGCTTTTTCGAGTTTGGATCCTGCATCTTCTCCCACAATCAGGTAGTTGAGCTTGGCACTTACGCCCCCCAATATAGCTCCACCCTTTTCTTCCACCATAGCCTCGGCATCACTACGCTTGAACTGACTAAGGGTACCGGTAAACAAAAAGGTTTTCCCAGTAAGCGCACCATCTACCGGCTGTTGTCCTTTCAACTGATTGACAAGATTTACGCCGGCAGCGTCCAGCTTGTCTATCATATGCCTGTTTTCCTCCCTATTGAAAAAGTCGGCAACAGATGTGGCCACCTTTGGACCAATATCTTCAAGAGAGATCAGTTTGTCTATGTTCCAATCGTAGAGTTCCCGAAGGTTCATTATTGCACTCGCCAACGTCTTTGCGGTTGTCTCGCCCACAAAACGGATACCCAACCCAAAGATCAGCCTGTTCAAAGTTTGTGTCTTTGACTGCTCTATGGCCTGCTGCATATTGGTAATAGACTTGTCGCCAAAACCACCCAATGCCCGCACTTTATCCCAATCTATCGTGTATATCGAAGGAATGTCTGTCAGTATACCCTGCTCATAAAATTTCTGAATATTGGCACCACCCAGGTTACGGATATCCATTGCATCTTTACTCACATAGTGTATCATGCGCTCCGCTACCTGCACCGGGCAATTGATGTTGATGCAACGCCATGCTGCTTCTTCCGGTTGTTTCTCCAGTTCAGACTCACATACGGGGCAGTTCTTAGGGAATTGTATTATCTCCTCATTGCCTGTACGTAGCTCTGTAAGCGGCTTTACAATATACGGTATCACATCACCTGCCCGCTCTACCAATACAGTATCACCTATACGCACATCTTTCTCTCTTACCACGTCTTCATTAAACAACGAGACAGATGAAACTGTAACACCGCCAATAGGCACAGGCTCTATTTTAGCCACCGGTGTTATTGCCCCCGTTCTGCCTACCTGGTATTCTACTCTTAATAATTTACTGGTAGCCTGCCTGGCCTTAAACTTATAGGCCACTGCCCAGCGCGGATGGTGAGATGTCATCCCCATACGTTCCTGCATTGCAAAGCTATTCACCTTTATTACCAGACCATCCACTTCAAACTGCAGACTATCTCTTTGTTGCTCAAACTCACTGCAATAAGCTATTACCTGGTCAATATGGGTAAACACCTTCATCTCTTTGGCGGGAGTTGGAAAGCCCATATTATACAACCATTGCAATGAATTATAGTGTGTATCTAATCCTTCGGGCCTGGTTGTGCCAGCCGCCAGGGTATAATCACTTATGTGATACAATATAGCGCTCAATCCGCGTTTGCGTACCTCTGCAGGATCAAGTATCCTCAATGTACCTGACGCTGCATTGCGGGGATTGGCCAATGGAGGCTGCCCTTCTGCAATACGTTGTTTATTGAAAGCTTCAAATACATTTTTATGTATCACTACCTCACCTCTTATCTCTATCTGTTCTACCCCCTTTGCCACCAAAGTAGCTGACAGTGGTAATGATTTTATCTGGCGGACGTTAATTGTCACATCTTCTCCCATTATACCGTCTCCACGGGTAGCGCCTCTGCTTAGTGCGCCATTTTCATAAATGAGCGATACACTTGCGCCATCATATTTTGGCTCTACACAATACTCCACTACATCGGCACCTGCAAGCTCTCTGCACTTCCTGTCCCAATCGTTAAGATCATCTGCATTATAGGTGTTATCAAGGCTCAGCATCGGCACCAGGTGGCTCACAGTAGGGAAGCGCTCACTTATACCCTTGGCTATACGCTGAGTTGGCGAATCGGCCGAAACTAATTCGGGGTTCTTGTCTTCTGTATGTTTTAATAGCTTGAATAAGGCATCATATTCCTGGTCGGCCAGTACCGGGTTACTCTGTACATAGTATTTCCAGTCGGCATAGTTGATCGCCTCTTTCAGCTGGTCAATTGCATGTTCTGCATTCATGCCTGCAGATTCCGTCAATAAGTGTTTGGCCTGTTCATAAAGGCGCATTTCATCCTGTTGCGTGTACATAGATTGCAAAGTAAAGAATTATTAGGGGAAGGCGGAAAACGACTAATCGCTTTTCAGGTTAAGGCTGGAAGAATTACCGGCTCTGATCGCGGGATACCAGGCCGCAAGGAATCCAATGCCCATTATAGTAACTATCACCAGCAGAGAATCAGAGAATACGAGCTTTACCGGGAAGGCACTCATAAGGAAACTGCCTCTCAGTTTTATTAGTTCAAAGTGTTGTTGCAGAAAACATACGGTACACCCAAGGGCAATGCCTATTATTCCTCCTGCCGACGACCACAACACCCCTTCAAGTAAAAACACCGTTCTTATTAACCCGGGCGTGGCGCCCATTGCCCGTAATATAGCTATGTCTTTTTGCTTACCTACTACCAGCATAGACAAGGCACCTACCATGTTGAATGAAGCGATAAGCAGTACAAAAAGCAGTATCATGTAGATGATCCACTTCTCACCTCCCATCATGGCGTATAGGTTTTTATTCTGATCGGCTATATCTTCTACTTTATAGGTATTGCCCAGCTTCTGTTGCAGCGTTTTTTTTATGTCACCGATCTTTGTAGAATCTGCCTTTATTTCTATTGATGAGTATTTACCTTGTGCATGCAGCAACTCCTGCACCTGTGCCAGAGGTGCTATAACATACTTATCGTCAAATTCTTCATCCACATTAAATATGCCTGCAGGATGCACTTTCAGCGATTGTAATGCGTTGAGCGGATCGGTTTCCGGGTTAGCTATTTCAGGATTGGCGTAGTATAGCTGCACATAATTAAATGAATTCTCCACTCCCGAGCGCAACGCATCAGCAACACTTACACCCAATATAGCCGTGTTCATCGCTCCACCCGAAACACTATCCACACCCTCTATAATATAATCACCAAGCCGGTTTACTTTAAAATAGCTGTTCTCTACCCCCTTTACTATCACTACTTTCTGCTGTTTAGAACTGCCGGTCATTTCATCGCCATCGCCTGCCAGTGCATTATCTTCAATAACGGGAGATACAAACAGTACTCCGTTGATCTTCTTTATTTCATCAAGCCCTATTGCAGAAGCAGGAAAGAATTTACCTCTTACTATTGATATTTTGATGTCGGGACAAAAGGCTTTATGATTATCTTTTACAAAAGCGTCAAAGCCATTGAATACTGAGAACACTACGATCATTGCAGCGCTGCATACTGCAATTGCAGCCATGCTGATACGCGAAAGCAAAGGCACCGCATTAGCAGTGCCCTTGCCACGAAAGTATCGGGCAGCAATCGTCCATATCATGGATCTATTCACCTGTATTTTCTTTCAAGGCTTCCCGCGATATACGCTCCTCTTCTATTTTTTTGAAAATGTCATTCATCTTTTCAACGTGGTCAAGCGTATCATCTTCATAAAATGTAAGATTAGGAATTCTACGCAATTGGTTCTTCACCCTCGATCCTAATGCTTTGCGCCATTCCCCAGTTCTATCTGTTATTTTATGCAGCAGGTCAGTAGCATTTTTGATCTTGAAAAAGCTGAGGTACACTCGTGCTTCCAGCAGATCCGGCGTCACCATCACCTTGGAGATAGACACCATACCACCCTCTATTATGTTTATTCCTTCCTTCTGAAAGATATCACTCATTTCTTCTGCGATCAGTTGCCCAACCTGTTTTTGCCTTTTATTTTCTTCCATAACATGTCAAAGATAATAATAAAGCAGCGGTATGGGTCTGAATGAACGCAAATGAGGCTAAAATCCTACTACTTTATAATTTATTTATCAACCGGCACAAAATGTAGCCCCCTATGTTCCAGTACTTTAGCGCAACTCTGGCAGAATCCGTTTTCATCGTCTTTGTGATTACCACCTTCGGCATCGCGCATATAGCAATATTTTTGGGGACAATGCGGCAACCCCATGTTGTGCCCAAGTTCGTGCAGACAAAGCTTGTAAAGCTGCTCATCTTCTTTTGTTTTATTCAGGCGAAACGTCGAAACCACACAACCATTACCAGGTTGGAAACCCAAACCCATAATACCCCAATCTGCCACCTTACCCTTTGTAGTACTTATATCTTTAGATGTTATCCCTATATATAATATAGTATCTGCAGAGCGCTGCCTTAGCCAGTATATAATTGTATCGGCCTTGTACCGTCCTCTGGTTTTAATCCATGCATTAGCTGGTAATGGCAGGGAACTTGCTATCCGCAGATCAGGAATATCCATTTTTATTTTATTGTATATCCGCATCGCCTGACCGGGCGGCAGATCGTCAAATGGCTGTAAACATAGACTGTAGTTCCCGGTGTAAATATTGACGATTTGTTTTAGAGGCTTATATAAATAATAAGCGCATAGACAGATCAGAAATAACAATATACCCCAAACAACCTTTTTCATTCAACAATGTTATGCAAAAACAGATGTGCCACACTTTTGAAGTGTGGCACATCTGCTTAAATGGGAGTTAATTTTATTGTTTCAGCCACTTCAATACGGCAGAGCCATCAGCATTGCCTACCCTTATAATATATATTCCAGATGTCAGACCTGGTGCGTTAAATTGCTTCCTGTCCGATCCCCCTGCCCAGTTTTCCTGTAGAAGCAGACGGCCCGTAGCATCATAGACACGGACATCAAGATTGGCATTTAGTATCTGTGATGCATATAAGGTAAAGGCGTCATTACCCGATTGAGATACCGCATAACGGGTATCTGTCGAAGCAATCTCTACCACACCTAAAGTATGCACAATAGCATTTGATGCACCCTTACAGCCACCCGAATCTACTATTACCTGGAAACTACCTGTACCTGTGTAAGTATAAGTATTGTTTGTTGCACCAACAATCGCAGTATCATTTTTTGTCCATTGGTAGGTAGTATAGGTTCCGCTTACAGTTAAAGTATGCCCGGTTGCAGTAATTACAGGATGCGGAGCAGGATTAACGGTAATGGTAGCCATTGCAGAGTCGAAACTGAGGGCACCATAAACAAGTAAAGCTATACTTGATGTACCCGAAGCAGGAAAGCAAGTAGTAAATGGAGAAATAGTGGACGTTGAAATACTTGCACCCGGAACTATCCAGCGGATACTATCTATAGTACCTGTAGATGTGCTGGTAAATGTGATGCAACTGTCTTCACAAATAGTAGTTGCACTTTTTGTGAACGACGCATTTACACCGGTAGTAGTTGACGGCGTAGACAAATTAACACTATCAACTGCAAATGAGGGGTCTGTACCGGTACCATCATCATTGTTTACCCAACGGAAACCAATTTTGACATTAGGGTTATTATTTGCGCTGGTCGGCAAGGCAATAGAATAATGTGTCCACAACCCTTGTCCTCCGCAAGCTGCCGATACCGGCGTTTTAGGGGTATTTACCAAGAGGCTCCATGTAGTACCACCGTCAGCAGAATAATATACGCTTGCATCGTCTGAAGTACCTTGTCCATTTTCAATATAATTGAATGCAAGATTGATATTAATTTTACCGGTGCAATTTATTGTTGGAGATTCAGCCCGGCGATCAGTTTGCGGACAAGCAATAATTCCGCAAAGACCACCAGCATCATAAGTGGCTCCATTATCGCCACCTGTAATTGAAGACGGATTAGCTCCAATATGAAGCGAGGCTCCGGTAACTGTTGCTCCTGTAGCACAGGCCGTGCCGCATGCGCCTGCAGTATGTCCATTTTCCGCACAGCTTACATAAAAGACATTGGGGTCGGCTCCTTCAGTTCCCGTAACGCTTAATGTCCAGCCACCATAAGAAGTGATCAGCGCACCTGCTGTTGAGCCGCTTTCAAAGTTCTCCACCCAGAATATCTGGGCTTTAGCGCTGAATGACCCGATCAGCAGAAATAATGATAATAGAGTAGTTAGTTTTTTCATTTTATAGTTGTTTTACTAAAAATACTTAAAAAACTATATAAACATCAAAAACAATTCTATTTTTTTATTCTATAATTTTCGCTATTACTAAGCAGTTTACAAAACGGCCTCCACTTTATACCCTGCACTTCACAGCAAATTGACCACCCCGGTTTTGCCGGGAAGATGCCCTGCACCTACGGCAAAGAAGATTGAGTTTTTAGTCATCTTAATTCTCATTCGGTCTATCCACCTTTTATTTCTGTCATCCAGCAATACACGCATGTCATCTCCCTGGCCTTTAACGGTTGTAATCTTATCGTAAAGCACAGTCAATTGCTGCTTTTTGTAGGCCATAACCATGTCATTATACTCTTTCTTATTTTTTGTAAAATCCCTCACGCCTTCAAAAACCTCTTTTGCCACACTATCAGACGACATACTGTCCAATGCCCCTATTTGCTCCGATGGATCTTCAAGGCCTAAAACTTCCTTTTCGGAGGCCTTCGCAATCTTCATGATCGTTTCTTCATAGGACACGGGATTCGTGCAACGGGTAGTTTTCATACTAATGATACTTTCCAGCGCTATGGGTTTCATTTGCTGTAACATCCCAATATCCATACCTACCGAGTCTTTCATAAATTTTTTCAGCTGCTGGTACTGCTCCGGTGTATAATAGTCCTTAAGCTTCCGCCCATCAGTGGCAATAAAACCATTACTGGCAGACATCATCAACTTAGTATCGTCCAGGTCCATCTCAAAACAAACCTTTTCGCACGCCGACAGGCTTTGCTTCATCTTGTCGGTCCACAAATAATCTTCAGGACAGATCAGGTGAATAGTGCCAAAAAGATAAGATGGTTTTGCCAGCCCATTACCACTTATTCGCCATAAAAGCGATTGCTCATTAGGGCCATTTTGGGCACCACAATGAATATGAACAAATATTATAGCAAACGCCAGCAAAAGGATCTTCCTCATTTTATAAAGATAGCGTTTACAGCCATTTATTCATTCAGACAACCTGTAATTTTACGCCTATCCTTATTCTTTCATTAACAAGGCATTTCATAAATTTGCTATCAGATGAAATCATTCAATGTACCGGTACACTACCGCAGCCCGCTGGTAACAGCTATAAAGCAGAAAAGAAAAGCTGATGATAAGATGAAAAAAGACTTCACCCCAACGGTTCTGGAGTTAGGTTCTTTGCATATAGTCATGGCTCGTCATTTCGGCTTTTGCTACGGTGTGGAAAATGCCATCGAGATCGCATTCCGGGCTGTTGAAGAAAATCCGGGTAAGCGTATTTTCCTGCTGAGTGAAATGATCCATAACCCCGGCGTAAATGCAGACCTGCAGGCCTTGGGCATACAATTCATCATGGATACCAAAGGCAAAATGCTTATGAGCTGGGATGAATTGACACCTGAAGATGTCGTTATTATTCCAGCATTTGGCACTACGCTGGAAACCGAACAGATACTTCGCGAAAGAGGCATCAACCCTACCCTGTACGAAACAACTTGCCCATTTGTAGAAAAGGTCTGGAATCGTGCAGGAAAAATTGGCGATGATGGCTATACTATCATTGTTCACGGCAAACCGGGACATGAAGAAACAAGGGCTACTTTCTCCCACAGTAAAGCACACACGCCTACTATAGTGGTGAAAGATATGAGCCAGGCAGAATTACTCGGCCAGTATATTTCACGATCACTCCCTGCTGATCAATTTTACGAAGATTTTAAGGGGCAGTTTTCCGAAGGATTTGATGTTACTAAAGATTTAGAACGTATTGGTGTGGTGAACCAGACAACCATGCTGGCTAGTGAAACACAGGCTATTGCCGACTATCTGCGTGAGGCTACGCTCGACCATTTTGGCACACCGTCAAACAAAGCAAGTGAGCGCGTTGCGGACACACGTGATACGCTTTGCTATGCCACCAACGACAACCAAAGCGCTGTGGCAGGAATGCTGGAAACAGATGCTGATTTTGCCTTTGTTATTGGAGGATACAACAGCTCAAACACATCTCACCTTGTGGAGCTTTGCGAACTAAAACTGCCTACTTATTATATCAGCGACGAACATTGCATTGTTTCAGCAAACGAGATCAGACACTATAATATGCACACTCATCAGGAGGAAACCACACAAGGGTACCTTCCTGTCTTTACGCCAATAAAAGTTATGATCACCTCGGGCGCGTCTTGCCCCGATGCGCTTGTAGAACGTGTTATTGCAAAGCTTGCAAACATTACCGGCAACATAGTTAATACAGACAAGCTTATTGCAGAGTGGTCTTGATCAATGACCGACTTCGGTAGTTTTATAATAGTTGAATACTCTTACCCAATCAGCTACACCATCACCGGTCTTGTCAATAAAGATCATTGTGCTCCCGGCGTCTTCCGTCTGGTTGGCTCTTAATTCAGTGTACTTATTGCCGGGGTACTGTATGCACATCCATTTGTCCCTTGCTACCCTGTCATACCTGCGTACGATGGTACTGACAGGCAAGAATTGCTTAACGCCATTAGTGTCCTTATAGGTATGAAAGGAATCAGTGTATTCTTTAAATTCTGAATAGTAACGCACCTGCTCATAATCATTTACATATTTTATCAGGCTGTCGTGCTTATCGTAGCACCTGAATATAAACATGGTATCCCTGCTGAAACGTGGCGAGGCTGAATAAAAATCGGGCACACTATAGAAAGTGGAATCTAATTGTGCTGCAGTTGTGGCCTTGATGGAATGCTTAGGAGCTTGCCCATTTGCGTCTTTCGAAATAATGCACACCATCATAATTAAACCCACAAATATCAAAGTTGTTCTGTCCAATTCTATTAGTTATGATTCGTATAAATTTAGACCTCCAAAAATATATCTGTAAGGTCCATTGAAAATCCCCGCAATACGGAAGAGGTAACTATATCTCCTTCAAAAACAGCGCCCAGTTGTCAGAACGCCCTCGCTGAATCGCGGGCAGCCCCTTGAGCCACGCTCAGAAAAGGCATCGTTGCCCGGAGTAAGACAATAGTGTGGGTATATTACGCATATTGCAAAAAACTACAACAAACAAAAATACAAAACATAAGCACTAGTATTATATAAAAAAATGCGCACTGCAATTTAGTTTATTTGCAATATGCCTTTATATACCCCTCAGCATCACTGTCACCCATTTCCCTGCCTTTCTGCAAGTCTTCGCAGCCATTGCCCGTGCTTGTTAGCATCACTTTTGCCAACCCTCTGCCAGTATAACTCCCTGCGTCATTGGGCGAGAGGTTTATTGCACTATTAAAATCTGAAATGGCCTTTTTGTAATCTTTAAGCGTTATTTGGGTAAGGCCCCTGTTATAATATGTCTCAGCTATTTTATTGTGGCTGAGCCTTATCGCTTCAGAATAGTCTTCTAACGCTCCTGTGTAATCTTCATTTTTTGAGCGTGTGTTAGCCCGGTTGGAGTAAAATTCGTATCTATCCGGGCTTATTGCAATAGCACGAGTATAATCTTCTATTGCTGCGTCAAAGTTTTGTAACGAATCATATATATTACCCCTACTGTTATACCCTCTTGCATTTTCCGGTTGTATCTCCAGTGATTTATTGGCGTCGGTCATAGCCTCCTTCAATTGGCCCATTCTTAGCCTGACAATTGACCTGTCAATATAACCTCCGGCGCGTTCAGGGTGAGCCTTAATAGCAATATTAATATCCGGGATTGCGGCTTCATAATCCCGGATCCATACTCTGGCATTGCCTCTCATGCCGTAATAACTTACATTATCAGGTTCTAACTCTATTGCTTTATTGAAATCGGGAATAGCGTTTGCACCATAGTTCATCTTAAGTTTCGACATTCCACGAAGTGCGTAGGCATAGCCATTATCAGGCTGTAGTGCAATGACCATAGTAAAATCAGCCAATGCTCCTTCATAGTCTGCTAACCGGTATTTTGCATATCCACGTGCAATATATGCCTCAGTATATTGTTCATCGCCGGAAATCGCAAGGGTATAAAGGGTAACAGCGTCTTTCAGAGAATTAACGCTGTCCTTTTCCCTGCCCTGCCGATAATAATCTCTCGCCGACTGACCGTTTACCGCGGAAAAAATAAGGCAACTAACCAAAAAACAAAGCAGATTCTTCATATAGATAGTTAGGAAAATAGAAGTAAGTGAAATTGATTAAATAATGGAACAGGGTGTTAGTACATACTTCTATGTAAACAGCATATAGTTTTAACTATATGCTGTTCACATGCTTTAAAGCTTTCTACCCCAGCTCCACCACCAGATCATTGGTATTTACCAACGTTCCTCCGGTAAGTTCTATATGCTTTATCATTCCATCAACAGGAGAGGTGATAATGGTTTCCATCTTCATCGCTTCAATGATAAATAGCTGCTGGTTCTTCTTCACCACGTCATCTTTCTTAACCAATAACTTACTCAGCATTCCTTGAAGCGGAGCACCGATCTGTTTATCATTGGCCTTATCTATCTTTTTGTTTTCCTTGTGCTCTACTTTCACAGCCCTGTCACGCACTTCTATATTACGTGTCTGGCCATTGAGTTTAAAGAATACAGTTCTGTTGCCCTTTTCATCAATGTTACCTATGCTCAGCAAGCGGATCAACAACGTCTTACCCTTAGCTATCTCAATTGTCGTATCCTGCCCTTCTTTCATACCGTAGAAGAAGTATTTGGTGGGAACTACAGACACATCTCCATACAGGCGTACAAACTTCAGGTAATCCTCATAAACCTTTGGATAGAACTTGTAAGAAAGGAAGTCACACAGGTTCAGATCTTCACCAAACTTGGCCTTGAAAGCAGCCAGCTCCACATCAAAATCTATGGGCGGTAAGTGCTTGTTAGGCCTGTCATTAAATGGGGTTCTGTTCTTAAGAATGATATCCTGCAACTGCTTAGGGAATCCACCTTCAGGCTGGCCTATTTCACCCATAAAGAACTGCTGTACAGATTCGGGGAATGATATATTCTCGCCCTTTTCCATCACATCTTCTTTACTCAATCCGTTAGCCACCATGAACTGTGCCATATCGCCAACTACCTTTGAGCTCGGCGTTACCTTCACTATGTCTCCAAACATGTCATTGACAGTAGCATACATATCTTTGATCTGCTCAAATTTATCGCCCAAACCCAGTGCTATTGCCTGCGGTTTCAGGTTACTATACTGGCCACCTGGTATCTCATGATGGAATACCTCCGCAGTGCTCGCCATCAGCCCGCTTTCAAACGGATAATAGTATCCGCGTACTGCTTCCCAATACGTACTGAATTGGTTGAGCAGTTTAACATCATACGGATTCTCACGCTCATGGAATCGCATCATCTCCACAATAGAGTTGAAATTAGGCTGCGATGTCAGACCCGACAATGAACCTAATGCGCAATCAATCACGTTTACACCAGCTTCTACCGCCATCAGGTAAGTAGCAGGTTGCAGTGCCGATGTATCATGCGTATGCAGGTGTATGGGCAGCTTCACAGTATCTTTCAATCCTTCAATGAGTTCCTTTGCAGCATACGGTTTCAACAGGCCAGACATGTCTTTGATGGCCAGTATATGCGCACCCGCATTTTCCAGATCCTTAGCCAGTCGCAGGTAATATTCCAGTGTATATTTAGTCCGTTTAGGATCCATTATATCACCTGTATAACACAATGATCCTTCGGCCAATCCACCTGTACGCTTACGTACCATTTCTATGCATGGCGCTATATTCGGCATCCAGTTAAGCGAATCAAATATGCGGAAAATATCTACACCCTTCTCCCACGATTTTTCTACAAATTTCTCTATCAGATTATCGGGATATGCTGCATAACCGACACCATTACAACCGCGTATAAGCATCTGCAACAGTATGTTGGGTGCAGCAGCACGTATTGCCTCCAGTCTCTTCCATGGGTCCTCATTCAGGAAGCGCATGCACACATCAAAAGTAGCACCTCCCCATACCTCCAGACTGAATGTTTGTGGGAATGCAATAGCAAAGCTCTTTGCCACCTTAAGCATATCCCAGCTACGCATACGCGTAGCCAGCAAGCTCTGGTGCGCATCGCGCATGGTAGTATCGGTATAATGTATCTTCTTTTCGTTCTTCAGCCACTCGCTGAATTTATCCGGACCAAGTTCGGTCAACAGGTCTTTGGTACCTTTTTGATACGGTTGATGGGTATCAACGGGTGGTAATATCGGCTTCTCAAATACTTTGTTAGCGTCCTTTACTTTTACGTCTGGGTTACCATTTACTGTCACATCTGCCAGGTAGCCCAACATTCTGGTACCCCTATCCTGGCGCTCAGATATGTTGAATAATTCCGGATGCTCCTGTATGAAATTCACCGTTGCATTACCCGAGATGAATCCTTCGTTGGTGATCAGATTTTCAAGAAACGGAATATTGTTCTTCACACCGCGTATACGGAATTCGCGCAGCGCTCTATGCATCTTTAAAGTAGCATCTCTCAGTGTGTTACCGGAGGTACTCACCTTCACCAGCATAGAGTCGAAGAACGGACTGATCTTCATACCCGGATAGGTGCTGCCCTCATCAAGCCTTACACCAAAACCGGTTGCATTACGATAGGTAACCAATGTCCCGTAATCAGGCTTAAAGTCATTGGTTGGATCTTCAGTTGTAATACGGCACTGTATGGCAAAACCGATCTTAGGTATCTTATTCTGGTCGCCCAATCCTATCTCAGGATCAGATAGTTTGTGGCCCGACGCGATAAAGATCTGCGTCTTTATGAGGTCAACACCGGTAATCATTTCGGTAACAGTATGTTCCACCTGTATACGCGGATTAACTTCAATAAAGTAGATATTTTCATTGCTATCTACCAGAAATTCTACGGTACCAAGATTGTTATAGTTTACTGCCTTTGCAATATTCACTGCATAAGTGTATAGTTTGTCAAGCGCACCCTGGCTCAATGTAGCCGATGGCGCCATTTCCACCACTTTTTGGAATCTGCGCTGCACAGAGCAGTCGCGCTCATAAAGATGGACAATATTACCAAAGCTATCAGCCGCTATCTGTATCTCTATATGTTTAGGGCGTTCTACAAATTTTTCAAGAAATACAGTATCATCACCAAATGCATTCTTCGCTTCACTACGCGCTTCCGGGAACGATTTATTCAGATCTTCATCGCTGCGTACTACACGCATGCCACGTCCACCACCGCCCGATGCTGCCTTCAGCATTAGCGGGTAACCTATACGGTTTGCTTCGCTGAGTGCCGTCTCTATATCGTTCAGCTCGCCTACATTACTTTCTATAAGTGGTATACCTGCCTTTTTAGCTACTTCTTTTGCAGTAACCTTATCGCCAAGCGCCGCCATTGCCTCTGGGCGCGGACCGATAAAGATGATACCCTTTTCGCCGCATTTGCGGGCAAAAGTTGCATTCTCAGACAAAAAGCCATAACCCGGATGTATTGCGTTTGCCCCGCAATCAAGCGCCACCTGTATGATCTCATCCATATCCAGGTATGGCTTTAACGGATCAGTGTCCGCACCTACCTGGTAAGCCTCATCGGCTTTATACCTATGTAATGAATATCTATCTTCATAAGTAAAAATGGCCACCGTAGGTATATGCAACTCTGTAGCTGCACGCGAAATACGAATGGCAATTTCTCCTCTGTTGGCAATCAGTAATTTCTTTATGGTCATATTGTTTCTTGAGTGGCGTGGAATAATACAACAAATATAATCCTACCAACATTAGTTTTCGAGGTATTTTGTATCAAATTATCATTATAATAATAAACATACATTTCACACAAGTTTATAGGCCGCTGCGCATGCTATTTATCTTCTTCATTTTCCTCAGCCCCACCTTCCGGTTACTCTTTGTGTATCTACTAGTCATGAATTTAATAAAAAAGCACTATATTGTATAACTAACAATTAAAATCATTAATTTCAGCAATATATATTTATATTCTTAAAAGTAGATTAAATGAAGAGACTACTACAATTAACAGCAGCATTATCTCTCGGGGTAATGTCCTATCAGGCCGATGCTCAGACACCATTTTCCACAATGGACTTTGTCAACATCAACAATATCAAAGCCTCAGTATTGGTACATGGCGATATGTGGTGGGATCCTGTTTCTCAGGCATCACAGTGCTTTTATCCTGCTACATCTACCAAAAATATCAGCTTTGCGGGCGCACTATGGATGTCGGGCTATGATGCAGGATCGCAGTTACACATTTCCTCACAGATGTATCGTCAGAACGGCAATGATTACTGGCCCGGCCCGCTCGATGCAAGTGATACACTTACTTATGCCACATCAACAGATTGGGCTAAGATCTGGAAGATCAACAGAACAACTATAGACACATTCATTGGTTTATCCACACACACAGTTCTCAATACTTCACCTTCTATCCTCAGATGGCCGGGTAAAGGCAATACTTATGCGCAGGGTAACGCCGGCGCATCATTGACCATTACACAAGACATGGCCCCATTCGTAGACCTTAACAGCAATGGTATATATGAACCCTTGCAAGGTGAATACCCCAAAATAAATGGCGACCAGGCGCTTTGGTGGGTATTCAGCGATAATGGCCCAACGCATACTGAATCTAAAGGCAAGCCACTTGGTGTAGAGATACATACTATGGCTTATGCATATAAAAGAGGAACGCTGGTAGACAATATCATTCTTTACGAATACTCTATCATCAACAAATCGCCCAACACCTACACTAACTTCAGGATAGGTCAGTTTGCCGATATGGACCTGGGCACATATTCTGATGATTATATTGGATTCGATTCTGCCCACCGAATGGGCTATACGTACAATGGTGCAGCAATAGACGGAGTATACGGTGCTAATATGCCGGTAGCAGGTGTCACCATGATCGTTCTGCCGGGGGATGCATATCCCGCGTATGTACCGGCCGGTAGCTTTGCCTACTTCAACAACGATACCCTTTCGCCGGTAGGTAACCCGGGCATTGATACCGAATACAACAACTACCTCCGCTCTAAAATAAAAACAGGAGTTCATTTCTCGAATGACTTTACTACAACAGGTCTTCCTACTGTTGGTTATGGTTCGGGCCCGCTAACGGATTACGTGTTCCCCGGCGACCCAACAGTAAATACACAGTGGTCTGAATGTAGCTCTACAAACACTGCAGGCGACCGACGCTTTGTAATTACCAGTAACGATTTTACTCTTTCTCCCGGTGCCGTTCAAAAAGTAGTAATGGGCCTGATATCTACACCCGAAGGGCTGAACGCATGCGGAGATGCAGGCTTTAGTCTGACGGGCATTCATAACCTGGCTGACACCGCATGGAACTTGTTCCTCAACCCAATAGCACCTGTCTCCGTAAATACACCGACTATTGACAATGCTATCAGCGTATTTCCTAATCCTGGTCACGACAAAATAACTGTGCACTTATCGGGCACTATCGATGGTGCGGCAACAGTAAGTATTTACAACACAATGGGCCAACTGGTAATGCACGGTCGCGATCTTAACGCTATCAATACATTTGATGTAAATAATTTGCCGGCTGGGGTATACTATCTGAAGTATACCAACAAGCAAACACAAACTTCAATCTCGTTTATTAAGCAATAAAATTTCCCCCATAAACAACGAGGGTGTGTCTGATCAGACACACCCTCGTTGTTTATAACCGTTACTAGTACTGTATACTTACAATCCTTTAAACAACTCTTCAATATCCAGAGAAAATCCCGGCATAATTTCAGTCGTTGCAATATCACCAACAGCTAATGCGCGCTTTGGAACGTATTTTCCGTCCTCCAGCTTGTTTATTTGTACTGTATGATAAACAGGGTCAACGATCCAATACTCTTTTACTCCCGCCTCCTCATAAACATCAAACTTATTCCTGATCTCCTTCTTATTGTTGCCCGGTGAAAGTACCTCAACAACCAGATCAGGCGCACCCAAACAACCTCTCTCTTCAATTTTTGAAGGATCACAGATCACACAAAGATCTGGCTGCAGCACAGTAATGATGTCCTCATCTTTACTTGTTTTCCTTGGCAACCTCACGTCAAAGGGGGCAAAAAACACCTCGCACGTTTTACCGGATAGATAATTACCAATGGCTATATGCAAACGGGATGCAAGACGCTGATGCGTAGATGATGGTGCAGGACTCATCTTAAATACAACTCCCTTAATTAGCTCCACTCTTTCGTCAAACTTCCATTTGTAGTAATCTGCGTAAGTGTATAGTTTATTGAGATCAAGATCCGCCAGTTGCATAAAGTAACATTTTTACAAATTTAAGGATGAAAATTGAAAAGGGCCACCGATAACGGTGGCCCTTTCAAACTTATTAACTAGTTAACCTTTCTACAGGTTAACTTACTTTACTTCTTCGTACTCAGCATCAGATACGCCGCCATCTTCATGACCTGCAGGTTGTCCCTGTGCAGCACCTTCCGGTGCACCCTGTGTGCCCTTGTACATTTCTTCACTTGCAGCCATCCATGCAGCATTCAATTCTGCTTCTGCAGTATCAATACCAGCTATGTCCTGTGCAGCATGTGCAGCCTTCAGCTTTTCAGCAGCAGCTTCAATCACTGATTTCTTTTCAGCAGGGATCTTGTCACCATATTCCTTCAACTGCTTTTCAGTAGTGAACAACAGGTTATCTGCCTTATTCAGCTTTTCAACGCGCTCACGAACTATCTTGTCCGCTTCTTCGTTAGCCTTAGCTTCATTCTTCATTTTTTCTATTTCTTCCTTGCTCAAGCCGCTACCCGCTTCAATACGGATGTTCTGCTGTTTGCCGGTGCCCTTGTCTCTTGCAGTTACGTGCAATATACCGTTAGCATCAATGTCAAACACAACTTCAACCTGTGGAACTCCACGTGGTGCAGGTGGTATACCATCGAGTATGAAACGACCAAGGTTTTTGTTGTCTGTTGCCATTGGGCGCTCACCCTGCAATACGTTGATTTCAACACTTGGCTGGCTATCGCTTGCAGTAGAGAATACTTCGCTCTTCTTAGTAGGGATAGTAGTGTTAGATTCGATCAAACGGGTCATTACACCTCCCATTGTTTCGATACCCAAAGAAAGTGGAGTTACGTCAAGCAACAACACATCCTTTACTTCTCCTGTCAATACACCACCCTGAATTGCAGCACCAATTGCTACAACTTCATCCGGGTTAACACCCTTGTGTGGCTTCTTGCCAAAGAACTTCTCAACTACTTCCTGTACTTTAGGGATACGTGTAGAACCACCTACCAATATAACTTCGTCGATGTCGCTTGTAGTCATACCTGCATCTTTCAATGCTTTGCGGCATGGCTCCAGTGTACGCTCAACCAATGCATCAGAAAGTTGCTCGAACTTAGCTCTTGACAACTTACGTACAAGGTGCTTAGGTGCGCCATCCACTGCAGTAATATAAGGAAGATTGATTTCTGACTCCTGAGAAGATGACAATTCAACCTTAGCTTTTTCTGAAGCTTCTTTCAGCCTCTGCCAAGCCATAGGATCTTTACGCAGGTCGATAGCTTCTTCTTTCTTGAAGTCGTCTGCCAACCAGTCCATGATCACCTTATCAAAGTCATCACCACCCAGGTGTGTATCACCGTTAGTTGATTTTACTTCGAAGATGCCATCACCCAATTCAAGTACTGATACATCGAATGTACCACCACCAAGGTCAAATACAGCTATCTTGCTGTCTTTGTGCTGCTTGTCAAGGCCATAAGCCAATGCTGCTGCAGTAGGTTCGTTAATGATACGCTTTACTGTAAGACCAGCGATCTCACCGGCTTCTTTAGTAGCCTGGCGCTGTGCATCGTTAAAGTATGCAGGAACGGTAATAACCGCTTCTGTAACTTCCTGACCCAGGAAATCTTCTGCAGTCTTCTTCATTTTCTGAAGGATCATTGCTGATACTTCCTGCGGAGTGTACATACGACCGTCAATATCCACACGTGGAGTATTGTTATCGCCCTTTACCAGCTTGTAAGTAAAGTGTGACATTTCGTTAGTAACCTCATCAAAACGACGGCCCATAAAACGCTTGATGGACTGTACTGTGTTGATTGGGTTAGTGATAGCCTGGCGCTTTGCAGGATCTCCTACTTTACGCTCGCCATTTTTCAAAAACGCCACTACCGATGGCGTGGTACGACGACCTTCGTCGTTTGCAATTACCACTGGCTCATTGCCTTCCATTACAGATACGCACGAGTTAGTGGTTCCTAAGTCTATTCCGATAATTTTTCCCATAATCAGTTCTTATTGTTATTATTTATTGTTTGTTTCTTTATGTTCTTCCTTTCTATTAGCAATCTATATGCCATACAACTTTCACTGTAATTATGGCAGAAACAGTGACAGAATCAACACATAAACCGCTCTGCCAACATTCATTTAGTCATAAAATCGGTTTGTCTAACGTTTTCCTTGTACCTGTTACCGGGCAAAAAAAAGTATGGTGCCCATAGGCACCATACAAAAAACCATTCCAATATTATATCAAATAGCTATCAATGGTATACTGTCCCAACAATTCTTTGGGCCGCAACTATATCAAGGGTCTTTAGCATTTCTATCGTTCCCCCACCTATTGTCACATATCCTTTGCGCATACAACGAGATGTATACAAGCCTAATACATTTGCACCCTTTACATTGGTATAGGTGGGCTGTATCTCATTACCCGTAAGGCCCGTGCCCTGTAATTCTTCCACCTTCACGTAATCATAAAAATCTTGTGTACCCAGGTACATGATCAATTCACATCTGTCCATTAATCGCACGGTATTTTCAGGGGCTCTCACCATAGCTGTATTAATGGCATTATACATGTCCGAATTTCTTATCTGGTAGGTAAAAAATGTATTCGGATCTAAAGGCTTATAACCAAGATTATAGTCGTAAGATCTTTGTGCAATCAATCCGGTCACGGTATTCGAATCGACCCAATGAAACCTTATAAATGCTTGCGCAACGGATGCCGGAGTTGTATATCCATTGAAATTAAAATTGCTTGGCGCAGAGTACTTGCTTATAATTTCTATTTTTTGATATATAGTATTTACTGCAAAATCAAAGGTATAGGTCGTTGAGTTGTCGTCTAAATAATAAATATAAAAAGAAGACATTGAAGCGGTATTGTCAATAATTGGAGCTTCTGCCGAATCTACCTCACCGGTGGCAGCATTAGTAACTACTATACGGTATATATAGTTGGGGTTGAGTGTCCCCTTAAACTTATAAGCATAGTTAGGACTGTTGAAAAATGTACCTGCTTCCTTAGGATAGCCCTCTGTGGTAAGATCCACGCGGTTCAGGTGAATTGTATCAAGCAAATTGCCCGACATACTGATCCTTTTGATCTTTACATTGATGTTATTGAAAAAGCTCGAATCTGACTCCTTCGCCATAGCAAGCGCACTCTTAGAGTCATCTAAAAATGCTTTTTGTATACGAATATAATGAGCCGTATCGCCCTTGTCAAGCAATCCATAAACAATAGTAATACTCTTGTAGGGGGCTGCTACACTAAATTTCTCAGAACAAGACGGCAAAATTGATAAGGCCATCAATACCAGTAACGGCAGAATGATTTTTTTCATGTATATTTTAAAATATAAAACGCAAACAAAAGTAAGTTTTTAAAGCGATAAGTCGTCAGAGCAAAACATTCAAAAAAAACATTAACAAATAGACAAAATAATAAATGCGACTAGTACTATTTGTACTAACCTGCAAAAAAAATCCTGCAGCAAACGCAGCAGGATCTCTTAATATTAGCAGGCAGGATTAGTATCCTATACCAAAGTATTTACAATCATAATTAATAGTATCAAATTGTACATGGTAGCTCATCCACAAAGAGTCATTGCTTATTTTGCCATAACCTCTGTAAGTAATACTATTATTACTACCGTTGAATGAGAACGTATCAACACCTACCAACGTGCATATTGCACTATCATCCATATTGTTGAGCATATTCCGCATGGTCATCTGCGTTTGGTTACCAACTGTCTTTACAAAGTTGATAGAATATTGAGTGTAACCACCTACTCCGCAGCTGTCTCCGCCGTTAAACGTTCCAACAAATTTATCTCTGCTGGCAGTCTGGCATCTGTTACCTTCCCAACCAGCTGCGCAGGTACAGTTACCTCCGTCACAAGCACCACCATTAAGGCACGCTACATTATTGCAACGATCTTTGTTACAAGCTGTATGTGTAATTGCGAAAAAAGCTCCGATAGAGAGTAATGTAGTAATAAGTATGCCGCGCAATGCTTTCATAAATAAAATTTGAAAGGCCTAAAGTATTAAATCTTTACCCAAAAATAAAACGATGGACAATAAATTTTTACTCGTTCCGCCTGATTTTTATAAAAATAAGGTATTTTTTATAGTTTTTTACATATAACACAAAGCCATATTAACTATTGGCTAGTACACTATTTTGTGTCGTAAGCCCACTTTATGTAGGTAGAGCCCCATGTAAATCCACCACCAAAAGCAGCAAGGATTATATTGTCTCCCTTTTTCAACTGGTTTTCCCATTCCCAAAGACACAATGGTAATGTGCCGTTTGTTGTGTTTCCAAACCGCTCAATGTTCATCATTACCTTTTCCATAGGCAAGCTCATCCTATCGGCAGTAGCCGTTATGATACGCTTATTGGCCTGGTGTGGCACCAACCAGCTTATATCATCTGCTGTAAGTTTATTGCGCTCCATTATCTCAGCGGCAACATCAGCCATGTTCTTTACGGCAAACTTAAATACATACTGACCCTCCTGGTAAACAAAGTGCTCCTTGTTCATCACTGTTTCCATAGTCGCCGGCTTTACAGATCCACCTGCTTTCTGGTGCAGGTGCACTCTGCCGCTACCATCTGTGCGCAATATAGAGTCAATTAGTCCATATCCATCTGTATCCGGCTCCAGCAATACACAGCCGGCACCGTCTCCAAAAATTATTGATGTGGTCCTGTCTTCGTAGTTCATAATAGAACTCATCTTGTCCACACCTATCACCAATACTTTTTTATGACGGCCCGTTTCAATGAACTGAGAACCCACAGTAAGCGCATAGATAAATCCGCTGCAGGCTGCATTAATATCATAGCCCCATGCATTGGTCATCCCTACTTTATCGCATATTACATTGGCGGTAGCGGGAAACTGCATATCGGGTGTGGTTGTCGCACAGATCACCAATTCTATATCCTTAGCATCTAATCCTTTTTTTGCCAGCAGCACTTTTACAGCTTCTACAGCCATATCACTGCTACCCTTTCCTTCTCCTTTAAGAATACGACGCTCCTTGATACCTGTTCTTGACTGGATCCACTCATCGTTGGTATCCATCATTGTTTCCAATTCGGCATTGGTCAATATATACTCGGGAACAAAACCACCTACAGCCGTGATAGCAGCATGAATTTTCTGCATTTATAATATTTTAGTAACACAAAGATAAACAAAACTAAAAAGTGAAAACTAAAAAGTAAAAATCACCACCTATTAGTTACCTTTTTGAGCAGACCTCCTTTCGAGGCTTACAAAATTTGTCTGTTGCAACAAATCTAATTAAGCAACCACTTTTTACTTTTAAGTTTTAAGTTTTCACTTTTAAACCGCCATTCCACCACACACATTCAGCACCTGGCCGGTAATGTAAGTGCTCATATCGCTGGCAAGGAACAGCGCAGCATTAGCCACATCTTCGGTCTTGCCAAAGCGGCCCAATGGTATTTTCTCAAACCATTTTTCAGCACCACCATCCTGTAGGTAGTGCGTCATATCTGTTTCTATAAATCCCGGAGCTATGGCATTGCAGCGGATGTTGCGACTGCCTATTTCCTGGGCTATACTCTTGGTAAAGCCTATTATACCTGCCTTAGATGCCGCATAAGCTGCCTGCCCCGCATTGCCTTTTACGCCTACTACAGAGCTCATATTAATAATGCTGCCCGAGCGCGCCTTCATCATTGGCTTTATAACCTGCTTGGTAAGATTGTATACGCTCTTCAGGTTGGCCTGCATCACATCGTCCCACTGTTCCGGCGTAAGACGCAGCAACAGGTTGTCTTTACTGATACCGGCATTATTGACACAAATATCTATACTGCCAAAATCTTTTGCTATGTCAGCGGCCAATTGCTCCGCTGCCTTAAAGTCAGCAGCATCGCTCTTGTAACCTTTTGCCTTTACACCCATGGCTGTCAGTTTTTCTTCCAGCGACTTTGCACGCTCTTCTGATGACAAATAGGTAAATGCTACGTTAGCACCATTTTCAGCAAATTTTATGGCTATTGCCTCGCCTATACCACGACTTGCGCCTGTTATCAGCGCTACTTTATTTTCGAGCAGTTTCATTTATAATAATGTTTGGAGGTGCTAAAGTAGTAATTGAATGGGAAAGGAGAAAGAAAATGGGAAAATGCGCTCTTGTTAGGGCTTACTACTTGGATAAAAATACCCATATGCCTTATTTACAAACCCATCTCGTGCACCAACTATATTGAAGTTGAACGGCGTATACATCAACACTATACAGTCTGCCTTCATCATCGACTCCTTCCATTTGTATTCATACATATGTGCCTCAGCCACACTGTCTGACCAGATAGTATTATTATAATACCAGAATTCCCATCCTATACTGGTTTTGCGCATCAGCTGGTCTTCATTCCACAACCATAAGAAGCTATCGCCTATGTATATGGTTTTAGGTTTTTGCACAGGGCCGTTTTCTACATATTCATACTCAGGATAAGTGAGTTTTTCCTTTGTCATCGGATAGATCATGTTCAGAATAGAACCCAGATCTGCATCCGGCGGATGCGGATCATCAGAATAGTTAAACTTAGTTAAGTGCAGGTGAGGCATATTTATCCCTCTTGCATGCTCTATATATTTTATCATACTGTCGGCCGCAAGCATACCGCCATACACACTCCAGTGTATCCCCTGCCGGGTCATCAATACATGCGTTGACGTGTCTTTTATTTTCTTAAACCACGCATTAAAATCTATCTTGTTTATCTGTAGAGAATCAGCAAAATGCTCATAGGCCCAATAGGTGGTCTTATGTGGCTCGCGCCGTTGCAGGTATTCCGGTATCTTCTCAGAGAAGAAATAAGGCTTTGATGGCGAGGTGACAAACACAAAGGTCTTACCCAGTTTGGCCAGCGTATCCTGTACCTTCTTCATTTTATAGCAGGCATCCATAATGGCAGTATCCCCAATATACCCCAGCCCGTTATACTCATCAATGTATTTACTGCCAAACAGGTAATCATCGCTGCCCAGTATTATGGTGTTGGCATTGATCTTTCTGAATAGCCAGTAGTCTATCTGGTTATTCACTCTTACCAGGTCGGGCCTGAAACCTATACTGTCATTGAAATAAGTATTGCGCTGCTCCTGAAACTTGCCGTCCCACCAATTTTCTAATGAAAATGGGGCAAATTCAGGTTTAGGCGCTACACCATCCAGTTTGCCACTTTGTATTATTTTCAATTCATAGTTGATCAATGGCAATGCCACAAGCAATGCTATAAACAAGAATAACCTCCCACGTGCTGTTTTCAATTCCATAGCGCTTAGAATCTAAAATATATGAAAGGGTTAAAAGTAGTAATGGTAGTGCGCCCCGCACAGAGGAAGAACAGTATTACCATGGCAGTAGCCATAAGGTAATGCCTTCTCATACTGTAGTCCTCAAAAAACACTTTGTGCTGTATCTTCTGCCCTATGGGCACCAATGTAAAAAATGAGAAGAGCACGGCCATAGCCGTCATGGTAATAAATTCCCTATCAGCCCGCCAAACGAAGGTATCAGGTTTCCAGGTAAACATAGCATGGAGAAACTCCATTGATTTATCCAGATGTTCGGTCTTAAAAAACACCCAGCCCACTACTGCTACAAGAAAAGTATAAACAAACGCTCCCTTACCTAGCTTCTGCAACCATTTACCCAGGAACAAGCGTTCCAATACCAGGAACAACCCATGGTAAGCACCCCATATAATAAAGCCCCATGCAGCACCATGCCACAAGCCGGACAACAGAAACACAAGCCAAAGATTAAAGAATAAACGAGCCTTACTGTTTACCCTATTACCTCCAAGTGGTATATACAGATAGTTACGCATCCAGCTACCCAGCGATATATGCCACTTGCGCCAGAAGTCGGTAATAGAGGTAGCAGAATATGGATTATTAAAGTTCTCAGGAAAACGGAAACCCATCATCATCCCCAACCCGAGCGCCATATCTGAATAGCCCGAAAAATCGAAGTAGATCTGAAAGGTATAGCTGATAGCGCCAATCCATGCGGTGGTAGTACTCAACTGATCGCCAAGGTCAAAAATACTACTGGCAGCACTACCCACCACATTGGCTATAAGTACCTTTTTACCCAGCCCGAGGCAGAACCGATAAAAACCCCTCAGCTTATACTCTGTAGTTTCATACTCTACGTGATCATATATCTGCCCCGCAAAATCATGATACCTTATGATCGGACCCGCTATCAGCTTAGGGAAGAGGATAATATACAGCTGATAATCCCAGAAATTCTTCAGCGGTTTGTGTATACGCCGATACACATCTACCACATAAGTAATCGTCTCAAATGTGTAAAACGAGATACCGATGGGCAGCACCAGTTTGGTCCATTGCATTGGCTTCATCTTGAATAGCGTTAAGACCGTATTCAGATTATCTTCAAAAAAATTGAGGTACTTAAAGTAAAAAAGTAGACCTAGATTTATGGATAGGGATATGAATAACAGCCCTCTTCTAAAAGCCGTCTTTTCAGCAGCGGCCATAGCCCGCACCACATAAAAATCTATAACAGTTGTACCCAGTATTACAAATATGAAGCGGGGTGCTCCCCAGGCATAAAACAGTATACTACCCGCAAGGATAATACCATTCTTATATCGCTTATCAGCCAGGTAATAAAGGAAAAAGAAGATTGGTAAAAAGCAGAATAAAAATATAAGGCTGCTAAATACCATTTCCTGTTTGTTTACACATCATCATTGCCGCAAAGCTAAATAATATGACTCTACTATCAAGCAAAGTCGAAAATCACTTAGTTACGGGTTAAAAACATATCGAGCACATCTGTTCTGGTACTTGTACGGGCAAAATCCATTGCACTTTTACCATGCAGACCTTTGTAGTTCTTATCGGCACCATGCTGCAGCAATAACGCAGCTATCTCGGTAAACCCATGCTGTGCGGCTATCATTATTGGTGTGGTATTCTGCTTGTCTTTACACTCTACCACTGCGCCTCGTGCCAACAGTATTCTTATTGTACCCAATTGTCCATGCTCCGTCGCGTATAGCAATGGTGTATATCCCGTTTCACTTTTCCGGTCTACGTCTGCACCTTTCCGCAGCAATATTTCTATGATGTCACTGTTTCCGTGCTTTGATGCCCACATCAGCGCAGTCATACCTGCACTATCCGGCTGATCTACTTTAGCTCCGGCAGTAACCAATAGCTGCACCACTTCTTTACACCCGTTGGCAGATGACATAATAAGAACGGTCAGCTTTTCAGCCGAACCCTCCGCCTTTGCATTACAATCTGCACCCTTCTCCAGAGCACCGATAGCGGCCGCGGTATCTTTTGCAGTAATTGCATCTATCAGCTCCTTATCCAGTGTTTTCTGCTTGCTCCCTTTCAGTATATCTAATAATCCCATACTCTGCCATATTTGCTTGCAAAGTTATTTGCAGTTTTCTTTCAGCTGGTTGTAAAAAAGATCGTGTGCTCTTTTCAATATCCCCATAAACACACTACCTATCACAATCGGCGCTTCAAGACTAATGAACTCCGTTACTTCTGTGTTTCCTGTGTTTGTATTGTAAGCAAAAGTGAAATCAATCGTCAGATGTACGCCACTCATTACGTCCGATACATATTGTACATGTTTCAGCTTTGCCAATTCCAGCACTTTAGCATCATAGGTCGGCCGCATAGGTATAAACCCATACAACAAAAAACGCTCCTTTACATTGTAGTACCTGGCTTCTTTGTCCCTGCCATCTATCTCTGTTACCTGCACCATATACGGATGCACCATACCATATTGCCGCAAGTCTGCAAGGTAGCTATACACCTTTTCCAATGGAGCTTTGATCTCATTTTTTATAGTATGTGTTAACATATGTTGACGCTTGCGTGCAAAAATTATATACTCATGCCCTTTTCCGCGACTATGATCATGCTGTTACCCTCTTTATGGGAAAAACAATAATCAACTGCATATAGAATCAACGTAAGTGGGTACAATAAATTGATAATTATCCCGCTGATGATCCGCTCTATTACGTTTCCGTTAAGCAATATTACCAGCGATGTATTGTATATCTCGTGTCCCAGCTTCCCAAGTGTGCCATAGGCATAGGTAACAGACTTCACATCCAGTCCACTCTCACTCACTAATGCCAGCACTTCATCAGGCAGGTAATTACGCTTCCTTTCATTGATCGTATCATAGTTGCCATAACGGCTCAATGCCCATCTATAAATCGGAAGTAGTGTCTTACCATTCACCGGCACTTCGAGCAGCAAACTGCCTCCCGGCTTCACCATTGCAGCCAGTGCGCAGATCCCTGCTTTGTCATCATCAACAAAATGCAGCACGCCTATACACATAACAATATCACCCTCGAGTAACGGGGTCATCTCTTCAAAAACTGCTTGTGTAACTGTTACGTTGGGGAATGGCCGCTGCCTGATATACTCGTTGGCAAATTCTATGTTGCCCGAACTCTTATCAATACCCGTTATTGTGGACCGTGGAAATTGTGCAGCTAAAGGAAACATATACTGCCCTTCACCGCAACCTACATCTATAAAACTGAATTGGGGGGATGCTGTTTGTCTGACCAGCTTGTTCAGTTTCCCGACTACATACCATTTCCTTAGTTGGTTGAGATAACTGATGCCGTATGCAATCCTGATCAACCCCGGATATTTAAAAAATATCCGGGGAAAATCATGAGTTTGTAACGATCTTAATTTATTGTCAGACAAAATTATACTCTATTAGGCTGCTGGTCAGATAATTTGTGCATCCAGCTCTTTGCGCTCTTAAAACAAAACCTGGCTTTGCGTTCTTTGCGCACTATCTCAGCGCTCTTTGCGTGAACCCTCTAAGCACATTTTTATCAAACGTGGAGCATCAACGTAGAGCCTAAAGTACATTATCTATAATCACTAAGACGTAAATGCGTCTTTTATTTTATCAAAAAAGCTCTTTTCCCTGTCTTCTCTGGCTTCTGCACCCGGTTTGAAGTTGGGAGAGTTCTTTAGTTTTTCCAGCATATCTTTCTCTTCATGGCTCAGGTTGGTTGGCGACCATACATTCACCTCTACCAGCTCATCGCCTTTCTCATAACTCTGGAATGCAGGGAAGCCTTTGCCCTTCAGTCTGAAGATCTTACCGCTCTGTGTTCCGGCAGGTATCTTTATTTTAGCCTTACCGTCAATGGTCGGTACTTCTACGTTTGTACCCAATACAGCATCGGGGAACGATACATGTAAAAGGTAAATAACATCCAGATCACGACGGATCAGTTCTTCGTGCTTTTCTTCTTCTATCAGTATCAACAGATCACCTGCCGGACCGCCACGCTCACCGGCATTACCCTTTCCACTCATACTCAGCTGCATGCCGTCCTGCACGCCTGCAGGTATATCCAGGCTCAGTGTTTCTTCGCCATACACGCGACCTTCACCCTTACAGCTACCACACTTCTGGGTAATTGTAGATCCCTCACCATTACAGCTCGGGCAGGTAGTCACGGTCTGCATCTGTCCCAGGAATGTGTTGGTTACCCTGCGCACCTGTCCACTACCACCGCAACCGCTACATGTCTGTATCGAGCCCTTATCTTTAGCACCGCTGCCACTGCATGTGGTACAGCCTACGTGCTTCTTTACCTTTATCTTTTTGTTGGCGCCATTGGCTATTTCACCAAAGTCCATCTTCAGCTTTATGCGCAGGTTAGCACCACGTGTGCCCTGCCTTCTGCCGCCACCGCCGCCTCCCTGGCGACCACCACCAAAGAAACTGCCAAACATGTCATCGCCAAACACATCTCCGAAATTGGAGAAGATGTCATCCATGTTCATGCCTCCCGGGCCACCGCCATAACCACCACGGCCGCCACCACCTTGTGCTGCATGACCAAATCTGTCATACTGCGCCTTCTTATCAGGATTGCTCAGGTAATCGTATGCTTCTGCCGCTTCCTTAAATTTTTCCTCAGATTCCTTATCACCCGGATTACGATCGGGGTGATACTGCATAGCTACCTTTCTGTAAGCCTTCTTGATCTCATCAGCACTGGCACCTTTCGCCACTCCAAGAACCTCGTAATAATCTCTTTTTGCCATATTCTATCCCCCGACCAGGGACGGTATTTTATGTTTATCAAATATTTTTCTTTGCACCATACCACAAACTCTTCACATCTCCGCAATCATCGGGACTATCTACTATGTACTAAATACTATGTAATTAATTCCCTACAACCACCTTAGCGTGCCTGATCAGCTTGTCATTCAGATAATATCCCGGTTCTACCATATCTATCACTTTACCCTTCATCTTAGGGCTCGGTGCTGGTATTTCGGTAATAGCTTCATGCAGGTCTGCATTAAATTCTTCATTTACCGCTTCCATAGCCTTCAACCCCTTGTTCTGCAACACAGTACGCAGCTTATTGAAAACCAACGATACCCCTTCTTTCATTGCAGCTACATCGGTCGCTTTTTCTATCTGCTTCTCAGCACGACCCATATCATCAAGCACTACAAGCAAAGACTGCACGATCTCTTTACCCGCCAATTGTGTCATTTCAATACGCTCCTTAGCACTCCTCCTTCTGAAGTTATCAAACTCAGCTATCAATCTCAGGTGTTTGTCCTTCACCTCATCCAGCTCAGCCTGTATCTTAGCTACCTCTTCATCATTTCCTTCACTCAACGGGTCATTACCATGGCGGCTGTCGTCAGTATTCAGCACATTGCCTAATACTTCTTCCATATCTTCATTGTGTGCCAAGTTGTCGCCACTGTTATTAGTAGTATCTTTTATATTATTACTCATAGACTTCTTTTTTTTGAAAAACATAATGCATATATACCCGACAATAATTTTGCCAAACCAATAAATGGGACAAAATGTCGGAGTTAACAATCAATTTCTGCCGTAAGAGGAAGATGTTTAAAGTGCGGGCAGACTTACAGATATTTTTGTACCCACATTTACCTCTGAGGATACACTTATCTCGCCCTTTAGTTTTTCTACATTCTGCTTCAGTATATACAATCCCAGGCCCGTACCCCGGTTGTCATTTGATGTCACAAAAAACATCTGGAAGATCTTTTCAAAATTCTCTTTTTCAATGCCTACACCGTTATCCTCTACCTCAATCACCACATTACCTTCTATTCTGTTGGCCCGCACCACCAGCCACCTATCTGTCTTATTCGGGTCGCTATACTTTATGGCGTTCGACACCAAATTGTTCAATATCATTTTCAACCTCAGCTCGTCACATTGAATAGTAGTAATATTTACTTCTTTCCTTATCTCCATTTGCTGCGCCAGCTCGGTATACTTATTATTATTAACCACGTCATCTACAACCGTTGCCAGACTCACTTCCTTCACCACCAGCGATGAGCGCTTATTCCTGAAAAAATCAATGATCTCTTTGATAAATGCATCCTGTTTGTCTATCAGGCCATCTATCATTACCAGGTAGTCCTTTACACCATCAGGGTTGGGCTCCTGATGCGCTATGTACACCAGCCCCTTTATAGAAGTAATAGGTGCGCGCAGATCATGAGACAAGCTATAAACAAACGTATCCAATTCTTTACTGGCATTTAGCAGCTCAATATTTTTTTCACCTAATAGTCTATTAGATTCGTCCAGCTTACTCATCATACTAACAACGTAATAAGTAAGGCTACCTAAAATAACACATATGAAAAGAATATTTGCCACTAAAAGCAGACTACTTATAGCACGCGATTTACTACCCAAAACACCCGAAAATGCATGCTCCTTTTCCGAAAGCACTGACGAGAGCGCATTGATCATCCGCACACTGTTCTCTTTTTCCTCCATCGTAAGCGGCCTGTTACCGATCTTGGTGTGCATATCGTTAGCCAGTTGCACCAATTGTACATTCAGACTATCCGCATCTCTCCATATAGCTATTGGTTCTTCCATAAACCATGTATGCTGAAACGTGCGGAACATCCATATCATACCTGCCACATCATCAGGGTGGTTACGCGCGGCCAAAAAGCCCCTGGCTATCACACTATCATCACTGCCGGCCTTTAGATTCACCCTTGCTATTCTATCTCCTATCGGAACACTTATGGATTTGTTGAATTGATGCCAGTATGCCTCATCTCGCAGATCAATATAGGCAGTGAGAAAAAATGAAGCATCCTTCTGCCCTTTAGAATATTCCGATTCTCCATTCACATACGCTCTCACATCCGACAGGATAGTTATAGTGTAATAATTAATGCCTATGAGCAATATAGACGAGAATAATGCAAAGAGGAACACATTCCCTTTTTTCCGGGTATGACTTTTTTCATTAGTGTCTATAGGGCTTATCATAGAATCGATTCAATTTGTTAATGAATTGCAACTAAGATAAAAGTAATCGACAAAAACTATATTTCAAACAATTTATCTCATTTTACAGTTAATAAACTATTGATTGTCTGCAAATACCGGGCATCGAGACTGCGTAATCGCTTTTATGGCCTATTTAATATAATTTTGCCGCGCCTTCCATTCGAATGCTTTCCAGTAAATGATCAAACTAAGTGTAGCCATTATTACCTTTAATGAAGAAGAAAACATCGGCAGATGTCTGGCTTCCCTCAAAGATGTGGCTGATGAGATCATAGTGGTAGACAGTAATTCTACAGATAAAACCGCTGAAATTGCCCGCAGCTATGGTGCCACGGTTATCCTCAATCCCTTCGAAGGCTATGGACAGCAAAAGAACCTGGCAACAGACAGTGCTGCTAATGACTGGGTACTCTCTTTAGATGCTGATGAAGAACTGGCACCCGAAATAACGAAGAGTATACTACAGGTTAAAGAGCACCAGCAATATAATGTTTACGAAATAGCCCGCTTCACCAACTATTGCGGCCAGTGGATAAAACACAGCGGCTGGTACCCAGATAAGCAAACGCGCCTTTACAACCGCACCAAAGGTCGCTGGATTGAAAAGAAAGTACACGAATACTGGGATCTCTTTGAAGAAGGTAAAAAAGGATTACTCAAAGGCGACCTCCTCCATTACAGCTACACCTCGCTCGAAGATCATTTAAGTAAAATAGACCGCTACTCCGAACTATCTGCACTAGATGCTGTAGCACGGGGTAAAAAGGCATCATTACTCACCATCATCTTCTCACCCTTCTGGCATTTTTTCAATGAATATTTCATAAAGTTGGGCTTCCTCGATGGCTTTCATGGCTACACCATATGTAAGCTCTCCGCCTACGCCACCTTCAGCAAATACACCAAGATCAGGATGTTCAGTAAAATGCAGAAGTAGGAACAATTGTTTCTCAAACCATCGCGTTACGTGTCATGACCCCGTTAGGTGGTCACCGCTTTGTAGCAATCCATAAACCTTATTCTCACCCGCGAGCCGTAGGTTCGCGCCCAATCGTAACCGTTACTTCTTTTGAATGTGTATTCGGTATTAGCCGGATAATTTTATGCGTCAACAGTTTGCGTTCTCTACTACAACGCCTGGCATTTGCACTCTTTGCGTGCTATGCGTCTAACTTGAAATATACCAAAACGAAGAAAGGCATCCTGTTACCGGAATGCCTTTCAATATACTTTCTGAAATCAGAATTAAGCGATTTCAACCTCAGCACCAGCTTCTTTCAGCTTAGATGCGATATCTTCAGCTTCGCCCTTGCTAACGCCTTCCTTTACATTCTTAGGAGCGCCATCAACTAATTCCTTAGCTTCCTTCAAACCAAGACCTGTAAGATCCTTAACTATCTTAACAACGTTAAGCTTAGAAGCGCCTGCGCTCTTCAATACTACGTTGAAAGCAGTCTTCTCAGCAGCAGCTGCTGGAGCATCTCCACCACCTGCAGACATTACAACTGCAGCAGCAGCTGGCTCAATGCCGTAATCAGATTTCAAGATGTTAGCTAATTCCTGTACGTCTTTTACAGTCAATGCTACTAATTGTTCGGCTAATGCTTTTACGTCTGCCATTTTGTATGATTTTTAAATTTTTGTTTTTTAATTAATGTTGTTAATGTACTCGTACTCTTTGTAACTTATATATTGGACTTGGAAGCCTATACTAATGTGGCAATTCGGCAATTCGACAATTTGTCAATGCTCCATTGCACTTCTTGATAACCGATAATTTTCACAAAACGCAATTGTCAAATTGCCGAATTGCCAAATTGTCGAATTATTCAGCAGATGCTTCTGCCGGAGCAGCAGCTTCTTCTGTCGCGCCTGCTGCGCCTTCGTGATGGTGCAACAATGCAGCCAATACACGCTTTGCAGGAGACTGGAGCAAGCCAAGAACTTCGCCGATAAGTTCGTTCTTCGTCTTGATCTTCGTAAGGTTTGCCAGTTCGTTATCACCTGTAAATACATCCGAACCTATCAAAGCAGCTTTAAGTACTGGCTTTTCTTTGTTCGTCTTACGGAATGAAGAAAGGATCAGTGCCGGCTCCTTTGGAGAGTCAGAGAACATAAGTGCGGTAACACCATGTAATGACTGGTAAATGTCTGCGTATTTCTCATCATTAAAGCTTTCAAGAGCTTTCTTGATGAGGCTATTCTTTGCAACCTTTATTTCTACATTCTTTTCGAAACACAGGCGACGCAGCTTTGAGATCTGGTCTACCGTCAGTGATTCGGTATTGGTGATGTAAAAGTTGTCGTACTGAGCAAATTTTTCTTTCAGTGCAACTATAGCTTCATTCTTTTGAGCTGGTGTCATTTTGTTAATGTGTTAATTTGAAAAGGTGGAAATGTGAAATAGATTTCAGCTCTCCGGCTTTCAAAATGTTTAACGATTATTTTTCCATTTGTGTCATTGGCAAATTTTCACATTTGCACATTTTCACATTGCTTATTAGCCTACAGACTTAGTATCAATAGAAAGTCCCGGGCTCATTGTTGCTGCCATGCTGATACCCTTTAAGTAAGTACCCTTTGCAGTTGCCGGCTTCATACGGATAAGCGTATTGATCAGTTCCTGTGCATTTTCAGCAATTTTCTCCGGAGCAAAAGAGATACGGCCTATAGACGCATGGATGATACCAGCCTTGTCTATCTTGAACGCTATCTTACCGCCCTTTACTTCATTTACTGCATTAGCTACATCGTTCGTAACTGTACCTGTCTTTGGGTTAGGCATCAAATTACGTGGTCCGAGTATCTTACCCAGCTTACCTATCTTAGGCATTACAGATGGAGTAGCAACTACTACATCTATATCAGTCCAGCCCTGCTCTATCTTCTGTACGAATTCGTCCAGACCTACAAAGTCAGCACCCGCTGCTCTTGCTTCCGCTTCCTTGTCAGGAGTACAAAGCACCAATACGCGCTTTGTTTTACCTGTACCATGAGGAAGGCTTACAGTACCACGGATCGCCTGGTCTGCTTTCTTAGGATCAACGCCTAAACGGATATGTACGTCTACTGAGCTATCGAACTTAGTAACGTTTATTGACTTAACAAGAGCAGATGCTTCAGTAAGTGAATATGTTTTATTTTTTTCAAGTTTAGCTTCTACAGCTTTTCTTTTCTTTGTGATTGCCATTGCATCAAAAATTTAATAAGGTGGATAATTAAGCCCAGGGTGCTGTACCTTCTACAGTGAAGCCCATGCTACGTGCTGTACCTGCTACCATGCTCATTGCACTGTGCAGAGTAAAACAATTAAGATCAGCCATTTTGTCCTTGGCTATTTCTTCTACCTGTGCCCAGGTTACCTTACCAACTTTTATCCTGTTTGGCTCCTTAGAACCATGAGGCTGCTTAGCAAGTTCCATCAGCTGCACTGCTGCAGGTGGTGTCTTAATCACGAAGTCGAAAGACTTGTCTGTGTAAACTGTAAGTGTTACAGGAAGTATTTTTCCTATTTTGTCCTGGGTGCGAGCGTTGAACTGCTTGCAAAACTCCATAATGTTGACGCCTTTAGAACCTAGCGCCGGACCGATTGGCGGTGCGGGATTAGCCTGGCCGCCTTTTACCTGTAGCTTTACAAAGCCACTGATTTCTTTAGCCATTTTTTAATTTTTGGTGTTAACGAATTGATTTATTCTCTTGTTACAGAGAGTTACAACTCTTCCAAATGCAAACTTATAATAAGAGCAATATTAGAATTGGAGTGCAAATGTAGGGAAATAAAAAATACAAAACTCAAAAAGATGAAAAATTTATTTATTGATAGTTATCCAAATTTGCTTTTCCTATGTGTATTCAATACAGAAACTATGGTAATGTTATCCATGTGAACGTGATAGACAACAAGGAAAGGGAATTTCTTCAATTTAATGCACCTCAAACCTGCTTTCCTATTTCTGGCTATATATTTATAGTATTGCGGATTAGTAATTAATTTGCTGTATGAAGCATTCAGGTCTGCCAAAAATTTTGTTCCTAAAGAAACACTCTTATTATCATAGTAGTCAGTAGCTGATATAGTTTCCAGTTCAGCCTCTATGCTGACAATAAAATTATAAGCCATTTTTAGACCTGTGATTATTTATCCGCTTCATCGATTCCTCCAAAGTATATCCTTTCGATTCACCTGATAAATATCTTTCTAACCGCTCTTCCAACATACTAATAGTCTCTTCTTCAAATACATACTCCTTCTCAGAAAAATCATTTTTCAGGAACGCAAGAAGGGCCATGGCTTTTTTGCCATCTGCATGGTCAATATATTCGTGTAATTGTTCCTTAACTGCTGCGATTGTCATAATACCACGTTATAGATAATACAAAGTTATTTGATTTCGGCATCGTATCAAAACCATGCCCCCCAAACAACTTAAATCCTCAATACCAGTCTATTATTACAGTAGAGTACTACCATTTCAGATATTTTTTCTAATTTTATCTTCCCAATCCCCCGATGAACAAGATATTTTTAACACTACTGTTTTCTATAACCGCCGTTATCCGCTTATCAGCGCAGGATAAAGGTAAAGTTGCTGTGCACAGCGACCCCAGGCTGGCATTGCTTATGAGCAAATCCAAACCTGTAGAAAGGCCCGAAATGCCTAAACCACCTCCCGTAAGAAAAGAAACCGCAAAAAGATCTGAAGCCAGAATTCCAACTTCAAGAATGGAAGAAGTGCGTAAAGAAGCTAATGAATTTGCAGCGGAACGAAATGCCGGCGCAAGAACCAAGTCGAGTGTTGAAGAATTAAGAGCTATGAGAAGGGCCGGCGTAAGAGGATCCACTATAGGTTCAGGCTACCGCGGCACAGGTTTCAGGGTGCAGATATATAACGGGCCCAATCGGAATGAGGCACTGCGCATTAAAGCAGAGTTCATGCGTAACTACCCCGGTATACAAACCTACTTCTCTTTCTCATCGCCCCATTATCGCGTAAAAGCAGGTAATTTCCGCAGGCGCGAAGATGCTGTAAGTCTCTTTCGCGAAGCCAACGATACTTATACCCCTTGCATGATCGTTCCCGATGTGCTGGGCTCAAATTAAAACAACATGATAGATCAGATTCGCGCGAAGGCGCTGGAGTATTTCCCTCAGGTACAAGCTATACGTCATCATATTCACGCCCACCCCGAACTATCTTTTAAAGAATACAATACCTCGGCATATGTAGCCACAAAGCTCACAGAGTGGGGCATTCCACATACCACCGGTGTTGCAGATACCGGCATACTGGCTATCATAGAAGGTAAGAACCCCGGCAAAAAATGTATTGCCCTCCGCGCCGAATTAGACGCACTTCCTATACAAGAAGCAAACGATATTGAATACCGATCTCAGAACAATGGCATCATGCACGCCTGCGGACATGATGTACACACCAGCTGTCTGCTGGGCGCTGCACGCATCTTATTCGATATGCGTCACGAATGGGAAGGAACAATAAAACTCATCATCCAGCCCGGCGAAGAAAAACACCCGGGCGGAGCGAGCTTAATGATAAAGGCAGGCGTATTGGAAAATCCTAAGCCCGAAGCAATTCTTGCACTCCACGTATATCCACACCTGCCGGTAGGGCAGGTAGGTTTCCGTGCGGGCCAGTACATGGCAAGTGCCGATGAAGTATATATAACGATCCACGGTAGAGGCGGTCACGCGGCATTACCACATCAAACTATCGACCCTATCGCCATCGCGGCTCAGGTAATAACAGGCCTGCAGCAGGTCATTTCCCGCAAGGGAAATCCACTCATCCCGTCAGTACTTACCTTTGGCAGCATACAGGGTGGCTTTGCTACCAATGTCATTCCCGACAAGGTAGAGATACTCGGCACCTTCCGTACCATGAATGAAGACTGGCGCTACCAGGCACATAAATGGATAAAGGATTTTACAGAACAAACATGTGCCTCTTATGGCGCAACTGCAGATGTAGACATACCCGTTGGCTATCCATCACTATTCAATGATCCCGAACTGACCGCAAAAGCAATCGGTTGGGCTAATGAATTTATGGGCGAAGAAAATGTACGCCCATTAGATATGCGTATGGCCGGCGAAGACTTCAGCTTCTACACCCACCAGGTTCCGGGCTGCTTCTTCCGCATCGGCACCAGCAACAATGGCCAATTCACCGCCCCCGTCCACAATGCCCATTTCAACATTGACGAAAACGCTATGAAAATAGGTATGGGTATGATGGCCTGGCTGGGATTGAATGCGTTGAAATAATAGTTGACCACTATGGAAATACGATCAACTTTTACATGGAACATACTCTACCCCCTATTCAACTTTGGGGGACTAACCGCCTTACTATGTGTAATGGTTGTAGATTATGTCAATAGCCCCGACCACAGGGTATTACCAGTGGTCATATTTGCTGCCTCTATAACCATAGCATGCATTATACTTTTTTGGCTACCACTCAAGAGAAAGGCGGTGAAAATTGTAATTAGCGATGATACGATTATCGTTAGTTCTTTCTTAGGCATTGGCCCGAAACATGAATTCCTACTATCAGCCTTTACAGGGTTTGTTTATTTCGATGATAATTACCAAAACTACTCTTTTCAGCGGCTATACTTGCTTATTAATCAGCAAAAAGTGGTAGGGCTTTCAGGATTCTATCACAAAAACTACAATGAACTGAAGCAAACGCTTTCCCAAAAAGTACCTGATCACGGAGTAACCATTTACAACTTTTCAGATGAATTGATAGACGCGTTCCTCTAAATATTTGAACTAAATAAGAGGTTTCTCGCCGATGTCGGTCTGAAGACCGACATCCGACGGGCCGGTTCTCTTTGAGCCCCACTAACTATACGCTCCAGCGAAAATGCATATATCTGACCCGAACAGCCCCCAAAAAAAAGAACCATCTTCATGTCATGATGCCGTAGGTATCAGATGTCAATAGCAAACGCAACTTCTTTGAGAACGATGCCGAAGGTATCGGATGTTTTCAGTCCCTGGCAGTTCTCCGATGACATCCCCATGTTAGGCCTATCCCTTACCCAAATTCATAGACTGCATTTGAATTGAGTAGGAACAATATTGAGTAGCAACTTGAGAGCTGCATTACACACTCTCCTCCTTTTGAAGGAGGAGTACCCGGATATTTCGGCATTTTCTGCCGAAATATCCGGGGGAGGTGGTTATCTGCATGTTACGAGAGCCATAAACCATGCATTTCAATACAAAATTTGGGTTAGCGATAGTTGCTCGTAGAAAAGGGCGACATAAATAGCGAGGGATTTCAACCCTTCGTAACAAAATGCAATCAGAGGCTAGCCCCGTAAGCCAGCCTGCCGGTAGGCTGGGGCAAAATACCTATTTAACTAAAACAGAATTCTTCATCATACAGTTGAAAATACAGAGCAAGAAATACGTTTAGCCTCAATACTCCACCACCCCACCCTCATAAATAGCACTCACTCTGCCATTAGTAAACACTAAATACTGAAACTTAGTGTATATCCACTTCTCCGTAGTTCCCTTCGCCGTTGTCGATTTTGATGTCCCCAATGGCATCCCCCAGGCCAACTCGCACATTGCCGGTGTCATACCCAACAACACTTTGCCATTATTTATAGCCTTGCCGTTCACAGGCCCATATTTTTTTAGTATTTCTTTCGCTGCAATTTTTGCTTTTTTTGCTTCCAGTGCATCAGAAATAGAATCCACAAGATGATGAATGTAGGCTTCTTCCTCTGCTATTGAATCGTCTACCCTTTTCTTCTCTTCTTGTTGTTTACGCACTATCTCATCCTTTTCAAACTGCACCTGCTTTTCTTGCTCCTCCTTTATCTCAAATCTATCATCTGCTATCTTCTTGTATAGCTGCAGCTCATTGGTATAATTGGTGCAGTCAAAAGTAGGGTCTGTATTTTTTATGTCCCGTATATGTCCCTCCCCGGAACCTACATTATAATACACATCCTTTCCTTCTATGATATAACTGTTCATCTGATCGAGCGATCCTTGCAGATACCTGATATTAGCCGCAAGAATGCGTTCCTGTATATTTTCATCCCGCACACCGTCCAGGTCGCGCTGGGCATAGCGCTGCTTCGCACACTGTAAACCATTCAGGCGAAATGTATCTACTTTATAAGGAAGCCCATGAATATAATTGAATTGGGCTTTCGAGCAGAAAGTGATGGAAAATGATATTAACAGAAAAAAGAAATGTTTCACGGTCAGGTTTGTTTTCAGGTTCAGAAATTCACTACAATAATAAAAAAATCTTTCAACTTCAAGTAACCCCTTCTAAACCCTTGATCCATCAGTTATTAGATCAAGATGTCCACATTTTTGTGAATATCTTTATTTTTCAACATCATTTTCCCGTATTAATTTGCACCGATTTAGGTGAAAACCATTGCGCTCTTTGACATTATGAACCCAATCAAATACATCACCCTACACGTAGGGGCTGAAAATCTTCAGCCCTACAGCAACCAACTCGTCCGTGACAGCATTCCTATATTTGATTTACCTAACCAGTGTGTAAACCTATTTAAGGACTAGGCAGAAAAAAAGTGGCAGAAAGTAGCAGAAAGTAGCAGTTTGTTAAAATCCCCTGAAACCCAAACCCACCAAGCACTTCAACCAAAAACCAATAACCAGAACTGCCACTTTCGTGAAAAACTGCCACTTTATATACACGATTAAATAATTCGCCTCTGGTAGAGATGCATAATTGCGTCTCCACACCGGACAGAACACAAAACGGCAGTAAACAAAAACAGTGACTATCTAACAAACGTGTAAACCAGTTTACGGCCAATGCACGTAGGGGCTGAAAATCTTCAGCCCTGCACTAACCGGAAAAAAGTGGAAGAAAGTGGAAGTTTTATGAAATTTGCTAAAATGACCTCAAATCCTTACCCACAGCACAATACAACCAAAAGCACCAAACCAAAACTTCCGCAAAAAAGAAAAAATTGCCACATTCAAAAACAAGCAAAAAAATAGACCATTGATCTCTCAACAGTCTACTATTTATCTCTGTACAAGATCCTCATTAAGCCATTGAGCAATTGCGCAATTCAACCATTAACATCTAATCTTTCCTCTTTATCGCCTCCAGCATAGCCGCATGTATATGACCATTGGTAGCCAGCGTTTCGCGCTCAAACACATTGTACGGATCGCCCTCAAAATTGGTCACCACACCACCGGCCTCCTGCACTATCAGGTATCCCGCGGCTACGTCCCAGCTACTGAGGTTATACTCCCAGAAACCATCAAAGCGACCGCATGCTACCCAACAAAGATCTATAGCTGCTGAACCCAGACGACGAATAGGCAGCCCCTCCATTACAAATCGTTCAAACACTTTTATAGGATGCTGCTCAGACTCCGGCCACTTATACGGAAAACCTGTTACCAGACATGCCTTCTTGAAATTTGTTTTGGTAGATACATGTATCGGCAACCCGTTAAGCGTAGCGCCCTTGCCTTTTTCAGCAAAGAACATCTCGTTCATCATAGGGTTGTAAACAGCACCCAGCAGCAGATCTTCTTTATACTTTAGTGCAATACTCACACAACAAATAGGAATGCCATGAGCAAAGTTTACAGTACCATCTATCGGGTCTATGATCCACTCGTAGTCCGATGGTTTAAGCAACTCACCTACTTCCTCGCTTATGATACTATGGTCAGGAAAATGCCTTCTGATAACCTCTATGATCTTGTCTTCCGACATCTGGTCAACTTCAGTTACAAGATTGTTGATGCCTTCCTTATTATCTACTTTAAAAGTACCATTGAAGTAAAACTGGATGATTTTTCCGGCTTCAGCTGTTGCTTGCAACAGCACATCTTTCATATCAGGCATGCGTTATAATTTTATTTCTTTACCCAAATAATAGTCAATCACTTTCAACTTGAAGATCAGATCATACTTTGCTATCACCATGTTCGATGCCGCATTGAACTGCGTCGACTGTGTCACCAGCAGATCCACCGTACTTGTCAATCCAAGGTCGTATCTCTTCCTTGCAAACTCCAGTGCACGGCTGGCGGCATCATTGGCTCTTCTGGCCGCATTATACTTTTGTATAGAATTCACTGCACTATTATGCGCCTTATATACATTCTGTTTCAGCGTCAGTTCTGCATTGTATTCATTCAGTCGCTGCGATTCCAGGTTCACTTTTGCCTGCTTTATGCTATACTGTGTTTGCCACCCATTAAATATAGGAATATTCAGGTTAAGAAATACCGAGTGGCGCAAATTGTTATCGAACTGGTTGTTGAACGGAATTGTTGTTGCGGTAGTTGTAGTTGTAAATGCAGGTTGATACACATTGTAAAAATGGTTATTGACACTGTCCACCGCTATCCCCGCCAATTGAAGACCATTAGGCGTAGCAGTATAGGCATAGCTCTGATAGTTACTCGCGTAGTTGGTTCCCAGTTGATAGCCTACAGATAATTGAGGATATATGCCCCCTCTGGCGGCCGCCAACCCTTTCTCGGCCGCACTTACTCTCAGCTTACTACCTTTTACAGACCCAAAATGACCTCTTGCCTTTTCATACACGTCTCCAGGTTGTAAGCTACTCATCATCAACTGCTCACCTACTTCCGCATCAGGCACCTGTATGGTAAATGGCTCGCCGAAGTCCAGGTTAAGCAATGCCTTAAGATCAAGAATTGCCGAATTATAACTCGCTATGGAATTAATAAGATTAGAACTATCAGTGGCGAGTTGTGATTCAAGCTGAGCTACATTAAGCTCAGGCAGTCTGCCTGCATCAGCAAACGCCTTTGTCTGTGCCAATTGGGCAATAGATACATCCACCTGGTTTTTACTGATGTTGATCTGCTCTTTCGCTAGTAATGCCACAAGAAACGCATTGGCCACATTTAGCGATACGTCGTCCTTCAACTGGTCAAGATCGGCCATGGCCGCTTCAAGACTATACTTGTTCTTAGCAATATTGTTGCGCACCTGTAACCCGCTAAACAGCATGGCACTTACCGTACCCGATGCACTCAGCGAATTGTAGCTACCCTCCACAAACTGGTTGGTAGTCGGGTTGATAGAACGACCAAAACTCTTACCATAAGATCCCGAGGCACTCACTGCCGGTATTTGCGACAACTGGCTCTGTAATACAGTATACCTCGCCAGTCTTGCATTCAGTGAATCCTGCTTTATGGATATGTTATGCGAGATAGCATATTGTATACAACGTTGCAGGCTCCATACACTGCCTTCCTGCGCCTGGGCCTGTAGGTGCAGCAGTAAAAAAACAAACAGTAATGCCTTAAACGATCGCATACGACAAAAGTAAATGAATTATGGCCTGATACAAAAACCCTTTACAATATTTTAAAATTAAAAACAATACGGCAGAAATTACCGGTGGCACGATAGCTTCATAGCTTATATTTACATCAATATCGATCATGAAAAAGATAAAACTCAAAGACATAGATACAAGAGCCCCTAAATCTCTTGACAAGCAGGAAACCAAAGAAGAACTAGCCAAAATACTGGAAGGTCTTGACGAACTCCAAAACCTCCTTTATGCCGAAGGAAAACATAGCATACTGGTCATTATACAAGGCATGGACGCTAGCGGTAAAGACGGCCTCACCCGCGATGTATTTACCAGCATGAACCCACAAGGGGTAAATGTATACTCATTTAAAGAGCCCACACAACATGAACTTGCTCACGATTTCCTCTGGCGGGTGCATCAGAATACCCCTGCAAAAGGTATGGTGCAGATCTTTAACCGATCTCATTACGAAGACGTATTGGTAACCCGCGTGCATGGCATGATAGATGATAAGACCGCCAGGCAAAGAATGCAGGCCATTAACAACTTCGAACAACTGCTTACCGAACACAATGATACCCACATCCTTAAGTTCTATCTCCATATCTCCCCCGAAGAACAAAAGAAGCGACTCGAAGAGAGATTGAGCGAGCCATCTAAAATGTGGAAGTACAATGCCAATGACTTTAAGGAAGCCAAGTTGTGGGATAACTACATGGGTTATTATGAAGAGATCTTCGACAAATGCAGCGACATTCCCTGGCATATTATACCCGCCGACCAGAATTGGTATAAGTCATATCTGGTGGCTCAAAAGCTGGAAGAATTGCTGAAAAGTCTGAAAATGAAATACCCGGGGATGAAAAAATGAGGTTATTGTATTAAATTTCCGCAATTATTTCTATCGTTACCCATGGCAAAGTATCTCTTCATTGTTTTCCTGGCAGTCTTATGCAGCAGCTTCAACCTTTGTGAAAAGAAGGTAAAGGTAGATGGCAAGGTAAGCCGCGTATATATTTACCCCGATTGCGACGATACCTCTACCTATCTGAAACAACGTTTCCAGGCCAACCACGTAGTTGAGTACCTTTACATTAACAGCAGGCTGCAATACAAGCGTATATTAGATAAGACCGAATCATGGATAGTTAATGAATATAGCTATGATGCCTATGGCAAGCATGAAGTACACATCAACGACACCTTTAAAGCCAACATCCCCGATAAGATCTTTACCATTAACGATTCCTGCTCGCTGAACATTGAGTACTTTAATGATGGTGGATACCACATTTGCACATACGGCTATAACAGGAAGAGAGAATGCCAGCACCCCGATGTATATGCCTCTACAATAGTGTTTGAGCGGGCGTACATAGGCAAGATGATGGGACACCTCCAGGTCATTTGCGATACTAATTCAGTCACGGATGCATTTACAAATGAGGAGCTGGTAAAGATCGTTCACCGCGAACGCCAATCAGGATTATGGCACACCTATAACGCCAATGACTACATTATAGACAGCACCACTTACGACCCTATGAGAGAGAAGTAAATTATATCGACTATCCTGCAAAGCGTTGTCAAACATGCCATTGTGCAGTTCGCTCAATGTCATTGACTTAAGCAAATGAGCAAGCTCTGAAAGAGCGACATAAATAGCGAGGGGTTTCAACCCCTCGTACAGAAATACCGCCAAATACTAGCCCTGTAAGGGCGACATAATTATTTAAGCCAACAACAAATCCTTAAGTTAATCACATTGCACCGTTAGGTGCAAAAGGTTTGTGGCAACCCTCCCCGCTCTTGCACAGCGTGCCGTAGGTACGCAATACCGCATTAACCATTCTTAAACCCGAACTAATCAACATAACGGAGATCAACCTTTGATCAAAAACCATATCAGCCCTACAGCGGCTACCGTCATTAACAACAATGTAATAATGCCAAGAATATTGGAGAGTTTTGAGTTGGTATGCTTGCCCATTATCTCTTGGTTATTACCAATATGCAGGATAATGGCTATCAATACCGGCGCGGTAAGACCATAAGATATGGCAGTATACAATAGCGCCTTTATAGGACTCACCCCCATAAAATCTAAAGACAACCCCACTATGAGCGAAATGATAATAGAAATATAAAACGGCTTTGCTTCGGCAAACTTCTTATCCAGCCCGGCCTGCCACCCAAAGGTTTCCGCAAGCATATAAGATTGTGAACCAGCGAGCACGGGTATGGCCAGCAGGCCAGTTCCCAACACACCGGTAGCAAAGATGAGATAGGTAAGTTTCCCGGCCAATGGCTCCAGTGCTTTTGCCGCCTGGTCTACTGTATCTATATGAGTTATACCAACCGGAAATAGTACACTGCCTGCAGTGAGAATAATAAAGAACATGACCACATTAGACAACAACATGCCCGAGTTAACATCCATTTTCATCTCTCCAAGTATCACATTGTTCACCACAACTTTCTTCTTATGCTGCATCCCTTCAGCCTCCATTGTAGCCTGCCAGAAAAATAAATAAGGCGATATGGTGGTCCCTAAAATACCAACTATAATGGCCAGGAACTCCTTATTAAATTCAAGGGTGGGAATAAGCGTATGCTTTGCGATAAGCCCCCAGTCCTGCTTTACCATAAAGGGCACAATGATATATAGCAGCAGTGAAAGACACAACCACTTCAATATCCTGGCGATCTTTTCGTAAGAAAAATTGATGATCACAAACATGAGAATGGCTGTAATAGAAATACAGAAAACAAACACCGGCACCTGCGGAAAAACCATATTGGCTACCGCACCCATACCCTGTATGTCGGCGCCTATATTTAGTGTTATAGCAGGAAAACTGAAGAGTAACATGGTGTATAAAAGCGGCTTCGAATAGTGCTTCTTTAATGTCACCGTAAGCCCCTGAGAAGTAACAATACCAATACGCGCACACATACCCTGCACTGCCGCCATCAACGGAAAAGTGAGCAGTGATGTCCACAGTGTAGTAAGGCCAAATTGGGCACCGGCCTGCGAATAGGTCGCTATGCCCGACGGGTCATCATCACTGGCACCGGTAATAAGGCCGGGGCCTAGTGTCTTAAAAAACTTCTTAGCTTTTGTTATGAATCCGCCGCTCACTGTATTTGCTATTTAATCCTATAGATCCGCCATTGCACAAGCATTAAAAATACCGCGCCATTGAAGTTACATGAATATAAAGAACCCGATCATTATGTTATTGCACATACACCTCATCGCAGGCTATCATAGGCTTTTTAGTAGCGCTGAAGCGCCATACCGGCAATGCCGAAAGATTTGTGGCAGTTACTTTTATAAACCTTGCATTAGTACTTCCCTTTGCTGCATAAGGCTTTACAGCCACATCAAAATGCTCTCCGTTTGCAGGCGGAGTCATCTCGTCGTACGCTCTGTATTTTACGCCATCATCAGATACCTCCACTTTGATCTTTTCAGGCAGGAATATCCAGTGGCGGGGATCATCAAGAAAATGCATTTTTATGGTCTTTATACTTTGCAATTTACCAAGGTCTATAGTGGCCACCATAGGCACATTATAGAAACAGAGCCAGTTAAAACTGAAGTCGTTATACCCCGGATTGCCATCTACCAAAGTTCTATTTCCCTTGGCAGGATAATCTTCCGCAAAGGGATATTGCAATGCAACCGTGGCCCCGATCGCCTTAGTTGGGGTTACGCCTCCCTTTAGTATTTCTGCCCACTCAGCAGCATATTTATCAGGAGTCAAACCACCTTCCGACAATTCTTTCACACCTGCTTTATTACAGTTATCTATAAATGCGCGCAGGTGTTTCGGATCACGAAATTTTCCTTTGGGCACCCATTCACCATTATTTTCTTTCTCAAAGATGCCGTGCTTCTCTATACCATAAAACTTTGCCTGCTGCAGCACTGTGTATTCCAGCGACAGGCGTGCTTTCATTACCCTGTCTTGTAGTGTTGGATTGTTCTCCACCTCTCCCTCAGCCAGGTCGAAGATGGTACCGTATTGCTCTATCAGATCTGGAGTAAGGTAAGATCTATATTCATTTATAGGGTTGCCGTAAATGTCTAGTTTACGATTTGATGTCAGCATTTTTTCCTGCATAATATTGATATAGGCCAGCAGGTTCTTACTAGCTTTCGGGCCGTAATAGTTGGTCATAAAATCAGCAGTAAGCTTCTTCACATCAGCCTTACTATCTGCCATCAGCTTAGCCTCTAGGTAGCTTCTCAATTCAGCCCATTCACCATATGTATCGCCACTACCCTGCGCAAATATTCCTTTCACTCCATTATCCTTCATGTACTGGATATTTGGCTGCAGCGTATGAAGATTAGGAAAAGGTGCCAGGTAATTAGTGAACTGAGTGATGTAGTCCCACACAAAAATGTTTGGTGTCAGCGCGGCCCAACCCTTCAGATCTGTCCTGAACTGTGCTGCACTGCCTTCTTCACTTAATGGCTTATCTCTGTATGCCTCTATATTACTCAGGAAGATGTAGACATTAGCTGCCGGCTTTAAACTCTTGGGCGCCTTATGTGTATAGGCGTAGGCAAGTGTAGTGATCTTCTTATCAGGAAAATTGCCTGCTACCTTATTCACAAACTTGATCAATGACCCGGCTGGTGTGCCCTGCTCATCATTTACAGGTTTACACTTGTCACATTCGCAATACCCAATATCATCGTTCTGACTTACAGACCAATAGATGGCATCAGGATTATCAGAGATCCTCTTCTTCATATCAGCAACTACTATCTTATATACCTCATCATTACCAAGGCACAACTGTGATGGTTGACGAACGCCCTTTACCAGTGCATAGTACTCCGGGTGAGACTTGAAGTAAGTTGCAGGAGGCACAAGTTTATTATAAGAATGTCCCCATAAGCCCCACAGATCTTCGAACTTCTGTAGCCTGTTCCACTCCAGGTATTCAGCATCAGCCGAGGCCGGATAATAACACTCGCGGTATTCGAACTGAGGCTTTACCTCTTCATGAAGCACCGGAATCTTTATTGTTGCAGCTGACGGCACAAACGCCGGAACATTAGCTAATTTCTTACAGCCCATGTTATTCTCCAGCAGCGCATAGACACCATAGATAAGACCTTTCCCGCTACCACCCATTATAAACAGGTCTTTACCCCTTGTCTCCAGCAAGTAAGCTTCAGCAGCCAGTTTACCGGGATGCATTCTATCGCCCTTTTGGGTGTGCCCCAGGTATAAAGCAGCATTGCCGGCACCCGCGTCTCCGCGAACTACCGGCAATTGAGCTCCTGATATTTGTTGTATATAATTCTGTAGCACCTTTGCCGCTCGCTGCTCAAGAGCAGATGGCTGAGATGGGATAACTATTTTATATTCAGATACCTTGTTGCTGACCAATACTATTTCCTGAGAACGACCGCCGCAGGAGTTAAGTATCAGAAGTATGATAAAGTATCCGCAGAGCCATTTTCTGTTCATAGTATTTTAATTAAAACCTCCTCAGCAATTGCAGATAGAAGTCGTACTGGTTATGATAAGTCGGGTCAGCAATTTTTTCATTATTAACAAAAACAGCATCGGTATACTTCTGGTTGTACCACGAGAAGAACATACCAATTGTAGTTCTATGCTTTATCTGCTTGGTATAACCCGCGCCACAGCTTACTGTTGGATAAGACAAAAGTTGTGCCAATGCATAGTTACGACTAAAATCATCGGGAGCAGTACCATAACCTGCTATTGCAGAGAACCAATCGCCGTGCGTGACAGGATTCATGTAATAACGTGCTGACAAAATTACAGAGTAATAGTTAGGCTGTGTAGTAGCTGCACTAGCCAGGCTGGCCGAAGACAAATTAGTATTCAGGTTGATGTAGTATCCACGCAGGTTGAAGTAGAAATCTTTGTACTCCTTAGCTACTGAAGCCAGGAAAGACAATGTAGTACCGCTATCCGCCTTCAGGTAGCGGACACCCACCTCACCATCATAACCATGCTTAAAGCTATGGAAGATAGAATAGCCCAACTTCAACTGAGGGAAGATGATACCATTAGGAGAGTAAGAGGCCACACCGTAAGAATACCACTTCGGCGTATGATTATATATCGCATCTGCTTCAAACTGGAAACCCGTACCATTCTGACGACCGGCGTAGTTAATACGCCCGGTTATAGAACCGCGCTTTATTCTGCGGGTATATTGTACCGTGGCTATGTGGTTAATAGAAGGCGCATAGTCGAACTTAGACCTAAGGTAAGCTACACCCCACTGGTTCTTCAGCCTGCGGCTAAACAAGTAGTTAGTATAATCTTGATACTTAGGGTCCAGATTAGCCATCTTGGTCAGCGTATCTGCGGTCAACCAGGCTTCTTCCCACTTCAACTGATTTTCATAGATCACGGCCCTCTTCAACAAGAAGTAAGGCTTATCAGGGTAAGCACGGCGGCCACGGGCTATCAATGCCAACGCAGTATCATACTGCTTTTGATCATTGAGAATGTTGATAGCATAAAACAAAGTGTTTGAATCTATCGGTGAAGCTTCCAATGCTTTGTAATATTCGCCCAATGCGCTATCAGCCATATTTGATGCCATGTACTGGCGGCCCGAACCTTGCAACTGATCTATATAAGCATCGCGGAAACGGATATTGTATGGAAACTGACCATGTAACGCACCGGTAATAGCATACGCTTCCTGATATTTATGCGCATCGCTGTAAATAGCTGCTTTTTTGAATAACAGATCTTTTGAATCGGGGTAGTAATGCAACGCCTGATCTGCGTAAACGATTGCAGAGTCATATTGCTTGAAGGCAGTTTCAATATTTATGATATAGTTCAAGGCATCCAGATTATCGGGCTGCTTTTCCAGCACTTCCTGTAAAATTGTCTTGGTACTTGAGTAGTCATCATAGGCAAGCGACTGACGGCCCGCGGCCAAAGACTGCTCTACGAAGCTATTCAGGTAGTGGCGCTTGTCAGGGTAACGCTGCAAGAGATCTCTTGATATCTGTGCCGCCTCTGCATAATGCTGATAAGATTCCAGAACACCGGCTTTCTTGTACAGCAAACCTTCATCGCCCGGATAATAAGTTAACACCTCATCAATAACGTGCAATGCATCGTCATACCTCTTTTGCTGAGAGTATGCGTTTACCATCATTGAGGTGGCTTGCTTGTCTGAATGGTCGTACTGTAAAACAGTTTTCAGATCGCTGATCGCACTGTCATATTCCTGCTCAGCAATATATGCCTTAGCACTCTGCGTTCTCAGTTCTATAAAATTTGCTTTATTGTCGGGAGTGGGGTTTTGCCTGTACACACCTTCCGCCAGCTTTGATGCAAGACCATAGCTTTTCAGGTTGGTAAGGATACCCATTTTCTTAATAGTCAGATCCTTGTCACCTTGGTATTTCTTCAATCCTGTATTTACCCAGCTCAATGCATCTTCAGAAAGGCCACGGCTGTTAGCAATGTTCACTACATAATTCAACGCATCGCGGTTACCCGGTTCCTTCTCCAATACACCCTGGAACTGCAGATATGGATCGGAGTTCATATAATACCTACCAGCCTGCATACGCATGTATGGTCCTAGCTTACGTACTTCCGGATCGTTAGGATATAGTTTTTCCAGGTTCTGTATTACCTCAATCGCATCAACGTAGCGGTACATAGCCTCAAGGATACCCACTTTCTTGATCATGAACTCATAAGAACTTGGCGATGCCTGTAGTGCACGATTGGTAAACGCCAATGAACTTACATAGTTACCCGATCTTACATCCAGGTTGTAAACCGCCTGTATTGCTTCTTTGTTCAAAGGGTCCTGCTCCAGCACAGCTTCATAAGAACGCTTAGCTATATCAATGTATCCCTTGTGAGAATACTGGCGTGCAAGTGTTAATTTATATTCCAGGTATACTGTGCGAATGAACGGATCGCCTGAGTACTTGTCGAACAAGTAATCAGCTAACTTGTTACTTTCTATCCAGTTACCCTCTTTGTTATACACATCGAGTTTCTTCAGCAAGATATCCCTGTCGTTTGGAAAGTACTTCAGTCCCAGATCCGCATATTCAATAGCCTGTACGTAGTTACACGCAATAGACTCCATATTGATCAGGTAGATATAGGCATCGCGGTATTTTGGATTCTTTTCAATAACCCTGTTCAACTCCAGACGAGCACTATCTACCTTACCGGCAAGAGAATAGGCACGCCCCAACAGCAAATGGATATCCATATTCTTTGGAGATATATCCAACGCCTTGTTACACATATTTATTGCCTTCTGATAGTGCTTGAGCTCTATCTCCCTTTTCGCATCCTGATACAGGTTATCTGACGATTCGAATTTCTTGAGCCATTGTGCATTTGTGTACAGACACAAAAGCATCAACGCAAGCGTAAGCTTCGAGATTCTCTTCAACATGTTGTTCAATTTAATACTAGTTAGTTGTGCTTCTGAAATTTTAACGTTCCTTATAAACAATAATAGCGACACAAGATAAAGCATTATTCAGTAATGTTAATAATCTGTGACAAACTTTTTTTATTTAGTTACATGTTTTTTGCAATAATAGATAGATTTTCAACAACGATAACAGGGTGACTAATAGTTGTATAAATCTGCTGAATATCAATACAATAAAGCCTTCCAGACAATCAAGCATTCTATAAAGTTGCCAGAGAATAAAATCGAGCAATACAAAATAAAACCTGAAAAAAATTACAAACACTTAATGTGCAGAAATATGTGAAGTGCCTGTTAGTAAATATATATTCCTGTGGATAATGTGTGGATTGTCATTTTTACGAGATTTGGCAGGAAAATATTACGCCATTGTCTGAATCAGAATGGCCAGAATTTTAGAATAAGCAGAATGTTGGATTCTCTTTTTACTTTTATGGCATGAGCTAACTAAGCTCTTTATCAATATGGTTGAAATAATCCCAAACAGTTCTGTTGGACCTTTTTCATTCAACACACCGATTGCTAATTACCTGGGGAAATTCCCTCCTGATAATATTGGCGACTATGAACCAATGACTGAATCAACCGCCTATTATTATTATGGCGGCGATTTAATAGTGTACACAGATGAACAAGGAATAATAGATACAATTGGGATATACTTTGATTGCTATCTGAAAAGCAGAAATTTATACCGCATGCCAGTTAAAAATTTCTTTGAGTATTTCAAAATCGGCGGAGAAGAAACAATAGTTAATGACAGGCTCTGGGTTAACGAAGACGAACAGCAGAAAGTATATGAAATTGCGACCCTTGGTCTGCAGTTATGGGTGGATGACACAGGCATGATAGCCACTGTAATTGCTGACATTGGCATGAATAGCCAGCGCTGTAGTTGATACCAGCATCTTTCAGGATTAAGCGAACACTTCGACCAGTGACGTCAGGTAGCAGATACGTCCCGATTGACAAATTGCCATGGCAATATCGGTGTAAATGCAAAAAAGGAACCGTTTCTGGTTCCTCTTTACTATATTGTTTCATAAACTGCTGATTAAGCCGGGTTAACTTCCGGGGTGGGTTCATCTTTGCCTTTCTTCTTTTTAGGCTGTGCACCAAAGCCCTGGCGCTGCATATTTCCCCATACGTGCTTACGGCCGGTAACGAAGTTAAAATAGCCCTTGAGTGCGAAAAACAGGATAAGCGGGTGATACAGGAACGGCTCCAAAAATGCCATCAGACAAAGGCCTATCACTTCTCCCCATGTCTTGTAGTATTTAAAGCTAAGCTGATCCCAAAGTAGTGCAAGTGTTGTGATCATTACAGAGAACGTGTAAACGAACACTATAAGTATGATAGCGAAAGGCCAGTTGATCTGCCCGGTGATAATAAGGTAGATGTAGAACAAAATACCACCAAACTCAACCAATGGCGCCAAAAGCTCGAAGAAGAAGTTATAAGTAAATACAATAACGCCCAGTCTTCCGAAACGTGGATTGAACAGGATCTTACGGTGAATACTCATGATCTGTGCCAGTCCGCGAGCCCAACGTGAGCGCTGACGGCCAAATACTTTAAGTGTTGTAGGGCCTTCTGTCCAGCAGAGCGTAAGTGGTACATACTTTACCGCATATCGCTTATTGTTAGATTTCATGTAAGAACACATCCTGGTGATCAGGTCCATGTCCTCTCCAAATGACTTAGAATCGTAACCACCCGCTTTTACAGATATTTCGGTATCAAACATACCCAAACCACCCGACACATTGGGCACAGAGTTGATGAGATCCCAACCCATTTTACCTAATACAAAGGCGCGGATATATTCCATTTCCTGAAAACGAGGAAGGAACCTGCGTGGAGGCCTTGCACGTATCAACAAACCGCCATCAACGTCGCATGAATTTACCATGCGCAGCGTAGCACCAGATGCAATTACTCGCTTTGTATTATCTTCTCCCGTTTTAGAAGAAACCTCCGTGGGCTGATCCATGAACGGCTTGATCAGTTTTGTGAGGGTATCTTTATCAAGGATACAATCCACATCCGTACACAGGTAGTAGTCATACTTAGCCAGGTTAATGCCCGCATTAGATCCATCAGCCTTACTCTTACCGTTAACCTTGTCTATAACGATCAACTTATCATATGCAGAGTTGGTAGACTTGAATATACGCTTGATAGGCATACAGTTCAGCTTTTCGCGGAAGGCATACTCTACGTGTACAAGTTGAAATTCATCGATCAACTTTTCCAGTGTATCATCTGTACTACCATCATTGATAATGATAACCTCGAACTTAGGATAGTTGAATGTGAGCAGTGAACGTACATTCTGAATGATGGTTACACCCTCATTGAACGCGGGCGCAACTACAGAGATACCCGGAGCCAAAGGAGATTCAAGGATGATACCATAATCTACAGAGGCATTCTTCTTCAGATACCTGCGGATAGATATCAGTGACATGATAGCCAGGATAGCGTACACAGCCAGAAGCGTTGTACCATATATGAACACTACAGTCTGGTAGAAAGTACCAAGACTTTCTAAAAAACTGCTATTAATGATCCAATTCCTTATTGCCTGCATAGTATCAATTATGTTTCTGTTCGTTTTCGCACCAGTTGTGTAACATGTGGACCAAGCGAAACTTCACTAATAACTTTTAAACTTTGTCAGCTCTTCTGTAACACTACGAGTGAGCTATTATTTCCTATTTCAACCTCAAAATACAAGACTACTTAATCAACGGATTCTGGCAGTGCTTAATGATCAACTTAGCTTCGTCTTCAGCGGTGTTCATTATATCATCTACCATTGCACGTGATATAGGTGTGTTGTGCCTGATCAGAGATCGGGCAGCATGCATTCTGATATCGAAGTTGTAAGAGTATAAAAATTCCGTTTTCAAAAATTCGAGGTGCTTACCAGAAGCGATACGACCTAGCGCCTTTAATATTTCGAGCTGGCAGTTAAGCGGCTGCGTATTGTATATTTCCAGCATCTTAGGCTCTGCATGCTCTGCAGACAACTTACCCAGGCAGTTAATAGCATCGGCACGGAAGTAGTGATCCTTATTATTTAAGATACCCATTACTGCCGGTATTGCCGGTTGCTGATCGTAGTGCGCGATGAGCTTAAGGCAAAATGAAACTATACTTTTATTTTCTGAGTAACTTACCCACCTTGAGAAGTTGGGGATAGGAATATCTTTGGTGGTAGTAATGATCTTGAATAACTCCAGCTGATCCCAGGGAAGAATAGGCTCAGTGGCAATATCGAAGAATTTAAAAGGTTCGTTCTTACTCAGCTGAACATAGGCATTACGCGCGGCGGCCCTTAATTCGGGCTTCTGGCTATTGGTCAGTGGCAGAATGGTTACATCCGATATGCTGATATCCATCCGGGTCAACTCTGTAAGAGCCTTTATCTGCACTTCCCAGTGAATGTTCTTCAACTTTTCATCGGCTTCTTTCATCAGGCCCATATCCAGGTAAAGCTTTCTAAGCAACTCCCCCACCTCGCCCCTGAAATTTCTGCGGTACTGAATAAGTATATCAATGATAGCCTGACGTACCCATTTGTGTTTAAATGCCTGATCGTTGAGGGCTGCCTGATCAAATTCTATGTCATCGACCGGTATCTTTTCTAGATTTTCATTGAGCAGCACCTGCTCGGTGATCATTGCCTCGATCTTTGGACTGATAAAAGCAAGTCTCTTTTCTTCAACATAAGCCTGCCAGCGCTTGTACATGATAACGCTATAGGCTGTGACTGTAGCTATGATAGCCACATAAATAAATATGATGGCGATCTCAATAAAAAGCGGCAGGTAGATAAACTGCTCATATGCCGACGTAATTAATGCAACAAGGCTACTAAACATTTACACGCGCTGTTTTTTTTGTTACTAACTTAGGGTTGTTCGTTCTTCTTTCTAATAATGACTTTACTCTTGTCAATAACTCTTCGGCCTTAATAGGCTTCTTCAGGTAATCATCTGCACCCAGCCTGAACGCTTCTGTTATTGTTTCTTCATTACCCACCGAAGAACAAACAATGATGCTGACATGCCTTTTAGACATATCGTTTCTTATCTTACTTACTACTTCAAGCCCGTTGGCATAAGGCATCATAAGGTCAGTTACTACCACATCATACTCTTCTGTATCCAGTTTTTCAAAGGCTTCTTTACCATCTCTGGCCGTAATAAGGTTATAGCCCGACTTAGCAAGTATGCTTCTTATGGCCAACAGCATTATGCTATCATCTTCAATTATGAGGATATTAGCAACATATGGCGCGGCATTGTCTTTAGCAACAACTGAGGTGGGTGGGGTAGATTGCTTTACCACAGGTGCCGCAACAGGCAGCGGAGACTCTGCTGCAACTACAGGCACTGCGGCAATGTTCTTTTTTTTCTTTTTTATGACTGCAACAATAATAAGAGCAATTATAGCGAGAGGGATAAGAATAAGAGCGGCTTTGATACCACCGGGAGCATTATCAAATTGTACTGAAAATAAGAAAAGGAAGTTGTGTCCTTCGGGCATGTGTGGCTTCTATTTTTTTTTGGTCACCAACTTTTGGTTGTTCGACCTGCTGTCTAATAATTTTTTGATCCTGATGAGCAACTCACCCGCCATGATAGGCTTTTTGAGATAATCATCTGCTCCCAGTCTGAATGCTTCAGTGATCGTTTCCTCGTTTCCTACTGATGATACTACAATAATGCTTACATGTCTTTTTGTAGAATCACTCCTTAACCTGCTCACTACTTCAAGCCCATTGGCATATGGCATCATGAGGTCTGTAACTACAACGTCATACTCCTCAGTATCCAACTTTTCAAAAGCTTCCTTACCATCTTTTGCCGTGATCACCTCATAGCCAGATTTTGTAAGGATATTCCTGATGGCCTTGAGCATTATGTCGTCATCTTCAATTATAAGTATGGTAGCCATGGAATTTTTGTACTGTTTTATGCAATAAATATTTTGACAAATGCCGGAAGGCATCGCCATTATAAGTAAAATTTATATCTCAAAGCTAATACATTCGTTTCACAAAACAAACATGCGGCTGATGAATATAAAGATACTGTTTAATATCTACAAGCAAAACTATAACAATTAACCCGCCTTACAAAAAGCTGAGGGCCAATACGGGCGTGATTAACAACTCAATAGGACAGCCATAACCATTGATTAAGAATTTGTTACTTTCAGAGGGAGGGAAACGTAGAATGTTGTACCCCTGCCTTCCACGCTTTCAAACCATATTTCGCCGTCGTGGGCACGAACCACCTGCAAGGAGATAGCAAGCCCTATGCCGTGAGGTTTTTCTCCGCAGGTGCCATACATTTTACTTTCGGTGAACATATCAAAAATGTGGTGTTTATTTTTTTCAGGTATTCCCATACCGGTGTCATTAATAGATACCACCACATTATCTGCTACTTTGCTGATCTTTACAGCAATTGTAGTGTTTTCATAACTGAACTTAATGGCATTTACGATGAGATTATTAAAAACACGCCATATTTTATCTTTATGTATAAAAGCCTGAATGTTCTCATCGTAAGATACTACTGTAATATTTTGTTGCTTAACGTGAGCCCTTGCATTGAGCAATTCCACACAACTAATGACTAGCTTGTTAACATCGGTCATCTCCTTGTGCATATTACCCGGCGCTATGGTCTCGGCAGCTTCTAGAATGTCTTTGCTTAGATTCAAAGAATTATTACAAGCTTCATTAATGAGCCGAAGCATTTCCAGCTCTTCTTCAGGCCTATCGGCAGAATCGCCTATTAGAATATCGGTAAGGGCGGAAATAGCGGAAATAGGACTCATTACATCGTGCGCTACAGACCTGAGAATGCGGGATTTGTCTTTATCTCTGAATTCCACTTCCTTTAAAGCTATCTCCAGCTGTTGCTGCTTTTCATTTACTTTCTCATTTAATGCGGTAAGTGACCTCATATCCTTACTAACCCGGGAGGAATACCGAAGAACAAGGAAAATGATGATAACAGCCATTACAATGATAACCAATGCAATAACCAGCCACATTTCGTCTTGCTTCTTATTTTTCTGCAAAGAAAATATCTGGTATTGCCTTTCCTGATTTTTTAACCGTCCTTCTATATCTGAGCTCATCAAAGCCTTATTACGCTCAATAAAGCTGTCATTTTTGTTGATATAATCGACCAGATGTTTGTAAGCTTTAACAGAATCTCCCCGCTGCTCGTAGTACTTACTTGCCACCCAATTCCATTTTATTTCTACAACCCTGCTTGGAATTGTGTCCAGTTCCGCTCTTATATCCTCGAGCAAAATTTTCAGCTCCGGCAGTTGCTTTGTTTCCAGGTATATATTGGCAAGCTTGATCTGGCTTAGTTCAGCATCTGAATTTGTATAATCTTTCTGCAGGTTTACCTTGATGCTATTACTAAGTAAAGTTTTAGCAGAGTCGTACCTGCCGGCAGCAATGTACACATCGGCCATATTGCCCCATACAACGGCTTCTGCACTCTCGAATGCCTTTGCGGGCTTGCCGGGAAATTTGTCGATATTCTCTCTAATAAATTTAAGCGCCTTGCTATAATACAACACGGCACTGTCTGTCATATTTAACTTTCCGTAACACAACCCGATGTCATCAAGCAGTTCCTGTTTCAGATAGAAATTTGAAAAATCGGGGTTACAGTAAAGCGCCTGGTTGAAGGACTGCTTGAAATACTGAGCCGCTTCGAGATATTTTTGCTGGCGGTATAAAACTATACCGAGACTATGATTATAAATAGTAAACGAACAAGAATCTGCATTGGTCTGGGCAAGTACCTTAGCCTTGTAGTAATAATCGTATGCCTCGCTGTACAATCCCTTAGCCATCAGTGCATCGGCTTTGAGATTGTATATCTCCATATACATTTTAGGATTCTTATTGAGGCCGTTTCTTTCTAGAATTCCTAACATGGAATCAGCCAGATCTATACTTTTTTCATAGTAACCAAGATCCATGTACAATATATTACAGTAGGTAACATACTTCATTTCATCGGCAACGGATAATTTCCCTGCATGTGCATGAACGTTGGAGATATACTCGGCAGCGGCCACTTTATTGCCGGAGTCATGCATCCTATCGGCACGAATAACAGCGGAGTCCATAGAAATATTTGCTGTAGCGGCATGATCATCTTTAAGATGACATGACGCAAGAGTCAGCATAACGAAAATTGTAACGAACAGTGTTTTCGGCACAGAGAAGGATAATGTTATACAAATATAGCCTTACAAACTATTTAAACAATAATAATATTTAAAATAGAAACTGAGAAGCGACACAAAATACACATGAAGAACAAACAACGAATATGTGCTAGGTGTTATAACTAAAAAAAACTATCTTTATGGCTCTCTTGATGTAATTACGAAAAAACTATCTTAGGTTCAAAACCAACCATTTGATGATTATTGGCTGTATCTATAAGGAGATATCCGTAATAAAATTATTATCTGTCATATATAAAGCAGTATGAAAAGAATTTTACCTCAATTTCTTCGTAATCTATTGTTTTGCTGCGGGTTTCTGCTGCTGAGTGTAGCCGCAAAAGCAAACCACCTGGTAGGCGCAGATCTTTATTATACATGGGTAACCGGTAATCAATATAAGATCACTGTTATTTTATACGGAGATTGCGAATCAGCAGCAACTACCACCGCCTTTGCCGGCCTCTCTACGTCGATACCACGTGTATGTGTATTTGACGGAACTACAAGTGTGGCTACACTGGCACTAACCATACAGGCACCCACAGCCGGAGTGGAGATCACCCCTGTTTGCCCTGATGAAGCAGCCAACACCAAGTGTACCAACCTCGCATCACCAACGCCGGGCATCAAAAAATTCGTTTACACCACTACCTATACAGTGCCATATAACTCTGCTAACTGGAAGTTTATCTTTAATGGTTACCTGGGTGGTGCTTACATAGCAGGTAGAGCAACCTCACTTACAAACATATCGAGCACACCAGTGTCCTATATACAATTGGAAGCCACACTTAACAACCTTGCTGTGGCAACTAACTCTAATCCTATTCTTACTATCTTACCGGTACCCTTCTTCTGCCAGAATGGTAACGACACCTATAACCCCGGCGCAGTTGATGCAGACGGTGACAGCCTTTCATTCTCATTGGTTGCTGCTCAGAATGGATCTGCGGGGGGATGTTCGTTAGGGTTTGGGCCGGTAACGTATCTTACCACCTACCCTTACTCGGGAACTAATCCGCTACATACAGTATCGGGGGCCGTAGGTTTTGATGCGGCAACAGGACAAATATCATTTGTACCGGATATACTACAGCGATCTGTTGTCGTATATACAATTAATGAGTACCGGGGCAATGTACTTATAGGCAGCATGCAACGTGAAATGTCTTTTACTGTTATTTCGTGCCCCATACCTACACCTACCGGGGGAATAACAACGGCAACAAATGGCACAGTAGATGACGCCACTCACTTTCATATTTGTGCAGAAACAGGGCCATTCAGCTTTAACCTGAATGCCGTAGCAGCAACACCCACAACCAATATAACAGTTAGCAATACCGGATTACCGCCGGGATGCGGATTTTCAGTTGCAGGTAATGGCACACCAAGCCCTGTAACAACTATTTCATGGACATCTACAGGTACTACTCCCGGCATCTACACATTCTATGTAACGTATACCGATGATGCATGCCCGCTGCAGGGAACACAAACGCTGGCATTGACAATAAGCATATACCCCATACCTACGCTGGCGTATACAGTAATACAACCTAAAAGTTGTGCAGGTAATGCCATCGTATCCATATCACCGGGTGGCTTGGGCAGCCCATGGAGTGTAATGGTACTGGATGCGACAGGTGCTCCAATAGATAGTAATATAGGCGTGACAGGCACGTATCTTGACACGTTGGATACCGGCAACGATACATTGGTGATATATAGTGCTACTTCTTCCTTCTGTAATTCGAGGAACTCTATTGTTATACCACCACCAACATTTGTAACCATATCAGCCACAAAGACCAACCCTTCGTTCTGCGGAAATAATGATGGTACGTTAACCATATCAGGCTTAAATCCACTGGAGCAAGATACGCTCTACTTTACACTGAACGGCGTGCCGAATACCGGTGTACCTATCTTCTCCTCATCGGGAGGAACGTATGTAATGAGCGGGCTTTGCGCGGGCACTTACAATAATATGTATGTGAAGTTTGGCACGTGCACGTCACCGGCAATTGGACCTTATACTTTAAGCAATCCGGGATTCACCATAGATCGCCTTGAATTTCACCAACCAACGGCTTGTGGATTTAATGACGGATGGATAAAGATAATAGGTATGCACCCCGGCCAGCAAGATACCATTAAGTATACTTTAAATGGCGTTCCTCAAACTCCGGTATCAGCATTTGTTGCACCTGATAGCGCAATTACGATTACTAACCTCGGGTCGGGCAATTATAACAATTTTGTTGCCAACACTGTAGGTGCATGCGCTTCAAGTCCGTTCCATTGCACTTCAAATATGCTTGGTCCTGTAAATCTGGTTGACACTCAGTTGAGTGCAGGCTTTACGTTTACAGTTCACCCGGGTTGCAATGGAGATACCGTGAAATTTACAAATATATCTACTCCACTTACTCCTGTACCATTGTTCTATCGCTGGTACTTTGGTGATGGCGGTACAGATACATCAAGAAACCCAACTCATATTTATCACCCAACAGCAGCAACAACATATACTATAAAGCTGATCATTACCAATACACAATGTGTGGATAGTAATGTGCTGCAAACTGTAAGTTTCCCTGCACCTATTAAAGCAATATTTACATCGACACCGGATACAGTGATCTGCCAGAATACATCTGTTGCATTCAGAGACACCTCTACAGGTGCCGTGTTGAGCTATGCATGGACATTCGGAGACGGCGCTACCGCTACCAGCAAAGACCCTCTGCACACATTTGTGAATACCGGGTCTTACCCGGTTACACTTACTGTAACTGACGGCATACCATGTACCGATGCGGTTACTAAAATAATACAGGTAGACTCAACCAGTGCAATAACCATGCACGCAAGTGACACGGTTATATGCAGAGGCGGGCAGGTAACTTTTGCAGGCACTTATACTACAATAGGTATGACAGGTAATCTGTGGTCGTTTGGCGATGGCGGAAGTTATGCTGACGCGAATCCTATTTCGCACTCCTTTGATGCTGTTGGTACGTTGCCAATAACACTGACAGTATACTACAGAGCATGTAATACTGCTATAGTAACACGCAATGTAAAGATCTACGACAACCCTAACATCTACCTCGGACCAGACTCAGCAATGTGTCCCGGCAGTACCGAGATAGAAATTTACGACCTGGCCAATGCGGGTAATCCGCTAGCATCGTGGTTGTGGAATACCGGATCTACTGCATCTCACATCATTGCGTCAGAACCTGGCTACTACTCTGCTACTGTTACAGTAAACGGATGTATCGGTACTGATACTGTGTGGATAGCTAATGATTGTTACATCAGCTTCCCTAATATCTTCACTCCGAATGGTGATGGTATCAATGATTACTTCTTCCCACGCAATTTGCTGTCACGTGGCCTCATAGAATTCAAGATGGACATCTTTAACAGATGGGGCCAACAGATCTATGAAACCAAGAATACAGAAGGACTTGGATGGGATGGTAAGTTTAATAATGAGCCACAGCCACAAGGCGTATTCATCTACCTGATCGAGGCTAAGTTTAAAGATGGCCAGAAGATAAAGAAACAAGGCAATGTAACGTTGGTGAGATAGTTGGGTTAATTAGTTAACAGATTAATAAGGTAATAAGTTAAAGAGGGGCTGTCTCAAAAATACGAGACAGCCCCTCTTTTATTGGCGTGGCCATTTCGTGTATCATGCCCTATTAACTTTTTAACTTATTACCTTATTAACCCTTCAACGGTTCACTTCATTCCTTCCTTTTCCTTTTGCAATTTGAATAACAGATCGCGGAGACGGGCAGCTTCCATGAAGTCGAGTTCCTTAGCGGCCTTTTCCATTTCTTTCTTGATCTTACCTATCTGCTTATCCAGCTGCGCTGCCGTTTTATACTCTACTTCTTCTTCAGCCGCAATACTTATCAATTCATCTGCTATCGCATACTTGTTGTTTTCATCATAGCCCTTTATTTCGAGCACCGATGTCTGCCCCATTATCTCCTGTATCGACTTCTTTACCGTTGTAGGGGTAATGCCCTTTTCTATGTTGTTTTGTATCTGCTTATCTCTACGGCGACTGGTCTCGTCGATAGTACGCTGCATACTATCTGTGATCTTATCTGCATAGAAAATAACCAATCCGTCAACATTACGTGCCGCACGGCCTGCCATCTGTATCAGTGAACGTTCATCTCTCAGGAAACCCTCTTTATCGGCATCAAGAATAGCCATCAGCGACACTTCGGGAAGATCAAGTCCTTCGCGCAAAAGGTTCACACCCACTAGTACATTGATTATACCAAGGCGCAGATCTCTCAGTATCTCTACGCGTTCCAACGTGTCTACTTCAGAGTGGATGTACTTTGATTTGATGTTGATGCGCTTAAGGTATTTATTCAGTTCCTCTGCCATGCGCTTGGTAAGCGTGGTCACCAATACGCGATCACCTTTAGTAACCCGCTTTTCTATTTCATCAAGCAGATCATCTACCTGATTGATACTTGGGCGGATCTCAATCGGCGGATCCAGCAGCCCGGTAGGCCTTACGATCTGTTCTGTAACCACCCCACCACACTGCTCTAATTCAAACTTGCCGGGTGTGGCACTCACATATATGACCTGGTTGAGCAGGGACTCAAATTCATAAAAATTGAGTGGCCTGTTATCGAGCGCCGACGGGAGGCGGAAGCCATAGTCGACCAGTGTTATCTTTCTGGAGCGGTCGCCCCCATACATACCACTTATCTGTGGTATGGTAGCGTGACTCTCATCTATGACCAGTAGAAAATCATCGGGGAAATAATCTATAAGGCAGAACGGCCGTGTGCCAGGGCGGCGGCGATCAAGGAAACGGGAATAGTTCTCAATGCCGCTGCAATACCCCAGCTCCTGCATCATCTCCAGATCGTAAGTAACGCGCTCCTTTATACGCTGTGCTTCTATGTGCTTGCCATTGGCCTTGAAATAATCAATCTGCGCATTCATCTCATCTTGTATCTCAAAGACAATGTTGGCCATCTGTTCCTTTGGTGCTATGTATAGATTAGCAGGGAAGATAGCGGCGTTCTCCATAGTCAGGATGCGCTTGCCGGTATCTGTTTCAAAGCTCTCTATCTCTTCCACTTCATCACCAAAGAAGGTAATGCGATAACCATAGTCAACATAAGGCAGATTGACATCAACGGTATCACCGTTTACCCTGAATGTCCCTCTGGCAAACTCGCCTTGGCTGCGATTGTACAATGAATTGACCAACTGATGCAGGAAGGCATTTCTGCCTATACTATCGCCGGTTTTGAAGCGGATAATGCTATTGGCATACTCGGTAGGGTTACCAATACCATATATGCACGAAACAGAGGCAACCACAATGATATCTCTACGGCCGCTTAACAGGCTTGAAGTAGCCCTCAATCGCAGCTTCTCCAGCTCTTCATTAATGGAAAGGTCTTTCTCTATGTAAGTACCCGATGTTGGCATATATGCCTCGGGCTGATAATAGTCGTAATAAGAAACAAAATACTCAACAGCGTTATCGGGGAAGAACTGCCGAAACTCACCATACAACTGCGCCACAAGCGTTTTGTTGTGGGTGAGTACCAGTGTAGGCCTGTCCACCTGCTGCACTACATTGGCAATGGTAAAGGTTTTACCCGACCCGGTAACACCCAGTAATGTCTGGAATTTCTCACCATCATTCAACCCTTCCACCAATTGCTTGATGGCTTGCGGCTGATCTCCTGCGGGCTGGTACGGGGATTGTATTTTAAACTTCATGCCTTACAAATTTCGGTGTTTTTACAAATGCAAATGAAAATGCTGCTGTTAAAATATAAAATGCATTAAAAAAGCCATACCGCTGGGCGATATGGCTCTATAATATTCTAATTGTGATTACTTGCTGTCTGTATCTATCACATACACATCCTCATTGTCATGCTTCATGCGGTAGTTTTCCCTTGCGTATTGTTCCATCTTCTGCCTGTCGGTAAGTAAGCCATCTCTCTCCGCCTGCATAATGCTGATCTCTTTATTGAGATACGCTATGTTGCCTTTCAGACCGTCCAGTTCCTTTTGTTTTTGCCTGAGTGTCAACCAATCATTCTGATCGAAAAACATGCTCCACATAACAAACAAAAATGCTGTAATGAAGTACTTATTGGCTACTACCTTTAAAACCTTCTTAAAAAATTCCTTCTTCATAAACTATGGGAGGTTCTCTACAAAGATAAGGTTTGAAAATCAGAAAAAATATTTCCCTGATTCATATAAGCTGCCCCGGATTGAATGACCGGGACAGCTTATAAAATTTCAACAAGCAATATTTTAATTGCGAATGATCTTTCCCGTGTATTTACGGTCACCGGCATCAACCTTTATAAGGTATACGCCAGTAGGATAACGGCTAAAATCAAACTTAAACTCGTTTTCAGCATCTATCTTTGTAATTATAACTTTCCCTGTAACATCGGTGATCGTTATTGCAGTAGCTATAACACCATCAGGTATTTGCACTGTCAACTCGCCATTTGTGGGGTTAGGATATATTTGCAGATCATCATCGGACTTAGTAATTGCGCCGGACTCACGTGCAGGCTTACAAGTAGGGCATACAACAGTTATATTTTTTGTAGTTGTTACAGGACATGCTGCGCCACCAGTGTACATAATTGTGACCGACCCGACAGATACACCATAAACACTTGTTGTCGCACCGGGCGTAATTACTGTCGCAATAGCCGTATTGCTACTACTCCATGTGCCTGTATTACTTGCGCCTCCGAGAGAGGTACTTCCTGTAAGGGGTATATTGTTTGTTGCTTGAACAGAAGAAGGCCCACTAATATAGGCGGTGCCATTACTAATAAAGAGCGTTCTGGGCCCTACAAGAGGTGTTGAGCAATAATCTGAATTATCAGGTGCCGCATAGTATACACCCGGAGCGCCTCCTGTAGATACTGCGGTCACGACATTGCTAGGCACTGCACCCGAAGCAGTAAAGTGAGTCGCATCTGCATAACTCCATGTTCCTCCTGAAGGAGAACCCGATATTGTAATTTGACCGCCTACACACACATATCCTGTCCCTCCCATAGTGGCAAACCCTTTAGCATATATGCTTAATGTTGTGCTTGCACTTCCGCACATGTTAGTGATGCTATATGTTATAACGGCGCTTGAGGGGCTGGCATTTCCCCCTACTCCGGCAGTAACGACTCCGGAGCTGGAAATAGTAAGCCTATTAGATGGCGACGCAATACTCCAGCTACCGCCTGTGGGGCCGCATGTAAATGTAACAGGCATTGCTCCTTTACAAAACGGTGTTGTACCTGATATAGCACTCACTGTAGGTGTAGTCACAACAGTGACAGTTGCAGTTGCAGAAGCGCTACCGCAGGCATTTGTCGCCGTAAAAGTATATACTCCCGCAGAAAGAGCATTTACCGTAAACGACGTAGGATTCTGCACGGCCGCACTGTAACTGTTAGGGCCTGACCATGAGTAACTGGTCGCACCTGCAGCACTGCCCGTTAATGAAAGTGAACTGCCTGAGCAAAGGGGATTAGGTGAAGCAGCCGCGCTGGCTGAAGATGGAGCAGCAATAACTGACATCCCATATGTAGCATATGAAGTGCCGCAACTATTACTCACCGCATAGGTTATAGTAACGGAACCAATAGTTACCCCAATAACACCACCAGACGCGTCAACGGTTGCTATTGCTGTGTTACTACTGCTCCAGGCACCTGAAGGTGTAGCGTCGCTGAGTGTAGTTAGTGTCCCCAAGCATGCTGTTGCAGAACCCGTAATAGATGCGACAGAAGGTGGACCTGTTACTGTAATGTTATAAAATGCATAAGCAGTTCCGCAACTATTGGTAACGGCGTAGCTTATTGTTGCAGATCCGGTTGATACGCCCCATAAATTGCCTGATGCATCTATCGTTGCTACACCTGTATTGCTACTGCTCCATGTACCTCCGGAAACAGTTTCCGACAGAGTAGTGGAAGCTCCAGCACATAAAGTTGTACTTCCGGATATACTGCCAGGATTGGCAGCAGGGGCTACGTTTACTGAATATGTAGTAAATGCTGTACCACAGCTGCCGGAAACTGTATAGGTTATTGTAGTGGTTCCAACAGAAACACCATAAACAACGCCTGAGCCGTCAATTGTTGCAACTGTAGGTGTACTACTGCTCCATGTCCCGGTTGAATAGGTTTCGGTAAGAGATATTGTTGCCCCGCTACAAACCGTGCTTGGTCCGTAAATTGTACCTGCTGAAGGAGCACCTAGCGGTGAAATCGTAATTGTCGCAAAGGTACTCGCACAAGTTGAGCTGCTCATTGTGAGCGTATAAGTGGTTGTAGTAGCCGGAGTGGCAGTTGGGTTTGCGCATGCACCACAAGATAACCCTGTGGTTGGGAGCCACGAATAACCAGTAATGGTGCAGAAGTTATAGATCGATCCGGATGGAATCAAATCTGTTCCACAGGGGTCACTACTGCTCGGTGTTACACTGTTGATAGTTACCGTTTGTGCCAAAGCACAAAAATGAGCAGATAAAAAAACAAGGAATAAAATTGCGATTTTTCTCACGATAGTTCAAGTTGATTTGGGTAAAAGACGTTGTTTTCAAAATAAAATCGAATCCGGGTGATGATACATAGAACAGGTTGTTCGCTTTTATAAGCGTGAATAGTCTTTAGAGATGTTTTTTTGTTTATTGCCAATGAATAAGTTTAGAGGTGAATACTATAGATTTTAAATACATGCATCTTAAAACGAACTTACCACTCAAAGAAATAAAATCATAATTTTTTGATAGATAGCGGATTTTGGGTGACGAAATGCATGTTTTAGCTATCGAACTGCATAGGAAACTGTCTATAACTTTGCAGAGATGGGCTCGAAAAACAGTAAAGACGTAACAATAAATGCACAAAAAAAGCGACGCACAATGTGCGTCGCTTTTCAATCTTAGTTATTCAATAGATTATTTACCAAACTTCAAAGCACGACCCGGGTAATACGCAGAAGCACCCAGTTCTGCTTCTATGCGAAGCAACTGATTGTACTTCGCCATACGATCGCTACGGCTTGCAGAACCTGTCTTTATCTGTCCGCAGTTCAATGCTACAGCAAGGTCGGCAATAGTAGTATCTTCAGTTTCTCCGCTGCGATGACTCATGATGGTGTTGTAACCCGCACGCTGTGCCATTGTTACCGCATCAATTGTTTCGCTAAGCGTACCTATCTGATTTACCTTTACCAGCAACCCATTGGCAGTGTTTTCCTTTATACCTCTTTCCAGGCGGGTTACGTTGGTAACAAACAAATCGTCACCTACCAACTGTACCTTGCTGCCCAACGCATCTGTAAGCATCTTCCAGCCCTTCCAGTCGTCTTCAGCCATCCCGTCTTCTATGCTTACAATAGGGTATTTCTTGCACCAGTTAACCCAATAAGCGACCAGCTCTTCGCTGTTCATTTTCTTACCATCGCTCTTGTGGAAATGATATTTCTTATCCTTCTCTTTCCACAGTTCGCTATTGGCTGCATCTATAGCTATAGATACATTATCGCCCGGCTTGAAGCCTGCCTTTTCTATAGACTTCAATACTATTTCAATAGCTTCTTCATTGCTCTGAATATCCGGAGCGAAACCGCCTTCATCACCTACATTGGTGCTAAAGCCCTTGCTCTTCAATACAGTCTTCAGTGTATGGAATATTTCCACACCCCAGCGCAAACCTTCCTCAAAAGTATCTGCACCATTAGGCACTACCATAAACTCCTGGAAGTCTATCTTGTTATCGGCATGCGCACCACCGTTCAAGATGTTCATCATAGGAACAGGCAATGTATTAGCATTAACACCACCAATGTAGCGGTAAGTGCTCATACCCACACTCTGTGCAGCAGCCTTTGCAGAAGCCAGACTTACAGCCAGTATAGCGTTTGCACCCAGCTTAGCTTTGTTGGGCGTACCGTCCATTTCAATCATCAGACTGTCTATCGACTTCTGATCGGTAACATCCACACCGTATAGCTCTTCAGCTATCACATCATTTACATTCTCAACAGCTTTAAGTACACCTTTACCCATGTACTTCTTCTTGTCGCCGTCACGCAATTCCACGGCTTCGTGCTTACCTGTGCTGGCGCCGCTGGGCACTGCAGCCCGGCCTATTATACCTTCACTGGTATGTACATCTACTTCAACCGTTGGGTTACCACGGCTATCGAGCACCTGTCGTGCAATAACGTCTGTAATAAAACTCATAATGTGCGATTTTGTGGTAAAAGTAAAAAGTATAGCGTAAAAAATAAAGCGAAATCGGGAACATTGACCGATATCACTATGTTTAAAGGTAATGGTTTAGGGTAAACAATGAGGGAAAAGGGTGGATTTTTTAGGTTAATTAAGATAGCAGGCTATCTTAATTAACGTATGGAATTCGATTAATTGCATCTGTTATCATTTTGGTCTCACTTTTAGATAACGTATTGGTATCCGCTGCTAACGCCTTTTTAAGCTTATTAAAGTAAATGACCGCTTCATCTTTTAGTAGCACTGAATAAAATAAAGTCTCTTCTTTTGTTCTCATGCTTACTTCAATTTTAAAGTAGCCTCTCATATTTAACTTATCCAAACTATAGCTCTTACCCATACTGGTTTTTACATATCTTTCAATGTATGTAAACATTTCGTCCGATACGGTACAAACGCGCACGTTCTTGGCCCACCATCCGGTAAGAGCAACTGTGTCATCTATTTGCAGACCATATCGATTAATTACAACTGCAGCTAAAGGTCTATCGCAGCATGGCTCCAGTTGCTGAAAAACAATGCGCGCAATGGGTGCTGTCTGGCTATACGAATTGACCGCGAAAAACAATAAAATGTAAAATGGGATGAAACGTTTCATAGTATTCTGTTTATGTGTTCCTATACACGAACAATATGCAATTATAGGATATTAAAGGAAGTTCAGCCTAACTAAGAGCCACACCGCTATCTATCCCTTACAAAAGGAATTCCATCAATAGCATCCACAATCTTTTTTACCTCTTTTTTATCGGTTAGAGTTTTGTCAGCGCGCAAAGTTTGTTTGAGTTTGTTGAAGTAATGGCCAATTTCCCCTTTCTGCAAAAACGAATAACGCAACAGCTGTTCTTTAGTCCACATATTTACAGCAATTTGAAAAGGGACACCGCGGCTGAGATCTGCTCTATGATAGATGGTGTCCATATTTGCAGTCACAAAATGCTCAATACATGTAAACATTTTGTCAGAAACGCTATAGGTAGGCTGATTGGTGGCCCACCCTAAACAACGACACGAATCATCTAATAGCTGACTACTACGCTTAATATGAATAGCCATAGGCGGCTTGTCGCAGCAAAAGTTTTCATTGAGAAAAGAAATGCACACTATAGGTTTTGCCTGGGTATATGCATTGGGTATAAAAAATAAAAAAGCGCAAAGAGTGATCAACGTTTTCATAGTTCTATGGTTATGTACTCTTGAACCCTAATAAATATGCAAGGTATCCATACGATGGAAACTTCAAACTATTTAAGTATTTAGTGACTCACCGTGTCCACTTTTCTCAGCCACCCCAACACCCGTTCTCTATCAATGATCCATTTGCCTGTTGCATATTTCAACTTAAAAGTATCTCTTGATGACGCAAAAGGGCCGGGGTTCTGCTGTATGATAATTATAGAGTTACTGTCAGCCGCTGCAATAATAGCTACATGCCCGTACGAGTTACCGGCATGCCCATCAAATATCAGGAGGTCTTCGGCTTGTGGCTTTGAGCGGCTACCATTCATGAATTGCATCAATCCCCGTTTTGCATTGAATGAACTATCTGCAAGCAATACATCAAAAAAGTCTTTAGCGTTGCCAAACGCATCGGGCATTTTATGGTTAAGGCGTTGGTAATAATAACGCTTTACAAACTCTACGCACTGATGCTTCATGCCTATGTTGTAACCATCGGGGGCAGTATTACGTCCATCGGTATGCCCTACCATGCCATTGTAGTAGACCAGCACTCCATTAAGACTATCTACTGGCTGGCCAAGGGTATACTTCGTATTGGGGTTGTAACTGCTTTTATTGAGATAGTACGCTGCAATACCACCAAGTAAAAGAACAGAAATGATAACTACCAGGGCTATTTTATAGCTGCGCTTCATAAACTCAAATAATGATCACCAAGTTAGATAATATTATTCATTTAGTAGATAATACCACCTGTACTGGGGTGCAAATCAAATTGTCGCACTTGATACTAAGCTATTTTACCAGCGCAACTGCGCGGACATTGCCCCCTCGCCTTTTGTCATAGTGAGTGAACAATTGCTGGCACCAAGCCCTTTGCAGATGACATGGGTTGTATGCAACTCACCCAAGTTGGTCATTGGCAGGAACGAAGCAATCTAGTATCTGGACGTATTCGTTTTGTGCTAACTATGCAACAATACCATCTACTAACGCAAAGTACCAACGGTTAGCTTTGCGCCGAACCAGGTTGGGGTGAAACTTAATGAATCAGGATTTGAAACGTGCTACCTTTTACCGGCACATGCCTCGTTCAAAAAGATATCCACATTTTGTTAATGTCCTTTTCCGTGAAAGATCCTGGTTGTAAATTGCACCGAAAATAACCTTTTCATCGAGTGAACATCAGGTCTATCCGCTGATCTGTTAGATCAGGTGTTCACGCATGAAAAACACCAATTCAGGAGCAATCCACCGGCAGAAATTGGCGGAAACTGGTGGAAAAACTGCGGAAAACTGCGGAAACTGGTGGTTTTCGAAAACCGGTAAAACGATTGCCTGTTGGGCTATACACCGGAAACGCATCAAAAAAAACTGCCGGAAACGCAAAAAACCGCCACTGGCGGAAATCACTCACACTCATTTGGTCTTTAATCCATACACCATTACTTTTGTTCATATATGCGCCACTTCTTAACACATACCTGCTTATTGCTTGCCATACTGTATGCACCACTTTATGCGGGGGCACAGACTAATGACAAGCTGACCGGCTATGGACTGGGAATGAACATGTTTGCTTAGCGGGTGATCTAATTACAATATCTTTATCCCACACAAATAAATAATTCTCTTTACTATGAAAATAAGAACCCTGTCTATACTCCTATTTATATCTATGATATTATCTACCGATGTACAGGCTGCATTTCCTCTATTTACAAGCAAACAATTAATAGCAGACACTCCCATTGTTGCCCGGGGTGAAATATTAATAGCTCCGGGCCCTGCACAACGTAAAAAGGCCACAGGGCATAACGGGGCAGGCAATAACGGCCAACCCACATATAAAAAACGGAGTAAAGCAAGTTTTTTAGCTTTGATAGGCGCCATACCATTTCTCTCAGTGGCAATGGGCCTGCACCGTATATATCTCGGCTACTACACGCAGGGGCTGATAAGATTGGCTAGCCCATATTTACTAATTGCACTTATGGGCATAGCAATGGCAATGAGCCCCGCAGCCGGCCTCCTGTTTGCTGTGATATTCGTAGATGTCTACCTTTTTCTAATTATTTGGCAGATAGTTGACTCTGCACACATAAGCAATGGCAAACTACAGCCAAAGCATGGAAAATACAGGGATAGAAAAACTGTCAACGATGATGTGAAATAATTGCCCATAGACGACTTCATTACCACCTACAGGTGTAAAGCAATATTCGTTTTTGGATAAAATTACATACACCATTACTTTTGTTCATACATGCGCCACTTCTTAACACCTACCTGCTTATTGCTTGCCATACTGTATGCATCACTTTATGCGATTGCACAGACAAATGACAAGCTTACCGGCTATGGACTGGAAGTGAACACTTTCGCAGGTCATGTAATCAAACATTCGGCTAAATTTCACCTGCCGCTACCCGACCTTTCGACCGGCGTAGACGTGAACATGGTGTATAAATGCAGTGGCCGAAAGCAATGGGAAGGTTGCCGTAAATACCCCACGCTGGGGCTCGGTTTTACCTACACCAACTATGGTATAGATTCTGTTTATGGTCGTTGCTTTAGTTTGTACCCCAATCTTACCATACCTCTTATAACAGGCAAGAAAATAGAGTGGACCATACGCATAGGTGATGGCATAGGGTATGTGACAAAAAAATACAGCCGTAACCCTATTTCAGACACGCTGAACAATGCTATAGGCAGCCATATCAACGACTACGCCAGCTTTAATACAGACCTCAGGTATAAAGCCAATAAGCATTGGGATTTTCAGATAGGAATGAATTTCACCCACATCTCAGATGCGTCTTACCATCAACCCAACCTGGGCATTAATTTGTATGGTGCACATATTGGCATCAGGTATTTTCCCGTATCGTCAAAACCGGAACATCTGCCCTGCAAACCGATGCCATTTTCTCATCGCATATTACTACAGGCAAGACTGGGCATAGCCTTCAACCAAATAGAAGCCCCACAGGGACCTACGTATCCTGTATATCTCACATCGCTATACGCCAGCAGAAGATGGAAAGGCAAGAATAAGATGTATGCAGGGCTGGACTATTCTTATCACGAAGCCATTTATGCCTTCGAACGTAATAACGAAGCCGACCCCGGCAAGGAAGCCGCCAATAGCTATAAGGTCGCTGTAATAGCAGGGAATGAGTTTCTGTTTGGCCGTGTAGGCATAATACTGCAAGTAGGCTACTACCTTAAAGAAGCAGCACTGAAGCAAGATAAATATTATCAAAAAATAGGAGGACATTACTACCTGGTGCAGAAAGAAAAAGGCCCCATAAAAGAGTTCTTTCTTACAGGCTTTTTGAAGACCCATAAATCTGTAGCCGAACTGGCTGAGTTTGGATTTGGATTTGGATTCTGATTCTGATTCTGATTCTGTTGTAACTCATACCTATCTTTACACTACTCTTAAGCATACCAGCAGATGACCAAAATATCATTGCCCGATACAGTAGGCCCATATTGTGCCGAATATACAACACCCGAAATGCCCGTATTGGCCGCCCTGAACAGGGAAACCAATATGAAGGTGCATGGTGCGGTAATGATATCGGGCCACATGCAGGGTATGTTTCTGCAAATGATGAGCCAGGCAATACGACCTAAATACATTTTGGAACTAGGTACTTTTACCGGCTACTCCGCTATTTGCCTGGCACAGGGTTTACAACCAGGTGGCTTGCTACATACCATAGATGTAGATGAAGAACTCGAGGACATGGCTGTAAGGTACTTTGAGGAAGCAGGACTGAAAGACAAAATAGTTACTCATATTGGCAAGGCGGCCGAGATCATACCGGCCCTTAAGGAAACTTTTGACCTGGTATTTATTGACGCAGATAAAAACAACTACGATCTCTACTTCGACCTGGTAATAGATAAACTTTCACAGGGCGGTTTTATTCTTGCCGACAATGTGCTGTATGAAGGAGATGTACTGCTTCCTGCTGAACAACAGAGTAAAAATGCAAGAGCCATGCAGCGGTTCAATGACAAGATACGCGCTGATGACCGGGTGGAACAAATTATGCTGCCACTAAGAGATGGCATGATGATCATCAGAAAAAAATAATCATCATGAAAAATCTGCTTTCCCTTATTGCCTGTGCCCTTGTATGTATTGTATTAGTACAATACAGAGTGAGTAATATCAAGCCTGGCGAACCGCTGAAGATCACTTACTGGGATGCCAACGGCTATTACCTGTACCTGCCTTCCATACTTATCTATCACGACTATAAAGAACTGAAATGGGTAGACAGTATTGATAATAAGTACCATGTAACAGGCGGCAATGGCGTGCAGGCAGAGAAAGCAGATAATGGTAGTTATGTCTTTAAGTACCTGGGCGGAGTGGCCATCATGGAGCTGCCTTTCTTCTGCGTGGGCCATTTTATAGCTACTCACTCCCACTACCCTCCCGATGGCTTTTCACCCCCATATCAATATGCGCTTGGATTCGGCATTATCTTCTATAGCCTGCTGGCATTGCTCATGCTCAGGAAAATATTGCTGTTATACTTTGATGATAAAGTAACCGCAATAACTATCCTGTTACTTACACTTGCATCAAACTACATACAATATGCAGCTGTAGATAGCGGAGAAAGCCACGCCTACATATTCCTGCTCTACACTTTGGTGCTTTATGCTGCCTATAAATGGCACAAACAGCCATCTATAATTTGGGCGTGCATCACAGGCCTTATCTGTGGTTTTGCAACCATGAGCCGCCCCACGGAGGCCATCATTATATTCATACTGATCTTCTGGAACACTCATACCAAAGAAACAGCGAAAGCAAAATGGCAGTTAGTTAAACAGCACAAAACACACATTTTATATGCTGCATTGCTTGGCCTGCTAGGCGTACTGCCGCAGTTACTTTACTGGAAAGCGGCCACAGGTCACTTCATCTACGATGTGGGCAGCAAATGGCAGTTTCTTAATCCTTACTTCAGGGTATTGTTTGGATTTGAGAAGGGATGGTTCATCTATACACCTGTTACCCTGCTATTCATTGCCGGTATGTTCTTTATGAAACCATACCCGTTCAAAAGATCTGTACTCTGGTTTTGCCTGCTCAATATATACATCATCATCGCCTGGGATGATTGGCGCTACGGCGGCAGCTATTCTACCCGTGCATTGATACAGAGCTACCCTGTGTTTGCGCTACCGCTGGCAACCCTAACCAACAAGGTCCTGCAACAAAAATGGAAACCTATCTTCTACCTTGCAGGGTTGTACCTTATCGGTGTCAATTTCTTTCAGCTGGTTCAGTACAACAAGACCATTCTGCACTTCAATGATATGAACAGGCGCTACTATAGCCACATATTCCTTAATCCATCCCCCCCCACACCGGCAGATATGAGCCTGCTGGATAGTAATGAGTTCTTTACCAATGAAGAATGCCGACATGCACCCGTGCTAGCAATAGACTCCCCAAAAGTTATTCATGCGGATGCAGGACAACCTGCTATTCTTGCAGAGATCGCCGACAAAGGTGGCTATGATAAAAAGTATTGGCTTAAGGTCAGTGGTGTTGTAAAAACTAAGGATGTTTGGCAAACCTACCTCAATGCAGATGTGGTGATGGCCAATGGTATTAAGCATGCCCACGTACGGTTATTTAATGCCATTAGCCAACCCGGGGCAGACAACACTTACACATTTTGGATGAGTGTACCTGACCATGCAGGCGTTAAGAGCATAAAACTATATATCACCAGTCCATTTACCTTTAATGGAACCGTCTCTAAATTAGATATTGATGCCTATTATCCTGCAGAAAAGTAAAATACGGAAAATACTACTTCCACTCCAGCATATTGAAATCGCTTACCAGTCGGCAGATATTGCCATTGGCATCATAGCCAATATAGGTAGCATACAGACCGTCACCGTAACCGGTAGAGAAGATGGCCACATTGCTGTTCTTCCCTTCCCACATTAGCCACGCACGGGTATCTTCGTAAGTTTCGTTGAGCTGCTTAGATACGGTAGAAAGTTCCGCATCTTCTTTGTATAGATTATCGTAATCAGCGTAGCCGGAGGTATCCATAAAAGATCCTGTACCAGACTCTACGCTATAACCAAATATTTCACCTTTTTCCAGCTCGTTCACGTCCTGTCCATCGGTTACTGCATATTCCCACTTTACGGGCTTGGTATCAGCAAATTTTATCCTTGCGAAACCAATACGTTCATCGTCATTAATGGCAGCCAGGGCTACCTGTACAGGAAATTCGCCTTTAGGGAAATCGGTAGTAAATGGTTCTTCAAGATAAAGGGCCAGCGGATCGCAGGCATAGATCTTACCATTCTTTATGTTCAATCTGCCTATATCAACCATTGTAAATTTCAGCGCATCTCCATCGGGATCCTTCGCTGAAAAACCTGTAGTGAAAGCATCCTCCAGGAATGCAGGTGCTTTTATCTGGCTCATGGTTGAAAAGTATTAAACGGGAATGAAAGTAAATTAAAGGCCGGTAATGCAGATTCCTACAGATGCAGGAGTAAGTGCCGGACCGTTATTTTCTTTAAATACATTAGTAATGTTGTAAGAACCGAATATAGAAAGGTTACCCCATCCTATACGTGCTGTTGCAGCAAAGTTCCATGGACTATAGTACCTCTTTGTATTTTCCTTGTACTTGATATTAGTTCCACCTACCGATGTCAGTTCCTTAGTATGTGCACCAATGAATGCACCAACAGTTACACCCAATGCAGCTTTGAAGCCCTTGTTGCGGTTCTGCATATTGCTGAAATAACGTAATTCGAACGGCGCCTGCAGATAGGTAGTATTCACCTTATAGCGCTTACCCGGTGTAGGATCGTTGATGATGCGTGCAGCTGCACCCAAAGCTCCTGTATCATTGTTTACCAGCATTTGCTTGTCGAGGTAAACAACAGACGTATTGATACCAAGACCTGTAGCGAAACTCATGTTAGACTTCTTGATAGGAAAATCGTAACACAGGTATGCATTGAATACATAACCCAGTGTTTTAGTTTTTACGCTATCTGGCTTGTTCATCCAGTTGTTGTACCCGATCTGTATCATCACGAAATCGCGCGATGGCTTTATAATAGCAGGTGTGGCATTCTTATACAACGAAGCAGTACTGTCTTTTGAGTATTTAACGTCTTCGCCACTCCCGTGAACAGAAACAGAACCTTTCTGTGCGAATAAAAGGGATGACTGTATGAACAGCAAAGACAATAATGCGACACGTTTTAGCATAATTCTGGATTAGTGTGCAAATATAATAGCTGTATCATGGAAAATTTGTTAAAATATATTCATAAATGGCTCAATAGCTTAATCAACAATGTGAAAGTGTGAAAATGTGAAAATGCGGGAATGCAAACGGCAAGATAACAGCCGTGTATTTGGTTTCTTATTCTTTATTTTGCAATTAACAACAACTCACTACGTGGAATTTAACGATGAATATTTTATGCGCGAAGCGCTGAAACAGGCGCAGCTGGCATTTCATGCAGGAGAAGTGCCGGTAGGTGCAATAGTAGTTTGGGATGGGAAAATAATAGCTCGGGGCCACAACCAGGTAGAACAGCTTAATGACAGTACCGCACACGCAGAAATGATAGCGCTCACCGCTGCTTTCAACCAATTGGGCAGTAAATACCTCCCAGAGGCGACTCTTTATGTGACCGTGGAGCCTTGCCTTATGTGCTGCGGCGCAATGTACTGGAGCAAAGTAGCCCGCATAGTATACGGCGCAGACGATGTAAAGAATGGCTATCATAAGACTACGGGAGACAACTGGCCCTTTCACCAGAAAGCTGACCTGACAAAAGGAGTACTGGCTAATGAATGCGCTCAATTGATGAAAGCGTTCTTTGCAGCATTGCGCTGATTAATGGCTGAAACACACTTATACAAAGAATGATCACAGTTGCAAAGTGCGACGGGTTATAAAAGTGCGGGCGGCTAATTTAGCAGTCCAAACAACATTCATGAAGCTCTTCTTCTTTCTACTTGTAAACACATTTATTGTTACTTCCTGCAGGCCAACAGTAAATAATGACCTCACCCGATCGCCCCAATCCAAGCCGCTGGCTACTAAAGAGACTGACCCTACCCTGGGTTACTGGAAGTTGGTAAAACACTTTGAGGGTAACAGCGCAGATACATCGGTAGACTCTACCGAAAGAGTTCAGATCACTGATAGCACGTTCGTACTCGAGAGGGGTGGCAAAGTAATTTTCATTGACACGCTGCAAGAGGCAAACTATTTCCCTAATGCCCCAAAACACCAATATTTTGAATTGAAAAGCAAACACAACAGCTATAAAGTACGTTTCCCTGATGACTACTCGTTCATGTATTGCAACATAAACGGCAACGACGGTGTAAGGAGAATCTACAAAAGGTGCAACTGATTGCGGCCACACACTTACATTAAATAATAGCACACTTATATAATTTTGCAAACATGCAATGGCAATATGCATTACTTTGCAACACTATTCATTTAAAACCATTCTAAAAAACAGGAATTTATGAAAAAAATGATCCTTTCAGCAGCCATGCTGCTATTAGCTAGCCAGGCATTCTGTGGCGTTACCCTCCGTTACGAAAACCGCGACTCTAAAAAAGTAACAATGACGAGCAAAATGGACGGCAATGAAAGAGAAGTAACATTTGACAATGCAACTTCGTCTGTAACCATACAAGGCAGCGGAACAAAATGCGTTATAGAAACCAAATGTGGCAAAGTGGAACTAAAAGATGGCGATCATGTGATCATTAAAGATGGCTGCATCAAAATGAATAACTAATCCATTATTGTTCGGTTAAAGCTTTCATGTTTAACCGTTCGTGCAGCATCTGCCTCACCGCAGATGCTGTTTTTGTTTTAGATAGCCGTACTCAGAATGTGGCTATCTTTGGCGTCTTATAGACTTATAATAATGCTCTATACCTTCCACAAAACTACGGCAACACTGGCCTCCTTAGCAGAAGACAAACCCACTGAAACAACAACGGGGGCAAAGAAAGTATGCCTGTTGAAACGCGCTGATAAGATCTTTGCGTTTGCAGCACTATGCCCACACTCAGGTGCCCCTATGTGCGACGGGTGGGTCGACCCGCTTGGACGTGTGGTATGCCCTTTGCATAAGTATCGCTTCGATCCGGCTAATGGACGTAATACCAGTGGGGAAGGATATAAAATGACTACGTTCCCTGTAGAAATAAGGGATGGAGCAATTTATGTTGGTTTGTTGAACACATTGTGGCAAGCTGAAAATGAGCGCCTGAATACTGACCTCAATGCACGTGATAAAGATAAAGACGATGACATAGACCGGTGGTAAATGAAGAAGTACACACTTTTCATCTTCCATTAACGACAACAGCCTGCATCTCACGATACAGGCTGTTCTATTATTAGGTCAATAATTAATCTCTGCTGCGGCTTCTACCTTTGCTACCGCCATAGCTGCCACCACTTGAACTTGGTGGTCTGCTGCCATAAGAGCGCTCTCCGGTGAAACGTCCGCCACCGCCTGGCTTAGCATAAGGGCGACCTTCGCCACCACTACCGCCTCTTGGCTGATCTGCTTCTTCAAGACGAACCTTACGGGTCTTGAATTTTTTGTTTGACAAATGTTCCTTTATGTATTCAGCTGCATCAGTTGGTACATTAAAGAAGCTGCTCATGTCACGTACGGTAATACGATCGATCATGTTGGCTTCAATATCTGTAGATTCAGTGATGAACTGCAGCAAACGCTGTGAGTTCAAGCCATCTTTTTCACCAAGGTTGATGAACAGACGGGTAAACCTGCTGCCACCGCTATTTCCTGCTGCACCACCCTTGCGCTCAAAACCTGCATTCAGGTCTTCAGAATCAGAATAGGCATCAATTGTATCCTTCAGTTGCAACCAGATAAGTTTACGAATAAGTTCGTCCTTGTCCACGTTAGCGAACTGGTCGTGCATAGAATCGTAGTAGATCTTAGCAAATTCGTCCTTAGGTTCAGCGTTAGCAATCTGCTCCATGTAGAAGAACAAACGCTTGCGTACTACTTCAGCACCATCAGGTATATCTGTCTTGTGGAATTTCTGCTTAACCAACCTTTCTATCTGGCGGATATTACCTATCTGCTTAGGAGAAACGATAGACATACAAATACCTGATTTACCGGCACGAGCGGTACGACCACTACGATGCGTGTATACTTCAGGATCATCTGGCAATTCGTAATTGATTACGTGAGTAATGTCATTTACGTCAATACCTCTTGCAGCAACATCGGTAGCTACGATAGCCTGTAACTGGCGGCTCTTAAAACGCTCCATTACCTTGCTACGCATCTTCTGATCCATATCGCCATGCAAAGGACTCACATGGTAGCCCATCTTCATCAACTTTTCAGACACTTCCTGGCAATCTTGCTTGGTACGTGTAAAGATGATACCATAGATACCCGGAGCGAAATCTAGCAAACGACGCAATGTTTCGAAACGGTTGTGGTGATTAGCTACAAAATACTGATGGTCGATATTCTCATTAGTAACATTGGCTGCTGCTACTGAGAATTCCTGCCACTCCTTCATGAAGCGCTTAGCTATGTTACGCACATCATTGCTCATAGTTGCCGAGAACAACCACGTCTTCTTTTCAGCCGGAGTATTCTTCAATATAAGCTCAATATCTTCACGGAAACCCATGTTCAGCATCTCATCGGCCTCATCGAGAACGACATACTGAAGGCTTTCTAAAGATATTGCCTTACGCTCCAAAAGGTCTATCAACCTACCCGGAGTAGCCACTATAACCTGTGGATTGGCACGCACATCGCGTATCTGGCCCATAATAGGCACGCCACCATATACTGCTGCTATACGCAAGCCACGCATCTGGCTGCCGTATTTCTGCATTTCTGTCTGTATTTGCATACACAATTCACGTGTAGGGCTCAATACAAGGCATTGTACAGATTTTATATTAACATCTGTATGGTGCAACAAAGGAAGTCCGTAGGCGGCAGTTTTACCTGTTCCTGTTTGTGCAAGGCCGATGATATCCTTCGGCTCCGATAAAAGATAAGGTATGACTTTCTGTTGAATTGGTGTTGGCGTTTCAAACCCGAGGTCTGCTAACGCCTGTTTAAGCTCTTCCCGCATTGGGAAGGAAGAAAAAGAATCCATTAATAAAGAACTTTAAATATATGAAGCCGCAAAGTTACGTTTAAATATTGACAATTACAGTGCGACTAAAGCTTCTGAACGTATTTTAACTTATACATAAATAACATGATTAATATTTCTCTTCGAAAGATTGTGGCATAAATATTGCTACAGGTTGTAGAAAAAATTCGATAGTGTCTATATTTTAATATCTTTATGCATAAATAAATAACTCATCTAAATATGAAGCAGCTGATTTCTATTTGCCTTTTACTATCATTAAGTACCGGGGCTATTGCCCAGCAAACAAATTCAAAAGAGAATACAAAAAAACAGTACAGATCAAAACCACCCGTTTGTTATATAGGCTTCAGTATGGGTATCAACAACCCTTCAGGCGTACTTGGATTTGATGTGAACATACCCCTTACCAGCAATGTGACCTTAGATGGCGGCGCGGGAACAAGTACCTGGGGTAACAAATTATATGTTGGCGGGAAATATTATCTCAGATCTCCCCAACGCGGATTTGCATTTGGCGGAGGACTTACATTTAATTCAGGTGCCGATAATTTCAAAACCAGGCTCGAGACAATATACAACGACAGGCAAGAAGTTACGCTTAACTTAAAGTCGCAAGCTAATATATTCCTCGGTGCATATCACTACTGGACAGTAGGTAAATACAATAACCGTTTCTACCTGGAATTAGGCAGATCTATACCATTGACAGGTGTTCATTTTGAACAGATCAATGTAAATGGCAATCCCATTACAGAAAATAGCCACAAGGCTGTTAATATTTTAGCCCCGGGTGGATTTATGTTCGGGTTCGGCTTCTCGTTCGCGCTGTATAATAAGCGCAGCGGCATGTAATACAATTTTCATATAAATATTGAATAGCATACCAATTTGATAGACTTTATTTAATAATCTATAACTTTGCCCTCGCCTAATAAAAATCAGTTTGAAATCTTCACTTATTTTATTGCTCTATACATTGGTGTTTTCCTCGGCTCTGGTTCTAACACCAATAGCCGCCAAATGCCAATCTGCGGATAGTGCGCCGGCAGACACCATAGCCAGCAATAGCAATAATGATCTCATTATAAAACGCCTTCCCTTCCAACCAAATCCCAAAAGGGCTGGCCTTTATTCGGCTATACTGCCTGGCGTCGGCCAGTTTTATAACAGACAATACTGGAAGATACCGGTTATATATGCCGGCCTTGCAGTAGCCGGATATTATTTTGTTGATAACCTCAATAATTATCAAGCATTCAGAAAAGCATACATAGGCAGGATAAATAACCCATACCCTACTGATAAGTATGTAAACATCTACACTCAGGATCAGCTACAACAACTGCAAAATGACTATAATAAATTTCTTAACCTTACTGTGCTTTTCACGGGGGTAGGATATACTTTACAAGTACTTGAAGCAATAACTGGTGCCCATTTAAAGAACTTCGATATATCGCGTGACATATCACTAAATGTGCAACCGGTAGTTTACCCGAAAGCCTTGGGAATAGGGCTTGCGGTGACATTGAAATGACAATACTGTGAAATATCTATAATTCCATCGACAATTATTTTTTCACATTATCAATAGTACTACTGGTTAATAAATTTTAACAAAATAAAATTTCCATTTTCCCAACGAAAGCAATTGTTCTTACGTCTTTATATGCAACACACCAATTTTAAAGTTTCTATACAATTATTACTACTCTAACGTTTTCTTAAATCACCGATCATGAATATTGGCTTAGCTATTAAATCCATCAGAAAGAAATTATCTATTACTCAGTATGAACTTGCTGAAAAGTGTGAAATTTCTCAAACCTCTCTATCGCAAATTGAAACCGGCGTAAAGCGCCCTAGTCAGAGGACAATAAACAAAGTATGTCAGGTATTGGATATCCCTGAATCTATTATCTATATAGTAGCGATGCAGGAAGCAGATGTGCCAGCAAGCAAAAGAGGCATATACGATCTTGTATACCCTTCTATTAAGAGCCTTGCACTACAAATGGTAAGTGCAGAGCACATCAACCTGGTAGGTGAAATGCAGAACTAAAAACGTATTCAATTATACAACTGCCCAATGCTTTTCAATGAGCATTGGGCAGTTTGCTTTATACCGATCCGCATTCACTACCTCTGATCAATAAGAGGCTCATAACACCATTAGAGAATTAGTTCGTTTGCATACATGCGTAGCTACCTCAACATTACCAACAAACCTAATTCACCATTTTACTGTGGTATACAAGAGTACTTTCACCCCATCACTTTTTGAAAGTACTAAAAACGTGAAGTTATCCACCAAACTGAAATGTAAGATCATGGATTTCGTGCTTACGTGCCAACTACTATCTTGTATAAACTATCTTTACAACTATGCATACTTACAGCCAGGCATTTTATGCGCTGAAAGAAGAATTAACTCCCATGTATGATGAGCGCGAAGCCTCGGCAATAGCCCATGAAGTAATGCTGCATGTAACCGGCCTTGACAAATTGGAACGACTGGTACACAAGGACAAAGAACTTACAGGGGAACAGCAGACCTTATTCACACAAGCCTGTATAGACCTGCTAACCGGCAAACCTCTGCAATATGTAACTGGATCGGCATGGTTTATGAACAGGGAATTCATAGTCAACGAACATGTACTTATTCCGCGCCCAGAAACAGAAGAACTGGTACAGTGGATCATTGATGACAATAAGAAGGAAAATCTAACGATCTTCGATATAGGCACTGGCAGTGGCTGTATACCTATATCGTTAAAGCTGGCACTACCTGCAGCTATAGTTACTACCTGCGACATAAGTGAAATGGCCTTAGAGACTGCCGCCGCCAATGCGAAGAAACTAATGGCCAACATCCATTTTATAGGGATGGATATACTTGACACAGAGCAACAAAATAATACCGGCGTGTACGACGTAATCGTATCTAATCCCCCGTACATTCCTGTTGCTGAGAAGGCTAACATGCACAGTAATGTAAAGGACCATGAGCCCGAAATAGCTTTGTTTGTTCCAAATGATGATGCTTTGCTATTTTACAGGGCTATTGCACAATTTGGAAAAACGCACCTTGCTGAAAAGGGATTCATATATTGCGAATTGGAATCATCGCACGCGCAGGAGACAAAAGCACTATTTGAACTGATGGGCTATAGCAATGTAGAGATGCGCAAGGACATGCACGGCAACTGGCGCATGCTGAAGGCCCAAGAATAAATACTACAATAAAAAACTATGAGTTTCAGGTACAGTAAAAAAGACAGAAGTTTTATCAGCGCATTAGTGCTGGTACATGCTGTATTTTTCCTGCTGGCGCTGCACTATACCCGTATATACATGGGCGACTCTTATGAGTATATCTATGAAGCGATGAATATAAAGAACTTGTTTTTCTTTTACAGCGGCAACCCGGCTATGCCCATTCAGCCGGAGTATATGACGCAAAGGCAACCATTGTATCCATTATTTCTTAGCGGCGTTTATCTTTTTTCAGTGAACAACTGGATAGTATTGGTGTTGCAAAATTTGATCTCAATAGGTAATATTGTTTATGCCCGAAAACTATTCCTGCATCTCGGCTTTAACCGCAGATATGATTGGCTACTGCTTCTATTAGTAATAGCCAGTCCATCGCAATTTATCAACGCCAATACCATTGCGCCTGACATACTGCTACAATCATTTACACTGCTCTACTTTGGCCAGTTTATAGCGTTATATAAAACCCGCAATCTTCGCCATGGGTGGTATATGTGTTTGTGGTTGATAGCAGGACTATTTGTGAAACCTGTGCTATACCCTTTCGTTTCCATTCACTTTCTTACGTTGTTCATTTTGTTTCTCCGATGGAACATCAAAATGCAGAGACCATTACTTATCATGTCGCTACCTGTTTGCGTAGTACTTTGCTACAACTACAGTAATGAACTGCGTACCGGCAAATCACACTTCTCCAGTAACCAGTCATTTAATGCCATTTACTATTTCAATGCCTATTACACCGCAACACAGGGTGCGGACAGCGCTGCGAAATTTCTGGCAAATGAGCGGGCAGACATTGATGCATTTCCGGAATATAAAGACAGATATGATTATGCCAATAACCGAGGCATAGCACTCCTAAAAGAACACTTTGCTCCTTACATGCTGTTTCACCTAAAAAGTGCAGGCCGCATTTTTATTGATCCGGGGAAAGCAGAAATGGACCTGTTTACAGGCCATCTTACTTATGGCGGATTGTATTCAAAACAAAGCACAGGTCTTGCTACAACAATGAAAGAAAAAGGCATTTCAGGGCTCGGCAGTTATTTATCTGCCAATAGGTCTATGATCTTTATCATCCCTATACTCCTCTTCAACTTATTAAGGCTCTGCGGTATGGTGTTATTCTTTTTTGACCGATCTATCAATAAACACATCAGGTTATCTGCACTACTGCTTTTATTATACTTTGCAGTGATTGCTGGCCCTATAGCCAATACGCGGTATTTTCTACCCGTGTCACTCATTGCAATCGGATGTGCAACTATTGGCATTTCTTCAACCCTTCAAAAGCGATTGCAAGTAAAATAGATGAAGACCTCTAATAAATACACGCCTTTTTTTGTGTCGGCCATGCTGATGTGGATAGTGCTGTACTTTATATACCCTGCCTTTCAATATTATGTAGACCCCGACGGCACTGCATATCTGACAATTGCACGCCGGTATGCGGAAGGCGTTTATGTGCAAGCTATAAACGGATACTGGAGTCCCTGGAGTTGCTGGCTTACAGCGATTCTTATTAGATATGGGTTGCAACCTATACCTGCCTCAGTTATTATCAACACACTTGGCGCCACAGGATTTTTATATATCACACAGTCATTCCTACTAAAATTCGATGTTGCAAGTAAACTACAGTGGTGGTTCAATGGAGCACTGGTTGTATTTCTTTGTTATGCAGTATTCGCACAGTCTTTCGATGATCTTTGGGAATGCTTTTTTTTACTTGCTGCACTAAGAATCATGCTTGCAAAGAGCTTCACTACAAAACCGGAACTTTGGATAGGAACGGGGTTCATTGGCGCATTAGCCTACTTCGCCAAAGCCTATTCATTTCCATTCTTTATTTTAAACATATTGTGTTGTGTTTACCTATTGTCTGAAAACAAACAACAATGGCTAAAAATATCTCTCACATGTATAGCAACAATGCTATTGTTCAGCTTCCCATGGATCTATGCACTGCACTACAAGTATGGCATATGGACAACATCAACTGCTGGTTCGCTCAACATGTCCTGGTACCTGGTGGGGCACCCTTACTGGACGGGCAACATCAAACACTTATTGCCTCCCGCCTACCCCGATAGTCCATATTACTGGGAAGACCCTTATGCATCTAACGGAGTCACACCGCACTTCTGGAGTTCATGGCATTTGTTTGGATTACAGTTTGTAAGAATAGGGATCAACTTATTCAGGTTGCTGATAAGTTCATTGCAGTTGTCTATATTCTTTACGGTGACCGGCTTAGTAGTATTAGGTGCGCTTCGTCGCCGTAAGCTATGGTCGAATTACCCCATAGCCATTCGGGTAATTGCATTATCATTCCTTTTATTTCCGCTAGGTTACCTGCCCATAAACTTTGAGTCTCGTTATTTGTGGTACATGTTGCCAATTAGTTTGGTGCTGATAGATTACATAGTAAAGCGAAACATACCTTTTCTCACCAAAAGAACGGGTTTGAACACCATCTATGCGATGCTTGCGCTTAGTCTTACTGTTTATCCTATTGCCCAAATATGGAAAATAGCCAACTCCGGTGCCGACAGAGATGCACAAATGGCGAGTGCACTGAAAGCAAATGGTATACGTGGTAAATTTACCAGCAACCTAAATACCTCCAGGCAAATGCAATCGGTAGCGCGGATAGCCTACTTCAGTGGCAATTCATACTACAGCATTCCGTACCCCGACAAAGTAACCTCAGAAGAGCTGCTTAAAGAAATAAGGCGGTACGATATAGATTATTACATTGTCTTTGATGAAAGCAGATCAGGCATGACAAGAGCGCTCATAAATGAACAGGGAAAACCTTTTCCTGAATTGAAGATGCACAACATTACAGGATTGAAGATATACCGCATCAAAGACTAGTGTTTTGCATCAATCTACCAAATGATTGCGGGCATGATTTTAGAGTTATTATAGGTTGAATATTGCATCCTAAATAATAACTAATGCCAAACACTAACAAACTAGAAACACACCAAAATATTCTCAGCGATATCAATCCCCCGAACGGATGGTTTACAGAAGAAGATATTCGCAATAGCCCGAACAAGGCCTATAATACCACCCAGGAATTTATAACCTATATTGACAACACGCTACCACAGGCTACCAAAAAGTCGGAAGACCTTATGGATCAATTGGCGGCTCAGCAAGATATAATGGTTAAGGTAGCTTATTTGACAGTAGATGTCGATGCTACCTATCATATCTTTTTATTGGTGAGCCTGCACGACTTCCACTCGCCACACATGCAGGCAGCAAAATTGCTCGTTGAAAAATTTACAGACAATTCACTCGACCTGTCTATAAGATCCACTTTCACAGTAGACCGAGAACAATTCATGTCTTATGCAGCACCTGACCATTTCAAATTGAAACACATAAGGAGTATAGAAAGAGGTGCCAACCCTTTTTCAGATAACAAAATTTAGTATTTTTACATAAATTAGTGGTTATGACTGTGATGGCAATTAAAGAGCTGAAGAAGCAGGTAAAGAAAAGCATTGATCTTGCCGACGATACAACTGTAAGAATGATCCATGCCATGCTGGAAGTGCAGCAGCAGGATAATGAGGCAGACGCTTTTGAGGAAGAAATAGATCGTCGTTTTAAAGAAATGGACGAGGGAAAAGGCATTATTCTCACCGTTGATGAATTCATGACAAGAGCAAAAAACAGACATGAAGCTAAAATAAAGCCTGCTAAATGAGTATAAATAAATACTCTTTTTTCTTCCATCCTGAAACTGATGCAGACTTTGATGAAGCATACACCTGGTATAAAGCACAAGATGCAAATCTTGGGGAAAGATTTGCAACACAGATCAGTCAAAAACTAGACCAGATTCTGGCTTCTCCAGAAATTTATGGCGTAAAATTCAGGAAAACTTACAGAGAAGCATCGCTCAAAGACTTCCCATATACGATAGTTTATAAAATACAGCCCGTTAAGAATCTTATCTTCATCTCTTCCATCCATCACCAAAAACTGCATCCTAAAAAGAAATTCAGAAAGTAAAATGGCCACGTAGTAGTAATTAATTATACCTATTACGTCTTATTACTTTTAATATTTCACTTTTAACTTTTAACTTTTTAAAATACCTTTGCACTCGAATTCAAAAAACCATATTATGGCATCTAACAAAATAAATGAATTATTAGGCGATAAAGCCGAGTACTACTTAGGCCACACGTGCCAGACTATTGACAAATCTGCTATTCACTTACCTTCTCCTACACATCTTGATGACGTATGGGGTATCTCAAACCGTAATGTACAGACTTTGCGCAGCCTTAATGGCATTATGTCTCATGGTCGTTTAGGTGGTACAGGTTATGTATCTATCCTTCCTGTAGATCAGGGAATAGAGCATAGCGCTGGTGCTTCTTTCGCTCCTAATCCTATTTATTTTGATCCTGAGAACATTGTAAAACTGGCTATAGAAGGTGGTTGCAACGCTGTTGCTTCTACTTATGGCGTACTGGGTGCAGTAGCACGCAAGTATGCTCACAAAATACCAATGATCGTTAAGATCAATCATAACGAATTCCTTTCTTACCCTAATAAGTTCGACCAGATCATGTTCGGTACTATCAAGGATGCATGGAATATGGGAGCAACAGCAGTAGGTGCAACTATCTATTTTGGTTCAGACGAGAGCGCTCGCCAGATAGTAGAAGTAGCTAAGGCATTTGAATATGCTCACGAACTGGGTATGACTACCATCCTTTGGTGCTACCTGCGTAACGGCGGTTTCAAGAAAGATGGTATTGACTACCATACTGCTGCAGACCTTACTGGACAGGCTAATCACCTGGGTGTAACAATACAGGCAGACATCATCAAGCAGAAATTGCCAAGCAACAATGGCGGTTATAATGCATTGAACTTCGGTAAAACACACAAACTGGTTTACGATAAACTGACTACAGATCACCCGATCGATCTTACCCGTTATCAGGTAGCTAATTGCTACATGGGCCGTGCAGGACTGATCAACTCAGGTGGTGAGTCTAAGGGAGCAACTGACCTTGCAGAAGCAGTAACTACAGCGGTTATCAACAAGCGCGCGGGTGGTATGGGTCTTATCAGTGGCCGTAAGGCATTCCAGAAGGATATGAAGGTTGGTGTTGAATTACTCAACACTATACAGGATGTATACCTGGATAATGGCGTTACGATAGCTTAATTCCCAAAAATGACAATATAAGAGAAGCCCATGATGCATTGTATTCATGGGCTTCTTCTTTAAACAAAATACAGTACTTCACATTTAGCATTATCTTTGTTTTTATGCCGGTTATTTCACATCGCGGGGCCATGATGCCCCCTTCGCCTATTCGCAAGTTGGTACCATTTGCCGACGCTGCTAAAAAAAGAGGAATCAAAGTTTATCACCTGAACATAGGTCAGCCTGATATTGTAACGCCGCCATCAATACTTGATGCTGTGCGTCACACAGACATGACCGTACTGGAATACAGCCCAAGTGCAGGCTTCGATAGTTACCGCAAAAAGCTTGTGGAATACTACAAGCGCAATGATATTGACGTTACTGCCAACCAGATCATAGTAACAACAGGTGGCTCAGAGGCTATCATGTTTGCTATAATGAGTTGCCTTGATGCAGGTGACGAGATCATTATTCCTGAACCGTTCTATGCCAACTACAATGGCTTTTCAACAAGCTCTGGAGTAAAGGTAGTACCTATACCGTCCAGCATTGAGAGCGGATTTGCATTACCTGCTATTGAGGCCTTTGAGAAGGCAATAACACCGCAGACAAAGGCTATAATGATCTGCAATCCCAACAATCCTACCGGCTACCTCTATAGCATGGACGAGCTGAACGTACTGAAGGAAATATGCCTGAAGCATGATCTGTTTCTGTTCAGCGATGAAGCGTACCGCGAGTTTTGCTACGACGGCAGCAAGCATATATCTGCAATGTCTATTCCGGGCCTTGAAGAACATGCCATTTTACTGGATACAATATCTAAGAGATACAGCGCATGTGGTGGCCGTATAGGTGCATTCGTTACCCGCAATCAGCAGGTATTGGATGCCGCTATGAAGTTTGCACAAGCACGCCTTAGCCCGCCAACATTTGCTCAGATATTGGGTGAAGCTGCAGTAGATCTGCCAGCTGACTACTTCGATGAAGTACATGCAGAATACACATCGCGTAGAGACGTGTTAGTAGACCGCCTGAAGAAGTTGGACGGAGTGCTTTGCCCTCTACCTGGAGGCGCATTTTATGCAATGGCTCAACTCCCTGTAGAAAATGCAGAGCGTTTCTGTCAATGGCTACTTGAAGACTTTAGTCATAATGGCGCTACAGTAATGATGGCACCTGCCGCCGGCTTCTATGCCACACCTGGTAAAGGTCGCAATGAAGTTCGTATGGCCTACGTACTCAACAAAGAAGACATAAACGGCGCAATGGATTGTCTGGAAGCGGCACTAAAAGTGTATAAAAATTAATGATCCAGTTCTATACAAGAACCCTGAAGAGTATCCCCTCTTCAGGGTTCTTGTATTTTATAAAGACTACAGTAATCGTTCGAGAAATTGGTCTTTCCGGCGATTAGAGACATCAACCTGAGATCCATCGGACATAATTACATAGCCACCACGCCCTTTTATATATTCCCTCACAAAGCCCACATTTACTATGTGACTATTGTGTATACGGCTGAATGCAACAGCGGGTAACTTTTCTTCTATCTCATGTATTTGCCGTGTAACTGTGTAGCTCTGTTTATTGAGACAGAATATCTTGCAGTAGTTACCATCGGCCTCTACGCGAATAATATCTTCAAACTTGATAAAATTGTAGCCATCCATTGTAGGCAAGGCAAGCGTGTTGGTATTGAACTGTTTCGAAAATGCCGCAAGCAACTGCTCTATATTGGCATACTTCTTTTTTTCTCCAATTTTCTTTTCTACGCGTGCAATAGTTTCTGTCAGCTCCGCGTGGTCAAGCGGTTTTAGCAGGTAATCGGTTGCACCGGCCTTGAGTGCCTTTAAAATATACTCATCGTATGCTGTAGTGAATACTATGTGGAACGATATGTCTTTAAGTCTTGCCAGTATATCAAAGGCATTGCCGTAAGGCAGCTCTATATCCATAAACACCAGTTCCGGATTCAATGCTTCTATCTTTTCCACAGCTTCATTGGCATCACACGCATAGTCAAGTATCTCCACCTGCGGCGAGTATTTCGATAACAGCCCCTCTAGTATATCCCTGCTATATTGTTCATCTTCTACAATCAATGCCTGTATCATAATTGCTTATTAAAAACCAAATGAAATAATAACGATTGTACCCCGTTCCCCTGGTCCCTGGTCACTTCTGTCTAAGATCTCCACTCCTATATCCTTGTTGTATATTTTGTTCAAAGACTCCACCCTTGCCAATATCAGTTCAGTCCCCTTTGACGTATGACCTGATAAGCGCTGCTCTTTTATCTTCTTAGATGCGTTAACGCCTATACCATTGTCGGTAAGCCGAATCTCCATCCTATCTGTTTTCACAAACTCAACGTTTATAGTACCTCGCTCTCCTTTAAGATATTTGATACCATGATTAATAGCATTTTCTATAAATGGATGTAGTATGAATGCCGGAACCAACGGCTGACTTTTGTTGATGGAGCCATCCACAACAATAGTAAAATCGAAACTATTGTTCAATCTTAATTGTTCCACCTCCAGGTAGTTGTTGATGAATTCATACTCTTCTTCAACAGATATAAATGTTTCCTTCGATAGCATTAATCCCTTGCGCATGAGCTTGGCAAAGCGATTAATAAAATAGCTTGCTACGTCTGTATTATTCTTGTAAATAACACCCTGTATGGCATTAAGACAATTGAAAATAAAATGCGGATCTATTTGCTGCTGTATTGCTTCCAGCTCCAGCCTGGATATGGTTTGCAACAATTCGGAGCGCACTCTACGGCGCTTTTCATGGATCTTGCTGTAATAAAATGTGATACCCGCTACAGCCATTACTACAAGCAACCCTGCCAGCCACCGCAACCATAGCTGTTGATACCATTCCGGCAAAATGGTGAAGGTGATGTGTGAAGGGCGAACACTTCTGTTGCCAAAAATATCGATAGCGCTTACATAGAAATTATAAGTACCCGGCCCAAGACCGCTGTAGGTGACTATTGTGTTTTTAGTGACAAGCGGCTTATCATTAAGCTCTTTTATGAAATACTCATATTTGATATCGCCATTACTTACGTAAGACAACCCCGAGAAGGATATACTAATGGTATTGTGCCGACTTTTGATGGCCATAGTACTATCAGCAATAGCGAACTCATCGGGACCGGACTTTACCCTTGTAATGTATGTAGGAAGAGCATAGCGATTAGTGATCCTGTCTTTACTGAAGTACGTAATACCGCTGCCACCAGCCACATAAACTGTGTCATTGACTACCAGGACATCGTTGATATTATTATCTGGCAGACAATTTTTATCATTATACTTGACAATGCTGAATTGTTTGCCTGACAGGGTGATACGGGCAACGCCTTGATTAGTGCTCACCCAGGCCTCTCCTTTGCTATCAAGATAAAGATTCTTGCAAATGTCGGAGGTAAGACCCGATTCAGTAGTAAAATGGAATAAGATGATTTTATTATCAACAACAAATACCCCATTACCCGAAGTGCCTACCCACAGCCTGTTTTGGGCATCCGGCTCCATGCAGGTTATCCGGCTGCCGAGTTGATTGTATAGTTGTTGCTGCACCTTGGGCAAAGTAGACTTATATTCAAAAAAGCCGCCTGATTTGTTATATAAATTATCTAATGTGGCGTACCAATTTATTCCGCGGTTGCTGGCAATACACGTTGTTCTTTCGCTGGTAATTGTTGCCGTGAATTTCGTGTTGTCGCATGGTATATAGAAAGATCCAAAACTGGAGGCAAACAACATGCAGTCGTAAACTGAATCGTACTTAATGTCTTTGATGCTATTGGCCACACCAACATAGTTGAAGCTCCTTTTGTTTGGGTCATAGATACAAATACCATTGTCTGTACCTACCCACAGCCTATGGTATTTATCGGCTTTTACATCAATTACCCGGCTTATATCTCTGTATTGATGAAAATGTATCAAATTGCTCATTCTCCCTTTATCAAGAAATACCAGGCTATTCTCGCTGGTTCCTGCTACAATCTTACCGTCCATATTGAGCAGACAGATACAAGTTAACGCCCCCTTTGTGCCGGAAACTGCAATAGTTGTTGATGGATTACCGGGAAATACCTCTACGCCACCCGCCAGCATTGTCACCCACTTATTGCCCTGAATGTCTGTTGCTATGTCTGATGCCAGTGATGGCAGTTTATAAGATCGTAATGTAGCTAATGTGTCAGAAGTCATATTTTTTTCAATGGCAGTATTGTCTGCAAACAAGACAAGCAACCTTTTATTCGTTCGATCCACAACAAAATTCTTCATCTGTCTGTCTAAATAGCCACACTTTTTTGTAACCACAGTATGGTTTTCAGGGTCAACCACGCACCTGTAAATATCAGCCGCACCTCTGTCTGCACTCCTGTCAATTAGAAGAAATACACCATTGCCCGCATCTACAATATGCGAATCAAAACGATTATCCCTTATGAGTTTATTGTCTTTTTCAAACTTTCCGATTCGAGCGTTAAATGCATAAAACGCAGTCTGAGAAATGATGTATATAACCGAATTTATTTCTGTAACTATATTCAATCCCTCTGTTATAGGCAGATGAAAAGAAGTGACCTTATTATCTCTGAACCTATACATATTTCCACCTCCCTGAAACCAAACTTCGTGAGCCGCTATGCACAATATATGCCAGTTGTAATCTTTTATCTTCCGTAATTCAGCTGAGTTTTTAGAATTGAAGAATTGGCCCTTGTAATAAAAGCAGGGTTGCTTATTGAAACAATAGAACCATATCCGCCCGTCATTATCCTGAAACATACTGAGCACGTCATTATCTTCCAGCCCATCTTTTACAGAAAAATTCTTAAAGGTTGATCCATCATATAGACTCACACCACCGTCCGTTGCAAACCAAAGAAACCCTCTGTTATCGGCAAGAACACTGTATATAGTGTTACCAGCCAGGCCATCTTTCATACCATAGTTGCGTGACTGCTGTTGCTGTGCAAATAACGCACCGCCGCAGAACAGCACAAAAAAAGCAAACAATATGGTAGCCAACGTTGATTTCATGAATAGTTACCCTCTCCCTTCAGTATTTAGTGCGTCATTTCGCATCGAAATCCAATATAATTTCTATGCTAAAGACAAGACAGTCTGCTATGCGTTTATGATAGTAAAGTAGCTAAAAAAGCAACAATTAAAGCAATCTATTCTTTTCTTTTTTTTGCAAATAAAAGCCACTACACACTTATACAATGAAAGTACATCACGATACAATACAGCTTTGCGAGGCTAGTAATATGCCACACATTTGTGTTTTAGTTGTAGAGGTAATATTTCGAAAATAACGTTTTCGGGCAAGATCTACTCCACTTTTCCTCCCTGTTCATCAATAAGCATTGATGAACTGTTGCTATTTCAAGACCAATCGTAAATATTTGCAAATCAACATTTTATAAAATAAATTCCCAACCTTTAAAGCGTGAAGATGGTCTTATATACCGAACCATATCTTCAACGTTTAAAACCAAACAAAATGAAAAACACATTTATTCAACCATCGAAAACAAGAAGTAGTTCCTTTAGAACTACCTACCTGGCGGCTTTCATAATAGCGCTGCTGTTCGCTTTCAAAGCAGAAAAAAGTAACGCACAGTGGACAAGTGTAACGACAAACGTTTACGGATTTGCTCCCGGGGGAACCGCATGCATATTGCCTGACACTGTAAGTATGCTGGTAGTAGGATGGATGACCGGCACCGCTGTACCAGGAGACTCATGCACACTATACGTGAACTGGGGAGACGGTACAAGCAGCTCGCTCAGGGTAAGAGACTCATCTTTTGTTGATGGCTCATTCACCCATGTTTATACTATACCGGGATCATTTACCCAGGCTGCAACCGTCACCGCAACCAGTGGAGTATCTAACACATGGGTGGCTATGTCGCCGACTGTGCTTAGCAACACATGCGCCCCAATAACCGGCCACCTGTACATGGATAATAACCACAATTGCGTGCGCGATGCAGGTGAACAGGGTCTTGTATGGGCACCTATCTTTCTTATCAACAATGTGACATTAGACACATCGCTTTATGGCTATACCGACGATAGTGGCTTCTACAGCATTGTAGCTCCTGCAGGTAACTACACTATACTGGCAAACCCCGCATACGCATACTCACTTTATTGGGCCGCAACCGGCCCTACCCCCACAGGTAATGCTGCACCGTCTTGCCCTGCAAACGGACTCTATACCCTTACCGTTGCAGTAGGCGGAACTTACAGCCAGGATTTTGCCGATACTTGTGTCCCACTCTCCACATTTGATGTGTGGGCCGGCGGATGCACATATGGCGTAGTGCCTGGTGACACAACATGGGTGCAGATAGTAGAAGGTCATGCATGGTGGTACTGGGGCTATTCATGCACCGCATTCTCTAATACAGTAACACTTACGCTCGATCCGCATCTCCACTATGCAGGCTATGCCACAATACCTCCCACATCGGTATCCGGCAACACACTTACCTGGAATGCGAGCACTGTGGGCAGTTATTTCTATTTCTATCCGAGAATAAAAGTTTACACTGATGTAAGTGCCACTTTGGGATCGGTAGTAACCTGCACAGTATCTGCAACACCAACTGCCTATACCGACCCTAACCTCGCCAATAACACACAAACATTTACCAGAGTAGTCACATCATCATGGGATCCCAACGAAATTGCTGTATGCCCGCAAGGTGTGGGTGCGCAGGGTTACATTGCGAACAACACCCAACTTGTCTACAATGTACACTTCCAGAATACTGGTACTGCTGCGGCACGTAACATAACTGTAGATGATACCCTAAGCGCCAACCTTGATGTAAGAACCTTGCACATGATGAACAGCAGCTCACCGGTTGAAGTTTATAAAGACGGCAACGCGGTTAGATTCAGATTTAACAACATCAATCTTCCAGATAGTATCAGCAACCCTGACGGCAGCATTGGTTCGTTTACCTACAGCGTATTGCCAAAGCCAGGTCTTGCTCCCGGCACGCAGATCTATAACAGTGCCAATATCTTCTTCGATTACAATCCGGGTGTAGCTACAAATAAAGTATTGAATACAATCAATAACAACGTGGGAGTAGCCAAAATAAACAATGAAATGAACGCAGTTGTTTATCCTAACCCTGCCGGAGATAAATTGTTTGCACATGCCGATGGCAAAGATAATTTCATGATCGTGCTGACCGATATGATGGGTCGTACACTTTATGCAGGCGCTGGTACTAATGGCATTGCAGAGATCAACACTTCTAAATTTGCTTCAGGAGTATATCTCGTAAAAATTGCCGACAAGAGTGGTGCAGCACAAACGATAAAGGTGGCCATTCAGCACTAAAAATACTTACCATGAACAAGCAATAAAATGAGCCACACATAAACGTGTGGCTCATTTTATTGTAGCCTATCTTACAACTATAAATTACCTTATTCTAATTCCAATGTTGCAGACAAGTACGTGATAATTTCAGAAACATCAGGAAGTGTTTTCACGTGGTCATATTCTTCGGCAGATAGCATGTGATCTATGATCGGATGAAGATATTCCAACAACTCAAGTGGTGTTCTTTTACAGTCAATTATTTCGTTCGGGAATATCAGTCTTTGCAACTCATTGTATTGCAGGGAAACAATTTTACCATTTTGGTCAATGAGCATGCTTCTATCGTCATTATCAAAGCTTACGGTATCATAATCTCCCAACAGATCTTCAAGCGACTCAAAACCTCTTGCTTCCGGCACCTCATCATTATCTCTATATAGAACAGGAAAAGCAACGCCCAACTCTTCTATCTTGTTCAACCATTCTTGTTCGCATTCCTCAAATGTTACCGGCGGATTTTCAACCCTCCTGCGCTTTTTTATTCTTCTTAACCTGTAAACAACTATCACTATAACTATTAAAATGGTGACCGCTATGGGGTGGTTTGTTATCATGTTTAAACAGTTACTTACTATATTTATTTCTATACTCGATCGGCGTCAATCCGGTGAGTTTCTTAAACACATCCCTGAAGCCTTTAGAATCAGTATAACCCACCTCGTACATTACTTCATTTATATTTTTGCGGCTGGTCTCAAAGCTGCGCTTTGCCGCCTCAACTTTCACCCGCTGTGCATATTCTATTATAGTATTGTTGGTAGCTTTCTTAAATCTGCGCTCAAAACTCCGACGGCCAACCGCATGCATATCTGCAAGTTCGTCAACAGAGATCTTTTCACTGAAATTTTGCTCTATATACTGCTGCGCTCTCTTTATTTCTTCATCATTATGCCCCTTCTGTCCCTGGAAGATCATAAATGGCGATTGGCTATCCCTGTCAATGTCTATTGCAAAACTCTTAGCTATCATAATAGCCATATCCCTGCCAGCATGCTTTTCAATAATGTACATCAGCAGGTTTAGGTAAGAATAAGCGCCGCCACTTGTATAAATGCCGCTATCTTCCGTTACCATCTTCTCATCTATCAAGTTTACAGCGGGGTACATCTGCCTGAATTCATCAGCCATCCTCCAGTGAGTAGAACACCGCTTACCATCTAATAAGCCGGTAGAAGCAAGCAGGAACGCACCAATGCACATGCTGGCTATTTCCGCCCCCTTGTCATGTTGCTTCTTTATCCAGGGTATAAAATCTTTGTTGAGCGTCATTGCCTGTTCCAGCTCTCCATACATAGCAGGGATAATGACAAGATCAGTATGTGTAATATCATCTATAGATGCATCAGGTGTAATAGTAACCGCACCCGTTGGTACTGTCGCTCTATGTGCATGTCCTACTAGTTGCACATTAAATGCCGGCTCTTTTCCAAATTGCGCCAAAATACTGTTTACCATAGTCAATATTTGGTGGCTGCCATCTATGTTTACTGTGCTTGACGGACCATGAGGAATGAGTATAGAAATGTGCTTCATGAGTTAAAGATAAAAATATTTCGTTGTCGTAATACACCCTTTCAATTGTCATTTCCATAACCTGTTCCTATAGAAATGGTTAGATACTTTTGCGAAAGAAAATAAAACAATGAAACAGATTAACGCATACCTGACATTCAATGGTAATTGCAGGGAGGCCATGAATTTCTATAAGGAATGCATTGGTGGCGAATTGCTCCTACAAACCATTGGTGAATCGCCTATGGCAGCCCATATGCCAGCGGTACTGAAAGACAACATTCTGCATGCTACGCTCACCAATGGCAGCACGGTCTTAATGGGCTCTGATATGGTCAACGATAAAGGGCTTGTAAAAGGCAATAATGTATCTATGGTGCTCGACTGCATGAGCATAGAAGAGGTCAGAGACTACTATGATAAACTTGTGGTGGGTGGAACTGCAGACCATCCGCTTGAAGAAACTTTCTGGGGCGCTACATTTGGCGACCTCACAGACAAATACGGCAATCATTGGTTACTTAACTTTACGAAAGAAAAACAATAATTTCACTATTCAAAACACACACTTATGTCAACAGCTAACAAAAAAATGAACATCGCATATTGGATCGTGGTCGTACTATTCGGAGGTTTTATGATATTCTCCGCTATACCCGATATAATGATGAACCCGGATGCCGTAAAAATGATCCATGATGATATGGGCTATCCGATGTATTTCCTCAAGTTTATCGGTGTTGCCAAGTTATTGGGAGGACTGGCTATTATCATCCCCGGCTTCCCGAGAATAAAGGAGTGGGCTTATGCAGGGCTTATGTTCGACCTCATAAGTGCTACCTATTCATTTGACGCTCTTGGCAAGAGCCCAATCGAGTGGGCACCCATGTTCCTCTTTATTGGTCTTGGATTTGCAGCTTATGTGCTCTACCATAAAAAATATAAGACTACAGCTGTTTAAATCCTAACAAAAAGACCATAATATGGCAAATACAAATAAGAAAATAGAATTCAGCACCACGCTACTACTGGCGAAAAAAACAGCAACGGGAATAGAGGTTCCAGCTGAAGTTGTAGATCAATTAGGCGCAGGTAAAAAACCACCTGTAAAAATTACTGTCAATGGGTATACCTACCGCAGCAGTATAGCGGTAATGGGTGGTGTATATATGATAGGTGTTAGTGCCGCAGTGCGCGAAAAAACTGGTATAGCAGGTGGTGACAAAATAGACGTAATGCTGGAACTAGATACCGAAGAGCGGTTGGTAACAGTGCACCCGCAATTTCAAAAAGCACTTGATAAAGATGCCGCAGCAAATAATGCATTTGAAAGACTGTCTTTTAGCAAAAGGCAGAGCTACGTATTGCCTATTGGCGAGACAAAAAATGAAGAAACCAGGCAACGTAGAATTGAGAAAGCGATCATACAGTTGAAAGAAGGAAAATAAGTATTAACAGTCTCCATTTAATTATTTCAGTAAAAAGCTATAATTCTGTAGAATTATAGCTTTTTACATTTCATCGCTGTGTATGTCTCAATTATTATCCACATTAATAGCCAGCAGGTTTTATAAGGTGAACGCAGGTTTTTTCCTGTTCTCCTTCCTTATCTTGTTTGCCATATTACCCGGCCCTGATACTATTCGATTACACCACGGACTAATGCTGGCCGCGGTATCTTCTTCAACCAATATTTTAGTAGCTGCTACTATTTCCTCGTTATATAATCTTAAATGCATATCCTTCGCCCAGCGGGAATTGACCCTTCCCGAAAATGAATTCCTTTATAATTTACAAGGCTTAAGTAATTCCCGGCAATACAGACTATTAGCAATTACCCACATTTCGCTATACGCTCCCATCCTCATTTACAGTCTTATTGCAGTTTTTGTTGGTTTTCAGTCACAACATATTGCTGGTAGCATTTTGATGCTACTCATACAACTCATCATGATCATTGCCGGAACTTATACGTCATTCCATCGAATTAACACTACCTGGAAGAAACCTGCCTTTGTCTTACCGTCAATATCAATATTCCGGAATAGGGGATTCTTTACCTACCTCCTCCACTATTCTCTAAATGAAAAAAAAGGACCTTTTATTTCCATTAAGATCTTTTCCATGCTGGCATTGCAGCTTCTTGTTGCACTTAACGCTGACAAAGTAAGCAGGGAAAATATATGTTTTCTCATTTTGTTATCTATTTCTGCACACGCCCTCCTTCCCACTTACTATGTAAGGTTTCTGGAAACAGAAATGAGTTTTTTACGCAATCTACCCATCCCTCTGCCCAAACGATTGTCGCAATTTACACTTACGTACGCAGCTATATTGTTACCGGAATTGATCTTCTTACTATACAATGAAATAAGCATAATATCACTTTCTGTTATTCTATCCATATATATGCTTGCAGTTGTGCGTTTATCACTATACACTACTATTCAGTACATCCCAAAGCTCGACCTCAATAAATACACCGGCATCATATTCATAATGTTCTTTATCACCATCATTTTACTCGCATCGTTCAGTCTATTTTTGTTTATCACCCTCGAATTTATTATCGCTATCATACTTTTTGCAATATATTATTACCGCTATGAGCCACTACTGCTGAAAGAAGAATAAGCAAACGCACAAAGCAATTAATACCTAATATTTAAGTGTAATAATTTATTAATGACTTTTTTGCCCTTTTCAAGCACTAATTTTAAGAAATAGCTTACTTTAGCGCAATATATACCGGCTACATTTATTAAATATTTAATGAATGTATAAATAGTTAAATATACCTCCACGAAATAGAAAGATATGCACATACGGATAGTTTTACCTGCTTACAATGAAGAAGAATCTTTACCGCCACTACTTAAGCGAATAAATGACGCCTATAGTGTATATGGATGGAACGCTAGTGTACTGGTGGTAAATGATGGCAGCAAGGATAAAACTTCTGAAGTTGCGCGAAATTTCCAGGGACAGATCCCTGTAAATGTATTGGATATCTATCCTAACGGCGGACTGGCAAATGCAATCAATCAGGGGATCAGAACCGCAGTAAAAGATCTCACCGACGAAGATGTAATAGTAACGCTAGATGCGGACGACAGTCAGAATCCATTCCTTATACAGCGCATGGTTCAGCAGTTCTCTGAAGGGAGTGATCTGGTAATTGCATCTCGCTACCAGCCAGGTGCAAGAATAAGAGGTCTTAAAAAATCAAGAGAGTTCTTTAGCTGGGCTGCCGGTTTACTATTCCGGGTATTTGTGGGTTTTGAAGGTGTTAAAGACTATACCTGTGGATTCAGAGCTTACAGAGTAACTATGATCAACAAAACACTAGCACTGTACGGTGACAAGTTCATCACTCAAAAAGGGTTTGGCTGCATGGTGGAGATACTAATAAAGATAGGTGGACAAAGTGCAATTATACACGAAGTGCCTATGATACTGAGGTATGACCTTAAGCAGGGGGAATCTAAAATGAACGTACAAAAAACCATGAGCCAGACACTAAAACTGCTTATGGATTATAAATTGGGCAGGATAAACCCATAACTATACTTACCATAGAAGTTGATATGCAGGAAAAAAAATCCCTTTTCAGTTCAGATACAATTAAAAAGCTCAACATCGCTTGTCTGCTGTTAGTTATTTGTTGCGTACTGTTTTACCCTGCAAAAAAAAATATTTGGTATGATGAGACGGTATCAGTTCTCTGCGCTAAAGGATTGTATTATACAGATGGCAATGCACTAACAGCCTTACAGTTAAACACGTCTGTTGCTCTGGAGCAGCAAAATAATCTTTCAAAAGCATATACCTGCACTGTTATAGATAATGGCAACAGCTTGCTGTACAACGAAGGGCTGCATTTTTTCACAATGCTGTCCGGAAATTCCTTTAGCGGCTACCTGTTTTACTCAAAACTCTGTGCCATTGCCACTCTTTTAGCTTTTTTTGTGCTTTGTAGCTTGTTTATGGAAGGCAGCATCTTCACCTCACTCGCACTGCTGCTGCTTGCATCCGATACCATTTTCTGGGGTATGGCCCAGGAGGTAAGAGCATACGAAATGGGAATGTTGATGGTAACACTCGCAACTACATTTTTCTATAAGTATATGTACAAGGGCGACAGGACGCTTCACCTTTTTCTTACTGGCCTCTTTGCAGTTGCTGCTATTCTTTCGCACTATCTAAGTGCATATATTATACTTGTATTGCTTTCATATATATTATTCGTGAAAAGGGGATTATTGTTTACAGCGAAAAATATTTTGGCCATTGCGGTCCCCGTCGTTATAGTAAGTATATATTTTTACTTCGCTGCCAAGGGATTTGGTACAATGCAGAATCAGAATAGTGCCCTTAAAGCTAAACAATCTGAAGAAATGTTTAGTGTGACGCAAGTGGTATTGAGAAGTCTCAAATTTGGCGCATTAAATTTCAAAACCGTTTTCCCGGCATTTAATGGTTCGGCAGGAATTGTTATCGTGTCTTTTCTTATGGTTATTGCGTTATACTTTGGTGCGCTTAAAGTTTCAAAGACTCCAACGGAAAAAAGGAACCTCCATTTGTTATTTATCTTAGGTGTCAGCAGCAGTTTCTTTCTCGCGGCCCTTAGTATAAAGTCGCATCACTATACCGCTTTATATTCCCGCTATCATACTTTTTGTGTCCCGTTCGCTACGTTGTTTGTAGCCTACGCTTTAAAAGTATTATACGATGGTGTTAATAAAACATTAGCCACTGGGTTAGTAGCAATCATATTAATACCTTGTTTAGCACTGTTAGCAATAGGAGTGATAAAACGTAAAACCCAGGTAAAATATAATCATCTGGAAGTAGCTAGGAAAATAACAACAGAAAAAATAAATAAAGTAACTATACCCGACTGGACAGACGCCTTTCTATTACAAAGTTTTTTGCCATCAGGTTATAAGATCGAATACAAAATTGATTCTGCTTCTACCAATTTTGTATTGTTTCACGAAAGTGGAACAGATACCATTAAGGTGATCAGAATAATTTCATAAGTTAGAACAAATGAAAAAAGTAATCGTTTTTTTAGGTACCCGCCCGGAAGCTATTAAGCTCGCCCCGGTAATTGAATTATTAAAGGCTGACAACAATTTCGAAACGCTCGTTTGCTCCACAGGCCAGCATAAAGAAATGTTACAGCAGGTGCTTGATTTTTTCAAGATCACAGCTGATTTTTCCCTTGAAGTGATGGAACCTAACCAGCAATTGGCAGGGCTTACATCCAAACTATTGGTAAAAATAAATGACCTTTTACTTGCAGAAAAGCCGGACTACATAATGGTGCAGGGCGATACTACCACTACTATGGCGGCGTCACTTGCAGCGTTCTACAACAAAGTGTCTGTGCTACATATTGAAGCCGGGTTAAGAACATTTAATAAATTCTCTCCCTTTCCTGAAGAGATCAACCGCGTGATTACAACCCGTCTGAGCGATTTCCATTATCCGCCTACAGACCAGTCAGAACGCAATTTATTAGATGAGGGCATACCAGCCGACAAAATATTGGTCACCGGCAATACTGTTATTGATGCGCTGTTCCTGGGATTGGAAAAAATAGAAAATGCTATTCCGCAGGGCATTCTCGACCTAAAATTACAGGATGTAAAGGACTACATTCTGATCACAATGCACCGCCGCGAAAACCACGGCTCCGGCATTCAGAATATTTGCGAGGCAGTAAGAAGGATATCAGAAGACGCTAAGATCCCGGTCATCTTCCCGGTACACCTTAACCCCAATGTAAAAGATGTAGTGCATGAAATATTGGGCAACAACCCGATGATACACCTCATCCCTCCTGCTGCTTATCCCGAGTTCTTATGGTTGCTGAATAACTCTAAACTGATACTTACCGACAGCGGTGGTGTACAGGAAGAGGCGCCTTCACTGGGCAAACCGGTATTGCTTTTAAGAGACACTACAGAACGTCCCGAAGCAGTAGAAGCGGGTACAGTTTCAAAAGTTGGTAGCGATACAGAACTGATCTATAAAGAAGCGATGAATCTGTTGACCAATCAGAGCGCATATGATGGAATGGCCATGAGGTCTAACCCATATGGCGATGGTAAAGCATCTCAGAGAATATTGGATTCAATGCTAAAGATGTAATTGATAAATGTTTGTCTGCAACTGACAACAATATCTATAATTCTTCGTTAATACCGCCCCCGAACTTGCCGCTACGGCACTATCGGGGGCGGTACTTGTTTATAGCCTTACATAATTTCATACTTTAGCGCAATAAAATACTTACCTATTATGCAGATGCACGAGGTGAAAACCGCAGCTGACAAAAAACAATTCTTACAGGTAGCCGTTGACATTTATGCCAACGACCCCAACTGGATACGCCCATTAGATAAGGATATAGAAGAGGTCTTTGATACAGAAAAAAATAAGTTCTTTAAGCGTGGCGGAGAGTGTACCCGTTGGTTATTTAGAGATGGTACCGGCAAAAATATTGGTCGCGTAGCTACGTTTGTAAATAAGCAATACAAAATGGAGCAACCAACCGGCGGCATTGGTTTCTTCGAATGTATCGATGACCAGCAGGCAGCAAATTTTATGCTCGACCATTGTAAGAAATGGCTTCAGGAACGTGGCATGGAAGCCATGGACGGGCCAATAAACTTCGGCGAACGTGACAAATGGTGGGGGCTTGTGGTAGATGGGTTTTACAGCCCATTATACAACATGAACTACAACCCTCCTTATTATGTACAACTGTTTGAAACCTATGGTTTCGAAACTTACTTCAACCAGATCTGTTTTGGAATGAAGGTGAAACAAAAGCTGGATGACAAATTCTATACGCGACATGCGGCCATAGCGTCCGACCCAAATTACAGGGCCGAAATGATAAAGAAAAGTAACATTCAGAAATACGCCAAAGACTTTACCTACGTCTATAACAAGGCATGGGCAGGCCATGGCGGCGGAAAATCGTTGGAAGAACGTACGGTACAGAAGATGTTTGCCACCATGAAACCGGTAATTGATGAGCATGTCTCCTGGTTTGTATACTATAAAGACGAACCAATAGCCATTTGGATAAACCTGCCGGATCTTAACCAGTATTTCAAACACCTTAATGGAAAATTTGGCATCATTGAAAAGGTAAGATTTCTACTCATCAAACAATTTGGCAAATGCAGTCGGTTTGTGGGTCTGGTGTTCGGTATCATACCCGAATTCCAAGGCAAAGGCGTAGATGCATATATTATAGTGGAGGGCGCCAAGGTGATACAACCCATGGCCAGGTATGATGATTATGAAATGTTGTGGATCGGCGATTTTAATCCTAAGATGATCAACATAGCTGAAAGCCTCGGCACCCATCGCAGCCGCACACTACGCACTTACCGTTTCCTGTTCGACAGATCAAAAGAGTTTAAGCGCCACCCGATGCTCTAAAAGTAAAAACTTGATTGTTGCAGCACCACTGATTGCCTGCAAAAAAAAAGCGGCTGATCCTCACGAATCAGCCGCTTTTTACTTTTCACTTTTAAGTTGTGACTTATTATGCAACTGCATCTTTAGCATGTGCCATAGCCAGTACTTTCTCTACCATTTTCTTAGAGCCGATGTAGACCGGTACTCTTTGGTGTAGTTCTGTTGGCATGATATCCAGAATATCTATATCACCATTGCTGGCAATACCACCTGCTGCTTCTACTATAAATGCCATTGGGTTGCACTCGTACTGCAGGCGCAGCTTACCGTTAGGTGAGCTCTTGTCGGCAGGGTACATGAACAGACCACCCTTTATCAATGTGCGGTGAAGATCACCCACCATTGAGCCAATGTAACGATGAGAATAAGGGCGACCTTCTTCCTTATTGACCTCCATACAGTATTCAAGATAAGACTTCAGTCCGTCGCTGAATTTATTCATATTACCCTGGTTCACAGAGTATATCTTACCATTTTCAGGGCATTTAATGTTTGGGTGTGACAAGCAGAACTCACCTATAGATGGCTCCAGTGTAAAACCATTCACACTCAGGCGTGTAGCATACACCATCATAGTGCTGCTGCCATAAATAATGTAACCCGCTGCCATCAGCTTGTTACCCGGCTGCAGGAAGTCTGCCTCAGTGCAGGTAGTACCCAATTCACTTACACGGCGATAAATAGAGAATATAGTACCTATTGATGCGTTGACATCTATATTAGATGAACCGTCCAATGGATCGAATAATACTACATACTTAGAGTTTGCAGAGAAGGTGTCCTCATAAGAAACGTGATCATCATTTTCTTCCGATGCTATACCCGCACAGTCAGTACTGTTCTTTAAAACATGTATCAGCGTTTCATCAGCTATTACATCCAGCTTCATCTGCTCTTCTCCCTGTATGTTAGATGTACCTTGCTTGCCCAATATATCAGACAAACCTGCCTTACGTACCTGCTTGTTGATGATCTTACCTGCCAGCGCTATGTCGCGCAGTAGAGAAGACAGTTCACCCGTAGCTTGTGGAAATTTCCTCGTTTCCTGGATAGTAAATTCATCCAGTGTTATCAGTTGTCCTTGTAGCATTATAGTTTATATTATTTCTTTTCTCTTCAAAATTAATAAAATTGCCCAAATAATCGGTACGAATGGCCGAATATACCGTTGGTTCTGCATTGCTTCCGTATTTTTGACTGCGAGTGCCACGTCTGGCATTATTTTTTACAACTGGTCTTTTAAATGATACACACTTTTATCAAAAACCTTTTACCGGCCGTTATATTTATGTGCTCATTCAGCAGTTGCCTAGTGCTGAAGGAGAATGCTAAATATAATTTTAACGACGGAGAATACAGCACCAAAAGGTTCTCGAGAGAAAAGGTCTACGTACTCCATGTAGATGAAGATACTATAGCAGTATTCCCAATACAGGAATTTAAGGATTCAACTGCCATAATTACCAGCAAGAGAGTAAACTATACCAGTATGCAACGCAGGTTTAAAGACAAAAAGCTGCAACATAACTTTTACAAACCTTCATTCGATTTTGATGTGATGACCATACCGTTGAAGTACAGGCCGGCCACATCCAACATACCCAACCAATTGGTGACTAACTTCAATGGGGCACTATTTGGTGGCTACCGTATTGATGAATATAAACTTACTTATAGGCGCACACCACTTAACATCTACAAACAAACATCAAAACATTTTGGTTACAGCGGCGGACTATTTGTTGGGCTCGGCAGTGCGTTGATAAATCCATGGGTGATTAGAGATCCTCATTTCGATTTGGAATATGAAGGAGTAACATTAATATCAGGCGTTTCTGCAAATATTGCTATGGATAAAATTTCTTTCGGTGTAGCCTTCGGCTTCGATCATCTTCTTGATAAAAATGCCGGCGACTGGATTTACCAGGGAAAGCCATCGATTGGATTTACGCTGGGGCTCGATCTGTACTAAGTAATAATAATGTTTGCACCAAAGATATCGGACCAAACAGCTTTCTACCTTTTACTTTAGATTATATACTACTCGCTAAGCGAGCGACAAAAACGCCTTCCCCATATAATCAATTATATCACCCGCAATCATTGCTTCCTCCGATAGTTCTTTTGCGGCAAGATCACCGGCTGTGCCATGCAGGTATACACCCATCATTGCCGCAGCCTGCGGCTCATAACCCTGCGCCAGCAGCCCGGTAATGATACCGGTGAGCACATCGCCGGCGCCACCTGTGGCCATCCCAGCATTGCCGGTCATATTATACCAACATTCGCCTTCTGTATTGATAATGGCTGTATGATGGCCTTTAAGCACTATGTTTATATTATACCGCATAGCGTGGATCCGGGCATTGTCTACCTGTATCATGCTGTTAGTATTCTCACCAAACAAACGGCCAAATTCCTTAGGATGTGGGGTGAGAATAGAGTTCTTAGGCAATTTAGCCAGCAGGTCGCTATGCCTGCCTATAATATTCAATGCATCTGCATCCAGTACTACGGGTTGCTTACAATCTTCCAGGAAGTCAGATAAAGCACGTACGCTATCAGAAGTTGTACCCATACCCGGCCCAATGCCTATTGCGGTGTACTTATTCCAATTCTGTATAGCGTCAACCGCCTCACGGCCACTGGTCTGGCACATGGCCTCCGGCACTGATGATTGCATGACCTGGTAGCCTGATTCAGGCACCAGTGCAGTTACCAACCCCGCCCCACTGCGCAACGCCGCTCTTGACGACAGCACTATTGCTCCTGTTTTACCATGGGCACCACCACATATGAGTACACTACCATAGGTACCTTTGTGAGCAAATCTGTTCCTTGGCTTGTACAATGCCAATATATCTTCCCGCTCCAGCGTACGGTAATTAGTATGGGTGGTATCAATAAACCCTTTATCCAGCCTTATATCCAGCACTTGTATATTACCGGCCGCAGGTGCAGTTTCAGGATGCAGAAAACTACGCTTATAAAACTGGAAGGTGAGTGTATCCCGCACTTTCAGCACAGCGGCATCCCTGTCGCCTACTATATCGGCAGCCATGCCACTTGGGATATCTATGGCCAGTTTTCGATTGGGCATCTTGTTGATCCGCTCAATAAATGCAGCTACCCAACCCGATGCGGGCCTGCTCAAACCTGCACCCAGTATTGCATCTATGATCACCACATGCGGTGGAAGATCGCTCAGAAAAGTATCGGGCTCTACAACTGTAACCAACTGCTCATTTACCTGCTTCAGTTTCTGAAAATTGGTAGCGCAATCGGCAGATAATTCATTGCCAAAATTGAGCAGGAATGCTTTTACACCGTAAGACCGCAAATGCAGCATGCGGGCTATTGCCAGTCCGTCGCCTCCATTGTTCCCCGGCCCGCAGAGTATTATGAATAATGTCTCCTTTGGAAAACTTGCCTTCAGCCAGTCAGCACACTTATTGGCAGCCCTCTCCATCAGGTCTATTGAGCGGATACCGGATACTTTTATGGTTTGCTCATCGCATTCCCTTATCTGTGCTGAAGTGAAGATTTTCATGGTTCTAAAATAGTGTATGCAAGGTATTTAATGTTCTTATGATTTTGTAAAGATTTTAGCACGCTGCATATACCACTACCCTGCCCGAACGACATATAAGTGCTCTTTTTTTGCATCATCAATATATTTAGTAGCTTTATGCTTCAAATTGTAAGAAACTTATTTTAGTATATGAGAAGATCGCTACTGCTCTTATTGGCCTTATTTTCAATTTTAATTGCCTGTAATAAGACTCCTGACCCTCAGTTAGACGTTATTACCATGCTCCGAACGGGAAAATGGCACATTACATCGGGTACCGTTACAATGAGGGGCCCTAATGGTGTAAAAGCAGCGCAGACCTATTATCCTAACCTCAGGAAACAATACCTGCGCGATGATGAAATTCGTTTCGATTCCTCTGGCTATGCTTTTGTTTATAACAATAGCAAACGCTCTGATGTTGGCGATCCGGATTCTGTTGGCTTTAACTACGTCATCAAAAACAACGATGCCAATTTCGATTTCTTCAATGCCTACAAGATCATAGATTCTGTGGCTCAGGTCATTTATCCTGACGCAGCAGGTCCTAATGGATATAGCGCACGTTACGATACTGCAGTATCGCATGTTAAAGATATCAGAAATGGCAAGTTGAGTAATGTGTCTGAAACTTCATTTACAATAGAATACTCATTGATAGGTCAGTATAATGACACTACTTTAACGCATTGGACAACGCCGATATTGCGTCCTGATACGTTCATATTCAACGTCACATACGGCCATTAAAAATATAATAAGCGACAGGAAAACCACCAGCCCTGCGCCGGTGGTTTTTTTATAAGAGGATTTTTTCACCCTCATATAGTTCGTACCTTTGCAACCTTTATAAGAACAATTTTTATGATACAAATTACTTTACCCGATGGCGCGGTACGCGAATATGAAGCAGGCGTTTCAGCGGGAGATATAGCAAAATCAATAAGTGAAGGCCTGGCACGTAAGGTACTGGCAGCAGAAGTTAATGGTGAAGTATGGGACGCGTCCCGCCCCATCAATACCAATGCTACGCTGAAATTATTAACATGGGACAACAAAGAAGGTAAATCTACCTTCTGGCACTCTTCTGCTCACCTTATGGCTGAGGCTTTGGAAGCTATTTACCCGGGCGTAAAACTGGGTATTGGCCCTGCTATCGAAACCGGCTTCTATTATGATATTGACCTGGGCGATCGCAGCATTACAGAGGAAGATCTGAAGAAGATCGAAAATAAGATGAAGGAATTGGCAGGCACCAAGTCTGAATACGTTCGTAAGGATGTTTCTAAGGCCGATGCAGTTAGTTATTTCACCGAAAAGCAGGACCAGTACAAGCTGGAACTGATCGACGGACTGAACGATGGCAGCATCACTTTCTACACACAGGGCGGCTTCACCGATCTGTGCCGTGGACCGCACATTCCTAATACCGGTTTCATTAAAGCTGTTAAGCTCACCAACATTGCCGGTGCTTATTGGAGAGGTAATGAAAAGAACAAAATGCTTACCCGTATCTATGGTGTTACTTATCCTAACCAGAAGGAACTGGATGAGTATATCTTGTTGATGGAAGAAGCCAAGAAGCGCGACCACCGCAAGCTAGGCAAGGAGCTGGAATTGTTTACCTTCTCAGAAAAAGTAGGTAGCGGTTTAGCATTATGGTTGCCTAACGGCGCTATGCTTCGCGAAAGACTGCAACAGTTTTTACAGAAAGCGCAGTTGGAAACCGGTTACCTTCCGGTTATCACTCCGCACATAGGTAGCAAGCAGTTGTATGTAACTTCAGGCCACTGGGAGAAGTATGGCAAGGATAGTTTCCACCCTATCACTACCCCGCAGGAAGGTGAAGAATTCATGCTGAAACCAATGAACTGCCCGCACCACTGCGAGATATACAAATCATCCCCTAAGTCTTATAAAGACCTTCCTTACCGCCTTGCTGAGTTTGGTACAGTGTACCGTTATGAGCAAAGTGGAGAGTTGCATGGCCTTACACGTGTTCGCGGCTTTACTCAGGATGATGCCCACTTGTTCTGCACACCCGAGCAGGTAAAAGATGAGTTCAAAAAAGTAATTGACCTGGTGCTGTTCGTCTTCGAATCACTGGGCTTTACAGAATATACTGCACAGATATCTCTACGCGACTTGGAAGACCGCAGCAAATACATAGGCAGCGATGAAAACTGGGAAACATCTGAGAATGCGATCATTGAAGCCGCCGCAGAAAAGGGACTGAAGACAGTTACAGAATACGGCGAAGCCGCATTCTACGGCCCTAAGCTAGACTTTATGGTGAAGGATGCCCTGGGCCGTAAATGGCAGTTGGGTACTATACAGGTAGATTATAACCTGCCTGAACGCTTTGAACTGGAGTACGTAGATAGCGACAATACCCGCAAGCGCCCGGTAATGATACACCGTGCACCGTTCGGCTCTATGGAGCGCTTCATAGCAGTATTGCTGGAGCATTGCGCAGGTAACCTGCCTTTCTGGCTGGCACCGCTGCAGGTGAAGGTGTTACCTATCAGCGACAAGTACAACGAATACGCAAAAAGCGTTATTGCTGCACTCAGGTCAGAAGACATACGCGCTACAATAGACGACAGAAGCGAAAAAATAGGCCGTAAGATCCGCGACACAGAAATGATGAAGGTGCCTTACATGCTTATTGTTGGTGAAAAAGAACAGGAAAACCAGACCGTTTCCGTGCGCAAACATGGCGATGGCGACAAGGGTGCCGTATCTATAGCTGACTTCGCTACCGAAATGCGCAATATCGTTAAGGAGCAGATGAAGGGAAAGAGGAAAACAGAAACGAATGCCAACTAATACAGACTAATGATTTAAAGAAAAAGTTCGCACTATGCGAACTTTTTCTTTAAATAAACAATACTCAATGAGAAAACAGGTACAGTTTTAGTTAAGAAATAAAGAATTATCTGTAGGCTTTAGGTAAAAACCGTAACAATAAAAATTTTATACATTAGCTTTGAGTAATTAACAAACAAATATTTTATTTTTGCCAATAAAATTCTAAAATCAATTAATGCAGAAAAGACCAAAAGGTAAACCATTTTTCAGGCCCAGGGTACCACAAAACGAACATCGCTTAAACAATGAAATAACAGCTCCACAGGTTCGTGTTATAGGAGATAATATAGAACCGGGTATCTATCCAATAGCTGATGCCATAAAGATGGCGCAAGTTCAGGAAGTAGACCTGGTGGAGATCTCACCAAATGCAGTACCTCCCGTTTGTAAGCTTATCGATTACAAAAAGTTCCTTTACGAAAAGAAGAAAAAAGACAAGGAACAGAAAGCTAAGGCTAAGCAAAGTGAAGTAAAGGAAATTCGTTTCACACCGAATACAGATGATCATGACTTTGACTTTAAAGCCAAACATGCAGAAAAATTCCTGCAGGATGGTAATAAAGTAAAATGCTATGTTCAGTTCAAAGGACGTGCGATCATGTTCCAGGAGCGTGGCGAACTGTTGTTGCTGAAATTTGCAGAGCGTTTGGCAGAGTTTGGCGGATTGGAATCTATGCCTAAAATGGAAGGCAAGAGGATGCTGGTCATCTTCTCACCTAAAAAGAAAGGCAAAGCTTAGTACTTTGTAAGAAAATGCAATACAATGTAGTAGGTATTTAACAAAAAAATATTTCTACAAAATTGCACAACTAATAAAAACTGTCCTATCTTTGTACAGTTAAAGTAACCAACGAAATAATTTAGCTCTCAGCATAAAGAAGTTTTCATGGTGATAGGGTTTATAGGGGCTGGCCTGTTCTCAGGCTGGCTTTTTCAAAAAACTCTTCAGTTTTGAAAAAAATAATTTTTGTAAAAGCTTTGAAGTAATTACGCAAACCATCTGTTTGCAAAGATTTTCATAGTGATAGGGTTTATAGGGGCTGGCCTGTTCTCAGGCTGGCTTTTTTATTTTAGAAAACTAGTATATTCACAGCAAATTTGCCCCTTCCATGCAGCGAATATTTATTGTACTGCTCTCTATATACCTCTCCTGCACAACCGCATTGGCGCAGCCCTATGCTACCTATGTTACTCAACAAAATGAATTAATGGTATGGGACAAGGGCATGATCCACAAGATCGACTACATGCCGCCAACGCTGCTTAAAACCGGCCGCATAGCAATACCCTACCTCGACAACTCACGCACCTTTAAGATCTACTACAACAACGCCACCCAAAAGGTAAATGCAGGTTTCACCAATGCCTTCTATGCTACAGACAATCTTGTTGTTTTCCTCAACCAGAAATCACTGAATGTATTTGACAAAGGCCTAGTTAAAAACCTGACACCGATCTGTGAACAGTATTACATCGGCGACAGCCTGGTAATGTACCTGGATGGTATGAAAAGCGACTATAAGGTATACTACAACGGACAAATACAGCAGTTAGAAGCATTTGTACCGGACAGTGTATTATCAGGTCTTAGCTTGTCAGACAATATCATCGCCTATAATAATTTTGCCAACCAGTTCAAGATCTTCTTCAGAGGTGTAAAGCTAAATCAGGAAGACTATCCGGTAAGCACATTTGAAGCAGGCCGTAGCACGGTTGCCTATGTAGATGCCGACCGCAGGTTTAAGATATTTCATAACGGACAAACGTTTACAATAGACAACTTCCCCCCACTATCTTACCATGTAGCAGATAATGTTGTGGCATTTGTAAGCAGCGATGGATATTTCAAGATATTCTATAACGATGCAGTAAAAACGGTAGGCTTCTTTAACCCGTCTTACCAGGCGGTAGATAATATTGTAGCCTACAGAGACCCTTCAGGTTATTTTAAAATTTTTTATAAAGGCGAGTTCACCGACATGGAGAATTACTACCCCGAGAATGTATTGATACAATACAACTCCCTCGCCTATATCAATACCAACAATACCTTGCGCCTGTTTACTGAAGGCGAAGTATATGACGTAACCAATGCCGATCTCACCAACTGGCAGCTCAACTACGACGTCATTAACTACCAGATCGGCCAGGGCATCTTCAAGGTGTACTACAAAGGCACTGAGTACTAATACATATGCATCCGCACATATTTCAGCTTTTGTTTAAATACCTTTGCTGCATATGATGAAGTACTTTCGTACATACCCGCCGGGTATGCAATTACTACTGTTCCTGTTGATGACTTTCACCCTTTTTTCATTGGCACTTGCCTTCATAGGTGTAATGCTACCCAAGGTATATGGCGTACCCACCAGTGCCATCCAGAACATCACCGATAAAAGCGCTCCTGTACTCATTCATGTTTCATTAGTAGCACAGGGCATTGGCAGCCTTATGATGTTCGCCGCACCATCGCTTTTATTCGCCTATCTGGCCCACCCCAAACCCATTAAATACCTTGGACTTAAGGCTCCACAAAAACCAATTCACCTGCTGTTGGCAGTATTGGTGATGCTGGGAGCCATGCCTGTATTTATGGCATTACAAACCCTTATGGGGCATATAAATTTTGGTGCCGAGGTACAGGCAAAACAAGAGGCGGCCGAAACAGTTGCTCGTGCTTATCTCACCATGCCCACCTTTGCCGATTTTATCCGCACATTTTTGATAGTAGCTATTCTGCCGGCTATTGGCGAGGAGCTATTCTTCAGGGGTATGATCATGAGATTCACGCATAAGTCGTCGCACAACATAGTGCTGGCTGTGCTTTTTTCGGCCATTATGTTTGCCTTTGTGCATGCCAGCTATACAGGCTTGCCGTCTATCTTCCTGGCAGGCGCATTGCTTGCTGTTATCTACAACCTTACCGGCTCGCTATGGTGCGGCATAGCTGCTCACCTGTTCTTCAATGGCTTGCAGATCATATTTGCCTACGTAGAGAAAGGAAACACAAATACAGGAGCAGCACCAACAGATACCGGCATACAATGGGGCTTTGTAGCAGGCGGCGTAGTATTGTTTGCCGGTGCATTTTATATGCTCTGGAAAACAAGAACACCATTACCCCGTAATTGGTCTGATGATTTTGACCAACCACAAAATAGCACAACAGACGAAAATCCTGCTATCTTTAACTAAGAAACGTACCAACGGCTTTTTACTTTTCACTTTTTACTTTTAAGTTTTTATGGCGCTCAACCTCCCTGTATTCTACCAACGCACCGGCAGTGCTATAGTTTTTGCAGCAGTAATGCTTGTGGGGTTGTTTTGGAATCAATGGTCGTACCTGGCCCTGATTAGCCTTATCGGCGTATTGTGTCTCCGAGATTATATAAGACTGATGAAAAAAATCGACTCGGCTTCAGCATGGCCGATTTGGTTGCCAATAACGATACAACTTCTGGGATTATATTTTATAGCTGTCACTTATAACTGGCTTCACGTTAAAGAAGGAACTCCATTTGAATTACTTAATTATTTTTTACCAATAGCTTTTGTTGTCCCTGCCGTTATGTTGATCACCGGTGTCCTCAACAACAAAAATACGGTCAACTCTGTTATGCAGGCATTCGGAGGCCTGTTTTATATTACTGTACCTATGGTATTCATGATGTTTATGAGGGGCAACGATATGATCATCCCCATTGCACTCATCCTTTTGATCTGGACAAATGATACTATGGCCTACTTGGTAGGTTCGTTCATCGGCAAAACCCCATTCTCTCCTATATCTCCTAAAAAAACATGGGAAGGGACCGGCGGAGGAGCTCTGTTAACGATGATAGGCGCAATGGCTTACGGTTATTTTTCAGGCCGTTACAGGTTGGTCGACTGGGCGATGCTTGGCCTTTGCGCAAGCGTGGCAGGTACTCTGGGCGATCTTGTTGAATCTAAGCTAAAACGTATGGCAGATGTAAAAGACTCGGGAACCCTGATGCCTGGCCATGGTGGAGCGCTGGACCGTTTTGATTCATTACTTCTTGCTGCACCATTTGCAGGTGCGTATGTTTACTACTTTATGCAGTTACCTACATATGTGGCGCCTTAATAAATATTGGGTACTTAAAGGCGAAGTTGATACCCACCTTATTTCACCCACACACTGCTCTCCACAAACCCCTTCACAAACCCCCTTTCATCCTTTAGCTCATAGCCTTGTATAGCAAATTGCAAGCCCACATCAGGTACCTACCTTAGCGTACTGGAATCCTGCACTTCTGTTTCTGTCAGTTTATCTACTCCCCCTTTCGAGAGACTAGCCCACTCCTAATTTCCCAAAGCGGCAATAGCGGTTAGAACGTATTGTGCACGTTTGAGTTTTGCAGCCATAGCACTATTACTTTTTAATCAATATATTTGATCAATTAAGACAAGACAACAGATACATTATGGTGAGAACACTATGCCTTTTTATTGTTTGCTTTGCCTTATCATTTAATAGTGCATTGTCCCGGGAGCACAGATATCTGAAAGACACTTCCACAGCCACATTGATGAAGGCGCTTTACAACCACACAATTGGCAAAGGAGACTCAACTGCCGGCATAATGTACAGAGCTGATGTTGACGAAGAGCACTGGATGGGCCCGGAAGATTCTGCCGCTATGCGTATACTGAATAAGATCACTTATAAAAGACAAGGAATCATTAATTGTGTGTTAGTTCTTGCAGGACAAAGCGGGTCTATGTGGGATCATTACTACTCTATGTATAACTACGTTTTCCTGCGGCTGACACCTAAAGGGTGGCTGGTAACCCATCGGCAGTTGGATCAGAATCAGGACCTGGATACTGACGAGTTTTTCTTTCTGAAAGACAGCTCACTTATTTACCGGCAAACCACTAACTACGTAATAGAAGGTATCCTCACCATTAATACTGGATATGCATTAATAGGACGCGATACTCTGACACCTATCTGTGTCGAAGAGACAGTATCATCGAACACGGCCAGCGGCTGCAAAGACAAAAAACAAGGCTGCGACTGCTATGATAGGGAGATGGATATCATCATAGATCATCAAAAAGGATGTCCGTGGTTTACTATAACGGAGAACATGGAAAAATGGGTTTTCTCTAAAAAGACCTGTGAGGAAATCGGTACAATAAAGACCATCGATACAAAAGCGTGCATGAACAATAATTGCGTATTGCTGCGCACGGAAAATTGCAGGACTCACAAGGTTAAAGTGTTGTTGCAAAACAATCCTAAAATAATACTGGCTGCATTGAAGAAAGCAGGTAAATCACAAAAGTAGATCGCACTTTACTGTTTGATATATTCCATAGAAGCCACAAAGCCATTCATAGAACTGCTTTCTTTTTTTAGCTGATAAGCATGTTGAGCAAAAAGCATGTCCATATCGGGCAGCGTAGAATTGCGTATGCCACACAGCGTGCCGAAGAACATATACATACTTTTGAGTAATAACCCGTGTTTAGCTCTGCCAGTGTTGCGGAAGTCGGTATAGAGCCACTGGCCATTGCAATGAAGTGACCGATCGAGGTGTTTGAATACTTCTGCTGCTGTTTGTCCGGTAAAGTTGTCGAACAGGAAGGGTGTAATGATAAGGTCATAATCGCTGCTCAGTTTTATGTTTTGAACGGGCGAAGTTATAAACGATACTTTATTATCACCTGCATTACGTTGTTGGGCCAATGCTATCATTTTGGGCGAGGCATCGATATAGGTAATACTCAGACCGCGCGGATGAAGTTTGGTAATATCCTCTAATATAAGTCCGCTGCCGCCGCCTGCAATAAGGATATTATCAGCAGGCATTATCGCTGACAGGAAGTAGCATTCGGCTGCATGTAATTTATTACCAAATACCAACCTGCTAAGGCGATCATAAAACCACGAAACATTATCATAACCTTTGTTCATCCGTTGGACCTTAAACAGATGTGGCACACTTTTAAAGTGTGCCACATCTTGATTCAGGAATTCATTCTTAGATCCTTCTTCTATCAATCTCTTTTTCTATCAGCGATAGCTCCCTGCCTGTTTGTCCGGCTACAGAGCTATTCTCCTGCGCACGGCGCATCAGGTAGGGCAACACATCCGTTACCGGGCCATAAGGCAGGTATTTAGCCACGTGGTAGCCGCTATTGGCCAGGTTGAAGGATATGTTATCACTCATGCCGTACAACTGCGAGAAGTATACATGTTCGGTAGTTGCAGGCACACCATTAGCCTCCATATAGCGGGCAGCCTTCATACAGCTCTCCTCATTATGTGTTCCTATAAATACCGACAACCCTGAAAGGTTTTCAAGACAATACAATACCGCAGCATCATAGTCTTTATCTGTAGCTTCTTTGCTTGGCTGTATAGGGTCACGGTAGCCCATATCAGCAGCGCGCCTGCGCTCTTTTTCCATATAAGCGCCGCGCACCAGTTTAGCACCCAACTGGTAATTATGTGCTTTTGCAAATGCTACTGATTCCTGAAGGAATAACAACCTGTCGTGCCTGTACATCTGGAAGGTATTGAACACAATAGCTTTCACCTGATTATACTGCGCCATCATAGCATCAGTAAGATCATCTACCGGCTTCTGTATCCAGCTTTCTTCTGCATCTACCAGTACCATTACATTGGCCTGTGCTGCTGCCTTACAGATAAAATCTATCCTGTCGTATACACGCTTCCACTCACCTTGCTCTTCGGTGCTCAGCGTTGCTTCCGAGTGTATCTTTTCCAGCAATGCGAACCTAGCAAAACCGGTTACCTTCAAACTTATAAAAGGAATATTCTTATTGGTAGCCGCATACTTTATGGCCTTTACAAACTCAGGCACCGCACGGTCAAAATCTTCTTCACTCTCCTTACCCTCTACACCGTAGTCCAATATGGTACCTACGCCATATTTGCCTATTACAGCCGCTGTCTGTGCAGCCTCGTCCATCGTTTCACCACCGCAAAACTGATCAAAAAGTGTCTTTTTGATCAGCCCTTTTACCGGCAATTTCCACGACAATGCAAACTGTGTCAGTTTCATTCCCAGGCTACTCAGCGCCGGGTTGCCCATTGATGAAAACAGGAACTTAGCCAGTTTCATCTCCTTATCACTACGATATTTAAACGCTATTTCGGTATTTTCAAACTGTGGCAGCATACTATCTGTATAAATAGGGTGCAAAGGTAAGCATAGATGCCAAAAGAAACCTTATAACACTATTGGTTCTTTTTCATTACGCATTTATTTATGCATCAGCCGTCCACCATATTTTAGCTGCAGATAACTTTTCAAACTCCAACCGAATACCCTCACATACCACAAAACCATTCTTCAGGTAAAACCCCATTGGCGATGGATAGGGACTACCATCCGCCTTCACATACTTATCATGATCAGTTACCCAGCCATTCAACACGGTACTATTCGCCTTCAGTTTATTCAAGAGCATAGGACCTACCCCCGATCTATGCAACATACTATCAACAATGATAGCGAACCATCGCTCCCCTTCCCGTTCAAATGAAAATGCCCAGCCAACTATGTCATCCGCATCATTGACAGCAAAATAGTGGTGAGGTTCCTTTAGATTTTCGAGATACACATCCAGCTCCACATGCGCGCTATACCCCAATTGGCTTGGATACTCATTGTTCCAAAGCCTGTAAATAGCCTCCTTTTGCGCTGCATCTAAAAATATGGTCTCAGTTATTTTCATGCCCCTTATTATATCCACATCAGAAGTCCCAGCTTAATCCGTCGAGAACTTTCGACTTACGACTTACGACTCCCTTAATGTATCCCCCTCGCATTAAGCGCCTGCTGGTACAACCTTGCATTCAATAGATGCTCTGCATCGGTGGTAGCAAATACCGAAGCCCCACTCAGATCAGCCTTTGCGCAGAAATATATGTAGGTGGTTTGTGGTGCATTCAGCACTGCATCAATAGATCCGTTCGATGGCGTGCATATGGGCCCTGGGGGCAATCCCACGTTTTGATAAGTATTGTAAGGAGATTCTGTTTTCAGCATTGCTCCCGTTACTCTCTTTATCGTAAAGTCACCTATAGAAAATTTCACGGTCGGGTCGGCCTGCAGCTTCATGCCCTTATCCATTCGGTTAAGGTACACGCTCGCTATATTCAATTTATCTGCCGGTAGATTGGTCTCCTCGTCTATGATAGAGGCCATAATAGTTGCCTTAACCGGATTTAATCCATGATTTTTAGCCTGCTCTCTGCGGGCATCGGTCCAGAAGCGACTATAACTTTCTTTCAGTTTTTTAAACAGTTTATCGGTAGTTGTATTCCAGTAAAACTCGTAAGTGTCGGGCCTTACACCACACATCACAGTATTACTATCCAGTCCCATTTTATCCAGGAAATCCTTATCCCGCATCAGCGCACCCAGTTGCAGCGAATCTATCTCCAGGTTAGTAGACACCAATCTTATGAAATCTGCCTTCGTACGTAGCTTGTTGATCACCAGCTTTACCGGTACCTGGCGCCCATTGCGTAATTTTTTCACCAGTTCGTAATTGGTCATACCCCACTTCATCTGGTATTTACCTGGGTGTATATGTTCAGGGAGCCCCGCTCTTTTTGCCAGGAAATCAAAACTATTTATATCGTTCACGTAGCCTCCATCCTTCATTTGCGTCAGCAACTGCTCATAGGTAATTCCCGTTCTTATGTAAAGAAACTGCGCCTTTCCGCTGTTAGGCCCTAATATCTTATAAGCAGCACCTAAAAGCAGCACTATGACTACGATGGTAATGATGAGGGGCAACCGTGATTTCTTCTTCTTTTTCGCAGACATAATGCTAAAATACGTTATTTATAAATACAATACTTTACAACTCCCTCCCATTTGGAGAGGGTCGGGGTGAGGCTGTTGCAAAGTAAACACTTTTACCTTTTCAGGGCATAAAACGTTAACTAAAAATGATTAATCGCTCTTTAGCAATTTGTGTCGCCCGTCTTTTTATCTTTGCCTTATGCATATCGGATTGTATTTCGGCAGTTTTAACCCCATTCACATAGGTCACCTTATTGTGGCCAACCATGTTATTGAATATACAGACATTGATAAAGTATGGTTTGTAGTATCTCCTCACAATCCGCTTAAAGACTCACACTCACTGCTCAATGAGCATGATCGCCTGCACCTGGTCAATATCGCTATTGAGGGCAACCCCAAATTCAGAGCCAGTAGTGTGGAATTTCAGCTACCAAAACCATCTTATACCATAGATACGCTCGCCTACCTCACTGAGAAATTTCCGCTTGAAAAATTCTCTGTGATCATGGGTGCCGATAGCTTCCAGAACATTCATCGCTGGAAAAACTTTGAGCAACTGGTAGAACGACACTCTTTTATTGTATACAACAGGCCGGGATTTGAGATAGAAGACACCTATGGAGCCAACATCAAAAAACTGGAAGCGCCTTTGCTGCAGATATCCTCAACCTACATCCGCAGGCAGATAAAAGACAAGAAATCTATTAAATACATTGTTCCACCCGCGGTAGAACAATATATTATTGATAACAGGTATTATGCAAAATAAGTAAATGTACCTTTTCGTACCTTTGGCATGATATTTTAGTACGAGTAATAAACATCATTCATTTTTAATCAGTTATTTTATGGCAAAAGCAGGTAATACCATCGCAACATTGCTGATCGGCGCTGCAGTAGGAGTAGCAGTAGGTTATGTATTGGCAACAGACAAAGAAACACGCCAGGAAGATCTGGATAAGGTAAAGAAATCTTTAGACAACCTGAAAGGCAAATTCGCTAAGAAGGCTGCAGACCTGGAAGAAGAAATCTATCACTCCTAATCAATCCCCAACGCTCTCATGAGTATATTCGGCTCGCTGAAAGATAAGGTAACTCAGTACATTGAGGTCTACATAAAATTCTTCAAACTCAATTTTATGGGTAGTACAGCAAAGTTGCTGAGCTATGTCATGTTCACGCTTATATGCATGTTCATTGTCTTCATTACCATGTTACTAATGGGACTGGGTATTTTAGAAGGGTTTGTAGAAATGGGCTTATCGCGGGTTGGTGCAAGCTTTGCTACCATGGGCGTATTTGTGCTCATATTGGGTATTGTATTTGGCCTGCGCAACAACATCACTAACTTCTTTGCCGGAACATTCCTTAAGATACTCACCGAAGACCATGAGGAAGATGACGACAAAAAAGAAAATGCCAAAGATAAATAGCCATGAAACTCTACCCCAAGGAACTGAATAGCCTCAAAGCACTGGAGCAGGAAAAACGTAAGCTCCACAAACAGTTGAAAGAGCTAGGTGAACAAGAGATCCTTTCTATGGAAGGTATCATGGGTAAAGGTTCAAAAAGTAGTGGTGAAACAGCTGCTGACTTTGACCTGATGTCTACTGTTCTCTCGTTCCTGCCCATCTCTAACCCACTTGTTGGGCCAGCTATTAAACTGGCGCAGAAGTTCATTTTCAGAAAGAAAGAAGCCAAAGAAAAAAAGGTCATTCAGAACTACGTTTCTGCAGAACCTTACCACGAACCGGTGGGTAAAAAAGTAAAAAAAGTGGCCAAATCGGTAGCTTTTGAACTGATCACCGGTTACCTGAAATGGAAAGCAATTGAGCTTACTTACAAGGGCGTGAAGCACGTAATTAAGACAAGGAAAGAAAAGAAAGAAGCGGCTCTGTAAGCCGCTTTTATTATTTTAAATGCACCTTCTCCGATTGTACATTGCGCCCGAAGAAAGCGCTTCCATGCCTGTCAAAATCGGACGTGTCATCTGTAGTAAAAAAGCGCACGCCGCTGCTTTTGGTTAGTCGCTGCTCCATTTCAGTGTGCTTATCCAGGTAGGTCGATAAGCTATCGGCCACAATTCCCCCCTGTGCAACTACCTGCACATGTGCGGGTAAAAACTTCCTGATCTTATCCATCAATAGCGGATAATGGGTACAAGCCAGCAATATAGTATCAATATCCGGCGCACTGGTCATCAGTTCGTCCAGATATTTTTCTACAAAATAGTCTGCCCCGATAGATGCATATTCCCCATTTTCAATCAGCGGCACCCACATAGGGCACCCCATTGAGTGAACTTTTACATCAGGAAAGAATTTATTGATCTCTATCTCGTAAGAGCCTGAGGTTACAGTACCGCGGGTACCTAGCACCCCTATCGATCTTGTTTTCGTGTAGTCGCCAATTATTTCAGCGGTTGGCCTTATTACGCCCAGCACCCGCTTTGCAGGGTCGATATCAGGCAGATCCTGTTGCTGTATGGTACGTAATGCCTTCGCCGACGCAGTGTTACACGCCAGTATTACCAATGGGCAGCCCATCTCAAAAAACCACTTTACACACTGTAAGGTATATTCATGAACAGTTTCAAACGATCGGTTGCCATATGGCGCCCGGGCATTATCCCCAAGGTACACGTAGTCATAATGAGGCATCTTTGCCACAATACTCTTAAACACTGTGAGGCCACCATAACCCGAATCGAAAATGCCAATAGGACGGCTGTTATCCATACAGTAAAGATAATTGGTTAATGGCATTTGAATGCACAGATATCTCACATCTTGTCGGCTGCGTTAACTCTTTGCGCTTCTTTGCGCCCATTGAGTGACCCCACCATCACACAAGAGGCAATATTAACGCCACCTATCCGTTATTTGTAATAAATTTGGATCTTCAATTGTTCTATGAATTTCAGGAAACATACATACATACTTTTTGCATTTCTACTTTGCTCAGTTATAGCTACTGCTCAGGATAAACCTATCGGTTACTGGAGCTCACTACTTCCGTACAATACCTGTATGGGCCTGGCTACCGACGGCACCAACATTTTCACCATCTGCCAACAGGCTTTTTTTACAGAAAATACACTGACAGATGAAAAGGTGGCTTACAGCAAAGTAAGCGGCATGTCAGACATAGGTATGCAATGTGTGGCGTACGACAATGTATCAGGCACTGTTATCCTTGTATACAGCAACGGTAATATCGATCTGTTTAAGAACAACACTTTTTACAACATCCCCGACTTCAAGTTAAAGACGGTAGCCGGTGCTAAGACTGTCTATCGCATCTATACAGAAAATGGCAGGGCATACCTCAGCACATCGCTTGGTATTGTGGTCATCAATATGGAAGATCAGAACTTCGAAGAGACCTACCAGTTCTTTGCCAACAATCAATTGATTCCTATTAAAGGTTTTACAGGCCTGGGCACTTATTTCTATGCAGCTACCCAGTCCGGCTTATTCAGAGCGCCAAAGAACAGCCCAAGGCTTCAGGACTTTCAGGCATGGCAGAAGGTAGATAGCGTACATAACTTCACCTCTATCACCACGGTAAACGATAAGCTGTTCATGATGACGGCCAACACAGTTTATGTCCTCATGAATGATACTGCTCATGCGGTTTTTACAAGCCCACAGCACATCTCCAACATAGACCCGGGGTACAATAAGCTGTTTATTGGCCGCTATGGCGACCTTAGGGTAATGGACCTTAACTACAACATCATAGACTCTGTTCATACGCAGGATAGTGTAGCACAGGTAGTGCAGCTTATGGATAGCACCATTTGGATAGGCAATATGTTTCACGGCCTCGCCAGGAGGTTTAAAGATGATATTCAGTACTTTGCTCACCCCGACGGCCCCACTGACCCTTACAGCTATGATCTCTACGCCCACAATAAGGACCTGTGGATAGCACACGGTGGCTACGATGATGGCTTTAAATGGAATTCCAGTGGCAGTGGATTCTCTAATCTCAACAATGGTAAATGGAAGTTATTCAACCGCGATAATAGCTCACCGATCAGTTATAAAATGTATGACTTTGTCACCATCACGAAGGACCAGAAAGATGGCACGTTATACGCAGGCTCCTTTACCGACGGCCTTTTCGAGCTGAAGAGTAATGACTCATTTCACATTTACAAAGAAGGCTCACCACTGCAGATCAGTGGACCTAATGGTGGTAGCAATTTCTACCAGGTAGTAGGTACGGGTATTGACCAGAACGACAACTTGTGGGTAACCATGTACGGCTCTTTCGATGAACTGTATGTACGTGAAAAGGCAACCAATAACTGGTACAATTTTAACGTGAGCGTGCCCCGCCTTTATGCCCATTCCGGAGGCCCTTTAACATTTGATAATGCAGGCCATGTATGGTATGTGTGTATGAACAAGGGCGGAGTTATGGGGTACGACACAAAGAACACGCTGAGCGATGCCAGCGATGATGCCATATATCACCTAACAACCGGCACCAATGCCGGCAATCTGCCCGACAATGGTGTTTCCTGCATAGCTATAGACAAGAATGACAATCTTTGGATAGGCACTGCAAATGGCATAGGTATCCTTTACAATGCATCCAGTGCCATCACACAACGGGCCGATGCAGAAATACCAATTGTTCAGTACGACAAATATGCAGGCTACCTGTTTGCCGGAGAAAGTATACAGACCATAGCTGTTGATGGCGCTAACCGCAAATGGATCGGCACTACCAATGGTGTGTGGTTACTCTCTCCTGATGCAGGCAACAGCAGCATCATTTATCGCTTTACAGTAGATAACAGTCCGCTGCCATCTAATAAGATCCGTAAAATCACTGTCGACAAAGTAACAGGAGACGTATACATTGGTACCGACGCAGGACTTATGTGCTACCGTAGTACCGCTACCGAAGGCAGCGAGTCTAACAGTAATGTGATCACCTACCCCAACCCTGTTCCTAGCGGCTTCAAGGGCACTATTGCCATAAAAGGGCTCACCGAAAATGCCGACGTACGAATCACCGATATCAACGGTCAATTAGTTTATCGCACTGTGGCATTGGGTGGACAGGCCGTTTGGAATGGCATGGATTACAAGGGCCACAGACCGCAATCAGGTGTATACCTCATCTTCGCCACCAATGCCGATGGATCACAAACATACGCCGGCAAAATGATCTTCATGAACTAACCTGAGATAACCAATATACCTACATAAAACACTCTAGCATACTCGTCCGCGATTGTATCGCGGGTGCTATAGATGGGCGTTTGTAACGCCCGTATATACACGCCGCCATTTTCGTACCTTCACCACCAAATGCACAATACCCAGGGCATAGTACTCCGCTCCGTAAAATATGGTGACACAAGCCTCATCACCACCATATTCACATCACTATATGGTGTGCAGCCCTTCATGGTTCAGGGTGTGCGCAGCGTTAAGGCATCGCGCAACAGGTCCGGACTATTGCAACCCGGCATGCTACTGGATATGGTCGTCTATCACCAGCCAATGAAGAATATGCAGCGCATGCGAGAGTATCAACCGGCTGTTATCTACCAATCTATATTGCAGGATGTCATCAAAAACAGCGTAGCACTATTCTCCGTAGAGGTATTACTTCGCTTGCTTCCGGACTCCGCCCCACTACCCGACCTGTTCGATTTCGCCTTTGACTACTTTTCCATTCTCGACAAGACACCACAAAGACAAGTGGCCAACTTCCCCTTGTTCTTTATGATCAATTGCAGCCGTGAACTGGGCTTCGACCTCAAGGGTAGTTATTCTGAAGAAACACCGCACCTCAACCTGCAGGAAGGCGGCTACACACATAACTCCCCCGCTCTCGCCCCATTTATGACCGATGACGACTGCCGCATGCTCAGCAGACTAATGGAAACCAATAGCTATGAAACGCTCGAACATACCGAAATGGGCGCAGCTACCCGTATGCGCCTCACAGAATGGTATATAGCTTTCCTGCAACGCCACAGCCAGCACATGGGGAACATACGGTCATTACAGGTATTACAGGCAATTTTACATTAAGGAAGTTTTACTTCGGCGAATGTTAAAATATCCCCATTAGCCCCTTATAATTATGCAATAATTTAAAAACATAATACTTTAGCCGAATATTAACGCACTATATGAAACACATTAGTTACTATCTGCGGAGTACCGCAGTATGTATTGCCATTGCGGCAGCATTACCGGGCATTTCTTACGCCCAGGATATGAAAGCACCATTACCCAAAGACCCCGATGTTGTAACGGGCAAATTGGATAACGGGTTGACCTTTTACATCCGCAATAATCACAAACCTGCCAATAAAGTGGAACTGCGCCTGGCGGTAAAAGCAGGTGCTATCCTGGAGAATGAGCAGCAACTGGGTCTTGCGCACTTCATGGAGCACATGAACTTCAATGGCACAAAGAACTTCCAGAAGAATGAACTGGTAAGCTATCTGCAATCTATTGGCGTAGAGTTTGGTGCCGATCTTAACGCGTATACAGGCTTCGACCAGACAGTTTATATATTACCTATTCCTACCGACAAGCCAGGCAACCTTGAGAAAGGTTTCCAGATCATTGAAGACTGGTCACACAATGCACTGTTGACAGACAAGGACATTGACGAAGAGCGCGGTGTAGTATTGGAAGAAAGCCGCCTGGGTAAAGGTGCTGATGACCGTATGCTGAAGAAGTATTTCCCTAAGCTGGCATCAGGTTCTTTATACGCACAGCGTCTGCCAATTGGTAAGGATGATATCCTGAAGACATTTAAGTATGAGACCATCCGCAGCTTCTATCGCGATTGGTACCGCCCTGACCTGCAGGCAGTAATAGTAGTGGGCGACATAGATGTGGCTACTGCCAAGGCAATGATAGTAAAGCACTTTGGCAGCTTTAAGAACCCTGCAAACGAGCGCGCACGCAAATATGTAGATGTAGTAGCCCGCAAGGTGCCGGAAGCTATGGTAGTTACCGACAAAGAAGCTACTAATGCGGAGCTGACCATCATGTTCCCTTACACCAAGAAGGCGGAAGATAAGACCCTTGGCGACTACCGTAGCAGCCTGGTACGCAACCTTGCTATTCAGATGATCAACCGACGTATGTCTGAACTGACACAAAGTGCCGAACCTCCATTCCCTTATGGTTATGCCGGTACAGATAACCTGATACATGGCTATGAGTGCTTTATAGTTTCTACAGGCATCAGCGGAGACAATGTGTCTACCGCGCTTAATGCGGCTACCGCAGTATTGCTGAAGATCAAGCAATTTGGCTTCAACAGCAATGAGCTGGAAGTAGCCCGCAAAAACATACTCAGCGGTCTGGAAAAATCTTATAACGAAAGAACCACTACCGACAGCAAAGCTTATGTAGAAGAATACATCCGTGCATTCCTGAACGGTGAAGCTTACCCGGGTATCGCTAATGAATATAACTACCATAAAACAATGCTTGCGGGCATCACCACTGCCGAAGTTAACGCGGCGATAAAGAAGTGGACAGCCAGCCCTAACACATTTACACTCATCACCGGTCCGGATAAGGCGGAGCTGAAATTTCCATCTGATAAGGAATTGCTGGCAATGACCACCAAGGGCTTCAAGCAGGTAGTGAAGAAAGACGAAGAGAAGAAAGTAGCTGCGTCGTTGATGACAACTAAGCCAGTAGCAGGCAAGGTAGTAAGCCAGCAGATGGAAGAAGGATTTGGTGCCACTACTTATACACTAAGCAATGGCATACAGGTAACCATTAAGCCTACTGACTTTAAGAGCGATGAGATATTGATGACAGGTATCAAAAAAGGCGGTTCTAACAACTACGGTGTAGAAGATAAGAATAACGTAAAGTTTGCTACCGAGATCATGGACAACATGGGCTACGGCGCTTATGATCCTACCGAGATAGAAAAGATACTGGCAGGCAAGAAGATAGAAGCATCTATGACCATCGGCGAGATCAGTGATGATATCAAGTGCAGCAGCACCGTAAAGGACTTCGAGCCAATGCTGCAGTTGTTGTACCTGCAGATCATGCAGCCACGCAAGGATGAAGCCTTGTTCAAAGCATTCAAAGATAAGTCTGCTGCAATGCTACAGTTCGTGACAGGTAACCCGCAGGCAGCGTTTGCAGACACTATGCTGAAGGTATTGTTCAACAACAATCCACTGGCACGTACCGCATTCCCTAAGAAGGAAGACTTTGATAAGATAAACCTGGAGAGGACCATACAGATCTACAGCGATGAGTTTGGCAGCGCAGATGGTTATCACTTCTTCCTGGTGGGTAATGTAAAGGCCGAAACTGCTATACCAATGCTGGAAACCTACCTGGGTAGCATACCTGCCAAGAACAAAGCGGTATCCTATAAAGATAATGGCGTTCGTGCAGTAAAGGGAACAAACCAGATGACCGTACATAAAGGCAAGGAAAAGAAGAGCCTTATCCTTACCCTATACTCTGGCGAAATACCATATAGCGAAGACATGTCTTTAAGAACAAGAGCTGTTGCAGAGATACTGAACATAAAGGTGATAGAAGAGATGCGTGAAAAGATGGGCGCTATCTATGGTGGTGGTTTTAACGGCAATATGGCTAAGGAACCATATGAGCGTTACACTATACAGCTGGCACTGCCTTGCGGACCAGAGAATGTAGACAAGCTACTTGCCGCAGCTAAGGAAGAGATCCAGAACCTGAAAGATAAAGGCCCTGATGCTAAAGACCTGGACAAAGTAAAGAGTCAGTGGATAGAAAAGTATAAGACCGAGATCAAGGAGAATAAGTACTGGACTGAAAAGATGACAGGTTCTATGTTCTGGGGAAGAGATAAGGACAGGATACTGAACTATGAAACTTACCTGAACAAGCTAACTCCTGCAGATGTACAGGACGCAGCAAAGAAGCTGTTCACCAACAATAATGAGTTCACTGCTATTCTTTATCCTGAATCATAGTTGACCAACAAACACTGATACCAAAGCCGCTCTGTATATACAGGGCGGCTTTTATGTTCAGTGACCACAAACACTGTTGTTTATTGTTGCCTGCTTTCAGTCTGACCAACTGCTTATCACGGCGCAGCTCTCTCAGACTCACTATGCAGTCACTGCGAGGCACGAAGCAGTCTCGCGTCGGGGCGTATTCGTTTTGGATTTATTGGCACTCATTAAGCCATTATCGCACTCTCCCATTCCCACAATCCGCATTTTTATCTGCAGGTTAGCCGACTCTATAATATTAAGACCTATAGTGAGTCTATTTCATATAATAGTAGGCAGCTATCTGCACAGCTATACCCACCAGGTAACCTAACCATACATCACCACGTTGGTGAGCACCCAGTATAAGACGTGCAGTACCAATGAAGCCTGCTATAGCCATGGCTACAAAGAAAGGTATTACCATATTTACAGGGCTACTTATCATCAATACTATGATGATGCCGAGCATACCACCCGCAGCAGCTGTGTGCATACTTATCTTGGTAAAAATATTGACAACAAACAATACAATAACACCCCAGAAATTACCCAGCATCAGTACTTTAAGAATGAGCGGCACAGGAACGGCAGTCATGCTATTGAATACATGGCTGAGCCAGAAATAAAAGATCATGGTCACCATAAGCGGTATGGTTCTTTCCTTTGCTGTGCGCATATGAAAGCTATTGATAAAGCCCAGCGGCTTCATCAATGCTATACTGAACAAGGGAAATATAACTGCTGATATCAGCACATTCAACAAGAGTATTCCCTGCTGTTTAGGTGTGATCCCTGCAAAGCTCACCGGCGACAACAAACTCAATGTAAACGCCATGATCAATGGCATAAATACCGGGTGACATATATACGATACTATACTCGCCACCACCCTTAATGCCTTGGGTTGCTGGTTGTCAACTATCGGATCTGTCGCAATATTTTCTTTTACCTGGTTTTCCTGTAACATCTTTATCTCTTTTGGCTTACTTCTTATTAATTACGACTCTTACTCCAAAATCGGCGACAACCACTTACTTACTTCTTCTATGCTCATGCCCTTGCGGTGGGTGTAGTTCTCTAACTGGTCTTGGGTGATCTTATTGATACCAAAATACACACTCTGCGGGTGGCTAAAGTACCAGCCACAAACTGAGGCAGCAGGGTACATGGCCAATGACTCTGTAAGTTCTATGCCTGCATTGCCAGTTGCATTGAGGAGTTCAAACAACTTCAGTTTTTCTGTATGGTCGGGGCAGGCAGGATAGCCGGGGGCAGGCCTTATGCCCTGATATTCTTCATGCACCAGTTCGGCTAGCGCTATCTGCTCGTCTTTTGCATAGCCCCATGTTGCTGTTCTTACCTTCTTGTGCAACACCTCTGCAAATGCTTCTGCAAGTCTGTCTGCTAGGGCCTGTAAAAGTATCTTATGGAAATCGTCATGATCATCTGCAAAAGCCTTGAGGTGTGGCTCTATGCCGTGTATGCTTACCGCAAAGGCACCCATATAATCATCAACGCCCGCGTTTACGGCTACAGGCTTTACAAAATCTGCTAACGACATACTTGGCTGCCCAGCAGCTTTCTTTATCTGTTGGCGCAGCATCTCTAAAGTAGCCAGTTCACCGCCTTCTTCATTTCTTATTATTATGGTATCCGGCGCAACCTTATCTGCTTGCCAGAAGCCTGTAACGCCCTTTGCCGTGAGCCACTTTTCACTGATGATCTTGTCGAGCATCAGGTTGGCTTCATTGTAGAGCTTTGTTGCTTCTACTCCGAACGTCGCATCGCTCAAAATGTCGGGGAACTTACCCTTCATTTCCCAGGCAATAAAGAATGGCCCCCAATCTATATACTGCCTTATCTCAGAAAGATCATAATCAGGATATACCTGCACACCCATCTGCTGCGGCTTTGGTGGCGTATAACCGTTCCATTCAATGGCTACAGGATTGGCCTGCGCTTCAGCCAGTGTTATGTACTGCTTAGCTGTGCGCTTATTATTAAAGTCGTCGCGCAGCTTATCGTACTCGGTATTTATATTACCTAAGAAAGGCTCCTTTTGCTCTTTATTCAACAGATTACCTGCTACCGTAACACTACGACTGGCATCGAGCACATACACTACACCATTATCGTATTGCGGAGCGATCTTTACCGCAGTATGCATACGGCTGGTTGTAGCGCCACCTATCATTAGCGGCTGCTTCATACCACGGCGTTTCATCTCGCGCGCCACGTGCACCATCTCATCGAGCGATGGAGTGATCAGGCCACTCAAACCAATGATATCTACCTTTTCTCTTTCAGCTGTATCTAATATTTTATCAGCAGGCACCATGACACCAAGGTCTATAATGTCATAACCATTACAACCCAACACCACACCTACTATGTTCTTACCAATATCATGTACATCGCCCTTTACGGTTGCCATGAGTATTTTGGCGGCGCCTGCATTCTCTTCATTAATAGTTCCGGCGGCAATGTGTGCCAGCCTGCGTTCTTCTTTTTCCGCTTCAATAAAAGGGAAGAGGTATGCTACGCTCTTCTTCATTACCCTGGCACTCTTTACCACCTGTGGCAAAAACATCTTTCCGCTACCAAACAGGTCGCCCACTACATTCATACCATCCATCAAAGGTCCTTCTATCACATCGAGTGGCTTTGGATACTTTATACGGGCTTCTTCTGTATCGGCATCTATAAAGTCGGTGATGCCATTTACCAGCGCATGTTTCAGCCGTTCTTCAACTGCTGTGCCGCGCCACACATCGTCTACCTTTTCTTCTTTATCTTTTGCCTTTACTGTTTCTGCAAATGCCACCAGGCGCTCAGTAGCATCTGGGTGGCGGTTGAGTATCACATCCTCGCAAAGCTCCCTCAGCTTTGGTTCTATCTCATCATATACCACCAGCTGCCCGGCATTTACAATACCCATATCCATACCTGCTTTAATAGCATGATACAGGAATACGCTGTGCATAGCCTCGCGCATAGTTTCATTACCCCTAAAGGAGAAGGATATATTACTTACACCGCCGCTAACCTTGGTAAGCGGCATGCGCTGCTTGATAATGCGAGTAGCCTCAATAAAATCTACCCCGTAATTATTATGTTCTTCTATTCCCGTTGCTATAGCAAATATGTTGGGGTCAAAAATGATATCCTGGGGATCAAAACCCACCTGCTGAGTAAGGATATCATATGCCCTCTGCGATATATCTACCTTCTTCTGCAATGTATCGGCCTGGCCTGTTTCATCAAAGGCCATAACAATTACCGCCGCACCATAGCTATGGCAAATATTGGCCTGCTCAATGAACTTTTCTTCGCCCTCTTTAAGGGAGATGGAGTTGACTATACACTTACCCTGTATGCATTTGAGACCTGCCTCAATAATGGCAAATTTAGAGGAGTCGAGCATGACCGGTATCTTGGCGATATCGGGTTCGGCCTGTAGCAGATTGATGAATGTGGTCATTGCCATAACCCCATCAAGCAGGGCATCATCCATGTTCACATCCAGTATCTGTGCGCCGCTTTCTACCTGTTGGCGGGCCACTGACAGTGCTTCTTCGTATTTGTTTTCGCGGATAAGACGGGCAAACTTCTTGGAACCAGTTACATTGGTGCGCTCTCCCACATTGACAAAATTCATCTCAGGGCGTACAACAAGTGGTTCCAGTCCACTCAGTCTTAAAAAAGGTTTTATTACAGACATTATATTATTTAGAAAGGTGCGCAAAGATACATATAATCGTAGTGCAATGGCGGCCGTTAATGGGCCTCATCACAGGAGATATTCGCTTATACAGACATTCGATACCTTCGGCATCGTTTCAGGATCTGTCATTTGTCTCACTACAAACATCTGATACCTTCGGCATCATAACAGCAAATTCGAGCCGGGTGAATCTGCGCTGTGATGCCAACAATATATGGGTCAGAATATGAATCATAATCACAAAAGAGTATATTTGAGAAAACCACGATTATATGAACAAAGTATTTTTACTACTGTTTACCCTGTTGATAACCAGCGCATCGTACGCACAGATAACGGTTACAGCCAGTGATATGCCTATTTCTGGAGATACGCTCAGATATAGTACCGCATCTCCAATAGGCAGTACCATAAACCTGGGCGATAGTGGCACCAATATGGTTTGGGACTACAGTGCATTAGTACCAAGAACACAAGCAGTTGATACTTATAAAACAGCTCTGAGTGTGAGCTTCACCTATGCACTTATATCGCTAAGTGCGTATGGTTACAAGGTGTCAGATACATTTCCCGGTGGTACATTTCTGCCGGTGAGCATCAATCAGCTGTATACCTTTTTTGAGAAAAAGACCAGCCCAAGCCGCTTTTCCGCCACTGCCTTCGCGGCCAAAATTGCAGGCATACCTACGCCATTCAACTATACAACTGATGACGATTGGTACTACTTCCCGCTCAACTACCTGAACAACGACAGTTCGAACTTTGCTCTTACCATTGGTCTTACCGGCACAGCCACCTTGAAGCAAAAAGGCTACAGAAAGACAAGGGTAGATGGCTGGGGCACGATAGTAACTCCTTTCTTTACCACTCCGGTAAACTGCCTGAGGGTAAGATCTGAAATACATGAGATAGACTCTGTGACCATAAGCGGGTTCCCTCTGGGTTTCCCAAGGAATACCGTGGAGTACAGGTGGCTGGCCAACGGCGAGCATTACCCGATATTGTGGGTGACGACCAACCTTACCGGCAGTACCGAAACTATCACCACCATAAGATACAGGGACATGGCGCGCGACCTTCATGTCGGCGTGTCCACTACCAACAGAGCGAGCTATAATGTGGAAGCCTACCCTAACCCGGCTGTTAATGGTGTGGCCACATTGAAACTACCTGTAGACTGGAAGCAGTACCATGTAGCGGTATATGATATGCAGTCTAAGCTGGTGCTGGAAGTAGACAACCAGAATGTGCTGAATTTGCAGGCACTGGCGAAGGGCACTTATGTGGCGCAGGTGGTGTCGGGTAATGATGTGACTTATGTGCAGATAGTGAGATAGGAGGTTTCATAGTAAAAGAGAATTTTAGGTAATTACCCGGGATTGAACTCCGGGTAATTTTTTGTGCTGTTCCGAAATTTATGTCGCCCTTTCAGGGCTAGTGTCTTGACTTGTTCGTGGTCGAGGGGTTGAAACCCCTCGCTATTTATGCCGCCCTTTCAGGGCTTGTAGTCTAGGCTTCATTATACCCGGGGTTAACACCCCGGGCTAACATAACCAGCCCTGTCAAGGCTTTGCATCTTGAAAGAAGGCCATGGATTAATACCCTCTGCCTTCTTTTTGTTCCATGTAGTTCATGAATGCTTTGTTGGCTACACGGTTGCCGCCCTTGGTTGGGTAGTTGCCGGTGAAGTACCAGTCGCCGCGGTCATTAGGGCATGCATTGTAGAGGCCTTCTATTGATTGATAGATAACATCTACTTCTGTGTTTACATCCTTATGCTTGAGCATTCGGGCTATTTTGTTGCTGATCTCTTCGGCTGTAAATGGCTCGTAGACTGCTTTTACAAAGTTCTCCTCTTTAAGGCCGCCATTTGCTTCTGCTTCCTTACAACGATTGTAAGCATCTGTGAGAATATGTTCCCTACCGGTATCGGCCAACAGGCCAACTGCAGCCTGAAAGGCAATAAAGTCACCCATGCGGCTCATGTCTATACCGTAGCAATCGGGGTAGCGGATCTGCGGGGCAGATGATACTACTATGATGCGCTTAGGGCCAAGACGATCGAGCATCTTGATGATACTTTCTTTCAGCGTAGTTCCTCTTACTATAGAATCATCTATAATTACCAGGGTGTCCACACCACGCTCTACGGTACCATAGGTAATGTCGTAAACGTGCTGCACCATCTCATTGCGCGAAGCATCTTCTGTAATGAAGGTGCGCAACTTGGCATCTTTAATGGCTATTTTTTCTATGCGTACCCGGCGGTAAACCAGTTCGCGCATTTCATCTTCAGTAATGTTATCCTTGCGGGCATAGATCCTTTGGAGGGTAATGTCCTTCAGGTAATCTTCCAGCCCTTTGATAAGGCCATAGAAAGCGGTTTCGGCCGTATTTGGTATAAAAGAAACAATGGTATGTTTCAGATGGTAATCGAGTGATTTCAGAACTGTGTCGGCCAGGTTGCGGCCCAGTTGCATACGTTCGCGGTAGATCTCAGGATCACTACCACGGCTGAAATAGATACGCTCGAAGCTGCATGCAGTAAGCTGGCGTGGTGCCAATATCTCTACATCTTTGAAAGTACCATCTGCAGAAATGATAATGGCATGACCAGGAGCCAGCTTTATAACCTGCTCTTTTGTAACATTAAATGCGGTCATAATTGCTGCACGTTCTGATGCCGCTACTACTACCTCATCACTTACATAATAATAGCAAGGGCGAATACCGTTAGGGTCACGCATTACAAAACTATCACCATTACCTATCAGCCCGCTGAACACATAACCGCCATCGAAATGGGTTGTAGCTTGTTTCAGTACGCCTTCAATATTCAATGATTCAGGATTGGTATCATCGGCCATACATAGATAATAGTGTATGGTCTCGATCATGGCTCCGAGATCGCTTTCGCGCATGGTACCGGTAGGATGGCTATCGAGCATATTGAATAACTCATCTGTATTAACCAGATTGAAGTTGCCCGCCATAGCCAGGTTACGGGTAGGATTGATATGTGGTTTAATGAACGGATGGCAGAACTCGATATTATTCTTACCCTGCGTACCGTAGCGGAGATGGCCAAGTAGTATTTCTCCCGCAAACCTCATGTATCCCTTCAGGAAACCCGGGTGCTGGAGGATGTTTGGGTACATCTTTTCGAGTTCGCCAACCTCTTCATTAATATTCTGGAAGATCTTGCCGATAGCCTGCTGTCCACTGACGCGGAGCCTGTGCATATTCTGGTGGCCGGCTGCCACATCTAGTTTAACACTTGCTATACCTGCGCCATCCTGGCCGCGGTTGTGCTGCTTTTCCATAAGCAGGTATAACTTATTCAGACCATATACGGCTGTGCCGTACTTTACGTGGTAATGAGAAAGTGGTTTTAACAGGCGGATATACGCCAAACCACATTCGTGCTGTATTGCGTCGGACATGAGGGTGCAAAGGTACTAAGTGAAATGAACAAAAAGAATTTGTGTTGTACACATGATGTTCTCAATTTGTGTTAAAAATGGAAGGGGGATTGTCTGAACCACAGATTTTGATGATTGCTCCGATTTCACAGATTCCTTATGTGTTTATCTGAATCAAGATGGTCAGGATGACGGGACAAGGAGAATGCCCGATGAAAATGAAATAATAATCGGGCATGGAAATTTCATAAGTTATTCATAGTTAATTGTTTACGGAAAACGTGGATGCCCGATCGTGCCCGATGTGGTTTGTCTGAATCACAGATTAAAATGATTGCACAGATATCGCAGATTCGTTATGTTTTTGTCTGAATCAAGATGGTCAGGATGGCGGGAAAAGGAGGATGCCCGATGAAGATGAAATAATAATCGGGCATGGGGATTTGATAAGTTATTCATAGTTAATTGTTTATGTAAAATGTGGATGCCCGATTGTACCCGATTTGGTTTACCTGAATCAGGATGGTCGGGATGAGTGGAAAAGGTGGATACCCGATGATGGTGCAATTCAGATTCGGGAATCGGGAGATTCCCTACCGGCCGAACGAAGTCAGAGACTTCGCTCAGCACCATTTTTTGCATAATGCCCGATGAAAATGAAATAATAATCGGGTATGGAAATTTGATAAGGTATTCATAGTTAATTGTTTATGGAAAATGTGGATGCCCGATCGTGCCCGCTTAATTTACTGAGTATGGTGGCGAAGACGTCTTTGTGGTGCCTCAAATAGAACCGGCCCGATGGTCGTCGGTCAGAGACCGACAACAGGCGCTCTTTGGAGAGATGCCCGATAAAAAAATAAAAATAATCGGGCAGGTGGATTTGATAAGTTATTCATAGTTAAGTGTTTATAGAAAATGTGGATGCCCGATTGTGCCCGATTTGGGGTTTAGGTAGGGTTAATGCAGGACTGAAGATGTTCAGCCCCTACAATGTGGTTGGGGTATTGGTTATTGTTTAGGGGATCGGATCGGGCGTCGTTACCAAAGAGTGTAAAATACTACCAGAAAGTGTCTTGTGAAAATAAAGATATTCACAAAAATGTGAACATCTTTAGCTAAATGCTGATGGATCAGTGAGTTGGGGATGGTTAATTGAAGTTGAATATTTCTTTAGGGTATATAAGGTAGTTCCCTTCGATTACAGCAGCAAAATTGTCAATCCGTAGTCGGCGCAGAGGATGAGGATACAGGAAATTACTACTGCTGTTGTTGAAGCGCGGCCAATTTCGAGTGCACCACCTTCTACATAGTAGCCGTAATATGATGGAATAATGGTAATAATAAGGGAGAATGTGAAGGATTTGACCATTGCAAAGAATAGGTTATAGGGTACAAAGTTGTTCGTAAGCCCCAGCATAAATTGCTGCTTGGTAAGTATATTGGAGAACAAGCCGGCCAAGTAGCCACCTGCTATGCTGATAGCAATTGCCAGTGTAATAAGGCAAGGAACAACGATCATTCCCGCCAATATTTTAGGTATAATAAGGTATGATTTGGTATTGATACCCATGATCTCCAGCGCATCGATCTGCTCACTGACGCGCATATTGCCCAATTCGGAAGCAATCTTTGATCCGACCACACCAGCAAGGACAATACAGGTGACGGTTGGGGAAAACTCGAGAATGGCTGAATCGCGGACGAGGGTACCTATAATAGACTTAGGAACAAATGGACTAACTAACTGGTAAGAGAATTGCACAGTCATAACCATACCTATAAATAAGGATATGATAATAACGATGGGTAGGGAGCGGATGCCAATGTCGTTGCACTGCTCCATGAACTCAAGCCAATAAACCCTCATATTTTCAGGCTTGGTAAAACCGCCCTTGATCATCAGGAAAATCTTACCAAAGTGCTCAAAAAATGTTCTCATGTTACGGTAAAATTAGGTAAAAATGATATTGACAGCGTTTGTGGCAGATAATGTTGTGGTTTAATTATCAGAATCACAGATCAGAAAGATTGCACAGATTCCCACGGCGGGAGTAATTACGTACTCAAAGAGGACCGGTCGGATGGTTGTTGGTCTGAACTCCCGACCTTCGGTTGGGACAGGCAGGATTTATAGGATTAAAGGAAGGACAGGATGCCCAATGTTGTATCGTCCTGAAAAAAGTTGACAGTTTTAAATGGTTGTCATTCTACTTGTTGACAAATGTTGTGTGTCATGGCTGCGCATCTCAAAGAGGACCGGCCGGGAGTTCGGGTCAGATACCCGTTAATTTATGTCGTCACGAGAGCGCTGCGCTAACTCTCGCGACAGGAGATTGCACAGACGCGACAGATTCCCACGGCGGGAAAAGTATAGTATTAATGCCATGAATGTACAATGTCTACCCTACAAGAGTCCAACTCAATGACTTGTCCGAAGTTGCCGGTCATAAAGGTGCAAAATTGCTGGTCATGTAGGCGGCCATTGTCCCAAACGCCCACTATCAGCATTATATTATACCCGTAAACAGCCTTCATAGCTGAATATTCGGTAAGGCTACAGGCCTGAAAAGAGTTGAAGACATTGGGTAGATATGGACCGTAAACAGTATCTACTTTCTCAATTCTACTAGACTCAATAAATAAATTTCTATTGCCATACATGTAACGGTCATGATAATACTGCCAGAAAGCGGTACTAACCTTTCTGTCAAACTTTGTTTTGGGTGCTAGTTCATCTTCAGAGCTACCGGAGGGAATAATCATACCTAATAAACAAAGAAAGCAGGTTGCCAGGCATAAAAAACTTATGGCAAAGAAAACAGCGAGCAATAGTCTCATAACGACAGAGGGATTCAAATCAGGATAAGTATAAAACCCCTGCTTGAGCAATTTATTGTGATAAAGAAGGTATTTTAGTGGCAGGGAGATATTGATACGTTCCAAATAACGAAAAATTGTCATTATTAAGAATTGTATAATAGGGGTTAGTTATTAAAGGTGGTGATAATAAATTACCTTTGCACTCCGAAAAACACCCCTTGTGTAGCAGGCAATATTTGTCTATGATAATCAAGGTAAAAGAAACATTTAGCGTACTTTAAGAGCAATATATTGAAACAGATCATACAATCGTTTAAGACAGGAGCTACCGTATTGGAAGAAGTACCTGCGCCGGCAGTGAAAAGGGGATGCGTATTGATACAGACTACCCGCAGCCTGGTGTCTTTGGGTACTGAGCGTATGCTTGTGGAATTTGGCAAGGCAAACATGTTTCAGAAGGCCAGGCAGCAGCCGGACAGGGTGAAAGAGGTACTTGCGAAGATAAAGACCGACGGGCTAAAGCCGACGATCAATGCGGTATTCAATAAACTAGGTCAGCCGTTGGCGCTGGGATATTGTAATGTGGGCAAGGTAATAGCTGTAGGAGATGGTGTAAATGAATTTAAAACAGGCGACAGAGTAGCATCTAACGGCCCGCATGCGGAATATGTATGCATACCTAAAAATCTTGTGGCCAGCATACCAGATAATGTAAGCGATGATGAAGCTGCATTTACGGTAATTGGCTCTATAGGCCTGCAAGGTATAAGATTGATAGAACCACAGCTGGGAGAAACTATAGTAGTAGTGGGCCTTGGATTGATAGGCTTGATAACCGCGGAACTGCTTGTGGCCAATGGTTGCAGAGTGGTGGGTATAGACCTTGATGCGAGGAAAGTGGCTATGGCCAAGACCAAGGGAATAATAGCTATTAATCCGAGCGAAGGCGTAGACCCTGTAAAATATGTGCAGTCCATTACGGACGGACTCGGTGCTGATGGTGTGATCATCACAGCAAGTGCCAAGACCGATGAGATCATAGCGCAGGCTGCCAAGATGAGCCGTAAACGCGGCCGTATAGTGCTGGTGGGTGTAATAGGACTGAACATAAGCAGAACAGATTTTTATGAAAAGGAACTGACCTTCCAGGTATCTTGCTCTTATGGCCCCGGCAGATATGATGACCGCTATGAGAAAGAGGGCATAGACTATCCGCTGCCATTTGTAAGGTGGACCGAGAAGCGCAATTTCATGGCGATACTACAGGCGATATCTACCAAGAAGCTGGATGTAGCCAGTCTTATCACAGAGCGTGTACAGCTGAGTAATTTTGAACAGATATATAATAACATAAGCAGCCAGGATTCAATAGCTTCATTGCTGGAGTATCCTGAAAAGAGCAGTGACTCTGTAACTGTATCGATCACCGATGGCCAGTTTAGCGCAGGTAAAGGAGGAATAGGGATAATAGGTGCGGGTAATTTTACCAGTATGACCATGCTGCCTGTGCTGAGTGAGATCAATGCACCACTCTACTCTATAGCCAGTGCATCGGGCCTTACAGGCACAACGCTTGCCAAGAAACATAAGATAGGTAAGAGCACCACCGATTATAAGAGCATCATCAACGACCCTTCTATTGATCTTGTTGTGATCACAACAAGGCATAATGAGCATGCGAAGATGGTGAGAGAAGCACTGGAAGCGGGTAAGCACGTATTTGTAGAAAAGCCACTTGCGCTGAACAAAGAAGAACTGGACAGCGTGATAAAAGCATATAAGGGCGATAAAATGCTGACCGTTGGTTTTAACAGGCGTTTTTCTCCGCACATGCAGAAGGTAAAGCAACTGACGGGCAATGTGCAGATGAATGTAATAGCCACAATGAACGCGGGACATATACCTGCTAACGTATGGGTGCATGACCTGAAAGTAGGTGGTGGCCGTATAGTAGGTGAGGCTTGTCACTACATGGACCTGATCACCTTCCTGACCGGAAGCAAGATAAAGAGTGTATGTATGAATGCTATGGGATTGAATCCGCAGGCCAATACAGACAGTGCATCGATACTGCTGGAGTATGAAAACGGAAGTACAGGAGTGATCAACTACTTCTCTAATGGCTCAAAGTCTTACTCTAAAGAGCGTATAGAAGTATATGCACAAGACCGTACGATAGTAACTGATAATTTCAGGGTAACGGAAGGATTTGGATTTAGTGGCTTCTCTAAACTGAAGACAACAATAGATAAGGGACATGCGGCACAGTTCAAGCTACTTGTAGAAAGGACCAAGAATGGCGGTGGCGCATTGGTGCCTTTTGATGACACCATCAATACTACACTTGCCAGCTTTGCGGCAATTGAAAGCCTGATGACGAGGAAGTGGGTGAACGTTTAAGAAATGGCTCAATGAGGGAATGCGGCAATGTGATGGAATGTGGAAGAAATGTGATGGAATGGCTAAATGAATGCGTCAATGACGCAATCTAACTGGGGGTGATGCGAGGGTTTATCGTTTTAATTTTTTAGTTTTTAGTTTTAATTTTTGGACTTATGTTGATAGATGTTATAGCGGGGGCAAGGCCGAACTTTATGAAGATAGCACCGATAATTGATGCTATTGAAACGCAAAGAAAGAATGGTGTAGATATACACTTTCGCCTTGTGCATACGGGACAACACTATGATAAAAAAATGAGTGCTGATTTCTTTGATCAGCTGAATATACCGGCACCACACCACAACCTGGAAGTAGGCAGTGGCACACAAGCAGAGCAAACAGGCAGGATAATGATGGGCTACGAAGCATTGCTGATGGAAAAGCCTTGCGATCTATGTATAGTTGTTGGCGATGTAACATCGACGATGGCCTGCTCAATAGCAGCCAAGAAGATGAACAACATAAAGGTAGCGCATGTGGAAGCAGGCATCCGTTCGGGCGACTGGACGATGCCGGAAGAGATCAACCGTATGGTAACGGACTCGATCACTGACTATTTCTTTACCACATCGGACGTTGCCAATAATAACCTGCGTAAAGCTGGCATACCCGAAGAGCGGATATTTTTTGTGGGTAATACCATGATAGATACACTTTATAAGCAAATGCCGAGGTTCATAAAGCCGGAAGCATGGGACAAGTATAACCTTACAGAAAAGGGATACATGATCATGACGCTGCACAGACCTGCCAACGTTGATACACAGGACAAGCTGAAAGAACTGATAGGCGAGATCGTCAATTCATCTAACGGCATGCCACTGATCTTCCCTATACACCCACGTACGGCGAAGATGCTGGAGGCAGCGGGCATTTCTGCACCAAACCTACATATAATAGAGCCACTTGGCTACCTGGAGTTTAACTACCTTGTGAAGAACGCGAAAGCAGTTATTACAGACTCTGGCGGCATCACCGAAGAAGCAACCGTGATGGGCGTGCCTTGTATGACATTAAGAGATAGTACAGAGCGACCTGAAACATGCACTGTAGGTACTAATGAGCTATTGGGTACAAACCCAAAGGCTGTGGCACCAGCAATGGAGAAACTATTTAGCGGCAACTGGAAAAAAGGCGGGATCCCTGAGCTGTGGGATGGTAAAACATCGCCAAGAATTGTACAACATATAATGGATATCTGGAAATTAGGATAAGTATGACGCCAACATCCGATCTGCTGATGAATACTATTGCTGACACCCTCCTACATGTGGGTGAGCGGGTGATGTGTTTGTCTGAGGGAACGGAGATATTAAATATATGGGACAAAGCCGGCATCACACACTATGATAACTGGCAGGACTTTGTTGGGAAGAAATTAAGTGATGTGTCTCATGATGCGCTGTTAGGGCAAATAGAAGATCAGGTGACGAACGCGATCACAAATAGTTGTGATGTGCAAGCCGAATACGTGGTGATCAAACATGATCATACGTCAACGTACGACGTTAGGGCGATGAACATTCAATCTGGTACGGCTGTTCTTTTTCTTGTATTTGATTTACAGGATAAGAGTACAATACGGGGTATGGACACTGAGGCATGGGAAGCAGCCATTGATGCCGTAGGTGATGGGATGTGGGACATGAATATTACAACCAACAAAGCAATATTCTCTGATAAATGGCATAAAAAACTTGGTGCGTCAATAGTAGATATAGTTTCTATTGAGGACTGGTCAAATATTATACATCCTGACGATTATCAAAATTCTTTACGCGCCATACAACAATATCTGGAAGGTGACGTAACTAATTACTATTCTGAGCTGCGGTATAAGTGTAAAGATGGGCAATACAAGTGGCTATTGAGCAGAGGTGCAGTTGTGGCAAAAGACAATGATGGGAAACCTATCCGGGCGATTGGCACGCACACCGATATCGACGAGAGAAAAAAAAAGGAACAAGAACACCTATCGACACTGCAACTACTATCAACACTGATAGAAAAAATGCAGGATGCCTTGCTGCTTATTGACGGGCAATCAAACATACTGTTTGCCAACCAGGCCTATTGCGAAATGTACGAAATTACTGTTCCTCCGCATGAGCTAAAGGGTGTGCCTGTGCAAGAAAGTGTTGCATCAAGAAGCCTTATGGTAAAAAATCCTGAGGAATTTGCAGAACGGATCAATGAGATCAGAAAGGCGGGTGAACTGGTACGTAATGATGAGATAGAATTACATAACGGTAAAATATACAGCCGGGATTTTATTCCGATCACGCTTGCCAACAAAGAGAAAGCAGAGATATGGAAATTCAGAGATATCACAGACCAAAAGCTTGCGCAACGCCGCTATGAGCAACAAAGGCTTTTTTACGAAAAGATACTGAACAATATACCGGAAGATATTGCTGCGCATGACGGTGAACAGCGCTTCTTATTCCTGAATCCTGCAGCCATCATGGACGATGAGTTGCGCAAATGGATGATAGGTAAAAAGCATGAGGACTATTTCAGATACAGGAACAAACCTCTATCGTTGGCAGATGCAAGAAATGAGCGGTTTGCCAAAGTGATGGAAGAAAAGAAGCCGTATGAGTGGGAAGAAAAGATAATTGACCGTCAGGGCAAACTATCCTATCATTACCGGTGCCTGCACCCATTACTTGATGAACATGGCGAGGTAGATATGGTCATCGTTTATGGTGCCAATATAACCGACCGCGTACTTGCCGAACATGAGCTAAAAAAGAGCCGGGATGTATTTGCCAGTGCATTTAACTACTCGGGTATAGGCATGGCCCTGCTGAGCGAAGATGGTAAGTGGCTGGAGGTGAACAAGGCCATATGTGATATAACAGGCTTTTCAAAGGAAGAATTGTTGCAACTGACCTTCCAAGATATTACCTATCCGGCAGACCTTGAGGCAGACCTGCATATGCTGCGCAAGCTTGTAAAAGGTGAATTATCGAATTACACGCTTGAGAAGCGATATATATCTAAAAGCAAGAAGATAGTGTGGGCTATGCTCACAGTATCTTTTGTGAAAAACAGTGAAGATGAACCAGGCTTCTTTGTATCTCAGGTGGTAGATATTACTGCCAAGAAAGAACTTGCTGACGAAATAAGCCGTAAAAATTCGGAGCTGGAAGCAGCAAAGATCAGCCTGGTGAATAAGATCAACCAGATGGACCAACTGACCCATATGATAGGTCATAATCTGAGGGGGCCAATAGGGAATATAAGACTGCTGTCGGATAAGGACTATATAGATGAGGATAGCCTATCTAAAGATGAATCACTGGAATTGATCCATCAGAGTAGCGAGGCATTGATGGGTAGCCTGAATACACTTATGGAAATGACACTCATCAAGCTGAATAATGATATAGCACTCGACCATTGCAATATACCGGATATTATAGCTAATATCATAAATCAGCTGCACGGCACTATTTATGAAAAGCGAGCCATCATTAAGCAAGAGCTGACTGTTGAGACTGTTGACTATCCGAAGGTATATCTTGAAAGCATACTTTATAATCTGATCAGCAATGCGCTCAAATACAGTGCAGATGACAACCAGACAGAAATAATCATTTCGACGTATAACGTTAATGGCAAGTTTACATTGTCTGTAAAAGATAATGGAATAGGCATTGACATGAGCAAGTATGGCAACCAGGTATTTAAGCTGAACCAGACATTTCATCATGGATATGACAGTAAAGGTGTGGGGCTATTTATTACCAAGACGCAGATAGAATCGCTTGGCGGGAAGATAGATGTAAAGAGTAAACTGAACGAAGGCAGTGAATTTATAGTAACATTTTAAGAACGATGGCAGGTAAAATAGGTAAGATCGTTAACTTTCTGGGCAATATGGGACCGCGCTACGTGGCGTTCCGCGTATCGCATTTGCTGCAAAGCAAGTCGGGCTTGTTCAAGAAGAAATTTCCGGCCGCACCTGCCTTTCAACAATACCTCACACTATCGGACTGGAAAAAGCAACCAGTGAAATTTTTCTTTGACAGCAAAGAATCACTGAGCTTTCCGCGCACACCTGACAAAGAACTGAAAGATCGCTATGAGCAACTGAAAGATGGCAAGCTGCTTATGTTCAATAGTATACTTGCTGATCTTGGCAAAGACTATGACTGGGTGACGAACTATGATTCGGGCTACAAATATGATATCAATAAACACTGGACAGAAATAAGCGACTATTCGAAAGAAGCCGGTGATATAAAATTTGTGTGGGAGAAGTCGAGGTTTTCGTACATCTACGACATCATTCGTTACGACTACCATTTCAATGAAGACTGCAGCACAATGGTGTTTGCAGACATACTATCGTGGATAAAAAGCAACCCGGTGAATTGCGGCCCAAACTACCGTTGCAGCCAGGAGATGTCTTTAAGGGTATTGAACTGGACGTTTGCCCTGCATTACTATCAGAATTCACCCAACCTGACTAAAGAAATATTTGGCCAGATACAGTATGCCATTTACTGGCATGTGCATCATGTATATCACAACATCAATTTTTCGAGGATAGCAGTAAGGAATAATCACGCTATCACCGAAACACTGACATTGTATATAGCGGGATTACTGTACCCTACCCTACCAGGAGCTGATACGTGGAAGAAGAAAGGTAAAGCATGGTTTGAAGAAGAGATAGCCTACCAGGTATATGATGACGGCACGTTTTTACAATATGCTATGAACTACCACAGAGTAGTGATGCAGCTGATGACGTGGGCCATATCTATCGCTGACCTGAATAAGGAACGCTTCAGTGACATAGTTTATCAGCGTGCTAAAAGATCATTCCTGTTCCTACGTACCTGTATGATAGAAGAGAATGGCTACCTGCCCAACTATGGTGCAAATGATGGTGCACTATTCTTCAGGCTGAGCAGTACGGACTACCGCGACTACAGGCCACAGCTGCAGGCACTGGCACTTGCAGTGGGAACAGAGCTTAAGTTCAATGACCATAACGAAGATGCACACTGGTATGGCATTTTTGAGAACGCACGAAAAACATGGCAGCCGGCTGATGGTATACATTCGTTTCCGAAAGGCGGCTATTATGTGATACGTGAACCGCAGACGCTCACCTTCATTAAATGCGGCAGTTATAAAGACAGACCACAGCAAGCTGATGCGCTACACCTGGACATCTGGTACAAAGGTGAAAATATATTACCTGACGCGGGCAGCTACAAATACAATACAGATGCTGAGACCATAAGGTATTTCAGCGGGACAGCATCTCACAATACAGTAATGCTCGATGATAAAGACCAGATGTTGAAAGGCGGTCACTTTATATGGTTTTACTGGACTCAGGCTACAAAAGCAGCACTTACTGAGGATACTACCAGCTATACTTTTGATGGTGCAGTGAACGCATTTATTTACCTGGATAAAGGTATAGAACACAGGCGAACGGTAGTTAAGAAAAAAGGCAGTCCGGAATGGGAAATAAGAGATGAGATAGTGAATAAGCCTGCGGGAATGAAGATGCGGCAGCTATGGCATATGCTACCGGCCAACACAAAAAAGATAAAAATAGTTACTAAGGACACAGATAATAAAGAACTGAAGCCGGAGCAAGGTAAGGGATGGTATTCATCGAGATATGGGGAGAAAGAAGCCAGTGTTGAATACGTTTACAGTACCGACAAGAGCGTACTTAATACAACAATAAAAATGTAGTACCGGCTGAGTGGTGCAGAGTTAGCATCTGGCGCATTACCTTTAACTGCTGACACGATCAGAATAAGACCTTAATTGAACAATGAACGTACTACTACTACATCAATATTTTTTGGAAGAAGATGATCCGGGTGGATCGAGGTGGAATGAGCTGACGCGCGTGTGGACAGAGATGGGCCACACTGTAACTGTACTTGGCGGCATGATGCATGCAAACGGACTTGAGAAAAGACCGGAGTATAAGGGTAAGCACTTTGTAAAGAAACAACAGGGCGATGTGACCGTATGGCGCTGTCATGTGTCGGAGTCGTACAACAATGGTTTTGCTGGAAGGCTGTGGGGATACTTTTCATTTATGTTCTCATCGTGCTATGCAGGGTTGTTTAAAGCGAAGGGGAAATTTGATGTAGTTATTGTTACATCACCACCATTATTTGTAGGTGGCAGTGGCTACCTGATATCAAGATTAAGAGGTATGCCATTTGTATTTGAGGTGCGCGATCTGTGGCCCGAATCGGCGATTGATACAGGCGTGTTGACCAATGGGATGGTGATAAAACTGGCGTATTGGGTAGAGCGATTTATCTACAAACGCGCGAAGCTGATCAACGTGCTGACGCCTGCATTTTATAAGACACTTAAAGAGAAAAAAGGCATAGCTGAAAGCAAACTAATACAGATATCTAATGCATCGGATTTCAGTTTGTCTGAGACGTTGTTGCAGACATTGGATGTTGCTGCATTCAGGAAACAGCATGATCTGGAAGGCAGGTTTGTGATCACTTATGTGGGAGCGCATGGTGTTGCCAACCACCTGGAACAGATACTGGATGCGGGTGAGGCATTGAAAGATACCAATGTATTGCTCCTTTTGATAGGGCAAGGAATGGAGAAAGCCCGCCTGCAGCAAATGGCCAAGGATAGGAATGTACCCAATGTACGCTTCCTTGATTCTGTGCCGAAAGCCGAGGTGTTCAGGTATATACTGGCATCAGAAATGGGGGCTTCAGTATTGAAACGAGTAGATACGTTCAAGACCGTGTATTCCAACAAGACGTTCGACTATATGTCTTGCAAGAAACCAATACTGATGGCCATTGATGGTGTATCTCGTGAGTTGGTAGAAGATGCAGGTGCAGGCACCTATGTGGAGCCCGAGAACACCGCAGAATACAATCGTATTATCCGCGACTATATAGCCCACCCCGAAAAGCTGATCACACAAGGTGAGAGTGGCTACAGGTATGCAAAGGAGAACTTTGACAGGGAGGTGCTTGCGAAGAAGTACATAAATCATATCAGCAGTATCATCAACAAAAAATAACATGGCAGAGATCAAACGCAGTCTTCCTTCAACGTTGTACATACACCTGGTGAAACCGCTCGGTGATCTTGTTGTGGCGCTGATCGTATTTTCTGTACTGTCACCATTGTTTCTTGTACTGGTAGTGTTACTGGCGATAGCTAATGACGGCAAACCATTCTTCTTTCAGCCAAGGCCGGGGAAACGAGAAAAGATATTCAAGGTGGTGAAGTTCAAGACGATGAATGATAAGAAGGATAAGGACGGCAACCTGCTTTCTGATGCGGAAAGGCTTACCTCAATTGGCTCTTTTATCCGCAAAACATCTCTTGACGAATTGCCACAAATGATCAATGTGATCAAAGGGGATATGAGTATTGTAGGGCCTCGCCCGTTGTTGGTAGAGTACCTGCCGTTATATAGCGAAACACAGAAGCATCGTCATGATGTAAAACCCGGCATTACAGGCTGGGCGCAGACAAATGGCCGTAATGCCATTGGTTGGAAACAGAAGTTTGAGCTGGATGTATGGTATGTAGAGCATATTTCGTTTGTGCTCGATTTTAAGATATTGTTACGCACCGTGTCTAAGGTGTTCAAGTCTGAAGGTATCAGTTCTGATACGTCTGCAACAATGGAGAAGTTTAAGGGAGAGTGTTGAGGTGAGAGCGGGTGTAGTGTATAAAGGGAGAAGCCCTGAAAGGGCTAATAATGTTAGCCCAGGGTTTTAACCCTGGGAATAAGGTAGGAAAACCATAAAATAATGACTATGGGACAATCACTAATAAACAACTACGTGCACATTATCTTCAGCACAAAAAATAGAGAACAACTTATTTATCCCCCCGTTGAGCAGGAATTGTATGACTTTATTGGGAAAGAATGTACTCGGCTTGCATGTCAACCATTAAAGGTTGGCGGACATGTTGATCACGTTCATATTCTTTGCATGCTGTCCCAAAAGATAGCCTTAATGAATTTGGTTAAAGAGATCAAAGCACATTCATCTATATGGATGAAATCGCAGGATAAATCTTTGAATAGCTTTTACTGGCAAAATGGGTATGGTGCCTTTTCAGTCAACCCAGCAGAAACAGAAAAGGTCATCGCTTATATTGATAACCAACACGAGCATCATAAAAGCAAAACATATCAAGATGAATACAGAGCTATCCTGAAAAAGTACAAGGTGGATTATGATGAGCGGTATGTGTGGGATTGATGCCGTAGCTGGTGTATAAATATACCCGGGGTAACATGATTAGCCCTTCTACTGCTTGCCAATTACATTCTTTTACCCAGGGTTAAAACCCTGGGCTAACATTAGTAGCCCTTTCAGGGCTTATGGGTTGTTGCTTCTCCTTACCCGGGGTTTAAACCCCGGGCTAACATTAGTAGCCCTTTCAGGGCTTATGCGCTGAATAACTTTTCTCCATCAATTAAACACCTTATTGTATTCCATTACAAGTTTTATTTCGCTGTAGGAGTAGTCGTCGCCGAGGGCTTCTTTGAGTACTTTGAGACCGGCGTATTGGCCGGAGATGCGGATGGTGGCAATGATCTTATCTACCTTGTAGGGAGATACAAGTTTGAAGATATCTATATCTCCCGTAGTGATATACTTAGTGAGGTGCGACTCTACTGTGCTTATTGCCAGTTTACGGGCCTCGGCAATTTCTTCCATGCTGAGACCTTGTTTATACATGCCCAGGGTTACTGCATTGGTATTGCCTGCTGCGGGGGCCTTATCTGTAGATGCCTTCTTTATTGTCTTTGGTATCTTCAGATGCATGCGGGGCTCCAGGTTCTTTTCCTTTATTGCCTTCTTCACTTCGTCAAGAAATGCCCCACCATATTTACCCACCTTATAGTCACCAAAGCCGCTGATCTGTTTCAGTTCATCGAATGTTTGGGGCAGGTACATGGCTATTTCTACAAGGGTGTTATCGGGCACTATGTTGTAAGCAGGCACATGCTCTCTGTCGGCCAGCTCGTAGCGCACGCCTTTTAGTTCTTTCAATAGGCCCTCGTCGTAAGTGAATTCCTCTTCTTCCATAACCGAGAGCTTCTGCTCTTTCTGCATCACCAGCATTAATTTGGATTCGCCTTTGAGGATGGCTTTGCTTTTGTCGTTGAGTATGAGGGCGGCGTACTGATCGTTTGATCGCTCTATGAATCCGTTATTGAGCATCTGTCGGGCCAGCCATTCCCATTCTTCCCTTTTCAGGTCTTTACCTATGCCGTATGTCTTTAGTTCTTTGTGGGCCGGTTGTATCTTCTCCGCACTGGAACCACGCAAAATATCTATGATGTAGCCAACGCCATAACGCTCACCGGTACGAACTACTGCCGACAAAAACTTCTGTGCATCAACGGTTGCATCGCGTTCTTCGAGGGAGCTCATACAATAGTCGCAACTACCGCAATAGGCAGGGAATGGCTCTCCGAAATACTGCATCAGGTACTGACGGCGGCAGGTATCGCTCTCACAGAACTGCTCCATCTTCTTCAGCTTATTCATCGAGATGACCGTCTGTTCCGCATTACCTTCTACAGTGGCAAAACCTTTCAGCTTCATTATGTCTCCACGAGAGTAAAAAAGGATGGCATCACTCTTCAATCCATCACGACCGGCACGGCCCGTCTCCTGGTAGTACCCTTCTATATTCTTGGGTACATCGTAGTGAATAACAAAACGGACATTTGACTTATCGATACCCATACCGAAGGCAATGGTAGCGACGATCACTTTTACTTCATCTTTCTGAAAGGCTTCCTGTACCCTGCTGCGCTCATTGGCGTCTATACCGGCGTGGTAGTAGGCCGCCTTTATACCCATTACATGCAGCTTACCTGCAATGTCTTCTGTAGATGCGCGGGACAGCGTGTAGATAATACCACAGTCGTTGCGGTGCTTCATAATATACTCGGCAATACGCGCCATTGTGTTTTGCTTGGGGCGTATGTAGTAGTAGATATTAGGTCTGTTGAAACTGGATATAAAGACCTTTGCAGAAGGGATATCGAGCTTCTTAATTATATCGTCCTGCGTCAGCTTATCGGCACTTGCAGTTAAAGCTATAACAGGTGTTGTAGGAAAGCACTGTTTGAGTATAGCCAGCTTCAGGTATTCCGGACGGAAGTCGTGACCCCATGAGGAGATACAGTGGGCTTCATCTACTGCAAATAAAGAAGGATTGAGTCTTCTTAAAAAATCTATGAAGGCGCTGCTATTGGCAGGTATACGCTCAGGAGCAATGTAGAGCAATTTTACATTTCCTGCCTGTGCCTGCATGATCACCTCGCGCTGCTCATCGGCAGACTGTGAAGAGTTGAGGAAGGCGGCGTGAATACCATTGGCCAGGAGTGAATCGACCTGGTCTTTCATCAATGCTATAAGTGGAGAGACTACTATAGTGATACCCGGCAATAGCATGGCCGGCAATTGGTAGCAGATACTCTTACCACCACCTGTGGGCATGATACCCATAACATCGGTACCAGCTAAAACGTTTTGAATAACAGAAAGCTGATCGAGACGGAAATCGTCGTAACCAAAGAAGTGTTTGAGTGCCTGTTTAAGTTTGTCGGTGGTGTAGGTAACCATAGTGACTAAAGTAAAAAATGAAAAGTAAAAAGTAAAAAATATTTTGTGGGTTGGGTGTTGTTTTACACAACGGGTAGGTCGCGATGGCTCATTTGGGGCGGAGACGCAAAATCTTGCGTCTCTACGAACGTGTGCTGGCAGCTTGGTTGTTTGCCAGACCGACAACGGGCAATGCTTGGTATCCGCTACGACAATCTCAAAGAGAAACGTCCCGATACCGAATGTCGCGCTTCGACGAGGCTCAGCATGACATTCGGAAAGAAATTCTCACCGGTACAAATTACACAAACGCCATACCTGTAACGATAAGGTTGCTACCGCCGCGGGCGAGGATCTTGCCTTCCATGTCGTAAACGTGGCACTCTACGTTGATGATCTTTTTACCTGATCGCATTACCTTGGAATCTACTCTCAATCGCTGGCCAACACTGATAGCATAAAGGAAATCAACATTAAGGGTAAGAGATGTATAATGCATTTCAGTATCCAGGCTTACTATTGCCCAACCTATGGCTTCATCTATCACCAGACTCATCATGCCCCCATGTATATTGCCATAGGGATTTGTCATCTCTTCCCGCACTTCCATGGTGAGTGTAGCACTCCCCTTCTCGATATGTTCTAATGTAAATTTCAACCAGTTACCTGCCGGAGAGCGGGAGTCTGTAACTTCTTTCCCTTCGTATGTATCCTTCACCCACTGCATCACCTTTCCTTTCGGTATGTCTTTATAACCCATGGCAATTTCTTATTTGAGGATGTAAAGATACGTATGTGGGGGGTGTCTGAAGCGTATTTGTCTGAATCAGGATGGTCAGGATTTCAGGAAAAGGAGGAGGCGAATTTATGAAATGGACACTTGAGTAATACAAAACGAATACGTCCCGTACTAATGCCGATACTCACCATAACATTCGATGGAAACATCCGAAAATTGTACAGTTAACGCAGGGCAGGCGCGAGGCCAGCCCCTACGGTATATTGGTAAATTTTTGTTCACCCATTATTTATCCTCATTTTCTTTTTCCTGTTCATCATCATCGCCCACATGGAGTTTGTGGAAGAAGCGGTGGGCGGCGGGAGCGAGAATAAAGCCGATATTAGTAATGAAGACCACTCCGCTAAATAAGGCATAGGCAGAAGAAAATATTTTGCCGGATACGTTCTTAACTTCGGCAACAGGCCCCATCCCACTGAGGATCATTGAGCCATTGTGCAGGGCATCTATCCAGGGTATATCAGCTATGTAATGATAACCTAATACACCAATTAGCAGGCAAATACCCAGTATAAAAAAACCTATTGCCATGCTCCTGAATATACGGTAGTAAAACACACTTTGAGGAGCGAGCGGCTCATGTTTGCTCTCGAACATATTGTAATATACAACAGGTAATAGCCGGATATCCGAGCCGACTTTCTGCTTAACCAAAATTACCAAATATTACAGTAGGCAGGGCGACAACTTTAGTGGTGGCATAATTTATGTATGTTGTTCCATTAAAAACTTCCACAAATTCAAAATATATGAAAATGTCCAGATTACTCACCTACGCCACTGCAGGAATAATAGTTGGCCTATTATTGGAAAACACATTCCTGGAAGTAAAACAAGATACTGAAGCCAAAGCTCGCAAGCTGAAAAAGAAAGCTGAAGAAATGCTGACGAAGAAAAGCTAAAACATGTTGTGCAACATGCAAACACTAAAAGTGTTCCGTGCCAAAGGGCGCAGAACACTTTTAGTATTTAAAGATGTTGATCTAATTCGAGACCAATGAACATCACCATGCGTAAACTGTTAGCAATGTGCAGATCCACATTAACTGTAAATGCTATTTCACCACAGATAAACGTTGAGTGAATGCACCGACTGTAGTATGCAGTACAATATTGTAAATACCCGGCGCCAAAGAGGCGGTGTTGAAACTGAGACTATGTGCCCCTATATTCATCTGTTCATTAGCAACTGTGCTAATGACACGGCCCGTAACATCTACCAGCTGAACCTGCATATTTGATGGCGCATTAAGTTCGAAAACAATTGTTGCATCGCCTTTTGCTGGGTTGGGGTACACATTCAAGTTTAGTGTCTGAACTTCAACCTGAGATACGCCAACAGAAGAATGCAGATTTATATCATCCACATAAATATTGTTTCCGTGACCGCTGATTGCCTTGAACGCTAAAATAGCACCGGCCGGAACAGCGGAGGTATTTACACTTTCTTGTCTCCAGTCAGCCGCTACGGGTACAAAGACACTGAATGTATTGGCCGTCGTACTTAGTCCAGAGCCGCCTTTGCTGTAAAGATCAACCCACGTAGTACCGCAGTCTGTTGAATAAACTACTTCAAGACTATCCTCACTTACAGAATTATATCTGGCGTAGGCCACCCAGAAACTAAGTGTGGTACCCGCACCTAGCACAGGTGTAGGAAGAAGAATATAGTTGGTCTCCCCTTCCTGGTAACTATAGCCATCAAACTTTGCCGCCTTAGTACCCGAGCTATGATTACCGGCAGTTGATAAAGCCCAGTTGTCTCCGTTACCGTTCGCATCAAAGAACAACCAATTAGCAGGGAGTGACGCTTCAAAGTCGGCGGTCATCGGCAATGCATGTGTAGTTGAGGACTGCACCAGAATAACAGTACCTGATAGATTATTTATAACATTGACATCAGTGGTGCCATTTGGCGAAGCTACAGAATCGTAGAGCGTATGAGCACCTGTGGTGAGTGTTGATGCCGTAAGTGGTACATTTATACTTGCACCCGCGGGCAGCGAACCTGTCCATGCCTGAGATACCATTGCACCACCATCAATTTTATGATAGATAGTAGCAGATGTAAGTGTTACAGAAGCCGTATTGGCAAGAGTAACAACAGGTGACACCGAGCCGCTTGTACCAGGCACACAGTACCCTGAAGGTGATGACGTAAGGCCGGCATCGAGTGTTAGTGTCAAAGGCGTAGCTTTTGCTGCCTGAGCGATAGACAGGTTATTATCGTCCTGTATCCACACAACCATATAGGGCGATTTGCTTTTATCTACCCATGACGGCACTGTACCGGTGATGGTGTAAGCGTGAGTTTCTCCTGTAGCCCATGTACCGGTGAGTGTTGTACCATTTACATCCGGGTACATAGCCTGTACCACGTTTTCAAAATGCGTTTCGCCATTAGAGCCCGGAGGTGTAGCAAAATTATTGGTCTGCACCAATGCCGCGCGCAGCTTTACATTGGGAGTAGCGCCAAAGGCGGTCCAGGCGGCAGTACAGGTAACATTAACCGTTGTAATAACCTGATCATAAGTACTGTTCCATGCACTGGTAGCTGTTAAGGTAAAAGAGTCGGGCCTGGCAGCTTCCGCATCAATATCAGCCTGAGTAAAGCAATCGGGATGACCAGGATCGGAGCCTCCGTGACAGCCAGGGTTGGGCTCAGCACCGTCATAACGACCATATGGCGCATATGGCACACTATAATAGGCCTGACGAGGTACATGTATTGCAGCTGTACGATCGCAATAAAAACCTGGTGAAGGGATTGGTACCATGTATGCTATATGAATGATCTTGGCCGGATTAGTACCACTGTTGCACAGCGTCCAGAAACCGGGATTTGTGCTTGCGCATGGTCCGCAGTTCTCTCCTGTAAATTCTTCATGCAGCGTCATACGCTGCGCATTCGCATTCAATGATACAGAAGCTACCGCTACCGTAAGTAGAAAATTTTTCATTTTTAATTTTTAGTTATTGAAAATTGATCTTAATAGGTAAATACATCATAAAAGCCGCTCCGGACAAGACTTCCATGTCTGTATTCAATGAATACTGACGACCTGCACTGATGAAATGTTAGTAAGAGCGTACATTATTTTTTCGCTCAACTGACACGCATTACTGAGGTACAGGCTAATTATTTCCTTACAGTTAATATCTCAAAAAATTTGTAGTGAAAGAAAGGTAAACGTCTCCATACATAGCAATTTTCGTACTAAGAATTAGGTGAAGAAGCCAACTCCTATTTATTGTATACAAAAACAAATGGAAAGAAATTCCTTTTCTGAATCCGTCCATAAACTTACATTCGCAGCCCAAGAATTGATGCAATATGTTAGAGTATGTACAGGGCGTAAGTGCCAAATTGAATTTAAGGAGACAGGATGTTACCGCTGTGCTGGAGTTACTGGCTGAAGGTGCGACCATACCATTTATAGCGCGATACAGAAAGGATAAAACCGGTGCATTGGATGAGGTGCAGATACAGAATATACAGGATGAAGCGAATGCCCAAAAGGAGTTTGCCGATCGTAAAGCATTTATAGAGAAGACGATCACTGAGCAGGGTAAAATGACAGAAACATTGCAGGCAAAAATAGATGCCGCAACAACTGTTTCTGAATTGGAAGATCTTTATCTCCCCTACAAACCTAAGCGCAAAACCAAGGCACAAACAGCACGCGAAAATGGCCTGGAACCACTGGCCAACCTGCTGCTGGAGCAAAAGAATTTTGATATAACAGAGGCAGCAAAAGCTCACATAAACGAGCAGGTAAAAACAACCGATGAAGCGCTGCAAGGTGCTCGTGACATTATATCTGAAATGGTGAATGAACACGCAGAAGTGCGTGCTGGTATGCGCAGATTGTTTGAAAGTAAAGCGACTGTGCAAAGCAAGGTGCTGGCCGATAAGGAGCAGGAAGCCATTAAGTATAAAGACTACTATGAATTTTCTGAGCCTATTTCCAAGATACCATCGCACAGGCTGTTAGCCATTATGCGCGGGTTTATGGAAGGCGTGCTGCGCATGGCCATTTCTCCTGAAGAAGAGGACGCATTGGCACTGGCAGAGAAACATTTTATAACTGCACATAATGATGCTGCAGACCATGTAAAGAAAGCCGTTAGAGATTCGTGGAGAAGGTTGCTGTTGCCTAGTTTGGAAAGTGAATTCAGGATGTCGCTGAAGGTGAAGGCAGATGAAGAGGCGATCAATGTATTTGCCGAAAATCTGCGCCAATTATTATTGAGCTCACCATTAGGTAGTAAGCGTATATTGGCCATAGATCCGGGTTACAGAACGGGTTGTAAGATAGTATGTCTTGATGAACAAGGTACGCTGTTGAAGACAAGCCTTATCTATATACATGAGCCTAACAGACTACCGGAAGCAGAGCGAACAATCCGTAACCTGGTACAGACCTACAACCTGCAATCGGTAGCTATTGGTGATGGTACAGCAGGCAGAGAAACTGAAGGATTTATTAAGAAACTGAGTCTGGGCTTACCTGTATTCCTGGTGAATGAAGATGGTGCATCCATCTACTCAGCATCACCTATAGCACGTGAAGAATTTCCTGATGAAGATATAACAGTTCGCGGCGCAGTGAGTATTGGTCGCAGGCTGATGGACCCATTGGCAGAGTTGGTAAAGCTGGACCCAAAGAGTATAGGTGTAGGTCAGTACCAGCATGATGTGAACCAGGTAAGACTAAAGGAACGCCTTGACCAGACAGTGATCAGCTGCGTGAATACCGTGGGTGTGAACCTGAACACTGCCAGCAAACACTTGTTATCTTATGTGAGTGGAATAGGGCCATCTATAGCAGAGAACATAATTACTTACAGAAATGAGATAGGCAAGTTTACCAGTCGCAAGCAGTTGATGAAAGTGCCGCGCCTGGGTAATAAAGCCTTTGAACAGTGTGCAGGATTTTTACGCATTAAAGAAGGTGAAGACCCGCTGGATGCCAGCTCGGTGCACCCTGAAGCCTATGCGCTGATAGCGAAGATGGCGAAGGATATCAACGCAGATGTGAAGTCGCTTATAGGCAATGCTGAGCTGCTGAAGCAACTGGAACCGAAAAAATATATAACTCCTGAAATTGGCGAACATACCCTGCGTGATATCATCAACGAGCTGAAGAAACCGGGACTGGACCCACGTAGTGAAGTGCAGCAGTTTGAGTTTGCCGCTATCTACTCTATAGAGGATGTACACACAGGTATGATAGTGCCCGGTGTAGTTACCAACATCACCCGCTTTGGTGCATTTGTAGACATAGGTGTGAAGCAGGATGGACTGGTGCATGTATCGGAGATATCGCAGAAGTATATTACTGATCCTAACGAGGTGCTAAAACTGAATCAACAGGTAATGGTCAAGGTAACCGAGGTAGATGTACCCCGCAAACGTATAGCCTTGTCTATAAAGCAAACACAAGAGCCCATAGCAGGTGGAGGAAAAAGGCAGGGGCCTCCGGTACCTAAGCAACACAACAGTAAACCAAAAGAGGAAGCACCGGTAAGCATGAATGATGCGCTGAGTATGCTGAAGAACAGGTTTTCGAAGTAAGGATTTATAAAAATTGTTTTACACAGAGCTTTGACAACTTTTTAGAAAGTTGTCAAAGCTCTTTTGTTTGTGGAGTCTCAAAGAGAACGGTCAGATGGCAATCCCCTTCTTTTTATATCCGAAAACAACTTCTCTGGGAGACGCAAAATCTTGCGTCTCTACTAACGTGTTCTCTGAAATCAATTAACTTTATATCATGGATCTGGATGCGTTCCGAATAAAGGCTGGGATAGAGAAGGATGAGCTGGTAGGCTTTCTGAATGAGCTGGAGGAGCAGCTGCCTGCAAACTTACAGGAGCTTGTGGCAGAAGCTGATGCCGTAGCCTGGAAAGAGGTGCAATGCCTTGATTGTGCTGACTGTTGTAAGACCATGACACCAGCCTTTACGCATGATGATATTGTGCGTATTGCCACGCACATCCGCATGAAGCCTGCCACTTTTAAAGAAAAATGGCTGAAGCTGGAGCCAAAATCGGGACATTGGGTAAATGTTACCCAACCATGTCAGTTTCTGCTGGCCGATAACAAGTGTAGCATTTATGAGGTTCGCCCTGCCGATTGCGCTGAGTTTCCGCACCATGACAAAAAACCTTTTAACGAGTATAGCGATACTTTTAAGAAAAATGTGATGCACTGCCCAGCTACAAATGCGTTTGTGCGGAAAATGATGGAGATGTCTGAACTGTGATGGCAATGATTAAATGATAGACTGTGATCCAATTTGGAACAACCTGAATATTTTACATGTAGGCAAAACCATATTTAATACGCCTTATTCATTCAATATTTCTGTATTTTTTGTATCTTTCCAGCCGGTATGAGCGATCATACCTTTTTTATTGCCTGTTGTGGGCGCAATAAGTTATTTTTGTAATAAGTATGTATGCATTTTTAGAGGGTGAACTGGTATATAAGTCGCCATCGTTGTTATATCTGTCGGCGGGAGGAGTTGGGTATGAGGTGAATATTACGCTGCAAACCTATAGTCACATTGTAAACCTGGAAAAATGCAGGTTGTATACACACCTGCAGGTGCGCGAAGACGCATGGGTGCTGTATGGCTTTGCCGACGAGGAAGAGCGTGCCACATTCAGACAATTGCTGAACATAAATGGCGTAGGCGCTGCTACAGCACGTATCATTTTGTCGTCTTTGACCACCGATGAGCTGGAACGCGCCATTTTCCATGAAGATGCGAAAACACTAGAAAAAGTAAAAGGTATAGGCGCTAAAACAGCTCAACGTATCTTGCTTGAACTGAAAGGCAAGGTTTTACGCCAGAAAGATTCCACATCGTTATCCGCTCCAAAACACAATACAATACCTGAAGATGCGTTAATAGCTTTAGTCAATTTAGGTATAAGTAAAGCGATGGCCGAAAATGCCATTAAGAAAATAACTAATGCTTCTTCTTTGACTGTTGAAGAGCTGATCAAACAGGCGCTGCGCGTCTTGTAAAAACAAAAGGGACAAACTTGAAGGGGAAGCGTTTTTTTGGATATAAACTACTATGTTTCATAGCGTTAGCTGCAGTCATACTCAATGCTGCCGCTCACCCGCGCCATCCATTCCCTTTCTTTGTACCTGCTCCTGAAGACACCACTAAGAAACCTTCAGACACAGAGGATACCGCACACAAACTAAAATTCCCGATACATGATAAAACCGGCGACCCGAGAACTGACCTTGACAGGCCAAAATCTATAGACCTTCAAGACCCTAAGTCGGAAAAGAAAATGTTTGAATACGATCCGGATTCGAACAGGTATTACTACAATGACAAGATGGGTTCCATGTACAACAGGAATCCTACTTACATGAGTCTGGCAGAATATACAAAGTACAGGGCAAAAATGGATGATGATGCCTACTGGCAGCGCCGCCTCGATGCCATGATGCTGTTCAACAAAAAGCCTGAACTGCCGCAGATGTATAAGGATGGCTTGTTCGACCGCATATTTGGTAGTAACACCATCTCTGTAAAACCACAGGGAAATGTGGATGTGACCTTTGGTGGCAACTGGCAGAACATTAAGAACCCGACCCTTGTGCAGCGCGCACAGAAATACGGCATCTTCGACTTTGATATGCAGATGAACCTGAACCTGCTGGCAACTGTAGGTGATAAGTTGAAACTGAATATCAGCAATAATACCAAGGCTACTTTCGACTACCAGAATATGCAAAAGCTGGACTACAGCGGCAAGGAAGACGAAATGATCAAGAAGATAGAAGCAGGTAATGTAAGTTTCCCGCTGAAAAGTAACCTGATCAGCGGTGTACAGTCTTTGTTTGGTTTAAAGACACAGCTGCAATTTGGCCGCCTGTGGGTAACTGGTGTTGTATCGCAGCAAAAATCGCAGCGCAAGAGCCTTACCGTACAAGGCGGATCGCAGGCTCAGCAGTTCTCGATAAAGGCTGATGCTTATGAAGAAAATAAAGACTTCCTCCTTTCTCAATACTTTCACGACCGGTATAACCTTGCGCTGAAAGATTTTCCGGTGATCAATTCGCAGGTGCAGATCACCAAGATACAGGTATGGGTAACTAATCGTACAGGTGTGGTAAATGGTGTGCGTGACGTGGTATGTTTCCAGGATCTGGGTGAAGCTAATCCATATATGGCCTCTATGAATAATGGTGCGCCGGGTGTGCGTGACGGTGTGCCTGATAACGGAAGTAACAGACTATATACACAGTTACTACAGAGCCCTAATGGCCGCCAGCAGCGTTATGCATCTAATTCGGCAGTAGATCTTGGTCTTGAGTTGGGTAAAGATTTTGAGCGCACAACAGCCCGCCAGCTGGCAGCTACAGAGTACAACTTCAATCCACAACTGGGTTATATTATGCTGCACACGCAGATGAACCCTGATGATGTATTGGGTGTAGCCTACCGCTATACCTACAAGGGCAAAGTATACCAGGTGGGTGATTTTGCAGAAGATCTTCCTCCTGATACTACCAATCCTAAAGTACTTTATTTGAAATTGATGAAGGGAACATCTAACAGACCTTACCTGCCGGTATGGAAGCTGATGATGAAGAACGTTTATGCTTTGGGCGGTTTCGGATTGACCAAGGAGAACTTTACCCTTAATGTTATGTACCAGGATCCGGGTGGTGGGGACAAAAGGTATTTCCCAGAAGGCCCTAAGAAAGGTACTACATTCATCTCTTTATTAAACTTAGATCGACTCAACTCCCAAAATGAAGCCCAGCCCGATGGGGTCTTTGACTTTGTTGATGGGATAACCATCAACATGCAGCAGGGCAAGATCATCTTCCCTGTGTTGGAACCATTTGGTAATGACCTGTCTAATGCGGTAGATGCAACAGCTACGCCGATCATTAAGCGGCGTTATATATTCCAGGCGCTATATGACTCTACCAAAACAATAGCACAGCAGTTCCAGAGCCTGAACAGGTATGTACTGAAGGGTACTTACAAATCTTCTTCTTCTTCAGAAATATTCCTTGGTGGTTTCAACATACCTGCCGGTTCGGTAAGCGTAACCGCCGGTGGCACCAAGCTGGTGGAGAACCAGGATTATCAGATAGAGTATGGCCTTGGTCGATTGAAAATATTGAATACAGGTATACTTAGCTCAGGTGTGCCTATCAACATCTCCTACGAGGACAACTCTACGTTCGGTTTCCAGCAGCAGAACTTCATGGGTGCGCGTTTTGACTACTACATGAATAAGAAGCTCACATTGGGTGGTACTATCATGAGGCTGAACGAAAGGCCATTCACACAGAAAGTGTCATTTGGTGAAGACCCGATCAAGAATACAGTGATAGGACTTGACGCCAATTACCAGTCTGAGTCACCATTGATCACTCGTATAGTTGACAAGTTGCCTATCTACTCTACTACAGCACCATCATTTGTAAACATAAGCGGTGAAGTAGCAGGTATACTTCCTGGCCATCCTAAGCAGATCAATTCATTGGATCCCGAAGGAGCAGTATACATTGATGACTTTGAAGGAACGACCAGCAGTTATGATATGCGGTTCCCCGCACAGGCATGGTCTATAGCATCAACACCGTTTGGCGCTACCGATAAGGCAGGTAAGATCTTATTCCCCGAGGCATCTCTGAGCGACCAGCTGAAGTATGGTGAGAACAGGGCACGACTGGCTTGGTACTCAATAGAACCTACGTTGGTAGATCCGGGACAAGGCGTACCTGACTATGTGAAGAACGACAGCAACCAGCACTTTATAAGGTTGGTGCAGGTAAAGGATGTATTCCCCAACAGGCCTACACAATCATTGCAGACATCGCTCAGCACATTTGACCTGAGCTTCTTCCCTAAAGACAGAGGTCCTTACAACTTTGATGCAGTGCGTATAGATGACAGCGGCCACCTTACCAACCCGAAAAACAGGTGGGGTGGTATCATGCGCCCGATAGACAATACCGACTTTGAAGCATCGAACGTGCAGTATGTGCAGTTCTGGATGCTAAGTCCGTTTACACAAGGAGCGAGAACAGGTGGATCATTATTTCTTAACCTCGGTTCGGTATCAGAAGATGTGCTGAAAGACTCAAGAATGTCTTTTGAGAATGGTGTGCCCTACCCGTTTGATCAGCAAAAAGTAGATACTACCATATGGGGATATGTACCGAGATTCCAGCAACAGATAACCCGTGCATTTGATAATGACCCGTCTGCAAGAGCAGCGCAGGACGTAGGTTATGATGAAATGGACAATGGCAGAGAAGCCACCCAGTTCAAGAACTTCTTAAACACACTAAGAGCGAGACTAGGCGCTTCTAACCCGGCATACCTTAAAGTGTCTTTAGATCCTGCGAGTGATGATTACAAATACTACAGAGGCAGTGACTATGACAATGCCAAGACAGGCATATTAGGGCGATATAAAGGCTTTAATAATCCCGAGGGTAACTCTCCGGTTACGGACCCTAACTCGGCATATGCCACATCGGCAACTACTATACCTGAGTCGGAAGACATCAACAGGGATAATACACTGAACGAAGCTGAGAACTACTACCAATACCGCCTGGATCTTGACCCTAACAATATGCGTGTAGGTAATAACTACATCATCAGCGAACAGGTAAGTAAGGTAAAATTGCCTAACGGGCAGGAAGCCAGCGAAACATGGTATCAGTTCAAAGTTCCGATCAGGAATTATGACCGTGTTGTTGGTGGTATATCCGACTTCCGTTCTATCCGTTTCCTGCGTATGTTCCTGAGCGGTTGGGAAGACAGTACGGTTATGCGTTTCGCATCGCTGGAACTGGGCCGCAGCCAATGGCGTACCTACAATTATTCGTTGACAACTCCGGGTGAAAACCAGCCGCAGCAGAACGCGTCAAGTACAGACTTCTCTGTTACTTCTGTGAGCATTGAAGAGAATGCATCGCGCTACCCTATCCCTTACGTTATTCCTCCGGGCGTGCAACGCCAGTTAACCACAGGGCAGCAGGGAACTACCCTTGCATTGAATGAGCAATCAATATCTTTGAAGGCATGTGCACTACAGGATGGTGATGCAAGAGGCGTATTTAAAGAAGTGAATGTGGACATGCGCCAGTTTACTTACCTGCGTATGTTTATCCATGCGGAATCGCAGGTAGGACAGGCACCTATAAAGGATGCAGATATCAGTTCGTTCATCCGTATAGGTGCAGACTTTACCGGCAACTATTATGAGTATCGCATGCCACTGGCAGTAACCCAGCCGGGTAGTGCAATGTCTGATGTCATATGGCCCGCAGCCAATGAAATGAACCTGACACTTCAGGATCTTGTTGAAGCAAAGAAAGAACGTGATGCCAAGAACCTGCCTACTTACATACCTTACTATACAACCGACAGCAAAGGCAATACCATAGTAGTATTGGGTAACCCTAATATAGGTGGTGCTAAAAATATGATGTTGGGTATTGTTAACCCAAAGAAGAGCAACCAGACACCCGGCGACGACGGTATAGCCAAATGTGTGGAAGTATGGTTTGATGAAATGAGAATGGCGGGCACTAAAGATCAGCCGGGTTATGCAGCTGCCGGTAAGGTATCTGTACAGATGGCCGACCTCGGTAGCGTTAACCTGTCGGGCAGTATGCACACACAGGGCTATGGCAACATAGACCAGAAGATAGGTCAGCGCTCGCAGGATGATTACTACCAGTACAACGTTTCTACCAACCTTAACCTTGGTAAGTTAGCGCCACGTAAGCTGGGTCTTCAATTGCCATTCTACGCGGGTTATACTCAGAATGTGACCACTCCTAAATACAACCCTTACAACCAGGATGTGTTACTTTCTGATGCGATGAACTCGGCCGGCAATGCGGCTAAGTCTGATTCCATCAAAAAGGCATCTCAGGACTTCACATCTATTACCAGTCTCAACTTTACCAATGTGCGCATCAACGGCTCACCCGGTGGTAAGGGCATACGTATGCCATGGAGCATTAAGAACTTCGACTTCACTTACTCATACAATAACCAATTCAAGCACAATGCACTTATTGCACTTGATAATATCAACACGCAGAAACTGGGCGTAGGCTATACCTATAGCATAAAGACAAAATCATTTGAGCCGTTCAAGAAAATGATCAAGTCTAAGTCTAAATGGTATGGATTGATAAGGGATTTCAATATCAACCCGCTGCCATCTAATTTTTCTGTGCGTAATGAACTGAACAGGTTAGTGGAAGAGACAAGAGTACGAGACCTCAATGACGGATCAGGCTTCCAGAGCCCTGCTACGTTCTATAAGAACTTTAACTGGACGAGAGTATACAATACAAGATGGGAGATAACCAAGTCGCTGTCGGTAGATTATACCGCTACCAACGTATCGCGGATTGACGAACCATATGGCAGGATCGATAGCAAAGAAAAGAGAGATTCTGTTATCAGATTGGTATCAAGGTTCGGTCACAACACATCTTACACACAAACATTCAACAGCTCTTACACAGCGCCACTGAGCAAGCTACCGGCTACAGATTGGATGAATGTGCGCATGAGCTACTCAGCCAACTATACGTGGACAGGCGCTGCGCCGGTGGCGTATGAACTGGGTAATACCATTGGCAATACCAATACTAAAACTATATCGGGCGACCTTGACTTCAACAAGCTATATAGCAAATGGAGATGGATGAGAGCACTGAACGTACCGAACAAAAAGGGCGTTAATGGCAAAGGACCAAAAGAACCACCTAAGAGTGAAATACCAACACCTAGCGGCAAACCTGATGGTGGTGCACCAAAGATCAGTGACCTGAGGAAAGATGGCAAGCAATTACCGGGCAGCATTATACAGGGCGATGTAGATGACATGGGTGGTGCGGCAGGCGGCGGTGCTGGCAATGGCACATCTGCACCGGGCGGCAATACTACAGGCACCAATGGTCAGACAAACGGCAGTGGCAGCGCAAATGGCGGTGGCACACCAGGCAATACAGGCACAACAGGGGCAGGTGGTACATCGGGTGGTACAAACCCTACCAACCCTACAGGCACTAATCCTAACGGAGGCAACACAGGTGGGGGTAATGGCACGAGCACCAATGGTAGTGGCGGCACAAGCGGCACCTCCAATAATGGTGGTGGATCTACAGGCGGCAGCAACACAGGCGGAGGCAATACAGGCAATCCTAACGGTGGTGGTCCAAAGGGTGGCGTAAAAGGATCGGGAGCTTCCGTTACTCCACCTAATGGCGGCAATAACGGCGGCAACAATGGGAATGGCGGCGGCGGTGGCAACACAGGCGGCAATGGCAATCCACCAACGGTAAAGACACCTCCTGCCGGCCCTCCGAATATTTACCAGAATGTAAATACCACCGGCATGACCGATCAACAGCTGGATTCATTGGTAAGTTTGCAGGACTCTGTAGACAGGGCGTTTTACAAGGCTGAGAAATTAAAGAAAAAGAAAGCGCGCAAAGCAGCACGCAAGGCAAGAAGAGCTAAGCTACCTGAACTATCTGTACCGGTAAAAATAGGTGGTCACATATTGACCATGCTTACCCGAGTATCAGTAAACTATACAGAGAATGCAGGGACCGTATTACCTGGCTACCTGGATAGTACGCGCTTTATGGGTGTAAATAACTACTCAGCAGCACCGGGATGGAACTATGTATATGGCTACCAGCCTACAAGCACATGGCTGGAACAAAAGGCGAGTGAAGGCAAACTAACCCGCGACTCGCTTTTCAACGCACAGCTACAGCAGACCTATTCTCAGAACCTGAGTGCCACCGCTACATTGGTGCCATTCAAGGATTTCAGGGTAGACCTGTCATTGACCAAAACATTCAGTAAATCGCATAGCGAGTTGTTTAAAGACACAGGTACAGGTACGTTCGTACACTTTAATCCATACGAAAATGGATCATTCAATATCAGTTACATTGCTGTGAAGACGATCTTCAAGAACACCGGTGTGTACTCTGATGTATATAATCAGTTCCTGTCGGGCAGAGAAACCATATCACAAAGGTTAGGTGCGAGCAACCCTTATACCAATGGCATTCCTGACCCTTCTAATCCGAAGTATAACAAGGGATATACTGAGTTCTCACAAGATGTACTTGTACCGTCGTTCATAGCCGCTTACACCGGCAATTCTGCCAGTACACAGCCATTACTAGACTATAAGCATACGAACATAAAGGACAATCCATTTAAGTACCTGATACCAATGCCAAACTGGAAGGTGACCTACAATGGCCTGAGCAAGTATCCGTTCTTCGCCAAGTACCTCAACAACCTGAACATAACACATGCCTACACCGGTAGCATGTCTATGAACGGTTATAACTCATCATTACTGTTTACAGATCTTTACGGTTTGGGCTTCCCGTCGTTCATTGACTCCAATTCACACAACTATGTTCCGTTCTTCCAGGTGCCTAACGTTACTATACAGCAGTCTTTCAATCCGCTGATAGGTATAGACCTGGCACTGAAGAATAACCTGACTGCGAAGTTCGAGTTGAGAAAATCTAAGACCATGAGCCTTAGCCTTATCGACTACCAGGTGAGTGAGAATGCGAGCACCGAATATGTGATAGGATTTGGATTCCGGAAGAAAGGCATTAAACTACCATTCCAGGTGTTTGGTATCACCAAGCTTAAAAACGAGTTGATCTTTAAAATGGATATTGGTCTGAGGGATGATAAGAACAGTAACACCTTCCTTGCGAATAACATAAGTGTTACCTCGCGCGGGCAACAGGTGTTGCGTGTATCGCCATCGGTAGACTATGCGGTGAACAATAAGTTGACATTGCACTTCTATTTCGATCGTCAGCAGACCATACCATACGTTTCTACATCATACCCTACCACCAATACCAAGGCCGGATTAACATTGCGCTTCATATTCGGAAACTAGAATTAAAATGCCAAGGATAAAACTACTGTATGCGCTGATGATAGCGGGGATTGCCATGTGCCTTGCGCAGATATGGTGGCCACACTATTATCTTACAGGAGATGGGCCTTGCCACTTATATAATGCAAAAGTACTGCATGATATGTGGCACGGCACTGATGTGGCATTCTACAGTAGGTTTTACGTTATCAACTACAACCCCAATCCCAATTGGCTATCTAACATACTGCTGGGCATACCCATGTATTTTACCAATGGGCCGGTTGCTGAAAAGCTGTTCCTTACGCTGTATGCAGGATTGGTGGTTGGCGGCTTCTATCTGCTCATAAAAAAGGTGAGTGGTTCCAGTTCTTACTGGATCACGGTTATCTTCCTGTTTGTGTTCCACCATACTTTGGCCAAAGGCTTCTACAACTTTTCATTCAGCACGGCCCTATGGTTCTGGATGGTGTGGAGCTGGATGAGATTCATAGACAAAAAGAATACCCTCAATACGCTGGTCTTCTTTCTTTTTGCAGGCCTCTCCTTCTTTACGCAGCTATTGCCGTTCGTCTTTGCTGTTGCCACCTGCTTCGGCCTTATCGTATCTTACTCTCTAACGCGTGAGCAAGGCTTGAAACAATCATCGCTCAACTATTTCATACAGAATACGATAACACTGGGCATACTCACTGCCCCATTTGTTGCGCTGATGATCCGGTTCACCGAAAATGAAGGTGGCACGCACATTACACTGCATCACCACTTTTACAGGCTGGTAGAATTAGTACAATTCAAGTACGGTATCAATGCAGTGGAAAATGAATCGTTTCTTACAGCATTGTGCGGCATGACGCTGGCGGCATTGCTGATCACAGCAGTTGTCTTCAGGATAAAGGATAAAATAGCGGTGAACAAGTATGACGGCTTCTTCTACAGCCTCATCTTCATCCTTTTCATCTACCTGTTCTTTCCGGAGAATTTTATGCAACGGGATATCCTCATCAGCATGCGGGCACAACTTTTCATTCTCATTCTGGCGGGCATATGTATCGCTTACACGCTCCCTCAGCAAATAAAGAATGCGGGTGGACTTATACTCTTCTTTTGTTTTGCTGGCCTTACAATGGTACGTATGAACTATATGAATAAGGCCTCTGATGCCGCTGAAGATTACAACTCTGTTGCTGCACACATCAGGCCTTATTCACTGGTACTACCGCTGGATTTTGCACCCGAAGGCAAGGACAGAAATAATAAAACAATCGCCGATCGCAACTACCTGTTCACACATGCACTGCACTATGCCGGTTGCGAAAAGCCATTGATACTGCTCGATAACTATGAAGCAAATGCAGGCTACTTCCCACTGCAATGGAAATACAAGGTCAATCCTTACGCCCACCTTTCTAAAGATAATGGCATTGAAGGCCAGCCACCAGGTGCAGACATAGAAGCCTATGTAAACGTATCTCACATACCTATTGACTACATAGTAACCTGGTGCTATGACGCAAAAGCCTTACAAAATAAGCGCTACAGCGAACTGGATAGCCAGATGAAAAGAATGTATCACGAAGTCTACACCAGCCCTTCTAAACGGACGGTGCTCTATGAAAGGAATAAGTAGCAGCAATTAATTAGTGGCATAACTCTGCGGCAACGGATACCCCAGTTCGTACATAATATTCTCCAGGTCAACCTCTTCTTCGGGATGATACTTCCTGTTGAGGTTCATACCATTTACCAATGCCCACGACTGCCACTTTACTGCTGTAAGTGGATTCTTAACATCACCTACGATCTTATAAATATTCAGGTTGGTCTGCCTGGCTATCAGTTTAACTAACAACGCACCCTGTGTCACATTCAGAGATTTTACCTTATCCTCAAACTGGTTCTTCATCTCGCTCTGCTTTTCCGCAATAAACTTTTTCAGCTCATGGCGGGATACTGCCGGATCTTCTTCCTTCGCGTTGATCTCTTTAAATAAAGCAGTTGCTGCATTGACATAAGGCAAAACTGTCTTTACATAAAACTTCTTTTGGTTGTAGTGATACCTTTCCGTGTCATTGGTCCACCTGCTCTTTATACTCACCTCCTGCAACTGGCCTGCGTACAATGTATCTACCGGCGATGACGATTGTGCGTACAAATCACCATAACTAAAACCTAACACACTCATTATCAATACTATTAGCCTTTTCATACAATCTGTAATGCAATATGCGTACCTAAATATCCATCAATTGTCTCTTTAACATTATTTTTAGGAAAAATAAAAATTAACAAATAAACGCTTGGTATTTCAAAAAATAGTTCGACATTTATAACGGGTATATTTTTCATAAGGTGTAAATAAGGCTTCAGTTCTCTGGAGTCTTATTTTTTTTATGCCTGCCCTAAAATCTTTTACCAAAAAATAATAAATATTTGTTTTTTATTTCAAAATTTTTACCGAAATTTATATCGGGTATATTTTTCATAAGGTGTAAATAAGACTTCAGTTCTCTGAGGTCTTATTTTTTTTGCCCCTACGCCATACCCTTCCCCATATTCAGGGTTTTCCCCCACAAATAATCTTAGCTAAACAATTGCCACGTCTTCTATATCTGCCATGTGTATCATAGCTTTGCTGCCATATGGAAATTGTTTGCACTGCCGAAGAACAAAGCATCTTTGATACGGTGAGTAAGGCAGCAACAGGAATGAACATCAGTTGCTACCTTATAGGGGGCTTCGTGCGCGATAAACTATTGGGCAGACCGACTAAGGACGCAGATATTGTATGTACAGGAGATGGAATTGCATTGGCACATGCTGTTGCGGATCTGCTGCACCCCAGGCCGCAGGTCAACTTCTTTAAGAATTTCGGAACAGCCCATTTCAGGTATCACGATTTTGATGTGGAGTTTGTAGGGGCACGCAAAGAATCTTACAGGGCAGAATCGAGAAAGCCGGATGTAGAAGCCGGAACTATAGAGGACGACCAGCTAAGGCGCGACTTCACCATCAATGCGATGGCCATAAGCCTTAACGCAGAAGATTACGGGAAACTGACCGATCCTTTCAATGGACTCGAAGACCTGAAGAATAAACTGATCAGGACGCCATTGGGTCCGGACGTAACTTTCTCTGATGATCCGCTGCGCATGATGCGTGCCATACGTTTTGCCACACAGCTCAACTTTGACATTCTCCCTGAGGCGTTCATATCCATTTCCCGCAATGCGGAAAGGATCAAGATCATATCGCAGGAAAGAATTACCGACGAACTGAATAAGATAATGGCAGCTCCCAAGCCCTCTATTGGACTTGACCTGTTATACAGAAGCGGATTGCTCCAGCATTTCTTTCCACAGATGGTAGCACTATCGGGTGTAGAGATAATAGAAGGTAAGGGACATAAGGATAATTTTTACCACACCCTGCAGGTAATTGATAATACAGCGGCAAAAAGCGACGACCTGTGGTTGCGCTGGGCTGCCCTGCTGCACGACATAGGGAAGCCTGCCACCAAGCGATTTGAAGAAGGCCACGGCTGGACATTTCACGGCCACGAGGTGGTAGGTGAGCGTATGACACCCAAGATATTCAAGCAGCTGAAATTGCCGTTGAATGAAAAGATGAAGTATGTAGCCAAACTGGTAGCATTACATCTTCGCCCTATAAGCCTTACCAAAGAAGACATTACAGACTCTGCCATGCGCAGGTTGCTGTTTGATGCCGGTGAAGACCTGGAAGATCTGATGATCTTATGCGAAAGTGATATCACTTCTAAAAACCAGGCGAAAGTAAAACGCTACCTCGCCAACTTTGAGCTGGTGAAAGAAAGGCTCATAGCAGTTGAAGAAAGTGATAAAGTAAGAAACTGGCAGCCACCTATATCCGGAGATGAGATCATGGCCCTGTTTGATCTTACACCATCGCGCGAAGTAGGCATACTCAAGACAACGATAAGAGAGGCCATATTAGATGGCGTGATCCCCAATACCTACGAAGCAGCCCACGAACTGTTGATAAATAAAGCCAGAGAATTAAAAATAATACCCGCATAGTAATGAACAACCGTCAATTATTTCAGCAGCACCTTGCACCAACATCACCGGCACCGGTAGGTCTGGAGATCACGTCAGCATCAGGCAATTACCTGTATGGTGTTGATGGCAAGGCATACCTCGATATTATTGGCGGCATCAGCGTATGTAATATTGGCCACTGTCACCCGGCCGTAGTGAAAGCAATACAAGATCAATCGCAGCAGTACCTGCATATAATGGTGTATGGAGAACTCGTGCAGAGCCCGCAGGTAAAATATGCACAGGCGCTGGCCGCTCACCTTCCTGCCAATCTTGATTGTGTATACTTCACCAATTCAGGATCAGAGGCTACTGACGGTGCGCTGAAACTTGCCAGAAGATATACCGGTCGCACTGATGTTATCTGCTGCAACAATAGCTACCATGGCCATACCATAGGCGCACTCAGCGTAATGGGCGATGAATACTGGCGCAATGCATTTCGCCCATTGTTACCTGGAGTATGGCACTATGATTATAATGCTGATAAACTGATAAATGCTATCAACGAACAAACATCGTGCGTGATAGTGGAGACCATACAAGCCGAAGCCGGCGTAATTACACCAAAAGACAACTGGCTGCAAAGATTGCGTACAAAGTGCACCGAGATGGGGGCACTCCTGATATTTGATGAGATACAATGCGGGTTTGGCCGCACAGGTAAGTTATGGGGTTTTGAACACTACAATGTAATACCTGATATTGTTTTGCTGGGTAAGGCACTGGGTGGTGGAATGCCGTTGGGTGCATTCATTTCTTCTAACCAGATCATGACATCACTGAGCGCAGATCCTGTGCTGGGACATATCAGCACCTTTGGCGGACATCCGGTATGTTGCGCCGCAGGTATGGCCAGCTTGCAGGCACTCGATGATGAACATATTGTGGAGCAGGTAGCTAATAAAGAGCAGCTATTTCTTGCCCTACTGAAACACCCGGCTATAAAAGAGGTGAGAAGCGCTGGCTTACTTATGGCTGTTGATCTGGATAATGCTGAGCATGTTCAGGAAACATTACATCGCTGCCTGGACAAGGGGCTATTCTCCGATTGGTTCCTGTTTGCACCGGGATGTATCCGAATAGCACCACCACTTACCATTACTGAAGAGGAAATAGAAAAGGCTTGTGCCATATTACTTTCTTGTTTGTAGACAGCAGTTACTGTACACTTCCTCCCACAGAGGCAGACGTTGACCCCGCAGAAACATGATTACCTGAAGCCTTACAGGCCGGCACATTGGTTATATTATCCACTCTTGTTTCCGCTATTACCCGTATCCTACTTTCCAGGTAATCTCCGAAGTATAACTCGCCGGAGGTTCCGAACGTAAGGAATGTGGTCTTGCCGATCATAGCATTCCCTGCTATTCCGCTATCTCCAGATGCCCCTTGTGTACCATTACCGGTTATTGTAGCAATAGTACCAGTTGTATCTACTTTACGTATCCTGAAATTGCCATTGTCGGCAATGAAAATATTTCCTTTATTGTCTACAGCGACAGCCGATGGGTAGCTTAGTTGTGATCTGGTTGCTGCCGCGCCTTCGCCGTTATAACCCGAAACACCTGTACCGGCAACTGTGCTGATAATACCTTGCTTATTTACCTTGCGGATGCTGTGGTTAAAACAATCGGATATAAATAGATTGCCGTCTTTGTCAAATGCAATACTGGTAGGTTGGTTCAATTTTGCAGCTATAGCCTTGCCCCCATCTCCACTATAACCACCTGTACCCGTACCCGCGCCAAAGCCATTGCCAGCATAGGCGTAGATAAATCCCTTAGCATCTACTTTCCTTACACTGTTATTGTCGCAGTCGGCAATGTATAAGTTGCCGTCTTTATCCATAGCTAATGCTCCGGGAGCTTGTAACTGGCAGGTGATCGCTTCGCAGCCATTACCGCTGAATCCGCTTGTATAATCGCCCACTATGTTAGTCAATATCCCATTCTTATCAATTTTGCGAACGCAGTTATTATCACGCTCAGAAAAGTAAACGTTCCCGTCTTTATCTACTACAATACCCGATGGTTTGCCAAGGTTAGCATCAATTGCCCTCCTGCCATCTTTGGTAAAGCCATGCTGCCCTGTTCCTGCAATGGTAATTATAATGCCTTCTTTGGTTATTTTACGTACCCTGTTGCCATTGTAGTCTGCTTCATACAGATTACCCTCATTGTCGGTAGCCGAGGCTACAGGGCCATCTAATTTAGCTTCAGTAGCCTTCACTCCTTCTCCGTTGTATCCAACCTTACCCGACCCCGCAAATGTATTGATGATCTGTTGTGCCAACAGCTGGTTACCTGTGCCTATCAGCAACAGTGAAAGTACTCCCCACAAAATCCGACGCAACCGCATATTGTTCATAACCGCTTATTTTTCCTCATTCACAATGAATTCCATCTATCACAGTATAAAAATACTACAGCAGTTAGCAGTTAAGGGAATATTGTTCACCAACGGTCGGAAAAGTTCATGAACGGTAATTCTGGGGGTGTCAGGCATAAAAAAACAGGCGGGAGATCCCGCCTGTTCCAAATATTATTTTAAGTCTATTAATACAAAGTAAGCTGGTAAACGTGCACACCAACATTCAGCTGAGCGAAATTGTCGCAGGTGCCTGCCGGGCCATTGTTACCTAATGCATAGTTCAACACGCGGGTATCACCGTTAAATCCGGTAACATTCACAACGCCTGACTCAGCGAAATCGCAGTCCAATGCAAATTTCAATGGTGTCTGGATGTCGAAAGTGAACAGGTGGCCATTTTCTCTTACCAAAGTAGTGTTACCTGAAATAGAATAAACATCATCATTCCTGTCGCCTGTAGCATAACCGGTTATCCATTTGCGGGTCAAAGAACCCTTCCAGGTAACATATTTGTTAGGCGTAGTGGTCATCGTGTCATCAACCTTTACATTGTAGTACCAGTTACCAACAACTGTAGTATCTATACGTGTTACCTTGGTATTACCCGACAGGCGGATGTTGTTGACATAATAGTCATCATACTTAATAGTATGAATAATGTTAGGTGAAGTGTACTGTCCATTGTAAGTAACAATGATATTACCTCTGCGGTTCTTACCATCAAGACACATACAATTTTCATTACCAAAACGAATAGTAAGTACGTGAGGAGTGCTAACAGTATCAATAGCCACTATAGCGCATGTACCAAAAGTATTGGTAGTCTTCATGTATACGCCATTGTAGAAATTACCGGCTGCATCTGCAATAGATATCGCGTCATTGCTCAGCCACTCAATCCTCGAAGCATCAGAAGCATAGCCACCCGCGTCATCATCGTCAGTAAGAGGATTTGAATCTGTTTTCTTACATCCGCCTATAGCGAATATGGCGAAAACCAATAGAAAAGCTCCCCTTTTAAGTATCGTACTGTAGTGCATAGATATCATTTATTATCTGCCTGAATTGTAAGCATTAAATCTAAAAATCCCGCTAATATACTAAATATAACGGAATACAAAATAGTGCTTTGGATGAATACGTCCAAAACCACACGGCAATTATTAATAATTATTTATTTAATGTAACCCATATCTTGTCGGCATCCTGCTTGCGCAGACTAAGATAATAGCCGGCTATCTGTATGGCCATAGGGTCGCCAAGGGGAGCGATCATCTCTACCCACACCGGCTCACCGGGTATACAACCCATCTCCATAAGCGTCAGCTGGAACTCACTTTCATCATGGCTGTGTATAACCGCCTTTGTTCCGGCGTGCAATTGAGACAACCTTATTGTCTTACCCTCCTCCACTATCATGGTGCAAAGTTACAGGTAATTTCAAATCTGTTGCCTTTCCGCAGCATGAGTTATGTCATGCCAATACCACATAATATCCTGTTTTACAGCATTTGTTTTCGTTGCACCCATGTATTTTCTTAATTTCGCGTCCTTGCAACCGGAAGTACTATACATGCAGCGGGCCATAGAACTGGCACAAAGAGGTAAGGGATACACAAGTCCTAACCCCATGGTAGGCGCTGTGCTGGTAAGCGATGGGCGTATTATAGGCGAAGGTTGGCACCATGTATATGGTCAGGCACATGCCGAGGTAGATTGCCTGAATAATGTAGCGGAAGCCGATAAACACCTTATACCTGGCAGCACCATGTACGTAACGCTGGAACCTTGTGCACACACCGGCAAAACGCCCCCCTGCGCCACCAGGCTGGTAGCGGAAAAGGTGGGCAAGGTGGTCATAGCCAATAGAGACCCTTTTGAACTGGTAAGCGGCCGAGGCATAGATATACTCAAAAACGCAGGAATAGAAGTGGTAACGGGTTTATGCGAAGCGGAAGGCTTGTGGGTAAACCGGCGCTTTTTCTGTTTCCATCAGCAGCAGAGACCATATATCATTCTAAAATGGGCGCAACCTACCGACAGCTTTATAGCCCCGGCAGACAAGAGCAGATTCCAGATAACGAATAGCCATAGCAACCAATTGGTACATAAGTGGCGCACCGAAGAGGCCGCTATAATGGTGGGTGCTACCACCGCAGTCAATGACAATCCGCAACTTACCGCAAGGTTATGGACTGGCAAGCAACCATTGAGGATAGCCATTTCTAAAAATGCAACTATACCTGCCACACACCACTTGTTCGATGACTCAGCCGAAACCTGGATCATCAATGAACAGACGGAGGGAACAAGAGGCAATGTTCGCTTCATTAAGTTACCCTTTGGCGAACAATTATTAAATGACCTCCTAGCCCTGCTTCATCAGCAAAAGATCACATCGCTGATAGTAGAAGGTGGCGCAAAGCTGCTGAACAGCTTTATTGATGCCGGCCTTTGGGATGAAGCCAGGATATTTACAGGAGACAAACAATTAGGAACGGGATTGATAGCTCCACAATTAACCAACAGCTCCAAAGCATTCTCTACCAATCTTAGTGACGATCGTTTAGAAGCCTTTGTCAACAAACAAAGCCCTTATCCTTACATCAAAGGGATGGAATTATAAAAACAGTGCTAATCGCTTTACCTTTCACCGAGTACATCAACCGCTTTTTACTTTTAAGTTTTTACTTTTTATTTTTCAACACATGCTTTATCTCGTTATCACCATTTTACTCAACGTACTCATCTCTGCCATATTTAAGGTATTACCTCGGTATAAGATAGACACACTGCAGGCCATTGTAGTTAACTACTGTGTGTGCGTTATCACAGGCAGTTTGTTCCTGGGTCATATGCCTTTCCAGGCAAGCCACGTTACGCAACAATGGTTCCCGTGGACCTTCCTTATGGGTGCTGCATTCATATCTATCTTCAACCTCATTGGCTATTGCACCAAGGTAGATGGTATCACCACTGCTACTATTGCCAACAAACTATCACTGGTAATACCCGTTACCATAGCCATTGTGTTCTTTCATGAAGCCGCCGGGATCTGGAAAATAATAGGTATTGCATTGGCACTACCGGCAGTATACCTTACTACACGTGTAAAGGAAGAAAACGGTAAAACGCCAAGTCTTATGTGGCCGCTATTATTGTTTATAGGCAGTGGCTTACTGGATGCCCTGGTCAACTATGCACAGCATACTTTCCTTGATACGCCTGAAGTGCAGGCAACATTCACCATCTATTGCTTTGGCGTAGCTGCGTGTTTTGGTATCATCATCGTTATCATTATGCTGCTCATGAAAAAGATGCAGCTACACTGGCGTAACCTTGTAGCCGGCATCTGCATAGGCGTACCCAATTACTTCTCTATCTACTTCCTTATCCGCTCTATCAACTGCGGAGTAATGCAAAGCTCAGCTACTATACCGGTCTTGAATATAGGCACACTGGTTGCTTCATCTCTGGCCGCAATATTCATTTTCAGGGAGAAGGCCAATGCACAGCGTATAATAGGATTGGTGCTATCTATCATAGCTATATTGTTGATCGCAGCGGGAGGAATGATATGACACCGGATAAATACACTACTATAAGTACACCTGGCACGGGCGACTTCAGAGATAGGGGCAGTAAATTCCTGGCGTTCAGCTATCCTGTGTTTACACAGCAGGAAATAAAAGATAAACTGCAGATGCTGAAGAAGCTGCACCCAAAGGCCAACCATCATTGTGTGGCATGGCGACTGGGCACAGATGGCAGTCAGTACCGGGCAACTGACGATGGCGAACCATCGGGCAGTGCAGGCAAACCAATGCTGGGGCAGATAGACAGCCTTGGACTGACCAATGTACTGGTAGTAGTAGTTCGCTATTTCGGCGGCTCTTTACTCGGTGTACCCGGACTGATCAATGCCTACAAAACAGCCACAGCATTGTCTTTAGAGAACTTACCACGTGTGGAAAAATGGATAGAAGGCTTGTATGAGCTCAACTTCGACTATCCGTCTATGGGTGAAGTTTTGTACCTGCTGAAACAATGTGAAGCAACAATCTACCAGCAAGACCTTCAACTATTTTGCACCATAAAAGCAGGCATACCTCGTCCGCAAATTACCACCTACGTTGCTAAGCTGGAAGAGATAAGAGGGGTTACGGTAAAACCACAATCATAGACCTACCTTTACAGCAATGTATTCATCTCCCGACAAAAACACAAAACTCATTAAAGACGAAGCGTCAAGGCTAGGCTTTAATAGTTGTGGCATAGCCAAAGCTGTGCAGCTGGAAGATGATGCAGTACGGTTGGAACAATGGCTGAGTAAGGGTTACAACGCAGGCATGGAATATATGGAGCGTAATTTCGACCTGCGCATAGACCCTCGTAAACTGGTGCCCGGAGCTAAGTCTGTAATCACCCTGCAGCTTAACTATTACCCTGCGGAACAGCAGCAAGCCCTTGCACCTAAAATAGCCAAGTACGCATGGGGTACCGACTACCATTATGTGATCAGGGAGAAACTCAATCAGCTGCTCGATTTCATCAACACCAACATCGGCGCTGTTGATGGCAGAGGATTTGTAGATAGTGCGCCGGTACTGGAGCGCAGCTGGGCCGTGCGCAGCGGATTGGGTTGGATAGGCAAGAATGGAAACGTACTTACCCGCAACTCCGGTTCCTTCTTTTTTATAGCCACCCTCATTACCGACCTTGAGCTGAGTACGGATGCACCTTTCACCACAGATCATTGCGGCACCTGCACCCGCTGCATAGATGCCTGCCCTACCGATGCTATTGTATCGCCCACAAAGATCGATGCGACAAAATGCATCTCTTACCTTACTATAGAATTAAAGGATGCATTGATCCCATCAGAGTTCCACAACAAAATGGAAAACTGGATGTTTGGCTGCGACATATGCCAGGACGTTTGCCCCTGGAACCGTTTTTCTAAGCCCAATACAGAAGCCAACTTCACACCGATACCGGAGATACTCAATCTATCAATGAGACAGTGGGAAGAACTGTCAGAAGACGCTTTCAATAAAATATTCAAAAACTCGCCGTTGAAGCGGTCCAAATGGAAAGGGATGCAAAGAAATATTAGTTCAATAGGTTAACATGTTGTGCGATAATTAACTCAACAGACTGTTAGATCTTCTCATTGCCGAATTGTCAAATTGTCGAATTGCCCAATTCATTCAGCCATTGCGCAATTACTTTTTGTTCTTCCCTTCCAGCATAGGCACAAAAGAAAAATCACCGGTTTCTTCTTCGTGAATGTTACCTGTCGCGTCTTTGGTAATACGCAGCATCTTCTGCTTGCCATCATCACCAACAGGTATCACCATAATACCGCCCGGCTTTAATTGCTGTATCAGTTTAGGTGGAATGAAAGGAGCACCGCAGGTAATGATGATCTTATCGAATGGGGCAAATGTTGGGAGACCTTCAAAACCATCGCCATAAAACCGCTTGATGTTGAAGTACTTCTTCATAAAGAAGAACTTCTCCACATAGTCAAACAATTCTCTTTGCCTTTCTATGGTATATAATGTAACACCCATTTCGGCCAATACACATGCCTGGTAAGCACTACCTGTGCCTATTTCCAACACCTTGTCAAATTTCTTTATCTCCAGCAGCTGAGTCTGGTAGGCAACTGTGTATGGGTGAGAGATGGTCTGACCGGCTGTAATAGGAAATGCACGGTTCTCATATGCCTGCCTTTCAAAGGCCGGGTCAAGGAAATAATGCCTTGGCACTGCCTCTATGGCAGCAAGCACCCGTTCGTCGGTCAGTACTTGTTGATCATTGATCTTTTTATCGCGTAATATCTGTACTAACTGCTTCCGTAGTCCTTTCTGTAGGTATGAATCTTCTCTTTCCTTACTGTGCAACATCTACCCGTAAAGATAAATAAACTAAAGGTTCCCTTCAAGAAATTTCAACCCGTCGCGGTCAATAAAATATTGTGCTATACAACAAAGCATAATTACCTATCGGCTTACGACTTATGACTTTCGACTTACGACTCTCTTCTAAAAAATACTCATCAACTCTTCCAGGTGCTTTATCTCGTAAGTCGGCTTTCTATCGTGTGGCTTTTCGTGCGGATTAAAGTAGACAGAATCCCAGCCGGCATCTATAGCCCCGAGGATATCTATATCAACAGCATCGCCTATCATTATACTATCTGCCACATCGGCATTTGCCAGTTTCAGCGCATATTCAAATATCTCTTTATACGGCTTCATGCTATTACTCTTCTCCGAAGTGATCAGGTGGGTGAAATAGCGGGCTATACCAGAGTACTGCAGCTTCAGGCGCTGGGTAGTCTCAAAACCATTGGTGATCAGGTGCATCTCATATCTTCCCTTACAGTGCTCCAGCAACTCTTTGGTATGCGGCAGCAGCAATGTTTGCGTAGGTAAGATCTCCAGGTAGGCCACACCCAGTTCATGTGCCAGCGCCGTATCGGTTACTTTAAAATCCAACAGCATCAGCCACATACGCTTCCACCTCAGTTCATCGCGCTTAATGAAACCCTTCCTGTACCTATCCCACAACTTATCGTTATGCACATTATAAGACTTGAACATCTCATCAAAGTCTTCAATACCTTCTCCCTTCAGATTCAGCTCATGATACAACTGTCTCATTGTGGCTTCCGAATTCTTATCAAAATCCCAAAGAGTATGATCCAGGTCAAAAAAGAGATGCTTGTATTGTTTAGACATAAGTAGGCAAGTTGTAAAGAAGTACGATATTGTAAATATAAACCGCAGGCGGCTGTTTATATTGTTTGGTGTATGTTAAATAAAAAAGCCATTCCGGGTGTCCGGAATAGCCTTCTCAATACTATGTAGAAATTACATTACCTTCTTACGGTGGTAAATTCTGTCGTCGTTAAATTCTGTAAGTGCCTGAAGTGGCGCGTTAGCCATACGCTCATAAATGCGTGATATTTCTATCTGCTCTTTATTCTCGTGTACTTCTTCCAGGTTATCAGCATGTACGGAAAACTCATCCAACTTGCGGTGAAGCTCTTCCTTCATGTTCACAGATATCTGGTTAGCCCTTCTGCCAATGATGGAAATAGACTCGTACAGATTACCTGTCTTATCCTTAAGTGCGATCACATCGCGTGTTTCCAACAAAGGATTAACTGAAGAAAAAGATTTTTTACTTGTGCTCATCGCGTATTTTTTTAACGTTATTATTTGCTTCTATATTTAATTGCTCCGCATCCGCAAGGTACTTAGAATTCGGATAATTATCTTTTAATTCTCTGTAGGCGGTAATGGCATTGGCAAAACGCTCTTCCTGCTTTTCAGGAACGCTTGCTTTTGCGTACTTATAAATGGCCTTCATGATCATGAACTGGTACAGGTCGCCGTTGGTCGATTCCGGATAGTTCCTCAGTACACTTCTGTAAGCTACAGTGGCAGCTTTGAACTGGCTGATATTGAAGTACAATCTGGCTGCGTCTGCTTCCTTATTCTCCAGTTTCTTGTGCGAAGCCTCAATATAGACCATCGCTTCAGGTATTCTCTTAGAGTTCGGATACCTGTTCACATATCCCTGCAGGGCTTCCAGCGCCTTTATTGAGTTGGTCTGATCCAGCGTATACTTAGGTGCGTACTTATACAAACAAACAGCACTCATAAATTCACACTCTTCAGCGTCTTTGCTTGTAGGGAAGTATTCGGTGAAGTTCTTAAAGTTGTAAGAAGCATCTATATATGCCTTTTGGTAGTACAAAGTGTAAGCATACTTGTAATACAGCGCTTCAAAGTTCCTGGTGCTCTTCATAATGGGCATCAGGTCTTTATACAACTCATAGGCATGTGTCCATTCCTTTTTATCGAAATACTCATTTGCCTTTGTCAATTTGTAATTAACATCGCTGCTTTTCCTGATCTTCTCAAAATGTCCGCACGAGCTGAACATCAGAACACCCAAAAACAAATACAATAATTTTCTAACGCGTAGCTGCATACAGGGTGACAAAGATATTGAAAAAGTTGGTTTCAACTATATCTGATTTGTTAAATGATATAACCGGATTTTTCTAACGGCAAAACAGGTGATTTCACAGGTTATCCACACATATTCACAAGTTACCAACATCGACAAATCGCTGTAACGCCATTATTCGTCTGTAATCATTGCCAGATAAGGGTTTCAGGTACATATATTTTTGTGGATAATTATAGTAAGTGGGAAATTGTGGGAAATTGTGGGAAGTTTTGTTATTTTGTGTAAATAATCTACCAATAGTCTCAAAATGTCAAATTTCCTCGGTGAATACGAAGTAGCAATAGACGCCAAAGGGCGTATGCTACTGCCATCGGCCTTCCGCAAGCAATTGCCGGAGACCAATGGAGGAAACTTTGTCATCAACAGAGGTTTTGAAAAGTGCCTTACACTGTATACAACCGAAGTCTGGAATCCTATTGCAAAGAAGATCAATAAGATGAATGACCTGGTAGCAGGTGTAAGAGATTTTAAGAGATTATTCATGAACGGCGCCACACCATTAGAAATGGATAGCGCAGACAGGCTGTTACTGCCCAAGCAATTACTGGAGTATGCCGGTATGAAAAAGGACATTGTAATGGCAGCTCAGGGAAATAAAGTAGAGCTGTGGGATAAAGATACGTACTACGAATACATGCGCCAAAACGCAGCGAAATTCAGCACGTTGGCCGCAGAAGTAGCAAAAGATTACGGTAACCCATTTGACACAGACGATAATGAGTAACCCTGATTTTTACCACACTACGGTTCTATTAAATGAAACGGTGGACGGACTGGATATCAAAGAGAATGGCACCTATGTAGATGCCACTTTCGGCGGCGGTGGGCATAGCAGGCTTATATTGTCAAAGTTGGGGCCGGAAGGCAGATTGATAGCATTTGACCAGGACGAAGATGCGTGGAGAAATAAGCCTGACGACGACAGATTGATACCTGTGACGGAAAACTTCAAATACCTGCGTCGCTTTTTGAGGCTGCACGGCATTAACGAAGTAGATGGCATACTGGCAGATCTTGGAGTGAGTTCATTCCAGTTCGATACGGCAGAAAGAGGTTTTTCGCTGAGGTTCGATGGCCCGCTGGACATGAGAATGGACAAGCGTTCAGAGTTAACGGCAGCAGAGATACTGCGCACCTATACGGAACCACAGTTGCACAAACTGTTTGAGCAATATGGCGAAGTAAGGAACTCTAAGCAGCTGGCAAAGCATATAGTGGACAACCGCAAGGCGATGAAGATAACCACCATAGCTGCATTGAAAGCAATGCTGGCACCGGTAATGAGAGGCGGAAACCCCAATAAGTACCTGGCGCAGGTGTTCCAAGCCCTGAGAATAGAAGTAAACGATGAGCTGGGTGTATTGAAAGACTTTTTACAACAGTCGGCTCAGAGTTTAAAACCGGGAGGAAGATTAAGTGTGATCTCCTTCCATTCATTAGAAGACAGGATAGTAAAGCAATATATAAAAAGAGGTGTGTGGGACGATAACGAGGAGAGCAAACAGGTGTTGAGGCCGATCAATAACAAGCCCATAGAACCTACAGAACAAGAACTAAAGGCAAATAACCGGGCGCGCAGCGCACGGCTGAGAATAGCGGAGCGATTATGAGTAACGAAGATGAAAAAATACCGCAGGAGCATATAACACCTGCACAGAGGGTAAGAAGTGACTGGCGATCACTGGTGGAGAAGTTATCTTATAAAGCTATCGTTAATAACATCCCCTACTTTGGTTTCATAGCGCTTTTGTGCGTTTTCTATATAAGTAACAGTCACCGCTCTATTGAGATACAGCGGGAAACGAATAAACAATACAAGGCACTGAAAGAGCTGCGCTGGAAGCATATGGACGTACAGTCTCAGCTGATGCAGGTGAAAACAGAAACACAGGTAATAAAGAATGCCGAAGCAATAGGATTAAAACCGTCTCTATTACCGGCATATAAGATAAGTAAGAAGTAAAAGAGTAGTAAGTCAAGAAGAACTAAGGGGAAGCGAAAAATGAGTTTAAGCATTAAACAGGACATTAGGTTCAGGGTGTACATGGCGTTTACAGGCATTTGCCTGTTCGGTATCGCTATTGTCATCAAGGCCGCAATGATCCAGTTTCAGGAAGGGCCTAAACTTCGTGCACTCGCTAAAGAAATGCACACCCGCTTCGATACACTTAAGGCAGACAGGGGAAACATATATAATGAAGACGGCGTACTACTCAGCTCTTCTATTCCTGAGTTCGAAGTACACATTGACTTCTCCGTTATTGACTCTGGCCTCTTTGCCAAGAACATTGATACGCTGGCCGGATGCGTAGCCAACCTCTTTGCAGACAAATCTGCAGAGATCTATAAAGAAGAGTTCGTTCGCGCCTACAACGATGGCGAGAAGTACTATCTTCTTGGTCGTAAGTTGAAGTACTACCAGCACGAAGCATTGCGCTCTTTCCCTATATTCAACAAAGGAAAGGGACTGGGTGGTTTCATCTCCGACCCTAAGGAAAAGAGAGAAGCGCCTTACAAAACATTGGCTTACCGTACTATCGGCATCTTCAGAGACAGTAACGTAACCGGCCTTGAAGCTACTTATAATGACACCCTAACCGGAGAAAATGGTCGTCGCATCGTTCAGAAATCAACAGGCGGTGCATGGGTACCTATCGAAGGCTCTGAAGTAGACCCGCAGAATGGCAAGGACATAGTAACTACACTGGATATGAACATCCAGGACGTTGCAGAACATGCGTTGCTGAGTCTGTTGCAGAAATACGAGTGCCTCTACGGGACTTGTATTGTCATGGAAGTAAAAACAGGTAAGATCCGCACGTTGGTCAACCTGGGCAGACAAACCGACGGCAGCTACTTTGAGGATTTCAACTACGCCATGATCCCTACAGAACCGGGTTCTACATTCAAACTGGTTACTCTTTTATCATTACTGAATGACAAGATGATCAATGTGGACGACATTGTAGATGCGGAAGGTGGGGCTATTCGTTTTGGCAACAGAACTATGAACGACTCTCACCTGGGCCTGCACGCAATGCCTATCTGGAAGGCATACGCTGAGTCGAGCAATGCGGCAATGGCAAAACTGGCTAACCAGCACTACAAAGACAATCCGTCAAAGTATATTGAGCACCTTACCAAGCTGCATCTCGATCAGCCAACAGGTATAGACCTGGCGGGAGAGCGCAGAACAGTGATCACTAAGCCGGGCATGACCACATGGAGCAATACCACGCTACCATGGATGGCAACAGGCTATGGTATACTCATTTCACCACTGCACACCTGCATGCTGTACAACGCTATTGCAAACGATGGTAAGATGATGCGCCCATACCTGGTTAGCTCTATCCGCGAATACGGCAAAGAAGTAAAGTCATTTGCACCGCATATGATTGAGCAGGTAGGCGACTCTAACACAATAGCACAGCTGCGCAAATGCACACGTGCCGTAGTGACAGAAGGCACAGGTAAAGGAATTGAATCTCCATATTATACAATGTCCGGCAAAACCGGTACTGCACAGGTAGCAGATAAGGGCATCAGGTACACAGATGGTGTTTACCAGGGTTCTTTTGTAGGCTACATGCCGGCCGAAGCACCGAAGTATACTATATGCGTGGTTATCCGCACAAAGCCGCATTCAGCAGCTTACTATGGTGGTACTATCGCCGCACCGGTATTCAGGATGGTTGCAGACAAGATATTTTCAGAGAACATGGGCGCATGGGCTGGCCCATTAGATAGTTTCGCAAAGACCAACAATGGCAGGCTTACATCAAGCATGGCCACAGCACGTAACTACAGAACTCTCCTTAACGGCATTAAGAAGCCAGCACCAACACCGGGCGACTATCTGAACCAGATGATGCAGATGTCTACCGACTCATCAAAGAAAATGACCATTCTACCGGCAAAATTATTCAGAGACATCATGCCGGATCTGAAGGGGATGGGATTGAAAGATGCAGTGTATATGCTGGAAACATGCGGACTACAAGTGCAGGTGATGGGCAAAGGCAAAGTGCAATCGCAATCTATAATACCGGGAACAAGAATAAATAAAGGACAAAACGTAATACTCCAATTAAGCTGATGCCAACATTAAAAGACATATTGGTAAATATTGACCCTTCACAAGTGAAGGGTTCGGCGACTATTGAAGTCAACGGCCTTTGCATTGACTCCCGCAAAGTGACGGCAGGTTTTGTATTCATAGCCATCAAGGGCACTTTGTCCGATGGTCATGGCTTTATTGAGAAGGCGATCACCGACCGTGCGGTAGCTATTGTTTGCGAAACAATGCCGGCTACACTTGCAGAAGGTGTTACCTATATAAAAGTGAAGGACAGCGCTGCAGCTGCCGGACTGATGGCCGATGCATTTTACGGCTTTCCGTCATCAGAATTGAAGATAGTAGGCATTACAGGTACTAATGGAAAAACCACTACTGCTACCCTGCTCTATCAGCTCTTTGAAAAATTGGGTTACAAGTGCGGTCTGTTATCTACCGTACAGAATCATATACACAAGCAGGTAGTAGTGGCAACACACACTACCCCCGATGCTATCTCCATCCATGCATTGCTCAGGCAAATGGTGGATGCAGGTTGTACACATGCATTCATGGAAGTAAGCTCACACGCAGTGCATCAGCAGCGCATTGCGGGCATCAGGTTTGCAGGTGGCGTGTTTACCAACATTACGCACGACCACCTCGACTACCACAAGACTTTCGATGAATACATCAGGGTGAAGAAGGCATTTTTCGATGGCCTATCAGCCGAAGCATTCGCCATTACTAATGCCGATGATAAGCGCGGTACGGTAATGCTGCAGAATACCAAAGCAGAGAAATTGTCTTACAGCCTGCGTATGCCGGCATCAATAAAAGGCAAGGTGCTGGAAAACAGCCTTACCGGCCTGGTAATGAATGTCGACGGTATCGAAGCGCACTTCAGCATGATTGGTATTTTTAACGCTTATAATCTGTTGGCGGTTTACGGCGCGGCAAAGCAACTAGGCGAAGACAAGATGCAGATCCTCGAAGTGCTTAGCGCATTGCGCGGCGCACAGGGCAGGTTCGAAACCTACATGTCTAAAGTAGACAAGGTATTGGGCATAGTTGACTACGCACATACGCCCGATGCATTGATCAATGTACTGGCTACTATCAACCAACTGCGCACTAACGGGCAAAGGCTCATCACGGTAGTAGGCTGCGGTGGCGACAGAGATAAGACCAAGCGCCCTATAATGGCTGAGGCGGCTTGCGAGCACAGCGACAAAACAATACTCACTTCCGATAACCCGCGCAGCGAAGACCCGGAAGCAATACTTGATGATATGGAAAGTGGGCTGAGTACAGCCATGAAAAGAAAGTGCCTGAGGATTACCGACAGGCGCGAAGCAATAAAAGTTGCATGTTCACTGGCCATGGCGGGAGATATTATTCTCATAGCAGGCAAAGGACACGAAACATATCATGAGATAAGCGGTGTAAAACATCATTTTGATGACCGCGAAGAACTAACCCAAACGTTTGAAACACTAAGCAAATAACAGGCATAAATGCTGTACTATTTATATAAATATCTGCACGACACACTCCAGCTACGCCTTATTGGGTTGGGCGTGTTCAACTATATCACCTTCAGGGTGGCTATGGCTATTATCCTTTCGTTGGTAATATCCATGCTGTTCGGCAAAAGGCTGATCAACTTCCTGCGGAATAAACAAATAGGCGAAACTGTACGTGACCTGGGCCTTGATGGCGAGAAAGCAAAGAAAGGAACGCCTACTATGGGTGGACTGATCATCATAGCAGCAATACTCATACCTACATTACTGTTTGCACGGGTAATGAATGTATATATAGTCTTAATGATCGTCTCTACGATATGGCTGGGTGTTATCGGCTTCATCGACGATTACATTAAGGTGTTTAAGAAAAACAAAGAAGGCCTGGCAGGTCGGTTTAAAGTTATAGGCCAGATAGGGCTCGGTATCATCATCGGTGTTACCATGTACTATAACGACAATGTGATCATCAGCCGAGAAGTAAAGAATGGCACCGGTGTTTACAACAGTGAAGAAAAGCTGGAAAGAGGCCGTTTCACCCGTAAAGATGATAAGGGCGGAGAACATAACTACGTAAACGTAAGAACAGCAACTACTACCCTGCCATTCATCAAGACGCATGAATTCAGGTATGAGAAAATTGCCGAGCTTTTTGGTGAAAAGTATATAGCCTATACTACTCCAATCATCTACGTACTGTTCGTCATCTTCATCATTGTAGCTGTCTCCAACGGCGCGAACATTACCGATGGTATAGACGGACTGGCAACAGGGGTATCGGCGATCATTGGTGTCTGCCTGGGTGTATTCGCCTATGTATCGGGTAACTACATATTTGCCGGCTACCTCAATATTATGGATATCCCTAACCTTGGTGAGCTATCCATTTTCATTGGCGCATTCGTAGGCGCATGTGTCGGTTTCCTATGGTACAATGCCTATCCCGCGCAGGTATTTATGGGCGATACCGGCAGCCTGGCACTTGGTGGTATCATCGCATCGCTGGCTATCATAGTGCGCAAAGAGTTATTGATACCTATTATCTGCGGCATATTCCTGGTTGAGAATGTTTCAGTGATGCTGCAGGTATGGTACTTCAAGCGTACAAAAAAGAAAACAGGCGAAGGAGTCAGGATATTCCTGATGGCACCACTTCACCACCACTACCAGAAACTGGGCTATCATGAGTCTAAGATCGTAACCCGCTTCTGGATCATTGGTATCATACTGGCCATAATGAGTATAGTAACATTAAAACTGCAATAACAATGAGTGCAAACAACAAAAAGCTCGTGATACTGGGCGCCGCTGAAAGCGGTGTAGGTGCCGCATTGCTGGGCAACCAGCAGGGCTGGGATGTGTTTGTAAGCGATGGCGGCACTATCAAGCCATCATTCAGGGCTATGCTGCAGGATAATGGTATCGCTTTTGAAGAAGGCGGCCACACCGAAGGGAAGATACTCACAGCCGATTGTGTAGTAAAAAGCCCGGGAATACCCGACAAAGCAGAAATAGTAAAGAAGATAAGGAATGCCGGTATTGAAGTGTGCAGTGAGATCGAGTTTGGCTACCGCTACAAAGGTGACAGCAAGATCATAGCTATAACAGGCAGTAACGGAAAGAGTACAACAACAAAACTTACCTGGCACATACTTAAGACCGCCGGCTACGATGTGGCCATGGTGGGGAATATAGGCCGGAGCTTTGCTTTGCAGATATTTGAAAAACCATGTGAATGGTATGTAATAGAGGTCAGCAGCTTTCAGCTCGATGATATCCATCAGTTCAGGCCCGATATAGCTGTACTGCTCAACATTACACCCGATCACCTGGACCGATACAATTACGTTTTTGAAAATTATGTTGCGTCTAAATTTAAGATCACACAAAACCAATTACCATCAGATCTTCTTGTTTTAAACATTGACGATCCTGCTATCAACAACTACTTAACCACCCATTCGATTCACGCCAAAACAGTACACATTACAATGGACGAAAATAAGATTCACGACGAAGGAGCATTTGTGAACAAAGACAATTTACACATCAGGTATGACGGAGATGACATGCAGGCTTCGGTTCACGACCTCACTATAAAAGGCAAGCACAATCAATTTAATTCTATGGCAGCGGGCATTTCGGGCAGAGCGGCACACATCAGAAAGGAGAAGATCCGCGAAAGCTTTGAGTCTTTTGAAGGATTGGAGCACAGGTTGGAATATGTCGCTACCGTCCGCGGCGTAGAGTTCATCAATGATAGTAAAGGCACCAACGTAAACTCTGTATGGTTTGCATTGGAGAGTATGACAAAACCTGTGATCCTGCTTCTTGGCGGACAGGACAAGGGCAATAACTACCACGAGATCGAAGGGTTAGTAAAAGAAAAAGTAAAAGCTATCGTTTGCCTTGGCGTGCATAACGAGCCTATTCACGATTTCTTCTACAGCTTTGTGCACACCATCGTAGACACCACCAGCGCAAAAGACGCCGTCCATGCGGCTTATGCACTGGCAGACAAAGGTGATGTGGTATTGCTTTCACCGGCATGTGCCAGCTTCGACCTTTTCAAAAATTATGAAGACAGAGGACAACAATTTAAGGAAGCGGTTCGCAGCCTTTAATAGACAATAAAAATAACAATGAGCGTAAAAAAATTGCTTAACAAGACGAAAGGAGACCAGGTCATTTGGGCCGTGGTGATGGTGCTGTCGCTCATCAGCCTCCTCGCCGTGTATAGCAGTACCGGTTCATTGGCATACCGTAGCGAAAAAGCATCCAGTTTCTTCCTGCTAAAGCAGGTAATGGTATTGGGTCTTGGGTTGCTCATCATTTATTGGGTGCATAACATTAACTACACAAAGTTTGCTAAAGTGGCAGTACTACTCTACTTCATTAGCATACCATTGTTATTATATACTTTGCTCTTTGGCACAAGCCTCAATGAAGGCTCTCGTTGGATAAAACTACCGGTGGTCAACCTCACTTTCCAGACTTCTGACCTTGCCAAGCTGGCATTGTTCATGTTCCTGGCGCGGGTGTTGAGTATGAAGCAGGCCGTGATCAAAGATTTTAAGAAGGGTTTTTTACCGGTTTTGTTGCCCATGTTATTGACTTGCGCATTCATTGCCCCGGCCAACCTGTCTACAGCGTTGATGTTGGGTGCTACATGCAGCATAGTATTCTACATTGGCCGTGTACAGGTAAAGCACCTGTTACTGCTGGGTGCCGTAGGTATCATGGGCGTCACGCTCTTGTTCGTTGGCTCTAAAGTAACAGGAATAGGTCGTGCTAAAACATGGGAAAAGCGTATCATGGACTTCACCGACAGATCTAAGAAAGATCCTAAGCAGGAGGACGTATACCAGGTACAGCAGGCGAAAATAGCCATCGCAAATGGTGGTGTTACAGGTCGCGGCCCGGGCAACAGCCTGCAGCGTAACTTCCTGCCTCACCCTTATTCAGACTTCATCTACTCTATCATCATAGAGGAGTATGGTCTGCTAGGTGGTGCGGCGCTGGTGTTCTTTTACTTATTGTTCTTGTGGCGAAGCATCCTCATATTCAAGCGGTGCCCGTTTGCATTTGGCGCCTTCCTCGCGGTGGGGTTAAGTATTACACTGGTATTCCAGGCTATGCTCAATATGGCGGTAAATGTTCACCTGGTACCTGTAACCGGTCTTACATTACCAATGGTAAGTATGGGTGGTTCATCTATCTGGTTTACCAGTGTGGCTATCGGCATCATACTCAGCGTAAGCAAGTATGTAGATGAGATGGAAGGTGGCAAGAAGAAAGCAGGCAAAAGGAAAATAGAGAAGCAAGAGAAAGGTGTAGTAACAACCGACAGCGCAGTAGATGACGCCATTGACGAAGAAGAAGAAGAAGAAAATGCAGAAATAGCATCAAAGATATTTGTACAAACAGGTAAAAGAGGAACAGCCGGCGGTGTAATACCGGCAGGAGCATAACATGGACAACTTGCGTATCATAATAGCGGGCGGCGGAACCGGGGGGCATATCTTCCCTGCGGTAGCTATTGGCCGTGCACTGCAGCGTTTGCTGCCGGGCACGCAGCTATTATTCGTAGGCGCATTGGGTAAGATGGAAATGGAAAAGGTACCACAGGAAGGTTTTGAAATAGTAGGGCTGGACATTACAGGCTTCGACCGCGGCAATTTGTGGAAAAATTTCCTGCTTCCTTACAAGATCATCAAGAGCCGTATAATGGCTCGCCGCATATTAAAGAGCTTCAACCCCGCTGCCGTTGTAGGTGTGGGTGGTTATGCAAGTTTCCCTATGCTCAGCGCCGCACAAGCCTTGCAGATACCTACATTGATACAGGAACAGAACTCGTTTGCAGGAAAGACAAACAAAATATTGGGAAGGAAAGCAAAAGCAATATGCGTTGGCTACGACAATATGCAAAACTTCTTTCCGAAAGAAAAATTGATAATGACCGGTAACCCTGTAAGAAGGGAAATAACCGAAATGAATGTAGATGCAGCAACTGCTAGGGCAATGTTTCAACTACAGGAAAACGTAAAAACAATATTGGCGGTTGGTGGTAGCCTGGGTGCACGTGCTATAAACGAGAGCATTGATGCCAATCTTGATGAACTGATGAAGGAAAATGTGCAGTTGGTTTGGCAAACGGGTAACCACTACCACGAGCAGGCAGTGAAGCGTGCGGCAGCATATCCGGGCAGGGTCATCACGGTAGCATTTATCAGGGAAATGGCATATGCTTATACGGTCGCCGACATAGTAGTATCAAGGGCCGGCGCATTAGCAATAGCTGAATTGTGTATTGCCGGAAAACCAGCCATATTAGTGCCACTACCAACAGCAGCCGAAGATCACCAGACCAGCAACGCCAAATCTTTGGTGAACATGGATGCGGCTATTCTGGTAAAGAACGAAAATGCTATGACACAGCTTTTACCTGAAATAAAGGCACTGCTGCAAGACGAACAAAAACAGACCCGCATGTCTGAAAACCTGCGGGCAATGGCAATAACGAATGCGGATGAGAGGATAGCACATAAAATAATAGCAATAGCAAAGTAAGATGAACGTAAAAGAAATAAAAAGAGTGTACTTCGTAGGCATAGGCGGCATAGGCATGAGCGCTGTGGCAAGGTTCTTCCTGGCCCAGGGCGCTGTGGTAAGCGGCTATGACCGCACCGAGACCGTGCTTACAAAAAAGCTGGTTGAAGAAGGCATGTCCGTTCATTATACCGATGATGTTAACCTGCTGGATAAAGAAACTACGCTCGTAGTTTATACTCCTGCTATTCCAAAAGACCATACTGAGCTTAACTGGTACAGGGATAATAACTTCCCGGTATACAAGCGTAGTGACGTATTACAGTGGATCACTGAAACTTTGCACGCCATCACAGTTGCAGGCACTCATGGCAAGACTACAGTATCTACTATGATCGCTTATTTGCTGCGCGAAACAGGCTATGGCTGCCATGCCTTCCTCGGTGGTATCTCTGTAAATTACCAGAGTAACTACTGGAGCAGCACTAACGACACAGCAGTTATTGAGGCCGATGAGTACGATCGTAGCTTCCTGAAGTTATTCCCAGACGTAGCTGTATTAACCGCTATTGACGCGGATCACCTGGATATCTATGGCACGGTTGAGGAAATAGAAAAAGCGTTTATTCAGTATACTAAAAATATTAAGCCCGGTGGCACGCTATTGGTAAAACATGGCTTACACAGGTCTTCAGAATTGACAGCTACCAACAAACTTACTTACAGTCTTACCAATACCGCAGCAGATATCTATAGCGAACACATGATGCAACGTCATGGTGGCTATACATTCGATGTAGTAGGCAAGGGCTGGACCGTTCGTCACCTGCACATCAACATTGGCGGATTGCATAATGTAGAGAATGCAGTAGCAGCTGTTGCCGTTACTCAGTTGTTGGGTATAGATGGTGAGAAGGTAAGGGAAGCACTGGAAAACTTCAGGGGCATTAAGCGCAGGTTTGAATACATCATCAAGTCCGACAGAATGGTATTTATTGATGACTATGCACACCACCCTGAGGAATTGTCTGCACTCATTCGCAGCGCCAAGCACCTGTTCCCCGACCGTAAGTGTGTTGTTGCATTCCAGCCGCACTTGTTCTCCCGCACCCGCGATTTCGCTGATGGGTTTGCAGAAAGCCTGGATATGGCTGACGAAGTGTTGTTGTTAGACATCTACCCTGCGCGTGAATTGCCAATGGAAGGTGTGACCGCAAAGATGATAACAGACAGAATGAAGAACGCAGCGCACTCAATAGTATCTAAAGAGGGTTTGCTGGAATATGTAAAGAACAACCCGCTCGATATGTTCATCACATCAGGCGCCGGCGATATTGACAAATTAGTTGAACCGATTAAAGCGATACTGGAAGCAAAGTAAATGGCTGTAAAAAAGAAGATATCGATCAGGAAGATCCTGCAGGTGTTCACCACACTTGTAGCGGCCTCTGCTTGTATCACAGCCATCATCAGCGCATCTAAGATCGAAGGGGATAAAAAGCTGGAACGTGTGGAAGTACACATCAACAGCGGCAAGAAGTACCATTTTATTGAGGAGAAGCAAATATTAGACGAAACGATCAACAACAGGAATATAGATATAATGCACACCCCTATTAATAAGCTGGACGTCCAGAGCATGGAGCGCGTACTCAAGGCAGACCCTTGGGTGGCCGACGCATCCCTGTATATCGACGCCCGCAGGGTATTGCATATGTCTGTTACACAGCGCATACCTGTAGTACGCATCTTCGGCCAGGCCAGCGAAAGCTACTATATGGATAACACATTGAGCATTATGCCACTGTCGCCTAACTTCAATTTCTATACTTCAGTTGTAACCAATATGCCCACATTGAACAACGACAGTGTAGGTGCTATGTTGAAGAAAAACGTGCTGATGCTGGTACACAACATACAAGCCGACACCTTCTGGAATGCTCAGGTATCGCAGATCATCGTCGACTCTGACTATACATTCGAGCTTGTACCGGTGCTGGGCGATCAGCGCATCATATTCGGTGATACATCGAGAATGAAGGAGAAGTTCAGCAACCTATATGCTTTCTATACCAATGTCCTCAACCGCATTGGCTGGGATAAATACCAGACCCTCGATGTTCGCTTTAAAGGTCAGGTAGTAGCGTCTCCGTCATTACCTTATAAGGGCCCGGTTGACAAGGGTGCTGTCAGTATGAACTGGATCAACAGTATAGTTCAGACAGAAGCTAAAATGGATTCTACACACGCCATAGCAGTGGAAGCAAAAGCGAAAGATGTAGCCGCCAAAGAAGCTAACAAACCTGAGGCAGGTGCCAAGACGGTAATCATTAAAAAAGAAGAAAAGAAAGACCCTAAAAAGGATATAAAAAAAGAAGACAAAAAAGAGCCTAAGAAAGATGTGAAGGCAGATGTAAAGAAAGACGTAAAGGCTACACCAAAGAAAGATATAAAACCGGAAGCGAAAAAAGAAGTAAAAAAAGACCCGAAGAAAGAAGAAAAGAAAGCACCGGTTAAAAACATTAAAAAAGAAGTAAAGAAAGACATCAAAAAAGAAGTAAAGAAAGTAGTGAAGATCGGTCCTCCGGAAGAGGTAAAAGATATACAGAAGGTAGGTGCAAAGATCGCTGATAAAAAGATCACACCTCCGGTGAAAGACGCAAAGAAAAAAGAAGACGTAAGTAAAGACAAGAAAAAAGATAAGGAACCGAAGAAAGCCAAGTACACGCTTCCTGTTGACGACAATAATAATTAAAGTAGTTTTTAAACATAATGTGATATGAGCAACAAACAACAACCTATCATCGTTGGCCTGGATATCGGGACCACTAAGGTAGTGGCCATCGCAGGTAGAAAAAATGAGTTCGGGAAGATCGAGATCCTCGGTTTTGGTCGAGCGGAATCTGCCGGCGTTAGTCATGGTGTTGTAATGAATATAGAGCAGTGTATCCGCTCTATAGAACAAGCCATTGAAAGATGCCTCCTTTCTAATCCCCAGTTGGAGATAAAGGATGTATACGTGGGCATAGCCGGCCAGCACATCAAGAGCCTGCAGACCCGCGGAGACAGAGTACGTATGAATGCCGATAACGAGATCAGCAAGGAAGATATCGACCTGTTGATCAAGGATCAGTATAAGACGTACATCCCCGCAGGTGATCAGATCATCGACATTATCCCGCAGGACTTTACAGTCGACAGCACGTCGTTTGTAACAGACCCTATCGGTATGAGCGGTGTAAAGATCGGCGCTAACTTCCACCTCATAACAGGTGACAGGAACGCTATCCGAAACATCAATCGCTGCGTAGAAAAGTCTAACCTTAAAACAGTAGACCTGGTGCTTCAGCCATTGGCTTCTGCCGCTTCAGTAATGAACGACGAAGACCTGGAAGCTGGTGTAGCTATCGTAGATATAGGCGGTGGCACTACCGACATGGCCGTATTCTACGATGGTATACTTAAGCACACAGCGGTAATACCTTATGCCGGCGTGAATATCACTAATGATATCCGCAATGGTCTTGGCGTATTGAAGGCACAGGCTGAGCAAATGAAGGTACAGTTTGGTATGGCGTTGGCACAGGAAGCCAATGCAAGTGCATACATCACTATACCTGGCTTGCGTGGTTTGCCGCCAAAGGAGATCTCTGTTAAGAACCTGGCTCATATCATACAGGCTCGTATGCAGGAGATCCTCGATTACGTTTTGTATCACCTCAAGCAGATAGATCTTGATAAGAGATTGTTGGGCGGTATCATCCTTACGGGTGGTGGCGCGCGCCTGAAGCACCTTACACAAATGACTGAGTTCGTTACCGGCCTCAGCGCCCGTGTAGGCTTGCCTAATGAACATCTTGCAGGCGGCCATGCAGATACATTAATGAACCCAATGTATTCAACATGTATCGGTCTTATTCTTCGTGGTTATCACGACTTCGAAAATGGCCGTATGCGCTTCACAGGTCAGGGCGGCAATTACATGCATGTTCCTGGTGCCGACGTTGAAAAGATCGACCTGGCGCCAATTGTAGCCGAAGGACAGATCGAAACAATGGACGACATTACCGACGAACATCAGGAGGCTTTACAACAGGAAGATGTAAAAGAAAAGAACCGCAAACGCAATGAAAAGGTCAAAGGAATGTTCGACATGCTAAAAGGAAAGTTTATCAGCATGTTTGAAGATGTCGATGACCAACCAATTGACTAACATAACTTAGTAACAAACAACAACTCACAATAATCGTAACAACTCACAACTAACCATTATTTATTAACCTGCAAATTTAAAACCAGTATGATACACTTCGAAATTCCAAAAAATCAATCGTCTATTATTAAAGTGATCGGTGTTGGCGGCGGCGGAAGCAATGCTGTCAATTACATGTATAGCCTCGGTATAGAAGGCGTTGACTTTGTTGTGTGCAACACAGACTCACAGGCACTTACCTTGAGCCCTGTAGTAAATAAGGTGCAGCTTGGGCCGCATCTTACAGCAGGTCTTGGTGCAGGTGCCAACCCTGAAATTGGCAAACAATCTTGCGAAGAAAGTTTGGAAGATATAACTAAGATACTGAAGGTAAATACCCGCATGGCATTCATTACAGCCGGCATGGGTGGTGGTACAGGTACAGGTGGCGCACCCGTTGTTGCCAAGATCTGTAAAGACCTCGACATCCTTACTGTAGGTATCGTTACCACTCCATTCACTTACGAAGGTCGTAAGCGTATGAAGCAGGCTCAGGAAGGTATTGAGCGCATGCGCGAGCATGTTGATACAGTACTGATCATCTCTAACGATAAGCTGCGCCAGCAGTTCGGCAACCTGCCGTTCACACAGGCGTTCGCTAAGGCCGATGATATCCTGGCTACTGCTGCTAAGTGTATCACTGATGTGATCACTACAACTGGTTCTATGAACGTTGACTTTGCAGACGTTTGCACAGTTATGAAGAATGGCGGTGTAGCTATCCTGGGTAGCGCATCAGTATCTGGCGAAAACCGCGCATTACACGCGGTTGAGCAGGCATTGAACTCTCCATTGCTGAATGATAGCGATATCAGCGGCGCTAAGTGGTTGCTGTTGAACATCACTTCAGCTTCAGGCGAATTTGAGCACACAATGGATGAAGCTGAAGCTATACAGGCTTATGTACAGCAGCAGGCGGGCGACAATTGCGATGTTATCCTGGGTATGGGTCACGACCCTAACCTGCATGACAAGATCGCTGTTACAGTTATCGCTACAGGTTTCAATTACAAGGAGATCAACATTGATATGCCTTCAAGAAACCGTGAACCTGAAAAGATCAGCTTCAAACTTGAAGACATCAACACTATAACTAACAACGCACCTATCAACTTCGAAACTCGCGTTGAAGAAAGGCAGCCTATCGACATGACCCCTACATTGGTTGAGGTTAGCGAAGAGCCCGCTATGCAGTTCTTCATCAAGGAAGAAGTGGTTGTTGAAGAAGTAGCTCCGGTTGTTGAAATGACCATTGCTCCTGAACCAATTCCTGAACCAACTCCTGTATTCTTCTACGAAGAAAGAAAGGAAGAAGAAGTACCAATGCGTTTGGTGATCAAGAAAGAAGAACCAGTTGAAGATGTTATCATCAAGCGTGGTGAGCGTATCCTGACTGCTGACGAGATCGAAGAGCAGAGAAGGTTCGAAGAGCAGAAGAGAGCATTGGAAGATCGTGCAGAGCGCCTGCGCCGCATGAGCTTCAACATCAAGGGCACTGAAAGCACAGACGAAATAGAAAGCGTTCCTGCTTACATGCGCAAGAATGTTCAGCTCGACAACAGCTCATCATCATCTACCCAGTACAGCGGCTACACTGTAGGCCACGACAATAAAGGCAACATCAACACCATCAACACATTCCTTGATGGCAACAAGCCTGATTGATATTCTAAATAAATAAGATCCCTCAGAAAGCCTCCGTTCTCTAACGGAGGCTTTTCTTTTAGAAGCACACCACGTTTAGTGCTGAGCGTAGACTCTGTCTACGCTCGAGCGGTCGCCGGTCTCCCGACCTGCACATCGGGCCCACTCACTTTGGGACGTCCCCCAACATGTACGTAGAGACGCAAGATTTTGCGTCTCCACTCAACATGAGGCGCTAAGCCCACCTAAACCTCCTGTCGCGAGAGTTAGCCCCGATTATTTCGGGGCTCTCGTGACGACATGATTTAACGGGTCTCTGACCCGAACATCGGGCCGGTTCTCTTTAAAACGCCCAATCGGTCAAAGCGTCCCTCCTACAAAACCACACCAGCCCACCCTTTATCCCCATTTCATAATCAGTTAACCATACTTACCTCTTACTTCGTTATTTTTACACCCGCATACCCCTTTATTTATGCTTCAGAAGCTTGTCATTAACAATTACGCTATTATAGATCATCTGGCCATAGAACCCGATGGTCACCTCAATACGGTTACGGGTGAAACCGGCGCCGGAAAAAGTATCATATTAGGCGCTCTATCCCTCATTTTGGGCGAGCGTGCCGATAGCAGTGTGCTCATCAACAAGTCTGAAAAATCGGTAATAGAAGGCTATTTCAATGTAAGTGACAATGCACCCTTTAAAAAGGCATTGGCAGCCGCCGATCTTGATTATGAAGACCAGTGTATCATTCGCCGCGAAATAGCCGTTAGCGGCAAATCAAGGGCCTTTGTCAATGACACACCGGTAACCTTAACTATACTCAATGACCTTACTTCCCTGTTGGTAGACCTACACCAGCAGTTCGATCACCAGGCATTGGAAGATGGCAATTTCCAGATGGAGTCTTTGGATGCTATTGCAGGAACAACAAACACCGCTACTGCATACAGAGAGATCTACAACAAACACAAGAAAGTAAAGCGCGAGCTGAACGAAAACCTTGGCCGCCAGGCACAATGGCAAAAGGAATCAGACTATAAACAATACCTGCTCGATGAACTCATACAGGCATCCTTCAAGCCAGACGAAGTAGAGAATGCCTCACTACAGCTCAAACAAATGAGTCACTCAGAGCGCATCATACAGATACTCGATGGCGCACGTACCCTACTCGAAGACGGCGAACAACCCTTCCTCAATGAACTGAAGCGCATCAACCAGCAACTATTGGGCATCACCGATATTATGCCTTCTGTAAAGCCTTTGCAGGAACGCATTACATCGGCATGGGCAGAACTGAAAGATATTGCAGGCGAACTGGAGAGTGAAGCCGGACATATCTCTTTAGATCCTGCGGCTATGGATGAACTGCAGCAAAAAGTGGACGTCGGCTATAAGCTGATGAAGAAACACGCGGTGAACACCACCGCCGAACTTCTTGCATTGCAAGCCTCCCTCGAAGAAGAACTGAAAGCAACACTCGACATTTCCAATGCAATAGGCCGACTTACAACCGAAGAAGAACTACTATTCAAAGAGCTACAAACGAAGGGCACAACCCTATCTGATCAACGCAAGAAAGCCATTCCCGCATTCGTGAAGAAGATGAATGAACTGCTGGCATTGGTGGGCATGCCTAATGCCCGTTTCGAGGTGAAGATAGAGACCATACAACCCACTCCATACGGCACAGACAGTGTACAGTTTATGCTCGATGCTAATAAGAGCGGATCATTCCTGACATTGCAGAAAGCCGCATCGGGTGGTGAAATGAGCCGCATCATGCTATGCATCAAATCACTTACCGCAAAGGCGCTGCACATGCCTACGCTTATATTCGACGAAGTAGACACCGGTATCTCAGGGGAAGCTGCAAGACAGGTAGGCCTGCTACTACGCGACCTCTCTCAATACCACCAGGTCATCTGTATCACGCACCAGCCGCAGGTAGCAGCCCGTGGATCAAGACACTTCTATGTTTATAAAGAAGCCGACAAAACCGGCCGTCTCGCAACCAACATCCGCACCCTTGAGCAAAGTGAACGCGTATTGGCCATAGCACGCATGATAGGTGGCGAACAACCAAGTACAGCAGCCATTAATAATGCAAAGGAGTTGGTAGAAGCCTAGACCGTCAATTACGTAAGGAAAATCATCGCCTGTTGTCGGTCTCTGACCGACAACCATCCGGCCGGTTCTCTTTGAGACCTGAAAGTTGGCCACTCTCCTGTCGCGAGAGTTAGCGCAGCGCTCTCGTGACGAATAGTTTAACGGGTCTCTGACCCGAACATCTGATCGGTTCTCTTTGAGACCCAACGACATAACTACTTACTCCCCTCCACAACCTTCTTCTCCCTTGCCGGCTTAGTATAATATGCCGTAACCAGCAGTCCATTGTTATACTGGTAAACCTGTTTGCCGCCAACCAATGCGCCTTGCTGTACAGTCTGATTAAGGTAGCCTGCGTCCACTCTGAAGTTCTTGTTGAACTGGTAACCGGCCAAGATACCTATACGGTTCTGGTCAAAAATGTTCTGGTTCACATTAGAACCGAAGCCTACAAACAACTCATCAAACGCGGCCAGATACCATGTCTTATCTTCCAGCTTTTTATTGTTCAATGGATAGGTAACACGCAGCTGGTAGCGCACACGGTTCAGGTAGTTAGATCCATCAACATCGTATGCCGCGGCCTTCTGGTTTACCTTGCCCACAAGGCGTTGCTCTAATCTCAGCCTGTGATTGATCATCAATCGTCCATGACTATTGTCGTTCCAAACCAACTGCTCAAATATGCGGTGCTCTGGAATAGTGTATGGCCCTGCAGGATAGTCTCCATAAGGATAAGTGATCACATATGCATAACCACCTAACACCGACACTCCGTTCTTGAAATGATACTGAACACCGCCCCTGGCCAGCGATTGCTGCCAACTCTGAAACACTCCTTCCCGCCTCCACTGATATTCTAATGCCAGCGAAACCTTTTTAGAAAGATATATTGTATTCTGACTCGACAGCCAGCTTATGGTATTATCATCATGCAGACGCTGTGCACCGGCATTTGATGTTGTAAATAAAAGAGCAGCAAATAACGTGTAAAATAGATTTTTCATTCTTCTTGTTTTCATGAGGCAATGTATGCGGTAAAAAGGAAAATGCCGGAAGATGCTTACCTAAGCTGTCTCCCGGCATCTATATCTATTAGTTTAAACTTCTGAAGTCAACTGGCACCAGCTTACTTACGCCGGGCTCCTGCATGGTCACACCATAGATCACATCTACCGATGCCATGGTCTGCTTGTTGTGCGTAACAATGATGAACTGCGAGTTGTCTGAGAACTTGCGGATCATCTGCGTGAACTTGCCCACATTGGCATCATCCAGCGGCGCATCAACTTCATCCAGTATGCAGAATGGTGCAGGCTTAATGAGGTATATGGCAAACAGGAAGGCTGTAGACGTCAACGTCTTTTCTCCGCCCGAAAGCTGAGTCAGCGTACTTGGCTTCTTACCCTTAGGCTGCGCATATATTTCTATGTTGCTATCCGCTACATTGTCAGGATCCGTAAGGCGAAGATCGCAGCTATCTTCAGGGGTGAAGAGTGCCTTAAACACCGTTACAAAGTTCTCACGCACCAGGTCAAAGGTTTCGCGGAACTTAGTATTGGCGGTATTCTCCACTTCTTCAATGGTAGACAGTAACGACTCCTTGGCATTCACCAGGTCATTGCGCTGCTCCACTATAAAGTCGTGGCGCACCTTCATTTCAGTGTAAGCTTCTATTGCAGTAGGGTTTACTTCACCCATATTATCCAGGCGCTTTTTCATGCGCTCAGTTTCTGCTGTCAGCTCTTCTATGGTCTGCAGTCCTGTTCTTGGTTCGCTCAGAATATCATCCAGCTTCACCTTGAATTCTATGGCCAGCCTTTCACTCATACCCGCTACCTGCAGCTTCATGGTGGCCAGCTTATCCTTTATGGTCTGCAGCAATAGTTCTGCCTGTTCCTTCTCACGGCGCTTCTGGTTCAGCTGGCTTTCCTGCCCACTTATGCCATTACGCATAGTATAGTAATCCCTGTCCTTTTCGTTCAGTACTTTCTCTTCTGTTTCCTTGCGCACCAGCAGGTCGTACAGTTCATTGTCGCCTACATGCAGTGTTTGCTCTGTTTCTTCCAGCTGAGTATTGATCTGCTGCAGCTGCTCGCTGTTGCTGCTTATCTGCTTCTTCAGGTCGCTCAGCTGATTGTTGCGGAACTGTAGTTCCTGCTTCAGCCCTTCCAGCTTACTCTGCTGGCGGGTAGATGCTATGTTATGCTGATTGTATTGAGCACTGGCTTCATTAAATACAGTTTCCACCGCGCGGAATTCCGCATCAGCTTCTGTAATATTCTGTTGCAGTCCCTGCAGCTCAGCGGTGATATCGGCAAGCATGTTGCGGGTATCCTGTACACTATCTTGTGTATCTTCCAGTTGGCCCTGCAGGTCTTCCAGTCGCTTCTCGCCGGTCTGGTTCAGGTGCTCAAAGTTCTCTATCCTGTTCTTCAGATTCACCAGGTGATTCTGAAGTCGGTTGATCTCTTGCTTAGCCTGCTCTATCGCCTTATCATTCAGTTCGCTATTGAAACCGGTGATGAGTGCTTGTGTATCAGCAATATATTGCTTCAACTCAGCAGTCGTGTTCTTCAGGTCTTCTATCTCCTGTGCCAGCCTTTCCAGGTTCTTGGCACGGCCTATTTTATTTCCTTCAAACAGTCCTACAGATCCGCCGCCCAATGTATACTTACCCCGCACCATCTTACCACTCTTGTCTACCAGCACAGTACCCTGTTGCAGGTCTGCGCCCGGTATCTCATCGGCGTTCTCGGCTATGTATACATGGCCAAGCAATCTCTTTGCCAGTTCAGCATATTGATCATCAACAGTCACCACACTCAGTGCAGGTACTGCATTCACAGGCACCTGGCTATTGGTATCGTTATACGCACCCAGGTGGTCGAGTATAAAGAAATTGGCCTTACCCTTCTTATTGGTCTCCAATAATGATAATGCCTTAGCCGCTTCATTGGTATTGGCTACCAGGTAGTAGTTAAGGTAGTTATCCAATACATTTTCCAGTGCGGTACGATATTCGTTTTTCACCACAAATACATCACTCAGCAATGGCGCTGTATTATCCCACTCCTTGTTTTTCTTTAAGAATTTGATACTATCCGGATACCCCTCAAGGCTTTCTACAAGCGACTTCAAGAGGTCATGCTCATTGCGGCGGCTATCCAGTTTACGATTCTCGTCTACCAGCTTGGCGCGGTAGGTTTCCATCTGCGCCTGGCTTTCCAGTATCTTGGTTTTTACCTGCTCATGTTTATCTACCAGGTCCTGCAGCTCTTCCTGCTTGTCTTCCAGTTTTTCCTGTGTATCTTTTTGTTCTGTACCCAGCTGACTTATCTGTGTGCCGCGCTGTGTCTTTTCTTCCTGCACCTGCTGTATGCTGCGCTGCAGGTTCATCACAGATGTATCTGCAATGGCTACTTTCTTTTCAGCATCAAACTGGCTGCGCTGGCGTTGTTGAAAATCGCTGCGCATCTGCTCCAATATCTTCTTCTTCTCATCAAATGTTTTGCGGCTTTCATCTACAGTTAACCGTAGCGTTTCCAGCTCTGCGCGCATCTTTTCCAGTATCTCCGTCTCTTCTTTTATCTGTTCTTCCGAGAATTCTATCGACTCTTCCAGCTTCTGCGATTGTCCACCTGCACCCGATAAGAAATCACGTAGATTCTTCTCTCTTTCCTTCAAATGCTCAAAGCGCTGTGCGGCCAGTTTTTTATCACTTTCCAATTGGCGGATGCGGTTAGCCAGTTCGTTGAACTGCTTTTGTAAGCCATTCAATTCCTGCTCCTTCTCAATTAGCTTTACCTTCTGCTGCTCTACCGAAGCCTCTTCTGTAGCCACTATAGCTTCCAGCTGAGTCTTACGATCGGTCTCGCCATCGTGCTGCTCGTTAAGCGTTTTATATTGTTCGTTGAAATGTTCTAATGATGCCTTAGCCAGCTCTACGCTTACTTCTTTGTATTCCCCCTTTACAGCAAAGTAACGTTCGGCCTTTCTTGCCTGGCTTTCCAGTGTACGCAGGTTATTGCTGATCTCGAACAGCAGATCTTCAATACGAGATATATCCTGCTCCGTAGCATCCAGCTTTTGCTTGGCTTCCTTCTTACGGGTCTTGTATATAGATATACCCGCGGCCTGCTCCAGCATACGCCTGCGCGATCCTTCCTTGTCCTTGATGATATCATCTACCATGCCCAACTCTATGATAGCGTATGAGTCATTGCTCACACCGGTATCAAGGAACAGGTTGTGGATATCTTTCAAACGGCACGATACATCGTTCAGGCGATATTCGCTTTCGCCGTTCTTATAAAATTTGCGGGTGATGGTTACTGTGGTAAACTCCGTGGGCAACAGGTTACGCGTATTCTCAAATGTGAGCGATACCTCTGCCATGCCCGAAGCGGTACGCGTACGCGATCCGTTGAAGATCAGATCCTCCAGGTTATCCGAACGGAGCGCCTTGATCTTATGCTCACCAATGACCCAGCGTATGGCATCTACGATATTCGATTTACCGCAACCATTCGGGCCAACAATACCGGTAATGGGATTGTCGAGTATGATGTGGGTCTTATCGGCAAAAGATTTGAACCCTTTTATTTCCAGCGACTTTAACTTCAAAATATAAGAATTTAGGGGATTGCAAACGAAACCTCTAGCTGCAAGGCATAAACAAGTAATGTTTATTTACATGCATTATATAGAGCAAGGTAAAAGTAAAGCAAATTTTGTGAAAGGAGGTGCAGGCAACAAATTTTGTATGAACAATATCGTTTTGTCCCAAACAGTCAATTTGAAATAAATCAAAATATAACTTAAGTTAAACAAACTACAATTCAGATTAATTAAGAAAGACGATACGCTACATGTTATGACCCCGTTAGGTGGTCACCGCTTTGTAGCAACCATACATCCTCTTCTCATTTGCGATCCGTAGGTTCGCAGCCAATCGTACGCCTATTTGTATATGATATCTTTTGTGTAAAAACTGGAGCAATTTTTCAAAAAATCTTTCAACTTCAAATAACCCCTCCCAACCCATTGATTACCCAAACATTACATGAAGATGTCCACATTTTTGTGAATATCTTTATTTTATCAGGTCATTTTCCCGCATTAATTTGCACTCGATTTTACAATCTGGCATCCTGATTTTAAGTTTACACTGAGCTTGTCGAAGTGAAGGATGCCCGCTCTTTGACATTATGGACCCTATCAAAACATATTTATCCCGCATGTAGGGGCTGAACATCTTCAGCCCTGCAACAACCAACACGTAAACCTATTTAAGGACGAAGCCTAAGTGGTAAAGACGCATAATTGCGTCTCCAGAGCGACCAAATTGTAAACCCATTTAGCGACGCGGCAGGAACGAGGCAGTGGAAATAAAGTAGAAGTGATGTAGAAAAAAGTGGAAGAAAGTGGAAGTTTTATGAAATTTGTTAAAACACCCTACAATCCTTACCCATAGCACAATACAACCTAAACCACCTAAATAAAACTTCCGTAAACAAGAAAAAATTGCCACATTTAGGAACGAGAACGTAGAGACGCATAATTGCGTCTCCACAGCGACCGGGCTAGAAAATGTAGCCGTAAACAATCACAGAAATTATCTAACCAACATGTAAAGCAATTTCGGGACGAGGCAAACAAAAAAAGTAGCAGCATGTGGCAGAAAGTGGCAGTTTTCGGCAATTTGTTAAAACGCTGAAAACCCTTACCCACAAAGCAATACAGTAAAACACGCATCAAAAAAATGCCACTTTTACGAAAAAGTGCCACTTTTCATTTCCGCCAAAAGTAACACCCCATTCGCCGCTGTTGCGTCTTCTGACCAACAGCCATCGGGCGGGCTCTCTTTGAGATGCAGCAAGCACCCGCTCTCCACCCTCATTTGGTCGGGCACAATCGGGCATACCCAAAAATCACAACCACATGAAAAACAAACCATTACACCAAATCAATGCCCGATTCAAATTTTATTTCCATCGGGCATTACCCAAAAAACGCCCGTTGTCGGTCTCCGACCGACGACACATCCGGACGTATTCGTTTTGGAAATTATAACCACTCAGATTACTAGCGCATCTCAAAGAGAACCGGCCGCATGGTCGTCGGTTTGAGACCGACAACAGGCAAACAACAGCGGCAAAAAATCGGGCACAATCGGGCATACCCAAAAATCACAACCTAATGAATAACAACCAATTACACCAAATCGATGCCCGATTCAAATTTTATTTCCATCGGGCATTACCCAAAAAACGCCCGTTGTCGGTCTCTGACCGACGACACATCCGGACGTATTCGTTTTGGAAATTATAACCACTCAGATTACTAGCGCATCTCAAAGAGAACCGGCCGCATGGTCGTCGGTCAGAGACCGACAACAGGCAAACAACAGCGGCAAAAAATCGGGCACAATCGGGCATACCAAAAAATCACAACCTAATGAATAACAAACAATTACACCAAACCAATGCCCGATTCAAATTTCATTTCCATCGGGCATTGCGTGATATATATCACAGCAAAAAAGGCCGGACAACAGCCCGGCCTTCATAAATAAATTCAGTTGATATTAGTAGATCACCACCCTGCAGCGGGCTACGTTCTTTTCGTTTCTTACTTCGCAGATATAGGTACCGGCTATAAGATTATGGGTAGACACTTTAAGCGACCCCGCATTATCAAAACGGGTATCGTCCTGGTAAAGAGTGCGGCCATCAGTAGAAATGAGCCTTACGGTTACCTGCTGGTTGAATAGGTTTGTTTTGCCTGTAGTTACTGCAAATGTTCCCCTGTTAGGATTTGGAGTTACTGTAATAGCATCCGCAACATACGGCACTACAGAAATACCTACCGGGTGCTCATTCTTAGCCGACTTCCACATACCACGACCATAGGTAAACGCCCATATCTCGTTAGATGTATAGTTGATGGCCAGGTCCTGTACCTCTACTGAAGGCAGGTTGGTATTGTACAATGCCCAGTCGGTCATGGTATTATCCATATAATATACCGCTACGTCGGTGCCTATATATTTAGTACCTGAGAAAGAGTCAATAACGATACAGTTTACCGGCAGATTAGGCAAAGTACCCGAACGTAATGTCCATGAGCTGGTAGCACGGTTGTAAGAGGCAACCCTTGCACCACCATAGCCGCTGAGCGTTACCCACAATATATCCCTGTTCTTAGGCTCTACCGCCATGCGCGAGATCGTGTTACCAAACAGGCTTGTTGTTATATTACTCCATGTTGTGCCATAATCGGGAGAAAAATGAATAGTGTTATCATCTACCAGGGCGTAGATATAATTGCCATCGGTAGGACACATTTCAATGAGGTTGACATTGTTGCTGGTGCTGAACTGCGGAGAAATAGCCACCCACGATGCCCCCTGGTCTGCCGAAGCGAAAATCTTCTCAATACCCACAAGCAGGTTGACACTTACCAAAGGATGAATGATATAGGGGGTTATCCAATTGCCCGTGCCGGTGGTTGGTATAGCACCGCTAATATTTGAATAACTGGCACCACCATCTACCGTGCGGTTGATACTACCATTCTGACTGGCAGTATACCAGGTGGTAGTGGGGTTTTCGTAGTCAATACGGCATTGCATCCCGTCACCACCTGTCAGATCGCTGGAGATACCGTTGTTCACCATTTTAGTGCCATTATCCTGTGCGCCACCTATACCCCATGGCACACCATTAGCAACAGCACCACGGTAAAACTGTGTGATACCCATGCCATTGGTAATGTTGGTCCAGATACCGGTAAGCGGATCGAGTGTGTTATAGATACCACCATCGCAACCCTGGTATAAGATACCATCGCGTGGATTGTAGGCGAGGAAGTGTTTGTCGGCATGAACCGTTTGCACACCGGGCACGCCAGCATACCATTGTGTTACCAGCTGCCATGTAAGACCACCATCGGCGGAGTAGTAATTATTAACGCCACCTATAGTTACTTTATTAGCGTTAGCAGGATCGATAGCAATGCACAGGTCGTACCACCCCTGGCCGCCACAAGCAGTAGTTGGCAGCCCAAGGTCGTAGCCGAGAATATTTTTAGAGCAAGCAGCATCATCTTCATAAAGAGGGGTAAAAGACGCGCCGCTGTTAGTAGAACCATAAACGCCCAACAAACCGGAGCCGGAGCTTTCTGAAGCCAAAGCCATTACCAGATTAGGAGACGCAGGTGAAACTGCAAGACGAATACGGTTGGCACCAGACAAAGCTGAAACCGTGGTCCAGGTTATTCCGCTGTTTGTAGAGCGCATTACCTGACAAGAAGAACCGTTATTTGTTGTTGCGTATATTATAGAAGTATCTGTAGGATGATAAAGTACCTGCCTGAAATCGCCGGAACGGACATTGGTCCAGGTTGTACCACCGTTGCGGGTAACATAGATACCTACATTGGTAGCTAATACGAGCATACTGGTATCATGGGCATTCATCACCATCGACCGTGCATTATTATTGGCAGTCGGTGTCCACAGCAAGCCTGTGTTATTCCAGGTTATACCACCATCTTTAGTCTTTACCACACCCATGCTGTAGTTATCACCAGCATCAGCATCGCCGGTAGCCACATAGATAGTATTAGGGTTGGCGTAGTTGAAAACAATGTCAGAAACACCTAGCGTGGGTAAATTACTATACAAGGGAGCCCATGTGTGGCCTGCATCTGCTGTCTTCCAGGTACCACCACCTGAAGAGCCTGCTAATACTACATTGGGATTTGTAGGGTGAAATGCAATGGCATTAATGCGACCAAGACCTGAGTAGCCACCCGGGGTGGAATCAGGACCCTGGAATACCCAGTTGGCGGGCGATGCAGTAGTACGTGCCGCTATCTTTTTATTGAGCTTATCCTGGTATTTTGTCCACTCGGTGTATGTCTTCACAGGAGAGATCATATACCCATTCTCATCGAGATGTTGCTTCTGATACCATACCCAGCGGTTAAAAAGGTAGTTCATACCCTCCTTCTCTGCCTTATTATCCTCGTGCTTTTCACGCGCTTCTTCTTCTTCCTCCTCTTTATAACCGGCACTCTGTTTATACTTGTCTATTACATCCTGCAGTTTTACAGGGCCATTATTAAAACCTGCCATCCAAGGCTGTGCATTGACTGCAGAAACAGAGAGCAAAAGTGATAGGGCAACTAACAATTTTTTCATATCAGAAAAGGGTTTTGAAATAATTTAAGACGCAGCTAAATCGCGTTTTTTTGTGATCTTAGTTACCGGGAACAGCAACCAGCCGCTACCGCTTTTTTTATAAAACAATGTGTTTTTTGAGTTCTGCGGTATTTCGTCAGGGATACGGATCTTGCCACGTGCTACGGGTATTATCTGCACTGTATCGCCCTTCTTAATGTCTTCACCAGCAGGATCTACTCTATAGTCCAATCCCGGAGGAAAATTCTTAGCATCCTTTTTAGCGATCTTATGCGCTTTCTGTATCATGCACATCATAAATCCGCTTTTGCCTCTCCAGAACATGGTCTCCAGGGTAACATCGGCCTGCCATACTATTATAAAGTGCTCACCAGTAGGGGGCGGAGCAGAAGGATGCCCCTGAACCATTTTCTGGGTATATGCCTCCAACAACCTGAAATCTCCCTTTTTAGGCTTCTTAGTACCTGCAAACGCTGCTACAGTTCCTAAAAGTAAAACAGCTATGCTGCAGACTACATATCTCATTCTCATAGAATTATAATAAAACAAAATTAATGAAAGTTGTACAAAATAGAACAAGCCAACACTATTAGCTGCCCATTAATGCTCAGAAATGCCATCTACCAGGCCAATTATCTGTCCTGCAGATACCTGACCTTCGATAAACTTACGGTAGCGGCCGGGTTGAATGACCAGAGTAGCCGGGATAGAGCCCTGCCAGGATTCTTCGATCTTAGGTATGAAAACATTAGGATCTGTATCCATGAGCCAAACTACCTCAGGCAACACCCTCTTCTTCCTCAGGAAACCATCCAGCTTATAGGGGTAGGAATCTTTAAAGTCGAGGCTGACCATGACTATTTTCACAGGTTTGTCTTTGTACCTATCGAATAGTTCATTGAATTCGGGCAGCTCCTGTACACATGGCACACACCATGTAGCCCAGAAGTTGATAATGTATACCGTATCTCCCGACGAGGCCCGCGACATAACATCGGCAGCGGTTACCGCCCTTATCTGCTGGGCGCTACCCTGTATGGCAAAAAAGGATAAAATAGCTAATATAAAAACAGACCTTTTCATAATACTGCAAAGATGTAGAATATATATGGGTTCAAAATACGTGCCAGTGTGAAAGGCAAAAAAGTTATCGATACATTCACACTATATTGGCATAGTCCTTTTTACATTTGATGCAATAATTAACTACACCACTCTGCTTGGCACTCATTAACTCATACAAAAGATTCAATGCCTTTATTCAAAACGAGAGTTTTGAACCAATGGTGAGCTGGGGTATCCGTATGGCCATATCGGGCACAGTGCCGCTTATATGGGGCCTTGCGACAAACCATGTGAGTGATGCGGTATGGATAGCCCTTACAGCCGAAGCTATATCGTGGGTGGAGATGAAGGGGTCGTTTAACTGGAGGGTAAGGACACTGTTTATAGGCGCCCTTCTGGCTTTGTTCTGGGGAGCACTGGGCACATTGACAGGAGACAGCATAGTGCTGAGTGTACTCTTCATGTTTGTGGCAGCATTTGTGGCTACCCTACTTAAGAACCTGGGAGACCGCGCCAGCGGACTGGCCATATGCGTGTACCTGATGTACATCATCTGTAATGCCTACCCCGACAGGGATACGCCCGATGTAAAACACAGGATCCTTACCATAGCCATTGGTACGGCCTGGCCTATAATAGTGGGTATATCAGCATCGCTGCTGATGCCTGTGCAGCAGCCATTCAGAAGGCAGATAGCATTGATATGGCGATCAATATCCGTGCTGGTAGATACCATTACACGGAGTGCGGTAGACCCCAAGGCCAGACATGATATTTACCTCAAAGAAAAAGAAGTAAGGACTGCCATAGATCATTCATTTGAATTTTATGGGAGAATGGCGCACCAGGGCAGCGCCACAAAAGACAACAGACAATACCAGCTACTGCTGTTGCGTAAAAATGCCGCTCTTGTGGCTGTGAATGTAATAGCCATAGCTGATGAAATGGAGCATATAGCCATTCAGACGCTTGATGAGGCATTGCGGGTAAAAGCGGCCACCCTGTTCAGCGCTCTGGAAGAGGCGGTGAGCCGCATATCGGTATTTGTATTGACCCTGAAGGCCGAAGAAAAGCTGCTGGCCATATCGCAGATCAACCGATTGAAGAAGCTGACGGCACTTATCAAAGCGTATCCGCTGGAAGAAGGGCATAAACAGACGATAGCTATCAATCGAATACTACAGCTTACAGGCAGAACCGTGAAACTACTGGAAAGTGCAGTGCAAAGAGTAGAACTGATGGGGGACGATGTGCCTGTATTCAAATCATACTCGCTGGTGAAGACCATGTTTGTACTGCAGCCACGTAAGATAGCCGGAAACATTAAAACACTGGCACATGTTAATACGCTAGCATTCAGGTTTGCGCTGAGGTCGGCCATAGCGGCATCTATTGCCATGCTGATCTTTAAGTTCTTTAAAATAGATCATGGCTACTGGATACCCTTCAGCCTGATGATAGTGATACAGCCTTACTTTGGCGCTACCTTAAAAAAGGCTGTAGACAGGGTTTTCGGTACGCTACTTGGGGGCATAGTAGGCAGCTTATTGTTGCTGCTGCCAACAGGCATATACCTTAAGGAATCAGTTATGTTCGTCACTTTTGTGCTGATGGTGTATTATGTGCGTAAGAACTATGCGATAGCTGTGTTTGTGGTGACGGTGAACCTTGTATTGTTGTTCAACATAGACCACTCTTACAGCAACCAGATACTGATATATCGTGGGTTGTGCACCATAGGAGGGTCGCTGCTGGCTGTAGTTTCCGGTTTTGCGCTGTTGCCTGCGTGGGATGAGAAGTGGCTACCAACGCATCTGGCGTCGGCGGTAAAAGCCAACTATGACTATTTCACCGGCACCTTTTTCAGTAAGGTAAACAACTGGACAAAAAACAAGCGGGTAGCTGAATCTAAGAACAGCGATGTGTTCGACTCATTTAACCGGTATATGGAAGAACCAGGCAAGGAAAAGACCGAAGCCTATTATGACATCATTACCTGCAATGTGCGCATTACCCGCGATCTGAATACCATCAATATAGAACAGGAAGAAAAGAAGACCATCAACTCACAACCCGATGCCGCACAACAGGCCATACTCAATGAGTGTCTGCAGCTGTTTCATGACATACTGCCTTCGCTGCATGAGTTGAACCATCATGTAGATAATAACCCAATTGTTGTTGATGGAAATACGCCGCCACCTTTCAGGCTCAATGAAGTACAGATAGTATCGCTGGAGAAACTAAGAATTGAATTGAAGGCGCTGAAAGCAGATCTGCTCAATTTGACAATTTGATAATTCGGCAATTTGCCAATGGTGGCATTTGAAATTGCAATACGATAGGTCCGTTAGACTGCACTTGCTAATTCGTTTATATCATAGCTTCGCAATATGAACTACCTGGGACATGCGTATTTATCGTTTGGAGATGTTGATGTACTTACCGGCAACATGATAGGTGACCATGTAAAAGGCAAGCTGGTAGCAAAGGAGCAATATCCTGCAAACATATGGGCGGGTATTATGCTGCACCGCAAGATCGATGAGTTCTCTGATAATCATTCCGCTACACGCAGGGCCAAACTGATCTTCCGAGAAGACTACGGGCTGTACTCAGGGGCGATCATGGATACTCTTTACGATCACTTCCTGGCCAATGACCCCAAGATCTTTAATGGCTATCCCGCGCTTGAAAAATTTTCACTGGAAACGTACACCAAACTAGAGCAGAATGCAGCGTACTTCCCGGCTGGCTTCGCGGCATATTTTCCGCACATGAAGGAGCACAACTGGCTGTATGGCTACAGGACCATGAAGGGCATGGAACGCTCTCTGACAGGCCTTACAAGACGAGCCAAACATATGCCTCCGCCCGAGAAAGCGTATGAGTTATTTGTGACGAATTTCTACCAATTGAACCAGGCTTACTATGAACTAATTGATGATATGATAGCTTTTGTTAAAAATGAATTGCAGAAGTGAACTTTCTTGCGCTGAAAAATTTATTTTTGCCAGTATCACCCCACACTTACATTAATTGAAAGCAATTTACGGCACGCTATTAGTATGCCGTTAGAGGAGATCAATTGTAACAGTGTGAACAAGAACAGGGACAACAACATGCAGCATACAAAGCAATTTTATATAGTTACCTTTTTACTCTCGCTATTACTAATAGCCTGCCATTCCAACTCACAGCAGGCATCGGCAAGAACGAGTAAAAGCAATTTTAAAGGCACACCTATAACTACTCCACCAATGCCGCTTGTGTATGATACAATGGCGCCACAAAACAGAGAGATAATAGCGCAACTGGATAAATTTTACGCGGCACAGGTAAGAGCAGGATTTAACGGGAATGTATTGATAGGCTATAAGGGACATATTATCTATGAGCGTGCCTATGGCTACAGTAACCGCGAAAGGAAAATACCACTAGGACCTAACAGCTCGTGCCAGCTGGCATCGGTGACCAAAACATTTACCGGAGCGGCAATTTTATACTTACATCAACATAAGCATCTGGACATAGACCAGCCGGTGACCGCTTATATCAAAGATTTTCCATACCCTAACATTACACTGAGAATGTTACTTGACCATCGTTCGGGATTACCTGACTATACCAAATGGGTACCTAACTACAACAGTGATCAGCGCACGCCGATATATAACGACGAGATGCTGCGCCTGATGACGAAGAACAGACCACACCTGGAGTTTAAGGCCGATACACGCTTCACTTATTGCAATACTAACTATGCGGTACTGGCTAAGGTGATAGAGGTAGTTACGGAAATGAAGTACAGCGACTTTATGACCCAATATATATTTCAGCCGCTGGGCATGATGCATACGTTTGTTTATGACCCGGCAAAGGGCTTGCCAGGCGATGCTGCAATAAGCTACAGGTATAACTGGGTGCGTGAACCCGACATGTTTGCCGATGGCGTGTACGGTGATAAGGGCATTTACAGCACTCCTGAGGACATGTACAGGTGGGACCAGAGTTTTTACCGGAATACATTGCTGAACCCGGAAACGATAGATCTGGCATATGGTCCATGTTCGTTTGAAAGGCCGGGCGTTAAGAACTATGGTCTTGGCTGGCGCATGCTTTGCTTCCCTAATGGGAATAAGGTGATCTACCACAACGGATGGTGGCATGGCAACAACACATCGTTTTACAGGTTGATCAAGGATAATTTTACGATAGTGGTGCTGGGCAATAAGTTCAATAAGTCAATATATCGCCACGCGGGTGCTATCTGCAATATTGTAAGGGGTACGTCGGCAGATGGGACGACCGATGGGGAAGAGTAGTTTTTATTGGTCGTTTTACAATCATTCACAAGGTAATGTCCTAAGTTGGAGATAGGGCGCGAACCTAACGGCTCGCGATGAAAAGAGCCGTTTTGTAGTTCTACAAACCTTTTGCACCTACGGCGCAATGACATACACTTTAAGATCGGTAGATAACTACGTTAGATGTTACGCCCCTTCAGGGCTCGCATTTTATGGTCAATTTAACCGAGGGCTTCACCCCGGCTGTTGTGTTTCGCCCCTTCGGGGCTGTTTTTAAGGTTATCGTAATTCGCTTAATCAGATGTCCGATACCTTCGGCATCATCATATATTATTATATTGTCTTAACTTAAGAGGTGCAGAAGAGTATTTTTGGGCATTCACCGTTGTTTAAAACAATTACCTGAGGACGTATAATAGAAAGTTTATTGAGTTGTTATTCACAAAAATCACTATTGATTTCATCAAATGTTCCTTAACAATTATTTATACAAGATAACAGTAGTTAAATGAGATAATTAGGTTTACTTTGTCTGAGTGAAAAAATTCATTGCATATATATTCATTATTGTTTTTCTATTCTCTGTACTGCCTGTACGTGAGATAGGTAAACTATTGGGTAAACAGCAGACTACTGAAGAAGTTCACAGTGATGACGCTCCTGACAGCGATGATTTTGCAGGAAAAGTAAAGAAAGAAATAGATCCTTTTACTGAAGCCGGCTTTTATACCGAAGCAGATATACTGGGCAGCTACAATCACAAAATACAGGTGGCCATTCACGGCTCCTCGGTATTACCGGACCATTTCGTTCCCCGGATACCTACTCCTCCTCCCAATTTTTGCTAACTATTGCCTGTAAGGCATATTGAACATCGTGTGTAATGACGTGATGCACTATTGTGTATCTATTGCATCTACGCCAATGGTGTTTATCACCTTACGGACCAGTCTCTTCTATCGGGCTATGCCCCCACCACACCATTCTTTTTATTCTCATCTCAACCACTCAACCCATTTGCGGCCAGCAATTTGTTGCCGTAGATGAAGCAAACAATCTCCTTTACAATGGAACAAAACAGTTCTTTCTCAAAAAATATTAAAAAAGATTTCTTCTCCGGCCTTATTGTATTCCTGGTTGCACTCCCACTTTGCCTGGGTATAGCACAGGCATCGCACGCACCCTTATTTGCAGGTATAGTAAGCGGAGTAATAGGTGGTATAGTTGTTGGTGCACTCAGCGGATCAAGGCTAAGTGTATCGGGCCCCGCAGCAGGACTTACTGCAATAGTACTGGCAGCTATAACTAAGTTTAACGCGTTTGACATTTTCCTTTGCTCTGTAATTATTGCCGGCGCTGTGCAGCTTGTACTCGGATTTGTAAGGGCTGGCAAGATCGCCAACTTCATGCCTTCGAGCGTAATTGAGGGTATGTTGGCAGGTATAGGTCTGACCATCATCATTAAACAGATACCTGACGCCATAGGTTATGTAAAACATAGCGCTAAGGAACTTGACGAAATGGTGGATGCCGATGACGGCTTCCTTATGAATACGATCACCAACTCATTAAAGCACATAGAAGTAACAGCAGTTATCATTGCTGCAGTAGGACTAATAGTACTTATACTGTGGCAAACCAAGGCTTTCAAAAAGCTGGCAATGATTCCTGCAGGATTGATAGTAGTATTGCTGGGTATTGGTATTAACCAGTTGCTGAAAATGAACGGTTCGGGCATGGTATTAGATAATACTCACCTGGTAAGTCTACCTATAGCAGCGTCATTCAGTGAATTCATTGGCCAGTTCACATTACCCAATTTTGCTGGTTTTAAAGACCCGCATGTGTGGGAGACCGGGGTGGTCATAGCGATCGTGGCATCGATAGAAACCCTGCTGTGTATAGAAGCAACAGACAAACTGGACCCGCATAAAGGCTATACGTCTACGGACAGAGAATTGAAAGCTCAAGGAATAGGTAATATGCTTAGCGGCTTCCTTGGAGGATTACCAATGACATCGGTAATCGTTCGTTCATCTGCCAACATCAATGCAGGTGCACGTTCTAAAATATCGACCATCGTACATGGTGCATTATTACTTATCTGTGTAGCATCAATACCAGTTTTATTGAATATGATCCCTAAGGCTGCACTGGCAGCAATATTGATATTTACAGGTTATAAGCTGTGCAAACCATCTGTATTTATCCACATGTGGAAGGGTGGCTGGACACAGTTCATGCCGTTTGTAATGACTGCAGCAGCGGTAGTATCTCTAGACCTGCTGAAAGGTGTGGGACTTGGACTACTGATCAGTATCTTTTACATCCTTCGCCAGAACGCACGTATCCCTTACTACTTCCAGAGGAGTAGCTTCAGCAACGGCGAACTGATTAAAATAACACTTGCACAGGAAGTGTCGTTCCTGAACAAGGCAAGTATAAAGGACACATTGAAGAATATACCGAACGGCAGCAAAGTGATCATAGATGCCAGCCAGACGCAATATATAGACTTTGACGTACTGGACCTGATCACAGACTTCAGCAATACTGCAGCAGCAGACAGAAACATTGACGTTTCGCTGGTTGACTTTAAGAATATTTACAACATTCCTAAAACCGCCTCGGAACGGGAAATAGTATCGGATTTCGTGAATGCGAATGAAGTACCGAAACGCTCCTCAGGTAACTATAAGAAATTGTTGAAGCAGTTGAGAAATGAAGAATAACGTGCAGTACGCAACAAATAATCAGTAAACGATCTTTAAAAAACAGGAAATGAAAACATTTAATAAGCCGGTATCTCTTTTAACTCCGGGTATAGCATTGAACTTACTGAAGCATGGCAACTTCCGCTTCATGAACAATATAGGATTGAACCGTGATCTGCTGGAAATAGTAAGTGAAACCAAGGATCAGCAATTTCCTTTTGCCGCTATATTGAGCTGCATGGATTCACGTACATCGGCAGAACTTATCTTCGATCAGGGCTTTGGGGACATTTTTAGTATACGTATAGCGGGCAACGTGATATCGGGTAATGTGTTAGGATCGCTGGAATATGCCGCGGCTGTGGCAGGATCGAAACTGATAGTAGTATTGGGCCATACCAATTGCGGAGCCATAAAAGGAGCCTGCGACCATGTGGAAATGGGTAACCTGACGCAACTACTTGACAAAATAAAGCCTGCATTGAATGCGGAAGACAAAGTGATAGGCGACAGATCAGGGAAAAATCCGGAGTTTGTGAATGCCGTAGCTTCACTACATGCTAAAAATACGGTACACGACATACTGGAAGGTAGCCCGATAATCAGGGACCTGGTACATGCCGGAAAGATAGGTATTGTGCCTGCTATGTACGATCTTGCAACAGGTAAAGTGCATTTCTTTGATAAAGAAGCGCAGTTGCCTAACATAGTTGAAACAGTAGAAAAAGAAATGGCTTAGTCATAATTAAGAGTTTGCATCTTGAGTGGTTTTTAGATGTGTAACGGTAGCCCTGGCATTGCGTCCGGGGCTATTTGTTTGTAGTACGGTTGTTGAGCCTCACCCCGACCCTCTTCAAAAGCTGCTCCTCACGTAAAATTTCATTTTGGCTGTGAAGATTTCCGAAGTACACATGATATGCAAATAACCACCTCCCCCTGAGCTTCGGCCGAAAAGCCGAAGCTCAGGGTACTCCTCCTTCAAAAGGAGGAGAGTGGTTAACGTAACCCACATAATGTAGTTACAGTCTTTATTCCGGTATTGAAGATTTGGGTAGTAATACTAGAACCCCTGACCTAATTTTATTACCTTCGCACCAGCAAATTAAAAAAAACGACATTATGTCTAATCGTGTTTATGACAACATACTGCAGACCATAGGTAATACGCCATTGGTGCGCCTCAACCGCGTGGTAGCAGATCTTCCTTGTAAAGTATATGCTAAGGTTGAAACTTTTAACCCAGGTAATAGCATCAAAGACCGTATGGCCCTTAAAATGCTGGAAACAGCTGAAAAGGAAGGCAAAATAAAGCCGGGTGGTACTATTATAGAAGGTACCAGCGGTAATACCGGTATGGGCCTTGCATTGGCGGCAATAGTAAAAGGTTACAAGTGCATATTCGCAACAACAGATAAGCAGAGTAAAGAAAAGGCAGATATACTTAAGGCACATGGTGCTGAAGTAATTGTATGCCCAACCAACGTAGAACCTGAAGATCCGCGCAGCTACTACCAGGTAGCCCGCAGACTGCAGACAGAAATACCTAACTCATGGTATGTAAACCAGTACGATAACCTGGCTAACAGGCAGGCGCACTACGAGCAGACCGGTCCTGAAATATGGGAACAGACAGAAGGTAAGGTCACTCACCTTGTAGTAGCATCGGGCACAGGTGGTACTGTAGTAGGCACAGGTAAGTACCTGAAAGAGCAAAATCCAAACATTAAAGTATGGGCTATTGACTCTTATGGTAGTTTGTTGAAGAAGTGGTTTGATACAGGTGAACTGGATATGGGTGAAGTGCATCCGTATATATCTGAAGGTTTTGGTGAAGACTTCCTACCAGAGAATTATGACAGAAATGCAATAGACCACTTTGAAAAAGTAACAGATAAGGATGGTGCTGTAATGGCCCGCCGTATCACTAAGGAAGAAGGTATATTCATTGGCTATTCAGCAGGATCGGTAATAGCAGGTCTGCGCCAGATGAAAGACCAACTGACGAAGGATGACCTAGTAGTAGTGATCTTCCATGACCATGGCAGCCGTTATGTAGCTAAGGTTTACAACGACGAGTGGATGTTGGATCGTGGCTTCCTGGACGTACAAACTGTCCGCCAGTTGCTGAGTGGCCTTGGCCGTAGAAGGCTGGTAACCATAGACCAGAACAGCAAAGTAGCTGATGCACTGGAGCTGATGAAGAAGTACGACATAGAGCAATTGCCAGTTATGCTGAACAATGAGCTGACAGGATCTGTTACTCAGTCTGGATTGTTTAAGAAACTAATAGAAGAAGTTGACGTACGCGACCAACTGGTGGGTGATATAATGGAAGCATCACTGCCGGTGGTAGAGATGGAAACACCATTGGAGCGCCTGACACACTTCATTAATAAAGATAATGGCGCGGTATTGGTGCGCGATGAAAGCGGACAGTACAACATACTTACCAAGTATGACATACTGAATGCTTTTTCTAAGGGATAAATTTTAGTCGTAAGTAGAAAGTCATAAGTCGTTAGTCCCGCTTAGTCAGCAGGTAATTAAGATGTATGATTTTTTGCTTACTGCTCTTTTAATAGTAAGCCAGACTTTCTACTTACAACTTATGACTTACGACTAAGAACATGCGTGATCTGAAAACATTTTTTAAAGACATCATTACAAAGCCACCGGTGGTATTTCCCCTGGTGGCTTTGTTTCATGTTGTATTGTTATTGTGGACTGTTTACAGCCTTGTGCAGCAGCCCGGCACCAGCACTGAGATAAGTGTGCTGTGGATGCTGGCCTATACTACACTCTGGCTGGCTACGGCAGATATGCGCAAATGGGGCGCTATGGGTTATGTGGTAGTAACTGTAGTGGGTATAGTGATATTCCTGAATGCCAAACAACAGTATACTTGGATACAATATGAAACGCCAATGTTCATATCTGACATGCTCTTTTGTTTCTTCATCATGTTTTACTTTAAAAGGTTCAGATAATGAAACGGCAGTTTACTGACATGACCGGCAGAACAATAGAGGTGAATTATCCACCTCAGCGTATTGTTTCGTTGGTGCCGTCTCAGACAGAACTGTTATTCGATCTTGGCCTTGATGGGGAAGTAATTGGCATTACTAAATTTTGCGTACACCCTAATGTGTGGTTCAGAAACAAGAAACGCATAGGCGGCACCAAAACTGTGCACATAGACCAGGTAGCCGATCTGCAACCTGACCTTATCATTGCCAATAAAGAGGAAAACACCAAAGAGCAAATAGAAAAACTGGCTCATCACTTCCCGGTATGGATAAGTGATATAAAGACCATAGGGCAGGGATTGCAGATGATCTGTGAAGTAGGTGACCTCACCGGAAAGATAATTCCTGCACTGCAGTTATGTACTGAAATAAGCACGGGCTTTCTTCAATTACCCAAACCTGAAACGCCTAAAAAAGTAGCCTACTTTATATGGCGTGGACCCTGGATGTGTGCGGGCGGAGATACCTTCATCAGCGATATGATAACGAGGATGGGTTGGATAAATATACTGGGCCATAAAAATCGTTACCCCGAAATAGAGCTAATGGAGCTTGCAGCGCTGCAACCTGACATTATTCTGTTGTCATCAGAACCGTACCCTTTTAAAGAAGCGCATATTGCTGAAATAAAAGCGATACTACCACATGCTGAGGTAAAACTGGTAGACGGCGAAATGTTTAGCTGGTACGGCAGCAGGATGAAAAAAGCGGTGCCTTACCTACAAAAAATGCTGCATTAACCGACCGGGAATAGGAAAAATCACCCCAATGGGTAACCTTTGCCGATGTAATTTTACCCTCTGTTGCAATAATTGAAAATCAAATATCATGAAAGAATTCTTTAAAATGTTTTTTGCTTCCTTCCTGGCTATGTTCATAGCGGGAATAGTGAGTATTGGCCTTATAGTAGGTATGATAGCTGCCGCATCTAAAGCCATAACAGAAAACAAAGACAAAACAGTAAGTGGTGATGTATTGGTAATAGACCTGTCTAACCGTATACACGAGAGCGGCGAGAGCAATTCCTTTGCTATGTTCAGCAAGGGAAGCGCTTATGACGCAGGCCTGTATGACATTACAAAAGCACTGAACAAAGCCAAGAGCGATAACGAGATCAAAGGCATACTGCTGAAGCTGAGTCCGGCGCAGATGGGCTGGGCAACATTGCAGCAGTTGCGTACATCTATTGCCGATTTTAAAACATCGGGCAAGTTTGTGTACGCCTATGGCGAAGACATCTCTCAGGGCGCTTACTTTGTGGCTTCTTCGGCTGACAGTATTTATCTTAACCCGGCCGGCGGTATAGACCTGAAGGGGTTTGCAACTACTCTTGCCTTCTTTAAGGGAGCGCTTGATAAGCTGGAACTACAGCCTGAGATATTCTACGCAGGTAAGTTCAAGAGCGCTACAGAACCATTCAGAGCCGATAAGATCAGCGACCCTAACCGCCAGCAGATAACCGAAATGCAGGCCAGCCTGTGGAATGAGTTTACGGCAGCCGCGGCGCAGTATATGCATACAGATGCGGCAAGTGTAAATAAACTGGCTGTTGATGGTACGATACAATTTCCGGCAGATGCACTAAAACATAACATGGTAGCAGGACTGCTGTATTGGGATGAAGTAGAGGGCCGCATCAAACGCAAAATTGGTCATAAAGACAACAGCACCAATAAGTATATAACCATAGATGAATACGTAAATAACAACCGTATTGATGGCAATGTAAGTGACAACCGTGTTGCGGTTTTGATAGCTGAAGGCGAGATAGTAGATGGTGAGCAGATGAGCAATAACCAGATAGCATCAAAGACATTTTGCGACGAAATACGTAAGGTAGCCAAAGACGATAAAATAAAGGCTGTAGTACTGCGGGTAAACTCTCCGGGTGGCAGTGCACTGGCATCGGAAGTGATACTGCGTGAACTGAATTTGCTGAAGCAGAAGAAACATCTTATTGTGTCTATGGGCGACTATGCAGCATCGGGTGGTTATTATATTTCTGCTAATGCAGACAGCATCTTTGCACAGCCAAGCACTATTACAGGTAGTATAGGCGTATTCAGCATGATGTTCAATATAGACAAGTTGATGAAGAACAAGCTGGGCGTAACTTTTGATGGTGTAAAGAACGCACCATATGCCGATCTTCCTTCTACATCCCGTCCGTTAACTGCGGAGGAAGCAAAGCGTATGCAGAACTCGGTAGACACTATTTATGCACTCTTTAAGAACCATGTGGTACAGGGAAGAAAACTATCTAAGGCGGAAGTAGACAGCATAGCGCAGGGCCGTGTGTGGACAGGCAGTGATGCTTTGAAGATACACCTGGTAGACAGAATAGGTGGACTGAGCAATGCTATAGCCAGTGCCGCAGGCATGGCAGGTATAAAAGACTATAAGGTAGTTACGTTCCCTGAACCGGAAGATAAATTGAACACGTTATTGCGCAAACTGAAAAACAATACATCAGCCAGTGCAGCTGTAAAGACCGCAATAAAGGAAGAGATGGGCAGCGAAGAATACCAATGGTATGAGCAGTTGCAGAGCCTGCGTAAAATGCATGGCAAGGCGCTGATGGCTATGCCGTTTGTGATGAGTGTGAGGTAAGATCATTAGCAATATTTTAAAAAGCAATGCCCTGATTTTCAGGGCATTGCTTTTTTGTTTTACTAATGCGGACAATAGCCGGTAAAAATAATTTTCACTTCAGTAAAACCAGAAAAGATAAGCTGTCGTAGATAATTGGGTAAAACATTTTTAACCAACGAAAAACACAGATTTTATGAAACGCATCTTTTTAATTCCGGTATTCGCAATGGCATTGCTGGCAACTAACACCACAATTACACATGCACAGGAAAAGACAGTAATGGTAGGTGGCGCAGCTATGTACCCATCTAAGAACATAGTAGAGAATGCTGTAAACAGCAAAGACCATACAACACTGGTAGCGGCAGTAAAGGCAGCTGGCCTGGTAGAAACATTATCAAGCGCGGGTCCGCTCACAGTATTTGCGCCAACAAATGCTGCATTTGACAAACTGCCAAAGGGAACCGTAGGCAACCTGGTAAAGCCTGAGAATAAGGCTACTTTGACTTCAATTCTTACTTACCATGTGGTATCGGGCAGAATGGATTCTAAGATGATCATGGACAAGATAAAGAGTGGTAATGGCATGTTTACTGCCAAGACGGTAAATGGTGAAGAGCTGACATTTATGATGAAGGGTAAGAACCTGATGCTGAAGGATGCAAAGGGTGGAATGGCTAAGGTAACTATTAAGGACGTGTACCAGAAGAACGGTGTTATACACGTAATAGACACAGTTCTGATGCCATAATTGAATGGTTTTTTATACAAGTTTCAGGTTATCTTTGGGGGAAATAATATTTCCCCCATTTTTATTTAAACCATACAGTGAAGAAGGAAAATATATCGGTATTCGACATTTTCAAGATAGGAATAGGCCCGAGCAGTTCGCATACTTTAGGCCCGTGGAGAGCAGCACAACGTTTCATTAATACTCTGAAGACCAAAGGAATAGACTCCGTTAGCTCGGTGAAGGTGCTGCTGTATGGCTCACTTGCCAAAACAGGTAAAGGGCATGGTACAGATGTAGCTGTTTTGCTGGGTTTGTGCGGAGAGGATCCGGTTACATTTGATGTGAACCAGATCAATCCGCGGATGGAATACATCAACGATCATAAAAAATTAATGTTGAACGGAGAAAAGGAACTGGAATTTGATCCGTTCCTGGACATGGTCTTTCTTATGGAGGAGAGCTTGCCCTTCCACCCCAATGCACTTACGTTTTTGTGTGCGTTTGCTAACGATGAGCAGATAGCAGAGACTTACTATTCTATTGGTGGCGGCTTTGTGGTGAAAGAAGGCGAAGACAATAACAGCGGTGATTCTTTTGCACTGCCTTACCCTATTGAAAAAGCAGAAGACCTGCTGGAGGCTACCAAGAAGACGGGGCTGAATATTTCGGGGGTGGTAATGGAGAACGAGAAGGCGTGGCGCAGTGAAGAAGAGACCAAAGAAGGCATATTGAAGATATGGGGCGTGATGCGTGACTGTACCTTCAGGGGTTGCCACATAGGTGGTGTGCTACCGGGTGGACTACAGGTATCGCGCAGGGCCAATGCGCTGAATAACAAACTAACCGAAGGAAAGAAATACAATAGTTACGATGAGTGGATCGAAGTGATAAGGAGTGGGGGACATTCATTTAAATATACACTGGATTGGGTAAGCTGCTTTGCGCTTGCCGTAAATGAAGAAAATGCATCTTTCAGCCGCGTGGTAACTGCACCTACCAACGGTGCCGCAGGTGTGGTACCGGCAGTATTGCAATACTACATTGCGTTTTGCGAGGGGTATACTGAAGAAAAGATCATTAAATTCCTGATGACGGCATCGGAAGTGGGCAGCATCTTTAAGAAAGGCGCTACCTTATCTGCGGCAATGGGCGGTTGCCAGGCCGAGATAGGCGTATCATCGTCTATGGCAGCGGCAGCACTTACAGAGGCAATGGGCGGCAGTGTAGGCCAATGCCTTATGGCTGCTGAGATAGCCATGGAACATCACCTGGGACTTACGTGCGACCCTGTGGGCGGGCTGGTACAGGTGCCATGTATAGAGCGTAACACTATGGGTGCTATTAAGGCGATAACCGCATGTCAGCTGGCTTTACAAAGCAACCCCGATAAGGCACGTATTTCTCTTGATGCAGTGGTCAATACTATGTGGGAGACGGCACTTGATATGAACCATAAATACAAAGAAACAGCCGAAGGCGGACTGGCCATGCAACTGCCGATCAGCCTGAGCGAATGTTAAACCAACAATACTACAAGCCATTATCCCGGAGCCATCGACAATGATTCCGGGATAAATAATTTTAGCGATATGCCATACACTTACGAATACCCGCGTTTTGCAGTTACAGTTGATACAGTGTTGCTTGCTCGCGAAAATGATCAACAGCATGTACTGCTGATACAGAGAGGCAACCCGCCATTTGAAAATATGTGGGCATTGCCGGGCGGATATGTAGACCTGGACGAAACGACCGCCGATGCTGCAGTGAGAGAGCTGGCCGAGGAAACTGGCGTAGAAGGCATTGCATTACAACGACTGGATGTTTTTGACAAAGTGGATCGCCACCCTACTGAGCGCAATATATCTGTGGCCTATTATGCGCTGCTCAATGAGAAAGTGGACGCCAAAGCACATGATGATGCTAAAGACGTAAGGTGGTTCAACATTAACGAGTTGCCAGATCTTGCATTCGACCATCACGATATTATTCAGAGTGCCATAGGCCGGTTATGATCGGCTCTGATCATTTGTATTTTGATACTTCACTAACAATCAATAGTTTTACTGCAACGGCATGAAAATAATTAATGACATACTGCAGCACATAGCCTACAGCATAGCTAATGATGAGTATGTATGGACAGACCAGGAAAAAGTAGCGATAAAAGACAATAGTCATATCGCGGGGGAATGGAGCGACCTGTTCATCTCTGTTAATGCATTTCTGAATACTAATGGAGGAGCTATAATAATCGGTATCAAAGATGATGAAGACAACAACAAGTTTATCTTCAACGGATTTGATGCGCGGAATGAAAGTAAGCTAAGAACCTTAGTAGCCGAATTTACCGATGTTGATGGCAACCCACGCGATATCAGCGATTACATTCGTTTTGATGTAGTATCTTTTTTAAGTGGTGAGGTGGTAGTTGTTTATATAGACCCTTTGCCCGATGACAGCAAATATCTTTATTATAAAGGCAATGCTTATCAGCGCCTGGTGAGTGGTGATTCAAAAATACCCGGACTAAAAGCTACCACAACTGACGATCAGATTCTGACTGAAGCCTTCATAGAAGATGAGGTAGTGGTGGCTACTGAGCCAGAGGTCATTGAAGAGAACGCCATTGCCGAAGAAGAAGTGCAGGAGGAGCAGGAAGCAGTAAAACCCGCTTTCCAGCAATTGTACTCAGCGGAATTGATCACCATATTCGGATCAGATTATATTTCGCTGGAACCAGACCTGAAACAAATGCTGGCTTACATCTATGAGCGCAACATGGATATGGGCGCCAATAAGTATCCTAATGCCGATGAAATAAGTGATAGGCTGTGGGCATTAAAAGGTGGCATAGGTAGCGCAGTAGAAGTAGACATGCATAAGAAGAAAGTAAAGAAGACGTTGTTCCTGATGGAGAAGAATGATATGATCATTCGCATAAAAGCGACCTACAGATTGAATATGGGGTATGAGGTAGTGAAGAATTTGTTCAATTAAATTGAAATTTATAGAAAGCCCCATCAATAATATTATTGATGGGGCTTTTGTATTCTGCAACTCAGAATTGACAACTTTTAAAAAGTTGTCAATTCTCTAAAAAAACAACACCAACTCAAACACTTAATCCCAATAAAAAAAGACAGCCGTTAAGCTGTCTTTTTTTATTTATGACTATTTAAACAGATTACTGCTTATTGATCTTGATAGTCTGTGAATGAGCTGCATCGCTGTACCTTACCAGGTATAAACCTGTAGATAAGCCGCTCATGTCGATACTTACAGTACGATCTGTTGCCGGAATTACCTTAAGTAACTTGCCTGTAACATCCATTACCTGTATCATTCCTTCGTTATCCAGTCCACCCTGTATTTCTACAGTTAATGCACCACTAACAGGGTTAGGGTAAGCGTTGATACCAAAGCCGTTCTCAGCATTAATATCTACAACACCTACACCACTTGCCAACGTTGTGATAGGAATAGTAACCCATGCAGATAATGCAGTGGCACCACATGTATCGCGCACGTGTGCGTAATAGGTAGTAGAAGAACTAAGACCGGTAAGGTTACGAGTACTCAGTGTAGTTGTTGTACCAGACACTGTAGGATTGGCCGGGTTATTATCTATTACATATTGCGCGGCTATTGTGCCTGTAGGGCGTACCCATGTTATTGTAGCACTATTAGAAGTTATAGCCGATGCAACCAGCGAAGTAACCGCGTTGCAAGTAGTAGATAATGTAGTGAATGGAATAGTGTTCCAAACAGACAGGCTGGTAGGGCCACAACTATCGCGAACATGTGCGTAGTAAGTAGTACCGGCAGTCAATGCAGTAGCATTATAAGTGGTAGTTGCAATGTTTGTGCCTGAGCCGGTTGGTGCTGTAACCACGTTATTGATCACATACTGATAGCCAACAGAACCGGTTACTGCTGTCCAGCTGATGGTAGCGGTTGTTGCTGTAATAGCACTTGCAGTAAGACCTGTTACAGGGTTGCAACCTGCTGTTGACGGGCCGGTTGTAAACGGAATGGTTGTCCAGGTAGAATTACTTGTACCGCAGTTAGTACGAACGTGCGCATAATAAGTAGTGGCAGCGGTAAGACCTGTAGCAGTAAATGTGGTGAGTGTAGTACCTGTACCTGAGCCTGTTGGTGCAGTAGCTACCATGTCTACTACCCACTCATAACCTGTAGCACCGGTTATAGCAGCCCAGTTAACGATCTGTGTTGTACTGGTTCCAGCGCCTAAAGAAAGCGATGGAGCTGCACATGTAGTTGTTGAAGCCGCGGTAGTAAATGGTATGCTTATCCATGCAGAAAAACTGGTAGCACTGCATTTTGTGCGCACGTGTGCATAATATGCTGTAGATGCTGTGAGGCCTGACGCGGTAGCGGTAAGTAATGTAGTAGCCGTACCCGATGCCGGAGGAGTTGCCGATGTGGTAACAGACCATTCATAACCGATAGCACCTGTTACTGCGGTCCAGTTTACTATCTGCGTGCTGCTTGTGCCGGCACCCAGTGTAACTGCCGGTGCCGCGCAACCTGTAGTGCTTAGTGTAGTAAATGGAACACTCACCCAAGAAGAGAAACTTGTAGCACTGCACTTTGTGCGTACGTGTGCATAATAAGCGGTAGATGCGGTAAGTGCGGTAGCATTGGCAGTAGTCAATGTTGTAAGTGTACCAGATGCCGGTGGAGTTGCCGATGTAGTAACAGCCCACTCATAACCAATTGCACCTGTTGCTGCAGTCCAGTTCAAAGTGGCTGTTGTTGCTGCTATTGCAGATACTGTAAGGCCGGTAACAGCAGGGCAGGTGGTGACCGTGCCCGAAATGTTTACATTGTAATCGTGAACTTCTCCAATTGTATTTGTTCCGCCTCCAAGTATTGAGTAGGAAGGACAAGGGTTCACGGATGGATAGAATTCATCGCCAGAAGCAACAATGCGCATGCGATGAACACCTGCAGCAGCCCCAGAAGGTATTAATATAGTAATACTGGTACTGCCAATTAGAGAGAAAGTACCACCTCCAACTGTTTCGCCGGCATCTGTAAAACTAAAATTATCATTAAAGTCTATGAATATCTGAACATCCGCCGGGATAAACCCTATAGCTGTACTTATACTAGCTGTATAAGACGATCCCGGGTTAAAAGTAACCGACATTGTTGTATGCATATCCCTGTAGCACGTGACGGGCAAAGTGCCGGTACTACTACAACCGGTACCCAGGTCACTAATGGCGGTTGCACTTGCCCCGGTAACACTAAAATTATCAATTGAGCCACTTAAGGCACATCCCTGAAAAAAGGTTGGCGTACAGTATTGAGCCTTCACTTCCGAAGACCATAGTGCAACAAACAAAAGGCATGCGAACACCTTAAATAAGCGTAAAAAATTGGTTTTCATAACTTGATTGATTTAACGATTTATTTTTCTACAAGCTAGAAAAATAATTTTGCAAATCATAATTGTTCAATTTTCATAAAATTACTTTTAATTAAAGTAACACAAACATTATTTGTATTTATTTTAATTTCAATCATTTAAATATTAAATTAAATTAGTTTACTAATAAATATTTATCTGTAAAAGACGTATTTACATCATTTGAAAGGCAATATGGAGGGTAAAATTGAGGTAGAATTGCACTCCCTTAACGTGAATAAATTCTACAAGAAGCAAGAAAATGTATTCTATAAAACGAGTAGACTAGTGGCGTCTAGATGAGATCCTGAAAGAGACCTTCAGGCACTTCATTGGTTGTTTCATTACCAATAATGCGCTTTACAAAGCGGAGATTATGTGTGCGCTTTCTAAGCGATACACTTACTATCCCACCGAGATCTATTCGGTCAATGACAACCCTACCAGAAGAATCGGTAGCGTGAATAATGTTTTGGTTATCCAATAATATTCCCACGTGAATGATCTTACCTTCTTTATCGTCAAAGAAAGCGAGATCTCCGCACTGTGCATTCTGAAGGAATTCAATTAGCACACCTTTATGTGCCTGCTGGCTGGCATCTCTTGGTAGTGCATAATTACATAGCTTGAACGCCATTTGCGATAAACCTGAACAGTCAATACCTGTAATGCTGCGCCCGCCCCATAGGTAGGGAGCATGCATATATAACAATGCATTCTCTTTAATTTGTTCAGCTGTAAGTATCAGATCAGAAAAATTACCTTTTTTGCCTTTGAACTGGCCTTCCGTTGCGCCTACCTTCATTATTCCTCCTTTCAAATCAACCAGTTCACTTCCCACGGGTAGTGGCATTTCATCACTTTCAAAAAGGATCTTACTCAAGTGATTGGTGGCAAAGTACTTAGTAGTTTTTTTATATTCCCTTCTTGTTACCGCCTTTAACTGCGAATGTTTACACCATCCTTCATAACCATCCCAGGCACACCTTATCCGTGCCCATTCCCTGTTGTTAATTTCCAGTATCTCTGCCTTCTCTCCATATAATAGTTGAGAGGTCTGCTCTGCCCTATGATTTGGCTCACTGCGTACCGGCATTACAGAAACATTACAAAAACTGAAAACAGGAACCATTTTTAAAAAGTCAAAAGTTGAAAGTTAAACCAAAAACGTGTGCTCAGCAGACCGGACATATCCTAGTCACATCAAGCGCTCATTACCAATACTTATTCTGTGGAGTGTAAAGTTATAAATTAAGCAATTTAACTACCTGTGAAGTTTTTAACATTGCGAAATTATAACTATATCCCTCCCATTTCATAACCAAAATGTTTTGTTAACTTAGCACGCTAAACAAACACAGTTACGGCCACTGATAAAAAATGAGAGTGGCAAACTGATCATTTACATAAAACCAACACAAAATTATGGATTCTATGATAGGTATAGTCGTCGCGGCACTCGTGGCGTTAGGTATAGGTATATTTCTTGGTAAGTTAGTATTCGCAAAAAACACTCAAAAACAAGTAGAAGATGCTGAAACACTAGCAAAGAAAATAGTTGATGACGCAAAAATACTGGCAGAAACATTAAAAGAGAACAAGTTACTTGAAGCTAAAGAGCAATCATCACAGTTAAAATCAAGTCTGGAGAAAGAAAAGTCGGCATACGAAAAGGAAGTTGTACAACGGAATCAAAAACTGGTAGAAGCCGAAAATAAATTTAAACAACAGCAACAGGGCCTTAACGACAAAACATCAGCAGTTCAGCGCCAGATACAGGAAAATGAACAACAGAAAGAGACATTACAAAAGCAAACAGAAGTAGTTAATATTAAGCGTGCTGAACTGGAAAAACACCAGGAAGAGCATATTAAAAGGCTGGAAAAAGTTGCCAACCTTACTGCAGAGGAGGCCAAATCTGAGATCATAGAGTTGGTAAAGGAAGAAGCCAAAACACGTGCTATGGCGCATGTTAAGGATATAATGGAAGATGCCAAACTTAATGCTACAAAGGAAGCAAAGAAGATCATCATCCAGAGTATTCAGCGTACAGCTGCAGAGCAGACCATTGAAAATGCTATTACCGTATTCAACCTGGAAAGTGACGAAATAAAGGGACAGATCATTGGCCGTGAAGGTCGTAACATACGTGCGCTGGAAGCTGCAACCGGTGTTGACCTGATCATTGATGACACCCCCGAAGCAATAGTATTGAGCTGCTTCGATCCATTCCGTCGTGAAGTTGCCCGTTTGTCATTACAGCGCCTGGTACAGGATGGCCGTATACACCCGGCACGTATTGAGGAAGTAGTAGAAAAGACAAAGAAACAGCTGGAAGAACAGTTGATGGAAATAGGTGAGCGTACCATTATTGAACTAGGTATACACGGTCTTCATAAAGATCTGGTAAGAATAGTAGGTAAAATGCGTTTCCGTTCATCTTATGGCCAGAACCTGCTGATGCACTCAAAGGAAACAGCTAACCTATGCGGTATCATGGCTGCTGAACTGGGACTAGGACAGAAAGTGGTGAAACTAGCTAAGCGCGCAGGTTTGCTGCACGATATAGGTAAAGTACCAGATGAAGAAACAGAATTGAGCCACGCATTGCTGGGTGCGAAACTTGCAGAGAAAGCAGGTGAACACGCTTCAATTGTGAACGCCATTGGTGCGCACCACGATGAAATGGAAATGACCTACATTATCTCTCCTATCATACAGGCTTGCGATGCGATAAGCGGTGCACGACCTGGTGCAAGAAGGGAAATGATGCAGAGCTACATACAGCGCATAAAGGATCTTGAAAACCTTGCACTGGCTTACAACGGCGTTGAAAAAGCATATGCTATACAGGCAGGACGTGAACTACGCGTGATAGTTGAAGCTGACAAAGTGAGCGATGCTGACAGCGACCGTTTATCTTTCGAAATAGCCGATAAAATACAGAAAGAGATGCAGTATCCAGGTCAGATCAAAGTGACAGTAATTCGCGAATTACGCGCTGTAAACATTGCCAGATAACATTACAAGTATACATTTCATAAAGAAAGCCATTTATTGATCATTCAATAAATGGCTTTCTTCTTTTAGATTAATAACAAACTACTTTAGCTACGTTCGTTAACCCAACCGTGCAGCTTGCTTTGTGAATCCATCTTCACCAATTCTTCAATATTACTATCTTTCTTAGCGTGAGATGTGCTTTGATAAACCTTGATAACTGTTTTAATAGCAGCATAGGTACATAATCTTCGGTCAGGTTTATCCATTTTAGACTCCAGAGCATACTTTGCCCAACCAGCCATGTAGTATATTCTGTATTCCGGGCTATCGCCCAGAAATGCATCAATACGGGCATTAGATGTAAATCTTACATAGGGACAACCTGTGACCCATTCAGACATAAAACGCCCTACTCTCTTAACGTGGTCGTCATCGTCGCCGGGAGGTGTCCTTTCGAGCCAATTAACGCATTTAATAATGTCTTTGTCGTACTTATGATAATCATCGGGAGTACTCAAAGTATAATGCTCCGGAATCCTGAAATTCTGCGCCTGAACTATTGAGGCAGACGCCATAAATAATGTTGCAGCAAAGGCAAAACGTCTTACAATGATCATTTTAAATGTTTTAGTTAATATTAAGATGTTAATGAAACAACAGCTCTAATTTAGAAAAAGTAATTGAATTATACTATCGGGCAGAAAAAAACCGTCCCGCAAATTGCGGGACGGCCTATATAAGTGTATGTGTAACCGATGCTAATTAATGAGATTCTTCACCCGGACGAAGTGGTGTGGTCTGGCTGATGAAATCACCACCGTTACCGTCATCCTTGTAGTCATATGGCCAACGATATACATCAGGTATATCACCTTCCCAGTTACCATGACCAGGATTGATAGGTGTAGTCCACTCCAATGTTGTAGAACCCCATGGGTTCATTGTGGTTACCTTTCTGCCTCTGAACATAGAAGCGAAGAAGTTAACAACAAACAACAACTGAGCAAAGAACACAATGGTTGCAATGATACTGATGAATGCATTGATATCCTGGAAGTGTTTGAAAGTTTCCCAAGCAGAGAAATCATAGTAACGACGTGGCATACCAGCGATACCTTCGTAGTGCATTGGCCAGAATATGAGGTAAGCACCAACCAACGTAATGAAGAAGTGGATATAACCCAATGTGTTGTTCATGAAACGACCAAACATCTTAGGGAACCAGTGGTAGATACCCGCAAACATACCGAAGAACGCAGATACACCCATTACTATATGGAAGTGAGCGACAACGAAGTAAGTATCGTGCAAGTGAATATCGATAGCAGAGTTACCAAGGAACAAACCTGTAAGACCACCTGATATGAACAATGATACGAAACCAATAGCGAACAACATAGGAGGATTGAAACGAATATTACCTCTCCACATTGTAGTTAACCAGTTGAACACCTTTACCGCTGACGGAACCGCGATCAACAAAGTAAGCAATACGAATATTGAACCCAGGAACGGACTCATACCGGTAACGAACATATGGTGCGCCCAAACAAGGAATGCAAGCAATGTAATACCAATAAGAGAGATGATCATTGCGAAATAACCAAAGATAGGCTTGCGGCTGTGTGTAGACAATACTTCAGAAGCCATACCCATACCCGGCAACATGATGATGTAAACCTCAGGGTGACCCAGGAACCAGAACAAGTGCTGATAAAGGATAGCAGAACCACCGATGTGCGGCAATGCCTTACCACCAATGAATATCTCAGATAGGTAGAAGCTGGTACCGAAGTTACGATCGAAGATCAGCAACACAACACCTGAGAACAATACAGGGAAAGACAATACACCCAATACAGCTGTAAAGAACAATGCCCAGATAGTCAACGGCATACGGGTCATAGTCATACCCTTAGTACGCATGTTTAGGATGGTAGAGATGTAGTTAAGACCACCTAACAAAGAGGAAACAACAAACAAAGCCATACTCAACAACCATAGATCCATACCTAAACCTGAACCTAGAGAAGCTTCCTTAAGCGCACTCAAAGGAGGATAAGTAGTCCAACCACCAGATGCAGGGCCCGTCTCTACGAACAAAGAAACAAGCATTATGATACTGGACGCAAAGAAGAACCAGTAAGAAAGCATGTTCATGAAAGGAGATGCCATATCACGCGCACCTATCTGAATAGGGATAAGCAAGTTGGCAAACGTACCACTAAGACCGGCCGTTAGTACGAAGAATACAAGGATGGTACCGTGCATGGTAACCAATGCATAATAGAATTCAGGAGTCAGTTTACCACCTTTAGCCCAGTCACCAAGGAATTTTTCCATGATAGGAAAGGTAGAATCAGGGAAACCTAATTGCAGACGGAAGAATACTGACATAAGCGCTCCTATAACGGCCCAGATCATACCGGTAACCAGGAATTGCTTAGAGATCATTTTGTGATCCTGACTGAAAATATACTTCCAGATAAAATGTTGTTCGTGATGTTCATGACCGTGATGCTCTGCACCTGCACTGTGCGCTACATTTGGTCCTTCAATTATAATTCCGGCGTTATTCATCTTTGCACTATTTTTTTAAAATTTGGCTATTAGCTATTATTCAATAGCCGATTATTTCATCGATACTGCTTTCATGTTACTATCTGCTTTGGTTGCACCTGCAGGAGCCGCTGGTGCCGCAGGAGCAGGATTACTTTCAGCATAATAAGTCTGCTGCTCAGACATCCACTTGTCGTATTCAGCCTGCGTTTCTACTATGATAGTACCGCGCATTGAATAGTGACCTTTACCGCACATCTGATCGCAAGATATTTCGTAAACAAAGTTTGGATTACCTGTGATACGCTTCATTGAATCAGTAGTGATAGTTGGTTTGAACCATAACGTAGTAGTGATACCAGGTACAGCATCCATCTTCAAACGGAAGTGAGACAAACCCACATCATGGATAACATCACGTGATCCTATAAGCAGCTTTACAGCTTTGCCAACCACACAATGCAATTCACCTTTCTGTGAAATGATATCATCGCTATTGTGAGGATCTGTCCAATCAAGACCCAATACATTGGTCGCGTCGTTGATCTTACGGAAATCTCTTTTACCCAACTCATTGTCTTTACCAGGGTAGCGAACCAACCAGTTGAATTGTTTACCAACTATTTCTACCACCGTAGCTTCTGCCGGAGCCGGCGAAGTAACAGCAGCCCAGTTTCTCAAACCAATAGCTACAAGTATAGCCATCGCGATAGCGGGGATCGTTGTCCAGATCAACTCCAACTTGTTGCTGTGTGCGAAATAAAATGATTTGCTCTTTTCGGTAGTCTGATAGCGGAATGCGAACCAGAACAAAACCGCCTGAGTAGCAAAAAACACCAAACCCGTTACTACCAGCGTAGTAAAGAACATAGAATCATACTTAACGCCATTCTCACATGCAGCAACAGGCAACATCAACGGTTTGAAATATTCATTACACTTCCAGATACCGTAAAGGCCAAGAATAAAAAACGCTACAAGCATCCAGCCGATAACCCGGTTGGTCTTATACTTAACAACTTCCTGGCCACGCATCGCTGCAGCGTATTCGCTGGCCTTTCCTATCTGGTAGATGATGATAAAAACCAGAATTACTAATAGTATCGTTATAAATCCCGACATGGTCGTTCCGCTTATTTTCTAATTAATATTGTTATTCCTGATCAAAAATTACTGCTCTTATGCAATGTGTACTGCTGTCTCTTTCAACAGTATGCTATTGTTCTGTATCAACGATGATTTAGATAGTGTACGTGATACTAAGAAGATCAATATACCTACAAAACCCATGAAAGTACCTATCTCATACCAGTTGATGTGCCAGTGCTCACCCAATGGACCAGGCATAATCATCTGGAAGAAATCTAACCAGTGACCGAAGATGATAACCATTGCCATGAAGGTAACAGTGAAGTAGTTACGCTTGCTAGGACGAGCCATCAAGATCAATATTGGCATACAGAAGTTGATGATGAAGTTAGCATAGAATATAACACTGTAAGGACCATGCTGACGAAGTTTGAAGTAAACTGTTTCATCAGGGATATTGGCATACCAGATCAACATGTACTGTGCGAACCAGAGGTATGTCCAGAAGATAGAGAATGCAAACATAAACTTACCCAGATCATGCATGTGCTCCTTAGTTACTAATTGTAGGTTACCTTGATTCTTTAGGTAAACAACCCAAAGCATGATCAGCGACATACCGCTTACGAAAGCACTTGCGAAGTTGTACCAGCTAAACAAAGTAGAATACCAGTGTGCCTGTACACTCATTACCCATAACCATGGAATAGTGCTCATCTGAGACAAACCATATACTATAAGGAATACACCAGACAGGCGGAATACTTTCCAATAGATCTTAGTATCATTCTTAGGAGCACTTTCCTGAGCTATAGAATAAGAACGGAACTTGTTACCAAAGAAACCCCATAAAGCAACAGTAGCTACAGAGAAACCGATGAACATTGTTGGATTCAAAAATGCTTTTTTGCCTAACAATATCTTATCCGTACCAGGAGTAACCCAAGGATAGATAGTATTAACACCATGAGAATCTTTGAAACCGAAAATGATACAAAGAGTAACTATCAAGGCAATAGTACCGAATATCCATGCGTTTGCGCCAATTGCTTCAGGCACCCTGCGGTAAGCCGTAAGCCATGCACCCTGTGCCAGCGATACAGCCGCCTGTACGAAAATACTTACGCCTGTAATAAAGGTGAAAAATACACTGTCATGGAGCAATACAGCCCAGAAGCGTGTCTTGTCCATATCATTACCCGAAAGCAACATTACGGCACCCATTATCAGCGTCAGCACACCTACGCCTATCAGCGCTAAGCTGGTATTCCTTAATCGGGCAGGTATCTCAAAACGATCATTCATTGTATGCAACTTTTAATATAATACTATAGAAAATTGTTTATTTCATTTTGTTTTCGGCGATCTTCTTGCCGTCTGTCTTAGGTTCTGCTTTTGCAGTTGCTGAGTCAGCTTTTGGTGCTGTAGCAGTTCCTTCACCGAATGCAAATGCATCACCACCATTTTCAGACTGTACTTTCTTTATGTAAGCGATAACCATCCAACGCTGATGAGGATCTAACTGGCTAGCATATGAACCCATCATGTTCTTACCATACTTAATAGCTGCGTACATCTGTCCAACAGGCATGTGCAGATATTTAGCATCTTTCAGGTTAGCCGGCATTGCTGCAAACTTACCGCTGGCGTACAATGGACCATTACCATCCAAAGCTGTACCATGGCAGATACCACAATATATATTGAACAATCTTCCACCTTCCTTCATTTCATCTGCATTGAACTTTGCAGTTGTAGTGAAAGATTTATAGCCAACAGAATCTCCTTCCATCAGGTGATCAGGCATTGCATGACCACGAGCGATAGCACCTGCAACCGGGGGACGGCTGGTAAGGCTATCCTTAAAGTTAGGATTAGCTGTATATGCATCGTAGGCACGGGAATAAGTCATATCAGGTGCATAGATGTGACCCGGGGTACGGCGCAGATTGCCTGAGTCGCACGAAGCCAATCCAAGGGTTATCCCCAGGCCTGCTACTACTATGCTTTTAATCTTGTTCATAATCTAAGTAAAATTCGAATTTCAAAAAATAAAGTGTCGGTAACCTAAATACTGACTACTTAATTAAGCATTCAATGCTTCGTACTCTTCTTTCTTATCCCAACGGCCATACCACCAGCTTTCTTCTGCCATCTGTATAGAAGTTTCTTTTGCTCCTGTAGATTTCAGAAATGCGATAGCATCAGCTTCTGAAGTATGATTGTTCAACTCTAAAGTAAGAATGAACAGATCATCGCTCTGGCGCGGATGGAAAACGTGTTTCTTAACACCCGGCATTATCTGGTTGAGATAGCAGAAAGTAAGCACCATTCCTACCGCGGCAAACAATACTGTCAACTCGAAAGTGATCGGTATCCAGGCCGGAAGTGAAAAGTGTGGTTTACCACCGTAATTGATCTTCCAGTCTATTGTATATATCCATGAGATAAAACCTACTGCTGTAGATGTACCACACAAACCATATATAAAACCGGCAATGTGCAAATCAGTTTCCTTCAATCCCATAGCCACATCAAGACCGTGAACCGGGAAAGGAGTGTAAACATCATGCATTTTGTAACCGCTGCGACGAACCTTACTTACTGCAGGAAATAATACATCCTCATCATCGTAAGCCGCTACCGCAAATTTCTTTATAGCCATTTTAAAAAACTTAAAACTAAAAACTAAAAATTTTAAACGTTCTGACCCGCAGGCCTTCCTGATTAGTGATGAGCAGGTTCGTGATGCTCTTCATCGTGGTGGCTTGTAACCATCTCAATGAACGATTCACTTGATTGCTCTTCGTACTTAGCCATACCTCTCTTGTAGTTGTCGCCAGATGTCTTAAGAACAAACTTAATTTCTGCAACCGCAATAACAGGGAAATATTTAGCGAACAGGAAGTAACATGTAAAGAACAAACCGAACGTACCCAGGTAGAAACCAACCTCAGGCCATGTTGGGCTGTAGTATGCCCAGCTACCAGGAATCCAGTCACGGTAAGTAGAGGTTACGATGATAACGAAACGCTCGAACCACATACCGATATTCACCACGATAGACATAATGAAGGTAAACGGAATGTTACGACGAAGCTTCTTTACCCAGAACAACTGCGGAGATACTACGTTGCAGGTCATCATCGCCCAGTAGCTCCACCAGTATGGACCTAAGATACGCCATTGGAACGCTGCCATTTCACCCCATGACTGACTGTACCATGCAATGAACAACTCAGTAAGGTAAGCGATACCAACTATAGAACCTGTTAACACGATTACTTTATTCATCGCTTCAAGGTGACCGATAGTAATATACTCTTCAAGATGAAGGATCTTACGGGTAATAACCAACAGGGTGTTCACCATCGCGAAGCCTGAGAATACCGCACCCGCAACGAAGTATGGAGGGAAGATGGTAGTATGCCATCCCGGAATAACTGAAGTAGCAAAGTCAAAAGATACGATCGTGTGTACAGAAAGTACCAGTGGAGTAGACAAACCAGCCAATACAAGCGCTAATGCTTCCTGGCGCTGCCAGTTCTTAGCTGTACCTGTCCAACCGAATGATGCGAAACCGTACATCATTTTGCGGAAGTTTGTTTTAGCGCGGTCACGAACCAGAGCGAAATCCGGGATCAAACCTGAGTACCAGAACAACAAAGACACTGTGAAGTAAGTAGAGATCGCGAATACGTCCCAAAGGAGCGGAGAATCGAAGTTAGGCCAAAGCGGACCACGTGAGTTAGGCAAAGGCAATACGAAGAATGCATCCCAAACACGACCCATGTGCCATATCGGGAACTGACCCGCACACATTACCGCGAAGATTGTCATCGCTTCCGCTGCTCTGTTTACCCCTGTACGCCATCCCTGACGGAAGAGCAACAAGATCGCAGAGATCAATGTACCCGCGTGACCAATACCTACCCACCATACGAAGTTGGTGATATCCCAACCCCAACCGATGGTACGGTTAACGCCCCAGGTACCTAAGCCCCAGTATACCGCCCATGACACCGAAAAAACGCCATAGGCCAGTAAAGCCAGTGCAAAGAAAAAGCCCACATACCACATGCGGCCCGGTTTTCCTTCAATAGGCCGTATGATATCTTCCGATACCTGATGGTAATCTTTGTCTCCATCTACAAGTGGCTCCCTTACAAAAGATTCGTACTTAATATGCATAGCACGTAATTAGTATTTTAACAGTGAAGTAATAATGCAACTGCCTTACCACCTCTTCTTAATCTATATAAAAAAAACTATTTCCTAAACTCTTATTCTCTGTTAACCCCTGATTAGATGTGATCTTCCAGGAAACCATCCTTGATGTTCTTAGGATCGTTCTCTTTACCTGAATGTAACTCTTCTGTGTTACGGATCTTAGCAAGGTAGTTAACGTTTGGCAATGTGTGGATGTGCTCCAGTACATAGAACAGACGTTCTGCATGTTCCTGCTTGCGCACCTTGTAAATGTTACTTTCCTTATCATTCACGTTACCAAAAGTGATCGCATCTGAAGGGCAAGCCTGCTGGCAAGCTGTGCGCGCTTCACCATCCTTCATAGGACGACCAAGCTTCTTAGCTGCCAACTTAGCATCCTGTAAACGCTGAACGCAGAAAGTACATTTCTCCATTACACCACGGCTACGAACCGTAACATCAGGATTCAATACCATGCGGGTCAGATCATCATTGATATCATCACGACGGTAATCTTCGAATGCGTTATCAGCGAAAGCATCAGCACCATTCCAGTCCATCCAGTTGAAGTGACGTACTTTGTAAGGGCAGTTATTAGCGCAATACTTAGTACCAATGCAACGGTTGTAAGCCATCTGGTTCAAACCTTCACTGCTATGGTTGGTTGCAGACACGGGACAAACGTTCTCACAAGGAGCATTATCGCAATGCTGGCAAAGCATAGGCTGGAATACGGTCTGGATAGAATCCGGATTATCAGGCATACCACTGAAGTAACGGTCGATACGGATCCAGTGCATTTCATGCGACTTCATTACATGCTCTTTACCAACTACAGAAACGTTGTTTTCTGCCTGGCAACCTATGATACATGCACCACAACCTGTACAGCTGTTAAGATCTATAGAAAGACCCCACTTCAAACCATTGTATTCGTAATTATCATAAAGAGTACCTTCTGTGCGATATGATTCGTCCAGCTTGGCATCCATTACTTTTTCCTCTTCACTTTCCTTACCTTCTTCAGTAAGCAAAGGCTGTGCGAACTCACCTACTTCCTTATAACGCTCCTTCAACAGGATCTTAGGATCTTTTTCGAACTCTTCAAGAGTGAACTCATGAATGATCGGGCGAGCTTCGTAGCTATTGTGAGTCTGTGTTACCGCTACTTCAAACAGTTGATCTGTCATAGTAACCGTAGCTGCAGAAGCACCTTCAAAGTTTACACCGTTGTATGATGCGAAAGGATAAGCATTTCTGCCACCCATACCTGTAGCGCTATCGCTTGCACCTGCACGGCCTACGTTAAGGCCACGGCCATAACCTACAGCTATTGCAACTACATCGTTATGCATACCCGGTACTACTATCAAAGGAAGGTTAACTGAGTAGTTAGCACCCTTAACTGTAATAACGTGTTTCTTAGGTTCTACTTCATTGATACCGGTCAGTTCAGCACCCATTTCTCTTGCTTTCTTAGGAGATACGCAAGCGTAATTGTCCCAGGTAGCGCGAGTGATCGGATCCGGCATTTCCAGCAACCATGGGTTATTACTCCATGCACCACCATGGCCGATGGCTACCTTCTGGTAGATCATCACTTCCATGCCTGCACCTGCTTTCTTACCGTTTATTTTTGCAATAGCATCATTTACATTACCTGCAAATGCAGCACCACCTATTGGCATATCACCGGCCGGCTCAATAACGCCGTCCTGCAATGCTTTTTCAAAATTTGCCTGGCTACCCAGTTTGTTAGTCCAGTATGTTTTCCAGAAATCTTCGAAACGGGTAGTGTTACCAGCCCATGTCATCAATGAATCCTGGAATGAACGCGTCTTGAACAATGGAGCGATACCCGGCTGCATCAGGCTGATGTAGTTAGGCTTTGGCTCAGCATCACCCCAGCTTTCCAGGTAGTGATGATCAGGTACAAGGAACTTACACTTTTCAGCGGTTTCGTCCATGCGCTCTGCGAAAGAAACGGTCAATGGAACTTTTGCAAGACCATCAGCAAATTTCTTACCGTCGAAGTACTCATAAACAGGGTTTGCACCGTGGATGAATACAGAACCAACCTGTCCTGCAGCCATAGCCTCTGTCAATGCTACCATTTCGCTATCTATACCCTGCCTTAAATTGCTGGTAGTGGTCCAGTTAACAGTAGTACCGTTAGCACCTATTTTATCATTGATCGCATTGATAACGATCTGTACGTTTACATCGTTTGATCCGCAAACTACCATACCGTTGCCCTTCTTCAGATCAGCAGCTGCCTTAGCTACCATTTCGGTAAGCTTAGCACTTGGTAAAGCTACTTTTGCACCACCTGTCACTTCATTATAAAGAGCGGTAGCAACAAGGCCCATTTCAGATGGACGGCAAGTAGCCCTGTTATCTGCAGCAGCACCGGTGATAGTGTGGTTAGACTCTACCTGGTAGTGCTTAGATATTTTGAAGTTCTTTGCGCTTACCTTACGGCCTCGTGCATAGCTCTTAGCGAATTCAACAGGAGATAACCATGTACCAAGGAAATCAGCACCCAAACTAACAATAGTCTGCGCCTTATCGAAATGGTAAGTAGGTAATGTGCGCTTGCCGTAGCTTGCTTCGTTAGCCTGCAGCATACCTGAATATGATATGGCATCATAAACAACATGCTTTACATTAGGATACTTAGCGAGGAACTGAGCAATAATCTCTTTTGTAGAAAGGCTGAGTATTGAATTGGTAAGGAGGTAACCCGGCTTAGTACCGATACCTTCTTTCACCATCTTATCAATAGCTTCGAATGTAGATTCTACGTTCTTCATTCCCTTGCCATCAGCGGCAGGAGAACCCGGGAAACGCAAACGAGCCTTATCATAAAGGTTCAATACAGAAGCCTGTACTCTTGCTGAAGAACCACCCCTTGTGATAGATGACATTTCATTGCCCTCTACTTTAATAGGACGACCATCACGCGTTTTGATGATAACAGCGCAATAATCGCCACCATCAACAAACGTAGATGCGTAATAGTTAGGTACACCAGGCGTGATATCCTCAGGCTTGATAGCATAAGGAATAGCTTTACGCACCGGCATTTCGCAGCTCGATACCACAGTAGCGGCAAGCGTGCTGAAACCCAGGAACTTCAAAAAGTCGCGGCGGGGAGTAGAGGCGCCAAGAACGGTTTCGCTCAGGTCGAACGGAAGCTCTTCCTTGAACTCGTTTTGTGCTAATTCCTGATGAGCAGCAGGATTATTTAACTCTTCCAGACCCGTCCAATATTGTTTTTGAGACATATATTTATTCAAAATTCAAAGTCAAAACTTAAGATCAGTAAAATCAGTACTTACTGTACCTGTATCCTACCAACTATATATTATGCGTAATCAAAAATCTAAATTAGTAGTGGCACTTCTGGCACTCTGTACCGCCCAGTTCTTCAACTGTTACACCTGTACGCTTACCAGACTTGATCTCTTCACGATACTTAGCGAATATGCTGTAGTAATCATTATCGAATTTAACCTGTGTCTGACGGTGACAGTTGATACACCAGCCCATTGACAATGGAGCGAACTGGTAAACTTCATCCATTTCAGTGATCTCTCCGTGGCAACGCTGGCACTGTACCTGGCCTACTTTCACGTGCTGTGAGTGATTGAAATAAACGTGGTCAGGAAGATTGTGGATCTTAACCCACTTGATCGGTGTTGCAGCAATGCTGCCATCAGCGTTCAACTTGTATTTCTTAGCTACCGGATCCCATCCTGCATATTCGTACAACTTCTTGATCTCTTCAGTACCGTTGATTACCTTACCTTCTGCGGTCTTCAATGGCATATCCTTTTCGCCTGTGTACTCATTGATCTGTTTGTGACAGTTCATACACACATTAGATGAAGGAATCATACCCTGACGGCTCTTTTCAGCACCTGCGTGGCAATACAGACAGTTGATCTGGTTGATACCTGCGTGAACTTTGTGAGAGTAGAATATTGGTTGAATAGGACGGTAGTTCTGCTGGCGACCTTCGTTGATAGCACCGTTTACTAACCAGTAACCAGCCATTATGAATGCTACGATAGCAACCATTGCTATAACAACCTTATTTCTGTAAAGCGGAACTTCTTTTTCGTTGATGATGCCTTCCTTATCGTTAGCAGCCCGGCTCAATGCCTGGTTGGCTTTCCAAAGAATAACTACCAATACTAGAAGAGACAAAGTGATGATAACGTACAGATAACCATTGCTATCTGCAGAACCTTCAGACTGAGCACCTGTACCGCCGGCAGTAGGAGCAGCAGAAGGTGTAACTGAGTTTACATAAGCAAATATGGCATCGATCTCCTCATTTTTCAACTGAGGAAATGCAGTCATCGCTGCTTTGTTGAACTTGTTATACATTTCAACAGCCATCTTATCGCCACTTGCGATAACGGCAGCTGAGTTATGTACCCAGTTGTAACCCCATTCCTTACTAGGGAAGGTAGCATTGATACCCTTCAGTGCAGGACCTGTCGCATCCTTCAACGGATTGTGACATGAAGCACAGTTTGACTGGAATAAAGCCTTTCCATCAGGAGCAGCGGTTGCTGTGTTGCTGAACAGGATCAGAGCGTATATTACTGCGAGAGCAGTACGGGAGGATATACGAAACAGTTGCAATATTGATTCTGGCACGTGTATAAATTTGAAAATTAACTTTCCTTTATATTGAAGCGAGGGCAAAACTACAACACAATGCTGAAACTTAAAACACATTTCGTAAAAAATTTTTGTCAGTATTGGCGCGGGTTTCAGCCCTTTTTTATTAATTTTTATTTTTGCAATGTCATTTTATTGTCAGGAAAAAAAATAAAAATGACATTTAGCTAACAAACATCAGGCCACCATCACCCCGATTTATTCCCAATTATGAAAAGCATTGTGTTTAATTTTTACTTCACAAAAGTAAACAGAACAAGCCATGCAACTCTATTCTTTTAAGCTATAGAGTGTTACGTTAACCGGTATAGTATTGGGAAATTCTATTGAAATGATCAGGACTCCTTAACCGGGAAGGTAATTGTGAATGTACTGCCCTTTCCGGGAGCACTTTCCACTCTTATTTTACCATCATGTGCATCAACAATGGCTTTTACATAGCTAAGGCCCAACCCGAAGCCCTTCACATTGTGCAGATTGCCGGTATGGGCCCTGAAAAAGCGCTCAAATATGCGCGATTGGGTCTCTTTATCCATACCAATACCATTGTCTTTGATTTTTATAGCCAGGGCACCTGTGCTGGTATTCAGTGTTTCCACCTCTATGTATGGTGCCTTTGTAGAGTATTTCATGGCATTATCCAACAGGTTGAAGATGATGTTGGAGAAATGGACGTCATCGGCCTCTATCTTGTTGTTGGTGGCGTTCAGCTTCAGGTTCAGTGCGCCATTTTTCTCCTGTATCTGTAGTGCAAGGTTATCGGTAACCTTGTTGATCACCTGTCTTACATCCAGCTCCTGCAGGTTTAGTTTCAACTCTTCTTTTTCAAGGCGGGCAGCCTGCAGAATCTTCTCTACCTGCTTATTCATGCGCTTATTCTCCTCCTTTATCATGCCGCTATACAGCTTTATCTTGTCTGTATCATGTATCACCTTTTCATTGGTGAGGGCATCTATGGCCAGAGAAATGGTGGCCAGCGGGGTTTTCAGCTCATGGGTCATGTTATTGATAAAGTCCGACTTTATCTCAGATATATTCTTCTGATTGAGCAATGTACGCACGGTAAGTGCAAATGCCAGTATGATGATACAGGTGAAGACAATGGACGCTACGATCATCCACCACATCTCCCCTATCACCTGGTTTTTGTTCTCTTTTATGTTCAGAAACAGTGTTTCTCGCCCGCGTATGGCATCTTTGGGGGCCAACTCTATCATGTGGTCTTTATGCATGTCAGACACATGAAACCCGTCTGACTGGTAGATGATGTTCCTGAAAATATTGGTTACGCCGTACTCATACTTATACTTAATGTTATTCTGCTCCAATGCCTTGTCAATGCTCTCTTTCAACTCTTCGTTGGTAAAATTGCCCAGCACCGCAAATTCGTTCCTCAGCTTGTTTTCCTTGCTTTCTTCATTGAAAAAGTTCTCCCCGCTCTTCATCAGGTACTTGCTGTACAGGCTCTCCCGCACTTTCACCATGGCACTCTCTACCCCACGTTCAAATTCATCGTGCTTGAGCGCAATTGCATTATTGATCCACGACATCTGGATGAACAGGATACCAATTACAGAAAGCGAGATAAGGACGACTATTAAGGGGAATATTCTTTTCATGCAGAACAAATATAATAAAGTATAAAGGTCGTCAAATTGTGCCATACATTTTTTATATGCTCTTTAACCTTTGCACGCCATTAAGTTCATGGGTGAAAAAATGAGTATTTTGCTGCTTTAAACCAGATAAATGAATAAACAAGCCATCTCTTTTGTCCTCGTTGCTTTATTGCTTTCTTCACAAGTATTTGCAAAACAAAATAGGATAGTATTGAAAACGCCATTCGAGGAAAGTGACGGCAAAGAGTCCGCTACCTGGAGTGAAGCAATTGATTTCTACAAAAAACTCGACGCATGTAGCGAACAAATAAGTATGGAAATTGCCGGCAAAACCGATGGTGGCTACCCGCTACATGTAGTGTATTATGCTGTTGACGGCGATTTCAACAAAGCACACTGGCATAGAGATGGCAAGGTGATCATACTCATTAACAACGGCATACATGCTGGCGAACCCGATGGCGTTGATGCCAGTATGATGATGATGCGCGATGTAGCAAATGGATATTTCATCCCTGGGAATGTAATACTTGCGGTAATACCAGTTTATAATGTAGGCGGTTTTTTAAACAGGGGCAGCTATAGCCGTGCCAGCCAGAACGGACCCGCCAGCTATGGCTTCAGGGGGAATGCGCAAAACCTGGATCTGAACCGCGACTTCATAAAGTGTGACGCCGCAGAAACACGAAGCCTTGAAAAACTATTCACACTACTCGATCCTGATATATTTATAGACAACCACGTTAGCGATGGCGCTGATTACCAACACGTGATGACACTGTTGCCTACACAACATGATAAACTGGGTGGTAAGACAGGGGAATTTATGTACAAAACCTTCACACCCCTTATCTACAAAGACATGAAGACGGCTGGTTATGACCTTGTGCCCTACGTAAATGATTTTGATAACACACCCATGAATGGCTGGCGCGAATTTATAGAGCCTCCCCGCTTTGCAAGTGGCTACGCTGCGCTTTTTCAGACCATTGCCTACGTGCCCGAAACGCATATGTTGAAACCCTTTAAAGAACGGGTATTAGCAACTTACGACCTAATGAGAAGGATGTCGTGGGAAGCAGGTGAGAATGCCTCAAAGATCAAAGCTGTAAGAGCCGCCGACAGAACAGAACTTGCAGTACAAAAAGAGTTCCCACTAGACTGGAAGGTAGATACAAGTCGATCTGATAAGGTGACCTTCAAAGGTTATATGGCCGGCCATAAAACAAGTGAGGTTTCGGGGCAGCCTCGCCTGTATTACGACCGTAATAAGCCTTTTACCAAACAGGTGCCTTTTTACGATCACTTTATTGCTTCAAAGACAGTAACAGCCCCCAAAGCATACATTATACCGCGGGCATGGACACCGGTTATCAGCAGGCTGAAAAGGAACGGTGTAGAAATGAGTAAACTGCTATCTGATACAACCATCACGGTAACCGCCTACCACATTGACAATTATGAGACCGGGCCTAAACCCTATGAAAAACACTACCTCCATAAAAACATACAGGTAACGCCCTCTACTGTAAAAATGAAATTAAGCAAGGGCGACTATCTCATAAAACTCAATCAACCTGCCAAACGCTATATCATAGAAACACTGGAACCAAGCGCCCCCGATGGCTTCTTTGCATGGAATTTCTTTGATGGCATTCTGCAGCAAAAAGAATATTTCAGCGACTATGTTTTTGAAGACCGGGCTGCAGAAATGCTTAAAGAGGATGCAAACCTAAAGCGCTTACTGGACGAAAAAAGACTGCAAGACACCGCCTTCGCCAAAAACGGTGCTGCCCAACTCGATTTTGTTTATCGCCACTCGCAATACATGGAGCCAGGTTATATGCGCTACCCGGTTTACAGGATAGAGAATTAAGTTAAAACTCAAAAGTGAAAAGCAAAAACTTGATCCTTCTTTTACTGCACACCTGTGTCAGATTTGACAACTTTATAAAAAGTTGTCAAATCTCTGAACCAATGTCTTTGTCAACCCACTATTAACCACTTTTAGGTGTTCACTTTTGCCTTTTGACTTAGCTAACATCAAACCACACCTTTTCCTCATTATCCCAGTCGCCGTTGTAGTTGATGGTTAGTTCTTCACCTTCGGCAATGGCTCTTGCAGTCTGTATGTACATGGTATTGTTGTCATAATCCATGAAGTATTCGCAATTAGACGCATATGAGTGATTATACAACGGCACCCAACCCAATGCCATGCAGCACATTTTGGCCCCATCGGGCTGCCATTCAAAAATATAATCGTGCAGGAGGGTATCATCGAGTTTCTGACGGTCTTCGTTGCTCATGACTATAACCGGCGATGATTCAATGACAAGATCGGCTTCCAGGGCTGCTTTTGTGAATACTCCCCTGCCTTTTTTATCGGTATCGGCAAAGTATAAGTGTGGATTTATCATGGCCTGAGAGACTAAAAACCATATTGATTAATAAAATAATGGTTTTTTTGGTTGCTTTTTATATTTTTACAACCCTAAAGGTAAATATATGAAGTTGTTCAAAAGTCTGAAAATTTGTTTTACAGTTGTTTTACTGAGCTCACCTCTTTTCAGTCTTGCACAATATAAGTTCCCCATCAGGTCGTTTTCGAGCTACCTTAAGGATGCAAGCCGCTGGGAAATTGGCGGTACAGGTGTTCTCGGTTGGGGCACTTTCAACGGAACTACGCGCATTACCGGATATAATAATCAATTCATTGCAGACAGCACGCTTAAAAGAGGTGTAAAATCCAATTTTGGCTTTGGTGCTGTTGTTGGTATTGCGGTGCCTATAGCGGCTACCGGCCATATCAGTGTTTGGGCTTTGTCTATGAATGCCATGGTCAACATGACATCGTGGAGTGCACTTAACCAAACCAAGAGCCTTGATGGCGCATACACTACCCCATCGCCTAATGAAGTAAAAGCAAGCACCCTACAGATAGCATTACCTGTAGGTATTGACTGGAAAATAGGTGCTGACGCCATTAACTCAAAGCGCCTGTATTTTGGTATGGCACTGGGCGGTGGTGTTATGCCACACGTCAATGTTACAACGTTGGATCCAAGTGCCGCAGATGGCGCAACTATCACCCAGCAGAGCATTGGTTTCAATCCTTACGTAAAGGCAGAAGCATCTATGTTCCCGGGTATGTTGATAAAGGTAAGAGTGTTGTATACAATGGGTAATGTAGAATTGATGAACACCAAACGGGACATCCCCGGTTATAACGACGGTCCATTCAAATTGACCAACAACTCTAACCTGATGTTCTCTCTTATCTTCCAGCCATTCTCTGTAAGATGGAACGAAAGATCATGGCACAACACATACGATACTTACAACTGGAACGAACACCTAAACTAATATTTTACAAAGACATTTTTTAAGAGCAGCTACTTAGGTGGCTGCTTTTTTGTTGCGAGTGAATTACTCTTCCCAATCTTCGTCGGCCATTGCATCTCCGCACAATACCTACATACCACGATATAACCTTACACAACACGAACAGTACCACCCACCGGCTTTAGAGATGCAATTGTGTGTCTCTACCAGAAGCATTGTTGTTGTTGTTGTTGTTGTTGTTACAGTGCTAGAGACGCATAATTGCGTCTCTACATAACACCTACATTACACAGCTTTGGGTTGTCTCCACAGCGGGTCGCACTATTGCCGGATGATTTACAATCCACAACACACAAAAAAAGAGTCCAGCCACCGGCTGAACTCTTCAAAAAAATTATCCAAATTATCTAATTACATTCTTTCAATAACCACTGCGCTTGCGCCGCCGCCGCCATTGCAGATACCTGCTGCACCATACTTAGCGCCTTTCTGCTGCAACACGTTTACAAGCGTAGTGATGATACGAGCACCACTGCAACCCAACGGGTGACCGATAGACACTGCACCACCATTCACGTTAACCTGCTCTGGCTTAAGACCCATCTTCTGCATGTTTACGATACCTACAGTACTGAAGGCTTCGTTCAACTCATAATACTGGATATCTTCCATCTTCAGACCAGCCTTGGCTACTGCCTTAGGCACTGCCAATGATGGGGTTGTAGTGAACCACTCAGGAGCCTGTTCAGCATCTGCATAACCTATTATTTTAGCCAATGGCTTAAGGCCCAGGGCTTCCATCTTTTCTTTGCTGATCAATACCAGTGCAGCTGCGCCGTCGTTCATGGTGCTGCTGTTGGCTGCTGTAGCGGTACCTTCTTTACCAAAGGCGCCACGCAGGCCGGGTATCTTGTCAAACTTTACATTGAATGGCTCTTCATCTTTGCTGAAGATGATCGGATCGCCCTTCTTGTTAGGTATTTCTACAGGCACTATTTCATTTTCAAACAGGCCCGTGTTAACTGCATTCTGACTACGCTTATAGCTTTCAATTGCAAAAGCATCCTGGTCTTCGCGGCTTATGTTGCACTCCTTAGCGCACATGTCAGCAGCATTACCCATAGCATAGTTATGATACACATCTGTAAGACCATCCTTAGCCAATCCATCTATCATTGTAACATTACCATACTTGCTACCCCAGCGCATAGTATCGCTGTAGAAAGGAACATTGCTCATGCTCTCCATACCACCTGCAACAACTACATCATTATCGCCCAGCATGATGCTCTGCGCACCCTGCATAACAGCTTTCATACCGCTGGCACAAACCTTATTTACAGTAGTAGCAGGTACATTGTCAGGCAGACCGGAAAACTTACTTGCCTGACGTGCAGGAGCCTGACCCAGGTTGGCCTGCAATACGCAGCCCATGATCACCTCATTCACCTCAGTGCCGGCTACACCAGCCTTATCTAAAGCACCTTTAATAGCAATAGCACCCAGCTTAGTTGCAGAAAAATCTTTCAACGAACCGCCCCAGCTACCCAGTGGTGTGCGCACGGCCGATACTATATATACTTCTTTCATAAGTTTTTTTTGAGTGCCGCAAAGGTAAGAAAAAGAATGGGATAGGGGAAATGGTCACCTATTACCTTTATATGTTTTCAAAAAAACCCTTGTGCTTGATGAATTTTATAATGAGTAGTATTTCATTTCCCAGTAAATTCCATCCAACATTACCATTATTGGCGTTTTGATTTATTCTATGCCAAAACGAATTCGAGTCTGACAATTGGAAATATTCGCCATTTTTATACCTATTGAGTGTTGACCATACTATTGGAATTTCAGTTGTAAATGATAGGAAATTTATTTGAGGTCGCAGTATGTCTACATCATTGGTTGAGTGCATTTTTGTATTAAAAGCAGAATCTTCGTTGGTTAGTTCTTTCCGAGCGATGTGAGACAAAATAGCCATAGACTTTATTATGGTAATGCTGTTTTTAGTCCCAACACTTCTGTTTTTCTTCATCAAGATCTCAATAGCTTTTTTCAAATTTTCAATACCGCCAAATGTTATAGATAGGATGTAAATTACTTTTAGAAAACTATAAAGTTCATAGTTAACTTCCATCAAAGGATTTATGATGAAGAGGTCACTTAACTGATAGTCCTGATCGTAATATTTCTGTAAATTTGAATGCAAGTGCGTTGCTGGAAGTACTTTTGAAAACCGGATATCGTAATTTTTTTTTAAATTTCGCATTTTTAGAAGATCCAATTCGAAAAAGCTATTTAATATAGTTATTAAAACGGCCTTCCCATCTTCATCAAGGTTTTGGCTTAGAATTGGTTGACCTTCACAGAATGCTATAATTGCAGAAAGAATAGAAAAGTCAAATGGGACGTATGTGTAGTATTTCTCAATATACCCTTCGAAGTCTGAATTAGGCCCATACCTATATTCAAAAAGGTGTTTAATATTTTCAATATCGCAAACCGCAATAACTCTTTGAAAACCGAACTTGTTGCTATCGAAGTGATTATTATGAGCACTCAGGATATTTAATATTCTGAAAATGTGATCAGGGTCAAGTCTATCCAAATCATCAATAACAATGACACATTCCTTCTTAGTTATTTTGGCGACAATTTCTACTGAACTTCTTATGATTTGAGTAACTAGGTCGTCTTCATAAATTGAGCCTTTAATCTGGGTATGTTTATCGATGTGGTCTGCTAGTTTTTTGTAAGGCGATTTTGTTTCTTCCTCAATGCCTTTTTCAAAAGCAGCATAGTTGTCCAAGACTTGTTTCAGTTCCTTTGAAATGTCTACTTCGGTATGTTTTTCTGCTTGTTTTGAAACTCTTTCTATAAGATTTGCAACGATATTGCCAGTACTATTATAAAGGTATGTGCTCAACATTAAACCTTTAGAAAATTTCTCCTCATCTTCAATGATCAGATATTTTTTGAGCAATTCTTTAGCAATGTCAATTTTGATCCATTCAAAAATATCCTGATTGGCACCAACGACGTAATCAACCGGAGATATCCAGAAGAGATTGTATTTATCCGCATTCTGTTTAAAATATTCTCTCAGGAAATGTGACTTGCCAGTGCCGAACTTTCCAGAAAATAAAATCCGGTTGTTATTCTCTAGTTTTAGATGTTCGTCAAATCTTTTCTGCGGGGTTTCTATGCTTATTTCCATAGTAATGCTTGTTTACAATAAAGATAATTTGATTTTACTATCGTTTGTTGCAAATTATCAACCCACCCAACACGGTCTTTGCGAGGAACGAAGCAATCTAGCATCCGGCCGCTTGCACACATGCCGACACTAGACCGCTTTATGTGGCCTCGGGAATCATAGCCCATCATTTAATCACATAAATCACGGTTCAGACAAGAGTCACTAAAACTTCTCCCAGCTATGCAGCGGATCAGGACCGCGGGAGCAACCATTTGCTTCGGGCAATTTGGTGGTTGTAATGAGGATACCACATTTCTGGCATTGATAATGAGTAGGACCGGCCGTAGCTATTTTGAACCAGTGATGGTTAGGGCCTTTTTTAGTGTGAGGACAACCCGCGGCATCGGGTGTGTCTAAAGATTCTTCTACGGCATCGCATTGATTACAATTGTACCAATAACTACTGACCACAGTTTCTCCAATACTGCTTACTGTATCACTTACCTTTTCGGCCGATTTTGATATACCCCCTGCTATTTGTTTCCTCAATATAAAACCCAGCAGACCCGCCACCGCCACACTCAGCAGGACAATGATCATGGTATTGCTGCTCTTGCCTTTTGCAGGTGCTGCTTCTTCAGCTTCGTCTTTCAGGTATTGTGTAGACACATATCCATCCGATCCGCTGAACGAAACTTTCCCCCACGTACCTTTTATGTCTGTCACCTCTATTGTTGTGCCGTCTTTAATGGTACCCAACATCTCATAGTTAGTACCCGCGCCAGATCTTACATTCACATCCTGCGTGGTCACATAAGGTTTAGCATTAAGGTACAGTGCACACAGTAAAACAATAACAATAGCTAAAATTCTTGCCTTCATAAGTATTTATATATTTTGCTAACTACAAGGTTGAATACAAATATAATTGCCCCGGCGTAAATAATTACAGTGCATCTGCACTTTTCGTATATTTATTGTACTAATTACCACACTATGCACAAACACATCATTATCCTTTCCACATTCCTCCTGCTGGCACTTGGTGCAGCAGCACAGCCCTATGGCGATACCGCCAGAGCCAAGCAGGCCAGTCATCACCCCGAAATGAGTAGACCCGGCTGGCGGGTGCAACTAGGATATATAGATACGCTGGTAGCCACCCGTCAACAGTTTTTAGACAATATGGAGGTAGGTCTGAGGCTGGCCGGAGATTATCCGCCCGGTGTGGCGATAACCGAATACACTATTTCATGGCTGCAAAAAGGCGGCGACTATCACACCGGTATACAGGTAAAAAAGGGTGGCCGCGTGCCTGTAAGCGTTTTTAAAGGTAACCATGTTGATGATGTAAAGGCCGGCGACAGGGTATTTATAGAAGGCATAAAGGCAAAGGTCAATGGCCTGAAACGTACGCTCAATTCTGTAGTGCTGCGCATTATTTAACCTCAAAAGCACTGTATGGTCAGGTTCCTGTTGCTTTGTCTATTCTTTTTCCTCACCGCACTTACAGCTATTGCGCAGCCCGGCTACGTTCAGCCGGGCTCTTCAAGTGATACCGGCTTTGTAAAAGGCGATACCATTCGTGCACGTACAGCTCGCCATCATACCGAGGATACTGCCACCCAACTGCGGGTGCAACTGGGGTATATAGATGTAGATAGTGCAACTGTACAACAGATAATGGATAATATGGCAGTGGGTATTAGGGTGGTGAGGTTTGGTAATTATAAGGTGGTGCGTTTCACGGTGAGCATTATGTCACCAGGTAGAGACTTTGTTCCGGGCAAGTTCATAAACCGTAGTCGACCGCGTTACTCAGATTTCGATGGTTGGTATAAGTTAAGTTTCATACGGCCGGGAGACAAACTGATCATAGATGCCTCTGTGCAACGCGATGGTGCCGATTATAAATTGGGCATTAGGGGACCATCAATTAGGGTGGTGCGCTAAGCCTTAATAAGGACTCAAAAAACATATCCACACAAAATAACCTACCTCAAACCCTTTCTCACAGCTCATTTCAGCAGATTTTTTCGCAAATTTTGTGGATATGTTTATTTTATAGATCCATCTCTGCATATTAATTTGCACTCCATTCAGTACATATTACTGAATGCTCTTTGACATATGAACCCTTATCTCACACCAGCCCAAGAATACATCGTAGGGGCTGAACATCTTCAGCCTTGCACCAACAAACTAAAGAAATAGTTTAGCGAAACTACTGCGAAAAACTGCAGAAAAACTGCAGAAAAACTGCGGAAAACTGCGGAAACTGGTGGTTTTCGAAACGCTCCGAAACCCCTTCCCAATAAAGCATACACAGGAAACGCACCAAAAAAAACTGCCGGAAACACAAAAAAACCACCACTGTCGAAAACATGGCTAAAATACCTTACTGTACGTAGAGACGCAAGATTTTGCGTCTCCACAGCGACTGAACAGATACTGATATATAAAACGAAGCTTAACGAATCTCTGATTCCCGTTACCAAAAAACACGACACCAATCGGGCACGATATTGAGAATTACATAACACACTCTCCTCCTTTTGAAGGTGCCGGCCACGGCACGAGCGCAGCTCTGTACCCCAATAATTCGGCTTCTTCAGTCGAATTATTGGGGGGAGGTGGTTATCTGCATGTCATGGAAACAGTAACCCTACATTGAGCGATCTCTGATTCCCGTTACCAAAAAAAACACGACACCAATCGGGCACGATCGGGCATGACTCAAAACCGTAACTATATGAAAAACAATAAATTACACCAATCCCATGCCCGATTTAGAATTTCATTTCCATCGGGCATCAGGAAAATCTTTCAATCCTACGCTGAGCGAAGTCTCTGACTTCGTTCGACCGGTAGGGAATCTCTGATTCCCGTTACCAAAAAAACACGACACCCATCGGGCACAATCGGGCATGGCCAAAAACCACAACTATATGAAAAACAATACATTACACCAATCCCATGCCCGATTTAGAATTTCATTTCCATCGGGCATTATCTGAAATTTCAAACTGATCATCCTTCGATCCTGTCATCAGGCGCATCAAGGTTCAGACAAATAAAATATCTTTATCCCTCCAACCCCCAACTACACATGCACAAATTATCCATACTCATTGTCGCCCTCTTCCTCAGCTTTGCAGCTACCGCACAACCCTATGGCAATGCCGACAGGGCGCGTGAACAGGCGGCCAAAACCGATGCCGACCTGCCCAACCCTATTATAAGGCTCGGATATATAGAAGAAGACAATGCAACACTACAGGCATTTATGGATAACCTTGAAGTCGGCCTGCGTGCTGCCGGTTTCCCCGATAGTAAGATCATCAGTTACTCAATTACTATATATCCCAAAGGCCAGGATCTGCGCAGCAGCCAGGTAATAAAGGGAGCCAAATTGCCCCGGGAGATCTTTAATGAACTGCACATGGAGGCGTTAAAGAAGGGTGATGTAGTGTTATTCGAAAATTTAAAACTGGAAAATACCCGACATACGTACCGCAGAATGAACGATTTTGAGATAAAGATAATGTAGTGTGGCTAGTCCCTGCATGTATAAATTGTCGAACTACTTATTTACATAAATTGCAGTGCCCCACGCGGCAGCGTGGACGGAGTTCTCCCTCTCCCCTTGGAGAGGGCCGGGGTGAGGCTTAACAAAGACACCTACCCCCACCCAAACTAAACACCCCCACAAGCATGTCTTTAATAGAAATACACTGGCGTTATTAAAACTAAAGTAACATTAATATAATGTAGAATTATTTCTGTAATTTTATTAGCTTTACCGATTGAAACCGCCTATCAGGTTTAAAATAATTTAAAATTATCTTCTGTATGAAAAAACTGCTACTTATTGCAATCTGCTTCCTGTCATTGCAACTACAGTCATTCCATTCACTGGCGCAGATACCAATTAGTGGTACTACGTGGTCCGGTTCTGGTATTTCAACCACAACCGCTTCCGACCCTAGTACGTTTACCATTATTCCTGCATCAGTAATTCCTGGATCTGCTGCGGTCAATGTTTCGCAGTGGAATAGAAGTAATCTGACTGGTACTGCTACGTCAGCTACATTTTGCTATAATTGTAGCGATTGGGATGCGGGAGCTTCATTAGCTTCTGCTCAGGCAAGCGGTAAATATGTATATTTCACTGTCACAAATGATGGTAATACTGAATTGGAGATAACTCAAATTCACTTAGAATCACAAGTGAGCTCTACAGGACCTACTAATATTCAATGGCAATATGCCATAGGTGCAGGACCTGACCAGAATTTTGGAGCTGCATATACCATTACTGCTGCTGCTGCCACACCATTTAACACGGATTTTGGCGGTATTGCCCACATCTGCGCTGGACAAACTGCTACTTTTAAATTATATGGTTGGGGATCAACTGGAACTGCAGGTACACTAAGAATAAATGATGGTACCGGCATCACAGCTACCTACGTTCAACCCCCTGTAGCTGCAACCGCTAGTAATAGCACTGTTTTTTTTCCTAACTGTTCAGGAGATCCGTTAGATCTGTCTTCAACTCCCTTTGGCGGTGCATTGCCGTATACTTATAGCTGGGCAGGCCCCGGAGGGTATACCAGTACAGATCCTAATCCTAGTATACCGTCAGCAGATTGGGCTACTTATGCAGGTACTTACTCGCTTACAGTTACCGATGCTTATGGTTGTATAAGTGCACCTCCTGCTACTACATTCGCAGATATCAATATGCCTGCCGATACTACTACTACTATTTCTGGTCCATTGTCTTTCTGCACACCGGGTTCTGTAACAATGAGTGTGTTTGATGACGGCATAAGCAGCTATACATGGTTTGATGCATTATTTACTACTGTAAGCGCAACTGCATCCCTTACTACCAGCGCTTCAGGCACTTACCATGTGGAGATATTTGACTTCTTTACGGGTTGTACTACAATTGGTACATCATACACCGTTACCGTTACTACCACACCGGTACCTACGGTTAGCGCCAGCGGCCCTACTACTATTTGCTCACCAAGTACAGTAACGCTGACTACCCCTACAGTTGCGGGCTATACCTACCAGTGGTACGATGCGGGTGGTGCCATAGCAGGTGCTACCAATGCTTCTTATAATATATCCACATCAGGTGTTTACCATGTTACGGTTGTAAACGGTACATGTTCTGCGTCTTCTACCAATACTACTGTTACGGTCAATACGCCTCCTGCGGTTCCGGTGGTCACTCCTGCCGGTCCTATTACCGTATGCTCGGGCAATACTACTACGCTTACTACCAGCACACAGTCTGGTGTTACCTACAGGTGGTGGCGCTCAGGTTTCCCTCTTCCCGGTGCTACCGGCACTACCTATGGTGCTACCACTACCGGCACTTACACTATGGTTGTGACCAACACTGCCAATACCTGCTTTGCTACTTCTAACACGGTATCCTTAACGGTTAATCCTTCACCGTCGGCTTCATTCTCTTCATCATCTACAGTAGTATGCTCTGGCAACAATGTTACCCTCACAGCAGGTGTTGTTCCGGGTATCACTTACCAGTGGTTATTGGGCAATGTGCCAATTGTTGGTGCTACCAACAATCAGTATGTTACTAATGTGCCGGGCACTTACCGTTTGTTAGAAACACGCACTGCTACAGGTTGCTTCGATACAAGCGCGGCTCCGGGTACTACTATTACTACAGCTACAGCCCCTACGGTTGCATCAGCTACTATTTCACCTGCGGGTCCGTTCACTATCTGCTCGTTCGACAGTGTGGTGCTTTCAGTACCGGTTACTGCAGGTGTTACTTATCAGTGGTACAATCCGGGTTCTATACCTGGTGCTACCAGTCGTACTTATACAGCGCGTACCTCGGGTACATATACTATTCGCGTTACCAATGCTGCCACGTGCGTTACCAATAGTCCTAACACAGTTACTATTACGGTCAATCCTGCGCCTCCATCCACTGTTACCACTTCAGGCCCTACAGCGTTCTGTACCGGTGGTAGTGTAAATATTACTGCTGCTATAGGTGGTGGATATACTTACCAGTGGTACGATGCGGCTGGTGCTATTGCCGGTGAAACAGCAAGTACGTACACTGCTACAACATCAGGCACCTATCATGCGGTAGTTACTTCTGCAGCGGGTTGTGCTACTACTACAGCTTCTACTACAGTTACGGTTGTAGCTACACCTACCATTCTTACTACAGGTGCTACATCGTTCTGCACGGGCAATAGCTTACTGCTTACCGCAAGTACCAGTGCTATACCGGGCGTTATCTATCAGTGGAAACGTAATGGCACTAATATACCTGGTGCGGTATCTGCCACCTATGTAGCCAATGTTACAGGCGTATACACTTGCTTTGTGAATATTCCGGGTAGCTGTGCGATACTTACTGCACCTGTCACAGTTACAGTGTTCCCGGCTATTATCCCTGTACTAAGCTATGATGGTACTTATGTAAGCACATACACTACGTATGCATCTTATCAGTGGTATGCTAATACAGTAATGATACCGGGTGCTACCAGCTACCGTGTGGCCGCATTCACTAATGCAGCTTATCGTGTGAAGGTTACAGACGTGAATGGCTGCATACTGCTTTCTTCAGACCTGCCGGTTTACAACCTGGCTGTTGAGAATGTGAATGGCGAAAACGCGATCAGCATTTACCCTAACCCTGCTACAAGCACAGTGCACGTGGCAAGTACGGTGGAGGTAAATGTGAGCATCAGTACTCTGGAAGGCAAGTCTGTAATGACAGGCACGAACAAGAATGATATGGATATTTCATCTTTACCCAACGGTTTATACATGATCACGGTCTTTGATAGTAAGGGCAATCGTGTGCATGTAGAGAAACTGGTGAAACAATAATTCAGTTACCGATAACATACATACAAAGGCTGCCACATGGCAGCCTTTGTAGACTTACAAAGGTTGGTGATGTTGTGCAGGTTGGATTATATTTTAAATAAATGTCATTATTTGGTATTTTAATGACTATAATTTATCTTGCAATGAATACCTTTTGCGTGATTGATAGCGTACGCTATATCCGCACGAATGATAAAAAATACGGTCAATTTAACCAGATATGAAGAAATTATACACCTTATTGTTATTGTGTCTTGTTGCAGTGCAGGTACGCGCTGTGGTGGTTACTGTCAACGCTACCGGGGCAGCAAATTCTTACAAAACAGGTACTATCCGCAACTGGCTTACTCCTCAAAGGCTGGATGGTAATATTGAAGCCAAAAACAATGGTGCACCTGCTGCAGCCAATGGGGTAAGGCGTGGTTGGGCGGTTTTTAATCTTGCGGGCCTTGTGCCTCCGGGGGCTACTGTCAGCGCAGTAACATTGAGATTCACAATTAACGGAGCGGCTACAACAACAGGTAATCCTCCTGTTGCGATCACCGGCTTTTCAGGAGATATGTCTACTGTCACTAATACCACTACATTGTATAACAATTGTAATACAGGTACAGCATTCAATACTACAGCATGGGGTACTACCACTGCTACACTTACACGTGCGTTTAACACTACAGGCGTTACTTTTATTGATGGAGAGGCTGCAGCAGGTAATTTTGTTTCAATCTGTTTCAATGTAACGGGAACACCTAATACGCAGATCTATACTATCACAGGCGAAAATGGTACTGCCGCTACACAGCCACAGTTGCAGATCACATATAGCTGCACTGGTGTTACAGGTGTTACAGCTACGGCTTCGCCGGTTCCTGTCTGCACTGGTTCATCTTTTACTTTGTCTGGCACTGCCAGCGGTGCAGGTAGCTATCAGTGGTCTGGTCCGTCGGGTTATACTTCTACCGATCTTAATCCGCCTGCGCCTATAGTAGGCTCAGCGGCTACAGCGGGTACCTACACACTTGCGGCGTTCTACCCCGGTGTTAATGGTTGCAGCGTAAGTGCTACAAGCGCGGTTACCACCACACCTTCACCTACATCTATTACCGGTAACCTTACTCCTTGCGAAGGCAGTACAACCACATTGGGCAGTACACCACTTACCGGCTCCTGGACCATCAACAGTACATCTGGTGCCACAATAGCGGGCAATGTGGTAACCGCAGGCTCATCTGTGGGTGCAACCACCGTTACCTATACATTACCTAGTGGTTGCAACGTAAGCGCGGCAGTTACCACGCTCGATACGCCTAATGCATTGGGTCTTGCACCATATTATTGCGGAGGTTCTGTAAGCACACTCAGCGCATCGCCATCGGGTGGCACATGGATGGCCAACCCATCAACGGTTGTCTCGATCGATCCTGTTTCCGGTGGTTTGTCGGGTGTTTCAAACGGCACCGCCAATATTACATATACCGGTACTAATGGCTGTAAAACCAGCAGCAGTACAAGTATTGTTATGCCTCCTTCCGCAACTATTACACCTTCTACTGGTAGCTTCCACATTTGCCCGTCACTAAGCACTACTTTGTCTAATGCTATTACCGGCGGCACCTGGAGCGCATCAGGCAGCAACGTGACTATCAATAGTACCACCGGTATGGTAACAGGTGTAAGTCTGGGTACTTCAGATATTACCTACAGCAATACCTGCGGCTCTGCAACAACAACAATTTATGTCGATGCACCACCACCTCCAATTACCGGCACCTTCTCTACCTGTGTTAATGCTTCTGTTATCTTGCATAATGCTGCGGTAGGTGGTGTTTGGAGTAGCAATGATAATTCTGTTGCGCTTACTGCTGCCGGCTTCGGCAGCGTTACCGGTGTAGGTGCGGGTACACTTACTATCACTTATACCGATGTGACAGGTTGCGTAGCAATTACTCCATTTACAGTAAACCCTATACCTGCACCTATTACAGGTACAGCAAGCGTGTGTCCCGGCTTTACAACAACTCTGTCAGATACATCTACTGGTGCTACATGGAGCGTTGCAGATACCAACATTGCCAAGCTTATTGCTCCTGGTATCGTAAAGGGAATAAACGCTTCAACCACCACCATTACCTACACATATACCAGCACAGGCTGTTACAGAACAACACCTTTTACGGTTAACCCGCTTCCGGTGGCTATAACAGGTAATGGTGCTTTCTGTGCTTTAACATCAGATACCTTGCATAATCTGTCATTAGGTGGCACATGGTCTAGCGGCACGCCTGCTGTTGCTGTCATAAACTCCGCAACCGGTATTGTTACAGGTGTTGCGGGTGGTATCGCATCCATAACCTATACATTGCCTACAGGTTGCTATCGCGTACGGCCAATAACTATTCGTCCGTTGCCAAACCCTATCCTAACTTATGATTTCTTTACTGAAACATTGTCTACAGGTACTTTCTATACAAGCTACCAGTGGTATCAGGGCGGTCTGGCTATTCCGGGTGCAAACTCATATAGCGTTGCCGCTACCGATCCCGGCTTCTATAGCGTTTATGTAACAGATACTTTCGGCTGCGAAAAAATGTCTGCAACCAGAACCATTACTGCTGTAAGCGTTAATGGTCCTGACCTGAGTAAGGCTATTTCAGTACATCCTAATCCTACTACCGGACTAGTGTCTATCATTTCCCCTGTATCTGTAAAAGCAGTGATCAGCAGCCTAGATGGCAAGGTTGTTGCCGAGCAAGCAAACGCCCATACAATGGATATCAGCAACTTATCTGCGGGTATGTACGTTATCATGTTATTTGATGAGTCAGGTAACAGAGTAGCTGTTCAGAAGTTGATAAAAGAATAAAAAATATAATTTATATAACGTAAAGGCTATCAGAAATGATAGCCTTTATCTGTCTAAAGAGGGGTGAGTAATACTGTTCTACTATATCTATTTAAACTTAATTCTACGCAGAAGGATATTAGGCGCAGTAATTATCTTCCTCAGGTAAAAAATTTGTACGTTTGCATTATGATCGCCACACTCGAGCAGGCCACTAAACTGGGGCTACGCGAAGAAGAATTTGAAAAGATAAAGGAGATACTGGGCCGCACGCCCAATTTTACTGAAACTGCTATGTACTCCGTAATGTGGAGTGAGCACTGCAGCTACAAAAACTCCATTACATGGCTTAAAACCCTCCCCCGCGATGGTGATAAACTGCTGGTAAAGGCAGGTGAAGAGAATGCCGGACTGGTAGATATAGGCGATGGCTGGGGTTGCGTATTCAAGATCGAGTCTCATAATCACCCGTCTGCTATTGAGCCCTTCCAGGGTGCGGCAACCGGCGTGGGCGGCATACACCGCGATATATTTACCATGGGTGCACGTCCCATAGCTTCCCTCAACTCACTCCGTTTTGGTAAGGTAGATAACCCTAAGACCAAATGGTTGATAAAGGGTGTGGTAAAAGGTATTGGCCACTATGGCAACTGCTTTGGTGTACCTACAGTGGCAGGTGAGGTTTACTACGAAAGTTGCTACCAGACCAACCCACTTGTAAACGCTATGAGCGTAGGTGTTGTGCGCGTAGGAGAGACAGTTTCTGCAACATCGTACGGAGAAGGCAATCCTGTGTTTATAGTTGGTGCGTCTACAGGTAAAGATGGTATTGGTGGTGCATCATTTGCATCTGCAGATATCAGTGAGAACAGCGCAGAGCAACTGCCTTCAGTACAGGTAGGTGATCCATTCGAAGAAAAGAAGTTATTAGAGGCCTGCCTTGAAATGATACCTACCGGTGCATTGATAGGTATGCAGGATATGGGTGCAGCGGGTATTACCTGCAGCACCAGCGAAATGAGCGCCAAGGGCGAGCATGGCATGATCATACACCTGGATAAGGTGCCTACCCGCCAGGCCAATATGAAGCCATGGGAAATGCTGCTGAGCGAGAGCCAGGAGCGTATGCTGATAGTAGTAAAGAAAGGCCGAGAAAGCGAAGTACAGACCATATTTGACAAGTGGGATATACACTGCGTGCAGATAGGTGAGGTAACCAAAGACCTGAACCTGAAGTACTACATGAATGGTGAGCTGATAGCCGATGTGCCTGCTGAGAGCCTGGTGCTGGGTGGCGGTGCGCCTATCTATGAGCGCCAGTTCACAACACCTGCTTATCTCGCGGAGATCAACAAGTTCGACATCAATAATGTTGCGCAGCCTGCCGATCTGAAGGAGATAGCTTACCAACTGATACAATTGCCTAACATTGCCTCTAAGCGCTGGATCTACGAGCAGTACGACAGCATGGTAGGTACTGGTAACACGCAGACCAATGAGCCTAGTGACGCGGCAATAGTACGTGTACACGGCACAGAAAAGGTACTGGCCATGACTACCGACTGTAACAGCCGTTATGTATATGCCAATCCCCGCAAAGGAGCTATGATAGCTGTGAGTGAAGCTGCAAGAAACATTGTCTGCAGTGGTGGCTTGCCAGTGGCTATTACCAACTGCCTGAACTTTGGTAATCCTTATAACCCTGAAGTGTACTACCAATTTGTAGAAGCTATACAGGGCATGGGTGAAGCGTGCCGCAAATTCGATACCCCCGTAACAGGTGGTAACGTGAGCTTCTACAACCAGAGCGAAGACGGCCCCGTGTATCCTACGCCTACAATTGGTATGGTGGGTGTACTGGAAAATATTAATCAGAAGATGTCGCTTGGCTTTAAACACCCGGGCGATACCATATACATGCTGGGTACTAATTACAATGACATTAATTGTTCTGAATACCTGCACCACATAATCGGCGAATCGCACAGCCCTGCACCACATTTTGAACTGGAAGAAGAGTATGTGCTGCAACAGACCGTAGCTAACCTTATTTCAATGAAGCTGGTAAAGTCTGCTCACGATATTTCTGAAGGTGGATTGTTTGCCTGCATGCTGGAAAGTGCTATGGCTAATGGCCTTGGTTTCAACATGACAACAGATGCCAACCTGCGTAAGGATGCTATGCTGTTTGGTGAGGCACAGAGCCGTGTTGTGGTATCTGTAAATACAGATCTTTGCGCTTTATTTGAAGCAGAATTGAAGGGATTGCCATTCACTAAATTGGGTATAGTAAACGCACATAAAGAAATATGTGTAGATGGCCAGAGCTGGGGCTATATAAGCGACTGGAAGGAAGCATATGATACTGCGCTGGAGAAGCTACTGGCATAATTTAATGGCTGAATGAACTGCAATAAATTAATCAATTAGAGTCCCGATGTATGATTGTACATCGGGACTTCTTAATATAGAGACAAGTGACAGGCTACAAGGTAAGTGCATAGGGTGCCGTTATAAAGAAGCAGTGACAAGTTTTTTAAGTTTTTACTTTTAGGTTTTAAGTTTTTTCATCGTGTACATACTCATTGATAACTACGACTCATTTACCTATATACTGCATCACTACCTGCTGCAGACCGGGCATGAGTGTGTGGTGTATAAAAATGATGAGGTAACCATAGATGAGTTGATAGCATTGAATCCTGAACGTATCATCATTTCTCCCGGCCCTGAAACACCGCTACAGGCAGGCATTACAATGGACGTGATCGCTCATTTTCGCGACAAGCTGCCCATACTGGGCGTATGTCTTGGCCACCAGGCATTGGGTATGTATTTTGGTGCTCAGCTGGTGCATGCGGCTCCCATGCACGGCAAGACTAGTAAAGTAGATCATAAGGGGCACGAACTGTTTAAAGGTATAATGTCACCGTTCACGGTTATGCGGTATCACTCATTGGCAATAGAGGGTATCGCAGGCACAGAACTGGACGTAATAGCCACAACAGGGGATGGTATTATTATGGCATTAGCACATAAGAAATATCCGGTCATGGGGGTGCAGTTCCATCCTGAATCAGTAGGTACTGAGCATGGTTTGCAGTTGTTGAAAAACTGGGCGGCAATGAAATTTTAAATAGTGGGTTCCCGTATTATGGTCTTGAGTTTATCAGGGGCTGTTTTCCGGAAGTCTGAGAGGTAAATTTCATGGTGCAATCCATTCCTGGGAAGGTTGTTGGCCTGCATAAACTCATTGATCTGTAACAGCGTTTCTGATTCTTTATCGAACGGACCTATATGCATCATCTGCGCTGCTTTGTGCGCACCCATAAGGTGCAGCTCCACATCTTTTGCAGCAACCACCTGTTTCTTGTCAATGGCAGTAGTGATGCCCATTGCAATGTGTGCTGCGTTTACAAATTCAGGCAGGCGAATCAGTAATCTGTAGTACCATTCACTGCGCGGTATCTGAAGAGGTGTCTCTGAAATAGAAACATCTTTGTACTTTTCCTCATCATACCACCACAAGCCTTCCAGCTTGGCTACTGTAAAGTCGTTGCCTTCTGCTTTGCACATGAATTTAATAACGTAGGCTACCGTATAAAGGGCACTTATACTCACGCCAAATTCCGCGCCTGATGGGTCTCCTTTCCCAAGTATCGATAGAAACTGTGCAGCTTCTACATTGATCAGTTCCGGTTTTAGTTTAGCGGTGTAGTAGCTTTTGTACTTTTTGGTGAGATCTAGTTTTTCCATGTTCATTCTGGAGATAAAAAGCTGTTGCCTGCAAAGGTATGCAGACAACAGCAGGGATTGAAATATTACTTACCTAACTCATCGGCACTTGGGCCATAGCTGCCGGGAATAGGCACATCTAAAAGACGGAGATACACCCCCAACTGTGCACGGTGGTGTGTGGTCTGATCGAGCGCTACGCGCACTACTTCATGCTTCTGGTACTTGGCCAGGATCATCTCGCCGTTGCGCAGCGTCCATGGTTCAAGTAGCTGTTCTTCAGTAGCTTTTTCCAATTCTGCCAGCCCTTGATTTTGTTTTTCTTCAAAGAACGCCAGCAACTCGGCATTATTATTTATTGGCTGCGGGGTATACGGAGTAGCCGCAAAATCGAGCTCGGGAGTAGTAAGGCCCATAGCCGCCCAACCCGGCAGTTCTGCAATATGCGAAGCCAGCTGCCTGATGGTCATGCTCTTTGGGTGTGTCTGCCAGTCGTACTTGTCTTCAGGAATAATAGACAGCATTTTGCGGGTGATCACTGCCTCATTGGCCATTTCTTTCATTAAAATCGGGATGATGTTCATGTGTTTTGTTTGTTATGACTGTGATTTGATACCACAAAGGAACATACGCCCACTGACAACCCTATGGCAGTCTGAAAACTGAGGTGAAAATATTTTCGGAAATTTATTTTAGTGCTGCATTACCAACTAACCGGTAATGATTTCAAGTAATCGTTCAGATCAATGTGATCGGTCTTTATGAACGGGTTGTCTGTGCATTTTATATTAATGATGCGAGATACCCTGAAATCGCGATACTCTTTTCTATTGTGGCACCAGGCTATTAGGTGCCAATTAAATGCGTAGAATATTAAGCCAATCGGTTCCATAGAACGTTTGCTCACTTCGCCATTATTATTCTTGTAACCTATCTCTATTATAGTGCGAGATGATATTGCTGATTGAAGAGGTGAGAGGTATTCATAATCGTGATTAATGAAGGCCGGTACCTGTAGCTTGATGTTGTCGTTGAGCAGTTCCAGCTTCTCCTTTTGTGAGTGGCGCAAAACTGACTTTACCTTATTCAAAGCGCTTGAATAATGTGTCTGTATAGACTTATCTGCAAACCCTGAAACAAGGGCTTCCATCAGTAAGAATGCATTGGCCTCATCTGTAGTGAATGATACGGGAGCAAGGAAATAATCCTTTACCACAAAGTACCCCTTATTCTGCTCAAAGCTCACAGGTATGCCCTGTTCGCAGAGTGCCTTAATATCGCGGTACACTGTGCGTACACTCATGTTGAACTTCTCCGCAATTTTTTCTGCGGGTACATACTTTCTTGATTGCAGTAAGGTGAGGATGCCAAAAAGCCTGTCTATCCTGTTCATGGTAGCGGCTAAGATAAAGACTAAAAGTTGAATGCTGTAACAGTGGCATCTTTTAGTATCTGCTCAATGAAGGCATGGTGTTTCTTTTCATTTCCTGCAACAAGCCATGTGCCGGTTATTATATTACCCACTTTGCTTTGCGAGCCGGTCTTAATAGAGAGCTTATAATGTTTAAACAGTTGTTCGTATTTATGCTGTTTATGTTCTTCATAAGGGTACGCAATTTTGTATTCCCTCAATTGGTTTACCCGGTCTATTGCCTTATCCATAAAAGAGAAGAGTACCAATACTACTAATATCATAAGGCAAGCGGCTACGGCCACAGAGTACCAGCCAATACCAATAGCTACACCTACAGCAGCTGTTAGCCATATAGTGGCAGCAGTAGTAATGCCGGTTACTGAACTATTACTGCGGAAGATAACACCCGCGCCGAGAAAGCCAATGCCTACAACAATATTAGACGCAATACGGTCAGGAGAGGTGCGGTGGCCGAGATACTGTGAGAATAGCGTATACATGGTTGCTCCCAAACAGATCAATATCATGGTACGGAAACCTGCAGACTTACTGCGCAGTTCCCGCTCCAGCCCTATAGCTCCGCCGAGGAGAATAGAGGCAATTAGTTTTATTATGATCTCTTGTGGTAAGTGAGGCATGTGTGCTGTAAAAATAATGATTTCATAACAGATGCTGGTAGTTTATCGTCTGTCTATTGCGGTGTCTCTATTATCTGCGAGGTGTCTAATTTGATTTTTTTTACCGAAAAGGATTATTATTTTTATCCTCTATTTTCTATTATCACCCACTCTTCATGATCGACTATAAGAACGCCACCGTTAATAAACTGAAAACCATAGTGGCAGAGTCTAACGACTATGCCTATGAAAATGTGCTGGTAGCCATATGTGAGCTACGCCAGCGCGGCATTGATATACCACAATCGGACATTGAGGAGTTTTGTATAAAGTACCGACTGCCGGGTATAGAGGCCGGCATGGCTGACTTTTTTAAAGGCAACAATGTGACCTCTTACGAAGAGTACTACCGGAAAAGCACTTATGGCAATCAACCCACACAAGCGCCATTGCCGCAAAGTACCTATCAGCAGCCCATTATGCAGCACCAGCCGGCGCAGCAACAATATAACAGCGGTGGTGGCAATGCCAGCATAAGGGAGGCCGGTAGCGCGCTTATAGGCGCCGCCATTTGGATAGTTATCAACTTTATACTGACTTTTTGCGTGGCTATGTACTGGCAGTTTAAAATGTTGGATATTGCCGCAGGAAAGGAAACACCGGGCAGTTTGCTCTTTACCTTACTGATGCAGGGGGTTCTTTTGTTACTTGCATTTGGTGCCGTAGTGTATAAACTCGCTAAGGCAGGGATGAAGCTAAGAGAGGCATAGGACTTATTCCCTGTAAGCATTCAGCAACTCTATCAGATCTGCTTTTGTATTTGCTTCTTTTACGCCCTTGTCCTGCCGCCACCGCAGTATGCGCGGAAAGCGTAGCGCTATACCAGATTTATGACGTGGGGAAGGGCTGATGCCCTCAAACCCCAGCTCAAACACCAGCGTGGGTGTAACACTGCGCACAGGGCCGAATTTATCTATCGTATTCTTCTTTATCCAGGCATCCACCTCCAGCAGTTCCTTGTCTCTAAGGCCCGAATATGCCTTGGCAAATGGCACCAGCTCATCACCATCCCATACCGCGAATGTAAAGTCGGTATAGAGATTGGCCCTTCTGCCATGGCCCCGCTGCGCATATAGCAGCACCCCATCTATAGAGAGTGGATCGACCTTCCATTTCCACCAGTCGCCGCGGCGACGGCCGGTTTTGTACTCACTGCTTTTTCTTTTCAACATCAGTCCTTCGCACACATACTCACGCGATCTTGCCCGCTCTTCGGCGACTTCATCCCACGTAGTACATTGTACCAATGGTGACAATTGCAGTGGTAACTCCGGATGCTGTTCCTTCAGTGTTGTAAGAAGCCCTTCCAGTACTGTTCTGCGCTCCTGCATGCTGAGATGTCGAATGTCTGTGCCATTGTGCTCTATAATATCGTAACACACCATCACAAGGGGTGCCTCTTGTAAGGCTTTCTTCGTTACGTTCTTGCGGCCTATGCGTGTTTGCATAACATGGAAAGGGAGGAACTTCCCGTCTTTCACGGGTAAGATCTCACCATCTATCACCGTGCCGTTCGGTAGGATATTTATCAGCCCTTCAAACTCAATGAACTTTTCTGTAAGCAGGTCTTCGCCGCGGCTCCACACAAATAACTGTTGATTGCGGACAATGATCTGCCCGCGAATACCATCATACTTTCGTTCTATGATCCAGTCACCAACGGACCCTAATTCCTGAGGTGGTGTTTCCAGCGGGTAGGCCAGGTAAAAAGGATATGGCTTGGAGATGTCGTCACCACTATCACCGGCAGCTAGTAGCTTGGGTAGGGTATTATTATGTGCTTCCCAGTTGCCAGTAAGGCGGTGTGCAATTATGTTCTCATCAACCTTGTAATGCTTTGCCAGTGCCTTGATCACTATCTTGTCTGATACACCCATACGGAAACCACCGGTGATGAGCTTATTAAATACAAATAACTCCTGCCGGCCAAAGTGTTGCCACATATCTGTGATGTAGGCTTTGCGCTGTTGTTCGTCACTGTCTTTTAATGCTATCAATGCGTTGATGATCTCGTGCAGCGGGTGATCCCGCTCATCATTACTCGGAGGAATTACCAGTGATATTGTTTCTGCAAGATCGCCTACGATATGGTATGATTCAGCTAATAACCACGATGGCAGCCCGCTCAGCTCTCCGCTCCATTCCCATAGTTCGCTTGTTTTAATAGTTCGCTTTGGCCTGCGCCCCGACAGCAATGCTACACACCATATGGCATCCTGCTCATCAGCAGTATCCAGGTATGTCACAAGCGCATCTATTTTTTCGTTGGTAGATGTGGTCTGGTCTATGTTGGTGAAGAGTTGGCTAAATGCTTTCATCAGGTTTGTTTTCAGCAGTTTCAGAATCAGTGGTGTCGTCCAGTGCTTCGCCTGTGTACAGCGTATCTACTTCTGTGGCATTTAGTCCGTAATTGGTTTCGAGCCAGCGGGAGTAAATGCTCTTATAGCCATGAGTAACATAGACGTTTTGGGCGCCTGTTTCCCTTACCGCAGTATTGAGTTGCTCCCAGTCGGCATGGTCTGATAACACAAAGCCCCTGTCTGCTCCACGCCTGCGACGCGTACCCCGTAATTGCATCCATCCGCTGCAAATGCCCAGCTTGTAGGGCTGCATACTCCGCAGCCAAGGGGTATCCGCGGCCGACGGTGGCGCTATGATCATAGCTCCCTTTATATCTTTCCGGTTGACAGAGGCATCTATGCGCTTTGCAATGGGTAAGGCGCCAATATTTTCTTCGTATATTTTATTGATATTGTCAACGGCGCCATGCAGGTATATGTCGCCAATGGTGGTGTTAAGATGCGCATGTACCCGTTGCGCCTTACCCAGGGCATAAGCAAGTATTACCGAGTTCTTTCCTTCATCACGGTTCTTCTGCCACCAGGCATTGATATCTGCATACACCTCCTCCGATGTGGGGAATTTATACACAGGCAGGCCAAACGTACTCTCGGTAATAAAGCTGTGGCATTTGACATGTTCGAATGGTGTGGTTATGCCATCTGCCTGCAGTTTATAGTCGCCGCTTACTACCCATATTTCGCCTTTATATTCCAGTCTTACCTGTGCCGAACCCCATATGTGCCCGGCAGGATGCAGGCTTATCTTTACCCCATTGATGTTCAGCACTTCTCCATATTCAACAGACTGCACATTAATATCAGCACCCAGCCTTAATCTCATTACCGGTACCGCCAGCCTGTGTGCTACATAGGCCTTCATGCCCCACCGTGCATGGTCGGAATGTGCATGAGTAATGATCGCCTTATCCACCGGTTTCCATGGGTCAATATAGATGCCTGCCTGTGCGCAGTATATTCCGCATTTGTCGAACGTAAGCATAGGATAGGGAAGTTATAAAAATTAAACCAACGGTTGGCTATAGGCCTATAGCCACTTGGCACAACTTTATTGCTCCCTTAAACTCAAACAATATCAACCATGAGCAACAAACTAATTGCCGAAACACAGATAACCATTCACGCACCAGCCGCAGAAGTTTGGAAGGCCATTACCACGCCCGCTACCGTAAAGAAATACCTGATGAATACAACCATAAAAACTGATTGGAAAGAGGGAAGCGCTATAAGCTATGAGGGTGAATATGAGGGCAAGGCATATAAGGACAAGGGCGCCATACAGAAAGTAGAAAGAACAAACTATTCCAGAGTACTTACTGGAGCTCAATGGGTGGCAAAGAAGATAAGCCTGAGAACTATAATGTAGTGACCTACAAGCTAAAAGAGGTAGACGGTAAGACTATAGTGACCCTCACGCAGGATAACGTAAAAGATGAAAAGGAAAAGGAACATGCCACCGGCAACTGGAAGATGGTGCTTGGTAAGCTAAAGGAAGTAGTAGAAAATATGGATTGAGCGGCGAGGTTGCTCGATTAATCGATACCCTGCTCTGTTAACCCGGCTGATATAATCCCGGTTATCTATTTCTGCCTTTCATAATCAGAGTCTTTAATTTCTATCCTGCTTGATAGGTGCGATGGTAGTGCAGCTACTGCTGTGCGTAGCTGTGCAATACCTGCTTTCTGCGTAGCTCCGTCTGCGATATAATAAAGGCAATTGCGATAGAGGTAGAAGATAAGTAGCCTGTTATAGTCATCCAGTTCTCTGTCGCTGATCATTTCCGCCATCAATGTTTCTATCTCGGTTATTTTATTCGACTCTGCCAGTGCCCTCCCCAGCCTTCCTATTGATCCGAAATAGTGGTTGCCGGATGGGTTTTCTATTCTCAGTGATATACCCATCATCAGGGAATTGACATCAAACTCCAATTGTTCCAGTTCCCTTATATAAGTCTTACGTCGTCCGTAGGCGTAGCTGCCATCGGATACTCTTGCAAACCTGTCGTTCATTATATCCAGATGCGCTCTCAAGAATATATCCCAGTTCACAGTTTCCGCTGAAAGACGGGCAATAGCTAAGGCATGCGATCTCGGACGACTATCCTGGCTGCAACCGCCTACAACTATCCTGTTTCGTTTCAGTTGTAGTGCATTAGACTTAGTGTCATACAGTTCAGCCCAACGTTCCAGGTCAGCATCTGAGTTGCCGATCTTTATGGCATCAGCAATAGCGTTTTTGAGCAAACTGATAAAGTCCGGATTTTTGCCAAGTGTAGCATCTACAATTGAATCCTTATCATACAACCACCTGTAGTAAGCCTTGTAATATAATGAGTCTGCTTTATACTGCTTCTTTTCGGGCATAGCGGTATGTGCAGCCACGTAAGAGCGAAGAGTATCTCCGGCAGAAAGTACTGACGCTTTCTTCTTTTTACTTTCCTCTGCAGGCAACCAGCCTCTCCTGTAATTTTCTCTGGCACTTTCGGTAAAGATCCTGCTGTTTGTATCTATCATACAATCGGCATACTGTATCATACGCGCATATCTGTCTGCCAGTTTTGTTCTTTTAAATTCACTCTCGAAAAAGAATGCCTCCACTTGTTCTCTGTAGTACTTTTGTTTGGTGTTGTATTTATACAGCCATTTTCCTTTCAAATCTTTATTGAATAATGTCGTATCTGTAAAACTAAGTGAGGGGCCATAGTCATTTCCCGGCTCAATAGTGGAGAATTGGACAATGCGGTCATTGTCGCCATCGGTTTCTATCGCTCTCAATACCAATAACTGCCGGTGAACCGCAGCCTTAGGGTATTTCTTACAAAAAGCATCGAAGCTGATATTGTTTTCAATGTCCCTTTTCGCTCCTTTTATGTCGCCCGTATCGAGGGTAACAACATTACAGATCGCCTGCGATACGCTATAATAATCTTTCCACGGATCGCACTTTTTGTACTTGAGATTCATAGAGTCAACTATGAAGCGCAGTTCTTTCATAGTTGTATCACTGTATATCAGCCCATTGCTGTACTCCTTAAATTCCTGGGCAAATGAGTTGGCTGTAAATAGTGACAACAGAGCGATAATTGCTATCCGGCGAAACATAAGCGATGGTTTAGATTTAAGATACAAATTGTTTCAAAATCCACAACACGTCCCGGTACACACAAACGTTTGACAGCTGTTTCAAAAGCTGTCAGGTTTATAACGCAAAGTTGATCAAATTGTTGTGTTAATCAGCATTCAGTTGCACAACATCCGGTGCCGACACATACGTACTCGAATAACGGAAGCGGACATTATCGGTAAGTATGATCTTGAACCCTCTCATGTTATCAGGGGCGATCGGAAAGAAGTAAGCTCTGGCTTCAATGGTCTGGAAGACAAGATTTTCATTGCGGACACGTATGCCACCACCTAAGCTTGTGTACAAAGACGACTTGGAATATGGGCCGTGCTCTGGGGTGATGATGGTAAAATCTGCATAAGGAAATGGCGCAAATTTAAAGCCAAGGATCTTGCGCTTTAAATAAAATTCTGTTTCCAGCTGTATGCTCAGGCGGCGCGTGCCATATGCGCTGTCTGACAGGAAGCCTCTTATACCATAGCCATTATCTATGCGCAATTGCGGGTAGGTAACTCTGTTATATAAATGCGTGTAATTGACGTTAACATACTGCCTTATCTTGGTCGTATTCCAGAAGATGATCCGGCTGAATGCAGTTGCGCCTATCAGCATACTTCCATCCTGCACTTTGTTGTCATGCAGGTACGCGCCTGATTTCAGGTAAAGTTGTATGAAGTCGCCGTAGTTGCTGGCAATATAATATTGTACTTTAAATCCGGCGTAAGGACGTTCCAGGTCCAGCTGTTTTTGCCATCCTGCCGTTACAGATATGTTGTATCCATAAGGGAAATCTTCTGTGGTACCAAAGCCATAGATATACTGCGTCTTAAAGTAATCCTGTCTGAAGAAAGTGAACTGGCCAAGTATAGATTGTGTGGTGTTGTAAATAGGGTCGAACCTGTTACCTACTTGTGTTGGTACTTCATGAAAGGCACGATTAGTATATCGCAATGCAAAGAAGCGCCTGTCACGTATGGTATTATTGGTGGCGGTTAGTTTCTTTATCCCAATGCTATAGCCGGCCCATGCATCTATGAGGTCATACCTATACTTAAAGAAGGTCGTATCAGATCCATTGTATATGTTATAAGATTCATTGTGGCTGAGGGTAAGCGCACCTGCGGTGCGGCTATAGGGAGATACCAATTGTTTGCTGAGTGCTATAGATTCAGATGATTCTTCCTCTCTCGTGAGCGGGTTATTGGTCATGGTACTATAGGCAATGGTGCCATCAATAAACGTATGAAAGAGGTTGCCCTTCTTATAGCTACCGCCGTAGCCCACCGCCGGGCTTCTGTTACCAACATACAGTCCGCTGATCTCTACCCGCTGCGCCATACCCGCCAGGTTGGTCTCATAAAGGTTGGCATTCATATGGTCCAGTCCCTGTAGTGCCGCCCCTCCCGCAATACTGAAGAAGTCTTTGGTGTAAATGAGTATGTCTACAGAATCGGGGTATTTCTTTACAGGTTCCACAATAATGCGGGCATCACGTATATACTCCAGTGTACGCAGGTAACGCTCATTATCTGCCAGTTTAAACGCGTTAAGTGGTGTATTCTCTTTAATGAACAGATTGTCTCTGATCACAAATTTGCGCGTGGTCTTGTGAAACCGTTTACCCACCCTGGTACCAAAGCTGTTATCCACCTTGGACGTATCGTCGAAAGACCTGTCGAAATTAAGCGGGTCTATGTAGATGTGGCGGATGATCTTGCCCTGATAGGGCATGTATGGGTCCTCACTTTTCCCGTTTAGCACGCTCTGGTCCGGGCCGGCCTCAGGACTTTTTCTTACCGAATTCATGGCTTGCTGAAAGATATTATTGACAAACTTATTGTGCGTAAAATGAAGTTTATTCAACTTTATACTGTCCAGTCTGCTCAATACCTGCCCATGTGCATTGCCCGAAATGAGCAGCATGCATCCCAGTAATTGCAGTATGTACCGGCACTTAAGGGTCAAAGTAGTATTTCTTAATAATTATAAAGTAATCGTTTATTGAGCAATAGCCTGCCGGTAATTATATAAAAACCGTGCTACAGGTAATAAGCTGCAAGTTTTGTGCCTGATTTAGTTTTCAGGAGGGCTATTTGCATGTTTCTAAAAATAAAAGAAGGGCTGATATTTCAGCCCTTCTAAGAATATATTTTGTCTATGACGGTTATTATTTCTTGATGTTATTCTTAGCGGCGAATTTTTCAAGCATCTTTTTTATTGAAGCCACTTTTTCTTTTACGTTCATCAGGTCATTCGTTATCAGGCTTACATTTTTGTCCATTGTTTCCTTAGGTGTGTATTCGTTGAACTGTTCAAAGTTGGGATATACCTCTGCCACCAGGGTAGACTGGTTTAGTAAAAGCTGGTCTTCCTCATTCATAACAGCTTCGTTCTCGGGTGTAACAACAATATTGGCAACTGATGCACGGCCGCGGCTAATGAAAGAACCGAGTGCTATACGTGCAGGTGCCAGCGCGGTGTAGTTTTTACTGATCGATGCCTGGTCGCGCAGAGTATGCCACTGACTGGTGAGCTTATCCAGTGAGTCATTAACTACTGTTATCTTGCTATAAGTATCCTGTAGCTGTAGTTTTTTCTGAAAACCACATGACGTGGTCATTAAAGTAGCTGCCAGGCAGGAAAGTAGTAAACCGTTACGCATAATCTTCATTTAAGGGCTAAAAATACAATTATTTATAAAAGGTTGGTAGTTACGGCTTTTTATTGCCCTTATTTATTAACGAATTTTTTAAAAGCAGGGCATATAGGGAATTATATTTTGCTGTACGTTTGATAAAAATAAATAAGGACATGCGTAATAATCATGAAATAGACTACCGCATTTTTGGTGAAGAGATGCAGTATGTAGAAGTAGAGCTCGATCCGCAGGAGTCTGCAATAGCAGAGCCGGGCAGCTTTATGATGATGGATGACGGAATACAGATGGATACGATACTGGGCGACGGTGCAGCCCAGAACAGTAGTTTGATGAGTAAGCTGTTCAGTGCCGGTAAGCGCCTGCTGGTAGGGGAGAATTTATTCCTCACGGCATACACCAACATTGGTTATGGAAAGAAGCGCGTATCATTTGCATCGCCATACCCTGGTAAGATCATTGCGCTGGATCTGCAGGTATTGGGCAACAAGGTTATTTGTCAGAAAGATGCATTCCTATGCGCAGCGAAGGGTGTATCTATAGGTATAGAGTTTCAGAAAAAACTGGGCACCGGCCTGTTGGGCGGCGAAGGTTTTATTATGGAAAAGCTGGAAGGCGACGGACTGGCCTTTGTGCATGCCGGTGGCCATGTATTGAGCCGCGACCTGCAGCCCGGTGAAGTGTTGAAGATAGATACCGGTTGTATCGTTGCTTTTACATCAGGTGTGCATTATGACATACAGTTTGTAGGCGGTATCAAGAATACGTTGTTTGGTGGTGAGGGTGTGTTCTATGCAACGCTACAGGGCCCCGGAAGAGTATGGATACAGACATTACCTATCAGCCGCCTTGCGGGCAGAATATTGGCCTATGGTTCAGGCAGCAGAAGGAAAGAAGAAGGCAGTATACTTGGCGGCCTTGGCAACCTGCTGGATGGTGATGGATTTTAATTAGTTGTCGTGGTTAGTGTATTTGATAAAGGCGTACCAATCGGTGCGCCTTTATTATTGAATAGAAAGTCTTGCTTGTTTTATAGTTTTCTGAAAAACAAGGATTAACTACCAGGTTTTTGGTTTTAACCTTTGACTTTTCACTTAGTTTTATACACCCTCATAATTGTTGAGTTCAACACTTTGACCTCATAAAAAATAGTAGGATAGCGGTAGTCTTCCCGGTGGTTGTTACGGAAGTTGGTAATGAAGTAATCGGGGTGCTCGCCCTTATCCACTATCTTGATACGCCGTCTGTCTGCCGGAGTCATTTTCATACTTGCATTACCCAACAACATGGTGGTGCCATTTATCCGTATCGTATCCGATTTGTCGTGATCCAGTATATACTTTACACCTTCACTGTAGGTCACGCCCCAATAGTCAAGATCGTAATTGTTCAGCAGGTACTGGTCTTTATGACTAACAAAATTATTGAAGTAGGCATATTGATGCGGGTGGTTATTGACCATAAAGACCGTGGTGAACACCAACTGGCCCACACAAAGTATATAGACAAATATCCTTGAGCTGGTGTTGTATAATTTATTGATCAGGAATAGCCCCAGCAGCATAAGTGGCGGGTAGGTAAAGTAGAGGTGGCGCCAGTCGTCATAGTTAACAGAGCCAAGCGCTACAACTACCAGCAACGGCCCGGCAAAGCAGGCGAGGTATAAGGCGAAGTTTCTGTTGGTCATATCTGTCAGAAAGCTAACCGGCTTACACAGGAACGTAACAGCGACAGCGACACAACCAGCAATGCCCCCTATCAGCCATACTTCCGGTATAGTCATTGACATCCATACAGGTAGGTAGGAGAGCGGCAGTTTAGATCCCGGAATGTTCTGTCCTTTAAAGTATACCTCTCCTTCCCAGTGCACATGTGCCAATGATGAGAACTGCTCGTGAAAATAGAAGATAGGGTTGCTCCATAGTATAGGCCAGCAGATATATAGCGTTATGCAAAAGCCGGCAGAGAATAGCAGCACTTTCATTAAGATAGCCTTCAATTCTGCCTTGTTCTTCATGTATCGCAATATGTCGAAAGCAACGAAAAACAAGAAGCAGGGAACAAGCAGCACCCCCATTACTCTTATACTAGTAGCATAACCACATGCTGCACCAACCAACAAGTAAAGATATTTCCTTTGTTTGGTATCGGCTGCATGCCATACTGTAAATGCCAGTATGAAGGAAACTAAAAAGGGAATGTCTTTAGAGTTGAAGAAAGAGTGTGCGTATAGCCTCGGATTCAATACCATCATAAGGAATGCCAACGATGCTATGGAGCGGTGATTGAAATGCCGGAAGGCGAGTACATAAAGTGAGAAAGCGCCAAAGAGAAAGAAGATATGCGTTACCAGGTGCCGCATCAGGTATATGTCTCTGAAGTCGGTAAGATGAAACCACTTTTCTATAAATATAAGGGGCATCTCAAAGCCAGTACCCAGGTTGCGGAATTCTATAGTTTTCAAGTTCATGTCTCCCTTGAAAATATAATCATAGGTGACATTGCCAATAATGCGGTGTATAGGTTCATCACAACCCAGCCCATAATCTTTATAGTGCATCAACCCTATGACCAAAAAGATCAGGAAGAGCATAACACCGGGAAAATATTTCTTAATAAAAGACATTCAAAGCGGGTTTTATTAAAAGGTCAATGGCATTTAAAATGTTCAAATGGTTCTTTGCAATCCAGGCACTTGTAGAGTGCCTTGCACGATGTTGGGCCATACCTGCTCACCATCTCGGTATGGGTAGAATTGCAGCGGGGACATTGTATCTCTTCCTCTTCAAACAACCCTAGTGAACTGAATGCTTTCCGGTTGGGTGGCGCTATGCCATACTCTTTTAGCTTTCTTTTCCCGTCTTCCGTCATCCAGTCTGTTGTCCACGCCGGACTAAGCTGCTGGTCTATTGTTATCTGTTTTATACCGTGTCCTGCAAGAGCCATTCGTATGCCTATGGAAATGACATCCATTGCCGGGCAGCCACTGTAGGTGGGTGTGATGGTTACATTAACTGAATTGTCGGTTACTGCTACATTGCGCACTATGCCCAGATCAAGGATAGACAATGCAGGCACCTCCGGATCTTTTACATCCGCCAGCCATTCGTATACTCTTTCCTCATTGACGTCATTCATACCTTCGATTTAGCCAGTGGTTATTGATCCTGCCATTACTAATCATCACTGAATCTGCCGGCCGGATCATCAATTCATCCATTGCCAGACATGGCTGGTCTGCAAAGTTAAGCATCCTACATCTGATATGCCTTGTGGCTGCTGATAATGTGAAATAAGCGTTGCATCGCAACCACACTCCAAAGTTGTCAACACTTTCTATAGAGCGTGCGGGGAATGAATCGATAATTGTATTTTTGCTATTTAGAGCGTACAGCATGCAATCAGGGCTTTTATAATTATCTTCCGGTGTTCTGAACCAGCATGAAAATTCATACAACTGGTTATCTTTTACAGGGGTAAGTGGTACATCACAAATCGTTTCCTTTATTTCCTTTAAGGGCATTGCTCCATCATTGAATGGTGAATGAAAACTCCCCTTACTAAAGTGATCAAAGTAGAAGTTGCCCTTTATTGAATTGGCATTGGTACAACTAAAATGTGCAGAATAATTATAGTAATCATCGTTCTTTTTTATCTGTTCAGGGTAGCACACATATACTGTACAGTGCAGAAAATGCCCAAGCGGCTTAGATAAGTTAAGCAGGTACTGCTGATCTGGATTAAGTGTTGAATAGTCAGTGTGCAGCAGCAGGAATGGCTTATTGCTGTGCAGGTCATTTACCATTGGCTTCTCTGCATACGGACCGCCTGCTATTTTTACCTGCTTAAAAGTTTGCACCCATGAGCTGCGCGACATCATAATGTCTACTACAGGCAGATGTAACTGTATGCCTGCCTTTGCTGCCATAGCAACAGACCACGCGCTTATATTCTCATCGCTGCACACCCATAGCTTTTCGCTGCCAGTGGCGAAGAAGGGCAGTACAAGTATTGATTGAAAAGAGTCTTTGGTATAATTATGCGCGGCGAGAAACTCCTGCCATGAAACTATCTCATCTGGCTTGGCTACAAACTCTCCCCATTGCTTATTGTTAAGTTCACTCTTAGAAAGGAAGATGTTGTAATTGTTGTAGCCTTCCTTCGCAGCATTGCGGGAGCGCTTTAAGTATCCGTTCGTCTCTATTGTCCAAATACCTATTCCAGCTGTGATAATTGCATAAGCGATTGTCTTCTTGTTATTGGCCAGGTAACGGGCATATAATGAGTATATGACCACCGCGCCATAGATGGTAATGATGTAGTAAAATATCCAGCTAAAACGGCCCAGTGTGCGGAATTGACGGAACGCAGAAGCATAATCCAGCAGCCACTCCATATGCCAGATAAAGGGCACGCCCATACCGAACAACAACGCCAATGTAGCCATGATCAGCCAGATAGGTTGGAATGTCGGTGTCAGTAAAGTTGCTGGATCTTTTGATATCAGCTTCCTGATAGCGATAAGCATCGCATACCCAACAGCAAAGATCACGGCTAGCCCAAGGTATATAAATCCTTCACCACCGGCACTTATTTTAGTAAATCGGGTATGATCCTTTACTACCCCCCAGAATGGTGAATATACCGAGCTGAAAATATCTTTAATATGCGTACAGTTGGCCAGCATGCCAAATGGCATTGCGGGGCGCTCTTTGGCAAAAGGGTCCGTTACCTTCATGAATATGCCGAAGAGCACCAATACAGCACCTGTACTTATCAGTAAGGGAAGTACATGCTTTATTTTAGGCCATATCCCGGCCTTGATCGTAAAGAAGTGCCCGAGTGTGTAACCACCAGCCCAAATCAGTGCTACAGCGGCAAAATAGGGGTGCAAGAGTATGCTGATACAACCCATGATGAATATAAAGGCCGGGTACTTCCATTTTCCCGTTAAGTGATATTGTAGGGTGTAATAAAAGAGCATGGGCAGAAAACAGCAGTACGCCAATGCATAGTGGCCCGAAATGCCCATCAACTGCGGACTGCAAAGAGATATCAATGCGGCGAACAACATTGCCGGTAACCACGGCACTTTGAATTGTACAAGGATCTTATAGCAGTACACAATCGATAGAACATAGCTCAGCGATATAGCCCACCACATTATTGTCAGTGCGCTTTCTATAGTTACGTGTCCTTTCAGATAACTCAGTGGAACTGATAATAGTGGCTGACCGTCTGTGTATACAATATGTTCACCATAAGGGTAGTTCATACCGGTGAACCAGAGGCCCATACCATAAAGCGAATGATAGAGGTAGGTAAAGATATTCTTGCCGCCATCGGCACCCAGCTCGGTCATCATATGCCACGGATGGGTAACAATGCCGCCAAGCGCAAAAGTGGTCACTGCTATTGCGAAAACAATAGTAATGAGCAACCCCGTCTTTGACCCTATATTATTCATTCGGTTTCTTTGTCAGCAGCATTGCAAAGTTCAGCAATTCAGGCAGTAATATACGGTAGTTCATCTTGCGGAAGTGTACCTGCTCGTTCAGCGCTACGGGTATCGGGTGTATCGTGTGGTGCCTGCTACCGTAGCAGTTACGCACAAACTCCAGGTCAAACAGGTATCGGTCTATGGTAGTCTTAAGGAATAGTGGCTTTACGGTTTGCTTGAATCCCTTCAATCCGCATTGGGTATCTGTTACCGGTAATGACAGAAAGGTCTTGATCATTGCCCTCAGTGCTTGCGAGATAGCCTTTCGTACGGGTGGTATATGCGTGTAGTAGCTTTCATTCTTTACCCCTATAGCTACATCATGGAAGTCGTTCTTCAGGTCGTTATACACGGCATACATACTCTCTATTGTATACGGGAAATCTATGTCGGTATACAATATGATGTTGCCGGTTGCTGCCGCTACGCCTTGCCTTAATGCATACCCCTTGCCCCTGTTTTCTGCATATTGTATCAGCTTCAGCAGGGGGATGTTTTGCTGCAGGTATATCAGTTGCTCTCCCGTTATTGATTCACTCACACCATCTATTACCATTATCAGTTCTGCCTTGTCATTGATTCGATCGCAGAAGGCAACATAATTGGTATAGACATTTCTCTCCCAGTCCTGTGGCGGGTTGTAACAGGGTAAGATAAGAGATACGTTCATCAGGGAGTACTTATATGTTTATTGTATAACGATATTAACGTGAAATTATTGGTTATAGCCAAATAATTTGCACTGGAAATATTAGCATTACACCACGCGACAGCGTGGACTTTGGCTCTCCCTCTCCCCTTGGAGAGGGCTGGGGTGAGGCTCTATGCGGTTACCATTGCATATTGGGATAGGTACGCTGCATAAACTGTAGTTCAGTAAGCATATAGCCCAGTTCCTCAGTATGAATACCTTTTTTACCACCTTGTTGCATCCATGCACCGGCAGCAGGTAGGGTAAGGGTAGCCTCATCCAGCACTTCATTTACTCTTGCTGTCCACAGGGTTTGTATCTGTTGCAGATTAGGGGCAACACCTTCAGCAGTCATTGCGGCTTCATAATCTGTAGCTACAAATAATTCGCCTGTAAAAGGCCATGTTTCATTGATCGCCAGCTGCATCTTCTCGTGGCTTTCGTCGGTACCATCTCCCAGGCGTATTACCCACTCGCTGCTCCAGCGCAGGTGATACGTTACTTCTTTCAATGATTTTTCGGCTACAGCGGCTATTGTAGCATCTGTGCTTTTGGAAAGCGCTGTGAAGTAAAAGAAATTAAATGCGTCAAAGAAGAAACCACGGGCTACGGTGTAGGCCCAGTCTATGTTGGGGCGCTCTACCAGCAGTACATTCTTGAAATCCCATCCATCACGCAGATAAGCAAGTGTATCTTCATCAATACTTTCTCCGGCTTTTATCTTCTCTTGAATAGCCATTGAGGTAAAGTAGGTCAACTGCTGTTCCTTTGGCAATTGGTTAAACACCTCCGCAGCATATTGATACAGGCTACGCGCACGGCCTACATGGTCCAATGCGGCATTGGTCAGCGCTATGTCCTGTTCCAGTATAGGTCCGTGACCGGTCCATTCGCCCAGGCGTTGTCCAATTATAAGCGCATCATCTGCAAGACGGAGTATGTATGGTAATTTCATAATAAATAAAAGTCAAAAGAACAGCCCAAAAGTATAAAATGCACAGGGATTATAGGAATATGAGGTTTTTTTATTTGTGAATGCCGATATGGATGAAACTAATAAATAGCTGGGCCGTAAAAAGTGTAAATAATACACTTAGTTAACTGTATGCCTATTGTATCGCTTTCATTTCTTCCTTCATTTGGCTACGGTAAAAGAAGTACATAAGAATATAAAAAGGGATACCTACAATAAAGAATATTAATTGATCTCCTTTGGCCAGTTTTTTGCCCATTGCGGTATAAAATTCTGAGTGGCTGATGTAGGCCTTTATAAGGAAAACAATAAAGCTGATATTGAGAATGATGTTTACAATAACTAACGTTTTGGCAATCGCATCGCTTGGCATTGTTATCCAGGGAAGCACGATAATTGATGCAAGCGATAAAGAATAGAGAATAAATGCTCTTTGGGAATTTTGATTGTAGGATTGGTAATATTCTGTTGCATTGTCGTACTGTGTATTAGTAAAGTTGCCGCCGAATATCAAATCGTCTACTGTTAATCCTCGTTCGTTGAGGATAGAGATTGCTGCATTTCTTAACGTATCATCATACCCATATTGCCTGTAGTTCTTTACTACATCAATCAATTTGGCATCAGTTAGTTTGTTTAGAATTTCTGTTTTATTGGTCATAGTGATTGATTATTATTGAAGTATAGAAAATTTACAACAAAAGAAAAATCGGCAAAAAGAGCTTTTTACAAACAAACCCAACAAATCACGCTGGCAAGTAGGTACTGTTTATATATCACCTATTTCAACCACAGATTCTCCTTTTAACAGTAAATCAATTGCTGTTTGAAGGTGTTTAGATAAAATTTCGCTCATCTTCGCATTACTTGTATTACCAACAGTTACCCAAATAATTTGTGGTGGAGGACCATGGTGTTCTAGCAATTGCAAAAAGTCAACATCTTTTGTCATGATAGTTGCCTTTTGTATTTTTGCTTGTTTAAAGATCTCGAAATCAACAGCATCTCTGAGACCAAGATCCCTCAAAGCAAATGCACTGATGCTCTGAAAATTTTGATTGATCCATAAGGCTAATGAAGGCGATAGCTGAGCATCGATCCATATCTGCATAAAATAGAAATTATGCAGCGATTACAGGGTGATCAAAGCGCATACTGGCATATCTCAAAGCTGCTTCAATATCTTCATGCTCCAGGTCAGGAAGCTCTTCCAAAATTTGTTTTTGTGTAAGACCCGATGCCAGCAGGTCTAATATATCAACAACGCGGATTCTCATTCCTCTTATGCAAGGTCTGCCGCCACATTTTTGTGCGTCAACTGTTATACGGTCTTTCCATGAAGTGATATTCATTGTTCTTATTTTACTATATCAAAGGTAAACTTAAGTTGACATATATAAAAACAAACAACCCCAACGAATCTCGTCGGGGTTGTCATTATTCTAAAGCTATTATTGATTAATTCATTCCCTTGCCGTGGCAGTTCTTGAATTTCTTACCACTACCGCAAGGACAATCATCATTGCGGCCGATCTTCGGTCCTGAAACTACTGGCTGGCGCTTTACTTCCTGCTGAGGTTCATTATGCGTCTCGGTATAGTATTCTTCCTGGCCCATTTCTTCATCTACCTTGTTCACGCGCATCTGGCTCATGTCGGTATGCTGAGAAGGGATTTCTATCGCTTCCTGCGGTACTTCCTGCATTGGTATGCCTGCACGCAAAAGGAACGATATGATACTGCCATTTGTTTCAAGCATCATCTGCTTGAACAGGTTGAAGCCTTCAAACTTATAGATCAACAATGGATCTTTCTGCTCGTAAGACGCCATACGCACTGATTGACGCAGATCGTCCATAGCACGCAGGTGGTTCTTCCATGCATCATCTATCATTGCAAGGGTAATGTTCTTTTCCAGTGTCTGTGTTATAGGGTGACCTTCAAACATTACTGCATCTTTCAGCGGAACATACAACTGCATACCACGCAGGCCATCGGTAAACGGAACAGAGATATTATCTATCCTGTCACCATGCTCCTGCAGCAACTGTGCCAGGTTTGGCAGCATATGCTCGCGCAATGCCTGCATCTTTCTGGTGTAGAAATCCTTGACCTGGTTGTATAGTTGTTCTGCTATAACATTAGCATCGCCCTTAGCCATATCGGCATCGCTGATCTCAGGCTCGATAGCCAGGTGCTGCATTACCTCTATGGTAAACGCTTCCTTATCTCTGTTCAGTGCATATTGCTCTGCATAGCTGCTGCAAACCGCATACATGGCATTATCCAGGTCAATAGACAAACGATCGCCAAACAATGCGTGGTTACGACGCTTGTAGATAACATCGCGCTGTGCATTCATTACATCATCATATTCCAGCAAGTTCTTACGAATGCCAAAGTTGTTCTCCTCCACCTTACGTTGTGCACGCTCAATAGACTTAGAGATCATACCATGCTGCAATACTTCACCTTCTTTGTGGCCCATCTTGTCCATCAATGAGGCTATACGCTCAGAGCCGAACAAACGCATCAGGTCATCTTCCAGCGATACGAAGAACTGTGATGTTCCCGGATCTCCCTGGCGACCCGCACGACCACGCAACTGGCGATCCACACGGCGACTTTCATGACGCTCTGTACCTACAATTGCCAGACCACCAGCTTCTTTAACCCCGGGTCCCAGCTTGATATCGGTACCACGACCGGCCATGTTGGTTGCTATCGTAATTGCACCCGGCAAGCCCGCTTCAGCAACTATCTGTGCTTCACGTGAGTGCTGTTTCGCATTCAATACATTATGTGCTATCTTCTTTTGCTGTAGCATACGGCTCAGCAATTCAGATACTTCAACAGATGTAGTTCCCACCAGTACCGGGCGACCCGCCTTGGCCAGTGCTTCTATCTCATCTATCGCAGCCTTATATTTTTCACGCTTGGTCTTGTATACAAGGTCCTGCTGATCTTTACGGATTACATTTCTGTTAGTTGGTATAGTTACCACATCCAGCTTGTATATCGTCCAGAACTCACCTGCTTCAGTTTCCGCTGTACCGGTCATACCCGCCAGCTTATGATACATACGGAAGAAGTTCTGCAAAGTGATCGTAGCAAATGTCTGTGTTGCTGCTTCTACGTTTACATCTTCCTTCGCTTCAATAGCCTGGTGCAGACCATCACTGTAGCGGCGACCTTCCATTATACGGCCGGTCTGCTCATCTACAATTTTTACTTTGCCTTCCATTACCACATACTCAATGTCTTTATCAAACAAAGTATATGCTTTCAGCAATTGCTGCAATGAATGTATACGGTCGGCCTTTACTGCGTAATCCTGCAGTAAAAGATCTTTACGCTGCTTCTTTTCATCAGCAGAAATGGTCAGTTTTTCTATCTCAGCTAACTCGCTGCCTATATCAGGCAATACGAAGAATCCTGCATCTTCGCCGGCACCGGTTATCAGCTGTGTTCCCTTTTCTGTAAGGTCTACACTGTTATTCTTTTCGTCAATAGCAAAGAACAGTTCCGCATCTACCTTAGGCATGTTACGCTGCTGCTCACCAATGAAGTAATTTTCTGTTTTCTGTAGTATCTGCTTGTGGCCTTCTTCGCTCAGGTACTTGATCAAAGCACTGTTCTTTGGCAATCCACGATAAGCACGATACAGGTGCAAGCCACCCGCTTCTTTATCAGTTTTACCTTCTGCTATCAGCTTCTTGGCTTCAGTAAGACTGGCGTTGATGAACCTTCTCTGTGCTTCCATCAGCTTTTCAATACGTGGCTTCAGCATATGAAACTGTTGCTCATCGCCCTTTGGTATTGGTCCCGATATGATCAGCGGTGTACGTGCATCATCTATCAATACACTATCCACCTCATCCACCATTGCATAGTGGTGTTTGCGCTGCACCATTTCTTCAGGGTGGTGTACCATGTTATCACGCAGGTAGTCAAAACCAAATTCGTTATTGGTACCATAAGTGATATCTGCAAGATATGCCTGGCGACGCTCCGGAGAGTTTGGCTCGTGCTTATCTATACAATCGGTTGTCAATCCCAGCCATTCGAATATTGGCGCATTCCACTCCTGATCACGACGGGCCAGATAATCATTCACAGTTACAATATGTACACCTTCTCCTGCCAGTGCATTCAGGTAGGCAGGCAATGTAGAGACGAGGGTTTTACCTTCACCCGTAGCCATTTCGGCAATTTTGCCACTGTGCAGTACTGCACCACCTATCAGCTGCACATCATAGTGTACCATGTTCCAGGTCACTGTGCTGCCCGCTGCATCCCAGGTGTTCTTAAATGTAGATTGGTCACCGTTGATGGTGATATGTGGTCGGTCTATTGCCAGTTCCCTGTCCAGGTCTGTGGCAGTAGAGATCATTTCGGTGTTATTGGTAAAGCGGCGCGAAGTTTCTTTTACCACGGCAAATGCCTCTGCCATTATATCCTTCAGCGCTACTTCTATCTGCTGGTCGCGTGCTTTGATCAGTTTATCTACATCATTATAGATGGCTTCTCTGTCCTGGAAATCTTCCAGCTGGTCTGCTTCCGCTTTTTTATCCGCTATCTGGGCATCTATATCTACAAGATATTCCTTGATGCGTGCCCTGAATTCCTGGGTCTTATTACGAAGCTGATCGTTTGATAACGACGCCATGCCGGCAAAATGTTCATTCACCTCTCCTACAAGGGGTTGAATGAGTTTAACATCTTTATCGGACTTACTGCCACCAAATAATTTAGAAAGAAAACCTATCATTATAAAATGTTATTAAAAGTGCTACCTTAGATTAATTAATTAAAAAGCAGAAAAAGTTTTTTACACTCAAATTGCTGTAGATTTGTATCAAAATCCGTGCTATAGCCATTAACCTGACACGATGACACAGTGGGCGTCAAAACTACGCCAAACGAAGCATTTGAACAAGTTAAAAAGTGGCTGGTGTGGCATGACGAAAAAAAAATTAGGACAATAATTTGCTCGTCAAGAAAATTTTTATGTATTTTGGAGCAGTTTTTGAAAATTAAAGCAAACATGAAAAGAACCATCATTCTAGTTGCAACGGTATTAGCTACTATCTTATTAACCACAAAGACCTACGCCCAGGAAGACCTGGTACGCGTTTTTCGCTGGTATGTTCCTCAGGACGCTCAGTTTGTAACGGTAGCTGACGGAGAATATCAGGACGGTCAGTTGATCAACTGGGGTTGGAACAATAAAACACTTTTATTCTTCGCTTACCGCACTCCTGGTCCGGGCCGCGTAGCAGTATATGGCTGGTCAAACCCTGTAACTCGTGCACACATCACTATCTGCGAAGATGAATTCACAGACGATCAGATGTTGAAGTGGGGTTACACTCAGAAGCACCTGCAGTTCTATGCATTGACACGTCGTGGTGCTAACACTGTTTGTATCTATCGCTGGTTGCTCAACAAGCGTGGTGCATGGATCACAGTTCCTGAAGAAGGCGATACAGATGGCCTGATCAAGAAAGGTTTCCACCGCAAAACATACCAGTACTATGGTATCTACCGTAACGTAGATGCTCCGATCTACGATCAACTTTAATAACTAACAAGCATATTAATAAGCGAAACGACCACTCAGTTGGTCGTTTCGCTTATTTATTTGGGTTAGTTGCGTGTTAGCATAATGAAATTGTACGGGCAACCGAGAGGAATTTTAGCAAGCCCTGAAGGGGCAAAATATAACAGCCGGGGGTGAAGCCCCCGGTTAAATATGGTACAAAAAACAAAGCCCTGAAGGGGCGAAACAACTTTGGTATTAATCTACATATCCTTAATCCAATGTCATTGCCGTTATATTTTAATACGCTAAACTTATTGCCCTGAAAGGGCAAACTCAATAACGTAGGGCGCTAGCCCTACGTGGGCAAAACGCCAATAACAAAGCCCTGTAAGGGCGCACTCCAATTTGTGCTACCAACAAAATCATTAAGTCAATGATATTCTATCTAGGGGCAATCCCTTGTGATTGCCCGCGCTAAGCAAATCTCAGATTTGGCAACTTTCTAATGAGTTGTCAAATCTAACCAGATGCCACATGCGCTGCAATCACACACTTTTGGGTTTTAACTTTTGACTTTTAACTTAAATATTAAACCTATTTTTGCGCCAAATTTTTTTTATGGAATTCGATAAGCGCGGTTTAGCCGATAATGAACTCATTAATATCTATACTGAGTTACTGCGCCCACGCATGATAGAGGAGAAAATGCTTATTCTGCTCAGGCAGGGTAAGATCAGCAAGTGGTTCAGTGGTATTGGTCAGGAGGCCATATCTATTGGTGCTACCCTCGCACTCGATGCAGATGAATATATAATGCCTATGCACCGCAATCTTGGTGTATTCACTGCCCGTAAAATGCCGTTCGATAAATTATTTATGCAATGGCAGGGTGCAAAAGACGGTTTCAGCAAGGCACGCGAGCGTTCTTTCCACTTTGGCGCTAATGAATACCACATCTGCGGAATGATATCTCACCTTGGCCCGCAGCTGGCCATTGCCGATGGTATTGCCCTCGCACATAAACTTAAAAAGGAAAATAAAGTATCTCTGGCATTCAGCGGAGATGGCGCTACCAGCGAAGGCGACTTTCACGAGGCGCTCAATGTAGCTGCTGTATGGGGTTTGCCGGTTATTTTCATTGTAGAAAATAACGGTTATGGCTTGAGCACTCCTTCCGACGAACAATTTCTTTGCAAGCAGATTGCCGACAAAGCACCGGGCTTCGGCATGAAGGGAATAACAATAGATGGGAACAATATTCTGGAGGTATATAGCCAGATGAAGGCTGCCCGCGAATATTGCATTACAGAGCAGAAACCAATACTGGTGGAGTGTATGACCTTCCGTATGAGAGGCCATGAAGAAGCCAGTGGTGTAAAATATGTGCCTAAAGAATTGTTTGAAGAGTGGGGCAAAAAAGACCCTGTTGCCAATTATGAAGCTTTTTTGATCGCACAGGGCGTACTTGATCCTGCTAAAATAGAAGCCATCAGGGAAACAATTCAAAAAGAAATAGAACACGGTATAGCTGTTGGTTTTGCAGCACCTGCCGTTGTTGCAGATACAGCAGAAGAAGTAGCCGACGTATATGCGCCGGTAACACATGCACCCATTCCAGGTCCTACAACTGCCGGAACAGAAAAGAAATTTATACAGGCCATCAGCGAAGGTTTGCGCCAGAGCATGGAGCAGCTGCCAAATCTTGTTCTTATGGGACAGGATATTGCGGAATATGGTGGTGCATTTAAGGTAACAGAAGGTTTTGTAGAGAAATTTGGTAAAGAAAGAGTACGCAATACACCGCTTTGCGAAAGTGCAATAGTTGGTTCTGCGCTGGGTTTATCCATCAAAAAGTATAAGGCAATGATGGAAATGCAGTTTGCTGACTTTGTGACAGTCGGTTTTAACCAGATCATCAACAACCTGGCTAAAATTCATTATCGCTGGGGCCAGAATGCCGATGTCGTTATCCGTATGCCTACGGGTGCCGGAGTAGGTGCCGGTCCTTTCCACTCACAGAGCAATGAAGCTTGGTTTACGCACACACCGGGTTTAAAGGTTGTTTATCCTTCTACTCCCGCTGATGCTAAAGGCTTGCTGATCGCCGCATTGGCAGATCCTAACCCGGTAATGTTCTTCGAGCATAAGGCATTGTACAGAAGTGTTTCCGGCCTGGTGCCCGATGAGTATTATGCTATTGAAATCGGTAAAGCAAGAGTAGCAAGAACGGGTACCGATCTCAGCATCATTACCTATGGTATGGGCGTACATTGGGCAGAGGCCTATGCCGACAAACATCCCGAATTATCTATCGATATACTCGATCTCAGAACTTTGTTGCCATTAGATTATACAGCAATTAAAGAAGCTGTAGAGCGCACAGGTAAGGTGCTGATACTGCACGAAGACACATTGACAGGTGGATTAGGTGGAGAGCTTGCTGCATGGATAGGCGAACATTGTTTCGAAAGCCTGGATGCGCCAATAGTGCGTTGTGCCAGCCTCGATACACCGGTGCCTTTCTCTGTAATTCTGGAGCAAAATTTCCTGGCATCTTCACGTTTAGACGAAGCTGTAAAGAAATTGATGAACTACTAGTTGAATAGAAGAGCAATTCTATTGGGCATTAGGTGATTCCGAAAAGAAAGAAGTAGAATAAGCCCTGTGAGGGCGAAATAAAAAGCGAGGGGTTTCAACCCCTCGAAATAGAAACAACCGGGTATTAGCCCTGTAAGGGCGAAATAACTATTCAAGCTGGTAAGTTGAAAATAGTGGGATTAGAATCCTTCTTTTACTCGCAGGTTGTTGCTTTCTACTTATTACTTAAGACTTTCTACTAGGCCAACTTTTGACTTTTAACTTTTTAAGCTATCTTAGCACAAATATCAGGTATGAAAAAAAGCATATTTTCTATAATTGTTATTCTAAGCTGTGGATTTATGTTCGCGGGATGTACTAAAACAGGTACGCCTACTATTGAACCGTCCATGTCTGCAACTATAGCATCCTATACCTTTAATGCTGACTATATCGAGCCGCGCCTGCAGAAATCGCAGATCGCAGATACCGGTACTACATTGATCATGGATGGCTACGAGCGCAGCTCAGGCGACAAAATAGAAATTACTGTTACCAAATACACGGGCAATCCGGGCACCTATTCTATTGTTCAGGGACAGGCAAGCGCCTACTACTTGCACAATGGTGTAAAATACCAGGCTACCGGCGGTATTGTTGCTATTAAAGATGCAAGCACCAACGTTATCAGTGGTTACTTCAACTTTACAAGTACCAGCGGTGTTACTATTCTTAATGGCAACTACGTTTGCGGCAAGCCATGGGTTTATTAGAATATCTATCAATTCAAACCTAACTTCGGATGCAAGTGCGTAGAGACGCAAGATTTTGCGTCTCCCACATAATACGAGCCATCTAGCTGTAGATAATAATTTAAAAACAATAAGGAGCGCCACTAGCGCTCCTTATTACAATAAAAAACATCCCAATAACGTTATATACTGAGTATGAAAAGAATTGTAGCAGTATTAGTGGTAATTTCTTTGTTGGCATTTGTGGCCTGCAAGAAAAAAAAGCACTATCCTGTTACCAACAGCGTGCAGCAAAACAATAACCAGGATACCGCTGTAGGCATGAATGCCACCATTAATGGGCATGCATGGACTACCGACTCGGCCTATGCTTATCGCATCAGGTATGCAAATGATAGCGTAATGTCAGATCTCTACATCAATGCCACGCGTAAAGTAAACGATACAACTAGTACTATTTCATTTTCCATTGTTAACTATACAGGTCCCAAAAACTACCTCATCGATCCCCCTAACGTATCTGCCACTTACTACATCAATGGCGAGCGGCACTATGCTACACTTGGGGAGATAAATATAGAATCCGACAGCCCCTATGCAATGATCGGTACTTTCAACTTTACCGTAGATTCTACTGTCGTTACCGATGGCTCATTTAATGTTGCCAAACCATAACCTATTTCTGTCACTAGTGATCCCGAAGGTATCAGATGTCTATAGTAAAATCATATAGTAGTTTTGAAACGATGCCGAAGGTTTCGGATGTTTAATTAAGCGAACAATTCTTAATGACGTTGCATTCAGGGGCAACATAGTTATACATCCAACCAACAAACTATTCACTCAAACCTCCCAATCATGTCGGCACTTTTAGGTTTTAACTTTTAACTTTGAAAAAGCTATGCCTAAGATCTTCCTTTCCGCTTATGTAAATGCACCTGCCCAACGCTGCTTCGACCTCTCCCGCAGCATAGAGTTGCACATGCTTTCTACCTCCAAAACCAATGAAATAGCCATAGCCGGCAAAACTTCCGGGCTCATCAGCAGGGGCGAAACTGTTACCTGGGAGGCTACCCACTTCTTTATTCGCCAGCAACTCACTGTTGTTATCGAAGAAATGGAATCACCCACCTACTTCACCGATAGGATGGTGAAAGGAGCCTTCAAAAGTTTCCATCACCAACATTTTTTTGAAGAAAGCGGCGGTGCCACTTTAATGACAGAAATGTTCACTTACGAATCGCCATTCGGCATCATTGGCAAAATATTCGATAAACTGATCTTAAAAAAATACATGACGCGTTTTCTCGTAGACCGATTCAACATGGTCAAACATTTCGCTGAAACAGAAGAGTGGCGGAAGGTGGTTTAATGATCCTATCGCCAAAAAAAAAATATTTCACTTCAAGTAGCCATTACAACTCATTGACATTCCTTTAAGTAACACAATATGTCCACATTTTTGTGAATATCTTTATTTTTCCAACCCATTTTACCACATTAATTTACACTCAAATTAGGTGAAACCCTGATCCTGTTCTTTGACATATAGGCCTTATCAACAACACCCAAAACCCTTGGGGGCTGAAGAATTTTCAGCCCTGCAACAACCGTCCCAAGCGGTGTCATTGCGAGCCCTTCGCGAAGCAATCTCACGCAAGCCTGCCTGCCGGTAGGCAGGGACGTATTTGTTTTGGGTCGCTATTTGCACTCTGTCATTGGAAGGCACGCGAAGCACACTGCTACTTTCCACGAAAAAAGTGGCAGAAAGTGGCAATAAGTGGCAGAAAGTGGCAGTTTGTTAAAATCGACAAAACCCTTACCCAATAGGTGTTCCAGTAAAACAAGAGAGAGAAAACTGCCACTTTTAGCAAAAACTGCCACTTTTATACAAACAACAATAAAATTCTCTGGTAAAGACGCATAATTGCGTCTACACAGCGACTGGGCTAACAAAATAACAGTAAATAAATACAAACCTGTCGCGAGAGTTAGCGCAGCGCTCTCGTGACGACTAGTATAACGGGTCTCTGACCCGAACATCGGGAATTATTCGTTTTAGGCGATCCACCAATCAAGTAGATCAGCTGTTCAAACGCCTACATATGCGGATGCTTCACCTCCGGATGTTCCTTAGCCTCTCTTTTTACAATGTATACTGCCGTATCATACACCGTTATGCCACTGCCTAGCCTAAGCGCATAGACCTTGGTGAACTCGGCCCCGAAGTACAATATGATAGAAGAATAGTACACCCATGATAACAACAGGATAAGCGATGCTGCGGCGCCATAAGTGCTGATACTCTTAGATGCACCCAGGTAATAGCCGATGAGAAATTTACCTATCAGAAAGAGCACACCGGTAAACGCAGCACCCACCAATGCGTCTTTCCACTTAATAACAGCATCGGGCAGTACCTTATAGATAACGGCAAAAAGAAATGTCACCACCACAAACAACAGCCCTATGTTCAGTCCTTTTAGTAGTATAATGTTGGCGTCACCCAGTATACGCTGCAGGTGGTCAGACAGTATGTCCATCAGCAGGTTAATGAGAAGCGTGACCAACATTAAAAAGCCACTGCCTATGATAAGAGAGAACGACAAAAGCCTGTCGGTTATATACTTCAGCCATCCCTTTTTGGGCTTAGCTTTTATAGACCATATATAGTTGATGGAACTTTGTATCTCGGTAAATATCCCCGTGGCGCCAAATATCAGCACCACAATGCCTATAATGCTGAAGAGTGTGGTATTACCCTGTGTCTTGGTATTATCGAGCATCGTTCTTATCTGGTCAGCACCTGTTGTGCCCACCAACGCGCTCACCTGGTCTAGTATCTTCGTGGTAATATCTGCTCTTTTATAAAAAATACTACTCACAGATATCACCACCAGCAGCAAAGGGCCTATTGAAAAGATAGTATAGTAAGCCAGCGATGCACTCAGTTTGGTGCCATTATCATTGGCAAACTCAATACCGGCCTCTTTGAGTACATGAAAGTATTTGCGGAATTCAAATGCCATTTAATCGATCCATTTTAATCATTGTTACAATCATAATGCCATGACTGCTCAATGGCTTTAACTTTCACGCTTACAGTTAATTGTTCTAATTGTGCTTAAACTACATAACGCTTGCGTAGCACACTCTCCTCCTTTTGACGAAGGAGGTGGTTAACTGCAATAAACCACTTTTAACTTTTCACTTTTGAGTTTTTACTTTTTAAAGCCATTCATACTCTCGCTCTACAACCTTTTTCAGGCGCTCTACCAAAGTAAATGTTGCCGGGCAGTGCATAAGGTTGTTGGTAAATGTCTCGTTATAGGCATCAAATGGTTTCTTGTCATGATGCGGAAATTCAGCACAATCGGCCGGGCGAACATCGTAAATAGAGCACATGTCATTTACCAGGAACTGGCACGGTTGAGTGGTATTTACCCAGTCTTCAGAACCTTCTTCTTTCTTCAGCCATTGGTCAATGAATGTTGCGGAAGGCATCCCCAGGTGGGCGGAGATCCTGTCAATATCTGCCTGTAGATAAGTGGGCGTCATTGTTTTGCAGCAATTGGCACATGCGGTACAATTTGTATCCTGCCACACTGTCGCATCTACTTTGGCTACCAGTTCAGGCATATCATGCGGAACAATGTCATCCAGTTTTAAGAGAAAAGCTGACAGGGCTTTTTTCTTTCTCGCAGCTTTGATCTTAAATTTACTCAGGTCCATAATGCCTTGTAAATATATCAATTTTTAGCGGAAGCCATCATGACATCCATCAATACGCTAACGGCAAATAATCATCAGTCTTTAGGCTCTTTTTGAAACCTTATCACCACCACAATTACCGCGGCAATAGCACCTATCAGCAGGAAGAAGTACAACATGACACAAAGCTACCCATTTATATTGAAGCCTCATTTATATTCGTTATGGTAACAATCTCCAGCTAAGACCATTACAGCTACCATTAACAAGATAACACAGTGAAAATGTTAAGATCGGTTAGCGTTGGTTTCCTCAATGACATTGACTTTAATTGCGATGATAAGCCCTGAAGGGGCGTAATATAACAGCCGGGGGTGAAGCCCCCGGTCTGGAAAATAAAGATCGTCAAGCCCTGCAGGGGCGCAATAACTTTATAGTCCGCCGATAATTAAGGCTAGGTTGGAACATAGGATTTTAACCCGCTAAGCCAAAGTTTTACATTTTCTATTACGGCTAATTAGAATAATTTTGCATTATGCCGCCTGCTAACCACCCACGGCACTTCTAAGTCTCACAACTATGCGTAGATACCTCATTTTATTATTGTGTTTGTTCATTGCCACAACTGCTAATGCAGCACCTGTAAAGCGCGAGCTCCGCGCGGCATGGATAGCCACGGTGGCGAATATCGACTGGCCCAGCAAACAGGGGCTCTCCTCCGGCGAGCAGCAGCAACAATTTATAACCAGGTTGGAAGAACTAAAGGCGTTGGGTTGCAATGCTGTAATTGTGCAGATACGCCCTTCCAGCGATGCCTTGTACGCGTCTGAACTGGAGCCGTGGAGCCACTACCTTACAGGCAAGCAAGGTGTTGCACCGGTGCCCTATTACGATCCGCTTGAGTTCATGATCGCTGAAACACATAAGCGCAATATGGAGTTTCATGCCTGGTTCAATCCGTTCAGGGCATTGGTAGATAGCAAGCAGAATCCTAATCCTGCCAACCATATTACGCACACCCACCCGGACTGGATCATTAGCTACGGTGGCAAATCATACATAGATCCGGGGCAGTGGCCTGCACGCGATTATGTGATCACTGTGATCATGGATGTGGTTAAACGCTATGACATTGATGGTGTTCACCTCGATGATTACTTCTACCCTTACAAGGTGCCGGGGCAAGCTTTCGGCGATAATAAAAGCTATCAGAAATACGGACAGGGCGCTAATAAGGAAGACTGGAGACGCGACAACGTAAATCAGTTCGTTATGCAGCTCAATACCAAAATAAAAATGGTGAAGCCTTATGTGAAGTTCGGTATCAGTCCTTTTGGTGTATGGAGAAACATAACCAAAGACCCCGAGGGATCTGCTACTACAGCCGGTACCAGCTGCTACGATGATCTGTATTCTGATGTTATACTCTGGACCAAGAAGGGTTGGGTAGATTACCTCATGCCGCAACTCTATTGGGAACATGGCCACAAAGCAGCTCCCTTCAACATACTACTCCCATGGTGGAATGCACATGCCTATGGCAGGCACATGTACTTCGGTCTTGGCGTTTATCGCATGTCTGAAAAGCCTGTAGGCCCATGGAAAAGCCCTAATGAATTGTTGTGGCAGATAAGAGATATCCGCCAGTATTGTACATCATCAGGCTGTAGTTACTACAGCACATCTTGCTTCAATAAGATAGGACAACCTACAAAAGACAGTCTGTGTAATGTCTATAACAAATACCCTGCATTTCCGCCTGTTATGAAGTGGATAGACAGCGTTGCCCCAGCAGCACCTGTTGTAAAAGCTACCCCTACAACCAATGGTAACGTACTGGAATGGGAAACTGCGAATCCTAAAAAGGAGCCTTTGAAATATGCAGTATACAGGTTTACCAATGGCGAAGCAATAAACCTTGAACGCACCGACAGGATCGTATCTATTCAGCAGGCCTCATCTTTTACCGATGCAGCCTCCAAAAACTATAAACAGTGCGTCTACGTCGTTACCGCCCTCGACAGAAGCTGGAACGAAAGCAAAATGAGCAACGGTATAACACTACCCATTCAAAAGTAAACAGAGATGTGGTACACCTTTAAGGTATGCCACATCTTGAAAGATCGCCGGATGGCCAACTCTGCTGCTGTTGCATCTACTGACCAACAGCCATCTGGCCGGCTCTCTTTGAGTTCCACCTTGGCGGGTCATTGCGAGGAGCTATTCGGGTTCCCGCAATCATAATCCAATGACAGAAAGCAAAAAGAGGCGTGTCATTGCGAGCCCTTCGCGAAGCAATCTCACGTAAGGACGTACTCGTTTTGTAGCTCATTAAGCCGTCACTGCGAGGAACGAAGCAGTCTCGCAAGCGGACGTATTCGTTTTGTACATTGAAAGAAGGCCCTGAGTTACTACCGCATAATCATTAAGCAACCACTTTTTACTTTTAAGTTTTTACTTTTTACTTTGTTAAATACCACCATTATTAATACTTATCACTTGCATGATAGTAATTCAGTAATTTTACAGCCTAATTTATTGTTTTAATGCAATTATCAGATCTATATGCCAAGGCCATGCGCTTTGAGTTTCTCAGCATAGAAGAGGGAATGTACCTGTTTGAACATGCCCCTCTTGCCGAGTTAACTTATGTGGCCAATGAGCTCCGTAAGATACAGGTACCACATGGTAAGGTCACCTGGATCATTGACCGTAACATGAACACAACCAATGTTTGTGTGGCCAATTGTAAGTTTTGCAATTTTTACCGCATACCCGGTCATGCTGAGGCATATGTAACGGATATTGCCACCTACAAAGAGAAGATCGAAGAGACCTTCAAATATGGTGGAGAGCAGCTGTTGTTGCAGGGTGGCCACCACCCTGGTTTAGGTCTGGCTTACTACACAGACCTGTTCAAGCAATTGAAAAGCATGTTCCCTAACCTGAAGTTGCATGCTTTAGGACCGCCCGAGATCGCGCACATCACTGAATTGGAAAAGAGCAATCACCATGATGTGATCAAGGCGTTGATCGAAGCAGGTATGGATAGCCTTCCCGGCCCTGGTGCTGAGATCTTGAACGATCGTGTACGCCGCCTGGTATCTAACGGTAAATGTGGTGCACAGGAGTGGTTAGACATTATGCACGAAGCACATAAGCAAGGGCTTACAACCAGCGCTACTATGATGTTTGGCCATGTAGAGACCATCGAAGAGCGTTTCGAACATCTGGTAAAGCTGCGCGAAGTACAGGCTAAAAAGCCCGAAGGCGCAAAGGGTTTCATCGCCTTCATTCCATGGACATTCCAGGACGTAGATACACTGTTACAGCGTATCCGTGGTACTAAGAACCTCACTACCCCTGAAGAGTACATCCGTATGATCGCTATGAGCCGTATCATGTTGCCTAATGTGAAGAACATACAGGCATCATGGCTTACAGTGGGTAAGCAGGTAGCGCAAATGTGCCTCAATGCGGGCGCCAACGACTTCGGCTCTATCATGATAGAGGAGAACGTAGTAAGTGCCGCAGGAGCCCCGCACCGCTTCACCGCGCAGGGTATACAGGACGCTATAAGAGAAGCCGGCTTCGAGCCACAACTCCGCAACCAGCAATACGAATTCCGCGCCATGCCTAAAATGGAAGAGCAGGTAATAACATACTAAGTAAATATTATAAGATTTAAATCAAAAAAAGTCCATCCGCACGGGTGGACTTTTTGAATTTTTACAACATCGAGCATCTCTATTCCACCATTACATTCGCTTTATATCGTATTCAGCCTCTATGAAGTCTGTGTTTATCTTTTTAATGCGTGATGCTGAGGATTTGGCTTTTGAATTTTGCATAACCCTATATTTGCAATACACAAACTACTACTACAATGGGTAAGAAGATATTGGTTACAGGAGGTTGCGGCTATATAGGCGGGCACACAATAGTTGACCTCATACAAAATGGTTTCGAGGTAATATCTGCAGATAATATGTCGCGCGGATCGGCAAAGATGCTGGCAGGTATAGAAAAGATAGTGGGCAAGCCAATTAAGAATTACAAGGTAGATCTTTGTAACATTGATGATACCGAGGCTATATTTCTGGAGAATCCGGATATTGCCGGTGTTATCCACTTTGCGGCCTACAAGAGCGTACCAGAGTCGGTAGCAGACCCGCTGATGTACTTCAAGAACAACTTCAATTCACTCATCAACCTGTTGCAGTGTGCCGAAGAATTTGATGTGACCAATTTTGTGTTCTCTTCATCATGCTCGGTATATGGTAATACCAACCAGTTGCCGGTAGTTGAGGAAGTTCCTTTCGCCCCGGCAGAGTCGCCATATGCGCGTACCAAGCAGGTGGGTGAGGCTATCTGCGAAGATTTTACCAATGTAAACAAGCACTTCAATACCATACTGCTACGTTACTTTAATCCTGCGGGCGCACACCCAAGTGGCTTTATAGGTGAGTTTATGGAGAAGCCAGAAAACGTTGTTCCGGTGATCACACAAACAGCTATAGGCAAGCGCGAATCAATGACAGTATTTGGTACAGACTATGATACCAAAGATGGCTCATGCGTGCGTGACTACATTCACGTATGTGATATTGCCAATGCACACACACGTGCGCTACAGTACATTATGGACGACCGCAACAAGAGTAACTGCGAGATCTTCAACCTGGGTACAGGTAATGGTGTATCGGTATTGGAACTGATAACAGCTTTTGAAAAAGTATCGGGCCTGAAGCTCAACTACAATGTAGGTCCGCGTAGAGATGGAGATGTGGTAGAGGTTTATGCCAACAATAACAAGGCGCGCAAGCTGCTGGGCTGGGAAACTAAATATGATCTTGACGCAATGATGGATACATCATGGAAATGGGAAAAGATACTGGCTGAAGCGGCGAAGGAGAAAGCAGTATAATGGCTCAATGGCTCAATGAAAAAACTGATAAAAATAAATAAACGTGGCTACCTATGGTGCCACGTTTTTTTATTCTCATTTATCATTCGCGAAATCTACGTTTCAAATTATCTCTGGTCAAAGTCGATGACTACTGTCTCTGTGCGGGGGTGCGACTGGCAGGTAAGTACAAAGCCCTGTTCTACTTCGTAGTGCTCCAATGCATAGTTTACTTCCATCTCTACTTCACCTTCCATTACCTTAGCGCGGCAGGTGCAGCATACACCACCCTTGCAGGCATACGGCAGGTCGAGACCATTGCGTAGTGCGGCGTCCAGTATGCTCTCATTGTTGAAAGGCACATCCATAATAGTGGTAGTACCATCCAGCGTTATAGATACCTTACTCATCGGGCCTTTATCCTCGCTATGTTCCTTAGCCCATTTCTCATGTGTTGCCTTTGGCTGATCGGGAGAAGTGAATAACTCAAGGTGTATTCTTTCTACGGGCATGCCCATATCGGCCAACTCACTTTTCAGTGATAAGATCATGTCTTCCGGGCCGCAAAGAAACGCCTCATCTATAGTACCCAGGTCTATAAGTGAAGAGCAGAATTCACGTGCCTTGGTAGCATTGATACGTCCGCTGAACAATGGAATATCCATATACTCGCGGCTAAGCACATAGTACAGTCGCATACGCTGCATATACGTGTTCTTCAGTGCTTCAATAGCCTCACGGAAGATGATAGAGTTCTTGGAGCGGTTGCCATATACCAAGGTGAATGTGCTGTTGGGCTCATCTTCCAACACAGTCTTCATGATACTCATGATAGGCGTTATACCGCTACCGGCTGCAAATGCCAGGTAAGACTTAGCTTTCCCTTCCGATGGCTTTGGTGTGAACTTACCCATTGGCGGCATTACTTCCAGCATATCTCCCGCCTTCAGCGATCCATGCGCATAGGTAGAAAATTTGCCTTGCTCTACCTTCTTGATAGCCACTCTCAGTTCACCATCCTTAGGACTGGAACAGATAGAGTAGGAGCGGCGAAGCTCAGCGCCATCGAGTGTAGTGCGGAAAGTAAGATACTGACCAGGAATGAATCGAAACAGTTCGGATTTGTCTTCCGGTACCTGCAACGATACAGAAATACAATCAGCGGTCTCCGGGCGGACGTTAGTAACCTTTAAAGTATGAAATTTAAGTGCAGACATAAGCGGGGCAAAGGTAAACAAATAAGGATATTATTTGAGCCCATTTGTGGTATGTGTTCTGTAGTTTCAAGCAAAGGGCGCAAAGTTCAGTTTTCGCTTATGTATAGGCAGAGCGCGCGAAGAGCTGCTGAGTGCCACAAAACGAATACATCCCGATGACTCGTGTTATGTGAAGACGCAAAATCTTGCGTCTCTACGTACCTGTTTGCAGCTGAGGTTCGATAAATGTTACTCAAATTCGGGGGTGAGGAATTCAGTTTTCAGCCATTCGGTGAGTTCCTTTTGCAGTTCTTCCTTCTCGTGGTCGCTCATGCGCTGGCGAATAGGCAATACCCAGTACTCATAAGAATACTTGTAAATGATAATACCACCATGCGGACGAGAGAGCTGGTATTTTATCTCGCATACCCGCTTGTTGGTGATGTAGTAAATAGTGCCTTCCTTGCCGTAACTCCGCATATGGAAGCCGTTAGTGCCCCTTATTTCGTTCAGGCCGTCTTTAGCCCTGCGCTCCTCATTCTTTTCGTTGGTAAGGTAGTCAGAGATATAGTGCTTGTAAGTATCATCAGATATCTTCTCGATCACTATACCCTTGTAGAGGACGATGTTATTGATCTTGTTGATCTCCAGCTTTTGCTGGCACAACTGGTATTCTGCCTGCATATTAAGGCGCTGTGCGGCAAGCGAAAGTTCTATCCAGTAATCGTTATTAAAAAAGTAACCCGGTTGATCTCCCAGCTTCACCAGGTTTTTCAGGGCAAGATCCAGTTGGTTGTGCGACAAAAACTCAACGATGTTGGCGTAAGTCTGCGAATTGCGGAAATGACTGGGAATGAAGTCCACGCTCTGCTTGAGCAGGTTCTCTTCAAAAGAAGCTTGAGTACTCTGTTCGGCAGAAGCCTTTCCTTTATTTTTAAATAGATCGAGTAGCCACATAGTTCGGTAACGCTACGAAAGTAATGATTTCCTGATAATCAATGCCATCATTAACAATCGGCGCAATAATAAAAGCATGTACGTACAGCGACTACCAGATACTGATAAATATATATCTTCTATTTACCAATGACGAACATCAGTAGTTTCCGGCTGATTGGCTGAAACCCGCGCCACACGTGGCCTTATTGAATTTTCTTATTTTTTCATAGCTAAACAGAATAGTCATTCTTTGTGTATTCTCTGTTTTTACAGCGACCTTTGTGCAAACAAAACAAAAGAACAAAATATTATGGCAAACAATTTCGTTTCTGTGGGAGCTAAGTTCCCCCAATTTGACAAGAAATCGGTAGTAGGATTGGAGCAAGGCAAAGAATTCAAGAACATCAGCAACCAGGATATTGAGGGTAAGTGGGCTGTAATGTTCTGGTGGCCTAAAGACTTCACTTTTGTGTGTCCAACTGAAATCGCTGAGTTCAACAAGAACTTCAACAATTTCACAGACCGCGATACTGTATTGCTTGGCGCGTCAACAGACAACGAATACGTGCACCACGCATGGAGAATGAACCACAAAGATCTTAAGGACCTGCGCTTCCCTATGATCTCTGATACTTCTAAGAGCCTGGCTGAAGAACTGGGTATTCTTACAGAAGACGAAAAGGTTGCTTACCGTGCTACCTACATCATTGATCCGGAAGGCATTGTTCGCTGGGTATCTATCAACGACCTGAGCGTAGGCCGTAATGTAGATGAGGTATTGCGTGTATTGGATGCTTTGCAGACAGACGAGCTTTGCCCATGCAACTGGACCAAGGGTGAAGAAACGCTGGGCTAATCGCCTGGAATGGCTCAATTGCGCAATGGCTTAATGGCTCAATTAGAATTTGGCAATTCGGCAATGAGACAATTTGACAATGAGTGTTCATTGTTCAGTGACTAAATAAACCAATGAAAATAGAAGGTGTGCAGCTTGGCTGCACACCTTTTGTAATTTATGAGAGGATGTATGTTTTTCTACTCCGCGACTTAAAAAAAAATCAACCATAGATATGAGTACACTTACGAATAATGAAACAATAATGAACCTGTTCCAGGACTTGGGTATCGATCCGGAACATACTTCTATACCGCTTGCCCGCATGGCTGCCGTAGATAGCAAAAGCATACGCGACCTGAAGCTGAATGTAAGCGGCATGCTGAACAGCAAGAACATGACGAAGAAGGAAGCCTACATGGTTGCCCTATCTGCCGCTGCTAATGAAAAGCATGATGTGCTTACTGTAGCTTTTGAAAACCTGGCCAAGAAAGAAGGCGCAACCGATGAAGAAATAGCTGAGGTACATGCGTGCGTATCTATCATGAACGTGAACAACATCTTCTATCGTTTCCGCCATTTTATGGGTGGTAACGAATATTATGACAAAACACCTGCCGGACTGCGCATGAGTGTGATGATGAGCCCGGTAATGGGTAAAGGCTTGTTTGAGTTGATAAGTCTTGTGCTCTCTGCTATAAATGGCTGTGAGCGTTGTGTAACCTCTCACGAACATTCAGTAAAGGAGCAGGGCGCGAGCGAACCACGTATCTATGATGCCATTCGCCTGGGTGCTGTAATAAAGGGGTTGTGTGTGACGATTTAATGTGAAAGTGTGAAAATATGAAAATGTGAAAATGAGTTTCCAAATAGGAAAAGAGAATAGGGCCATGCATGGATGCGTGGCCTTTTTTGTTGGAAAGGATTTGGTAAATTTGGGATACTTTGATACGAAGAAAAAAGAAAACTACAGTATACAGCGCTGAGTTTAGAAGAGAGCTTGATAGAAGGTATGCCGCTTATAAGGATGGTAGCGAAAAGGCTGTTAGTGCAGAGGAAAGCGATAGGAGGATCAATTTAATATTGAGCTGCATTCGTGCCAAGCAGAATACGAAGCCGACTAATTCACGAAGCACATGGTCTTTTAGTAAACGACGTTTGTAAATTTGAATAATAGTAAATCTATATCACTATGCGCCTTCTGATTACCATAGTCCTCTTTTCTGCCTACTGCACCCGTGCATTGGCACAAGATACCATTTGGGTGAATGAAGGCTATAAGCGGTACATGCATAGGGAGAATAAAGTATGGACTTTCAATAACCACCTTAAAGACGGGTATTATCGCTCTTATGATTCGAAGGAAGAGTATAAACAATTTCCTTCCTCCGGGGTGTTAATTGTAAATGGACTAAAGAACGGTAGAGAGAGCCACTATTATTTCAGAGATACGCTTAGATATCTGGATGCAAACTGGGCGCAGGGCGTGAGGAATGGAGAAGAAATAGGATACCACTCCAATGGCAATGTGGAGCATCGTGTCATATACAAAAACGGAGTTGTAGATGGTCCGTTTGTAATTTATTCGGAGAATGGCAAAATTGTTTATAAAGGCTCTATAAAACATGGCTTCAAGGACAGTATCTGGACTTATTATTATGATGAAAAGTGTTTAAAAGATACGGAAAGAATATCGTCGCAATATAGATTCGTGAATAACAAAATGCTATTGCTAAATTCCTGGACCAAAGATGGCCGACAAACTGTAGGGAATGGCAATTCGATAGTTATAGACACCGCTGACGAGTATTATGAAAACGGGGTATTAACTGGTAAGACCATTTTTGATCAAAACAAGCACCCTAAGTATCGCAGGATAGGAAATAATGATACATATGATGAGCAAATAAAGAAAGCGGGTAAACTAGTGAGCCGATATCGTATAGATGAGTATGGCAATAAATTCTCATCCGCATGGAGCTATCCTCATGCCGACCACATTGACACCATTGGTTGCTGCACTTCCATAGACAGTTATCATGATTTTCCTGTGGTTGAAATGCTTTTTAGTGATATTCCGGAACGCAATAATCACTGGCTAATGACATTCGCTAATGGTGTCGTGGCCTACGATGGATATTACAAAGAGGGGGTACGATTCGGGCAGTGGAACTGGCACTATAAAAACGGACAACCGCGAACATCAGCGGACTATAGCAACAACGAATGGCATCATTATGACAGCATTGGCCACGAAGTAAATAACACACTTCGCACTGAATACCTTACACTTCTTACAGACCATTTCTGGTTCGTTAATAGATCTATTAATAAACGAAAAGTTGTATTTTCTTCCAGGCCTATGTTGATGGTGACACCCAAACTAGTATTTGGATTTGATAACACAGTAGAACAGATAGATTATCTTGAATGTGGCAAGGATATTAGCTATGACGTATTGAAATGGCACATCATAGCTGACAAGCTCACACTAGATTACAAAACAAAGAAAGGAGTAAAAACTTATCATTTTAGAATTATATCTGGCAATGACGAAGAGATGGTTTTGGAAAGATTGAAGCATGAACAACCATAACATAAAACAATCCCCGAACTTTACCCACAATAACATAACCACATGACCTTTTACTATACCGCACGTGCTCCCTATAGTGCAACAAATACAGGCGATAAAGCCGACTGGAAGAGTTACCTGGAATGGAGCCATCTGGATCATCTTACAGAACTGGTGTCGCTGGACCAGGCGCTGAATGAAGATCTGGTTACGCATGACTATGATGCAGAAGAGTATTGGGCACATAGCATCGTAGATGATGAAATGATCACCAGTTTCTTCAGTACGCCTGAGTATGCACTTGCGCACATAAAACCGCAGGAAAAATTCAATATGCTGGCTGTGATTGTAGAGCCGGAAGATGATTGTAAGGATGTAGTTCTTGAGGGGTATGAGTTCATGGGTTATGAGCTGCTGGACAAGGATTATACTACCAGTGCGCTAAGCAATTGCGGTGGTTTTTGGGAGACCTACACGCCAAGCGATATCAATGAATTTGGTCTTATAGATGATATAGACAAGGCACTCGATATTCGTGAACGACTATTAGAGAACAGCCCGGATGAGTATCATGCAGACACCAATATTATTGCGGTTTGGCGGCATAAAACAATTGGGAGGTAGATTATTAAGAACAATCAATCAGTAGGAAATGAATGGTAAAGACACACAGTGCGCATGTTGTGGATATTATACTCTGGGAGAGGGATCAATCTATGATATATGTCCTGTCTGCTTTTGGGAAGACTGTGCGGTCCAGAATGAAGATCCAGATGATAGTGGCGGCCCGAATCACGTTTCATTGAAGGAAGCAAAAGCGAATTATAAGCAATATGAGGTTGTTGAATTACAGTTTAAAGAACACGTGAGAAAGCCAACGGAAGAAGAGATGAAGCCACGATAGTCGTTATTCCCAAAAAACAAAAGGCACACATTGCTGTATGCCTTTCAGTTTTTATGATTGTGTGTGCGTAGTTATTTGTTCATTGTAACGGTGCAATTATCATTGCCGCCTGTAGGAATGTTCTCAGCTGTATAAGCGATCACCAGCTTGTTAGCTTCAAAGTGGCCATGGCCTGTAACGGTTACACCATTACCGATCAGCTGCCTTGTAATGGTAACAGAATCTGTATTACAATCCAGGTTGATGCGGGTATTGGTGTTCAAACCATATCCACCAAAGTTTACCACATTCAGTATGTTGTTGCCTGATGCTGATGCAGAAGCTGTGTAGTTATAGTTGCTGGTGGCACATGCATTCTGGCAGGTATAGCTACCGGTAAGGAAAGAAGAACAGTTGTAGTGCACTACTCCCAATGTGAAATCGTATGTTTTGTACCCAGTAGAATAGCTGTAAGTAACCAGTCTTACCGGATAGTAACCCAATGGAGCAGCAGCTGAAGTAGTGTATAAAACGAAATCGGCAGTGAATGTAGGTATACCCTTAATGGTATCATACACCATCTTTACTGTTGGTGGCAAGCCTTCTATGGTCAAAGAAACCTCTTCGTTAAAGTTACCGGTCAGAAACCTCACCTCAAAAGGCAGGTGAAGAGAATCGTCATGGTTAAGGTATGCATTGGTCACTGTATCAACAAGAATAGATATTGGCGGGTTGGTGCTGCTTTTAGAGCAAGAACCTGCCAACAGGGTCAAAGTGAGCAATGAAAGTAAAACGCAATTTCTCATTTGTTGTCTTTTAAAGTTGAAAGATACACATCAATTTTATTTGTTGATAATATCTGAGATAAATTTTATATGCTAATTTGTTTTGAGCACACTATTCTTCGGTCTTGGCCGCATCAGGCAATACCCACTTCTTTTCATTGAGATGGCTTACTGTAACCTCAAGATTGTAACGTGAGCGCAGATATTCCGCCATCTGGTTAGCGGCATATACCGACCTATGCTGACCACCTGTGCAACCAAATGCAATATCCAGGTGCTCAAAACCACGCGCCATATAATCCTCTACATTAATGGCTACCAATGCATTGGCATGGTTCATAAAGTCGGGCATACGTGTTTCGCGCTCCAGGAACTGGCGTACCATTTCATCATTACCAGTCAGGTGCTTATAGGTAGCATATCTGCCCGGATTAAGGATACCCCGACAATCGAACACATAACCACCGCCATGCTGACCGGCAGACTTAGGTATGCCATTTTTATAAGAGAAGCTGGACACCTGTATGGTGAGCTTTGATTGCTCACTGCCACGGGTAGTCGCATATTTGTCCTGCATATCGGGTGCAGACATTTTTTCCAGCAATGATCTTAATTCTGGGTATGCCGGTGTCTGAGGATGATCTGCAAGGAATATTTCGAGATTCTTCAATGCCGGACCTATGCTGTTAATGAAGTGCGCCTTGTGCTGCAACAAGCCACGGAAGCCATAAGCACCCAATACCTGCAGCAATCTTACCAACACAAACTGCACATAGCCCCTGCGGAAGTAAATCTCATCCATACGAGGTACATGCAATTCATTTAGGGTGCTGATGTAGCCATTCAGCAGATCTTCCTTCCAGGCAGCAGGCAGCTGTGCTCGTGCCTGCCAAAGGAGGGATGCAATATCGTACTGCGGCGGGCCCTGCATAAAGCCCTGGTAGTCGATAAAGTAGATCTTGCCTTCATACACCATTATGTTGCGGCTCTGGAAGTCGCGATACATTAATGTTTGCGGCTGTACACGACCCAGGTCTTTACTCAGCAATTCCATTTCGCTTATGAGCAATGAACGGTCGTATTGGATATTCTGCAGATCGGCAAAGTAGTATTTGAAGTAAAGCAGATCGGACATGATCGCCTTCTCATCAAACTGCTTAGATGCGAAACACTGTTTGAAATCAGCTTCGCGACCTGCTATCCATTGGGCCTTGGCCAACTGAGCCATGGCAGCATGATACAGCTTACGGTTCTTATCGGTAAAGCCATCCTTTATTACCAGGTCGAACAAAGAGGTCTTGCCCAGATCCTGCTGCAGGTAGGCGCGCCTGTCTTTGTTGATCTTATAAACCTCGGGAACATTTACTTTATGCTTGCGGAATAACTCGGTAATATAGAAAAAGGTGTTGTTCTCGGCTACATTGGCATTGTACGTGCCTATTGCCACCGACCCACCGCCTGAAATGCGGTAGTAGCGCCTGTCTGAGCCTGAAACGGCAAGGGCTTCCATCTCCTCTACCTTTTTTTCAAAATGCTCTTCAAAAAGCTTTTCTAATATAGAAGATATCTGTACTATAGTTTTAGTGGGTGTCATGCTTTCTTTTCAGGGTATTCAAATAAAATTACTTTTCTTTCTGCTAATGGAAACCTGTTCCATTCTTCGGCTTTGAACCTTGTGGCTACCATGCCGCATGGTGGCATATTGTCTGTGCTGAAATCGGGCGACAGTTGGTTAACGAACTCTGTTATTCCGGGGTTGTGCGCAATGATAAACACGGTCTTCACCTTATCACTAACCTCATACAGCAACTCTTCAAAAACAGAAGGTATGCAATGATACAACTTTTCTTCCCAGCGGATATTGGCCAGATCGTAGCCCAACACCTCCGATATTCTCTTGGCAGTCTGCCGTGTTCTCTTGGCCGTACTGCAAATAATAAGATCGGGCATAATACCTGCCTCTTTCAACTTTTCCGCCATTTCCGGCGCCTCTCTTTTGCCTCTCTCGTTAAGCGGACGGTCGAAATCGCTTTGCAGCGGATTTGCCCAGCTCGATTTGGCATGCCTGATCATCACTAAAGTGCGTTGCATATTACCTGGCCTTATAAAATTTTAAATTCAGTTGTTCTCCATTAAACACGGCATAACTATCGTACCGTATCCAGTCTCCAAGGTTAACATACATACTTTTATCAGTCAAGGGATATTCTATTGCAATATGCCTGTGCCCGAATATAAAATAATCAATAGGTTCGTTCTTTAGTTCTTCTCTGGCAAACTGCACCAGCCACTCCTCTTCGCCCAGGAATTTCACTTCCGGCGTATCTGCGTGTTTGGGTCCCAGCCTGCTCAGCCATCCTGCCATACCCACACCAGTATCGGGGTGGAGCCTGCGGTAGAGCCACTGCGAGAAATTATTGCTCATTACTTTTTTGAGGATCTTGTAGCCATGATCTCCGGGGCCAAGGCCATCGCCATGACCTATGAAGAAGCGCTTACCGTTAAACTCTCTCACTATAGGTCCGTAATGTACCGGCACCTTCATTTCTTCCTCAAAATAGCCCTGCATCCACAGGTCATGATTACCGGTAAATACTTCTATCTGTAAACCCTTATCACTCAGTGCGGCCAGCTTACCGAGGAAACGGGTAAAGCCCTTGGGCACCACATGCCTGTATTCGAACCAGGTGTCGAATATATCGCCCACAAGGTATAGGATATGGGCATCGGCTTCTATCTCGTCGAGCCAGTTGCACAAGCGCTTTTCACGCTCTATGCTGGTAGCACGATCGGGAATCCCCAAATGAAAATCGGAGGCGAAATATACCTTTTTACCTTTTGGCAATTCCATGAGGGTGCAAAGTTACTTAAAAGGGGGTGTAAAAGAATAAGATCATGGTCAGTAATCCACAATTTATACAAAAAAAATACCCTGCATAAATAATGCAGGGTATGTATATGTTGTTCAGAATGAACTTATTTATCACGTTCTCTTCTGTAAGTGTCTTTGAACTTGTGCATTACACCAAAAGTAAGTGTAAGGTAACCAGGATGGAAATTAGCACCGGCAGTAGCATCGGGCTGGCTCAGATCGCCTGCAGGCATAAAACTGAAACCTTCATTGATAGTAGCCTGCCATGTTTTTGTCAACGGGAAGTGCTGCTTCAGACCAAATCCGAAACGTAAGGCAACAGGATTAACCCTGTAACCGCTGGCATAAGTAGAATCATACAGTGGTAAGATACCACCGGTAAATGATGAAGTATGATACTCGCGTGTAGTCTGATCGCCAGATACCTTAAAGCCTATTGAAGCAAATGCATAGAAGTGAAGGTATTCGCGAAACTTACCCACGCCAAGATCTATAGTAGGTGCGAAATGCACATAAGAACTTTTGTGTATCACATTAGTACCTACAACACCACTGTTAGTAGCATCAGGCACTCTCTTTTCATACTCAAAAGAATATTGCTCAAAGCCTGCATTAGCACCTAGGTACCAATGGTGAGCTACCCTGCGGAGGTAGTAAAAATCGCCTGTAAGTGTATATCGCACATTGTATTCAGGCACTGCAACAGATGAATTAGCACCATTGCTGAAAGTAGGTCTTCCGGCTCCCAACTCAAGCCCTATCCTGTTTTGAGCAAAGGAATAACCAGCACAAACCAATAATAGTAGTGTAAGTATTTTACATTTCATGGGCGAAAAATAAGCAAATTTTCATTTGTAAGCGAGAAAAACTGAAGAATTATTTGAGTTTCGGGGGTAATGGCTACTTTTTAGCAAACTTCCACCCAAACCCTATCCTTATAGAAATGTAAGTTGGCCTGAATATCTGGCCTACATTGTTGTTGATCTTGGCGTCTGACGGGTCGTTGGTCTCACTGAGTTTGTTGGCAAGAAAGCCTACATCTTCGGTAATATTCATGTATAATTTCTGACTGATAGGGAAATATTCGCTAAGCCCCATACCTAACCGAACTACCATTTTATTAATATTCTCCGGCTTGCCTATAGTGCTATCATAAGTAACTGCCCCCTGACGGTCCCACTTGTGGAGTGTGTCAACTGCATTCATATTAAAGCCGGGACCAGCGGTAAGATAAAAATGCGTATTACCGTATTTACCAATGCGCAGATCTATGACTGGCGAGACAAACGCATAAGTACTGTTGTGCCTGATGCTCCCGCCTACCAGCTGGCTGTTCTCTCTATCGTAGTAAAGATTATACTGCTGTAGGAAAATAGAAGCGCCAACATTAACCCGATAAGGAAATCCTTTAAAAAAGCTCATTCCCGCCGATATACCGGCATCATAGTTATGCTTAGTGGCTATACCGGCACCACCCCATATCTGGAAAAACGTAGCGGAAAATCCTGTAAAACTCAGGAGCGTGAATAGCGTAATAAGTGATATTCGTTTCATGACTGAAAATTAATAAAATTTTGATTTTAATGTATACTTTGTTCGCATTTAATTTGCCGGTGGCAAAATCTACGCTTGTTGATGCCAGTTTTGACAACGTTGAAAAGTTGTCAAAACTGGCATCAGGGCACTAAAAAAGCCTGCTTTTCAGCAGGCTTTACAATATTATTGAGTATAGTTACTCTCCTGTTTTAACCGCAAGGTGATGTTTTGGTCTGTGGAATTTACGCATGATACCCATTTGCAGACTGAAATAACCCGGATGGATCGCTTCATCGTTGGTATTACCCAGATGCGTAAGGTCTGTAGCCATATAGTAGAATGCTTCAGACATAGTTACATGCCACATTCTGCTGATAGGAAAATGCTGCTTCAAACCAAAACCCGGACGGAATATAAAGCTGCTGATAGTAGAAGCTGAATTGTAAGTAGTGTATGGCACAGATGCCGCAGCATTGATGTACTCGCTGGTAGTCTGGTTGCCATTGGTAAGGAAGCCCATGTTCATAGCCACGAAGATGTGCATATACTGATAGCGGCCCAAACCGAAATCTACTGTTGGCGCAACAGTAAAATAAGAACTGTTGTGGTCTATCTGCACCTTAGTACCATTGGTTTTGCTGTAAAAGAAGGAATTGGCTTCCAAACCCAGCTTAACACCAAGGTATACATGGCGGTCTAATTTACGCATGTAAGACAAGGCCACATTAGGCTTGATAATAACCGACTGTGTCGATCCAATCGTCTGGTTATCAGAACGTCCGGAGAATGTGCAACCCGATGCACCAAACTCTAAACCGATCCTGTTTTGAGCAAAGGAATATGTCGAAAGACCCAGAAAAAGGGCAATTAGTAAAATATTCTTCATTTCGTAAAATTAGAAATTAATTTCTCATTTGCAAATACATGTTTTCTCAACAGCACACTTGCCCTATATCTGTCCTCGTGGTAGTCGTTATAAAGTGCGTCTAATTGAGCCAGACAATTGGCTGCTCCCCACTCGTCGGCCCACTGCAGCAAGCCTTTAGGGTAGTTAACACCCTTTGTCATAGCGGTTTCCAGGTCGGCAGCAGATGCTACATTCAGGTGCAACGCATCAACGGCCTCGTTGATCAGCATGGCCAGAATACGGTCAAATATTTTTTTACATAATACCTGATCCTTATTTGGCTCGGGCATTGTAACTCCTGCGGCATAGTTGTAAAAGCCACGTCCACTTTTGCGGCCCAGCCAACCGGCTTCGAGCAAACGCTTTTGTGAAAATGAGGGTTTATAACGCGGATCGTAGAAGAACGACTGGAATACAGTTTCTGTAACCACATAGTTGACATCATGGCCTATGTAGTCCATTAATGTGAATGGCCCCATTTTAAAACCACCTATTTCGGTCATAGCCCAATCGATAGTTGCCATATCGGCAATACGCTCTTCATAGATACGGATAGCCTCGCCGTAGAATGGGCGCGCTACACGGTTAACTATAAAGCCGGGGGTGTCTTTTGCCAGTACAGCTACCTTACCCCATTCTTTCATCAAGCCTGCAGCCATGGTCACCAACTCAGGATCAGTTTGTATAGCCGGTATTACCTCTACCAGGGCCATTAACGGCGCAGGGTTGAAGAAATGCAGCCCCATAACCCTGGATGGATTAGTACATGCTGCGGCTATAGACGTAATTGACAATGAAGACGTGTTACTGGCCAGTATGCAGGTATCACTTACTACTTTTTCCACTTCGGCAAAGACAGCTTTCTTTACTTCCAGCTTTTCTACAATAGCTTCTATAATAAGCTCGCAAGTAGCAAAGGCGTGGATATCGTCTACAAATATGAGCCTATGCAGCACATCAGCAGCTGAGGTGATCTTACCTTTTTCTTCCAGCTTCTGTAATGTAGCAGCCAGGCTTGTTTTAGCCTTATCGAGCGATGCCTTGTTATTGTCATAGACCACAACGCTATGGCCAGCCATAGCAGCTACCTGCCCTATGCCCGCACCCATAGCCCCTGAACCTATGATGCCGATTATTTGTTTTTGCATTTTGGTGTGTTGTTCTTTCTGTATTCTGCCGGTCGTTCCTGCTATGCTAACAGTACGTCTGCAGGTATACCCAGTTCTCGATGAAATATTTTCGCCAGTTCTAAATTCAATGGCTTTCTCTTATTTAACAATGCGGACACGTAGCCTTTGGTTCCAATCATCCCCACGAGATCTTTGTTCTTCATCCCCATTTCTTCCATTTTAGCGCGAATTGCGTCGATTGGATCAGGAAGGGGTATCGGATAATTGAGATGTTCATATTGCTTTATTAGTAGCAGTGCAACCTGGAGGTCTTGTCCCTCCGGACTATTAGTCGAAACTTTTTTATCAAATAATTCGTCAACCCAGTCAAGGTATACACTGTACTCTTTTTTTGTTTGGATTATTTTCAGTTTCATAACCTGTTTTTATCAAACATAAAGCAACTTACGCCATCTTCTTCTCAGCCAATATGCTCCAGCTTGGGTCTTCGAGTGTGATGGTATTAGACAACTTACCCAGGCCATCAATTTCCATTTCTACCACGTCGCCTACCTGCAGCCATTGCTCTTTGTAGTCAGGGTTATTCAGTTTGCCAGTACCATTAAGCTCCAGGAAGCAACCAGTGCCTACTGTACCGCTGCCTATTACATCGCCGGGAAGAATGTCTGCACCATAAGCGCAACGCTCTATGATCTCGGCAAATGTCCAGTCCATATCGGCTACACTGCCACGGCTCACTTCAATACCGTTAACAGTGCAGGTCATGGTAAGATTATACGCTGCGCCGGTATGATTTGGCTTAGCAGCCGTCTTGTATTGTTCCAGTTCATCAGGAGTGACCATCCACGGACCTACGACTGTTGAGAAGTCTTTACCCTTTGCAGGGCCAAGGTTCAGCAACATTTCTTCCATTTGCAGGGTACGGGCGCTCATGTCGTTCATGATCATGTAGCCGGCAATGTATTTATCTGCATCTGCAGCACGTACATTACGGCCTTTGCGACCCAACACTACTGCTGCTTCCAGTTCAAAGTCAAGCCTCTTCAGGTGATCGGGCATAACGGGTATGTTGCCGGGACCTTGTACTGCATTGTGATTGGTAAAGTAGAAAATTGGATACTGATCGAACTCGGCTATCATATCTACTTTACGGTTGCGGCGCGCAGCAGCTACGTGCTGACGAAAAGCATAACCATCGCGGCATGAGGTAGGTTTGTTAACCGGAGCAATGATGTGTGCGGAAGCATACGCAAGACCCTGCTCTGCGAATTTCCCTGCCTTTATGTCTTCATCGGCACGGTGCAACAACTCGCTGTTGGCATCCCAGTTATTCAGCGCATCGGCCATTGATACCGGCAGTCTATGATTCACCGCATTGGTATCGAAAAGCATATCATTAGCATAAATGGCCAGTTGCGGCACTCCGTTCTTCAGGTATGTAACCAGTTTCATGAATTCTCAGTTTGAGGTGTAAAATTAATTGTTACGCTGACAAATAGTACGTTTATTGGAATAACATTAATTTACACGAACAAATGAACGATTTTTCATGAATGAACTACAGGAAACGGCTATAGCCCTACAGCAGGATTACGGGCTACAGGTGCCGGATGAAATATCGGAGGAAACAATACTGAAAAGGTTGGCTGAGCGGGTAGCGGTGCTGGTAGACAGAGGGGCTGAAGCGTTCTTCCAGATGATGTACCGGCTGGATATTTCTGAAAGAAAGCTAAATGAGGCTATAGGCACTCCCGATGTTGCAGAAAAAATAGCACGACTTATCTACGACCGCCAATTGCAGAAAATTCGCAGTAGGGCGTTTTTTAAGGGTGGCGGGAAGGATGTTGATCAGGATCTTAAATGGTGAATGGGCGCTCTCGTTGACTTGTGGGATATTTTGTTACACAATCAAAGAGAACCGGCCCGATGGCCGTCGGTCGGAGACCGACAGCAGGCGCTCTAGCTTAGTCCACAATTTAGTTTTGCATTTTTACTTAGTAAACTTGTAGCCGATACCTCTAATAGAATGAAAATGAGTAGGGTTGCGGCTGTCGATCTCGAAGTATTTGCGGAAGTTAAGAATGAAGTTATCGATGGTGCGGGTTGTAGGGTAAACATTGTACCCCCACACTATCTGCAATATCTGCTCACGGCTTACCACTTCGCCTTCATGCTCTACCAATAGCTTAAGCAGTGCTGCTTCTTTCTTACTTAGTTCCTGTGCCGCGCCTGATTTGTCAATACATTCATGTGCAGAGAAGTCTATTTTACAGCCATCAAATTCATAGGTATCGCCTATGCTTTGTGGCTCTCTTATCTTCTTATTTTTCGTGATCAGCTTGTCTACACGCAGCAGTAGTTCTTCCAGGTTAAAGGGCTTGGTCATGTAGTCATCACCACCCTTCTTCAATCCTTCTACCCTGTCGGCACTGGTATTACGCGCACTGAGAAACATGATAGGCACATCATTGTGCTGCATCCTTATGGTCTCACAAACAGTAATGCCGTCCATTTCGGGCAACATGATATCCAGGATGATCAGATCGAAGTATTCGTTCTTGACCATTTTCATTACTCCCGGGCCTGTTTCGGCAGTTGTCACTTCATACCCTTCCAACTCCAGATTCAGCTTCAGTGCTTCTCTAAGGCTTTCTTCATCTTCGGCTACCAATATTGAGGCTCTGGCTGGTTTGGTCATGGGTAGTGGTATATTTAGTTGCTAGTAAAATTAAAGATTATAATACTTAAAGAAATGTAAAATTTGACAATTCGGCAATTCGACAATTTGGCAATTATTTGATTGGAGAGCGTGCCTTGGCTAAGCTTTGACCGCCGCCATCCATTCTGTTTTCAACAGGCCGGCGATGACCACATTTTCTATGCTGCCATTTCTTACTGCGCTCTGGCGGAGCACTCCTTCTATCTGGCAGCCCATGCGTTCGGCTACTTTTGCACTGCGTTTATTGGCTGCAACAAAGTGTATCTCTATTTTGTTGAGTCCTATTTTACCAAACAGGAAATCAAAGAAGTGTTTCAGGCTTTCGGTAAGTATGCCCTTGCCCTCATGGTCTTTGGTAAGCCAATAACCTATCTGGGCTTTTTTCACCCTGTGATCCCACTGATGCATACCAATACCGCCAATTATTACTCCGTCATAGAAAATACCCATAGCCAGTGCTTCCTGCATTTCCAGCTGGTGCAAAGAGTCTTGTATAAACTGCAATGAATGTTCGGGCTTAGTGGTATACCCCACCCAGTCTAACCACGGGCCTAAATGTGACCGCATACCATTGACCGCAGCAAACAAGGCATCAGCGTCCTCTCTTACGTAGGTGCGCAGGGTAATATTGTCGTTTACGGGTATAGATACCATTTTGGTTAATTGGGCCTCACCCCGGCCCTCTCCAAAGGAGAGGAAGGTGTAACAAAATTATTTAGTGTTGTTCAGCTTTTGCCAGATCTCGGGAAGGCGTTTAATCCATGCCAACTCCTTCATCTTTGTCTTTGCTTCTTCTACCGGAGAACCAAAATACACTTTTCCTCCATCAACACTAGAAGGAACACCCGACTGCGCCAAAATAATTGCTCCCTTGCCTATGGTCAGGTCCTTATTCACGCCCACTTGCCCCCAAAGTATCACCTCATCTTCTATATGCGCCACACCTGCCACACCTACCTGCGATGCAAACAGGCAATTTTTGCCCACTACTGTATCATGCCCTACCTGTATATGATTATCCAACTTGGTACCCTTGCCGATGACCGTATCTCCGCTTACGCCACGATCTACTGTACAGCAGGCGCCTATTTCCACATCATCTTCCAGCACTACCCTACCGCAGCTTACCATCTTCTCATATTGGGTATCGCGCGCCTTGTAACGCTTAAAATAAAATGCATCCGCACCTATTACCGTACCCGAGTGTATCACCACATTGTCGCCAATGATGGTGTGATCGTAGATGGTCACATTGGGGTGTATCAAACAGTCTTTGCCTATGCGTACGTGATTACCTACAAATACACCCGGCTGTATGTGTGTACCCTCGCCTATCACAGCACTGTCACTGATCATTTTAGTAGCAGGCTCAAACGGACGGAAACGCTTTACTATTTTGATGTAGGCATCGAATGGATCTTTGCAAACCAACAAGGTCTTTCCTGCAGGGCACTCCACATCTTTGTTGATGATGATAATGGTAGCTGCCGAATTAAGGCATTTATCATAGTACTTTTCAAAATCAACAAAAGAAATATCACCCGGAGTGACCATGTGGATCTCGTTGATACCGGTGGCCAATTGTTCTGTATCACCTCTCAATTCGGCACCAATAAATTCGGCCAGCCACTGCACGGGAATCGCTTGTTCAAACTGCATTCGGAAAAAGTTTGCGCAAAAATACAAATTTGCCTCTGCACGTTTTAGCTAAGTGTATTGTTTCTTTCAACTAATTTCGGGGTATTAATCAATCAGCTATTGAATTACGTAAACATAAATGGTAGAATACAGGCTTCAGACAAAGCAATGCTTCCTGTAGATAATGGTGCTTTCAGGTATGGCTTTGGGTTGTTTGAGACGCTGCTGGTGCAGAATGGCACAATAAGGCTTCAGGAATATCATATGGACCGGTTGTTTGCAGGCATGCAACAGCTATCATTTGACGTACCCTCTTTAATGAAACCAGGAGTCATTGCCGAGCAAGTACTTAAAACAGTCAAAAAGAATAACCTCGAACATTTGTGCAGGGTAAGACTACAGGTATACGCCGGTGGCGGGGGCATGTTTGGACAGGATGCAGCAAAACCGGGATATATCATAGAGTGTTTTGAGCTGAACGAGGAGGCTATTTTGTTTAACGAAAATGGACTAACACTGGGCATAGCTGAAGGATTGAATAAAAGCGCCGATAGCCTGGCCAATCTGAAATCTTGTAATGCGCTCATTTATGCCATGGCCGCAAGACAAGCTAAGGCCAACAAATGGAATGATGCACTAGTATGCAATACCGCCGGCAACATCATAGAAAGTACGATCGCCAACATCTTCTGGATAAAAGAAGGCATCATCTATACACCACCATTATCAGAAGGCTGCATAGAAGGTGTAATGCGCAGGCATGTGATGGCTTCTGTAACAGTAAAGGAACAGGCATTGAACATCGACACACTGATGCATGCTGATGAAGTATTCCTTACCAATGCCATAAGGAAGATAAGGTGGATAGGCAGCGTAGGTAATAAACAATACTTTAACACGTTTACCAAGTCGCTAACGAATAAATTATTTTAAGTTGCCGCTTCAAACCATGCGTATGAAAACACTTGCACTTATAGCCGGCCTTTTTATCTGCTCTTCTTCATATGCGCAACTTGGCTTTGGTCCGGAAGCAAGCCTGGGTAGCAGTAATGTGCGCTTCGTGCCCAATAGTGCATTTACATCGTCCAGCACATCGAGCATATTCTCTTACAAGTTTGGCGGTGTTATCGATGCGCCTTTCAGCAAGCACATTTATTTCCAATCGGGCTTATCCATATCGCACAAAGGTGGGAACCGCAATTACTCATTTTATGTAAGCGACAGCCTTAACGATTATGAGAGCAGATCGCTTGTATTGAACTATATAGACCTGCCGCTGACTATGGTCTACAAAACCCGCTCACAAGGCAAGGGCAGGGCAATACTGGGCATGGGCGCAACTATGTCTTATCTTATGGGGGGCAGCAATACCTTTAACGCACATGGCTCTTACAACGACACCCTATTTACCAGATATACCAAAACTGCACCCGACCAGATACTACGCAAATTCGATATTGGTGCCACATTCTTTATAGGTTATGAAATGCCCACAGGGCTTTATTTCAAACTCTATTACACATCGGGAGTAAAAGACATAAGCCTCATTCCATCAGAAGTAAGTAAGAACAAGATGTGGGGTATCTCTGCAGGCTTCCTATTCGGCAAAGGAAGAAATATCAATAAAGACTCAGAAGGACTGATCGACAAGAGCACAGATTAGTTCGATGATTCTACCCTCTTCTTCAACGCTTCATTCATTTGCATAAAAGAAGCCTTTGTATCCACATCCAGCATCTTCTTAAGAAAGGGCACCAGTATCCCCCTGAAGTGTTCATACTGCATAAAGGTTGTCGTTCCGTCGCCATTATCATGCAGTACAAAGGCATGTTCACCATCAAATATGTGTGAGGCAAATAGTTTACCTATCCAGCGCAATTCCCTATTCGCTTCATAATTTATTACTTCCGGCTGCATCTTCATCCCTTTCGATCCTTCCGGCTACAACAGCACCTCAATTGGCTTACCAACTACGGGTGTTCCTATAATAGATTTGACAAAAGGATTCCACGAAGGATAGGCTGCAAAGTCTGTTAATACTGTCCATACCTTTTCGGGTGCTGCCTTGATAGTGATCTCTGTGTAGAGCTGTTTACTGTTCTTAATTACTTGTCCGTAGGCATTTGACTTGTTGTTCATTTTGTTTGTTTTTTAGGGGCGATTTGTTGACACAAAATTCGGTCAACACACCGGCTCAAAACGATAACAAAAGACAAGAAAACGGCAGATCACTTTTTTGTTATCCTATTTCTGATACGACTAAGACTTACAGGAGTTATACCCAGATAATTGGCAATCAAATGCTGCGGTATTCGCTCTATGATCTTTTGTTTATTACCGGCCAATAGCTGATTGTACCTTTCCTCGGGACTAAGTGTGAGCAAGCCCACCATACGTTCCTCCACACCTATGAGTGCCCATTCAGCCAGCTTACGGCCAAATCGTTCCCATGTCTTGTTAGCATCAAACAGCTCTGCCAGCCGCTTATACGGAAATACGATAAGCTGCGTATCGGCCAGTGCATCAATACTTATCTGCGATGGCTGCCCGGTAATACAACTAAGGTATGGCCCTACCAATGCATTCTCGAAATAGAAATAGGTAGATCTTTCTTCTCCATCTCTGGTATAGTAGTGACGCATGCAACCCTCCAGTATCATGCCTACCTCTTTACCCATTTTACCTTCTTCTGCAAATAGTGTGTTCTTCTTCACCATTCTCAGCTCAAGGTGTGGCAAAAGCAAGTCCCAGTCAGCATCACTTAGTGGCACCAGCTTTTCTATCTGAGCTCTTAATGTATTTTCGGGAGTAGACATGAAACAATTATTAAGTTAAATAAAGTTAGGTGACGCTGTCCAAAATTAAAACAAAAAAAGGGCCGCGAATTACCGCGACCCTTCTCTTACTATTTATTCTAAAACTATGCTACTTCATCCAGCTTATCATCGGCAGCTAATGCTGCACCAGCCTTACCGGAAACTTTCTTTACCCAATCCTTAAAGCGGAAGCTGAGCAAGCACATACATGGCACAACTATGAGCGTCAGAACTGTTGCGAAAGACAGACCATAGATCATTGTCCATGCCAGTGAGTTCCAAAACTCAGCACTATCACCACCAAAGAAGATATGTGGGTTAAATTCAGACAACAATGTACCGAAGTCTATATTCAGACCAACGGCCAATGGCACAAGTCCCAGTATAGCTGCTGTAGCTGTAAGCAATACAGGCGTCATACGTGTACGGCCTGCTTCTACTATAGCGTCATATGGTGTCATGCCTTCATGCAGCATCATGTCCATAAACTCTACCAGCAAGATACCGTTTCGCACTACTATACCAGCCAATGCTATGATACCGATACCACTCATTACCATACTAAAGGTATTGCCAAATGCCGCGTAACCCAGGAACACACCCGTGATACTGAACAACACTTCACTCATAATAATAACAGTACGGCTCAGCGAGTTGAACTGCAATATGAGGATAAGGAATATCAACATCATAGATATCAACATCGCATTACCCAGGAAGCTCATTGTTTCCGCCTGCTCTTCCTGCTGTCCACCCATCTTTACTGTGATCAATGAAGAGTAGTGGAAATCATTGATCTCGCGCTGCACTGCTGCCACTACATCATTCTCGTCAAAGCCTGCTATCACATTAGATGACAGCGATATGATACGCTTCTGGTTCTTACGTTTGATACCACCATAAGTGCTACCATAGTGTATATCTGCAAATGCACTTACCGGTACCGATCTTATCATACCTCCCATACCCATATCACGGAACACTATCGGCATATTCTTCACCGCATCAATGTTATTCCTCTGTGATTGTATGAGGCGGAGATTGATCGGATAATCATCATTCACATCTCTGAAGCGCGATACTTCCTTACCAAATATGGCAGTACGCAGATTCATAGCTACCGCATAGGTAGAGATGCTCTCGTTATTCATATGCTCGCGGTTCACATCGAATACTATCTCTGGTTTGTGCGCATCAAAGTCACTACGCAACTCTTCCACACCCGGCACCTGCTTAGCTTTCAGATAGCGCTTCATGCGCTCAGCTGTAGCTACCAAAGTATCCAGATTTTCACCTGTTATCTCAATTACTACGGGCTTAGGCAATGGTGGTCCGCCACCTTCTTTATCCACTGTTATCTCAGCACCAGGGTAAGACCTTACCACATTACGTATCCTTTCCAGGTAGTCGGCAGATGATATACCATGACGCTCTGCAAAGTCAACGAAGGCAACAGATATTTTACCCTTGTTAGGGAAGTCTCCGATCTCACCTGCATTAGGGTCAACCGCATCCACGGTTACGTTAGAGATTACAGACTTAACAATATCCGTTCTCTTACCTGTCTTAGGATCTATCAATACTGTATTCACCTTCGCTTCCAGCTTCCTCATTACCTCATTGGTAAATGCCTGGTCAGTTCCTACCGGCAGATTCAGGTATACATAAGCAAAGTTCGGCTGTGCAGATGGAAAGAATACAAACGGTGGCTTACGCAGTACATACAGGAATATAGATAATGGCAAAAGCACCAAAGTAACTACCAATACCATTCCCGGCCTTCTTAGTGCCATCTTCAATACTCTTGTATACCAGTCGCGGAAAGCAGGCCATGCCTTGTTCTGGAAACTATGGATCCATTTAGAGAAGATGAACTTCTCCATTAAAATGAAAACATAAATAAACATTACAAAGTTACCAACAGATATATTGCCCGACAGGTAGAAGATAGCTGCGATAGCAATAAATATCACTGCAAGTACCTTATCTCTCAGGCTTATCCTCCGCTTAGCATGGTGCTCTTCATGGCTCTCAGGCTTCATGAATGATACCGCGAATACCGGGTTGATGATATATGCCACCAGCAATGATGCTACCAGCGTAATGATCAGGGTAATAGGCAGGAAGAACATGAAGCTACCAATAACACCCTTCCAGAATGCCAATGGTATGAACGGCATCAGCGTTGTAGCTGTACCCGACAATACTGGCAGGAACACCTCTCCTGTAGCCAGCTTGGCAGCCTTGGTTATACTCATCTTACCATTGTCGAAAATACGGTGAGTATTCTCAATTACCACAATGGCATCATCCACCACTATACCCAGTGCCAACAGGAATGAGAACAACACGATCATGTTCAGCGTGAACCCGATTGTAGGGAGCACCAGGAACGCAATGGCGCAAGACAAAGGCACAGACAATGCTACGAACAACGCATTGGTAACGCCCATAAAGAACATAAGGATAATAGTCACCAGCAAGAAACCGATGATGATAGTATTGATCAGATCGTGCAACGTATTACGTGTGGTCTGAGACTGATCTCCTGTAGTTACTATGGTCAGGTCCTTTGGTAAGTCACCGCTCTTCTGCATCTTGGTTACCAACTCCTGTATCTTGTCACTTGCCTCAATAAGGTTGGCACCCTTTGCTTTGATAATGTTCAGCGTGATAACATTTTTGTTGTCCAGTCGCGCATAACTCTTCTGCTCAGCAAAGCTGTCTACTACCTGTGCTATATTGCGTAGGTAAACACTTCCACCAGATCCGTTCTTTACAATAATATTATTGATCTCATCAGCCGACTTGAACTCATTCCTGATACTCAATACACGCTTCTGGTTATTCATACCCACCTCACCGGCAGTAGTAGATACGTTCTCACCGGCTATGGCGTGGTCTATATCATCAAACGTGATACCCGCGGCCTGCATCTTGAACATGTCAACATTGATCTGTATTTCCCTGTCAAGTGCACCAACACGATTCACCTGCTTTATCTGCTTCATCGCCTCTATGTTGTCCTTCACCTTATCTGCATACTTACGCAGGCGCTTCAGGTCATAGTTACCGGAGATATTCACAGATAATATCGGCAGTTCAGAAAGGTCAATATCTTTTACCTCAGGCTGATAAGGAAGGTTCTTAGGCAAGTCTTGCTTTGCCTTGTCTACTCCGTCCTTTACATCCTGCTTGGCCTTATCGATCTTTACGTCAGTGTTAAATTCCACTATTACTACAGAGTAGTCCTGGAATGAGGTACTGGTTACCTTCTTGACACCTGTAAGGTTCTTCACCTGCTTTTCAATAGGCTTAGATACCAGGTTCTCCATGTTCTCAGGAGAGGTACCAGGGTAAACTGTTTGTACTATTATATTCGGTATCTTAATTTCAGGAAACTGTTCCTTGGGCAAACTAAGATAGGCCATAAGTCCGGCCAGGGTAATGAGGATCGTAACTATATAAATAGCCGTACGATTATCAATAGCCCAGCTCGATGGCTTAAACTCTTTAAATACGTCTTTCATGAGAAATATGTTGAGACAATTGTCTTGTTAGTGTGTGTTGTTTCTTATTGTATGATAATGTTCTGGCCGTTCTCCATTTCTTCGTAGCCGGCAGTTACTACCTTGTCTCCTGCATTCAGACCACTCAGCACCTCTATATTACCATTAGAATTTCTACCGGTTGTTACCGGCACAGCCTTTGCTTTTGTACCATCTGCCACATAAACTATCTGACCTTCTGATGTTTTTTGCACTACAGATACCGGCACTACAATAGCACTAGGGTTAGTATAGTTAGCTATCTTCATGATGCACGACATATTAGGGTGCAACTTACCGTTGTTTGGCAACTGTACCTGCACTTCAAATGAACGAGACAACGTGTTTACAGCAGATCCTACAAAACTAACTTTAGCGGTCATAGAATCATCTGCATTAGCTAATATCACTTTTACCGGGTCCCCTACCTTTACTTTACCCAGGTAATTTTCGCCGATCATGGCAGTAGCCTTTAGCTTATCACCACCTACTATTTGTATACCAATCATCCCCGGACTAACTACTGAACCTACTGTCAGCTTTACGTCCTGAACTGTACCACTTATAGGTGCTACAATTTTTGACATGTTGCGGTTCGCCTGTAGAATTGCGACATTTTTCTGCGCAGATTCATACTGCGTTTTAGCAGACAATAATTGTACTTCAGTACCAATATTCTGCTTCCACAAGTTTTCCTGCTTTTCGTACAGTGTTTTTGCAAGGTTTAGTTGTGTGGTAGCAGCACCTATCTGCTGTTCTATTGCCGCTGCGTCAAGAACTGCCAATACTGCACCAGCGCTCACCTTCTGCCCGGTATGCACCAATATTGACTTAACAATACCGCCTTGTTGCGATGTAGCCAATACGTTTTCGTCACCGGTTATTTCACTCTGCACCTCAATATTACCATTGAATACTTTTGGAGCCACTGTCACAACAGATACCGGTGTTACCTTCCCTGTTTCTTTCTTGCCGGCTTCAAGCTCTTTTATTTTTACATCCAGCTCAGAACGCTGTTTTTTCAGCTTCACCAGCTCATCAGCTTTGTTGCCGCCACCACCGCAGGAAGCGAGTATCATTGCAGGTATTATTAGATAAATTAAACGTTTCATATTCTTATATTTTGTGTGTTTATGTTTTACGATGATTATAGTTGTCCTAATGCTTTTTTAAGGTCTGCTTCTGCGTTAATGATGTCTATCAGCGTAGAGAAATAGCTGTTCTGTGCTCTCAGTTGTTCTGTTTGCGCCAGTGTCACTTCCTGGTTGCTGCCTACCCCCGCCTTATATTTTTTACGGGCAAGGTCCAGTACGCTTTCTGCTAATGTTACATTGCGCTTTTGGCTTTGGTATTGGATGATCGCATTCCTCAGACTTGTTTTTGATTGTGATGTCTGGAAGTCCAGTCCTAGCTTCAGATTTTCAATATTGTTTTTTGCCTTTTCAATATTGTACTGTGTTTCCTTAACCTGATTGGTGCGCTTCAGTCCGCTGAATATCGGCACATTCAACTGTAACCCTACCAGTGAGTAGTCTTTGTAATTGCTAAATCCAAACAACTTACCAAAGTTGTTTTCACCATAGTTATAACCAAATGAACCCACAGCTATCAATGATGGCAATGCAGCCATTTTATACCGCTTAAGGTTGTATTCATTCAGCTTCAGACCGGTAAGCGTCAGGCTGTATTCAGGTACCTTTACATAGGTCTGCTCTTCATTTAGCAATGTAGTAGACGAGGCTATGTGCGCATCAAGGTTATTGTCTGTGAGCACAACCGGTGCGTTTATGTCCATACCCATCTGGTATTTCAATACCTGCTCAGTAAGCGTAACCAGGTTTGCGATCTTTATGCTATCGTTTACCAGGTTATTTACCTGTACGCTGTTACGCTCTACATCTATTTGTTCTACTACTCCTGTCTGCTTCATCACATCCATTTCGTGCTCCATACTCCGCACTATCTCCATAGATGTTTTAAGGATTTCCAGCTGATTCTTAGCTACAATAATGGAGTAGTAAGACTTCATCACATTGTATTTCACTGTTGCTTCCGTCACTTTTCCGGTTTGCTTAGACAGGTCCACAAGCGCTGTTCTGGCCTGTAATGCAATTGCCACACTGGGATCAAACAATATCTGCGAAGCACTAACACTAGCCGACGCCGCATAGTGCAATGAGAAAGCGATGGGAACAATAGTACCCGGAGGGATTGTTCTGTCAAATGTGCTCGCATCAAGAAATGATGACTGCGGAGCAATAAAGTAATTCAGGTCGGCTTTACCACTTATTTGTGGTAAGGCTATTGATACCGTCTGGTTGTTCTGAGCATTCTGTATCAGTACATCCAGCTGTGCGTTTTTGACAGAGTAATTATGCTTCATTGCATAATCCATGCAGTCCTGCAGGCTCATGTTTTTAGTAGCGCCATCCTGGGCTCTTGCCGCAGAACCGGCAGCCAACAGGGTAATTAAGGCAATATATATGCGTCTCATATCTTAGGTGTTTGTTTTATGTATTGTGCTTTATATTCTGTGTATAGTTTTATTCCTTTCGCGGTCATTATCCCGTACATGAAGTGCTCCCCTATCTCCATAGCCACGCTCGTTATCGTATGATCGTCTGTTACCATCCTGTTGGGCTGCAGTATCATTATCGAGGTTTCTATTCTCAGTTTCGATAGCAGGTTGGTGTCTATCTCTTCCCTGTAGTATCCTTTCTTTATTCCTTCCTTCAGATTTTCTTCCATCAGGGCTACATCCTTTTCCAGCAGCATACTCCTGAAGCTTTTATAGGCAGCAGGATAGTATCGTTCCAGCTCAAACAAAGCCATTGGGTTTATCCGCTTGAACATACTGTCGAAAAATGCCAGCATCTTTACCATAGCTTCTACCGGGTTACCGGCAGAGTCCAATACGGCTACGCACGCATTGGTGGTGTTGTTCTTATACCAGGTTATCGACTCGTTCACCACTTCTTCCTTATTGGCAAAGTGCAGATACAATGTTTTTTTAGATATACCTGATCTGCGGGCTATATCATCCATCGTAATTGTCTTAAAACCATATTGGCTAAACAATTCCGCTGAGGCCGTAAGTATTTTTTCTAATGGTTCCATATGTAATCGGACACAAAACTATGGAAACATTTTTTACCAAAAAAGTTTCCATAGTTTTTTTCGTCTCCGAAATGTTAAAATAATTTAAAAAGGGTTTAGGTAGCCAATATTGAGAATAGTGCTTTATTTTGTTCTCCTAATCAATAATTATGCGTTTAGTCAATATTTCAACGGTTGCCGTTACCCTTTTAGTAGTACTTACATCTTGTGGCGGGTCTAAAAAAGCAGGAAAATCCACAGCTACCGTGCCCGGCAACTGGCAGTCTACACCCATTGCTATTGACGGCGACAGTAAAGATTGGCCATCGCCATACCCCAATTATGATAGTAAAGCCAAACTGGCTTATGCTACTTCCAACGACCGTAAGTACATCTATATAACAGTAGAAAGTGGCGATGAACTGACGCAGATGAAAATGCTAAAGGGCGGAATGGTAGTATCAATAGATACCGGCGGAGGAAAAGAAGATCCGTTCAGCATCAACTATCCGTTGGAAAATAATAATGTGGAAATGGATGTTCCACAGGGCTCAGACGGGCAGAAAGATGGTGCTGTTCAGTTCCAAAAGCAATTATCACAGCGCATTCGTAAAGGTATTGAGGCTGCCAACCAGTTTACTGTCGATGGTTTTGCAGGTTGTAATGGTGGGTATATGATCAACCAGACCGTACCCTGTGGCATAAAACTAAAGGCACGGCTAGATGAATACAGGGAAATTGTATGGGAAGTGGCCATCCCTGTAAAAAGCCTGTTCAATAAAGATTCATTAACCGCAGCAGATGCAGGTAAACAAATTGGCGTCTGCTTTTCTCTTAAAGGCACAAAAGCACCAAAAGGCCAGGTACAGAATGCAAATGGCGGCATGAACCAGATGGGCGGCGGTGGCAGCCGAAATTCCGCAGCAATGGGCGGCGCTATGGCAGGTGGCGGAAAAACATCCAATCCACTGGAGCAGCTCTACTCCGCTACAAAAACAAGAAAACAATTCAGCCTCGTAGTACAGCCTTAAAATCTTTTTTAGGCTTACCCAACCCTTTTAAATTATACTCTGTCTTTATGGGTGTGGGGTAATTATGCCCCTGCTGCATCACATAAAATATTGGTGGGCTACAGCAACGGCCCCTGTAAATTTTTTAGCTATTCACTACCATATATTCCCATTCATCTACCGTTGAATCAACAAAGGCCATTTTCTACCGGAAATGGTCTTTTTTTTTAGCAAAACACTACAGGCTGCCCTCAAAGAGAACAGCCTGCATATTTACTAAAACCATCACCTCAACAGGACGGGTTTTACTTTTAAATTTTTACTTTAATTCGCCTACCATGTCAGCCGGCTTCACCCAGGCGTCAAACTCTTCAGCAGTTACATAGCCCAGGTCTATAGCTGTTTGCTTCAGCGTCTTGCCTTGTTTGTGGGCAGTCTGTGCTATTTCAGCAGCTTTGTAATAACCTATCTTGGTATTCAATGAAGTTACCAGCATCAGTGAGTTATTCACGTGCTTGGCTATGTTCTCTTCTATTGGTGCAAGACCTACAGCGCACTTGTCATTAAACGATACACAACCTTCACCTATCAGGCGGGCACTATGCAGGAAGTTAAAGATCATCACCGGCTTGAATACGTTCAGCTCAAAATGACCGTTCGATCCACCAATGCCAATAGTTACATCATTACCCATTACCTGTGCTGCTATCATGGTCAAGGCTTCACACTGTGTAGGGTTTACTTTACCCGGCATGATAGAAGAACCCGGCTCATTGTCAGGTATGAACATTTCGCCTATTCCCGAGCGTGGTCCCGAGCTCAGCATACGAATGTCGTTAGCTATCTTCATCAGGCTTACTGCTATCATTTTCAATGCACCATGTGTTTCCACTATAGCATCATGTGCGGCAAGGCTTTCAAATTTGTTTTCGGCAGTAATGAAAGGCAATCCTGTAAGTGCAGCGATATTTTCAGCCACCTTTACATCATAACCTTTTGGTGTATTGATACCGGTACCAACTGCTGTACCACCCAAAGCCAGTTCGCTAAGGTGTGCAAGTGTATTGTTCAGCGCCCTTAATCCATGATCCAGCTGAGATACATAACCGCTCAGTTCCTGTCCTACGGTAAGTGGTGTAGCATCCATAAAGTGAGTGCGGCCTATCTTCACCACATGCATGTATTCTTTGCTCTTTGCAGCAAGCGTATCGCGCAGTTTCTTTACGCCCGGTATAGTTACATCCACCAGCATCTTATAGGCTGCTATATGCATAGCCGTTGGGAATGTATCGTTAGACGACTGTGACTTGTTCACATCATCATTAGGGTGTATGAATTTCTCTTTGTCAGTTAACTGGCCGCCATTAATTACATGCGCGCGGTATGCCACTACTTCGTTCACATTCATGTTAGACTGTGTGCCCGATCCTGTCTGCCATACCACAAGTGGAAACTCAGCATCCAGCTTTCCTTCCAGTATCTCATCACAAACTTTGCCTATCAGGTCGCTCTTCTCCTGTGCCAATACGCCCAACTGGCAATTGGTAATTCCGGCAGCCTTCTTCAGGTAAGCAAATGCCTTGATTATCTCCTTCGGCATTTTGTTGGTATCCTGTGCTATTTTGAAATTTTCAATCGAGCGCTGTGTCTGCGCACCATAATAAGCGGTTGCAGGTACCTGCACTTCGCCCATTGTGTCTTTTTCTGTACGGAAAGCCATAATAGTTACTGATTTGTTTAGATTGGATGGCAAAGTTAGGAACGTTAATCAAATAAAATATATTAAGTTGAGCAGTTATTTTTCTTTTATGTAAGGCGCAAAATTTGCGAATAGAAGACTATTTAAAGACTTTTGCAACGCAACAGAAATGAAAGAGAACAATCAAATTGGTAAATTTTATTTGATTATCGTTCCTTGATTGATTTCTGAACTGTTGCACATTGCCAAATAAGATTTTTCTGAAAAGGTAAAGGCGCTCACTTGAGCGCCTTTACCTTTTATAACATTATTTGAATTCAGATCATCGTAGTAACGTGAAGTTACCGTTATGATGTTCTTTTTTACCATCTTTAAACGTAGCATCCATGTAGTAAACGAACACACCCTGCGGCTGTATCTCGCCGTTGAATTTACCATCCCATCCAAGGCCATCGATCTTGGTAGTACTGAAGATCAATTCACCCCAACGGTTGAATATTTCCATGCTGAATGCTGTCAATCCCTTTGTAAGATAACCACGTGGGAAGAAGTAATCATTGATACCATCTCCGTTAGGTGTAAATACATTCGGTATTTCCATGTAGCAATCCGCAAGAACATTTACTGTATCAGATGCGCTGCAACCATTAATGCTTACGGTAGTATAGTAAGATCCCGGTGTAACAAGGTTAATGCTCGGTGTTAGTTCACCTGTATTCCACACCCACGATGCACCCAGTGTACCTGCATTAGTAAGATCATATAGCTGTATCGCATTACTACCTTCACATATTGTTGTATCTGGTCCCAGGTTGATCACCGGGGTAGGATATACACCAAGTGTCATGTACATGGTAGTGTCAGGACATATGTCATAGTATGCAGTAACCGCTACAGCGTAAGTACCTGGTGTGGTGAAGCCATGAATTACTGGATTTATATTTCTTACGCTGTCTAATGCGCCAAAGCTCCATACCAGACCGGTGAAACCTTCACCCGTATTAGCAGTTAGGAACGTTACGTTTGTTCCTGTACAGATCACAGTATCACTTTGTGTTACATATGGCGATGGGTATTCAGCTATTCTTGCTGTAACCGGCATACGTGGGCCAATACATCCTGTAAGTGACGTCTGGTTGGCATACCATGTAAATAAGCCAGGTATCAATGTAGAAGGTGTAGGTGCTGTTGCAGAACCTGTACCGCCTACTGAATCTGCATACCACAGTACATTAGTACCGGTTGCTGTAAGGGGTACACTTATTCCATACTGGCAATACTCAACATTCGTTGTTGCAGGCACAGGTGGTATAGGGTAGATAACAACAGTTGTGGTAGTAGAAGCACGGCATGCATTAATCAATGCAGTTACTGTGTAAACGCCTGATGCATTTTCATCTACACCGGTTAGTATAGGATTCTGCAAAACTGAAGAATATGCATTAGGGCCACTCCATGAATAGTTGGTAGCGCCATTTAATGATCCGCTTGTCAGCTGAAGATTACCAACTGCGCAGAACGGGCTGTTATTGCTGGCGAACGGCTGCGGAATCTGGTGAACTACTACCCACGTGCTATCTTTAGAGAAGCAATTATTGATACCTACTGTAAGAACATACCTACCCGAATCATTCAGTGAAGCCGGGTTGATAATAGGATTAGCAAGAGCCGAAGTGAATCCATTAGGACCTGTCCAGCTAAAAGTAACACCAGCTGTACCGTCAGAACCGTACATGTTCAACTGATCACCCTCACAAACTGGTGAATTGCTATTTACAAAAGGTATTGCAGGGTGCAATGGATCGGTAAGTGCAATCGGACCAACGATGTTCCAGTTGCATAATTTAGGCGCAACGGGCACAATAGAAATATTGGAAAAAGTACCCTGAGATAATGATGGAATAACCAGCGTACCGGTAGCTGACACTGTACCGGTATATGTTTGTGGTACACCATTGAACAGGTAATTCACCGTCATTACAAAATTGTTGAATAAACCACCCAAAGTAATTGATCCGTTTGATCCGCCACATGTAGTTGGATTTGTCGAACTAAGTATGGTAACAGTATTAGGCGTTGGGCCAGGAACATATATAGTACTGGTTCCCGAACATCCTGAATTATCTACGACGGTAACTGTGTAAAAACCTATTGCCAAACCACCTGCATCTGGAGCGGTTACGACAACAGGTGCAGTCGTCCATACATAGCTGTAAGGGGCTACACCGGTATCTACAAAAGCATGAACACCTCCGTTCAGATCGCCAAAACAACTAACCGAATCATATGTTGAATGTACTGCCACATGTCCGCCATTCACCGCTATCGTGTCCGTTTTCGTACAACCAAGATCGTTGGTTACCGTGACCACATAGTTTGTATTAGTATTTGGCAGTGCTATAGGATTAGCACATGTTGTACAACTCAAACCCGCAGCCGGCGACCAGCTATAACTTAATGGCAGAGCAACGTCTGTCGCTCCTGACGTAAGCGTTATTGGATTACCGAAACAAAGTGTAGTGTCATGACTTGGATTAAGTTGTAAATGTGACGGCCTTATTCTTGTATATAGCGTATCAGGACAACCGAAACCTGCATATGGCTGCATAATAACCGCATAGGTAGTTGCTACCGGTGGCATTGGTATGGTTATAGACTGTGTTGTGCCGTAAATAGTTGTAAATGTCAATGAATCATACCAGGTATAAACACTGAAGCCTGATGGCGCATTAAGCGTAGAAGTGGTCGAATCGCAACCACCTGCAGAGATAGAGAATAACCCGCAGCTCATATCCAGATATCCATATCCGAAGTGACCACCTAAAGCGCAATCTCCACTGGCAAAATCAATTTTAATAGTTGTGCCACCCAGGCCTGAAAGGTTAATACTAGCTGTTGTCCATGATTTATAATAGACAGCAGAACCCGATGTAGCAAGTGTAAAACCCGGTAATCCCGAAGTATAGTTGTAGTTATACTGAGCACAAGCAATTGGCACATTGGTGGCAGAATCATAAGCATGCACCTCAAATCTCGGCTGATTCGTTGCATCGTGCGGGGTACCAGTGGCACCTCCGTCCTGCACTACAACCGCATACCTGTAGATCAGGCTATAGTTAGATACGGTAGCAGGTACGTGTATATAATACCTGGCCATTTCCGCTTCCGCACCTACACCACTGTTACCTAGTTTCAACGAAAATGATCCGCCTCCGGGCGCTACTATTGGAAATCCACCGAACGGATCAACTCCCGCTCCTGTTGTTAGCGTATGTCTCCCCGCTACAAGACCGGGTGTAGGCGTCGATATCGGGCAGCAAGTACCGGTAAAATAGCTCCATATAGATGTATTACCCAATTCGAAGTCTATATTCGGCGGGCAATCCTGCGCAAAAGACTTGAAACAAAGCCCTGAAAGCAGGAGGGAAAGCAAGAGTATCTTATTGTATTTCATAGACTTCTTTGGTACGGTTAAAATAATTTGTTTCTATCGTGATAGCGAATTTGTGATCACACAAAACTAACTTTTGTGCTTTGCAAAATATGCATTCATTTTAAAATATCATAATGTTGCATAAAAATAAATAAAAATAATGTATCTAGAATAAATTCTATCGCTTTTATTTTTACCTGCTTCTACTTCAACATACCGGGTAAAAAGGCTCGGTGTATATATGACGGGAAAAAATTGTGAATTAGTTGGCAAATGACAAATAAAAATATCTCCTATGTGAAATTCAATTATACTAATGTTGATTTTTGCACTCACATGGTAGAAAACATAATATATACGGACAGAAAGTTAAAACTTTCAATAAAAAATAAATATTACAAATTTACTAACAAATGACATGAGCCGTTCGTCTTATCAAGTTGAACAAAATTCTTCGATTATGAAAAAGCTCTTCACATCACTCATTTTAAGCGCTCTGGCGTTTGCTTCAAACGGGCAAACAGTTACAGCCACCCTCACCACTCCGCCCTGTCATGCAGATGGTGTGCTAACTTCAAGTACCACCGGATTGACTCCCCCGCTCACATTCACCTATTACTTATCCGGCAGTCCATCTATAGTCCACTCCGGGGTAGCTACAACTACTGACGCGCTTACATCATATGCCGGCCAGGGTGTATATATAGTAGTTTCCGGCGGCTCCACTACATCGGCATCTACATATTACGCAGGTGCACCTCCATTTACTTATACGACAACCACTACCAACGCAGTATGTCCGGCATTAGGAACGGCAACAGCAACTGTAACAGGCGGAACAGCCCCTTATACCTACACCTGGACCAACCAGACAACCGGTGTGGTAACTCCGGGTAACCCGGCAGGCTTATCGGGTGGCGCTTACGATCTTATGGTAACCGACGCAGCAGGTTGTATGTATGGCTCCATTTATGCCAATGACTCTATAGCCATCTATACCTCACCAGGCTTTACCTATAGTGTTACAACCACGGCTGCAAACTGCACTAATGGTACCGCTACAGTAGCTTCCATTTCCGGCGGTTTACCTCCTTATAGTTATGTATGGTCTACTATGGCTTCCACTTCGGGTATATCCGGCCTGAGCATGGGTAGCTATAATGTAACGGTAACAGACGCTAACGGATGCTCAGATATACGCTACGCATATGTATCACAAGCAATTACCATCACGTCTTCTGTTACGCCAACGCCTGCTACCTGCACTGCCAGCAACGGCGCGGTTATAGCATTTGGCGCAGGCGGCACTCCTCCTTACACATACCTCTGGAGCAATGGTGCAACTACTCAGTCGCAGGGTGGCCTGGGTGCAGGCTACTATTCTGTAGTAGCCACAGATGCTAACGGCTGTATAGGTAATGGCGCCGGCTCAGTTGTCGCTTCTACACCTATTACTGCTACCTATGCTACTACTGCCAGCTCTTGTACTGCCCCTACAGGCACCGCTACATTAACTCTTGCCGGTGGCACTACTCCTTATGCTATCAATTGGTATACCTACCCTGCACAAACAGGGCTTACGGCAACTGCTCTGGCTCCGGGTAATTACTCATTCCATGTTACTGATGCCGTCGGTTGTTTGCGCACAGGTACAGTTACTATTAATCCAATTGATATCATCAATTTGTCATTCGCTACCACGTCTGCTACATGTACCTTGTCAAATGGCAGTGCAACTGTAACATCTACAGGTGGTGTTGCACCACTCACCTATGCGTGGGTTTCAGGCGGCACTACTGCCACACTCTCTGCAGCACCTGCAGGCTATCATTATGTTACTGTAACCGACGTAAATGGCTGCTCAAAGACCGGCTATGCTTATGTCGCTTCATCTTCTCCCGTAAATGTAGCCATGGCTAATACTTCTCCATCATGCTTATTCACATCAGATGGTAGTGTTCATGCTACAGTTTGGGGTGGTACTACTCCGTACTCTTACAACTGGAGCACCGGTGCTTCAACAAGCACTATTACGTCTCTCGACGAGGGTTATTACTCAGTTTACGTTACAGATGCAACTGGTTGCACAGCTCATAACTACACTTACTTGTTGCCGGGTACAACCAGCACCAGTTGTTATTGCACCATAAGCGGTACAGTTTATCACGATCTTAACGGCAATTGCACACAAGATGCAGGCGAACCGGGCATACAGGGCATACAAATACACTGCAGCGGATGGGGTTATACCTACACCAATGCAGCCGGTCACTATTCTTTCATAGTACCTTCAGGTTCTTACACTATTTCTGAAACAGTACAAACCTTGTATCCTTTAACAGCATGTGCTGTTAATAATGTACCATTGACTATTGTAGCTTCTACAGGTTGCACTAATGTTGTAAACTTCGCTAACGATCTGGCTACCATTCATGATATACACATCAGCACATGGGACTACAATCATGCAATACCTGGCAATACTTACACACAGGCTACTATTATCACCAATGAAGGCACAGTAAATGAAGGATCGATACTGGCAGGTTACAAAACTGACGGCCAGATATTCGCTCCTACATTCATTCCAGGCGGTATCTTCTCGGGTGCTGCCAATTGGTACAGCTCATCAACTATTCCTTCTTTAACTCCCGGTGCTTCTCAGGCATTCCATGAAAACTATACAGTACCTACAGACATTCCTTTGAGCACAGATCTCGTATTTAGAGATTCTGCTGTAAGTGCTGCACCTATGACTTCATGGCTTACAGACTACACGCCATGGAACAATGTAAACTACTTCACTACTACAGTCGTAGGTTCTTATGACCCTAACTTCAAGGAAGTTAGCCCTAAAGGAACAGGCCCTACCGGTATCATCGGTTATGCCGACTCTGTATTGGAATACATGGTTCACTTCCAGAATACAGGTACTTACTATGCTGAGAAGGTTGTAGTAATAGATACACTAGATCCAAACCTGGACTGGGCTACACTTCACCCGGTTTACCAGTCTCACCAGTGCGTGGTAACTATGAATGAGAATGGTGTCGCTACCTTCACATTCAATGGTATCCACCTGCCTTACGACCCTAGTTACCCTGTTACCAGCAATGGCATGTTTACCTACACCATAAAGACAAGACATGGTTTGCCGGTTGGTACTCAGATCAGGAATCGTGCATCGATCTATTTCGATTACAACACACCGATAATAACTAACAGCACCTTGAATACGATCGGCCACGCTGTAGGTATCCCAACTACTACCGATCAGCACTCATCGTTCTCTATCTATCCTAACCCTGCTGAAAAAACATGTTTCGCCGTTATCAACAGCGATGTGTTTGGCAATGCAGATATGCAGATCACAGACATTACCGGCAAAGTACTTATCAGCAAGACTGTCAGCCTTTCACTTGGTGCTCAGACCATCCCTGTTGATATCAACACTCTGGCTCCGGGTATGTACCTCGTATCGCTGCACAACCAGGGCAAAGTAGAAACACAAAAACTGGTTATCATGAAATAATACCTTCAAAAGGTGTGTTTTAAAGGGAGGCTTCGGCCTCCCTTTATTGTTTTAGAAACCTTCAAACAACACAAAAGACAACAATCCATGTCATTGCGCCGTAGGTGCAAAAGGTTTGTAGAAAAACATTCCCCTCTTTCATCGCTAGCCGTTAGGTTCGCGCCCAATTGTGGCAATACTATTAGCATGTTAGACACCCATAACATACCAGTAATTTCACTTGCAAACAACAAATCACATTAAAAAAGTTAGTTTTGACAAATAAAACACCGTTTATCTCATGCAATCTTACTTATCTGAACTTTTTGCAAAACAAAACACAAGTAGCAATAACTTCTTTCTCATGGCAGGCCCTTGCGTTATAGAAAGCGAGGAAGTGATCATGGCAACCGCCGAAAAGGTTGTTGCTATCTGCGATAAGCTCAACATACCCCTTATTTTCAAATCATCTTACCGCAAAGCCAACCGCAGCCGCCTCGATAGCTTTTCAGGCATAGGCGATGAAAAAGCACTGAAAATACTGGCAAAGGTGCGAGATGCTTTTGGTGTGCCGCTGGTTACAGATATACATGATGCATCAGAAGCAGCTATGGCCTCCGAATATGTAGATGTACTCCAGATCCCCGCTTTCCTTTGCCGCCAGACAGATATACTTGTAGCTGCAGCAAAAACAGGAAAGATCGTCAACGTAAAGAAGGGTCAGTTCCTGGCACCTGAGTCGATGATCTTCGCTGTAGATAAGATAACACAGAGCAATAACGACAAGATCATGCTTACCGACCGTGGCACCATGTTCGGCTATCACGATCTGATAGTTGACTATCGCGGCATACCTACTATGCAAAATCTCGGTGTACCAGTGGTTATGGATTGCACACACTCATTGCAACAACCCAACACTACAAGCGGCGTTACCGGCGGCAATCCGCAAATGATCGAGACCATATGCCGCGCGGCAATAGCCGTAGGTGCCGATGGCCTCTTCATCGAAACACACCCCGATCCCGCTCATGCAAAATCAGACGGCGCCAACATGCTCAACCTGGCTTTATTAGAACCACTCATGGTAAAGCTCACCAAGCTCCGCCAGGTAGTGAATACCTTGTAAATAACACTGCCAATGATTGTCACGGTGAGGCTCTCGAACCGCGGTAATCTTTGGCCCTCGGGACGTATTCGTTTTGAGCATACACTAGTTACACACTCTCCTCCTTTTGAAGGATGCCGGCTACGGCACGAGCGTAGCTCAACCCTCGGAACGAGGGGGAGGTGGTTACCGCATCGGGACGTACCGTCTTTGTACAGAAAACAACGACAAACCCAACCCACTTTTTGGTTTTAACTTTTTGACTTTTAACTTATTTATGAACTACACTAAGTCCATACTTACACTAGCCATTGCGGCTATGCTGTGCACCATTGCTACCGCACAGAAAAAGCAATTCACCATGGCCGAGGCCACCAATGGTATGTCTACAACTTTGGCACCCAAGGGTATAAAAGGTACCTCATGGCAACCCGGCACCAACATGCTCTGGCAGGTAGAAAAGAAAGACGGTAAAGATCAGTGGACAACCACCAACTATGCCACTGAGAAAGCCGGTGTGATAAGCAATGTGGAACAAGGTGTATATCCGGAAGGAGAAAAAGTAAATGCTATTCCGGCTATAAAATGGCTCAATAAAGACAAAGCCTACTTCATCAACGACAACAGTGTAATAACAGGTACTGTTGACGGCAACAAATTCAACTGGAGCAAGTGGGTAAAACTACCCGATAATAACGCCAACACCACAGTAGACAAAAGCATGCAGATCGCCTACACCGTAGACAATAACCTGTGGCTCATAACCAAAGACAAAAAGACGATACAAGTAACCAAAGAGACCGACAAAGCAATAGTCTGCGGCCGTGCAGTACACCGCGATGAGTTTGGCATAGACCGTGGTATCTTCTTTTCCCCAAAAGGCAACTACCTGGCTTACTACCGCATGGACCAGACAATGGTTAAAGACTATCCTGTTGTTAAGTGGGATGTTGTTCCCGCACGTGCCGATATGGTTAAGTACCCTATGGCCGGACAAGCCTCTCACGAAGTAACGCTTTGCGTTTACGACCCTTCAACAGGCAAAACAGTAACATTAAAAACAGGCGAGAAACATAAAGATCATTACCTAACCAGCATTACATGGAGCCCCGATGAAAAGTACATCTATGTAGCCATCCTCAGCCGCGAACAGAACCACCTGCTGCTCAACAAATACAATGCACTCACAGGTGAAAAAGTAAAGACCTTGTTCGAAGAGAACGACCCTAAGTATGTACATCCTACTCACCCGTTGATGTTCGTTCCCGGCTTCGATGATGAGTTCATCTGGTGGAGCGAGCGCGATGGCTTTGCACACCTCTATCTATATAACACCGATGGCACGTTGATACGCCAGGTAACAAAGGGCAACTGGGTAGTGAATGAAATAGTAGGCTACGACAAGCAGAACGGCAGGATCATATTCACCGCTGCAAAAGAGTCGCCAATGGAAAAACACATTTACGGTGTGAACATTGACAATGGTAACATCTACCGTATAGACAAAGGTGATGGCATGCATACTGCCACCTGTTCAGAAGATGGCAAATATGTGCTCGATGTATACAGTGCGGGCGATGTGCCAAAGACCACCTGCATTCGCTCAACAGATGGCAAGACCAACGTAGAATTACTGAAGTCTCCTGATCCTCTTGCGGACTATGACCGTGCTATTGTTCGTAATGTAACCATTAAAGCAGCCGATGGTGTTACACCACTTTATGTCAAGCTCATATTGCCACCAAACTTCGATAGCACTAAGAAATATCCCACTATAGTGTATCTCTACAATGGCCCTAATGTACAATTGCTACACAACTCATTTCCTGCCAGCGGCAACCTGTGGTATGAGTATATGGCACAGCATGGCTACATCATCTTTACTATGGATGGCCGTGGTAGCTGGAACAGGGGAATGGCTTTTGAACAGGCCACTTTCCGTCACCTGGGAGATGTAGAAATGGACGACCAACTGAAAGGCGTTGACTACCTGAAGAAACTTAAATATGTAGATGCCAATCGCATGGGCGTGCATGGCTGGAGCTTTGGTGGCTTCATGACCACATCACTCATGCTTAAGCACCCCGGGATCTTTAAGGCAGCTGTAGCAGGTGGCCCGGTTATGGACTGGAGCATGTATGAAGTAATGTATACCGAGCGCTATATGGACACTCCCGAAGGCAACCCTAGCGGCTATAAAAACTCTTGCCTGCTAGACAAGGTAAAGAACCTGCAGGGTAAGCTAATGCTCATACATGGCACCAGCGATGATGTGGTAGTTTGGCAGCATAGCATAGACTTCATCAAGAAGAGTGTAGACGAAGGCGTACAGGTCGACTATTTCGTTTACCCCGGTCATGAGCACAACGTACGCGGCAAAGACCGTATACACCTCATGCAAAAGATCACCAACTACTTCGATGATTATTTGAAATAATCATCAATAGATAACGAAGCAGAAGACAAATAAGCTGATAACAAGTAAAAGGAGAAGGGGAATTGTCGTTGGCAATTCCCCTTCTCCTTTTACAACAAATTGCTGGTGAAGCAATAGTACCAAGATGCACGAGCGTAGTCTTCTTGACTACGCTCGTGCGGTTGCCGGTCTCCCGACCGGCTCATCGCGACGTATTCGTTTTGAGTTACAAGAAAATGCCCGCATCTGCCGCTGTTGTATCTCCACACCAACAGCCATCGGGCCGGTTTTCTTTGAGACGCGCTAAGTACATACTCTCCTCCTTTTGAAGGAGGAGTACCCGCCTTTTCGGCGGGGGAGGTGGTTATTGCATCGGAACGAACTCGCCTTGTACAACGGACATCATGTCTATCCTTTAATCTTGTAAATCCTGGTTCAGACAACCTTAAAAACCTACTTCTTCAACTCCCCAAACGGTATCGGCGTACTCACCCCATCCTTCGGTGCCATATCTGTATTCTTCGGATCCTTAGTAATGATCATGTTCCCCTTCTCAAAATAATTATCACCCTTATAAAGGCGCAGCAACAAACCGCCAAGTTCTTTTGCCTTCTGTGCTCTCACCTCAGGTGCCGCACTATAAAACCCCGGATCACCTACTATCACATCAACATAGGTTTTATTCTGCACATTCACCTTTACCGACTGCCACGTAGGCAATACAGTAGCCAGGCTATCCTCCATTACCTTTGTGTAATCCTTCTCCGCCTCTTCCTTACACGATGGCATTGCAAACAAACCCACCGCAACCAACAACATTAAAACAACCCTTTTCATACTATTCAGTTTAATAGTTAAAAATAAACAACATTATCCTATTCATTACCTCATTGCCAATTGTCAAATTCTAACTTAAAATTGAGCCATTAAGCCATTACGCAATTGAGCCATTAAACAACACGTCCCTCATTGTAAACACACCCTTCTTGCCCGCTAAAAACTCTGCTGCCAGCACAGCCCCCAATGCAAACCCCTCACGGCTATGCGCTGTGTGCACCAACTCTATATCGTCGATGGCCGATGCATATTTTACCCTGTGCGTGCCCGGTACATTTTCTATACGGTGAGCCACTATCGGTAGTATATTTTCATTATTTACAAAATTCAGCGCCCACGTTTTCTTGGTTGCAGACCTTTCCAATATCTGCTCAGCAATGGTTATGGCAGTGCCACTTGGGGCATCTTTTTTCTGCGTGTGGTGTGTTTCCTCTACACTCACATCATACTCAGGGTGCTTATTCATCAATGCGGCCAACTGCTTATTCACCTCGAAAAATATATTCACCCCTATGCTGAAATTCGATGCCTGCAAAAAACCCACGCCCCTGTCATTGGCCATTGCCGCTGCTTCCGGCACCTCTTCATTCCATCCTGTTGACCCACATATTACCGGCACACCCAGCGCCATGCAATCCATCACATTATCCTTTGCAGTCTCCGGCCCGGTAAACTCTATGGCCACATCCACACCCTGCATATGCGTGGCATCCAGTTCATGCCTGTTACCACTCCTTATACACAGTGCTATATTATGCCCCCTCTTAATTGCTATTTCCTCTATGGCCTGGCCCATCTTACCATACCCTATCAATGCTATATTCATGCCTAATAATTACTGTTGTGAAGATAGGATATTCTCTTTGAGACCCACTCAAAAAAGGTATGTAGAGACGCAAGATTTTTGCGTCTCGATCCAGCATGAGTTTGGTGATGGAGACGCATATACTCCCATTCGATTGAGCGACGCAAAATCTTGCGTCGCTACAACATCAACTAAATCTTATCCCAAATACGAAAACAGTTCAACTAACTACTACGGCATCCTCCTTTTCCTAAAATCCTGACCATCTTGATTCAGACACCCCCTTCAGTCGTTTATTAATATTCAATTAATAAAATAAAATAAATAAATCCCATCTAAAATTATTTAGCTATATTTAACTACAAACTCTTAGTAATGAAAAGAAAACTACTCTTCACAAGCATCATTGTGGCATTGATAGGACTGCCACAGGTACGCGGACAAAGCATATGGCCCAGCACACTCAATGCTACTGGCGGCTCTGCAACCCTCGGCGGACGTACCTACGAATGGTCAATAGGCGAAATGACATTGGTCAATACCGCTGCTACATCAAGCATCGTAGTAACACAGGGACTCTTGCAACCCGAGCATGGCGTTACAGCTGTCGAAGACCGCAATATCCTCAGGTTCCTTACTGTGTTTCCCAACCCGGCCAACAACACTATCAACTACACCTTCAACTCGCCGCAAAAGGCAATTATAGGCCTGCGGCTGATGGATATGAGCGGCAAGGTGATACAGGAAAAGAGTAACGATGTAAAAACAGGGATGAACACCGGTCAGCTCGACATCAGCTCACTTGCCGCTGCCACCTACCTCTTACAGGTCGATCTCACATCAGACGAAACTCTGATCGAAACCACCGCCTATAAGATCCAGAAGCTACAGTAAATAAAAGGTAACATGCAAGCCCTGAAGGAGCGCAATTCAATAGCGTAGGGTGAAGCCCTACGTAAGAAATACAAAAGCTGGGCAGCCCTGAAAGGGCGAAACAATTGCAACACATGTCACACAGTGGTCAGGGTCTACACCAGAAACTATCTACCAACAACCATCTACTAAAATAACTAACAACATACGCAATGAAAAAAACACTTCTACTCTTCGCTTTCGGGCTCTTCGCATCAGGCATGACGGCTTTTGCGCAGGCACCGCAGAAATTCAACTACCAGGGTGTTGCCCGTAATGCCTCAGGAAATCCGCTGGCCTCATCAACTATGACCATGCGCGTTACCCTGCACGACAATACCGCTGCCGGCCCTGTAGTATATCAGGAAACACATACTGTCCTTACCAATGCCTACGGCCTCTACAATGTGGCTATCGGTGGCGGTACAATGACGGGATCAAGCCCTGCTTTCTCTACCATCAACTGGGCTACAGGAGATAAGTACATACAAATAGAAATTGACCCTGCCGCAGGCACATCCTATGTTACCGTAGGCACCAGCCAGCTCATGAGCGTACCATTCGCATTAAATGGCCCTGGTGGCCCTCCGGGACCAACCGGTGCTACGGGTGCCACAGGTGCTACCGGCCCAATTGGTGCCACCGGCCCTGCCGGACCAACTGGTGCAACGGGTGCTGTCGGACCAACCGGTGCCACAGGTGCAACGGGCGCTACAGGTGCAACCGGTCCTGCCGGCCCAACTGGTCCTGCGGGTCCTACTGGTGCAACCGGAGCTACTGGTCTTACCGGCCCCGCTGGTGCAACCGGTCCTGCCGGCCCAACTGGTCCTGCGGGCCCTACTGGTGCAACCGGTGCTGTCGGCCCTGCCGGAGCCAATGGACTTGATGGAACTGGCTCAGGTACAGTAACCAGCATCACAGCTACCTCACCACTTACGGGCGGTGTGATCACCAGTACCGGAACTATCGGTCTTGGCACTGTTGGTACTGCAGGTACATATGGTACTTCAGGTGCCAGTGGCACATACCCTATTATTACTACCGATGCTTATGGCAGGGTTACCGGCGTAACTACCGCATCTGTTCCGGGAGCTACAACAACACTTACCCTTGGTGGTGATGTTACCGGTGTGAGTAATGCCAATACCGTTGGAAAGATTCAGGGTAACGCCGTTGCTTCCGGTGTGCCTGCTGCAACTGGTATGATATTAACATGGAATGGTACACAGTGGGCCCCCGCAGCCCCCGGTATTAGCACTATATCTGTCACTGCACCTATTTCGGGCGCAGGTACGGTAGGTTCACCTCTGGCTATAACACCAGGCACTGCAGCTAACCAGGTGCTCACATGGAATGGCACTGCATGGACAGCCGTTGCACCATCTTCTGGTACGATCTCTGTTACGGCACCGATCTCAGGAGCCGGCACAGTAGGCTCTCCTCTTGCACTTGCAGCTGGCACAGCTACAGGCCAGATGCTGCAGTGGAATGGCACTGCGTGGACAGCACAGACACCAATTTCAGGCACACTTAATTACCTGTCAAAATTCACTCCCGGTGCCAATGCCGTGGGTAATTCTGGTTTGTTTGAAACAGCAGGCCTTCGCTTAGGTTATGGCACAACTACTCCAAATGCTAAAGTAGACATACAGGCTGCCGCAACAAATAATAAAGGCCTATGGGCGTCTACTACTTCAGCCACTACATCTGATTCAGGTGTTATCCGTGCAATATATTCCGGAACAACTGCTTCAACCACTTTGTACAGCGTAGGCATGTATGGTTTGGCAGTGCCTAATATTGCTGCCATAAGTGGCATTGGTGTGAAAGGCGAAGGTGGGGGAGCAGGTGTGGTTGGTATTGGCGAATCTTCCGATTTTACAACTACAGGAGGAGAAGTAAATGGCGTTTATGCACAATCATCATCTGATGCTGATTATTCAATGGGCGTTCGTGCTTACGGCACTTCTCTTGCTAGTTTTTCAGGAAACAGCTATGGGGTTTATGCAGAAGCAGATAATGGTTTTTCAAATAACCTCGGTGTTTATGCTTCTAGTACTGTCGCTGGCACACCCACCAATTATGGTATATATGCTACAGCTGCTAATGCTACCACCAATTACGCTGCTTGGTTTCAAGGAAATGTAAATGTTGTTGGTAGTCTTGCTAAATCGAGTGGTACATTTAAAATAGATCACCCACAGGATCCTGAAAATAAATACCTGATTCACAGTTTTGTTGAAAGCCCTGATATGATGAACGTATACAATGGCAACATCACTACAGATGCAAGTGGAACTGCAACCGTTACACTACCTGCTTATTTCGAATCGTTGAATAAAGACTTCCGTTATCAGCTTACAGCTATAGGCACTTTTGCACAGGTTATTGTTTCAAAAGAAGTAGCTAATAATACCTTTGAAATAAAGACAAGCGTACCGAATGTAAAAGTTAGCTGGCAGGTAACAGGCGTTCGCCAGGATGCATGGGCTAATGCGCACCGCGTAGTTCCTGAAGTTGAAAAGGAAGTGGAAAACAAGGGCAAATATCTTACACCAAAAGAGCTGGGTAAAGATGTTTCTTTACAAATAGGAGGAAATCTTGCTGCCCCAAAAGCAAAGGCAGCTAAGCAGCCACATGTAAATCACAATTCACAGACCAAACAACGCACTAAGTAATATATTTTATACGAGCATGAACAAAACAGGCTGCCCACATCGGGCAGCCTGTTTGATTTAGGGCACAACCCTAACTGTCTGTGCACTAACTATAATCTTGCTCTTTTTGAGATATTCACCAAAACAATCTGTGAAATCTGAGCAATCAGCCTTATCTGTGGTTCAGAATACTACCCCTGAAAAAAAATATCCACAGAAAATAACCCACCTCAAACCTTTGCCCACAGAGCCTTTCAGCCGATTTTTTCGCAAATTTTGTGGATATGTTTATTTTAAAATATCATTTTACCTCTTTAATTTGCACCCGATTCAGAAGAAATTACTGAATGCTCTTTGACACATGAACCCATATCAAAAGTTCACTACTAACCCAACTCTGGTAGAGACGCATAATTGCGTCTCTTATGCGGCTGGACAATCTAACTAACGTAAAACGAGGCAAGGTATTAATCAACTGAAAAAAGTGGAAGAAACCGGAAAAAAGTGGAAGAAAGTGGAAGTTTTTGGAAATTTGTTAAAACACCCGCAAACCCTTCCCCATAAAGCATCACAACAAAAAACACCCGAACAAAACTTCTTGAAACACAAAAAAACTTCCACATTCAATTTAATTGAGCAACAACTCCCCTCTTATTTTAAGAGGGGACGATATTCGACCGGCCCTTGGCCAGTAGTCGAATGTCGGGGGTGATAACAACACCGGAACATATTCGTTTTGTACACCACTACACCCGTATGCAAATAGTGCAGGTGACCCGATGCAAATCGCAGCTGTTGCGTCTTCCGACCAGCAGCCATCTGGCCGGCTCTCTTTGAGACTCATTCAATCATTGAGCCACCCATCCCGCTCATGCAGGACTAACCAATCGCTCTCCGCTCTGTTTCCCCGCTCTTAAGAGTCATAACCTCCACAAATATCACCACCCACAGCACAATAGCCGGCACCGCCTTAATGAAATACACCTCCAGAAAATTATGCCTGAAATCGTGCGGAAAAAGATCAGTAGGCGTCATGCAGCTCACTACAAATACAAATGCCATCAGCGCTTGGTGTATTGCCGTCCGCGGACGGGCAAAGTACCATATCCCCACACCGGTCAGCACCAATATATACGTTGGCGATTCGGCCTTATGATTAAAGATGATCACCCATATCAGCATAAAGGCCAGCATCAGCAACCTGAACACCTCATTTTTATACATTTTGATTCTGGCAAAAGGCACAAAAAACAGCACTATACCAACTGCGGTCACTACACCCTTACCACCATTCAACCCAAACCACGTATGCAACCACCCCAGTACCGACATGCCATAAGACATGGCCTCATCCTGGCCCATCATCACTACCCAGTTATTGTATTGCCACACCAGCATTTGCGGCGATATAACTACCAGAGGCAGTACGGCCAGCAGCACGGCCCATACAATACCCCAGCCTATAAACTTCAGCTTATCAGGGTAAAAAATAAAGAGGCAAACCACAATTACCGCATAGATCTTAATGAATGCGGCCAATGCCACCCACAATGCAGCCTTCCACGCTTTACCGCTTTGCAGGCTGTTGTAAGTGCCTATCATCAGCGCTGCCATCAAACCATTGCTTTGCGTATTCTGTAAAGAGGTCAAAAGTTCTAGTAATATAAACCACAGCATCAACGTCTGGTTACGGGTAGTAAACGGCAGCTTGCGCACTGCGGCATAGAGCGCCAATGCATTAAGCAGGTTCCAGGCAGGCATGGCTATATAATCGGGTATCTTGGCCAGCACACCCATGGCCAGTGCAAACGTAGGACTGTACTTATACAAGTCCCACTGCTCGGTAAGATGATGGATATACAGGTTCTTTCCATCCAAAAGGTGAAAGAACGACAGCTTGAAGATGACGTAATTATTATAGTCGGTATACGGCGGCGCAATGGCTACATGCTTGCTGATGATATATAGATGCAGGCTGGCTACGATAGTCACCAGCACATAGGCCCACAACACCACCTTGCTCTGCATTAAAAAATTACGAATAGATACCCACATAGTAAAAGTGTTTTCAGTCGCTATAAGCGCCACAAACTAAAGACAAATGTAAAGCTGCAAAAGTAGAGCACTTTATATTACACACGCCAATGGCGGTATAATTATTACCCGCACAAGTTCTTTGACATATTGAATGAGATAATTAGCCATAGATTTTACTCTTGCTATCATGACGCTGAAGGCATCACATTTCTACAGCGCACCAAACAATATCCTGCCAACTATGCCCAAGGTAAGATGTGTGTATAGGCAATTGCGGTGAAATGTCATTGCGCCGTAGGTGCAAAAGGTTTGTAGTATACAAAACCCTATCATCACCCGCGAGCCCTAGGTACGCGCCCAATCGTAACCGTGTTTTTTTGTAACCTGTAGTCGTCATAAAATCTATAAATACAAAAAACCACCCCAAAAAGGAGTGGTTTTTATATCATAAAGTAGTGAGGACTATTCGCCTATTACTTCGAATTCAATTTCAACAACATTCTCTTTACCGAAGTCGATGCTAGCCTTGTGCAGACCTGCTTCCTTAACTTCATCTAGAATGGTGATACGACGACGGTCGATCTCGTAACCCTTCTGCTCACGGATAGCACGTGCTACCTGTATTGCAGTTACAGAACCAAATATTTTACCGCTTACGCCTAACTTAGCACCTATCTTGATAGGAGAAGATTTCAATACTTCGGTAACATTGGCTATCTGCGCCATCAGTTTGTCTTCCTTTTTCTGCAACTGCTTGCGACGCTCTTCCATCACCTTAGTATTAGATGCGCTTGCTTCTATTGCATATTTCTGTGGTATCAGGTAGTTACGGGCATATCCCGGTTTTACTTCAACCAACTCATGGGCTGCGCCCAGATTGTCAACGTCTTTTATGAGAATGATCTGCATGATTGATTACTTTAAAAGGTCAGTTACATAAGGCAATATCGCCATCTGGCGCGCCTTCTTTATCGCCTGCGCTACTTTGCGCTGGAACTTCAATGAGTTACCGGTAATACGGCGTGGCAACATACGGCCTTGCTCATTAAGGAATTTCTTCAAGAATTCACCATCCTTATAATCGATATAACGGATACCCATTTTCTTGAAACGACAGTATTTCTTCTGGCGCTTTTCTACACGGGTTGATGTCAGAAATTTTATTTCGTTTTGCTTTGCCATTTTTGTTCAGGGATTAATTTTGAGAAACTGTTTCTTCAGCCTTGTTACGCTTTCTGCCATTGTACATCACAGCATACTTGTCCAAACGGGTTACCATATGACGCATGATACTTTCATCACGGTTCATCTGTATTTCCAGCTTAGCGTTAAGATCTGCCGGTGCTTTGAATTCTACCACGTAGTAAAGACCTGTTGTCTTCTTAGCGATAGGGTAAGCCAGTGAGCGGAGGCCCCATGGGTGAAGTTCGCCTAATTCGCCACCGTGGGTCACGATCAGGTCAGTAAATTTCTTCTGAGCATTTTTGTACTCTTCTTCGGATAATACCGGCGTGAAGATGAGCATAAGCTCATAATCCTGAAGCTTGTTTTCTGTTGCCATAATATTGTTTGGTTAAAAAATATCCCGATCTTCCGGCAGCAATTTTGGATATCCTGTAGCCAGAATAGCCGGAAAAATTTCGGACTGCAAAGGTATATAAATATTTTATTTAAAACCAAAAATACTTAGGAGAATATTTTGCACTGTGACACGTTATAAACATGTGGGGAAAACTTACATTCAGTAGTGATTTCTGTAACAACTAAATTCCTAAATTTGAATTGCCTCTTATGAATTACCCGTTATAATGGCATTATTTTATTATTACCTTATCATTGAAACATCGTAAAACAAAATAGCTGTGGAAAACACAAAGAGTAACTCGGGTAAAAAGAAAGGTATCACCTCATTTTTCAGTCACTTAAGAGCCACAATAATATCATGGTTCAAACCTGAGGAGGTAGAAGTCACCTTTGAAGAAGACGGAGGCGGGCATATGACCGGCTACACGTATACAGTTGTGCAGCATAAAAATGTGGCCTGATCCGGAAGACTTTATCAAAGTTCTAAACTCCCTGATTATCCGGTGGAGCATTAAAATATCACCCCTTTGATTAATCAATGTAAATTCAAAAGCCTGCTGTCACACAGCAGGCTTTAATATTGGTTATTAGTGAAGAAATTCACTTACATGTACTTTACTTCATCGGGCAGGTTGTAGAATGTTGGGTGGCGGTAGATCTTATCATTTGCCGGTTCGTACATAGATTCACTCTGTCCCGGATCAGAAGCATGGATATTTTTACTTTCTACAACCCATATGCTCACGCCTTCCTGTCGGCGGGTATATACATCGCGGGCATTCTCAATAGCCATTTCCACATCAGCCGCATGAAGGCTACCCGCGTGTTTATGATCTAATCCTGCTTTACTGCGTATAAACACCTCCCACAAAGGCCATTCTGATTTATTCATTTGTTTATTTTTAGTAGATAGTCGTTAGTAAATAGTAGATAGTCGTAAGTAGAAAGCCTAAAGGTAATATATATAAAGATACTTTCAGAATCCTGAGTTTTTAGTTTTTACTTATCTACGCGGCTTTCGTTTCTACCGCGGCTGCTTTACGTGCCGCTCTTTTGCCGGCATAAGCAGTAGCTGCATCACGCACCCACTGGCCTTTCTCCCAGGCACTTCTGCGGGCTTCAAGGCGTTGTTTATTGCATGGGCCATTACCCTTCACCACATTGTAGAACTCAGGCCAGTTGATCGCACCGAAATCGTAGTGACCACGCTCTTCGTTCCATTTCAGGTCTTTGTCAGGCATATCCAGCCCAAGCACTTTAGCCTGCTCTACGGTTACGTCAACAAATTTCTGGCGTAGTTCGTCGTTAGTGAGCCTCTTGATTCTCCACCTTACACTATTAGCTGTATTCGGGCTTTCAGCATCTGGAGGGCCAAACATCATTAATGAAGGCCACCACCAACGATTGAATGCATCCTGAGCCATTTTACGCTGAATATCAGTTCCTTTGGCCAATGTGAGCATTATCTCAAAGCCCTGGCGCTGGTGAAAGCTTTCTTCTTTACATACACGCACCATGGCACGAGCATACGGACCGTAAGAAGTACGGCAAAGCGGTACCTGGTTCATGATGGCCGCGCCATCTACCAGCCAGCCTACCGCACCCATATCGGCCCATGTAAGTGTGGGGTAATTGAATATTGAAGAGTATTTGGCCTTACCGGTATGTAATTGATTATACATCTCATCGCGGCTGATACCCAGTGTTTCTGCAGCACTGTAAAGATACAGACCATGTCCTGCTTCGTCCTGTACTTTAGCCATCAGCACTGCTTTACGGCGTAAAGTGGGGGCACGGCTGATCCAGTTACCTTCAGGCAACATACCCACTATTTCACTGTGGGCGTGCTGAGATATCTGGCGGATAAGCGTTTTACGATAGTCATCCGGCATCCAATCTTTAGCTTCGATAGTATTATCACTATCTATCTTATCATCAAAATGCTGCTGAAATGAGTATTGAGTCATTGAACCTGATGTTTTATTAATACAAATGTAATGATAATAGCGGAATGAGATAATTGATAATAGCCGCAGCAAAGTAGGACTTAGTCAATAGTTGGTAATCTCCATTATTCAAAGTTCACCCCATCGTATATATCCTTTAAAGCAATCGACATATTAAGGTTTGAAATAAGAAATGTATCTGATATATTACTGTATTCATTAAGCTCCCATAACCCTCCGCTATTAATAGAATAGGCTTCTACCTTTAAAGAAAGTGAATCGATAATAACATACGTCTTTAAAGTTGAGATGTCCCTGTACAGCATACATTTACTACCTCGGTCATAATCTTTTGAAGACTCAGACAATACTTCAAAAAGTACAGAAGGATTGAGAATATTGAAATCATCATTGTTGCGTGATTCCTTCTTCCCACATATGATACTAAGATCGGGGTATGTGAACAAAGAGTTTTTCTCAATATAGACTCTTAAGTCACTTCCGTAAGGCTTGCAGCCAGATCCTCTTAATTGAGCCCCCAGTTCAGTAGCCAGATTAGAGGTGATCTCATTATGCGGCATTTTAGTTCCCGCCATTGCAATTATTTCCCCTTTGTAATACTCATGTTTTTCTTCCGAAGCATTTTCCATCTCCAGATATTCTTCTATAGTGTAGCGCTTGTTGCTGTAAGCTATGGCAGGTTCTCTTACGTCCATACCATAAAATTACAAAAAATGTAGTTATTGGGAAAGACAACGCCAGACAGGTTTCAGCTGTCTGGCGCATAAAAGTGTATTGCTGAAAATGATTACTTGATCACACCAAGGTCCTTACCTACTTTGATGAAGGCATCGATAGCGGTATCCAGATGGTGACGGTCGTGACCGGCAGATATCTGTACACGGATACGAGCCTGGCCCCTTGGCACTACAGGGAAGAAGAAGCCTACAACATAGATACCTTCTTCCAACATCTGTGCGGCAAATTTCTGGGCTACAACTGCATCATACAACATCAACGGGCAGATAGGATGTGTACCCGGCTTTATATCGAAACCTGCATCTGTCATGCGCTTGCGGAAATATAACGTGTTATCTTCCAGCTTATCGCGTAGTTCAGTTGTTTCGCTAAGCATATCCAGCACCGCTATTGATGCGCCTGTGATAGATGGAGCCAATGAATTAGAGAACAGATAGGGACGGCTGCGCTGACGCAGCATATCTATCACTTCTTTCTTACCGCTGGTGAAACCACCAGATGCACCACCAAGTGCCTTACCTAATGTGCCGGTAATAATATCTATACGCCCCATAACACCGCACAACTCATGCACGCCACGGCCTGTAGCGCCCATAAAGCCTGAGGAGTGGCTTTCATCGATCATTACCAATGCATCGTACTTATCAGCAAGGTCGCAGATCTTGTCTAACTGGGCAATGGTACCATCCATAGAGAATACGGAGTCGGTAACTATCATGCGCGTACGGGCATCCATATTAGCCTGTAACTGGGCCTCAAGATCGGCCATATCGTTGTGCTTGTAACGACCTCTCCTGGCCTTACACAAACGCACGCCATCAATGATAGAGGCGTGGTTCAACTCATCAGATATAATGGCATCCTGCTCGCCTAGCAATGGCTCAAATACGCCACCATTAGCATCGAAACATGCTACGTAGAGTATAGTATCTTCAGTACCGAGGAACTTAGCTAGTTTCTGCTCCAGCTCACGGTGAATATCTTGCGTACCGCATATGAAACGTACAGAGCTCATACCATATCCACGATGATCGATAGCCTTATGTGTAGCTTCAATTACCTTAGGATGAGACGACAGGCCCAGATAATTGTTAGCACAAAAGTTGAGCACCTTCTTGCCATTCACCAATATTTCCGCACCCTGTTCAGATTCTATTATGCGTTCTTTCTTAAAAAGACCTGCATCTTCTATTTCCTTAAGTTCGCCCTGGAGGCGGGTATAAAATGAAGTACTAGACATTGTATCGTTATTTTTTGAGCAAAGTAAATAAATTAGTTGTTATGATAGCCTCTTTTGTAGTGCTAACATTACCTCTGCGGGGCATAACCCAGCTTAGCGGCTGTCTGACGGTCTTTATCTGCCGCGGCCTTATCTCCCTTCATATCGAAGCATACAGCACGGGCAAAGTAGATCTCACCCATCTTAGGTTCTATCTGCAATGCCTTATTGAAATCTCTGAAAGCCTCATCACATTTATTCATGCGCTGAAATGCCCTGGCCCTGTTCAAGTATGGCTGAAATATGTCCGGGTTCTGATCGATGGCTACACCATACTCCACAATTGCCTTGTCTTTCTGGTTGGTCATATCCAGGAAGTTAGCGAAATTACTGTGTGCCTCCGGGTTGTATGGCTTTAACCTTAGGGTCTCTTTATAGCAGAAAATTGCCGAATCGTCTTTGCGGGTAATACTGTAAATAACTGCCAGACCAAGGTAGGCATTGGAACCCATGTCTGTCTTATCCAGCGACAAGCCTTTATAGTAATACTGCTTCGCCAGATCGAACTGATTATTACTGCGCATCAGTTCACCTAATGAAATATATGGGTTGACAAACTTAGGCTGTAATTGAATTGCCTTATTCAAGAGGTAGAAAGATGAATCATAATAGAGTTTTCTTTCCTTAGGATCGACAGAACTATTGAACTTATTGAAGTAAAAAAAGCCCAGATTATTGTAGCCATTAGGGGCGCGAACCGGTTCTATTTCTATCTCGTCTCTCCAAAGGCTCATACCATCATACCACACCTTGCAACGTTCATTACTCATATAGCCCAACACAAAAACAGCTACTCCCATGGCGGCTAGTGCGCTCTTTCCGGCCATTACTGTTTGCTCGGAATCGAATAATACCGAGATACACCAACCCAGTATAAAGAACAAACCGATGTAAGGCAGGTAGCTATACCTGTCTGCTATGATAGCACCACCCACAGGTATAAACTGTAATAGTAATGCTATGTTGACCAGAAAGAACATGATACCAAAAACAATTGCTTTGTTCTTACGGAAGAACCAGAAAGAACCTGCCAATACTCCAATCGCAATGACCAGATAGATATAGTAAACTGCAGGCAGAGCGCCTTCTTCCTTTAGTGGGTAGGGGTAAAAACAGAGTAGCTTAATAGGTACTACCGTCTTCCATAAATAGGTGATGAGCGCGTAGCCACCCAGACCCAAACGCTCAAGTGTGCCGAACTTTTCACCCTGCGTATCTAATGCCCCAAACACCCGCTGGTCTTGCAATGACTTAATACCTGCCAGAACCGACATTGCGAACAAGGGCAGCTTTTCCACCAACACAAAAAAATTGATGTTCTGCAATGTTATTACAGGTTTCCCTTCGGCGCTTACCGACTTCCAGATACGACCTTCAAAGTAATCTATAAGTAAGAGGGTAACAGGCAATACGACAGCAACTGGCTTAGACAATAAGGAGGCTGCATACAAAACGGCTACACCAAGGTAAAACAGCCACTTTTTAGAACCTTCTGCTCTTATGTAGTAAATGTAGGAGATGCAAGCTGACATGTAGAAGAAGCCGTATACCACGTCTTTACGACCCGCTACCCATGCCACTGACTCTATGTGCATAGGGTGCAAGCCAAACAGAATTGCAGTAATAATAGCAGCTATGAATCGTTTAGATAACAGCCATACGAAACAGTAAACGAGGAGCGTAGTGGCTATGTGAAACAACAGACTTTGCAAGTGGTAGTGATACGCATCAAGATTGGCACTATCATAATCAAATGCGTAGGTGAGGATAGTCAGCGGATGGTAGTTACCCATTACCGGATTGCTTAAAGAGAAGATGTTCTTTATCCCTTCACCGGAAATGTCTTTGACCAACGGATTGTTGAGTACATAACCTGGGTCATCCCAATTGGTGAATTGATTGAGCAACGACACTTTAAGGAACATGAATGTCGTAATAGCGACACCCACAACAGCCATTAAATGCTTCTGCATATCAGACATTGGGGTAGTTGCAGCTTTAGTGGCGGCGACCGGCTTCTGCTGCAGCGGCTTCTGCTGAACAGGCCTGTTTATGTTAGTCTGATTATTGGTCTTCTTTGCCATGCGGATGCTAAGTAAAAAGTAAAAAGTAAAAGCTTAAAAGTGTGTGGATAGTGCATCTACGTTATATTCTAAGAGTCTACCTCATCTTGCTACCACACACATCAGTTATCTGCATTCATGGACAGCTAGGCGCTTTTGCCGAAACTGACAATATTGAAATAAAATATATGATATATCCGGCATGATCAAATGCACTTACTACCCCACATGAATCATATATTCAAATGCCCACACCCCAACTCGCTCCCTATTTCAAGGGACACACATTTACTGTAATTAGCTACTTAAATGCTACAATCTCAGCGCCCTGTAATATTGGCACAATAGGGTGAAGATCAGGCGTGACACAGTATTTCATATCGTCGATCAATCCAAAACCGGACAAGCGGCGATAATGCGAGCTGTCTTTTAGGAATTCTAATAGGTTTTCACCTGTTGATACCTCGTATAGCATTTTTGCAGCACGCGCACTATCACAATTGATGTCGAATTTATCACCCACTTTACTCACTACAGCACCAGCAAATAAAGTATCTTCCATATTGAAGCGATCCTTCCACGAAGAGCAGCCAAGTAGTACGTTCTTACCCTCACTTACCAGATAATCGCATATAGCTTGAAGGTTAAGGAAGGAGCCTATTACAATAGCTGCAGAATCCTTGACCATGTGTAGCAACCTTGTACCATTAGTGGTAGTCAACACAAGTACTTTATCTTCAATAAAACCACGCGGATACTCCAAAGGAGAGTTGCCATACTGAAGTCCGTCGGCCACTTTACCATCTCTTTCACCGGCAGTAATGCTGCCGGGAATCTCATTACCCAGGGATATGCACTCAGCTACCGACGCTACCGGAATAACACATTTGGCGCCATTATGTAGTACCGCAGTAATAGTAGAGGTAGCCCTGAAAATATCAATGATGACCACTACAGTATTTGTAGTATCATACAGATGTAATAGTGCGGGAGAGAGGCAAACTTCGAGCCGTGGTTTTTGTGTAGTACTCATGAAAAAGAATAAGGTTGCAAAATAATAAAAAAAGCGCTGCAAGATGCAGCGCTTTTTAAATATACTATAAGCGGATTAATAAACCCACATATCGTGTTCTTTGTTGAAAATGTCTATTGCGTTCTGTTGGCTTTCATACAACTGCTCCATTCTACCACGTGGGTCGGTGCCATAGATGTCTTCAAACCTCTGATCGAGTGAATTGCTCACCTTAGTGATCTTGCTGGAGAACTGACGAGCTTCAAAGAATTCATCCCATGTATAACGGTAAACGTCATTCTGCGGATTGAATACTTCGTAGTTAGACAAAGTTTCGCGGATCTGTGGGTAATACAACCAGAACATAGCTACCGGACCTCTGTAGGTACCGTCTTCGCCATACTCATCCTTAACCGGAGCTATACCGATGATGTGAACCACCATCTTACCCTGGTTACGATCGAACAACCACTCTTCCTTAACCCTGAATTTAGTTACAGTTTCAGGCTTGAATTCGTTGATCACGACCTTCCAGAACTTCTGGCCGGTAACCGGATCTTCTACTTCCTGGCTATCTGCCTTAGGAGCGATCTTTTCCATAACCTGCTCTTTAGTGAGCTTGCTGGTGAAACGATCGTCGAAAGTAGAATAGGCAGTTATCTTACCCTTCTTAATACCATCGATCAGGATTTCTATGAACATACCACCACCGGTATTTTCATCACCCTGATAACGGAAACCAATGTTCTGTTTTTCACGTGTGTCGATCTCTCTCCACACTTTTTTCTTCCACAGCACGTCAGCCTCGCGGATGTATTGCCAAGGAATAGGCGCACCTACATGCTTTACACGGTCATAGCTACCATCGTTAACCAATGATGGTTTCCAGTTAGTGCTAACACCCTGGTCTCCCGCTGCACCTACAGGCTCGTCTTTTGCAGTACCCTTCTGAGCGAAAGCAGCAGAACAACCCAGCATCAATGCAACTGTAAGATTAAATTTATTGAAATTCAGGATTTTCATATCCTTATTGTTTTTACAAAGTTAATTAATTCAACGTCAAAATGATGGAGTTCAGAGACCTTGGCTTCTTATCCGGGCCAATACCTTTTATTCCTTCAATAAAGATCCTGTCACCAGGCCTAGCCATTGCTTGTCTCTTAATAAGTTCAGGATTATCAGAAAATCTAGCACCTGTTGCTGTTTTACAAGTCATACCAGGCACATAGTCTCCACCTTTGATCAACATAGCAACGGTAAATTCAGTGATCTGGAATTTGGCTTCAAATTCGAATTTTTCGAGAACAGCCTGTGGTGCAATTGCTACCTTAAACTGACCTGCACTCATCATACCTTCTCTTTTGCCTAACAGATATGCAACAGGATCGGGGATGTATTTTACACGAATTGGCATTGAAGAAACCTTGATGTCAGCGGCAGTTCTGTCTTTTGACTTAGCCATGATATCTACCATGAAATTAGGGTTTGGTGTAGTACAGTTGATCATGTACTTACCATTACCACCGGTAGCAGTACCACCAGGAGGCAACTTCAGATAAACGTCTTCTATTGAATAACCTGCAGCACTAACAGTTACCGGGTTGTCAACACCAATGTAAAATACGTTCATCTTATCCAACTGCAATGATGCACCGGTAGTACCCACCATGTAGTCGAAAGACCATGGTTTAGTGATCTTACCCTGCTCCGCTGTTTCCAAAGTAATGGTACCCTTAACTGTTTGTACACCAGTACCAGCAGCTACAGTCTCCCACTCAATAACACCGTTCTTTGCAGGCTTCTTGTTACCACCTCCCTGAGAGATAGCCAATGTAGGCATATTGCTCTTATTGAAGGCAGCCAACAATATTGTAGCCTCGATCTTATCACCAACCAGTGCATAGGTAGTTTTAGGAACGGCAACGGCAGCTGTAGTATCATACTTCAGGTCACGAGCGTGAGATAACTCAGCCAACTTCTTGATAACGATCGCTTCAGAACTGCGTACATCGTTCTGGAACTTAGAGAACATAGCCAAAGCAGCAATTGCGGGCATATGCTCAAAGTTACCAATGTTCCAGTCACCTGTTGGGTTGTGGTCATGGTTTTTGTGTGCCGGTTCAACGACAAGCGGCATAAATGGACTCAATGAAGCTGAGTCTTTCGGGATCTGATTTAACAGGAATTGCCTTAATTCAGTAATTCTCTTCTGCAATTCAGTTCCACCTTTCCTTTCAACAAGCAATGTAGTAGTTGCATCGATGTTGTCCATCTTATCAGGCATACCCGGTTCTTCAGCAGAATAACCACCAGCTTCAACTATGATCTTTTTCTTCCAATCATCAAGGTACTTAACCATGTCATTGGATTGTTTAACCACTTCATCGGCCTGAATTCTGTAAGGTCTTACCTTATCAGCCTGACCTGTTTCTTTTTCACTGGCTATGATTGCAGCGTACAAATCCTTAGTTCTTGCGTCAATGGATTCATTAGACCTATTCATACTAGTGCTCAATGTTCTGAAGGCATTGAGGATCTCATTAGATACATTGAGGGCCAGCAGTGCAGTCAAAACCAGATACATCAGGTTGATCATTATCTGCCGCGGCTCTTTAGGTATAGACATTCTTTATCTTTTACTATAAGTGAGTTATAATAATGTTTCGTTCGTATTATCAGCTACTAGCGGCCCTGCATTGCAGACAGCATGTTGCCGTATACCTTGTTCAAGGTAGTAAGGTTTGTAGCCAACAGACCGATCTGCTCCTTAGCGCTGGTCGCATCCTTAGCACTTGATGCCATAGCATCAGACGCTGTAACAAGGTTGCTATAGAACTTGTTCATAGCTTTCAGGTGATTGTTTGCATCCTGCAGTTCTACTTCATAGATCTGGTTCAAAGTACCGAGGTTCTTAGACAATACTTTAACCTGACTGTGGAAATTAACAGTATCGGCAGCAGCATCATTGAATGCACCCATAGTTTTAGACGCACCCTGGAAAGTTGCTTTCATCTGACCCAAAGCTTCGGCAGCTTCACGTGCACCCTTAGAATAGGCTTCTGTAGAGGCAGTGATGTTGGTGATATCCTTTATCTGATCAACAGTCTGACCGAATTTATTGAAATTCTCGCCCAGGCGTTTCATACTTTCAGGAGTGATCTTAGCTTCTTCGAGCATTTTATCCATAGAAGCCAATCCAGAACCACCTTTCTTTTCCTCTGCTGCATGAGCACCTACATGCTTGATACCTTTTTTGAAAGCCTCAACGTGTGGGTTTTCAGTGATACCAGGGTAAAAACGCTCCCAGTAGTAATCACTGTGTGGCGGGAGCAGACCAAGCATCGCGAAGATGACAGCCTCGGTGATCATACCTGAAGTAAGCATGATACTTGCACCTGGCCAGTGCTGGATCTTAAAGAGGGCACCCATCAATACCACAGATGCTCCAAGACCTATGATCAGATTCTTAATGTACTTACCTGCGTTAGATTCAAAAAAGATTACTATCGGATTCATGTTATTTTTTAGTTTAACTTCTTTATACGTTAGTGATAAAATACCTGTCGTTAATGTGCATTCAATTATTTGTTCCTCATAGGACGCCTGTTGCTTAATGCAGGAGCAGGGTAAGTGATAACAGTACGGAAACCGATGTAAGGCTTAGCTGTATCTGCATATTCGTAATCACGAGTACCCACCTGCAGATAATAAGCTACGTCTCTCCAGCTACCACCACGAACAACTTTACGAGTAAGATAAACCGCAGCGTTGTCTTTAGCACTGAAACCTAACTCAGGGTTGATATCAGCAACCTGATTGTAAGAACCACCGAAGTAAGCTGATGAAGTCCACTCAGAAACGTTTCCTGACATGTTCTTCAGACCAAAATCGTTAGCTGCATATTTGTCAACCGGTACAGTGTACAAGCCACCATCTGCTGAGTAGTTACCACGCTGAGGTTTGAAGTTAGCCAGGTAACAGCCTTTTTTGTTGATGATGTAAGGACCGCCCCATGGATAAGGAGCTTCGTTACGACCACCGCGAGCTGCATATTCCCACTCTTCTTCTGTTGGCAGGCGGAAACGGCCTTCTGTGTACATTCTTGCCTTATCGCGCTCTGACCTCCAGACGTTGGTACGCCAATCGCAGAATGCATTACACTGATAGAAGTTGACACCTACAACAGGGTAAGTATTGAAACCCTGGAACCAGAAATACTGGCGGGCAATAGGCTCATTGTAAGAGTAAGAGTACTGGCGCACCCAAACTGTAGTATCCGGGTAAGCAGGAACATCCTGTTTTACTACGAATGCTTTATCATTATAACCTTTCAGGCTTCTGTTTCTTGACGCGTTACCGAAATCAAAAGTTTCAGAATGGTATACCAAAGTGCTTGCGTTCAACAGCTTTACACCCCAACCAGACTGATCTGCCGGTGTGTACATTGAAGCCAGCTGATCCTGTACGTCAGCATCTCTCCAGTTGATACGCTTGTTCCAGTCAAGACGGGTTGTACCATCCGGAAGGTCTTTTACGTACTGAAGGAGCGTGCGCGCCATAGAATCCTTTACCCAGTTGGTGAACTGGCGGTATTCCTGGTTAGATATTTCGGTACCATCCATCCAGAAACCAACAATCTGAATGGTGTGAATAGTGGCATCATTTCTGCCACGTACATCCTCATCGCTGGCTCCCATCTTAAATGTACCGGATGGCACGTATACCATTCCGATAGGCAGTGGTGCCTTGTACATTAACCTTGTCTGATCACCTATTAATTGGCCATTGGAGCCCCTTTTCCCACAGCTTGCAAATAGTGCGAGCAATGCTAAAGCTGAGACTTTCAGGGATGTTCTTTTCATACTACTAGTTATTATTTTAGCAATTTGGCAAGTAAAACGTCGGGGTTCTAAACTTATCAGATTTAGAAACCGACGCACAATATTCAAAGAATTTTTCAAAAATACAACTTTCCGTAAAAAAATGTTAATAAAACGGATTAATAATTTTTTAATAAAAAAATCTTATTAAAAATCATTAATCAGCTTAATCGCTTGCTCACTACTGCTGACAGGCGATAAACATGATTCTTCCGAGCACACAAATATATGCAATTTAGCTTCAGAAAATTTATTTTCTAAAAGAGGTATTTGGGGCTCATTTCCGGTTGTAAAAAGGGAAAAAACATGAGGAAAAAAGCTGTTTTTAAAATCTACACTCACTTTATCGCTGTTTTTACCCGCAGAAACTACCGTTTTCATACCCATAATGCTGCGTTGTATCAACTGCCCCCAATAGCCAAAAGAATAGCTATACCGACCGGCTGTTTCCGCGATATTGCGCAACATAACACCTGATCTTTCTATCCATTCGGTGCGCTCCATTAACATGCCTGCGACCCATAAATTATGCGCCATTACTGCATTTGCAGAAGGCGTGGCGCCGTCGTAGAGGTCTATCTTCCTCACTGGTATATCAGACTGATGTATGGAAGTAAAATAGAAATAACCGCCATCATCAGTGAAATCCCGTAGTACTAATTCTATTATTTCACCTGCTTTAACGCCCCATTGCTGATCGCCTGTTAGTGACAACAACTGCAATAATGCCTGCGCCAGGTAAGCAAGATCATCCAATTTAGCGGGGATACGGGCTGTGCCGTTGCTCCATGTGTGCATTATATTGCCTTCAACGTAAAACTGCTCTAATAGGACCGTCATGTGGTCTACAGCACGTACTTTATAAGCGTCATTACCCAATGTAGCAGCTGCTTTGGTGAGCGCAATGCTCATCAGTGCATTCCACGACAACAGGCACTTATCATCTGTAAGCGGGCGCATACGTTGACTCCTGTAGGCCAGCAGCTTTGTTTTGGCTATTTCTATCTTCCATTCCAGATCGGCAGCAGGTGTCTCGTAATGCGCTGCTATTACGGCAATATCGCGGCCAAGGTGTAGGATATTCGTTTCTTCCCAATTACCATGTTCTGTAACACCGAAATACGCCGCCACAGCGGGTTCTGCACTACCTAATGCCTCGTTCCAGTCATCCCACGTAAAGGTGTAAAACTTACCTTCCACACCCTCGCTGTCGGCATCGAGCGCACAATAGTAAGTGCCGGTCTTATCCTTTAGTTCGCGCTCTGCAAATGCTATTGTTTCTTCAACAATATTCTTATAGCGAATATCATTGGTAACCATATACGCGTCACAGTACGAGAGGATAAGCAAGGCATTATCGTAAAGCATTTTTTCGAAGTGCGGTGCGAGCCATTCCCGGTCGGTAGAATACCGCGCAAAGCCGCCACCCAACTGATCATAGATACCTCCATCGGCCATCTTATCAAGGCTTAACAATGCCTGATCGAGCGATGGTTTGTGGCCTGTAAAATGGTAGTGTTCGAGCAGGTAACTGATAGCCATAGTACCCGGAAATTTAGGTGCATTACCAAAGCCACCCTTCTCTTTATCTGCCTGCTGCAAAAGGCTGTGAGCTATTTTGTCGCTGATCTCTTTGTTCCAGATAAGGCCTGTTTTAGCAGTTACGGTCTTTGCCGCCTGCTGCAGGTGCTGTATCATTTGCTGCGCCTGCAGGGTTACTTCGTCGTGCTGGTGCACCCATACCTCCGTCATGCGCTGCATGAGCTGCAACCAGGAAGGTTTGTTGTAAGCAGGCCTTGGCGGATAGTAGGTGCCGCCATAAAAGGGAATGCGATCGGGCGTTACAAACACATTGAGTGGCCAGCCTCCATTGCCGCTTATAGCCTGCACTGCATCCATGTACATGTGGTCAACATCGGGGTGTTCTTCCCTGTCTACCTTAATGCAAATGAAATGGTCGTTCATGTAGCCGGCTACCTCATCGTTTTCAAAGCTCTCCCGCTCCATAACATGACACCAATGGCAGGCAGAATAGCCTATACTGACAATAACCGGCTTATTCAGTGCCTTTGCCAGCTCAAACGCCTCATCTCCCCATGGATACCAGTCTACGGGGTTGTGGGCATGCTGAAGTAGGTATTGGCTCGTTTCTTTGGCTAGTCTGTTCATAAAACTTAAAAATAAAAACTTAAAAGTAAAAAGTGTATTGTTGGGTCCATCTAAACCAATTCCCAACGGAAGGTGGCGTTGATAGCCCAACTATTATCTGGTATTGTTAAGCCATTATCCTTTGCTGTACACATGCAATGTCTTATCTGGCAAGTTAAGTCAAAAAGAAAGAAGGTTCACAGCGCAGGGCATATGAACCTTCTTTTGAATTATTTGCGGGTAATTTATTTCTTTATTGCTCCAAGATAGCCATCCAATGCTGCAACCATAGATGGTGCATTGGTGGCAGGGGCCTTTATATCTAATCTCAAACCATGATCTTCAACCGCCTTGGCCGTAGTTGGACCAAACGCACCGATCAATGTGCCATTCTGATTGAATTCAGGCGAATGATCGAACAATGTCTGCACACTATATGGGCTGAAGAAAACGATAATGTCGTAAGATGATTGCATTACCTCAGATATGTCGTTGGAAACCGTTCTGTAGAGAGCAGCTTCAGCATATTTTACACTATGCTTGATCATGAACTGGGCAATATCATTCTTACCGCTATCAGATAAAGGCAGAATGAATTTTTCGTTGGTCTTGTGCTTGCCTATTATTTCCAGAAGACCTGCAGTGCTACCATCGGCAGAGAAAAACACTTTTCTTTTGCGGTAAAGGATGAACTTCTGCAGGTATAATGCAACAGCTTCGGTGATACAGAAATACTTCATATCCTGAGAGACCTTTACTTTCAATTCTTCACAGATCCTGAAAAAATGGTCAACAGCGCTGCGGCTGGTGAGTATCATAGCGGTATGCTCAGCAATATCTACCTTCTGCTTGCGAAATTCTTTACCTGAAAGGCCTTCTACGCGAATGAACGGATGGAAATCGATCTTTACGTCAAACTTTTTGGCTAGATCGAAATAGGGTGATTTGTCCGTTTCAGGACGCGGTTGAGTGATCAGTATATTATTAATCTTGACTTCTTTTTTCTCTGCACCTTTCTTCTTAGAAGTAACAACTTTTGCCATAAATCGAGGATTTCGGTATGTTTTTAAACGTTGTTATTTTGTTTTAGTAAAACATCAGTCCTTTTACTAATAATTTCATTAAAACCGCCAATGGCAATAATTCCGAGGCACAAAGGTACATAAAAAAATGAAATTTGCTATATTGGAAAAACGAACCAAACACCTGCCACGACCTGATGTACCTGTTCAACAGCAGTAAACCACCGGCTATGAAAGAGACCACGATCATTTGCCGCGCAACGCTTGCATCGGCAAAAGCAAGGATGATTATGAACGGAATAAGTACGATGGCCAGTATCTTATTGATCAAAAAAACATTAAAAAGATAATGTTCGGTAACACCTTCTACCCTGAAAGCCCAACCGCTGAAACGAACTGCAAGGTATTTGGAGGTGTATATAATAGCCGTACCCACTATGAGCATGATGATGAGCAATGACGATGGAATAACCCCGGAATGCTGTGGTGTATAGAATTTTACCACATAGTACATGTAAGAACCTACCGATATGGCAAAGAATACGTTCATGAGGAGATTGAGGAACCCTGCACCCTGCAGCTGATCTTTTAACTGGCGATTACTTAATGTAGGGTTCCAGAAAGCAGACCACAGGTTGACGAAGTAACGCTGGTCGATATAGCGGATAACACCAAGTAGCAGGCACAATGACAGCAAAAGGTAAAAATCAGACGTTTGAGATTCCCAGTTGTGAGTGAGCTGTATATCGCTTACTATCAGGCGGGCATTCATGAGCGGGTTGTGCGTCAACATGCTATCTGTAAGGCGCAGCACTGCCTGTTCACTCGCAGCGCTATCAGGAAGTACCGGAATGTTGTATTGACCTAATTGCAATGGCACGCGCTTACCGGTGGCATTGCCGGCAAACAACAACAGGAAACATAAGAAAAGGTATACGATGCGCATTGGAAGGGACAAAATTAACTGATTAGTGCTTCAAATAATTTGTGATAAATTGATAAACTACAAGTATTTATCCACCGCCTGTGTTGATAACATTATATATAAAGAAATAATCACTACATAGATGTATAGATGAACAGGATAACAGAGGGTATAGAATTGCCGTAAATTTGCACCCACATGGAAAATAATGCTTACCAGGATGCCAGGAAAGAAAATGCAGCGCCATCGGCAGGTATATATATACATATACCCTTTTGCAAGCAAGCATGCGTCTACTGCAATTTTCATTTCTCCACTTCTCTGAAGTATAAAGATGAAATGGTGCAGGCCATAATTGCAGAACTGGTCATGCAGAAGGACTACCTGCGCAATGTACCGATAGAGACCATTTACTTTGGTGGTGGCACGCCCTCGCTACTCAGCGAATATGAGATCAATACCATAATTGAGACCGTTCAGAAAAATTACACAGTAAATAAGCTGGTAGAGTGTACGCTGGAAGCCAATCCTGATGACCTGAGCAGGGAATACCTGAGGGGATTGAAAAGTACACCGATAAACAGGTTAAGCATAGGTGTACAGTCATTCAGGGAAGAAGATCTGCTGTATATGAAGCGGGCACACAATGCACAGGAAGCGGATTATGCCATAAAGGCAGCGCAGGACCATGAATTGAGCAACATTAGTATAGACCTCATCTACGGCACACCCGGACTGACCGACAAAGACTGGAAAGCTAACCTGGCGAAACTGAAAGAACTGGCCATACCCCATTTTTCGGCGTACGCTCTTACGGTAGAAGAGAAAACAGAACTTAACCACCTTATTCAGAAAAAAAGATCGGCTCCGGTAGATGCAGAGCAGGCCGCAGGGCAGTTTGAACTGCTGATGGAGTATGCCGAAGTTATGGGCTATGAGCATTATGAAATAAGCAACCTGGCACTGCCTGGCAAATATGCGGTGCATAATACCAACTACTGGCGCGGGCTACCCTACCTTGGTATTGGTCCATCGGCGCACTCATTTAGCGGTTCGGCAAGAAAATGGAATGTGGCGAATAACGCGCTGTACACTAAAAGTATCCTCATAGATAAGAAAGTACCTTTTAAAGAAGAGGTACTGACAGAAGTACAGTTCATGAATGAATACATTATGACATCGCTCCGCACCATGTGGGGTTGCGACCTGGAAAAGATAGAAAAGGACTGGGGAAGCGATGTGTTGAAGGAACTGATGAAAAAGGCTGAACGGCTTATAGATAAAGGCATGCTGGAATTGAAAGAAAAAAAACTGATCATTACCAATAAGGGGAAGTTATTTACAGATAGGATAGCGGGAGATCTGTTTTTTTAGATTGCGTTGTTAGGAAATCTATATAGCGCCCCATGTTGGGAGGAGACGCAAAATCTTGCGTCTCTACGAACCCCTCGAATTATATAGATATCACCCACTAGGCATTACGACACTTTTAAGTTTTCCCATTTAAGTTTTCACTTATTTTGCACTCATGTTTGCCGATATCATACTGCCGCTGAATCTGCCGCAGTTACTCACTTATGGCGTACCCATTGAAATGCAGGAGCTGCTGAAGCCTGGCATGAGGGTGGAAGTTGCGCTCGGCAAAAACAAACAGTATAGCGGTATTGTAGAACGGCTGCATAACGAAAAGCCGGAAGCCTACATGGTAAAGCCCATCAGAAATATTATTGATGAAGCGCCGGTAGCCAATGAAAAACAACTAAAATTCTGGCGGTGGATAGGTGAGTACTATATGTCGGCACCGGGAGAGGTGATGCAGGCCGCACTACCTGCCCACCTGAAACTGATGGGCGAGACCCGGCTACAGTGGATAGCGGGAGAGGATGTGCAGATCAACCTGAGCGACGAAGGCTATATTGCTGCAGAGGCGCTACAGATAAAAGGAGAAATAACCATAAGCGAACTGCGGGAGATAGTTGGCTATCGCCAGCTGGCAGCCGTCCTTAATGAGCTGCTGGAGCATGAGGTGATCCGTATCAACGATGAACTGGAGCAATCTTATAAGCCAAGAAAAGAGAGGATCGTTGTGTTAGCAGAGGTATATAAAGAAGAGCAGGCGCTCATGCACTTGTTCGACAGGCTGGCACGCGCACCTAAGCAACTGGAGCTGATAATGGCCTATACTGAGCTGAACATTAAGAAAGGTTATGTAAGGCAAGTAGACCTGCTGGACAGGGCCAAAGCAACCGCCTCTCACCTGAAAGCACTGGTAGAAAAAGATGTATTCAGCATTAAGGAACAGGAGATAGACCGCCTACCTGCAAAAGATATTCCGATAACCAAAGAAGTCGCGTTTACCCCTGTGCAACAGGTGGCCTATGACGACCTGAATAAAGGCCTGAACGAAAAGAATGTAGCACTGCTGCAGGGTGTGACCGGTAGTGGTAAGACTCTACTTTATATTCATAAGATACAGGAATGTATTAACCAGGGCAAGCAGGCATTACTGCTGCTCCCAGAGATTGCAGTGACCACCCAACTTGTAAGCAGGCTACTAGCCTACTTTGGCGATAGCCTAGGGGTATACCATAGCCACTTCAGCAATAATGAGCGGGTAGAGATATGGGAGAAGGTGCGTAAGGGTATCTATAAAGTAGTGGTTGGGCCAAGGTCTGCCTTATGGCTGCCATACAATACCCTGGGTATAGTGATCATAGATGAAGAGCACGATGGCTCTTACAAACAACGTGACCCTGCACCCCGCTTTCATGCACGTGATGCTGCAATATACCTGGCTGCATTGTATGAGTCTAAAGTGATATTGGGTTCTGCAACTCCCTCACTGGAAAGCCTGTATAATGTGCAGCAAGGCAAATATGCTTATGCATCCCTGAAAGACAGATATATGGGTGTGAAAATGCCTGAGATAGAACTGGTGAGTCCACGGAGTACCGACACGGCCAAAACCAAAACCCCGGGTATACTTACGCCACAGCTGCAGCAAGCAATATTAGAAGCACTGGCCCATAAAAAGCAGGTGATCCTCTTCCAGAACAGGAGAGGCTACTCACCTTTTCAGCAATGCACAGTGTGTGGCTGGGTGGCACAATGCACCAATTGCGCCGTATCGCTCACTTACCACAAAAGCACCGGCAAACTACATTGTCATTATTGCGGACTGAAAGCTGCGCTTACACATGCCTGTCCCAGCTGTGGCAGCAGTAGTATGAGCAGTAAGAGCTTTGGCACAGAGAAGATAGAAGAAGAAGTACAGCAGCTATTCCCCAAGGCCAAGGTAGCCCGCATGGATGTAGACAGCATGCGCAAAAAGAACAGCATGGCAGAGTTGTTTGAGAACCTGCAAAAACATAAGGTAGATATATTGGTAGGTACCCAGATGGTGGTGAAGGGATTGGACTTCGCATCTGTATCACTGGTAGGTATATTGAGTGCCGATAGCATACTCAGCTTCCCCGATTTCAGAGTAAACGAGCGTGCATTTCAACTGATGGAGCAGGTGAGCGGAAGAGCAGGCAGGGCTGATGGCGAGGGACGTGTGATCATACAAACATATAACCTACAGCACCCCACCCTGCAATGGGTAAAGGAGCATAATGTTTCTGCTTTCTACAGATCTGAGATCAAGTTCAGGGAGATGTTTGGTTACCCGCCATTTACCCGTTTGATCAAGATCATATTCAGGCATAAAGATGAGGCCAAAGCCATGGCTGCGGCGGGATTAATGGCACAAGGGTTACTGACCATGCCCCATGTAACCGTGCAGGGCCCCGGCCCGGCTGTAGTAGCCCGTATCCGCGACCAATACATTCAGGAGATATGGATGAAGTGCCCGAAGGACAATAAGCAAATGGAGCCGGTGAAGGAGTTTTTGAAGACTCAGAAGCAGTATATCCTCAACCAGCGCGGCTATTCTAATGTACAGATAGTATTTGATGTGGACCCGGCATGACAGTTTGCAGATTTTGGAAAATGAATGCACGTAGTATATTATTCGCTTATTGAAAAGCAGCTAATATCTGGTTAAATTTAGAAGTCGACCAGTCACCGAGTTGATACTGCCTTAGTATTCGTTCGTCCTTATGATACACCTTTAGTGTGACATCTTGTTTACTATAGCGTCCACCCAGTTTAAAATGAAAATCCTCTATTTTCCCAGACATGATCGCTTGTTCATTCCCTTCCATATAGACAATGGTCAATACCCCATTCCTGGCAGAAATTGATGTAATGAAAACCAATTGGCGCACTTGCCTTGGCAAAAAGAACAGTAAAAAAATAACAGTACTTACGATTGCGCCGAACACCCAATGCCCCTGAATAATTGAAGGAATGAAGAAAAACGCAGGCATTATAAGAGAAACGTAAAAGGCCCTAACTATCCTTTGATTATAGGATCTTAGTTCCTTTACTTTTATTTCAAACATATTCTCAATCATTATTATTCAGACTAGCTATTATAAAGCTACCAAACAACTCAAATAAAACTTAATTTTTTACCTCTGTTACACTTCGTAAATTTGTAATAACACACATTTGTAACCTATTTCCATATCGAATGCCAAAAATGAACTTCATGAAAAACTTAATCAGTTCCTTATCCTTGTTGGTTGTAGCATCTTGTTTTCAGCCGGCAAGTCTCCATGCTCAAACCATCAATGCATTTGCAGGTAATCACACCAGCGGGTATAGCGGCGATGGCAGTTCTGCTTTGTCTGCACAATGCTATGCGCCAGCAGGTATAGCCGTAGATGCCGCAGGAAATGTTTATTTCTGCGAGCTGGGCAACTCTGTTATCAGGAAAGTGAGCACTTCGGGTATCATATCCACCGTTGCAGGCACAGGCACTGCGGGTTTCAGTGGCAATGGAGGACCAGCTACTGCGGCCAAGATCAATCAGCCTACCAGCGTAGCTGTTGATGATACCGGCAACATTATATTTACAGACGATGCCAATAATATGATCCGAAAGATCAACACTTCGGGCATTATATCCACCATAGCGGGCACGGGCACGGGTGGCTATTTCGGTGATCTTGGACTGGCAGTAAATGCACAACTCAATTCTCCTTCAGGAGTGGCAACAGATCATAAAGGCAATGTGTTTATTGCTGATGTTTATAACCATGCAGTTCGCAAAATAGACACAGGGGGGCGGATCACTACAATAGCTGGCGATGGATCTCCCGGATATACCGGCAATGGGTATCCGGCTATAATGTCAAGTCTTAATTTCCCCAAAGGTGTGTGGGCAGATAGCACAGGCAATCTTTTCATTGTAGACCAGGGTAATTCTGTTATCAGGCGTATCAACACAGGCGGCGTTATTAACACCTATGCCGGCTGCGACACACCCGGATATAGTGGCGATGGCGGCTACGGCTATAAGGCTAAACTCAATGCACCAACAGAAATCACTACAGATAGGTCAGGCAATTTATATATCGCTGATTTCAGCAATCATGTCATCAGAAAAGTAACGCCAGGCGGCTTTATCAGCACTTACGCGGGTTCCGGCACATCGGGCTATAGCGGCGATGGCGGTAATGCACGCATGGCCAATATGGCCGGCCCATATGGAGTTGCCATAAGCAGCAACGGCAGAATGTACATTACCGACGAGATCAATAATGTGATCCGCGTAATAGATCTGGCAACAGGAGTAGAACAAACAATTTCGCTCCATCCGTTTACACTAAATGTGTATCCTAACCCTAGTGATGGTGCCATAACAATAGAGATCCCAGCAACCAATCTTGAAGCAAATCTATTAGTTGTTGATGTTACCGGAAGAACAGTACAAACAAGATCTATTGCGGCTGGCAATCAGTCCATTAAGGTGGGCCTACAGGGTCTTGCGACAGGCACCTATTTTGTAAAGGTGGCTGTTGGTAGCGATATTTACAGAGAGAAGTTTGTAGTAAATAATTAAGTAATTCCGCAAGGACCTGAAGGCATTCTTGCTATTGACTCCGATAAAATATAATAATGACTGCAACAGAATTTGTTGACCAGATAAAAGATTTCGCTGTAACCAAGGCAGACCTAAAAAATGCCGATTTCCCTGATGAATTTGCAGGAATGCTGGCGAAAGGGTATGAGTATAAGGTACTACCCAAGACCAAGAATTCGGCGAATGAAATCATCAACCTGATATCCAATTATGACATGTCAAGTGTCGAGATCGGTATGATCTCATTTGAGAAGGAAATTAAGGAAACCGAGGGTTTCTATTTCTTCGGCAAGGTAGAACTAGACCTGATGGCCATAAGCAAGGGCAATAATGAAATAGTAGTTGTCGACTATGCCAATACCGATGAGATCATTCAATATTGTGCTGCCAATTCTAAGAAGTTCTTAGCCGCCATGATGGCCGCCTGGAGAGCAACAACCGAGTTTTTGCTGGATGAAGAAAAGGCCGATGATTATGACTATAGAGAAGAAGTGATCGCAAAGTGCACCGAACTTGCAGGAGGAGATGCATACTTCGATTTCTTTGATAATATGCTGGGGGATTAAGTCAACTTGAAAGTTGTTATTCATTTCTCCAAAACAAAAGAGGCTTGCCATATTCCCGGCAAGCCTCTTTGTTTATATTGTTATTGTTACTTCAGTATATAGCTATCCACATCCTTCTTCGTGATCGTCTTGTCAGATAAGATAATAAGGCGTTCTACAACATTGCGCAGCTCGCGGATATTACCTGTCCAGTTATATTGCTGCAATGCCTTCATTGCATCGGGAGCAATTTCTTTTACCGGTTGTTTATACTCTTCGCAAAGATCATTCAGGAAATGATCTACCAGCATAGGGATATCATCGCGGCGGTCGTTGAGCGATGGCACCTGTATGAGTATCACACTCAGTCGGTGATAAAGATCTAAACGGAAACGCTTCGCTTCTACCTCTTCCAAAAGGTTCTTGTTGGTAGCCGCGATCACGCGCACATCTACCTTTATTTCCTTCTCACCACCTACACGGGTTATCTTACCCTCTTGGAGTGCACGCAACATCTTAGCCTGTGCGTCGTGGCTCATGTCCCCTATTTCATCCAGGAACAGTGTACCTCCGCTTGCCTGCTCAAACTTACCTAAGCGCTGCTTGATAGCCGATGTGAATGATCCTTTCTCATGACCAAACAGTTCACTTTCTATCAACTCAGATGGTATGGCAGCGCAGTTTACCTCTATCATTGGTCCGTTGGCGCGATTACTCAATTCATGGATCTTACGTGCTACCAGTTCCTTACCTACGCCATTCTCACCTGTCACCAGCACACGTGCATCAGTTGGTGCTACTTTAGCTATTGTGTCCTGTATTTTCAGTATACCTTCACTATTGCCTATCATTTCGCTGCCGCCCTTGGCTATCTTCTTGCGCAGTTGTTTTGTTTCCGCCACCAACACCTTCTTATCCATAGCATTGCGCAGTGTTATCAAAAGGCGGTTCAGATCGGGTGGCTTAGAGATATAATCGTACGCTCCCTTGCGTACTGCTTCTACAGCAGTTTCTAAGTTGCCGTGGCCTGATATTACTATAAATGGCACATCGGGCTTTTCCTCTTTGGCAAACTGCAATACTTCAAGCCCGTCTTTCTTAGGCATTTTAATATCGCAGAGTATGCAGTCGTAATTGTTTTCTTTTATCTTCTTTATACCCTCTTCGCCATCTGCAGCTTCTTCAACTGTAAATCCTTCGAAGGTGAGTATTTCGGTGAGCGCTTTACGTATCGCCCTTTCATCGTCTATAACCAGTATGTTCTGTGCCATTGTGTGTGTTGAATATTAATTATAGCATTTTCAGTGCCAAAATACTGCATAATTTTTTGTCGGCTAAAAATAAGTGCTTTCCGGGGTGTTAAAAATGAAAAAGCCCGCTTTTCAGAGGGCAGGCAACCAGCGTTGCCCGGTAGCTTTTTCAATGTTATGCCGCAGTATTCACTTTTATTGCCGGTAGATCTTTTGCATTGATTATGTGGTGATCCTCGGCTTGCTCTACTTCCTTGGCTGTGGGTAATAGTATCAACCTTAAAGTGGTATCATTGGTAAAGTAGCTGATAGCCCAGTTTATGAAGATCATGAGTTTATTCTTTACGCTCAGTATCAGCATCAGATGCAGGAACATCCAGGTAAGCCATGCCAATACTCCCTGAAAACTCATAAATGGCAGATCTACTACCGCCTTGCGCTTACCAACAGTGGCCATGGTACCGGGGTTGGTGTACTTGAATGGCAGCAGCGGCTTGTTTTTCAATAATCTCACAAAATTGCCTGCAAGATTTTTGGCCTGGTTATTGGCCACATTGGCCAGCTGGGCGTGTCCTTTAGGCCACTCTTTTGTTTCCATATAGGCTATATCACCTATGGCAAATACGTTTTGAAGCCCTTCTACCCGGTTCATCTCATCAACCTTTATGCGGTTACCCCGCACAATAGCTGTTTCAGGTATACCTTCGGGCACATTACCTTTTACTCCGGCCGTCCATATTAGATTAGCGCTCTTAATGGTACCACCATTTTTCAAAGTCACTACATGCCCGTCATAATTCTCAACAACCGTATTCAGCAATATTTTCACACCCATTTTTTCAAGGTATTGCTGAGATTTGGTCTGCGCAGCTTCGCTCATGTTTTGCAACGTGTGGCCAGCACCTTCCAATAAATATATGGTCAGCTTTGAGAAGTCCATATCATGGTAGTCCCTTGGCAATACATTCTTCTTCATTTCTGCCAGTGACCCCGCCAACTCTACTCCGGTAGCCCCGCCACCTACAACCACTATGTTCATTATCTCCTCCAGCTCGTCGGGAGTAGCATTGAGTGCATCTTCAAAATTGAGGAGAATACGGTTGCGCAGCGCAATGGCTTCGCTGGTAGATTTCATAGGGAAGGCGTGCTTCTCTATTTCCTTATTGCCAAAAAAGTTAGATGTGCAACCGGTAGCTATCACCAGGTAATCATAGGTAAATATCCCGTCGGGGGTAATCACTTTCTGTTCGGCAGTATCTATCTTATTCACTTTTGTGATCCTCACATGAACGTCTTTTCTATTCTGAAAAACCTTTCGGAGGGGGAAGGAGATCGCACTTGGTTCTAATCTTGCAGTGGCTACCTGGTATAATAAAGGCTGGAACTGGTGGAAGTTGTACTGGTCTGTGATGATTATATTATAACCTTCATTCTTTAATCGCCTGGCTAGTTGCAGTCCTGCAAAGCCGGCACCGATTATTACAATTGTTTTTGTCATAACTCCGATAATTCATTACGCAAAACTACCATAAAACATGGGCCAACATTATTACCGTTACGTATACATGGCTATGCATCAAACTATATATATTATTTAGCAATGCTATTCGTGAGGTTTGAATTTAACCCGGGATCTGCTAAATTTGATCACTCTTTACCTCAATCATCACCATTGTTACTTCACCAGCTGATAAAAGGCATATCTCATTTATTCTACCCCCACTTGTGCGAGGGGTGCAACAGGCAATTGGTGGCAGATGAGCAGGTATTGTGTATTAGCTGCGAAATGGAATTGCCTGAAACACGCAACTATAATATACCTGAGAACGAAACGGGATTAAGGTTTGCCGGCAGGGTGCCATATCAACATGCAGCCACATATGCCTATTTCACTGATGAAGGACTATTGCAACACCTGCTGCATGGACTAAAATATCAGGGAAAGAAAGAGATTGGCACTTTTCTGGGCAGGAAATTCGGGCAAAACCTGAAAACAGCAGACTGGATCAACGACATAGACGCTATCATACCCGTACCGCTGCATCCCGACAAATTATCGAAACGTGGGTTTAACCAGAGTGTGCTAATTGCTGAGGGTTTAGCTGCAACCACCGGGCTGCCAATAGTCAATAATGTGCTGCAAAGAACACGAAACACAGAAAGCCAGACCCGCAAAACCCGGAATGAACGTGTAGAAAATATGGCAGGAGCCTTTAAAGTAGCAGATAAACAGGCATTAACCAACAAACACATACTGCTTATAGATGATGTATTAACTACAGGCGCTACATTGGAAGCCTGCGCACATGCACTGATGCAGGAAACAGATATAAGGATAAGCATAGCCACTATTGGCATTGCGGTGTAAGTCAATATTAGTAGTACAATTTGCAGAATTGCCCTGAAAACCGATTTGAAATAAGTTTCAACATCATAGGATGGGAGACTATATTAATTTGAAAGCAACACCTATATTTGTACAGATTTCTGTAAGCTACTTGGTTAAATAAATATTTCGCCATACCTTACGCGATTAGTTGGCTACCCGCCAGCGAATAAAAGCTATTATATAACAAATTCGGTTTATGAAGAAACACTTATTGGCGGCATCAATGGTACTGGCATCCTTTAGCTCCATAGGGGCTGGTTACCAGTTAAATCTGCAAGGGATCAGGCAGCTCGCAATGGGCGGCACAGGTACTGCTATGCCCTGGGATGCATCTACCATTTTTTACAATCCGGGCGGTCTTTCTCGTCTTAAGGGTATCCAGGTTTACGGTAGCATATTGGGCATCATGCCTTCTACTGCCTATGGCAATTACTACCTGGGTTCTACCAAATCTGTAAAACAAACTTTTACTCCTTTCAATCTTTATGTTGGTGGCCCTATCAGAGAAGGCAGCCGTGTAGGTCTTGGATTGGGTATCTATACGCCATTCGGTTCTGGTCTTAAGTGGGACGACAACTGGACCGGCAGATATATCGTTCAGTCCATCGAACTTAAATCATTCTTCTTTCAGCCTACTATCAGCTACCGCTTCTCCAACTTCCTTTCGGGTGGTATCGGTCTGATCTATGCTACAGGTACTTTCGATTTCAAGCAGGCACTTCCTGTTCAAAATTCATATGAAGAAGCAGGTACGCTTACCCTTCATGGTAACGCCAATGGCGTTGGTTTCAACGCAGGTTTACAGATGAAGTTCAGCGATCGTTTCCAGGTGGGTCTTACTTACCGCTCACAGGTAACAATGAATATTGGCGGCGGTTCTGCTAATTTCAACGTTCCTTCTTCTTTGCGCAGCAACTTCCCTAATACCCGTTTCGAAACATTCCTGCCTTTACCGCAGGTTGCTTCAATAGGTTTTGCTATCAAACCACTGAATAACGAGCGCCTTACCCTACAGTTAGACTTTAACTACACCGGCTGGAACTCTTATGATTCTTTGAGGATCAATTTTGCAGAGCACACAACTTCTTTGCAAGACAATCATGCTCCGCGCCATTACCGCAATACATTGACTACCCGCCTTGGTGCTAATTACAAGATCAGCAAGGTAGTATCTGTAATGGCTGGTGGTGCGTATGATCCAACTCCGGTTGTTAATGGTTATGTAACTCCGGATCTTCCGGATGCTGACCACATTGTCGTTACAATGGGTGCTGCTATTAAGCCGATCAAAAGATTTACCATTCTTGCAGCATGCGAGTTTGTAACCACTCCTAAGCGTAATTCTACTTACGACTTCGCAGGATTCAGCGGTACATTCTGGACACAGGCTATAACACCAGGCATTGGTATTTATTACAATTTCTAATCAAACGAAACGATGAAAAAACTATATATATTCGGGGCTTTAGCTTGTCTTTTGTCTGCCTGCAAACCCAGTGTAAATATCACAGTACCACCTACCGCAGGTGATGCTGACTTCAGAAGCTACCTGGCTATCGGTAACTCATTGACTGCAGGATTCTCAGATAACAGCCTCACTGTTACAGGTCAGCTGAACTCATATCCACAAAGGCTATTTGAACAGTTCGCATTGATACAGGATCGTGGCGCGCAGGGTAATTTTTACCAGCCTCTGCTTATCACTGATATGGGCTATCCTGGTCCTCGTAAGGAACTGGCTATTGTTTACTATTGCAACGGCGATTCTTCAGTTGCACCAATAGACCTTTCTTACTTCTCAGCAAGTGCAGAAGATGCTAAGCCATACGTAAGCACAGGCCCTAATGGACAGATCAATAACATTGGTGTACCTGGTATTCGCGTAGCAGACTACAACTTTGCAGGCTATGCTGCATTGAACAAATGGGCTGCACGTTTCTACAAATCACCTAACACTTCTACTCCTCAGCAGGAACTGGAATACCGTGTAAGCAATAACCACCCTACCTTCTTTACAATGTGGTTGGGCGCTAACGATGTGTTGGGTTACGCAGTAGCAGGCGGACAGGGTGATGGTTCTGGTAACGCATTGCCTATCGCAGCTAATTTGTATAACAGGAATGACATTACACCTACGCCTGTATTCGACACTAACTACAGCCACGCTGTAATGGCGTCTATCAGCACAGGTGCTAAGGGTGCTTTGATCAATATCCCGGATATTACCAAGATCCCTTTCTTCACTACTATCCCTGCAAATGGCCTGGTCCTTACCCGCCAGTCTCAGGCAGACTCATTGACAGCGTTCTACTCTTCATTGAACTATGTGTTCCAGTTGGGTGCTAACTACTTCATAGTAAGAGATAACCTGGGTAACTTAAGGCAGGCAGTTCCTGGTGAGCTGATCTTGTTGACAACGCCTAAGGATTCTATCACATGCGCAGGATGGGGCAGCTACAAAGCTATTCCACAGTCTTACGTGTTGACTACAGAAGAAATACAGAACATCAAGAATGCTACTACCCGCTTCAACGAAAAGATAGCTGGTTACGCTTTCCGTAACAACCTTGCTTTAGTGGACATGTTCAGCTACATGAGCACTATCGAATCGGGTATCGTTTATAACGGCATCAAGTACAATTCACAGTTCGTTACAGGTGGCGCTTTCTCTCTGGATGGTGTACACATGAACCCACGTGGATATGCGATCATTGCTAACAAGATCATCGAAACTATCAACACTAAGTATCACTCAACCATTTCCCCGGTTAATGTGAACAAGTACAGCGGTATACTTTTCCCTGGTAATTTCTAATACACACACTTATATTATCAAATGAGATCCCGCTCCACAAGAGCGGGATTTTTTTGTGTTGTGGTGTCTCTTGTCTGAACTGCGATGGCAGTGATTACATGATAGACTATGAATCCTGCCTTGTATTGTTTGGGAATGTCTATACGCGGGAAATGCCTCGTAGCGGCTTCCGGTTTGTAGCAAACGAGATAAAAGTAAGCATTGCCCCTTAGGGGCTACCCACTGTAAAACATCTTGTTCAGGAAACTTAAACTGGGTATATAATGATTTCAACCCTTACTACTTCTTCCCCGCCGTATCCACCGCCTGCTTCTTGATCCACTCTTTATAGCTATCGCGGATCCACATTTTCAGCTCCAGGTCGCTGGCCTCACGAGCATACATAATGGGCATGGGATAGGCATACATAAAGTGCGCCATACTGTCGCCTGTAAGTCCCGTCATCTTGGTCACCAATGCAGGCGTATACCTGGTATCTATAAACCTGTTTTCCTCATCTACGGCAAAATCTTTCTGAAACTGGTAGGCCATGCGCGCCTTCTTAGAGAACAGCTCTGCAATGGCAGATACTGGACTATTAAATGGAGAGGGTGGCTTGCGCGACAGCACAGTATGGTAGATAACTTTTCTTTCCGCACTATCTATCTGGTATTTACTGCGCTTGTCGCCATGAAACACAAACTCCTTTAGCTGTGTGGTAGATGGTTGCAGCTTTACGTTCATGGTGGAAATGATCACCGAAACCGGCTTTGTACGCACTTCTGTTTTGTACCCAATATAGGTAAAGGCTATGCTCTCGCCGGTATTGGCAGGTAGTGTATAAAACCCGTTCTCATCGGTAGTGGTACCTTGTTGTGTCTTTACATTTACCACCGTTACAGCAAACAACGGCAGACCGGTAGCCGCATCTGTCACCACACCCTGTAAAGACTGGGCATTGGTAACTAACGAACATAAGAGGACAATAATGGATAAAAAATAGCGCAAGATGACGGTGTATGTGGGTAAAGCTAGCGCATAAAGACTGCTACCGTATCATCATACATAATGTTTAGCAATATTTTAAGGAAGACGTTAAGAGAAGGCTAATGCGTCTTCCTTTCAAGATTGGGAAGTAGCCCCGTAATAATACCCAATAGTGGTAAGAACGCACAGATATGGAACACATGACTGATACTGGTATGATCGGCCAGGCGGCCCAGCAAGGCAGACCCTATACCCGCTATACCAAATGCAAAGCCAAAGAACAATCCCGAAATAGTGCCCACCCTGCCCGGCACCAGCTCTTGCGCATATACCAATATCGCCGAGAAAGCAGAAGCTATAATAACACCTATGGCAGCAGCTAATACGCCAGTCCAGAAAAGATTGGCATAGGGTAATAACAATGTAAACGGAGCAGCACCTAATATAGAGAACCAGATAATGTACTTACGGCCAAACCTGTCGCCCAACGGCCCGCCAATAAGCGTACCCGCAGCCACGGCAGCCAGGAAGATGAACAGGTACATCTGCGACTGCTGCACGGTAAGCTGAAACTTATCTATAAGGAAGAAGGTAAAGTAACTGGTCATGCTCGTCATGTAGAAATACTTGGAGAAGATAAGCAGCAACAATATGGTCATAGACATGGCCACCTTGCCTTTAGACAGGTGATGCGGCTCTTCTATAGATTTAGGTCCCTTACCGGCAGCACGCAGCGTAAGGTGATTTTGATACCATGCCCCTATGCGCATAAGTATGGTTATACCCACCAATGCGGCAATACTAAACCATAGTATATGCGCCTGCCCATGCGATACCACTATCACTGCCACCAGCAGTGGCCCGAAGGCACTACCCCCATTACCGCCCAGCTGAAAAATAGACTGCGCTAACCCCCGCTTACCGCCCGAAGCCAGGAAGGCTACCCGCGATGCCTCTGGGTGAAAAATAGATGACCCCAGGCCCACAAAAGCTACCGAAGCCAGTATAGTATAGAAGTTATATGCCTGTGATAAAAAGATAAGCCCCAGCAGCGTAAAACACATGCCAATAGCCAATGAGTAAGGCTGCGGCTTCTTATCGGTAAAATGGCCTATAAATGGCTGTAATAATGACGCTGTAAGCTGGAAGGTAAACGTGATCAACCCTATCTGTGAAAAAGACAATTGAAACTTGGTCTTCATCATAGGATACACAGACGGTATTACCGACTGGCACATATCATTAATGCAGTGCGTAAAAGCTATAGTGAACAGTATAGGGTATACTGTGTTTTGAGCTAACTGTTTGGTTGATGCTTGCATGGGGAATGGCAAAAATAAGGGATATTAGAATCTGCGTATAAATATTGGTACGTTTTCAGCAATCTAGATTTCTACCCATCCTTGTTTTATTAAAGTCACTTTTGATTTTTGAATAAATGTATTCAAATCTGTGGTTAGATTTGCGTGTTCATTCGTTAACTCGAGAAAGAAAATGCAGATTGCATTACCAAAGCCATCAAAGTGAACCGGAAACCTAAACCGCCTTTGATTACCATTGCTTTTGACATTAGTTAAGAGATCGAAGCTGCTTATTGAAAAACTATAACCGCTCCAGCCATATCGCCGAGTATTAACTGGCAGACCAGTTTCAACACTGAATGCCCGCACACCAGACGGTACTCTGCAAGAACTATCCAAAATACAATAAATCATCTTAGGCGAGACAAGACCAGAAACGAAAATATTTTTAAAATTTTCCGCCCCGGGATATAAATATATCCTCGAACTATCGAATTGAATAAAGGTCGTTTGACCAATAGTATCTGAGATAATATCTCCGGTGTATTTTGGGTATTCAACACGGGTATTCTTTATACTAAAAATAGAGGCAATAGTCATATGTTCAGCTATCTTGTCATTTCTGAAATCTTTTGTCCAATGCTTTTTACCCGCAGCGTCTTTCGACATAAACCTACGATAAGTGCAGCTCTCGGAAAGAAGAAAAGTACAGAACAATATTGCCAGAAAACATCTCATTATTACAAATGTAGGTAAAGCTTATAAGCAATTAAATATACTTTCTTTAACTCTGTGTTTACTCACTTCACAACCCCACAACCCCAGCCGTCATACTCCCCATTGTACTTTGCAGCCTGCTTTCTTAGCTCCTCACCGGTGGGGTTAATGATTGCTATATCAACAGGGCTGATCTTTGATATGGTTAGCTCATAAGGGTATTCACCAGTGGTTCTTGACTGGCTTTCTACATTAAAGTGCTCATGCAGCGCATAGGCAATAAAATGCTCACGGTCTTCCGCGGCTTTGAAATAGATGCCATAGTCTATGGGGCGGGGTACAGCAAGACTGTCGCCATTTTTTATTAGGTTGTCTATTACCCGTTCATCTGCTATGTAGTGTTGGGTAGCGTCATTAGGATAGAGAAACTTTAGGTAACCATCCCAGGGTTTATCTTCAGCAATATGTATACTGGCCTCATAACCCGGGAAGACCTGCACATATAAATGAGTTAACACGGCACGCAGTCCTATAGTATCGGTAACGTAGTAATAGTCAAGCCGCTTACATTCGTGAGTAAATGTACCTGCATGTATGGCCTTACCGTGCGCGTTGACCGTACTCTCCACTGAGTCAGCCACTTCATACAACCCTGCAAACGCATCTTGTGTGGGCAAGCCATCTTTACACTTGGTAAATTTCACCCCGGTTATCAACAGATAAGCATAGCCGCTAACTGGCACTTTCGCTTTAAGCGACATATTCACAATTGTAGATCCGGCACTACCCTCATACTGTGCCAGATAAGTTTCCCACTCATCACCAACGGTGGCTGTATCTACTGCCTCTCGTGTATGCATAGGCTCATTACCACCATGCTTTACATCACAACCGGGGCATAATAACAACAAACAAAAAGCAACGATTAGATACCTCATAAATAACAGGCCTGACCGGCACAGCTTCAAAAATACCGATTATCTCACATCGCTAAACAATTATAGCTGTACAGGGCTGCAAATCACGCTCATGGCATGGTAATTACGCGTTATTAGTATTCAACACAAATCAAACACATACACATGAACATCAAACTTTATTGGCTGGCAATACTGCCTCTTTCTTTAATGGCAGTAGCCTGCAACAATTCCACAACAACTACCACCACTACTACCGACAGCACTGTAGGTGGCAACCTGAAGGAAGCAGGTGAAAACGTAAAGGATGCCGCAAACGCAGCAGCCACAAACATCAAGCAATCTACCGACAGCGCCATCAGCAATATCAAGCGCACCATTGCCGGCAACCCCGATTCGGTGTTTGTAGTGAACGCACTCAATACCAACAGGAACGAGATCATACTATTGGAAGCGGGCATAAAGATGGGCACTACAAAAGAGCTGAAAGAACATGCGCGCATGATGCTGGTAGACCACAATAAACTGAAGAACAAACTACAGGACTACGCCACAGAGAAACACTACCCCGCACTTACAAAAGACTGGGCAGGAAAAGACCTGAGCAACATGAGTACCAAAATCGGAAGTGCATGGGATAAAACATGGGCCAGCAAAATGACAGACGGTCACAAAGACGACGTGAATGTATTTGAAGACGCCCGCAACAATGTAAAAGACAGCGAAATAAAATCCCTGATCGACAACACCCTGCCCACCCTTCATGCCCACCTCGACATGATGGTGAACCTGAAGAATGATCTGAAATAAAACAAGTACTTTTCCATAAAATAAGCCGCATTGACATTAGGTCATTGCGGCTTATTTGTTTTATATAATTATTCATTCTACTTTTGCACAGATTCCAATCAGCTCACTATTATAAACACGCATTGGACCATGACTTATCGTTTCCACATATCGCCCCTTGCGCTCATTGCCTAACCCAGGCAGGGTGTTTACCTCTACGTTTTAATTTATTGAAATGTTACCATGGTCATCATAGCATAGCCATGCCCTGTAAGCTCCTGCCCTAGGTTTCAGCTATTTTCTTTGAGCAATTTACGCACGGCTATATCCTTTCCGTAAGGACGAATTTTTGACTCAATATTTTTTACCAACAACAATTACGAGATGAACACAGCTGTGTTACACCCTCATGTCTTCGTGTGTCTGAGATACATCAAAAGACAAAAACAACACCTGCAAAAACAATATGAGCAGGTGAGCATTATCAACAAATCAACCAACAAATGAGCAATATAAAAACCAAAGAATTAAGTAAGCTGGGCTATACCAATGATCAGGCAAGAAGCCTTGTCATCAACATTATGTCGCGGCACTTTAAGCACCACACCAAAGAGGAAATGGTGACATTACTGACCAATATTAAAAACGAACCTGCCAACTACCTTAACGATGACGTAGTAGGCAAAATAGCAGCCACCTTCATGGATGTAGGACCAGAACTGAGTTTCAACACATTCGATCTGCTGGAAGAAACAGGACAGCTGAAGATCTATGGGGGGAAGGAGATAGAACATTCCGCGAAGAAACAAATGGAACTGGTAATGTCTCTGCCCGTAACTGTGCAGGGCGCACTGATGCCCGATGCGCATACAGGTTATGGCATGCCTATAGGCGGCGTGCTGGCTACCCGCAATGCGGTGATACCTTTTGCCGTAGGTCTAGACATTGGCTGCCGCATGGCACTGACCATCATTGATGAAAGTGAGAGCTTCTTCAAAAGCCATTCATTCGAAATGAAGACGGCCTTGCGGGAGTTCACGCACTTCGGAATGGAAGGCGGACTCGAATTCAAACAGGAACATGCAATATTAAATGACCCTGCGTTTAGCGCAACAGAGTTCCTGAAGCGCCTGCAGGCAAAGGCTGAGCGACAGCTGGGCTCTTCGGGCAGCGGCAACCACTTTGTTGAGTTTGGCACAGTAGAACTGAACGAAGGTAATACCATGGGGCTGCCACCCAAAAAGTATGTAGCATTGCTATCGCACTCGGGCAGCCGCGGACTGGGTGCTAATATAGCCCAACACTACACCCGCATAGCCATGGATACCTGCAAGCTACCTAAGCATGCGCAACAACTGGCATGGCTGGATATGAACAGCGAGGCCGGTCAGGAGTACTGGCTGAGTATGAATCTTGCCGGCGATTATGCCAAAGCATGTCACGATCGTATACACCGCAACCTGCTGAAAGCACTGGGACTACAGGCCATAATGACCATAGAGAACCACCACAACTTTGCGTGGAAAGAACAACTGGCGGATGGCGGCGACGTGATCGTACATCGCAAAGGCGCTACTCCTGCGCATGCAGGTGAGCTGGGCATCATACCCGGCAGTATGACCACACCGGCATATATAGTATCCGGAAAGGGTGTGGCCAATGCACTCAATTCCGCATCGCATGGTGCGGGAAGAGCTATGAGCAGGCAGCGCGCAAAAGAGAACATGACCGTATCTGGCATGAAGCAAATGCTGGCGGCTGCAGGTGTTACGCTTATAGGTGGCAGTGTGGAAGAAAACCCACTGGCCTATAAAGACATTAATAAGGTCATAGCCGCACAGGAAGCATTGGTAAACATTGAGGGCACATTTATGCCCCGTATAGTAAGAATGAACAAAGAATAAAAACGAACCAAAATGGACAAGATAATTATACAGATCACATCGGGCCGCGGGCCTGTGGAGTGTTGCCGGGTGGTAGCCCGGCTGCAGGAAATGATGCTGAAACAAGCCAAACAATATGGTATAACCTTTACCGTGTTATCCAACACAAAAGGCGAGCTGGCGGGCACTTTACAATCGGCAGTGATACAGGCAGAGGGCAACACGCTCTCTGCCTTCACCAAAGAATGGCAAGGCACTGTGCAGTGGATAGCACAAAGCCCTTACCGTAAGATGCACAAGCGAAAAAACTGGTTTGCAGGGGTGGAAATATTTGACCCCATGCAGCAGTTGAAATGGAACATTAATGATGTACGGCTGGACACCTGCCGCTCATCAGGGCCGGGCGGACAAAATGTAAACAAGGTAGAGACCGCTGTGCGCGGCACACACATACCATCTGGCATACAGGTATTGGCAAGCGATAGTCGCTCTCAGCTACAAAACAAAAAGCTGTGTCTAGAACGGCTGGAAGCTAAAGTACTGGCGTGGCAAACCACTCAACTCACTGCGCTCCAACAAACACAATGGCAGGAGCACAACATACTGGAAAGAGGCAATCCGGTTAAAGTCATTCAACAACCATTGTAGCAATGTCAGTACTGACGTGTCCAAATGCCAGCTGTCGGTCTCTGACCGACAGCACATCGGACCGGTTCTCTTTGAATACGTAACAACATATTCTCTCACGCCGGACGAAACGAGGTGAAGCCTAAAAAAAACCCGTGAGCCATCGCAAAAAACGACAACTCACGGTTTTCTTTATTTATCAATTGCATTGCTTATTTGCTTTCGTACAGCACAAACTCCACCCTTCTATTAGCCTGGCGGCCTTCTGCGGTTTTGTTATCAGCTATAAAGTAGGTCTCGCCCTTACCATTGGTCATGATACGATCTTCTTTCACGCCATTGCTCACCATTAGCCTCTTCGTGTTTTCAGCGCGTCTTTTAGACAAAGAAAGATTAGCCTCCGGACCACCTACATTATCGGTATAACCATTAATGATCAGGTGCACCCTGCTATAATCTTTGAGGATGGCAGCAAACTCAGCAAATGCGGGTTGTGCCTCCATTTTTATCTCATCTTTACCTACACCAAACATAGCCAGCTCGGGATAAATTACCAATACTGTATCACCTATCTTCACCACCTGGGCATCACTCATTTTGTGCTGTAAAGCCTTGTACAGCTTCCAGGAATAAGACATTTTGCTCTTGCTCTTTTTAGAGCTGTGGCATGATGCACCAAACAATAATGTTGCTGCAAGTATAAGAACGGAGAGAAATTTAAATGATCGCATGTGTCTGTTTTTATGGTTTATTATACATGTAATAAAAACCATGCCGTAACATCCACTTTCTCAATTTTGCACATTTCTTAAGGATCATCGCTTTCTCTGCCGCTGATTTGGCCAGTTCATACGCCACATCTAAATGGGTTAGTGCACAGCTGTTATCGACCCCGGAATAGAGTGAGCCCAACAGTATATGATAATAGTGATTATCACTCAGGCTCATTTTTTCGGCTTCCTCAATCGCCTTTGCCCGGCCATGCACTTTATACAGAGCGTAGGTTCGGTTAAGTGCAGCTGCAGGGGAATATTGCAGTCGCAGTAGTTTATTGAACAGCTGCAATATGTTATCCCACTTTTCTTTGGTATCAGCCTTTTGTGTATGCCAGTAAGCTATGCTTGCCTCCAGGTGATATTTTGACAACCGTTCTCCCTGAGAAGCTGCGTGTAAATAGTAAACACCCTTTGTAATCATCTCCCTATCCCACAGCTGCTCATCCTGGTCGTCGTACAATATCATCTCCCCCCGCTCATTCTTCCTTGCCGCGAATCTCGAAGAATGAAAGTGCATCAATGCCATTAATGCAAGTACCTCCGGCTGCCTGGTGGCTTCATTTTCTATCAGCAGGCCGGTCAATCTTATTGCCTCACGGCAAAGGTCTTCTCGCAGTACATTATCATCACTTTCTGAGTAATACCCCTCGTTAAACAACAAGTACAATGTTGTCAACACACTGTCCAATCGTTCATTAATAGCAGAGGCGTTTGGCAACTCCATTTTTAGACCTACTTCCCTAAGCGCCTTTTTAGCCCTGTATAGGCGCTTCTGAATAGTATCCTTATTACTTAGCAGTGCATTGGCAATTTCCTCTATCCCAAATCCGCAAAGCACCTTTAGTGCCAGCCCTAACTGCGCTTCTACAGACAGAGCAGGATGACACACCGCAAACAACATTTGCAACTGACTATCCGAAATATTCTGCTCACTCAGATCTATCTCCGGATATTCTATTTGACTGGCATCACGGGCAAGTCCGCCTGCCACTTTCTTCATGAATATGGCGCTTCTTGCCAGGTGGTTCCTCACCTTATTTTTGGCTACTACATATACCCACGCTTCGGGGTTTGTAGGCACACCCTTGTAGGGCCATATCTCCATTGCTGCAAGAAACGTATCGGCAGCAATATCCTCCGCCACATCTAAGTGCTGTAGACCCAATAACCTGCTCAGCACAGCCACTATTTTGCTGTACTCCGTTCTGAACAAATGTGGTATCAGATCCTGCTGCATAATTTAAAAGCCCCCGCTGGTTTGCGGGGCTAAGTTCGTTTTCTATTAATGTACACCATCATCGGCCGCTACCCTCCTCACTTCTACCGTATTACCCTCTCCCTGCAACACAGGGCATCCTTTGGCAAATGCTACCGCCTCATCTACAGATTCAGCTTTCACAATAATAAAACCACCTATGGTCTCCTTTATATCACCAAACGGACCATTAGTAACCACACCCTTGTGTCCTACCACCCGGGCATTGTGAAAAGGAAGACCATTACCTTCAACAAATTTGTTTTGGGCTGCAATGCCGCCTATCCAGTCCATGGTCTGCTTCATCCATACTTGCATCTGCTCGGGAGATGCGATCTTACTGCCGTCTTCATGCCTGAAGATCAAAATAAACTTTTCCATCTTGTTCGCAATTTAATTGTTTGATAATAGAAACTATACAACCATAACAATTGGGGTCATGTAAACAGGACATTTCAAGAAAAAATACTTCAGGCACACTATCTATATCATTTCATGCATAGGAACATAGTAATGATAAGTGTAAAGCTCAATGGAATACCTATAACAAGAAACCTTATCAACCCATTACGTACACCATACCTTTTAGCCAGGAATGCGAAAAGTACCATGCTGATCATAAAAGTGGGTAGAAAATAAATGGCCAACGCCAACAGGTTACCGAACTCAAACAGATCAAATACTTGCTCAGTATCTGAATCGATATAAAACAAAAGAAAGCAAGACAATAATATGCTGACAAACTGTATCAACACTCCTCTTATTTGTTCCGTAGTAGATATTGCACTTGTCATTGAGGTTCCGTTTTTGCAATAACGCCAAAACATAAAAACTAGTATATAAAAACACAAATACTGCAAAAAAGATAAGGTCCATCCTGCAAAGAATGAACCCTATCATAATCCTTGTCCACTTCTGAACTATCTACTATGTACTATCTACTAATTCCCTTCAACGTATTTCTAAAAGTTATTAAGGATCGCCTGCCAGCCACCCTGCTGCATTTCCACCGGATTCTGCGTTTCGGCTTCAAAAGTCTCAACGATATCGGTTGTGTTACCATTGTCCTTAAATAGTATCCTCGCTACCCTGCCATCTCCCATTGTATAGCCTATCACTTCATTGTTCTTCACTTCAGTGTAAGTACCTCCAAAGTCGAAACTAAAGCTACCATCCTTTGCAGCCATAGTCGTTGAGAAATCACCTCCTACACGCACATCATTAGTTGCTTTCGGCGCGTGCCAATCATCCGATGCTGCACACCATTGCGTGATATGCTCCGGAGCTGTCCAGTACTCCCAAACCTTTGCCACAGGTGCATTAATAGTCGCTTCTACGGTTATCATTATTCCTTTTTCCATTGTTCTTATTTTTTATGTTTTTGAATAATTTTTATCTTCTGCAAATATCGCTCGGCAATATAAATAGTAACTGGTATAAACCCGACAAATTAAGGGCAATTTAAGCCCATATTCCATCAGCCCCACATCGTTCGGTGTAAAATAAAACGTTATAACAATATCGTATCTTTACATAACCCAATCATTATAAACAATTTATGCCGAAGCCTGAATATAAGAAAGTACCGCTCACGCCCGACGAATCTGAATGGCTGATGAAGATCTATAAACTCAGGCATGATGATCTGTTTTACTCGGGGGCTTTCAGGTGTTTCGCTTATAGCTTTGTCATCACCTCCATTGTCACTAATATCCTGAGTTTTGCCACCTACGCATTTTGGGATGGCACAGGTACTCTGGTTTTCAGCTCACTACCGGTAAATCTGTTTATCAATATCCTGCTGGCACTGGGCATCACGGTCTCTGCATGTGCATTTATCAGCAATTATATGATAGATGCCTATAAGCAGGATGCATCATGTGGTATGAAGTTCGAAGTGCCGCTAACCATCATTAGTAAAGAGTATTTCCCGGTTACCGGGCAGTACTTCTTTCGTCTGCAAAACAACCCCGAAAAGCTCTATGAAGTAAATCAGGCAGACTATAACAAATACGAAGAAGGTGGCGCTATCTGTATGAACCAGGGTATAAACTCAGGCCACATCTTCGGACAAAACGACGAAGTAAGAATAAAGTTCTTCAAGCTAAACCGCAGGGCCTACAACAACTACTGAGCAAATTTTCTAAGCAGGTATTGATCACTTCCGCTTATATAGTTCATATCCATCAGGTAGCTTTTTCAAGAAGCTATAATTAGCCAGTATATTGGCCGGCAGAGGCTCTTGCACCAGGTTTATATAGACGGCTTCATTACCCGAAAGGCAATAGTGCGTAACATGTCCCCCCTTGCGTGAAAAATAAAAATAGCAAAAACTATATGGCGAGCAGCCTACAACAACTCCCTTATCCCAACTGCCGATCTCCGCATTTATCTGCGCATTTATCTGCTGCTCTTCAGCATAATTATCTTGCCTGTAACACCACTGGTATTGCTGATAGCTGACAATGAGCACAGGCACTACAAAAGCCAATCTTATGAGACTGTATTTTATTACTTGTGGTTTTACAAATGAAAACACTTTGGCGACCAGCAGGTAAAAGGTATAAACTATGGTTGCTACAGTAATGCTGTAATGCAATACCATATTCCGGTAATAAGGTAAGCGTTGCATTTTAAAACAGAAGATACCCCACACTATCCAAAGGAGTATGTAAAATATCCCCACCAGTCTGCGTTCTCTCTTCTTCGCAAATAATAACAACACCGGCGTCAGGAACAATACCATATTCACCCAATGGTCGCGCTCTATAAGATTCGAAAAAAGTGTATTGCCATTTGTCTTTAGTGCGGTATAAAAGCCCGGAATAAAATCAACATAATCTCCCGTTCCTGCTTTCACGTATTCATTATTGATCAGCGCATCCAGTCCTGAAAAACATAGCGATGGCAGGTAGAACAGGAATACCCCGCAACCTATTAATGCTGCATGCAGAACCAGTGCCAGATCAGCCTTCCGCTCATAAACCATAACACACAAACAAAAGAGCAACTGCGCACCGAAGAAATAGCTATAGGTAGGAATACACGCAAAACCTAGTACCGATGAAATAGTAAACAACCGCAGTTCGCGCCCGCGTTTATCAAACAAATAACTCAACATCGACACATAGGATAACCAGCCAAACAGCAACTGCAATTCATACCCCCTGTTCTGCTGCGCCAATATGAACGTAGTAAACTGAAACATAAGTGGCAAACAAGCTATGGCGGCAACTACCCAATTTTTCACAAGCTTATTCAACCACCTGAAAGCAGCAATCAACATACTTAGGTACGCTACAAATGATATAGCCCTTCCTGTATGTACGGCATCGCAAAAAGTAACCTTAGCCAACAGATTATTGACCAGGTTAAAGAAAATGTGATTGTTGGGCATCATGTAGTAGGCCCACGTTCTGAACAATGAGGTCTCCGCGCAATACACTGCCGAAAAGATCTCATCGCCGCTTGGCCCCAGCTGCACCTGCCCTCTATACCAGAAGTACGCCGGTATACCCAACAACACCAGAGGCAAATAACTCATCCGGTTTATCGGTTCCCTCTTCCCGTCACTTACAGCCACAGCCCCTTTCACCTGTTTGTATCTATACAAGCAATGGCCGATCAGTGCTATGCACAGTCCGGCCCCAATTCCGGCAAGCTGATTCCCTTGCATCTTTACATGCGCGGTAAAGTACCTGGTTGTAAACTCGCCCGATTTATAAAAACAGGTCTCTGAGGGGAAATACTGTTGTGTGAGCCTATCCCTTCCCGAGAAAATATATTGCAGTAAATGCAGAAGATAAAGCACAAGCATTACTACTGCGCTCAAGTATATCAGCCCGGTCGTCTTTATTCCGCTAAATATACTTTTCAGAGTAGCCATACTTTATGATACGCCCAATGGCGCTCCGCAAATATATTTCATTAAATTAAACCGATATAGTATTTCAACGTCTACCTCTCACTCCTGGTCGTTACATCAAGATTTATAGGAATAAATGCCGATCTTTAATCAATGTCCACCCACATCAAAAAAGCAAAAGACCTGCTGCTTACGCCCTTCCGTCAAATAACGGAGGTGTTGCGTCCATGGGTATTGCTGGGTAGCTATATTGTCTTTGCCCAATTGCATATATGGTGGCTGGCTATACCGGCGGCAACTTTTACCATACTGGCTGGTTTTGTGCAGATGCACGACACCATACACAATGCCCTAGGCCTTTCCAAACAAGCCAATGAAAGGCTACTTACGCTTAGTGCATTGCTCCTGCTTAAAAGCGGGCATTCTCTCAAGATCACACATCTTCGCCACCATGGGCAATGCCTTAGCGAAGATGACCCTGAAGGCGCACCCGCCATGTGGACATTAAAGCAGGTATTTTTGAATGGCCCCTACCACATTTTATCATTACGATTGGCCTCCTTACGCATAGCACCTAAAACAAAACGGATACAACTCACCGAGACCATCATTACCGTTTTCATATTGCTGGCCTTTATTGCGTTGTATTATTTCACCGGGTCTATAACAGGGTTGGTCTATTGGGCCATAGCGTTCGTATTAAGCTCCCTTATGCCGCTATGGGCCTCGTACATTCCGCACAGAATGGCTACACGCAACCCCGCTCGCCTTGCCGGTGCAAAACTAGCTAGGGTATGGACACCCATAATTTCGTCATTTGCATTTCATCACCTGCATCACGCCTATCCTTCGGTACCTACTGCCTTGTTGCCCCTTGCAGCAAGAGAACTACCCGAACCTGAAGAAGATGATCATCACCATCACTAACTTTACAGTCTATGAATTGTTTTTCCCGATCATTACTCTTTATTGCACTAGCAGTTTGCATGTATTCATGCAAATTTACAAAGGCACATGAGGCACGCCTATTCAACGATTCATTGATCAGGATCAACCAGACAGCACGAGCAAATGTGCAGGTATGGGCTGATAGCTTTGAACTATGTAAAGTGTCAGGCAACTATACCACACTTACGGGCCCGAGAGAGCTCATGGAAAATTACCTAAGACAGGAAATAACCGAAGTGGAACAAATGGAGCCGCTGGGCATTGGCGGAGAAGACTTCAAAAAGGGAGAACTAACGCTACTCAAAATTCAATTGATGCAGGTAGAAAAAGGTTTCAGCCGCTATGAGAAATTAACAAAAGAAAGCGGCACTGACGACATGAACGCGATAGCAGATGGCATAGATGACCTGATAAAAGAGGAAGAAACAGCGATAAGTAATTTGTTATTGATACAGAAAAAATACGCTGCAGACAACGGCTTTCCTCTGGGAGAAAAGAAACTCATTTGATCCTCTCGCGGAAAGCCCTGACTAATAAAGACGCACATGGCGCAGTATCGCCACCTTTCCCTGTCCACCTGCCATAATGATCAGCTTACCGTGTCTAGCCTTTTTAATAACATGAAATTGCTCTTGATTGGAGAATGTCGACCAACTGACCCCATTGTCATAAGAAATATCCTGACCCGACGGTCCTACCGCAAGTAGCGTTCCATCAGCCATAGGTTTGATTGCATCCGGAGCCTCTATAACACATTCTCTGTAGCCGCGAGTTGTTACAACGGGTGCATACCACGTTCTACCTCGGTTGCGGGTATAAAAGCAATTGGCTTCACTCAGCGTATCTCGCTTATAGTTACCTCCCACAATAAGCCATCTTCTTGGGCTAATAGCCAAAAAAGAAAAGACACCTGTACTACTCTCCCCCTGCAATATAGGCGTAGACACACTCGTCCACTTACCTCCATTATTCTTTGAAATGAGCAACCTCGACACCGTTCCTCCCGTTGCTATCACCACCCGCTTCTTGTCCAGATATTTTATGCATGTACCACTTGCCGCAAATGATGCTTCTCCTGTGCTCATCAGAGGTCTTTGCTTCAATGGCAGCTCTGTCCATGTCCTTCCACCATCAACTGTATTCAGCAACAGCATACGCCCGTTTATGGGGTCGCCATAGATCATACCTATCTCCCGCGTTGCAAAGTCAATACCATCAATAAAAGCAGCTGTATCATCATTTTCATAGACCTTCTTCCATGTTGCACCCCCATCTTCTGTTCGTAATACATATGCCGGAGATCCCGCATGTGCTATCACTGCTTCCTTGCCATTAAATGCATACAAACTCCTGAAATCGCATTGCCCATATCCCTTCACCTGTTGCCATGTCCAGTGTTTGCCACCATTCACAGTCTTGCCCACCCAACCCTTACTGCCACTTACCCACGCTACACTGTCATCTACAACCGATAACCCACGAAAAGAAGCATTGGTTTTAGTATCTATGTGCCACCACTCTGCAACCCTCGCAGATGCCGCCGTAAGCGACAATAACAACAAGCAGCACAACATCCATCTTTTCATACCGAATAATGTTCTTATTAAAATTCTGCAACTGCAAAAAATTACAACAGTACGCAAATCACTAAGAATAAAGATCGGTAACTTTATTTCATATTACACCTCCAATGAAAACACTTTTATTCTCGTTACTATTATTCCCTTTCTACCTCTCTGCTCAGATAGTCACTACTGTCGTTGGCACAGGCACTGGCGGATTCAGTGGCGATAACAACGCAGCTACAGGTGCTCAACTCAGCAGGCCAACATCTATAGCATTCGACAAGGTCGGCAATATGTACATAGCCGATGCCGATAATTACCGGCTACGCATAGTTACTACCACCGGCATCATCACTACTATTGCAGGCAACGGCACCTCTGGATTTAGTGGCGACAACGGACCCGCCACAGCTGCATCCATAATACCAACCAGCGTCACTACAGACACACTTGGCAATATCTATATAGCCGAGTTATCCCGAATACGAAAGATCAGCAGTGCAGGTATCATCACCACCATAGCCGGCAATGCAACCCTCGGCTTTAACAGCGATGGCATCCCCGCTACCGCTGCAACGCTACACACACCCTACCTCGGTTTTGTTGACACAAGCGGAGCACTTTACTTTTCCGACAGCTACAATCACCGCATTAGAAAAATAGATGTTACAGGTATTATTTCAACAGTAGTCGGTGTAGGTGTCAGCGGGTCCGCAGGAGATGGCGGCCCGGCAAGCGCGGCCAATTTAAACACTCCTTGCTTCATCTCACACAATGCAAAAGGAGAATTACTGATTCCTGGCAATGGGGCAAGGCGAGTACGCAAGGTTGATACCGCTGGGATCATCAATGCGTTTGCGGGCACAGGTGGCGGTGGCAGTGGTGGCGACGGCGGCCCGGCACTCACAGGTACCGTTGGCACCTGTATCGGAGCAGCCTGCGATGATGCAGGCAATGTATACATCACATCTACCGGCACAAACATTATCAGAAAGGTTGACACTGCAGGAATCATTACCCGCACCGCAGGTACAGGCGCAATGGCCTACAGCGGAGATAATGGACCCGCCCTGCTGGCAGAATTCAACTACATCAACCAGGTTATCCCTTACAATGGCGACCTCTATGTCGTTGACATGTACAACAATCGCATCCGCAAAATAGCCCTTACCACAACTTCGGTCGATAAAAACTTAGGCGGCAACAACATACTAACCATATTTCCCAATCCGGCCATCGATCAGATTACGATCACGGCAAACGAAAAAATAAATGACGCTATTATTACTGATATATCGGGGCAAATAGTGGCATCATACCATTGCACTTCAACAAAAGAATACCAGGCAAAATTGAATATTAATACACTTGCGCCGGGCATCTATTTAGTACAGGGCAATGGTAGGTATACAGCTCGCTTCAATAAGATTTGACCACTGCTTCAAAAAAACTAATTTAGTCATCCACATTTCTATTGTACATGAACACTTTTAAACAAACACTTCGAGCACTTTCTATACTCGTAATTACCATCTCATTAAGCGTCACCTCGTTCGCACAAAAGCCCGAATGGTCCAAACCCTACAAACCATTTCGCATAGCGGGTAATCTATACTACGTTGGCACTTATGATCTGGCTTGCTACCTCATCACTACGCCCAAAGGCCACATGCTTATCAACTGCGCACTAGAAAGCACAGTACCCGCTATTCGCCAACACGTAGAAGAGTTGGGGTTCAAATTCTCCGACATTAAAATACTACTCTCCTCACAAGCGCACTTCGATCACGTAGGTGGTATGGCCAACATTCAGAAACTCACGAAAGCCAAAGTAATGATAGACGACGCAGATGCACCTGTAATGGAAGATGGCGGCAACTCAGATTACCTGTTTGGTGGCAAAGGAGTAGGAAGCATGTTCAAGCCCGTTCATGTAGATCGCAGGCTCAAAGACCAAGAACTCATCACCCTGGGTGGTATGAATATCACCTTCCTGCATCATCCCGGGCACACAAAGGGCGCATCCAGCTACTCATTTGTTGTCAGAGATAACAAGCGCTCATACAAGGTACTCATAGCCAATATGCCCACCATTCTTGATAGCACCACCGTAGGCATGCCCTCTTATCCTAATGTAGCTGCAGACTTTTCTTATACACTCAAGTCCCTTAAAGAGCAGCAGTTTGACCTCTGGCTATGTGCCCACGCCAGCCAGTTCGACCTCCACGAAAAGCGCAAAGAAGGCGATGACTATAACCCGAAGATATTTATGGATCGTAAGGAGTATGACGAAGAAGTGGCTGATCTATATAGCGAATACCAAAAGAAGCTGGGCCATTAAGGCAGCCCGCATACTACTACTCAGTGTAGTCCACAAATCGCTTTGTTGCTGATGGATCATAACTACACAGGCCCATACCTCTTGTCCCAAACCAAAGCTTACCCCATCTATCTACCGTAACGCTGAACACAGCATTATTAGTCAGCCCGTCATCAGTTGTATAATTCTTAAACGCCGCCGATACTGAACCAGCTTCAACTGACGGGTCATAACGCCAGACTCCACCTGTAGATTCCCTTTTTGTCATATCCTCAGCCTCTGTTGCAAACCAAATGTTCCCTACTTTATCCTCTGCAATGCCATTAACGCAACATGAATCAAATATTCCTTTCTGCAAAACATTCGTAAACATTTCTCCACCTTTTACCACCGGCGCTGAAGGATCGTACCTACACACGCCATGGCTCCTTCTACCAGCCCATATGTTGCCGTGTTTATCTTCCAGAAGGGAAGCAAACCACACCTCGCCATTAGGTTTAAAACTGGTTATCGATTTCCCGTCATATCGGCACAAACCTTCAAACCATGTGCTAAACCACATATTACCTGCTCTGTCCTGTAGCATCGAGGTAACAGCATTGAGACGGATACCTGCATTGTTTACAACCCCATCGTTGTGTAGAAAATGGGTAAAAGAGCTGCCGTTATACCTATAGACACCATCGCCAGACGTACCAAACCAAAGATCTCCCTTTCCGTCTTTGAAAATACGCCAGACAGTTGTCACTGCGGTTCCAGCCCCATGTCCAGATCCGGGAATGAAACTCAAGCCATCGGTAGCTGCGACATTAATACCTGTGAACACCTTTCCGTCATACCTGCACACACCACCTTCGGTACACAACCAGATATTCCCGTTTTTATCTTCTGCAAGCCCCCATACTTTACTACTGGTCAGTCCGTCCTTTTCAGTAAAATTAATAAAGGTCTCTGAACTCGGATTATACCTATAGACCCCCTCTCCGTTTGTGCCAAACCAGAGGTTTCCCGCCTTATCCTCCAGACCGCACCCAACAGGCGCGTATTTACCTGTACCTTGCGTCCTCTCCAGCTTTGGCTTACCCCCATTCTGCAATTGAACAGATGTTTTGACCTGGCCTTTGCACGAAGACATAAGAAACAATAAAAACAGGACATAATAAACTCTTCTCATAATGTAACATTCCAAAATGACCTGACATGACCCACCTTTTACTTTTAAGGTCTTGGTTTCGCCCTAATTTGTCGACTATCCTTTTCCAAATTGGAAACTCTTCACTTCCTTATTTAGGCTGAGTAGCCTTAATAGACAGCACATACTTATAAACAGCATCCTTCTGTGCACTTGTCAACATTGCCTTCTCACTCATATCATCTATTATCCCTCCCCATTCGCTGGTTGGTATAGGATAGATCGGTTTCGCATTATGGCAGTTGGTACAAGCACCCTGCGCATAGAGCACATATCCTTCCTTTAGTTTTTCCAGCTTTAATCCTTTGTATTGAGGCTCTATAGCTGCCAGTTCATCATTACCCGGCGCATAGATACCATCTGCGGGTTTTGAAAACAGGAACGGGCTGGCAGGACTACTGGCCGGCGCGTCAGGCGATTTGTCTGGTATAGGCTTTGCAGGCACACTTGTCACTGCAGGTGCTACTGGCGGCGCCGGTGGTGCTATTTTATGTTTCTTCTTACTTGCTGCACAAGCGGCAAATATAAACGTCACCATAGCAACCACTGCTATTTGCGATAGTTTCATCCCATTGATAATTTGAAGTTTGATCGAATAGCATTCGGACAACATTACTGTTAATGCATCCAAAGCTTGTTGAATGGTTCATGCTTAGTTGCATGCATTGGAATACGCTGGCACTGCCCGTTGTTATAGACGCAGCACTTTACGTCTATAACAACATGTGCAACATGAAACTATTGATAAATACTAAAGTACTAACAACCCTTCTTCTTCTTAGATGAGCTGTTGTCTACACAACCCGCGTTAAAGGTCATTGGCAGTATCAACTGTAAAAGGTTCGCATCAGGGTGCATTCTCTGGCGCTCTGTAAACGAATGCACCTGCACCTTTATAGTCTCCTGCTTTATCCCGTTCAGATACTTCACGGCTATGTTATCTGCGATCAGCTTTTCATCGATGTATAGCTTGTCTTGTATCTTCTCTAGCACAAAGCCCTTTACTTCGTTTACAAGTCCGGCATTAGTAAGGCGTCGCACCAGCACCGCGGTTTCCGACTCATCCGCATCTGGTGCATCGGCAGGAGTTGACGCCGGCACAACCGCAGGCACAGCCTTTACCGGCGCAATGGGTGCTACTGGCGCAACAGGCACCACTGCCTTTAGCGGTTTTTCAGGAGTAGCCGATTTGGCAACTACTTTGTTAGCCTTTGGCTTTTTCGGGCCGGCAATAGAGGGCGATATCCATACTATAGAACAGGTAATGGATACAATAATAAGAATGGCCGCAACCATTCTGCTGTAGCTAAATGGATTCTTTTTCATTTCAACAATGCGTTTAATTCGGTTATACAAATGGTTTGGCTCTCCCGTTGCAGCTACCGCTAGGGCTGTTGCACTTCCCGGGTGTATTGCCAGTGCAGCTAGTGCAGTAGCATAAGATAGCGACTCCCTTGTGTGGTCCAGCACCAGGTCATCACAGCAATGCTCCCTTTCCCGGCGGATAATGGCCGATATCATCCAGACAAAGGGATTGAAAAAAAGTATGGTCTCAACAACCGTTTGCAGGATGTTTACCAGGTAATCATAACGCTTTATATGAGCCAACTCATGCAATAGTATAGTCTCAAGCTGGTCTGTTGTAAGTTGCGCCATTGCTGCTGCTGGCATCAGTATCATCGGCTTAAAGAAACCCACCACCATTGGCACCTGGGCCTTTGCCGATACAAATAACTGTACAGCACCATCAAAGTGTATCCGGCTCTTTAACGAGCTAAGTATGTCGTTATATAGCGCATCCGGCTTTATCAGGCCGTTGTTCCGCAAAGAGAAGATCTGTACTACTCCGGCCGAAAGTCGCACCAGCATTAACGCCAGGCCTGTAAAGTAAAACACCGAAAGCCACGGCAGCATTCTTTTTACCGACAATAGCATAGCGCTGCTATTACTATAATGGTCAACATTTTGAATAGCAGTCAGCTGCTGTTGTATCGTTCCTGCACCAAATCCTCCGGAGACTATCAATTGCTCACGCAGTATAGCTAATGAATGATATTGCTGCCACCACGTGCTTGCAAACCAGCCCAGCAAAATGGTCAGTGCCGACAGCGATAAATGATACTTGATATTCGCCGCAAGTGTCGGCATCACCTTAAGCACCATCCACAACGTGGCAAACACCACCAAACCCTGTCCCAGCGCATATATCAGCGCCCACGATAATGATTGAATCCAGATAGCCATTGGTGACATTTTTAAGAATGAATAAATTAAACCTGTTTAAAATCCCCTCTTCTATTGCTTTACACGCCCTCAGCCCTTATCTGGGGATGGTTATTTTTATAAAGAAGCCAACCCTGCAAGAGCTCTACTCTTACTATTAGCTCACACTTTTTAGTTTTACCTTTTTAGTTTTAACTTAAGTCTGCTACTCTTTTGTCTTCTCTTTCAAATAGGCCTTTATCAACTCCACTTCTGCCTTGCTCGTTTTCTTATTACCCAGCGCCTGCATCACCATGTTCATAGCCGATCCGTTAAACACCGTATCTATCATCCTTTGCAAAAACTGACCCTGGGTCTGCTCCTTATTCACAAGCGCATTATATACGTGCGTCTTGCTCGATGCATCTCTGTTTACCAACTTCTTCTCCAGCATTACCTGCATCTGCTTCAGCGTGGTAGTATAGCCCGCATCCTTTGTCTGTGCCAGCTTTTCATGCACCTCCCTTACTGTTGCCGGCCCATCTGCCCACAGTATATTCAGTATCTCCATTTCCGCTTCCGTTGGCTTTATTATCTGCTCCATATTTTCATCTACGACACTAATCGTACTCAAATGTACGACAACTATCGTAATTGCAAAATTTTATTTATGCTTTAAGATTTCATTAAGGAAACCTACAAAAGAAAAGAGCGAAGGACATCAAGTCCTTCGCTCTTCAGTATCTATGATCTCTTACCACTACTCCGCAACCGAAAACGCAAATCCCTTCACATCAAATGCAAGAGAGATGTTTACCGGCTGACTCACAGTAAAGAAATACTCACCTGCTGTCAGCGGCTTTATAGGAGTTATACTGTACACGCCATCTTGTATCTTCTTAAAATTCAGCTTCACAGTTGGTATCGTTATATCCTTCGATCCCGACATGCCCACTTCACCGGTTATAATATTTCTGCTCTTCTTATCTACATCAAAAATGTATAGCGTAACAATACTTTCAGGGTCTACTCCCGGCTCTATCTTCACAATAAAATCATTGCCACTCTTCGGATCAAAAGTTACTGCAGCGTTTGTCCCATCCGCTTTCATAAACACAGTGCCCCTGCCAGGCTTACCTTTCATACCACGCGTCAGTGTAGTATTATCAAGATTTTCCACGGCATTGCCCTTGTGCAACATCACCTTATTCTTAAACTCAGGTATTGCATCCTGCGCTATAACTATCTGCGTGCTCATGGCAAACAGCAATCCTAATATCGTTTTCTTCATACAGAATTATTTTTCTAAAAGTAACCACACAATGGCTAAAAACAAAGAACACACCCGTGTGCTCATCCCAACAACCAGATCACTTCTTCCTCCCTACAAACCTTACTACAGCGCCTTTCCCATTATGATAAACACCCTCATTGAGCACCACTTCACTTTCTTCCAGCAACAGTACTTCATAGTTACCAAACCCTGTGGTGATATCATCAATTGAGTACAACATTTCCACATCTTTCGGTCCACCCACCTTAGGGTCTGCACTATTATACTGCACATGGCTCTTACTGAACGCTTCAAAAATTACAACCCCTCCCGGTCTCAGGCAAGTGTCCAGCTTTATATGGAACGCGACCTTTTTATCCCCATCCACATGCGCATAAATAAGACCAATGGCATCAAAGCGCTCCTTGTCAAAGTCAAGCACCTCAAGGTCACCTACTACATACTCAATAGACACCCCTCTTTCCTCAGCAAGCAACAATGCCTTCGCTTGCCCTTCCACACTCTGGTCAAAAGCAGTTACCTGCCATCCCTGCTCTGCTGCATACACACCATTCCTGCCTTCACCCTCCGCAGGCATCAATATTGCACCCGGAGTATACTTTCCAAGCCATTCCTTAAAGAACAGGTTAGGCTCCTTCCCATAAGCAAACTGCTCCTCCTTATACCGTTCGTCCCATTTATTAATACTCATATTAATAGTCGTTATTTAGTAAGATCAATACCACAAAGTTATCGGTTACATTTCATTGCACCGTTAAGTCAATATCATTGCGCCGTTAGGTGCAAAAGGTTTATAGCACGTCAGCCGGCCCATTAACCAGCAAGCCGTAGGTTCGCGCCCAATTATAGCTGTACTATATTTGACAGCAACCTGACCTTAGTTTCTTGATTTAATTACCTCTACGTGAATATACTCACAGGCAGCATCTGTCTTATATGGCCCAACACCAAAAACTTGCATAATTGAGTTGATATCAGTTCTGCTTATAGTATCAGTTGTGGCGTACCTGTATTCTGTGGGGAACTCAAGGTTTAGTTCCTCCTCAAATTTCATTCTGTTACCAAAGTTTTGTACTATCCTGAGATCCCCAAGATGTGGCATGTACACCTGATGTATAGACCGAAGCAATGTTCCATTTTCAAATAACGCCACTCTGGCATCTGCGCTTGTTGTCTGCTTATACAAGAACAATACACGCGTACTAAATCGCTCCGATATACGTCTGTATATCTCATCCAGTTCATAGAGTTCATCCATGTCAATAGACACCTCTACCCACCTCGGCTCTGTCAATTGCCGAAACAGGAAAAGTCTGTTACCCGCTTCATAATACTGCATTTCATTGGGCTCTGCAATCACCTCTCTCCTACCAAAACAGTAAAACCCTTCCATAAAGGAAATGATCTCCTGCACATCAACATCCTCTATATAAACATATTCATACGTTGCCATAAAAATCATGTAGACTTAAATATACAGTATTCTCTTTTCTCTTCACTGGTCGAAGCGTCCCGCTTCGTCCTACACCATGCAAGCGTCCCGCTTGCGACAAAAAAACGGAGCAACACCCGTTGCTCCGCTCCAAACTTCATTATCGTTCCAGTGCATGCATCCCTCTGAACAATCGACTCCAGCGTATATCCTTAAGCGCATTATCGCCATAGCTGAACCACACAAACCATGCCTTCCCTACAATATGGTCTTCAGGAACAAAACCCCAATAACGCGAATCAAGAGAATTGTCCCGGTTATCGCCCATCATCCAGTAGTAATCCATCTTAAAGGTATACGTTGTCGATGCAACGCCATTGATAATAAACTTGCCGTCTTTTACCTCCAGCGTATTGCCTTCATATTTGGTAATGAGCCTGCTGTATAACGCTATGTTTTGCTTCGTCAGCGCAACAGTGCTGCCGGCCTTGGGAATAGTGAGCGGACCGTAGTTATCCCTGTTCCATTTATAATTGGTTGTATCCAGCGGAAACACCCACTCTCCCGGCTCAGAAGGTGCTACACCGGCGGCATCTTTAAGATATAGGTTCACAGAAGCTACGTGCGGGGCTTTCTTAACCATGGCCACCTGCTCATTTTGCAGATTGTACGCATACATGCCATTACCCAATTGCTGCACCAGTTCAAGGTCATCATCTATTGCAGGTGCTGCACCATTGGTACTCTTTACAATGTAGTTGAGTTTTGAATGTGGTAAGAGTTTGGTGGCAATACCGTTTAGATATACCACAGTATTCTTAATTTCCAGTACATCACCAGGCAGCGCCACACATCGTTTTATCAGATTTTCCTTCTTATCCACAGGTCGGGAAACCACAGTGTATTTATTCCTTATTGCCTCAGCCCCATACGCTCGGCAAGCCTGGTAATAATCCATATCAGGCTGTTCAGCCATGGCGCTATCCCCTGATGGTCCATTAAAGACAACAATATCATTACGTTCTACCTGGCTATAACCCGGTATGCGGTGATACTTCCATTGTACTGCCTCGGTATAAGATTTACCACCTGTCAATGGCATCGTGTTATGTACCAGTGGCACAGCCAGCGGGGTCATGGGTATACGCGGTCCATAGGCCATCTTACTTACAAACAGGTAATCATGGATCAGCAATGACCCCTCCATCGAACCCGATGGTATCGTGTATGCCTCACACGAAAAAGTACGGATAAGAGATGCCACTACAACCGCAAACACTGCAGCGTTTATCCATTCTCTTGCAGGTGATTTCTTCTTCTTGTTTTCAGATATAGTCTTAGCCATGTGTGTAGATTATGACTAAAACTAATTATTAATTTGCCTGGCAGTGCGCGCAAATTGTAGTTTAAGTGAATATTTAACAAATGCCGGTGTCACTATAATAGCTACTCACTTTTAACCAACTACCAAACAAAAAAACGGAGCAACCTCACGATTGCTCTGCTCTCAATTTTATTATTCCTTCACTGGTCGAAGCGTCCCGCTTCGTCCTACACCATGCAAGCGTCCCGCTTGCGACAAAAAAGCGAAGCAACCACCGTTGCTTCGCTCTATAAAAATATCACCTTTGATTACTTATTACTCAAACACAACCGATTCAATAACAACCGACTCTATTGGCTGATCGCTGCTCGTTGTTGGCACTGAGCTAATAGTATCTACTACTTCCATACCCTTTACAACCCTGCCAAATACAGTATGCTTAGGGTCAAGGAAACGGTTGTTGGCAGTATTAATGAAAAACTGACTGCCGTTAGTGTTGCGTCCTGAATTGGCCATTGATATCGTACCAATTTCATTACTGTTTTCCGGACCTATTTCATCGTCAAACTTGTAACCTGGACCGCCTGTACCCCACATGTGCTTCTTGGCATCTTCTTTCGTCAGTGGGTCTCCACCCTGTATCATAAAACTCCTTATTATGCGATGGAATTTAACCCCATCATAAAAACCCGACTTTGCCAATTTTACAAAGTTCTCAACCGTATTAGGAGTTAGTTCTGCAAAGAACTCAATTACTATATCCCCTTTGTTTGTTTTTAATGTGCCTTGCATGTTGTTACTATTTTATACTATGAAGTTATGTGTTTCTATCTCTAACTTGCTTTTAACTCAGTTCTACGCTAGTTTTCCAGATTTCTAATCATTGCAAATAGCATTTTAGACATTTCTTCAGCAGTAGCGTACAAAGTAGTAAATTCTTCTGGTGATAATTGTCCATTGTCTTTAAGAATATCAAATACGGCAACACATTCGAACACTGACCCTCTTGCTATTACGCAGAAGTTCCTTCTGTCGGGTTTGCTAAAGCGGCTGGTACCCTCTGCAATATTCAGTACTATACTTAATGAGGCTCGTCGTAACTGATTCTTCGTTACTCCATCTAAAGTTTCAATTCTGAGGACTGACCTATTTACGGCCGCATTAAACGCTTTGGCCTTTTTGTAAACTTCTAGATTTTCAAAATCAAACATGGCAAAGAGAGAAATTATTAGATCGATAGTGATGAAGTAGTGTGAGTGCGGGTTTGAGTAATAAAGAAAAGGTCAAAGTGAGGGGGTTCGCTCTCGCTCACACACTCACTCTGACCTTTGTGCCCAGGACTGCAACTTTCGGGGAATACTAACTAACCGTAAATCTCTAACAGCATATACAAAAAGGTCAAAATTATTTTTCTTTTCTTTTACCCCATTTTACCTTATTCTACTCCAAAGTGGGTACAAAATGGGTACACATATTACGATTAGAATCTTTTATAGTCAAAGCGTTATTTATAGGGATTGCTAACTAAAAAATAATAGCTAATGATCCACGTAATTAAGAAAGAAAGAAAAGGGAAAAAGGGCATTGCTCTTTGTTTTGATTATCGAGTAAACGGTGTTCGTTATGTAGAATCGACAGACTTACATCTTTACTATGCAACAGATGACGCAACTAAGCAACTAAATAAAGACACTCTAATGCGGTTTGAAATACGTCGCAATAAGTTAGAAGCAAAATTACTGCAAGGCTATATTCCACTTCCTGCCAACAGGCAAAAAACTGATTTTTTCAAATATTTCGAAGAGCACTTTATAACGTATCCAACACGCGAGCGTCGTGCGGTATCAGTTCTGAAAAAATTAAAAGCCTTCCATAAAAAAGAGCAGTTGCCCATTACATCCATTGACGAAAGTTTTTTAGAAAAATTTAAAAGCTTTTTAGAAAATCATCTTACAGGCGAAACGCCACACAACTATTTCAAGCTACTAAGTAGAGTATTACATTATGCAACAAAAGATAGGCTGTTCGATACCAACCCAGCGGCAGACATTAAAATAAAACGGCTGGAAGGAATAACCAAAAATGTTCTCACAATGGACGAGTTAAGATTGCTAACAGATTTCGAGTGTAGCAATGATGGTGTGAAGCGAGCGTTTCTGTTTTGTTGCTTTACGGGGCTGCGTTATTGTGATGTATCTCGGCTACAGTGGCAGCACATTAGCGATGGAAAGCTAACTATGGTACAAGCGAAGACAAAATTTAAGGTTGAGTTTGATCTCCATGATAATGCATTGTTCTTTATGGGCATAGCTCGTGATCCACAACAACTAATTTTTGATTTGCCAACCACACTTAATGGATGCAACAAAGTACTGAAGGGATGGGTATTAAAGGCTGGTATTGATAAGAAAATAACATGGCACTGCGGCAGGCATACGATGGCTTGCCTACTCATTGCTCTCGGTGTGAATGACACTGCTATATCTAAAGTCTTGGGGCAAACATCGACAAAACATTTGCGCAACTACACCAAGCGTGCAGATTTCAATTTAAAAAGTGCTATCTCCAAAATTCCGCTTTTGTAAGGCAAGATTTTAAAAATCTGGAAGTGAGTAAAGTACTAAAAATAGGTGCTTTACTCACTTTTTATTAATGTGAAAAAATAATCAAATTGAACAATAAAAATAGTCAAGTTAAAAAGTATAAACACTGGCAGGTGAAATCAATCGATTAGGAATACAACATTTGAACATATCAAATGAAAATTAATGCTCAAAATTTTTGAGGGGCAAAGCGTTATTGTGTAGGTAAACAATATAAAATGACTGAAAAAATTCGCGAAAAAATCGACCAAAATAGGGAGCTCGTCCCCATGTCGATAAAGGAAGTGTCTGTTTACACAAACCTTACAGTAAAGTATTTATACAAGCTGGTGCATTACAAAAAAATCCCTGTACACCGATCTGCTATTGGCAGCAAGCTGCGTTTTGAGAAATCTGAAATTGATGAGTGGATGTTCAGCCGCACTCAACTGACGTGGGCGCAGATTGAAGAGTCGATGAAAGCATCAAATTTTGTTAACCTCCCTAAAAACAAGAAAAAATGATACAAGCAACTTATAAAACTGATGCAGAGAGAATGGAAGAAAAAAACATTGCCAAAGCCCTTCGATTAAGGGAAGCACTAAAAGAGAAACCTTACCTGCCTTTTGAAGAAGATGACTATCCAGCAAACCCAGACATACTGGAAAATGTAGAGGCAAACCAAATAATCTTCGATGAAGAATTGATTCCCGAGAATCAGTTAGAAGCGTACAAAGAATCACGGCGTAATAGCAAAAATTTACAATTAGAGGACCATTTAAATCAGTACAGCAATCCTTTTCCCATAGAGGTATTTCCTGATCCTATTAGGAGACACATCAATGACGTAAGCAACACCTTAAACTTTCCAAAGGAATATTATGCAGCAGGCATATTATCGGCTGTTGCCGGAGCTATTCGTAACAATTTCCAGATTTTATTTAAAGGCAAACTCAAATCTACTGCCATATTGAGCATGCTAATTGTTGGGCGTTCGAGCATCAATAAATCGGGTCCACTGGAAAGAGCTTTATCTCCATTATTTGCACAGGAGCTGGCATACGAACGAGAATACAAAATAGCTTATACGGAATATAAAAAACTAAAGCATGAAGGGAACGAAAATTTGATTGAACCTACCTGCAAAAGGTGTATGATAAACGACGCTACGATGGAAGCTATAAAAGACGTCCTTGTCGAGAATAAAGCTGGTCTGACCCTTTATGCAGATGAATATTTATCATTTTTAAATTCAATGAATAAATACCGTGGTGGAGCTGGAGATGACATGCAAACCCACCTTACAATGTGGAGCGGGAAACCAATAAAAGTAGACAGAAAGAAGAAATCGAGTCCTTGGATTCTACAACCATTTTTAAACAATGCGGGAACTATTCAAACAGACGTGTTAATAAAATTCATCTCAAATTTAAACGACAATAATGGCTATTTGGATCGGTTGCTATTCGCAACCACGGATACCGTACCCCAGCGAAAATGGAATGGCTTGATGCCAAATGACAAACTTGAAGAACAGTATCATGCAATTATAAAGAACATCATAAACGTACCTTCTCGGTATAACAAAGACGGCGAAATTAACCCCCATATATTGAATTTTACAAAAGATGCCTTTCAGGAACTAATACGGTGGCAGAATGAAAATTCAGACTACTGCAATAGCTTGAACGACCAGCAAATGATAGGGATATACAACAAACTGGAGTTGTATCTACTACGTTTTATTATAATAGTGGCAATGCTTGACTATGCATATAAGCATGTTAAAATACTCATGAAAGATGATATGCAAATCATTGTAACAAAACAACACGTCATTGATGCCATAAGCATTACTGAATATTTTAGAAATAGAGCAAACAGGATTATGGGATTAGTGCCGAAGAAAGTATCTATTAAGCATTACGACCCAAGGTTTGAAAAATTTCACAATAAGCTGCCAGCTATATTTACAACTCGGGATGCGCTAAAAGTTGGAAGATTGCTGGGGTTATCAGAAAGAACTGTTTACTACTATCTGAAATGCGATTTAATCAAATGCGTCGAAAAAGGGCAGTATGAACGATGCTATGAACAACAGTGACCTCTTATGCTAATTAATAGCTTGCAGTCTTGCAGTTAGTCTGGAATCCTTTACTGTAAAGGGAAACGCCCCTACTGCAAGACTGCAAGCTGCATATTTAATTATAGTAAAAAGTGGCGCGAAAAATACGTGGCAACATCGAAAAATCAAAAATATATTTCTGCACCATGGTTAATAAATAATAGGAATTGAATCTCTGTTAAGACCCTTGGATTTGCTATCTTTGTTCTGTTATATAGCGAGCGAATAAGAGAACTACAAACCTCTTTCAAGTTTTAACTCTTTATAGCAATAGCAGGTGAGAAAACCATTAGCCGTAGTCAATTGCACTCCGATAGCTACGTTGGAATTTTTACCTGCTTTTTCTTTGCCCGAATTAAGCCTACTTAACGACGTTAGCACTCTCCATCCCTATACTACTGCCAAAATAATATTAGAAGGTCGATTATGAGCCTTAAATTCTCTAATACGACTGGTAAAAATTCAACGGTACAATGAAAATATCTCAACCCGAAAATTTAAGGCATTTTGTCATATAAATTCCAACTTCATAAGCGATTTGTTAATAAACTGCCAAAATGGACATATGTAATTAGTCAAAAAGTCCAATTGATCACTCGGCATTAATATTGCAATTTGTTATTGTCTATTAATAAAAGACAGAGAGTCATGAATACACTAATCACTTACGACATAGTTGAAAATATACATAAGGAAGCTAAGCAAACTCAAGTGAAAGAAACTATGAAAGCGAATGGCTATCTTGATCACTTTACAAAAAGTGGGGACAGTACTAATGCGGTTCATTACTTACCTAACACGTCACTTGTGAAAATAGATACTACACCTGAGCAAGCTAAAATAGATTTAGACGCAGCAGTAAAAAAACACGGTGCGACATTGGAAAGATGTTTTGCAGTAGGTTTTGAACAAGGAAAGTATGTAGCTATCCCAGGCAAAGCGTATGCTAAATGATATATTTTAGAAACTCCCAAAAAAAATGTTATGTCAACCAGAATAAACTATAAAGTCGTTTGTGAATGCGGCCATATTGGTGAAATATCCATTAAAGAAAATGACCAGCCCTATTCGTCGAATTGGGAACAATATTCACTACAAGATTTAAAAGGAGAATCATTTTCAACAACTCAAAATTTAGGGTGGAATGAAGTATTTGTGAAAATGAATATTACTTGTCCAAAATGTGGCAAAGCACTAACCGAGCAAAATTTGCCTAAAAAATAATCGCTAAAATGATTACAAAGGAAGTACTAATAAATGCCGTGCAAGCGGTTCTATTGACTGTTCCCAGTAAACCATTTTTATGTTTACCTATGTCGGCTACATTGTATGCAAAACTAAAAAATGAACATAATGTCGATGCTAAACTTGTAACTGGCAACCTCTCTTATAAAGAACAAATAATTTTCCAACAGGACTTTAGCATTTCAGAAGTGCGAGATAATATACTCCAATTGTGGGCTGGACATGCATGGGTAGAAGTTGATGGATTAATATGCGATTTATCACTACCCAGAACACTATATGCAAATGAATTTACAAAATCTTGTAAAAAAGAACTTGTACAAAGGCTTGGAGAAGGTAGGGGTTGCGTGGTAGCTTCCCAAAGTGTTATGCACGTCGCTTTTGGGCTATCATACAGCCCGATAGATTATTTACAGGACAGCATTGCGACAGCAATTATTAAAGGCTCTGAACAGCTATTTTATTAATGCCTAATAAAGAAGCTTGCCTGTCACATTATGAATAGCCTTTGCTAATTTGTGTTTTTTAATAAATGCTTTGCTATAAGGCAATTTGGTCGTTGGGTCAGCGTCTTCTTCAAGTAACTCTGCTATAATTGCATCATCTGTATTTGTATCAATCAATATTTGCTCTTCTGTTTTCCGTGTGATATCGTTTTGTGTCATTATAGTCTACAGAGCAAAAATAAATGTAAATATCACTTTCTAAAAATAATTAGATTCCTTTCAGCTAATTCTTTTTTACGCCAGTGCCAATATGATGGGTGATATTTGTACGCATCCTCAACTTCCTTAGATGTGTTATGCCTGTCAAGTCTTTTTTGTATATAGGTGAATTCTTCTTCCGTAATAATCACTCCCTTCTTCTCTAAATTAGTCATGTATCTCAAATATGCAGAAACTAACTTGTGCTTTTTTTCTATCGCAGTTATCAAGTGGGCTTCAAAATCCAATAAGCGTTCAAATTCTTCAGTAAGCGAATAAAGTTCTAATCCTTGCACCTCCATCGGCCTATTCCTTGAAATTATTCTAATTATGCCGTCATTATCAATTCCAATCTCTCTATTTTCATCATTACTTTTTTTGTTTTTTGCCCTTCCTTTTAGTGACCATTGTCTTTCAATATTGGTAAGTCCATGTTCAAGCCATAAGCTTGCATTATCCAAAACAAGTCCTTGCGTTTTATTTTTTGCCGTACGCATAACTCGCCCAACCATTTGAAGATATAAGGATAGTGATTTGGTAGGACGTGCTAACTGAATTGCTTCACATTCTGGAAAGTCGAAACCTTCGGTAATAATTTCAACATTACTGATGACTTGTATTTTCTTCTCTTTAAAATCCAATAATATTTTCTTTCTCTCTTCTGTTGGAGTCTTCGCATCAATGTGGACAGCAACAACACCAGCCGCCTTATATCGTTCCACAATTTCTTTACTATGCTCAACATCAACAGCAAAAACTATTGTAGATTTTCCATTTGCTTTCTGCAGATAACTATCAATTAGGTTAGTCATTACAGAATTATCCATCATTACTTGGGAGAGCACTTTTGTAACATAATCTCCTTGTCGTTCTTTCACTCCTGCCAAATCAGGGCTTCCCCCAACAAAATGAGAAACAGGAACCAGATACCCTTGCTTGATAAATTCTTGCACTGACATAGAAACAATTAAATCATCAAAGCAATCATCAAACCCTTCCCCACTAAGACGAACAGGCGTTGCAGTTACGCCTAAAAATTTTGCGTCAGGATAAATAGCCCATAGCTTAGTATAGCTTTCTGCTTTTGCATGGTGGCATTCGTCTATAACAATAAGGTTAGCTTCAGGGTATTCTCTATTAAGTAGTGTTTGCACACTGGCTACTTGCACAATGCATGAAGGATCGGCAGGCTTACCCGAAATTATGTAGCCAACCTTTACATTCATTTCTTGTAATTTGGAACCAATTTGCTCCACAAGTTCAATCCTATGGACAACTATCAGAACTTTTCGATTTTGTTCATAACCACGTTTTACAATTTCTGAGAACAATACCGTTTTGCCCGTTCCAGTGGGCATTTGGAATAAAACGCTTCTATTATTATTTCTCCAAGAATCAAATATTCTATTAATTCCTTGCACTTGGTAAGGTCTCAATTCATTGCCCATAGTATGTAATAGTGTGTTACATAGCGGAATGCAATATTGATGCCAAATATTTAACCTATATTAATTTAAGAGAAGATAAGAATGTCTTTACCATCTTCAAAGAAGTTATATTTTTCTTTTATCAGTTGTAAAATGGCTTTGCCGTTGGGTATTTCAGATTTGTATGTTAGACCAAATGCAGGCAAAAAAGTAATCGGCATCATTATATTCAATTCCTGAAGTAAGCGTTCCTCATTCAATATTTCTTCAGGTATAAGTTCGTACCAATTCTTTTCATCTTCTTTAAATTTTTCATCCGCTATGTCTTTTACTTCGTCGATAGAGCTACATCGAGAATAATAGGATTGTAGTTTATGGTTTATAACTACCATTGTAATAGCATGTAAAATATGCCAGTCCAGCCACCCTTCTTGCCTAATGGTGTTTACAGTATGAATAAACGTTGAAGACTTGTTTAATAAAGGGAGTGTTATAGACAAATTTTTTTAAAAACAGTAATACGTGTTTCGATGTTTTTCAGGGATTTTTTTTTGTTGTAATTAGGCGCAATTGAATTATCCCAAGGTAGTTTATCATTAGAACGTATTGAGAAACCATCCTTGTATATGTCATTCCTAAGAGTAGTTCTGTTCTGCGAATTAAATTCTGTCTTAGAAACAAAATTATGGTACAAGTCTGCATAGTGCCTGCCAAATATTAGTTTATTAATTATTCCATTTTCTCCCTTTAGTCTCTCTCCTATCAATCTTATATATTGCTCTCCAGGCAGTAATGAAACATCGTATATTATAGCTTGAGCAACAACTAAACTTTCAAATTGATGGTGTTCTAATTCCTTTTTCGTATCACCGTTATAGGGAGGTAGCATAATATCCCAAGTAATTTCATCGTCATTTCCCGAATTTTTATACGATGGTTTAGCAGCTGTAGATAATGATATGTTTATCCTCACATTTGTGGAAAGTAGGCATATCCCCAAATCCTTTATATCAACTATCAGAATTTGAAATTTAGAAATGAACTCCTCCGCAACACTATTAGTTTCATAATCGTTATTAAAATGAAACTGCCAATTCGAACCTAAAGCATTAAACCCAATTGTTCTTATCTCTCCGAGGTCGTTAAATATATTACCATATAGCTGCTTACTTGCAGTGTCCAAAATGTCTTCTCTTTTTATTTTAGGCATCTTTACACTCAACTCATCTATTTCATTTTTTATGTCTTCCCAGTTACTGTATCTCTTATCAAGCAGTGGCAGAATGTTAGGGAAAAGTGCTATTGAAACATTTTTAATTATCGCAGGGTAGTAGATTATTTTATGCACATCGTCATGATTATATACAGTAAAGTCCTTTGTCATAGCATAATGTGTGGCAATAAGTCCATCCAAAAGATTAATATAATTTAACCAAGAACCTGTCTTATACTCATTCTCACAAGCCAGAGATAATCCCTCTAAAAAGTAAGTATAGCACTCTATCATATTGTCCTTCATAGATAAATACGACGCAATTAACGCATAGTACTTTGAGGCGTAGAAAAGATTCAATTTCTGATAAGCCTTAGCCAAAAGTAAACATGCTTGTATACTTTCTTGAATTGACTCCTCGTTAAACCATTTAATTTTCAATTCATGCAAACAATCAATTGCCTTAAAAAGCTCATTATTATTCAAATAAGTTATAGCTCTGGTTTTGAGCTTATCAGCAACAATATTTCGTCCACCTTGCTTGGCTAATAGTGTATCAATTTTGCCAGCTATTTTCTCTAATTCAGATGCGTCAATTTTATTACGGAGTAGTATCTCTATAAATTCATTTATTCTGTTTGCAAGCGCACTAATTCCGTAAAAGTGCGTACGTGGTAATAACTTAATAACGCTATTCATCCTGTTTGCAAACATCTGCACACGAGTGTTAGCATCAGAGAGTACATCATGGAATATAAGATTTGCATGAATATCTATTAATGCAACTTTTATATCAATATTTTGTGTAGTGTTTATTTTGGTGAGTAATAGCTTTTCAAATTTATTCGCAATAGATTTAAAATATTCTATAGATACATTATGTCTGTTCTTCAGACAAGAAACGGTGCAAAATGACAATAACAATTGCGCATCGGTTAATTCCGCAATAGAATCACATTCTTCAAAATCCGAAAAGTAATTTTCGATATTTGTTTCTTGTCCAGAAACATTATCTAAGCCAATTAATGATGCAACAAATTTTTCATAAATAGCTTTTCTGATTAAAAACCTATTTGTGTCATGCGTATTTATAAAAATATCGAGTTTAGGCAACCAAAACAGTAAATCTTTTTTTAGGTCGTTGTTTTTATAAATGTGTCTTACCGCTCCCTTAATCTCACAAAATTCCCCGATAGTATCTATCCTGTTACTACCTTCTTTATATTCTTTCAATAATTCTGCATACCAATCTTCTGAAACAACTGGGTATGCTTCAGAAGGCATTTTCAAATATTGTATTGCTATCCAAAACAAATCCCCATCTGCAAGGTGCTGTGAAAGTGTTTGAGCATCTATAATTTGTAATTCAACACCAAAGACACTCTTAACTTCATTTTCGGACTTGTGCCGCTTAGCTACCGGAATGTCTTCCCCGCTAAAAAAATATATGCGCTCAACCTTACTTCCAGATTTTAGAATTGATTGAACATCTTGATATATTTTACCCTTTTTCCTTGCAGGGTCTTTTTCTAAAGAACATGCAAACGCCACTGGGTAAACCGAAAAATTGCCAATGAACAAAGAGTTTGCAATTGGTAAAATTGATACGTAGGAATGAAATGTTTCAAAATCCCTGCCTTGGTCTCCACCTGCTTGAACAGGACCAGTTGCAGGTAAAATGTTAGTATGTATTCGTTTTCTGGAAAAGTATAAACAGATTTTTTCGAAATCTGCTTGACCGTTTTTGGCTGAAAGTTGCGCAATATTAAATCGAATTTGTTGTTGTAGTTCGTCGGGGAGCATCGTTATTATAGGTTAATACCTACAAGATAGAATATTTATTGCAACCACAATTAAACTCAAACGTACCTATGCAGCTATTTATCCCAGCTACTTTCAACAATTGGATCAGCAGGTAATAAGTCATGAACTGAACACCCTAAGTCGTATGCAAGGCGATTTAGATGATCTACGCTATATGCACTCCTACTACTCGGAGTTTCGACTTGACCGATAAACCCACGTGTAACATCAAGAATGGTTGCGAGGTCGCTTTGAGAAAGACCCTTTGCACGGCGAATTTCAGCAACTTTGTCAGCTACTGCAATTTCAAAAAATGATTTCTTCGCCTTACCCATTTCATAGCAAAGAAGCGAATACTAAAATTTATCTTGCTTAGCAATGCTAAGCATTTTATATTGTGTAAGATTTTAAACATAAATCAGGATATGGAATTAATAATCATCCCCCTATGGCTTGTTGTAAGCGTAGTAATTGGTGTTGCTGGTACTAAAAGAGAAATTGGGTTTTTGGGTGCGCTATTCGCATCATTACTGCTCTCTCCGTTGTGTGGTCTTATCCTTACAGCATTTTCAAAAGATATCGCAAACGAAAAATTTAAGAAGCAAATACTTTCTCTCTTACAACAAAAAAACATAAATTATGATGACCTCTAAACAGGCAGAACAGGTATTACGTGCTGTTTATGAGAAGTACAGCCCTGAAAGATTAACCACAATACCAGACTTAATATTAAAATACAAAGGAAATGAAGTAGAACTGATAAGGAGCGTATTCGATAAGTACAAAGTAAGGGATGGCGACAAGCAAATTTTTTTAACTGCACAGCCTATTGGGGACTCTAATATTAAAAATAAAGAAGTGCCAGTAAAAAGAATACCTACAATCATTATTGCTGTGGGGGTTATTTTCCTGATAGCTGGTGGTGCATATTATATGATAAAAGGTTCTGCTAACGCAAAGGTTCAAACAGCTGATACCGCTAATTATACCATTATACCAGCACCCTCTTTAAATTCCACCAAAACAGTCGATAATAGCGATAATGCAGATGGACAATGGAACTCCTTCCTTGTAGACTTTAAGGATGCGGTAAATTCAAAAAACATAGCCAAAATAAGCAGCTTAACATCACCAAATTTCTCTGATGGTGGCGGTGGGGAAACAATTAAAGAATGGCTTAATAATCTCGTATTTGTTAACGACACAACCTTACAGGACTTCAAGAAAACATTGAATGGCAAAATGAAAAATGAGGAATGGCAAAAGGGGCATGTTGGAAGGGTTACTGGTAAAGGTGAATATGGTGATTTGTATTTTGAATATGAAAATTTCCAGTGGCGGTTTGGCGGTGTAATAGGTGATTAATTATAGCAAATCTTTTACTTAAATCAAGTTTAAATAAACCACAATGAAATCCATTAAACAAGCAGCGATATTCTGTGCTCTATTATTAGCGTCATGCAAAAATGATGCGGGTGATATCAAGATATTAGCAGAGAAATTCGTTACATTTTGTGAACTCAAAAATGTTGCAGCGGGCAATAATTCGTTTTATGCCGTAAACTATAATATTCCAGAAAACAATAACAATGAAGTAGAAGTGTCGGTCAATTTAAAAGACACATCAAGCCACGCAGTTAAACGAGGTGAAACTGAGGGCATCCTATATTTGAAAATAAAAAAATTTGAAGGAAAGGGCTGGGCTGTATACTCAGTTGATTTAAAAAATGGTGAATACATAACCAAGCCGCCAACATGGAATAATCTACCAGTACCTTTTACAGCAGAAAACTTAGACCTACTAATTAAGCAGGCAGATAGTGCTAAAATCATAAAAGATGAATCAGCACAAAAGCAATAATGATATACGCTATAAATTCTACCAACATTTAAACGCAAGTGAAGATTTGGTAAAAGGAGGTTGGATATTGCATAACATGGCTTCGGGGAATACCGACAGATACGATGATTATAAGCGTTGCCGTACAATAGATACACGTTACGGACGCATAATGCAATTGACAACTGAATTACAACCGTCCTATCAACCCAAATACGAAAACTGGTATAGTCTTCATTTCCCAATGCTACACGTTGATATTTTAAATGAATACAATGGAAGTATGCTGTATGATGATTTGCCCAATGGTATAAGGCAAGTTTGCAACATAGCTGAAAAGCACTTACTTATGGATCAGATATTTGAAGACTGGGTTTATAAACAAAAAGGTAGGTTTAAAAATGAGTGGGATATTTTTACATACCTTGAACAAAATAGAATGCTACTTGAATTTAATGGGAAGACTATTTGCAATAGCCTGTAAATTAAGGTCAAATAACGACTTAAAGTGTTTAAGCGACAACTATACCAGCAACAACACAAAAGCTATTCTTAATGAGGCTAAAACTCCTGCTATATATGGTTGCAAACATCCTACTGGAACTTACAAGTAGGTTTACTTTTGCAAACTACTGCCATTGATTACACGATAGCCCATAAATGCACACTCAATCGTGCATATTCCAGCATAATTGCCAATGTGGAAAATCACGCAAAGCCAAATAATCAAAATATTTGATACTATGTCATGTAAAATCTGGGTACACGTTGTAAGTTTGTAGTAAGCCTTATAAACAGTTCTTTGAAGATAAATTTTAATCGAAATCTACTAAAGTAGAAACAGGTAAAAAGGAGTATAAAAAAGGAGATTGGGTACAATTCAGGTACACGTTCAAACAAAAAACCCCTGAAACGCTTTGTTTACAGGGGTTTAAAGATTTAGTGTTGTGCCCAGGACTGGATTCGAACCAGCACATCGTTACCGACGCTGCGACCTGAACACAGTGCGTCTACCAATTTCGCCACCTGGGCAGTTATGATATTGTTACCTTGACTTTGTGTTTCAGGGAGTGCAAATATAGGAACATTTACAAAACACACCAACTAAATCAACTCTTTACAACAATTTTTAGTTGTCCGGGCAACCTTTTCCCTCCCTTCTGCATATCTTACTATACACAACCACACCAACACACCACTTTACATGACCGAAGAAAAGGCCATACAAGGATGTAAAAAACAAGACAGGATCTCACAAAAGTTCCTGTACGATGCCTACTCCGATGGTATGCTCATGGTATGTGTGCGGTACGTAAAAAACCTCCCCGATGCCGAAGAACTCATGCTCAATGGCTTCTTTAGCTTCTTCCGCTCTATAGATCGGTTTGTATACTCGGGCAAGGGTAGCCTGGTGGCATGGCTTAAAAAGATCATGGTCAACGAATGCCTGATGTTCTTGCGTAAGAAAGGCGCGCTACGGCTGGTAGAAGAGGAATATGCAGGAGAAATACCGGTAGATGGAGGCTCGCTAAACAACATAAATGCAGGCGAGATTTTAAAGATGGTCACTGCCCTGCCCGATGGTTACCGCACTGTCTTCAACCTCTTTGCTATAGAGGGTTACGGACATAAAGAGATCGCCACTATGCTGGGCATTACAGAGGGCACATCAAAATCACAGTTAAACAAGGGGCGGGCGATATTGCAGCAGCTGATCAAACAAAACGGATGCTACTATGAACAGTAACACCACAGAAGAACAGGTAAAACAAAAGATAGAGTCACTCACCACACTGCAGGCAGGTATAGTGTTTGGCCACGAAGACGCATGGGATAAACTACAGGCCCGGCTGGATGCAAAACCCACTCGCAAGCCATTCCCTGTATTTCGACTTGCAGTAGCTGCTGCACTGGCATTGGCTATTATCACCATAGCTATCATGTACCTGCAACCAAAACAAAACAATACCTCACCTGATGTTATAGCGACGCTCCCAAACCGCGACAGTAACCGTTCTGATGTCATGGTGAGCCCCTCGAACCACGACATCAGCATCGGGCAGGACCATAGATCTATAACTGACAGCTTCCACTCCCAAACCTCAATCGCCTCAGCCCCTGTAAAACCCCATCATATAAAATCATCGGCACCCCAACCCATATCGCCGGACCCACTCGTACAGATACCACAACCAACAACCGATTTTGTACCGACTCCCGCACCCACTCCCGGGCCTGTTATGAAGGTGGTACACATCAATGAACTTGGCAAAGAGCAGGCACCCGTTTATGAATTTGCAGACAAAGACATTCCGCATCCGCACGTTATGTTTAAGATGAAAGTGATACACATCAACAACCTCATGAAACCCATAAACCAGGACGATTATCTCCGGGAGATGCAAAACAATACAGCCGTTCATTTCCCGCTCTTCCGCCGCCCTGCAGACCGCCAACCTAACGACCAGCCACGTACCTTATTTAAAATTAACCTGTCCAACTAAAACCAGACTAATGAGAAAACTATTGTTGTTGATTGCCCTGTTAGGCATCTCTACTACCTACGCGCAGACTTTTGCCGATTACATCAATGCGCATAGAGAAACCACCTTCCGGATCCCGGAAGCATCCATCTACCATACACATACCATTTATCTTCACGACCATGAAAAGATGGTGATCGAAATGACGGACATTACTGACTATACCATGCTCAGCGACATCGATTCCATTCTCCGTGAAGCCCTTGCTGATGCGGCATTCTACAAAGATTCATTTACAGAGTTACAGAATGTAAGAATAGATTACGACATAAAACTGGGAAGCGACAACACCATAATGCGTTTTAAAAAGTATAACCCCGATGGCGATATTTATGTAAAACAAAATGGCAAGATGGCGCGTATGAAAATAGCCCGCGACACCTTCCGCATCATCTTTCGCAAACCACTACACGACCATAGCAGCAAAATGTATCTATACGACTATCCCGTTCAGGTTACCTTTCTCATGAACAACTATAACAACCTTTATACGCTGCTGCAAGATAAGGGTATGTTGAAGCATACGATCGACACATTGGCCAAAGCAACACTACCCGAAATATACAGCCCCCACCTTAGCCAGCACCATACGGAAGTAGAATACATGCCTTACACAGCCTACAAAACAATGACCGTAAAGCGCGAAGACACGCCACCCGTTGTTAGCAAATGGGAAAGCAAATTCATGAAGAAATACCTCGAACATCCCGCTACAAAAACAGACACCAGTCACACTCAAAAACAATAACCAATGAACAAACTGATCTTATCTACAGCGCTTATACTTATAAGCCTGCACGGCACTCTCTTTGCCCAAACCACAGACTTGCACACCTTGCCGTCCAGAACGGAGTCTACATTCAACCCTTGCATACCATGCTATATCCACATAAAGGATGTGGTAATGCTCAAGGATAAAAAAATGGTGCTGGAACTGTTCAGGATAGAAGACTATGCACTATTGAAAAACATGGACTCCATACTTATGAACTTCAGGAAAGACATTGCTTTTTACAAGGATTCGCTGGAAGGTAATAATATGAGGAATGTACGCATAGACTATGTATACAACCTTAAGAACAACACCCGTAAAATACGGTTCAATAAATACCCGGCCGAGGGGCAATCGTTTGTAAAGGTGAATAACGATGTATCAAGGCTTAAAATTGAGCAGGACACCGTGCATATCGTTATTGAAAATGAGATGCCACTGAAAGAAGCTATGTTTATAAAAGTGAAAGGCCCCGGCAAAGAATTGCTGAATATATTTCCGTACAGCATACAGCTCACATTTACACTGAATAACTACACCGATGTAGACCAGATAATTGCTGACAAAGTAGAAATGAAGCGCATCGTAGACACCCTGGAAGAAGCGAAACGACCTTTGGCAAGTGGTAAGAGAGGGCATGTTGGTGTTGTGTCATCAGTGTATCGCCCCTATCTTTCCGAGACAGCTAAAAAAATCACACGTCCGGCAATAGTGCAGTATAAGCAATACAATGGTGTTATAAAGGATGAACTCGATATGGAACATAACGGCTATGATTACCTTACTGCCGACTTCAACATGGGCATTGGCCTCATACGCAATACCCTCGCACCTTCCGCCGACCTTGGCCTGCAATTACTGCTTGGCTATAAAAAATACCGTTCGTCCAAAAACCATAATGTCCTGGGCCTGTATTTCCAACCCATTTTCTTCTTCGACAAAAACAGCAACGGTGATTATATTACCAACACTAATGCCTTTGTAAATCTGCACTGGGGCGAGGAAATGGACAATGACTTAATGGGACTGAAGATCAGGAGGACAACATTTGGAGTGGGCTATCTGGTACTATCTAAGGGTAACTATTTTAAGAATACCACAATGAAAGTATTTTTGGATCTGCAGCTGGCTCACGGTGTTACACTTTCCCCCGAACTCATAGCCACCGATAACTTCAAACAAATATTCCCGGGCTTTACACTGAAAATTTTCTAATTTGGTAATGCCTAAATGTACTACCTATGGATAACACAAGCATTTTACGCCACAGTTGGACGCGCACTGAGAAAATCCTCTTTCGTTTCTTTGCGGTATTCTTCCTGGCCAATATATTCCCATGGACGATGCTTGGCAATCTCTTTGACTCACTCGTGTATTGGACGGGTAGAGTTGTGCTGCACATTCCTTATAAAATAGAAGCAAAACCCAATGGCAGCGGCGACACCACGTACAATTATGTAGAGGAGTTTTTTATTATCGTTCTTTCCTTTGCATCATGTATAGTATGGAGCATAGCCGACGGCAAACGCAAAAGCTATAACAGGGGGTACTATTGGGTATTGGTTATTGTCCGCTACTATCTTGCTTTTGCACTCATGGAGTACGGCTTTGCCAAGATATTCAAGTCGCAGTTTCCTGCGCCCGGTGTTAGCAGGCTCCTGCAGCCCTATGGGTCTTCATCGCCTATGGGTCTTGCATGGACCTTCCTTGGCTACTCAGACGCGTATAACTACTTTATGGGTTTCTTTGAGGGTATAGGTGGACTGTTGCTGCTTTTCAGGCGAACAAGGCTTTTCGGGGCATGTATAGCTACTACAGTTGTTACCAATATCGTTATGATCAATTTTTGCTACGATGTGCCGGTAAAGCTCTTTTCTACCAGCCTCTTGCTCATGTCTCTGTTCATCATAGCCGCCGATGGCGGCCGCTTTCTCAACTTCTTCATCTTCAACAAGCCTGTAGCACCCGCAGCATCGGTTTCAATATTCCGGACCAGGAAATGGAACATTGCCCACAAGGCTGTAAAGGCAATTTTTATCACGGCATTTCTGGCATTATCTATCTACGACAACATAGATATGATCGGTAACGGTGAGACGGATAAAACACCCATGGCCGGCGCATATGATGTGCAGACCTTCATTTGTAATAATGATACACTGGCGGCAGTCGTCACAGATAGCGTAAGGTGGCGGCGCATTATAATTGGCGATGATTATGCCTCAGTAAGAAAAATGAATGATAGTACCGCGTGGTACAAGTTTAAAGCCGATACCGTGCACCATACATTGGAGATGACCAGTGACAAGCAGTTTACTATAAACATGTCTTACAATAAGACCGACAGTAACACTTATACAATGACTGGCAGCTACCACGGTGCTACCTTATACGCTGTCATAAAAAGGATAGACGACAAATCGTTTCTGCTTACCAACCGTGGCTTTCACTGGATCAATGAATACCCCTTTAATCGTTAGGCGCTTTACGTTAGGCTATAAGCACATAGTGGTTGAAGATGAGTTCCTTGCTAAGGCAAATAGTTTTTACTACTACACAACCATTATGCTCAGGTAAGCATTTATACTACTGTCTATCGCACCGGCGGAGGTGTAGTATATCGCCGGGGCCGTGCAGAGCATTCCTTTTAAGAACTTATTATTATGGGCATTTGTCACTATCACTATCTGCAGATAGGAGGCCGGCCGGCATTACGGTATAATGCCTGTGTGCTGTACATTATTGATATCAACACCAATGCGAGAGCTGAAGAAGTCATTGCCTGTCTTAAAGGGAAGTATAGTGATGGTGGGTGTTATAAAATACATCATAGAATAGTGGATAGAGGAGCGGGGGAACTGGCATTATATCTGATAATTGAAGGGCGGCAGGAAGTACACAACCCTCTATAATAAAGAATCCCGGCAGTTTTGTAACTGCCGGGATTTTTACATTTAATACTTTATTGATTATAAGGTACGTTTTACTTCTACCTCTTCAAAGCTTTCTATAATATCTGCTGTACGGATATCGGAGTAGTTCTTGACCATTATACCGCACTCATAACCGGTAGCTACTTCCTTCACGTCATCCTTGAAGCGTTTCAGTGAAGACAGCTCACCTGTGAATACCACAATACCATCTCTTACGAGGTTGATCTTAGAATTACGGGCGATCTTACCATCCAGTACATAACAACCTGCGATAGTTCCGATACCACCTATCTTGAATACTTCACGTACTTCTACGTTACTTGTAGTCTTCTTCTCTACCTTAGGCTCAAGCAAGCCTTCCATGGCGCTCTTGATCTCTTCGATAGCATCGTAGATGATGGAGTAAGTACGGATCTCGATGTTCTCCTGCTCTGCAAGCTTGGCAGCCTGTAGGGATGGACGCACCTGGAAGCCGAGGATGATAGCATCAGAAGCCGTTGCCAGCAATACATCTGACTCGGTGATCTGACCAACACCCTTGTGTACTATATTCACCGCTACTTCTGGTGTAGCCAGTTTCTGCAATGAGTCACTAAGCGCTTCCACAGAACCATCGAAGTCACCCTTGATGATGATACCCAGTTCCTTAAAGCTACCCAATGCCAGACGACGACCAATTTCATCGAGTGTGATGTGCTTGCGGGCGCGGATACCTTGCTCACGCATGATCTGCGAGCGGTGGTTGGCCGTTTCCTTAGCTTCATTCTCATCAGCAAATACCCTGAACTTCTCACCTGCCTGAGGTGCACCATTCAAACCGAGTATCTGAACCGGTGTAGATGGACCTGCTTCGGTAACACGCTGGCCACGTTCGTTGAACATCGCCTTGATCTTACCATAGTATTGTCCGCATACTACCATGTCTCCCTGACTAAGTGTACCATTCTGTACCAATATCGTAGATTGGAAACCACGGCCCTTATCGAGCGATGCTTCAATTACAGAACCGGTAGCCATACGATCAGGGTTAGCTTTCAACTCCAGCAATTCTGCTTCCAGACCTATCTTTTCCAATAACAGGTCAATATTCAGACCCTTCTTGGCAGATATTTCCTGGCTTTGGAATTTACCACCCCAGTCTTCAACCAGGATGTTCATTGTAGCCAGCTGTTGCTTGATCTTTTCTGGATCAGCACCTTCTCTATCTATCTTATTGATAGCAAATATCATTGGCAGGTTTGCAGCCTGTGCGTGTGATATTGCTTCTTTTGTTTGTGGCATTATCGCATCATCAGCTGCAATAACGATCACACCTACATCGGCTACCTTGGCACCACGTGCACGCATTGCGGTAAACGCTTCGTGACCCGGAGTATCGAGGAATGTGATCTTCTTACCTGCAGGTGATAACACCTGGTAGGCACCAATGTGCTGAGTGATACCACCGGCTTCACCTGCTACTACGTTGGCACTACGTATATAATCGAGCAATGAGGTCTTACCGTGATCGACGTGACCCATGATAGCTACAATTGGTGCACGAGGCTTAAGATCATCTTCCGAATCTACTTCTTCATCTTCTTCATCTACACCTTGTTCCAGGTTGATGAATTCCACTTCATAGCTAAACTCACTTGCTACCAGTTCAATTACTTCCGCATCAAGGCGCTGATTGATAGACACCATGATACCCAGGCTCATACACTTGCCGATGATATCGGCAAAGCTCACGTTTAGCAAACTAGCCAACTCACTTACCGAGATGAACTCAGTAACCTGTATGATGTTGATACCATCAGAGTTTTCTGCCGCTGCACGCTTTTCAGCCATTTCATCTCGCTTGTTACGGCGGTATTTGGCCTTAAGGTTTTTGCTACGGGTAGAGCCTGTAAGCTTAGCCTGTGTTTCGCGTATTTTATCTTGTATCGCTTTCGCGTCAATTTCCTGCTGTTGCTGAGAAACCGGTTCGCCATATGGCCTGCGAGGACCACCCTGGCCACCGCCACCCGGCCTGTACGGACCGCCACCCTGGCGACCACCCTGGCCATTACCTGATGGGCGACCTACGCCACCACCACCTGGCCTGCCGCCACCACCGGTGCCGTTAGGACCATTGATAGGACGGCCTACACCGCCACCACCTGTAGGGCGACCAACGCCACCACCATTCCTACTGCCTTGTCCGCCAACACCCGGAGTACCGGTGCCCGGAGGGCGCTGGCCTGGGGTACCTGTACCCGGCTGACCCGGTTTGTACGATTCAGGACGTTTTTCAACAGGTATGCGTTTGCGCTTGCGCTTTTCTCTTTCACTAGGCCTTACGTTTCCGCCACCCGGCTGAGAAACAGGCAATTCTATTTTACCAATGATCTTAGGGCCTTCCAGTCTTGGGGCCCTCATCTCAATATGTTCCGGCTTATTAGCATCATCGTCATCAGCTGCGGCTGCAGGCGCTTCAGGAGCGGCCTGTGGCGGAGCTGGAGTAACTTCTGCTACCGGTTGTGGTTTTGGTTCTGCTTTTTTAGGCGCTGCAACTTCCTGCGCAGGCGCTGCGACAGCTGCTGTTGGCTCTGCCGGAGTTTCTGCTACAGGCTCTTTCTTCGGAGCTGTTGCTTTTTCGGCCTTCTTAGGTGCTGCTTCGGGAGCTGCTTTCTTCACCGCACCCTTTTTAGGGCGGGAAGCAAGGTTCATCTCATCGAGATTGATCTTACCAAGAATATTTGGGCCGCCTATCTTAGGTGCTTTAATGTCTACGTGCTGAGGTTCTTCAACTTCAGGTTCGCTCTTTGCAGGCGGTGCTACAGCTTCAGGCGCTTTTTCTTTCGGCGCTTCGGCTACCACAGGGGCTGCCTTTACAGGCTCCGCTGCTTTCTCCTTAGGCGCTTCGGCCACTACTACCGGTTTAGCTACTTCTACAGGTTTTACCTCTGCTTTCGGTGCTTCTGCCTTTACTTCTGCGGCTTTAGACTTTTCTACTTCCTTTGCAGGTGCAGCAACAGGCTTCGGCGCTTCCTTTACAGGGGCTACCGGCTCTTCCTTCTTCGCTATTACCGGCTCAGCTTCCTTCTTCTTACCGTTATCATACAACGAACCCTTAGGCAATGCAATCTGGTCGCTCCTGCGTTTGGCGTCTTTGTCTAGTGCAAATTCTACCTGCAGGGCGCCATACATTTGCTCGGTGAGCTTGGCACCTGGATTGCTACTCATCTGGAATCCTTTATCACTAAGGAACTCTACAAGTGTTTCCTTACCAATGTTAAATTCCTTAGCAGCTTCCAGTAACCTGGGTGTCTTTGTTGTTGTTGTTGTCATTATTACTATTTCCTTGTCAAAATACTTTTTCGCCGGGTTTTCACCCGGCCCGCACCCTGATGATACAAACCTACGCCATTTTATGCTAAAATGACGAAGGGGCACGACCGGCTGCATCACTTTATTTACGCAATGCGTAAAAACTTAACATATATTTTCCCATTTATGGGCAAAACACATCATTTTACTCAAATTCAAAGACACACAGGTACTTTTCAGCTTACAAATGCCACCATACGCGCTTAGTCTTCGTTCTTAAATTCTGCTTCCAGTATATTGCGCAGTTCCTTAACTGTTTCCTCTTCAAGATCGGTACGGCGTACCAGCTCTTCGTTAGAAAGATCCAACACGCTCAGTGCTGTATCGCAACCTATCTTCTTCAGTTCTTCAATGATCCATGGTTCTATTTCATCCGCAAATTCTGCCAGGTCAATGTCGAAATCAACTTCTTCCTTAGCATCACGGAATACATCTATAGAATACCCGGTCAGTTCTTGTGCCAGCTTAATGTTAACACCCTTCTTACCGATAGCCAGAGATACCTGGTCGCTATCGAGGTATACATCAGCAGACATTTTTTCGTTATCCAGCTTAATGTTGTTGATACGTGCAGGCGTTAAAGAGCGCTGCAGCAACAGGGTAACATTGTTGGTATAATTGATAATATCTATATTTTCATTACGCAGCTCACGAACGATACCGTGGATACGGCTACCCTTCATACCTACGCAGGCACCTACCGGATCGATACGATCGTCATAGCTTTCTACAGCTACCTTGGCGCGCTCACCGGGCTCACGTACTATCTTCTTAACCGTGATCAGACCATCGAGTATTTCCGGAACTTCTATTTCCAGCAATTTCTCAAGGAATGAAGCATGGGTGCGGCTAAGGATAATAACAGGTGTATTGTTCCTCATTTCTACTTTCTTTACTACCGAGCGAACAGTTTCGCCTTTCTTAAAGAAATCTGTAGGTATCTGCTCTGTCTTAGGCATGATCAGCTCATTACCTTCGTCATCAAGCAGCAACATTTCTTTTTTCCATATCTGGTAAACTTCGCCGGTGATGATGTCGCCAACACGGTCGGCATACTTCTTCATCAGGTTGTTTTTCTTCAGGTCGCCAATACGGGCAGCCAGTGTTTGCTTTGCAGCCAGGATAGCACGGCGGCCAAAGTGTGCCACATCTACTTCCTCATACACTTCTTCACCTACGTTATAATCGGCTTCAATTTTAATAGCTTCAGTATATGGTATCTGTGCATTCTCGTCTTCCACCATATCGTCCTCTACTACCTCGCGCCTGCGAAATATTTCAAGGTCACCCGTCTGGTCATTCACTATCACATCGAAGTTATCATCACTGCCGTACTTTTTACGAAGCAGCGTCTTAAAAACATCTTCAAGTACCTTCATGAGGGTAGGCCTGTCAATATTTTCCGCGTCTTTAAACTCCTGGAAGGAATCAATAAGATTGATACTTGGCATATACTCTGGTTTTTCTCTGCCCTTATTTCAAGCGGGCAAAGGCTTGTTAAAAAATAATTTGTACTACTGCTTTCTTTATATTTTTAAAAGGTATCACTACCGGTGTTGCTATTTTTTCTTTCAGTTTTTTCACTTCAAGCGTCACTTCTGTTTCAGAAACCTCTGTAAGCATACCCGTTGTATCCTTATCTTCCTTATCTGTAATAGTGATCTTGCGGCCTATATTTTTAGTATACTGCCTCAACTGGGCCAGTGGCTCATCTATACCGGGGCTCGATACTTCGAGAGAAAAATCGCCATTGGGGAACGAGCCATCTTCTTCTAATATATGATACAACCTGCGGTGTATAGATACACTGCGCTCTATGGAGAAGCCACTATCGGCATCCATGAACACCTTAATATTATTGACCGGCTTCACTTTTATGTCTACAATAAACATATCAGTACCATCGATCATGGGCTCTATAAGAGCATATACTTTTTGAATCAGCTCACTCATACCTAAAAAACGAGGGGACAATTATTTGTCCCCTCTCTTTCTAATTTGTGCAAATGTACAAATTATTATTGAATAAATGGGGCAATTTTACAATTCGGCAATTCGACAATGTACATACAGAATGTTCCGGTGAGGCAGTCATCCGGCTGCTACCGAATGTCATAGTGAGCCTCGCCGAACCACGACATTCGCACGGGCCGGCTCTCTTTAAGACCCACCCAAACCGTCTTTGCGAGCCCTTCGCGAAGCAAAGACCGTGTTGGGTAAGGTTTTTGCCACCTCTTAAAAAATGGCAGTTTTTCACAAAAGTGGCAGTTTTTTCTCACCAATTTCCGTGTATGGCTTTGTGAGTAAGGGTTCGGCCGATTCTAATAAACTACTACATTTTGCCACTTCCTGCCACTTTCTGCCACATGTTGCCACTTTTTTTTGTCTGAACCATGATTTTTAGGATTTAAGGATAGACATGATACCCGGTGAATTGAGTTTAGTAATTTTCATATAGTGATCAAGCGATTTTTCCCTCGTTTTAAGCAAGATAAGGTACCGAAAGGTCCGTTTCCAAATATTTTTGTAAAACCCGCGCCAGCCAAGGAAAGAAATTTACATGATGGTTTTTCAATGAGATAATTCGGCAATTTGACGATTTGGCAATGATCTTGTTAAAGCAATTACGCAGTGCAAAATGAAACCAATATTCATAATTTTTTAAGAGGGCGGGATTTGTATAGTAACAGAAAATCAAGGCACTCATTAAAAGATCAATAAACATTACATTTTTTATATCTTTGGCTTCATTGTACATCCCTATTGACCAAAAATCTATAGCCCTAAAGTTTCGTAATCTATGAAATACTCATTTGTCATCTTCCCACTACTATTGCTGTTGGTATCTTTTAAAAGCAACGCACAAATATCCACACCAGGTTTTATACATTATGTTTACTGCCCTTACAGCTATAGTCAGGCCGATGCTTGCGCCGGTTGGCGGCAGGTAACACAGGGCACCTCCGACTACTTTAATGCCTGCGCCACAGGCACAACTGTGGGTGTACCCAACAATCTTTTCGGAACTCAAAGTTCATGGAATAATGCGTACATGGGGCTGTTCACATACGTAGACATGTATGAATACAGAGAATATATAGGCACAACTATCGATGCGCTTACAAAGGGTAAAACCTATACAATGTCCATAAAAGTGTCGCTTGCAGATTACAGCAAGTATGCTACAAACGGGCTCGGTATCTTTTTCAGTACTTATGCCGTAAATGAGCCGCTGCTGTCGGGGCCTTTAGCGGTCACTCCGCAGATAGATTATTCGAGTTATGGCGTGATAACGGATAAAACCAATTGGGTGACCCTTACAGGAACATTTGTGGCGGATTCTGCATATACCAATCTGGTAATAGGCTGTTTTAAAAATGATGCTAACCTTACTAAAAGTGTTGTAGGTGGCAACACCGGCGATAGCTATTACTACATAGGCATGATAGGCGTGCAGGATTCTGCAGTGGAAATCAAAGACACAATCGCCTACCCTTTCCCCAATGCGTTTACACCAAATGGAGATGGACACAACGATCTGTTTTGCCTTGCCGGAGATCCGCTAACCGTCTACGATGATTTTTCCCTAAGTGTATTCAACCGCTGGGGAGAGCGAGTGTTCTGGACAAACTATTCGTCGGCAGGATGGAATGGCATGTATAAAAATGTACCTGCAGCACAAGGCGTGTATGTATACACGGCTCAAATAACCGAACATGGCAAAACAACCTCACTAAAGGGAAATGTGACATTGATAAGGTGATGAGATGGCTGGTGACAAATGAAAGGCGTGCCAGGCAAGGGAAGAAATTTACATGATGGTTCTTCAACGAGAAAATTTGGCATTTTGATAATGCATATTTCCACGATGTTTATCAATGGTACTCACTCGGCAGTATCACCCTAACTGTAGTGCCCGCGCCCGGTTCACTATCCATTTCTATTGTTCCCTGTAGTATATCTACCTGTGCTTTTGCAATATAGAGCCCCATGCCTTTTCCATCAGAGGTATTATGAAAGCGCTTATTAAGCAGAAAAAGCTGATCCTTATGCCTATTCATATCAATGCCTGTACCATTATCCTGAATAATGAGCAATGTCTTTCCCGGCAGTTGCTCTGTCCATATCCTTATTTTCAGCGGCCTCTCTTTATCCTTGTATTTTAAACTATTTGAAACAAGGCTATACAGAATATTAAAGAGGTAAGACCGCAGTGTAAACACGTTACTGATAGTGGTAAAATCAATTGTAATTTCAGCGTGGCTCTTCGCGATCAGGTCTTCGAATTTGTGGTGAATTTCCTTCCAAAGTTCATTAAGATCAACCGCTGTGCTTGTTTCTAAAGAATCTTGTTTTACATCCAGGATATTATTCAGCTCTCTTACAACAACATCTATTTTCTCTGAAGTTATCGCAATGTTCTCCAGAACAAAGTCCTTTTCTTCTTCGCTCTCACTGTCCTTAAGCATATTATTAAGACCAAGCAGTGTAGCCAGCGGCGCCCTTAGATTATGAGAAACTATCTGGGCAAATTCCTGGAGATCCCTGTTCCTGTTGAAAAGATCAGCAACCATTTTTTGTTTTTCTATCTCCAGGTTTTTCCTGTTGGTAATATCGAACCCAACATAGCAAAATCCAATAATTGCCCCGTTATTTAACACAGGAGATATTGTAGCAGAAACATGTTTGGGCAGTTGCCTGTTGGTATATGTCGTTTCGTAGTCTACTGCTATACCGTTCGCTTTTACGCTTTCAAATATTTTTTTAATCGGCTCTAACCTCTCCGGTAATAGCAGATCAAGCATGTTTAAACCTATCCGGAGATCGATGCCTGTCTGATAAGCATACTCGATACGGAAATACTCATTACAAGCCAGAATATTAATATTTTGATCAACAAGCAGAAACGAAGCCTGGGTATTATTAAAAATTGACTTCAGGTTTGCTTCCGATCTTGCAAGATCATCGTACATTTCCTTTTGCTCGGTAATGTTTACCATCGTACCAATGATGGCAGGGGCACCATTATAGGTTGTCACAGACCCAAACATTTCCATCCACATCAACTCACCGTTTTTTTGAACACCCTCACTTCATACCTTGTATCATTCACTTCGCCACTAAGTCTGGCCCTAATGTTCTTCGATACCAGAGCTACATCATCCGGGTGCAAATACCTGTCAAAAGAAATAGAGGTCAACTCTTTTTCTGAGTAGCCAGATTCCTCCATGATCCATGGATTTACATATACAAACCTACCCTGCTGGACGATGTAAACTCCTACAAGTGATTTTTCAACAAGATCCTGGAATTTAGATTGCGACTCTTTCCGCTCTGTAATATTTTCAATCTGAGATACAAAATACAATGGCTTATGTTCGCTATCCCTGATAATAGCTGCATTAAGATTGATCCAGATGATGGAGCCATTTTTGTGGATGTATCTCTTTTCTATCCTGTAAAAATCCTTTATCCCATCCAATATCAGTTTGACATTTTCTACATCGGGACCAACGTCTTCCGGGTGTGTGATCTCCGCAAATGTGAGGGCCAGCAATTCATCTTCGCTATACCCCAGCATACTACAAAGGGCTTGGTTTACTTTCACAAATTTTCCACCTGTAGAAACAAGCGCTACACCTATCGCCGCATGCTCGAATGAGCTTCTGAAATTAGCTTCAGATTTTGTACGCTCCCGTTGCTGAGACGCTTTATTAAAATAAACTACTATGGTTTCCGCCAGGGTCCTAATCAGGTCACGCTCCTCTTTCAGGAACGGCCCTTCATATTCATGCGGCTTCTCTTCTGTGTATATCACTTCGATCACGCCCTGCCGCCCGTCGATCAGTCTAAAATGTTCAGCCTGAACAGTAACAGAAGTCCTGTAATTTTGAGTGCAATATTCTTGCCCGTCAAATACTATTCTTGCTCCGCATATTTCGGGGTATTGCCAGCCTGGAGGCAATAACTCCACAATTTTCGTGAATACCTCGCCGGCGCTTTGATGTTCGTCTTTTAGTATCTCATTAGCATAATAGATTGTGGATAGTTCTTTAACCCTTTCTGCAAGCTGATGTTGGGCAATGACTTTGTCCGTTATGTCGTGGTAGTTGAGCACAATGCCACGAATATTTTCATCAAGCAGTAAATTTCTGTAGGTGCTCTCTATCCATATGTAGTTGCCATCTTTCTTCCTGATCCTATGTGTAAGGTGCACAATTCTGCGCGACTCTCCCAACAAATCAATAAAGGCCTGACTATCCCGCTCCCTGTCATCTGGGTGTATAAGTTCAATGCCATCTAACAATTGCATTTCTGCAAACGAATAACCTAATATCTTTTCTACTGATGGTGTCTGGTAGAGAACTTTGCCAGTTCCATCCAACAGAACCGTTGCATCGTAGTTGGCTTCGGTGATAGTACGGTAATATTTTTCCCTGGCTGACAACTCCTTTGTCTTTGCGTCTATTATCTCTTTCAGATAATATGGTTGCCTTATCCTCCGATACATGAACGCTCCTGCAAATAGTGCGAGAAGGAAGCCAATAAGCGCTTGGGTAAGAGGAAAGTTGTTGGTATGAGCAACAGAACTGTAGGACACGGTCAATGTCCAGTCGCCCTCATTTACTTGAGTGGATGCAGCAATGTTTTTGCTGCCTGGCAGCATTTTTGTGAAGTAATAATCGCTGGAATCTGCAGCATTATTTTTAGCAAGTTTGTAAGAATAAATCAGTTTGCTGCTGTCATATAATTTGAGCGCTGTAACAATAGTTGGTAACTTGGTTAATACAGTACTGAAGCCGAGCAACTTCCCACCAGAGAACATGGGTACTTTCCCTAAAATGCCGATACCGCCTTCTTTCAGTTTGCGGGGGCCGGCAAAGTAGATGTCTCTGCGTTTTATTGCATGCTCGGCTTCTTTTCTCCTCGTGCTGTCTCCAAGTGTATTAAACCCAATGGTTCCTTCGTGGCCCCTGAGCGGGTACACATGCGTAATTACGCCCCCATCTGTCAACTGCAGAGCGTCAATATATTTGTTGGTTTCCAGTAATTGTTTTGCAGTTGTGTCGAAATTGTAGTTGCTGCCAAAGCTTTTGTGTATGGTAGCCAATGCATTTGCAACTGTGATATTTGAATTCAATATACCCCTGAACCCATCTTTTACACGGTTTAATTCCTGTTGCAGTTGTTCTTGTTCATTCTCACGGGCAATAAGGTATTGCTGGTACACCAGGTACTGTACCAGCAAGGATGTGAGTATAAACACAGCCACCGAAAAGATCAACGGTTCAACAACGCCTTTTTTATGGTCTGTAAGCATTTTAAACATATAAAGTTCGCATGCTGCTTTTTCATAGTATATGGATGCGAATGGGGTGAAAATTGCAGACAAATATATTAGATAGTAAATATAAAAAAAGAAATGTTGAACTACTACTATTTGTATGCCAAATATTTATCTATTGCCGCAACACCTATTTGATTGTTTTGGTTTTAAGTGAGTTTGTATAATATTATGTTCAAACGTATGGCGGTCCATCATATAATATGGCCGTCGCAGGCAAGAGCGACTACCGGGCAAGTAATGGCGAACTTAAAGAGACTATTGCGGATGGTGAGCAGTTGCTGGCGATAGACCCGGCCACATAACCCCACCAAAAAACCGTACCTTGTAGCATGTTACGGCACTCAGGGAGGAGGCGAAACCACAAACAGAATATAAGGCTGGCGGCAATGCTTTGCCTTACGGCTGGGTTTGTAAATGTGAGCGGACTGCTGGCATTTAAAGTATTGACCACTAATGTTACGGGCCATGCAGCGCTATTTGCAGAGCAACTTGCCGAAGGCAATCTGCGGTCAGCAAGAATGGTGGGGCTCTGGATGCTACTGTTCCTGTCAGGCGCATTTTGTTCGGGCTATTACATCAGGTGGGCATCGGCCCGCAAACACAATTCTTATATGGTGCCGGTGGTGGTTGAAATTGCTATCCTGGTGCTGGTTGGCGCCACGGCACATAATTACAACCACAGCGTGGCACAAACAGAGTTTTTTGCAGGTATACTGCTCTTTGCTATGGGCCTGCAAAACGCTTTTGTATCGGTGATATCGGGGGCAGCAGTACGTACCACACATCTTACCGGCCTCTTTACCGATCTGGGCATAGACCTCTCCGCACTGGCACACAAGGGCGACGTGCCCCGCAATATCTTACAGCAACGCATTATACTTAAGGTAGTTATCATTCTGTTCTTTCTTTCGGGCGCTATAGCGGGTGGCTATATTTTCAAGCAGATCAGCTACCATACGTTTTATATACCTGCGGGCATATTGGTGTTCGCACTATTCTATGATGTATACCGCATAAAACTAAGCAGGCTCTATCATCACCTGATGTTGAAAAAAGCAGATACCACCTAAATTTATTCGACAAACCCAACGAAACAAATTGTGCTATATTTACTAAAGCAACCAAAATACTCAATACAGGCCATGAAACTATAGCCCTGTAGCAGCTACAATGTACCCAACCAACAGACTTATACTCTTACTGTGCTGCCTTTTAATGTGCTCTACCGCAGGGGCGCAAACCGTGGGCACACTGCTCGATTCTGCCAGGTTTTACAAAAAGGGTAATGCAGCAAAAACCATCACTTTTGCTGAACGAGCCTATACCCTTGCCAAAGAGCAGCAGCAAACTAAAGAAATAGGAGAAGGGGCCTTTCTGGCAGGGGTAGCCAGTTACCTGCGTGGCAACCGCGATGACGCACTGCGCTGGTACATGGAGGCGGATAAACAATACGAACACATTCACGATACCCTGGGAATGGTGCATGTGTATAATGAGCTGTGCATACTATATCTGAAAATAAAGAAAATACCACAGGCTTATAGTGCCATAAATAAAGCAATAGAACTTTCACGCGCCATTAACGACCTCGACCAGCTGGCCACAGGCTGCAATAATAAGGGGCTCATATTTATGGACACGAAGGTGTATGATAGCGCCACTCATTACTTTACCATAGCTTACACCTGTTACAGATCTATAAGAAACAGTCAGGGCATGGCCTATAGTCTGGATTACCTCTCGTCTGTAAGTGCGGCAACCGATGAGCCTGAAAAAGCGCTAAGCTATCTGAAAGAAAGCATAGCGCTGCTGGCAGCATTTGGAGACAAGTTTGGCGAAGCGATGAGTATAAATAATGTTGGGGAACTGTTGCTACAACAGCATAAACCTACAGAAGCCATACCCTACTTTAAAGAAGCCAACGCAAAAAGTAAGGCAATAAAGTTTAACTACCTCGAAGACAATACCTGCGTAATGCTTGCCGACTGCTACCAACAGCTGGGCGACTACAAGACTGCTTTTGAATACACACAACAACACCTGGCACTACACGACCAGATGAACAATGAGAACCTGCAGAAAACAGTAGAAGAATTATCTGCAAAGTATGAGACAGGCAAGAAGGAACAACAGAACAAGCTACTTACAGAGCAGAACGAAAGACAATCGCTGCAGCTGAGCCGCACCAGGATCATTACCGCAGCACTGCTGGCCATATCGGCACTCATCATTACGCTCCTGTACCTCTTTTACAACCGCAATAAACTGAAGCAGGAAGCGCGCTTGCAGGAAGAACTACTGGCATATGAAAAGGCCAGAGCAACCGCCATAGTAGATGCGGAAGAAAATGAGCGACAAAGGCTGGCAAGGGAACTGCACGATGGCATAGGGCAAATGCTGGCAGCCACTCGCAGAAAGATACAGACGCTTGTTCCTACCGATGCACAACAGCCCGACGACCTGAAGGATGCCATAGCCTATGTTGATGAATCGATAAAAGAAGTAAGGCAGTTATCTCACGATATGATGCCGCCATGGCTGCGCAATAAATCGCTGGTGCAGGCGCTTGAAGAACTGGCGCAAAGGGTGAAGCAAACAACCAATATAGAGGTATACACAGAATGGGTAGATACCAACAACCTGCAACTGGAAAAAATGCAGGTGCTGATGCTGTACCGCAGTGTACAGGAAATGGTGGGCAATGTGCTGCGCCACTCCACCGCCACCACCCTGAACATAGAGGTGGTAAACCATGATACTGAACTAACGCTGCTGGTGTATGATAATGGAAAGGGATTTGATAAGGAAGAAGTAATGAAGAATGGGAACGGTATAGGACTGAAAAATATAGTGTCGCGGATCAATTACGTTGGTGGCCACCTGGAGATAGACAGCCACCCCGGCCAAGGCACTACTTATACCATAGATCTACCTCACAAATAACATAACTATGAAGAAAACAGGAATAGTGCTGGTTGATGATCATCATATATTGCTAGACGGGCTGAGCGCACTACTGAAGAAACAAAAAGACATGGAGGTAATGGGCGCGTATACACGTGGCAGTGATCTATTGATAGCATTAAACACCCTGCAACCTGATGTAGCCCTGGTAGACATCAATATGCCCGACATGAACGGCATTGCACTCACTACCCAACTAAAGGAACTGCACCCGGAGATAAAAGTAATATGCCTGTCTATGCACGACGGCGTGGAGTATATACTGGAGATGGCCAATGCCGGCGTATGGGGCTACCTGCTGAAGAACACCAACGACCAGGAATTGCTGGAAGCCATAAGAACAGTGCATAGCGGCCAGCTTTATTTCCCCGAAGAGATAGCTGATAAAATGAGCACCGAGGCACTGAGAAGAGAACAAAAAGCAAACGAGATACAGGAAATAAAACTTACAGAGCGCGAGTTGGAAATACTGAAACTGATCGCTCAGGAATACAGCAACGCCCGCATAGCGTCAACACTATTCATCAGCGAGCGGACTGTAGAGACCCACCGAAAAAACATGCTCCGCAAGACCAGGAACAGCACCATGCTGGGGTTACTGAAATTTGCCATGGAGCGGGGATTGGTCTAGATACCTGACCGGATCAGGCAACTATACTGTTATCTGGATAGTTTTATGCATCAACCCTTTGCGTTCTCAAGCGCAGAACAATACCCTTTGCGGCTCTTTGCGTCCTACCTCTGCGCTCTTTGCGTGAACGGCTCCGTACATTTTTTATGTTGTGAGAAAACCAATAAATACCCAATTCACGGTATATACCGTGGGCTTCCTCAATTTTAATTTTACCGCATTAATTAATAGCCGGTTGCAGCCTTCATGACGATGAACGGATGCAGCCGGTAGTCTAAAAAATGTGGGAAATGAAAACAAACAGGAACTTAGGAATTGCAGCTATTACAGCTATTATTATTACAGGATGCTCTGCACCCAAATTATCAAAATATGCCAGCCAGACGGATCTGTCGAAAAAGGCTAAATATGATGTGAGCGAGGTGACTATAAGAGACAACGGAAAAGGATTTACCGTTGACTTTGATAAAATGAAAACTATGCCCAAACGGGTGGCACTGGTGTCTTTCTACACAGAAGATCCGGGCTTTACCAAGGTGACGGGTACTAATATGACAGGAAAGAACTTCACTACTACCAATACAGGTGAGGCGGGTGCGAAAATGTATGCTACCTACTTCTACGATGCAAGTATAGAAAACCTGAAAAAGAGTTTTTCTGCCAACGGGATGCAGTTGCTCACACCGTCTGAGTTTCTTACCAGCGAGGATAAAAAAAGCTTCTACAACAATTTTGTAGTCAGGCACAGCAAGCTCAATAAGATAGGTGCCGCACTTACCAAATTCATGAAAAAAGCCGGCAATATGGGCACTTCAATAGAGTGCAAAGCGCCTGCCAATGGCTTTGTACTGGCCGATCTTAATAAGAATGTACCGATTGCAGATGCCAAAAAGAAAGCAGTGAAACGCAATGGCGGTGTAGGCTTGTTTGATAACGACATGATAGAATGCCTGGGCTACGACCTTTGCAAGCAGCTGGATGTAGATGCGGTGGTGATTGTAGTGAACACGCAACTCTGCGACAAGCGCAACCGCCACTACCTGGCCGCTACAGGTGCCTATATGTTCGGCCCCAATCCGCTGCCACTTGCAGAAGGCAAGAAGGATAACATGTTCTATTCAAAAGGATTGTTTTATAGCGGCTACAGAATGGCTTTTAAAAAAGGATTGCGTATCGACGCCAAAGCAAAGACCGAAGAAGATAAAGCTAAACTGGAAACAGAGAACAAACTTGCTTACAACAATATGATCGTTTCTATAGCCAACAAAATAGGCGGAGAGATCACCGAAGCGAAAAAGAATTGATCATCTTATAAAACACACACCATATGTTGAACAAGATAACAATAACAGCAGCACTCTGTGCAATAACAGTCAGCGCATCAGCGCAAATGACGTCTTACACAAAAACCTCTGACGACCCACATAATTACAAGCCCACCGCGGCATACATAGACCTTTTTAATGCCGACACTTATCTCGATGCCAGCATTAGCTATGGCGTAAAGGTAGAAACAGTAATACTCAAGCACCTGATGCCATGGGTACAATACCGGCATTCATACCTGGATATAGCTACACATCATGTGGTGAGCGGCTACCCCACCAAAGAGGGCGGCCTCAGAAAGCAAATGGTACTGGACCTAGGTGGCGCATTTTTCCTCGCCGATAAGGAAAAGAAAAAGCCGCTGAGAGTAGTATTGTCATCATTCTCAGGTGGCGGCTACACTCATACCAGGTACATGATGGTACCGGGCACTATGAGGCGCATGTTTGGCGTAGAGGGTGGCGTGTTCTACAACCGTAAAGCCCTTGAATTTGATGATGACAGCCATAGCATGTATAGCTACAAAACACCAACAGGGCAGGAAGTACCTATAGAAGGTGTAGGTACCAGTAGCAGCAATCCGCAGCCTGCGGGTGAATCTTACAAGCCGCTGTCTATGACCAATGTGGTAAGTATATACGGCGGTCTGCGGTTGCGTAAGGTTACCAGCCTGTTCATAAACGTGGGCGGCCGCACAAAAAACAATGCTAAAGTAAGTGATCTCTATGCCGACATTATGCTGGCCCCTGTAGTCCCTATCGCAGATGTTGTGGATATTAATGGAGCCAAGTGGGGAATAGAGGCGAAGAGCGGATCTATCAGGCACCTGGGATGGCGTGTAGGGTATAGCGCACGAGGTGTAAAAACACTGGGCTTCCAGTACAATTTCGAATTCGGCCAGCGCCCCGGCCCTATGCTCAGCAAGAGCTTCATGGCCAATGGCACCTTCATCTCCATGGGCTTCGGCGTCAGTATAGCCTACAAGAAACTACTATAAGGATGTGTGTGTTTATGAGGATATACCCAAACAATAAAACCGGCCATAGTAGCCGGTTTTATTGTTAATATCATTATCTATTTCTACAATGCTGCTCTCACTGCTTTTACTTCGGCAGCGGTTACAGCCGGGCCGCTGTTACCAAAATTGCTGTATACATAGGTAAGTACTGCTGCCATATCATCGTCCGACAATTGCTGTGGCGGCATTGTGTTGTTGTATTTCTGGCCGTTTACAGTTATCTCTCCCGAACTGCCTTTCAATACCTGCTTGATCACTACATTCTTGTCGGTCATGTAATCAGACTTTGCCAGTGGCGGATAAGTGCCGGGCATTCCTTCACCATTAGCCTGGTGACAGGCCACACATGTTGTTTTGTAAATAGCTTCTCCGGTAGGCGGGGCCGGCTTTGCGGCCATTGTCTGATGGTCGGGCACTCCCGAATCGCTGCCACATGACACCATAAAGAGCGCAACTACTGCGGGCATTGCTGCAAAAAATATTTTTTTCATCTTCTTTCGTATTTACCTGCCATTGCGGCTTGTATGATCGATTTGCTTTTGCAGGCAAAATAAGTAAATTTATACTCATTACTCTTGTTAAGTGCTATTTTTGAGCTTCAGGAGCATCCACCACAAACAAATCTATAGGTATTGAAAAAGTTGTCTTTTATTTCTGTCTTATCATTGATAGTGTCATTGCACCTATTATCGTGCAATGATGTGCCACCAACCAAAGTCACAGAACCACGGCAAACAGTGACCTACCCGGAAAAGAAGGAAATGTACCTGATGACCGACAGACCACCACAATTGGAGACACCATTAAAAATATTCAGGCAGGATATAACCCCCAATGAATACTTTTTTGTGCGGTGGCATATGTCGCAGATTGTTACCAGGATAGATATTGATACATTCAGGCTCTATGTGGAAGGTGCCGTGCAAAAGCCGCTCGCCTTATCCATGAATGACCTTAAGACAAAGTTTACAGCCGATTCTATTGTGGCATTAGCCATATGCGCGGGCAATTCCAGGTCTACCTTTACACCAAGAGTGCCCGGCACGCAGTGGGCCAATGGCAGCATGGGCAATGCCAAATGGAAAGGAGTGAGATTAAAAGACATTCTGAAAATGGCAGGCGCCAATGAAAAGGCGGTTGATGTATCTTTCCAGGGACTAGACAGGCCGCCACTGCCATCCATGCCGGCTTTTATAAAGTCGCTCAGCATGAACCATGCCATGGAGGATGAAATATTGGTGGCCTATGAAATGAACGGACAGCCATTGCCCATGCTGAATGGTTACCCCCTCAAGCTGATAGTACCGGGATGGTATGCCACGTATTGGATAGGTGCACTCAGTAATATCAATGTAATGGTAGATAGTTTCCATGGTTTCTGGATGGCCAAAGCATACCAGATACCTAAAGAGCCCGGCATAAACGAATCTCCCGACAACCTGGCTAAGGCTACCGTGCCTATCAATAAGATAATGATGCATTCCATTTTCGTAGAGCCGGAAGTTGATGCACCATTAACTGCTAATAAGCCCTGTCAGGTAGAAGGTCTTGCATTTACCGATGGAACGGCTATTAAGAAAGTTGAAATATCTACCGATGATGGTAAGACGTGGATAGAGACCAAATTGGATGCTGAAATAGGCAAGTATTCATGGCGCCGCTGGCGCTACAACTGGACGCCCACAGCAAAAGGAACTTATCACCTTAAAGTACGCGCTACAGACGTAGCCGGAAATACGCAACCCGAAAAGCAATGGAACAGGAGTGGCTATGGCCGGGGATTTATTGAATGCATTGATGTAACCGTAAACTAACACAACTGGTGAGCCCAAATATAAAACACGTATTACTGATCCTTATAGCTGGAGCGCTTTTTGCAGTTGCCTGCAAGAAAAAGGCGGAACCGGCACAAACGCCGGAAGCACCTGAACCAGCTGCTGTACATTCATTTTCCGTAAACGGCAGTGTGCGTGAAATGAACATCGGACTTGAGAATCCTAAATTCCCCGAAGGGGAGGGCCGATCTGAGTTCATGTCCTATTGTGCCATGTGTCACTCACTCAAATACATTACCATGCAACCTTCATTTCCACGTAAGGTATGGGAAGCCGAAGTGACCAAAATGGTGGTCAAATACAAAGCCCCTATCGACTCTGTAACCTGCAAGAAAATAACCGACTACCTTGTGGCCATTAAATCAGTTAAGGAATAAACTTCCATTAAGTTTTATAAACCACACAATCTCTCAGCCGATCATCACCGACCAATAAAGGGTGTTGAAATTCACCCACCTTTTGCATACCTATCTTATTCATTACCTGCACTGATCTTGTATTGATCTTCGGTGCTATAGCGTATATCTCTTTTAGTCGCAAATCGTTAAGCCCATATTCCAGGCAACGCTCGGCACCCTCTGTTGCATACCCCATACCCCATACCTGCTTGTGCAGCCGCCAACCAATATCTGTGCAGGGCGTAAACGGTGCGTCATAAGTTTGATAACACAATCCGATAAAACCTATGAATAGTCCGCTACTCAACACATCTACCGCGTAATAACAATAACCTTTATCGCCCTGTTGTTGCTGCATCCTTACAATAAACTCTTCTGTCTCCGCCAGCGTCTTAGTATCGGGGAAGAATTCCATAACCTCAGCATCGGCATTGATGGCAGCCATCGGCACAATGTCTGTGGGTCTCCATGCTCTGAAACCGAGTCGCGCTGATGTGAAAATATATTGGTCGGTCATGGGCTTAGTAAACTGTAGGTAAATGTAAAAAACAACGTTTGAAATTTATGATACAGCAAAATAAGTTAAGCAGATGTTAGAACTGTATCGGGTTTAGTAATATACCTGTCGTCTTTTATCAATACTGCCATATCCTATCCACCCATACCTTTACGTCTCAATTTACCACGGTTATGGAACTGGCCCGGATGCCTGAGTACCACACAGAGGAATTATCATTGCAGCATATTGGACCTGCTACCTACCTGGCATTGGTACAGCGTGCGGCAGCACATCTGCAGTGGTTTGTAGTGGCACTCAACGGAGATACGATCATGTGCCAGACACCGGCAAATGCATTTTCACAGGGCGAGATCATTACCATACTTATACAGGGCAAGAGGGCTACCTTAACCAGCAAATCGGCCGACGGCTACTATTTCGATCAGGAGCAGAGCATAAAGAACATTGAACTCTTCAAACATGTAATAAGCCAGTTTATAGAGGCTTACGATAAGGCCGACCGTAATCTGCACCCAATGCACCGGGAGAAGTTTGGTGCGCTTGTACCTTCAAAAAGCTACTTGACCACACCACTACTTGTCTATGCCAATGTGCTGGTGTTTATTGCCATGGTCATTGCAGGGCTGTCTCCTATCCACCCCACAGCGCAGGCGTTATATCAATGGGGCGGCAACTTCAGGCAGGCAGTAGTAGCCGGCGAATGGTGGCGCCTTATCACCTATAATTTTCTGCATGGCGGGGCAATGCACCTGCTGGGCAACACTTTTGCGCTGCTATACATAGGTATGTTCCTTGAGCCATTGATGGGCAAATTCAGGTTTTTATCAGCATACCTTGTCACAGGTGTTTGTGCCGGATTAATGAGCCTGGCAATACACCCATTCAGTGTGGGTGTGGGCGCATCTGGAGCCATATTTGGCATGTATGGTATATTCCTATCCATGCTCACCACCAACCATATAAAAAAGACGCTCAGAAAGACCATGCTCAGGAGCATCCTGTTCTTCGTTGTCTTCAACCTTATGATGGGCCTGAAGGGTAATACAGACAATGCCGCCCACATCGGCGGCTTGCTCGCCGGCATTATTATTGGCTACATCTACTACCCCGGTATATCAAGGCATGCACCAATCCGCAGCCAGTTACTCACAACCGCATTAATAGTTACAGGTTTGGTGCTCATTGCCGCAGCAACCATACATTACATATAGCGGATCATTATTCTCACCGCCAGCGCAGGAATTACTGTAAAAAATTAATATTTTGAATTATATTTGTCCATAAGGCATTCACTACGCGCCTGTTGCTTAAGACCCGTAGTTGAAACCACATATTGGCAATACAAGATCACTATCTTGCAATATTGATTTTATTTAGTTTACTTCGCAATTATGAAAAACATATTTATAGGCCTCATTATAGGCGTTGTTTTGTGTGGATTAGCCGGTTTCCTTGCACTTCCGGGCATTAAGAAAACTGCTTACGACAGCGGTGTTGAAGAAGGCATGAAAAAAGGCATGGCACAGGGTACTACCGCCGGCATTGCACAAGGTATTGCGCAACTTAAGGCAGAACAAATGCAGAAGCACCAGCAGGATAGTCTTGCTGCGGTAAAGAGATATAAAGATGCAAAAAGAAAGGCCGCAATGCGCAAGCCGGTTGAAAAGCCAAAGCCTGTGCAGAACTGGCACGTGATCAATGGCAAGATCGATGATCCGATAACTAACTAGTCATGAAATATACCGGTATTTCCATGCTTATCCTGGCATGCTTTAGCAGCAAGCTTTCCGCACAAATTGTGGAGTGCGATACCATGACGCTTACGCATGTAAATGCCGGTATAAAGTTTCAGGCCACAACCCTTAGTGCGCCCGATTCTGCCATAGTTATCCCTATGGTCAACAATACCACCACCAACTTTGCTTATCCGCAAATAAAGCTCATCAATACTACGCCCCTGCCACCGGGCATGAGCCTGCATGATGCCAACTGGCAGGTGTTCGCATCTGCATGGAATATAGGTGACACAGCGCCAGCGTATACCAACTATTTTGTCAACACTACCATTCCAGATAACTATACAGTCACTTTCAAACTGTATGCCACCAACTTTGCACCGCTTACTATCGATTCTTGTGTATTTGTGAACACGCTCAATATTAACCTGAAGCCTGTTGGTACAGCATGTATAACTAATGTTGCAGCTAATGACCATATCCTAACATTTTACCCCAATCCTGCAACAAACACTATCAATATCTGCTCAACCGCTGATGTTGCTCAACTGGAGATCTGTTCGGTTACAGGCACTATAGTCATGACAGCCTCCATTGCTAAACAAGCAACTTCATTAGATATCTCTTCTTTGTCTCCCGGCATTTATTTTATTCGGGAACAGGGTAAAGCCAGCGGCAAAAAACTTGTAAAAATATAACCCGCCTGCGGGTACTCACTAAAAAGGTTCCGAGCTATCGGAACCTTTTTAGTGTCAGTCCATTTAGACAACTAAATCTCCCGTTCGGATTATACGGGAAACACCGCCCTCTCCTTTGGAGAGGGCCGGGGTGAGGCTTCTAAGCAATGCATGGATTAGATATCTAAACAGTGTCAGTCCACCCTCAGTATGATAATTCTACTTTTTATCGTCTTCAGATTTAGAATTATGAAATGTATTGGTTATACTCACTAAATAATTTACTGACAATCACCCGACTAGCTTTTAATTATAACTATTTTTTCATACATTTAATATGATTTCAATAAAGAAGTGCTGAAGTAAATAAAACAACCCGGATACTGACAAAACAGCGCGTCATCTAAAACAGCATACGCTATGAATGATCATATGTACGAGACAGCGTTTAAATTATTGCCCACGCCTATATTACTGGTAAGTGTGGGTGCTGTTTGTACGGTATCAGCCATAAACCCGGCCTGCGGGCAACTACTGGAACTCTCTGAAAAAGAAGTGAAAGGAAAGGAATTTGTCAACATCTTTTTCAGCGCGGCAAATGATCACCAATCAGCATTGCAGGAGTGCCAGAAGAAGGTCTGCAATGACAAAATGCAGCATGAAATTAAAGAGCTGAAATATGTACCGGGCAACAAACTATCGGGCACGGCCGATAAATATCTCAGAGTACTTTTTACACCCGTATTAAATGACGAGGGAGATCTCTTGCAGATAATTGTCACCCTCATAGACATCACAGATATAGTTGTAGCAAGGCGCACTGAGACCAGCATAAGGGAAGCCCTATCAAGCAATCAGAAATTTCTCAATGAGACCCAACGCGTAGCCAGAAGCGGCAGCTGGGAAGCAGACCTCATTACTAATAAAATGACGTGGTCTGAAGTAATGAGGGAAATTCACGAAGTAGAGCCCGATTACGAACCCACCTTCGCGTCATCGCTGGGGTTTTACAGCACAGATGAGCAGCGCACAGCACTAACCAACCTTGTACAAGACGCTATTGCCACCAACAAGGTATTTGATATAGAGCTGGAGATCATAACAGCAAAAGGCAATATTCGGGTGCTGCAATGTTCGGGCAAGGCCGACCTGGCCGAGGGTATGCCGGCCCGTGTATATGGCACCGCGCAAGACATTACTGAACGAAAAAAAGTAGAGACCGCACTGCTGGAATCGCACAATCGCTATCAGGACCTCGTGCTGGCTGTGGACGGTGTGGTGTGGGAAGCAGATGCTACTACTTTCAACTTTACTTTTGTAAGCGAACAGGCCTGCAGTATACTGGGCTATACACCCGCGCAGTGGCTCAGCGAACCCAATTTCTGGGTAAACCATATTCATAAAGACGACAGGGAATCGGCAGTTAGCTTCTGTCAGCTACAAACACAAAAAGCACGCAGTCATACATTCGACTACCGCATGATAAAGGCCAACGGAGAAATTGTATGGATAAAAGATATCGTCTCTGTAATAACAGAAAATGGCCTGCCCAAATTATTGCGGGGTATAATGGTAGACATTACAGAGACCAAGTTACTTGCTGAGCTCGACCATCTTGAGAAAGAAGTGTTGGAGCTTAATTCAAAACAGGTAGCCACGCTGGAAGATGTTTTGAACACCTACGTACGTGGTATTGAAGGCCTCTTTGCCGACATGAAATTTTCTATTCTCCGGCTGGTCAGCAACAAACTATATAACTGGTCATCGCCTTCATTACCTGCTGCCTACCTGGCTGCTGTAGAAGGGCTTGAGATAGGGCCTGAGGTAGGCACCTGTGGTACTTCCGCCTTTTTAAAACAAACAGTAATTGTTAGTGATATAGCCACCGACCCTAAATGGAGTGCCTATAAACACCTTATATTGCCGCACAATCTTTGCGCTTGCTGGTCATACCCCATATCAGATGTAAATGGCAATGTACTTTCGGTATTGGGTGTTTACTATAACACTGCAAAATCGCCTGAAGAAGATGAGATAGCTATTATAGAACGCACAGCAGCAATACTGAAAGTAATACTTGAGAATAAGCTATACGAAGCCACAATAAGAGAGGTGAATATGCTCGTGACTCAGGGTCAGGAGCTGGCTAACTTCGGCAACTGGCAATGGGATATCAGAGCCAATAAAGTAACCTGGTCTGATGTATTGTACACCATATACGGGCAAGACGACAAAACATTTCAGGCAACATTTGAAGGCTACCTGTCTATGCTGCACCCCGATGATATAGACCGGGTAAAAAACCTCATATACAACGTGGTGGAAACCGGTGAGGATATTATGTTTGAAGAACGCATAATACGGCCCGATGGCGAAATAAGACACCTCAAATCATGGGGCCGGGTCATACCCGATGAATCAGGTAAACCATCTAAAATGATAGGTGCCTGCCTCGACATCACTAAGGCAAAAGAATCTGAAACTAAAATGAAAGAGATAGCATGGATACAGTCTCATGTTATCAGAGCTCCGTTAGCCAACCTTATAGGCTTGGTAAATATGCTCGATGATATGTCTGCAGATGCCGAGCAACAAGAACTGCTCAGGCATATATTACACACATCTCACGAGCTGGATAATATCATCAGGAATATTTCCAGTAAAACAAAGTATTAATTCACCCCTCCATCTTCACTACTAACTAACCTACGCCCCACCCTTTATCCTTATAGCGATCAGCCAGTTCTTACTCCGCTGCTTATCTCTTTACTTATGTCATCGATTTCCGTTTTATATATCCTACGGAAAATATCGATGATTTTTCTATGTTATAACATTTTATTTAGTTTTGTTATTTTATATTATCTATGTACCTACTTATACTTTGTTAACGTTTTTCTCCGAATATTTAAACAATATTGAATGTTTTCGCTATACCTGACTATTTTTCAAAAACATTTTTGGAAAATAATGGCAAAACGCTAAAAACATTCTCTATTGTCATTTTCTTATGTACATTTAACTGTAAACCAACTCTTTCATAGTTAAAAAACTACAAGGAATAGTTGATTGGGCTTACAAAATAAAATAATAACGATTTATTTTTACGAATTAAGTTATTTTATAGGTTATTATTTATCTTTCATTAATTATACTTTTAATTATTGATAGAATAAAAAATAATAAAATATAAAAAGTCAATAGGGGGAGGGTGCGCCGATTAAATAAAAACAACTAAAGCATCATGAGTGAATCTTATCAAATATCTACTATGAATAAGGTAACGGTGATCGTACCCAATTACAATCACGAGCCGTTTCTTAAATTGCGTTTGGAGAGCATACTCAACCAGACATACACAAACTTCGAGATCATATTGCTCGATGATAATTCCTCAGACAATAGCAGGAGCATAATTGAGCAATACAGAGACAACGCCAAGGTCAGATCCATCATATATAATGACACTAACAGCGGAAGCACCTTTCATCAATGGACCAAAGGAATATTGCTTGCGGAAACCGAATATATATGGATAGCGGAAAGTGACGACTATGCCTCGCCTCGCTTTCTGGAAACCATGCTGGCGCTTACGGACAAGTACCCCGATGTAGGTATTGCCTATAGCAATTCATACAAAGTAGATGCCGCTGGAAATATACTGGAAGACCTGAACTGCTACATGGATGCCGAATTTGAATTTGGCCGTAATGAGGTCAAGAGGCACATGTGCCTTTATAATACCATCACCAACGTCAGCTCATGTTTGCTCAAAAGAGAATACGCAATCAACGCGCTTGCAGGCCTGGGCACTTTTAAAACATGCGGAGACTGGATATTTTATGCCCGCATGTTACAGCATTGCAATCTTGCATACAGCCATACAAAGCTCAATTACTACAGGTGGCACCACACCAGCGTCTCTTTTTCGGCGTCGCAAACATCAGCCTACGTGTCTGAAGGCATTCATGTGATCAGGGATATAGACTACAAACTGGTGCGCTTTACCCTGAGAGAGTACCTTACGCTGTGTAAGGGCTGGCTGAAAAAGATAGTGACCATAAGCCCGGCATCCGAGCTGAAAGCCATCTGGATATTGACATTTACCACTTACAAATATTGTACTGCCAAAATAAGCCTGACGGTTGCAGGCTGATCTCTTACAAATAAAAAACCGCGACTATGGATGTTTCAGTAATTATTCCCTGCTATAATTCCGGATGCTACCTCGGCGATGCGCTGCAAAGTGTTGCTGCATCAAAAAACCTGAACGGGTATCAATACGAAGTCATTATCGTTGACGATGGATCAACAGATAAGGATACCCTTGACATGCTCAATAAACTGCACGACTGTACAGTTATCCACCAGGACAATAAGGGGCCCGGCGCGGCAAGAAACACCGGCGTAAATGCCGCCAAAGGAGAATTTATTCTCTTTCTAGACAGCGACAATAAAATAAGAGATGGCTTTATGGCCAGGGGCATAGGCATATTTAACAGCACTACTGCAGATATTGTCTACGGCAAACCCGCCTTTTTCGGCGCCACCACTACCCCACGGTTCAAGACCGGCGAATTCGACATGGAGTCTATACTCGTAATGAACCATATAGACATGTGTAGCATGGTCAGGAAATCAGCTTTCGACGAGTTGGGCGGATTTGATGAAGACAGAAAACTCATAGCTTTTGAAGATTGGGATCTATGGATAAGAGCAGGGGCCGCACAAAAGAAGTTCCACTTTGTTGACGAGGTCATGTTCGACTACCGCATAACCAATCATTCTCTGCTGGACGATGAAGATAATCATTGCAAAGTAGTAGACATTTTATACACCAAACACAAAAACCTGGTGCTCGATACGTTCCGCAAAATAGGCATCGGCTACTCTGTTTACCGCAAAGATGAAAAGCGCCCATTCAGAACATTTTTCAAAAATTGTTACTACAAGTATCTATACAGGTTCATAAACATACACGCACTTGCTAAAAGGCACTAACCCAATTTATGGCTCATAAAAAATACTGGCATGAGGTATGGAAATTCCGTGAGCTGATCTACATATTGAGCTGGCGGGACATAAAAATAAGATACAAGCAAACCGTCATAGGCACTGCATGGAGCATTGTGCGCCCCCTGTTTACTACCCTCATCTTCACAGTGGTCTTTAATCGCATTGCCAGGCTGCAAAACCCGTCAGAGGCACCCTATATGCTTATGGTACTCGCAGGTATGTTGCCATGGCAGTTCTTTGCCACATCGGTAGGCGATGCCACCAATAGCATTACCGGCAATGCGGGCCTCATCAATAAGGTCTACTTCCCGCGCATCATCATTCCGCTCAGCACATTGGTTACCGGCTGCTTCGATTTTTTTATATCCTTTGCCATAGTTATTGGCGCATTAGCATGGTTCCATTTTATGCCGCACTGGCAGGTAATATTTGTGCCGTTACTCATTATACAGCTCTTCGCCTGTGCATTAAGCATCAGTCTGTTCTTTACCTCACTTAATGTCCGTTACCGCGATTTCCGCCACCTCATCACATTTGCTATACAGGTTGGTTTGTATGTAAGTCCGGTGGCATTCAGTAGTAAGAGCTTACCTGCCGGCTGGCGCATATGGTATGCGCTTAACCCCATGGTTGGTATTATTGACGGCTTCAGGTGGGCATTGCTCAATGATAGTATGTACTGGCCGGGCATGTACCTGTCTTTATGTACAACCGCATTGTTGCTATGGCTGGGCATAGGCTATTTCCGTAAAACCGAAAAAACATTTGCAGACGATATCTGATCATATGGGTGATGTAGTAATAAAGGTCGACCAACTAAGTAAGCGCTATATCATAGACCATGAGCAGCAGGGAGGGTCGCAGGGCAGCCTGAGAGATAAGCTGGCCACAAAAGCAAAGAATATCTTTAAGCAACAAGGCGCTTCGGCTGCGCGGAGAGAAGAAATAATAGTACTCAACGACCTCAGTTTTGAAGTAGAGCAAGGCCGCCGTGTGGGTATAATAGGCAGTAATGGAGCCGGCAAAAGCACCCTGTTAAAAATATTGAGCAAGATCACAGAACCATCATCGGGCACAGTAGAAACAGCAGGCCGCGTAGTAAGCTTGCTTGAAGTGGGCACAGGTTTTCACCCGGAGCTGACAGGCAGGGAGAATATATTTCTCAACGGTGTGATACTGGGCATGAGCAGGGCGGCCATAAGGAAGAAATTCGACCAGATAGTAGCCTTCTCAGAGATAGGACAGTTTTTAGATACCCCCGTAAAAAGGTACAGCAGCGGCATGTATATGCGTCTTGCATTTGCGGTAGCCGCCCACCTTGAGCCCGAGATACTGATAGTTGATGAAGTGCTGGCAGTAGGTGACAGCCAGTTTCAGAAGAAGTGCCTGGCAAAGATGGATGAGATCAGCAAAGACGATGGCATTACCGTATTGTTTGTAAGTCATAATCTCGAGGCCGTTCGCAGCTTCTGCGACACAGGTATATTTTTAAATAAGGGCACGCTCATATCCGCAGGATCGATAGACGATGTAGTAGATGACTATGCACGCATGTACAATAAGAGCAGTAAAGAACTTATTCCTAATACAGCTAATGCTATTTACTTCAACAGTATAGTGCCCAACAAAAGTAACTATTACTTTGAAGAGCCAATGACCCTTACATGCGGTATAGTAGCCGATAAAGCCTACCCAAAATACATCATCGGCATATCTATATCCGACAGGCTCGATCATAAGGTAGGTACCACACTTATATACAGCAAAGAGCCGCTGAAAGCAGGTGCTAACAACATTACCTTAAAGATACCATTAACAACAATTGTTCCGGGAGCATACACTTTTACACTGGCCATAGCGCTTGACGAATCGCTCCATAACCTGGACGTGGTATTCAACTACCCCGAACTGAATATACTGTCTGACAACCACAACCAGCAATTATTCGCCAGGTGGAGCCAGAGCTGGGGAGGCAACTTATTGTCGGGCACCGATATTATATGACCCTTACACAAACAAACTACTATGCTGAAAAAAGTGTTTCAAAAGTTGGCCAATATGCTGGGGTATGAGGTGTACAAAATGCACCCTAAGGGCACCGACGCAGGCAATTTTGTAAATGTAGACCTCGACAAGTTTCATGTACTGCCCAAAGCAGACGTTACTTATGCCTACGATCTGTTGTATACCCAACACAACTGTGATTTCATGACCGACCCCAAGTTCATAGAATCTTATAACCTGGGTAAGGCTACAGATGTAAACCAGACCGTATTAAAGAACTATGACATTTACTGGCGCATACATGTACTCTGCTGGGCAGCAAACTACGCAAAGAACCTTCCGGGCGACTTTGTAGACTGTGGCGTAAACACAGGCATATTTTCGAGAGCGGTCATCAACTATATCAATTTCAATGCTACGGGCAAGACGTATTATCTACTCGACACATTCTCCGGCCTTGACCCTACCTATAGTTCGGAAGCCGAAATGGCGCAGGAGCTCAACCAGAAATACACGAAGTATAAAGACACGCTATACGATCAGGTAAAGGATACTTTTAAAAACTTCAATGTAAACATAATAAAGGGCGCTGTTCCCGAAACACTGACACAGGTAAAGGCACAACAGGTTGCTTATCTGTCTGTAGATATGAACTGTGTGCAGCCCGAAGCCGACACGCTCAACTACTTCTGGGATAAAATGGCACCAGGCGGTATTATCATACTCGACGACTATGGCAATGTAACCAATGAGCAGAAAAAAGCTCATGACGAATTTGCCCGGTCAAAAGGCGTAGAAGTGTTGTCGCTACCCACCTGCCAGGGAATAATTATAAAGCCCGTAAACCTATAACTATGTCTGCACATAAGATATCGCAACTGGAAGGAGTAAGGGCTATAGGGGCGCTGATAGTGTTTGTATGCCATTTCCAGATCATTATCGCTCCCGATTTTTACGACCATTTTTATAAATTTCTTTACCCTCATCTCGGGCATACCCGCACCAATTTTATAGTGCTGAGCAGCAACCTTATGATCAACGGCAACCTGGTGTTGCATTTGTTCTGGGCACTGAGCGCATATGTCATTTTCAAAAATTTCTTTCAGCACGGCGCTACCGGCAGCAAGCTGCTGGCTAGTAGTGCAAAACGCTATTTCAGGCTAATGCTGCCTTGCGCGGTATCTATATTTTTTAGTTATGCCATCTATAAGGGCGGCCTCATCTATGTGCGGAAAATAGGCGTGGAAACGCTGCAGCAAAATCTATACCTCATCCCGCCATCATTTTTCCATGCGCTGAAAACATCTGTTTGGAATACCCTGTTCAACTATGATTACTATGACAGCTATAATGGCCCGCTATGGACCATTCAGAGAGAATTTTACGGATCTATATTTTGCTTTGCTTTGTTTGGCCTCACCGGCCGCACCTATAGAAGAGGGCTTATATACCTCACAATATTTATTGTAGTAGGTATGCTTAAAATGTACTGGTTAAACAGCTTTTTGTTTGGCTATTATCTGTCAGATTATGACTTCACACCCACTAACAGCGAGCAGGTAAAAAAGATCATAAACAAGGTAAACGATTTCATTACCCGGCATCAATGGCTGATAGTGGGTATGGTACTGATTGTTTTCGGCATCTGCAAAATGATCATTTACAAGCGGCTGGGATGGATGGATATGGTCAATTCATTTTTATGCAGCCTGGTTATATTGGTAACCTTCAGGGTTGCGCCCATTACCAGGTTATTGGGGCACAAAGCTCTTACATTACTGGGCAAGGTATCATTTGGTATATATCTGCTGCACTGGCCCATTATGTGTTCATTTACATCCTGGCTATACCTGCGGCATACAGATCATTCCACCGGCTTTATCACCCTGCTCTTCTCGCTATCTCTTGCACTCACTTTACTGTTATCATGGCTGTTCTACAAGTTTGTAGACATGCCGAGTATAGCCCTGGCAGGCAATATAGGGAAGAAATTCAGTGATTATATTATTGTTGACAAAGATCCGGTGGCGGAACAAAACCAGATACTATGACGAATATTGAATCATGGACAGGAGAAAGGCTGGAAACCTTTGTTTATAACGAAAACACTAATGAGCACCTGCACAGGTATGCCCTGGCTATGCAGCTGGTGCGCGGCAAGCGGGTGTTGGATATTGCCTGCGGCGAAGGATACGGCAGCGCATTGATGGCTGGCATAGCCGCATCTGTTACGGGCGTGGATATTGATGCGGCTACCATAGCACGAGCCAAAGAGAAATACACGGGTAACAGTATAACATTTCTTACGGGGTCTGTTGATGCCATTCCCTGTGCTGATGCCAGCATAGATGTGATCATCAGCTTTGAGACCATTGAGCACCACAACAGGCACAAGGAGATGATGCAGGAAATAAAGCGGGTATTGGCGCCGGGCGGCATATTACTCATTTCCTCACCAGATAAGCTCAACTATAGCGAGAAACCGGGCTTCACCAACCCCTTTCATGTAAAGGAGTTGTACAGAGCCGAATTTGAAACGCTCATCAACACTTATTTCACCCATACCCTATTCATGGGGCAGCGGTCATTTTATGGATCTATGATAGCACCAATCACTTCTAACCAGCCTGCAGCAGCTTTATCTGTCTACAAGGGCTCTTATGAAGCTGTGTCCCGGCTGGAAATGGAGCCGGTATATATAATAGGTCTGGCGTCAGACGATACTTTACCCGAATTTAATGCTAGTGTGCTGGATGGTGCGGAGGTGTTGAAGATGCAATATGAAGCATTCAGGATAGAAGTAACAAAAGACGCGGTAGCCGTTATTACAAAGGAAATAAGAAGCTCCTTGTCTTTCAGGCTGGGGTACTTCATTTTATCGCCATTAAGACTAATCAAACATCTTCTTCATGGCTAACGTATCGGTGATCATACCCAACTATAATCATGAGCGATATCTTCATCAGCGGATAACGAGTATACTTACACAAACCTATGATGACATAGAGCTCATTATCCTCGACGACTGCTCTACCGACAACAGCAAGGCCATCATTGAGCAATTCAGGAACGACAGCAGGGTTACACATATTGTGTATAACAGCGTGAACAGCGGCAGCACATTTAAACAATGGGAAAAGGGCTTGCAACTGGCCATAGGTGACTGGGTGTGGATAGCGGAAAGTGATGACTACTGCGCCCCTACGTTTCTTGACACATTGCTTAAAGCAGCTAATACCTACGAAAATGTAGGCCTTGCTTTTTGCAGATCGCATTGGGTAAATGAAGCAGGAGTTGCCGGTGAAGAATTGGCTATTTATAAAACCACGTTCTTTAAAAAAGGCATTGACGTTGTCAAAGAGATGGCCATACACTGCACAGTGCAGAATGCCAGCTCAGCATTAATGAAACGTATACCTGCGCTTAACGCTATAAAAGGCCTGGGAAAATATAAGGCCTGCGGAGATTGGGTATTCTACACAAGGCTACTGCAGCATACCAACCTGGCGCATGTAGGCAAGCAGCTCAACTACTTCCGGTTCTACCATGCCAATATTTCCAGCAAAGCCAAAGAACGCCTTTGGATGACCGAAGGTGTAGATGTGCTGGTCAATATCAACTATAGGCTGGTGCCCTTTCGCCGGCATGAGTTCATAGACATTATGAGATACTGGAAATGGAAAGCGAGCACCCTCGGCTTCAGAGACAAAATGTCGGTGTGGGTAACGGTGCTATCATCTGCATGTAGCTACATCTTTAAAAAATAGAACCGCGCAAAAATGTTTCTAAATAAATCTTGCTGGTTATTAGATGTTTGTCGCTACTTCTGCTATTTTTGAATCTTTACATTAACAACGAGTTAACGAACAGATATTGAGCAAAATATACATTAAAGCACTTATTGTATTTTTTAGTTGCATATCAGCAGCCAGCTGTTATGGTCAGTCGTATGACCCCAAGGAAAACTCCGTTTACATTTATAATTTCATTAAGTATACTTCCTGGCCCCAAAAGAAAAGCGTTATTCACGTGGGCATTGTTGGCAACAGCCAGGTAGAGGAAGAACTGAAGCGCTTATTCTCTAAGAAAACGAGTAACGGCACTACATACACCGTTAAAAAGATCACAAGTGCCGAGGCAAAAACAGTAGATGTGGTAATTGTGGCCCAGCAGGCATCTGAGCAAATGAGATCTATTGAACAGCAAACGGCACGCACACCTGTACTCATTATTACAGAAAAAGAAAACATGGCCCGGCAGGGTGCATGTATCTCCTTCTTTATCGACGAAGAAAACGATTACAAGACCGGTTATCAATTAAGCATTAGAAATTGCAAGGCAAGGGGACTATCTGTTAATGAACAAATTCAAAACAATGCTGTCTTAACCAGGTAAACAATGAAAAGAATATTACTCACTTATATCTTCACGCTTCTGGCCATACTTAGCTATGGTCAGCATAAGCCTGTAGATATCATTAAAGATACCAGCGACCTATCTAACCTGTCTATTGAAGAGCTTTCAAAGATGAAGTCCCGCTATGCCGCTACCGATATGGAGAAAACCATTAGCCTGGCCATAGAAGCCGCATCGCGCAAACCCTTGACCATGCGCAAGTCTCCCTCTATTATATCTGTAATTACAGAAGAGGAAATAGAGCGCAGTGGCGCAAGAGACCTGATGGACATCATTGCTCTTATACCGGGAATGGAATTCAATGTAGATGTAGAAGGTGTTGTGGCATTATCATTCCGTGGGCTGTGGTCCAATGAGGGCAATATATCGTTGCAGATAAATGGCATGGAGGTAAATGAGATCGCCTATGCATCGCTGCAGTTTGGCAACCACTACCAGGTAAGCCAGATAAAGAAGATAGAAATAATAAGAGGGCCGGGATCGGCCATATACGGCGGTTGTGCGGAATATGCCGTGATCAACATTATCACTAAGAAAGGGGAAGACCTGAAGGGTGCTGCTATCAATACCAACATAGGTCAGACGGCCGAAACCTACTCCAGGCAAGAAATAGGACTCTCCGTAGGCGACAAAATAAAGGATCTTTCTTATTCCTTTTCGGGCATGGTGGCCAGAGCACAACGTAGTAATGGCACTTACACCGACGTGTATAACAATAGCTACAAGATGCCCGGCAATGCAGATCTGAAGGCGAATTATTTCAACATCGGAATGAAGTACAAAAACCTATCCGTTCAGTTTATCTACGACAACTACCAGACCACTAACCGCGATAATATACTGGGTATCATGAGCAGGCCATACTCAATGAATTTTCTTAGCGGTATGACGCAGGTGAAATACAATAAGCAATTGAATAAGAAACTGCAATTGCAGCTAAAACTGGATCATAAGTACTCCGAACCATGGACATTTACAGGACAGCCAGCACTCATAGATTCCGAGTACGGTTCCTACCGTTTGATAGCAAATACCTATAAAGCCAACATAGGCATATTGTGGGATCCACTATACTGGATGAATGTTAATTGCGGCATTGAGGGCTATAACGATCGTGGCCACCTCACTATGAATCAAGTGTTCAGAACGGATAGCACCAATGAGGTGAGCTACATGAATTATGCGCCCTTCACGCAGATATTGATGAAGACGCCTTATGCCAACATTACTGTAGGCGCCAGGTATGATATCAGTACTGCGTTCGGCAGTGCCTTTAATCCCAGGTTAGGCATTACTAAAAAAGTAGGTATTTTCAACTTCAAACTACTTTATGCTTCCTCTTTCCGTGCGCCCGCTATTGAGAGTATACAATATGGAGTGGATAATATGAAACTGAAACCGGAGCGCTCTAATACGCTTGAATTTGAAGCAAGTGTAAAAATGCGCAAAGACATGTACTTGTCCGTCAACTTTTTTGACATCACCACTACCGATGCTATACGCTACTTTGTAAAAACAGATTCCGTTATCACCGGCTTTCCTGATGGATACCGGAATAGTGACAAAAAGATAGGCAGTCAGGGTGTGGAGGTGGAATACAGGTACAAGTCGTCGTTCGGATTTATAAATCTCGCCTACTCTTACTATACGATAAGAAACAAGAGTGTTGATGATGCCAACATGGTGCCGGGTAATAAGAGTATGACGTTGGGCACTGCCCAGAATAAACTAACCGTTCTCGCCAGTATTAACGTGGGCAAAAAACTGTTCATCTCACCATCGGTCAATTTTATTGATAAACGTTTCGGTTATTCATCTGTAGATGCTAATGAGAATGGCATTCTCACGGAGTATAAACCTCAACTATTGCTCAATGCATATCTTGGGAGCAGCAACCTGGTGAAAAATTGCTCACTGGGCTTAGGGATTAGTAACATCACCAACGAGCGTATTATTTATCCACAAGCCTATAGTAGCTTACATGCACCGCTGCCCGGTATGGGCCGGGACCTTTATCTGAAAGTAAATTACAAACTACCATTTAACCAGAAGCAACAGGATCAATGACAAAAGGCATATCCAGGAAGTTAATTATTACTTACTTTATCATTATCGTGGCCACGGTATTGAGCGGTGGGTTTTGCCTGTATGTGCTGGGGGTAAACCTGCGTGCCAATGCCCGCATGAGAGATGAAACGCTTCCGTCTATGGAGCATATCAAAGAAATGAGGACCTTGATGCTGGAAGTAAAGAAGCTGTCTAACACATGGGTGTACATAGCCAATAATAAAGATCAGGAAAGGCTTAGAACGGCAATAAATACCGACTATACACAACTGGATAGCCAACTGCAGCAACAAGCACTGAGATGGACGAGCAAGCAAGATGCTAAGCAGTATACACAAATAGCTAATGAAAACAATAGAATTATTGATTCAGTAAAAAAGGTGATGGCTTTATTAAGCGCGCCTGAATCTTACGCAGATGACTCACTTGTGGATAGAGCTGCGGAGTTGAACACCGGCATCGGAAAATTGGTTAACGCCAATGACAAGCTATTGACCCGTCTTATTGAAACAAAAGAACAGCGCCTTGCGGAGGAACAGCAAATAGTGCGTAGCCTTTTAGACTCTTTGTACTTAGTGGTGCTATTCTCGATATTAACTGTGATCCTGTTTAGTTATATCTCACTTCGTTTTGCCAAAAAAAATATTGTTGATCCGTTGAGAACACTTAATAATACCATACTCAAAATAGCTGTTGGCGAAGTAGTAACGATTAACGAGATAAGCAGAGCAGACGAAATAGGACAAATGCACAATGCAGTAAGCAAGATGATAGGTGGCATTACTGAAAAAATGAACTTTGCCGAGCAGATAGGTAAAGGGAACTACGATGCAGACTTTAGATTACTCTCTGAAAACGACAAGTTAGGTATAGCATTGCTGACCATGAGGTCCGACCTGAAACGATCGAATGAAATCCTCATAGAGCAAGACAGGAGACTCTTAGATGCGCAGAAACTGGCGAGGATAGGCAACTACTTCTATAATATTGACACAGGCGAATTTCAAAGCTCTACTACACTAGATGACATACTGGGCATTGACAAGAGCTACCCTAAAACTAATGTAAAGTGGCAAGACCACATACTGCCGGAGTTTCATAACCTGGTGGCAGAAAAAGCTACAACAGCGATCAAAGAACGTTCAAAATTTTCGGCCAGTTATCGCATTAAACCCTACAAGGGCGGAAAAGAGTGCTGGGTTAATACAATTGGAGAGTATAACTACAATGAGCATGGCAGGGCCATTTCTATGTTTGGCACCATGCAGGACGTAACAGAAAGCAAAATGTTGGAAATAGAACTCAACAATTCCTATAAGATCGCCCGCGAGCAAAACAACCGTTTGCTCAACTTCTCCTATATAGTGTCGCACAACCTGAGGATGCATACGGTGAACATACAAGGGCTGCTGACGCTGCTGGATGATGCAGAGACTGAAGAGGAAAAAACTGAGTTCATGAACTTTCTGCGTGTTTCATCCAATCAGCTGGATGAGACGTTACATCAGTTGAACGAGGTAGTGGCTATGAAGAATTCGCTTAACGTAAGCATTACCCCTATCGCGTTACGGAAGTCTATAGATCATGCTATTGACTTGCTTAAAACAAACATAGACGACAAGAATGCTGTTATTCACAATAATGTGCCAGCTGACCTTATTGTGAACTATAACGCAGGTTATATGGATAGCATTTTATTGAACTTTCTCTCTAATGCAATAAAATATAGTCGCCCCGACAGGCAGCCAATTGTAAAGGTGAATTGCTTTAAAGAACACCCTGATGCAGAAAACAGTAAATGGATACTGAAGATAAGTGACAACGGACTGGGAATAGACCTGGAGAAGAACGCGGAGAAACTGTTTGGCATGTATAAGACCTTCCATGGTAATAAAGACGCCAAAGGCATAGGCTTATTTATGACCAAGTACCAGGTAGAAGCTATGGACGGAAGTATAGAAGTAGAAAGTAAAGTAGGAGAAGGAACCACATTTAAGATATCTATAAAATAAATGGCCAGGAAAATATTTGTTGTTGATGATGATTCAACATATCAATTGATACTAAAACACTCGATCAAAAAAGCTGATCCCGAAATTGTTATTGAGCCTTATAAGAACGGAGCGCTGGCCGCTGAAAAGCTTAAAAGCATAGTTAATACGCCTGAAGAATTACCTGCTGTGATTCTGCTGGACATCAATATGCCGGTGATGGACGGTTGGCAGTTTTTAGACAACTTCGACATTCTTGCACCCGAACTAGGCGACAAAATTGCTATTTATATGATCAGTTCATCTCTCGACCTAAGAGATAAAGACAAAGCGCTGAATAACCCCAATGTGAGAGATTATATGTGCAAACCACTCACAATTGAGCAATTGCAAACAATAGTAAATTAATTATCTGAGAATCAAATAATTATATAACAACGTAATAAATACAAAGTTGGCATGATGTTTACAATTTATATTCTTGCTTGTGGGAATTAATCCACTACGCACTAATATAATTTGTAATGAATAGATTTCTAAATGTACTAACGGCAGTCTTATGCTTCCTGATTCCCGGGGAGATGTTCGGACAAGCCCCCAGCCTCGGCACCGCAGCCGGCTTCGTCCTTTACTCCTCAGTTGGTGCGGTCACCAACACCGGCATTTCACACCTTACCGGCAATGTAGGCACAAACAGTGGCTCCAGTACTGGTTTCGGTAATGTAGATGGTGTCATGCACGACAATGATGTAGCGAGTGGAGCAGCCGGCGCAAGCCTGCTTATCGCGTATAATCAATTGGCTGCAGCCATTCCAACGTTTTTCCCGTCCTCATTATTAGGTAACAATGATACACTGCTACCGGGTGTTTACTCTATACCAAGTGCTGCTACACTTAATGGCAATTTGGTATTGAATGCGCAGGGAAACCCAAATGCAGTATTCATATTCCAGATCGATGGCTCTTTTGCTTCATCTGCAAATGCTAAGGTAAAGATCATCAATGGCGGTGTAGCCTGCAATGTATTCTGGAAGACGGAAGGCATGGTAGATCTAGGTGCCGGAACAACAATGATCGGTACTATTGTCGCACACAATTCGGCAATTAACCTTAATTCCCTTGACACACTGGAAGGCCGCGCATTAGCACTTAATGGCGCCATAACTCTTAACAGCTTACAAGCTGCAATGCCATTGGGTTGCGGAGCTGCAATTCTTACAGGGCCATTGGCACCTGCATTATTGTCTACTGCCAATTATGGTATATTCTCCGGTGTCGGACCGGTTACTAATACAGGTATCACTCATGTAATTGGTGATGTGGGTACTAACAGCGGACTTACAACAGGTTTCAATCCATTGTTCGTAACGGGGATGATTCACCCCGTTCCCGATGCTTCTACCGCTGCATGCGCAGCTGATCTGACCACGGTATATAATTTTTTAAACGTAACACCTACTGATATAGAGCTACTATATCCTGCACAATTCGGTAATGACCTGGTATTGACACCACATACTTACCTTATGGCCGCAGCAACGACATTTACAGGTAATCTATATCTTAATGCAGAAGGCAACAGTAATGCTGTATTTGTTATTAAGATCACAGGTGCCCTGTCAACAAGTACTTTTTCAAATGTGATACTGATCAATGGCGCAAAATCAAGCAACGTTTACTGGATGGTAGATGGTGCAGTTGACGTCAATGACAATTCGGTATTTAAGGGCAATATAATTGCCAATAATGGCGCTATCCACCTGAGAACAGGTACTACGTTGTTTGGCAGAGCGCTTACAACTAATGGTGCTGTAACTATAGATGCAATGGATGTATTTTCTGTATCACTACCAAATGCAGATACGATAACGGGACCTTCAAATGTATGTGTGGGATCATCAATCACATTAACCGATACTGCTTCAGGCGGTGTATGGAGTGCAACTAATGGCCATGCTACAGTACTAAATGGTGTGGTTACAGGTGTAACACCAGGCATAGATACTATTAACTATATAGTTACCAATACCGCAGGTTCAGACACAGCAATGCATATTGTTACCGTTACAGCCCAGCCAAATGCAGGTACTATATCGGGTGCTTCTACAGTTTGTGCAGGTAATGTTATTACTCTTACAGACGCTGCCGCCGGTGGTGTATGGAGTGCAACGAATACCCGTGCTACTGTAATAGGTGGTGTGGTAACAGGTGTTACTTCGGGTATTGATACTATAAGGTATACAGTAACCAACACATGTGGTGCAGATACTGCAACAAAGATCATTACAGTTAATCCCCAGCCTAATGCAGGTGCTATATCAGGTGCTTCTGCAGTTTGTGTAGGCAATGTTATTACATTGACAGACGCTGCCGTTGGTGGTGTATGGAGTGCAACTAACACACATGCGGCTGTAATAGGTGGTGTGGTAACAGGTGTTACTTCGGGAATTGATACAATCAGATATACAGTAACCAACACATGTGGTGCAGATACTGCTACTAAGATCGTTACAGTTAATCCACAGCCTAATGCAGGTGCTATATCAGGTGCTTCTACAGTTTGTGTAGGTAATGTTATTACCCTTACAGACGCTGCCGCCGGTGGTGTATGGAGTGCAACGAATGCTAACGCAACTGTAATAGGTGGTGTGGTAACAGGTGCTACTTCGGGTATTGATACAATAAGGTATACAGTAACCAACACATGTGGTGCAGATACTGCAACTAAGATCGTTACAGTTAATCCGCAGCCTAATGCAGGTGCTATAGCTGGTGCTTCTACAGTTTGTGTAGGCAATGTTATTACATTGACAGATGCTGCCGCTGGTGGTGTATGGAGTGCAACTAATACACATGCTGCTGTAATAGGTGGTGTGGTAACAGGTGTTACTTCAGGTATTGATACAATCAGGTATACAGTAACCAACACATGTGGCGCAGATACTGCAACTAAGATCGTTACAGTTAATCCACAGCCTAATGCAGGCACTATATCTGGCGCTTCTACAGTTTGTGTGGGTAATGTTATTACTCTTACAGACGCTGCCGCCGGTGGTGTATGGAGTGCAACGAATGCTAACGCAACTGTAATAGGTGGTGTGGTAACAGGTGCTACTTCGGGTATTGATACAATAAGGTATACAGTAACCAACACATGTGGTGCAGATACTGCAACAAAAATCGTTACAGTAAATCCACAGCCTAATGCAGGTGCTATATCAGGTGCTTCAACAGTTTGTGTAGGTAATGTTATTACCCTTACAGACGCTGCCGCCGGTGGTGTATGGAGTGCAACTAATACCCGTGCTACTGTAATAGGGGGTGTGGTAACAGGTGTTACTTCAGGTATTGATACAATCAGGTATACAGTTACTAATACATGTGGTGCAGATACTGCAACAAAAATCGTTACAGTAAATCCACAGCCTAATGCAGGTGCTATATCAGGTGCTTCAACAGTTTGTGTAGGTAATGTTATTACCCTTACAGACGCTGCCGCCGGTGGTGTATGGAGTGCAACGAATGCTAACGCAACTGTAATAGGTGGTGTGGTAACAGGTGCTACTTCGGGTATTGATACAATAAGGTATACAGTAACCAACACATGTGGTGCAGATACTGCAACTAAGATCGTTACAGTTAACCCGCAGCCTAATGCAGGTACTATATCTGGTACTTCTACAGTTTGTGTAGGTGATGCTGTTACGCTTACAGACGCTGCCGCTGGTGGTGTATGGAGTGCAACTAATAGTAATACTACTGTAACAGGTGGTGTGGTAACAGGTGTAACAACAGGTATTGATACAATAAGGTATACAGTTACTAATACATGTGGTGCAGATACTGCAACAAAGATCGTTACAGTTAATCCACAGCCAAATGCAGGTACTATATCTGGTACTTCTACAGTTTGTGTAGGTAATGCTATTACGCTTACAGACGCTGCCGCAGGCGGTGTGTGGAGTGCGACTAATACAAACGCTACGGTAACAGGTGGTGTGGTAACAGGTGTTACTTCGGGCATTGATACAATAAGATATATAGTTACTAATACTTGTGGATCTGACACGGCTACTAAATTGATCACGGTCAATACTGTACCTAGCGCAGGCACAATATCCGGCCCTTCAGCTGTATGTACAGGTACTACCATAGCATTAACTGATGCTACAACAGGTGGTGTATGGACTGCAACCAATGCCAATGCTACAGTAGCAGGTGGTGTGGTAACAGGTGTTACAACAGGTATTGATACAATAAGGTATACAGTAACTAATACTTGTGGTGCAGATACTGCAACGAAGATCGTTACAGTTAATCCACAGCCTAATGCAGGTACTATATCAGGCCTTTCAAATGTATGTGAAGGTGGGACTATTACGCTTACAGCTACTGTAACAGGCGGCAACTGGGGCAGAACGAATACAAACGCTACCGTTATTGGCGGTGTTGTAAACGGTGTAACGGCAGGTATAGATACGATAATGTATATGATCACCAATACTTGCGGCACAGATACAGCTTTCAAGATTGTTACCATTGATCCATTACCAGCCCTTACCAGCAGCACAACCCCACCCGCAATATGCGATAGCGCAATGTTTAGCTATACGCCATCAAGTACAGTATCGGGTACATTGTATGCATGGACAAGAGCAGTTGTATTTGGTATAGCAAATGGTGCCGGTTCAGGCGCAACTGCTATCAACGAACAACTGTATAATGTTACTGCTACAAACAAAACAGCTACTTACGCTTACACACTTACAGCTAATGGCTGTACGTCAGTAGAAAACGTAACGGTGGTTGTACATCCTACTCCTAAGCTGGCAGTACTTACAGACTCTGCATGTACCGGTGTTGCTTTTGCATACGCTCCGGTAGGCTTAACCGCAGGTTCTACATTTACATGGACACGTAATCCGGTAACAGGTGTTACGGGTGGTGCATCTTCAGGAATAGGTGGTATAAACGAAACGCTTACCAGCAGTCTTACAGCACCGGTTGTTGTCAACTATGCTTATACTACTACAGCTAATACATGTTCGTTTACCCAGAATGTTGCTATTACTTTGTTCCCATCTATTTCAGCACCGGCGATCACTACACAATCACCATCAGCTGCATGCACAGGTACAATGTATCAGAACTTCGGTACATCAACGCCTCCGCAATTAAACACTGAGTATAACTGGTCAGCAACTAATGCACAGGTATGGGCACAGGGTGCTAACAGTCAATATGCTATTGTGAGCTTTATACATCCGGGTAATGCTTATGTAACGCTTACAGCGGGTATAGCAGGAACTGCATGTTCAAGCCAGTCGACAGTAATGGTGACAGTAGGTACAGCTGTAGCTTCGGTTCCTACTGTTTCTTACTTCTACAATCACTTCGTATGTACACCAAGTGATGAGGCATCTTACCAGTGGGGTTATGATGACGCTACAACGCTTGATTCTACTATCCTTACAGGAGAAATCAATCAGGATTATGTATGTGTTACCCCTGATTATACAAACAAGTTCTACTGGATAATGACATCACGTGATGGTTGTAACCAGAAGACCTATTACAATGCACCTACTGCTGTGCAGAATGTAAATAATGAAGTTGTTGGAATCTCGGTTTATCCTAACCCTGCTAATGATCTCATAAATGTGGTCATCTCTTCCACAATTCACGATCAGGTACAGATAGACATAGTGAACATGTTGGGCCAGAAAGTAACTTCTGCTTTGGCCAATGACAACAAAGCTACAATTGATGTAGCACCACTTGCCGTAGGATCATATATGGTAGTGTGTTACAGAAATGGTATTAAAGTAGCCGGTTCAAGATTCATGAAAAACTAATAGGACTGATAAAGCAGGTCTTACAATATGGTAAGACCTGTCTTCATCACCTTCATCACACACAACAACTAATACAACAAAAAATGAAAAAAATATTATCTCTGCTGATAGCCGCCACAAGCGCAACGTCAGCAATAGCACAAACCAATACAGTGCATAGTCACGGCGATAGTGCGATGGGTCGCTGGGTTATAGATGTAAATCTGTTGGGTGGCATGGCTACTCAGGATCTTACAACAACAAGCAGCAGCACCAACTATCCCGGCGCACTGAACATGAATACCGGCAACCTGAAATATAAGAACGGGTATTCACTGGGTGCAGATGCCCAACTTGGGGTATTCTTTGGCAAAAAGAAACACTTCGGATTGGGAACGGGCATTATGTTCATGCAGCAATATGGCGACGCTATTCTCGACAATTATCATGCTGAATTCAGAGCGACTGACGCAGCAGGGAATGTTTTCAGACAGGTAGTGAATGGCAATGATGTTAGAGAGTCTATCAAGTCTACCAACATTAATATCCCATTGGTGCTGAAGTATAAGAACAGATTCTCCAAGCATTGGGGATTTACGGCAGATGCGGGCGCGCTTTTCAACCTGCAAATGATGCATGCGTATACCACACATGCATCATTTGACTATGAAGCGATATACAAATTTGTGCCTAATGAAACAGGCGGAATGACATCGGTCTATGACAATGCTGCTGTAGCCTCATCAAACGACTGGTTCATTACCAGGGCTGAGTTTTTAAGGAACAATCCTAATGGTAATGTGCAACAGTACTTTGACACTAAGCGTGCACTGGGTTACAGTGTAGGCAGTGGCATTAAGCCGGGCACCTCCAAAGGAAACTCATCTTACACAACAGGCTCTATTGGTCTATTGCTACAACCATCCATCAACTACTTCTTCTCTGATAAAGTAGCTATGAACCTGGGCGTATACTATATGTATCAGCCATTTAAAAATGATGCTCAAGCTGACTATAAGCTGACCACAGGCATGGCTAACTACAGCTCTGTTACCAACAGTGTATCTGAAAGTAAGAACCAGAATTATGGTGTGAATGTAGGTTTACGTTTCTTCATGGGTAAACAAGACAGAGATCATGATGGCATAAGCGATAAGAAGGATAAATGCCCTGATGTATATGGTCTGGCTAAATTCAATGGCTGTCCTGATACAGATGGCGATGGTATACCTGACAATGAGGATTCATGTGTGCTGATACCGGGAATAGCTAAATTCCACGGTTGCCCTGATACTGATGGTGATGGTATACCAGACAGGCTTGATGCTTGTCCGCTGGTGGCTGGTCCGATAGCGTTTAATGGCTGCCCCGACAGAGATGGTGACGGCATCATAGACAAAGACGACCAATGCCCTGATGTACCCGGAATATTGCTATATCATGGCTGCCCTGATACCGATGGTGATGGCGTAATTGACAAAGATGACAAGTGTCCTACAGTTGCAGGCCCAGCCAGCAACCAGGGATGCCCTGTGGAACCGGTAAAGGAAACTCACACAGAACCTGTGGAAGGCAACCTTGATGTGTCTACACCAATACTGTTTGATGTGAACATGACCACCTTCCCTGAGGAATCAACACCGCTGATCGAAAAGACTGCAACAGAGCTAAAGAGGAACAAAAACATGAGCCTGACCATTGATGGCCATGCTGATGCGACAGGTCCTGAGGCAGCAAATGTTTATTTATCTCTTGGAAGAGCCAACGCTGTAAAAGTACAGCTGACCAAAAGAGGTGTTAACGGTAAACGCATCAGAACAATCGGACACGGAAGTTCTGAACCAGCTGCTACCAATAAAACAACTGATGGCAAGCAGGAAAACAGGCGTGCTGTAATGACCATTACACCAGGCAGAAAATAAGCACAACTTTTTAATATACCCCTTAAGATCCACTCCTTTACAGGAGTGGATTTTTTGTTGTTGGGGGGGGGCTCGGTTTCATTATACCTTATCTAGTTTTAAAATACACCAGATGCAGTAACCACCTCCCCCTGAGCTTCGGCTGAAAAAGCCGAAACTCAGGGTACTCCTCCTTCAAAAGGAGGAGAGTGGTTGATGCACGAACAGTGCGAAACGAATGTCCATTTTTTATTATTTTAAAAGTTGCCACACATTGCCATTTTACTGGACTGATTTTTCTAGTGTGTTATGTATGCGATATTATCTCTCCATACTAGCAGTAGTGTTATTGTCTTGTGAGCCACGCCCGGTGCCGGTTAAACCAGCCCCTATTACTGATACAGTTATAGTGCAGCATGTTGACTCTACCCTGCCGCAGAAGGTTGTGGCGTTTGCACAGACATTAATAGGCACGCCTTATAACTACGCATGTTCCGCGCCATCAACAGGTTTTGACTGCTCAGGTTTCATCAATTATGTGTTCCATCACTTTAATATTGAGGTGCCGCGATCATCGGTTGATTTTACCAATGTGGGCACTGAGGTAGTACTTGAAAAAACACAGCCTGGTGACCTTATACTATTTACCGGTACCAATAGTAAAGTAAGATCAGTAGGGCATATAGGGTTGATCGTTTCTAACGACACATCGGGTATCAGTTTTATTCATTCGTCATCAGGTATTGAGCAATCTGTTATTATCACCCGCATTAACGATAGGTATATGAACAGGTTTGTGAAGGTGATAAGGTTGATGAAATGAGCAATTCTGCAGCGCCGCGCCCTGCCCTATCCAAAAATGAGGGGTCGAAGCACTGACAGCAGGCGCGTTTTATTTTTGCAAATAAAGGACCAGTATGGCTTTGTCTCCGAAAACAACTTCTCTGGAGACGCAATCCTTCGACAACCTCAGGATGACATTGCGTCCTCTATGTACGCCGCTTTTCACATTGAGCAGGAAGGATAAAACCGATGAACTTTCTGGTTCCGCCCTCGTTTAATCCGGAGATCTGCCTAAGCTGCAATATTCCGGGCTGCCTTAAGTACAAAAAATTCTTTTACTTTTTCGCGCATATCTGAGGCGGCAACATAAGCAATGACATCACGGGCATCTTCTATAAAATAGCGTTGTTCTAAGGGCAGGCAATATTGATAGAGGTTGTATTCCAACCAACGGGCGTTGACATATCGGCCATTGAATTTGATGGTTGTTTTGTCCGTGAGATTTGCAAAAATACCCTTGCCTAATTGATGTCCGTATTGCTCAAAATCGCGCTGAGTAACGGCTGTGCAGGTATTTTTCTGAACCTGTTGTCTGGTAGTTTGTAATGAATCACTTTCAGTTCCTTCCGGAGACGTCAATATTTTTTCAGGGGCTTTGGCCCATGAGGCTAGTGCTTCCACATCTCCCGGCTGGTGAAGGTGTTCTTTACGGGCTTTTATAGGCTGTTTAATAAGCCGTAGCAGGCAGGTGATCAGTTTGTGTTGCTGGTTAGCTTCCTGTGGCGTAGGGAATTGCTGGCCTTCAGGGCGGGTCTCTATGGCTGACTGAAAAGCAAGGATCTGGTTAGAGAGTTTCTGCGCGATGGCAGTGATAATGTCGGGACTAAGTGTAGCGGTCATGATGAGGTGTTTTTAGTGGTGTAAAATTAATTGCGACAAGACCACATAGCCAAAAAATGTGGATATCTTTTCCAGAACACAAGCCCATGGCGGAAAGTATTTTATTTTATTATTTGTTTTTGAGGTATTACCAGGTGATGAATGTATACCAAGGTGGACTAATTGTACCGGGATAAAAAGTATTTTTCAGGAAACAAAAAATATTAATTTTTTATATTATTTTTTAGTGTACCTTTGTGCTTTATTAATTATTTAAAGGTTTTCAAATGCAACAAGGTACAGTAAAGTTTTTCAACACTACCAAAGGTTTCGGATTCATTTCACCATCAACAGGTGGTCCGGACATTTTCGTTCACGTATCAGGTCTTACTGACGAGATCCGTGAGAACGACAGCGTAAGCTACGAGGTAGAAAATGGTCAAAAAGGTTTAAATGCAGTTAACGTAACACGTAACTAATATTTATAGTTTATTATCATTTTAAAAAAGCTGCTCTAACAAGAGCAGCTTTTTTTATGTGGTGTAGTGTGGATTATGTGTGTGAGGAAGCCTAAAGGCAGATTGCTCCACCAATAAATTGAATATAGGTGTGCGAGAGGCAAACCTTTTGCACCTAACGGCGCAATGACATTTTGTGACGGGTGTTACAAACGCCGTGCGTGAGCATCCGCGTTACAAACGCGGACGAGTAGGGCATATTGGGTTTACTATGATGGTTGTTACGCCCATACAGGGCTTTGTGTATCGTGCTCTATTTGACCGAGGGCTTCACCCTCGGCTGTTATGTTTCGCCGCTTCGGGGCTGTTTCATTAAGGTAAGTCATCAAATCGTGACTACTACCAATTTGGATTCAAAACGTCTATGATTCGATTGGGCGCGAACCTACGGCTCGCGTGTTGAAGGAGGATGTTCTTTGCTACAAACCTTTTGCACCTAACGGCGCAATGACATTTTATGACGGACATTACTAACGCCGTATCTGAGCATCCGCGTTACAAACGCGGACTAGCAGAGTCTACTATGAAGGTTGTTTCGCCCCTTCGTGGCTATGTGGTTGATGCCCTATTTAACCGAGGGCTTCAACCCCGGCTGTTATGTTTCGCCACTTCGGGGCTGTTTCATTAAGTTAAGGGTAGTTTGCCCAACCAGACATTCGACACCTTCGGCATGGCTTCCTTAAAACAATTAAGTCCATGTTGTTGCGCAGGGCAACTACATGGACTTAACTATTGTCATTTTATTATTAGTGGCTGAGATTATCTCTGGCCCATTTTCTTAAGATGCGATATGTGCGAGGCTATTGCAGTGGTCATCTTAGGATGCTCAAGGTAAGGTACGCCCATTTCTATACAGGTATTCTTAATGATCTTGCTGATCTGCGGGTAATGCGCATGAGAGATCTTGGGGAAGAGGTGATGCTCTACCTGGAAGTTAAGTCCGCCAACAAACCAGGTGATGATCTTATTGCCGGTAGCAAAGTTGGCAGTGGTTCTCAGCTGATGTACGGCCCACTCGTCTTCCATCTTATTGGTTGACTGTGCCGCTTCGGGAAAAGATGCTTCTTCTACTGTATGTGCCAATTGGAATACTATGCTCAAAATAACGCCGCTGGTGAAGGTATAAACAAGGAAGCCCACAAGCCATGGCATAAAACCACAGAGAATAATAGGCAACACCACATAAGTAGCCACATGAAGCGCTTTAAAACCCCAGAAAAACAGGTGGTCGGTCTTTTTTAACTTTTTCAGGGCCACACTGCCTACCATACCGCTGAAATATTTCTTATAGTCGGTAAAGAATACCCAGAAGAGGTATAAGAAGCCATATAAGACCCAGAAATAAATATGCTGATACTTGTGCAGCTTATAATGTTTTTGAGTGGGTGCTAAACGCAAAAATGGTTTTGCTTCAATATCATCATCTATACCATCGATGTTGGTATAAGTATGGTGGATGATATTGTGTTTGTTGTTCCACATAACGCTGCTGGCGCCCAACATATCGAGCGAAAGTGCAGCCATTCTGTTCACACCTTTATACTTGCTGAAGCTACCGTGAGCCCCATCGTGCATGACATTAAACCCAATGCCTGATGTGAAAAGGCCCAAAACCATACACTCAAGAATAGCCATCCAGGCTACAGGGGTAAAGAATACGAGGTGTGTATACACAAGTATCTGACCCGCAACAAGTATTATGGCTTTAAGATATAGATTAGAACTACCTGTGGGCTTTATATCCTGATTATGAAAGTAATCGTGAACGCGCTTTTTCAGTTCTGCATGAACCGATACTGAGGAATGAGCAAATTTTGGTGTTGACATTTAACTATTATTGTTACTTCAAAAACGGCCTAAAATAAGGCAAAATAAACGATTTTTTTAATTCTAACGCACTAACCAATCGCGATGAGATACGAAATCCCGTGAAACTGCATTAGTAAAGGTGTAAGATACGTCAATATCCTAATTTTTGTTCACGAGTGAAGGATACTTTAACGGTAATTCACAAGTATCATTTGGAATTTGACATCCTCATGATACAAACTGACATCCCAACTTTTGTCTGTTATATACAACGTTTTATGTGGTACGTGTAAACGTAGATAAGCATTCATTGCTATTCCTTTCCAGCTATCTCTTCCCTTACGATATTGTGTCAATTAACTAACAGTATTTGTTTTACTACTAATATCACGTATGATCGCATCTACTTCACCAGCCGAAGAAAGAATACACGATAGAATATCCTCCTTCACAATTTCCTGCGGATTCATATCAGCAGCAATCTAAACTAATCCCATTAACCTGGCCAATGGCGCACGCACGACATGCGATTGCAACCAGGCAATCTCCTTTAACTTTTCATTTTGCAATTGGATGGATTTGAGATTGTTGACATTGTCAGTAACATCCCTTGCAATAACAATTGTAGCATGCCTACCCTTAAACTGAATAAATGAAATCTGTATCTCTACGCTTATCAATGTACCATCCTTTATTTTATGCGTAACAACATTGTTTGCCCTAACACCAGCTGCTCTATTAACCTCTTCTATATCAGCTTCCAATTGTGGTATATCGCCGGGTTCACGAATATCTCTTAAAGACATAGAAAGAAATTCTTCCCGACTATAACCATAATTTTTTACGGTAGCCGCATTGATGTCCAAAAATTCGAGTGTCTTAAGATCTACTACCCACATTGGTAGCGGACTAAGATCAAAGAGATCGTTGTATCGTTTCTCGGACAAACGTAAGTCAACTGCAGCTGCTACCCGTTCAGAACTGTAAACAATACTCTTGTATAGGGAAAGTGAAGTCAATTCATCTTTAAGCAGATAATCAGCAATGCCCAGCGACATTGTTTTAACACTAAAATCAAAATCGGCATAACCTGTGAGTACAATAATGGGGGATACCAGTACTAAGGCTCAGCATGTCGGTGATCAGTGGTATACCTGTTTTATCGGGCAATGTGAGATCGAGCAGAATAACCTCTATCTGATCAGCCCTTTCACTCAAAATCTTAGTAGCGTTTTTATAGCTTTGCGCACCTAAGATGACAGGAGTGGCAAAATGAGCCCGAAGATATTCTTCGATCAGAACGAAGTCGCCGGGATTATCTTCTACAACTAATACATTGCAACTACTGAAATTTTCTTTCATATTGACGGGGTTGGAATTGAAACAATATTAATCCAGAAGTCTTCTATTTTAGCTACCGCAGCCATAAATTCAGCAACGTCTATGGGCTTAGTGATAAAACAATTGGCATAGCTGTTGTAAGACGATATTATGTCTCGTTCGGCAGAAGACGTTGTGAGCATGATAACCGGGATACGCTTATAATGTTCACTGGTTTTAATGAACTGTAATACCTCATGCCCATTTTTTTTAGGGAGATTGACATCGAGCAATACCAAATCAGGCCATTGGGAAGTATCTCTGAGATCGTCGAAATAATTTATTGCAGCTTTTCCGTCTCTTACTACAGAGATCCTATTTATTATTTTGCTTTCCTGCAGCGCTTCGGTTGTCAAGACAATATCGCCTTCATTATCCTCCACAAGTAAAATATGTATTGGCTTCATACGCTTATTTTTTTAAAATGGTGAAGTAAAATGTACTACCTACCCCCTCTTGTGAAGTAACCCAGATATTACCTCCTAAATTTTCAACAATTTTCTTAGCTATAGCCAATCCCATTCCTGTGCCGCTATATTCTTCTTTTTGATGTAGTCGTTGAAAAATGATAAAGATCTTATCAAAATACTCTTCGCTGATACCTATACCATTGTCGGCAACTGAGAATTGCCAGAAAGCCCCTACATCGGTTGCAGATATTGTGATGGAAGGCGGGAAAGGTGGTCTGAAATATTTGAGCCCATTGCCAATCAGGTTTTGTAATACCTGGCGCATTGGAGACCTGGCGCAATGCAAGACAGGTAAATTGTATGTAGTGATAAAAGCAGCAGTTTCATCTACCTGTTTTTTGTAAAGCACGCAGATGTCTTTTACCAAACCCTCCATATCTATGTCTTCTGCTTTATCTTCATGTCTGCCGACCCTTGAAAATTCGAGGAGATCCAGAATTATTTGCCTCATTCTTTTAGCACCATCAACAGCAAAGTAGATGTACCTCTTTCCTGCCTCATCTATGACATCGCTATATTTCTTTTCAAGCTGCACAAGAAAGCTGGTAACCATCCTAAGCGGTTCTTGCAAATCATGCGAAGCGACATAGGCAAATTGTTCCAGCTCAGCATTCGATATCTCCAATTCCTTCTTTTGCCGGCTTAAATGGTCATTAAACAACTTCAATTTTATCTCAGCATTTTTTCTATCGTTGATATCTTTAAAATAAACAGACAACCCATCAGGCGAGGGATAAGCACTTATCTCATACCAGGTATCAAGTGGTTTATAATATTCCTCAAAATGCACGGGCATGTTGGTATCCAGGGCTTTGGTATAGTTGATGTATGACTTTGAACCTCTGCTATCAGCAAAAACATCCCATAAACCATAACCAACAATATTTTCTTTGGGAGTGCCTAATATTTTCTCTGCAACATTATTCCAATAAGTGACTACCCAGTTCCTCTCCACCGCGAAGAATGCATCACCAATACTTTCGAGTATGGTATTTCTTTCATTCAGGATTTTATCGGCCGCAACCTGGGCATTCTTTCTTGCATCGATATCCTGAAAGCTGCCATATACACCTGTATAGACACCTTCTTCAGATTTACGGTCACCTACTACTCTAACCCATTTCTTATTGCCTTTGGCGGTAATGATCGGAATTTCTATATCGAACTGTATGCCTGATTCTATTGTCTGGGAAATTTTCTGAGAGATCAAGTCTCTATCAACACCGACTGCATAAAACAAAATTGCACTAATACCATCGGGCTGATAGTCGACAGGTACTTCGTGAATTTCTTTTGTTATTGAAGACCAATATACAGCACCGCTTACAAAATCGATTTCCCAGCCGCCCACTCGAGCTAATTGGTTGACGTTGTGCAAAAGCGCCTGTAGCGCTATTTTAGACGCACCGATTATTACACCATCATCGTTCTTAATTGGTGACACTGTGAGGGAAATATGTACCCGGGAACCATTTTTACGAAGGCGCTCTGTCTCAAAGTGTTTTACATTTTCTCCTGCTTTTATCTTTGTAATAATCAACTGTTCTTCACTGATTCTTTCGGGCGGAATAATCATAGAAATATGTTGCCCGATAACCTCCTCGTATGTATAACCAAACAACATTTCGGCAGCTCTATTCCAGCTGTTTATCAGACCATCTAAGCTTTTGCTGATAATTGCATCATCGGAATAATTTATTATAGACTCGAAGAGCGCTTTTTGTTCGCCAGAATGGTGGGTGGTTTTCATACTGCGGTTTTAAGACAATCAAAATATCAGGGAGAAGCAAATCCACTAATGCATACAAAGTACCAAAAATTATAGTAGTTAAAATAATAAGTGCAGGTAATTTATTTTTCGTTTAAGAAGTAAGTAAAAAAGTGAAACAAACAACACAGAGATAAAAGGCATGACAAAAGAAAGAGCCTCGGAATAAATTCCGAGGCTCTTTCTTTTGCAATATTGGCACGAAGAATACAGTGTATTTCCCGAATAATAGTTAATCTTCCTTTACTGTAGTGGTGGTGGTAGTGGTTCTGGAAACCTCTCTGTTAGATACATTTCCTTTGCCGCTCTTTGCTGCCATAATAATGATGAGCAATAGTATTACTGCACCTACCACCCATACTATCGGGTTCATATACCATGCGGCAGGATCAGTGCCTGTGACGGTTGTTGATGAATGGGTAGAGCTGCTTTGTGCAGCGCTGCCAGCTTCCTGGGCTATACTATAACCGGTGGTAAGCAGAAATGCACACAACAGGAATAGTCTATGGCTGGTGGATCGAATAATTGATTTCATGAGTCTGGTGTTTTGATTACCAGAATTGCATTAAAAATGATGCCATGTGCCTATTTGTGCCTACACCTTTGCCACAGCAAGTACTATTACATATACATGCCGGGAGCATAGCTGAATTTCCAATATTCAATTATAGTTTTCAATATAGCCATCAGTTCAACGGGGTCAATGGGCTTTTTGAAATAACCCTGTATACCCATAGTGTAGGCATCATCAATGTAGTTTTTAGCTACCGTTGTAGAGAACAAAATATAGGGTACACACTTTATATTGATTGCCTGGTTCTCTTTTACTCTGGCCCTTAATTCTATACCATTGATCTTAGGCATATTGAGATCGGATATGATGAGGAAAGGGACTTTTTTCATCTGCATGAGGTACTCAATAGCTTCTTCACCATCATTTAAAAAAACGAGTTCATTCAAATAATTCAACTTTATGAAAATCTCCTGTAAAAATTTCTGGTCATCTATGTCATCCTCAATTATGAGAATAGGTGCGTTCTTGTTCACTGTATGTAATTGTGTTTAATTAATTTATGTGATTATGGTTGTATTGCGATTCGGCTGTATGATCTTAATGGACCGGGATATAAATATCGAATGTTGCGCCTTTGTTCAACTCACCTTTGGCAGTAATAGTGCCGTTGTGATTTTCGACTATCTTCTTGACAATGGCCAGCCCTATGCCCGTACCCGCGTATACTTCTTTACTATGCAATTTCTGAAACACCTCAAATATACGCTCGCTGAATTCAGGTTCAAAGCCTATACCGTTGTCTTTGACCTTAATGTGGCAATAGGGCTTTTCGGCAGATAGCTTGCTATTGGGTAAGTCACCACCCTTAATAATGTTGCTGGTAATGACAATGTGAGCCGGAATACCTGTACGAGAGAATTTGAGCGCATTGCTGATGAGATTATACATGAGTTGGCGGAACTGAAAGGGAATAACATCGACAGGGCAAAGATCAATGCCTTCTATGATAGCCTGCTTTTCCAGAACAGTATCCTTAAGATCGGAATTGATCTCTTCAATAATTACACCGAGGTCGGTGGGTTCAAACTTATGATCGGTAGTGCTGATGCGGGAAAAGGCCAGCAGGTCTTCTATAAGTTGCTGCATTCTGCCGGCAGCCAATTGCATCCTTCCGAAATTGTACTTTCCATTCTCCGAAAGATTCTCGCTTTCATTCTGGAGAATGATGGTAACGAAGGTTTGAATTTTGCGTAATGGCTCCTGTAGATCGTGACTGGAGACGTAGGTAAAAGCCAGCAATTCTTTATTGGCAATAAAGAGCTCTGCGGCTCTCTTCTCCTTTTCTTCATTCTGAAAAGCAAGTTCCTTATTGGCGATGATGAGCTCCGCTGCGCGTTTTTCTTTTTCCTGGTTCTGAAAAGCAAGCTCTTCATTGGCAATGATAAGGGCTGCGGCAAGCTTTTCGTTATCGCTATTTTGAAAAGCCAACTCTTTGTTGGCAATGATGAGTTCTGCGGCACGCTTTTCTTTTTCTTCGGCACGCTTCTCTTTCTCTTCATTCTGGAAAGCCAGTTCTTTATTAGCTATGATGAGCTCTGCAGCGCGTTTCTCCTTCTCTTCATTCTGGAATATTAGTTCTTTGTTGGCAATAATCAACTCTGCGGCACGCTTCTCCTTCTCTTCATTTTGAAAGACCAATTCTTTATTGGCTATGATGAGTTCTGCTGCTCGCTTCTCCTTTTCTTCATTCTGGAAAGCCAGTTCTTTATTGGCTATAATGAGTTCTGCAGCACGCTTCTCTTTCTCCTCATTCTGGAATATTAGTTCTTTGTTGGCTATGCTTAATTCTGCGGCACGCTTCTCTTTTTCACCATTCTGAAAAAGCAGCTCTTTATTAGCAATGATAAGTTCCCCGGCACGTTTTTCTTTCTCCTCGTTCTGAAATAGCAGTTCTTTATTGGCTACGCTGAGCTCTTCGGCACGCTTCTCTTTTTCTTCATTCTGAAAGGCTAATTCTATGTTGGCGATGCCCAGTTCTGCGGCACGCTTTTCTTTCTCCACATGTTGAAAAGCCAATTCTTTATTGGCTTCAATAAGCTCATCGGATTTGAGCATGTACATATCGTTTTTCATTAGTACCGTTTGTATGTTAGAACATTTATCGCCACCCTACCTTTTGCGATGCGTAAAAGGAGTTATACTGTAAGAATAAAATTTTCTATACGAGGTTGTTTTGTATTATCATTAGCAATGAGGGTGAGTGCCTGCTGAATGATGTTTGTAAATTTTGAAAACTCGGCCGGCTTGCGAATGAAATGCTGCGCACCGTTTTTGAAGAGTAGGTTAACCGTATCCTGCTCTAAGGATGTTGAATACATGATAACGGGAAGATGATTTAATTGTTTATGCTGCTTGATGGCTGATAAACATTCAAAGCCATTTTTGCGGGGCATGTTGAGATCGAGGAAAATAACATGTGGTAATGCACTGTGGCTGGCATTGAGCAGGTTCATCAATTGCTCTCCGTCGTGCACGGCAGTGAAACTGGTAGTTAACGGAAATTCTTCCAACGCTTCTTTAAAAAAGGCGCAATCATCAATATCATCATCCGCGAGCAATACACTAAACGGGACAGGGTGATTCTTAATTTCCATGACAATGAACTGAACTGCCTCCACGTCGGGTAATACAGAAGTGGGACAATTAACTAAATCTACATAAGAAAATCGTGCCAACGTAACTTATTGCAGTATAATTAATTATAGTACCTAAACTTTAGGAGGGTGATAATTGGGAATGCAGATACAAAACGAAGGAAATCCTACCATTTCGATGGGTGAAAATATTCAATTAGCAGGAGATCACCTGGGGCTCAATAACCCCGATTATACTAATAAATGATGACGGCCACTAATCACCGGCAAATAAGATTACTTGCGCTGCGGTGATCAGTGGCCGTATATTCAGATTATAAATACGGATAGAGGGGAGTATGCAGCATCTATTTAAAAAAGACCGTGCTGTAGTTACCGGTTATATCCATAATGCCCCTCCCTTTTCCGGCCTTGCCTTTATAGTATTGGGTATTGCCGTTTTCATCAGTATTGGTCATAGTAACGTAGCTTGACGAAGCACGGTTTTTAAAGCTGCCAAATTCCGTTTTGACGTCAATATCAAGATTGGTATCCTGATCGAAGTAGCAGGATAGCGTACTATAACCTACACCGATCTTTATATTTTCGGCACTACCATCTATGTGCCTGATAACAGAAGATCCGTTATAATTCAAGCCGAGATCGGCTCTCTTTTGCAAGTGGTCTATTTTCAGGTCGGAGTGATTTACGACCCCGTCAATGTCATCAACAGATCCAATTTTCAAGGTGCCGAACTTGTGTATTATCTTTAGTTTGTTGGCCGAAGAAATATTCACTTTGCTGAATGAGTTGTCCATCTTTATATTTTGGATCTTATCTATTGTTACACCACCATGCTGTACTTTCAGCTTACCGCCTTCAATACTTTTAATAGTTGAGGATCCAAATGAAAGGTCCATATCATTGGCTGATCCTGAAATATTCTGAGCATGGAGTTCGCCAAAAGAAACCGCCAGATCAACGTTACCTAAGATGTCGTCCAGGTCAACGTTGCCGAATTTGTTTTCCAGATCGAGGCTGTTTCTCCTGGGCATGTTGATGACGTAGTTAATACGGATCTCATTACCATCGCTAATGCTATAGCCTGATTCTACTCCTGATTTGAAAGTAATTGTCTGGTTATTACCGCCACTCTCTTCCATAAATATACGACCAAGCATGTTGGTGGCTTTAGCATCTGACCTACCCTTGACAGTCATCGTTACGTCTACGACCACCTCGTTCTTATCCCACGTGTGTATGACTATGTTGCCAAAACTATTTGTAACGCTTAGGCGCCCCGATGGCTGCACTGTAAATGTGCGGTGCAGTTTCTTTTCTTTTGTAACCCATTGCGTGCCGCGCGCATGGGCAAAGTTTGCCAACAATATAATTGCCGAAATGATGGTGATCTTTTTCATGTTGCTTATTGTTTAAATAATATGTTTTACCTCTTTATGTTTCTGACGGGTTTCTTCAATGATCTTCAGTTGTAAAGACAGCAGCTTTACCTGTTCCTGCAGGTTTTCGATCATTGCCCGCAATACTGCTTCGTTATTATCTGAGTTGACATATTCCGTTTTGAGCTCGCGGTATAAAACATCGAGTGTGTCTATCTCTGATCTGAAGTCGTGACATACATCCTGATATTCGGCACAGTAGTAGCTTAGCTGCCTCTGCTGTTTCTCTTTTAGTGTGGTGTAGTAGACTTCTGCTTTACTGATCTCCTCGGGGATTGCGCCATTCATATCTGCCGGCACAACTGCAATATCTTCTTTCAATTGCTTAACCGGCATTGTGAAGTACCATAAGCCACATGCCACAAGTGCCACGATACATGCTGCTGCAGCAAACTGCAAAATTCTCTGCTTTTTCCTGCGCCTGAGGGTGCTGTCTATGCCCTGCCAAACTTTGTAAGAGGGCTCATTGATATCGAAATCGCCACTATGCCCGCTAATAAATTGTTCCAGTTTATCTTTCACGGCCTTCTGTTTAATAGTTCCACTAATTGTTTTTTTGCCCTGCTGTACTGAGATTTTGATGTTGACTCTGTAACATTTAATATCTCTCCTATTTCCGCATGATCATACCCTTCGAGCAGGTATAAGCTCAGCACTATCCTGTAACCATCGGGTAATTTATTGATTGCCTCATGTACTCTTTTCACCTCCCATTGTACCTCTTCATAGTCGTGGTGGTTTTCATTGTCAGTATCCTCATTGTCGGGCATTGCCTCCAGTAAAACCAACTTCTTTTTGCGCAAATGGTTTACAGACCTATTGACGACAATCATCTTCAGCCACGCACCAAATGAAGACTCCCCGCGGAATGTAGCCAGCTTACTGAAAGCATCAAGAAAGGATTCCTGCAGGATATCTTCGGTATCGGCAGTACTATTGACGATACGTAGGCACACATTGTACATAGCCCTGACGTAAGCCTGGTAGAGCTCGTACTGCGCATTGCGATCGCCGCGCCGGCAGCGATCAAGCAATATCCTGTTGATGTCTAAGTTGTCGTTTAGCAATTGGTGCGTGTTCTATATTAAAGACACGGGCTGTTTTAAAAGGTTGCATCAAAGGTATTGATGGGGAGGAAAATTTTATTGATCGTTATACTAGACAATATTATTGCCTACCAACGTGCTCTGTGAATGACACAAGAGATTTACCATCGTAACGATACAAACCCATTTCTTTAGTGCCTATCCAGATGTTGCCGCTCCTATCTTCTATCATTGTCCATATTCCGGTGTTGCTTAAAGTATTGAGGGGAAATGGGGTGAAGGCTTTCCCATTGTAGCGGGTAACGAGTCCTCCATTATCTTTCATTTTGCCCACACTACCAATCCATATACTACCGCTCTTATCCTGTAACAGACAACTTGTATTATCCAGCAGGCCATCCTTTTCATTAAAGTTGATAAATGTATGGCCGTTGTAGCGATATACACCGTTGTCTCTTGTTGCGAGCCATAGATTTCCAGCCGTGTCCTGGATCATGTAAAAAATATGTACACTTGATAAATTAGCCACCTTGACCTCTCTAATAGATATACCATCGAAACAGTTGAAGCTTGGGGTGGCTGCGCCAGCAGTAGAGAACCAAATATTACCTGCCTTATCTTCCAGTATAAATTGTATAAGTCCGCTATGTGGCACTGTGTAGTACTGCGTACTATCTGAAGGAATAATTTTCCAGCCGTTATTAATATACACGATATTAGTGAATGACTTACCATCGTATTTCCACAGTCCAAAATTTTCAGTACCCAACCATAGGTTTCCTTTCTTGTCGCTAACTATTGCATAGACTGCCTCCTGATCGGGAACTGACGCATTGCGGTTGCCAGTTCCTAAAATAGTGGTCATAGACGGAGCATGACCCACCTTAATACCGGGGATAGACACCAGAGAAAATTTGCCGTTTATCCCCCGAAACAAACCCTTATTAGTGCCAAGCCATATATTGCCGGCATTGTCTTCGGCAATACTGTAGATTGAAGAACAGGTAAGGCCATCTTCTTTAGAGAAAGTAATAAACGACTTGCCATTAAACCTATATAGCCGTCCGAATAGTGTTGTTCCGAACCACAAATCACCATTTCTATCTATCATAGAGCAGCGGAACATACCATGCTCATCACTACCCGAGGGAACTACAATTTTAGGGCGCTTATGATCTATGAGCGCAGAAGGGGAACTGTTTTGCGCTTTGCAAGAGGAGACGAACAACAGCAATAAAAGCATAAACGAGAGGATCTTATGAGGGTACATATGCCGGCAGTTAAATAGTGTACGACGCTTATCGTAATTGAATGTACGACAAGTGTCGTAATTACAGGACATTTAATTAGCTGTTAGATGAAATAAAATCTTTACGAAAACCTGACAGATAGCAACATAGCATGCCAGTTAACAATATTTTAAAACAGTTATGAAGCTGGTATGTTTGCCATTTATTCAGTGCCTGTGGCTATCGTAGCCATGTTAGAAGACTTGGTACAGACTTTGACCGCAAAATGAAAACAGGAAATCTGGCATGGAGCAACAGATACAAAACGGCACTCTTGATGACAGGCGGGTGAAAATATTAGACCTGCTCTTACAACGGCAAAGCATACCCGAGCAGGGCGATTTTGACCTTGATAAACTTATTGCCAACCTGCCGGCCGAGGAATATAGAAAGATAGCAGAAAGTACTGAATTTCAGGAGTTGTGGAAAGATGTAGACCTTGGTAAATCGCTGGCGAAGTTTCTGGTGGAGAATGGCCTGGCTGACCATCATGGCAATAACCTGGAGCTAACCACCGACAGAGGCCGGGAGCTAAAAAAGCAAGGCAGCTATGGTAAACTGCTGGAGGACGAACGATACATTGTAAACGAGGCGCGAAGGGTAAATGAACTGGAGCTGGAAGCCGACCGGGTGGCCCACAGGCAGTACAAAATAAACGTACTGATAGCAGTTGGCACCTGCATGGCGGCGCTGTACTACCTGCTGGAAATACTGGATGGCTTCTTCGGGTTTTACAAATTCCATCACTGACAGAGGCATCAGAAACTGTATGCTTTCTACAGGTATATAACACCATAATCGACAATAGATTACCTTTATGCAGTACTATCCTCATTACTATGTACAGGTTCTCTTTTACCGTCTTACTATTTGTGGCAGCTTCACTTTCGGTGTGTGCTGCTCCTGATAGTATGGGTAAGGTAAAGGAGTCAACGGGTCAGCACAATGACTACAAGTACATAACCCACCAGGTGTGCGACAGTATACACTCTGATAAAGAAAAGGCTAAGGCAATATATAACTGGATAGCTACCCATGTAGCCTATGATGTATATGGATTGCTACCGGGCGCTGAGAACAGCCGAGACCCTAACACAGTTATTCAAGAAGGCAGCGCGGTATGTATGGGCTATAGCATATTGTTTGGAGCTATGTGCACAGAAGCCGGTATCCGGACCATAAATATTTCGGGGTATACTAAAGACGCGATATTCGACAAAGGAGATAAGCTGTACATACCCAGGCATATGTGGTCGGCACTGCTGATAGACGGAAAGTGGCAGATGGCAGATGTGACGTGGGGTGCCGGGTTTGTAAAACCTGATACCACCTGGTGGCGGAAACTGGTGCATAATGTAACGGGCAGGCCGGTACGCAAGACTAATATGAAATTTGTGTGGCAATATGAACGTAAATGGCTGTTACAGGACCCTCTTGAATTCAGGTATACGCATTTGCCCGCTTATCCGCCCTTTCAGTTTACAGACACTGCGATGCCTATATCTGTTTTTGAGCAGGGAGATAGTGCTATACGGGCATTTAATGCCATCAGCCACAGTATTGACAACAGTGACGAACTGATGCGGCTGAGTAGTTTGGGAGATACAGATATTCAAACCCTTTTTGCCGCAGATATTTATAAGTTCAACAACAGGTTTGCACTTGCGGCTGCTATTGATTACAACATGCAGGCAATTGCAGTAATAGACTCTATAAAGGAAAACACAGATGTAGCTGTATATAAAGCAAGGGTAGCAGCAGCCTATGACCTGATGACAAAGTCGCGGGATATGGTGAATGAACAATCGGTACTAACAACGGGGCAGTATAATACCCTAAAGAGTAAAAACATGCGAAAGTATTCTGACGCTATGGATTACTTCCGCAACCTGTACTCATCGGCAAGAAGAATGACCAATGAGATGACCAGATATCAGAAAGCATCGGAGCATATCCAATTTGTGTACCAGGACGTCAGAAGGGAATATGTAAGGGTTGCAAAATATACGGACACCATACCGCGCCCCAGATGGCGACGGCTGGATATAACCAGCAGATGGGTGTATGATAGCCTGTATACCATTATCACTGATTCCATTAACGAGCGAAAGACTAGACTGGCCGATATTACCGGCAGCGAATCTGTACTATCGCGCTTGCAATACAACATCAATTATGGTAATGAACAGCTGGGCAATTTGGTGCGTTCACTGGAGTATGCGACGACTTTGATCTCGGCTGAAGCTCAATATCGCCTGTACCTGCAGGACAATCTGGATGAGGGTGCGGGCAAGTATTACCAGGCCATGAAGCAACTGAAGAATAGGGAGATAGATAGTGCCCACTACCACTACCTGCAATGTTATGATTCGGTAATTGCCATTACGCGAGAGAACATAGTAATACAGGAAGAGCATGTAGCTACCTGCCAAAGGATACTTAACGATATGCAATGGCTTGTGGACAAGACGAGACCAGACAGTGCACTGACAACAACGTATAGCTTGTGGGCAAATGACATGATGGATTGCTCCCGGCGCTTTGTGGCTGCATTGGATGCGTCAACGAACTTCGTTAAAGGCATTAACCGGGATATTGCTACAATAAAGCAGCAGTATGCATTTATTGCCAACATGGCCAGGGCTATGCAACGACCTGAGAAGACCCGAAAGGACATGGAATACAAATCCATACTGGCCGATCAGCAGCGGGATATGAAAGATATTGCCAAATTCAGAGAGCATCTTAAAAGGTCATTTGCTGTATTGGAGGCGGCGAAAAGGTGATGGGCTAATACGTGAATTTGAACTACAAAAATGATCGCAGCAAACTAACGCTTATTGTATTTGGCATCCCATTCTGCCTTCGTAAACGCATAATCGAACGCATCTTCCACTTTAATAAATGTTTCATCATAGACCAGAGTGCCATGGTCTACTATGTGATACACCCGCCACTTGCGGTTGTAGTCATAATAGACAACGTTTGCACCGTGGCCATCCGGCCCATTAACTGAGAGCCAGTTGTCGGGCAAGCCCAATTCTTTTATTCTCATTTTCAACTCTTCTAAAGTCATAATTTTCCCAAATATAAAAACGTTGTGAAGCAGTATACAGGAATCAAAGATCGGAGCAAAAAACAAAAAAGCAGTTACAAATAAATGTAACTGCTCTCCTTCTTTTATGGCTGGAACTTCCTGACAAAGCACAGGCCAGTTCTTTATTCCTTTATCACCCTATTAGCATAAATATCATTGACCTTAACGATATACATGCCTGACGGGAGCTCGTTGATATTGACGGTTACTTCTTTTGATGAATAGTTTTGTGCGACCAGCTCCTGACCTAAAAGGTTGGTGACAGATACGTGGAAAATAGTGGTTGGGCACCTGATAGTAAGTATATCTGCAGCAGGGTTGGGATAAATGGTCACATTGCCTTCTGTACTTACCACCCTTACTCGTACACCCTCAGTGCCGCACGCAGATACATACACTACTTTGTAGGCAGTATCTGAGCCGCAAGCATTGGATGCGATGTAGGAGATAGTATCATAGCCTATGCTGTAACCTATGACACTGCCATTGATAGCCAGGAAGGCATTGTTGTTAGATGTAGACCATGTACCACCAGAGCCACTAAGTGACAGGTTGATCTTTTCACATTTGCAGACAGTATCGGGGCCTGTAATACTAACATCGGGAAGGGGGCATCCTATAGGAAAGGTGCGGACCCTGTTGTGTGATTGTCCACTAACATATACTATACCCGCAGGATCGGCGGATATCCGATAGGCCATTACGCCGGCAGCCGTGGCGGGGCCGCCATCGCCGCTAAACGCACTGCTGCCAGTGCCGGCTACTGTGGTAATTGTGCCGGCGACATCAACCATGCGCACTCTGTAAGATCCTGAAATGAGCAAGTTGCCATTGAAACAAACTTCGACCCCTGTTGGCCTGTTGATCATTGCCGCTGTTGCGGCTCCGGCATCACCGCTGAAACCTGCCGTTCCGGTACCAGCTACAGTAGTAATGATACCGGCAGCTGTAATTTTCCTGACCCTGTTGTTGTTCTGATCAGCAACATATAAATTGCCTGAAGAGTCGCAAGAAACACCGGTAGGATAGTTGAATTTGGCTGCGGTAGCCGCGCCGCCGTCTCCGCTAAAACCAACGGCACCGGTACCGGCAATAGTTGATATAATACCTGCCGCGTCTATTTTCCTGATGAGGTGATTATCGGCCTCGGCAATGTACATATTGCCATAACGATCGAATGTTATGTCTATAGGTGTGCGCATAGTAGCGCTTGTGGCCGCACCACCATCGCCTGCATGCCCGGCAACACCGCCTGTACCTGCAAACGTGGTTATGATACCGGCAGTAGAAACTTTACGTACAACATGGTTGTTGGCATCGGCAATATAAAGATTGCCGAGAGCATCGGTGGCTATTCCGGTAGGGTTGTATAAGCGGGCCGCTGTTGCGGGACCGCCATCGCCGCTAAAGCCCGGCGTACCACTTCCTGCTACTGTAGTAATGTTTCCGAAAGAATCTACAAGCCTGATGTTGCAAGTATTATCTACGCAAATGTAATAGCGGTGGTTACTTGCCAGGGCAACGTCTACGGGGTTCTCAATATGTGCGCTTAGTGCGGGTCCGCCATCACCTGAATAACCGCCAGCACCTGTGCCAGCTACTGTGTTGATGTTTTGGGCATGTACACTTTGAACCATTGTGGCAAGCAGTGCTATGCATAATAAAAGGTTTATAGTTTTTTTCATAATTGCTCGGCTAACTAGATATAGGGACAAATGTAATGCATATTGATTAGGAATGGGTTATGCGAGGTGATTTGTTTTGGTGGGCCAGTTTGGCTGAACTAACATTCATTTAACTTACCATTCTTTCGAACCAGTCATTGTTACACCACGCTCTAAGAAAAAGCGCCTTAACAACCCTAATTTACCATAACAAGTTTCGGGTAACCTGATCTTATTGAAATTATATTCCAGCGCATAACAGTTCCAGAATACACCAATGTAATCAAATGGCTCACCTTTTGCGTTAAGGAACACAATAGCGTGTTTGAGTGACGGACATGCGGATAATTCGGTCACAAAAATTTCTTTGGTGTCATATCCAACATTAAATAGCAGGTCACTCAATTTGTCAATATCGGCGGCAGACAGCTTCTTTTTATCTTTTACCGCAGCAAAATCGGGGAATCTTTTTTCAAGCGAAACGTAGTCGGCATAACGGAGGGTATCTGTAAAAGAAACCAACACAACGCTTGCTGCCTTGCTGAATGGATAAAGGGCAAGTCTCTGTTTGAGTAAGAGTTTGCCAAAGTGGCTACACGGCATGCCATTGGCAGATTTAGCCGGGGTAAAATGATATTCCAGCGGATGATGATCATAGTATTCTTCCATGAGTTGATGATAGGTGGCAACGTCGCCGTCTATTTTGCTGAGGATCCCGTTTCCGTATTTGGTAGATGCCCATTTCCGAAACAATTTTGTTTTACTGATCAGCTCATTAAAATAGGCTCCTGAATGCGCAGTGGCTCCCATCCTAAACGAAGTCACCTTGTCACCTTTAGTTTGAATAGTAAGCTTCCACGAAGCAGGAGTAAGTTGCAGGAATTTTACCTCGTTGTTACGATCTAACGCGATTATTGTTGTAGTAGTGGTATCATATGTAGTATGCAGGGTTTCGTACTGCGAGTTGAATGCCGCATAATATCGCATGAATGAACCAAGAAAGTCTTGTTTGCCTGCCAAACTATCCTTAACGAAGCTCCTGTTGAAAGTAAAATCATCTGATAGTAGCAGCTCAAGGCTGTCCTTCTGATGTGTGTTGTAGTAATGTAGAAAACGTTTTGCGGGGTTGTTATAATTCTGAGCAAAGGCAGATGTAGTGCAGCCTAGCAGCAGCGAAAGGAATATGTATTGTAGTCTTAACAGCATGTACAATATTAGCCAACATAATATCGGGGATCATTAATAGTTTATAACTGTGCTTAACGGGCTTGTAAGTGCTGTTATACATAAAATAAAAAAGCAGCTACATTTCTGTAACTGCTTTTAGTCGCACTCGGGTTTGAACCAGGCCCCATGATTATGGGCTGCATAAATTTGCCGCAATTATTGTAAAAAGATCTTTTCAAGTTTTGTTCCAGTTCAAGTCTGTAAGAATATGGAGCTTTATTTTGCCGACAAATATTCTCTCCTGAACAGCGGGTGCCTAAGCCAGGCAGAGCGATTTTGCGTCGATAAGGTAATCAATGATTTATACTAAATTTGTTTTATCAGTAGTCTGAAAAATCATGAGAAATATAGTAATAATAATGCTTGGGACTATTGTCTTCTTAAGCTCATGTAAAGGTCATAAAGACCTGAGTCAAAACGTAATTGGAAAATATGTGAATGCGTTTGAGCACAACACCGTTCATTTTGTGGAGTTGTATGATGATTCTTCCTTCCTGCATTACTATAAAAAGAATGATAGCCAATTTGAAAATCGTGGACATTGGAAATTTCGAAATGACAACGGAAACCCAGAAATTTCATTTACCTATTGGAAGAGTTTCGGGGGAAATAAAGACCAGGCATGCGTTAATGGGTGTTTAGCATTTGTAAAAATGAAAAGCAGTGAACTTATTTTTGATGTTGATTTGCCTGATGAGCGGAATTTTAAAAAAACCGGTAAGTAAAGCTACCAGCACCGGTGAGATAAACTTGCATGGATGATAGCCGATGTTGTCTTTAATGATAATAAAATTAACGCATGGAAATGGAGAATTTTGACGAAAAATTCAAGAAATTGTTGCGGCAAATGGGCAATTAACATAATGATGGCCCAGCAGAAGCAGTGTAAAAAATAGGAAAAATGATGACAAACACAGATAGAAAATGATGACTAAGCAAACAGGGAGGATCAAAGTGTGTTACAAAGGCTACATTGGCGGCAGATTTTTTTTCGTGTTGCTAATCGCCCTGTTATCGCTTAATTGCCAGGCACAGGATAGTATTTCATACAAAGGAACATCGGTAAATCACATTTTTATGGGTGCTCCGCAAACTACGCTGAAAAGCCATTTTGGTCGTCCTGATAAAATTATAAGAGATACAGACTATAGCACAGGAGAGGTGTACTATAAACTTGTTTACAAAAAATCAAAGTTCCAGGTTTCGAAAGCTGAAAAGACTTTCTTTGGTTTTGATATCAATGATCCACTTTATACTGTTTGCTATAAATCTGCTTGCTTTAAGATAGGCGATGAAGTTTCAAGTCTGTCGGCGTTATTTCCAGAGTCCTATCAATTTTACCTGCTAGACAAAAAGAAATATCCGAAAGAAAAAATGTTGCCTCTAAGGGTAAAATTTGCCCAAAGTGATTCTTATCTGATTTTCGAGTGTGTGGGTGAACGAATACGTTCTATCAGTACCTGGGATGATTTGTAATGAAGGACATTTTCTATATATCTGGTCCGGCTTATTCAAAATGGTAATAGAAAAAGAATGCAGCTGCTTCGTTGGCGCTAATGCCTTTTGCATAGCCAATAGTGGTGTTGTGCGCATCCTTCACTTCTCCGTCTCTAATATAACCTAGGGTACTGTTGTGCCCATCTTTATATTCGTTTCCATCTGCGCGACCTATAGTGGCGTTGTGCCCATCTTTAAATTCGCCATCCCTTATGACACCGATAGTAGTGTTATGGCTGTCTTTTACTTCACCATTGCTATTGATATGGCCGATAGTGGCATTATGTCCGTTCTTAACTTCGCCATTTTCAATATACCCTATAGTGCTGTTGTGACCATCTTTAATTTCCTGGGCATAAGAATAGTTTATGCACAGGCCGCTGGCTAAAATAAAAAGTATCTTTTTCATGACTAAAGTATATTACGCATACAAGATGGTGCAATTAGTTGAAATTAAAAAAACTTTCAATAATTTGATGCGCAATTGAGGCACCTGAAAATAATTATCGGTTGGCAGCCCAAAATCAAAACACTATCGAACATGGATAAAAATAAAAAGCTCGATGCGGAAAAAGTGATGAGGGAACTCATGGAGAGGTTGAGTGAAACGCCTCTTTCCGAAGAACAGCAGAAGATGTTCAGTGAGATAATCGAATCCAACCTAAATAAAACTGAACCGGCCGTAAGTCACCAGTTGGTAATATACCGTGAGCATTTTTTTGATAGTTTCTCCTCGCGACCGCGGCCACTACATGGCCAAATAATCAGCCCGGATGTAACGAGGAGCACACATGAAGTTGACAATATTGAAGAACTCCTTTCTGCTATACCTTCTTTTCAACTTACAGCATCTTATGTTGGGTCAATCGAGAGTTATCTATGGGCGCTGTCATCCCAGGCATTCCTATATTTTCTGCCTGCTTTCATGTACCATTCATTAGCATCGTGCTATTCTATTTACTTGTTCGTTGCCGAGTTGGTTGAAGATCTGACATTGCCGCTGTATGAGCCCGTAGTAGAGTCTCTTCATAAATATGCACGGATCGAATTAATGCGGAAACAACAGCTTGACTGGCGGCTGACCATGTTTCACGACCGCTTTGATAACGTGACTGATGAAGAGGGTAAAGCAATTTATCTTTTCCTTGCGGCGTTGCGAGAAACTCATGGTGAGGATTTCTTTGAGGGAATAGAGGTGGCAATTGACCGATACTGGGGACGGTTTGAAAGTTTATGATTTTACGAGCGCCTAAAAAAACTGAAACATTATGCGATGTTTAGTGGGGCAGGTAAAATATGGGGCATAAAAAAAGAGCTGTACGACTGTACAACTCTTTAATTTCTAACCTGTGGTCCCACTCGGGTTTGAACCAAGGCCTCCCTGATTATGAGGTGAACAGATACTTATTTTGCAGCAGATGATTGTATGCTATCTCAACATATTCATGTTTGAATAGCTTTTTCTTGCGATCATTCCATTGGCTTATGGCATTTGAAATTTCTTGTAGTGTAAAGTCAGGATGGTCTTGTAAAATAAAATCAACAGAAGCCAATATTTCCAGCGATAAATCTGAAGTAAAGCCAGTTAGCAAGTACAACAGTTTATCCAATCGACCCTTGTCTGCAATGCTGATTTCTTTTTGAATATACTCTTTTACTTCCTCGCATTTTCCGTAGTTCAGATAAAGTGGTTCGAACGCTTTTGCCTGACCTTGCTCAATTCCACGTAAGTATATTCCATTGAGTGAATACAGCACCTTCTCTACTCCAAGAGCATAGGGGCCATAATGATGTGCATGAAAGTTCAACTTAAGCGGCTGCCCCATTCTTTGAAGAAAATAGGCTAGCTTATTAGCTGCAAAAAGGCTGCTATACTCACCCAGACTTTCATACGCATAAAGCATGTAAAGTAATTGGGCGCGAGCCGGTGTAAGTCTGCTCTCTTTTTTTACATCTTGTGATTGTAATATTTGTTTGATGTGCGCATTTGGCTCGTACACTTGTATTTCAATATCAAGGTCACCTAAATGGTCGCTGATCATCGGCTTAACTTTATCCCAGTCAAGTCCTCCATTACCACATCCTAACGGCGGTATTGCGATGCTCTGTATTCCTTTTTCAAGAATTAATTTACGCAAAGCAAGCAGACCATCTTCTATGTACTCATACTTAGACGGACTTTTCCAATGTACTTTTGTTGGGAAATTTATTATGCTTTTGACCCCGTAATGAATGCTTTTATCACTAACAAGCAAAAGCTGGCCCGGAACTAGTAACTTTTGCTTACATGCTTCAACATATGCCATATTGTTTGCAGGAAAGTTCTCTTTAAACTGTAACGCAATACCCTTACCCATTACACCTACAGTGTTTACCGTATTTACCAGCGCCTGAGCTGTGGATTGTAATAGATCACCTGTAACGAAATGTAACATATAAGCAGTTATTGAGGAAAATATAAACGGTTTTCAATATTAACTTTAAGCGTGTTATTGCCCGTATTTACCATTTCCTTTCTAACAAAAGTAGCTGCTTTTTCATTATATACAAATAAGGCGTTAATTGAGGTTACAGGCACATGATTATGAACAAGAAACTCCGCTTGATATCTTCGTGGACGATCGTAATCATCGCCTGACTTACTGAAGTTTTGCTGCTGAATACAATCCCAATCTATCTCCTTGAGCATATTCAAGTCTGTATAATGCTTTGTAACTGCAGAATTAGCCTGCCCATCAGTAAAAAAAAAGCGCCCAACTTCTACAAGATCACTGATCTTACACTGAATTATCAATAAATCCTCAGGGTGAATTTTAGCAACGGGAGGATCCCAATACCCTGTTACGATATTGTATTGCATAATAGATAGCGGTGTGAAATAAAATGGAACATACTCACCAATGTTACCATAGTCATTAATAAGTACCGCGCGATCATCGCGCACGCTAATTATTCCCGGATTGCCAATGGAGATGAAATTAGGGTCTGCTTTGGGGTGATGCTTAGTACACAAACCATTAACAAGTACATGAGTAAGGTTTCGGATATGACAAATCCGATAACAATATTCACGTTTACGATTAATGACCAGTTTCTGCATTCTTTGCAAAATTATAAATGGCTCTTGCCTTTACTTAAAGTATAGTTATTAGCAAGTACAGCATAAAAGCAAAAAAGCAGCTACAAGTAAATGTAACTGCTTCCCTTCTCTTGTGGTCCCACTCGGGTTTGAACCAAGGACCCCCTGATTATGAGTCAGGTGCTCTAACCAGCTGAGCTATAGGACCTGTCGGCTTGCGCCAAACGGATTGCAAATGTAATGGTTTTTTTGAAAAAGGAAAATATTTTTATCGATCGTTTTTTCTTTGCCGGTGAAAATAGGATATGGGATGTTTTGGCATATAAATTGTTATACTTTGTCAAAAAAACCACTGACATGCTTAGAAAACTACTATTTGCCCTTTTTCTTATTTGTTCGGCAGGCTCTGCCCTTCATGCGCAACCATGCGGCATATTACTATATAGCACTGAGGGTAAAAAATTTAAGGTCTACACCAATGGCGAATTGCAGAACGCAAAACCAATGAGCACCATTACCCTTTGTTGCTTTCCTATGGATATTGTGAAGGTAAAGCTTGAATTTGAGGATAAGTCGACCATGGAGCAGACATTATACCTGAGAACTGGGTTTATTGAACATCACATGGTGACGGGTAAAAAGATAGTGTTCGATTCTTATGAAGAGATACCACAACAATACTCTGATGTAACCAACGTGACCATCATTAATATAAATGGCGGTAATACCGGCGGTGGAAATACTGTGGTCACCAGCAGGGCGTCATCATCGGGAGGGCGAGGCTGCTCATCGCCTATGGCCGACAGATCGTTTTACGAGTTTTACGGTGCACTGAAAAACAAGAAGTTTGACAGTGATAGATTGGCTGATGCCAAAGCTGCGGTGCAACGCGATTGCTTTACGTCGAAACAAGTAAAGATAACTTTGGGCGCTTTTAAGTTTGAAGATTCAAGATTAGAATTCGCAAAGTTTGCCTATGCTCATGTGTACGATAAAGGCGCCTACAACACAGTAAAAGAAGGCTTTTCCAATTCATTAAGTGGTAACGAGCTTGATGACTACATAGGCAGGTAGCATTGGAGGCCCACCTGCGCGCGGGTAGGTGGGTAGTTATTACCTGGTTTGCTTTTGCAGCTTGTCAATTTCGGCCTGCTTTCTGGCTTTTTCTTTTTCTATTTCGTCCAGCTCAGTCTGTTTTTGGTTGAGTTGTTCTTTTACGCCTACTTTGTTGTTGAGCTCAGTAAGAAAACCACTGATGGACATTGACAGGTGGCTGTCGTTGGCGCTGGTTACATAATTGTCATACCCCTTAGATACAGCAAAGTGTACTGTGGTCTTCCTCTTGTTGCCGGTTACTTTATAGTAATAATCTTGCTTACTACTGCTTATGGCCATTAGCACAACGCCTTTATAGGTATAAAATCCCTTTTTGTGTTTCGCCTTTTTCAGGCCGGCTTCCTGCATAGTCTCTTTTAGGGTGGCTGCAGTAAGGCTTCTGCTGTGCCGTAGTTTTATGGTATAGCCGGGTATGTGTTCCTTACCCTTCTTCAGCATGGTTTCCTTTGCCTCCTGTGCATGTGCGAACGACGGGAGGGTCAAGGTTATCAATATCAGTAATCTGTATATTCTGTTCATGGAATTTTAGTATTAAGCGCCAACCGGCCACCAACAATGATCTCGTGATCAGAGATCTTATTTCTTGTCGTCCTGTACTATTTTGCCATCACGCATAGTTAGTATGCGGTCGGTCATCTGTGCCAGTGCATCATTGTGGGTGACCATTATAAATGTCTGACCCAGGTCTTTGCGCAGTTGCAGAAACAGTTCATGCACTGCCTGTGCGTTAGCACTATCCAGGTTACCGGTAGGTTCATCGGCCATTACTACCGAAGGGCGTGTAACCAATGCACGGGCAATAGCAACGCGCTGTTGTTCCCCGCCCGATAACTCTGACGGCTTATTATTGAGCCTGCCACCCAAGCCTACACGCTCCAGCATTTCAGTGGCTTGCATTGTGGCTTCCTTTTTTCCTGCATTACCTATCCACAGGGGCATACACACATTTTCTATGGCGCTGAACTCAGGCAACAGGTGGTGAAACTGGAACACAAACCCCAGATGCTTATTGCGAAACGCCGCCTGCTTTCTGCCCGGTAGTTTAAAAATATCCGTCCCATCTATGAGCACACTACCACTATCGGGCTTATCTAATGCCCCCATTATGTGCAATAAAGTGCTCTTACCCGCACCCGATGGCCCCACAATAGATACAATATCACCTTTCTGAACAGTAAACGACACATCATTTACGACAGTAAACGCGGCATAGTTTTTAATGACATTGTTAACAATAAGCATAATAACAGCACTATAATGTTTAAAACGTAAAATTGCACAATAATGGTTAAACCTTTACAAATAGTTTTATTTGTGCCGGCAAACAATAAGAAATCATTAGATGTAGTTATCATTTTAAAAAATAGGTTTTGTTTTTTTGAAAAAAAACTACATTTGCGAGAAATTAAGAAATTTATAAAATAATCACAATATGTTTTGGACACTTGAACTAGCATCGCACCTTGAAGATGCACCATGGCCTGCAACTAAGGATGAGCTAATTGATTACGCCATCCGCTCGGGTGCGCCGCTTGAAGTGGTAGAGAACCTGCAGGAACTGGATGACGAAGGTGAAATATACGAAGGCATTGAAGATATATGGCCCGACTATCCTACACAAGAAGACTTCTTCTTTAATGAGGATGAATATTAATTAGCCGAAAGAAAAACTTAAAAAAGCCACCTGTAATGAGGTGGCTTTTTTATGCTGTGTTCCTAAAGAGATTTTGCATAATTTTATTATTACTTATGAAAAAAATCCTGCTGCTACTATCATTATTGCCGCTACTGGCTACCGCGCAAAATGTGGCTACAACCACGCCCGCACCATCTGCTCCGAAAGAGAAATTGCTGGAGGGTTTTGCACAGGTAGGGTACGTTCATGAACTATGGATCGTTTCCAACAATCTGTCTTACGGTTACTCTTCACTCAGCTATACGGGCAATGGTTTTTATGTTGGTGGTGGGCTAAGATCGCGTATGAACAATAAACGTCCGTTTGGATTTGGCTTATCGCTGGACTACCTGCAGTATAACATGGACAAGACGCTGAATACGAACGAACGTGTACCGGTAGATTATAGCTTTCTACGCGCTACGCCTATGATCTTTTACAGGTTCAACTCTAAGTCTAAATTTACATTTACCGCCCGTGGAGATGTGGGCTGTATGGTGGCTACCACCAACAATGCACACAACTATCTGCAACTTGGCCTTAAGGGCTGCGTAGGCTACGGCGCCTATGAAGCTAATATAGGATTTAACTTCAGCCAGGCCGATGACGCACCTGCCACAGACCTTAACAGTAAATGGCGTGAGCAGATGTTTACGCTTGGCGTAACCTGCTACCCTGGCCGTATCCCGGGCTTCTTACCTCACCGGTCACCAAAGCCTGTAGTAACAAAATAATAGTCTTATGCGTATTGTACTTGCCTTTTTATCAAGCCTGCTTTACCTCTCTGCTTCTGCACAATCTGTGGAGCACTACAGGCAATTGGCGCTGAAGGGTAATGCTGCTGCGCAGGATAGTATGGGGCATTACTACAAAGAAGGGCTGGGGATTGAGAAAAATCTACAGGAAGCGTTTAAGTGGTATCTGCTCTCAGCGCAGCAAGGCAACATTTCGGCAATGGTAGATGTTGGGCATATGTACCTGGATGGAATAGGGACAGCAAAAGACCATGATGAAGCATTAAAGTGGTACGAGCAAGCAGCTAAAAGTAACGATGCCCGCGCACTATGCGCACTGGGGTATATGTACTCAAGCGGCAAGGGGCCAATGCTGGATTACACCAGGGCGATGACCCTTTTTCAACAAGCATCTGCAGCCGGATATGAAATGGCCGATTACAACATTGGATGGCTATACATGGATGGCAAAGGAGTGATGCCCGATGTGCCGCGTGCTGTAGCTATTTTCAACAAGCTGTGTGAAAAAGGAAACTCTGATGGAATGGAATACATGGGCCGCTTATACATGCTGGGCCGTGGCGTGGAGAAAGACACATTGAAAGGACTGCAACTGCTGGAAGCTGCAGCCGACAAAAAGAATAATGCTGCAATAGAACTGCTGGCTTGGGCTTATTTTGAACCAGTTGGCGTACAGCAGGACTCTGCAAAAGGTATACAGTGGCTGAAGAAAGCGGCACTGAACAATGACATACGCGCAGCCAATGTGTTGGGCAGAACATATTATGTGGGCATAGGCGTGCCGCAAGATTACAAAGAGGCCTACAGCTGGTTTCTTCTATCGGCAAAAAACGGCGATACCAGAGGGCAGGAATTTGTAGCCAGCATGCTTGATAAGGGCATGGGAGTGGACCAGAATACACCCGCGGCAATAGAATGGTATTATTCGGCCTACAGGCAAGGGAGTAAGTATGCGGCAGGTGCACTGGGGCAAATACTTTACACCGGCACAGGAGGACTGCAAGACAAGAAAAAGGGAAAAGAAATGCTGAATGAAGCCGCAAAATATGGCGATAAGAACGCCATTGAGTACTTGAAGAAGATCAAGTAGGCACTATCAATCAATTAGTTATTTATTTTATATTTTATAATTAATTATTTAAAAATTATTATTTGTCTGATTTTTAATTTAACTTGAAGTTGAATTAAAACGGCAGAGGATGGATAAAAATGTACTCAACGAACATACTACCAACTTCCCTAGCTTGCTGAGAAGATGTCAGGCAAATTTTATAGACAGAATCATCACCTATGCAATAATGGCGGTGTTACTTTATTTGGCATCTGAAGTAGATAATGATAATTGGCCGCTTAAAATATCTGCTATACTTATGGCACTTTCTTATGAACCATTGATGGTGAGTTTCCTGTGCAGAACCATAGGCCAAAGGATAACAGGTATCACAGTAGTATCGCTAACAGTAGATCAGAAAATATCACTACTTAATTCATTCACCCGTTTTGGATTAGGCATGATACTTGGCTGGATCTCCTTTCTGGCCATACATTCTAACAATGAACGCAGAGCATTGAATGACCTTGTTACAGACACAGTACTTGTGATCTGATCAACAACTGTTACCGCAATTTAACAACTCAATCACCCTGTTTTTTACTAGCTTTATAGAAACACATACACATGGCTTCTACAATGGCTTCTATACAAGGCGGCGGCTTCCTTATACAATCATCAACACCCGAAAATACTTTTACTCCGGAGGACTTTAATGAGGAGCAGCTTATGATAGCTGCCATGTGCACCGAGTTTCTTGAAAAGGATGTATTGCCCCACCTTAATGAAATAGACGACAAGAAAGAAGGGCTCATGCAGGAACTGCTTGATAAAGCAGGAAGTCTGGGCTTGCTGGGGGCAGGGTTTCCCGAAGCATACGGCGGACTTGGCGAAGACTTCATCACATCCACACTTATTACAGAGCAGCTGGGTGGTGGGCATTCATTCATTGTAGCAATGACGGCGCACAATGGCATTGGCTCGCTGCCTATTCTCTACTTTGGCACTGAAGCACAGAAGCAGCAATACATGCCTAAGCTGGCCACCGGCGAAATGAAGGGAGCCTATGCACTTACGGAGCCAGGATCAGGATCGGACGCGCTGGGCGCTAAGACCACTGCTGTGTTAAGTGCAGATGGTAACAGCTATGTGCTGAACGGACAAAAGATATGGATCACTAACGCCGGCTTTGCTGATGTGTTTACCGTATTCGCAAAGATAGACGGGGTGCAGTTTACAGCCTTTATTGTAGAGCGGGGCACACCCGGTTTATCTTACGGCGAAGAGGAGCATAAGATGGGCATAAAAGGCAGTAGCACCCGTCAGTTATTTTTTGAGAACTGTGTTATACCAAAAGAGAATTTATTGGGTGAAATTGGCAAGGGCCACGTTATAGCCTTCAACATTCTGAACATAGGCAGGTTGAAGCTGTGCGCAGCAACATCAGGAGGAGCAAAGCTTGCGGTAAAAACAACAGTGGCATATGCTAAGACGCGGGAACAGTTTAAGCAACCCATAGCCAACTTCGGGGCTATACAGCACAAGCTGGCTGAGATGGTGATCAAGCTGTTTGCCGCTGATAGCGCTATGTACCGCACTGCCAAATGGATAGACGATAAGGAGAATGCACTGGCAGCAGACGGTAAGCACGACAATGCCCTGCTAGGCGCCGCTGAGGAGTATGCAATTGAGTGCGCCATACTGAAAGTACTGGGATCTGAAGCGCTGGATTATGTAGTAGATGAAGGGGTGCAGATACATGGGGGTAATGGCTTTAGCGATGAATATAACATTAGTCGCGCCTACCGCGATGCCCGCATTAACCGGATCTTTGAAGGCACGAATGAGATCAACAGATTGCTGATACTGGACATGTACCTGAAGCGCGCCATGAAGGGCCGTATCAACATAATGGGTGCCGCCATGGATGTGCAGAAAGAGATGATGAGCATACCCGACTTCAGTGCAGACGATACACCTTTTGCTGCTGAACAAAAAGTAGTAGCCAATTTTAAAAAGGCCATACTCATGTGTGCCGGTGGTGCCGCACAAAAGCTGATGATGCAGCTGGAACACGAACAAGAGATATTGATGAACCTGGCCGATATGGCCATAGATACCTTTCAGGCAGAGAGTGTGTTGCTAAGGGCGATGAAGATGAAACAGGACGGAAACGACCTGGCAGATGTGGCTATGGATATAGCGCACACCTTCCTGTATGATGCCGCAGACCGCATTAACCACGCAGGCAAGGCCGCCATCAATGGTTTTGCCGAAGGGGATGAACAGCGCATGATGTTGATGGGTATAAAACGTTTTACCAAAGCAGATAATTATAACACAAAGGATGCCCGCAGAAGGATAGCTGCGGTGCTGATAGAAAAGGGGCAGTACTTTTTCTGATGAATTAGTTTACGTTAAACTAAAACAATAGGTTCGAATACGAAAGCGGGTAGTAAATCTCAAAGAGGTACACCCCGAGAGCCAAAGATTGCCATGGATTCGAGAACCTCACCATGACAATCTTTGGCGGTGCTGCGAATAATCCATTGTAAATATCCCAATACCTTGTTGCGTTAGCCAGACTTCCTAGCCCTTCAAATGTTAATTTATCTCACATTTTTCATATTTATTGATAAATAGGTATAGCTATTGTGGCAACAAAATATTTAAGTTCATAACTAATAGCTATTTTTGCGCGGTATATCAATTACGATTATTCATGTTTAACCTAGTGTTATTTGGCCCTCCGGGAAGCGGTAAGGGCACCCAGTCTGAAAATATTGTAAAAACCTACCAGTTGCAGCACATCTCTACAGGAGATCTTTTGCGCGATGAAGTAGCCCGTCATACCCCACTTGGCGTTGAAGCTCAGAAATATATGGATCAGGGCATTCTTGTTCCGGATGAGGTAGTGATAGGTATGATCAGCAGCAAAATAGATGAAACACCTGATGCCCGCGGATTTGTATTCGATGGTTTTCCACGTACACGTGCACAGGCTGAAGCATTGGACAAATTGCTGGAGTTCAAGAACACTAAGATAGATCTGGTTTTGGCACTGGATGTAAGCGAAACCGAGTTGATAAAGCGCCTTGTAGGCCGCGGTCTCACATCGGGCAGAAGCGATGATAATGAAGAGGTAATTACCAAGCGTATAAAGGAATACAGGAGCAAGACAGAACCTGTAGCCAGTTATTACGATGCTTACGGCAAATTGGAAACAGTAATGGGCAACCACCCTGTAGACGAAACGTTCAAGCTGTTGGCTAAGAATATTAACAAGTACATACTACCCGGAGCATAGTGGAGAGAGGAAATTTTGTAGACCATATACGTATATTCGTTCATTCTGGTAAGGGTGGTGCGGGTAGCGCGCATTTTGCACGCACCAAGTTCAATCCTATGGCTGGTCCCGATGGGGGTAATGGCGGCCGTGGTGGCCACATCATATTGCGGGGCAACTCGCAGTTGTGGACACTACTGCACATGCGTTACTTTAAGAACGTTATAGCCAAAGATGGTGTGAACGGTATAAAGAACAAGTGTACCGGTGCCGACGGAGAAGATATAATACTGGAAGTACCACTGGGCACTATAGCCATAGATGAGGAAACCGGAGAAACAGAAGCAGAGATACTGGAAGACGGACAGGAGATAGTGTGGATACCGGGAGGCCGTGGCGGCTTAGGTAACTACAACTTCGCCACCTCTACCAACCAGGCACCTGACTACGCACAACCAGGCGAGCAAGGAATAGAAGGCAACAAGGTACTGGAATTGAAGATACTGGCAGACGTAGGTCTGGTAGGCTTCCCTAATGCCGGTAAGTCTACCCTGCTATCTGTAGTGAGCGCAGCCAAACCTAAAATAGCCAATTACGCATTTACCACACTTGTACCGCAACTGGGTATTGTAGCCTATAAGGATAACCGTTCGTTCTGCATGGCAGATCTTCCGGGTATCATAGAAGGTGCTGCTGAAGGTAAAGGTCTTGGACATCGTTTCTTGCGCCATATAGAGCGTAATGCTGTGTTGTTGTTGCTGATACCTGCCGATAGCGATGATCATGCACGTGAGTATGAGGTGCTGATGAATGAGCTGGAAGAGTACAACCCCGAGCTGCTGGACAAGGAAATGATACTGGCCATCAGCAAAAGCGAAATGCTGGATGATGAGCTAAAAGAAGGCATCATCAACTCACTACCTGAAGATGTAGAACCCGTTTTCATCTCATCATTAACTAATCAGGGTATTGGTGAATTGAAGGATAGGATATGGGAAGCATTGACTGCGGTGAATGAATAAAAGATAATCAATAGAAATAGTAACTTAGGCAAGCGATATCGCTTGCCTATTGTTTTTATAATGCCTGCCATGAGAATAATCGTTCTAATTCTTTTATTTTGTTCTTCATTCTGCTTTGCTCAAAACAAGGTGAATGAGAAGGGGCAGAAGTATGGGCATTGGGAGCACATTGATTCCTTTGCCATCGTATACCGGAATACAGGCAACTACAAAATTGTCAGTATCGCTGCCTTCAATACTACTACATGGCGACAAGATTATGATCGCAAAGATGGTAAAATGTCGGTGCGCAATGGTATGTGGTTGGGATACAACATAGCAGGCAAGAAGGTACAGGAAGAGGACTATAGTGATGGCATATGCAAAATTGTAAAGGATTATGATAGTGCCGGTAATCTAACCTCACTTACATATATCGACACTTTGGGCAATGGAAAAAAATGGACGATCTCATATAGAGGCGGACGCCCATTTGCAAAATGGCCATATAATGGATGCCCATGTGATGTGGTCTACTATCCCGAATCAAAACTTCACATATCTAACGCTGAATTTGACCATGAGGGCAATTTCATGTCAGATACGGTTTGGGATGAGATGGTTACTTTGCGGGCGACGGACGACATAGAGATAATGGGTAATAAGCAAGGCAGTCGATATTTTTGACCGTAGCCACAACGCAGTATCTATGCCGGTTCGTATGAAAAAGGGAGATACCGCATCGTGGCTGCTACGGTATCACGCGCGAGCGGCGACTTACACCGGTGAAGACACAATTCAACTGCTGACGTCCGACACAACGATCTACAAAATTTATTGTTTTGAGCGTATAAGTCATTTATCTCCTTATAATATAGGCGATATTCGTATAATAGCGCTAAGTGCATTAAAAGACAAGTACCTTTTTATTGAAACACGGGGAGAGGACGGATATACATATATTAAGTCCGCCTGCATCACGGGTATTGCAGGAAAACAAGACTGTATATCCTATGATTACCATAAAACCGGGAAATTGGATATAAGTAAATACGAACCTGGAAATTATGGTCTTCTGCTTGAGACCAGCGGTTTTGGTGAGGTTAAGAATCGAGTGATAACTCTTGTGATAACGAAATGAATCACATCGCCTTATTCCCCGCACTCTCATAGATTACCTGTAGCAAAGTTTGCCCTACGGCCTTAAGGGTGTTTTTGTCTATGATCTGCATATTATCGTTGTGGGTGTGCCAGTGCGCGGGAAAGGGTGATTGCGGATTCTGGCTGAGGTTGATGATGTCAATGGTTTTGATGCCTGTTATCTTGTTTACAGGATCATGATCATCTACGATTGCCGGGCCTTCTGTATAGGGGAAGTAGGATGAGAACCCTGCATGGCCGGCAGCCTGCCATACCATCTGCTGCACACCATCGGCATACTGGCGCGACACACCCTCCAGCAGGAACTGCGCGCCACGTGCGCCTACCATATCCAGCAGTATGCCAAATTCAGCCTTATAGCCTGCTACATGCGGGTTTCTGCACCAGTATTGAGTGCCCAGGCAGTAAGAATCTTCTCCCCATACGTCTTTGCCGTAATCTTCTACATCTGTCAATAATATGTCTATGCCCAGGTCGGGAGAAAGCCCCATTTTCTTCACTTGCCTGGCTACTTCTATCAGCACCCCTACCCCGCTGCCACCATCGTCTGCAGCAAGCACAGCTTTGTCTTTATCTTTTGTATCCTGGTCGGCCCACGGGCGGCTATCCCAGTGGGTAAGGAAGAGTATGCGTCTTTGTGCTTTGGGGTTGATGCTGCCAATGAGGTTGATGCAGGGCAGTTCTTTCTTGTCGCCGCCTGTTACTTTTACGTTCTGTATATAAACAGTATCGCATACCTGCTTGAGTTGTTGCTCCATCCATGCGGCACATTTTTTCTGCGCCTCAGAGCCGGGCGTGCGCGGCCCGAATGCAACCTGCGTAGCCACCGCATTGTATGCGCTATCGGCTTCAAAGGTTGGTGTTTTTACCTGTGCTACCGGTGGTGTTGCAGTTGCCTCGTCTTTCTTTTGTTCATCTTTACACGACTGCAAAAGGAAAACGGGCAGCAATACAGGCATCAGCAGATAAATGGATCTCATAAAAAAACCGGCTATTAGCAGCCGGTTTCAAAATTAAGTTATTTGGCTTAGAACACTACCTCCGCATATTGCGCTTGAAGGTCACCCTATCCTTGCGGATCGGGATCTCCTGCACCTGGTCTCCGGCGCTTATAGAAATGGTATCTATATTGCAATGTGCATTCTTGGTTTCAACAACTATATACCCTGTCACCATTGCACCCGGCTCTATACTTGCCACTCGCGAAAGAAGGCTGTCGGAGAAAACAGGATCCTGACTATCAACATTCCATTTCTCTGAAATTGCCCTGTATCGTATATCTGTAATAATAGGCAATGCAGGTATTGTTTCAATCACTACATCATCAAGATCAGTATCCGTTTTATTCTCTATAGTAATGCTCAGAAATATGTAATCTTTACCCGCATAAGTATTTACAAATGACGTTACATAATTCATGATTATGTTGAACGCCTTTTTCGAGATCTCTACCGGCGCTATGGCCTTGGGCTTGCGGTTTAACTTCACTACAATACTCAGTATTGCAGCTATAGCCAGCACAATACCCAAAACAATAAAGAAGGCGGTCATATTCATAGATTCTACTTTAATGGCAAATTATCCCTCTTTCAAAAACATGCCACGGCGTTTCTTTATTAACCATTTTTGCGGCTTATGGCTTTTTCAGCAGCTGCAACAATGTGAGCAGTTGTCAAACCATATTTATCCAACAGTTGATTAGGTGTTCCGCTTTCGCCGAATGTGTCCATTACCGCTACATACTCATGCGGCACAGCGCAATTGCGTGACGCTACATTGGCAACGCTGTCACCCAGTCCCCCGTTAATCTGGTGTTCTTCAGCGGTAACCACGCAACCTGTTTTGGTCAATGACTTAATGATAGCAGCTTCATCAAGCGGCTTGATGGTGTGCATGTTGATGAGATCAACAGAAATACCCTTTGCTGCCAATATCTTAGCCGCCTCTACCGAGCGCCACACCATGTGTCCGCAGGCAATGATGCTAACATCAGTACCTTCAGCCAGTACCTGTGCCTTACCCAGTTCAAATACCTGGTCTTCGGCAGTAAAGTTTGGCCACTTGGGGCGACCAAAACGCAGATAAACAGGGCCATGATACTCAGCAATAGCTATAGTAGCTGCCTTTGTCTGGTTGAAATCGCAGGGAACAACAACTGCCATACCCGGCAGCATCTTCATCATGCCTATATCTTCCAGCACCTGGTGAGTAGCGCCATCTTCACCCAGGGTAAGACCCGCGTGAGAAGCACATATTTTTACATTCTTATCGCTATAGGCTACCGACTGACGGATCTGGTCGTAAACACGCGAAGTAGAGAAATTAGCAAACGTAGTGGTGTACGGGATCTTACCGCCAATGGTCAATCCGGCTGCAACGCCTATCATGTTGGCTTCGGCTATACCACACTGTATAAAACGATCAGGAAATTCCTTGATAAAGGCATTCAGCTTCAGTGAGCCTGCAAGATCGGCGGTGAGTGCAACCACATTAGGGTTGCGGCGACCCGCCTCTAAAATACCTTCTCCGAACCCTCCGCGGGTCTCTTTTTCATTTAATATCTGTATATCTTCTAACATGATGTAGTAGCAATGAGCCGCAAAAATACGTTTATCATTTGGTTATTGAAAATGGGATTTTCAATGAGAATTAGCGCCGAAAAACAAATTATGAAGTATACCTAACTACTTTTAGTTGCCACCTCTAGCCTGGAACATTCTCAACTTGAGACGTGCTATTATTTTCCCGTCTTTGATGAATTGCCTTCAAATCACTTTCTATCAATAAAAAAATAGCCATCAAATGCTCTTCATCGGCGAGATCAACATATTCATGAAGTTTCCTTCTCAGCTCAATAATATCCATATTTATAGGTTGTTACAAATTTGTAGTACGATTTAAGGTTTGTTGGCATTTTGACCAGTCTTATTCACTTTCATATCCAACAAAAATTTCGTTCACATCAAATGAAAAGCCTTCCAATACGCCTGAGGATACACGATCTCCGGTAACATAAAAGCGGGAAGCGGCGAACTTGCCATCGCTGAGTGTATAGATCATCAAAGTTTTTTCTGTTGGAAAGATCACCCAATATTCCCTTACTCCTGCCTCCTGATAAACTTCGTACTTTAATTTCAGCTCCTTTTCACTATTAGATGGTGACAGAATCTCCATAACAATATCGGGTGCGCCTATACAGCCCTTCTTGTCAATTTTCGTAGGTTCGCAGATAACGCAGATATCGGGTTGAACAACTGTAATAATGTCTTTATCCTCCCTGGATCTGCGAGGGATACGTACATCGAACGGGGCACTAAAAAACTGGCATGGCTTACCTTTCAAAAACTGCCATAGCAGGCCTGAAACCTCTCTTGAAATGACCTGGTGGGCAGATGTAGGTGCAGGGCTCATTTTAAAAATGCGCCCCTTTATCAGTTCTATGCGTTCTTCAAACTTCCACTTATAGTAGTCTGCGTAGGTGTAAACCTTATTTATGTCCAGATCAGCCAGCTTCATTTGCTCAAAACTAATTAAATATTATAAAATTCAGGTTTATCATTTGGTTAAAACATACCCCCATTCCTTAAGCCATGTAAGCACTTTTACCTTGTAGTCGCCTTGTATAATTATGTACCCATCTTTTATGCTGCCGCCGGCACCGCACTTGGTTTTCAGCTGCTTGCCAAGGGCCTCCATATCTTCCTCAGAGCCTACAAAACAATCTACCATTGTTACCACTTTGCCGGCGCGTTGCTTGGTATCGAGTGTTACCCTTAGTTTTTGTTTTTCCTTGGGCAGGGTATCTACAGGTCCATCGGCCGGAAAATCGTTGAAGAAATCCTTGTTGGTTGAATAGGCCAGGCCATCGGGGCGTGAAGATGTTTTTTTAGACATGGTTATGCAATTAGCTGCTGTAAAGATAATAGAAAAAGAGAGCATGAGCGAAAGAGCGGAGAGCGGTGCTATAAGCAAGGATTTTTAGCCAGGTTACGCTATAGTGTTACGCAGGGCAGGGCGAGCCCAGCCCCTACCGCAATTATCCGCCCTTCCTTTGGCAGGGTTTTTATATTGTTAGTTACACACTTCACTTTAAAACAGTTAGACCATGAATACCAACAGACTTTCCAAGACGCTTGCCAAAGCACTGAATGACCAGATGACCAAAGAAGCACATGCTGCGCAGATCTACTTATCGTACGCAGCATGGGCCGATGACCAAGGCTATGCGGGTGTGGCCAACTTCTTGTTCAGGCATGCACATGAAGAGCGCAACCATATGATGAAGTTCCTGGAATACATACTGGAGCGCGGGGCAAAAGTGATAGTGACTGCTATTCCGGCACCTCCTTCCGACCCTTCAAGTATCAACAACTGTTTCGAAAAAGTGTTTCAGCATGAGGTTGATAATACCAATGCGGTGTACAACATAGTAAACCTGGCACATGAAGAAAGAGACTGGGCTACTTTCAACTTTATGCAGTGGTTTGTAAAAGAACAGCTGGAAGAGGAAACACTGGCGCAGACCCTGATGGACAAGATAAAGATAGCCGGTGGCGAAAATGCCAAATCTGATGCACTTTATGCACTGGATAAAGACCTTGAAAAAACGCCCGATGATGCAAAAACCGCAGAAAAGGCGACCGAAGAAAAACCATAACATGTTTCACTCCGGGGTGATTTTTCCGGGGGATATACAAAAACTGAAAGGCGCATGCAGGCAAATACCCTGTATGCGCCTTTTCAATTAGCAGATATAGCGATGTATTAGTAACTAAAAGTGACTACATTTATCCGGTTTTTTCCGTTAGTAACACTTTTCTATGCGCACACTTCTATTATCACTATTGTTCTTATTGCCCGTCACTCTATTTGGCCAGATAAAGGTGGACACCGTTGTGGGCGTTTCCATGGCACGCGGTGGCAAAGATTATAAATCGGTAGCTCATGCCCTATGCGATGGCCTGCAGGGCGATCAGCTTAAAGCCAATGCCATATACAACTGGATAACTCATACTATAAAATATGATGTAAAAAAAGTGCAGTCGGGCAAGATAAAGCCGGATAAGATAGAAACTGTGATGAAAACGCATATTGCTGTGTGCGATGGTTATGCCAAAGTGTTTACCGCTATGTGCAATGAGGTAGGTCTGAAAGCAGTAAATGTAGATGGCTACGCCAAAGACTGGATATTTGACAATGGTGATCAGCTAACCATACCCCGACACCTGTGGAGTGCGGTATTGGTGAGCGCACAGTGGCAGTTGGTTGACCCTACGTGGGGAGCAGGACACTTGGTACAGGCGCCCACCGTTATGCGGAAGATCATCAACAAGGTGACCTTTAAAAAGGTTACCTACGCCAAGAAACTGAAATTTGAGTTCAAGTATGATCCTCAGTATTTCATGCAAGACCCTGAAACATTCAGACTAAAGCATTTACCCGCAGATCCATATTGGCAGCTCACAGACACAGCCATGCCGCTGTCCGTTTTCGAAGCAGGAGACAGCGCCATTCTTGCCTTTAATAAGATCAGCGAAACAAGACAAAACAGCAGTGAACTGATGCGCATAAGTACGCTTGATGAAGATTCAGTAAAGTATGAATCGAGCGACCGTGCGTATACATTTAATGAGCGCTTTCCTGTAGCACTGGCATTGAAACAAACAGCGAGGGTAGATGCTGATGTGGCGCGTGTACTGAAAGAGAAAGACCCGGAGAAAGGACAGGAAATGTGGAAAGACGCTGAGAAGGCATTGAAGATAGCAGAGGCGCATATAAAGGAGCAGAAGAAGTTTTTCCCCGACCAGTACAACATTCTGAAGAAGAAGAACAGGACAAAGAACATTGATGCAAAGCAGTACATGATGCAAATAAAGACCGACGATAAGAAGTTGGCCGCACAGAGCAACAAGTACCAGCGCAATGCAGTGACCAAAGCCAATAAGGTAGTCAAGAAATATAACCAAACACAGCAGCGCAAACGCGGGCTGAATCCTAAAAAGATAAATAATCTGGAGCCTGCCAAAACACAGAAATCGGCTAAGTCGCCTGAGATGCTTGCCATCTCTGATTCTATATCGGCCAGGGAAAAAAGAATTGATTCTTTAGATAAAGACCTGGAGCAGCGCGCACTAGTGATCAATAATTACAAAGAAATGAATAAGCTAAGGCTTGACTCATTGGCCACTTGTCTCGTCCTGTCCGACTCCTTCCTGATGGGTGAAGCCAAAGCCCGCCTGCAGATGCACGACAATTACGACGACGAGGTGATCAAATGGAGCTCGCTGTACAAAACAGAAAAGTACAAAGTAGCAGATACACTGCACAAGTATTACGTTACCTACTATGATACTATAGTGATACGCAGCGAGGAGCGCCAGAAGGTAAAGGCCATGCAGCTGGACGCCTATAAGAAGAACATCAGCGATATAGAGAAGTATGCCAAATGGAACACATCTGACACCGCGATCACAGACAAGTATGCCGATGTAGTGAACACTTATATAGAGCGCATAGACTCTAACTGCAAAGAGATGCTGGAAACAACAGCTTATATAAAGGGCAATAAGAAATTATTCTATAGCCTTGAAAAACTCTACAAGCGCCAGCTGGTGATAGTGGGCTATATGAGTAATGTAGAGGAGATAAGAAAGAAGCTGGAACTGGGCACCATACTGGCCAAGCAGTCGATGGATGTAAATGAGAACAAACAACAGGCAACGAGTGTGAAAGGTGCGATAAAGAGGATGGAGAAGGTGTATAAGTAGGGGAAGTTAACTTAAAAGTAAAAAGTGAAAACTAAAAAGTGTTTACTGCATTATTCTAGACACATGCGCCCCATACTTTCCTCAGCCCTACTAGTTACTATAGTCGCCATATCTGGTTGCGGACGAATCAATAATAATGAAGATGCAGAGTTTCCCAAGGTAATACCAATTGGCAGTCTCAGCAATACCTTTTTTGTACCCTCACTTAACAACGACGCACCTTCAACCGGCAATGTGATCTATACACCGGTCTTCCTGTTTGCCTGGAATGAATTGAGACAGGCATTGGGTGGAACGTTCACAATGGAGAAAGCAGATAAAATGCTACAGGAAGCAGACACAACAACCTTATTCAAAAGTGCACTTACACCAGGCGAATACGAGACAAAGGTAAATGCAGATGACGGGGCTGTGCAACTCTCCGCCTATTTTAAAAAGGCTCTCCCATTCATTGAAACAATGGACACCGTTGATAAGGGGCAGCCCTTTGCATTCTATGGCTATCCTATAAAAGCATTTGGCATGCTGCATTACAACGAAAAGATAGCAGCGCAGATTGCCATATTATACTACCGCACCAATGACCATTTTATAATTAAGATCACACCTAAAGATCAGGCACAGGAAGTTATTTTGGCGAAGGGGCTGACCAATGAACGGACTCTAGCGGGACTGCTCGCCGAGACAGATAAACTGATAAAGGTTGGCGCAGCCGAGCAGAAGAGTAAAATGAAAGAGGACAAATACAGGCTTAACCCTATCGACCAGGTTGTTATCCCTGTGCTCCGCTTCAATCTTGAAAAGGATTATACCGACTTTGCCGGTACTTTATTACACCATTCAAAAAAAACGAACACGCTCTTATCCGCTACTCAGCGCACAGCTTTTGTGCTCGATGAACACGGAGCCAAGGTAGAATCTGAAGTAACAGTGTCCACCGATTCAATGCCAGACATTAACATTAGAAGACCCGACCTTTCAAAATTACTCTGGTTCGATAAACCATTTGTAGTCATTCTCCGTAAGACTGGTATCAGCCAACCCTACCTGATGATGAAGATTGAGAATACAGAATTGATGGTGAAGAGGTAAACGCGGATATGCCTATCAACAAAAAAGCCCGTTCACAGTTGCGAACGGGCAATAAAATGGTGAAGAGATGATGGGGGCTGATCAGATACCGATAAGTTTTATACCTATTGATATTGGGTGTTGGTCTATGTTGTTGTTTTTGTAGATGGAGGTAAGCTGGTAAGAGCCATAGAAACGGATAACATCATCTATACCTATTTCAGCAGTAAGGCAGCTGTTGAAATCGTTCAATCCGAAATCATCGTGCATCTTTACCTTACCACGTGCATCAGATTTTTGTTTGGTCCAGGCCGAGATCCTGTAGCCTGCGGTGATGCCTGCGCCATATACTAACCATGTACTTTTTTTGCCACTTTCAGACTTGTGTATCCTTGTTCTAAAGGTGAAGGTCAAAGGCACATTCAGATAATCAATAGCCAGCTTGTTCTTAGTGAATGATATTGTGTCTTGTATAATAGACGGGGTCTTGGTATAGCTGATGTTATTGTCGTAGCGGAAGTTATATATCTGTAATCCCAAACCCGATGATATAGTGAGTTTCTGCGCCTTGTGATCTATTGCTTTAAACGCACGCAGCCAGTATACATTGAAATTTATAGACTTAGCCTGGTTAAGATTGAACAACTGTGCATTCTTCTTTGCGCCCGGCACATTAGACAGATAATTGATCACGCTGGGGTCGTTATAGTTGGTATTGTCCTGTAAAAAATTGGCACCCAGATTTACAGAGATGGTACTGAAGAAACGCCTAGCTGCTTTCTTCTTCTTCCATGTGCTATCGTTACTACCCATGTATATGCCGTCGTTAGATATGGTGATGGCATTACGGTGTAACTTCTTTTTACCTGCTGTATCTGTAGTGGTCACCTCGGTTTTTACGGTAGTAGTGGTTTGCGCAAAGGTGTTGCCGGCCAGTAATAATGCGGTGGTAGCTATAATGGTGCTGAATGTATATTTCATAACTTGTTGTTGTTAGTGTTGGTTAAAATGATACGATCAAATTTTTGTGTTCTACTCTTAGTGACAGATGCTTCTTGCTGATGTTCTCAGTGACATTCTCTTTAAACTCACTTATCTGCTCACACTTATTGGCAACTGCCAGGGCTACGTTGGAAAGGCTCTTCTTTTTGCTCTCTTCGAGTGGTAGCCTGTCTATCCAGGAGCGCTTTTCTTCGTTTTCTATTTGAGGCAGTTCATAACCGGGAACATTTACCGTGGCGACTGCTGCTGGTTGTGTTTTTTCTACCGGCAATTCATTGAACTTGCTGACCGGCACACTATACATGGTCTGCTGTGTTCTTGTTGTTACGGCAAGACCTTCGTTGTCATTGTGCTTCTGTACTTGCTTTACTTTTGCTACTCCTGTAGTGTTATCTATTGGTAATGTCTTAATTGCTTTTTCCTGCTTAGGTGTTTGTACCTGTGCCGGCGCATCATTTACAGATGTCGGTGTTGTATTGTTTACCAGCTGTTCTTTAGGATTGTTTGTGATCGTTGGCTTTATGCTGTCAACCGGTGTGTTGGTAGCTACAGGTGGTAAGTCCTGATTACTACTATTACCCTGGCGCAATGCGAACACTGTGCAAACTATGAGGGCTGCCACACCTGCGGCTACTGCATACGTCCTGAAACGCGGCAGAGCAATTACTTTCTTTTCGGCCAGTGGCTTCATCAGCGATTCCTTCTGCTTATACACCAGGGAATGATCGGGTGTAAGGCGTACGGTCTCGTAGAGGGCCATCTCGGCTTTAAGCGTGGGGTTGTCGTTGAGGAATGCCTGCAATGCCACTTCTTCGTGCGGTTGCAACTCGCCGTCGGCGTGCATCATCATGTATTCCTCGTAGTTTTCCAGCGTTATCATATTATATCACGTGTTCTACACTTACCAAATAATCTTTTAGTGTTTTGCGTGCGCGGTGCAGGTACACTTTCACCTGTGATTCGGAGAGGTCAGTTATTTGCGCTATTTCTTCATAGCGGTATCCTTCGTAGTCTTTCAGCAGCACCAGTGCCCGGGCCTGATCATCGAGCTGAGCCAATGCCCTTTCCAACACCCTCTTCAGGTCGGGGTTAGATTGGGTATAGCTTTCTTCCGGTGCATCGACATAGGAAATTCGCGACTTTTTCCTGTAATTATCTATCGACTGCCTGTAAGCCACCTGGAATAAAAAAGGTTTTGCTTTTCCTTCCTGTATGTCTTCTTTTTTCTGCCAAAGAACTTCAAAACTGTTTTGTACCACATCATGCGCATCATCTGCATTTCCGGTGCATTTGCAGGCAAACCGAAAAAGGGCATCTGACCATTCCTGTACGCATGTATTGTACTCTCTAACGTTCATTCGTATATAAATCGGCGGTTGAAAGAAAAAGTTACAAAAAACTAAAAATATTTTTTTGTTTAATGATGATTCACGCAAAGGACGCGAAGATTATGCGCGAAGAGACGCAAAGATGTCTTTTTTTGAGGGCGCAAAGGTGTTCTGGAAACCCCTCACTTCCTGTCAAAACGCTCCTTAATTTCTTCGTTCAGGTTGTGTTCGGGCATCAGGTATTTATCCACCTGGGCATTATCGATCTTCGTTTTTCCGAATATCTTCCAATAAAATGCTTTAGACATGCGATCGGCGTGAAGAATAAACAGGCCGTATTGGTAGGACTGGAACATATTCAGCGTGATCAGGCAACTGAACACAACCAGCATAGCCCCGGTAAGCACTTTCTTTTTTAAAGATAGTACACGCTCTGCTAGCGCTCCCAGCGGTAGAGCCATCACTGCCAAAGATTCTACCATGCCCCGCGCACTAAAGCCGCCACCATACCACCAATTGCGCCAGCTAAATACCACGTAAATGATAATAATAAAATATAAAATGAATGCGGAAGCCAATGTCTTTTGCTTCTTCCAAAGGAAAAATAGTCCGGCAATGCCCAAAAGCGCCATTGGGGTATATACAAACCAGCCTTTTTGATAGCTGAATAACCCTGCCCATATTTTCGGTTTCAGGAAGTTAAAGCCATCATTCTGATAAGAAAAGAAGATCCAGTGGCCGGAGGTGTACTTCCAGTAGCTCATTTGTATCATTGCCACGGCAAGGAAGCAAATCATAGCTATGGCTATGTGTTTACTTTGTTTGGCCAGATAGCTTAACCTGAGTTTTAGCGATTCCAGGCTATTTACTTCCCACAAAAGTGTAATGAGGAATATGATTATGGCTATAGGCCTTGTTATAACAGCCAGGCCTGCCAGTGCACCCAGCATATATAATTGCGAAGGTTTGCCCTGCGCATACCACCGCTGTGTGTAATATAATATGCAGCTAAGTATTACGAACACGTAAGGGTGACTCATACCCGGAATAAAAGTGCTGTATGTATACAGGTTGGTGCCAAAGGCAATACAAGCCAATACTATAGCGGTAACCGTGTCTGTAAAATACACTTTCAGAAAACGCCGCAGCACAAACAAGCCAAGCATTACCCATAAAATATTACTTAGCCTCCCGGCTATTTGGAACGGCACACTGTATCCATCAGGATTATACCCTGCCACATTATCGCTCCATGCCCAGGCTATCAGGAAGCAGGGCAATTCGAATAATGAGGTGCCAATGGCATACATATTGGTTCTTCTACCTGTCTGTGGTTGATCAAAAACATAATAGGTATCGGGGCTTACCCCAAAATCGGCCTCTGCCTGCTTATGAAAACCCATTTTTCCTAGATCGTGATAAAGGAAAGTAGCAGGCAGATACATGTAATATCCGTCCACATCATAGCCATACATATTTCCCTTCCATTCCTCACGGTTGAAAAATATATAAATACTTATAAATGCAAACAGGAAAACGACTAGTCTGGATTTCACTGTGTAAATATATTAAATAGCTGCTTGGCTACGTAATCTACAATAGTCAGAGTAAGGCAAGCCAACCTATAGTTTTAGCCAATAGTATTTAGCTCAACCATGGTCAAAGTGTGGTTTATTTATATTGATTTACGCTTTTTTGCGTAGTTTCGCACTCGATTTTATAAGGTTCAAATTTATTTTAATGAAAATATTAGTTTGTATCAGCCAGGTACCCGATACCACGGCTAAAATAGCGTTCAGTGATAATAACACCACCTTCAATACACAGGGTGTTACCTTCATTATTAATCCTTACGACGAATGGTATGCATTGGTAAGGGCATTGGAACTGAAAGAGAGCGGACCTGCTACTGCGGTGCACCTGGTAACTGTGGGTAAAGCCGATGCTGAACCTGTTATCCGTAAAGCACTGGCGCTTGGTGGTGATGAAGCTATCCGCATTGATGCAGACAGCAATGATCCTTACTCAATAGCTGCAAATATTGCCGACTATGCAAAGGCTCATAATTATGACCTGGTATTGTGCGGTAAAGAATCGATAGACTATAACAACGGTAGTGTTGGCGCAATGGTTGCCGAGCTGCTGGATATGAACTTCCTGGGTTTTGCATCTAAAATAGACGTGGCAGGTACTACTGTAACTGTGAAGCGCGAAATAGATGGTGGCGAAGAAACAGATGCATGCGAACTACCACTGGTGATCTCTTGCCAGAAGGGTGTAGCAGAAGCACGTATTCCTAACATGCGTGGCATTATGGCTGCACGTACCAAACCATTGACAGTGGTTGCCGGTGCCGCAGTAGCTGCCGTAAGCAGCATAACAGGCTACGAAATGCCACCTGCCAAGAGCGGTGTAAAGATGATCTCTGCCGACAATATGGACGAGCTGGTAAAGCTGTTGCATAGTGAAGCGAAGGTTATTTAATAAAATGGCTTAATTGCTCAATGGCTCAATGTGGTTGATGCTAACGCGATTAAGAATGAAGAAATGGCAATGCGCTGAGCACCCGTTTTTAATTTTTGAATTTTAATTTTTGAATTTTTATGATAGTTGTATTAGTAGAACATTCACAAGGAGTTTTTAAAAAGAAGTCGCTGGAAGCAGTTTTGTATGCAGCGCATATAGCAAAAGAAATGGGTACCGATATTACAGCCGTAGCCATGGGTAATGTACCTGACAGCGAAATGCAGACCCTGGGTGCTTATGGTGCGCAGAAAGTATTGCACACTACTGATGCCCGCCTGGATAATTTCAACTCTAAGGCTTATGCTAAGGTTGTTGTTGCCGCGGCACAGAAAGAAAACGCTAAGGTTATTATCGGCCTTCACGACACTACAGGCAAGGCAGTTATGCCACGTGTAGCTGCCCGCCTGCAGGCTGGTCTTGTTGCCGGTGCAGTAGGCTACCCCGACCTGTCTAAGGGTTTTACAGTAAAGAAAAATGTATTCTCTGGTAAGGCATTTGCATTTGTAAATGTTACCAGCGATACTAAGGTCATATCTCTTATGCCTAACACTTTCCCTGTAGTAAAGGGAGAAGGCAGTGCAACGGTTGAGCAGATGGAAGCAGGTCTTTCTGATGCCGACTTCTCAGTAAAGGTATTGGAAGTAAGCAAGGCTAGTGGTTCTGTACCATTGTCTGAAGCTGAACTGGTAGTATCTGGTGGTCGTGGTTTGAAGGGCCCTGAGAACTGGTACGTACTGGAAGCTCTGGCGCAGGAACTAGGTGCAGCTACAGCATGTAGCCGCCCTGTAGCCGATGCACACTGGCGTCCGCATGGTGAGCACGTAGGTCAGACAGGTGGTACCATCCGCCCTAATCTGTATATAGCAGTAGGTATATCTGGTGCTATTCAACATCTTGCCGGTGTTAACGGATCTAAGACCATAGTTGTGATCAACAAAGACCCTGAAGCGCCATTCTTTAAGGCTGCTGATTATGGTGTGTTGGGTGATGCAATGGAGATCGTTCCAAAGTTGACTGAGGCTGTGAAGAAATTCAAGGCAGGACAGAACTAAGAAAATAAGTGTATTATTTATAAATGCCCGGGCTTTGGTTCGGGCATTTATTGTTTTGTATATTATTTATGATCTACACTATCCAATAACGCACCGGTGAAATTGTCGTATTTCTTCCATACTCCTACCTTGCGCGTTGAATCGAGTATAACAACCCTATATTGCGCTGAGTGATCGTCATATACAATTGTATCAAGCCGATCATGTTCTGCTACCAATTCCAGATTGCCCTGCCACCTGTAAGCGTACGTGCTATCCCATTCCACCACTTCTGTCTTGTGGTATTGGTTCCTGTTGGCTAGTTCACACCTCCTGACAGTGCCACCCTTGAAATAGGTTAGATACATCTGCATAGAATCGTTTACCTGTATAATTCTATCTGACGGATGACCAAACGACCGAACCGACTCATACTCATTTTTGTCTGCGTTCAGCAGGGTCTTCTCAGAATAAGACGTATAGTCGCCAGTGTGGAAATCAGATGAGTATTTTGATACCCTTTTTATATAAACGCGCTCACTTACAGCTACGCCCTGCTTGTGTTCGGTCCATTCCTTCTCCCCTATTTTTTTGTCTTTATAAGCCTCACGGGTGTAGTATTCGAGTTCTATATACGTGGTGGTGTCTGCGCAGCTGGGGTAGATGTACATTGTCCACCATTTCTTTCCGTCTTTGCACACCATCTTTTGGCAGATGGTAAAACTGCTGCAAACTATGATGGCGAGAATGGAAATGATGTATTTCATGGCAAACAGCTTATGTACAATATTACAAATTCAATGCAATAAAAATTGACACAAAAAAGAGGGGAGCCATTTTACGAAATGGCTCCCCCTACTTTGCTAAAAACTATTTACCAAGGCTATTGACTGACGGTAAAGCGAATGGCCTGGTGTGCATTGGCGGAATTAATACGCAGCATATACATGCCCGATGACAGGTCTCCGCCTATCTGTACCTGTTCGTCGATCTTGTAATTATTTATTGTTATACTCTTTTTATAAACTACCTGACCAAGCAGGTCTATGATCTCTATTGTGGCTTCATTGTCTCCCTCTATCCATGAACCCGACAATGTGAATGAACCCGCATTAGGATTAGGATAGATGCTACAATTAATGTCATTTACAGTAACTGCACCTACGCCAAGTGCCGCGCACTGAGCCGGGGTATATACATAAAATGGATAGCGGGTAGTATCTGTGCCACACATATTACTTACAACATAGTAAGCAGTGTCCACACCCGATGTAATACCCGTAACCAATCCGCCGGTGCTGGTAATGGCAGCATGATTATTCACCACATGCCATGTACCACCGGTAGTATAGTTATACAACCTTATAGTATCACTCATGCAAAGGCGCACCGGGCCAAAGATATTACCCGCATCGGGCGCAGTAATTACATTTACAGCAATGGTGTCTGTAACCGGTGCACCGCAGCCATTGCTCACCGTGTAAGATATGATGGCAGTACCAGGCATCATGCCTGTTGCAAGGCCGGAAGATGCATCGATAGTGGCCACTGATGGATTATTGCTGGCCCATGTGCCACCGCTTAAACCACCAAGATAAAGAGACGCTGACCCCTGGCATAGCATTGAAGAACCTGTAACAGGAATAAATGTAGGAATAGGTAAGATAGTCACTGTAGTAGTTGCCAGTGCTGTACCGCAGCTATTGGTATTGGTGTAAGAGATCATAGCTGTTCCGGGTGTAACACCTGTAACTATGCCCATTCCATTTATTGTTGCAACAGCGGGGTTGGCACTACTCCATACCCCACTCAATACAGTATCAGAAAGGTTGCTGACACCGCCCACACATATGGTAGTGCTGCCGGTTATTGGCCCCATGGCTGGTAAAGGTGCTATAACTATAGATGCTGTAGCTGTAACCGTAAAGCAGCTGTTACCGGCAGACAATGTATAGGTACCCGATGAGGCTGTGCTTGCTGTAAACGCAGGCGGATTAAGCAATGCCGAATTATACCCGGCAGGACCTGACCAGTTGTAATTAGTAGCATTGGTGGCAGTACCCACAAGAGACATTGGAAAGCCCGAGCACAAAGCACCCACAACAATATTGGCAGAAACTCCTGTTGGCGGACCAACCACTATCACCGAAACCGTTATAGCGGTAGTATTGCCACATGTGTTGGTAGCAGTAAGGGTATAGATCCCGCCCGATGCAGGTGTTGTAGTAAAGCCCGCAGGATTAAGTACAGCCGAAGAATAACCACCAGGGCCAGCCCATGAATAAGTAGTAGATATAGGACTGGTGGCTGTACCTGTTAGTGTAAGCGTAGCACCGCTGCACACGGATGTTGGTGTTGCGCTTGCAGTTACTCCTGTCGGTGTTCTGTTTACTATAACAGATGCAGTAGTAGCTGTAGTACTGCCACATATATTGGTAGCTGTTAGTGTATATACACCCGCAGACAATGTTGATGTTACAAAAGGTGCCGGGTTCAGCACTGCCGATGAATAACTGTTAGGACCAGACCATGAGTAAGTAGTAGTAATAGGACTGGAAGACGTACCGGTGAGCGACAATGTACCACCACTGCACAAAGTAGTTGGCGATGCAGTTGCTGTCACACCTGTTGGCACAGTGCGAACAATAACTGAAGCAGTAATAGCTGTTGTACTACCGCAGCTATTGGTAGCAGTAAGTGTATAAACTCCCGCTGATGCAGTTGAAGTAACGAACCCGATCGGGCTAAGATCAGTTGAGGCATATGCATTAGGGCCCGCCCATGAATAAGTTGTTGTTATGGGGCTGGTGGCTGTGCCTGTAAGGGTAAGCGTAGCTCCGCTGCATAACGGTGTCGGTGCAGCGGTAGCGGTAACCAATGTGGGTGTTCTGTTCACAGTAACCAATGCGGTAGTACCCGTTGTGCTACCACAACCATTGGTGGCCGTAAGCGTATACACCCCTGTAGACAATGTTGATGTGATGATAGCCGCAGGATTCAGATTGGTCGACACATAACTATTAGGGCCATCCCACTGGTAGCTGGTGGCATTGGTGACAGTGCCGGTTAGTGTCAATGCATCGCCCGCGCAAAGCGTGGTGTCTGATGCAATGGCAGTAACGGCAGAAGGGATAGTATTGATAACAATTGCCGCTGTAGTGGCGGTAGTATTACCGCAGGTATTAGTAGCGGTAAGTGTATATACACCTGCCGACAATGTTGAAGTAGTAAAGCCAACAGGGCTTAGATCTGTTGAAGTATAGCCATTGGGGCCACTCCATGAATATGTAGTAGTAATAGGGCTGGTTGCTGTGCCCGTAAGCGTCAGTACATCGCCGCTGCATAGCGCCGTGGCGTTAGGGGTTGCTGTTACAGCAGTAGGCACTGTGTTGACCACCACTGATGCCGTAGTAGCCGTAGTGTTACCGCACGCATTAGTTGCAGTGATCGTATATATCCCTGCCGATGCTGTGGTAGTAGTTATAACCGGCGGATTTTGCGCTGATGATGAATAACCTCCCGGTCCGCTCCAGCCATAGGTTACAGGAATACTACTGGTAGCTCCTCCCGTAAGTGTCAATGCATCGCCTGCACAAACAGTTGTAGAGTTAGCAGTAGCGCTTACTGCTGCAGGCACTGTATTAATAACCAGACTTGCGGTAGTAGCCGTAGTATTACCGCAAACATTAGTGGCCGTCAATGTATAAATGCCTGCCGACGCTGTTGATGTAGTAATTACCGGCGGATTAAGCACAGCAGCTGAGTAGCTGCCCGGACCACTCCATGAATAGGATGTGGCACCTGATGCGGCACCCGTTAGCGTAAGTGCATCACCTGCGCACAAAGGCGTGGCCGATAAAGACGCCGTGACAGCAGTTGGAACCGTAACTATGGTTACAGATGCTGTTGTAGCGCTAGTATTGCCACATGTATTGGTAGCCGTCAATGTATAGATACCTGCCGATGCCGCAGTGGTGGCAAAACCAGGAGGGTTAAGTGCCGCAGCGCTGTAACTACCTGGCCCTACCCATGAGTAAGATATAGCGCCGGTTGATGTACCTGTAAGAGTAAGTGTATTGCCCAGGCATATTGTTGTCGCTGATGCTGTTGCAGATACGGTTGTAGGCATTGTGATCACTGTTACCATACCGGTATTAGTAGTGGCACTGCCGCAGCTATTGGTAACCGTTAATGAATAAATGCTCGATGATGCTGTAGATACCACAAAAGAAGGGGGGGGTGAGCACAGCTGACGAATAGCTTGCAGGCCCGCTCCACGAGAATGATGTTCCCCCTGTAGCAGCACCGGTAAGCGTGAGCACGCTACCACTGCACAATGTAGTGGCCGATGGTGTAGCCAATACCGCACTTGGTGGTGCGGTAACTGTTATCGCAGTAGTGGTAACGGTAGTACTGCCACACGCATTGGTAGCAACAAAAGTATATATACCCGCGCTGGCGGTACTAACTGTAAAAGATGCAGGTGTAAGCGATGCTGATGTGAATGAATTAGGCCCTGTCCACGCATAAGAAGTAGCCGTTGTGGCAGCGCCCGTAAGCGTGAGTGTGTTACCCGCGCATAGCGCAGTGCCCGATGGTGTGGCGGTTACCGCTGTTGGCGCTGCGGTACATGGTGATACAATATTTACATAGTAGTCTTGTGTCTGGCCATATGTATAGTTGTTACATGGGCTAACAGTATATGTTATACCATTATAATTACACCTCAATCTGAGCACCGTTATTCCGGGAGTAGCACCTGCAGGAATTGTTACACTCACTACATACGTGTTGTTATCGCCACTAGACGAATAGCTTGTCATTACGTTTTCCCCCGTAGCGAAAGTTCCATTCTGATTATAGTCTATCCACCCCTGGGCATCATCTCCGCCAAACGAGCCAAATGTAGATACGGTAAGTGTATACGTAGAACCAGCAGTCAGATTTGGACATGGACTGGTATATAAGGATACGCCACTGGTCAATCCTGTACAGCCAATACTATTATTTATCGTAGCGAAAGTAACGTTGGTGAAATGGTCATCAGCACACCCGCTTGTTGTAGTTGGGGTGCAATAGGTGCACAGAAAACCAGTTGTAATGTTCACTGTAAATACAGTCGACGTATCGGACAAACTACTCAAAGTACACAGATCTATGACCCGGTAATAAGTTGTTGCTGTAATACCGGATGAGGTATACGTACTACCCGTTCCAACATTTGTCCATGGGCCGGATGCAGATGAAGCACTTTGCCACTGATGGGTAATACCGGTACCCGTGCTGGTGGTAGTTGATAGCGCGAACGATGTACTGGCGCATATGGTAGAAGTACCGGAAATAATAGGTTCAGGTGGTGTCCCTGTACAATTAGGATAAAAGTCTACAGAAACATCATCGATCTGAATATCATATCCGAAATTAGATATACCCTGAAAGATTATGTAATTAGTTGCAGTACTATAGCTTGCCGGAATAGTGTAAGTATACTGATACCACCCCTCGCTGGAAACAGCAGGAGCGCCTGTAATATCCTGTTTTATTGTAGCCAGAGTTGTTGCACCAGTGGCAGAAGCCGAGGTATTTACATACACTTTTACCCTGTCATTATATGCAAAGAAAATATCCTCTTCACCACCTCTGAACATCCAGAAAGATACAGTGTACACACCTGCACCGGTGAAATCCAATACTGGTGTGACGAGGTTTGCAGTACTGCCACTGGAATAACTGAAGCTGTTAAAATATGCCATCCCGGCACCTGTGTGTGTTCCCGGATTACCGGTAACCCAAGAGGCGTCAAGTGAAGTCGCTGCTGTCGCTCTCTTCCATGTATCTCCGGCAGCACCGCCGCTTACATGCGCTCTTGTCCACGTACCTGCGGCAGTAGGCGGAAAGGTAGTGGCATCAAAGCTCTCTGTCAAAATATTAACCTGCGCATGGCTTCTTAAAGCGATGAGCGAAACAAACAGTACAATTAGTAGGTATAGCTTTTTCATACTTGCTAAAGTTTATTATCCAATTCAATAGTCTACTTAATTAGTAGTTTATAAACTTAACGACTTTATTCTACAAGAAAAAATTATTACATATAGGCTACATAAGTCCTTCAAGTATTAATTTTTGGTTGCATTTTGTGTAAACACTATCCCATAAGAATGTCAGGATCATACAAAATTTCCGCTTTGCCCTGTAATGGTTACGAGTAAAATTCAGGGCCGATGCTATCCAATTTCCAAAAACAAAAAAGGTAGCCGTTGATAACAACGACTACCCTTTTCAATAAAACGAAGTATTATACTATTGACTTGTTGTAAACCTTATGGCATCATGCGCATTGGCTGAATTGATGCGGAGCATGTACATACCTGCCGACAGGCCATTACCCATCTGCACCTGCTCATCTATTTTGCCATTGCTTATAAGGATATCCTTCCTGTACACCACCTGGCCCAGCAGATCTATGATATCTATGGTGGCGTCATTATCGCCCTCTATCCATGAGCCCGACAAGGTGAATGAACCTGAGTTAGGATTAGGGTAGATGCTCACCTTAAAGTCGGTAACGTTAACCGCACCTACGCCCAGTGCCGCACATTGTGCAGGCGTATATATATAGAACGGAAAACGGGTAGTATCTGTTCCGCAACTATTGGTCACCACATAGTAAGCTGTATCTACACCCGATGCATTACCCGTAACCAGGCCACCGGTGCTTGTTATTGACGCACGGCCGTTCACTACATGCCATGTACCACCCGTAGTATAGTTATACAACCTCATGGTATCGCTAATACAAAGGCGTATAGGTCCAAAGATATTACCTGCAACAGGCGCGGTAATTACACTTACGGCAAACGTATCCGTTACCGGCGTACCGCAACCATTATTTACGGTATAGTAGAAGATAGCACTACCCGTCATCATACCGGTTGCCAGTCCTGTAGCACCGTTAATGGTAGCTACTGCAGGGTTGCTGGTACTCCATGCACCACCGGTAATAATATTACTATAAAGCGATGCTGAACCCTGGCAAAGTAATGATGACCCTGTAACAGGCGTAGATGCAGGAACCGGTATTACAGCTACTGTAGTAGTAGCAAGTGCCGTTCCGCAGGTATTAGTATTGGTATACGAGATAGTAGTTGTGCCCATAGCCACACCCATTACCGTACCTATTGCATTAATGGTAGCTACCGATGGATTACTACTGCTCCACACACCACCCAATACTGTATCAGCCAGGTTACTGGTGCTACCCTCGCAGATAGTTGTTATGCCCGTAATCGGACCCATTGGAGGCAGTGGCGCTATTACAATTGATGCTGTTGCAGTAACTGTAAAACAACTGTTGCCCGCAGCCAATGTGTAAGTACCCGAAGATGTAACGCTTGCCGTAAAGGTTGGCGGATTAAGCAAAGTAGAACTATAACCTGCAGGACCAGACCAGCTGTAGTTGGTAGCATTGCTGGCGCCGCCAACAAGCGACATTGGGAAACCTGAGCATAAAGACCCTACAACAATATTGGCTGTAACACCCGTTGGCGGACCAACTACTATTACTGATGTTGTGGTGGCTATGCTGCTGCCACAGGTATTAGTAGCAGTTAGGGTATAGACACCTGCCGATAAGGTTGATGTGATAAAGCCGGCAGGATTAAGCACTGCAGACGAATAACCTCCCGGACCTGACCATGAATAAGTAGTTGTGATCGGGCTGGTAGCAGTACCCGTTAGCGTAAGCGTAGCACTGCTGCATACCGATGTTGGCGAGGCACTTGCTGTCACGCCGGTTGGGGTTCTGTTTACTGTAACAGAGGCTGTAGTTGCTGTAGTACTGCCGCAGATATTAGTGGCAGTAAAAGTATACACACCCGCAGACAATGTAGATGTTACAAAAGGTGCCGGATTCTGCACTGCCGACGAATAACTATTAGGTCCACTCCATGAATAGGTAGTGGTAATAGGACTGGTAGATGTACCTGTAAGCGATAACGTACTACCACTGCATAGCGTTGTTGGCGATACAGTTGCGGTTACCCCTGTAGGAACCGTACGAACTACAACCGAGGTAGTTACTGCCGATGTACTGCCGCAGCTATTGGTAGCCGTAAGTGTGTACACGCCTGCCGATGCTGTAGAGGTAACAAAGCCGGCCGGATTAAGATTAGTTGATGAATATGCATTAGGACCACTCCATGAATAAGTAGTTGCTATAGGACTGGTGGCGGTACCTGTAAGGGTAAGCGTAGACCCGCTGCACAGCGGCGTTGGTGCTGCTGTAGCAGTAACCGCCGTAGGTGTTGAATTGACCGTAACAAAGGCAGTGGTATCAGCAACACTACCGCATACATTGGTAGCCGTAAGCGTATAGATACCGGTAGACAATGTGGTTGTAATTATTGCCGCCGGGTTAAGGTTGGTCGATGAATAGCCACCAGGACCATTCCACAGGTAAGTAGTGGTAATAGGGCTGGTCGATGTACCGGTAAGTGTCAGCGCATTGCCCGCGCATAGTGTGGTGGCAGATGCGGTAGCGGTAACTGTAGACGGTACTGTATTAATGATAATTGACGGTGTAGTTGCTGATGTGCTTCCGCACACGTTAGTTGCCGTTAAAGTATATACACCTGCTGATAGTGTGGAAGTCACAAAGCCTGCAGGGCTCAGCACTGCTGATGAATAACTATTTGGCCCACTCCATGAATAAGTAGTAGTTATAGGGCTGGTTGCGGTACCGGTAAGGGTAAGCACATCACCGCTGCAAAGCACTGTAGCATTAGGGGTAGCTGTCACTGCTGTAGGCACTGTATTCACTACTACAGCCGCTGTGGTAGCAGTGGTGTTACCACACACATTGGTAGCGGTAATGGTATACACACCCGCAGAGGCAGTAGTAGTTATTATAGCCGGTGGATTCTGAACAGCCGATGAATAACTGCCCGGTCCGCTCCAACCATAGGTTACAGGAATAGTACTGGTAGCAGCACCTGTAAGCGTTAATGCATCGCCCGAGCACAATGTGGTTGGGTTGGCCGTAGCTATTACCGCAGTAGGCACTGTATTAACTACAAGACTTGCCGTATTGGCAGTGGTACTGCCGCACGTGTTGGTAGCTGTAAGCGTATACACACCTGCCGATAAGGTAGTAGTAGTAATAACAGGTGGATTGAGCACCGCTGCTGAATAGCCACCCGGGCCGCTCCACGAGTAAGTAGTGGCAATAGGGCTGGTGGCAGTACCTGTTAGGGTAAGCGGATTACCGGCACAAAGCGGTGTAGCAGATATTGCTGCCGTTACAGCCGTAGGCGGTGTGTTTACAGTTACAGATGCGGTAGTAGCATTATTGCTGCCGCACGCATTGGTTGCTGTTAGCGAATAGATGCCTGCGGAAAGCGTTGTAACTGCAAAGCCTGCAGGATTAAGCACAGCCGCGCTGTAGCCACCCGGACCACTCCAAAAGTATGTAGTAGTTATAGGGCTGGTAGCAGTACCCGTTAATGTAAGTGTATTGCCCGCGCATAGCACCGTGCTAGATGCAGTGGCCGATACTCCAGTTGGAATAGAGTTAACCGTAACGCTTGCAGTTGTGGCAACAATAGCGCCACAAGTGTTGGTAGCCGTAAATGTGTAGATGCCGGAAGATGATGGAGTTACCGCAAAAGATGATGGAGTCATAACGGCAGCAGAATAGCCGCCCGGGCCGCTCCATGAGTAAGACACTCCGCCTACCGCAGTTCCTGTAAGCGTTAATATATCACCACTGCACAATGTTGTGGCCGAAGCTGTGGCAGTAACACCTGCCGGGCCTGCTGTTACCGTTACCGATGCTGTTGTAGCAGTAACAGTACCGCACACGCTGCTGGCAACAAGAGTATAGATACCACTTGATAACGTTGATACCGTTATACCCGCCGGACTCAATGCTGTTGACGAATAACCACCCGGTCCGCTCCATGAATAAGTGGTAGCACCAGTAGCAGTACCGGTGAGTGTCAGCGTATTACCCACGCATAATGCTGTACCCGACGCTGTAGCGGAGACGCTGGTGGGCGGTGTATTGATCGTCACTGCTGTTGTATCCATAGAGCTACAACCAGATCCGGTTACTGTGGCTACGTAGTTTACAACAATAGGAGATAATACGGTAGTTGGATGCACATAAACATTGGTAGCCGGTGTACCCGCTACATAAGGAGTAGTAAACCCTGGATCACTAAATAGGTGTGTTGTTGGAGTCCATGTGGGTGGTGTAGATGATGTTGGTGTGCCTGTAATAAGGATATTATCGAGCGCCCACCAAAATCCCCAGGTAGATGTATAGTTAAACCTGACCATGCAATTGGACATCCCTAAATACGCTGTTAGAGGAAAGCTGGCAGTTGCGAAAGAGCCAGTAGCACCTACATCCACGCCGCCCGAAAAATAATTATTAATTACTGTCCATGTTAATCCGCCATTTGTAGATATTTCAGCATTTACATTCACGTCTCCGGTAGCCCAACGTCTGTAATTATGTTGAAAAGAAAATGTTGCTGCGGAATACCCAACTAAAGAAAATACAGGTGATGTGATTCGTGTTGATGTAACAGAGCCGGAACCACCCGCATCGGGTATTGACAATAAAAACTGTGTATTATCAGGGCTGTTAAAGGTTACTGAATATGGAGAATAGAAATAACCATTAGGCTGCAATTGGAAGGGTGACAATGCAGCGGCGGTAGTACTACCGGTATTGTCTACAACCCATGGCGCAATCGAAGTATTAAAATTCTGAGACAGTATTGTACCTGGGGTAGGAGGTACTGTGGCTGTAAGTGTAACGTTTCCTCCGTTACAAATAGTTGCTACCGATGGGGTAATGACAGGAACAGGAGCTGCTGCAAGGAAACTAACAGTGGTAGTAGCGGTGGTCGTGCAGGTGCCGTTGGTGGCAGACAACGTGTAAGTACCCGCTGTAGCTCCAGTAATAACCGGGCTTAAGGATAATGAACTGTAGCTACCCGGACCAGCCCATGAGTAAGAAGTGCCGGTTGTAACACCTGTCAGCGTAACCGTACCACCCGGACAAACCGGACCGCTATTACTTGCAGAAGCTGTAACCGCGCAACTATACCAACGATATATTTGTCCATTTGCGGGTGAGGTAGCAATGGTGGTCGTAAACGCAGTGCTTGAAGAGGTAGGAGCCGCGCTAGGCGCAGAAAGTGTCTGGTAATCTGAACCACTATTGGAAATGCCGATAGTAGCAGTTGTGCTTGCAAAATTGCCGGTACCATACCAGTATTCAACAACGTTAGAACTTTCATATAGTTTTATCTGAAAATTTGCTCTTGTAGTAACGAAAAACGGAGTAAACTCTTTCCATTCAAACGTGAATACCCTATTTGGAGAAACACCAGTTGTTAAATAGTACGCAGTACCTGCAGGAGAACTAAAGGACCCTCCATCGAGGTCGTCCCAGTATGCCATCAAAAAGCCCGCACCTATGGTTGTTGCATTTGCCGTAGAATTACCTCGCCCTACTGCCGCAGAAGGAAGTGCTCCCGAAAGTGACAACCATCCATTTGAGCACGCCGATACGGTATTATAGGTAATGCCGCTAAAAACAAATGGGAAACCTATCGGAATGGCAGCCTGGTTGGCATCATCGGCACATACCGCACCCACGTAAGTACCCGTTCCGGATATAGAGCTGTATGTACCGGTTAGCGAAGTAAAATTATAGGTAGATGCTAACTGAGCATTACTAACGCCTGCAATACAAATTGCAGTTATCAGCATGATTAGAGATCTTAGCGAGTAGATATTTTTCATAATAAGCTTATTAAATAAAAAAACATTAACGTAAACTTAATAAATTCCAGCCTTTAAAACAACTTTAAAATATGTGTATCATTAGCTGATAAGTAACATTGTTTGCAATTATTTAATTCTTAGTTACTTTATTTATACAGATTACATCCAATATATATCCACCACAGCACTAACTATCACTTAAAATCATCGCTTTATATCAGGTAGGTAGCTGATTCACAGATTATTGTGCCTCAACCTACCTTTTCCCCTACCTTCTAGGGCAGGATTTTTGTCGACTATACCCCGAAAAAAAACATATCCACACAAAAAAACTACCCTAAAACCCTTACCCATAGGGCATTACAGCCGATTTTTCCGCAAATTTTGTGGATATGTTTATTTTATCATGTCATTTTCTCACATTAATTTGCACCCAATTCAGATGAAGATCTGTACGTTCTTTGACATTATGAACCCATATGAAAAACGATCACCCCCGCACACGTAGGGGCTGAAGATCTTCAGCCCTGCAGCAACCAGGCAGCCGTCTAGGCACAGAAAGAAAAAAGTGGAAGTAATCGGAAAAAAGTGGAAGAAAGTGGAAGTTTTAGGAAAGTTGTTAAAACACCCTGAAACTCAATACCACAGAGCATTTCAGCCAAAACACCCGAAACAAAACTTCCGTAAACAAGAAAAAACTTCCACTGGCAGAAAGACTCGTAATACTCACCCTAGCTGGTCATTGGCAGGCACGAAGCAAGCTAGTAGTGGGACGTATTCGTAACTAATACACCATACTGCGAGACCAACATGTAAACAAAAACCGGGATTATCTAACCAACAAGTAAACCGCTCCGGCATAGCCCTAAAACAACAATGCCCTCACATGGAGGGCATTGTAAAAGGAAAGCTATTCAGACTACCTTATAAGTGTCACATCGCCTTTGGCAATAAGTTCTTTAGCACCACAGTCATACTTTATTACATAGTAGTAAACATCCATATCCTGCGGAACGCCATTGTATTTACCATCCCATGCCATATTGCTGTTGGTAGATTCAAATACTACCTGTCCCCACCGGTTGGTTACACGGAAGCCATGGAACCTGTGATAACCCTGGTAGATAGGGCGGAACAGATCGTTCTTACCATCGCCATTAGGCGTAAATGCAGATGGGAAGCTAACTGTGCAGCAATAGTCTGGTGTCAGCAACAGGCTATCGGTGTTCTTACAGCCAAACGCATCTCTCACTTCCAGAGACACATAACCGCTTGTTTCCACTTTACCCCACACATCAGCACCAATGTTCAATGCGAAGAAATGCGATGGATACCAGCTATAGTTATAGCCATAGTTGAAAGAATCTGCCTTAAACTCTACACTGTCTTCCAGGCACAACGGGCCATCGCCCACTATCCTGAAACGGGCATCCGGTATCACATGTACATTTACGGTGTCATTAACTGTCTGACTCCTACAGCCAGCTACAGATACCCCATAGATCTTGATGACGTGTATACCTGTAGTAGGCCAGCTAACCGTATAAGGGCCTCCGCTGTTAGAGTTATGAGTAATGATGTTGGCACCTGCGAAATCCCATACGTAGGTCGATGCATTGTCTGAGTGCGCTGTAAGTGCCAATCCTACCGTATCTCCCTGGCACACATTCTCTTGTATGTACGGATCAACAATTGGCGTAGGCGATACAGAGATACGAATGGTATCATAAGTAGCACAGAAATTTGCATTATCACCTATACGCAGCACCACATCCTGCAGATTCAACGAATCGAAGCGAACGACAACTGATGTAGAAGAAGCCGTACCGCTAACAAAAGATGCGCCCTGCGGCAATGTCCAGGTATAACCGGCACCTATTGGTGTAGCACCAAAATAGCTGAGTGTCAATGTATCGAACTGGCACACATATGGTCTGCTCTGCGTAATGGTAAACGTTGGCAGGAACATGGTGGTCACCATTAAAGACGCAGGATTGCTGATGCAACCATTCACCATTTGTGTAACAAACCATGTGGTGCTACCAGACACCGTAGTTGGTGGTACAGGCGCTGTACTGCTGCCCGATCCGCCCAATGTTGTATACCAGAGCAGGTTACTACCTATAGCGGTAAGAGCCGGAGCGGGGAAGAACTGGCAATAAGAAGTATCGGCAGTCACCGGTGGCGCAGGCTTTGGTTTGATGGTGACAATATCCCTGGCGCTGTCGCTGGTGCAGCCCAATACTGTTTGTGTTACATAATAGGTATCTACTCTTGCCAATGTTGTAGAAGGCACCGGTGTAGCGGCAGAAGGCGCAGTAACACCGGGGCCATACCAAAGCAAGCCGGTACCTGTTGCGGCCAGTGGACCGGAAGGATCGAGCTGGCAATAAGTAGGTGGGGCAACTGTTGGTGGTGCAGGCTTAGCGTTAACGGTAACTACAAACGCAGCGCGAGGGCTTTCACAACCTGTATCTGTTTGTGAGGCATAGATGGTTGTAACACCCGCTACGCTCGTATTTACAGTTGGCTGTGTAGTGCTGCCTGTGCCGCCTGTGGGCACAGTGTACCATTTAATATTGGTACCGGTTGCCGTAAGTGGTGTGTAAGCATTGTACTGGCAATAAGTTGATGTACCTGTAAGTAAAGGTGCCGCCGGCGTAGGGTGTACCACTGTTGTAAATGATGCCCTGTTGCTCTCGCAGCCCGATACTATCTGGCTAACCCATGTAGTGGTAGTTCCTGCCACGCCGGTATTTACGGTTGGTGTGGTCGTAGAAGCAGTTCCACCTGTAGCGGCAGTATACCAGTTAAGTGAGCCGGTAGTACCTGTTACCACAAAAGGAATAAAAGTTTCGCCGGTGCAATAAGGCGTATGGCCCGACAATACCGGTGCCGCAGGTGGTGTACCTACTATTACCTGTATTGTAGCCGCCGGGCTGATGCATGAGCCTGAACCCTGGCGCACATAGTAGTAAGTGCTGCCAGTAGTAGCAGTAGATGGTGTTGGCGCACCTGCAAGCGGGGCCATTGTAGTATCGGTATACCAGCTGTAAGGGCCGCCGCCACCCGCTGTAAGCGGAGAAGCTGTAGCACCGAGGCAATAGTTAACCGGAGATACTACAGTAGGCATAGGCGAAGTACTGGTAGATACTACATGTACATCTTTTATACGCTGATCGCTGTAATACAAACCTGTGCTAGAGCTGAAACCAAAATAACCGTTGATGGTCATTGGGTATACACCCGTAATGATTGGTGTAGTAGAGTAGTTGACATATACATTGATCGTACCCGCTGTGTAATCAACCTTCACGTGGTGCCATGTACCATCGGTCATATAAAACTGGTTGGTAGCAACTGTGCCCAATCTTCCGGTAGTAGAACCCTCTACATAAGAAGTAATGGTACCATTATAACCCAGCAAAGTGATCAGTGGATTATCTGCACCCGCCGCGCTGTTATTATCATAAGTATCCAGTACCAGTATCAAACCATTGGCATTGTTTGGAATACCACACCCACCACCACCTGTTACGGCAATTGGTGGATTGCTCAGGTACCAGAATGCGATACCATCGGCCACAGGCGTACCTGCCGTAACAACGATCTTGTAGTCAAAGTCAACAGTAAAATGGCCGCAGGTAGTCAAATTGGTTGCTGTATTGTAATACACATAACCATTCTGTGAACTGGCCGCGCCGGTAAGCCTCATAGTACTATCTATACCGGTAGAAGACCCTCCTAAGATCCAGCCGGTAGTACCAATAGGATTGCCGGTAAGTGTAGCAGTAAACTGAGCAAGCAGCGTAGTATGTACAAAAGCACTTGCCAGTAAGAATAGAAATATCTTTTTCATAAATTATTTTTCAAGAGCGTCAACAGGGATAGTTAGTTTAACATTTAACGTATATCAAATGTTAATTCTGTAAAATTACTACGAATACTATTTAAGCGTTAGTCGCAAATCACGAATAAGTTCTACACTAAATTCAAGTATACCAACTACTAAGACAGACAACATTGGCAAATACGATGGGTAAGTTGGTCAAGAATAAGTTCTACAAAATTAGCCATTGTACAGTCTCTGCAGGTGTATTTTGAGCAACCGGGCCTAAAAAACCCCGCATCTTACAGATGCGGGGTGTACTAAACAATGCAAGACTTTAATATGATTAAGCTTCTGATTTCATCATTTTAGAAGATTTCTTTCTTTCTTCTTCACCCAACTGGATCTTACGTAGACGCATGTTCAAAGGTGTTATCTCTATACACTCATCCTGCTGTATGTACTCCATACACTCTTCAAGCGTCATCAATATCTTTGGAGTTATACGAACTGAATCATCAGTACCGCTTGAACGCATATTGGTCAACTTTTTGGTTTCCGCAACATTCACCACCAGATCACCTGGCTTAATGTGCTCACCAATGATCTGACCTTCATACAATTCCTGACCCGGATCGATGAAGAAAGAACCGCGATCCTGCAACTTATCGATAGAATAACCTGTTGCCTTACCGGCAGCCTTAGCGATCAATACACCATTGCTACGACCAGGGATAAATCCTTTCCATGGCTTGTATTCTGCAAAACGGTGTGCCATTACAGCTTCACCCTGTGTGTTGGTCAGCATCTGCGAACGCAGACCTATCAAACCACGTGATGGTATGTCGAATTCCAGGTGCTGCATTTCGCCCTTAGTTTCCATGATCAGCATTTCACCCTTCTTCTGCGTAACCAGGTCAATAACCTTACCGCTGAACTCAGCAGGAACGTCAACTACAAGTACTTCATATGGCTCGTTCTTCTTGCCATTAACTTCCTTGGTAATAACCTGTGGCTGACCTACTGTCAACTCATAACCTTCACGACGCATAGTTTCTACCAATACGCTTAAGTGGAGGATACCACGACCGAAAACAAGGAATTTATCTGCATCGTCAGTTTCCTGAACGCGAAGAGCAAGATTCTTTTCCAGTTCCTTCATCAACCTGTCACGTATGTGACGGCTGGTAACAAACTTACCTTCTTTACCAAAGAAAGGTGAGTTGTTGATAGAGAACTGCATGTTCATTGTAGGCTCATCAATAGGTATGATGGTTACTGCTTCAGGATTGTCGATATCAGCGATCGTTTCGCCGATCTGGAAGCCTTCAACACCAACTACCGCGCAGATATCTCCGCACTGTACTTCGGTAACACGCTTCTTACCCATGTCTACGAACACATAAAGTTCTTTCACACGGCTGCGCTGCATAGTACCATCTATTTTGCAAAGCATAATAGGCTGGCCTTCCTTCAACACACCACGGGTGATCTTACCAATAGCTATACGGCCAAGGAAAGAAGAGTAGTCAAGTGAAGTGATCTGCAACTGAACCGGACCTTCTACAACTGTAGGGGCAGGTACAACTTCGATAATCTTATCCAGCAATACAGTAATGTCTTCTGTAGGGGTCAATGAAGTATTGAACCAACCTTGCTTAGAAGAACCATATATTGTAGTGAAGTTCAACTGCTCTTCAGTAGCATCAAGCTGGAAGAACAATTCAAAAACCGAGTCATGAACTTCATCAGGACGGCAGTTTGGCTTATCTACTTTATTAATAACAACGATAGGACGAAGATTAAGGTTCAACGCCTTCTGCAGTACGAAACGAGTCTGTGGCATAGGGCCTTCAAACGCATCTACCAACAACAAAACGCCATCAGCCATCTTCAATACACGCTCCACTTCACCGCCGAAATCGGCGTGACCCGGAGTATCAATTACGTTGATCTTTACACCTTTGTAAGTAACAGAAACGTTTTTTGCCAAAATGGTGATACCGCGCTCACGTTCCAGGTCATTGCTGTCCATGATAAGGTCGCCGGTTTCCTGATTGTCGCGGAAAACGTTAGTAGTGTGCAAAATTTTATCCACCAGAGTTGTCTTACCGTGGTCAACGTGCGCAATGATGGCAATGTTACGAATATCCATAAAAAACTTCCTATATACTCTGCTAAGAGTATGATTTTTTTGTAATTTGCTCCTAAAAAATAACCCTGCCTGTAGAAGCAATCAGGAAGGGCCGATTCATTTCAGGGTGCAAAAGTACGGAAATACTTTAATAAAAAGACATGTTTAAACCTGCGGGGTTGTTATAAAAACATTAAGGTTATTCTTTAAGTCTTACCTTTTAGTGAATAATGAGCAATAGCTACGTATTACCTCTTAATTTGTACCTACTTTCACCTGCCGTCAACAATTTCTTTCTTAACCGGGTATACAATGCTTTTCAACTCCTTAGCGTTCCTGATATTTTTCCCGGTAGTCACCCTACTCTATTTTCTGGTGCCTCATGCACTCAGGTGGGGATTATTGCTTTTTGCCTCTTGTTTCTTCTATATGTTCTTCAAGCCGGAGTACATACTTATACTTGGCGCTACCATTTTCATAGACTATTGGGCGGGTATATTAATAGAAGGGGCCACTGAACCGGGAAAGAGAAAAAGATACCTGTCGCTGAGTATCATAGCCAATGTGGGCGTGCTGGCCGTTTTTAAGTATTATAATTTTTTCAATAATAGTGTTTCGGGCCTGGCGCTGCTATTTGGTGTAAAGAATATGTTGCCTGTGCTGAAGATGGCCTTACCCATAGGCTTGTCTTTCCATACCTTCCAGGCAATGAGCTATACCATAGAAGTGTATAGAGGCAAACAGAAGGCGGAACGACACTTTGGTATCTACTCTTTATACGTGATGTTCTATCCGCAATTGGTGGCAGGGCCTATTGAAAGGCCACAAAACCTTATCCACCAGTTCAGGGAAAAGCACAGCTTTGACTATGATATGGTGATGAGCGGGCTGAAGTTGATGATGTGGGGCATGTTTAAGAAGGTGGTGATTGCCGACAGGTTGGCATTGGTTACTGACCGGGTGTTTGGCAATCCGCATAAATATTCCGCTACAACGCTGGGTATTGCCGTTGTGTTTTTCGCATTCCAGATCTATTGCGATTTTTCGGGTTACTGCGATATAGCTATTGGCAGTGCCCGGGTGATGGGATTTAAGCTGATGCGCAATTTTAACCGGCCCTATGCGGCCATAAGCATTGCCGATTTCTGGAGGCGCTGGCACATTTCTCTTTCCGGCTGGTTTAGAGACTACCTGTATATACCATTAGGAGGCAGCAGAGTAAGCATACCGCGCATGTATGTGAATATTATGATCGTATTCATCATTAGCGGACTGTGGCATGGCGCCAACTGGACGTTTGTAATATGGGGTGCGTTATATGGGGTATATTATATAATCGGCATTATAGCGCGAAAGATCAGGAGCAATTCCGCCATCTTTACCGGCATAGGCAAAATATCGTGGCTGGATAAAACATTGCAGATCATCGCCACCTTTACACTGGTGTCGCTGGCTTGGGTGTTTTTCAGGGCTAATAGTGTTGCAGATGCCTGGTATATTCTACAGTCATTATTGTCTGTTCCCGGCGAAGTGGCCAGGATGGTGCTCCATCATTCTTTTGTGTCAGATGCCCCTACTTCACCGTTCAAACTACTAGAGTGCGTATTGGTGATCATACTCCTGGAAGTAGTGCAGTACGTACATGCACAGAAAAACATCAACACTTTGCTGGCAGCTCAACCCCGATACCTGAGATGGGGCGTGTATTACGCGGTTGTACTGGCCATCATTTATTTCGGGATATTCGAAAACAGGGAGTTCATCTATTTTCAATTTTAAAGCATGAAGCGATTTATTATCCGCATACTATTGTTCATGATCCTACCCATACCATTGTTGTATGGGCTGAACTATATTGTGGATAAGGGCTTGCAAAGATCGAACTACATCTACTATTCCGAATGGAACGACCTCTTTGCGGGTAAGATAAATGCGGACCTGCTCATTTGCGGTTCATCCAGAGCCCTGCAGGATATTTCGCCGGCCATCTTAGATACATCCCTTGGGCTCAACACCTATAATCTTGGAATGGATGGCACCCACTTTTCCATACAGTATGACAGGGTAAAGATGTATCTACTCTACAACAAAGCACCAAAGTACATTGTGCAGACAATGGACTTCACCTCCTTCGCCGAGCGCAACTCAATGGATAACCAGCTGCAGTTTATGCCCTATCTTTCTAATCCTATTGTTATAGAATATACTGCTAAATACAAAGATCATTATAGCTGGTCGGAGCGCTACTTCCCTTTGTTCAAATACAATAATCAATGGCCCATAATTGAGGAAGGTGTGAAGAGCTACCTGGGGCACGGCATGCCGCCAATAAAGATCAAAGGCTACTTTGCGCAAAACAAGAAATGGGACTACACCTTTGACCGGTATATACAACGCGTGCCCTACCCCGTGGGGGTACATCTGGCCGGTTATTCACTAAATAGGTTTTATGATTACCTGGCGTTCTGTAATAAGAAGGGTATAAAAGTGATCATAGTCTTTCCGCCGGTCTATTATGAGTTTCTACGCTACTGTAAAAACAGAGATTATATATTGGGCATCTTCAGGAATTGCCAGGCAAAATATGGCACTACTTTTCTCGATTATTCTAATGATGAATTGAGCCGATCGAGAGACAACTTTTATAATTCCCAACACCTGAATAAAGGTGGCGCCGAGATATTTTCAAGTAAACTGGCCAATGACCTGAAACCACTGCTGAAGTAGCTACTTTTAGTGAGATGACATGGTATACAACAGCATCCACAGTGCACTCATAAAAAATATGAACGCTAATAGCAGGTAACCGATCAGCTTTCTTATCTGTTTTGGGGTGTATTTGCTCATAGCTGCAAAAGTAATAAAATAAAAATGCCTGCCCATTTTCTTACAAACGGGCAGGCATTAAAATATTAAGTGTGTTTATTTCATTGGCTCAGATGCAGTCATGTTGAATGAACGGGTAGCCGTGGTCATAGGCCCTTCAACCGCCTTGCCGTCTTTATCTAACAGGGTGAGCATAACCTTACACTTGCCGGTACCCAGGTTCTGAATGAAGTTAGATTCCCATGTTCCAATAGTTACAGTAGTATCTATTTTCAGGTCTTCATTCATTATCTGCGCCTTTACTTTGTATCCATCAGCACCCAGTGTGGTGTTCATTACGTAGAAGTCAAGCAATACATTAGCAGTATCCTTACCTATGTAATCGCCCTTAGGACGGCTGTAAAACAGCATTGGCGTTTTAGGATCTTCCAGTTTCTTGTAGTTGCCCTTTTCATCTACCTTAAAGTGCAACACAACTGCCGCATCCTTATTCTTCAGCGACTCGTGATAAGAACGGCTGAGGAAACAAACCAGGTAATGCTCAGTATTGTTGGCAACAGTTACTTCATTCTTAGGCTCATACAATGCCTTATATGGCGCATTGTCTAGTATAAAATGTATATGCTGGCCCTTGTCTGAATTATTGCAACCCTTACCGCTATTATCGGCAGTCTGCGCTTTAAGATCATATCCTTTCACATCAAAGTTGAAAGTGAGTTTAGCAGAGTCTTTACCTACCTTCTCGGCAGTAACCGGCTTCATAGCCAGCTTTGCATCTGCAAACTCAGGTGATGCACCCACCTTTGCGATAGCAACTGCTGCGCGTGGTGTAGCTTTAGTAGAATCGGCAGTTGACTTGTTGCCTTCTGTGCCGGCATTATTACATGCAGCAAGTCCCAACGTGGCTACCGCAGCAATAGCAGATAATCGTACTAAATTTTTCATGTCGTTGAATATTTGCAGCAAAATTAACTGGTTAATGTTTCAATTGCATCAAAAGATTCAGGAATTGAGCTGCTAGGGACAACTATGTCTTTTAAATCATACTTTTGAATTTCAATGACTCTATCTAGCCTAAAGTATCGCGTGTCCTTTTTGCTATGGCACCAACCTTTTAGGTACTGGTATGTATCTTCTGTTTCTGGTATTATCTCTGACGAGTCCAAAATCAAACAATTGCTTAAATACCGAACAGTCGTCTTCCCATTATATCTTCCGATATACTTAATTTTGTAGTAGACATCTTTAGAATTGTCGGTAATAGTCACAGCAATATTCGGGATATTGCCGTACGCGAGTATTGGGTTTCCATTCCCATCTACTCGTTCGTCGTATCGTGAGAAAATTTCAGTGTTTGCTCTATAAATGTGAAAGTTCCCTTTTAAATCGTTGATGTTTTCGTCAAAAGAAATTCCATTAATAACATCTATACAATCAACAAGATACGAACCAGAACAATAATATATCTTTCCAGTTTCAACTAAAGTATTATCTTGATTTTCACGAGGACTTTTTGATCTATAAACTATTTGTCTTGGCATACTAAAATATAGAAGATCTTCTTTCAAAACGTCTTCCACATACTTTATCGACTCTACCGGCAAAACAATTTCCGAGAATTTGTCTGACAATTGATTGAAAAACTTGCATTTTACGAGAAGCTTAGAAATCTCCCTTTTCCTATTACCTGTTTTGCCATCGAAAACAGGTTCCTTGGTTTCGCTCTTTAATATACCTGTTATCTCAAGAATAGGGCTCGCAAAAGTCAACAACGCATTTATTTTCTTCTTTGGCCCTTGGTTATAGTCATTTTTTTCCTCGAGAGAACTTTTCCTTTTTCCTTCTTCCATTTTGGAGGTAATAAAGTGAACCTTTGTACCGACACCCATTTTTCTCAACTCATCAAAGGATAAATGTTCTGTAGCTGCGGCTTCAATTACCTTCAATAGCTTTGAGGAAATCCACGTTTCCTCAAATTGCTGCGTTTTAGTAGAAAACCAAATGCACTTGCACTGGCTTGATGATTTAGTTGTTTGAGACATCCCCGTCATCTCATCAAAATGATTCTTTGTATCTCTAGTGATTTCGCCAATTACCATTAACGGAGAAATGTGCAATGGCTCCCCGGAAAGCACAATTGAAGTATGACTATCAGAAGCAATGAAAGGATGTGAACCAAGAGCGACAATATCGCCAATGTTGAAAGATTTATCAAGTGACATGTAGAAAAAGATTTTACTAATTACGAACTAATCACAAAATAGATATTATATTTGATAACCCTTGCACAAGCTTGAAGATTGAAGACATCTGGTTAGAACTGTAATATTTTTCGGAAGAAAAATACACTTTCGCTGAAAGAGCTGAAAGGATATGGATTACTAATGGTTACATTGTTCAGAATCTCGGCAACATGCCTTACCGATTCGAAACAGTGGACTATACTCAATATAGCAAATAATACTGGAAGTACCAAATCTTTCATATCCATTGTATATATTATTTTATTCAAAATTTTGTGACTCAAGAATTTGGGTACTGGTTCGGCCCTTAATTGGGTGTATGTTTTCAAGGTTTCTGATACACAAGCCTGCAAGGTCTTTTTATTATACTATGGAGAATCTCCCAAATATTTGGCTAAAAACGAAAGGATACCTGCACATTACTGCGCAAATAGATGTTGAAAAACGAAAACATGAGATACTTAAAAAGGTCTTAGATCCCAACTACGTTTCAACCTATGCATTTTACCCTCTAATTCACTCAATTATTAAAGAGAGAAAGTATAAAGCTGGAGGAGAAAAAGGAGAACGAGCGCATGTTCATATTAAAGACGGAAAGCACTTACAGACTGCAAAGGCTCGTCCACTGCATTACGCAACGCATTTGGATGCAATTATATTCGGATGCTATGCCGAGAAAATTCAAATACAATATGAGATTGAATTATCAAAACAGCCACAGTTATCAGAGAGTATAATTGCTTACAGAAAACTACCTTTACAAAATGAAATTGCGAATAAGAGCACAATACATTTTGCAAATGAAGTTTTTACAGAAGTCAAACGTCAAATAAATTCAACAGGGAACTCTGTCGTATTAGCGTTTGACATAAAAAACTTCTTTCCAAGTCTTGACCATAATATTCTAAAAGGAATCTGGGCTAAATTATTTAGCTGTGAAAGGCTCCCCCCCGATCATTATAATGTATTTAAGGCAGCTACTCAGTTTTCATACATTATGTTAGATGATCTAAGAATGTCAAATAATGGAAGCAGCAAGCTTGGCTATAATGAGAAGGAGCTAGCTAAAATAAGAAACATACATGGAGTAAACGCTTTCTTTGAATCCCCTAAACATTTTAGAGATAAGATAAAATCAGGTGAAATAAAACTTCATAAATATCCATTCAGGAATATAGATAAACAACCGGTAGGCATCCCTCAGGGTTTGCCTATCAGCGCCACATTAGCCAACCTGTACCTGCTTGATTTCGACAAAGCTATTATCAAAAATTTGGTCGAACAGCTTGGATGTTTTTATCGTAGATATTCCGATGACATTATAGTCATATGCACAGAGGAACAATCAGATCATGTAAACAAGTATGTTACTGATAAGATGACGGAGTTTAAGGTTGAAATAAGCAAGGCTAAGACAGAAAAATTTCATTTTTCAAGATTAGGTAATGACAAAAATATTTGTATCAAAACTACTAATGATGGCAAAACAAAAAATGCACCTTTAGTATATCTTGGATTTGAATTTAATGGAAACGTGATTAGAATCAAGTCCGCTAATCTCGCTAAATTTTATAGAAGAATGATTGATTCAGTGCGACGGAAAGCTAAGAGAGCTATAAAACAGGCCGACAAAATACCAGGCTCTGTTCCCATAGTTTTCAGAAGGCAATTATATAAGCTTTATACAACAAGACCCCTTAGCAAAACCAAAGTTTTTACTAGACACAAGCGGCTAGTAAAAAATGCTGTTGGCGAATTTAGAATCGTATCAACTAAAAAGAAAAAACTATTGCGGAGTAACTACTTGTCGTATGCCCGTCGGGCCAGTGAAATAATGAATGAGCCAGCAATAACTAAACAAATCAGAAATCATCATCGCATATTTAATCAGGCAATAAAAAAGCACTTAAAGAGATAACTCCCAATTCACCTATCCACCCATAACTGGTTGGTTATTCAGGTAGTTTTCCTCGTCTTTGTTCTTCTTAAATTCAAGCTTGCCAAACTTATAGGTGAAGCTGATACCCACGGAGCGATAAGGGACAGACCGCACACTATAAGAAGTATAACTTCCTGAATTTATTGTGGTTACCTGCCGTGTATATTCATTGAAGAGATTGGTGGCTGTAACACCTATACTGGCCTTCTTATCCCAAAACTGCTTTCTGAAGGCCATGGTGTAGGATATGTTTTGCGGCGACCTGCCCTGTATATTATTGGTTGCAGAATTATAATTCCCAAACGCTTCTGCTACCAGGTTATGCGGAAATACATATGATATATTGAGGTTAACTCTCAATCTTATACCCGCATCTATATTACCGCTGCCTATGCTGGTCATAAGGTATCGGTGCGTGGCAAAAACATTGCCCCTCAGGCTCAGCTTTTCTTTGATATTATATGAGCCTGACACATTGATACCTGTATTATATTCCGTACCGGTATTCTGCACATTGGTAACAGATACATTGGTAAGTACAGAATCACCCGCCTGGTACTCGGGGTAGAATGTGGTGATCCGCTTATGGTCTTGTGTATTGATGCGCTCTATTAGTGCTATATACACATTGCCGCTCTTACCTAAACTCTTGTTGAGGCCCAGCTCCGTATTGTTACCGATCTCGGGCTTCAGGAAGGGATTGCCCGTGGTAATGTTATATGGGTCTGAGCGATTAAGAAATGGATTGATATCGCCATAATCGGGCCGCTCGAGTCTGCGTGAGTAAGACAGTTTGATGAACCCATTTGTAAAGTCATGAGAGAACGTAAGCGATGGCATCAATGAATTATAAGCGGGAACGGAGGTATTAGGGAAGTCGATCTTAGTATTGGTATGTTCATAACGCAGCCCGGCCTTAATCTTCAGAAACGACGAGAGCGGCATAGATACCGAACCATATGCGGCATATACCTGCCTGTTGTATCGCAGGTGATACGATTGTCCGGCATCATGCACATAATCATGAGATAGTGGTGTCAGATCATTAACATCGGCTATACTGGTTATATCTTGTAGCTGTGCTTTAGCACCCGCTTCTACATTCACCTTAGATGAAACAGGATGGGTATAATCAATAGAAATGGCCTGCTCATTATCGGTACCGGGATTGTTGCTTATCGTGCCGTTGTAGGGCAGATTATTGAGGTCTGATGTGAGTGTTTGTGAGTAGTCGGAATGTGGCCGGCCAATACTGGTGCTGTATAGCATATTCAGTTCTTGCCCTTCCTTCTTAAATTCCTTCTTGTAGTTGAGACTTGCATCTATTGAATTAGTATGGAAGTTGCTGGTAGCGTTCCGCGTGATAGCAGGTACAGCTATTCCTACAGAATCTTCAATAATACGGGTGATGCCGGAACCACCATTGCCATAATGATTGTAACTGAGCGATGCCGTGATGTTGTCGTGTTTGGTGATGCTCCAGTCGAAACCGATACCGCCCTGGTAACCATCGCGCGCAAAATCTGTATATCCATCCTGCACAAGATGCGTAACACCACCGGCATTGTCGGTAGATAACCTGTCTTGTGTAGCGGGGGTGTGAGAAGGTATCTGCTTATTGCCACTTAGGTAGGTATTTATACCCCAGCAGCCATGTCTTACATTCAGATTGGCAGATGCATTATTGAGCCGTGTGCCACCCGACAGGTTGATACTGCCATTGATGCCCTGTATCTTATTGTCTTTGAGAATGATGTTGATGATACCCCCTGTGCCCTGCGCATCGTACTTAGCACCCGGACTGGTGATGACCTCTATACTCTTTATCTGACTGGCGGGTATGGCAGCCAGCGCATCGGTAATGCTGTTACCAAATACGCTCGATGGCTTGCCATTGATAAGAAAACGAATATTGGCGTTACCCTGCAGCTCTACATTGCCATCTATATCCACATTTACCTGCGGCACTTTCTTCAATATATCCAATGCCATGCCGCCTTGCGCAGTAATGTCGTTAGCAGCATTATACACCAGCTTGTCTATCTTATTCTCTATGATAGGTGCGCTGCCAGATATAGTTACGGCCTTTAGCGTTTGTCCGGCCGGCGATAACAATATTGTACCCAAAGGCACATTCTTAGCCGTTACTGCAACGCTGTCTATGATCTTCTTTCTGTAACCGATAAACTCTATTGATATACTATATATGCCCGATTGAATACTCTGCACTACAAACTGTCCGGAAGTATCTGTGATAGCACCACTCACTACCTTCTTTGTGATGCGATCTGAGATAGTAAGCGTTGTGTATTCAATTGACTGCCGTGTAACAGAGTCTATGACACGCCCCGTGATCCTGAACGTTGATTGCGCATTGGCTACCTGCGATAAGCACAGCGAGAGTAGAAATATAATAAAGCGGATGCAGGATGAACTGTATAGCCGATTGTTACCTGAATACATGAATGACCACGATTAAAATTGCCTGCGACAGGATGGGCTGCGAAAGTAATTAAAAATTCTGCAACTGATCATTTATGAAATGTACCCGGCAGCAGTTACAACTTTAGCGCAAGGCCGGCATTTAAGATGCCTTTATAACCATAGCCCAGCTCGGCATACCAGCAAAGGTTTTTACCGCCACTCAAACCCACCAGAGTAATGTGGACCTTTACAATATCCTTTGCCTTATGCATTGTGCCAGGATAGTAAGATGCTGTATGGCTGCCGGGCGGATAGAATGCTATTACGGAATCTTTGGTACCCTTGCCAAATTCGTATCCAATACCACCCGAACAATATAGCACCTTCGAAGTATTATGGATACGGTCGTAAATGACCTGGCACTCTGCTGCACCGCCTATTACACTATAAGTGGTGTGATACTTGGTCTGTATATGCGGGATCTGGTCATTAATATCAAGAGGATCGTACACTGACCCAACCGTACTGTTATAAGTTCCTTTGCAGTAGAATCCGCATATCGACAGTCCAATATCCTTACCTATCCAATATTGCAGCGAACCTGAATAAATAAGATTGGGCTGCGTAATAGCCTCCTTGGCGTTGAAGTAGACAATAGACATAACCCAGTCGGACGAATAGGCCCCCACGGCACCCTTTAAGATAAACCGGCCTTTATCTGTTGCGCTTGAATCTGATCTACCATAAGCACTTATCGAAAAAGTGAATACGAGCAAAAAAACTGAGGAAAGTGATAATTTCATAGTAGTGATGTTATGATGGTACTAATGCTGCTGCAATATAGTCAAATCACAATTTGTATGATAGACCGGCATTCACGATGCCTTTATAGCCATACCCCGCCTCGGCATACCAACCTATTTTTTGGCCACCGCTAATGCCTATGGGTGCAACGTAAGCAGTTATTTTATTCTCGTCGATAGCAGGGGGAGTAAGCGAGCCTACAAAACAAGTTCCATAAGGAGGCCAGTTTACATACACTGCATTACTTTTATCATCAACATACCCGGTAGTGTGTGTTATGCCAAAACCGGCGGTGCCATATAAATTCAAGTTGCCCTTTTTAAAGCTGTAGTAAGTGTACGAGGCTTCCACAGTTGCGTACGCTGTATGTCGCAGATATACAATAGAAGTGTAGAGTATCTGGTAATCGCCTGCTGTAGGTGACAACAATGGTGTAGCCACACTACTCCCTTCGGTGTAACCAGTACTATGATAAAATCCAGCTGTAATTCCTATCGCCAATTTACTTGTGACAAAATACTTCACTGACGCATTAATGTTGCGCACCGGTTTCAATACCGGCGCCAACTGGTAGCGTGTCTGGAATTGGGAGTTATTGAGATCGGTATTGGCAACCCCGGTGCCTATGCTGAAAAGCCAACTATGTGCCTTATTTGCATTCTGCGCATTTACAGGCAGGGAAAGGGGAAAAATAGCCAGAGAAAATAGTAAGCGTTTCATAGCGATGTTGTTTTAAAGGTGATTGTCTGATGTAAATATACAGATTAAGCGTATTGTCTTATGCAAACTACAGCACACATTTTTCGGAAAATTTTAATGATTCATCTAATTACATACGCCATGGATCAATTACTTTTGCAAGTAATAAAAACTAACATGTATGCCGGGTTATGAATTATTTGGCGCCGCGGAGCGCAAAGAGGTAAATGATGTATTGGAAACTGGTATTCTGATGCGTTACGGCTTTGATGGTGCGCGCCAGGGAATATGGAAGGCAAAAGAACTGGAAGCGGAGATCTGTAAAACATTTGGCACAGCACATACACAATTGTTGAGCAGTGGCACAGCGGCATTGACCACTGCCATGGCAGCACTAGGTATAGGCGCGGGTGATGAGGTGATCATGCCAACGTTTACATTCGTAGCCAGCTTTGAAGCGGTATTGTCTGTAGGTGCTATACCGGTGCCTGTAGATATAGATGAAACGCTCACACTGAACCCCGCAGCAGTTGCAGCAGCTATTACCCCACGCACAAAGGCAGTAATGCCGGTGCATATGTGTGGCAGCATGGCGCAGCTCGATGAGCTGAAAGCAATATGTACTGCCAACAATATATTCTTACTGGAAGATGCCTGCCAGGCTATAGGCGGCACTTACAAGGGCAAACATCTGGGCACTATTGGTGATGCCGGTACTTTCTCATTCGACTTTGTAAAGATCATTACCTGCGCTGAAGGTGGCGCTGTAATGACCAACAATAAAGAAACATATGCCAAGGCTGATCAGTATACCGATCATGGCCACGACCATATGGGCAAAGACCGTGGTGCTGATCTGCATCCTTACCTGGGTTACAACTTCCGTATATCAGAGCTGCATGCGGCAGTGGGCCTGGCGCAGGTACGCAGGCTCGATGAATTTCTGACACTACAGAAGAAGAACCATAGCATCATCTACAATGCACTGAAGCAGGTAGAGGGTGTTACCTTCAGGGTAATACCTGACCCAAGCGGAGATACAGGTTCATTCGTATCGTTCTTCCTGCCTACCGAAGAAATGACGCGCGATGCTGTTGCAGCATTTGCCGCAGAAGGCATAGGTGGTAATTTCTACTGGTACGATAATAACTGGCATTACATACGCAAGTGGCAGCACCTGCAGAGCGGTAGCTGGATGAACCGCTTCTATGACGAGCAGAAGAAGCAGGTACTGCATTATGCCAACCAGGCTTTCCCGGTAAGTGATGCTATCATGAGCCGTTGCATATCATCTTCTATCAGCCTTGTATGGACAGAAGAACAGGCACAAGAGCGTGGCAATAAAATGGCCGATGTGTTGAAGAAGATAATAGTTGGTGCTACTGTATAAGTAAGCTAGACATTGATAAGAGTGATAACCCTCAACTGAATAAGTTGGGGGTTGTTTTTTTGCATGGCGATAGTGTTGTGTAATGCGGGGAAATTTGACAACTTTCTAAAAAGTTGTCAAATCTGATGTACAGGCGGCATCACTTACCAAACAACATCTTCTTTATCTGCTCATCAAGTAGCTTGTGTTCGCCGGGCTGCATACCATCTATATTTACCTGACCTATTGAATACCTTACCAACCGCAGTGTAGGAAAGCCTGCGGCAGCGGTCATTCTTCTTACCTGCCTGTTCTTACCTTCTGTGAGTGTTAATGCTATCCACGATGTGGGTATGCTCTTCCTGAATCTTATTGGTGGGTTGCGCGCGGGCAGTTCGGGTTCATACTCCAGCTTCTCTGCTTCCGCTCTTTTGGTGCGGTATGCTTTGCCGTCGATACTTATGGTTATACCATTGCTTAACTGGTGTATTGCCTGCTGTGTTATGTCACCATCTACCTGCACAAGATAGGTACGCTTGTGTGCAAACGATGGCTCCAGTAGTTGATGCGTCAATGTCTTATCATCGGTTAGTAACAACAATCCTTCACTATCATAGTCGAGCCTGCCAACAGGATATATACTCTTTGCTATGCCGGGAAAATAATCGGCCAATGTTTGTTTATCACCTTCGGGTGAGAACTGTGATAACACATTGAAAGGCTTGTAAAAAATATAGTATTGCGACATGATGATGTGAGTTGAACAATGTCCACACAACGCAGTGTATAGACAAAAAAAGTCCGGCAAGGTTGTGGCTGCCGGACTCTATTAGGATGGGTTAGTAAGTACAATCCCTACCACAATATTAGAAAGAATTTTTTCTTTGGAAAAATATTTCTCTTACTTTTTAAAAACTTTTTTTTAAATGTTGATAAAGTGTTGACAACTGTTAGTAACTCACATCAATTGACAACAGCTATCGTGTAGAAATATTATGTTGAACCAATGAGGTAAGGTGTATAAACCGGCACTAACTGATGATAAGACCAACACTCTGAAAGTGGCTACCAGAGCCTGCTCAAGGCGATTGATGTGAGTGACAAAAAAGATGACGAGCAACACTACTACCAGTCTTTATCCATCTTCACGCGCATACCTTTTTCTTTCTTCAACTTATCCTGCAACTTCTTCTCTTGTTGTTGCACTGCATTCAACATTTGCTCTGCTTGTTGCTCTGTGAGCTTGCTTGGCTGACTTTGCGGCTGCTGATCTTGTTGTTCTTTTTTATCCTTATCGTTCTCTTTCTGCTGATCTTGTTTTTCCTTCTTGTCTTTATCTTTTTTATCCTTGTCCTGCTGCGGCTTATCCTGCTTTTGCTGGTCTTGTTTTTGTTTATCTTTTTTATCGTTCTTATCTTTCTTCAGCATCTCTTCGGCATAAGATAGATTATACTTTGCATCTGCATCCTGCGGATTATTTCTTAGCGTATTCTTATACGAGGCAATGGCATCTTCCCACTTTCTCTGTGCCATGTATGTGTTGCCAATGTTGTAATGAGCAGCAGATTTTCCACCCTTATCTTTTATTGCATCAGCAGTAGCAGCCATTAGTTTACGCGATGAATCATATTGCTTCTTCTGGTACAGCGCACTCCCCAGGTTGAACAAGCCAGTGGCATTATTAGGGTCTTTCTTTAGCGCCTGCAGATAGTTGGCAGTAGCTTCATCATAGCGCTTCTGGTCGTATAGTTTGTTGCCTTGTTGCAATAAAGTGTTGGTATTATTCTGCGCCATTGCCGTGGTTGATAGGAGTATCATTATCAACACTGCACTTGCAGCAGCCACGGGTGGTGTTGGCTTCTTTACCATTACCGGTTTCGACTTAGCATCTTTTGCCTTATTGCGCTTGCGCTTAGCACCAGGTATCAACCACTCTGCAAGGAATGCCAGGAAGCCCACCAGTATAAAGTACTGAAAGTAACTGGTGTAGTCGGTATACACTACTGAACCAAGGCTCTTCTGTTCCATGCCATCCAGGTTACTTACCAGCTTGTTAGCTACATCATTAGTGTTCTGTAAAAGGCTGTAGGTGCCATGTCCTGCTGCCGCCAGCGACCTCAATTCTTCTTCATTCAATTTACTGATAACCGGCGCACCCTGTTCATCTAACTTCACCGATTTAGTTTCGGGATCATAGAGTGTGGTCCCTTGCGGAGAACCAATACCTACTGTGTGTACCACCACACCTTTCTCGGCAGCGTCCTGCACTTTCTTTAGTGCCGCTTCATCATGGTCCTCACCATCCGATATTACTATGAGTGATTTATATTTAAGCTCTGTCTGAGAGAATGATTGTACGGCCATATCCACCGCATCACCTATTACTGTACCCTGTGTTGGCACCATGTCGGTCGATACATTCTGCACCATCATCTTCAATGCGGCATAGTCTACTGTAAGCGGCACCTGCAGGTAAGATCGACCGGCAAATACAATAAGAGCTACCCTATCGTTCTGCATCTTATCGGTCAAGGTCATTATCAACTGCTGTGCACGGGTAAGCCTGTTGGGCTGTATGTCTGTTGCCAGCATACTCTTGCTCACATCAAGGGCTATCACCACGTCTACACCTTTGCGCTGCACCTTCTCTATCTTATCACCTGCCTGCAGGTTGGCCAGTCCTACTATGGTAAACACCAGCCCTATAGTCAGCAATATAAACTTCAGCGTTGCCCTGCCGGGTATAAAGCCCAGTATCTGCGATTCTACCAGGCGCTCATCTCCCAGTTGTTTTATCTTCTTACGGCGCCAGTATATAACAGCAATGAACAGCACAATAAGCACCGGCACAATGGCCAATGCAAACAGATAATCTAATTCCTGGAATCTGAACATCTCTTTTAGTACTTGGTTGTTATAGTTGTAGAAACTAAGCAGAAAGTAGAAGGTCCTGCATGCATATCAAGCACACCATTTACTACTCTCTATCGCAAATTTAATTATGCCATTTATTTATCAATAATTGGCCCATGCGATTTTGATATTTTTTAACAACCTTTAATTAGAGCTGTTGATCTTACTTATAGCAGACACCCAATTCTGAAACAGCTGATCTTCTACCGCACACATATCTGCTGCCAGGGTCTGCCAGTTAGGATCAAACGCTTCGAGCATACGCTGCATCTCTGCCAGGTGGCCTTCTTCTTCCAGTATTATCGACTTAACGTTTACTCTCGAATTGTTTGCGCTCAACACCTGCTGGTAAATACCATACAGCATATCTGCACGCACTTCTATAGCATAAGTCACCAACAGGTAGGCACCATGCTTTAATTCTCTGCCGGTAAGACCCATTTTATTCTTCAGGTACCGACAAGCCTCTACATCCAGCATGTTCAGGTAGTGGTGGCTTTCTACGGGCGCCAGCAAGTATGGGTAAGAGTAGTCGGGGCAAGATACACCTTCCAGTTTTCCTATTTGTTTCTTCAGGTAGTAGGCGTGTCTTGCTTCTTCTGCGGCGTGCTTCAGCACTATAATATCAGAGAGTACAGGGTGTTCGTATTTCGATATCTTCCTGGCTCCTGTATTTTCCATCATAGACAAGCTGTTCAGCCATTTGCCATGCAGCTCATCAGAAGGAACTATGTTTTCAAGTATGTGTAGTAATTGTTCTTCCTGTTTCATTACTACAAATGTAAGGCAATGGGTATTAATGCGCCTTTACTTCGGGTGCACAAATGGGAATCATTCTATTAAATAATAATATTTTATTATCTTCAACGCACAAAGCGTAACCCCATGCATAGAGCTATCCTCACTTTCCTATTGACCTTTATCCTTCTGGCCACAGGTGTCACCCATTCATACGCTGCTTTTCCGGTAAAGGACGCCACTACTATTGTAGCTGGAAATGAGGAGGTAATGGCAAAGAAGTCATTTAAAAAATCCAGGATTGCTACCAGCTTTCAACAGGTAAAGAAAATGATTTCTTCGCACGCCATTGGAGAAGGATCGTCTCCTAAAAGTGGCTGGCCTGGTATTACTGCCTTTGTTTGTTCATTGCTGGCTCTTGGCTGCCTTACCGTTATATCGCTCGTCCCATTTTTCTTCCTATTTGCAATTCTGGGTATCATCTTCGGTGCCATTGGCGTGAGCAAAAAACGCTACAGCAGCACCGGGTTGGCGCTTGCAGGACTCATTTTAGGTTCACTTGAAATAGTTGCAGCCATCGTACTGATTGCAATTATTATTTCGGCATTGGCAGCTATTGTCTAAAACTCACTATCCGATATAGTCGCATTGTATAATCCCGTTGAGTGTGATACCGAATATATCCAGTTATCATCGAGCAACAGATTTTTGGTGGTCCTTACACCGTTCTTTATGACTATTACTGAGTCTACATAGTTGGCTATAGGTTGGTTATAAGGTCCCTTAGGAGCTTCTACACCATGACTTGTCACACAGATCAGCTTCTCTTCCCCAGGTATCAGCGTTGTTGCGGTAGCTACGCTATCTCCTTTAAAATGATAATGCAACTGCATAGCAGAGGTATCACTTATATTCTTTACCCGGTATTCGTAAGTATATACCGCATCGCAAGATGAGAGGAATAAGATGGTAAATATTACAAAGGTTATTGAAAGAATGTTTTTCATGTGCTGCAATTGCTAGTATATAACCGCAATGTAATGATTTTAGTGAATTATTGAAATGGGCACACTTAAGGCTATCAAAACTTACTCAACCTAAAGACAATTCTTGACCCGCAATTGGTAATGTTCAAAATGTAGACTCCGGTAGGATACTGATTAGCAGATATGTTCACATTTTCCTCTTCCGTATGCCTTTTCCATAACACCTTTCCATTAATATCAGTCAGCATCAAATCCGATCCTATTGGCAGATTATTTACAGTCCATTTGTTAGTTGTAGGATTTGGACTTACAGTTATGGTCAGAGCAGACAGATCTGGCACAGTAAGTGTACTGTCTTTCCCAACAGCCAATAGTCTATACGCAACCCATTTCTCAGGATCAAGTAAAACAGTATCGGTCGTACGATCCCAGTTAAAATGAAATACCTGATTAAGCTGATCATTCAACACTTTTATCACAGTATCGCCTGTTGCCGATTTCAGCTTGATCTCAATTGGCGTACGAAAAAACGCTACTGAAGCAGGCACGCTTGTCGATTGGATCAGCTTTACCCAAACATCGGCACCAGACTGATACCACCTTACGTTATACCTCGGGCATCCCTGTTCATAAAACCACTGATTGAAAAATGTATCGACATTAATACCATTCACTGTGCTGCCGGTGTATATCTCGGTTAGTTGTCTGAGGTCATCAATTGATGCGTTGCGGCCTGCCAGTACACTCTGGTAGCTTCTTAAAATACTGAAAAATGTGGCATCGTCATCTAGTATGTACCTGAGCATGTGTATTACTGCCGCGCCTTTGTCATATACCATTGTGCTATTAAAGATTACGGTCTCGCTTGACGTATCGCTGCGATATACTGACTCGGGTATCGTAGTGTTGACGAAATAATGAAAGTTGGTGAGATAATACATCGTTGCATCATGCCCATAAAAATGCCGATCTGCCAGAAATGCGCAATATGATGCAAAGCCCTCGTTCATGGTAATATCACCCCAAGTGCTACAGGTAACATTATCGCCAAACCATTGATGTGCGAGTTCATGTGAAGCAATCTCTGAAAAAAAGTAACCAAGTGAGGTCATTGTCTGGTTTTCCATACCACCGCCATACGGCACTCTGCAATGTCCGTATTTCTCTTTCCAAAAAGGGTATCTGCCAAACAAGGTGCTGAAGTAATCCACCACCAGCCCTATTGAGTCAATTGCATTACGCTCAACGGTATCTATGGGCATGTTCGCATACACAAAATTCTGTATCAACAAAGAGTCTGTACTACCGGTAAAATGCATGTAGTATGAGTAATCTACATAGTTGGCTACTGCAATAGAAATAAGATAGTAGTCTATGGGATACCGCTCTTTCCATTCATAGCGTTTGTAGCCGGGTGCTACGGAAATGGTGGCTAGTAGCTTACCATTGCTGCCTGCCATTAGCGAGTCCGGCACTGTCACCCACATATCCACTGAATCTATTTTGTCCCGCAGCGATTGTTTGCACGGCCACCATTTACAGGCATGATAAGCCTCACTTATAGTAAAGGTTGTAGGCTGAAAAAGATTGTAAAATGTGGGGTTGCAACGTATACCCACATTGCCACTAAAAAAGGAGAAAGTATGTAGATTCCGATAAAATATATGTGCTGTAAAAGTGGCACCCATTGGCAAAGCACTAACCAAATTAACTAAATGAAGGCTCCCCGTATCTGTCCAGGTAGCGGTCGTGCCATTAATATATATTGAGTCGATGGTGTATGCGGTGTCCAGCTCAAATGCATACACACCCAACGATGAGGCCACAACACTTGCCGTTGTTGTAACATCGCCGCTGATTGCATTGGTTGTATTGGTTACCTTAAGATTGAATTTCACATGATGCACGTCATACGCATCTTCAAGAGGAGACGCAACGGTTGTTTTGCCGGCTACATCATCACCCGCAGCATCTTTGCAAATCTGGTGGCTGTATTGGGCACACAAATGTTGTGAAGCAAATAACAGAGTTGCCGCGATTACTAGTCGAATAAGGTTTTTCATAACAGAGGGTTTATATGTTACACTAATTTAGTTTATTTAGTTAATATTTTTCTACTATTCGGAATAAACCTGCAATTTTGTCATACATATTTTCGGCACGGAAATTGAAAATACATGTACATACATGCAATTTTAAAAATCAACAATTATGGCAAATACAGTTTTTCACGCAGCAGACAAAAGAGGTCATGCTAATCATGGTTGGCTCAATGCACACCATTCATTTAGTTTCGCCAACTATCACGATCCCGCTAAAGTTCACTTTGGTGTATTAAGAGTACTCAATGATGATATAGTTGCTCCGGGTATGGGCTTTGGTAAGCATCCGCACGATAATATGGAGATCATAACCATAGTGCTCGATGGTGTGTTGGAACATGCAGATAACATGGGACACACAGAAACTATAGTTCCTAACGAAGTACAGGTAATGAGCGCGGGCACAGGTGTTTATCACAGTGAATACAATCACTCTAAAGACAAGTCTGTAAACCTGATACAATCGTGGATATTCCCTAACAAAAAAGCAGTAAAACCACGCTATGAGCAAACTAAGTTTGCGCCTGAGGATCGCGTAAACCAGTTACAAATACTGGTATCCCCTATAGACAACGCAGACCCGGGATTGAAGATCCACCAGGATGCATGGATATACCGCACAACGCTTGAGGCAGGTAAGACCGTTACTTTGACACCACATAGCAAAGACCACGGCTTCTACATATTCATGCTCGATGGTAAGATCAATGCCGGCGAACAGGTGTTAGGCAGGAAAGATGCCCTGGGCATCAGCGATATAGACTCAGTAATACTGACAGGCGTAGATACCAGCGATATACTGATCTATGAAGTGCCGATGTAAGTAAAAACTGAAAAATAAAAAATAAAAAATAAAAAAGTGCGCTTAGAAAAGTGATGATGAATCAGACATAAAAAGCGGGAACTCAAATGAGTTCCCGCTTTTAGTCTTATGACAATCAAATCATTACTTCTTAATTTTCGCTTAACTCAGGCAGCACCAACTCAATGGTCTTCTCATTCTTGATCTTGCCATAACCACCCAATACATTGCGCAGGTTATGTATGCCCTGGCGCTTAATGACTGATGCTGCTATAACTGAGCGATAACCACCGGCACAATGAATGTACAGGTTGTGTTCTTCATCATCCAGCGTAGCTATGTGCAGTGGATCTGTCAATGTATCTAATGGTACATTCATAGCGCCCTTTACGTGGCCGGCGTCAAATTCACTTACCTTCCGCACATCCACAATAGCCAGACGATCATCGTGTGGCATATCCATTGCCAGTTCGTCAGGTTCTATGTCTATGATCAGGTCTATGGTTTCTCCCGCATCTCTCCATGCTTCAAATCCACCCTGCAGGTATCCGTGTATATTGTCTATACCCACACGTGCCAGGCGGGTAATGCTTTCTTTCTCTTTACCTTCCTCCGTCACCAGTATCAAAGCTTGCTTCAGCGGTAGTAATGTTCCCGCCCATTCTGCAAAGCGCCCTTCAAGCCCTATACTTATGGCTTCGGGAACAAATCCTTCTGTAAATGTATTTGCATGACGCGTATCCAGTATCCATGCGCCTTCGCTTGCCTTTTCTTTGAATGCAGCTATGCTTAACGGGGTTAATCCCTTTGTATATACCTCATCAATATTATCGTATCCTTCCTTGTTCAATCGCGCATTCAGCGGGAAGTAAACAGGGGGTGTGTTCAAACCGGTTGTAACTGCATCAATGAACTCCTCCCTTGTCATATCCTGCAGTGCATAGTTGGTTGCTTTCTGCGCGCCAATAGTGCTCGATGTGTCGGGGCCGAGGTTCTTACCACATGATGACCCTGGACCGTGTGCCGGATAAAGAATGATATGATCGGCTAATGTCTTGATCTTTTGTGTCAGGGAGTCATACATCATTGATGCCAGATCTTCCTTGGTCATATTGCCGCTAAAGAGGTCAGGACGACCCACATCACCTACAAACAAGGTATCGCCTGTAAATATGCAGTATGCTTCGTTCTTTTCGTCGTTAAGCAGATAACAGGTGCTTTCCAGTGTATGGCCCGGGGTATGTATGGCTTTAATTGTCAGCTTGCCTATCTTAAATTCCTCACCATCTTTTGCTACATATGGATTGAATGAAGCCTTTGTATCAGGACCGTATACTATGGTTGCACCTGTCTTACGCGCAAGGTCTATATGTCCGCTTACAAAATCCGCATGAAAGTGCGTTTCAAAGATATACTTGATCTTTACGCCCCGCTCTTCAGCCATCTGCACATAGGTGTCTACATCACGCAGCGGATCAATAACTGCCGCCTCACCTTCACTTGCTATAAAATAAGCTGCTTCGCTCAGGCAGTTAGTATATAATTGCTTTACTTCCATTTCGTTTCAATATTTATACTATACAAAGATAAGTGGAAAAAACGGGTGTTCATATTTTGCACCCTATAACGAGATTGAAGATATAAATAAAGAAGAAAAAAAGAAAAAGGTGCCTGAAAATCAGGCACCTTAAACAAATAAAATTAAATCCATTACCTAAGCAATGTAACATTACCTGTCTTGTTAATGATCTTTCCATTGAGTGATACTCCCTGGATATTATATACATACACTCCAAATGGTTGTGGTTCGCCCTTCCAGCTACCATCCCATCCTTCGTTAATGTCTTTTGTTTCGAACACCACATTGCCCCAGCGGTTATATACCCTGAAGTAGTTAAGGTGCGCCATGCCCTTGTCTATTGCATAGAACTTATTGTTGGTGCTTCCACCCGGCGTAAATGCATTAGGCAATTCTAATATAGCACCCTCATCTCTGATAACATATATAGAGTCAATGGCCTTGCAACCGTGTTCGGTAGTGGCAGTAACAATATATAACGTACTCACATCGGGGCTGGCTGTTGGGTTAGCTATATAAGGATAATCCAATCCGGTAATAGGGAACCATGTAAATGATGAACAGTTCGTTATCGGCTCTATATGGAATGTCTCTCCGGCATATAGCGTCACAGATTCCGGAACCGATATCATAGCCCCCGGATATACGGTCGCGGTCCAGTAAACAGTGTCTTTACATCCCGCGGCCGAAGTAGCTACTATAGTATAGGTCTGATCTGCAATCGGCTTTATTACAGGTGCTCCGCTTGTACTATCGCTTACATACATGGCCGGGTGCCAGGCATAGGTAGCAGCCACAGTAGAACTTGCTGTAACAATAAGACTGTCATGCGGGCAGAATGAAGCATCAGGTATTATAGACGCAAAATTGCCCGGCTGTATGGTTATCAGTGCAGAGTCTTTGGCTTTACAGCCCGCAGGGGTGGTAACTGTAACCACAAGTGTAGTATTGATGGTGCCGTCAAATACAACATTGGCAGAGGTACTGTTATCCAGATCTGCAGATGGTGCCCATGAATATAGGTAGCCGCTGTACCATGCCGGTGCTACCGCCGCATGAATATGTAATGTATCGAACTGGCACAACGGACGGTTGCCTCCTACATAAACCGTAGGATTCGGTTGCACATCCAGGTGCAGGGTCGCAAACATATCGGGGCAACCAGGGTAAGAGGCTCTGATAATATAGGTTACAGACGTATCGGGCGCCAAAGTAGTATTGAGTGAATTTGGCCCCGCAATACCCGTAGTGGGTAACCATTGATAGGTGAACAGCGCATCGCCGGTACCAATAGCCTGCACTATCTGCCCTTGGCAAATGGCAGTATCTATAGGGCTTATTGTTATCGCATTAGGTAGTACTTTAATTGTCACCAGATCATTTACCGAGCAGTTAGCTGCCGTTGGCGATGCCGTAACTATGTAGGTATGCACACCCGTGGTAGCAGGCGTTACTACAGTATTGGGCATGGTGTCATTGGCCACTTCAGGTGCGCCGGGCACCCACTGGTAGTGATAATAATTGGTAGTAGCATTACTACCCGGCACTGTAACGTCTACCGCTACCGACTGTCCCAGGCAAATAGTGTCTCGGTAATTTTGAGCAATGCCCAGGGTATCCACCTTAATACGGAATACATGTACATAATCGGGGCAGTTGGCGTAAGAACCTGTTGCCGTATAAGTATAAGACCCCCATGCGGCAGGCGTTATTACCGGTGCCATACTGGTAGAAGTAACTACCCCGGTTGCTGGTGTCCACGTATACCCCATCTCCACGCTACCCGTAACGTTAAGCGTAACAGATCTGCCCAGACATATATTAGCATCAGGGGTATTGATTGTAAAATCACCTATTGTGTGTACCCTCACGGTTTCCCTGCCAATACAGCCGCTCAATGCGCTCGGCGATACTGTAACCGTATAAGTAACGTCTCCGGCAGCAGCAGGCGTTACCACAGGGTTAGCCACTCCGGTACTGCTCAGGTTAGTTCCGGGAGACCAGCTATAGGTATATGGCACACCGGCCGGGCTCACTGTAGCATGCAGCGGCACCGGCACACCCACGCAGGTTTTGACGACTGCCGAGTCCATTGTAACAAGCGGCAACTGAGCCACATTGATAGTAAAGTGCTTGGAGACAGGCGGACAACCACTGGACGACGATGCCGTCACCGTGTAAGTGGTGGTAACATTTGGCGTCAATATAGGGTTCATAATTATAGGATTGGAAACACCTGTAGTAGGCGACCAGCTATAAGAGAGTAATGGTGGCCCTACCACTGATGCTTGAATAGACTGCCCTATACAGATACCTGTATCATGATTATTCAATGTGATATTAAATGTATCATGTACAAATGTCAGGAAGTAGGTAACAGTATCGCAAGCCCCGGAAACATTTACACCTGTAATAGTGTAGGTCATGGTAGTATTGATACTATCGGCAGAAATAACGTTGGCAACACCATTTGTATCTGTAAGATAAGTAGACGGAGACCAATGCCAGTGGTAGAAAGAACCGCTACCCATTGATATAAGCACCGTATCAAAATTGTATGTACACAGGTTAATGGTATCACCTGAATTAAATGAAAGACTATTTACCTGAAATGCAGGTTGTGTAGCATCCAATGCACTATCAATATACGCGGCATTAAGAATGTATGCATAAGTGAGTGAGGTGCTGTCTCCGGGGGCTATTGTACCTATATTATATACCAGACCTATACCCACATCAGACACCAGGTTAAAACCCTGTGTATAATGAAAAGTAGATGTTTCATTATATATGCTCGGTAAAGAAACACCACCCGGATCGAGACCGAAGTCATAGATAACAGACTTGGCTCGGCAATCCTTTGTTCCCAGGCCCAGATAGGCATTTGTTGCAAAAGCACCTATACCCACCGCAGATACCAATACCCTGTTACCCGGACTAGGCAATTGATAAGTAATGGTATTACTTGTAGTAAAGTCGCCCGATTGGGTCTGCTCATTATCCGGATCCACCGTCCTCAGGTAGTATATATTGTTGAGAGGTGTGGCGCCTGTATTGGTAAGCACAACATTAACAGTGAAGAACAACTTGGTGGTATCCAGTATAGTAGTCTGGCGAATACCTAGTGCGCCTTGGTTTCCTTTCCATATACCTTTACTAATGCCGCCTGAATTAACGTAGGCCAGATTAGTACCGGCCAGGGTACCTGTAAAGCCGGTTGAGGGCAACCCGAATGAATTATAAGATGGAATGTATGCTTCGGACTCGCTTCCATTTACATTTATGGCCCAGCCTTCCTGTGGGGTACCCGGAAGGTAAAAATCCCCAAAATAACCTGGCACACCAACAGCCCATCCATCACGGCCATAGTCTGCCACAAATCCCAGAAAGTTTGCACTAATGGAAGCTGTGCCTGCACCCGGGTCCCAGAAATTAAATGTGGTACCTGGTCCCAGATTAGGGTGATAGGTACCCGGTGCAGGTAGCGTACTTCCGTAACCACCATTTGGAGCAACACCTATTTCTACATACTTGCCTTTAAGAAACACACAATCGCCCAACATTTGGGCCATTGATTGGTTTATGGCTAGTACACAAAGGATTATCGATAAGAAGAAACGCTTATTTATCATGGCTGTATTATCTTTATCAGGTTTACAACATAGTGAATGATAAAGGAATACAGGTATTAAAATATATTATATCAACGCAACAACGTTACATTGCCTCTTTTGTTGAATGTTTTTCCGGTGCTGCTTACAGCCTGAACGTCGTAAACATATACGCCCACATCCTGTGGTTCGCCTTTGTAAGAGCCGTCCCATCCTTCACTCATATTCTTAGTCTCAAACATCAGGTTACCCCATCGGTTGTATACCCTGAAATAATTTAATGATGCGATACCTTTCAAAATAACCTTAAATGAATTATTCGGCCCCGTGCCCGGTGTAAATGCATTAGGCATTGCCAGCAATGATTCTGCAGCTACAAAAATATTCAACGTATCCCTTGTCACACAATTGTGCTCTGTAGTTGCGGTAACCACATACATGGTACTTACATCCGGCGTAGCTACAGGATCTGATATCAGCGGATTGCTAAGACCGGCATACGGGAACCAGCTAAACGAGCTACAATTAGTACCTGGCACTATATGATAACTCTCGCCGGGGAATAATGTCAATGAATCGCCCACTTCAATTACCGCGTCAGGATATACTGTTGCTGTCCAGTACACTGTATCCTTACAGCCATCAGGCGATGTTCCTACAATAGAGTAGGTCTGTGTGGTTATAGGACTAAGCGTAGGTGCGGAGCTTGTGCTGTCGCTCACATACAACGGCGGATGCCATGCATAAGAATAACCGGCCGGAACCATAGGAATAACACGGGAATCATGCGGACAGAAATCTGCATTGGCAATTGTAGAAGCAAAATTACCCGGAGACATAGTAAAGTATGCGGAATCTTTCGCGGTACATCCCGCAGAAGTTGTTACTGTCACATACACCATTGTCGATGAGTCGTTTGTAAATACAACGTTAGCGGTTGTAGTATTATCAAGATCAGCGGCAGGTGACCAGAGGTAGTTATACCCACTATACCAGGCCGGAGTAACTGAGGCATGAAGATGCAGCGTATCAAACTGGCAGAACTGCCTGTTACCACCGATGTATACACTTGGATTTGGCTGCACGTCAAGGTTCAAAGTAGCATAAATGTCGGGGCATCTGTGGAAAGAAGCCGTTACAGTATACAGATCAGATGTATCTGTTGCTATCAATACATTTAATACATTAGGACTGGCAATACCTGTAGTAGGCAGCCACTGATAGCTGAATATGTTGCTGTACAATATATTACCTGTTACCTGCACCACTTGTCCGGCGCAAATTGCAGTATCTATTGGTGAGATAGTCAACACATTAGGTAATACAAGCAGTATAACAGTATCACGAATACCACAACCGGAGGCATTAGAAGGAGAAGTAACTAATGTTGACAATGTGTAGGTGCCTACAGCTGTTGGCGTAAACGGCGTATTGGGCAGAGTATCATTCGCAAAGGTTACCCCCGCAGGCGATGAGGTCCACAGATAATGGTACCCGGGACCACCAGTAGAACTCATATCCACTACATCGCTCATACCCAGACATATAGTATCTCTCACAAACAATCCTTGTCCGGGAGTATCCACTACAATAGTCAGTGTATGCACATAATCAGGGCAATTCGCATATGAACCGGTAACTGTATAAACGTAAGTACCTTCAGAAGTTGGTGTAATAACCGGCCCCATACTGGTTGCGGTAACTACTCCGGCAGTTGGTGTCCAGGCATAACGGATCTCGTTGCTACCCGTTACGTTTGCAGTAACGCCAACAAGCGGATTAAGCAAACAAATAGTATTGAACGGATTGTTGACAACAAAATCACCTATAGTATGTACGGTTACATTAGCGGTACCTGCACACGCTGCAATGGAAGGAGTTGGATTTACCGAAACAGTATAAGTTACATTACCGGCAGCAGCAGGTGTAACCAACGGATTGGCGATATTAGTAGCACTCAGATCAGTAGGCGGTGCCCAGCTATAAGTATAAGCAAAACCCGCAGGCAATGCAGGGTTGGCGTAGCTATGCAGCTGTACAGGAACACCAACACAGGTTTTTACCACTGCCGAGTCTACAGTAACTGTAGGCGGTAATGGCTGCGGTATGGTAGCTGTAACAATGTTGGAAGTACACGGCCCTACCTTTACATAAATATTGGTAACACTACCCGCGGCAAGACCAGATACGGTTATAGTGCCGCCAGCAGGTACAACAGTAACAGTAGCAGGCTGAGGCACACCATTGTACGTATAGAATAGTGTATCAATAGATCCCGCAGCTAAGCCGTGAAGGGCAAAGCTACCATCTGTAGCACCGCAAAAAGAAGGCGTAACTACAGATACACTGGTAATGGCAGGGCTTGGGCCTACCAATACTGTTGTTGATGAATTCACTACAATAGAATCGCAATTAGAAGAAGCAACACCACGTATGTTATAAGTAGTGGCAACCAGAGGGCAAACTACCGCTGTATCGCCATATGCTACAACTGCGCCTGATGGATCAGTCCACGTAAATGTCCAGGTAGCTGGTCCATTAGGCGTAAACCTGCATGCAAAATTGGTTGCAGACCAAGGGGTACCATTGTAACCAGGATATAAGTTATAGTTTGCTCCACTCGCATCTTCAATACCTACCGTTCCGAAGCCGCTGTTCCATGCTGTACACAATGGCCTGCTCTGGATGAAGATGTCAATAGCATAAGTAGACTCATATAGCACTATCTGCTGTGTGCCTGCTAGGCCAGGACAGCTGCCGGCATTAAACAGTGCCACATTTGCCCATGATACAACAAATGTTCTGCACGGTGCTGTTCCATATGTCGCATAGGTAATATTACCATAAATAGATGGATCCAGATCGTAATAAGCACCCATGATGCAATTCTTTGTGGCCGTATTGTTTCCGGCAGGAATTGGTGATGTTATTGCCCACGGATTATATGCACCTGCAAGGCTAAGATCAAAACATATCTGGCCATTTGCGCCTATAAGGCATTGGCTATATTTTGTACCATAAAAGCAAAACTCAAATGGCAAAGGAAGCGCTGCACTATAAACATCATCAATACCCACCAATATTGGCGTTCCACCAGTATATGCAGTAGGCAAATAAGGTATATCGGTAAGTGTGTAACTTGATGTTGATTTGAGTGAGGTAGTATAAGGCGCATATACCTGCGTGCACGCACCACTACATGCGGCACCTGTATTCATTGCAGTAATACTTGTGGTATTAGAAGGGGGGCAAGGTAAAGGCTGCGAAAAGCCGGTAAAAGCCAGTATATTTAATAAAAATATTATAAATAGGTGTTTCTTCATAAAATTTCAATTTCAAGAGATCGCAATAACATATAGACACCTTTTTTTAGAAAAAAGTTGGCTAAGGGAGATAAAAATAACAAGAAAATCTGATAATAGGAAGAAATATACCTTTACATGGGATTTTAGCGCATAAATAGCTGGATACTAGTCTATTAGACAGGTAGAATAACTGCTTGCCCAACTACCTCATGCTAAGCCATTTCTACCTGAGGCAGCCTGCGCGGGGCGTATTTCGCCACAGCATTAGCAATAGCCGCTATATGTGCCGGCGTAGTGCCGCAGCAACCACCAACCATGTTCAGCCATCCCTGCTGGGCAAACTCCCCAACTATAGCTGCCGTTTCTTCCGGCGTCTCATCATACTCGCCCATGGCATTGGGCAGACCGGCGTTAGGGTAAGCCGTTACATAACACGATGCTATTTCAGACAATTCTTCCACATGTGGCCTCATCTGGCTGGCACCAAGCGCACAGTTCAATCCTATACTCAGCGGATGAGCATGCATAACAGAGATACCAAATGCCTCCAGCGTCTGGCCACTTAATGTTCTACCGGATGCATCTGTGATCGTTCCCGATATCATAACAGGAGGTTCAGCCAGCTTTGCATCTTTAAAATATTTATTTATTGCATAAATAGCAGCCTTTGCATTGAGCGTATCAAAAATAGTCTCTACCAGCAGTATGTCTGCTCCACCATCCATCAGGCCCTTTATCTGCTCATAATAAGCATCGGCCACTTCATCAAAGGTTATAGACCTAAACCCTGGGTTATTTACATCAGGAGAAAGTGACAATGTTTTATTCATAGGTCCGATAGCCCCGGCCACAAAACAAACTTCTGCCGGAAAGGGTGCACTACCGCCTTTTTGCCTGTATTCCCCATCATATTCCATTATAGCCTCCCTTGCCAGGCGGGCGGCAGCAACATTTATTTCATGCGCCAGCTCCTGCATTCCGTAGTCAGCAAGACTCACCACCTGGGCATTAAAGGTGTTGGTTTCTATGATATTAGCACCTGCACGCAGGTATTCTTTGTGTATTTCCTTAATTACCTCCGGCTTGGTAAGGCACAAGAGATCATTATTGCCCTTCACGTCCGAAGCCCAGTCTTTAAATCGCTCACCACGGTAATCTGCTTCTTCAAGTTTGTAGCGTTGCACCATGGTACCCATTGCACCATCAATGATCAAAATACGCTCTTCGAGCAGTTTACGTAGCCTGGCATCAGTGTTCATACAGGCAAAGTTAGGCAGAAACAAAAGACAGTTTATAAAACATATGTCACCGCCATATAAAAATTCTGCATTATTAGGATATATTTGTGACCTGATCAATCTGCGAGATAATGAAATACCTCATCTTAATATGCTCATTTATAGCCCTTTTAGTTGGCTTCAGCAGCTGTGCTGTGCATGAAATAGGCAGGCCACACCGTGTTTTTAAATTTGCAGAGTACCGTACGAACAACCATTTTGGGGCACCCCGGTATCAATCTAACCACAACCGGTATTGGGGCAGGCACAGATATGGCCCTCGCCCGCATTGGTACAGAGGACATTATCGTTAATAATGGCGCAATGGCTAATTATATTGAAAAGGCACCCTTGCGGTGTCTTTTTTTGTGTGAATAGATCAGCCTGCAAGTATGAAAAAAGACCCACTTTTTTTTGCCCTGTATCATATAAATTTTTAACTTTATAAAAAACCTTCTGACATGAAAAAAATATTTGTTTTACTGGCTTTCGCGCCAGCTATGTTTCCGGCGGCTTCCTATGCAGGCTGGACCAAGATTGTTTGTAATGGTGGCCCCAACGGCTATGACATTGTAAATGAAACCCACTCGGGTAAAGACCATCAATTGATTTGTATTGGTGAAGGCACTGCCAAACCGCAGTGGAGTACCTGCATTTCAGATGTGGTAATCACAACTAATGGTGTTATAAATATCAGCAAGGACATTGAGCCAATGATCGAAAAGCAAATTCAACGGCATATTGTAAAAGGTGAAATGAAGCTTGATGATAAAACCACTGTTTCATGGCGCGCCATAAAGGGCGGCTATTCACTAACTGTTGAAGATTAATTGAACATACGCTAACAAAAAACGGGCTGCATCATCTCTGATACAGCCCGTTTCTGTTTTATTCAATCTTAATTACAGTTCTTTTGCTTCTGTCACCGTTGCGGGTGGCGCATCATCTGTAGTTACAAAGAATATCCTCTTTTCTTCTTCATTGTAGTCAGCTATCACCGAATCACCGGCTTTAATACGATGGTTGAGAATTTCTTCTGCCAACGGATCTTCAAGGTATTTCTGAATAGCCCTGTGCAATGGCCTTGCACCAAATTCAGGATCATACCCTTTCTCGGCAATGAACTTCGTGGCACCGGCTGTCAGTGTCATAGTAAAGCCCATTGTTGTCAGACGCTTCATCACATCCTTCATGATGATCTCAATGATCTGGCCTATGTGATGCTCTTCCAATGAATTGAAGATAACCACGTCGTCTATACGGTTGAGAAACTCAGGAGAGAAAGTACGCTTCAACGCCTTTTCTATCACACCCTTGTTGCTGTCTTCCTGTGTAGTTGTCTTTGCAGATGTTGCAAAACCAACTCCCGCACCAAAATCTTTCAACTGACGCACACCAATGTTAGACGTCATAATGATCAGCGTATTCTTGAAGTCTACTTTACGGCCCAGGCCATCAGTCAACTGTCCATCGTCCAACACCTGCAGGAGGATATTAAAGATGTCCGGATGCGCTTTCTCTATTTCATCGAGCAACACTACTGAATAGGGCTTGCGGCGTATCTTTTCAGTCAGCTGTCCACCTTCTTCATAACCCACATACCCCGGAGGCGCACCTATCAGACGAGTCAAAGAGAATTTCTCCATATACTCACTCATATCTATGCGGATCAGTGCATCATCGCTGTCGAACATGTAACGCGCCAATGTACGAGCCAACTCTGTTTTACCCACACCTGTAGGACCCAGGAAGATGAACGAACCTATTGGCTTACGCGGATCTTTCAATCCAACCCTGTTGCGCTGTATCGCCTTTACTATCTTACCTATCGCCTCATCCTGACCAACCACAGACCCTTGCAGATCTTCGCCCATGCGGCGCAGTTTATTGCTTTCCGCTTCTACCATGCGCATAACAGGTATACCCGTCATCATGTGTATCACTTCGGCAATAGACTCTTCGTTGATAGGATAGCGCTTGTGCTTTGCTTCTTCTTCCCACTCTGCCTTCGCACGGTCCAGCTCTTCTCCCAGTCTCTTCTCCCTGTCGCGCAGTGCAGCAGCTTCTTCAAAACGCTGGCTCTTAACTACCTTATTCTTTTCCTGCTTTATCTCCTCGATCTTCTTTTCAAGATCAAGGATATTCTCAGGTACATTGATGTTCTTCAGGTGCACACGTGCGCCTGACTCATCCATAACATCTATCGCTTTATCGGGCAACAGGCGATCTGTCATATACCTGTCGCTCAGCTTCACACAAGCCTCAATAGCTTCGGCATCATAGATCACATTGTGGAAGTCTTCGTACTTAGACTTAATGTTATTCAGTATGGTTATTGTTTCTTCAACACTAGGTGGTTCTACCAATACCTTCTGGAAACGACGGTCTAATGCACCATCTTTCTCAATGTACTGACGATACTCATCAAGCGTTGATGCACCTATGCATTGCAGATCTCCACGAGCCAAAGCAGGCTTGAAGATATTTGATGCATCTAGCGAACCAGAAGCACCACCGGCACCTACTATAGTATGTATCTCATCTATGAAGAGGATCACATCACGGTTCTTCTCCAGCTCATTCATAATCGCCTTCATGCGCTCTTCAAACTGGCCACGGTATTTAGTACCGGCAACCAATGCTGCAAGATCGAGGCTGATCACGCGCTTGTCGAACAATACACGTGATACCTTACGCTGAACGATGCGCAATGCAAGGCCTTCCACAATGGCTGTCTTACCCACACCCGGCTCACCTATCAGTATCGGGTTGTTCTTCTTACGGCGGCTCAGTATCTGCGATACGCGCTCTATCTCTTCCTCACGACCTACAATAGGATCGAGTGTACCCAGCTCTGCGAACTTGGTAATGTCACGTCCGAAATTGTCCAGAACCGGAGTTTTTGATTTAGCTGCACCTACCGGTGTCTTACGCTGCTGCTGAAACTGGCGGCGTTCTTCGTCGTCCTCAAACTCTTCAGAACCCGGATCGCCATAGTCAGCGCTCGGCGCATTACCCTGCAATATGCTCAACTCACTCTTGAAGCGATCATAATCAACATCATAATGGTTAAGTATCTGTGTAGCTACATTCTCCTTATTCTTCAAAATAGAGAGCATAAGGTGTTCTGTTTCTACACTCGGACTCTTCAGCGACTTAGCTTCCAATACTGTGATACGGATTACTTTTTCGGCCTGCTTGGTAAGCGGCAAACTGTTTATGTTGGCAAGTGGCTTATTGTTCTTGTCTTTTATAGCTACTTCAAGCTCTTTACGAAGCTCAAAAAGATCCACCTGCATCGTTTGCAATACCCTCAAGGCCATGCCGTCGCCCTCACGTATGAGGCCAAGCAGCAAATGTTCGGTGCCTATAAAGTCATTACCCAACCGCAGCGCTTCTTCTCTGCTGTAGGAAATGATCTCTTTTACTTTAGGCGAGAAATTAGAGTCCATATATTTTTCCCTTGGTTTTTTATAAAGTTAGCGATTTCGAAAACAAATCTTTAATAGTCAATACTTATACCCTTATTAATTTCAACGGGAAAACAAAAAAGAAATGCATCAGCTACCTGCACCGATTTTATTATTATCTCGCCCTTATAACTCCGTTACAAAAACTATTCCCTAATACAATATACGAAAGATAGACGCAGAAGTATTATTTTTAAAAACTTAAATTCTCTTTATGGATTTCAAAATTGATACCAAAGATACTTTTACTGTTATTACCCCGACATATGCAACTATTAATGCCAAATTAGCAGACGAATTGGCCGTTAAGTGCGAAGAAATACGGCAAAACGGCAGTAAAAACTTCATAATAGACTTTCAGAACGCTACCGCTCTCGAAAAAGACGGAATCGAAGCTTTTATAACACTGCATGAAGAATGTTACAGCAGCGAAGAGTCTCTGGTGCTTACCGGTATCAACCTGGAGTTAATAAAACAATTGAGCGATGAAGAACATGACATGCTCAATATTGCCCCGCGTATGATAGAGGCTGTAGACATCATCAGCATGGAGATATTGGAACGGGATTTATTGAGTGAAGAGTAAACAGCGCAAAGTGAATGTAACGATACTAGGAAACAACTCGGCATTACCCGCCTATGGCAGGCACCCTACAGCACAGGCGGTAGAGGTGAATGGGGAAATTATACTCATAGATTGTGGAGAATCTACACAGGTGCAGATGCAGAAATATGGCATTAAGTGGCGCAGACTCAATCATATACTCATCAGTCATTTGCACGGAGATCATTATTTCGGTCTGCCCGGCCTGCTCAATAGCATGAGCCTGCAGGGCCGCATCCAACCGCTTCACTTGTATGCACCCGCACCATTGCTACCCATACTAGACATGATCATGCAGGTGGCCGATAGCGAACTGGCCTACCCTTTACATTACCACCAGCTACCCGAGGGTGATGCCATCCTCGAAGACAATCCTGCATTCAACATAACTTGCTTTCCTGTGGTTCACCGCATAGCCTGTCATGGTTTTGTGATCACCCAAAAGAGCAGCGGCCGAAAACTATTGCTGGATAAGTGCAGTGAATACAACATACCACAAACTTTCTATAATCAACTGAAACAAGGCCAGGATTATTCCGCGGCAGATGGCACCATCATAGCCAACAACCTTGTAACCCTTGATGGTCCACCCGCAAAGAGATATGCCTACTGTGCCGACACCCTCTACTCCGAAACCTACCTGCCTTTCATAAAGAATGTAGATCTGCTCTACCACGAGAGCACCTACCTGCATGAAAATGCTGACAAAGCCATACTCCGCTTTCACAGCACAACAGTACAGGCTGCTGAAATGGCCAAACTGGCCAACGTTGGCCAATTACTTATTGGCCACTTCTCATCAAGGTACAAAGAACTCGATGCCTTTGAAGCCGAGGCCGGCGCTATATTCCCTGGTGTGCATGTCACTGTAGAAGGGACAAGCTATGAGGTGTAAATTCAATTAATCAACAGAAAAAAGTTGCGTTAACCACTCTCCTCCTTTTGAAGGAGGAGTACCCCAACATGCCGGCCTTTTCAGCTGGCATGTTGGGGGGAGGTGGTTATCCGCATGAGATGAGTTTCGGTATCACCCTTTGCATGAAACTTTCTGCCACAAACTACCAAACAAAAATTACCCCTTACTTTTATACGCGCATGCACCATACCTCAGGCTATATCAAAGCGGGCAACGAACAGATCCATTACCTCAAAGCGGGTAATGGCAACAAGTTGCTGCTGGCATTTCCCGGGTACGGACACGAAGGAGCCAGCATGCTGGAATTCGCACCACATCTGGCGCAGCAATACACCTGCCTGTTCATAGACCACCCGCACCACGGCCAAAGCACGTGGCAGCCCGAGACTACATTTACACGCAGCATGCTGAGGGATATGTGTTTAGACCTGATGAAAGAATGCAAGGTCGATAAGCTGTCGCTGCTGGGATTCAGCATGGGTGGTCGCGTGTGCCTGACTATCATTGAAGAATTGGGAGACCATGTAGATAAAGCTACACTCATAGCCAGCGATGGCCTGGCACCTAACAAGTATTACTTCTTCTTTACCCGCACAGCTCTTGGGCGCAAGATGTTCAGCAAAATGCTGAACAATCCCGGACCATATGCCAAAGTAGTAACACGACTGAAAGATTATAAATGGATATCGGAATGGCAGCATAAATTTGTGTCGCATTATATTGGCAATGAACCTGTTCGCAAACAACTGAGTCTTGTATGGCCGGCAATGAGTGGGTTAATGCCCGATCAACGCAAGGTGCTGGCTACAATAGAGCAATACAACATTCAGGTAACGCTTTTTATGGGCAAGTACGACAAGGTAATACCCGCAGCCCTTGGTGAAAAATTTGCCTCGGGATCAACAAAAGTAAAACTGCACATACTGGATAAAGGCCACAACATCATTGGCCCCGACACAGCTGCGCAGATAGCACAAACATTATTATAGAATGACGATCATAGTTACCATCTGTATATTACTCACCCTTGCCTATGTAGTCCTCATGGTAGCCTACAGCCGCGGCTGGAAGCGCCAACCCGAATTCAGGCTGCCGGTTAGTTTTACACCTAATACCTTCATCTCCATCATCATACCCGCCCGCAATGAGCGCAGCAATATTGGTGCATGTATAGATTCAATACTGGCACAGAAATATCCGGCCAACCTTTTTGAGATCATTGTTATAGACGACCATTCTACCGATGGCACAGCCGACATAGTTCATGAATACCACAACTCAGCAGTTCGCTGTATAGCGCTCGCCGACCACTTAGAACCCGGCAAGCAACTCAACTCTTACAAGAAGGCGGCTTTAGCTGTAGGCGTAAATGCGAGTAACGGCGCACTCATTGTTACTACCGATGCAGACTGCATAGCCCCCAACGCCTGGCTCATGAACATTGCTTGTAAGTATGAGCAGGACAAGCCCGATATGATAGTTGCTCCGGTTATCTTCCAGGTTACAGGCGGCTTGCTGCCTATATTCCAGCTCACAGACTTCATGAGTATGCAGGGCATAACCGCAGCCGCACACAGCATGAACCTGGGCCGCATGAGTAACGGTGCTAACCTCACCTTTACTAAAGAGATCTTCGGGCGCGTAAAGGGCTATGAAGGTATCGACAACCTGGCATCGGGCGACGACTACCTGCTGATGATGAAGATAGCACAGGAACCCGGCGCTAAGATCAGCTACCTAAAGTCAGAACAGGCCATAATGACCACCCTACCCCAACCCGACTGGGCCAGCTTCTTCAATCAGCGCATCCGCTGGGCCTCCAAGTCAGGCAAGTACAGCGACAACCGACTCACAGCTATACTTATGTTGGTATATCTATACAATGTATGGTTCCTGTTCATGGCCATTGCAGGCTTCTTCCATCACGACTACTGGCTCCTCGGCGGCGCTATGCTCATTATCAAAGGTTTTACCGAATATCTCTACATGCGCCCGGTAGTAAGGTTCTTCCATAAACAATGGGTTCAGGTCTATTTCCCCTTCCTCCAGCCCCTGCATATCATCTACATCACCCTCGCCGGCCTCATGGGCTTCATAGGCAACTACAAATGGAAGGACAGACAGGTAAAATGATTTGAAAAACTACAGCGGGTGTCATTGCGAGGCACGAAGCAATCTCACGTATGTACATATTCGTTTTGTGATATCGCATGCACACGGATATCCCCCACAAATCTGTCGCGAGAGTTAGCGCAGCGCTCTCGTGACGAAATAATTTAACGGGTCTCTGACTTGAACATAAGGCCGGTCCTCTTTGAACACGCAACAACATGTGTCTACAAGCAGGTTTAAAGAAGACTGAAGTGAACCATTGACCCTTACACACCCCACCCTCTTTATAGCTAAACACCACCCGAAGGATAGAAAAGTTAAATAACTATTGGCTTTCATTTTAGGGTTTATAATGATATTGTTTATACTTTTGCGTGGAATTTTTAATATTATAACATATATATGACTACAATGACAGGTTCAAAGATTGATTTAAAACTGCCGTACAAAGTAGCTGACATCAGCCTGGCAGAGTGGGGACGTAAAGAAATAAGACTTGCTGAAGCCGAAATGCCGGGCCTTATGGCTATCCGTGCAGAATATGGCCCGTCACAACCGTTGAAAGGTGCCCGCATAGCTGGTTGCCTGCACATGACCATTCAGACTGCTGTATTGATTGAAACCCTTACTGCTCTTGGTGCTGAAGTTCGCTGGAGCTCTTGCAACATATTCTCTACACAAGATCAGGCTGCTGCTGCTATCGCTGCTGCAGGTATCGGCGTATTCGCATGGAAAGGTCAGAGCCTTGAAGATGCTGACTGGTGTATCGAGCAGACTTTGTTCTTCGGTAGCGAAGATCGTCCGCTGAATATGATCCTTGATGATGGTGGTGACTTGACCAACATCGTATTGGATAAATACACCGAACTGGTTCAGCACATAAAGGGTCTGAGCGAAGAAACAACTACAGGCGTTCACCGTTTGTACGAGCGTATGGCTGCCGGCACATTGCCAATGCCTGCTATCAATGTAAACGACTCTGTTACTAAGTCTAAGTTCGATAACAAATATGGTTGCCAGGAAAGCCTGGTGGATGCTATCCGCCGCGCTACCGACGTTATGATGGCTGGTAAAGTAGCTGTTGTAGGTGGTTATGGTGATGTAGGTAAAGGTTCAGCGTTGTCTTTGCGTGGTGCAGGTGCTCGCGTTATCGTTACTGAGATCGATCCTATCTGCGCATTGCAGGCATCAATGGACGGTTTCGAAGTTAAGCGTATGATCGATGCAGTTAAAGAAGCAGACATCATCGTTACAGCTTCAGGTTGCCGCGATCTGATCACAGAAGCTCACTTCCGTCAGATGAAGGACAAGGCCATCGTTTGTAACATCGGCCACTTCGATATAGAAATAGATATGGCATGGTTGAATGACAACTACGGTACTACTAAGGATACCATCAAGCCACAGGTTGATATGTACACTATCGAAGGTAAAGATGTGATCATCCTTGCTGAAGGTCGTTTGGTTAACCTAGGTTGCGCTACCGGCCACCCTAGCTTCGTAATGAGTAACTCATTCAGCAACCAGACTCTGGCTCAGATAGAATTGTGGAACAACCACGCTAACTACGAGAACAAAGTATATGTATTGCCTAAGCACCTCGATGAGAAGGTAGCACGCTTACACCTTGCTAAAGTTGGTGTTGTTCTGGACGAATTGACTCCTGCACAATCAGCTTACCTGGGTATACCTAAGGAAGGTCCATACAAAACAGATATGTACCGTTACTAGTAGTACACCTCATTATATTTTTCAGAAAGGCCCGCAAACGCGGGCCTTTCTTGTTTCTATAACCTACATACCTCTCTCCCGAATCTGCTAGCTGAACGCCCGTTGTCGGTCTCTGACCATAAGTGTTCGAAACGTGATAAAACAGGTCTGAAAGACCGAAATATAATAGCCCGGGGTGTAGCCCCGGGTATTAAAAAAGGACGTGATCCTAGCCCTGAAGGGGCGAAAGAAATTACATTATATGGGGAGTTTGTTACAGAAAATGAAGTTTCGAACACTTATGGTCTCTGACCGACGACACATCCGGACGCATTCGTTTTCAGAGGGCCAAGCAACAACTCCCCTCTTATTTTAAGAGGGGACGATTCTCTTTGAAACTCACTAGCTACACACATCTGCCGCTGTTGTGTCTTCCGACCAACAGCCATCGGGACGTACCTCTTTGAGATTGGAATCTCACCTCGTCCGCGTTTGCAACGCGGATGCACCGGCAGGGCGTTTGTAACGCCCGAAAAACACTCAAAAACATATCCACAGAAAACAACCCGCCTCAAACCCTTACCCACTGCACGTTTCAGCCGATTTTTTCGCAAATTTTGTGAATATCTTTATTTTATCATGTCATTTTCACGCATTAATTTGCACTCAATTCAGGAAAAGCCCCTGTATGCTCTTTGACATATGAACCCTAATCACAACCACGTAGGGGCTGAACATCTTCAGCCCTGCAACAACCGTCCCAAGCGGGTCATTGCGAGGCACGAAGCAATCTCACGTAAGGACGTATTCGTTTTATACACTACTGCATCCGCACACAATTTACATGCAAACAATTCCAGAGACAATCTAACCAACATGTAAACCTTTTTCGGCACGAAGCAACAAAAAAAAGTGGCACCATGTGGCAGAAAGTGGCAGGAAGTGGCAGAGAGTGGCAGTTTGTTAAAATACCACGAAAACATTGACCACAAAGTATTTCAGCCAAATACACACAACCAAAACTGCCACTTTTATGAAAAACTGCCACTTTTCGAATTCATACTACAATCAGTGCTATTTCATAAATAACGGATTATCTTTGGTAACCAAGTATGGAAAAGATAGTTGTATACAGCACTCACCAAAGCACTCGTCTTACCTACGTACTAGACTGGTTATTCACTGAGCGCCTGCAACTCAGCTATCAACTGACCACCAATGAACAGGAAGCTATCGATGCCCCTTTCTGTATTACATACGGAACCATACTCCCCGGCAAAATATCAATACCCGATGCCGGACTTACTACCAAGAGCAGCATAACATCTTTAGCAACAGCTGATGCCGGCATACACCGCAACAAAGGACTGGAAGAGTGTACACCTGCTATCGGTGATTGGAATGGCCTACCTGTGCTTTTCGCAGGAACAGAACACCACACACTACCGTTCGATATTCTGTCGGCAATATTTTACCTGTTGAGCCGATACGAAGAGTATTTTCCTCAGAATACCGACAAGCACGGCAGGTATCCCGCTACCGATAGCATACTATACAAACAGGGCTGGCTCACCCGGCCCATTGTCGATGAATGGGTAGAAGCCTTCAGGCAACTACTTGAAAAGACCTGGAGCATTACTATAGCAAAACCAGCATTTACATTCCAGCCCACTTACGATATAGACATGGCTTACTCCCATGCCTATAAAGGCATTAAGCGCATAGTAGGTGCCTATATAAGAGCATTACTAAAGGGAGATGTGCAACAGATCAGCGAGCGTACGCAGGTATTGAAGAAGAAAGCCGTAGACCCATACGATTCTTTTACCTGGCTGCGGCATCTGCACGAAGAGCACGGCTACAAGCCCATCTACTTCATCCTGTCGGCACTACGCACCACACCTTTCGATAAGAATATACACCCCAAACACCCGGCTATGGTACGGGTTATCAAACAATTGGCTAAGGAAGGCGAGGTAGGTATACACCCCTCCTACTATGCTACCCACTACGATGTGATGGCCAAGGAGCAGAACACGCTGAAGAACATTATAGCACACCCCATACATATCTCCCGCCAGCACTACATCAGGCTGATGATACCCACCACCTATCATCTGCTCATGGACAATGAGATAACGCAGGACTACAGCATGGGCTATGGCTCACATATAGGCTTCAGGGCGGGCACAGGCAGCTCATTCCTCTGGTACGATCTGCTTAAAGAATCAGTTACACCCATCCGCACCCATCCATTCTGCTTTATGGATACTACAGCCCACTTCGATATGGCCATGTCAGTAACAGATGCTTTTACAGCCCTCAACAAAATGGTTGCCGACTTGCAAAGATGCGGTAGCACCCTCAACACGGTCTTCCACAACTTCTCCCTCGGCACCGACCAGCAGTGGCACGGCTGGAACAACGCCTACGCAACATTCCTGGCCAAAATGGCTAAGTAATAAAGCACTGAATGACGGGTGGCGTAAATCAGTTGCACATTGAAGTTTGGCACATTACATGTCATGACCCCGTAGGTGGTCACAGGTTTGTAGCAACATAAAGACCTCTATTCCACATGCGAGCCGTAGGTTCGCAGCCAATTATAACCGAGACATGAAATGATCTCTTTCACAAAAACAAAAAAGCAGTTGCCAAAAGACAACCGCTATTTTCTTGCCAGAACTTAGGGATTATAGAGGAGTATAAAAAAATCAGAGCATTGCCAGAAGATTAAGCACTTCGCCAACCGTATGAGGCTCCATAACAGGCGTAAAGGTCATTGCCTCCGTTAGCGTAATATCCTTTTGAACAGAGTAGTACAATAGTCCACCCTTGTAGCCTATGGTTACAATATCAATGCGGGTCTCCATAGGTATAGTATAACCCGGGGTCAGTGAAAAAGTATGAGTCTGGTTATTATAGTCGCCTACCCCTACAGCAGCATTAAAATCGGCAAAGACTACAAAGACAGCTGTGTTAGAAGCATCAAATGACGTATCGCTTGGGATAACAGAGATGTTAGTGAGGTCGGTAGTTGTCCAGGCCGGATACTGGCTGCTCACCCAGTACAGTGCCCCGCACGAATCGAACTGATTGTAATTGCGATATATGTGCCCCGTATCAAGCGTATGTGCCGTATCTATAACTACCACGGTCATAGTATCAACTATTGTTCCGGTCACAGCGGTACCTGTCATATTACCTACCCGCATCCATCTTACCAGCAAGTCTTCGTAATTGTCAAAGCCATAGTATAGCGCCATAGGAGTAGACAGATGTGTGGCGGTAATGAAATCGATGCCATATTTGTTCACACCAATTTCTTCACCATTCATAGATCCTGTTATGTACACCTGGCCGGTATTGTGCAGCAGCTGGTTACCACTCAGGGATACAGAACGGTTGGCAATACTGGCACCTGCACCATACATTTCTATCACACTTATCCGCACGATGCCCGAGGTAATGATATGGCCACTCTTATCTTTAAAGGAATATGGGTAAAACCTGAACCTCGTCCCCTTCGATGCACGGATCTCTGAATATACCCCTGCTTCCACATCAAAGAACTCGGGGTGAGTACGTAGGGAAGCAAAAATCGTGTTGATATTTGTCTTATCTGTTGCTTTTATAACAGTACTTACATGATAATCAGCTTTGCGACACGACGCCACAAGTAGCAATAAGCTACTCATTATCAATAATATGTACTGTTTTGTATTCATTTACTATTAGCCACCAGGGAGTTGTACAATATATGACGAGTCCCCGACCCCATTTGTTAGAAATCCATAAAAATAATATACAAAGTAATAAAAATACCGCAATTACAACCTACCCACTTATACATCGTTATGTTATAAACTTACTTTTGCACTTATTACTACCCACATGATACTAGTTGACGGATTATTTATAAATAAGGGCGGAGGGGCTGTATTGTTGCAATACCTCATTGAGCAGATATGTCTCCATCCCCGCAAGGACGATTTTTTCTTCTTGCTTGATCCCCGGTTCGATATACCCAAGGTGCTTACGGGCAACTATAAGGTGGTGCCAAACACTATGGGAGACAGAAGCAAATTTTATAAAGAGACGGGTAAGAACTACACCAAGGTATTCTGCTTTGCCAATACGCCACCACCCGTAAGACTGAAAGTGCCGACGTATACTTACTCCCACAATCAGAAACTGCTGGAGGCACCACATCAAAAATTTAAGCGCGCCTATTGGAAGCTGTACGCAAAGTATCTGGTCATAAAGCTGTTTAACAAGAACACCGACTACTATATAGTGCAAACGCAGCACATGGTAGACGAGATGATGAAACTGAATCTGAAGGATGCCGCCCATTGCTTGACCATACCCTTTTACGATACCGGTAAATACGCAGGAGCACATACCCCCTTCGATCAGCGCCCGGTTGATGACTTTGCATTTGTAAGCACACCATCCCCACAGAAGAACTATCCGACTCTATTAGATGCATGGGAATACCTGCATTCTCTGGGGCATACACCGGGGCTGCACATCACAATAGATGAGACTGCTCCAACCCTGCTGGCAAGAATAGATGAAATGAAAGCGAAAGGCATCAGGATATACAACTATAGCTACATCGACCCGCGCGAACTGTACTTCAAATACCGCTACCTGGTTTGTCCTTCTGTAATGGAAAGCTTCGGGTTGCCATTGATAGAAAGTGTGGAAAGCGGCATGAAAGTACTGGCGCCGGATCTGGCTTATGTCTATGATGTCATCAAACCAAGCACCGTGTTCGATCCATGGGATAAAAAATCGATCGCAGAAAGTGTGTTGAAAGCACTAAGCACCGAACTACCTTATCCCGAGATCAGGGCTAAGAATGATGTAGCCAAACTAATACGCCTGCTGGTAGATTAATAAAAAGATCGTTATTAAAGAATGGTTGGTCTCCATGCTGCGAATGATCTTGCTTTTACACACATACAAGTTAATTTGTAACACTTATACACTCGCTGCGCATTCACAAAATGCCTATATTTATTTTTAGACACAGAAAACAAACAATATGAAAAAGATATTTTTATTCGGAGCCATGCTCTGTGCAGTATTAACAGCTAATGCAGGTGCAAGCCTCAACCAACCCGGCGAAGGCGGCGACCCTGCTCCCGCAGCAGCCCCGGCAGCGGCAACCCTCACCGGTAAATGGCATGTGTTGGATATGAAATTCCTTGTTGCCCCTCCGGGAGGAAAAATGCCCGACCAGGCCACAGTAACCGCAATGGTAGTTAAACAGAACGGGCTTTACGAATTTACTACCGACGGCAAAGTAAATGTGACAGCCAATAATAAATTGACAGCAGGTACTTATAAGAAAACAGGTAACAAAATAGAGACTACGGGCCCGAAAGGTGAAAAGGAAATCTATGAAATAATAACGCTTACCGATAAAGTACTAACCATAAAAGTGAACCAGGGCAAGATGCTGGTAATGATGGAAAGAGCATAATTCCATCATTTTAGAATACCGATAAATTGATCATAAAATAAAAGATAAACATGAAGAAGGCATTCCTATTTGGCGCATTAGTATGCGCAGTATTTATCGCTAATGCTGGTGCAAAGCTTAATCAGCCCGGCGAAGGTGGAGACCCGGCACCCGCGGCAGCGCCGGTTGCAGCAAGCATTGTAGGTAAGTGGCACGCAGTAGACATGAAGTTTGAAGTTCCTAAGGGCGAAAAAGCACCGGACCCTAAGGAAGTAAAAGAGATGATTGCCAAGCAAAATATGACCTATGAGTTTATGGCTGATGGCACCATGAAGATGACAGGAGACGGACACGATGCCGAAAAAGGAACTTACAAAAAAGTAGGTACCAAGTTAGAAACAGTAGGCCCGAAAGGCGAAAAAGAAACACTTGATATTACAAAGCTTACTGACAAGGAACTACACCTCAACATGAAGAAAGAAAAGATGACGATCATCCTGGAGAAGATATAACGACAGCATCGTTCTCTATATAAAAATGAATATGTCCATCTGGTATACCAGATGGACATATTTCTGATGTTTCCCTTAAACGATCTTCCCATTCAGCACCTCAACAAGAAAGCTACGGTTGATGTTTTGTTCGTTACGAAATAATATTAGCAGTAAAGAATAGGGTATGACGAAGATACCAATACCTGCTAACATCTTGGGGTCAAAACCGTTCAACAGTAAGCTTGTTATGGCCCCTATGCACGCCAGTAACGGGATGCTGAGGAATAGAAACAACACAATAAACTGCTCCGACATATCGGGTTTTACAACGACAGAAACATAAGTCAGGTTATTTTGCTCAAATACAGTACCCCATATAACCGGCATGGGAAATCCCCTCACACTGCGCGATATGGCAAAGTAATCTTCATATACCGCACCATTATAGGGATAGACCATCTCTTCTGCTTCAGAAAAAGGATCAAACTCACCTCTGCCCTTACCCATCATAGCGGTACTGATCGTTGGACCTACCTGCTCTTGCATACGTTCTATAACCTCAGTTGAAGTTAATGGCGTACTAAACGTAAATCTGTGATAAGGAAGCAACAGCATGTAGGACATCTTTTATGGTCGGAGGTTACGGCGCTTGATCGTTAAATCAAAAAATTTAGACTTGACATGATTACCGGCTGAAAAGACAAAACCAGACTTAATTGCCCTGTCTATAAATATGTCACTGCCTCGTCGTACTGGTTATATCTGGCCTCATCTACCTCATGCAGTTGATCAATTTTGTGCCGGAATCTGAAGAAGTACTGCCCGGTAATTGGATAGTGTTCTTTGATTGCGATATTAAATGACACCTGTTCCTTAATTCCGGATAGTGCATCTTGTTTAAATGGAAGGATTACCCCGAACCAGGTAAACAGACATACCGCCACTTCCATAAGTAGAATAACTATTGTCTTTAACCACCATTTACCCCAAAAATGCTCATGAGTGAACCATGACCCGTTGAGTTTGTAAAAAAATATCTCGTGAATGAAAGCTGCGAACCACATGCCGATCGTAAACCATAGTACGCATAATACAAGGCTCCTCAATGCGCCTGCAAAGAACAAGTTATCTTTTCGTGCGTGGTATATTTCCAGCAACCACTCCTTTTCTTCAGAGGTCAATAGAACAATATTATTCTTTGGGTTTTTCATAGTAAGCGATCTCTTCTACCTGCCGCTATTATCCAGCACCACAGTTACCTGGTTACTGCGCTTTCCGCCCGGTGTTATGATAACCGCTTTCAGGTCGAGACGCTTGCCTGATGGTACTTTGATGCGTAGTGGCTCGGTGTACCACATATCTGTCTCGCGGGGAGTATAGCCATCTATAGTATAGTGCACTTTTGCACCTTCTACGGTAGGTGATAGTTCGAACTTAAAGTCCTCACCTTTCAAGACAGTGTCACTGGCACCAATGATCTCAGGCACACGGTAGTTGTAGCCTTTACTCTCCAGCATGGCCAGGTGCTTAGGTACACGTTGCTGGGCAAAGTTGTTATAGTTCTTTGAAGATACCGGAGTCCATGCTATCTCGGCAAGTGCCAGCATACGTGGCAGCAGGTGAAATTCTGCTTTGGCAGGAGTGGCTATATATTCGGTCCACAGGTTTGCCTGCACACCTATTACGTGCTTCTTCTGGTCACCTGTTAGTTCAGCCGGAATAGGATCATACGCATAAGCCTTAGACAGTGGAGCATTACCACCTATAGACAAAGGCTCCTGGGTTGATGCGCTTTGTGCATGATCGAAGTACAGCCCTTCGCTGCCCGGGGTCATGATCACATCATGGTTGAGCTGAGCAGCTGCAATACCGCCGCTTACACCTCTCCAACTCATGATGGTTGCATTGGGTGCTACGCCACCTTCCAGTATCTCGTCCCAGCCAATCATACTGCGACCCATGGCATTGATGTGGCGCTCTATACGGCGAACAAAATAGCTCTGTAATCCAGCCTCATCGCGCAGGGTTGAGTCTTTGATCAGCTGCTGGCAGAAACCCGATTTTTTCCATGCATCTTTAGGGCACTCATCGCCACCTATGTGTATGTATTTACCCGGGAACATATCCATCACCTCATCAAGGACTGCATTCAGTATTTTGAAGGTGGTATCAGTAGGGCAGAATACATCGGTATATACACCCCACGTCTCGCCCACCTTATAGTTCTTTGAAGGATCGCAACTAAGAATAGGATAAGCCGCTATTGCTGCCATAGCATGACCCGGCATTTCTATTTCGGGCACTATGTTGATGAAGCGATCGGTAGCATAGGCTACTACTTCACGTATCTGCTCCTGAGTATAGAAACCGCCATAAGGCGTGTTGTCGAAGAGATCGGTATTATTGCCGGAGAAGCCGCCCACCTTGGTCTGTGCACGGTTGCTGCCAACAGAAGTAAGTTTCGGATACTTCTTGATCTCTATGCGCCATCCCTGGTCGTCCGTAAGGTGCCAGTGAAAGGTATTGAGCTTGTACATAGCCATTACATCTATATACTTCTTTATGAAGTCAACAGAGTAAAAGTGACGTGCCACATCGAGATGCATACCCCTGTAACCGAAGCGGGGTACATCTTTGATGGTAGCACAGGCAAATGTAGCAGTGCCACGCTTCACCGGCGTGATCATCTGTAACAAGGTTTGCACGGCGTAGAACAAGCCTGCGTTCTTACCATAGATAGTCACCTGGTCGGCAGACACCTTCATCTCATAGCCATCTACCGGCATTGTAGCAGGTACATTGCTAAACAGCATGATGGCATTCTTGATCATAGATGGCTTCTTATCCATGGTGTTGATGTTCACCACGTTGTTATTGTAGCCATTCTTCTTCAGGTAATCAGACAGAAACTTTACCGCCTTATGATCGGGATAATCAACAATGATGCTGGTCTCGGGATTGAGCGTGAACGTACCCTTCTGAGCACTTATAGAAGCCGGTGCAGGTATGATACCCATATTGGCATCAGTCTGTGCAAATGCCTGTGAGGCCAGTAGTATAGATAATGCAAGAAATATCTTTCTCATTGTTTGAATTATTTGATTTCAATGAATTGTCGTCTGGTATTCCACCCTTCAACATATAGTTGTAAGGCTTCTTTAATGGTTGAGTTTACTTGTAAGATATAAGTTTTTTCCTGTCCCGGCAATACGGAAACATAATTGTCGCTGTAAAAGGCAGGGAGTACTCTTTCTCCGCTAGCATGAATAAGCGTCAGTCGCTGAAAGAATGCAACCGGATTACCCAACGGATTAGCTATGGTGACTTCTATTCCCTTATCCGTTTGTCTGGCCGATGCATTCAACTTTGCTAATGGCATTTTTTGCAGCAATGGATAATTACCCTTTGCATCTGTCAACCAATAAAGGTTATCATCTACCGGTACATTAGTTGCTGAATCGGTAAGGCTGAGGTAGAGAAATATGCCCTCTTGCTTAGCCAATGAATCTATCTCTTTGCCAAACTTATATTGTTGTTTGCAGGAAGATGCAGCCACTTGTACATATTTCGAAGTCAGCGGAATTTCATCACCCGCAGCAGTATATGCCTTGGCAATGAGTTCCATTTTTTCGGTTGGCGTAAAATGATTGTTGGCAACAAGCACCAACTTGTTGATGTGGTCATACATCACATGCAGCTGTTTGCTACCGGTGCGGGTACCATACAGGCAGGCATTGGGATCCACGTAGTAGTCATACATCTGGCCCTTCATAGCTGTCCATGGGTTCTGTGTTTTCCATATAATGATGCCGGTGTACCAGTCCCACATGCGGGCAGTGGCGCCTTCCATCAATGCTCGGTATTGGTCATAGTTGACCAGTTGTGCCCGGCGGGCAAAGTCTTCTATTGTTTTCGGATGCCCATAGACTTCTATAGCTGAGTCATAGCCCTCATAGCGGTGATAGCGCCATACAGAATCAACGATCCATTTACGCATAGATGTATCATAATAGGGGACTACAAGGTTAGAGTCTGGCAGGAACCTTTTTAGCGACTCCACATCGCCAATGCCTATTGAGCCTATCTCTGAATTGAATGGGAATGACTTATGCGCCCAGAAGTAGTCTTTAGACTGCAACACATATGGCCCATCACCGCCGTGCAGCGACATACTATCATCATTAGAAAATTCAAAGAAGTAGCGGGTGCCATCAAGCGTAGGCAAGATAGAGTCGCGCATAGCACTGAGAATATCAGCAGGAGGTCTTATCTCATTGCCGCCGCACCAGAGTGCAAGCGATGCGTGATTGCGCAGCATCTTTACCTGATCTTCCACTGATTCGATGAATAGTTTATGGTTGTCGGGGTAGTTGCGGCGGGCATTGGTGTCTTCCAGTTTCAACGGGTCGTACCAGCGGCCATTACAGTCGCCCGATGCCCAGAAATCCTGCATCACCAACAGTCCGTATTTATCGCAGGCATCGTAAAAGGCGGGCCTTTCAGTTATACCGCCACCCCATACACGAATGAGGTTAAGGTTCATGTCTTTATGAAAATGTACTTCATGATCATATCGCTCGTCATCAAACCTAAGCAGCGCATCAGACAAAATCCAATTACCACCTTTAATAAATATTTTCTGTCCGTTTACTCTTATTTCGCGGCTATTGGTCTTGTTATTCCATGCAGTCTTTATCTGCCTTACACCAATATTCAATTCCTCTTTATCGGACAGGGTTTTGCTATTGATGAGAAAAGAGATCTTACAAGGATATAGGTTTTGTGGACCATAACCATTGGGCCACCACAACCTAGGATCTTCCAGTTCAAGATCGGGGAACTCAATTGTTTCTACAGAATGGGGTTGTAGTGTTACCGACACCTTTACTTTCTTCCCCCCGAGTTCATAAATAGCAGTACCACGGATCTCACTATCGCATGTATTTTCAGCTTCTGTTGTCACTTTAATTGTTGCGGGCTTTTGCTTGCCTTCAACATTACGTTTGCCGGGCACCAAAGTACCCACATGTGTATTCTCTATGTGTACCTGTTTAGTACGCTTAATGGTTACCTTATCCCATATGCCTGTATTGCGGTCGGCAATGGGTTGTATCCAGTCCCAGCCGGCAGGGTATTGATTAGTAACACTATGTGCAATGACACCATCACCACCCTGCCCGCCATTAGGATTACCAACAGGTGAGGGCGGATAGACAATAACGGCTAGTCTGTTTTTGCCGGTAGGATTAAGATAGCGGGTAATGCTGTAACTACTCCGCAGGAACATTCCGGTATCTCTTACGTCATTGACCTTATGCCCGTTAAGGAAAACATCATAGCTATAATTGATACCCCTGAACTGCAACATGACCTCATCTCCGTTGGCTGCAGGTGCATGATTAAAATCATTGACAAACCAGAAGGTATAATATGCCGCGCCTGTGGTATAGATATCCGGAATGAGTTTATTGTTCATGCCGAAGAAAGGATCGAGGAACAATTTGTTGTTGAGCAATGTAGTCAATACCGTGCCGGGAATGGTGGCCGGCAGCCAGCCTGCAACGTCTGTAACAGGTGTTGAGATCTCTTCACCAGACTTATTGATATCGGTAGCACGCGTACACTTCCAGCCGCTGTTCAGTTCTACCTCCTGTTGTGCCGTAGCACAATGAGCTATAAAAAACAGGAAAAATAGTAGTGTGGTGACGCGGCGCATATGATATAAAAATAGACCTGAAGATTATTACAGAAGGGTGCAGATATTAAAGTAAAAAAGGCGGGTGTTGATGCACCCGCCTATGAATTATTTCCCTTTAAAAACCGGTTTTCTCTTTTCAAGAAATGCCATTACGCCTTCCTTGAAATCGTGCGTAGCACCGGCTTCCATCTGTACATGCTTTTCAGCATCCAGTTGTTCTTCCAGTGTATTATCGTAAGTGATGTTGAGGAGCTTTTTGGTAAGGCCTATACCGCGTGTAGGCATCATAGCCAGTTTGGTTGCTATCTTTTTGCTTTCCTCTTCAAATGTTTCATCAGCGAATGATTTGAAGATCATGTTCATGGCCACAGCCTCGGGGCCGGATACTTTTTCTGCTGTCATCATCAAGGCAGCAGCGCGCTGCATACCAACGAGGCGGGGCAGAAAGTACGTACCACCACTATCCGGTATCAAGCCAATATTACTGAATGCCTGAATGAACGATGCGCTGTTTTTTGCCACTACTATGTCGCAAGCCAGTGCAAGGTTAGCACCAGCACCCGCTGCTACGCCGTTTACAGCAGCAATTACAGGCTTTTCCATGTTGCGGATACGGAGTATGGTTGCATTATAATGCTCACGTACCATGCGCTCAAAATCTTCGGGACTTGGGCTCATTGCCTCAGAAAGATCCTGACCTGAGCAGAAGCCTTTACCGGCTCCCGTCATGTACACACATCTTACTGTTTCATCGTTAGCGCAATCATCGAGATGGGCCTGTAAAGTCAGGGCCATCTCGCGGTTGTAGCTGTTATACGTTTCGGGGCGATTGAGCGTAATGTAGCCAACGCCATTTTCTTTATGAAGCAATACTGTACTCATACAACAAATGTAATTACAGTTGGGGTATTTTGGTAGTGGTGAGGGGAAGAAATACGTCTACGATGTATTATTAATGACAACGATTATTATCCTGAAGACAAAACGAATACGTCCCGTGCGAATGTCGTGGTTCAGCGAGGCTCACCATGACATTCGGGGAAAATCATTGTTTCCAGGATACTATAAAGCTAGATAGTAGAATAAACTCTCTTACCAGTATTCAGGTCAAACACCTCGAGGTATTTGCCACCGGGCTGGGCTACTTCCATCATCAGCCTGTTTTTGTAGATGCTGAGATAAACATTGCCGGGGATACCTGTAGCCTGCTGTACCTCGCCGTTCCATACGGGCTTGCCTGTTTTGGCACTGAATGCTACAAGGCTTATGCCGGGGCCAGACTGATGATAGCGTGCCAATATGATTGTAGTATCATTTACCACTGATTCTGCAACCAGCTTGGCCACATTATTATCTCTAAGCGCCCAGTTGCTGCCCTGCATGCTTACCTTCACTGTTTTGGCTGTTTCATCGCGAACGAGGTAACCTTTAAAGGCAACCTCGTTATCTGACCGAATAACACCGCAGACAGTAGCTTCTATAGGCTGCGCCTTGCCATCTTTAAGGTCTACAATTACTGTTTTATGAATGCTTTTTGCATTAAGAGAGGTGAAGACGACAAACCTGTCAGTGTGTGTAAAATAGAAAAGGTATGGTGTTTTAAAATCGTCTTTATCCTTAACCGGTGTAAACAATGTGTGAGGAATGTTCTGACGGCATTTTACTTTGCACCATTCGTCTACCCTTGTTACTCTGTAGCCTACATTTCCTTCGAAGCGCTGTATATGCACAACACCGTCTGATACGGGAAAGATAAAATCATTGCCCGGCACATCATCTAGCGGCGTTTCTTCTTTATTTGTTTCAATAAGTACCTCCTTGCCATGTGGCGGAATACTATATGACATGTGGCCTTCATCAGCTATTTTGAATGGGCGGCCTTTATATACTGTTTCAGTAGGAACCGTTCCGGTAAGATTGACAACATTGAATCTTGCAGCGAATTTGCTAACCGTTTTGAAGTTTACTGAATCGACATTTTGCGGAATAGAGTCCGTTTTAACAAGCGTTTCCAGATCGAGCCATGAGTTATTGATCGGGTACATGTTCTGTGCCTTTACGCTCACTACGCCTATTGACAATACTAACTGAAGGGTAAGTAATGTTCTCTTCATAAATATGACTATTTTTTCAAAAGTAGAAAAAAGTTTATTATCTGCATAGCGTTTGATGATTTGTTTTAATGAACTAATGTATGATAGTCAGAGCGCTGCGGACCACTACACATAGTAAACAAGTTGCTTAACGTTTTAATGACAGCGTATGGTTTCTGCCGTATATTTATTGCCGATGAAAAATCTGTTAGTAGTATTCCTGTTGATTTCCTTTGGCGCATTGGCCAAAGGCACTGTAGTATGTGCTGATTCTATACAGCTAAGGCGACATGTGTATACCATAACCGGAGGCCCTACCTTCCGCAACATTAATGATACTACCACACTCAATAAGACCAGCCACTATATTCAAAATGAACTGGGGAAATACACAACAACTGTAACACTACAACCTTACCAGGTAAATGGCAAAGAGTACCGCAATATCATTGCTTCTTATGGGCCAGAAAATGCGCCGAGGATAATAATTGGTGCGCACTATGATGTGTGCGATGAGCAGGCGGGCGCCGATGATAATGCCAGTGGAGTGGCGGGATTGCTGGAACTGGCGCGTATGCTGAGTAAGGAGGACGCATCGAAATGGCAATATAGAATAGACCTTGTGGCCTATACTCTTGAAGAGCCGCCTTCATTCAAGACCGCTAATATGGGTAGTACTGTTCACGCAAGGCACCTGGCTGAGGCGCACGTACCGGTATTGGGAATGATAAGCCTGGAGATGATAGGCTATTACAAAGACGCCAAGCACACACAAAAATATCCACTGGGTTTCTTTAAGTGGTTTTACGGTACAAGAGGCAACTATATAACAGTGGTGAAGAAGCTGCATGGCGGCAAGTTTGTCCGTCAGTTTACGCGTGGGTTTAAGCATGGGGATAACATCATTACAAAAGTATTTGCTGCACCAAGTTGGGTGCCGGGAGTAGATTGGTCGGACCACCTGAGCTATTGGGCATATGGGTGGCAGGCACTAATGATCACAGACACTTCATTCTTCAGGAATGCAAACTATCACGAAAAGACGGACACCCCCGATACGCTCGACTATTCACGCATGAGCTTTGTTGTGACCAATTTGTTTAATGCGGTTAGTAAGATGGCGAAGGGGTAACCATCTGGTCGCCTATTCACGCAGATGTTGCACAAATCTCATTTTTGAAGAATTTATCCAACTATACAAAACGAATACGTCCTTTCGTGAGATTGCTTCGTTCCTCGCAATGACCAACTTAATGTATCACAAAAAGCCAGGCCCGATGGCCGTCGGGAGACGGGCAACCGCGCGAGCGTAAACAGAGTTTACGCTCAACATCAGGGGTTAAACGTGGCTCAAAGATTTATTTAGGAAAAACTACATTCATCATTGCCTTTGTAAATATCTCCCAGGTGTATTTTTTCTTTTCTATCAGCATGTTCTCGTGCAGGTTGGGCAGAGAATTTGGCTGGAAGAATTTAAGGATAGCGTCGGCGACAGATGTGGGTTCGGGTTCGGCGACAAAGCCTACTTTACCATCAGGCACAACCTCGGGCAGTCCGCCAACATTGGTAACGATCATTGGCTTTTCAAAATGGTAAGCGATCTGCGTAATGCCGCTCTGGGTGGCCTTTGTGTAGGGCTGTACCACTACATCAGCAGCACTAAAGAAATAACATACTTCGCGCTCCGGTATGAAGTCGGTAAAGAGATGTACTACACTCTGCAGATTATGGTCTGCAATAATTTTATTGTTGATTGCTTCTACGTCTTTACTATAGTATTCACCGGCCACTATCAGCTCTATATCTGAGTTGCGGATACGCTCATCGGCCATTGCCAATAATGCCCTGTCCACCCCTTTGTAGTCGCGTATAAAACCAAAGCACAGCAGGTATTTCTTTGCAGGATCGAGCTTTAATTTCGCACATGCATCCGCTTTGCTTAGCTTGGAACCATAAATATCATATACCGGATGCGGCGAGAAGAACGATGGTTTGTTGATGAACTGTTTCAGGTATTTAAGTTGGTCCTCGCTCATGGTAATGAACGCATCGACCGCTTTAATAAAGTAGTTGGTAAACTGCTTATCTCCCGGGCGGCCTTCATGCGGAATGATGTTATCGACGATACATACCACCCTGGTCTTGCCATTCTTTTTAGCTCCTCTTAATATAGTGCCAAATGCGGGACCCATAAAAGGCAGCCAGTACTTTACAATGATAAGGTCGTACTGCTCCGCATTCATTTTACGGCCTACGTTCAACCAGTTGAGTGGGTTTACCGAATTTACTTCTGTACGTATCTTTAAACCTGCAGGAGCGGGCTCATCAGTAAATTGAGTTTTGCCCGGGAAAAGGAAAGATGGGTATTGCAATGAAAAGGACCAGATGGTAACATCATGATCCTGATCAGTAAGCTCTTGTGACAAGCGCTCATTGAACGCAGCCAGCCCGCCACGCAATGGATGTGCAGTACCCAGATACGCTATCTTCATGGAAACATGGTTTTAAAGTCTTCCTGAGCCTTAGTGTAGTCTTCCGGGATACCTATATCTATAAAGTAGCCTTTGTCTTCAAAACCGTAAAACGTTTTATCACTTACAAATTTTTCCAGGTAGTCTTTTTCAAAAGAGAACTTTTCTGAAAGGTCTTTAGCCATGAAGGCATCGCGGTTGATGATGTACACCCCGCCGTTGATCGTACCTTCGGCGGTAGCCTTCTTTTCATCGAATGCTGTGATCACACCTTTATCGTTAGTATGCACAACGCCATATCGGTCGAAGTTGGACATCTTTTTCAAAGCCAGTGTAGTTGCAGCTTTGTTAGCCTTGTGTGCGGCAAACATTGCTGTAAGGTCTACATCGAACATAGTATCTCCGTTCAATACCAATACATCATCTGTTGCCGCTTCTTCAAGCACGGCTAGTATGCCGCCGCCTGTGCCCAAGGGTTCGGTCTCAACCACATAGTCGAGCTCAAAGAAAAGGAATTGTTCTTCCAGCCAGTTGATGACCACCTTATGCTTGTAGCCCAATGAAAGTATAACACGAGTACAATTGTGCTTAGTCAGATATTCCAGCAGGTAGTGCAGGAATGGTTCACCATTTACCGGTGCCATACATTTAGGTTGCGCGCCTATTACGCCCTGTAGCCTTGTACCTAATCCCCCCGCCAGTATGATAGCCTCCATATAAGTAAAAATTTAAAAATGTTGATTTACCTAACATCATTCAATGTACGGTAATGACAATGGTTACAAAACGAATACGCCCTTACGTGAGATTGCTTCGTTCCTCGCAATGACCCACATCTTTTACTTATTGTCATTGGATGATGATTACGGGGCAACCCGAATAACTTCTCGCAATGACCGGCTTGGGCATTCATATGAGTAGCACCACCTATTATTACATGTGCCAGCTAAATAATCCGCGCTCGGTGAACTGGTATGGAGAGAAATGGCCATTGAAATTTTCAAGGGCTTTCTTTACTCCATAACGTGTATTGCCGGGGCAATAGAACATCATAAAGCCGCCACCACCGGCACCGGATATTTTGCCGCCGGTAGCACCTGCTTTAAGTGCTACTTCATACAGTTCGTCCATCTTGCTGTTGGATATACCCTGCGCCATCTGTTTCTTGAACCTGAAACCGAAATCAAGTATTGCACCTATCTCGTCGATATTCCCCTTGAGTATTGCTTCCTTCATCATCAATGCCTGCTCCTTAAGATTGTGCATAGCATCAATAGATTCTTTGTTCTTGTCCTTTACATTCTGGCTTTGCGCCTCAATGATGGTAGAGGACAAGCGGCTTGTAGCGGTGAAATACAGCAAGAGGTTATTCTCCAGTTCGTACAGATATTCGGGTTTTATGCGCAATGGATTTACGATCACCTTGTTGCCTTCGTAAAACTCCATAAAGTTGACACCACCAAAAGTTGCCGCGTACTGGTCTTGCTTGCCACCGGCCATAGCCAGTTCTACACGCTCTATATCGTAAGCCATCTGGGCAATGTCATATTCGCCCAAAGGTAGGTTCAGCCATTCGGCAAATGCACCAATAATGGCTACCATCAATGTTGAAGAACTACCTAGACCCGACCCCGCAGGAGCATCTACGACTGTAGACAGCTTAAAACCTGACGGCATAGGACCGTACTTTCTTACAATATGGTTATACGCACCTGTTGCCAGGTCGAGCACGCCATCAATTGGTAATTCGTCTGTTTTGGCATAAGAAACTACCTCATCCCTGTCCAGCGCTTCGATGATGATGCGCTGCTCGGGCAGCAACTCAATGCTGGCATAGGCATATAAAGAAATAGTGGCGTTAAGTATTGCGCCACCATACAGGTCGCAATATGGGCTTACGTCTGTACCCCCACCTGCCAGCCCTATGCGCAGTGGCGCCTTGCTACGGTATATCATAATAGAAGGCTAAATTAGGAAAATTATCCTTTCAGGCAGGGATTATGTGCGAATGGCTTCACATATATTAACATTGGTGATCGCCATGACCGCATACTATTGCCACAGGAGGGTAATTTCAACCATGGTCAGGTGGCAATCGGGATATAAACTTTAAATTGCAGCGCGATCTCAAACGCAAAGCATATGGGTGCAATAATACAAGTAAAGGACCTGGTAAAGTCTTACGGTGATTTTGAAGCAGTGAAGGGCATCAGTTTTGAAGTGATGGAAGGTGAAATATTCGGACTGCTTGGCCCTAATGGAGCAGGCAAGACCACTACACTGGAAATTATAGAGACGCTGCGTGCAAAAACAAGCGGTGAAGTAATAGTAGACGGCATAAACCTGGATAAAGACCCACAGGCTATAAAGAACATTATTGGTGTGCAGCTACAAGCTGCAGGGTATTACCCCAGCCTGAACCTGAAGCAGATCATAGACCTGTTTGCCGGTCTATATAACCGTAGTGTGAACCCTATGGCACTTTTAGATACGGTGAATCTGCGCGACAAGGCAAAAAGCAATTTTAAAGAACTTTCGGGCGGGCAGAAACAAAGGTTTTCTATTGCGACGACGCTTATTAATGAGCCTAAGATCATATTCCTTGATGAGCCAACCACTGGGCTTGACCCACAGGCCCGCCGCAATCTGTGGGACCTGATCAAACAACTGCGCGACCGTGGCTGTACGGTAGTGATCACCACCCACTATATGGACGAGGCTGAAGTGCTCTGTGAGCGCGTAGCTATCATAGACAGCGGCAAGATCATAGCGCTGAGCACACCTAATGAACTTATAGACAAGTTGCTCGACTCGGGCTTTAAACGTGAAAAAGAAGTAAAGGGCGCCAACCTGGAAGATGTGTTTCTGAACATGACCGGGAAGGAGTGGCGGGAGGGGTAAGTTTCAACTTAAAATTGAAAACTCAAAAAGAACCTCTTATATTTTTCACAGATCGCGGCACAACGCATATGGACAATGAAACAAAGGGCAGCACTTTACGGTGCTGCCCTTTGCAATATTACTGAACGAAACTATTATTCATTGAAAGAGGTATAGATACCCACACCAATAGATATCATGCTCATTTTTACAGGCATATCGAAGTATTCATTGTAATCAGAGTTTACGCTTAGTTTAGAGCGCGTCAACTTATTATATTCTGCAAATGCAGTGAAGATATGCTTGTAGTAAACGCGGCCCCTGACACCGAGGATTGGCGAGCTCCAGAAGAAATTATCATCATTAACGCTGCCGCCAAATGAACTATAGGAATGGCCCAATGTAGCCAACATAGTAAAACCGGCGGTTGGGCCTACCGCTACCGAAAGTTTTTTGTTCTTGTAAACAACCGGCATCAGTGCAATGTTGAGACCCGGATTGAATGCAGCACCAATGCTGTGTATCTTTTCCGGATAAGTATACAGTGCATTCGCATACCATTCTTTGTTTGGACTAACGAGTATACCCAGGTCCACACCAAACTCTAAAACAGCGTGATGATGAAATGCAGGTCTGCCGCGGGTCAGTGTCATTTTAAAGCCGCTGTTGTAGTTGCACTCATTGCGCTTGCCTGTAATGGCTGTACCAGCCAGGTTGAGCAGCTTGTAATTACGGTTAGTGCTTTTATAATTGATATTGCGCGTATCATTCGATCCACCGTTTTTGGCAATGTCTGATTCAAGATAGTTGATCTTGAACTGGGTAGTATCATTGGGCCGGGCAGCCATATATTTTCGATAAAAGAAAACTGCTTCATCTTTATTGCCCTTACATTCATGCATTTCTCCCATCAATTCCACATAGCGGATATCATCCTTACCGTCTATGCTCACCAGTTGCAACTCACGCAGTGCCACATCACATTTCTTTTCCTTTAGCGCACTCTGTGCCGCTTTAAAATATTGTTCATCTTTTGCTGATTGAGCAAACACCTGCGTAAAGAACAACAGGCTTAATATAGCGATAAAACAGGCTCTTCTCATTTTGTGTGTTTATTGGTTCAGATAGTAATAGTATTATTCAAAAGAAACCCAGGCAATTTTGTGTTCCGTTTTTTTGCCCTTCTGCTCTATTATGATAGTTGCAAACAATCCTTCGTCGTTCTGATCGGCAGCATCCATAAAACAGGTTGTCCTATCCTTTTTCCCAACAGGTTTGCCAAACAAAAATTCGTTGCTGATATTACCGTTCCTCATGGTGCAGTAGGCTGCATTGTTTTTAGATTCAGCGAAGTCCTTTTTATGCATTTTATCATTATCCGGATTATCTATCTCCTTTTTGTGAGCAAGGTGGACGATGTAATTGTTCTTTTTTCCAATTACGTACCGGAAAGAATGAAATTGGATATTCGTTCCCATTTTTCGGCTTATATAGGCATTATCCCATTTTCCCGTATTTATATCTTTAATGTACATAGCGCCAAGATCCATACGAGTTGCTGACGTATGTTTTACAAGATAAGATTGCTTTTCTGTACCATCAATACCCATCTCCGAAATGCCAATACTGCCAAATGCCGTACCGGCGCGGTATGTAGCGCCCTTAGACGTGGTGTGGTAGATCATTACCAGCACCTGCTTGATAATAACAGGTTCATTCCTGCCGTTCAGCACAAAGCACTGCGGAACACCCATGTAGTTACCATCACCTTCCTCACCAAGGGAATTGCGCGCAAATGCAGTCACTTTTTCGTTAGATACTTCCTTTACCCCGGCAACATCAAGTGTAGCGGGATTTACATTGCAGAAATAAGAAACGTAGTATTCTCTATTGCGTTTTGTCTTGGTATAGGCGACTATAAGTAACTGAACCTGCCCGGTGGTATAATTATATGCCATCTGTAGGTTGCTGCCACGGAAATCTTCAGTAAAGTCGAGGGGTTTAGTAGTAACAGCCGTTTCGCCTGCACTGAGCTTTGATATATATATCTTGCTCTCTTCCTCACTGCTACCCACATAATAAGTAGCCAGATACACACCCTTATTGCCTTCTACTGCAATGTCCTGGATAACAATATGCCTGATCTTTTTATCAGGCGAGCTAATGCGTGCGGTACTCAGTAACGTGTGCTTTTCATCAAAGTGCATCACCTTTATAGCATCATCGGCATCTTCATCAAGATTATCATAAAAAACAACGGCATAACATCCAGATCTGGTGTCCTTTGCTACTTTCATCTGGGTTTGTACATTATCCTTAGCAAAAAAGGAATTGCCTTTTTTCGTAGTCGCCAGTATGTCTTCTTTTAACAGCTTTCCATCATCTGTATTAATTCTTAGCCTGTAGAGCACAGGATGCTTTTTATCGGTCTGCTGCAGAAAAATAACCAGTTCTCCATTGATGTCATAGGTACCCAAAATGGTGGTGGATTTGAAATCATCACCATCCCACCGCTGGCTTTTTATTGCTGTATGAGATACCAGCTTACGGTCTGTACCATAGATGTTGAGGTCAATAGCCCCATCACCTGAATAATGTGCATAGCAGGTTTTTCCGCTTTTCATCAGCAGTACTTTGTCGTAGCTGCCTATAGCAGGTTCTTCAATAGGCGCACTTTTTTCCACACGTGGCTGTGCGTATACACCTGCGGCAATGAAACATAGTAATAATAATGGAAATAGAAGTTTGCGCATGATTGATAGTTTATTGTTGTAATAATGTTGTTAGTTGAAACCGAATCTTACACCCACGTTTAGTCGCCAGTGATCGAGGCTTACCGGTACAAGCTCTGCATTCTTATCTACGGCTGCTCTTATCGTTCTTAACCCAATGTGCAGATACTGGGCAGATATATATAGATGCTTCCATCCGTAATAGGCTATTCTTGGTCCTATACAGAAATAGGTTTGCCCTCCGCTTGATACCTCTCCGTCTCTATTTTGCACCCATGCACCATTTGCAAATACATGTCCTCCCAATATAGCTCCGGCGGTTATGGTATGCCTGTGGCTATTAATGAGAATATAGTTGAGCGAAGGCTCAAAGCCAAACTTTAAGCCCAGTCCATCTCCTACAGGAATTGGGTTGGCGCGATATGCGGGGTAATCGTACCAGCCGGTATTGCGCCCATATATCACCCCCATGGCTATATCAAAATCGAGAATGAACTTATCATCCATTATCGGCCAACCGAATGACGCTGAAAAAAAATCCAACCCGTTTACTACCAGTGCTTTTTTACCACCGGTCATTGTGGCGTAACCCATCGAGATCAGTGCATAGAAATCTTCAATATTGGCATCTTTATGCTTCCTGAAAGTTGCGTTCTGTCTCTGCAATTTTTCGCGCTCATTTTCAAGACGCAGATCATTAGGAGAGGCGCTCATACCTGTATCCCTCAGAGATACTATTTTTTGCAAGAGACCATCTCCGCGCGCTCCGGCCTTATAGGCTTTGCCGTAATAGATCTCTGCGTATTCCTTATTGCCTTTACACTCATATACCTTTGCCATGGCCATATAGTAAATGCTCATTTCCTTACCCGCTTCCGATACTTGCTGTAGCCGCTTCATGGCACTATCGCAATAGCTACCAGCTTGCAAAATGTTGCCTGCTTCATTAATTAAAGCTGCATCTTTAGGGGTTTGTGCACTTGCAAAACCACAGATCATGAGCAACTGGCCCATTAATACTATTCGTACCAGCATTTTTTTTAGCGCCATCTCATTACTCCTATTTTTATGCCTATCATACTCATGTTGGCTTTAAAGGCAGGCAAGCCTGTTACAAGCGCTTTTGTACTGTATTGGAAATAGTTATAATCAAGTGCAATTGAAAATTTGGAGGTATAATACACAGCCTCCAGGCCCACCACCGGCGCATGGGCTACCGGCATATCTATATCCACTGCCAAATAATCGGCGATGAACGCTACTCGGTATCCTAATATGGGGCCTACGCCTACGGCCTTCTTTTTTGTATTGATAAACAAATAGGGCGCTGTTGCAGAGACATCTAATCCATATCCTTTTTTCAGACCCGAAACGGTTTCTTCGGGCACGCCAGCTATACCGGCGTACCATTTTTTCTGAGGGGAAAAATAAGCGGCTGGCTGAACGTTAATGATTATAGCAGCTTTATTATGATAAACAGGAAAACCAAAATCAAGGCTGTACTTAAGGCCCGAGGTATAGGGTTTATCTTTGCTTGCCGTCATGATCATACCAACAAGATTGTATGAGCGGAAATAGCCGTCTATTGTTGCGGTCTTTCCTCTCTTCTTTTTGTGACCAGTCATGCTGCTATACAGGTCTTTGGCATGCTGCTGCTCACTCTCGACTTTATGCTCGTCCTGGTGTTGTTTACTCAATATATCTACCCTGCTCTTTACAGAATCGTTGCCACCAATTGCCAGGTATTTTTTATAATAGTACAGCGCATCCTCCACATGGTTTTTGCAGTCATGTGCTTTAGCCATGTCCAGATAATAAGGAAGCGTTCGCTTACCTTCTTCACTTACCCCTTCCAGTTTAATGATCGCAGCATCGCACAGGTTGGAAGTAATGAGTTGGGTGGCAGCAGAAATGATCAGGTTATCATCTGTCGTCTGTGCATAGCTATTGCTACAAGAGCATATGCAAAATGCAAAAAGTGATACTATACAACGATAGTTCATAGTGAAATGTAAATGTGTTGTGTAAATATAATATCGCAGTTTCACTCATGCAATAGATTTTACAATCACTTACAAAAAAAGAAGGCCTTAACTACCCGCCTCAATGCAGTTTCCCCGTGCAATTCCTTTGATGAAAATTTCTTTCCCTTCTTTCGCAAAATACATTATCTATTCATTTATTATATTAAAAGCTTAATTTCGCGCCACCTTTCAGATAATATTAATAACGAAATTTATGAATAAGTGTTGTGTAGCGCTGCTAATAGCAGTATTGAGTTTTTTTAAGGTGTCGGCTGCTTATGAGCCGTACTCCCAATGGATGATATTTGCGGGCAATTATGCTTTTCTTGATAATAAGATCACTAAGAAGATCAATTTCTCGGGAGGGCAGGATGTAACCGCAATGGTAGAACAGGCCAATGGCAACCACGTATTTGGTGTTGCCGGCGTTGGTTTGTTTGTTTATGATGGCAAGAAGATGGAACAGTTGAAAACACCGTCTGATTGTTTTGCCAACTATTCTGATATCATATCACTGGCCACAGACAGCAAAAATACGTTGTAGATAGGCACTGCGCAGGGCCTTGTGAAATACGAGGGCGGTAATTTTGTAAACATCCCTGCAACAGAAACCAAGCTGCAGGTGATCACTGATATTGCTATCACAGCTACCGACAAAGTATATGTGAGTGGCATGGTGATGGGCGAAAAGGGTTATGTAGGTGGCGGTTTGTCCTTTTTTAATGGTTCTAACTGGACCAACTTCAATAAAGGCAATTCAGAGATACCCGACAATCTTTTGTCTGATCTACTGGTAGATAATACCGGCCACTTGTGGGCAATTCCTGGGGTAAAGCATGATATGGGTGTTGCTAAATTTGATGGCAAGAACTGGAAATACTATACAACTGCAGCAGGACTTCCTGTAAACCAGGTCAGCGCAATAGCTACTAATAGTACCGGCAAGGTATGGCTGGGCACACCTAAGGGAATTATAGAAAATGACGGTGCTACTTTCACCATGAAGCCTTTCAGCAATAGTTTTACACCTTTGATGGCAGATGTAATATCTCGCATGAATGGCGCGGCCCTTGATGTGATCTCACTGGCAGTAGAAGAAAATGGGACAATATGGGTAGGCACAAAAAATTCAGGAACGTTCTCTTTCCGAAATGGCGGTCTTAAGATACTTACTCCTGCCAACTCACCAATATTAAGCAATGCAACACTTAAAATAAGCATTGATAAGAATGGTTATAAGTGGATGGTTGCGGGATATAAATATGAAGAGTATGCAACCAGCGCCCCTTTCGATAAGAACAGGCACCATACTCCTTATCTTGTAAATACAGGCGGCGTTACTGTATACAGAGAAAATGCCATGATCACTAATCCTAAGTGGATAGTGTATGACAGTACTACATGCCCTTACGACCTTGGCACTACCTCTACTATAGATGAAGACAAGCAGGGCAACATCTGGTTCGCAGGCAGCGGCCTTATGAAATATAAGGATGGTGCGTTCAGTAATTATAAACATGCACAGGCGCTGCACAATGGCTTCTATATCCTTTATTTGGCTCCCGATGGCAAGATATTCCTCCCGTCATCTATTGGCGGCCTTAAGGTATTTGAAAATGGCGCTATCAGCGACTTTTCTAAAGGATTGGGAATGGGTGGCATATCTACACTCACCTATGATAAAGACAATGTACTATGGGCTGCAGGCCAGGGTGGTATATCGCGTAGGGTAAATAACGAGTGGGAAACATTTAAGAAGAGCGATGGCTTACCGGCAAATATTATTTACTCTCTTTTCAAAGACAGTAAAGACTCATTGTGGGCAGGTACAATGAGAGGATTGGTAAAGTGGGATACTACATGGAAAAGAATAGGTGAAGATGTTGATTTCCCATCTGATGACTTTACGTGCATAACAGAAGATAAGAATGGCAGGTTATTACTTGGCTGTAACAAAGGTATCTCTATCTACGATCACAAAACATTTACCAATATCCCTAAGGTAGAATCGCTGAACCTGAACAAATTCCGTGTGAACCAGATCTGTGTGGATAAGAACAACATTGCCTGGATAGCTACTGAAGCTTATGGCGTGCTGCGCTTTGACGGCACTAACTGGACACAGCTGAACAGCAAAACAACCGGTGCGCTATGGGACCGAGTAAGCGCTGTTAAAATGGCATCTGACGGTAAGCTATATATATCATGCGCACAGTCAATGAGCAATGCTTTTGACCCTGAATTGCCTACGCAGGATGCAGATGAATTGCTGCGCCGCGATATAACCAGGAGAATTAAGCTGGCAGACCCAAGGCAGCTTTTTGCCGTAATACAGATGTAATTAATACTTCAACAAAAAAATAAGAAACAGAATTTATGAAAAGAATATTGCTATTGGCTGCTATGATACTGGTGCCACAAATGATGATACTGGCACAGGATGTAGACATCAACAAAGAAACAAACATGGTACAGGTAGATGGTAAAGACGCCTTCTTCCTTACACCAAAGAATAAACAGTTTCTGGAGAGCGACTACTCACTGGAGAACCTGCAACACAAAGAACTAGCCTACCTGAAACTACAGAAATACGGCAGCAATATCAGCTACTACATGGTATTCACCAAGTCGGGCAATCAGTGCACCCTTACCGGCTTCGGTACATTTGGCACACTAAAGCACCTGGCCAAGATGATAGCGGGTGCTAACCTGGTACAGGATAATATTGTGAGTGAAACAGAAGAGCGCAAGTTTGTCATTCTGCACGGTGGTACTTTTATTCAGTCACCCGTTGCAGCACCGCCAACTGAGCGTGTGATAGTGCAGGAGCCGAAGCACAGTGCACAGCCTGCTGACATAGGTATTAAAGGAGATAAAATTTACAACAACAGCGAAATGGTTGGTGTATTCAGACAGGCATCGGCCGCTGGCCTTACAACTGTATCTGTATACAATGCCAACGACGCTATGGTATGCAAGGCTACTCATAAAGATGGCAATGACAATGCCGACTGGGACCTGGTGCTGGATGGCAAAGCAGTAACTCTACTTTATAACCCTGCATCTCCTCTGGAGAAATTGTTCAAATATCTTGCTGAGAAAGGGTATTTGTAAGCAGAACTACATTATTTGACAAAGACTACAGCCGGGAAGCATTTCCCGGCTTTTTTAATGCATTAAAAGAACACAAAAATATACCCGTTAAAAAAAATAAATGAATACTCATTTATATGCTTGACTTTTTAATATTTTCTGATTAGGTTTGTTACACACTCACACAACTAATATGATCAGATCTTTTACAAAAGGCATACTGGTAACCGCCACCGCGCTGTCATTTTTGTCTCCCGGCAAAAGCATAGCACAGAAAGTAGATACAGTATCTACATTTTCAATTACCGGTTATATAGATGCTTATTATGCTTATTATACCGATTCCGTTGGGCCGGGTAGCTATCAGAAATTCCCAACAACAAGTCCGCGTAGTAATACACCGGGGCTAAACATTGCCCAGGTTTCCGTACAATACGCAGGGCAGAAACTGAGGGGAATGGCCACCTTTCACTATGGAGATATAGCCAATAGTACATGGGCCAACCCTTATAACAATATACAGGAAGCGCATATAGGCTTTAAGGTTTGTAATAAACTATGGGTAGATGGTGGCTTCTTCCGCACACACTTCGGCACTGAGTTGCTTACTCCGGCTGAGAACATCACCAGTTCAGTAACGGTTGGTACCTACCACGAGCCCTACTATGAAAGCGGACTACGCCTCAACTGGGATCCTACAGCAAAACTATCAGTTAACGTTTACCTGCTTAACGGGTATAACCAATTTATAGACAATAACAACAAAAAATCGGTGGGCCTTGCGGCTACCTATGCTATCAACGAGCATCTTGGCATTGGCTACACCAACTACATTGGCGATGATGCTGCCCCAAACAGCACTATCAAGCAGCTCCGTTTCCACAACAATGCATTCCTGAATTATCAGAAAAACAAATTCAGGATGCAGATTGGTGGTGATTACTGCCTGCAGCAGAATTCAGACATTGCTACACACAGCAAGAGCGCATCTATGTATAGTGCATTGGCCACCTTCAGGTATCAGTGCGCACCTAAGATGGGCGTGTATGTGCGTGGTGAAATGTTTAGCGACCCAGAAGGATATATGTCAACAACTTTTCTTGACAGTAAGGGAAAGGTGACAGGCTATAAGCTAATGGGCTATACCGCAGGTGCCGAATTTAAACCTACGCCCGAATCTTATATAAAACTTGAAGGCCGCTTCCTGCAGATGGACAATGACCAATACATCTACTATTACAATGGCGTAGCACAAAACACGCGTTTTGAAATTATGCTGAATGGCGGTATCACTTTCGACATGCTCAGAAAGGTTACCACCAGAGTTGTTGCGGAAGACGAATCAGAAGAATCACTCACAAAATAAATATATAGAATATGGCTACTTTCGATACCGGCACCACAGCATTTATGCTGCTTGCCACAAGTCTGGTAATGTTAATGACCCCGGGCCTCGCCTTTTTCTATGGCGGTCTTGCGGGCAAACGAAACATTCTGGGAATTATGATACAGAGTTTTGTATCAATGGGTATTACTACTATCCTTTGGGTTGCATTCGGGTATTCACTTTGCTTTAGCGGCGATGCCATGGGTGGCATCATTGGTAATTTCGACAAAGCATTTCTTAATGGTGTTGACCTTAATACACCCTTCCCCGGCAATACAAAAATGCCGGAGTTTGTGTTTTTTGCTTACCAGATGATGTTTGCGATCATCACTCCTGCATTGATAACAGGTGCATTTGTAAACAGGGTCACCTTCAAATCATACGTTGTATTTCTTGTGTTCTGGCAGATATTTGTATACTATCCGTTTGCCCATATGGTATGGGGTGGTGGCCTTCTGGCCAAGTGGGGCGTGCTCGACTTTGCAGGTGGCATTGTAGTACATGCTACCGCAGGCTTTGCTGCACTGGCATCTGTTATCTATGTAGGCAAACGCAAAGACACTGCATCACCACCCAATAGCGTTCCTCTTATTGCAATAGGAACCGGGCTACTATGGTTTGGCTGGTACGGCTTTAATGCCGGCAGTGAGCTGGATGTTGATGCTGTGACCGGTCTTGCATTTGTAAACACCGATGTTGCCGCATCTTTTGCTGCCATAACCTGGCTGATCATAGAATGGACATTGGTGAAAAAGCCAAAATTTGTAGGTCTGCTTACCGGTGCTGTGGCCGGCCTGGCAACCATTACACCGGCTGCCGGCTTTGTGACGCTACCATCTGCCATCATTATCGGCATAGCTTCAGGAGCGGTATGTTACCTGGCCGTACACTTCAAAAACAAACGCGGCTGGGATGATGCGCTGGACGTATGGGGCGTACACGGAATGGGTGGCTGCTTAGGCACTATATTGCTGGGTGTATTTGCTACCAAGGCGGTAAACGCGCATGGTGCCGATGGCCTAATGAGCGGTGGCTCTACTTTCTTTATCCGCCAGTTGCTGGCAGTGGTAGGCACTTGTATATACGCATACATTTTCACCTACGGTATGCTGGCAGCCATCAATATATTTACCCGCGTAAAAGTAAGCGATGTTGAAGAGGAAGCAGGACTGGACGAGTCTTTGCATGGCGAGCAGGCATATGATGCAGGTGTGATCTAATGTAACATTGATAAAACAAAAATGGCTCCGTGCAAGATCATTGCACGGAGCCATTTTCTATTTCGGGCTATTACACCTGAATGTTATTTTGGCCGGTAAGCGTTCCTTGCTGTGACAAGTTGCCATGTGCATCCCAAAGCACAGGGCCATTTTCCTTCGTGATCAGCAGTCTGTAGCCCTCACCCGCATTGCCGGTAAAATCAAAAGAAGCGGCATGTGCGCCATTTTGAACAGGGTACTTAATAGTGCCCTTGCCGCCCAGTACTTTCTTGCCATCTATGTAGGCATTTCCTCCACCCGATGGTATAGGATCAATAGTAATGATCAAATTAATAATTGCCTCTCCCGTGTTTTTCATTGTTTTATTGTTTTCAATGTTGCTTACTCTGAATCCGTTTTCAGCTTCCCGTGTTATGATTTACAGTGATAAAAATATAAATTATTTTAGTTTTTTATAAATTGTGCTTTTAATTAACCAATAATTACATTGTATTCGTTCCATGTAACATAGAACAATTGATGCTAATTAATGGGAAATATAGTATTAATATTGTTGTGCGACTGAAATAGTTGCGATCACTCTAACATTCAGGGTGTTAGCGTCTGTTGGTTGCCATCAATTCATTCTAAAAATGTATGCCTAATCTTACTTTCAATACGCCGCTATTAAAAAGAATAGCTTTATTGTTTGCCTGTATCTGGCTTATTGTTATACAGGTGCATGGCCGAGACCTTGTAGACTCTTTGATCAAAGAACTGCCCAAGGCTACCGACACCAATAAGGTCATTTTGCTCTACACTATATCGGGCAACTATTACAGCTCCGATCCTGAACAGGGTATCCAATACGGCAAGCAGGCGTTGGAGCTTTCGTCTTCGCTTAAATGGACAAAAGGAATGGCGTGGTCGCTCAACAAGATCGGCACCAACTACTGGGCAATGTCGGACTACAGCAAGGCACTGGAGTATGACATAGAAGCATTGCGCTACATGGAGCAAACAACCGACAAGGACGCTATAGCCCAGATACTGGGCAATATAGGCATAGTATACGGCGACCTTGGCAATTACTCCAAAGCACTTGACTATGAGCAAAGGGCTGTAGATATCTTCAGCATGTCGGGCAATAAGACCGGCCTGCTCAAAAACTATGGCAATATGGGCGCCGTATATGCGTCTATAACCAACTACGCGAAAGCACTGGAGCTATACTTTAAGGCATTGAAAATAGCAGAAGAACTGGGCGACAAGAAGGGCATAGCTATCAACCTGAACAACCTGGGCAATGCTTACCGCTTTCAGGAAAATTATGCTACAGCACTGGAATACGAGTTTAAAGCACTGAAAATATTTAAAGAAGTAAACGAGAAAAACAGCGTTGGGTGGACCTATAGAAATATTGGCGAGCTATACATTCTGCGCCGTGAGTATACCAGTGCATTACAATACAGCCTGGAAGCGCTGAATATATTTAATGAGCTGGACGACCATAACGGAAAGGCTACTATGCTCAATGACATAGGTAATAACTATAGCCTGCAAAAGGAATTTGGTAATGCGCTGGACTACTACCTTAGGGCGCTGAAAATATATAAACAGTATGATCTAAAAATGGGCATCCCCTACTCTCTTTGTAACATTGGTCAGAATTATCTGAATGTAGCAAAAAGCAGGCTGAGCGGGGTAGAAACAAACACTGTCTCAAAAGACGGGGATCTGTCTTTAGCCATAGATTATCTGCAGCAAAGTATACAAGGAAGTAAAGAGATAGGAGACCAGGAAGTACTGCTGGAGGCGACCAACAATTTGTCTCAGGCTTATAAACTTGCGGGGGATTATAAGAAGGCAATTGAGTCTTACACTGAGTATTCTACACTCAGAGACTCGGTTTACTCTGCAAAAAGTAAGGTGGCTATTGCCAATCTGGAGATCATACGTGAGCTGGATAAGAAGGGCCAGGAAATGCAGATAAAGGATAAGCAATTACAGGTGAGTGAGTTGATGCTGGCCAAGACAAGAACAGAACGATATCTATATATAACGTGTGTGGTGCTGCTTGTAGTAGTTGTGGCATTTGTTGTAAAGAGTCTGCGGTCGGAGCGGCTTTCGGTACAGTCGCTATCAAAAGAGAAGAAGAAGAATCTTGCCCACATAGAGGCACAGAATGCGGTGTTGCGACAGATCGCCTTCGATCAGTCGCACCGAATACGCGGAGCTGTTGTTACTATACTAGGTCTGGTCAACCTATTCAACCATGAAGACCCTGAGGACGAGAATAATAAAATAGTGATAGACGGTGTGGCCTCAGTTACCAAAGAGCTGGACACGATAGTAAAAGACGTGATGACCAGGCTTAATACGGTGACTTAGCTTAAGTTAAAAGGCAAAAGTTAAACCCTAAATTTGTTTTGAGTTGCCCTCTTTACATCATTTATAAACTCAAAATCATTCATAGAAACATTATTTGGCAACTTTCTAAAAGAGGGTCAAATCTTCCTGCAACACTATAACCGGCTCAACTGCTCAATAGCCTTTTCCAGCGTTTCTTCCTTTTTAGCAAAACAAAAACGAATGATCTTATCGTCATGTCTGTTGTGATAAAATGCACTCACCGGAATGGTGGCAACACCATGCTCTTTGGTAAGCCATTGCGCAAATTCAAGATCACCCTTATCTGATATAGATTCATAAGTAGCCAATTGAAAATAGCTGCCCTGCGCGGGCTTATGTATAGTGAATGGTGTGTTCTTTAGTAATGACAAAAAGTGATTTCTCTTCGCTTCCATAATTGCTCTTACCGGCGATGCTGTTCCTGAAGATATATGTTTGGCAATAGCATATTGAGCCGGTGTATTCACAGAAAAGCTGGTGAACTGATGCAGCCTTCTGTAGGCCTGGGTAAATGTGGGTGGCGCTATGCAATAGCCCATCTTCCAGCCGGTATTATTATGCGCTTTGCCAAATGAATAGATGGCAAAACTGCGCTGCCTTAGTTCGGGGTGCTGCAGCACACTGTAGTGGGTTGCGCCATCATACACCAGCTGTTCATACACTTCGTCTGAGAGTATGGCAATGTCGGTATCTCTTACTATCTCTGCCAGTGTATCCCAGTCTGCCTTGCTCCAAATTGTACCGGTCGGGTTATGCGGAGTATTCAGTATTATGGCCTTTGTGCGTGGTGTTATAGCTGCTTTTACCCTATTCCAGTCTACAGTAAAATCCGGTGCGGTAAGTGGTATCGGTACAGCCCGTGCACCATTCATTTCTATATTAGGTATATAGCTGTCATAAGCCGGTTCAAATACTATCGCTTCATCGCCGGGCTGTAGTATTGCAGTAAATGCAGTATAGATACCGTAGGTAGCTCCGGGGCTTATAGTGATCTCGTTATCGGCATCTATGTCTACAGCATACCTGCGTTTAAAGTCATCGGCTATTGCCTGGCGCAACATGGGCAGGCCCGGCATAGGTGCGTATTGATTGAACCCCAGCCGCACACCTTCTTCCAAAAAAGTAGACAACTGCTCGTCGATCTGAAAATCGGGGAAGCCCTGAGACAGGTTGATGGCACCATGCTGCTGTGCCAGACCACTCATGATCGCAAATATAGATGTCCCTGTAGACGCGTGTTTCTGGGGTAGTTGTATCATTGACCGGTACCGATAAAATGTTGTTGTATCTTATCAATTATCAAATTACGGCAAAAGTAGTCAATGAACAAAATGGCCTTAACCCTGATGTTGGGGTTAAGGCCGTTAATACTTCTGTTGTATCAGCTAATTTACTTAATACTTATTCTTTTATCAGCTTATAACTTGCACTGCCTGCATCACTCTTTACCTGCAGCATATACATACCCGCGGCAAGGTGTGTAGCCGGCACTGCCGTGGCATTATTATCACCAACTCCTTGCCATAATCTGCGCCCACTCATATCTGTTAAGATCAGCTTACTGTCTCTGGCAACATTACTTATGGTCCACTCTGTTGTAGCCGGGTTGGGACTTATTTTAATGGCTGATTCCACAACCGCGTTGTTTACACCCAGAGTAACATCATGAATAGTGCCCAGCAACTTGTATATCAAACCTGCATTAGGGTCGAGTGATGGGGAGATGACCGTACGATCCCAGGTAGTATGATATATCTGTATAGGCAGGTCATTAAAAAAGCGTACTACAGTATCTCCGGTGGCTGCATGAAGCTTCACCTCTATTGGTGTACGGAACAGCGGTACTGAAGCCGGTACTGATGTTGTTTGGTCCAGCCTTATCCATACATCGGTGCCGATCTGGTGCCAGCGCAAAACATATTTAGGGTAGCCTTCCAGGTATGCCCACTGATTAAAAAATGTATCGAGGTTCATACTATTCACCGTTAAACCGGTTGCGGCTATTGTTACATTTTTCAGGTCCTCAATGGTTGCATTGCCGCCCCTGAACTGCGACTGATAGTTTTGCAATATCTGGAAATAAACAGCGTCATCATTGATCAAAAAGCGGAGCATATGTGCCAGCGCTTCGCCCTTTGAATAGCTCAAACGCCCGTCGAATATACGGGCCTGGTCTGTAGTGTCATCTACAAACAGGAATCCACCGGGGAGATTGGACACATAATTCTCAGAGTACTTAATGTTGCTTAAAGCTGTCGCGTGGCTCCAGAAATGATCGGCAAACAGATCGGCACAATAGCTGGCAAAACCTTCATTCACGCAAATATCTGCCCATGAGCCACACGTAACATTATCACCAAACCATTGGTGGCTCAGTTCATGCGATGTAAGCCATGTGTCGAAGAAGCCCAATGTGGTCATGGTCTGGTGTTCCATACCCCCTCCTTCTGGTGCCAGGCAATGCCCATACTTTTCTTTCCAGAATGGGTAACGGCCAAAGAGCGTAGAGAAGTAATCGATCATCATACCTGTGGAGTCGATGACATCTTTATATGCGGTCAGCACTGCCGGATTGTTGTAAATATAATTCTGCACCAGCATAGAATCGGGGCTACCTGTAAAGTGCATGTAGTAGGAGTAGTCCATGTAGTTGGCTACAGAAAACGAGATAAGATAGTAATCTATAGGATACCGCTCTTTCCATTCATACCTGTTGTGCGTGGCGTCTATTGGCGTTACCGCTTTGAGCAGGCCATTGCTGCCGGCCTTCAATGTATCAGGTATGGTGAGCCACATATCTACCGAGTCTATCTTATCTCTTAGTGATTGTTTGCAGGGCCACCACTGGTTGGCATAGTAAGATTCTCCGTGTGTAAAGGTGACCATATTACCCCACGTAGGGTCGGCAATGCAGTTGATGCCCGAATCGTAGTAGAGCGCACTATTGGGTGGTGTACCTATATAATAAACCTGTGCTGTGAACACCGACCCTACAGGCAGTGTAGCCGGCAAGGTAACTGTTCTAACTACTCCTGCAGTAGTAAACGGCAAAGAGATACCGCTAATAACTACCGAATCGATTGTAAAATCAGGTATCAGTTCAAACACATAGGTATTGAATGATGAGCCTGTAACCTTTGCTGTAGTGGAGACACTGCCTTCAAGATGGGTAGATGTGTTACTCACACTCAAATCGAATTTAACATGCCTGATATCATACTTGTCCTCTGCAAGATCGGCTACGGTTGTTTTTGCTGCCCGTTTGTTTTCGACAGAATGGCATTTAAATTCACTTTTGCACGCCTGACCAAGTGCGTGGTTGCATACCAGTAAAAGTAGCACGCCCAATGCGTTTATAGTTGATTTCATTGCGTATTGGTTTGGAGTATATAAAAATGACTACACAGCAAAACACCATTGCAAAAGCAATGGCGTTAACTGCCGTTATAATAGACGACTACTTTTACTTAAATCTTGGGTAGTTATTATAAAAAAATACCTACTCTTTTATCAGCTTATAACTTGCACTACCCGCATCGCTCTTTACCTGCAGTAGGTACATGCCTGTTGCCAGATTAGTTGCAGGTACTACAACAGCCTTACTATTGCCTGCATTCTGCCACAATAAACGTCCGCTCAGGTCCAGAAGCGCCAGGCTGCTATTGGCCGGCAGGTTGTTCACTGTCCAGTCGGCAGATGCAGGGTTTGGCATTATGCTTATTGGCAATGTAGCTACATTGTTTACATCCAATGTTACATCGTGCGTAAGGCTGGTAAGATCATAAACCAACCAATAGTTAGGATCAAATACCATATTATTCATAGTACGATCCCAGGTGAAGTGGTACACCTGCGATGCCTGAGCATTAAACACCCGTACAATAGTATCTCCGGCAGCAGAACGCAGTTTTAGTTCTATAGGTGTCTGAAACAATGGAATAGATGATGGGAACGATGTTGTCTGGTCTAGTTTCACCCACACATCATTGCCTATCTGGTTCCACTTTGCCGTATAAATAGGATATCCTTCACCATACGCCCATTGATTAAAAAAGGTATCTATGCTCATACTACCGGTTATTGCACCGGTTATTCCGGCGGTAGTGCTCTTGAAGTCGGCAATTGTTGCAGTGCTGTCGCGCATCTGGGTTTGGTGCGTCTTCAATATGTTGAAGAAGGTATTGTCGTTGTTCACTACAAAACGCAGCATGTGTATCACGCAGGCACCTTTATCATAAGTGAGGCGGGTGTCGAATATCCTGCCTTCGTTGGTGGTATCATCAACAAATATTGCGCCGTCGGGCGACGACTTCACATTGGTTTGCTGGTCTCTTATAGTGTTTATGGCTGCGGTATGATTCCAGAAATGATCTTCAAACAAATATTCAGAATAGCTGGCAAAACCTTCATTTACGAATATATCTGTCCATGCACCACAGGTAGCATTGTCGCCAAACCACTGGTGGCCCAGTTCATGTGCTATAAGTGTTGTGCCGAAATTACCCAGTGTGGTCATGGTCTGGTGTTCCATGCCTCCACCCAGTGGACCCATGCAATGACCGTATTTCTCCTGCCAGAACGGGTATCTGCCGTAAAGCGTGGAGAAGTAGTCGATCATCATACCGGTAGAATCTATTTTGCTTTGAAATGACAACAGTGTGCCTGGGTTGCTGTATACGTAATTCTGCACCAGCATAGAGTCGGTACTGGCAGAGAAGTGCATGTAGTAAGAGTAGTCAACATAGTTAGCTACCGCAAAAGAGATCAGGTAATAGTCGATCGGATAGCGCTCTTTCCATTCAAAACGCTTGTGGGTAGCATCCACAGTAGTTACTGCTACCAGTTTGCCATTACTTCCACCTTTCAGTGTGTCGGGTACTGTAAGCCACATATCTATTGAGTCTATTTTGTCTCTCAGAGACTGCTTGCATGGCCACCACTCATTAGCATGGTAAGACTCGCTTAATGTATAAGTAGCCCTGTTGCCCCAGCTTGGAGAAGCAATACAATTAACGCCCAGCGCACCGCCAAATAAGGTGCCCGATGTAGGCGTACCGGTATAAAATACCTGTGCCGTAAATGCTGTTCCCATTGGCAATGGTGCTGCCAGGGTTACTGTGCGCACTACGCCGGCGGTAGTAAATGGCCGTATTGCGCCATTTATCAATACAGAATCTATAGTCAAAAGTGTGTTGAGCTCAAAAACATATGTAGAAAGAGATGAGGCGACTACAGTGGCTGTCGTAGTTACATTCCCTGCTATATACGTAGAGGTATTAGATACGTTCAGATCAAACTTTACATACTTAACATCGTAATTATCTTCCGCTACGCTGGCTACAGTGGTCTTTGCTACCATTTTGTTCTTCAGCGCATGGCACCGGGTAGTATTCTCATTTTCCTGTGCAGTAGCAAAATAACTTACCGGTATAAGGGCAACGGTAAGTAAACGTGTTAGAAATGAACGCATTGTCTATTAATTTATAGATAAAGCTATGGATTTTTATTTTGCCGCAGCGAAGTATGGCGAAATAATATAACTTTATACTTTCATCATTAACATGCAGAAAGTCACAAAAAAGCGCATCATTTTTGCCGGCAGATCTCTGGTTTGGGGCACTTTGCTTTTCAGCACCACTATGCTGCTGCTTAACTGGAATGATGTAAAAACGGTGGTGAATGGCAGGTATGTTATTATTACCAACGCGCAAGATACTGTCATGCACCGTATAGGCTCAGCAGGGTTAGAACCTGTTCAATCTCTGTTCTCAAAAGCGCGTACAGCCATCAGGTCAATCAGGTCAGGGTTACCCGCCACTAACGCCAACTAGCCCATTTCGCACTTTATTGATCTGAAATACCCACAATACTTTAACGTTCTCCTTTTCAATGATATATTTGTAGCGGCGATCTATTTTTTGTTCGCAGTTCATTCATACTCCACGTTTTAACTTCATTATGAAAAGATCATTGATTACTATCCTGGTGCTTCTATTAGTAGTTGTGACCTCTAGTTGTTTCGCGGCATTTCCTGTTCCGGCAGCCGCCAACATCTCTCTACCTGTAACTATTGCTACTGGTAAAAAAGCCTTTATCGAACGGAAAGTCCCTCATTTCTTAAGCAGTATTGCCAAAGCCGTTGGCGGGGAAGATGATAAAAAAAGTACCCACCTCAACACGCATAAAACCGGTTGGCAAGGCCTTCTGGCAAGCGGCCTTGCTGTGTTAGCTCTGCTAACGGGCAGTTTGCCGTTTGCGTTGCTTTTGGGTGCCGCGGCATTGGTTTTCGGCATAATCGGGCTCAACAAGGCCTATCATACCAATACAGGATTTGCGGTTGTGGGTGTAATTGTAGGCTCTATCATAGTGCTCATTGGGTTTGTCCTCCTTTTAACTACCGCCACTATACTGGTTTAAAAATCGGCTCGTCCCACTCGCCATTCTGTTGAAAAAATCTTAAAACTTTGCTCACCGCCATTTTCACGGCTTTAAAATGGCATCAACTACACTTCAATATCTTTATATTTGCCATTACCATTGGCCTTGTTTTTCGGTCGACTGAGAACGTGCTATATCACTTTTCACCAATGGTCTTTAAAGCAAAAACAATGACTACGGCTGAGATTTTAAAGAAAGTAAGAAGAATTGAGATCAAGACCCGCGGGCTGAGCAACCACATTTTTGCAGGGGAATACCATTCCACCTTCAAAGGCAGGGGTATGTCGTTTAGCGAGGTGAGGGAATATACACCCGGCGATGATGTCAAATTCATAGACTGGAACGTCACCGCACGTTTCTCACACCCGTTCGTAAAAGTATTTGAAGAAGAGCGTGAGCTTATAGTTATGTTGCTGGTAGATATCAGCAGCAGTTCCCTGTTCGGCACCCAGCAAAAGTCTAAGCGGGAGCTGATCACAGAATTGGGTGCGGTGTTGTCTTTTTCTGCCACTACCAATAATGATAAGGTAGGGGTCATATTCTTCAGTGACAAGGTGGAGAAATACATTCCGCCTAAAAAAGGCAAGGGACATATTCTCCGCATCATTCGTGAACTGATAGCGCTGGAGCCCGATCATACGGGCGATACCAATGTAGGCGCCGCGCTGGAGTTCCTCAACAATGTGATCAAGAAAAAGACCATCACGTTCCTTATGAGTGATTTTGTGAGCAAGCCTTATGAACATTCTTTGCAGCTGGCGGCACGCAGGCACGAACTTGTAGGCATTAATGTCTATGATAAGTATGACAAGGAGTTGCCTTCGGCGGGACTGGTGCAGGTAGCAGATGCAGAAACCGGGCAAATGATATGGCTGGATACCGATAGCAAGGCAGCCCGTAGCGGTTATGCCGCAGCATATAATGCCAAAGACAAGTATTGTATACAAGCCTTCAGGAAGAGTGGCGCGGCATTACTACAGGTGCGTACCGACGAAGATTATGTAAAAGTGCTGCAGGGCTATTTCAAAAGAAAATAACTAACTACCAGATATTGTTCAACCTAAACAGCCTGCCAACAAACAGGCTGATCAATTAAAGAGATGATCATAAACGTAATTAAGAGGTCGTTTTTATTTACGGTTTTAGTTTTTACTTCCATGCTGTCGCTGGCACAGGGCGATGCAAAGGTGACGGCCAGAATGGATGCCCGGCAGATAACTGTTGGCGACCAGGCACGGTACTTCATTGAGGTGCAGCACAACCCATCTATAAGCAAGATCAACTGGCCCGTATTTACAGATACTTTCGACCATCTGGAAATAGTAGAGAAAGGTGAAATAGATACCCTAAAGCAAGGCGGGATGATCACCTACCGCCAGCGCTTGCTTATTACAGGGTTCGACTCAGGTGTGTTTAAGATCCCTTCATTTCAGTTTGCCATAGTCCCCACTACCAGCAATCCCTATGTTATTCAAACTGACTCTTTCCAACTATTGGTGCAGACAGTTACTGTAGACACCACGAAAGATTTCAAACCCATCAAAGGGATAATATTTGTACAGTCTACCTGGCGCGACTATATCTGGTACATTGCAGGCGGACTGCTGTTGCTGATCATCGTGATAGCGGTAACCGTCTACATAGTAAAGAACCGCAAACCCGCGCCACCGGCACCCATGGCGCCGGAAGTACCGCTGCAGGATCGGTTCCTTAAAAAGCTTACAGACCTTGAAACACAACAGTTGTGGCAGAAAAACCAGGTAAAGACCTACTATGTGGAGCTTACAGATATAGTGCGTAATTATGTAGAAGAGCGGTTTAATACGCCTGCTATGGAATTGACTACAGATGAGCTGTTATTTAAAGTACAGCACCATAGAGAATTGCAACCGTACTATGAACAGCTGTCGGTAATACTGCGTATTGCCGATCTTGCCAAGTTTGCCAAGGGACAGCCATTGCCACAGGAACATTTTGATGCTATGGAAAAGGCTAAACAATTTATAGATTCATCAAGACCGAAGATCACAATTACTGAAACTCCAACGGAACAAAAATAATGAAAGCATTCCTCGACTGGAAACATATCACGTTTGCGCATCCGTTTTTCTTTGCGTTACTACTGCTTATTCCGCTTATCATCTGGTGGCAGAATAAAAGCAGGCAAAACAACCCTGTAATAAGGCTATCCACGCTGGGTGGTTTATCTGCACGCAATGCCGGCGGAAAAGCCGCTTACAGGCCCATTCTGTTCGCCTTACGCATCATAGCCATGGCGATGCTCATCATATGTCTGGCACGCCCGCAAAGCACCAATACCACCACTAATAATGATACTGATGGTATAGACATGATCATGAGTATGGACGTGTCGGGTAGTATGCTTGCAGAAGACTTTAAGCCAAATCGTCTTGAAGCGGCAAAAGAGGTAGCTATTAACTTCGTAGATAAGCGCCCTACAGATAGAATAGGACTGGTCATATTCTCGGGCGAGAGCTTTTCTATGTGCCCCATTACCATAGATCATAATGTGCTTAAAGAACAGCTGAGCCAGATAAAGACCGGAATGATGATCGACGGCACCTGCCTGGGTATGGGGCTGGCAACTGCAGTAGACCGCCTGCGTAGTTCTAAGAGTAAAAGCAAAGTGATCATTTTGATGACCGATGGTGTCAACAATGTATCCGTTCCCATCAGTCCGCAAACAGCATTAGAGATCGTAAAAGCCTATAAGATCAAAGTCTATACAATAGGAGTAGGCACTCATGGCCAGGCACCTACGCCGGTTTCTACTCCTTTTGGCCCGCAAAAAGTAATGATGCCTGTAGATATTGATGAGCCGCTGCTGAAACAAATAGCCGCAGAGACTGGTGGCAAATACTTCCGCGCTACCAACAATAATTCCCTGCAAACAGTGTACGACGATATTGACAAGCTGGAGAAGACTAGCATAGAAGTAACATCCTTCAAGCACTATACCGAACTGTTTTTCCCTTTCGCTATTCTTGCCGTGATCTGCATTGTGGTGGAGATGTTACTCAGGTATACTTTATTCAGAAGCATTACAGGCTAATGCTATTTTACAGCACTATACTTTTTTAATATATTTTAGTACTTTGGTAGGACTAATACCCTATCAATGCTTACTGAACATATATACTGGTTCGCCTACTTCAGCGATGCCGAACCAAGCGTAAGATATAGAGCCAAATATGCCTTGCGGCATATAAAAGACAAACACGCTATTAGCTATGACCTGGTGTACCCGGGGTATCACCCCGCTACTATCATTAGGTTTATAAGAGTGTTCCTTTCCATCCTCTTCAGCCGGAAGAAGAACTCGGTAATAGTATTTGAAAAGATACACACCCGTTGGCTATATGCTACCGCACTAAAAATACTACTCAAACTAAGCCCTGAAAGAACTTTATACGACATTGATGATGCGGATTACCTTAAGTTCCCGCCAGATAATATCATACACTTTATGAAGCACGTTAAGCAGTGTGCCGCAGGTAGCCAATCACTTGCACGTTTCATAACACCACATAACAGCAATGTGTTTACCCTTACCTCTCCGGTTATCGAGCACGCCTATATCAAATCAGCAAAAAACAAGGTTTTCACCATTGGCTGGATAGGTTATTACAATGCACACAGGGCAAGTTTACAACAATTGTTTTTCCCGGCATTGGCTAAGCTCTCGTTTCCTGTTAGGGTAATACTTATGGGCGTTGTCAAGCACGAGCATATTGCGGAACTAAACCAATACTTCAGCCATTTAGCACACGTAACCCTTGAAATGCCCCTGCTTATTAACTGGCAAGACGAAGACTTCGTGTATAGATCTATATCTAAGTTCGATGTAGGTATCGCGCCACTACTTGATACGGAGATCAACCGGGCTAAATCGGCATTTAAACTAAAGCAATACATGTCTTGCGGCGTACCGGTACTGGCCAGTGGCACCGGCGAGAACACCGCGTTTCTGAAGCATGGCCAAAACGGGTTCGTATGTAATGACAGCAATGATTTCATCACTTACATTAACTGTCTGGAGCAGATGTCAGACCAAAACTATAGCACCATGTCACTTAGTGCTATTGGTACGGTCAATGAGTTCAGCATGGATTACTACTGCACAACATTGGTCAGTAACATTAGCGGCGACTTCGATTCAGTAACTAAAAATACAACTACCCCTAAAACAGAAAAGACCCTACAATGAGGGTCTTTTACTAAATAGGTTCAAATAAAATTAATTAGTCGGCTTTACTGTTACAAATACTGAAGTCTGATCCCAGGCCATCAGGAAACCATCTTTCTGCAATGTGATGGTAAATGTCTCAACTGGTTGATCCAGCAACTTAACCAGTGATGTGCTTTCCAGAACATCCAGATTCTTTACATTTTCATACTCAAATGAACCCCACTGGCCCAGTTTGCTGTTCAATATTATCTTCCACTCACCGTGGTAAGGCACAGTAAACAATGTATAAGTACCTGCTTTCAATGGAACACCGGCAAACATACAGTCTTTGTTAACGGTGATCTCAGTTGCCTCATCAGCACCTGTACGCCACACCTGGCCAAAAGGCGCAAGGCCGTCTTTAGAAAATATAACCCTGCCTTTCTTAGATGGCTGGCCATAGGTAACTTTCATAAGGTCGTTCTTTACCGTAGTATGCTTACTAACACGGTCTTTTGCAAACGAGCCCGTTATAGTCAACAACATGATGAAAGCTAAGGAAATGATCTGTTTCATAATTGATTATTTACTGCAAGATAAATATTATTTATATCAAAGACAGCTAGTTTCCATAAAAAGTTGGGCAGTTGATCAACCAATTACTTTATCTGCTGCGTTACTACCATTTATATCTGTAGCATTTTTTCTAAAATGGCACAGATAAAGTTATTTTTGACTGTCGGCTGTACCACCATAGCCAGAACAACTTCAAATTTTGTGCCACAAATTCCTGTTATAACGCTACTGTCTGACCTGGGTACAAATCACCCGGCTATAAGCAACGCCAAAGTGATGCTCACCAAACACCTTGCAGATACAATGGTGGTAGATGTTTCACATCGCATTACTACTTATAACCTGCAACAGGCGGCCTATTTATCACAGTCAGCATACCAGCATTTTCCGGTGGGGTCCATCCACCTTTTATTGGTTGATGTATTATCCGGCGAAAGGCACAGAATGCTGCTCTGCAAAGTAAGCGACCACTATTTCCTGGCACCAGACAATGGTGTTTTGTCTCTCGCATTCGGCAGGCAGCCCAATGAGGTTTGGTTGTGTCGCGAGTTTAGTGGCACCGTGAGCATAGCGCAATGGATCGGCTACGCCAACCAGGTAATTTCAGTTATACACGAAGACCGCGATCTGAATAATTATTTCAGTAGGTTCCTCATTAAAGAGGTAGCGCAGATCATGATGCAGAAGCCTATTGGTGCCCGCCTCGACTGCACAGTGCTGCATATAGACCGCTATGGCAATATCGTAATTGATTTTACAAAAGACCGTTTTGATGAGCTCATCGGCGACGGTCCATTTAGTATCAAATTACCACGTGAAGAAGAGATCACTAAAGTCAGCGACCATTACAATGATGTTCCCACCGGTGACCTTCTGTGCCGTTTCAATAGTATTGGACTTTTAGAGATCGCAATAAATCATGGCTCTGCAACAAGTGCTTTTGAGTTTGATATCGCCACAGACAAAGGCATAAACTACAGCGTTATCACCATCAATTTTTAGTCTTTACTATCAGTAGATTTCAGGATTTATAGCGAATGGACATCAATTTCTCACTTTTTGAATACGTCAACCACTCTCCTCCCCTGCCTACCGGCAGGCAGGTTTTGAAGGTGCCGGTAAGGCACGAGCGTAGCTCTGTACCCTAAGTTTCGGCTTTTTCTGCCGAAACTTAGGGGGAGGTGGTTATAGCATCCGGTGTAATTTTAAAGTCAAATTGGTATTATTTCCTTTCAACCCAACAAAAAAGCCGTCCTGCATATGCAAGACGGCTTTTCGTTTTATAATCGGTTTTGTATTATCTGATCAAAGTAACACTACCCTTCAGAGATTTCTGCTTACCATCAGGGTTAGAAACAATAACCTGGTAGTAGTAAACACCCATATCCTGAGGAACACCGTTCATTGTACCATCCCATCCTTGCTTAGCATTGATAGTGTTGAACACTTCATGTCCCCAACGATTGTAGATCCTGAAATCAACCAGCTTCTGGTAGTAACCCAGGTTGAACACGCGGAACACATCATTCAAACCATCACCATTTGGCGTGAACGCCTCAGGAATGAACTCGGTAACTGTAGGGTCTACCCTGATAGTTACGAAAGCTGAGTCGCGGCAACCGTAAGGAGACATACCCACTACCATGTAGGTAGTAACAGAATCTATTGGCGTAGCTATCGGGTTATTGATGTTAGCGTTAGACAAAGTACCATCGTTAGGCGACCATACATAAACCCATGCGCTGTCGGCATTCAGCTGTATGCTACCACCAATTGGTATAACCTGGTCAATAGTAACATGAGTCAAAATGATCGGAGGCTTAGAATGAATGGTCATCACATCAGATGCGGTACAGCCCAATGGCAATACAGTAGCAGTGAGCGTGTAAGTGTAATCACCCACACCCATAAATGTAGGGTTTGGTATTGTAGGGTCAGACAGGTTTGTACCCGGTGTCCACTGGTAAGTGATATTTGTCAGTGAAGACGGAACCACCTCTGTGTAAGACTCTATCTGTAATGGCAACCTCAAACATACAGTAGTATCATGGAAGTCGGTACGAGTGCCTATGGAGATCACATCAATGTTAGTGTTGGAAACAGCAGTACATGGTATGAAGTCTGTTACTGTAAGTGTTACATTGTATGTACCCGGTGCAGCATAGCTGTGGTTAGGGTTCATATCTGTTGAAGTAACGCCATCACCAAATGTCCAGAAGTAAGTAGCACCTGTACCCACCGATGAGTTAGTGAACGTAACCGGAACACCCAGACAAACTGAAGGCGCAGAAGGTGTAAACACTGAGGTTAGTGGATGACCCAACGTTACAGGCAATGTAGCCAGTGCAGAACAACCGTAGTTATTATGATAGAAGAAGTTGATGTTGTAAGTACCAGGTGTAGTATAAATATGCGTTGGGCTATAAGTCGATGCACCTACACTTGAGCTATCCATAAATCCGTCACCATAACTGAATACCGAAGTATAAATAGATGGAGGACCAGGATACAACGGAACACCAGTAGTGGCAGGATTGGTAGAATAAGTATACGTACCACCACTTGTGCCAGTATTGATGATGATTACACTATCACCACTGCAACCCGGATGAGTAACATAAGTAAAGTTAGCAGCTAATGCCGGATTGTATAAAGTAACAGGTATTCCATTAGATACACATGAGCCCTGTTTAACATAGAAATAGTCATAAACACCCGCCAGTAACCCAGTAATAGTTAAAGAACTATCCGCTAAAGATGTCTGTACGATTATCGGCTGAGGTACACCTCCTACAGAATAGAATATAGAATCTGGGAATCCTGGATTAACTCCAACAAGTCTAACTGTACCATCGTTCTTGCCGCAATCAGTTGGATCTGTACCCAACAGAGATGTAATGTGCACAGGTGCAGATATACCGCTTACTGAACCACTACCAGATGTTGGTAATACATGTATAAACGCGATTGTAGAATCGCTGCAACCAGCTGCTGTAGCCTTGTATGTAGTTGGTACTGAAGGAGAAACTGTAATTGTTGGACCTGAACCTACCAGCAAGCCGGTAGTACTGTCATACCAATAAATAGTAGAAGAAGCATAAGGAACAGGAGCAAAAGGAATTGAAGTTACGGCATAAGCAGTTGTTGGGCTGCCTGTTGGCGAAAAGCGCCATGCTTCGTTCAAAGCACCCCACAATGTAGGGAAGTCTCTGCCCGGAGCTGCTGTTGATGCTGTTCCTGTAGAATTGGCTACACCTACTATGGCATAACCACCATTCCAGGTACAACCGGTAGTACGGTGAGCTATGTGTGTTTCACAGATGTTGGTTGTTTCATAAATGATCATCTGGAAAGTCTCATACTGCGTTGTGCAACTGTACATGTGCGTTGCGCACCATGTAGCCATAAACTTTCTATAAGGAGCAGTACCTACTGTAGAATAGGTAATGGTACCACCTGCAAAAAGATAAATATCTGACCAAAGGCCGCAGAAAGTATTTCTCATTGCAGCAGCTCCGGCAACCGTTCCGGCCAATGTATTGCTGATAGGCCATGTGCAATAACCACCTGCTGATCCGGTACCCATAGACAGAACTCCATTAGAACCAATGCACAACTGGGTATAGTTATTACCATAGAAATTGAATGTGAACCCAATATTGATAGAACCTGAGTATCCGTCATCTGCGGTAACGCCCGATGATGTTGGTACATCTCCTATTAATAACGCATGCAACGTGGTTGCTGAATCACCACAGGTTGTAGGATCAGCCGAGAGATAAAGCTGTGCCAATGTTCTGTTACTGAAGCAGCATAATAATATGCCGCAGAGTAATGTGAAAGCGTAGCGATTGTATTTCATAATTAATCCTTGTTTTGGGATGTATAATATATAATTCGGATAATTCTGTCTCGCAAGATAGAAAAACTTTTAAGAATTAATAAAAATTTATCTTCTCTTGTCCCTAGTTAGACAGTACTAAACGCTTAATGGTTGGTGTAAACAGCGAAAATTTCAGAAAAAACTGACTTTTTACTGGTTTTTTTATACAAATACATTTTTTTCCCATTTCATAAGACACTCATTTCCACTCCACCGAATGATTTTATTCTAATACATCTGCTTTTGAATAATGCATACCCCATGCCGCCATTGCATTCAGCACGGGCGCCAGCGCTTCTCCCGATGTAGTCAAACTGTAGGTAACATGTGGTGGAACTACCGGCATTGCTTTACGGTTTACAAGCCCATCAGCTTCCAGCTCCTTAAGATGTTGTATCAGCATCTTTTCCGTTATGGCAGGTATAGCCTTCTTTAATTCCCCATACCGCAACGGGCCGCTGGTGAGGTGATAAATGATCAGCGGCTTCCACCTGCCGCCTATCTTATGCAACGTATAAGTAACAGGGCACTTATTAAGCGCTATGCTTATGTTCAGCTGATTGGTAGAACTTTCTTTTGTTTCGTACATAATAGATACATACTTTTTGGTAGGTACTAGTTAAAAAGTATGCACAAATATACCTTTGTGTGAACAAAAAACAAAAAACGATATGAAATACGTAATTACAGGTTCCCTGGGGAACATTAGCAAACCGCTTACACAACAATTAGTAAATGCAGGACACAACGTTACGGTGATCAGCAGCAAAGCCGACAAACAGTCGCAAATAGAATCTCTTGGTGCACATGCGGCAATCGGTTCTGTAGAAGACACTGCATTTCTCACCCGCACATTTAACGGCGCTGACGCTGTCTACACAATGGTGCCGCCTACCATGTCGGCACCTGACTGGGTTGGCCACATACACAACATCGGGAAGAATTATGCAGAAGCCATAAAGGCGGCAGGTGTAAAACAGGTAGTAAACCTGAGTAGTATTGGTGCACACATGCCGGAGGGCTGTGGCCCGGTAAGTGGCTTGTACCATGTAGAGCAGGAATTGAACAAACTGGAAGGTGTTAACGTAAAGCACCTGCGTCCCGGTTTTTTCTTCACCAACCTTTATTCGAATATTGGTATGATAAAGCATGCCGGAATAATTGGCGCCAACTATGGAGAAAATGCAAAATTAGTAATGGCACATCCTAATGATATTGCCGCAGCTGCCGCAGAAGAAATGCTGACACCAACTTTTACAGGAAAGAGTATTCGCTTTGTAGTCAGCGACGAACCGACAACAACAGAAATTGCAGGCGCTTTAGGTGCTGCAATTGGTAAGCCCCAGCTGCCATGGGTGAACTTTAAGAATGAAGATGCACTAAACGGCATGTTGCAGGCAGGATTACCGGCTGAGGTTGCCGAAAAATACATGGAAATGGGCGAGGCTATGGCAACAGGCAAAATGACTGCCGGCTACGCTAACAAGCAGCCACTTGCAAGCGCAACAAAACTGGCAGACTTCGCAAAGGAATTTGCAGCAGCATATGCACAAGCCTAAGCAGGACTAGTTAAAACAAAAAGAGGGTGCTTCCAAATATGGCAGCACCCTCTTTTCTATTCGCAGTATCAACCCTACTGCCTTATCGATCCCTTCACCTTATTATATATCGCCTGGAATTTATCATTCAGCACTTTAGCGCCTTCAGCATCTCCTGCGGTTTGCGCCGTACTGGCCAGCGTATTCACCATCGATGCATCATTGCGAATATCCCTCGATAGGTATTCCCTCTGGTTATCATCCAGTGTCAGCATATATTCTACATCATCTTCGCAGTTCTTCGTTAATGCCAACGACAGGTCTCTACCCTTTTCTTTAGCACCCGCCTTGTAGTAAGACATAGCCATATAGAAGGTTGTCAGTTCGTAGTAGTAAGCATGAGATGTAATGCCGGCCTTCACCTTATCCAGTAATTGAACAGCCTCTGCGTTTCTACCATGTGCACTCAGATCATCTGCTATCTGGGATGCGTATATACGGTAAGCCATCATCATCACCCTGTTCTTCTCATCAAAGTATACAGTGTTTGTTTCACCACCACCCCACTTAAACTTGTTCATGAACAGGTCGTAACTTTTGTTAAGGTTGATGTTCATGCCAACTTGCTTGCTCTCCGCGGTAGGCACCTTCTTGTAAGGCACCAGGCGATAGACCATTCCTTCCTGGCGGAGGTAATCATGAAGGCCCAGGTAAGTATCATTGCCGGGGAAACCACCACTCAAATAGATAGGTCTTGCCCAGCCATTCTTAGCATTCTCGGCTATCATGTTCACCAGGGTCACATCATTTTTATACATACCTTCTCTAGGCAGGCTAAACTTCATTTCATTGATGATCGCACCAGTATCAGCAGCATCCAACATGCCTTTCTTAATCAGCTCTTCCTTGCTGAGGCCCTTTACAAATACATTCAGAGCCGGTATATAACCCTCACCGTCTTGTCCGCCATCGCCATCTTTGGTGCACATGAATTTCACAATATCATAAAGATCATAGTATTTATCCTGTGGTACTTTATGACTATCCATATAGCGGATGTGCTCATGGCGAGAGCCCATATAATCATCTCTCTTCCACACCATTGGCACTGCATCCGCATCATTGATCTTACGCTGTAGCTGATCTATGAACCATTCAGTACCTATCAGTGTATTGATCATAATACGTACGTCTTTACGCACACCTTCTACTTCCTGCAGGTACCATAGCGGGTAGGTATCATTATCTCCGAAGGTCACCAATATGGCATTAGGTTCGCAAGACATAAGGTCGTTATACGCCGTAGACCATGCTAGTCGCTTTTGCGAACGGTCATGATCATCCCACTCTTCTTTAGCCATAAGCGTAGGGACGGCCACAAGGCACAACACAGTAGCGCCAATAGCAGCCGGATACCCCTTTACAGCCCTGGCTATAAGGTCATACACCATTATCACACCCAGGCCTATCCATACCGCAAAGGCATAGGTAGCACCGGCAAAGGCATAGTCACGCTCACGTGGCTGGCCCGGTGTCATATTCAGGAATATACCAATAGCCGCTCCTGTAAAGAAGAAGAGCAGGGCAACAATAAGGCCGTCTTTTTTCTTTCTGTTGAACTGGTACACAACACCCATTATACCCAGTATCAGCGGCAAGAAGTACAATTGATTCCTGGCACCGTTATTCTTAAAGCCATCGCTCATCTTGTCCAGGTCACCTACGCGACCCTTGTCCAGCATTTTGATACCCGATATCCAGTTGCCATTCTTAGCATCACCCTGGCCTTCAAAGTCGTTCTGACGGCCGGCATAGTTCCACATAAAGTAGCGCCACCACATCCAGTTCATCTGGTAGCCAAAGAAGAAACTCAGGTTATCGGCACCTGTTGGTGCCTGCCCTTCTGCAAGACCCAGGTAAGAACGGTAGAATGAGGCATGTCCTTCACTTCCGTCCCACACACGCGGGAAGAAACGGGTAGTTGCAGGGTCATACACTCCTTCGCGCTTTACACCTGTTTCCTCATAAAGGTCTTTACCGTTTTTCTGAACCTGTGTATAGATCTTGCCTGTTTCCTTCACACTCGTCATGGGACTGGTAAAATCAGGCCCGGTAAGTAGCGGCTGCGAGCCAAACTGCTCACGAGATACGTATGAATTCAGGCTGAAAGCGTTATCAGGGTTGGTCATATCCACCGGCACTTCAGCACGAGAGCGGATAACGGGTACTATATAACTGCTATAACCAATGATAATGAAAATAACACTCAGTATGCCGGTATGCAGCATTACATGTTGCTTCTTTTTTGCCCATGTAAGCAGCCACACCAACCCGCCGCAAAGCAGCAGCACGAAAGTGATAGAACCAATATCAAATGGCAAACCAAAGCTATTGGTAAACATAATATCGAAATTGGCAGCTATCTTAGGTATGTACTGTATAATACCTATCTGCACAAAACCCAGCAATACACAGCTAACCAGGAATGCAATGATGCCACCCTTTACAGTAGGTGCATAGCGTCTGAAATACCAGATCATCACCACAGGTGGAATACAAAGTAAGTTCAACAAGTGCACCCCTACCGACAAACCAATGAGGTATGCGATCAATACCAACCAGCGATCAGCATACTTTTCATCGGCTACATTTTCCCATTTCAGCATTGCCCAGAAGGTAATGGCAGTAAAAAATGATGATGTAGCATAAACCTCGGCCTCTACTGCCGAGAACCAGAATGTATCTGAAAATGTATACGCAAGTCCACCCACTAGTCCGGCACCCATAATTAGGGCCATCTTTTCGCCGGTAACTTCTTCGCCCTTTGGCACCAATAGCTTTTTAGCATAATGCGTAATGGTCCAGAAAAGGAACAGTATGGTCAGGGCACTGACAAGTGCTGAAAATGAATTGATGAATAATGCCTGTGTGGCTGCAGATGGTGCGAAAATGGCAAATAACCGCTGCATCATCATAAATAATGGCGCCCCCGGTGAGTGGCCCACTTCCAGTTTTGCCGCACAGCTCAGAAACTCGCCGCAGTCCCAGAAGCTAACGGTGGGCTCCATCGTTTTTAAGTAAACCAGGTAAGCAATAGCTCCGGTTATCCAGCCGAATAGGTTATTGATCTTATTATACTTCATATCAGTTTTTGTCAGAACGCTCAAAAATAGATTATTCCGCAAGTTTGTGCGTTAAAGAAAGGGGAATTAATGTTAAAAAAGGTTAAGAGATATAAATATATGGGAACACAGTGACTATTTTTGTTTTGTATGATGAACGGCGGTAAAAAAATAAATCTCAGGTCTATCAAAGCACTTATGGTGTTTTGCCAGGTATTGCTGGTTGTATTTACCATCCAATGGTTATCAAGCCAGTACAATACCCAGCGCGATGAATTAAAGAAAAACCTTACTAAAATATTTACCGACATACAGCACAAAGTTTCCGACTCACTCATACTGGAGCACGTTGTTGATCCGGTAGCCGCTAAAACACCACAAAAGGAAGCAAAACTGCTGGCCACCGATCAGGACGGACATGTCGTAAACCTTTCTCCAGGCAAAATTCACTCGATGGTTGCAGGGGGCGTTATGATATCCAGGGGGCAGGAGCAGAGCCTGTTCAAAATGGACACCATCGCCTTCAATGAAATGTTTGCCAGCCAGATGAAGCAAAACGGCTGGGACTTTAATTCAAGCTGGGTGGTCAATTGTGACAGTAACAAAGAAGGAAAGTCTATATTCATTAAAAGTGACTTCTTTACGCAAGACAATGGCATAATAGTGCGGGATTACAGTGGCTACCTGATGATGAAACTACTGCCGCAGCTACTTTTTGTGCTGGTATTACTCACCCTTACAGCTGCCGCATTTGTTATTGCCTACAAGGGTCTTAGTTCTCAGTTAAAGCTCAGCCAGCTGAAAGATGATTTCATCAGCAATATGTCTCATGAACTCAAAACCCCTATTTCTACTGTAAAGCTGGCACTCGAGGCACTGAACAACTACAATATTATAGACGATCCTAAACTGAGCCGCGAATACCTGGGCATGGCCACATCTGAAATGGACAGGCTGGAACTATTGGCTACAAGGGTACTGAACACATCGCTGCTTGAAAACGGCAAAATGCACATTCAGCGCGAAAGCTACGATCTCCGCCAGCTGGTGACAGAAGTACTGCAAAACATGCAACTGCGCTTTGCACAGCATGAGGCCAATGTATCTTTTAATGTGACAGGCAACAATTTTGTAGCCCCAATCGACAAATTGCACATGCAGGGCGTACTGGTCAACCTGCTCGATAACAGCCTGAAGTATTCCACCTCAGCACCCAATATTGCTGTTACACTTACAGAGAATAGTGGCGCAATACAATTATCACTAACCGACAATGGCCCCGGCATACCGGAAGAATACAAAGAAAAGATCTTCGAAAAATTCTTCCGCGTACCCAATGGCCTCAGACATAATACAAAAGGATACGGCCTTGGCCTTAGCTATGCAGCACAGGTCATGCGCCAGCACAACGGCAGCATCAATGTGAACAACGTAAACGCCGGTGGCTGTGTATTTACACTGACTTTTTAATACTATTGCTCTTACTTATATAATTCAACAAACAAATCACAAAGCGGGTCATTGCGAGGCACGAAGCAATCTCACGTAAGGACGTATTCATTTTGTAGCGCAAATATCACGCTGTTCGTAGAGACGCAAGATTTTGCGTCTCCACACAACACGAGCCATGCGGACGTATTTGTTTTGTAGCGCTAACATCTGAACGTCGACACCACCGAATGTCATAGTGAGGCTCTCGAACCACGATATTCGCACGGGACATATTCGTTTTGAAGCGCTAACATCACGCTGTTCGTAGAGACGCAAGATTTTGCGTCTCCACACAACACGAGCCAACATAACCCACACAACAAACAACACAATGAAGAAAAGAGTCCTGTACATAGAAGACGAAGTATACCTGGCCCGCATAGTAAAAGACACGCTGGAACTGAAAGGCTATGAGGTACTACACAAAAAAGACGGCACACAGATCCACGACTGCGTCACCAACTTTGCACCCGACATCTGCCTGCTCGATGTTATGCTGCCTCATGTAGACGGCTTCACACTGGCCAACCATATCCGCAACATCAACCCACGCCTGCCCATCATATTCCTCACTGCCAAAACCCAGACGGACGACCTCATAAAAGGCTTCTCATCCGGCGGCAGCGACTATCTCCGCAAGCCATTCAGCATGGAAGAACTGGTAGTAAGGTTAGATAATCAATTGAAACTGGCAGGCAGAGACACCAGCACTGCGCAATCGCTCCCAGACCAGGTGGTGCTAAAAGACTATACCTTTTACCCGGGAAAATTCGAACTGCAAACCCCCACCGGCACTATAAAACTGTCTAACCGCGAAGCACAGATACTCTCCATGCTTTGCGCGCATACCAATAGCGCCGTAGACCGCCGCGAAATGTTGCAGATAGTATGGGGCGATGACTCCTTCTTCAACTCCCGCAATCTCGACGTCTATATCCGCAAGATCCGCGGCTACTTCGCCCCCGATTCCGGCATAGAGATTGTTACTCTAAAAGGAAAAGGATACCACTTTGTGGTATCCCGTTAGGTCGGTATTATCTGAATTTTACGTTTGTACACGAACTCTTTACTCCGGCCATTGACCTTCTCATGCCTTGAACATATGTTCAAGGCATGAGTATGAACTACTTTTCTGCTATATCTTCACATCATTAGGCCTTTCTGCCGGAGGTATCGGTGTTTTGGGCACTTCCTCATCTACCACTTCGTCGCCTTCAGTCTTAGCCGGACTTTTAGGTTCTCCCTGGCTCAGCGAATTGTCGCCTTTATAGTCACCAAAAATGGCATCAAACACCTTCCCAAATACATTACCTTCCTTTTCGTTCTCCTGAGGGTCGGTTACATTGGGGTCATCTCCCTTATGTTTCAGATCGTCGTTATTTACTTGCTGTAGGATTGGCATAGTTGTACGTTTTAATTGATTATATCCATGTGAAAACCGTGCCATCACCATAACTCCATAGCAATTATAGCAATACGACTATCAGCATATGTGCACCCGCCATTAAAATACTCCAACAATATTATTTACATTCGTATAAACCCGCACATTCCTTTTATTTTTGCACATTATCTACCGGAATGACAGAACAACAGCACATATTTTTGGCCAAAAGCGATGTAAAGGCACACGATCTGGAGCACAAGCGTAAGATCGCCTTCAACATCAATAAGTATAACGATAGCGTAGTAAAAGGTAAGCAGCAGTTTGCCAATCTCGACTATGCGCGCAAGAAAGCCAAAAATGTAAAGTGGAAAGCTATTGAGAACCTGGATCATTACCTGGAGCTGTTTGAAAAGAACTTTACGGCAAAAGGCGGCAAGGTAATATGGGCCGAAACTACCGATGATGCCCTGCAGGCCATACTACAGATCTGCAAAGAGAAGAACACTAAGCAGGTAGTAAAGGCAAAGTCGATGGTGACTGAAGAGATACACCTGAACAAGTTCCTCGCCGACAATGGCATCGAATCTGTTGAGACAGACCTTGGCGAATACATACAGCAGCTGGATGGCGAAGCACCCTACCATATTGTTACACCTGCCATGCACAAGAGCAAGGAAGATGTGGCTCGCGTATTCCACGAAAAGCTGGGTACAGAGCCCAACCTCTCCCCTACCGAAATAACCATGATAGCGCGGAAAAATCTGCGTGAAAAATACATTACTGCCGAAGTGGGCGTAACCGGCGGCAACTTCCTGCTGGCCGATATTGGCGGTGTTTGTGTTACCGAGAACGAAGGCAATGGCCGCTTATCTACCTCATTCCCCAAAACACAGATCTCTATTGTAGGCATTGAAAAGATGTTGCCATCTGTCAATGATCTGCACCTGTTTTGGCCGCTGTTGGCAACATTTGGCACAGGGCAAAACGTTACTGTATACAACACCATTTTCACCGGCCCTAAAAAAGCAGACGAGACCGACGGACCTGAAGAAATGTACGTCATTCTGCTCGACAATGGCCGCACCAACCTGCTACGTAAAGAAGTACGCGAAAGCATGTACTGCATTCGCTGCGGATCATGCCTTAATGCCTGCCCTGTATATAAAAATATAGGCGGACATGCCTATGGCGCTACCTACAGCGGTCCTATTGGTTCGGTAATAACCCCGCACCTGCTGGGTATGAATGAGTACAAACACATGAGCTACGCCAGCAGCCTGTGCGGCAACTGCACAGAGGTATGCCCGGTAAAGATCAACATACACGAAATGCTGCTCGAAAACAGGGGCATAGCCGTTGCCGACGGACTCAACGAATTTTCTGAGAACATGGCCTGGAAATTCTGGAAACAAGCCATGCTCAGCCGCACCCTCCTCAACATGGGCGGACAAAAAATAAAGAACAAAGTGGTCAACACCGTCTTCAAAGACTCATGGGCCAAGCACCGCAGCACCCTCCACTTCTCCGACAAAACCTTTAATAAAATGTGGAAGGAGCGAAAGTAGAATCATCCATTTGTGTAGTTGGGGTCACTATTCAATTAGTTAATTTGCTGGCATGTCATGATGCTGAAGGCATCACATGTCTATAGTAGATCAGCAATCAATCGGGGTCGATGCCGAAGGTATCGCATGTTTGTGTAAGCGAATTCCGCTAACAAATTGGATTTGAGAATTTCTACTGTCGCGATACTTTAACAGGTCTCTGACCACAAGTGTTCGAAAAGGGTAAAACAGCTGGTTATATGTCCCGCAGGGACTACCGGTTTGTAGTAAAACATAACAAAAAATGGGCATTGCCCCGTCAGGGGTTACCCTTATCTAAGCACATTAACAACGCTTCAAATACATCCGGTCTCTGACCTGAACAATACATGGGCACTGATACCGAATCTGTGAGATCCCCTCCCCCTTAAAGATCTCTTGCCCAACAGGCTTTCAACAGCCGATTACCTAATCCCATCAAAAAATATTATTTTACAACATAATTACAACACACAGACATGAAAAACATAAGGATAGCTTCACTGCTCATTGCAATGCTGGCTGCGGGCAGCACATCGGCTAAAGAAGTACACGAGTGGAAGGATGCAAAATCGGGTGGATACAAATACCGCTACGTTACCGGCGATCCTATGCAGACCCGCTTTTATACGCTTAAGAATGGCATGACTGTCATACTCAGTCCCACTAATAAGGAACCACGTATGCAGGTGTATATTGCCACAAAAGCCGGCAGTAAAACAGACCCTGCCGATCACACCGGCCTGGCGCACTACCTGGAGCATATGATGTTCAAGGGCACCGACAACTACGGCTCACTCGACTATAAAAAAGAGAAGCCATTCCTGGAGATGATCGATGCCCTATACGAGGAGTACAACCATACCACCGATGAGGCTAAACGCAAAGAGATCTATCACCGCATCGACTCCGTATCGGGCGTGGCATCTAAATTTGCCATTGCCAACGAGTATGATAAAATGATGTCTTCTATGGGAGCAAAGGGCACCAACGCCTTCACCTCATTTGAGCAGACAGTATATACAGAAGACATACCAGCCAATGCTGTTGATAAATTCCTGAAGGTACAATACGATCGTTTCCGCAATCCGGTCTTCCGTATCTTCCACACCGAGTTGGAAGCCGTATATGAAGAAAAGAACCGCACGCTAGATAACGATAACCGCAAGGTATCTGAGCTGCTGCTCTCTAACCTCTTCCTCAATCACAACTATGGCAAGCAGACAACAATAGGCACCATTGATCACCTTAAAAATCCTTCGCTGCTGGAGATCAGAAAGTACTTCAACACCTACTATGTGCCCAACAACATGGGTATCATCATCGCCGGCGATTTCGACCCCGATGTAATGATAGGCAAGGTAGATGATTACTTCTCTAAGCTCAATTCTAAGAAGATCACCCCTTATACTTTCAAACCCGAAGAACCGATTACAGCTCCTATAGAAAAGGAAGTAAAAGGTCCTGATGCTGAGTTTGTAGCCATCGGTTACCGCTTGCCTGGCATACATGCCAAAGACGCTATTCTTGCCGACATTGTTGGCCAGATACTTACCAATGGCCGTGCAGGATTGATAGACCTTAACCTGGTTAAGAAACAAAAGCTACTCCGTGCATCTGCCAGTGCCGATATCCTCATAGATCATGGCTACATGTACCTGCAGGGCAATCCTACCATGGGTCAAAGCCTTGAAGAAGTAAAGGCACTGATGCTCGGTGAGATCGAAAACCTGAAGAAGGGCAACTTCGATGACAACCTTGTTTTATCTATCATCAACAACCAGAAGAAGGGTATGATGCAGCAGAGCGAGAACTACGGTACCCGCGCACGCGCATTAATGAATGCCTTCACATCAGAAGAAGACTGGCAGGAAGATGTAGACTACATCGAGCGCTTGTCTGCTATCAGCAAAAAGGACATCACCGACTTCGCCAACAAGTACTTTGCCAATAACTATGTGGCCGTCTACAAGCGCAAGGGCGAAGACAAGAACCTGGTGAAAGTAAGCAAGCCGCCTATCACGCCTGTTGAGACAAATGCTAAATCTCAGTCGTGGTTTGTAAAGGAAGTGAACAATATGGCTGTAGCGCCACTGTCACCGGTATGGCTCGATTATAATAAAGACATGAGCAAGAGCAATATTGGCCCTGCCGAGTTGTTGTATGTTCATAATAATGACAATGGTCTGTTCCGTATGGCTTACCGCTTCAAGATGGGTACATGGAATGATAAGCGTCTTGCAATAGCCGCACAATACCTGCAGTTCCTGGGCACAGAGAATAAAAGTGCAGAAGATTTCTCAAAGGAGTTTTACAAACTGGCCTGCAGCTTTAATGTCAATGCTACAGGTGAATTCACCACAGTATCCGTTGAAGGCCTTCAGGAAAACTTCGACCAGGCTGTAGCCTTGCTAGATAACCTGCTTACCAACTGCGTTGCAGACGACAAAGCATTGAATGCACTGAAAGCCCGTATCGCCAAGAGCCGTGCCGATGCTAAAAACAACAAGGCACAGATCATGCAGGGCCTTACCAGCTATGCACAATACGGTGCCGGCAATCCATTCAACAATGTATTAAGTAACGATGAACTGAAAAACCTTACCAGTGCTGAACTGACAACATTGCTACACGACCTCTGCAGCTATAGCCACCGCATCATCTATTACGGTCCTGCAGCTATCGGTGCACTCACCACAGAATTAAAGACCGCCCACAAAATGCCGGGAATGTTCCGCGCGGCCACAGCACCTAAGGTCTTTATGTTCACTACCCAAAATAAGAACGAAGTGCTTTTCGCTAACTACGACATGGTACAGAGTGAGATCCGCTGGATAAGGAATGTACCTGGTTACAGTGCCGACAAGCAACCGGTCATTGATATCTTCAACAATTACTTCGGCGCAGGTATGGGCGCATTGGTATTCCAGACAATAAGAGAGAGCAAAGCGTTGGCCTATTCAACTAATGCCTACTACAGAGCCCCCGATAAAAAAGAAGACCCTTACACTGTTACAGCCTACATAGGTTGCCAGGCCGATAAATTCAATGAATCGGTAAAGGCTATGAACGAACTGCTCAATGATCTGCCATCGCTCGAAAACAACATGATGTCGGCTCGCTCTGCGGTAAAGAAAGATATAGAAACAGACCGCATCACACAAGATGGCATCATCTATAACTACATCACTGCCGAGCGTAAAGGCCTGAACGAAGACATCCGCAAAAGGATCTATGAGAATGCCGACAGGATACAGTTCAACGACCTTAAGCAATTCCATAGCGCCAACATCGCCAACAAACCATACACCTACTGCATCCTCGCCTCAGAAAACAAACTGAACATGGATGATGTAAAGAAAGTAGGCGAAATAAAGAAGCTGTCTATGGAAGACATATTTGGGTATTAACCAACTTGAAATGAAGAGTATTAACGCCCGCCGTCGGTCTCTGACCGACGGCCATCTGGTCGGTTCTCTTTGAGTATTAATAACACCAACCCAAGTGTGTCATTGCGAGCCCTTCGCGAAGCAATCTTACGTAAGGACGTATTAGTTTTGTGTTACATGCAAGCGTCCCGAATGCTAATAAAAAATAGGGCTGCAAGTTCACCACTTGCAGCCCTATCTATTTTATTATATAACTTCTGAAGAACTTACTGTATCACTATCTTCCTGCTATCTACCTTACTCAGGCTCTGTATTCTTAATACATAAATGCCTTTAGCCCATGTGGCAGTACTTATTGCTGCCGATTTATTGAACGCGGCTGCTGAAGCATTAAACACCAACTGCCCGTTCATGTTCACTACCGATAGGTTGGTCAGCTCATCATCTGCAAGGTTATCCCAGTTCACTACCAGTGTATTAGTTGTGCTATTTACATAAGATACTACCGACTGCATATAGCTCTTTACATCATTCACACCCACTGTGCAACTACCCCATATGCAATCAGCATATTCCGGATGGTCAATGAATGGATTCCTGTTGTTCTGCAATGGGTATACTGCATTATTACGGTCTATTTCCTTCTGGCTAACAGGGTCGTTATGATGCCAGTCGAGCAGCATGTTTATTGCCCATGGCGTAAACGTAAGACCGGTAGCAGTTTCCCAGCTCGTGAACTTCACACTATCTTGTGCGGTCCAGTAGCAGGTAGCCACATAAAAATAGTTACGGGCCAGATCGCCCTTGTAGGCATCAATTGGCTCGTAGCAGTTACCCGATGACAGCAGATTCACACCTATCTTGCCACCATTGGTAAATGTTTGAGTTGCAGTGCCCACCTTGCCATATGGTAAATTACCTCTTTGTCCGTTTACAAAGTAATCCGTAGGATATACTATGAACAGGTCATTCTGCATAGGGGTGTCGCTGGCAAATTTGCTTTGTGGCCATGTATGCTCACGGTTGTAACAGCTACCTTCTGCAGATGGGCTTACACTACCACACTGGTTACCTCCTGATGACGTTGGCCCAAGCGTATATTCATATGCCGGTGTACCACTTGGTATGTCCGAATACATATCCCATAGTTTTCCGTTTGCCTTTTTATCGGTTGTAAAATAAGCATTCCACAAACCCGGGGTGTAAGAGAGGGTGGTGTGCGGGCGTATGATGTTACGCAATGCTACTCTCAATGGCTGGCCACTAAGTCCGGTAGCGGTATTATAATACCCTGCTGGTATCTGTGCCATTGCCACAATAGGGAAAATAGCTAAAATCGATAGGAGAATTCTCTTCATCTGATATATTTTGCCAAAAATACATTATTTACTCTTAGTGAACAGTTGCCGACATGTTATGACATAGATTTTACTTGCACAACACAAAACCAAATGTAGAATTAATTCTATATACTACATGATATAGTAGTAATAATCTACTCATAAATTACTTTATACCAAAGCCCTACGTATTCCACTAACAAAATCGCCAATTTCGCCCCCTTTTTGGTGAGTATCAGCAGCAAAATAGTTACTTTAGCTTCGCAAAATTACCTGAGCAAATCTGTAATATTACCGTGTCACTATTCTAAAGCTACTATCTAAATGCAATTGCTGAAAAAAAGATTCCTGTTATTTATACGCTCATTCTGGCAATTGCATTTAGTGCGGTAAGCTTTGTCCTATTAAAAAAATATACTACCCCTACTGCAACAGCCACTGAGCAGACAAATGGCTCTGCCAACTCCGAAAAATGCAACTACACAATTGCCAGGCTGAAGGGGTACAATTATATTAAGCCACTTATCACAGAAGAACCTGAGTGCGAATCTAAAGAACTCGCATCATTGAAGCAGGACATCACCGCTTTAATAGACAACGAGAAACAAGCCGGAATTCTAAACGCAGCATCGGTTTATATTAAGGAATTTTCCACTGACAACTGGACTTCTATCAACCCCGGTGAAAGCTTCCTCCCTGGCTCTTTGTTTAAGTTACCTGTACTCATGACCATTTTAAAAATGTCGGAGACAGATCCGTCGTTAATGAGTAGAAAAATTACATACCAACCGCAAGGTGTAGTTGATATCAAGCAGACCTACGTAACAAAATCGTTAAAACCGGGGCAGTCTTATACTGTAAAGGAATTATTGACCTATATGATCGCCTACTCCGATAACTCAGCTACGCAGTTGTTGAACAGGCAGATCAACCCCGAAGTATTGATCAGGATATTCTCCGATCTCGGCCTAAACCCTCCTAAGCCCAATGCCGCTGATTACATGGCCTATACCATCACCACCCGCGACTATTCCATATTTATGGCGGCTTTATATAATGCGGCATATCTAACTATCCCGAATTCCGAATTTGCAACATCCCTCATGGCACAATGCAATTTTAAAGATGGCCTGCTGAAAGGATTGCCTGCTGATGTCAAAGTGGCACACAAGTTTGGGGAAGCCGGTACTGCGCAGATACACGAACTTCATGAAACAGGTATTGTTTACTTTAACAACAGCGCTTACCTCATTACCGTAATGACCAAGGGCCCCGACCTGAAAAAACTCGCAGAGACGATCAGTGAGATATCTAAGATCACCTATGCAAGAATGAAACAAAACGCATAGTATTCCCGTAAACACTTACCAACAACCCTGCAAATGTTTATATTTGCACTATGCAAATACTTGACGGCACACTCGTATCCGCTCATATCAAAGAGCAAATAAAGCAAGATGTTATTGACTGGCAGGCAACCGGCGGCAAAAAGCCCCATCTTGCTGCAATTCTTGTAGGCAATAATCCCGCTAGCGAGGCCTATGTGGGCCATAAAGTCAAAAGCTGTGCCGAGCTGGGTTTTGAATCTACATTGCTGCGTTTTGACCCTTCAATAACTGAAACCGAACTGATAGCCGAAGTAAAGAAACTGAATGATAATGCCGATGTAGATGGCATATTAGTGCAATTGCCCCTTCCAAATCATATTTCGGGCGACAATATCATCAATACTATAGACCCTGCTAAAGATGTGGATGGTTTTCACCCCATCTCTCAGGGCAAAATGATGTTAGGCCAGCCAACGTTCCTGCCTGCAACTCCCTATGGTATTATGCTAATGCTGGAGCATTATAATATAGATGTAGCAGGTATGCATTGCGTAGTTATTGGCCGTAGCAACATAGTTGGTACACCCATGACCATATTGCTGAGCCGCAACACAAAGCCGGGCAATGCCACTGTAACGCTCACACACTCACGCACTAAGAATCTGGCAGAGATCACCCGTACTGCCGATGTAATAGTTGCCGCTATCGGTAAGCCATTCTTCGTAACTGCCGACATGGTGCGTCCGGGAGCAATAGTTATAGACGTGGGCATCAACAGGATAGATGATGCTACAAAAAAGAGCGGATCGAGACTGGTAGGCGATGTAGACTATGATAATGTAGCACCTTTGTGCAGCTATATTACCCCGGTTCCTAAAGGCGTTGGCCCAATGACCATCTGCGGATTGATGATGAATACACTACTTGCCGCTAAACAAAAAGCAAGTGTGGCTGTTAGCTAAGAAATAATACTCTGCTTTTTTCCCAATGTCATGGTGTGGCTCTCAACTACGACATTTGGCATTGGGCCGATTCTCTTTGAGATTGCTCTGGCGGGTCATTGCGAGGAACGAAGCAATCTCACGTCGGGACGTATTCGTTTCCTTGTAACGGACAAACCTTTAACACTATATAATCAACAACAAATACAAAAACAAAAATTGACCAATACCGAATCAAATACTGTCTCTTACCCCGTAATGGAGCACTTCTATACCCTGCAGGGTGAAGGCTTACATACAGGCAGAGCAGCATACTTTATAAGACTGGGCGGCTGCGATGTAGGCTGCGTGTGGTGCGATGTGAAAGAAAGCTGGGATGCCTCCATACATCCGCAGATGACCGCAAACGAAATAACACAACTGGCGGCTGCCAACCCCGGCCGTATAGCCGTAATAACGGGCGGCGAACCTGCCCTGCATGATCTTACGGCACTTTGCAACCTCCTGCATGGCGAAGGATTTAAAACGCATATAGAAACGTCGGGCTCATCGCCTATTGTCGGGGCTATAGACTGGGTAACTTTGTCGCCTAAAAAATTCAAAGCGCCCATACAAGAAGCCCTGGATCTGGCCAATGAATTAAAAGTAGTTGTGTATCATCACAGCGACTTTAAGTGGGCAGAAGAACATGCGGCAAAGGTGGGTAAAGACTGCCTGCTGTACCTGCAGCCCGAGTGGAGCAAGCGCGATAGCGTAACCCCACTCATCATAGATTATATACAGCAGCACCCACAGTGGCAATTATCTTTACAGACGCACAAATACATAAACATTCCGTAGATCATGACCTGGTTACAATCAATAGTTATTGCCGTTATAGAAGGTGTTACGGAGTTCCTCCCCATATCATCTACCGCACATATTAAGTTTACCAAGGCCATCATGGGTATGGATCCGCATGAGGCCTTCAGCAACATGTTTGATATAGTCATACAGTTTGCTGCAGTAATGGCGGTCATCGTACTCTATTGGAAGAAGTTCCTTGATTTTAAGGGAATAGCCTTTTATGTAAAGTTGATCATAGCTGTTATCCCTGCTCTGGTATTTGGCCTTTTGTTGAAGAAACACATTAACAACTTGCTGGGTAATGTCACCGTTATTGCCTGTATAACAGTTCTTGGCGGTGTAGTGCTTTTGTTTGTAGACAGCTGGTTTAAAAAGCCCGAGGTTCATGATGAAGAGCGCATCACCAACGCCCAAGCACTTAAAGTAGGCTTGTGCCAGATATTGTCTATCATCTTTCCGGGATTGAGCCGCAGTGCATCTACCATCATAGGTGGCATGGCAGCTAAACTGGATAAGAAAGTAGCTGCTGAGTTCTCCTTCTTCCTGGCGGTGCCTACTATGGCGGCGGCTACCGCCAAAGACATACTGGATACCTATAAAAAAAACCCTGAAGTATTCCACAATACCGATAACCTGGGCATGCTGGTGGTGGGTTGCCTGGTGTCGTTTATAGTATCGGTATTGGCTATTAAGTCGTTCATTACTTATGTGCAGAAGCATAGCTTCAGAGCATTTGGTGTATATCGTATCATTGCGGGTCTGGCCATTTTGGCACTCATTTATACCGGTGTTATCAAGAAGGAGCCGAAAGAGACAGTGGTGCCAAAGCCAGCCGCGTGTGCACAACATGTAACGGAGTCCTATCTCGTTAACCAATAGAGGCCAATTTCCTTCAACATCCAAGCCCTGAAAGGCAATGTCGTTAAGTTAAGGATTACTTCAAAATGAATAGCTCTGAAAGAGCGTACTCAATAGCGTAGGGTGAAACCCTACGTATAAATTATCCTGCCACATAGCTCTGAAAGAGCGCCCTCCTACCACATCCAACCGCTATTTTAATTATATTGATGGCTAAACAAAACCAACTATGGCACAATCGCTTGTCAATAACTATCTGCATATAATATTCAGCACAAAACACAGGCAACCATTAATACAGTCTCCTTACGATAATGATCTATACAACTACATAGGTGGTATTTGCAGGGATATGGAAAGTAACCCCATCAGGGTAGGCGGCCATCTTGACCATGTTCACATTCTATGCATGCTATCGAAAAAAGTGGCATTGTCAGACCTCATAAAAGGGATAAAGACCCGATCATCAAAATGGGCGAAAACCCACAGCGGAGAATTTTATTGGCAGGAAGGATACGGTGCATTCTCGGTAAATCCTACTCAGATAGATAAAGTAGTTGAGTACATAAATAGCCAGCATGAACATCACAGGGTTAAAACATTTCAGGATGAATATAGAGGCTTCCTGAAAAAATATAATGTGGAATATGATGAACGGTATGTATGGGATTAGTCACACCGCATACATAGGTTGAGGGCGCTCTTTCAGAGCTGTGTGTCACTTTTTTAAGACGTAGGGTTTCACCCTACGCTTTTGAATGCGCTCTTTCAGAGCTTGTTGCTGTTTCGCATTTCGTCTGTCAATGACATTGTCATACTTTTACTGCCGGGAAGGTTTTTAGTTTTCACTTTTTAGTTTTATCCATGCATTCAATAGTCATTTTCGCATCAGGAACAGGAACAAATGCACAAGCCATTATTGACCATTTCAAGCAGAATGGCAAGGCGCATGTATCGCTGATAGTGAGTAATAAGGCGGAGGCCGGTGTACTGGAAATAGCTAAGAGAGAACATATCCCTTTCCTTATAGTAGACCGCAACACATTCGGCCAGGCCATGATGCTGGAACAACTGACAGAGCTGAAACCTGACCTCATTGTCTTAGCAGGTTTCTTATGGAAGATACCGGTATCCGTTATCAATGCATTCCATGGGCGTATCATCAACATTCACCCTGCACTGTTGCCCAAGTATGGCGGCAAGGGCATGTATGGGCACCATGTACATGATGCTGTAGTTAAAAGCGGAGATAAGCAGTCCGGCATAACCATACACCATGTAGATGAGGTATATGATAATGGTGCAACTATAACACAGGCTTACTGCAATATATTACCATCAGACAGTGCCGGCGACGTGGCCGCACGCATTCATTTGCTGGAGCATTTTTATTATCCACGGACCATAGAGTTTTTACTGGAGCATTTGTAATACCGGTGGAACATCATAAAACGGCGAGGTTGTAATCGGCTGCGAACCTGACGGCTCGCATGTGTGTAGGGGTTGGGGGTTGCTACAAAGCGGTGACCGCCTACGGGGTCATGACATGTAAGGTGTTATTTTTGACGTTTAATTGGTATAGACTCTACAGGCGAAAACGTCATAGCGCAATGGAGCAATTGAAAAGTGGAAGTTTTTTCGTGTTTACGGAAGTTTTGTTTTGGGTTTTTTGGCTGTATGCCTTTATGGGTAATGGTTTCAGGGTGTTTTAACAAATTTCACAAAACTTCCACTTTCTTCCACTTTTTTCTACTTTCTTCTACTTTCTTCTGCATTTAGAGGGTCTTTGCGAGGAACGAAGCAATCTCGCATCGGGATGCTTGTACAGGTGCTGTACGGTTGTTGCAGGGTACAAACGAATGTCCGGTGTTGTTATCACCCCGGACATTCGACAACTGGCCCAGGGGCCGGTCGAATATCGTCCCCTCTTAAAATAAAAGGGGAGTTGTTGCTTACATAAAATAGGAAGTGGAAGTTTTTAACAAAAGTGGCAGTTTTGGTTCGGGTATTTGGGGTGTAATTGTTTGTGGGTAAGGGTTTCAGGTCGTTTTAGCAAATTGCCACTTTTTGCTACATGCTGCCACTTTTTGCTGCTACCTTTTTAGACAATCCCTGTATTTGTTTACCGCCATTTTGTTCATTGAGAGCGGTTATTTTGTGTTTTTCCGCCATTGGTGGTTTTTTTGCGTTTCCGGCAGTTTTTTTTGGGTAGTTTCCTATTAACGACTTTCCAGACAAGGGTTTTAGCCGATTTGTAAAACCGCCAGTTTCCGCAGTTTTCCGCAGTTTTTCTGCACTTTTCCGCAGTGTTTCCGCCAATTTGTGATTGAGGTTGGGATGCTCAGGTTGCATTTTGTGTCTGAAGCGAGACGCTTCAACCAGTGTTAGACTGTAGTTGGTGCAGGGCTGAAAATTTTCAGCCCCTACAATGTATGCAGGTGGATTGTGATAAGGGTTCATATGTCAAAGAGTTATCAGGAACTACTCCCGAATCGGGTGTAAATTAATATGGGTAAATGGATTTATAAAATAAAGATATTCACAAAATTTGCGAGAAAATCTTCGGCAATGCGCTGTGGGTAAGGGTTTGAGGTGGGTTATTTTGTGTGGATATGTTTTCCCCAAAGCGTTTAGGACAATGAAAAATGTGATGGAATTTGATTACCAACACTATTTCTGAATAAGCGACTTTGGATGAGCGGGTGCAAAGAATTTGGCCACCGAGATACCGAAGAAAGCAGTGGAGCTTGATGATGTTTCTCCGCTGAAATAATACTGCCCGAACATAATATTGATGTGTAGATTATCGGTAAATGAATACTCAATACCTGACGTGAACTCCAGCAGCATATTTTGTGATGCACCAAATACATAGCCTATACCGGGGGTAAAGGTGTTGACAAATTTACCAACCTGGAAGACATTCAGATTGGGGCGTAGTTCCATGTAGAAAGTGGTGTCTTTACCAACTGTCTTACCACAGCCGGTTTTACCCAGGGCCAACGCGGTGCTGAACACATCCCACTGCCGGCCAATTTCTATTGTGGGACTAAATTTCTGAGCGATATTCCCCAGACCAGTGGTTATACACGGTGTAAGCGCCACAAAGGTTTGGGCATGAACAAAAAGTGGCAACAAACACAAGAGAAAAGCACGAAAAATCAGCTTCATATTGATTACAATTTTTGGGCCAAGCATTTGAAACAGTTGTGTTTGTTGGTCCTCACTACATCAGCTAAGCTCGTAACCTTGCGGTTAATCCAATAAGGCGTCAGTGTTTTGTTACGTACTCAAAGAGAGCCGGCCCGATAGCTGTTGGTCAGAAGACAGAATAGCGGCAAAAAAGAGCCGACACGCTCGGCATCATCCTCTTTTAAATTTCCACTTTTAAATTTTGACTTAATTTTCCCAGCCTATTTTTTCGTCCATCAGGTATACGTTCCTATCGGCAGCATTGCGAGTGATGAGTTCTGCTATAAAACCTGTAAGGAAGAAAAGGGTACCCATCATCATGGCCAGTAGGGAAAGATAAAATGCGGGCTTGTTGGTAATGCCAAAATCAGCTCCCAGCCTTATCTTATCTATAATAAGTGATGCTGTAAAGAAAAACCCTAACAGAAAGGTAAATGAACCCAGGGCACCAAACAGGTGCATAGGCTTCTTACCAAAGCGACTTACAAATTGTATAGAAAGCAGATCGAGGAAGCCATTAATGAATCGCTCCCAACCAAACTTAGATGAACCGTATTTACGTGGCCTGTGCTGCACTACCTTTTCACCGATCTTCTTGAAACCTGCGTACTTAGCCAGTACAGGTATAAAGCGGTGCATCTCACCATATACTTCTATGCTCTTCACCACCTTGCGCTTGTAAGACTTAAGGCCGCAGTTCATATCATGCAGCTTTATGCCGGTAAGGCGGCGGTTTACACCATTGTATAGTTTTGAAGGAAGATTTTTGGTAACAGCATTATCGTAGCGCACCTTTTTCCAGCCGCTTACCAGGTCATAACCATCGGTCATGATCATGCTGTAGAGCTCGGGTATTTCATCGGGGCTGTCCTGCAGGTCGGCATCCATGGTGATGACCACATTGCCCATGGCTGCTTTAAAGCCTTCATGTAGCGCAGGGCTCTTGCCGTAGTTACGCTGAAATTTGATGCCTTTTACTGATTGGTGATCCCTTGCCAGCTCCTCAACAACCTTCCAGCTATCGTCGGTGCTGCCATCATCTATCATGATGATCTCATGCGATAATTTATGCTCGGTACATACGCGTTCTATCCACTCCACCAACTCGGGAAGTGACTCTTCTTCGTTATATAAGGGTATGACAACAGACAGGTCAAGGCTCATAGGGCGCAAAATACACGTTTTTTGTAATTGACAGGGAATTTAATCACCTTAATTAACCTCAAAATTTTGTTAGATTTTATAATATGGGGCGCAGTATATCATAGATTTCACGCAAAGAGCGCAAAGAAATGGGCGCGAAGTAGCTCAAAGGGATCTTGCAAGACGTAAGCCCCTGCCTACCGGCAGGCTTTTCAGGGCTTGTAACCAACAATTATAATTCGTTGCACTCAGTTTAATTTAATGATATTTCATGTTGTGGCAAGGCTAAAAGCAAACTTGCCTTCCGGTATGATGCGGAAGGCAAGTAAGTTTCAAATGATGTCAGCATAGGGGCAACAAACAAACAAAACATTTTTTGATGTTTCGCAATGGACAACCGGGGGATCAAACCCGGCATCCAATTCCCATTTCTGCCAATGATAGGTATTACAGGCATCGTAAATCATGGTGATAAGGACTAACCTTATGTACCGGTAAAAGTACTTTCAGGAAATATGCCTGGGTACATGAAAAATACCACACCAAAGAGGGTATTTTTCACGGGGTGGTTTTCACGGGTGGTTATGAAAGTTGCAGGAATGGGGATTTGTCTATGGACATCGCAGGTTGCTTCCGGAGTTGTTTCGCCCCTTCAGGAAATGTCATTAAGTTAAGAGAAAGTCGCTTATACAGACATGCGATACCTTCGGCATCGGAACCATATACAATCTTGCTTTGCTATAGACATATGATACCTTCGGCATCATTACATGTAATTCTGATTGTTAACCAAATGACATTGACCTGAAGGTGACGGCAACTGATCTATTGTGTGACACATATACTGAAGTTTGCCGTAGCAGTCGCCGTGGATATCAGGATGCATAAAATTATTTCACATAATGAATTAAATTATCCCCTCGCGCACAAGATCGTGGATGTGCAGGATACCGGCATATTTTCCGTCTTTGGTTACTATCAACTGGCTGATGTCGTGCTTGCGCATAAGGGCGAGTGCTTCTGTAGCCAGCTCACCGCCATCAATAGACTTTGCACCGGCAGAGAGAATGTCAGCAGCTTTTAATTGTGCGGGGTTGTCGTATTTCTCTAGCATGCGGCGCAGGTCGCCATCGGTGATGATGCCTTTTAGTTGGCCATCTTCATCAATAACCGCAGTTGCCCCCAGGCGCTTGCCGGAGATCTCATAGATTACCTCACGGAGCGAGCTTGATGGACTGACCACGGGTTTTTCATTGGCGTCGCTCATGTCTGATACGCGCAGGTAAAGGCGCTTACCCAATGCACCACCGGGGTGGTAGCGGGCAAAGTCTTTATCTGTAAAGCCTTTCAGGTTGAGCAGGCATACGGCCAGGGCATCGCCCATTACCATCTGTGCGGTAGTGCTGGTAGTGGGGGCGAGGTTATTAGGGCAGGCTTCTTTTTCAACGGTAGTATTGAGAAATATATCGCACTGCTTTGCCAGAAAAGAATCTTCATTGCCACAGATAGAAATAACCGAGTTGCCAAAGTTTTTGATCAGCGGCACCAGTACTTTTATCTCGGGGCTGTTACCACTTTTGGAGATCACTATAGCTACGTCGTCTGGTTGTATCATACCCAGATCGCCATGAATGGCATCGGCAGCATGCATAAACAAAGAAGGTGTGCCTGTAGAATTGAAGGTGGCTACCATTTTCTGCGCTATTACCGCACTTTTACCAATACCGCTTACCACTACCCTGCCCTTAGCTTCATGTATAACACGCACCGCCTCAGCAAAAGAAGCATTGATATAATCAGCCAATTTACTTACCGACTCGGCTTCGAGTCTAATGGTTTCAAGGGCGCTGGCCAGTACAGAATCTACAGAAAACATGGTGCAAAGATAATGGCTTAATTGCTTAATGGCTCAATGGCTTAATGCCCCTGATGTGGAGACACCCGGGCAGGCAGCACATATGAGCATCAAAACAACCTGTTTTTTTAGCTATTTGCGGCAGGCTTTGCAAGGAATTTTGTATTATTGCCATTCAAGTATTAAAAAATACCGATGGGATTTAAACGGCTAATATTAATGGTAGCGTCTATATTGGGGATACTCATCATCTCTAAGACAGAAAGGGTTGAGCGGTGGCTGGACAGGTTTATTCTGAGCCCGTCTCTCAGCGACCAGATGGAGCGTACAGGCGTGGAAGAAAGAAAAGAGTATAGGTTTGGTAACCTATACGCGTTGGTGCAGTATGCCAAGAAGACCATGGATACCGTACATACGAAGAACAATGTAATATTATTACCTCCTAATGAATATATGAGATCAATAAAGAGTGGATTTGATTTTCCTGAGCCGCTCTCTTTCTACTATCATACAGGTGGCATAAAGGCCGTAATTACTACCAGCCCCAATGTAGAAGATGCCAACTGGACATTCATACCAAGAGGTGAGGGCAGTGTAGCACTAGTGCCAATAACAAAAGAAGAATTGCATAAATTACTGATCACCTACAAAAAGTACAACCCTATATGAATTTCGCCGGACTATTATTCTTGCTGATAACGCATTTTATTACCGGGAGAGGCGTGATTGAACTTTTCAAAGTGAAGCTTCCATTGCTGGTAATTATTCCGTTGTCATTTATTATGGGCGTGGGCATTGTGTCCTTCTTCCCGTTCATACTTGCATTATTGCACCTGCCTATCTCCAGAGAAGTGTTGGTTGGGGTAATACTGTCTGCAACTGTATTGGCATTTATTCCCCTGTTCAAGTATTTTAGGGGGTCCACCATGTCATTGTCTTTGCAGAGTGTGAAGTGGCCAAAGATCTATGAGCTGCCGTTCCTGTTTGTGTTCTTTTCATTGCTTTCACTAAGTGTATGGCGCTGCTTCTATTACGCGCCCAACCCACGAGATATGCTGGCGGGCCCTGAAGCCATTGCCGAATTTGCAGTAAGGGAAAAAACAATGGTCAACTCGATATTTTCAGTAGACCTGTCTACAACTAACAACCAGCTGAAACCTTTGTTCATAGCCAGTCTACAGGTTATTTACAAAATATTTGTACAGCCATTTGGCCAGACATGGTTGAGCATCATAGTGCTTAGTTTTATTACCCTTATTATCTCTATTCTTAAACAGAAGCTGCATCCTGTAATTGTAGGTTTTATAATGGTGTATTTCTTCGCCATGCCGGAAGTGTTCGGTTATACCTACCTGCTGCTATTTGATTACAGCAACATGATCTACTTCTTCTGCGGGTTCTATTTCCTTAGCTTGTACTTATCTGATCTGGAAAGGAAAAACTACTTCCTGCTGTCTATTCTATTCTTCTCCATAGCATCGTATGTCCGCTCTGAGACACCTATACTGATAGCGATGGCTACCCCACTCTTACTATTCTACTTCCTAAAGGATAAGATGGAAATGAAGAAGATAGTGATCAACACGGCTCTATTTCTAATATTCCCTTTTGCCGTGTACTACCTGGCAATTGGTGTATATGACAAATACTACCTACCGCAGCACTACGACGTGGCTACCGAGATCAACAAACACATAAGCGACGTGAGCATCTTCTTTAAGATAATGGGAGATATGTCTACAGAGCTTATATTTTCTGCCAACGGTGCGTTGTACTACGGTTACTTTGTACAATTGTTCGTACTGATCTTTGTTGTAGACCTTATATTTTATCGGAAGAATTCGTCGAGAGAAAAAATAATAGCGATCTATGGCATATGCGTTGTGTATGTTGGCCTGGTAGCATTGAGTTATATCTTCCCGCTGGTAGATCTAATGCATACCATTAAAAGGGGATTATTCAAGATGTTCCCGCTGATGCTGTTGTACTTCAGGAACAGTGGGCTACTGCTGAAGCTTACCGACATTTTGAATAAGTGGGAGTATGGCATAAAAGACGAGACACCACGGCCTAAGGTAGTGCCGGTGGGGAATAAGCCGCCAGTAAACATGAATAAGAAAAAATAGTTTTTAAAGCCATCCGCAAGGGTGGCTTTTTTGTGCGGGGGAAAGTCATGAGTGGGGAGCGAAGGGCGAGGGAAAAGAATAGAGCAACAAAAACTATCTTTGCAGTATGGAAAAAAGAGTAAGGGTAAGATTTGCACCAAGCCCTACGGGTGGATTGCACCTGGGTGGTGTGCGTACCGTATTGTATAATTACTTATATGCACGCGCTAATGGTGGCGACTTTGTGCTGCGTATTGAAGATACCGACCAGACACGCTTTGTAAAAGGCGCCGAAGAATATATACTGGACTGCCTGAAATGGTGTGGACTGATGCCGGATGAAAGCCCTGTAGTGGGTGGCCCTTATGCCCCTTACAGGCAGAGTGAGCGTAAAGAAATGTATAGGGAATATGCTATGCAACTGGTAGGCCAGGGACACGCGTATTATGCATTTGATACTACTGAAGAGCTGGAAGAAATGCGCCGAGTGCTGAAGACCGACGAACACTCATCGGTACAGTACGACCACAATACCCGCAAGCGTATGCGCAACTCACTTACTCTGTCGGCCGACGAGGTGAATGACCTGCTGAATAATGGTACGCCGCACGTTATACGCATACTGGTACCGGAGAATGAAACGATCGTATTCAATGATATGATACGTGGCAACATCATGTTTGAATCTAACCTGGTTGATGATAAGGTATTGCTGAAAGCAGATGGTATGCCTACTTATCACCTGGCAGTGGTTGTTGATGACTACCTCATGAAGATCACGCATGCCTTCAGGGGTGAAGAATGGCTGCCTAGTGCGCCTGTACACCTGCTGTTGTGGCAATACCTTGGCTGGATAGCCGACATGCCTCAATGGGCGCATTTACCACTGATACTAAAACCTGATGGTAATGGTAAGCTAAGCAAGCGCGATGGCGACAGGCTGGGCTTCCCGGTATTTGCAATGAACTGGTACGACCCGGCTAAGGATGAGACCACAATGGGTTTCAGAGAGATGGGCTTTATGCCACAGGCTTTTGTAAACATGCTGGCCATGCTGGGCTGGAACAGCGGCGAAGAAAAGGAGATCTATTCACTGGAAGAACTGGTGGATAAGTTCTCAATAGATCGTGTACATAAGGGTGGTGCCAAGTTCGACTTTGAAAAGGCCAAGTGGTTCAACAATCAATATATACAGCAGACCGATAATGAAACACTTGCCGACCTGGCAATGCCTTATATTGCAGCACAAGGTCAGAACCCATCGAAAGAGTTAATGATAAAAGTTATAGCGCTGGTAAAAGACCGCTGCACACTTCTTTCAGATTTCTGGGCACAGGGCAGCTTCTTCTTTACAACTCCTGAGACCATTGATGAGACATTGATAAGAGATGCCAAGTGGACTGAGAATAAGGAACTATTCTTTGCCGCATGGATGGACAAGCTCAATGAACTTGCCGACTGGACAGACGTAGCAATAGAACAAAGTGCAATAGAACTGTTGCCATCATTTACATTGAAGAAAGGCGACATTATGCTGCCGCTTCGTATAATGCTGGTAGGCGGCAAATTTGGCCCGGGTGTATATCACATAGCAGAGTTGATAGGCAAGGCGGAGACAATAGCCAGAATAAAGAGAGTGATAGGATAAGAGCCTGATCAATAAATTAATTATGAAAAATCCCCGTTCATATCGAGCGGGGATTTTTACGTTGGAATATGTCCAGGTCTTATTCAACAATTATCTTTTGCGTTTCACTAATTCCATTCTCATCACTCCACGTGGCTATATACAAGCCCCGAGGAATAGACTGCACATCAAGATAGATGAGTTTGCTGTTTACTTTCTCCTGTATTACGACTTTGCCTGTAATATCTCTCAATGTCATTACACCTGTTGCATCGGGGGTAGATATAAACAACAGATTATGGGCGGGATTGGGGTGCGCTTTAATACGGGATGCATTAATATTTCCAACAGCATTTACCACGATAGTTTGCTGATATTCGTAAGCCCCGATATCTACGTTTGTTCCAGAAATACGGGCATAGCCTGCATAATCAACAGCCCCCAGAGGAGCGCATAAGCTATCACCCTTATCAATGCAGGGAGAACTTGCAAGCAAGCTAAAGTCGGATGTGAGGGCACTTTCTGTAACGTTTGCATTTATTGTTGGCGCTACCATACCCGGCGAAGTGCCAATAACATTATTGCTAGTATCTCCCCAATTAGCAATGCCAAACATACCGATATGGAGGTTGGATTCAATTGACTTTTGCATCCAATTATTAGCATAAACAAGTGTATCCGCTGCCTCTACACGTACTAAAATTGTATCACCATCAGCCAGCGGAGCATTTTTATATAAGACATTGTTCTGAATATTTACCGTCCCATACCAGCCTACACCAGGGTTATTGAATACATAGATGTCGCCCTTCCAACCCTCGTTATTATTAATAATTTGGTTATTGAGCACATCTACATTGGCAAAGATTATATACACAGCAGCCCCTGCAAAACCGGTATAATTATTGGCAATGATATTATTCCTTACTGTGGTTTTACGCTGCAGGTTGCTACTGTCAGGGTTATCGCCTACACGCACTCCGCCACCGCCCTGCACCAGCCCACATGCCGCGCCTGTAAACGGCTTCAATACCCTGTTATTACAGATGTAATTGTGATTTATATCGGCAATAGATTCACTGACACCAATCGCTCCTTGCTCATACATGACATTATCATGTATTTTATTTCCTTCAATCAAAGCAATTGTATTGCTTGCGCCAATTGCATTACCAATACCGCTGTCCGCTGTTGAGCCATTATTATATATTTCATTGTCTTTAAAAATATAATTACCATAAACCAGGAAGCAGGCACTTACTCCCCTCCTCAGCGTATTATCATGCACTATGGTGTTTGTAATGTTCGCATCGCTCCAGCACATTAACAGCGCCCACGAACTTTGTATGTTATGAGAAAAAGTACAATTAGTTACCTCAAAAGTACCTGTGCCAGGAATGTAGTTGTTCAAGTCTACCAGTGAACCGATGTTATCATTTATCTTGTTGTTACTAAAGTTTGTATGGTCCATCGTAATAGGCTTTTCCATATGAAAACCTCCGTTTTTCATGTACTGCATATCACAATAGTTGAAGAATGTTGTATCTGTTGGCAACCCCGGGTAAATTGTTTCCATACCTCTCCATCCACCCACATACCCTGTATCTATGTACCAACCGGTGGTGTCTTGCACTGTAAAACTGATGTGTGCTGCTGCCGAACCGGATGCTTGTATATTACCATAGATGTATAGGAAATACGGACCCTGAAATACTATCTGCACACCCGGATCAATAGTGAGGATATCGCCGGAATTCACAACAATATCATTAAAAATACGGTACGGAGAGCCTGCGATAGTCCAGTGACCGGAAACACCACCTACTGTAATGTCGGTAGCTGCGGAAGAAGAGAAAGCCGTAATTGCGAAAAAAATAAGAATTCCGAGTTTTTTCATGATGATGCCATTTAGGTGTAAGTTAATAGTACTGTATTAGTAGGACGTATGATTTAATTGCTCCGTTAGTATTTCCTTTAAAGAAAATCATAGCATATATATATATATTCGTTTTGGTATTACGTTTACTAGCCGCCAAAATGCAAATAAAAAAGCCATCTGCAAATAACAGATGGCTCCTATTAATAACGGCGTGCTTTTGCCTTCACTAGTTTCATTTTTGACCTTTGAAGCTTACAGCACTGTCCACCACATATTGCGGGTGGCAGATTTGCCCCAGCTTTTGAAGCTTTCTTTTATTGTTTCCTGCATGGCATCCTGCGTTACTTTCTTGCCTTTTTCGGGGATAACGAAATCGGCGTCGGCAAGAGTCTTCTGTTCTACCTTAGTGGCTACCCATGTGGTGTGCAGGCGTGGTACGGCCAGTTCCAGTATCATACCCGGCAGGCCGCAAAACATTTCGGGACCACCCGTTACCGGCAGATCTTCGGCATAGAAGGCAACAACATATACACTGTCGCAGATGATGCTAACGGCCTTATGGCACTTGTAACCGGCTATCATTCTTATCTCATCTTTCTCCTTCCACTTCAACGTGCGAAGGGTGTCCTGAACAAGGAATTTCTGCTCATAGACTGTTTTCATAGACTTGACGTGTTTACCCGTAAGATCTGTATAGACAATGTTTTCAGTAGCAGGCCCGTTACCAAACATCTTTATGGGATTGGGTGATTCCCTGCCCGGCTTATAGCTGACACGGCCGGTATCGAACACCATATCGAAGTACGCGGAAGTGAACTTGGGCATCTGAGATTTGATCTTCTGAATCCACTCATTGTCCTCCATTTCTTCCATCTGGGCGTGTATGTTTATTTTACGCTCATACTCTATTTTACCTGATGTTATAAACTGTGCCTTTGCGCTCATGGCAGACAGTAAAACTATGTGGAGTATTATTAAAAGGCTTTTCATTTTTGTACTTTTTAAGCTGTTCACAGATTGCGGGATCATTATTATCGCTTGATCATCATTGGCCCTTGCGCGGCCGGTTGTGAACCGGTAGGTGTGTGCGTGAAATTCCAGATCAGGTTTAGCATACCATAACGGCGTATAGTGTTGTAGCTGTTCTGACTAATGGTATTACCATCTATGTTCCTGTTAAACCCAATGTTCTGATTGAGGATATCGAGTGCATTTAAACGTGCCTCAAGCTGGCCATTTTTCAGGAACTTCTTACCAACATATGCATTCCAGATAACCACGTTGTTGTTGGTGGTGAATACCTTCGTTTTTTCTCTGATAGTAACGTCTACATTAGTACCAATTTCAAACTTCTTAGGCAGCTGATAAGAACCCGACACCGAGCCCGAATATATTGCGTAGTGCGTATAGAAATCACCAACGGTTGACTTGCTCTCGTTGTAAGCAATAGAAGGGCTTACCCTGATCTCATACTTACCTTCTTTATCTGCGTTAAAATCGAGACCGAAACTCAATGAAGTATTATCACTTAAGTTGGCCTGACCATTTGTGAAATTGTGTATGCGGCTGAGGCTTGGATTGAAGTTGGCACCTATATAGGCTACTGTTTTAGGTATTTTGATACCGCCGCCCATGTAGGCATAGCCATTGTAGTTGCCGTCTACATTCACATACTGCGTAGTGTTCACACCATTTCCGTTAGTGATCTGCGCTGTGCTGATAGCATCGTTGGTAGTTGAGAAGGTGATACCACCATAAGTATACCTGCCTGTCAGCACCTTATAATCATTAAAGCGGATGTTGACCGTATTGTTGAATTCCTGCTTCAGGTTGGAGTTACCGATGGTGATATTGTATGGATCTGTGTTTTGACGCAACGGCTGTATCTGCGTAATTGTAGGCTGCGTAGTATTACCGTGATAATAGATGTTAAGGCTTGTCTGACGGCCAACCTTGTAGGTCAAAGATGCTGAAGGGAAAATGTTATTAAAATTCCTCTTCCTGCTATTGGCGCCGCTCAATATATCTTCCTGGTTATAGTCGGTATTGGCCACATCGCAACCTGCTGAAATGTTTATCTTTTTGAGATTATACTTCAGGTTAAGTCCGCCCCTGTTGGTAAGGATATTGAACTTATAGTTGCTGCTATACAGAGAATTGATCTGCTGTTCACCGTTGTCAGTAGAGAGGTTCTTAGACGTGCTGTTATCTATAGTTGTGGAATAGTTAACCTCGAGGAATACTGTCTTAGATAGCGGCTCGGTATATGTTGCCTTTGCAGAAAAGGCCAGGATGCTAGTGGCGTTGTCTTTTTTCTGGTTAGTAGTATCTATCGGGCTATTAATGGTAGTATTTGTTGTTGTGTCGAATCGGTAACCGCTTATATAAGAGGTAAGATTACCATTGCTGCTGGTCTGCTTCTGATTTTCTTTTACATCGACAGAGAGCGTGCGGCCCTTCTTTGCAAACTTTTTGCGCAGCAGAAGATCGGCATTAAAGAATTGCCCATCTGAATTACTGGTTATATTTCTTCTGTTGGTAGAGCCGCTATTCAATTCTGTATTAACGCCACTTGCCGTATATTCAGACAATGTCTTCATATTTTTTAGGCCACCCGACACATTCAGCTTAAGCGTGGTACTGGTATCTATCTTCCATTCAAAGAGCCCATCCACGCCATGCCTGTCGCCCTTACTGAACTGGTTCTTATTAGACCGCTGCTCAGAGAAATTATTCTTAGTAATGGATAATCCATTGATCTCCACATTCTGCATAGCGTAGCGATAGTTGGCAGAAACGTGTTCTTTGTTATCGTTCCACTTGTCGGCATAGTGCAGGCCGCCTGTCCATGTCTTGGGTAACCCCTCTCCGCTGTAGCTACCATCCCAACCTGCGAAATCGTCATCGCCACTGCCACTGGTGTACGTTGTCATAATACCACCATCTTCTGTAATTTCAGTAGTACCATTACCACTGCTGAATTTGTCATTATCTCTCCAACCAAGGCCCACCTTATCGGTATTAGATGCTATAGCAAAAGCTGAAACCTGGCGCTTGCTTTTAAATGCGTTGATCATAGCCTGGTTCTGGAAATAACCATCCGTTCCCCCACCTGCATCTACCTTGCCAAAGTAACCTTTTTTGTATTCTTCTTTCAGTTCCAGGTTAATGGTCTTGGTCTTCTGTCCATCGTCGATACCTGTAAATTCTGCCTGGTCGCTCTTCTTATCAAATACCTGCACCTTGTCTACGGCTTTAGCCTGCAGGCCCTTGGTAACTACCTTGGGGTCATCAGAGAAAAACTCTTCGCCATCTACCAATATCTTAGCTACGGTTTCGCCTTGTGCTACTATCTGCCCGTTTTTATCTACCTGTATACCGGGCAGTTTTTTAAGCAGGTCTTCTACGGTTGCATTCTCTTTTGTCTTAAAGCTGTCTGCCACATATTCGGTAGTGTCTCCCTTTATTTTTATAGCTGCTGTCTGTCGGGTAAGTACAAACTCTTTCAACAAATTCTCTTTGGAAACCATGGGTATAGTGCCGAGTTCTGTGATTGGTTTTGAGATAGTGATCGCATCTACATAGTCGGCAAAGCCGTGGTACATGGCCTTAACAATATACTTGCCGGGTTTGGTTGCATTGAGCTGCACGTTGCCGTCGTAGCCGGCTCTGCCATGGCTCTCTATTACAGAATCGGCCGCTCGTATCAATACGACCGATGACATGTATAGCGGCATATTATTGAGGGTATCTGTTACATTGCCTTTTACAATATACTGTGCATTGGTATAACCTGCCGAACATAGCAGTAATAGAATAATGGCGATGAACCTATTCATACGTAGAGAAATGAGTGAGTGTGTATAAAAAAGAGAATGTGAAGAACGGAAAAGAAACCTGTTTATTTATCCCCCTTTTGGCACAAAGGACATATTTTAACTAAGTTTTATAAAATATGACAATCGGCGCATTTTACTGTACACATCACCCGGCTGCGACTCTACTTTTTCCTGATCATAGGGAAATTTTCAGCACGCATCATGCCTTTGTCTATACCCGATATGGTGGCTACCATAGAGTCTTCAGCCATTTGCACATAGGTGATCTTTTGAGGAAAATCATGCTGTGGGTTTTCAAAGATCATCTTCTTAGCACTGATAGATACCATCTTGAAAGTAATGGGTTTGCCGTTGTTCTGTCCTTTTACGGTTGGTTCATAATACAGATCCTTACCTCTCTGGTAGAGCTTAACAGATTCCTCAGACAGGTTGACATTGCCTTTAATGAACAGACCGGCACCAACGTAAGTGGAGTCATCCTGTTTATACCAATTCTCAACACTTACGCCTTCACCTATAACGCCCTTCCACGAACCTATGAGCCACTGCGCCCTATTGAGCAATTCATACTGAACCGCGGAGTTATTCATATGTACCTGCACTGCATCTACCGTCTTGCGCGGTGCCTGGTTTTTGCACGACAACATCATGGCAATTACTATAGTTAAATACAATCCTGTTTTTGTCTTCACGTTACTTAAACTCATTTAAAACAATGTTGAATTAGTAGGGTCTTTTTTTCTTCCTAAGTGTTTATATGCCTTTTCTGTAGCCTCACGCCCTCTTGGTGTACGCATTATATATCCCTCCTGTATGAGGAAGGGCTCATATACTTCTTCTATTGTACCGGCCTCTTCACTCACAGCCGTGGCTATGTTATTGATGCCTGCAGGACCGCCTTTAAACTTGTCTATCAGCGTAGTCAATATCTTATTGTCCATATCATCAAGTCCGCTCTCATCTACATTAAGTGCGCGTAGCCCATGCTCCACAATATCCATATCTATAACCCCATTGCCCAGCACCTGTGCAAAATCGCGCATACGGCGCAGCAGGCCATTGGCAATACGTGGGGTACCCCGACTACGACGGGCTACTTCCATAGCCGCATCGGATGTGATACGGACATGCAGCACACCTGCGGCGCGGATGATGATCATTTGCAGTATATCGGCAGTGTAATATTCGAGCCTCGATTTGATACCAAAGCGGGAAAGCAGTGGAGCAGTAAGTAAGCCACTACGTGTGGTAGCGCCTACTAATGTAAAAGGAGATATAGATAGCTGTATAGATCGCGCAGAAGGACCTGAATCGATCATGATATCGATCTTAAAATCTTCCATAGCTGCATAGAGATACTCTTCTACAACAGTGCTCAGGCGATGAATCTCATCTATAAACAGTACATCTCTTGGTTCCAGGCTGGTAAGAAGCCCCGCCAGGTCGGCTGGTTTTTCTATAACGGGTCCGCTGGTTTCTTTTATGCTTACGCCGAGTTCATTAGCTACGATACGGGAAAGTGTGGTCTTACCCAACCCGGGAGGGCCGTGAAACAAAACGTGATCCAGTGCCTCGCCTCTAAGATTGGCCGCCTTTATAAATATACGCAGATTCTCTACCAGCTTGGGCTGGCCGGAGAAGTCTTCGATACTTTGAGGCCTGATCGTGTTTTCAAACTCACGTTCCTGGCTCGACAAATTATCTGTAGGGCGCACATTAGAATTGGGCATGGCCTAAAATTACGCAAATAAATGGCTCAATGGCTTAATGCCTTAATGCCTCAATGAATTATTTGAAAAGTATAGACCGTTGCAAATGCAGCGCTATTTATGCAAGGGCTTCTGTACTACCGTCTTATTCTGCTGACCCGATATCCAGTTGATGACCCCGAAAACAAGCAAGGTGCCCAACACGCTGCCAATGACGCTTTTCACAGACAGTGTATTATCGTTCAGTGCAAAATTTGCCAGTAGGTTTATCGGAGTAATTATAACCATGTAAATCACGAAGAACTTAAGTTTCTTGTTCATTGCGCAGGTATTTATGATATAAAAATACTCAAAAATTACATTTTCCCAGCATGCTCGTTATACAGCATCTTTATCAAACCATCGGCAAGGCCTATTTTGGGCACGTATATTTCTGTAGCCCAGATTATCGTAGAAATTTTATGTTGATATAAATAGTTTAATAGGGCTTATTTTGGTTGAATTCTTTTTTAATGAATTGCTCCAATTCATGTTTATCCGGTAATGCTACAAGGTATTGCGATACAAACACTTTGTCATCGATACCTGCGGTTGCAAATTCTACATGTTCCTTGTCTTTATCCGTACATAGCAAGATACCTATCGGCGGATTATCGCCATCAGCCATTTCATATTTTTTGTAATACTCCAGATACATGTTCAACTGTCCTGCATGGGCATAGTTAAAACGCTCTGTTTTCAAGTCAATCAAAATATTGCAATGCAATAGCCTATGGTAGAATACAAGGTCAATGTAATGGTGTTCATTATCGATAATGATCCGCTTTTGCCGTGACTCAAAGCAAAATCCTTTGCCCAACTCCAGCAGGAATTGTAACAAATGATCAAGCAAGGCTTGTTCCATTTCCTTTTCAAGCAACACTTCATAAGGCTTTAAGCCAAGAAATTCAAAAACGTATGGATCTCTGATCAGATCGGGGAAGTTTTGTATGGCTGCATTTTGATGGGTTAGTCCCAGTAGTTTTTCTTTGTCTCCCGATAGCCCTGTGCGCTCATAGAGCAGGGACCCTATTTGTCTTTTTAATTCTTTTACGGTCCATGTTCCCTTTATACATTCTAACTCGTAAAATAGCCGTTTTAAGGGGTCTTCGATTCTTATAAGTTCTATAAAATGGGTATATGATACTCTTTTGAATAAGGTAACATAATGTGTATCACCTACTTCTAATTCGGGGTTTGGCAAACCCCGAATTGGGCCTATTGCTGAACGGGGCACATTATTTTTGAATTCGGGGGGCAATAAACCCCGAATTTGCTCGTTGGAAGCAAGAAGTTTATAAGCACTTGGATACGCAACATAAAATTGACGATTTCTACGTAATTCTCTTTCATCTGTATTGGGGATCCGCAGATCCTTCATTTCTTTTGAAATCTTTGCCAATAATGATTTCCCGTATTCGGCTCTGTCAATTCCGTTTTGCTCAAATTCAAGAATATAAAAACCAAAGAACCAATTACGCAGTGTTAACGCAGTATTGACAGCACTAATGCTTTGCTCTTTGAGGTCTTTGTTGATTTTTAAAAGCGATGTGACAAGTTGATTAAAGTCCATTTTTTATTACAGGATAATTAAAATGTGGCCTATTAGAGTTTGTTGCCTTCTATATGAACGCAACTATTACATTTTCCCAGCCCGCTCATTATACAGCATCTTTATCAATCCGTCGGCCAAACCTATTTTGGGTACGTATATTTCTGTAGCACCTGCCCAGCGCATGATAGATACATATACCTGCAAGGCAGGCACTATCACATCGGCACGGTCATCGCGCAGGTGGTAGAGGTGCTTGCGTTCCTCTATAGTAGAGTAGCTTAATTCTTTGTAGTAGTCCTTCAGCAGGTCGAGCGGGAGTGATTTACCCTCTTTGCGCTTGGAGATGGAGAATATCTTATTGATATTACCTCCGGTACCTATAGCTTCGAGCGGCTGATGGTCTTTCGTGTGGGTCTTTATGAACCATTTCACATGATCCCATTGCTCATCAGTCACCTTGTTTTGCAACAAACGAATGGTACCTATATTGAAAGACTCTTTAAATATGGTATGCCCTTCGGTAAATAAAGTTACTTCGGTACTACCACCACCTACATCTATGTATATGTAAGATTTATTGTCGGCCAGACCTTCGGCAATATGCGTTTCGTATAAGATGTTGGCTTCTTCCAGACCTGAAATGATCTTGATCTCAAAACCGGTCTCTTCAAATATCTCTTTACGTATTTGCGGGCCATTGGTGGCATCGCGCATGGCCGATGTAGCACAGGCCTTATACGCTTCCACATTATAGATGCTCATTAACAACTTGTAGGCCTTCAATGTCTCTATCAGCTTTTGCTTCTTTTCATCAGAAACAAAACCAGTGTTGAACACATCGAAACCCAACCGTAAGGGGATACGCAGCAGTGTAAGCTTTGTAAAATCCACCGAGCCATCTTTATAAATAGATGTTTCGGAGATCAGTAATCTGGCTGCGTTGGAGCCAATATCTATAGCGGCTAATATCAATCTATATATTTTTTATTGCGCAGGTATTTATAAATAGCCACCTGCGACCTAACAACGGGATCTTTTGCACCTCTTTCCACATACTCATTGCTCTGCTCGTTGTCTAATTTACGACCTTTTACGTTTTCAGCAAGCTGAATATTCATGATATCGATCAACTCCTGCTGAATATCGGGATTATAGATAGGACAGGCCACTTCTATACGATGATCAAGGTTGCGCACCATCCAGTCGGCCGATGAAATGAACACCTGTGGTTTGCCCCCGTTGTCAAATATGAACACACGTGCATGCTCCAGATAATCATCAATAATGCTGATGGCTTTCATGTGGTTTTTGAAGATCTTTTGCTCTGGATATACACAGCAGATACCCCTGATGACCAGGTTAATATCTACCCCGGCCTTGGCGGCACTATATAGCTTTTCGATCATTACCTTATCTACAAGGCTATTGAGCTTTATCGTTATCTTTCCTTTCTTCGATTTCTTATTCTGCTTTATCTCATTGTCTATGAGTGCCATAAAAGCGCTACGCATAGTGAGCGGAGACACCGGCAGTGTTTTACAAAGACTTAACGCATTGCCTCTCTTTACTACCCCTTCCAGGTGATCAAATACCCGGTTGATGTCGGTTATAATATTTTTATTGGTAGTCAGCAGGCAATGGTCGCCATAGTAGGCAGCGGTATTCTCGTTAAGATTACCGGTAGATACAAAAGCGTATTGTTTGATCTTATTGAATTCCTTCTTTTTGATCACGCAGATCTTGGCATGTACCTTCATGTCGTGCTTACCCAGCACTACTTTTACACCCTCTTCTTCCAATTGCGCTTTCCAACGAATGTTAGCCTCCTCATCAAATCTCGCTCTTAACTCCAGTACCACAGTAACCTCCTTGCCATTGCGCACGGCATTAATGAGTGCATTAACGATCTTAGAGTTTTTGGCTAATCGATAGCAGGTGATCTTTACCGTTTGTACATTAGGATCGATAGCGGCCTCGCGGATCAAATCTATTATAGAGTCGAATGAGTGGTATGGAAAATGCAGCATCACATCTGTCTTTTCCAATACCTCGAGTATTCGTTTTGGCTGGCGAAGTAACGGGTGCACAAATGGTTGCTGACGCGGTGCTATATCATCAAAAACGGTTGACGGGAAATCGATAAAGTCTTTGAAATTGTGGATCCTTCCGCCCGGTATCATATTGTCTTTCTTCAGTAGTCCCAGCCTGCGGGTAAGATAACTGAGCAGCGTACTATCTATCATCCTGTCATACACGAAACGCGTAGCACGGCCCTTCTTCCTGTTCTTAAGGCCCTTTTCCAGTTCGGTGATCAGATTAGTACTTACATCATTATCTATATCCAGCTCCGCATCGCGCGTTACTTTAATGATATACCCCATGAACCTGTCGAAGCCAAATGGAGCGAACAACGCAGGCAGATTATACCTGATGATGTCTTCCATAAGAATAATGTCAGTAGAATCATCTTCTGTAGGCATGATCACAAACCGCGGGAGCACTTTAGTAGGTATCTCTATGAGCGCGTAACGCTGCTGCATAGAAGACTTGGTATTACCCAATACACAGGCCAGATAAATAGATTTATCTCTGAGTAAGGGCGTATGCGGTATGGTCTCGATCATCAGCGGGATGACCTGAGTACGCACCTTCTGCTCAAAGTAGTTCTTTACAAACTCTTTCTGCTTTCGAGATAGCTGCTTTTCATTCTTCAGCTCTACACCCTTCCTTGAAAGTTCCTTTATGATATCAGAGAATATACGGTCAAACTCTTCCTGCTGGCTGATAACTGTCTGCTGTATCTTCTTCAGAATTTTATCGGGGTTTGCCTCCAGGTGCATTTTTGCTTCCTTACCCAGCAATACCATTCTGCTGAGTGCGGCTACCCTTACCCTGAAAAACTCATCGAGGTTGTTGGAGAAGATACCCAGAAAACGCAGGCGATCATGAATATGATTAGAAGTATCTCCGGCCTCTTGCAGCACCCTGGCATTAAAAGCCAGCCAGCTAAGGTCGCGGACTATTGTGTTTTTAGTGTGATTGATCATGTAATTCTGAAAACGTCAAAAATAACCCCTTACATGCCAATGTTGTAGGTGCTCAATATTAAATTTTACAATTTCTTAATCCTGCTGATAATGGATGTGGTAGAATACCCTGTTACAAAGGGGATGATCTCTACAGAGCCACCATTATTTAATATAAAAAACGAGCCAACTATCTGATCGAGCGTATAATCGCCACCTTTTACCAGCACATCGGGCTTCAGCAGCTTTATCAATTCTTCGGGGGTATCTTCATCAAACATGCATACTGCATCTACACAAAGCAATGATGCCGCCTGAAATGCTCTGTCATTTTCGTGAGTTATTGGTCTTTCCGGCCCTTTTAGTCGTTGTACCGAAGCATCTGTATTCAATGCCAGTATCAGCCGGTTACCCTTGTCTGCGGCATTGGCCAGCAAGTCCAGGTGCCCGTGGTGTAAAATATCGAAACAACCATTGGTAAACACTATTTTCTCACCGCTGGCCCGCCATACATTACATTGGCGTACCATCTGTTCGCGGGTATGTATCTTACTTGTTATCCACTGCAGCTTTTGCATTTCTCTTTTTGTTGTAGGAATGAATCAATATAAGAGATAGAAGGCCTAATAGAATGATCAATACAGTTTGCAAAGCCCAGGCTATCCAGCCAAATGCCTGTGCAGGAACTTCGGGCGTGTTGTACGGTCCGCTCAATATCTGGGCCACCAGATAAGGATATGCACCTATACCACCGGGAGTAATGATGAGACCAAGACTGCCATACACCAGTACGACCAACGCAGCCATTATGGACATAGATTGTGTGTCGTGCAGGCTGCGGAGGCCTATGTATATCTGCAGCAGGTACATGACCCACATAACAATGGTCAAGCCCAGAAATTCCCATTTCTTCTTCATGTGAATGATAGAAAGAATACCATGGGTCATCTCTTTGATCACCAGCCCTACCTTCGATTCTTTATTGCGCCTGTAGATAATTACCAGCCCTACAATAATAAGTACGAAAACAGCCAGGGATATGAAAAGGACGGTCTGGTGCCGTTCGATCTTTTCATTTACGATGGCCATTTTACTCCCGACGTAGCTATTGATAACATCCATCTGCATGAGGAAGGCAGCTACAGCTATGAGGAAAAGGCACAACACATCCCACGCGCGCTCGGCTACTATTGTACCCACCATTTTGCTGGCAGGCATATCTTCATATTTGGCCAATACGGTACACTTGGCTACCTCGCCGGCTCTTGGCAGGGCCAGATTAGTAATGTAGCCTATCATTACCGCAAAAAAGGTATTAGCAGTAGTAGGGTGCAGATCAATGGTCTCCAACAGATACTTCCAGCGAACGGCCCTTATGTAATGAGAGAAGAAACCGACTATAGAAATAGGAATAAGGTACCATGGATTGATACTCTCTATGGCATTTACCAATTCTGAACGCTGCTGATCGCTCAGCTCGTGCAGCATATGGTAGGTGATCCAGATTCCCAGCCCCAGGAAAATGACATACTTTAATATTGTTATCAGGGCCTTCTTCATAGCTGGTAAATATACGTGAATTACAGGCTATTGTCTTCCTTAGGGAAAATGATGGTAGGAATGTGAGTTTTAGCCTCCTCAAAATCCATTGTGGCATATGATATTACGATAACTGTATCGCCAACAGACACGCGGCGCGCCGCAGGGCCATTCATACAGATCATACCCGAACCACGGGTGCCTTTTATTACATAGGTTTCCAGCCTTTCGCCGTTATCTATATTCAAAACCTGCACCTTTTCATTTTCTATGATATTTGAGGCATTCATCAAGTCCTCATCAATAGTAATGCTTCCTATATAGTTCAAGTTGGCCTCGGTAATCTTTACCCGATGGATCTTAGACTTCAATACTTCTATTTGCATAGCGATGCAAAGGTACAAGGTTTAAATTAAAAGGGTAATTAGTTAAAAAGTTAAAAGAGAGAAGTATGTTCATTAGTTAAAAGGGTAAAAAGCTAGAGTCATTAACTGCAAACTACGGCTTACCGGCAATCAACTTATCGGCAAAAGTCGAAAACTCTTCGTCAATTTTAAGTTTGTTTCTGTTTTTACCGGATACCAGGTATCCCATGAAAAAACTGATCCGATTCCCCGAACTATCTGTCTGGTTGATTTCTATCCGCTTTTTTATTACCAGTTCTTTCGCTGGTGAATTATCATACCATTCTTGGAATATACGATCTCTCCCTTTTTGTTTTTTGTCTATATACTCACAGTGATAGAGTAATACAACCTCATTGCTCCTTTCTTCTATAAAATCAAATATTATTCTGGAGATAGTTTTGCCTACCAACGGATCTGCATCAAAGGTGTTGGGTATAGACATCCTTTGGAAACCAAACCCATATCCTAATCTTAGCAATGCAGGGTAATTATCAATATGATCGACATATTGATATGGGTCAAAATACACGTAATGAGTTATTTGCTGTGATGAATGAATAGGAAATGACATCTTCGTCATCCTCATCAAGCATATAAGAATAGAAATCGTTAATCACGCTTAAGGGCTGTTAAACGCTTATTAGCTTTAATTTCTAATTTTTTCCGGATTTCCGCCTTCCTTTTTGCAACATCTTCAAAGAAAGAAATAGCTCCCTTGTTGCTCGGCGATATAACTATCTTTTTAATCATGTCGACAGTTTATTGTATGGCAGTTGAAATTTATCTAATGCAAAGATAACGAATTTTTGTAGCTCACAATACAAATAACCGATTTTACGCGCGCTCATTGATAAAACCCAACACCAAATCGGGCGGCCGGGCAATAATAGCTTTTTCTCCCATTTCCACAATGGGTCTTTCAATTATTACAGGATCGTCCACCATTGCCTGCAACCACTCCTGCTCATTCAATGGCTTAGCTGAGTATTTTTCCAACACAACCGATTCATTCTTCCTCACCAGCTCTGAAGGTTGCAACTTCAGTTTCCGCAGCAGATCCGATAACTCATCGGCCGAAAGGGAATCTGTGATATACAACCTAACGTCAAACTTTACTCCTTCATCTTGCAACAACTCGAGCGCTCCTTTGCTTTTTGAGCACTCGCCATTATGATAAATAACTATCCCTGCCATTAAACTGCCATTTCCTTCACGTCTGCTGCAATGGTCAATTTACCTGCTGTCTTTGCTTTGATCTCGTCAAGTGTAACGCCGGGTGCATATTCCAGGCATACAAAGCCATCTGCTGTAACATCAAACACACCTAGATCACTTACTATTTTGCGTACACAGTTCACACCGGTGAGTGGCAAACTGCATTTAGGCAATAACTTGCTCTCTCCTTTCGGATTTGTATGTTGCATAGCAACAATGATATTCTTGGCTGCGGCTACCAGGTCCATAGCGCCGCCCATTCCCTTCACCATTTTGTTAGGTATCTTCCAGTTGGCTATGTCTCCATTTTCAGACACTTCCATAGCGCCAAGTACGGTAAGATCTACCTTTCCCGCGCGGATCATACCAAAACTCATAGCACTATCAAAAAATGCAGAATCCGGTAAGGTAGTTATCGTTTGTTTACCGGCATTGATCAGATCGGCGTCTTCCTCTCCTGCAAAAGGGAATGGCCCCATTCCCAACAGTCCGTTCTCACTTTGCAAAACAACATTTACTCCCTGAGGAATATAATTGGCTACAAGAGTTGGTATTCCTATGCCAAGATTGACATAGAATCCGTCTTGTAATTCCTGCGCTATTCTTTTTGCTATTTGCTCTTTATTAAGTGGCATTTGTTTTAAGTTAAAAGGTTAAGAGGTTAAAAAGTTAATATGGCAGCTGTTAGCTGGCATTAGCTTTTAGTCAATGTTCTAAGCCAGGCAATGTATCCGTTTAATAACTTCTCAACTTCATTCGCCTGATTTTTGAAGTTTTGTAGCGTTTCTTTATCTATATATTTACAGTCATATGCATCAATAAGGTGGTTAACAGTTTCAAATAATGAGCCCCTTGCCTGAATACAAAAATGTAGCTGGTCTTTATAAGTATATCTTCCGTATCCTTCTGCAATATTACTTCCGATCGAGCGAGACGCTCGTATCATTTGGTCTTCAAGACGATATTTTTCTGTTGAAGGAAACGTTATCGAAAGATCATAAATCGCTTTCTTATAAAGTCTGGCAGCTTTCCAAACTTCAAGGTCATTAAATGATTTGTAAGGTTTGGTCTGTTCCATGTAGCATTTATTACGCGACCTTATTACCTTTTTAACCTTTTAACTTATTAACTATTTTCTCTGTCTAACTGTCCGTTGTTCAATTCTTTTCTCATAGCTAGTGCCCTGGAAAATACGGTGTACGTATATACCCGGAGTGTGGATATGATTAGGGTCAAGTTCTCCCGGCTCTACTAGTTCCTCTACTTCAGCAATGGTGATCTTACCGGCCATTGCCATAAGCGGGTTGAAGTTGCGTGCAGTGTCTTTAAAGATCAGGTTACCCATCTTATCTCCTTTCCATGCCTTTACAATTGCATAGTCCGAATCGAATGCCATCTCCATCAGATAATTCTTACCGTTGAATTCGCGTACTTCTTTGCCTTCTGCCACCTCGGTGCCGTAGCCGGCCTGTAGAAACACAGCGGGCATGCCGTAGCCGGTAGCCATGCAACGCGTAGCCAAAGTGCCCTGCGGAACCAACTCCACTTCAAGTTCTCCACTCAATAGCTGGCGCTCAAATTCTGCATTTTCACCTACATAAGAAGAGATCATTTTCTTCACCTGCTTGTTTTCAAGCAACAGGCCTATACCGAAACCATCTACGCCGGCATTGTTAGATATGCAGGTGAGGTCTTTAGTGCCTTGTTTCACTAATGATGCAATACAATTTTCCGGAATTCCGCAAAGGCCAAAGCCTCCAAGCATGAGCGTGGCACCTGACGGTATATCACGTACCGCGTCATCAGCGTTTGCAACAACTTTATTCATTGATGTGTAATTTGACTGCTAAAGTAATTATAGTGGAGATAACAACAAACCCATTTGACATGTTGCCATATAATATTCAATAACCTACTGCTCGCTTCCTGCTCTCAGCAGCATTTCTTTCTCTTCTTTGGTCAAAGAGTTATAGCCTTTCTGGTTGATCTTATCCAATATCTCATCAATGCGGCCTTGAGAAATGCCCTGCTTTGGATGATACATATTTATGATCCTGCCTTTTGGCTTTTGCACGTTGGCAGATGGTGTTACCAACCCTTCCAGTTTATTGCCAAAGTTGTATGCCCACTCGGCAGGCTGATACCCCGATTTTAGTAGCTTGACGTATGCAAAGCCCATAAGGCCGCCACCAGCCATCAGTAACACAACAGGGATGTAAAATCCACTGCCGGCCAGCATCAGGAATGCAAATATACCTACTACCAGCATCAGCGGTATGGTAAAGGTTTCGGTGAGGTAGAAACGATAAGACGGCGTAAGCGTAATGGCAGCAGCAGCCATACCCACCAGGCCGGCACGTGCTCCTAAGAATGCAGCAGGAACTTCGCCTATTTTACCCGGCAAGAGCTGAGCTATATAATAGAATATACCACCTACAAAAAGCGAATAAAGGTACAATGGTATAACCTGCTTATGACCTACCAGCATTTGCACTACCGAACCAAAAGTATAGAGCCACACCATGTTACTCAGCAACTCCATAAAGCTATTGGGAAACTGAAACATACCATAGGTAAGAATTGTCCACCAATGCGACTTGAATTCTGCTATGTGGCCCAGACCTATGTTAGGTATGAAATAGGTATTGAACGCAGTAGCATCGCCTGCGTAAACGATCATCACCAATGCCCAGGATATGGCCAGCATCATATATGCCACACCCGACGCAATGATCAGCTGCAGTACCGCGTTATTTTTGTAACCTGGTATATATGATAATGCCGACCTTCTTTGCCCTGTTCCCATTTGTATGTAAAGTTATTAATAAAAATTGTTACGATTACGCTTCCAGATCATCAAAATAATAAACCCAAACAGCATGCCACCAAGGTGTGCAAAGTGCGCCACATTATCTCCCTGGAATCTGCCAACACCCGAGAAAAGCTCTATTGCCGCATATCCTGCCACTGCCCACTTAGCCTTAATAGGCACCGGTATGAACATGATATATAGTTCGGTATTAGGGAAGAGATAGCCAAATGCGAACAGCACACCAAATAGTGAACCAGAGGCACCTACAACGCCAACATCCATCATTATGTCATTATACTCACGCAGCAGTTTTATGCCGGCCTCAGCACAATTACTACACTCCGGTGTACGCTGCCAGAAAGAAAGCACATTGGTAAATTCAGGGTATTTCCCCAGCTTATTCTGAGTAATGATCTTAGAGAATTCAGATAGTGTAGGATGTTCCTGGAATGCACTAAAGGCATGATGAAAGCCGGAGAACTCAATACCCAGAACACCAAGATGACAAAGACCTGCACCTAACCCGCATATTATATAGAAGGTAAGAAACCGTTTTGGTCCCCACATATTTTCCAGTATGCTGCCAAACATAAACAGGCCCCACATGTTGAAGAAGATATGGGTAATGGTAGCGCCAATATCAAACGGACTGCCGTGCATGAACATGTAAGTGAAAAACTGCCACCACTTAAAATGAGGAGACATCCAGTAATGCAGTGCAAGGTAATCGCTCAAGTCAATATTGAATTTCACCAGCACAAACTGGAGCAAGACCATTATAGCATTGATGATAATAATATTCTTAACTACAACAGGAACAGAAGAGAATCTACCCGATCCGAAATTTGCCATACTGCAAAAATAACTGATTGTAATAATAAAGGATGGTTAAAAATCAATAGCGCAATTGCAGATATTAATAACCCCGTTACATCGGTTGCGACGACCTGAAGGTGGTGGTATGATACAGTATAGTTTTGGGCTTTAGCCAAAACACACAGTGACTATAACATATTTCGGCTAAAGCCAAATGGGTGTATTCATTTTACCACGACCTGGAGGTCGTGGCTATTGAGATGAATTCCGACACACCATTTTAACTATCAAACCCAATAGTAAAGGCGGCCGGAAAATCCAGCCGCCTTATTAACTATTTAACCTATTGACCTTTTAACTAATTACGCATCAATTCTTGCAAACTTAGCGTGCTTCTCAATAAAGTCTCTGCGTGGTGGTACTTCTTCGCCCATCAGCATAGAGAATGTGCTGTCTGCTTCGGCACTGCTGTCAATACCTATGCACTTCAGCGTACGTGTAGCAGGGTTCATCGTAGTATCCCACAACTGCTCTGCATTCATCTCACCCAATCCTTTATATCGCTGTATAGTTACACTATCTTCTTTACCGTTAGCCAACTTGTCTACCCACATTTTACGATCTTCATCATTCCATGCGTAGTGCTGCTCTTTACCCTTCTTTACCAGGTACAATGGCGGCTGAGCCAGGTATACATAACCCTGCTTAACCAGGTCTTCCATATAACGGTAGAAGAAAGTAAGGATCAAAGTGGCAATGTGCGAACCATCCACATCGGCATCCGTCATGATGACGATCTTGTGGTAACGCAACTTGGTAAGGTTCAATTGTTTAGGATCTTCAGGAGTACCTATGCTTACGCCAAGGGCAGTAAACATATTCCTGATTTCCTCGTTCTCGTATATTTTGTGCTCCTGCGCCTTTTCTACGTTCAGGATCTTACCCCTTAACGGCAATATAGCCTGGAAGTGACGGTCGCGACCCTGCTTGGCAGTTCCTCCAGCCGAATCCCCTTCCACAAGGTACAGCTCACATTTTTCAGGATCTTTATCAGAGCAATCGGCCAGCTTGCCAGGCATACCACCACCAGTCAGTACGCTCTTGCGCTGCACCATTTCGCGGGCTTTCTTAGCTGCTGCACGAGCCTGCGCTGCCAGTATCACCTTGTCGATGATCATCTTGGCATCCTTAGGGTGCTCTTCCAGGAAAGCATCCAGTACGCGGCTTACGCATACATCTACCACGCCCATCACATCATTGTTACCAAGCTTGGTCTTGGTCTGTCCTTCAAACTGTGGCTCAGGTACTTTTACAGAGATAATAGCGCTCAACCCCTCGCGGAAGTCATCGCCGGTGATCTCTACCTTAGCTTTTTCAAACAGCTTGTTCTTATCGCCATAAGACTTGAATACACGGGTAATAGCCCTGCGGAAACCCGCTACGTGCGTACCACCTTCTATGGTGTTGATGTTATTTACGTACGAGAAAATATGCTCGTTGTAAGACGAGTTGTAAGACAATGCTACATCTACCGCCACATTGCTCTCCTTATCATGCGTTTCTACAAATATCGGGTGAGAAAGCAACTGCTCGCGCTTAGCCTTCTGGTCCAACAGCAATATAAATTCTACTATACCACCTTCGCTGTAAAATACTTCTTCCAGCAACTGGCCTTCTTCGGTCAGCTCACGCAGATCTGTAAGGGTGATGCGGATGCCTTTATTCAGGAATGACAACTCGCGCAAACGCGATGCCAGTATATCTCTGTGGTAAACGGTATCCTTAAAGATGATAGGATCGGGCTGAAAGTGCTGGGTAGTACCCCTTCTGTCAGATACACCTATTTCTCTTACCGGGTACTGCGGAATACCCATCTTGTACTCCTGCTCAAATATCTTTCCTTCGCGGTAAACGGTAGTATGCAAGTGGCTGCTCAATGCGTTAACGCAACTTACACCCACACCGTGCAAACCGCCCGATACCTTGTAACTGTCCTTATCAAACTTACCACCGGCGTGCAATACCGTCATTACCACTTCAAGCGCAGAACGGCCTTCTTTGGCATTGATGCCAGTAGGTATACCACGGCCATCATCCTGTACGCTTATAGAGTTGTTTTCGTGTATGGTGACCAGGATGTTTTTGCAATGTCCCGCAAGCGCTTCATCTATAGAGTTATCTACCACTTCATAAACCAGGTGGTGCAAGCCCTTTGTGCCGGTATCGCCAATGTACATAGATGGGCGCATACGCACCGCTTCCAATCCTTCGAGGACGGTTATACTATCTGCATTATATTCTTTACCGGGAGTTTGTATTACTTCTTGTTCCGTATCCATTTGCTCTGTAGCCAAAATAATAGATGTTGATATATAGTCATTTACCCCCTGTTGGGAAAGGGAGTAAACCCATAATAAATTAATTAAATTTTACTTTACAAATGTAGCTTAATTATATGGTTTTAACAAGTAAAACAAGCCCCCGCAACCACCCTAAAAATTCACATTTGTGGATAAATAAACGGCGAAAAATTTAGCCAAACCACCCAAATGTCTTCCTATTACCCCCGAATGGCAGGGTGAGGCCCTCGAACCCCTGGCATTCGCACGGGACGTACCTCTTTGAGACACATCACACTGCAGGGGCATTCCCTTGCGGATTGCCCTCGCATACGGACGTACTCGTTTTTGACCACCAATACACCCAATCCCACAATTTATTTTCATCAAAGTCCCAATAATCATATATTTGGCTTGATTTTTGATGCTAATTTGTTGTGATTTAAATGAAATGTGCACAATCCCAATGAATAAAATATTTAAAACGTTACTATTTACTATTAGCTGTATCTTAATGTTCAATACAGCGCCTGCGCAGAATGTTAAATCTCCGCTGGAGGAGATCGTATACCTGTTCCGCAACAACAAAATAGAAGACGTAACCCGCTATTTCGACAATTTCGTACCCGTTTCTATCAATAATAATGCATCGAACTACAGCCGCAACCAGGCAGGACTGGTAGTAAAAGACTTTTTTGATAAGAACCCCGTCCGCGACTTCAACGTAATGGACTCCGGCACACCCAGCCCCACATCGCGCTCTATGATAGCCACCTTCTCCAGCAACTCAGGGCGTTATACCCTCTACCTGCTGGTCAAGCAAAAAGACAATAATAACTACGTTATAAAGGAAATTAAGATAAGTAAGCAGTGATCTCTGCGCTAGTTAATGAAAAAGCCTCCTTGTAAGGAGGCTTTTTTGTGTGGGGTGCAGTGCCATCTTTCTTCCGAGAACAAAAAATAAGTGGAGGACAGTGAATAAGAGGGTGACTTCTCGGCTATTATCTACGATGATGTTGCTAATTAAATAGATAAAGCGAAACGCTTGCGCAAGCCCGAACAAAGCTGAAAGAGCGCTGAATCAGAGAAAATGTCGGGAGATTTGCCTCCAAAATGAGTTATTCCTCTGTTTTTCCAGTTGATTTTAGTAGTATTCTAGCAAATTCCTGTATTACAGGTTTCATAAAATTGGGCTGTACACTCTTCCCTGGCTTTTCAATCATTACTGATCTTATATACTCAAAATCATTTATTCTTTTGGTATCGAAACTTCTGGTCTTCGTAGTTAATTTTTTGTCTACCATAAAAAATGACAGAAATTCCGTCTGAGCATGTTGTATTCGCTCTCGGCTATCCATGCCTATGATATCATCTGTATCATAGACATACATTTCAGTAGCGAAAATAATTTGAACAACACCATCGGCTTCAACTTGTTTAGCGACTTCGTGAATCTTTCTATAAGTCGTTGTTTTTATTGACCCTCCGAAGGTTAGCAATTGAAATGTGTTATCACCGAATACTACTAAGCAGGTGGGTAATAATTTTTTTGCATCTGGAAAATTACTAAATGCATCAGTTCGAACTTATCATATAAGTCACCTTCAGGATACAGCTTATTAAAATTCTCAATCGGACTTTTTGTTTTATCTGAATCTACACGCAATTCAACTCTGGAAGCCCTTTCAAAGCGATTTTTCTTACAATAAAAAACATAATCATCTATAAAAAGCATGTTTTTGGGTACTCGAGAAAAATTCAGTTGCTCTATTTTCTTTGCTAATTCGTTGGATAGTTCGCAGTCCTCATTTAAAACCTCTCTCATAGCCTTCAGAAAGCTGTCCATGTGATTAATCCCAGAAATAAGGTTATCGTATAAGTCTTCGATGTGCCCGTTTTCATAAAATGAAAATTCTGCCGAAAACATGACTTCAAGCTGCTTAGTGTCGATAAATGTTTTTCTGAGCGACTCTATAATTGTCGAATATTCTACATCATTATCAATAGTAAAAATTAACTCAGGAAGTGAAACGGGATCTTGCTCGGAGTAAATAGTGATAACAATTCGTTTTTCTAAATCAAATGGCTGCTGTTTAAGCACTTCATTTCGCTTGTCAATAAGCCATCTACAAACGTTATTAACCAGATATTCATCGCGAAAATTTTCATAAGTAGCTTTAAACTCCGTATGTGATAAGGACTTCTGCAACACAAATGTGACATTCCTGTATTCTGAGAAAAAATTATCGAAGTAGGATATATTATCGAAAAAATTTGTGCCTTTTTCAAACTTTTCTAAACTGCTTAGCGCATTATAGAATTTATGCAATGCTGGATACAGTAACCCCCTAGAGTTATTCATAGCTTTGATTTAAACACTCAAGTTAATAAAAATTAATGCTGAGAAAAAAGATTTTGATATCTATTGGCGACCACGTGCCTGTTGGCGGTTTCCGACAACATAACCCACTGGTCGAAGCGTCTCGCTTCGTCCTATCTATCGGAAGCGTCTCGTTTCCGAAACAAAACATGCTTACTCTTCTTTTTCGCTATCAAATATTAGGATACACTTCTTCTTTTTCCCACTCCAAACATCTAGCTTTATCACAGTAAAAGTCTAAGCATGCGCTACCTAACCTACTTCGCCTGTATTGCTATCTGCATGGTAGTTACCGCATGCAACCGGCCACCCTATCATTCTACTAATAAGATCTACAGGCAGCAGGCGGGAACTTATGCTGCTCGGCTGAAAGAAAAGCCCGGCGTAACAGCAAATGATACCATAAAAGCACCCGAAGACTTTGTTGGCACTACCAACTTCACTATGCGCAAGCCTAACTTTGTAGTCATACACCACACTGCGCAGGAGAGTGCCGAGAAAACGCTGAAAACCTTTACGCTGCAACGCACCGAAGTGAGTGCACACTACCTTATTGGCAGAGATGGCACTGTCTACCATATGCTCAATGATTACTTGCGGGCACACCATGCCGGGCTCGGCAAATGAGGTAATGTTACCGACCTCAATTCATGTTCTATAGGTATAGAGCTTGATAACAATGGCACAGAACCATTTAGCGATGCACAGGTAGCCAGCCTGCTTGCCTTGCTCCGCCAACTAAAACAGATCTACAATATACCCACCGCCAACTTTATAGGCCATGGCGACATAGCCCCCACCCGCAAGACAGACCCGAGTATCCTGTTCCCGTGGAAGACCTTAGCACAAAACGGTTTCGGGCAGTGGTATAATGATACGCTTGCAAATACTCCCGCAGACTTCAACTACCTTATGGCGTTCCGCATAATAGGCTACGACGTCCACGACAGCACAGCTGCTATCCGCGCATTTAAGCGCCACTATATGCAAGATACTGCCCGCCAGCTCAACCTGAGAGACCTCAGCGCGATCTATGATCTGATGAATAAAAACTAAAGCCCCCCACCTCTGTTTACTCACTCGTCCGCGTTTGTAACGCGGATGCTATGGCTGGGCGTTTGTAACGCCCGTTTAAAAACCCATCAAAAAACATATCCACAGAAAATAACCACCTTCAAACCCTTTCCCACAGCGTATTTCAGCCGATTTTTTCGCAAATTTTGTGAATATCTTTATTTTCTAAACTCATTTTCCTATATTAATTTGCACTCGATTTATAATCTGTCATCCTGAGCTTGCCGAAGGACGGCGTGCTCTTTGACATATAGACTCTATCATAACCCAGCCCCGAATGTCATGGTGAGCCGCGCCGAACCACGACATTCGCACGGGACGTATTCGTTTTGTTACCTGTAAAGATTACGAAATTTGTGCAAGCCGCCCGATGCGAGATTACTTCGTGCCTCGCAATGACCATCTTAAAAAACTATTTTTGATGAAAAAAAGTGGCAGAAAAAGTAGCAGCATGTGGCAATAAGTGGCAGAAAGTAGCAGTTTGTTAAAATGCTTTGAAAACCTTACCCACAAACAAATACAGCCAAATCAACATAAGCAGAACTGCCACTTTTGTGAAAAACTGCCACTTTTCAAAACCGCCTTTTATCGCTTTGTCCGCTCCTCCATATTCAGGTTGTCATCAAATGGGCTCTTGGTAAATGGGTATACCATTTGCTTCAGGTAGCCCTTAGGGAAATTAGCCTCGTGTAACCCTGTGCCGGCGGGCCATTCCTTACCCGGCAGATAATACGTACCGAATAGCTTATCGAGAAAAGGAAAGATAGTTGCGAAATTCTTGCCGTAGTGCTCCGGGTCTTCGCAATGATGCCAGTGATGATATTGAGGCGTGGCAATAATGTACTTCAGCACACCGAAATTAATGCGCGTATTAGCATGTATCAACACGGCATGAATAGCCATAAAAGCAATATAGGTATTGAATGTGATGGCAGAAAAACCAAACACATACAGCGGAATGAATGCCATAGAGCGGGTAACGAATATGTCTACAAAATGTGTGCGTGATCCTGCCAGCCAGTCCATGTTCACTGTTGAATGATGCACAGAATGGAACCGCCATAAATAGGCATGGCTATGAAAAAAACGATGTGTCCAGTACTGGAAAAGATCAGCGATTAAGAAGGCAAACAGGAGCTCCACTACATATGGCAACGACTGCACCCATTCATGCAATGCAGTAAGCCCCATTCTGCCGAAAAGCAGCGTGGCCGGCTTTTGAGTGATAGCACCAAAGAACTGAATGAACAGATGACTGATCACAAAGTACACAAGGTCAGTTCGCCACTCTTCATGAAATTTGCTCTGCTCTTTATTCTTGGGTAGCGCCAATTCTATAGGTACAAAGATCACCGCCATCAGCAGCAGATCCAGCAACAGCCAGTCAACACCCAGGTGCCAGCTTGTTTTGTTCACCGCCCTACCCTGCACATCAAAGCCACCGATAACAATACTTGCCGCAGCAATAACCACCCCTATGAGTGCGTACTTCTTCTGCTTGCTTAAAACGAAGCTCAGCAGGCCGAAAAAGAAAGAGGCAATGATCACAGACGTCATCAGTATCTTCATACTCTCACCGGTATATACTTCTCTAAATTCAGGAGTAGTGAGCCATTCGGGGTATTTGAAACAAATAACGCCACACAACCCAAGCAGGCTAAGGAAGATAGATATGTACCCACTGATCTTACCCTCACCTATTTTTAACCGCGCCATAATTTGTGATTTGTGTAAATATAATATCTACATCACTTATTATTCAAGTAATTTAATCAACAGAATATGCTACATCAAGTTAGTCTTGTTCACAATGCAGGCAATTTACAAAAACAAAAAAGGGCTGAACAAGGCATGTGCTCCTTATTCAACCCCAAAGAAAAATAATTGTTATTGCATTACAACCTACTGTATCGTATTCCCTTTAGGATACTTAACGGTATAGCCAAACTTAATAATTTTTGTTTCATTGCCTTTAAGTGTAACCGGCCAGCTGAGTATACCTGTTGCTTCGTCCTGCTCTGCCTTACTCAACTGCACATCATCAATTACTATGTCCTTGTCATTGCTTACGGGTATCTGGTCTTGCAGTAGTATGGTTATTGATTCTTTACGGGTATTGCGTACGGTAATGTTGTAGGCAAATTCTTCCCTCGCATTAGTGCCTATTGTCTTTACACTATGTAGTTTCTTATCGCGGTCTCTTTTGATCACTATCTTCTTATCTCTGCCCAGCGATATGCTCATGGTGTCTTTTATGTTTCGGGTATCAATAGAGCCCTGACCTATGTAAGTACCTTCATAGAATATGTTGGTCTGTCCGGGCAACAGGTTAAGGTCCTGCCAGTCGGTGATCTTAGCCATAAGGAATGCGTCTTTGTCTGCTTTCGGTGCTGCGTAGTACTCATAAGTTGCAGGTGCTTCATACCGCTTTACAGATACCAGGTGTTGCTGTCCATCACTAGGTATGGTATAAGGCAGCTCTATATCAAATGTGGTGTTCACTCCTTCGTTGTCCACATTCACGTATTGGCTCATTGAGGAATTTTGTAGCTGCGCACCATCGATCACATACAGGTTGCCGCTACTTCTACTACCATCAGCGTTTAGTCCTGCACCTCTTCTCTGCTGGTATACTCCCGGAGACAAACCAGCCATATCATTGGTTTGCGTTGTAGGACTGTTCTTTATCTCTGCCGATGTCATCATACTCGATTGTTTGTACTTGTCAACCAGCGGCCTCTTGTATTCAGTTACTACAGTGTTGTTACTTGCATAAGTAACCGGCGGCACATAGAATGCAAGGTATATAGGTGTTAACGTTGGTGCCTGTACACCCTCCTGCGGATTACCGGTAGACAATGTGAGTTTTACATTGTTCCACTTTATGCCACTGTTCTGAAATATATTGGCCTTGTAGTAAAACTTCACAGGGCTCTTCACGTCATCTACCAATATGTCGTAAGTGGGCGACCAGCCTGCATTGGGTACAATATAGGTGATGGTAATATTACTTAATGTAGCGTCTCTGGAATACAGCTTTACTGCTATCTGCCCACCCGGCAGATAAGCTTTCTGCTGCTCTTCTGCTATTTGCTTTTGCCAACCGGCTATCCGTGCATCAATGGCAGCCAACTCCAGCTCAGCCTTACTTTTCTGGTTAAACAACCCTTCCATTTTTTCGTTCACAAGATCCAGCATCAGCCTTAGCTCCGCTACTGCCGGACCGGGCTTCTCATCATCGGTTTTACCACTGTTCTGCAGCATGGTCAGTTGCTGATCCAGGACTGCTATCTTATTGCCTATTGGTATCTTCTTCTTTGCAATTGCCGCAATGCTGTCTTCCATTTCTTTGATTCTTGGCGATGCAGTTGCGGTAGGTGTATAACTGTTCTGAAAAGTAAGCGACTGCACCGATACACCATTGGTGGCATTCACCACAATACTCTGGTTATTGGCATTGGCAGCTACATTACTGAACACTACTTCATTCTCCCCTTTCTGTAATGTTACTTTAGCGGTGCTTACCATTTCGGCACCCTTAATAAATACTGTAGCACGCTCCACTGTCAGCTTCTGACTAGTTTGGGCATACACTACGCCACTTGTACACAACACAATGGCAATGAGCAGGTTAATAGTTATCCGGTACATAAAATCGCTTTTATGTATAGACGTAAAAACGGGAACCCAACACGAGTTCCCGTTAAAATATATTTTGTTAAAGAAAAATTACTGGATCGTCTTGCCCTTTGGATACTTCAGGGTATAACCAAACCTGATTGTCTTTGTTTCATTGGCTTTAAGGGTTACCGGCCACTTCAGCATACCTGTAGTTTCGTTGTAGTCGGCACCTGCTGTTTCTTTGTCTTCAACTACCAGGTCCTTGTCATTGCTCACAGGCATCTGGTCTTGCAGCACTATGGTTACCGCTTCTTTGCGTGTGTTCCGTACAATAATGTTGTAAGCAAATTCTTCTCTTACATTGCTACCAATTGTCTTCACGCTGCGCAGCTTTTTATCACGCTCCCTTCTTACCACTATCTTCTTATCTCTGCCTAATGACAGGCTAATGGTATCGGTAGTATTGCGGGTATCTATATAGCTCTTACCTACGTAAGTACCTTCATAGAAAATATTGGTTTCACCGGGCAGCAAATTCAGGTCTTGCCAGTTAGTGATCTTAGCCAGCAGGAATGCATCCTTGTCGGCTTTTGGCGCTGCATAATACTCATAAGTAGCAGGGGTTTCGTACTTCTTAATTGCTACCAGGTGCTGCTGTCCATCGCTAGGTATGGTGTAAGGCAGATCAATGTCGAATGTAGTGTTGATGCCTTCACTGTTCACGCTCACATACTCGTTCATTGATGACTGCTCCTGCATCGCACCAGCTGAACCTGTTTCGTCCGAAGCCGACTTGTTATAAGCGGCCATTGGTGCCGTTGCCATGTTGGTGCGGTTATACATATTTACAGGCCTTGGCACGTAAAAAGATACATACCATGGGCTCAGCACCGGTGCCTGCATACCCTCCTGCGGATTACCCGTAGACAGTGTAAGGTTGACATTGTTCCACTTTACGCCACTGTTCTGGTAAATGTTGGCCTTATAGTAAAGCTTTACAGGGCCTTTAGCATCATCGGCCCATATATCATATGTTGGTGTCCAACCAGCATTAGGCACTATGTATGTAATGGTAATATTGCTGGTGGTATTCTCTTTAGCATAAAACTTGATCAAGAGTTGTCCGCCCGGCTGGTAGCCCTTTGCCTGCTCTTCGGTCAATTGCTTTTTCAGAACAGCAATGCGCTCATCTATTTTCTTCAGGTTGTCGTCCTCCTTGTTTTTCTGGTTCAGGTAACCTTCCATTTTATTGCCTACAAGGTCAAGCATCTTTTGCAGTTCGGCTACAGATAAGCCTGTGTTTTCACCGGCCACCTTGCGGTTGCTCTGCAGAATGCTTATCTGTTCAGTGAGCGTGGTGATTTTGTTACTTACCGGTTGCCTGCGGTTATTCATCAACTCTATGCTGTCTTTCAGCTCCTTTACCCTTGGCGATACATTATCTGTAGCAGTATAGTTATTCTGAAAAGTCACCCCTTCTACCACTGTTCCGTTTGTTGCATTGACTACTATGCTCTCATTGTTCACATCACCCGCCACATTGGTAAAGAGGAATTCATTCTCGCCCTTGGAAAAAGTTACTTTGGCAGTGCTGATCAGTTCAGCACCTCTTATAAATACCGTGGCTTTCTCCAGGTTCAACTTTTGATTAGTCTGGGCATAAGTAAACCCCTGCGAACATAACACCGTAGCTAATACGGCATAGATAGTAATGTGTTTCATGAATGTATTTTTAACTACAGATGCAAAAAACGGGCTAGTTCACACAGCAAACATCTAATGTTTTGTTAAAGGGCAATTATGTGGATTTGAGTATTTTTATTAACCTAAAGCAATAAATAGCGGCATTTTTTTAAAAAAACGCCCCTAAATCATGTGGAATATTTTATTATTTAAATAATTGTTACTATTTTACTGGTTCGTCCCTTACACTCAACAGTAATAAATAAAATATCATGAGGAAAATATACCTTCTTTTTGCATTGATGATATCAACGGCAGTGTTAAAACCCCTGGCATCATCTGCGCAATTGGTTATCACTCCGTCGGTTACAGCCGCCGCACTCGCTAATAAATTAGTGGGAACGGGCGTTATTATAATAGCGCCAACACTTACCTGCCCTACAGTTGCCAATGGCACCTTTGTGGGACCTTCTACACTAAGCTTTGATAGTGGCATTGTACTTAGTTCCGGCAGAGTGCTTACCGCCCCAGGCACACCCGGCTCGAATGGCCCCCAATCTCTTTTTGCATCAACTAACACGGGTGCAGGTGGAGACCCGCAACTGACCGCGCTCGCAGGTCAACCTACGTTCGACCGCTGTATACTGGAATTCGATTTTCGTCCGGCAGGTGATACGGTAAAGTTCAACTACGTTTTCGGATCTGAAGAGTATAATGGTTATACGTGCTCCAGCTTCAATGATGTGTTTGGGTTTTTCATCTCAGGCCCTGGTTTTGCTTCTCCAACTAATATCGCATTGGTGCCAGGCACTACTATTCCTGTATGTATCAATAGCGTAAACTGCTCTACCGGTGCAATATGTACCTCTCTGGTTGGGCCGGGAGCGCCTTACTGTCCTTATTATGTAAACAATACGGCAGGTACTACTATTACTTATTATGGATTAACTACCACGCTACAGGCAATTGCCAGCGTAACGCCATGCGATACTTATCACCTTAAAATTGGCATTGCAGATGGCACCGACCACATCTACGACTCAGGTGTATTTATTGAGGCGGGTAGCCTTACCTCTACCGGGATCAACGTACACCCTGTTGGTATGAATTCTGCCGATACTACAACCGGTGGCCAATACTGTATAAGAGGTTGTCTTCCGGGCCAGTTTGTGTTCAACATCTCCAACCCAATGGCAGGAAACTTCAGCATTCATTACGCTATTGGTGGTACTGCCGTTAATGGTGTCGATTATTCCACCATAGCCGATAGTGTTGTTATCCCTGCCGGTGGCACATCTGCTACGCTCTTTATCAACCCATTGGTAGTTACTCCAGCAACCGGTATAAGGACAATCAAATTGTATATCTTGTCTCCTTACACTTGCGGTGCTGCAGGCCCGGTGATCATTGACAGCGCCGTAATGAACATCTACGACGGTTTTTACGTGCATATTGTAAACCCCGACACAACTATCTGCGAGGGGCAAAGTGTGCACATAACTGGACAGGGAGATACATCACTTACTTATTCCTGGACACCACTGGGCACAACGGCTTTCGACACGTTGCAGGTTGACGTAATGCCAACTAATACTACCACCTACGTGTTGACCGGCATTCTTACCGGAGCAGGTTGTCCGTCAGCTTCTGATTCTATGAGAGTAACAGTTATTCATCCGTTTATCGTTGATGTAGGCCCTACAATACAGAATACATGCGTGGGCGTTCCACTGATATTACACGCATCTGTTTTTGACATAGGGGGAGGACCGGCTACGGGAAGTTTTTCATACAACTGGAACCCGACTACCTACATGACCGGTGCCACTACCGCCAATCCTATTGTCACACCAACTGTAGCTGGAGACCTAAACTACAGCCTAACGGTTACAGAAGTTTCTGCCGGCTGTACAGCCCCAGGCACTTTGATCGTTCACGTACTGCCTAATGATTTCGCGCTGCTTAATCCCGATAGTGTTATCTGCTTCAATGGCATAATTCCTATGAGGGTCAACGGCGATACTGAGTTCAGTTATCATTGGGAACCTAACGGGTTTGTGAACAACGCTAACATTATTAACCCTATTGCAACCATATCTGCATCAACTGTTTTCACCGTAACAGCAAGCTATCCCGGTTGCCCTGACATGGTTCATACTGTGAACCTCACAGTAGAAAGCCCTAATGTAGACATTCGTACAAAAGACACCGCATTCTGCGTGGGAGACTCCATAAAGCTGGATGTTGTTGCAGGCCCTCCGGGACAGCCATACACACTCTCATGGACACCAACTACCTACCTTATCAACGAAACCACATTGACACCTACGTTTGTTTCAGATATTGTCGGTGACTATCCTTATACCATAACCATAACGTCCCCCAACGGTTGTGTGAGCACCGACATGGTTACTTTGTCTCCACGTCCGCCGGCACACATTGGTATCACTCCCGGTAGTGGCATAGTAGGCTATGGCGAGCATATACAGCTTGATGCGGTAAACCTCACTTCATATCCACTCATTTACTGGTGGACACCAAATGATGGCACATTGGACAACCCCAACATCAACAACCCTATAGCTGTAATAACAGACTCTGTAACGTTTGTAGTATACGCTATGAATGAGTGGGGTTGCCGTGATTCTGCAAGCGTGACACTACAGACCATTGATGGCAATGTAGAGTTTGTGCCATCTGCCTTTACTCCAAACGGTGATGGACTGAATGACATCTTCAGGATCATCAATGTACGCTACCACAAACTGGTTATGTTCAATGTTTATAACCGTTGGGGTGAACTGGTGTACCATAACGACACAGACCCTAAGAAGGGCTGGGATGGCACATTTAACGGTGTTGCACAAGACATGGGCATATTCCACTACATGATAGTTATTGGCCGGGCCGATGGCAAACTAAGAGAATATAAAGGCGATGTAACGCTGATAAGATAAATGAGTATTCAACTCAATAAAAAATCCCGGGAGATCATTGATCATCCGGGATTTTTTTATTTTTCTACTTTATCGAAGTACATCATTATGCACTCTTTCAATACTATTTCCTGCTCCGGCAGGCCACCCATATCATCGGGGCGCTTTATCTCGTGAAAGTGCGGCCAGCCCTCTTCGTCCCTTCCGGCATCTTCGTAATATCCTATCTGAGCCAGCAGTGTGCATACTGCTATGTGCATCAGATCCTGCTTCTGCTCCTTGCTGAATTTTGTCTCCAGCGGGGCATTCAATACATTAAGACCAATAAGGAACAGAATGCTTTCAAGGTCAGGCAGTTTCCCAAACCTCTCTCTCAGCATCATTTGTGTATTTATCCACCTAATATCAAAACTTTCCATTGATTTTTGTTTTTAGTACCGCGGAGCGGTTGCAACTACATATATTTCGGGTAAAGGGCAAAATTACTGTTTAATACCCTATTATTGCTTTTGTGCAGGCAGAGGCATGGTTTTTTAAAAAAAGTTAAATTCTCTACCGACGGTTTTTAATAAAATAGCCGTTTTATATTTTTGAGTTCAGAATTTTAAAGAATACTATGGATATATCATCTTCAGTAGACATCAGAGAGTTAAACGAACGCATACACCAGCAGAGTGCATTTATTGAGTTGCTCAATATGGAGCTCAACAAGGCTGTTGTAGGCCAGAAGACAATGGTAGAGCGCCTGATGATAGGCTTGCTGGCCAATGGCCATGTATTGCTTGAAGGGGTGCCGGGACTTGCAAAAACACTGGCTATCAAGTCGCTGGCATCTGCCATACATGCCGGTTTTGCGCGTATCCAGTTTACGCCAGACCTGCTGCCTGCCGACGTTTTGGGAACAATGGTGTACAATCCACAGGAACATGTTTTTGCTGTGCGTAAGGGGCCTATTTTCTCCAACTTCATTCTTGCCGATGAGATAAACCGTGCCCCGGCAAAAGTGCAGAGCGCACTGCTGGAAGCCATGCAGGAGCGGCAGGTAACCATAGGCGACCATACTTACCCATTGGCAGAACCCTTCCTTGTATTAGCTACGCAGAACCCTATAGAGCAGGAAGGAACTTACGAACTACCAGAAGCGCAGGTAGACCGATTTATGCTGAAGATCATCATCACCTATCCTAAAAAGGAAGAGGAGCGCATGATCATCCGTTCCAACATAAACCCGGGTGGTATGTCTAAGATAAACCCTGTGGTTACTACCGATGATATACTGAAAGCCCGCAAACTGGTGCGTGAGGTGTACATGGACGAAAAGATAGAACAATACATACTGGATATCGTTTTTGCTACCCGCTTTCCAGAAGAGTATAAACTGGCCAAGCTGAAACCATACATCAGCTATGGTGGTTCACCACGCGCCAGTATCAACCTGGCCCTGGCATCTAAGGCTTATGCCTTTATCAAACGTCGTGGCTACGTAATACCTGAGGATGTACGTGCAGTATGCCACGATGTAATGCGCCACCGTATAGGCCTTACCTATGAGGCAGAAGCAGAGAATATCACCAGCGAACAGATATTGAACGATATATTGAATGTGGTAGAAGTACCATAGTAAGTAAAAACTTAAAAGTGAAAAGTAAAAATCTCATCCCGCACGCGTTTGCTTGCGGGATATTTTGTTTGTAAGTGCTTCTTTATTGCTTTTCCTTATAGCGGCACTTCAAACTACAATAAGGGTGGATATTGCTACAGGCTTTATCTTATTACCTTTGTGCCATGGCTTACAAATCATTAAGGGAGTTCATAGATACACTGGAAAAGGCAGGTGAATTGATAAGGATCAAGGAGTATGTAAATCCTGAGTTGGACATAGCGGAAATAACCGACCGCATATCTAAAACACCTGATAGAAATAAAGCATTATTATTTGAAAATACGGGCACTGAGTTCCCTTTGCTCATTAATAGCATGGGTAGCGAAAAGCGCATGTGTATAGCCTTAGGGGTGAATCACCTTGATGATTCAATGCATGAGATCGAAGACCTGTTCAAAATGATGTCGGCACCAAAGAATGGCATACTAGAGAAGCTGGCCATGCTGCCGCAGCTGGGCAAATTTGCCTCATGGATGCCAAAAGTAGTAAAAGGAAAGGGTGCCTGCCAGGAAGTGATCATGGCCGACCCAGATCTGAGTAAAATACCTATACTCAAATGCTGGCCCGAAGATGGTGGTCCGTTCATTACCCTACCGGCTATTCACACCAAAGACCCTAATAATGGCATCCGCAATATAGGTATGTACCGTATGCAGGTGTTTGAAAAGAACATGACGGGCATGCACTGGCACAAACACAAAGTATCGGCCCGCCATTATAACGAATATAAAAAACTGGGTAAGCGCATGCCTGTAGCGGTGGCACTGGGTGGAGATCCGGTATATACCTACGCAGCAACAGCCCCATTACCGGAAAATGTGGATGAGTATATGCTGGCTGGATTCCTTCGTAAGAAAAAGGTAGAGTTGGTAAAGTGCATTACCCAACCCGATATAGAAGTGCCTGCTGATGCCGACTTTATTATAGAGGGCTATGTAGATACAGACGAAGAACTGATATGGGAAGGGCCGTTTGGTGACCATACGGGCTATTACTCCTTACCCGATTGGTATCCCCGCTTCCATGTTACTGCTATCACCCACCGCAAAGGTGCAGTATATCCTGCCACTATAGTAGGTATACCTCCACAGGAAGATGCATGGATAGGCAAGGCAACTGAGCGTATATTCCTGGCCCCGATCAAAATGACCATGGTGCCTGAGATCACCGATATGAATATGCCGGTAGAAGGGGTGTTTCACAACCTGGTTATTGCCACTATCAATAAAGAGTATGCAGGACAGGGCCAAAAAGTAATGAATGCCATGTGGGGTGCGGGACAGATGATGTTCAACAAAATACTGGTGCTGGCAGATGGTAAGGTAAAAATTGACGATTACCTGCCGCTGGCACAATATGTGTTCAACAACCTCAACCCGGTCACTGATGTTTACTTCAGCCAGGGGCCGATGGATGTGCTTGACCATAGCTGCTCTAAACTAGGCTTTGGCGGTAAAATGTGCATAGATGGCACTAAGAAATGGGAAGAGGAAATGACGGAACCTTTGGTTCCATTTAAGCTAAACACCGCATTTTCAAAGGAGGCAATTCTTGCCGCTTTGCCAGAGTTAGCCAGCCTGAATGACAACCTCGCCCGCAAGTACGACCTGCCTATACTTTTCGTGTCTATAAAGAAAGACCGCCCGGGTCATGTAAGAGCGGTGCACGATGCCATATGCAAAATGAATGGAGTTGAAGGCATTAAAATGATATTATATGTAGAGCAAATGGTAAGCGCCGATGATGTTACCGATGTGCTGTGGCGCTTCTGCAACAACCTGGACCCTCGTCGCGATCACTTCTTCGGGGGCGCAAATAACAATATACTTGGGCTTGATGGCACCCGAAAGACCAAAGCGTTGGATAATTTCGATAGGCCATGGCCCAACATAATAGCGGCAGATGAGGCTACAATTAGGTCTGTAGATGAAAAATGGTCATCTTTAGGGCTCGGAAAATTAATTATTTCTCCATCTTTAAAGTATTCTACCCAACTATATAGGGGGGGTGCTGCTGTCTTAGATAGTGAATAACAATTTTTTTTCGTATAATTGTATAACTTTATAAAAAATTAGGTGATGAAACGTATTTTATTTGTATGCTGCTTGCTCACAGCCACCTGTGCAATCCCAACTCAGAAGGTTTTTGCCCAAACAACAGTTACTGTTGCTGATTTTACTGCTAAAGTAAATCTGATGGATACTTATATTGGCGCAGGAAACATGACACAGGCACAAACTACCTGGACAGAAATCCACAATATGATGCTAGCTGAACTCGGCATTACCAAGTCTAACATTGCCGGTGCCGCTAATGCAACTATTGCTGCCTCTTATATGACCACCATTCAGACTCAACAAACATTATACGGTGAGATCTGGGCGCTTAAGCCAGACCTTACACTTAACCGCGTTGCCCTGCACACAAAACTGCTTGCATTCGCTGCTACGTTCTAAGTAAATAAATACAATCTTTAATATCGCAAATGTCCCGGATGATCTCCGGGGCTTTTGTTGTTTTAAGTCTATAACAGACCTTTTATCTCCAATACAATACGGCTATGTCTTCACCTAAACGAGTTACCGGCATTGGTGGCATCTTCATAAAATGTGATAATCCGGAAAGTGTACGGGCATGGCACAAAAAACACCTGGGTTTTAACACGGACCAGTACGGCACATCATTCGAGTGGCGGCATGTAGATAACCCTGAGAAAAGAGGTTATTCTGTATGGAGTACTTTTGCCAATGATACCACCCACTTTGCTCCTTCTGCAAAAGACTTTATGATGAACCTGCGTGTTGAAAACCTGAAGTGGCTACTTGCTGAACTAAAAAAAGAGGGTATAGAACAGATAGGTGAGATGCAGGTATACGAGTATGGCAAATTTGCGCACATCATGGACCCTGAAAGAAATAAGATAGAATTGTGGGAGCCTTTTGACGAAGTATACGGAGCAATGGTGAAAGACAATGTAACTAAGTAGTAACCGCCTGAAACTCAACTTTTTCACTTTTCGTTACTGTAAGGTTACGGTATTTAATCGTAATTTCACCGCTCAAACCAGATTTGTGAAAGCAATCATTCCTGTTGCAGGTGCGGGCACTAAATTACGCCCACTAACATATACACAGCCTAAAGCGCTCATCCCTATTGCCGGCAAAACTATTCTCGGTGTCATTGTAGACCAGTTGATAGACGCCGGTGTTACCGAATTTGTATTTGTTATCGGCTACCTTGGCGAGAAGATACAGCGCTATATAGATAAAAGATACCCCCACCTTAAACATACATTTGTTACACAAAACGACCGCAGAGGTACCGGGCATGCCATATGGCTCACCCGAGATGCTGTTGGTGACGATGAAGTAATGATAGTGTTGGGTGATACTGTATGTGACTACAACGTAAAGGAAGTATTGAATAGCCCTGTTTCACAGATAGGTGTTCGCAAAGTTGACGACCCACGCCGCTTTGGTGTTGCAGAGCTTAATGATAAGGACAATGTGATCCGCATGGTGGAAAAGCCGCTGATCCCTAAGTCTAACATGGCAATGGTAGGCATCTACTATATTAAGGAAACCGCCGCCATGTATGAAGCCCTTAACAGGCACCTTAATGACGCAGCAGACGAGAATGGCGAATACCACCTTACCAGCGCCCTGCAGCATATGCAGGAAGATGGCATAGTACTTCATGCCTTCAGGGTCAACAACTGGTTCGATTGCGGCAAGAAAGAGACCTTACTCTCCACCAACGCCATACTGCTAAAACAGATGGAAGATGAGCAACGCACAAGAAAACTGGAAACTTACAACAACACCGTAGTTATACACCCGGTAAATATTGCTGAGGGCTGCGATATAAGAAACTCAATTATCGGGCCCAATGTAACTATAGGCGAGAACACCAAGATAGAATCTTCAATTGTAAAGGACTCGATCATAGGTTCGTTTGCGGAGTTGCATCACGTGGTGCTTAACTCCAGCATTATAGGCAGTGACGCCTATGTGCGAGGCCTTAGTCAAAGCCTGAATATTGGCGATAATACCGAAATAGACCTGGCCTAAAATTAATCAGTATAAGGTAGTATAAAAGTAAAGGTGGCACCAAGATCTGTGCCGCCACTTTCTGCTATCAGCTCTCCGCCATGACGTTGGGCAATCTTTTTGCTGAGATAAAGCCCCAGCCCTGTAGAGCTCTCGCCCATAGTACCTGTTCTGCCCGATTTGGTAAACCGGTTAAAGATGAGGTCTTTGTCCTTTGTATCAAAGCCTATACCTTCATCTTCTACCGCAACATACAGCAGTGTTCCCGATACTTTAGAATGGATAGTTATTGCACCGCCCTCTATTGAAAACTTGATAGCATTTGTTAGTACGTTCTTTATTGCCTGCGTAAATAAGGTGGGCTCCAGATCAGCTTGTTGCGCAGGGTCTATTTCTATCCTCCAGGTTATATTTTTGGTCTTCGACTGAACATCTAATGAGGCAATGGATCTACTTATTATCTCGTACACGAACATTTTCTGTAAAGGAATATTCCTGTTCGCCAACTCTTCATGCTTGAGCAGATTAAGTACATCTGTAAGCAGTGCAAGAGCATGATTACATTCACCTATTATCTCATCAGCATATAGTGTATCCGGCCCCGCTTTATGGTCTATTTTCTGCACCTGCGACAACCCTATGATACGTGCCAAAGGGCTTCTCAGGTCATGCGACAGCAGGTCGATCACCCCCGTCTTTTCCATGACCAACCCATCCAACTTTTCGACCGTTTTATTGATGTTAGCCAGTAATATACCTGCTTCATCTTCATAGTGTACAGGCAATTCGGGCATTCTTCTCTCTTTGAGGTATATATCCAAAGATGTTTTACCCAGCTTTAGCGGATCTAATAACTTATTGAGCACTATAAGCGTAAAGGCTGTTGACGCAAGTGTGAGGCCCAGAATAAAAACAATGATAGTAAACGGATCAGCGCGGGTGCCGGATAAAGCGAAATAAATGCAGATGCCTATCAAAGGCACATGCACACCAAGAAAGGCGACGGAGAGAAATTTAAAAGTATAGCTTTTCTTAAGTAACGGGAAACGAGAAAGGACGTCGTAGACTACCATTGAATAAGTTTTCAGGTAATTATAGTATTGTTTAGTGTTTCTGAGCCGGCAGCAAATATGCAGATTAACAACCGAATAACAAAATGCGGATTATTAAGCTTGACGTATTTTTATTCTAAAAAATTATTATCTGCATAATAATATCCCTCTAGTTATTGAACTGCTACACCTATCATTTAGTATATTGCCCGCAACCCGTTTGCACACAATGCGCCGTACGCCTGAAAATTTCAATAAAAAAACCGCTGCATTTCTTGCAGCGGTTCCAGATATAATTTAGTTTTCAATCTTAGTTATTAGGAGTAGGTGACACATAGCTGGCAGAAATGACACCATTTACGAAATGTACACCGGCCAAAGATTCGATAGTATTAATGTCTACTTTGTGCAACTCCAGCTTGTCCTTATCGAAGTAAGGCTCGATGTTGTGGAATGTGTAGCAAAGATATTCGTCTGTGCTAGGTATGTATATTACCTTCCAGCAATACTCAGGAACAATGATGTTATTATCTGCACCAATTATCCAGTTACGGCCTACTGTACCAGAGAATACTTTTACCTTTTTGTATTTCTTAGCTTTTGCCATTTCTTTCTGCTGCAATTTCTCCCACAGAGATTTGTAGAGATTCTTAGGCATTGGCATTACGTTAGTGAAATAATAACTCTCTCTGTAAGCATCTTTATCGCATGTGTTTTCTTCAGGAGCCATCATCTGCGCATGGTCGAACTGCGTATTGTTGTAGTCGTCCTTAAGATCTGAGAATTCAGGAAGCTGAGGGTCTGTGCCAAGAGTAATACCGCTTTCACCTTTTTGCTTGCTGCAATTGAATAATTCAGGGGTAAGCGTATAAACCACCAATACAGGAAGGTGCTGAGACTTAGAAAAGTAAGAAGTGAAATTCTGGTTCCTTATTTTTACGATATCCTGCCCGTAAGATTGAAAACTTAAAGCAGCCAACAATACTATTGCCAGCTTTGAAGCACTTTTAAATACACCCTTTTGCATATAGACCATTTATTCGGTTAATGATTTTTATAAGTAACGGATTGTTGCAGCGATAAAATTAGAACTTTCACACAATTTTTTATAATTAAAACAGCTTTTTTAATTGTAATTGTTCATTTTTTACGCATTTATTTCGCCCCAGCCCCATATATCCTGCCAATGATAGTTATTTTTTGCGGTTTTACATAAATTTTTTAGCATTTTCCGCACACTACTCCATTTTTTGATGACTCAAATTCCCCCATCCACAACTTATTTCGCCTGTTTATATTTCACTAATTCAGCCTCCATCTTGCTGAACACCTCCTGTTTCAACTCGGCCACCTGATCTTGCCTCATACCGGCAACTTTTACCGGCTTTAAAAAAACAGCTCTGTTCTTACCCGGCCATATCTTCCACCATGCACTGAAGTGCCAGCGATCAACAGTATCGGGTAGAATAAGCGGCAGAATATCTGTCTGCGTATTAAGGGCCAGCCTGAAGGCTCCGTCATAAAAACTCTTTAAAGTATCTTCCGTTTCATTAAAAGTGCCTTCCGGAAAGATCACAATATTGCCCTCTTTTCTCAGCACACGCCACATAAGCCGCATACTCACCGCCCTGCTTACCGCATTGCTGCGGTCTACAAGTATCACCACCTGCTTATAGATAAAACCAATCACAGGCACCTTACTCATTTCCTTCTTGCCCAGTGGCCTGAAGTAGGATGAAATAGCCGGAAATATGATGAGCGTATCCATGTAAGAAATATGGTTGGCTACAATTATGTGCCTGCCTTCGGGTATCATACCTTTTACCTTTACAGGCATGCCTATCAGCCATAGCCATACTATGCTCCACATTCTTATGAGCATGTGAATGATCTTGCGCCCCTTCATATTATCGGCAAGGCTAACGATGGCAATAAGAGGTAAGGCAATAAGGATACTGATCACAAACGTGACAATAACGTAAAGCGTATAAAAGGGCTGCAGTATCTTTCTAAGCATGTGCAGGGCTAGAGGTAGTGGTCATTGCCACACCAGGCAACCATGGTCTGCCAACATCTTTAGAAGATGGCCATGGCGTTTGTTTTACAAACAATACCAATGCAATAAATGAGAACCAGAACATACGTTTGAACTTAGTCGAATCGACCATTGCCTTTTTCGCAGTGCTATATGCCAGGTGCACCAAAACAATACCTATTACCATGCTTAGCGGATGCTCCATGTTATAAAAACGACTGGAGTGATCGCTCATAAAACCACCTTGCTGTATAGCCTGCAGATGATTACCCAGATAGAATACTGCCAAACCGACCAACAATTGCAGGTCGCAGGCTATCATCATAAAAAGCGCTGTTTTTTTATTACCGGCTTTGAATGCACCCTTCTTCTGCATGCCCATAACACTTTGCACAGCAACGACCAGTGTAAGTATGATCACAAAATAGCGCAACAGGCTATGTGCGAAAATAAAAATAGAATAAGAACTCATGATCTACGATTTGTATGCTAAAAGTAAGCACCAATTTCCAATTATAGCAATTAGTGCTTGTTTTCCCTTATAAGCGAAACGGTTAAGAGCTAACCAGCTATGTCATTACCGTTACTTACAAGACATGTTTTATCTTTTTAGTTTTAAGATTTTACTTTTAATACCCCCAACCCATTCTTTCTCTTAACCTCCTTATATGCTCGGTGTGGTGCCTGCCATGCCATGCATAGAGGGCTGCCATTTCCCACACGGGAAAGGTTTTCTGATACTGCGGGTGGTAATAGGTACGCTCCCAATCCTCATCCTTCATGTGCTCCAGTATATCTATCATACGCCTGTGTACGGCATGAAGCAGGGTAACGGAAATGTTGACAGGAGTTATTTTTGTATCCACCATTTCAGCCCACAATTCTTCCTTGTATGGTGTAATGGTAGGGGCATCTTCGGTAAGTGCCAGTTTCAGCCTTATGTATGCATTCATGTGGCTATCTGCCACATGATGTACTACCTGCTGTATGGTCCATCCGCCATCTCTGTACGGCGTCTCCAGCTGGTATACATCAAGGTTCTCTATACAAGCATCCATCCACAAGGGTAGCGCCTTAAGCGCACTTATCCATCCTTTAATGTCGTGAGGTGTAACACCGGTAGGTTTTGTATAACGACCGATCGGGTATTTCAGTTCTTCAATATCTGCTGACATATCAATGTGTTTATGTTATCTCTTTCCGTAAAACTCATTATAGAATTGCAGCTCTGCGTCGCTGGGTTCGTAGATCTTGTTGCTACGGGAATATTTGTTGCGCTGGGTGAAGTATTGCTCTATAATGTCGCCGCCATTTGTGCAGACAATTACAATATCTGGTTCGGTAAATCTTGCCTTTTCAGTGTAGAGCGATGCGTAATCGTCCATTGTATAATTATTCACGCCTGCATTAATGATCTCTTTATCGGGATGCCTACGCTGCAATATCGACGTCGCTATATCCTCATTGTTCAGCAGCGGACTAAAAACCTCTGCATCACCTAGTATCAATATGGTTTGTTTCTTTTTAGGAAATTGCAGGTCGTGGTCCATGCGCAACCCCTGAGAATTTACCTTCAGGTGATAGGGGGCATCGCCATAGTCATACATCATTTCGTCCTGGTTAGGCTGCAAATCACCGAAGGTTGCAGGCTTTTTAGCATCGGGAAATTTCTTTGTACTGCGCTGATCATTGTATTTACTGATGATAGAATCCAGTTGATCGGCAATAAAAACGGCACCCTTTTTAGACCACACACCATCCTCGGTAGTTTGTGTTAATTCAGTTACATCGTTCTCTGCAATTTTCCTGGCGAGGTCATAATAATCAACACCCATGTTATCGGTTGTGATAAATATGAACGGGATACCAAAAGTGCTGGCGGGTGTGGCATATTTCCCGGTTTCAATGGTGAGTACAACAACAACCAGTTTAGCACAATCCCTGTCTGTAGCCACTTTCAGCTCAAGGAGTGATTTCTTGTAATACTCCCTCAGTTCGCTATACAACCTGCTGCTTGAAGCCTGCTGAATGATCTCATCTTTAGGTATTTTGGGGTGGCGATCTATTTCCCTGTTTTTCCGTTCTCTGAATACAATGTCGCTAATGGTCTTACCCTTACTTCCGCAAGCACTTAGAAAGCATACGGACACTAACGCAACTAGTAGTAGTAACGCAAAGGAACCCGGGTATGATTTTACGGCATAGGATATCCGTAGTTTTTGACGCAAAAGATCGACTGTTGAAGTTTAAAGATAGGGATAAAAACAAATTTTTGCCTTAATCTCCTTTACACACTAATAGTAATGTAAATGGGCAAGCTCTGCTGAACTTGCCCATCAAATTTATGAAGATGACTTAATCATTAAGTTATTGCCTGAAATTGCCGCAGGAAACGCACATCATTCTGCGAATACATGCGCAGATCGTTTACCTGGTATTTTACCTGTGTAATGCGCTCTACACCCATACCGAAAGCAAAGCCGGTATACACCTCAGGGTCTATACCAAAGTTGCGGAGCATATTAGGGTGCACCATACCACAGCCCAGTATCTCTACCCAACCGGTGTGCTTGCACAAGTTGCAACCGCTACCACCACATACAGTGCAGGAAATGTCCATTTCGGCACTAGGCTCTGTAAACGGGAAGTAAGATGGACGGAAGCGAACCTTGGTATTTTCGCCAAACATCTCTGTTACAAAGTAGTAAAGCGTTTGCTTCAGATCAGCAAACGATACATTCTTATCTACATACAACCCTTCGCACTGATGGAAAAAGCAGTGTGCACGGGCAGATATGGTTTCATTGCGATATACCCGGCCTGGACATATCACTCTTATAGGCAACTGTTCCGTTTCAAGTATGCGTGCTTGTGTTGATGAAGTATGCGTTCGTAACACCCAATCAGGATTGGTAGATACATAAAAGGTGTCCTGCATATCTCTTGCCGGGTGATGTTCAGGCATGTTCAGCGAGGTGAAATTGTGCCAGTCATCTTCGATCTCAGGGCCGGTAGCTACGCTAAAACCTATTCGCTCAAAAATGGAAACGATCTTATTCTCCACTACACGCAGCGGGTGGCGAGTACCTATAGGCAATGGAGTACCGGGCAATGTATTATCAATTGCCGGACCTTTTGCTTTAGTATCTACCTGCAGCCCTTTAAATGACTCAAATGTTTCTTCAGCCAGTATTTTGAAAGAATTAAGCAACTGTCCGGCCTCTTTACGTTGGTCGGCAGGCACATTCTTCATTTCGCCGAATATCTGCTTTACTATACCCTTCGCTCCCAAAAAGCGAATACGGAAATCTTCAAGCTCAGCGGCATTGGCAATAGTTATTGCCTTTATCTCTTGTTCGTATTGTTGGATCTGCTCCTGTAAGGATGCCATAGGGCACAAATATAAGTTGAAAATTTGTGAGTTGATTGTCGGGTCATTCGCCAATAACCATGTGGCAGGTACAAAATGGCATTTCAATTAAAAAAGACGCTGAAACGGAAAAATTATATGTAAAAAAGATGTTGAAACGGAAAAATTATATGTAAAATTAACATTGAAACGGAAAAATTATATAATTTTGATAGTAACCGAGGCATTTTATGATACATCGCACGTTACAAAAAAGCATCAGAGACCGACTTTTCAAGGGCAAGGCAATTATTCTTTTCGGCCCGCGCCAGTGCGGGAAATCCACATTAATAGAAAATGCCCTTGGCAACGACGAATATATGTACCTGAATGGGGACGATGCTGATGTAAGAGAACTCCTTTCTAATACCAGTGCCGCCAAATTAAAAACGCTTGTCGGGAAAAATGAGATACTTTTTATTGATGAGGCACAGCGCATCAGCAATATAGGACTTACCCTGAAAATATTTACGGATCAACTTAAACACGTACAAGTAATTGCCACAGGCTCATCTGCATTCGAGCTATCTAACAAGGTCAATGAACCACTTACGGGGAGGAAATATGAGTTTATGCTATACCCGTTAAGCTTCGGTGAAATGGTAGCCGACCATGGCTACCTGCACGAAAAGAGATTGCTGGAACACCGCCTGGTGTATGGCTACTACCCTGAAATTGTAACAAAGGCAGGTGAAGAAAAGGAGCTACTAAATTTATTGGCTAATAGTTATTTATATAAGGATCTGCTGATGCTGGAACAAATAAAAAAACCGGCATTGCTTGATAAACTCTTAAAACTTCTGGCACTACAGGTTGGTAACGAGGTTAACTATAATGAACTGGCACAGATAGTAGGTGCCAATAAACAAACTGTAGAAAAATACGTTGACCTGCTGGAAAAAGCATTTGTAATATTTGTTTTGCCGGCTCTTAACCGGAATGTGCGCAATGAGCTTAAAAAAGGTAAAAAGATCTTTTTCTATGATTGCGGCATCCGTAACGCCATCATCAAAGATTTTACACCGGTAACTTCCAGAACTGATGTGGGTGCCTTGTGGAAAAACTATATCATTGCGGAGCGAATGAAGTATCTGCGCTATACCAACAATGATACAAAGCTCTACTTCTGGCGCACCTTTCAACAGCAGGAAATAGATCTGATAGAAGAGCATGAAGGGGGAAAGATGAAGGCATTTGAGTTCAAATGGGGTAAAAACAGCAAGGCAAAGTTTCCCCAAACATTCACCGACAACTATCCCGGCACAGAAACCGCAGTTATTTCGCCCGACAACATGGAAGAGTTTTTACTGGATAAAGCATAAGGCATAGGGCTATGTTCTACCCCCCATTCATTATCTTTGCGCTCAATTATACCAATATATGTTACCTATACAACTGTTTAGACAAAATAAAGAACTGGTACTTGAAGGCCTGAAGAAGAAGAACTTTAAGGAGATGGACCTTGTTGATACCATTATCAACCTCGATGAACGCCGTAGAGCCTTGCAGGTAGAAAATGACTCCAATGCAGCTGCTGCTAATTCGGCCGCAAAAGCTATAAGTCAGCACATGGTGAAAGGTGAAAAAGATCAGGCAGACGTATTAAAAGCACAGGTAACCGCCAATAAAGAAAGAACAAAGCAGATAGCACAGGATCTTGCTGATCTTGAAAATGAACTGAACGATACATTGGTACGCCTGCCTAATCTGCCGCATAGCAGCGTGCCTGCCGGTAAAACACCCGAAGAAAATGAAGTAGTACGCAGCGGTGGTGATATGCCATCACTGGGTAGCAACAACATGCCTCACTGGGAGCTGGCCGACAAGTACAAGCTGATAGATTTTGAATTGGGTAATAAAATAACCGGCAGCGGCTTTCCTGTATTTATGGGCCAGGGTGCAAGATTACAACGTGCACTGATCAACTATTTTCTGAACTTCAACATGGATGCAGGGTACAAGGAATATTGCCCTCCATTTATGGTGAATACCGCCACTGCCTACGGTACAGGCCAGCTGCCCGATAAGGAAGGACAGATGTACCATTGTACTGAAGACGGTTTCTATCTGATACCAACCGCCGAAGTGCCTATTACCAATATATACCGCGATGTTATCATTCCGGAAACTGAATTACCGGTAAAGATGACCGCCTATTCTCCGTGCTTCCGCCGCGAAGCTGGTTCTTATGGTAAGGATGTACGCGGACTGAACCGTGTACACCAGTTTGACAAAGTGGAGATAGTGCAGCTATCGCGCCCTAACGAAAGCTATGACCTGCTGGAAGGCATGGTAAATCACGTTGAAAAATTGCTGCAAAGCCTGGAATTGCCTTATCGCATTCTCCGTCTTTGTGGTGGCGATATGAGCTTTACTTCTGCACTTACGTACGATTTTGAGGTATATAGTGCCGCGCAGGAACGCTGGCTGGAAGTGAGTTCTGTATCTAACTTTGAAGTATTCCAGGCCAACCGTATGAAGATCCGTTATAAGGGCGCTGATGGCAAAACACAGTTGGTGCATACTTTAAATGGCAGCTCACTGGCCTTGCCACGTATCATGGCATGTCTTTTAGAGAATAACCAGACAGCTGAGGGTATAAAAATACCTACGGCGCTACAACCTTACTTCGGCAAAGACATGATCAGCTAATCCACTTAACTTATTTCAATCATTGTATATGATACAACGTAAACAATCTCTGTTTTTATTCATTGCCGCTTTGCTCAATGCGCTATTGTTCATCGTCCCTTTTTACAGGTGGCACGAGGCCGGCGATACAGTATGGCATGAGCTCAGGCTGAATACTTTTTTTCCGGCATTTCTTGTAGCTATAGTTATCACTCTGCTGCCCCTTGTTGCTATATTCATGTTCCGTAAGCGCAAGCAACAAATGGCTATGTGCGGGGTATCTCTGTTGAGCATTACTACATTCTTGAGTATGATGTTGGCAAAAGTGGGTAACCTCGTTCCGGCTAATGCTATAGATGGTACTTATTGGATAGGTGCCGCGCTTCCGGTTGTTGCATTTATATTTATCATACTGGCTATGGCCGGTATTCGCAAAGATGACAAGCTGGTAAAATCAATGGACAGACTACGATAAGATAGAAAATAATTAAAATATAAGAGGGCGCTGATAAAATTATCAGCGCCCTCTGCTTTGTCGGAAAATCTGCAATTCTATCTTCTTCTCGACTTCACATCATTCTTGCCTCTCTGCCTGCCCCTGCCATTATTTTGGAGATCGAAACTCAGACCTGCATTAATAGAAAAGTTACTGAATGGCTGCGAATAGGCCGGTTGGTGAAAAAAGTCATTTGTTCTGCCGGTAAACGCGGTGCTATACGTAATCACCCGCTGGGCCGAAGATATCTGGTTTAAATAGCCTCCTTGCCCGTTTACACTTACCTCTGTAAGATTAGCCTCTTTGGCATATGGAGCAAAAGAGAGGAAGCCCATTTCACACCAAAATTTCATTTTATTATTTACCGCGAATTTTGCGCCTACAGCTGCGGTCAACCCCAACGATAGTTTGTTTTTAATTTCCCAGGTAAAGTCAACAACTTCTGTCGCTCCTGTTCCCGGTAGGTTTACGTACACCTCATCCCACGTAACTCGGCTACGCAAAGGCAACGCGATACCTACTCTTGTATAAAGATTCATCTTCTCCCCATCAGACTGTAACACCAATGCAGGGATAAATAAAGTACATTTTCCCTTTTGGTTCATGTTAACGTTAGATGGCACACTATCTACCAATACATTGCCTATTGTACCTGTATATTGTTTGGCAGAAAGAAGGAAATCGAGCGACACATCAATACCAACATGTTTATTGAACATGTACCCGAATCCCAGATCGCCATGAACACCAGCCCCAAAAGACATATTTTTCAAACTATACGTTGTGTTGCCTGCCGGAGATGAATTTACCGCTGATCCATTATAGGGAGTTGCAGTACCATCCATAGTTTGCCCCGCCTGTGGTATTGCATAACCCAAGCCAATACGGGTATACAATTGTTGTGCATAGCTAATAGATTGCAATGCCAAAGTAGCTGTACATAGTAATAATAGTTTCTTCATATTCTATATTTGTAAGGCAAAGTTAATGTAGCAAGCCCGCTTAACAGTCAGGCAGATGAAGCAGGTTCTATTTTATTGCATTTATAACTCAGCAAAATATCTCTATTCTAAATTATAGTAAATAATACTATTCACACCTTTATAGGGGAACGATAATAAAATTAATTACACCCATTAAGTTGCTCTTTATCATTCCTGCTGCGTTACAATCCCAAATGCTTTAGGGATAAATAGTCTACTATTATTGAGCGGTCAATGAATTTTGGCCTCAATTGGGGCTACGCCGTTCTCAAATTTTGCACCTGGCATAAAAGAAAAATAACTGCCTAACTTAGTGTAGTTAATTTCATCAACGTTCCCAAGAAACCTTTACTTTTGCACTACTAATATTTATTTATGCAATTCCTTGATTTCGAAAAGCCAATTGAAGACCTATATACTCAGATAAGTAAGCTAAAAGAACTTTCTGTTAAGAACCAGGTAGATGTTTCCGGTAGTATCAAGGAAATGGAGACGGCTGTAGAGAAGGCCCGTACTGATATATATAGCAACCTTACACCATGGCAGCGTGTACAGGTAAGTCGCCACCCAGAAAGGCCTTATACTTTATATTATATAGAGAAGATATTTACCAACTTCACTGAGCTTTATGGCGATCGCCAGGTGAAGGATGATAAAGCAATGGTAGCCGGCATGGCTGAGCTTAACGGACACCCCGTAATGGTAATGGGCCAGCAGAAAGGTATCAATACCAAGATGAGGCAGATGCGCAATTTTGGTATGGCTAACCCCGAAGGCTACCGCAAGGCACTCAGACTGATGAAGCTGGCTGAAAAATTCAACCGCCCCATCATTACTTTTATAGATACCCCGGGTGCATTTCCCGGTCTTGAAGCAGAAGAGCGCGGACAGGCAGAAGCTATTGCCCGCAATCTGTTTGAGATGGTGAATATGAAGGTGCCCGTTATCTGCATCATCATTGGCGAAGGTGCATCGGGCGGTGCGTTGGGTATAGGTGTAGGTGATAAAGTGACCATGCTGGAAAACACGTGGTATACCGTTATCTCACCTGAATCTTGCTCTTCGATACTCTGGCGCAGCTGGAATTTCAAAGAAAAAGCAGCAGAACAACTGAAACTTACATCTATAGACATGAGCGGTTTCGGCCTTGTAGATGATGTAGTGCCTGAACCACTGGGTGGCGCGCATGCCAACCCGGAACTGATGGCAGAAACACTTAAAGAATACCTTATTGAATCGATCAATGAGCTCTCGAAACTTACACCTGACGAAAGGATCAACGGCAGGATAGAAAAGTTCTCGAAAATGGGCTTCTTTGACGAAGTATAATAACCCGCAGCTACTCTGCACCCTATCTTAAAAACATCGTAAAATGACTAAAAAACTCAAGGGAACAGGGGTTGCATTGGTAACGCCATTCCAGAAAGATGGGAGTGTAGACTTTCCAGCATTGGAAAATCTTGTGAACAGTGTCATTAAAGGGGGGGTTGATTTTCTGGTTGCCCTGGGCACTACGGCGGAAACGCCAACGCTCTCGACAGCTGAAAAACAAGAAATACTGGCTGCTATTATCAGGTATGCCGATGACCGTGTACCCGTGGTTTGCGGCATAGGCGGCAGCAATACACAGGAAATAATTAACCAGCTGGAAACAGCCGACCTGCGCAATGTAGCCGCTATACTCAGCGTAGTTCCTTATTACAATAAACCTACACAAGAAGGTATTTTCCAGCACTTTAAGGCTATTGCCAACGCTACTAACAAGCCTATTATTCTATATAATGTTCCGGGCCGTGCCGGCGCTAATATGTTGCCGGCAACTGTTATCCGTCTGGCTAATGAATGTAAGAACATCATTGGCATTAAAGAGGCATCGGGCAATATGGTGCAGTGCATGGAACTGATACAAAATGCACCCGAACATTTCCTCATTCTCTCAGGAGACGACAATCTTGTACTGGCGCAAATGGCACTGGGTATGGATGGTGTTATATCGGTAGTAGCTAACTGCTGCGCGGCAGACTTTACAGAAATGGTAAACCTTACCATGATCAATAAGTTTGACAGGGCAAGGAAAATACACTATAAACTATTGACCGGAATAGACTTGTTATTTCTTGAAGGTAATCCGGCTGGTGTAAAGTTCGCGCTTAGCAAAGCAGGCATTTGTGAAAACGTGCTGCGACTGCCGCTTGTACCTGTAAGTGAAGGAACCGGCGAAAAGCTGGAAGCATTCATGAAAACAACAGCTCATCTGTAGACACAAGGCGTCAGCAGAATATAAAATAACCAACTATTACCGTGATCAAGGGCATCAAACACATCATTTTCGACCTGGGCGGGGTATTGCTCAATATTGACTATAACCTTACCGAACAGGTTTTTGTTGATGCCGGCATTACCAATTTTGGTGAACTGTACGCACAACTGGGGCAAACTGAACTTTTTGACCACCTGGAAATTGGCAAAATAGGCACAGATGAATTTGTGGAAGCCCTGCAAAAAATATCATCAGTGCTCCTAACCCGAGAACAGATCCTCCATGCATGGAATGCTATGTTGCTGGATTTCCCTGTAAGACGGTTGCAGTTATTGCAGCAATTAAGGCTGTACTACGACCTCGTCTTGCTAAGTAACACCAACGAGATACACGAAGAAAGCTTCAATAAAATACTGATGAGCGACAGGGGTATACCTAACATAGGGGTATTCTTCGATCGCGTGTACTTCTCTCACCGCGTAGGCATGCGCAAGCCCAACAGAGAGATATTTGAAAGGATACTGGAGGAATGCAGCTTCAAACCCGAGCATACGCTGTTCATTGACGACAGCCCCCAACATATAGCCACCGCCAAAGAACTTGGCATACAAACCATATACCTGGAAAAAGGTATGACCATTGAGGAAACGGTGTTTAAGAGTTTGAAGTAAGGTGTTTGCCAATTTCACCCTCATCTAAACTTACACAGGGCCATTGCTTCATCACGCCATTCAGCCATTAATAATTCTTACCTTTGCGCCACAAAAAATCAGTAGTACCGTGCCGGATATTATCCAGTTATTATCAGATCATATAGCCAACCAGATAGCAGCGGGTGAGGTGATACAGCGCCCGGCATCGGCAGTGAAGGAATTGCTGGAGAATGCCATAGATGCAGGTGCAACGGAGATACAGCTGATCATCAAAGATTCGGGTAAGGAACTGATACAAGTTATTGATAACGGCAAGGGTATGAGCCCTACCGATGCCCGCATGAGCTTTGAGCGCCATGCCACCTCCAAGATCCGCAGCATAGATGATCTGTTCAAGATCCGCACAATGGGTTTCAGAGGCGAGGCGCTGGCATCAATAGCGGCGGTAACGCAGGTTGAACTGAAGACCAGACAAGCGGGCAGTGAAGTGGGAAGCCGTATATTGATAGAGGGCACAGAAGTAAAGCTGCAGGAAGCCTGTGCCATGAATGTGGGTACGAACATAAGCGTAAAGAACCTGTTCTTCAATGTACCTGCCCGCAGGCATTTTTTGAAGAGTCCTTCCACGGAATTCCGCCATATACTCGATGAGTTTACCCGTGTGGCACTGGCCTACCCCGGCATAGGTTTCCGTTTGATCAATAATGGCACAGAACAGTTTCACCTTACCATTGGCAGCCTCAAACAACGTGTAGTAGGTCTGCTGGGCAATACTTACGAAAAGAAGTTGGTCCCCGTAGAAGAAAATACCGAACTACTAAACATACAAGGCTTTATAGGCAAGCCTGATGCTGCTACCCGCACCCGTGGCATGCAGTTCTTCTTCATCAACAACCGGTTTATACGCAATGCATACCTGCACCATGCGGTAGTAAAGGCTTATGAAGGCTTGATAGAAAAAGAATCTTTCCCATTCTATGTATTGTTCCTTGAAGTCGATCCTGCCCGTGTAGATGTGAACGTACACCCTACCAAGCAGGAAGTAAAGTTTGAAGACGACCAGATGATGTATGCCTACCTCAATGCTGCCGTAAAGCATGCATTGGCCAGGTATAATATTGCTCCGTCGCTCGACTTCTCATTGAACTCCGAGATACAGCAGATGTCTGCGGTACAGATACCTGCAACTGAAATTAAGAGAGAAGAAACCCAGAAGGGCTATTTATATAATGTATTTACGGACAGCCACCAGGCCCATGTGGTAGAGCGCAAAGACAGTTTAAAGGCATGGAAGAGCCTGTACGAAATAGCGCAGACACCCATGCCTTCCGCTCCCGGCGAACAACAATCACACACTATTCCATCTCAAGGCAGCATGTATGCCGGCAACAACGAAGCTGAGGACACCAGTAATATGCTGCTGGTACATGGCGATATGCTGGTAACAACTGTAAAAAGCGGATTGATGTTGATACACATTCGCAGAGCACAGGAACGCATTTGGTACGAGCGACTTCTGGAACAGTGGAATGATCAGGCCGCGCCATCGCAGCAGGTATTGTTCCCTTCGTCTTACGAACTGCCACCGCAAGATGCACTTTTACTCAATGAGGTACTCCCCGATCTTGCCCGTATAGGGTTTGATATTGCACCATTTGGTCAGCACACCTTTGTAGTGCAAGGCCTTCCAAGCGGCATGCCTACCGGAGAGGAAAAGAATGTGATAGATGAGGTAATAGAACACCTGAAACACGAAGCCCCGGATGCTGTGAGCAAGCGCACCGAACTGCTGCTCGCCCATATGGCCCGCCGCCTCAGCCGCAACAAACACGCCATTATGCAGGCCGAAGGCCAGCGCGCATTGATAGACGAACTCTTCGCCTGCACCCAACCAGAGTACACCCCAGGTGGGAGAAAAGTGTTTGTGATGATCAAAAAGGAAATGTTGGAAGGGATGTTGGGCTGAGAAGTGACCTACTATTCGTAAAATTTATCAGTAAGATAAAATACTGTATCCACAAAGAATAGCATGTTGGAGGAACTAATTACGTTTTCATCATGAAGATCTTCTAGAATAATACCTAAGTCATCGTTATAGTAATCGTTTCTTCTGGTGTTCCTGAAACCATTAGTTTCAAGAAAATCCTGCACATCATTCAGATCAACATCTTCAGTCTTAATAATATGCGATTGCTCTACAACAGCAAATAAGTTTTCGTCAACCAATCTGAAGCCTAAAAACTTGTAGGCTGTATCGCTAAATAAATAGTTATGTACAATAAGGCTGTGAAAATAATCTTCCCAGTATTTGTAGAAAATCGAGTCGTTTGTTTTTATAACAGTCCCTTTTCGTGCATCGTAGTAGACCTTTTGCTCTGCGCCCTCGCCTATCTGGGTATATTCACTAATAATTCCTGTATACCAAAGCGCTTTTTCATCAATATAAGCGATCAGGCTCTTTTCTTCTTGTTGTTTTGTGTACTCTTCTTTTTCATTTCCTGTACCTGCTCCTTTGCCTGTTCTAAGGTTAGCGGCGATTTGTTGGATAAGATCTCCTTTGCCAGTACCGCCCTTTCCTTGAATGAGATTTTGTAATTCATATTTCATGTATGTGATTCAAAATTACAAAAAATGAAATAAATGATTGTACCTAGTGCAGCACCAAACCTTCACACAAATAAAATTTCCATCCTACAGAAATAACGGTAATTTTGCACTCGCTCAGGAGAATGCCCACCTAGAGGGCTGTCGCAAGAGGAAATATCTGTTTTCAAATCAATAAAATGATAGCTGATAATGCTGGTTCAGGACCTGAGGGAGAAAATTCTGGAGGGCGATTTCAGCGACCTGCTGGCACACAGCAAGGACGAGGATTACGCTGCTGAGGTATCTAAGATCTTAGAGACCCTCCCGCATGACTATGCCGTTCATACCTTTCTTGCCCTTCCCGAAGATGTAGAAATAAAGATATTCCCGCACCTTAACCATGTACTGCAGCGCGATGTGACCGAAGACATGCCGCGCCCGCAGATCTCTAATCTCCTTAATAATCTTACGTCCAACGACCGGGTCTCGTTTTTTGACGAACTGGACGGCATAGAGGTTACTGAGTACCTGAACCTGTTGGATGACAAGAATCGACTGGCTACTTACGATCTTCTTGGTTACCCCGAAAAGAGTGTGGCCAGGCTGATCAATACCAAATTCACCACAGTGCGTAAGGAGTGGACCATAGGCCAGGCGCGTGAACACATACGCCGCTTCTACACAGATACCCCTGCCGCCAACGTGATCTTTGTTGTAGATAATGATGGTAAACTCATAGATGAGATCCCTATCCGCAGACTGGTATTGAATGAAGGCTCTAAGACCATTGCCGACATTATGGATGGCTTTTATGTGAAGCTGGATATACAGGATAGTATAGACAATGCCATCCAGAAGTTTAAGGAGTACGACCGTGTGGCCATACCCGTTACCAACAGTAATAACATTGTGATGGGTGTGGTAACCATTGATGATGTAATGGACGTGGCCGAAGAAAAGGACACTAAAGACATGCAGCAGTTCGGTGGTCTCGAATCGTTAGACCTGCCGTATGTAAAAACACCATTCTTTACCCTTATCCGCAAGCGTGCCGTGTGGCTCATCATCCTGTTCCTCAGTGAGATGCTTACTGCTACAGCCATGGGGCACTTCCAGGACGAGCTGGATGCGGCTATAGTATTATCTCTGTTCGTACCATTGATTATTTCCAGTGGTGGTAACAGCGGATCACAGGCGGCAACGCTAATCATCCGTGCTATGGCGCTCAATGAATTTACTACCCGCAAGTGGTGGTACGTTATGCGCCGCGAGATCATGTCCGGGCTTACCCTTGGGCTTATACTGGGTGTTATCGGATTTATCCGCATAGCCATATGGCAGCAACTACACTGGAGCAACTACGGCATAAAAGGCGCATGGGGCGCACCCGGCACAGGCAACTACTGGTATCTTACTGCACTTACTGTTTCCTTATCATTGGTAGGCATAGTACTTTGGGGAACGCTTAGCGGCTCTATGATACCTATGATACTGAAGCGCCTTGGTCTTGATCCTGCAACATCTTCCGCACCATTTGTGGCTACATTGGTAGACGTTACAGGACTGATCATTTACTTTAGTTTTGCGGCAATTATTCTACGTGGTACCATACTGGGCAGTAACGATAAAGCACCTTTAGCAACTATTCATAATGGCAATATGACCATTATTAATCTGGCCATGCCGGAAGCGAATACCCCGGACACGCAGCCGTACTTTATTAACGCCAATACAGTACGCGTGCCCCTGAATAGTAAAATGGGAGCCCTGGTGCGCAACATGAAAACTGCGGGACATTACCAGGACGACGACTATACACTTGATCTGGTAGCAGGGTGGACTTATTACGACGTAAAGCTGAAACAAACTGCCCACAAATACCTGGTGATGTACCCTTCGGCGGGACAAGGGAAAACATTGGAAGCGAAAGTGAAATAGAACACTCATCAAATCATCTCGCTTCGACTCAAAGAATGATGGTGCCACGCTTGCGAAACAATTGCTCAATTCTCTTCCGAGTGTTTATATTTGCCCCACATCCATTACTATAGTGCAACTACAAAAATTCAGACAACAACTATCCAAACCCATCAGTACCGACCTGGTTTTCGGTGCCGTGTGGGTAGTGCTGTTTGTGCTGTACTTCCCGGCTGCTAAGGCCGGATTTGTAGCAGATTATACCGGCTGGCTAAACCAGACTTTGAAGTACGGATTCTGGGACAATCTTAATAGAACCCACTTCCAGGTGCAGAGTCTTTATCAATTTACGCAGCTCAATACATGGTTATTCCACCAGATAGCAGGCACGCACCCCTGGCCGTGGCACTTACTGTTCATAACACTGCATGCTGCTAATTGCAGCCTGCTCTACAGAGTTTGTGTTAGGCTATTGAAAGACTCAGGCGTAGCAAGTGCATCTGTCATTACCCTTGCAGGCACCTTACTCTTTTGCATTAGTCCTTATGCTGCTGAAGTAATTGTTTGGGAGCCTTCATTCCATTACCTGCAGGGGATGCTTTTGATCCTGCTTATTCTCAACTGGACACATAGTTACATTCACACAGAAAAGAAAAGGTATGCATGGCTTGCAGGGATCACGTTCCTACTATCTACATTCTCGCTGGAGATCTTCTATATCACGCCATGGTTGGTGCTTTGCATGGGTATTTTTTACAGACTCAATGATGCCTTCCGCAAACAGGCTTTTACTAAAGTTCTAAAGTTCATTACTCTGCCACAAGCGTTGTTATTCGTGCTTCACTTGTGCCTCTTCAGAATGTACTATGGCACATGGGTAGCCCATATAGGGAAGGGTGCTGTGAGTACTGCGCTGCAAGAGGGCCTGGGCAAGCCCGCCAAGCATTTGTTTCACACGTTGCTCATGGGCCGCTTCTTTTCCAACACCAATAAGCATATCGTTTATGGTTGGTTAGACTCGACTCCTGGTGTCATTGCATTCTATGCACTTGTCATCATTCTGTGTTCATTTATCGTATTGCGTTTCCGCTCTATGCAAGGCAAGGGGCGCGTTGCAAGTTTGTTATTTATGTGGTTGTTGATAACCCTTGCATTGCTTGTCCCGCTTTGGTTTGGCGACATCATGCTCATCATTTACGACCGCTACACTTACTTTGCTAATGCATTTGTGTATATGCTGCTGGCACTGCTTGTTAGTTATATATCCTTATCAGCTATCCGCATTGGCATTGTTGCTGTATATGCATTGATCAACCTTAGAATTGCCATACAATTATCGCGGTATTGGATGAAGTCTGAACGTGTGATCAGTTCATTATTGCATAGCTTTCCATACACTTCAGACAAGACCATTGTATTGCTCAACCTGCCACAGAATATGCAGGGCGCGGCAATGATAGGTGCAGAGCAGGAAAGCGAATTTAGAATGATGCATGATGATCTGCTTCCTGCTGAAAAGATAAAAGGACAGGTGTATGATGCGATGGCCTACAATATGCTCACCCCCGATGATGGGGCACATGTCACCGTACTCAATGACAGTACCATACAGGTTACGCTCAATCAATGGGGAACGTGGTGGTGGTATGCCATGCAGGGTGGCCACGGCTACAGCAATAGCGACTATACAATCAACATGAAGGACCCCGGGCACATGTATGAGCTAATGCTTAAGAAGCCGGCTTCTGGTTACCTGCTATTGTTTCAGGTAGGCAACCAATGGCACACAGTAGATATGACCAAGACGGGTGTAGAACAGCACTAAACTTCTATTGTAATATCTCCGCCAACAGGATAGCCTGTGCAGGTAAGGATACTGCCATGCCGCAGGTCCATATCCATCAGCACCTCATTATAAGAATGCCATACATTTCCTTCAATGCAGCGCGCAGCGCAGCTTCCACACCGCCCTGTTTCGCAGCTATATGGCAATGCAATACCACTCTTCTTTGCTGCTTTTAGTATCGTATCAGGGTATTGGCAATTGATGGTCAGAGATGAATTGTTATGAATGATCGTCACCCTATGCTGGCCTTTGTCAGGCGGCTCAACTATCATAGCAGGTCGCTCATTCACGTTAAAATTCTCTTTTCTTATCTGTTCATCTTTTACACGGCTTTCCTCCAGCGCGTAGATGACCATACGCATATAATCAAATGGGCCACATACATAACAGTACATATTTTCACGCTCCACCTTACCGTATTCATTGAGCAACTGCCGCACCAAAGCCTTATTCAGCCTTGCTCTCGAAAGATTGAATGCTGTGCTGTACAGGTACTCTATCCTGAATTTGCCGCCATTCCTGGCCGCAAGTTCGTTCAGTTCATTAAAGAATACCACATCGTCTGCCGTGCGGTTACTATATACCAAGACAGCTTCAATATCCGGCTTCTGTATCAGCAGCGTTTTGATCAGCGAGATGATAGGTGTAATGCCAATACCAGCGGCAAAGAAGAAGTATTGCGCAGCAACATTTATTTTCAGCGGCAATGTAAACAGTCCGGCAACGTCCGTTGTCAGGAGCACATCCCCAACTTCTGCCTTATCATGCAACAAGCGGGAATAGGCACCATTGTCCAATCGCTTAACAGTGAACGACAATGGCTCACGCAGCGCAGGAGAAGAGGATATAGAATACGAACGTCTTTCTTCTTTGTTGTGATGTTGAAATACTAATGTTATGAACTGCCCTGCCACATAGGGTATGTTCCCGCCATTTGCATAACTGAGTGTAAATGTTTTTACACCCGCAGTTTCCTGCTTTATTGATTTGATAATAACCTGTTGGTAAATGTTAGCAGAAGATGACATAGATGAAGTGATAAAAATAATGAATCTACCCGCATATATTTACCTTTGCAGTGTGAAAGACCTTAGCACTGAAATATTTTTCAAAACAGCCCGTAGCGGTGGCAGTGGTGGCCAGAATGTAAACAAGGTAGAAACTATGGCCGAGGTGTGGTGGCTGGTAAGCAAGTCTGTGTTATTTACAGACCAGGAAAAAGAACGCATTGCCGCAAAACTCTACAGGCGTATCAATAAAGATGGCTACCTGCGGGTAAAAAGCAGCGAGACCAGATCTCAGCTGGAAAACAAGACCATTGCCCAGCAAAAAATGGAAGAGCTGGTAGCCGCCAGCCTTATTGAACCAAAGAAGAGGAAACCGTCCAAACCATCTAGAGCCGCAAAAGAAAAAAGGCTGGATAGCAAGAAAAAAGAATCCATCAAAAAGAGCCAGAGAAAGAGCGATTGGAATGAATAATGTCATGCTCTGGTCTTAAAACCAGTTATACCCATCCTTTCCACATAATCTGCTGTCTATAAATGAAATAGTCTCATCTGTGGGCTTTGCGGCTGCATTTGGCATTATTTAATGTAGAATAATTTCTATTAAATAAATTTATTTTTATTAATTATTGATATAACCCTTGTTAAACAGGCATTGTTGCGTTTTTTAACTAATGTAGTTTTTGTGCTATATACTAGAAAATACCACTAATGTTCATTATTTTTACGAGATATGAAACCTTGATCCCTTATCGGCAATAATATATACAAAAATGAAAAAAATATTTTTACTCATATTTCTTGTTATCAGCTCATTTTCGGGCTTTAGCCAGATCAACATTTCGCTGTCGGGATATCCGCTGGTTACCACCGGCTGGAACTTTGGCAGCTCTCCTGCCGGGCCGGCTGCTGTAGTTGATAGTACTATGCGCCTCACCAACACCACCACAGGTACAGCATCCTATTGTTACTACAATACAGCCATAAATATGACTGGCTGGTGCCAATGGGTTGCCGAGTTCGATTTTAAAGTAGTTTCCAGCGGTGGCGGTGTTGCAGATGGACTGGCTTTCTGGTTTTTGACCACTACTCCTTCTACAGCTTCTACCGGTTCTTCAATTGGCCTTCCAGCCAACCCCAACGGGATGGTATTGATCTTTGACACGTACAACAACAACAGCGCCGCAGGTGCAGATAATCCACTGATTACCCTGCTTGGCTATAACGGTTCAACCGCCAGCTACACAGAAGGCTCTGCAACTGGCCAATTAGCACCAGTTCTTACCAATCAGAACTTCATTACAGATGGTAACTGGCATCACGTAAAAGTTACTTACTTCCTGGGCAACATAAGAGTCTACCTCAATTACGGCGCTGTTCCGTCTATTTCTACCGTAACTCCTTACCCATTAAGCATTACAGGTTATTTTGGCTTTAGCGCCAGTACAGGTGCCGTTGTAAGCACGCAAAGCATAAAGAGGGTTTCTATTATTGTGAATGATTGTCTTACCCCATTAAATAATGGTCCTGTTTGCCAGGGAGATACACTCAAACTTACTGCGCTTGGCGATTCTACAGGCGCTACCTATTCATGGTATGGCCCTAATGGCTTTACCAGCACAATGCAAAACCCCATCAGACCCAATGTCAGCTACCTCGACTCTGGCGACTACTTTGTCATCAAGACCTACGGTGGTGTACCTGATACAGAATCAACGCATTTCTCAATAAAACTAAACCCGGTAATTACAGCCGGCAGCAATTCTCCTGTTTGCGTTGGTGGCACTATCAGCCTTACCAGCGGCCCTACCACTACGGGGCAAACGTTCAGCTGGAGCGGACCTAACGTTTTTACCTCTGTACTTCAAAACCCTACAATCGCCCCAGCCTCCGAAGTAGACACCGGGTTCTATACAGTTATAGCAACACTTGATGGCTGTACCGATACAGCTTCCACACATGTTCACGTCATACACGTTACCGTACCTATTCTAAGCAGCAACGGCCCTCTTTGTAGTGGTGATAATTTACAACTGTTTGCTACAGATACCCTCAGCGGTGTAACATGGGCCTGGAGCGGCCCGGGTGGATTAAGCTCTACGACGCAAAACCCAACGTTCACAGCTGTCACCGCCACCAATTCAGGTATTTATACGCTTACGGCAACCAGTGGAGCTTGCTCGGCAACCAATACTTTGAATGTAGTAGTCAGTACAATGCCTACCATACCATATGTCCTCCCGCAAACGCGTATTTGCGCGGGTGGAACCATAGATCTGCAAATAGATCCGGCAACCCTTACGCCCGGGGCAGTATACCATTGGAGCGGGCCTAATGGCTTCACCTCTACAATCACACACCCAACCATACCTAATGCTACTACCGCCGCATCAGGGCTGTACTCTGTATATGCAACCAACGGTAGCTGCAGCACCACTGTTGCTTATAATAATTTCGTGGTAGACCCTATGCCTGGTGCGCCGCTAGCATGGAACAATGGACCAATTTGTTCAGATAGCGTACTTCACCTGTACGCAACTGACACCAGCACAGTAACCTATTACTGGCACGGCCCTGCATTGTTCACTTCTACCATGCAAAACCCTACTATTTTGAACGCGCAGACGAATATGTCGGGCAACTACACTGTTACCGTTACACTTGGCTTGTGTAAGGATAGTGTGGCCACCAATGTGCTTATTAAGCAAACACCATACAACCCTATAGTGGGTAGTAATGCCCCTATATGCGCCGGACAGTTGCTTAATCTTACTGCTACGTTTACACCCTACGTGGGCGTATTCCACTGGACGGGGCCTAATGGATTTACATCATTAGTTCAAAACCCATCTATTCTAAGCGTAACAACCGCCGCAACCGGTATATACACTGTTTATGAGATACTTAATAACTGTAGCTCAGACACTGTTAGCTTTAACGTAAATATCCTTTCCACACCGTCCGTCCCTGTAGCTACCAACAACTCTGCTATATGCGAGGGAGATACGTTACGACTTTTCGCTACTGATGACAGCGTATCTACTTATTTGTGGACAGGCCCCGGAGGTTTTACATCCACCTCACAGAATACGGGAATGACCAATACACCGGCATCAGCAGGAGGTCTGTACACCGTTACCGCATACATGGGCACTTGCTCAGCATCTGTAACCACCAATGTAATTATAACTACAACACCATCTCTAACCGTAACCAGCAATAGTCCGGTCTGCTCGGGAGATACACTTAAACTCTTTGCGTCATCCGTACCCAGCAATACTTTTGTCTGGACAGGGCCTTACATATCAACACCACTATTAGGGGCTACGCCCACCCGCTTCCCGGCAATTATAGAATATTCGGGCGTATATTATGTGACCACAAGCGATGCCGGAGGTTGTACTAATACAGGTTCAACCACAGTGATCATTAAACAGACACCACTAGCCCCATGGATCACCTGGCTTACTTTCTGCCAGTTCGACTATGCGCCGCCTTTACAGGCAGTTAATGCATCAAATGTGTTATGGTTCCCTAGCAGTGCAGGTGGGGTTGGCACATCTACGCCACCTATACCTCCTACCAATGTGCCGGGTGTTTATTTCTATTTCCTTAACCAGACAGTTGATGGCTGTGTAAGTCCAATAGATTCTATACAGGTGGTAGTTAACCCAAAACCTTCTGTATCTGTTACTCCTACCGATACATCTATCTGCCCGCACGGCACAATCGTATATCACTCTTCTGTCGACAATCCGCTATCAACGGTTCGCTGGCTACCTACTTCGTTCCTGAGTGCTACTACAGGTCTCGTTACTACAGCTCACCCTGTATCAGACATAGACTACCAGGTCATTGCTACCAATATGTATAATTGTACCGATACAGCCTTTGCCTCAGTAACCGTATTCCCTGCGGCACTGGTAAGCCTCAACAGCGGAGACTCAGTAACACTGTACCCCGGCGAATCTTATCATATCTCACCAATAACCAATGGCTCCACTTTCACCTGGTTCCCTCCGGAAGGTTTAGATAATCCGTTAGTGTCAGACCCTACGGCTACGCCTGATGTGAGTACGATGTATGTAGTTACAGCGGTCACAGAAAACGGTTGTGTTGCCAAAGACTCTATTAACTTCCATGTTAATGATGATAACGTCTATGGTATTCCTAACGCCTTTACCCCTGGCACTGGTGCTAACAACGAATTTAAGATAATGCTTGATGGTGTTGCTAAACTCAACTACTTCCGTATTTTCAACCGTTGGGGAGTAATGGTGTTCGAAACAAAGACGATCGGTAGCGGCTGGGATGGCACTTATAAAGGAGAACCACAACCGTTTGGCGTATATGTCTACGACATACAGGCTGTATCATCACTAACCGGCAAGATCAAAAACATGCGTGGTAATGTAACGCTACTAAGATAATACTCACCTGAAGATCTGATAATAGAAAAGCCGGAAGAAAGTTCTTCCGGCTTTTCTATTACTATTATCGAGCGACCATAGACACCCGCAATGCACTTATTGCTTATCTACACATTTCATCATACATTTCCATAACTTGTCCGCCGAGGCTTCCCAGCTGAATTTCTGCACTTGCACTCTCGCGTTAGCTATCAATTTAGCTCTGAGTGCCTCATCCTTATACAGTATGTGCATCTTTTCAGCTATGTCTGCAGGATCTGTAGGATCGACCAATAGTGCCGCATCACCCGCTACTTCCGGCATTGAAGAAGTATTGCTCACTATGCCGGGCACATCGCATTGCATGGCCTCCAATATAGGAATGCCAAATCCTTCGAACAAAGACGCATATACCAGTGCATAGGCACCACCCATAACCCTCGACAGCTCATCAATATTCATATACCCTACCCACTTCACGTCTTCCTTATAGGGCATGGTATTCTTCAACTCCTCAACTTCATCATACTTCCACGCCGGCCGGCCCACGATCACCAGCTTCATATTAGTACGCTGGTGCTTCTTAAACATTACAAATGCCTTAAGCAGATTGACTATATTCTTGCGCGGATGAATGGCGCCTGCAAAAACAAAATACTCACACCCATCGGCATATTGAGCCTTTACGGCTGTCTTCTCTTCAAAGGTCAATGGCCGGTATTCATCATGAGCCCCGTTATACACCACGTCTATATTATCCTTGCTTATGCCGTATCGCTTGCTTATATCATCCTTAGAAAATGCAGAAACCGTGGCAATTCGCTTAGCCTTCTTTGCAAACAATGGAGAATAGTGCGTCCAGTACAACCTATGGCTCAGCACATAGTGTTCCGGATAATGTTCAAACGCCAGATCATGTATTACCAGGCACGTTGGTACCTTAGTACTTAATGACAAGTAACTATCAGGTGAAAGAAAAAGATCGATCTTATGTTTCCTCAGCATCATCGGGATGCTCCACTCGAACCAAAGATAAAATAAGATAGGATGCCTGGCCTGCGGATGTACTACAACAGGAGTAACATTAGATGCAAAAATGAAAGATTGATCGTACTCTCGGTCAAAGAAGAAAACAAATTCATGTTCCGGATGACCCAACACGATCTTCTGTAATGTCTGGAACGTAAACCAGCCAATTCCCTCGAGCTTACCCTTTAATAATAACCTTGTATTTACACCTATTCGCATACCAATGTGGCAAAAATAAACTTTTAATAGCTTACCAAAGAAAATTAAACATCCCTACACTCAATTATATATCCCAACAGACCGGATTCCCCGAGGCTACTACAAATAAAAGAGGCTACCCATGGGTAGCCTCTCAATTATATGTAACTAATGATTAGTTATCAAACTTACCGTCGAACTGTGCATCTTTTGGTGTACCCAGGAAGTAGCGTACGCCAAGATTAAGACCGAAAGACATGTTATCAGTTGAAGAAACAGTGTTCAACATAGAACTGTAAGTAGTGCCCATGTTATCTACCAGGCGATAGTTACTTGCAGTAGTATTCTTGAATGTCTGGTATGTAGCATATGCACCGAGGTTCAGGTGAATACGGTTAGTCATACGCACATTAACTGTAGGACGCAGTATGAAACCAATAGAACCGGTAGTATAATTAACTGTACCAGATTTATTAGTTGGCTTAACACCCAAAGCAACGTTGTAACCACGTGCACGAAGACTATCAAATACACCCGGAATAGTGCCTATGCTGTTGTGCTTAGTATACTGATCCTTAGTGATCAACCAGTCGTTTACATTAGGTACAGATGCGTTATCATAAACTGTAACAGTCTGTCCGGCTGCGTTACGAGAGAACTGATAGATAGCTTCGTAATTAAACTCAGCATCTGTTTTCCACTTGTTCTGAATCTGCACATTGTACAAAATGCCTGCGTCAACCGAAATACCAATACGAGTATTCAATCTTTGCTTGAACTTAAGGACAACCGGTATATTGATGTTAGTGATCGTCAATTCTTCCTTTATTGGATGAGTTGCCGTTACCAACTGCCTGTAGATGTTATCCTTGCTATCAGTCGCCTGATATTCAACATGATAATTATCTATAGTCGCATTTGATGACTGAGACTGGTACATAATACCTGCACCAATACCAAACCTGCGCCTATGTCCAACAAAGTAGCCAAAATTTGCATCAACACCATACGATGTACCTGTGCTCATTTTAACCTTACCAAAATTGGTATTTATTGCATTCAGGAAATTAGCATCCATGGAGTTGGTAGGAGACTGCATGAGTACACCTACAGGGAAATTCAGATCTACAACACACTTGGCAGCGTAGAAATTATCTCCGCCACGTACCTGTGCCATTGCTGTGAAACCCGCGCCAGCCGCAACAAACAGAAGAATTAACTTTTTCATCAAAATATAGCTTTAAAAGGCTGAGTTTATTTTTTAGTTCTTAACAAATTTCGCTGAAGCAAACTTCACACCATCGTGGTAGCAATTGATAAAGTATACTCCTGAAGCCAGATCTGCTACACCAATTGTTGTTTTGTTGTTAACAAGGTCTTGTGCATTCAGCGTTTGACCCAGCAAATTTACAACTTCTACTTTGTATTTACCACCTGGTGTATTATTTATTTCCACATTTACGAATTGATCCGCAGGATTAGGGAATACTTTCATCACACCCATGCTACCGGTTACATTGGTAACACCTGTTGGTGCATTGTAGTAAGTCTTCTGCATACAACCGTTATGTGTAGTAATTACGAAGTAGTATTTACCGGTAAAGTCTGGTGTTTCTTCTCTGTAGTTCTGGTTAGTTTCACCTGCAAACAGTTCAGAATCCAATGTAGACCTGTTGTCATAACCCCACTGGTATGTATCCTGATCATATGACAGACAAACGAAGTCGCCATTGAAATAGATCACTTCCGGCTTATCAGACACCGCAGTGGTTACGTTCACAGGGAACGAATCCTTTGCAGGGCAATTCAGACCAGGGATAGTTGCAAGTAAGTAAACAACCGCACTACCCGGAGCGGTAAAGTTAACCAATGAGTACTGACGTGTGCTGCCTGTAGCCCAAACCTGTGCTCCTGTAGCAAACCATGTGTAATTAACACCGGCTGGTGGAGGAGTTGCAGAACCAAAGTTCTGATCCATTGTCATAGAACATACTTCAGAAGGTGAGTGTGTTGTGATCAAAGGCACAGCAGGTGTAGGGTTAACTGACACTGTCACCGTTTCTACGTGGGTAGGACAACCAGGATAACCAATAGTGTAGTTATACAATACAGTTCCACCTGCTGTTGCCGGACCGGTATAGATCAGCGTTTCATTGATGCTGTGTACACCGTTATTAGTCGGATTAGAAATATTTACAGCTACAGGGCGAATCCAGGTCGCATTTGCAGGTGTAGTAGACTCTATATCGATGTAAGTAAATGGAGCACCGCTACAAACCGTATCAAACAATGGGCTGATGAGGTGTGGTGTAGGCGTAACAGAAACCTTCACTGTATCATTAGCGCTACATCCGTGCAATGTTGATGTGTAAACATATGACGTAGTAACAATAGTATTAACTGTATCATCAAGATACTCTGTAGAACTGCCAACACCTGCATTCGCAATATTTGCAAGACCGGTTATTGTATCCCTTGTCCATGCAAATGTTGAACCGAGTGAATCTGGGACCGCCGGATATGTAAACACAACACTATCACAGGTAGTAGCCGTCAACGGACTCACCAGGTGAGGCGCATCAAATACCCTGAATGTGAATGTTGTATCATTTGGTCCGCAACCATTGGTTGTAGTGTAGGCTATTACAGCCGCACCAGAACCTAACGCTGTTACCAAACCTGTAGCGGGATTGATACTTGCAACAGTGCTACCAGAAACTATAGACCATACACCACCTGCTGCCGCAGCAACTGTATCATACAGCTGTGCAGTACCCGGTATACATGAAGTATCTTGTCCGTAGATATAACCTGTTGGAGACAAGCCACCCACGTTTACTGTGAATGAAGCAGTATCAGAACCACACGCACTTGTATCTACATAATAGATATCAACAGAACCGGCTGCATTACCTGTAACCACACCCGATGCATCAACAGTTGCGATAGTCACATCGCTCGTTGTCCAATAATCACCAAATGGGAAGTTAGTATTTGACAGTGTATCGGTTGTACCCACACAAAGCGCAGGATTACCGGTAGTAACACCGGCCGCCGGGCCAGGCACTACTGTTATTACCTTAGTTGCCTGAACAGATCCGCAGAAACTTGGTACTGTAAAAATAATGGTAGTGGATGTGAAATCCGGGAAAGCCGTTGCCATACCTGTTGGTGTAGTAAAGATTGACGTTCCACCGGTAAGTACAGACCATGTACCGTTATAGGTTGTATCACCATTGGCCAATGTATCATACATCTGGAAATCAGGCGAAGGGTAACAAACTGTGCTAGGTGCAACAATTGTACCTGCAGGCAATGGAGCCTTTATTTTTATTACTCTTCTCGCTGTATCAAATCCGCAGCTGTTAGATACTCTGAAAGTAAGTGTATCCAATCCCGCAGCAGCACCTGTTATTGTTGTTGGAACAGCACCGGTACCTGTGATAGTTGCATTAGCATTTGAGAAAGACCATACTATTGTCAAACCGGCAGCAGGAGCTGAAGTAACATTTGGAGTCGCTGTCTGCTGCAGGGTAGAAGTTATACAAAGTGAATCCAAACCTGCAGGGTTACCACCACCGGTAGTAGTGATAGCTGAGGCATTTGGTGTTACCCTGATATTTATTGCATATGAAGCTGTATCCGTATTACATACGTTAGCTACAGCATACTTAATTGTAGCTTGTGCCGACGGATTTGCACCCGGAGCAGGAGTACCTAATGAACCAACTACAAGACCGGTTGGATCAACGTTGGCCACTGATGTATTTGTTGAGAACCATGTACCATTGGCATCACCTGATGTTGTAAAGCCAAATGGAACACCTGTACATAATGGTGTATTACCTGTTATGAAACCAGCTGTCGCAGCATTTCTAACGGTAATTACTCTTGTAGATGCAATTGGTGCACCGCAACCGCTATTCACAGTGTAGCTGATAGTAGTAGTACCACCGGCAACACCATTGATGATTGCAGGACCTGTTGCAGGCAAAACAGTAGCTATCGACGTATTCACACTAGACCATGTACCCATAGTAGATGTATCATTGAATACAAGCGTACCACCGATACATACGGTATCAAAGCCTGCACCTGCAGGGCCTGTTATAGGACCAACAACTACGTTAGCCTGAACTGTATCTATATGTTTAGCTACACTATCCGGGCAACCCGCAGCAGATACTGTATAATAGATAGTATCTACACCGGCGGCAAGACCAACCACGTTTACCGTAGTAGGGTTCGCACCGGTTAAGTTAGTTGTAGCTGCGCTGAACCTTGTCCAGATACCGCTTATCGGACCTGAGTGTGTAAGTGTTACAGAAGCACCAGCACCTATACACTGACGTGTAGGACCTGTGATCGTACCTACTGACGGTGCAGCATTTACGTTGATCGTGAACAGATCGGTGATCGGTGTCTGTGCGCAACCATACATGGTTGCCGTAATTGTTGTATTCGCACCTGTAGCTATTGCACTAACACCCGCAGTAGTAGCGGTAGTACCGCTTATGGCAACAACCGCCGGGGCTGCACTGCTCCATGTAGTATAATATATACCGGTTCTGCTATCTGTCAATGTCTGCGATGTGCCATTACACATGTTGGTATTACCGGAGATAGAGCCTGCACTTGGTGTTGTACCAATTGTATCTGTGTATGAAGTACTGTCAGATCCACATGCATTGGTAACTACGTAATGAATATCAACATTACCATTCGCTACACCTGTAACCATACCACTACCTGTTACAGTAGCAATAGCAGGGTTAGTAGTATGCCATGTGAATGACCCTGTTGCAGGAGCTGCTGCTGTCAAAGACAACGGACTACCAATACAGATCCTGTGTGGACCTGAGATCGGTGAGGCAACCTGAGGATCCTGAACATTAATTGTAAACGTGTTGGTAAGCGGTGTTAATGAACAACCATACAATGTTGCAGTTATCGTTGTGTTCACACCCGCACTTAGTGCGTTGGCAACTGCAGTTACAGAACCAGATGGCGCAACCGATACCACAGTTGGTGCTGAAGTAGTCCACGTAGAATAATAAATATTTGATGTGCTGCTTGTTAATGTCTGAGCAGTACCGTTACACATGTTGCTACCAACAGAGCCGGTAATGACACCTGAAACAGGATTTGTACCTATTGTATCGGTATATGAAGTACTGTCAGATCCGCACGCGTTGGTAATAACATAATGTATATCAACATTGCCATTCGTTACACCCGTAACCATACCTGAGCCATTAACCGTAGCGATAGCAGGGTTAGTAGTATGCCATGCGAATGAACCTGTTGACGGAGCCGCAGCTGTCAAAGACAACGGGCTACCAATACAGATCCTGTGAGGACCAGAGATCGGGCTTGCTGTCTGTGCAGGCTGCACATCTACATGGAGCGTATCATATATGGTCTGACAACCATTAATTGCAAAGCTGATGGTAGCTGCACCCGCACTTACTGCGGTTACCGCACCTGTAGCGGCATTTACAGTTGCAACTGGTGAAGAACTACTCCATGCAGTGCTGGTTGAACCGGTAGAGGTGACATCTGTAAAGGTAACAGTCTGGCCTATACACATTGGTGACGCACCTGAAATGCTACCATTAGTAGGGTTAGCAGAAACTGTATCTAATTTGAATGTACTGTCTGAGCTACATGAGTTAGTGATCACATAGAACATAGTATCCTGTCCAGGCGTGTTACCGGTTACAATTCCTGTTACTGCATCTATTGAAGATACAGCAGGGTTGGTAGACCTCCAGCGGTAAGTATTACCAGCCGGTGCTGTTGGAGATACACTTAAAGAGATAGTATTAGATGCGCCTGTACAAACTCTTGTAAGGCCGGAAATTGGTGGCGCAAATGATAAACCTGTTACAGCAATTGGGAAATATGCAGTGTCATTACCGCAACCGGTGATCAATACATACCTAATTGTATCAACACCTGCTGACAGGCCGTGAACAACTCCAGTTGCGGATACTGTAGCAACTGCAGGGAATTGGCTTGTCCATGTTCCACCTGCGACACCACTCAAATTCAAAGTATCATTAGTGCCTGCACAAAGGGAATTCGCACCTGTTATAGTACTGTGCGGAGGTGTACCTGCAACTGTTACACGTATTGCTTTGGAGATCACATTCGTATCTGCAAGCTGAACAATATAATAGGATACTGTATCTGTACCTGGGGTAGCAGAGTTGACAGTAACTGAAGTATCCGCATTTCCACTCAGGGTAATATGACCATGGTTGGTTACTCTCCAGAATGTAATTGTACTGTCATTAGTACCATGATGCGTATGAACGAACTGTGTTGATAAATTACACATAATACTATCTGCTACTATAGCAAAAGTATCTGGCTGTGGATATAAACGAAGAATTGTCAATCTTGAGTTAGGTGCTGTACCACGGCTTACCACCGCGATATCCGGTATGTTATTACCATCTATATCGCCAACAGCCGGGCAAACTGGTCCTACTGCACCACCTAGACCTTTAACTACTGGTGTGCCAAAAGAATAGGTTGTTGCGCCGCCTGCGTTTTTATGAATGGAAATAGAACCACTTGCAGCATTGCTGTTAATAATATCCAATTTACCATCTCCATTTATATCCGCAAGCGTAAGTGCAACCGGTGTGATACCCGTGCCCAACGTAGCACTCGTATTTAAACTTGTATCCTGTGGATCAAACGTCAAATTAGAGCTAGAACTTGTATTATGAAATACTACTATTTTGTTATATTGGTTAGATGTTAACAGATCCGAATCTGTTACTGCAACAACTAAGTCTACCTTACCATCATTATCAAGATCGCCTATTTTCACCTGCTCAGGATATCCTGTCAAGCGGACTGCATAATTATAGTCGCCAGGGCTAGGAAGTGCAGTTGAGTTGCCTGGAGTTACATTTGAGTTGTGTGCAGCACGTGTACCTGTTGGATTACCCGCCGCTGTTGATATCATATTAGGTGCAGAAAATAATATTGCTCCACCCGGTATAGAAATATTTCTGAATAAATTCAATTGCCTTTTATGGTGGTCAGACACTACGATGTCCGCTGCACCATCTGCATTCATATCTCCTGCTGCCAGGCTGATAGGCGCAGAGAAAGTATCATACATAAATACAGTAACCGCGGTATCAAATGACGTTACACCCAGATCTACAGTAGGTGCATAATTATAATTATTTTTGAACATGATCAAACGACCATGTTTCTGATCATCATTGGGTGTAAAGCCACGCACAGTAGCGGTATCTCTTACACCGGTCATAATAGCAGCAATGTCCGGTCGGCCATCTCTGTTAAAGTCAGCGATAGCAATTTCATCGGGCAAAATACCTGCACATGCCAGATCGAACCTTGTAGCGAAAGATAAGCTACCAGATGTAGATGTATTTCTCAATACAGAAACCTGTGCCGCACCTGCACCAGCTGTAATAATATCCAGCTTACCATCACCGTCCATATCCGCAAGTCTGCAGCTTATTGGTGCCGCAGAAGTTTTGAAAGTTTTAGGCGCCGCGTAAGATAGTTGGTTTACCCTTCCGTAAATAGAATTATTTCTGTACACAAGTACAGAATCCAAACCGGTTGAAACAACAACAAGATCGGGCTTACCATCACCGTCAATATCACCATATTCTACCGAGTATGCGCCACCGCCAGCGGTGTTTGCATTGAAAATGTTATATTGAACGTTAGGAGCGTAAGTATTTGTGTAAGTAGCTTTAATAAATGAAGTGCTGTCAAATACCGGCTTTGGCGACGGCATAATGAAAGAAGAAAGTCTCGAATTATTATCCAAAACATATATTGGTGCATTAGTTGCACCGTTCGGCACATTAACAGTAAGCGTAGAAGTTGTTGCGGTTACCGTACCTGCCTTCACTGCACCAAAGTAAACAGTATAGTTACCTGCTGTGGTATTAAAGTTAGACCCGTTGATCACAAATGGCCTACCAGGTATCAAACTAGACACGCCACTAATGCTACCCAATGTTGGCGCAACATTCGTAAGTACGGTAATCGGCGTTGTAGCAACACCGTCAGCACAGGCACCATTAGAAACTGTATATGATAATGTTTCATTTCCGGGGAAAGTTCCTGTTACTACACCTGAGGCATTAACAGTTGCATTTGAACCCGGAGAAAGTGTCCATGCAGTAGTATAAGCGCCATATGCATCAAAGCTGCTCGTGAAATCAGTACCGGTAAATGATATCTGTTCTCCAACATGCACCGAACTGTATGTTCCTGTAATACTTGGAACCATTGAGTGTACCAGGTGAACATTGATACGAACCGTATCGGTAGAGGTACCATCATCAATCATTATTTTGAATGACCTTATACCATATGCACCCGCACCATAACCACCAAATGTAGTTCCTGAGGGAGATAACGTACCAGTACCAGACGGCACAGTAGTTGTCGCAGAAACTGAACCCGTTGCTCCTGCTCCTGAAACAAGGAACGGACCGGTAGCTACAGTTATGTTATCTGTGCCATCAGCATCTGTGAAATGCAGTAGATTGTCAATGCTAAAAGAGGACACCGATGAGCAAACGGTCGTATCTATGACATGACGAGCAAAAACAGGTGCGGCGGCCCTTGAGGTTGTTCCTTTCATCACAAATATCATCGCTAGCACAAAAGCAAATGACCTGGTCAAATGCTTTAACCGAAGGAATGGGTAATTTTTGCTCATAAACGCAGAGTATTTTTTAATCATGTTTACAATTTAATGTACCAGTTACTCACAAAGCCAAAAGTCAATATCAACAATTCAATTTTTAATAAAAATTTTACCTTTTACAGCAATTGATCTCACCGCGGATCATAGACCCACCTGTCAAAATATAGTATTAACGTGACAAACATAGCGAAAAGGTTTCATTCTAAAAAGCTTATACTCGTTCAACGCTTGTTATTGAGTAGTTAATAGACTGTTAATTAGTTGATTTAAAATCACTATAAGTGCAAAATTTCACAAAAAATTTAACAAAAAATCAAATGCTCATTCCGTTCAAACGCCCTATTATGAAGGTTTTCAGCACTAATTCACATAAAAAGCCAAATTGTGGAAAAGTATTTTATCGGATAAAGTAAATGAACTGCATCTTAGTAGCTTTTTTTATTTGATCACCAAAATTTAACCTCCAATTCATCTTATTTATACCACCTGACATCCAGTCGATTATAAATACACGCTATTTAGTATCTGTATTAATGTAATTAATTGACAGTTAATATTTTTGAGGCTCCTTTTCACAGCTGCTCTGCCATCATTTTGTATCACAACATGCTGGTTGTTGGGCGCTTATTTTAGCTGCTTAGCACGAGATCTCTTCTTTGCAACTTTTAACAGAAAACGAATATTCTCACCCTTTTTCTCCCCCATAAATAACCACCCTACGACAACAATTCGCAAGGCTTTAGTCCCGTCACCCGCTTAAATGCCGTACTGAAATGCGATATGCTGCTATAGCCAAGTGTTAACGCCACGTCGGTTACAGATATACCCCGCACCTTCAACATATCTTTAGCCTTGTTTATTCTTATCTCCTGTTGGTACTCGTGTATCGTCTTTCCTGTTAGCGCTTTAAACCCCTTTTTCAGATAGCATTCATTCATAGCCACCATTCTAGAAAGCTCCCTTATAGTAGGTGGCCTGCCATCGTTACGCTCTATTATAGTACAGGCTTCCAATATCTTCTCGCGCTCACTATCATATGCCAGAAAACGGCAGGCAGGCACTTCGGCAACAGTTACAGGTTTACTTATGTGCCTTAACGCGGCATCCAGCAGACCGGCCGCCTGGCGGCTGCGCAATAGCAAGCCGGTAAAAGCGTCTCTTGGTTCGGCCAACCTCAGCTCATTGAGCAAAGTAGCAGAGCTACCCTCTATTGAAAACTGAAGTACAGCTGTTTTCTTAGTTGAAAAATAGGTATTCCCTGCAAGCGCTTCTTCAGGAAATTGATCAAAAAAAGATGGGAAAAATTGAATGGAATAAGCAACAGCACTCTCTGTGGTGGTGTCGCTGTAGGTAAGGTAGCACAGCTGTAACGAAAACTTGGTATCGTCTATCGGGTATACATACAAGTTGCCATGCTCTTCTGGCTGGTCGTCTTCAGGAAATGCAACATCTACCCATGTAGCGTGTATATGCTCATTGATCTTTATCTGCTCAGCAATACCCTTCCGGGCATCCGCACCCAGAAAGTTATCCAACGGCCCATGTTGCCGCTCTCTTGTATCAGCTACTTTACCCACTATACAAAAATAAGCGGCTTTGGCGTGGCAACTATCAGCCGAAAGTAAAATCTAGAATTAAATCTATATTACCTCGCACCGTTAGGATCAATAAAACCGGCTATTACCCACCATCTGAAACGCTCCAGCATGTGAAATTTACTCCACTGCCCCCTTATAAGAAACCCAAAACCATAGACAATAGCGTATCCCCACTTGGCCACATACTCTACAAACTTTTTTATCTGTGCGCCGTTTTGCCCCTGCAACCTCAGGCGCTCTCCCCCACCTATCCCCTTACTGTGGCGACGCACATAATTTTTGTCAAACTTATTGGCCTCTACCGCATGTAGCACGCTCATACCCGGCAGGTAGTACACCTTGCAATCTGCGGCCAGTATACGCTTATAGATATCTTTCTCCTCATTGGCCAGTAGCCCTGTGCCACTTCTGCCTAGCAATGTATTAAAATAGCCCACCTTGTCAAACACTTCTTTCCTGAAGGCCATATTGGCACCGCAAGGATAGCGCTCACCCGTAAGTTGCTTTACCGCAGGCCCCTGATCAAATGAACCCACCAAGCCATTGAAATAGCGCGAATACCAGTCGGGCACACCGGTAAGAAAGCGTGGTGTGATCTTACCCCCTATCGAATAAACATCAGGGTGCTGGTCAAAAAATGTAGCTATCCCCTCCAACCAGCCCGGCTGTGCTTCCGAATCATCATCCAGGTAAGCCACTATTTCCCCCTTTGCCTCTCTGGCACAACGGTTGCGCGCAAAAGCAACACCCTGATTAGTTTCTATATAATAACTAAAATTATACTGCGGATGCTCCTGCTTATACTGTTCCAGCAGTTCCTTTGTGCCATCGGTGCTGTTGTTATCCACAACTATCACCTCCAGCTGTTTGTTATCATACCCCTGGTTGAAAATACTCTCAACAGCTTTGATAACAAACCTTGCCCGGTTATAAGAACAGATAACAGCAGATACCTTATAAGGATAATTCATGTGGCGCAAATTTACTACATATACCTGTTAAAGAAAAAACAGCAAATCACAAGGCAACAATACTTGAACTCATACACGGATCTCATTCTGTATTTCACTAATACATTAACATAAGCTATTTAGTGGGTTGTTTCATTATCTTGCAGCCAATATCACCTAAGCTATGAAGCAATTTACTTACATCCTGGCAGTGCTTGCACTTATTATTGCAAACTTAAGCTGCAGAAGAGGCACTAGTACTACAACCACTATCAGTACTGCCAAAGGGGCATATTTAACAATTCAACCGGGCGCGGTAGCTACTGAACCAGGTAAAATAATTTCCTACTCTGCTGTCATTATTGACAGGAATGGAAATGTCATCGTGCCAGACAGCGTCAAATGGGCTATGTGGGCATTCGATTACGTAGGTGACTTTTCAAGCAGTACAGCTACAACTAATTTTACCGTTACCCCTCTGGCACGGAACTCAACTTTTGCTTTGATCTATGCGTATGTGAAAGCCGGATCCAACAATCTTGTTGCCAGCGCACCATTGCTCGTGTACGAACGCAAAAGTCTGATAGTCACGCCATCTGTTATATCACGAGCCTTAAGCGCGGGCAATTTACAGCTACAAACCGCATATCTTGGTGGCGGAACTGCCAATATTGGTTATCGTACTTCAGACGAATCTGTAGCCTCTGTCAGCATTACAGGAGAAATAAGCTTCCACAAAGCAGGCTTTTGCTTTATTACCATCACCACAGACTCCTTTTACGCGCAGGACTTCGTAAACGTACCCGTATATGTTTCTAACCCTACAGATACTGTTGTGCCTGTCACAAGGGTGCAACTCAACCCCACAGGCAAGCAATTATTTATCGGAGAGACGGCTACATTTACAGCCAATGCACTCAAGGGCAAAAACAACGAAGTGACCGCACCATTCACCTGGTCAGTTCAGCACCCGGAAATTGCCACGGTTGAAGCCTCCGGGCAAGTGACTGCACTAGCCAATGGTAGAACTATGATCTATGCAATGGCCAGAAACGTGTATGGCGAAGCTGAAGTTAATGTGCTACCCGATACTGTCATTAACATGCTGAATGTCAACACGTCGTATGTGGAAATTTACACTTCACGAAGCAAACAATTTACAGCTGGCGTGTATGCTGTAAACCGCGTAACTAAATCCCCCAATCTGATACCCGGCTACCCGGTTACTTGGGCTATACCCGACACCAGCACTCACAACGCCACTGTAGATGTCAGCGGACTGGTTTCGGTAAGCTACCTCGCCCTTTTCAATTCCCAGGTAACATTATTTGCGAAAACCGCATCAGCAACTATTCCTCCGGCTATTGCACACATCTATATTAGAGAGTGCGAATTTGATAGCGTAGCCACCCCCCCTGGGGTGGTGAGTATTTATACCGGTTATATGTCGCTGGCTCTGCATTTATCAGGGACAAACACTATGGCTTTGAATGCTGAGGCGCACAATGCAATCAATCAGGTGGTTCCAGGGGTGGCGCTTCAATATTGTTCCACCGACAACACAATATGCGCAGTTGATGCCAATGGAATTCTTACCGCACTGAAACCAGGCAATGTAAACATCACAATTCGCGCAGGAATGGTAGGCTATACGGTGTACGTAGATGTGGCAGAATAACAATGCTATAAAGACCTCTTATTATGGAATATCTCCAAATCCGTATCTTTATAAAAACCACGCAAATGAAATTCCTGGTATTTATCCTCTCCATTGCCATTACTACGGGCGCTACAGCACAAACTAAAAAGAAACAACCTGTAAAGCCTGTGGAGAAGCCCCAGCCTGCCCCACAGCAAGCTACCGGAATCGAACCCGGCATAGCCGGAGCACCAAATACACCTCCACCTCCGCCGGCCATTTACCAATATGTAGAGCAAATGCCTGCTTCCACTGTAGATATCGCTGATTACATTGCTAAAAACCTCCGCTACCCTGACAGCGCACAAAAAGCCGGCATACAGGGCCGGGTTATAGTAAGATTTGTGGTAAACGAAGATGGTACGATCAGCGATATATCGGTTGCCCGCGGCATAGGCTACGGTTGCGACGAAGAAGCCATCAGACTGTTCAAAAGCATGCCGCCCTGGAAGCCGGGTAAGCAAGGCGGAAAACCAGTCAAGGTCATGTTTACGCAACCCCTTACATTCAGACTAGAGTAAAAAGTAAATCAGGTAGGACTATCTTTGCCCCCGATCACAAAACCCTTGGTATATATGAAATATTTATTCTTAGTCGCTACCCTGACCATCTCGTCGGTTGCATCTGCACAAACCACCCCACCCGGCGGCGTATCAATTACCCAGGCCGGCCCTAAATCGCCGGACTCCAACGGCAAAACCGTCTATTCGTTTGTAGAGGAAATGCCTGGCCCTTCGGTAGACATTCTTGAATTTCTGGCCAAAAACATAGTCTATCCCGACAGCGCCAGAAGGAGAAACATACAAGGCCGTGTAGCCATTCAGTTTGTAGTAAACGAAGATGGCTCGCTAAGCGACTTTAAAGTAGTTCGCGGCCTTGGCTACGGCTGCGATCAGGAAGCCATAAGGGTACTGAAAAGCATGCCCCTTTGGAAGCAAGCTAAGCAAAACGGGAAAGCTGTTAAAGTGCTTTATACACAACCTATTACCTTTAAATTGCAATAAAATCTGTCGCTATAGAAAAACCAACCGGCCACAAATAGTTTTTATGAAATACGCGCTGCTTATCCTGTCGTTAGCTCTATCTACCTGTGCAATGGCTCAAGCCACCGCCCCAAGTACGCAACCAGGCGTATTGCCAATAACCCCGGTTGAAACCAAAACAGCGGATTCGATCAATAAACCGGTCTATTCTGAAAAAATGCCGGTTCCTTCTGCCGACATTCGTGGGTTTCTCGCTCAAAACATAGTTTACCCCGATAGCGCCAGAAAAAATAAGATACATGGAAAAGTAACCATACAATTTGCGGTCAATGAAGATGGCACACTGGGAGAATTTAAGGCCAAACGCAGCATAGGTTACGGCTGCGAAGAGGAAGCCATAAGAGTACTGAAAACAATGCCCCCATGGACACCAGGCCTGCTTAATGGCACACCCGTAAAGGTCTACTACACGCAAAGTATCAACTTCGAATTATAGTCTATTAATAGCCAACATAGTTATCCAAAATAAGCAAGCCCTGAAAGAGCGACATCAATAGCGATGGGTTTTAACCCATCGAACGAGAACACCCAAAAACACAAAGCCCTGCAGGGGCGACATAACTGTGTAACAAAACAACTGCAACTCTTTGCGTTCTCCTACTCCTATCCTCTGTCCTTTGCGCATCTTTGCGCCTCATCTTCGCGCTCTTTGCGTGAACCTGCATCACGCCTTCACTTTTCCTCTTTATCTTTACCCCATGCTTTCACAGGATCTCACAGGAAAAACCGCCCTCGTTGGCGGCAGCACACAAGGTATCGGATTGGCTTCGGCACAGGCTATGGCAGCCATGGGCGCACGTTGCATACTCGTTTCCCGTAATGAAGAAAAGCTAAAACTGGCCGTGCAGACCCTCGACACCAAAGCAGGCCAACAACACGGCTACCTTGTGGCCGACTACTCTGACGTAAATACTGTAAAAACCGCCGTAGAAGGGTTCGTAGCCAACAACGACGTACACATACTCATCAACAATACCGGCGGCCCTGCAGGCGGACCTATAACCGCTGCGAAGCCTGAAGATTTCCTCATGGCTTTCCAACAGCACCTTATCTGCAACCAGATCATATCCAATCTGGTAACCGCTGGAATGAAGAAGGCTGGCTATGGCCGTATCATCAATATCATCTCTACATCCGTTAAAATCCCGTTGAAGGGCCTGGGCGTGTCCAATACCATCCGCGGCGCAGTAGCTTCATGGGCAAAAACAATGTCCAATGAGCTGGGCGAATTCGGCATAACCGTAAACAATGTACTCCCCGGCGCCACATCTACAGAGCGCCTCGATACCATCCTCAATAACAAATCTGCCAAGACCGGAAAGGACAAACACGAGGTAGAACAGGAGATGATAGACGAGATACCTGCCCGCCGTTTTGGCAAACCTGAGGAAATAGCTGCCGTAGTGGCATTTCTGGCCAGCCCGGCTGCCGCGTATGTCAACGGCACTTCTATTCCTGTTGATGGCGGAAGAACCGGCTCTATTTAAGTAAAAGGTAAAAACTTAAAATTAAAAACATACAGTTTATGCATCTATTGTAAATAACTGTTTGTTAATGAGCTGTAGCCAGATATTACTGTGGCCATATCCACATTGTAAAACGAAAATAAATTGATTTTCATCGTATTAAAGCACCTTTTACACTGTTAATATCCTGTGCATTTTGACATTTAGGTAACACTGACAGCTATCTTTGGCATACATTTTTCATTAACTTTACTACAAATCTCATGAATTATGTTTGATGACGACTATAATGACGACGACTGGGGTTCAATAGAGGATATTTTAGATAAGTACGAAGAAGTAAAAAAAGGCAATTCAATAAGCATACTTGACGAGGAAGAGTTTGAGAGCGTTATAGAATATTTTTTTCAGAATAGTAAAGAAGATGAGGCACTGCTGGCCTGCGATATTGCCCGCACATACTACCCCTTCTCTGCATCTATCCTACTGCTTAAGGCAGAGATCCTTACCCAGTCACAGAAATACGGCCAGGCACTCAAAGCGCTGGACGAAATGGAGCAATACGACAACAATAACCTTGATGCCGTACTACTGAGAGCTGATATCCTACTCGCACAGCTGAAATTCGACAGGGCAGCCCTATGGCTGGAAACCCAAGCCGAAAATTTCAGCGGACGCGATAAAGTAGAGATACTGCTCGAACTATCAGATGTTTATGACGAGGGCGAAGAGTTCGACGCTGTTTATGACACACTGAAACGTGTTGTGAAAATAGACCGCCGCAATGAAGAAGCCCTGCAGAAGATCTGCTTCTGGGCCGAGTTTACAGGCCGCCTGGAGGAGAGCATTACCATGCACACCCAGCTTACAGACGATGACCCCTATAATGCCCTCGCCTGGTTCAACCTCGGTGCCGCATATCAGGGACTGAAGATGTATGAAAAGTGTATAGATGCCTACGAATATTGCGTGGCTATCGATGAAAAATTCGAATTCGCCTACCGCAATATGGCCGACGCCTACATGCGCCTGAAGAACTACGACAGAGCACTGGAATCGCTTTCCAAACATATAGAAATAGCCAGGCCGGAAGATGTGATCTTTGAAGCAATGGGCTATTGCTGGGAAAAGAGAAAAGATTACACCCGCGCCCGCCACTACTACAGGCAGGCATCGCAGCTCAGTCCGCAGGATGATTCGATCTTCTACAAGATCGGCGAAACCTATGCCCGTGAAAAACAATGGGATAAGGCTGTAAAATCATTCTCCGTAGCCCTGCACCTCGATAAGGAGAACGCCACCTACTGCATGGCCATAGGCAACTGCCTTATGGAAATGGATGTAAAAAGCGAAGCCCTTGTCTGCTACCTGAATGCAGTACGCCTGAAGCCGGGCAATAAATCTACATGGATGGCGCTGATCCGTGGCTTGTTCCTTACCAAGTATTACGATGAGGTGATCACCCAGCTGGAAGTAGCCCGCGACCATTGCGGCGAAAAGGGTGACTTCAGCTACTACCATGCTGCCACCCTGTTCGAAATGGGTAAGGTGAAAGAAGCCATGCTACAACTGGAAAAAGGACTAAAAGAAGCCCCTAAAAAGATCAAGCTCTTCACAGACCTCAACCCCGAATACCTCCTTCGTGCTTCAGTTACCGAGCTGATAGCCCGTTACAAAAAGAAATAATACCGATACATTTTTATACTATCCCTTGTTTTTGAACCATCAGAAGCAAGGGATTTTTTGTTGAGGCGCTGAGAGATGTGGCACTCCTTAAAGGTGTGCCACATCTTGGGTTACTGCAATTCATTCGTTATCTTTATACTACATACCAAATCAGCATCTTATGAAAAAAATACTACTCTCTGTTTCTATCTTAAGTATTGCTGTTACTGCCCATGGGCAACGTTTCCTAGGGGTATCGTCAGGTAATTACAACACAATCAATAGCATGTACCTCAACCCGGCGAATCTGGGCGGATGCTCTGAAAAACTGAGTGTTAACCTGTTTTCAGCCAACATAGGTATTGATAATAACCTGGGCACCATTAGTTCGGTAGGCGATATAGGGAAGACTACCGGTAATGACTCCGGCGGTACCAATATCTTCAAGATCAACAGTGGCACCGGCAAATTCAGTATGATGGTACCTTCTGTAGAACTACGCGGACCAAGCGTATTGTACCGCATCAACTCAACACATACCGTGGCATTTACCACCAGGGTAAGGGCCTTTAATGAGTTCAACAATTTCGACCGCGCCTTATACACTTCTGTAAATAATCCCTCATCGGTAAACACAACAGCAGTAGCCTTCAACGCACAAAACTTCAACTGGACAGCACATGTATGGAGTGAATACGGCCTTTCGTACGGAGCAGCGGTACTCACAACAGGTCCCATACAGTTAAAAGTGGGCGCAACAGTAAGATACCTGGCGGGAATAGGCTACCTGGGCATTAAAGGGAAGAATCTGGATGTAAGTTATACCTCCGGCAGCGACTCTTTCCGAGCCAGCAATACAGACATACAATACGCCAGTAACATACAGTCACTGTCCGAGGGCTTTAATAACGGCGTATCGGCCTCTAAGATCTTCGGTGGCCCTTCGGGTGGCAGTGGTTTTGGTGCAGACCTTGGTGCTGTAGTTAGCTACAAAACAGGCAAAGAAGCAGCCGACTATACCATTTTACTCTCTGCTGCAATAACCGACATTGGCGCTATTACCTACAAAACCAGCTCATTCGTCAACGTATCGGGCAATGGCTATATAAAGGGATCTGAGCTATCGGAGAACGTAAAAAACTACCAGGACCTGAGGAACTACGCCGGCACAAAAGGCTTTTATGTAGACACCGGCACACAGAGCACCAAGGTGTATTTGCCTACCGCTATGGTCATCAGTGCCGATATGCACCTCTATAAAAAGTTCTATGCATCGGGCACGCTCATTGCCAATATGGCCAAAGATGCCAACTTCGGCAGCAAGTACTATAGCCAGTTCTCAATAATACCCCGGTTCGATACCCGGTTGATATCTGTAGGCTTACCTATCACTTACAATACCCTCAGCAAAACAATGCGTTTTGGCCTGGGTCTGCGTTTTGCAGGCTTCTTTATTGGTAGCGATGATATGATGGCTACCTTTAGTGGCACCCAGTATGGCTACAATTTCTACGCCGGTGGCATGATACCTATTTACAGAAAACACAAGAGCTAGTACCCCCATGGAGATCACCAACAACAAACGACAATTTCAATACGAAATAGCCCTGCCCGACGGCGAAATAGCCACACTTGAATACCGCTGGCTAAAGGGCAATATGGTGCTCATGCGCACGCTTGTGCCCGCAAAAGACCGCGGAAAGGGAATAGGAGCTACGCTCGTAAAGCACACACTGGATGCTGCTCGGACCGCCAACCTGAAGATAATTGTCTATTGCGGATACGTAAACAAGTTCATAGAGCGCCACCCTGCATATGAAGACTTAAAAAGCAGTCAATAGTATTTATCTATTAGTTACAAATTACTCCTTACACAATAAAAAATCCCGGCTACTTTAAGCAACCGGGATTCTAAAGTATTATTAAAAGACGAAGACTATTTCGATGCCTTCACTATTCTTTCTATTGCTACGCGTTCGTTAGCTGCATTCAATACTTCCAGCAGATATAAGCCATCGGGCAGTTCATTGATATTCATAACACCTGCACCTGATAGCGTACGCACAATTCGTCCGTCTACATTGTACAGTCTTGCTGATATCGCGTAGCTGCAATCAATGCGAACGGCATCTGTAGCCGGGTTAGGATATATCTGTACAGTATTCCCCGGCGTCACCTGTCCCAAACCGGTATTGCACGAAGGTGATGACAAAACCGTAACCACCAACGTTGCAGAAGTACTACCACATGCATTGGTCACTGCATAGGTTATTGTAGCAGTGCCGCTGTTCACACCACCAACCGTACCACCACTCACTGTTGCTATAGTAGTATTGCTGCTGCTCCAGGTTCCGCCGGTTGTTGCATCTGTAAGTGCGACAACAGATCCCGGACAAACAGAGTCAGTACCTGCTATTGCAGCGGCAGGCGCATTTACGCCCACATTAAATCCGCTTGACGTTGTGCCACACGCATTAAGAAGGCTATAAGTAACTATCACATTCCCTTGCAGCAATCCCGTTATCACACCCGCCGCATTTATACTGGCTACAGTCGCAGGGGCAACAGACCATGTACCACCCGCCACAGCATCCGTAAGCGAAGCGCTGCCACCTACACATATACTGCCAGCACCCGATATTGCTCCGGCGGGTTGTTGCACTGTTATCAACATCGTGTCTGATGTTGTACCACATGCGTTGGTAACAGAGTAAGTAACGATGCCGGTGCCAACCGCTATACCTGTTGCAGAAGCACCTGTTACGGTTATAACAGACGTGCTGCCGGTGGTCCAGGTGCCACCTGTTGTTGAATCAGACAATGATATACTACTGCCTGTGCAAACAGCAGAAGGCGCCACTATTTGATCAGCGGTCCGCTGAACATTTACCGTGTAATATGCGGAAATTGGTCCGCAGGAATTAGTTCCTGTATACTGCACCAACTCTGCTCCCTGCTGTAACCCTGTGAGGTGGCCGGAGGCATCTATAGTAGCAGCACCTGAACCCGAAACCACAGACCATGTACCACCTGTTATAGGAACAGAAAGAGATGTGACACCACCTACGCAAACAGTATCAGTGCCGGAAATGGAAACAGAATTTGTTTCCACATATATGGGAATGGTTGCGCTGGTGTAGCCACAAGCATTGAATATGGTATAAGTAACTACTGATGTACCTGCCGCTATGCCCGTAACCACACCCGTAGCTGAAACAAGAGCAGCAGTACCGCCAATAGACCATACACCACCTGCCACACTGTTGGTAAGGGTAATGATGTTGCCATAACATACGTGGTCCGTTGCCGCCCCAATAGCAGGAGCACCGCTCTGAACAGTAACGATCCTGTAAGCAGTATCTGTAAGGCAACCATGATTAACTATATACCTGATCCTTGCCAGACCCGCGCTAAGAGCAGTAACGCTGCCGGTAGCTGTTACTGTAGCTACCGCGGCATTTGATGTACCCCAGGTGCCACCGGTCGTAGCATCAGTAAAGGTTACAGTGCTCCCTACACACATAGAATCAGGACCTGTAACCGCCTGTGTTAGTATATTTTCATAAGCTCCCTTATCCACCGCACTACCCGACACTCTCATATTGCCCAATAAGTCGGAGGTGGTGAGGAAAGAAACAAGGCTTGTATTACCCGTATTAATAGCCGGACTGCAATTCTGCAATCTCAGGCCGTCATCAGCAGTCGCCCAGATAGCATCTGCACCAACAGGATCAAGCGCATTTATAAACAGTGGATCTGCTCCACTATATGAGTTACTGAAGGAACCGTAAAATCCTCCCAGGCTGCGTAAGCAGGTATCCTGCGTAGCAGTGCCACCAATATTACCATAGAAAATGTTATTGGCCATTTTATACACGCCTGCACTACCTATTGTTTTAATGGCACCACCATCACGCATCGCGCTGTCTTTATAAAAGGTATTGTTGACAATAAAGTGAGTTGAAGAACTAAGACACAACGCACCGCCGTCGGTGTTGGCCACAGCGGTCTTATTCCCAACAAATAAGTTATTGGCCATGGTATCCATGCCGCCCACTGTCATATCCATATACATAGCACCACCCGCACTATCAGCTACGTTGGCAGAGAAGGTATTATTACCTGCAAAGTTGTGTGGTGTATAGGTAAGACCCACAGGAGAGAGGATAGTGAAATAGAGACAGCCGCCATAAATTGCTGTATTTGCGGTGAACGTGCTGTTAGTCAATTTTAAATAATTATCCTGTATACAGATGGCGCCTCCACGTCTTGTATTATTACTGTCAAATCGGCAACTATCTATCGCCAGTTCGGTACGTTGGGCAGTAATTGCGCCGCCATTTGCCGCCATGCCACCTAGTGAGGCATTGCCGGTAAAAATGGTGCGATTAATAGTTAATACCCTGTCCCCGCTAAATATTGCACCCGCCTCTGCGGTACCATAATAACCATTAGCGCTGCAAAAATTATTATTAAAGTGGCTGCCAGTAATTTTCGCCTTCGTGTTCATGCATATAGCACCACCTCTCACATAGTTACTACCGCCACCTATCGCAACGTTTCCGCTAAAAGTACTGTTAACTACCGTCAGCAGGGAGTCGCCCGGATAACTTTCGGTGTAGATCGCGCCGCCCAATGCCTGGCTTAGATTATTTACATAAACATTATTACCACAAGCACTCGTGTCGTTGGTAAAGGTGCAGGATGTTAGGGTAAGATTAGTGGTCTGATTATAAATAGCACCACCATAGCTTAGCCCCGAAGTAACGGTACTGCCTCCATCACCGCCTATTGCTACATTGTTCGTAAAAGTAGTGTTGGTAAAGTTACATACTGAATTCTCCGTTCGTATGGCACCGCCATTCGCCGAACCGGATCCAAAACCGCCCTTACTTCTATTGCTTAAAAAACTGCTGTTCAATATATTTAATGTGCTGTTCAGCACCCATAATGCGCCACCCTCCACATTCACCGATCCGCCGCCGCCGGTAACCTGGTTTCCGGTAACGTCCACACTCTTCAGTGTAACATTTCCGTAGGCAATGTACATCGCTGCACCGCCCGAACCACCAAGGCCGTTAATGGTATTGTTGGTAAACCGGCATCGCTCCAGTACAACGTTCGATGCCCTTACGAGCATACCGGCTCCATGTCCGAATACGGAATACGAGCTGCTTGCATATACATAGGCTGCCCAGTTATTTTCCATCCTGCAATTCCTGATGAGTATCTTATTGTCATCGGGATTGGCATAAATGGTCAGACCACCTCCGCTGTAACGGTCTATAAATGCACTATTAAATATTTTACTCCCCAGCCCCGCAGCGCCACCGTTCCTTATTCTGAACCCATCAATAACTATACTATCGCTGAGGGCCGACTGACCTGCTATTACGCCTACATGGTAACTATTGCCACCACCCAGGTCACCATCCAGATAGCTTGGGTGAAGGGTGTCTCTTTGTCCCGGCGCTGTTTCTCCACCTGTGAAACCACCATATACCTTTAAAGAACGGCCTACACCATCACCTCGATAGAAAGTAAAGCTAGTGTCGCGGGTATCTACAAGTACCGTGCTCAATCCATCTATAGGTGTGTAGGTACCCGCGGCTACCCATATTTCTACAGCTGCGGCAGTACTCACGTTGGCCTGTGCCAGTGCCTTTGTGAGATTGCGGTAAGGAGCACCCCAACTAGTACCGGGGTTGATATCGTCGCCGGTAGCGGCGTTTACATAGTAGATGGTCTGAGCATTTACGGCATTTAAGGATGCAAGTGCAACGAGAAACAGTGCAGGCTTCACCCACGAAAGGACGCGGTTCAACATAGGATTTTACTTTTAATTTGTGGCAAATATAGTGCAAATATTATTTATGACTTTAACTCGTAGAGATACTGATCTTCAACTACAAACAAAACAGGCCTCCAAGAATGGAGGCCTGCTACTAAACAAAATACTTGATGATCAATGATTGTATAAATTGCTGGTGTTGCGGTAGTCGGCAGCAGTGTTGCTATACCAGTCGGCATAACTTGTACCACCCGACTCTGCCCACTGCCCTATATGCAGATACGCCTGTGTAATATCCTTCATCTCTACAGGGTAGTTGAATGGATTTACAGGTACGTCGATAGCGTATGGCAAACCTGTAGTGGTTACAAAATACCTGTTAGCGGCGGCTGATGAATTATCATCGGCAGTACCAAAATAGCTGGTGTAGCCAAGATCTGTTGGTGCATGGCCTGCAAGGTGTATTTCGCGGCCGCGGTTATTGCCCAGCCCATAGTTCCAAATAAATGGATTGTAAGGGTTAAGACCAAAGCTGCTTATTGAAGTACTACCTGCTGCATCAAAGCTAACGGTATAGTTAACGGTTGGAGAAGCAGTTGCTCCATAATAGGTGTTCCAGTTGGTCATTTGCGTACGCATATCACTGAACAGAATAACTACGGCCTTTGTCTGTCCGGCTTCAAGTGTAGCACCGGTTACGTTACTTACGTTAGCCGCATTTACCGGGAACTGCACACCAAAACCATTACCCAACTCACCACCAGTGGCAAGCAGTGTATAATTACCTATCACCTTCACCACGTTGTTGCCGGCATTGGTCACAACCTGGTAGCGATAACCTACTACTACGTCATTCAGATCATAATCGCCCTTTGATGGCCAGTTGTCTTCAAAGGCAACCGTACTGCCGCCTGTAGAAGATGGGTAATAGTTGTTATAAGCTTTTGTAGCATCAGTAGGATATTCATCATTGGCATCTGCTACGCCATCGCCATCACCATCGGGAACAGAAACGCCACCATTGCCTTCCATGTAACAGCTAGTAACCGGTATATACAGGCTGCAATCATTGGCAGCACCTGCACTAAGTCTTGCAGCAGGCACGGCAGTTGGTGCACACACTTGCAGCATACCCGTAAGAAGGGCACCGGTATTCATAATATTTACAGTGCCGGTTATCTTTAACAGTGATGTACTACCATAACCGGTTACATGAGAATTATCAAGAATGAAGTTATTGGTCTTGAACATCGCACCATTATGCATGGTCAGTTCGCCGCCACTGTTTATTGTAGTTGTGCCCGCCACTTTTATAAAGCTGTGATTCTTTACCAACGAGTTTAAGTTCATGTTGCCATTAATGTTCATCGCGCAATAGTTCATAAAGGCAGCAGTACCACTGTTATGATTGAAGTTGCCCGACACATTGAGTGTAGCATTGTTGGTAGCTACTAAAGCAGAGCTGTTATTGAAGTTGCCCGATACATTGATGATACCATTATTGTTGAATGTCTGTGCAGTGCTGTTGAAATTAAGGTCGCCTGTGCAGTTGAATGTGCCATAATTGTCAAGGTAGCCACCAACCGTAAACAGACCTGTAATAGTACCGTAGTTGATGATACGCACAGATGCATTGTTGTAGTTAAGACCCGATACATTAATGCTGCCGCCAGCAAGTACCAGCAGATTAGTATAACCACCCATATTCAGGTTCTGCAGGGTTACATTGGTACCGCAAACGCGTATAGTGCCACCTGTTACATTAGAGAAACCTACTGTAATGTTGCTACCAGTAATGCAGATCACCTCGCCTTCACTTACGTTAAGGTTGGATGTATTCGTTGTAATAGTATTGGTGCAACCAGTGTTACAATCATCAAGCGGAGTAAGATCTCTGTGTCCTGCCGGTTTAGCATCAAAGTTGGGATCTGTAGCACCTATGGACATGGTCAATGAACTGCCCAACGTTACCTTTTGCAGGATCATGGAATGATCGGGAGAGCTTTTCAGTACATATACCTCGCTCATCATCTTCGGAAGGTATAGGTTCACGCTAAATGCATTTGCTGTACTGGCAGATCCTCTTGCCATAAGCTTACCACCCGCAAACGGATCGCCATCATAGATAGAAATGGTATGGTGGGCAGTAGAGAATCTGGGGTCTGTAATGCTTATGTAAACAGGAATGGTATGTGAGTTCTCCCAGTTAAAACCGCTGGGAACAGTAATATCATTCACACTGTTATATACCTTGCCGTTTCCATTATTATTAGCCTTTTTCTTACACGATGGCGTAATAAAAAGGCAAATGGCTATGGCGACTAGTAGTATATTCTTCATATACAAAATTTTGATTAAGGACTGTAAAAATAGAGCTTTATATGCTATTTGGTGTTGTCTGTTTGTTATTAACCATTCATTATCACGTCGCTAAGCCAATAGTGAGTGGACTTTTAGGCATTTTCGATACCTTTTTAGGCCGCTTTCCATGCCTTATTTTTTGAGTAATTTTAGTAGGGTATCCACAGCTGCCTGGTTTTCTTTGTTATAAATAGACCAGTCAAGATCTTCCTTTTCTTTAGATGTAAGGTGGAAGTTCAGGGCTGCAGATGTTTTATTCTCTTTTGGTACATAGCAAAGGGTAATATAGTGCAACTTATCGTTCATAAAATAAGGTGTGTAGTCTTTAAGAAAACTGTGCTTGTAAGACTGGAACGCCTCCCATTTGTTCTGGATAACAAAAAACGGATCGGTGACCATATTGCCAAATGAAGATTCACTTGATGGCTCACAAACATCATACTCCCTGCTGTCGCGTATCTCCAGGAATATTGCCTTGCTCATGTTTTTGTTTATCCAGTCACGCATCACATACAGATATCTGCTGGCCACTTCTATCCCAAAGTTATCTCTTAGGCCAGCATCCATAATATTCATATACGGCTGACTGGGCAGGCGAACCACCGGCAGCACAAATGGGAAGGTAGCATTCATGCGCAATGCAGAGGTGATGCGCATATTGGTTGGGTTCTTCCCGGCGAAAAACGCACCATAGTCCACAGCATCAATAGGCGGAGTGGGGTCATTGAGCGAATATTCGGGCTGCGTGAGGTAACCGATCGGCAGGTTGCCCATCATTAGTTTACGGCCATCATTGATGATGGTACTGTTAATGAGTACCTGCGGAATCTGCCCCGCCGCTTCCCGCGGACCAAAATAGGCCAGGCTTTTGTCGAGCAGGCCATCGGTATTGGCTACCAATTCCTGCTCCAGCGCGTAACCCCTGTCGCGGGTGTAGGAATAACCGGCTATAGATATTTTATTAAATGGCGATATCAGATCCACACTTGCCAACGAGAAAATAATGGAGTTCAACAGGTCTTTCCCCATGTTCTCCTGGTACCTGGCGGCATACGGGTCTTTGAGCAGGCCCCTGTCGTGCGCGTCGTGAATGCTGCGCCAGTAGGTAGCGCCTATCATTCCGCCCGAGGCACCGGTAACCAGTACCGTATGTTTGAACAGCTCACCATGACTCATACTGTCTATATACTGCAGTGCATGAAATGTCCAGTAGGCTGAACGCGAACCACCACCACTGGTTGTAATGACCACTATAGCATTAGAATCGCCCGGTGCGGATAGTGCCTTCCATTTATCCAGCCTGCCTTCCTCTGTTTTCTTGTCGTCGGCAAACCTTTTAGGGGTAAACAGGCTGCGGAGCTTACTGTAATTGTATTGCGGTCGTTTGTCTATCTCTGTTTTGTAATTAAGGCCATAGGCTATACTCCTCAGGTCAAAGATCTTATATTTCACCATTACCGATAAGACAAGAACAAAAGCTATCCAACCAATGGCCTCCCAGCTTTTCATAAAGTACTTGAAGGCCCCAACAAAACCCATGATAATGGAGAACAGTAGCATAAACCCGGCACCCGCAGGAATTCTCAGCAGTGGTTGATCCATGTAAATACCCATGATCAGCAAGGCTACATAAGAGAAGAAAGCCGCGAATATTACATTACGGTGATGGCGGCTCATAATGGTGTTCAGCACCCGCGGATGGTACGGCTCCAGATCCGAGCTTTTGGCAATACGCATGTGCCCTGTGATGTAAGAGTGCGCCGGTATGATGTCTATTTCATAGTCGAGCGTATCATACGGTATTACTCTTCTTATACGCGAAGGTTTGGTAATTGACGACAGGAGCGATTTAAAAAAGTCTCTGCTCACCCTGAAGAAATAGGCAAAGGAAACCAGCACCAAGGTTATAAAACCAAGGTAAAAACCACTTTGCAGTTTCAAAATATCTGCCAGGTGGGCATGCTCATTGATGTACTGAAAGCGAATACTGGTGATAGAATAGAATACAAGAAATACTATAGGTATGATGGCATTATTGATACAATATACGAGGAATGCATGGCGGGTAGCCCCCATATAAGGCATTCGCTTGCTGTGTATGATAAAGGTGGTGATGTGCCACGTCATCATAAATACGCACATGGCGCTACCCAGCAGAAACATACTCATAAAGTTGATCTGGCCCAGATACTCGGGGGCCAGCAACAGCGATGATGCACCAAAATGTGCTGCAAAATGGCCCGATACCGTAAGTGTAACTATAAGCCAGAAACTGAGCAACAACTGATACTTACGGAAATGCAGTAATACCAACTGCACCGGCAGAAAGTAATATACGCTTCTGAAAGCATGTTTGAATTTATGTGGTATGGTCCTGTAATTCAATCTCTTTTATTTTGAGCCACCTGCCCGCTGTACTATGTAATTAAAGATATGGCTTTCCTTTCTGCTAACGTAACTATACGCCCTGTTATTCTCTATTTCACCGTTATTATTTCATGAATCCTCTTAGTTATGGGAAAAACCTCGGTTTATCACTGTGCTCTTTTCCTCCAGTTAGCTGAAATACAAAGCGTTATGGTAACAATGACTGTAAATATTGATATGTAAATAGCTATTAACTAATCTCATTAATGAATAATTAACACACTTTAGTGGCGAATGCGACCTGAATTAATTCTACTTATAGTACATTTGCAAATATTTTTTACATATGTCTTTTTTTAAGAACGTTAAGTCTTCTATTTGTGCCTCGTTACTGTGTTTGTCGGGTTTTAGTGGCTTCGCTCAAATGACGGTTACACCATCCTCTACCGCTACCGCCCTTTCGGCGGCATTGGGTGGACCGGGCGTTACTATATCCAGCCCTGTACTTACTTGCAATACGCTCTCTAACGGAACTTTTAATGCAGCTGCCGCTACAACTATCGGCACTGCCGGCACACCCTGGGGCATCCCAACAGGTATTGTTCTATCTACCGGTAGAGTAGCTTCGGCAGTTGGTACAGCTGCCACATTGGCCAGTAACAATATGGGTTTTGCGGGTGATCCGGATCTGGCGACACTGGCCGGTGCCACTACCTTTGATGCCTGTGTACTGGAATTTGACATTATTCCTACCGGTGATACGATCAAGTTTGACTACATTTTCGGATCTGAAGAATATAACAACTCTACCTGCGGTCCGTATAACGATGCATTTGCCTTCTTTATCTCCGGCCCGGGCATAACAGGTACCGCTAATATGGCCCTGATACCCGGCACCACAATACCGGTAACCGTTAACACGGTGAACAGCGGTGTTCCCGGCCCTACCTATACACTCGCCAATTGTACCTCAATGGGACCCGGCTCACCGTTTACTGCCTATTTTAATGACAATACCGGTGGAACATTCCTTACAATGAAGGGCTTTACAAAAGTAATGACCGCATTGCATGATGTGATCCCTTGCAACACTTACCACCTGAAGATAGCCATAGCAGATGCCGGAAACTCGGTCTATGATTCAGAAGTATTTCTGAAGCAGGGAAGTATATCTTCTCATACCGTTGTTAGTACTGCCGCAGTATGTGCGGGATCAACTATAACAGTTACCGCATCTCCTGCCGGAGGAACCTGGAGCTCGTCGAATAATGCCGTTGCCACAGTTGACCCGTCTACGGGTGTAGCAACAGGTGTAAGCGCAGGAACGGCAGATCTTACCTATACCACCGGTGCAGGCTGTTTTTCGGTTGTTACAACTACCGTTCATCCTATACCAACCATTACCGGCGCTACAAGTGCGTGCATAGATGCTACACTGGCCATGACCGCTACACCTGCGGGTGGCACATGGAGCGGTGGTAACCCTGCTATCGCAACGATCACATCGGCAGGTGTGGCTACAGGCAGCACTGTTGGTACAGTACCCGTAACCTACACATCAGTAGCCGGTTGCGTAGTAACAGGAACTTTCTCTGTTGTTAACCTGGCACCGATTACCGGTGTAACCACCGTATGCCAGGGATCGACAACCAACCTGGCCAACATTACCACAGGCGGTATATGGAGCAGCAGCACACCAGCAGTAGCTGCAGTTAATGCTACCGGTGTAGTATCGGGCATAAGCGGCGGCACCAGCAACATTACTTACTCAATGGGTGGCGGATGCTACTCAACTACAACAGTTACCGTTACCGCAAGGCCGGCACCACCTGTTGCTACCGCACCGCAGTATTGCCTGGGTGCAACAGCGGGTAGTCTTACCGCTACCGGCACAGGTCTGCTTTGGTATACAATACCAACCGGCGGATCGGGCACATTACTAGCACCGACACCTCTTACAACTATTGCTGCACCAACTACCTATTATGTAACGCAGACCGTAGGCGGTTGTGAAAGTATCCGCACACCGGTTACCGTTACCATCAACCCGTTACCTATTGTAGCTATTACCGGACCAATTGCCGCGTGCAAGGGACAGACCGTAGCCTATGCTGACGGCGCATATCCTTTCGCCGTAACTTACCAGTGGACGATACCGGCTGATCTTACCCTGACAGCGGGAAGCACAACTACATCTTCTGCTATATCTGTGGTGGCTACTGCCGCGGGTACAAGGAGCATACTGCTACAAGTGACCAATACCGTAACCGGCTGTGTTGGCTATGACACGCTCACCCTGGTTGTTACCACTCCGCCCGATGCGGTGCCGTTCACCCCGAACGATGCCTGCCTGGGCGATACCATAGACCTGGCATTGGTAGATCATTCTGATGATGCTTTTACTTACAACTGGACAGTTGATGGTGTAAGAATGGACGTATCTCCCAACCTCTCTATTGTAGCTCATAACTCTAACGGCGGTGGTCCATACCTTATTTCATGGACTACTCCGGGTGTACACGTTATATCTGTACAGTCTTATGCTGTGGCAGGTGGTTGCCCTTCTGATCCTACTTTTGATACTGTGAAGGTGCATGTTTTGCCTGATGCCCAGTTCCAGCTTACCTCTTTCAAAAATCCGCCGTGCCTGGAAGATAGTATCTTCTTTGCCGCACGTACATTTAACTATGCCAATACTTACGAGTGGACACCGGCACATTCTTTCTACAACCAGGGAGGACCATCTATATGGGGCCAGGTAGAAACGCTGGTATCTGATGTGACGCTAACGGTAACTGATCCGTTTGGCTGTAAGGCGACTTCGGTGCAGCGCATAAATGCTGATGCATGCTGCCGCGTATCGTTCCCGTCGGCATTTACACCTAATGGTGATGGTAACAACGATCTGTTCCGACCAATATTTGAAGAGCAGGGACGTGATATCACCAGTACCACAACACCATTGCCTAGTCACCACAGGTTCCACACGTTCAGGATCAATAACCGCTGGGGACAAACAGTATTTGAAACAACCAATAACTACCCGCAGTGGGATGGCAAGCTGAATGGCGTACCACAGGACATGGGCGTATTTTACTACGTGCTGAAGTACGACTGCGGTGGCGCTACCCTGGTGCAGACCGGCGATGTGACGTTGATAAGGTAGTTGGCCACTCAGTGGCTGTTATACGCGAACCTACGCCTCGCGCATGTGTGTAGCGGTGGGTTGGAGCTACAAACCTTTTGCCACCTACGGGGCAATTACATGGGTCTAACAATAAAAATCTATTTTATAAGAGAGGGTTGCGCAATACATGCGGGACCCTTTTTAGTTAGAAAACCTATTTGGCGGTTTTTTCACGTTTCCGGCAGTTTTATTTTGAGCGTTTCCTATAGATGGCTTTGTGGGCAAGGGTTTGGGCAGTTTTTGAAAACCACCAGTTTCCGCACTTTTCCGCAGTTTTTCTGCACTTTTCCGCCAATTATGTTTGTTTGAACTCCCGACATTTGGTTGGGACAGACAGGATTTGAAGGATCAAAAGATTTTCATGATGCCCGTGAGCATCGTCTATTACTACAGGGCAGAAGATCTTCTGCCCCTACAGGTTGTGGGGAATAGTTTGATAGAGTCTATATATCAAAGAGCTGTGTTTGTCTGAACTGTGATTTACGTTCCCGCAATCCTGCGGGACAAGGATTGAATGACGGACTATGATCCCATGTTCTTACAAAAGCTGGTGCAAATTAATACGAGGATTTGAATTTTTAAAATAAAGATATTCACAAAACTCAAGGCGCAATCGGCTGAAAGGCTTTGTGGGCGTGGGTTGTATAGGGGTGTTTTCTGTGGGGGGGGTATTTTGAGCAGTCAGTTCGTTTTTCATGAATGGTAAAAGCTGTGTAGGGTTATACTTAGATACGTGAAGGGGTTCTTGAATGTGAGGGAGAAGGGCGGGGATGTGTCGAACTTTTTTGTTGATGGTTTGGAGAGGTTTGAAACTACTGTACAGAGTCTAGGAAAATAATTATCTTTAAACTAAAACTATTGATATGTACAATGTAATTAGCTAAATCTTAGTGGTCAACAACAATTTTAAATAGACATATGGTTTGGTAGTTTGAGAATTTCTGATGGAAATTCAATGATAACTATAATCGCCATCTAGGAAGCGGCGTGAAAAGGAAGGCGAATATGAATTTACAAGCGTAATAAGTAATGCCGATTTTTCGAAGACTACATACTTGGTCTCTTACACTCACCATGAGCCAAAAGCTATATATGTGTGACTCTAACATTAATGAATATCTAGATAAAAATATTTGGACTCATTATGCAGATAATAAACTTAAATTACAAATAAACAATATTTTATATATTATAGATTTGTTACAAGTTACGTGCTAATTAATAGACTCTGAATAATGAAAAATGATAAATAAATAAATTATGTATTCTGTAAATGAAACTGAAATGTGGAAAAACACTCCTAAAGAAAGGGGAGTTAAAATATCCATTGGTGAAATAAATGAGAAGTACGAAAAGGGTGAAAATCGAATTGTAACCGAAACAAATCGAGAGAAGCTTCCCAATTTTGTGGATGCTCTCAAACGCCCTAATTACATGGAAATAAGACCCTTTTATCAACGAAGATCTAGGTGGGATACGGAGAGGCAATCGCGACTAATCGAATCTTTCATTATCAATATACCTGTCCCCCCAGTATTTTTATATGAAAAGGCTTATAACTCCTATGAGGTTATGGACGGGCAACAACGAATTACAGCAATAAGCGATTTTTACAGTAACAAATTTGCACTTGAGGGTCTTGACCTTTGGCCAGAATTGAACGGTATGACATATTCAGACTTGCCAAATAAAATTAGAGCGGGTTTAGACAGAAGATCAATTTCAACAATTGTTTTGCTAAAAGAATCGGCTCCAAATGATGAGGATGCCATATTCCTAAGGCAGCTGGTTTTTGAACGATTAAATACTGGAGGTGTCAAACTTGAAAAGCAAGAAATAAGAAATTCATTGGGAACAGGCCCTTTTAATGATCTGCTGTTTGAATTAGCAAGATTGGATATATTCAGAACAATATGGAATCTGCCGAAATATCAGGAAGAAGAACTTACAAACCATAAGTTACCAATTTATAGTTCCGCCTTCTTTACCCAAATGGAAGATATTGAAGTTGTACTTAGGTTCTTTGCATTAAGACATATGGATAACTTCAGATATGGCATTCAAGGTTTTTTAGACCTATACATAATAAGAAGTAAGAATTTCACAAAAGATGATTGTGATTTCTTAAGATCTCTTTTCGAAAGCACTATTGAGACAGCAGTTTCGATCTATGGTAAGGACGCCTTTTCCACTTTCGATGGAAAGAATTTTGATGGCAAACCAAAGAAAGGCATGTATGATGCAGTAATGGTTTCACTTGCCGAGTTTTCCGACAATTTCGATATTCTAGTAAGAAATAAAGACAAGATTATCGAAGGCACTAAACAATTATTTCGAGAAAAAGGAATTTCGGCAATGACTGGTCGAGCTTCGACAAAAAAGGATTTGATAGACCGTATAGACTATTTCCGACAAATCTTTAAACAAGCACAATTGTAATATGTTTTCGGCGCTTGAATCACGGAGTTTAAACGATCTTGCAGTAACTAATCTACTGCTGGATTGTCATGAAACTTTGCTAATTAACAATGAAGATGATTCGAAAAGAATTAAAATTTTTTCAGTCTCATCTTGTATTACTAGAGCATATGCAATATATGAGAATTTCATAACAACAGCTATTTCGGATTATTTAGATACTCTGTCAGAATGTGTTTTGTTTTCAGACCTTGACGCCGCATTTATAACAGAATATCGTTTGGGAATTTCGAATATTTTGAGCCGAATAGATCAAGAAAGGTACGGACACCTAACACATGAAAATATCATAAAGTGGTACTACGAAGCGCATACGGGAGTTCACCCCTATAAATTTGTTACTGATGCTCTTACTAGGCACGAGCAAAATTTTCGTATAAATGTCCTTATAAGCGGATTCAATAGAATCCAATTAAAGAATTTACAAAGTTGGTTGACCAATCATCCTGAAATAAATAAGCTTTATCCAGAGGAGGGAAACAGGGTTTTTCAGCTATTGGAATCCGAAGTAAATGAATTTGTTCAACTCAGAAATGACGCTTCACATGGAACCATGGACAGTATCATTGGTCGTGACAGTTTGAATAGAAGTTGTGATTTAATAAAGGCAATAATTATTGCGGTTGGTTCTTTCTTAACAAAAAACAAATTAGAACATCAAGAAAAAGTTGGGAAGGTGGGTTGTATTGGATTTGTATCGGAGAGTTTTACTCGGAATGGAGCCTTTGTTGCGAAAATAAAAGCGGGAACCGAGTTATATTTGAATCAGGAATTGTTTTTTTTGGACAACAAGAATTGTTTTGTACAGACTATTTCAACGTTGCGAGTAAACAATATCGACACGAATCCTGTGAATGCAAACGCAGATGAATTTGAAGTTGGAATAAAGTGTCCAAATTTGGTTGCGATTAATACAAAATTGTATGTGAAGCAACTAAAGTAAACAGCCCTTGAAATTCAAGGGCTGTTAGCTTGTGTAGAGGGACAAGAACTATTTTCAAAAAATACAAACAATAACCACGTTTAAGATAGCAACACGTTCTAAGTAATCGTTATCCCCCCCCTACAACCTCACCGCTCTCTTCACAACACTTGTCTGCCCAACGGTTAGCTTGATGAGGTAAACGCCGGGAGCATCTAATGCTATGGCGTAGTTGAGGTTGCCGGGTTGTTTGATCTCGTTGTTGATGAGTGTTTGTACTTCGCGGCCCATAATGTCATATACAACAATGCTTACTGCATCTTGTGCATTCAGCTGGAAGGCGAGATGTATGTTGCCATTGGCAGTAGGGTTAGGATCTATGGTAAAGGTGTTTTGTTCCAGCGATGCAGAGAGAATGCCTGCGGTGGCACTGGTCTTAAAGGTAACTGAGCCGGCATAGCCACTGGTATCGGGTGCAGTGCAACGTGCCTGCACCTGGAATTCGTAGAACGTAGATGGAGACAATGAGTTGATGATAACAGAGGCAGCAGCTGATACTGTGTTTTGCCATGCTGTAGTGCCTGTTTTCCTATACCTGATGTTGTAGCTAACAGCCCCTGAAATTGGTGACCAGGTGAGCTGGGCTGCAGTAGATGATACTGATGCCGCAGTAAGCGCTACCGGCACGGGGCAGGTGCTGCTGAGTGTGCTAAAGATAGATGAGCCTGTATATGCACTGGTGATGCCGATGCATAGTGTGCTTACTCTAAACTCATACAATGTGCCGGCTGTAAGTGCTGTAAGTGTATCGGTATTGGTGTAAACGGTGTCTATGGTCCATGTGGCAGTGCTCAACACCCTGTAGTTAACGATATAGCCTGCAGCAGAGCCTACAACTGTCCAACCCAATATGGCTGAAGTATTGGTGATATAGAAAGTAGTGGGTGTGGTAGGTATGGCGCATGATGCAGATGTGGTAGCAAATGAATCCATAGTGCTGTAGGTACCGGTAGCACCGGAGCAGTCTGCCGCCACTTCATACTCATAAACAGTACCACTCAACAGGCCTGCTATGGTTACGGAGTTCATAGAAGATGTGGTGGCCGACCATGGTGTAGTACCCGATGGTCGGTAATTGATGTAGTAAACAGAAGAACCGCTTACGGGTGTCCAGCCAATGGTAGCAGATGTGGTAGATGTGGCCATGGTATTTAAACCCGATGGTATGCTGCATGGTGCGGCAAGTGTGGTGAAGGTAGATGAGCTTGCATAAGCACTACTGCCCGATGCACAACGGGTGGCTACCTGGAACTCATAATTGGTAGTAGGTGTAAGTGTGGTTATAGATACTGAGTCGGTAAAAACAGTAAGGGTATCCCACACAGATGCGCCTACCACTCTATATTGCACCGCATAAGATACCGCTCCGGAAACAGGGCTCCAGTTGAGCAATGCAGCAGTGCTGGTAACACCGGTTGTGTATAAGCCCGATGGTATAGCACAGGTAGTAGTGGCGCAGGGTGCAATGGGGGTCAATGTGCCGCCCAATGCTGCGAAGTTGGCCTTGAACGACTGGTAATACACATTGGCAACCGTATCATTATGAATGATGAGTGTGTTCTCATCGTTCTTAGTATTGGCAGAGGTAGACCAGTTGTGCGAACCTGTAAGTACTGCAGGATCGGAGCAGGCATTGGATGGATCTACGATGAGCATTTTGTTGTGATACACTAAAGCGCCGCTGCCTACATAGGTCTTTAGGTTAGTGCCGAGGCCCGATGTAAGTATAGGGTATGCCGCACTGGTATTACTGTTCTGGTCTACTATGCCTGCTGTATAAACACCGGCTGTCTGGCGGGCAACAATGGCATTGGCATCGGCAGCAACGGTAAAGGTGAATACACCGAAATACAGATCTGTATTGGCAGAGTTGATGGTAGACAGTATGTGCGTATTGGTAGCGTCTGACGGGCTGAAGTAGAGCTCTATCAACTTACCATCTATATGAAAGATATGCTGGCCGACGTCTGTTTTGAAAGGGCCATACTTAGATGTGGTTGTATTGGGTATCACACCGGTATCGCCCCACATCATGTTGAACTGGTTGAGATAAGCATGAGCCAAGGCAGAGTCTTGCAGGAACAACAGGTTGTTAGGCGCAAGGTTGAACTGGGTAACGCCCCAGTCTTCTGAACCGGTGCTTACAATAGCATCATTTGGGTTAGCAGAGTTGGCATCGATAACAATGAACTTGTGGTGCATGATGCCATAGGCCGCAGTGGTGGGGCTACCCATGGTGTGTATGCCGGGGTTAAGCAATGCAAGGCCGGTATTTACCTGGCTGCTGTCATAGATCCAGCGCACTTTCTTACCGCTGAGGTAGGCGTTGTTGATAGCAGTAGCAATGCTTGTATAGCTGCCGCTCTGGTTATAGTCGTACTGGGCAATATCGATAGAGTACTTGGCCCTGTTGATATAGGCAACAATAGTATCGACAAATGAATTGTTGAGGTAAGCTGCGTTGACACCGGTGGACACACTATTATCAACAGGCTGGTTGAAATAGATAGCTATCTTATTGCCGCAGTTGGGTATGATCTGTGCATAGCCGATGTTGATGATAGAAAGCAGTGCAGCAATGGTGATGAACAACCTTGCTTTAAGTGTATGTGTTTGCATCCGTTCTGATTGTAGTATATTGATAAATACTTTGCGTAACCGCAAGGCATAAAGTTAGCACAATATATTTTCTACCGAAGAACAGACCCTTACGAATGTACGAGCGCTACTGGCCCACCTTCATTGAGAATTTCCTCTTTACTGACTTCGGGAGGTAAATTGTGCTCAGGTATCTTACGGCACTCTTCATTTGCTGCAGGTCGGCACTGTTCTTTATAAGCAAAGGATAGTCTAGTGGTACTGTGTACATGCTGATGTAGCCATTGCTGTTGTCGAGCGCTTTTTTGTCCCATGCCAATACCTGATGTATGGCATTTTTAGTTTGCTCCATGAATACGATAGTGCTAACCGTAGGTGTTGCAGCGGCCTTAGCCAGGTCTACCTCTACCGTTACCACTTTGGTTTCTGTAAACGTTTCCCTGCCTATAGTAGCCGGCCTTACGAATGTTGACGTTTCTGTAAAAATGAGTTTAGAGCCTTGCTGCGACACCTTCACAACCACACCCTTATTGTCCTTTATCTCCAGCTTTTCCCAATACTTAGCACTTACATTTTGTATAACACCTACGGCAGCCTGCTCTGAAACGAACTTAACTTTCTTAGCAGAGGCAACATTAAAAGACACTACCGCAACGAACAATAAAAGGATATATCTCATACTCATTTTTTGTAAAATTACACAGGGCCAGAAGCCGGTTTTACAACAGCGGTCAGCCCGGGTGATGATGGTAGTCAGGAAAGACTGGGGATAAAAGCATGGGGGATTGCAAAAGAAACTATTGCACAGCTATACCCAACGAAGATGCGGGCAACACCTCACCGGCATTGTCTTTGACCAGTACATCTGTAATGTACAAGTGAGCACCTGCAGAAAGCTCTTTACATGCAGCCGTGATAGCGGAAGAGTTGCCATCCAGTTTATTGCCGGCTATGGTATAATCGCCCAGTAGTTTGTTGTTGGCATTAATAATGCACAATTTATAGCCGGCCACAGCAAGGTCGGGTGAAGGCTCGCCTTGTTCCGTCAACACAGTCAGTTGGTGCCTGTGCAATAAGTCAGGAGCATTGATCGTTGAAGCCGTTGTGCCATCTATGCCAATGGCGAGTGCAGGCATATTTATCACCGGAAACTTTGCCGCATGCACTGTGCTGGTATGTCCGCGGCTATCGATGGCATCGGCATAAACAATAATGTTGTCGCAGTGCTTGTCTGTAAGTGTAAAGGACCAATGGCCATTTCCGTTGTTAATGAAGTTAGCCCCCTTAGCGCGGAGTCTTATTTTATCAGGCGTGTAGCCGGGGATGGATACTGTGATAGGGTGTGATCCCTGCCGGTAGCAGGTTTGACCCGCTCCGTGCACAAGGGATATACCTTTAGCTACAACTCTGTATTGGAATGACCATGGGAGGGTATCCCAGATAAAACGCTCCTCTGAATTATGGGCGATATAACCGTGAACGGTATAGTCGCCGGGCTCTTTTGTGGTGTTGTTCCAAACGGCCATCCCTCTTTTACCAGGAATGGGTTTCCCATCACAATGAAAACTGACCAGTCCATCATACCTGTTCAAAATCGCGGGTGCCAGATAGTTGGTTACTTTGTCTCCAATATTCCAAAGCTGTTTTGGTGAAGCAGTTAAGACAAATACCGTGTCATAGCGAAGGCACCTTGCATGAGAAAGTTCAACCAGCCTTCTGACCACAATTTTTTCCGCAGCATAGATATCCGATCTAAGCGCAAGGATGATCAGTTCTTTATTAGAATAGGATTGCCCGCGCAACAGGCAGTTCAGCCACTTGCCATCCCTGGACTTTTGGCTTGGGGTATTTCTTATCTCGAATAGGTAAGGGCTAAAGGCAGAACTATCCTGAGGAATTGTTGCCAGCAATTCTGATGCATACCGTTCTATTTTGGTTTGCAAACTATCAGCCTTTATCGGTCTGTGAATGGTGTCTATGTATGTAAAGAGCTGTTGAGTCGCAGAATCAACATAAACCATGCTAGTATAGTACGGAAGAATTTTATCGAATGCCCCCGGTTGATTCATCTCGAATTTTTTTAAAGAGATGTAATCTTTCACATAGGCGATACTACGCTGCTCTTCCACTAAATAATGTTTTTTAAAAACCGGGTCAAGTGCATCATAGGGTCTGGTGATCACAAAGCAAACCATACCCATCAAAGAGAGGAAGAAAGTGTTCTGAATGATATGGACATTGCGGGTAAACATAGCGATGTAATAAAAATACGGCATTGCGGCCGTGTGGTGCCTATAATTGGGGGATAAAGTGAAGGGGAATAAATTTTTCTGCTTTTTGGAATAAATATTTGTTCAAGTCGGAAAAGTACTTATCTTTGCACTCCCGTTGAGGGGAAAAAGTTGATAGCTCTTTAATACACTTGTAATATATACTACTTTGGATTGGTAGTTCAGTTGGTTAGAATGCCGCCCTGTCACGGCGGAGGTCGCGGGTTCGAGTCCCGTCCAGTCCGCATACTCGATACAAAACCCGTGCCCAGCGCGGGTTTTGTCGTTTTAAGCGGTTCGCCGTAGAGCAGCCGTAGAGAAAAATAGGGCGGTTAAGAGGTCTTTTGAACTTGAAAATCCTCTGACAGAGAAGAAAAATGGGTAAATACAGGAACGGTGCCCTGTTTTAAAGCAAGAGCACGGTTCCTAAAATTAACAAAATTCGACGTAATTAATGACCCTTCATCATTGGTGTTTTGGCCTCTCATCATTTCGGTTCTATCAACACGCTATATTATTCACCAGTGAAAATTTTAGCTGCTTTGATTTTTTCTTCATTAACAATGGTCTTTGTTTTTTCATTGTCATATAACGAGGCAATGGACTGGATCAAAGCACTATCGACATTGATCTCTTCTGCCATCTTTAATACACTGATGATGCTGTTGGTGTCGGCCTGCTGCCACGCCAGTCCTATTGTTTTGGCCCTTAATGTTTCTACGTCTATCTTTTTATATGCCTGTATGGTCAAAAATAATGATTCTACTTCCTCATTGGAGAGATAGTCCGGGTCATATTTTACCTTATTGCGGAGGCCTCCGTCTTCATCTACAAAAAAGGAGTTCTTTAACTTCATTGCAATGCTGCCTTCGCCCTGATTATTTAATTCCATTAAAAGAGAAAGAATGTTGAATGGAATTGGCCCGTTTTTCATTGCCATGTAAAAATTGCCGAAAGTGAGTCTGCCGTGCATGCCCAGAAAGCGAAGATCTGCGAGATAAAAAACAATAAACGCCATATTTGGAGTGGTCCTTCCCCCAAGACTTTGTATAACAAACAGTAACAATTGAATATTTCTTCTAACCTCGTAGCTAAATGACATATTATATCAATAATGTAATTATAATAAATGTTAATTATATTGATACTATGGGTTCATAAAGCGTTGTTATGGTGTGTTAATAGGTATTAGTGTGCAAATGTATCTGCGATAAGCACAATATACGGGTGTTCGATATTAATTATATAATATCTAAAGGTTAAACGGCTCACCGGGGTTATGAAATTATTGCTTTCGTTTTGTGCGCACGTTAATTCATTAATTTTTATTATAATCTAATGTATATATTAATGCATATGGTGTTTCTGCTTGATTTATAAGGGTTATTGCTATCAGAGGGAATGTGAATAAGAGAATTTTTTCAAATTAATTAACTATTGGTTATAATTAATGATTTGATAACCGTGTTTTTGTGGGTAACAATACGATCAAGTATAGTTATCGTGTTAATAACAAATTCAAAACATGATTTTTTGAAATTTGTGTCTCACAGTTAAAAACTTATTTATGTCACAAATCAACCTTGGAGGCCTCAGCGGCTTTCCTGCGGCACTCAAAAGAGAAGCCGGCATCTGGAAAACAAAGCGCGACACGAAAGAGTCACGCTTTTCAAAGACAATGGCGCTGTTAAGCGGTGCTATTTTGTTGTCTTTGCAATTATTAAGTGGCAAAGCTGATGCGCAGATAGCTACGTATCACGGAACCGGCGGTACAAGTACAAGCGTTACTTATGCGGCTAATTCAACCGGTACTGCACTTGCGTCAACCGGCTTAGGCAGCAACAGCCCTTGCGGCAGCGGTGGACTAAGCGGATTAACAAACAATGGGGTGACTACTTACAGTTCAAGTAATGGTCATGTTTACTTCACGGTTACTGCTAACCCTGGTTATGTATTGAATGTAACAGGTTACACAGCAAAACTGAGAAGGTCTGGTTCAGGTCTTTCAAAAGTGCGTATGGCGTATGTGACCACGGGTGGTGTAATTAATGATCTTGTTGACAAAGCTCCGGATAACACTGGTTGCGGCAGTGGTTCTACAGTATTTTCATGGAGCACTTCTACCGGTGGCGCATTGCCAACAGGCGTTACCAGCTTTACAGCTGAATTGTTTCCTTATGCGCCACTTTCATCAGGTGGTACTATCCAGTTCAACGATATCACTATTAATGGTACGGTTACCATTAACCCGGTATCTTGTCCCGGTGTTATTGCAGCAGGTACAGTAACCCCTTCATCAACTACAATCTGCGGTGGCAACAACGTAGCATTGGCATTGACAGGGTTCTCTACCGGCACAAACATCGCCTATCAGTGGCAGTCGTCGCCAGATGGTATTACTTACGGTAACATAACAGGTGCAACAAACACCTCTTATAATGCAGTGAGCTCACCTTCTGTTACTACTACTACTTATTACAAAGCTACTACTACCTGCACAGTGGGTGGTGCTTCTAACACTTCGTCAGTTGGTACTATTACTGTTAATCCTACACCTAACGCAGGTGCTATTACAGGTTCACTGGTATTGAACATAGGTGGCACAGCTACACTGACTAACCCAACTGCATCTACAGGCGGAAGCATAGTAGGTGTATGGAATAGCAGCAACACTTCAGTTGCTACAATTGACAACGTTACCGGAAATTATGGTGGTGTTTCTGCAGGCAATTCTACTATCAGCTATACTGCTACAGATGTTTCTGCAGGTTGCGATGCAACAACTACAGCAAACGTTTCAGTTGTTTTCCCGGGTACTTTGGCTACATATATAGGTACTGGTGGTACAAGCACAACTGTTACAGGTATTGCTGATGAGACAGTTTCTGCATTGGCTGCAACAGGCTTTACTACTGCTACACCTTGCACAACAGGTGGTTTAAGTGGTCTTACTATTCCTACAAGCGTTACTTCTTACAGCTCAGCGGGTCCGCGTGTTGCCTATACCGTAACAGCTAACGCAGGTCATTCTTTGAACATTTTTGGTTTCTGGGTTAAGTCAAGGTCTTCAGGCACAGGTCCTGATATGGCAAGACTTGCATACAGCATAGATGGTGGCACAACATGGATAGATGAAGGCGTTACTCACACACTGTCTACAAGTGGCAGCTGCGGTGCTAATACCAATACATGGCATTGGGTACCTTCTGCTGCTATCAGCGGCGCGGGGAGCATTATAGTTGCTGTGTTCCCTTACCATTCAGCTTCAGCTACAGGTACATTCCAGGTGAATACCCTTGAAGTTGACGGTGTTGTTTCTTCAAGCTCAGCATGTTCAGTTACTCCTGTTGCAGGTGTTATCACTCCATCAGTTACTGTTGCGTGCCTTAGCGGTTATGCTTCACTTTCTTTTGCTGGTGACGCGGGTCCTGGTATCAGCTATAGCTGGGAGGCTGACAACGGTTCGGGTTTCGCTCCAATAGCAGGTGCTTCTAACACATCTTATTTATCACCTGTTTACACAGTTGTTCCTACTAACATCACTTACAGGGTTGTTACTACATGTGCAAGCGTTGGTTCTGCTAACTCTACAACATCAGCGTTCTCAGTAGTAGGTCTTCCTGCTGCTATCACCGGTACGCCATCACCATACCTTTTTGCAGGTGCAAGCGCTACTCTTACTGATGCAACCGCAGGTGGCACATGGAGTAGCAGCAATTTCTCAGTAGCAACCGTTGACCCCGCTACAGGCGTTGTTACAGGTCTTATTCCGGGTTATACAGTTGTACGGTACAGCACAGCAGGTTTTGGTTGCTCAGTAACCAGTACTGTAGCGGTTGTTGAACCATCATCTATCTCTGCATACTTAGGTACAGGTGGTAACAGCACTACAGTTACCCCTATAGCAGCGGTTACAACTTCAGCACTTTCTGCTGCAGGTTCTTTCGGTTCTGCTACAGCTTGCGGTTCAGGTGGTCTTAGCGGTCTTACTGTTAATAATACTATAACATCTTATGCAGCTTCAAACCCTCACGTAGTTTACACAATTACTCCGGCTACTACAGGCGCTACAATCAATGTTACCGGTATCCATGCTACAGTAAGGTCTTCTGCAACCGGTCCTCAGTTGGTAAGAATAGCTTACAGCACAGACGGTGGTACTACATGGACAGACAATGGCACTGATCTCTCTTCTGATATCCAGAGCTGTGGTGTAAGTACAGTGGATGTTAATTTCGCTGCTTCATTCTCTAATGCAGGAAGCATAATGGTTGCAGTTTATCCTTTTGCATCAGTAAGCAGCACAGGTACTTTCCAGGTTAATGCACTGGACGTAACCGGTACTGTTACTTGCCCTGCAATAAGCACTATTACTGAACTGGTAGGTGCTTATGATCTGAACGGAACATCTTACAGCCCTATCTTCTGCACAGGTATCACTGCGGCTGCAACTCCTGCAGGTGGCAGCTGGAGCAGCTCTGATGTAACTGTTGCAACTGTTGATGCTGCTACAGGTCAGTTGTTCTTCCTGGCAGATGGCGTGTTTGACGTAGCATACACTGCTCCTTGCGGTAACACGGCTAACGCTACCATCACAGTAAACTCTGCTGATGGTCCGGTATGCGATGGTACAGGTGCAAAACATGCAATATCAACTACTGTTGCTAACGCTAACACCGCAGGCGACATCAAATTGTTCCCTAACCCTGCAACCAACGTATTGAACATTTCAGCTGCTGAAAATGTAAATGTTGTTGTTTTGAGCATGGACGGCAAAACACTGATCGAGCAGACAAACGCTAAAAACATCAATGTAAGCAAACTGGCAACAGGTGTGTACATGGTGAAGATCTACAACAGCAATAACAATCTTATTAAGACTGTTAAGTTCGAAAAGAACTAGTAATGAATAAGTTGTAATCCGGCAGGTGCCGCACATATGTGTGGCACCTGCTTCTTTTAAAATGAGGCCCAGCCTGCCGTGCCAATAGTGAAGAGTTTGCATGTTATGTTTATACTATTTCTTCAGCCCGGTCTGCGCGAGTAAACAATTTCTTAGCGTGGTGATAACGGGTAAACCGACATGCAGCAATATTTTGCTATTTAATATTGCATAATTAAAACCTAAAGTGTGTTATCATGAACAAAGTCTTTTATCTTTTTACAAAAGTGATCTGTGTAGTTGGAATTTGCCTTATCTCTACTTTAGTCCCTGCTCATGCAAAGGGCGATGCTGCGACGGATAAATTCAAATTTGAATTATTATTTACCCCAAATCTTGGCCAGGTAGCAGATATGGCGGGCGCGCCGAGACCTGATATATTATTTACAGCCCATAGCGCGAGCACCAATGTATATCTTACAGCTACCGGGATAGCTTACCAGTTCTCAAAAACGAAATACCCTGAAGGGTACGACCCTTTAGTCAGTGATATAAATAACAACGGTGTGCAGACAGAGACACAAACATTTCTGCTCACCGTTCAGTTAATAGGTGCTAACCCGCATGCGATGGTGCGTAAGGAAATGATTGCCGGCAGAAAAGACAATTTTTATCTGTCCAATTGCCCCGACGGGATAACCAATGTAAGCACATACAGAAAGCTTGTTTATGAAAATGTTTATCCTAATATTGACTGGGTAATATATTCTAAAGGCAACAGCCTTAAGTACGATTTTGTAGTAAGGCCGGGTGGCAACACTGACCAAATAAAGCTCGCAATAAAAGATGCTGATGACGTGGAAATATCGGCGAACGGTGAATTACTGATGCACACGAGGTTGGGAGCAATTAAGGAGCAGGCACCGGTAAGCTTTGCGGATGGCCAACCCATCACAACCCGCTTCCATAAGAATACTGACGGTACTATAGGTTTTATCATAGCTGCATTTGAAAAAAAAGCAACGCTTACGATAGACCCGGCAGTTACATGGTCTACTTACTACGGAAACTCTGCTTTAGACTTATTCAACAGCACGAGGGTTGATCTGTCTGGTAATGTTTATGTGTCAGGCCTATCTGCTTCGGTTGCAGGTATTGCGACCACGGGCGGGTTTCAGACCACTTTTGGAGGGGGAACAGGCGATGCGGTCCTTGCCAAATTCGATGCGTTGGGCAACCCGCTTTGGGTAACCTATTACGGAGGAGCCGGACAGGAAACTGCAGGCTCTTGCGCGGTTGATATGAGCGGCAATATATTTTTGGCTTGCCTAACAAATTCGGCCTCCGGTATGTCAACACCCGGTGCATATCAGACTGCTCTTTCAGGAACTGCCTCGGATGCCTGCCTGGTGAAATTCAGCTCATCGGGTACCCGATTATGGGCAACTTATTTTGGTGGCTCCGGTGCAGAATATTTATGGGGCTGCGCTTCTGATGCAACAGGAAATGTTTATATTTCCGGCACCACCAACTCCACAACGGGAGTTGCAACAACCGGTGCTTACCAGACAATACTGAACGGACTTACTGATGCGTATGTGGCTAAATTCAGCCCTTCCGGATCGATCCTCTGGGCTACCTATTACGGCGGTGCAGGCACCGAAACGGGCAACTATGGAAATATGTGTTCAGTTGATGCGTCTGATAAATTATATATCACCTTTTATACAACGTCGACTACCGGAATAAGCACAGCCGGCGCTCATCAAACTGCATTTGGTGGTGGCACATCTGATGCCTGCCTGATTAAGTTCGATCCTGCCGGTGTTCCACTCTGGGGCACCTACTTTGGGGGAGGAGGAAATGAGGCAGGAGGCTATAGCTGCACAACTGATAGCCGACGAAATGTTTACCTGGCGGGAATAACCACTTCTACCACGGGTATAGCTACCCCGGGAGCTTTTCAGATATCGAATGGAGGTGGCACGGACGGATTTATTGCCAAGTTCGATTCAGCAGGCAACATTGCATGGTCAACCTACTATGGGGGTAGCGGGACCGATGGTGTAGCAGGCTGCACAATTGACAATTATACAGCTAATATTTACGTTGCAGGCAATTCGCAATCTGCCGCTAACGTGGCCACACCTGATGGTTTCCAGACAGCCCTGACCGGCACTTCAGATGCATTTATTGCCAAGTTCGACTCCACGGGCGCAAGACAGTGGGGTAGTTATTTTGGCGGCAACGCTACTGAAACTGCCTTCGGGTGTGCATACGATGGTTCCGGCAGTGTGTATATGTCTGGTTTTACACAGTCGTCCACAGGAGTAGCAACTACGGGCGCCTTCCAGACAGCCTTCGGCGGTTCTTCCGATGCATTTCTTGTTAAAATATCAGATCTGTCGATAACCACCGATACATTTGCTATTACCACTTTTTGCCAGGGAGATACAATAGATGTTCCCTTCACTGCGGCAGGTACCTTTCATGCCGGAAATATTTTTACTGCTGAACTTTCAGATGCTTCAGGCTCTTTTGCCTTGCCGGTAGCTATAGGAAGCCTTACAGGCGTCGTCTCTGATACTATTTCTGCGGTCATACCTGTGGGTACATTGCCCGGGGGTAACTACCGTATCAGGGTAACCGGTTCGATACCCAATGTAACAGGTACAAATAATGGCATTGACCTTACCATAAATCCTTTACCTGTGCCAGGTGTGATATCAGGCGCTACCTCTGTATGTGCCGGAACGACCGTGACGCTTAGCGCCGGAACGCCGGGTGGCACGTGGGTAAGCAGCGCTCTGAGTATCGCAACAGTTAACTCCGGTGGACAGGTAACGGGGGTACTTGCTGGGATGACATTGATATCTTACACGATCACCAATAGCTGCGGTACGATTTCTGATACCGCTGTTCTGACTGTTAATCCTGCTCCTTTTGCAGGCGGTATAACCGGGACTACTACATTTTGTATGGGTACCGGAGGAGCACTTGCTGACACCGTTGCCGGAGGAGCCTGGATAAGCTTGCTGACGGCGATAGCTACGATAAACAGCAGTGGAATGGTGACACCTGTTTCGGCCGGTGCTAATACTATTTTATATATTGTCACCAATGGCTGTGGTGCAGATACAGCGTCTGTGGCAATTGTAGTAAATGCATTGCCGGGGGCGGGTGCAATAACCGGTACTACAAACGTATGTATAGGTGCAACCTCTGCATTGACTGCTACACCTGCAGGGGGTATATGGATGAATACCACACCTGCTATTGCAACAATAAACAGCACCGGAGTAGTAACCGGCGTTGCAACCGGCGTGGATACAATTTTATATGTAGTAACAAATACCTGTGGTACAGATACTTCATCTGCATTGATGACAATTATTTCAACACCTTCTGCGGGATCAATAACCGGCTCAGGATTTGTTTGTTCAGGTAGTACCGCTTCCCTGGCCGCCTCTGTTACCGGTGGCTCATGGAGTAGTAGCGCGCCGGGCACAGTATCTGTAAACAGCAGCGGGGTAATAACAGGAGGACTATCGGCAGGTGGTGCTGCTATTATCTCTTACACTGTAACAAACGCATGCGGCACAGCTGTGGATACAATGGCAGTTACCGTTACCGGAATAGGTTCAGTAGCACCAATTACAGGAACAGCAGCAGTGTGTGCTGGTGCTACTACATTGCTTTTTGATGTTACTACCGGTGGTGTGTGGAGTAGTGTATCGACCGCCATAGCAACGGTAAATGCATTAGGCATAGTCACGGGCGTATCGGGCGGCACTACTACTATCTCTTATACCATAACCAATAGCTGCGGATCGGTTGCAGCTACAAGAACAGTAACTGTAGGGCCTGCACCGGCTGCCGGTATTATCTCTGGCAGTTCTATTGTTTGCGTTGGCGCACACCTAACACTTAGCGAATCGGTTACCGGAGGGGTGTGGAGCAGTTATGCACCATTGGTGGCTACGGTGAGCAGCGGCGGCGTTGTGCTGGGCATAACAACCGGCTCAACAATTATATCATATACTGTTACCAACAGTTGCGGAACAGCGTCTGCCATAACAGTTGTGGCAGTATCCCCCGCACCAAATGCCGGCACTATAAGCGGTCCGTCTGTAGTATGCGATGGTAGTGCTATCACATTGACAAGCTCGGTACTGAGCGGAGCATGGACAAGTTCGCCGTCAGCCACATTAATTATCAGCAGTGGTGGACTTGCCACAGGTCTCTCGCCTGGGATAGCAACAGTTTATTATTCGGTAACCAATAGTTGCGGTACTGCTACCGACTCAGTGAGTATTAATGTTATGGCGCCTGCAATTGCCGATAGTGTTACAGTTCCGGCAGGTGTGTGTATAGGCTCAACCATTATGCTCGGGTCATCATCCTTTCCTGGTACATGGAGTTCAGATACAACTTACGCCTCGGTTACAACAGGCGGTGCGCTCACCGGTTTGGCGTCGGGAATTGCTACAGTGACTTATACGATCACTAATGCCTGCAATACCGATACAGCCATAAGGCAAATAACGGTGTATACCCCGGCGATATGTGATTCTATAGTGGCGGTAAATAATGTTGGCACAAATCAACCAGCTATTGCTCTTTACCCTAATCCTACAACAGGTTTATTCATTGTATCACTGCCTGAAATGAATGAGCCTGCTACCCTGATGGTAACTGATATGTATGGCAGGACAGTCTTGAAGCAAACTGCCGGCAGTAATGCTGACAGGAACATCAGGATAGACCTGTCTGACTATGCAGCAAGCACTTATTTCGTTACTATAACATCAGCTAAAACAACCCTGAGAGAGAAGCTGGTCAAGCGATAGGTTAGCGAATGCTGGCAACGATACTAACCAGTATAATTGCTATTGCGATGTTACGTTCATTTTAAATTTTCTTTCCGGCGATTTGCTGGGCCCTTATATATAATAAATAATTAACATACAATTACATTCTGGTTAATAAGTTTCTCATGAAAACACTTTCTTTATCTATAATAACCGTTTGGTCGGTACTGCTTTCTTTTTTATGTACTGCAAAGGTCAATGATCGGCTACTGGAAAACTACGCACAAAAACTACGACAGCAACCATTGCTTTTTACTGAAAACAAGGGGCAGGTATACGACCACAGCGGCAGGCTGAGGAATGATGTATTATTCACCGGCCATAAAGGAGTTATGAGCTTTTGCCTGACAACGGCAGGTATAGACTACCAGTTTACAAAGGCGGTCAATGACAAAAACACAGGAGAAAATGTGCGTGTTAAGACCCATCGTTTTTCTCTTGAATTGGTCGGGGCCAGCAAAACAGCATCAATAATTAAGCTGGAGAAGAGCAACTATACCGAAAACTTTTTCAACGGGATGAACACCGGCGGTATTACGGGCGTTGCCAGTTATGAAAAAGTGGTGTATAAGGAAGTATATCCTAACATTGACTGGGTGGTGTATAGTGCGGAAGGCCATATAAAATATGATTTTGTGGTAAGGCCCGGCGGTAACCCGGACCAGATACGGTTAAAAATAAAAGATGCAGATAAGGTAAGCATCACCAATGGCGGCGAGTTGCTGATGAAAACGCGCCTGGGTGAAGTAAATGAGGCCCCTCCGGTGAGTTTTGCTGACGGGAAAAGTATTCCGACAAAATTCAGGCTGTATGGCAGTAATATTATTGGCTTTGACATGGCTGCATATCCGGCAAATGCCACATTAACCATTGACCCGTCTGTAAGCTGGACTACTTACTATGGCGGATCAGGTAATGAACAGGCATATGGCTGTGTAACCGATGCATCGGGTAATGTATACCTATCCGGCACTATAGCTACTAATGCCTCCTCGCTGGCATCGGGAGGATACCAGTTAATATACGGTGGCGGTACGTCTGATGCGTTTCTTGTCAAATTCAGGCCGGATGGCACAAGAGCATGGGCAACTTATTATGGCGGCACAGGCAACGAAACAACGCCATTGTGCGCTGCTGACAATTCAGGTAATGTGTATTTGTGCGGAGGTACAACAACTACAGTTAGTGCCAGCATTGCTACAGCAGGTGCATTTCAGACTGCCATCAGCGGTACAAGCGATGTGTTTTTAGCAAAGTTTGATGCTTCGGGTGCCCGCCTCTGGTCAACCTACTATGGTGCCAATAATGCTGAAGGGACACCTACCTGCGCTGTTGACGCTTCGGACAATGTATATTTATCCGGCACAACAAATGTAACAGGGACACCAACAACTAATATAGCATCATCGGGCGGATACCGGACTACACCATCAGGAACAACCGGGAATGATCTTTTCATAGCCAAATTTAATTCTTCCGGCGCACGGCAATGGGGCACCTACTTTGGTGGTACCGGTAATGAAGTAATAAGCTATCACTCTTGTGCTGTAGATAATAGCGGAAATGTATACCTGTGCGGCTCAACACCTTCAACATTGGGTGTTGCCACAACAGGCACATACGGAGGAGGAACTATGGATGGCTTCCTTGCCAAGTTTAATACATCTCTAAGTGGGTCAGCATCATTGTTGTGGTGTAAATATTTTGGCGGTGAACTGGCTGAAAGTACCGTGAATTGTACTGTTGATAATACAGGGAACGTATATCTTTCGGGATCAACAGCATCTCTTACAGGTATTGCCAGCAGTGCAACTGTAGCGCAAAATACTTATGGCGGAGGCACAGCAGATGCATTCCTGGCCAAATTTGCAACGGGCGGCATATTGTTATGGAGCACTTATTATGGCGGATCGCTGGCAGATAATGCCAATGCGTGTGCTACTGCTTCTGATGGCAGTGTCTATATATCGGGCAGCACAGCATCCACGTCAGCTGTGGCTACAGGTGGTTTCCAGAACGTAAATGGAGGGTCTACAGATGCGTTAATTGTTAAATTCAATTCGGCGGGAGCACTGCAATGGGGTAGTTACCTCGGAGGGCCATCGGCCGACGCAGCAAATGCCATAGCTGTAAGCAGTACTGATACAATATTTGTCGGGGGTTTTACCCAGAGCACTTCAGGAATAGCTACAGCAACTGCCTTCCAGGGCACGTTTGGCGGGGTTTTAGACCAATTTTTGTCTAAAATATCTGATGGCTCAGCAACGGCTGCAACAACAATTGCAACCGGCACCGTTTCGGGTTCGTTGTGTGCAAGTGGTGCGTCCATTAATGTGCCGTTTACTGCAACCGGCACATTTGCGGCGGGCAATATTTTCACGGCGCAGCTATCAGATGCGGCCGGTTCTTTTGCTAGTCCGCTGAACATTGGCACACTTACCAGTACCACATCAGGTACTATTATGGCAAATATTCCTGCCTCTGCGACTGGTGGAAGCGGGTATAGGATAAGGGTCGTAAATAGCTCAACTATAGGAACGGATAATGGCACGAATCTTACAGTGACACCACAGGCGGGTACTATTTCCGGACCGCTGACGCTTTTGCCCGGACAGATAATAACAGTAACAGTAGCCGGAGCCGGCACCGGAGGTGTGTGGTCAAGCACTTCTTCTTCAGTAGCCTCTATAAATGCGTCTACAGGGGTTGTTACGGCGGCAACAACTGCTGCAGCTTACAGTACTACAGATACATCTACAATTCAGTACGCGGTTGCGGTATCGGGCTGTGGAACCGTGAACTATACTACCAGGGTAACAGTAAAGCCGGCATTTACACCACGTAATCTTGTTGTTTTCCAGGTTGCCGGCACCACGGATGCAGCAGGTGCGGTTTCTTTGCTGGAGTATACGACTACGGGTTCAACGGTTAATACAGTAGTGCTTCCATCGAGTGGCACCGTGCAAATTACAGCCGGTGCCAGTCGCGTATCTGAAGGGCAAATGTCTCTTGATGCTGAGCAGACCAATCTTATTGTGCCGGGATACGACGCACCGGCGGGTACAGCGTCTCCACACGGGCAGTCGAGTGCGACATACAAGAGAGAGCTGTTTATAGTGGACCCGTTAAAAACTTCCACACTTGCCTATAAGCAAGACGTCTATTCTTTTAATGACATTAATGGTGGCACTGCCAATGGGGCAAACTACTACGCATCAGGTTTGGGTGGCAATGGGATCATGTTTATGAACACACCGGCATCTGTTTACAGCAATAACTTTCTAAGGAATGTTCAAATATTCAACGGGCAGTTATATTGCTCAGGTCAATCACCCGCTGGTATATCTGCTCTCGGTTCGGGGATACCAACTACATCGGCCACAGCTACGCTACTCAACATGTCGGGGCTTACCGGAGCAAGTCCGTTCGCCTTTGCTATAAGCCCTGATGGTAATACGCTGTATATAGCCGATGATGCTGCGGGAATATTCAAATATTCAAAGGTGGCGGGCACATTCGTTTTCCAGTACAAGGTTACTACGACTAATTGTCGTGGCCTCACGGTAGACTTTACAACATCACCGTACATCCTCTATGCTACTACAGCCGCATCGCCCGCCAACTCTATTATAAAGATGACCGACAATGGCGCAAGCTCCCCTATTACTGCACTGGCTACTGCTATAAGCACCAACAATTTCAGGGGTGTTTCATTTACGCCATCTCCATTCGCAAAAATAAAGGTAACTACCCCGTTGATCTGTTCCGGCAACCTGGATTCTGTGATTATCTACGCTAATCCCGGGTCTACTGTTACTTACAGCAATGGTACCGGTAACTTATCAGTTACAATTGATGCAACAGGTATGGGTGTTATCGGTGTGTCACCCACAAGCACCACAACTTATTCTCTTGTCAGTATTGCCACATCGGTGGGTACCTTTCTGGCAACCGGCAGCGCTACAATAACCGTGAATCCCGGTGGTGCACCGGCAATTACAACCATACATGCAGACCCCACAGTGTGTGCAGGGAATACCTTGCACCTTAATACAGCAGTTACCTCGGGTATCACGCCTTATACTTATACCTGGAGCGGCCCCGGTGGTTTTTCTGCATCAACCGCATCGTCTGCTACAACTAACTCTGCAAATGCAACTTCAATGCCGGCGGCACCCGCGAACCCTGTATACACGCTGTCGGTAGTTGATGCCAACGGATGCAGTGCAACGGGAATAAATACAGTAACAACAACTGTTGGTTCGCCAACTATCTATACGGTAACCGGCACCGGCGGCTATTGTACGGGCGGTACGGGCATCGTTATAGGGCTTAACGGTTCTCAGTCGGGCACAAACTATCAATTGTACAATGGCGCAACTCCGGTTGGCAGCCCGGTAGCGGGCACAGGCAGTGCCGTTGGTTTTGCCGCGGTTACTGCCGCTGCCACCTACTCGGTTACAGGAACCGACGGCACGTCTGGCTGTAGCATTGGCATGTCCGGCACCGCTGCTGTCACTATATTACCTCGTCCAGCAATACTATCCATTTCAGGGGAAAGCACACTATGTGCAGGTACGGGTTTGCATCTGACCTCGTCTATTTCGGCAACCTCGCCCAGCTATGCCTACACATGGAACGGGCCTTCGTCTTACAGCAACTCAGCAACATCTACCTTGCTTTCCAACTCCCTTACTATTACATCGGTACCGGCTACGCCCACTACGCAGGTTTACACACTGATAGTTACGGATGCTAACGGTTGTGAGGCCACCGGTGTCAATACAGTAACCACTACCATCAATCCGTCGCCGAATGCCGGCACCATATCAGGCGCTGCATCACTTATACCGGGACAAATAAGCACGCTGACCTCTTCAGGAGATGCCGGCGGTACATGGAGTGTTGGCACGCCCACTTTTGCCTCTGTCAGTGCAGGTGGTGTTATCACCGGGCTTTCGGCAGGGAGCACAACTGTGAGCTATAGCCTGTCAACGGGTAGTTGTTCGGTGTCAGCAACTTTTCCGGTTGTGGTCAGCAATGCCTTTGCAAGTGCCAATATCGTTGTGCTTAAGCAAAATGGAAATTCTACATCATCTGCGAGTGTATCGCTTATTGAATATACAACGGCCGGTACGGCTGTTAGCGCAGTCAATTTTCCGACAGCATCGGGCAATGTTAAACTCACACAGGCGCCGGTTGGGCATGTGCAGGAACAGGGCTTTATGACACTGGATGCGGAAGGCACACACATCATTGTTGCTGGTTTTGACACCACGGCGGGTGTAGCAGGTGTAACTACCATTCCGGGTTTAGGTGTTCGCAAAGAGATACTTTCGGTATTGCCATCTAAAGCCTATTCAAGAGTATCTGTCATACCGGGTACCACCTTGTTTTGTTATGATGACTATTCCTCAGCCACTGCTGCGGGTAGCGTCTACTATGGTGCCGGATGCTCTACCGGTACGCCTACAAGTGCGGGTACCCAGTTAATGGGTGCGACCGCCAATACCCAGGTGTCGTCTACACCCAACAGTACGAGGGTAAGTGGCGTCTTTAACGGCCAGCTATACACATCTTCAGTTGTGTCTTCTCCCGGTATTTATCAGGTGGGTACCGGTACACCCACTGCTTCAGCTACGTCCACATTGATCACATCGGGTGGGGGAAGTAGTCCTTATGCGTTTGCGATCTCGCCTGATAGTAAAACAATGTATGTAGCCGATGATGTAGCCGGCATTCAGAAGTTTACCCAAACAGGAAGCACCTATAATTTTTCGTACAACGTTACTACTACAGCTTGCCGTGGTCTCACGGCTGATTTTACTACAGTTCCTTATACCATATACGCTACTACTGCTGCCACACCAATAAACGCAGTGATAAAGGTTGCGGACAATGGTGCCGGATCATCTGTCACAACTCTTGCCACCGGCACCACCTCGGTGAAATTTAAAGGTGTTGTGCCTGCACCTTCATCAAAAGCCGGGATAACTACCAATGCAACTACTTTGTGCTCCGGCAATCCGGACACCGTTACCTTTTATGGCAATCCTGGATCGGTTATCAATTATACCAGGCATGCAATTGCAGCGTCAATAACCATTAATAGTACCGGGGTTGGTTTTACGGTAGATACCTTGCCTGCAACTACTACCTATTCGCTGGTGAGTATTGTTACCTCATTGGGCACATTCACTGCATCGGGCAGTATTACCGTAACTGTCAATCCTTCGCCCGTTGTTTCTGCTGTGTCGGCTGCTACTGCAATATGTGCGGGAAGCAATCTTACGCTCGTTTCTGCTATCAGTTCAGGCACTGCACCATATACGTACACCTGGAGTGGCCCGTCGGGTTATTCTTCTTCAACCGTCAGTTCTCTGACGAATGTCTCCGTTACGGTATCTTCAGTTCCTGCAACTCCGGTTACCCAGGTTTATTCAATGACGGTAGCTGATGTGAACAGTTGTGTAGCGACGGGTATCAATACTGTTACCACCGTGGTGAGCGTAGCTCCGTCAGCTGTTACAGCCACCGCATCGGGAAGCTCACTATGTACCGGCGCATCGCTGACACTAACAGGAACCGCTACGGGAGCAACAAGCTATTCGTGGAGTGGGCCTGACGCATATTCCGCAACTATATTAAATCCGGCATCACTCACTGTGTCGACATTGTATACAGGCATTTATACTCTTTCAGCTGCAAATATGTGTGGCACAGTTACAGCTACCACAGCTTCCGTAACAGTCAATGACTACCCATCGGCTTATAACGTGACAGGTGGCAATGGCTGTAGCGCCGCCGGTCTTAGTGTTGGTCTCGATGGTTCTCAGTCGTCTGTTGTTAACTATCTTTTGAAAAGACTACCCTCTACCACCGTTGCAACATTTGGTGGTACCACAGCACCATTCTCATTTGCAACAGTTTCTGTTCCGGGAGTTTATAAAGTGGTGGCCGTTGGCCCAGGTGGCTGCCAGTCAGATATGCAGGGTGCAGATACATTAAATCAATCTCCGGCTATATCACTTGGCACAATTGGTAGTATATGCCAGCCGTCCACGTCGCTTCCTGTTAGCTTTAGTGGCGTTGCCGGAAGCCCGACGGTTTACGGTATAGACTGGGACGCGCCAGCCAATGCTGCCGGGTTTGCTGATTTTGCGGGCGCTACCTTAAGCGGTTCATCTGTTACATTAATTATTCCTTCGGCTGGTACGCCCGGTACATTCAATGGGAGCCTGACAGTATCTGACGGGCTTTGTGCAAGCGCGGTATATCCAGTTAGTGTTTCCGTATATACAGATCCTGCTACATCGGTCACAAGTGTCAGTCAGCCTTGCTCGGGTTATGCCGGCAATATAGATTTTTCAGGATCATCGGGCACAATTGTTGACTACTCAATTGATGGAGGTACGCCGGTTTCATTTACTTTCACCGGGGTTGTCCATTCTTTGTCAACAGGCGTCATCACAGCACCGCATACCTATTACATGTTAGGTGCTCACAATCCGGCATGCTCTGCCGCGCTCACAGATACAATTGCCATTAACCCTATCCTTATGACATGGCTGGGTGGTTCTTCTGACTGGAACGATGTCGCTAACTGGTCTTGCGGATTTGTCCCTACTGTATCAGACGATGTAACAATTGGTGCGGCCACTTTCGGGCCTTCAATTGCGGTGTCAGGTACTGTCAGAAACATTAAGTTGAACCCGGGTTCTGCGCTGGATATTAATGGTGGTGCAGAACTTGCAGTGTCAGGTACATTAACTAACAACAGCACGGTTTCAGGTGCAGGAAAAGTGGTGTTGAATAATACTTCCTATCAAACTATTAAAGGTAAGGGTACGATAAACAATCTGGAGCTGAACAATAGTGCCGGTGCAACAATAGATACGGGGTCGCGTATTGTTATAAGTAATACCCTTTACATTACCGCAGGCACACTAACTACTAATGATAGCCTAGAACTGGCGTCAGGCGATTCATTGAGCACTGCAAGAATAGCTGCTTTACCTGCATCAGGTGGTTCAATATCCGGAAAGGTGAAGGTGGACCAATATGTACAGGGTCACTACCGCAGGTACCGTTTCTGGAGTCATCCGTTTAATTCTTCGTTATCGCTCAGCCAGGTACAACGATACATTGATATTACCGGGCCGGGGGGTGCCGGCAGTGGCTTTACCTCAACAGCAAGTAATGCGCCATCGGCATTCAGGCTCGATCCTTACACGGAGAATGATACCATGGGGTATGATCCCGGATGGAAGCCATTTACAAAGATCAATGCATCAGCTGCCGATAGCAATAAGATAAAAAGATATCAGGGTATCCGTTTATTCTTCAGGGGTGCAAAAGGCGAAGGCCTTGGGTATCTTGGTTACTACGGTATGTACGACCCGGCGGAGGTAACAGTTAAAATGTCTGGTAACATTAACCAGGGGCCTCAAACGGTGTTCCTGGCACAAGGTGCTGCTAACCCGTTACACCAGTCTTTTAACATGATAGGTAATCCTTACCCGTCACCGGTTGATATTGGTACTGTTCTTTATTATGCTGCTCAGACCGGCAATGTACAGGGTGCCGCATTTTACGTGTGGGACCCCACATTGGGAGCGGGGGGCAACTTCGTAACAATACCCATCGGAACATCGTCACCTATTCCCTACAACATAGCTGCCAACACTTGTTTCCAGGTGCGTGCAGGTCACGATGGCGACTCTCTCAATTTTGTGGAAAGCGATAAAGCGGCGGTATATGACAATTACCTATTCAAAATGCCTTCTGACTATCTCACGCTGTCTATCTATGACAGCAACTATCACCTATGGGATGCATTGCGTATTCAGTTCAACGACAACGTAACTGAGGCTGAGGAAAACAAGTACGATGCGGTGAAACCAATGGGCACTGACTTCACATTTTATAGCCTTTCTTCCGACAAACGCAAACTGGCTATAGATGCCCGACCGTTTGGAAATGAGCGGGTGATACCACTGGGTATTTCAAGTGCATATGATCAGCAGTTCATCATCAGGGCTGATAATGTAGTGATGCCATCAGGCAGCACCATATTTCTGCACGACAAGCTGCTGGACCGCTATATCGAAATGAATGCTGGTGCTGAATACAGTTTCGCCGTCAGCAGGGACAAGGCAACGCAAGGTGATGCAAGGTTTGAACTCAGCATGAAACCCGTAACGGGCAAGACTGCAGACGATGGCCTTCATGTAAATATGTTACCTAATCCTGCAACTGATGAAGTGAACATTACCTTTACTACAGCTCAGAAAGAGCAGACAAGTGTAAGTGTGATGAACCTGTCTGGAGTGAGTATATACAGTAAAGATCTGGGTGTAAGACAAAGTGGTACGGTAAGCATTTCATTGAGTAACCAGGCACCTGGGATCTACATGGTAGAGCTTACCGCAGGTGACAAAAAAGTAGTGCAACGGCTGGTGAAAGAATAGAACCGGATATCGCCGTAGAGAAAAATGAGGCCAATATAACCTCTTCGACCTGTACTTGTACTACACTTAGGTTTCTGGTGCTATATTGGCCTCTGAGTATTGTAAACTGATTACCGGGGTGCTATTTCAAACTTGCAGCCATCTTCGTAGTCCTTTATAATCTTTATGATATCATCCGTATAAACATTTAGTTTATTAAAGGGTTGGAGATCACTTTTTATTTTTTGAGTTGCACGTTTTGACTCTTCGGTGTTGCAATTTGTATTTTTCAGCAAATTAAAGTCGTGTACCATAATCACACCCTTAGCTTCCAATAGCCCAACTTTTTCATCTCCATTATCTAAATGAGACATCCATATTTCATAAAATTTGTACGAGTCGTCGTTATATCTGTTTGCAATGCTAAATGCGTGACGGTTATGAGCATATAGGAACTGGATTCGCGGGTCGTCTGGGACATTCTTGATTGCAGAATCTAGCACTGAACTTGGGTCATATTTGTCGTTTCGTTTAAGATAGTTGCTATACTTGATATAGTCATTAGCAGTTAGCTTCGTAGGGTGATGAGCCATTATCCAGAATATGAGGTTTTCCGAATAGCCAAAATGGTCAATTATATAGTAGTCCATGAACAGACCAAGTGCCACTACTGCAGAATCATATCCTAGAATACCGGCATTTTCCACTAGAGCCAACATCTTATTAGCTCGAGAATAGTCACTGTTTCTAATGAGGTCGATACTTCTGTGGACATCACTGTTCGATAACTGTCGATCGCCTTCGATATAGTTTTCGGAACTTATTAAAACACCGCTAGGATCCAAGACATCAACTCTCCCCTGAATTTTCCCATTGGTATAATTTGCCGAGAATTCTAATGCCCCATTAATATGCCAAGCTGTTTCAATTCCACTTTTCTTCCCGCCGACATAGCTACAACGCAATCTCTTCCCGCCATTATCATACCAACCCGTTTCAACGCCTTCTTGTAAATCATTCAGGTAGTAACAGGAATCCGCTATCTGACCATTTCTAAACCATTCCTTGTATAAACCATTTTTCTTCCCGTCCTTAGCCATAAACCAAATTTTGTTGGTGTTACTACTTCCATCCTGGAAGTTTACCCCATCTACGGCAATTTGGTAGTATTGGTGGCCATTGGGTAGATACCCTTTTGTTATACCTTGGGCAATTAACTCGTGTTTAGCTAGAAACCGTTTGCCATTTTCAAAATCATACATTTTCCGCCACGTAATACTTCCACCTTGATATAATTCTTCTACAACCACATACGGTTTATGACCCTCCACCGATGGCTCTGGAGCATTATCAAAATAATATTGTTGTAGGCCATCTTGTTCATCATCTTTATAGTTGGCTATTGACGCAATCCCCCTTGATCCGCCATCGAAGTAATAGGTGATACCCTTACCATTGACTTTGCCATGTATATAAGTTAAGACAAGTTTGAATGAACCATCCCTAAAATAGGAGGTATATTTCCCGTGCATCTGCGCATTATTATCCAGAAAATAATCCTCTTCTTTAAACTTCTTGTATGGGTCGTAATATGTTGTAATGTGCTGCTGGCTATAGCCAATACTATGGCCGGTGGCTACAATAGCCACTATAAATAAGAACTTCTTCATTGAATTAATTTTTAGAGGTTTACAGTTACGTTTGAATAAACAATCTTCTTGGCTTTGGCTTTGATATCCGTCGTGAATGTGATCCAACCTGATGCAGACTGGTTTGGTTTAAGAGTTACCCCATTTGCCGCTTCATTAAAAAGGATTGGCTTTTTCCTATGTTCTGTAAATCCGGAATGCTCTGCAAACTCTGCGTCTGATTGGTCAACTATCTTGAATTCATCTTGGCTTATAGTTTCTTCCTTATTTGAAACATTCTTGACCCACACCTGAACTGCAATGTATTTTTCATTGTCTTCCGGGTTGTTAGCATTTTCATGCCCAAAAGATTTGCTGCGATCGAGTGGCGGCTCAACAATGTTCTTTACCAGAAATAAAACATTTGCAGTTTTACCGGTGTCCTTATGGGAAATAACAATGTCACTGCTGGAGGTAGCTGGCGCAGGTGCAGATGTTTGCATTGGCTCAGGTGGTGCAGGAGCATTATCTTGGCCGTTTGAATCTTTGTTTCCAGAGCATGCGGATAGTGTGATGGCCGTGGCTATCAGAATTGAAATTTTCTTCATTTTCTTATTATTTGGTGGTTTTACGAGATATTTGATACAGGGTATAAATTCACTTGTCGGAAGTGAGTGCCGGTGAAGGGTGGGGAATTATTGGCTGGGTTAACTATCTCTTTGAATGAGCATGCATACCTCATCGTGGGTGGTGATGCCAGAGGTTCCGAATGGCTGTTGTTTGTGTGTTTAGGTAAATAAAGGAGCGTGGAACCTCTCTGTACCTGACCTCGAAGGAACCACCAAGTCCCTTGTACCCAGAATGCAGGAAGCCCACGCCCTTGGGGGCGCGGAATCCTACTATTCCCGGTACTTTTAAAATTTTGGTGGTTTGTCGAGGTGGGGACAGTAAATTTCGCTATCTCTTTATATGTAGTTTATTTTTCCGAAGCCGTATAGTTTGAGTGGTTTGGTTACGCTATAAAGATAATAAGCCTTGGTTAACCGGACAATATATAATTTCCTGCAGGAAATTATATCGCCATCTCTGTAGCCGGTTTTAATATATCCACGAAGCTCCGAATATGCCTTCTTGGCTTTTCTGTGGTGTTTCCTTGTCCTCCAGGTATTTGAGTAAGGCGAAAGCACGCTCCGATGTCCCTAGCCAAAAGAATAATAGCTTCTTAAAACCGGCACTATTTACCTCAACCAGCCCACCGGATGCCAATACTTGTTCGGTTAAGCTCCGTGTATTTTTTTTGTACCGTAGAAGAAACAATCAAAATATATCGATGTTTACCCAATGTTATTATTGCCGATGTTGCCCAGGCACCATCTATATTTCTCACCAAACCGTTTGTAGGCCAACCGCCAAACGGTTTTTGATTTTATTAGCCTTGCCCCCTCCTGCTATGCCATCAAAGCACACCCAAAGCAAACAAATATTAATCCCCAAATCAACAACAAAATGAATAACAGATTTCTTGGCAATGCATCCTGCCTGACAAAATATGATGCCCTGATAAAAACAGCCCTGCACTTCGAATTTCCCATATGGTATGTATCCATGGTTACAGAGCCATTGACGCGTAACAAGGGTGATCGAAACGCTACGAATTTTAGACTGGGTAGCCAGAATGAAGAACTGCTTGAATTAATGAAGTCCAATTTTTACGGCGACGATACCGCAGTAAGTGATATCAGCGAATTGTTTAAGTCGCAGGGGATTGTATCAAAGGTTACGGCCGGTCGCAATAATACAAAAGCTGGTCATTTCCGCACCGGTTATATCAACTATTTCAACCACAAAGAAAGGGCGGCATATTTCGAGCTGTTGACCCCACTGATCGACAGCACTGTTAATCAAATCATCTTCTTAGATCCGGACACCGGCGTGATGCCATCATGCAAAAAGCTACCGACAGGCAAAGGGTCTTCATTTATCAAATCAAGCGAGGTCAAGCAGGTGCTGGAGATGATAAGCGCAGATAGTGTTGTAATGGTTCAGCAGCAGGTTACAAACTATCAATACACCCATGAAGACCGGGTAAAGGAACTGGTAGCCGATTTAGGACAAAATGTTATAATGCTAGTTGACGAGGTTATCCAATCGGGAATATACATCATCGCTAAAAATGAAACGCACCACCAACAGCTGATAACCTTTATGTGGGAGTACCTGGTCAAATACCAATTTGTAAAAAGCAATGAACGCGTAATGCTAATTGCTGGGAATGCAGAAGGGGTTACAATAAAAACCCTTGGTATCCCTAAAGCGAAGCCGCTACCGGCAAACACCCTCGATACGGAAGAGAACCCCTAATATGAATATGCTACATGCTGCTGCAAGACTATGCAGTATGTAGCATAATTCATTTTTAAAATTGAGGGTAAATAATGACCTTGATATGGGCTACGCAATTAGAAATTTTAATTCCCCTCATAACGTTCGCCAAACGGGATATAATACCGAAAGACAAACGCCAATCGCAGGTGATTTAACAGGTGTACAAAAGACAAAAACCGGTGGATATACCGGAAGACAAACGCTCAATACCGAAGGACAAACGACCCTCACAATTCAGCAGCAAACAATGAGAAAAATAATTTTCTATTTCCTATTGGATTCAACATTTCAAAAGGGAGTTGATATAATTGCAGCAAAACGTAAACGGAAAGCAGGCAAGAATATCGACAGTTTTTATAACCCTAATCCTACTTCTATCTATATCGGATGTACTGTAAACACAGTATATGTAAAGATCAATACCGGCTTGAAAATAAGGCCTGCAGATTGGGATTTCAACTTGCAAGAACCATCAAGGAAATATCCGAACAGGCTAGAGTTCAATGCATTCTTGCAGAAGGCGAAATTGAAGATTGAACGGGACTACCTCATACTGTTGACCAATGACAGCCCGATCACTCCCAAAGTGATTAAGAAGATAATGGTAGGAGCATTCATTGGAGAGAAAGCAAAGCCGGTAGAGAAAATCAACTTCTGGAAAGTATTTGAAGAGTTCATGCAAGAGAAGGCCAAAGGAACAAAAAGCGCGACTATCACCAAGTACAACTCGACAAGAAAGTCCCTTGAAGGTTTTGAGAGCAAGAACTATGCCTTGTCGTTTGAAAAAATGACTATGAAATTCTACCTGGACTATAGGACTTATTCAATAGAAGTACAGAAACACCTGAATAATACCATTGGCAAGAACCTGAGAAACATAAAGACATTCCTTGCATGGGCAGAGATCCACCCTAAGAAATACGTAACCAATAATGAGTACAAGAGGTTCAAATGCGAGACGGATGAGCCAGAGCCGATCTACCTTAATGCAAGTGAGCTTGCTAAATTTGAAAGTTATAAAGGATCGAGTTCAGGACAAGCAAAATCAAGAGACATTTTTGTGTTCCAGTGCTATACCGGCCAGAGGATTGGCGACATACTAAGCCTAAGGAAGCAGGACATAAGACTGATTGAAAACGGGCCATCAAAAGAATGGGTGCTGTATCAACAGAAAGGAAACAAGAAGTACCCTATCTATATTCCCATCCTGGACATTGCAGAGGGAATATTAGACAGGTACTGCAAGGACATAAATGATAATGACATAGTGTTCGCCGGGCAGTGCGCAGTAATTGTCAACAGGAATATTAAGAAGATAGCCAAGGAGGTTAAGATCGATACTGTTATCACAAAGGTCAACTACTCCGGCAAGGAGCGCATACAATTGACCCAACCCAAGTATAGCTTCATTGGTACCCACACCGCAAGAAAAACATTCATCTCCCTGAGCTTGCAATGGGGTATGCGCCCTGAACAATTAAAAGCCATCACCGGCCACACGTCTGTTAAGCAGATGACCCCTTACATTGGCAATGACAAGGCCAACCTAACCAAAGATTTAAAAGCAAAATGGAATAAAAATGAACCTACTAGCGAAAATTGAGGAGCTGAATACTCGATACCACGACATAATTACTACCACTGCCAAGCAGGACTACTATAAGTTCAAGCAGCTTATTACAGAATTAAAGAACTCAGGATATAAGTTTAAAATAGGAGCGCCCAACATTGACTTCTCTTCATATAGCTTAGTCGGCTATGAGGCGAAGCTATATGAGCGTGTAAAATTAATGCAGCTGGAGAAAAAGAAAGGGATAATGGACAATCTCTTTATGTATGCCCACCTTATGAGGGAATGTGAGCAATATCTGCTTAGGGAGATACTGGTAAGCCTCTGTAGAAAAGAAATAATTGAAAAGAGATACTTTGAATTATCTGAATCAAATAATTGGATCAACTTTTACCAGAGTGGCCATTGGATAGATTGGTATATCATGGCTGTATAGGTGGTATGGACTATAGGTGCATTATAAAATACTTCAATCCCATCTCCCCAAAGTGCCAACGATCCAACTGACGACCGTTAAAAAATACACTTATAAAGATGTCCGGCACTTATTGTTTACTGATCATGCCTTCCGGCCCTTACATTGCACCCCTATCATGCGGGCAGTGATTGACGATTAACTTAGCCTTGGGTTCGCTGGTTGATGATTGTGGATCAGAGCCAGACATTTGTCAATCCCGATAATTTTCAGTCTCCAAAGAATTTATTAGAAGAAAAAGACTGCTATAGCAATAAAGAGCAAAACGTTCATTTGATCCAACATCAGCTTCGATCCAGGATGAACCTTGTAAAGACCTGTAGGGTATATATTGCTATAACATATAACCCAACCATGATTGGCGTTGTAAGACAATGAGAATGACGGAAAGAGCTTAGTGCTTCTTCTTCTGTGATTTACTTTTCATCGGCTTTTCAATGGTTGAAGAACACACGCTGCAACTACCACCTTCCTTCGAGCAGTTCTTACAGTATTTACAGTTCTTACAAGCAGTACAGTTTTTTCCTCCTGAACATTTACCAGCAAAGGACATTGTGCTTGTCATTAATAGCAGCGATATGAATACAATCCTAGCTTTCATCTCAATTCGATTTTATACTATAGTTGAACAATTATTTTTTCCGTGGCGCGACCATGCGCTGTTACAATTGATAGCATAAATACTCCCGTTTCATTAAGGTCAACACTTATTGTGCTGTTTGTCCTAATCTCCCTTTTCAATACTTCCCGGCCTAAAAGATCAGAGACTACTAACTGTCCATTTTCTGTAAAGTCCGATGTCAGTTTTACTTTAAACTGACCGTTACTTGGGTTAGGCGATATTACCATTTTACCTACCTTACCTGAACTAATATCATTTACTAATGTTGGCACTCTTAAGTAGGTCTTCTGCATGCAGTCCTTATATGTAGTGATAACCCAGTAATACTTGTTTGTAAAGTCAGGGTTATCGTTGTAATAGTTTTGATTTGTTTCACCTGCCAAAAGTGACGAGTCTAATGTACCCACATCGTCATAACCCCACTGATAGGTCCATTCCGGATTAAACAAGCAAACAAAATCAGGATGATGGTAGATCACTTCAGGTGACATTGACGTGTAATCGCCAACAAGTACTACAAATGAATCTCTTGTTTTACAAGTATATCCTGTATATGACGAAGAAAGGGTAACCCAAGTGAAGCCAGGATACTTAAAGTTAACCAGGCAATATTGATCATCAATACCGGTAGCCCATACTTCTGCCCCAGTTGCTGTCCAGGTATATTTTATTCCGGATGGAGGAATTGAAGCTGCACCAAAATTCTGGTACATTGTTCCTGTACACAAGTATGAAGGCGACATTGTAGTAATCTTTGGAGGAGCTGGCGCCTGAGTTTCTACTAGTACATTGACGTTTTGAGTTGAAGTACAGCCAGCTGCAGATAGAGTAAATGTATACACTACAAATATGCCAGCGGTTGTGGTATTTGTCTGGCTCTCTGATATATAATTAGTACCACTCCCTACTGTAGGTAATATCCCCAGAACACTTGCCCGTGACCAAATGAAAGAAGTAAAAGGCGTAGCACTATTTGCAAGGTAATTCACAGGAACATCTGAACATGTAGTAATGTTCAAGCTACTGTTCAAAGCTGGTATAGGATTAACGATTACTGAAACAGGCTCGGTATTACTGCAACCCAAAGAAGTAACAGTCACGTTATATATTACAGTAGTAGGTAAAGCCCCATTTAGAACCAGTGTTTCATTAATACTATCAACACCATACCCTGCAACATTCGCGATGAGTGGTGCTGTCGATCTATTCCATGAATAAGAGGCACCTGGGTTACCGCTAGTCGGCAAATAATTAAATGGTGAACCGCTACAAACACTGGGAGGGTTCAACGTGCTGCTCAATGACGGAATAGGATGAACCGTAACATAAAATGTTGCGGTATCATATCCGCATGAATTCGACACAACATATCTGACAATTGACGTGCCTGCGTTGATACCATCTACCTTAACACTATCCGAGCCCAATCCAGAAGTACTGATATTGATTACTCCACTGGATGTGATATTCCAGCTTCCACCTAAGACCGTACTATGCAAAATCGCCGAGGCACCGACACAAATGCTACTTGGACCAGATATTGATCCAGCATAAGGAAGCTGTTTAACAATGACGGTATCAGTTACATCTGCAACACCACATACGTTTGTTACAGTGTAGTGAATTATAATATTCCCAAATGATAGCCCATGCAAGACACCAACGGAATTAATCGTTGCAATGCTTAAATTACTAATGCTCCAGATACCACCAATCGCAGCATCACTCAACGATATACTCGAACCTATACATACATCAGGCGGCCCAGTAATAATACCAGCAACAGGCAAAGCAATTACCGCAAGTGATTTGTGAACTGTATCTGATCCGCAGGTATTTGTAATTAAGTACTGAATTGTATCTGCTCCTGGCATTGTGCCGCTCACCAGACCAGCGCTATTGATTGCAGCATTTGTGTTGGTTATCAGCCAGGTTCCACCAGGAGTAATATCTGCCACACTGATAGAAGAGCCAACACAAACGAATGCTGGGCCAGTAATGCTGTCAATCACGGGTATTCGATCTATAAAGACCTCTAATGAATTTGTGTCACTACCACAGATATTGGAGAGTATGTAAACTGCTGTATCTAACCCATAAGAAATACCTGTCAAAACTCCTGAGCTATTAATTGCAGCATGGTTATTCTTAACTGACCAGGTACCCCCTGATACAGAATCCAAAAGTGTCGCTGTTGCAAATTGGCATACCAATTGACTTCCTGTAATAGACGAACCATTAGGTATAGAAAGCACGTGAACACTTACGCTATCAGAGGAGAAACAATTATTTAGTCCGGCCCTAACTTTATAATATCCCGAGTCGGATAACGAAACTGGATTTATTGCGGTGTTTTGAAGCGTCGATGTGTAACCTCCAGGACCGCTCCAATTAAATGATACGCCCACGGTAGTATCTGATGAGCTCAAATTTAATATTGAACCTAAGCAGACAGGTGAGTTTGTAGACAAATGCGGGATCGCTGGATTAGGGGGATCTACGAGTATTCCTGAAACGTAGTTTGAAGTACATCCACCTAAAGAGACAGTAATGTTTGTATAATTACCTGCTGTTAAGCTATCAAGAAGCAGATCACCGGAAGCGTCTGATGTCTTTACCGTTACATGGGGGATGCCATTTTTAAGGTAATTGACGTTGTAGGAGATCGAGCTTCCAACGCCCATTATTTTTATAGCCCCGCTTATACCATTACAAGTTACCGGATGTATCAGTTGCACACCACTTATTATAAACAAGTTATTTACTGTAACCGTAGCTGTCCGATAACAACCTGAGGACAATGTATAAGAAATTGTTGAATTACCCACTGCTCTAGCATATACTAAACCATTACTGCCGATGGTTGCCACAGTTGTATCACTGCTGCTCCAAAACCCACCTGAAACACTATCTGACAATTGAGATGTAGTACCAAGACACAATCCTGTTGAGCCTATGATAGATTGAGGTAATGGATTAACCAAAACTGAAATATGACTACTGCAGGCTGATAAATTAGAAAGTGTAATTGTAAGTATTCCGGGTGTGACAGGAGTAACGACATACATCACTGCGCCTGAAGAGTCAGTAAGCACTACCGGTGAATTCACGCACGCAGATGAACTACCAAAAATAGGCACTGGCAACGGATTGACTTTAATCAGATCAACGACCTGGCAACCGGTATTTGAAATAGTATAAACAATAGTATCAATTCCTGAATGCACACCAAAAACTAATCCTGAAGTACTAACAGTTGCTATAGAGGGATTGGCACTACTCCATATACCACCCGACGTTGTATTTGCCCATCCAACACTTGCCCCAACGCATACAGAGTCAGTACCTGTAATCGCATTAGGCAACGGATTTACTAATAACGTAGTTCTTGTAAGACAACCTGTCGGTAAAGTATAAGTGATCGTATCCATCCCAGTTGATAAAGCGGATACAAGACCAACAGGACTAATTGACGCAATTGAACTATTACTCGTGCTCCAGCTACCGCCAATTGAAATATCTGAGAGTAAAGATGTCAAACCAAAGCAGACAGTAGTATCACCTGTTATAGTTGCAGGCGTTGGATTAATAGTAATTACAAAAATAGCAGAACTGCCTACACAACCATTTGCAGATGGAGCTACAGTTATAGTTGATGTAACTCCAACGGAACTGCTATTAATGGCTGAAAACGACCCTATATTCCCTATGCCATTAGACGCTAACCCTATAGTGTTGTTACTATTATTCCAATTATACGTTGTACCGCTAACTAACGAACCTCCGAAAATAATTGCTGAGGTATTGAGCTGATTACAAACACTTTGGTCTGGCACCGCGGCTACTGAGGGTGTAGGGTTGACTGTTATATTGAAGCTATTAGATGCACCGTTACATCCATTTGCAAATGGGGTTGTGTTTATTGTCGCGACAACAGCAACATTTCCACTATTAGAAGCAGTAAACGCAGGTATATTGCCTACACTTGCAGCACCAATTCCTATACTAGTGTCGCTGTTGATCCAATTGTAAACTGTACCTGCAACAGAACCGCCAAATAAAGTAGATGCGACATGATCGGTATTGCATACAGTCTGACTGGTTAGAGGAAATACGATTGGCGTTGGATTTACAGTGATATTGAAGTTTTGAAAATTGCCCATACATCCATTCGCAGCAGGAGTAACCGTAATAGTCGAAGTAACAGCAACAGTCCCGGTATTATTAGTTACAAAAGATGATATATTTCCAGTTCCTGAAGTTGCCAATCCCATACCAGAAGTGTTATTGACCCAGTTATAAACAGTACCGCTTACCGGTCCACCGAAGGCGACCAATGTTGTCGTGCCTCCATTGCAAATTATCTGCCCTGAAACAGGAGACACAGATGGTGTGGGTTTAACTGCAATTGTAAAAGTCGTCGAGCTTCCATTGCAGAGATTGGCTGTAGGTGTGACAGTTATGACAGCCGTAACCATAGCGCTTCCACCATTTACGACGGAGAATGGCGATATAGACCCGGAGCCTGTTGAAGTCAAGCCAATAGTCGGATCATTATTTACCCAGCTATATGATGCGCCTGCAACATTGCTGCTGAATGACACTAATGTGGTCGGGGATCCGTTACATACAGACTGACCTGAAACTGGGGAAATACCTGGTGTTGGGTTTACCCTTATAGTAAAATTCTGCGCGGGGCCATTACATCCATTTGCAAATGGAGTAACTGTAATTGTTGAAATTGTACTTGTTGTCCCGACATTTATACCAGAGAAAGGAAAGATGTTACCCATACCTGATGTTGACAGACCAATGCTACCATTGTTGTTTACCCAATTGTAAACTGTGCCACTAACACTACCACCGAAAGCGACATTTGTTGTCGAAGCACCATTGCATATTGTCTGATTTGAAACTGGATTTACATCTGGGGTTGGCTTGACGGCTATTGTAAAGATTTGACTACTGCCATTGCATAAATTTGCTAAAGGTGTAACTGTAACCGTAGACACAGCTATAACACTTGTGGTGTTGATACCAGTAAATCCAGCTATGTTCCCCGCCCCAGTTGTCGCCAACCCGATAGATGGGTTGCTACTTACCCAATTATAGACCGTACCTGTAACTCCACCTCCAAATATGATAGGAGTCGTAGTTGTTCCATTGCAAATAGATTGGCTTGTCAATGGCACCACATCAGGTGTGGGATTTACGGTTATCGTAAAATTAAGAGGGCTACCGCTGCAAAGATCTGCTACTGGAGTGACTGTAATAGTTGAAACCGCAGCAACATTTCCTGAATTCGACCCGCTAAAAGCCAATATATCACCAGAGCCAATTGCTGGAATACCAGTAGTATTGTTGTTATTAGCCCAATTGTAAACAGTAGGAAATCCACTTATGGGAGACCCGTTAAATGATATTAAGGTAGTCGTTGCCCCATTACATACTGACTGGCTGGTAATTGGAAAAACAGTTGGGGATGGTTTTATTGTTAAGGAGAAACTCTGGGGTAAACCCTGGCAGCTATTCGCGACAGGGGTTACAATTACTGTTGATGCTACGGCTACACTACTGCTGTTTATTCCTGTAAACGAGGCGATATTCCCAGTTCCGGATGAAGCTAATCCAATACTGCTATTGCTGTTAGACCAATTATAGATGGTTCCGCTTACCGTCCCATTAAATACTATTGTTGAAGCATTAGTGTTATTGCATACTGTTTGTCCTGCCACACTCAATACTGCTGGTGTTGGTTTTACTGTGATAGTAAAATGCTGAGAACCACCTATGCAGCCGTTACCTATAGGAGTAACTGTAATTGTGGAGGTAATTGCCGAACTTGTCACATTAGTGGTAGTAAATGACCCGATACTGTCGCTCCCGGACATGGACAGTCCGATTCCTGTATCGTTGTTTATCCAATTATAAATGGTAGAAGATCCACTAACCGAGGTTCCATTAAAAATAACAGACGATGTCACATTACTGTTACAAATGGATTGATTTGAAATAGGCAAAACTGTAGGAGCAGGCTTAACAGCTATCGTAAAATTCTGGCTTGTTCCAATACATGTATTTGCACCTGGTGTTACGGTGATTGTAGATGTTACTGCCACGCTACCAGGATTAACTACAATAAATGAAGCAATACCTCCTGTTCCTGTTGAAGCAAGCCCTATACTACTATTACTATTTGACCAATTGTAAGTTGTGCCGCTTACATTGCCGCTGAATACAATTGCAGTATCAAATGTTCCATTACAAACAGTCTGGCTACTAACAGGAGCTACTGTCGGAGTTGGATTTACCACTATCGAAACTGTTTGTGGCAAACCACTGCATCCATTTGCAGATGGCGTTACAGTAATGGTTGAAGTAACTGGTATCGAAGTAGTATTTACAGAAATAAATGGTGCAATATTCCCTGTACCTGTGGAGGCAAGACCTATGCTTGCATTGCTATTTGACCAATTATATGTCGTTGGGAAACCTGAGACAGGGGTACCATTGAATAGTATATTAGAGGACATAGTGCTATTACAAACCGTCTGCCCCGCATTTGAAAATACTGTTGGGGATGGCTTAGCAGTAATAGTAAAAATCTGAGCCGCTCCATTACATCCGTCAGCCACCGGTGTCACCGTGACAGTTGACACAAGAGGCGTACTACCAGTATTTACAGCAACAAACGTACTTATGCCTCCAGCTCCTGATCCTGGTAAACCAATGCTGCTGTTGTTATTAATCCAATTATATGTAGTCGAAAAACCATTGATAGCTATCCCACTAAACAAAATAGGTGTACTAGATTGTGTGTTACATAATGTTTGATTAGCAACAGGCAGTAAAGTTGGCGAGGGCTTTACCGTTATTGTAAAAAAGTCAGTAATGCCTATACAGCCGTTTGCCGAAGGTGTAATAGATACTATTGCTGTTGCTAAGACAGTATCAGTATTAATTGTTGTGAAAGATCCAATATTCCCCGTTCCTGTTGTTGCAAGCCCAATCGCTCCGCTACTATTTGTCCAGCTGTATACTGTACCAGAAACCGCACCTGCGAAAGTTGCTGCTGTCAATGTATTATTACACACAACCTGGTCAGGCAAGTGATTTACAGTCGGTGTTGGTTTAACAGTAATTGTAAATGTTTGTGGAACACCTGTACAACTGTTAGCTATCGGTGTAACTGTTATAGTTGCCGTTACTGCAACACTCCCATTGTTGAGCGCAGTAAATGAGGTAATATCCCCTGTTCCTGATGTAGCAAGTCCAATGCTGCCGTTACTATTTGACCAATTATACACAGTACCACTAACACCTCCAGTAAAAGTAATTGGTGTAGTTGATGCATTATTGCATACTGCTTGGTTTACAACTGTAGAAACAGTAGTTGTTGGCGCAACAGTAATTGTAAAGATCTGTGACGAACCAATACATCCGTTGGCCGCGGGTGTAACCGTAATTGTCGAGGTGATTGTAGTGCTACCTGAGTTTGTCGCGGAGAACGGCCCAATGTTGCCTGTACCGGTTGATACCAATCCAATACTATTGTTGTTGTTTACCCAACTGTAAGTAGTACCAATTACAGTGCTTGTAAACGGAATTGACACGATTGTACCATTACATACTGCTACGTTAGATACCGGGGTAAGAGACGGCGTAGGTTTAACAGTTATATTAAAGCTGCTAGACGAACCATTACATCCATTTGCAGCAGGTGTAACAGTTACGGTAGATGTGATGGCAACCGTTCCTGTATTTGTCGCTGTAAAAACACCAATATCGCCCGATCCTGATGTCGGCATACCGATACTTCCATTATTACTCACCCAATTGTAAGTTGTTGGCACTCCACTTATGGGTGATCCTCCAAATGTGATCGGCGTACTTAATAAAGTATTGCACAGTACCTGGTTAGTAACGGCACTAATCGTCGGCGCGGGGTTGACAGTCAAAGTAAATATCCCTGGCATTCCACTACAGCTACCCAGTGCTGGAGTGACGGTAATAGTGGCTGTGGCAGCTACACTGCCACTATTCAAACTCGTAAACGGCAGAATATTACCAGTTCCGCTTGAACTCAACCCGATTCCGGCATTGCTATTCGTCCATGTATAACTCGCGCCGGGTACAGAACCAGTGAAGTTAACAGGCGCAGTAGCTGTATTTTTACATATCGCCTGGTCGACAATTGGATCAATTGACGGTGTAGGAGTAACGGCTATCGCAAAGCTACGTGATGCGCCGTTACAACCATTTATAGTAGGTATAACTGTAATGGTTGATGTTACAGTGACACTACTGCTGTTGATCCCAGTGAATGATGCGATATTACCTGTGCCGGTTGATGCCAGACCTATGCTGCTATTGCTATTTGCCCAGTTATAGGTAGTACCAACGACTGACCCTGTAAAGGCAATAACTGCTGTTGATGTATTGTAGCAGATCGTTTGGTTGGTTATTAGTGATACGGTTGGCAAAGGGTTAACAGTAAAATTGAAATTCAATGGGTTACCTAAGCAACCATTTGCAAATGGAGTAACTGTAATAGTGGCTGTTACTGGAAGTGTAGTGTTGTTAGTAGTTGTGAATGTATCAATATTACTTGCACCGGAATTAGCCAATCCAATATTATTATTACTATTAGACCATGTATACGTTGTTAGCGCGACAGAACTGCTGAATGTTATCGGTGTTGTTAGTGTGTTTTTGCAAGCTGATTGACTCGAAATTGGCGATAAAACGGGGGTTGGCTTTACCGTAATAGAAAATAATTGTTGCGTCCCTGGACACCCATCAGCATTGGGAGTGACTGTAAAGATTGAAGTTATGGGGTACTTCCCGAATTTATTGTGGTAAACGATGTGATATTTCCAATTCCTGATCCGGCAACACCTATTGCGCTATCGGAACAAGACCAACTATAAGCAGTGCCAGGTACTGTACCAGAAATAGAAATCAGCGTTGTCAAACTTCCATTACACAAACTCTGGTTAGATGGGACTGACACGGTTGGTGAGGGATGTACTGTGATAGTAAAGTTTTGTGAAACTCCACTGCAACCATCTGCAACCGGAGTAACGGTAACCATTGACACAATAGCTACACTACTTGTGTCTACAGCGGAATAAATGCCGATATCTCCGGATCCGCTTGTTGCAAGCCCTATGGTACTATTGCTGTTTACCCAATTATAAGTAGTTGGAGTTCCACTAATTGCAGAACCGCTAAATAATATAGGAACTGATACTGCACCATTGCATACATTTTGATTTGAAATAGCTGTAACTGTGGGGGATGGTTTGACCGTTATGGTAAAACTGATGGAGCTTCCAACACATACACCCGATGATGGTGTTACTGTAATCGTTGCGGTGAGTACGGTTGTTCCATTATTTACGCTAGAAAAGGTAGGGATATTACCTACGCCAGAAGAGGAAATCCCGATAGCAGAGTTAGAGTTAACCCAATTATAGCTTGCTGCTGTACCAGAAAAAGGCGATAAGGATACCGTCGAGCCATTACATGTAACGATGTTGCTTATTGGATTTATTGTAGGTGTAGGATTGACGACAACGACTCTATTAATAGTATTCGCGCATCCGTTGGTCCCTACGCCAGTCAATATATATGTTGTACTACTTGCGGGTATGGCTGTAATAGTTGCCGCTGTAGATGACGACAAGGATGCACTTGGCGACCAACTATAGCTGTCTGCTCCAAAAGCAGCCAACGTCGTTGCTTGGCCAGTGCAAATTGTTACTGAGGTAGGGCTTATAGATAATGTTGGGAGCGCGAGTGCCGTAATGCCAACTGTCGCTTTATTTGAACAACCGTTAATATCGGAACCCGTTACAGTATATACAGTTGTCACACTCGGATGAGCTTGCACCGTTGTTCCAATGGTTGAGGATAATGCAGTTGCCGGTGACCATATGTAGTTTAATGTGCCGGTAGCCGACAAGGTCGTATTGGTGCCAGCGCAAACTGTAGACGCAGAAGATGTGACATTAACTGATGGTAATGAATTGACGCCTATCGTTCTAATTGTTGAATTTGAGCACCCTGTACTTGTATTAGTGCCAATAACAGTATAGGTAGTTGTTACCGACGGTGTTGCCGTTACGGAAGTTCCTGTGGAATTACTTAGGCTTGTCGCTGGTGACCATGTATAGATTAGCCCAATATTGGCAAACATACCCGCGCTTTGCCCAAAGCATATCGATGATGTTGTTGGTGTAACATTAATCGTCGGTAATGGGTTAACGGTAATGTGTATTATGCGCGGACAGTTTGTCACTGGTGTAAAAGTAACTATTGCTGTTCCGGCCGATAACCCTGTCACTAGTCCAGCAGGGCTAATTGTCGCAACCGATGAGTTATTTGAAATCCAAGTACCTAGTGAGTCATTGTGTAGAGTTGACGTGTCGCCAATACATAGAATAGAGTCTCCCGCAATACGGCTTGGGTAAGGAAATACCGTTACAACAAATGACACCTGACACCCGCCTCCGGTTGAGTACACATAATTTGAGTAGTGTATCCCTAAACTATTCCCAAGATCTTGGCCCCATTGATAACCTGTGTAAGAATCGATTACGTACTTGGGAGTTCCGATACATGTCGAAACAGGCGGGAGGTGATAATCATACGGATGAACTGACATATTTGTCGTTCTATAGCAGCCAGTAGCAGGTAAAGTATATCTAAAGGTCACCTCGCCGGTATCAACACCAATAACAGTCCCAGTAATGCTATTTATTGCTGCTACAGCGTCATTGCTACCAGACCAGGTACCCCCGGCTGTACCATCAGTTAAAGTTGTTTGGACTCCAATGCAAGTTACCTGTTGTAACCCTGTTATGACAATTTCCTCCGGGGTAGGGTTAACAAGCACAAAAGAACTCGTCATGTTGCTGCATCCAAATGAGTCTGATCCTGTTACATAATATGTTTGTGATAAGTTTGGACTGGCTGAAACGACTCCTCCGGAAGTCAAATTCAACCCTGATGATGGTGACCAGCTATATGTAATGCCGCCTGTTGCGTGAAAAATTGTTGATTGTCCACTGCAAATTGTATCCATTGTAGGGCTAACGGAAACAAGGGGCAAATTTCTTATGACAACAAAGGCAGAATCCCGTAAACTTTCGCATCCATTTAGTGTTTGTGATACGTAGTAGCGTGTGGCACCTACAACTGCAGTAGACGGTATTGGCGTTAGAGTTGAACCTAACCCGCTGGTGCTAGAAGTATACCAAAGAAGTGAAGACCCTGTGGCAAAAAGAGCAGTATCGGCAGTATATTGACAGTATTCTACATTATGCACAGCGACAGGTGGTGCTGTTTCACGAACGTTAGTATATACAATAAGGACCCCTGAGTCAATAGGACTGTTCACTTTTATTCTAAAAGTATCCATGCCCACATAACTGGGCATGGGTGTATATTTAATATTAATCGTGGCCAAATTGCTGCCGGTAGAAATAAGACTAAAGGGCAAGTTATACAATGACCCGTGGGTTGGAGGTGCCTGGATTGTCCAAGTTATCGTTTCTCCAACGCCAGAGTAAGCAACAGACAAAAGTGAATCAATGACATTGTCTATCGAATTTTTACAGACAGAAAGTGTGGCCGTTGACCCATTGACAAATACAGGGACAGCTGCCTGAGTTCTGCAAATACATAATTGCAAAAGCACAAATAGCAACAACACGGTTCTGAAGATGAACTTGGCCATAGTTAGGTATAGATCGTTTTATGGGAGGCGCAAATATACACATAACAATTAGGGATATTGATAGGTATATTAAAATTAGCATCAATATTTTATGCTTGCAAGTTTTACTACTTTGAATCTATCCAATAATTATGAATGCCAGTTGTGTGAGGTTCCTACATCTGTTTAGTTCGCTGCTACCGGGTTGCTCCATAATATTTGTTCAGAAGACCCTTTGTTCGGTGGCGTTAAAATAGTGAGGTTGTAGCCTAAGTAGGGCCCGAAACATATGGTGGAAAGCCCATTTAGACACGGTGCCAGCAAATTTGGTAATTTTCCTCGTAGGGAAGATTGGTGTGCGCGATGTTTATCTTGAATTGCCATTTCTTTAACCATTGCTAGATCGTCATTATTATTTTCCGCGAATTATACGAAAGATTTATGAAAGCGCTATTTCATAAAATGCAATTGTTGTGGGTAGAGGCGAACATCCAGATATTTTCAAATTCCGAAGACATATTGCGAGAAACAAATTTCTATAGCAATAGAAAGCAAAACATTTATTTGACCCAGCGTCAGTTTGTATCCATGGCCAACTATGTAAAGTCCTGCGCAGTACATAATATATGTAATTTAACATAATATATGTGCTATTTAATCAAAATTCATGGCGAAAAAACCAGCTACGCATAACGAAGTTTAACCATATAATTAAATCTTATATGGCAAAAAACTAGGTATTATATATGAATCATTTGGTGTATTACACCTGAGATTAACAAAAAAAAGACATTTTTTAAGTGTGTACCCCCAAGTAAATGTAACCGTTAGAGGGGTAATGGGATAATGCTAGTATGGACCTCAACATTAGCATTAGAAACTGTGTGCCCAATCACCAGTTAAGAAATTTGAAAACCCTGAGAATTATACCATTTCTGGGTCTTCCTCCTCCGTTAGTACGCTACCAAATGTCAGTTCGGCAACAAAATTAGTAACACTTTAAAGACTCTTAATGATAGAACCTATTTCAGGAAGTGATATAAAAATCACTTTTGACAATTTACCATATGCAGTAGAGATACTCGCGACACACCTTGAGCGGATTGAGAAACTATTGTTGACTAACTGTGATAAGCATTCTCTTGTTGATAATGAACTTACCATTCCAGAGGCGGCTAAAATATTGCACTTAAAAACGCGAAGTTCCGTCTATAAACTCATCAATTCCGGTGAACTTCTTTCTTTCCTTTACTCGGGCCGGAGATTTGTTTTGGCATCTGAAATATTAAGATACAAAAAGGAGCAGCAGAAGCCCACCACCAAATAATCCCTAAACCTAATGTTTTTTACAATTAAAAAAAGAAATATGAAAAAGAATTTTTATGTGGTATTTAAAGGCCGCGAAACAGGCATCTTTAAGACCTGGGAAGAAACCGAACCTCTTGTCCACAGATATCCTTGTAGTAGTTATAAAGGGTATGCTAATCGGCAGGATGCTGAAAAAGCATTTAACGCAGATCAGGTCAAACGAAAGCGCAAGACCAAGGCTAAAGCAAAGAAACAGGTCCTATGGACAGACAAATTCTACGTTGCTGTCGGAGGTAATAGTCCTGCAATTTATAGCACTTTAGAAGCTGCTGAAAGTCATATGAAGGGCGACTTGAATAGCTGCTGCGAAGTTTTCTGCTTGTATGAGAAGGCTGTAGAATTTTTAGAAAAAGTTTTTGGGCTTAACGATCAATTTTGTGGTTAAGCTTACCTAATTATAAATCATATGAAATGATTGACGGCGGTAAAATAACAGCGATACTATCCAATTTCGTGGATTGGCAGGGCCAAGTAGGAATTGAGATCAGCGCCACGTTTAACGTAGCGACAGGCGAACAAATAGAACGAGTGTATAATAATGGCATGACAAAGGTTCGTGCATATACTGGGAGTTTTGAGAGATATAATTTGAAGGTGATTGAAACGGCAGAGTTCAAGAATGGAACAGAAGTCAAAACGTACGTTTTGATTATTACCGGTAGTCTACACAAAAATCATTTCTCAGGCAAGAACTATCAGCGGTTCACATTTTGGGACTTGCAAATAGAAATTCAACACCTATGTCACTCCCTTCAATTGCGGGCAGAGAATTTAATTATTCAAAACCTAGAAATAGGATTAAACATAGCGTTGCCCTGGGATGCAAGCAAGTTTATTCACCATTGCGTATTATTTCATGGTACATCTCCATTTAGAAGTTATACACCGGACAAAAATGGAGTCATTATAGGTCGGGTTGCCATGCACAGTCATTATTCCGTAAAGTGCTATGACAAAGGGCTACAAAACAACCTGAGTTCGCCATTGATGCGTTTTGAAGTTAGATGTATCAAAATGCAGTACTTATCAAAGTATAATATTCTCACTTTGGCGGACCTAACTGATCGGGATAAGATGCGTTCATTAGTCAGTATACTCTCAACGGCTTGGAATAATGTGCTGGTAAGTGATAGAGATGTTGATACCAATTTACCATCTCTTTCAGTCGCAGACCGGGCGTTACTTGTCAACGGTCGCCACCGCCGATTCTGGGAGCAACTTCATGCATGTAATAGAAGCCTGTTCAATAGGCGACGAATAAAGTTTAAAGAGTTGAACCGGAAGCATTCTGCTACAAATGCACATCAAAATATCAGTAAATTGATTATCGAAGAGTGGGATAGTTTGTTTCTAGATGGAACATTTTTACCGGTTGCGAAAATAGGTAGTGACGATGGCAGGGAGAACATTCCTACCATTAAGATAAAGAGTAAGTCTGTTCTCAATCATATACTCAAACAACCTTCCATACCAGCACCTATAACACCCCTAAAATCGATAACACCAATAAGCGGCAATGAAGGGAGAATAGCTGAAAAGGATAACATCAATCAAGACAAAATTGAAGTCGAAGAAGCAATCGACATCGATACGCCGGAAGTGCTCGAAAACTTGACAACAGAACAATGCCTCCAAGAAAACCAGGAACACGACAACCGAGCACCAATTGAACTAACTGCAAAAGCGATCAATACTGCTGCTCCTATAAGGCAAGAACAAGTTTCAGCAACACTTGAAAAGCAAGGTAGGCAGGCAATGATGCAACGGCTAAAGACCACCCTCAGGTTGGTAGCAATAACGCTCAAAAGGCTTTTGCTACGCCACGGTAAATAGCAGTCGGAACCCAAATCAAAACAATTATAAATAAAGTAAGAAAAACATCAAAACAGGTTAAAAAATGGAAAAATATAAACATACGCTTGGCGGACAAAAAGTCCTTTGCGGAAAGTGCGGAAGGATGACGCTGACATTGTTCATCGTAGTAAAAACAGGGAAGCCTGTGGATGCAGATGCAAAAGTAGGATGGTGCAATTGCGGATATTCCTACACACCGCGACAATATAGCATTCATAAACATTACTGGATGAAAGACAATAACATAAAAACAAACCAAAAAATGCAACAAATAGTGAATCAAATGAGTACTACGCCAATACGGGGTAAAAGCAATTACAGAGTGGTATCTTTTAGAGATAAAATGCCTGTGTTCTGTTTTATAACTAATCGTAGCAAGTCATTAAAAGAACAATTCTCAAAATCCAAGGGCTTTAAGGATTTGGAGAAAGCAATTAAATATTTCATAAACCAAGCAGAAAGATTCATGAAGCGGCAGGAGCTTAATATTGAGGTAAGCAAAATTAGAGCGCTAGACGAAAAAAATAAAAAATTACAAATGTGGTAACACGTGACTGCACTTAAAGCCTTAATTACAAATACAGTAGAAGTAAAACCAGTTGTCAGTGAAGAAAATCATTTTTTATTTTACCCTTGATACTACCTTTAAAGAAGGTGTAGACTACCGCTCCCTTAAAGAGCAGCGAAATGCCGGTGTGAATATCGATGAATACTATTATCCAAAGGAAACCGGTATTTATCTTTCTTGGAGTATCAATGGTAAATATTTCAAAGTGGCGATTGGTCACAATATTAAGCCTGCAGAATGGGATTATAACAAGCGTTGCCCGCTACGTAAGCACAAATATTTTATGGAGCTCAACACATTGCTCAATAAATTTAAGTCTGCTTGCGAAAAGAATTACTTACACATGCGAACAAATGATTTGCCGATCAACCCAGACAGCGTGCAGCAGATGGTGAAAGCCTCCCTCAACAGCTACGTTGTCGACAGTAGGCGCATTTTGGAAGTCTACAATGAATTTCTGGCCGAAAAGGAACAGCTGGTAAAATCAAGCACTATCACTAAATATAACTCAACAATGAAATCATTGAAAGCGTTTGAAAAGACAAACTATGAGCTCAATTTTGAAAACATAGCAACAATGAAGTTCTACACTGATTTTAGAGTTTATTCAATCGGGGTGCTGAAGCATCTCAACAATACCATTTCAAAAAGTATACAAAACATAAAAGCATTTTTGCAATGGTGCTTTGACCACTCAGAGCATTACATCCGGTCAACTGAGTTTAAGCGGTTTAGGTGCGAGGGAGATTATTCTGAGCCAATCTTCCTGACTATTGAGGAAGTCAGGCTAATGGAAAAATATAATCCAGAGGAATCTAAGGGGCTGTTATTATCTAAGGAAATCTTCCTTTTCCTGTGTTACACCGGGCAAAGAATTTCCGATATAATAGCATTGCGAAAAAGACATATAAAGATCAAAAGTGGTTCTGGAATGGAATGGGAATTATACCAGGAGAAAGGAAATAAGAGCCGGGCGGTGTATATTCCTATAGTTGAAAGTGCAAGAATAATCCTGGAAAAGTATATGGATAGGGCTGGTGCCGACGATTATATTTTCCCGCGACAGTCACCGGTAGTAACGAATAGGAACCTTAAAAAAATAGGACAGGCTGCAGGCCTTACAGATGCTACTACAAAAGTAAATTTCAGTGGCAAAGCGAAGCGAGAAATATGTCAACCCAAATACCATTTTCTTACAACGCATGTAGGAAGAAAGACCTTTATCACTCTGCTTAAACAACATAAGTTCACCGACATAGAGATCCAATCTATCAGTGGGCATTCGAGCTACAAGGAAATGCTCCCTTATATTGGTGTTGATCGGCAGGCAGTGAAACAAGGAATGGAGAAGATGTTTGGTTAATCGTTCGAAAGACTTAGACGGCCATCGCCACCGATCGTTTCTACGGGACAAAAAATGAAGTGTTTCCATCCTGCGTCCGACGCGGTGCAGGATGGAATATTTCGGCCCTAATATAGACTCGGACATTATTGTAGCGACTACTTCAAGAAAAGCAAATCCTATTGATGTAATAAATCGTATTCGAAGAAATTACAGCATTCTTTACTTTGATAGTACAATGAAATCAATTTTCCTGAGTTTATTCAGGTTGTTTAAATCGTCTATGTCGCCACTTAATAACTCGATTTCAATTTGATCAATTTAACCTTCTATGAGACTATTTGATGCATTCTACAAAAATCACTAAGCGCCAATCAAGATGAGCTTGCAGGTTTCCAATTTAGTCAGAAAAACTACGCCGAACCAGGGAACGCATTAATATTTCACCACTTTAATAGCACCGCTGTTCCTGTTTTTACCTGACAGCCTTATGTAATAAATGGCCGGCGGCAGTTTTGTGATATCGACATTAGTAAAGGCACCGGTGAGGGGTGACGACAACGCGATCTGTCCAAGTGTATTTATTATTGAATATGATTCGTAAACATCAACAAAGGTGTGTATTGTTACAGCACCGTTGGATGGTACCGGTGTGACCTCGGCTTCGGCCTCACAGTTTTCGACCAATATTCTTTTCTCTACATAACAGCCAGTGGGCATAGTGTAGCGAACAGTACTTGCGCCATTTTCAAGGCCCGTCACCAGCCCATCTCCTTCAATTTTGATATTAGCCGACGGGGATGCGCTCCAAGTACCAGCCGGTGTATTATCAGCTAACATGCTTGAATAGCCGACACAAATACTATCGGGAGCTGTTATTGCTGTTGGTTTGGGTGAAATATGCACATTAAAAGAGGAGTATGTTGCTCCGCATTCGTTTTCAATACGTACCTTGATGGTATCATCCCCTGCCGATATAGCGTGGACAACCGCCGTTAGATTGGGTGTGTGCCATAATATGCTTACAGTATCGTATAGCGAATTATTCAGAATATTGAATCCGCTATTAGGGGCAACAATTGAATCTAAACTTCCTTCACATAGAGACATTTCACCAGGCAATACCGTTGTGAAACGCGGTTTATCTACTACCTGTACAGCCATGCTATAGGTACTAATGCCACACATGTTTGCAGAGATATTTGTTACGGTATCACGTCCGAGCCTTTGTCCCCATATAAAACCGCCACCGCCGATGGCTACAGCTCCATTCCTGGCGAACAACTGTCCTTCACACAAAAAATCTGTAGTACCGCTTGTAGCCGATACACCTGCACCTAAACACACGGTAGAACCCCACATGCTGTGAAGTTCAAAATAGGCATTAGGTTGAGGCAAAACGGTTACAACTTTCTCTGCAGTATCGGCGCCACAGATATCAGCAACTATATAAAATACCGTATCCTGTGCGAAATTCGAACATTCAAAATAGTTAGCGGCAACACCCGTCACCACTCCATTTTCAACTGATGCATGATAGTTACTCGCTAACCATGTACCACCGACAACTGACGCAGTAAGATGAATGGTATCGGCCGGGCAAATACTATCAAGACCTGAAATTGTAACTGCCGTTGGAAATGTGTGAACGTCTACTATTATGGGATTAGAACTTGTATAAATTGTATCGTGCGCTGCATTGACCAGCGAACAGGCAATAGTATCTGAGTTATTGAGTGCACTACTTATATACACCGGAGCATCGGCACCAACATGAATATTGTTTTTTTTCCATTGATAATGTAATGAAGATCCGACGGCTGATGCAGTGAACGTAATGGTGGTTCCTGAACAAACAGTAGTATCGGAAGCTGCAATAGAAATGGTTTGCGCTGAAACCCAGAAAGGTAATAGAAGGAATATAGTTAATAGTCGGTTCATAATATCTATATAGAACTAATCAAAGATATAAATAAAACAAAAGCTACCGATGAGATTCGGTAGCTTTTGTCTTTATAATGAGCAGTAACTTAATTAGACTTTGTATTCATCATTTTCTTACCTTCTATGTCGACGAGTATGGAGTCATTCGAAGTGATATGGCGACCAAGGTGTGTGCTTTATCCTGTTAGCTAACACAGCTGGCTTTCTAGTATGCCGTTTACCATGTCTTTTCTTACTACGTCATATCTTGTACCCTTGTAATAAAATTCTTTGTTGCTGTCAACCCACGTAATATCCTTGTTGTCGTTGATGTTGCTAAATGGCGTGAGAGAGGATGATCCTGCAGAGGATACTATGCTACTGATATTAAGTTGAATATGCTGCTGCTGTAAAGATAAGATCAGTGTATACCCGCCCATAATGGCGATGGTAATCAATAATAAAAAGTATATCGTGACTATTTTTTTCAAAGTGACATTAGGATTATTATGAGCCAAATGTAAAAAAATATCTGGCATTTACAGAACTAGTGAAAGCAATTATTTCAAACAATGATCGCCCAGTTCTTTCATTCAGTTTGAGGCTGTCTGTAAGATGCCGAAAATTAATAGGACTTCAAACGCTACAACCAAAATTTAGGAAACTTTCTTAGGAACAATGAGGTGGAGTAAAATGTTTATGACAGATATAAAAATGCATGTGCTGCCATTGGCAGCACATGCATAGTAGTCTAAACACTATCATTTCTGAATCACTAATTTTCCCGTACCTATAATTCCCTTTTCGCACGTCACACGATATAAGTAAACACCTGGTATCAGCGACGATGTATTCCAATTCACCGAACCACTCGAGTCATTGACGTACGTTTCATAAACTTTCTTACCGATAATATTGGTAACAACAACTTTGATCGGTGTGCATGGGTCTTCTATTTCATAGGCGAAGGTCACCAAATCATTTGCCGGATTGGGATACACTGTAAACTTACTGTTGATAGTGCCATTGACGTTTGTGATGGGAGAGTTGCCATTTTCGTTGGTACCTTTATGCTCCTTAAAGCAAGGGGACAACGCTATTGGAGGATCAAAGGGACTCAGTATACCAGTAGTGGTATTAAACACGATTTGTCTGGCGGCAACTACAGGCAGTATAGGGATGCTAAATGTATCGAGTCCCGCTATATCCCCGCTGTCCAATCTGTATGCATCTCGCCCATCTAAGCCTGCATTAATCATGATATTGTAAAATAAGTGGTAAGCCATAAGTTCGTCAGAATCTCCATGGAAAGTTGTTACCAGGCTGTCGGCAAGTAACATGTTATTAGTTGCAGAGTTGTACTTTTTTAGATGGAGGTTGTAACCTGCAAGGGCGTAGATCGCCCATATTCTATCTATCTTCTTAAGGTGAGGTTTTATATCATCTTGCCAAATATAGGCAACATTGCTGTCGAGTGTGAAATAGACACTTGAGCTGTCCATACAAATGCCCATTCCCGTTGTATCATCAAATGCAATTCCAGTATCTGCCTCGGTTTTTAAAGCAGTTAATATGAGATCACTTAAATAGTCAACTTTAACGGAAACATTTTCTATGGCGGACCTTATTTGCGTGCGTCTTGTCTCATTCGCGCCGCTACCGTATGAAGTGATGAGTTTCTTTTCATCCGCGCTTGTTATGTAGCCATTCGTCATAAGTGAATGGATAAAGTCATAATCGTCAACGATATCAAGATTCTTTTGTAAAATCGGCATGATAGGAGCTCCGTTCAGCAAATTGTGATCAATAACAACTGATATTTGCTGTTCCGATAGGTATGGGGCTATTTTATTCAAAAGCTTCCGCACCTTACCCGAGTCTTGATACCCCATCAAAACGGCTGAAATTGAATCAGAGTTACCAAAGTCGATAAGGGAGTCCATTAACCCTATTTTTTTCGCCAATAGGTTCCTGTCCTGATTAAAATCCTGTTTATATGACCGCAATACCTGTGGACTCTGCGCAACCATTTTAGTCGTATTTGACAATCCACCAGTAGGGCAATTTGCTGTGGACGCCAAACCGTAACGAATCACGTTGGAAACTACAGCTGGTAGCTCATTGCTTGCACTAGTATTGTAATAATATGAAATACCGATGCCTGTGTTAGTAATATTATAAAGCGAATTGTAGAAAGTATTTCCTGCTACGGCCGGCCCCAGTATTTGCTTTGGACAAATGCCTTGGAAGTTAGGCGCTCCGTCTGGCGACACCAATATATCGGTATTGTTGTTACTAAAAGCGTTACATGTGATTTGGAGGCCCGATGGGGGGATGCCACCTGTTGTATTATAAGCCCTGTAATTGTTGCCAATTGCATATACACCTTGTCTAAGGTTGTCAAATTTGTTTATATATATCTTCTTGTTTGTTTCGCCGCAGTTGACTACCGCTACCCCTATGTTGTACCAGTATGGCAGTGCCGTGGTAACTCCGTTAAAGACATTACTTTCTATTTTAAATTGTTGAGTGTTTTGTGTGTAGATGCCGATATTTTGCTCGCATCCGGAAAACGCTAGGGAATTCGCGTCAACTTCAGACAGGCCATTCCCTATTGTAAATTTACAGTTAGTTGTGCTTACGTTTTCCATTACAGAAACATACACTCCAACAGAAACTGCGTCGAAGTCAGTCTGGTCAATGTATGTGCTTGTAGGTATATAGCCGCTAACCCGCTGCGTGGTTATGCCATGCTTAAAACCGTTGAAAGTTGACCTGATTGGAGAACTGCATAAGGAAAACACAGGACAGTACGCACCTACGGTGAAGCTTGCATCACTGGCGTGTATCCCTTCTCCTAGTTTGGCATTCATCGGATCGGTATTTGTATTTTTAAACACGCAGCCACTAAATTTCACACCCTCTACTTCCTGCAAACCCACATGATATTTGAACGGGTAATTTATAGCAGTCCCTTTGTAGTTATTGTCAAGCAGGAAAGTACACTTGTCAAAGTGGGAAAGGTTGGGCATCAATGCGCCGGTTGTAGGATTGTACCTATGATATTCGCTCAAGGAGGCTCCGTAGTGATTGTTCTGGAAGGTGCTGTTATAAGCCTGTACTATGCCGCCAGTTGTTATCCAGTAACCGGCACCTGGTTTGCCAGTAGCGACACCAATCTCCGCGTGTTCTACAATACTCCCATTCTGGATTGTAGCGCTTCCTTGATTTGCGGTTGTCTGCGTGGCAAGCCAGTCTCCGAGAACCCGTATCCCGCCCCAGAAATAGGGACCGCAACCGTTTGTAAGCACGGCGTGATCAACTAGCAATGTGCCACCCTTGTCAACAATTATAACTTTGTCGCGGCCCATATTGATAGTACAGTTCTGAATAACTAATTTTTTGCCTGCGCCTACATATATCGATCTCATTTTATCCATGTCCTGCGTCCATATCGTTGGAGAAGCTGCGCTGCCAAGAATGTTCTCTATATCGCAGATGTCATTAACGCCTGCCGACCCGCCAGTTGTAACCGAGCCATATAGGTTTGGATCAGGAGGTAGGTTTGTCTCAAATGCGCCCCTCCCATACATCGATACATACAACTTGCTGGTGCATCGATTGATATCCAGAGCCGTAACCAAACTGCTCGGGAGATTTAATGAAAAACAAACCCACGGATTGGAAGAACTGTTGGTTCCATTGTCTACGTTGAAGGCATAGACACCTTGATCAGTGCCCGCAAATAAGTAGTGTGACTGTTCGTCGTATTTCAGAGCGTTGATAGGTCCGGTAGGAAGGCCGTAAGACATGTCATACCAATGCAAGCCTTCATCTGTGGTTTGAAACACTCTGCCTACGCCTGCCGTTGCAGCGTAGCCGCTTCCACCAACCCATAGCCGCTTATTAGGAATGGTTGACCTTGGATCTACATCCATGCTAATAAGGGGCGTCCAGTTAGTAGTCTTATTTGCGCCTGGGTTTAAGCCTGGATTATTGCTAATGTAGCTCCAGGTTGGAGAAGAAGATGCAGCATTGTGGCAAAATAAGAAACCACCGACTTCCCACGGAGCTTCGTGGATATGTGCCGCAATGTAATTCTCGTCATACATATCGGGCGCAACAGCTTGTACAGATTTGTGGTCAACTAATGTTCCTGGGTAGTGGCTGCCCGCAGTTGTAGGAGTCAAATTCCCATAGCTAAGGGAATACGGGGAGCCGGTCGTTCCGGAACCGGAACCTAGAACAATACTATAAATATTTCCTCCCGCAGTGCTTCCAGTTCCAAAATATTCGCCTTTGTAGGTAGTTACCAATTTTCCAAGCGATGGGACGTCTACTTGCATTGTCGGCAACGCTGAACACTCCGGTAAGCCCATTGTCTGTCCTGAAAGGAAAACAAATCCACTACTACTGCTCCACCCAATGAATTTATAATTTCTCGTCGCATACCTTTTCCCATACTGCAGTTCTCCACCGTCACCCACAGGCTGAAAGGTCCATGCGTTAAAAGAAGCGTTAGTGGCATAAAGCAAACCGTTGTCGGATGCAGCTATGCCGACTTCCCCGGTATGTATATTGGAACCCAAGCTATAAGGTAACGATATATTTAGTCCTTTGCCATTGAGGTTTTGCCAAGTTGTCATGGAGAAAGTTCCTTTACTGATACCCCCATCATTTCCAAGATACAAAATGTCGTCTGTGCCCGTTGCGTCAGGTAGCGCAACCATGCACCGTTGATCCACATGCAAATTATTTCCATAAAGGGCAGGTGAATTAGTAATTGTAGGGGAGCTAGTACTGAAATCAATTTTACGAACTTGTACCCCATAATCGAAAAGGATATAATTATATAGGATGTTAGAATTTGTTGGCGATGCGCAAAAGCCAGAGGGTGTGCTCAGAGCAAAGCTAGGATACGTGCTAACCGTAATAGTTCCCGAAGCGTCTTGTATTTTTGTCGTGCCTTGGTCGGTTTGCCAGAACACATGGTTTGCAGGTGCCAGCGGAGAAAATCCGTTTGTGATATAATTCTCAAAATTTTGGACAATAGTTACATTATCCAATGTAATATCTCCGGTTGTATACCCACTTAAGCTATATGCACCAAACTCAAGCCTACCCACAAAATGTGTGGCGTTTACCACAGTACTGGTAACGGTAACAGTTTGCGTAGTAGTTCCGTCGTTTCTATAATGTCCGGGAACTAGCGTTCCTCCAGGAGGTATCGATCCTGGACCGACGTCAAAATTTGTTGTATAAGAGGTGCTTGGCGTAGGTGTAGTTCCAGTACCCCAATCCAAACTATAAATATTTGATGAATTCACATCTTTCAACACAACGTCAACTTCTGTTTTAGGGGGCAATGTAAGCTGAAAGGAAATGGTATAAGTCATGTTGGTAAAATATGAGCCCTCTACATTAGCCTCCAGGCTGTTTACTACAGACGGGGAAGAAGATGGGGTACACTTTAAATACTGAGCAGATGAAGTAGCCACACGATTCCAGCCGAGAGCCGTTGTTGCGTCATAAGCTCGTTTCCAGGTTCCAGGCCAGTCCGAAGCGTTAGCAAAGTCGCCTTTGCCAAAAAGAATGTCGTTTAAACCCAAGGGAAAGGATATATTGTTTAGAGAACACGAAGTGCAAGTATTACAACTACTTATTTTAAATAGGTGTGCTGTTGCTAAAAAGGCCCATCCCCAATTAGAGTTTGTTGATACGTACAAACTTGTTGGATCGCTTGGAAGGAATGTCATAGTGGTAAAACCACGGAATCGCTCAGATTGATGATCGGTTGGAATTAAAGGAGCAGCATCTACCAAGGTCTCTATATAAGGCGCAGCAGGATTGGTTATATTGATTCTGCTGACTTTAAATTGTGTGGTCACAAACAGATACTTCGACGATGAAGTGCTGTTCCCAGGCCAAAATTTCGCATCGTTTAGCGTCGATAGCTCGGGGGTAGTGGACGGAGACATTATATTTGTGAAAGTTGCGCCATCGTCAGCGGAATAATAAATGCCGAAGACATCAATTTGGTTGCCAACACAAAGAGAGTGTGGGATACCGACCACGCAATAAATCTTTCTTGGGGAAGCTGAAAAGTCAACATAAAAGTATGTAACTCCCACTCCTGCAATACTCGCCAGGTGATCACTTAAGCACTCCCATGTATTATTTGGGGCAAGGCTTGCATTGGTAGTTTTCCATAGACCGCCAAAATTGTCCGAGACATATATTTCATTAATATTGGTAGGATTTACAACCATACTATTTACCTCCCCAATACGCTGAATAGCGATACGCGGCCCTATAAATTGCCACCCTAAAACATTAGGGATACTGCTAATGCTGCTTTGCAAAGGGGATGTTCCAGCACAATTCGATGGTGATGAACCAGACGTAGTTAACGCTTCAGCAACAAAACTATGCGGTTTGCCAGTGCTTATATCAATTCTCGTTGCAAAAAAATGTTTCCATCTCTTGTAGTCGTTGTAGGCACCGCCTTCTTTTTCTTTACGGCCTTCCTCTTCTTCTTCTTGCTCACTTGGGATATCTTCTGTGAGGGAGTATCCGGCCTGCTTAAACAGGCTGTCGCAAATAGTGGCGATCTGCTCGTACGTAAGACTGGTGTCGCGGGCAATATTGGGCCAGTTTGTATTGATCACCGCCGTTGTATCCTGGCCCTTTGAGGCAAATGAGATAAACAGCACGAATGCTAATAGTAATAGATTCCGTTTCATAAAATGATAATTTATTGGATGACTAGTTTTTTAGTGTAATTCTTGTCGTCTAGAACTGCCCTCAGGTAATATGTGCCCGACGGTACGGTTGCGATAATCTTATTGTTTTTGTTAGTGAGGACGGCAAAAGTTTCAAGTGCTACTCCATAGATATTGTATAAAGTCATCGAAAAAAACTTGTCTGTAGAAGAGGAAAGTCGTGCGACAAAATGGCCATTGCAAGGGTTTGGGAAAATCTCTAGGGTTTCCTGCAATTTTAGAGCAGAATTGACTGCGGTGGGAGTATCTGTTGTAATTTTTCTAACCCTGCCGCTTAGTACGCTCCCTATAAAAATATTGCCGTGTCCATCCACGTCTATTCCGCCAGGGCTGGACAAATGAGCCGCGAGTGGATCGCTCCAATCTCCGCTAGTTCCAGGCATTCCATTTCCGGCAATTGTCCTTATGATACCTAAATTATCGACCTTTCTAACTTTATTATCGTTTTGCTCGGCAATATATATTGCACCTGTTGTGTCGATCGCTATTGTACATCCATCAATTCCTGTACTTGTAGCAGGTACGCCTTCTCCACCAGTTGCACTTACTCCATTTCCGGCAATTGTTGACAGCATACCGAAAGTATCAATACACCTGATGTAGCCATTATCACCAAAAAATAGTTTGCCATTTTTATCTACTTTAATATTGCAACCACCACTTAGCATAACAGTGTCTGCATTGCAGCCATCGGGGCTATATCCTTGCACACCTGTGCCGGCAATCGTGGTAATGGTTCCAAACGTATCGACTTTTCTGATACGATAATTACCCTCATCATAAATAAGTAGATTCCCCTTTTTATCGAATACGATTCCTGATGGACTATATAACTGAGCTGATATTGCTGGTATATTATCTCCGTTGTAACCGGCTATCCCTGTGCCCACAGTAGTGTAGATATTACCTGCTAGATCAATTTTTCTAATACAGTGGTTACTTGCATCGGCAATGAATACATTGCCATGCCTGTCGAAAGCGAAATCAACATATCCGCCTATAGTTGCAAAAAATGCCTGTGAGCCAAATCCACCAGTGTAGCCCGGAGCGCCGGTGCCGCAGAAAGTTGTTATGATACCTGCACTATTGACCTGGCGCACCCGATAGTCATCAGAAATATACACATTGCCAGAGTCATCAACAGCAACATTGTAAAGCTGGCCCATTTGGGCGGCAGTTGCCGGGCCATAGTCCCCTAAGCCAGAAGTGCCGCCACCGGCGAAAGGGATGATGATTTGCGCATGGACCGTTGAGATGGCAATTAATATGCCAATAGATAGGCAAATGGTTTTCATATAACAGGTTTATGGGATAAAGTTACAAATTATATGTTGTAAAAAAACAAATGATTGTAAATAATTCAACATGTTTTTTTTGTCACCTTTAGAAATGGAATGAATCCACGATTGATATGTAACTTATGAATGATGGGGTATTCGTCGGAGTATACTATTGTGAAGATAATTTCTAAAGAGTAAACTGTTGGCGCAGGAGTAATATAAGAAATGTGGAGTTGCACTAAAAAGTGCCTTCGACCGTAGAGCTTCCGTAGAGAATCGCTATACAGTTTTGTACTGCTATGGATTAAACTGTACACTAAAATTCTTTTGTAACTCTCTAAAGTGACTATAAGTGTACACCGGAGTATAAATCAGTCCATTTTAGACAATAACTAAAGCCCCCGTCCAGTCCGCAAAAGCTTCACAGAAATGTGAGGCTTTTTGCATTTTAAGGCTGTTTGTATTAAGCAGTGAATGAAGACAGCTTTATTTATTGATAGGCAGTGGACGGCATGCTACAGGTTACAAGTTTCGACGGAGAGCTGTGATAGGTTTATAACTACTTGTTTCACGAAATTCCGGATATTACTTCTTATAATACACTGCACCCTTAGCGTCTTTATTTGAAGCCCTTTTCATGTTTGTTTCAATAGGCCTTGTCTACATTGGGATTTTCTCATCTCAGGAGTAATGTCTCATCTCATCCTTACTCGTACCCACCATATTTTCCATTAACAGCCGATATAGCAACAAAATTAGGCTCCATTCAGCACGCCTTAACACATTAACATGCAATAATATGCGTATATGGACAAATATATTTGTAATTATTAAATAAAATGCAAACTATTTACTTGCATATTTTAAAATGACGATATATTTTTATCTCATTATTTCTTGTTTCGTTGATGTCTTTGCAATGAAACAAGCGCTCACCACCACCATGTTACAATTGAATAATCGCAGTATCTCATATATCGTGATTTGTGCAATTTTGTTGCAGTCTACTCTCTGTGGTGCAAAAGATCATGCTGATTCTTTTCGAGTTTACATTGAAAATCCCCATCTAGGCAAGTCAAAAAAATTACTTCAGAATATTTATTATCATTCAGACTCGTCATTTAGAGGGGTTATAAGTGTTACCTGTTATCATTTCAATTCCGGTACAGACAGTCAGCTTGTTTTTCAGAAAATTGGGCAGAAGCATTTTTTTAAGAAGAGTGCCAATAAGGTCTCTATCAATTACAGTAAAGAAGATACATCAACGTTCCGCTATCCGAAATACCATGAAATATTAAAGAGAACTGGTGGTCTTGCCCCTGGTATTTATAAAACGAATGTTCTATTGACAAACATTCAAACCAAAAAGCAATATAGCATTTGTGTTTCAGGAGAAATAGACAGTAATCTTCATGCGGCATCGGCAGTACGTTCTGATATAAATAGCAGTGTAAGACCAAAGCATAAGTCTATCATCGGTGGTTCATTCAATAAGAAGCTGGGGAGTGTCAAGGCCTACCAGTCAGGTAGGGCCTTATCAAGAGTAGAGAAAGATATTAACGATAAAGCAAAAGCACGAGGGCTTGAGCAAATTACTTATCATAAAGATGGCAAGCGCTTCATAGACTATTATTATGAAGGTTGGTTCGCGGGGAGATATGAAGTAGATGAAAAAAAGTCACTCAAAAATCAACTTTAAAACCAGGACAACTTATCTGTTGCTTTTAATCTTAACCAGTTAACACAAAACGATCTTACTTCACATCCAACGTTGTTTTCCCAGTTTAAGACGTTTAAGAAACAAAAGGACGACAATAATGAAATTAAAGGCGATGTCTCCACTACCGCTAACGTTGCTAACAACCCTGATCCTGGCTCGGGAGTAGATAATAATTACTATGAGATGCATGCCATGCTTGAAATTCCGATATCCGGACTTCCAATCGAATTGGAGGGCATGTATACCTCTCAGGATGCAAATCGCTCAGTAAAATCAAGCTACTTCAGAATCCATTACGACGTGAGTAAGGTTAAAGAAGAATTGCAACAATTCATCAGCTCGTACAACCAGAAGTTTGCAGAGACGAAGTCGAAAGCGATTGGTATGGAGCAAGTGTACGGAAAGATGATCGGTACGCTGGAAAGCCAGAAAACAAGGTTGGAGAATGAGTTGAAAGCGGAAAGTAGCCTAGCAGAAAGTAAAGAACTGGCTACGATACGGGTTAACGATATTGTTGATACCAGTTCATTGAAGCAACAAACGATGAATACAGTTGACTCGAACAACAACGCAAGCCACCTTGGAGAAAATGCCGCGAAAAAGAAAGCAGCAGCGCTTAAGAAAAAAGAGGAGATAGAAAAAAAATATCAGGAACTGGAAACGCTGAATAGGAAGATAGAAAAATACAAGACGTTACTAGAACAAAATAAGAATAATAATTATTTCGATTCGGCGATAGCCTATAGCAAGATACATACGCAGGATTACAGCAGCTTATCATCCTACAAGCAACTCGTTAAAAAGAGCAGTGATATCTTACCAGATGGTGCGGCTAAAAAATTTGTGACCGGGCTCACAAATATGGATGCTGGGATGTTCTCTAAGTACTCGTCAAAATATACGATGTCTGGCCAAATGATGAAGGGGCTAGATCTTGGATATGACTTAGGTTTTTGTGAGGTAGGAGGCACTATTGGTAAAACGGAATACATTGGCCGTGATGGTACACCTGACAAATACACCTGCTATTCGGGTCGTGCTATATTCAATTTCTTAGAAACCCAGAAAGTGGGTTTTGTTTATTATGGTTACACTATAGATAAAACCATGTTTGCGGGAGATGGTTTTTTCAAAAATATAAATATAGCTACACCAATTTTTTTTAGGCCGGTGCATATACTGTCGGTTAATTATAATGGGACAGCATCAAAGTTCGTAACGATTGAAGCCGAGAGCGCAATAAGCATTAAGAAAATGGCACCAGTTGAAGGCCAGACTAAGTTGTTAGATAAAACTGGAGGCAATATGGCCTGGCATATCAGCAGCGATGGCAACATTCCCAATACATCTGTGAGCCTGACGGGATCTTATGATAAAACAGGTAAGCAATTTGAGAACAATACGTTGCCGTTGTCCCGGGCCGGAACCGAACAATATAAGCTGGGCGGGAAAACAGATCTATTTCATTCATTTTTAAGTATAGGTATTGAATACAATTACCTGCTGCAAAGCAGTTATTCAGGCACAGCTTCAAACACAAAGTGGGGCTTTGATATCAAGACTCATTCCAGAAGATACCCTGCTGTGTCAGTATCCTATAAGCCATATGCAACATTCAGATCTTACTCCGACACACTCAATATCCCACAACGGCCGTTATTAGGATCCGTATGGACAAGCAAGGCCACGTACCAGTTAAAGGAACACGGGAGAGTTTGGCGCTTCAATCTGTTGTATAATAAGTGTAGTACTGTTCTTGATACCACATCATATGGCAATACCCTGATGCAACTGATGTGTATGTACACAGAAAAACAATTGTCGTTTGCCACAACTATGGGTTATACGAGCCAGACAGGAGGAAATGCGACGACTGCCATTGTAACCACACCTGACCGCATGAGTTTTCTCAGTCTTACAGAAAGCTATGTGATCAGCAAGCAATATAGCATAACAGGCAGCCAGGAGATAGGACATGCGAGATTCGGGATATGTAAATACGGCCTGTCTGCGGGGATAATGTGCAATTTCAAAAAGGCCCCTGTAACGGCAAGAATGAATTTCAGATACAGCAACTATAAGCTAAACGAAATAGAAAACTGGAAACAGTTATATACCGGCAATATGGAAGTATCATATCGGTTCAAAGCAAAAAAGAAAGGAAACAATTTTAAATAAACGGACTATGAAACAAACAATCAATTCATTGGGTCACCATCTGGTTTTATTGCTGTGCTGGCTGCTGCTGGCAACAGGAGTTAATGCCCAGCAGAACCTGGTTATTGATCTGTCGCCAGTAGATGGTATTACCCTCACGCCCGAAAATATACTGAATTTCAGGCTACAGGCAATGGGTACAAGCGTCGGTAAGGTGCAGATAACAGGAACCATCAGGTACCGGAATTCCCCGCAAAATTTCAGCTATTCATTTAAGTACGATCTGCACGCCGGGATGAATACCATTGATGCTGGGCAGGCGCATCCTCAATGGCAGTTCTCATCACCTGCGCTGAAAGAATTGTTTTTCAATTACAGAACACTACCCGAGGGGACATACGAATACTGTGTTTCGGCAGCACCAATATCAGCTTTTGGAGAAGTGTCTGCGAGTCCATTTGATGAGTGTCTTTACCATAGGTCTGAAGACGTATTCCTGATCAATTTATTAGAGCCTGAGGATAAAGCGAAAATACATGAGTATACACCAATGTTATCGTGGGTTGCTAATTATTCATTTTCCAACGAGCTGACATACAGGCTGAGAGTGGCAGAAATAAAACAGGGACAGAATCCCGTTAATGCGGTGATGCTTAACCAACCTGTATACGACGAAAAGAATCTCATGCAGAACAGCAAGATATATCCCATCTATGCACGTCCATTAGTTAAGAACCAACCCTATGCATGGACTGTGGATGCTTATTATAAAGGCATACTTCTTGGTGGGGCAGAAACCTGGCAGTTTATTATTAAAGAGGACACAATCAGCAACACGGCGCCAGGTGATCAATCTTATATTGATATTAAAAGAGAAAATGGTCAAACCAAACAGTATGCAATAGGAGTGCTTAAATTAAAGTACGTTCTGGATCTTGCTAGAAAAGATCGATTAACAGTGTCTTTGGTTGATGCGTCGGGAGCAGCTGTTAATTTAAAAACACAGGAATTAGAAGCAGTGTATGGAGACAATAGGTATGTCATTGATCTTCGAGAAAATGCCAGTCTTAAGCATAATAACAACTACGTTCTATATATGAAAAGCAGGAGAGGAGAAGTGTTTAAATTTCCTTTTCAATACATAAATCCTGAGTTTACTAAATAATAAATTTTCATAAAAATGTGGAGAATTCTAATTGTTTCCTTGATTACAAGTGTTTCCATCACACTATCATATTCATTGTATTATAGCAGGGATAAAAAAATCGCTGTGGTGGATGCTGTAAAGTTGTTTAATGAATATAATATGAAAATAGAAATGGAGGGAAAGGAAAAGAAAATACTTGTATTGATTTCAAAGCAAATGGATAGCATTAATAATCAGCTCAAAATTGCAAAAACCATTAATAGTGAGACCGCAATACAACAACTTAGTTATTCCGCATCGGAAATGAAAAATGATATTGAACGAGAATATGAGAATAGTAACAAGCTAATAAATGAGCAAGTATGGAAACGGCTTAACACATCGATTGAGCAATTTGGTAAACAGAAAGGAGTGCATCTAATTATTGGAGCTAACGGAATGGGAACGGTTCTCTACAATGATTCTTATTATGATCTCACTTCAGAAGCGGTAAAATTTGTTAACAGGGAGTATGAAGAAGGCAATTGAAATAACAATGGTGATAATACTGTTAGTTAGTAACGTATCCTGCAGGAAAACTCTTGCTAAAGGGGAGTATGTACAATATGTAAAAGACAAAAATAACGGGTTAAATAAAATGGTAAAGGTTGGGCCTTGGGACTATTGTTTTCAATACAAGCCTCATGATTACGTAATCTTATTGGAAGAGTTGACATCTTTAGAAAAAGAGAAACGTGGTAAAGAATTAGAAGGAACAGCATGGTTTAATATCTCGTTCCACAACAGAGAAAGTGCAGTTTCCGCACTTAGGTATGAATTGACGTCAAAAGATGGGTATGACAAGCGATTAGATTATTTTCTTAATCATGCTGTTGATGACGTGAAGTTAATATACGGTACGTCAGACACATTGTTACCTATTGCATATGCATTTGAAAACAATTATAGTTTGACCCCACAAGAAACAATAGTTGTTGGTTTTAGGTTGCCAATAGGGGAAAAGGCACCGACTAAAGATATGCAGATCGTCTACGATGACAAAGTTTATAAATCTGGAATTATTAAAGCGAAAATCGCACAAGAATCGATTGAAAATATTCCCAAAATCGCACTTTAAAAAATTAAGCATTGAGCTATGGAATCTTATTCAAATAAAATTAAAAGAACAGCATGGATACTTCTTGCTGTCTTTACCATCGAACTTCTAGCACCTAATGTATCCCTTGCGCTTACCACAGGCCCTTCCCAGCCAGAGGTTCAGGGGTTTGAGCCAGTTGGGACGACCGACATGGTAGATATGTTCAGCGGTGATTTTGTTTACAATATTCCGCTAATGGATGTAGAAGGATATCCTATGAATATTTCTTACCATGGTGGTGTAACGATGGAGCAGGAGGCCAGTTGGGTGGGGCTGGGTTGGAATATTAATCCCGGTGTCATAAACCGGAATGTTCGGGGAGTTTCTGATGATTTTAATGGAGATAGTATCCTGAAGAATTTTCACATAAAGGATGAGAAAAATCTAAGAGTTGGCATTGGTGGAACAATTGAACTTGCAGGGATGGGTGATCCATTTCCTTTGAATTTGACGGGAACTGCAGGGGGAGATCTAAATATCAGTAACTACCGTGGAGTGAGTATGGATTTCACCTATGGGGCTAACGTAAATATATACAAATGCGCCTCAGTTGGCGTAAACGTAGGTATTGGATCGCAAACAGGAGGAAGCCTTGATTATAATGCAAGCTTTTCCACTTCGCGGTTTATGAGCAAGGAAATGGCTGGGGTTGGCGCTGCAAATATTGCGGTTGGAGGAGGGTATAGTACAAGATCTGGAATTAAAGATCTTTCGCTATCGTTGTCTGTAGTCGCGGACGATAAAGGACATTCATTAAGTTCTTCCTATAATATTCCCATAGGCATGAGAAATTACGTGCCTGTTATTACTAATAGTAGCACAATGACTACTATTCACGGGAGAGTTAAAATCGGTCCCGAAATGCTTGGTGGATATTTGAGTGCTAATATAAGTGCTATGTGTAGCAAGCTACATTTTAACAATGATGCATCAAGAAGTGCATACGGATACTTATATCTTCAGAATGCACGTCAAGATAACAGTTCAATTCTTGATTTCACGCGAGACAAGGATGGTTCTTTCAATAAAACGATGCAATACCTGCCTACCCCAAGTATGACCTATGACATATACAGTGTAAGCGGCCAGGGTACGGGTGGTATGTTTCGCCCTTTCAGGAATGATTTTGGGAATGTCTATGACCCATATACTTACAGCTCAACTAGCAGCGAGGGAGGACAAGCGGAAATTGGTCCAGACGGCAACACGTTTGAAGTAGGGTTTGATTTTACACATTCAGGAACACAGATCACATCTGGCCCATGGCTTAATTACCAGCGGTCTGGTACGATGAATAAAGGGTTTACGTCGAAAAAGCCCGGGAGTATTTTTGAAAATGTATATTTCAAACAGGCTGGTGAATTAACAGAGGTTGATTCGAATTATTTTGAACAGATAGGCAAAAAGAATTTGATTACACCTTTTGATGTGATGAACCTGCCACAGACAAAGGCAGGGTCACAAACAAAGAGAGATCCCAGAGCCAACCTTATCCATTTTCATACTGCAGAAGAAGACATGGTGGCGGGGGTTAGCAATAGTAGGGATATTATTAATTACGAAAACGCATTTGACAGTTTTGGAACTCCTGTGGTGACCAAAATAAAGCGAGTGGGGAAAGGGCGATATCAAAGAAAAAAAGACCACTTATCTGAAATTGTACAAACTCAAAAAGATGGGCGGAAGTATATTTATGGAATACCTGCTATCAACAGTATTCAGCGAGAGGTGACGTTTAGTGTTGACCCTTCCCATCCGGCTAATACAGTAAATCTGACTACGGGTATTGTGGACTTTGAGAGTAGCGACCTATCCACCTCAAATCATAAAGGCAGAGATAATTATTACAGTAGTAATATAACACCAGCATTTACGCATAGTTATCTTCTAACCTCCGTTTTATCAACGGACTATGTGGATGTGACCGGAAACGGTATTTCTGACGATGACTTAGGGTCCTATACTAAATTCAATTATTGCCGCACGGACAGTGACTATCGGTGGGTGTCTCCTTACTCTGCCGGAATAACAAAGGGACAATACAACCCTGGTTTTTGGAGCGATAAAAAAGACGATAAGGCCAGTGTGGTTTGTGGTTCACGAGACCAATGGTATCTGCATTCAATTGAAACAAAAAACTATTTCGCTGAATTTTATACCTCTCCCCGGCAAGATGCAAAGGGAATTTCTGTCGCATTACTGAACGCAGGAGGAAGCGACCTGTATAATACAGGAAAAGTAGGAGCGTCTGAATCATACCAACTTGACTCCATTAAGCTTTATAATAAACACGATAGGTTCATAAATAGAGCAACCGCAACACCGATCAAGACTATTTATTTTGCGTATAGCTATTCTTTATGTGACAGTGCTCCTAATTCGAGTTCCGGAAAATTAACACTGGAAAAAATCTATTTTAAGAACGGTTCATCTCAAAAAAGTATGATCAGCCCCTATCGGTTTAGCTATGCAATTAACCCTGCTTATAATCTTGCGGCAAAAGACAGATGGGGGAATTTTAAGCCTAATACATATCAATTTACTAATTATGAGTTTCCGTATGTAAATCAATTAAGCAATAATGATTCATTGGCTGGTGCGTGGTCATTAAATAAAATAATTCTTCCTTCAGGAGGAGTCATATCTGCAACTTACGAAAGTGACGACTATGCATTTGTCCAAGATAAACCAGCAAATGAAATGTTTATGGTTAAGGGGGTAGGCAATAGCCCGGCTTATGTTGCGGGAAAGTCGCTTTATCAAAACCTTCATGCTCCTAACCTTTATTTGTATTTTAAACGACAGCCTGCTAAAGAAATTCCCGGGCTTGATTTTAGGGCGAATTACCTTGGCCGAAACTTTACACCTGGTGGAGAAAACATTACATATTTTAATTTTAATGTAAATCTTACAGGAGATATCGGCACTTTTGAACAAATAAAAGGCTATGCTAACGCTACGGATGGAGGAATTTGTAGCAATGATGCATCCTATGGCTACATTAGAATTTCTTCAGTGGAAACACAAGGAGGTGGTGCTACTTTAAATCCGATCACATATACTGCTATAAATACATCCCGATATAATCTGCCTCAAGTCATATATCCTGGCTCTGATCCTGACGAATCTGATCTGCTCAATATTCTTATGGGCTTAAAAGGTGCTTCTGACGAATTGCGGAACAGGTTTAAAAGCCCTGTGCTCAATCTTGCAAAGCAGGGTTACGCAAGAGTGGCAGATCTTTCTAAGAGTTATATCAGGCTTCAAAGCCCGGGGCTATCGAAAAAAGGTGGTGGACAAAGGGTTAAGTCACTGAAATTTTCAGACCAATGGCAAAAACTAAGCGGAGGTAATTCCGAAGAAGCCTTATATGGCAAAACATATGACTATACAGTAGACGATCCTGTTTACGGTAAAATAAGTAGTGGCGTTGCCAGTTATGAACCAATGGTGGGTGGCGACGAGAATCCTTTTCGCCTACCTGTAAAATATACAATTCAGGCAGGCAATGCGTTCCCTCCAAATGATCCGGTGGACCTTTACCAGGAATTGCCGATAGGCGAGTCGTTATTCCCCCCGGCATCTGTAGGTTATAGCAATGTCACTGTAAGAAGTATACATGCTAACGTTGGCCGATCGTCGCAAGGAGAAGATAAATATGAGTTCTATACTGCCAAAGATTTTCCTGTCCAGCTACTGGCATCGCCGAAGGATCCTGACCCAAATAACCACTACGACTTTTTTACCCAAAGGAGCATATATAAGGTAACACAGGGGTATACGCTGATATTAAACGATATGCATGGCAAGCCTAAAAAGGTAGAGCATAACATTTATAATGCAAATAGTAGTACACCGCGACCTGTAAGCTATACTATATATAATTACAGGCAAAAAGGGAATGACCTGGATAACAATGTTCCCTGTCTGGTGAACGTGGGGGCCAATATGGTAGTACGTAACAGGCAGTTAGGGGTGGAGGAAGATGTTACACTGGATAGCAGGCAAAAAAATGAGATAACTACCAATACAACAGTAAATGGCAATCTAAATTGTTTTTATCTCTTTATTCCCATAGCACTACCTCTTATTTATCCATGGATAAGCCAGAGCCAGAACGAATTCCAATCGGCAGTAGTAGGAAAGGTGGTGCAGCAGTATGGCATTATAGACAATGTGGTTTCTTATAGCGAAGGTGCGGTAACAACTGTTCAGAATGAAATATATGACCCTAAAACAGGGGAAGTTATCGTGTCATCTATAAATAATGAATACCAGGACAAAGAATACAATACTTCGATCCCTGCTTATTGGGCTTATAAAGCTATGGGCGGTGCGTATAACAATATTGGCTACAAAGATACCGGTACTATAACAGTAGGTCCTAACCATATAGGGACGCTCAATATGACCAATACCGCACCATTAACAACGGGCGATGAACTATCTGTAATTTATACACCACCAACGGGTGGAAAGCGTTATGCTACAGCTTATGTAATGGGGGTTGTGCCACAATATACTTTAGACTCGTTCTTAAACCCAATAGCCACGTCCGATACATTTATGCATACTCATTGGCGATATGCTCCGCGGTATTGTTTCAATCATCACCCTTTTAACGTTGTTGGTGGCATTACCGTAGACTCAATACTCTGTTGCACAACTACTCATGGAAACCCAGTAATGAAGTACCTCCGAACAGAGCTTACAACGGCCAATTTAATGCTTGCAGATACCTGCTTTAATTCCAATTTCACACCACCAAGCCTTTCAGCATTTTTTACAGGAGATGGATTTTATCACGAATCCAGCACAAATGTTTGTTGTTCCGGTGTCCCTTATGATGAATTGCACTCCGGCAGTAACATACCAATAACAGTTACCATTTCCGGTGTAAGCGGAGGTCCTTATACAGTTTCCGGTCATGTTGCATTGTCGTTAACAGGTGGGGGAACTGCAACTCGTGATTTTATATTTTCCGGACCAATTGTACCTGGTTGGATCGTGCCTTCAATTGACAGTACGCTAGATACGACGTACTCATATTCTGCACCATACCGTCATTATGTACATTTTTCACACTCCAGCTGCACAGGAGTAAACATCCTCCCTCGTTTTCCTTTAAATACATCAGGATGGGATATAGGTAGTACACTGTCTCATGCAAGTATAGAGGTTATCAGTTCTGGCCATAAAAATATGCTAGGAGAAAGTATAGAAAATTACTCATCTATGTCTTCGCCTGTGAGTAGTGCGGGTACTCTTAATACCTACCTTACGAACCTGATAAGTTTAAAAGGTAGAACTTTTTGTGATTCCAATACAGCTATTCCTCATAGGTATATTGCAAATGCAGACACAGTAAATCCATTTGCTATTGGGGAGAGGGGACAATGGAGGTTGTTTAATGAGTATGCTTATCTGGCTCCACGTAATTATACCGGCGTAACAGCAAGAAATTCCGGTCTGTTTACTGCTAATGGAATGTTTGCTCCTCCTTCAGGTTTGCCAACATCCTGTTATCTAAATCCGTTTATGTATTGGATGCCAAACATTACTGATCCAAACTGGCATAAAACGAGAACTGTAACCAAGTGGTCTCCCGGAGGGAAAGAGATAGAAAATATTGATGCAGTGGGTAATTATTCAACAGCCTTATTTGGATACAATGAATCATTACCCGTAGCTGTAGGAGCGAATATGAGGCAAGGTGATATTCTCTCAGAGGGATTTGAGGACTATAAGCTATTGCAGTATAATAATTGTCTGACAATATATAGAGTCTCGCCAATAAACGACTTCACCTTGACTGCACTTTCGACGGGTAGTGCATACAGCACTTACAATACCAGCGCAACAGGGTTAGTAATTGATGGAAGTAATGCACATACTGGTGATCACAGCATGCGAACACCCGTTTCACCGGATTATTCATTCGATCTGCCAGTGAATGATAATAACTACTTGGGAATGATCAATAACTACAACATCTATTATACAAATGATCCGGTAAATCCGTATAGGTTTACTTCTGCTAATGACTACCTGGACTTTAAGATAGTACCAGGAAAGGAGTATGTGCTTTCTTACTGGATTAAACAGGGTTCAGGTAGTTCTTTTGCTTACTCGACATCGACCGGCTATCCGCTATCTGCAAATTGTGGAGTTACTGTTGACGGAACGCTTTGCCCCCCTGTGAAAAAAACTAATGTTATAGATGGTTGGCAAATGATAGAAGTAAAGTTCAAAGCCACCGCAGGTTCAAATACCGTAGTGCTACCCGCCGACGCGTTTATTGATGATTTGCGTGTATATCCTTTTGCTGGAAACATGAAGGCTTTTGTATATGAGCCGTTTACCCTGAGACTTGTCGCAACATTGGATGAGAATAATTTTGCGACTATGTATGAATATGACCAAGAGGGAACACTGGTGCGCACTAAAAAGGAGACTACAAAAGGCACAATGACTATATCAGAATCAAGAAGGGGCAATACAAAAAATTAATATGCTGCAAAAGAGATTATTCCTTGTTGTTGTTGCTTCATTGATCATAGCTGACGCACATGCTCAAAAGATTGACACTATGCGAGAGTTAAGAAACGCATACGCGTCTTTGAAAGGCACAAAAAGTATGGGTTATGACTATAATAGCGATGTCGTGTTCCCAAATGGGAATAGAGACTACATAAAAGGTAAAATGTATATCAATTACGCTGAAAAGTACATTTATAACGATTGCAGTGCCTATACAATGCTTTTTACAAAACATTTTTTTACAAGGCCGACCATAGACAAAAGACCATCCTGTTCGTAAATACAGATAAAAACTATGATAGGCAATTGAAAAGAAAGACAGAGCAAGACATTTTTGATGGAGGGGCTATTGAGAAATATGCAGATACCTCAATGTTGCGAACTGCAATTATAAAAGAAATAAAAATCAGCAACGAAGGAGTATTGTCTGTTGTGCTCTCCTTTCCGGCGGGTAGTTTATTAAGACGGTTAGATCTTATTTATGATAAGATAAAGAAGATGCCTGTTTTATATTCAGTTGAAGTATTTCAGCCATCGCCGGAAGGATATGGTCCTATAAAGGGAGTTACCGTAAAAATGAAATGCAACAATTTCACGAGCAGGATTGAAGAGTCGGAGTTGGTTTCAAATCAATACTTTACTTATGCCCAAGGAAAGCTAGAACTTAAAAAGTATAACACGTATAGGACAATAACCAACTCCACACAAAAGTGATTTATTAAACGGAACAAAGCAAACGCTATGAAAAAATACGCGATTCTTTTACTTACAACATTTCTGTTTCTTTTATCAGGGATGATATCGTATGGGCAAACGTACAAGTTCCCGACTTCGGAGGAGTCTGTAATATTAAACGGGAACCAAATTGCTATGGCAGGCTCGCTGCCATTAGCACCCATAACTGTGCGCTGTAAAGACTGGGGCTTTTTCTCTTCGCCATCGTTTAGCGACTGGCGGCAACATCACAAATACAAAAGTTGCACTAACAATGTTGTGTTTAAAGTTAACGAGATGGATATGCACTCCAGTCATTCTGCACTGGTGGAATATACCTACAGGTTAACATATAGGTTGGTTGGATTTACGAATCCCGATGATACCGTGTCTGCAGCCTTTCAGGTTGTTAATGAAGATACACTTACAATAAGCTACAATAGTTCATCTTCAAACCAGCCCTATCAAAACATTAACTTGAAGAAATACTCTGGCTTCTACAAAATGGTGTTGACGGTTAATCAGATATATAAAGATGATGGCGTTGGAGGATTAATAATTGCTGATTTTACCGATCCCTTATATCGCAATTTCGAAATTGAAGGCCAGATTGTTACTCAAGTTTATGATAAAGACCAATATGGATCAGGAGGAACAGCAACTCCGCCTGTAGTATCGGTCGTTCCGAATATAGCAGCACGTTACCTAGACGTGTCGTGGCTGCTTTCATCAAGTCCTGTAAGTCCCATAGGATACGAGCTGGAATGGGCGTTCGCAGATGATTATAACGTTTCTCTACCAGCAGGCACTCTGTCTCCAATGCCGATGGCTTCTCTACAATACAACTTTAAAAAAAATGGCACAAGAGTATGGCTTGATACTAATAACTACAGGATACCACTTACATATCCACGTGGTTATGTTGTTTATCGAGTAAGACCGGTAAGACCGGATTCTTTGCTATTCAAATACCCGGTATATGGTGATTGGTCTTGCTCAATGGCTGATAACGATGACATTGGCGGCGCTTATTGGGGCTGTGGCTTATCAGGAGTTTATTACCTTGCAGATGCCTATATGCACGATAGCCTGAACTGGCAATATACGATCAGCTTTTCCGAAGGCGGTCGATTTAAACACGTGGGTAGCTTCTTTGATGGGTTGCTTAAAAACAGGCAGAGTATCACAAGGTTTAATAGTGATCTGAATAAGTTAATAGTTACCAACAATATCTATGATTACGAAGGCCGTTCTTCTATCCAGACCTGGCCTGCACCTACCTTGTCTCCTTCTTTTTCATACCTGCACAATGTTGATCTTAATTCATTGACAACACAACCATATAAAGCGCAGGATTTTGATTCGGGGCTTGCAGTTTGTTCTAATTTGCTTATCCCTCCTCTGGCGTCTTCCGCACTAGCCAGCCATTATTATTCTCCCCTCAATCTTGATCCGGATTCTTTGGTACATCCGTGGCAGAAATATGTGCCTGATGCTGAGGGTTATCCTTTTATACAAACAGTTTACGAACCAGGGTATGCAGACAGGGTGAAAGCCCAGGGTGGGGCCGGGCCGACCTTGCAGGTGGGGGATAGTAATTACCTGGCTAACTATTATGTCGGGCCAGGGCAGAAAAAACTTAATTCACTTTTCGGGCCAAATATAGGATGGAGCAGTTTTTACAATATGACTGTATCTCGCGATGCTAATAAGCAATTGAGCATGTCCATTAAAGATTATGAGGGGCATATGGTTGCCTCTGCACTCATAGGTCAAGGTCCGGATTCATCAGATCATGCTATCATTACGGATAATCTTCCTGCCAGCCAGAGATTTAACCGTGACCTGCTACTGCCCGCAACCCCTAATCAGGCAATAGATACCACTAATGGCACAAGAATTGCTGATGCAGACTATTTTAATGAGGCGCAAGGTGATGATTCGTTGTTGTATGATTACAGCCTAATCCCTTATCCTGTTTGTGCAAGCCAGAACATTGCAGTAAAAGCACACCTAAGGTCTTACATTTCCGACAAGTGCGGCAACTTACTTTTTGATCATGTTACAGACTTTGGTGATAACGGTATGGTGGCTGCGGCCCCGATAAATTACTCTGTGGTTGCAGGCAGTTTTAGCGCTGATATTGCACCATACCATGTACAGAAAAAGTTGTCCTACTATCCGTCTGATATCAGTGATGCTGTCGACTCTTTTATGAAATATGGCAATTGCTTCAGAACCAAGGAGGACTTTATAAGGAGCAGTGTTACCGGCACAAACTTCCCATGCACCGGCGTAAACAACACAGATAGTACACCATGTACTAAAATGAAGTGGGATATGATGCAGCAACTATTTCCAGGTGCAGTATATGGCCAGTATTATTATAAGGGTTCAAAATTAAAAGGTACAGATAATTCTATTTTTTCGCCGATAAATTGCCTTAATGATTCTATGCACGTGACGATGTATCATCAGCATATTGATACAGTCGGTTATTGTATTCAGCCTTTCGGATGCGCCAATGTGCATGAATGGGGAACTGGTTTCGATGGTTTAACATATAATGACCATGATCCCGGTGATGGTATAGGTTCGACATTGATAGGTACAATAGAATGTGGTACACTTTCCAGTACGTTAACGCCATCTGCTACACTAACTCCCTCAGTAACCCTCACTCTTGAATACTCACTGAGAAACCCTACAGTCTTGGAGCGTGATTTTGGAGCTTGTTCAGTTGGTAGTGGAACGGAGACTGTAAGTGGACATCTGCAAGTAATGCACAGTAGTGCAGACATAAGGCTAGAAGACGGATATATTCATTCGCTGGCTGCACCGTACCCCGTTATTGGTGAGATTCATAGTAATTCATTATATACAGGAGCTTGGGGAACACACGGAACAAGTACTATCACTATGAATTCAGTTCCGATAACCGGGAATGACATGCACTTTGCTTGGCAAGGAACGTTGCCACATGGACAAGTAATCAACATACTGACATCACTTTCAACAACTGTTGATTATACCTATACCACTGACACTACATATATCCCTTACACTTTTAGCTACGCTACAGGTTTTATTGACTCCAACACCTGCAAGTATCGCTACCAGGATACATGTCTTGTAACTTCATTGAAAGACACGATCACTGTGGGCGGTATATTTTATAACCATCTCAGAACTATGTCCGGCGATTCTTTCCGTATGGTATATAATGCGGCCATTACAGAAGGTAATTATTCTATTGCGGAGGCGCTGCTACCCTTGCATCCGCAGTATTGTGAACTCCAGAATTGTTTTGTCGATTCTTTTAAAAAGCAGATGGCTGCTGTACCCAACTGGCGGGCAGCGCAAAGTATGGGTTTGCTTAAACTTGAGGACCTGGTTGCCCATGATCCTCTAATCCCGATAATGGCAGCCAGCGGTATGTTCCCGCACCCGTCCGATACGCTCAGCACTTTTGGTGGTGGTCTAATCAGGCTAGATACATTTGTATTGATCAATACTTATTGCGCAGCTTCCGACAGTGTTATGTTCAATCAGTGCGCAACATCTATGTTCCGATATGAGATCAGTCATCATTTGCTGGTCAATGATATGGTAAAGGATTTTTACTTCAAGAACCTCTCCAATTTATATTTTGCATACAGGCAGAACATAATCAACAAGCTTTTTTTCCGGGGTGGTACTTCATGTGCGCATTGTGCCGATGTAAGGCTCGATCTGGATACGGCAACTGCAGTGCCGCCTGTGCCATTTGGTACAGACTATACTCACCCTATAGATTCATCTTTTGTTGGTCCGCATAGTGGATGGTTTGCGCATATAGCTACGCTTGATACCGGGGATATGCATGATAGCGCCATAGTGTTCAATTACTATATAGATACCATGATGGCGCACCGTAGTATGGACACGATTATAGCTCATTTGTCTAATTGTATTATTGGCAATACTTCAATAAAGACAGGCATAAGAAACAAGCTTGAAAATATTTATAGTTCGGGTGCCGCCCCAATGGGCAATTTTACAGCCGAGCAAATACTTCTGGCTATAAGGGTAGGTGGGGCTACCATGAACGACCTTTGTAATCCATATGTAATCACAGCAGGCCAGTTTGGTAATACTTCACCGTCTACTGTTCATGATTGCAATACAGCAGGTTATTATCGCTCTATTGATAGTTTTTTAAATAATAATACCGTCAAGGGATTGCTTCAAATACCGGGTGTAGGTACCATTACCCTTGATCCCGCACACCATCATTTTCATAGCCTTATTGCTACTGCCTTAGGCAACAATACGGCTTGTACTTTGCGTTCAAGTTTAAATTTGATAAGGCAATTATATGAGATCGACGCTACCACATCTGCAGCAAGTGGAGCCGGAGATACGGTAAAAATTTTCCTGCATTGCCCGGGCAATGCCTATTTCTTTTCCGGGGTCGGTCCATTCAATATCACTACTTCTTGCATCAATAGCAATAGTGCGCTCTCCTCGGCGGCAGGCCTGGTCAATGAGTATAGCTTTGTGGCAGATATTACCCGAGGAGGCCCAGCACCTGATACTTGTACAATGTATGGATGGGTAGACAGTATAAATACTATGGGTTATTCAGATAACGCGTTGGCAGAATGTATTCCATGTACACAGATGAAAATGTTGTACAAACAGTTCGCCGACACTATGGCTCGCTATGGTGTCAATGGTGCCGATCATCCGCTGTATGGCACTATACTGGCTAATTTTATGAATGGCAAGCTTGTAAAGCATTTTGCCGCAGACGACTATGAGCGCTTTATACAAAGTTGTGCATTAGCAGATAGCTTAAAGATGCCCGTATACGGCGCAGGCTATGCCAATTTTACATTTACCGGTGCGCTTGGGATGAATGGATTTATTACATCACTCAATAGTTTAAATCCTTCCTATGATTTTAGTAATTCTTTCAGAGATAGTGTGTCGGGTGCACTCCGGATTGCAGTAGATCTCAATAACGTTCCCGTGCCGGACCTCTGGAGGTATAAGGCCTTCCTTAATACATATGGTGCTTCTAATGTTAACCAACTATTTATACTATCTGCACCTTCATCGGGCACCGAAGCAGGCTTTATATATAGCGATCCCGCCATTGCCTTCAGCCCTGCTGATTCCAATATCATTGATACTACCTATGTCAAGTTCCGGTCGATTGCATCGCGTGGTATATGGCAGGGAGATCATTTCGTACCTAAAAAGGTCTATAATGTAGTGGCCGTATCTGGTGCGCCTGCTTATGCCATATCGCGGAGCATAAGCAAGCTTGAAGCATATTTTGCAGAGCATTATACTGCCGGTGCTGTGTTTACCGCCTGTTACCAGCATACGGTTGATGGGGACTATTACAAATCGCAGAAGCAGGCACTCCTTGCTTATACTTATTCTTTGCAGCAATTGCCCCCTTATCAGGTGCTCGATTCCCTGAGGCCAGCTAATCTTATCGCCCGTATTCCATCTTATACAAGTTATACTGCCGGCTATGCAGCTAATGCCACCGATGGCGCTACCTACACTAACTTATATCTCTCTAACGCGGGTATGAGCAACAGACTCTACGATACTTTGCAGCGCATTATAACACTTGCAAGTTCATCGGCGGGTTATGGGTATATATTCCCTACTGCCCTTGTAACACCCGCGTACAGTATGGGCGCTATGGATCTTGATGTGTACCGTAATGCTGATCACACCTATTGGTACAGGTATTTTAGTACCGGCGATAGTCTCTTTAACGTCTATATTTCCCTACCGTCTTATATACCTATAGCGTTACATCCACTGTATCATGTAGTGTCTATTGCACCTGCACCGGGCGATAGTCTCAACAGGTGCTTTACAGTAGGCATCCGCAAAGGCACAGACCCTACGGTGTTATATGCAACAGGCCGCGCAGATTTTGTGATCAGTAAAAGTGTGCAGCTGGATAAAATTTTGCTGGGTAATTTTGCGGATAGTATAGCCAATCCGGCAGATACGTTCAATAACTGTGAACGGGGCAATCTGCTGGGGGCTGTTAGCGCTGGCGTGTTCAATTATAACAATTATAGAGATTCTATTAAGCGAGCAGTAAGAGGTAATCTCACTGCTTACCTTGCCCGAAATACTAAAGAGAAGCTCATATTGAGCTACATGGATCACGAGTTTAACCTTACCCTGTATGGCTACGACCGTGCGGGTAATCTTGTATCTACAGTGCCTCCGGCTGGTAGCCAGCCAATTGCTCCTGTTGGTACACTGCTAGACGATGTAGATACCGCGAGGATGAACAATACTCCCGCAGTGTCCCCAGCCCCTGTATACAATAAGATCAATACCTATAACTATAATTCTTACGACCTGGTGCAGCAGCAGAACACTATTGATGGCGGCAAGACCCGTTTCTTTTATGACAATGCCGGGAGGCTGGTATTCTCGCAGAATGCAAAGCAGGCTCCTGATGGTTACTATACATATAATATTTATGATCAGCAGAACAGGCTTATAGAAACCGGTGAGTCTCAATTGGGTTGTGCTTATTTCGATCCACATATCATTCCACTATCCGGTGGTGGCAGCTCTGTGCCTTATTGCCACTACACTTATACAACTACAGTGCCTGCGGGTGGCGGTATGACGATGCTGGCCTACCTTGCCTCGCCCGATCCTTATCTCATTTACAATATCAACCTGGTGAGCTATGATACCATTGCAAAGTTTATCCGCACCCGCAACCGCCGCGATGTGGTAATGACTTTCTACGATACAGTAGCTAAAAAATTAGAGACAATCAGCGGTCTTGATGAACAGAGCAACCTGCGCAAGCGCGTGACCTGTGTGAAGTATTTTGAAAGCCTTACCTCCCTGGATAAGGCATACTATAACTATAGCTATGCTACTCACTATAGCTATGACATGGAGGGCAATGTGAATATGCTGGTGCAGGATTTTCCTGACCTTGCCGCAGTAAAACAGCAGTATAAGAGGGTAGACTATGATTATGATGTAATAAGCGGCAAGGTAAATATGCTGAGCTACAACAGCATGGTCCGCTGGCCAGAATAGAGCTGGGCGACCTTACGGTGCAGGGTATTGATTATGCTTACACCATACGGGGATGGTTAAAGAGTATGAATAATGACAGCCTGAATGTGGGGCTGGATATGGCTCAGGACGGCACAGACACCAGCGTGTTTGCGCGCGATGCAGTAGCCTATGCCATAGACTATTTTAAGAACGACTATAAGCCGGTAAGCCACAATTCGCTACAACACACTACACCTGTTACGCATAGTCTGTACAACGGCAACATAGCCCGGCAGACAATGGCCATCAATGAATTTCAGCGGTTGAATAAGCAGTATGCCTATGACCAGCTGAACCGCATACGAAACGCGGGTTATAGCACGGTGAACGCGGCAGACCATTCTCTCAGCGGTATTGCAGATTATAAGAACGATTACACCTACGATGCTGATGGTAACCTGCGATCGCTTAACAGGTATGGCAATAATACAGGAGCAGGCGCGCCGCTGATGGATAGCCTAGTATATAGATATACACCAGGTGCCATAGACAATAAGCTACAGTCGGTGCTGGACCACTCTGCTGATGTTACCGATAATGCCCTTACCCCATTCAACGACACCAGTGGGCCTCGCTACATGTACGACCGCATAGGCAATACAGTAAAAGATCTGGTAAGTGGCCAGGATACTGTAAGGTGGAACCTGTATAACAAGGTAACAAGCACGCAGAATAATGCCGGTGGCAATACCATGCAGTTCCGCTATGATGGGGCCGGAAACAGGGTAGCCAAGTATTTTTCTACTGGCTCAGACACAGGTACCAACCAGACTAACAATTATTATGTGCACGACGCACAGGGCAACATACTGGCCACTTACAACGAGAAGACGCGCTTTACTATGGAGCCGATTACCTTTATACACCTGGCACATAGGGGGATGCGCAGCACTGTGGGTGGCGATGAAAATTTTAATAATCTGTTTATAACACCCGAGTTTGCAGGCGTGGCAGAGTTTCAGGATATGCTCTTGAACCGTTCTGCAGACAATGGTGATTTTATAAGACAGCAAACAGATCACCCTGTTTCTTATTTCCTCAATAGTACGGGCCGTCTTAAAGATTTTATTTATTCAGACCCTTCCTACCTGCCTGCGCTGGTAGCGTCCGACATTAAAGCCGAACAGCCCATATTGGCACCGGCTATCAATAATTATTTTAAGAATGGCGGGGAGGATGATGTGCGTACCGTACTCTCGCTGGTATTCAGCGACCCAGGGTTGCAGCAGCATGCCCTGGGCTTATTGTGTGCAGCACACAATGGCGACTCTACATTATGGCTTATACACAAGCGCTACAGCAGTGAGGTAGGTCTTGCTACCCAGCAGGCCCAGCAGCAGCACCTGCTTGATTCTGCGGCTTCATCGGGAGACACTGCCAGCTACCAGAATACAACCGGACATAGCGATACTACAGGTGGAGGTGGATATAATCCGGCAGATAGTACCGGCGGTTATTCCGATAGTACTCACCTTGATAGTGCCGTTGTGCTTAATTGCGATACTTTATTGCAACACATTAATGACGATAGGATAGAACAAAGTATACTGGTAAAACTGGCAATGGACTATGCTGTGGAGATGGGTGCTATGGAAGACTGGCTGCGCCTGATATGTACTGACAGCTTGCTATACGGTGATGATGGCCGGGGCGGCGGAAGTAGTGGGGGAGATACTATCAAGATAATAGCTGTAGATCGATCGGACGGGTTGAAGCCAATGCCGGATAAGGGTGGTAGTGGAACAGGGCTCACCAAACTTGTTATGGCCAGCCTGGCCAATTACGAAGATGGTTATGGCAGCTTACTGTCATTCTTCGACAGTTGGGTAGGTGCGGCACGCACTATGGAGGCGCTCTTTACCACCGGCGAAAAGCTGAGGGCAGTATTTAATAATGATCCCGCGGCTTATGTAAATGCATTTAATGCCGCCTTTGGAGACGATGAGATAGACAGTGCCGTAGCTGCGCTACCCCGCCTCTCTTTACTTACGCACCTTTCTACCGCCACTGCCGATCTGGGCGTAGGCCTGCCGCCTACACTGGCTACGGTAGCGGTAGTAAAAGAAAAACAGTTTGACCTGGCCAGCCATGATATATATGGCAGCAGCAGGCTGGGCGTAAAGAGCTACTACCCGCACCAGGTAAGCGTAAGCTATACCCAGGATGGCGGCTTTACAGATACCAACAGGCTATGGACCAAGAGGCCGTGGTACAGCCTGGAATACCAGGATATTATTACCCAGGATAGCCTAAATTTTTACGGCAACGCGCATAAAGATGTTTACTACACCCAGCACACCCGCGGCCTAAAGCAATATGAGCTTACCGACCACCTGGGCGATGTGCTGGTAACCCTGAGCGACAAGCGGGCCATGAACAGGTGGCTGGCATTGCCTGCGGCAGTAGACAGTATACTCAGCTATAAGCCTGTGGTGGTAACAGCCTACGACTACTATCCATTTGGGCAGTATATGCCGGGGCGCTATACCGAAGATACTACCAGCTACTGCTTTACCACCACACTTACAGAGATGATAACAGTGGTAACTATGGTGCTGCTGGATCTTGGTCATCCGCGAATGATGAACTCAGGTGGTAGCGGTCCTTCGGTTACTCCATCAGACAACGGTGGTATTCTTATACACATGGATGGAGCGGGAGCTGGCACGGGCACAGGTGTAAGCTGGCCTATGGGCGATGGTGGTGGTGACCCTACCGGCAGCACCGGTAATCCTGCGGATGGAGATGTACTGGTAACAGCCACGGTAAGGGATGGCGTGTTCAACGTAAGCGTGGTAGACGATAGCACCGGCAAAAACCTAGGCAACGTGGTGATAAGTAGCGGCGACAACAATGGCATAATAAAGATACACTACAGTGGTGGTGGCCATGGAGCCAGCCTGCATGTAACCCTCGATAATGCGGGCAACGATAACAATATCAGTATCTCCGCCATAAGAGTACCGCACTACACCTATGTACCACAAAGTGTGGTCTCAAGGGTATGTAATGGTGAGAGTTATAGGTATGGGTATAATGGGCAGATGAAAAACAATGAATGGGCCGGATTAGGCAATCATCTTGACTTTAAATTTAGAGGATATGATCCGGGAGTTGCAAGATTTAGTGCTGTTGATCCGTTGTTTAAAAAATATCCGTGGAACAGTAATTATGCATTTGCCGAAAATAGGGTCATTGACGGAAAAGATTTAGAAGGGAGAGAATGGTTGTCCCCGCTATTATTTGAAACCATAAAACCGATACCAAATATTGAAATTGTACCTGCAGAAGAAGTTATTGATGCTGTTGGTGACGCTGTTGAAATGGGTATCAAAATGAACGACCATCATGTTAATCCAGCGCAGCTTAAACAAAATCCAGTTATGCAGGCTGCACGAAGAGCAGGCTTTAAATTTGAAGGTAAAGAAAATAAAGTGCCACTTGAACAATTCAGCAAAGAGACAGGAAAAGGTCAGCATGGAAATCATCCTAACTACAATGAGCAAGTTAAAAACCAATACGACCAATTTGAAGAAGGAAATCCGAGTTACAGCGATGAGGAGGCACTTAACTTTATCAGAAATACCACATCTAAAAACATAGAAACGATCAAAAAAAATCCAGGTGTAAAACTGAATAAACTAGATTTGTTCAGAGGGGTACCTACAATAGATAATCTAAATGCTAGGCGGCCAATAGATGAAACAAAGATAAAGCCCCAAAAGATAATTCGATCGCAGTGGGTATCTTAAGTTCAAGTCTTGCGTAGTAATTTTGAATTAATATAGTTGACTTGGTAATATTTGAATCCCAGTAATTTGTTGCTCGTTAAATACGTTTTTTAATTTATCAGAGATATAGATATTGATGTCGAATGTGCCGATTTTAAATAAATCAAAATTGATTTTATTTTTCAATACTACATTGTCAGATTTTATGTTAGCGGTTATACTTTTAGTTTTCATAATTTTACGTAATTCCACTTCAGAGTTTATAGTTATTGCTTCGTCGATATTGTAGTCTTTTAAATAGAATGTAGACTTTTCGAAATCAATGTTATCTACAAAATCAGATATTAAATGGAACCAAAAATAATTCTCAATGCGTTCATTTTTATAGTATAAACCAATTGGGAAAAACGCGTGTTCTGGCAGTAAACATTTCTCCAATATTTCTTTAACCCTATTGCTAACAATTAAACCTCTATTTATTAGAGACGTACTTAATATGTCTGTTAGTAGTGCTTTGCTACTCAAAATGAAACTATCTAAGTCCGGGATAAAAGCAGGAAGACGATCATAACATCTACTCAATTTAGACACTGAAAATTCACTGACATAATTGTAGCCTGCGTTCATTGTGTGAATTTGCGGAAATGTAGTACCAATTATCTTACTTTCTATAGAACATTTCATGATGTAATACATAATTGCAAAATTAGTGAATATTAGATAATATTAAACTGCCTAACTTCTTACTAACTATTTGTACGCGATAGCTATGAGCAAAACCTTAAAGCCGAAGCGAAAGCAAACGGCACAAACAGCAAATGATCAGCACCGGCACAGGTGTAAGCTGGCCGATGGGCGATGGTGGCGGTGACCCGGTAGGCGGCCCTGGTAATCCTGCAGACGGTGATGTGCTGGTAACAGCTACGGTAAGGGATGGCGTATTTAATGTAAGCGTGGTAGACGATAGCACCGGCAAAAATCTGGGCAACGTGGTAATAAGTAGCGGTGACAACAATGGCATCATAAAAATACACTACAGTGGTGGTGGCCATGGCACCAGCTTGCATGTAACCCTCGATAATGCGGGCAACGATAATAATATCAGTATCTCTGCCATAAGAGTACCGCACTACACCTACGTACCACAAAGTGTAGTATCAAGGGTATGTAATGGCGAAAGCTATAGGTATGGGTTTAATGGTAAGTATAAGGATAATGAGTGGGCTGGAAAGGGAAATCACCTTGATTTTGGAGCGAGGAACTATGATAGTAGAATTGCGAGGTTTACAAGCATAGATCCTCTATTTAAGGACGCCTATAACCGAAGTGCATATATTTTCGCTGCTGATATGCCAACCGTTGCAGTTGATAGGAATGGCGAAAAAGCTTACGCCGTGTATGATAAAACGACTAGGTCGCTGTTTGTAGCAGACATGGATCAATGGAAAAAAGACTTACCGATTAAGATTGTCAATGCGAAAGAATACAAGATTGGTGGTATAAAAGATGACAATGGGGTACAAACTCATAATCAAATACTGGTGGTACATGATGTGTTTTCTGGAGGACTTGGTGCCGGCAACAACAAGGCAGAAAGACATCCAGTCACCGATCCTAGAGAACTACCTATCCCAAATGGCATGTACGACATTACATCGAATGCTGGAAAGAAGGATCTATGGTTCGATTTAGACCCTGTCGACAAAAGTCGATACAATAATCAACTCGATGATGGCAAAACTGTAGATCCTGATGGCAACCCTCGAGGTAACTTCAGGTTGCATAGAGGTGTCCACAGTCACGGCTGCATAACGGTTAACGCGTCCGGTACCTCAGATCGAATAGAGGAAATGCAGGTAGTAGACCAAATTATTTCCAACACATCAAAGGAGAAAGTGCCAGACAATTACAAAATTGAAAAATTTGTACCTTTCCTTAGTAAATGGAAATTTGGAGAACTTAAGGTTATTGGTAAGGATAACATTCCTGATGCACAGTCTGAAATAAAGAAAAAGTAAATGTATATTATGAAAAGCATTGTATTACTTGGGTTATCTCTTCTTGTAACTTTTCTTTCATGCACGAAAAGAGTAGAGAGCGTTTCGAAAGATTTGCGATACAGGGCATCTTTACACAAAATTGACTACGATCGATCCCTTACAAATGCATGGAAGGGCGACAGTATATCAATACTACTTATATCAACCCTGATGCTAGATGGAGGGCTTATTTCGGAAAATGGTAGTCAAATAATATCAATTGTTGATAAAATTGGGGAGCAGAAATTTTGCAGGGTTGTCCATAATTGCTCACCTAATGACAAACAAAAAATTATGATTAATATAAGTTCTGGTTTCGACTATACACCAATTAAAAAGTATGAATTTCAAGATCTGAGTAAAGTTTTCCCGCTGGTTTTCGCTGAGTTGAGTAGATAGTATATTTAATATGATGGTACTGTGCTCAATATGTTGGCGCGAAAAAATAAATGTATAGGCTATTAACAGATCAATAAATGTAAAAACGTAATAAGATTATATTAACAACAACAAGGGCTACCACCATGCTTACAGAGATGGTAACAGTTGTAAGTATGGTGCTGCTTGATGTTGATCATCCGCGAATGATGAACTCAGGTGGTAGCGATCCTTCGGTTACTCCATCAGACAACGGTGGTATTCTTATACACATGGATGAAGCGGGAGCTGGCACGGGCACAGGTGTAAGCTGGCCTATGGGCGATGGTGGCGATGACCCGGTAGGCGGCACCGGTAACCCTGCGGATGGAGATGTACTAGTAACAGCCACGGTAAGGGATGGCGTGTTCAACGTAAGCGTGGTAGACGATAGCACCGGCAAAAATCTTGGCAATGTGGTGATAAGTAGCGGCGACAACAATGGCACCATAAAGATACACTATAGCGGTGGCGGCCATGGCACCAGCCTGCATGTAACCCTCGATAATGCGGGCAACGATAACAATATCAGTATCTCCGCCATAAGAGTACCGCACTACACCTACGTACCACAAAGTGTAGTCTCAAGGGTATGTAACGGGAAGAGTTATAGGTATGGGTTTAATGGGCAGATGAAGGTCAATGAGATAGCTGGGAAAGGTAATCATAATACAGCATTATTTGGCGAATTAGATACGAGAACTGGCACAAGATGGAACCTGGACCCTAAACCTAATGGTCGGGAAAGCCAATACGCTACATTTGGAAATAATCCGATATTCAGAAGTGATGTGTTATTAGATAGCCCCTCAGCAATGAAGCCAGCCTCGGCTTATAACTATGGGGTAAACAAGGAAAATGCAAATTCGACAAAGATTAAGGATGATTTGAAGTATATTTTCCAATTTGGAGGAACAGGTCCTTTTCAACGATGGAAGGATATTAGCAATCGTGACAGGGATGCAGAAACAGGAACAAATAATACTCAAACACAAGACGTAGCAGATGTTGCGGAATTTGGAGCAAATGTAGCAGGTGTTGGAGCAACAAGAAAATTTGCCGGAGGCGCATATAAAAGTTTGGAGCGTAAAGCTGGGCAAATTGAAAGAAATCATATGCCTTCCATGAATGCTTACACAAGAGCAGGAGCAAAAATAAGTAAGCAGAATGCTTCGGCAATCGAAATGATATTTGAGGAGCATCGAGCGTTTATTTCAACAGGCGGCGGTAAGGCTGCTGAAGCATTCCGAAAAGCGGAGGGTGAATTATTGTCTCAAGGAAAATATATTGATGCATTTGACTTAAATGCTAACAGAATTAGAAGTACTTATGGAGATAAGTATAACATTCAATTGAGCAAGCGAGATCCGTGTATATTAAAAAAATAGTTCCTATTTTACAAGGAAAATAAGAAAAGCGCATGAAAGATAAATCATACGATATAGTTCCATTTCAAAGTGTTGGAGATATCCTGTTTTCAGACAGTAGAGAACAAATCAGAAATAAAATAGGGGGGCGCATTATGGATGGAGAATATGTGTTTGAAGATATTGTTGAACTATACGATTACTTCCCTGATAGTGACATTAAGGTACTATATGATAGAAATGGGCATTTAGGCGCTGTTGAATTTTATCAAGGCAAAGTACTTTTCAAGGATAATGACATTTTTCATTCATCTTTTAAAGCACTCAAAGAATTATTTGAAAAAATTGATCCAAAATTGGAAACAGACATGGGCTTTAAGTCTTATGAGCATGGTATTGGCATATGCGGTGATGAAGAAGATGATACGATTACTTCAGTAATAATTTTTGAAAAAGACTACTATAGTTAGCATCCTTAATAACCCTTAATAATCTTTGCCTATCATTAATCGAAACACAGATCTCCCGATAGCAAAAGCTACTTTTTTGTTGCTGCTGGCTGCAATTGGCGCACCTGTTTATGCTGCTGAAAATACAAGGGCTTTGCCGAATAGCAAAACCATAAAGCCGAAGCGACAGCAAACGGCACAGACAGCAAATGATCAGCACCGGCACAGGTGTAAGCTGGCCTATGGGCGATGGTGGTGACGACCCGGTAGGCGGCCCTGGCCCTGGAAACCCTGCTGATGGTGATGTGCTGGTAACGGCCACGGTACGCGATGGTGTATTTAACGTAAGCGTGGTAGACGATAGCACCGGCAAAAACCTGGGCAACGTGGTAATAAGTAGCGGAGATAACAACGGCACCATAAAAATACACTACAGCGGTGGCGGCCATGGCACCAGCCTGCATATAACCCTCGATAATGCGGGCAACGATAATAATATCAATATCTCTGCCATAAGAGTACCGCACTACACCTACGTACCACAAAGTGTGGTCTCAAGGGTGTGCAATGGGGAGAGTTATAGGTATGGGTTTAATGGTAAGTATAAGGATAATGAGTGGGCTGGGAAGGGGAATAGTTATGATTATGGTTTTAGACAATACGATACGAGAATCGCGCGGTTTAGAACAGTTGATCCGTTGACGGCAAAATATCCGATGCTCACTCCATACCAATTCGCAAGTAATAATCCTATAATGAATATTGATTTGGATGGTCTTGAAGGTTTCCCTGCTAATGCGACTAAAGGCGCAAATGGAGAAATGTTCGTGCGTAGCAGGGTACAATTGGTGAAAGGTTGGGATATTTATGAACAAATTACTATTCGCCCAGCAGGCACTAGCAAAGCATTTAATACACGGGTAGATTTTCTACTAAGAAGTCAATCAACAGATAATGTGTATACTATAGACGTTAAAACGGGTGGAGGACGTTCATCAACAAATCAATTAACATTTGATAAATCTATCGAAAATGGCGATTTAACAGAAATGAGAAGTGCTAAACCAAATGGAGGTACCCCAGTGAACGGTAAACTCAGAGTTGCTGGTAACGTGGTTGTACGCATATCCGATAACGGCGAATTAATAGTCGAAAAAATAACACCTAACCCAAACTCAAAGGGAAGTGATGAGATAGTTGTACTAGGAAAAAAAATAAGTCAAACGCAAAAAGAAAATTCCAATAAAAATAATCAAAACAATGGTTCTGGGATGAAAGATCAGGAAACTCTAATGCCAATAGTACCTCTTATTAATCCAGTTAACCCTACACCAGTACCAACTCCTATTTTTGAAGTTCCTCCTACATTCGTCGATCCAGTAATTGTATTCCCATAATTTAAAAATAGCATATGAAAATAAATGATTGCTTAAGTGTAGTTCATGATCTTTTAGATCATAAGTTCATCGTGAATGGTTATAAAAAAATATCCCCTAAAAAATGGACAAAACAAAATGGTTCAGTTAGATTCGAGGTTATAATTGATTTTTGGAAACTAGGACCTGAGCTACATACTTATCTTTCTTTTTCAGTAATTGACTCTCAAGTAAAAAAGATAGTTGGCAAATATCTGAATATCGACGATAAAAAAAACCAGAGTTTACATACCCTTAAATTTTTCCTATTTGATTTACTTAATCCACCTCTTGGAAATTCAATAGTTTTTTATGATAAAGACGGCTTAAATAGTATAATAAAAAATATATACGACAAATTTATTGAAATTGATTTACATATACTAACTGAAAAGTATGGTAAATTAGAAAATATACTTAATGTACTTATTTGCCAGACCGATATGTATTATGGGAAGTCAACTTTTAAATATCTGGATATGATAACTGCAGTTGTAATATCAAAAATAATAAATTCGCCGAATTATGATAGAATTGTTGGGATGATAAGTTCAGAATGGAAAGCCAGAAAAGATAAGTTTCCCTTTTCGTATGATGTGGAATTTTATGGGTTAATACTACATAAAATCATCAATGATTTTGGTGAAAAAGGTAATGTTACAAAATTAGTTGAGGAGTAATAGGACAGCAGGGATGCGAAGCTATGATGCCCGTATAGGCCGTTATATGTGTCTTGCTCCTTCCATGCAGTAAAAATGTCCTGACATGCACCATTGTTGCAGTAGACAGAGACGAGGCGTAATGGCACCCGCGGACTGAAGCAATATGAGCTAACCGACCACCTGGGCGATGTGCTGGCCAAGGTAAGCGATGCACGTGAAAGCAAAGCACGTAAGCTGATCAACGACCCATATACTATTGTAGCCTACAACCCTGTACTGCAATTTCAGAGCGACTATTACCCCTTTGGTATGCTTATGCCCGGCAGGCATATGGAAGACACCATTACCCGAACCACCAATGTGTCCTTTACAAGGGTAATGCCGGTGCATTCGCTCAGGCACATAGTATGGCCCGACGGCAATGCTGTACTTCCGTTTGACTCCTTCTGGAGAATATATCTTTTCTAACTTGTTAATTATTTCAGAACGAGAGGGTACAAATTTTCCGCAAAAGCTTCACAGAAATGTGAGGCTTTTTGCATTTTAGGGATATGGCATTTTACGTTTGTATCATACAAAGCGAGTTGACTTTTAAATGCTGCACTCTATTTGCCTTTGCCAGAAGGATTGCCAGAGTTGTGTCGTCTAACGTGTTGATAAAGACCATAAAAGACAAATAAGATGCGCAGAAAATTATTAATTGCCGCCCTGGTGGTATTATGTGGCCACATAGCCGTAGCTCAGTATAACCCGTTGATCATTCCCGATACTATTTCAGGTACAACGTTTAATCTGGCTCTGAGAGATACCTTCAAGCAGTTTTTGCCGGGCAATCAGACCATTACCGGGGGCATCAATGGTAATTTCTGGGGGCCAACGCTCATTTTCAGACAGGGAGATACCGTGCACATGAATGTGCAGAGCTACATGAACGACAGTACTACGCTACACTGGCATGGTATGCACCTTCCGGCAGTAATGGATGGTGGTCCGCACCAGATCATTCCTCCGGGCACATTGTGGCAGCCCTATTGGTTGGTAAAGAATCAGGCGGCTACTTACTGGTATCACCCGCACCTGCATACTATGAGCGAACAGCAGATGACGATGGGTCTTGGTGGCTTCATAATAGTAAGAGATGCCGCCGAGGCTGCGTTGGCACTGCCCCGCACTTACGGAATTGATGATATACCACTGGCACTTACCAGTCGCAGTTTCGATGCGACTAACGCCCTTGTCTATGTCAACCGCCATTATGGCGATACTTGTGTGGTAAACGGTACCCTGCATCCGCAGACAACACTGCCTAAACAATATGTGCGTTTAAGATTACTGAACGCCGAAATGGAGCGCGCTTATAATCTGGTTTTCAGCGACAACAGAACATTCTACATCATAGCTAATGATGGTGGCCTACTGGATGCACCGGTAAGTGCCACCCGCATAAAACTGAGTGTAGGTGAGCGCGCAGAGATAATGGTGAATCTGGGTAGTGATGCCTTGGGTAGTTCTGTGGAGTTGATGGCCTACAATGCAGGTCAGGAGTTTGGTTTTGGTGGCGGCGAGCCCAATACAACCGGTCCGTTTGGCAGTTTGCTCAACAATCGCAACTTCAACGTGCTGCATATAGTTGTTGGTGCTACTACAGCTAGCCCTATTACATCAGTGCCGACAGCATTAGTTACAAACACCTATCCTACGGCAGCAGATGCTACAGTGACAAGAACGCTGCTGGTAACAGACGGAACACCCGGACCCGGCGGCGCTCCGTTTCAGTTCGACCATGTTCTTTTCGACTTCAACACTATAAATAAGACAGTAGTTCTGGGTACTACTGAAAAGTGGACCGTGATCAATAATAATGTATTCGGGCATGCGTTCCATATCCATGATGTAGAGTTCAAGATAGTATCGCGCAGCTCACACCCTGTAGGTGCCTATGAAAGCGGCTGGAAGGACACTTACTACCTGCAGGTAAATGACACGGTTAGTTTCGTGGCTAAGTTTGACGACTATGCCGATGCTATTCATCCGTTTATGTATCACTGCCATTTTGCACCACATGAAGATGGTGGCATGATGCAGCAGTTTGTGGTGGTGGATCACACGGGAGTGAACAATACGGAAAAGCCTGCCGGAGACTACTCGGTTTATCCTAATCCTGCAAGCATGCGACTGTATTTCAACTTTAGTGATCCTGCTATGCAAGTGTATTATGTAACGATTACTAATTCTGTGGGTCGCACATTGTGCATGTTGCCTCGTCCGCAATTGAATGGCGGTATAGATATATCTAACTATGCGCCGGGAGTATATTTTGTGCAGCTCACCGACGAACAGACAAAGACCACCATTACCAAAAAGTTCATTAAAGAGTAATTGAAGTGACGATGAACAAGATGGTAACGAGGACGGGACAGGTATTGCTTTTGGCAACAATGCTGGTATTGGGTTCAGGTTTCGGGCAAGTGAAAGAGAAGGAGGTGGCCGACTTCAGGCTGAAGAGTGTGGATGGGAGATCGATCTCGCTGAAAGACTATCCTGAAGCAAAGGGCTTTATCATTGTTTTTACCTGTAATCATTGCCCATTTGCAAAGTTATACCCGCCCAGGCTCAATGAGTTGAATGCTAAATACAAGGCGCTGGGAGTGCCGGTCATAGCCATCAGCTCTACAGATACTGTGGTGTATGAGGGCGACAGCTATGACAAGATGGTAGCCAAAGCCCGCGATGAGCACTTCAACTTTCCCTACCTGATGGATGACATGCAAACGGTCGCACGCAATTTCGGAGCACAGAAAACACCTCATGCGTACGTGATCTGGAAAGAGAATGGCCGCTATGTAGTAAAGTATAACGGAGCGATAGATGATAACGGAGCAGAGCCAGAAAAGGTAACCCGCCGATATGTAGCTAATGCAGTTGACGAACTGCTTGACGGTCGGCGGGTAAATATACCTGAGACAAAATCGATAGGGTGCCAGATAAATATGAGGAAGTAAAGGGAAGAGATAATATTCGAACAAGAAAGGCGCTCACAGTTGTGGCGCCTTTCTTGTTTAATGTATTTCCCGGCTATTATATAACCACTATCTCATAAAACTCTTCCTTTACAAAATACTTCTTTGCAAGTGCCTGTAATTCGGCAGTAGTAATGTTTTTGTAGATGTTAATATTCCTGTTGAACTGCTCTTCGGTAAATCCGTTGAGGATAAGTGTGCGCCAGCGCTGTAGTATAGAGAAAGGACCATCCAGATCTCCGAGTATGCCACCCAGCAGGTAGTTCTTTACCAGCAAGAGTTCCTCTTCATCAGCAGGCTCGTTGCAGAGCAATTCCATTTCTTTATATACCTCTATAACAGCAGCTTCGGTTACGTCGCGACCGGTTTCTGTGCCTATTACCAATGATCCGCCATTTACCTCCGGACCCAATGAACTATGTATACCATAGGTATAGCCCTTGTCCTCGCGGATATTGCTCATCAATCTTGACCCGAAATAACCACCAAACAATGTATTCAATACCACCATTGGGGTATAGTCGGGGTGGTGGCGATTAGGAAACAGACGGCCAATACGAATAGCCCCCTGCACACCATTGGGTTCATTGCTTATGCGCTGCACGCGCTCGCTACGCTGAACATGGTCAAATGCTACGGGAGCAACCGGTGTAGCCACTATTGGTGCTGCACCGAAGACCTCGTTAAGATGCTTTACATCGGCAACGCTCACCTTGCCCGCCATAAACATGCGCACATTGGCCAATGAATAGTGCCCCTTGTAGTATGCCAGCAGATCTTCCCGATTAATAGCATCTATAGTAGCTTGTTTTGTGAACCTTCCATAAGGGTGATGCTCACCAAACAACAATGCGTCTATACGCTGATTGGCTACAAACTCGCACTGACGCAGGTTTACCAGCAAGCGCTGGGTAACATTACGCTTGTAGATCTCCACTTCATGCTCTGGGTAAGTAGCTTCGGTAAGTATCTCCAGCACCATTGGCAGTAATGCCGGCAGGTGTTTGGTAAGTGAGTAAAGGGTAACGGTTGCAAAGTCATTGCCCGCGCTTGTTTTCAGCTGTGCACCATAAAACTCCAGTGCTTCACTTATTTGCTCAGAGGTATGTTTTGAAGTTCCGTTCTTTAATAAACCTGCTGTAGCATGCGCTACTGCTTCTTTCTGTTCAAACCACAAGCCTGCGGGGAACACCCAATCGATCTGCACCACATCCTGCACACCGGCATCAACCCAATAGAGCGGCAGGCCATTGTCAAGCGTGGTAGTATTAAGAGGTGGTAATTTATAATCGAATTCCACGGCGTCGTGTATTACCGGTGGTTTTGTTCTGTCAAGAGTCATCTATCTTTCTTTTCACCAAAGATAGTACTCTAACAAAAGCTATGCGGCGTATAAATTGATATCTGTAGATTTATAAAATTAATATCTTGTGTGAAATGTCACTGTATAATACCACATTTGCTATGATCAGGTTTTCCAGATTCGCGTTATTAATTGTTTTGATCACCTATTGTCTTTCCGCTCACTGCCAGACTTCTTACCCGGCAGATACAGACACGGCATTTAATAAGAGCTCCGGGACACCAACTATTACACTCGACAGCAATAGGATAACCAATGTTACCAACTTAGGTATGCTGTGGGGATTTATAAAATACTACCACGCCAATGTGGCTGCGGGAAAGTATAATATGGATGCAGAGCTGTTTCGGATTTTACCGGAAGTACTTGCCGCGCCTGACAAAGCTGGAGCAAATGCCGTAATGGAAAAATGGGTAGACCATTTTGGCGTTCCCAGAGGTACTGACAAAACTTATGACTCAATAAAGGTTAAGTTCTATCCTGATTATGGCCACCTTTTCAAGGAAGGGAATTTCAGCACTTCCATGATTGCCAAATTAGACTTTATCAGAACTCACCGCAACGCTAAAGACGGGCACTATTACATTGCCCTGACAGCCTTTATTAATAATCCCATTTTCAGGAATGAGCGCCCGTATGATAATATGGATCTTAACGACGCGGGCATGCGCATACTATCCTTATTCAGGTACTGGAATGCAATACAGTATTTTTACCCGGACAGGCATCTTATGTCGGTAAACTGGAATAACGAGCTTACCAAAACTATACCCTCCTTCTGTCAACATGATGATACTGCCGGCTATTACAAGGCGCTCCGACGAATTGCAGCTAAGATCACCGACGGCCACGCAATAACTGTAAGAGGGTCAAGATCTGTAAATGGTGTAAATAAAGGGTACTATACCCCTATAACCACAATGTATGCCGAAAATAAACTGGTTGTCACCAACTGCCACGACAAATTTGGTGTAAGCAAACTGATACGACCAGGGGCTGTGATTGAACAAATAGACGGGGTTACCATTGATTCGCTCGAGATAAAATACAGGCCGGGGATCAGCGCATCAAATTACACTGCGTTCCGGACCTATATCTCAAGACCCACAGGAGCCTTATTTGTAACACAAAACCCGTGGATAGACCTTCCTGTCAGATATGCTGATGATACATTGCGTGTTGTGCGTCTGCCTACTTTGCCTTTTACAGCAAAGATCTGGCTGGATAATATATTTACCAGCGATACCGGATATAAATTATGGTAACTCTTGTCGAGTTGGGACAAGGATATAGGGAGGGAAATAAATTAGAGTAATTTTTAATTTACGAAGTAGACTTTGGCTTCCGCTTCGTTTTCTCATTTGCGTCAATCACAATCTTCTTCATCGCTTCCTCAAACGTCAGGTCAATCGGAGGAAATACCACTTCGTACTTGCTCGCCTTTTTAACTTTTCCCGTTTTATTTTTCTTATCAGTCGCCATCACCAAATCCTTTTACGCTAGGTATGATTTTGCCGTTGAATATTATCAGGCATAACCCAAATCCCAACGTGAGACCGCTTAATGCTGAAATATACTTTACTCTTTTAATATCTTTAATCGTGTACACCTTTTCTTCCATAACACCTTTTTAGTTCGTTTAAAAGTCACCAATAAGTGACCTCCACAAAGTTACCACATTCTAGTTTATAACATTTGACATTTTTATCCTGTGCTAGTTTTAATGCCCCTTCCGAGAAAGAACCCGTGCATACAAAGTATAAGTTCGTGAAAATATATTCTTTGTTCTTAGTATTCTGATACGAGTTGAATCTAACGATTGCCAATTGCATAAGTTCTGTACTTATGCTCTCCTGTTGATTCTTGCACTCTGCCCACCCATGTTGAATTATGTTGTCTTGATACCGCACTAAAAGTATGGTCGCAAATATGCAAGCTAAAACAGAAAACACCCAAAATCCATACACATATTCACTAGGCACTGTCGAATCACCTGCTAAGAATAAAACAAGAAGTGTATATGCAACAAAAACTGCGTAAAGGATTATTGACACTATTTTCATGTATTCATACCGCTTATTCCTCACTTCGGCTATCACATCTACATTAATGCCTCGACTATTGAAATCAGATACAACTTGCGCTCTGGTTCGTGCCTTGTGGTAGCCCAATTCCTTTCTCATGTAATCACAAAACAACTCCTCCAACTCTATCCCTTTCGCGTTATTGTTGGCATTAATAGTTGAACTCATTTGCTTTCAAATATGATGAATGTCTGGTAAAGATAAAAACTACACCGAAATTAAATTACCCATTCGTTATACAATACGAAGGAAAGATTTAATAAAAGATAATCAATTGGTTAGCTTTTATTATTTTGCAGCAAAATTCCCCTATGACACCCGAACAAGCATTTTATTTTAAGCAGCAATTATTGGCTAAGGGGCTTACGGAAGAGCAAGCGAATGAGATTATCTTATCATTGCCGTCTGGCATTGATAAGACATCAGAAATGTGGGCAGAGACAATTAAGCACCTAATATCAGAGGGCATGAATAATCCCGCAATCCAACAGGTTTTATTGAATTATAGCGAGAAGGCAGAGAAATTAGAGAAATTGGAAGTTGAAAGTCAGGAAAAATTCCATGCATTCTTGACCAATCTAAATATGTGGCAAAAGCTATATAGTCTGGCGTTTATTCTTGTTGGGGGAGGTGTTATATATTTCCTAGGAAGTAGCGGAATTATAGGGAAGGAAACATGCCAGATATTATTGACAATGATTATCACGCTTACGGTAACGGACGCAGTAAGTACATTTCTTAAGGCATCTAAGAACGAGAACGAGTAAGCTCCCTATTGCGTTTGTTCATTTGGATGGTATTCAAAATAGCCGCAACAAGTAAAGAAAAGAAAACGAACCCCACTACGATTAATACTACAATATCTGTCTTGTTCATTTCATTTGATTTAACCTAATCAAGGAATAAAGATGATGCCATGGCACGTTGTAAAGATACGTGATAATCCCTATGCATGTTGCCAAGCACACAATATATCGTACCTACTTGATTTATTATCCCAAGGATAAAAACACTATCCCTAGTGTTTCTGGCACATATATTGCTTCAGAAAACGCACTGAAACAATTGTAAACGTATTATATTTACCGCAAAAAGGGATGCCTATGTAAAGAGCAAAAAGGTACAACATAACATACTCACGTAGTATATACAGCGAGGGCTACATCGAATCTCCAAAATTCAAAAAGCAATGCACTCAAAGGATATAATTACGCCACTATATGGCGTAACTGATGTCTTTTGCATTGTGGGCTTTGGAGAGCCTGATGTAGCGAGAGAACTGTTCAGTTACGCTATTTTATTTCAACAATTTAATAAACATCAAATCTCCAAACAATGAAACAAATCAAGACAGCTTTAGGAGCAACACTTACAATCGCAGGACTTCTGCTAATCTCAACTCTAGGCAGTTGCGTAAAGGGGGATAAAGGCGACACGGGTGCAGCAGGTACTAATGGTACGAACGGTACAAATGGAGCGCAGGGCGCACAAGGCAATCAAGGGCCAATGGGTGCGACTGGGGCAACAGGCTCGACTGGAGCGCAAGGTGCGGTCGGAGCTACGGGGGCTACGGGAGCCGCAGGTAACACAAACGTACATACAACGACGTATACCATAGCGCCAACAACTTGGACGTGGTTAGGTTCGCCAAATTTCTATAATGGGGCTAATGCTACATGCGCAAATATCACTTCTGCTGTTATAAACTATGGCATGGTTGCGGCATTTTGGCAAGACCCTGCCACTAGTACAACAACATGGTATGCTATGCCGTATGTGTGGTCGCCTACTGCTACACAAACGTATACAGTAAGCCTTGATTGGATGCAAGTCGGCAGTTTTGGTATCAGGTTCTATTGGAATGATGGGACAAATGCGGTATGGACTACGAATAAAACACTGAAAATTGTAACTATAAGCGGGTCAGCAAAGGCAGCACACCCGAACACAAATTGGAACGACTACAATCAGGTTATGGCTGTACAAGCCGAATACGATAACAAGTAAGCACACTGTATTACACTATTAAAAGCCACTCAAAATGAGTGGCTTTTCTTTTGTCACAAAAACTGTAATTTATTTCTTTAAAATTCCAATTAAAATAGAATAATTGACACGGAAGTTGGAATACATAAGGTATAACACACTAAAATGCTCGGTCAGTTTAAAACTTTGCCACAATTATTGGATTATTTCAGGGATGAACTGGTTTGTAAAGACTATCTCGCAACGCATAGATGGAACGGCAACACCACTTGTCCCTTTTGTGGTCACGACCATATCTATATCACCAACCGTGGCTACAAATGCGCAAGCAAAGCATGCCATAAAAAGTTCTCCGTAACAGTCGGCACAATCTTTGAAAACACAAAACTGCCACTCCGCACTTGGTACGCTGCAATCTACCTCGTTACCTCTCACAAAAAAGGAATCAGCAGCCTACAACTTGCCCGTGATTTGGGTGTTGACAAAAAGAACGCATGGTTCTTACTGCACCGTATTAGAGAAACGTTCTTCGACGAAACACCAAAATTATTGACTGATGTTGTGAGCGTCGATGAAACTTTCGTAGGTGGTAAAAACAAAAATCGCCATGCTGATAAGAAGAAAGAAAACAGCCAAGGTGGGCATAGCGACGATAAGACAATCGTAATGGGCGCAATGCAAATAGGTGGAATTGTTGTTACGCAAATCGTACCAGATAGAACCGCTGACACATTACTGCCGATACTCGACAAGGTAATCGTAAAAGGCTCAATGGTCGTTACTGACGAGCATACAGGGTACTTCCGTGTATGCGACAACTTCTTCCACATTGCCGTCAATCACAAGCAAGGGATGTACACCAAGAACGCTTTTTCAACCAACAACATTGAAGGATTCTGGAGCTTGTTCAAACGTGGGTATATCGGTATCTATCATTGGATGTCGCCAATACATCTTGACCGTTATTTGAAGGAATTTTCTTACCGCTACAACAGCAGAACAATAGCAGACATGAACAGGTTCTCCGATACTGTTACACGTTCAAACGGCAAAAGACTTACTTGGAATAGGCTAACTAGAAAAGACGTGGCGGCTATTTAATCCCACTCAAATGCTTACACTCTGAAAATCCGTTTTTAATGGCATCTGTCTTTTCATATCCAGCCAATGAATTGTACTGCTCTGGCGTATAATTTCTCTTAACATAGTCTATAAAGCACGTCAAAAATGCTTCTAACTTATCATCCGTTGTCTTGTTCAATGCTCCCTTATCAATCAGCATCTGCTTGACAACGTCATGAACATCTTGCTTTAAATCCGCTGTCCACCCATTGTCGGTCACAGGTTCCTGTACTATAGCAACTACCTGAATATTCACATTGATACCATATGCTAATGAAGGGTTTTCAATGCCTATATATTGAACTCCGCTAACTAGGTTATCGTCTGTTATTTCCTGCTTCCATGTAATCGCGTGTTTCGCGGAATTGTTTGGGAAGTAATTACAAGTCGACAATGGCTTATCTCTGAATATATTCCCATCATTATAAGAACATAGATAGTAGATATTACAATAGTCAGAACCAGACGGAGCGGTAATCAATGAAACGGCAGCAGCCGACAGGCCTGAACGGTCATATATTTTCGTGAGTTGCCCTAATAAGTTAAAGTTGGATTTTATCCTTTCAATATCTTCTTTCTTTCTAAATGCAGTAATCGTATAATACCACCTTACCGTATTAGTCGGCAGATTCACCGCAATTGTTGCTCTCGATGCGCCAAATGCACCGTTCAAAAATAAATCCCCTCCAATGAATACATTTACGGGAACTTCTTTGTATTGCCCATTTGAGGAATAATGGAACAATATAAATAGGATTATGGCAATAGATTTTTTCACGACAAGAAGATTTAGTCCTATCGCATAAAAGTAACAATAATAAGTTCTATTGCAAATTATGAATACCTAGAAAACGGGATTCCTGCAATCGCACCAATTAACCCACCTACTATAGTGAATGTTATAAGGAATCCAGTATTAGCACCAAAACCTTTGCTCAATCCAAATCCTAAACCTGCGCCTATCACGCTACCTATCGCTGCTGTTCCTTCTGGCTGCATATTCAATTATTTAAACACAAATTTAATCATTAATATCTATACTATCTATTGCTATCTTGTCCCAACTCGACAAGAGTTACCTAAATTATTACCCGGAAATATCGGCTACATCTATGCTTCGAAAATACACGACGAACAATTTGACACAATGAAAGCCTATCTGGCCAATACAAAGGGGCTAATATTGGACATGCGGTGCTACCCCAAAACATATATGCCATACATTTTTGGCAGGTGGCTTAAAGGAGGTAAATCAGCTTTTTGTTTACATACAAATATGGTTGTTGATATGCCCGGCATGTGCTTATTCGGCACCAAAGGAATTAATGGTACGGATACCGGCAGCCATTATAAAGGGAAGCTAGTTATATTGGTGAATGAACGCTCGCAAAGTGCATCAGAATACGCTTCGATAGCTTTGGCAAGTACACCCGGAGCAATTGTTGTTGGCGACACTACCGCAGGTGCGGATGGAGATATTTCTATCATAAATCTACCGGGTGGCGGCAGCACTATGATCTCAGGTATTGGTGTGCTTTACCCAGATGGCAGAGAAACACAGCGGGTTGGTGTAAAAATAGACAAGGTGGTGCGGCCTACCCTTGAAGGAATAAGAGTACGGAAAGATGAGCAATTGGAAGCAGCAATAAGGATCATAGAAGAGCAATAGCTTAACTTTGTTGTTGTTACTTTAAAGATAGTGTACCATGTCTAACATCAGCCTGATAATAGAAGAACGCCCTGCCGATATCGGCAATTTTATGGTTGGTCGCCTGCTGCCGTTCAGAGGAAAGAGAATGGTTGGTCCATTCATATTCCTTGATCATATGGGGCCGGCAAGACTGGATGAATATCATAACATGGATGTTCCGCCTCATCCGCATATTGGGCTCTCTACCCTAACCTACTTGTTTGAAGGCAGCATTATGCACAAAGACAGCTTGGGTACTGAAGTAGAGATAATGCCGGGAGAAGTAAACTGGATGACAGCGGGTAAAGGCATTGTTCACTCTGAGCGTACACCGGAATACCTGAGGCATACCGATAAGCATCTGCATGGGTTGCAGATATGGGTAGCCATGCCCAAGGCAATGGAACTTGATGAGCCTTCATTCTCCCCTACCGGTAAGGATGAATTACCCGCATGGGAAGCTAATGGGGTACAGTATAAGCTGGTGGCCGGCAAGGCTTTTGGCTACACATCTCCGGTGCCGGTGCTGAGCCCGTTGTTTCTTTTAGAGCTAAAGGCAGAGCAGGAGCAAACCGTGAATATAGGCCATGAATTGTTTGGTGAAATAGCCATGTATATTTTAGCAGGCAGCATAGAAAATGAGGGTATACAATATGAGCCTAAACGAATATTGGTTGCCAAAGAAAATTCGTTGTGCGCATTTACTATGGCGGCGGGTAGTACTGTTTATATATTTGGCGGCGAACCATTTCCTGAAGAGCGTTTTATCTACTGGAACTTTGTGGCCACAAGTCATGAGCTGATAGAACAAGCGAAGCAAAACTGGCTTGACCAGACCTTTGCGCCAGTGCCGGGAGAGACCGAATTTGTTCCGCTGCCGCAACCGAGGTTGTAGTAAAATGCCGATTGGGCGCGAACCTACGGCTCGCGGTTTAAATAAAGGTTCTAGTTGCTACAAACCTTTTGCCACCTACAGGGCAATGACAGTGACTTAAGGATACTGATTGCGCTCCTTCAGAGCTTTTGTGTTGCGGAGGTTTCTGACGTAGGGCTAAAACGCCCTACGCTATTGAGGACGCTCTTTCAGAGCTTGCTCCTTTGCTTAGGTCAATGACATAGCACTTACGGGGCAATGACGGTGACTTAAGGGTTATGTTGATGGTTTATATAATTATTTCGCCCTGTCAGGGCTCTGTGTTTTGCATTTATTGACCGAGGGCTTCATCCTCGGCTGTTATATTTCGCCCCTTCGGGGCTACTGTTGTGGTCATCATTTCTGAACCTGCTATCTGAGTTTGTAGAAACCACTTTAAAATAATGGTTTGCCTTGTAGTGCCTGTACAAGAGTGAATACTACGAGCAGTGTGTAGCCGATTGCAATAGCTATTACATAGCTCACATTTTTTGAGACCAGCATGCTGAGCAGGGGTATTACCTGCAGGGCATGCAGACCAAGAAAGTGGGCTATGCGGAGGTCGCCATTATTGCGGCTCCAATTAACAACCGGCATACCTACTCCCCCATCGGGAGCGCCCACAGTGTGGCGGAGCATAGCGCCCATAACGCCACCCTGAAAAGCAAAAATGACAGAGATAATAATACCCAGGCGTATACCCCACACAAGGGTCATAGGTATAGAAAATGACTGCTGCGCAAAGAAGAGATAACCGATGTAGCCTGTCCATAGGGTGACAATAGTAATGACAATACCCATTAGTGTAAAGAGCATTCCGTTGAGCGGAGTAGTAACATTGAAGTGAGATAGCTGGCCACGGTATGCCTGACCTGTAATTACTACCAGCTCGTACAGCATACCTGCTATGAGTATGATGTTATAGAGGTCTACTTTTTTCTGATCATCGAGGTACTGCATGTACCAGGCCATAGACCAGCAAAAGATAGCGATAGACACAAAAAAATTTGCAGGCTTAAGCCATGCACTTACACCAATGATCTGTAGTGATGTTGTTTTGGTGAGTATGGCACACACCAGGCCTCCGACCAAGCAGAACAGGCTAAAGTAAAACAAGAGTGCATTCTTCTCTTTCAATGTTTCAATAAAACCTGCCATAACCTGCTGTGTTTGATTTATGCTAATACCTTCTTCATAATAACATGGGGTATGCCTACTTCGGTGAATGCGCTACTGGTGATATCGTAACCTAAAGACTCATAGAAACCGCATACGACCTGGCGTGCATGCAGCATAATAGTTGTGTAGCCTTTTGCGGCAATAGTTGTTTCTGCTGCTGTCATCAACAACCTGCCCACACCCTTTCCCTGCCACTGCTCACTCACTGCCATTTGGCGGAACTTCATGACGGTATCACTTATGCTATGGAGCATGAGGCAACCTATCACTTTATCCTCATGCTTTGCGATAAATATGGTGTCTTCATTATCCATGCTCAAGTCTTCATTGACCAAAGACATGCCCAGTGGCTTGCGCAGTACATCTTCGCGCAGCTGCCAGATCTCCTTGTATTCTGGGTCTTGTATGGTGACCGTTGTAACTACTATATCGTTCATTGGTATGATCTATTTTAACGTGGGTTCAATGAATTAGCCACGATATGTTTTTAATAAGCAGCCTTTATAACTATGTCGCCCTTTCAGCCAATGTCATTAAGTTAAAGATTTTATTGTGCTCCTATAGAGGAGTACGCTCTTTCAGAGCTTATTTCCTTAGGTTTTTATACGTAGGGCTAACGCCCTACGCTATTGAGTGAGCTCTTTCAGAGCTATTGATTTCATACTAATCCTTAACTTAATGACATTGCTTTTTATTTTCTTTTTTGTTATCGTTATCCCGTTTTTGAATTCGTTGAACTCACGTCATTTTACAAGTACTACTTCAGTTTCCTGTGTGCTCTTAACTATGAAGGTGATCACTCTTTCTGATGCAGCAAACTTGGTCTGGCCGTTATTGTAATGTACCTGATACTTACCGGGCTGAATCTGCAGGTGTTGGGTCTTAGGGTCGCTGAGATTGAGGGTTGCAAATTGCAGGAACTTGTCTCCGAGCTCCTTATACAATCCTATAGTATTCGTGTTGACCTCTGATGTAAACTTAACGAAGCCCGGCTGTGCTATTGTGAGTCCGCGGCTGAAATCATCGAGATCAGCATTGAACACTTCTTCGGGGAAAGAGTGAACAACAATGTGGTAATTGCCCGGCTCGTATTCCTTTCTATCACTACACTTCTGTTCTATCATCTTTCCGTTGTTTACGTTGCGCTGGGTGACCGTAGCTGTAAACTCTTTCACCGGCCTGTCTGGTGCACCATCATAACGGAAAAACAGGGTGAAATTATTCACCTTTACAAATACCTTATTGTGTTTGTTCTGCTGTATGTCTACATGCGCCAGCAGATCATCACGACCAACGATCGTCAGATCGAGCGGGCCAATAGGTAAGTTAGTTTGCGGATCGGGGTTGCCGGCTTCATCTACTGTTCTGAAGAAGCGCTTAAGTTCCTTATTGTTGTTCTTAGGGTCGAATAATACTACACGTGGTGTGGTAGAATAGAATTTGCCCCTGCCATTAGTTAGGTACACCTCCAGCGTAGTTTCCTGCGCATCTGTATGCTCTACCGTGTACTCGCCGGTTTTAGGTGTAGCGGGAAGAGTGGATGTTGTTACAGGTTTTCCGGGTTTTGGCTTTACCGGTGTAGTTGGCTTAGGCGGAACAGGTGTTGGCTCCGTGATCTTGAATATAGGTACAGGTGGCACCTTAACTGGCTTCAGATCAGAATCGAGAAAAGTGTTAACGTATAGCAGATGCATGCGGAAGTTGCCCCGTTTCGCCTTGGGTAACTTCAGCGGCGTACGCGCCACCACAGGTGGCGGAGGGGGCGTTGGTGGTGTTACAACTACCGGCTTCTCCGGTTCAGGCATTTCTACTTTAATGTCAGGCGCTACAACTTTAAGCTTCTTTAGCGGCGTTAATGCCGGTAGGCTGGTATTGAATTTTTTAAGCCCTGTAATTTTTACAGACTGCATTTTAAAAGATGCCGGCCGTGCGGGTGCAATATCTGCCGGGTCAACATCCATAGAGAACTGAACAGGGGGGAATTTTGCAGCTACAAACGGTGCTGCTTTCTGCACAGCGAACCGGCGCATTTTGCCCGGCTGTACCTTTGCCAGTTTCACCGGAGCTGGCCTGTCTACGGGTATTTCTATATTTATTACAGGCACCGTAACGGCCATTGTTGTGAAACCAGGGAATGAAGTTTTCGTCAACGGCAGTTTTTTAAGCTTCGGCATTTTTGCCATAACCATTGTTATTGCCGCAGGCCTTATAACCGGCAATTCTATTTTAATGTCGGGTACAATTACATTTACCGTGGTCAAACTTGTCAATGAAGCTTTGGCAACCGGCAGCTTTTTGAGCTTGGGCATATTTGCAACAACCAGCTTAACAGGTGCTGCGTGAGGTATGGCAACATCATCTTCCGACACTTTGATCGCAGGCGGAATAATAGTAACGAGTGACGGCGCCTTCAACACCGGCGGTGCTACAAACATATTCCTCCACTTAGGGCGTTTTGCCAGGGACATTTTTACCGGTGCCGGACGTTTAGGCTCTTCATTTACTTCAATAGCAGATTTCTTTACCGGCGCAACAACTGTATCAACAGGTTTGGGTTTTGGTGGCTCTACCACGGGCACTTCTGCTTTTACAGCAGGCATATTCACCTTTAATGCGCTTGGCGCTTTTGAGGCGATCACCTGCATTTTCTGGTAATCGACCTTGGTCATCTTCAGCATCGGGCGGAAGGCATCTACAATTGTAGTGACCGCCTTAGTGATGTCTGATCTTTTAGTGACCGGCAGGTAGTTGCCTAAACATGCATATTCCGATTTCAGTTCGGGCAGGTCTTCAAGGCTCAAGACATATGGTTTGAAGAATACCTTATTCCTTATCAGCTTGTCCATCACCCCGCAGATGTCGCCATTACAGCTTTCGCCACCATCTGTTATTAATATTATACTGTAGGCATTGTGTGCCTCGTCTAAAAGATCTTTGTCGGCTGCCTCGCTCAATGAGTAAGCAATAGCGGTTACCCCCAGTGGATGAAGGTCATCGAGCCGGAAACTCATCTGCGCCTTATTATCGGGACTGAAAGGGACCTCACTTTTGGTGTCATGGCAATCGTGCTCTGGAACGGTGTGCTGATTACCAAATACACGAAGTGAAAACTGCACGTCACTATTCACCGCATTGACACTGTCCATAAGACGGTTAATGATCTCGTTGGCTATCTTATGTTTTTCCTTGCCTGTAGACCATGTTTGCAGCATACTCGAAGACTCATCAAGCAGGAATAAGATACGGGACTGCGTATAATCACTTTTCTCCTGCGCTACAGAGCGAAAGACAAATGACAGGCTGAATATAAATAATATGAAAACTCTTAACTTCATGAAATACACTTCGTTGGCAAACCTACGCTATCAATATACAAATCTCAAAAGTTTAGCGTTAAAACCTATGATTATGCAATATATCCCTCTCCTATTACCCCGACAATAAATGTGCCGATAAGGGGTGAGGGGGAAAATGCATGCCTTTCTTATACTATTTTTTCGCAAGCGGACATTTGCATGGCGGAAGGTTGGGTTAGTCCGTCAAGCACAGAATGTAATTATTGATCTAAAACGAATACGTCCCGTGCGAATGCCAGGGGTTCGAGAGCCTCACCCTGACATTCGGGTGTGCTTGCTGCTAGCCTTGTCATTGAATATGACTGCGGGGCTACCCGAATACCACCCGGCCTCCCGGAGGGCAAGCTGGCAACGACCATGCGGAATAAGTCTGTTGGGCGTTTTTTTAAAGTGGCAGTTTTTCGTAAAAGTGGCAGTTTTGCACCTGTAATTGCTAATGAAATGCATGTTGGGTGCGGTTTTCCGATGATTTTAACTAACTGCTACATTCTGCCACTTTCTGCCACTTTTTGCCACATGCTGCCACTTTTTGTAGGGCTGAAAATTTTCAGCCCCTACCTGTCTGAACCACGATTTAAAGGATTAAAACATTTTCATGATGCCCGATTTTAGTTGCTGGCACACAGGGCAGGAGCGAGCCCAGCCCCTACATGTGTTGTGGGCGAACTGAAGTAAGAATTCATATGTCAAAGAAAAATGGTTAGACTTTGCGTCTAATCGGGTGTAAATTAATACGGGAAAATGAGTTTGAAAAATAAAGATATTCACAAAAATGTGGATAAGTGTATGTAAGTGTTGGTGTATGAATGTGTTGTGAGGCTTACTTGAAGTGTTGAAAATATTTAGCCCTTAGAGAATTTTTGTATATTTATAACCTACACCGACCTATATGAATCACTTCCGCAGCGCATTAATCATAATCATTAGTATCGGTTTCAGTATCGTGGGTTGGGCGCAACGACCTGACCAAAGAAGAATCGACTCTTTGCTTAGGGTAATTGATCAAAGCGCAAAGGATACCGGTAAGGTTTCAATGCTCAACGAATGTTCCTATTTACTTAGCCGGACCAATCCACAGAAAGGTCTTATGTACGGAAAACAAGCTTTGGCTCTGGCCGAAGAGCTGAACTGGCCAAGGGGGCAGGTGGTGGCATTAGCCAATGCGGCGCTCTGTAATAATGTACTTGAAGACAGCGCCAGTGCGCGAAATTGCGCTTTGCGATCGATGGCAATAGCCCGAAACATCAATGACACACCCGGACAGGTAATGGCCCTGACGAAACTAGGCTACGTGGCGTTTGTATCCAGGCGACAGAAGATGGAGGCAAGGGCTTACGGCACAGAAGCTTTGGCGCTGGCACTGCGCATAAATGATAAAAAGACACGGGCATTTGCCTACATGCACATGGGGTTCCTGCTGGATAAGAAAGGTGAATTTAATGATGCGGTACACTTCGACTCACTGGCTATTCAACTGTTTGATTCATTAGATGACAGATACTCGCAGGCAGGTGCACTTTGTAACCTTGGCATTGAATTTTCTATGATGCACGATTATGCCCGCGAAGTGGAGATCGATAATAGGGCACTAACACTATTGACAGACTATGACAGCAGTGAATACAAGGCTATTACGCTCATATGCCTTAGCGACAGCTACTATCAAATGCACGACTACACCAAGGCGCTGGCTCCTTGCCTTGAAGGGCTGGCAATTGATACGCGCCTGGGCAAAAAAAGCATTATGGCCGATGACCATCAGCGGGCAGCCATGGCTTACATTAAGCTGGGCAAATACGAAGAAGCGTTAAGACACACCAATGCCGCAATGGAACTGGAAATGAAGATCGGCGATCTTTACGGCAGATGGACGGTACGGCGGCTACAAAAAAGGATAGCTAAGCATATGCCGAGGTGAAGCAGATATTGTGTTGGGTGGGGCAACCGCAAGGGATTGCCCGTACGATGTAACGAGACGCCTAAAAGTGTGCCGTAAACTGGTAAAAACCACTACCCTTTGTGCCGTAAAAGACAAGGCTGTGATCATTGAGATAGCCCTGATCGCCGAGAATGCGGTCTATACCTTCCAGCTCTTTGTAAATGGTGTTGTTGATGACGAGCAGGTATTTGCCGGGGGCGGTATTCTCTATAATGTAAAAACCATTGTGATTGAGGTCTCCGGCTACTATGCTGCCGCGTTGTGGTTCATCCAGACGATCATATTTGGGCAGAATGAGTGGTAATGGACGGGACAGTTTGTTGTTATAAATAATATAACTTGCCCCGTCGGCATTGATACCCTGGAAGTATTCCAACCCATCGGGGTGTATTTGCGGGAGAACGGTAGCATCCCAAACCAGGAAACGCTTTTTGTTGACCGGCTTGCATAAGAGAGTATCATTCCTGAACAGGTACATGGAATCGGCAGTCTCGTAGTAATATAGTGATGAGCCGTCGGGGTCTATCTGCATAGTATGGGGGCGGTATCTTGCCCTACGGAAAGACGGCAGCTTTATCTCTTTGCCATTTATGTTTTTATAAGTACGCTCGGCACCTATGGAATCTTTGCGGGAGCCGTAGAAGGCATAACCATCTTTCTTATCGGAAAAGATAAAACCCAGGTATGAATAATTGTGGTGCGACACTTTGCCGTTCACATTGAGGAAGGTGCCATTATCATTATTCTGATTGTAGGCAACGAGGTAGTTTTCGGCGCTATATGGCTGTACGGCTATCTGCTCGTCGCTCTTATAAACCGTGTTTCCGGATCCATCGTCGAAGGTGGTATGCGCTTCGGGTATCTTATCGATCAGCTTACCGTTGACCAGTATGTAACACTGGGAATCTACACAACCGCGGTAGTACCATGCATTGTTGTTCCACAGATCGGAGTACTCAACAATACCAAATGGACCGTAGCGCTGAGCCGGCGTGTGTATGTAGTATTTGCCGCCCTGTGGCTTTACGTAGGTGTAGAACTTATTATTGTTGACCGCTATTTCAGAGAACATTTCTTCGGCAGAATCGACCTGCTGATGATCGAGGTACAACCTGAACATGTCTTTTTTGTACACAGTATACAAGCAATGGCCATTGTCGCTAAAAGCGCAGAGCCACAGCTGGTGCAGGGAATCGGTCTCGTTGACCATGCTGTCATTGATATACAGGTAGCTCTTAGCGCCAATGCACATTTCTACGGCCACATTGTTTTTACCATATTCCAGCACTTCACGTATTCTGCCTGCATGTGGGCCGTATATTTTTGTGCCCGATTTGTTTTTGTACCAGATCTTTTTGCGGGTAGAGTCGGTAAAAAAGGCATCGGCCACCAGGGCCTTATAGGCAGTAGAAGCAATATTCTGCCCCCAGAAAACAGGATCGTGCTTTGTTTTGTTGGTGATCATGGCAAACCTGTCGCCCTTGCCGGGGAGCAGGGTCTCGAAGTAATAGTTGCCCGAGGTATCGAAAGCGGCTCTGAAAGCTTTGAGCAGCAGGGAATCACCGGCATCACGAACCAGGAGTTTTTCGTCTATTTGCTGTGCAGCTACCTGCACACTTACAGACAGTAACATAAACAGTACTACCAGGTATGGCCGTAATAGTTTCATATGGGTAAAAATAGGAAATAATAAATACCCTTATTGACTTCGAACACGACCGTCAGATAATATTAGCTTTTGGTTAGTTTTTTAAAGGTGGGTTCTGCGGGAATTTGATTGGGTAAAATTGTTGGCCCCAAATGGCTGTAGAACACAATGTTATATAGTACAAAATGCTTACCTTACGGCTCAATTATCTATAATATCATTTTAATATAACTTATATGTCATTCTTTGCTACACAAAGAGCACGGCTTGCGCTTGCACTATTTGCTACCTGTGGTGTCGTTTACGGTAACACTGCATTTGCACAACAAAAGGCTGCCGACAACACTATTCTTTCTATAGAAAGGAATAGCGTTGACAATACTCCGGCTATTATCACCTTCTCCCCTTCAGCAGGATGGAAAGCGGGACAAGAGCAGGAAGTATTTACTAAATACCTGGGCGTAGATGCATCTAAAGTAAAGATGATACAATCGTATAGCACGACTACCCCATCTAAGGTAACTACTGCACGCTACTACCAATATTATAAAGGTATTAAAGCAGAATACGGAAGTTTTACCGTGACAATAAAGAATGGCGTCATCAACTTTATCAGTGGGAACTATTACAATACGACAACCGATGTGTCTGCTATTCCGGTAATCAGTGAGAGCACTGCTTTTACCAAAGCCCTTCAGCTGGTTGGTGCTACGAAATATATGTGGCAGGACCCTTCAATGGAAGCATTGATCAAGGCCCGCTATCATAAAGCGGACACATCATATGTGCCTCATGGCATACTTACCTGGATAGAAGACTATACCAATGGTGTTGGGGACAGGAAAATGCACCTTGCCTATTCGTTCGACGTATATGCACAAGAGCCAATGAGCAGGCAGAAAATATTTGTAGATGCTACTGATGGCCATATTCTTCATTCTAACTCAATGATCAAGCATACTGCAACCACTGGCGGAAGTAAGTACAGCAGAATTGTACCCATTATAACCAGTAAGGTTGGCACCAACTATGTTCTTTATGATAGTACCCGTGGTAATGGTGTACACACGCTGAATATGCATAATGGTACCAACTATGCATCGGCTACCGAATTTACAAGCGCGTCTAACTCATGGCCCATTGCTACGGCTGACAGCCCTGCCATTGATGCGCATTGGGCAGGTGAAAAAGTTTATGACTACTGGTTAACACAGCAGGGCCGTCTTAGCTGGGACAACCTGGATGGCATATTGCTTCAATATGTACACTATGATGTGAACTTTGATAATGCCTATTGGGATGGAACTGAAATGACATATGGAGACGGATCAGGTGTTGCTTCGGGTGGCTTTTCGCCATTGACCAGCCTTGATGTAACGGCACACGAAATAGGACATGGTGTATGTGAGGCTACTGCTAACCTGGTTTACGCCAGTGAATCGGGTGCAATGAACGAAGGATTGAGCGATTGCTGGGGTGCTACAATTGAGAACTTCGCCAACCCTTTTGAAGTTGATGCTGTTGCTAAGCAAGTGTGGAAGATAGGAGAAGAAATAGGCGGTGGTGCACCACTGAGAAGCATGGATTTCCCACACAACGAGAGCAATCCTGATACATATGGCAATAACGACCCTTACTGGGTAAACGTTACAGGCTGTACACCTAGCGGAGGTAATGACCAATGCGGTGTACACACGAACAGTGGAGTTACCAATAAGTGGTACTATCTCGTAGTAATGGGCGGCATAGGAACTAATTCTAATGGTAATGGCTATAATGTAAACGCAATAGGCTGGACATCTGCCGCAACCATTCTATACCAGACAGAACTTGCACTGGGCTCTAACGCAACCTATGCTAATTTCCGCACTACATCTATAGCTACCGCCACTACCTTATTTGGCGCATGCTCGCCCGAAGTACAAAGCGTAACCAATGCATGGTATGCGGTAGGTGTGGGTGCAGCTTTTGTAGCCTGCACACCTCAGATAGGTTTTGTAACTACATCGCTCAGCACTACAGAATATGCCGCTACCACTACTTGCCCTGCAAGCCGCGTTATCAATATAGGCCTTAAGCCAACAGGCCCGGCCATCACCGGTGGCAACCCTGTTGTAACTATTGTAGCTGCACCTTACAGCACGGCTGTAGCGGGTGTTGATTATACCATTACGGGAAGCCCGATCACATTTATAGCGAGTGATACTTCTACCCGCTATGCTACGCTTACAATATTTGATAACGGCGCGGTAAATGACAATAAGAACCTGACGCTTGGATTTACATTGGCTACAATGGGTAGCACTGCTACTGTTTCACCAACAGGAGATTCAATGCGTATTGCTATTTACAATAATGATAGTAATGTACTGGCAGGAGGTGTTGAATATCACACCCTGAACACCGGAACAGCTGTTACCTGCAACCTTACATCGGCATTCCCCGGTGCGAACCGCAGATCACGCACACAATGGATATTGACTGCTGCGGAAATGACAGCAGCAGGTGTAAGACCGGGAGTGGCAATAAGCCAGATAGGTTTTACGCTTACCTCAAAAAGCTCTACAACGCCATTTGTTGGGTATGCGATAAACATGGCTAATACTACGTCTACAGATGTTGGTTCCGCATTTGTATCTGCCGGACTTGTAAACGTAATACCTGCATTTAATCATACTACCAACCTGGGGCTTGACACGATAGGCTTTACTACAAACTTTATATGGGATGGTACCAGTAACGTAATGGTGCAAGCCTGCTATGGACAAAACGCATCGAACTTCGGTGCCAATGACCAGATGATCGGAATACAAGGAGGTGCTAACATTTGCGCACACAACCAATCAACCGGAACCGGAACTACGGGATGTTCTCTGGGCTGGAGCGGAACGGGTAGCAATCTGAGCAACGCGCGTCCGGTAATGCGGTTCAAACAGGTAGTACCACCGTCTAAAATTGCAACTGTATTGGGCAGCAACCGCACCTGGACAGTAACAGCAGGCACCAAGGTACATTTCTGGAATGCATCTGACACCAGCCTTGTAGCAACAACAAATAACGAGACTGCCAACCTGGGTTGTGTATCTGCTAATATTACTGCGGCCGGTGTAGGCTTCGCACCGTCTGCATTCTCTGCAGGCACTAACAGGTCGGTGAAAGAAGTGACCATTAACCCAACGATCAATGGCGCGACCACTACTTATGACGCAACGATATACCTGACCACTACCGAGCTGAATGGTGTTGCACCGGCAACATTGTTCCTGGTAAAGACAGAGCAACCTACAGATGCTACAGTATCATCGGCCAACAGTGTGCTATTGACACCAACGCTCACAGCAGGCACCAACTATACCGCCTTTAAGGGTACGTTCACAGGTCTTGCCAACAGCAGGTTCTTCCTTACCGATGGCCCACTTTGCGCATCGCCATCTACTACTATTACAGCCAGCGGCCCTACAACTTTCTGCCTGGGTAGCAGTGTAACGTTATCTACTACTACAGGAGCTGGGTATACTTACCAGTGGCAGAAGGGTGCTGTGAATATTCCCGGTGCAACAACATCGAGCTATGCACCTACACATGGCGGTAGCTATCAGGTACAGATCACTTCGGGTGGTTGTACAGGCACATCGCTGGCTACAGCGGTAAGTGTTGATTCGGCATATACCGCACCAATAGCGGGCGCAAGTACTACAGTATGTTCGGGGCAGTCTATAACACTTACAGATATAACACCTTCCGGTACATGGGCAAGTGGCAGCACAGGCGTGGCTACAGTTACTGCATCGGGCATGGTTACGGGTGTAGCAGGCGGCGTTGCCACCATATCCTACACAACAACCAATCTTTGCGGCTCAGCAACTGCTACCCTTTCGGTAACAGTTAACGCAAGCCCGGTAGTTGCAGGCATAACAGGTACGCTTACCGCATGTGCGGGATCGCTCACCACACTTAGCGATGCTACTCCATTTGGTAACTGGAGCAGCAGCAATACGGGAATTGCCACAGTAAGTGCCACTGGTACTGTAGGCGGCGGCAGCGCAGGTAGCGCCACCATTAGCTATACGGTTAATAATGCTGCAGGTTGCATTACCAACCAGGTGGCTACGGTTACGATATTCGCAACACCAACTGCTACGATCACGGCATCGGGAACTACAACATTCTGCAGCAGCAGTAGTGTTACTCTTATAGCCAATACGGGCGCGGGACTTTCTTACCAGTGGCAGGAAAGTGGTGTGAATATACCGGGCGCAACCAATTCGACCTACAACACCAACCTGACGGGCAATTATACCGTTATCATTACCAACCTTAATAATTGCTCAGCTACTTCTAATATGATACCGGTAACTGTTACCACAGGGTTTATAGTGGTGCCATCGGTTAGCCTTGCGGCAAGTCCGGGTACTACGCTTTGTGTAGTGAGTAGTACGGTTACATTTACGCCAACATCGGTTAACGGTGGTTCTGCACCTATTTACAACTGGTATGTAAATGGTGCAGCTATAAGTACCGGCAGCACCTTCAGCTATACACCATCTAACGGCGACCAGGTGCAGGTGTTACTTACCAGCAATGCAGCTTGTGTAGTGCCGGATACAGCTTCAGCTACGCTTGTAATGACTATTATGACACCTGCAACACCCGGAGTAGTGATCAATGCGCTGCCTAATGATACTGTATGTGCGGGTACAATGGCTACATTTGTTGGTATTCCTACATTTGGCGGAACAACACCATCTTACCTGTGGAACAAAAATGGCGTGAACGTGGCTACCGGCCCTGCTTACAACTATGTACCAACCAATGGCGATATACTGCTGTGCCGTATGACCAGCAACTATTTCTGCCGCCTGGTGGATACTGCATGGAGCACACCACTTACCATTACAGTTGACAGCAATGTAACCAATACAATAAACGTAACAGCAGATCATACAGCAGCTGCTCCCGGCACACCGGTAACGTTTACCGCTACCGCGCCACATGCGGGTGCAGGTGCAGTATACCAGTGGTACATAAATGGCGCACCGGTTGTGGGTGTGACCTCTTCTACTTATACCACTACTACACTAACCGCAGCTGATGTGGTTACATGCCGAGTGACAAGTACACTTATCTGTGCATCTCCGGGAACTGCAATAAGCGGTGGTGTTACCGTAAATGTAACCAATGGTGTTGCTGACCTTTCTACCGGCAATAAGTTCATGCTGATGCCTAACCCTAACAATGGTACATTCACTATAAAGGGCACATTGGTAACCAGCGATGATGAGTTGGCAATAAAGGTGACAAACATGCTGGGACAAACTGTACACACAAATAATGTAGCGGTAGTTAACGGCAATGTGAATACAACCATATCGCTCAATCAGTCTCTGGCAGCGGGTGTTTACATGGTCAGTATCACATCGGCAGGCGCCAATGCGGTATTCCATGTAGTTGTGAATAAGTAATCATTTACCTGATATAAACAATAAAGCACCTCATGTGAGGTGCTTTATTGTTTTAGGGATGTGGGTGCCGCAGACTTTAGCGGTATAACTATCATATAAAAGCATTACCCAACTTACGGGTGCGCATAACCTGTTTTATTTCTTCCAATACCGTGGGATCTTCGATGGTTGAAGGCATCGTGAAACGAGTACCATCGGCAATATTTCTGATGGTCTTTCGGAGGATCTTGCCGCTCCTTGTTTTAGGTAAACGCTTTACAACAGCTGCGTTACGGAAATATGCTACTGCGCCGATCTTTTCTCTTATGAGCTGTACCAATGCAACTTCAATGTCATCATTGCTGGTTGTCTGGCCATCTTTCAGCACCACAAGCGCTACGGGTCGCTGTCCGCGCAGCTCATCGGCAATACCCATAACGGCGCACTCTGCAACAGCGGGGTGACCTGATACCAGTTCTTCCATTTCGCCTGTGCTGAGCCTGTGGCCACTTACGTTGATGACATCATCTACGCGGCCCATAATATAGAAATAACCATCGCCGTCTTTAAAGCCACTATCGCCGGTGAGGTAATAGCCCGGAAAGTGCTCGAGGTAGCCTTTTATGTACCGGATCTCGTTTTTCCAGAGAGTGGTAAGACATCCGGGAGGAAGCGGGAGTTTTACCACCACATAGCCTTCCTGCCCTACCGCGGCTTCAGCACCTTCTTCTGTAAGAATGCGCACATCGTACCCACAAACCGGCTTACCGGCGGCGCCGGCCTTAGGGACTGTACCTTCTATACCCGTCATGATGCCGAGCATGGGCCAACCGCTCTCGGTTTGCCACCAATGGTCTATAACAGGGCGTTGTAACAAGGCGCTGATCCATTCATACGTAGCAGGGTCGCAGCGCTCACCAGCAAGAAATAATTGACGCAGTGTAGACAGGTCATACTTCTTCAGCAACCGGCCGTCGGGGTCTTCTTTCTTAATAGCCCTTATAGCAGTAGGTGCGGTAAAAAGTACATTGACCTTATGGTCTTCTATGACTCTCCAGAAGGCACCTGCATCGGGTGTGCGCACCGGCTTGCCTTCGTATAGGATAGTAGTGCAGCCATACAACAGCGGTGCATAGACAATGTAAGAGTGACCTACTACCCAACCAATATCACTCGCCGCCCAGAATACATCGCCGGGCCTGACGTTGTAAAAATTCTTCATGGTGAAGTTGAGCGCTGTAGCATAACCTCCTGTATCTCTTATGATGCCCTTAGGCGTACCTGTAGTACCCGATGTGTATAAAATATAAAGTGGATGAGTAGAGGGATATGGCCTTGCATCGACGGTGCCACAACGCATGAGTGCATTATAGTCGAGCTCACCTTTACCCGCCAGCGAGTCGAAACCCTCTTCACGCCTGTAGTACACCTGATATTCGGGTTTATGTTTTGCTTCCTTTATGGCTGCATCTACCAGTATTTTGTATGGTATTTTCTTATCGAACTCGATACCGAAAGAAGCGGATATGATAACCTTTGGCTTCGCATCATCGATCCTCATGGCCAGCTCGTGTGGAGCAAAGCCACCGAATACCACAGAGTGAATAGCACCTATGCGGGCACATGCCAGCATAGCCACAATCGCCTGCGGAATCATAGGCATGTAGATGATAACAGTTGTTCCTTCCCCTACACCCAAATTACGTAACCCGGCTGCAAACTTAGATACCTGATCGAGTAGTGATTTGTAGGTGATATGTTCTACCTGACCGGTAAAAGGAGAGTCGTAAATAATGGCATTTTGCATACCTCGCCCTTCTAGTACATGACGATCGAGACAGAGTTCGCTCATGTTGATCATACCATCTGCAAACCACTTGTGGTGGCCATTTTGAGGGGTACAAATAGTTTGCGGCGGCTTACTCCATTTCAGCTCATTTGCCTGTTCTGCCCAGAAGTCTTCCCTGTTGCTAATGCTATGATCGTATATATCGGAGTATGACATAAGACAAGTGCGTTTTAAAACTATTTATAAACAGTTTAAAGTTAGTTTGTCTGTAGTATGGAATAGCGATATATATACCAAATAACCAATTTCCGGAAAATGCTATTCAGCGACGCCCAGCAAAATGTTTACCTCTTTCATCAAATTACGGGTAGAAAATGGCTTACTGATAAAGAGTGCCGCACCGAGGTCATAGCCCTTCTGAATATCAACTTCTTTTGTTTTAGCACTGAGGAAAACGATGATAATATCGCTAAGGGCGGACGTAGTTTTTACATACTCGCAGATAGAATAGCCATCAACATCGGGCATCATAATGTCGAGCAGAATAAGGTCGGGCTTATTGGTATTGATGAAATCGAGGGCTTCGGTGCCATTGCGGGCAACCATTACCGCATTCCCTCCTTTTTTCATGAGGAATTCAAGGGACATCAGGATATACGGATCATCATCAACAACCAGTATTTTTTTCATGTTGCAAAGTTACATATTGCGGGGCTATTCACATCATGATCATGCATAAGGAAGTCCAAAAATAAAGTTGGCGCCTTTTCCCGGCTCACTCTCTACCCAAATGCGACCATTATGCATATCCATTATCCGCTTGCTTATTGCCAGGCCCAAGCCGCTGCCTTCGGGCTTTTGTATGGTCTGGTTCTTTGCCTGGAAGAACTTGTCGAAGATGAGTTCATGTAGTTCATTGGGTACGCCTTTGCCGTTATCTTCTATCCATACCTGCAGCTCTTCATACTCAATGCGTACACGTATGTTTATCATTCCTGTTTGGCCGGGAACAAACTTAATGGCGTTGGAAATGAGGTTGTAAATTACCTGCCTTATCAGATCGCTATCGCACTGAACAAGGTACATGCTGCTGGAAGGATGAAACGTGAGTGTCGCCTTCTTTTCATTAGCTAATGGCTGCAATGCATGCACCACTTCTGCTATCAGATCATCTATATTATTGGGAGTGATGTGGAGTTTCTGTCTACCTGATTCATACCGCTCCAGATTAAGTACCTGGGTGATAAGATGGCTGAGGCGTTCAGTTTCGTTGACTATGGAAGAGAGGTAATGATTGCGCATCTCTTCTTCCATATCCTGATTGTCGTAAACGATCTCTGACATTGCCCTGATTGAGGTAAGTGGTGTGCGCAACTCGTGAGTAACGGTGTACAGAAATTCGTCTTTGATAACATCCATCTGTGTGAGCTGCTCGTTCATTGCAGTGAGCATCTCTGTGGCTTTGGTAAGTTCAGCGGACTTCTTTCTCAGTTCTTTATTAAGCTCTAATACCTGCTGCGACTCCTTAACAATATTGAGGACCTCTGCAATACTAATGATCTCCTCTTTTGTAACGCTACGCACCATGATACGCGCAGATGCAGAGCCAATGACGCCCGAAAGTATCCGCTCTGAGAACGACACCAGGCGCGGATCGGCATAACCACTTTCTATGGACAGTTTATGCTTTATAGCAAAAGAGGTTAACAATCTATCTGCACGCTCTTCTCCTAAGAAATTAACGAGCAGCGATCTGATATCACGGATATATGCAGTTCCCTTCCAGATAGAGTTTTGCTCACTGCTGCTGGTGTGCCTGAAGATGTCTACAAACAACTCGGCCTGGTAGAGCTCCTGCGCATCGCTGAAGGTATTTACGGAAACGATAACGTATGTAAGTACGTTTATGAGCATACTCCAGAAAAACGAATGCGCAATAGGGGACAAGCCTTCCATACCAAATAATGCGTAAGGCCTGAGTAAGGAGATGCCGAACAGCCCTTCTGTCATAATAGACGAATTGCCGCCTGTACCGGTAATAAATGCAGGAAGTGCAAGCGTATAGAACCAGATGAAGAAGCCAGCAAGTATTGATGCTACTGCTCCCCTGCGATTGCCCGCCTTCCAGAACAAACCAATGAATAGTGCAGGTGCGAATTGCGCTACCGCAGCGAAAGAAACCAGGCCAATAGACACTAACGATGCGTGCTGCGCGATGGTCCTTTCATAGACATAAGCCAATAGTAAAAGCAATGCAATACTTACCCTTCGGGAGTTGATCACAGACTTCAGTAATGGGCGTTCTTTAGCACTGCCAGCAGAGGAGAACAGCAGTGGCAACAACAGGTGATTACTTACCATTGTTGACAGTGCTATGGTCTCTACAATGATCATACTGATGGCAGCGGAGAAGCCGCCCATAAATATGAACAGGCCCAGCTTATTATGACCGTATAGTAATGGCAGCGCAAGCACATAGGAATCTGAATCAACATTCTTTAGTGCAGGAGTGAGCATGCCCGCAAGCGCAATTGGCACCACAAACAGGTTGATGATGAGTAAATAAACAGGAAACAACCATAGTGCCTTTTTGAGGTGCTGCTCCTGCATATTCTCTACTACACTTACCTGAAACTGCCGGGGCAGCAGCAGTGTAGCAAACATAGACAACAGCATGGTTGCGGTCCAGCCGGAGAAGGTGCCATGATCGCCAAAGACAAAAAGGTCTTTAAGGTCGGGGCGGGCGGCGGCCTTTTGAAAAATATCGCCTAAGCCATGAAACAAGCCATATGTAACGAATATTCCGGCCATTACAAATGCAACGAGTTTTATGATACTTTCAAATGCTATAGAGGCAACCAGGCCCGCATGTTTCTCTGATGCATCTACTGAGCGAGTACCAAACAAGATGATGAAGCAAACAAGAATGAGGGTAATGTAGAATGTAATGTCTTTATAAAAGTACTGCAGACTACCTTCTGCCATATGCTCTCCGGACAGTACGCTAAGGCTACTCGTGATCGCCTTTAACTGCAGCGATATATAAGGAATAAGACCCAGTACGCAGAAGATAGTGATGATGATACCCAATGAAACGTTCTTGCCATAACGGGTTGCAATGAAGTCGGCAATACTATTGATGCGCTGCGACTTGCAGATGCGTAGTATTTTGCGAAGAACGGGATAGAAGAAGGCGCATGCTATGGTAGGCCCAATATACACACCCAGGAACTCCATACCCTGCGTACCCACCCTGCCTACACTGCCGTAATAAGTCCATGCAGTGCAATACACTGCCATAGATAGTGCATACATCCAGGGATTGTTCACTACGTTCACATTACGCTTTAGCTTGTATTCGGCATAATAGGCTATGCCAAATAATAGCAGCAGGTAAATAAGACCGCAAGATATAATGACCAGATAACTCATACGGGCAGTGTTTATTCCTTATTGTTTTTGTCTGACCCCTTACTTCTGTATTCGCCTGTAAAGAACAGGAGTATGATGGCAATGATCCATGTAATAAAAAGATAGGCATAGAGCGGCGGTATGAGTGCGCCCGCGCTTTTCTTATCTGCAACAGAAAGGAATGGATAGGTATAGATAATGACCAGCACTACTCCCAGCATCCACACCTTGTTATATTTTTTCCTTTTGTCCATTGCTGCCTGTTATGTAAACACAAACATAGTTTGAGTAATTCTTTACAAATTACTCAAACTATGCAATACCCTATTGATTAATTATTCTATGCCTGCTCCTAATCTTCCGGCAGCTGATCGTACTCACCTTTGAGTGCATAGAAACCAAACATCATTAATCCCACTGCTATGGGCGTGACGACCAGGATGATGATAAGCCATGGTATTGGCTTATTGATATCTGACTTGCCATGGATATCTATATTGGCAATTGCGGAATGTATGAGCAGATAAATAATTGCCGGCCCTAACAGGAACCAAATTACTCCGAGCATTCTCTTGATACTATTCATATAATTTCAGTTTTAGCTGTTTGATCAATTTTCCTCTTTCACCTTCTTGTTAGTAACGTAAAGCGTACCTATTACCAGGCTTAATGCCGCTACACCAATAGGATACCACAAGCCTGACAGATGATCTGTACCCTTGATGGTAGTAATGAGCGTAGCAACAAATGGTACCAGTCCACCAAATATGCCGTTACCAATGTGGTATGGCAGAGACATTGAGGTATAGCGGATCTTAGTTGGGAACAACTCCACAAGGAATGCTGCAACCGGGCCATATACCATGGTAACAAACAGCACCATGATACCTACCAGCCATATCAATGTCCAGTAACCAGATGAATTTAGCGTCATTTCCTTTTTCACTTCTGCAGGCGGTGCTACCGCACCGGCCACAGCCAGCTTGGTTACCTTTTTGGTTACTTTGAATCTGCTGCCATCAACGTAGGTCTTTAGTGTATCGTAGGTTGCAAGACTATCGGTGGTACTGCCGGTTACCAATGTGTGTTTTTCATTGGTTATTCTTTGCTCTACCAGTTCGGTTTTGTTGGCAGGCGCACATGTCTGGTAGATCTTATCAAATAGCGGCCTGTAGCACAATACACCCAGTAACATACCCGTCATCATAATGTATTTACGACCGATCTTATCTGATAGGGAACCGAAAATGACGAAGAACGGGGTGGCCATCATTAAAGAAATAAGGATGATGGTATTGGCTTGCTCATATTCAACATTGCACTTGGTAAGTATAAAACTCTGCGCATAGAACTGGCCTGTGTACCAAACAACTCCCTGACCCATAGTAACACCGAACAGTGCCAGCAGTACCATTTTGAAGTTGGTCTTGTTCCCAAAACTTTCCTTAAGCGGATTTTTAGAAACCTTACCTTCTGCTTTAAGTTTAGAGAAAAGCGGTGATTCATGCATCTTCATACGGATAACTATAGATACACCCACCAACACTATGGACAACAAAAAAGGATAGCGCCATCCGTCGCCCTTTGTGAACTCTTCAACACCCACTACCCTGCGAATAGTGAGGATAACGATGAGCGATAAGAACAAGCCCAGCGTGGCTGTAGTCTGTATCCAGCTGGTATAAAATCCTCTTCTGTTCTGCGGTGCGTGCTCGGCAACATAAGTAGCGGCACCACCATATTCACCGCCCAGCGCAAGGCCCTGAAGTAACCTGAGCATCAGTACTATAAAAGGCGCCCATGCGCCTATGGTTGCATAAGAAGGTACACAACCGATAAGAAATGTAGAGCCACCCATCAGCACCAGGGTAAGCAGAAAGGTATATTTACGGCCAATAAGATCACCCAGGCGACCAAACACCAGTGCGCCAAAAGGTCGTACTATAAAACCGGCTGCAAAGGTTGCCAGCGTTGATAGTAACGCTGCAGTAGGATTTGCCGAGGGAAAGAACTTGCTTGCTATGATCGTGGATAAGCTGCCGAATATGTAAAAGTCGTACCACTCTATCAATGTACCCACTGATGATGCCGATATGACCTTCCATATATTGCTTTGCAGCGTTAGTTCATTTTGTTTCATACTGCTGATATTAAAAAGTGACTATAAATAAATTTGTAACTGCGCCAATGCTTCACCCTTGCTGCCCGATGTCATTTTGGTTATGCTATTGTATAACTGCCTGTTGCTATACTCCAGTGTTATCTTAGCATTGTGCCCATCTAACAATATATTGGCACCGGCATCCCAGTAATTACCTACCTGATTCAATGCATCGAGGTTCTTATACGTGTACGCTGCAAATGGCTGCAGGCGGAACTTCTTAGAAATTTCGCGAGGCAGCATGAAGCCGGCCTGCGTGTACCAGATACTACCTGTACCCATCAATACACGACTATTGCCATATCCTTCCATTGCTGCAACCCCTCTAAAAGCATCGTCTTTTGCACCGGTGTTCATTATGCCGGTAGTACGCAGATAGTTCTTGCCAAAATCGTTCTTGTAATATACGCTGTAAACTGTAACTGCCATATTGTGCTCCTTAGGGCCCACAGGCAAGTCTGCGAATACATCGGCAGATAGAATGCCGATGTCGTGTTTACTAATGATACTGTCTTTTGATTCGAGCTTTACACCGTTCTTATTCTGATAAAAGCCCACACCAACGTTAAATACCTTTTTGGTTCCCAGGTAGGTGCCTACGCGGTAAGGCAAAACATTTGCTTCCTGCTCCAAGAACTGATAGTCGAAGTAACCTGAGAATCCGGCCCTGCTATTGCCATTGTTGTCTACTGCTGCACCACCAGGAGTTGGCAACACAGCTGTTGCGTAAGGCTTATTGACATTGACCGTATAACCGATCTTACCTAGCCGGCCTTTGGCGTAGAGGCCCATCTGCATGCCAAACTGGTCGGTATTTTCGAGCAATGGCCAGTTGAAAATCGGCGCGTCGATAGTAAGGAAGTTGAGTGTGCTGCAAGAGGTCATCCTGGAGATACCATTGCAATAGTGCAAGCCACCACCTATGTACAAGTTGTACTTATGAACCTTTTTTGTCAAAGCATCTATTGCCGGTATCACTGCATATTCATTGTAGGCTTCGTGAACAAACAATTGAGGCTTCTTTCCTAAACCATATCCACCTATTCCTGATGTGCCTGAACCACCGCCAGTGCTGAAGGTCTGGTTATTGATACCAATGTGCAGGAGAATAAGGTAGCGCGGGCTGAGTTGTGCATATGCCAGCATCCGAACCCTCCTAAGCGCTACATCATTGGTAGTAGCGGTGGATTCTCCATTAACTGATGTGCCGGGGTTATTGTCAATGCTGCGGCACCACAGCTGGTTCCAAAAAACAAACCTCAGGTACTTTGGCGACTCGGGGTTGAATGATATTTTCAACCCGGTGCCATACTCTGTAGCGGGAGCCTGAGCCCCGACATTTTGAGCAAACCCAAGTAGCATTATTGATGCGGCAAATCGTGTAAAAACTTTCATCGCTTTGAATTTTAAGTGTGAACGATCTATTTCGTCATCAAATCTTACTTGTTTTCGGCCATTAGAAAAGTTGCATGTATAGTGGTGTTAATAAGTATAGTTTTTCATTCATTTTCTTTTAAATCTCTCCCACTTTATGACCATGAATTTGTCGCCCAATTCAGTGATCAGACAGCCGGAGCTTTTCATTGTATCCTTTTCTTTAAAGAGATCTAAGAGTTCGGCATGAGTAAGCACTTTGTATGTAGGATGGTACTCCAGATTCTCGGGAGCTTTCACATTATACTTCCTTACCCAGTTCATAACCGACACGTGACTGACCCCCAAAATTCTTTCTATCTCCCTGAGTGTCACGCCTTCTATATATAGTTGCAGCGCTTTTATAACGTAGTACGGGTCTATGCTTTTACCATCTTTCATTACTGTAAAATGATAGCTGCAATCGAGGCATTTGTAGCGCTGCTTGCCTTTGGCCAATCCACTTTTTACTATATGCTGCGACTTACATTTAGGACAAAAAGTATCTTTCATACTTAAAGATAATCAGGAGCCTATACCAAATGAGCATAACTATACCTATTTACCAAAGATTATATTACGAAAAGCGTATTATTTTATAACTATGTACTCTGAAATCATCTTTTGTAACCAATAAAAACACCAATACCAATGTCGTATCCGTTTCAGATAAAGACCAAAGAGCAGTATGATAGAGCCTACAAAAAAAGTGTAGAAGATCCTGAAGGATTTTGGGGAGAAGTAGCAGGTTCTTTTTATTGGCGCAAGCGCTGGGATAAGGTGCTGGACTGGAATTTCAAAGACCCGGATATCAAATGGTTCCGTGGCGGTAAAATGAATATCACAGAAAATTGCCTTGACCGTCACCTGGGCACAATGGGTAATAAGCCTGCTATTATATGGGAGTCTAACGACCCTGAAGAGCACCACCGCATACTTACTTACCGCGATCTGCACCATAAAGTAGTACAGTTTGCCAACGTGCTCAAGAACAACGGAGTGAAGAAAGGCGACCGGGTATGTATATATATGGGCATGGTGCCCGAGCTTGCGGTATCTGTGCTGGCATGTGCCAGAATAGGAGCGGTGCACTCGGTGATATTTGGCGGCTTTAGTGCACAGAGTATAGCAGACCGCCTGCAGGATGCGCAGGCAGAATTCATCATTACCTGCGACGGTGCATACCGAGGTAATAAAGAGATACCACTAAAGAGTGTAATAGACGATGCGCTGGTGCAGTGCAGGTTTGTAAAGAAAGTGATAGTGGTAACGCTCACCCGCATGCCGGTGAGCATGATAAAGGGCCGCGATGTGTGGTGGGAAGATGAGATTAAGAAAGTAGAGACCATGGGCAACCCTGACTGCCCGGCAGAAGAAATGGATGCTGAAGACCCGCTGTTCATCCTCTATACATCGGGGTCTACAGGCAAGCCTAAGGGTGTGGTGCATACCTGTGCCGGTTATATGGTATATACAACGTATTCTTTTGTGAATGTGTTTCAGTATACACCCGGAGATATACACTTCTGTACCGCAGACATTGGGTGGATAACAGGGCATAGCTACATAGCTTACGGCCCGCTGTGTGCCGGCGCAACAACGGTATTATTTGAGGGTGTGCCTACGTGGCCTGATGCAGGCCGCTTCTGGGATATAGTAGATAAGTACAAAGTAAATGTGCTTTATACAGCACCTACAGCTATCCGCAGCCTGATGAGCTATGGCCTTGGCCCCGTGCAAAGCCATGACCTGAGCAGCCTGAAAGTGCTGGGATCGGTAGGAGAGCCTATTAATGAAGAAGCATGGCACTGGCTGAATGAAAATATTGGCAAGGGCAACTGCCCGGTAGTAGATACGTGGTGGCAGACCGAAACCGGCGGCATCATGATATCGAACCTTGCCGGAGTAACACCATCTAAACCATCATTTGCAACGCTGCCGCTCCCGGGCATACAGCCAATATTGGTAGACGAAACCGGAAAGGAAATAGAGGGGAACAATGTGAGCGGTAACCTGTGCATCAAGTTTCCGTGGCCATCTATCATCCGTACCACCTACGGCGACCATGAGCGGTGCCGCACCAACTACTTTGCCGCCTACCCCAACCTGTACTTTACTGGCGATGGATGTATGCGCGATGAGAACGGATTTTACAGGATAACCGGGCGGGTAGATGATGTGCTGAATGTGAGCGGGCACCGAATAGGCACTGCCGAGGTAGAGAATGCAATAAACATGCACGCGGGTGTGATAGAGAGTGCGGTAGTTGGCTATCCTCACGATATAAAAGGACAGGGCATATATGCCTATGTGATCTATGGCAGCACACACGGAGACGAGAACCTTACCCGACAAGACATTGCCCAGACCGTAGCCAGGATAATAGGCGCCATAGCCAAACCGGATAAGATACAATTTGTGACCGGCCTGCCCAAAACACGAAGTGGCAAGATAATGCGCCGCATACTGCGTAAAATAGCCGAGGGAGAAACAGAGAACCTGGGAGATACGTCGACACTGCTTGACCCCGGGGTTGTGGAAGAGATAAAAAATGGGAAAATATAAATTTTAATAAATTAAAAAAGCCCGGCAACTGAATATAGTTGCCGGCTTTTTTATGCGTTTAGAGTTTGCATTAACGGAAGTTACACAGATACTTTAGTTCTAAAAAAACTAAACGTAGTGGTCATTACGTATCTTTGAAGGTGATGCTCTGGAAAATAAAATTGAAAGGACAGGCATTGATCTGGTTTATATTACGTCGTAATTTAACTTTATAAATAATTTAATATTAAAGAAATAGTGATTATTCAATTTTGTACCCGCTTAATTCTATAATGCTTTTTATATATGGTTTTTGACCCGTTTAAAAAAAACAACGTGACTGTCCTGAACGGATCAAATAAGGACAAAACGATCATTTTTGCACATGGTTTTGGCACAGACCAAACAGCATGGCAGCAGATAGCACAAACCTACAGCGATGAATACCGGGTAGTGCTTTATGACAATGTTGGGGCAGGCAAGTCAGACCCGGCTGCATTCAGCCCTAATAAATACGACACTTTACAGAGTTATGCAGATGACCTTGTAGCTATTTGCACTACACTAGCAATAAAGGATGCTGTAATCGTTGCACATTCGGTGAGTGGAATGGTTGCCACACTTGCGGCTATAGAGCACCCTGAGTTTTTTTCCAAAATGGTATTGATAGGTGCATCTCCACGATATCTGGATGACGAGGGCGCGGGCTATATAGGAGGGTTTGACCAACCATCTCTTGATGGCCTGTATGAGTCTATGGCCAATAACTATTTTGCATGGGTAAGCGGCTTTTCTGCTATGGCTATGGCCAACCCCGAACGCCCTCAACTGGCACAAAGTTTTGCAGACACACTTGCTGCAATAAGACCAGACATAGCGCAGTCTGTGGCACGAGTAATATTCCAGTCAGACTATCGCACCTCTTTAAAGAAACTTGACAAACCGGTGTTGCTGCTACAGACCAAGCACGACATAGCCGTGCCAATGGATGTAGCCAATTATCTGAATGGGCATATAAAGGGCAGCAAGTTGAAAGTGGTAGAAGCTGAAGGACACTTTCCGCACATAAGTGCCCCCGGAGAGATCTTAAAAGAACTGCAAAATTTCATATAGAATTTGACTAGTTCCCAACATATAAACTGGACCAGAGAGGGGCTTGACTTCTTTGTTGATCTGCATCCGGTAAAACACCAGAGAGATCTTAATGTTATTTACAAAGGCTCGACTGACCTGGTGATGAAACATGCCCATGCCACCGGTGCCGCATTGGTGCTGGCAGAAGATGAGATCACATCGCGGGTGCTGTATTCATCGCCTGATTTCCTTGACGGATTTATAAATGCCGACCTGATCAACAACCTTATAGCAGGCAATAAAATAGAAATAACATCGGGTGAGGCGCTGAATAAAGGCAAAGACACAACCCTTGTTTTTCTGCCTGTGCAGGAAAAAGTGTTTTCGTGCGTATTCGTATTATTTTACGACCGGAAAATAGAGCTTCCGGAAGCGTATATTGAATTTCTGGGTCATGCCCGCCTGGGTTTACAGGGCGCTACGCTACTTATACAAACCTATTATTCAATAGAACAGCTTACCACCCGTTATAATGCCATACTGGGTACGCTACCCGAGGGAATAGTGTTTGCCGATGATATAGGTAAACAGGGGTGGGTGAATGGCCCTGCGGCAGAGCTGTTGCAGCTTAGCGAAGCCCACAACTCACCGGCTGACATTTCAGCCGCAATGCTACAACTGCGGAACAGTGCTGTAAATCAGGAGTCGATAATGCGGGAGGGCATGAAGCTATTCAGCTCGCCCGATAAAACTATAAAAGACTGGGAGTGGATATTCGGCAACCCGATAAAAAAGGTGCTGCATGTTACCTGTGTACCCGCATCATCGGATAATATAAAGGGGCGGTTATGGGTATTTGAAGATGTAACGGAAATATACCAGGCCACCGAAAAGCTGAAAGAGCTGAACGTGGAACTTGACGAGAAGCGAAAAATAGCTGATGACCAGAACAAAGCCAAATCTGACTTTCTGGCAAATATGAGCCATGAGATACGCACGCCAATGAATGGCGTAATAGGAATGGCCAGCCTGCTGGTAAACACCCGGCTTGATGATGAGCAGAAAGACTATGTAGACACCATAAGAATAAGCGGGGAATCGTTGCTCTCTATTATTAATGACATTCTAGACTTCTCTAAAATAGAGTCGGGCAAGATGGATCTTGAAGAGCAACCGGTGAGCATATGTACCGTAATAGAGGAAACATATGACCTGATGGGCATGAAAGCCAATGAAAAAGGCCTGGATCTGCTCTACTACATAGACCCTGCAGTGCCTACCGAGATAATAGGTGATGTGGTGCGTATGAAGCAGATAATGCTGAACCTGGTATCTAACGGGCTGAAGTTTACCGAAAAGGGTGAGATACTGGTAACCGTACAATCGCTGGGCAACGAAGGAGATATATACGATATACAGTTTACGGTAAAAGATACCGGCATAGGGATACCTAAAGATAAATTCCACAGGCTTTTTGAGTCGTTCTCTCAGGTAGACTCATCGACCACCCGTAAATATGGCGGTACAGGGTTGGGGCTGGTCATCTGCCAGAGGCTGGTAGAACTGATGGGCGGCACAATAAGAGCGGAGAGTGAAATAAACGTGGGTACGTCATTCATCTTTAATTTAAAAGTGCCGGCAAGCCGCAGAACAATTCATTATAACAATAAAGAAAAGACATTTACCGCACAGCTCAAGGACAAGTCGATATTGATACTCGACGATAATAAGACCAACCTGAAGATACTACGTACTCATTGTCAGCACTGGGGAATGAAGCCCGTAGTGGTTGATAACTACCTGTCGGCACAAGAAGAACTGAAGACAACTCACTTTGACCTTGCAGTGATAGACCTGCTGATGCCGGAGAAGGATGGCATAGAAGTAACCAGGATGATCAAACAGACGCATCCTGCACTGCCTGTAATACTATTTAGCTCTGCGGGCTTCTTGCCGGTGGGCGATATAGACTATAAACAGCTCTTTGCAGCTGTGCTCAATAAACCTATAAAACATGCTCAGATAGAGCGGGCTTTGATAGATGTGCTGAGTAAGTCGGGCAGCAAACCTGTGCAGAAAAGTGACGTAGGGCAAGATGTGCCGCCCGAGGTAGCAGCACCTCCAATAAATATACTGGTGGCAGAGGATAATGAGATCAACCAGAAAATGATATTAAGGGCCCTGGATAAACTGGGGTACAAAGCCGACCTGGCCAATAATGGAAGCGAAGCGCTGGACCTGCTGGCAGACAAGCGCTATCAATTGATATTTATGGATGTAATGATGCCCGTGATGGATGGATATGAAGCTACGAAGCAGATACGGGAACAGTATAGTGGCAATAACAGACCTGTGATCATAGCCATGACCGCTAATGCACTTACGGGGGACAAAGAAAAAATAATGGCCCAGGGCATGGATGATTATATAAGTAAACCATTCAAAATACAGGATGTAAAAACAAAACTGGATGAATGGACACCTAAACTACTGCAAAAGATATGATGCCTGAAAACAACTACCGGTATATAGACCTGGAAACCATACTGGAAATGGCCGACGGAGAGAGTGATTTTATTATCTCTATTATAAGCGTATACCTTACTTCTATTCCAGAGTCGCTGGAACAATTGATACTGGCCTCGGGAAATAATGATACCGAGAACATTGTCTTTTATGTACACAAACTTAAGGGGTCTTTCAACTTTATAGGCTGCACACTGCTTACTGATATCTTCCTGAAAATTGAAGCCTATTGTACAAGCGGGGAACATATGGAAGAAATACCCGCATTAGTGGCTGAGGTGGAAAAACTAGCCGCCGAGGTAACGCTGGAACTACAGGATGTTATGGAGAAAGTATCATCTTAGTTTCAAAATAGACCATAACTCATTGGCTATAAATTGATTAGTTACCGGGCGACGACTGTTACCCAGTAAGCTGAAAGGCTTGCCTATTAACGACTTATCCACATTTCATTAACAAATGGATTACTTGACGTTATGACATGGATAACAAGCTAATTTCGGGTATTGTCTATTTTTGCACTCTAACTATTGGACACCATAAACGTTTTTATACATAAGCAATGAAACAAAAATTACTACTTGCAGCTTTATTCTGCGCTATCGCGATACCATCGTGCAGGAAGACAGACAATAACCCGGTAGGCGGCAACGTTTACAACAGCGTAAACGACATCACTGCACCTACAGGTTTCAACTGGGAGAGCTCACGCATGGTTCCATTTGTGATCAGCATCACCGATGCACGTTTTTCTACAGCTAACCACAGCATCGCTATCTACAATGGCGACCCATTCAACGGTGGTTCATTGCTTACCAAAGGATCTGCAAATACAGGATCAAGTTTCACCAGCAATCTTTCTCTGGCTAAGACTATCAACGAGGTATATATAGTTAAGACATCTCCTGATAATTCAATGATCGTTAACAAGGTAAATGTTGGAGGTGGTGTTACCATGTCATTCGGCGAAACAGACCCTACTGTAGCGGCTAAGAAAACTGCACAGCGCGATATGTCAACCATGGATGATTGCAGCAGCGGTTGCACCCGTACCATTACTACTAATACTTCTAATGTAGATGTAAACAGCGGTAACGTTGTTTGTATCACCGGCAGCAACATCACCGTTGGTTTCCAGAATGTTAACGGTGGTACTATACGTGTTTGCGGTACCAATGTAACCCTTCAGAACCTTAACTTCGGTGGTGCAGCTACATTGCTGATCACAGCAGGAGCATCCGCTACAGCAAGTATCAACTTCAACTCATCAGCTGCAAGCATTATTAACTACGGTACATTAACCAGTTCATTTCCTCTTAATGGCGCATTTACCAACCATGGTACTTATACCAGCACAGGCGACTTTAACCTGAACAGCAATGCACAAACGTTCATTAACAATGGTACAATGACCGTAAACGGCAGCTTCAACAATGGCTCACCTTCAAGTTCTACTAACAATGGCACCCTTGTAGTAACAGGTAACTTCCAGCAGAACAGCGGTGCAGCAGCATTTGTAAACAATTGCAGCCTTACTGTTAATGGTAACTACAACCAGAGCTCAGTAGTAAAGAACTACAACCTTATTAAGGTAGCAGGTACAAGTACCATCAACAGTGGTACTGAACTGGGCATGTACAACGGCGCTATGCTGAAGACAGTTAACTTCATCAACAACGCTACAGTTAAGGGTTATGGCAGCACATCACTGGTGAAGATCACAGGTTCTACAACTATCTTTAACAGCGGTGCAGTAGCTAACGGCGCATTGCAGATATGCTCTTCAACAACTGTAGGTGCATCTTACCTTACAGGTGGTGCTGCTAACGGTTGCACATTGTACATTCCAACATCGGGTTGTAACAGCGAAGGCAACGGCACACCTGCAGTAACTGACACTGATGGTGACGGAGTTTCTGATGCACTTGACGCATATCCTACAGACGCTACCAAAGCTTACAACAGCTACTATCCTACTGCAGCAAGCGGTGGTACTCTGGCATTTGAAGATAACTGGCCTTCTAAGGGCGACTTCGATATGAACGATATGGTTATGGGTTACCGCTACCAGGTTGTTACTAATGCAAGCAATGTAGTAGTTAAGGTAATTGCTAACTACACACTGAGAGCAACAGGTGGTGAATACCAGAATGGTTTTGGTGTTCAGTTCCCGGTAAACAGGGCTAATGTTACTAATGTAACAGGTGCTACACTTGAGGCAGGACAGGCAAAAGCGGTAATGATATTGTTTACCGACATGCGCGCTGAAATGGCTAACTGGAATACAGTACCGGGTGCAGCAACTACACCTGAAAAGAGCTACACCGTATCTTTTGATGTTACGAGCGGCCCTACCCTCAGCACATTTGGTCTGACTTCTTATAATCCGTTCATCTACAACTTTGGCCGTGGCCGCGAAACACACCTTTCTGCTCACGCACCAACCGACCTTGCTACTGCAAGCTACTTTGGTACCGCTGATGATAACAGCAGCGTATCTGCCAGCAGGTACTATGTTACTGCTACAGGTCTGCCTTTCGCTATAGACATACCTACTGCTCCATTCAATTATCCGATCGAGCGCAAAGATATCACTCAGGCATTCCTTCACTTTGGTGAGTGGGGTACATCGGGCGGTACCTCTTTCGTAGACTGGTACAGCAATACAGGTACAGGCTACAGGAATACAGCTAATATCTACAGTAACTAATCTGTAATCATATTTTTAGAAAACGGGTCTCAGTGATGAGTCCCGTTTTTTTGTGGGGGATGTGTGAGCCACAACCCGGATAACGTGCCAGTCCGCTTTGGAGACGCATCCTTCGAGAACCTCAGGATGACAGTGCGTCTACGTTAACGCTGTTTTGCTGAGGATGCCTTTGCTGTGAGTTTTAGTATTAATTTGGTAGTGCAATGAGGAAACTGATTTTGATAATAGCTATGATCTGTGCGTGGGGCGATGCCCAGGCGCAGATAAACCTTGTGCATAACCCCAGCTTTGAGACACACTGGAGGTGTCCACAATATCATGACTTAGTGAAGTATGCTAATTACTGGAGTGCAATTGAAGATACTGTAAGATCTTCGATCGATACACTTGGAACGCCCCCATACCTTACAGATTGTAAACCGGAATATTGTAATACTTGCAGTAGTTATCCTGTTACGAAGGTGCCCGATGGCCAAGCATATACTCACTATCCCAAAAGTGGTAACGGTATGATGCAAATGCAAAATTATTATAATGAGCTTGACACTACTTCTTTTTTTAAACGAGATTACCTACAAGGGAAACTAATAAACAGGTTGGCTGCTGGGCAACAATACTGCGTAACATTCTATGCGGTATTGACTGGTGCATCTGCCTACGCCCACAATGGTCTTGGTGCTTATTTAGATGATGGTACAATAGATACAACTACCAATTGTGGAGTTCCTCAATCTACACATACTCCCCAAGTATTTGAAACTGCAATAATAACGGATACCGTTATTTGGACTAAAGTGCAAGGGTCATTTACTGCTACGGGTAATGAATCGTTCATAACCATAGGTAATTTTTTTGATGCCAACCATACGGATACATTGCGAAAGCACTTTTCCCATGCCAGTGTGTTAGGGAATGACCGTTACTCATGGCATTTAGTAGACGATGTAAGCGTAATAAAAATAGGCACGGTAGCCAATGCGGGCAATGATACGACCATATACAGCGGTGATACCGCATGGCTGGGAGAGCATATAAGCTATGCAGGTGATAGCGTATGGACAATAGACAATGATGACTACACACCGTGCAAGTGGTACACCACCACGGGCGTACTTGTAGACAGCAACCACAGCGGGCTGCATGTACACCCCACAGTGACCACCAGCTATGTAATGGAGCTGGATGTGTGCGGGGTAATAACCTATGATACCGTAACCGTGCATGTGCATGGCGTGGGTATAGATGGTACTGGTAGCATGGCCAATGTAAAGATATACCCTAACCCTGCTGCCGATGAGGTGTATGTGAGCGGGGCTGCACCCGGTAGTGCGTATAGGTTGGTGAATGCAGTGGGTGTGGTGGTGAAGAGTGGTGTGCCTTATGGCAGGATAGATCTTCGGGGATTGGCAAGTGGGGTTTATGTGCTGGAGGTTGTTGGGGATGATGGGAGTAGAGGGGTGTTTAGGTTGGTGCATTGATATACAATCATGCGCCTAGCCCCAACCAGATGAAGCAGGTGGGCTTAGCGTTGCAAAACGAATACGTCCGGATGCGCCAGTCTGGAGACTGGCAACCGCAAGGATCCCGAAATGATCGGGATAAACTGCAACAAAGTCTACGCCCAGCATCGCTTATTAGCATTACTTCCCAGATGCTCTCAATATGCGGCGTTTTCATTAAATTTGGAGTAGCGGTTCCTTTCTATTACCTCAATGATACGCTGCTATGAAAACCACCTGTTTACTCTTTGCCCTATTTTTTTTATTGTGTGCGTCGCTGACTGCACAAACCCAATTTAATGGGGTTCTTATTAATACCAGAGACTCATCTCCCATTGCTTATGCTGTAATAAAGCTGGCAGAGATCAATAGCACTGTGCTTGCGGATAGCAGTGGCGCCTTCAACTTTCCCGTTGATGGCGGTTTAAAAAAACTGACATTCAACGTTTCTATACAGGGCTATAAAGCAACTATACATCATGATCGGCAATTCACTGCTGTGGAACGCGTGTATCTTGATGTTGCTGCACATGATCTGAAGGAGGCCCAGATAGTTGGCGAATCGGCTCGGGAAATAGTGCGTAAAGCCGTAAAAGCTATTCCCGATAATTACGCAGACAGCAGTTATTTTTCGTACTCCTTTTACAGGCAATATCAGTTTGTCAATAACTCGTTTATGAATCTTATCGAGGCATCGCCTGTGGTGATGTTCAAACTACAGAAAAAGAACAGGAAAATAGCAGCTACTCCCTCCTATGCGATCAGGGAATTGAGACGCAGTGCATATTATACAGACATTAGCAACTAGCACAAAGACAACGTGTCGTTCCTGATGGATGAAAACCCGGTGTACAATCTTGCCAATAGTTCTATAGCGCCCAACAGGCTGATCATGTACCAGTTTAGCTTTGATACGTCAGAAAAATTCAGCGACTATGTTATTGACTATTTGTGCCCTACAACATCGAAAGAAAACTATGGCTTTTTGGGTGATATTGAAGGGACATTTAAGGGCGCCAGCTACGAAATTGGCCGGTTAGTAATTGATAGGCAAACACTCGCTATAAAAAAGATAACACGCAAAGCCTGCAGAAATCCGCATTATGTGTTTCCCTATTCTGGTGGGGCAAACTATACCAACGATGGTAAAAATACTTTCGAGTTTGTAGCGGGCGAACTGGAAGCGGAATATGAAGAAAGAAGCGGCAAATGGTATACCAAAAGGCTCTACCGAAAATATAGAACGAATTTTTTTGACAAGTATGAAGACACCAAAGAGTTTGATATTACGGACATGTTTGAATGGCAGTCTGACTCAATATCAAGGTATATTACGGGAGACCTGGTAAACGCGTTTTACCCTAAGCTACGGCAGTACGGAGTATACAGTTACAACAAAGAATTCTGGGATAATAGCAATGTGCCATTTCATTTCGCGGATAAAGATGCGGTGTCTAAAGACCTACTGCGATGGGGAGTGGTGGAACAGCAGTTTGTAAAAGAAGGGGCGAAGGAAGTAACGTGGTAGGGTGTTGACGAATGTGTTCGCGCGAATGTCGTGGTTCACTTGGATGAACTCGGTGCAGGCTTGCGGCTCACCATGACATTGGGGGTGGGCGGAGTGTTACAAAACGAATACGTCCAAACTTGAGATTGCTTCGCGAAGAGCTCGCAATGACACACTTCTTTTGTTTTTTGTCGTTAAGAGGTATACTGGTATTACTTCCTGAATTTGGCGATAATGTTCTTGATCTTTTTTACGTAGCGGGCCGACTCGGTGACGGGTTTTGTTCCTTTCCAGGCAGTGGTGTCGAGGTATTTGTAAAAGAGTTGTTTGTACTTTTCGCCGTTCTTAAATGTTGAATAGATAGGCTTCCGCTCTACATAGTGGATGATGTAGGGGTCGGTGAAAGGCTCGGTAACGAAATTGTTCCAGCGCTTATCGAGTTGTAACCATTGGTCATGCAGCACTATGTTCATGCCATATTGGTCGGGGTAATTAGCGTATTTCTTATTGTTGTTGATAACAGCCAATATCTTTTCTGTGGTCTCGTCATCGCGCCACTTTTGTGCATTGATGAGCAACAGGCCTGTATTGAAATAAGGTGTGTCGCCTTTAAAGCCCAGTTCTTTATAGTTTTTGATGCCCCCCCAATGGTTATCGAACGTCTTCAGGCGCGGATCTAATACCGCACCAATGGTGAACTGATCGATATCTTCATTGAGCAGCAGGGAGATGTCTCTTTGCACGATCATGTCGGCATCAAGATAGAGCACCGTTTTTATGTCTTTGGGCATAAAATACGGTATGAATAACCGCATGTAAATATTGAGCGGGTAGCTGCTGTGATCTATAGGTAAAGACCAGCCCAGGGGGATCACATCGACCAGCTTCTGCCAATGAATAGTGGTAACATTTTTATTCACAGAAGCCTCCATCTTATCAATGTTCTCCTGCGTCACCTCATCCTCTACGATCCACAGATCGAGCTGCTTACCCGGTGCAAGGTGTGCCTCAACCGAACTGATAAGCGCAGCCACTAAGATCATATAATGATCATCGCTTACCACTACCAATGTAACAGTGTTGGTACCGGTCATTTATCGCTTGTTTTTAAGGTGGCCTTATTCATTTGTTGCAAAACTAAAATTAGCCTTTTATTCTATTGTACGGACAGATTTATTAAGTAAATTTGGCTAAGGGGCACCTATTAAATCTACCGGCAATGAAAACCCGTCTGTTTCTCCTGTCTGCCATTTACGTTTTCCTATTGGGGCTACCCAGCTTTGCGCAGACTACCTTTAAAGGACTGCTGATCAATACGCGCGACTCTTCCGCTATTCCATTTGCTGTCATCACGCTGGAGGAAACCAACAGTACAGTGCTGGGCGATGATATTGGCAATTTTATATTTACCATTCCTGCGGAACTGAAACAAATGACCTTCAAAGTTTCAGTGGTTGGTTATAAGACAACGCTACAACACAAGCGCACCTTTGATAGTGTTGAAAGAGTATACCTTGAGGTAGGCGCTTATGCGCTTAAAGAGGCGGAGATAGTTGGCGAAAGTGCCGAAGGCATTGTACATAAAGCCGTTGCCGCCATTCCCACCAACTATGAAAGTAACAGCTATTTTGCCTTCTCTTCTTACCGGCAATACCAGCAGGTAAATAATACATTTGTGAACCTGATAGAAGCGCAACCTATAGTGATGTTCAAGCTGACTAAGGAGAAAAAGGGCATACACTCCACAGAAGCGTTTGCGGAGCGCCAGACAAGGCGGAGCTTATTTTTTGAAAATCCCAGCAATGAAGCCCGTGATAATGTAGCTGACCTGATGGAGGAAAATCCAGTATATCACCTGGCCACCAGCTCCATTGCTAACAATAAATTGTACTCCTATACATTCAACTTTGATACTACCTATGAGCCGGGAGATTATTATGTGATCAACTACCTCTGCAAGGCATATTCAAGTGAAAGGCATGGCGTACAAGACCCAGTTGTAACGCAGGCGTTCAGGAGTGAGGCGTATGAAACGGGTCAACTGATCATAGACAGAAGCAGCCTGGCATTTGTAAGGGTACAGCGCAAGGCTGTTAGAAACCCGGGGTATTACTACCCTCATGAAAGCCAGCTTAATTTTATCTATCCTAAGAAGGAGTATTTTTTTGAATTCAATAATGCTGAGCTGATAGCCGAATATGAACTGATAAAAGATAAGTGGTATCTGAAAACACTGCGCAGGCAGTATACCGATGATTTTTACAATGCGGGTTGGGGTAATAAGATCTATGTGATCAGTGATGTTTTTGAATGGCGCTGCGATTCTATTTCCCGCTATACTACTGCGGATCATCTGAAGGAGTTTTATCCCAGATTACGGCAATACGGCGCCTATAAATATGACAAGGCATTCTGGAGCCACAACGATCTTCCGTTCTATTTTCATAAAGCCGACGCAGTGTTTAATGACCTGGGTAAGTTTGGCGATGTAGATAAGCAATTTGTTAAGCAGGGCGAGGTGGGGAAATGACGGTGTGTAGATAGTATCACACTTAATGTTAGATAACCACCTCCCCCTAAGTGACGACAGAAAAAGCCGTCACTTAGGGTACTCCTCCTTCAAAACCTACCTGCCGGTAGGCAGGGGAGGAGAGTGGTTGACGTATAGAATATTATAAATCACTTATCTATCTTGCTTTACTAATAGATTAAACATACAAAGAGCCGCCGATAGGCAGCTCTTTGTATGTAAATGATCAACAGTATTATTATGCCCTCCAGAAGGTTCTGTCGCGTCCACGATTAGAGCCGAAAATAAGATTGATAATTACGGTTAATGCAAATGCCCCTATTATAGAGTAAATGATCTCGTTGGTTATGTGCTTTTGTGAAAACGTATAGTATTTTGTAAGAAACGCATGATATGCCCATGCGCCAACCATGCCCATTAGCATAGAAAACCACACCCCGAGGCTTCTCCATTTCATAAGCAAACCGCATATCAGGCCCACCACCAAACCAATACCGAAAACCAGCAGCCAACCCTTCCAGTGTTGTAGTTGCTCACTCATTGAGAACAGTAAAAGATAATTCTTCATCCTACTTTTTTTTCTTAAAGATATAAAGGAGAGCTATTAAAGTATAGCCTCTATAAATAATGTGGTGTTATTTGCAATTAGAAATAATATAAAAATGCAATGTCAATACTTATAATGCCAGCGGGGCTTGGCATGGCTTTATTATCGGTATCATGTAATTAATATGATAACCATGAAAAAACTATACACTTACCTTTCTATAATTGGGCTTGCTGCTATAAGTACCGGCATCTACTCCTGCCATAAAAATGCCAATGGGCGCAACACGCTTGATCTTGTGGATGATGCCACAGTAATGAGTTTGTCGGCAAGCCAGTACAATGAATTTATAGCAACTAATCCGCCGGTGACAGGTACGGCTTCAGCCCAAATGGTGCAGCGCGTTGGCGCCAGGTTAACTGCCGCAGTACAACAATACCTTGCAGATAAGGGGCAAAGTAACCTCATAACGAACTACAACTGGGAATTTAACCTGGTAAATAATGCTGAGGTAAACGCGTGGTGCCTGCCTGGTGGTAAAATAGTGGTGTATAGTGGTATTATGCCATTGACGCTGACGGATACTGATCTGGCGGTAGTGATGGGGCATGAGATAGCACATGCGGTGCTAAAACATGGCAATGAGCGTATGAGCCAGCAATTACTACTACAATATGGTGGTGCGGCATTATCTGTGCTTTTATCTTCTAAACCAGCCGAAACACAGCAATTGTTCAATGCAGCATTTGGATTGAGCAGCAACCTGGGCATATTAGCCTTCTCGCGCAAGCAAGAGAACGAAGCCGATGAAACAGGGTTGTATTTTATGGCATCTGCGGGATATAATCCTAATGCTGCTATTACCTTCTGGCAGCGGATGCAGGCACAAGGTGGCGGATCGAGCACACCTGTGCTGTTGAGTACTCACCCAAGTGATGAGAGCCGGATACAACATATACGCGACCTGATGCCAGGTGCTATGGCCTACTATCATCCATAGTACGTTTATCGGCTAAGCCTTACCAATGTTTTGTATAGATAGTCTGCATCAATAGGTTTGTATACAAAACCACTTATTCCCAAATTGTTGAATTTTTCCTGCATGGCAGGAGAGGTAGATGCCGTAAGTGCAATGATAATAACATCAGAGTTGAACTTGCGTATCTCTGAGCTGGCTGTAATACCATCCATTACCGGCATTTGCACGTCCATGAGTATGGCATCATAATCATTGTTGCGCGCAGCCTCAACAGCCAGCAGTCCATTTACCACATGGGTAGCATCTACCTGCCAGCGTTGCAACATTTTGCGCGCTAGCAGGGCATTGAATTCAACGTCTTCTACCAATAAAATTTTCTTGCCCTTCAATTCTTCACCGTTGATGATGCTTTGAGGTACTTCGTCTTCTACAACATCACTTTCTTTAAGCAATAATGTAAATGAGAATTCAGATCCCTGGCCCGGTACACTGTCTACATGTATCTCGCTCTCCAGTAAATTGAGCAACTTCTTATGATAGTAAGGCCTAAGCCAGATCCGCCATACTCTCTTGTAATATAGCTATGTGCCTGAGTAAATCGCTCGAAAATCAGTTGCTGGTTTTCTTTGCTGATGCCTATGCCTGTGTCTTTTATCAGGAACAAAATTTCAGCATATTTACCCTTCTTAGACTTCAACTGCAATTCTATAGTAACCCTGCCATTTTTGGTAAACTTAATGGCATTAGATATCAGGTTGTTCAATATCTGGGTGAGTCTTGTGATGTCGCCCTTTACATAGCGGGGCACATCTTCATCCATCATTACTTTGAGTATATCCCCATTTTCATCGGCCCTTATCTTATTGGCCAACCTTACATCCTGCACCAGTTTTCTCAGATCCATATCACTATCGGCAAAAATCACCTTACCCTCTTCTATCTTACTGAAGTCCAGAACATCATTGATGAGACTCATCAGATTCTTGGCAGAAATAGTGAGGATATTGAGGTACGTTGTTTGTGATGGCAGAGGATCTTCCTGCGTAAGTAAATGGATATACCCTATGATGGCATTTAGTGGCGTACGGATCTCATGGCTCATTACTGACAGGAAATCACTCTTTGCGCTAGAGGCTTGCTCTGCAGCGTCTTTTGCATGAATAAGGTGTTGCTCCAACTCTTTTGACCTAAGGATCAGCTCCATAAGGTAATTGATGACCGCCGATATGTCTTCGTCTGAGTCGTCAAATGCAGATGCGGCTTCAGGCTGAAGTGTGGCGATAGCTGCTTTCAATTGCAGCATAGCATCATGCAGTATCTTGTTCTTCCTTGTGATATCAGTAACTACTGCCTGGTACTCTTTTTCACTGATAGCAAAAGCGTGTTCCGTGATCTTTTTATCTCTTTCAACAGTGTTGTAATAGCCACTGACTACCGACAGGAATGTAAGTATTTCTGTATCTCTCCAAAATTTCTCCGGAAGGTTTTTAGCGATCTGTTTCTGTAGTACTTTATGCAGCTCTATTGCCGAGTCTGGTAAATGGGTCATATTTCAGAAAGGGTTAAAATGGTCATTGTCTGATTATGTAATTCGCACGACATACTTTCTTTCAGCGGCGATATTTCGCCATAAGAGTAGAAGCCGGTGATTGGCACATTTGCGCCAAAAAAGTCTCGCGCCGCTTCCACCTCTTCGCTGATGCGTTGCTGTAAAATAAGTTTACGGCCTACACAGCTGATAAGGATGGCAAGATCAGGTTTGGAAACCGCATTTGTTACTGCAGTGCCGACGGCAGCTATATTGGATGCGTCGATCAACTTATCAAAATTGGCCTTCATCAATCTCACCTTACCACCCTCGGGCATATTGCCTGCAAACGTCATAGAGCTCAATTCTTCGTTAATGGCGAGTATGGTTCTCACTACTACATTCTTGCTGCCACTATCCTTTAGTGATAGCGGAAACAGCAGCGCAGAGGCAGGCAGATCATTGACATAGTCTCCCAGGTATTGTTTATACAATTCCAGTGCGCTCTTACCGTCCAACTCCAAAAGCACATTTTTGTCCGCTTTAGTAATTGTTCTTTCAGGGCCGAATTCATCCCATCCACCCATTGATCCATGACCAACAGCAAGGTGTGCTCCGTAAAATCCGATAGCAACTACATTGCCCGGAGAAGGTATGGCATTGAGGCCGGTAAACGTTTGTTGAAAACGAGCGGCATCACCAGCTAGTCCGCCGGCAGTGGTTACCTTTTTATTATTGTTATCATTCAACCCCGCTACCAGTTCGCTACCATTGACTACCGCGCCGTCGCTCAATACAAAAACAGATGCCAGGTCTTCCGCGTCCAGCAACTTCATCAATGCGGCTCCGGCATCATAACTGGAGACATAATCATTCATATTGAGTGAAGCACTTCTTAATCCGGTTCGTTCAAAAGCTATTGCAGTAACTACTATAGTATCATCGTAAACAGATTCGTTTATTATCTCACCGGCTGTTGATCCGATAACTATTTCGGCGTTAGGATATTCGCTTTTCAGCATTGTATACACATCAGGTTTGATGATCTCTTCTCCGCTACCGAAGACAAGTACAAGGCTACAACCTGTGTTGGTAAAACCCGGTGCTGTATGCACATTTGTCCATTCCTTATTAATAAACTGTTGTTGCCTTACAAACATATGCCTATACTTTTGGGGGTTATAAAGAATGATTTTCTTTTAATTCGATAATTACGGCGGTAAGTTCCACATGCAATTGTTGCAAGAGCGAGGCATGCTCTGTAGACGCGCCCAATGTATCAGCCATATCCTCAAGCGCCTCTACTATTGCGGCTGCACCAATGACACCAAAATTGTTCACCGGTGATTTAATGCGATGAAGGTGATATTTCTCCTGCCCGAAATTGCCCGAATTATATGCTGTATTAATGTCTGCTTCTGCCGCAGATACATCTTCTATAAATTGTCCGATGACCTCTTTTAAAAAAGCAGGATCATCGGCAAATAAAAATTCCAGTTGACTTATATCGTATAACATTCTGTGATTTTGGTTTTATAAAGCGTACAACCCTATGTTTACACATGTATGTAGCTACACACTAATTGACAATACATAGTCTATGCAAAACACCATCGGGGTTGACAACACTTTAACTTCATAGGAAACTAGAAATTAACTTAACGTATTGATTATCAGGAATAAATCTAGTTATTTTTTCTTAAAATAACTAATGCTCTTTAAGTTTTAGTTAAAGAATTGAAAACGCATGTGTCGCTATACAATAAAACAAGTTAGAATAAGCCTGATACGAGAACGACATCGTTTGTCGCAATCACATCTTAAAAGGACGATATCTCACCCTTGTCGGGTCCTCTTGTTCGTTATTTTTGGTATAAAAACAATAGCATGAAAAACGAAACCTATAGCAGATACGACACCACTTTACTACATATTATAGCAGTGCTGGAGTCGATAGACCGACCCGATATCAACACAATACCATTTGAAGGAAGCTGGACAGCCGGGCAGGTAACCGATCATGTGGTGAAATCAATGGACAACATGGGACATGTGCTTAGAAATAGTACGCAACCAACAGACAGGCCCTATGACCAACATAAGGCCATGCTGGAAAAGGTTTTCCTTGACTATGAGCATAAGATGAAGTCGCCCGATTTCATTATTCCTACCAATGATCCGTTAGAGAAAACGGAACTGATCGATAAATTAGCAACAATACGTGAAGACACACTTGATGCGATTGCTACACTTGATCTGACAGAAATGTGTATGTCTTTTGAAATGCCGGGTATGGGCCACATTACCCGCTATGAGTTTATATGGTTTACCATCTACCATACACAAAGGCATACGCAGCAGCTAGAGAAGATAAAGGAGGTGCTTGACAGAAGTCAGGAGCAATAACTAAGAGCAAACGGGGCAACTATAATAGTTGCCCCGTTAATATTTTGTATCAGCATTGGTATCTTATGCAGGCATCAGGAACCAATGCGGCATTACACCCAGGAGAATTACAATAATGGTAGTTGCAATGAGCAATACCTGGTCGCCCATGGTTACTTCTGATGTAAGTTCAGGATCTCCTTGCTTGAAGTACATAGCGATGATCACCCTGAAGTAATAGTAAACACTTATCGCAGCCATAAGCAATGCAAAGATCACCAGCCACATCATATTGCCCTGGTGCATAACCGCCAGCAATACATAGTATTTGGCCATGAAACCACCTGTAAGTGGTATACCAGCTAATGAGAACAAGAATATGGTAGTAACGAATGCCAGTAGCGGGTTTTTCTTTGCAAGTCCATTAAAGCCATCGTAAGTGTAGTCTTTCATTTTTACCAGTACGGCAAATACACCTATTGTTGCAACGCTATAGGCTACACCATAAAGTATGATACCGTTCCATGCAATGTTTGAGCTTACTGCCAACACAGAGAACAGCATAAAACCTGCCTGTGCTATTGAGGAATAAGCGAGCATACGTTTTACGCTCTGCTGGTATACTGCAGTAACATTACCTATGAGCAAAGTCAATGCTGTAACAATTGCCAATATCATTAACCAATGCTCACTGATGTTGCCAAATGAAACGTGGAATAAACGAAGGAATGCAAAGAATACACCGGCCTTTACTATGGTAGCCATGAAAGCTGTAAATGCTGTTGGTGTACCGTCATAAACATCGGGCGTCCAGGTGTGCATAGGCGCTGCAGATACTTTAAAGCCTAGCGCCACCATTATGAATACTATTCCTGAGATGGCCAATGGATTGAGCGATTCGCTGTGCAACATCGGCACCATTTCAGTAACGTTGAAAGTGCGGGTAGCACCATATAACAACGTGATACCCATCAATAGGATACCTGTAGAGAAGGCACCCATAAGGAAATACTTAAGAGATGCTTCACTGCTTTTCAGGTTGCGCTTGTCGCTGCCGGCAAGAACATACTGCGGAATAGACATTATTTCAATACCGATGAACAACATGAGCATTGAATTGTAAGCAGTAAGAATGTAGAGACCGCAAAGGATAAAGAAGATCAATGCAAAATACTCGGCAACGTGAGTACCAACTTTCCTGAATTCCTTTCCTATCAACAGTATATAAAGCGCAGTGCAGGCAGTCATTGCAGTACCGAACCACATAGACATCTTATCTATGCGCAGCATGTTATTAAAAAGCAGTTGCGGGAAAGCACCGTTGGTGTTATCGGCAGTTCCCAACAAACTCAATGTCATGCTTCTTAGTGCCGGACCTGTAGCATCTGAAAGCTCCATTATGTTTATACCCAACAGCGCGACAAAAAGCACTGCTGCTATAGATGATACAGTTTTCTTATTGTCCACGAATAAACCGGTGAACATCATAATAATTCCAAAAACCGTAGTAGCAATAATTGCAGTCATAATCTCAATTCAAAACCTGCCACAAGGCAAGCTGGTTCAAAATTTTTATAATCAACACCCGCAAAACGGGGTAAAATATCAGTCAGTTTACTTTACTATCATCTGTGCCACTCCTGAAGTAAGGTCCAGCAATGGTTTAGGATATACACCCAGAAAGATGATCACGGTAATGATCACTGCCAGGCTAATGTATTCATTGATAGCCAGGTCTTTCGCCACTACCATAGTGGTCTTTTCACCATAAGCTACTTTCTGTATCATGTTCAGTGTGTATACTGCACCGAGTATGATACCCAATCCTGCCAGTACAGTCATAACCGTATGATTAGATATATAACCAGAGAACAAGCCATTGAACATCATGAACTCACCTATGAAACCATTGGTAAGCGGCAGTGCAATATTTGCAAGAGATATGATCACCAGGGCAATAGCCATCTGCGGAGCAGAGCTGGCCATACCACCCAGCTTGGTCATATCGCGGGTGCCCCAACGCTGTTCTACCATGCTTACTATCAACCACATACCTGTAATGTTGATGCCGTGATTGAACATCTGCACCATCACCCCATGCATACCAACACCATTGTGTGCGAATGCTGTTGCACACATCAAACCCATATGCGCAATAGAAGAATAAGCGATCATACGCTTGATGTCAGTTTGTACGATAGCGATGCAAGAAGCATACACAATACCGATAACAGAAAGTACTACAACGGTATCAGACCAATATTCTACACCTACCGGCACGGTTGGCATTAACCAACGCAACACGGCAAAAAGGCCCATTTTCACCATCAATGCACTCAGCACAATGGTAACCGGAGTTGGTGATTGCTCGTAAGCATCTGGCTGCCAGGTATGGAAAGGAAATACCGGCATCTTAATAGCGAATGCAATAAACATTAACCAGAATAACCAGTGCTGAGATGCGGCAGGTAATGCCGCGCCCGCCTTTGTGATATCTGCCCATGCATAGCTACCGCCCTGCAATGAGAGATAGATAAGACCAGACAACATCATTAAGCTACCTACGAACGTATAAATGAAGAACTTGAAAGTAACAGGTATGCGCTTTTCGCCACCCCACTGAGAACACAGAAAGTAAACAGGTATCAGTGCCAACTCCCAGAACACATAGAATAACAAAGCATCAGAAGCAAGGAACACGCCCATCAGGCCAGCCTGAGAAAGTAACAACAAACCATAGAAAGCACCCGGGTGTTCTACATCTTTATTGATCTGCGCTATCATTACCACCATCATTACAATTCCTGTAAGTAATACGAGCATGCTGCTCATACCATCTGCCAGCAAACTGAAACGAGTACCCATCATAGGTATCCATTCGTGATCGTATGAAACCGGAGCACCAAAATTAGCACCGCTTACATATGCCGATAATGCCAACGTGGCTGTAGTACTTATCAATGCCAGCGCTTTTGCGGCATCGCCTTTTACAGCGAAAGAAAATGCGCCTGTAATTAAAGGAATAAGAATGAGTAGTAACAATACCATAATTAAGTAAAAAATGAAAAGTAAAAAGTAAAAACCTTACGGCCTTTTGTTTTTATGTTTTCTGTTATTTTATATTTAGCCTCACCTCAGCCCACTCCTAAGAGGTAGGAGATGAAATGTGGCTTTAAATTATCTTATCCAAAAGAAACTAAGCGTAAACAACGCCACCATGCCTATCACCATAATGAATATGTAAAAACCTACCTGGCCGGTTTGCAACATACGCAGACGATCTCCGCCCCACTTTACTGTTTTACCTACGCCATTTACGATACCATCAATACCCATTTTCTCAACAAAACGATCCAGAACACCAGACATAGCTTCGATAGGGCGAACGATTATCGCATCGTACAATTCATCAACATACCACTTGTTTTCCAGCACCTTAGCAATACCTGTACTTTCAGGGAAGGCAGGCTTGCGGAACTTCATCATTGCAAAATACATCATTGCAAGTGAGGCCAATGTAGATACAGTCATCAGCATAATCTCAGTATTTTCCGGTATCTCGTGTATGCCAAAGTTCTTAACTACAGGCCCCAGGTATTCATTGAACGCAAGTTCTTTATGCGTAAACACCTCAGGTATGCCCACATAGCCGCCTATCACAGATAGAATGGCCAACACTATCAAAGGAATGGTCATAGCTGCCGGGCTTTCGTGCAGGTGGTGCTCCTGCTCATGCGTACCACGGAAAGTACCACGGAAAGTAAGTACATAAAGGCGGAACATGTAGAAGGCAGTCATCATAGCCGCAAGTACACCCAATGCATACAATATAGGGTTGTGCGCATATGCTGCAGTCAGGATAGCATCTTTAGAGAAGAAACCGGACAATAATGGAAAACCGGAAATTGCGAGGCAACCTATAAGGAAGGTAACAGAAGTGATCTTCATCTTCTTACCCAGACCACCCATCTTGCGGATATCCTGCTCGCCACCCATAGCGTGAATAACACTACCTGAGCCAAGGAACATCAACGCCTTGAAGAATGCGTGCGTCATAACGTGGAATACAGCGATAGTATATGCGCCAGAACCAATGGCCAGGAACATAAATCCCAGCTGACTAACAGTAGAGTATGCCAATACCTTTTTAATATCATATTGGAAGATGGCTATAGTGGCGGCCAGCAGTGCAGTGGCAAGGCCAACAATTGCAATAATGTTTAAAGTAAATGGAGCCAGAGAGTATAATACATGGCTACGAGCTATCATATAAATACCTGCAGTAACCATGGTTGCAGCGTGTATCAATGCAGAAACAGGAGTAGGACCTGCCATCGCATCGGGCAACCAGGTGTACAATGGTATCTGAGCACTCTTTCCGGTAGCACCTATGAAGAAGCAAATTGTTATCGCTGTGATAGTTGCAGGCGGCATAGTTGCTCCGCTTGTTCCCAGGGTAGCAAAGAATTCCTTGTAAGAAAGTGTGCCGAAGTTGTATAATACCAGCAACATGCCGACAAGGAAACCAAGGTCACCGATACGGTTCATAACAAATGCCTTCTTAGCTGCATTGGTATATTCCCTTTTCTTGAACCAGAACCCGATAAGCAGATAAGAGCAAAGACCAACACCTTCCCAACCTATGAACATAACCAGGTAGTTAGCACCCAGTATCAACAGCAACATAGAGAATACGAACAGATTCAGGTAGGCAAAGTACTTCACCATACCTTCATCATGACTCATATAGGAAGCAGAGTAAACATGTATAAGGAAACCAACACCTGTAATGATGAGCAGGAAAAGAGAAGAAAGCTGATCGACTTGGAACGCGAGCGGTATGTGCAACTTGCCCGACTGGATAAAATCGAACAGCGTAACAATTACCGGCTCATGAAATGAGGCACTCTTTACTTCAAAGAATATGCCCAATGAAACACAAAAAGAAGCCAGTATAGCTGCACTGCCAATAATACCGGCAAGTGACTTTGGCATTTTGTTCCACAAAAGACCATTGATCAGAAAACCGACCAGTGGAAAAAGAGGTACTAAGTATACGAGTTGAGAAAAATTCCCCATTTTTTATTATTGTATTATTACTGTTTAGTGTTTCAGCCTGTTTAATATATTGATATCTACCGAGTGTACTTTTCTATACATCATTACAATGACGGCCAGTCCCACAGCAACTTCTGCCGCGGCAACCACCATAATAAAGAATACAAAGATCTGTGCATCTGCATCAGCGTACATCTTAGAAAAAGCAACCAGGAGTAAATTCACAGCATTGAGCATCAGCTCTATGCACATGAAGATAATAATAGCATTGCGCCGCATGAGGGTTCCCATAATGCCTATGGAAAACAACAGCAGGCTTAAAAACAAATAATGCGTAGAACTAACCGGCATATGATCAAACAATTAAACTCTGGAATTAAATCAACTAAACTATTTCGGCCTTTTCAGATGCCGGTATATGCTCTTTCTTACCTATGACTACCGCACCTATCATTGCACTAAGGAAAAGAACACTGCTAATTTCAAATGGTAATGCAAACTTTGTAAACAAAACTTTACCCAGATTGCTGATCAAACCAATGTCGCTCGACTTAGTATCGATCAGTTCAGATTTAGCAGTGGTCAAACCCATAAGTATTACCAGAAATAAGGTACCGCCTGAAATAACCCCTGCCAGCTGAATCATCATGCCCTTCTGTGGTTCCACATCGGCGTTTAGGTTCATCAACATAATTACGAACAGGAAGAGTACCATTATAGCGCCGGCATATACTATGATATTAACAACTGCCAGAAACTGGGCGTTCATAATGATATAATGTCCGGAAATTGCAAAAAAGGTGAGTATCAGGAACATTACACTATTAACAGGGTTGCGACTGAGTATTACACCCAACGCACTGCCAACGGCCATTGCTGATAAGAACCAAAATAAAATACTGTAGATGTCCATGTTAAACTGTTATCTATCCTTGTTTTTTGGGATCAGGAATAAGTAAATCTTCCTTTTTATAAATAAAACTCTGTCTGTTATAGTTAGAAGGCATTATTGTCTCTGTGAGGTATATTGCATCTTTAGGGCAGGCCTCTTCGCAATAACCACAGAATATGCAACGCAGCATGTTGATCTCATACTTTGCAGCATACTTTTCTTCTCTGTACAAATGCTCTTCACCAGCTTTACGCTCTGCGGCTTCCATAGTTATGGCCTCAGCAGGGCAAGCCAATGCACACAAACCGCAGGCAGTGCAACGTTCTTTCCCTTCTTCATCGCGGTTGAGAATATGCAGCCCACGAAAAACAGGGCTAAACGGACGCTTTTCTTCCGGATAACTTACTGTAGCCTTCTTCTTGAGTATATGCCCAAGAGTGATCCCCAATCCTTTTAAAATGGAAGGCAGATACGCCCGCTCCGAAATAGTCATCGGGCTGCGGTCTACCTGCACTGATCTCTTAGTTAGTTTTTCCATTATTCTCTTTTTCCAAAACCTCTATTATGTGTTCTATTTTGGGTTTAAGAATGGGAAGTACCGTTTCAATAGTTTCCCAAACTCTAGTCCAATCCGTATAATCATACGCATGAGCAAAGAAATTCCTTGCTGCTTTCATTAATTGCCACTCAACCTCTTTAAACCTATTCCTTATTTATTCTGAAACATTTCCTCCATTTTCACCGATTACTATCAACTGCATGAGGCATGCATCTTTCATCATATTGTTTCTAAGAAACCCCCTCTTCGTCAGTGTCTTTGATATATTCAAAGATCTGTGTGATAGCATTGTCTATCAATTCCAGATAAAGAATATTGTCTCTCTTCAGTTTCATTTTTTAGAAAACAACAATATTTTATCTTCGTCAACGTATTTTTTCAACCTGGGGTAAAGTGATATTTCCTCTACCAGATCAATTTTCACTAAGAACTTCTTTTCCAGATCTACAAGATATTGCGCTAATCCGAAATAACTGATCCTGGTATTTTCTATTAAAGAAAACAACAAATCCATATCACTGTCCTCTCTTGCCTCTCCTCTCGCATACGACCCGAACAAATATACTTCCTTTACCGGCTTATCTTTAAAATAGTCGGCAACGGTTTGTTTTATCTGAGGTATCGTCAACATTGCACGCAATAATATTCAAAATTTATTACTTTTTCATGGTCATCAGGATCACTCCGCCTGTTACCAGCATATTTATCAGTGCCAACGGTATCAATGACCTCCAACCCAATTTCATCAACTGGTCATAACGGAAACGTGGTAGTGTCCATCTTACAAACATGAAGAATAGGATCATACCCACTATTTTCGCCATTAATGCACCAACGCATATTAAACTAAAAATACCGCTTGGCACCGCAGCCTGCACCTGATCCATGAACGGGAAATTGTAACCGCCAAAGAACAAAGTACTGATAACGGCAGAACTGATAAACATATTAATGTATTCAGCAAAGAGATAGAAACCCAGCTTCATTGAGGAATACTCCTGATGGTAACCCATGTTCAACTCACTATCGCACTCCGGCAGATCGAATGGAGCGCGGCTCAACTCGGCAAAAGAGCAAGTGAGGAAAATAATGAAACCTACGGGCTGCTTAAAGAAGTTCCAGGTAAAATAACCATCGTTCCAAAAACCATGCTGCTGAGTAACGATGTCCTTCATGCTCAATGAACCAGTCATCATCAACAAAGCGATGAGGCTGATGCCCATAGCTAACTCATAAGAGATACACTGTGATGCAGCACGGATACTACTTAACAGGGAGAACTTATTGTTAGACGCCCATCCGCCAAGCATTACGCCATATACACCTAAAGAAACGACACCGAATACAAATAGAATACCGATATTAATATCTGCTACCTGCAGGGAAACAGTGCGGCCACCAAGTGTAAAATCAGGACCCCAAGGCATAACGGCACTTGTCATAGTAGCGGTAAGCATTGCAAGGCACGGCCCCAGAATGAATATGAACTGAGTAGAGCGATCGGGGATGATCTCTTCTTTAAAGAAAAGTTTCAAACCATCGGCCAAAGGCTGTAACAAACCAAACGGGCCCGCACGATTGGGGCCTATACGATCCTGCATTACAGCCGATACTTTACGTTCAGCCCAGGTAGCATACATTGCCACACCAAGAGAACCCATTAGTATCACAGAAATGAGGATAACTTTTTCTATGACGAAAGCTGCGTCAATATTCAATAACAGCATAAGTGGCGCAAAAGTAGTTTAGTTAGTTAAAAAATTATCGTTTAAATCAAGATTTATTGCTTGAAGTGTTTTTTTCAATTCTGCCAAAAAAGACATTGCCTGCCATATGGCTTCATAATCTATAATAAAATACTCATGTACTAACACATTTCTTAGCCCAATAATGTCCCTCCACTTTATATCCGGATGCTTTTCTTTCAGTTCATTGGTCAGGTGATTTGCTGCCTCTCCAATAATTTCAAACCATTTTACAACAGCCATCTGGAGTATCCGCTCATTCTGGAAACTATCAAATGTATGCCCTTTCACTGCATCTTGTATTTCCTCAATTGACTCAAGGATATGGATTATTCTTACTTTATTACCTAATCTACCTTTCATAAATGATATACTTATCTTTATCTATGAATGGTTTAATGTGTTTATTTTCCCAACCAGCACTTACTATATCTACTTTTTTGTGCAGCCTGTCTGATAGCTCTTCCTTCCAACCAAAATACTCCAGCCCTACGAGCGATTTATAGTCTATTTCTATCAGTACATCCACGTCGCTCTCATCATCGGCTTCACCCCTTGCATAAGACCCAAACAACCATACTTTCTTAACCGGCTTTTGTGCAAAATAGCCCGTTATTACTTGTTTGATATTTTCGGTAGTTAGTATCAATTCTATTTACCTGTATTGAAATCATTAGAGTGAGCCGGACCTTCGATCTTTGATAGTTCTATTTCAGGTCTGTTCACGTCGCTTACGTCATGAATGTTCATCAGAAGTTTTGGTTGCTTACCAATAACCTTGTCTATAAGCACCGGTGTTTTTACTGTATTCTCGTAATGACCCTGTGCAATTACGCTGCTTCTTTTGATCTTAGAAGGACATTCAACCACCCAATCCTTAGCAGATTTCTTTTCGAAGCGACATTCATTACAGATCCAGTCTTCTACTTCACCCCACTCGTTCTTGCGAGCAGTAACGCGATAAACTTCTTCACCACGCATCCAAAGGCGAGCCTTACCGCTGCACTTGGTGCAAGAGCAATGAGCATCTACAGGCTTAGTGAACCATACCCTGTTCTTGAAGCGGAAAGTTTTATCGGTAAGTGCACCAACGGGGCACACATCTATTACATTACCAATAAATTCATTATCCAGTGACTTATGCAACAAAGTACTGATCTCTGAATGATCGCCACGCTCCAATACGCCATGTTCGCGCTTTTGCGTGAGCTGGTCGGCAGTGTAAACACAACGGTAGCAGAGTATGCAACGCGTCATGTGCAGCTGTATATGCGGGCCAATATCTTCTTTCTCGAAAGTACGGCGGGGAAACTCGTAACGGGTCTTCTCTGTACCATGCTCATAGCTGAGGTTCTGCAGATCGCACTCTCCTGCCTGGTCACATACCGGGCAATCGAGCGGGTGGTTAATGAGCAACATTTCCACAATACCCTTACGGGCATCGATCACTTTTTCAGAAGTAATATTCTTTACTTCCATGCCATCCATAACCGTAGTACGGCAGCTTGGCACCAGCTTAGGCATAGGGCGCGGATCTTTTTCAGAACCCTTGCTTACTTCTACCAGGCAGGTACGGCACTTACCACCACTTTCGGGCAGCTTGCTGTAATAGCACATAGCCGGAGGGGTAACATCTCCACCTATCATACGTGCTGCATTCAATATTGTAGTGCCGGGGGCAACTTCAATACTTATATTATCTACGGTTACTTTAAACTTTGGTGTTGGTTCTGACATTTGTCAAATTCTTTATACTTCTCTTAAAATAGTATCAATTCCTTTATGCACTTGCCGGCACATGAATAGGATCGGCATAGTGAGCCAGACCATAATTGCGCCTCTGTGATTCTTCCGGATTATTTACGTGCCACTCAAACTCATCGCGGAAGTGACGGATGGCAGCGGCTACAGGCCATGCAGCAGCGTCACCCAACGGACAGATAGTGTTACCTTCTATCCTGCGCTGAATGTCCCACAACAGGCCTATGTCGCTCATCTTACCCTTACCACCTTCAATGTTCTTCAATATCTTGTACATCCAGCCGGTACCTTCACGACAAGGACTGCACTGTCCGCAGCTCTCGTGATTGTAGAAACGAGCCAACGTCATGGTGTGGCGCACAATGCACTGGTCTTCGTCCAGCACAATAAATCCACCCGAACCCATCATGGTACCTGTAGCAAAACCACCATCTGAAAGACTTTCGTAGTTCATATAGCGAGTTTCGCCCTTTGCTGTTTTGAACAACAGGTTAGCCGGAACTATCGGAACTGATGAACCACCCGGGATACAAGCCTTCAGGCGTTTGCCGTTAGGAATACCACCACAATACTCATCGCTATAGATAAACTCTTCAACAGAAATGGTCATATCTATCTCATAAACGCCCGGCTTGTTTACGTTTCCGCAAACAGAAAGGAGCTTAGAACCGGTAGAACGGCCTACACCAATTTTGGCATATTCCTCACCACCCATATTAATGATTGGCACTACTGCCGCAAGCGTTTCTACGTTGTTTACCACTGTTGGGCGCATCCACAAACCCTGTATAGCCGGGAATGGTGGTTTCATACGTGGATTACCACGCTTGCCTTCCAGAGATTCGATCAAGGCAGTTTCTTCACCGCAGATATATGCGCCCGCACCACGGTGTACATATATTTCGCAATCAAAACCTGTACCCTGGATATTCTTACCCAACCATCCTGCTTTCTTTGCTTCGTCTATAGCTTCTTCCAGTATATTCACGATCCACGCATATTCTCCGCGGATATAGATATAGGTAGCATTGCTACCGAGTGCAAAACTGCTTATGAGCAATCCTTCAATAAGTATATGCGGATGAAACTCCATAAGGTAACGATCTTTGAACGTACCCGGCTCAGACTCATCGGCGTTGCACACCAGGTGACGAGGCACGCCATCAGGCTTTGCCAGAAAGCTCCACTTCATGCCGGTAGGGAAACCCGCACCACCACGACCTCGGAGACCGCTCTTTTTTACTTCTTCCACAATATCCGCCTGGGCCATTTTCAGCGCCTTTTCAGCAGCCTCGTAGCCGCCATGCTTGCGGTAGGTATCGTAATAACGGATACCTTCAATGTGATCGTTCTTTAATAAAACTTTTGCAGCCATTTTTCTAAGTCAAAAGTCAAAAGTCAAAACCAAAAAAATGAATTTCTGATGATTTCTCCTGATATATTAATTCAAATACCTTGTTTATATTTTTACGCTTTGTCTTGCAATCAAAACATAATGCCTGTGTTTCCAACGCCACACCTGCAAAATGTTCAATCTCACATGAACTGGTGTGTTGCTGACAGTAACATCTACATCCGCTTTCATCCTTACCACAGCATACCTTCCGCTCACTTTAATATCCTTCTCTGTTACAGCTATTTGTTTGTAGGTAATCTTCCCGTTAAACAAATCGTTTACAACATCACTTTTTGTCTGAATCCATCCATTCGAATGACCATAGGTCATATTGTCATCAAACAAACGCTTCAAACTAATACTATCTTTTGCCAGCAATGCCCTGTCGAGCGCCACCACAACTGAATCTATGCTTTTTGATGGAGGCATAGAAAAAGCCGAAACTTCATTACTTGCAAAGAGCATTAAAAAGATAAGAATGTACCTCATCGCCTAACTCTTATCTATTATCAACATAAAATCTTCCATGGGGTCGAAGTAGAAGTCTGACCAACCGCTTTTGTGGCTGTCGCTTTCTTTTTCGCTAGGGAAGCCGGTGTGCTTTAGCTTTACCAGTGTACCTGCACCATATGGTTTCAATAAAAAATGAACTTCACTTGGTGGTGTTCCCGCTTCCCAGTCTCCCGGCAACCACGTTACCACCAATTCCTTTTCTTCTGCTTTCAATACTTTGCCGGTTACCCAGCCATCAAACATCTCAAATTTTCCACCTTCTTTCGGCTCTGCTATGCCCTCTTCTCCGCTCCACTTACGAATAAGCTCGGGATCAGTAAGTAGCTGCATTGTTCTTGCCGGCTTACCTGATAAAAAGATCTCTAATTCAAAGTCGAAAGCCATAACATAATATTTAGTTTTTAGCTTTCGCCCTCAACTCTGCAATGAGCGTGTCTACTTTTTCTTTGGTCAAATGTTCTTTAAAATGTTCACCTAACTGCATCATAGGTGCGTAACCACATGCGCCCAAGCACTCAGCCGGCTTTAAAGTGAACAAGCCATCAGCTGTGGTTTCCCCTTCCCTGATGTCGAGTTTTTCCTTAATATAGTCAATAATGTCATCGCTGCCATTCAACATACAAGGTCCCGTGCGGCAAACCTCTAACAGGTATTTACCAACAGGCTTAGTGTTGAACATGCTGTAGAAAGTAGCTACTTCATAAACCTCAATTGGCTTGATCTGTAGTATTTCCGCAACATAGTCCATAGTTGGCGCATCGAGCCAGCCACCAAAATCATCCTGCGCCATGTGCAGGATAGGTATGAGGGCACTTTTCTGCTTGCCTTCCGGATAGCGGGCAATTATTTCGTGAACCTTTTTTAAACGCTCTTCTGAAAACTTAATCATTATTATCTGATTTGATTCTTTAGCCCGAGAGCTAATTATATTTCGTTCTATTTCCTATTTGTACTCATCTTAAGCGTCCAGCTCACCAGCAATTACATTCAAGCTACTCAAAGCAATAACCGCATCACTCAGCAATCCGCCTTCTACCATCTCAGGGTATGCCTGGTAATAGATAAAGCATGGACGACGGAAGTGCAACCTGTAAGGAGTACGCCCCCCATCGCTGATGAGGTAATAACCAACCTCGCCATTGCCACCCTCTACAGAATGGTATACTTCACCAGCAGGAGCGTCTATCTCGCCCATTACCATTTTGAAGTGGTAAATAAGCGCTTCCATTTTGGTATAAACATCTTCTTTTACCGGCAGGTGGAACTTGTCAGCTTCCGGCGCATAGAATACATTCTTCTGGTCTGGAAATTCTGCGTCTATTTTCCTGATCTTAGCTAATGCCTGCTTCACAATACTGAAGCTCTGCCAGATCTCATCATTACGCACCATGTACCGATCATAAACATCGCCCTTGGTACCTACAGGTATGGTAAATTCAAAATCTTCGTAAGATGAATATGGTGATGCCACACGCACATCATAGTCTACACCGGTAGCCCTTAAGTTAGGACCGGTAAAACCATAATTCAATGCGCGCTCTGCACTGATAGGACCGGCGCCAATGCAACGATCCATAAATATGCGGTTGCGGTTCATCAGCCCTTCAAACTCCTTCATCATCTTAGGGAAGGTAGCAATGAAACCATCGAGCTTAGTGAACAAAACATCTGTAAAGTTGCGCTCAAAACCACCTACACGACCCATATTGGTAGTCAGGCGGGAACCGCAAACCTCTTCAAATATCTCATATATCTTCTCCCTGTACTGGAACACATAGGTAAACCCGGTTAAAGCACCGGTATCAACCGCTACAACTGAGTTGCAAACCAGGTGATCGGCTATTCTCGACAGCTCCATCATGGTAACACGCATGTAGTCAACATGCTTGGGAGTCTTAATACCCAGCAGTTTTTCCATGGTCATGTGCCAACCCATGTTGTTTATGGGAGCAGAACAATAGTTAAGTCTATCGGTAAGCGTAGTTACCTGGTAATATGGCCTGCGCTCTGCAATTTTCTCGAAAGCGCGGTGTATATAACCAATGGTAGGTACTGTTTCTAAAACACGCTCACCATCTATTTCCATAATATTCTGGAATACCCCATGCGTAGCCGGGTGTGTTGGACCCAGGTTAAGCGTGGTGGTCTGCTTCTGAAGTGATTCTTCAGAAAGCTTGATATGATGCTGAGATGTATGCGTTAACTGATCCGACATTTTCTAATATTTTTATCAACAACCGCTTATTTCTGTGATACAGTTTTTGTATCTCCAGCCCTTAAATGGCTAATACTTTCACCAAATTCTATTAAAGCAATTCCGGCGGCTAATCCAAACGACAAAGACTTGACACTTTCCGTTTTTGCCAGGAAGCAAACAATAATGGCACACAACAGAGCGGCATTCATCATAACCAGCCTGTACTTTAAGTAAAATGTGTGTATCTGCTCCATTGTTTTCGCTTTAATTACTATTTACTCAACTACCTGCCAAACATTTCGTCGTCTTTGTCTACCCTTGTAGGGTCTTCCATCTGGTATTCTTTACGCATTGGGAAGTAATCCATTTCATCCACATTCAAAATTCTGATCAGGTTTGGATGGCCAACAAAGTTGAACCCAAAGAAGTCATATGTTTCACGCTCCATCCAGTTGGCAGTAGAAAAGAGCTTTGTTGCAGTATATACATCCGGTTTTTCAACAGGCACATATATCTTCATACGCAGGCGTATGTTATCCACAAGATTATGCAAATGATATACAACGCTTAGTTCCTCTCCTTTACGGTCTGGAAAATGAACACCTGTAAGGTCTGTCATAAACTGAAAACCCATCGCATCATATAAATGTTGCAGTACTTTCAGATTCATTTCGGCCGGGGCTCTGAAGGTGAGCATACCGTAGGGTACTTCCCATTCAGTAAGTTGTTCACCAAACTTTTCCGTCAGCTTTTCTTGTATTGTTTCGTTGGTCAAAGCCATATTTGAAGATAAAAAAGTAAAAATTGCACTGCGTTGTTGCAGCCGGTTGCCTAGAGGTTAATCTATTCCGTAACTCTCCATCAATCCTTTATATTGGTCACTCTGCCTTCTGCGCAGGCTTTCTCCCTTCACCAGATCCTGTAATTTCAGAATACCATCGATAATGCCTTCCGGACGTGGAGGGCAACCCGGCACGTACACATCTACCGGTATTACCTGGTCTATACCCTGCAATACAGAATAAGAATCGAATATGCCACCGCTAGACGCACACGCACCGATAGCGATAACCCAGCGAGGTTCAGCCATCTGAAGGTAAACCTGCCTCAATACCGGACCCATTTTCTTAGAAATAGTACCTGCTACCAATAACATGTCGCACTGGCGCGGAGTAAAGCCCATACGCTCTGCACCAAAACGGCCCAGATCATAATTTGAACCCATGGTTGCCATAAACTCGATACCGCAGCAAGAAGTTGCAAATGGTAACGGCCACAGAGAATTGGCGCGGGCCATTCCCACAACCTTGTCGAACGATGTAGAGTAAAAACCTTCACCGGAATAGCCCTCAGGTGCTTCCACCAACTTCACTTTTGTATTATACTGAACCGGACGTGACATAAAAATTAATAATTAAAATTTTAGAACTAAAACCGTATTCACTCTTTCTCTTCACTTGATTAGTCTTCCCAATCTAATGCACCTTTCTTTACTATATATAAGAAACCACAAAAGAAAAATGCAACGAACAAAACAACTTCCTTAAATCCTTCGGCTCCTAAAAAGCGGAAGTTGACCGCATATGGATAGAAGAAAATAACTTCCACATCGAACAACACAAAAAGAATAGCAACCAGGAAGTACTTGATACCCATTGGCTGACGGGCGTTACCCACAGACGGAATACCACTTTCAAAGTTGACCAGTTTATCCTTAGTTCTTCTCTTTGGCCCCAGTAAATGGGTTGCGCCCATCATAACCGCTACAAACCCTATAGCAATAACTAGCTGCAATGCAACCGGAAAATAGTTAAACGGTGTGTTTTGGTCTGCTGTCAATAATAACAAGTGCATAATTGGCGTTTCTTTCTTGAAATGTCTACAATAACTGACAAAGTTAATGTTAAGCAATGAAATAGCAAGGGGTGATACCTATAAGTAATATTAATTGAAACTTGGGGGCAATCGCATAACAGCGAGCAACGAATATGAAAATAACAAACATCATGCTTCTTAGCCGAGCTCAGACGTAATTACACCCTCATGGTGGTTCTGAGCAGAAATTTGGAATTGTTGCATATATTTGCACTTATTCTATCAATTCTATGTCATTCAAGAAAACATTACTGTTTTTTGCCCTATTCTTCACTGTAAGTTCCTATGCCCAACTACCGACTGCCGGCCTATCTGCCTGGTATCCATTTTGTGGTAATGTGCTGGACAGGAGCGGCAATGCGCTTGATCTAATACTGAGTGGACCTACAAATACAACAGACCGGTTTGGATTAAGTAATTCCGCATATTCATTTAACGGCAACACTACCGCTCTTACCAGTCTCATCTCCCGCACTCCGCCAATGACCGATACCGGAGATTTTACCTATGCAGCATGGTTCAATGCAGACACCACGGGCAACAGGATAATTATTGCCAACGGCAATATTAATGTTGATGGCTGTGGTATTGTTACCACCGGGCACAATGTTGCGGTGGCAATAGGCGGGGTAGCTACCTATCTCCCAACTTATATAAGTTTCCATCAGTGGCACCATGCGATATTGCGTAAATCGGGGGTTACGTACAGTTTTTATCTCGATACCACTATTATAGGTGCTTTTACTACCACCTTAATCCCTGCTCCAACGAGCCAGAAATTCGCCGTAGGGCAGGATTACACCAGCGGCGCCAAAGCATTTTTGGGAAAAATTGATGACATAGCCATATATAACAGGGCATTGACCAATGCTGAAATCGGCAACCTGTACAGGTATAACCCCGATGTGCAAACTATTTTGGGTAATAATGCCGCTGTCTGCGCCGGATTCTCCGCAACGCTTACACCTGTTATACAATATCCGGGACTGAGTTATTTGTGGAGCAACGGATCTACCGACACTTCTATCGTTGCCGATACGATGGGCAGCTATTGGCTGAATATTACCCGGCCCTTCGGATGTTCATCTACTGATACTATTACTTTCACGCTGGGAACAGTTACGGTGAATATTGGCAGAGATACCGCAGTTTGTACGGGAGATACATTTGTGCTGGTACCCTCTGCGCCAGCCGGATCTACTTATTTGTGGAGTACGGGCGATACAACAGCTACATTGGCACTTACTGCACCGGGTACTTACTCTCTACTACTCAATAATTTCGGATGCCCTGGCCACGACACTATGAATTTCTTTTATAGCCCCCGACCGTTTGTCAGTCTTGGGCCAGATATTTCGATATGCTCTGTGAGCCCTTTAACACTCAGTTCACCATACGCATATACCACCGCCACTTACCATTGGAATACCGGAGCTATAACCCAGACCATACATCCTTTTACATCGGGGGTATATATACTAAGGGTATTGGTAGATGGCTGTCCTGCATCTGACACTATTAACGTTACCATAAAACCGTCTCCGATTGTCTCTTTCGGACCTGACAGATCTCTGTGCCAGGGAAATTCAATTGTACTCAATGCTATTGCCTCACCTACGGCAGTTTACACGTGGAGTACTGGCGAACTGAATGACACCATCACCGCTAAAAACACGGGCACCTTCTGGCTGGTAGTTAACGATAATGGATGCATAGCTACTGACACTTTTAATCTTACAGTAAACCCTTACCCGCTCATACACCTTGGTCCGGATATTTCTGTATGCCAGGGAACACCGGTCGTATTAAAATCTACTGATGTGTATGTATCTCCTACCTATTTATGGAGCACCGGCGCCACCACCGCGGCTATTAACGTGACGACGAGCGGCAGCTATACATTATCCGTTACTAAATTCGGATGTACATCGAAAGACGATATCAATGTGACGATCAAACCCAATCCTATTGTGAACCTTGGGCCTGATGGCTATTTCTGCGCAGGACAAACTATTTCTTTGGTTTCGCCACAGCCCGCAGGCGCCACTTATATCTGGAGCACTGGTAGCACCGCTAGCGGCATCAGCATATCTACAAGTGGATTGTATGGACTAGTGGTGACCAATAATGGGTGCGTTGCTTCTGACTCCATACGGCTGGATAAAATACAAGTACCCGCGGTCAATCTGGGCCCGGATACATTGTTGTGCGAAGGCTACGCAATGCAACTGGCCATTGACGGCGACCAGGCTACCTACAGGTGGTCTGATGGCAGCACAGGCACGGGCTATACGGTTTCGCATGCGGGAACAGTGTGGGTTAGTATCACCAATGTATGCGGAGTGGCTACTGATACGCTACAAGTTGCCTACCGCTTTTGCGACATATGGATGCCCAATGCGTTTACTCCAAACGGAGATGGCAGAAACGATGTAATGCGGGTACTTGGTACGCTCGGCTCTTATTCAGATTTTAAATTCGCTGTATTCAATCGCTGGGGTGTAAATGTATTTCTGACGGAAGACATCAGCAAAGGATGGGATGGCAACTACAATAATATGGAACAAGCAATTGGCACCTATTTCTACGTAATGAGCTGCAGGCTTAACGGAGTAGAATATAATATGAAGGGAAGTTTTGAGCTGATAAGGTAATGAGCCGATCACTTCTTTTTCAGCCGCTTACTAACCACGTTGTAGACCAGCTTAAATGGTATGGTCACAAACCCCATTACAATTTCCTTTATCAGCGCAGGTTGCCAGCCGAATACCGAAAGGCTGATACCGATATGCTTAAAAATTGCGCCGAACTGTAAAAACACAGCGAGATTATAAATGGTTCTGCTGGTTGTCTTGAACTGCACAGGAAGCGGTGTATAATACTTCTTTCTTGTTTGCTCAAAACCAATCGTCAGTGCCTCGGTAACACAAGCGGTTGTTTTCTCTACTTTGTTTTCATAAAGCTCAATAAGTGTGTCGGTTGAAAAGCCGAATCGCTCAAAGTCGCGGGAGATAGGATTGACCCAGAATGCATCAGGATCGAGGATCTGGATCATAGGTAATTGCTTTGCCGCATCGGAGGTAGAGATCCACGTAATGCCACTGGAGCATCCGAGCAGCATAGTGCAATAGTGAGTAAGTGCAGCCGTCTCTCTTAAGGTTAGTGTACTACCGTCAAGGATATGCTCGTACTGATCGCCTATTTTGATAGCGGAAGAAAGTACAATAGCAGTGCTTTCATTGCTTATAATTTTACCAGCCATTTCCAGTGCCAATGCCGGCGTCATGGCCAGCTGGCCACTCTGCGGGGCAAACTCAAATAGGATGACGTTTTTATATTGATCGAGCTTGTATCGTTCAGCAAACGCTTTTGCTTTATTTATTTCTTCATCACGCAGGCGCAGCGATGGCGTGACCGAAACAGTTATAGGCCTGTCGTATCCCCTGAATATTGAAGAGCGGATAGACCCATCATAGTTGGCCATGTTGGTATCTATGATCTGGGTAAAGAAGACCTCGTCATATACCCCTTGCCTTTTCTTTTCCTCCGCATCTTTTCGTAATTGCCTCATTATACCGGTAGCAGTATTCCTGTTTACATCAGGCACTTCCAGTATCGCATCTACATACGGGTTATTATCAAGGATACCCTTGCAAAAAGAAGCAATAGCCCAGGTAAGGTGACAGCCGGGAAAATCCTGCTTTATTTGCCGGGCAACCGCCGTAGCATATAAACAGTCTCCGTTAGACATCAGCTGAATGAGCAATATTTTTTTGATAGCTGCCACTTATTGCATCATCATTTTAGCAAGCGATGAAAAAGAAACCTCGGGCTTCCAGCCCAAGGAAATTAACGTGGAAGGATCTGAAACGAGTGTATCGTACTCTGCCTTAAAACCGCTCTTAATTGTTACATGGTCTTGCCAGCGTTTACCCGCAATTGCAAAACACGCTACCAGCCAATCTTCTATTGAATAAGCCAGACCGGAACCAATAGTAGCTTCAAAAATATTGTCCTGCTGCACCAATGCCCAAATACCGGCAACTATGTCGCCTGCAAAAGCCCACTCCTTCTTAACCGTAATATCTCCGATCTCTATCTGCTCGGTGCTGCCATTACCTATGCGCAATGCAGCACAGGCAATTTTCTTACTCATGTGCCGCTCTGGCCGGCGCGGGCTTTCATGATTAAAGAAATACCCAACATATGCCCTAACACCCAACGACCTGTAATAGCGGGCAGCATATACCGATTGTATACGGCTTACTGAATACGGACTGGACGCCTCAAATTCATCTGTTTCTTTTATAGGCAAACCAACATTCTTAAACTGCAAGCCGCTTCCAGATAAAAACACCTTACACGCAGGCGCATGTTGCCTTACCGCTTCCAATACATTAAATGCACCGGTACTTATTGTAGCATGGTTCTCAAACAACACATCGTGACGAGTGGTGCTATTGGCCGCAAGGTGAAAAATATAATCAGGTGTGTGTGTGCGCACCAGCGCTTCGACATCAGCAAAATTACTGACATCGCCATGCGCCCAGTTGCCCGATCTGGAAACGCCAACTACCTCTATTCCTTTTGCACGCAGCAAACCATCCAGGTAGTAGCCATCCTGCCCGTTAGCACCAAAGATCAAAGCAACCATCTACAGCTCTTTATTTATTATCTTTTGAAATGACCTCCAATACCGGTAAAGGAAAGATAAACCCTGTACCTGCTTCTATCGCTTCCTTTTCACGCTCCAGGAATTCTGCCTTGAAATGCCATGGCAGAACCAGGTAATAATCAGGCTTCATAGCGCGCGACTCAGCCTCGCTGATGATCGGAATATCGGTACCGAGTGTACGTGCGCCATATTTATCAGGATTACGCTCCGCAGCGTAATCGATAAGCGACTTATCAATATCGCACCACTGCAGAATAGTGTTGCCTTTTGTTGATGCACCGTAAATATGTATGCGCTTGCCCTGATCCTTTATTTTCTTGAGGAAGTCGTGCAACTCGGTCTTTATAGTATTAATGCGCTGCTGGAAAGCAACATAAGGCTTATCGGTGTCGAGTTCCAGATCAAATTCCGACTGACGGATCTCATCGATCAGTCTCATATCCTCAGCCGAATTGAACTTGTTATTCGTTTCGTGTGTAGCATAACAGCGAATGCTACCACCATTGATATCATTGAAACTTATCTTGAAGACCTTCATACCACCCTTCCGCAAGATCACCTCTAAAACAGCCAGGCTGTAATATTCCAGGTGCTCGTGACAAATGGTGTCATAAGAGTTCAACTTCAGCATTTCAGGCATGTAAGACATTTCAAACACCCATACACCGTCTTGCGACAATACCTTTTTTATACCTTTTACAAACTCAACGGGTTGCTCCAGGTCATAAAACATAGCTATCGATGTTACGATGTCCAGTTTATCATCGCCCATCACTTCAAACAACTTTGCCGATGGGAATATGTCCTTTACTACCTTGGTATTCTCCAGCTTTATTTCCTGCGCTACGTCAGATGGATCAACGCCATATTTGATATACTCTTTAGGATAGTTGGCCAACAGCGTACCATCATTACAACCAATATCCAGTACTTTACTATTGCTTTTTTTAGTAATGCCAACCGTAGTGTCTACTATTTCCTTCAGGTGGTTACGCATAGTAGCATTGGTACCCGAACGGTACCAGTATGCAGCATAAAGAATTTCAGGGGGTACAGAATGTTCCATCTGCAATAGTCCACAAGCATTTTCATCGGCCTGCGGATTGCAGCGGAGCAGCGTACAAGGTATTTTTCTGAATGATGGCTTTTCTTTTCCGGGCTTTATAAATGAACCCTGTAGGTATTGCTCGTCAAGATCAATAACTTTCACCAGCGATGATGATCCGCAAACTCTACATGTGTTCCTGGTCCTGATATGCATATTATTATTTTATCGTTTTTACTATTTCTACAAACTGCCTGTCTATCTCATCAATGCACCTGTTTCTTTCCAGGTTCATGATCGCCAGGTTTTTTACAACTATATTCTTTTGGTCTACCGGCACTTGCTCAAAGTCGTACACTTTTTCCTGCTCATGCCACAGTCCGCAGTTCACGTCTGCCAATTGCGAAAATACAGATCCCATAGAGCCCGTAACATTTCTAACCTCATTGCCCTCGGCTTTGAATACCTTATTAGATGCAAAAGACAATTTTTCAACAGGGGTGTTGCCGGCCAAAGCACTGGTGACCAACTGGTCTATTTCTTCCTGCAACATCTTTTCCTGCTTGCCCAGGCTTTCCAGGCGTGTTGCGTCTTCAGTGTGGTATTGCTTTAGTTTTACAATTGTCAACTTATCACAAAGCATCCCAAGTGTTTCTGCCATTTCAGGGTATATTTATTTCAATTTTACTTAATGAATTGCCTGCCGGATATAGCATACCCGGTCATTGCAAAAGTGGGTAAATCTATACATTTTATGCTTTATTTCAAAAAAGGGAAAAATCAACACCAATCGAGTATTTTTGTCCTGCAGCCTTATTCAGGGCTTTTAGCACGCAACAAAATAGCCCCAATTGTAAATGATGGTATCGGTAGTTCTAATTAATTATAATACATTCAGGATAACCAGTGATTGTATCCGGAGTGTTATAGCCCAGACCCTGCAGGTACCTTATGAAATAATATTGGTTGATAATGCCTCGCCAAACGACAACCCCGATGACTTTTTACTGGAGTTCCCTTCTATAAAACTCATTAAGAGTCCCGAAAACGGTGGTTTCGCCAAAGGCAATAATCTGGGTATTCAGCAGGCCAAGGGCAATATTATTTTGCTGCTCAACTCTGATACCATACTCACCGAAGACAGTATTAGCATCTCCGCCAACTATCTTTCAACTCGTCCCCAGGCAGGACCACTGGGTGTAAAATTGGTGTACCCCGATGGGAAATTGCAGCACACAGCACGTAAATTCAGAAGCGTTAAAAATGAGTTATTAGACCTATTAAGGCCTTTATTAATGCTGATGCCTTACCGCAAAAGAGCCGCATTGATGCTGAACCAGTATTTTAATGGAGACATGGATACCGAATGCGACTGGGTAAGCGGTGCATATATGATGTTCCATTCCAAACTAATGGCCCTTCTGCCCAACCACAAGCTGGATGAGCGTTTTTTCATGTACGGCGAAGATCAGCTATGGTGTTACGAGTTCCGTGTGCTTGGATACCCAAGTTACTACCTATCGGGAACTACGGTTGTGCATATTAATAATGCCAGTACCAGCCCCTCTAAACAATTACAACTGCTCAGAAAATTTATAGACCTGGAACTATATATTGTTGCCTACCGCAAGGGGAAATCGCTGTATTACTACACATTTGCTGTAATATTTACAGCAAAAGAGCAGCTTCGCTATTACATAAAAGCAATAGTATTAAGCTTGTTTGGTAAACGGATACGGTAAATATTACTGATGGTTATTCAGAATTTTATACCCGTATTCCTTTAGCAGTACTTCCTTTCTGAAATGTTCAATATCAGATTCTACCATTTCTTTCGCCAGCTCACTAAGTGTAGTTTTGGCCACCCAGCCGAGCTTCTCTTTGGCTTTTGCAGGGTCTCCTAATAGCAGGTCTACCTCAGTTGGTCTGAAATAGCGGGGATCTACCTCTACCACCACATCGCCCACCTTTGCCTTACTTTCAGGGTCAGTTACTTTCGATACAATACCTTTTTCATCAACACCTGTACCTTTGTATTCCAATTCTATGCCGGCATTAGCAAATGCCATAGTCACAAAATCTCTAACTGATGTAGTCACTCCGGTAGCAATAACATAGTCTTCCGCAGTAGGCTGCTGCAGCATCAGCCACATAGCTTCCACATAGTCTTTGGCATGGCCCCAGTCGCGCTTTGCATCAAGGTTACCCAACCACAGTTTATGCTTCAATCCCAGTGTTATCTCTGCAACTGCACGGGTAATTTTCCTTGTTACGAAAGTTTCCCCTCTTCTCGGACTTTCGTGGTTAAACAGTATGCCGTTGCAGGCATACATGCCATAAGCTTCGCGGTAATTGACCGTGATCCAATAGGCATACAGTTTGGCTACACCATATGGTGAGCGTGGGTAGAACGGTGTATTCTCATCTTGCGGCACACACTGTACTTTACCATAAAGCTCAGAAGTAGATGCCTGGTATATCCTCGTTTTCTTTTCTAATCCCAATATACGGATGGCCTCTAATATCCTCAAAGTGCCTATGCCGTCGGTGTTGGCTGCATATTCAGGCTCTTCAAAACTTACCTGCACGTGACTCATTGCCCCAAGATTGTATATCTCATCGGGCTGCACTTCCTGTATGATCCTTATTATATTGGTAGAGTCGGTAATATCGCCATAGTACAGCTTGAACTTAAGGTCCTGCTCATGAATATCCTTATACAAATGATCTATTCTGGCGGTATTGATAAGCGATGTACGGCGTTTGATCCCATACACTTCATAACCCTTTTCCAATAAAAGTTCTGCGAGATATGATCCGTCCTGACCTGTAATTCCTGTAATAAGGGCTTTTTTCATTAACCTTCTAATTTGTGCAAATATAAATCATTCACAGGTCTGTCAATTTCCATGCAGACATGTTATGGTTTGTTTTATGAATTATGCTATTAGCTTGTCGAACAACTTGCGTGAGCAAAATATGGTATTTACGTGTGTATCTGCATAGATAAAGTACCCTTTCGAAGCCAGCAGATCTATGATACTTTTACGCTTAACGAACTCTTTATCCTTGTTGAATATAACCGTCTCTACGCAAATAAGCAGGGCAGGGAATTTTTCCAGATCCATCTTCTCCAGTATCATCTCATCCAACCCTTCTACATCAAGCGATATGATAGTAGGTGGCTTCGTGAAGTTTTCGGCAAGCACCTCATTAATGTCTTTAAGCGGCATCTTGATCTTCTGCTTTATCGGAAACCCTTCTTTTTCATACCTGTTGGCCTCTTCCTCAGAAAATGTATTCATGCCCGACTGCTCATCAGAAAACATAAAATAATCTGCTTCCTTCTGGTTACCGCTGCTGATGCCGAAATTCAGGCACTTATCATTGGGTCTTACGCTCTTTATTTTATTGCATAGCGCAAGGTTGGGCTCTATAAGTATGCCGGTATAACCACGGGTGTAAAAATTGTAGGTATTACTGCCCGCAATTGGGTCGTTAGCGCCAATATCGAAGTAGGAAATGTCGGTGACATTATACCTGTCCAGCATTTTAAGCATAATAATATCTTCTCCAAACTGGGAAAAGCTAACCGTACCCAAACCCTTCATCATAGGTATGAATGATTTGAGTTTCCTCATTATTCTCTTTACTTTCAATGACATTGCCCTTATTTTGAAGTTTTGCCCTCAACCCGCTAAAGTATAAAATTCCCTCCATTTTTAAGTATTTTTAAAGTTGTGTAAGGTTATCTTTGTACCTATGGGTATTGTTTTCAGACAATCTATCAAAACATCCCTTGTAGTTTTTACAGGCGCTTTTCTGGGAATCATCATCATGTTTTTGTCGACCCGTTTTATCGACAAGCAGGCGCTTGGCTTTACACGTGACCTTACCTATAAAGCACTGGTATTTTCACAATTCTGCATATTAGGGCTGAACAGTACTATGTCTGTTTTCATTCATAAATATCAGGATGTAAGAAAAAAACTACTGCTTACCTTCTGTATACTTACCCCCTTGCTCTTTGCAATCATGGCGGTGGTTCCATTTTACCTGCTGGAGCCATGGGTGCTGCATCATTTTCAACCGGCAGATATACCTTTTATTCAGCGTTATTACATGCTCATACCTGCGTACATGACCCTGTTTATATTATTGGTGCTACTAGAGCAATACCTGGGTACACAAATGAGGGTGGCAGTATCCTCTTTTATGAAAGAGGTAGTATTGCGCGTGGTCAACATCGCTATTATTCTACTATTCGCCTTTGGCTATGTTTCTCTTAATTTCCTTATCATCAGCACCGTACTGATCTACCTTATTCCTATAATTATTTATATCATCATCGCATTGCGAATTGACTCCTTCGGTTTTTCTTTTAAATTCGGAGCCTTCAGCAAAAGTGAGTATAAAGAACTGCTGCATTTTTCCTGGTATCATTTCCTGCTTTCATTATCCATCACATTGATGGGTTATCTCGATGCGATCGCCATTCCTCTTTACGATCATAGCGGATTTAAGTCTACTGCCATTTACACCACTGCCGTATTCTTTGTGTCATTTATGCAAATGCCCAGTAAGGCCATGATGACACCTACAATAACAGTGCTGGCGCAGGCTGTAGCAAACGCAGACACCGCCAAAGCCAAAGATATTTTTGCGCGTTCTTCTATTAATGTACTGCTGGCAACTACTTTTATGGCGGTAATGATCATCTGTAACATTGGCAATGCACTGGTGTTCATGAATAATGGCTATACCCAGGTGGGGCTTATTTTCCTTATCCTGTTCATAGGCCGGTATGTAGACCTCGCCACCGGTCTTAACGACGCTATACTGTCCATAACTAATTATTACAAATTCAGTTTCTACGTATCTATCATTATGATCGGCATCTTGTTTGCGTTGATCCGCCAACTTGTACCTATATATGGCGTATACGGTGCAGCATGGTCTACCTCTATTACATTGATCCTGTTCAATATCTGCAAGTACTTTTTTGTCTGGAAGAAGCTGGATATGCAGCCGTTCTCTATGAACACTATACTGGTGCTGATAGCAGGTGCGGTTACTTTGGCTGCCGGATACTATTTCCCTAATTTCCTTAAGGGGCAGGGCCACATGTATATCTATACAATTGCCGATGCCGCTATGCGCGGTGGGATCATTGTTGCTGTATATCTTGCCATGCTGTACTGGCTAAAACCATCTGCCGACCTGAGAGAATACATCGCATCTGTAAAGAAGAACAAGCGGCTATTCTAATATCTTTAAAATTTATTTGATAAATAAAAATTCATATCTTTATAGCTGTTCCGTAATACGATGACTATGAAGAAAATATTACACCTGCTGGCATTCCTGCCGTTTATTGCACAAGCGCAGTACATTTCTACCATTGCCGGAACAACCTCTGGTGGCTACAGCGGTGATGGCGGGCAGGCAACAGCCGCACAGATATCTCAACCAGCGGGCACCGCCTTCGACAATGCAGGCAATATGTATATTGCTGACAGGGGCAATCACGTCATCAGAAAAGTAACTCCGGCTGGCATCATCACAACTGTTGCAGGTAATGGCACACTTGGCGCAGCAAGCGGAAGTGGTGGAGCGGCAACGGCTACAGCCCTTGGTAGCCCTATGGGCATTTGTGTAGACTCTATTAATAACATTTATTTTGCCGATAATTCAAATCATCTCATTCGCAAAGTAAGCGCTGCGGGCATAATCACTACTATAGCAGGGAACGGTGTACCTATTTATACAGGAAGTGGTATACCAGCAACAGCATCGAGCGTTGCAAGTCCAACCTGTGTTGCTATAGATCACGCGGGAAACCTCTACATTGGGGATGCCGGGAATAAAGTGGTAATGAAGATCAATGACACCGGACTGATGACACTATTCGCGGGAAATCATGGCGCCGGCCCTATTGATGGTGATGGTGGGCCTGCTACAAACGCCCATATAGGTTCTGTAGCTGGACTATGCTTCGACAATGAAGGAAACCTTTACATTGCTGATGGCAATACAAGGGTGAGAATGGTAGATACCGGAGGCATCATTCACACAGTGGCAGGAAGTGGCGCACTCGGAGGTTCGGGAGACGGTGGGCCCGCAACAGCGGCTACTTTAGATGGTGTTGCAGCAGTGGCGGCGGATGGGCTGGGCAACCTCTTTATTTCAGCTAAAAACAGCAATGTTATACGGAAAGTTGACCCAACCGGAATAATTAGCCGGTTTGCAGGCCTGGGCCCTGCTTCGCCAGGGTTCTTCGGTGACGGCGGCCCGGCAATTTTGGCAAAAATAAATGGGGTGTCAGCCCTTACCGTCAGCCCAACAGGTAAGTTAGTTCTTTCAGATCAAAACAATAACCGGGTACGCATTATAGACCAATGCCTATATGCCACAATAACTTCCCCTTTATCAACAACGGTAACTGTAGGAACAAATGCCAATTTCTTCGCAGGCACTACAATATCTCCTGTTACCTACCAATGGCAGGGCAATTCAGGCTCTGGATATTTCGACCTTCCCAATATCCTGCCTTATACCGGAGTTACCACAGCCTCGTTGACCATTCTTAATGCTACAACTACCATAGATAATACTACTTACCGGTGCGTTATCTCTAAAGGCCCTGGCTGTAACAATGATACTACCGCCGCTGCATTGCTGCATGTGGTCAATAATGTAGGTATTGCAGGCATCTCCGGCAATGAACAGGGGACCATCTACCCCAATCCCGCTCATGATTATGTGGATGTGAACATGCTGCAAAATTGCGTGGTGACCCTCTACAATGAGGTTGGTTCTGTGGTCTTTACAAAAGAACTGTCTGCTCAGACAAACAGAATAGACCTGAAAGGGCTTTCTGCGGGGCTTTATATAATAAAGATCACATCTGGAACGGAAACTATATTCCGGAAATTGAATAAACTTTAAAGCTCCTTCTTCATGAGTATGTCCGTCTGGTCATCTGTACCCAGGCGGAAGATGTGCGAGCCGAATGGAGCATATCCCCATTTTTCATAAAATGCTATTGCTTTGTGATTGTGCTCCCATACGCCCAACCATATAGTGCTGTGGTGATTTCGGTGTGCAAAGGCTATACAATGATTCATTAACGCGGCCCCTACTTTCTTACCCTGGTAGTCCTGCAGCACGTACAACCGCTCTATCTCCAGCGGGTTGTCGCATTCAGGAGCATCTGCCTTCACATCGCTGTTTACTTTTGCAAAGCCGGCAAGAGTAGGTCCATCCCAGGCCAGGAAGAATGTACTGTCAGGGTCCTGTAGCTCGCAACGTATCTTCTCCACATTCATTTCTTTACTCAGGTACTTATCCATATCCTCCTTGCTGTTGCTGTCAGCAAAGGTTTGCGTAAAGGTAGTAACGCTTATCTCAGCTATTAGCTCAGCGGCGGTAGGATCGGCGGTAAGAATGGTTAGATGATGCTCCATACGCGGCAAATTAAACCAACATTAACTATCAGTCAAATCTATAGCTTTCCACCTTGTATTCTTTAACGCAACTTTTTCATTACCATTAGTAAGTATTATATACATAGGCTGTCTTTTTGCTACCTTTGCGCCCATGCGTAAGCTTGCTGCCATATTATTCAGATCTTTTCTACAGGGACTTATCCTTTTAAGCCCCATTGCGCTTACGGCAGCGTTGCTTTATTCTGTTTTCGATAGCGTAGATAAACTGGTGCCATTCGTTCCCCGTGGTCTTGGCTTCCTCATCATCATTACGCTGGTAACCCTCATCGGCTATTTGGGCACAAGGCTCTTCGTAGGTCGTTGGTTGTTCGACGCATTTGGCCACGTACTGGAAAGCACACCGGGTGTGAAGTATATCTACTCCTCCATCCGCGATATTATTGGTTCATTCGTTGGCGATAAGAAACGTTTCAATAAACCCGTGTGGGTATGCGTGAGCCGTAATCCTGATATATGGCGCATAGGGTTTCTTACACAAAAAGACATGACCCACCTGGGCATGGAAGGAATGGTAGCTGTGTATATGCCACATGCCTATGCTATATCGGGTTGGGTAATAATAACAGAGATGGTGAATGTAAAGCCTGCGAAAGATATGACAGCAGGTGAGGCAATGAAATTTGCGGTAAGCGGAGGTGTAACAACAACAGAAGATGAACCAAGAAAAGATCAACTTTAATGCAGGTCCGGCAGCATTGCCTGCAACAGTGTTACAACAGGCCGCCAATGCAGTCTTAAAATATAAAAACACAGGTATCTCTATATTGGAGCTACCTCATCGCGGTCCTGAGTTCCTGGAAATTATAGAAGAGAGTAAGGCCCTTGTAAAGGAGCTTTGTGAGATCGGTGATGACTACGATGTTCTCTGGCTACAGGGAGGCGGCAGGATGCAGTTCTCCATGATCCCTATGAATTTTCTTTCAACAGGAGATACAGCAGGATACATAGACAGCGGCCACTGGGCTGCTGAAGCGATGGAATATGGTGCCTATTATGGGCAGATACAGGTAATGGGCAGCTCAAGAGCAACACATTACAACCACCTGCCAGAGTGGCCATCAGATATTCCCAACCACCTGAAGTACCTGCACATTACTACCAACAATACCATCTACGGCACGCAATACAGCGATATACCAAAAGTAAACGTACCGCTCATAGCAGATATGAGTAGCGACATATTCAGCAGGAAATGGGACTATAACAGATATGATCTTATCTATGCCGCTGCACAGAAAAACCTGGGCACTCCCGGCGTAGCATTGGTGATCGTAAAGAAAGACATGCTCTCCCGCATCAGTAACCACCTGCCGCCCATGCTCAACTATAAGGCACAGGTGCATGAGAACAGCATACTTAACACCGCTAATGTCTCTGGCGTTTACATTTCTCTACTCATGTTGCGCTGGATAAAAGAAAAAGGTATTGCCAATATAGAAGCAGACAACAACAACAAGGCTGAAATACTGTATAAAGCAATTGATGAGAGTAAACTCTTTACCGGATACGTGCAAAACCCTGCTCACCGCAGTAAAATGAATATATGCTTTACGGCGAAGGATAAAGAGACCGAACTGGCTTTTCTGGAACTTTGTGCCGAAAACAATATCATTGGCTTGCAAGGCCATAGGTCTACAGGGGGATTCAGAGTATCCATTTATAACTCCATTGAGGTAGCCTCTGTACGCACATTGGTGGAATTAATGAAGAAGTTTGAAACAAATAGTTAATTTGGCAGCCTGAATAACTCAGGGTCAGTAATCAATAATAATTTTTAATAAAAGACGATAAATTAATGGCAAAGATCACTCCATTTAAAGGACTAAGACCAACAAAAGAACTGGCTGCAGAAGTAGCCACACTTCCATACGATGTAGTAAGTGTAGCTGAAGCTCGTGAGTTTAAAAAAGATAAGTATAACTTTTACCACGTTACCCGCTCTGAAATAGACATGCCCGAAAGCACTGACGTACATAGCATGCCTGTGTATGAAAGAGCCAAGGAAAACCTGGAAAACTTCATTAAAGACAAAACGCTGATACAAGACAACGAGCCTTGCTATTACATCTATGAGCTGGTAATGAACGGCCGCTCACAGACAGGTCTTGTTTGTGGTTCTTCAATAGAAGACTACAACAATGGCATTATCAAGAAGCACGAGTTTACTCGCCCCGAAAAAGAGCAGGATCGTATCAGCCACATTACCGTTACCGGTGCACAAACGGGTGTGGTATTTCTTGCTTACAACGATTGCAAAAGCGCACAGGACATTATAGACAACTGGAAAGCCAACAACAAACCGGAATATGATTTTACCGGCGCCGATGGTATCCGCCACATTATGTGGGTAGTAGATAACTACGCAAAGGTTGCCAGCATTACCCACAGCTTTGCTAATGATGTGCCTTGCACCTACATAGCCGATGGCCACCACCGTGCGGCGTCAGCAGCCAAGGTATGCAAGGAAATGCATGACAATGGTTATTCTGTAGATGGTAATGAATCATTCAATTATTTCATTACCTGCATATTCCCCGAAAGCCAGCTGGAAATAATGGATTATAACCGCGTGGTTAAAGACCTTAATGGCCTTACACAGGAGCAGTTTATGGCGGCGTTGGATACCGACTTTACTGTTTCAGAAGTGGGTACAACAGCTTTCAAACCGGCAGTGCCTCATGAGTTTGGTATGTACATAGCCGGCAAGTGGTATAAATTAATAGCGAAACCAGGCACCTTTAATGATAAGGATCCTATAGCTGTGTTGGATACAAGCATACTACAGCAAAATCTGCTCGACAAAGTGCTCGGCATCAAAGATCAACGCACAGACAAGCGTATAGACTTTGTTGGCGGCATACGCGGCATGGAAGGCATCATGAAAAGAGTAGATAGCAAAGACATGGCTGTTGGCTTCTCTATCTATCCGGTTACCATTAAGCAACTCTTTACTGTGGCCGATAGCGGCAATGTAATGCCTCCTAAAAGTACCTGGTTCGAACCTAAGCTTAGAGATGGATTGGTGGTGTATACAATATAATAAGATCAGAATTAAAATTTTTGGAAAGGGCGGCAGAGATGCTGCCCTTTTGTTTTACCGGCAACAAAAACATTTCATGCTCCACTTGGCTATATCACCAATTCTATTGACATTGCAGCATGACCAAAAAAGAGCGATACAGGTTTGTACTAGACTGGTTTCAGAAGCATATGCCTGTTGCAGAAACAGAGCTGCACTATAGTAATCCGTATGAGCTACTGGTAGCTGTGATCTTATCTGCACAGTGTACAGATAAGCGTATCAATATGGTTACCCCGGCATTATTTGAACGATACCCGGTGCCCGAACTACTGGCAAAAGCCTCCTTTGAAGATGTGGAACCTTATATAAGAAGCGTAACATTTGCCAATAACAAAACGCGCCATCTCATAGGTATGGCCGATATGCTGGTCAATAAGTTTCACGGTGTTGTTCCCGATACTATAGAAGAACTGGTAGACCTCCCGGGGGTAGGCCGCAAAACAGCTAATGTGATCATATCTGTAGTTTATGCCAAACCGGGTATGGCGGTAGACACCCATGTGTTCAGAGTATCTGCACGCATAGGGCTTACCGTTAAAGCCACCACTCCGTTACAGACAGAACAACAACTGGTAGCTAATATGCCACAAGAGCTATTAGCTATAGCACACCATTGGTTGATTCTACATGGTCGATACATATGCGTAGCCCACCGCCCAAAGTGTGAAGAATGCGGCCTTAAAGAGGTATGCAAATATTATAATAGCGACATGAAATATATTGTTGATCCAGCGTATACCAGGAAATAAAAAATGCTCCTGAAGTGGAGCATTTTTTATTCGGGTTAATACTTGCTGCTGTTTTTTATCAGTACCTGCACCAGGTCTATCTCGTTCTCGGCAATATGCACCAGGCCTTGTATCTCTTTTTCATCGTATTCCGATACCTTTTCAATTTGCGCCGCTATCAGTGCCAATTCATTCAGGCTGGTACTTACTGCGGTACCGTATAGCTTATGCCCTACTCCGCTTATTCTTTTCAGATCTTTTGTCGCTACACTTTCTCTCAGATCGGCAAGCGTCTCATTGAGTTGCGTTATAGTTGCCCTCAATATCTCTTTAAGTATATCATCATCCACATCAAACTTTTCTTTGATCACCATAGGGTCAAAGTGTTTTTTGGCATGCTTACCCGAAAAGGCATTAGCATCTTCTGCCACTGCTTCAACCGGCTTCTTTCCCCAAACCCATTTTCCTAAAAGTGCTACCAATGTGTCTTCAACAAATGGTTTGGCCATAAAGTCATCCATACCCACCGCCAGGCACTTCTCTCGTTCGCCTTTCAGATTGCCGGCTGTAAGTGCTACAATAGGTACACGAATCTTCTTCTCCTGCTCTCTTATTTTTATTGTTGCTTCATAACCATTCATCTCCGGCATCTGTATATCCATCAGTATTATATCCGGCAATTCTTTTTTGTAGAGTGCCACAGCTTCAGCACCATTTACCGCCACGGTGATCTTAGCCCTTGGTGCAATGCGGTAGATAATGGTTTTGGCCAACAATATATTTACTTCATTATCTTCTGCCAGCAACACATGAATGGCATTGTCATTGCTATCGTTACGGTCTTGTGTCACAGACACCTCTCCAAGATCGGTAGTCAACAAGCGAGACAATGAGTTGAACATGTCCTGCATTTTTATTGGCTTCACCAGCCTGTTACTAACCTTCAGGTCATGACACGCTTTAATGATCGTTTCGTCGTCCGATGAACTGTGCAGCAGCGATATAGGCTGCTTCTCTGCCGTATCATAAAAGTTCTCTCTTATCTTTTTAATGGTCTCCAACCCGTCCATGTAGGGCATATGGTAGTCCATAAATATCACATCATACTTTTCTCCTGTGGCCATTTTCTGCAGTGCCTCAAAACCATTGGCCGCCTCTTCCGACTCAATATTTTTCAACAGCAGCATTTGCTTCAGAATAAGCCTGTTGTTCTCATTGTCATCAACTATCAGTACCTTCTTTATCTTATCAATATTCTCCCAACTCAATGGTTCCCCTGCTTCTGACTTTAAGATAATATCGAAATAAAATGTGCTGCCCTTGCCTGGTGTACTTTTCAGTTTCAGCTTACTACCCATTAAAGAAAGCAGTTTATTAGAGATAGTAAGGCCTAGGCCTGTTCCTCCATACTTCTTGGTGGTTGAAGGGTCTTCCTGTGCAAATGCCTCAAATATCTTTTGCTGCATTTCTGCTTTAATACCAATGCCGGTATCACGCACCATAAACCGGTAGGTGATCTGCTCTTTGTTCGAATCGCTAAGCATCTCTACTTTCAGCTCTATCTCTCCCTGCGATGTAAACTTAACAGCATTACCCAGTAGGTTTACTATTACCTGTTTCAGCCTTACAGAGTCGGCCCATATAAAGCGGGGAAGGTCTGGCGATATATTCAGCAACACCTCCAGTCCTTTCTTTTGTGCCTGGTAGGTAATGATATCAGACGCTTCACTTGCCAGCTCATAGACATCGCACTTCTCAATATCCAGTTCCAGTTTACCGGCTTCTATTTTAGAGAAGTCAAGAATGTCATTGATTATACTCAGCAATGCATTGGCAGAGTGGTTAACTATCGATAAGTATTGTTGCTGTGTTTCGTTGAGATCTGTTTTCAACAGCAGGTCTGTAAACCCTATCACACCATTAAGTGGTGTTCGTATCTCATGACTCATGTTGGCAAGAAATTCCGATTTGGCCACATTAGCCAGTTCCGCATTTCTCTTGGCAAGTCTCAATTCTTCACGCTGCAGGCAGGCTTCAGTAATATCCTGTGTAAACATCATTATGCCACCTATAGTACCGTCTGCAAGATACCATGGGCGCACTTCCCATTTAAGATATTGGTCATGATCCCAACCTTCCGGCCGCCATACCTCTTCATCATTTTTGTTTACTTCTCCATTAAGCCCTCGTTGGTGTATCGCTTTCCAGTCACCAGATACATTTGGGAATACCTCATAGTGAGATAGGCCAATAATATCTTTACCAGGTATATGGTATTCTTCCATCCACCTGTTACTGGCCGCAATATATTTTACATCCCTGTCAAACATAGCCACAGCTGCCGGCGCATGTTCTACAAATGCTTTTAGTCTCGATTGTTCATTGATAAACGCAAGCTCGGCTTTCTTCTTGTCCGACACATCTGTGCCTATTCCCAGGTAGCCGATAATTTCATCTTTGTCATCCCTAATGGTGGTCATTACAATAGATGAAATAAAACGTGTGCCATCTTTGCGTATAGTTGTCCACTCACGCCGCTCCAGCCCATGCACCTGCGATGGATATACAAATGTAAGCAGGCCGTCTATGCGCCTGTTATACTCTTTGCTCAACTCCATACCCCGTTGCTGTAACTCTGCAATATCGTTGAATTTAGCGGGTGTTTCCTTACCTACCATTTCTTCGGCGGTATAGCCAAGCATATTCTCCGCACCTTTATTAAATACGGTTATCACCCCCTGTGCATCTGTAGCTATTATCGATACATCTGTAGCCGCTTGTAAGACATCATTTAGTTGCTTTCTCGATCTGGCTATCTCCAGATCTACTTTCTTTTGCACATCAATATCCTGCAGTATGCCATACAGCGCTACGCACTTCCCGTTTTCAAATTTTGCCTGCCCCTCTGCTCTTACCCACAATTCTTTTCCCCCCTGCGTAATTATCTGCAGCTCCAGGCTCCAGCCCTTGCCTTGTTCCATTCCGTCTCGCACAGCTTGTGCTATCTTATCTCTGCTTTCACCTTCCTTATAAAAGTTAATAGCGCTTTCCACATCAGGTTCATACTCCAGCCCTACGCCATGTATCTCTTTTGTTATATCAGACCAGTAAAGCTTATTCTTTGTTATATTCAGTTCCCAACCTCCTACATGCGCCACACTATTTATCTGTTCAAGCGCTTCTTTCGTTTTTACCAGGTCTTTCTCCAGGCGATATCTTTCTGTAATATCTATTGAATTACCAATAACGTATTTATTGCCATCGGTATCTGTTTCCACTACATTGTTATACATCCATATCCTGGGCGACCCATCTTTATGAAGAGTGGTCATTAGTCCCTTAGAGACGCTATTAACAGCAATATCTGTAAGGTATTTTCTTATGGAATCGTGATGAAGGGGTGGCGTAATGTCAAAAAGGGTCATATGGTTTACTTCATCTACAGTATACCCCACCAGTGCCGCGCCCGATGCGTTCACTGTTATGAAGTTGCCCTCCATATCGTGCGTACACATGAGGCCCTGTGAATGTTCAAAAAACGCCCGTAACTTATTCTCACTCGTATGCAGTTGCTGTGCCTTCTTTTTCTCCTCTGTAACATCGCGGGCTATCACAAATATATTTTGTGTCTCGCGTTCCAGAGTGGCCACCCACTCCATTATCCGGTATTCGTTATTTTTTGTTTTGAACCTGTTGGTAAAGTTTATCGTTGATTCGCCCCTGTATAACCTTTCCAGCTCTTTTTGAATGAAAATGTTGTCCTCCGCATGAAGGAGATCGAAGAAGGAGACCGTTTTAATATCCTCAGCATTCCAGCCGAGTACTGTTGTAAATGCCGGATTGATCTTCCTGAAAAACCCATCCACTCCAGCTATCGCTATCACATCTTCCGAAAGGTGGAACAGTTTTTCAAAATGATCCAGCTCTATATTCTTACGGTTATTAACTATCAGCTCTATTACCTGCTCTGCCAGTAGTTTTAATGCTTGTTCCTGCTTCTCTGTAAGCTTACGTGGCTTGTGGTCAATTACGCAAAGAGTACCTAATGCATAGCCTTTCTTATCTATCAGCGGATAGCCTGCATAAAACCGTATCTCTGGTGCAGATGTTACCAATGGATTCCCCGCAAATCGCTCATCACGTGTAGCGTCTTCCACTTCAAATAAAGTCTCCCCCATTATGGCATGACTACAAAACGCGATCTCTCTTTCCGTCTCATTTACATCTATACCTACTTTTGATTTGAACCACTGTCGGTTTTCGTCTATTAATGACACTAAAGAAATAGGAGCATCGCATATAAGCGAAGCAAGCTGGGTGAGCCGGTCGTATTCAACCTCACTTAGTGTATCTAAAACCTGGTAATCTCTTAGCGCTTGTACACGCTCTTTCTCATTACCCGGGTACGGAAATTTTTTCATTATAAACAAATGTAAGCATTTAAAAATAGCCTATAGCTTGCCTGCATTAACCAATTCAATAGAAATGTTTATATAATTTGTATAGTCTTAACATTTATAATTCTTGACAAACTAATGGAGTATACACCACAAAAAAGCTCCCGGATGGATCCGGGAGCTGTATTAAATTAATTTTCTAACTCTAGTTCTTAACAATAGTTCTTGTTGTAACAATGCCATTGTTCTGAAGCGTTACCATATACATACCTGCAGCCCATGCCGATGTATTGATCATCGTATTGGCATTAGTTGCATTTTCTGTAGCAACAACTTTTCCATTAACATCAAAAATGGCGATTGCACCCTGGTAGCCCGATATGTTCAGTATGTTATTTACCGGATTAGGGTAAACATTCAAATCCGAAAGGGTAACATTTGCTACGCTTACATTGGCTCCGGCAGGCAATTCTGTAAATGAAGTGTTTGCGCTGTTCCAGTAGTCTCCGCCACCATCGTTACCATTGCAATTTACAGCATTAATAAGACCATATGCCTTTACCGTACCAGTACCAGCTGCAGGAGCTGTCCAGCTTACAGAAATGACATATGTGCTGCCTACAGCTCCACCACCGGTAGTTGCTGCTATACGGCTTGAATGTTCTAAGAAGTTTATTCCGCCGGTGCCCGCGTTAAAGCCGGTACTGGCTGGCGCACCAGACATAGTACCTGCGTTTACAGATGATGTTCCTGATCCTGAAATAACAGACAACTGACAACCAAATCCATTAAGATTGGTTGCGGTAGTGTTGTTCGTACCTGTCATTTTCAGGGTATACGACATGCCCGGCTTGTAACGGGTAACCGGTGTGCCTGCAGAATCAAGCTCGAATGTTACTGCAATGCCTGATGCTGTAGAGCCATGGCAACTACCACAACCTACTGTACTACCGTGGCTACCTGTTCTATTTGAACCATACCCAGACGCATAACTAGATAATGTAACATACAGGAAAATACCTGCCAAAGGAAGAAGTAAAGCTCTTTTTTTCATCTACGTGGTTGTTTGTTTTTGTCACGCAAATGTAAATATAATCGATTGAGAATAAATGTGTTAGAAACAAACCCTGCTCGTTTTGGCAACTAAAAAATGTGTGTTCGCCACAAATCCACAAAAGCAGTTATGGTTTTGTACCCATTATTTTATCCATCCTGTCCATCACCTCGGTAGTCAGCATAGGGTAAAGATCAAGCGCTTTAAGGTTTTCTGTAAGTTGCTCTTCCTTTGTAGCACCCAAAATTGTGGTGGTCACATTAGGATTGTGTATTGTCCATGCAACAGAGAGTGCTGAGAGAGAGGTATTTAATTCATCAGCTATTGTTTTCAACTGCCTTACTTTCTCCACGCGTTCTTCCTGCAGGGCAGCTTCCTTCAGCCATCCGTATTTTTCTATTGACAGCCGCGATCCTTCCGGCACGCCATCATTATACTTGCCTGTCAGTAACCCCGATGCCAGCGGGCTCCATATAGTTGTTCCTATTCCTACCTCTTTAAACACCGGCAGGTAGTCATTTTCCATTTTCTGTCGCTCAAACAAATTGTATTGTGGCTGCTCCATCGCTGGTCCTTCCAGTCCAAGACCCTTAGCTACGGCATTGGCTTCCAAAATATCTCCGGCACTCCACTCACTGGTGCCCCAGTAGAGTATCTTTCCTTGCGCTATCAGGGTATTCATTGTTCTTACTATTTCTTCCATGCCCACTTCAGGGTCGGGCCGGTGGCAATAAAAAAGGTCAAGGTAGTCCATCTGCATCCTTTTCAGTGCCATGTGGCAGGCTTCTGTAAGGTGTTTACGGCTCAGGCCCCGCTGTGTTGGCTTGTTATTTTTGCCATACATACCAAAGAATGCCTTGCTTGATATACAGTAGGTTGTACGGTCCCAGTTTTTGTTCTTGAGTATCCTGCCCATCACTTCTTCACTCTTACCTCCTTCATATGCCTCTGCATTGTCAAAGAAGTTGATGCCATTGTCGTATGCTAATCCCATCAGCTTATCGCCCAGGTTATCACCCACCTGTTGATGAAAGGTAACCCACGACCCGTAAGACAATACACTCAACTGTAAACCTGTTCTGCCAAGCCTTCTATATTCCATAATATCATTTTTAACACCGTAAGTGCTCTGTTTGTTTTTACCGCAGCTTCTTAACTGATGATTGAAATTATGCGTTTATTTAGTTCAGTGCTATAATTTTTATCAATACCGTTCTCCAATATCCCTTTGTGTTTTACTTTTACTGCAACACTCTAAAAAGCAATGCTTTGAGGGCTTTCCCTGTTTATGGAAAAGATTTAGCTGCTTTTTAATGTTTTGCTCGCCGGGGTAAGTGGCTTATTTTAGCCGGTTACTTAAAATATATTGGCTATTCATTAGGTTAATATATAGCTAATAACAGTGTGTTAAACAAGTGTAACGGATTTAATTGACTATTTTTACTTCTACGTATGGCAAAACTCACATATAACAACAAGAAGGCAGTTTTTTTTCAGGCGCTGAAAACTGAGGTGGATGGTTATTTTACTAAGAACGGAATTGAGAAAACTGGCAATTGGAAACTTTATGCAAAAACTGTTATTCTGATATCGCTCTCGATAGGTTTATATTTATCTCTGCTGACTTTTCATTTTACAGCATTTGCTGGAATTGCATTAAGCATGGTTTTAGGACTTACCCTTGCAGGTGTAGGGTTTAATGTAATGCACGATGCCAACCACGGCAGCTACTCCAGTAAGAAATGGGTGAATGATCTTTTGGGTCTTACACTTAACGCATTGGGAAGTAATGCATTCATCTGGAGGCAAAAACACAACATCATTCACCACACGTACACCAATGTAGATGGTATTGATGATGACATTGCAAAAAGCCCGGTAATCCGCCAGTGTTCTACACAGGTATGGAAACCTGCACATAAGGTGCAGCACATCTACCTTTGGCTGGCCTACGCACTCAGCTCTATCCTCTGGATATTCGTTACCGACTTTGTTAAGTATGGTAGCAAGATGGTGTACACTACACCGCTGAAAAAAATGGACACAAAAGAACATGCTATTTTCTGGATCAGCAAAGTGATGTATGTTGCCTTTTACATAGCATTACCTATTTACCTGGTTGGCGTAAGTACATGGGCTGTAGGTTACCTGGCTATGAATGTGGCCTTGGGTATGTCTTTGTCTGTAGTATTTCAGTTGGCTCACGTGGTTGAAGAAACAGAATTTGAATTCTCTGGTGCTGATGATAAGGTAATCGAAAACGAGTGGGCTGTTCATCAGTTAAAGACAACAGCAGATTTTGCTCGTGGCAATAAGGTTATATCATGGTATGTAGGTGGACTTAACTATCAGGTAGAGCATCACCTTTTCCCGCGTATCAGTCATGTACACTACCCGGAAGTAAGCAAAATAGTAGAGCAGAAGTGTAAAGAGTATAATGTAGACTACCACGCCATGCCTACCATGTGGGCTGCTATTGGCTCTCACTACAGGTTTATGAAGTCTCTCGGTCAGAAACCACAAGAGGTTCCGCCACAGGCAACAAAAATTAAAGAATCTGATGTAAAAGCAGCCGATCTGGTTTTGCAGGAAGCATAAGATAATGCCGACAATATTTTTAAGAGGGTGTCCCAAAATGGCATCCTCTTTTATTTTGTCCGCTCCTGCCACGCCTTCAGTCCTTCCGCCAATAATGCTGCAACCGCGGGATGCCTAAGATCTGTCTCGTTCTTTATCTCTACATACTTGTGCACTTTACCGCTGCCGGCAAGCAACCCGAAAGGGTCTGGCAATTCACTGCCTTTATAAAACCCTATCTTCATCATTGCCTTTGATGGTATAATGGTGCAGATCATATTCTTATACCCTGGTCCATAGCCGTACCCTATAATGTTGCCAAACAGGTCGGCCTCTTCCTGTACATCGGGCAACTGGGATATAATAAAGGCGCGCAACTTGTAACCAAGCTCTGCTATTGGCTCACTGTATTTGGAAAGTATGGTGTCTACGCTCATTTTATTTAATTATCCTGATTCGCCGGTTATATCTGCTTTTCCAACAACTCCCAGTTGGGCATCGCAGGCACCCACTTTTTGTTGAGTACCTTCTCAGTAAAGGAGCGGTTTTGCAGGAACATGTTCTTTTCAGTAACCAGTATGTATGGCTGTAAGAGTGAGCTGTAGCGCACAAGATCGGCCCATGGTTTGCCATCAAAGTATTGCAGGAATGAGGCGATGATCTGGCGGAGTTCCTTCATATTCCAGTAGTGCAAAGCATATGGCAGTGCTGACTTGATATTGCCCTTGCTGCCGAACTGTATGGAGAATGCGAATTGCTCTATAATATGTTTGGGGAATTTAGGGTGTTCGCTATCCGTGTACTCCAGGGCCTTCTGCAAGAGTTCGCGGTGGCTGCTATGGAAACCAAGGATGCCGGCATTCCACATATACAGATCATAGAGTGGTGTGCCTTCTGTTTTTATTGCTTTGCCGCTACGCAGGAATGTGTCGAGCTTGCGGAACAATGGATTACCCTTTTCGCTGATCTTGCCTTCCTGCATGTGCATGTATAGTTCGCCAGGGGCTAGGCCATTCCATACATCATCCAGCTTTTGCAGGAATACCATATCGGTATCGGCATAGAGTATGTTACCCGTGCGGGTCTCAGTAAAGTCGAGAAGGAGTTCAATTTTTATGCGGTGCACAAAGTCGATATCTCCGCGCCATTGTTTTATCAGCGCAGCATCCATCTTGCGGAAGTGTAGCGGTAAAGGACAATCGGCAAAGCGATCGAACCACTCCGGCTTATCTGTATAGACCCAGATCTCGGTATTAGTGAGCTCTTCGGGCTTGTATAGTCTTGACAATGACATCAACGCATAGGCACACTCTAAGAATACGGCTTCGTAGCCGTAACATTGGAGGATGATGTAGTTGGGTTGATGCATAGTTAAGATCTATCGGCTTTTAATTTTCTTCTTTTTCTATTCTTCAACAAACTAACGACTAGCGAAAAAACAGTGATGGTGAATATGAGTAAGAGGCCCACGATCGCTACCAGCAACCATTGCTCCACGTCGTAGTCTATGCCTGAGAAGATCCGCTTTGTTAGTTGCTCAGATATTAAGATGTATATAGCCGAGAATAATAGCCAAAGAACCAGATGCTTTAATACTATTATTCCCGGCTTCTTCATTGCTTAAAATTTCATACCTGTTACTTCTTCAGGATCCTTATCGAGGAACCTTTCTGCTGCTATCAGGCCTTCGTGCAAGATGGTGTCTTTGGCCATGAAAGAGGTTGTCTTTCGCAGTTCGTTCATCAGCTTTTCGAGGGCGGGTGATGTTTTCTTTGGTCTGCGGAATTCGAGGGCCTGTGCGGCGGTAAGTAGCTCTATTGCTAATACACGCTGCACGTTCATGATGACTTTGCGGAGTTTTACGGCCGCGTTTGCGCCCATGCTCACGTGGTCTTCCTGTCCGTTGCTGCTTACAATGCTGTCTATAGATGCCGGTGTGCAATATTGTTTGCTCTGGCTTACTATGGCTGCTGCGGTGTACTGGGCGATCATGAAACCGCTGTTCAATCCTGCCTCAGGGGCGAGGAATGGCGGCAGGCCACGCTGGCCACTTACTAATAAATAAGTTCTGCGTTCAGATATATTGCCCAGCTCTGCCATGGCTATTGCCAGGAAGTCGGCCTGAAGCGCTAATGGTTGTCCGTGGAAATTACCGCCACTCACAATAGCGTCTTCGTCGTGGAAAACGATCGGGTTATCTGTTACTGAGTTGATCTCTGTTTCTACCACACCGGCAGCCATATCTACTACATCTTTTGTAGCACCATGTACCTGCGGTATACAGCGGAAAGAGTACGGATCCTGCACCTGCTCTTTAGGCACACTCTGTATCTCACTATCAGCAAGCAGTTGCAACATACGTGCAGCAGTATCGAGCTGGCCTTTGTGCGGACGGACACGATGAATGGCATGACGGAATGGTTCGTTCTTAGCCATAAACGCATCGGCAGAGAGTGCTGCGATAACATCAGCCCAAATCAGCAGGCGCTTTGCCTGCGTGAGTGACCAGGTAATGTAAGAGCTCATGAACTGAGTGCCATTAAGCAATGCCAGCCCTTCTTTGGCAGCGAGACTCATTGGTTTCAGTCCAACTATTTCCAGTGCTTTTGTAGCAGGCATTATTTCTCCTTTGTAGCGCACTTCGCCCAAGCCTAAGATAGGCAGACTCATATGTGCCAGCGGAGCCAGATCGCCCGAAGCACCGAGTGAGCCTAATTCAAACACACGCGGATGAATACCGAGGTTATAGAAATCTACCAGTCGCTGCACTATTTCTGTGCGTACACCGCTGTAACCCTGGCTAAGCCCGTGAACCTTGAGCAATAACATGAGGCGCACGATCTCTTCAGGTACTTCATCGCCCATGCCGCATGAGTGCGATGTAACGAGGTTTTCCTGTAGTTGAGACAACTCATCATCTTTAATGCGCACATTGCAGAGCGAGCCGAAGCCGGTGTTGATACCATAGTAGGTATTCCCTTGCTGCAATATGTTGTCGAGGTAAGCGCGGTTAGTGTCTATGCGGCCTTTTGCGGCGGCTGAAATAGCTAATTTATCCTTTTTGCTTTTAAAAAAGCCAATGGATATGTGCTCCGGTAATTCCATTTTTTAGTAGTTAGTATTTAGTATATAGTACATAGTGGCAAGGCCCAATGCACTTTTAATATGATCTAGTTTTTCTTCTGCTGTTCTATTATCGATCTCAGATCGGCTTCCATGCTCTTCTCCACGCTTTCTGTTATCCGGCCTATTTCTTTTGTTCCGTCAAATAGAATTATGGTTGGTACACGGGTGATATTGTATGTTTTTTCTATGCCGTTGCCTGCTGTCTTTGCACGGTCTACTCCGTATAGGGTTACTTTTGCCATGGGGTATTCTGCCGCCATGAGTACATTGTGTAGTTTGGGTATGAGGTCTTTAGAGTCGCCACACCAGGTGCCCATAACCACCACCATAGAATATGCCGACAATGCCGGCTTCAGTTTTTTGATGTGCTTTTTCTTCGGGGTATAGTCTGCAACGCCGGTTGTGTACCAATGAAATGTGGTGTCTTTTTGCAGATCGTCAAAGCCAATGAGGCCCCGGTATATCACACTTCCGTTTATGCTGTCTATGCTATTGGTATATCTTAGGGGCATATTCTGTGCTTTGGCTGTTGCAGACATTATCAACAGGGCTATAAGCGCTACTATTCTCATGGTTGGTTATTTCAATTGATTCCTTATGGCCAGTAACTTATTGCGAAGGGACATAAGTGATTTTTTCAGGTCTACTGTTTCCACATCCATTTTGTTCTGGGTCTTCAGTTTGGTTTTTGCTCCCGTAAGGGTAAACCCTCTTTCTTTCACAAGGTGGTGAATGGCGCGCAACTCTTTTATCTGGTCTTCGGTGTAAAGTCGATCGCCTTTGCGGGTAGTACGTACATTGAGTTTAAACTCGTTTGTCCAGAAGCGGATATGTGATGTTTTTACTTTGAATACCTCCGCTACTTCTCCTATAGAAAAATATTGCTTTCCGTCGCCTTTCCAGTCTTCCGGCAGTTTGAGTGCGTCTGTTTCTTTCTTTTTAGCTGCTGTCTTTGGTTTTTCTACTTCCGGTAACTCTTCGGTAACGGGTGTTGGTATTGTTTCCGCCACTTCGGCAACAACTGCCTGTGGCGCCGCGGCTTCCGGTATTACAGACTCAGTCTTGATCGATTCTTCATTTCCCTCATCTTCTTTCTTCTCGTCGTCTTTCTTTTTGGCGCGGCTTTTCGCTACCGGTTTTATTTGTTCGGGTACTATTTCCTCACCAAATAAGGTTATGATCCTTTCGCTCATGGCTACAAGTTACAAAATACTTTTTTATTGCTTAAAAATGCCTCACCACCTGTACTGCGGAAAGTGCTGCTGCAACAGGTAAACCGATACTCTTTTGTCTTTCAGTTCTTTTATTTTATCGCTGTTTTCCTGCACTATCCTGGCAATGCGCAAAGGTGATATAAAAAAGTCAGCAACAAGCAATTGTATGATCTCTTCAAAACACTTTTCTTTAAAATACCCGTAGTAATAATAACGGGCGATCATACAATTGTTTCTTTTTACAAGCAGCTCATCGTTTCTGCCCTTGCGAAGTTCGGTATCGTTTTTAATAACGTCGTTAAATAATTTTTTGCCACGCATAGAAAAAGGGATTTATGGCTCAAAGGTAAATTGTGTTCCAAAATGTTTCGGGAGAAGATATCAACATTTTTTGCGTAAAATTGAGCTGAAACCCGCTATGGGCAGGCGATACAGCCACTTGAAAATGCGTGGATATGTTTTGAGTTATTCACATTTGGGGGGGTGTCTGTTTGAACTGTGATGGGTATGATTGAATGACAGGCTATGATGGTTGATGTGTCTCAAAACGAATATGTCCCGTGTGAATGTCGCACTTCACTTCGATAAACTCAGTGTAAACGTGCAGCTCAGCACGACATTCGTGTGTTTGAGGTTACTCAACTACCTTTTTATGCACACTCTCGTGCCTACGCCAACAAAGGTGTAGAGTTCATCTACGTCGGCATTTTTGAGGGCTACGCAGCCGTCTGTCCAGCCTACGCCTAGTTCTATCATGTCATCGCCACCTTTCCATATGCCGTGTATGCCAACGTTACCGCCCATTTTGGCAGTAGCCGGTACAGACCCTTTTTCTTTTAATACGGAGAACCGCTTAACTGTAGTATCGTTGGGATAGTCGAGCAGCATGAATTTATTGTACTGCGATGCCGGATTTTTCATTTTTATCTTATACCAGCCTTCAGGCGTGCACCTGTCGCCTTCCATGCATTTATTTTCGAGCGGCCGTGGCCCAAATACGGCTGCGTATGAGCGTATCATCCTGTTCTTATAATACACCTCTACTCTGTATCTCGATTTGCTGACCATAAGGTAAACAGAATCTTTGATCAGGGTGTCGCCTTTTATCGGTTTGTGTAGGTTGAATGTGGGTATTATGGGCTTTATGATTGTTTCTGTGACGCGCATATTCCCTTTATCGTACTGGATAACGCGGATCATATTCCCTTTGCCATCTTTATATTCTTCCAGCACTTTAAAGTTGATGAGCTTGGGAATAGGCTTTTCGATGATCGGTTGCTGCGGAGCAGGCTTTTGCTGGGCATAAGTATTGCCCGAGTAAATACAGCACAATATCATCAGCGTTCCTACTGTTATAAATATCTTTCTGATGGCAGATGTTGTCATTCTAGTATTGTACCGGATGGGCGAAACTATTCTTTTTTTAGAAACTGTATCTATTAGATATTCGATACAAAGGTAAAACAGACGTTTACAACCGAAAACAGCTGCGTTTTTATTGCCATATTTTTGTTTTTGTTTATAATAAACGATGTATATAAGGTTGTAAAACCTTTAATTACCAAAATGTTAATTAAGTTTGCGCTTTATTTTTTTAAAACTAACGATCGTGGTATATCCTAAGGGGCATCTAATAGCGGTGGGGGGGGCAGAAGATAAGGGTACAGACCTTGAAAAGGGTATAGTTCAGAGAAACCGCCTAAACTTTTTTGAGCTGGGTATTCTTAAAAACATAGTTAGTCTTATACCTGAGGCCAATCCTATTGTGGAGGTAATTACAACCGCATCGTCTATTCCAGATGAGGTTGCGGAAAACTACATAGATGGTTTCAGCAAGCTTGGCTGCACCAATGTAGGTCACCTGCGCATACGCAATCGCGAAGATGCATGTCTTCCGGAAAACATAGCCCGCCTTAAGGCCTGCAATTGTATCATGTTCTCAGGTGGCAACCAGCTGCGCCTGTCGTCAATATTTGGCGGCACCGAGTTTTTGGATATCCTGAAGGAGCGTTATGAAAATGAAGATTTCCCGATAGGCGGTACCAGCGCAGGCGCAATGGCAATGAGCAATACCATGATCTATGAAGGCAGTGCCGCACTGGCACACCTTAAGGGAGAGGTAAAGATCACTACCGGCTTAGGCTTCCTGCAAAATGTAATTATTGACACCCACTTTGACAAGCGAGGCAGATTTAACAGGCTGGCGCAGGCTGTTGCCGCACAACCTGGTGCAATAGGCATAGGACTTGGAGAAGATACCGGTGTTGTAGTTTCTGATGGTTACAGTATGAAAGCCATTGGGTCTGGTAGTGTTATTATTATAGATGGCAGAAACATAGAATACAACAATATAGCCGACATTAAGTTTGGCGAGCCGATATCTGTAGAGAATATAATTGTACACATAATGTCTAAGGGAGACGTATATAACCTTAAAACACGCAAGTACGAAGGCAGCGAGATCGTTATTAATGACGAGGATTAATCTTTTTGCCCGTAATACATTATATTCGTAGCAGTGAAGGATTGGCCAAATGAATATAAGTACTGACCCGCAAGCATAAATACTTGTTTACCTGTGAAAATATGCCCAATAGGGAATAAGGACAATAATTAAGTCCCTGTTCTTCTTCGCTAGTATAAATGTATTTTATTTTAACCCGGCTTGGTTTACATAGTGCTATATGTACAAAATTTTTATCACTATTATTATTGCCTGCTTGCTGCCAACTGCTTATTGTAGCGCGCAGGCTGAAAGTGATACAGAAATAAAGACGTGGCTAAAATCGCGTATAGCTGTGCTTGCCGACTCCTCTATGCATGGTAGGGGTTATGTAAAAGATGGCAGGCAACAGGCGTCTAAATACATACGCAAACAATTCCGCAAATACCATCTCAAACCAATTGCACATAAACGTTCATACAGGCAAACCTATACATTTCCGGTAAACACCTTTCCCGGTCATGTAGATTTAAGTATTGATGGAAAAAACCTGATCCCCGGCGCTGATTTCATAATAGATGCCGGTAGTTCTTCCTTCAGGGGAGATCACCTTTCGTTTGAAAAAGTAGACCTGTCGGTAATAAAAGATAAGGAACAGTGGCGGAAGATGCTGACAACATTCCGTTATAATAATAAGGTTTACTACCTGGAGCATGTTGACTCCCTTTGCAAACTGCTTGGGCTGAAGAAGCATTATTTTTCGATGGTGCTGCCTGTGGGGTGCTATATAATACCGCAAAAGGAAAAATTCATCTGGACCGTAAATAAGGAAACCACCCACGCCTCGGTCATCTATGTCAAAGACAGCTTATTTAAAGCGGGTATTAAAAACATTTCTGTCAACATAGAAGCCGATCTGATAAAGAATGCACCGAGTGACAATATTATCGGAGTGCTGCGTGGAGACGTTAAAGATACTTTCCTGGCCATAACTGCTCATTATGACCATTTGGGTATGATGGGTAATAAAGCAATATTTCCCGGTGCCAGCGATAATGCCAGTGGCACAGCAATGCTCCTATACATGGCGCGGTATTTCTCCACTCACCCGCATCATTATTCCATACTCTTTATTGCATTCAGCGGAGAAGAGGCGGGGCTTATCGGGTCTGAATATTTTACGAAACATCCGCTTGTACCGCTTTCTAATATTAAATTCCTTACCAATATGGATATAATGGGCGACGCTACCGAGGGAATAACTGTAGTTAATGCTACCGAATACCCAAAACAGTTTGAGTTGCTCCAAAATATAAATACGAAGCAAAGCCTTTTACCACAAATAAAGAGCAGGGGCAAAGCATCTAACAGCGACCATTATCATTTTAGTGAGGCCGGAGTTCCATCGTTCTTTATTTATACCAATGGCGGTAAGGGTTATTACCATGATATCTACGATAAAGCAGAAGAAATATCGCTCAATCATGTAGACAGCATTGTAACGCTCGTTATCAACTTTTTAAAAGAATTAAAATAAAGCGTATTTTTATCCGTGCACATCTTGTATATTGGCACGTATTTATTATTTTTGACTCTGCGCATTAATACATCTGTTATATGACAAAGCAATTCCTCCGTTTTACGGTACTTATATTTATTTCTGTTGCCCTATTCTCTTCTTGTAAAAAAACGCATCCTTTACACGCCTATCCGGATAATATGCGCTTGCTGAACTTTACAAAAACAACAACTAACTCTACTAGTCCGTCTGTAACTGTTTACGAAAACTACCGTTTTGTTTATGACGGTTATAACCGCGTAAGCCAGATCATACATACTAAAAATGATGGCTCATCTAACCTGATCAGCAATCTCACCTACAAGAATGACACTATTTACGATACTACACGTTATGTAAATCAGTCGACTCTTATAGAGGTTGATACATTTGTAACTGACCAAAAGGGGCTTATTTCTATCACTTACGAACCAGGCCTTAAGACAGAATATACTTACCTGGGCAAATTGCTTACCCGTAAGGCTACTTCAAGTACAGATTATTTTACCTACACTTCTTACAATGCCAACATACTGAAGGCTACCAATTCACTTGATGCCAATAAAAACACCGACTGTACTTACTTCACAGATAAGTTTAACAGGGTTGGTGATTACCTGCAGCTGAACGGGTACCTGAAATATGGTTTTAATTTTTATCAGAACGACAACCTTATCTGGAAGCTCATCTATCCTAATGTTACTGTAAACATTGACTACGTCATAGATGCTGATAACAAGATCACCAAAACTACAGCACTTTCGGTAGATGCTGCTGGACGGACCACTACTGAGGTTTTTGACCTGCAGTACGAACAGTTCAAATAAATTGTCTATTCGATCTCTTTTTATCTATAAGGCTATCTGTAGCTTTAATATTTCCTTTTGTTTAATCGTGAGTACCTTTGCATAGTGCGAAAGCACAATGATGTGTATGGAACAATTTGTAAATAAAGTAGCCGAAAGCGGAATCATTACCCTTGACCTTGTTTCCTACATACCTGCGGAGGATAGTATATCGTCATTTGATCTTAAGCCATTCCTTTTCCGGGAAATGATACTGCGGGAGAAAGATTACCGTGCTGCGCTCCAAACCTTTGACTGGCAACAATTTGAAGGTAAGCATGTGGCTATGTTCTGTTCTGTGGACGCAATAGTTCCTGTATGGGCCTATATGCTGGCCGCTTCTTATCTGCAACCAATTGCCGCATCCGCTTACTTTGGCACTCCTGATGAACTTACCCGGGTACTGATCAACAACAAAATACAAGCCATCGACAAGGCAGACTACACAGATAAAAGAGTGGTGATAAAAGGCTGCGGGGATACACCTATCCCTGAGGCGGCATATGTAGCCGTGAGCCTGCACCTGAGACCTGTTGTAAAGTCGTTGATGTATGGCGAACCCTGCTCAACAGTTCCAATTTACAAAGCTCCGAGGGTTTAGTATTAATTACCCCTTCTTCTACAGAACTCATTTTCTTAATAAACTGTTGGTAACTTTTTAGTCGGATAGATTTTTATCCGGTTCCATTTCTGCTGTTTATTAATCATAAGTTTATATATTCATTTCTAATTGTGCTCCTTTACCAACTATTTCGGGTAATTACACGTCTATTTAACAAAAGATTATTAACTTTAATATCCTTGTTAAATATAACCCACGTGTAAATCGGCGCTCATGAGATCTCTGTTCCTTAAAATATTTATTTTTTTAAGCATTTTTTTTTTGCTCATGCGGCTCATGCGCTAACTTCTAATTTTACGGCCGACCATATTTCAGGTTGCTCGCCGTTGGTCGTAAACTTTACCAATACGTCTACCGGAGCAACCAGTTATTACTGGGATCTGGGCAATGGCACCAACTCTACGCTTACCAATGTATCGGGTAGTTACATAACCCCGGGTACATATACTGTTACACTTATTGCCTACAGCGGCTCTTCGTCTACCACACACACGCTTACCATCACTGTGTTTCCCTCGCCTATTGTGAGTTTTGTAGCTACAGATACATCAGTATGTCCGGGATCGGCAGTTACGTTTACAAGTACATCAAGCCCGGGAGTACCTGGCGCGGTTACCTATATCTGGAATTTCGGAGATGGCTTCACCAGTACCACTGCCAGCCCTACGCATGTGTATGCTACTCCTGGATTTTACAATGTCACTTTATCCATTACCAATAGCCAGGGCTGCGTTACCACAACAACAGTCAGTTCATATATTCATGTTTTCAACCATTCTATACCTAATTTCTCTGCTGCTGTTACTTATTTCTGCCGGGCCCCGGGACACGCAGTATTTACAAACACTACTACCGGAATAGGACCATTTACCTATTTATGGAATTTTGGCGATGGCGGTACATCTACTCTTTCTAATCCTACGCACGACTATACCGGCACAGGAAGCTATACAGTAAAACTAACCGTAGTTGACGCAAATGGCTGCATAGACACAGTAACCAGGCTTAACTACATATTTGTGGGCAATATGACTGCTAACTTCACCTCTGTAGCCACTGCCTGTGTTTTTAATAACGTCACTTTTTATAATACCAGCAGCCCCCACTCTACCAGCAGCTGGACATTTGGCGATGGGGGCGGATCTACCGCTGATACTGCCAACCACGTCTATGGTGCTCCGGGAACCTATAACGTAAGGCTGATCATCTACAATGGTTATTGCTACGACACCGTGGTCCACTCCATAACTATCCTTCCACAACCTACGGGCTCATTTACTTCATCCCCTGTTGTTCCTTGCCAGGCGCCAGCAACCATTACCTTTACAGGCACTGTGCCGGGTGGTTCTACAGTAAACTGGATATATGGTGACGGTGGAACTGGAAGCGGATCTACCTCTAATCATACTTACACCGGTAATGGCGTCTACAATGTACAGATGATCATTACTAATTCGAATGGGTGTAAAGACACAGTCTCGCAACCTGTTACGATCAACGACCTTATTCTGCTGATCAACCCATCCCCAACAACAGCATCAGGGTGCGTTCCGCTTACGGTAACATTCAACACCGCGGTTAGCACATCCGTTCCCGCTTTAGGACCATACCCTGCTGCAGTAACATCTTACACCTGGAATTTTGGTGACGGTAGCGCAGTATTAACAGGGGTGTCAAGCCCCAGCCATATATTTACGGCTGTTGGTATATACTCTACAATATGCACCGTGACTACTGCCAACGGTTGTACCAGAAAAGATACTGTAATTGTGTCGGTAGGTACACCACCTGTTGTAAATTTTACCGCTACGCCTACGCACGTATGTTATCATAAGTCAGTAACCTTTACAGCACACGTTGTATCGGGCCCTGTTGATGTTTATACCTGGGATTGGGGTGATGGCACAACACTGATAGACTCTACACCTAATACCAGCCACGTTTTTGCTTATCCCGGTTCATTTACGGTAACATTGGTGGCCTATTATAATGGATGTCCTAGTTTGCCGTTTGTTTACAGCCCGATAATTGTGGACTCGCCCAAGGCTATTATAGCCTCGGCATATCATTGTGATCCGTATACCAGGGTAACTTTTTCTGATATGTCGCTTGGAAATGACGCACCGCTCTGGTTCTTTGGAGATGGTACCTGGTCTACTTCTGATACGCCTAACCATACTTACCCATCTACGGGAATATATACCGCCATACTTACAACCTATAATATTGCCAGTGGCTGCCGGGATACCACGTCAGTTCCGCTGAACCTGATACCTCCCGCTTTACAAATGTTTGCCGACGACACAACGATATGCTCGGGAGATACTGTGCATTTTACCAGGATTGTGACCGGCAGTACCGCAATTCAAAATTTCTGGGATGTGAACGGAGTCTGTCTTGACTTCGACACAAGTGCTAACTTCAATTACTGGTTCCCGACCGCAGGTATTTACTCCATCAGGTATAGAGTTAGAGATCAGCATGGTTGTATGGATACCGCAGTCCACAATAACTGGATATTATCTTCTCACCCGGTAGCCAACTTTAATGCGGCGCCGGTGATAGGGTGTGCTCCGCTAATAGTCACCTTTACTGATGCAAGTACAACGATTACGGGTACCTACCTTACCAATTATAAATGGGCCTTCGGAGATGCCAGCCTTACCAGTACGGCCAGTGCCGGTATTCCCACGGCATCGCATACTTACACAGCCGCAGGAACCTATAGTGTAAAAGAAATAATAACAGATAATATTGGTTGCAAAGACTCGATCACGCGTCCTTCGCTTATTACTGTTTGGCGACCACATGCAGCGTTTTTATCCAGCACTGGTTTTCCATGCATCAATACGCTGGTTCATTTTACTAACCTTTCTGCAAGTATAGTAAGCTCTTACTGGATGTTTGGAGATGGTGCTACGTCAACGCTTTCGTCGCCCGACCATGCCTATTCGAGCCTTGGTAGTTATACGGTAAGGCTGGCTGTGACCGATGCCAATGGTTGCACAGATACGGCAACTTATGTGAACTATATTGTTGTGGCGAAACCGGCTGCCCACTTTTATATGGATGACTCATTCTCTATATGTCCTCCACTAGCTGTTCACTATTTTAATACAAGTACAGGAGCCACAGGCTATAACTGGACGTTTGGCGACGGCGGTACATCCGTTTTAGCATCTCCGGGAAATCTATATACATCTGGTGGTATATATACAGTAACCCTTATTGCAACAGATGCTCATGGTTGTAAAGACACCGCCCTGGGACACGCTATAGTTTATGGCTCTGCCGGAGGCTTTACCTACGCACCACTCATGGGTTGCGCTCCGCTTGCCGTGCATTTCTCAGCCGCATTGAGCAATGTGCCCAATATAGTCTGGGACTTTGCCGATGGCACGACGTTCTCGACATCTATGTCAGACACTACGACCCACTATTATGTATACCCTGGCGCTTATGTGCCGAAACTAATATTGAGCGACAATACAGGTTGCCAGAGTTCGAGCCTTGGTGTGGACACCATAAAAGTAGATGCAGTGCGGCCGGGGTTCACCACCAACCCTAACCCTATCTGCGTAAACTCTACTGTGGCTTATGTAGATACTTCGGGCAGCTACTTCTCAACCATCACTTCGTGGCATTGGGTTTTCAGTCCTACTGACACAAGTAACATTTCAGGTCCAACTCAGTTTTACAACACCGTTGGTACATTCCCTGTTACCCTGGTCGTAAAAGACGGATGGGGTTGTGTGGGTACAGTAACTAAGAATATTACTGTTAACCCGCCGCCAACAATAGTTGCCAGCAAGGATACCGTTGTTTGCGTGGGCGATCCAGCAACATTGAGTGCAACCGGAGGTGTTTCTTATACGTGGATACCATTGCCGGTGACTTGCAACACCTGCCAGACCACGCAAGCATCGCCTGTTGTGATAACTACCTATACGGTGACAGGAACGGATGCCAATGGCTGTGTAAACACAGACACGGTTACCGTGTATCTCAGAACGAATACTATAAGTGCAGCATGGGGAGATAGTGAAGTTTGTCACCTTGTTCCTGTGCCATTATTCGATACCGGAGGTACAAAATATACCTGGCTGCCAGCTGCCGGATTAAATAATTCAACGATCTCCAATCCCATTGCAACACCATCTGTGACCACTACCTACATGGTTATCGCACAGTTGGCAAGCTGTATACCAGATACAAACTATGTAACTGTGATCATACATCCGTTGCCAACTGTTGATGCGGGTCCTGATCAGCGCCTTGTGGCAGGGTCTCATGCACAGATCAACGCGACAGGTACTAATATCTTCCACATAGATTGGGTGCCGGCAAATACTTTGAGTTGCGACACCTGTTTGAACCCGGTTGCCAACAACTTTAGTAGTACGACATACACTGCGAATGTGACTACTGATTTTGGTTGTAGAGCTTCTGACTCGGTTACCATCTATCTATTCTGCGACGAGAGCCAGATATTTATACCAAATACCTTTACGCCTAATGGCGATGGACAGAATGATATATTTTATCCACGAGGGTCTGGTGTTAGCAAGATCAAAGCATTCAGGGTGTACAACCGTTGGGGTGAATTATTGTTTGAAAGAACGAATATCAATATCAACGACGCAGGTAATTCATGGGACGGATCGTTCAATGGCGGCAATGTTCGTCCGGATGTTTACGTGTATCTGGTAGATGCTATATGTGATACCGGAGAGCCGATATTTATAAAGGGAGATGTTACCATAATCAAGTAAAATGTGCGCCATGATAACGAGAATAAAGAAAGCCTTACTGATTGCCGGAATTGCCCTTTGCCCTTCGTTGGTAATGGCGCAGGCCGACGTGCATTTTTCCCAGTTTTATGAAACATCAATATTGCGCAACCCATCGCTGGTAGGTATCTTCTCTAACGATTTTAAGTTAGGGGCATACTATCGCAACCAGTGGAGTAGTATAAGTAACCCGTTCATAACCATGTCGGCCTACGGTGAGGCCCGTGTACCGATCGGGCATTTTTCTAACGACTATCTCAGCTTTGGCTTACTGGGCTATTCTGATAAAGCAGGGTCATTACAGCAGACTATTACCTCTGTTTACCCTGCTATCAACTTCAGCAAGTCGCTGAACAGTGAAAAAAACCGGTATCTTTCTGTTGGCTTTACTGCGGGCTATACGCAACATAGCTTTGATAAAAGTAACGCTACCACCAATGCCCAGTACCAGGGCGGGCACTACGACCCGAACAACCCTACGTTTGAAAACTTTACCAATAACAAGATGACCATGTGGGATATTGGCGCTGGCATTAACTACAACACCAGTAGTGGTGACAACAATGAGGTGACTTATATCCTGGGCCTTTCTGGCTATCACCTTACACAACCGTCGTTCTCTTATTTCGAGACACCGGGAGTAACACACAATATGCGCTGGAATGTGAATGGCGCAATTGGTTTCAGTGTAAGAGATAATATGTCGGTTCAGCTACACACTAACTTTGCTTTACAAGGTACTTATATGGAGTCTGTCACCGGAGCACTATTCACAGTTTCTGAAAAAGGTGGTGGTGAACGGCCTGAATATGCCCTTACCGCAGGGTGTTTCTATCGCCTGTTCGATGCGGTAATACCTGTTGTAAAGCTTAAGTACAAACGCACAGCTGTTGCTATGAGTTATGATGTGAATACATCTACACTGAAACAGGCCAGTAAACTACAAGGTGGCTACGAAATAACCTTCTCTATAACGGGCGATTTCATCAACAAAACGGGCATATTGAAGAAGACGGTTTGTCCGAAATTCTAAAAATTATTTTTATAGAAAGTATCAAAAATGATACCTTTGCTTTTTGTATGAAATCCAGTGAACTCATCAGAATGGTTAAAAAAGCCGGTTGGGTAGAAATTCGCCAGACTGGCAGCCATAAAATATTCGTTCACCCTGGTTTTCAATACTCACTACCTGTTCCCGATCACGGCAGCAAAGAGGTGCCAACCGGAACAGCAAATTCAATTCTTAAAAAAGCTGGGTTAAAATGAAAAAGCTGGAAGTAATAATAGAGAAAAACGATGGCCTTTTTTGGGGTCGAATTGAAGACGTGAAAGGGTGGCAGCCATCACCCTATGGCAATACTTTGGGCGCATTAATCAACAATCTGAAGGACCTTGTTGGGGATTACGTACTACACGAAGGAAAGGATGATAAGAAATGGAATAAAATTATCTGGTCGGAGATTGAACTCTCCTTTAAATATGATCTCGTTTCCTTTTTTGAAACCTTTAATTATTTGAATCTATCTGTTATTTCGAACAAGATTGGCATTAATCGCACATTATTAAACCACTATAAAACTGGCACAAAATATCCTTCTGCTGAACAAGCAAAAAAAATAGAAGATGCCATTCATCATTTAGCGACTGAATTGAAAAAGGTGAAGTTGGTAGCATAATCCTTATTTTTCTGCTTTTACCAGCGGCAACCTTATGTAGAATGTTGTTCCTTCATCTTCAACTGTCTCAAACCAGATCTTCCCCTTCCAGAACTCAATGATCTTTTTGGTCATTGCCAGGCCGAGGCCGGTGCCTGATGATTTGGTGGTGAAGTAGGGCTGAAATATTCGCTTAGATGTTTCTTCATCTATACCGCTACCATTATCTGTAATGGCTATCAACACATCATCACTGTCTCTTGTTGCAAATACTTTTATCACCCCTTGCCTATCGGGGGGTATTGCCTGCTTTGCATTCTCCAGCAGATTGGTGAAGACACGCAACATCTGGCTATGATCGCAAAGAACAGTAAGTTGAGTAGCTAACTGATCTATCGTCACTTTTACAACTTCATCTTTAGTATACAATTCTACTGCCTTGGTCAGTAACTGGTCTATCTCCAGTTCCTCCGGTTTTGCCTCCGGCATCTTGGCAAAGTTGGAGAATTCTGATGCGATGTATGACAGGTTATCTATCTGCTCTATTATAGATATAGACACACGCTCGGTAAGCTGCTTAATGTTGGGGTTATCATTCCGCATTGCATTCTGCAGATACTGGATATTGAGCTTCATAGGTGTAAGCGGATTCTTGATCTCGTGCGCCACCTGTCGGGCCATCTCACGCCATGCCATCTCACGCTCCGTCTGTGCAAGGCGCATCGCGTTTTCCTCCACCTTTTTTACCATCTTGTTATACTCTGCAACAAGGCTTCCTATCTCATCATTATATGGCCATTCTATTCTTTCGTTCTGCTCCAGATTCAGCTTATCAAACTGCTTGATGATCATATCGAATGTTCTGGTCATCCATCGTGTAACACCCACCGTAAGCAGGCTGGAAATAAGGAACAGGAATGCATACAGATTAATAAGCGTAACCAGGATGTTGGAGATCTGAAAGTCAAGATCTTTCTCTGATGTAAAGAAAGGAACATTGATATAACCTATCGTGGATCCCTGCTCATTGCGCAATGCCTGATATACCGATGTATATGAAAGGCCGGCCACTGTTTCGTTTTGGGTCACCATAGACAAGCCTTCGTTTTCCAGGCTGTAATACGCATCTGGCCTAATTTTGCGTGAAATGAGCCCTCTGTCATAAATATCGTCCTGAGACGACGAGAGCAGATTGCCGGCGTCGTCAAAAATATTAATGTCCACCTTCTGGCTGTTGGCAACCGTTGTTATGTATGACTTAAATGCAGCCGATCTGCTCACTGTGTCGAAGATGAATTCCGCATCAAAAGCCTGCCCCTTTACCAGGTAATCCTGTACAGATTGCTTGGCCACCTGCAGTGCTGCCTGTAGCTTATTAGCATTAGATTTTCTATACTCGCTGGTAAAGAATTGTGTGGTCACCCACCCGATGATAATAAAAGAAACGAACACTATGGCCAGCATGGAAAGGTGTACACGCCTACGCAGAGTGAGCCTTACAAACTGCTCCCGGTAAAGCTTTCCGGCAGATAATGACAAAAAGACCTGGTACAAAAATATGATGATTGCGATACCTACCTGTATACCAAAAAGATAAGAGAAAAGGGTTATGGCCTCAATTACCTCACTATGGTGGTGCACGACCACAGCAGTTCGCTTATCTGCTATCTTGGTATACAACGTAGAGAAGCCTCTGTAATTTTCATAAACATATTCCTGCTCTTTAAGCGTATCATATAATAGCCTCACGGGGAAGGGATAATCATTGGTCTGGCTAATGAGCTTACCACTGATATACATGGCATAAGAATAGTGTGTTTCTCCCGATGCGCCTTTGTTGGTATTTGGTTGTAACAGTTCAGGGTAAACGGTTTCAGAGGTTGCTCGCTTTTGGTCAAGCCCTATAAATACATACCCAATTATGTTGTTGACAGTATCGTTATAGATAGGTATGTAAGACAGATAGTATTGTTTGCTAAGAATGGATTCTTTATAAAAGAGGTAAGAAGAGTTAGTGATGACTGACTCGTATTTCTCGTCCATTAGCTCAGGGTATGTGAGCGTATCTTTATTTAACAGGTTAGTGTAGTCTTCATCAAAAAGATAGAGGGTGGTCTGGTACCTACCTAAGCCGGTAAGATAAAGGGAATCTAAATGTTGATTCAGGCTTTTGCGGGCCTGTGCAGATGGCTTATAAAAGAAGTTCTTCAGTTGTTTGTCTCGCTCTATAAGCTTTGCCGTTTTATCGAAAGAGAGTTCCAGTTGATCGTCATGATGCGGAGATAATCTTTGCTCTACAAATGCCATCCTTGTTGCCTGTTCCTTTATCTCGTTGTAGTAGCGGACTATAGCGGTAGAAAAGGTGCAGATAATAAGCGCCCATATGATCATACGCGGCTCGAAAAGTTTAGAGGTCAATCTGAACGAAGGGATATCCATCAGGAAAACAAAGACGAGGATACAACCCAGTAAGTATTCATAAAACACATCTTGTGTATAACCCAACAAATAATAGAACAGAAAAAGCGCCACCGCCATACCCACCATCTTTACTAGTCGGTTTCTTATCAGCAACTGCAGTTGCACATTTAAAAGATAAATGGCCATGCACGATATGCCCATTATAGCAATTACCGCTACCAGCCCGAAGACCGTGTAAATGGTTACCTCGTAGAAATGGGTTACGTCAAAAGATATGCGGGAGTCGAGTATAAGGCTGCGTAATATTTTTATGAAGAATAGTACGAACGATGCGAACAAACTCAACATTACCGCAGCTGTAATAGTTCGCAATAAAGGTGACCTGACCTTTATAAAATAGTTGCGGTGATCTGTGTGCCTGCTAACAAAAACAAGTAACCAGAGGACCAGCACCAAACTAATAAAGAGATCTCCTAATGACGATAAATACCTGCTGGTTGCATAAAGTGTGGGTGAAAATATAGTCAGTGTATCTAAGTGGAAGGGCAAGCCCCATTCAAACAACATCAGCCTGATAGATATGGCCACGCAAGTAATTATGATGGGAGCCACTATCTTTTTAGCGTTGCGGGTAAGATGTAGTATTACATGCTGTAGCCACGCTATAGAGAATAGCATTGCTGCAATGAGCAACGACATGAACAAGACATCCGGCTGCCAGGTCTGTATGTCTTCTCCGTTAAATGCCAGGTAAGCAACTGTTTCATTTCCCGACATTATGATCTTATACTCATCGGGGGCGTGTGACGGCAGGTTGGTGATCTTTGTCTTTACCGGTATGTTGTCTGACGCTGCAAAGTGAGTATGCAGGTAATCATTTTCTATAGGGTACGTGATCAGTACCGGGAATAGAACAATGTAGGTCTTATTACCCGGCAGGTCGGTCTGCTTCAGGTACTTCCTAATAAATATTCCCTTCTGATTTTTTCTAACAGAGGTGTTGCCCTGCAGCGAATCGTTGTTCAATCCTATTATTGAATTGTTGTTCCAGAACTTAAGTGAGTCGCCACTGTAGGCATAAATGTAGAAAGGTAATTCTGCAATTTCTTTTACTTCTTTCTCTGTAAGTGAGTCAGTAAATATGCGATGGGTCAACGACCTGTCCTGCATAAAATCGTTGAACGATCTCTCCCTCTTTGCCAGGTCTTCGTTTACCAAACGGGCCATCTGTTCAGGAAGCAACTCCTGTCGGTGCGCCCTGAAGTAATAGATGCTGCTACACCAAAGCAATATGCTCAATGTAAGCCAGCCCCAATATGGAAAACGATTGAACATTTATTTACGATCCTCAGCTTTTACTTTATTCCATAATGCATCCATTTCCCACAGGGTCATATCATGCAGGGTCTTGCCCTCTTCTGCTGCCATTTCCTCCACTCGCTTAAACCTGCGAATGAACTTCTTGTTCGTTCTTTCGAGAGCCAGCTCCGGGTCAACTTTTACAAACCTCGCGTAGTTGATCAACGCAAAGAATACATCGCCCATTTCCGCTTCTACCTCATCCTGGTTGCCCGCTTCCACAGCTTCATACAGCTCCTGCATTTCCTCTTCTACCTTATCCTTTACCTGCCCGGTGTTCTCCCATTCAAAACCCACCGTCTTTGTTTTCTCCTGCAGTCGCAATGCTTTTACCAATGCGGGCATTGATGGTGGTATACCGCTGAGAATAGACTTCTTACCTTCTTTCTGTTTTATCTTTTCCCAGTTCTGCTTCACCTGCTCCTCATCATCCACTTTCACGTTACTGTATATGTGGGGATGGCGATTGACCAATTTATTGCACACCCCTTCTATCACATCATCGAGCGTGAACTTGCCTTGCTCAGCACCGATCTTACTATAGAAAACTATGTGCAGGAGCAAGTCGCCCAGCTCTTCTTTTATTCCGTTCCAGTCTTCATTAACTAATGTATCACTCAGCTCGTAGATCTCTTCTATTGTCTGCGGCCGTAGTGTGTGTAATGTCTGCTTTTTATCCCACGGGCATTGCTCCCGCAGCTCATCCAGTATAGACCTCAGTCGTACCAGCGATTTAGAATATTCCATTTGTCTAAGTTAAAGAGTTAAAAAGGCAATTGGTTAAAAAGGGGTAATTCATAACCTTGGTGTCTCATCTGAACATTGGCTAATCGTCAAATTTATTCTCCCCACTTGTATCCATCGGGTTTAAGCCCGGCCAATTGTAACGCACGTTGTACAACTGTATAAGCGATATCATCGGCTGTAACCGGGTTACTGTAAAACGATGGCGTTGCCGGGCAGATGATGCCGCCTGCTTCCGTTACTGCTGTCATGTTGCGCAGGTGAATAAGATTATAAGGTGTCTCCCTAACCATACATATCAGTTTGCGACGTTCCTTCAACATTACATCTGCAGCGCGCGTAACAAGGTCATTACTGATGCCCCCTGCTATACGACCGAGTGTACCCATACTGCAAGGACAAATGATCAATGCGCTGTAAGAAGAACTACCCGATGCAAATGGCGCCAGGAAATTGTTCTTTTCCCAGTTCTTGAACGGTATCTTTTCATAGTCTTTATTACCCAATTCATGCTCCCACACCATACGTGCATTATCACTCCACACCACACTTACCTCATCAACCTGAGAGCTAAGCGCCTGCAGTTTTTCCAGTAATACTTTCGCGTAGATAGACCCGCTTGCACCCGTTACCGCAACTGCTATTTTTGTCATAATTTTAATTAGTACTAGCAAAACTACATGGATTAATTGTAAATTCGTTTTTCCAACAAGAACCAAAGAAATGAAACGTATTATACTTATTGCTGTGGCTATTTTGATGATGACCCCGGCATTGATGGCGCAGAAGGCGGAGGGCGGAATTAAGTGGTTGTCGATTGATGAGCTGCAGGTGAAAATGAAGGAAAAGCCAAAGAGAGTATATGTAGATATGTATACCGACTGGTGTGGCTGGTGCAAGAAGATGGAAGCTACCACATTTACCAATCCTGATGTGATCAAGTATATGAATGATAACTTCTATTGCGTACGGTTCAATGCAGAACGTAAAGATGTGATCTACTTTATGGGTAAGCAATATGGCTTTGATCCCGAAAAGAAGATGAATTCACTTGCTGCTATGTGGATAGGTCCAAGAGTATCATATCCAACAAGCGTATTTATGGAACAGTTTTACCAGAGCCCGATGCCGGTGCCAGGCTATCAGGATGTGAAAGGAATGGAACTGATAGTTCGCTTCTTTAATGAAGTAGCAGCAAAAAATCAGGCACAATGGGAAGCTTATCAGAAAGCATTCAAGCCATCATGGGCTTCTCTTGACGGGCCTGTAACAGCGCCTGCGGGACACTAACCGGTATCTAAATTTATATTTAAAAGTGACGGTCATTGCCGTCGCTTTTTTTATGTGCTGACTCGTGAGGCTAGCGTAAACGTTAATGTATACGACCCATTTATAATAAAGACTTCATCCGTGCACTTTTTCGTACCTTTGGCGTCCAAAAAATAAGTATCTGAATAATGGCTAAGCAAACTGAAAAAAAATGTTCCTTCTGCGATCGATCTGAGAGTGATGTGAACATTCTTTTTACCGGCTTAAAAGGTAATATTTGCGATCAGTGTATAGAAAATGCACACTCGCTGCTTACTGAAGCTACCGGGGAAAAACAAAAGACCCCACCTCCTCCTCCCGATATAATGCGCAACAAGCATTACAAGCCAATGGAGGTAAAAACATTTCTTGATCAATACGTAATTGGCCAGGACGATGCTAAAAAAGTACTTTCTGTAGCAATATACAATCACTACAAGCGCCTGAGTATGCCGGTGCAGGATGATGTGGAGATCGAAAAGTCTAACATCATAATGGTTGGTGAGACCGGAACCGGTAAAACATTGCTGGCTAAGAGTATAGCCCGTATGCTGCAGGTGCCTTTCGCTATAGTTGACGCAACAGTATTTACAGAGGCCGGTTATGTGGGTGAAGATGTGGAAAGCATTCTTTCGCGCCTGTTGCAAGCCAGCAACTATGATGTACCTGCTGCCGAGCGCGGTATCGTATACATAGATGAAATAGACAAAATAGGCCGTAAGAGCGATAATCCGTCTATTACACGCGATGTAAGTGGCGAAGGAGTGCAACAGGCCATGCTGAAGCTTTTAGAAGGTTCTGAGGTACTTGTACCACCACAGGGAGGCCGTAAGCACCCTGAGCAGAAGATGATAAAGGTGAATACCACCAATATCCTCTTTATCTGCGGTGGCGCATTTGAAGGTATTGACAAGATGATAGCCCGCCGTGTGCAGACTGCTTCTATCGGTTATAACGCCATCAAGGCATCTAAAGATGTAGATCGTGCTAACCTGCTGCAGTATGTAAATGCACAGGATCTGCGCACTTTCGGTTTGATACCGGAGTTGCTGGGCAGGTTGCCTATTGTTACTTATCTTAATCCGTTGGACAATGCTTCTTTGAAACGCATACTTACAGAACCTAAGAACGCATTGGTAAAACAATACACCCGTTTGTTCGATTTCGATGGTATTGCTTTGACTGTAGAAGATGAGGCGCTGGACTATATGGTGCAGAAAGCGGTACAGTACAAACTGGGTGGCCGTGGATTACGTGCTATCTGTGAAATGATACTCACCGATGCTATGTTCGACATGCCTACAGCCAAGCACGATGGTACATTCCACCTGACTGCTGACTATGCTAAACAAATGATAGAACATACGAAACTGGAGCAGTTAAAAGCAGCTTAAGTTCTACCGTTGTTATTAAACTATTAAAAAGGTGAATACTCCGTAAATGAGTATTCACTTTTTTCGTTTTAGGCAGTACCTTGGGCATTCATTCCGACTATCAACATTCAGCACCCTTTTAATTGATCTTATATGCAGGAACTATTGAACCAACTTACCGGCAAGGCCGGCCTTACAGAAGAACAAGCACAGCAATCTGTGGCTATTATGAAAGAGTTTGTACTATCTAAAGTACCGCCAATGTTCAGCGCGGTAGTTGAAGGCTTCTTTGCCGACGGTGCTACCGGAGGTCATGAGGATGGCCTGGTGTAGCACTAACGACCTTAAAAATGAAAAAGCCCGTCAATATGATTGACGGGCTTTCTTGTTGTATAAATACTGTTATTAGAAATTGGCAATGTTGTACTTGATGTCTGCCTTCTTGGTAAGTGTCTGCTGCAACATCTGGCCGAGGTAGCCGCGAAGCTGACCTTCTTCTTGCTGGCGCTGCTGCATAATGCCCATCTGCATGGTCATCTGATCTGGTGCCGGCCTTGAAGACCTGCTATTAACGCTGATGAAATATACACCACCCTGGCCTTTAATAGCCGGAGAAACTGTATTTGCAGCAAAGCTCTGGCAGAATGCATAACCTACAACCTTAGGCTCGTAACCCAGACCCGGTACAAATGATGCACCTAGCATTACTGAATCTGACTGCTGAACTGCGGCACCTGCGCCAGCTGCTATTGACTCCAATGTAGCGCCCTTATATTTAGCAGCTATCAAAGCAGCTTTCTTTTCGTCTCTTACTCTCTGTTCCAACATTGGTCTGTTAGCCGCTGTTATTGCTGTCATGCCTTTTTCGTCAGCAGAAACCAATTTAGCAACTACATAACGCTGGTCGTTCAGGCGGAAAGGATCTTTAGAAACTTCGCCAACCTTAGCTCCGTACATCCACTTGATTATTTCTCTTGCACCGCCCAGGCCCTGTATTGTAAAGCTTGATTCCTTGATGTTTTCGCCAACTCTTTTGTCAACGCCCATCTTCTTAACATTAGCATCAAACTCAGCTGCGTTTGTGCTCTTGGCTGCAAATTCATTTGCACGGCCGAAGATCGCATTTACAGTACTGTCGCTAGGTACCAGGCTCTTAGTGATCGTAGCTACCTTAACTGTAGAACTTACAGCTGTCTGCTCCAATATTTCTATGTAGTGGTAACCAGTGTATCCGCCTGTCTTGCTGTTATCTGCTTTTACAACTTTCTTTTCTCCGGTCTTGCCTTCAAAAATGAAATCACCGAATTCTTTAGATAACTGTGGTCTTACGGCCAATGTAACCGGTATTTCACCCTTAGGGTTCTGTGGGTTGTAATCTTCAGAATACTTAGCCAGCATTGAATCGAATGGAGTACCATTCTTTATTGCTGTAGCAATGCTGTCCATTCTTGCCTTAACTGTAGAATCTTCGCGGATGGCTGTCTTACCGTCGTTAGTACGGATAAGTATCTGCCTAACCTTAACACTATCCGGCAATACTTTCTTGTCGATCATCTTAGTGATACGGAAACTTCCGTTCTCCAGGTAAGGACCATAGATGCTGCCTACCGGCTCCTTCATAATAGTATCTGCAAACCTTGAACCGAAGTTCTTGCTGTTTACATATGCTTCGTTGAAAGTGTTGATATCATCGCTCTTGTTACCAACGTATGTTTTATCATCCTTGGCCTTAGAGAATTCGTCTTTAATTTCATTCAATGCACCTGTAGCTCTTGAAGAGTCGGCAGATGATGGTATGATGTCGAAAGAAACGTAATCGATAGTGCGCGTAGCCTGGTCTGTTTCAAACATTGCCTTATGCTTCTGCATGTAAGCCTTGATGTCTTCGTCAGTTACCTTCGCCTGATCATCAGGAATAGTTGTGAAAGGAACCTTGATGTAACGGATAGACGCCATCATATCGCCATTGGCAACACTGCGCTTAGCCTGGTACATAGGCGCATAAGCACCTGCAGACATCATAGTATTGAACTTGTCGATCCTCGAGTTGCGTATAACATAACCCTTAACCGCATTCCAGTTTTCCATGAAAGTACCGGTAGGATCAACCTTTGGATTTTTCGCGATCTCATCTTCATAGCCTTTCACCCTTGCCGGATCGAACTGCTTCGTTTCAGGATTGTTGAAAACCTGCTGTCCCTGGAACTGGAACTGCTTAACCAACGGATGTGCATTAGGGCTATAGATAAGATCTTTAGCTTCCTGCTCAGATGTGGTGATACCCATCTTGTCGCATATTCCGCCAACAATAGTTTCATAGCTTATAGACTGCAAAACCTGCTCCCTTATCTGCGCTCTTCCGGCATCATCAAGAGGGCCGCGGTTGCTGTAGATGTTGGTCAAAGTTTCGTATTCTTTTACTCTCTTTTCGTATTCTTTTGCTTCTATTGCATTACCGTTAACGGTCATTACGTCGGTACCGTTACCGCCAAACAAGCGGCCGAAGCTACCATTACGGGCATCAGATATGATAAAGCTTATAAGAGCAACACCAATGACGCCACCCGCTATTTTTCCATACTTATTTCTGATCTTCTGAATTACAGCCATGAAGGTTCTATATTATTTTTATTAAGGAGTGCAAATTTATACCAAAAAAAGTGAATTTACACCTTATTGGGGATTATTAATAGCGTATTTTTTCATTTTTTCAGAATTTTTCGCTATATTTTTTTCAACAACGGTGTATTAAGAATAAAACAGCATCTTCTTCCCTTCATCTGTATCATTGTTTTTCATAATTTAGCCCATTTATAATACACCTTTGCTATGATTTATATAAAGGATGTAGTTAAGCTACTGATAATGGCTCTATTTCTGATAAACACGAGTTGTTCCTCATCTACAAATAAAAATCAGACAGAAAAAATACACCGCAGCGACTCCAACATTATCGCTTTAAAAGAGACTACCCACCCCAGGGATCCCTCCTTTTCTGTTGTTTTTACTGAAGGATGCTTCGCAATAAGAAGATCCAGGATTGGCGTATACTTTGTACGTGGCAGATATTATGCCGCCTATTTTGCACCAATCTATGACAACTCGATTCCCACGCAGGTTGTATGGACCATTGAACTGAATGAGAAACAAAGAGACGCATGTTCACGTTTTCTCAATAAAGCTAAAACACTCCCTGCAGGGTGTGGTAGGTCAAGTTCTTCAGAATATCGCCATGATATTACAATAGGAGATAAGGTGTATTTTGTTTATGGTGAATGTGATTGGGACGGACTAAGTTTCGACTATCTTGATGAACAGTTATTTGGCGATAAGCACATAGCGATGGATCAAAGGATACTGGGCAAATGGTATCTGCAAAATGTAGAAAAAGGAATGGAGAAAGATAGTGTTATTACCTTTTCAAACAATAAGATAAGTGCTTACTACGTCGAATTCTTGAAAAATAATATAGTATCATGCAAATTACCCGGAATAAGCAACACACATTCTTACGAAACAAGAATTGCTGAGGACACGGTTCTTTACATTAACAAACCGATACCTAATTTGAGCAATCCCAAATACGATGGCGATCATTATTTTAGATTCCAAGAAATAAGCAATAATGAACTAAAACTTATATTTTTTTGGTAACAGGGCGTAAAACGAAGATGTGGCGGACCGTTCTAATTCATCTTGGCAGGAACGAGCAACTGAAACTCGGGGATGAGCACAGTAAATTTCTTCTTGTTGAACAGATTCTCTATAAGGTAGGTACCGTACATTTTACCGATATCACTCCGCAGGCCTGCTGCTGATGTGTACTGATAACTATCGCCCGGCTCTATGATCGGCTGGCGGCCTACTACGCCTTCGCCCTGTACTTCGCGGTGAGTGCCATTACTATCTTTTATGTGCCAATGTCTGCTGAGGAGTTTTACAGGGTACATTGTCTGGTTCTCTATAGTGATGCGATAAGCGAACAGGTATTCAGAATTAAGCGGGTTGGATTGTGTAGGCTGATAAAAAGTCTCAACCATTATACTTATCCCTTCCGTTACCAAATGCACCATAATAGACTGATATTTTCAACTGCAAAATTAATTCTTTTAATATTTCTTTTTTTCTTTAATCATATTGTTTAACAAATCAATAACCATATCGCGCTCATACCCTTTTTGCACCATATATCTATATATCTTTGATTTCAAAACCATTTCACTTCGCTCGCTTTTCAGTTCATTCACCTTCTTTTCCATCAATTTCTGAAAAATACGATCATATTCTTCTGCATCTATCTCGGAAAGGCCATTTTTTATACAATAGTCAGAGATTTTTTTCAGTTTTAGCTGCTGTTTTATCTTTTCTCTGCCCCATTGCTTCATTCTGAACTTTCCGCGTGCATATGCTCTGGCAAATCTTTCTTCATTCAGTAATCCGATCTCAATAAGTCCGGCAATACCGTCTTCTACTTCGGGGGTTGTGCACCCCAACTCATAGAGTTTGTTGCGCACCTCGCTATGGCATCGTTCCTGGTATTCGCAGTAATGAGTTATAGCAGCTTTGGTTTGCAACAACATTTAGTTAGAACAGTTTTTCTCCCGGCATACACCCACGCGAACGCACTTCAGGTTTTTTTATAAATTGCAATTGTTACGAGGATTTTCATCCCTCTCTTTTTTTCATACTGCCTACAGTATAGTTGACTAACAGACTGAACATTTGATATTCTGATCCGGTTTTTACTTTAAGGTTTTTACTTTTAACTTTTGCACTATCTCCCCATATAAACAATTAGTATCTGCACGTCGCTTGGATTGACTCCACTTATGCGACTTGCCTGTCCAATTGTCCTCGGTTTTATTTTCATCAGCTTTTGTCGCGCCTCAATAGACATGGCAGTGAGTTTTTCGTAGTTGAAGTGCTCGGGTATCGCTAAGTCCTCTAAATTGGACATTTTCTGGACCATTTCGTGCTCTTTTTCGATATAAGTGGCATATTTGGCCATAATTTCAACCTGCTCGAGTACCAGTGGGCTACATTCGCCTATAGAAGCCTTTAAATCGGGCACAGATTCCATCATTTCCTTGATCCCTATGTTCGGTCGGAGCAACACTTTTAGTGCTTTTGATTTTTCTGTGAGTAGTGAAGAGTTGTTGCTTTCCAAAAATTCATTGAATGCTTCCGGCTCGGCTTTGAACTCTTCCATTATTTTTTTCACCCTCGCTACTTCACCTTGCTTCGCATTTACCAATGCCAACCTTTGGTCAGATGCCAACCCGATGCTATGAGCCAATGGAGTCAATCTTACATCTGCATTATCTTGTCTCAGAATGGTTCTGTACTCCGCGCGGCTGGTAAACATACGGTATGGTTCATCAGTTCCCTTGCTAATAAGGTCATCTATGAGCACACCAATGTATGCGTCACTCCTCTTCAAAATTACCGGTTCCTGCTCATGAGCATTTCTGCTTGCATTAATTCCGGCCATTAATCCCTGGCAAGCTGCCTCTTCATATCCTGTAGTTCCGTTGATCTGACCAGCGAAAAAGAGATTTTTTATCAGTTTGGTTTCCAGTGTAGCGGTCAATTGCGTTGGTGGAAAGTAGTCATATTCTATTGCATAGCCCGGACGGAAGAACTTAGCCTTCTCAAAACCGGGCACCATAGTGAGTGCTTTGTACTGTACTTCTTCAGGTAAAGAAGTGCTGAATCCATTCACATAGATCTCTACTGTGTCCCAACCTTCAGGTTCCACAAACAATTGATGCCTTTCTTTTTCGGCAAAACGGGTAACCTTATCTTCAATGCTCGGGCAATATCTTGGTCCACTTCCCTTTATTCTACCCTGGTACATTGGCGACTGACCGAAGCCTGTCTTCAAAATATCATGTACTTCAGGGTTGGTATAGGTGATCCAACAGCAACGTTGGTTCTGTGGTTTTACCTTTTCTATAGGCAGGTAAGAGAAGCCAACTACTTCGTCGTCTCCTTCCTGACGTTCCATTTTTGTGTAATCAAGACTGCGTCCATCTATTCTTGGCGGTGTTCCTGTCTTCAATCTGTCACTTTCAAAGCCTAGGGAAACCAATTGTTCGGTTATTCCTGTAGCACCTTTCTCCCCCATTCTACCTCCGCCAAACTGCTTTTCCCCTACATGTATCACTCCGTTAAGGAACGTTCCGTTGGTGAGTACTACAGATTTAGCTCTTATCTCCTGCCCCATTCCGGTTACAATGCCTTGTATTGTTCCACGTGAAACAATCAATCCCTGCACCATATCCTGCCAGAAATCTACATTGGGTGTCTGCTCCAGCATGTTTCTCCAGGTTGTTGCAAACAATGCACGGTCGTTTTGCGAACGAGGACTCCACATTCCCGGACCCTTAGACCTATTCAACATACGGAATTGGATAGTACTCTTATCACTTACAATACCACTATAGCCACCCATGGCATCTATCTCACGCACTATCTGGCCTTTGGCAATACCACCCATGGCCGGGTTGCAGCTCATCTGTGCAATGGTCTGCATGTTCATTGTTACCAATAAAACCTTAGACCCCATATTGGCTGCCGCAGCCGCAGCCTCACAACCGGCATGTCCGGCACCTACTACTATTACATCATACTCAGGAAACATTGGGCAAAGATACAGCGTATCCCCTAAACAAAACACCTGTGTTCCACGTGGAACACTATAGCGGTATAGCCACGGTGATCCCATACCGGAAGACGACGGTGATCTTTCCGAAGTGCCTATATACTTGTAAGATCGCTAACGTGATGATCAGACTGTCTAACCACGCCTACCGGCAGGCAGGCACAATATTACAGCGAGGTATATTCGTCTAGTTGGAATTGGAAAACCCACAACAGATAACCCAACCTTTCCTACCTGATGGTAGTAGTTTTTGTACAGGACCACCACTATACTATTAAGTATGTTGGAGACACTTAATGTTCCACGTGGAACAATACAACCCTGCAAATAGCAAGACGATCCCTGACATTGTTTCACGTGGAACATAGTGTGGCATACAATTTGTTATAGAAATCATAAAGGAAGTTGTTCCACGTGGAACAAATAATTCCAAAGCTTTAACAATATTATTAGAAGAAGAACGTTAATATTACTATACCAATGAAATCATTCAAATACATATCAATGCTTGTGGTTGCCATCCTCCTGATGGGCACTGTAGCCATTGGCAAAACTCACCCTAAGTACAAGAAGCATTTCCTTAAAGATTTCAGCATTGGTTTCTACAGAGGAGTAGCATTCTTTGATGTAACAAAAGGAAGTAATACCCCAGCACACAAACAAACATCATCAACAGGTTTCTCTGTAGGCTTTCCTATTGTCAATCAATTCCGCGCAGAGGTTGATCTATCAATGAGCAATCTCCTCACCAATAACAGCAACAGGAACAATGGCCTCTCGCTAAGAAAGGGAAACCTTGTTTCCATACCTGTATCTATTCAATATTACCTCTTGCCTAAGAAGAGTAAAATACAACCTTACTTTGGCTTTGGAGCAATGATCGTTCCTGATGCGCAGAAGTACATGTTCGTTAAAGACGGTGATGGTATAAAGATAATGCAGGGGTCAAGCCCAATCAGCTTACTGATAACACAAGGAGTAAACATTGAGATCAATACAAAAATTCACCTCACAGAATCACTTCATGTCATCAGTTCAGAAGGCAAGACAAACTTCGGGTTGAACTTTGGCGTAACATTCTACGTTCCTTAATCGAATACCTAAACAAAATAAAAAGAGCCGAAAACTATTAGTGATCGGCTCTTTGCTTTATAGTTTGTGTTACTTACAACGTCTCTTCTGTCTGTGGTTTGTTCCTCTCCTCGTTTTTCATTTCCTTCCATATCTCTTTCCACTCCAAAGGAGAATGGCCGTCCTCTACTTTAAAGTTACCAATCTTTGTTCGCCTTAGCAATTGCAGATAACCACCACAACCTAGCGCAGCTCCAAAATCATTGGCCAGTGAACGGATGTAAGTACCGGTACTGCACAATACCCTGAAGTGGACCTCAGGCATATCGATCTTAGTAATTTCGAATTCACCTATGGTCACAGGCCTGGCATTCAATACCACTTCTATACCTGCACGTGCAAGATCATAAGATCGTTTACCTTCCTTCTTAATAGCAGAGTGAATTGGCGGTGTCTGCATGATATCTCCGGTAAACTGTTTAGTGGTTTCCAGAATCTGCAGCTCTGTAATATGCTCAAAAGGCTTATGATCCATTGGCTCACTTTCCAGATCGTATGTCTCGGTGACTGCGCCAAGCCTGATGATCCCGGTATACTCTTTCGGCAGCCCCTGGTAACCCGAAATACTTTTAGTCATATCACCGGTGCAACAAATTAGCAAACCTGTAGCCAAGGGATCAAGTGTACCGCAATGACCGATCTTAGCCTTAAGGGTCACCTTGATCTGATTAACTGCATCGAAGGATGTCCAGGTTGCGGGCTTATCCACAAGAATAACACCTCCCTTTTTCAATTCAGCAGGTGTAGCATTTTTTACCATTATAGAACTCTGTATTTATAACTATAGAAAAGAAACATCGGGGCACCTTAGCAAACCCGAATCAAAATTATTTGAACCATGAACTATACATCAGGTAGTTATTGGCAATACGCCCTACCTCATCCTTCAATAGTTCAGCACTGATATCTTTAACCTTCTTAGCAGGTACACCGGCATAGATACTGCCGGACTGTACATGAGTGCCTTCCAAAACAACTGCACCGGCAGCAATGATACAGTTCTCACCTATCACCACATTATCCATAACTATAGAACCCATTCCTATCAATACGTTATCACCAACAGTACAACCATGTACCAATGCATTATGACCAATAGAAACATTATTACCCAATAGTACTTTAGTTTTCTCGTATGTGCAATGTATCACTGCCCCATCCTGAATGTTCACCTTGTTGCCAATCTTTATACTGTTCACATCACCACGCACCACAGCATTGAACCATACACTACAATCTTCGCCCATTACTACATCACCAACTATTGTTGCATTAGGTGCAACAAAACAACTATCTGGTATCTGTGGGTGAATTCCTTTAACAGGCAATATTACCGGCATAGATCAATTTTATTTACTAAATATGTTATATTTTATAATACAGTACAGTGCACGGAATGCATCCTTCATACCGATCTTCTTACCTTCTTCATAAGTACGGCCATAATAAGATATACCAACTTCATATATACGTATTTTTGGTATGCGGGAGATCTTGGCGGTAACTTCAGGCTCAAAACCAAATCTTTTTTCTTTAAGATTAATGCTTTGAATTGTCTCTCTTCTAAATACCTTATAACATGTCTCCATATCAGTAAGGTTCAGGTTAGTAAACATATTAGAAGCAAGGGTCAACCATTTATTACCTATAGAATGCCAGAAGAATAAAATACGATGCGGATTACCACCCATGAACCTGGAACCATACACCACGTCGGCAAAACCCGTAAGAATGGGTTTAAGCAGTATGTTGTATTCTTCGGGGTCGTACTCAAGATCTGCATCCTGAATAATTACATAATCACCCGTAGCCATCTTTATGCCTGTATGTAATGCAGCACCCTTCCCTTGGTTTACAGGATGCTTGTAATAGCTGATCTGCAGATCGGGGTTAGCAGACTGATAAGCAAGTATCGACTCCTCAGTATTGTCTTTAGAACAATCATTAACAATGATCACTTCCTTACTGATATTGCCTGTAAGCTGTACTGCCTTTACCCTATCCAATATGTGATGAATAGTAGGCCCTTCATTGTAAGCAGGTATGACTATAGATAATGTACTCATTCAAAAATTAATAAGGCCTTATAAGCCGGTGCAAAAGTATAAAGATTTTGGGTGTAGTATGTAACAAAAGGATAATTATAACATCTTGTCCCCTCATAAATTTAAGATAAAACGAGTTCTGTGTATCTTTGGTATAATATTCTACAAATTTATGCAGGCATATTCAAATCTACTCAATCATATTTTAGAAACAGGTGTGCAGAAGAGCGACCGCACCGGAACCGGAACAATAAGTGTTTTCGGCTACCAGATGCGTTTCGATCTGCAAAAAGGCTTTCCATTAGTAACCACCAAAAAACTGCATCTCAAGTCTATAATATATGAATTGCTGTGGTTTCTAAAAGGCGATACCAATATTGCGTACCTTAATGAACATGATGTAAGTATATGGGATGAATGGGCAGATAAGAATGGTGATCTGGGCCCTGTATATGGCCATCAGTGGCGTAGCTGGGCTGGAGCTGATGGACAAATATATGACCAGATAAAAGACGTGCTGCACCAGATAAAAACCAACCCTGATAGTAGAAGAATGATCGTGAATGCATGGAATGTAGCTGACCTTCCTAAGATGGCTTTAAGTCCATGTCATGCATTGTTTCAATTTTATGTAGCAGATAGTAAGTTAAGTTGTCAGCTATACCAGCGCAGTGCTGATGTATTCCTTGGTGTTCCTTTCAACATAGCCTCATACGCATTGCTAACTATGATGATAGCACAGGTATGTGATCTGCAGCCTGGAGAGTTTATTCACACACTTGGAGATGCTCATCTATATACCAATCATCTGGATCAGACTAGACTACAACTAAGCCGTACTCCATACCAATTACCAACAATGAAATTGAATCCCAACGTAAAAGATCTTTTTGATTTTACGTACGAAGATTTCACCTTAGAGAATTATATAAGTCACCCGGGTATCAAAGCACCCATAGCAGTTTAGAAGTAACATAGTCACTGATAAAATGAATACTTTTGTAGTATGGTTCTATCATTCATAGTAGCGGCTTCTGAAAACAATGCAATAGGTGTGCATAATGAATTGCCTTGGCGCCTGCCTGAGGATCTGAAGTTCTTTAAACGAACTACTCTTGGTAAACCTGTGATCATGGGCAGAAGAACATTTGAATCATTAGGTAAACCACTGCCAGGTCGCTTGAATGTAGTACTCTCTCAATCAGGAAATATTACTCTACCCGAAGGTGTATTGCTATTTGATTCACTTGCAGAATCAATAGAACGCGTTGAAGAAGAAGATGTAGCAGAAGCATTCATAATAGGTGGTGGTAAGATATTTGAACTCGCAATGCCATACGTAGATAGAATGTACATAACACGCGTGCATACTACCATAAACAATGCTGATGCATTTTTCCCTAGTATAGATCACTCCCATTGGAAACTGGTATGGGAAGAAAAGCATACACACGATGATAAGCATGAATACGACTATACATTTCAGCAATTTGAAAGAATAGAACTGTGACACGCCACGCTATCATAGAATACATTAAATACTCTTTACGCGCTAAAAGATTACATGGTGTACACTCACCCTTTGTGTATTCCTTTTCTGAAGAAGTTCTGTATGCTCCCGCAACAAAGTCGACAGACACAAGACTCCCAAAATTAGATCTGCCAGTAAAATACGTTGATCTAATATTAAAGATCAGTGAGCACTACCATTGTAATAATAGTCTCTTATTGGCATCTGCAACGTCAGACCAACATCAACAATTTGATCTTACAATATTCACAGAAAGTAACCCCGGCACATGGCTACAACTATTTAATAAACACTTCAAGAGCATCACAACAGAAAGCGTAATAATAGTACCAGCTATACATAGCACCAAACGTCACACAGCTAAATGGCGCCGACTATATACACATCCCAAAATACTACTCAGCATAGATGTCTATGGCATTGGACTCATCTTCTTCAGAAAGGAATTTAAAGAGCAACAACATTTCATATTGAAGTACTAAATAAAAAAGGGCTACCCAGTGAGTAGCCCTTTTTCTATTAACTAATTTCTTAGCAATTATCTAACAACAGTGAATTTCTTAGAAGTGAACTTGTCACCTGAAGAAACCAATATGTAGTAGTTACCGGAAGCCAGGTTAGAAGTATTGTAGTTATATACTTCGTTCTGAACATTCTGGTGAATCTCTCTGCTAACGAACTTGCCATGACCATCAATGATAGTATAAGTAAGAGTTGGAGCAGTAGCTTCAAGGCTTACAGATACATTGATGTTATCAGTAGCTGGGTTAGGATACATGTTGATCTTAGCAAACGGAGTCTTTACACTACCTACTGCATTTGGATGCGTAGTTACTGTGAAAGGAACAGAAGGCAAGAGGTGTCTCTGAGAGCTATAAACAACAGAGTCAACATCATAAGAAGAAATGCTAGGGAATGCGATCGGAGACAAAATATCATTAGGGAAAGCCATCTGATTGTTTGTGCTGCTAGATCTGTCACCAGGCCATAGTGGGTTGTACATTTCAAAGTAGCTATGGAAGTGGTTACGACCGTAAGTACGTGGGTAGCCATTTACAACACCATCCAAACCTAAAGCCCATGAACCCGGAACTTCAGGAGCGATCAGGTACCAACTGTTAGCATCAAGGAAAACCTGAGTACCAGCATCACCATTGATCGTATCACCTATAGCTACTGTGAAAGACTGGAAAGAAGAATCCAATGTACCATCAAAAGTCTTGATACCAGCACCAACCAATTCCAATTCAGAATTCTGCATAACTGAATCATGATTTGTACCGCTAGTAGCATCAACCCACTTGAATACATAAACATACATCTGCTGACCTGCAGGCAATACACCAGGACCATTAGAAACTGAGAACTGAGCTGTCTTGATCACAGAACCACCGTTAGCGATGTAGTAAGGAACACCCCAGATGTAAGGATCAGTGATACCCGGGCGAGTATAGTAAGTGCTTACCGGCTTGTTTAAAGCGAAGTCATAACGACCCTTAGAATAAAGGCTGTCTGTAGCGTAGAAAGTATGAGTGAAAGTATTATCACCAAGGAAAGCATCAGAAGAATCAGAAGCAATTGTGTACTTGAGATCAAACCTACCTGTATTGGTAACAGTAGGTACATTGTACTCAGCACCAAAGAATGTGTGAATAGAATCGGCTGCAGGAAAAGCAGGCAATTTAACAGTATCCTTATAGATGCTTGACGTTGAGCCGCCGGTTGGTGTAAACATCAGATCAGACTGTAACTGAACATTGGTTGCATTGTGCAGACCATAGTTAGCAACAAATGCACCATTGATGTTCTTATAAGCATCAGGGTGACTTGCAGCCATCAACTGAGTTAAAGGCATAGCGAAGTTTGTAGATGTGCTATAACCGCCTGGTACAAAACCCAGATCATTATTGTTACCAACACCCCAGTTAAGTATAATGGTCATTTTTACTGTACCACCTGTGTTCAATACTGAAGTGATATCCTGGCCATCGGCAAGAGAGATCATGTAAACAGGGATGGTAACAGAACCACCTGAAGCACCTGCAGCCATTCCTACCGGACCACCTGAAGCGTTATTAACAATTACGCAGGCAACAGCACCAGCGTTCTGTGCCTGTAAAGCTTTAAAGCCAAACTCGCATGTACCACGCCATACAATTGCAATCTTACCTGCAAAATAATTTGCAGGGTAAGCTGCACAACCATTGCTATCTGCAGGTAAACCAAACTTAACAGGTGAATCTACCATAACCAAAGGAGCACCACCCCAGTTACCTGTAGCACCACTGTCGGTAATGTCATAAGCAGCAGTGTAAGATTTATCACCTGCAATTGCAGCGGGCGATGAAACCTGAAAACGAAGACCAACATAGTCTTTGTAAAAATTATTCGAAGAAGCTGTAGACGTAGCCATACCGAATGATAACGGATGAGACGTCTGTGCTGTAGCAATGCCCGCCATGCCTACACATGCGGCAAGGACAAGGTTCCTTAATGTGTAAAAGTACTTCATAACTAATATAATTTATTTTAGACACACAAAGTAAGAAGATTATAAGAACTAACCAAAAATTAACACCGTGAGGGGGACGAATTCGATAAAAAAAGTATAGGATATAAACACCTTAAGTATTTATATCCTACCACTAATAAAATATATTTAATATAAATTCCTATCCTCCAATATTCAATTCTTTACTCAGGTCCAACATTCTCTGTATAGGCTTCTTTGCAGCAAGTCTCAGATCTTCAACCATTGTAACCTCGGGAAGCTCGTACTTCATACATATATACACCTTCTCCAGTGTATTGCGCTTCATGTGGGGGCAGTCATTACAAGCGCATGAATTATCGGGTGGTGCGGCTATAAATGTCTTACCAGGATTTGTCTGCTGCATCTTATGTAAAATGCCCGTTTCTGTAGCGACAATAAAACACTGACATGGGTCGGTCTCCGTAAATTTCAGGATCTGAGTAGTTGACCCAATAAAATCTGCAACTTCCAGTACAGACTCCTCACACTCCGGATGCGCAACTATTTTCGCATGAGGGTGACGTTCCTTTAGTTTGACCATTTTCTCTCTGGAAAAAATTTCATGCACCATACAAGCTCCATTCCATAAGAGCATATTACGGCCAGTCTGCTTATTAATGTAGCCACCCAGGTTTTTATCCGGCGCAAAAATGATCTTCTGATCTTTTGGCAAACTTTCTACAATTGCCTGCGCGTTGGATGAAGTGCAAATGATATCACTTAAAGCCTTAATACCAGCAGAACAGTTGATGTATGATATAACTATATGATCAGGGTGTTTGTCTTTAAATGCTTTAAATAAAGGTGGAGGACAACTATCACTCAGTGAGCAACCTGCTTTAAGATCAGGCAACAGTACTTTTTTATTGGGATTAAGTATTTTAGCTGTCTCCGCCATAAAGTGCACGCCGGCAAAGACAATTATGTCTGCATCGGTTGCCGCTGCCTTTTGTGCCAACCCTAAACTATCTCCCACATAATCTGCAATGTCTTGTATATCAGGTTCCTGGTAATAGTGCGCCAGGATAACAGCATTCTTTTCTTTTTTGAGTTTTTCTATCTCCGCAAACAGATCAAGTGACGGATCAATTTCCACATCAAGAAAACCTTTCATATTTAATTCTTCGGCTTCCAAAACGTTTTGCACATTCATAATATATTCTAATTAAAAGATTTATTTAAAAGAAAAGGCTATTACTATTAGGAGTGGGGATTAGGGGGATAATAAAAGTTATCCCACTTGCAAAATTACACTTCTTTACTTTATCAACACTAAACCAAAGTTTATACACATGTGAAATTGCAGTAAATAGGGCATTTTAACGGGTGCAATGTTAATTGTGGATTAATTGTGGTGTTAGTAAAAACATCTTTGTGAATTTCGTAGAAGGGTGTGGGTAAACGTGGAATCTGTGAGGATAAAAAAATGAGGTGTTTTGATGTACTATTGTCTGCTATAATATGAACGAGTTTGCCACCACACAGCCCACACTAATCCACATATTTCCAGTGTATTGTGGACAACCCAGTGAAAATTCAAAAAGTTATCCACACAGGCGTCTGAAAGCCAATGTAGACAACAATATGGTATAAATTTCGTGCCTGAAAATCTATTTATATAATACACCTAAAATTCAAAAAAATTTTCCGGCGGCTATGCCGCCGGTTTTGATTAAAAGGGGTTGCGGCCGAAAAATTGTAGGGGATAATGCGCAACGAGATACAAGACATGTTATAAACAAAAAAAACGGCGGCCAAAGGCCGCCGCGTATATTACCGGGTTGCGCGAAAATTATTTCATCGCAGCCTCTATTTCTTCTACCGTTATAGGAATACCCTTGAACAGATCGACATTACCTGTTTTGGTGATCCAGACATTGTTTTCAATACGGATACCCATCTGCTCTTCTTCAATATAGATGCCCGGTTCTATGGTGAACAAGTTACCTTCATTAATGGGATCTGTATAAGAACCTACATCATGCACTACAAGACCCAAGTGATGCGAAACGCCATGATAGAAGTACTTTTTAAATGCCGGACTTTCAGGATCCTGGTTCTTAATATCATTTTTAGAAATCAAACCGATCTTTAATAGTTGGCGCTCCATCTCTTCATTGATACTCTTTACATAGTCCTGGAACAATAATCCCGGCTTCAAAATTTTCTTACCATGATTATGGACCGCCAGACAAGCATTGTATACTTCTTTTTGCCTTTTTGTAAACACACCGTTTACAGGAACTGTGCGGCTAAGGTCGGCATTGTAATTACCATACTCAGCACCAAAGTCCATCAATATCAGTTCGCCATCTTTGCACTCTTCATTATTCTCTACATAATGTAGCGTACGCGCTCTGTCGCCCGATGCAAGTATACATCCGTATGCATGACCTGTAGCGCGGCGCTTTAAAAACTCATGTGTGATCTCGGCTTCTATCTCATACTCCATTACACCCGGTTCTATAAACTTCAACACCCGGTCGAATGCCTTGGCCGTAATATTGATAGCCTCTTTCAGTACCTCTACTTCTTCCTTTGTTTTTACCGATCTCAGTTCCTTCATTACTCTTGCAGCACGCTCGTAATGATGGATAGGGTATTTCTTCATTACCGACTCAACGAAGGCCAACTCCGTACGAGGTAACTCTGTGTCCAGGCGGTTATGTTCATTAGTATTTAAATAGACAGTATCTGCGCTGTTCATCATTACCTGTAGTAACGTGTCAAAACCATCTAGCCACTGAATATTTTTTATTCCGGAGAGTTCAGTAGCTTCATGCTTACGCAGCAGATGGCCATTCCATTTTTCCATTAACTCATTAGGACGTATCAATACCAACACCTCACGTGCATTTTTATCCGGATTATCAGGGTAGAGAATAACGATCGTTTTTTCCTGGGTGATACCCGATAGCCATATCACATCAGCGTTAGGCTTGTAGGTCATCGTACCATCGCCTGCTGTAGGAAAGGTAGGATTGGCCGGGAAAATAGCAACCGAATTAGGCTTCATTTTTTTTATAAAACGCTGCCTGTTCTGCTCATAAAGTTTAGAATCAATTGGTAGGTATTTCATCTGAGATAAAAATTGAAATGTGAAGGTAATGAAATGAGCGTAATAGCTTAAATACTTAAAAAGGGGATTTTACGTGCACAACGAATAATACTCATTTCGTAAATCGCGAAATGAGAAAAGCCCCTACTTATGCCAGAAGAAGATATACCCCACCACTATAGCGCCGATCAACCCCATAGCATCTGCTATCAATCCGCAAACTAATGCATGCCGTGTGTTCTTTATGCCCACACTGCCAAAGTAAACTGCCAGGACATAAAAAGTAGTCTCTGTTGAACCCTGTATAATAGCGGCCAGCTTACCCTGGAAGGACGCCACACCATAATGTTTCATTACATCTACCATAAGACCACGGGCACCACTACCACTCAATGGTTTCATCAATGCTATAGGTAAAGTAGGTACAAAATCGGTGTTCAGTCCACAGGCAGCAACTACATTGGCTATGCCCTGCACCACATAGTCCATGCAGCCCGAAGCGCGAAAAACACTTATTGCGGCAAGCATAGCTATAAGATAAGGAATGATGCGAATAGCTACATTGAAGCCTTCCTTAGCGCCCTCAATAAAGTTGTCAAAGACATTCTGCTTTTTAATAGCGCCGGCTGATACGAATAGAATGATAATACTTAGAATAACGCCACTACCTATTGCACCGATGGTCTTATTGACCTGATCGGCGGGCATTTGAGAAAGGCTGAAATGCAATAGTGCTATCAATCCGCAAAACCCACCAATAAACAGAAGAACGGGCAGTTTAAAAATATTGATTCGCTGGTAAATAGACACAATAATGATACCCGAAACAAAAGCGATGAATGTAGCAATAAGTGTGGGCAGGAAAATATCGGCAGCATTAAAACCGGTCACATGTTGCTCTAACGCAATGGTCTGCCGCATGGCAATAACAGATGTTGGTATCAACGTGATGCCAGCCGTATTCAACACAAGGAACATGATCTGAGAATCTGATGCTTGTTGCTTCTCAGGGTTAAGCTCTTGTAATTCCTTCATGGCGTTAAGACCAAGAGGGGTGGCTGCATTGTCTAGTCCAAGCATGTTGGCCGATAGGTTCATCATAACGCTACCATAAGCAGGGCTGTCTTTAGGAACACCTTTGAATAATACTCTGAAGAGAGGTGATACCGCTTTGGCAAATACACTAATAACGCCTGCGCGCTCCCCTACTTTCATTATGCCCAACCAAAGGGTCATTATACCGGTAAGACCAAGGGAAATCTCAAAACCATTTTTAGCGGCATCAAATAGTGCGGTAAGCATATCTGCCAGCAACCCTGACTGACCCAGGAATATTGCCTTGATGATACCTACAACAAAACCAATTAGCAGGAATGCGATCCATACATAGTTTAATGCCATACTGTAAAGTAAAAAAATAAAACGCGTAAAAAAAAAGAAGACCACCTAAGGGGTCTTCTAATTAAGAAATCTGTTATTAGCTTGTTCAAAAAAGCAGAGAAAAAGAAGTGCTTTTTTACTCATAAGTTTTTACTTAGTGTTGCAGCGGTGCTGTATCTGGCTTGGTCATTGGTGCGTCAGCAGTTGCCGGAGCCACGGGCGCTTCCTGGGTTATAGTAGCGCCACTGCCATTTTCTTTAGCTTCGCCGCCAACAAAGTCTCCCTTAGAAAACTGTACCAGCCACTTATCATTCTGCTTAACCAGTTTTAATGGTGGTTGCTCTTTGTTATCGTCAGATGTTGTAAACGTTACTGTAGCGTTATTACCATCTTCCTTCACAGACTTTATATTAATGATCACGGCTTTTGCTTTCAGTTTTACCGAATCAGGCAATGCACTGGTAAAGCCCTGCAAAGTTGTCATCATATTTTTAGTATCCTCGGTCGACAATTTCTTAGCCGCGTCGTAGTCCTGATGGTAGAAATCTGTAAGCCACTCTTTGGCTACATCTTTAGGTGAGCTTTTGTTACAGCTGATCAGGAAAAAGCCCGAAGTCAAGATAACGGCAAGAGAAAGAATAATTTTTTTCATACTTAATGGAATTGCCTGTCAAAGTTATTATTTAATAAGCCACTTTCCAAACTATACGGCTATGGGGGTTCATAAACAGATCGTCTATACCAACAAACCTACGCCCATAAGCAAAAGATGTTTTTATATAACCGGTATCATCCATAGACTTGTTAATGGCTTTGCAAACAAACTCTGAACAATACAAAGCAGAGTCTGTTGCCAAATCGAAACGCATATCAAACCGTGGACGAACAGAATAATAACCGCGAACCACCGCACGCAACTTTTCTATGTGAACACTATCGTAGTCATACCGCACAACCGCCAAACCCCTGCAATACTTCGGTGTAAAAAAAATGTCTGCAGAATCTCTGCGCAACCGCTCATCGGGGTTATCCTCACCGCCTATGCTATGATACACGAACGGATACCCATCTTCAATCATTACTACTCCGCAATGGGAATAGGTTCTGTCTTTCTGGTTCAGTTTCGACAGAATATAACTGTCTGGCCCTATGCCGGAACGCAAGACAACATCCCCGCTTTTTAAATTATCCAGTACATCAGTAGCTTTAACCGGCAAGGCAGGAAGCGGTGATCCGGGAGGAATATATTCTCCGGCATCCCACAATGAAGTGGGTCTTTCCGGCGACGGCTTACAGCTGGCAAGGCACAAAAAAAAGATAAGCGACATAAATGTGTAAGAACGGAGGCGTAAATACATATTGATATCGCTTATCTTAATAAAATGAATTCAAAAACTAGACGTTGAAACGGAAGTGCATCACATCTCCATCCTGTACCACATACTCCTTACCTTCTATGCGTAGTTTACCATTCTCGCGGCAGGCTGCTTCTGTTTTATATTGTACATAGTCTTTATAGGCAATAACTTCTGCCTTGATAAAGCCTTTTTCAAAATCGGTATGAATGACACTTGCTGCCTGTGGCGCTTTCCAACCGGTATGGATGGTCCATGCACGAACCTCCAGCACTCCTGCAGTAAAGTAAGTGATCAGGTTCAGCAACTTGTAAGCAGAGCGGATCAAGCGGTTCAGGCCCGGCTCGGTAAGACCATATTCGCTAAAGAACATTTCTTTATCCTCTATGGTATCCAGCTCAGTGATCTGTGCTTCAATAGAATTGTTCATTACTATTACCTGTGCACCTTCTTCAGCAGCCATCTTAACCAGCGCATCAGAATATTTATTACCTGTAAGCAATGCAGCTTCGTCTACATTAGCAACATACAAAACCGGCTTTTCGGTCAGCAGAAATATATCGGCAGTAGCTTCTTTCTCTTCGCCTTCCAGCTCCATACCGCGAATGTTCTTTCCTTCAAACAGGTGTTGCTTACAACGCGCCAAAACTTCCAGCTGACTCTTCACCTTAGGATCACCGGCTTTCACCATCTTCTCCAGGCGATGTATTTTCTTTTCTACACTATCCAGATCCTTCAACTGTAATTCTGTATCAATGATCTCCTTATCAGCTATAGGGTTGATATCACCCTCTTCGCGTAGAATATTCTCATCTTCAAAACAACGGATCACATGCACAATAGCATCTACCTCGCGGATATTGGCCAGGAACTTGTTTCCCAAACCTTCTCCCTGGCTGGCACCCTTTACAAGGCCGGCTATATCTACAAACTCTATAGTAGTAGGTACGGTGCGCTGCGGCTGCACCAGCTCTTCAAGCACCTTCATTCTGTCATCCGGAACGTCTACCTGGCCCACATTAGGCTCAATGGTACAAAAACGATAATTGGAGGCCTGCGCCTTTGCACTGTTGCTTACTGCGTTAAATAATGTTGATTTTCCTACATTGGGCAACCCAACTATTCCTGCCTGTAATGCCATGATCTATATTGAAATTTTGCGCAAAGGTAATAATATAATGGCGGAATGGGTCAAAGGCTTAATGAGGGTGCGCTTAAAAGGCTGATTTCTGATGGAACTACGGTTTGCGCTCGATATAATCTTTTTGCGGACGGGTGGCCTCGTGCTGCTTGCTTTTGAGCGCTGTTAATTCAGTTGTAGCCTTCCAGTTGTCAGCAGGGAAAAAGCACGTAGAAAAGTCTGTCTCTTTGTAGTTCGGGTATTCAATGTCGAGACTTTTGCGCACCCAAGCAGTGTCATTTATAATCATATATCTGCGAGGAATACCATTCCAATAGTAGTTTCCTAAATCGGTACTGCGAGAAATCATATTTGTCCGCTCCGCAAGAAGATCGAGCATAGACTCAACCGCAACAGAATCTGCCGGCAAACGGAAAAACGGACCTGTGCTGACCAAATATTTGCCTGGTGCCTTTTTTAATGCCATGCTAATGGTTGCCGCATCTTTCTCTAATGTTCGCCGCCGGCTACCTGGGCCGGGAATAATGGAGCCTTTGACCACAGTTATCAAAACAGGTTTTGTTTGGCGATAAACCACGCTATCGAGCTTCAATACCATGGCAGGGATCGTCAATACGCCTAACTTTCTGGGTTTGAAGTTATAGGTGAGTGTTAAAGAGCCTGTATGCACATACCTTTTACCCGAAAGTTTGATAGTGCTTTTTTTTGTTCTTTTTGCGCCTTCCAACATATAAAAATCGTCGAATCGCACATTGTAAGTAGCATCGGGCAGCTTTTGTTTTGCAGTATCAATATTGGCGTAAGCGGTACTATCACCTACTAACCACTCGTCTGCCTGGATATTGGCGGAATCAGTTGTTGTTTTATAACTGTATTTGTAGACAACATCGATGCGGTCGTCAATACCCATTTTTTTATATTTCACATTTAAGGTAAGCACGCCGGTTTGCGCCTCAGCAAAAAAAGGAAGCAAAAGACATAAGATAAAAATCAACCTAATAGAGCCGCGTATCAAGAGTATGGATATTGAACAGATCAAATATCGTGAAAAAGAAGAGAATGATGCAATATACCAAGACAATACAAACAGCTTATAATACCATTAGCAAAACAACATTTACATCCCGCAAATAATAGATACCTTTATTACGGTCAAAATAGTCCAACAAATATGGGTTCTTTGAGCCGTAAACTTTGACCTGGCGATTGGATACTTTTAGGTTTTGACTTTTCACTTTTAACTTAGCGCAAGCATATGATACCTAGCTGGCAAACCGGAATAGTAACTAAAGTAGAACAGGCTACGCCCAACACGCGACGCTACTGGATACAACTGCCCGAAGCAGAAAAGTTTGATTTCAAACCCGGCCAGTTTGTAACGCTCGACCTACCCATACATGAACAGCGCAACAAGCGCTGGCGCAGCTACAGCATAGCCTCTATGCCGGATGGTAGTAATGTGATAGAACTGGTTATTGTAGCGCTGGATGGAGGTGTCGGTTCCAACTATATTTTTAATGAAGTAAAGGAAGGACATCAATTCACATTGCGTGGCCCGCAGGGCGTATTTGTAATGCCAGAAATAATAGATCGTGACTTGTACATGATTTGCACGGGCACCGGCATAGCGCCCTTCCGCAGTATGGCTCATTATATTAAGACACACAACATACCCCATAAAGACATTCACCTCATTTTCGGCACACGCACAAGTAAAGACCTCCTTTACCACGACGAAATGAAAGAACTGGAAAAAACACTTCCGGGCTTTACTTACCATGCTACGCTATCGAGAGAAGAATGGCAGGGCCGCACCGGTTATGTGCATGATATTTACGAACAGCTGAGCGCGGCAAAAAATCCTGCGTACTTCATGCTTTGCGGCTGGCGCGCCATGACAGATGAAGCCCGCGACCGCATACTAAAGCATGGCTACACAAGTAAAGATGTGCATGTAGAGATCTATGGATAATTAGTAAAAAACTAAAAAAGCAATCAGGCGGCATTCGATAAGGATGCCGCTTTCTTTTTTAGAAAAGGTCAATGATCCAAAGCAAGCAGATGTAATGATGCAGAAGGTATCGGACCTCTGAATATGTACACAACATATACTATAATGCAAATGCCCAAATAGCGCCATAACCCCACCCCACAATCACAAAATCCTTTAACAGAAAACCACATAAAATGCCGTTCATAAACTTTTACGACCGTTCGTGAACTTTATTTGGTATGCCTTCATGCGGCATAGTATTTTTACATCAGAAAGAGCAAGAGTAGAGGACGAGAGCGTGAAAAAGAGTCTGGGGCGGAATGGAAAATAAGTGAATCGATATAGTGAATGAAAGTGTCTGAGGTGTTGGTGAAAGAGCGTTTGAGGCGGATGTGAAAAAGAGTATGAGGAGTTAGAAGTGTGTGTGAGTTGAGGAGTTGTGAGGTTAGAGTTGAGGTTGAAAAATGTGTGGTGTGCTTTACGATGGCATGCCACACTTTTTTTATGTGCAGTCCCTATGGCACTATTACTTTCAGTGCCTCTTTCTTTACTGTAAAACGGATACTGTGTTCACATGCATGAGCGTCACCATCTGTCTGCATCAACTTCAGTTCTGGATGGGCTATAATAATTTCTTTACCTCTTTTATGACTCACATATTGGCTGTCGGTTATTGTACCGTTCATAGCGCGCAATGCTATCAGCCCACCAAGTATCTTGGGAAATTTTCGAACAACTATTAGGTCTAGTAAGCCATCGTTATAGCAAGCCATTGGCGCTATTCTGAAGTTGTAACCAAACTGTTGTCCGTTGGCCACAACTATCATAAAGGCCTTTTCATCAATACGCTCGCCATCTATAGTTATCTCAAATTGCCACGGCTTATACAGCCACAGATGTTTGGTCACCAGCCAGCTATATACTCCAAATCCACGCTTCTCACTTTTGGCAAATTTTTTGGAGATCAATGCATCAAATGCCACACCTGCGTTACTTATAAAGGGGCGTTCATTAGCAAAGCCAACATCGGTGCCCACTAAGCGTCCTGCATTAATAGTTCTTACAGCGGCAAAAGTATCCAACGGAATTTTTAAAGTCCTCGCCATACCATTGCCCGAACCTTTAGGAATGATACCCAGCACAGTTTTGCTGCCTAGTAACCCTTGCGCCACATCATTTACAGACCCATCACCGCCTACCGCTATCACAGCATATGTGCCCTTGTCAGCAGCGGCTTTGGCCAACTCAATGCCATGCTTGGCGTATTGAGTGTACTGAATATCGAAGGTGTATAAAAATTCATTGAGCTGAGCCTTGATAGCAGCCTTGATCTCTTTTTCACGTTCCATACCGGCACGTGGGTTAATGATGAAGGTGATATGTCTTGGCGGGTTTGTCATACCGTCTTTGCTTTCAGGCTAAGGTCCATACTCACTGCGTGGTGGATGATGGCACCCACCGAAATATAATCAACCCCCGTGCGGGCGTAGTCAACAATGTTGGACAACTGTATGCCCCCCGAAGCCTCGGTCTCATATTTGCCTCCTATTATTTGTATTGCTTCTTCCAGCTGAGCCGGAGAATAATTGTCCAGCATAATACGGTGCACCCCACCACATGCCATTACGCGTTTAACATCATCAATAGTGCGGGTCTCCACCTCTATTTTCAGGTCAAGGTTATTAGCCTTCAGGTAGTCATTTGTTTTGGCTATTGCCATCTCAATGCCACCACAAAAATCTATGTGATTATCCTTGAGCATGATCATATCATACAACCCCATACGGTGATTCACACCACCACCCATTAAAACTGCTTCTTTTTCAAAAGCCCTGAATAGTGGTGTAGTCTTACGGGTATCCAGTATTCTTGCAGGATAGTCTTTTATTGCAGTCACATATTCATTGGTAAGTGTAGCAATGCCACTCATGCGCTGCATACAATTAAGAGATAATCGCTCAGCTTTCAGAATGGTATGAACAGATGCAGCTACTTCGAAAGCTACCTCACCAACCGCTACTCTATCGCCATCTTTTTTGAATGCCGTGAAAGTAACATCCGGCTCCAGGAAACGAAATATTTCTTCAGCCAGAGTAATGCCGGCAATGATACCCGCTTCCTTTATTTTCAACACCGCCAAACCTCTTGCATCAGCATCAATGCTCGCCAACGAGGAAAAGTCACCTGCACCCACATCTTCGCTAAGGGCTGCTGCTATAAATTCTGTAGTAGTCATGAAGCAACAAAAGTAAGGGAATTGTATTATAGGACAGTATTGGAACAATTAATACCAAATAACTTAACAAGCCTGAAAAGGGAATACATTATCCGTTCACAAACCCTGCCAAACGCCCCAGATCTTTCTCTTTGAATGTCCAGGACATTAATCGGGTAAATGCATACAACAATCCATCGCGCGAAGAAAACACGTCAATATATTTTACAGAAGCATCTACTGAATAGATAAGGTAATGTATGTTGCGCTTATGATCTGCGAGCATCTGCGTGAGTTGTTCAGTACTTACAAACTTTACAGGATAGGGGTATTCGACATGAATGGAAGCCTCTGTTATTATCGAGTCAGTGTAAGTTATGTTGCGCCAGAATTCTTCCCTGGTCTTTACATAGTCGGGTATATATAGGGTATCCGTCCTTAATTCATGTAAGTGTTCGGTGGTGTATGTATTCCACATGCCCAGGTTCTCATTACGAGTAAGAAAGTCATTGGTGGTTTGCAGGTATGATTTCAGAAACTGCGCGTTCCAGTTATAGTAGTGCGCATTATCCAGCATATCATTCATTAACGCTGCATCATACTTATGTCTGGAAAGCGAATAGGGAACCATTGCAATTCTTGTACTATCATCGGGGTATAACACCTCGCTGGAGTAAAAGAACTGGCTCTTTAACTTACCATGCTTGTTGAGTACCGGGCACCAAAGCCCATATTGCAAATGTTGTGTATTATGGTGTTTGCCGGTATAATAAGCCCCGAAAGTAAAAAACGTAAACCCCTTCTTGCCCTCGTAGTCCTGCAGTTCACCGGGTCTGATGACCTTATACGGAGTAAACGTCCACGATTCTTTTATGGCCTTTTCAAAAGTAGCCAACTGATCATAATCGCGGTATTGCAAAATGAATATGGTTGTACTTTTTTTCAACTCATCCATCAACCGCTCTCTATGCGCCTTACTGTATGGAGCCTGGCCGCCTGCAGGTGCCGAAGTAGTTATATTTATCTGCGCAACACTCTCGACACAGAAAAGAACGGATAGCAACAACAATATCGATCTCATAATCAGGATCTTGTTTCTACAAATATCACTAAATTTGAATAAACCGGAATTTTTCAATGCGCTATCTTTTGCTGCTCTTGTTCGTCTTGCTATGTCACTATGCAAAAGCGCAGATCACAAATCCATTTGCTACACTCAAATACGACAGCGTAGTGATGTATGACTTTATACCCGGTGGCGAAGAAGGTCAGATAGTTTCCAAAGGTAAGCTTGACGGGAAAATTAAAAAGAGGGTTGTGTTGGACAAAGCGACAGTCAATTCGCTCAACAAAATACTTGGATTGAAAAGTTCTTTTAACGGCATTATTGCAGGCTGTTTCGATCCACATTTAGGCTTTGTATACTATAGATCCGGCAAGATCGTAGGACACATCTCGGTATGCCTGGCCTGTAACCAACTATATTCCACGCCCGATATAAAAAGAAGAATGCCGGGGCTTAGCAATTCGCTCCGCCACTATTTTAACCAGTTGTTGATCAGGTATAAATTTTCCTATATCCTAACTGCTGCTCAGGAGAAAAAAGAATAGGTAGCAGCTAAGCCGTAGCAGGACAAAATAAACTAAAACCAATGAGATATTTTATAGCTACCCTGCTTATTCTACGCTGTTTTGCAACGTTTGCTCAGGTTGGCCATAACCTTCCGGCATTACGATATGATAGCGCGGTTATATATAGCTATTCTCCACAACGAGACAACCCGGATATTATTGACAAAAACGGAAAACTGAATCAGTCTGTTAATCAAAGTGCATTGTTAGATTCCGTTACAGCAAGAGAGATCAACAATAAATTAGAAACTTCTGGATCGTTTAATGATAGCATGGGGCTATGTTTCGACCCACATCTTGCATTTGTTTATTACAGATCCGGCAAACCAATTGCTGACATCGTTGTTTGTTTGGCCTGCAATGTCTTTATCTGTTCCGTAAATGATATTCCGAAATGGTATTTCGCGGGCGGAATGACTGGCTGCTTTCAAAAATACCTTCGTGATCTGGGAGTAAAGTATCATTTAGCGGAAATACAAGCCCCGATAAAACCAACAAAGAAAATCAAATGAAACTATTAGCACTAATATTCCTCGTATACTGTTCTATCTGTAATCATGCACAGATAAAAAACCCATTCCTTACTCTAAAATACGATAGTTTGGTGATGTATCACTATTCCCCACCTCATGACAGCACATACATCATAGACAAAAGAGGTCGGCTAAATCCCCATGTAAAGAGCCGTGTCCGGCTTGATGATGCTACGGCGAAAGACTTTAATACCCGCATCGGACTGCCGGAGTCTTACGGTGGTATGCGAGCTAAATGTTTTATGCCACACCTTGCATTTGTTTATTATCGGAATGAAACCCCTGTCGCTAACATAATAATATGCCTTGGTTGCAATTATTTTATACCGAGTATTGACGTTCCCGCACAGAAGAATGCAAAATGGGCAGGGATGAGTCCGGAATTTAAACGGTACGTTAGTAACCAGGGAGGCAAATAACTGCACACTCATTCCCCACATTCCATTACATTTCTTTCTCCAAATGGGTATTGAGCCATCGAGCCATTATGGCATTGAGCCATTGAGCCATTTCTACAGTTCTATACAAACATTCTTCGGTTCGGTAAAGAACCTCAGCGCATCCCAGCCTCCTTCTCGGCCAACACCGCTACTTTTAAATCCACCAAATGGAGTGCGCAGATCGCGCAGCAACCAGCAGTTCACCCATATAATACCGCTATGCACCTTACCCGCCACACGGTTAGCACGACTCACATCCTGCGTCCATATAGTAGCTGCCAACCCATAATCGCTGGTATTGGCTAGTTCCAATGCCTCTTCTTCTGTTTTGAATGATTGTAAGGTTACCACCGGCCCAAATATCTCCTCCATGTTCGTGCGGCAATTAGGCCCAAGGCCCTCTATGATAGTAGGCTTTATGAACATACCATTCTCGCAGCGCCCTTCACCTTTCACAGCATTGCCGCCCAGTAATATCTTACCGCCTTCCTGCTTCGCCAGTTCTATACAGCCAAGCACCTTGTCGTAGTGCAGCTTGCTTACTATGGCGCCCTGCTTGCTGCTATCCTGTAGCGGATCGCCAACAGTTAGCTTCTTAGCACGGGCAATAAACTCTTCTTTGAATTTTTCGTAGATACTTTCTTCCACCAGTATGCGGCTGCCACACAGGCATATTTGCCCCTGGTTGCTAAAACTGCTCTGCACACTTGTAGCCATCATCTTATCCCAGTTACAATCGGCAAAGATGATGTTCGGGTTCTTCCCACCCAGCTCCAGCGATATCTTCTTGAACATAGGGGCTGCAACTGCAGCAATATCCTTACCGGCACGAGTACTGCCTGTAAACGATATGGCCTTTATCTGCGGATGAGCCACAATAGCCGCCCCGCATTTAGGGCCACCACCGTGAATGATATTCAATACACCATCAGGCAAACCAGCTTCTTTACAGATAATGCTCAGCAGGTAAGCGCTCATCGGCGTTACCTCGCTTGGTTTAGAGACCACGCAGTTACCGGCAGCCAGTGCAGGCGCTATCTTCCAGGTAAATAAATATAAAGGTAAGTTCCATGGAGAGATGCAGCCCACTACACCTATCGGCTGGCGCAGCGTATAGTTGATGGCCTTGTCTTCCATGTTATGGCTCTCTGTGCTGAAGTGCATAATACCCGTAGCAAAAAACCTGAAGTTGCTCGAAGCACGAGGAATATCCACACGCTTGCTCAGCCACAAAGGCTTGCCATTATCATTGGTTTCTGCAAGTGCCAGTGCGTCCAGATTCTGATCTATCAACTCAGCAATGCGGTTAAGAATCTTAAAGCGCTCCTCCAGCGTAGTCGTGCTCCATTTCGGAAAAGCAGCTTTTGCCGCAACTACAGCCGCTTCCACATCTGCACCATCACTATCAGGCGTCTGGCTATATATCTCACCCGTTGCCGGGTTCATATTGTCCATATAATTACCATTGATGGGAGCCTGCAGGTTGCCGCCAATATAATTGGCGATATGCGATGGAGCGGAAAGATTCATGTCGCAAAATTACGGAAAATGCCCTTACCTGTTCCTACACGCATTTAACGCCCCACTATGTTATTATGCGTTATATTTGATCATATGAAACGCCTGCTGTTGTTACTGTCATTTATCCTCTGTGCCGCTTGCTCTTTTGCCCAGAATAAGGGCGGCGCGACTCAATTCCGCTCATCGCAGGAAGTACAGCACAGAATCGACGAGCTCATCCGTACAAAGCAATACCCAACCACCCAGCAGAACTTCGAACCCGCCACATTAGTTTCCCTCGGAACCATCATTACCGGCGATACCGTCATCAATAAGCTGGGTATGCTGAAGAAGAAAAGTAAGAAGAAATATAAACTGGCCTATAACTTAAAGTACTCCATAAAGGCAGATAAGATCGTTGCTATTGAACTGCCTAAAAAGAAGAAAAAGAAGTTTTTAGTTTTTTAGGTGCAGGATCCTTTTTCGTCAGCACACCCCCGAATGTCACGGTGAAGGCTCTCGAACTGCGACATTCGCACGGGTCGGCTCTCTTCGAGATGCGCTAAGACCACCCAACACGAGCCATACAATGCACAAAAAAGCGGCTCCCAAAGGAAGCCGCTTCAAACACTTTTTACTTTTTATTTTTAAGTTTTTACTTTTCAACCTACCATTCACTAAACTCAGGTGCGGCGCCCTTCTTAGGCAGCTTGATCACATGTACAGCTCCCAGCAGACGGATGATCGGGTAGATCGGATCCAGCTCATGCCATTTTCTTCCGAAGTTGATCGAAGAAGGAAATTTGTGGTGATTATTGTGGTAAGACTCACCCAGCATTAAAAAGTCGACCGGGATCAGGTTCTTAGACGTATTAGGCATGTCGTGGCTCTCATAACCATACTTATGGGCATACCAGTTAATGATAGCGCCATGTACGGGAGCCATCAGCAATAGTGGTGGCAATAACAACCACTGCCACGGAGAGGTTACAAAAAACCAGAAGAAAGTGAAATAGCACAAAGACCAGAATATTCTTGGCCACATAGATCCCGCAAACTTGTCAAACGCAGGCCAGTCAGGTACGTTCTTGGTAAACTTCGCCTCTACCTCGGTAGTGCGGTTGCTGATACCGGCATAGATAATATAAGTCTTCCACATCATGTCCACCACGTTCTTGGAATAAGACGGAGAATGTGGATCCTTTTCAGTGTCGGTGAATGCATGGTGCATACGGTGCATAATAGCATACGCACGCGGACTCAGGTAAGAAGAACCCTGCGTGATGAACGACAAAACGTAAAAGAACTTCTCTGCACCCTTGCTCATTTTAAAAGCCGCATGCGATGCATACCTGTGATGAAAGAACGTTTGGCAAAAAAGAGATAAATACCAGATACTAAAAAAGAAAATAACAACAGCCATTAAAAAAATTTTATTTGCGTGGCAAAATTAAAAGAAACTATCCAAGTGGAAAACATAATTCTTTCAATACTGATATAAATCATCTTGCACCCGCATGATAATCAACGATAATAGATAAGATGCTATTTTGTTAAATGACGCTGGGATTACTAAGCGGGTATTAAATATTGTCTGCAAACAATTTGGAGAGATCAAGCAAGAATTCTGGCAATATAGACGAGGTAAGTATCCCGCTTACCAAGGGCCTGCCAGTAACATATTTACCATTAACCAGCGTATTTACAAGAAATGTATTGTCCTGAGGCGACACGATCCAATATTCCTTAACACCGGCTTCCTCGTATAGGTCAAACTTATCGTTGAGTTCAACAACATTATTTAATGGAATGAGTATCTCCACAATTATATCAGGAACACCAATACCTCCGCGCTCATCCAGGTTATTAGGATCGCAAATCACACATAGGTCAGGCTGCACAACATGGATAATATCAATATCAGCGCGTGATGGACCATGAGGTAGTCGCACATCAAATGGTGCAGTATATATCGCGCTCTTGCTTCCTTTCAAATAGGCATATATAGGCATTGCGAGGTTCATAGACATTCGCTGGTGCACAGTATAGGTAACAGGGTCTTTTATAAAAGCCTTACCATATATCAACTCCACACGCTGAGGAAAATCCCATGAGTAGTAGTCTGCATAGGTATAAGATTGATTTAGGTCGAGGTCTGCAAGGTGCATAAAAAGGTATTTGGGGAGAGAAAAACAAGCCTATTGTTGGTTTGGTGATATAAGGGGAGTTAGCTTGCTGGTATCACCCAGGTCAAAAGAACTCTTACTTATACTCATTGGTTCAATTTCAACTGCCTGCGAAGTTAATACCCATTCAGATGTTTCATATATCGTTTTTAAAGGGATAGATTTTATTTTAGAGTAGAGAAAATAACGGTTTTCGTATTTGCATTTTTTAAACTGTTCAGGATCGACAGAGAACTTAGTATTGTAATAGTTTGTTGTTTTACTCTTCTTAGTGTAGATAATGATAACGTCACAGACTAATCCAAGTACAGTGTCTTTTGCTCCGCCCTTAATAATCTCGTATCTGGTGGGTGGGTCAATACTAGCGTCGCAACTTTTCCAATAGAGGCTGTCATTAGCTAAGCGGGTGTACGCTTTATTACTTGACCCAAGATAAACCTGAGACTTTAAAATGCTGCCGTTGGAAAAAATCAGAATGTTATTACCATCAATAAAAAACTCTTGTTTTGTACCAAGCCGTTCATCCAAAATTTTAAACGTTGTATTGTTAACTTTATTAGTAAAAGTTGATGAGTAAGTAATTCGTCCCTGAAAGCTTTTTTTACAGCTTGTAACAAAAATGAGTAGAAAAAAAGCCCATGATTTCATTTGCTAAATTTAGTTAAGCAGAAGAATATAAGTTGTGCGTACAATTTGGTTTAAAACCTCGCTTTTGCAAGTTTTGTTCTGTCCTTCACATCAAAGAGTTTGTTATTCAATTTTTCCGGAGTTACAGAAACAGCAGTATTTATGATGGTCAACATTTGATTTTCGGTAATGGTTTTCAGGGGCAAAGCGTTGGTTTTGGATATGATGTAGTACCAGTGGCCATCAATATGGTGTTTATACAATTCAGGGTTTACCGCATATTTTGTATTGTAGTAACAAGAGATCTTGCTTTTTTGTGTAGTAATTATGATCACATCACAGAGCAATCCCATTACATAAGCCGCATCTTTTTTGATCTCGTATTTTATGGGTGTATCCGTATAGGTGCTATAGTCTTGCCAGTAAAGCGAGTCTGATATGCCGAGAGAAGTGAATGCCTTATTTTCTGCTCCTATATAGGTTACACCTTTCATATAAGTGCCATCAAGCACTATCTTGTAGTTATTCCCTTTGATGTAATATTCCTCTGTGGCACCTGCGGCAGTAGCCAATTGTTCGGCAGTCACATTGGGTATTCTGCTATTATAGGTATTCTTATAAACGATCTTCCCCTCAAAATTCTGCGCAAATCCTGTAAAAGAAATAAGCGATAACACAAGTACTAGCAATTTCATAATGTCTGATTTAATGATGCCTGAGCAAATCTCAGATTTCAAAAATACTATTATCCAACTAAAGGGGATAGCCATTTCATCAAATCCCTACATAATCTTACTTTTAACCCGTTCTTAAAAAACCAACACGTTTTAATGAAAAAGTTTAACCACATAAAAAAATGGGCTATTCCCGCCATCGCGCTCATGAGTCTGCAATTATCGGGCAACACCTCCCTGGCACAGGGATATGACCCTAACTTCAATGTAGAAGCACAATCTTTTGCCGATCTGCAATTACTCCGTTACGAGGTACCGGGTTTTAACGAGCTCACACTCAAACAAAAGCAACAGGCTTACTATCTCTATGAAGCTGCCCTTTGTGGTCGCGATATCATCTACGACCAAAAGAGCAAATACGGCATTCTGCTGCGGAAGACAATAGAAGCAATGTATGGCACCTACAAGGGCGATAAGAATACCAAAGACTGGAAAGCACTTGAAGAATACTGCGGTCGCTTCTGGTTCAGCAATGGTAATCACCACCATTATAGCAACGATAAGTTTATACCGGAGTGTTCGTATGAGTATTTCTTGTCCGTACTGAAAGCAAGCGATGTAACTAAGCTACCAAAGGAAAAATCAGAATCTGTTGATGCTTTTGCGAAGCGCCTTAAGCCCATCGTATTCGATATGAACTTCGAGCCTAAGGTAGTAGACCTGCGTCCTAATGTTGATAATGTAGTTAACTCATCAAACAACTTTTATGAAGGCGTAACTCAGAAAGAAGTAGAAGCATACTACGACAAGTTTGATACCAAAGGCAATGCACCGTCGTGGGGATTGAACAGCAAGCTCATGAAGGTAGATGGCAAGATCGTAGAGAAAACATGGAAGCGCGATGGCATGTATGGTGCCTCTATCGGACACATAGTTATGTGGCTCGAGAAAGCGCTTGCAGTATCCGAAAATAAAGAACAACAGGATGCGCTCGATAAGCTGATCCGTTTCTACAAAACAGGCGACCTTAAAGTTTGGGACGACTACAACGTAGCGTGGGTGAAGGATGTTAACTCCCGTATAGATGTAGTGAACGGCTTTATTGAAGTGTACCTCGATGCCATAGGCAAGAAAGCCAGCTTCGAAAGCACATTATCACTTCGTGATATGGAGGAGACCAAACGCCTGGAAAAGATAGCTGCTGAAGCGCAGTGGTTTGAGGACAACTCCCCTATCATGAAGGAGCACAAGAAAGCTGTAGTAAAAGGCATTACGGCTAAAGCAATTACAGTAATAGTTGAGTGTGGCGACGCTGCACCAAGCACACCGATCGGTATCAACCTGCCCAATGCAGAATGGATCCGTAAAGAGCATGGCTCTAAGTCGGTATCGCTGAGTAACATTATTCACTCTTACAACCTGGCAAGTGCCAAGGGTGGTATGCTCACAGAGTTTGGTACAAATGAAGAAGTTATTGCACGTATGAAAAAGTACGGTGCTCTGGCTTCAGATCTTCATACCGACATGCACGAATGTATAGGTCATGCGTCAGGTCAGATCAACCCGGGTGTAGAGACAACCGACAAAACGTTGAAAAACTATGCCAGCTGCCTCGAAGAAGCTCGCGCCGACCTTGTAGGTTTATATTATGTTAATGATCAGAAGCTGGTAGATATTGGCGTTATGCCGAACATGGACGTGGCAAAAGCGGCTTACGACAACTACATGATGAACGGCTTGATGACACAGCTGACCCGTATTAAGTCGGGCGACCAGATCGAAGAAGCGCATATGCGTAACCGTGCACTCATTGCGCATTGGGCATTCGAAAAAGGCAAGATAGAAAAGGTTGTTGAAATGATCACCCGCAATGGCAAGACCTATGTACAGGTAAACGACTACACCAAGCTCCGTAAACTGTTCGGCGATCTGTTGAAAGAAATACAGCGCATCAAGTCTGAGGGCGACTACGAAGCGGGTAAAAATCTGGTAGAGAACTACGGCGTAAAGGTGGATGGTAAACTGCACCAGGAAGTACTGGAACGCTTTATGAAACTGGGTATCAAACCATACCGCGGTTTTATACAGCCAAAGCTGGTACCTGTTATGAAGGGCAAGACCATCAGCAATGTAAAAGTAGAATACCCCGACAACTTCTTTAACCAGATGATGGAATACGGAAAGAAATACGGCTATCTGCCTGTAGTTAACTAAGCATATAACTAAATAATAATAAATAAAATAGGCGCGCCATACGGTTCGCCTATTTTATTTAGGGGTTATTTCATAATTAATTTAGGTATCAATGATATCCATTACCTTTTGCAGAGTGCTATTGTAACCGTTAGCCCTTCAGATTCCGTTTCATTTCCATCATATCCATTTCCAGGTCGGCCAGGCGATGGTATACTTCTGCCGGTTCGCTAAAGTCGCTGCTGATCTTTAAACGGCCATACCATACTTCTTTTATGTCCGACGGGTCTATTTCCAAAGTAGGGAACTCATGGCGATGGGCTATGGTATCACTTTTAAGGTACAGTTTACCACGTTCTTTCAGTCGGTTGATGACGCGCTTTACAGCCACACCACCACTATGCACTACTATATATACTCGGTTATCTCTTATCTTATCCAGCTCATCCACCCATTCGCCTATCAGCTTATCGCCGTGCAGTACATTAGGCGCCATTGATGGGCCATCTACTTCAAACATTCTATAGGTGCTGTTGTTTAGTCCCGGTAGCCTGAAGGTGGGCAGCGTTTCCATAAACTCTGTATCGCCATAACCCAACAAATAGCCTGCACGGGCCTTTACGGGTACGTACACAATATTGTCTACGCCCTTTGTATCTACAGTTATTATTCTTGGTACGCCATTGTATTTATCGGCCACATATGCCTTAGGATCTATAAAATGGGCGCCGGAAACCGGAACTTTGGCTGCTTCTTCCACATTTTTTGACAACAGGGCATCTACCGAAATTCCAAAATAATTGGAAATAGTGATCAGCGTCTCCACATTTGGTTCGCTGATGCCTGCTTCATAATTGGCCAGCGTAGTACGCCCAATTTGCAGCTCTGCACTAAGCGCATCCTGCGTTTTGCCCTTTTTCTTTCTTAGATATTTAAGGTTGGTTGCTAAGTTCATGACAACAAAAATAGAATTATTTTTCCACAAAATTTGGATTTGTCAAAAATAATGGAATATATTTGTACTGGAATTGATGCTTTATAAGACAAACATAATGATTTCTGTCAAGAAATTCCACAAACAGTGTAAAAAGCATAAATCCGAAGAGTAAGTAGACACTATCATGAACACGCTTAAAATCTCAGATCACATGACACACGAACACAAACTACAGGTAAAAGACGCACTGATGCGGTATATAAGCAGCTTTGACACCCAGGCCGAGGCGGCAGCCAGCCTGCATGGTATAAGCCAGGCTACTATCTCGCAGGTAAAGAACGAGAACTGGGAATTACTCAGTAATAAGCTTTGGTTGCAGATAGCCCGACAGGTAGGCTTTTACTGTGGGGAGTGGCATCCCGCAGACACTAGTGCATCATTGTTGTTACGCATCTTATTTGCAGATGCTCAGCACTATGCCATGTCTTACGGCATCACCATGAGTACCGGTTTAGGCAAGACCTTCACCGCAAAGCAATACAAACGCGAACAGGAAAATGTGATCTACATTCCATGCCGCGAAGCACACAACCGCAGATCATTTATGAACCTGGTTATGGAGACAGCTGGCCTTTCGCCGGCAGACCTTATCCCAGATATGATCAACAGCTTCACCACATCAGTATCGGCAAGAGAGCAACCCTTAGTGATAATAGATGATGCACATAAACTGAAAGACAGGGTATTGCAGCTGATGGTAGCATTGGCTAACACGCTCACCGGCACAGTAGGCGTGGTGATCATGGGCAACGAAGAACTAAGGCCCCGCATAATGGAAGGTGTGCTGATACAAAAGACAGGGTATGAAAGGCTCTACAATGCTTTTGGTAAACGCTTTATCACCCTCACCGGTCTTTCTCCCCGCGATGTAGAACTGGTTTGTAAAGCAAACAGCCTTTTTGATGAAGCCACAGTGAGAGACATTGCAGAAGCGTGCGGAGGCAGTCTTCACGGCATACCTGAAATAGTTCAGAAAAAAAGAAACCATACTGAGAACACTACACCACGCGATAGCGTGGACATTAATCCTCCCTCTCCCTTGGAGAGGGCCGGGGTGAGGCTTAACAATAATATAGCGGCCTGAATAACAAAGCAACAACACGAAAAAAACAACACGAACATATGAAGAAGTCAGTAAAGATCGACAGCAGCTCAACAAGGGGCATAGCCCGTTCAGCACAAAGAAAAATTCAAAGAAACACAGGCGCAACAATGAACCTTGTACTATGTTCGGGGTACGAATACTCCAAAAGCCCCGAATCTATGCTGCAGGTAATTGCCGGCACATTGGGAATGGACGCTACCTGCTATAAGCAAAGATCCCGCTCCCGGCCGTTTGTAGAATTACGCTTTATCGCATCGCACTTTTTGCGCACCTATTTCCCCACACTCACATTGCTCAATATATCTCACTATTTCGGCGCGCTAGACCATGCTACTATCATTAACGGACTTACCCGCACTAATGAGCTACTGGCCACCGGCGATGAAAGATTCTTAACCAAATACGAAACCGTTTTAAACTCTGTAAACCAATGGCTACAAAAAGAAATGTTAGGGTACGGATCAGCCATCAGCGCGTAGAAGCCCTGCTTGAAATATGTGAAGAAATGCTGCAATCGTTCAAGCCTGTTAACGACCATCACTTCCTGCTACGCGAATATATGCGTGAGCTGCAATTCAAACTCACATTAATGATCAAAAGGATACAGGAGAATTATACACTTTCGCTCACAACTACCGAGTCTGTAGCGTTTTATCAGCTATGGAACATGCTGGACATAAGACACGACAAGTATGCCGCGGTAATAGTGGAGACAATGCTCAAAAAAATGGGTAGCCTGGCGGCATAATAATAGTATTATCATTATTAACACATGCAAATGTATTGGTATGAAAACCAGAATAACTGACAGAATAGATACACGGATAACACCGGCAGAATTTCAGCAGGCAATGGCGCGCTACGCGGCGGCAGGATTGCGTGGACTGGAAATAAACAAAGCCATAGAAGCAGAAGTGAACGAAGTACTGGAAAGGTACGAACATGAATTGCAGTGCGCTGCGTACACTAAAAGCACGGCATACGACACAATTAAGCATTACTGCACTACCAATAAAAATGCACTGTTTACCAAACGCCGCAGCATAGGCACACCAAGTGGCATTGCAGGGTTCAGGTTGGGCACACCAAGGCTAAAGACGGTAAAGGGCACCAACTGGACAAACATTCTTACTCAGCTGAAGGAAAAATTACCCACTTATATACGCACAGTAGAAGAACCTGCAAAAGATATGCTGCTGGCCGACAGGCATAAAGAAACTGTGGCATTAGTATTGCGGGAGATGGGGGTAGAAGTAGTGCAGGACGAATTATTTTATGTAGAAACAAAACAAGCCGCGTGATATGAAAAATACTTCCTACAAATCAGCCGCAGATTCATTTATCAGCTACAACCTGAAAAGAGAAAAACTACATGACAAGGCTACCCGCCGGCAGCAAAAGCACGATATGCTGCTCACCTTTATGGCCAACCAGTCGGTAAAGAAACAACGTGCCGCCGCACCCCGGCTCTCTTTCCTGCGTAGTCTTTTATCTATTTTCCTTTAAATAGGAAAAGGAGGGTTCAAAATATAATTGCTGAGAAACAAACATTTAAGTCCATTTATTCGTCATTATAAGTGTACGAGTATTTACTTCAGCCCCTTTAAAACCCGGCACGAAAACAATTGGCATAATTTTTAAACCCTTTTTAATATCACTTTTAAAAAATGTACTATCATGAACAGAACAGCATATGTAGCAGGAAAAATAACAGGCCTTCCTAAGGAAGACGTTCAGAGTAAATTTGATCAACTTACCAGCCGTCTTACAGGCATGGGATATAATGTAATTAACCCCGTATGTGTACTCGATGACACCCGCAACTGGAATGATGCCGTGCGCAGCGACATTAAACAAATGCTGGAATGCGATGAAGTACACCTGCTCCCCGACTGGCAGGAAAGCCGTGGTGCACAACTGGAACGCGACATAGCCTTAAGGCTGGGTATGCAGGTTGTTTACCACTGATTTATAAATTGAGTTTATCAAAAGAGGGCATTCGTAGTATATACGAATGCCCTCTTTTATTTTAACTGTTACCGATATTGCTATACTCTAATGTGTTAAACTATCGTGCCACGCATTGCCCGCAATCTTATCTTATTCATTATCAATTTATTTGTCATCTTTGTCTTCTGTCTTTGCATCGGCCATAAAGAAGGTGTTCCAGTTCTTTCCCCAATATGGCTTGGTGATGTCTGTGCTGTTCTCTTTTGCGTAAAGACCTTCGGCTTTTTCAAAGTAAGGCAATGCAGCTTTTTTACCGCCGCCAAATGCTTTTGGTGTAAAGCGGGTAGATACGGCCTTCAGGTAGTACACGCGCGGATTGTTAGGGTTCATTTCACCTGCTTCTCTCAGCTTGTCGCCAAATATCTTACCATATTTCTGCCAGCGCTGCATAGGGTTTACCGCCATACGCGCGTTAGCTATAAGGGCAGAAAATACTACTGTTTCGTCTGTCTCTTTTTTGCCTAGCAGCGTTACTACTTCATCGCGCTCTTTTTCGGCCTCATCCAGTATCGCATCGCACTTAGCTTCGTCCTTTACATCATATGCTACATATACTTTGCTCAGGCCTGCGTAGAAATGGGTAGCCCATTCGTCCGGCCATTTCTTAGCTATGAGGGCCAACTTATTAGAGAGGGCAACCTTACCTTCCGGCGACTTTGTAGTATCAAAAGCATCCCATGTTGCTTTCAGCGGCGCTTTAAAATCCTGTGCCTGCGTGCTCAATACCGATACCGACAGAGCGGCCATCATCATTACTTTCTTCATTGTTATCATCTTACTGTGGTTTTATGTGTTTTTATGGTCTTTTTATAATTCGTCTTTTGAGAATTGCGATAGCGACATATTCATACCTACAAATACCGTGCGATACATTGCCGGCACTATAGGATTTCTTGTGTATCCGCTTGCGTTATCTCCTGTAAACCTGTACCCGCTTACATTGTGGGTATTCAACACATTATCAATTTGTGCGTAGAATACTGTAAACCACTTACCAAATGAGTGCATGTAAGCAAACGATAGCGCTACGTTGTGGTATGCAGGTGTTTTATCGGCCAGGAAGTTATCCTTGGTGATCGTACCGGCTGCAGGGTTGTAATACGGGAACCCGTTAGAGAAGCTATAAGTAGCGCTCACACTTGTGTGCGCCTTGTCTATAAAGTACTTACCTACCACGTTGAGTGTATGAGCAGCTATAAAGGTTGGTGTACCCTCTACAGGCAGATTTTCATACAGCCTGCGGGTATCTATATAAGAATAAGATATCCAGTAATCAGCGTTCTTTATAGATTTCTTATCTCTCCAGAATAGTTCCAGGCCATTGGCATACCCATAACCCTTATTATTGATAGGAATATTTGGATTTATCTGGCGGTAGCGGTTAGCTATAAAAGAATCGCGGTTAATGAGTTCACGCACCAGGTGCTGGTAGTCTTTATGATAACCTTCTATCCTGAAGGTGCGGTCTTTCTTGCTTATCTGCCAGTTGGCTATATAGTGCGTGGCATAAGACATCTCGGGGCGAAGACCCAACACGTAGTAGTTATTGTTGGCTTCCTGATAAAACAAGCCACCTGCCACAGATATCTGGCTGTTGGTACTTGTTCTTATAGCCGTTGAAAACCTTGGTGCTATCTTATCTGTGTTCAGCATTGCGCTGTGTTCATATCTTACACCGGGGCGTATTGCCAGCCAGTATACGGGTGTCCAGTCCAGTTCTGCAAAGCCCGATGCTATAGTTTCATTAAAGCTCTGCTTGCGCACAAATGAATCGCCCATTTCTTTCTTCATCCCATAGTTCTGCATATCTGCACCGACAAGCAGGGTAAGGCGGCTGGTAATAAAGTCCTTTCCTTCCACACGGGCCTGGTATCTGTATTCATCCTGTCTCAGCGGATAGCTCTCAAACTCATTGTTGTTGCGGTCATAACTGGCAGATGTTGCTATAAACAAAGAATACTTGTTCTTGTACATCTGCTTATAGGTAGCTGTGCCAAAAATATATTTGTCTCTGGTCACAAAATGGATAGTATCCGGTAGACGGCTCATATAATTTGATGGATTCAAGGTGTCGGTAATACCTGCTCCGGGATTAGGTATAGCGATACCACTTTCACTGTATGAACCCGATACAGTAGCTTTAAAGATGCCGTTCTTATTCGGCTTCCAGGCATATCTTGCGTAGGCATTGCCACCCTGTGGCACCTTGTAAAAATTAAAATTAGTTGATGCCAGTGCGTAAAGGGGAGCAAGATTGTTATAGCCACCACCTACATCCAGGCTGCTGTTCTTCCAGCGTTTGGTGCCCGATGCGTATAATCCGGCCATGTTAATGCCCAGGTTCACATTGCTTTTGTCGGCCAGGTCGGTACTGTTCAGTTCCAGTATGCCCGATAGCGCCTGCCCGTAGCGTGCGCTATACGCACCACTGCTGAACTGTACACCCTGGTATTGAAACGCGTTGAACCTGCTGCGTGTAGCCATTCCCGGAGGACCGGCCGAAAATGCCGACTGTACTACTATACCATCTACTATCGTTGCCGCTTCATAGGCATCACCACCGCGAATAAATAATCCATTATCTGTGCTATTCTGCTGTGTACCGGGCATCATTTGCATGGCCTTTACCACATCTCCGTTAGACCCGGCGGTGGTCACAATATCCAACGGACTCATCACCGTTATAGCACGGCCACCCGAGGAAAACGAACCCGCTGTAATGGTAACATTATCCAGCACAGCCACACGCATACGCAGTATCAGCCCTTTTATTTCCGCGCCTGTTATTACCAATGGCAGCCCCATAGTGCTGTGTGTGGCATCGCTGGCTACCAGGCTCTGGTTTCCTGTTTCTGTTGTTTCGAAATTAAAAAACCCTGCGCTGTCTGTTGTAGTTCCGTCAAGTGTATTATTCAGCGCCACACTTACGCCTTTCAGCGGCTTGTCTTTGTTATCCAGTACCCTGCCGCTTATTTTGGTTTGAGCAAAAGAAGCGAAAGAGATAAATAATAAAGGAATAAAATATAAGATGGGTATTATTCTTTTCATACTGTTAAAAATTATGGTGCAAAGCTAAATCAGCGGCAACATATATTACACTTTATTTCGGCTAATTAAGATGGGTTGTCGGTAAATGGTAAGAATAAGGCGGTGAAATGTGATACATGTACAGACATGTATGAATTGTGTCATAATAATGGTATTTGCATAATTAATGACTCCTCAAAAAGTTATTTAAGTATTTTTGCATCAAATACTATTGAACATGTTGAAGACAGGAAATACCATAGTGAGCATTTATACCGAAATGACCCCTAACCCGGAAACAATGAAGTTTGTAGCTAACAAGCTTTTGTACCCAGGTAAGAGCATCGATTTTCCGGATGAAACAAGTGCTGCACCATCTCCTATAGCTAAAGAATTATTTGCATTCCCTTTTATAAGAAGTGTATTCATTGCCAGCAATTTCGTAACCCTTACCAAGACCCCCGAAACTAACTGGGATGAGGTGATACCATCTATCCGCGAGTTTTTGAAGCAGTATCTGGAGGAAGGCAAGGCGGTGATCAATGAAGACCAGATCGTTGCCAAGGCTATCAACAATACCGTTAGTGCAGACGACACCGATGTGGTAGTGCGTATTAAGGAATTGTTAGAAAATTATGTAAAGCCGGCTGTTGAGATGGATGGTGGCGCTATCAGCTTCCGTGGTTTTGATAATGGCACGGTTACGCTTATGTTGCAAGGCTCTTGCAGCGGCTGCCCATCGTCTATGATCACCCTTAAGTCAGGCATAGAAGGCATGATGAAGCGTATGATACCTGAGGTAAAAGAAGTAGTAGCGGAAGCCGAATAAGTAAAAAGTAAAAACTTAAAAGTAAAAAGAGGTGCTTAGTGACTTTAGTTCGGTAAGTATTTGCTCTGAAAGTCAATAATAAGAAGTGGTTTTGCAGTTGCGGAACCACTTCTTTCATTTTGGGATTATTTAAGCGCCAGTGATTTTGTAAATTTATATGGTGAAAACACTAATAGTCGCATTTTATTTAATGATTTCTCTGGGTGCTGCTGGTCAGGAGCGGCCTTTTAACTGCAGGATACTCAACGAGATCATCCTCAGGATCGATACGGAAAGAACAAATCTCGAAATCAGTTCGTTGGTTTCCGACGACAAGGTCTTTTTTGCTGGCGGGGAAATAAAGGCAAAAGATGCGTATCTCAATGACCGGGAATTAGACAGCATAATACATCTTCCGAATATCTCACAAATAACGCATTCCAGGCATGACTCATTATTTTATTTAGCTAGCGAAAACCTGATCATTGACACGCTTCGCTTCTTCACCCCTGAATGCAGCTGCCGCATAAACAACAGGAATTGGGTTGTTGTTAATAGTTATAAGGATGTGCCTAAAGACAAATCGTACAACATTATCAGGCTCGACAAACTCAGCTATTATCATAATTACCCGACAATAACGATGAGACACAAAAGTTCGAAAAGCAGGTTAGATAATGTAACATTTTTATATAATGTCGAAGATAATGTGCCTGCCATTAAGGAGATTTTCATAATGAGGAGAAATGAGATTAATGTTGATCCTGCACCATATTGGGATAAATAAAAATAGCAGCTAATTAATCATTAGCCACGTGTAGGTAAAACAACGGTTTATTAAATTACCCTTCTGGATTGGCGGGTAGTCCATAAATCCGCTGATTATCCTATTTTTATACCCTCTTAGAAGGCGTTGCGCAATTGTTTGTGCACGATCATAGCCAATTTTGGCATTGAATAGTGAATTTTTATTATGAGCATACAGAATAATTACGTTGCAATAATGGCCGGTGGTATCGGTAGTCGTTTCTGGCCCGAAAGCCGTACGCATTTACCTAAGCAGTTCCTCGACCTGCTGGGTACCGGCCGCTCGCTGATACAGTGGACTTACAATCGCTTTAAGCATATCTGCCCCAAAGAAAATATCTACTTCATTACCAATGAACAGTATATCGGCACATTAAAGTCGCAGATACCTGAGGTAGACGATGCCAACATCATTGCCGAGCCATCAAGAAAGAATACAGCACCATGCGCTGCTTACTTCGCGCATAAAATAATGGCATTGAACCCCAATGCTAATATCATTATGTCTCCGGCCGATCATCTGATCATGGACGAGCACGCATTTGAGCGCACAGCACATGATGCCCTTGATTTTGTAGCGCACCATAAGTGCCTGCTTACTCTGGGCATAAAGCCTACCCGCCCCGACACAGGCTATGGTTATATTCAGTACGATACTGAAGAAGAGCTGGATAAGGCGCACCGTGTACGCACATTTACAGAAAAACCTACGCTTGAGCTGGCACAAACCTTCCTGAAAAGCGGCGACTTCCTCTGGAACTCCGGCATCTTTGTATGGAATGTACAGACAATAATGGAAGCATTGGCGCAACACATGCCCGAAATGCATGAGGTGTTCAGCCAGGCAACTAACCAGTATAATACACCGGCTGAATATGAGGCTATGGTGAAACTGTACCCGCATTGCACCAATATCTCTATAGACTATGGTATCATGGAAAAGGCGCGTAATGTATACGTTATCCCATCTTACTTCGGCTGGTGCGACCTCGGCACATGGGAGTCGGCTTACGACAATGCACAGAAAGACTACCTGGGCAATGCCGTATTGGGATCTAATGTAATGGTCATTGATGCCAGCGAGTGCATGATCAAAATGCCTGAAGACAAACTACTGGTTGTTCAGGGCCTCGAAAAGTTCATTGTCATTGACACCCCCGATGTTTTGATGATCTGCGAGCGCAGCCGCGAACAGCAGATAAAGGAATATGTAGCGGAAGTGAAACGGAATAAAGGAGATAAGTATTTATAGTAATTAGAAAGGGTTGCCACATGGCAACCCTTTCTCGTTCTAATATGATTCTGTTCCCTGATTGGAATAGCGCCCTGATATACAAAATAAAAAAACACCTATCCCGTTTATATCCTGAACCCTCTTAAACTAACAAATATGAAAACCCTATTTCATGTTGTTGTCCTCGCCTTTTGTACTGCTTTCTTATCTTGCAAAAAAAACTACACTTGCACCTGCACATTAGATACCCGGCTGCAAAACCATGCGTATTCGCAGAGCAACGTAATATTTCCTTATTCCAGTGTAACGAGAGCACAGGCCCGCAAAAAGTGCTCTTCAGAAGCAGCCAATTATAACGCAACAGGCGGCCTCAACTATATGCACGATTGCGGTTTGTAAGGAGATAATCTGTAAACAAGTTATTTCAGATACTTGCCTATAACCGGCATTCCTTTTAACTCTTCCTTTTCCACGGCAACTACCATTCGCAGGAACATCAGCATCAACACGGTAGCTGATGTGAGGCGAACGATCAAGCTCTCCGTGAAATGACCAACCAGCTTTTGCGTGAAAAACATGATCGCCATTACGCCAAGATAAGAGAGCAGCTTTTTCATATTGTATGGCACAGGGAAGTATCTCTGACCAAGTAAGTAGGAAACCACCATCATGCTGAAATAGGCCGCAAAGGTGGTCCAGGCACAGGCATACATACCATACTTTGGAATAAGCAATGTATTGCTCACCAGCGTTATTGCAGCACCCATAAGTGTTATGTACATGCCCATGCGCATACGGTCTGTTATCTTATACCATACCGACAGATTGTAGTAAATACCCAGGCACACATTGGCAGCCAGCAAAATAGGCACGATACCCAAAGACCGTTCATTCCTGAATGCGGGTCCCACATAGTACTTTATGCCATCAAGAAATAAGGCTGTGGATAGAAACGCACAACAAAGTATTATAACAAACCACTTCATCACACGGGCATATGTGTTAGGGGCATTTTTATCTGCCGCCTGATTGAAGAAAAATGGCTCGGCAGACATTCTGAACGCGGTAATAAACAGAGTAATGAAAATGGCTATTTTATAATTGGCGGCATAGATCGATGTTTCTATTGTGCCCTGTATCCTGCTACCATACAAATGAGGCAGCATTATACGGTCTATCGTCTCATTGACCATTCCTCCAAGGCCCACTATCACCATTGGGGCACTATAGGTAAGCAGTCTCTTCCACAGTTCTTTATCAAATCGAAACCGATACCCAAGCCATTCCTTGTATAGCAGAAGGAATGTTACAGCCGCTTGTGTAAGATTGGCGATGATAAGGAAACCGACATTGGTGTTCTGTTTATACCAGATGGCATATGCATTGCCCGGATGCTCAGCAACAAAGCGAGGACTATAGGCAATAAAGAAGAACGTAAGGATTATATTGACCACGATACCGGACAGTCGTACAAATGCATATTTGCGGGGCCGTTCTTCCTGCCGCAGGCGTGCAAAAGGAATGGCCGCCATGGTATCGATGGCCAGTATCAATACACACCATGTTATATACTCAGAATGCACTCCCACTCCCGCATACTCCGCTATTGGCCCTCTGAAACCGATGAGTATGGTGCTTAATACTATTGAAGTAACCAGTAATGACGTAAAAGTGGTCTGAAACAACTTCTTCTGATCTTCACCTGCAGAGGAGAACCTGAAGTAGGCTGTTTCCATACCATAGGTATATACTACATTAATAAACGATATAAATGCATATAGGGTACTGAAATTACCATAGTCAACCATGCCGGCAGGCTTATTGAGCATATAGGTAATAAGTGGGGTAAGAAGTTGATTGAGCAGTTTGGCCGCTATATTGCTTACGCCATACCAGAGTGTTTGTCCTGCAAGTTTTTTGAGTGATGCCATTTATGTGTGTAAGATGTTGCCGCGTAGCGGCAATGTTCAAAAGTAAAAATTCAGCAGGAGAAATGCATGTTATTGTTATTATAATATAATATTTGGCTTTCTGTAACTCACGGTTAATAATAGATCATTGTTGTAAAACCATGGCTATCAGTGCAGAAAAAGCACGAAAACGCATAATTTTATTAAGATAATTAGCGTCATTGACACAGATGTTATTATAATTTTAGAATAATGCTTACATTTAATCGTATAAAAAAACCAGAGCAATAAGTATGAAATTAATAGCTACACTATCTGTATGTCTGTTTGTATTCAGCGCCTCATTTGGACAAACCGCTTCTGCAACTAAAAAAAGCCCGGTACATAAGCCCGGCGATCCTGATAAAACTACCATTTACGGCACACTCAGAGATGCCAGTAACAAGCCGGTAAGAGGCGTAAAGGCATTTGTTTACAAACCCGATTCTACCATTATTGCTTCAGGCATTACAGATATGATGGGTAATTATGAAACTAATGGCCTGCAACCCGGTCTTTACTTTGTAAAGTTTATATATCCTACAGATAAGGTAGCCTTGGTTTATAACATTGATGTAAAGAAAAGTGTACAGATCAACTACACAGCAAATCCGCCTGCAGAAGACACAATGATAGCATTGGAAACAATTATGCCTAAGCTGGAACCTAAGAAAGGTGGTAAAAGATAATTGATCTCTTATTTGATATTTGCGCAAAGGCGGCCTGATGGTCGCCTTTGCTGTTTCATTTATCCGGTACGATCGCTGGCCAAAATAAAAAGCACCAACATTTTATGTTGATGCTTTTTAAATAAATAGTTTGTTGCTTAGCTAACCAGTGTGCCCACATGCTTGCCTGTAACCACGTTCAGTAGGTTGCCGGTACGGTTCATGTCAAAAACTATGATCGGCAAATCATTCTCCTGGCAAAGGGTAAATGCCGTCATATCCATTACCTTAAGGTTCTGGCTGATCACATCTGCAAAAGACAATGTTTCGTAGCGGGTAGCTGTTGGATCTTTTTCAGGATCTGCAGAGTAGATACCATCTACACGCGTTCCCTTAAGAATAACATCTGCCTTTATTTCAATCGCTCTCAGTGAGCCTGCAGTATCTGTAGTGAAGTAAGGGTTACCTGTACCTGCACCAAATATTACTACACGGCCTTTTTCAAGGTGGCGCATAGCCCTGCGGCGAATGTATGGTTCTGCTACCTGCTCCATCTTAATAGCACTCTGCAGGCGGGTGCTTACACCTACCTTATCCAGCGCAGCCTGCAAGGCCATACCATTGATAACTGTTGCCAGCATACCCATATAGTCGCCCTGTGCACGCTCTATACCTGTTTCGTGCTCGTTCATACCGCGGTATATATTACCACCGCCTATTACTACTGCTACCTGAACACCGATATTAGTGATCTCTTTTATTTCTTTTGCATACTGATCCAGCATTTGCGGGTCAATACCATAGTTACGTGTGCCCATCAGCGATTCGCCGGAGAGCTTTAAAAGGATGCGTCTGTATTTTGGGAGCATTGGAGTTTGTTATTGTACTGCAAAGAAATAAAAAAGTTCTGTGTTTTCCCCAGATAAAAACAAATGCCGAATGTTAATGTGGCAGGAATAGCCACAGTGGCGGCATTGGTGCGCACAACCATTTTATAGCTCAGTATCGGCATAGCCAAGTTCTTAATTTCCACCTTATGTAATGTAAAATGAGAAAGGCTTCCCATTTATATGTAAGGGAAGCCTTTCTGTTCATGTGTGTGTTTGCGGACTATTGCATATCAATTAATTGATCTTTTGCTGTTCTGTCGTGTTGGCGCATTTTCCCTATTATTGTTTCTAATGAGTGTTTTACCTTTTCGATTGCCATCTCTAATGCTTGTTCTGTTGTTCCGGCATGGCTGGTCGCTACAACAGGTTGCTGGCGTTCCATATGTGCTTCAAGTACGCATTTCTTATCGTCTACACCGCTTTTGTTGCCATTTTCATCGCTAAAGTGAACGTCTACTCTTGTTATATGCTCGGTATGCCTGCCTAATGATGCAGTTACTACATCTTTTACATGTGCGTTCAGTCTCTCACTACCCTCAATATTGTGGTCTGTACTTACCTGGATTGTCATGATGTGTTGTTTTTATGATTAACGGTTAAGTTACGGCAATATCGTGCCACCAGGCAAATATTTACATTAATAAAATAACAGGCTTATTGCTCATTGGGGCGGCTCCAAAAACTCTAACAAACCTATAACCTCCAGCCGTGGGCGGTCATTGCTTACATTAACTTATATTTGTTCGGTGAGTTTTTTATATCCGCTTTTTTTAACGGCAGGGGCGGCCCTGGCCATACCTATACTGATACACCTGTTCAACCTGCGTAAGTACAAGACGGTGATGTTTCCGCATACCCGTTTCTTAAAAGACATTCAGCTGAACAGTCAGAAGCAAAGCCAGGTAAGATATAAGGCATTGCTGGCCATGCGTTTGCTGTTTCTGTTGTTTCTGATACTGGCATTCGCACAGCCTTTCTTTAATACTTCTAACGCTACAGATAAGGGCAACCGCACGCAGATCATCTATATAGACAACTCTTACAGCATGAGCGTAAAGAAAGGCGCACGTACAATGCTGGATATAGCTAAAGAAGACGCTGCCCGCCAGGTGCGCACCGCCGCACCCGGCACCCGCTTTATATTGCTCACCAACGACAAGCCAATGAGCTACCGCTCTGAGCCTGCGGACAAGGTATTTGCGGCTATTAACGCACTGGATGTAACTGCGGGAACAAAGACAATTGCACAGGTGGTTGCCACTGCCCAGAGTATGGTGCAGAATGAAGCAACCAAAGGTGGTGACCTTTTCTACTATTCCGACTTTCAGCAAAACGCTTTCCCGGCAACACCCGACAAAGCCATGATGAAGAACATTACCTTCTATGGCATGCCGGTACAGGCCGACGAAGTGCAGGATATATATATAGATACTGCCTACCTGGCTATGCCTGTGCTACAAACCGGAAAGAACAATAGTCTGATCGTACATACACGCCTTAGTGGCAAGGAAGCTAAAGACGCAGTGGTATTGCAACTAAGCATAAACGGCCAGGTAAAGAGCGCTGCTACACTCAATTTTAAAGATAAAAAAGAAAGTATAGATACGCTTAGCTTCCAGGTAAACAATGCTAACTGGCAACAGATACAGCTGACACTCAATGATGTCGTGATGCGTTTTGACGACACCTTCCGCATTACAGCGCGCAGCGCTTCAAATTTTTCTATACTTGTGCTGAATGAGGGCCAGGCCAATCCCTATCTGCAAGCGGCTTTCAGGGCGTATGAAGGTTTCAGGTTGAACCAACTGGATGTAAATAATGCACCAAAAGAATGGAACAGCTATAACCTCGTCATCCTGAATGGCATTACGCGCATGGATGCAAACCTTGGCAAAGCGGTTAGTGATGCATTGTCGAGAGGGCAGAGCATTTGTATATTCCCCGGCAAGACCAACAATTTTGAAGCTATCAATGAGGGTTTGAAGCAATCAGGCGATATACGCATCAATGGTATCGACACCGCAGTGCAGGCAGCCAGCTCACTGCAGCAGGGTAGTGCATTGGTAAAAGACCTTTTTGAGAAAATACCGGACAATGTGCAGTTGCCCGTGGCCAACTGGCACTACAGCATTTCCGCAGGACTGAACGCTAACCAGCAGTCTGTACTGAGCTTCCGTAATGGTGATCCACTATTTGCGCGTTATACACCGGGTAAGGGTCAGTTGTATATCTGCGCTACCAGTGCCGATCTCCAGAGTGGCAATTTCCCCGGCAGCTACTTTTTTGCGCCATTCCTTTACCAGATGGCCATGCAGAGTGGCAGCAGCAATATTTACGCTGTAACCAGCGGATCGCAGCAGGCTATATATCTGCCGATTAACAATGTGTCGGAAAGAAATACGATGCATGTGCTCGCAAAAAATGTTGATGTGATCCCGCCGCAGCGCCCTAACGGTGCGGGGCTCGATGTGTTTATGGATCAGGCAGTGCAGGTACCCGGATTTTACCAGCTGGCAGCAGCAGAGGGTGATACTACAGATGTGGCACTTAACCAGGACAAGCGCGAATCAGTTTTGGAATATAAAAACATCAGCACCCTGAAAAGCGAATGGAAAGGTGATAATATTAAGTGGCCTGATGTCACAAAGGGCGGCAGCCTTAAAGAATCAGCCGTCAGCAATTTCCCCCTTTGGAAAGTATGCGTGCTATTGGCTGTATTGATGCTGGCTGTTGAGACGTGGTTATTGGCAAGGGTAAAGAAAGTGGCAGTGTAAAGCAACTCTCAGTGCTCTTTGCTAATATCGGAAATTGATTTCCCCGCACCGGCATTTGTATAAACATAATACCAATTCCCGGCAGGTAAGTCGTCAGCACCTAATCTCTCATTACCTTTACAGCATGTCTTTCAAGAAAATAACCAAAGAAGATATTGAGCACTTCCAAACGATATTGGATACTCGCTACGTTATGACCGACACCGAGCACCTTGAACGTTGCTCGGGAGATCATACCGAAGATTTGCGTTACCTGCCCGAGATAGTGTTGCAACCAGGCACTACTGCCGAGGTAAGCACAATAATGGCCTATTGTAATCAACAGCTGATACCTGTAACCGCCCGTGGTGCAGGCACAGGGCTTAGTGGAGGCGCACTACCCGTTTATGGTGGCGTGGTGCTCGATATGAAACGCTTCAACAAAATACTATATGTTGACAAGCGCAATTTTCAGGTAACTACTGAGCCCGGTGTTATCACTCAGGAGCTGCAGGAACACCTTAAAGCAGAAGGACTCTTCTACCCACCCGACCCCGCCAGCAAAGGCTCTTGCTTTATTGGGGGCAACGTATCCGAAAACAGCGGTGGACCACGAGCCGTTAAGTACGGCGTGGTAAAAGACTACGTGCTCAATATAGAGTTAGTACTGCCCGATGGTAACATCATATGGACAGGAGCCAATGTATTAAAGAATGCCACCGGCTATAACCTCACACAGTTGATAGTAGGTAGCGAGGGCACGCTGGGCATCATCACAAAAATTGTATTGAGGCTGATACCCGCAGTAAAACACGACCTTACCTTATTGGTCCCTTTTCGTTCTGCATTTGAGGCTTGCGCCGCAGTCAACGCCATATTCCTGGGTGGCTATACACCTTCGGCATTAGAGTTCATGGAGCGCGATGCACTGGAATGGTCTATGAAATTTACACAAAGTACTGGTGTACACCTGCCCGAAGATATTGCAGCCCACCTGCTCATAGAGGTAGATGGCAACCATATGGACGAGCTCTACCGCGATGCGGAAGCCATCTCTGAGATCGTTCAAAAATTCGATATTGGCGAAGTACTCTTTGCTGACAGTGCCGAACAAAAAAATATGCTGTGGACCCTCCGCCGCAAAGTGGGCGAAGCAGTAAAGAGCAACTCCATATACAAAGAAGAAGACACCGTAGTCCCTCGTGCCGAACTGCCGGAATTATTGCAGATCATTAAGCGAATTGGTGCTGAATACGGCTTCCAGAGCGTATGCTACGGCCATGCCGGCGATGGCAACCTGCATGTGAATATTGTAAAGGGAACAATGAGCGATGAAGATTGGAACGGCAAACTAACACTCGGCATTCGTGAACTGTTCAAAGAGGTGGTTCGCCTTGGCGGCACCATCTCCGGCGAGCATGGCATTGGCCTTGTACAAAAGGAATATATGGACATCGCCTTCAACGACACCCAGACCATGCTCATGAAGCAAATAAAACACGTTTTCGACCGCAATGGCATCCTCAACCCCGGCAAACTTTTTGTTGGTGCATAGCACCTGTAAACCGCAACAGTTGGGTCATCCTATGTTTGCAATAGCAAGTAAATAGAGATAATTTAGGTATTGAATCATTGCAGAAGAAAAGGGGTAAAGAACAAGACTGAGGTTTGTCATTGGGCATTAAGCCTGTTCGCAATG
>NZ_PPSL01000001.1 GCF_002954265.1 Flavipsychrobacter stenotrophus | reverse complement strand
TTGCCATTGATACGATTTTCGGAAATGGGCTTATTATACTATCTAATAAGTCTGAGGATCTTACAGGCCGAGGTAATATGCTGATGAGAATGATAAATACACAGTCGTGGAAGCAATAATTTTCATGCCTCCGTCCCCGTCGAGTCTCCTTTTCGGGACTCGCCTACAACCAAGGTACTATAGCTGAAGTGTAAACAACCGCCTAAATATGTCCATCAATTGGTTCGATAAACTTCCTGTCTGGGGCACTCAAGATTTCACGAAAACGCCTGTAAAATCAATATTTACAGGCGTTTTTGATTCTTATAAGTAACAATAGATCTACAAAAAGTGCAGTTATACTTGGTATATTACTGCGATTCTCTTTGATGTTTAATCCAAAAGTTCTCAACTTTTATAATGTGACGAGTTATTTCGTCTGATAATCCTTTTAACTCCTCGGTGTATTCATTTACTCCTGTATGAATCTCCAATTCACTTCGTAGAACTAAAGCTGAACGAGATAAGAAGTTAATTTGCTTTTGTAGCTCTTCAATTCTCTTTTTTGGAATTTGCTTGTCTTCGCCATTGATGAAAGAAATATCTGCACTCTCTTCGGTTATGACATAAGTAATATTTCCTTCTGCCTCGGCAACTTTATAAAATCCTGCTCTTAGTGCTACACTTTGCGATGCGTTATATCCTTTTTCTCCAAGTCTGCTTTTGTCTATTGTTATTCGTTGCTCTGATCTGTTGCGTAAAAGATGAGGTATAATTGATTGGGGCAAGGCCAAGGATAAATGACCTTGTTTACGAAAGTTAGGTAATACATAGGCATGTAAGTCGTACGTCATATCAAACACAGCAGCTACGTATATAGCGTCAGCGTTTTTTATAAAATAGAATGAATAGGGTTCAGGATTATCGTTATAACCTTCTAGTAGAAAGCACTACCTGTGAAATATTTGGTATATAAAAGGGTATTTTTCACGGTATGAAAAATTATAATAAATAAATTAACTTTTGTAAGTTTAAATCCTATCCCTTGTAAATATTATTCATTCACTATTTCAAAATCTAATCATATGCAAAAGCTCTTCTTCAAATACTTTGCAGTTATCTTACTATCTTTTGTTAGTTTCTTCGCGGAGGGGGCAGTACATGCAAGTTTCACTATTGATCATGTAGCGGGTTGCTCCCCATTAGTCGTCAGTTTTACCAATACATCTATTGGTGATACAACAGGATTCATTTGGGATCTAGGGGACGGAGCTGGCCTAATTACACAAACCGATGCGGCATGCACTTATACAACACCGGGAAACTATATAATAACTCTAACTGCGTATAATGGCTCATTAGACACGAGCCGCATTACCCATACGATTACAGTTTACCCACCTCCCTCAGTCAACTTTACTGTAACAGATTCAACAGTGTGCCTGGGAACTCCTATAACATTTGGAAATACGTCAACAGGCACGCATCCTCCTTTCACCTGTAAGTGGAGCTTCGGAAATGGTGATACAACTTCAGGTTCTTCACCAACCTACAATTACCCGTCTTCAGGTTCTTTCAATGTAACCCTGACTGTAATTGATACTATGGGATGTTCAAATTTTCTATCCTTATCCAGTAATTCCACCATTTGTCGTGCCGGATCATTTGTGTATTGGTGAGTCTGCCATGCTGAGCGATACACTCACTGGAGGAACATGGAGTAGCAGTGATACATCAATAGCAATAACCACTGGAGATTATGTTATCGGAGTATCAGCGGGAACAGTCGTAATTACTTATTCTTATACTAATCTCTGGGGATGCTCGGCTTTTATTGTCAGCGACCCGATAACTATATTGCCGTTGCCGGATGCCGGGATAATTACAGGATATGATACCATGTGCCTTGGAGGAGCTACACTACTTAGTGAAACGGTCTCCTCAGGTGTGTGGTCAAGCCTTGATCCGACAATAGCTGCGATCGACCCTTTTGGTTTAGTAACGGGGCTGGCATTAGGATCGGCTGTTATCCGTTACCATTTTGTGGATACCGCCTGTGCTAATGATGCTTATGACACCGTATATGTGATAACTGTGCCTTCCAGTCCTCCAATAATCGGGGCAGATACGGGATGTATCGGCACAATGTACACGATGACTGACTCCCTCACCGGTGGAACATGGTATATAATTGACGGAGCAACAGCTGGCACAATTGATCCGGTTACTGGCAAGTTCACGGCCGTACATTCGGGACGGGTAATAATCGGATATACTGTGTCTACTTATTGCGGGGATGTATCTACAACACATGAGATTTGGATTATACCTCCTGCACCACCAATAGATGGCATAAGAGCTGTCTGCTCAGGGTCAACAACTAATTTGTATAATTTTATTCCCGGCGGAGTATGGTCAAGTGAAAATCCGGCGATCGCAGTTGTAGATCCGACCACAGGAGTGGTTACTGGTATTGCTACCGGAACAACCACCATCACCTATACAGCTACCAGTATGTGCGGCACGTTTACCGTTACTGCGCTAGTTATGGTAAATATGGCTCCGTTCATTACGACTAATTTTATCGTCGCCTGCCAGGATCTGGGGAATGGAGAATTTGGCTCTGAACATATCATAACTGATTCCACTGGCTGCATACTTGTCTGTGATAGCAGTGTACTTAGGTACTATGCCCATGGAGTTTCAGGCAGTTCATACACATGGGTAATAACTGGTGGCAATGTAATTACCAATTACGGAGACAGTATCGATGTATTTTGGCCATCGGCCGGAACAACAGGAAGTGTAACCGTATATGATACTTTCAGTCATTGTATCGGTTCGGCTACGGCATGTATAAAAGTGATACATAAACCACATGCATTATTCTCTGCTAGTTCCATTTCAGTATGCCTAAATGGTTCAATTGTCTTTACGAATCTTTCAATCGGAGATTCTCTACTTCCGATAACAACATGCGTATGGGATTTTGGAGATGGAACAGGTTCAACGCTCACAAACCCGTCTCACACTTATACAGATCCGGGAACGCATCAAGTTACTCTTATTGTCAGAAATGCTTGTAATTGTACTGATACATTCAGGGTAAAAATTACTGTCGATAACATAAAGGGGCCAAACATATATTGTCCTTCTATCGTTTGCGAGAATGAAACCATAACTTATAATGTCTCCAATGATTGTGGTCCAATCTGGTCGATAAACGGAGGTACAATCTTGTCCGGCGACAGCACCAGTACGATCACAGTTAAATGGGATAACCTTGGTCCTGATAATTTCGGGTACGTAAGTATGTCTAATACCTGCGGAGCGTGTGCAGACACAACATCTATGAAGGTACCTGTAATAGAGCTAAACGCCCCTATTCATGGGCTTGATGTAGTATGTATCAATGAAATATACGAATATGAATTGCCGCTTTGGGGAGGTACGGAATATATGTGGGGCGTTTTAGGCTCTTCAGCATCTATAGTCGGGTTTAGAAATGACCATACCGTATTGGTGAGATTTACGACAGCTGGGACATATGTGATCCACGGTTGGTATCAGAACATCATTAAGCGATGTGGAGGGAATGTAGATAAAACCATTGTAGCTGTAGAGCCTGACTTTATTATGGGCGACAGTGTACTTTGTAGTGGCACTGAGGGGTATTATTTTGCACTATCAGGTGTCTTTGCCGACTGGACGATAACAGACCCATTAGGAGTAATAACAACAATTACACATGCAGCAACAATTTACCCTACATTCTCAACACCGGGGTACTATACACTTACGGCCAACACCGGTTTCTGCATTCAGCCTTTTACTGTATTTGTAGCAGATATACCGCCGATGATAGATACGGTAATGGGCAAAGATACTGTGTGCCTGAACCGGGTATATACTTACAGGGCGTTTGCCGATGCAGCAGGAACAATATATAACTGGCAGGCTATAGGAGGAGTTGTCTCCCCGGCATCTGGTAGCCCGGTTGTTAATGTAATTTGGTCAAGCAGCGGCACCAAACAGCTGATCGTAAACCGCATCAGCACAGTGCCACCATATTGTGTGGGACCAGCAGACACCATTGATATACTACAAGAGGTAGTTCCTACAGGTATTACGGGTGATACAACCCCATGCGTCAATTCAACCCGCACTTATTCAATCAACTATACGAGAGGTGAAGTATACGACTGGATGATCATGCCCGATAGTGCGGGAAGCGTAGTAAGCGGCAATCACGGAACTACATGCAATGTGATATGGAATAATCTGCTTGGCAACCCGACGGCTAAAGTGGTGTTGACAATCCGCAAATGCGACAGTGTATTTTCAGATACCGCTTTTGTCCACCTGCATGGAACCGCACTAGCACTAAGCTGTACGCCTAATCCTGCCTGCCCCAATACACCTATAGTATTTCATGCTACAGCGGGTGATTCCGCTTATGTATGGAACTTTGGTGACGGTTCACCTATATTGGTCACTGCATCCGATAGTGTTCAGCATTCGTTCCCAGATAACACCACGTCAGGAAATATCAATTACACGATACTGGTAACCTCTATTCCCGGTACATCAGGCAATTGTCCGCCAGTAGGGTCTGCCAGCATTATTGTCCCTGTTATTCCAGGGCCAGTAGCTTATGCCAGTTCGGGACATCCATGTGTCAATCTCCCTCCTGCGGCTGTAGCAGTGGGTACAGTTACCAATAACATAACAGTTACCAGCTACCAGTGGTACGGACCATCAGGTGTATTGGGTACAGCAACGACGCAGTCGGCTATTGATACAGGCTTCTATTATTTCGTAGTAGTGGCCGACAATGGCTGCCAGTCCACTTCCAACAGTGTGCTGTTTAGTAATTGTGGTAGCACAGGATGTGGTAGTAGTTATGATCCTACTATATCGTCCTCGGTATCATGCAATACAATAACAGTTGTTGGCGACGCAGGCGCACCTTCGCCCTACTGGAATGCCCCCGAGCCTCCTGTCAGCTCTACCACATCAGGAGTAAACGCTACTTATACTTACGATGTGCCGGGAATTTACCTGTTCCAGTTCGTTTATACTGGCTGCCATAGAGATATTTATGACACCATACCATTTGTGCCATCATTCGATTACCGATTTAAATGTGCAGTCGGAGGTATTGACAGCGTATTCATCTCAGATCGTACAGCTTATCTACCATGGGTTACACTCAGCACTATTTCATGGACTTTAAATGGCACACCAGTAGGTGTAGGTAATAACATTACCTTGTTATTATCTGCCCCCGGTGCAGATACTGTCGTAGAAACTGTAATCACTTCAGCAGGAACATGCACCCGAACAAAGATCATAACCCTGCCTGCACGACGACATGTATCTTTTACTGATACGGTAGTTCCTATTTGTAGCGGTGTGCCTGTACAGTTTATTGCCACAGATACAGCTGGCATCATTAGCTATCATTGGGATTTCGGAGACCTTTCGAATATTATTATGCGTGATCCACAGCGGACGTTTACTTATGCAGGAATTGGAGTTAGCCAAATTTTCCCTGTAACGCTAACAATTACTGATAGCTTTGGTTGCACTGCTGATACTACTCAAGGGGTACAAATCTTCAAAAACCAACTTAACGGTCGCTTGGATGACAGTGTTATCGTATGTAGCGGTGAGCCTGCGATTCTCGTGTTAAGTACACTATTACCTCCTTTTCCTTCTTCTTTACTTTGGTCTACTGGTACTACAACATATTATCCTGTTGTTACAGAAAGTGTACTGGAATCAGGCTCATATTGGGTAACCCTATTTGACAACCACAAATGTCAAATAACTACCGATGCAGAAATGGCGAAAATTTTACACACACCAACATCAGAGATAACAGGCAGGGAAAGTTATTGCCTTGGTGATGATGTTGTGCTGAATGGTTTTGCAGGGTTAAGCAATTCTTATCAATGGTATATAGATGGTTTCCCGCAGGCTACAACACCTTTTATAAGGCTGACTGGCCTGGCGGAGGGCAGTTATGCTTTTCAGCTTGTTGTAGGTACATTTGATTCGGTAAGCAATGTTCCGTGCTACGATACCTCTACTGTGCATATTATACAGATACATAGAGTGCCGGTACCGGTTATAGATACTATACTGGTAGATTGCAGTCAGTATCATATACAGCTAGAGGCAACAGATTCCATCGCAGGTACATTCAGATGGAGCAATGGCACAATGGGGGCTATAACTGACATTTATAACGGAGGACCATACAGGGTATGGTTTACAGATGAGCAGGGATGCGAGGTTTATGTAGATGCCTTCATTCCTAAGTCTCCTGAATACTATTTCCAGTATCTTCCCGCTGGCTGTTATACCATATGCCAGGAACAGTTGCCTATAACTCTTTACGGCCCTCCACATGTTCCATTCCCATATTGGGAGTGGTGGAAGGATGGATCACCGGTGGCTTCTGGTGGTGGTATGATGGATCCATTCACTATAGCTGGTGATGGTTCGTACCAGTGGCTATTAGATAATGGTTTGTGCGAACAAGTTTCTGATCCTATGGATATAAAAGTGGGCAAATGTGCTGATTGCGATAATTTTGTTAGGTATGTAGGCGTTACATTCACGTGCGATACAAGCGCAGCGTCGTACTCGGGTACAATTGATGTTATTGTTGGCGTGCCTGGTATCACATTTAATATTGGTACAGACAATGGCCCGATCACTCCATTCTCAGATACTTTAGTTCCGGGGTTAAATACACTTTCACTCACATATACCACATTTACTTATGCGCCATCCCCTTCATCTGTTGTTGTAGAAATTGAGTTCACTATGCCTAATGGTGATAAATGTTTTAGAAAGATCAAGGTAAAACTACCCGGTTGTACTTGGATTGAGGAAAAGGGGGTTAATACCGATTCCGTAAAAACAGGAGTTAAAAACCCTGTTGCAACGGCTATGATGGTGTTCCCTAACCCTGCTTCACAGGAAGTAAATATCTCGTATGACTACGGCGCTGCCGGTTATAGCGAGCGCAATATTTCTGTTTACGACCAGTATGGAAGAAAGACGCAGGAAACTGTGCCGGATGTCGATCACGGAAGCTGGAAACTGAACACAAGTAACTGGACACCAGGAATTTATATCATTCGTATGGAAGGTGACGGTAAAACGTTGCAGACGCAACGGCTGATCGTGTCTAATTGATAAGCGTGTAGAGCCGTTTTCTTTTCGGTGAACGGTTCTACATATTTTTTATAACTTTAATGAAAGTTTATCTATGAAGCATTTTTTTACAATAGTTCTGGTATTTATTGCGACATATGCGGGCAGCACGGTTTTGTATGGGCAGCAATACCAGTGGATAAAATCTGGAGGATCAAGTATCGCAACTTCAACAGGGTATACTAATGATGGTTCTTATTTTACGACAACAGACCCCAACGGGAATGTATATTCGGTAAATATTGTAAGCAATAACGGAATTAGTGCCGATACCTTTTATATGAGTACTGCATATGGTGCATATACAAGTGTATTACTGACAAGCTATAACTGCCTGGGAGTGATGCGTTGGGCAAAGTTAATCGGTACATACACCAGCCCTACTGTATTAGGGCTGACAGCAGATAGCCTTGGGCATATATACATAGCCGGTGGATTTCCTCACGGAGTATTACATATAGGCTACGATACCTCTATACCAAGCTCAACAAGTAACCAAGTTGCTGGGATAATTCAATTTGATACTTCAGGGCATCTTAATTGGATACGTTGGATCGGTCCTAACACACCAGCTAACTTACATGCCACCAACCCGACAGCCGGAGCATTAGCCTTGGACGGACAGCAGAATATACATTACCTGAAATTATTTCTGGCTGGTTCACAAATTACGCCAACTGTTATGAGTGTTTCAAGCAACTACGATCTGATGTATGATGCATCAGGGACATTGCTTAGTGCTATACAGATGCAACTAGATACTACATGGAAAATTCTGGGGGCAACTATTGATAAAAATTCTGGGAAACTATATGCCAGCGGGCTTTCTAGCGGTTATATTCCTTTCGCCAGCAGTAATTTTGTTGCTGGATTCGACTTAAACCGAAACAGAATTTGGATGGATTCAATGGTGGACATAACCTCCCTAGGTTCAGGTGGGTTTGTTGGAATTACAGGTGACAATGGTGGGCATTTATACCTGATCGGCACCGGTACAGGAGTTCTTGCATATAGAGGCGACACAGTGCGCAATCCATTGCTATCATTAGGTGCAACTTCTTTTGTCGTCAAAACAGATACCTTTGGAAATCCATCCTGGATAACTGGCTATGCTGCAAATACAGGTGTTAACTGGTTTAATGGAATTACACTTGTTCCTGGCAATAAAATAGCAATTGCCAGTGTAATGGGCGGTATAATAGTGAGCGGTCACGATACCATGACATCATATACAGGCGAAGGTCAAAATCCTTTCTTCACAATACTCGATACAGGCGGCTATATACACTCGATGCAACAGATACATGGCACTGGATTTTATGATGGAGGATGGACAATTTCTTCAGATCGGGTCGGCAACCTGTTTATCGGTGGGTATTTTGCAACCGATGTATGGGGTGGGTCTTTAACCCATGCAACCAGCGTTGGAGGCAATTCAGACTTTTTTATTGCCAAATATGGGGTTAGCTGCGGCTGTACGTCAATGCCATTGGTTACCTTTACTCATAGCGGCAATCCATTTGTTACGTTTACCTATGGGGGTACAGTTGCCGGTATAGACAGTGTTCGATGGTATTTTGGCGATGGAGGTACGGCTACAACATACAGTACTACCCATAACTACACCGTTCCCGGTACTTATGTAGTTAGTGTGAGCATTTACTCTGCATGTGGCAATGATATACGGTTTGCGACTATCGTTGTTCCATGTGTTGCTGCCCCTGTTACTGCCTTTACTTCATCCGGTACATCAGCTATCAGAAACTTTGCCTTTACCGGCACCACAGCAGGCATAGATAGTGTGACTTGGAATTTTGGTGATGGCGGCCATGCTGTAGGTCTTACACCTTCGCATACTTATCTTGCAACTGGAGCATTCAATGTCTGCGCAACGGCATATAATTCATGCGGTAACCACACTGTTTGTCACACAGTCAATATCACTTGCACAGCTGCAATTGCTCCGGCATTTACCTATACTGGTTTCGGCCCTGTTAATTTTACTTATACCGGCACAACCGCAGCTTTAGATAGTGTAGTTTGGCACTACGGAGACGGCGGACATGGTTCAGGACTTACCTCGGCTCATACATACATTACAGCAGGTGTGTACACAGCCTGTGCATTAACCTACAGCCAGTGTGGGGTAGATTCTGTTTGTAATACAATTACTCTTCCATGCGTTTCCGCACCTACAGCCTCATTCACCAGCAGCGGCTCACCTTCTATAACATTTGCCTATACAGGTGCAACTGCTGGAATAGATAGCATTACGTGGGATTTCGGAGATGGACATTCAGATACTGGCATGACACCGTCGCATACGTACACTACTACTGATACCTTTCATGTTTGTGTGATAGTTTATACTCCTTGCGGTTTAGATACGATATGTGCCGATGTTGTGGCTACAGGAGTTGGCGTGCCTTCAGTTAGTCTGGCGAATGTGATAATATATCCTAATCCTGCTGCTGATGAGGTGATAATAAACGGTTTGAACAGTCAGACTCGCTATCGGGTATTGAATGTTTCTGGAGTAGTAATGCTAAACGGAGTATTTGATAAAGGCGATAATGCTGTATCCCTAAGCAAGCTAGCTTCTGGCTTGTACATTTTAGAACTGATTAGCGCAGAAGGGCAAAAAGTCAATTTCAGATTGATAAAAAATTAGTGTGTGAGGTTCTCTTTCAAATATCTTACTGCGATACTTCCCTTGCTTCTTTTGTGTATCGTTTCAAGCCATGCCCAGCAATTTCAATAGGTAAAAGAAGGGGGAGGAACCAAACATCCGCTAATTTAAATACCAACCCAGAGGGCGTTAGATATATGAGTACTGACCCACATTAGGGTGCATATTACTAAAGAATAGGCCATGAAAATTAATTCACTAATTACGAAAGGATATTTTCCCGAAGAACTGCTTCCTCCTTTCACGTCAGAAGACCTAGAAATTGTATCCACGGAAGTCATAAAAAATCTTGACAATCTGGACCCTATTACTGGCAAAAAGAAAAAAGTTTTTAGCAAGTGTATTTCTTATTCAACCCCTAAGATTAAAGCGTATCGCAGAAATTTAAGTATCCCTAACCCCCTGCATTATATCCGTTTGTCAAATTCGATTGTTGAGAATTGGACAGAAATTGCAAATCATTGTAAGCAATCAAAAATTTCCCTATCAAGAATCAAAACAGGTATAAAATCAAATCGAGCACTTGTCAAACCAAGCTTTGAAGAAGCAAACAGGGAGCGCATTATATGGTCCACTGGATACAGATACTTATTGGAAATCGATATTGCCAAATGTTATAACTCAATTTATACTCATAGTATTCCCTGGGCATTACATACAAAAGCAGTTGCGAAAAGTAGCCGAAGCAGAAGTTCTAATTATGGTAATGCGCTTGATGAAGATTGTCGGAAAATGCAAGACGGTCAAACAATTGGAATTCCAATTGGTCCAGATAGTAGCAGAATAATCTCAGAAGTAATATTAAGCTCAATAGACTCAGAAATTGAAAAGCAAGTTAAATATCTAACCGGAATAAGAGTTATTGATGATTACCATTTATATTTTAGAAGTCAAGGTGACTTAGAAATAGGTCGTTCAATTATTCATAAGACTCTGAAAGATTTTGAGCTTGAACTTAATCAGAGTAAAGAACGATTGCTTGATTTGCCAGAAATTATGGAAAGTGAGTGGTTTAGTATACTACGTGATTTCCGATTTCGCAACAAATGGAGATACCAACGTACTGACGTTATTGCTTACTTCGACTTATCGCTAATTTATACCAATCGCTATCCCGATGATTTAGTTTTAACTTACGCTATGTCCAAATTAAAAGCGACAGTTTTTAGTCCTCAAAATTGGAGTATAGTCCAATCTTTAATGCTTAATGCTTTGATCAGAGAATCCAAGTAGTGGTCTCATCCGCATTTTTTCTTTTTCTCAGCTTTACACTCATAGCACTTGTTTTATATAATTGATATAATAACAATGCAAAGGTAAAGGAAATTGCTTTTACAAGTAACAACAGAGTAACAAAAAGTATGAAAAGAACGGAAAATGTATAAACACTAAAGGAATGAAAGTATTGATTTTACTGTATAAAATGGTTTTTTGTTGTCTGAATTTGTAGGGTTGTGTTCCCGTACATGCTACAAGATCCCATCAGACAATGTCTGGTGGGATTTTTTGTTTCAGCACTATTGTTTGGACATAGTGACTGTGTTCATACTAACAACAATATTCGGCAGGTATAGACGTTGTAGTCTAAAACTATTTAATGCGAAGAATACTGTTGCTGCTGCTCTGTTCATTAGCCGTTGGTAGCGTACATGCTCAGAACTGGGGAGCAGACATTGGGCTGGGACTGAGTTATGCACGGCTACTTCGATCTGCTGAGTCTACCAAGCAGACTGAAAACATCAGGTATTCATTTGGCCAGCCGGGCATATGTATCAGTCCGGAAATATTCCTGACCTTGAATGAGCATAGTAGGGTCATCTTCAGTTATCAGCTATCCGAGAATAAGACTGGTATACAGTTTAGAGCGGGTAGGGGAGCAGGTAGTCATGAATATAATTATGAGCAGTTTCAGTTGCACAATTTCAGTGTAGGATATTGTCATTTCCGGAATATTGCCCATGAAAAGGTAAGTATGGGCTTGTTGCTGAAAGTGGGCATAGCTAACGGACTGTTTATTGGTGGTGGCTATGGGGAATCGGGTAGTGGCAGCACGCAGGGATATGTGCAGACTCTGCCGGTATCAAGTGACAAAATCATGTCGTCGTTTTGGATGCCTGATGCAACAATCGGGATAACACTGTCGCCCCGATTTGAGTGGTCGCCACTTATCGAGAGGATAACGTTATCATCATCGCTCACCGCGGGGTTTAAAGATATCTATACGGACTACGCTAAGGTGGAGTACTCTATTTATACCGATAAGGGTATAGACAAGGGTACAGCACAGTACAAAGGATCACCATTGTTACTACAGTTTATGGTGTGCTACAGACTGTTTATGCGAGCGCATGAAAATTAACCAACAAATCCCACCTTTTTATGTGTGCCATCGCAATAGGGTTTGTTGCCCGACTGGCCACAGCGACAAAATGCGGTGACATTGTTTTTCTTCACTTCGCTGCCGTCTTTGTCTTTAATGGTAATGTTGCCAAATACCAATAGCGGTCCATCGGGCATTACTTCTACTATGCTTTCTGCCTCTACCTCGGCCATGCGTGGTTCGTCGGTATTCATTATATAGCTGAGTGCTCCGCTGGGGCATTTATTTACCTGCGCTATCATGTTTTCAGTGGTGTCGCCTTCAGGTTTTATCCAGGGTTTTACACGTGGATCAAACACCTGCGGCAAGCCGGTGGCTTCTTTCCAGCAAATAGTTGAGTGGATGCAAGCGGCGGGTTTCCATATAATGGTTACCTCGCCATTGGTGTATTTTTTGGTGATGTCTTTCATCAGCTTTCTGTATTTATTATGATCTGGTTAGTAAGTATTTTATGTACCGGGCAATTGTTGGCTATCGCCATCATCTTGGCCCGTTCTTCGTCTGTGAGGTTTCCGGTTATCTCAATTTTCCGGTTGATGTTGGTTCTGTTCAGTTCTTTATCCCTTATCATTACCACGTTTACATGTATTTCGTCTACATCATAACCTTTCCTATCGGCATACATACGGAGGGTAATGGAGGTACATGCTGAGAGTGATGCAGCCAGTAATTCTTCAGGGCTCATTCCTTCATCCGTGCCGCCGACGGACAATGGTTCATCGGCAGTAAGGCTATTGGTGGCGGTATTGATATGTGTGCGATAGTGGTCGCGGTGAATGACGGCATTTACTTCGGCCATGGGGTTGATTTAGTGGGAGAAAGTTAGGGATTTTTCATTGGATATTCGTACGAACTTCTGTGACATTAGGTTGCGATCCTGTCTAATGCCGTTTCGACTTTAAAAATACACCAAATGCAGTAACCACCTCCCCCAAAGCTTCGGCAGAAAAAGCCGAATCTTTGGGTACTCCTCCTTCAAAAGGAGGAGAGTGTGTAATTAGTAATGTCCAGGTGACTTGGTAATACAGTCATTTTGAAAGTATTACTCAAAATAATTTGCCCATATTGCCTTTGTCAACGATTGTTCGGGGTTGTCCTTTTCAAATTGCTCCAGTACCGGCTGAATATCGCCGTACTTTAGCCAGTACATAGAACTCCTGCCACGGAAGCTGCCGTCCTCTCCATACTCATCTCTAACCGGTGCTATACCAACAATTTTTATGTGGGTAGTGCCGGTCTCGGCATCGTAGGCCCATTCTTCTACCACCCTTATGAACAGTACATAACTGAAGTCGACCTGTGAAGTGACTACTTTGAAAAAGCGTTGACCGGTTACCGGGTCTTCTACTTCTATACTGTCGACGGGGTAAAAACGCTCTTTCAGTTGTTTGACCGTACGGTTTTCGGTAAACCGGCTATCGTAGGTGCCGTAGGCTTGTAGCTTACCATCAAGCACAAGTTTGTTCAGTACTTCGGCCAGGCAGATCTGTTGTTTCTTGCCAGCGGTAGTGCTGTCGCCCACGTATATAAGGCGCGATACACGGTTAGTGTAGGATGGGGCAGCTATCTGTGCTGTTGCAGCTATGCTACAGAGTAATGCCAAGATTATCAGTTGTATCTGTTTCATAGGAATTATTTTTTAGTGAGTGGTTGGGTGAAGTATTGGCTCCAGACCATGAGGGGCAGGTTGTTATTTGGGTGTTCTGCAGCATACATGGCCAGGTACGTTTTTACATCGGCATATTTTACCCAGAACATAGGCAGCTGGCTATGCGACCCAGTAAATGCCTCGTGCATGGGTGCTATAGCGGTTACTTGTATGTCGGTAGTGCCTTTTTGTTTGTCATATTTCCATTCTTCCAGTACGCTGAAGTAACGGATATCATCGAAACTGAAGTCATAAATGGATACTCTATTAACCTTTACTCCCGTTACTGGGTCGGTTACTTCAATGGTATCTGCATGTTTAAATAGATCTAACAGCTGTGTGATGGTCATTGGTATAAACCAGTTATTGTTCTTCTCATAGGCGGTGAGTTGCCCCCGTCTTATGCGCTGAAACAGAAACTCGGCCAGAGAGGTATCGCTGCCCTCAGGGCGTAGCCTGCGGGTAGAGTAGTTGGTAGTGTCGGCCACAAATACCTGCCGGGTAATGGTGCGTTTGAGGACATTGCCGGCGGGTAGGGGAGCCGGTGCAGGCTTTTTCTGTGCCCATGCCGCACTACACAATAAGCAAGCGGTTGCAGCCATGATAATTTGTTGTTTCATAGTTCCTGTTTTTTTGCTTTGACCAATGTACATATTTCTATTCTCTTTCTGTAAAATATCCCCGCCATAATTCTAACGGCAGGTTGCAGAGAGGGTGTTGCATGGTATAACGGTTAATGATGTTTTTTATGTCGGCGTATTTGAAAGAAAACATACTTTTCCGGCCAATAAAATTTTCAGCGTCATCATAATAATCCCTTTTTGGAGTGATGCCTTTAAGTAGCAGCGAGATAGCACCGGTAGAAGTATTGAATACAACTTCCTGTTGTAGTTGATAGTTAGTAACCCATTCATATTTAAATTCACGGATAATTACCTTCCAAGATCTTATGCCAGTTTCCGTATCTAGATCTATACTATCAGGCTTAACGTAGGTTGTTGTATCTACAACTAGCTTATTTAAAGGGATCAGATAAGATCGTGTATTGGTATCGTATATGCGTATTCCACCTGATCTGGCACCATCTATAAGTGACTGAGATAACAGCCGATCGTTGTATAACACTAATTTTCGATGGTAATAATAATCAGTTGTATCCGGCATAACTACAGTCCGTGATGTCACACCTGTTTGTATATTGCCATTATTAAATGGTACTGCATCACCATTACAGTAACTCCTCCAGATAAGTTTGTTTAAATTGTCTTTGGGGTGTTGGGTATTAAATTGTGCTATAGCGTCCTTTGCATCTTCATATTTCAACCAGTACATCCCCACGGAACCTCTGTAATTACCTTCATCGCCATAGACATCTACGACAGGGGCTATTCCGAGTATCTGTATGTCGATCTTTCCCTCGTCCACATTGTATTGCCATTCTTCTACCAGGCGGTAGGCACGTATGGTATTGTAGTTGAATTCGTGCATCACCACGCGTGTATTGGTACTGCCCGTAACGGGGTCTTCCTGTTGATTGGCGTTGTCGGCGTGGGAGGATATTTTTTCGAGTATTTGTTCGCTGCTTAGTTTTGTTGTAAAGCGGTTATCTATTGTGGAGTAAGGTGTGAGATTTTTATTGAGCACCAGTTTTGTAAGTACTTCGGCGAGGGTGGTATCTGCCATAGTGTGTTTAATGGTGGTGTCGAGGTAAACCGTTCGCTGCACCCGGTTGGTCCAGACTGTGCCTGGGCAGGGTGGTGGGTTCTTTTGTGCATGTGCTGATAGGGAGGTGAAACACAAATAAGCTACCATTATCAGCCTGCGTGCATTCATAGTGTTTGTTTTGTGTATGTAATTTATGGAAAAATGTTGGTTGGTTGGTGTCTGAACCAGGATTTAAAGGATTAATGGATTCTCTTGATGCTACATGCGATTTTTCTCAAAGAGAACCGACCTGATGGTCGTCGTGCTTCGGCGCGGCTCAGCATGACATTCGAAGGCTATGTTTCAATGCCTGATGGAAATTAAAATTTAATCGGGCATAGAGTTGGTGCAATGTGTTGTTTTTCATATGGTTGTGGTTTGGGGTTATGCCCGATTGTGCCCGATGGGTGTTTGGTTGTGCTCAGCTGCTTTGTCCAACCGCTTACTTACTTTTCTTTGTGCTGCCGTCCCGCAATAAGCGGGATAAACTCCGAAAGAAACAAACCTGCCTGCCGGCAGGCAGGGAAAGCGGGCACTTTTGCGAACTGCTCCGCACGCAAAAGGAGCCAGGCTGCGTGTTGTTGTGGTTGGCCAGACCGCTCTTCGCAAGCTCAGCCAGCGCTTGTTGCTCGGCCGCGGTTGTCTTGAAATTTGACGTAATGCCCGATGGAAATTAAATTTGAATCGGGCATGGGGTTGGTGTAATGTGTTGTTTTTCATGTGGTTGTGGTTTTGGGGATGCCCGATTGTGCCCGACGGGTGTTGTCTGAACTGTGATGGCAGTGATTGAATGATGGGCTATGAATTATTGTACTGTATTGTATTAGATTTTTTAAGGGTTGTCTGGTATTTTTGAGGGGTTTTCCGCCAATGGTGGTTTTTTGCGTTTCCGGCAGTTTTTTTTGGTGCGTTTCCTACCTGTTTCTTTGTTGTAGGGTGTTTCATCTGTTTTTAAAAACCGCCAGTTTCCGCAGTTTTCCGCAGTTTTTCTGCACTTTTCCGCCAGTTGTTGCTAAGTTGAGCAAATAGTTTTCAAGTGACGGGAACGGCTTGATGCCGGATGACAAGGATAAAGTGAATGTTAGAGAGCGGATGCAATTTACTATAGCATTTTAGGATGGAAAAGGACATTAACAAAATGTGGATATCTTTTGGTTTGGGAGTTTGCAGTACTGGGCATATTTTAAGCTTGTCTGTTTTCGGGAATCGGGAGATTCCCTACCTGTGGAACGAAGTCGTGAGACTTCGCTCAGCGTGGGCAGGCTGATGTTATCTATGAAAAGACAGGAGACTATCTGGGAAGGATAAGAGGTGCTAATATAATAGCCATAGCATACTATCGTCATATGGCCTATTGAGCGAATATTCTCAATCCATGTTTTAATTTTTAGTTACACATGCCATTTTATTTTTTTTTGTCTTGCAGCATCGGGTGATGTCAATCTCCGTATTATCATTGCGTTAATTATGAGTATATGGGGTGGTTTACTGATCAGAATAGTTGTTGGTTCATATTTCCACTGTCATTTTTTTGTTGTACTATAGTTAATGTTATATTTCGTAATGTATTATGTATTAACTAGTAGTTATTATGAAATTTGTAAGGTGATTTTTGTGAATGTTTTAGTTGATTGAGTTGCAACGGTTTAGGAATTGACAATTGTAAATTTATATTTAATCTTTAATTTAGCATAAATATTCAATATTTTTAGTATTATATATTTTGTTACTATTTTAAATCGTTGGATTATTTTAGCACATAAATTTGTTATAGAATAAGCTCTACGATATAATTCTACAAAAAATAGTAAAAAAATCTGTTTTTAACTATTAGTTAGTTATCAAACCGTCATTTTTATTTATTTTATATACATATCCTGAGTTTATAATTAATATTTTTTAAGTTAAAAAATAGTGTTATGAATAGGATATTGATGACCTTCCTCCTGGTATTCTCCGGGATCGCTGCAAATGCCCAGAGCCAAGTTTTTCTTGATGACTTTAACAGGAGTGTGTTGACAACGGGTGCTCCGGCAACATATACCGTTACAGCAAGGGGTGGGGCAACTACCGCCAACGCATCGATCTTGTCTAGCACCATGCTACAGTTTACCAGCTCAAGTGCAAATTCCAGCATTTACATAACGGGACCATTATCTGCATATTCCTCGCCATCAGCAGTTACGCTGTCCAGTAATACGACTGCCGTAACCTGGACCTTCAACATGCGAATAAGTGACGCGGCTGCCGGTATTGGCGGAGGGACCTATGGCCTGGCGACCGTACTTGCCGGTACCAACGCTACTGTTTATAATAATGGTAACGGTTATGCTGTTAAGATGAATGTAAATGGTTCAGTGTCTCTGGTGGCCTATACTACAGGCTTAAACGGAACGCTGACAACGATAGCGACCAGTTCAAATGCTATGTCATCTCCAACAAATTATGCCAGTGTCAAAGTAACTTACAATCCAACGGGAAATGTTTGGATGATCTGGCTAAGGGATGATGGTTCATCAGGTTTCGTTGATGCGGGGACAGGTATTTATACCGGTGTGTCAACTGCTACCAATTCAACTTATACCAGCTCAGCGACAAATACATTCGGCTTCTACTATAATTCATCAAATGTTACCGGAAGGTCGGGTTTATTTGATAATTACAAAGTTGTAAGGGCAACTACATGCTCCGGCAGCCCGATTCCGGGTGATGCAATCGCATCTGCATACAACAGCTGTGCTACAAGTTATACTACCACATTGTCGTTACCAATGCTGATTCCGGCAACCAACTATACTTACCAGTGGCAGTCAAGCACATCAGGTGCAGGCTTTACTGATATTCCGGGCGCAGTAAATGCTACATATGCAGCAAGTGTAAACTCATCTTCGAATGTATATTACCGTGCAAACGTAACATGTCCATCTGTTGCAACAGTTGCCTCTGGTGCGGTTTTTGTAAATATGTCCGGTGCATCAACACTAACTCCTCCTGCCCTGGAAAATTTCGATGCCGGAACTCCAACTCCGTGTGGATGGTCTATTGTAAATGTAAACGGAGGAAGCACCTGGGCAGTTACTGGTGCAACGCCTGCCAATGGTTCATCTCCCAATGTTATACAATATGGATATACATCAACTTTAACGGGTGATGACTGGGTGTTTACTAAAGGATATAGTTTAACAGCAGGTAAATCGTACGCATTAAACTTCAAGTTTGGTAATAATAGCTCTACTTATATAGAAAAACTGGAAGTGAAATATGGTGCAGCGCAATCTGTAGCGGGTATGACGTCTTCTGCAATTTTCAGCAATGCCAATATCACAACCAACTCGGTACTGTATTCGTCAAACGGTGTTACGATGACTGCTCCTACTTCCGGAGTGTATTATTTTGGCTTCCATGCATTCAGTGCAGCGAACCAATACAACTTGTATGTGGATGATATCAGCATAATACCAACTCAATTAATTACAGCTTCGCCAACTAACTATGATTTCGGATCATTGCCTGTTGGTACTCCATCGGCCCTGCAGAATATTGCCATCTCTGTATCCAACTTATCTTCCGGCGGATCTATCACAATAACAGCGCCTGCAAACTTCCAGGTATATAATGGATCTTCGTGGGTATCAACGTATAACTACACCTATTCGGGTACCAGCATAGTTGACTACAATATTCCTGTTAGATTCACTGCGCCATCAGTTAGTGTTTTTACAGGTACATTAACGATTGCGGGGGGGGGGCATGGCTACCTCAAGTTCTGTGTCGCTATCGGGTACCGGATTGCCTACCTGCTCGGCAATGCCTACACCAGGCACCGTATCTGCAACAGTAAGTAGCGGTTGCAGCAGTTACGGATCTGCATTATCTCTGGTTGGGGCATCAACGGATCTGGGTATTGCATACCAATGGCAGACATCGCCCAATAACAGCGCGCCATGGACCAATGCAACGGGCACCAGCACGAATGCAAGCTATGCAGCGACTATAGGTGCTAATGTATACTACAGGTGTATGCTTACCTGTACTGCGTTGTCGTTAACGGCAAGTACGCCGGGTACATTACTCACGTATGGACCTCAGCCAGCTTCTTTACCTTTCCTTGAAAGCTTTGAATCGACATGGCTATCTTGCGGGTCTACTAATGACATTCCAAATTTTGCCTGGGTAACAACACCGGTGTCGGGCAACAGATCATGGAGGAGAGAAGATGAAACTACTGCCAATAGTGGCTGGTCTAATACCAGTGGTGGCTTTTCGCCATCGGCTGTTTCCGGCGGCGGCTCGCATGCGGCAAGATTCCACTCATGGTCGGCGGCTAGCGGTAATCAAGGATCGCTTGATCTATATGTCAATTTCCCTGCGGGAACAAAATCTATCAGATATAATACCATTAATACAACAGGTACAGATGTGCTGAATTTACTGATCTCACTTGACAATGGCGCTACCTTTACATCACTGGATGGCCCAGTTGGCCTTAATGCGTCAGGTTGGGTGGGTAGAACTGTCACCACAACGGCCGTGCCCTCTGCAGGTACTACAGCTATTTTGAGGTGGCAGGCAACATCTGACAACGGAGCTACAGATATTGGCCTTGATAGCATTTATGTTTCTTTGTTGCCGACCGTTATCGCATCTCCTTCGTCACTGGCTTTTGGTAATGTTAATACAGGTGCCACTACTACATTATCTACAGTTTTATCGGCATCGGGTCTAAACCCGGCATCGGGCAATTTGACCATAACCGCACCAACAGGTTATTATATCTGGACGGGTTCGTCGGCTGTGACTACAACAACTGTAGCCTATTCCGGCTCCGGTGGCGTTATTACTACACCAACACTTGTTGTGCAATTTGCACCTACAGCAGTTGCAACATATAACGCAAGTATTACCATTACGGGCGGTGGGCTTGCCGGTGGGTACAATATACCACTAACCGGAAACGGCGCTAATCCTTGTACAGGTGTGCCGACTGCAGGCACTGCAAGTGCTACTGCTACCAGTGGTTGTACTGCTTATTCTACTACTTTATCTTTACCTACTGCTTCATTGGGTTCAGATCTTACTTATCAATGGTACTCTGGAACAGATGGTGTTACCTATGGCACTACAATTGCCGGTGCTACCAATTCGACCTATATTGGAACGGTAAGTTCAGGTATCTACTATAGGGCAACCGTTACTTGCCCGACCTATGGCACAACAACATCGGGTGGGGTATTTTGCCTGGCACCCGGTACTATTTTGCCACCCTATGCCGAAAATTTTGATGCAAGCAGTTCTTTGCCGTGCGGCTGGCTGATAGTAGATAATAATGGCAATACCACATGGTCGGTAGGTGCTGCGCTGGCAACAGGTGGAACTTTACCGAATGCTGTTTTCTACACTTACAATACGGTAGGACCAGCTGATGACTGGTTGTTTACGAAAGGCCTGAATTTGACAGCGGGTGTAACCTACAATATTGATTTCAAGTATGGTAGTAACTCTTCTACCACCTACTTCGAAAAACTTGAGGTTAAATATGGTACTACTCAATCAATTGCCGGCATGACATCGGCTGCTATTTTCAGCAATACAGCTATCCTGACCAGCTCTGCTATGGTTTCTGCGTCAACGATCTCTATTACACCGGTAGCGTCCGGTACTTATTATCTGGGCTTTCATGCTTTTAGTGCTACAGATCAAAACAAACTTTATGTGGATGATTTTAGTATTGTTAACGCACCAGCTACAGTTGTGCCAACACCTACTTCACTTGCGTTCGGCAATATTCTAACAGGTGCAGTGTCGGGGTCACAGACAATTACAATCAGCGGTGCAAATCTTACCAATAGCGGCAGCTTGACGATTACAGCTTCTTCAGGTTATGAAATTAACAATGGTTCCGGGTGGAGTTCTACCTATAACTATAATTACTCCGGAACATCATTTTCTTCCTATTCTATTCCTGTTCACTTTGCCCCTGTTTCAGGTACTTCATATCCCGGCAGTGTAACAATATCAGGTGGCGGACTAGCTACCCCGATAACCATTACTTTTTCGGGTACAGGTGTTTTGTCTTGTTCAGCATTGCCAGTGGCCGGAGCAGCAAGTGCAACAGCTACTATCGGTTGCGCACCCAATTACGCTACAACATTGTCCTTGTCGGGTGCTACCGCCGCGGCGGGTCTTACCTACCAATGGTATTCCGGGACTGACGGTGTAACCTATGGTACAACTATAGCCGGTGCTACCGATGCCACTTATTCGGTACCCTCAGTATCATCTGCTGTCTATTACAGAGCTGATATTACCTGTCCAACGTATGGCACAGCCACATCGAGCGGGGTGTTGTGTAATACGCCCGGAGCCGCCATTGCCGCTACATTACCATTTACTGAAATTTTTGAATCTACCTGGGTTTGCGGAACTACTCGTAACCTGCCTAATTTTTATTGGTCAGGCACACCTACAACAGGTAATGCATCATGGCGCCGAGAAGATGACGGTGCTTCTGCAGGCTGGTCGAGCACAAGCGGCGCATATAGCCCTGTATTTTCAGCGGGTGCACACTCTGCAAGATTCCATACATGGGATGCCGGTACCGCTACGGGATCAATTAGCTTATACGTAAACTTTCCTGCTGGCAATAAGCAGATAAAATACGATTATGTGAATACTGGCGGTGCAGATCAATTAAAGTTGCAACTTTCGTTAGACAATGGTGCGACATTCACTGATATTGATGTTCCTGCAATTATTGCTGCGTCTTTCACTACAAGAACCGTTACCACGTTTGCAGTACCATCTGTAGGCACCACAGCTATTCTCAGGTGGACAGTGACGGGTGATGCAGGTGCATCAGATGTAGGTTTGGACAATATCCAAATTACACAGCTGCCTTCAATAGTGTCAACTCCGTCGTCTTTGACATTCCCGACAACTGCTACCGGATCAACAACAACACTTAGTACAGTTTTATCTGGTGTTACACTTACCCCTGCAAGTGGTACGCTAACAGTTACTGCCCCTACTGGTTTCTATATATGGACCGGGTCGTCGGCAGTTACTTCTACTACTATCAGCTATTCGGGATCAGGGGCAACTATTACTCCGTCTACTTTTTCCGTGCAGTTTGCACCAACTGCAGCTACAACTTACACTGGTAATGTAACAATCACCGGTGGTGGTATTGCGTCTACTTATAGCATAGCGGTATCGGGTATTGGCAGTACGCCATGCTCTGCAATTCCTACCGCGGGCGCTACGGCGGCTACTACAACAGCCAGTTGCGCAGCCAGTTATCCAACTACATTATCTTTGCCCGGAGCAACAGTTGCTGCGGGGCTTACGTACCAATGGTATTCCGGAACAGATGGCATAACTTATGGTACTACTATTGCAGGTGCTACCAATTCCACTTATTCCGCAACCGTTACTTCAGGCATTTATTATAGAGCTACCGTAACTTGTCCAACCTTTGGTACAGCAACATCAACGGGAGTAGCTTGCAGCGCGGCAGGACATGCGATCGCAACAATTCCATTTAATGAGAGCTTTGAAACCACCTGGATTTCATGCGGTGCAACCAATGATATTCCTAACTATGTATGGACAAACAATCCCGCTACAGGCAATGCATCATGGCGCAGAGATGACGATGGTGCTTCTGCGGGATGGTCGAGCACAAGCGGTGCATATAGCCCGGTATTTTCAGCAGGTGCACACTCTGCGCGTTTTCATACCTGGGATGCCAGCACCAGTACGGCAACATTAAGTATGGGTATTACGTTCCCGGTGGGCCTGAAACAAATAAAATACGACTATGTTAATACAGGCGGGGCTGAGCAATTAAAACTGCAGATTTCACTAGACGGAACAACGTTTACCGATCTTGATGTTCCACCTATTATTGCAGCTACATTTACGACACGTACTGTAACAACAACTGCCATTCCTACAACAGGTACAACTGCCATTTTGAGGTGGACTGTGACCGGTGACGGTGGCGCTACGGATGTTGGTCTTGACAATATTCAAATTTCGTTACTGCCTTCAGTGATCGGTGCACCATCTTCATTGGCTTTTGGGGCTGTGAATACCGGCAGCAGTGTTACGTTGTCAACCTCACTTACAGGTGTTTCTTTAACCCCGGCTTCAGGTACCGTTACAGTAAATGGTCCTGGTGGGTATTTAATGTCGACAGGGGGAGCCTTTTCCAATCCATTGACAATAAATTATACCAGCGGAGCATTTTCGTCTCCACTTATTGTTCAGTTCAATCCTTCAGCTGTATTATCGTACGATGGTACTATCACTATTTCGGGAGGTGGATTAAGTACGCCGTCAGTAATTACATTGACGGGGTCGGGCGTAACACCGTGTGTGGGTACGCCAACACCCGGTACCGTTCTTGCAACGGTGAGTTCCGGCTGCGCACCATACAACACTACACTGTCACTTGGTGGTGGTGTAACTACGGGTTATTCAGGTCTTTCCTACCAGTGGAAATCCTCTGTGGATGGCATCAGCTATGGTAATGTTGGGGGTGCTACGTCGAGTACTTATGCTTTAAATAACAGTACAATAGGTACTACCTACTATAAATGTGAAATAACCTGTGCTTCATCTTCGGCGATACAGGCTAGTGGTCAGGCGCTGAGCTTTACCCCGGTGACTACATTCCCTTATCTTGAGAATTTTGATGCAGTCACTTCACCAGCTTTGCCGTGCGGATGGACTACAGCGGATGTAAACGGCGATGGCGACCCATCGATCTGGACCAACTTCGCAGGAACAGCTACAGGTAGTAGTGCACCCAATATGCTGTCTTACAGATATCATTTAACAAATACCGCTGACGACTGGGCATTTACTCCGGCTATATACTGCACGGCAGGTAATACCTACAAACTAACTTTTAACTACGGAAACAATGGAGGGACAACTTATGTTGAAAAACTGGAAGTGAAATATGGCTCTGCAAATACAGTAGCAGGCATGACTACCAGTTTGTATGCCAACACAGCGATCACTAATACAACGCTTGCGAGTCAGTCGGTAAGTTTTGTAGCCGCGTCTACCGGACTGGTATATTACGGGTTTCATTGTAACAGTGGTGCTGACATGAACAGGTTATTTATAGACGATATTAAGGTGGAACAATTCGTGCCATGTGCAGTGCCTGCCGGTTCGCCAACAGCATTGTCATGTGCACCTGCAGTAGGTATAACTACAGTTATTTCATTTACACCGCCATCACCGGTTGTAGACTCTTACCTTGTAGTTGCATCTACGTCAACTACTTTGTCATCGTCTCCGGTATCGGGTACTAACTATGCTATCGGCGCAGCTCTGGGTGGAGGTGTTGTTATAGCGAAAGTAGCTGCAGGCAGTTCTGTTACATTAACTACAAATCCTACTGCAGGGCTTGCTGCCGCTACTGCCTATAATGTGTTTATGTACTCTTACAATGGTATTTCTTGTATTGGTACGCAGCCGGTGTATAAGACAACCTTGCCAGGTGTAAGTACATTTACAACTTGCGTTACTCCTCCTGCTGCACCTACTACCAGCTCCACTTTACCTGCACAAGGAATAGTAAGTTGGGTAGGTGGTATTGCGGGTGCAACTAACTACACCGTTAATCTTTACACCAACAGCATAGGAACAGGTACCCCGGCATATAGCTGGACCTCGCCTGATGCATCGGCTACCAGCTATCTGTTCACCGGCATAGCTGGCGGGGCATACTTTGCTAATGTGGTAGCTAATACGCCTGCATGCGGTGCAAGCTCCCCACTTACTATTATGAACGTGCCATTTTCAGAACCTTATTTTGAAAGTTTTGAAACAATATCAACACAAAATGCAATTCCATTTGGTTGGGCTGCAACAGCCAATACAGGTACATATGTACCTAAGTACGGTAACGGTGCTTCTATAGTAGGTCCGGTAACCTCGCCTGCAACTATGCCTGCGGCCTATGGTTCATGGGATTATGTATTTGTAGGAAAGCATACCAGTACGCTCAATACCAATGATAACAACTGGCTGGTATCTCCGGGCGTCTATCTTACACCAGGTACTTATACACTCGGTTTTGATTACAGACAAGACTGGAACAGCTCCGGCGGCCCTCAAAGATGGAGTCTGGCGGCCTTTGTAACCAACAGCAATAGTGTTCCTGCGGCAACAACCGCAACTCCTACAGGAACGAGCTCCGGTACTTACACAAGCGGTGGTACACTTGCGGTAACCGGCTGGAACCGGGCAACAACCGGGGTTACTATTACCACAACCGGAATATATTATGTACAGATCGACGCCATACCAAATGCCAATGCATCATTACTGATGGTAGATAACATTTCCATCTGTAAGACACCATCGGCAGGAACCGTTACTGCTAATCCTACTGCGTTATGCGCAGGTAGCAATGTGTCGTTATCTGCATCACCGGTTACGGCTGGATATAATTACTACTCGTGGTCAGGTCCTGGTGGTTATTCGAGTACCGGTATTAATGGTACCAGTGCAGCTTATAACGCAACTGCAACATATACTGCAATACCATTGACCGCCAGCGGAATCTACACTGTAACCATCAAGAGTGATCCGTTGTCGACGCCTGTTTGTGCTATTACATCTACAGTTTCGGTTGCCGTTTTGCCAACCAGTCCTGCTGCAATGACCCCGATTGATACAACTATCTGTACATCGGGCTCTTACACCCTGGGCGGAGGTAACGTTGGTACTGCAAGTATGTGGTCTGTGGCACCGGCTGGATATGCTACGGTGTCGCTATCCGGTGTTGTATCGGGTATTTCAGAATCAGGCATGGCTACGCCGGTTACCATTACCTACAATAGTGGTTGTGGTGGGCCGGCCGTGTCTACTACGGTGAAAACGCTTAATTCGCTAAGTGGCACTTACAATATAGGAGTAGGACAACCGATCAAAACGTTGTCTCAGGCTGCGGCGTTATACAACTGCGCCACATCTCTGACAGGTCCGGTAGTATTCCAGCTTACTGACGCGACTTATCCGAGTGAGACGTTCCCGATAACTATCAGTAGTAATGCTGCGGCCAGTGCAACTAATACACTTACTATCAGGCCTGCATCAGGGATATCGCCGACAATAAGCGGTAGTGCATCATTTGCTATATTTGGTATCAACGGAAAATATATAACCCTTGAAGGATCAAATAACCCGGTAGCCAATACCATTTGTCCGTTGGTAACAGCTAGCAGAAATCTGACAATACAGAATACCAATACGTCAACTTCAAGTGCGGTGATATGGATGGGAGCCGGTTCTAATAATAATATTCAGGATTGTAATATAAACGGTAGCAGCTCAACACAAACGTTGGTTGGTATCGGTTCAGGCGGCGCAGCTATTGCGCTCAATAGCCTGGGAAATTCTAACAATAACAACTCGATTGTAAATAATGCTATATCTGCGGTGCAGAATGGTATTTACTCGATGGGAGCAAGCGCCGGTACTAAAAATACTGGTACAGTTATCAATCAGAATGTTGTGACCAATACCAGCAATAATGGTATAATGGTAGGATTTGAAAGTGGCATCAACATAAAGAAGAATGTTGTTACCGGTGTTTCCAGTGCTACATCAGGCAGAGACGTTGTGGGTATCAATGTTGGTTTTGCAAATAATAGTATTGTTGCGGGTACTACCTCTGTGACCGGCAATGAAGTGGCAGATGCCGTTATAGAGAAGAACATTGTAGGTAGCATTACTTCAACAGCATCAACCGGTGCACAATCAGCCGTGGGTATAGCGGTTGCCGGTAGTGCAAGTGGCACGGCTAATACAATAGTAAACAACTCTGTTTACAAAATGCTGAGCCTTTCAAGTGGCTCCGACATTACAGCAGGTTTATTCCTTAGTGGTATAACATCAGGTGTGAGCAGCAAGGTATGGTATAATACGGTAGCACTCACCGGTACGCCAGGAGTAGGCACCAACCCAAGCTTTGCGTTGGCGGTTTCAGGTATTGCCTCTCCAGTGGATATTAAGAACAATATTCTTGTCAATGCTATGTGGAATGGTACTGCCAATTCTGCAAGAGCTATGGGCTTTGCCTATAATACTTACAGTGGTCTTACCTCTAACTACAACGTACTGCGTGACAGTAGTGCTGCACCGGTATTTGTTGCGGTGGGATCGCTTACTGCGCCAACAAGCACGTATGCATCAATAAGTGCCTGGCAGACCGGGTCGGGTAGTACGCAGGATGCCAACTCTGTTTTGGCGATTCCGGTATTTAACGCGCCAACAGCGGCTATACCAAATCTTGGCCTTTCTTATGCAGTTGCCAATGTTGCTATCAACAATGCCGGTACGCCATTGACCTATACGTCGGATGCAAACTGTATAACGCGTGACGCATCAACACCAGATATAGGTATCAGTGAATTTAATGGTTCAGCACCACCGCCAGCGATAGCATATGTTAGTAATCCGAGCGGAAATTCATGTCCTACAAATCAAACGGTAGTAGCTGATATTACAATTAACGCAGCTGCCCCTGTAGGGTTGGACGATGGTTCTGTAACCGGCAATGGTCCGAAGATCTATTTTTCGAAGAATGGAACAACCTGGTTTTCCGGTGCAGGTACCTATGTGAGCGGTTCTACCGCAATAGGTGGAACAAGCAGGTGGAATTTTATCATTAATGCCACAACGTTGGGACTACTTCCCGGTGAAACAGTTTCTTATTATTTAGTAGCTCAGGATCTTTCAACACCTGTAGTAGTCGGATCTCTCCCTGTTGGCGTACTTGCTTCAAGCGTAGCAGCTATTACTACAGCACCTGTGCCAACTACCTACAGCACATATATTGCATCAGGTACGGTAGCGGTAGGTGTAGGTCAGACATTTACGTCACTCCCTGCTGCAGTTGCTAACTATTCGGCCAGTACTTGCATCACAGGTCCTGTTGTATTAAGTCTTACGGATGCATTGTATAGCATGGGATCTACCAGTCTAACCATTTCTGGTAACGCGAGTGCTACAGCAACTAATACGCTTACTATTCAACCTGCTGCCGGGGTATCTACTACTATTTCCAGCAGTAATTCAACAGGAACAGTATTCATAAATGGCGGTAAGTATATTATAATAGATGGTACCAATACTACTGTTACCAACAGTATCTGCCCTGCGGTTTCTGCTTCCCGAAACCTTACTATTACTAACTCATCAACAGGTGCAGTGGTGTGGATGGCTACAGGTACAAATAACAGTAAGGTACAAAACTGTAATATTACCGGGAATGGAATTGCCTCAACGCTTATAGGTATTGGTTCGGGTGGCGCAACACCGTCATTGACCAGTACCGGTAATGCTAATCATAATAACAGTATCATAAACAATAGAATTACAGCAGTTGGTACAGGTATTTACTCTATGGGATCTACTACCTTATCTAAAAATAGTGGTACGATCATAGATCAGAATGTAATGACTGCCGCCAATGGTATTGGTAGCAACTGCATACTTGTAGGAAATGAAAATGGTATAAATATTCGTGGCAATAATATCGGAGGAATTAATAGCAGTGCAAGTGCAGATGTGGGTGGTATCATTGCAGGTTTCGGTAATAGTGGTATCCTATTCACGAATACTACGGGCAGTGAAGTGTCTAATGCAACTATTACAAATAATATAGTAGACAACATTAACCAATCAAATACATGGTCGGCAGTGGGTATTGCTTTGGCGGCATCGTCTACAGGCACATCTACCATTGCCAATAATATGGTCACCCGCGTATTTGCCAAGGGTACATCATCAGATTTTAGCTCTGGTATATTTATTGGTGGTGGTTTGGCAGGTGCAGTTAATCTGTTCTACAATTCAGTGTATATAACCGGTAGTTACACTGGTGCGGGAGTTCCATCTTACGCCCTTGCTGTAAGTGGTACGAATCCTGTCATTACGATGAAGAATAACATTTTTGTTTACTCTGCTTCAAATGGTGTAACAGGGTATGCAGCAGGCTTCGCGTCCAGCACGTTTAGCAATGTTACTTCGTCTAATAATGACTTTTTCAGTAATGGAAATCTCATAGGTTCAGGCTCACTTTCGACATCAGCAACTTCTTCAAATTCGATTGCAGCCTGGTTTGCCACAAGTGGCAAAGATCAGAATTCACTAAATGTAAATCCTACGTTTACATCGGTATCTGACCTTCACCTTACAAGCGTTGTTGGTAATGCTCTGCTAAATGATACAGGTGCTGTTGTGGCCATAACTTCTGATCTTGATTGTAATACAAGAGATATTTTGTATCCCGACCTTGGTATCAGTGAGTTCACTCCTCCGGGTTGTAACACACTTACACCATTGGCTGGTACGGCTTCTCCGGCTACTCCTGCATTTTGTACTTCGGGTAGCTCTAATATCAGTGTGTCTGGTCAGACTATCGATCCTACATTTGGAACAGTCTATTACAAGTGGGCAAGTAGTTCTAGTCTTACAGGGCCATTTACTAACATAGGTTCTGCAGTAGCGGCTTCCTATTCTACGGCTGTATTGAGCAGTACTACATACTATCAGTTTACAGATTCGTGTGCTAATACAAGGCGTTCAGGCACTACAGTTACATCAGTCAGGATAGATCCATTGCCAACCGGTGGTACAATAGTAGCCACTCCTGCAACGCTTTGCCCGGGTAGTGGGGTTGTGGTAACACTATCTCAGTCTGGTGTGCCATCAGGTCCGGCGGGTGCTATTGCAACTACTTATAATTGGTCAGGCCCTAATGGTTACACTGCAACTACAGCAGCTACCAATGCCAGCTTTATACCTACTACCACTGCGGCAAGCGGTTTGTACAGCCTTACGGTGACGTATAATGAGCCGGGATGTATAAGTCCCGCGGTAACATATTCTGTATCGGTAAATTCTGTACCAACGGTGGCGTCGATTACAGCGCCGTCAGGTTACTGTCTGGGTTCTGGAAGTAGTATTACCTTAACAGGCGTTGGTGCGTCAGGAACAGGCCCTGTCACATCATATAACTGGAGTGGTCCTGCTGCATTCTCAACCACTACGGCATTATCTTCAGTATCATTTACGCCTTCATCCACAACTGCAAGTGGTGTGTACAGTCTTACCGTATCCTACACCGGTGCGGGCTGTGTAAGTGCGCCGGTTACAAGTAGTACAGTAACTGTGGCTGATTATCCTACAGTATTCAATCTTACAGGTGGTAGTGGTTGTTCTGCCGCAGGCATTACCATAGGTGTTGACGGTTCGCAGACGAGTGATTATACTTATGCGTTAAAGAGGGGAGCTACAACTGTAGCTACGCTGGCCGGTACTACAACGTCGCTCTCGTATTCATCTGTTACAGCGGCGGGCACATACTCCGTAGTGGCTACAGGGCCCGGCGGATGCCAGTCTAACATGACGGGTACATCTGTTGTAGCAACCACACCTTCTGCATCTGTAAGTGCGGCTATGCCGAATATCTGCCAGCCTACAACCTCTGCATCTATCGGATTAAGCAGTATTGTGGGAAGTCCTACAACATATTCCGTAAACTGGAACACGACAGCACTTAGCGACGGTGGCTTTAGCAATATCTTAGCTGCTACCTTATCCGGTTCTTCGGTCACGCTTATATACAATCCAACTGGTGGTGCCGGGTCATTTGATGGCACATTAACATTGTCAAATGGTGCTTGTGCCAGTACCCCTTACCCCGTGCATACGATCGTACATGCTGAACCGCACGTTTCTGTTGCAGCGGTAAATGTACCATGTGTAGGATATGCAGGTAGTATAGACTTTACCGGTACAGATAGCGCCACTGTATCTTATAGTAAGGATGGTGCAGTGGTTACCAGCTTCTCGTTTAATGGAACGACTCATAACCTGAGTACCGGTGTAATTACATTTGCACATAACTACCTGATCATTGATGCGCATAATGCAGTGTGTACCACAGCTGTGGGCACAACAATCACTATTGATCCTACGCCTATGGCATGGGTGGGTGGTACTGGTGGCGCTGGTCATGAATCTGAGTGGAACAGGAGTACGAACTGGAGTTGTGGATTTGTGCCTACAGTTTCGGATGATGTAGCTATTCAGGTAGCAGCATTCAATCCTGTAATTCCAAGCGCCTTTACCGCAACTACCAGAAATCTTACAGTAAGTAGTGGTGGCGTATTGGTGATAGATGGCAGCGGCGAGCTAGATGTAAAGGGTTCATTGAATAACAGCAATGTAATTCTTGGTAATGGCAAGGTTGTTTTGAACGGTTCGTCTGCCCAGGTAATTACAGGCATTGGTACTGCCAATAACCTTCAGTTGAACAATAGTATGGGTGCTACCATAAATACCGGCTCACGCCTGGTTATTGGAAATACACTGATTATTACATCAGGTACACTAACTACTAATGACAGCCTTGAGCTGGCATCATCTGATACTAATGCTACAGCACGTATAGCAGCCATACCATCGGTAGGTGCGGCAATATCCGGTAAGGTGAAAGCTGACCAGTATGTAATGGGCGGTTATCGCAGATTCCGCTTCTTCGCTCACCCGTTCAGCGATACTATGTCACTGAGCCAACTGCAACCGTATATTGATATCACAGGCCCAGGTGGTACTGCCAATGGTTTCAGGTACACTGCGTCTAATGCTCCATCTGCATTCAGGTTAGATCCATATACAAGTAACTCATCGCTTGGTTACGATCCGGGTTGGAAGCCATTCACAAAGATTAATGCAGGTGCGGCCGATACCAATAAGGTACATCCGGGTCAGGGTATCCGCGTATTCTTCAGAGGATCGAAGGGTGAAGGGTTAGGTTACTCGGGTTATATCGGTGGGTACACACCTTCTGCAACTACTTTCAAGATGATGGGTAATGTTAACCAGGGCAATGTGTCAGTTAGTCTTGCCCAGGGTACATCAGCTACACTTCAGAGCTACAACATGGTAGGTAATCCATACCCATCGCCAGTCGATATGGGTACCATTATCTGGAATGCAAGAAATTCCGGCCAGGCTATGGGTGGTGCATTCTTTGTCTTCGATCCTGCAATGGGTGCTGGTGGCCAGTTCGTATCAGTTAACCTTGGTGGTTCAGCAGTTCCTTACTATGTACAGGCTAACACTTGTATCCAGGTACAGGCTGATCATGATGGTGCTCATATCGAATTCACCGAAGCAGATAAATCACCAAACACATCAAACTACTTGTATAAGGCACCTGTGCAATACACCAGTTTGAATGTGTATGATGAAAAGTATCACTTGTGGGATATGTTGAAGATCAACTTCAATGAAAACGCTACTGACGAAAACGACAAGATGTTGGATGCGGCAAAACCAATGGGTGTTGCAGATTTCAACTTCTACAGTAAGTCTGCTGATAATCTGAAGCTTGCTGTTGACAGCCGTCCGTTTGCAGCAGAGAAGGTAATACCTCTGGGTCTAACAAGCGGATACCAACAAAACTTCATCATCCGCACAGACAACGTTGTTGTTCCTGCCGGTGGAAAATTGGTACTTCATGATAAGTTGCTGGGGAGGTATGTGGATATGAACCAGGGCACAGAATACGCATTCACTATCGGCAAGGACAAAGCCACACAGGGCGACCGTTTCGAACTGGCATTAAAATCTAATGTTCCAACTGCAATTAAGCCACTTGCAGTAACTATGACACCTAACCCAACAACTGACGATGTTAAGATCAGCTTTACATCAGGTAAGAAAGAAAAGGTTACGGTACGTGTTATGGACATCAGTGGTGTGAGCATCTACAACCAGGATCTGGGCGAGCAGAAGAATGGAACAATAAGCGTTCCGTTGAGCACATTTGCTGCAGGTATCTACATGGTAGAACTTACACAGGGCGAACAAAAAGTAACACAGAGATTGGTTAAGGAATAATCCATCATAAACAAAAAAGAAACAAAGGATACTCTCTATGGGGTATCCTTTGTTTTTTATAATTAGTATGTATATTAGGCCTTGAATATTTTAAACAACTCACTATATATCAATTCATGCCATTTACTTTTTCACATCCGGCAATTGTATTACCTCTGCTTAAAAAGAAATATGATCATCTTTTTTCAGCTACAGGATTGATAGTGGGTAGTATTGCGCCGGATTTTGAAGCATTTATAAGATTTGGTAAAGAGAAGACTTATGGTCATAATTGGGTAGGGGCATTCTGGTTCGATTTACCACTTGCGTTGTTTATTTCATTTGTATTTCATTTGTTTGTTAGGCAATCATTAATAGAAAATTTGCCAAGGGCCTGGCGGGAACGATTTGAGTTTGCCCGCACGTTTGATTGGATCGCTTATTTTCAAAAAAATATTATTGTTGTCATACTTTCATTACTTATTGGTGTCTTTTCTCATCTACTCTGGGATTCATTTACGCACCTTAATTTGCATAATCCCAATTCGTTTAAGTCAAACATCTGGTTTCACGGATTTAGGGTTTTTATATTGCTGCAATACATTTGCTCTGCCCTGGGTTTATTAGCAATCTTTGCTTTTTCTTATGAACTGCCCCGGATGAGAATAAAGCAAATAAAGTACAATAAGATCAAGTTCTGGTGTTATATCCTGCTCATTGCAGGTATCATTTTTTCCTATGTTTATACTGAAGCCAATGAAAATGACGCAATAGACAAGTTGTTCATCGTTAACGTGGCTATGGGTGCGGGGTTATCAGCTGTTCTTTTTGTGTCGATGGTTGAAAGATTATCTATATGGATAAAGGTCAAATAGTGAATTAATAATCTGTAGTTATACAATTATTGTATTATTTTAGCCCTTTAGTCAATAATCTACCAAGTCCAGTATCCTGATGCCGAAAATTGATTTATCCAGGTTCAACAACAAGCATTTTCTGGCTCTTGCCGGTAACGGTATCTTGTCTATGTTCGGACTGGGATTTATATATCTACTTTACGTTTCCTTAACCGTAGCAGATGTGGGTAAATGGTTCTACTTTTTCACTGTGCTGGGATTATGTGAGGCTGTAAGAAATGGGTTTTTGGGCACCGCCACTGTAAAGTTCTATGCGGGTAAAAAAGGAGAGGATGCTGTTTCTATTCTTGGTTCGATATGGTTGCTAGCGTTAGTGATAACTTTATTAATTTGGGCCATCAATCTTGCGTGTCTCCCGTTTATGTGTTATGTCGAAGATCCATCAATGCGTATGGTTATCAATTGGCTGGGTCTTACTTTCCTAAGTTCATTGCCCTTTTCAGTGGTCTTCTGGATACTACAGGCAGAAGAGGATTACGGCAGAATACTGAAGTTGCGCCTAGTGAATAGCGGATCAATGATCATTATCTTCGGCACATTGGTGCTATCTAAGCAGATGACCATAGAAAAAGCTTTTATGTACAACTTTATCACCAACTGCCTTACCAGTGCCGTTGCATTGGTATGGGGTGCAAAGATCTTTACGCTATTCAAATGCAGGAAAGAGAACATATTGGAGATCGTTCATTTCGGTAAGTACAGTTTGGCCACCACTTTAAGCTCGTCATTATTGCGGAGCACTGATACATTTATTATACAGAATATGCTGGGGTCTGCAGCACTGGCCATCTATGGGTTACCCGTAAGGCTAATGGAAATAGTGGAAATTCCGCTGAGAAGCTTTGTGGGAACAGGCATGTCGGGTATGGCAACTGCGTACAATAATAATGACATGGGGCAGGTTGCCCGTATATTAACGAAGTATTCCGGTATGCTTACAGTAGTGTTTATACCCATGGCCTTGCTGGTATTGTTGTTTGCAGATATTCCGATCAGTCTGCTCGGACATCATAAACTGGATGGAACTGCTGCAGCCAACATCTACAGGCTATTTATGGTATTTGCTGTCATGTATCCAATAGATAGGTTCAATGGTATCACGCTCGATGTGATCCATAAGCCACAGATCAATTTTCAGAAGGTACTGGTGATGCTGGCGGTCAATGCAGCTGCCGATTATGTGGGTATCATGTTGCTGGGTAATATTTATGGTGTAGCATTCGGCGCGTTCCTTACTACATTGGCCGGTATTATATTTGGCTACATTCATTTGCGTAAATATGTAGATTATACTATTGGAGGAATTTTACATGAGGGATATATAGAGACTAAGCTATTTATGGCTAAAAACATCCCTTTCTTAAGGCAACGTACATTATAACATCGTACTTTTGAGTATTAATATATCACACAGTTGGAAATAGCATTATACATTGTTTTAGCAATTAGCCAGGTTGGATTACTTGTTTATTATTTTCTTTACAACAGGCGTAAAAAGCAGAAAGAATCTGAAAGAAGATCCGCTCTCACTAAAGAATTTCCATACGAGACACTTAGAGGAATAGCGCTGAACACCAACCCCGGCGCCATGCTGGCTACGATACCACAAGGAGAAACGGCAGTATACAGTGCGGTAATGGATTGGGATATGGGCAATGATATTGTTACGCTCATTACTACAATTACAGGTGAAGCTACCTTGTATGTAAAATCTGGAGGGGGAATAATAGGCTCAGGCAAATACCCAAGTGTAAGTAGTGCTGCTCAACATTTTACATCGGCGACGCAGGCTCATCTCAGTCACGCCACTCCTGTAACAAATGCTCCTTTGCCACAGCGTAATTGCGTGCAATTCTTCTTGCTGACCAACAATGGTAAATTCTCCGGCACGGATCTTCTGACCAACATCGAGAACAAAACCTCGTTGTGGTTGCCGCTTTTTGAAGAGGCAAATAAGGTAATAGCGGAAATGCGGGCGACTGCTACAGTATGACCTTGTAGTTTAGTAACGCTATTTGTTTTACTCGTTTATATGCTTGCATGTGTTGCCTGGCGATAAAATCGACAATTGGTATGATTTTATTTAGGGTAGCTCCGTGATACAACATAGCCGCAAACGCGCTCTTAAAATAGTCAGAATATCCCTGCTTATTATACTGGTGGCATGTACTTGCTGTCTGTTATGGGCAGCGTCGTGTTACAAAGATTACTGTATAGCACATGTGGGAGAAGTGGTCAGGAAGGCCACGAAAGGGGAGTATAGTGCATCGATTCAAGATGTTTATGTGAATATTTTCACACGCAGATTAACCGTATCGGGTCTTGAATTCTGGCCCGATTCTACCAGAAAGGTAGCGCAACAAGAAACGGGTAAACACCATATAATAAGCGTAAAATTATCGGTTCCCCGATTTCAACTGGATGGTGTTGCACTATGGCAATTATGTTTGAGAAAGCGTTTGTCTGTTGATCACGCATCCATTTGGAACGGTAAACTGCTGATAGTTTCTACGGAACGAATTGTTGATTCTTCAAAGATTATTAAATCAGAAAAACAGTCGCCGACTTTGAAACAATTACTGGCGGGAACCATAGACATAGTTAGCCCCGATATTACCTTCAAATATGTGGGACTTGATGAAAAAGATAGGTTTACAACTTCTTTGAAAGGCGGTAAGGCCCAACTTACTGACTGGCTGCTGGATCCTGAAAAGGAAGATACTATGCATCTATTGCTTGCCCAAAAGGTGGTCATCGATTCTGCCTCGGTTGTCTTCGACAAACGGAGCATGCGCTACCTGATAAAGGCTCCTAATATTTGTTTTAATACCGAACAACATACACTAAAGGTAAATGGTCTGGGTGTTCATCCTTATGTAAACAGAGAAACATTCTACAAAGAAGTGGGGCACAGGGCTACTATATGGAACACCGACATTGAATACTTCGAATTACTCAATTTTAACTGGTTGCAAATGTTGCATAATCAGACCTTATGGGCTTCGCATCTTAATATGTCTGCACCGAAAATGGATCTGTTCTTTAGCTACCTTATCCCTTCACATCCTTCTAATATGATCGCAGAAGATCCGCCAAGGGTATTCCTGCAACTACCACTCAAAATTTGCCTCGGAAAAATTAATGTGGATAAAGGACATATAGGTTATACCGAAGTTAATGAAACAAGCCATAGGGAAGGAACAATATACTTTGACGGCATTAAAGCTACGGGAGATAATCTAACGAACATTGATACCGTGATCGAAGGTAAAAAGCAGTTTGTAGCCAGTGCTGAAGGCACTTTGCTTGGTCGCAGCAAAGTAAATGCTACGCTTACGTTGACACTTACCGACTTGCTGGGCAATTTTGAGCTAAAGGGACATGCCGTCAATATTAGCGGACAAGAACTACGGGACCCGGTAGAAGCACTGGCGCAGGTAAGAATAGACTCTTTGAATCTGAAAAGTATGGACCTTTCCATTAAGGGTAATCAGAACTATTCCGAGTCGAAATTGGGAATGAACTATACCGACCTGAAACTGGAGCTGGTGAGGGCTAAGGCACCACCTACCCTTAAAGCAAAGCCGGTGGTTTCAGAAGTAGCCAGTCTGTTGTTTCTGTATAAGCAAAATCCTGAACCGAGTATTGCGCCGCGCACCTCATCCGCATACATGACGCGCGATGAAATGGCGCCCTATCTATCTCTGATCATTAAGAACATGAGAATAGCAATCAAGGAAATGGTCGTCAAACATCCCGATCTCGTAGGCACAGTAACTAACGATAAAGACCTGAAAAGCCAGAAAAGAGGCTTTTTGAGGAGAGTATTTGGTAAGAGGAAAAGCAAGTAAGATTATCATCACAGTGGTATTACAATAACAAAGCAGCCCTAAGGCTGCCTGTTGTAGTTGTCTGTCAGATAATATCATTTAAATCCTTTCTTATGCCTGCCACCGCCGCACAGATAATAGATGAGGTATATAAGGAATACAGGTACCAATAAAGGGAGTGATTCTATAATTCCCAACGCCATACCTATATGAGCCAGTGCAGGCTGCGGGAAAATGCTCTTCTTGTCGATCTCAGCGCAACCTATAGCCGAGAACCCTAGCAAAGACCCTAATACGCCCAGTAAAATGAAACCCAGCAAAGAGGCAGGTAACACCAAAATAGCACCAACTACTGCACCCACGCCCAAAAGACTGAGGAAAAATGCGGTAGCACCGTACCCTTTCTTTTCTGTTTTACTCTCTTTTGATCGGTCAGTACTCAGAGCACTATTACTTTCATCAGCGGCCTTGTAGGTTGCTGCATCTGTACTGATATTGATTATGTTGTTATCTCCTGTTAGGGTTGTCTGCGCAACAGTATTTGCTTTTTTAATTATAAATGCTGCATGCGATGGAGCTGTACCGCACAGTAATAAGGATAGAGCTATTATAGCAGTTAGTTGTTTGTTCATTAGGTCGGATACTTATCGTATTGTATTTATGTTTAAAAAAAATAAATGTAAGGATTGTTTCGTGTAGAGAGCCTGATGCTATTACGGAAAGAAAAAGAGTTTAAGGGCAACCTGCCTTTCGTTACCTATTGCTTTTGTAATGAAATTGTGGTCTTCATCTTCTATATCGCCGTTCCTTTTTACGTAGCCTACAGCATCGCGCCGGGCATTTTCTATTCGGCCGTCTCTGCCTATTGATCCAAGTTTTTTATGGTTTTTGTCTTCTACTGTGCCGTTCACCAATAGGTAGCCTATGACTTCATTTTTGGCATTAATTATGGTTCCATCAGATTTTAAAAATTGGGCGTGAGTGAGTGAAGCTACCATGCAAGCGCACACAACCAAGAATAGTTTTTTCATAGTCATTTTTTATACGGTGCAAGATAATAATTGCCAATGAGTTAGTGATACCTCACAAAATAAAAAATACAGCCCGTTTGAGCTGTATTTCCCTTAATTCATATTCCTGTTATTTAAAGAAAAACTGTTTCAGTATAGCCTCGTTGGGATTACTGCCACTTACTTTGCCAATAGTACTATGGTGGCTATTTTCCATTGTACCGTCTTTTTTTACATACCCAATAGTGCTGTGGTGGCTATCTTCTATGGTGCCATCTTTCTTTATATAGCCAATTGTGCTGTGGTGACTGTCTTCCACTGTGCCATCGCTTTTCAGGTAGCCAATAGTACTATTGTGGCTGTCATTTACGGTGCCATCAGATTTTAAGGTCTGTGCCTGTGCAAATGCTGCTATCATGCAGGCAGTTGTTAATAAAACTAGTTTTTTCATTAGTTTTTGATTTTAAAGTGTGGGGTTAAAGGTAAAGAGATGCTTGCAGATGTCAATATCTACGTTTATTGAAGACCCATTTATCTCATTTTTTTGCTATTCGCTAATTTCTTTGGGCATCGAAATATGATTTCCATTGATTGTAGTAATCCTCTACAGTAGTCTCTGTAAAGGGATAAGTAGTTGGCGGAATATATGTTAAAATATTTTCATATATCTTTTTTACGTCGGCATTTTTATGAGCCTTTTGCAGCGGCCCAATAGCTCTCAACAATTCAATTCTTATGCCGTTGATCTCAAATTCTTCTGATGTACTGTTAGTATTTGCTAGCTTCAATATACCGAACGGAAATGCCAGAGCCGGTTTATATAATGATACATCATCTGCTGGTTTTATCTCTGTTGTGAGCATTTCTGCATAGAAAATACGTTTGAGATGATCGTTCAATCCCAACAGATTTGCAGGGTCCGATCCCAACTGATAACATACCGGGTTTACGAATTTGTTTTTTTGTAAAATATCAAGCATTACTACATCCGAATGATAAATATATCCGGAATCCCGATATGGAATTTTCCATTTTAGTGATTTTCCCTTAGTGATTGTTTCTATGGATACTATTTTGTTTTTATCCCATGTCTTGACCGGACTAGGCTCTAAAGCACTGCCATTTTTTGAAAAAAGGTTAGGGTGTCGTTTATATATAAAGGTGTCGAACCAGGGTAGCTGTAGCATAGATTGACTTAACGGGATAATATCCGGCCTCAAATGCTCTACTTCCTGTAGATACCAGATACTCATTGTGGCAATATCTCCAAATGTAAACAGGATTGTATTTGGCGGACAATTATTTAACATTAATCGGTGATAGGCGAGTGTGAATTCTTTAAAGCCACCGCGCTTTTTGCCTTCTGTAAAAGCCCAGAGAGCGGAGTCTTTCTGGTTATTTGCTGCATACTTGAACGCAAGGCAGGCCCATAAGCTCGATAGTTTTTCGTAAGGATCAATGGCCAGGATCTCGCCGCTGTACTTAGGTGATAATTTTATAACTGTCTCAAATTCTTTACTCACCTTTAACGCGATATCGGCAGTCATATTCAGCATGGTACTTGCATCAGGATTAGTATTGTAGTCAAGTGCACAACCCAGAAAATAGTGCGCTTCGGAATTTTCCGCGTTTAAACGTACTGCTTGGTCTAGTACCTGAATGGCATCAGAATAGTTTGCTGTATCCAGACCCACCTTATTACGTTCCTCCTGAACCATATTTTTGCCTTTTGCCAATATTTGTTCAAAAGACTGGCTGTAGCCATTAAAAAAAAGGACAAGAATAGTAATAGTGAATACAATTTGTTTCATAAACAGGTATTATAAAGTTAAATCTTAATGGAGTAAAACTAATTAATTTGTAAGACTGACACTAGAGAAATAGATTAGTGGGCTGGTTTGAGAATATTCACATTTTAATTAGGCCTTCCTCTCTTAAATTTGCTGTATGAGATATGCAAGGCTAACCCTGGCCATACTATTGTTGATATGTTCTTACAACACCGGCCATGCGCAGGAAGTGATCTATTCACCTTTAGATAAGTTCGACTTTCGTAATGGAGATTATTCGGTAGTGGGGATGACGGGAGGTATGTTGTACACCTATCGCAGTTCAACCGATGGTGCTATGCTGGAGGCATTTGATGACAGCATGAATAAGGCAGCTACCATTATTCTCGATTTCTTCCCTGACAAGATCTACCAGACACGCTTTATTTCCTATAACGACCGCATTGTAATTCTGTACCAGGCATTGGAAAGCAATAAGGTGGTGCAATACGCTGCGCTACTTGATGAAAAAGGAAGGCTAAAAGGCCGTCCTATAGAACTAGCCAAGGCCAAGACAGGCATATTCGGGGCCATGAAAAATTACTTTTATTCAGCGGTGTCGGAAGACAAAAAGAAGATATTTATCTACACACTCAACGATCGTGGAAATGGGGTCGAGGTAGAAGGTAAGTGGCTCGATGATAGCCTGAAAGTATTGAAGAAGGGCAAAGCCAGTTTCGACGATGGCAAAATACTCACCAAGGGTGAGGTGAACATTGCTAATGATGGTACCGTTTACATGGCCACTTATACCACTGTGGGTGCAGAGAACTATGCCGATGAATTTTGGATACTTGCGTTGAAAGAAGGTGACAATAAATTTACCCCCTGCGTTATGCATCTGGAAGACAAGTATGCCGGAGGCGGATATATGAAGATAGACAATGTAAATAACAGGATCTACTTCGGCGGCTTCTATGCCGGGCGGAAGAATGGCAGTTATGATGGGGTCATATTTGCGAAACTGGATGTGGCTACTGCCAGCTTTCAGAACCTGAAATTTATACCTTTTGATGATGAACTGACTGCAGCAGCCTCCATAAGGCAGCGAAAAAATCCGTTTGACAACTACCTGGCCCAGCAGTTGATAGTAAAGAATGATGGTGGTTTTGTGCTGATATCGGAAAATACGTTCATCACCACCCGAACTAACTACATGCCTGGGGTAGGGTACTACTCGGCCTTTTATAGCCCTATGAATACCACTCTGATCCGCGAATATCACTACAATGATATTATGGCACTATCTTATAATAAAGATGGTGTACGTGAGTGGAATTCATTTGTAGCGAAAGACCAGTATTCTCAGGAAGATGGTGGCGCATTTGCATCGTACCTGTTGCTCAATTCAGGTGGTTCACTGGCATTCCTGTTCAATGATTTTAACAATACCCGCTCACGTATTCAACTAGCCACTATGGACCCAGACGGCAAGACAGAAGTAAGCAGCTTTACCCCCGAGGGTAATAACTCCCCCGACTGGCTGCCACGCGCCGGCAAGCAGGTAGCCTCAAGGATACTGATCATTCCGTGCCTGCTGAAAAAGCAGATATGCTTTGCGAAGGTGGTGTTTTAGTGGATAGTGTTTTAGGCTAAAATGTATTTGTAAACAAGTCCTGAAAAGGCGACGACATATAATAGCAAGGGGTTTCAACCACTCGTAACCGAAATCCCTGGGCGTTAGCCCTACGTCGAAAGCACCCCCAAGAACAAAGCTCTGTAGGGGCGCTCTCCTAATGGGCTTAAAACAAAGTGCTTAGTGTAATGACATTGACATTACAGGGCTGTTTCATAGAGTTGAAGCAGCCCTTTTTCATGCTCTATCAGCTGTTTCGGATTACGATACCAACATCAGAATTACAAAATTCGTGATTTCGTTCCCTAAAAGCCATGGACTCATTCCCACCTGTTTCGATCGTGTAGTATAAAGGCAGACATTTACCTTTAAATACACAAATCATGAAACTGATTAATTTCTACTCTGCTACAAAATGCCTCATTCTCACATGGTTGCTGCTTGCTGTCGGAAACGTTAATGCACAGATCATTGTGAATGTTGCCGGTACGGGAACAAATGGCTATACCGGAGATGGTGGCCCTGCAACCGCAGCAACATTTTTTGACTGGGGCGTTACGCTCGATGCAGGAGGTAATGTCTATTTCGCCGACATTTCACATCATGTTATACGAAAAATCACAGCTGCCACCGGTATTATCAGCACTATAGCCGGTACCGGTGTTGGCGGGTTCAGCGGCGATGGCGGAGCCGCAACCGCGGCAAAGTTAAATAATCCTGCATTTTTGGTGGTTGATGGCGCAGGTAATCTGTACATAACTGACGGAGCTAATAATCGTATACGTAAAATAAATACATCTGGTATTATCAGTACAATTGCCGGAACTGGTGCCTACGGTTTTTCCGGTGATGGCGGACCTGCAACTGCGGCTTTGATAAACTATCCAAGAGGGTTGGCTATTGATGCATCTGGTACATTGTATTTTGTAGATGGCAATAATAACCGTGTCCGCAAAATTTCAGCGGCAGGTATTATATCCACAATTGGCGGAAATGGTGGTATAGGCACTTTTACAGGTGATGGTGGCCCTGCCACCGCGGCTGGTATGGATAATCCCTGGGGGTTGGCTATAAATGCCGCAAATGATGTATACTTTTCCGATGGAGGTAATAACAGGGTACGGAAAATAAGTAATGCTACAGGCATTATTACAACTTTTGCTGGAGATGGCTTTTCTGCTGGCGATACTACAGACGGAGGATCTGCTACGGCCGTGCATATATCACCTCAGGGCATTTGTTTTGATCCTGCCGGTAATCTTTACATAGTAGACCGTGGAAGCGCCGTTGTATTAAAAGTAAACACCGCTGGTAACTTTTATAAAATAGCCGGGGTGTTTGGAAGCGGTCCTTATAATGGAGATAGCCTTGCCGCGGGGAGCACCACTTTAAGTGGGCCTAATGGCATAGCATATGCGGCAAATGGATATATATATATTGCAGATGGATGGAACTATCGTATGCGCAAAATACTTTGCAAACCAATTGTGCCGGCCATAGCAGGTGCTTCGTCGGTATGCGTCAATGCTGCTACTACATTCACCAATGCAGCAACCGACGGAGTGGGTACCTGGAGCTCATCAGCGCCCGCGGTGGCTTCAATAAGTTCTACTGGAGTTGTTAGCGGTATAGCTGCCGGCACTGCAACCATAACTTATTCGGTCACTAACAGTTGCAATACAACCGCTGTTACCAAGACTATAACCGTAAATAGTGGCGTATCGGTAGCGCCCATATCTGGCTCGGCATCAATTTGTGTGGCTGCGTCGGCTACCCTTACCGATGCTACCACGGGTGGCACCTGGACCTCTTCAGCACCAACTATAGCAACTGTAAATGCTTCCGGTGTTGTTACTGGTGTGGCTACGGGCACAGCTGTTATCACTTACTCGGTTGTTAACCTTTGCGGTACCTATACTGCAACTAAAGTAATTCGCATTGGTACTCCTTTAGTTGCCGGTGTTGCTGGTACAAACGTTGGTTGTGCGGGGGCAGGGACGTTCACACATACTTGTTCTACTCCGGGTGGCATATGGAGTATCTCAGCGCCATCTGTTGCCACAATCAATGCATCAGGCGTTATTACAGGCTTATCTCAGGGTAATGCATATACTACATACACGGTGTCCAACTCCTGCGGAAGTGCCTACAGCCTGGGTGTAGCCGTTATCAATATACCTGTTTCTCCTATTGTAGGTGCATCTACGGCGTGCTTGGGGAGTACAATAACTTTTACTAATGCTACCAATTCAGGTAGTAGCTATACCTGGAGCTCAACTAACCCCACAGTGGGTACGGTAACTGTTATAGATCAAAACACAAGCAGATTTACAGGTGCAGCGGTGGGCACAACCACAATTTCTTATACAATAAACAATAGTTGCGGCGCAACTACTGCAACTAAAACAGTTACAGTAAGCGGGTCGCCAACCATCGCTGCCATATCCGGCGCCACATCTGTTTGTGTTGCTGCTACTACCACATTTACTAATGCTACTACAGGTGGCATATGGTCTTCCTCCGCGCCAACTATTGCTTCGGTAAGTGCTACTGGTGTAGTAAGGGGTAATGCGGTTGGCACTGCCATCATATCATATGCAGTGACCGGTAGTTGCGGCACAACTGTTGTTACGCAACCCGTTACAATAAACTCTACTGCTACAGTTGCAGCAATTAGCGGTGCTTCAACTGTATGCATCGGTTCTCCAATAAGTCTCACAGATACCACAACAGGTGGCACCTGGACCTCCTCAGCTCCAACTATTGCTACTGTCAGTGCTTCAGGCGTTGTAACAGGTATCACAGCCGGCAGTGCTACCATCACATATTCCGTAGCGGGTGGTTGCGGTGCAGGAACTGCTGTAAAGGCTATAACTGTCAGTGCATTACCGGTTGTAGCTGCTGTAGGTGGTGCGTCTTCAGCCTGCATTGCTGTGGCTACTTTTCTTACAGATGCTACTACAGGCGGTTCATGGACCTCCTCAGCACCTGCCATTGCTACAGTCAATGCTTCTGGGGTTGTAACAGGTAGTGCGCTGGGTAGCACTACAATTTCCTATTCTGTTACCAACACTTGCGGTACTTCATCTGCAACCAGGTCAATGACAATAACCGGCGCGCCGGTAGTTGCGGCCATTGGTGGGGCAGTGTCCGTTTGTCTGGCTGCAACAACATCGCTTTCAGATGCCACAACAGGTGGTACATGGAGTTCATCAACACCTTCCATTGCTTCAGTAAGCAGTACTGGTGCGGTAAGGGGCAATGCAATTGGCACCGCAATTATATCTTATGGTGTAACCAATACTTGCGGAACTACTTATGCAAGTCAGTCAGTTACGGTCAACACTACGCCGGTTGTAGCTGCTATATCAGGCGCTGCTACTGTTTGTGCTGCAGGCAGCACTTCATTGGCCAATGCTACTACAGGTGGCACTTGGACCACCTCTGCCGGCACTATAGCCTCTGTAAGTGCTTCAGGTATCGTTACCGGCATTGCAGCAGGTAGTGCAACTATTTCTTATTCTGTAACCAGTGCTTGCGGCACTGCTGTGGCTACTAAAGCTATCACCGTCACAGCAGCACCTGTTGTAGCACTTATATCAGGCACTACATCATTTTGTGCAGGCACTTCAACCAGCTTTACTGATGCTACCACAGGCGGCACCTGGAGTTCATCTACTCCGGCTGTTGCTACGATCAGTGCCGCGGGTATTGCTACCGGTGTAGCAGCAGGCAGCGCTGTTATTACATATGCTGTAACAAATACGTGCGGCACTACTACTATGGTAAAGGGTATTACAGTAAATGGTTTACCAACCGCAGCGCCTATAGCTGGTGCTACCACTGTGTGCCTTGCCGCCACTACATCTTTAACCGATGCTACTACAGGTGGTACATGGTCATCATCGGCCGCTTCTGTCGCTTCTGTAAGCACAGCAGGTGTCGTAAGGGGCAATACTGCCGGTTCAGCTACCATCAGTTACTCGGTAACAGGTACCTGCGGCACCTCTGTTGTAACCGCTCCAATTACTGTATTAACAACTGTAGTTCCGGCTATAGCAGGTATATCATCTGTAAATGTTGGTGCTGCCGTTACTATGACCAATACTACTACAGGCGGAACCTGGACAACCAGTGCTCCCGCCATCGCTACTATCAACAGTAGCGGCGTTGTTACTGGTATTGCTGCAGGTACGGCTACTATCACTTACACTGTTGCCAATAGCTGTGGTACCGGGTCAGCCACTTTTGCAGTTACCGTAACATCGGCCACCGGCCCCGTATACATCAGTAGTATAGCAGGTTCCGGCACAAGTGGTTACAGCGGAGACGGAGGAGCTGCATCCTCAGCGAATTTAAGTTATCCATACGCCGTAGCAGTAAGCACATCTGGTATTATTTATATTGCAGATCAGGTCAACAACCGTATCCGTAAGGTCACTGCCGCAGGCGTTATTACTACCTTTGCCGGCAATGGTGCCGCAGGTAATACAGGCGATGGCGGAGCAGCAACAACTGCAACCCTCAATAACCCTATTGGTGTAGCTGTAGATGCTTCTGGTAATGTTTATATAGCTGATTACGGTAATTCGCGTATTCGTAAAGTAAATGCTGCCGGTATTATCTCCAATTTTGCAGGCTCAGGTGTTGGCCTTGATGGCGGAGCCGCAACCGCTGCTGATCTTTATCATCCATCAGGTGTGGCAGTCGATCCTTCTGGTAATGTATATATTGCGGAAACAGGTAATAATCGTATCCGCAAGGTAAACACATCGGGTATCATCAGTTCAGTAGCGGGTAATGGTGTCTCAGGCTTCAGCGGAGACGGTGCCGCGGCTACATTGGCCAAATTATCAAGTCCTGTAGGTGTCTGTACAGATGCTTACGGCAACATATGTATAGCCGATATGGGTAATCACCGTATACGTAAAGTAAATGCTTCTGGCATTATCACCACAGTGGCAGGTACGGGTGCTTTAGGTTTCAGTGGAGATGGTGGCCTTGCTACCGCAGCAGCCATCAATACACCTTACGGTATGACAATAGATGGTTTTGGCAACATTTATATTTGCGATTATGGTAATTATCGTGTCCGCAAAGTAAGCACAACAGGCATTATGAGCACATTTGCAGGCAATGGTTCGGTAGGTTTTAGCGGAGATGGCGGTTTGGCTACTGCTGCAATGCTCAACAGACCTACAGGCATTGCTGTTGATGCTTCAGGCAACGTTTATGAGGCTGATATTAACAATCAGCGCATCCGTAAGTTTGCTGCTTGTATTTTGCCTGTTTCAGGTATTATATCCGGCCCTTCTACAGTCATTATAGGTAATAATATAACTCTTGCAACTACTGGCACAGGTGGTACATGGTCCAGCGTATTCACTGCCAAAGCTACAGTTGCCGCGTCGGGTATGGTACATGCCATAGCGTCTGGTATTGATACAATTAAGTACACTGTTACCAATACCTGCGGTACTACCAGCTCTGTATATGTAGTAAGCATAACATCATCTAAACCTGCGGAAAACACCGTTGCTGCCACAACTACACCAACTACGATCAGGGTCTATCCTAACCCTTCAACCGGGGTGCTCAATATTGAAACAGACCAGGATGATGCTATTAGCAATGTACTGGTATTCGACCTCTCAGGCAAAATGATGCAGCAGGTAAGTGCGTCAGGCAATAATTTACAAGTTGATATTAGCAACTATGCCGCCGGTGTCTATATATTCAGGGTGTTGCATACCAATGGCCAGGTAAGTCAGGTAAGGATTGTAAAGGAATAGTATGAAATAGAATTATACTGATAGTAATTGTTCCTGAATGTCAGGCAAAACATTTCAATCATGGAGGGTGTCTAAAAAGTCTTAGACATCCTCTTTTTATTTCTCGCCGTTATTGGTGTGCTCAGAAACAACCACCAGACGTATTCGTTTTCGGATGAATTCCGGCTGCTGGCATAATCTTCCCGACTACGCTCCACACGGTGAGCTGTCTCTGACCACAGTCCAAACCTGCAAAAATAAATGTTCTTATAGCTCACTTCAATTACCCTCACACAACTAATTGATTGTCCATTTATTACAATAAGATATCCACATTTTTGTGGATATCTTTATTTTCAAAACTCATTTTCCCGTATTAATTTACACCCAAATTCTGGTGTAAACTTGTTTGCTCTTTGACATTATGAACCCTTATCACAACCACCTACAGACATCATAGGGGCTGAACATTTTCAGCCCTAAAGAACCCCGGTAAACGAGGCTGTAGGGGCTGAAAATCTTCAGCCCTGCAAAAAGTGGAAGAAACCGGAAAAAAGTGGAAGAAAGTGGAAGTTTTTGGAAATTTGTTAAAACAGCCCCAAACCCTTACCCACACCGCATTTCAACCGACACCCCTCAAAGAAAACTTCCGTAAAAAATAAAAAACTTCCACTTTTGCCAACAGGCATCATGAGAATGTTTTAATCATATGAATCATGGTTCCGATAAATGCGTCGGTAAAGGGAGTTAAATAAATTCACGCATAACAAAGCCTGAGCAACGAAAGAGATCGCTTTACACGTGACTTTATAGTGCTGCAAGGTATATTTAGGATATTGGCTACTTCCAGCGTAGTGTATCCCTGGAAGTATACCATTTTCATAACCGTCTGGTGTTCCGGTTTTAGCTTCAGCAGCAGGCCTGATAGACCTATAGTTTCTGCTGGTTTTGACTGTTGCGAGGGTAATGCAGAAAGATGTTCATTCGACTTGCATTTGCGTTTCATCGTATCGCCCTTAGATCGTAATGTGTCTATGGCTGCATTTACTGCTATATTCATCATCCAGGTATACAAAGTGCCTTTTGACGCTTCGTACTGGTCTATTTTATTCCAGATTTTTACAAAAACATCTTGCAATGTATCTTCAGAAGTATGGTGATCTTTCACCATTTTGTATATGACAGAAAATATTGCAGCTGAGTAATTGTTGTAGAGATAATCAAATACAGCCCTGTCTTTTTGCTTCAAAAAGGTAACAAGCTCGGATTCGGTATATCTTGAATATTCAGTCCTTGGCATACATATTTTGTTAAAATAATCATGCCATAAACTAAACAAAAAGTATATTACTTGGGCGTCAACAGGTTATAGTTAAATAGTCCGTCTAAGTTGTATTAATGGGGTTGAGATCGGGCTATTTATTATAACTTGAACTACTGAATCATAGGGATATCATTGATCACTCCTTCACAAATTTCCTTACTACCATACCATTGATACGGGCAAAGTAAATGCCGGCTGGCAGTGAAGACACATCTATAGTGGCCTTGTTTTTAGCCGGAATTACAGAGACCATGATTTTGCCGATAAAATTGATGATTACTACCTGCTCCAGGCTAAAAGGAGATGTTATGGTAAGTACTCCGGTAACCGGGTTGGGGTATAATTCTAGATCGTTATTTCCGCTGCTTACAGAGGCAACATCAAGTGACGGGTAGTAAGTGCAGCTGGTAGTGTTATTCAGGTTGCCAATGTTGGGTGAAAGCGGAGGTGTAGTACCATTGTTATGGAAACAATATATCATGTCGGTATATGTCGGCATACCTATTGGCCTGAACATAGCGGTAGGGTGGTCTACATTTCCAATACCTTCCACCACCTTGCACCAATGCGCAAATGTGGTGCCGGGTATGAACCTCGCAAACTCCCAGGCTTTATGTCCTATGCCGTTTATCATGGTTATGATGGTATCTGTAACCACATAACTGGCATCATAGAATGGATGAATTATAAATGTGTCGCCCAAATGCAGGTTGTAGTTGAACAATACGATCTCCGAATCGTGAGGCACATACCTCAAAAACACCTTCTTTTGAGCAGTGTCTTCCCTTACCAGGCTGCCGCAATGGGAACAATCACCACCATCGAAATTATACCAATGATAAGTATGGCCGCCAACAACAGAATCTTTGACTACATGATAGTCGGCATAATTATGTACTAGAGTACCACCAATAAGTGAATCGCGGATAACTTTCCACGTATTTGACGTGTCTGTAAAATAGATCTTTTGGGCCTGCGCACCCAATGTGCCGCAAATGAGGACTATGGCAATAATGAGCTTTTTCATAGTTTTCTATGTTGAAAGGTTAACTGATATTTCTGATATTCTCGTACTAATATAGACGTATAATATTACTCTTATCTTAGGTATTTTGAAATGTTAACGTTTATATTTATCGTTAAATGTAAAAAGCCTTCAAACACAAATGTTTGAAGGCTTTGAGATAAAATATATTGTAATTACAGTGTAACCGTAACCGTGATTGTTGTAGACACACCACCATTACATACAGTAACAATAGCTGTGCCCGGACCAACTGGAATGATCTGGCCGTTACCACTATCTACTGTACATACAGCAATATTATCACTGCAAAGGTGAATAGTAGCACCTGAAACCGGGTTGTTGCTGGCATCTACCGCTGTTGCATTTATTGTTACAGGTCCGCCAATAAGTGATACGCTCAGCGTGCTGCCACCGGTAACATTAATGTGGTCTACGCCCGATGTAGTTGTACCGCAGTCACAGTCACTCACCATTATCAATGCCGCACCCGGATCTATTGTTGGTGAGCTTACATGCGCTACTACTACAGATGACAGTCCGATAGTTGCAGACGTATTCATGTTAACCAAGCCGGTACTGTTAACGGTTGCAATATCAAAAATGGCTACACCGGTTGTTGGTACTTCCCATGTAAGTCCGGCTGGCATGCTTATCGTACTGAGGGCATGGCTACTGTGGTTAACTGTGTACGCCTGGGCGGTAAACTGCTTGGTTCCACCCGGTGCTATACTGGCCATGATTGGTGTAACAATTATCAGGGAGTCCGGCAATACATCTACTTCTGCAGTTCCGCTGATGCCGCTGGCGGTAGCAGTAACAAAAGTTTTACCCAGGCTAACGGCCGTAACTCTACCGGTTGCATCAACAGTAGCTACAGTAGCGTCCTGTGATGTCCATGTAAATGTCTGGCCGCTTACTTCTGTGTTGGCAGTATTGAATGCTTTTGCGGTGAAATTGGCAGTTTCTCCACGGAACAGTTCTTTACCCGATGGGTTTACTGCTACACGGGCTACAGGCAATGATACTGTAGGCAGGCCAACAACCAATACAGGTACATAAACCTTATTGTTGTCAGACAGTCCGTTAGCGGTTACAGTGATCACACATTCGCCATTGGCCACGCAAGTTACGTTTCCGCTTGCGTCTACCGATGCGATACCGGAGTTGCTTGAAGAATAGCTGTATCCGCTAACTGTTCCTGTACCCAGGTATACTGGCAACAATGGAATAGCGCCGGCATTGGTAGTCCATACTATAGCAGATGGGAGAACAGTGAATACCGCAGGTAAGTAAACACCTACAGCCACTTTAGCAGTAAGCGTCTTACCATCTTTGGTAACCGATGCGGTGATGGTACCGCTACCACTACCTGATGGGGTGAAGGTACTTCCACTAAAACTACCGAGCGAATTGGTAACGCTCCAGCTAACACCTGTGGCAGGTGTTACATTGCCCTTTGTGTCTACAATAACAGCCTCGTAAGTTTGGGTGCTTCCCGGCTCTATTGTACGTGCACCTGTTTGGATAGACAGCACCATGTCTGAAGATCCGTTGGAATTTTTGTTTTCTTTTTTGCAACTCTGCCACAGCAGGGTAGAAGATGCAGTGAGCAGCATGAGTGCCGCGACGATCAGTTTTTTCATGTTTGTTGTTTTTTTTAAATTTGTTGATTAATGTGTTAGGTACCTGTAGATTCTGTTGCAAATTTACCTCCAGACTGCCCCGGAGCCCATTAAAAGATGTTGCGTAAACAGGTAATTTTGTTGCGTGGTATATATAATCAATTAGTTATAAATAATATTAAACGTTTATATGTTTGGTTTCTGGAAGATTCGTAAAAGTGCTTTTGACTAGCGGCCTAAACGTAATTTGCATACGTATGGGAAACGCAAGGGATTGCCCCAACGTTATATACCTGCGTCATATGTGATTTTATTTTTAGTTTATGCTGCCGGCCTGGCTAGGCGGATAGCCAAAATGGTCGGAGAAACACTTGGTGAAATAAGACTGGGAAGTGAAGCCGGTAGCATAGGCTATTTCTGTAATGTTGCCTTCTTTTTTCAGCAGCATTTTCAATGCCTTTTCCAGCCTTACTGTTTTGATAAGTTCAGAAGGGGAGTACCCCGACAGCGTTTTTATCTTACGCTGGAAATGGCTTCGGTTGATATTCATCAACCCGGCCAGCATTTCTACAGATAGTTGTGCATCATCCAAATGTTCTACTATGATTTCGAAACAACGCCTGGTGAAAGGGTCAGCATCCGCAAAACGCTCCTCAATAGAAATATCTGCTACAGGTGCAGTTGATGTATCGGGGACATGTAGTCTAAGTTTCTGTCGTTGTAACAACTCCAGCTGATTTTTTACCATAGTGGTCAGCTCAGTCGGAATAAATGGTTTAGCCAGATAAGCCTGTGCACCTTCTGTTATCCCATCCATTTTTGCCTGTGTAGAAGATTTGGCACTAAGCAGGATTACAGGTATATGGTCGGTAGCAATATTGTTCCTAAGCTCTTTGAGTAGTGTCAATCCATCTTTTTCAGGCATCATCACATCAGAAATAATGAGATCAGGTAGTTCTTCCAGTAATAATGTACTTGCTTCAATACCATTGCGGGCTGTCAGTACCCTATATCCGCTATTGAGCAATAACGTTTTGTTGAAATCGAGGATGTCGGCATCATCTTCTACCAGGAGAATAGTTGCACTATCTTCATTTGATGGTGTAGCAATCACATTTTCCGGTGTTCTAAGTGGAAGGGTAACAGTAAAAACGGCGCCTTTTCCAGGTTCACTATCCAGCTTTATGTAGCCGTTCATCAATAAAACCAGTTCCTTTACCAGTGCTAGTCCTATACCAATACCCTTGCTGCCATCATGTTGATGTTGCTCTGTACGATAAAAGCGACTGAATACTTTTTCCTGGTCCAATTGGCTAATTCCTGGGCCGGTGTCCCAGATGGTAAACGTCCATTCGGTGTTGCTTTTTTCTATCTCAACACCCACATTGCCGCCTTTGGGTGTGTACTTTATGGCATTGCTTAGTAAGTTGGTGATGATCTTTTCAACGGCGTCTTTGTCAAACAGTGCGTTTTCGTCAGGTCCAATTTCAAAATGAATAGTGATGCCCTTTTCTTTTGCCTGTAATTTGAAACTGTCAACAATACTTGCTACAAATACTGTGGGCGTGCCGAGACTTTCGGAGAGGGTGTATTGTGTAGCATCAATTTTGGATATGGCCAGCATCTGGTTTACCAAGTCATTGAGTCGGGTAGTGTTCCTGTCGGCCATATCCAGTTGGTAGCGCACTTCAGGATCAGTCGTCTTTTCCTGCAGCACTTTTATAGGGCCCTGTATCATACTGAGCGGCGTACGGATCTCATGTACAACGTTCGCAAAGAACTTTCCTTTGGCTTCATCTACCTGTTGTTGTAACCTGCGGCTAAAGGTGAAATACCCGAACAATACAATACTACCCAGCACAACTACAGTAAGTATGATAATAAAGATCAGGATCCTGTTATTCTGGCGCTGTAGCTCCAGCTGTTGTTTATGAATGGTCTCTTTGTTTTTCTCAGACTGGTACTGCTTATCCAATTTTGCCAGGTACGAGTTAAACTCATCGTGGGTTACAGAGTCGTTGACCATCACATAGTCAAACAGATATTTATAAGCGCTATCATACTTGCCAATAGCTGCATATGCTTCGGCTATTGTTCCCGCAACATGCGCTATTTCACTTTTTAACCCGAATTTCTTTACAGACTGTTCGGTGCGATGGTAGTATTCAATAGCCTTTCTATAGTCTTTTTGTTGCTCCGCAATATATCCCAGATTAAAGGTTGTCTTGTATATCTGCGACTCGTATCCAATGGCATACCATGCATCATAGGCTTTGTTATAGTAAATAGCGGCACTATCTAGTTTGTTGGTGTACAGGTATAATGTTCCTCGGTTCAGGTAGTAATAGCCGTGCTGCTGTAAGTTGTTGTTGTGTGCTACAATGCCGGCGACTACATTTAATGATAAAGCAGCACTATCAAATTCGCCAATGCCCTGCTGCATGGTGGCCAGGTTGATATAAGGGTCGGCCAGGCTATCTGATCCGTATAGTGATTTTAATATATCTATCTGCTTGTGGTAATACAGTTTTGATTCCGGGTAGTGTTTCTGGGCATAATAGGCATAACCAATTTCACCGTATAGGTAGGCTATATTCTTATTGTCTCGCGGAGCTTTACACAGCCGCAGTGCGTCGAACAAGATAGTTACAGACTCTGTGTTCTTCCCTTTTTGATATAAGGCTTTCGCCTTTATGTTCATAGCTCTTACCCTGTCATCGCTATATTCTGTACCAACTAACTGTAAGATGGAATCGGCAAGCTGCATTGCACTATCGGGTTCTTTTGCATTTATCTGTCGCCATCCTCTTTTGAGCATGGGTTTTATGTCAGGTCTTTGTGCAGATGTGTCAAGAGCAGATAATAAAAGAAAAGACAGCAATAAATAACAGAAATACTTCATCAGCAGCGGTTAGTGGCGCAAAGATAAAAGCAATAGGTGTGCCAAAAAACGCTTGATAGAATAATGCCTTTGGTTATTCTTTTACGAACTTCCTTACTTCTATCCCGTTGATCCTCGCAAAATAGAGGCCAGGTGGGATATTGGAAAGATCAAATACTAGGTTGCCGCCGTTGCATTTTTCGGATTTGATCACTTTACCCACAGCATCTGATATGATAACGCTCAGTGTATCAAACGGTGTAACTATTGTTAACGAGTTCAAGACCGGGTTCGGAAAGAGATGTATGGTCTGATCATTTGTTACTTGATTAATGCCAACGGGCCAAACGTTATGACCGCATTCTTCGCCTACCGTTTTGCAGTATATTAGCCAATCATCTTCATGCGTTGGGTTGCCATCAGTGTAATAATGAATTATAAGGCCGATTCCCAATTTATAAATATTAAATCCAAAGTGACCGCCAAGACCTTCCCATTGCTATGCCGGACCAACGACTTTATATAATGGTCCTTGCCTGCACCAGCTTGTATCTTTTGGGAAATAGAAAACATAATTATTGTTATAAAAACTGATCTTCGATTCTGGTATCACATTGCTATCTGCGATAATGAAATTCCCATCTGTACACGTGATGTTGCCTGCATGGAAAGTTTCGTAAACAGGTATTGTATAATTAAATGAAGATCCACGAATGGAGTAAATTGTGCTGTGTGGTAGAACTACCTTATTGACAACGGTATCTAATGTGTAATCGATAATATAAGGGGGGTAGGGGGACATCGTACCCGTTTCATTTTCTACTTCAAAAACATCACCAATATTCCAGCTATGTAATTGTTGATCATTTGGGTTCGTAAAGTCTGTAAGGTTAAAAATGGAGATGTTTTTGTTGGGTGCGTTTCCTCCAAAAGCATTAACGTCATAATAAGTATGCGTTGATCTGTCTAAAAAGAAGTCGAGCCCGGACCGATATACTGAATCTGGTTTATGATATGGAAAAGTATACAGATCAAATACCTGTACAAAACCGTGGTTTTTGCTGAGAATGATCTGGAAACTATCTAATGGATCAGACACCACTAATCCCGATGGATCATGCGCAGTGATCAATATTCTTTTCACTGAATCCAAGGCTCCTAATACAGACATAGTATCGGTATTCAACATCTGGGCCTGATAATATCGCGTGCTGGAATCGCTAAAGAACAGCCAGGTGGCGCCAGTTGAACCCCGAGATTTTATGGTGACACTATTGCCCCAATAGCTGTCGAATATAAAAGTCCCATCGGTCAGCCCCAGCACTTTGCCACCAACCCAACTGCCTCCGAGAGTATCTTGTGCTACATAAGGTATGCTGCTTATGTATGGTCCTCTGGGTGTATGAAACGGATAAAAGATGGTAGTGTCTGGGAGGGTAGTTACAGAATCTATCTTAATAGCCCTTAAATAACCATTGCCATTTATGAAGTAGTGTAAAACACCGTTTTGCAGGCATTGATAGTTTTGTGCACTACTAACTAATGAGCCGAATAGAAAAATAAGTAGCAATAGTTTTTTCATAACAAGGGTCTATATGATAAAGATAATGATTTATCATAAAAAAGCCTTCTGATGACTATCAGAAGGCTTTTTTATGATTTTCAATTTTTTAGATCAATGGAGGATCTACTGGCATATCTTCTGCTGCGATAGCGTCTTCATATGTACGTTTACCTATCAGGCGTTCCAGATCATCTTTAAAGAGTACTTCTTTCTTCAAAAGTTCTTCAGAGATAACTGTCACGTACTCCATCTTTTCGGTAAGCAATGCCTTTACTTTATCGTAAGCCTTCTGCACCAGTATGCGTACTTCTTCATCTATCATCTTACCTGTTTCTTCAGAGTAAGGTTTAGAGAAGCTGCCTTCACTTTGTGGATCGTAGAATGATACATTACCTACTTTCTCACTCATACCATACATAGATACCATAGCATACGCCGCACGGGTTACGTGCTGCAGATCGCTCAATGCACCGGTAGATATTTTACCAAATACCAACTCTTCTACCGCACGGCCACCAAGTGACATACACATATCATCCATCAGGTGATCGGTGGTGCGGATGTACATTTCCTTAGGCAGGTATTGTGCGTAACCTAATGCCGCAACACCACGTGGTACGATTGTTACCTTAACCAACGGATGTGCATGTTCCAGGAACCAACCCGATACTGCGTGACCAGCTTCGTGGTAGGCAATGATGCGTTTCTCTTCAGGAAGGATGATCTTGTTCTTCTTTTCCAATCCGCCTATCACACGATCAATGGCATCGTTAAAGTCGCTCATGTCTACTTCGCTCTTGCCTTTACGGGCAGCTATCAAAGCAGCTTCGTTACAAATGTTGGCGATATCTGCACCTGCAAAACCTGGGGTCTGCACTGCCAGCTTACGGATGTTCAGATCCTTGCTGCGCTTGATTGGCTTCAGGTGAACATCAAATATTTTCTCACGGCCTTTCACATCCGGAATATCTATAGATATCTGCCTGTCGAAACGACCCGGGCGGAGCAAAGCTGTATCCAATACATCAGGACGGTTAGTTGCTGCCAGAACGATAATACCGCTATCGCCGCTGAAACCATCCATCTCTACCAGTAACTGGTTCAATGTGTTTTCACGCTCATCGTTGCTCATTACAGCATTCTTACCTCTTGCACGACCTATAGCATCAATTTCATCTATAAATACAATACAAGGAGATTTTTCACGAGCCTGCTTAAACAAGTCACGTACGCGGCTTGCGCCCACACCTACAAAAAGTTCTACGAAATCTGAACCGGACATAGAGAAGAACGGAACCTGAGCCTCACCTGCCATGGCTTTTGCCAGCAAAGTTTTACCTGTTCCCGGAGGACCTACGAGTAGGGCTCCTTTCGGAATCTTACCGCCAAGTGCAGTATACTTTTTAGGATTTTTAAGGAAATCTACGATCTCCATTACTTCTACTTTAGCTTCATCAAGGCCGGCTACATCATTAAATGTAATGTTGACACGTGTACCTTTTTCAAACAACTGAGCTTTAGACTTGCCGATGTTGAAGATACCGCCTGCACCACCCGCACCACCACCTTGTCCCATCTTGCGAAACAAAAGAAACCATAGTGCTACTACAAAAATGATAGGCAGCACAAACTGGAATATCTTAGAATAATCTTGTTGTGTTTCGTAAATGATGTTTACATGATTAGGGCGGGCTTTCTCTGCCTCAGCCATATCGAGACCGAATTGCTCAACGCTACCTATCTTAAACTCGAAGGCCGGTGTTTTTTCGGTGCTTACGCCGGGAGACACTGTTTTGCCCTGGCTTGTAACTGGAGGCAATGGAACACCTTTTTTCAGATAAACCTCTACGTGATCGTTGTTGATGAGCTTAAGTTTCGCTACCTGATCTTTATCGTTGTACGTTTTGAAGTCCTGAAAGCCGTATTCGTTGCTCAATGTATTGAGGCTACCACCAAAGAACTGCACACCGATGATCACCATGATGATGATACCATAGATCCAATATATATTGAACTTCGGGCCTTTCTTTTGGTTAGGGTCGTTATTACCAGGTTTCATACCCGGTATTTGCTTATTATCTTCCATTATATCTAGTTGCTACTTGTATTGTTAAACTTAGTATTCAGTACGTTCAGCATCTGCCCACAAACTCTCCAGGCTATAAAATTCTCTGTGTTCGCGTTGGAAAACATGAACTACAATGTTCACATAGTCTACAAGTGTCCATTTTTCACCATGTTCAATATGATATGGTCTTTCTTCACACTCTTTTTCCACTTCATCTTTTACATTGTCTGCAATTGCTTTCACCTGTATGTGAGAACGGCCATCGCACAACACAAAAAAATCGGCTACGGCCTCTTCGATCTTTCTAAGATCAAGTACCACAATATTTTCTGCCTTCTTATCTTGTATGCTGCTGATGATCGTTTTGAATAACTTGCTGTTCTTCGCAAGTTTTGCCACTGGTTTCTTTCTTTCCTGTAATGTATTCAGTATATTCTCCAAACTTAAATTTCCTCGTTTTAATGATTGATAATATCTTTATCGTCTTACCAAAATTATAAATCTTTTTGCACTAAACCATATGTCATTACCAGAAGCTCCGATAATAGAACTTGATTTTACTGATAGCACCAATAACTATGCCATGCGATTGATAGATGGCAATAAGGCACAGGACGGCCTGACAATTGTTGCCAACGGGCAAACCGATGGTAAGGGGCAGCGGGGTAAGACATGGGTTGATGTGCCGGGCAACAGCCTGCTAATGAGCATAATTGTTACTCCCAGACATTCTTTAGCCGAACAATTTGTCTTTAATACAGCAGTTACTGTGGCAATAGCCAAAGTTTTGCAAAAGCTTGATGATCATTGGCGCGTAGCTGTGAAATGGCCTAATGACATTATTGTCAATGACAAAAAGGCAGGGGGTATTTTGATCGAAAATGTACTGCGTGGCAGTAACTGGACACATAGTGTCATAGGACTGGGGCTGAATGTAAACCAAGCTCGTTTTGCTGACGACCTGCCACATGCGATTTCTTTAAAAGTTGCTTCAGGCAGAGATATAGATAAATCACTTCTCCTTACAGAACTACGAGATGCGATTTTTAAGGCTACAAAATTTCCCGTGCCGGCAGCAATGCAAATGGAGGCATACAATCAGTTGTTGTATAGACAAGGTATGCCGCAGGGATTTATGAATGCCGATGCATCATGGAAAGCCAATATACTCCATGCAAATATTGATGGCACACTCGCAGTGCAGCTTGAAGACGGCAGTATTGTTAACTACCAGCACGGGCAGGTGATATGGGATTATGGGAGCAGCAGATAGACCTTAGAAACTAATTTGAGTGCGCGTTCTACTCAACGTTGACTCCACTCATTTTTTTTATCTTTTCCGCATCCCGTAGTAAAATTGCCGCCTGAAAATCATACTTCTTATTCGTTTCAGGAATTACCTTATTGTCTTTATTGATCCATTTTACCATTCGTCCATCATAGAAGTAATATCGGGTAGTGGTCATTTTAGTCTTTGAGTCATCATACCATACGCTGTCTCCGTCTTTTAGTGCTCTTTCTTCGGTCATATAGGTAGGCCTGTTGTAAACATAATCATCCTGAACTACGCAGATCAGTTCATTGTCGTCGAAAAAATATTGAGTATTACTTCTGTTGCTTTCGTCATAAGTAGCCACTGTTGCCAGCACAATTTTTTTATCCCTGTAATAAAAGTTAACGCCACTACTTTCAGCGCTATGCGCCGACATGCCAAGTGTTTTATGTTCGGTGGTGGGCAGGTTTGCCAATATTTCTTTGCACTTCTTTTGAGTGCCTGATATATCATCTTCACTACAGGAACTGAAAGCGATAACCATAAGTAATAGAAAGGCGGATAGTTTCATTTTTATTGATTCTTGATGTGCAAATTTAGAGTTTTATCTCTTGGAATTTTGTCTGATCATACTCACATGAAAATCTGTTCTGCGCCAGGGAGAAAGTACTTATCCGACGATTAGTTAATGATGCATTTGTTTGTATGAATAACATCTTATTAACGAATGAAAAGCCTACTAGGACTGGTTGTTCTACCGTTCATGAACTTTTTCGACCGTTCGTGAACTTTATTTGGCAGGAGTGGTAGCATGTGGATAGATTGCACTCAGTTTGATACCTAAACGAATGCTGAATAAAAATACAAGGGTGATTTTATTTAGGTGTCAAGTGTAAGTTTCGTTTTTGGCCCTTGTAAATAGATTAAACTCTTATTTATGCCTATGACGAAAAATAATACCCACCTTAATGCTCCGGTTCGCCCGGAGCATTTTTCGTTTTTAGCTTTATTTTTCATCTTAATTTTTGGTTAATGAAGAGTGCTGAGTATTTTACCTTAATAATTTTGAAAGAAGATGATAAACATCAGAGACTGGCATTTTCTTGAAAACAATATACTTGACCTCCCCGGGGAATATAACAATGTGAAAAACGAAATTGTTGCGCATATCAGCAATTCAACGGATGATCAATTGCTACTAGATAACTATGTATATGACAGAATTGAACAGCTAAGGCCTTTATGGAAAAGGAAACATGTCTTTTACCTGCTACGTGACCTGCTGGAGCACCATCGTGATAGCTATGAAAATTTTGATACTACTTTGTTGGAGATAGAGAGCTGTGTGACAGGTTTTTCTAATCCATCTTGCATAGAGCCATATGCAGACGAGGAGGGGCATTTATACGATCTAACCGGGTATGTAAGAACGTTTTCTATGTGGCTTCCAAGTGAATAGCCGTTGTTGATCCTAAGACCAACAACGGCTATGTCAACTTTTAGATTTTCACTTTTGAGTTTTGCCTTATCTCTAATACAACGGGTTCGCCACCAGATTAAACACCGACTTGATATTCATCTGTGCTCCGGGAGCGGGAACGGCATTTACGTGCATGTTGGTCCTGAAGTACATGGTGTCTTGTAAGAAGTAATCTTTAAGGTTTACATCACTATTCGTAGTCATCACAAAAATGGTTTGGCTCTTGGGTATGTTATAGCCATAAGCCACCAACACCTCAGGCTGAGAGGGAGCTGCAATGAATAATTGAACCGTATCCAAAAAGTCGAAATTCTGACTTGCCGGAGCTGTCAGCTGAATGGTGAGTCCTTTCAGGTCTACCTTGCGCACTTTGGCACTGGTAGTATGATATTGATCCAGGTAGCTTTTTGAATTGGTAGGTACAGCAAATGCCGGGAAAGGCAGGTTCACACCACCTGCAGGTAGGGGAAAGCCGAATGTATATCCATCTACCGGTGGTACAGTTACTTGTTGTGTATACGGAATATCCACACTTATATCTGCGAGGTCTTTTACTTTCTTACAACCAGCGGTTAGGGCAACCATTGCTACTGAGCACATTAATATTATCTTTTTCATATCGCTACATTTTATAAGTGTTCTAAGTTTGTTTTGCTGAACACTTGTTTTACACTGTCACAACCTACATAGAGGTAAAACTGTGCCATGGTCGGGGATATTTCGTTAATTTTGCCTTCTTTTTAAATATTTACATGAGCAGATCGGTAGCATTTCATACACTGGGTTGTAAACTCAACTATTCAGAGACCTCTACATTAAGTAGGTCTTTGGAGGCGGATGGGTTTGTGAAGAAAGATTTTAATGATCAGGCAGATGTGTATGTGATCAATACTTGCTCTGTTACCGACAATGCCGATAAAGAGTGTCGCTATATTGTTCGCGGTATTCAGCGTCGTGCGCCTGAGGCCTTTGTGGTCATAACCGGTTGCTACGCACAATTGAAGCCCAAAGAAATAGCGCAGATAGAAGGGGTAGATCTTGTGTTGGGCGCGGCTGAAAAGTTCAACCTGGTGCATCATCTCAGCGAATTGACTAAGAGTACTGCCAATAGCGGAGCGCAAATACGATCATGTGATATTGAAGATGTAGAAGGTTTTCACAGTTCCTATTCACAAAGCGATCGCACTCGTGCCTTTCTTAAGGTGCAGGATGGTTGCGATTATAACTGTAGTTTCTGCACCATACCACTGGCGCGCGGTCATAGCCGCAGCGATAGTATCGAAGGGGTGCTGGCCAACATGACCGAGCTGGCAGCAGGTGGTACAAAAGAAATAGTTTTGACGGGCATTAACCTGGGCGACTTTGGCAAGGGCTATGACGGTGGCAAGAAAAAAGAAACCAACTTCTACGACCTGATACAGGAAATGGATGCCCATGATGGGATAGACAGGATCCGCATATCCAGCATAGAACCGAATCTGCTTACCAATGAAGTAATTGAGTTTGTGGCGCAGTCTAAGAAGTTCATGCCGCATTTTCATGTGCCGCTGCAGAGTGGTAGTGATACTATACTGGCAGCCATGCGCAGGCGCTATCGCCGCGATCTGTATGCCGATAGGGTAGCTACGATAAAGAAGTTGATGCCGCATTGCTGTATAGGTGCCGATGTAATAGTGGGCTTCCCAGGCGAGACAGATGAGCATTTTAAAGAGACCTTCGATTTTCTGCATGATATAGATGTATCGTACCTGCATGTATTCACCTACTCTGAAAGGGATAACACATTGGCTGCTGATATGAAACCTGTCGTGCCGGTGCATATTCGTAACGAACGAAACAAAGCATTGCGCAACTTGTCTTACCAGAAGATGAGTTACTTCACTGAACAGCAACGCGGCGCCAAAAGGAATGTACTTTTTGAGATTGCACCTAAAAATGGAATAATGGAAGGCTATACCGATAACTACGTAAAGGTGCAGACACCTTACCGCCCCGAGTGGGTAAATAGTATTATAGAGTGGGAACTATAGTATAAATCAATTGCTTCACTATTATTGTTCCTCAAAAAAATCTTTATCTTGCCCGTCCTTTTGATGGCATAATTTTTAATACCCATCGAAGTTTATTAACCCCAAGTATACCGTATGAGTGCTATAAAAGAAAAATTATATCTTCTTTGCCACGACTATATTGCCAGCAGAGTGGCCATTATAAAACAAAATGCAGCAGAAGCGCAGGAAGCTGCTAATGATGATACCAAGAGTAGTGCCGGAGACAAGTTTGAAGTGGGACGCGAAATGATGCAGCAGGAAGTAGAGCTAAACCTTGCTCGACTTGGTGATATGTACAAACTAAAGGTGGCCCTCGAAAATGTTAGTCCATCCGTGAAAAGCGATACTGTTGCACCCGGTTCATTAGTGCTGACAAATGGTGGCAGCTATTATATAGCAATCGGTGCGGGTAAAATACCATTGGATGGTACAACCTACTATGCTATTTCTCCAGAAGCGCCCATTGCCATACAGATGATGGGCAAGGCCGCCGGCGATGAGTTTACATTGAATGGTAAAAATCTGAAGATAGAAAAGGTGTTGTAAGGGTCTTACTTCCGTAACAACAATTAGATTTGACGATCTTTCTCAAAAGTTGTCAAATCTCTTAGCGGCGATATGGTCTGCGTTCCGGAGACAAAAAATAGGTGCATCTATGATAAAACATGATGCACCTATTTTATATTTGACCGATACAGACTAGTATTTTGACTTATTGAATGAGCTGTAGTTATCTCCTTTACCCTTCCAGTCCCATGAGAAAGGATTGATGAGCAATGATACTGTGGCTGTGGTGCCGCCTGTTACTTTTATGTCCAGGTTGCCATAACCATCGCTGTGGCCGCTTGTAGCATCAAAGATATCGGCATAGCGGTTGTCGACCAGCACTATGTTACCGAAGTATACGGTGGTGCGTAGTTTCCAGGCAATACCGCCAAACACGCCAAACTCTGCCATTACATATTTGCGTGAACCCGCCATTAAAGAACTGAAGGCGATGATCTTTGAACCCGAAACATAGGGTGCAAAACCACAACCCATGGTAAAGAGGAACTTGCTTTTCTTGTTCAGGTTCACCTCGCCGCCATATTTGTACACCAGGCCAATAGGGAAGTAGAATTGCTCTGTAATACCTTCTTCTACTATACCTGTTGTTGACGAATAATCTATAGCACCTATGTTGTATTGTATAAGGTTTACTGTTGCAGATACATCGAGAGCAATCAATCCCTCTCTGCCTACTTTTTGCAGAGGAAAGAAGGTGCCTTCGGTATAACTGATAGCACTGGCAGCAGAATATTTAGTGTGGATAAATGTATCGGTAGATTTACCGTTGGTGCTATAATTAGTATTCGGATCAGGATCTACATAACGGATATCGGTATAATGTTGCTTTACATCAATGGCCATGAACGCTTTGCCATAACCCAGGTAATCGCGTTGGTAGAGTTTTTTGCCTTTAGAGCTGGCACGCATATAGCGGTTGTATGCTCTGAACATAGATTGACCGTAGCTGTCTGCTGACACAAAATACATAGCGAGGCATAGCAAAAGGATCTTTTTATACATAGGTTTCGGTTTTTTAGAAACACGAAAATAATAAAAAGAACTACAATCGCTAATGTATTTCGATATTTATTTTATATGTATCACTTACAGTGTGTCAGGGCCTAGGCGTTGAAAAGAGGTAGCACCTTTTCGGCGTAGTTGATGCCGATAGGTATTTCGGTAGCATCTATATAAACAGCCTTGTTTTTAGCACTGGTTATCTTTTTTACCGACACAATATAAGACCTGTGTACTCTTATAAAATCCTTTTCAGGCAATTTTTCAACTATGCCTTTCATGCTCATTCTTGCCAGTATAGGTTTCTTACCTGCTATGTGTAGTTTTATATAATTATCCATACCCTCTATATAGATAATATCGTCTATCAATATTTTCTGAGTGCTATAGTCTGCTCTTATGTAAAGGTATTGAGAGGCAGGGTCTACAGTATTTATATAATTTACCTGTTCTCTTGCTTTATCTACTGCCTGCATGAACCTGCTGAATTTGAATGGCTTTAAAAGGTAATCGGTTGCACTTATATTAAACCCTTCCACCGCATACTCGCTGTGGGCGGTAGTGAATATGACAAGGGCATTACCGCCTGCTGCTTTAAAGAAGTCTATACCGGTTATGCCTGGCATATTTATGTCCAGGAAAAGCAGGTCTATGGGGTTATCCTTAAGGTAATTCATTGCTTCGGTAGGCGATGTTGTCGCGTACTTCAGGTCCAGGAAGTCTATTCGTCCGCAATAGGCTTTCATTATTTCTAAAGCCAGTGGTTCGTCATCCAGTGCTAATGCTGTGATCATACGAGATCTATTTTAAGTAAAACACTAAAGTCGGTTTCCCGGTCGTGTATGGTAAGTACATGTTTGCCGGGGTAAAGCATTTGCAGCCTGGTGCGGGTATTAATAATTCCTGTACCGGTGCTGTTTTCCTCACTTTTGTATATTGTCACCTTTCTGTTCCACACCTGCATTTGCATGCTCGCCTCAGCAATTTCGATATTTATATTGATATTTGATTCTTGTTCCGCATTTACCCCATGTTTAAATGCATTTTCTATAAAAGGGATCAATACAAATGGTGCCAGCTTTTTGCCAAAGGCACTGCCCGTAATACTGTAATTAAAAATAATGTTTTTGTCCAGTCTTAGTTTTTGTAATTCTATATAGTTGAGTATGTAATCCAACTCTTTTTCAAGAGAAACATATCTGTTGCCGGTATCACTTACAGCGTAGCGCATCATACCAGATAGTTTCAAAACCGCCTCGGGAGCATCATCAGACTTTGTTATGGTAAGTGAGTAAATGCTGTTTAGCGTATTGAACAGGAAGTGCGGATTGATCTGCGCCTTAAGGAAGGAGATCTCCGCATTCAGTTTTTCCTCATAAACACTGCGCCAATTGGTATAGGTACGCATAGCAAAAGAGGAAATAAGGCAGATGATGAACATGAACAGATTGTACGATGGGCCAAGTATAGAACTCTGGTGATGGTGTGAGTGACTAAATGGCTTGAACAGATAATTGATCATCAAAAAGACGGTGAATGCGGTAAAGACATACACAGCCAGAAAAATGAATTTCCGGTAAACATAGTAGGAAGGTACCGCCTTAAAATAGCTGAAGTAAAACAGCGCTATAAAAAAAGTATTGTTAGCAACACGAGGAGGGTAAATGAAGTCTTCAGCTACACCAACTAAGCCAAACTCCGAAAGATGCTCGTTAAACAGTTCAGGTAAAAACAAAAAAGCAACCCAGCAGATCGTATGTATTCCAACGTTTTTTAAGATTTGCGTTATGTCGTTATTGTTGGTCAATGTTTACTTACAACTATATTAAATTGTGAGAGCAGTTACTCATACGTCAGATTAGACGTATAAGTACTACAAATCTTCTTATTATGAACCTTTAATACAACTAATTGACGTGTAGCGGTAAATAACTGGGGCGAATAAAGAATGAGGAAGATGGTATCTTCGCCTCATGTTTGCCCGTTTTTATACTATTTTCTGTTTTTGTGTTGCTTTGCTGGGTGGCGCTGTTGGCACTTATGGTCAGCCTAACACCGATACAATAAAAGATAAGCGAACGTTGAAAGAAGCGACAGTAAATGGCGAGCAAACCGGCAATAAAGATCTCAAAATAAAAGACTTTTCGCCGGGCCAGAAGCTAACAGCTATTGACACGGTTACATTGCAGCAATACCGTATGCAAAGCATTGGTAGCCTGCTGACACAGCAGGTGCCTGTATTTGTAAAGTCGTATGGGTTTAATGGTTTGGCCACATTGAGTTTCCGTGGGGCATCGGCTGCACAAAGTCAGGTGTTGTGGAATGGGGTGCCGATACAGAATGCCGCATTGGGCATTGCAGATGTATCTACATTGCCTGTTATGTTTATGAATACTGTAGATATCATTTATGGTGGATCATCGGCACTTACAGGTAGTGGCAATGTGGGAGGGGCGCTGCTGCTGGGTGATGAAAGTTTTTCGTACGCTAAGAAACCTTATTGCGTTCTCTCATTAAGCGGCAGTACAGGCAGTTTCGGCCAGTTGGCTACTGGCGGCGATATAGTGGCATCATGGAAAAAATGGAATGTATCTGCTAAAATTTTACTGCAGTCTGCCAGCAACAATTTTGGTTACAAAGATGAGAATGGCAAAAAAGTAACTGCAGACAATAGCCATTTGCAGGGATCGGCAGTAACCGTGCGGGTATCGCATCTGGTAAAGAAGGTGGGCAATATCAATTTTATGGCCTGGTGGCAACAGTATAACAGGGAAATACCACCTGCACTGTTTGAGCAGCATTCTTATAAAAAGCAGATAGATGGCTCGTTGAAGCTGCTAGCCAACTGGGCTACAACTTTTACCAATCGCAACCGGTTGTATGCACGTACTTCTTTTATAAGGGACAATATTGACTACAGCGATCAGGCATTGCTATTGAACAGTAATGCGGTTACTTACCAGTACTTTCATGAGGTAGGATGTGAGTGGCTGTTGGGCAAGCACGGTAGATTATTGCTATTCACTCCTCTGCAGATATCGTGGCTCACGGGCGCGCAAACCACCGGTGCAAAGCAACAGAACAAGATTGCGCTGGCAGGAGCTTATGATTTAAAGCTGCTCGACAACAAACTGAATGCAGCCGTCAATGTGCGGTTAGAGTCGGTTGATTCAACAGGATTCTCGTTGGGCAAAGCACAGCGCTTTTTGTTGCCGGGGGCAAGCGCATCTTACAAGTTAACCCAGTGGCTGTCGCTAAGAGCGAATGTGCAACGTACCTACAGACTGCCAACGCTGAATGAACTCTACTATTACCCTGGTGGCAATGCTGCGCTGAAACCGGAATATGGCTGGAATGAAGATGCGGGCTATACTGCGGCATTTACCTACAAGAACTTTAAAGTATATCATGATCTGTCTGTGTTCAACAGGAACATACATGACTGGATAATATGGTTGGGCGGCGCTATATGGACCCCACACAATATAGCCGAGGTGCATAGCAGGGGAGTGGAAACGGAGAACAGGGTGGAGTATACTACCGGCAAGTGGAAACTACACCTGAAGGTGAATACAGCCTATGTACTATCTACCACCGTAAGCAGCTACATCTATAACGATGGTAGTGTAGGTAAGCAAATACCTTATGCACCCCGTTACAATGGCCAACTGAATGTTGGGTTTACTTACAAGCAACTGTACTTTAATTATAACCATACCTATACCGGCTACAGGTTTACAGTTGCTGATGAATCTGTTTACTTACCACCGTTCCGGACCGGTAACGTACAACTGATGTATAACACGTCTATCAGGCGTCACCAGATACAGCTGACTGCCCAGTGCAATAATATTTGGAGCGAGCGGTATAACGTGGTCTTCTCACGGCCAATGCCGGGCGTGAATTTTTTGGCGGGGTTTAGGGTGGGGGTGCTGTAGCATTTTTGTGATTTCAGCACATGCTTATGGCATTGATTTTATACCATACTCTGTATAAAGCAATCGATCATGAACGAGAACACAAGAGGACTAAAAGCAATGCTGCAAAAACTGAAATGGTGGCAGATAGGTATTATAGCTGTTGGGGTATCTTTCCTTGGGAAACTGTCTGGCGGGAAAATGGATGATGACCAGAAGGTCTACACAAAAGAACTAAAGCAAGCACCATGGGCACCACCAGGATGGGTATTCGCCCCCGCATGGACCATAAATAACTTTTTTCTGCTGATGGGCCTGCAGCGCATGCTGAAAGATGAAGCTAGTTCTGAAAAGAACAAACTATTGGCAATGCAGGGAATGATATGGGCTATCTTCTTCTCCTTCAACTATGTATATTTCAGGAAGAAGAGTACCATTCTTGCAGCAGTATGGACTGTACTAGATGCCACTCTTGCAGTAAGTAGCCTTTGGCTGGCCCGCAAAGACAAAAAGACTGCAGGTACTTATGCGCCCCTTACCGCATGGACCGGCTTTGCAAGCAGTATAGCGATATATCAGGCATTAAAGAACAAGGATCAGGCATTGGGTGTGAAGGCGTTGTTGAATTGATAGCACTGACCCTACTTTGTTGTATCTGCGTAATTTACAATCAGTTTATACTCCTTAATGCCACACCCCGGCAGCAGAAGCGTATCTCCTGATTTGGAAATCACATAATATGATGTATCAGTCTGTCCATTACTTGTTTCATAATCTCTCATCATATTGATTATATCTCGGTGCAATATAGTTTTTGGTAGGGTATAGTATTGCTTGACATACACCTTTTCTTTGCTGATCAATACATAATTGGTTAGATCATAGACGAAAAATAGGAGCGATATACCTACAAGCGGTAAACTGAAACGGTGGTATGCTTTCCTGAAATCTATTTTACTCTCAAAACTAAAGAAATCTATTACTGCGGTGTATTCGTTGCCATATCTAGCTCTTAGAACCAATAGGGGAGCAATTACAAGGTTTATTCCAATTGAAAACATGAAACAGTATACAACCATAAAGACGTTTAGATCTTTTACTATATGGGCCTCACTATAATGGTGGCCGACAATGTATTCGCCCACCTTATTTATGAGGAGGCAAGCTATAAAGACGCAGATCAGCATGGAAAGAATGGAGCATAGCCAGAAAGGTATTACCAGCTTAGGTGCAATGCCTCCATATCTTTTGTATTGTTCTTCGCTATAACGGCCGTTAAGAATGTGGTAGGGGAAATGGAGCTCAATCATTTTCATGATCGAATGGCCATCGGGGGTGACAAACATAGATGTTAGGTTTAGAAAAGGGATTGCGGCTATGCCGCAATCCCTTTATAATAGTTGAATAGTTTTATTTACTCCTTCTCCGCAAAGAACTTATGGAAGTAAGGTATGGTTTCTATGCCTTTGAAATAGTTGGCTACATCATACTTCTCGTTAGGGGAGTGGATGTTGTCGTTGTCCAGTCCGAAGCCGAGGAGAACAGTTTTAAGACCTAATGTTTTTTCAAACAATGCTATGATAGGAATGCTGCCACCACCGCGTGTAGGGATTGGGTCTTTACCAAATGTAGTCTGTATCGCCTTTTCAGCTGCCTTGTATGCATGGCTGTTGGTAGGTGTTACAACAGGTTCGCCACCGTGGTGAGCTGTTACTTTTACCTGCACATTAGCCGGTGCTATTTTCTCAAAATGTGCTTTGAAGAGGTTAGAGATCTCGTCAGATGTCTGGTTAGGTACCAGGCGCATAGATATCTTGGCAAATGCCTTTGATGGCAATACCGTCTTAGCTCCTTCGCCTGTATAGCCGCCCCATATACCATTCACATCAAGCGTAGGACGTGTGCCTGTGCGCTCCAGGGTGCTGTAACCCTTTTCGCCCCATGTTTCTTTTACGCCCAACTCATCGGCATATTCCTTCAGGTCGAACGGTGCATTGTTGAGTGCCTTCTTTTCCGCATCGGTCAGTTCCTGTACTTTTTCGTAGAAGCCAGGGATTGTGATATGGTTATTCTCGTCGTGCATAGATGCGATCATCTTGCACAGTATGTTGATGGGGTTAGCCACCGCGCCACCATATACACCACTGTGCAGGTCGCGGTTAGGGCCTGTTACTTCCACTTCCATGTAAGCCAGTCCACGCAGGCCGCTTTCTATCGACGGGTGCTCCATGCTGATCATAGAAGTATCAGATACCAATACTATATCCGACTTCAGCTTTTCTTTATTGTCTTCCAGGAATTTGCCCAGGTTGCTGCTGCCTACTTCCTCTTCACCTTCTATCATTATCTTCACATTGCAAGGCAAGGTATTGGTCTTAGCCATTACTTCCAGGGCCTTTATGTGCATGAACATCTGTCCCTTGTCATCACATGCACCACGGGCAAATATCTTACCATCCCTTATCACCGGCTCAAACGGACCGCTTGTCCACAAGTTGATGGGATCTGCAGGCTGCACATCGTAGTGGCCATAAACCAATACAGTAGGCAGGCTTGGGTCAACTATCTTCTGACCAAATACAATAGGGTGGCCGGCAGTAGGGCATACCTCAGCACTATCACAACCCGCCTTCATCAAATGCTCTTTTACAGCATCGGCACAGCGCGCTACATCACCTTTGTACTTACTATCTGCACTTACCGATGGTATGCGCAACAGATCCAGCAATTCATCTAAAAAACGGTCTTTATTTTGGTCTTGATATTCTTTCCAGGCTTGCATGTTCGTGTTTCTGATTTAGAACTCAAATGTAGCGTATTAAGTCAAAAGTTAAAAGTGAAAACGTAAAAGTGGTTTGCTGACGTTTAGCAGAGGGCGCAAGCTGGGTATTATTCTGAGACCCGGTTATAGTTGGGTTATTTCAGGTACACATGCAGAGTGTCTGAGAAATGTGTGCTGTCGGCGAGCGTCATGGAGATCACAAAGTCTCTGGGACCGGCAACGTATTGTGTGCTCGACAAAATAAGAAACGCCGCATAGCGAAATGTATCCTGGTTAGATCTCTTATCAGCAAATTTAAAGGAAGCGTTGATGTTATAACCGGTAAAAGCGTTCAGTTGAACAGTCAGTGTATCGCTCAGCAAATTAAAGCAATCGGCAAGTGAAGTTCCTGCCGGGTGGGTTGAATTAAAGTCGGTAGGTGAGTAAACAGCAGTCGAGATAACTCGATTGGTCAAACTGTATTGCGTTTCGCCCTTTACATCAGTACCGCCATTGTCACCGGTTATCACTGCTGCAAAAGATAGCTTAATGGCGTATTTGCTTGCGTTGATACTATCTGCGTTTGTGGTAATGGGTACACGGCTGATCTTTTCGGCATTCTCGAATGTAGCGCTAATGATGGCAGTAGTATATTTACTTTCCTTCGTGCATGCCACAAGCAATAGACAGATTAACCACAATATATGCACGCGGCGATGTATCATTATCTATAGTATGAAGGATTAGTGAATGTAAAATTAAGTGTTTAAGTGTTGAAGTTGGTTTGTGTGCACGAGAGTACACTTTTTTACTAGCTTGGGGTACTTCTCCCTTTACTCACCAAACTTTCTACTCCCCACCTCTATCCCAAACCCCTCGGCACACTGCTTTAATTTGTCCTCATCTACCGTGTGTTTAGGAAAGCTAAACGTATCACCCCATGTGGTTATTTGGTAGTACCTGTTTTCGGTAGATATAGGGTGGGGTGATAGCAGATCTATTGTCCTGATTTGAGTGAAGGGGATCTTTACAGTTTTGGCACGTTTAAATTGAGATGTTGCATAGTACTTTATTGCTATCCCGTTTTTGTTCACTTTCACCTCATCTACATCTGTATGCAGCAGGGTAGTGACTAGTGGCGTTATACCATTATCAACACAGTACTGTGAAATGGTAGCGAATGGTATTTTATAAAATTCCAGTTGCCGTTGCAGGTCGTCGCCTGCTACATGTACCAATATAGCATCAGGTTTTTCTGGTTTCCCTTCTTTCCGGTAGACTACTCAAAGAGGGCAATATCAGCAACAGGTAGCCGTTGCACTTTTACTATCCCCTTTGTATACGAGATCCATTCTATGTATCCTTTACCCAACTCTACTGAGTCTTTCCGTCCTTTTCTGCGTATCTCCCAGAATATGAACGGTGAGCCTGATAGAAAAAACGTCAGCATTAAAAGGTACAACCGTTGCAGCGTAGATGGATCTACACCTGCGGCCGTAAACCCCACCAGCACAAAGTTGACCAATATCAAAGAAGCAATTGTTGCTAAAGTGAAATACAGCGGGTACGGTCGCGGCATGTAATATTTCATAGACAATTCCTTTTGTCGGTCAATTAGCGCTGTACAATAACTATTCAAATGTCAGCCAAACAATGTGCCCGGTAGTTTTTTTGCCATCCACAGAGCGTTCCAGTGTGGCTACGACGCCATCGCTGTTCACGTCGGCTGATCCTATGTAGCAGGTATGTTCTACACCCGGGGTTACGTTGCCAAATACAGGTGCTTTGGCCATATTGCCGTTCTTAAGCGTATAATAGCATGCCTCAATAGTTCCCTGATTAAAGTCTCTTCTCTTCAGGCTTTCTGCGTTGCCGGCCTGCATATACACATCAAGCTGGTTGATAAGGATATAGTTAGCTTTTTTGCCTGAAATAAACAGAAATTTCACCTCCTGGTTGTTAGTTGCATCATGCATACGGTCGGGAGAAATTACCCAGGCGCCCTTGCCATTGTCTTTCAGGAACATGAATGGCACTTCGCCTTCTATTTTCTTTTTACTTTCTATCAGGTATCCGGCGCTTTCTTCGGCATCGGCGTTCAGTTGGGTAATGCCAATATTGCCCAGGTAGCTTTTCGAAATCCCTTTGCCCGGCATTTTAGACACAACCTCGTAAGACATTTCTTCACTTAGTAAAAATGTCTCATTATTATTGGTTAGCACAAACCCATTACAAACCCCATCGAAATCCTTTTCTGCCGCCAATATTGTATGGCCAAATTCATTGATCTTCTTGTTTGTCAGTTCTTTCAGCGAGAGCACATTCAGGTTGTCTGAGTTTAACAGTGCCAGGCAAGACATGTAAAGGCTTTTATTGCTGAACAATTTAGACTTCACGCGGGTAGTGAACAATACCTCTACTTTATTGTCTGAATGGCGGAATTGCATTTGACATGTGCTGCTTTTGAAGTCAACGGCAAATTCCAGTGGTTTATAGTCAATTGTTTTGCTCTCTTTGGTTAATTTAGAGATGTACGTGCTGTTGACATCGCCCATGCCCCCTAATTCACCACTGGTCAAATACAGTGCTTTGTCTCCGTTTACTGCAATAGCCATTGGGCATAGTCCGCCATTGTCCTTTGTACTCTCAGTGACGCTCGAGATCAGGTTGTGGTTTCCGTCAAAATGCTGTACAAGGAAAGTGGCTTTACCAAATGTGGCATCGGCACTTATAACGCCGTAACAATCAGAATTGGGATCTTTCTGTACTATAAATGATTTTACGTATATAGAAAACGGGAACAGCCCCATTTTTCTGCCCGATGCGATCTCATCTTCTTTAATGATCTTGCCGGTTTCCTCATTCACACGTATGCGATGCAGGATGTTCTCTTTGCTATTGTTTTGCTGTAGCAAGAATATTACCAGCTCGTCGTGTATCTCATAAGTAGCACATATGGCAGTGCTTTTATAGTCATCTGCATCCCATTTGGTGCTTCTTATTTTTGTTGAGATGGTCGGTTTGTGCGCTGCATCAAATAGCTTGAACGTAATGCCGCCTTCTCCTACAAAATTGAGGTAGCAGGTTTTGCCGTTTTTAAACTGAACGACTTTCATAAATCCGTCCTCATCTGTTATTTCAAATGGGGCACTACGCTCAATATGAGGTTGTGAAAAAACAGCCGGTGTCTGGCATAGTAATAAGGCTAGCAATAAGCTTATTTTCTTTCGTAGCATAGGTTGTGTCTTTTGTTTTTGACAGTCACAAGGTAAAATTATTTTGCTTTGATAGGTAGCGTTTTAGCGCATTTTTCGAGTGCGATTTTGAGATTTCTCGCCACTTGTCAAAGCACCCGCTTGTTCTCGATCATGCAGGCGTCCCGCTTGCAAAACTACCTTCTCTTGCTCTTCTCCCATGCGGCACTCTGGCTGCCTTTTATATAGCGGAGCTGTCCTGCCAATACGGCATAGTTCATCATGCAGAAGTAGTAGGGTATAAAGAGAATTTTGATCTTTATCTGTCGTGTTTCCAGCAACCAACCCATTAGCGATGCGCCGTAAAACATGGTCTGGCAGCCCAGGAGCGCCAGGTATATTGGTGCACCGCCTTCGGTAACTATAAGCAGGTTCAGTATGTACGCCAGTATCATCAAAAATGGTGTTACTGTCCACCTCAGTACACGGTGACTGATGTATTGAAAGGTAAGTGTGAATTGCTTGAATGGGTTCATTAGCGCTTTTAGTCGCACTATAGATTGTATACCTCCTGCGGCTATTCTTACCTTACGTTTCAGTTCTTCTTTTACATTTTCAGAGCCTGTTTCTGTAGCATAGGCCATAGGCTCATATACTATGCGGTAGCCCTTTTCAGCTATCAGCATAGAGATCATAAAGTCATCAAGAATAGTGTCGGGCTCTACAGGTATATACAGGCTGGTCCGTACGCTGAACAACTCTCCCGCAGCGCCTACTACAGAATACAGTTCACTATCCCATGTCTTCAGTTTCGATTCATACTTCCAGTAAAAACCCTCGCCTGCGGTGGCATCTGCCACATCTTCTATACTCACCCGCTTCTCTCCCGATACCGCACCTACGCTAGGGTCGGCATAATGGCGGGCAATATTGAGCATAGAGTCTTTGTTCAAAAACGTATTGGCATCGGTGAAGATGGCTACTTCGCTTGTTACCTCCTTCATGGCGCGGTGCACTGCGGCTATCTTACCGCTGCGCTCGGGGCGGTGCATCAGCTTTATCTGTGGGTATGTGGCAATAAGATCTGGCGTTTTATCATTGCTGCCGTCAGTAACAAATATGAAGCTGATTCTGTCCTTTGGGTAGTTCAGCTGCAGCGTATTATTTATCTTGTCTATGATGTAGTCCTGCTCATTATATGCAGCTACAATCAGAGTCACGGTAGGCCAGTTGCCGCCATTGTCGGGTATCTTACGCTTTCCTTTTATGGCTACACGCAGCTTTACCAGTACGTACAAGACTATACCATATCCAAAGAAGGTATAGAATACCAGGAAGAGACTTATCCAGAATGCAATGATCATGTGCTATTTTTTAATTTCCCAACCCAGGTCTTTGCTATTTGTGCTATGGGTCATATTCCACCATATAGCTTTCAGCAGCACCTTTGCAAAGGGTTGTTTTTCCCTGATGTAAGATAGTATATTCCTTGGGGTAACAATACCCAAAAAGTAGAACCAGAAAAAAGCACGTACGCCAAACCCGCAGTTCCGCCTGATGAACAGCAGCCTGTTGCGGTTCATAAAGTACTCCTTCAGTGCGCTTTTGCTGCCCACCGATATCGACTCTTTATGATATATAAGCGCCTGCATGTTGATACGGATCGTATAGCCGGCCCGCTTTATCATCTCGCACCAATCCATTTCTTCGTAGTACAGGAAGTAGTTTTCTGGCATCAGTCCGGCCTTATCCATTGCTGAACGAGGCAGCATCATGGCTGCGCCATGTATGTAGCCCGTTTCGCCGGTAAGGTTATCATACTGGCCATAGTCTTTTTCAAACTGGCCAATACAATTGTTGCGTGCTGTGTAATAATTCATGGGTGTGAACCCCGCATACTGCAGCATATCGGGCTGGTCGTAGTAGCGTATCTTAGGCGAAATAATTCCGCATTCAGGGTGCGCTTCCAGTGTGGCTACCAGCGTTTCTATCAGCCCTTCGGTTATTTCCGTATCGTTGTTAATGAAGAACAGGTAGTCGCCTGTTGCCTGTTGTATACCCAGATTATTACCACCTGCAAAACCCAGGTTCTGTTCCGAACGAATGTATTTTACCGATGGGTATTTCTGTTGCCAGGCTGGTATGGGATCAACTGCACTGCCATTGTCAACCACTATTATCTCCAGAGGGTCGTACGTGTTTTTGGCAAACACAGAATCGAGCATGGCATCGGTGACATGGCTGTGATTAAAATTGACAGTAACAATGGAAACCTTCTTGGTCATGCAGAAAACGATGCTCAGGCCGTAAAGTTATCAATGTAATCCAATACTGCACTATCTGCTTCGCTATTAAATTTGCGGGCAAATAGTTTATCAGATGCCTTTAGGGCAGCGGCGTCTTCCATCGTCAGTAACTTCGGACTAGCCTTACCTTCACTCCAGTCTACATACAGCAGATTGTCATTTACCATATGCTCCTTAAACGGTGAATTGAACAGGATAGTCTGAAATATGAGCTCATCAGCTGCCCAGCTCATCTTAAAGAACCTGGACACCCACTGTTCCTTTTTTACATAATCAACTATGTAGGCTATGCTCTCTTTTGATGCGGTGAACCACTGCGATCGGCCCATGGCTACTATGCCTTCCGGCATTTTGCGTTTGGGTAGTATGGCATTTACCATCTGCTCCATTCTGTATGTACCTGCGGGTAGTTTCAGGTTGGCCAGGTGATAACGCTCTATCCTTGGTATTGCTTCCTGCCATTCATTCTTTACCGATAGTGAATGCATGAAGATCTTACCCTTATTCTCTGCGAGGAATTGGTGAATGTGATCTGTGCTCTTAATAGGGTAGTCTTGCCCGCTGAGCAGGTTGATATGGTCAAAGGCAATGCCGGTAGCCAATATCTCTTCAAAACTATTTATCGTGGCCTGCACAATGCTGTAACCTCCCCAATATACTTTTATCCTGTTACTGATAAATGATACACGGTCATTATCGGCAATAGGAAGAAACGGAGTGATTTCGGTCTTCTTATCCAGATGAATATAGATACGGCTGTCACTATGCGCCAATTTATCCACCAATCTTTTCAGTTGGTCGGGGTTGGAATGTGCGAGGATAAGATGTGCCAGTTTCACTTATGCAAATATAATATTAGTTAGTTAGAATTGATAGCCTCTGTGGTGGTATTGAATAAATTCGGGGTAAATGATAATTCACGCTTAATTATACGTTGTTTTGATGTTTTTGGTTTTTGTGGTTGACTGGTTGTTATGGAAATACTTAAAAATAATAAGGGCTGCCCCTGGGCAGCCCTTATTATTATATATTCTTATTTTTATTAGTTGTTCAGCGTAAAATGGATAACGGTTGATTCATTATCTCTTACCACCCTCAGCAAGTAGTTGCCAGGAGGTATATTATCTCCCAATTTGATCTCCTGTCGTATCCCTTCTCCGTTGGTCGATCCGTTATCAGAATAAACGATCCTGCCCATCATATCGATCACCTGGTAAGTAATGTCGCTGTTGGTAGATGAATTGGTCTTGCCTGTTACTATGAAGCTACCCTTGTTAGGATTAGGGTACATCGTCAGGTTGTTGATAGCTATTGCGTCGTTCACGCTCAGTACGCCCAATCTTATGATCCTGATATCGCTGGTATCGAACGGAGATGTTGCGCATTCTACGTCGCTGGTCATCACGCAATAAACGGTGTCATCAGAGTAGATCTCGGTAGCGTAGGTGGAGCTTGTTGCACCCGTCACCGGCACACCATTCAGGTACCACTGGTAGGTAGGAGCGCTACCGCCATAAGTTACGGTAGAGAAGAAGGTCACAATCTGCCCAAGGTATGAAATGATATCACCTGTTACCGATGATACGATAGTAATGGTAGGTGTTACTACCGGGCGTACCAACATACTGATGCCCGCAGATGTATCTGATGGAGGTACAGGGCATGGTGCACTGCTGATCATGATACAGGCCACATTATCAAAGTTGGCCGGAGCGTAAGTATAAGTACTGGCTGTATCTACCGGTGTTCCGAAAATGGTCCAGATGAAGGTAGGCGTAGGTCCGCCGTTCACTGCCGTTGGCGTAAAGGTCACCAATGTACCTGCGCAAACTGTATCATTTGGCGACAATGTAATAGTAACCGATGGCACAACTATCGGGTTGACCGTCATTGGGTGTGTGGTAAAGGCAACACCGCAGAAGTTGGTAACAGTGTATTTAATGCTTGCTGTGCCTGCTGCCACACCGCCAACTATACCGGTTGATGGTGTAACCGTAACGACAGCCGTATTCAGACTGCTCCATGTACCACCCAACACTGTGCTGGCTAGTGATATTGTTGCACCCGGACATACCAGTGAAGGACCCGAAATAGTACCCGCAACAGGGAAAGGTATTACCACGGCAGGGAATGTGGAAACATCTGTTCCGCAGACATTGGTATAAGAATAAGATATGGTAACTGAACCCGGTGATACGCCTCCAACCACGCCACCTGCTGTTACAGTGGCTATAGCTGTATTACCGCTGGACCATACACCACCTGCTGTTGTGCTAGACAGAGATGTCGTCGTGCCAGGACATAAGTTAGGTACGCCCGATAGAGTGCCGGCATGTGGCAGTGGATTAACTGTAAGCGGGAACGTAGCGAAAGCTGTGCCGCATGTGTTGGTTACCGTATATATGATATTCACAGAGCCTGCGGTTGCTCCACCTACGTTGCCCGCCGCATCTACGGTGGCCCTTGTGGTGTTGCTGCTGCTCCATACACCTCCGGGTGCTGCATTACTCAGCGATATCGTAGACGCTTCGCACACCGCAGTTGGACCTGTTATTGTACCTGCAAACGGCAGAGGTTTAACTGTTACCGCATGGGTAGCGGTAAGCGTACCGCAACTGAAGGTATACGATGAGTAAATAATATTGGTAGTTGCCAGTGTTGTGGTTACACCTGTTACCACACCTGCTACATCAACAGTTGCTATAGTGCTGGATGCGCTGCTCCAGGTACCGCCGGTTGCGGTAGGGTTGGTAAGCGTTATCTGTGAGCCTGAGCAAACACTATCCAGCCCAACTATTGCACCTGCAAATGGCAGTGGCTTTACTGTAACCTGGAAGGTGCTGCTGTTTGATCCGCAGCTGAATGTATTTGATGTGTAGTTAATGGTAGTAGTTGTCAGCACAGTTGCCAGACCGGTTACTACACCGCCCGATGTGATAGTAGCAACAGTGGGCGCGACACTTCCCCATACACCGCCCGGTGTACCCGATGTGTTCAGTGTAATCTGCGCTCCTGAACACACGCTATCCAAACCGGCGATAACACCCGAATTAGGCAACGGCTTAACTGTTACCGCGTGGGTGGTTGTTGCATTACCACAACTGAAAGTAGATGATGTATAAATGATGTTGGTAGTGGCCAGTGTAGTAGATACACCCGTTACCACACCGCCTGCAGCCGTTACAGTTGCAATGGGGTTCGAAGCACTGCTCCATGAACCGCTTATGCCTGTAGGGTTGGTCAGTGTTATCTGTGCACCTGAACACACGCTATCTAAACCAACAATAGCACCTGCAAATGGCAGACGTTTTACTGTCACTGCATGCGAGGTATTGTTAGATCCGCAGCTGAATGTATTAGATGTGTAGGTGATGTTAGTGGTTTGCAATGTTGTAGATACACCCGTTACTACACCTGCTGCCGTTACAGTAGCAATAGGGTTAGATGAGCTGCTCCAGGCACCACCCGGAGTACCCGATGTGGTGAGTGTTATCTGTGCACCCGAACAAACACTATCCAATCCTGATATTGTACCGGCATTTGGTAATGGCTTCACGGTTACAGCATGGTTGGTAGTCAATGTACCGCAACTGAATGTAGACGACGTATAGATAATATTGGTAGTTGCCAATGTTGTTGACACACCGGTTACCACACCCGCTGCTGTTACCGTGGCTATCAGGTTAGATGCACTGCTCCATGCACCACCGGTTGCGGTTGGGTTGGTAAGCGTTATTTGTGCACCTGAGCACACACTATCCAGGCCAACTATAGCACCTGCAAAAGGCAATGGTTTAACGGTTACTGATAATGTAGTGGTAGCCGATCCGCAGCTGAATGTTGCCGCTGTATATATAATGTTTGTAGTGGCCAATGTTGTAGATACACCCGTTACCACACCACCTGCGGCTGTAACAGTAGCTATCGGGTTAGAAGCACTGCTCCATGTACCACCCGGCGTGCCCGAGCTGGTCAATGTTATCTGCGCACCTGAGCAAACACTATCCAGGCCTGTTATCGTTCCTGCAAATGGCAATGGCTTCACTGTCACCGCATGGTTGGTAGTCAATGTACCGCAACTGAAAGTAGCAGAGGTATAGATGATATTAGTAGTAGCTAATGTTGTAGATACACCTGTTACCACACCGCCTGCTGCTGTTACAGTAGCTATGGGATTAGCAGCACTGCTCCATGCGCCACCGGTTGCGGTAGGGTTGGTAAGTGTGATCTGTGCACCCGAGCAAACACTATCCAGGCCAACAATAGCACCTGCAAAAGGCAATGGCTTAACAGTTACAGACAATGTAGTGGTAGCTGATCCGCAGCTGAATGTTGCAGCTGTGTATATAATATTAGTAGTGGCCAATGTAGTCGATACACCGGTTACCACACCGCCTGTGGCGGTAACGGTAGCTACAGGGTTTGAAGCGCTGCTCCATGTGCCACCCGGCGTGCCCGAGCTGGTCAGTGTTATCTGCGCGCCAGAGCACACACTATCAAGACCTGTTATTGTGCCTGCAAATGGCAATGGCTTCACGGTCACAGCATGGTTGGTAGTCAATGTACCGCAACTGAAAGTAGCAGAGGTGTAGATGATATTGGTAGTAGCTAATGTTGTAGATACACCTGTTACCACTCCCGCAGCTGTTACCGTAGCAATTGGGTTAGCAGCACTGCTCCATGTACCGCCTATCCCCGTAGGGTTGGTCAGTGTTATTTGTGCCCCCGAGCAAACACTATCCAGGCCTACTATAGTACCTGCATTAGGCAAACGCTTCACTGTTACCGACAGTGTTGTAGTAGCCGATCCACAGCTGAATGTTGCAGCAGTATATATAATATTAGTAGTTGCTAAAGTTGACGATACACCGGTTACCACACCACCTGCGGCTGTAACAGTAGCTATCGGGTTAGAAGCGCTGCTCCATGTGCCACCCGGTGTGCCCGAGCTTGTCAGTGTTATCTGCGCGCCAGAGCACACACTATCAAGACCTGTTATTGTTCCTGCAAATGGCAATGGCTTCACAGTCACAGCATGGTTGGTAGTCAATGTACCGCAACTGAATGAAGAAGAGGTGTAGATAATATTGGTAGTCGCCAATGTAGTAGAAACACCTGTTACCACACCTGCTACAGTTACGGTTGCAACTGCATTTGATGCACTGCTCCATACGCCACCTGCAGCAGCCGTAGGATTTGTGAGCGTGATCTGCGCGCCCGAACAAACACTATCCGCACCAACGATTGCTCCTGCATTAGGCAAAGCTTTCACTGTCACATCTTTGGTTGCTACCACTGGTCCACAGCCGTAGGCTACAGTATAAGTAATAGTTGTAGTACCAGTCGTTACACCAGTTACCACACCCGTTGAGGCGTCTACAGTAGCGATTGCGGTATTGTTGCTTACCCATGTACCACCGGTTGCGCCGTTTGATAACGTAATGGTTGCCGCACGGCATACACTGTCGGGTCCGGTAATAGGTAATGAAACACCTGTTGTCACTACACCAACGGCATGCACCGCTGTGTCATTACCACAAAGTGGGGTAGTAGCTACATATAATATTGTGTCAGCACCTACTACAAGTCCCGTCAATACATTGCTTGTGCCTGAAGGAACTGCAAGAGCAAGAGCTGGGTTTGTATTCACCCATGTTCCACCCGGCAATGAAGCTGTCAGCGTTATTTGAAAACCTGTGCATACGCCGTTAGCGCCGGTTATCACACCAGCATCCGGTAGTGCATTTACAGTTATTGCATGAGATGCACTCAATGGTCCGCAACTTAATGAACTCGTAGTATAGAAGATGGTGGCATTACCCGCCGCAACCCCCGTCACCACACCGGTAGCGCTTACGGTTGCAATGGCATTATTGCTGCTGCTCCATGTGCCGCCGATCACAGTCTCACTAAGACTGATCGTTGCGTTGACGCATACGGCAGATGGACCAGAGATGATACCGGTATCTGCAACAGGTAATATTCTTACCACAAAATGTACGTAGTTGGTATCAAAGAGTGATACCACGGCTAGTGTTACGGTATCAAATCCTGCGGTAACTCCGGTTAATACGGCATTACTATCCAGCGCACCCACACCACCTACAATGGTAGCATTGGCATTAGACACGCTCCAGTATGCGCTGCCATTGGTACAATGCTGGCTGGCTAAGGTCATTGCACTGGCCACGCACAAAGTATCTATACCCCTTATAGAATTGGTGTCGGGCATAGAAGTGTTCTTAAAGATGGAGACATTGTCTGTGCCAATGTTACCCACTACGAGATCAGGTTTGTGGTCGCCATCAATATCTCCGATTGTAACCCCCGCAGGGTTCGAACCAAGGCCTGTAGAAAGGGTAGCGTTTAGTGTGAAGCTCGACGCGGATATAGCGCCACCAGTATAGGCATTTTTATATATGGCTACAGTATTTACAAAGCCTAGGCTTACGGCCATATCAGTTTTGCCATCACCGTCAAAGTCGCCAAAATCAAGTGCTCCGGGGCCGCTGCCTGCTCCTGTGTTTATATTTATACTAGTCCCAAAAGATGTCGCGTTAAGCGGGGTAGTGCTTATATTATTAGGAAAGATGGCTACATTGTCTGATCCCTGGTCAGCAACTACAACTTCGGGTCTATTATCGCCGTTAATATCTATGAGCCTTATCTGGCGTAGCCCGGAACCAACACTGTAATCTACCGTAGGTTCAAACATAAAGTTGCCGGTAGTGGAAATATTTCTCAAAATTGAGAATGTTCCGTCGGTAGCATTACTGGTGATTATATCAGGCATGCCGTCTCCATCCATATCTGCTGCTGCCAAACTAGCTGGAGTATTACCTATTACGAAATCAGTATGGGTGGCACTGAAAGCGTTTGAAGGGAAGACGGTTGCAGGTATACTTGATATTTGGTTATAAAAAATTTCCACAAGACTTTCGAATGCAGCCGCTCCGGCCAGGTCTAATTTGCCATCTCCGTCAAAGTCGGCAATTGCAATGTCGGCAGATCCAGAGCTAAAAGCTCTAGTTGTCGAAGCAGTATAAAGAGCGAACGAAACAGTACCGGGAGTACTGGTATTCCTAATGTAGGCAACACGGCCAGATCCGGAGCTGGCTGTAATGATGTCAAGTCGACCATCGCCATCAAGATCCGCTAATTTTACCTGGTAGGCTCCTTTTGCTGTTGTACATTGTACAGGAGGAGCGTAAGCTATAGTACCCTGTTGCCCGATGTTTCTGTATATCAATACATATCCACTGCCAGGTATAACTTCGTCATACATACACACAACCAAATCTGGTTTTCCGTCTCCGTCAATATCACCAATTGCGGTGTGATATGGGTCTGGATTAGGAACACCGGAAGGTGCAATTGGCAGGTCTAGTCTCGGTTTAAAACTCTGGCTGTTGGCTATAAAGCAGCTGTTATCGTAGTCTGGTGCGAACATTGCCTGCGATTTGGCGCATAGCCTGGTAGTCAGGTTCAGTACAGTTATTTCGCTATATCTGGCACCAATCGGAATTGTTACATTCAGAGTTGTCGCAGTTGCACTATTAACTGTGCCCTGTATATTACCAAACCATACAATATTCCTTGCCGCCGTATCATTAAACCCCGTACCAGTAATTACTACTGTACCCGAAACCGGCAAGCCACTTACCGGAGTTATTGATGTAATGGTAGGCGCAGCGGCAAAGGCAATATTACCAACTACAGCCAGTAACAACGTAAGCGCAAATACAGGCAATAAATTCTTTACTCGGAAAATAAATGTTTTCTTCATGAAACAACTTCATTAATGGTTAGGCACGTAGAATTAATTCTAATGAGGGTAGTATTAGAATAAGGTGCTGTAAGGTAGAAAAAACTATTATGATTTTTTAGTAGAGTATGTGAATCGGTATAAATTTATTATTAAATATAAAGAAATACTGGTATTTCTTATAGGTGTTAACAAATAAGTGAAAAGTTTCAATAGTATGTTTAATATGCGTGTTGGTTTGTATTTATCCAATTTTTATCTCTCCCACCCGTAATATTTATTAGGATCTGAGTTAAAAGATCAATATTAGGATAACTCCTCTCTCCTGTCCTTCCTGAAAAAGAAGATATAATATACCAGTAACGTTGCCAACCCAATTCCGAATAATACAGCTGCGATCGGTCTAAATTCATGTTTGTAAAACTCTCCCAACATCCATATAGAGTTGGCTGTGATCCACATACATACAGCAATATTATGAAACAGATCTACCCTGCTGTTTCGAGATCGCCATAAAATGTACATGGCAACGCCAACCGTTGGTGTGATCATGAAAATAGCACCTGGCTTAAATTCCATAGACCAGCAGGTATCTTTTATCAGCCAGAGCAGGATATGCCCGTTCTCTATCCATCGGTACGACTGATAACTCTCCATTTTGTCTTTTGGATCTGGTTCAAGAGCGGCATTTTCATTTTCCATACCCGAAAAGTAACAAAAAAGTCGGGGAATTGGCATGGGGCCGCCGATGATATGTTGCCAGTGTGCTTATGCCACTCTTGCGCGCAGATATTGTATTATTTGTTTTTTGGTTTGTTCATGATCTATGAGCTTGTGATATTCGCCTGGATCCGGAATGAATCTGCGGGATTCCTCAGGCAGTGTATATTGGAGCAGGTTGTATTCCACACACTGTTTGTTGTAGATCTTTTCTCCTATCTGCACTTCTGAGTCTTTACTGCCATAGCGGTAATCTTCGAGCAGATGCTTGTTTTTTTCAAATTCCGGATAAATGGAGCGCTAAGGTTCAGCTTGAAGCGGTGATGCTTCAAAGGGATTAGTTTCGGCAATTACTGTTTCTTGAGTCGCTATGTCACTGTCTGTGCTGTCGAGGCCCATAAACTGTATAAACTTGCCTGCAATTTTTTGAGCCTGTTCTTTGTCTTCCTTACCCAGAAAGCGGCAAAATGTAGTCATGAATTTTGCAACATGGTCAGTAGCATTGAGCTTTTTGATCTTTATGATGTTTGACAAGAGCTTTGTCTGCATATTGATCTCCTGTTGTGTTGGGATCTGGTCTCCTGCGGGGCGGGCAAAGATAGCGTTCTGGAATGCCAGTAATTGTGTGCAGAAATTGTCGGCAATGATGGTAGGGATACCGGAGGGGTTAATTGATGATGATAGCATATAGATTACGTTTTTGAGTGTGTAAAACTACATTGGTAAAATAACATGTGCAAATTAAGAATCAATTGTTATCCACATTCTAAAGTACAAAAAGTGCCCTGGTACTTTGATATTCAGTGCTTAATGAAAATGCAAAAATTGTGGATAAGTTTTTTTGCCATCATGTTATTTGGCGCTCAGTGGAATTATATTATTGTTATTTTATTTGCGTTATTGTTGTTTTGCCGAAATGAAAGTATGGTTGTATAGGTAATCTCAGACCTATACCTGCATTTTCAGCAATTCTTACATAGGGCTATAATGAGCCATATAAACAAAGCCCTCCTGAAAGAGAGGGCTTTGTAAGTGTCTATTAACAGCTGTTATTAATTTCGGAATTCCTTAGGCTTTACCACTGTAAATACACGGGAGATATTGAAACCGAAGTGTATACCACCATCGCTCCAGCTATCGCCGGTCTGGCCCACAATTACACGCTCAGTGTTTGTAAATGAATTGCTGAACATCAGCTGAAATACGTGTCCGCCTGTTTCTATGTCCACGCCTATTGTAGCCGAGTTATACGTTTTGGCAGTACTGCCTATTATTGGCATGTCCTGATTGGTTAACCTCAGGTAGTATTCGCCTGTTATGGCCACGCGCCTGCTCAGCTTAATACGGCCACCTATGCCCAGGGCCACGGTGTTGTTGCTGTATTTAGAGCTGTCAACAAGGTTGTAGTGTACAAGGGTTGGCGTCAGTTGCAAAGAGAATGCATCTGTTATTTTGCGTGCTATCAACACCTGGTTTATGTAAGCCAGCTGGTTAGAAAAGTGCCATTCTGTACCTGTAGGAATAGGCAATGTACTTTTTCTTACTGCCGATACCGAGCCATAGTAGCTAAGTGTGACAGGCATGCCATGTTTCTGCTGTTTCAACAACTTTACTTTGGCAAAAACATCGTTCTCTTTGTTCAGCGTACTATGCTCCACACCTACCATCAGCCATTTTGTGATACCGTAATCAAGAGCCAACTTGGTGGTAGCATTGTCCAGCCCGAAAAAGTTTTCTGCACCCTGGTTCAGTTTGCCAAAACGGTGGCATATACGGAAGTCCAAAACGCCCGCGCCCAGATTTTCTACGCTGCTGGTATTGCAGATGCGGGTAGCCTTGAATGTAAAGTTGACATCTTCTTTTTTGTTCTTCTGCGTTGTATCATCATTCAGTTCATCCATAAGGCTGTCTGTAGACTGTGCAAAGCTCAATGTACTGCCACAAAGAAGGGCAGAAAGTAATAAAATTTTACGCATGTGTGTGTCGGTTTTTGCCTTCAATAAGGCCCGTTCTGTTTCTTAAATTATCCTTTATTTCTGGGTAAGTGTAGCATCTATGGTAATAGAAGCTTCCTTAGCTAGTTTGTCTGCCACCATTGATGCTACTGTGATCTTGTAGTCAGCAAGTTTCACAGCAAATTTTGCACTTGCAGTGATGGTGTTACCTTTTACAGTTATGGTGCCGGGTACGGTTACCGTTTGTGTTACACCATGTATGGTCATTGTACCTGTTACAGTTGCTTTATATGTACCATCTTTTGTGAAGGTGATATCTGCGGCATTGACGATCTTACCTTTAAATTCAGATTTCGGAAACTTATCACTTTCCATATAGTTCTCATTAAAGTGCTGCTGCATCAGCTCGCGCTCAAATTTGAAACTCTTTATCGGCATCTGGAATACAATGTCGCCGGTTTTAGCATCGATGATCGTAGCCACTTCATTGTTTACCGCTTCTATCTTTTCAGGAGATTTTGGTGCAGTAGCATTGAACGAAACTTTTGCTGTGCGGGTCATGTATTTCTGCGCGAACGATGGACCTGCAATGGCCAGCAGAAGGGTAGCGATGATTATCTTTTTCATATGGTTTGTTGTTTTTATGGTTTTAAAGATTAATTATTTTGTGCTCCGTGGTTTACCCAATAGGTAAGTTGCTTTATTTTACAATCAGACAGTTTTGGCAGGCTCTTGGGCATGCTACCACTATTTGTTGTGATCAGTAGTCTGCCGTTGTCAGCTATTTCTTTAACACCCGCATACGTAGAAAGATTATAACCACCAGCCATTTCATTTGCGTCGTGGCAACCTGCAGTTGCGCAATTCAGGCTAATAATTCCGCTCACATTACCTGAATAGGTAGCTGCATTTGTAGCAGTATCGCAAGGGTCTACGGTAACTACTGGTGCAGGGTAGAGTTTATCGTATTTGTCGTTGTAGCAGCTACCCAGAGAAACGGCAAGAACTGCAATAAGGAGTATCTTTTTCAAAAGTCAAAAATTAAAAGTTAAAACTTTAAAAGTGTTTAGTTCGTTGCTATCTTATTTGTTAATCACGCAGTCTGTCAGCGACACACCTGTAATGCCATTGCCAGAGCAAAATCCTTTGATGGTCAGGTTTTGGCCTTTGTTCACAGTTGCGGTTTTCTCTCTCATTGTACATTGCACACCTGCAGTAGGGTCTTCAGTTTGTAGTATTACCATAAGGCCACCATCCTGGTTCTTTTCTGTTTCGCCTACAGTTCCGGATACTTCTATCACCTTGTTCAGGTACTTAGCATCAGCTGCTTTTTCGTCGGCACCATATTCCTTAGCCAGCGCCACCGTAGTTATCGCAATCCCTTTCTGGTCTTCGGCTTTAGGGTGTGGCTTCGTCCACATCTTATAACCAACGCCTGCGCCAATAGCGCCAACTACAACAATGGCTATAAGTACTCTGATAATCAATTTCTTATTCATTTGTCATAGTTTTGTCTGAAAGCAAATGTACAACTATCTAAATAATAACAAGTTACGTGCCAGTTTAGAAATGTTAAGATTCTACCTTATTCAAGTACATTACGGCTTGTGCGGTAAGAAGTGCTTTTAAAGGTCGCTACTATTTCTTTCTGCTCATTAGTAATGGCAATATCAAAGAATGCGGTTTTATTACCTAAGTGTATCTCTTTACAATCTACATAGAGTGTTTCTCCCTCTTTTGCCGATCTGATAAAACTTATCTGCACATCAAGTGCCACGCTTAGCCGTCCGTGCGAATTGCAGGCAAATGCAAATGCACTGTCTGCGGCGGAAAACACAATTCCTCCGTGTACTATGCCAAAGCCATTCAGCATTTCCTGCCTTATTGTAAAGTGTAGCTTACAGAATCCCAGTCCGTAATCATCAATGATAAGCCCCAGCCACCGGCTGTAGTGGTCCTGATCTATAAGCGCTTTCAGTATTGGTGAGCTATGATCCATAAAACAAAAATAAGTGAATGTAGTGACATCAATTTTTACATTAAGGAAAAAAAGAGTAGATAAGCAGTTTTATATGGTTGGGATGTGCATAACGTTTGTTGTAAGTATAGGGTTTATTTACGTTTTTTGCAGTCTTCTGCCAGATCATATCTGGTTAATTAAATAAACGGTAAATGGATCTTAGCGATAGCGTATTAGTAAGAGTATCGGTGCACTACATTGGTAACAAGGGCAATGGAGACGAAATAGTGGTTTCACAGAAGCCATTGGATCTAAATGATCGGGACAAACTGATCATGAAAAATCCATTCCTGGAAAAGTTTACCGATGAACAAAACAAATACTCGTTCAGTCATAATACTTCCCTTGACTATCATGAGGTGTATAATTTCTGTTTGAATGCATTTGCAGATACAGAGACTTTTCATGTGAACTCTGCCAACATTGCCAAACATCTTTATGAAAATACATTGCACCCTAAAATTAAAGCAGGAGAGCTATATGTATGCCTTTATGATAATTGCCTGATCAATGGTGCATATGTAGAGGCAATAGGGATCTATAAAACAGAGACAAAGAGTAATTTTATAGACCTGGAGATGAATAACAACCAGTTTTCTATGACCATGCGGGAAGGGGTAGAGGTATCTAAGTTTGATAAGGGAGCACTTATCTTCCCAACGAATGCAGAATCGGGGTTTGATGTATTGATCTATGACAGCGCCAATAGGGGCGAAGAAGCGGTTTTCTGGAAAGAAGGCTTTTTGGGCATATTGCCACAGGCCAATGAATACTTTCAGACTAATCAGTTCCTCACCCTCACCAAGCAATTTATTGCTAAGCAGGTACCTCAGGAATTTGAGATGTCTAAGACAGAACAGATAGACCTGCTTAATAAATCGGTTGAATACTTCAGGGCAAATGAGAGTTTCGATAAGAAGTCATTCGAGGAAGAAGTGTTCACAGAACCGGGACTTATCAATTCTTTCCGCAATTTTGGGGAGAGCTATGCCGATAGCAATAATCTGGAGATGCCCGAACAGTTTGATATTTCCACACAAGCAGTTAAGAAACAAGCCCGTGTATTTAAGAGTGTATTAAAGCTGGATAAGAACTTCCATGTATACATACATGGAGATAAAGACCTGATAGAGAAGGGGTATGATGAAGCAACGGGTAAAAGCTTTTACAAGATTTACTTTGACCAGGAGTTTTAATGGCTCGGTGCTCTCTCGCCTGCTCTAAAAGCCTGAGGTCTATGGAAATTAAGGTTTATTCATATATGTATTTTAACTTCGACACAAAGAACTGAGATGAAAAAAACACTGACTCTATTAGCTTTACTGCCTTTTGCATCTGCCGCTTTCGGACAGATTACGATACTTGCTACCGATATGCCTATACCCACGGGTAGCTATAACATATCTGATATGTCAAACCCCTCATTACCTCCCAATCCTATCATTGGCACTAACATTATGTGGGATTATGGCGGTTTTAACGGAGCAACTTATACTGAAGATTATTATCCCGAAACAGATACTTTTTTCACTAATGGCGGGGTAGATGTTAACTATCCGACCGGCAAGACGATGGTGCCCGGCACTTTCTTCTATAACCTGAATAGCGAGATCGATTTTACCACTACTAATGTAAGAGAGACAGGGATCTATATTCCTTATCAGGGCTATGACCTGGCGGCAGCTACCGGCAATCCGGGTGATTCTATGGAGATTCCGGAACAAAGGTATTTCCTGGCAACTCCGGCAACGCTCATCAACTTTCCCCTTACAAATGGCAATGCATGGCACTCTGTATCTCGTTATGCTAATAATTTTACTTTAACATTGTCGCCTTTGTTTGATCACTCGCCATGGCAGCATGTGTATTACACTCATTCAGATGATACAGTTGTTGGATGGGGTAAAATGAGGGTGTATGCAATATCAGGACCAAGCATTTATTATGATGTACTCATGGAAAAGAGCAGCCAATACTCAGTGGATAGCTTTTATGCAAATGGCCTTCCAGCCGATGCTACAGTTTTGGGTTCATTCGGAATGACACAGGGGCAACATACTGATTCTCAGTATTCTTACAACTTCTACAGGAAAGGTTCATTCAACTATCTGGCAGAGTTTGACTACTTTAATGATGCTTCGTTTACTACGCTTGACGGTGCTTATTACCACACTGATAATATTGTCCCTTCCGGCATCAAGTCTTTGAATGGCGCACTTTACTCAACAGTTATTTTCCCTAACCCGGCTAAAAATGAGATCAATCTCAAAGTTGTAGGCGCTGATCTGAAGATGGCGACATATGTCATCAATGATGTTACAGGTAAGGCTGTAAAGACTGGTAATGTGGTAAAAGGTGCTGCGCAGTTACACGTTGATCTCAATGGTACATTGGTTACCGGAGTATATATACTGAATGTATTGAATGAAGCGGGAGAGGGAATAATTAAAGAGTCATTCGTTATTAATTGATTAGATTTTAGTGTTTAATTGATTGATTTTCAGTTGATATCAATTATTATTGTTTGCCAGTAACTCGTGTTGGTCACGCAATCTGCAATTCGTATCTTCGCACCTCTAAATTTTTTAGATGAGGATATATATACAACTAATTTCATTTGTATCACTGTTGGTTTTTGCGTCGTGCCACACCACGCAAAAGGCAACAGCTCATCGTTCGCGCCAGCCCCGCTTTATAGATGATATCTATATGGACGGGCATAATAAGAATTGCACAACTACAGAATGTATTGATAAGTCGGTAAAGTACCCTGATCAAAAGTATACTGCGAAAAGAAAGATTGCCAAGCCTGTTGTTGCCAATACAGGCAAAGCGCCCGCAGCTGGCAATACAAAGTTGAAGTCTAAATCAGAGACCGGCAATAGAGCCGGTGAAAATAGTCCCCTTACTGAAAAGTACGCGGGCATGATGGGCGTATCTAACAAGGATATTGACAACTATTCCCTATTCAAGTTTATTGATTCGTGGTATGGTGTCGATTATCGAATGGGCGGAACTGATAAGGATGGCATAGATTGTTCGGGGTTTGTTCAGAAGTTGTATATGGAAGTGTTTGGCCTTGATCTGGTACGCACATCCTACGAGCAGTTCAGCAATTGCGAACACCTACGCAAGGCGGATGAGGCGCATGAAGGAGATCTGGTATTCTTTAAGACAAGGGGGCGCCGTATCTCACATGTGGGTGTGTACCTTATGAACGACTACTTTGTTCATGCATCTACCACCCAGGGTATAATGATCAGCAGCCTGAAAGAAGAGTACTGGCACAGGCATTTTGCAGGTGTAGGCAGGATATCAAAATCATAGGTTACCAGCAACCGCTATAACTACAAAGATCCGGACGAGCCTGATCTTTTGTTTTTTGTGACTGATTACTTTTTTACTTGCTTCTTTACTTTTGTCCAGGTCTTGTTTGGGTTCCTGCCAAGGTTGTCCATGTCGGTGGCTATGTCTTTAAGGTACTGAGGGCCCCATTCTGCACTGTATATCTTTTGTACGCTGTCTTTGTACTGAATAAAATACTGAATGCCGGGTAGGTCTGGTATGCGGTTGTCATAGATCTTTCTGCAGGTGTCCACCTTATAGGCTATTAGTTGGTTAATGATAGCCATGGTTTTCGTAGTACCTATCTTTTTCTTGTAGGTGCCCAACATTTTCATATTCCTGGTACCTGTGTAGGTAGCATATCCGTTTGCATCTATCTTTATTGTGTACTCGGGGCATTTGCCATAGCAGGCTGTACGCTGTACGGTTACAGATAGAATAGAACTGTTGCTTGCCGATTTCTTTACTTTGCCGGTGGCAAATGCAGGTGCTAACGTTATGGTGGCCAGAATGGCTAATATGATCTTCTTCATGTTTATTGAGGTTAAGTACTACAAATGTGCAATATTTGATGGCTTAAAACAAATGCAGTATAGTGTTATTGGTCGAGTTTCGGGTATTGGTCTGCAATGTGAATAAATAAAGTAAGCCTGTAATCATGATAATTCCCTTTCAACTTTTATTTTTGTTTCCTTACTCATTTACTATCACCATTGGGCTGGTTTTGCTTTGTTATCCTGCCCTGTTATATACTATGCAAATATGCTGCCAAAAGAAGAGCATGAAGAACTATACTATCAACTAGCGTTAACAATGGTGCCCGGTATTGGCGCAAAAATGGGTCGTGCCCTGCTCGATCATTTTGGCTCTGCCAAAGATATATTTAAGTGTCCGCTTAAAGATTTAAAGAACGCAGAAGGAATTGGAGAGGTAAAGGCCAGGGCGGTAAGAGAGGCCGATGTGCAAAGGCAGGCAGAAAAGGAACTGGCATTTGTGTTGAAGAATAATGTACAGGTACTGTTGCTGAATAAGAACGCTCCTAAAAGACTATCTAATTGCAGTGATGCGCCACTGCTACTATTTTATAAAGGTAATGCCAACCTTGATGCAGAGCGGGTAGTAGCTATAGTTGGAACGCGGAAGAATACCGACTATGGGCAGCAATTAACAGAAGAGTTAATTGACGAACTAAGGGCCGTTGATAACTTGCTTGTGGTAAGCGGACTGGCGTTGGGTATAGATGCCATAGCTCATAAAAAGTCTGTAGCGGCGGGTATAGCCAATGTTGGGGTACTGGGGCATGGGTTGGATAGAGTATATCCCTATAGCCACCAGGCATTGGCGCGCCAAATGGTGGAACATGGCGGAGTGCTTACTGAGTTTCCTTCCGGGACGTTACCCGACAGGGGAAATTTCCCGATGAGAAATCGAATAGTTGGGGGCATGAGTGATGTAACTGTGGTTGTGGAAAGCAGCGTGTCCGGTGGGGCATTGATAACCGCTAAAATGGCGGCCAGCTATAACAGAGAGGTTATGGCCTACCCTGGTCGGGTGAATGATAGCCGCAGTGCAGGCTGTAATGACCTTATCCGCTGTAACATGGCGCACATGATCACTAAAGCTGATGATTTATTACAGTTGATGAACTGGACGGATAAAAAGAAAAAGAAGCCTGTTCAGAAGCAGCTATTTATCAATTTTACGCCAGAAGAACAGCAAATAGTAGACCTCTTGCAAACAAAAGATACGGTACATTCCGATGAATTGTTTCACCATACAGGGTTGCCAAGCTCTATGCTGGCAGCAACATTGCTGGGTTTAGAGATGCAGGGATTAATTAAAACCCTGCCGGGTAAGAATTACAGAATGGCGTGAGCTAATGTGAAAGAGTGAAAATGTTGAAAGTGGAAATGTTGAAACGAGAAAGTGTTGAAATGCATGATGCGTCAGAAAGCGGTTTTAAGGGAAGCGAGAAATTGCTGATTTTGTGGGTTGATAAATCATTTTTACAATAAGATATTTGTTATTGTGTGGTTAAGTAGCCGAAAATTTTCTATCTTTCGCCTTGATTTGCTTGATGTTATCCGCCTTCTGTACCCGGGCGGAAACTATCAAAATAAATGTAGCCATTCACGTCGTATAATATTTTTTACGGAGTGTGGATGCCTGATAAATGAGGATGAACTAAGAAAATCTGGGTACAACTATTATCACCGCTTATATGGAACAAGTAATTTCAATTCTTATTGTTGAGGATGAGGATATATGGGTACATAACCTTAGCCTGCTGCTCGAAAATTTTGGGTTCTCTGTTGTTAAGGCCGTCAGCACAGTAAAAGATGCTTTGGCTGCATTTTCTGCCTGCGATTATGACCTTGTATTGATGGATATTAACCTGGATAGCCGTGGCGGTGGTATAGAGCTTGGGAAGGTGCTGCATAAGATGTATAAAAAGCCATTTATTTTCGTAACATCAGGCGATTATCATGATGTTAAAGAGGCTTCGGTTGCCAATCCTTCGGCTTACCTTACTAAGCCTATCAATGCCAGTTCGCTGTTTGTAGCCATACAAAACGCTATTAATAATTTCAGTAATAATACTGGCGCTCCGGAAAAGGTAGCTGAAGAAAACTTTAGTTTCTTTTTTGTAAAGCATGGCAGCAGGTATAAAAAGATCGAATGGAAAGATGTAGTGTATATCACTTCTCAAAAGAATTATGTAAGTGTGTTTAATGCGTCTGATAAAGCCGAATACCTTATTAGAAGCTCATTACAGAAAACTATGCAGCATATTATTCCAAAGAGTATACATAATCAGTTTGTGCAGGTAAACAGAGCTGAGGTGGTTCAACTATCTTTTGTGAACGAAATAACCAGTGATGAAGTAAGGACCAATTACCGCAACTTCCCAATATCAGAGTCGGGTGGGAAGGAGTTGAAGAACATGCTGAAGGGAGTGATGTAGTTCTAATAAACATTAGAAGACATAAGGGCGATCCATTTGGGTTGCCTTTATTTTTTTTGCCCGTTAATAGAATTGATTTACATTTGCAATATACTTGACTAATCAAGTATATTGCAAATGTATGAGCGCACAAAATCGAACATTAAGTATTATACTCGCTTTAGCCAAATTACAGACAGTCGTCACTCGCAAGTTTGACGCTAACCTAAGCGTACATGGCCTCAGCTTTAATGATTTTATTATTCTTCATTACCTGTCTAATGCTCCCGGCAACAAACTGCGTCGCATAGACCTTGCCGAGCAAATGGGCATTACGGCATCGGGTATCACCCGTACATTGGCACCACTTGAAAAACGCGGGTTGGTTGGCCGGGAAGCTAACGAGCACGATGCAAGGGTGAGCTACGTTGTATTGGCCCCTGCCGGAGAGGAGCTATATAACGTATCGATGAAAGCAGCAATGTATGCAGCCAATGCGGTTTTGCCTGTATCTAAAACAAAGAAGATAGTTCAGCTGGAAGAGCTACTATTAGAAATATTATCCGTTTCATAAACAAAGCATGAAAACAAAACAGGAATTAAAAGAGTCATACAAACTACTGAAGTTTAAGATGGGGGTGTTTCAGATAAGAAATATCATAAATGGGAAAATATGGTTAAGCAATAGCGTGAACATTAAGGCTGCATTTAATAGAAACCGCACATCTCTGAAATTTGATAGCCATCAAAACCAATTGTTACAAAATGATTGGAATGAATATGGGGAAGACAAGTTTGTCTTTGAGATACTATCTGAATTAGAAGAGGAAGTGGACAAAGTGATGGATTATAAGAAAGAATTAAAGGTGTTGGAGGGTATGTATCTAGATACATTGGGACCCTCTGGGGAAGCGGGTTATAACATGTAGTGCTCATTCGGTATGCACACACAAAAATTAAGAGATAGCTTTTGCAGCTATCTCTTATAGAAAATAAAATGTGTTCTTATTAGTTATTTGCGGCCTCTGTAGGGGTATCTACCTGCTGTTTGAACTGTTCTTTGATCAAATCGGTAAGGTTAGAGCTAACTATTTTTTCGGCTACTTTTATCATGTTCTGGAAAGCAAGGGCGTGGCTTATGCCATGACCAATGATAACCGGAGCATTGATACCGAGAATAGGAGTACCGCCATATTTTTCGAAGTTAAAGTCTTCAAGGAATGGATCCTTAAAGCCTTTCTGAATAGCCAGGATGTCGTATAATGACTCTGCCATCTTCAGCATAACGTTACCAGCAAAACCTTCGCAAACAATTACTTCTGCTTTGTTGGTGAAAACATCACGACCTTCTGCATTACCTACGAAGTTGATACCCTGGCACTCTTTTAACAGAGGATAGGTGCTTTGCGCCAGCAGGTTGCCCTTGCCTTCTTCCTCGCCAATGTTGAGTAATGCCACACGAGGGTTTTCCATACCCAGTACGTGCTTTGAATACAGGCTACCCAATTGGGCAAACTGTACCAGGTGTTCCGGTTTGCAGTCGGCATTGATGCCTACATCGAGCAGCAAATTAAATTTGCCATCGAGACGAGGAATAGGAGAAGCAATAGTTGGACGTAAAACGCCTTCGATCGCTTTTACTGAATACATAGACCCTACCAGCATAGCACCGGTATTGCCTGCACTCATAAACACATCAACCTTACCCTTCAGGAGCATGCCAAAACCCATAGATATACTAGAGTTTGGTTTTTCCTTTAAAGCTTTGGTGGGGTGCTCATGCATGCCTATGATCTCAGGAGCATCTACCAAAGTAAATCTGCCCTGGAAAGGTTCCAGCTCAGACATAAATGGTTTTGCTGCATCCTTGTTGCCAATCAGCACGAGGTGTACATTAGAATCGTGCGATTGTTCTAAGAACAATCGCACACCCTTAATAGCTTCGGCAGGAGCGTAGTCTCCGCCCATGATATCCAGCCCTATTTTCATCAAGCGAAAATATGTTTATTGATTAGCTTCACCTTCAGCAGCAGCAGCAGGTGCATTGTCAATTACCAATTTTCCTTTGTAGAAAAGTTTACCTTCTACCCAGTGTGCGCGGTGGCGCAGGTGAGTTTCACCTGTTGTTCCGTCTGTGCTCCACGTTTCTGCGAAAGCTTTGTAGTGTGTCCTGCGTTTTGCACCCCTTTGTTGTGAGTGGCGTCTTTTAGGATTAGGCATCTTACTTTATTTATTGTTTGTTATTTATTACTATTTATATCACCCTGTTCAGAACAGGAAATTTACTACTATTTCTTTTCTTTTTTCGTTTTTGACGAAGAAGTTTTTTCAATTTTTATCGACTCCAGACCTTTCCACAACGGATTGGCTTTTGGCTCGTCGATCTCAGAAAGCTGGTCTAACAAATTGAGCGCCTGTGCGTTGCAACCTGATGTGCCGTCTGCATGATCGGGATGTATATGCTGCAAAGGTACACTAAGCAACAAGAATTCATACATCCAATTACTGATATCGATAACGGTTTCACTTCTGGGTATAAATACCACATCGTCTTCGTCTTCGATAGTGCCGGCTTCCTCGCTGGTGAGCTTAATGATGAGGTTAAATTCATCCCAAAGATCAAGTTCAAAATCGTCTCCGCAACGGTCGCACTGAACAGTCAGTTTTCCTCCTATGTCAAAGTGCAACATGAAAAAACTTTCATGTTTATCAAAAGTCAATTTCACCTGGGCTTTCCAGTTGGTGAAGCTATCATCAACTTCTCTTTCCTGCATAAAACGATCATCAATATCGTATATGTAAGTCTGAGGTCCTGGTTTTAACCCCTGCCAAGCTATTTCAAATTCCCGATTGTGTTTCATCACCTCTAATATTGGCAGCTAACAGTTCCCGGTTTGGAGGTTGTTGGCGAGTTAACTATTTTATTCTCAATTAATTGGATCGAACACCAATCCTAACCTCATGAAACTACAATGCACAACTCTTCTTCTCAACTCCCAAAAGGGTTGCAAAGGTAGGTAAAAATCTAATAATTACATTAATTTATTTCTCTTGACCAAAAAAGCATGTAAAACCTCGTCTACGGGTTGAGAAAGATCCACTTTTATCCTGTCTATCTGGTACTGGTGGCACTTGTTCTCTATCACCTGCTGAAATTCTTTCATTCGGTTTACGTACTGTTCCTTTATCTGCTGTGGCTGTAGTTTTATTCTGTCTCCGCTTTCCATATCTACAAACTCATAGGGCCTGTTCTCAAATTCAAAGTCGAGTTCCTGGCTGCCATCCATAACATGGAAAAGTATGACCTCATGTTTATTGTAGCGCAGGTGTTGAAGTGCAGAAAATAGTGCGTCGACATCATCGGCCTCGTCAATCATATCGCTAAAAATGACCACCAGTGATCTGCGGTGCATTTGCTCGGCTATGAGGTGGAGGGCTGCCGCGGTATTCGTCTTCTTATCTGCTGACTGATAAGAAAGGGTATTCTGCAGCTCGGTGGTCAGTTGCCTGTAATGGCTGTGAGCAGAGCGACATTGCGAAAAGTAATTGACCTTATCATCGAACAGTACCAGAGAAGCAGCATCCAATTGTCTCTTTAATAATTGTATAAGGCTGGCGGCAGCTATGCAGGAAAATTGTAGTTTATTTACCTTCTTCTCGTCTTGCGGAAACTGCATAGATGATGAGGTATCAATAACCAGGCAACAACGGAGGTTGGTCTCTTCCTCAAAACGCTTGATGAATAGCTTATCCGTCCGGCCAAAAACACGCCAGTCGATATAGCGCAGCGGGTCGCCAGGGTTATAGAGCCTGTGTTCGGCGAACTCTACCGAGAAACCATGAAATGGGCTTTTATGCAGCCCGATAATAAAGCCTTCCACCACCTGGCGGGCAATCAGTTCTAAATTATCGGCTATAGGGCGTTCCAGAATCATACTGTTTCAAAGTTAGGTGAATTTGCAATTTGACAATTCGGCAATTTGACAATTTGGCAATTAATTGGGTGATACCCGATTGAAACAAAATTTGAATCGGGCATTGGTTTGGTGTAATGTGTTGTTTTTCATGTGGTTGTGGTTTTGGGTTATGCCCGATTGTGACCGATGGGTGGGAGGGCGGCGAGCGAAAGAGCGGAGAGCGGAGAGCGGGTGTCTAAAAGACGACCCGCCCGATGGCTGTTGGTCGGAAGACACAACAGAGGCCAATAAGTTCAACTAATCGCTATCACTACTATCACCGTCGCTGTCAGAACTATCGTCGTCATTGTCGTCTCCCCAGTTGTTGTCGTTTTCTGGGTGATCATTATTATCGTTGCCAGAGCCGGAGTTATCGTCATTTGAATTGTTGAACAATAACATTGCCGCTGCGGCACCTGCAATGAGGGATGCGGTACCGTAATCGCTGCTATTGTCGCTGCCTGTGGTATTGTAGTTGGTGTGGTCTGCATGACCTGCCTGCCAGGTAATGTTGGTCAAAACCCAGTTGGTCTGCTTATCGACTACCGGCGCATCGCAATAGGTACATTTATCGTGGGTGGTGTCGGTAAATGGTGCACCGCAAGCACTGCACTCGTAGCTGAACACGGTTTCGCCAGTGGTGGCTTTGTGCTGTATGTTTTTGTTGCGGGACAGTTCTAATGAGCATCCATCGGTGACAAAATCTGGGTCTAACATTGTAATTGTATTCCCACTTAATCTTACTCTTCTGTACGTATAAGTGATATCAAATGAGAGCCGGATGAGTTCAGCGTCTACTGTATACCCTGCAAGTGTAACCGCATTGAGGTACATTCTGTCCCAAAGAAACAGGCCAAGGCTTTCTCTTTTTGCCAGGATAGCCTGTGCCATCTCGGGTTCTGAGAATCTTGTCAATCGTTTTTTATCCTTGCCTGCCAGTACCTCTGCCACCTGCATAAAGACATTTGAGGCTATATCTTCCATACGCTGAACAGCAAAGAAAGGATCGCCAGCCATGAGCTCCCTCAACTCATAACTATGGCTTAGGCCAGCGCCTCCTGTATAATCATCAGACTGCGTGATCTCGCTCAGCACCCAGTCGTAAGCGGCACTGTTGGTAAGTGTGTTACAATTGCTGCAACGACTTATTTCGCCCATCTTTACTTCGAACACTGCACCACAGTTGGGGCAATTGTTATTGTCATACAGATTCTTTTCTCCGGCACTATCTGCGCGCTTTATGAATGTCCAGTACTCGGTTGCCGTATCTCCCCTGAAAGATTCATTGAACTGAGGGTACTTATTGCTTACAAAGCTATCGTCAATGGAAAATGCGATAGCTACTTCTGCCGTACGATACTGACTATCTGAGCCGGAGTTCCCTGCTGATATGCCGTGGATGCGAATGTTGCTGAGTATATTGCTTTGGCCAAGCAACTCCATCATTCTGAATTGGGTGGTCAACCTTTGGTACATACCATCGGAAAGCCATTTTCTTACCTCTTTCAGATCCTGACGTTGCCATGCGTCCTGAATAGCCATAAAAGAATGGGCAACCTTGTTGGTGTCCAGACCATCGGGGAATGGTTTAGATGGTGGCAGGTCGCGGGTGGCGTTGGCGGCCTTTGGTTTAACATTCTTGATTATTAAAATAATGATCACCACCACAATGATCAAAATAATGAAACCAATGCCTCCGCCGCCACTACCACCATTTCCGTAATAGCTGCCACTTGAATGACCATAACCGCCTGAATAGCCACCGCTATGTCCTCCGCTGCTATGCCCGCCACCTCCGCCACCATGGCCACCAGCCCCGCCTACACGAGCAAGAGCTTGGTTAGTGAATAGAGCGGCCATGCATAATGAACTCAGCCTGGTAACACGGGAAGACAGCTTTGTGGTTAAGGACTTCATGAAACGGAGATAGTGGATGGTGTTAGTATTTAGTATTCTCGTTGTTAACTAGCTAACAGGCGTTGGCCTTTTGTGGAGCCTCACCCCGGCCCTTTCCAAAGGGAGAATGAGGCGTTACGTGATCGGTGCCGATTGGTTAGAGCTAGCCTAAAGGCGGTGGCACATTATTGAAATGGGTGCCTATATCGCTGATGCTTTCTGCTGTTGCCCATGCGGCCATGCCCGTTTTCCAGATCATTGTTTCGCGCCTGATGGTGCCATTCTGTATAATTTGTATGATCTGGTTGAAATCATAAGGACCTGCCTGCTTGCCATCGATACCTGTAAAATACTGCACCGGTGTAGGCAGTGGCGGAGGGGTAGAGCTTGACTGTGGTTGTGTTGCTGAAGATGCCTGACTCAGGGAATTGGCCATCATATTACCTACGCTAAGCCCCGCGCCAAAGCCGGCACCCATTCCTGCTATTCCTTCGTTGGCCGCAGCTATCTCAATGCTCTTGGCAGATTTCAACTGTGCCAATTGCTGCATATCTACCTTATTCAGGCGGGAGTATTCGAAGATCTCCTTCTTCAACTCCTCAGGCATAGACACGTTCTCCACCATAAATTTGGTGATCTTGAGTCCGTAGTCGTCGAAGTCTGCATTTAGTTTTTCAAGGATGATAGCCGAGAGGCTTTCCAGGTTTGACGCGAATTTTTCAATCGGAATATCATTTGCTGCCGCGGCTGTAAATCTGGTAGCGATGATGCTTTTCAGTTGTCCGCCTATTTCTTCGGTGGTGTATTCCTGCTCTATGCCTGCTATTTCTTTAATGAACTTGCCGGCATCGGTGACCCGGAACGCATAGGTTCCAAATGCACGCAGCTCTATCATGCCAAAGCGGTCGTCGGATAGGGTAATGGCATTTTTCGTTCCCCACTTCTGGTCTATAGCCTGGCGGGTGCTTACAAACAGCACATCGGCCTTAAAGGGACTGTCAAAGCCATACTTCCAGCCTTTGAGTGTAGCCAGGATAGGCATATTCTGCGTTTGCAACGTGTACATGCCCGGCTGAAATACATCGGCAATCTTACCTTCGTTAATGAACACGGCCTGCTGGGCTTCCCGCACAGTGAGTTTCGCATTCATCTTTATCTCATTCTGGTAACGGGGAAACTTCCACACAAGGGTCTCAGCATCCTGGTCGGGCCAGTCAATTATATCAATAAATTCATTTCTCAGTTTATCAAATATGCCCATGGCTAGTTGTTTTTTAGTGATGTAAATATATGGAATTTGCAATGCAGCTTTTTGCTATGATTGTGCTAATTTTTCGTGCAGATTTAAAGCAGTTAACATAGGTGAATATGTTTAGTGAGTAATAATAAGAATGAGGTTATGATCGAAAGCGCCGCAAAACATTTCGTACACCCCTTTCCATAGGTCTTTGTTTACTCCTTTTCTTATTTCCATCATATTCCGCGCAATTTCCAGTCCATAAAGAGCAGGGGCAAATTTTACTCTTCCAATTGGCTGCATGTCTATTGTCCATGGCTCTTCTTTGTAAGCGTTAGGTACAAATACCTGCACGCTGTCCAGCTTATCCCACATATCATAGTCTATTGATTGACGCTCATTACGCCATGCATTTATTCTGTTGGTATCGGGTATATTGAACGGAATGGGTCGCTCGTTTATGTTATTGCCGAACAAAGTAAATAATCTTGCATCTGCTATGACATCTCCGGCTTCATTACGGGCATCGATTATTTCATAAAAACCATCATTATAGCCCAACTTAAAAAAGCTTTTTAGAAAATCTGCTTTAATATTAAAAGAAGCGTCATAATCCAGCAATTTGGTAATGCCGTAACCTATAATGGCACTCATAAGTAGTACTGTTTTTGATAAAACTAGCCAATTAGCAGCCGCAACATCTTATATATGTACTGCCGTGCTGAAATAATTAACAGGTGTGTAAAACGAAGCCAGTATTTTAATCTCGTTTCAATACTCTACCTCGGCCAACACAGGGAAATGATCGGAAGGATACTTGCCATGATAGGTGTCTGACAAAATACCCCAACGTTTAATCTTAAAATGTTTGGTCGTGAAGATGTGGTCTATGATATCGCTGCCATCTATCTGCTTGCCAAATCCATTGAATGAGGGGTTATTGGTATAAGGATGATCTGCCTGTTCATAAGTATCTTTTAGTGTGCCTGAGGTGGCTATGATCTTGTAACAATCTGTGCTGTACCCACCATTAAGATCTCCGGTGAGTATGACTATATTATCTCCGGCTATTTCCTTTATCTTTTTTAGTATCAGCTTGCTGCTTTCTTCGCGGGCTATCTGGCCCTGGTGGTCATAGTGGGCATTAAATACCCACAGCATCTTGCCCGATTGTTTGTCTTTTAGCTGTACCCATGAACAGATACGCTTGCAGCATGTGGCATCCCAGCCAAGGGTTGGTTTGTCGGGTGTTTCAGATAGCCAAAAGTCGCCTTTGTCTTTCAATATAAAGCGATCTTTCTTAAAGAAAATGGCTGAGTGTTCACCGGCATCAATACCGTCATCGCGGCCCACACCATAGCGAGCATATATGGGTAGGGCAGTGCTGATGTCGTCGAGTTGGTTCTTTAAGCCTTCCTGTGTGCCGAGTATATCAAAGTCATAAAACTTAATGAGCGATGCGACTGTTGGTGCGCGATCTTTCCAAAGGTTACCAGCATCGGCGGGGTTGTCGTAGCGGAGATTGTAGGTGCCGATGGTTATGTGTTGGGCGCTTACCGCGGCCGACAGGAAAACGAAAATAGCTAAGATGGAGGTAATGCGTTGCATCATTGGTGTATTGGTTACCGCAAGATATAAAAGAGTGCATATGTTTCACTCTTTTACTTTTGCCCCAACACACCTACCTTTACCCTCCCAATTTTGTACTCATGACCAACAAACAAATAGCCGACCAATTTGAGCTTTTATCTAAGCTGATGGACCTGCATGGCGAAAATAGTTTTAAAACCAAAACCTATGCAGTGTCGGCCTATAACATAGATAAGCTAGGTGTGGAATTGTCTACACTTGATGAAGCGGAGCTGTTTAACATGAAGGGCATAGGGGAGTCGACTGGTAAGAAAATACTGGAACTTATACATACCGGCCGCATGACGGTACTGGAAGAGATCATTGCCAATACACCTCCCGGTATACTGGATATAATGGCCATCAAAGGATTGGGGCCCAAGAAGATATCGGTTATATGGAAGGAGCTGGGTATTGAGTCGGTAGGTGAACTGGAATATGCCTGTAATGAGAACAGGTTGGTAGCGCTAAAAGGGTTTGGGGCCAAAACGCAGGAAAGTATATTGCAGAGCATCAGCTACCTGAAGCAGAATGAAGGCTTCTTTCTGTGGTCTGATGCCGTAGCGGTAGGTGAGGGTATTGTGGCCGCATTGCGCACCAACTTCCCCAATAATCTGTTCTCAGTGTCTGGTGCCGCCAGAAGGCAGGTAGAAGTGTTAGATGCGGTGGATATCATAACTGACCTGGATAAAACAATTCTGAGGAAACAATTTGCCGAAAGCGAAGATGTGTTGGTGGAGGTGATAGCAGATGATGTATTGCACATAACTGTAACTATGCGCCCCAAGCTGGCATTCCGTTTTGTGACTAAAGAAACTTTTTATAGCAAGTTATTTACGACAACCGGTAGTGAAGCATTTATAGATGGTTTTATAGATGGTTTTAATGCAAAATATAAAGTGCCGGAAAATGTTGCTTCAGAAGAAGAGATCTTTTCAATGAATGGCTTACAATTCATTCCTCCGCCAATGCGGGAGGAAGCCGGGGTATTGAATAAGGCTGCTGCTAACGCCCTGCCAACGCTCATTACAAAGGCAGATATCAGGAGCATCATACACTCGCATTCTAATTACAGCGACGGGCAGAATACAATAGAGGAGATGGCCAAGGCCGCCATTAAAGATGGCTTTGAATACCTGGTGCTGAGTGACCACTCGCAGGCTGCTTTCTATGCTAATGGACTGACACCTGAACGCATAGCCCAACAGCATGCCGAGATAGATGCTATCAATGCAAAGCTGGCGCCATTTAAGATATTTAAGAGTATCGAAGCTGATATATTGAATGATGGCAGCCTCGATTATTCATCATCTGTACTCAACACTTTTGACCTGGTAATAGCCAGTGTGCATAGCAACCTGAAGATGAACGAAGAGAAGGCCATGACCAGGGTATTGAAAGCCATAGCCAATCCTTTTACTACTATACTGGGGCATCCTACAGGCAGACTGCTGTTGTCACGTAAGGGGTATCCGCTCGATCATAAGGTGATCATTGATGCATGTGCCGAATATAATGTGGTGTTAGAGGTCAATGCCCATCCGCGCAGGCTGGATCTTGACTGGCGCTGGATAGAATATGCTATTGAGAAGGGAGTATTGCTGTCAATTGACCCGGATGCGCACAGTATCAACGGTTACAAAGATGTTTATTATGGCGCTATGATCGGGCAGAAGGGTGGTCTTACTGCTAAGCATAACCTGAGTAGTTTTACGCTGCCACAATTTGAGGAGTTTTTAGTGAATGTGCGGAAAAAGAAAATGGGTTCAGTTATCGTTTGATATTTAGCTTGGGGCGTTGGCACAGTTTTGTTTATACCATAAGCATAACAAAATAAAAACAACGACCATGAAAACGAAATTGATAATGATCGCAGCCTTGATAGGCGTTATGGCCTTTGGGTCTTGCAAAAAAGATTATACATGTACATGTACAACTGTAATAGGTTCTGCTTCTACTACCGATGCACACCAGATCAATGATGTGACATTACCTGATGCTAAGAATACCTGCGACAATTATGAAACTCAGGCCAACAATTCATACCCGGGAGGAACTACCTGCCATCTGTAATTTAGAGCCACAGGTATAGTGTAAAGCCGCTTTTCTGCCAGACAGAAAGCGGCTTTATTATGATAATTGCAGGCTAGTTCTATAAAACACTATTTTTGCCGGTACATAACGAATAATGAACGCTACACGAAGGGCCTTATTGATCTTGCTGTCTGTTGCCACCGGAGGGTTGTTTGTGTATTCTGCCTATAGCAAGGCATTTCCCATCTACACATTTGAGGCGACCATGGTGGAATACCTGCATTTTCCGTGGTTATTATCTGCCATTGCTGCCCGTTTGTTTGTGGGGCTGGAGGCAGGTATGGGTTTGCTGATTGCTGCCAATATCTATGGAATGCGTAAATGGGTATTACAATGCGCATTCTGGTTGCTGATGGTATTTAACTTGTACCTTATTTACCTATGGGTAGCCTTTGGGAATAACGTAAACTGCGGGTGTTTTGGCGATGCTATATGGATGAACCCATCAACGTCTCTTATAAAAAATGTGTTGATACTGGGGGCGATTGGTATCTTATTGAAATTTAATAAAGGTATCAAAGGGCTTTGGGCTGGTATAGCCATAGGGTCTATATCTCTCACAATGCTCATTCTGCCATTTATATTGTTCGTTATTTCTATTGATACACCAACTAAGCTTGACCTGACACCCATGTATGTGGGAGGGAAAACACCAATACCCGCTGTAGAACTTAGAAAAGGTAAGTATGTTATTGCGTTTGTTAGTCCGTCATGCTCTCATTGCAGAAATGCTGCTTTGAAGATGCACCAGATGAAGCAAAAATACCCGGACCTGCCGTTTTTTATGATCATCGGAGGTACTACCAGCGACCTGACGGATTTCTGGAAGGCATCTAATGCACAGGACCTCCCGTATGTGCGCATGGATAAGGATCTTTTTATGAAATATACCGGAGGCGTATTTCCTGTTATACTTTGGGTTAATAATGGTAATGTGGAAACGAAGGTGAGTTACCGGGATATGAATGCACAGTCTATAAATAACTGGATAAAAAAGTAAATTGTGGATATTATTTTACAAATAATCCATCCATTTTTTATATTTTAGCCCCGCGATCGACTTCCTGCTGTTTGTGGGGGTGGATAGATATACCTATAAAACAAAGAAAACATGCAATATCAGCAAACCGGGCTAATAGTCGTTATACCGGTATATAATGAGCAGGAATGTATTGAAGAAGTGCTTACGTCGTGGGGTAATTTCCTGAACGGGTATCTCAAAAATGTTTCATTTAAAATAGTGGTTGTTAATGATGGATCGAGGGATAATACGCCTAAGATACTGGATGAAATAGCTACTAAATACCCCTATCTGCATATAGTACATCAACAAAATGGTGGTCATGGTGAAGCAGTGCTTAATGGTTATTCAATAGCACTTAAATTTGACCCTGACTGGGTATTCCAAGTAGATAGCGATAACCAGTTCCTTCCCGAAGATTTCCCGAAATTGTGGGAGAACCGCACCAAATCTAACTTCCTGCTGGGTTACCGCAAGAAGAGATATGATGAGTTCAACAGGTTGATCATTACCCGAATAGTACGTGTCATTATCTTTATGCTCTACAGGGTATTAGTTACCGATTCTAACATTCCATACAGGTTGATAAAAGGTAAATACCTGAAGATGCTGATCAATGACCTTCCGGGACGTCCGTTTGCACCAAATATCTTTCTTACTGTAATGGCTAAGAAAGATGGTAATGATCTTATGTTCATACCTGTTACCCACAAAGAGCGCGAGACAGGGCAGGTGTCTATCATTAAGCTGAAACTGTTGAAAGTATGTGTACGCTCTGCGAGGGAATTATTCAGCTTTGCATTTACTGTTAAGAAGCGCAATATGTCCGGTCTATAGGGTCCGGCATTTTACTATTAAAAAATTACATTTTACCGAATGTCTCATCATAAATACATCATTATTGGAGCAGGCCCTACGGGTCTGGGTGCAGCTTACAGGCTTAAGGAATTGGGCGTGGAAGATTTTACAGTGCTGGAAAAAGAACCGACAGCCGGTGGATTGTCCACCAGTTTTGTGGATGATATGGGCTTTACCTGGGATATTGGTGGCCATGTGCAGTTCTCGCATTACAAGTACTTTGATGACCTGATGATGAAGGCGCTTGGCGAAGACGGTTGGTTGAATCACCAGCGTGAATCGTGGGTATGGATCCGCGATCGTTTTGTACCCTATCCGTTCCAGAACAATATTCGCTGTCTACCTAAAGAAGAAATGTGGCAGTGCCTGCAGGGATTGATCAAGGAATATAAGAGTGCTAGTTACCCAAAGCCCGCTAACTTTCGTGAATGGATCATAGCTACCCTGGGGCAGGGTATAGCCGATGTGTTCATGATTCCCTACAACTTTAAGGTATGGGCATTTCCTCCGGAAATGATGAGTTATACGTGGATAGGTGAGCGCGTAGCAATAGCTGACCTTGAAAAAGTTTCAAAGAATATACTGTTCGATATCGAGGATGTGTCATGGGGGCCTAACAGTACATTCCAGTTCCCTAAATATGGTGGTACCGGTGCTATATGGTTGAGCGTGGCTAAGATGATCGGCCATGATAAATTCCGCTTCGGTAGTCATGTAGAAACGATCGACGAAAAGACAAAGACCATCTACTGTGCAGATGGCAGTACACATACTTACGATAAGCTGATCAACACTATGCCTATGGACATACTGGTGCATAAGCTGAAGCATGGTAATGATGCGCATAAGGAAGTAGTGAAGCTGCTGAAACATTCTACTACCCATATCATAGGTGTAGGATTGAAGGGCAAGCCAGCGCCAGATCTTGAAACCAAGTGCTGGATGTATTTCCCTGAGGATAATTGTCCATTCTACAGGGTTACGGTGTTCTCTAATTATAGTCCTAATAACGTACCGGATATCAACCAGCATTGGTCGCTGATGGCAGAAGTAAGCCAGAGCGAATGCAAGCCGGTAAATGCAGACACGATAGTTGAAGAGACCATACAGGGTATGCTGAACACCAAGTTGATCGAGAGCCGTGAGGACATTATCTCGGTTTGGTACAAGTCGCTAGATTATGGTTACCCAACACCTTCTACAGATAGGGATAAGGCGATCAATAAGGTTGTGCCTGAGTTGGATAAATTGGACATCTACAGCCGTGGCCGTTTTGGTGGCTGGAAGTATGAGGTAAGCAACCAGGATCATTCATTGATGCAGGGTGTGGAAATAGTAAACAAACTTGAACTAGGTATTAATGAGATCACTTTCCCATTCCCGGCTACTGCTAATGCAATGTGGGGTAAGTAAGGTGAGAGCGAGAAAGAGAGCGGAGTGCGGTGTTTTTCTACGATAAATATTTAATAGCAATGCCCTGCCGGAAGGCGGGGCATTGCTATTAGGTAGTGGACTGAAAGTGTCTTTATCTGGTCACTACGATCTTAGCTGAAAATGAATTACTGTTTGTGATGGCCGTGAGGAAGTAGATGCCCGGAGACTCGTTAAGGATAATTTCTGAGGGCGTGTTGGTGGCCAGGTTGTATGTTGCGATTTTTCTTCCTGTAATGTCGGTAATAGTAACGCTTACTGTTTCTTGCGAGGAAGAAGTTAAATTGAATATAAACAGGCCATTGTTGGGGTTCGGTGTTATTGTCATGGCTGCAGTAACTGCCGACGTTGATGCCACATTTGTATGACTGCAGTCGCTTACAATTATGGTATAGTTTGTAAATGATGAACAAAATGCATTTGACACGCTATAGTTGATAGTAGTTGTCCCTGCACTCATACCTCTCACATTTCCTGCACTATTTACGGTGGCAATACTTATGTTAGTCGAGCTCCAGCCACCGCCGGTCACAGTTTCAGATAATGCGATAATAGAGTCGGTACAAACTGTATGAGGTCCTGATATCATTCCTGCCAGTGGCATCGGGTTTATTGTTATGGTATCTGTGGTAATGCTAATGCCACATGTATTGGTAACTGTATAGCTGATGATTGCTATGCCGGCCGTATTGCCATGTACTACACCGGTGGTATTTACTGATGCTATTGTTGGCGCGCTGCTTGTCCATACTCCACCTGTAGTGGAAGCCGATAAAGTAACAGACTGATTTGCACATAGAGAAGATGCTCCCGTTATTACACCACTAACAGGTACCGTAACTACATTAATGACTTTGGTAACGTAGTCTGCACTACAGCTGTTGGTAATGGTATAGGTAATAGTAGCAGAGCCAAGCGCAAGCCCTGTTATTACACCAGTGCTATTTACAGCAACTATAGCCGGGTTACTGGAAGACCATGAACCATATGCTGCATACGCAGTGTCGTGCAAGGTAGCAGTAGTGCCCAGGCAAACCGTGCTGTTGCCCGTTATATAACCGGCAGCATGTGTGGTTATTTTGCGTACGCATTGTAAGTCCGATAGAATAATGTTATCCATTGCATCTACAGTTAAATCGAAAACGTCCGTAAATGTTGCGCCTGAAGCTGGTCCTCCATCACCTGAATATCCTGAGGCGCTACTACCTGCAATAGTAGATATAATGCCGGTACCCATATCCACCTTCCTTATCCTGAAATTTACATAATCGCTTATAAGTAGATTTCCGTCATGGTCAACAGCGATAGCTTCAGGATCGTTTAGCCTTGCAGCTGTTGCCGGCCCACCATCTCCTGAAAAACCGGTTGCTGCTGTGCCTGCGACTGTGGTTATAATACCAGATGGAGATACCTTGCGTATAACGTTGTGTGCCGGGAAGCTGGGGTTAACGGAGGCAATATAAAGATTTCCCGCCGCATCAATAGTAATATCTGTAACGATGCCCAATTCAGCTGCTGTAGCCATGCCTCCATCGCCTGAATAGCCAACACTACCAATGCCGGCAAAAAGAGATTGCACTCCTGATGGTGATATTTTCATTACATTATGAGCGGAGCCTCCGCCAATATAGCAGTTGCCCGCGGCATCGAAGCATATCCCCTTGTGACTCAATGGGCTACCTGGCCCCCATGTAGTAGCTATACCACCGGTAGTTACTTTCACTGTTGTTGCATTGCTCCTGGTGATGTATAAGTTTCCTGATGCGTCAAATGCCAGAGAGGATGGTTCTTCACCAGTTATAGTTCCTGCATGATAATATTCATCGATTATACCTGCTGTATTTATTTTTCTTATAGAAAAGTTATTCTGGTCTGCCAGGTATACATTTCCCGTATCATCTGTGGTAATGCCTGCTATAACATCAATATCAGCCGCCAGTGCCGGTCCGCCGTCTCCTGGTGAGCTTCCTGCAGTTGACATGTCTCCGGCTATCCTGTTTATTATATTGTTTGTAAATGTGGGTTGTATGGTCACAACTGCAGATACAACAGTGGTGCCACATGCATTGCTGACTGCATAGCTAAATGTATCTATACCGGATAGGATAGCAGAAATAATACCCGCACTGCTGATTGTTGCCAACGTGGTATTACTGCAGGTCCATGTGCCGCCTGGCGTGGCGTCTGTAAGCGTATAGCTGCTTCCCGGGCATACCGCCGATGGTCCCGCAATACCTGCCACTAGCGGTGCTGTTGCAGAAACCGTTATATTATGCATAGCGGTGTCGCTGCCGCAACTGTTAGTCAATGCGTAACTGATGGTTGCTGTTCCGACAGAAAGTGCTGTAACTGTGCCGGTACCATTTACCGATGCTATTGCGGGGGTAGCGCTACTCCATATTCCTCCCGTAATTGTACTGCTCAATGTAATGGATGTGGGTATGCAGATGCTTCCGGGGCCGGTAATTGTTCCTGCGTTGGGTAGTGGATTTACAGTTATTGATGTTGTTGCGGATGCCGGTCCGCAGCTATTTGTAACAGTATAGCTTATGGTAGCTGTGCCGGCACCTACGCCATACACATTGCCATTAATGTCAACGGTAGCAATGGAAGGAGCGTTGCTGCTCCAGGTGCCACCAACAGTAGTTTCGCTTAGAGATAAACCGGTTCCGGGACACAAGCCAGCTGCTCCGGTAATTGGATCAATAGTAGCAGTGCCTCCCGGGCATGGAATTTTCCGGATCACACTATTACCCGCATCTGCTATATAGATATTGTTGTAAGGTGCTATAGCTATGCCTTCAGTACGGCTTACTCTTGCTGCGGTTGCAGGTCCGCCATCACCTGAATAACCATCGATGCCGATGCCGGCTATTGTAGATATTATACCTCCTGATACTTTTCTTATCCTGTAATTGATCCAGTCAGGGATATAGATATTGCCCGATGCATCTACCGCCACTCCCGTTACCATGCTTAAAGGTGTAGCTGTTGCTGCTACACCGTCTGCGCCATAGCCAGTTGATGCATTTCCTGCCACAGTGCTTATAATACCGCTCGTATTTATTTTGCGAATGCGGAAGTTACCATTATCGGCAACATAAATATTGCCTGAAGCATCAACCGCTATTCCATTTGGTGTCTGAAATCTTGCGCTGGTGGCAGCCCCGCCATCACCGGCGAATCCTGTAAGGCCATTACCTGCAATGGTGGAGATGATGCCGGAAGTGTTTATTTTGCGTATACGTTGATTTCCGCCATCAGCAATGTATATGTTCCCGGTTGCGTCTATCGCAACTCCCTCGGGGCGAGCCAATTTTGATAAACCAGCAGCACCGCCATCGCCACTAAAGCCAAATGTGCTGCCTGCTATTGTAGATATGTAGCCCGATGTGTTTACCTTCCTTATTCTGTTGTTGTCGGCGTCGGCTATATAAAGGTTTCCAGCCGCATCGAATGCGATACCTGATGGCGTGTATAAATTGGCGGAAATGGCAAGTCCGCCATCGCCGCTAAACCCATAGGTGCTTGTAGAACCGGCATAGGTAGTTATTATGCCGGAAGAGTTTACCTTCCGTATAACATGGCCACTGATGATGTACACATTGCCTGACGGATCTAAGGCTACACCACGGCAATTAATTAGTCCGGCGGCAGTAGCGGCACCATAATCGCCGGTATTAGTTCCTCCCGAAGAAACGTTGCCCGCAAAGGTGGTCATTACCTGGCTGTTGGAATGAAAGGGCAACAGAAACAGTATCGCAATTAAAAGCGAATAGTGAAAAGGTTTAAACATAATTTGTATTTAAAATTGCTTAAATATATGATAATATAGTTGATGAAGGAATTTCCCCTTAATTTACTATCCCCATCTGCTTCATTAATATGGTGGCATTGTTGGATGTTGATACGCCACGCTTTAACTTGAAGTCAAAAGATAATCTGTTGGGTTCTACCTTGCTTTCGAAATGGTAGTTGCTTACCTTGTCTTTGTAGTGTGTTGCCATATCGCCGAGGCCGGTGTCGTGGGTGGCTACAATGCCTATGGCATGAAAGGTGAGGAGTGTCTCAACTATAGAGCGGGTACCTTGTTGTTTGTCGGTAGAATTGGTGCCGCGGAGGGGTTCGTCTAATAGTACCAGGTAAGGACGATCGGCTGTTCTTACCACGTCCATAATAGATTTAATCCTGTTTAGTTCGGCACGAAAATAAGATACATCGTCCTGCACGGAATCTGTAATACGCATAGATGTGTACATGTCTATAATAGGCATAGATAGCTCTTTAGCCGGCAATGGTACGCCCATATTGCATAGCACATTGGTGACACCTATAGTACGGATAAATGTACTCTTGCCTGTCATATTGGCTCCGGTAAGCAGGTAGAATTGCTCATCTTTGCCAATATTCACATCATTGCCAATTGCGGTAGCTGGTGGCAGTAGCGGGTGGCGCAAGTCTTTTGCGATAATGATGTTACCACTTTCGTGAAGTGTGGGGTAGATGTTGTCGGGATTGTTGAACGTGTATACTGCACAGCTTACATAAACATCAACAGTGGTTACTGTGTCGAGTGCGTTTAGCAAAGTGGCCTTGTGCTTTTTACGCCACATTTCCAGCCGCAGCATGCAGTACAGATCAAACAGGAAGAGGGAATTAAGGACCGGACCAAGGAATACATTGTCGCGACTGTCGAGCAGTCGTAACAAGCTTTTAAATTGTTTGATCCCTTTCAAAGATTGCTTTGCCTGTGCGCCGGCAGTTTGCAGCCACTGGCCTTTAAAGTCATTGGTGGCAAGCTGGGAGAGCAGGCGCTCGAATTTATCTATGAACGCTTCGCTGTTGCCTATCTGTGCTATTGCCTTCTTTATCTTCTTTTGATAGATACCCAGTATTACCCAGTTGAGTATGATGAACAGTGAAACAAATGAGGGTGGAGCGATTGATAAAGCTGTGCAGGCTATAAGTGCGATAGCAGATACTTGTATAGTAACGGTAATGGCTTTTATGCCGGTATTATTGATAAAGCCATCTTCTCCATTCAGCCAATCAGACAGGCGCTTCTGGTCATGATCGCCTTCTTTCTCAATGGCTCCTGCCACACGAAAATCCTGCAACAGATCGGGCAAGGTGCTTAGCTCATTTATGATTTCCTGGCGATCTGCTATGCCGGACTTAGACTGGAAAAGCGTAGCGAAATTTTCGGCTAATTGCCTGGCGCCACCACGGGTTGCTGAGCGACATAGTAATTGATAAACTGAACCTTTACCAAAAATGTCTAGGTCGTAAGTGTAGGGGTGGGCAACATTCGTGTACTCGGCTCCATCAGGAAAGGCGCTATGATCGCCTTGCAATGCTTTAAGCTCATTATCTATGAGTGTGAACTGTATGCGTAGTTCCTCTTGTTTTTCCGTTAGCTGTGTATGATATCTTACCAACGCCAGAAAACCCGCAACTGTTGCAGCAAATAACCACCACTGCCAGCTTTCGCCATTACGGAATGCATAGATAAAAGCACTTACTCCAGCTATCGCCATCCAAAGGCGCCCCATCGCCAGTCGGTCTCCCGTTTTTTTTATGCGGTCAAGAAGTGTATTTAGTTCTTTCTTCTTTTGTTGGTAATAATCGGCGGGTGATTGCATAGGTATGTGTTATCTACAGGCAATAAGGTAAAAAATCTACCACCGGTTGATACGTCGGTTGTAGGTGTTTTCGCAAGCTGGATACTTGTATTGATCAGGTCGAATCGAGCTGCCTCGACCAGTATAATTGCCGTGTTATTTTTTAAGCAGGCAGCTCCCAGTCTCCATTGAGCTTGAGTACCTTTTCTATTACATCGCGCACACAGCCTTTTCCGCCATTAAGTGGAGATATGTATTTTGATACGTGCTTAATCTCTGGTACAGCATCGGCAGGGCAGCAGGGAAGTGCGCATAGCTGCATTACAGCATAGTCGGGTATGTCATCGCCCATGTACAATACATGGCCATAGTCGGTGCCGTAAGTAAGCGCCATCTGGTGCAACACTTCTTTTTTGCTGTCAATACCTATATGTACATCTGTTACGCCCAATCCGTGCAAGCGCAGCTTTACGGCTTCAGACCTGGCACCTGAAATGATCCATACTTTGTAGCCTTTTTTAATGGCCAACTGCATGGCATAGCCATCTTTTATGTTCATACTGCGCAGCATATGCCCGTCTTCAGTAAGCAAAAGGTTGCCTTCTGTGAGCACGCCATCAACATCAAATACAAAAGTCTTTATCGGGGCAAAAAGTTCGAGGATGTTCATTTCGTTCAATTTGGCAATTATTCAATTCGGCAATTTGACAATGAGGTAATTCAGCAATCTGGTAAGTGGACTTTGATATGTCCCAAATTTTGATGTTCGTCTTTAGCGAGATGCATCACATCCCCCTTCATTGTCGAATTGTCAAATTACCGAATTGCCAAATTATTTCTGGTTATCTCTCCATTCGTATACCCAGCCACTCTGTATCATTTCCAGGTAGCTTTCGTTGCAGGCTTCGCGCTTGCCGGCGAAATTGGGTATTTCCATTACCCAGTCAAGCAGTTCTGTAAAGCGTACTCTGTATATTTTGCTTTCGCCGAAATCATCGCCAAAGCGCTCATAGAGTTTCATGGAAATGTCTTCAAAATCGGTCCAGTTTATTGGTGGTTCAAAATGAGCCATATAATTTTTTAAGTTAAAAGTTAGCAGTCAAAACCTAAAAGTGCACGGTCTTGTGAATACCGGCAAAAGTTATAGGTGGTAAAAAATAAATGTTATTTAATCGAAAGGTTTTTAATCCAGATACTAAAATATGTTGCATACAACACTTTGAGCTTTTTACTTTTACCTTTTGACTTGAATTAATCACCGTGAATCATGGACTGATCAGGTAGCGTTACTTCGATAAAGCCTTTTTCACATTCACCAAGAAAACACTGGCAACCCAGCCTTGAATTGATACGGGGATTGCGTGCGCGATCTATAAAGTCTTCTTCTTTATCGGTGATCTCCGGTACAAATTCATCACCTTTTTCCATGTACAGATGGCAGGTACTGCAGGCGCAAACCATACCACAGTTGTGGTGCAATTCTATATTGTTATCCAGTGCTACTTCAAGTAAACTTTGACCCGGGGCTACATTTTCGAGGATCACAGGCGTGAGTCCTTTTTGTTCAAAATTGAATTTTATAGTATACATTCTCTTGTTTTCGACGTGTTTGGCGGCAAAGTTAATGCATGCGGGGTAATCTTCCCTATTATCCGTCTATATAACTATAGGGTAGGGGTAAAAGAACTTAAGAAAAAAATAATTTTAGGGTACAAAATCCATTTTGCAATCTTAACTTTGCCGCCCATATGCAGCATATTGATTCTTCAGTAAAAATATTTTCGGGTACCGGATCTGGATATCTTGCCGAAAAGATAGTTGAGAGCTATGGCACAAGGCTTGGCCACATCAGCATTCAGAAATTCAGCGATGGTGAAATGCAGCCTGTAATACAGGAATCGGTGCGTGGCGCATACGTGTTCCTTATACAGTCGACATTTGCTCCTGCAGATAATCTTATGGAACTTTTGCTGATGATCGACGCTTGTAAAAGAGCATCTGCAGGGTATATCACAGCGGTAATTCCATATTATGGTTTTGCCCGTCAGGATAGAAAAGACAAGCCACGTGTGGCAATTGGCTCTAAACTGGTAGCTAATTTGCTCACCACAGCAGGTGCTAATCGTGTGATCACCATGGATTTACATGCTCCGCAGATACAGGGTTTCTTTGATATTCCGGTGGATCACATGGACTCATCTGCAGTTTTTATTCCCTATATTGAAAAACTAAAGCTGGAAAACTTTATCTTTGCGGCCCCTGACGTAGGAAGTACTAACCGAGTGCGTGAGGTAGCTAAGTACTTTGAGGTGGACATGGTTATCTGCGATAAGCAGCGTAAACGTGCCAATGAGATTGCCAGCATGACTGTAATTGGTGATGTAAAAGGCAAAAATGTAATACTGATAGATGATATCTGCGATACTGCCGGTACACTTTGTAAATCGGCCGCAATGCTTATGGAGAAGGGTGCACTATCTGTAAGGGCATGTTGCACACATCCTGTTTTGAGCGGAAATGCATACGAGAATATAGCTAATTCTGTTTTAGAAGAGTTAGTGGTTTGCGATACAATACCATTGAAGAAACAAACGCCTAAAATAAAAGTATTGTCGACAGCTGAGCTCTTTGCAGTAGCTATCAGGAATACTTTTGAAAATAAATCTATCAGCTCTTTGTTCATTCATAGCAATATGAAGTACTAAGAGAGGATAACATGTTAAAAGGGTAATAGGTTAAAAGGGCTGAGTATTGCCTTATTAACTATTTAACTAATTGACTATTTAACTAAAAAAATTAACGACTGTTTATACAACAAAACCTGTCCCCGCAACGGGAACCTTTATTATTAAAAATGATTTCAACGACCGGATGTTAGACAGGTATCCGACCGGCGGTGAAAGAAACAAAACACTAAAAATGAAGAGTGTAAAGATTGAAGGAACATTAAGAAGCGAATTGGGCAAGAAAGCTACACGCCAGATTCGTTCTGAAGAAAAAGTACCTGGCGTTATCTACGGCGGTAAAGAAACTATCCATTTCAGCGCGCCTGTTATGGCTTTCCGTACATTGGTATACACACCGGAATTCCAGATCGCTGAGATCAGCATTGAAGGAAAGACTTACCGTACTATCGTTAAGGACATCCAGTTCGACGTTGTTACAGACGCGTTGAACCACATGGACTTCCTGGAACTGGTAGAAGGTCAGAAGGTGATCGCTACATTACCTATTAAGTATGTTGGTCAGCCACAGGGTGTAAAAGATGGTGGACGTCTTGAAATGAAGTTGAAGTCATTGAACATCCGTACTTATCCTAAGTACCTGAAGGAAGCTATCGAAGTAAACATCGAGAACCTTCAGTTGCATGGTAACGTGCGTGTTGAAGAAGTAAAGGAAGAACACATGGAAATCCTTAACTCTCCACGTATCCCTATGGCATCTGTAGTTACAACCCGTGCTCTCCGCCAGGCTGAAACTGATGCTGCTGCTGCTGCTGCAAAGGGTGCTAAGAAATAGGTTTTTGATTATTCTAAAGCATATAAAAATGCCGTCTCATTTATTTGGGACGGCATTTTTTTGTGCTTCAATTGAGTGTTGTGGTTAAAGTGCGTCTATAAGTGTTTTGAAAGCTGATGGGGTAGTTGGCTGTAAGACTACATTGTAGGTGCTGCCGGTAACTGGTATGGCTGCGAGTATGCCACCGTAGAATCTTCCATCGACAATGGATGTAACTACAAAGTGTACAGGGATGTCGGGGACGTGATGTTCGTATATAATGCCATCTGATGACCATTTCATTCTCCATATACCGTTTAATCCGTCATACAGGCATCGTGCTTCAACAACATTATCAATATTGTTCCAGTCAGGAAGGGTAGATCCATCTGAAGTTGTAAGACTTAGCTGGAAGGTTTGATAATTAGGATTGGACATAAACTTATCAGCATTGCCATACTCAAGACTGTCGTTAAACATTTTAACAGTATCTCCATTATAAATTATACAGGTGAGAGGAGTAACCGGATATACAGGCCTCCATTTGACTTTTGCATTTAACTCAGTAGTAGCTACAGTATTAATTGTTCTTATTGAGTCGCCAGATACATGGAATACCGACATGCCTGGAATAACGGTACCTTTCTGTGGCAAATTCACAGCATAGGCAACACCATGCTGAAGAAATAATTCCTGCCCGTTCTGCGTTGCATGTACATATACTTCCCCGGCAGAAATCAACGACTCAGAGTCGGTAACAGGCAATAAATCAGAGAAGAACATGTCTGATTTTGTAAGGCATTCCCTCACTTCAATTTTTATAGTCCCGGCAACAGTTGCGCCTGACCTTGTTACAAAAGCATTAGCCGGAAACTCATATCGTGCGCCACTATTACCTCTGAAAGATCCGCCTGTTGCAGCGTCCATATCAACGGTCTTTGATGTTGGCGCAAAAGATGCAAAAGCATCGCTGATAGAGCTGTAGGTAGGATCTTTCCTGTCGTTTTTATAACACGAAGCAAATGCTATAAGAGTGCCGGCTACCGCCAAAGATGTTAGTACTTTTTTATTCATTGTAAAGAGTAATTATCAGTTATTTAATAGTGATCACATTGTAATATACGACTAATATTAAATTTGCTAAATGTTTATTTAAGTTATTTTGTAAGATGTTTTGATCCACAAAAAAAAAGGATACCTCCGTGGCATCCTTTGATAAGTAGGAGTAGTAGTAATAATTTACAACGCCTTCACCAATAGCTTAAAAGCTGCCGGAGTAGTTGGTTTCAACACTACATTGTAGGTCGAGTCGTTGGCTGGCGTTGCACCTTTGATGCCGCCGTAAAACCTGCCATTGATAAGACCAACAACCACAAAATGTACAGCTATATCAGGCACGTGCCCTTCGTTAAATTTTGTTGCGGTAGTCTGATGGTACATTGGCCAAACGCCATTATAATCGTCATATAAAGTATACCCTGACAAGTCACTCGAAACAACAGCACCATCGGATGTGGTTACAGTTACGTAAAAGGACTGATAGTTGGGGCTAGACAGGAAGCGATCTGCATTGCACATATCCATGCTGTCATTAGTGATAACGGTTGTGTCACCATTAAAGGAAATACCACCGCCTGATGCAGGGTCGTTCTGTGTCCATACCACATTGCCATTTGCATCTTTGTGACCTGTGAAAACATCCATTGCGGCTGTGTCGCCATTGTGAACCTGAGGCATGTTCGCCTGAAATGTAACGCCCGGAGCCATGGTCAGCGCCTGCCCGTTCTGTGTCGCATTTACAGATGTTTCACCGCCTGATATCAATGGTTGCGTTGTAGTTACCGGTAACACTCCCGAAAACATCATATCACTCTTATCAACAAATTCTTTTACTTCAATCTGCACATCACCGGTTACTACATCACCCACACTATTTCTGAATGCATTAGCGGGGAACACATAGCGGGTGCCACTGTTGCCTCTGAATGAGCCGCCTGTAGCCGCATTGATGGTTACGACCTTTGCTTTAGGAGCCTGGTCGGCGAACGCTTCTTTAATGGAAGAGTAGGTAGTTGTTGGTGCATTGTTGTAGTTCTTGTTGCACGCAAGAATGCCTGTTAAGGCTACCGCAAGGGCAGCTATCATTTTTTTTGACATCGCATAGAGTTTAGTTGGTTAAATTGTTTGGTAATCGTTAAATAACAATTAGCGTGCCAGAATTTAACTTTCTATTTTGCGATGGGAGTTAAAATATACTGCTAGTGGGTATTTTGGTCAGGGTGTACCAGTTTGGAATTAGGGTAGTGTTGCTGAGGATACAGATCCAGGTCAAGCTTTCTGCACAGGGGGATGGATGTTCTGATGTTGTAGTTGTTTTCAGGAACGATAGGCAGTGAGGGGACAAATGATTCGCGTCCATTGTCATAGAAAATGTAACCTCCTCTTTCGGTGTTGTAATAAGAATACTTGTTGTCTACTATACCTCTTGATGGATTAATAGTTACTGCTTTAACAGCCTTATGAGCAGGATTTTTATGTGCTTTGCCTTTTACTGCATGCTGTGCTGAAGAAGACAATGTCTGTAGTAGTAAGAGCGCGCTAACGACCAGTATCTTTTTCATGGCAGTGTGTTTGAATAATTATATAAAAACAATGCCGCCGAAGCACAAATAAATTACTTGTTGAACAGACCTGCGATAAGGAATGCTGCCGCCGCAGCAACGGAACCTATTATGGCTACCCGCACGGCACCCGCCCACGGATTTTGACCAGTAACTTTTGCCTTGAAGTAGCCGAATACCAGCAGGCAAAGGACGGTAATCACCGCCGAGTATTTCAACCCTTCTAACGGCGTATCTGTAAAGAAGTAAGGTGTAAGGGGGACGAGGCCGCCCACAATATATGAAACGCCAATATTGAAGGCGCTATTGCGTGCTCGCCGTACATCCGGCTTTTCAAGACCTAACTCGTAGCGCATCATAAAGTCTACCCACTTTGCTTTGTCCTTGCTCATCTCTTCTACAATAAGATGTTGAGTGGCCTCACTCATGCCCATATCTGCAAATATTTCTCGTACTTCTTCTTTCTCTTTTTCAGGCAGGTTATCTACTTCCCATACCTCGCGGGCATGTTCAGAGTTGTAGTGGTCTATCTCTGTTTTCCCTGCAAGGTAGCCGCCTAGTCCCATAGCAATAGATCCGGCTACTATCTCTGCAAAGCCTGCTGTAATGACCGTGTGCGTGCCAATACCGGCGCCGCTAAGACCTGCAGCCAGGGCAAAAGGTACCGTCAGTCCATCGCTCATGCCAATAACGATATCTGTGACCATCTCTGAGCTACGGAAGTGGTTTTCGGTATGTGGTATGTGCGGCATGACTAGTTATGTTTAGACAAAAGTAGTATTTAATAGAAAGCGGTTAAATGACTGGCATCATTTAACCGCTTTTTTAAGTTTTCACTTATTACTTTTAAGTTTTTAATGCACTTCATGCATCAGTTTCCTCACCAACGGCGAAATAGCAATAAGTACAATGCCTGCTATTAATGCGTAGAGCGCAAGATGTTTATAGCCCTCTGTGTAAGATGTTAGCTTTTCCATCAGCGGTGCCTTATCATTGGCTGTAGCCATACCAGCACCAAGTAGTCCCGCAGCGTACTGTCCATATGCACTGGCCAGGAACCACATACCCATCATTACACCATGCAAAGGCTTTGGTGATAAAGAGGTCATAATAGAAAGCCCTATTGGAGACAGGCACAATTCACCAATCGTAGTTACCAGGTAGGCGAGTGTAAAGATGTTCAACGATGTCTTGCCATCTGCATCTGCAAAGAAGCGGGTATAGTAAAATATGTAAAAGGAGGCACTTACAAACAGGAAGCCCAAACCAAATTTCACTACTGTATTAGGCTCTATCTTGCGCTTACTCAACCACAACCATAGCAGGCCAACTAGTGGGCTGAAAAGGATAACGAACACTGAGTTAGATGAGTTATTGACCTCGTTAGGGTCGAAAGTCATACCCAATATCTGGTGGTTAAGGTTGTAACGTGCAAACAGGCTCAGCGATCCTCCTGCCTGCTCAAAGAAGGCCCAGAAGAAGATGGAGAAGATTACGAATATCATAGCCGCCATTAATTTCTGGCGCTCTACTGTACCGTATTTGAACATCTCGTACACTATGTACAACAGGGTAAGTGGCCCTACAGTATACATAAAGTAGTCGGTGTACTGAGAGTTAGATACCAGGATCAGAATAAGAGGAATAGAAAGCAATGATCCTGCATACACCATGATGTCCTTTATGGTAACAGCGCCTATTTTTGTAATGCCATTAGCCTGTTGCTTTTCAGAAACCGGTGGCAATCCAATAGGGCTTAGTGTTCTCTTTGTAAACAAGAAGATGATCAGGCTTATAGTCATAACAATACCGGCAAGGGAGAAGGCTGCATTCCATGAATAGGTATTGGCTACGTGAATACAAGCCCAGCCACCTAGTACCGCACCTATGTTGATACCTGAATAGAACAATCCAAATCCGGCATCCTTTCGGGTATCGCCTGTTTTATATAAGCGCCCTACCATTGTGGAGATGTTGGGCTTAAAGAAGCCGGTACCTACAATTGTAAAACTGATACCCAGGTAGAATATGTTATGAGGAGCAACCTGCGGCATACACGCCAGGGTGAAGCTACCAATGATCATCAATATTCCACCCCAAAACACAGACTTCCGGAAGCCCAGAATTTTATCTGCAAACAGGCCGCCCACAAATGCCAGCGTATACACGAATGCCTGTGTAGCGCCATATTGTAGATTTGCATCCTTTTCACTCAGCAATAACTTCTCTACCATAAAAATGGTGAGCATACCGCGCATACCGTAAAACGCAAACCGCTCCCACATCTCAGACAGGAACAGATACCACAGTTGTTTAGGGTACTTGCCTTTAAAATTTTGTATCTCTTCTATGGTTTGGGCATCTGCTACTGATGGTACTACTTCCATGGGTTATTGGTTGTTTTATTTTGAGCTATGAAGGTCTAAAATAATCTTCACTTTTTTATCCCCATTTTCGTCCCCCGTTTTAAAATAAAACAGCAGGAACTTGAGGTTCCTGCTGTTTTGTATAACTGCAATAATAAACAGTACTTAAGAAATGCCATGCATCATCTTCTGCAGCTTGCGGCTCAATAGGAACAGCATTACTGCTGCTATACCTGAGAAACCTACGAACAACATGAAGTAGCTGTGCAGGTCGCTAATCTCAAAACCCAAAACATGCGGATGTACCGGGTTAGTTGGGTCAGGGTACAAAGACGCCATAGTGCCCGCAAGCTTATTGCCTGTAGCAATAGCCAGGAACCAGATACCCATCATCAATGATGTGAACCTTCCCGGAGTCAGTTTGTTAACCATAGAAAGTCCTATAGGGCTCAGGCAAAGTTCACCGATAGTATGGAGGAAGTAAAGACCAGTCAGGAAGAGAATGCTTGCGCCATCAGCAGGTATCACCTTACAGCCAAAAGCGATAAACAGGAAGCCCGCAGCAAGAAATGCAAGACCCAGCGACTGCTTGAAAGGTGCAGCAGGGCTAACTCCTTTTTTAGCAAGATATACCCATACTGCGCTTATTATTGGCGCAAGTATCAATATGAAGCCAGCGTTAAAACTCTGGAAATAAGCAGCCGGCATCAACATGCCAAATACATGCCTGTTGGTTTGCTCATCTGCAAAATAGGTAAGAGATGCACCTGCTTGTTCAAAGCACATCCAGAAGAAGATAACAAATATCATGATCAGGATGATTACCCAAAGTCTGTCTCTTTCAATCTTAGAAAGTGTTTTGTCGGTAATGATAACGATAGGTCCGATCAAGGTCATGCCATAAATAAGGGATCCCCAAACGTCTATTCCTGCTCCGAAGTAGAGCGCAGAGAACGCTACAATGATACCACCTATTAATATAGTAAGCTGCTGGCTGCTGAATGCTGGAGCACTCTTTGCAGGCGCACCACTTGCATCAGGAGGAGCAACATCATTCAGTTTGTTAGCACCAACACCTAACTGACGACCTTCAGGCGATACCAGGTATTTGTTCTTTGTAATGTAGAATATAACAAGACTTACTATCATACCCAAACCAGCACATAGGAAACCCCACTTAAAATCAGTGAAAGTACCGCAGATAAGCGGAGCTATAAGCGCACCCGCATTGATACCCATATAAAAGATTGTATATGCTGAGTCTTTACGCACATCACCTTCCTTATATAACTGGCCAACCATTGTTGAAATGTTTGGTTTGAAGAATCCGTTACCGAAAATTAGTGCTGTAAGACCGGTCCACATCAGTGTGATAGACAATCCCTTGTCTGCACCTGCTGCAAATGTTGCGGACATGAACATCATAAACTGTCCAAGAGCCATCAATGTTCCACCTACAAAAATCGATTTACGGTTACCCCAGTACCTGTCTGCCATGTAACCACCAATGAGTGGAGTAAGGTATACAAGACCCGTGTAGCTACCATAAATGTTTGCAGCCAGTGCTTTGTCAAGCAACAACATTTTGGTCATGTACAGGATAAATATGGCACGCATACCATAATAACTGAATCGTTCCCAGAATTCGGTCACAAACAATACATATAATCCTTTGGGGTGGCCTTTACCGGATGAAGCGTTATCGCCCGGTACGTCCAGCATTGAACCTGATTCCTGATTAGGTAGATTACTCATTTCTATAATTAAGTTTTAACTGAACTGCCAAAATAAAGAAAAATATTCACCGAAGTCCTGCAATTTTTAGTTTTTTTGCAGTGGAATGAAAAATATACTCCTGTTAGGGGGAGGTGGACGAGAGTGCACCCTTGCCTGGAAGATAAGACAGAGCCCTTTGTGCGGCGATTTTTACATTGCTCCGGGTAATGCCGGAACATCTGAATACGGCACTAATCTTCCTGTTGGTGTTACGGATTTTGAGGCTATTAAGAAGATCTGTACTGAAAAGAGTATTGATATAGTAATGGTAGGTCCTGAAGATCCTTTGGTTGCTGGGATCTATGATTTTTTCAAAAATGATGATTCATTAAAGCATATTGTTGTTGTAGGGCCAAGTAAAGATGGTGCACAACTTGAGGGTAGTAAGGCATTCTCCAAAAAGTTTATGGAGCGCCACAATATTCCTACTGCCGCATATCGTGAGTTTACGAAAGATAGTTTTGAAGAGGGTGTTGCTTATATAAGGCAGGCACAGCCTCCAATAGTTTTGAAGGCCGATGGACTGGCAGCAGGTAAGGGAGTAGTTATCACATCTGATATTGAAGAGGCGGTAGACGCGTTCAAGGCCATGGTTATGGATGCTCAGTTTGGCAAGAGTAGTGAAAAGGTGGTTATTGAGCAGTTTTTAGATGGTATAGAGTTGTCGGTATTTGCGCTTTGCGATGGCGATAATTATGTGCTACTGCCTGAAGCAAAGGATTATAAACGAATAGGAGAAGGTGACACAGGATTGAACACAGGCGGTATGGGAGCTATTTCACCCGTGCCGTTTGCCGATAAGACTTTCATGGATAAGGTGATTGCCCGTGTGGTTGAGCCAACCGTGAGAGGATTGAAAGCTGAAAATATTGTATATAAAGGCTTTGTTTTCTTTGGCTTAATAAAGGTAGGTGGTGAACCCTATGTTATAGAATATAATTGTCGCATGGGTGATCCTGAAACTGAGGTAGTGATACCAAGGTTGAAGAATGACATCATAGACTTGTTCCTGAAAATGGCTGAAGGCAAGCTAAGTGAAGTGACCATTGAACACGACAGTAGAGCTGCCGGTGCGGTTATGATGGTAGCCGGTGGTTACCCCGGTGATTATGCTAAAGGCAAAGTAATGACCGGCTTTGATAAAGTACAGGGAAGCATGTTTTTTCATGCAGGTACTACTACCAAAGATGGTGACGTGGTAACCAATGGCGGTAGGGTGTTGGCTATTACCTCCTATGGTTCGGATATTAAAGCCGCATTGGCGAAGTCATATGAGAACGCTGCCTTGTTACAATACGAGGATAAGTATTACAGGAAGGATATTGGGTGGGAGTTTTAAAAACTCAAAATTTAAAACTAAAAAGTAAAAAGTGGTTTATGGCAAGCGGGTTATTCTGTTTGCCATTTTTTATACTGGGTATTTTCCTATGGGATTTCTCTTGTTGTGAAATATAGAAGTGATAATGACCAAATGATTCTTTTCATCGATCTTGTATACTACCGTGAATGGAAAAACTCTAAGATTTGCTTCTCTGAATTTTTTCACTGTATTTCGATATAAGGTTGGATGCAGACATATTTCTCTTATCTTTTCATTCAACTCAAAATCAAAATTTCTGCCTGCTAAAATGCTCTTATCAATATACCAAAGCACGGCTTCCCGGTATTGAGTGGCAGCTCGTGGGGAGATAGTGAAATTATAAGTCATTTCAGTTTAGCCTTAGCAAAGATTTCTCCGATTGATTCTCGTAGTTCTTCAGGTGATACCATTTTACCCCCATTCAAATAATAATTATACTCATTTTCCATTTCAGCTACAAAACTCTCATCCTTCCATTTATCATATTCTTTACTTCCTTCTTCCGAAAAGCCATCAACAAAAGCAAGCACTTCCTGCTTCTGCTCATCATTAAGCTTGTTAATTGCCGCGAATAATTCTTTATCTATTCCCAGTGACATATACTTTAATTTATAAGCGAATTTACAGATTTCTGTCCTAACAAAACACTAACTTTTAACATCACGCCTTAGCTTTTTCCTCATTTTAAGGAATTATCTTTACTGGATATTTCACACACTTACTATTCAATCGTTTCTCATGAAGGTTATTAAGAAAATTCTGATAGGTCTCGGCATTTTTATCGGGTTGTTTCTGTTGGCAGCTATCCTGATCCCCATAATGTTCAAGGGTAAGATCCTGAATCTGGTGAAGACGCAGATGAATGAAAAACTGGTAGCCACAACCGATTTTAAAGATGTGAATATCTCTTTGTTCCATCATTTTCCGCATTTGTCAGTAGGTATAGAGGAAATAAGCATCGTGGGTAAAGAATCGTTTAAGAACGATACGTTGATATCGGCAAAAAGTATCGATGTGTCGCTGGACCTAATGAAGGCTATTGGCGGCACTTACGATGTATTGAATGTAGGACTGATATCTCCGCGTATACATGCCATAGTACATGACGATGGGGCGGCTAACTGGAACATCACCAAGCCGGATACTGCAGTTAAGACAAGTGAACCATCAGCTCCTTTTGCATTTAAGTTGCGTAAGTATGGCATTGAAAACGCTTATATAGAATATCGCGATGAGCAGGCAAAAATGAGTGCTGTATTAGATAACTTCACCCACGAAGGTTCTGGAGATTTCACCAGCGATGCATTTACGCTATCAACCAAAACTACTGCCGACGCCATTACGTTTGTTTATGGCGGTATTCCTTACCTGAGCAAAGTAAAGACTATACTGGATATGGACTTGCAGGTAGATAACAAAACCGGCAAGTATAGCTTTAATACCGAGAAGATACAGTTGAATGGTTTGAAGCTCTCTACCAAAGGATTTGTGCAGATGCCGGATACTACCAATATTGTGATGGATGTGCAGTTCAGCACACCATCAAATGATTTTAAGGATATTCTTTCGCTAGTTCCCGGTATCTATCAAAACAATTTTAAAGACATAAAGACAACAGGTAAGGCTACATTGAATGGTTATGTAAAGGGTACTTATAATGCTAAGCAGATGCCTGCTTATGCAATGAATCTGTTAATAGAAAACGGTTCATTCCAATATCCCGATCTGCCTCAGAAGGTGTCAGACATACAGGTAAAGATGGCTGTGAATAACCCTGATGGCATTACAGACCATACTGTGGTAAATATTGAGCGTGGTCATATTCAGTTTGGTGCCGATCCTTTTGATTTCAAATTGTTATTGAAGACACCTATCACCAACCAGTGGATAGATGCGACTATGAAGGGTAAATTAGACCTTGGCCAGATGCAGAAATTTGTGAAGCTGGAAGCCGGTACAAAATTGTCGGGTCTTGTTTCAGCCGACGCTAATGTAAGGGGTGCTATTGCGGCGGCTCAGAAAGGAAAGTACGATGAGTTGTACGCAGCAGGTACTATCTTCCTGAGCAATATCGCATATGCTTCTAAAGACTATCCCGATGGTGTTAACTTAAATAGTCTCTTGCTTACATTCAATCCTAAGAATGTAACCATGAGTGGATTGAAAGGCCAGTACATGCAGATCAACTTTACGGGCGATGGTATCATAGATAATCTGCTTGGCTACTACCTGCATAACGAACCGCTTGTAGCAGCTATGCATTTTACTGCAGATAAGATCGATGTAAATAGGTTTATGGGTGCTACATCGGCAAAACCTGCTACTCCTGCAGCACCAACTCCGGTGTTCCTTGTGCCGGATAACCTGGACGTTACGGTGAAGGTGGAAGTGGGATCAATAAAATATGATAAGATAGTATTGACTGATGTTAAAGGGGGGCTACAGGTGCGCAACCAGGTGGTGGCATTGCAGAATGTATCGGGTAAAGGCATGGATGGTTTGATAACCATGAATGGGTTTTATGGCACAAAAGCAGATAAAAAGAATCCCGACATCCAGTTTGACTACAGCCTTGAGAATATAGACGTGCAGAAGATCTACACATCTGTAGATATGGTAGAAAAGATGATGCCGGCTGCCAAGTATGTGTCGGGCAAGATGAATTCTCATCTGTCTATGACTGGTAAAATGGGCGCAGATATGTCTCCCGACATGAAGTCATTGACCGGCAAAGGCGACATATTTATGCTGAGCGGTATGCTGAGTGGTTTCCCTGTTACAGATCAGCTGGGTACTAAGTTGAATATGCCACAGCTTAAATCTATGTCTTTAAAAGATATGAAGCTGTTCTATACGTTTGCCAATGGTAGAGTAGTGGTAGAGCCTTATAAGTTTAAGGTAGCGGGTATGGATGCCGAAGTGGCTGGTAGTCATGGCTTCGATCAAACCATTCGGTATGGTGTGAATATGGCGGTGCCGACCTCAATGATGGGGTCACAGGGTACTGCTATGGTCAGCAATCTGGTGAGCCAGGCGGCCAGCAAAGGGGTGAATATAAAGGTGACCGACAAGGTAAATCTTACAGTGAACATAACAGGAACCGTAAAGGCGCCAAAGATCGAAACCAACCTGAAGAATGTAGCCGGTAGTGCTGTTGATGAAGTAAAGAAGCAACTACAAGAAGCTGCACAGAAAAAGATTGACAGCGTAAAACACGTAGTAAAAGACACCGTAAAGGCTATAAAGACACAGGTGATCAACGCTGCTAAAGATGAGTTGAAGAATCAGTTTTTGGGTAATAAGGGCGATACGTCAAAAAAGACCAATACAGGTGATGCTGTAAAGAATGCTGCAGACAAAGCCAAAGATGGTCTGAAAGATCTGTTTGGCAGGAAGAAGAAGTAATAATGAAGACAACTGAAAGCATTACACCGGATCTGAAACCTATATGGGTACTTCAGATCCGGTGTTGCTTTATAGACCAGTTGCGGTCAGGGCTATCAATCTCCCCTCACCGAGCCTGTTACCTTCTTTATTTTATGGGTAAACAACTCCATAAAAGAGTCGTAAAGATATTTATTACAAGCTTTTTTTAGCTTACGGTCATAGTTGGGTATATACCGCCAGTTATTGTTGACGTTAAACATCCACTTCAGCAAGCCAACAATGTTTTTGTTCATTATACACCTGTAAACGTCTTTTTTATACAGGCTTATTGTAATAGCTTTCTTTTTGAACTCGTCGGGTTGTTTAATTAGTGTAAGATCATTTTTGATTATTTTTCTTACTGCCTCTGAGAAATCGTTACCTATAAATTTACCATAGTACATCCATGTGTTTGGGCGCACATCTATTTCTATGAGGAAGTGTTCTTTTTTAACCTCATCATACATAAATACCACGTTCCCAAAACCGTTCAGTCCCAGCGATCGGCCGGCTTTAATAAGTTCCGCTTCAACTTCCGTATTATTGTAAAAAAGGCGCTGGGTTGAAACCCCGAATTCCTTCATTATCACAGTGGTCTTAGAGTAATTATACACGATCAGTTCTCCATTTTTGTAGAGCACCTCGGTATTAACATCATAACCTTTTATCATCTGCTGAATGACCAGGTTTTTCTTATTTTCTATTTGTTCCAGATGAGTAGTTACATCCTGTTCGTTTTCGCATTTGAATATACCATATCCTCCGGCGCTGCTATCTACCTTCATCAGTGCCGGGAATCCCACTTTTTTCCCTATTTCGCTTGCAGACATACCTTCTTCATAAACAAGATAGGCCGGGGTTTTTATGTTATATTTCGCACACAAGTTAGAGAAGCCGGCTTTCGATCCCAGTAACTCCCTGTTCTCTATCTTTGTAAGCGGCAGCATTTTATAAAACAGCTGTTCATCGGTGATTCGCGCATTAAGCAATTCCAGCACCGCGTCTTCGCCTGGTATTACCCAGTCATATTGTTTGTTGCCCGTGGTAACCAGTGTTAAAAGGTCATCAACAAATTCTGTTTCGTTTTCAGGTGCCTTTATCCAATTGTCATAAAAGCTGTTTTGTATGGCCCAGGAATCCGTAGCACAAAAAACATCAACTTCGCATCCACCCCTTTTTAGCAGGGCGGGTATTTCCATTAATGAATCCCAGTTTTTGTAGGAGATAAGTAAAGCTCGGTGCATTGTTTTCTATAGGTGATTTAGGTGAAACATCGGCAAGTTAGTGCCGTTTACTGTATTAACTGTCACTATTATGTATTATTTTTTTAGTGAAAATTCAATTAATTTCTATTTAAAATTAATTCATGTATTGCTGTTTGAACATTAGCATTTGCAGGGCTAAAAATTATTTTTTAGTTATTAGTCTATTGCATTGTTAAATTAAATGACAATGGTGTACATTGTGTAATATTTCAGTTTATTCCCCAAAATATAATTCCAGATAATGAATGCTGTCGACCCGGTTTTGCCTAAGGTTTTGGTAGTTGAGGATGACCCCACGATACAGTTGATCGTGAGAAGGTCTTTAGAAAAGAGATTCAGCGTTTCTGCATATACCAACGGCATTGATGCACTTTCCTTTTTGCAGGAAGGTAATTTACCAGACATTATAATTGCAGATCTTAATACACCAGAAATGGGCGGGTTGGAGCTGATAGAACAGTTGAAAGCCAGTGGTTATTTCAGTGCTATTCCGGTGCTGGTGTTATCTGGTGAGGAGAGCACCGAAAGCAGGATAAAATGTCTTGATTCAGGCGCTGATGACTATGTGGTTAAGCCATTCAATCCTCGTGAGCTGGAAGCGCGTATCAACGCGATCTTGAGAAGAACAGGGAAAATATTGTTAAACTAAAAGTGACTGTGAATAACAATATGCCAGTGAATGAAAACGGTATTATAGCGTTACTTAATGTTGATGAAGCCAACTACGAATTGATCGCTAAATGCGACTTCGGAGGGGCCAAATTGCTTGTGCTGAAGAATGGTATTGAACTCAGCCAGAGATGGGAGCGGGAGCACCTAAATCTTATAGCCATAATATCTCAGAGCGAAGTTATTGCACCGTCCGGTGTATATCTGCTCGAAACGTTGCAAAAGATCGCTAATTTCCCCGATATTCCTTTTTTTCTCTTAGCCAATAAGGTAACTGATAATACTAATAGAGTATGCCTTAAAACCGGTGTGGCTGATGTCTTTCGCTTACCACTACGACCTAACAGGCTGCAGATCAGAGCTAATTTCCTTATTCAGAACTGGAGGAAAATACGGGAAAGAAGTACAATAGAAAAGGTAGGTGAGTATAAAACGCCGCTGATAAAGCGCATATTTGATATTGTTTTTTCAGGCACAGTTTTACTTTGCCTTTCTCCTTTTCTGCTTATTCTTATCATTATCATGAAGCTGGAGTCTAAAGGGCCTATCTTCTATTATTCTTTGAGGGTTGGTACCGGTTATAAGGTGTTCAAGTTCTACAAGATCAGGTCTATGTATGTAAATGCAGACAAGAGATTGAAGGAGTTGAAACACCTCAACCAATACTCCGGCACAGAAGGGGAGACCAAGGCCGAGATAGATGTGAATATGCTTTGCGATCATTGTGTAAAAAATGGCACCAGTTGCCAGCGTTTGTTGTATGCCGATGACGTATCGTGGTGCGAGAAGAACTACATAAAGACCAGGAAGGCTATGAGTGAAAATGCATTCATTAAGCTGAAGAACGATCCGCGTGTAACCAAGGTTGGTAAGGTATTGCGTAACACAAGTATAGACGAATTGCCGCAGTTGTGGAATGTATTTATTGGAGACATGAGCATTGTAGGTAACAGACCACTGCCACTGTATGAAGCAGAAAAACTGACTACTGACAAATACGCTATGCGCTTTATGGCACCGGCCGGTATTACAGGTCTTTGGCAGGTAGAGAAGCGTGGCAAGGGTGAAATGTCATCTGAAGAACGTATGATGCTGGATAATTCCTATGCCGAAACGCATAGCTTTACCAACGACATCAAACTTATACTGAAGACTATCCCCGCCTTGTTCCAGAAAGAAAACGTATAGTATTAGCTTTTCTTTTTGTGTAATACAAACGGGTTTTGTTAGCTCCCTTGTTATTATCCTTTTATCTTACTTAAGCGAATACTTTTAAGTTCTTACTTTTTACTTTTTACTTAACATGAGGCCTGCTTCATTACCGACATATGTTGCCCGCATTCTGCAATACACTAATGCCGAGAAGTCGACATTGGCTACAGCTGCATACAGATCTCTGTTGAAGGGCAAGCCGCTTGTGTCTGTAGTAATACCGGCATACAATGAGGAACTGAATGTCTTGAACTCTATTCTCTCCATCAGTCAGAACATAACTGATTACTCGGTAGAGATAATAGTTGTCAACAACAATTCTACCGATAGCACTCAGCAGGTGGCCTCAGCTACGGGTGTTACTTGTATTCTCGAAACAAAGAAGGGTGTTACCAATGCCCGTACCACGGGACTTATGGCTGCGCAGGGTAAGTACATCATCAATGCCGATGCGGATTCAATATATCCTGTCGGCTGGATCAATGAGATGATTACACCGCTAGAAAATGATTCTAACGTGGCGTTATCGTATAGTCGCTTCGCTTTTATTCCGGGTGAAAGTACCTCTCGTTTTAGTTTCTTCCTATATGAAAATATGGCTGATTGCATGCGCTTTGTTCACCGCAATTTTAAAGAAGAGGCGGTGAATGTTTACGGTTGCAGCTCTGCCTTCAAAAAAGAACAATGTCTGCAGGTTGATGCTTATGACCATCCGCCCGGAACAGGTGAAGATGGTTGGCTTGCGTTGAAATTACGCAATAAAGGCTTTGGTAAGTTGCATTATGTGCCCACCATGAAAGCTTTGGTATGGACGGTGGACCGCCATATACAGGAAGATGGTGGCTTATGGAAAGCACTGTTCATGCGCGTAAAGGGTGCCATCTTCGGCCACGACCCTGAAAAATATCATGTAAAAGGATAGTTACTAATTTGGCAATTCGATAATGATAAAATATGTTGTATAGCGAGGTCTAATTGTTGACTGAATGTTTAGTTTGTCAACTAATGTTCTCCACAAATTCTATTGTTTTTGGCTTTAGAGTTTCGATATTAATTCATTACCGAATTGTCAAATTAATGAATTACCGTCATCTTACTATAATAACTCCTGGCGCCGCTATTCACTACACAAACATAAATGCCGGCAGGGAATGCAGCTACATTTACAGAGGCATGTTGCGCATTGGTGGGTAGGTTATCAGTATACACTATCTGGCCTGCCATATTGATAACCGACACCTGTACACTAGGCTGCATAATGCCGCTCCAGTTGATGTTTACATATCCTGAAACAGGATTAGGGAATACATGTATAATACCATTTTCGGGCACGTTTACTACCTCAGTATGGTCTTGTACTTTCCGCTTGTAAAAGTTCAGTCCGCCATATATTGTACCGGTGATCATTTCATAGTCGCCATCGCCATCTACATCACCTGCGGTTACCGAGCTACGTAGGTTGCCATATACTCCCAATGGGCTGCTGGGGTGGTTATACAGAAGATAAGTTGAATCGATAAATGAGTATTGCGACTCTAGTAAGGGGTAGGTGAGGGTGGTATCTCCGCTCGCTATACTGTCGAATCTATAGATATTACCTGAGTTGCTACCCAGTAGCAGATAATCTCTTCCACTACTGTCTATGCGGCCAATGAACGGTGTGCTGAAGCATCCGAACAGTTGGTTGGGGTCAGCCTTTATGTGCCCAAGCTTTGTATTGATTAGCTTGAGTTTTATTGTGCCAGGTGTGGTAGTTATGTTCTGATAATACTGAACTGTACCATATAGGTTGCCTATCACCAGGTCTTTTTTGCCGTCTTTGTCAATATCGTAAATAAAGGGAGTAGCACGACCGCCCACATTTATAACACCGCCGGTATCATCGGTAAGTGTTGTGACCATTGGTTGCCAGTTGGGTTGTATAGTGTCTGTGGCAGCCATATTCTTATAATAGGTTAGCGTGCCGTTTGTATGGCCAAGTATCATATCTGCTTTACCATCGTTATCTATATCTCCGAATGCAGGTGCAGCACCCTGAAAGTTAAATGTATCGATCTTGAGGAAATCAAGTGACTCCAGAGTAAATGAAGGACTACCCGCAATACTCGTATTGCGGTAGTAGGATATCCTGCTCCTCATCAACCCTGTCGATTGCATGTACCCTTCAGACCCCACGAAAAGATCGGGCTTGCCGTCTTTGTTGTAATCAAACAGCATAGGGTAGGCGGCAGTGCCAGCTTCGATCATCTTGTCTATCAGGAATGTGTCTGATTTAAATTGCCAGTCAGGGACACCCGCTGTCGACATGTTTTTATAAAACCATACGCACTTGTAGTTTTCTGATGTATTGCCGCCATTTGGTGCTATCAGCAGGTCTTTTTTGCCGTCCTGGTCTATGTCTACGTTAAAAGCTGCGGGCCATGTGGATAGAGATATCCTTTTGCCGCCCGTCTGCCACATAGTATCCTGAGAGATCATAGTGTCTACGGGATAGCCGGTTTCAAGTTTGCCGTTTTTGAGGAAGGTCATCTCGTTAAATGACACACTGCCGTCCAGATAATCGTAATCGCCATCCATATCCCAGTCGAACAAGCATGGGGTATTGCCAGAGTGTGTTTGTTTTCCAGCAGTATCTACCGGTTGTTTTAGGCCTGAATTGTTGCAAGACATACCCAGATAGTGCCCTCTGTAAAAGCCTTGATACACCTTTCCCCAGCATTTGTCTTTCAGAGCAGCCTTTATTGTATCGCAGGGCAGGCCCTCTTCAACACGCATATTCTTATATAGATTCATATACCCGCCGTTTATGTCGTAAGATATAAAGTCGAGATCGCCGTCATTATCTACGTCCAGTATTGCCGGTATATCCTGCGGATTGTTGAATGCGTTGACTGCGCCACTGCTGGCCACATTGGTATAGTATATGTCTTTATAGAAGGCAAAACACAACATGTTTGCCGAATTGTAATACCCTCTGTAAACCGAGAATCCTGTGCCTCCTTCGTGAAACAGATCGGGTATATTGTCGCAATTGTAGTCTGCAAGCACCAGGTAATTATATACAGGCGGGAATTTTAAAGCATACTCTGGTGCATAGGTATATATGGGACTACCCGCAACTCCTGAATTCGTAAATGTTTTAACCCCCTTACCCGGTTCGTATACTACAAGGTCTTGCTTACCATCGTTATTCAGATCTCCCATGGTAAACTGTGGGTTATTTAAGCCACCGCACCAAGCGAGCGTCAACTCTCTGGTGCCTGAAAATACTTTAACACTGTTGTCGGGGTAGTACATCCTTGTTTGTGCTATAGAATAGTAGCTTATCAATAGGGTGCAGATAGATAGTATGTACTTCATGTATTGTTATATAGACTATAAAGTTAGGCAATTTCACTATGTATTATTGTGTTGATCGTGGAGGTACGGCATTCTTTCATTATCTTTGTTGCGGTGCCAAACCTCGAGGTTGTAGTGGGAAGTCAAATTCCTTTACTGCAACACAAATCTAGCCCCTTCGTAAGTTGGGGCTATTTTTTTTGCTTTAGTAATTGACAATCAACCATCTATCTCCTTTATTGTATATTGTTATTATTTATAAATGAAAAACTCATTCCCGCCTGCGTTTTTGATAAATTATTAACATCTGTATTTGTTGTTTGTTTGTTATAATAGCTATACCTTTACATTATGATTGATTTGTCTCATCCGGCCAGTTTATTGTCTAAAGACTGGACCGACACCATAAGAACCGAAGCTGTGGGAGCCGAAAAGCATACTAGGCTTACTAAAAAACAATTAAACCTTATATATGAACAGGGCTGGTTTAAGATGCTGATCCCCTCTATGTATGGAGGTAAACAATTAAGTCTGCCTGAAGTTATTGCTATTGAAGAGGCATTGGCATATGCCGATGGTAGCCTTGGTTGGGTAGTTACTTTATGTGCAGGTGCAGGGTGGTTTGGTGGGTTTATGGAGTCATCATTGGCCGCCAATTTACTTTCGGGAGACCATGTTTGCCTCGCCGGAAGTGGTGCGCTGAAAGGAACTGCCGAGCTAACAGCAACCGGATACCTGATAAATGGCAAATGGCCATATGCCAGCGGTACGCCTGAAGCATCTTCTTTTACGGCTAACTGTATTATAACCCAGAATGGAAAGCCTGTTAAAGACGAGAAAGGTAATGATAAGGTAATTGCTATTGTCATGCTTAAAAATGAGGTTACTGTTACTGAAGAGTGGAATAGTTTTGGAATGCGTGCTACAGGTAGCCATGCGTATGAAGTAAAAAATCTGAAGATAAATAGCGACCGGGCTTTTGATATTAACGAACTACCTACAGTAAAGAGCCCATTATATTATTTCCCTTTTTACCAGTTGGCAGAAGCTACTCTTTGTGTAAATATGACAGGTATGGGAGTACATTTTATGGAGCTTTGTGGCAAAATACTTGAGGAGAAAAGTGATACAGGCAGCAATGGTACTGTGAACAGGGAGGCACTGAACGATAAATACAATATGCTGCTGCAAAAGCTGAATGTAGCCAGGCAGAAGTTGTTTTATGCGGTAGATATGAGTTGGCAGGTATGTTTGGCCAATAAAGAGATAAGCCCGTCATTGTTGTATAAAATAAGTGCGGCATCGTTTACTGCGGTTCATGTAGTAAGAGATTGTGTAAACACATTATTCCCTTATTGCGGATTAAAGGCTGCTGATAAAGACAGTGAAATAAACCGTGTGTGGCGCGATATACATACAGCAGGGCAACACGCTATGCTGGCGGGTGATGGTAATTAATGTTACAAAATAAAATGGTATTGGATAAATGGGATGTTTTTTGACATCCCGTTTTTTTGTTTAATATTGTCATATAGCTAAGTTTATAGATCATGCGTTACTCCATTCATTTACTTACGGCATCCATCGTCTTTGCCTCGTGCCACAGCATTGTTCACAAGGCCGAGGAGGTTACTTCTAATACAGCAACCGGAATAGGTGAGCAGGTAGGGAAGCGATCGAGCGAGTTTGTGAGTGGTGTAAAAGATGGGGTAGACAAGGCCTATGGCTGCACAGTAGATCTTTCGCCTGCACTGCAGCAGAAAGGAGTATCGTTGGGTAAGTTTGTTATTGATGCCGACACCGGAGGTCAGAACAAGAATAAACTGTCTGTATATATTATTACTACTAATCCAATCAACCAAACCGTTACTGCAAAAGTTACAGACTCAAAAGGGTTGGAATATGGGCGTATATCGGTAAAAGTGAATACCACCGCGGGTGCGGCTCGCTTCATAGACTTTATCTTCGACAGTCGCACTGATATTGAAGGGCGAAGTAAAATAGTGTTGGAATAGAAAACGCTGACCGGTTGGCAGGTAAATTATAGGGTGTTAACTGTTACTTACACCTGTTCTTTATCTGGTCTACGGCTTCCTCGCAGCCCAGTGCCTGAGCTTTTGCTAACAGCTCGCAGCCGGCAGTGGTCTGCCCCAGTTCTATTTTGGCTGCACCTTTGAAATAGTAGGCATTGGCATATTTGGCGTCTCTATCTATGACATTGTCCATATCAGTAATTGCCGCATCATACTGCTTTAAGTAAAATTTCATTTTACCGCATTCGTATACTGCATCAACATCCTTAGGGGCCAGTTCTTTGGCAATGGTGAAGTCTTTCAAAGCACCTGCTATATCCTCGCTCCAGTATTTGATGCAGGCGCGTTTGTAATAACTATCTGAGCTGTCGGGTGCCATACGAATAGCCTTGTCACAATCAGCCAGAGCTCCGGGAATGTCACTAATACCGTACTTTGCATAACCACGCTCCAGATAATAATTGAGATTTGTTGTGTCCAGTAAAATGGCCATATTATAGTCGATCAGTGCCCCGCTGTAGTCTTCGAGGTCGCGCTTAAGCAAGCCACGGTTATAATAGTACTCAGCATTCTGTGCATCAAGTACTACGGCTTTGTCATAGTCTATAATTGCGCCATTATAAACCTGCAGGTTTTCCTTAATTATAGCACGCTCGTTATAGAATCTTGCCTGTGTTGCATCCAGCTTTATAGCTTTGTCCAGATCGATCAATGCCTTCTTATGATCGTCCAACATTCTCTTCATCATACCTCTGCCATAATAGTAGTCGCCATCTTTACCATTTAGTTTTATAGCTTTTGTATAATCTTCAATAGCCCCTGTATAGTCTTGCAGGTTGTCTTCTTCACCAGCCCTGTTATAGAAGTAGTTGGCCACGGTAGGGTCTAGTTTTATAGCGGCGGTGTAATCGGCACAGGCATTTGCATATTCATGCAGTACGTCGCTTTTGGCAATGCCCCTGTAATTATAATACCGGGCATTTTGGGGTTCAAGCTCTATTGCTTTGGTAAGATCTGCAACAGCAGCCTTGCCATCATTAAGTGCTGTTTGCACCAGTCCGCGGTTGAAATAGTATTCGCCTTTATTGGGGTTAAGGGCAATAGCCTTATTGAACTCTATCAAAGCACCTGCAAAATCGGCCATGTCGTCCTTCTTCAACCCCACTTCGTTGTGCTTTTCAGCACTGTCGGTTTGGGCGTGGCAGATGGTGAATGTGAGTATTGTAATGAGAAACAGGAGTGCTTTTTTCATTGTTGTAGGTTTGCGTGTGTTTGTGTGTAAAGGTAGGGGATGTAAGTGTTTTTTGGAAGTATTCCCGATTGGGGGTGTCTGAACCATGATTCGCATGATGGGAGGATTTAAGGATGTCCATTGATGTTTTTCTCTGTGCCGTCCTAAAATAAGTTGACAGTTTTTAATGGTAGTCCTGCTACCGATTTACAAATTTAGATTAATCCTGAATACGGTTTACATTTGTTGCGTAGTGGTAAAGCGGAAACGGGCTCTGCTGGAGTGCAACCCGTCAGGAATTACCCTGCGGCAAGAAGTAAGTTACCGTAAATAAGCTCTTTTTAGCTAAGGCTGGCAATGGGGCTTATTTACTTTATGCCCAATGCCTAAGAAAACTCATCATGTCATGGTTACCTCCTCTTTTTTATAGTAGTAATTCTTCCAGTGCCGCTTTAGTTCGCCTGTCATGCTGTGGGCTTCATGCGGTGTAAGCATATCAATACTGCTGTGCCTGCGTTCATTATTGTAAATATTTATTGCCTCCTTTATTGCTGTGGCAGCTTGAGCAAAATTGTCGTAGCTGCTTGACAGAAATTCTTGTTTTATGATGCCGTTAACCCTTTCCGCTATAGCATTTTCCCGGGGATCTGAGTTCTGGGTCATGCTGACCGATACCTGGTTTGCCTTCAATATTTCAACATACTCATAGCAGCAATATTGGCTTCCCCTATCGGAATGGTGTATTACCTTGCTGTTTTCCGGCAGCCGCTTAATAGCTATTTTAAGTGCCTTTACGCACCCTTCTGCATGTAGTGTCTTGCTTAGGTAGTAACCTGTTATCAACCTCGAATATGCATCTGTAATCAAGCTCAGGTAAGCAAAATCATCCTTTAATGTGATATAAGTAATATCGCTTACCCACAACTTATCCGGTGCTGAAACAGCCATCCCTATTATCAGATTTGGGTATTTGTGCATCCAATGGTTAGAGAACGTCGTGCGCGGAACCCTGCTTTTCCTGGTACGCACCAACAGGTTATTTGCACCCAACAGGTCAAAAAGGCCATCGCGCCCTATCTGCAATTTGTGCTGCACCAGGAAGGGCTCCAGCATTAGCAGCAACTTACGGGTGCCTACTCTTTTTTGTCGCTCACGTATCCGCAAAACTTCCTGGATTATGAGTTCTTCTACTAAGCCTTTCTGCTCAGATGATTGAATATTCTGGTAAAACGCTTGCCGGCTGTAACCAAGCAGTGAGCAAAGAGCGCTAATCTTCCGGCCTCTCCTTTGCCCTACATTCATGACTGCCTGGGACCAAACTTTTTTCGCAGATCCAACCCTGTCTGAACCTCAGATAGACGCAACATCTCTTCTAAAAGTTCATTTTTCAATTGCGCATCTTCCAGCTGTTTTCTCAACTTCTTTACGTCTTCAATGCTATTCGAGGTCTGACCAACAGCAGGATTCTTATGCCTGAATGCCCTTACCCACGATTGGATCGTACGTGCAGCTACACCGTGCTTTTGCTCAAGTTGAAGGAACGTTGAGTCTCCGCTAAGGTATTCTGAGATGATTTGACTCTTAACAACTGATTTTTTTCTAATGATGATTTACAAAGTTCGTAAACCTATTTTAGGACAAGACACTCAAACAGGACCGGCCGGATGGTCGTCGGTCAGAGACCGACAACTGGCGATCTTAGAGGTGATGCCCGATGGAAGTGAAATTTTAATCAGGCATTGGTTTGGTGTAATGTGTTGTTTTTCATTTGGTTGTGGTTTTCGGTTATGCCCGATTATGCCCGATGGAATGAGTACGGGGAGCGAAAGAGAGGAGAGCGGTTTAGAGTTTCTCAAAGAGGACCGGCCGGATGGTCGTCGGTCAGAGACCGACAACGGGCGATCTTAGAGGCGATGCCCGATGGAAGTGAAATTTTAATCGGGCATTGGTTTGGTGTAAGGTGTTGTTTTTCATTTGGTTGTGATTTTAGGTTATGCCCGATCGTGCCCGATGAAATGAGGGCGAGGAGCGAAAGAGCGGAGAGCGGTTTAGTGGGCTATGAATTAATGTATTGGATTAGATTTTTTTATGGGCTGTATGGTGTTGTTGGGTGGTTTTCCGCCATTGGTGGATTTTTTGCGTTTCCGGCAGTTTTTTTTGGTGCGTTTCCTATCTGTGTCTTTGTGGTAGGGTGTTTCAGCTGTTTTGAAAAACCACCAGTTTCTTCACTTTTCCGCAGTTTTTCTGCACATTTCCGCCAGTTGTTGCTAATTTGAGCAAATAGTTTTCAAGAGAAAGGAACAAGGTGATGCCGGATGATCAACATAAAGTGAATGTGGGGGATCGGGTGCAATTTACAATGGCTTTGTAAGATGGAAAAGAACATTAACAAAATGTGGATATCTTTTGGTTGGGGAGTTTACAGGAGTGGGGCTTATTTTTATACTTGTCTGTTTTCGGGAATCGGGAGGTTCCATACCGGTGGAGCGAAGTCGGGAGACTACTCAGCGTGGGGAGTGCCCGTTCAGCCTGAGGGACTTTTCCTTTGTGTGTTAAAGACATCAATGACAAGTATCTCGTCATTTAGTATCTAGTATACAACTGTGTAGGGGAAGTTAGTTAGGGCAATATCCCGATACACATTTTGAGATTCTATGAAACTGTAATATTGAGGATGCTCAATGATTTTTTGATATGTGATTTCAAGTTCTGATAAAAATCTCAACCCCAAGCCAGATTGTTGCTCTTCGTAGTAGAGTCCCGCATCCAGTGCATGATTTTGTGCAGTTTTGAGTACGGTGAGTTTGTACACTATTTCTCAGCAATTTTTCTTTTTAGGAAATCTATAGATTGTTCCATTGGGATGCCTTGAATTTTGCCGGAACGGAAATCTTCACTGGCAGAACGGAATGAGGATAACGCAACCTCATCATAGACGATAGATCGGTCTTCCAGGTCATTTTCCACTAAAGCATACAATGTTTGTAGCTTTTTTTCGTCTATGTTCTCTATATACTCGTGCAATTTTCCTTTAACAGCTGTAATGGTCATAGCTGAATTTTATTTGTATAAAGGTACGAAATAATGAGATTGTGAAGGGATGTGAGCGGATATAATGGTCTCTGTTTTTTGGGGGAGTCGAGATATTTCTTACCGAAAGAACGATGTCATGATGTTTCCTGTTTCAAATATCTGGGTGGTGTCTCGTTGTCATTTGTTCTATTTGAAATATTGCAAGCAAGGCAAATGGAAGCACGATAGCCACAATTACAATTGCCAATAAGTTCCATAAGTCCATTTTGCCGTTTACGTGCAGGCATAATGCAATAACTGCGCAGATTATAAGCATCGTGTGCCCTATAAATGAGAAAGTTCGTATAAGCTGAATCAATTTGTCGCTTGATCCGAATTCTGATCTAATTATTACGCTTAAAATCAATGGCACAGTAAGTAGGAATGCGATAAGTGCTATTATATTAGTAATTCTGGTGATGAGCATGATTTGTATAACGGAGAAATAGTTGCAATATTTTGTTAGAGGTACATCCATAAATAATCTACTACCTTTACCCCACAAGGAACCGTGTGCAATTCACGGGCTGTCGCGCAACTGTAAGTTATATATTTATGTAACAAGCCAGATACTTGCCAATTTATACCAGACATATGCTTTCGCGAAAAAAGGCAGTAGTCATAAGATAGTGCGTTATCCCGCCCGGGTATAGTATGCATGTTTTATCCTACCTCCAATTTTCTGCAAAGCGTTTGTTGTTGACAATACAATACTGATGGAGAACAAACATTGCCCCCGTTGTAATACTGCATTTGAATGCAAGGCTGATGATATACTGAATTGTCAGTGTAACGGGATCGTGTTTAATGATTCTCAGAAAGAAGGCATTGCGATGGCGTTCAATGATTGTCTGTGTCGCAAGTGTCTGTTGGAATTGCAACATGAACCGGTAAAACCATGCGGCTATTAAATGACGTCACAGTTCTAATTGGGCGCGAACCTAAGGCTCGCGGTTGAACGTAGGGATTGCAATGCTACAAACCTTTTGCACCTATGGCGCAATAACATTTTTTGACAGCAGTATTTTGATGGCTAATACCATTTCGATTTTAAAAATACACCAACTGTAATAACCACCTTCCCCAAATTTTCGGCAGAAAAAGCCGAAAATTTGGGTACAGAGCTACGCTCGTGCCGTTACCGGCACCTTCAAAAGGAGGGGAGTGGTTGATACACTCAAAAGTGTAAAATAGATGTCTACCAGGTATAACCGGAATCAAACAATAACAGTAATTATTAACCCCTAATATACAACCATGACAGTAGCAGAAAGAAAAGCAGCATCTGAAACACGCATTTTTAAAGCGGTATTCCCTAATACTACCAATCATTACGACACCTTATTTGGCGGTACTGCCATGTTGCTGATGGATGAGGTGGCGTTTATAACTGCCACCAGGTTTGCCCGTAAGCGTATGGTGACAGTGAGTTCGGATAAGATAGACTTTAAAAAGCCTATCCCTGCCGGTACCATTATAGAGTTGGTGGGTACTGTAGAGCACGTAGGTAATACCAGCCTGAAGGTGCTGGTCGAGATATACATAGAGGAGATGTATTCTTTTGTAAGACAGAAGGCAATAACCGGTACGTTTACGTTTGTAGCCATTGATGAGCATAAACATCCTATAAAAGTTACTGAATAAAAAGGTTTTAACCGATGTAGTATTACCAGTTGCCACGACTTGAGGGTTTATGTCATTTAGTTAAGGGAAGTTTGCTTGTACAGACATACGATACCTACGGCATCGACCACTATTCTAGTATACTTACTATAGATATGTGATGCCTTCGGCATCGCACAAGACCAAATGTAAAGAGATATAGCATTACTTACTTTTACCTATTCTTACTTTAAATAGTTGATTTTGATTAATTTATAACAAGGGATACTCTCTGACACTGACTACCTTTATACAGGTTTACGCATTGTTAATCGACTAAAAATCGGCAAAATGTTATTACCTCTTAAAGCTGTAGTCAGCACAAAAGTACGGAAAGACGGGAAGTCCGTGATCTATTATCAGTATTGCTTCAGTTCTACCCACAGGGTGTTGCTGAACACCGATATCGCAATACCAAAAGCCTGCTGGAATTCTAAGCGCCAGTGTATCTCGAAGAGCCTGCCTACAGATCTCGGCGGCTTCGAGGACTTGAACGCAGAGTTGGGAAGGATCAGGAAGGTGATAGAGACCATAATAGAACATGGTTTGAGCAAAGGTGATCGCAATATCGGAGCGTACGTTAAGGAAGTGTTCAAGCCCGACTTTAAAGTGGATACGCTACAAAGCACACGCATTGCTACTTATGTAAGGAAAAAGGAGCCTGATTTCTTTAGCGAGATAGACGACTATATACTATCTAAAGAAAAGAAGGTATGCGAAGAAGGCGTAGCCAATTTCCGTACAATGAAGCACCGCCTGATGGCTTTTGAGGAATTCAGGAAGCGGAAGATCGCCTTCTCTTCACTCGACTATAATTTCTACCACCAATTCGTCGATTTTCTCACGCATGATTTCCTGCACAAACGGAAGCTCATACCCGAATACGGCCTCAAGATATCGACCATCGGCAGGACTATCAAGCAGCTGCGGATATTCGTCAAGGACAGGGTTCGCCGGAAAGCCGTTGCCCCTATAGATATGGACGATTTCAAGATCCTGGACGAGGAGACTGATGCTATCTACCTGACCTATGAGGAAATAGGGAAGATATATGCCCTCGACCTTGCAAATGATCCTGTGCTGGCGCTGCATCGGGATATGTTCGTACTGGGCTGTCTGACCGGGTTGCGTTTCTCCGACTATTCGACCTTGCGGGGTTCCGACCTGCGGAACGGGCTACTATACAAGAAGACCAGCAAGACCGACAGCTGGGTGGTGATACCGCTCCGTAGCGAAGCTATAGCAATATTTGAGCGGCACTACGCAACAGGGGTGCCTGCCATATCGAATTCGGTTTTCAATAAGTGCATCAAAGAGATTGGGGAATTAGCCGACATCAAGGATATGATCACCTTTAGCTACAAGAAGGGGAACAAGGATATATCGGTTGCCAAGCCGAAGGCTCAATGGATCACTTCCCATACGTGCCGGAGATCGTTTTGCACAAACGAGTATCTTTCGGGTGAGGTGGATATAAGCCTCATCATGAAGATATCCGGGCATAAGACGCACAAGGAGTTTTTCAAGTACATCAGGGTTACGCAAGAAGAGGCGGCATACAAAATCCAGGCTATCTGGCAGATGCGGAATAACATGGCCGCTTTTCCGTTGCCGAAGACAGCATAGCTATTGGGTGTCTTTTTCTATCAGCTTTTCGATATCGGTCCAGAGAAAAAACACTCTGGACTTTATCTTGTATGCCTTCAGGATGCCCTCCTTGACCCATGTATGGAGCGTCTGCCTCGAAATCTGCAGCATCGCGCACACTTCATGCGCCTTGAAGAGCGGCTTCTGGGTAAAGCCCTGTGTTTGGTACTCAACAGGCTTGTTCTCCCGGTTCATGGTCTGCAGTTCAGCCCGCACCAGTTCGCGCATTTTCTCCCACAGCTCATCGGCGGGGAAGGGGAATAATATCTGTGGCTCATTCGTATTCATAAGTGCTATCTATTTAAAAGGTAAGTCATTGTTCATCTTCTGTGCCGGTATCTTCCTGCTCTGCTTCATCGCTATCGGCATTCAAAGCGTCAGTGTCATCGGTATCTTCAACATCAGCTGCTATGGCTTTGTCAGGCGCTTCCTTCATAAGGTCATTATCGTCTTTCCTGTCATTTTCTTTTTCAACTGCCGCACTCCTGATCTCTGCCAATTCTTTCAGCGTACCTGTTAACTCTGATGTGTTTTCTTTGCTCTTTTGTGCCTCCTTCCCTCTGTTACGGATATTGCCCAATTCCTTAAGGGCGGCATCGCTCTTTGATTTCTTGGCATCCAGCTCCTGCAGCCGATCCAGGTCATACCCCAGCCGCGAGAACCTGAACTTGTAGCCTTCTGCCACTACTCCCGTCATCTTGCCGCCGCGTTCATATGGTTCAATATTCCTCTCCTTCAGCTGTGCAAGGAAATGGTTCAGAGAGGCTGCCTTGTTATACGATTCGTCGAGATACTGTAGCAAGGGACTTCTAACATTGTTTCGTTCGGCGGTTTTAATATTTTTATTTTCACTAATTCTGCTTTTCTTGCCGTGCTCTGGCAAGCTGTTCGATAACTCAGGAAAATGCTTTTCCTGAAACAGGGTCATCTCCTTTTTGATCCTCGCGAATTCCACCTTAGAGACCCGTGAGCTCATTCCATCGAGGCGTGTCCCTGACACCGCAAGGTGAATATGGGTATGCCCTTTATCATGGTGCGCTGTTCCGCAATAGAGCTTGTCCTCTCCATGCAGCCTGATGAACTCCCGTGCCATTGCCTTCAATTTGGCATCGGTCAGTTTTGCAGCATCAGCCTCGTGCCACGACAGGATGATATGCTGGGCTTCTACCATGTCCTTCGATTTATACATCCTCCGCTCGTTGCTCTGCTCGAACTCCCGTATGAATCCCTCGACGGTCTTGGTGCGGAGGTTTTTGGTAACAACAAAGGGCTGGCTCTTTTTATACATGTCGGCTACCGATCCTTTCGCCATCAGGTATTCCTTTATGAACTCCTCCCTGGTTCCTTTGTAGTTTTTGGCTGCCGCGTGTAGCTGCTTGTCATTTAACTCAGCAATGAGGTATTTAACATCCGACTTGCTCAGCAATTTCCCGGCTATGTATACCGGCATGTCCTTTTCTGCCTTGTATTTCAATTGCTCCCTGAACCTGCTGAAAGAACGCATGGGCAATGCCTTCTCCCTAAAAATATACTTGATCAGGTTGCCTGCTGACTTTGTCGATATGCTCTTTATGATCACGGGTCATGGTTTTGGATGAGCTGCTTCAATGTTTCAAAACAGACGGGGTCGCTCGATCTGACCTCTACCACCAGTTGCTCCAACATTTTTGGGTGGTGCAGCTCTGACAATACCTTTTGCTCCAACACCTCTATCCGCTCCAGAATAATCCTGCCGGCTTCTTGCGGGAGAAAGTTATCGTCGAACATGCCCCTCAACAGATCGTAATTCAGAGCCAATTCCTTCCTGATGGCATTGACGGCAAACACATCCGGCACCAGATAGCGCTTGCTTATGTATGCAATGCAAGATTCTTTGAGAAATCGGGTTATGCTTCGCCTGTGCTTTTGTGCAGCATCACCAACCCGTTTAGCCTCATCCAGGGTAAGGGTCACGTCGTACTGCTTGTTCTTCGATCTGTTATCATGCTTCCACTTCAGCTGGTACGCCTTGCGATAGGCTTGTTTTGCCATTTTAATAAGGGCATCGTCCATGGTGTTCAATACCCCGATCGAATCTAAATACTCATATAAGCCAGATCTCTTTTTCACGTGATCTTAGAATTGGAGAAACGATGGTTGTGTCAGTTGAACAGGATTCGGGATAGTATACACCGGCAATTCTGTAATCTCTTTCAATTTCTTATTTTCAAAATAGGGCTTGGCGGCTAACAGCATTGGTTTATTATTGCCATTCAGCAGCAAAATCTCACGTAACTGAAAAATTTCCTGGGCTGTAAGCAGCTCCCGCGTTTTCAACACACTGTTCTTGTCTTCATAGCTGTATTTTCCCAATAACTCTGAAAGCATCCTGCAGGTAGCGAGCGGTTGACCTGATGGCATAAAGACTTTCAGTCTCGAATTAGCCAGAATATTAGCAGCTTCATTTTTACCAAAGATGTGTTCGACCTGCCCGAAGTCCTGCCATAAAGTGGCTACCGATATTAAATACTTACGCCCAAGTTCCAGAATTTTTGGGAGGGATTGCAGGCGCATAGTTGCTGCTTCATCGATTATAAATGTGATTGGCAAGTCCGAGGTGCCTGGCAACCTCTGTAGTATATGGGCAAAAAACGATTCAAAGAAGCACGCACTCACCCCACGGCAGAATTGTACGGTTGAAGGGGAGCCACAGAGATAAAGTATTGTCTTTTGCTTTCTAAATTCATCAAATGCCAGCGTATCTCTTGATGTGATAGCTGCAATATTGGGATTATTATATACGGCAAGTGCATTGGTGGCGGTAGCAATGGATGACTGTAACGTCTTGTCAGGGGTGGCAACAATGCTCTTATAACGGTTTATGATCCGTTCGTTACCATTAGCTGCAATCCACTGATCAATTTTACCAGGAGCAAAACTGAAAACCTGGATCATGTTAAGGACGTTCGGCATATTCACGAATTCAGCCGAGGCATATGCGAAAAGTGAATACGCAAAAAAGCCAATGAGATTTTCCGCGCTTTGCGCCCAATAATCATAAGGAGCACCTTCAAGGGAATTTTTAAGCGTTACCTGCGCAAACTTGTATATATCGCTCTCCGATGTGCATTTGCTCAGCCAGTTAAAGCCTATGGATTGCTTATAGTCATCCAGGTCAAGCTTATAGACCGAATAGCCCGATCGGCTTTTATGGCTTGCCGTTCCGTTATAAAGTTCGCCGCTGCAATCGAAAACAACATAAGAGGAATTGTGCGATTGCAATAGAGTATTAAAGCAGACACAAGAACTTTTTTTGCTTCCAGAACCGCCAAATGTGATCATGTGCGAGTTGCTTTCCAGTAGGCTATTACCCCATTGGAAGCCGATGCGGAAGCCCCCTGGCTCTTTTTGCAACTGTGATCCGGGCGTGCCAAATTCCGCTGAATATTCGGTTGGCCGCTCCCTGAATAGAATCCCTTTAATGAAGTCAAATACACCTTCAATGGTAGCCGTGAGAATATTTTCTATAATGCTCATGTTATATCAATGGTTTTTATCATTACCAATGTACTTTTCAATGATCTCTGAGACCTTAGAGCATATCAGCGAAAAAAGCCGAAATGCAAGGGCGATGACCATCGCAAACGCTTTGAGCAACAAAACGACAAGGATCCTTATCGTTTTGCTGAGTGGATTCTGGTTCGTTTCCTTCATATTCCATATGTTTTTGCCGAGGACTGAATGGATACCTGCGCTCCTAAAGGAGTAAGGATATAACGATACACGTCTACCATCTGTAAGAAAAAACGTTCATCGTCTTCATCTATTGGAGCATAGACGAAGATCACCTTCACTCTGTTCAGCTTACCTATTTTTACCGCCGTTTCAAACCGCGCAGCTACTTCTTTGGGCGATGAATACAATAACCCGAGGTCTTCATCCGACGTGCAAGAAAAGAGGTCGGATTGCTCACGGAGGGAACTATGCACAAGCATTATCTGTTCGGTTGCCGTACCCGTTGAGAAGATATTAAGGTCATTGGCGATAGTGCGGAACACCTCGTTGTACTTATGTGGCTTGGCAGTCCCGGTTGATTCCAGGTGTTCCGCGAGGATGCCCGTTACATTGTTGAAGAAGCCCTCGATCTGCCTGAACCGTAAATCAAATAACCCATGCGCATTCTGCGCTATGCTCTCAGCCCCATTGCCAATTGCAGCTTCTTTCGGGCTTGTTATCCTGCTGCCGGTGATCACATTAAGGCGGAATACTGCCCTTTGCCCGAGGTCAAGATAGAAGCGGTAAAGAGCCAGCAATGCTTCTATATCAGTATGCATAGGTTGCTGCGAACTGTCCTCGATAACCATGATATCGATGAACTTGCCATCTTTTGCTTTATAGTCGCGGAATGCAAGAGCAATTGCTACGATTGCCATCGCCATGGATACTTCCGGCAAATGCAGCGCACGTCGATGAGAGGAAAAGCGACGTGCTGAACGCTTAGACCCACCTGACGTGTTGCGTATTTTCACCGTCACGTACAAGTTATGGATATTAGACAACGCTTTTGCGTTATTAACTGCTGTACGTACAGTGACGGTCTGACTCGCGTGCGGTGTAGATTCGGCCGCTTGTACATGCGGCATGCTCTGTCCTGTAAGACAGAGAACGAGGATAATTATGATCTGTTTCATTTGATTGTTTTTAGTCTGCTTTTTGAGGGTCGGATTATTTTCCGGCAATTGTCTTTTGCAGCGTAGCCGAAGAGCCACTGGTGTATTCCAGCAGTGTACCGCCGCACTTCTTGAAATAGAGCGCCCACAGGCCTTTGATGTATGTAAACTTCTCTGCCGGGATGTTGCCCTGGTTACCTGTAATGACTATTATTTTCATCCCTCTCAGGTCGCAGGTATCCATGCGCGACAGCAGGGACGCATAAGCTGTTGTTACCGCTGCTTTTTCCAGATCCACATGCCTGCTGTCTGTCTGCTGGAGCATGTCGCTGAAAATGACTATCACATTACCTGCGTGTTCGTCGCGGTAGCGGACAGCCTGCTGGAGTGCGCCTGTAATATCGGAGCCGTTTGAAAATTTCCTACGCGCAGCGATGGACTGCCGGTATGACTGAAGGAATGACTGGGCAGCCTTGTTAGCCGAATCCTTATGCAGCTTTACAGCAATTGTTGTTGACTGTAACCCTGCGTATTCATTCAAATACTTGTCGTTGCTGAAATCCCTGCTATAAATATCCTGTTCGTACGTAGTAGATGCATAATCGACAGGCAGAACTTTTATCCTGTCTTTGCTGCCGAGGTTGCTGATAATGTCCCTGGCAATAGCTTCTCCGTACCAGCCTGTTACCGTGCTGTCGCGGCTGGCGGAAAGATCGGTAAGGGCAATAACATTATTAATATTGGGTGGCGTTTTATCAGCGCACGAAGCTAAAAAAAGCGACATGACAGCAAGTGCAGTAACGACTTTTGTTTTAGCCCTGCCATTGCGCGGCTTTGTAACTATAGGGTCTTTCCTAACGATGGATTCCTTTACGCTCGGTGATAGATCGGGGGCATGTTCTGCCAGATGCTTCTTTGCATGTTCCATAGCCTCATTCGCCAGTGACAGCTTGGCGTTGATCTCATTATTGTTATAGAAGCCATACTTGTACAACTCCTCATGGGCGGATTGGATCGGAGAGAATTTGAGGTAAACGGAGTTGTCAACAAGAAAGCCGGCGGAAGATTTAAGGGCTGTATATTCTCCCTCTAGCTGCTCATACTTCGGATCATACCCAGTATCGGACTTAAAAAGTTCATACAACCGCAGATTGAGCTGCCAGTACTTTTCTATAAGCTGAGAAAGGTTAGAGTGGAGTGAACCCGCTTCCTTCAGCAGGCGGCGGTAATACTTGTTGGCCCGGACATTGGAAACATGCCACGCTCTATAGACACTGAAGGTGATACCCAGGTCACCTGACTCCTGCTTCATAACGCCCATAAGCAGCGCAGTAGAAATGGTTACCATCATGGTGAACACCGAGGTGAACTTGCCCGCCATCCTGAGGCTTTCAATGCGTTCGGCGGTAAGCCCGTCGGCAGGTATGTTTTCAAGGAAATAGACCCTGCCGAACCCGCTGGCAACCAGCCCCGCAAAAGTCAAGGTAATGAGGAAATAACCAATATTGGCACGGTCACGGTATTTGCTCACCATTGAGGTGGGTGCTGCCGGTATCTTCGACCGGATATCCTTGTGCTTGAAATGCCAGGTAAGGCCGTAATTAATGCAGCACATGCCCAGCAAGGCAAGCACTGCGGCAGTTACCAGATTCAGCCATTCTTCGGCTCCTGGCATGAGGATCGGAGTAATGAGCCATATCATGGCACCCTCGCCGATGCCGAATATGGCAATCAGCAGAAGGGAAAGGGGATACTTCTTCAGCTCAGCGATCTGATTTTCCGTGAGCACAGGGTTAGGGTTGATCGTGCGCTGGTCAAGGTAATCCGAGTGAATACGGGCACGGCTGTTCTGTATCGTTTTAATGCCGCACTTGTACAGCAAGCGCATGATGCGTGCATGCCTTGCTTGTGTTTCAATGGATGCCTGCAGCAGGCATTCGCTGCGAAGTATCTCTGCCTGCGTCCTGATCTTGATGGCGGTGTCTTGTTTCTTTGTTTGGGCGGCTCTAAGCCAGCTGAAGCCCCAGATGTACTTTGTCATTTTTATTTTGTTTGTTTGATTGGATGGTAAATGAATTTGTGATTTTTCAGATTCTTTGTTAAATCTCTGGCAAATGCATAGTGGGTTTGACCACAGTCTATAAGCCGCTGGTCTAAAATAAATGGAAGGATATTGTGTACTTACGTTCCAACTTGGCATCGGGAGGACCGCTGCCCTCATCTGAGTCAATTTTGGCTAGTTGCCCAGTGTAGCCATTTCATTGACTTAAAATGGATTACTGCCTTCCAATTGGCATTGTCATCATGTTGAATTGTCTCACATGGAATATGCACAGCAGGTTTGGATTGTAAAAATGTCTGTTGCTCTCCTATCGGTCTAAAATGGAACTCTAGCCTGGAATGTTATTTCCTGATACGGATTCGACATACGCATCAATATACTCATCTGCTTTTTCAAGCCATGCCGCATAGTCTGCGATATATACTTCGACAAGGGCGTTCACTTCGGGGTCTGCGAACTTGCCCCTGCAGGTAGAAATGTGACAGAGAATAAGCGCCTTTTCATTACGCTTTTGAAATTGGATACCCAACTGTGATTTTTCTGTAATCGCCACAAGCGGCTCTTTAAGATCGGCAGCCTTTGCGCCGGCCTCAATGAAATAGTCTATAAATAGCTTGTTCATTTTGGTTGCTTTTTAAACAACCGGTAGGAAATAAGGAGGGACACTTGCAATTAATGAAAATGTATGTATAATCCTAATTAACCCATCGGTTCTACGTTAACTGAAAGGGCCACCAAAGTTCAGGAGGTGAGATTCCTGTTCGGAGGGGCATTGTCAATAATTGGCAATGCTTTTTTTATTGTTGTACACCAATAGTTAGCAGAGCCGTTACTTTGAGATGTTCTTTATATAAGAAAAACTTTCTTATATTCATTCTTTCGGAATAAGGGTTAAGGGAATTACTACATCTATTATTACGTAGTTTTATCGCGATTAACTTAACTGTAGTATATCAATTCGAATACCAAAGACGGATGTTCCAAAATGTTTTCTGATGTTCCAAAATGTTTTTACTAATATGCAACAAATAGATGCAAATCAAATTTTTATACATGAGGAATTGCGAAATTCTATTCATTCAAAAATGCTTGAATTGACCAATGTCAAAGGAGGAAATGAATACGATAAAATTGCCTCGTGGATAAACAACCACATTAGTGAAAATAAAGGTGTGTTGAAGCCCGAATGGGGTAGGATTGGTAGAAGCGCCACCCCATACAGGACAGCGATGAAATTCGAGAATAGTTTCAGAAATAAGAACGTAAATTATCAATATCTGGATTTTCTCTGTTTTCTTTGCTTTGACGGCAAGACACTTATAGACTGTTGGGAAGACAAACAAAACCGTCAAGGTGAAATCCTTTATTCCGTTAGTGTTCCGCATCAATACAGGAACAATTTCAGAAAAGTATTGGAGCGAATTCAGCAGGCAGATACCAGGACCAAAAAAGACAGCGTGAAAGAGGATGTCATTGAACCTGTGCCAGAGATTATTGAAAATACATTTGATGACGCTTCTGCGAACCAGAACAAGAAAGAAACCGAAAGTAGACAGAGAAACAGTAGAGACATTAATTATTCTTTGGGAGTGCCTGTAGTAGAGTACAAAGAAAATACACTTTTAACTAAACTATATCAAAGAATAAAAGAAAAAGTGCTTGGAAATCGTATACCTTATTCCCTTAATTGCAGCATCGAATTAGTTACCCCAAATATTTATTCCTTTTCCAGAATTCGCGTAACAAGTGAGGGAAGTGCAGAAATCCACGCAGTGAACTGTTGGTTCAAATTTGATATTTCGAACAGCTCAAAAGAACCAACAACTCTTTATGGGGTTTATTACGGAGAAGTGGGTCTTAAAGAAAAGGGCCTTATCTACGTTCCGATTAAAACTCTTAGTATCGCCGAAGACGAAATAAGTTTGGGAGAACGTCAACCTCTGCCAACGACAGTACAAGGCAACAGTAAGATTTCATTCTATGCGTTCCTTGAGGTAGAGATAATTAAAGACTTACGCAAACCTCTTTTCGAGTTATACGACAATCGAATCAGGAGTATGAGTTCTTTTGCGACCGCATTAGCGACGGTACGGCCCTATCATGGTTTCAAAGAACACTGGGATAAAAGCCTGAATAAGAAATTCGTTAAAGAAACGTTCGGATTGGTTCAATCGTTAAAACACGACCCTCAGGTTGAATTAACCCTGCCTTTAAAGGAGGGAGAGGTGATACTCTCTTATTCAGATTTGCTGGGAGTTTTACCTCAAAACTTCCAGTTGGATTTATACAAATTTTTTAACGATAGCGTAAGGTGGGAGAATATACTAAGTCAGCGTATGCCCAAAAGGGTTTTATTTAGATTTCATTTCGAAAATAGAATAATTAAACAAGTGGTATTTACAAGGGCTGCTTCAGTTTTTTGGTTCTTCACCCAAACTTTGGAGGTGCTAGAAAAGAAAAATGAAATTATCCTAACTGAACGGCAGATAGAAGAGGCAGAAATAACGAAGCTAACGGAAGGACAAAGATACGAGGAGGCTTTTGTTAAGGTTGAGAGTTATAATAAGAAATATGGTTTGGATAGAACGCCGTCTCACCACTGCTGTCTTGGTGAATTAAAAAGAATGACTGGTGATTATAAGTCAGCATTAGGATATTTTCAAATTGCTGATAGACTGGAGTCGAACCAATTTGAAATTATATATCCACTAGCCTTGACTTTAATTAATATGGGCCGACACAAAGAAGCTACTGACAAATTGGAGCAGTATAAATTCCTTGAAAAAGATTATAATGATGTCAGCCGAATAGCATTGTTGAATTTATTAGTCGGGTGCTATTTCCTCTCAGGAAATAGTCTAAAGCAAATTGAGAAACTAGTTGAAGTCGAGCAAATTTTAATTGGCGACAACCCTGAATTTCGTCTTCATAAAATGGGCAACATCGCCAATTTAATAAGATGCTATTTAGAAACAAACCAGTATGAAAAAATAGAAAAATATCTTTCAGTAGAACAAGAAATCTATAACTCTCAAACGGAACTTCTCAAAGAAGAGGTATTAGTTTTTTATTTTCTTGGAGTATATTATTCAAAAATAAAAAGACACGAGTTTGCTATACAACTTTACAACTCATATATCGTCTTGATTGGCAATTTTGAAATGGGAAAGAGCGAACGCTCGCTTTGGTTGCAGTCGAAGATTAATTCTGCTGTCTGTTATGACCTAATAGGTCTGCCCAAAAAAGGTATACAAATTTTGATCGACACCGTTAATTCGTGTGAAAAAGAAAAAGATTCGCTGGCAATTTTGCATCACGCGCTTGCCTTATTTTATGACAGAAGCGATAGAAAGGACGAAACGATAATGCATATCAAAAAAGCATTAACTTACGGAGAAACAGCGTTTGGCAAAAAACACACGCATTATAAGAAGTTTCTTAATGACCATAGTTACATAAATACAAAATACAAAGTACAATGATATTATAAAGATCACTTTTAATGATTCTTGCGTCAGGAAATGTCACTGTTTGGTTGAAAAAACCACAAGGGTTGGAATTAAGCACTCTTGCTATTTCAAAGGTGTGCGCATGCTAATCTATGATGTCTGCTCCGCTTCACGCTCTACAGCCAGCCACGCACAGGTAAATAGGAATTCAGCTGTATCGCTTGGCAAAATTTGCGCCAGTCCTAAGGCAATCACTTGCCCTGAAAGAGCATTACCAAAGGATGCAGGGCAAGAAATAGCATTGTTCCGTAAAGAATGATACCCGCATGCGCCGGGAATCCATTCTTTCAGAACTCGGACTGTCACACTTTTTGCGCTTCACAATAAAGCCTCATGGATGCTCCCTGTCCTGCGCTCTATACCGTATAGTTCATTGCAAGCACACCAGAAGGCGAGCTCTTACTCCTATCCAATGATCGCAGTACATCCGCATCCCTTGTAAGTGCTCGCCTGCATTACCACCGTCTGCGTTTCAGATGTTTGCTGGCACGTGCCTACGCATATGGTTCATCCACACAAACATCCTGCTCTGTGCGCCTATACCACTGCGTTCCTTATATCCGCGCCATCCGGTGGCACTCGCAGGAAACCCGCAAGCTTGTTTCCTTTCTGGCGAGCTAACACAATGATCACAATGGAATATTGCAATCATTTCTGCCAAAGCGTAGCTGAAGGCTCTTTTACCTTGCCTGCATTTCAGGTGATATACGAATAAAATCTCCTTATATTTAAGCGCGTTCACTCAATTTTGGTGAATTTCAATTATACCGTATAATGGCAAAATCAAAAAAAGCAAAAGAGTTACCTGTCATATCGTCCTCACAAATCAAGGAGAATGATTCTAAATTAATATTTGCGACTGTAATGAAGCCGTGGCTTGTGCGCATGGATATACCTCAGGATTTCGGGATAGACGCAATTGTTGAGGTAACTACACCACTTTCAAATTCGGATCGTATTGTAACAGGAAAGCGATTTTCAGTTCAGTTAAAATCGTCTGATAAGGACAATCTCGATAAAAAAAAGTTCTCCTTAGTAATAGAAAAAAATAAGATCACATATTGGAATAATGCGATTGAGCCGGTACTATTAGTCTATATCAATCTTAATACAAAAGAATGTTTCTATAGGTGGATTGATGAGCACTTAGTCAACGAATTATTTGACTGTAATCCGAACTGGATAGCACAAGAAAGTGTTTCTATAAAATTTGCGCCAAAGGATATTATAACACCAGCAAACCTGATTGAAATTGAAAAATACGTACTGCGCTGGAAAATTGGCACAAAATCAATTTTGATGCCTAGGGCATACTTTAAATTTAATGACGAGGTTCGGGAAAGTATTGTTGAGTTTCAAGAGCAAATCAATAAAAACAAAATAGATTTTCTATCAAGTGAAATAAATGAATTAACTGATTCAATTTATAAGTCGATCTACACTATTGCGATAGTCGGACCAACAAAAGCCGGGAAAAGCACGTTAATTAATTGTCTTTTAAAACAAGAAATTTCCCCTGTAGGTGCGCTTCCGACAACTGGCATACCGATTACAATTTATCCAAGTGCTGAAAATAAAACTACAATTCTATTAAAAGACAATTCAGAAATTTATGGAGATATTGGCAGCGATTTTCTAAATCAGTACACAACACAACAATCATGACAACATAAAAAATGTAAAGCTTGTCTCTGTACACCTAGTAAATACGCTTCTTGAAAAAGGTTTTGCCTTCTGTGATGTACCAGGTCTTGACGATGCCGATAGTGAAATTCGAGGGATTACAAGAACGGCATTATATAATGTAAATGCAATAATCTACGTAATTAGTGCAGCTCCTTTTGCATACGGGGATTTTTCTATAACGAAATCAATCATTGAGGACTTGAATTTTCTTGGCGGCAGAATGGAGCGGGTCTTTTTGGCTTTTAATAAGATTGATGCTTTAAGTGAGCTGCAACTTAGTCAGTTAAAAGAATATATATTGAACACATTGAAAAAATACGATGTAGTAAAATATCTACCTACAGAACCAGCATATATAAGTTCAGAAAAATCTTTTGACAATAGAATTAGTAATAACGCAACAGCCGATACAGTAGGGGAACTGGAAAATGTTGTTTGGACTTATTTATTAAGTCAAAATAAAACTGGTTTACATCGGCTTATTGATAGTTGTAGTAAAAGTTTACAGCTATTTGAAAAATTTAGAAATATACTAAATGCAAGAGTGCTGAATGCCGAAAAAAGGCTGCAGACAGAAACTGAAATACAATATGTAAAAAAGGAATTAGACAGCTTCATTGAGATTGTATACGCCCACAGAAACAAAATATATCAAGCTGCAGATCAACATGTCCAAAACTCTTTTAATAACATTATTAAATATTTAGAGAATTCCTTAAGGGAAACCCCAATCGGTAACAAGCTGCCGGAAAATAAAAATATAGCAACCTGGCTTGAAAATAATGCCCAAAAAACAATTTCTGAAATTTACACATATCAGCAACAGGAGATATCAAAATTGCAAATGGAAATTAATCAATGGGTCAATGAAAAGCTTAAGCAAATTGGTCTTAAAATAGATGTTTCGAATAGTAAAATGTCTTTACAAGAAGGGCAAATTACGGCCACTCAATTACTGCAATATTTCGAAAATAACACGTCTCCTTACAGAGGCGTAATGGAAAATGTTTTTTACGGCGTTGGGATTGTAATTGTTTCTTTTTTTAGCGCTATTGAAGAATTATTTACTTCTAATAAGAAATTACGAAATAAGCAAATTGCCAGTATAGTTGCTAGGTCTAGTGACGGTTATAAAAATATTGAGACAAATTTTCTGTTAAACTTTCATCATCATCTTAATACTATTACGGAAGATATTAAGATAAAATCTTTAGACAGAACTGATGTATACCTAGGTGAATTGTCTTCGCAACTGGAGAAATTCGAAACCCCGATTTCAAATATTGAGAAGCTAAATTATGAAAGATTTTTAGCAGAAATTGGTCAGATTGAACTAAAAATAGGTAGCAATTTAAACCACTTAAAGGCCTATACTTACGGAATTGATTAGCAGGAAAAATTGCAATGACCTCAATAATTAGGCTATTAATGACATTTCTAAAACTTAATTTATCTATAGATACGCTATACCGTAGATACTACAGTGTAGAATTTATGTTCGCCTAAAGTATATAATTCTCGAATTTCTTTTTGGCCAGTGCCACAGCAAAGATATGCTCGTCCGTTCACTGCCGGCAAGGTCTGCGCTCCATTGCATTTTGCTGGCCATAGGTGAGCAAAAATAATCTCCACACCCGTACAACTTTTGACTACGATCTCTTTTGGGGTCGTATTTTTTTTGCTCCAACCTTGCCTTGCCATCTCCGTCCGCTCTTACTGTTGCTTATCACCGGTCAATAAGGCTTTTTAAGCCAAAACAGGCTTTGTCAGACGCACAAAAACAGCACAGCATATGGAACAGAACATCACACGGCTATCCCGCCTCATGCGTATCTCATGGCAGATACAGCGCACCAAGCGCAAGACACGCTCCGCAGCCCTCGTGGCTGCCTGGGCGATACTCACAAACGAAGACATTACCGTCCAATACCTCACAAGGAAACTGAACCACGACAGACCGCTCACCAAACGCGCAGAAGGCCAGTTCGTACTCTTCTCCAATTCGTAACCATTTTCTCAAACAATTAAAACCAAAAACGTATGGAAATCACAGGCAGGCTGACCGCAGATGCACAGGTCAGAAAGACAAAGGACAATAGGGAACTCGTAGCATTCACCATAGCCCTCAACAACCGTTACAAAACTAAAGCGGGAGAGGTAAAAGACGATGCAACATTCATCAGCTGTAGCTATTGGGTAAGTACCAAGATAGCTACGATCCTAAAGAAAGGAAGTATCGCCACAGTTGGCGGGTGCATTGGCTTGAATGCCTATAAGACCAATGATGGCGAATACCACGCCCAGCTCACATTCCATTGCGACCACATTAAGCTTATCGGTGCAGCAAAGAATACCATACCTGCAAGCGTAACAGCAGGGTCAGACAATCAGCAGAAGCCGGATGACGACCTGCCATTCTAACTACATCCATTTTGTAACCAAATAACATCAATGATATGTCACACAACATCAATTTCAATGACCAGACACAAAAACACAGCTTCTTTTCAGTTAAAGAAAAGGCATGGCACAAATTAGGTCAGATAGTAGAAAACTATCCGACAAGCAGGGAAGCATTACAATTCGCAGGGCTTGATTTCGAGGTACTGAAACGCCCTAACATTCACTTGCTCGACAATGGCGAAGTAATCACTTCAAACAATTCTTTCTACACGTACCGCCTGATACGAATGCTGTATTAGGCGACAAGCTGGGTGCTGATTATAAGGTTGTACAGAATGCAGATGCGTTTGCTTTCTTTGATGAAATAGTAGGCGGTGATGGTATCATGTATGAGACCGCAGGCGCACTTGGCAAGGGTGAGCGCATATTTATTACTGCCAAACTACCGGACTATATTAAGGTCGGAAAAGATGATCTGATTGAAAAATATTTGTTCCTTACTACTTCCCATGATGGCTATGGCAGTATCACCGCAGCCTTCACACCGATACGTGTGGTTTGTGCCAACACATTGAGCATAGCACTCAAAGATTGCAGCAATATGATAAAGATCCGGCACACGCAGAGCGCACAGGACAGGCTGAAAGAGGCGCATAAGGTCATGGGCATATCCAACAGGCTATCCAACCAGTTAGAGGATATATTCAACCAATGGGTAAAGGTAAATATAACTGATGCCGAAGTAAAGAAGCTAATACAGCTTGCATTGGTTCCGAACAAGGAGGTGCTGAAAAACGTAGTAGAAGGGAATGAGGATGAATTGTCCAGTTGCTTCATTAACATCTGCAACAATGCCTATGAATACGGCTTAAGTAGCCCAACGCAGCAGACAGACACTACAAGAGGTACATTGTTTGGGGCATATAATGCGATAACGGGGTACTTTCAGAACGTACGGAACTACAAAGATGATGAAGCCAAGTTCAAGTCCATTATGTATGGTACAGGATTGATACGGACGCAGTCTGCATTCAACTTGTGTACTGATTTCGCAAAGCACGGAGGACCAACATTGAACTAAGGATATGCATTGCCGGAAGCGAGCCACCCGAAACGGGCGGCTCGCTGTTTTTAATATAATAGTAATTTTTTCTAAAACAAAAAAATATTGTTGCTATTGTATGGCAAATAAATGCGCTATACATTTATCCCATCGTTAACTATTATGATATAAGCATGTAAGACAAAGAGATACACTAGAAAATAATACCCCACCAATGACCTACCTGAAGCTATACCTTATTGCCTTGATTGCAATTGTATTGCACCCTGCCGCAGGTATAGGTCAGCAGCAACATTCTCTGAAAATACATACCGATTACCCCTCTCTCAGCAAAGCGCGCACATTACACCAGTTAGTCTACATCTCTTCCGATTTTTCATTTAAGGGTATGCTACAGCTTCGTAGTGTAAAGTATAACAGTGGCAATGACAGCATAGTTGTACTAACTATAAAGAATCAGAAAGTACAAGTACACAGTGGGCTATCCAAATTCAAAGTGAAATATGAAGACGATGACACCAATGCAACCTTTTCAGTCCCATATCTTGAGATACTGAAGAGAACCGGAGGAATAGCACCGGGTTTATACAGGACAACAGTAACAATAACAGATGCAGTCACCCATAAAGAATACACTGCTGTTTTCCTCCAGGAAGCGGATAGCATATTAGGTGCAGGCTCTGGCCTCCGATCCGATGTGAATAAAAAGCTGACGCCTGCGTCAGGCCCGTTTGCCAGCCTGAAAAAGCGGGCAGAAAAGGTCAAGGCATATGGCTCAGGGAATGCAATACGCAATGCCAAAAAGAAGCTAAAAGATGTGTCAGCGAACAGGGGGCTTACGCATGTGCAATATGAAAAACGAGGAAAAGCGTACATAGATTTTTATTATGAAAATTGGTTCGCAGGAAGGTATGAAGTAAGTGATAAGAAGCCCCTATCAAACCAGTTGCTTGGGCAGCAAGATATAGCAGCGGCCACAAACATGAACAAGTTGGCAGGTAACGAACTCAATTCACCATCGCTATTTTCCCAGTTCAAGGCATTCAAGAAACAGAAAGACGACAACAAAGAAATTGAGGGTGAGACTGCAATGACAACTAACGTTGCCAGTAACCCAGATCCTGGCTCAGGGATAGATAATAACTACTTTGAGGTAAGGGGCATGGTCGAAATTCCGATATCCGGCTTGCCATTTGAATTGGAGGGAATGTACACTTCGCAGGATGCCCGCCGTTCTGTAAAGTCCAGCTACTTCAGGGTTCACTATGACGTGAGCAAGGTTAAGGATGAATTGCAGCAATTCATTGGTGCCTATAACCAGAAGTACGCTGAAACGAAATCAAAAGGCGTGGGGATGCAGCAGGTGTACCAGAAGATGATCAGTTCAATGGAGGGTCAAAAAACAAAGCTGACCAATGAACTGAAGAAAGAGAGCAGCCTCGAAGATGGCAAAAGCCTTACAACAATAGGAGCCGGCGACATTGTTGATACGGCAGCATTAAAGCAGCAAGCGATCAGCACCGTTGATTCAAACAACAAGGCTGGAAAACTGGCAGATGATGCTTCGGAAAAGAAAGCTAAAGCACTAAAGAAGAAGGAGCAGCTGGAGAAGAAATATAAGGAACTGGAAGCGCTGGATAAGAAAATAGAAAAGTACAAGGCATTGTTGGAGCAGAACAAGAATAATAACTATTTCGATTCGGCCGTGGCATACAGCAAGATACGCACGCAGGATTACAACAGCCCGGCATCCTACAAGCAGCTCGTCAAAAAAAGCAGTGATATATTGCCTGATGGAGCAGCGAAAAAATTTGTTTCCGGCCTGACGAATGTAGATGCCGGTATGTTCTCTAAATATTCCTCGAAATACACCATGTCGGGCCAGATGATGAAGGGACTGGACCTTGGATATGACTTAGGTTTTTGTGAAGTTGGAGGAACAGTCGGCAAGACAGAATATGTAGGCCGCGACGGTACACCCGACAAATACACCTGCTATTCGGGCAGGGCAATTTTCAATTTTTTAGAAACACAGAAAATAGGTTTTATCTATTACGGGTATACCATCGATAAGACAGCATTCGCAGGCGATGGCTTTTTCAAGAATGTAAATATCGCGACACCTACGTTTTCCAATCCGGTGCATATACTGTCTGTTAATTATGGCGGCACTGCATCGAAATACGTTACCATTGAGGCAGAGGGAGCGATGAGCATTAAAAAATATATGCCTGTTGAAGGTCGTAGCAGTACCACCTATGGAAAAGATAATATGGCCTGGCATATCAGCAGTGATGGCAATATACCCAACACTTCGGTGAGCCTCCTCGGGTCTTACGACAAGACAGGCAAACAATTTGAGAACAGCACATTGCCCTTGTCCCGAACCGGGACAGAGCAATATAAACTTGCAGGGAAAACCGACCTGTTCCATTCATTTGTAAGTGTTGGGATCGAATATAACTATCTGCTCCAAAGCAGCTTTTCTGGGACGGCTTCAAACACTAAATGGGGATTTGACATTAAGACGCATTCGAAGAGATACCCCACTGTATCTATTTCCTATAAGCCGTTTGCAACGTTCAGGTCTTATTCCGATACGCTCAATATTCCCCAGCGGCCTCTATTGGGCGCTGTATGGACCAGCAAGGCCAGCTACCAGTTAAAAGAAAACGGGCGGATATGGCGTTTCAATCTTTTGTACAACAAATGCATTACCGTGCTCGATACGACAGCATATGGCAATACACTGATGCAGCTGATGTGCATGTATACGAAAAAGCAGGTGTCGGTTGCAGCCATAGCTGGTTATACGAGCCAGACAGGGGGCAATACCACAACTGCAATTGTCACGGCGCCTGACCGTATGAGTTTTCTCAGCTTTACGGAAAGCTATACTATAAGCAAGCAATATAGCATAACAGGTAGCCAGGATATAGGACATGCAAAATTCGGGATGTGCAAGTATGGTTTGTCTGTTGGGGTAATGTGCTCGTTTAAAAAGAGCCCGATAACAGCAAGAATGAATTTAAGGTACAGCGACTACAAGCTGAACGAAGTAGAACAATGGAAACAGCTATATAGCGGCAATATGGAAGTAGCGTACAGATTCAAGGCAAAAAAGAAAGGAAACAATTTTAAATGAACGGACTATGAAACGAACAATCAATTCATTGGGGAACAATCTCCTGTTATTGCTGTGTTGCCTGCTGTTTACAGTATGCGCTAGTGCACAGCAGAACCTGGTCGTTGATCTGTCTCCTGTAGATGGCATCAATCTAACGCCCGAAAACATACTGAATTTCAGATTGCAGGCTTTAGGGACAAACGTAGGTAAAGTGCAGATAACGGGTACTGTCAGGTTCCGGAATTCTCCTCAGAATTTTAGTTATTCATTTAAATACGATCTCCACACCGGGATGAACACCATTGATGCCGGACAGGCGCATCCACAGTGGCAGTTTTCGTCATCTGCGCTGAAAGAGTTGTTCTTCAATTATAAAACCCTGCCCGAAGGAACGTATGAATACTGTGTGTCAGTTGCGCCAATTTCGGCGCATGGAGAAGTGTCAGAGCATCCATTTGACGAGTGCCTTTATCACAAGTCCGACGAAGTGTTCCTGATCAACTTATTAGAGCCCGAAAACAAGGCAAAAATACATGAGTACACGCCTATGTTGTCGTGGGTAGCTAACTACTCCTTTTCGAATGAGCTGACATACCGGCTTAGGGTTGCGGAAATAAAGCAGGGGCAGAATCCTGTTAACGCAGTGATGCGCAACCAACCCGTGTATGACGAAAAGAACCTGATGCAGAACAGCAAAGTCTACCCCATTTATGCCAGGCCATTGGTTAAGAACCAACCCTATGCATGGACAGTAGACGCTTATTACAAAGGCATACTACTAGGTGGCGCAGAAACATGGCAGTTTACCATAGTAGATGAAAGCCCAATCACTGGACCACCGGTAAGCAGGTCATACATTGATATAAGAAAAGAAAACGGTGCTGCTCAGTTATATGCAACTGGCGAAATAAAACTGAAATATGACCTGGATAAAGGCAGAAGGGATACGTTGATTCTAAAACTGGTAGATGAAAAAGGAAAAGAGCATACAATCAAGCCCAACAAGCTTCCTGCGCAGTATGGTGACAACCGCTACACGCTTGACTTAATGGAGAAAGGCAATTTAAAACACCAGCACCAATACAGGCTGCTGGTGGCAACGAAATCAGGTGAGCATTTTGCAATACCCTTTGAATATATAAATCCTGATTTTACACGATAAAACAAAACGATCCTGGGCATGGCTAAAATTTTCATAATCTCTTTTTTGATGAGTGCCCTAACAGGCACAGGTGTTTACTTAATGTTGAAGAATGACAACAAAAAGATAGGCGTAGTGGACGCGGTAAGGTTATTCGACCAATACAATATGAAGAAAGAACTGGAAGATAAGGCTAAGGTCAAGCTACAGATGCTAGGCAAGCAAATGGATAGCGTAGAGAACCTGCTTAACATGGCTAAAGCTGTTAAAAATGACGACGGGATAAAGAAGATGTCCTATGCCTATAGCTACGTACGCAGCTATGTTGAAAATGAATATAAACAAAGCAATAAAGAAATAAACGAGCAGGTATGGAAGCGGCTGAACAGCGCCATTGATGCATATGGCAAATCAAAGGGGCTTCACCTGATAATCGGGGCAAATGGTATGGGGTCAGTATTGTTCAATGACGATTATTACGACCTTACTTCAGAAGCAATAAAATATGTAAACAAAAAGTATGAAGAAGGTAATTAGTCTATATGGCTCACTGTTGGTTATCCTGTTTTTCATTGGCTGTAAAAAGTCTTTGAAAGGCCACGAATATGTGGGCTTTATCAAGGAAGAGAAGAACGGCCTTAAAAAGACTGTAGCTATTGATGGCTGGGAATACACTATACAGTACAGGCCGATTGAATACATTCTGTTGCAGGAAAATGATGATAAAGGAAGAGAAAAGAGAAAGCAAGAATTAAAAGGAACAGCCTGTTTTGCAATAAAAATAAAAAGAGCTGACAATAGCGTTTCTCCACTTCGGTACAATCTGGAATCCCGGGATGAATATGACAAGAGGTTAAATTATTTTCTGAATGGCGCAGCAAAGGATATCAAACTTTTATACAACCAGACAGACACGTTATATCCAATCGCGTATGAGTTTGAGAACAACTATAACCTAACCCCTGAAGAAACAATGTTAGTGGGATTTACGTTGCCTGGCAAAGAAGATGCTCCTAAAGAAGACATGCAATTGTCATTCAGTGATCAGATTTTTAAAAATGGCATTATTAAAGTAAAGATAAAAAAAGACGACCTGAACAATATTCCTAACCTGATCGATTAAAGCTGTCTATGAAAAAATATAAGAAGACCATAAAATGCACCGCATGGATGCTCTTGTTGATTTTGGGCACCGAGCTGATTCAGCCTGCGACTACGTTTGCATTGACTACGGGTCCTACACAACCGGAGGTGCTGTCATTTGAACCTATTGGCACTACCGATATGGTAGATATGTTCAGTGGAGACTTCGTTTATAATATCCCCCTGCTGGATGTTGAAGGGTATCCCATAAACATTGCCTACCACGGTGGCGTGAACATGGAGCAAGAAGCCAGCTGGGTAGGCCTTGGTTGGAACATAAATCCAGGGGAGATAAACAGAACAGTTAGGGGAATGCCAGATGATTTTAATGGTGATACTATTTCCAAGCAAATGCATATCAGGAGCGACACTACTATGAGGATTGGTATAGGTGCTGGACTCGAACTTTTTGGGAAGGGCGATCCTAATCCGTCGATAGCTACAATAGACCTCGGATTAACCTTCTCGGCAAATAATTACAGGGGGGCGAGCGCGGATATAAATCTGGGGGTCAGTCACACATTCAAGAAATTTATTTCAGTAGGGGTAAATATTGGTGTGGGGTCTCAGTCCGGTGCCGACGTAGATTATAGCGTTGGCGCTCAACGCCCCTTCACCGAAAAAGTTCTGCAGCACGACGCGGGTATGGGTATTGGTGTCAACCAGGGATACTCGTCGCGGACGGGTCTCAGCAATATCAATTTGTCCATCAGTGCTACATCGACAAATAATGGCCCCAAACACCCTCCCGCTGAGAAGAATCATCACGGAGGGAAAGGCAATACAAATTCCATACCTATTTCAGGAAGCATCCCGATCGGGCTTCAAAATTATGTTCCGGTCCAAACCAATATTGCAACAATGTATTCCATTATGGGTAGGGTTAAAATGGGGCTCGAATATGGATGGAACCTAGGATATTTAACCGGGAACGCGATGCAGTCTGTTGTGAGTTATGCTACCGATGGTTCCAGGCAGAGCTATGGCTACCTCTACATGCAAAACGCCCAGACACAGCATCCGGGACAGTACTCATCAATACTGGATTTTACAAGGGACAAAGATGGGATGTTCAACGAGACAATGAAGTACCTGCCGATGGCCAATATGACTTATGATATATACAGCGTTAGCGGCCAGGGAACCGGGGGGATGTTCCGCCCATTCAGGAATGATTATGGCTGTGTTTATGATGCTTATGCGCGTAGTGACAATGAATCTAATTCCTTCGGTCTGGAAGCGGGGCTTCCGGAATGGTTTGAAATTGGGGGTGATTATACAAATTCTAAGACAAGGATTACTTCAGGCCCTTGGGGGGATTATTACAGGGAATTTGCACAAAGAAAGTCCGGAAGTATTTATGAAAATGTTTATCTAAGAGAAGGTGGGGAACTGGCTCTTGTTGATCCTGATTACACCAGGCAGATAAATGGTTTTGACCTTATGGAACCCAATAGCGGGATAACCCATTTTCCGGCTGAAAAAATCAACTCAACCAGTAAGCGCGACGCCAGGGGTAACCTTGTTTATTATTTTACTGCGGAGGAGGCATCTATAACCGGAGTAGGTAGCAATCCTGACATTATCAATTATACCTCCACCGATGGCTTTAATTCAGGACCAGAGCCGACAAAAGAAACCATACACAGAATTGGCACGGGCAAATTGGGAAGAAAGAAGGACCAGCTTTCCGAGATAGTGCAATTACAGAAAGATGGGCGCAGGTATGTCTACGGCTTCCCTGCGATGAATAATATTCAAAAGCAAGCCACATTTAGTGTGAATGGTTCTGGCGATTCGCCAGATGGGTTGATAGCTTTCAGCGGAACCGATGATGGGGTAAATAATTCTAAGGGTAATGATCATTTTTATAATGGTAGTATTACGCCATCTTATGCACATAGCTTTTTATTGACGTCCGTACTGTCAACTGATTATGTTGATGTTTCCGGCAACGGGATATCTGACGACGATCTTGGTTCTTATACAAAGCTGAATTACTCGCTCAAAGAAAAAGATTATCGCTGGCGCGCACCCTATTTTAGTGGTGCCGCGCAGTACAATCCAGGCTACCGGATGGATAAAAATGATGACAAGGCCAGCTACATAATTGGCTCAAGAGAAGAGTGGCTCTTACATTCCATTGAAACAAGAAACTTTGTTGCGGAATTTTATACTTCTGTCCGCAATGATGCATGTGGCAGTTCTGATGCGATTACTTCTACGACGCCATATGGAATACATCCATATGATAGTGCTTCAGCCCATGCGCCCTCGTATAAGCTAGATTCAATAAAGCTATTTAATAAACATGACCGCTTTATCAATGCTACAAATGCGATTCCTATTAAAACAGTATTTTTCGTGTATTCCGACACGCTATGCCAAGGGATCGAGAATACTTTAAATGGAAGTGGTGGAAAGCTCACGCTGAATAAAATATATTTCAGGTATGGGAAATCCCAAAAAAGCATGATTAGTCCCTACCAGTTCGCATATGGGTATAATCCAGGCTATGATTTTCCCAATAAGGATAGATGGGGAAACTACAAGCCGCAAAATCATGCTCGCAACTATGAATACCCGTTTGTTGACCAAAATGATACTGCTAACAATTTATATGCGTCGGCATGGTCACTCACCCGCATTGGCCTTCCTTCCGGTGGTGTTATAGAAGCCAATTACGAAGCTGACGACTATGCCTATGTCCAGGACAAAGAAGCAAATGAGATGTTTCTTATTGACGGTATCGGGAATAGCTGGGAATTCGATGGCTCTGACCAACTATACCGCAATAAAAAATCACCTAATCTTTTCCTCTATTTTAAAAGGAGAATAGCTGATGAAATACCATCGCTGGGAATACGGAACTACTTTATTGATACGAACCTGCTTTACTACAATTTCAGAGTAAAGCTACGCGCAGACAAAGATGGATATGAGCAGGTAAAGGGGTATACCAGAGTAGATAGCTCAGGCTTCTGTAGCGATGGCATTCATGGATATATATTGCTAGAACCTGTGGATCCAGAAGGAGGATCCGAAGTACGGTTGAACCCTGTGACTTATACTGCGATAAATACCGGGAGATATAATATCCCACAAGTAATGTACCCGGGATCGGAGCCCGATTGGGATATGCTTCATGCCATTGGTCACATGTTCGGGAATTTTGCAGAATTGGCCAGTCTTGTTCAGAACCCTATAATTCCTTTTTTGAGAAAAAGGGCGGCGCAGGCTGCCTCGCTCAATCTTTCGTTTATCCGGTTGAAAAGTCCCGGCCTACATAAAAAAGGGGGCGGGCAAAGAGTAAAGTCCCTGCTCTTTTATGATTCCTGGAGTAAACTAAGCGGAGGAAATGAGCAGGATGCTACTTACGGTAAAAAATATAGCTATAAAATTGAAGATAACAGTGATGTCAGCAGTGGTGTTGCCAGTTATGAACCATTGATAGGCGGGGACGAAAACCCATTACGGCAGCCGGTGCCCTACCATGGGGCTGAAGGCCGCCATTGGCCGCCCATGGACCCTGTCGACTTATTCCAGGAACTTCCACTAGGGGAGTCGTTATTTCCAATGGGAAGCGTCGGGTATAGCAAGGTTACTGTTTCGAGCATACATTCTGATGTCGGCAAGTCGTCCCAGGGATTGGATATATACCGCTACTATACGGCCAAAGATTTCCCGATATATAGCAAGGCATCTAAGCTTGTGCCTTCCACCGAACGGCTATACCTCATCGTTAAGCAGGAGACCACAGTAAAAGCAGAACAAGGGTTTACACTTGTTATGAATGATATGCATGGTAAGCCAAAATCTATAGAGCATCACATTCGAAAACCAAAGACTGGAGAACTGCAATTGATCAGCTCGCAGGTCTATAACTATAAGCATTCGGCGATTGACAGATTGGAGAATAATGTGTCCTGTCTCATTTTTAATAAAGTCACTAACCAGTTAGAATTTGTAAACCGTCAGTTGGGTGTGGATGCCGATGTCACCATAGATACGAGGGAAAAACACGAACGGACCACCAATATTAGTTTTAATATCAACCTCAATGTGTCAGGCTATGCAACAGCGATCATCCCGATCCTGTTTGCTTATCCATGGTATGCGCGCTACCGTAATCTGTTTAGGTCAGCAACGGTAACGAAAGTGGTACAGCAATATGGCATTTTAGAAAGCGTTGAGACGTTTAATGAAGGTGCCAGCGTGACACAGCGAAATGAAGTGTACGACCCCGAAACGGGCCAGGTAGTCATCACCTCGGTCGACAACGAGTATGGGGAACGGGAATTTACAACGAACGTTCCAGCTTATTGGGCATATTCAGGTATGGCTCCTGCATATGAAAACATCAAGTATGAAGCGGACATAGCCCGTGTAAAGATTGACAGCAACCACATTGGGAAATTCTATTTTTCTGATTCCGGTTTAAGAGTTGGAGATGAGTTGCTCTTTGACTTTACAGATAGTGCTTCTCATACAAGTTACCGCACTACCACCTGGTTTATGGGTACCGTCTATTGCCTGGATTGCAGTCCTTCTCACAAAGAGGCTTGTGTAGGTTCTGTGTTGCCGAGATTTCCACTGAATACGGCAGGATGGGATACCGGCAATGTGCTAAAGGACGTTCATTTTAAGGTTGTCCGTTCAGGCAACAGGAATATGCTTATCAATACAATAGAGAACTACAGCCAGCTGACATTGCCTTTTGGAACAGGGACCTTAGACATCTATAACGGAGGACGTATCAATCTTACAGCGAGTACCTATTGTGATTCAAATACCGTAATGCCACATAACTACCTGGCTAATGCTGATAGCATTAATCCGTATGCAATTGGGCAAAGGGGAATATACAGACTGTTGAGTGACTACGTATATACAAAAGGAAGAAGCAATGGTGGCCCGGGAGAGGAAGGCCTATTTAAAGGATACAACTTGTACAGCCTCAATTTTTATGATGAATGCATACGGTTCCCTTACAACTACTTCCAGCCTGATATCAACTTTACTATTGACCAGAACTGGAAACTGGTACGAACTATTACCAAGTGGTCGCCATTTGGGGTAGAGATTGAAAACAGGGATGCTACTGGCAACTATTCAACCGCTGTTTTTGGTCACAATGAAGACCTGCCTGTAGCTATAGCCACCAATGCCAGGCAGGGGGAAGTTATTGCCGAAGGGTTTGAAGACTATAGCATGCTGCACCTGTTGTACAACCTGATGGGCTATAACCATTCGTTTATCCGTCCGTTATTTGGCACAACGTCGTTGGGTACTTCTACGCAATATGACCTGCTCCAGTTAAGCAACCCAAGCGCGTTGAGCATAAATAATAGCGCGGCGCATACAGGCTTATTTTCTTTAGAAGTCCCGACTACAGGAACAGGGTACTACAAGGTAACAGTACCGGTAAATAATACCTCTTATGCAGGCTTAAGGAGCATGTATAATTTGTATTATCCGCCTGGAGTATACACTTTCAGCGGTAACAATGAATATCTGCCTTTCCAGGTAACGCCCAACAAAAAGTTCATTTTATCATTCTGGGTAAAAGATGTTTCTAATCCTGCTAATGCCACCGACTATACACTTACGTTTAATACAGCGTGCGGAGTTTACACTGATCTTGGGACGTTCCCATTCACCAAGAAAACAAACATCATTGATGGATGGCAGCAGATAGAAGCCACATTTATCTGTTCTGCATCTGCGGATCTGTGGTTACCTGAAGCATTTTATATAGATGACATGAGAATGTTTCCAGCCGACGCTAACATAAAGTCTTTTGTGTACAATCCAATAAATGAAAAACTAATGGCTACGTTGGATGAAAATAATTTCGCTAAGATGTATGAGTATGACCTGGAAGGCAACCTTGTAAGAGTAAAAAAAGAGACGGAAAAAGGTGTAATGACGGTATCTGAATCAAGGAGCAATAATCCTGCAAACTAGCATATGAGACAACAATTGTGTAGAAGGTTTTTATTGGCACTTATCTGTTTGCCCTTGTTTGCATCATCACAAAGCAAGGACGGGAAAGACGTATTGAAAAATATACTAGCGGGATTGAAGGATGTCAGTCGGATCAAATATGACTATACAGTATCCTTCATTTTTCCCGATAACAGCAAGCAAAAACTGAATGGGCATGTGTATGTAGATAACAACAGACATGAATTGTACAACGACAATGACCTGCAGACCATTATTTACACCGACAAGTGGAGCTATCAGGCAGACCATACTGAGAAAGAGATAGCTATTAGAAATAATGAAAAGCATCTGAGCAAAGAGTACAGGCATGAGATGGAAAAACAAATGTTCCAGAACAATGCCCTAAGTGTTTTCCTTGACTCTGTTGTAATGAAGCGGGCTTTGATGAAAAGTTATAAAAAGAGTAATGATACCATAAATATTGAACTTTCATTTCCTGCCAATTATGCTATCAGGAGCATCCAGCTTGGCTATGATGAAGGGCATAAAAAACTATTCAGGTATAGCATGGTGACATTCTTTCCCGAGCAAGGATCAGCCCCGGGCAATAAACAGGGAACAACCAATACCATTGCTTGTTCGCATTTCAGTGATGCTGATGCCTCGGTTGAATATGGCATTGATAATTTCTTTGTTGTGAATAATAGTAAGCTGACATTAAAAAAATACAATAGTTACAAATTGAGTTCAAAACTATAAATATTTTTTATGGGTGCCCGACATATGAAACTGTTTTGTTCAGCAGCGTTCTTGCTGAATATTTTTATTTTGTCTTTTGCAGGGATCTCTGCAAAAGCGCAGACATTTAATTATAAGACCTCGGAGGCCTCGAGTATCGTTACCGGGAGGGACCTGGCTGTGTCAGGGTTACCTGTGACACTCACGACTTGGTGTAATGAGTGGCCGAAGCTTATAGGAGGGCCTACCACATGGGGGGACAGCCTCAAGTTCAAGAGCCTGCACTCTTTCCTAAAGTTCCAGGTCGACAATAAACATCCGATACAGCAGCTGGACTATACCTACCAGCTTACCTATGAGCTGCATGGCTATTATACGATGTCGGATACAACGCTGTATAATACCATCAATGATACTTTGACGATCAGCAATGTCAGCTATATGGATCCACTGAATGCCTACCAGGACATCAACCTGGCCAAGTTCAGCAACTATTATAAGACTGTTGTTATCCTTACTGGTATATATGCCTTTTCGATTGGGGGTACGCCTTCGCCCGCTGTATTAACCGATACGATGCGTTTCAATTATAATATTGAAAGTTCTATACTTAGCCAGAGGTATGACAAGATATCTGCAACATACGGTCCCTATTACGGGAATTCTTTTTCGCTGCAGATCACTCCCGACCCACATCCTGACAAAAATTACCTTTCTGTTTTTTTTAATTTTGCGGCATCTGATACTTCAGTCATACAATACACGCCACTAAATTATGAACTGGAATGGACATTTGTAGATGACTATAGTACTGATGTGCCTACTGAAACAAGATCAACTATTTCCTCTTCTGACCTCAGCTATGATTTTAGCCACAACTGTACGCGCGTCTGGCTCAATGACAACCGATACAAGATTCCGCTTGCATATCCCAGTGGCTATGTTATCTACAGGGTGCGCACGGTAAGGCCCGATTCTATTTTATTCAAGTACCCGATATATAGCGACTGGTCGTATTCCACGACGGATAATGGCACCCTGGCTTCGCTGAATGCAGATGCCCTCTACCATATCGGTACGCCTTACACGGGCGATAGCCTCAACTGGCAGTACACGATCAGTTTTGCGGAAGGGGGAAGGTATAAGCATGTGGTCAGTTTTTACGATGGCTTGTTGAAGAACAGGGAAAGCATCACCCGTTTCAACAGTACCCCTGACAGGCTGATTGTCACAAAGAATATTTATGATTTTGAGGGGCGGCCAGCCATTAAGATATTGCCTACCCCTGTTTCGTCTTACGCCTTTGGCTTTGTTCATGATGTCGACCTGAACTCGGCTACCTCGCTGCCATACAAGGCAGATGATTTTGATACCGCAATGCATACATGCCCTGTCGATGCCAGGCTATCCCCGCTGGCTACCGGCGCGCTGGCAAGCGTATATTATTCCAGCTTAAACAGTGATACCGCTGGCGTGCAAAAATTTGTTCCCGACGCAGAAGGCTATCCATTGGTGCATACACAGTTCAGCCCTGCAATAAATGACAGGGTGGAAAAACAGGGCGGTGCCGGCCCCAGGTTACAGATAGCCGACAGCAACATTATTTCCAACTATTATGTGGGTGCAGGGCAGAAGGAGCTAGACCGGTATTTCGGCGTTAATATTGGCTTCCATAGTTTTTATAATAAGGTACTGACAAGGGATCCTAATATGCAGATGTCCTTGTCTGTAAAGGACTACAAGGGGCACCAGGTCTTGTCGGCAATGTCCGGAAGGGGATGGAAGCCGGAAGACCATGCAATTATACCAGCAGATGCACCGGATTCCGTTTTCTATAATGAAGATGTACTAAGTGGGGCAAGGCAAACATGGACCGACCATACTAAAATATACAATGATTTTTTCCATAACGCCACAACGGGAACGGTCACATTTCAATACCTGTATGATTTTAAACCATTAAAAGTGTGTGACAGCTTATTCCTTGGTATCGGGGCGAAGTATAACTATTATGTTACTAACCAATGCGGAGACACCGTGGCTACTGACGACAGTGTGATCAGCCATTCAGGTATTTCTACCTCATATGCTCCCTATGTAGGTAATGTAATAAGCGCAACTCTTGATGAAGGTGATTATACCCTGCATAAAGAATTAACGGTAGAGGAGGATAGTATTAGATCGGTCATTGACCAGGCACTCAATAGTTCGTTTTCTTGTTTGCTTTCTGAGCCCTATTTTATAAAAAAGAGAGTAAAGGAAATGGATTTTCCATGTAAGGCGCCGGATGATTACTGTACTGTCAGGAGAAAAGAGCTGAAGTACGAATTGCATCCGTATGAAAAATACGGCGGTATGAGCGCACACTGGACCGGCCCTTTGGTGGTTGGCAATGGAAACTCGGTATTTACGATTATGGGCTATGACACGGTAAGCAATAATGGCCATCTGGAATACCATCCGAGGTATCGTTATCAGGATACTTGTACCTCTTTTTCATTGCCGGACACAATCACTGTAGCGGGTATCACTTACACTAACCTGCGCACAATGTCAGCTGATTCCTTTTTGCAGATTTACATTGCGTCTACTTTCGACCCTCTGGATCCTATTGCCGAGGCATTATTACCATTACACCCTGAGTATTGTAAGTTGGAGCGCTGCTTTACAGATACCTTTGGCGCCAGGTTGCTGGCAATTGATGATTTTCATATTGCGGAGCATTACAACTTACTTTACCTAGATAGCATTATCAGCCAGGATCCGGTGGTGCCTTTAATGATTTCCGCAGGTTATCTGCCCGATTCTCTTGCTTATTTTGTCGGCGGACATATCAGGCTTGATTCATTTTTATACTCTTCCGTTTATTGCAGTTGCGGAGACTCGGTCATGAACAAAGAATGTATCAATAACATTTACGGTTACGAGATACAGAACCGGTTGCTTATCAATGATTTCGTGAAAAAAGCATATTTCGATCAGCTGGTCGGAATGTACATGATCAACAGGCAGCGCTTTATTGACCTGGTCATTAATGGCGCTGGCGATAGCTGTGCACATTGCGCTGATGTTCGTATGATTCTTACGCCGACTCCTGTTTTCAACAATGCTGTGACATCAAGCGGCCTTACTCCTCCCATCCTACTTGACTCTTCGTGGACCGGGATGGCACATGCGCCATGGCTCATGTCTGCTTTTGCCACAATGCCGGGCTATGGCACTACCGCTATGGATACTTTCCTGCTGGTTATGCATGACAGTGCCACGGCCATATGTGCTGCTGCCGACTCCGTACTGTGCTTTGGCCGTGTAGATAACATTATGGCGCACCTGGTAAACTGTGCCAATAATGACACCATAACGCTTAGCATAATTAGGAACACGCTCGACAGTATGTGTTCGGCACATGCCGTAGCGTATGGAGGGTTTACGCCCGAGATAATAAGGTATGCCATATTAAGGAGCGGCGCCAGCCTTACCGACTTCTGTAATCCTTATCTCGTTGCTTGCGATTTTGCAGGCCCTTCATTCAGTTCAGGGCAGAATTGCCGTTCTGATTCATTCTACAGATCATTTAATGGATTTCTTAATAAAACTGCTGTCCTCAACTCACTTCGGAACATAAGTAGTATATATCCTCATACGCTTGACATTGCTGCCAGTGAGATGGAACTGGAACTATACAATGTAATAGGCCATGACCATGTAGAAATGTTTGCAGATTGGAGCATAACGGACACATTGTACAAACTCTACGTTTATAAAGACCATACGCTGGGTGTTTCCGATACTGTGAAATTATATTTTAGGGGAGTAGGTGGCTGCGGAAACGTGTTCAGCCTGGGGGATAGCATTTCTGTGTATGACGTATCCTGCATCAATACGCTTACATCGGCACCTGCACTCGGTCTGATAAAGCAATACAGCTTTGTTGCGGATGCTGTTTGGTACCAGCACACCATGAGTGGTATTACTGTAAATGTATGCTCTATGCTGGGTTGGAGCGATACGGTAAAGACGCTGAACACGGGTGACAATGTTATTGCCGAATGTGTGCCCTGCACACAGATGCGCTCCTTGTACAAAGAGTTCAACGATTCCATGCTGGCTATCCACGTATGGGGCCCCGGCCACCCGCTGTATGGCGATATGTTGCGGAACTTTATGAACCGCAAACTGGGCAAAGTATTTGGCACGCACCAGTATGAGAATTTTATAGAAAGTTGCGCATTGGCTGATAGTATTGCTATGCCTTTGTACCTGGGATATTCCGTGATAAGTTTTGCCAATAATGATGATGCGGATACTTTTACCGTGCGTTACAACCGCCTTGATACAAATTACGCATTTGACTACCTGTTGCGTTTTAAGGACGGGACAGGCAGCGTTTCTATTTTCGTTGATTTTGATATTGTCCCCTTTAACCTTTTATGGAAATACAAACTGTTTATTGATACATTCACCGGGCCTAATCTGACTAAACTCACTGATGTTTCAGTAGGGACAAGTGGCGGTTTATTAGGGTATGTTTTTGCTCCGCCGGGCACGGTTATTCCTTCTGCGGCAACGCTGTTTGGCAGCGGGGGTACTGTTTCTATTAATAGCAGTGGCACATATGGTTTATGGGTAGGTAATCACTATCTGGCGCAGGATGTGTATACTCTTCAATCTATACCCGGCACCACTCTCCCCTGGGAGATATCAAGAGATGTTTACGAACTGCAGCGCTATATCTATAACAACCCTAGCGCAGGAATCGCTTATTACAACACATATCAGAGCGCTATCAATGAAGATTTCTTCAGGCCTGAAAAAATTGACTATCTTAATTACGCGTATGGCTACCAGGGATTGCCTCCTTATGAGGTTCTGGATGCATTGCAGGCTGTATATCTTGATGCAAATATTCCTTCATACAGCGGTCGCCTCTCTACTTACAACAATATTCTTAACCCCAACCTGGTCACGAACTTATACATGGTCGATACTACTGTCGAGCGTATTGATATATTTCAGCAGACGATAGTTGGTGTAATGAATGATAACCCTGTTGGCGTTGGGCATTTGTTCTTCGACACCAGCGTGATGGATATTTATGGGGATTCGTCACTACTGGCAATACGTTGTGCCGACAATAGTTACTGGTATATGTATTTTGGCGCGGGCGACACTTTATGGAATACATATATTGCCATGCCTGCTTGGGTGCCGGTCTGGACATATCCGCAATACCTTTTGACAAGTGCTTATTTTGGCATGACAGATACCAATCTCAGGCATTTTACTATTGACCTGCAAAAACCAGGGGACACGCTCACTGTACATGCCAGGGGTATGACAACTTATGTACTCGCAAAATCGCTCCGGCTACGCGACGTGCTGTTGGGTAACCCGCTGACCAGCCATCCGGGGCTGTCAATGCCTGACACCTTTAATAATTGTGAACGGATCTTGCTGAGGGGAGCTGTGGCGCACGGCGAACTCGACTACCAGAGTTATATGGATTCAGCACGCGCAGCGTTATACGACTCTTTACTGGTTCAGCTTCGGGATTCATCTAAAGAGCAATTGTTGCATGGCTATCTTACCCAGCAGTTCGGGGTCACGCTTTATTATTATGACCGGGCGGGCAACCTGATCAAGACAGTATCGCCGGCAGGTGTTGTGCCACTTGATACAAGCCTGCTTAACAGTGTTAACTCTGCCAGGGAACACCGTGATTATTCCAGCGGGTCTGTATATGCCTACCATAACAAAATCAATGAGTATAATTATAATAGCCGTAACCAGCTTGTCCACCAGCATACACCAGATGGTGGAAATGTGGAACATTTTTATGACGCAGCTGGAAGACTTATTTTTTCTTTAAATGATAAGCAAACTTCTGCCTATAGCTCAGACACTCAACGCCTGACATATAATATATACGACAAACAAAACAGGATAATAGAAACAGGTGAAGAAGATACATACTGGCCTGACATGTTTGCACTGTTTGACGCAAATGATTTAGATGGTCTTTTCAATTATTATAAGCACATGGATCGCCGTGATGTGGTAGTGACAGTATATGATACCGAAGCTACCAACCTACAAACCATTGCAGGGCTGGAACAGCAGACTAACCTGCGCAAAAGGGTGGCAGTGGTGAAATACTTCGACAGCCTGTATATGGCCGACAGCGCCCTGCTCAACTATACCTATGCCACCCACTACAGCTATGATATAGAAGGCAGCGTAAAGACGCTTACCCAGGATTTTCCTGTGCTGGATGCCGTAAGGCAGCGCTACAAGCGCATAGACTATGACTATGACCTGATAAGCGGTAAGGTAAACATGCTCAGTTATAACCGCAGCTTTGCCGACCAGTATTACCAGCGGTATAACTATGACGATGATAACCGCCTTACCAAGGTAGAGACTAGCAGTGACGGCTACATATGGCGGCGCGATGCTGAATATATGTATTACCAGCATGGTCCGCTGGGCCGTGCAGAATTTGGGGACCTGAGGGTGCAGGGGCTTGACTATGCCTATACAATACAGGGGTGGCTGAAGGCGGTGAATGGCGATACAACCAATAAGACGCTGGACATGGGCCGCGATGGCGACCTCACCATCAATGCCAATGATGCGGTGGGCTTTACGCTCAACTATTTTAAGGACGACTACAAGGCCATAAACGGATCGGTAATAACAAGTGTAGAGCCGCAGATAAAGAACCTGTATAACGGCAATATAGCCCGGCAGACCATAGCGCATGCCAATGACAGCCTGCGCCACGCGTTCCCGCGTTATACCCGCAATTACCTGTATGACCAGATGAACCGCCTGCGAAATACTGCTTATGGAACTATAGATGCTGCAACCACTACCATAACGCCTACCGATGAATACAGGAACAACTACACCTTTGACCCGGATGGTAACCTGCTTACGCTCAACAGGTATGCCTTTACCAAGCCGCCTGCGCTTGGGCCGCAGCTGATGGATAGCTTTAATTACTACTACTTCTCTAGCGGCATGGACAACAGGTTGTCATCGCTTACCGACAATGCAGCCAATATAGGCTTCCAGGATGTAGTGTACCGTACCGACAGCACCATAGCCATGTACCAGTACGATCCTACGGGCAACACCACCAAAGACCTGGTGGCTGGGCAGGACAGCATAGAGTGGAACCTGTATAACAAGGTGACCCGTGCCCGCAATGTGGACGGAGTGCATACCCTTAGCTACAAATACGATGGCATGGGTAACAGGGTGTCAAAGACTGTGACTGCCGACAATGGCACCACATTAGAAAAGAAGACGGACTATTATGTACACGATGCGCAGGGCAACATACTCGCCACCTACCGCGATGTTATCACGCAAACACCATCTGCCAATACCGACACCCGTATGTTCTCGCTTTCGGGGCACGAAGTGTATGGCTCGGCACGGCTGGGGACAAAGGGCTACTGGCCACTACAGCTGGGCCAGGGATGGGACTACTATACCGGCATCTACGACACTGTTCGGCTCTGGGAGCGCAAGCCATGGTACAGCCTGGAATATCAGGATGTGATAAAGCATGATGAGCTGGAACCTTACGGACATACCCTTACCACCAAGCTGGTAACCGCCCATCTTACCGGGCAAAAGCAGTATGAGGTGACCGACCACCTGGGCAATGTGCTGGCAACAGTAAGCGATGCAAGGCAGAGCAATGGCGATACTACCCATACTGACAGCCTTGCCATACTGGACTACAGCCCTGCCGTCAAGTCTATGAATGACTACTATCCCTATGGCATGCTGATGCCCTCCCGCTACTTCGACGACAACAGCGGGCATACGACCACTGTTACGCAGACAGTGCTGGCACCGCAGCTGCATACTATAATAATACCTTGGGCAGATGGCGGAGCAACCCCCTTTGGAAGTGGGGTAACAGCAAGTTCAGGTTCCCCGCTGCTTTTGAATGACCCAAGCACGGGAGGTGGGCTCACCTATATCATTCATCCGGTAAGCAGCGGCCTTCATACTGGCTTTACTATTACTGTAACTGCAGTTACCTCCGGGGGCAACTGGGGGGCAACGCTAAAACAGGGAAGTAGTACTTTGGCAACATTCTCCATCAACACGGTAGGTGGCCATACCACAAGCTTCTACGCGCCATTATCGGGCACCGCTACCCTCACCATAAGGAATTTTGGCACCCACAGCCAGATATCTATATCTTCCATACAATTAGATACCTTTGCATTTATACCAACAATGGCTGTCTCTCAGATAAGCAGTGATAATGAGTATAAGTATGGCTTTAACGGTAAGATGAAAGATAACGAGTGGGCTGGCGTAGGGAATTATTTGGATTATGGTGCGAGGGGGCTTGATACGAGAATAGCAAGATTTGGAAGCGTCGACCCACTGAGTAAAAAATTCCCATTTTTCACTCCATATCAATTTTCTGGAAATAGTCCAATTAAGTTTACTGATTTAGATGGAAAGGAAATGTATATTTCCGGAACAGGTGCTGATCAATTTATTAATTTATTATCAATATTAACGGGTTTGAATATTACTAAAGATGTTAATGGCACTCTTAGTTATGCATATGAAATTCAATATGTAGATGGTAGTACATCGGCTCAAAAAACACCTGTTGTAAATGTATCTAGTGGTCCTACAAGTACACATCTGAGAAATATAGTAATGGAGACAATTGATGGGGGGGCCAATATTGAACCTGTAACATTAAACGTAAGTGCAACACAACTGCCCGCTGTACCTTATGATGACTATTGGACGAACAGTGTTGATATGGCTGATCTTAACAGCGCAATCTCCTACCCGGAATTCCAAGCCGCGCTGATTGGTCATTTTATTAAAGAAAGGAGTAATCCAGTTCGAACATCCACGATTTTAACGCCGGATCAAATAATGGATGTTGCACATAATCAAGGTAAAGATATTGAGAAAGACATAATGGCAGAAGCACATCCTGGCGCAACGGAGAGAATAGAAAAGGGAGATGCCTCTTTACTTGGGAAACCAGCAGGTAGAGGAATTGCAGGCCATTTGAATGATTATACTACAGCAAAATTTCTAAACATACTTCCAGCGGGAGTTCCTGGAGGGCCAAGCACACAAAGTGGAAATATAATAGATGTTCAACCAGTTAAATAATTTTCAAAATATGAAATGTTTATTCCTGATATTGTTCCCTTTCTCGTTATTTGCGCAAAACAAAGTTGACACGTTTAAAGGTGATTTTAAAATTATTTACATCGACAGTATACGTTTCGGAGAAGACATTCATTACAAGAATAAATATTTAATTCTAGGACTTTCAAATAATGATTCGATAAAAAGAATAGTATTTAATTTGAGAGGCAGAAGCTTATTAAATAAACTAAAGGTTGGGTCGTACAATAAAATAACATATATATCATACCCTGTGCCTAGTTCTGGGAATACATTTATGTTACACAGTGACCAATTTGAATACGCACTTAGAGAGTCTGATTTTATTCGTTACGAGATTATTAAAATTAGTAATTGGTAGGATTAGGTAAGTAAAAATAGTAGATGAGGTGTTTTGCAAACAATAAATATGAAGAGCAAACTGCTATATGGTATATCAGCACTAATAATAGGCATTATTATAGGTGTCATAAGTACGCGCTTTTATGAAAGGCGGGAGATAACAGAAATAAACAGTAGTCGGCTTGCCTTGTCTTCTATAGACAATTTGAAAAGTAAAGTATTGCATGGGGATATAGAAGCCTATACAAAACTCCGAGGCGAATATCGAGATTATCCGCCGGAGAACTTTCTTTTTTGGGCAATGTACATGGCAAACAAGTATGATTACGCTTATGCGTATGAAGACGTGTTTAGAACGATGGAAGAAAGTTACAACATTGATTCTGCCATTTTTAATATGGACGATAAGACCCGAAAATTTGCTTTTACATACTTAAAAATGGCCGCCCAAAAGGGTGACTCAAGTGCAATGGCAACTTTAAATGACATGCTGGCGAAACAAATCGCTACTGATTAATGCGATTGTAAGTGTCTTACTTTCTTAATTTTCTGTGTTTATTATTCATTTCAGAACACAAATATGAAACAACTCCTTTCAATACTGCTGCTGGTAACGATAACGGCTACAGCCTATGCAGAAAAAAACCACAAGGCTACTGCAAAAAGCACAGTCTTAAACCCTAAGCCGCAGCAATCAGCCCAACAAGTTGATACAACAAAACACGTGCAGTATAACGAGCGGGAACGTGACCCGCGTGTTGGTCGGTCTATGTATATTGCTCCCGCCCAGCCTGCAAAGCAGGGTAAGTAAAGCAAGTAACTGTGCCGATAAAACGAACGTTTAATCGGTACAGAAATGTACACTACTGCAATACTAATAATCGTTACAAATACTGTTGCATTTAACCCTGTAAATGGGTATAAGTGCAACAGTTTTATTTTGTAGCCTATCGCACCATGTTGTACGGATATGTCAGGGTATCAACAGACAAGCAAACAGTGGAAAATCAAAAGCTGTCCATCAGCAGTTATATTAAAACCTAAAGCCTGCCGGATAATATAGTGCGGGTATCAGAAACATAGAGCTGAACCAAAAGCTATAAGAGCAGGCAGCTGGGAGCATTGGTCGAGGATCTGCAAACGGGCGATGTTTTATTGATAAGCGAACTAAGCCGCTTAGGGCGTTCGTTGTTTGAGGTGATGGAAATATTGGGGCATCTTATGGCAAAGGATGTGCAGGTTATAAGTATCAAAGAAGGCTTTGAACTGTGAGAAAATATAAGCTCAAAAGTGTTGGCCTTTGCGTTCAGTTTGTCGGCAGAGATAGAACGCCAGCTGATAAGCCAACGCACCAAAGAAGGACTGGCAAGAGCCGGTAAGCAGGTATCTAATCAGTGCTGATAACGTATCTGTCAAAGAAAGTGAAAAGTATAAAACCCCATGTATGACGCATAGGGTTTTATATTTTACAATTGACTGAGTGTGCCTACAAATCTTGCATCAATAAAAATGCAACATCATTTATCACCCGTATTTTGCAGAACACATCCAGCATATTGCAGTATTTTGGTAGCAAATGCATCTTCCATCTCTTCCTCTAATACCGGATGATCTCTGCACCCAGGTTCTGTTATTCTGAATTTAGTTACTGATCCGGTAGATAACTGGGATAGCTCATCGTTGGTAATTTCAAAGAAAGTAAACCGTTCTTCACCGAGAGGTGTCTTTATGGTTTCCCCGTCTTTATAGTTATTCTTGATTATCACTTTCCCATCTTTGAATTTCAGAGCAATTGCTTCTATTGAGCACACGCACTGATCCGAATTCTCAGACATGGAGATGAAAACTTTTCCATTTTGTTCTATAAGCCGAAAATAGATCTTGTAGCGGCAATTGTCACCATAGGACTTAAGCAAACTCGGAGTTCCACCAGAAGTAATTTTCACTTTGTCTGTCCATACAGAGGTCTTGTTGGTAAAGTCATCAGTCTTTTTATGCAGGTCGCATTGGGCATCCGCACTCCATGTCATAAGAAAATACAGTGCAGTAGTTAATAATGTTTTCATTTGTCGGGTTTTAAAGGAGGAAGAGAATGGGAATGGTTGCGAACAGAACAAGCAGTGCGCCAAGTATAATTCCGATGTAACACAAAGCTTTGAGTAGCTTGTCATGCTTGTACATTTTTAAGCCTATTTTCCCGAACACCCCTGCACCCAATCCAAAAAGCATCATAAGGAGGGTCGCCTGTATGGGAAAGAAGAGCAAGCCGAGCACCCCTAGCCCAGCTGCAAAATATGCGGTGAAACCGTGCTTGAATGAACGGTCTTGACCAGTCGGAGAAGCAAGTAGTGCTGCCGGTTTATGCAAATGCCCGACTATGCTTTGATTGAGCGACGTTGAGTTCTGCGCACTGCTTGTTTCTACTATCGAATCCTTAACACTGCCACATGGAAAGGCAGCGTAAGAATTTACCGGTAAAATGCAGAATATAACGGACAAGGAAATAACGTAAATAAATGATGTTTTTGAACACATATGCGTGTTTGTTTAAAAATGAGCAATTGAATAAACTCCGTTACAGCTTTTTGGCGTCCTCTGTGTTAGACATTTTAAGGAAATTTACCAACGATGAGATTGCAAAACCTATCATTGCGAAAAACGCCCCAAACTTCAGTTCTATGCCGGCGATCTTGCTGTGGGCAATACTGTAAGCAATCAATAAGCTTACTAACCCTGCAATTCCGGTAATGGCGGCCACTAAGTACTTTCTGAGAAAGATGAGTACCAACCCCATGAGTACTGCAATGCCTATGAACAGCTTTATCTCACTGCTCACTTGATTTGACTTGAATATTCCCACTCCGGTGATCGTATCTCCTCCACAGCCTATTATCGGCAAGAACAGGATACTTACTATCGCTATTACGCCGCCCATTCCTGAGAAGAACCCTGTATTCACTTGCATTTTATTTGACTGATTGTTTGTTTCCACTTGTTTGAAGTTTTTATGTGAACAATACTAATATGCAAACGTAGATAAAAAATACAAATAATCACCTATAGGTGACTGTATATTTTTTCAGTGGTGCATAGTTTACACTCTAACTATGGTTTCTGAAATTGATCAGTACGTCATTGATAAGGTAAGAATGCTGAGGCAAGAGAGAGGATTTTCGCAGTCTCAGTTGGCTTTTGAGATGGACATGTCTACAGGTTTCATTGCGATGATTGAGAGCGGGAAATACGATAAGAAGTACAACATTTCGCATTTGAACAAGCTGGCAATAATATTACAGTGCAGTCCGCAAATATTACTTCCCGACAAACCGCTTACACAATAAAAGGCCCGACACAGATGTCGGACCTTGCTTGTTTGTTCTCATGGCGATCACTCACAAACGTTATTCTTCAACCTGATCCTTCTCTTCATCTTGAATGTTCATTATGAAGTCGATGGCTTTCTGCGCAAGGTTGCAAGCATTGAAGATGAAGTAACGGTCCTTCCTGAAGATTTCCAGCCATCCGTCTATGTATTCTTCGTCAGGCTCAAAAGGACAGGGGATTCCCGCAATGTTTTCAAGATAGTTGGTCACTATCTCTGCCACTAGTTCTTCGAGTGTATGCCTATCACAACCGTATTCAGACATCTGCACCAAACCCATCCTGTTGAGCCGTGTGTGATGGCCTGTACTATGCGCCAGTTGGTGGAACAACGCTGCATAGTAGCTTCCAGGGTTCGCAAAACTTTTCAGTTTTGGAATGTTGATGTAATCCTCGCACGGGTCATATAGCACATCCTGATCTTTTATGTTGCGAATGGCCGGCATGTGGACTATGCCCTCTACAATTTTTTCGCAGACGCCGAAAGGCTCCTGCTCCTTAACCACAGGAGAGACCATCACTTCAGGAATGCCTACGCACTGGACAATGTTGTACACGTTGTAGTACGCCAATTTCGCGACCTTCTTTTCTCCGCTGGCATCGCCTTGAGGCTCGCCATAAAATGTGAGGATGTGGGGCTTTTCACTCGGCCTGATGCTCCCGTCTATCGCCTCAAGCTGCTTAGGGGTAACGAATAGATTACGATCGTAGCCCAGAGTTGCAAGCAGCAACGTGTTGATGCCCCTGAACGGCCGCTTGGATACAAGGCTGGTAGGCACTCCACCATCTGCCCACATAGTCCGCCACGGAACTCTGCCTTGCTCCAGCTGTTCTATGAACTTGCTGGCAATAATTTCATGTACGTCCTTGCGTGCATCATTTTTAGCAATCGTTTCTTTTGCCATACGTTTACGTTTTTGTTGTTAATGAATATTTGTTCAATGACAGTGTATGACAGCCGTGGATAACAAGGGAGGCAGGAGAAATATATACAAGTGGATACGCTAAGTGTCAAAAGAGAAGGCCCGGCAATGATTGCCAGGCCTTGATCAAAACAGTTTTAATTGAGACCCGTCACCACTATGTCTTTCACTCGTTTGGGATGGCCATACTATTGGCTGCTTAGTGACCACCTTCTTTTCAGGGAAAGAGTTCCTGTACATATGCCATAGCTTGGATTGCTCCTTGTGCTGTATCCTGAATATCCCGAAGGGCAGGAAAGATATCCGATACGACATATGGAAATCGTCGGGAAGCAGCGCATCCGCCCACATCACCTCGGAATGGAACACCCCGTTGAGGAACAGGTTAATCGCAGCCATTTTCACGCAGGTATGGTCTACGTCTATGCCATAGTACTCATGATCTTTTCCCAAGCTCTTGGAGCCTGCCAGCAGCATCCTCCCGCTGCCGCAGGTGGGGTCAAGCACCCGCTGCCTTCGGCTGCTGTCCTTACTTCCGTCACGGAGGGTTTCGGCCATAAATGTGCAGATGTGGAACGGCGTGAAGAACTGGCCTGAGTTCTTGCGGCACAAGTGCTGCTCAAAATACGCTCCTAATATGTCGTTGCCTTGGCTGTCATCGACACGCTCTTCCATCTCGGCCACGAGCTGGGCGAACAGCTTGGGGAACTGGAATCTGAAGTCGCTAGTTTGATATTTGCCGACGGTAGCCATGTATAGGTCTTCATCGTGAAATTTGCCGGTCAGCGGATTGTAGCTCAGGGCGCAGAGCGACATTGTCAGGAGGTCGTCAAAGACGGAGCGGAGATCGTAATGATACGTTGAGGTCGCCATCATCTGCGCAAATGTTTCTTTTTTACTTTTCATGGAGCTTGTTTTATGAAAAGCATAGCAAAGGCATATTCTTCAGGCTGTATCCATAAATGGATACTATAAGGGCAAGAAAAAGCTTGGACGATGCCAGGCTCTCCCGCTCTCTATTCGTCATCCCTGCAACGCTCCGCCATTGCGATAGCCTCAAACATCTTAGTGTAGTATTCCGTGCGGTTGCCACGTTCCCGTAGCAGCTTGTACCTTAGTTTAGGGTGTCTGGCTGCAACCTCTTCGGAGAGCCGCCCTTTGGTTAGCCTGGCATTGCTTCTTTTATCATAATCGAGGTCGGATAACGAGTATTCTGCTATCGGAATGGCATTCCTTTCCGATAGCTTGGATATAGCCACTATCAGCCTATCCAGTTGCGGCGAACTCCTCTGCGCATCTATCTTCTTGATGGCGATCTTATGTATGTTGTAGTTCCCGCAGATATTATCTATGGCATCAAGTATCATTTTGCGTTTCTTGCTTGACCATGCCGCTTTGAAAGTCTTTACCTTCCATTTGACCAGTTCTCCTTCTTCAATCACTGCCAACCCAACTATACGGGTTCCGGGGCTAATCCCGAGAAGAGCCTTTGCCATAGTTCTGGTTGACGAGGTAAGTGAATAATGCGCCACGGGTCTTTCGTATCTGGTCCTCAGGAATGGAGAGCACCTTTTGCAGTGTCTTTCTAAGGAACGCTTCCGAAAACTTTTCACAGAAACCTATATGCACAGCGAGGGAATCATTGTCACCGAGCGCATCCGCAATCTCACGGGCAAGCTTTGTTTCTTTTGTGGTAGCCATAGAATGTATATATAAATGGATATTTCTGTTAATAACTTGCTATCTTTTCCACATCCCTTACTATCGTTCGCTTATCGTTATTTATTATTAAATAAATAAGTCGAGCGTAAGAGCGACGATACAGTAAAGAGGGAATACAGGAAGAAGGTACAAGAAAAAACCGTAAAAATTCGGACAGGTATTAGCTAGGGAGGCTTGTCGCTGCCAGTATGTATACCAAAATGGGTTTGGTGTTTCTGCACCGCCTTGTGCCGAAGTTCTACGCACAACTCGTCTATTAGGACACGATACACAACTGCAAGAATTGATATATTCTCAATGCTTGGCTTTCTCAAATTACGCTCCCATTGTGACAGCCGTATTGGCGCAATCTTTGCTTCCTTTGCTGCTTCACGGATGGAATAGCCCATAAGAGCACGGTGCTTGCGAAGCTGTTCTCCCAAAGATGGTATCCGTGAAGTCATGTATAAACGTTAGCAATTACGGAACGCGACCATAAGGCAGGTAAAATATACACTTATGGATATGTTGGAATCTGCTATAACAAATTGCCGGCAAGAGATAGGCATACACCAATAGTAAACACAAATGCTCTTAAAGGAAATCTCAACTCGAAAACATCGACTTGTGTATTTACTTGTCTATATTTTTCCTGTCTTACCCGCTTAACAGGAAAATGGAAAGATGGTAGTATGAGTGAGCTACACAAAGGATTATCTGGCATTGGTGCAAAAGTCGAACCCAAAGAAGGGGAGCGTTTACAGAAGCCTTTGTGTAGCAACAAAGCCAATGTACGCTCCCCTTCTTTGGATTTTATAAGTAATTCTCCATTGGTCACCGAAGACATGCAGATAGATTATCTGGCAAAGCTTCTCGTAGACATTTTCATGGAACTAAAATGTAATGGAAAACCCATCCCTAAAAAAGGCTGTGATATACTGCCGGGTATCAACTAAGGAACAGGTTGACGAAGGCGGGAGCCTGGCAACCCAAGAAAGAATTTGCAAGGATTACGCAATCAAAAATGGATTTCAGATTTCAGAAATATTTATCGAACAAGGAGAGAGCGCAAAAAATGCAGACAGGACCGAATTGAAGAAACTACTTAGCTACTGCGCAAACAAGAAAAATGGCGTTACGGCTATCATCGCCTATAAAATTGACCGCATTGCACGAAATATTGATGATTACAGACAAATTAGGCTTCTTCTAAAACAGTATAAGATAGAAATTAAGTCTACTACTGAATATTTTGAGGATAATCCCGCAGGGAGGTTTATGGAGAATATCATCGCCAATGTTGCGCAGTTTGATAACGATGTCCGTACCGAGCGCAGCATAAACGGGAGTCGTGACGCCATGCGTGAAGGCAGGTATGTTTGGGGTGCCCCATATGGTTATTCCAACGAAAAGGTGGCAGGGAAGTCAACGATTCTACCGAACGAAAAAGCGCCATTGATCAGGAAGATATTTGAAGAAATCGGTAGAGACGAAATAGCAGTTGACGCCGTTCGTAAGTTATTGTTCAAAGAAGGTCTTACTACCAAAACTGGAAAAAAATTCACTAAATCACATTACTACAGGCTGATCAATAACCCAGTATATGCGGGATGGATTGTAAAATTTGGTGAACGACATAAAGGTACTTTTGAGGCACTTATTTCGCAGCAGTTGTTTGATCAAGTGCAACGTATACTAAAGCGTCGTTCGCACCGTAGTAATGGTATTTACAGGAATGAACATCCTGATTTTCCTCTCAGGCGTTTTGTCTTCCATCCTACAGGCAAAAAAATAACAGGTGCCTGGTCACAGGGCAGACATAGCAAATACGCCTATTACCGCTTTATCGGCGTTGAAAATTCCAACTACCAAAAAGAATGGATGGAAAGTGAATATCTGTCCTTTCTTGATCAATATGTATTCGACAGAAACCAACTGGCTACATTTAAAAAAAGTCTCTCTAACGCATTGGATGGTGCATTGAAAGAGCAGTACAAAATTGCGGCTAAATTGAAAACATACATTTCAGAATTGGAGGAACGTCAGACAACGCTCATTGACAAAAATGTAAAAGGAATAATCAATGACACAGTCCTCCGCCGACAACTAGAAGACATTGAGGTGAAATTGTCGTCAACAACCTCCGAATTGCTTAGGCTTCCTGAAAGGGATACAAACTTAGAGGAAGCGTTTGCATTTGCAGAAGAGTACTTAGAAAACCCAAGTTATGTTTGGTCGCAAGCATCCTTAGAGAAACGGATAAAATTACAGTGGTTCGAATTCCCTAAAGGAATAACATTTGATGGCAAGAGGTTTCGAACCATCGAAGTAGCCAGTATTTTTAAGGCTAAAGAACTTTTTTTACCTCGTTTGTCCCTTACTGTGCCCTCTAAGGGACAGAATTACGAACAAGATAATAAAAGTGGGTGCGAGAATGATATTGTTGAGTGCCAACAATATGCTGAAGAAATAAAGCGATTATCAAATATTCTAAAGAATACAGATTAAAAAAACGGCACCTACATAGTTACAATAGCGACTTTATTGATCCGACAACAGCCCAGCAAACACAGTTGAGTGAAATTAAACCACAAACCATTTGGAGAACATCTCCCTTGTTCTCATTGGAATACAATATCTCATATACCCAGAATGTAAATGCCGATTTAGAAAACGATGAGTATACACTTGTCTATATTTCCCCTGTCTTATCTGACACATTTTAAAGCTATATGCTATCAATATGGACAGCGACGTCACCCCAATCGGGACCACAAACTATCGGAACACAAACCAGCTGTTCGGCATACGGGACAAAGACAGGCTACAGCATTTGTACATCATAGGAAAGAGCGGCACCGGCAAAAGCACATTGCTTAAGAACATGGCCATAAGCGACATTGACCGGGGTAACGGTCTGTGCATCATTGATCCGCATGGAGACATCGCAGCCGACCTGGTGCGGTACATTCCGGAGAGCAGAAAGCATGACCTTATCTATCTCAATGCAACCGACCTCGAACGCCCAATCGCATTCAATCCACTTAAAGCTGTTCATCCAAAATACCAGGACCTCGTAGCATCTGGGCTAATTTCCACATTCCGCAAAATATGGGGAGACAGCTGGGGGCCACGACTCGAATACATACTAAAATATACGCTTCTGACACTCCTTTGTGTCCCTGATGCTACGCTTCTAGATATCCAGCCATTGCTGACAGATGGCGATTTTCGTAAAAACGCATTGAGATATGTTAACGAAGACCACATCCTAAACTTCTGGCATAACGAGTTTGATAAATACACGCTTAGATTGAGGACAGAGGCAATTGCACCGATTCTCAATAAGACCGGCTTATTCGTTACCAGTAATGCACTTAGAAAGATAGTCGGTCAGAAAACCAATGGTTTCCGATTATCGCAGGTGCTCGACAAAGGAAAGATACTCATAGTTAATGTCTCTAAGGGGCAGATTGGAGAAGACGCTTCATCCCTCATTGGTGCCATGTTAATCAACGCCATGCAGCTTGCAGCACTCTACAGGGCATCTCAGCCGGAAGTACAGCGCAGGCCGTTTTACATGTATATTGATGAATGCCATTCCTTCGTGACGCTATCATTCGCCACTATCTTGGCTGAGGCGAGAAAGTATGGATTGTCATTGTTTTTAGCGCACCAATATCTTGAACAGATGGATGTACGGGTGCAGGCTGCGATATTCGGGAATGTAGGAACGATGATCTCATTTCGGATTGGGGCTAATGATGCTGAATACCTCGCCAAAGAGTTCTATCCTACCTTCACCCAGGATGATCTGGTTAACCTTCCGCGCTATGCGATGTATTTGAAATTGATGATAGATGGCACTGTATCGCAGCCATTTAGTGGCGTGTCTGTTAAGCGGATTTAGCATTATGAATCGATGTAACTGAGGGGTAAGGGGATACCTCCCCCATAAGATGTAAATCGCCACATAGTGGGGATTGGCATATGTCGCCGTGGCGACATGCAATCTTGCAAATCGTACAAATTAAAGTACAGTAGCATTTTCTTGTCAAGTTTTTCTCGCAGCAAATATGAGTGTTCCATCCGACGGGTTTGTTCAATATAAACCGCATTTTGCCCACATCCCAAATAAGCGATTAGATTCTAAACTCACGCATTTCTTTTTTTATTCTCTAATGAAAATACTTATATTTGATAATAAAAATAATTAATGATTATTATGGAAAAGAGACTTGAGACAGAGATAGTTTCAGACACAATCGATTTTTATTTAGCCAGATGCATAAAAAGCTTAGATGAAAAATTTGGAAATAATTATGCAAAAGAAAATCCAGCCCTGATAGGAATATATATTCAAAGTTGCGTAAATTTTGTTAGCAATGATAAAATTGATTTAAGAGATGAAGAGCTGATTCCTGCGCTTGAACGTTTGTCCCAATTACTTAGCAAATTAAAACTAGGTACTACTTCGCAGCACTCAACGTTACGAACACATGGAGAATAACCAACGGATTCGTAGCTAATAATATTTAATTCTATTTGCCATAAAAAGGTTTGCAAAAATGTGTTTCTATTGTACTATCTAATTTCATCACCATTTGTTAATTATTTATTTATGCAAGGAACATCGTTAAATTTTTCGCCAGTACTTGAAAGACCAGATTTAGTACCGGCTTCGTTAACAGAAGCCATTAAATCTTGGACAGGACCGCAAAAAGCATCAGACTTTTTAGTTGCTGAGATTGATCCTGAGTTTTCTGGCGGCGCTGAACTATGCGCTAAATACGGAGTTGACCCTAGGCATGGCGCTAATTGTTTAATTGTTGAGGGTAAGCGTGGTGGCATCTCAAGCATAGTAGTATGCCTAGTTCCTGTTGGATATAGATATGATATGTCCGGCGTAGTACGTAAAAAACTAAATGCTAGACAAGTTTCAGTTGCATCACTTGATCTTGTTATATCAAAAACACAAATGGAGTATGGTAGTATTACCCCCATTGGGTTGCCTAAGGATTGGCAGGTTTTTATTGACCCTCTAGTTATGACCTCAGAACGCATCATTATTGGAGGTGGTTTGAAGAAATCTAAATTATCAATTCCAAGTAATGCGCTTATGTATTTACCTGGAGCAGAGATCGTCGAAGGTCTGGCTAAAAAAATTGACCCTTAACCTATATGATAGTGACAGAAAGTAGCCACATTTTTACATATAATTTACATTTTATTATGCTCAAATTTTCAAATATTTATTTGTGAATTGCGATTTTTCGAAAATTCGAGGCCCTAAGCTATCAGCCCAAGAAAACTTTGAACTGCTTATCTGCCAACTGTTAGCTAGAGAAATTAACGCTATTAGCATAAATGGTAAAGGAGGTGATGATGGGATTGACTGCTTTATTGTTAATGAACTTGGTAATTTGGAAATATTCCAGATGAAATATTTTATACCAAGTTTGACTTCATCTCAAAAAAATCAGATAAAACAATCATTTAGAAATGCTCGTTTGCAAAAGAGATTATCAAAATGGATATTGTGTATACCTCATGATCATACTCCAGCAGAAAAACATTGGTTTGACTCAATTGATTTCTCAGATATTAAAGCGGAATGGTGGGGAGAAACAAAATTAAGAAATTTATTAGCTAAGCATCCAGAAATCGGGATGCAATTTTTTATTGAGGATGAAATCATACGAAAACTAGATGACCTTAAAACAGAAATTACAGGACTTTCTATAAAAAGAGAAAGTAATAATAAACGACCGAATACTCTACCAAGGGCCATTCCAAACTTCATTGGAAGAAAAGAACAAATTCTTGAATTAAGAAAGGCTATCGAAGATAATTTTCACAGTCCAACTCCTGCCGTTGTAATCTCTTCTATTGATGGTATGCCTGGAGTAGGGAAAACAGCCTTGGCTGTTCATCTTGCACATACACTTACGCCCGAATTTCCAGATGCTCAACTTTATATTGATTGCTACGGTTACACAGAGGGGCAGGAGCCTTTAACCTCCGAACAAATTCTTGATTCATTGTTGTTTGCACTTGGTGTGCCAATTCACAGTATCCCGAAAAATGTTAGCGAGAAGTCTGCTATATGGAAATCAGAGTTAGCAGGCAAACGAGCAATTATTTTGATTGACAACGTAAAAACACAAAAGCAAGTCGAACCAATTTTGCCAGGAACACCAGGGAAGCTTGTGTTGGTCACAAGTAGAAATAGATTGACTGGCTTGGTAGGTTCATACCCTTTACAATTGGATGTTCTAAATGAAGAAGATTCAATTGAACTTATTCAAAAAGTTCGGGGACATGTTCCCCATAAAGAAGCATTTGGACTATTATCCGATATTGTAAGGCAATGCGGCTATCTTCCTTTAGCGTTGAATATTGTCGCAGGACGTTGGCGCAGGCATAGTAGAGACATAATAAATAACGAGATTGAATTGCACAAAAGATCGGCTAAGTTGGCTGGTCTGCAAAGTTCTCATTTTGCCCTCGTTAATGAAGTTTTTGAATTGTCTTATGGTTCACTTTCGCAAAACGAACAAAAAATGTTTCAAATGATGGGGGTGTATCCGGGTTTGAATTTTACAGTTGGAGCCTGTGCAGCTATGTTATGTTTGCCAATCGAAACGGCGCAAGAATTAGTAGAGTATTTAGTTGAAGAGTCTTTGGTAGTAGAAACCAGTCTTGAACGATATCGACTACATGATTTATTAAGGGAGTTTTCACGTAATAAATATAGAGCTACAGGTGACAACGATGGAGAAAACAAAGCCATTTTACAATTAATAGATTATTATTTGCACCTTCTCCGTAATGCTAATAATATTTTATATCCTAATCAATTTAGAGTGAAAATTGAGCTTGGAGACGATATAAATAATAGAGAAGATCACCCTAGTATAGAGTTGGCATTAGCATGGTTTGAGGATGAAATTGACAATTTATTCGCGATACTTCAATTTGCATTTAAGAGAAAGTGGGACATCAAATATTGGCAGCTTTCACAAATGATGGCAGGCTATCTAAAAAGGAGTATTTCCAGTTTTCGTGTGATTGAAATCCATTCAAATGCGTTTAACTTCTCTGAAACGAGTAATGATTTAGAAATGAAGGCCTCCTCTCTTACAGAACTTGCATTTGCGTATCATGAGTCCGGTAATTTTAATAAAGCAATAGAGTTGTTTGAAAAAGCAGAGGTAATTTGGGGAGGTATTTCCAATGACGACGGACTCGCATACACGTTAAATGGTCATGGGTTTACATTAGAACGGTTAGGGCTATACGAAGATGCTCTCAATATATTGACAAAAGCCATAGCGGTACATGAGTTTTGTGAAAACGAGTACGGTCAAGCATTCACTTTGAATAACACTGGAGCTGTTTATTGGCGGATGGAGAAGTACGAAATAGCTCTTTCATTTTTTGAAAAAGCTCTTAAAATTAGAGAAAAATTAGAAGATTGGGTTGGCATTGGAAGCACAACGAATAACATGGCTTTTTCGCACTTACGTTTGGGAAATATTGAAAATGCATCTTCTGGTTTCTTTAAATCGTTACATCTATTTCGAACATATCATGATAGGCACGGCGAAGCTGTTGTTTTAAATAACCTTGGGTATTTAGAAATTGAATTTGAAAATTACCGCCTAGCAATTAACTACAGTCGGGATGCTAGAGATGTGGCAGCAAAAATTGGTGATGACTATCAAATTGGCCGTTCCTATGATGTAGAAGGAAAATCACTTTTGGAGCTTGGAGATGTTCAGCAATCTATGGACTCTTTTCAAGAGGCACTCAAAATATTTGAACGCCTAAATGTTCCCGAAGTCAGCGATGTAAGAAAACTCCTAATAATTTTAAAAAAAACATAATAGTTATTTCAATGAATTTTCGTATTATTTTAACACAAAATATATTAACCTATGATTCCGAATTCGAAGAGTATTGAGTTGAAATATAAGACCTGGGTACAAATTCAGACCTATTTGACAAAATCTGATTTGGTAATTGTTCCAATTGGAGCAATTGAACAGCACGGTATGTCCTGTCCACTATATACTGATGCATTGCTTGCAGAGTATTTTGCTCTAAAAGTTGGCTTTGATAATAATGTTTTGGTTTCACCAACCATCGCAGTTGGAGATTCTTTAATTCATTTGAATTTCCCTGGAACAATATCGTTAAAGCCTACAACTTTAATAACAGTTATCAAAGACTATATAAATTCTCTATACATTGGCGGTTTTCGTAGATTTTTAGTTGTAAATGGACACGGGGATAACTATGGTTGCATTCTGGCCGCATTTTCTGAACTCGGTAATGAATTGTCCGGCATGAGGTATTTTGTAAAAGATTTTTGGGATTTTCCTTCTTTTCGTGAAATAATGCAGACAGAGTTTGGTGATTCGAACGGCGGCCATGCCGATGCTACAGATGCTTCAATTCTCCTAGCAATAGATGATACTTTGGTAAATAAAGAGCTTCTCTCAAATGAGTTTGCCAAGGTTAGCTATTGGATTAGCCGGGATTTGGTGAATGAATTATATACAAAATCTGGAGTTATAAATGCGAATCAAAAGTTGGCAAGCGCAGTAATTGGCGATAAATTGATAACTGAAGCAGTCAATGGATATTCCAAATTACTTAACGAACTAACTAAATAATTATATGAAGATCGTAACTTTGACCAGCGATTTTGGAGTCCAATCTCAAGGGGTAGGAATCATGGAAGCAATGATAGCTTCAATCTCCCCTCACATTAAGGTTATCCACTTAATGCATGGATTACCATCTTTTGATATTCTAGCTGCTGCAAGGACTCTAGAAACAGTTAGATATGTTCCCCTAGGTTATCACGTGTGTATATGTGATCCGGGGGTAGGTACTTCCCGAAAGGCAATTATTATTAAAGTTAATCGCGGTGATTATTTAATAGGTCCTGATAATGGAGTCTTGATTCCAGCATCTCGGGTTCTTGGTGGTATTAGTTCTGTATATGAAATAACCAATGAAAATTATATGAATCTTCCTGTGTCTCCGATTTTTCACGGGAGAGATATCTTTTCGCCAGCAGCAGCACATCTTGCTAATGGGGTTGACTTGAAGAGTTTTGGCGCAAAATTGAAAAAAAATCATTTAGTAGAATCCCCATATGATGAGGCAGACAGAATAGCTGAAGTAATTACAGCTAAGGTGATTCATATAAATAAATTTGGGTCGGTACACTTAAATATTTTACACAAAGATTGGGATAACTGGGGGATCAAGTCTGCACAGACCGTTGTAATAAGTCTCCCAAATAAAAAAGATATAACCGTAATTGTATGTGATACATTTGGAGAAGTAGCTTTTGGTGAGAATTTAATTTTAAAGGATGACTACGGAAGAGTTGAAATTGCAGTGAATCAAGGTTCATTTGCCAACAGATACTCAATTAACATAGGTTCAATAATTAAGCTGACATTATCAAATTGACACTATGTTTAAAGGCAAATTTGCATATGAGAACATCAGGAATAAGCCTTAGACTCAATTGCTACAAACGACACAATTCATTTGAGAAAAGTAGTTACGCCTAAGTATGAATATACCCTTGTGTACATTATGCACACAATTTTATTCCCAATTTACTATATTTGTAATGATAGCTACATCTGCGTAAAGATAGGTTGAGTGAGAGAGAAAGTTCTTAAATTGATCGACTAAAAAATCGACCCTAAAAATAAGTAATTCATCTACAATCGATTGCAATCCAATGTCTGATGCCTTCGGCATCATGACATGCAATTAGCGCCTAAGTCAGATAGTATTGACCTAAAGGTCGTGGCAATTGAAATTTTTTAAATTACAGGGTAAAGAACAGCTACCACCATGCACGCTTTGCATGAACTGTCTGTAACATTCATTGTCTATTTCCCTGTTTTTAGTATTTTACACCTCACATGATAACAATAGGCAAGAAGGGTAACCTGATCAATATTTTCGAGCTTCGTAAGGCTGATACTTTCAGCAGGTTGCTGCCATACATAATGGCTGTATGCGTGTATACGGCCATTGTCTACTTTATAATGATCACCACGCTTCACTTGCACGATGTTCCTCCATTTAAGAGTATTCTTACTTTGCATACGTTGTTGGGGGCAATTATCAGTTTGTTGATGGTGTTTCGTACCAATACAGCCTATGACAGGTGGTGGGAAGGTCGCAAGTTGTGGGGCGGACTGGTTAATAACAGTCGCAACCTGGCTGTGAAAATGAATGCCATGCTGCCACGTGGCAATGAGAAAGACAGAGCTTTCTTTAAAAAGATCATCCCGATGTTTGCTCATGCCTTGTATCTACACCTGCGGGCTGAAACCACTCGACTGGAACTCGATAGTGATCCACACCCTGAGATTCCGGATCTTGACCATACCAAGCATGTACCTAATCAAATAGCATCTGTAATGGCGTCAAAGCTCAACCTTATGTATAATGAAGGGACGTTAACGGGCGATCAGACCATTATTTTAAATGCCGAGTTCCAGTCGTTTCTGGATGTATGTGGTGCCTGTGAGCGTATCAAGAATACACCAATACCATACTCGTACAGCACGTTCATTAAAAAGTTCATCTTCCTTTACATCATGACGCTCCCTTTCGGTTTGGTCTTTACATTAACTTACTTCAGCATTCCGATAGTGGGTATTGTGTTCTATGTACTAGCCAGTCTGGAGATGATCGCTGAAGAAATAGAAGACCCGTTTGGTACTGAATTTAATGACCTGCCACTGGAAAAGATAGCAGAGAACATTAAGAAGAATGTGGAGCATATATTGATGTAGTTTTTAGTCGTAAGTCATAAGTTGTAAGTTGAAAGAGTCGATTTGGTTACATAGTGATGCGGTGATGCTGTGTAGCTGTATGTTTTCGTCGTTATTTTCGCCGTTATTGGTCATAAGACCAACAACGGCGCTCCGTGCGAATTTCTATAGCTAAGCACTAACTCGCCAGTTTATTCCTGTACATACCAGGAGTAACTCCTTCGCTCTTTTTGAATAGTTTGATAAAGTTGTTGGTGTCTTCAAAGCCTGTTTCTATGCATATTTGCTGTATGCTCATTTTGGTGCCGGCTATGAGAACCTTGGCCATTTTCAGTCGCTCGCTGATGATGTACTGAGTAGGGGAGATGCCGTACTCCCGCTTGAAGTGGCGGAAGAAATTGGGGCGGCTCATATATACCTTGCGGCTAAGGGTATCCACATCTATCCTGTTGTGCAGATTCTCTTTGATGAACTGTGACAGAAACCCGAATGCACTACTGGTGGGTGGAATATGATCATGTATCTCGTAGAGGTTCTGTAGCTGCACCAGACGCACTACTAATTCCTTCATAGTGAGATCGGCCAGGATATCTTTTGTCAGATTTTGCTCGCTGCAGATGTTGACCATTTTATTGATCACGTCGGCCAGTACACTGCTGTTCTTTAGGTGAGTGAACCTGAAATTGATATCCCAAGATGCATTGGTGCCTTCGCGTGGAAAATTATGATTGAGGTAGTTTACAGTTTTGCTTACCGATTCTCTGTCTATCGTTAAAGCTATGCACTGCGTAGGGTTTTGCTCTTCGGCCTCGGGGAAATCGATGGCCATTTTAGTGCCTGCGGGAGCCAAAACCGTCTCGCCGGGTACATATTCAAAAGAGGGATTGGTAGGCAGGTGCATCACCTTTTTGCCGCGCACCATACTGGTAATGACCAGATCGTGAAAGGTCAGTTGCACCAACTCGGATGTGCGGTAAGTTTCAAAAACATTCAGCTCGCATTTGTCCAACGTGTAGATCTTCCTGTTCTCCACATCGGTGAGCAGGTTTTTCTGCGGGGTAAGCTGAATTTGTTGAATAAAACTCATACGGACTTTTTTCTACAGTACTAATTTAACCATTATAGAGTTAGCAGCAAGAAAAAGCAAATAATTGATACAATAGTATGATTGGGCTGATACGTTTTACCCGATTTGTCGGCAGATATAAAAATAGCTTTGGTTCATACTAAATCAAACACTTAATTATATGTCAACGCAAACAGCACCCAAGAGTACTATCCTTGCCGATAGTTTGTCAAAGAACAACTGGCCTGCAATAAAGAGCCGTTATGAAAATTATATAGGTGGAAAGTGGGCCGCACCGGTAGGTGGCGAGTATTTCGATAATATTTCTCCTGTGACCGGTGAAGTATTCACACAGGCTGCACGGTCTAAGAAAGAAGATGTGGAGCTGGCTGTAGATGCCGCACTGGAAGCTTTCAAAACATGGAGCAAAACAGCGGCTACTTACAGAAGCAATATATTACTTAAGATAGCACAGGTGATAGAAGATAATCTTGACTATCTGGCTACAGTAGAGACTATTGATAATGGTAAGCCCATCCGCGAGACCAAGGCTGCCGATCTGCCATTGGTAGTAGATCACTTCCGTTATTTTGCAGGTGTTATAAGGGCGGAAGAAGGCACAATTTCTGAGCACGATGAACATACAGTGAGCATTAACCTGCATGAGCCAATAGGTGTCGTAGGACAGATCATACCATGGAACTTCCCTTTGCTGATGGCTACGTGGAAAATGGCACCGGCATTGGCTGCAGGTTGCACAGTAGTATTGAAACCCGCTGAACAAACGCCAACCAGCATTATCGTGCTGATGGAACTGATAGGTGATCTGTTGCCTGCAGGTGTGCTGAATATTGTTACCGGATTTGGTCCTGAAGCTGGTAAGCCGTTGGCTACATCTTCAAGAATATCTAAGGTGTCATTTACAGGTGAGACCACTACGGGCCGCCTCATCATGCAGTATGCATCTGAGAACCTGATACCGGTTACAATGGAGTTGGGTGGCAAATCGCCAAACATTTTCTTCCCGTCGGTTGCAGAGGCTGATGATGATTTCTTTGATAAGGCTATTGAAGGTGCGGTGATGTTTGCGCTCAACCAGGGTGAAATATGCACATGCCCATCTCGTATCCTCGTTCACGAAAGCATTTACGATAAGTTTATGGAGCGTGTAGTAGCTCGTGTAAAGGCTATTAAAACAGGTAATCCGCTGGATGCTGCTACAATGATCGGTGCGCAGGCATCTAACGATCAGTATGAAAAGATTCTTTCTTACATAGATATAGGACTACAGGAAGGTGCTGAACTGCTGGTGGGTGGTGCGCCGGTAAAACAAGATACCGATATAGAAGGCGGCTACTACGTGCAGCCAACTATATTTAAGGGCAATAACAAGATGCGCATCTTCCAGGAAGAGATATTCGGACCGGTGGTTTGTGTCACAACCTTCAAAACTACGGAAGAGGCAATAGAAATTGCTAATGATTCATTGTACGGATTGGGTTCGGGCGTATGGACACGCGATGCACATGAGTTGTACCAGGTTCCTCGTGCTATACAGGCGGGTCGTGTTTGGGTGAACTGTTACCATGCATACCCTGCACATGCTCCATTTGGTGGTTATAAGAAGTCAGGCTTTGGTCGTGAGACACACAAGATGATGCTGGGCCACTACAGGCAGACCAAGAATATGCTGATCTCTTACAGCAAACAAAAACTAGGGTTCTTTTAATTCATAGGTTAACGGTAGTGATAGTCTATAGGGAGCCATTGCTGGAAATGGCTCCCTTTTTGGTTGTGTTTTGAGTGTGTTTAGTGACCATCGTCTCTTACTTTTCTTTTGCTTCGCCAAAAGAAAAGTAACAAAAGAAAAGGCGATCGGAAAAAACGCGCCACCGCACAAGCCTGCGCGAGCTGCCGTTTTCCGAAGGCTAAGCTTCTCCTCATGCGGTTACTAAGGGTGTAATAACGTGTCAACAAATTCATTAAAATGGGAAAAATTCATAGGGTTATAGCCACAGACAAAGCCAAAGAACTGATAGCGCAGCTAAAAGCCAGTCATGGTGAATTGATGTTTCACCAGAGTGGCGGATGTTGTGACGGGTCACAACCCATGTGCTATGAAAAGGGCGACTTCCGCACCGGCAGCAGTGATGTGCGCCTGGACATGGTAGAAGGCTGCGAATTCTGGATGGCCAAAGATCAGTTCCAATTCTGGCAGTACAGCGAACTGACCCTTGATGTAATTGCTGGGCGCGGCTCCAGTTTTTCTATAGAGATTCCTCTCGGTTTTCGGTTTCTTACCCGCTCACGGATTTTTACGGATGATGAGGTGGGGGATTTGGTGGAGGTGGTGGGTGGGGAGTAATCAACTATTCACTAAATTGCCACAATCATTATGAACCCAACATTAGGCCTACTTCGTAAGCACCTTAAAACTACCATTTTCTTTAGCTTGTACGTTTTAGTCTGGCTGCTTCCTGTGTTTTCTTCATTTAATAGCACAAGCAATCCAACAACATGTGGTGCAGGAAATGGTGGGCTATACGTGCTCTTAATGTTACTTACTTTTATTTATACTGTTGTTTTATTTGTGAAAATAGCATCCAGCCCCAATAAGCAATTCTTTGGGATAGTATTATTGTTTGCGTGGATGGTGCCTGTCTTGTGTCTTTTAGTGTCAGCTGCAATATCTCAATCATAGGGTTTTAACCGTGGTCTGTGTTCTCGCCAACAACCATGGGAAGTATCCGTTTTCGGAAAATTACGATGATTACTGCCATATGGCGGTACTGCGGAGGCTACAAACTTTACCATCAGGTTAGCAATCAACCTTCCTCTTTCTACTTTCTTTTAACTCAAATTTCCCTATCATCTCTTTCAATGCTCCATCTTCATCGTCAGTGATCACTCCTTCCTGTTGGTAGGGTACGATCACATCGGTTACAAAGTCATATTCTGTGCGGTTGTTTATCTTACCCCGCTTCAATATTTTCAATATCTTATTGTCGCGCTTGTAGTTCAGCTCTTGCTCCTTAATCTGCTGCCAGAAGTAGTCTACAGTCTTACCTGAGGCTTCCTGGAAATAAGTAAAGACATCAACAATATTATATTTTAAGCTTTTTAAATTGCGAAATTTGGGAGCAAGCGCATCGCCTTTGAACTTTCTATAAACATTAATGACGTGTGTTAATTGCTTGTCGTCAAAACCATCAGGGCGATATTTTTGAAAAGCATCGATAGCAATATCTATCGCTTTGCTCAATTCTTCAGCATGAATGTCGTAAGTGTCTTTCATAGTTTTAGTGGTCGAAATGCCGGTTTATCTTTTCAGTAGAAATTTATCTTTTATACTGCAATTTAAGAAAAATGTCATTGCGGATAGTAAAATCAACAACGGTGAGTTTGAGGTACTCACCGTTGTTGGGATTGAGGCATGCCATTAATCTTACCAGAGACTTATACCAGTCTCCGGGTTGTTGTCATCGCTGAAGAATGTACCTGTTGGGCCATCCGGGGCTAGGGTAGCGCCCTTCACCAGGCGGGCGGCGGCATCGTGTACAGTACCTGTTCCCCTGAAGTGATTAAACTCAGTTGCGGTATAGCCGGGATCAACTGCATTTACTTTGAAGGGGGTGTCGCGCAATTCATAAGCCAAAGTGATGGTATACATGTTCAATGCTGCTTTTGAGGGGGCGTAGATTGCACCTTTAACCGCAAAGTATTTCCATGATGTGTCGGTGTGCATGGTGAGGGAGCCGAGGCCTGAAGTTACATTTACAATCCGTGGTTCGGCTGATTGTTGTAGCAGATCCATAAACGCCTGTGTAGTGCGCACTACGCCATACAGATTGGTGTCAAATACTTCTTTAAAAGTGTCTATACTTGATGTTTGGGCTGTTTGCGGAAAACCGCCGCTGATGCCGGCATTGTTGATCAATACATCCAGTACATTGGTTTTTGTACCTAATTCCGTGCGGGCATTTTTTACCGACTCATCATTAGTCACATCCAGCGCTATAGCTTCCACTTCAGTCAGCCCTTCTGCTTTTAGTTTGTCTACTGCTTCCTGTCCGTTGGCCAATGTACGGCTGCCCAGGTACACGTAATATCCTTTCTTCAATAATTGGCGGGCTGCTTCAAAGCCTATGCTTCTGTTGGCGCCCGTGATCAGTGCTTTTTTCATGTTCTGTTTGTTTATTGCCATTTGGCACAGCACAAAAGTAGCACGGGGCAGAACGGTACAATTATACTTCTGCGGGTATTAATAGTACATTTCGCGGATGGTGCTGCGGTAGCTGAGTGGAGTGCCGGATGTAAGGCGCTTAAAGAACCTGTTGAAGTAGGATGCCTCTTCAAAACCCAACTGAAAGGCGATCTCTTTCACGGACGCCTCTGTATGAAAAAGCATACGCTTTGCTTCAAGCAGCAGGTGGTCGTGTATGTGCTCAATAGGTGTTCTGCCACTTTGTTTCTTTATCAGTTCGCTGAAATGGCCAGCAGACAGGTTGAGCATATCAGCATAAGCAGCCACATCGTGGTGCTCAGTAAAGTGGTTGCTTACCAAAGCTTTGAAGCGATTGAACAATTCACGTTCGGGCGACTTGTCGGGTGCGGTAAATTGCTCATTATAGAGGCGACTGAGATAAATGAGTAGTACCCGCAGGTAGGCGAGTAACATGTTCTTTTGCCAACCTTGTTTGTTGTGGAATTCTGCTAATAGTTTTAGAGATATATCATCTACGAAGGCAACATCAGCCGGCGAGAGATTGAGCTCATGGCCGTTGTATTGGTTTTGGATAATAGGTAACTTGCTTAGTAGCCCATCATCTTCAATATCCAGAAACTCTTCGGTAAAACAAATTGACGTGGCTTCAAATGGAATACCTGATGATATTTCTTCTTTTAAGATCACCTGATACGGTGAAGAGAAATAAAGCGTGTCCGGCTTTACAATATAGGGCACCATATCCACCCAATGCCGGCTTTTGCCTGACCTAAGGAAAACCAAAAGGTAGAACCTTTTTCTATGAGGCACAAAAAACAGCTCTTTTTGATAGTGCGTTAATCCGGCAGCCCGAACTATTTCAAATTCTTTACTGCCGTGCCTGCTCGTTTGTTCGAGTGTATAGATGGGAACGTTGTTTTCTGTGAGCTGGGGGAGCATGGAGCAAAGGTAGTTATTTGGATCTTCGTGGTTATTGGTTTGGTCACCAAAAAATTCGTTTCCCACAATTACATTAAGTATTTTTCTGCGTGGATAGCATTTGACCAATCAATACATTTAGCGTTTGTCAACCACATTAGCTTCAATTATCTTTACATTATGCCTGCACCTATGATCGCTTTATATCTCCTGGCCCTTTTAGTAATTGGTTTCTTTTTATGGCGGCGGTACAAAAAGCGGGAAAGAGTAAAGCGAAAATCGTGGAATGTAATTGATGATCTACATAATGGATCACTTTCACCTGCAGCATATGCTGCAACACTTTCGCACCTTATATATTATGTAGAGGTAGAACGGGAGCTGACTCCGGATTTTAGCTTGCTAGAGAAGATCAGAGATACAACAGTGAATGAGTATTATGTAGTGAAAGATATATTGGCAGTAGATGATAGGCAGTATATGGTAATTGCAGACACACTTACGTACAAATCATTTCCAGGAGCAGTTCAGCATGAATTGCAACAACAATTCACAAACATGTTATACACCAGCCACATTTTAATACGGCAGGATTCGTCAACCCGTATGTCTTGTTTTGCTGCTAAGCCCGATGATGATGTGCATGAATATCATATGCTCGATTTTAGTAAATATCTCATCAGGTTGGTGAATAATGTGGCGTATGATTTTGCTATTCCTCCGAGGTACTCATTGTAAATTATATTTTTCAATGATAAGCACCTCGTGACTTCCCATTAGATGAAAACACGTGTTTCACTCATACGATAGCATTTGCTCGTTTTCACGTCGCAGCATCATATTAAAAGAAATACCCCGCACAAGGTGCGGGGTGGGTATATTTCTACATTTTTTATTTTCACGCCAGGTACACTTCTCTTGCTTGTTCAGTGCTTTTTACAACAAGTAATATCTTCTCGTCCAGTTTTTGCACCACCTCATCCATCATTATCAGGTACTCTCTTGGCGCTTGATAGTCATCTTCTTTTATAAGATTCATGAATCCTATTAATGATGACAGCGGCCCTCTGAATTCATGTGCCTGGGTAAAGGCAATATCCCGGAGGGTTTTATTTTGTAGCGTTATGTGGTTGTTTTTCTGGTTTAGTAGCTTCAGGCACAGATCCAGTTCCATAAGGTGGATAGCCTGTTTTGCCAGAATGCCCAGCATGTGCTGCTTAGCCAGTGGCAAACTTTTGGGTTGTGCATCCAGCACGCATAGGGTGCCAATATTCTGCCCATCTTCTGTTGCCAAAGGTGCACCGGCGTAGAATCTGATATAAGGTTGGTTCGCAACCAATGGAATTGACGAAAACCGCTCATCCTTTAGCGGATCTTCTACCACCATCACGCCAGTGTCCATTATTGTGTGGGTACAAAATGAAGTATCTCTTGGCATCTGCACTACATCCATGCCTTTGCAAACTTTAAATTGTTGCGCGTCAGCATCTATAAGCGTAATAAATGCAACCGGCGTTTCACAGATCTCGGCTGTAAGGGTAAGTATATCTTCCAGACCCTTATTCAGGTTGAAATTGTAATTGTCAAAGCGCTTTACCGCATTCTGTCTTTGTTCTTCGTTGGTGATCATATTTCAGTTGTTTTTAGGAATTGATTGTACGGGTTGTACATAGTTGTACGTTCCGGTATGCACAATTTCCTGTTTATCAATATGTGGCTATCTTATTTACGGATAATTGGCAAGAACAGTTTTGCTGCTCCATCAAAATGTTTAATTATTTTAAATAAATATTAAACAAAGCATAAGCGGTATTGGAAATAGGTATATAGTTAAGTCGTACAATAGGCTGATTGTGACGTAACTTGCAGGTTCAAACTTGTGTTTTGGGATCTATTATTGAAACGCGGAATTTATCAAAGTCATTTAAGCACTTCAAGGCTGTAACCGATCTGTCATTTACAATAAACCATGGGGATATTTATGGTTTTCTTGGTCAGAATGGTGCTGGGAAAAGTACTACTATGCGTATGTTGCTTGGGCTTATCTTTCCGGATAGTGGCAGTATATATATAGATGGAGAGGAGTTTAATAATGGACGAAGGCATTTACTAAGTAAGATAGGTGCTATCATTGAGCGCCCTGATATGTATGGATATCTCTCGGGTTGGGATAATCTGAAGATGTTTGCTGCACTGAGTGATAGCACTATAAAAGCTGCAAGGTTACATGAGGTTCTGGAAATTGTGGGATTAAAGGGCCGCGAGCAAGATAAAGTAAAAGCTTATTCGCAAGGTATGAAGCAGCGCCTGGGCATAGCCATAGCGCTTGTACACAAGCCTGATCTGCTGATTTTGGATGAGCCTACCAATGGCCTTGACCCGCAGGGAATAGCAGAAATGCGTGCATTGATCCTTTCGCTCAGTCGCGATCATGGTAAGACGATATTGATTTCATCACACCTTTTGTACGAGATAGAGCAGGTAGCCACCAGTATGATCATCATCCATAAGGGTAAGAAGGTGGTTGAAGGCAAGGTGAATTCATTGCTCAACCCGGATGAGACATTTATTGAGATAGACATTTTGCCCGATGATGCAATACAACATAAAATTGAGGGTAGTGAATGGAAATCTATGCTCCGCACTGCAAAACATGGCTCGCTTACCTTTAAGATGAATCCTGAACGAACGCCGCAGTTGAATAGTTGGCTGGTGGGGCAGGGTATAGGTGTTACAGAGATCAGGTCAAAACATTCATTGGAAGCTTACTTTTTATCCCTTACAGATGATACAGTTATTACGAATAGAGCTATATAAAATTTTCAGGAGGCCAAGAACCTATATCAGTTTTGGTATAGTTACTGCTATCACTTTTGTTATTCAGCTGGCTATGCTGACTGATGGTAAGGGGTTTGTGAACTTTGCATTGTCGGGTGTTAACGAGCAGTTCGATATACAGGGGAACATCCTTAACGGGTACCTGATCACCTACATTATCCTGCAATCACTACTTATTCACATTCCACTGTTGGTGGCATTGGTGGCGGGCGATGCGCTGGCAGGTGAGGCTAATCTGGGGACATTAAGGCTGTTATTGACCAAGCCTATTTCCAGACCTAAAATAGTGATGGCCAAGTTCTTAAGTAGCTTTATCTACACTGTATTGTTAATTGTTTGGTTGGCGGTAGTTGCGCTGTTCTTCTCGCTATTGCTTTTTGGAAAGGGAGATATGATCAACCTGAAGAGTGATTCATTTATCATGATCTTGCAGAATGATGTGATGTGGCGCTATGGACTTGCCTTTGCTTTTGCGGTGCTAGCCATGACCACTATTGCATCTATGTCCTTACTCCTATCAGCATTTGCCGATAATTCAATCGGACCTATCATATCAACCATGGGTATAGTGGTGGTGTTAACCATACTCTCTAACTTGGAGTTGCCGCTATTTACCATCATAAAGCCTTATCTGCTTACCACGCACATGATAGGGTGGAAGGGCTTTTTTGATGATCCTGTACCATACGCGGCAATAGGTAAGAGTGCGGTAGTGCTGGTGTTATATACTGTTGGTTTTCTGTTACTTACAGTGTTTTATTTCAACAAGAAAGATATTAAGTCATGAGGAAGTATATATCAATATTGTTCGTTTTGCTTACGTTAGTTTCTTATAAGGTACGTGCAGATGATGCTACAAAACTTTTTTATACTTTACGTACTAAGATAGCAACTGTAAAGGATTACCGTGCCGATGTGAAAATGAAGATAGATGTGAGCTTTATGCGCATACCGCAACTAAAGGGAACATTACTATTTAAGGCACCGGATAAAATGCGGTTGGAAAGGAACGGAGGTTTGTCCATGCTGCCAAAGAAGAATATCAATCTGACGATAAGCAACCTGATACCGGTAGGTAATGTGACTGTGATAGACATAGGCAACGTAACCGTAAAGGGAAAGAAACTGCGATTGGTAAAAGTGATACCCGAAGATGATATGAACAACATTGTGCTGACCAAGCTGTGGATAGATGAGGCTAACCTGGTAGCAGTAAGGGCAGAAACTACCACCCGCAACGATGGTACTGTGATCATGGATCTTGACTTCAATAAATACATGTCATACGGCCTGCCAGATAAAGTGACCATATATATGGATGTAAAGGATTACAAGCTACCCAAGGGCGTGACCATGGACTATAATAATGAAGTGCCAACGGCGGCAAAGGACGCTACACCCAAAGCGCAGAAGGGAACGATAGAGATCAATTACCTGAGTTACGCTATTAATACAGGTCTTACCGATGAACAATTTAATAAGAAATAATATGCTTAAAGATCTTATAAATAACACGTCGTGATGATTGCTAATCTTATCTAAAATTTCGCTTTATGTAAATAGTTTTCAGCAATTTGTAGTATTGCTATGCTTTTAAAAAATTGATGATTATCTTTGTGCCACATTTTTCACTTTCTACACTAAATTCTGCCGGATTCGCATGAGCTGGAAAAATTACTTTAGCACTTCCATTGGGAAAAAGCTACAAATGTCATTAACGGGTTTGTTCCTCATTACGTTTTTGATCGTCCATTGTTACATTAACGCCCAGATCTTTTATAATGATGGTGGCGCTCGTTTTACGGAAGCTGCCCATTTTATGGGTACGAACTTCCTTATCCGCACTGTGGAGATAGGCCTGATGGGCTTCCTGCTGTTGCATGTTATTCAGGGCCTTGCTTTATGGTCTAAAAACAGGAGCCGCCGTACTAACCGTTATGCGGTAAATGCAGGTAGCGCTACTAGCCCCTGGTACAGCCGCAGCATGGCTTTGCTTGGTACGCTGATCTTGTTGTTCCTTATCATGCACCTGTCTAAGTTCTGGGCGCCTAACCGTTTCTCACAGATAACAGGTAATGGTGAAAAGGATCTTTATCACATGATGAAGGAAGAATTCCAGACTGCATGGGTAGTAGGTGTGTACATCTTTGGTTGTATCTCTCTGGGATGGCACCTGGTACATGGTTTCTACAGTGCTTTCCAGACACTGGGCCTGGGTACTTCAAGGTATAAAGGTTTGATCAAGACTACAGGTATCGCATTTTCTATCATCGTTCCGTTGATATTCATTGCTATGCCGGTTGCGTTCTTTATGAACTGGTTAGCCTGATCTATATCCACATAAGTTCTGCTACTGCTTCGGCGGTCAGCATTTAAGGTTTTTACTTTTAACTTTTGACTTCTTTTATATATGCCACTTATTTCTAAAATACCAGCAGGTCCGATAGATTCCAAATGGAAAACATACAAGGCGACTTGTAAGTTGGTTAACCCTGCCAATAAGCGTTCATTAGAGATCATAGTAGTAGGTACCGGTCTCGCCGGCGCTTCTGCAGCCGCATCTCTTGGTGAAATGGGCTATAAGGTAAAAGCATTCTGCTTTCAGGATAGTCCCCGCCGTGCGCACTCGATTGCTGCACAAGGTGGTATCAATGCCGCAAAAAATTACCAGAATGATGGTGATAGTACTTATCGCCTTTTCTACGATACAATTAAAGGTGGTGACTACCGTGCCCGTGAAGGCAATGTGCACCGTCTTGCAGAAGTGAGTGCCAACATCATTGACCAGTGCGTAGCCGCCGGAGTGCCGTTTGCACGTGAATATGGTGGCTTGCTAAGCAACCGTTCATTTGGTGGTACACAGGTACAGCGTACGTTCTATGCTGCAGGCCAGACAGGTCAGCAGTTATTGATAGGTGCTTACCAGGGTCTTGAGCGCCAGGTTTCTTTGGGTAATGTAGAAATGCATTCGCGACATGAAATGCTGGATGTGGTAATGGTAGACGGGGTAGCCCGTGGTATCATAGCCCGTAACCTGGTAACAGGTGAGCTGGAGCGCCATTTTGGTCATGCAGTTTTATTATGCACGGGTGGTTATGGTAACGTATTCTACTTGTCTACAAATGCAATGGGTAGCAATGTTACCGCAGCATGGAAGGCACACAAACAAGGTGCATTCTTTGGTAACCCTTGCTTTACACAGATCCACCCTACATGTATCCCTGTTAGTGGCGATCACCAGTCTAAGCTTACGCTGATGTCTGAGTCGTTGCGTAATGATGGTCGTATCTGGGTGCCAAAACAAAAGAACGATCAGCGCAAACCTTCTGAGATCAAGGAAGAAGAGCGCGACTACTACCTGGAGCGCAGGTATCCTGCCTTCGGTAACCTTGTACCACGTGACGTTGCCAGCCGTGCGGCTAAAGAGCGTTGCGATGCAGGTTATGGTGTAGGTTCATCTAAGATGGCGGTATATCTTGATTTCGGCGCAGCTATTGAGCGTTATGGCAAGATAGAAGCTAACAAACAAGGTAAGCCAAACACCAGCAAAGACGAAATTATTGCATTAGGTAAGGGCGTAGTAAAGGAGAAGTATGGTAACCTTTTCGACATGTACGAAAAGATCACCGGTGAAAATCCTTACGAAATGCCAATGCGTATATATCCTGCAGTACACTATACAATGGGTGGACTTTGGGTAGATTATGAGCTGATGACCACCGTCCCTGGCTTGTATGCTTTGGGCGAGGCTAACTTCAGTGATCATGGTGCTAACCGCCTGGGTGCATCTGCACTTATGCAGGGTCTTGCTGATGGTTACTTCGTTATCCCTTACACTTTGGGTAACCGTCTTGCAGATGATATCCGCACAAAGGCAATACCTACAGATCATCCTGCATTCGTAGCTGCAGAGAAAGAAGTAAGCGATCGTATCAATAAGCTCATGAGCATTAAGGGTACTGAAAGCGTGGAAAGTTTCCACAAACGCCTGGGTAAGATCATGTGGGAGAAGTGCGGTATGGCTCGTAATGAAAAAGGATTGAAAGAAGCTATTGCTGAGATAGGCGCATTGCGTAAAGAGTTCTGGAGTAACGTTCGTATCCCGGGTGATGTAGATGAGTTCAATCCTGAGCTGGATAAGGCCGGCCGCGTTGCTGACTTTATAGAGCTTGGCGAGCTGATGTGTATTGATGCATTGAACCGTAACGAAAGCTGTGGCGGTCACTTCCGCGAGGAGTACCAGACAGAAGATGGTGAAGCGCTTCGTGATGATGAAAAGTTTATGTACGTAGCTGCATGGGAATATAAGGGTGTTGGTCAGTTTGAACTACACAAAGAAGATCTTATTTATGAGGTTGTTCATCCTAGTTCTAGAAGTTACAAGTAATTGAAACTAAAAATTATTGCTACCCACAAACGGTAAATTGGCTCATTGCCAAATTGTCCAATTGTCAAATTGAAAAAGTATGCAACATTATAATATGAACCTCACCTTGAAGGTGTGGAAGCAGAAAAATGGTAAAACTAAGGGTGGTTTTGAAACTTACCCTGTAAGGAACGTTTCTTCTGAAATGTCTTTCCTGGAGATGTTCGACGTATTGAACGAACAACTGGTTTCTGAAGGAAAAGAGCCGATCGCTTTCGATCATGATTGTCGTGAAGGTATCTGCGGTATGTGCAGTATGGTCATCAATGGTCGTGCACACGGACCATGGTCACAGAACACTACTTGTCAGCTGCACATGCGTGCCTATGAAGATGGCGATACAATTACTGTAGAACCTTGGCGTGCCGATGCATTCCCTGTTATTAAAGATCTGGTTGTAGACCGTACCGGTTTCGACCGTATCATACAGGCTGGTGGCTTTATATCTGTAAATACAGGTAATGCACAAGATGCTAATGCCTTGCCAATTGACAAGCAGAAAGCAGATGAATCATTTGCCGCTGCATCTTGCATAGGTTGTGGTGCATGCGTTGCTGCATGTCCTAATGCCTCTGCTATGTTGTTCGTATCAGCTAAGGTTTCTCATCTGGCACTGTTGCCACAGGGCGAGCCTGAGCGTATGACACGTGCTTTCAACATGGTTAATCAGATGGATACTGAAGGTTTTGGTAGCTGTACCAACATTGGTGCATGTGAAGCTGAGTGCCCTAAGGGAATATCTCTGGAGAACATTGCCCGTCTGAACCGTGAGTACATAGGCAGCATGTTGTCTGGCTCTAAGGTAGAAGGAATGGCTTAATTGAGATTGTTGGCTACGAAGTAGCTTAATATATTTAGCGGGTATGAATGATGTATTGTCATTCATACCCGCTAATTGTTTTAGAACGCCATTCTATTGTTTGTAGATGTAATAGAGCACACCGTTCTTGTCGTCAGTAACAAAAAATGAACTAGCGTCATTCATCATTACATCGCATGGACGGCCTTTGCGGTCTTTATCTTCCTTACCTTCAAGAAAGCCGCTTACAATATCTTCGTACTTATTCTTGCCGGTAATTTTTACTACAGCATTACCTCTTTTGCGCCATACAGATGTAGAGCCGTGTAGTGCCACCAGAAAAGAGTTATTAAGTAGTGGGTCATTGAAATTCTGAAAATACTCCAGGCCAAGCGGAGCGGAGTGAGAGAGGAAGCCACAGTAAGCTACCGGTGGTTTGCCAGGTACTTTTATATGCTGTGCTTTGGCGCTGTCCATCATTGCTACATCAGGTAGTATCTGCTGCCTGTATTGCATATAAAACGGCCAGCCATAAAACTTCCCGTTTTCAATGGTTCCAAACAGATCTTCAACCTTTTCCGGCCCCAACAGATCGCGACCCATAAATGTTGCCTATAGGGTATTGTTCACCCATTTTATGCCCACAGCATTGCGTACGCCAGATGCAAATATGCGTTGCCCGGTTCCATCGGGGTTCATTTCCTGAATAGTGGCTCTTACACTTTCCTTTTCAATGCAGGCATTACAACTACTGCCTACGCTTACGTATATCTTGCCATTGTGCTGTGCAAGGCTGCGGGTGAGATGCCACCCGCCATATTTGTAGCTTAGGCCATAGTCGGGGTAATTGGCCAGGACTTGTTGCTTGCCGGTTAGGATCTTATCACCTTTGTGATATTCATACCTGCTTAGCTTATCTGTTTCGGCAATGTAGATGTAGTCTTTGCCTTTATCGGTATAAAATAGAACCTGATTAGGGTTATGCAGGTTTTCTGCAAATGTGCTGACTTTTGTGAATTGTTTGCTTGCATTATCCCATCCTTCAAACAAGTAGATCTTACCTTCCTTATTGTCGTCGAGGTTATGCATATCTGTTCCAAACAATCTGCCATCGGGGCTTTTAGCCAGAAAGCGAAGTCTGTGCAGTCCTTCAGCAGCCACTACTATGTTGTAGCCCTTAGGTACTGTGAGATTCAGCTCTACGCCTTTCTTCAGCGAGATGCGATGTGGATATAGTTTAGTCTGGGCATGGACGTGATACATTCCCGCGAGAAGGCAATACAATAGCACACATACTAATTTGCTTCTTTTCAAAATCAGGAATGACTTACAACTTATGACTTACTACCAATAACTAAACTATGCTTTCATGTTAATGAACTGCAGCGGCAGATCTATATTAGATGAACGGCATAGAGCGATCACATCCTGCAGGTCATCTATTTTCTTGGCGGTAACGCGAATCACGTCATCCATGATGGCAGCCTGTACTTTCAGTCCGCTATCCTTTATGATCTTAACTATTTTCTTTGCATAGTCCTTATCAATACCATTCTTTACCGGTATTGTCTTGCGGATATATTTGCCGTTGGCATTAGGTGTTTTAGTGAGGTCAAAGCAATTGGCTTCAAGGCCCTGACGCATAACTTTTGTCAACAACACATCTTCCAGTTGCTGCAATTTCATGTCACTTTCCACTTCCATAGAAATGTTCATTTCTTTTTTGTTGAGCTCGAAAGAAACGTGCGTACCCTTAAAGTCGAAACGATTGTCTATTTCCTTTTTGGCTATGTTTATGGCGTTGTCAAGTGTCTGAAGATCTACTTTGCTGGCAATGTCGAAAGAAGGCATAATTATGGAATTATTTAATTGTTGCGTTTATTATAGCAAAAGTAAAAAATGTTCGTTGTAAATACCATTAAACTTCTCAATACAACATTGAAATGTAAAAACGTTAAAATCTGACAGTAATAATTAGATTCGTTATGTCGTTTAACATCAATTATTGTAATTTTAATCAAAAGACACTCCACTGCGTATGATAGCTGCCCAACAACAGCCACCAACCATAAATATAAAAGCACTTTCGTGGACCATAGGTATCCATGCGCTTTTACTATTGCTATTTTTCCTGTGGCGTTATACTATACCGGCTGTCACAACCGAAATAGGTAATGGGCTTGAAGTGAACCTGGGGTCGAGCGAGAACGGTAGCGGCAATGATCAGCCAATGTCAAAAGAAGATCCGTCGTCTTACAGTGCATCTGTAGTATATAAAAATTCAGAAGTGAAGAGTCCGCTTCCAAAGGAGATGATGCATTCAGATGCTACAGACGCGCCTGTTGTGACTGATCCTAATAAGAAAGACGTAAAAGGACAACCCGGAACTAAGCCTACACCCGAACCGAAACCAGTACCTAAGTCGGTGTATGGAGGTGATAACAATGGTAAAGGAGGCAATGGCGCTAAAGACAATAGGCCAGGTACAAGCGAAGGTATAACACATGGCACGGGTGATCAGGGAGTAAATGGCGGAACACCGGGTGCATCCAATTATACCGGAGTACCAGGGTCAGGCGGTGGAGGAACATATCATACACTTACAGGAAGAGATATCACGCCGAAGAAGCTGGAAGCTGAATTTAGAGAAGGTGGAAAGGTAGTGATAAGCGTGACTGTAGACCGAGATGGTAATATTGTAAGTAAGTTTGTGAAATCGTCTTCTAACCCTGAGCTAACCCGCATTGCAATGGACAAGATCAGCAAGGCGAAGTTCAGCAAAAGCACCGGATCTGCACCACAACAATTCGGAGATGTAACCATTGTATTTAAAGCGCGTTAATTTCTACTGTGACTACCAGCACCTACCAGGATACACTCAATTATATTTTTGAAAAGCTGCCGATGTTTTCGCGCATTGGGAAAGCAGCATTAAAGCCTGACCTTACCAATACATTGAAGCTATGTGCTGCACTGGGCGATCCTCAGCATAAATTCAAGTCCATACATATAGCTGGTACCAATGGAAAGGGTAGTACCAGCCATTCTTTGGCGGCAATATTCCAGCAGGCAGGTTATAAAACCGGATTATATACATCGCCACATCTTATAGATTTTCGGGAGCGTATTCGCATTAATGGCGTGCCGGTTAGTGAACAATGGGTGGTAGATTTTGTAGGGAAGTGCAGGCATTTGATAGAAGAGATCAATCCGTCGTTTTTTGAAATTACTGTTGCCATGGCATTCCTTGCATTTGCCGAAGAAAGTGTTGATATAGCAATAGTAGAAACAGGGCTGGGTGGAAGATTGGATAGTACTAACATCATTACGCCCGTTTTATCTATTATCACTAACATCAGCTATGATCATAAAGATCTGTTGGGTAATACCCTCGCACAAATAGCATCGGAAAAGGCCGGGATCATTAAAGAAGACATACCTGTAGTAATAGGGGAGCAAGGCGATGAAACCGATAAAGTATTTTTTGAGCGTTCAGTAATACTGCATAGTCCTCTTTATTATGCCGAGTCTCACTGGGATATGGTAAGGGTAAAGCAAGATGCACGCTACCAGTATTATAAGGCTGTAAACAAAGCAAAACAAGAGCTTTGCGATATTCAGACAGACCTTACGGGCAACTACCAGCAGCACAATATTAAGACTGTCCTTACCGCGGTTGAAGTTCTTTCATTCCTGGGATTTAATTTGTCGGTATCAACTGCCATAGATGCGCTCAAAAATGTAAAAAAGTCCACCGGCCTTATGGGGCGTTGGGACTGGCTACAAGATCAACCCGCAGTAATATGCGATGTGGCACATAATACTGCAGGGCTAACAAATGTATTGCAGCAGTGGGCTCAGGTTAATGCCACCAATAAACATATAGTGCTGGGATTTGTAAAAGATAAAGACGTAGCAGAAGCGTTGGCTCTATTTCCTAAAGACGCAACATATTATTTTTGTAATGCACAGATACAAAGGGCATTGCCGGTAGCTGATCTGAGTGCAATGGGGCTTGCTGCGGGTCTCAATGGAGACACTTATGCATCGGTAGCGGATGCCGTAAATGCAGCAATGGCCAAAATGAACGGTGATGATGCTTTACTGATTACGGGCAGTTTCTTTATAGTAGGCGAGGCACTGGAGATGACGCACTGGAGCGAAAGAGCGTAATAAACAACTATACCTTATTATAAAAATATAATTGGTTGAGATAGGGCAAAATATTTGCTGCTGTCTCAACCAATTCCTTTATAATCAGAATGTCCCTGTGTTTAACTTCCACGTGTATACCAATAACGGCCACCGCCACGATTGCTATGTGCATTGAACCTTTTTCTGCGCCATGGTGTACGGCGGGGAGAAACGCAACTTGCGAGAAAAGAAAAGATCAGGAGTAGAGCTATTGCTTTTGCCAGTTTATACTTCATAGGCTTCAAAATTAATCAAATAATTTATTTTTCCTAGCCTTCTGCGAATGTTTGAAAATGAGTTTTTTCATCTTAGTACGCTGGCAGGGGTGATAAGTGCTTTTATATTTTCAGCAGTAAATCCGGATCTTAACTTTGATCGTAGATAATATTGTGAATTTGGTTGAACGATCAAAAGACTACTAAAAATGACAAAACCCTGATAAGTATATCAAGGTTCAATTGCCATTACATAAGGTAGGACTAACTGATAGGTCAGCTCATAGTAGAAGTATATTTTTTTTCATAGCAAAAAGATGGCCAGAGGGGCTGATTAACTGCGTTGTTAATTATGATGTAATTTACTTACGATCAGAGGGCTCCTTGAAAAAATATGACGAAATGCATGTTTTTACTCCCGAAATGCATTGAAAATCCGACGAGTTTATTTTTTGCGAAAATGAATTATGGTAAATTTTACTATAAAATTCACTGCTAAGCACGTGATTTGTCTAAAATTGACAAACCCCGGTAAGGAATTACCAGGGCTCATTTGCCAGACTTGTGGATCTAATTATTAACGGTGACGGGGCTTATAGGAGAGTTAACATCTTAATGAGCAACAAAGTAAATTCATTGTCTGACACAGCAGGAATAAAAATGATGAAATGCATGAATTATGCCTTGAAACGACCTAATTATCCGACAGGGTAATTCAATAAATTTATTTACTTATTGTTCAAGGTTGAACATCCGTAAAAAATCACTTTTGGCTGATCTGGAAATTGGTATTTCTTTTTTGTCAGTCATAATAATGAATCCCTTCGAATCGTAACGTAAAACATCTTTTATATTAATGATAAAAGAGCGGTGTATCTGGAAGAAATCGTGATTATCTATAAGATACTGAAAACGGCCTATATTGCTGGTGCTTAAGTAATCTTCTGTTGGGGTAGTTATTTTAGTACATTTATTGGTACTCTCCAGATATAATATGTCAGATATATTTATGTAGTCAATTCCATGCTTGCCGGGTACGGCAATTTTTCCGCCGGATTGTTGTGGTAGCGGCTTATTGCCGGGTAGTAATGTAGCTTGCTTTTTATGTAATATCCTTTCAATAGCCTTATCCACAGCCTGCGAGAGTTCCTGATCATCTATAGGTTTTAGAATATACCCGGTGGCGGAAAGTTCAAATGCTTCTATCGCATAATTGTCGTGAGCTGTTACAAAAATGATCTCACACTCTATACCAGGTATAAGTTTTAACAGATTGATGCCTGTCTTTCCGGGCATTGATATGTCCATCATCAATAAGTCGCATTGGCTGGTACGAAGTGCACTTAGCGCCTCTTGCCAGTTAGAATAGGTGGCAACAATAGTGATGTTGGTATATAATTTCAATAGCCTTGAGCTGAGTAATTCTATTGCATCCAGTTCGTCATCTACAATTATGCAGGTATGATTGTTTAGCATTATTTGTGATATTTAATGGTAATTATTACTGTTGTTCCGGTAAGCGGGAGTGGCTTGTCGATGTAGTCTATTTCAACATTTACACTTTCATATTTATTGAAAATATTTATAAGATCTTTTACCAGCAAATTGCCATAAGATTCTTCTTTGCTCACATTTTGCCCGCTTATTTTCTTCGATTCTTCCCGTCCTATTCCGTCATCATCAATAGTACATACCAGAGTACTATTGTTTGTCATATTGAATTTTACAAGAAGGTGACCTTTTTCATTTTTATTCAGCAATCCATGCTCTATAGCATTTTCAACAAACGGCTGTAGCAATAATGAAGGAATTTTTACAGATCGGCTTATGAGGTGCAGAGTATCAATTTCATAAGTAAATCTGTCTTTAAAACGTATTTGCTGTAGTTCAATGTAGTTCTGTAGATTAATTATTTCTTCTTCAGCAGTAATGAATTTATTTCTTGATGATTTTATGTAGCTCCTTAATAGTTTTGAGAATTTGGAAATATGGGTGTAGGCTTCATCCATTCTATTTTTACTAACAAGCAGTAAAGCAGAATTAAGGGAATTAAAAATAAAATGGGGGTTGATCTGTGAGTAGATAGCTTTAAGTTCCATTTCCATTCTCACATTGCGCTTCATTGATGCATTCAGTACAAGTCTCCGTGTTATTAATGTTGAAACGACAAATAGCAATATGACTATTAATGAGCCGGATATCCAGATAGCTATTTGCATATTTTTAGTTTGCCACCAGTAAGGAGTGATATAAACGATTAGATCAACCGGTTTACTGCGCCACACTTTGTCATATGCAGAAAGGGTAATTTTATAATAGTGTCCGGGTGATTGCTGTTGGGAAGATAGGCTTAACTCATTTTCATTAAGCTCGGTGGTCATTTTATCTTTCGAAATAAGAAATTTTATTTTCCCATTGCCAAATGGGTTGATCATATCGAATCGTATCCTAAGGTCATTTTGATCAACATTTAAGGTATCTCCATTAGCTATATTCCCTTGAATATTTTTGTAGGAGACTATGTAGTTGCTGATGACGGGTAGAGCAGGGGCTTTATCATATGAACTATCTTCAGTAGGAATATTAAGCGATACCAATCCCAGATCTGTATTCAATGAAAGTACATTCTCGTGGTAACCTATATTGGTGATGGTATTGAAATAGTAATTTTTTATGTTGGGATAATATATGGGCCTTGAAATTTTTTGTTGGCCAAGAATTTTACAGAACAACACACCAAATCTACCATATACTATCAATATGTCTTTGTATAGGTCAATGGATGCTTCCTTGAGGTTAAAGTCAGTGAATAAAAACGTATATGATTCATTGCGGCTATTGTACATTGTAACATTTTTGTCTCCTTTAAAGAAGATATTTTCATATGTATTATCAATGCATATTTTTTCTACTATGGGAACACCAAATTGTTGCAGTTGTTGTTTAATGAAAGTTTTGTTGATCTTTCTGTCATAGATTAAAATCTTATTGTGATTATAAACCCAATATGCATGCCGCGGAGAGTCGAAAGCAATGCCTTTACATCTGTCCTGATCAATATATTCGCCCACCTTGTAGCCTTCGTTTGGCACTGTTCTGAGAAAGCCAAAATTTGAATATCCGTACCAAACTTTAGGGGAGTCTGCTAATTTGAAGTAGTTAATAATGGCAAAATGTTTGTCTGGAAGTTGGTATATGCGGTCCGTTACTGTATCATAAAATAAATTTTTTATGCCCAGGTGAAACATGCTCTCCTTTACCTTGTTTGTTTCTGTAAGATTTGCTTCCTTTTCTACCTTAATAAAACTTGGCTCAAAGTTCCTGTTGACTTTACACAAAACAAGGCTTGTTGCATTCCACCATAAAGATCTACCCGAATTGGTTGTTCCTGAGTATGTATAATTATTCAAATTTACATTTGGATGCTTTGAATATGTATTCGCTGTAGTGTAGTTTATATATAAACCATTGGTTGAAGTGCTCAATAATTTCCCCCAGATTTTATCACTATTCAGCGTAGATACATGTTCTCCTTTTATCATTTCTGAACCTAAGTCACGTATGGTATACTTTTCAATATATTTAATCGAATCATTGATAAAGTACTTCATGATATATTTGTCGCTTATGACGTATATAGAACTGTCTTTGTTATTAGGCTCATGATTGATGGTTAGAATTTTGTCGTTTGATTTTTCAGGTTTATTTATGTATACTTTTTTTACATCACCAGTTGTGAGGTTTAACGTTGTGAAATAATTCCTAATTATGTCAATATGGCAATTTAATATGTAATTATTAACAATGCAGTTGCTCGTTGTAATCAACATTACATTATAGTCAGTATCGCTGATCTTCGCAGGCGACTTCACTTTTATATTGCCTTTTTCAAGAAGGAAATCATAAATACTATTTCGGTAAACGAGGACACACTTTCCATTAGAATTCAGGAACGGGACAATAACGTGCTCATTTTCATTTTTTTTAAAATAAGGAACTATTTTGGCTAACTCTGTGCCCAGGTGATAACTTCTTATTGTATCGTTGTCCGAAACACAATAAGAGGAATTGAGACTGTTTTTAAGATAAGAACTAAAAAAAACAATATGGTCTCCTACTGCACATAAATTTTGAGGATATATTGTATGGTATGAAGTATCGGAAAATATTGCAGAATGGTATTTTTCGTGATAAATGTATCCAATTCTGTCGGCAATACTACCCAACCAAATGCGTCCCCGGCTGTCTTCTGCAAGTTGCCAGACATCATCTGTTGGAAGTCCTTGCTCAGTAGTGAATATTTTCAATTCATATCCATTATACCTTACAACTCCATTATCTGTTGCTATCCATAAATAACCATATTTGTCTATCGCGGTACTATAAACGTGGTTTGTTGGTAGTCCGTTTGAACTATTTAAATTGAATTTGTTTTCACTTTGAGCTGCCAGCTGAGATGAAACTACTATCATCAGGCAAGTCAGTAGAAGCCCGTTTAGAAAGACTTTCATTGTGCAGTTTTTAGGTATCTAATAGTAATTGTCACAAGTGTGCCGGTTAACGGACTTATTTTGTCTTCATATTTTATGTCAACATGTACGTTTTCATATTTGTTGAAAATTGCAACAAGATCTTTTATCAAAAGATCGCCGTAAGATTCTTCTTTACTAATATTGAGTTGGCTTATTTTTCTTGACTCCAGCCTTCCTATTCCATCGTCATCAATAGAGCAGACCAGGGTAGCGTCGTTTGCCATTGAAAAATCAATTCTTAAATGCCCTACACCTTGCTTATTAAGCAATCCATGCTCAATGGCATTTTCAACAAAAGGCTGTAACAACAAAGAGGGTATGACGAGTTCTGAACGTCCCGCGATCTCGTTGTCGTTTATTTCGTATGTAAATTTCTCTTTAAATCTTACCTGTTGCAATTCTATATAGTTTCTTAAATTCAAGATCTCAGATTGAACAGGGATAAACTTGTTTCTTGAAGATTTTATATAGCTCCTTAGCAACCTCGAAAATTTGGATACATGGGTGTAGGCATCTTCCATTTTGTTTTTGCTTATTAAAAGAAGAGCTGAGTTGAGGGAATTGAAAATAAAGTGAGGGTTTATTTGCGAGTAGATAGCCTTTAGCTCCATTTCCATGCGGATGCTTTTTTTGTGGGAGGCATTGAGCACAAGCTTTCTCGTTACCAGTATTATTACTGCTATCAGTAATAACAATAGGATGAATATCCCTGCCCATATTAGTCTCATCATGATCTTTGTCTGATACCAATATGGCTTTACATAGAGTATTATTAATTTATTATTACTTTTCCAAATTTCATCAGTTGCATTTACAGTTAAGGCGTAATATCTATCTGGTTTTAAAGTTGGCAAACCCAATTCATTTGTTGTAAGTTGAGTAGGGAGATTATTTTCGAGTTGAGTAAAATACACAACTGACCCTTTGCCATTTGGATTGATAATATCGAATTGCAACTTAAGATCTTCCTGATCCAAAATCAGGGTGTCTCCGTAATTTATGTTTTGTGCAGCATTTCCATATTTACAAACGAAGCGATAATTGTCAATTACTTTTTTTAGGTTGTACGCAAATTTGTATCCGGTGTCGGAAATATCAACACTCATAAATCCCTTATCGGTGCTAAGAAGAATTTTATTGAAAGCGATCTGCGTATTATAGATATAGTAGTAATTGTTGCTATTTGGAAATATGACGGGTTCTGACAAGGAATCTTTTCCATAAATATCAAGACAAATAATACCGATCTTTCCTGTAATTATCAGTTTGTTTTTGTAGATATGAATGTCGCAATTTTTAATATTTATGTTGCTAACCTGTTTAAGCACCTTTGCGTGTCGGTTGTTAAATAATAGTAGCTGGCTATTGTCGAGTATGTACACATTGTTGAAACTATCTATGCATATTTTTTCTACTTTTTGAATGCCGGCAGCAATTAGTTTTTCTCTGGTATATTTTGTGAGCTGGTGCGTTTTATTGTTGTAGATGTCTATATGCAGGTTGTTGTAAGCCCAATACTCTTCACCTTTTGCATCTGCTACCAGGCCGGGAAGCCTGATATTATCAAGTATGAATACATTGGATGTGTCATGAGTAACAGGGGTGGCTATGTTGAATCCCCCGTTGCATGAATAAATGAATTTATTGTCTGGGGTTCTTGTCCATGAAAATATGCCCACAGACATGCAAGTAAGAGGTACAACAGACGCTTTCTTACTACTTTTCGACATATAGAAGTTATTGTGACCCACTATCAGCAGGGTATCTCTTCTATATGGGTGTATAGCATTAATTACAGATGTATTCTTTAGTTTGCTGTACTTTATTGAGTAATTTTTGTCCACCTCCCCCAAAGTTGATGTGCTTACGTTCCACCAATAACATTTTTCATCCGGAACACCCTGCACATAATTAAAACCTTGAAGTTTTATTGTGGGCTCAGGTTTGAAATAATTTTTGAGCGCTGACCTTATTGCGAGACCCCTGGATGTGGTTGCAAAGATGGTACCCCACATGCTATTGTTGTAGATACTCCTTATTTCATTGCCATCGAGTGTAGAATCGGTAGTAAAGTGTCTATAATTATCTATAAGCACTTTGCTGAAATTACTCAAAGTGCTGAAAAGCAGGATATGATTTGCTGTGAGTACATAAATATTTGAATCAGCATTACCGTTGTTGTGAATGAACTGAATATCTTCTTTGATACCATATTTTGCAAGGCTCACTTCATTGTATATACCGGTTTTTATGTTTACTACAATAAATGTATTTGACGGATAATTTGAATGGCAAATGATGTAGTTATTGACAGCGATTGCTCTGTACTCGTTAATGATCCGCTCCATATCCGGGTATAATATGGTCGTATAATCCTTGTAAACTAATTTATTTCCCCTGGCGACAAAACGAAAGACGTAATTTTTTATAAGAGATGTTACTAAGCTATCGTCAACAATATTTGTACGGGTAGCCCATAGAGAGGTGTCATCTTTTATAAAATTTAATGAATCTGTTTTTGTAAAGTGAAGGTCTTTAATGACTGGTGGTATAGGAATGGATAGGGTGCTGGCAGAAATACTGTCTATCCTATATAACTCTGCACCCTTTTGTCCGTTGATATAGGAAGTGGAGAATGTTATACCATTGCCGAAACGATATAATGAGTGGGGATAAACACTGCTCCTGTTTTGCCCGATGGTAATGCCATAGTACTTATCATTATAAATGTATCCCAATTCATCTGTGATGCAGCATAGCCATATTCTTCCCCTCTTGTCTTCCACAAGCCGCCATACATCTTCCTTTGGCAGGCCATCAGATGAATTAAAGATCCTGAAGGAATAGCCATTATATTTCACAACGCCTTTTGTGGTCGCAATCCACAAGTAACCATTTCTATCTATAATGCCATTGTAAATATGGTTGGTGGGCAAGCCGTTGTATATATTGAATGTCTGCGGTATTGCGTTTTGCCCCGCTGTACGATGGCCGGTGACTAAACACAGAAGCAGTAACAATAGTGATCGGTATAATTTTCCAGGCATTTTTTTGGCTAATTGTTGCTAAGGTATAATTTATCTTCAACCCAGTCAATTAAGATGGTATGATAAGATTATGTTACTACTTTATGATAGCAATATTTCCAGATATTTTTTACAATTATTTTCATACCTTTGCACCTCAATTTTTAAATTTTATCTCTTTAATATAAAATAAAAATGGCAGACTTACGCTTACAGCGCAACTTTGGTATAGCCGCTCACATTGATGCCGGTAAAACCACGATGACAGAACGTATCCTTTACTACACCGGTGTAAACCACAAAATAGGTGAAGTACATGATGGTGGAGCAACAATGGACTGGATGGCCCAGGAACAAGAGCGTGGTATCACGATCACTTCTGCGGCAACTACCTGCTTCTGGAACTTCCCAACTACACAGGGTAAGAAATTACCTGAATCAAAGAACTACAAGTTCAATATCATTGATACTCCGGGTCACGTGGATTTCACGATCGAAGTGGAGCGTTCTTTGCGTGTATTGGATGGTCTTGTTGCTTTGTTCTCTGCTGTAGATGGTGTTGAACCACAGTCTGAAACTGTATGGCGCCAGGCTAACCGTTACAAAGTACCACGTGTAGGTTTTGTAAACAAGATGGACCGTGTTGGTGCTGACTTCCTTATGGTAGTTAAGCAGGTAAAGGAAATGTTGGGTGCAAAGTCTGTTCCATTGCAGTTGCCTATTGGTGCTGAAGATGGCTTTAAGGGTATTGTGGATCTGATCACCATGGAAGCTATCATCTGGGATGATGCAAGCCAGGGTATGACATACACAGTAGTTCCTATCCCTGAGGATATGAAGGAAGACGTTGATTTCTGGAGGGCTCACCTTGTAGAATCAATAGCTGAATATGATGATCAGTTGATGGAGAAGTTCTTCGAAGATCCGAACAGCATCTCTGTTGATGAAATATATACTGCAGTTCGTAAGGCTTGTATCGATCTGAGCATTGTTCCAATGCTTTGCGGTTCAGCGTATAAGAATAAGGGTGTTCAGGTTGCTCTGGATGCGGTTATCCGTTACCTGCCTAGCCCTATGGACGTTGAGTCTATTGTTGGTACAGATCCTAACACAGGTGAAGAAATCGTTCGTCACCCTGATGCTAAGGAGCCATTCGCTGCTTTGGCGTTTAAGATCATGACCGATCCTTTCGTTGGTCGTCTGGCGTTCTTCCGGTGCTATTCAGGTCACCTGGATGCAGGTTCTTATGTATTGAACGTACGTTCAGGTAAGAATGAGCGTATCTCTCGTATCATGCAGATGCATGCTAACAAGCAGAATCCGATCGACTTCATCGAAGCAGGTGATATCGGAGCGGCTGTAGGTTTCAAGGAAATCAAGACGGGTGATACCCTTTGCGATGAAAAGCATCCTATTGTTTTGGAAAACATGTTCATACCAGAACCGGTTATCTCTATATCTGTAGAGCCTAAAACTCAGGCAGACGTTGATAAGATGGGTATGGCTATTGCTAAGCTTGTTGAAGAAGATCCTACGTTGCGTGTTAAGACCGACGAAGATACCGGCCAGACCATCCTGAGCGGTATGGGTGAACTACACCTTGAGATCATCGTTGACCGTATGCGTCGCGAGTTCAAGGTAGAGATCAACCAGGGTGCACCTCAGGTTGCTTATAAGGAAGCATTTACGCTCACAATTGAGCACCGTGAAATATACAAGAAACAGACTGGTGGTCGTGGTAAGTTCGCTGACATCCAGTTTGAGATAGGACCTGCAGACGAAGCTTTCCTTGCAGAAGGTAAAGGACGTTTCCAGTTCATCAACGAAATCTTCGGTGGATCTATTCCTCGTGAGTTTATCGCGCCAATACAGAAGGGTTTTGAAGCTTCAATGACCAACGGTCCTTTGGCTGGTTTCCCTGTAGAAAGTATGAGGGTTCGTATATTTGACGGTTCTTTCCACCAGGTGGATAGTGATGGTATGTCATTCGAACTTTGCGCTAAGTCTGGTTTCCGTGAAGCCGGTAAGAAAGCAAAGACTGTTATCCTTGAGCCGATCATGAAGGTAGAAGTAACTACTCCAGATCAGTACATGGGTGATGTAACAGGTGACCTTAACCGTCGTCGTGCTATGCTGGAAGGTATGGATAGCCGTAATAACCTGCAGGTGATCAAGGCTAAGGTGCCATTGAGCGAAATGTTTGGTTATGTAACTCAGCTGCGTTCATTGTCTTCTGGCCGTGCAACTTCTACAATGGAGTTCAGTCATTACTCTGCTGCTCCTCGTAACATTGAGGAAGAAGTAGTAGCTAAGGTAAAAGGCAGGTCTAACAATAACTAGTAGATCTTAAGTTTATAAAGAAAGCCTCTTCGTTTATTCGGAGAGGCTTTCTGCTTTTAGGTATGTATCTTTAGTGTAATACCCATACTTTATGAAAAAGGTGATAACAATATGCCTGCTATATTTTCATACCTGTTTATATGCCCAACCAACAAGTATCATTCTTGAGAATGGTTCTTACTTTAACGGAAAAGTGTTTGTTCCATTCAAGCAAATGGTGATTAATGGCGGTAAAATTGTCGGTATTAGTAGTGCTGCCACGCAACTGTCGGGCAATAGGATAAATTTGAAAGGTAAGTTCATTATTCCAGGCCTTGTTGATGGTCACGTACATATTGGTGGCAGCCCGGCTTACCCCTATGTGGGTGCCGAGCAGACAGACAACCTTAAAAGCTCTCTGCACTGTGGTGTTACTACTGTTATAGATCTGTTTTCTACTGAAAATAAGGTTATATCCACTAAGACAATTGCTGCTCGACAACCAGCCGTTTATTCAATTCCTATAATGGCCGGACCTATTCTTACATCACCAAAGGGTCATGGGACAGAATTTGGCATACCCACACGCACGCTTACAACGCTTACAGAAGCCCGCAATATTACTAACCAGGTAATCGATAATGGAGCAGATGTCATAAAGTTGGTTTATGATGCGTATAGCGACAAGTTTTATCTTAGCAAGGATATAATGCAGGAAATTGTGACGGCGGCACACGTCAGGCATAAGAAAGTGTTTGCCCACATAAATACTGCTAAGGAAGCTATGGATTGTATAGATGCCGGTGTAGATGTGCTGGCACATATGCCAGTAAACACGTTGACAGATGCACAGATAGAAAAGATAAAGAGGTCGGGAATTTTTATTATTCCGACGGTGACGGTTTATAATGTAATTATGAATGGTTATAGTAAGGAATATATTTCGAATCCTCTGTTGTGGAAAACGGCAAACCCTGATTATCTAAGAGGGGTAAAAAAAGAGGCAAAATATGTAGATACTGCAACAAAGATATGGGGAGTAGAGTATTATGGGTCGCTCGACGTTGAGAACAATCTTAAAAGATGTATTGCGGCTGGTATCCCTATTTTAGCGGGCACGGATGCTGGCTTTTTTGATGTATATTACGGTTATTCGCTACACAACGAACTAGAGCAATATGTGGCTGCAGGTATGACCAATGCCGCGGCAATTAATTCAGCCAGCACTATGTTAGCGAATATATTTCCCGATGTAGAAACGGGTAGAATAAAGGTAGGATATGACGCGGACCTTGTTGTGCTGAATACTGATCCGCTCATAGATATTACCAATACAAAAGACATAGATCTAATTATTCATAAAGGGAAATTAGTAATGGATACAGCTCTTTTTGATACTGTTGTAAGGTCTTTGGCTTTTGATGAATCGCTACTTGAAAATGGTTATTTATGTAATACTGGTGCAGCAAATGTGGGAACATATTCCGACAGCGTTATAGGTGGGAATTCTAAATCGGCGTACAATGTGGAAAAAGATGTTGATGGTAACACCTACCTGCATTTAACCGGTAAAGTGTTGCCTGCCGGTTATATAATGTTTGCAGGTTTGTGGGTTAGTTTGAGTAAGGATGCGAGTACAGAAAGTGTAGTTGACATAAGAGCATATAGCAGTATAAGCTTTGAAGTAAAGGGAAATGGAAAAGATTACTATTTTAGAATGTTGTCTGCCAATGTCAAAGATTATAATTACCATTCAGCAACTTTCAAGGCAAGTAATACATGGGCTACTGTTACCATTCCATTTAGTAAGCTGGAGCAAAGTCAGTTTTATGGTAGCCGTATACCACTAGACCTGAGCACAATAACCTCCCTGAGTTTTGAAGCTAATGTGGAAATGGATTTAGACTTCAGCATAAAGAATATAAGGATGAATAAGTAATTACTATCCCCTATATTCGCCAAATTACACCAATTATCAGCAATGCAAACCTTAGCGCAATTACGTAGCGGAGCACTTTCGGGTGCAACTTCATTGAAACTTTCCGAAGGACTAACTTATTTTCCCGAAGAGATATTTCAATTGGCAGAGACACTCGAGGTGCTTGATCTTTCGCGCAATAACCTAAAAGAATTACCTAAGGATTTTGGTAGGTTGAAGAAACTAAGAATATTATTTTGCTCAGATAACTTGTTTACGGTTATGCCTGAGGTACTTGCCGATTGCCGGGTGCTGGATATGGTAGGCTTTAAAGCTAATAAGATAGAGACTGTTCCTGCAAGATCAGTAAATCCTAATCTCCGGTGGCTAATATTGACCAACAATTGCATAAAAAATTTGCCGGCTGAGATAGGTGACTGCACCCGTATGCAAAAGCTGGCACTTGCAGGTAACCAACTGACAGAGCTACCCGAGGCGTTGAGCAAATGCCGCAACTTAGGACTGCTTCGTATATCCGCTAACAGGCTTACTGAATTACCTGAATGGTTGTTATCTATGCCAAAGTTATCATGGCTTGCTTTTTCCGGCAATCCGTTTTGTATTGAGCCGGTTATTGCCGAAGTACCTGTTATAGATTGGCATTTATTAGAGATCCATCAAATGCTTGGAGAAGGCGCATCGGGAATAATATCTAAAGCGACTTTAAGTACCAACACCGGGGAAAAAGAAGTGGCTGTCAAAGTGTTTAAAGGCGCAGTAACCAGCGATGGGCTTCCCGAAGATGAGATGAACACTTTTATCACTGCGGGTCTTCACCATGGATTGGTGCAATTGATAGGGCAGATAAGCGGGCATCCTGATGGCAAAAAAGGGTTGGTGATGGAATTGATTCCTGATAGTTTCTATAATCTTGGGTTGCCGCCATCATTTGCCAGTTGTACCCGCGATGTTTTTGAAGAGGGTAGTGCGTTGTCGATTAAACAGGTATTGAAGATCACCACTACAATCGCTTCTGTAGCCTGTAAGCTGCATAGTAAGGGTATTATGCATGGGGATATGTATGCTCACAACACGCTAATAGATGATGAGGGAAACACCTTATTTGGTGATTTTGGTGCAGCCTGCTTTTACGACAAATCAAACACAGAGGTTGCGCATGCATTAGAACGGCTGGAGGTAAGTGCATTTGGTTGCCTGCTCGATGATCTGCTTCCTTTGTGTACCGAAACCGATTCAGATGTTTTAAGTAGAATTGGCGAATTGCGGGATGCTTGTATGGCAACCAATGTAGCAATCCGCCCTGATTTTCAGTCAATAGAAAAAGAGTTGAGTGCACACAGCGTGTAGCGTACATCAATGATCTTTTACAATAGAAAAGCGGCGCGTAGATACGCGCCGCTACTACTTATTATACTGCTCCAAACTATTTTGCTGTTGTCTTTGAGTCGTACTCAGCCTGTGTTTTTACAAGCTCTATAAATTCTGCTCTATACTTATTTGTGTCCTTTCCTTTATGAGCGTTGGCCATAGCCAGTATAGTTTCATAGCCGGCGCTGCCTTTGTATTTATCGCTTTTCAGCGTCATGCCAAACATGGCTACTGCTGCAGCAAACCCTGCATTCTCACTTATTTTTTCCAATGGTACAATTGTACCTGTTACAGCATGAGTCATCTCTTTGCTTACGCTGTCTGCGGGCTTCTTATACCTCAGCTTTAAGTTTGCCAGTTCATTGTTGTAAGCCGATGCGGTGAACTGTCCGTTCTGATACTTCAGGTCATTTACCGGTCTTGCCTCGCCTGCCTTAGTATCTGCGGGTATGATCTCGTAAAGCACAGTAACGGTATGCCCTGATCCCATATCTCCTGCATCTTTCTTATCGTCTTTAAAATCCTCTGTGTTCAGCAACCTATTCTCATAGCCTATTAACCTGTAGCCCTGCACCAATGTAGGATTGAACTCTATCTGGCATTTTACGTCTTTGGCAATTGTAAAAATGGTTCCTCCAAACTCGCTTACCAGTGTTTTCTTCCCCTCATCAAGGTTATCTATATAATTATAGTTACCATTGCCCTTGTCTGCCAGCACTTCCATCTTGCTGTCTTTATAGTTACCCATGCCAAAGCCCAGGCAGGTAAGGAATACGCCACTTTCGCGCTCCTTTACAATAAGGTCTTCCAATTCATTATCGCTGCTTACGCCTACGTTAAAGTCGCCATCGGTACAGAGGATAACCCTGTTATTGCCACCTTTAATGAAGTTGCCCAGTGCCACATTATAAGCCAGTTTTATACCCGCACCACCGGCTGTTGACCCGCCCGCCTGAAGTGCGTCAATAGCATGCTTGATCGTATTTTTATTATTACCTGTGGTAGCCGGCAGCACCAGTCCGGCATTACCTGCATACACCACTATCGATACCTTATCGTTCTCTCTCAGTTTGTCTACCAGTAGTTTTAATGATTCCTGCAGCAATGGTAGTTTGTTGGCTTCCATCATTGAGCCTGATACATCTATTAGGAACACGAGGTTTGATGCGGGTAAATTATCCGTACTGATCGTTTTTGCCTGTAGGCCTATGTGTAACAGCAAATGGTCTTTCTGCCACGGACAAGTAGTAAGTTGTGTTTCCATTGCTACAGGGTCATTGCCGGTAGGTTGGGGGTAATTGTAATCAAAGTAATTGATCATCTCTTCAATCCTTACCGCATCTGCCGGTGGTTTTTGTTTGCTTTGAATGAACCTGCGGATATTGGTGTAAGAAGCTCTATCCACATCAACCGACATAGTAGATACAGGCGTGCTCTTTACCGTCATGAAATCATTGGCGGGCATCTTTTTATAGCTCTCGTTACTAGGATTGAAATATATTGGAGGGGGAGGAGGTGCAGAGAAATTTTCGCTTTTTGAATAAGAGGGTGCCGCTGAATAGCCATAGTCAAAAGACCTGACACTACTATGCTTATACTTGTCCACCAGAGGTTTTTTGTATGTTGTTATCATCACTTCTTTGAGTAATGTGGCAGATGTTAAAGTAATATTCAAGCCGGTTTTTTCATTAGGAGAAACGATCACCTTTGTTATTGTACTAGCCTTATAACCAATATAGGTTACCGTTACATCATAGTACCCGGGGTCAAGTGGTTTTATGCTATACTTACCGTCAAAGTCAGTCACCGTTGATCCTTTCAATACACCACCTTGTTTGGCCATTACCGTAGCGTTCACCAGCGGCTCCTTTTTATTGTCCGTTACTGTTCCCAGTATCTCCTGCGCAAAACTGCTGATTGAAAAGGTAACTAACAGCAGAAGCAATGTTATTGTAGTTTTCATATGCATGTGTTTAATAAGAAGACGTAATAACAACTACTCTCCATAGCGAATACTTTGTATTTAACATTTCTATAGCAATGATCCTGAATGCTATATGTTTTCATTAGATGCTGAATTAATAAAATTTCTCTTTTTGATTTTTCACTAACTCCGTGTCAGATGAATAAACACTAAATTGCACACAGGAGAAAACTATGTCAGCAACTAATGCGCCGCTTGCAGAGCGGGTAAGGCCACAAACACTTAATGATTTTATAGGGCAGGACCACCTGGTAGGTAAGGGTAAGGTGCTGGAACAGATTGTGCATGGTGGTAAGGGTCATTCTATTATTTTCTGGGGCCCGCCGGGAGTAGGGAAAACCACGCTGGCGCAGATCATCGCACATTCTCTAAACATGCCTTTCTTTACCCTTAGTGCTATAGATAGTGGTGTAAAAGACGTGCGCGCGGTCATAGAGCTGGCCCGCAAAGCCGGACATGCTTTATTGTTTATAGACGAGATACATCGCTTCAATAAAGCGCAGCAGGATTCACTGCTTGGCGCCGTTGAGAAAGGTATAATAACGCTCATTGGCGCCACTACCGAAAATCCATCCTTTGAGGTCATAGGTGCATTACTCAGTCGCTGCCAGGTATATGTGCTTAAAGCGCTGAACGAAGACAATATGATGGAGCTCGTTAATCAGGCCATGGTCAAAGATAAGTGGCTTGCAGATCAGCATATCAGGATCGATGAATGGGAAGCACTCATACAATTGAGCGGCGGTGATGCTCGCCGTTTGCTGAACCTCACTGAGCTTATTGCGGCGTCATTGCCCGATGGTGCCCGAGTGTTTACCAATGCCCGTGTGCAGGATATTGTGCAAAAGAAAATGGCACTTTACGACAAGTCGGGAGAGCAACATTATGATATTATTTCGGCCTTTATCAAGTCATTACGCGGCAGTGATCCCAATGCCGCGGTCTACTACCTTGCCCGTATGATAGAGGGTGGGGAAGACCCTAAATTCATCGCCCGCCGTATGATCATTTTAGCGAGTGAAGATATAGGCAATGCCAACCCCAATGCATTACTGCTGGCCACCAGTTGCTTTCAGGCTGTTGAGATGATCGGTTATCCTGAGTGTAGAATTATCTTGTCTCAATGCGCTACGTACCTGGCTTCATCGGCCAAGAGCAATGCCTCATACATGGCTATTAACAAGGCCCAGCAACTGGTCAGCCAGACCGGCGACCTGTCGGTGCCCCTGCACATCCGCAATGCACCTACCGGGTTGATGAAGAAACTTGACTACGGCAAGGGTTACGAATATGCTCACGACCATCCGGGCAATTTTGTGCAGCAGGAGTTTCTACCTGCTGAGATAGCCGGCGTAAAACTCTATGATCCTGCCGATAACGCCGCCGAAGCCCGCATGCGCGACTATCTCCGCAACTGCTGGAAGGAAAAGTATGGGTATTGAATGTTTAGAAAAATGCTGTTACATCACGTCGTTTTCCAAATGTCAGGATAAACCACAAGTTTATACTTACTTTATCAATAGTGCCGAACCACGACATTCGGCATCGGGCTGGTTCTCTTTGAGACACTTTTCCTCTATCTACCTACAATTCCCCTCCATCCACCGATAACCCTGATTTGCCGTCTACGTTTATTTCATTCCTTTGTATTCCAATTCTAACACATGTCCATATTACAGCCATCTAAGAAGGTAGGTAATACCTACCAGAATCCCATACCAACCATACAAACAGAAGGTGGTTTTCTGCCTATTCTCTGGAAGTACATTACCGCAAAAGAAGAACGCGTACCAAAGATACCTATAGGGCCTTTTCCGGTAGATGTCAATGATTACAATACAACATCATCAACGGGACTGCGCATTACATGGATGGGGCATTCATCATTGCTGATAGAGATAGACGGCCGCAGCTTTCTTACAGATCCTGTCATTGGGCGTGCATCCTTTTTACAATCGGTAGGGCCAAAGCGTTTCTTTCCATATCCTATAGCGCTACACCAGTTACCTAAGCTCGATGGTATTATCCTTTCTCACGATCATTATGACCACCTGGATGTTTTGGCCATAAAGCAACTGATCAATAATCCTGCACCTATATTTTGCTCATTAGGTGTTGGTGCTATACTGGAAAAGTGGGGTGTGAGCCCAGATAGGATCACAGAGACGGACTGGACACAAACAGTAAGTGTAGCGGTCGATTGCACCATCACTGCCTTACCTGCACGTCACTTCTCCGGTCGTGGTATTACTAATCGTAACCAAACCTTGTGGTCATCATTTGCTATAAAAGGAAGTAAACATAACATCTACTTTGGTGCCGATTCAGGCTGGCATCCGGGCTTTAAAGAGATAGGCGAGCAATATGGTCCATTCGATCTTACCATGCTGGAAGTAGGTGCTTCCAACCCTTCCTGGCCCGATATACATATGGGGCCCGATAAGGCTACAGATGCGCATCTTGCGCTTAATGGCAAGCTAATGATGCCTATTCACTGGGGTACTTTCAACCTTGCTTTGCATGCATGGAGAGAGCCGGTACAGACCACCATCAAGCATTCAGAAGAAAAAGGTATAAAGTTGTTCTTACCAAAGCCGGGTATCGTAACCGAGGTAGCCGAGTATAATAGTAAGTGGTGGATATAAAAGAAAAAGCACTTTTATAATTCTTTAACTTTTGCGAAATGCTTTTGGCATAGCACTTGCAGTGTTGTTCTTCAAAATCAAAAAAACAAGAACAACATGAAAAAAGTAGTACTATCTGCCGCGATCACCATCGCCTCTATCGCTGCCGCAACTGCGCAGCCAACGCTTATTGCAGCAACCAACACTCCTCTTGCCGGAGATGTAAATGTTGCCCATTATCTGGATTCTAACAGCATTGCTGTAGGCGCGTCCGGCGCTACAGTTACATGGAATTTTGGCTCGGTAGTCGATACAACTACTGATACCACAAGGTTCTTGTCTTGCGCGGCCACGCCTTACTGCGACTCATTTTCGGGCGCTAACCTTGCCAGTTTCGATGGTAGTGATTACACATACATTGTAACAAGTGCAGCTAAGATCACAGCCATTGGCGGTCACTCAGGTAGCGATTTTATCCATTTTACCGATCCAAAAGATTTTATTCGCTTCCCTTTTACTTACAACAATTCCTGGGTCGATACATCTTCAGTTCCATTCAGTGGGGCTTCTGTTAACTATGTAGACAGCAATACGGCAGATGCTTACGGGACACTGGTATTACCTTCAGGTACTTATCCAAATGCGCTGCGAATGCATACGGTAACTCATCAGACTGTTATATTCAGCGGTTTCCCGGTGAGTAGCTCCCGCACAGAGTCTTACAGTTGGTATGCACAAGGCATTCGTACGCCGCTTATGATAATTGATCTGGATACATCTGGTACAGGTGTACTTCATCTTGATCAGGCAAGGTATTACACTCATTCAGGTTCTACTACAGCCGTTAATGATGCTAAGCCAGTTGCATCAGGTCTCAACATTTTCCCTAACCCTGCTGCCAATCTGCTGCACATCGCATTCAACCTTGCCAATACAGCTGATGCATGTGTAACTATCTCAGATCTTACAGGCAGAACTATTGCTAACATCGCTGGTAACAGCCTTGTTAAGGGCGCAAATGAACTCTCTTATTCTGTATCTGAATTGCCTGCAGGCGTATATATCGTTCAGTTATATTCAGCAGAGGGCAACGCTACACAGAAATTTGTGGTAGGTAAATAATATAAATTATTATCTATAAAATGTTCCGGCTGCCAATGTAGTCGGAACATTTTTTATTTCATCACAGCTCATTTCTGTTCAGATGTTTTAACGTTTGCCTTTCAAGTTTTTACCTAACTCTCAGTCTCATTTTTATTATTTTTACACAAAATTCCGCAGTTGAGAATACACACCGAAAATTTAGTCAAGCAATACGGCAAGCGCACTGTTGTCAACAATGTGTCTTTCGAGGTAAGCCAGGGCGAAATAGTGGGCCTGTTAGGCCCTAACGGTGCCGGTAAAACAACGTCGTTCTACCAGGTGGTAGGATTGGTAAAGCCCGACAGCGGTCGTGTTTTTCTCGATGATGAGGACATTACCAAGTTGCCCATGTACAAAAGGGCTAATAAGGGTATTGGCTATCTTCCGCAGGAAGCATCTATTTTTCGTAAGCTATCGGTAGAGGACAATATTCTGGCTGTTCTGGAAATGACTAAGCTGTCACGAAAGGAACAGTTGCATAAGCTGGAGGAACTATTGGAAGAGTTCAGACTCGGACATGTGCGCAAGAGCAATGGTGATGTGTTGAGTGGGGGAGAACGCAGGCGTACTGAGATAGCCCGTGCATTAGCTGTTAATCCTAAATTTATATTGCTCGATGAACCATTTGCCGGTATCGATCCTATTGCGGTAGAAGATATTCAGAGCATAGTGGCCACTTTGAAGTTCAAAAATATTGGCATCCTTATTACCGATCACAATGTGCAGGAAACACTGTCTATCACAGATAGGGCCTACCTCTTATTTGAAGGTAAGATACTAAAAGCAGGCACTGCCGAAGAACTGGCAGAGGATGAACAAGTAAGAAAGGTTTACCTTGGGCAGAACTTTGTGCTAAGAAGGAAGAATTATACTAACCAGGGCGGAGGGAAAAGTATTCTGTCTACCGACACGTTAGATAAGCTCGATGATATTTTATAATATCCCTTCAGCCATTAATTAACTAATTTTAAAATAATCCATGAGTATCTTAATCAGTCCTGCATTCAAAGGTTTTATCAAATTGCGACAGAGTGCAATTGATAATTTCATGCATAATCCCATAGATACTCAGCAGCAGGTTTTTAATCATCTCATTGGCTCAGCTCAGTTTACGGAGTACGGTAAGAAGTTCGATTTTGAACATATCGACAGCATTGCCGATTTTCAGAAGAATGTGCCTATCAATGATTACGAAACCTTAAAGCCTTATATACAGCGCATTTTCGAAGGAACGCAAAATATACTCTGGCCTTCACCCATCACCTGGTTTGCAAAATCAAGTGGAACAACAAGTGACAAGAGCAAATTTATACCGGTAAGCAAAGAGTCGCTCGATGATAATCACTTCAGGGGCGGCAAAGATGTACTGGCATTATATCTTAAAGACAATCCTGATTCTAATATTACATCGGGTAAATGTCTTGTTTTGGGTGGTAGCCACCAGATCAATCAATTGAATGCTGCCTCTTTTTTTGGTGATATATCGGCTGTTACATTACAAAATATGCCGTTCGCTGGCAAGATGTTCCGCTTGCCCGAGATGTCTATCGCACTGATGGCTGAGTGGGAAGAGAAGATAGAGCGCATGGCACACAGCACCATTAAAGAAAACGTAACCTACATAGCAGGTGTGCCAACCTGGACCACAGTACTCATCAAGCGAATATTTGAAATAACAGGCACAAAAAATTTATTGGACATATGGCCTAACCTTGAATTGTATATACACGGTGGAGTGAACTTTACTCCATACCGCAGGCAGTTTGAGCAGTTCATCCCCAGTCCAAATATGCACTACAGGGAAACTTACAATGCTTCTGAGGGCTTTTTTGCTGCACAAGATAAAGAGGATGAAGACGGCATGTTGCTGTTCCTCAACCACGGCATATTTTATGAGTTCATGCCGTTGGAAGAGTATGGTAAAGACCACCCGCAAACACTCACATTGAAAGAGGTAGAGACCTACAAGCAGTATGCAATAGTCATTAGCACAAATGGCGGACTGTGGCGTTACCTGGTTGGCGATACCATACAATTTACGTCTCTCGCTCCATTCCGCATTAAAGTTACCGGTCGCTTAAAGCACTTCATCAATGCATTTGGCGAAGAAGTGATAGTAGACAATAGTGATAACGCAATAGCCATTGCATGTGCGGAAACCGGTGCTTCTGTTGTCGACTACTCTGCTGCCCCTCTTTATATGACCGGCGAAAGTAATGGTGGCCATGAGTGGATTATTGAGTTTGAACATTTGCCGGTATCATTAGAGTTATTTACAACGCTGCTTGATAAGTCATTGCAGGCAATAAATTCCGATTACGAAGCCAAGCGCCACAAGGATATTGCTTTGCGTATGCCCATAGTGCATCAGATGCCTAAAGATGGCTTTAAGAAATGGCTGAAAGATAAGGGTAAGTTGGGAGGGCAGCATAAGGTGCCACGCCTGAGCAATGAACGTACTCAACTGGAAGAAATGCTTAAGTATGTTTATCCGTTGGAAGCGTAAAGATTCTTTATGATTCTGTCAAACTCAAAATAGGGTATCCAAATGTTTGGCCCCGGAAGGTATACTTCGGTGGCCTGTTTATCCAGAAATAATTTATAATCAAAGACCGATAATCCTAATGCATAGTAGCCCGGATAATACAGTGGTATGTTCTGCTCAATACAATATTGGTATTTTAAGAGCATGATGTATTTTCCGGGGCTGTACTTTTTATATTCCGGCAAGTAGAAATTTACAATGCCTGCTATACTTGTCGTGCCCTTATCAAATATGCCTGCTGATATGAGTTTATTTCCGTCTCTCACTTCTATTACATAGCTATCAAACCTTCTTGCGGGTACTTCCATCAGCAGGTCTTCGAGCGTAGCTGCAGTGGTGAATGTTACACTGTCAATGTATGATCTGTGAAGTGTTCTAAGTTCATCGGTGATCGCAAACTTCTTTATGGTTACACTAAAGTGTTTATTTAGCTCAATTATCTTTTTGTTTTTGGTAGATAAAGCAACCTTTGATGTGATGTATCGTAGCCAATATACCGGATAAACTGCATCCTGCCCGGGAGATACGATCTTGGTAGTAAACACAAATTTCCCCGACCTATACCAGCCTTTACTCAGGTATTTATCCAGTATCTTACCATTAGCATCTTTCAATAGTAGTATATCGTTGGCCATAGCTTGGCCTGCTAAAGTAAGGATTTATCGGGGCATAGAAATGATGAAGTTGAATGACTAGCCCAAACGCAGAAATGAAAGGAGATCTTCTCGATAGGTTTTGCCGATCGGTATTTCTTTGCCATTGATAAATACGCTTTCTGTATTTATCTGGTCAATATGGCTGGTATTTATAGCAAAGCTTTTATGTACCCGCATAAAGTGCCTGGCGCCTATCAGGTCCAGGTAATTTTGTATACTTTGTCTTACCAGGTATTTAATGCCGCGGGTGTGTACATTTATATAAATGTTATCACTCTCTATATATAGTATATCCTCGGTCTTGATCTTATGAAAATTGGCGCCGTGCTTTATAAACAGGCAGTCTTTTATATGATAATTATCTTTTTCGGAGGTGTCTGTTTTGTTGTCTGCCACAGAAAAATTATGCTGACATATCTCAATGGCCGCAAACAGTTCGCTTTTGTTGAAGGGCTTTACAAGATAGGCTGGTGGGTTTAGTTCTTTTGCCCTGCTTACGGTTGCTGCATCGGCATTGGCGGTAAGAAATATAAAAGGGATATGGTATTCCTCCTTTATCTTCTTAGCAAGCTCTATTCCGTCTTTGTGTCCTTTCAGTTGTATGTCCAGTAATATCACATCAGGCCGTTCGCTCACTATCATGCCCAGTGCTTCAGTATAGCTTATCGCAGGTTCGGTAGTGTCATAGCCAAGTTCATGAAGAGCGTGAGCTATGCCTTGCGCTATGATCATTTCATCTTCAACTATGCCTACCTTTATTTTCGCCATACCCATGCAAAATACGCACTTTGCAGCACATTACTAGGCGTCCTTCTTCATGTCTGCCGCGTCTCTGAAGGTGATCAGGAATGTTTTTGTCTCAGCTGAATATGTAAAAGCCCCGCCTATTTGTTTAGTCAGGCTTTGCATGATCAGTATACCCAGGCTCTTTAATGATCTCAGGTCCATACCATCTGGTAGTCCCGGGCCGCTGTCTTTGTACTTTAGCATATAGCTGTCGCCTTCTTTTTCTATTCTCAGGTCTATGCTGCCGTTACTGCCTTTGAATGCATATTTGTAAGAGTTGGTCATCAGTTCATTCAGTATAAGGCCCAATGGCACTGCGGTGTCAATATCCAACATTATAGGTGGCATTTCATTGCGCAGCGTTACATACTGGCCGCTGTTAATGAAAATTGTACTCACCTGTGTGTGCAGGTCTGTAGTAAATTGCGAACATTCTACTGTAGCCAGGTAGGCATCCCTGTATAACTGCTGATGAATGAGGGATATGGCTTTAAGTCTTGTAGCACTTTCAGTAATGGCATCTCTGGCATAGCTATCTGTTATACTGGCCAGCTGCAACTCCAGCAATGTGCCTATTACCTGTAGATTATTTTTCACTCTGTGGTGTATCTCCCGCATTAGTATTTCCTTCTGAACGATCGATTCTTCTTTCTGTTGCAGTAATTCACTCTTCAGCATGCTGGCTTTACGTTGACTGCGGTAGGCCATTCTCACTACAAGCGCTGCTAACAATATTAGGGCACCTATACCTGTTGTGATCAGGTCTTTTTTGTCCTGCTGCTCTTTTATCTGCGCTTCTTTTTTATCAAAGTCATACTGCATTTGCTGTGTTACCAGGTTGCGGGTATTATCCCTGTTCAATACACTGTCTTGTAGCGTTTTGTATGCCTTATAGTATTGCAATGCTTTAATGTGGTCTCCTTTTTGTTCATAAATATCACTGAGGTTGCGGCTGGCATTGGTCATGCCTGAAAGTTCATTTTGTTTGGTAGTGATCTCAAGGCTTTGCAGGCAGTATTTTTCTGCAGTATCCAATTGCTTTCGCTTTATGTATACCGCTGCTATGTTGTTGTATGACCATGCCTTACCACTCTGGTCATTTAGGTTTTCCTGTATCTTAAGCGCCAATTGATAATATTTGAGTGCCTGGCTATAGTCGCCTTTCAGCATGTATACCTCTCCTATATTGTAGTAGGGCCAGGTCAATGATTTTTGATCTCCAGTTTCCTGTATTATTTTCAGAGCGGAAGTATAGTTACTCAGCGCTTCGTCATAATGTCCTTCATTTTCAAACACATCGCCAATGCTGTTATAGCAGCTTCCCAGTCCGTTTTTGTTATTGGTTTCCTTGAATATTTGAAGTGCTAACAAATCATATTTCAGTGCATCCTTATAGTTACGTTGACCTTTATTTATATCGCCGATTCTATTGTAACAGTATGCAGTAACTGTTTTGTCTCCCAACGCTTCTGATATCTTTAATGCTGCCAGGTAATTCTTTAATGCATGTGTGGGGTTGCTATGGTTAATGGCTATTTGTCCCATGGCCTGGTAACAATTGGCTATTCCTTTTCTATCGCCGTTATTTTGGTAAATAGTTATTGCAGCTCTTAGATACTTTAGTCCATTTAGGTCATCAGCATGCTGCATAAATTGAATCGCGCTATCATATTGCGCACCTGCTGCATACTGACTACTTTTTCCTTCCTGCGAAAATGAGGTGTAAAAATTGATAGTTAGTAAAAGCAGCAGTAATGTATATCTCATAAAATGTACGGGGAAGTAAATATATCACTTATTCATAAGCGGTTGGTATTTGTTCTATTGGTAAGGTTTATTTGAAAAACGGGGGGAGCCGCACCCTGCAGCTCCCCCCGGTTCATTGACGAAATAGGATTAAACATTTTGTTAGTTGATTATCATATGCTCAGGTGCGCTGATCACTCCAAGGTCCTTCATCTTTTGCTGAAGCTCAGGGCTGCTCATAAATGTTCCCAATACGGCTAAGTCTTTTACATCAAAAACCATATACACCATACCCGGGTCGCCATCTTTTTCTCCTACTGCCAGGGTAGTAATACCTGCTCCTTCTCTCATTACGTTATCACTGTCAAACCCTATCTTCCAGGTTGCAAAATTGTTTACTCTGTGATTTACAATTACTGTTGCCATGATTTTTTTGTTTTTTGTTATGACAAACTTATGTAGCATTTGTCCGCACTCGTTCATGAGAGTAGTGAACAGCCTCCGCGGTGATGCAAACAGCACAATATTGTATGTTTCCTTTTGATGAAGGCAGGCAAATATGCAGGCGAAAATCAAAAAAGCGGCCTATCAATAGATAGGCCGCTCTCCATTTATTTTATTCTTACAGATTATTTTGTCAATACTATCTTTTGAATGTACTGATCATGACTGTTGGATGCTGTTATAAAATAGATTCCCGCGGGCTGATCTTCCAAATGTATATTTACACTTGTGTTAGTAAAGGCGCTGAAACGCTTTACTTTCTCACCTACCAGGTTAGTGATCACAAACTGAGTCTCTTCCTTATCACCAGCCGCTACATTAACTGTAAACGAGCCATTATTAGGATTGGGAAATACACTCAGTGCTGCACTATTTTTATAAACATTAGGTGTAAACACTCCTGAGCAAAGTGCCGTATCTATTAGCCTTATCGGGAATATTGCCACTGTAACACCGCATGAGTTAGTAACTGTGTAACGGATGGTGTCTACCGCGCCAACAAACGAAAGGTTTTGTACTAGGCCTGTAGAACTTACTGTTGCCAATGTTGTATTGCTGCTGCTCCATATACCACCACCTATTACATTAGATAGTGTAGTCGTAAAGCCCTGACACAAGCTATCTACGCCGGTTATTACTCCTGCGTTTGGGTACACCACCACAGTAGTAGTATCATAAAATACACCGTCATATACCTGTACAGTGAAAGAGTCAACTCCCTCGTAGCCTGAAGCTGGAGTATAGGTAAGGCCGGATGTGGTCATTGTAGTTCCTGTAGACGGCGCCGAGTATGAAGCAGCTACGGTACCGAAAACCGGTGGAACTAATACAGACCATGTTTCTGTTTGTCCTACATCTATATCGTCAATGGCCAGTACTGTATCAAGGTCTCTTACAGCGCCGTTACAGGTGGTAATTATCTGGTGGCTACCAGCTGCAAAATATGGATAGTTGAAAGTGTTGATAACGCGGATCCTGTTGTTGTCATTGTCACAAATATAAAATTTGCCATGAGCTACATCAAGTGCGAAACCCGTAGGTGAGCTGATAGAAGCTGCAGCCGGGGCACCACCATCACCTGCAAATGCCGCTACTCCATTTCCTGCGTAAGTGTAAATATTGCCAAATATGTTTATTTTTCTGATGCGGTTGTTGTTCACATCCGTAATATAGATATTACCTGGTCCGTCGGCAGCAACGCCACGTGGATAATACAATCTTGCAGCTGTTGATGGCCCTCCATCTCCTGAAGATCCGTAAGTAGCAGACCCTGCAATAGTAGTTATGATGCCTGATGTATTTATCTTGCGGATTCGGTTATTGCCGTCATCAGCTATGTATAAATTGCCCGCATTATCTCTCGCTACACCGGTAGGGTATTGAATAGCCGCCGCAGTTGCCGGACCATTGTCTCCGCCAAATGCAACTACACCAATGCCACCTATTGTAGAGATAATTCCTGCTGCGGTTACCTTACGCACACGGCTGTTTTGGTTGTCTGCAATATAAAGATTGCCTGCCGGGTCATAAGTAACACCCCATGCAAATCCCAGGTGTGCATTAGTAGCTTGTCCGCCATCATCTGTTGCTACATAAGATGGTGAACCACCAACACCAGCGATAGTTGTAATGATGCCCGTTGTAGTATTGATCTTACGGATCCTGTTATTACCGTAATCAGAAAACACAACATTGCCTGACGGGTCAACAGTAATACCTCTTGGAAAATTGATCCTGGCATTAGTCGCCTGGCCGCCATCATCGCCTGCTACATAAGTTCCCACTCCCGTGCCTGCTATAGTAGTTATGATGCCTGTAGTGTATGCAACTTTTCTTATTCTATGATTGCCATAATCTGCTATATATACATTACCTGCAGCGTCGGTAGCTACACCATAAGGGTTGTTCAGTCCCGATGTTGATGCGGCTACGCCATCTGCGGTATAACCTGCAGTGCCTGTGCCGGCAAGGGTAGTTATTGTTTGCGCATTGATGTTCAGCGCACATCCCATGGCAAGCAGGGAAAAGGTAAACGAGTAAAATTTACTGATCATTTTAATTTTAGATATTTAGGACCACTAAGGTATCGAAAAAATGGCAAAAAATATTGTCTGATATAGCGCCCGTTTGATAATTGAAGGTTAGGATTTTATCTGTAAAAAATAATCTCGTGTTGAATTTTTATCGGATGTGTCAATCAAAAGAAAAGCTAAAACCACCGGTTTTAGCTTTTCTTTCAACTACTATATTATTGACTACTCAATAACTATTCTCTTCACTATTGGTGTGTAGTTCTCATTGTTGAAATGCACCTTAACCATGTACATTCCTGAGCTTAATGCATTTGTGTTCAAAACATAATTCTTGTTGTTGATCGCAGTATGTGTCAATACTACACGACCTGTTTGGTCATAAACAATTACGTCGTTAAGTAATTCAGAAGATCTGATGTTCACTTCGCTGCTTGCAGGATTAGGGAACAAACTTACTTCCGTAGCGGTAGAAACGTCATTCACATTAACTGCAGAACAGTTTACATTGTAGAGGAACTCAGTAACCATAGAGTCTACCTGTGCAAACTTCAAAGGATCGCTTGACCAAGGCACATGTCCGTCACCAGGGTACACCTTGCTCATATGATAGATGCTCTTAGCAACATATTCAGGCTCCATTGTACCCAATCCGCAGAGGTTTACATGCACACTTCCGCTCAGTGGATAAGCGCATACATATGGCACTGTATTATCAATGTCGCCTTGAACATTTACAGAGGGTATATCACCGGCGTTGATAAATGATACGTTATTTAATGCGCCAGCCAGGTTGATTACCGCTTTACCGTCAGAAGAGTAACCAGCGTTGCCACTGTTCCCATCTATACCACCATTAGCGGTCAATGCAGTTTGAATATAGCTTGGTGCTTCTCCCATAGTACGCATATAACCCGCATGCATAAACAATACTGCCCCTGCTGAGTTACCGCCATAGTAGATATTGTTCACATCAATTTTATAAGTATTAGTGGTAGCCGCATCTTGTCTGAAGAACCTTACCGCAGCTTTACCATCGCTTATGGCCTTAATTACCACATCTATGGCCACAGTGCTATCTAATACCATAGAGACCAGATTACCCAACCTGTAGTCTATAGATGCGGTAACGTACCCACGTTTAGCCAGATTTTTACAAAGGTCTACTACAGTAGCATCGTCGTGCCTGGTACCACCTACAAAGCTACCGCCATGTGCCAGTATTACCAGCGGCCTTGCCGCCAAAGCATCGCCTGCCGGCTGATAGATGTCCATCTTCAGGTTATACGGGGTAGAATACACTACAGAATCTACCGTGTAGGTAGGAAACATGAATGAATTATACCTGCCTGTAGGGCATTGTGCATTCGCTTTGCCTACAGAAAATGCAGCAATGGCAAGCATTGCTAATGAGTAAATTTTACGCTTCATAACTATCTAGGTTAATTTTAAATGAATAATTTCCTTACAAATTAATTCTTTTATTACAAATGCAATAGCTTATGAATAACTTTTTTTACAAATAAAGAAAAAGGGTAGCAAAAGTAATTCTGCCACCCTTTAACGTATATTATCAGATGCTTGTAAATATAAGATCACTTACAGGCTGTTCTCATTTTTCTAATCCTTTAATTTACTATGTTTCTTACTATAGCCGAAGTATATTACCAGGCCAATCACCAACCATCCACCAAGTCGTGCCCAGTTGGTCCAGCCGAGACCGGCTATCATAGCGCCGCAGACTAGTATACCCAAAACAGATACAACAGGTACGAAAGGTACCTTAAATTGCCTTGGCAATTCAGGATTGGTAATGCGCAATATCCACACACCGGCACAAACCAGCATAAAGGCGAATAGAGTACCGATACTGGTCATGTCACCTACAATATCTCCCGGCACAAATGCTGCAAACGCGCCTACCAGCACAAGGAATATCCAGTTTGATTTGTACGGTGTTTTGAATTTTGGGTGAAGGTCAGAGAATATTTTCGGCACGAGACCATCGCGGCTCATAGAGTAGAATACACGCGATTGGCCCATCAGCATCACTAGTATCACAGAACTAAAACCAAACAGAATGGCCACCGTAACTAGGTTAGCCAACCAGGTATAGCCATGCATATAGGTCTTAATAGCATAGGCAACAGATGCCTCTTTACCCTGAGTACGGAAGTCGTTTACACTGGCAACACCGGTCAGTACATGTGCAAACAGTATGTAAAGTATGGTACAAACAACCAGTGATCCGAGTATACCTATTGGCATATCCTTCTTAGGATTTTTAGCTTCCTGAGCGGCTGTAGATACTGCATCAAAGCCAATAAAGGCAAAGAACACTACTCCCGCAGCCCCTAGTATGCCCCATATGCCGCCATAATTATGTGCTACACCCTGTGTGTCAGTGTATGTGCTTGCTTCAGGAATGTAAGGTGTATGATTGGCCGGTACCATATAGCTCCAACCCAATACAATGAAAAGGATAACGATAGACACCTTTGATATTACTATGATACCATTTACCACTGCCGACTCTTTGGTTCCACGTATCAGCAACATGGTGATCATAAAGATGATGAACAGTGCCGGTATATTCATCATGCCATGGTGCAATACCTGGCCCGATGCGTCTTTGAGTGTTTCAAAAGGTGAGTGCGACCACTCATAGGGGACTCGCAGGCCAAACATCTCCAGTAGTTTATTCAGGTATTCACTCCAGGCTATACCCACAGTAGCAGCACCAACTGCATACTCCAGCACAAGGTCCCAACCTATTATCCACGCTACCAATTCACCCATTGTAGCATATGAGTAAGTATACGCACTACCTGCTATAGGTATCATAGATGCAAACTCGGCATAACACAGTCCAGCCAGTGCACAGCCTATCGCTGCAACTATAAAGCCTATGGTTACAGATGGACCCGCATTATTTGCTGCAGCTGCCGCAGTTCGCACAAACAGACCAGCACCTATAATGGCACCAATTCCCAATGCAACAAGATTAGCAGCACTTAACGTTCGCTTCAATCCCGATTCACCATCGGCAGAATCCAACATTAGCTTGCCGATCGGTTTCTTTGTAAATATTCCCATGTAATAATTTGATTATCCTCAAAGGGCTAAGATAGTAGTTAATTGTGTAAATACAATTGCATGCATTTTATTTTGGCAGCGTTTCAGTTTAGTTAATTTTTCAATTATAAATTTATCCTATTTTCTAATTGTTGAAAATTGCATTAGGTTTGAAAAATGATTTCATCTTCCATTAGGCGCAGGGTATTATTTCTCTTGTGCCTGGTGACCATCTCTTTCGCAGCATACGCACAGCCTACCTTGCCCGACATCATTGGTGATGAGGAGAATGGTATTGTGTTGCTTTCCTGGACCTGCCAGTACGATGGGGTGAAATCTATCTCGGTAATGCGCTCAGCCGATAGTTCATTCAATTATTCCACTATCGGCTATGTGAAGAAGTTATATAAAGGGGTACAGGCATTTGCCGATGGTCATCCTATGCCCGGCAAAAATTATTACAAACTGTCTATCGTCTTCAACTCAGGCCTTACCTGGGGTAGCTTGCATTATGGGGTCTATGTCGATTCTATTGCTGTAAGAAAAGGTAGGGGATTGCCATCGAATGAAGCGCTGCAAAAGTTAATTGTAACGGAGCAACCCAAACCCGAGAAACAAAGTGGCAAAGTAAAGAATGCGGTAAACCCTGCCGATAAAGACAGGTACATGGAAGTGTATAAAAAGGAACCCGCACCACAGCCTGTTGCTCAAACTCCCGCAGACACCCCGCAGCAAAAGTTGAAATTCCCCAAACATAATGATGATGAGGAGGAAGTTACTGTTGAAGATTATATAGAAACTCTGCCTGTTGAGAGCCGCAAGAAGATAGCCGTAACGTATACCGACGATACGGGGGACATAGACGCTGACGCATACATTGATACAAAGAAACCCACGGAGCCACAAAAGAAAGTGAATGTAACCTTTGATGATAAGACCGATGTGGCCGGCTTTGTAGCTACATTGCCTAAATCGGAAACGCGCAAATTTACAGTTTCGTATAATGCAGACTCCACCGAGCCCGATGCAAGTAAGTACATAGAAGATCCTAAAAAGCCCGAACACCATAAGCCTGTAGAAGAACCTAAAAAAGTAACTGTTACCCTTAAAGATGAAGCTGCTGTAAAGGCCTATGTAGATAGCCTGCCCACTTCCGCCAAAAGCAAGATAACAGTTTCATACAATGTAGATTCGACCAGCAATAATGCCCGAATAGTTGCCGAAGCAGTAAAGAAGGAGCCTGCCGCTCCAAGACAGAAAATATCCATCAAGTTCACCGACGATATGAACGTGAATGAGGCTGCTGACGTGAAGTCAAAATACATCTTTAATGATGCCGTTTCCGGCAATGTCACCTTCAATTTGCCCGACGATCTCGGTACGCACCACTATTCAATTAAGTTCTATGACAAAGACAATCACGTGGTCATAGAAATTCCAAGGATCAATACGGCTAAAGTAATATTAGATAAGAGAAACTTCCAGAAGAAAGGTCAGTATAGATTCGTATTACGCCGCGATGTTGTGGAACTAGAATCCGGCTATGTGACTATTTATTAGCCTTACTGCACGTCATCCATCTCATGCGTCTGCAACATCTCCTCCCATTCGGGGCCAAGGCGCAAATAGTTGCCCATATACATCTTCATCATCTGCACCATTTCTTCTGCATGCCATGAATAAACACCAAGGGCAAAATACAATCGTCCGTCATGCGTCTCGAAATACAGATTGCCATTGCGGTGTAATACCTGTATGATCTGTTCTTGTGTTTCAAAACCGAAATAGTCGAAAGTCTTACCCTTCAGCGGATGATCGGTTTTTTTAGCATGGCCCTCGTAATGCAGCGGACCTAGCAATCGCCAATCATACCTGCGTACTTTTTTCGAAAAAATGGTTTGTTTTTCAAAGGCTATATACTGGTCGTCAAGTACTATGCTCTCTTTTAAGAACATGCGCAGCAGGAAACGCCTTACAGCAAGGAAATATAAAAGTGACGCACCGGTAATATTGATCCAGAGGAAATAATGGTGATGTATGGGAAAGGATTTGAAAATAATAAGCGACGCTAAACCGAGTGTAAACAGCAATTCGAATACATACAGCACGCGCATACGTGTGTTTATCCTGCTGCCAAGGTTGATGAGCAAATGGTTGTCTCCCCAGTAATATGTAATTTCCTGCTTTGCCAATGTATATTGACTTTAACGCTAAAAAAATTATACCACTACATTTTCAACAGGCTTCTCTATGATCATTTCCGCCCCAAAAACCTGGCCGAACTCATAGACCAGCTTCTCTTTTACCTCCTGCTCATCTACCGGGCGACCCAGTTCTTTCTGCAGGGAGGTTACACTTTTATCAGTAATACCGCAAGGTACTATATAATTAAAATAATTAAGGTCTGTATTTACATTTAGTGCAAAACCATGTATGGTCACCCAGCGGCTGCACTTCACACCCATAGCACATATCTTGCGTGCTTTGCCCGGCACATCTGCATCCAGCCACACGCCGGTCGATCCAGGTAACCTGCCAGCCACGATCCCGTAAGTAGCTAATACGCGTATCATCACTTCTTCCAGATTACGCATATATCTGCCCAGATCAGTGAAAAAGCGCTCCAGGTCCAGAATAGGGTAGCCCACTATTTGGCCAGGTCCGTGGTAGGTAATATCGCCACCTCTGTTGGTTTTGAAAAAGGAAACATTAAGTTCTTTCAACATGGCATTATTCACCAGCAAGTTCTCCATATGCCCGCTCTTGCCTATAGTATACACATGCGGATGCTCGCAAAACAGTAGGTGATGCACGGTATCTGGCCCCTTTAATCGCTCCAATTCAGGGGTGTTGTACCACTGCGCTTTAGCGTCCAGGCTCACCTTCATCAATTGCTCCTGGTAATCCCAGGCTGTATCATACGCAACATTACCCAGGTCCTGAAATAAAATCGATTCCATAATCAATATGCAAGTTATTGATTAATTACCTCATTTTTAAAAATCGGTTTGCTGTACAAATAAATTAACACTTACGCCAGTTCCGCTTTCCTGTCTTTTCTAAAATAGAAGATATAATATATGAGTAATGTGGTTAATCCGATGGTAAATAAGACTGCGGCTATCGGTCTAAATTCATGTTTGTAAAACTCTCCCAACATCCATATAGAGTTAGCTGTTATCTATTTATCCCTTCGAATGATAGCTCTCCGGTATGTTTCTGGAGAAGGCAGTATCATTTTCCACCCGAAAAGCACCTACATGTTCATGAAATATTCACTATAAAGGAGGTTTATCTAGACAACTGCCGTCAGTCCACTTTCAATTTTTTCAATTGCCGAACCGGTAATTTGTTCATTCTGCGCATTTACTTTCTGCATATATAAGACCAGGAATACCAAGGCAACTGATGCAAATGCCGCAAGTACTATAATTGGGGCAACGCCTATATTTGTGCCATTTTTTATAAAAATGGTTAGTAAGGGCAAGCCTACGCCACCGCCAAAGAAAAAGGAGGTAGACGTAAGACTAGACCCAACACCATAGTGCATGGCCGGTATCTGCTGCATAGACATTACAGAAAATCCGGTAAAGCAAAGCGTAATACCAAATCCGGCTATGGAGGCGGCGCCACACAACAACAGAGAAAGTTGAGTAAAGTAAATAGCTGCCATCAGGAAAATGCTGCCTGTTAACATGCATGCCATTCCGATCATTGCAGTGGCGATAACAGGAATGCGTGGCATAATATGTGGGGCTACAAATCGTGCAACTAGTACCGAGAGCAGGCTAAACGGTACCAAAATGATGCCGGCCTTTGCTGCGGTGATGTGCAGGTTATACTGCAGCACCATAGATACAATGAACAGGTAGCCTGTAAAAAATGCCCCAAGGAGCAGAAATGACACATTGCCCGCCACCAGCGACGGAATGCGGAACAAGCAGAGATCTATCAACGGATTTTCTTTCTTGCCAAGTCTGGTCTTCAAAGTGGCTGCAAATAGAACAATAAGTACCACAAGTGAAGCTATATACCATATGTTGTCTGCCGGTGCCGCCAGTAGTTGGGTACATATTGTCACCATTACCAGCCCGGACACCAAGAAGAAACCGGAAAGCAGGTCTGGCCTCTCTCCTGTCCGGGATGGCGAATCTACATCTAGCAGTGCATAGCCGAACAATATTACTATGGCAAGGATGGGCACATTGATAATGAACACCCACTGCCACCCGCAATAACTGGTTATAACGCCGCCGAGTGATAATCCACTGCCGGAGCCTATGGCTGCAAAAGAACTAAAGATGCCCATGGCTCTGCCACGCTCACTAAGATCTGTAAATGTATGGCTGATGAGGGAGAAGGCTGCCGGCATCACCATTGCTGCTGCCAGTCCCTGTATGGCCCTGAATACAAGCAAGCTGCTGTATGTGGGCGATAAACCTGCACCAAGCGAAGTGAATAAAAATAACCCACTGCCCAGCAGGAACATCTTCTTAGTCCCGTACACATCAGATAACTTGCCACCAATAATTAGGAATCCGCCATAAAACAATATGTATAGCGACTGTAGCCACTGCACGCCGGCACCTGTGAGGGCAAATTCCTGCTGTATAGATGGCAGCGCCAGGTTGATGATCGCTATATCCAGCGCTTCGACCAGTATGCCCATAGAGCCTATGATAAGGATAATATTCTTTTTCTGCATTGTAGATTTGTATCTTTGTTCTTTCAAAGGTACTTTTACCTAATTTTATGAGCGCCATTTTGACTATTTTAAGAACATAGGCAATTTTTTCGGATTGATCAAAGAACAAGTGCGCAAAAAAAGTGGAATAGTAACATGATAACAGAACAAAACGAACGTCCATTTACAGGGATAGATAATAAAGACCTTGAAATACTGTCGCTGCTGCAACAAAACGCTAAGCTGACTGTGAGGGAAATTGCAGCCAGGGTACACCTTAGCCCCACACCTACCCATGATCGAATAAAGCGCATGGAGCAGGAGGGCGTAATAGTTCAATATGGTGCTTTGGTGGATAATAGGAAATTAGGGAAGGGTGTTATGGTCATCTGCCATGTATCGCTAAAAGATCATAATAAAAGTGCTGCTCAGGCATTTATTACCGGCGTAACCCAACTTAAAGAGGTGGTGGAATGCTACAACATATCGGGGGATTTTGATTTTATGCTCAAGATCATTTCCTCGTCTATGGAGAGCTTTTATAAGTTTTTTGTCAACGAACTAAGTGAAGTGCCCAATATTGGCCAGACCAAAAGCACATTTGTAATGGATGTTATTAAGCAAAGTAATTTGACCGTGTGAGTTGATTGGGTATATTCAAAACCTTTTCTTGCAGTGTTGGGCTTATGATCAACGACCTTCAGGCCCGTTTTCTTTCAGACTAACTCCAAAAGGCAGTAATCAAATGCAGGGGTTACCTAACAAACCTGTAGATATATTTAGCGACATGGCAACTGCCACTTTTATCATGCAGGCAGCAAAATCTCATTCACTGCCTTATAGATTTCCTTTACGTTATTCTCCCATGTATGAGTAGAAGCAAATTCGCGACGGGCATTTTGTAAGGGCATTGAGTCTTCTGCAAGGGCCTTAGCTATAAGTGTTACATATTCTTCCTTGTTGCTGGCCAGGTAGGTATGCTCTGCAAATATGCTCATAGCTTCTGTGGCAGTAGCAACCGTGGGTTTACCCATCGCCAGATACTCGTCTATCTTACGTGGATAGTTACCAATGGTAACCTGATTCACGATTTGCGGATTCAAACACACGTCAAATGCATTGATATAGGCAGGCAACACCGATGGGTCTTTCCCCCCCAGGAAGTGTACATTAGGTATGTTATGCAGGTTACTGGCTCTAAACTCATCATCCTCTGGTCCTACCAGCACTATGTTCCATTCAGGCTGTTGTTTGGCAATGTATTCCAATAGGGCAATATCCAGCCTTATGCTCTGCAGGGCGCCCACATAGCCAATTACAGGGTGGGGTAGCGCAGCCATATCGGCAGGTATATTCTTATCCTTGGGGTGGCTGAACATCTCCAGGTCACACCCCTGTCCTACATAGTACGACTTTGGATTGTACTTACGGCAATAATTGGCCAGGTAGGTAGAATTGGCTACGCAGAGGTCACTTTTACCTATCAGCTCAGGTTCCAGCTTTTCCCCATGAAATTTCCAGTAGTCTACGGCCAGCATATAGTCGCGGCTGTAGTAAATACTTACAGATGGTTTCAGCAGTTCTTTCAGATAAAACGACCGAAATATATCATTGTCATTAAACAAAATGATGTTCTTGAAGCCCAGTTCATGTATAGCTTTTTGTATAGATCGTGCGAATTTCTTATTATTTACCTTGTTAAGCGCATTAAAAATCGGCCTGCTCTTTATCCAGTTGATGGATTCTGTTAGCTCATCAGGGTAAAGATTCCACAAGTTATCTTGTATAGACACAATGCCTTTTTCCTTACCTCTTATCACTACCAGGCGTTTCTGCACCTTAGGGTCATCTCTATGTTTAAGTAGGGTTATCCTGTCCAGCGTGCTGTTTACATATAGCACGCGGTTATGTTTACTGAACTCAAGTGCAATGTTCTTACAGTTGCTGCCAATGCCGGTATCCCAGGGTTGCTGTCCAACCACTACAATATCTCTGTTATGTAGAGTGTCATTTACCGGCATCAAGGAGTTTATTTTGTTGTTTATCAAGGCGTAGTGTTACTCCTATTATAGCAATAACGAGATAAAAGTAAACATTGGAAGGGTATTGTACTATTGCCTCTTGTGGATAGTTACCAACATTTAGTGCAAAAACCACAAGCACCGCTGCCAGGCAATAAGAACGCAGCTTGGGGTCCTTAATAATAAAATAACTGTTGATGCCTGTTTTTAGTACGGTAAAAACCAACAGGCAGAAAAGAAACAGCCCTATCCACCCAAGCTCTACCGCAATTCTTACATAACCACTATCGGGTGGGAAATTTGCCAGATAGGAATATGGCGCGAAACGTTTACCCCATTCGCCCGTGGCACCTAATCCGCCGCCAAGCGGATGTGACAATATATAGGGCTGAATCCTCTTTTGGTTCATCTTTCTGAGGTTAAAAGAGGGGTCGTCATTAGGTTTAAAGGCGGTTTGAAAACGGTATAACGTATTATTGCTGGTGGGTACGAATATAATGCCCGTGGCCATAACAGCGCCAATGATCAATGCCAGCAATACTTTTTTATTATACTTTAGCACACATAATAATATTACCCCTGCTGGTAGCAACACGTAAGCGCCTCGTGTGCCGGAAGACAACATGGCCATTAAAAAAATTACTACAAGGCAGCCCAGTATGATACGCTTGGCTCGTGATACCGGTCCCGTCATTAACCCGATGCATACCAGGCTTGCCGTTACCATATTGTAAGAAAAGGCAACAGGATCTGAGAATATAGAAAATTTACGCCATACCCCGCCTATAAATAAGAGCAATTCAATGCCAGGGTCAGAGTGTAAATAAGCATCTTCAAAAGGGAAAAAACCAATATATTCTTGCTTTAACCCATATAGTGCGCCAAAAAGAGCCAGGCATATCCACAGCCTGAAGATTAATTTGATAATTAATTTTGTTGTAATGTAGTATAGGAAAATAAAGTACATGATCATCACCACAGCTACTGTCCTTACCGTATACACCCATGCCAGTCTCGACTCTGCTGTAGGGTTGGCTATCTGAAAAAAATTGTACCCTATCCATATAAGAATGACCGTACTCACCGGCCCCTTGAACATGCTCCAATCCTTATCTCTCTTTTGTTTGATAAACAGACTTAGAATGAACAAGGCCTCCATTCCGTCCATAACGGTACCCAACGGAAAGTTAACACCTATCTTTATGAACCACATAAGCAGGTATGCCATACTCAGGTATACGAAAATACCAAATTTAGGGTATGCAACGATGCCGTATACTATTGGTATGGCTATCATACCAATGATGATCATCATGCCTTCCTTTACCCCTATAAGAGATATAACGGCAGCTATGAGCATGCAAAAAAGTAGCAGCAGCCCAAACCCAAACTTATTGTTCAGTTTCTCCACAAGGAATAGCCTGCGGATTAATTCGCGCAGTGTCTCCTTTTTAGAGGTCAGTGGTATGATCAGCTCTTTATTCATCAAAGAAACAGCAACTTGATAAAGAAAAAGAAGGTGCTCAGAAAGGCCATTACTATTGCAAGGAAGCGTGTTATCTTAATGGTCATTTCCTTTCGGTAAGCCACGGCATCCGCATATTTATCTTCAGGATCTCTTCTCATGATTCTTTTTTTACTTCATCAATATCCTGCGCATGATAGTGTGTAGTGGCAACCGATATTTTATTGGCCTTCCGTATTTTCATTAAAGAAAGTACCTGGTAAAAGATGAATTTGGGAATGCCTACCAATGATGCCCACACTTTAGGGTCGGGTTTAGAATGGACAAGTGCCAGTAAGAACCCAACCACAAAACAAAGGAACGCCCCTGCCCATATTACTACAGCAGTCATACTGATGAAAATGTTTGCAGCTGCAAACATCAATGATAACAGCAGAAAGATAAACAATGGCGGCCTTAGCAATATGATGCCAAATAAAATTCTGTTCCAGCTAAATTTCACTATGCCACTCCCCATTATAGAGAAGCCAAATTTGAAATACCTGAACCATGTATTGATCCAGCGGGCGCGTTGCTTTACCAGTTGGTCTGAGTTAGATGTCTTCTCATCATAGACCACTGCCTTATTAGTAAAGGCTATCCTATATCCACGACCCACAATTTCATTTTGCAATACCTTATCAAATCCTGCACCCGTTATGTCCAGCTTTTCCAAACATTCTTTGTACAATTCAGTTGTAAATGCCATTCCCGATCCCGCAAGTGTTGCCGAAGACCCCAGGTCGAAAAGGGCCTCTCCATCGTAGAAGTGATAGTACATGTCGCGTGCGGCATCCAGGCAGGCTACGGTTGTATCCATGTTCTTAGCCTTGCGCAAACCTTGCACTGCTATGAAGCCCTCATCAAATAGCTTGTTCAGTTCTGTAAGGTATTGTGGATCTACAAGGTTATCGCTATCAATAATTGTTAACCTTTCGTGGTTGCGTTGAAAGCGGTTAATAGCGTAGAAATGCGATCGGGTATTACTGCCCAGTGTTTCTTCCGGCCTTAGAACGATAATGCGTTTATCATCAAATTTCAGGTTGGTTATGTCGCACTTATCAGCAACGATATAAACAAGGTAGTTGTCATACTTAAGCTTAACTATAGAATCAGTAACAGCTTTTAGCATGTAGGTCTGTTCATAGGCAGTTACGATAATCGCATAGTCAGCTTCTTCTTTGCTAACAGCTTTATTCTTAAACTTGTATTGACCGGAGATCAGGTGCAGCACATACAAAACCAACGGCAATACAAGATTGTAGCCGATAAGTACCTGTAGTACTATCCATACGTTCATTAGTATTGTGTGGTTCATTGATCAGCCTTTTTACGGAAGAAACGTCTCTTAGGTTTGGGGGCATCTTCATCTTCTGTCAGTCTGTTCATAACCCACCCTATATACTTGTTATTCAGCGACTTAAGATAGCCAACAAATATCTTCTTCTCTCCGCTTATTATCTTATTGGCCTCAAAAGATGCTATTACTTTATCGGTTACCGTTATCCATTCCTTAGCCTGATTCATGGTATTGAGAGAAGAAGACTCAACAATTATAATGTCAAATGCATCTTTCAACTGCTGTATCTTCTGTCTTATGACCGCTTCAGTATTAATCTCAAACAGAGATATGTCTTGCCCCTTGTTTCCAATAATAGTTATGTCCGTTTCTTCTCCCGGATATGGAATATTGGTGCGGCCGGTAAGAAAGTCTTCTATATAGTAAGCCGGATCTGTAAGAGTAGAGATAGTGTTATTGGTAAAGTTGCCGTCAATAAGCAACACTTTCTTATTGACCATTGTATAGGCGCTTGCCAGACACATAGACAGAAATGTTTTGCCTTCCCCTTCTGCCAGACTGGTGACAGTAAGCATGTGGTTACCTTCCATGCAATTCTCTGTTTCAAATCGCACAGATCGTAGCTGGTTACGGAATTCCTGATCTATCGGACTGTTGTTGTCAGGCGCCCAGAGCTCATTAAGATTTAGTAGCGAAGAATGAACAATGTAGGGGAGTGTACCTAATACCGGAAGGTTTGTTTTGTTAGACAGTTCATCTACATATTTAAGCGAATTGTCGAGGTAGAACAACATGAATATAACTGACAAACAAACCACAAGGCTGCCAATGCCACTCACTAAAACAAGCAGCATTTTTTTCGATGGCTGCTTATTGCCTGGCATGGCCATCTCTATTTGCTTTATTTGCGCGCTTGAGTTAAAAGCCATTGTGGCCTGGTTATACTTTTTCTGTATCTCCACATACTCCTGGCTTGCCACACTTATGTTGCCTTCGTAAGTATTAATTGTTGCCTCTTTCGGTACTAAAGTATCAAAGCGGTTGTTCAATCTCCTAAGCTCTTTTTGTAAAGACTTTATTCCGCTCTGAGCCATATCTCTGTTTACTTCCAGGCTTATACGCTGAGATACAAGATTGTCTTTGGTAGCATTCGGATTGGCAGTATACCTGTTGCTGGCTTGGGTAAGAACCAGTTTTTTGGCATTGACCAATGAGTCTATCTTCTTCAGATATCTGCTTTCAAACCCACTCTTAGTATATTCATCCTGTGCTATATTTATCTGCTCAGTAAGGCTTATAACCGATTGATTCATAGAAGACAATACCTTGTCTATATTACGCTGTTCTTCCGATGTGAATTTTTCATTCAGGTTTTCCAGCGCGCCCGTATTAGCGTCTATGGTCTTTTGTACTTCCTGTATTTTATTCTCAAACTCTGTGATCTGCGCATACAAGCTCTTACCCTGATCAGTAAGATTCAGCAGTCGGTTATCTATCTTAAATCGTTTCAAAGAGCCCATACTTGTGTCGAGGGCATTTCGCTTTTCATTTAATAGATCTCCTAAGAATTTAATGGTCCTTTCTTCACTTTCGTGATTAATGGATGTGTGGTAGGCAATAAACTCCGAAAACAATGTATTAACTGCAAAAGCAGATAATATAGGTGACTCCGATTCAAACTCAGCAGTTATAAAGTCACTATTGTCTATTCGGTAGACACGCATTTTCTTAGACAGTGACTCGTAATCATATCCCATAGATATGATAAGGTCGTTCAGCCCTTTCTGGTCCTGATCCCAAAGCGACAATGGTTGTCTTTTATTATATAGGTCTTTGTATACTGTTATAGCATGTTTACGGGCATTCTCATTCAATTCGCCCATCAGCTTGCTGGCTTTCCTGAATGGGTCTTCGCCTTCAAGATCATGAAGAATTAGCTTGTAAGACACCTGGTCATACACTTTCTTCATCTGCATGAGTTGTATCATGTTACCAAACTCCTGGCTCACTTTCGACTCCTGCAAGGGGTTGGCGTCCAATATAGACATTTGCGCAGAGGCTTTTACAATACCGGCTGCCAGGCTGCCTTTAGATGAATATACATTAGGCAACTTACGGGTAAGTATAAACGCAATGACCATTACCAATACCGGTATGGCCATTAAAGTGTACTTCTGTTTCTTTAATATATTTAAGAATCTCTTTCCTTCCATTAAGTCTAGTTGAATTCTTCCAGTTTTGCACCCAATATTTCTTCAAGCGATGCTTTAGCCCTTAGCACAGCGGCCTCGGCTTCAATTTTATTCTGAGAAGATACGGAATATAATACAAGTACTTTACTGTAGTTATCAAAGGTTTCAATACCCAGTTCATATTTGTATTTGATCTGCGTTTGAGAAATGTCTGCATCACTGGCAGATTTAGACCTCAGGTTAAGAATAGCCAATTTTTCAACATAGGCAAAATACCTGTCTTTTACTGTCTGCTCTATGTTTAAGGTAAACTCTGCTTTGTCTTCCTCCGCCACTTTTTTCTCCTCACGTGCCATTTTAATAGTGGCCGGGCGAGATAGTAAAGCACCAAAATTGAGGAACACTCCTGGAGAATAACCTGTTAAAGACTGGTTCTGTGACACCGGTGCATTGCTAACAGAGGCATTGTAGGTATAACTGAACGTAAGCCCGTCAAACCATCCCCATTTAGCTTTTGTTACTCCTAGCTTGGCTTCCCTTATTTTGTGCTCATACTTCTTCATTCTCGGATACCTTACTTTGGCAGTATCTATCATGCGTTGCAGCAGGTTATAGTCTACACTTGCCATCATAGATTGTTGGGCAGGTGCGGTGAAGGCAATGCAAACAAGAGAAAAAGCAATCAGTAACTTATATCTGGCGGTCATTTAGTATTGTCGGTAGATTTATGAAATCAAAAAACACTTAAAGTTGGTCACAATTAACCAGCTACACAAATAGAGCGAATTAAATTATAATTATAAAATAATCCTCATTGTTATAAATAGCTTCAAATTTAAGAAATAGACCTTAATTTTCACCTACTTATTTAATGTTTGAGCAAATGTATTTAGTTTTACAGGTAAGTAACATACGTTCGCTATCGAATTACGGTTTGTTTCACTAACCCAAAAGAAAATATGTCTATTGCAGATAAGATAAAAGGTAACCCGAAGCTAAAGAATATGGTTCATCGCATGTTGATCCCAAAGGGGGAGGCAAGGCCAAGGCTATGGGTGAAACTGTTTCTTAACCGGTTCATTCATAAGCGGGGGGCAGGTTCTACCATTCGCTTCAATACGCGTATAGACGTGGTACCTTTTAATAAATTCATGCTGGGTAAGGGATCTGTTATTGAAGATTTTTCTACCGTAAATAATGGCGTTGGAGATGTGATAATAGGTAGTAATACGCTTATTGGTATGAGCAACGTGCTGATAGGACCAATATCCATTGGTAACAATGTGATATTTGCCCAAAACATAGTTGCCAGTGGCCTTAACCATGAGTATAAAGATATTAACTTACCTATACACGAACAGAAGGTTACTGTAGCCCAGATAACGGTGGGTGATGACTGCTGGGTAGCAGCTAATGCTATACTGACAGCAGGAGTAACTATAGGAAAGCACTGCGTAATAGCGGCAGGGGCGGTAGTAACTAAAGATGTGCCCGATTATACAGTGGTAGCCGGCAATCCCGCCAAGGCTATCAAGCAGTATGACCATACCATGAAAGAGTGGGTGCGGGTAGACCAGATGGTTAAATCTAAGCCTAAGCCGGTGCAGTAACAAACATATAAATCAGATAATGTAGATTTTCTCGCAGTGGTTTGTGCGTTCTACCAGAGAGACACACAAAAAAATAGGGCACCTCGTTTGAGATGCCTTATTTGCTTATAAAGGAGTTGATAATTACAGTTCCAACAGCGCCTTAACGGGATCTTTACCGATAAGCATCAGCTCAGGGTTTTCCAACAATTCTTTAACTCTTACCAGGAAGCCTACAGACTCACGGCCATCGATGATGCGGTGGTCATAGCTAAGTGCCAGGTACATCATAGGGCGGATCTCTACTTTGCCGTTGATGGCCATTGGGCGATCCTGGATCTTATGCATACCGAGAATAGCAGACTGTGGGATATTGATGATAGGTGTAGACATCAGCGAGCCAAACACACCACCATTGGTGATCGTAAATGTACCACCAGCCATCTCATCGGGAGTTAATTTGTTGTCGCGTGCCTTCTTTGCCAGTTCTACAACTTTCTGCTCTATACCGGCCATACTCAGGCTTTCTGCATTCCTGATAACAGGAACTACGAGGCCCTTTGGCGCTGAAACAGCTATAGAAATATCGCAGTAGTCGTGGTAGATCAATGAATCGCCATCAATGTAGGCATTAACTGCAGGCCACTCTAACAGGGCCATGCTGCACGCTCTTGTGAAGAAAGACATAAAGCCCAGGTTCACACCGTGAGATTCTTTGAAAGAATCTTTATACAACTTACGTACTTCCATGATGCGGGTCATATCCACTTCATTGAAGGTAGTAAGCATTGCAGTGCTGTTCTTAGCTTCTACTAATCTGCGGCTGATGGTCTTGCGCAGGTTGCTCATTTTCTGAACCTTGTCCTCGCGGGTGAAAGCAGCAGCACCACCACGTTTGCCGGCATTGTTTATAGCTTCCAATACATCCTGCTTCATGATCCTGCCTTGTGCGCCTGATCCCTTAACGTCAGCAGCATTTACCTGCTTGTCGCTCATAATAGCATTAGCTACCGGTGAAGCTTTTACATCTGACTGCGGTGCGGCCTTAGGTGCTTCAGCAGCTTTTTCAGCTTTTGGAGCGGCAGGGGCAGCAGCTGGTGCCCCTGCCGCAGGAGCGCCTGCTGGTTTAGCAGCGGTCTCATCTATGGTGCAGGCAAGATCGCCAATTTTTAGAGTAGCGTTTTCTTCTGCAACAATATGCAGGGTGCCTGCTTGTTCTGCGGTCAGTTCGAAAGTAGCTTTCTCAGATTCCAGTTCACATAATACTTCATCTCTGTTTGCATAATCCCCTTCCTTTTTCAGCCATTTGACAAGGGTAACTTCACTTATTGATTCACCTACTGTAGGAACTTTAATTTCTATCATGAGAAAACTATTATTTACGAAATGCAAAATTAGCAAACCATTGCCTATTAATCAACAGGCATCTATCATCGTTTAGCAAGAAAAGCCAAATAATATGGACTATTATTGCATCATACTTTCTTTTTGCCGTATATGTAAGAGCTATTATTACGAAAATGTTATTTATGCTCCAGTATCCGCTGTTTGGCAGCTTCATAGAGGATCATACCCGTAGCTACTGAAACATTCAGAGAATCGAAGGCGGTAACCATGGGGATACGGATCAATACATCGGCACGTTTTAAAACGTCTTTACTGATACCAGTGTCTTCGGCACCCATAACGATACATGATGGTATAGTCATGTCGGCATCATAAACCGGTACACTTCCCTTCATCTGTGTTCCCAGTATCTGAATGCCGTTCAGCTTGAGTACATCAACAGCTTGTGGCACAGAAGGTATGCGGCACAATAGTATTTTGTGCAGTGCTCCTGCTGATGCCTTTACGGCCTCTTCGGTGAGTGATGCTGCATGTGAAGTAGGTAGTATCAACGCCTGTGCACCGCAGCATAATGCACTGCGGGCTATTGCACCCACATTACGTACGTCGGTAATGCCATCAAGCAAGACGAACAGAGGTGTCTGACCCTGCTCCACGATGTGTGATATGCCCGCCTGTAGGTCTATATAGTTAAGCAATGACGCCCATGCTACCACGCCCTGGTGTTGAGATTTAGTAAGGTTATCCAGCTTTTCTACCGGCACCTGGCTAACAGGTATATTGAGGTTACGAGCCAGGGTCTTGATCGTATTGATCTCGGGTCCGGTGGCGCTGCGGAGCATAAATATCTTCTCCATGGCTGCGCCTGATTCCAACGCTTCCATGATGGGTTTACGCCCTATAAGGAGGGGTAATGATTTTACGGCCGGTCTGTTTTTTCTTTCCATCTAATAAGCCAAAAGTGAAAAGCAGTTATCCTATTGTATAGCCGCTTTTCACTTTGGTGTGTTTTATTGTCAAATTAAATATTGTGTTCCTTATACCAACATGGTAACCGGATTCTCTAAATGTGATTTCAATGTCTGCATGAAACGTGCACCTACAGCGCCATCTACTACACGGTGGTCGCAGCTGAGGGTAAGTTTCAATATCTGCCTGATAACAACCTGGTTATTTTCTACAACCGGGGTAGGGGCAATCTTACCTACTGCCAATATACATGCATCAGGTGGATTGATGATGGCCGTGAATTCGTCCATATCCATCATTCCCAGGTTAGATATTGTAAAGGTATTGCCTGTAAATTCCTGCGGCTGTATCTTTTTGGTACGGGCCTTTTCGATTAGTACGTTGGCTTCTTCAGAGATCTGAGATAAAGTCTTCTGGTCTGCAAACTTAATAACCGGAACGATCAAACCTTCTTCTACTGCTACGGCTGTACCGATGTTGATATGGTGGTTCTGGCGGATGAAATCGCCCATCCATGAGCTGTTGACAGCCGGATGTTTGCGCAGTGCCATAGCACATGCTTTAATGATCAGGTCATTGAAAGACACTTTAACCGGAGACACATCGTTGATGGCTTTGCGGGCTTCGATAGCCTTATCCATAGTGATACTCATGCGCAGGTAGAAATGCGGCGCACTGAACTTGCTTTCTGCGAGGCGCTGTGCAATAATGCGGCGCATCTGAGACACCGGAGTGTCGGTATGGCCTTCTGTACCCTGAACTGCAGGAACAAATGGTGCTGCACTTGCTTTAGGCGCTTGCGCTGCCTGGGCGGGTTGAGCCTGGTTCGACGAGCTCGCCACGACAGGCTGGGCTTGCTGTGCAGCAGGTGCTTTAAATGTATCTATATCGCGCTTGATGATGCGGCCATTGTCGCCACTACCTACAAGCTGTTGAATATCTATTCCTTTATCTGATGCCAGTTTCTTAGCCAGCGGAGATGCTATTACACGTCCACCTGCATTATCGTGCTTCGACCCTTCGGCAGACTCAGGGTGAACTCCACTCGCCATGACAGGCTGGGCTGGTGCAGCAGGCTGAACTGCCGGAGCCGCAACGGGTGCAGCCGGCATGGCATTTTGTTGCGCTGGCTGGGCAGGTGTTTGTTGCTGTGGTGCAGCAGAAGGCGCACCACCTGGCTTATCGAGGTAAGGAGTTACATCTGTACCGGCCTTACCTACTATTGCTATAATATCGTTGATCTTAGCGGCGTCGCCTTCTTTTACACCTATGTATAAGAGAACACCATCGGCATAAGGCATTACTTCCATAGTCGCCTTGTCGGTTTCTACATCGGCAATGGCGTCATCGCCTTTTACAACATCGCCTACCTGTTTGTGCCAAGCTACTATCTTACCTTCTTTCATGGTATCACTCAGCAGTGGCATACGAACTACTGTTGCGTTAGCATCGCCTGGGTTTGGAGCTGCAGCAGGCGTAGCTTCTGCTACAGGTGCGGCCGGAGCAACATTGGCCTGTGGTGCAGCAGGTTGTTCCGCTACGGGAGCTGCAGGTGCTGCATTTGCTTGTGCTGGGGCAGCAGCCGGTGCAGGTTGTGCGGGCGCAGCAGCCGGTGTAGCTTTCTTTTCATTGTCAATGATAGACTGAAAATCTTCGCCCGGTTTGCCAATGATAGCCATAATGCCATTAATAGGTACACCCTGTCCTTTGTCTACAGCTATATATAACAGAGTACCGTCAACGTAAGGAGTTACTTCCATGGTGGCCTTGTCGGTCTCCACATTAGCTATTACATCATCGGCTTTTACTTCATCACCCACTTTTTTGTGCCACTCGGCTATAACGCCTTCCTTCATTGTATCACTCAGCAACGGCATACGTATTGCTTCCGCCATAATATTGTATTGTATTTTTAGAAGTCAAAAGTAATTAAACTCGGTCGATTAGTTATGTAATTTTCAGAGTTCGTGAAATCTGTGTATATTTTAATAGGTCGAATGTTTTTATTGTGTTATTTGAGGTGGTTTTGGTGTTATTAACCCAGTCGCAGTGGAGAAGCAAAATCTTGCGTCTCTACGAACATTCATTTTATTGTAATTGTATTGGCTTCTCTACGAACATTCATTTTTATTAGTACTCAATCTGCATATTCAGCGATTCTTTAAGCCGGGCAACGTAGGGGTTTTTCATTGCCATGGCTTCGTACATTTCCTGCTTGCTGAGTACTGTGTTCTTTCTCTGTTCTGCTTTTGCCGCATCGTCTTCCCTAAGTTCTGTAGTAATACGGACCAGAATTTTGGTCTTATCTCTATAGTAGTCGAGCAAGGCGCTGCGCGATTCTTTGGCATACATGTCGGCCAACTGCACCGGAGATACGATCTTGATCTCATCGGGAGGATAGAATTCCAGTTTCATTTGCATGAACTGGGCATGTACCGTTCCTTTACTTTCGGATAATAAGTATTGTTTATATTCTTCAAAAAGCTGGTTGCACTCGTCCAACGTTAGTGGGGTAGTGCGGGTCTCAATTTTGTCCAGCATGTCGTCCATGTCGTCGAGCAAGCTCATGCTCAACCTTTTGCCGCCACCGGAAGAAGGAGGCGAAGTGCGGGGAGCAGGAGCAGAAGGTGAGGGCGGAGTCTGGTGAGCGGGAGCAGAAGATGAGAGCGGAGTCTGGGGAGCGGGTGCGGTGTTTGGAATATTCGCTGACGGTTCCGGTACAATTTCGCTTACAACTTTTGCTGCCGCTGGCTGTTGGTATACTTGTGCAGGCTCGCTTACCATTACCTGCGCTGCATGGTTAGGCTGGCTCTCCATGAAAGGTGCAGGGACAGGTTTTGCAACTACAACAGGTGCCTGGTATGCGATATTGGGTACTGCAACCGAGGTTGCAGCTATTGGACTAGAGTTTTTTTTTACATCAGCGCTATCGGCCACCAGGTTTGCAGTCTGTCCATCTACAGCGTGGAGCACATAGCAGAGCCTTATCAGGCACATTTCTACATGCAGACGCTTGTTATTAGTGGTCTTATACTCCAGTTCGCACTGGTTGAGCACATTGAGTGATGATAATAAGAATGACGCAGGTGCCTGGTTGGCTTTTTCATAAAAGACAGGTTTGTGATCGTTAGGCACATCGAGCAACTTAGCCATGCGCATGTCTTTGCACAAGAGCAGATTGCGGAAATGTTCTGCCGTTCCGTTGATGACCACATCTCCTTCAAAACCTTTTTCCATGGCTCTATCCAGCATCAACAAAGTACCCGCTACATCCTGACTCAGGATATTATCGGTCAGTCCGAAGTAGAAGTCGGCATCGAGCAGGTTGAGGTGCTCCATGGTGCCATTGTAGGTGAGCATGCCATTGGTAAAGCTGGCTATACGATCGAGCATAGACAGGGCATCGCGCATGCAGCCTTCGCTTTTCTGGGCGATGATGTGCAACGCTGCTTCCTGCGCTACCATACTTTCCTTAACGGCTATGCCCTGCAGATGTACAACGATATCGGTAGTAGTGATACGTTTGAAATCGAAGATCTGGCAACGGCTGAGGATGGTAGGTAGTATCTTATGTTTTTCGGTAGTGGCCAGTATGAATATGGCATATGGTGGTGGTTCTTCCAATGTCTTCAGGAAGGCATTGAAGGCCGAAGCACTAAGCATATGTACCTCATCTATGATATAGATCTTATACTTGCCCTGCTGTGGTGCAAAGCGCACCTGATTCACCAATTCTCTTATATCATCGACCGAGTTATTACTGGCGGCATCGAGCTCGAATACATTGAACGTTGTATTGTTGCTGAAGCTGACGCAGGTATTGCACACGCCGCATGCTTCCATGTCGGGTGTGGGATTTTCGCAATTGATGGTTTTCGCCAATATACGCGCACAGGTGGTCTTGCCCACACCACGCGGTCCGCAAAACAGGTAGGCATGTGCCAGATGCTGATTGCGGATGGCATTTTTTAATGTGGTAGTAATATGTTCCTGTCCTACAACCGTATCGAAGGTTTGGGGACGGTATTTTCTGGCTGATACTATATAATCACTCATTCGTTGTCGTCTATGTCAAAGATAGGTTCAATTAGTCAATTTGGCAATTCGGTAATTTGACAATTTTAGAAATCTAAGATTCTCGTGGGGTAGGACACATAAGCAGTATTAGCCAGTTTCATTTGTAAAAGAAGAGGGGCATGCTCTGTTTCTTGTAAATTTTAATCGGGCATGGAATTTGTGTTATTTTTTGGTTTTGAATGGTTTATGAAATAGTTCTATGCCCGATCGTGCCCGAGGAAGTGAGTGTGGAGAGCGAAAGATATGGTCGGAATTTCGTGCGCATGTTTTGTGTCGGGTCAGAGACCCGTCAAATCATATCGTCACGAGAGCGCTACGCTAACTCTCGCGATAGTTGCCTCGGCCTTTCTGGGAAATGTCAAATTGATCTCACCAACTGTGCCCTGTTTGTTGTGAATTTTCATCGGGCATAGAATTTAGATTATTTGTTGATTTTGAGTGACTTATGTAATGAAGGAATGCCCGATTACGCCCGATCATATGATAACGGAGATGGAAATAGAGGTGATCAGGAGGCATAACAAGAGGTGGACGAGTGAAGAATGATGGAGTACTTTTTAAGACCTTTTTCGTGTTAGGGGGAGTCAATTGGGGATGTTCTGTTGTGTCTTGTTTGAGGTGCGTAAGTGTAGTATTGTTGGTTTGGGTTTCGTGGTTTGGTGTAAGCGGGATGATGATGGCTGTATTGGTTTCTGTTTTGTTTGCTTCATGATCTGCCAGAGGCGCTTCTGCCTGCTGTAGTTCTGCCATGTCTCTTTCCTCCTCTTGTTCCAGGGCTTCAAGGTTATCCTTGACATCACATACATTTTTGTATGCTGTGGGGTGGAACGGGCTAACCAGGCCTCTTATGTATTTGTCGGTGAGGGTGACTACAGCCTTGCCTAGCTCGCTGTCATGGTCGTTGATAAAGGAGGTCAGTTCGGTAAAGGCTTCGATATAGGTGCCGATGTTGAGCTTTTGAATATGCTTTGTTGATGAGAATAATTTACGCAGCATTTCCACTTCCTGGTAAGTGGGACAACGATCTTCGCGGGCTTTAATTTTTTTATTGATGGCCTCGATGTGGTCATACACATCCTGAAGCAGAGAAGCGGGTGTTTGGCGTGCTGCGGTCTTCATTTGTTCCCAGCGGCCGTGTTTGATCCAGAGGTAGAGTGTCTTGCTGTTGATGTCGATAAGATCTGCGATCTCGGCACGGGTTCTGTCGGAATGGAGAAAGAGATTGCGTGCGGCTTGTTTTTTGTCGTTGTTGTTTTCCATAGGATCATTGATTAAGTCAAAAGTTAAAACCTACCTGCCGGTAGGCAGGGTCAAAACCAAAAAGTGGCGGGATATGAGATTTGTACATGCCGCGATTTTGGGGAGGTAAAGTTGTCGAACAACGAATAAATGGAGGGAACGAAAATCTATGGTGGTACACTTTCCGTACCATGATGGTACGCTTTTCGTACCACCATAAAACTTTTTTGTGTGGATAACTGATATCAGATCTTTGAAAGTGTGGGTGGTGTGTATTAGTTTTTCGCAGTTATGAAAAAATGATTGCGTCTATGAGAAAATTTTAGGTATGATGGGGGAGATTGTCTGAACCAGGATTTATGGGATTAAAGGAAACATGATGCCCACGCTCCCTCCAACATTTCGGCTGAAAAAGCCGAAATGTTGGGTTACAGAGCTACGCTCGTGCCGTTACCGGCACCTTCAAAACCTGCCTGCCGGTAGGCAGGGGAGGAGAGTGGTTGATGTATTCAAAAGTGTAAAATAGACGTCTATTTTGTATAACTCTCGCAAAAGCGACAAAACAGAGTGTCACAATAAACGCAGCACAAAAGCAAAGGGCACCCCAATGGATGCCCTCTATAAATATCTTTAAATAAACCTGATTACTTTATAACACTCATCTGGCTGGCAATTGTATCGCCATTAGAAGTGATGATCGAGTAAATGTAGGTGCCCGAGATAAGTTCTGCGGTTGACAGATCAACAATATGCTCACCAATACTTTGTGCTTTATATTGTTGGCTCTTTATGGTCCGTCCCTGCATATCCATAACTGTGAGCGTCACATCGGCATTTTTGCTTAGCGAGAACCTTATGTTGGTATGGTCATTTGCAGGATTAGGGTAGTTGCCGAAGAAAGTAAGGCTATTACGGGTAATGCTATTGATGCCGGTTGGCTGGCCTATGATAACAATAGGGTAAATAGCCAGGTTGTTCTTTATAGAGTCATTCTGGGTAAAATTCTCGTGCCAGTTATTATCAGACCAAAGGGTAGCGTTCTGAACATTGATAACTGTATCGTATGTAGTATCATTGGTAAAGTCATCGATGTTCGTCTTAATTTCGTACCATGGACCTGTGCGTGCACCATTCTTTGTGCTGTACAATCCAAAGGTATCAGTCAATGTGCTGAAGCTGTAGTTCATATCATAGCCTACAAAGAATGCACCTTGAATAGTATCGGTAGGGCGGGTGAAGAAAAAAGACTTTACTGTATCTACGGTAGCTCCAATGCCCAATTGGGTAACGGGAACAGTTACAGTATCTAAGCCGGTAAGCGGGAAATTGTTATATGCCAAAGAAGCCGTAATAGCTATCTGCGGACCTAATCCCCAAATCTTAAAGTTGACTGTCTGCGTAGAGGAAGCACTAACACGACCACCAAAATGCGACATAACGCCGATGATCTTAACTGAACTATCATGCCCGTTTATATCGTAGCGCTCTGCGAAACCCCTGTCGCCATATACGTTTGGACCTGTTACATACCCGCTGTCCGCACCGTAAGAATAGATAGTCAACGTATCAGATGCATTGATATTAGTAAGCGATAATGTATCACCAACAGCAGTTGTTTTTGCGGCTATCGGGTTAATGGTATGTTGCGATCGTACAGCATGACGCTGGCCAAAGCCAAACAAATTCAGAGTTGCAGATAGTAAGAGTACAATAGTTTGTTCCATTCCTTAGATTAATATGATTTTCCTTATTGTCGGCAAGTTACAGCGTAAGTTGATGAAGATGCTATAATAGAAGCAAATAAGGTCTTTTTTAGATTATATTTAACTGTTATTGATATATGCAGTATTGTCTATTTGTATTATTAGCCCTTTGCCTGAAGTGTCATATCGGCCAGTACTATAGCTGTTACCGCTTCCACTACTACCGGCACCCGCAGGGCTATACAGAGATCGTGACGGCCTTTGACGGTAAATGGTTCCACCGCTCCTGTATTGTTATTCCAGGTTTGTTGTTCCTTCGGTGTGCTGCTGGTAGGCTTTACGGCCACCCTGAAAACAAGCTCATTACCATTGGTTATTCCTCCGTTTATTCCCCCGGCATTATTAGAAAGGGTAGTACCTAGCTCGTCTACAATAGCGTCATTGTGGGCACTTCCGGTCATCTTTGCAGCAGCAAACCCACTACCGAACTCTATTCCCTTAATGGCGGGTATAGCAAATACAGCATGGCTGATAACCGACTCAATGGAGTTAAAAAACGGCTCACCAAGACCAACAGGTATGCCGCCGGCCCTGCACTCAACAATACCACCTATGCTGTCCTGCTCCTCAACTGCTTTTGTTATTGCAGCTTCAATGTTGGCATTACCACCAGCTTCAACTAACCGAGCCTGCACTGTTATGTTACTAATAACCTTCATCGCCACCACGCCCGCAGCCACCAAAGCCACCGTTAATCGACCAGATGAATGGCCGCCGCCGCGATAATCATTATACCCACTAAACTTTTTATCCAGCACAAAGTCGGCATGGCCGGGGCGCGGAGTGGCTCTCAATGCTTCATAGTCGGCAGAGCGGGTGTTATTATTCTCAAAGATTATGGTCAATGGTGCACCGGTTGTATGGCCGTTAAATACGCCACTGGCAAAAGTGGGCAGGTCATCTTCCTTTCTTGGCGTTGTGCCCACTGCGCCTGCTTTTCTACGCTCCAGGTCCGGCAATAGATCCGTTTCACTAAGGGCAATTCCGGCAGGGCAGCCGTCAATTGTAACGCCCACCCATTTACCATGAGATTCACCAAATATGCTGATACGGAATAGCGTGCCGAACGTGTTCATTATTAATTGTCTTTAATTTCCACTTTAACCCCGCACAAAGATAGATGGTTAAAGAAATGAGGGTATGATTTATTTACCGATCCGGCCTCTGATATATCTACAGGACCATTGGCACACAGTGCGCCTATAGCTCCGGCCATAGCAATTCTGTGATCATTGTAAGAGTCAATAATGGTTCCCTGCAACTGCTGCACACCTTCTATACACAACACATCATCTTCTATTGAAAATGGCACATTAAAGCTTTGTAATAGTTCGGATATACTTTCGGCCCGGTTGCTCTCTTTGTTAAACAGCCTGTGAACCCCTGTTATGGTACTATCGCCCATGCAGCACGAAGCCAATACAGACAAGATAGGGAACAGGTCGGGCGAATGAGTAGCATCGAAACCGAAACCGGTCAGCTTTGCGGTTGCTATTGATACTTCGTTACCATCAGTACTGATCAAAGCACCTGCATCCCGCAGCACATCCAGTATGGCCCTATCTGCCTGGCGCGAGTGAATGTTCAGATTGCTAACAGTTATCGAGCCCGCAATAGCGCCAGCCACCAATAGGTTGGCTGCACCACTCCAGTCGCCTTCAATATTTATTTCCACGGTTTCGGTATGGGAAAACTGAGCCGGATCTATATAAAATTCCTTGTAGTTACTATGTGTTACAACCCTGCCAAATTGTTTCAATACATCCAGCGTAAGATCTATGTATGGCCTGCTGCTCAGGCTTTCCACCTTTATTACAATTGGCTCGGTAGCTGCATAACTTAGTGCAAAAAGCAAACCACTTAAGAACTGCGAACCCGCACCAGCATCTATGCTTATCGGCCGGGGGTGTATAGGCCCCTTAACTGTAATGGGTAGATTGCCTGAGAAATTACTAATAACGATACCTAGTGCCGTTAGCGTTTCTTCAAATCCATGCATCCGCCGGGCTGTTAGACTGCCTGCACCGGTTATGGTCAACTGCTTATCTGATAATACCGCAATTGGCGTAAACAACCTTGCTGCCAGTCCGCTCTCACCACAGTTAACTATATCTTCCGCCGGACATACTCCACTACTCTTTATAATTATGCGATCATCATTTCTTTCCACTATTTCAGCACCCAATGCAAGTGCCATATTTAATGCGGCTTGTTCATCGTCGCTATTGCCTGCATTATGTATAATGGTAGTGCCATTATGCAATAGTGCTGCGGCATAGGCACGCTGGGTCATGCTCTTTGAGGGCGGAGCAGCAACTTTGCCTGATATTTTACCTGGGTATACTATTGCGAGCATTGGGTGATTACTTTTTCAATCAGATCAAAAGGCAGGGGCATTATTACCGCCGTTCCGGGAGCTTTCAATAAAATATAGTCAATTGTATTTTGTTTGCGTTTCTTGTCCATTTTAAGCAACTTCATTGCCTCCGGCGCGTCAATGGCCATTTCAGTGGGCAGCCCGTATCTGGTAAGCATTTCCTTTAATGTCCCGGTGGTTTTTGGATCTAACCCGGTAACCTGTTCAGATAGGGTAGCGGCAATTACCATCCCTATTGCCACAGCTTCGCCGTGATGAATATGATAGAGATTTTCGATAGCATGCGCGGCAGTATGCCCGAAGTTGAGCAGTTTACGATCACCCTTTTCATGCTCATCTGCTGCCACCACCTTATTTTTCCACCCCGCACATCGAATTATCAGGCTGGAAAGGGCCTTACTGTCGGTCATGTAGTAGTTTAGATCATGTTGCTGTAACTCTTCAAACAAAGGCGCATCGAACAAACAAGCATACTTGATCACCTCTGCAAATCCGTTGCTCCACTCCTTTAGTGGTAGTGTCTGTAACAGTGAGGTGTCATAAAGTATAAAGGCAGGCTGCTGAATAGTGCCTGCAATATTCTTGAAGACCTCATCAATATTTACCCCGTTTTTACCACCGATAGCAGCATCCGTCATGCCCAATATGGTCGTGGGGACAAATCCAAAAGTAATACCACGCATGTATATAGAAGCGACAAAGCCTGTAATATCAGTGATCACTCCGCCGCCTACACCTATCAATATAGTAGACCGTGTAGCTTCCATAGCCAGCAGCTGCGATATTACAGAAGCGACTACTGTAAGGCTTTTCGATTCTTCACCGGCATTCAGAACGATTGTCTTTCTGTTTGCAAATAACGCTGAATGAAGTTCAAAGACATTGCTATCTGTTAGTAGCACCAGATCGCGATCAGGATATAAATTCCAAATGTCGCTAAATGCATGATCATAAAGATATTTCACTTGTCCTGATGGGAATGTAACGATCTGCTCCATATTGAATTTAGATGATCAAAATTACTGTTTATCGACCGGAAACTATGTGGCACGGTATTTTAATGACTAATAAAAAGAATCAACCATGAAAAAGCTAATCTTATTAGGCGCTGTAGTGTTGTTATCAACAGCGGTAGCCCTGGCACAGACCAAAACAAAGACCGAGAAAACAACTGTAGTAAAAGACGAGAAGACCACTAAAAAAACGTCTACCATCCCGCAAAAAGTGCATAATACCTTCAGCAAGAAGAAGCATTATAGCGGCAAAAAGACTACCCACGTGAAGGAAGTGAAGAAAGAGACGGAAACCAAGTAGTGGTTTGACTAAAACTTAAAAGACTGCAATGAATCATTGCAGTCTTTTTAAAGTTATAATAAATAACGACTATTTGCTTGAGCCGTACAATTTGCTTTTGATCAAACCCCACTTATGTAGTCTGTGAGTTATTGACACCCTCAATACACCACGACCATATTTCATACTACGCTTGAAATTGATACTAGATGCTTCAGGGAAATACTTGGTTGGACAAGTTACTTCAGCGATCTCGTTACCATTCATAAATATCTGAGAGATCATTTCATTATCGAAAACGAAATCGTCACTATTATGTGTAAAGTCTATAGCCCGGATAACATCAGCTGTAAATGCGCGATAACCGGTATGATATTCGCTCAATTTTGCGCCGATCATTATGTTTTCAAATAAAGTCAGACACCTGTTGAATACATACTTGTACATTGGCATGCCACCCTTTAGCGCGCCCATACCCAATATTCTCGAGGCCAATACAACGGGGTACAATTCATTAGCAATGATCGATGACATGGCCATGATCAACTTAGGAGTGTACTGATAATCGGGGTGCAGCATGATCACAATGTCAGCACCTATTTCAAGCGCCTTCTTGTAACAGCTCTTCTGATTTCCACCATAACCCTTATTGGTTTCATGCTTTATTATGTGCTTGATACCCAACTTCTTACCCATTTCCACAGTACCATCGGGACTGTTATCATCCACTAATACTACATCATCTACTATTTCAAAAGGTATCTCCTTGTAGGTGCGTTCCAGAGTCAGCTCCGCCTTATACGCGGGCAGTACAATAACTATTTTTTTACCGTTGAGCATAATTAAGGGTCAAATATAATCCTTACATGTTAAAACTTCATTTTTTTGTCTCCGATTATTGCATAATAGCCGGTTTTTATGATAATTTAATGATTTAAGCATAAAGATTTAAATCAATATAATCATCATTTTTGTGGAATTACTCTTCGATCAGTTTAACGCCGGTCTGTGTGAATTCTATGCGTCGTTTCTTGTATAATGCACCCAATGTCATCTTGAAGGTTTTTTTACTTACTCCAAAGAATGCATATATGGCTTCAGGATCAGATTTGTCGTTATATGGCAGGTAGCCGCTATTCTCTTTCAAAAGATCTAATATCCTGCTCTCTTCGGCATTTACCTTTTCATATCCTTTTGTACCCAGCGATACATCGATCTTACTATCGGGGCGAATGTGCTTAATATACCCCCTGGCCTTTGCGCCTATCTCCAGATCCTGAAACACTTCATTGAAGTGCAGCACGCCAAGGTGCTTACTATTTATGATTACCTTATAGCCAATGTCTGTTTTCAGGAACACTACCAGGTCTACTGTTTCATTTTCAGCAACAGTGAGGTCGTTATTACTTAAAAAACGATCTATCTTTTCAGTAGCAGTTACGCGCCCTGTCTTCTCATCTATAAATAAATACACAAAGTACTTATTGCCCACCTGCATTCTCGATACCATTTGAGACACAGGAAGGAAAACATCCTTCATAATGCCCCATTTCATGAATGCGCCATTGCTATTGATGTCTACAGTTTCCATCATCAGTATATCCCCAACCTCACCAACGGGTTTGGTGGTAGTAGCAGTAAGTCTTTGCTCATTATCATGATAAACGAATACAGTTATCTCGTCGTCTGGTTTCAGACCATCGGGTACGTATCTTTTAGGTAACAAAATTTCTTCACCTTCGCCACCATCCAGGTACATGCCAAAACTTACTTCTTTAACTACTTTAAGGGTATTATACTTACCTACGTTAACCATATTTACTGCTTATCGGTGCAAAATACGATAATTTGACTTATCGGTGAATATGTGGGATTCTTAATGAAGGCTGGTTTCGCTAACTTGCACTACATGGGTCGATCGTATGCAGATATGCCGTTGCACTATGGCCAGGTACCTGCATGGCTCTATACCCGCATGAGTACTCTGGGTGTTGCCATTACTGAGGCAATAGTAATGGAATATGGACGTGGAGCATTCCTGCAGCGATTAAGTGATCCTTTCTGGTTTCAGGCTTTGGGTTGTGTATTGGGTATGGACTGGCATTCTTCAGGCATCACCACATCTGTAATGGGCGCATTAAAGCGTTCGGTAAACGAGCGATCATCAGACCTGGGCATTTATATATGCGGTGGTAAGGGCAAATATTCGCGGGAAACACCCTCAGAATTAATGAACATAGCCAACAAAACCGGAATGGATGGCGACCTACTAGTACGTAGTAGTAAGCTATCGGCTAAGGTAGATAATACTGCAATTCAGGATGGATTTCAATTATACTTACATTCCTTTATACTTAGTAAAGATGGTGACTGGGCTGTGGTACAGCAGGGTATGAATGGCGCAGCCGGCACTGCGCGCAGGTATCATTGGTGTTCAACCGAATTTAATTCGTTTGTTGAAGAGCCACATACGTTTATCTATGGCCCCAATCAAGGGCAGATCATCAATGTGACTGATAAAAATGCTGCAGGCACACGTAAAGGTATGCTGGAGTTGGTAAAGGAATCGCCTGAGAAATTATTGACGGAGGTGAAGCGGCTTATAATGCCCGGCCACCATGATGTGCGTGCAGAAGATATAGACCTGAAGCGATTAGGTAGTGTGCTGGCAGTAGCGCATGAAAAAGAAAACCTGGATATGGAAAGCCTGCTGCTGTTAGAAGGGGTGGGGCCCCGCACGTTGCAGTCGTTGGTACTGGTTAGCGAGATCATACATGGCACATCATCCAGGTTTACAGACCCTGCCCGTTTCTCTTTTGCTCATGGTGGCAAGGATGGGCATCCGTTCCCTGTTCCCACAATGGTTTATGATGAATCGATAAAAGTGCTGGAGTCGGCAATTACAAAGGCGAAACTGGGCAACAGAGAAAAGAACGAAGCCATTAAAAACCTCTCTAAAGCAACCATGCGACTGGAGCAAGATTTTATTCCCAATGAGAATTTTAATAAGCTGATAGAGAAGGAAACAGATGAATGGTGGAGATATGGTGGTATGACCGTTATGGGGCCTGCAAAGCGACCTGCTGGCAACAAAAAATCAAAAGGAAATGACAACCAACTGTCGCTATTCTAAGTAGAGTAGGGGCATAAAAAAAGACGTGGGTTACACGTCTTACAATGAGTGGTGTGCTGTAAGTTATATTAAGCTAATCTAACGTTTACTGCATTTAAACCCTTCTTACCATTCTGGACTTCGAAAGAGACATTGTCTTTCTCGCGTATTTTGTCTAAAAGACCTGATACGTGTACAAAAATGTCCGGACCTCCGTTTGACGGTGTAATGAAACCAAATCCCTTAGTTTCATTAAAAAATTTTACTGTACCTTCTTGCATTGTAAATATGTATAAAAAATTAGCAATAACCAAAGCTACTAATTTTTTCAAAAAAAGATAACTTTATACACTTTTTTTTCTGACATATGGAATGACTTGTTAACAGACCGTTTAGGAAAGCTTTGTTGTTATCTGCGAATAAATTCTACTGTTATCTAATTTGTTAATTGACTATCTTTATTCAACAAATATGTCATATTTTTGAGGTGCTCCCTCAATGATACTTATTGCAGTTATTAGAAAAATTAGTTGTTGTGGCTTGTTAGATTCTTTCACCATGGAATTTTCAGAGCTTTCGGCTTACGAAAAGGAAATAATTAATAAAATCCTTCCGCTTTTTCATTCGGACGGGACAAGCATGCCGTTACACATTTGCATCGTTAATATTATTTACTCCGATAATGTTTCTTTGCTGGACAATAATAAACTGTCTCATAGGGCAGTTGGTGAAATTGTTGCCAATGTAACTCAAAATGTAATAGATTTCCTGAAAGAAAACCACTTTATCAGCAAGCGAGCAGATGGTAGTTATACAAAAGAGGAAAAAGGAGAAGATCTAGCTAAGGCAGGTAGTATTGAAGACTACCTTGGTTAGTTGTTTAAGCATTATTTACCATCCAGTCATTTACCACTAGGGCATACATATTCATATTCTGGTATTCACCATTCCATAGTACCCATTGCCTTAGAAGTCCCTCATGAGTAAAGCCATACTTTAGCAAAACCCGCTCCGATGGTATATTGCCCGGCCTTATTTCTGCATCGACCCTCCTCAATTCTAACTCTTTAAAACCAAATCTAAGCACCTCCTTCAATGCTTCAGAAACATAGCCCTTGTTCCAATATTCCGGTAGTATCGCATACGCCAACACGCCTCTGTGTTTATCGGTAATGTTATAGAAGCCAATAGTACCTATAATATTTGTTGCACCTTTTAGTTGAATAGCCCATCTTATGCCTGTTTTGTCTGCATACATTTTCCTGAATCGGTCGACTACCTTTTCCATATCGTTTACCTGTGTTGCAGGCATAACATTGAAGAACCTTGATACACGGGTATCGGTTACTAATTGAAAAAGATCGGGGGTGTGCGAAGAGGTTACTTCAATGAGGTCAAGGCGCTCGGTATGTAGTACGGGAAAGCTGTCAAAGGCATGAGGCATGGCATTCGTATTTTCGATAATCATAGAACGGTAATGCTTACTCTTACTCAAACTTTAATTACCCACTTTTTACTTTATTTGCCAGATCATTGAAAATCTCATTTATCCGTTCGGATTTAGGTGGCATTTCAAAAGTTAGAATGATTTCTATCAATACATTTTTTGCAATATTATCTTCTGAAAAGCCGTCAATTAATAGCTGTGGTAATTTATAAAATTCACTAATAATGCTATATGACCAACCTTTCATTAATTCTTTTATTTCCTGAAATTCCTTTGGTACTTTAATTGACTGAAGTTCTACCTCCCAAGATAATAGCTCCTTGCAAAGCACGTAAATCTTATCAACAACAGCTTTTATCTCAAAAATATTGCCCGGAACTCCTGGGTCTCCAAATGATCTCATTAACTCGATTTCATATAATTTGGTAGATATTTCAAAGATTCTTCCGAAATCAGCTAAAGACCTTAAAAACCAATCGTTGGATTCCTTTAAGTTATAAATTGTAATTTTTTTGAAAATATATTCTTTCATTACCTCATCATATCCACGCATAATTTCTTCCATACGAGATTGTAATAATGCTGCGCATAGATGCATTTCCCAACACGCTTTCTTTTCATATGCAATTTGCTTGGCTTTTTTGCTTTCATGTGCAAGGTCAACTAAATTTTGAAAAGTAAAATCTTTTAGCTTTTGACGTACTTGATTGCAAAAAGGTCCCAAAGCTGCAAGGAAATTACCATCTTCTCTATTGTTATCATATCTCCCTGGATTTACTCCGAGTAAATCCGTTGGGAGATGTAAGCTATCTACATCGCTTGGCAAGACAAAGAATACTCTCTCCTTACCTAATCTTCCGATAAATAAGCCTAATTCGAAAATTACATTATCTCTGACTATGTTATATTTTTCTCCTCTTATTTGTGCAAAATCATCTGGCTTAAAAACGAAAACACCAAAATCAAATTGGTCTAAAGAGTTTATCAAATCATGTAAAGAATTACCTGATAACTGAAAAACACCCTGAGTCCAAATTGTTGGTGTCGAATCATGTGAAAGATTTTCTTGTATTGCATGGGCAATATCTAAACCTTCGACAGATGATCCAATAAAAATTCGTGGTTTCATATTACTAATCTTGGTTCGAAGGTATAGTTTTATCATTATTTTCTTAAGGACAAAACCGCAAAGGGAGCTAAAATATAAGATACAAATTATACTAGTTGAATTTACGTGTCATTGTTATTTTTGGTGAATTATTTCTTACCATGAAATCATTTCTGCTATTTTTTATTTGTATAGTCGTTTTTCACCCCGCTCAAAGCCGCAACAACACCCGATTTGCAGATAGTATAAGGGTGGCTTATAATGTACCGGAACTGGCATATGCGGTTATTTCGTCGGATAGTATAATGGAGATGCATGTCTCTGGTGTTACTAAGATCAACACCTCTCGTGCTGCCGGTATCACTGACCGGTTCAGGATAGGGTCTAATACAAAAACTATTACGGCTTTTATTGCAGCGGAGCTGGTGAAGCAGGGAAAGATAAAATGGACAACGAAGTTCTTTGATCTCTATCCTGAGTTAAAGAATGTCAGTAAGAAGGAATATTACAATACGACCTTACTTCAGTTGTTATCATTCCGCTCATCGCTGATGAGCTGGACATACACAAATGATGCGCCGACATTGATCAACCTAGCCGACAATGAAGAACAACAACGCTACCAATTCATACAATGGGCACTACAACAGCCACCGATAAAGAGAGACAAGGGATTTGGATTCAGCAATCCCGGCTATGTGGCCGCGGGCCTTATGCTGGAAAGGGCATCAGGGAAGGGCTACAAACAAATTATCGCGGAACTGGGGAAAAAACTGGATATAGACTTTGGTTTTAGCGCACCGAATATGCTTGATACACTACAGCCATGGGGACACAACGCTCATCTGGAACCTGAAGCGCCGGCAGATAATTATAAACTCAACTGGTTATTGCCTGCTGGCAATATTAATGTTACATTACCGGACTATGCAAAGTTCATTCAGCTGCAATTGAAAGGCCTTAGGGGTCAATCTATATTACTATCAAAGAAGGAATTTGAATATCTGCATTTCGGGCTGCCGGAGTTTGCAGTGGGGTGGTTCTGGCGAGAAGAGGATGGCCATAAGCTGTCTTACCACACCGGTAATCCCGGAACATTTCTGTCGCAAGTGTTCATTGATAGAGATAAGAACAGAGCCTATATATTGTTTGCGAATGCACAAACTGATAAGACCAGTGAGGCATTTGAAATCCTGTTGAGCAGGCTAACCGGATCATGACGAAGCTCTATTGGGTGCCACTTGATAATTTACAACTCCTAACAAATTATAAACAAAAAGTTATGCAGATTGGTGGATAAGTATACTATTTTTTGTTTCATGCTATGTAATAATTTCACCCGAAACATATATCTCATTTTTTTATGAAAGTAATGATCATCATGGGGTCTCAGACCGACGACAGCGTAATGCAGGAATGCAGCAAATGGCTCAACTGGTTTGGTATTGAAAACACAATGGTTGTAGCATCTGCCCACCGTAACCCCGATAAAGTAAGGGAATTAATGGTAACTGCCCGTGAAAACGGTTTTGGTGCAATAGTAGCTGCAGCAGGTATGGCCGCTGCTTTGCCTGGTGTATGCGCAGCTTATACATCTTTACCGGTGTTGGGTGTGCCGTTGGAAGGTGGTTTGCCAGGTGGTATCGATGCTTTGTATAGCATTGTACAGATGCCTGCCGGCTTGCCTGTAGGCACGCTTGCAGTAGGTAAAGCAGGTGCACGTAATGCAGCAGTAATGTGTGCAAGAATGTTCGCACTTTCTAACGATACAATGGCAAAGAAACTGGAGGAATTCAAAGCCAATGAATACCGCATCTAACAGCTTTGTTAAAAGGTAACGTAGTGATAATAAACCCTGTTGGCACACGTTTCGTATATTTATTAACGAACTAAAAAAACTGCACCTTGACTGAAGCTATCATAAACCTCGAGACAGTTAATCCCATTGAATTTTTCGGGATCAACAACAGTAAGTTTGAAATATTGAAACGCAGATTCCCTCTGCTGAAACTCTTATCAAGAGGCACTCAGATCAAGATATCGGGTCAGCCGGATGAGGTTAATGCAGCACAAGCCAAAATAGGGCAGGTGATACAGTTTCTGGAACGCAATGGCCATATGTCAGAAAATTATTTTTCTAAGATACTGGGAGATGAAGAAAGCGAAGGTGGCCCGGCTGAAGAAGTTGTAGCTAATGACATTTTGGTTTTCGGCCCTAACGGTAAGGTAGTACGTGCCAAAACAGCCAATCAGAAGCTAATGGCTGCTGCCAGTGAAAAAAATGATATCATATTCGCTATTGGCCCGGCAGGTACCGGCAAGACATACACAGCGGTGGCATTGGCAGTGCGGGCGTTGAAGAATAAAGCGGTACGTAAGATCATTCTAACCCGTCCTGCGGTTGAGGCCGGTGAAAATCTAGGCTTTCTGCCCGGTGATCTGAAAGAAAAGATCGACCCTTACCTGCGTCCACTTTACGATGCTTTGGATGATATGATACCAAGCGATAAGCTGAACTATTATATGACCAACCGCATTATAGAGATAGCGCCACTGGCTTATATGCGCGGTCGTACGCTGGATAATGCGTTTATCATATTAGATGAAGCGCAGAATACTACCGACCTGCAGATAAAGATGTTCCTTACCCGTATAGGCCCATCGGCCAAGGCAGTAATAACAGGAGATATGACACAGGTGGATCTGCCGAAGAACCAAAAATCAGGTTTAATAAAAGCTTCTAAGATCCTCCGCAATATTGATGGTATAGCCTACATACAACTTGATGAAGCCGATGTGGTGCGTCATCGATTGGTTAAGGCAATTATACGCGCCTATGATAAGGCACAGGAACAGGAAGATGAAGCGGAGGAAAAGAGGAAGAATCACAAATTTGAGCCTACTCCGCAGCAGGATAAGCCATAAAAGGTTAATGTTATTATAACAGAAACAGCCTCTTGATTATCGTCAGGAGGCTGTTTCTATGTCGATTCAGTTCAAACTGGGATCCATATTGTTTTTTCTCCTTTCATTCGTACCTAATTTTCGCTAATAAATTACTTACAATCAATATTTTCGGTACAAGTACAAAACATGCAGATTATTATACGCCTATTTTTTGGGAAATGTGCTAGACCAATACATTCTCTCTAAGTGCATTAAAGCGACGCATATAGTTAATATTTACCTAAAATTAATGTAAAACGCAATTGAATATTAAGCTTTAAAACGCACGACTGTTATCTTACCGATTCATTTTTGACTACTATGGAAAATGTAATATTAGGTGCCAATGCAATTGAACTACATTATTGGTTCGATGATGAGACACATTCAATGGATGCACTGATACAGCATAAATGTGAAGCCCAAATTTTAAGTATTATAAAGACTATAAGCAAAACCTTTGAAGTAGATATAGCAATCGAAACAGAGCCCTTATCAAACGGAGGTTTAAAGTGTTGGTTCAAAGTAGTAAATAAGACAGAAGGGAAAAACGCAACAATAACAGTCGCTATAATTATTAGTTTACTTACTACTATAATAATAACGCCAGTAGGTAGTTCATTGACGAAAATTTTGGAGAAGTTAATAGAGGCAAAATTTGAAGATAAAGAATTGAAGGAATTAGAAAAGGAAAAAAATCGCCAAGAGATTGAAAACCTAAAAGCTGATACTAAGCAAAAAACGGAAAGGTTATCAAACAACACTGTCGTTGTAAAGAAGCGTTCAGATTTTTATGAAACACTGGAAAGCTACCCCAAAGTAATTAAAGTTTCGTTTGAAATACAAAATGATAAAAAAGAAAAAGTAGCACCAGAATATTTTATTACCAGGCAACAATTTTCAGGTTATGTACTTGCATCAGATGCCTTACCTGAAGTTTCTATTGATGATGCGACAATTGAAATTATTTCACCAGTCCTTAAAAAAGGAAATTATAAATGGCGCGGAATTTATAATGGTGAGGTTCATTCATTCAATATGAAATCAAATGAATTTAAATCATTAGTCCAAACGAGGCAGATAGAATTTAAAAATGGATCTGCAATCAAATGTGCCTTGGAACTTCAAATGGCTTTAAATAGCGAAGGTCATAAAGAAGTTAGGGAATATAGCATTATCAGAGTAAACGAATATTTTGAAAATGATGTGCCAGTTGAAACGCCCGAAGGCAGGTCGTATAAACAGAAAGTAGCTGCTGAAAAAAATCAGCTAAAACTATTTTAGGAACCTTTTTTAACTAAAGTCTCGCCTAATGCCCAAATTCTTTCTTTTGTAGCAATACTATGTTTTATTAAATAGTTGAAACGAATACTGAAAATAACAGAGCTACTTTAGAACGTGGTGAACTGCATCCATGGCGCAACTGGGATGTTATTTCTTAAACTTCTCGTCGTAGTAAGGACCGTAGTTGATAAAGATCTCTTCGCCCTTAGCGATAGGCCTTAGTGCGGTAATGCACAGTTCGTTATTGAACTCAGGCATGCCCTCATATTCTGCCAATTCATACATGGCATTAGGTACAATATTGTGGTTATAGATAGAGCCATAACCCAGTGCCAGCATTGACGCCCTGCCGGTGTAGTCAAAGATATAGTGCATGAGGAGGGTCTTGCTTATATGGGCATCATCCTTTTTATCAAAAATGAGAATAGGACAATTCTCTATTACTTCACCTTCTTTAATAGCAGCAGATGCGAATACACCTCTACCGGCACCCGGCAACCCTGATTGTCCTACATAAATTTTCATTGCCATACTAAACTATGATTCGTGTTTTTAAAGATTGTAATGATGCGGTTATAGCACCAAACGGAGCGCAAGATAAAATTTATTAATTTACATCAGCAATATTTTAGTAGAAAGTCTTAAGTAGAAGGTAGAATGCTGTTGTTACTCAATAGCGGATAGCGGATAGTGGATAGTGGATAGTAGATAGTAGATAGTAGATAGTAGATAGTAGATGGAACAGGAACCCGATATCAAACAGCGTAAGATCATCCACATTGATATGGATGCATTTTATGCGTCTGTTGAGCAGAGGGACAATGCTGATCTCAGGGGCAAGCCTATAGTTGTTGGTGGTTCGCCCGAAGGCAGGGGTGGGGTAGTAGCCACGGCAAGCTATGAAGCACGAAAATTCGGCATCCGCTCGGCAATGCCATCTAAGAGAGCTTTACAGTTATGTCCCCATGTGTTGTTTGTCAGGCCGAGGTTTGCAGCATACAAAGAAGTGTCGCAATGTATAAGGGAAATATTCAGCAGATACACTGATCTTATAGAACCGCTGTCGCTGGACGAAGCCTATCTTGACGTTTCTGAAGACAAGCAAAACATAGGATCGGCTATAGAAATAGCAAGAAGGATAAAACAGGCTATCAAAGATGAATTAAACCTCACAGCTTCAGCCGGCGTATCTATCAATAAGTTTGTAGCTAAAATAGCCTCAGACCTTAATAAGCCGGATGGACTAACTTTCATTAGTCCGGCCCAGATAGAACAATTTATGGAGGAGCTACCTGTAGAAAAGTTCTTTGGAGTAGGACAGGTAACCGCAGCCAAGATGAAGAACATGGGCTTGCATACCGGCGCCGATCTGAAGCGACTAACAGAACAGGAATTAACTCATCGGTTTGGGAAAGTGGGAGGGTTCTATTACAAGATAGTAAGAGGTATAGATAACCGGCAGGTGCAGCCGCACAGGGAGACAAAATCTATGGGGGCAGAAGATACATTTCCTTATGATCTTACTACTATAGACGAAATGAGTGCTGAGCTGCAGAAAATAGCCGGAAATTTAGCCAACAGCCTGTTGCGGCATCAGCTGAAAGGTAGAACCATAACGCTTAAAGTAAAGTACAGCGATTTCAAGCAAATAACCCGAAGCCTGTCTTTTGCCAGTCCCGTTGCTGATCACGAAACACTGTTCGATACTGCGGTCGACCTGCTGGTAAAGAGCGACATCACGGATAAGAAAGTAAGATTACTTGGGATATCAATGTCGAACTTTGGTGAGCATAAACCAGTAGTAATGAAGGGCAATAGTGTGCAGTTGGAGTTGTTCCCGTAACGTTAGTTTTTCTTTGCCTTTACAATATTATAACGGGTGCGGGTATGTAGGAGCTTGTACCTGTTATTTTCAAAATGGTACAATTTTGTGATACTAAAACCAAAGCTGTCAGCCGAACCTGTTCTGTGATAAACCTCATCAGGCACATCAACTGCGGTATCGAAACGGGATTCGCTGATAAAAACCTCGCGGCAAAAATTGCCCTCGGTTATTGTCTTCAGGTCGCTGAATGGGAGTTGGTCTTTCTGCCTTTCCACTGCTGTTTCCCAATTATTGCACGGAGAACTCATATATCTAGATGAAGATGTATTGAGTACTTCTTTGAACTGTCCTTCAACGGGCGCATATATGATCAGGTTTCCCCACCCGGGGCCACCGGGGTTGTAACACTCTGTACGAATCTCGACACCATAGTTGTTCACTCCCAGCTTTATAGGAGCAATATCATGTGGGAGGTGCTGATAGGTGCCCAGGCAACCCGCAAACAGGGTAAAGTGGGTAAGCCTCCATTTGTTGTCGTATAGCTTAAATAACGCAAGGCTCATGTCTGCGCCTTTGCAGTTACCCATGTACATTTCGTTCAGGTAGCTGATGTCATTCGTCTGGAAGGCTATCAGCACGTTGCGTCGCCCACTGTCGTCTTTAAAGTACTTAACCTTAAATACTTCAGTAAGGTTACCTTCTTTACGGGGAAATAAGTGTGGGTACTCGTCATCTGCTTTACTAACAGGACAATCTTTACACCGCCAGATAGCTATGCCTTCACCAACGTATGGATGCTTCTCATCGTCATGAACGTCATAGTGATTGCCCGGAAATAGCTTGAATAAAGCTTCCTCGTCATTAAAGGGGTTTTTACACTCCAATCCCAGCACTCCAAATTTATCAGCTGTAGCACGGGGTACAAAATAATTGGGGGCGGTCCATATCGAGTCAACGGTATTAAACTCATTAAAGCTTCGCCTGCTGGAATGGTCAAACTGATATGTCTTTTTCTTTCGTGTCTGCGCGGTAGAGTCTGCCAGAAACAGTAGCAGGGTGGTTAAAACAATTGCACCTATGGGGTACCTCATAAAAGAAGCTTATGCACATAAAGTTATGTGGTTATTCCTTCAAATGTTGAATGAATAACCACACTAAACAATAACATGTACTGTACATACCTAAACGCCCCAAACCTCAATTATCTGCTGAGCATGCTCCTTGCTTTTTACCTTTTCTATTACGTGAGCGATCTTCCCTTTTTCATTGATAAGAAAAGTTGTACGCAATACGCCCATATAAGTAACGCCGAACATTTTTTTCTGTGCCCAAACACCGTAGGCCTCAATTATTTTCTTATCGGCATCTACCAGAAGAGGGAAGGTGAGTGAATGCTTGGTCTCAAACTTTTTATGGCTTTTAGCATCATCAGGACTAACTCCCAGAATTGCAATTCCTTTTTCTTTCAATACTGCAAAATTATCTCTCAGGTTACATGCCTCAACGGTACACGTTGGAGTACTGTCTTGCGGATAAAAGTAAAGTGCTACCTTCTGCCCCTTAAAATCCTTTAGTGAAACCTTATTGCCGTCCTGATCTATTGTAGTGAATGCTGGTGCGGTATCTCCCGGTTGTAGTGTCATAAATTATCTTGTAAATGTTAGTTTGTACGAGCTTGAATTGCCATTCTCATCATCGGCCTTAAGCACAAACGTATGCTTGCCTTTGCTGCAATGCTCATCAAATTTATAGAAGAAAGCGCTACCGTGCTGCTCTACGCATACCCACTTATCGTCTATATAGCCATTAAATGTTTTTACCGATGTTGTTGCATCTTTTACAGTAAATAATATCTGTTTGGCCTTACTCATTATCGCGCCCTCTTTCTGTGCGCTCTTGATTACCGGCGGCACAGTATCTATAGCCAGCCAATAGGTACCAAAGTTGCGCACCGCAGCCTTATACCAGCCGTTATCATCTGTCTTTGCAGCTCTGCCATCTTCATCTTTACCATCTGTATACATGAGCACCACTTTACTCCTAAGCGCAAATGGGATAAGCTTGTTAGGCTTTATCATCAAGTCGAAGTTGTGATGAAGGGGTACGTAAGAATAGTGGATCGCAAACTTGTCAGATAACCCATCTCCTGATTTTCTATTGAGCACAAAATGTATGTCGTCATACAGTTGTCTTTCATCAAGGGTAAATGATATATCGTTGTCCTTGTAGCTGTTTACTTTATTTACCGCAAACAAGGTGCCGGCAGTATTTACAGACTGTGCTGCAGTAGGCCTGGTCGATCTTATATAAAACGGCACTCTTGTTTCATTATTCCTGTCATCAGCCAACACTATTTCAATCTTGTGGGCTTTACCATCACTTATGTCGAGCCTTCCTTTACTCCCGTTCAGGTTACTAAAGATCCCATTCAACTGATTGCCCGGTAATTGAAACAGACTTTGCACCCATTTCTTATAGAGTTCTTTTGTTCTATAGTCGGCATAAGCGTTTATATAACGTGTCTCATCGTAGCCAATATCATCAAGGGTTACCTGCACCTGTAGTTTGTCATCCATATAAAGTTTTGCAGTGTAGAAGGTAAGGCTATTGTCACTGCCATTCATAAAGTCGTCGGCATTGATACCAATACCTATCATGCCGGGCAGCGGACCTGTAAATGTGTCCAGCAAGCCTTTTACAGGCCTGGCCACAATATTGTTGTTGGTAACTTTAATGAAGAGGGGAGTCGACTCATAAATATTGCCGGTGTCTATAGCTATTTCTCTTATTATGGGGGCAATGTTGTCAACTATGGTCAACCCGAACAACTCGGGGTTCAGCGGATGTTCAGTTTTGCTATTCCTTATCTCAAAATGCAGGTGTGGCGCAGTTGATGCACCTGTATTGCCCGACCAGGCTATCTGATCTCCTTTTTTTACCGGGAACTGTGATGGAGTCAATTGCAGGTCCACATCCCACCGTTGCTTTTCATACTGCTTATCTTTTACGTACTTCTGTATGGCAGGACTGAAGTTATTCAGATGCGCGTACAGGGTAGTGTAGCCATTTGGATGTGTAATGTAGAGTCCGTGACCAAACCCACCTTTTTCCATTTTTATTCTTGATACATAACCGTCGCCGGCTGCGTGGACGGGCTCATTTTCTTCACCTTTTGTTTTTATGTCTATTCCGCTATGAAAGTGACCAGGCCTGCATTCGCCAAAATTGCCGGCCAGGAATATTGGGATGTCCAACGGGTTTCTAAAGTAGTCTTGCGGATAATCGGGTTTATTTACCGCACCACTTTTCTGCGCAATGGCAAAGGATGGCAGCAACAACAAAATTGGGGATATTGTTTTGAATATGTTCATGATCTCTAATTGTTGTTATACACAACAGCTTGTACGATTTATTTATTATTGTCTCCTAACTAAACTGATTACCCGAACCGGGAGTATTGACTATCTGCTACTTAAAGCAGCTTTGCCTGTATATTATTAAACCTATTGAGAAAGTCCTCTCTCGCACCACGCGAAAGTGGGATCTCTATTTTATTAGACATAATAATGATGCCCGGTGCTTCATACCTCACTACACAATTAAGATTAATAATGTAGGACCGGTGTACATTGCAAAACGGCAAGCCATCCATCAGGTAGTTGAACTTGCCAATATTGTTTGAACTCAACAGCTCTCCTGCCTTGGTGACCACCTTGGTATAATTAGTAACTGCCTCAAGGTATATGATATCATTAAAATCAAAGTAGTTTACTCCCTTGCCATTTGGTATGCCAATTTTTGAATTTGCCAATTGTACAGGCGCACTGGTATTGTGCCTAGCATTTTTTTTGTTTTTTATGCGATCTATGGCTTTATCCACTGCTGTGCTCAACTCTTTATCGCCAACAGGTTTAATGATATAACCGGTTGCAGAATACTTGAAAGCTTCCAGTGCGTACTCTGTATAGGCGGTAACAAAAATGATCTCCATTTCATGTCCGGGTAGTACTTTAAGTATGTCCATACCATTCTTGCCACCAATAGATATATCCAGGAAGAGGATATCGGCCTTAATTACTCTCAGTGCATCAAGGCCCTCCTTCCAGGAGGTGTATGTGCCAATTATCTCTATGTTGTTGTACAGACCTTTTATGCTCTCGGTGAGCAACCCAATAGCATACTCTTCATCGTCTATGATAATACAGGAAAAAGTCTTAAACATCAGGATAGTGATTTAATTCTCAGTTGAACAATAGTGCCGGTCGATGGAAATTGCTTATCAATATACTCAATTTCTATCTTCATCTTTTCATATTTATTGAATATATCTATCAGATCTTTAATAAGTTCATTGCCATAAGATTCTTCTTTAATAAAGTGATCCTCGTCTTGCTTTTTGGGTTGTAATCTTCCCACGCCATCATCCTCAATACTGCATATGAGCATACCAGTTTCGTCGTTCAACTTAAATTGTATTAAGAGATTGCCTTTCTCCGTTTTGGGCATAAGCCCGTGATTGATGGCGTTTTCAACAATGGGCTGCAACAATAACGATGGAATGTTAGTATTTGTTTTGACCGTTGTGTCAACAATTATACTAAAGTCGAATTTATTTTTAAACCGGGCCTGTTGCAGTTCTATATAATTGGTAAGGTTTTTCACCTCCTCTCCAATAGTCACTAATCTGTTTCTGGATGACTTGATATATGAACGAAGCAGATGGGAGAACTTGTAGATGTGATTATAAGCATCATCCAACTTTCCAGTCTTTATAAAATAGAGGGCTGCGGTCAATGAGTTAAATATAAAATGCGGGTTGATTTGTGAGTAGACCGACTTTAGTTCCAGTTCCAGTTTTGCATTTTTCTGTGCTTCATTTTTGGTGACTATTCGCTTGGTAACTGTAACAATAAAATAGATAGCACCTATTAAAAGAAAGAAACCGCTTAGCCATAATACCCGCTGTATTGTTGTCTTTTCATACCACTCAGGTACTGCGTAAATTACTATATCTATTACATTGCTGCGCCATTGCTTATCATTGGCCACTATGCTAAGGGTATAATATCTACCGGGTATCATCTTGGGCAAGAGCAATTCATCATTGTCCAGTTCTACCCATGCAGTTTGTTCTCCCTTTAATCGATACCGATATTTTACTGTGCCGTACCCGCTTGGGTTTATGACATCAAATACCAGCTTACGATACTTCTTTTGCAGATTTAGTGTGTCATTGATGCCTACGCCACTTACATATCCGTTGTAGGATACAGTCATTTTATGATCAAGAAAAGTCGTTTTAATACTGCTATCGTAATTCCCGAAATCGGGTAGTGGTATACTAAAGATGCCTTTGTCCGTTTTAAGTAGCACCATGTTACCCGACACGTGCAGATTATATACAAACTTGTACTGCATACCCTTTGAATTGGGGTATAGCACCGGCGATGAAAATTTGCCGGGACCTTCAATTTTACTGAACAAAATACCAAACGCGTCACTGGCGATTATCAGATCACGATGCAGGTATATCTTTGCATTATCAAGAATGTAGTTATCAAACAGGCTATGATATGGCTTAAGTAAATCCGTGAGGTATATAAGCCTGTCATTTTCCTGGATAAATATGTTTCCATACTTATTTTCAATGATTATTTTCTTTATATTGTTGATCGTTCTCTTTTCAAGTGCAGCCCTATCTATGGTATATAATATCTTATTGTCTTTAAATAGTAATATTCGCCTATTGTTATATACCGCAAACATCTGTCTTAGAGAATCATAGGCAATACCGTCGTACCTGTTCTGCTCTACGCGATAGGTTGATAATTTGTCGCCATCAATAGTGGTTTTTGTGAACCCTTTGATGTTAGATATTGCCAACATGCTGGTTTTGTCATACACAATTGCATCCCTGCCACCGCCAATGCCCAATTCGGTAGCATCGAGCGAGTTGTTGTCAATTATATAGGTGTGCAGCTTATTTAAAAGTATGGACCGGCTGTCGTCGAAAGGAACAATTTTAGAGGCCTCCATGATGTGTGTGTCTTTTTCTTTCACCACAGCACCATTTACAATCTTGTATAATGTACCTGTTCCCTCATTATACCAAAAACCTACGCTGTCTGAAACACGGCCAAGGAATTTCGCGTCATCCATATCTGCGATCTTCTTATGAAAAAAGGTATCATTATGATTTAAGAAGATCACCCCCTGCGCATTAGTAGCAAATATTCGGTGCCAGAATGAATCATTTAGTTCAAATGTAATTTTATTTCTGTTTGACCTATCTATACCGGTGTCAATTGCTATTTTGTTGACAACACGTGCTGCACTGTCAAAGTAGAAGATATTATGATCGGTGATGGCTGTAATTCTTGTTATTGATCCGCCTATTAATTTAATATTGCCTGTACTATCTAATATTTGCCTTCTGTAGGTCTGATCGGCAGGGTCAAGTATTTCAAGGTAATTTTTATTGTATTCGTATGAAAAAAAACACCTCCCGATAGTTCCATACCTTGCTTCGTGTATATGAGCTAACAGATCTGTTATATTACCGTCATAATTCTTCACCTTTCCAATTACAGTGGCTGTTACTCCCTTTTCAGTTACTTCCAGCGAGTAAAAGTTTCCGTCACTGCCAAAAGTGATCAACCTGTTGTTCTTGTCAAGTGTTATTACTTCACCATATTTTGTTATTTTCTGAGTATAGACAACACTGTCGTTACGGATAAAGCAAAATAGCTGTTCCGGTCGGTTGGTAAACGAGGTAATGAATGCAATACCGCCCTTGTAGTCATAAATACCGTGAGGGTAAAATACACCCATATCGGGTGGCGTTACCACCTTATGCGCTACATTGTTATATATGTAAGTAAGATTATCACTTATGGAGAAGAGCCACATCCTGCCTTTTTTATCTTCAAAAAGATTCCAGGTGTCTTTATTAATGAAGCCTTTATTTAAATCGAAGGTGGTAAGATTATAGCCATTATATTTCACCACACCTTTATCGGTTGCTATCCATAGGTACCCCAGGTGGTCTACACTAAGGTTATAAACATTATTTGACGGAAGATCGTTATATATATTTATTTTGAAACGAGATGATTCTTGTCCCTTGCTGCCAGCAATGAACAAAAAACATAAAGTAAATAATATGTAGGTGGATTTCCAGGCCAAAAACGAAGGTTATAAGTAAGTGTATTCAATACAAATTTACTCATTTAGGCAGGTAAATGGTATATAACGGTCAAAGATTTACTGCTGTAATCACAGCAGTTTATGAAAACTCTGGTGGTATTACCAGAAGTTAAGTTAGGGTTAAAAAGAGCTATAATATTTTTCTAAATAGATTATACGGCTATCTTTGCTTGCATTCAGCATTTACATAAATAAAAACAAATATAAGATCAATGAGGAAATTGTGTCTGTGGGTAGGTTTGTTTATAGTAGCAGCTTTGTCAACTAATGTAGTTGCTGCGGGGGAGAACGGGGGAATTAACGAAGAAGTAAGGGTGCAAGAGTACTTCCACTCGATTTACGATCATATAGATTTTACAAATTCTGCAAAACTCTCTTACGAGGTTTTTGCCAATGCCTATAAGGGTTATCTGAACCTTAAATATGCGGGTCTGCTCAATACCGGCAAAGAGATCATCTCAATCTGCGATTTTAATCTTCCATCATCAGAAAAAAGGTTATGGGTTATAGATATTGTCTCGGGTAAAGTGCTATTCAATACATTGGTGGCGCATGGCATGGGATCGGGTGAGGAGTATGCGCAATCATTTTCCAACGACGAGAATTCGCACCAGAGCAGCCTGGGTTTTTATGTAACCGGCACTACCTACAATGGCGAGCACGGTATTTCTCTTCGCCTTAATGGCATGGATAATGGCTTTAACGATGCCGCACTCAGCAGGGGTATTGTGGTACATGGTGCCGGATATGTAAGCGAAAGATATATTGCAGGTAATTCAAAACTGGGCCGTAGCTGGGGTTGTCCTGCTGTTTCTGATAAGTTGAAATTACCTATCATTAAGGCTATTCAAGGTGGTACTTGTCTGTTTATCTCTCATTCAGACAACTATTATCAGCGCACTGCGTACTGGTTGAATAAGAAGTTGGAGCATCTTCCTGAAAATGCGGTTATGGCTAATATCAACTTCATGGAAGTTTTGAGGCCGTAAGAGAGAATCGCTTAATCAGACATCCGATACCTTCGGCATCGTTTCGAAATTGCTATCCGATTTTGCTATATACATCTGATACCTTCGGCATCAAAATATGACATACTCTTGTAAGTAAGGTACTTGCTGTTAGGTAGGTTGTTATTACTTCACTAAAGTCACATCGCCCCGCATATTGCCTTCTTTGCCATACCTGTCTATATAGCCAATGTGCCAGTAGTATGTCCCCATGTCGGCTTGTTTGTGATCATAGGTGCCATCCCATCCCTCTTTTATATTTTGGCCAAAATATACTTGTTCCCCATATCGGTTGAATACTCTGAAGAAATTAATTGACCTGTAACCAATAGCAATAGGGCGAAAAATGTCATTCAGTCCATCGCCATTTGGTGAGAAGCCGGTGGGCACAAAAAATGCTGCCTGATCAACTACCCACACATCCATGCTGTCTATGCCTATGCAGCCATAGGCGCTTCTTACTTTCACGGTGTAGTGGTATACGCCCGTGTCGGGGAAATAGCCTTCGGCGTTGCCCTGGCTGAATTTTGATAAGTAGATGGGCGGCGTCCATTCGTATTCTACGCCACCAGTGGCATTCAGCACAATTGTTTCACCTTTCACAATTATGGTATCATTACCGGCATTGGGTTTGAATATTTCCACCACTATCTGGTGTACTGTAGTATCCACGCAGTTCTTTTGGTTGCCGGCTACGAGTGTCACGTTGTAAGTGCCGCCGTTCACATAGGTGTGAGTAGGGTTTTGGCGTAATGCTGTATCGCCATCCCCAAAGTTCCAATCCCATGTATTTATATTGCCTGTGGTACTCACTGTTTGGTCGATAAACGAAAGCTCAGTACCCGGACAATGCTTGCCGGTATCATCGAAGGCGGTAAAGAATACAGGAAATATTTTCACCTTTTTCTGTATACTATCCGCACATGGCGTACCGGGATTGGCCACCAGCTTTACGGTATAAATGCCCGTGTCGGGGTAGGTATAGGTAGGCTGAAAGACACTTGATGTGTCAGTAAAAATACCTGCCACTCCAAAATCCCACAGCCAGGTATTGCCGCCCTTGCTCGTATTCACAAAGTCTATGTTGTGGTTGGTACAGTTGATCTTGTATATAGCAGGATCATTAGTAAAGTAGGGCATATCTGCTACCACAGCCTTAGAGCAATCGGTTACCACGAACTGGAACTCCCTGTGAATAGTATTGATGAGCACGCCATGTCGCCACTCACTGCAACATACGGTTACCAAGTAGCGACCCATGCGCAATGGAGTAGCAGTGATAATGCCTGAAACAGGGTCTATAGCCAGTGGCGGACTACCAGTGAGTGGATTGTAATAAGAATAAGGTGGATGCTTGTACGCTACGCTCTTGTATGGAGGAGGATCGGGAACGGCATTATCATCCAGTCCATTGGGCGCATCATAAGAGTCGCAAAGCATGTAGCTAAGGGAATCACCATCCACATCGGTAGCGGAGTTGTTATAGAACAGCGGTGTATTTACGCAAATGATCTCGGGCGGGAAATTGTTGAATACTGCACTGGTGTTAGTTGGTACAGTAAGATCAGAGGGTATCTCACAGAAGTAGGTAGCTCCTGTATAATCTGCATTGAGGATATTGATCACATCACCATTGCGGCAGCAACGCTGGTACGCCACTGTATACTTTTTATGATTGCGCGGCAGCATGAAGGTGATATTAAACGTCTTGGTCTGCACGCACATTGCCGGGGGATTGGTAATACAGGCTATATCATAATTAGGCGGTATCTTAACCGAAGTGGCATATTGCGCGGAGTCGAAATAGATCCTGGTGCTGTCCTCATCATATACCACAAAATAGGCCGGGTTATCCCTGTTTATAGCCTCGGGCGAGCCATGCAGGCAGTCTTCATATATGGTAAGCGAGATGCGGTAATTATTGCCACCGGCAACGCTATTGAGAAACTTATAGGTCATCTCGCCACCTATTATATGAGAGGCAAGCGCAGGGTAACTTACTGCCAGTAACAGCAGCAGAGTAGATATGATGGTGCTACAATGCCTACGCATATATAAGAAGGGTATTATATCAAGTTAAAAGTCAAAAGTTAAAACCCCAAAGTGGTAGAACTATATTCTGTTTAGCTCAACACATGATTACTTTTTAACTTGTAGCCTTTTCACTAAGTTACTACATAAACGAATAACAGGTAATAATATTATGTGGAGGTGGGGACTTGAAAATATAATTTCTCCGGGTGACTTTTGGTAGAGACGCATAATTGCGTCTCTAAAGCGGCTGGGTAAATCAGGCACCAATTGTTAGATTTGTAGACGCAATTATGCGTCTCTACCAGAGATTTATATATCTGTACCTACAGATGGTCTTACGACTTATGACTTACAAATTACGACTGCTATTTCACTAACGTCACATCCCCCTTCAGATAAGCCTCTTTACCGAAGCGATCTATGTAGCCTATCTGCCAGTAGTAGGTGCCGATGTCGCACTGGCGGCGCTCGAAAGTGCCATCCCAACCGTCGGTGATGTCATGCCCGAAATATACCTGCTGGCCCCACCTGTTGTATACTCTGAAGAAACTTATAGAGCGATAACCGACGGCTACCGGCCTGAAAATATCGTTCTTGCCATCTCCATTAGGAGTAAATGCCGTAGGCAAAAAGAAGGCTGCCTGGTTTACCACCCACACCTGAATAGTGTCATACCCCTCACAACCATAGGCGCTGGTTACCCTGAGCGTATAGTTGAATATGCCGGTATCGGGGTATACGCCAAGTGGATTACTGATGGTAGGATTATCTAAATAAATAGGCGGCGACCATAGGTAATTATTGCCTCCCGTGGCATTGAACTGCACACTTTCTCCCTTTACGATGATGGTATCATTTCCCGCCGATGGCTTAAAATTTTCTATCAGCACCTGCCGTACAAATGTGTCTACACAGTTCTTAATGTTCTGCGATATCAGCATTACATTGTAAGTGCCCCCTGAAACAAAGGTATGTATCGGGTTCTGATCAGATGAGAAGCTACCATCACCAAAGTTCCATGTCCAGTTGGTAATGGGTTTTATTGTCGTTGCCGATTTATCGGTGAAATAGATGGGTAGACCGGGGCATTGCGTGCCGCTGTCGGAATACGCCGTGTGAAATTTAGGGAACACTTTTACGAATCTGCTTATACTATCTGGGCAGGTAGAATTAGGATTGACCACCAGTTTCACCGTATACACTCCGGTATCGGGGTAAGTATAGGTGGGTTGCGCCAGGTTGCTTGTATCGTCAGTACGCGTTAGAACGCCAAAATCCCAGTGATAAGAGAATCCGCCCGTACTGCAGTTCACAAAATTCACATCAAAACTATCGCACTCTACTATATACGTGTTTACATCGGTTGAATACTGGGGGATACAGGCCACCACCACCTTAGAACAGTCGGTCACCACAAACTGGAACTCTCTTTTCAGCGTGTTGATCATTTTCCCATTGCGCCACTCATGGCAACAAACAGTAACCAGGTAGCGGCCCAAACGATTAGGAGTACCGGTAATGATACCCGTATGGGGGTCTATCTGCAAAACCGGAAAGGCAGTGAATGGGGTAGTAGCTGAATAGGGTGGCGTACGGTAATTCACATTGGCATATGGCGGTGGCAATGGAATAGGCTTTACTGAATCTGAACTTGCGCCCTCTACCGCAGTGCAAAATTCATAACTCAATGAATCACCGTCCACATCAAAAGCAGAGTTGTCGTAGTACAACGGATTATTGATGCAGATGATCTGCGGAGGAAAATTATTAAACACCGCACTGTTATTGGTTGGGGCAAGATACCGCGGCGGAATGGTGCAAAAATAGGTAGCGCCCTTACTTCCGGGGTCTTCTATATTCGCTATCTGTCCGTTGCGGCAGCACCTTTGGTAAGAGATCACATAACCACTATCATTAAACGGCAGTGTGAATACCTTCCTGAATGTTTTCCTCAGCAGGCATACCTGGGGTATATTGCTTACGCAGGCATTGGTAAAGTTGGCAGGTACATTTACAGAGGTGTCGAATCTTACATCTACATCAAGCGCCACCCTGAAGCCTGTCTGCAGACTATATGCTGCCAGGTATGCCGGGTTGTCCATAGATATGGCATCGGGCTGGCCGTTCTGGCAATCTTCATAAATGGCCAGGGTGATCAGATACCTGTTACCTCCGGCAGTAGCGCCAAGGAATTGATAAGTTACTTCGCCCCCCACAATATGCGATGCCATTGCACGGGTTCCGGGCAACAACAATAAAAGGAGCAATATCTTATAAACCCATCTCTTCATTATTGGCTATAGCAATAGTCTAAAAATTCTTTAATGTCTTTTTGTAGCTGAGCAGGTGCCTCCACCATACTCATGTGGCCACAGTCTTTATAGTAAGACGTAAAATTTACGGCAGACATGTGGGTAAGGGGCATTAATTTTTTCGCGGGGATCAGTGCGTCTTTAGCACCAATAATCCATTGCACCGGAAACGAGGATTTAGCTAACACACTCTTCCGCTCTTTGCGTTCCATCATGGCTGCATAGAAATTAATGACCGCCTCTTTGCTCATTATCAATGCATTATCTACTTGTTCCGCAACGGCTGCCTGATTTGTTTTTACAAATTCCTCAGCGAACAAGCCAGGCACCATTGTTTTTAGAAAGGCATCTTTGCCGCCCTTATTTACTATATCTATTACTTTCTTCCTGGTTTCTTTCTTCTCCTCGTCATCGGCAAATGGCGTAGAGTGGACCAATGTAAGCCCCGCCACATATTGCGGATATAGGTCTGCAAAGGCAAATGCAACATAACCACCCATTGAGTGTCCGATAACCACAGCCTGTTCAACTTGCTCGCTATCCAATATCATTTTTACAGCTTCCGCCATCTGCGCAATACTTATCGGTCCTGTCAGTTGGCTTTCGCCGGCACCGGGCAGATCAGGAATGAGTAGGGTATAAAACGCTGCCAGATGATCCCAGATATTGCGCCAAAGCGTTCCGCTTTCGGGAAAGCCATGCAGCAATACCGCAACTGGTCCGGCACCCATTTTACGATAAAAAACCTTAGAGGAAAAAGATGTCGTGATCTCAGGCATTAGCTGCTGCTGCGTTTATTTTACTATTTCTATAAATCGTGCCATAAATGTACAGCAAAGCCAGCAATAAAGGCATGAACTCCACCATTATCAGCTGTTGTATACGGAAGATATGCAGCAGAATAGTGGCGAAAATGAAGATCATCGCCACTAATGCATATGCACTCCTGCGCTTCATACTGCCAAAGGCTATGATCACATTGGTAGGCAGGCACCAGAGTATATTGAAGTTATTACCACAGCCCTGATGATTGGTAGCAAACCACATTACTAATATAAGGATGCCCAACAAGCCTGTTATCAGCAATAATGACAAACTCATAATCTTACCCAGCACCCGTAATCTCTTTATGGTCAGTCCGCCGATAGTTAGCACAGCAATACTGCACGTAAGCACCAAAGGTCCGCTCAGGTTATTGGGTTTAGCAGGGCCGCCCGGCAGCAATATCGTTGGCTTTTCTGCTATTTTGTTGGTAGACATCGGAGCTCTGTCGGCAGGAGCAACAGTTTCCATCCCTTTTGTGAATTGAGGATAGTAGCTTATGGTTGCACCTTCTATTCCTTTCAGCAGGTAATCTGGCAGGAACATAATGTCCTTATCTGTCATTACCTTATCTATTCTGCTGCCCAGCAAAATGTTGATACCAAAGCGCTCCCACTTGGTAGCATAGAAGTAATCGTTAATGATATCGCGGAAGGTAACCTTTGAATCAGCAGGCAAGATCTTACCAAACTTAAAGTCTTTACCCATTGTCTCGGGAAACAGATCTCTTATTCTGGTCGCGCAGTTATCATAAAAGAAATCATACTTGTAAGCTCTGTTCTCCGGCTCTGCATTCCAGTCGAGGTAAGACACAAATGCTTTCTTCTGCGAATCGGTCATTACTAATACCTGCTCGGTAACACTTCTTTTCCGCTCTATATACTCTGGCAGAAAATCCTTGAAAGGGTAGACTGACAGATAGTACAGGAGCTTACCCTGCATAAACTTCAACTCAAAATTCTCTTCAAAGCCATTGAACGTACCATAATTATACACCATATCGGTATGCTCAGCGCTATCAATTACTCTTATTGCCGTATGCCCGAATACTTCATACACCTCATCATAGCCGGGGCCGCAGGTTACAAGGCTTACCCTCATTCCCAGTTGGCTGGCTTCTGTCTTCCATGGACCATATTGCCCCATATAAACAGAATCGTTTTTTTGCGCGGAGGCCAAAAATGCCCCAATAGAAAACATGGAGAGCAGCAGGCAGAATATGTATTTGTTCATGTATGAAAAAGAATTAAGGCCCCGATATACGGAGCCTTAAAAGTATGAAATGTTTGATTGTTATTAGCCCAGGTACACTTTCAGCGCATTGCTGTAACGCGCTTTCTGCAAACGCTTGATAGCACGTTCCTTGATCTGACGGATACGCTCTTTGGTAAGATCGTACTTTTCGCCTATCTCTTCAATGCTCGGACCATGATCGCCTTCCAGTCCAAAGTAAGCCGAAAGTATTTCAGCTTCCCTTACACTCAATGACTTCAGTATACGACGGATCTCATTACGCAATGAATCCTTCATTACATCATCATCCGTATCGCTGCTACCTTCTAGCAGATCGCCCATAGCCACATCTTCTGCTTCATGCACAGGTGCATCAAGCGATGTGTGACGGGTATTGCTGGTGAAGATATTGGTCACTTCTGTTTCGCTCATGTCAAGGATACCTGCCAATTCTTCAGTTGAAGGTTCGCGCTCGTTTTCCTGTTCAAAAGCTATAAATGCCTTATTGGCCTTATTATAAGTACCTATCTTATTCTGTGGCAGACGTACAAGACGACCCTGCTCAGCCAATGCCTGCAGGATAGACTGACGGATCCACCATACGGCATAAGAGATAAATTTAAAACCCTTGGTCTCATCAAAACGTTGTGCTGCTTTGATCAGACCGAGATTACCTTCATTGATAAGGTCACTTAACGACAACCCCTGGTGCTGGTACTGCTTGGCAACAGAAACCACAAACCTCAGGTTCGATTTAACTAATTTTTCCAGTGCTCTTTGGTCACCCATGTGAATCTTCTGGGCAAGTGTAGTTTCCTCCTCCGGGGTGATCATTGAGATCTTACTGATCTCCTGAAGGTACTTTTCTACTGCTTGTGAATCCCTGTTGGTAATCTGGGTGGCAATTTTCAGCTGCCTCATATTAACTCCTTAGTTTTAGTATACAATTATTATTAACGTAGAACTTCGTAAAAACGTTTGCATTTTCCACAAAATATCTCTCAATATTATACGCACAAAATACGTTCCACGATCCATAAATTATAGTCGCTTTATTCTACAAATCGAAACAAAAGGGCGCAAAAGCAGTATGGTATTGATTTAATACCGATTATAGATAATATTTATGCCCCTATAGTGTGAAGATGTATGATAAAACTGACTTAAATTCTGTCACAAAACTAATCGAATATGCCAAATATGCTACCTTTGCGCCACAAATTGAAATCAACTTTAACAAAACATGGAAAAGGATACTTACCAGGCCCCCGATTATTTTCTCGTAGATGAACTTTTAACAGACGAACACAAACTCATTCGTGACACTGTTCGTGCATTTGTAAAGAAAGAAATTTCTCCTATTATCGAAGATTATGCACAGCGTGCAGAATTCCCTAAGCACCTTATAAAAGGTCTGGGCGAAGTAGGTTGTTTCGGTCCTTTCGTACCAGCAGAATATGGTGGTGCAGGTCTTGACTATATCTCTTATGGTATAATGATGCAGGAATTGGAGCGTTGCGATTCAGGCATCCGTTCTACAGCATCTGTTCAGGGCTCATTGGTAATGTTCCCTATCTATAAGTATGCGAGCGAAGAGCAGAAACACAAATGGCTGCCAAAACTGGCTACAGGTGAATTGATGGGTTGCTTCGGTCTTACCGAGCCAGACCATGGTTCTAACCCTGCTGGCATGACCACCAATTTCAAAGACGCGGGCGACCACGTTATATTGAATGGTGCTAAAATGTGGATCTCTAATTCGCCTTTCGCAGATATAGCTGTGGTTTGGGCTAAAGACGAAGCCGGCGAAATTCGCGGTTTGGTGGTAGAGCGTGGCATGGAAGGTTTCTCAACTCCTGAGACACATGGTAAATGGTCACTACGCGCATCAGCAACAGGTGAACTGGTTTTTGACAATGTAAAAGTACCTAAGGGTAATATCTTCCCTAACATCAAGGGACTGAAAGGTCCTTTGTCTTGCTTGTCAAGCGCACGCTTTGGTATAGCTTGGGGTGCATTGGGTGTGGCTATGGACTGCTACGACACTGCATTGCGCTATTCTAAGCAGCGCATACAGTTCGGTCGTCCTATCGCAGGCTTCCAGCTCACACAGAAGAAATTGGCAGAAATGATCACTGAGATCACCAAGAGCCAGTTGCTGAACTGGAGACTGGGTGTATTGCGCAACGAAGACCGTGCTACTCCTGCACAGATATCTATGGGCAAGCGCAATAGCTGCGACATAGCACTGAAGGTAAGCCGTGAAGCCCGCCAGATCCTCGGCGGTATGGGTATCACCGGCGAATTCAGCATTATGCGCCACATGATGAACATGGAATCAGTAGTTACCTATGAAGGTACTCACGACATCCACCTGTTGATCACCGGTATGGATGTGACTGGGATCAATGCTTTTCAGTAGTCGTAAGTTATAAGTCGTAAGTAGAAAGTCCTGCTTACGTAGAATATATTATGCGGTAGTTCGAAAGAACTGCCGCTTTTTTTATGCTCAGCTGGACGAAGCGGATGCTTCGACTAGTTGGGGTGACGCATTTTAAATTACGCATACAGATGACAATCGCGATTATCATTTTTTAGTATCTTTAACCCAATGAGCAGTTTAAGTTCAACTGCGAACTGAAAATATAAGAGAGCAACTATGATAACTGATACAGATCAAATAACTGAAACTAAAGAATCTCTGACCCTGCAATTGGAAAAATTACAGAAAGAGATCAAGAATCTGAAGATACTGGGCATGACAATTGTGGTTATCGGCATTATTGCTGGCTGTTACTCATTAATAGATGCCTTGGACTCAGGGCATATTAGTAGCCTTACTGCGGCACCCATATTTGCTGCACTTTTATTAGTTCGTGTAGTTGCCGTAAAGCCGCTGAAAGTAAAGAAAGATTTAGCGTGGGAGATAGACAATAAGTTGATGCAGATGTCATAGTTCAATAGGGGAGTCTCTTATAGCGAAGCCCTCGCTTCGACCATTTGAAGATAAGAGAACTAATAACTTTGTCTGATGATTACTAATGACTTGATAGACCTATATAAATCTTATGGCGGCGATATTGACGGGTTTACACGCAATTGTAAACCTCATCAAATTCAAATGGTAAATACTGGAGATTGGGCAATGATTGAAAGCGTAATTCAAGACCTGCGTTTAATAAATGTAGGTATGGTTTCTGCCGAATTAAGAGAGAAAGTAGAAAGAAAATTGCATGAAGGATTCGATCAGAACGCAGTTGCCGCAGTAAGATTGTTAGCTATGAAATAAAATTTCCTCTGCCCCCACTGGTCCTTTGGTCCGCTTCGTGCAGTCGGCCGTTTGTAATAATTTTAATTGCAGTGCTCAGAATCTGATAGTTAATAACGAATCTAAAGAAGCATTATCTAAATCGTATCTCTTAATTCTATTTTTACTCAAAAGGGTTACACCATCAATAAAAACAAATTTCACTGAATCACGATAAAATAAAATATTTTGTAATGATATGTCAGTCATAAAATTTTGTATTCTATTTCTATCTAAACTATCCCAAAATTCAGTTTCGTGTGAAACAAGTGAATCTTGTATAGTAAACTTACAAGAAAATGAAAATCGACCTTTAAGAGTATTTTCTGCTTCCCAGCAATTGCAACCTTTAGAATGTTCAAAGATTTTACTATTGAATTGAGAAAAATAGATGAAATTATTCTTGTTGTTGTATACTGTTTCTCTGTATTCCTTTTCTTTTTTTACGCAAAAATTGGGCGTAAAAATAGAGATAAGAACAGCGACAAGAAACGTCACCAAAATAATTGTCCTTTTATTTGTCATGCTCTTAATATAAGTTCTTCACCTTTACCTTGTCACCAGAGTTAGCACAGCCGCTCCCAATTCTACCAGTTTTACACTTCTCTAAGCCAGAAGTCACATAAGTTATACATTAACCAATTGCCGCATTCCACCACATTGCCGCATTATTTAACCGTATCCCTATTCTGCACCTCCACACTCTGCTGATTTTCAGACAATAAGATCTTCACCTGCTTGTCCACAAAGTCATTTACAGATATACCTGCCGATGGGCTGTTGTAGTAGGAGAGTACCACCGTATCTCCGGCTTTTGCAAATGGTGCACTCTGGAACTGGGAGCAGTTGACATAGAAAGCATGGGGTATAGTATCAATGTAGATATCCAGCTGCAGGCCATTTTGGGTCTGCTCATAATTCAGCCTGCTGATAATGGCAGTTATGGTCTTCATATCGCTGGCATTATCGGTAGCTATCTGTCCGCCAGACTGGCTGAGCAATGATTGGTAAGCATGTAGCGCATTCAGCGGCACAGCATCATAGGCCATTATAGACTTATTGGTCACATCTACAAATGCCACACCACGGTAGGAACCATCACTGCCCAATACAGATATGATGGCGGTCATGCGCCCATAAACATTCTCATAGATCACCCTTACCCCTTCCAGGTGTTGGTAGGCCAGCTTGGTGGTCACCGCCGCCAGCAGATTATCTTCAGTGGTACCGGCTACTATATACCTGGTAGATACCCCTGTTTTAGTATCTGTATAAATGAGATCGGTCATTGATGCATCTGCGGCATTTGATGAGGTCATTGGCGTTACATAATAGCACCTGCCATCTGCGCCATAATTAAGGGTTATGTCTTCTGTAGCTTTCTGGTTCAGGTGCGCCCATACGCTGTTCCACCAACCCAGGGCATAATCGCCCCAGTCACCCAGGTATGTTTTGATGGTTTCCGCGGGGTATACCCTGTCTACCCACTCAGGTACTTCGCTGGTCTTTTTGAAATTGATAACGCCGGTCAATGGGTCTATGATCGCCACGCCCAAAACCTTTTCACCGCTGTACCCAATGGTAGGATCACAAACGGTCACTACCCAATATGGTTTTAGGCTATCATCCAGTTCAAATGAGTAATCTGTTAATACCTTATTATAGTAGCCGTTGGTATAGAGGTGCCTTTCCAGGTTATGGCTGAAGAATGATTCCGGGCTGTACTTCATGAGTTGCTTTTCTACAAACACAGGCTTAGCCTGGGGATTCTCAGCATCTACAATTATAAAGCCGGGTATACCCTCTGTGTTAACGTATGCACCCAGTCCCCTGTAGTCAAGCGGAATGATGTACAACAATCTGTCGTTTACTTTTTGAAGGGTGATGTGTTCTACGTCAATATCAAACTGGCTGCCCACACTTGCCTGGCTGCCATTAGTGGCATTCTGGTTCAGCGATGTTTTGGCCAGTGCTATGGCAGTTTCTTCGGGTACTAACCTTATGTGTTTAGGGTCTATTGGTGCAATATCTTTCGACCAGTGTTTTATGGACTTATCGTCCGACATCTTGCCGATCATAGCCGCATAGGCCTGTCCGTGAAAAATAGGAGAGGTAGAGAACAAAGCATACAAAGCAAAGATCACTACTATCGTCACCGGCACACCTATAGCCATTGCTGACCGGTTAATGAGCGCACTGCCGGTAGTAAATAATATCACCAATACAATCATAGCCCCCAGCAGAGGGTAGGCCATAGATGGCATAGACGACCAGGCGATAAACCATGAAATGCCCAGAAAAGGAACAAACAGCAGTGCAGCAGTTTTGACTTTGTTGTTGTTGGACAACCTGCCGGGCAGAAATATAGGCACTATACCAATTACGGAAACTAACAGGGCAATCAGGAAGAATACCATAACAACGATTTAATTTTCAATAAAATTACAGATATTATTATTATGCATCTGCTTCTGCCTTTTCATTAGGGGTAAGCGACCTGTGGTAATGCCTTAATGAGGGTATAGCAAATAAAATAGATGCTATGACCAGCACAAAACCTAATAGGAATGGCATACCGGGAAACACAATTGGAGCCTCTTTGGCGGTAAATATCGCAAATAGGTTGTTCATGATAAGTGGGCCAATGATGGAGGTAAGGCTAACCAGACTGGTTAGTGCGCCCTGTAGTTCGCCCTGCTCATTTGCGGGAACCTGATTGGAGATAATGCCCTGTAAGGCAGGGCCGCCCAGGCCACCCAAACAATATGGGATCAGGAATACAAACATCATCCACCCTTGGTTGGCAAATGCAAAGAGAACCAGTCCAACTGCATAGAGCGCAAAACCTATATATACCGAGTTCTTTTCACCCAGTTTTGGTATGGTGAAGCGTATTAGTCCGCCCTGTACTATGGCAACAAGTACACCAACTACAGCCAGAGATATACCTACCATCTTAATATCCCAGTTGAACTTGTACATGGTATAGAACGACCAGTTGGACTGCACAGCATGGCTTGCAAGGTAAATACAGAAGTACGATACCACCAGCCCAGATATAATAGGGTAGCGGCGCAAGTGCTTTAGTGAACTAATGGGATTGGCTTTTTTTATGTCTATATCGCGCCTGTTTTCTTTAAGTAGTGACTCAGGCAACACGAAATAGCCATATAAAAGGTTGAGCAGGCTGAATGCAGCAGCAGCCATAAATGGCAATCTTAGTTCCCAGTCAAATGCACCAGTATGACCAATGTGCTTACCCCAAATACTAAATAAAGTACCCATTAACGGACCAATGATAAAGCCTAAGCCGAATGCAGCGCCAACCATACCAAAGTTCTGTGCTCGCTTTTCGGGCGTACTGATATCGGCAATGTAGGCTGTGGCCGTAGTGAAGCTGGCACCTGCAATACCCGCTACTATACGACCTATAAATAACAACAATAATGTTGGCGAAAATGCCATGAATATGTAATCAACTCCCAGTCCGAAGAGAGAGAAAAGCAAGATGGGACGGCGGCCATACTTATCACTTAGCGACCCAATAAGCGGTGAAAACAAAAACTGCATGCTGGCATAGGCGAATAGCAACCAGCTATTATATTTGGCAGCATGGGCCAGGTCGCCACCGGTAAGTTGCTTAATAAGAGAAGGAAGTACTGGTATTATGATACCTAAACCTATAACATCTATAAGAATGGTGATGAATATAAAACTAAGCGCGGCTTTGCGTGGAACTGTCATGGTAACTATTTAATGGGGCGCAAAAATATAGATACTTATTTACACTTGTTGCATTGAACTCTATTAAATAATTGCCTGGGCGCCACTGCTGTTGATTGTCAGCTATTTAATTTTCTTCAATTGCAACAGGTACTTTTCTCTACTCCTGAGAGAGAGGGTGTCGTTGATCATTGAATAGTTGAAAGTATCCATTTGGCCATTGTTGTTGAAGTATATAGAAGTGCCATTTGTGTGATAGGTTCCCTTTGTGTCTTTGTTTGTATAAAAACTGTCGGATGAGAAATCGAAAGTGTCTGAGCCATTTATTGCTACACTAATGGATAGCAGAGCTAAACCGAGATTTCCTGTTGAGTCTTTTGAATTAGTATCGGTAGGCGCTACAGCAAACAATATCCATTTGCCCTTTAGTGAAGCTACTGTGGTGGCGTTCCTACATCCTGCGAAAACTAACGCAATAATGATGATTGGTATAATATACTTCATGAATATAATAATTTAAAATTGAAGGTAATGAATGTTGGGGTATTTATGTATATGTCTTTACCTGCTTATTGCCGCTGCTTACCGATAGCACTTTCTACAAAGTCTGCAAGCGTAATATATTTGCCGGATTGTAATAACGACTGAGAGATGCTGTTGAAGTGAGAAAAACCAAGAGAAGAGCAGGCGATGAAAAAAAGGAAATATTTTTTAGCGCGGCGTGGGGGTATAGCTAATCTGGGTTGTCTATTACTACAACACCGGTGCAACAGCCCCTGTAACTTTAACAACACCATAATTGAAACGCCTCATAAATAACTGATTATAACAATAAATTGCAGCACCAAAGCACACAACATCCATCCATGACATATCAAAGAAGTATTGGTACCACTGTAAGGTACATGTTCACATTAGTGTTCATTTTTTCTTCCATCATTGCCTCAGCACAAAAGTTTACCGTAAGTGGAACCATTAAAGATAAAAAGAGTGGGGAAGCGCTGATAGGTGCCACATTGGTTGTGGTCAATGACCCTACTATAGGCGTGGTGACCAATGAGTATGGCTATTATTCGCTGACCCTACCCAAAGGAGATTATAAACTGCTGTTCCGCTACGTGAGCTATAACATGCAGGAGATACCTGTGACGCTGGATAAAAACACCAAGCTGGATATAATTGCAGAACCTGAGGACAGGCAACTGAAAGAGGTGGTGGTGAGCAGTAAGCTGAGCAATGTAAGAAATGCACAAATGGGTATGACCAAGCTGAATGTGCAGGAGATGAAGGCATTGCCGGTACTATTTGGAGAAAGGGATGTAATGAAGATCGTGCAGCTGCTGCCAGGTGTAGAATCGGCGGGGGATGGTAACAGTGGTTTTTATGTGCGTGGCGGTGCCGTAGATCAGAACCTGATATTGCTGGATGAGGCTATTGTTTATAACCCTTCTCACTTGCTGGGCTTTTTCTCTACGTTCAACTCTGATGCACTGAAAGACGTGACCTTATATAAAGGAACTGCGCCTGCCCAGTTTGGTGGTAGATTGTCGTCGGTTATGGATGTGAAGATGAATGATGGCAACGATAAAGAATATCATGTATCGGGGGGAATTGGGCTTATATCATCTAAGCTGGCAGTAGAAGGACCAATAGTAAAAGACAAAGGTTCGTTCCTTATTAGCGGTCGCCGCACCTATGCAGATATATTCCTTGGTCTCTCGCCCGATACCAATATTAACCGCTCACGTCTTTACTTTTATGATCTGAATACTAAGTTCAATTACAAACTATCAGACAAAGACCGGTTATTTCTGTCGGGTTATTTTGGTAAAGACCAGTTGGGCTTGGGCAGTGTCTTTGGCATCAACTGGGGTAATGCCACCGGAACCCTGCGCTGGAACCACCTGATAAGTCCGAAGTTGTTCTCGAACACTTCTCTTATTTTTAGCGACTATAATTATAATATCAACGTAAATAATTCAGGATTTTCCGCAAAGATCCATTCCGAGATACGCGACTGGAACCTGAAGGAAGAGCTGGACTATTTCTCTAATCCTAAGAATACCATTCGCGTTGGGTTTAGTTCAATTTATCATACTATTACCCCGGGTACTATTACGGGTGCCAATATTACAACGGTTGGCAAGCCTGATAACCACACCTGGGAAAACGGCATTTATATATCCAACGCGTGGAAGCCGAATTCACGGTGGAACATAGACTACGGTATAAGGTTGAGCATATTTACAGTATTTGGCGGATCGGAAATGTATGAGCTGGATGCAAAGGGCGCTATAAAAGATACCTTGAAATATGGTAAAAGTGATGTAGTAAAGAACTACATCAATCCCGAACCACGTTTCTCTGCCAGCTATACGCTCAATGAGAATTCATCTTTAAAGGCTGCTTATACACGTAATACACAATCGCTGCACCTTATATCTAACTCTACCAGCAGCAACCCTACTGACAAGTGGGTAGCCACCAACAACATTATTAAGCCTGAAATTGCCGACCTTGGTTCATTGGGGTATTTCCGCAATTTTAAGAACAATATGTATGAGCTGAGTGTGGAAGGCTATTATAAATACAGTCAGAACCAGATAGATTATAAAGATGGAGCGAATGTGCTGAATAATGACGCTATAGAGCCTAAGTTGCTGTTTGGTCAGGGTAGGGCATATGGATTGGAGTTTTCTGCTCACAAGACACAGGGCAAGTTTACAGGATGGATCTCTTACACTCTGTCAAAAACTGAAACGCAGATAAACGGCATTAATAATAACCAATGGTACAATGCCCGCCAGGACCGCACGCACAACCTATCGGTAGTAGCAGTGTATGAGGTGAATAAGAAATGGACATTGTCATCGTCATTCGTCTATTATACAGGTGACGCGGTTTCCTTCCCAAGCGGCAAGTACAACATTAATAATCAAACGGTGTTTTATTACACCGAAAGGAATGGCTATCGTATGCCATCGTATAACAGGCTGGATTTTGGTGCTACGCGCCAGCTTGCGCACAGAAAGCACTTCACGTCAGAAATATCGTTTAGTGTCTATAATGCATACGGGCAGCAGAATCCATATATCATCACCTTCCAGGACGACCCTAATGACGCGTCTAAGACGCAGGCATTGCAAACAGCACTGTTCCGTTTTGTACCATCAGTATCGTATAATTTCAAATTCTAAGCCCTCTAACAATTCTAATAATGAAACGCAATCATATAATTTATATAGTAGCAATCGCATCATTCATATTTCCTTCTTGCCAGAAGGTGATACATATAGATCTTAACTCAGCCGATCCTAAATACGTTGTTGAAGGCAACATAAGTAACCAGGCCGGGCCACAGACGATAAAGTTATCTAAGACGGTAAGCTTCGAGAGTTCTAATGTCTTCCCGGCTGTGAGTGGTGCCCTTGTCACAGTAACTGACGCCACAGCAGGCATAACCGATACCTTGCAGGAAGGTGCTGCAGGTTATTATACTACTATATCTATGACCGGTGTGCCGGGGCATACGTACCAGCTTTATGTAAAGTCTGATAGTAAAGTATTCACTTCTACCTGCACTATGCCGCTGCCGGTAACATTGGATAGCCTCTATATTTCCAAATCTGTATTTGGCAATACCAGAGGGGCGATCGTTTATACTGATCCCGCTGTCACGGGTAATTACTATTACTTTGCTGAATACAAAAATAGCGTGCTCACTAACAACGTCTATATAAGAAGCGATGAGTTGAGAAATGGCCAGGTGATAGACCAGGTGCTGAGCAGAGGCGGAGGAGAAAGTGAATTGAAAACAGGTGATTACCTTACTATAGCCATGCAGTGTATCGATTCAGCAATGTATCAATACTACTTTACACTACAACAGACCAAGAACCAAAATGCTGCGACTCCGTCCAATCCGCAGTCTAATATAGTTGGTGGGGCACTGGGATACTTTAGTGCACACACTGTGAGCAGTAAGAGTGTGCTGGTGAATTAATAAGGATTGATTTTAAAGAATAAAAAGGTAAGGATTGTTCGGGTTATTGATAAGACATTATGCTATGCGCTTTTGCTATGACCCTTACATGGGAGTAGAGAACAAGTGAAACAATTGGAAGTAAGGCCCGGATAAGATCGTTTATAATGAAAATGCATTAACGGTCAGAAATAGTAAAGGGCGGCAATTTGCCGCCCTTTACTATTGAGAATATCAGTCATTTTACTTGATCGTTTGCTTAAGGATTATCTCCAGTTGTTCGCCGCGAAGATCGCGAGCTACTATCTTGCCGTTAGGATCAATGAGGTAGTTGAAGGGGATAGATTGAACGCCGTACATACGAGCAGCATCGGAGCTCCAGCCTTTCAGATCGCTTACCTGCGTCCATGTAAGTCCGTCATCTTTTACAGCTTGCTCCCACTTGTCTTTCTGGTTATCGAGAGATACGCTGAAGATGGTGAAATTCTTATCCTTGTATTTATTGTATGCAGCAACTACATTAGGATTTTCTGCACGGCAAGGGCGACACCAAGAAGCCCAGAAATCGAGCAATACGAATTTTCCTCTTAGTGAAGACAATGATGCTTCTTTGCCATCAAGTGTTTGCAGCTTAATGTCCGGAGCCATTGCGCCTACATCGATACGACCAGGTTCTGCTTTTTGCTGATGAGATCTGAGATCTAACTTAGCATAGTACTCAGCATAATCTTTGGTCATTTTAGTACCCGGATATTTGCGACCCAGACTCTGTGCAAATGTTTCCAAGTAGTTGAATTCGGTATTTGCGTTGAGCATACGTGCAGCAAACACAGCGTTAGGTTCAGATCTGGTAGTATCTGCATAGATTTCTACATACTCCGTGAAATTGAACTGAACATCCTGAAATTCTTTCTTTGCAACCTGCAGCAAGCTATCATTGCCTTTTGCCTGCAGGGTATCAATAACCATAGTCATGGTATTGATATCGCGGAGATGTTCCCTAATCGATACAATAAATTTTTTCAGACTTTCAGAACTTGCAGAACCAGTTACGTTGTAGTTCTCGATAGTGTTCCAGTCGCCATTTATTTTAATACTTCCTTTATCAACAGACAGTAGGATGAATTTGTTTTTTGCGAAATGCAACCTGTATAAGCCCGGTTCGGGCGATACGCCAGCGATCTCGAAATTGCCCTTGTTATCAGAACGCTGAGAGTCAACAATTGTGATGACGTCGTTAGCGTTGAGCTGTTCCAAAATCACTGTTTGTTCAGGCATTCCAGTAATACTGCCCGCAATAGTAAACTTGCGGCTACCACTACCACATGATGCAAAAAATCCCGAAACAATAAGAAAGAATAGTAAATGTTTATATTTCATCCAGTGACTTTTAGCATTAAATTCTGTCGCGCATATCTTTTCCACTTTTCAAAAATAATAAGTGAAACGTCAACAAATGTTTAAAGTTTGATTCGGAGGCACTTTTCAGGTGTTTAAATTTGTTAATGATCTTTATGCGTTATGGATATAGTTAATGTTTTTTTCTGCTAAAAACTCAAGAATTGTAGAGGGAATACGTGACATTGAGTACTCTGTCTTGATGGTCAGAGGGTTTTGGAAGATTGCCAAATTGTTAAATATATCATAGAGCTAATGGGCTACTAGCTCAATAAACAATTTTTTTATTATCTTTAGTACGATTAGAGAAGGCTGCAAAATAAATATAACCAATTTTCACTAATTCTATTTCATTTCTGCTTTGTAGCACAAGTCTTTAAATAATCCATTATTCGCAGATTTTGCGCCTTGCATTATAGAATAGATAATCACTAAACTTGATGGCAATTAAATCACCATCTACACTAAATTGAATTAATGAATAAAAGAACAAATCCAAAAAAGAACAACAAGGACAACAGTTCAATCAAAAGCTCTTATACAGGAAAACTGGAAATTTCACGAGGAGGTATGGGTTTTGTGGTGGTTGAAGGTCAGGCGAAAGACATCATAGTAAAGCGAGAGCACATGGGTAATGCCCTGAACGGGGATACAGTTACAGTAGAAGTACACGGCTACGCAGACAATAACAAAAGACAAGAAGGGACAATAACTAAGGTCATTCACCGCAAACAATCTGAGTTTAGCGGCAGAGTGCAGGTTCATGAGCATTTTGGCTTTCTGATACCTGACAGCGAAAGAATGCCGGTAGATATATTCATACCACTTTCGGGCCTTAATGGTGCGAAGGAAGGAGATAAGGCTATAGCGAAAGTTACAGACTGGAACGGAAAGGCTAAGAACCCGGTAGGGGAGATAACCAGCATCCTCACTAATGAATCTATGAATGAGATTGCAATGCAATCTATTCTTACTGAAAACGGATTCCCACTTACATTTCCTGATGAGGTACTGGAAGATGCCGCAAGGTATTCTGAAACTATAGATAAGGATGAGATAGCCAAGCGTAGAGATATGCGCGGCATTCTTACAATGACTATAGATCCTGTTGATGCTAAGGACTTTGATGATGCTATATCTTTCAAGCCGCTTGACGATGGATGGTTTGAAGTAGGTGTGCACATTGCCGATGTGAGCCACTTTATAGAAGCCGGATCGGCACTGGATAAGGAAGCTTATAAAAGAGCAACCAGTGTGTATCTGCCGGATAGGGTATTGCCAATGTTGCCGGAGCGATTGAGTAATGAACTGTGCTCGCTTCGTCCGAACGAAGATAAATATACCTTCTCCGCAATATTCCAGATCAATGGCAAGGGAGCAGTAAGAGATACCTGGTTAGGTAAAACGCTTATTCACTCCGATCGCAGATTCAGCTATGAAGATGTGCAGGAGATCATAGAAGGAGCGGAAGGTGATCATAAGGAAGTGATACATATACTTAATGGTATAGCACAGAGTCTGCGTGCAGACCGTTTTAAGGCAGGTGCTATTAACTTCTCGTCTCAGGAAATCAGGTTTAAGCTGGATGAAAACGGCAAACCGATTGGGATTGTTATTAAGGAAAGTAAAGAGGCGCATAAGCTTATTGAAGAGCTTATGCTACTGGCTAATAGGTCGGTAGCGGAGTATGTGTCGGGCATTACATTTAAAGACAAGCCTGTACCATTCCCTTATCGTATACATGATGAGCCTGACCAGGATAAGCTGAAGATGTTTGCATTATATGCAGGTCGATTTGGTATCAAATTCGATTTCAGCACTATTGAGGCGGTGGCTAAGTCTTTCAACAGTATGCTGGAAGCGGTGCAGGGCAAACCCGAGCAGCATGTGCTGGAGCAGTTGGGTATACGTACCATGTCTAAGGCAATATATACAACTGAGAATATTGGTCACTACGGACTTGGTTTTAAAGACTATTGCCACTTTACATCGCCAATACGCCGTTACCCGGATGTGTTGGTGCACCGTATTTTACAGCAGTGCCTGGAAAATAAGATAGAGCCTATAAAGGATCTTGAAGTGCAATGCTCGCATTGCAGTGACCAAGAGCGCAGGGCTATGGATTGTGAACGCAGTGCCAACAAATACAAGCAGGTGGAATACATGCAGGACTATGTGGGTGAGGACTTTGAAGCAGTGATCAGCGGCGTGAGCCAGTATGGTTTCTGGGCAGAGACGGTAGCGCACAAGTGTGAGGGTATGGTATCCTCTAATGACCTTGCCGAGTTTGATGATTTCCTTTTTGTAGAGAATGAATATGCATTGGTGGGGCGCAGTACCAACCTGCGTTTTGCAATGGGTGATAAGGTGATGATAAAGGTGGTATCTGCCAACCTGGATAAACGCCAGATAGATTTCACCATTATGGAGATGCCTGGAATCACCCGGTCTAAGTATGCTGCAGCCAGTCGCCCCGCAAGAGGGGATGCAGGCCGCGGACCATCATCGGGCAGGCCACAATCTGGTCGACCACAACCGAGCCGCCCGGGTGGTGGTGGTGGTAAGAAAGGTGCCGCCGGAAGGATAGACAGGAAGAATAAAAAGAAGTAATCTTATAAATATGTAATAGAAAAAGCCAACAAGGATATAATGTATATCGTTGTTGGCTTTTTCTTAAATGTAATTTTTACTTTTGACGACAAATAACAGTAAAAGGACCACATGCAATCATTTACCGATCTAGTAGCTCAGTTTGAACACCGCTTCACCACAACATTGCCATTTCCTGAATCTCCGGCGACCATATACGATCCATGCCGTTATTTGCTGGCATTGGGTGGAAAGCGCATAAGGCCTGTGGTATGCCTGATGGCCAATGAGCTGTTTATGGAGATCAATGAAGATGCTTGGCATGCGGCAATAGGTGTAGAACTGTTTCACAACTTTACATTGATACATGATGACATTATGGACAAGGCACCGCTACGTCGCGGGCAGCCAACCATACATGCCAAGTACGGACTGACATCTGGTATATTGTGCGGCGACATTATGGGTATCTATGCTTATCATAGCTTAGCCAATATCGACACAGCGTTGCAACCAGTGATGCAGTTATTTAATAAGACAGCTATAGAGGTTTGTGAGGGGCAGCAGCTGGATATGGATTTTGAAACCCGTATGGATGTGACCCTCGATGAATACATACACATGATCACGCTTAAAACGTCGGTATTGCTGGCCTGCAGCCTGAAGATGGGGGCACTGGTAAGTGGCGCATTGGGTGATAGTGCCAATAAACTCTATGAGTTTGGTAAGAACATGGGTATCGCCTTCCAGCTGCAGGACGATTACCTGGATGCTTATGGTGTGGCAGAAGTTATAGGCAAGCAGAATGGTGGCGATATACTTGCCAATAAAAAGACCTTCCTGCTGGTAAAGGCATTGCAAAATGCAGATGCTAGTCAGCGTAAACAAATCGAAGATCTGTTGAACAGCAGTGCTGACGATAAAGTAAAATCTATGCTTGCACTATTTAGTGCTACCGGTGCTGATGTACTTTGCAGAGATCTTGTAGCCCATTATTCGCACCTGGCATTTCAATCTCTGGATGACGTAGCCATACCATCTAAGCGTAAGCAACCGTTGCTGGAACTTGCGCAGTTTTTGTTGCAGAGGGAGAAGTAGGTACGCGGCTATACCTTACGTTTTTGGTTGTCCAAAATTTACTTATCAACCTGCTTAAGCCGGAAGTAATGCTTTATTAGAGTTAACAATTTGTAAGAATTGCTAGTTATTTTAAGTATAATATTTTAATGAAATAATATATATGAGGGTTCAGAGAATACGTTTAAAGCATTTTAAGAGATTTGACGATTTAACAATTGACCTTGGACCGTCACCTGAAAAAGTAATTGCACTAGTGGGACCCAATGGCTCTGGAAAAAGTTCAATATTTGATGCTTTTGAGCAAAAAATGAAATCAGTTCGATGGGTTGGTGAAGAAAATTTGGGATATTATTCAAAATCAGAATATTATGCTGTCCCAATAGAAAATCTTCCTGCGTTTGACAGAAATACAAATATTGAGTTGACATTATCGCCAGTAAAGACTATTGATCGAAAGACTTTTTATATTCGAACCGCATATCGTTTTACTTCAAAAATAGATGTACGGCAAATTGAAAGTCTACCTGATATGTTGAATGATGAGGATCTCGTCGGAAGTACTATTTCCATTGATAGCAGATTAGTAAACAACTACAAGCGTCTAATTGGACGTGCTTATTCGACTTTTGACACAACTGGAACAAAAACTGGCAATGAAATAAAGAGCGAGTTACTAGATAAAATCAATCTTATACTTTCAAATGTTCTTGACATACGAATTTCGAGTTTGGGAAATATCTTGGAAAATAAAGGTCAATTCTATTTTGAAAAAGAGAACGTAAAGAATTTTCCTTACTCAAACTTATCGTCTGGAGAAAAAGAAGTATTAGACATCATAATAGATCTTATAATAAAAGTAGAAGTATTTAACGATACAGTTTTTTGCATAGATGAGCCTGAGTTACATTTAAACACAGCAATACAAAGGAAATTAATAATAGAACTTGAAAAAATAATCCCTGACAATTGCCAACTCTGGGTAGCTACCCACAGTATCGGATTTCTAAGAGCATTACAGGAGGAATTAAAAAACAAATCTCAGGTAATAGACTTTTCAGAAAGAAATTATTTTATTGGAACCCAGACAATTGTTCCAATAAAACGGAGCCGAAAAAATTGGCAAAGAATATTTAGTACCGCTCTTGAAGATTTGACTGGACTGATTGCACCAAAGCGAATTATTTATTGCGAGGGCAAAGCCAGTGTTAGTGATAACATAGAAAAAGGGCTAGATGCTAATATATATAATGAAATTTTTTCTGAACAATTTTCTGAGACGTTGTTTGTTTCATCAGGTGGTAATACAGAATTGGATCATAGATCAGAGATTGCAATAGCAATTCTTGGTAAGGTTTTTACGGACCTAGAGATATGGATTCTAAAGGATCGGGATTTTGACTCAGGGAAATATACTGATGAGACAAGAAGACAATTGTATCTAAAGAGTGGCAGAGGTAATTTACGAATTCTAAATAGATGGGAAATAGAGAATTATTTATATGATAAAGAGATTTTGAAGAAATATTGTTCTAAAAATGCACTTACGTTTAACGAGACAAAGTATGACGGGGAAATTAATGATATTTTAAATGATAACGTAAAAGATAAGACCGGATTTATAAAGGCTTGCTGCGAAATTTCATTTCCCATTAATGTGGAAAAATTCAAGATAGAATTAGGCCTACTTATTAGTGAAGACACAGGTATATATAGAGAACTTGTTGAGTGCATCTTTGGTTTATCGCAGTAACACGGACTAGTGGAGGGTTTTTGAGGGTCGGATGTTTTGCATCCGACCCTTGCATTTTTTCATAATTATCTCTTACACCTTAGGCGGCATCAGCTTATACACAACCGGTGTAACTATTCTGGATAATAGGGTAGAGCTGATTAGCCCGCCTATCAATACTATAGCTAGTGGTGCAATAAGTGGGTTGGTAGATACTGCTATTGGTAATAGCCCTCCTATTGCGGTGAGTGATGTGAGTACTATTGGCAAGAATCTTACTTCACCTGCTTCACGTATGGCTTCATCAAGGCTCTTGCCTTGTTCTCTTAGTTGGTTAGTGAAGTCGACCAGCAGGATGGTGTTTTTTACTTCTATACCTGCAAGTGCTATAAGGCCTATGATGGCTACAAATGATAGGGTATTTCCAGTAAGCCAAAGTGCAGTTGCGGCACCTACGATACCCAGTGGTATTACCGACAATACTATCAGTGTACTTTTAAATGTGCGGAACAAGAGGATAAGCATGGCAATGAACATGAAAACGGTGACGATGATGATATTCATAAATCCGCCGAATGAGTCTTTACGGGTTTCTATTTCACCGCCCATCTCGTAGCTATATCCTTTAGGCAGGCCCATCTTATCCATTTTATCGGTAACGTTATTGATGACATCATCGATCAGGAAACCTTTCTGAATGTTCGCCTTTACAGACACCACTCTCTTTTTCTCCATGTGGTTGATGTTGATGGGGGAGGTCTCAAGTTTAAGGTCTGCCAACTGACTGATGGGTATAGCCACACCCTGGTTGTTGTTGACCAGCAGGTTACTTATCACATCAAGTGTAGGGCGTTCGTCTTTGCTACGAGTAAGTAATATGTTGTAGTCATTTTCATTTACATCGGTGTATTTGCCCATGTTGAAACCTGCTACAGCCAGACGTACTGTTCTGTCAATGTTCACTGTAGGCACACCAAGTAGTTGAGCCTTTTCTTTGTTGATAGCTACTTTAATATCGGTCTTCAATAAGCTTACGGGATTGTTTACATAGATAGTGCCCGGAGTCTTCTGTAACATTACTTCAACGCGTTCTGCTATAGCACGCAGTGTATCCAGATTCTCGCCAAACAGCCTTACTTCTACCGGTGCAACTACCGGAGGGCCCTGCTCAAAGTTCTTCACTTCAATTTTAGCACCGGGGTATGGAGTCCATTTGGCTCTTAGCTTCTCTATTAGCTCCAGTTTTTTGTCGGGGGCAGTATTCTCGTCGAGTTGTACAAAGATCTGGCTGTAGTCGCTGCGTTCATTTTCCTGTATTTCATTATAATAGATACGCGGATTGCCCTTACCAACGTTGGTAGCAAAATACTTTACCATTGGCTCTTTCTTCAGCTCTGCTTCAATGTTCTGTGCAATACCATTGGTATAGCCCATGTTCGATTGTGGTGGTGTGGTAATGTTGATAAAGAACTGTGGTTTTTCAGATGACGGGAACAAACTAAAACCAACAGCTTTGAACAATACCATTGATCCGCCGAATATCACCACTGCTGCTACTATGGTAAGGATAGGACGGGAGAGTGCTTTGTCGAGCAGGCGACTGTAGCTGCCATGTATCATTTTCTTTAGTGCCCTCATGAAGATATTTCCATCGGGGTGGCCGGTATGATTCTTCAATAGCTTACTAGATAAGAAAGGTATGATAGTGAGAGATACCAGCATAGATACAAATACGGATAGTATAACAGCTAAAGGCAATCCACGAATGAAATCACCGGCACCTTCGGGCAGGAACACCAGTGGCATAAAGGCAATGATGAGCATGATGGTACAACCTACTACAGCCTTGCCTATTTGTTTGGTTGCTTTCAATGTTGCTTCCATGCGGGTATGTCCTTCCAACATCCAACGCTCTATATTTTCTACCACCACAATGCTATCATCTACCAGCAGCCCCAATGCTACGACAAGCCCTACGATACTTAACTGGTTAAGGTTGTAGCCAAAGAGGTTAAGCAATACAATACCTATAGATAATGACAACGGTATAGAGATCATAACTATTAAAGCCGGACGGAAGCCAAGTGGCAACAAGGTTACTGCAACTAATAATATAGCGATGATAAAGTCTTCACCTAGTCCGCTCAGACGCCTGTTCACATTGTCGGCCTGATCAAAGTTCTGAACAAGATCTATGTTAGCAGGGAGTGTCTTTTTGAATTGTTCTATTACGGGTTGGTAAGCTAATTTTGTCTTAGTGATGTTCTCACCTTCCTTTTGAGCGGCTACTACAAACAGGCATCTGTGGCCGTTAAGGCGGGTTCTGTATTTTTCATCTTCAAAGCCATAATAGACCTTAGCTACGTCTTTGAGGAAAACAATGTTGCCATTACCTGTAGATACTATGGTGTTCTTTATTTCATCGATAGATTGATAGTTGCCACTGGTCTTTATGTTGAATGTTTTATTGCCTGCGTCTATGCTGCCACCCGGTATATTAGCTATCTCACTTTGCAGGCTACCCATAATTGCAGCAAGTGGGATATGCGACCTGGCCATTTTTTCAAAGTCGAGCTCTATGCGCACCTGTTGTTCAGGCAGACCGTGAACCTCTACCTTTTTTAGCTGAGATAGTTTTTCTAATTCGTCTTGCAGCTTCTCCGCATAGTACTTCATCTTTTCTCTAGGTGCATTCTCAGAGATCAGTCCCACCTGTATAATGTTCACATCAGATGGCTGAAACTTCTGTACCTCCAGGCTAAGAATGTCTGCTGGCAGTTCATTGCGTTTGTTATTCACAACACGGGTCAGCTCCTGGAATTTGTTCTCTACATTGCTGCTGTATTTGTATTCTACACGTAGTACTGCAACACCATCGCCAATAGAGCTGCGGACGCGCTTAATGTTATCGAGTCCTGTTATTTCTTTTTCCAATGGTTTTACTACAAGTTCTTCCATGTCCTTAGGACTGGTGCCTGGGTAGACTATAACCACCGGGTATATTGGTGCATGCATTTCGGGGTCTTCAGACCGCGGCATACTGAGTATTGTGGACAATCCCAATACTATGATCATGATAAAAATGACCAGCGTGAACTGGTAATTTTTGACGGCGTAATCAGATATCTTCATTGTGTTGTTTTTATAAATGAATTGTGATATTTCGTAAGCGAGACGCTTGCCTGCTTTAGGACGAAGCGAGACGCTTCGACAAGTGTTGGTGATAATAATTTACGGCATCGGTTATGTTTATCTTGATGTAAACAGTCACTTTGGAGACGCAATTATGCGTCTCTACCAAAGTTTTTTTACATATAGATGTAGGCTTAAGCATTTTTTTTTCAGGTTTTACGCCCTTATTTCATGCTTTGTTATTACCGGTTTGTAACTACAGCATCACCCACTACCTTGATCGCACTCTTTTCGGTTAGATAGGCACTGCCACTAATAATCAATGCGGTGGCATTTTGCAATCCGTCGCTGATGATCACCTGATCTTTCTCTATGCTGCTGACAGTTACTTTTATTTTCTGTACTGTTTTGTTGTCGTTAGTTATAAATACGTAACCGTTGCTGCCGTCCCCGTCCAGCAATGCATCATAAGGTATTGCCCATGAAGATGCAGTGCCTGTAGTTTTTCTTTCAGGTGAGATCACTGCTTTACCAAACATACCTGCTGCTATGTTCGTCGGCTTGTCTCCGCTGAATTTTATATCCACAGCATAGGCGCCTGTAAGCGGATCTGCACCTTCAGCTTTGCGATTCACTACGCCACTATATGTCTTGCCGTTGAGTGCCGATATTGTAATCTCAGCTTTGTCATTCAGGTTTATGTTCGACCACTCTTTGTCGCTCACGCCAGCTCTCAACATCCAGTTGCCCGATTTTGCACCATTGATCTGAAATACAGCATTGCCTGTAGAAGCCAGTTGTCCTTCATTCATCATTTTGTGCAATACATAACCACTTCTTGGTGCTCTTATTTCAGAATAGGTTCGGTTGAATTCAGCAGATGTTACCTGTTGTTTGGCCAGGTCCATACCGGTCTTTGCATTTTGTGTTTGTTCCAGTGTGGCTACGCTATCTTTATACAGGTTCATTACCCTCTGATAATCGCGGGTGGCTTTTTCATACGCTATATGCGCCTGTTCCACCTGTGCATTTATTTCAGCCATATTGAGTGTTGCGAGCAGCTGACCTTGCTGCACGGCGTCACCTTCCCGCACATATATCTTGTTGATGATGCCACCTGTTTTGAAAGACAGGTATGCTTCATCATCTGTAGTGAACTGGCCGGACACATTTATTGATGCTGTTCCTGTTGTAGGTGCCAGGTTCATTACTTTAACCGGTATTATGTCTGTATCAGCTGTTTTCACAGCTTCTTTTTTTGTAGAGCAAGATGCCATTATAAATGGAATTGCAGCTATGACGAGTATTGTTTTTATGGTCTGCATATATGTGTGTTTAATGATCGTTTTTGAAAATGGTTGAAGTTTAGTTTATGGGATACGCTGCCTGATTACGTTCTATTTCAGCCGCTGCAGTTAGCACATTGGCTTGTGCCAGTGATAATTGCAACTCTGAATTGGTCAGTTGATTAAGAGCATCCAGCAGTTCTATGTAGAGCAGTTGTCCTTCTTTATATACTTTCAACTGGTCATTGTAGTATTTGTTGGCGAGGGCAAGCTGCGTTTTTGCACTGTTGTAGTTGGATAGTGCAGTATTGTAATTGTTGAGTGATTGCTCTGTTTGCAGTTGCAACGCTTGCTCCGTTTGGCTATACTGCGCTTGCAAAGAGGCAACATCTGTTTTGGCCTGCTGGCTTTTGTACCGGTTCTTGCCTGCTGCAAATAGATCCCATTGCAGGTTTACGCCCCATATATAGTATTGTGTCTTTGAATTGTAATCAAAGTTGAAACCTTGTGAGCCCAGGTCGAGGAAGGTATTGAGCTTTGGTACGAGGTAAGACCTTTGCATCTTCTCTGCAAGCTTGTAGGCTGCTATGCCGGTGTTCAATTGCACCAGCTCTTCTCTAGTGTTGGTTGAAGTGGTATTTACACTTTCTTGTTTACTGAAATAAGTTGTGTCGATAATTATGTCTGATGTCAATGAACGGTTGAGCAGGAAGTTGAAATAGGCTTTAGCATTCAATTGATTGTTACTAGCCTGTGTTATGGCGGCCTCTATCTTTTGCTTTTCGGTTTGTGAGCGGGTGAGGGCTGTATTATTCCTGACACCATTTTTCAGCAGGCTTTCATTTACTCTAATGTTCTCCTTTACCAGTAACTGGGCATTGTTGTAAATAGCTACTGCTTTACCTGCCTGGTAATATTGGTAGTAAGCAGACTTAATATTCTTTACCAACTCGCGTTTGTAAACATTCACCGCCGCCTGTTGCTGAGTGATCAGTTCCTTCTTTATTTTCTGGTTGTACCAGATCTCTGCATTGATGAGTGGTAAAGAGGTTCTGAACTTAGCATCATAGAAGTTGTCGGGGTTAAGCAATATTGACTGGTTGTCAATATGCGGAAAGTTGTTGCTGTTGGTCAGTTGATTGAGTGTAGCATACACGGGATTCATGAGGTCGCCAATTGGCAGATCTATGGTTCTACCACCATTGGCTTTTGTGTAGGTACCCAGCAAACTAATGTTGGGTAAGAAAAGCGACTTTGCTTCTTTCAATGCGAGTAGCGATCGCTCTAGCTGGATGCTTTGCTGATGCAGTCCCTGATTGTTCTTAAAACCTTCCTGAATGTAGGCATCTAGCTGACTTTGAGCCTTGCTCTGCCATGAATGTGCAGTGAATAGCAGTAGCAATATTATAGCTACCCTTTTGTTTATCATTGTTAACATAATGAACACTGTTTAGTGTGGTGGCAAAAAAAATATGAATTTTTCTTTTTCTTTTATGCGATAAAAGTCGAATTGTTACGCTTTGATCAGTTTTAGGTATTGGCCAATGGCTTGTTCAATAGCTGCATTAATACTTACCTCATCCATTTGCATAGCTTTGAATCGGCAGCTTACGTCTAGTGAAACCAGTCCATGACCCATAGCCCAAACTGATAGTGCTGCAGTCATCACGTTGTCAAACCGTAATAGGTTCTTTTCCATACAATCGGTCAGGCACTTTACCAGGAAGTCGAAAGAGTCGGTATTATTATTCCATGTTTCATCTTCATCCACACAGTTCATTGGTGCTTTCATCATAAACATAAGGTCATACATTTCCTTATTGTTCTTGCCAAATCTCACGTATGTATAGCAAAGTTGTTCGAGGCGCTCCATCGGGTCGCTGCTCGTGACTTTGGCCTCAAATTCCAACTCCAGTTTTTCGAATGCCTGCTTCTGTACTTCGTATAGTAGTTCGTCTTTATCCTTATAGTACAAGTAAATAGTGGCCGGGCTATATTCTATTTTCTCCGCTATATTTCTAATGGAAGTCTTCTCATAACCCTCAGTGAGAAACATAGATATTGCCGCGTCAATTATCTTGCCGCGCATTTCTTGTCTGTCCCTTTCCTTTCTTTCACTAATTCCCATATCGTTATAATTACAGTGCAAATTTACTAAACAGTGTTCATAATTTAAAACATTTTCAAAAAAATATTTTTGCATGCTACAATTTGGCCATAGAATTTGATTGAACTACGAACATGAAAATTACCTTTGCAGCACTTTTAAAAACGATCATCATGTCATCTTATAGCGGCAAAGTATATGTTATCACAGGCGGTTCATCGGGCATTGGCAAGGCTTTGGCTCAGGATGCCCTGAGTAAGGGAGCATTTGTTGCAGTTTGCGGACGTGACGCGCAGAAACTACAGGCTGGGTTTGGCGCTACAGATAAAAACCTGCTTTGTGTTAAGGCCGATGTAAGTATTGAACAAGATTGCATAGCCTTGATGGAAGCAGTGATAGCGAAGTGGGGTAGGATAGATGTACTGATCAACAATGCTGGGATAAGTATGCGGGCATTGTTTGAAGAATTAGATCTGAAGGTGTTGAAAGAACTAATGGATATCAATTTCTGGGGTACAGTATACTGTAGTAAGTATGCGTTACCTGCTATTAAAAAATCAAAAGGTACTATTGCTGCAGTGTCAAGTATAGCAGGATTCAGAGGATTACCTTGCCGTACTGGCTATTCAGCCTCCAAGTTTGCTATGCAAGGATTTATGGAATCATTGCGTACTGAGTTGTTGCATACCGGTGTAAATGTAATGTGGGTATGCCCGGGCTTTATCGCATCTAACATTCGTAACGTAGCGCGAGGTGCAGACGGCCATGCCCAGAAGGAAACACCCCTGGATGAAAGCAAGTTGATGAGTGCAGAAGAGTGTGCGTCTATTATATTAAAAGGAATAGACAAGAGAAAGCGTACGATCGTGATGACGGGACAAGGTAAATTGACGGTGTTGATCAATAAGCTGTTTCCGTCGTTGGCAGATAATATGGTCTACAAGCATTTCCTTAATGAGCCGGATTCGCCATTGAAGGGTTATAATTAAGTCACCTCTGTTTTTATTAGCTTTGCGCTGCAATGAAAATATTAATGGTTTGCCTTGGCAATATATGCCGGTCGCCAATAGCAGAGGGCGTATTGAGGCACAAAGTGAAGGAGCACGGCTTAGATTGGACGGTGGAGTCTGCAGGAACCAATTCTTATCATACGGGCGAGGCTCCACATAAATATTCACAGAAAGTATGCCTGGAGCATGGCATAGATATATCGGGGCAAAGAGCAAGAACATTTACAAAGAATGATTTTGATACTTATGATGTGATATATGCTTTTGCAGGAGATGTGGTGGCAGATATTAGGAAGATCGCTGGGAATGCCGAGATGAGTAAGGTTAAATATTTCCTTAATGAACTTCATCCGGGTAAAAATGAGTCTGTTCCCGATCCCTGGTACGGCGACGAAAGTGGTTACCTTCCGGTATACCAACTAATAGACGAAACATGTAACGCAATAATAGAAAAGTATAAATAATAACCAATGTCTAAACCATCAATTCCGCAGGGTACAAGAGATTTTTCTCCCGTTGTAGTCCGTAAGCGCCAATATATACTTAATACCCTTCGTGATATTTTCGAATTGTATGGCTTCCAACCATTGGAAACGCCTGCAATGGAAAACCTGGTGACTCTTACCGGAAAGTATGGTGAAGAAGGTGATAGGTTGATATTTAAAATACTAAATAATGGCTTGCACGAGAAAAAGGAACAGGATAAAGTAAAACTAAATGAAGAGTGGGATAAGGTATTAAGTAGGCCATACTCGTCACCTGTAGTTACAGAACGTGCATTGCGCTATGATCTTACTATCCCCTTTGCCCGCTATGTGGTGATGAATCAGAATGAACTGGCTTTCCCTTTCAGAAGATATCAGATGCAGCCTGTTTGGCGGGCCGATCGTCCACAAGCGGGGCGTTACCGCGAGTTCTGGCAGTGTGACGCTGATGTTGTAGGGAGCACTTCTCTGATCAATGAGGCAGAACTATTGTGCATCTATCAGTCTGCATTTCATCAATTACAGATCCCGGTAAAGATCAAGATCAATAGTCGTAAGCTGTTGGCGGCATTGGCTGAATTATGCGGTACGCCTGAGAAGATGATCGACATTACTGTTGCGCTGGATAAGCTGGATAAAATAGGCTGGGATGGTGTAACAAAAGAATTGAGAGAGAGAGGTATTGAAGATGCAGGCATCGAACAGATAAGCAAGGTCATTAGCATAACAGGTGATAACCAGGCTAAGCTGGAACAACTGTCAACCCTTATGGCCAATACGCCAATAGGTCTGGAAGGTATAGGGGAACTGAGTACTTCTTTAAGTTACTATTCTGGTCTCGCTGATGCAGGTTGGGGTGGTACCATAGAAGTAGACATCAGCCTTGCACGTGGGCTAAACTACTATACGGGTGTTATTGTAGAAGTGGTTTGTGACAGCGATAAAGTGAAGATGGGCAGCATAGGTGGCGGTGGGCGCTATGATGATCTTACCGGATTGTTCGGATTGAAAGGATTATCAGGTGTGGGTGTATCATTTGGTATAGACCGCATTTACGATGTTCTGGAGCAGCTGGATGCATTCCCTGCGCAGCTTGCTTCGGGTGCTAAAGTTATGTTGGTCAACTTTGGAGGGGAAAATGAGCGCTATGCCATTAGTGTATTGAAACAGCTGAGAGATGCGGGTGTAGCTGCTGAGTTATACCCTGACGTAGCCAAGTTTGATAAACAAATGAAGTACGCCAATAAACGCGCAATGGCATATGTAATATTGCCGGGTGATGAGGAAAGAGAAAAGCAGTTGGTGAGTCTTAAGAACTTTGCAACAGGAGCGCAGCAAATGATAACGCTTCAGGAATGTGTGGATTTATTGAAATGATTGACAAACTAAGTAATTGTTTGAACTGCAAGAGCTTCTCTTGCAGTTCTTTTATTTGTTAAGAGTATTGATAGTCGCTATGGAAATATGGTATCTATAACAAAACATAATTTCCCTAATAGCCACTTTCGTGTGGAGTTTATGTATACCGCTATGGTGACAACTTATTTAACGGCTAGTTGCCCCTCGCTCAACGCAGGGTACTAAGCAACCGCAACCACACCATGCCGATGCTCCTTCCATATGTTCTCCAGCACCCATTTCTCCTGGTGTTCAAAGGCATGAGAACGTATAGGGCAATTATCTACACCGCATATATGACATTGCTTCGGCTTGCATCCCTCGGTCTGTATAAACACTTCTACTTCCTGCCCGAATTTTGACTTGATCAGCGTATCTATATTCTTTATCTCCTTACCTGCTTCAAGTACTGTGTAATAATTAGGCACAGTAAGGTGTGCATCCACATGCATACGACCGCTATGGTTCAGTACCCTAAGGTGATGAATATCTACCCATGGCGCCTGCCTGTTTTCCTGCAGTACATCTATCACCTGCTGCAACTGGCCCATGTCGGTCTCGTCCATTATACCCGATATAGACCTGCGCACAACCTTATAACCCGTTATTACAATGATCACTGCAAAGCAGAGTGCTACAGCACTATCCAGCCACATATACTTATTCTTGGTCAGTAAGAGTAGGGTAATACCTATTATAATAGCTATCCCCGAATACGCATCGGTCATCAGGTGCTTACCGGCCGATACCAATACCATTGAGTTTTCCTTCTCTCCCTGCTTGGCCGCATAAAAACCCATCAGGTAATTGACCAGTCCCGATGCAGCAACGATCAGCAATCCGATATCCAACTTCTCCAGTTCATGTGGGGTGATCAGGTGGTCTATGGCTTCGTATATAATGAAGATACCTGCCAGTGTTATCAACGTTCCTTCCACGGCAGCCGATATAAATTCCGCCTTTCCATGCCCGAAAGGGTGATTGGGGTCCCGCGGTTTTGCCGCAAGGGTTATACTATACAGTCCCAGGAAGCCGGCTACTACATTCACTATCCCTTCCAGTGCATCAGTGAGCACTGTAACGGAGTGAGTAAGATACCAGGCCAGAATTTTACCAAGGAAGAGGATGATGCCGATAGCGGCTATCAACCTTTGTATGCGTATAGATCGTTTCATTGTTGGGATGACAAAGATAAGGTGTTTAATGAATGGCTCAATGGCAAAATAGCTTAATGGCTCAATTCGGGTTTTATTGACGCAAACATATGAAGCAGAAACAATGTAAGAACCACTTTTGAGTTTTCACTTTTGAGTTTTAATTTAACTACCTACCGACATTTATACCTCAATTACCGAAATCAATTTTCATTCGCATTTCGTATCTGTATCTTCGCAGCACTTTTAATAATATTAGTTTTAATATTCAGATGGCAAGAAGAAGAGAAATACCGGCGGAAGAATCCCCAAAAGTCAAATTCAGTAAAGAAGCTTTTAAGGAATCACTCATCATATTCAAATATTTAAAGCCGTATAGAGGCACTTTCATTGTCGGGCTCATCTTCATCGCTCTGTCGAGTGGTACAACTATGGCCTTCCCATACCTGCTCAAAAAACTCATTGATAGCGCCCATGGAATTGGCACCGGTCCTTTGGCATTTTCGCCGGGCGGAATTGCTCTGGTCATGATATCGGTATTGAGTCTGCAGATGATCTTTTCATTTATGCGCATATACTTATTTACCTATGTGGGCGAAAATGCGGTTGCCGACATGCGTAAGGAAATATATCAGCGCCTTATTATTATGCCTATCGATTTCTTTGGGCAGCGCAGGGTGGGTGAGTTGTCGAGCAGGATCACCGCAGACGTATCGCAAATAGAAGATGCGGTCACCTCTGTACTAGCTGAAATACTGAGAGGGATTCTTACATTAATAATTGGTATTGGCTGTATCTTATATATCAGTCCGCAAATGACCCTATTAATGCTTTCTGTAATACCGTTCATCATTGTCATAGCACTAGTGTTCAGCAAGCGTATCCGCAAATTGTCTAAAGATGCCCAGGACCAACTGGCTGATTCAGGCACTGTGGTACAGGAAACGCTGCAGGGAATTAGTAATGTAAAAGCGTTTTCTAATGAGTGGTATGAGATAAAAAGGTATGATAACAGTATTTCCAACATGGTGAAACTGGCCATACGTAATGGTAAAATGAGGGGTTTCTTTGTCTCGTTTCTCATGTTCAGTGTATTTGGGGCTATAGTTTTGGTAGTATGGTATGGTGCCGGACTCATGCAACGAGGGGTGTTATCCTTCGGCGATCTTACTCAGTTTGTAATATGTACCGCCTTTGTGGGTGGTACAATGGCCGGCTTTGCTGAGCTATACAGCCAATTACAAAAGACATTGGGTGCCACTCAAAGAGTAAGAGAATTATTGAAAGAACAGGTTGAAAATGTGTCAGTTGAACAACACCACATAGAAAATAGGTTTAAGTTAAAAGGTAATGTTTCTATTGATCATATCGCATTCAGCTATCCAAGTCGCAGCAATATGGAAGTGCTGAAGGACATAAGTATAGAAGCCTGGGCAGGGGAACAGATAGCCATTGTGGGACCAAGTGGTGCCGGTAAAAGTACCATCGTTTCGCTCTTACTTCGTTTCTACGATGCTGATAAAGGGCATATCTCATTTGATGGTATCGATGCGACCGATTTTCCTTTATCACAGCTTCGCAGCCAGATGGCCCTGGTGCCGCAGGACATATTACTGTTTGGCGGCACTATATACGAAAACATTGCATACGGCAAACCCGATGCTACCCGTGACGAAGTAATGGCTGCTGCCAAACAAGCCAATGCCTTCGACTTTATCTCCAGCTTCCCCGAAGGTTTTGAAACAGTGGTAGGGGAGAGAGGTATAAAACTATCCGGCGGACAAAGACAGAGGGTAGCCATTGCTCGTGCCATATTGAAAGATCCTGTTATATTATTGCTCGATGAAGCTACCTCTGCCCTCGACTCGGAATCAGAAGCACAGGTACAGGAAGCATTAACGAATCTAATGCGCAACCGCACATCTTTCGTTATTGCCCATAGGTTATCTACCATACGTAATGCAGACAAGATAATTGTAATGGAAGATGGTCGTGTAAAAGAGGCCGGTACCCATGCCGAGTTGGTGGAAATTGAGGATGGCTTATATCGGAGCCTCAACAGATTACAGATGTTCAAAGAAGCATAATTTATCATGCATAAAGCTGCTTAACATTTGCCAAAATTGGTTGATATTGACTGGATTTTCGATAAAATATATTTTGATAAATAGTTGGTTTTCAATTACTATTTAGAATCTATCGATAGTATTTAGTTCAATTAAGAAAATTGAAATAAATACTCGATCCGGTTGGGGGCTTAAGGCAAGGTATAATTAGATGACTGCCAAATTAGTAGTCAATTTCTTTGTCAATTTTATTGGAATTCATCATAAGTTCATCAACAGCCATGTCAATAATACCACATCATACACTTTCCTGCTTTGAAGGAGAAGTAACCAAAGCATCGGCTTTTTCTGCCAACGCTTTGGGGGAAGTGGTTATTTACGTAACACGAACGTTGGGTCTATCAAAGATTATATTTCCGAATATCGGCGTTTTGTTTTCAAATCTGCAAATTACCTCCTATATTTATACCCAAATAAGGTTGCAGGTATGAATTTAAAAAAGTTACTTCTTGGATTGCTTGTTATTACTACGTTGGGTAGTTGTTCCAGGTTTACACAGGTTGTCTACGTATCACCCTCAAGTGAAGACATTCACAGCGTAAACCACTTCTACACCTACGAAAATGAAGATATAAAGGTGGTTTACTGGTTTTGGGCAGAGCATGGCGTAATGTCTTTCCTCTGCTGGAACAAGACCAATCAGCCTATGTATTTAGACTGGAAGAAGAGTGCCATGATCAACAATGGTAAGCGCATGAGCTATTACACCAACAAATATGCCAGCAACTACATTACTTATGGCGACCGTTACGGACTGGATTGGCTGGATGTATTCAATGAGTACTATTCAACCACCAACCACGTAAAGATCAGCCGCGAATCATTGGTAAAAGGCGAGCGTGTGACGTTCATTCCTCCGAAATCATACATCACCCAGGCATTTTATAACCTTACGGCCAATATCTTCTTCGATGTAACGGACCGTAATACAGAGCCGGAAGTGATCAATTTCTGCAATGTATATGTGAGCCGCAGCAAATCTGATATCAGCTTCCGTAACTATCTTACCTATTCATTCTCTGAAGATAATGAGGCTGCTGAGCGCCATGTGGACAATGAGTTTCACCTGAACAAGGTAGTAACTATGGATAACAGATATTTTGAATTCAAAGATCTGGATGGTTACCGCGCTAACGATTGGGAAAGGCCATCGCGCTTTTTCATAAAGGAATTAAGATGGCAGGATGTGTACAAATAGTAGCGGTTCGTTACCCCTGCTTGAAGTATATATTATCGGAGAGTGGATCGGTTTCGGTCCACTCTTCTGCTTTTCAGGGGTTGTCTCGTTTACTATTTGTCTTGTAGTACAAGCGACATTTCATCTTTGATAATACACTGATTAACAGTATATTAATAACATATATATAAAGCTATTTCTAGTTTTCTTCTACTATAGGGAACTCTTCCCGCTTACCATTGCGGGATAGAATATCATAGATCAATTCTTGCATCTCTACCTGGTGCTTCATTTCCTTATTTACGAGTAATCCGAAATCTGGGCAGCAGCAATCTACATAGATCTGGCCATTACGGAATGCTAAGTTATTCGGGTGGGTGTTATGAATAGGGCAGATAAGCTCGGTAACAATGTCCACTATCACTTCTTCATTATATTGCATAAGATGTTGTTTATGATCTGATTGGGAGCTAAGATAATATTTAATAGTTTTAAAATTCGTGCCGCTACAGATGATCGTATAATATTAATATGAAAAAATATTTTCAGTTTTGCTAATATTTTACTACATTCGTTTATATGAGCGATGAATATTTAAGCCGTCTTTACCGTGCCACACTGGAAAAGCACCGGATACCAACCGACCAGACCAAGGCCACATCTGAGTTTATGATCTTGTGTCGCAGGCTGGTAAGGGATAACCCTAATGCCGACTTTGATACGCACCTGGTAACTGCAGGTAATTTATTGAAGAAAATAATCAATCAAAGTAATTACCGCCGCTAATTCAGCGATGAAATAAAAAACAGGGGAGCCAAGCACATTGTGTTTGGCTCCTTTTCTTTTTTAAATGCATAGTCTAAAACATTGTTTTTCAGTCATTTAAGAATGATACCTGAAGCGACTTACCCAATAAATGGTCGATTGTATTTGCTCATACCCTGTATTTCTCTTCCATGTGTATCAATTAAATATTAACTGACTGGCAATACCAAACGCCACGAAGCGTTTTAAACCATAACTTTATACATCTTATATTGTTGATATGGAAAGGAGAGATTTTCTGAAGAATACATTGGCTGTTTGTGGATTGGGCCTATTGCCGGTTGGCATTATACAGAGCTGCACCAAAAGCAGTAATAGCGGACCAACTAACGTCAATTTCACTCTCGACCTCACCAACTCCGCCAACTCTACACTAACTGCTGTAGGTGGTGCCTTAACCGCCAACGGTGTGATCGTTATTAGAAAGAGCGCTACTTTGTTTGTGGCCTTATCTGCTACCTGCACCCACGAGGGTTGTGCGGTAAACTATGATGCCAGCAGTACCAATGTGGTTTGTCCGTGCCATGGCGGTGTTTTTAATAGCTCTACCGGCGCTGTGATCAGTGGGCCACCACCAAGTGCGTTAACTACCTATACGGCTACGCTAAGCGGTAATATTTTGACAGTGAAGTCTTAGAAGTAATGTACCTAAGGAGTAATCAGGTCAAAATCTCCGCTCATATTATGGTCTGCGATAGAATCCTGACATTTAAGAACAAAAGTTCCTTTTATTTCATGCGAATTATACTCCGTAATGGTCAGATAAGAAGAAGTGGTATCTATGGCATTTTTATAACTGTTCTCTTTTCTGGTAAACCCTAGCACTCTTCCCATCCCATAGCTATAAGGAAGTTGCGTGGCGCTATCAATACCATCACCAATTCTATAGCGGCCAGTTAAAACGGCCGTGTCAAACTTTTTTGCATAGATCGTCACCGAAAAACTATCGTTAAAGGCGTTGATCCTGAATTCTCTCATCAATCTATCGGCGGAACCGAAAGTGATACCGGAAATGAAATTGGAACAACCCATATGGTTGTTTGAGTTCTTTAGGCTATTATTATAGGTTGTCCCGTCAAATGTAAAATTAAAAGTACTATATTTCTTATCTGTTGTTGTGGTAGTTGTGTGAGATTGCTTAGTACATGCCCCTACAATCAAGGTTACTCCTAAGGAAAAGATCAGTATTTTGTTGCGCATAGTATGGTAATAAGGGTTAAAGATACAATCTCAGGCTAAACTGTCTAATTTGAAAAGGAACATTTTTTCGTTGAATAAGGTGTTCTATTGCAATGCTGAAAATACATCCAAATGTTCGCGCCAGAGCACCAGTTTCGACTTATTTGACGTAGAGATCAGGACTATGTTCTCCTTTTTCACCTTGCCAGTCATAAGGATGGACAAATTGATACCTCCTGTGTCCTGCTTATCACTTTGTTGAAAAATAACTACCCGATTGTCTTTTTCCATCCATGTGCATTTGGTTTCCCGCCCATCGAGGCAGCCGCTTACATACCAGGTACCGCTTCCATCAGGCCATAAGTTCAACCGATGACCAACCAGGCCATAGCGGGCATAGGTATCACTCACCTTATAATGCCTGCCGGCACAGCTACAAAAAATAGCAGGCAGTACTATACACAATAACAACCTGTACATATGAAAAGTCATTTTTAGGGGATAATAATATCAAAATCGCCGGTAACAGTGTGAGAAACGTTATGAGAATAGTCCTCGCACTTTAATACGAACCATCCTTTCACCTTGTGAAGTTCTGCTTCTGTAACGGTGATGTATGATGAATTAGTATCAGTAACGCTGCTATAATTGTTCTCCCTGTTGTTAAAGCCGGTAATGGTAGCCTGCCCGTATGTAAAGGGATAATGCGTGGCGCTGTCTATACCTTCACCTATCTTATATATACCCGTCGGGCTCCCCACTGAGAATTTTCTCCCGACCAGGTTAAGCGAATACCTGTTGTTATAGAACGATATATTCAGTTCACGGACAGGAACCGGCACACCGCCCATGTAAATATTAGAGATATTGCTTGTGGTCCATACGCTGCTGAGCGAATCTTTGAGGCTATTGTTATAGGCAGTGCCATCGAATATAAAGTTGAAAGTGCTGTATTTCTGGGTATGTACCGTAGTGGAGGTATGGCTAAATTTAGTACAGCCAGGAATGGTTAACAGGATGCCCAAGGTTATAAATATGAGTGCGATACGCATAGGGGAGAAAATATAGACTAAAGGTATAACATTAATTTATTTTGTGGTGCATAGGGTACGGTGTTGTGTTTGTCGATTATGGTACTTATCACTTGTGAATCATTTAAGGCATTATAATATCAAAATCACCGGTAACGGGATATATTGTGGACGAACCGGTCTCAGCGCATTGCAGTACAAATGTTCCTTTTATTTCGTGGGGAGCATATTCGGTAACCGTTATGTATGAAGTGCCATTATCGCCGTAGTTATAATAATAATTTTCTCTATTGGTAAACCCTTGTATGGTTGCACTACCATAAGAGAATGAATATTGGGTGGTACTATCATAGCCCTCACCGATAAGGTATTTGCCCACATGATCTATCGGATCCATCTTTTTGGCCTGCAGGTATAGTGAGTATTTTGGGCCGGCAAAGTACAGAAACAGGGCACGCACAGATACTGCCGAATCTCCGGTGTACAATTCTGTAACATCATTGCCTGCAGATACAGTTGTGGGCGTGTCTACGGCACTGTTGCTATAAGTAGTACCGTTGAAGGTAAAATTGAAGCTGCTGTACCGTTGAGAGTGTTTGGTAGTGGTGGTATGTGAAGCCTTAGTGCAGCCGGTAAAGATTGCCAGGCCCAGTATTGCGGATAGTAAGAGGTTACGCATATAATAGTGATTGTGTAATAAAGATATGCAATTTATTTAGATCAGAATGTGCATCTGAAAGGGTAGTAATACATAAAGTGTTTTGCCTGAGTCGGTTGTTTTATGGTTTCTTGTTTACAGTATCCTTGCGGTCATTTTCCATTCGTTGCTGCAGTTCGGTCCGCTTCATTTCTATATCATCGTGCGCCCGGTTAAGGGAATCGAGCGTATGCCGGTTGGCACTATCAATGCTGTGGTTGCTGCTGTCTACCGCGTTATTTAAGGTGCCAAGGGCAGTATGCACCGTATGCTGCATATACATCAGCACACCTGCCACAAGGGCCGTAAGTAGCAATAATATCCATACGGCGCGCTTGTTCATAATAGTTATGTGTTAAATATGATTGTAAGTAAGCATTATCTCCAGATCGGTGACCAGGGATCTCTTAAATTTCTGAAAGGTGGCCTGACTCTTGGATTTACGGCGCTTTATGTCTTCTTTATGCACTTCGAATGCGGCTGCACGGGTCCATTCCAGCTCATCTTCCTGCTGCCTGATAAGGGTAATAAAGTTGACCACAAAGTTGCTGAGCTTGTAAAACGACTCATCGCCCTTGTAGTTTATGTCGTTTAATGACTTAAGTTGCTCTTCCAGTACTGTTTTATTCATCAGGGTGTAAATTTAGCGAAAGGGAATGGGAATAATTTGGCAATTCGACAACCTGCCTTTTTTCGGCAGGCAAGTTCGGCTATGATCGATTATTGATACACATTTCCGCCATTGGTGGTTTTTTTGCGTTTCCGGCAGTTTTTTTGAGGGCGTTTCCTATGTATGCGCCTGTGGATAAGGATCACAGCCATTTGTTAAAACCGCCAGTTTCCGCAGTTTTCCGCAGTTTTTCTGCAATTTTCCGCCAGTTGTTATTTATAAGAGTGAAACGAACCGGTTAAGTAGGTAATAGCGCTATCAGATTCCCGATACATTTTTATATTGATCGTACCTGTAACTTCCTTGTAGTCGGCTTTTGTAACATGGATCCACGAACTGCCTGAGTCGGGGTAGGCGTTGTATGTGTTTTCCGGATTATAGCTTCCACCTATATTTAGCTGCGCATCACCATATCTACTGATCGTATTGCCCAGACTATCGCTTGTTACACCCACATTATACAACCCAGTGTCTACCACGGCATTGGCCTTGGTGTAAGGGCGTTTTCCATCCATCCCAATCCTGCAATCAGGCAAGTAAAAATCGGGCAGACTAACCTTGTGATATTTGGAGTAATAAGGATCTGAACCGTTAACAACCGTAAATATGGGCGGATTTTTACCCGGAGCACTATCTGTGTAAGTAACACCCAGAAAGTTGATGGTCATTACATTAGCTGGTTTGAGCGCAGGCCACGAACCGAACTTTGAGCACGAGGGTAGCAAGGCCGATGCTAAAAGGAGTAATAAAATACTTTTTTTCATAGTACAGGTGCTAATTAATGAGAAGCCATTGATCTACGCAGGGTAAATGACACTTTCGGCAGCAAATTACAACGGCGGCTCTTACCGGCAAAGTACATTAACAAAATGTGGATATCTTTTAGCGTGGAGGAGTTGACTATCAGGCAAGTCTTACATGGCGGCCATGCTTATCCTGGCTTCCTTTATGGCTTTCATGTACTCTTTTACATCGTCGGAGTTGGAGGTGACCATGACCACGTTAATCGTCTTGAATTTCGCCTTCATAGCCGTGATAGCTTTTTGTTTGGCTTTTTCGTAATACATACCTATGTCTACTACATGATCTTGCCGCACACCTTGGGTGATGTGGCCATAAATATCGGTTACTGTTATTCTATAAAAGGGCATGGCACTAAATTACTTTGCCCCGTTTTCTTAGCAATGGCCATTAACAAAATGTGGATATCTTTATGAAGGGGAGTGACTGAATATCGAATTTATGCAGCCAGCTGAACCGCCAGTTTATACTCCTCCAGCGTGATTTTTAATTCTACAATTACCGCATTATAGGTCTGTACAAGTTCCTCAGGAGTTTCAAATTCTTCACGGATCTTTCTGTGACAGAGCTTAAACGACCTGCGGAATCGTTGCCATTCAGGGTCGGGCAGTCCGTACTCTAAAGCATAGATGATCAGGTCTATCAGCTCCAACAAATTATCTATAGAATTTTCATCCCGGTACACAGCGTATTCATCGCGCTGCAGCCAGCTATGCAATTTATCTGCACGACGGGTGAGCGCCTCAGCTCTTGTTAAATGATCCGGATATGCGTATTCCATTTCCATCTGATAAATGTACAGGATAGGTGGGAGTATTTGAAACGGTGTTTGTCTGTTATCTATGGCTGTGGGTGGTGGGGGTGTTTTTCGTTCAACTTCTACTTAACATAATGTAAACAATAATTGTTTAATGTGTTAAAATACAATACATTGATTATCAACTAATTACGCGATGTTTATGGATTAAAAATATCGCTATGCGCCCTAAAGTGGATTTAAATAAAGCTGATAGAAGGATTCTTCGGGATAAGCTTTTACTTATGAAAAAGCAACATGATCGTTGCCTTGATGTTCCTTACCTTATGCAGTGTCCACAGAAGACAATTAAGGGAGTTGCTCACCGTGTTTATAAAATTTCAAAATACATTGACTTTTTATTACAACACATACCAGAGTAGGGGAGCAATCTACTAAAAAAACGATAACCAGCCACCTTTACAGGTGGTTTTTTTATGTCACTAATTAAATGGTTATATATGTTTGACGCAAGTAAAATGATGATCTCCTTTCTCCAAACTTGGGCGATTTTCTCTGAGGAAGAAAAAATTAATACGCTCGTTGATCTTAAGCATGTCGCTTCAAAGTTTGTTCACCTGGAATTTGGTGAGATGCTAATTCTCTTCATCGATGACCAATTGAATGACCTTCAAAATCTTGGTGGCCATGTCTAAACACTATAAGATACGCATTTCCGACCTCCGAAAAGGAGACAAATTTATGTTGGTTAAATATGGCCGTCTTTATTTCTGTTTGATAAATGACCGCAAATCAGATGGCACTTATTGGACTTTGTTTAGTAAAGGTGACCAACAATTCAGCAAGATGTATTCACCATCTAAACAGGTCATAGTTCGTAATTCTTCACACTCATAAAATCCATTCTATGCGTTTAAAAATCCCGTACCTCGTACGATTTCTATTTCCTCGGTTCACTCATCGTGTTCATATTCAATACGAAGACTGTCGTTATTCCCGCCGCTACGTTTCCAAGCTTGAAAGAAAGCTGCGCAAAACAAAAAGAAAACATTGCCCTCCGGTTTCTGTCGATGCAGTCATAACAATGATGATGGAAAACCAAGATAAGTTAACCGAACTCGTTCGCAAATCTTTTCAATGACAAATCAAGAAAGATTGTGGGCATACAAATATGCTCACTTAGTACTTAGTGCTCAGCTTTTTCTTTTGGAGAAAATTACACCTAAAGAAGAAACTAATGTCCTGCCTGTGTATTCACATCATCAGGCTATGATAGATTCCTTTACAGATGCGTTGGAAACATTAGACGTATTAGCTAACCCATAACGATTATGACACAGACCGAATTTTGCCTTGTTTTCGATAATTATCGCCGTTGGCACCTCAACGATAATTTTTTAATTATGAGCTTGTCAGACGCTTTAAACAAGCGTCAAAACGACATTGACCCTTCTACAGTTGATAATATTATTTATGTAAAAGATTCTTAATAACTTCCCCGTATTGTGTATATGTAACACAACACAATACGGGGAAAGTTTCCCCACCTTACAAAAAACTATATCCACATCAAACCTTTGCCTGCAAAGCAATACAGCGGAAAAACTGTATGTTATTATTAATTAATCAACTATGTTTTATGGAACTTAACGAAATTAACCGACCAGTTGCACCTTTTGATCTTTTTGCATACTCCGATACCGATAGTGCAAACAGCGAACTGCAAAAGGCCGCGTGGCAGCTTTTGAAGCTGTGCACCGAGATTCAATATCAAATTACCAATGATATGAAAAACGGGGAGATACAAGATTTCCCACCCTCCCTTATGGCTATGGTGTCCGGTACTCTTGGAGTCATCGCGTACTACCGCCAATACACATTACCATTTTTACTAAAAACTAAACATGACCTTCAAAATTGGAAATTATGACATACGTAGATAATTTAAATGATATGTTTTCTTTTTATCCTTTCATGAAAGACAATGTAAAAATGCTTCGATACTACCGTTGCATCAAGCGAACAAAAATGTATCTCGGTTCTGTTCTTCGTCCAGAACATCAACATACCAAATGCGAAAAATCAGTAAACCGATTTTGGCGTTTAGCAAACAAACAGTCGAGCGGCCATTACTGGCACTGGCGCTGCAATAACCAAAATATCAAATGGGCAAAGCAACATAGTGCATACGCCCGAAAATACCGCCTTTACTTTCGCTACGACCGCCGTAAAGCAAAAATTTTTCGTCTCGCTCAAAAAATGCAAACAGACGACTTGCCCTTTTAATCACATTCTAAAAAAAAACATGGATACTGTAGTTTATAAACTTCACAGAGCAAGTAAGTATGAATTGATATTAGCCGCTGTTACCGACCTTGAAAAACAGGGTAAGGGAATAGTCCAGGTGCCACAATCAGAAAACAAAGAAATTAAATACGATGAGGCATGGATGAACTTAAAACTCGGCACTATCTTCTTTTTCAACTATAATACAAAAATCAAAATCCCCTCATCCAGTACTGGGATAATGATAACCCACGATAAGCAAAAGGATTTGATAAAATTTGAGTTCTCAATTCCAAAATTTTTATTTGCTAATAACGTGGTAGAAGTTATCCCGGCTTTTACATCGAAACACTATAAGCCATATGATCAGGGAATGATAAATTTATGTGCTCGGTTCTGGTACAAGGTCATAAAGATGATATTCACTCGTGTGATCTTCGAACTGACCGCAGGAACCGCAGGTAAATTCAGATGGGAAGACGTACAAATCAGCCGCTTGGATATTGCTTTTAACCAGATATTTCAAAACAAAGAAGATGCTTTATTTTATCTGGAAAGTATGAAACAAGTTCGTGTACCAAAGGGCGGTAAAGACTTCGTATTATACGATTCTTCCATCACTTACAACAACCCTCGCTACTATTGGAAAATCTACCACAAGGGCGCTGACTTTAGGGCTACTGGCCGCAATGGTATCATAACCACAATGAAGGAATACCACAACCCGCTAACCGGGGTGATAAAAGACAAAGCAGACAAATGGGGTGAACAAATAGGCACGGCCGCTATAAATAAGCCTACCGACCTGAATATGTCCATGTTGGAAATGTCGTACGATAACATTGACGAATTAGAACTGTATGCCGACCGCATACTACGTTACGAACTGGAAGCAAGGGGAGGGCTCATGTCCTATCTTTTTAATCGCCATCTAAAAAAGCACAAGGTAGAAGGATATCAAGCCCTTTGGCGTGCTGTTTTCTACATCATGGAAGATAGCAATTATGCCATAGCCAGAGATGTTGAAACACGGTACGTTGATATCTGGGGTGTACCATCAAAGAAGTATACAAAATCCTTTGTCACAAAAACACATTACCTCCCTGCAGGCCATTTCAAGGATAGTGAAAACCTTCACGGCATGCAGCCGGTGCATGATCCACAACAGATAAAGCGCATAGACAAAATAACCCGCTGCCGCTATTTTCTTGAAAAGAAATACGGGCTAAAAGACATCTATATGATAAAGAAACTGAATAAGTTTCTCGACCGGGAGCAGGGCCGCTATCATCAATTCTTTATAAAAGTCGATTCAGTAGATGCAGCCGATGGTAATAACCAGATGAACTATGACGATGATGGTGTCCAGGTGCATGATTTTATTGACATTTTCGACACTACCGACCAGCGACAAAAATTTTCTCTTTCGCTCCTCAAAATTCTCATTAAAAAACACAACCATCTTTTTACACATTTCCAATTTGACAAGCTGCCGGTACCTTCTGAAATCAGCATGAAAGTAAAGGAAATGAACTACCGTCATGATGCCACTATAAGCACCGAAAAGGAGAAAGCAAAGTACAAAATGAGGGAAAGTCAGGTACAGATGATTTTTCAGCTTTTGAAGACACAAACATGGGATGATATCAAGCGTAGCAAGGTTTTTGACCGAAAAACCGTGTATAATTGGCAACAACGTATTAAAAAAATTCAGGGTTTAGAAAACTCAATAAATTTTACAGAGCGGGAATTTACCGATAGCATAGTCAAGGACTGCGCCAAGCTTTACTTTCGGCATTATGGAGAAATGTTAGCGCTCTATAACCCGGTTTCAAGATTTCTAAATAAACAAACGCTCCTGTTGGAAGTCTAGTGATTTCGCATGAAAATTTGGGTCACCAATACGGTACAAACAAAACCATTTTTTTATGCGAAAACTTAAAAAATTTCTGCCTTGGATTCTCGGGATGGTTGCAGGTATTCTTGCACGTCCTTTCATTGAGGAAAAGTTCCCACACCTTAAGCTGCCAAAATAAAAATTGGCGGCTTTCGGCATTTCAAAAATAATTTAAAAACCATTTTTTTATGGCACAGATCGTAGGTCAAACGACCGGAAAAGAAAAAGTAGCAGGCCGTACCGTCAAGGAACTTGCGGTTACCATGCGCCTTGTAAACAGTACCGGAACGGGTACGGTTACAACATTACCAGTACTGCGGAATATCACAGTGAAGTCTATTCTTCATCGTGTCGGTACGGATCATACAATACTGGAGGGCAATTTGCAGAACTATGCAGTAGATAGCCATTACGAAAGGGGATTGGAAGCAATTGTTTCAGCTACTTATCTGGAGCAAAAAGGCTTGGGCCAAGCCTTGCTGCATATCCGCATAACGCTACCTGACGTGATCAACTGTCACAGCGGTGATATGCTGGAAACAGATGTAAGCGTACTTTCAGGTACCTACACCTCGTATTTCAACGTAGCACAGTGTGTTACTGATATCCAGTGGGTTGATGCCTTCGGTGTAGAGCATGGAATACCATACATCGCCATAAAGGCAGTGCAGGGAGCCGTTGCATCTCACCCTGAAGTAATTGGCGATGGCGTTCAGACTATCACGCTCCTGAACTTCGATCAGGGATTAGCGACTACGGCCGCTACCACTGACGCAAATCAGGTAGTAACGGGAATACAGCTGAATACCAACATTGGCACATTCAATGAGACAGCGGATCACCTCAACAGCCGCTCAATGCGCATGTTTGAAACACAGACAGCTCGCTACATCAGGGGGCAGTGTTACCGCATCCACTCGCACAACGGTGCATTGATGCATGACGTACGCATAACGCTGACCATGAACGCAGCCCTTAACACGGCGGCAAACAACTTCATCGTTGTACGTGGTTACAAGCATGATGGCGAAACGCACATCAGGGCACACGAAACGATGCACAAGCACCAGACCGCACACGTACAGCACGTTGCAAAGCACATCGGCAACGATGCTATAAGCAAGTCGCTGAACGCTGCAAGGAATGGTGCACGTCACCTGCGTTAATTGTTCACAAAGAAGTGTGGCCGTAGGCCGAACCCTGCCGCCACCTTCTTTATAATTTTTTTCTTATGTCATTATTTGGTAGAATATTCGGGAGCAAGCGACAGCTTGAAGAGGACAAAGACCGTAGGCATCACGAAGAAGTGATGGCCGCACAACGTCAGGAAACCCGCAAGCACAATACCGATGACCGTACACAAGCTGACATTGTAGCCTACCAGAACCACATGAACCCGATAAGCCGTGCAGGCGCTACCATCAGCGCTATAGGCGGTGCAGCTGGTCAGATAGGCGGTGCAGTAGGTAACATCATGTCAGGCGGCATGATGGGCGGCGGTGCAAATGCAGGCGGATTCCCCGACATGTTCAAAGGCATGTTTGGCGGTAGTAAGGGTGCTGGCTCTCCCGGCGCATCTGGCTCTGGCGGTCCCGGTGACTTGCTGAAAAATCCGCTTGTACTGGCCGTTATCGCTGTTGTATTACTCATCCTTTTTAAAAAGAAATAGCATGGAAGAGATAACAGACTACGGAGTATCGTACAACCCCAATTATCCTGCCGGTGGTTATCCTGCGCAACCATCAGGCGGAAGCGGTTTTTTGAATTTCATGAACTCCGTTCTTAACGGTGTAAAAGGAATTCAGCTACCGACAGTAAAAACAGATGTTACGCTCAAAGCAGACCAGAAACAAAGCACAATGCTTTTAGTAGTGGGAGCGATAGTAGCAATTATTTTCCTTTTCAAAAAATAGCAACATGACACTTGTAGATTTCCTTTTTATGCTTATTGCCAAGTTCATTGACATGGCACCCGGTAAACATACCGAACTAAAAGACAAAGCGTCTCTGTGGTACACGAACATGAAGACCGATCCTAAATATGCGAAGTACGCTGAGTATATGGATCACTGGATGTTTCAGGTATTCTTATGCTTTGCATTCCTTTTCTCTGTAAAGTCTATCGCTCGTTGGATGGTCGCTGACAATAACCCAGGTGCAACCGATGACGACGATAGTGACGATGAAGAAGAATTCGAAGAATGGCAGCGGCAGAAGAAATCAAAGGCGCAAAAATTCAGCTTATCTTAAAATAACAATGGCATGCCCAGATACAGAAATAAAAAGCGGTTTCGTGGTTTCCGTAGGTTAAAATCCCGCTTCCGTAGGTTTAGACAGAGAAAACGTGCCTACCGTCGAACTCGCAGTTCCCGCCCTTTTAAAAGACGCTTTAGCGGTAGCCGCTTCGGTAATCCTAGAAGGTCATTTCGGAGGAAGGTTAGCAGGCGTGGTAAATCAAAAGGCTTTACACTTTTTGGTTTTTCATGGCCTATTCTGGGTGCAATTGCTGCGGCTATTTACTTCCTCTTCTTCAATAAAAAGAAGCCATTTAACCCTGACGCAATACACGGAAATGTAAACGGTCAGGAAGTAACCATGAATCCGTATAAGAATTATTAGCCTTAACCCGGTTCCGTCAATGGACCGGGTTAAGGTGTCAAAACGTTTATATGAAAAAATTGACACTTGGATTATTCCACTTCATCCACGGACTAGATATTTTACATCGTGGTGGTACACCACCGGCTACACCTGAAGATACGGCGTCACAGTTCGTACCAAAGAAAGAAGGGGATAGCAATCCTACTAACGATTTCCTTACCAGCGATCCTGTTAAGGAACTTTTCGCGGATCTGGAATCCCTCATTATCGATAAGCTTACCGGACAGCCTACAGTTGCCGATATTCAGAAGATAACTGAAGACATAAAGACTGACCTCTTTAAGTACATCGATACAAAGATCGAAGCAGCTTTCAAATAATCTTTCACCTGGGCGGCTAACAACCGCCCACTTTTCATTTTCTCATGATTCTTGCAAAAACACTTTTAGGTAAAAATATCGCTGTCAAGTATGCTATGACAGTCGATCTGTACGATGGTGTAAATGGCAATAAAATAGGTATCCTTTCTTCGCATGCTAAAGGAGACTATGCCACTGTTGTTGAACTTAAGACCTATAATGTTGTTACTGAAAGTGTGTTATGGATGCGCCTTGAAGATCCCGAGCAACAATCATGGGTTATGTACGTTGATGGTGCATATGAATTTCCAGACGGCCGGCCCATTATTGTAGATTACAAGTCTATTGAAGACATGACTGCTAGCGTATTTAGTCAGGCTGTTGACATGGCAAAAAATGCCGCTGAAAGTGTTCTCCCTGAAGGTATGAAAGATTGGTTTTCTAAGCTGTCTGACATGCTTCAAAAAGGTATAGTAGTTGCTGCGATCGGTGCAGGCTGCTTCATTATTTACAAAATATACAAAAAAATTAAGTAATGACTTTCGATACAGACTACATAAGCGATTTACTTCGGACCGCTTACGCTGTAGGCGGTTTACCTACAGTCACACCATATCATGGTAATTTTCGCAATCTTGCTGAGCAATTAAAGCCCTCAAAACATGCTTTTTTTGGTCAGTTGCGCATTAATAACAAGGCTTTATTATCAAAGGTTCCGGGAGTAGTTGAGCCATCAACTTACGGTAGTGTAAATGTGTTATGCTCCAAGTTCAAAGGTATTTTTCAGGAAATACTAGGTACACCTTACAATCCACAGGGTGTATCTGGTATACCTGCCGCATGGTCAGAATCAGACGAAATACTACAGTTTGACAACATCCTTTTTGATGATCTTGGGTTTATCGTTGCCGCTGCTTTCAGTGTCACATACCTCTGTGACTTTGACGCTCCCAGTATGGGACTTAATTTCCGTAGCCTTGCTACACTTTCGGGTAATAGCAATACTGGTGCAGCTGTCCCGTTTCCTGCTGGCACCGCTGCTTTAGGCAGTCTGTTTGCTTACGTCCCACCTTATTTGTCATTTGTCGGTTATATCATCAACTATGGAAATTAAGGGAAAGAACTACGCCACTTGGCTGGTCGTCTTAGCGGTCTTACTGGTTGTCGCACTGGTTGCAATGCTTTGCATTGTTGCTATCTGTGCAATACCATTTGCCGCACTTATCCTTGTGATCAACATGGCCACACACAAAGGACACATCCAATTTTCTAAACCAAAAGTTCGCACACCTCGCCCTGAGCGAAGCGAACGAGTAAAAGCATACTAAGCATGATATCAGGTAACAACCCCGGCAATATAAGGCCCGGAATAGGATATAAAGGAGAGAACGGAACGCACAAGGGTGCATCTGGTCTATTCGTCACATTTGATACGATGGAAAACGGTATCCGTGCCTTTTTCATGAATTTTTATGCAGCTGTCCATAAACATGGCCGCAAAACACTTACCGATTACATTACAGCATACGCCCCACCAGATGATGATAATGATACAGAGTCATACATCAACACTATGGCCGAAAAGATGGGCATAGATGCCGATGAACCTATACCACTGGACACACACACTGCCTTACAGCTTGCAAGGGCTCAATTTGAGATAGAAGACGGTGCAGCGGCACATACTATCACGGAGGAACAGTTAGCGGGAGGATTAGCCGCTTTTCGTGCATCAGTTGCAGGTTTTTTTTTGAAGTGTTAGGAACGGTTAAAGAAAATAAGGGTACTTCTATTGTTGTCGTTTTAATAATCCTCTTTATATGTTTCCGAAAACATTTTTCTTCCTTGATGCGTTTCTAACAACTATACTGCTGTATGCCAACTTCACCGGCTTACTACAAGACATTGATTTAGTAGTCGCTATCATAGCCAAACTGGTTACTATCTTCCTTACCTGCGTCATGCTGTACAAGCATAAGATACACGCTAGGCAGGCGATCACATTCATTCAATCAATTTTTAAATAATTTTTATGTTCGATATAATTACAAGTAGAGGTACCGACGGCACACAGTTCATTGCTATCGAGGAGTATATACCCGAAACTTTTGTTTATGGTGGCAATGGAACGCAAGGTAATTTGCTTGATGGCAATGGTAACCAGGTGTATGCAACCTACGCAGGTAAAAGGAACATTTCTTGGACTATTATGCCGGCTAATTCAGTATTTAAATTTGTTAACCTTGCATCTACACCAGCTACCTATGAATTAGATGGCAACGGCGATGTACTAAACGATATCGATGGTGTACCGGTTTTAAGTACTGATTTTTCTGCTGAACAGGTTAATGTAGTTATAACTAGTTCTAGTTATACATTTATTTGCAATCGAGATGAAATCGGTGTTATAGCAACTAATGTTGCTGATGACCTTGACGCCTTTACGTTATCTAACGGTTTATTGTCATCGCTTTATAAAGCATAGAATTTTCATGTTGTTTGTTTTTTTTGAGCCTGCGTTTCTGCGTGGGCTTTTTTTTTGTAATATTGCAATGTGAAAGGCGAAACAAACAGCGCGGAGTAATTAACCGTCAGCCAATGGAAGCTTAGTAGCCGGTCTCCGAGTTAATTACTGTCAGGGGACGAGATGCGGCCAACAATGTGTACACGTTGTTGGCCGTAGACCATTTAAGCGGTTTTCATTAACAAACATTTTTGAAGATCCTTCGCCGATCGGTGCGATATCACCGGTGGCCGCTTCCGGAGAATTTAGTTTAAATCCTTTACTATAGCTATTATGCTTCAAAATAATAATAACAAATCTTCATTAACATTTAAGCGGCCGCGATAGCGGAAAAACAGCTAACGGCCTCCGTCCTTACGCCTGTGGCCAATGGAAGCTATCACGTGAAACGCCCTGCCGGCGTTAGGCAACATCAAAAAGACTTTCCTTTTCTTATTGGAAATCAAACCTTTATTGTATAATTGTGCTATGGCAAATTCAATATATGGATCAATGACAGCTGCCGAAAAAAGCGTAGCTGACTATTTGAAGGAACTCGGCATTTTCTGGGACTATGAAATACCTGTTTACGTTGAAGAAGGTGGCCGTCCTCGGTTATGGTCTCCCGATTTTTTTCTTCCTGAATTGGGAATTTACATTGAGGTAGCAGCTAGCGGTAATATTCCTTCGTACACATTTAGGGAGAAAATTTATAACGAATGTAAGGTCTCATGTATATTCGTATGGCCTTACAGGGATACGGCCACTTGGAAGAAAAAACTAAATAAAGAATTGATTGAATTACATCAATATCGTTGGAGTATCTTAAAGAAATTGTCTTAACCAAAGAAGGCCTGCATTAATGCAGGCCTTCTTAATCTAATCCAGGTAGCGGCATTTGCGTAACGAAGTTTTCCCAATTTTTGGGCAAACATTCAGGAGTGTTGCAGAAATACCTTGTTTTCTTTTTATGTAAGTGTCCGGGATAAGGCATTAGTAGCGGTATCATGAACTCTGCATACCTGCGCCTTTTGCACGTTCCGCAATTATCCCTTTCTTTTGATAATGCAGCTTTTTTATTTTTATTCCCTGTTGGCCTACTCATGCTCAGTTACTTTAGCGATTTCTAAACAAAACTAATGCCAAATTCTGTAAATTTAAAAACCCTGTCCGATAGGGCAGGGTATATTCATTTCTTTATTTTTATTTCTTATCCACGCTTTAAAGCAAGCTGCATTTTAAGCGCAGACACTATAGGCATCAACTTTGTTAAGTTACAGCCCCTAGTGGGGTCTAAACGTTGGCAAATGCCGCTTTCACTTACATTCAACTCGGGATTTTTTTCAAGAAAATCAACTACAGACGAATATTGCCTATAGATTTCTGCTTTAATCTCGCTTTTGATTCCGAAGTGTTTCATAACAATATTTTTTCAAAAGTAAGGTTTTTCGACAAAAACAATATAGATTTGTCAGAAGTTTACAGAATGCTAAATTTTATGCCTAATAGATTCATTAAAAACAGGTTGTAAAATTTACTAAAAAATAAAGTTCCTTGATTTACTGGTTATCGTTTTTATAGCTAAATTTATTTCATCCATAGGGTGTATAATAGTTGGTTTTTGCAGTGCTCTACAGCGCTGTTTTTCAATGCGCAATTTTCTATTTAACATAATGTAAATTATAGAACAAACGGATATGCGTCGCAGCCACGCTCTCCCATGTTACGTAGTGTTAACCAATGTCGGAGCTATGGAATAAGATTAGCGATGAATAATGGAACTGTCTTGTATCTTAGACAGTCCTTTAATCATTGTTTCATATTTCCCTAAATTGCAACAATGTGCAACCGCGTAGCTACCCCCAACCAGGACCAGGCAAAAGGATATTTCGATAAGGTGGAACCCGATCTGCGCGACCTGATAAAGATGGACAAGTTTGTTTCTTATTTCCATGCTACGGCATTCACCATGCCGCTGCTGCCAAAGGCTGAGGAGATCTTTGACAAACGTACATACAAGGATTACATACTCCCCAAAAGAGGACTGCTGTTACTTACAGGATTTTATGAAGGCCAGGAGCAACCGGATAAAACCAGCCAGCCATTCTATATCTATCCGCAAGATGGCGGACTGCTCACACTGGGTTGCGTGTATTCCGACTGGTACAATAAAGAAGAAGATAAGCAGGTAAAGACATTTTCCATCATTACCACGGCAGCCAATGAGCTGATGGCTGAGATACACAATAAGAAAAAGCGCATGCCGCTGATCATACCACCAGAGCGCCGCGACTGGTGGCTGAGCAAAGATCTGTCGAAGGCCGAACTCGAAAACTATTTCGTTCCCTTCCCCAATGGTTACCTGCAGGCCCACAAGGTGAGCCGCAACTTGTATAAGCGTGGTGTAGACAGTAATGCTATTGAGGCACAGATGGCTTTGTAAATTTTAGCCGTCGCGGTCTTTTCCTTCTATTATATATAGGTACAGTAATGAAACGGTAACAAGTAGTTCAAATCCCCTATTCTTTTACAAACGAAACCGACCGATACATCATACCTGCTCCACTCAATGAAAGAACATATATACCTGCAGGTAGTTGATCAACCGCAATGAAAGATAAAGAACTATCTACTTCCCCATTTGAAACTACGCTGCCGCTAAGGTTTATCATCTGGTATCGCATTGTTGATGATGGTAACTTCTTTATAAATAACTGTGATGTAGCGGGGTTAGGATATACTTCAATAAGGTCTGTATTATTGGCAACATCAATACCGCTTGTTTGCGGGATCTTAGCTGAACGGACGGCTTGTATAGCTACTTTGTTAGCATCCTGCAACATCGCTGTAGCGGTCATCCTGCTTAATACCCAGACCGAACTAGTGGCTATTCGCTTTGCAATTACAATGGAATCACCCACTGCGGCAGGCAGGGTAACAGAGATGGATGCATTACCAACAAATGATTTTCTGAATACATCATAGTTTCGGGGTTCACCATTAGCATTTCCTGACGCCAGCACTACCGTATCTTCTGTGGCAACGGCATACAACATAGCGGAGGTAAGTGAACTGGTATCCGTTTTCCTTATTCTTATTTCAGCCTGTAGTGAATCTGTACCAATGCGACTAAGATCGACCGCCATAACAAATGACGACGTACTGCCTGATACTGACGAGAATATGTTAGGATCAGCAAAGGAGGTCCCCGAACCAAGTACATTGCCCTGGATGACGACTCTTGGGGTACCACCGTAGATACCGTAAAAATTAGTTCTGGCATCGGCCTCACTTGCATTATGCATGCTTAGCGGACAGCCCGGATAAGGCGCACTGGGATGATAAGCCACATGCAGTACCTGCGAAAAATTAGCAAGATTAGCAAAGAACGGCGGGTTTTTGCTGGCACATATGCTACACCAAGTGTTGGTAAAATGTTCTGCGACTACCACTTTAGGCACCTGCTGCGCATGACTATAAAATGAGTTAAGGCCAAGTACTGCTATGGCTATGTGCTTGAATATTGTCTTCATAATTGATATTTAATGCAAAAGTATAACCCTAACAGCTAACTGAATGTCGGCTATATTACAAATATGAAGACACACACAAAGATTTTCAGGTTACCGGTAACGATTTTACTGCGGCAATGTAAACCGCATTATTTGTGTTCTACGATAAGTTAGCCTATATTGTCGGCGTTTTACTATAACAATAAACACTACGAATAAATGAACAACGCACTAAGTAATCCTTTCAGGATCTTTTTGTTTTCCGCTATTTTATTGGCAAACGGATTGTTTGGGAAAGAAAAAGTGGACAGCGATGCGCTGCAGCAGGCAATGGTCAAGCACTATGTTGATTCTTTCGACGCTTCACTAAACTTCCAGCACGGCAAAATAGCAATAAAGGATGTTGCCACACTTAATATCCCCGCCGGATATAAGTTCATACCGGCTGATAAGGCTGAAATGATCGTTCACGAGCTGTGGGGCAATCCCAAAAGCGATGGCATATTGGGGATGATAGTTGCTGAACACTATACTATTATTGATACCAATTCGTGGTCTTTTGTAGTCACCTATGATGAGTCGGGTTATGTAAAGGACGAGGATGCAGATAAGATCAACTACGACGATCTGCTCAAGAACGTACAGGGAGAAGAAGCCGAAAACAACAAGGCAAGGGCAAAGGAAGGCTATCCGTCGATCCACCTGCTGGATTGGGCTGCAAAGCCATACTACGACAAAGAGAATAAGGTGCTGCACTGGGCTAAAAAAGTACAATTCGGGGATGACGCTAATTCAACACTTACCCTGAATTATGATGTAAGGGTACTAGGCAGAAAAGGCGTACTAAGCCTTAATGCGGTGGGCCGCATGGACCAGCTTGCTGATATCAACAAACACATACCTGATGTACTGAAAATAACCACATTCAACGACGGCAATAAATATTCGGATTTTAACCCATCTATAGATAAGGTTGCAGCATATACAATAGGCGGCCTGATAGCAGGAAAGCTGATAGCTAAAACGGGGCTTATAGTATTGTTACTAAAGAACATAAAGCTGATCTTGCTGGCAATGTTTGGTGGGTTTGCAGCCTTCAGGAAGAAAGTGGCGGGATGGTTCAGCCGTAAAAAGGAACCGGAATACGAACCCCAGAATTATCAGTATAATACGCGTCAAGAAACTATACCTGTTGCCGAAAACAATGCGGATACGCATACCGATCAGACCAACACCTATACAGGAAACGCTGAAACACTAATAGACGAAAAAGAATAAGGATGCTTACCATTGGTATTATCGTCATCACCAGCATTGTGTCAATTATAGCTATGCGCAACGAGGCTGTCTTTAATAGCTTGTGCCTGCATCCGTATGAAATGAAAGAAAATAGAAAAGAATCTTTTCGCTTTCTATCGGTAGGCTTTATACATGCCGATTTCGGGCACTTGTTCTTCAATATGCTTACCCTCTATTTCTTTGGCACCCAGTTGGAAGGACATGTATTTTCTGAGACTCAGTTCATCGTTTTCTACACATCAGCCACAGTCTTGTCTTGCCTTAATGACTACGCCAAACAAAAAGACAACCCCAACTACCGGGCTTGTGGTGCAAGTGGTGCCGTATCTGCCGTACTGTTTGCACTGGTGCTATTCCGGCCATGGGGTATAGTATATATCAAGTTCATCATCCCCGTTTATTTTATTTTGTTTGCCATTGGCTACATTATTTATTCATACTTCATGAATAAAAAAAATGAAGATAATATAGCTCACGGAATACATTTGTGGGGCGCCCTATATGGCATAGCCTTTACACTACTTATGAAACCTGAATCATTGAGGGGATTTCTGGAAACAATTAAAGATCCACCGTTCCTTAAATGAGCATATTGTCGACATGTAGTTGCCGAAAACAAAATAGAGCTGCCTCTTGAGCAACTCTATTGAAATGGCACTCTGTTTCGTGTCATTTAAAACAACTGCTTCAGCACATTATAAATGATATGCGGCTTAGATAAAGTATAGAAGTGCAATACGGGAACGTTGTTCTTTAAAAGGTCGCGACACTGGTTAAGCAACCATTCTGTACCTACCAATTCAACGTCGGCGTCGGTCTTGCACTTCATTATTTCGGTATATAATTCTACGGGTATTTCTACATTAAATACGCGAGGTATTATAGTTAGTTGCTTCTTGGTAGACAATGGCTTTAACCCCGGAATGATGGTCTTATTTATACCCGCTGCATTACAACGTGCCACATAGTCGTAGTAGTGATTATTGTCAAAAAACATTTGTGTAGTAATGTAGTCTGCACCCAGATCCACTTTGCGCTTCAGGTTGGCAACATCAATATCCAGATTAGGAGCCTCAAAATGTTTTTCGGGGTAGCCGGCAACACCTATGCAGAAGTCTGTCTTTACACCGTCCAGTATATCGTCTTCCATGTACTGGCCTTTATTGAGGGTGATGATCTGCTTCACCAGCTCTTCGGCATAATTATGACCATGCGGATGCGGCACAAAGAACTTTTCATTGGCGGCAGCATCGCCACGAAGGGCTAACACGTTTTTGATACCCAGGTAGTGAAGGTCAATTAAGGCATTCTCCGTCTCTTCCATACTAAAGCCACCACATATAAGATGTGGTATGGCCTCTATCTGGTACTTATTCATGAGTGCGGCGCAAATACCTACGGTGCCTGGTCTTTTGCGTATCTCTACCCTTTCAAAGCTGCCATCTGTCCGCTTCTTGTATATCTGTTCTGCCCTATGATAGGTAACATTCACAAATGACGGTTTGAACTCCATGAAGGGATCGAGCGTACTAAACAGGGAGTCTATACTTCTGCCTTTAGTAGGGGGTAAAACTTCAAAAGAAATGATAGTTTTTTTAGCTTCTGCTACGTGTTGTGTTAGTTTCATGACTGTAGCAAAAGTAAGTATAATAGGCTTAAAACAAAAAGTGCCGCTATTGAGTTTATCAAAAGCAGCACTTATATTAAGATAAAAGTCAAAACCTAAAGTGTTATAAACACTATCCGTCACTCATTCAACAGGTAGGAGGTTTTTACTTCTCAGTTTTTACTTTTGAGTTTTAAAGTTATTCTCTGTTCAGGTCCATCTTCTTACGCAACTCATCAGGTATGCCATTTTTATGCAGCAAGATAGCTGTGGTCTTGTAACGAACATAAGCCTTGGAAACATAGATATATCCTTTATGATCGTTCTTATCTCCCCAAGAATTCTTAACGATATAGTACTTGCGGCCATTCTGATCTCTTGCCAACCCTACTATATGCATACCATGGTCATCAGTAGTTTCGTAGCTATCAAATGCAGCCTGGCGACTTTCAGGTGTAATGTGGCGCTCGTCCATAGGGCCATCGAACATGTGCTTCTTTGCAGAATCGTCCATGTCTTCGTAATCTTTTTCAGGTACATAAGCTACCCCATTCTTCCAGCTAAAGTACTTTTCACTTACATCGGTAGCCCATGCTACAGTAAAACCGCTGTTCAAAGCATTGTCTATGATGTCTGTCATATCATTCATCTTCACGTTGTACACCTTGTCAAACGACCAGTTATCAGGAACCATAAGGATGGTCTTCTTATAATAAGGTGCAGTGGTAAATGATGACAATTCTACATAATCTTCAGGGTGAATACCTACCACCTCGCGAGCAAAACTCTTAGGAGTATAGGTGCGGTGTTCCCATGTAAAGGTTTCAGGAACAGGGCCGAGGTATGCATCTAATACAGCAGTGTAGGCTGTCTTCCACGATGGAGTGAGCTTACCATTGGGATTAGAAACAACAGCATCCAACATAGCCTTCAGCATAGCCTGAAACTCGGCAAACTTGTTTTTGTTGGTACCATAATGAAGACCAGTGTAAGCTACCTGTGGCATTGCGCCATACTTAGCGTACATATTGATCACATCGTGACAGGCACCGCCATCGCCCCATGCAACAGAACCATGCATACGCACATAATTGTCTGCTTTTTCCTCATAAACACGGCGTGCGCTGTAGAGCTGAGCCAGTTCAACAGGAGATTTGCCCATACGCATCATCTCACTTTCGAGGAAAGAATTAGTAGAGTAACTCCAGCACGTACCAGAACTAGCCTGGTTTTTTATGCTTGTATTTTCAAGGTTGATGATCTTTGTAAATTCATATTTCTTAGCGTTATCGCTCTTGTTGGCATCCAGTTTGGCCACCAGATTGTCCTGAGCGTTAACTACAAGTGGCAAAATAGCCACCGAAAGCATCATGAGTTTTTTCATTAGTTGGAACCCTCTTTTGTAGAAGTGAAACAAAAATACCTAAATCTGTGACATTTAGGTAATACTTGACAAGAATGGCAAAATAAATTGAATGAATAGTCTATTGGCATGATTTTGGAATGGGTATATAAAAACACATCCATGAAAAAATTAGCATTAAGTTCCATCTGCATTTGCCTTTGCATGATATTCCTAAGTTCGTGCGTAGCCAAGAAGAAATACCTGGCCCAAAGAAACAGAGCTGATATGAATCAGAAACAGATCGATATGCTCAACGGCAGAGTGCGCGGCCTGAACGACACAGTAAGTATGCTGTCCGGCAGTATTAGCGATATGAACAACCGCCTAAACCAGTTGGGCGTTGATTACCAGGCGACCAATAATCAACTGAACTCGGCCAAGAGTCAATTGAATATGACCAAGGAGCAGGTAGCTGCACAGAGACTACGTATGCAGCAAATGCAGGCACTATTGGATCAGCAACAAAAGGCTACTGAGGCATTGCGCCAGAAAATAGCGGATGCGCTAACAGGGTTTAACGCCAATGAATTGACCATAAGCATGAAGAATGGCAGAGTATATATATCTATGCAGGAGAATTTACTGTTTCCATCAGGTAGTGCAGTTGTGAATCCTAAGGGAAAAGAAGCATTGTCTAAGGTAGCGCAGGTTCTGAATAACAGTAACGACATAAATATAGATGTAGAAGGCCACACAGACAGTATAGCTATACACAATAAGATGTATGCTGACAACTGGGCTTTGAGCGTGGGACGTGCTACTTCGATTGCACACGTATTGATCGATGACTATAATGTTTCGCCAAAGCGTGTTGTGGCAAGTGGTCGTGCGTATTATGACCCGATCGCAACGAACACTACACCAGCCGGCAGAGGTCTAAACCGCAGAACAGAGATCATACTCGAACCTAAACTAGACGAGTTGATGGATCTGCTGAATACCAATACGACCACGATGAAGAACTAATAAATGATTCCTATTTTAGAAAAAGGGCGGTTCATCCGCTCTTTTTTGATTTTGGTCATACCAACAATGGGAGATATTGAGTAAATTTATAGTCAAATGCAACAAATGAAGTTTAAAACAAAACCTGTCATTTACTTTTTCTGCGGGCTGGCTATTGGAGTAGCCGTGGTTGCAGGCATAGCGTCACGCAAGATCGAACCGGGAGCCACAACAGTAGAAGTGAATAATGAGGGCAGACCACAATATAAGTGGTTCTCCCCTGCCCTGCCAGCCAGCCTCGACTTTAGCGGTGAGGCGGTGCCATTGGACAGGTGGGAAGTAAAAGAACGATTGGACAGGGAAATGATAGTTAACTACTATGTGCATGGTAGTCAGCTGTATATTCTGAAACTAGCAGGCAGATATATGCCGGTTATTGAGGAGCGATTGAAAGCCAACGGTATTCCGGATGACTTTAAATATGTAGCAGTAGCTGAAAGTTCTTTACAGCAGAATGCGGTGTCGGGTGTCGGCGCGTCCAGCTTCTGGCAGTTTATGAAGGATACCGGTCCACGCTATGGCCTTGAAATAAGCGATGAAGTTGATGAACGTTTTAACGTAGCAAGGGCAACAGATGCGGCCTGTAAGTATTTTAAGGAGGCTCATGATAAGTTTGGTACATGGACGGCAGCTGCAGCATCATACAACTGCGGTATGGGTGGCTATAACAGTCAGGCCGATTTTCAAGGAGCAACCAATTACTATGACCTGATCTTTCCGGATGAAACTAATCGGTACGTTTTCAGGATACTGGCTTTGAAATACTTGTTGTCTAACCCTAAGATAGCAGGGAATATGATAGACCCTGCAGAGGCATATAAGCCGCTGAAAGGTAAGGATGTAGAAGTAACAGCAACTATTGCAGATCTGGCAGTATGGGCAAAAGCCAACAACACCACTTACAAGATGCTGAAGATATATAACCCATGGCTAAGGGCGCATAAGCTGACTGTTAAACTAGGGAAGAAATATATTATTCAATTACCTGCCTAGTCGTGGCTAGTTTATATTAGTGCGTCTTTAATATTTTGGCTAAAGCCGTTTTTATTAATGTTATTTATGCCACGACTTGAAAGTTGTGGCAACTATTAAAACAAACTTTTAACCCATATAGATGCGGATAGCGCTGGCAATAATAGTGTTGATTGCAACCTGTGGATTGGTTTACCTGTTAGACAATCCTATTGGCGACCTGCCTGCTATAGGGCGGTTACTGGACCCCGTAAACGGATGCTGGGCAAGTGCCGAACCCACGAACAAGAACTTTGCCGCAGACCTGAAGTTGCCCCAGTTGAAACAGCCTGTGACTGTATGGATGGATGAGCGCCTGGTACCACATGTTCATGCAGATAATGACCATGACATCTATTTTATGGAAGGCTACTTACATGCCACCTTCCGCCTATGGCAAATGGACATGGAGACTAGAGCCGCTGCCGGAAGAATATGTGAAGTGGTTGGGAAGAAGGCATTTGACTATGACAGGGAGCAGCGTAGGAAAGGTATGGTGTATGCAGCTGAAAATTCACTAAAAGCCATGGAAGCAGACCCACGCACGAAAGTGATGATGGATGCCTACAGCGAAGGTATAAATGCCTATATAGCTCAACTTAAATACAGGGACTACCCTCTTGAATATAAACTGATGGGATTTGCACCTGAGCCATGGACCAATATTAAGAGCGCACTCCTGCTTAAATATATGGCTGATGATCTGACTGGTAGCCCCAATGATATTCCGCTTACTTACCTGCGCGAAACAATGTCAGCGGAGATGTTGGAATTGCTGTACCCGGAGCGTTTAGCCGGCTCATCGCCTGTAATACCTGTGGGCACTACGTTTGAGAAGCCGTCGCTAACCGTGCCGAAAGCACCAGCTGATACAATGTATCCCCGGTTTAAGCGTGAGGATTTTACAGAAGAACGCGAGGATGGTATAGGAAGTAATAACTGGGCATTGTCTGGCAGCAAAACACAGAGCGGCGCGGCAATATTGTGTAATGACCCTCACCTTGGCTTGCATCTGCCATCGCTGTGGTATGAGGTGCAACTGCAGGCACCAGGCATGAATGTATATGGGGCATCATTACCAGGAGCACCTGGAGTGATCATAGGGTTTAATGATAGTGTATCGTGGGGCTTTACCAATAATTACAGGGACGTAAAGGATTACTACCTGATAAAGAAAGTGGATGGCGACGGAGGCAAATACTGGCTGGATGGTAAGCAGGTGTCTTATCAACAACGACTGGAAACGATAGTCATAAAGAACGACCTCACTTTTGTAGACACTGTTAAGTATACCATATACGGCCCTATAACTTACGATCAGCAGTTTGAAGCTGAAGGTGGATTGGAAAAACCATTGGCTATGTGCTGGATGGCACATAAAGGAACCAATGAGTTACTTGCGGTGTACATGATGAACCGTGCGACCAGTTATGATACCTGGGTAGATGGTATTCTCAACTTCCAATGCCCCGGACAGAATATGGCTTTTGCAGACCGGAAAGGCAATGTGGCACTGTGGGGACAAGGGCAGTTTGTGAACAAATGGCAAGGACAGGGTAAGTATATAATGGACGGATCGAAGTCATCGACCAAATGGGGAGAGCTGATACCGATGCGTGAAAATCCGCATGTGCTCAATCCGGCGCAAGGCTTTATTGCTTCTGCTAATCAATGCGTTACAGACGCTACCTACCCTTATTGGTACGATGGCGATTTTGTTGAATTGCGCGCATGGAGAGTAAACCAGGTATTGACCGGAATGCAAAAAGCATCTATCAATGATATGTTTGCGTTACAGAATGATACTTATTCGATACTTGCAGCTAACACCCTTCCGATAATGCTGAAGAACCTGCCTGATGATTTTAAAGGTTACGAAAAAACCTACATAGATAACCTGAAGAAGTGGAACTATCAATTGGCAGTAGATAGTAAGGAAGGGACGATCTTCCAGATATGGTGGTATTGCCTTTATAATAAGATCTGGGAGGGAATTGGCAATGTGCCATCGCAGTTCTATCCGTTACCAGAAAGAACGATGCAGTTGCTGGCGCAGGCAGATACAAGCAAAACTAAATTGCCACAACTTGAACATCTTAATGTGCTGATGAAACTGAGCTTTAAGCAAGCGATGGATAGCGTGGCCAAAGCTGAGAAACATGGGTTGGAATGGTATAAAGTAAAGAACACCAGTGTAAAACATCTGACCAATTTACCGGCATTTAGCTATGACCAATTGAAGATAGGCGGTTGGGGCAACACGGTAAATGCAGCTAAGGGCAACCATGGGCCATCGTGGAGAATGGTAGTGCAGATGGGTAAGGAGATAGAAGCTTACGGTGTATATCCAGGCGGACAATCAGGTAACCCCGGCAGTAAGTATTATGCAGACTTCCTGCCGTTCTGGACAGAAGGCAAGTATAACAAATTGTTATTCCTGCCCAATGGTCCGAAACAGAATGATAGCCATCTGAAATATACATTAACCGCCCATCAATAATTTAAGCCAAACATGCGTACGATACTTTTCATAATACTTATCGCTGTTTTATCTGCTGTGGCTGAAGTGTTCCTGCCGTGGTGGATGATAGCTGTAGTACCCTTTCTTCTGGCGATGATCATGAATAAGAAAGGCAGCACGTCATTTCTTGCGGGTTTCGCCGGCATTGCGTTGTTTTGGTTGGTAGCGGTGTTGATCAAAGACATTCCTAATGAGCACATTCTGTCGCGTAGAATGGCTACGTTGTTCAAGCTACCTAACTATGGCTTGCTGATATTAGTAGTGACTGTTTTGGGTGGATTGATAGGTGGATTATCCGCTTGGGCGGGTAGTTTATTGAGACAACCGAAGAATGCATAAAAAAAGGTGCACCTTGCGGTACACCTGATTCTCTATCATTTTACACCTAAAATTTTCTAACTACTCATTGCTGTTTTGAACTCTGACGTAGTATGGAATTCAATGCCGGGGTTGTTTTGTCTTTCGGTATTCAGGAACCATTCGCTCTGGGCCAGGTAAACAAGGTTGCCGTCCTTATCTTCCATGATGTTAGCTTGTTTGAAACGCACGAAATCATCAATTGCTTTTTTATCGCCGGTTATCCAGCAAGCCTTGTAGAATGATAGTGGCGTGAATGAGCATGAAGAACCATACTCCTGCAATAAACGATATTGTATCACTTCAAACTGGAGTTCACCAACGCAACCAATGATCTTGCGCTGCCCGCCATGCTGAGTGAATAACTGTGCTACACCCTCATCTGTAAGCTGGCGAATACCCTTTTCCAACTGCTTGGTTTTCATAGGGTCTTTGTTCACCAGTTCTTTAAATATTTCAGGTGAGAATACCGGTATACCAGTAAACTGCATTACCTCGCCTTCAGTAAGTGTATCACCTATTTTGAAGTTGCCAGTATCGAACAGACCCACCACATCGCCGGGATAAGCTTCTTCAATAATGTCCTTTTCGCGCGCCATAAATGAATACGGATTGCTGAAACGAACATCTTTATTCAGGCGGCAATGTTTGTAATAGGTATTGCGTGCAAACCTTCCGGAACATACCCTGAGGAATGCTACTCTATCTCTGTGACGGGGATCGAGGTTGGCATGTATCTTAAAGATAAAACCGGTGAACTTTGCTTCTGTAGGGGCAACAAAACGAGTATCGGTGTTGCGGCCTTGCGGGCGTGGTGCTACCTGAATAAACGTATCGAGTAATTCCTTTACCCCAAAGTTGTTAACAGCACTACCAAAGAAAACAGGGCAAACCTTTCCTTTCAGATACTCTTCCGTATCCAGTTCGCCATAAACACCTTGCAACAACTCAACGTCTTCCCTTAACTGGGTAGCATTGCGCTCGCCTACCTTTTCATCAAGCAACTTATCATTAAGGTCAGCGATAGGAACTGTATTTTCCTCGGTTGCTTTCTGACTTGCAGTAAACAGATTGAGGCTGCTATTGTGCAGGTTGTATACACCCTTAAATTCCTTACCCATGTTAATAGGCCATGACATAGGGTGCAGTGACAATTTCAATTCCTTTTCTATTTCATCAACGAGGTCGAAAGGATACTTACCATCACGGTCTAACTTGTTGACAAATACAATGACAGGCGTATCACGCATGCGACAAACCTCAACCAGCTTACGAGTCTGATCTTCCACACCATTCACGCTATCAATAACCAGTATTACACTATCTACTGCGGTAAGTGTGCGGTAGGTATCTTCGGCAAAGTCCTTGTGACCGGGCGTATCGAGGAGGTTGATGAGGGTATCGTTATATTCAAAGCTCATTACGGAAGTTGCCACCGAGATACCTCTCTGGCGCTCAATTTCCATAAAGTCGCTGGTTGCATGCTTTTTTATCTTGTTGCTCTTTACAGCACCTGCCACCTGTATGGCGCCACCGAACAACAACAGTTTTTCTGTCAAAGTGGTCTTACCCGCATCGGGGTGCGATATGATGGCAAAGGTTCTGCGCTTGGCTATTTCTTTTTCGAAACTCATTTACTCGTTTGGTTAATTATGGTAGATAGTCGTTAGTACATAGTAGATAGTTCCGACTGATATTTCTTAATTTATGAAATCTATCTACTAACGACTATTTACTATCTACTAAAATGCGCAAAGGTCGGAAAAAGTGGGGAGATTAAAATATGTAGTTTATCTACTCAATACCGGGCTACAACGTTGTCATCAATTTGTTGACCAAATGTACTAGAATCTCTTAGTAAGTATTATATATTTGGTGCTGTTTAAGTCTAACCTGTTTACCTGAATTATATGCCGAAGACACTATCCGTTCTACTTTCAGTCATGATTCTTCTTGAAGCCTTTACAGCGTTGCACTTCACCTTAAGTTTCTTTCATGAGAGTATATTTACATTCCTAGCCAATATGTGTTTGACCTTGCTGAACGCATTTGTCTTTTTGATTTTGTCCGTCGTAGGGTATGTGAAATACCACAGAACAAAGGATAGAACTCAATTCAGACCAATGTATATTTCCTTAATTATAGCGATGTTGTTAGCAATTCCTGTTTTAATTAAGAATCAAATAATATCTTCCCCCTCCGTATTATACTGTAATTCTGATCCTCTGAACAATTTTGAAATTCATATTGATTTCAAAGAAAACGGCACTTATGAGATTATAACACAAGGCTTAGGGGCAGTTTTTAGCCACGGGCATTACTCCATGCACGATAGCATATTTATTTTGGAAAAGAACTGGATAGACTCGTTAATAGTCAATAAAAGATTGCTCAATAGCTACAATGGACTCATGTACCAGGTTGACGAGCAAAACAAAATTATAGCCGGTTCAAGTATCTTCAATGTTTCGAGAAAGAGAGAAGGAAGACACGGCTAATTAAAAAATATAATGGTATAAGGTTAGATGAAATAGAATATCTCAACGTGTAAAATATTTACTTCGGACAGGAGTATAAAATCTCAAAAAACAGAAACAACATGGAGGCGCAAGTCCAATTGCATCATGGGTGTTTGCCATTCATTATTCTCCTTTTAAGATAAAATATGCCTCCGTCACTAAGCCTATACAGCTTTACTGTTGAATCATCAACAAAAGTATATGCCGATTTGCCGGCAATTTTAGATCTATTCGTTGTTAATATTTCTAAGCTTTTTTCCTTTTCATTAAGAATATAATTGATTCCACCAATAGTTTTATTGCTGTCAGTTTCATAATAGCGTTTTTCTGGTTGAAAGTATAGCTTGACCTGCCTAAAAACTTCAACATTGTCTCGAATTCTAGAACCCTCCAAAATCCATTCATTAGGATGGCCGTGCCGCCAGTCGCCGGTAAAAACATTGGTGTCACCTATTTTAGGGCTGGCATGTTTGAAGAGAAATATTAATAAGCAAATAAGCACCGTCGAATTAATAGCAAACTCTAATAATCGACCTTTAAGTTGTTCAGCACCAGGAAATATTGCGTGTATAATAGCAACAACCTTCTTCCACTCAAACGCAAATACCAAGAGGTTAAACGAAAGTAATATACCCGACAATATTTTAGTTTCGACCCATACATTTAATGCATGATTAATTAAAAATATATTAAGCGAAACTGGTAACAAGAGTATCGCACCTAACAAAGCAGTGCGTCTGAAAAACAATAGAATAGACGGCACCAGTTCCAGCAACCCAAGTAATGCCTGGAACCAAAGTGAGTGGCCCAGGAAAGCCCACATGAGCTGGCTACCCGAAAGTTGCTCTAACGGCAATTGCCACACATAAAAGGGCTTCACTATACATTGTACACCCAATATTTTAGGAACTGCATAAGATATCATGGCTACTGCAAGCAAGTAGCGAACAACACCGAGGTAAAGCGCTTTGCTCTTTAATAAATTTGCCATTTCATCTTAGGTTCAGAAGGATGAATAATACACAAAATATAATGATTTTTTGACTTGAAAGAACATTATTTTTCTACCTACTTTCCCACACCATGTGGAAAGCGTGTAAGTTGCAGGGGGTCATCAAACCTTATATTTGCAGCAAACCAATAACGGGCTAGATGGCATTGACTACGTTGAGAGATGATCTCATGCAGGAATTCAGGGAAGAGTGTATAATGATACGGGAGCAGATGGAAATTCTTGACCCATTGGGCACTTCTCTGCGCAAACCCGCTGCTCAAAGGCTTATCAGTACTACCACTCTAATAATTACAGAGATACTTTGCTATGCTATATTTCTTGCGGGCATTGCTTTTATGGTAATGATGCACACCATTTATCCGTTTACAGTTGGCAGTACCATCTATCATACTCCGGAGATCAGCAATAGGCTGGGTGGACCAAATGTCAATAATTTCCTGTTGGCGGGATATGGTATAGTAGCTGTTGGTGTTATTCTATTCCTGGTAATTGCTCGTATGGCACGGGTAATAAGATTGAAAAATGAGATACTACACCAGGCCGGTAAGGATATAAAGGAAATACTGGGTATGCACCTGGAGCGCTCTGCTGCAATTGACACACTGGAACAACGCCATATGCTGAATGTATCGGGAATTAGCCTACCAGTGGAAAAGGCCAAAGTAAAGATAAATGAAGTAGGCAATCCCGGTTATGATGAAGATGAGGACAATGCGTCATCCGGCAATAAAATGACCTGGAAGCTTTAATTACGCGTACCTGATATTATTACATGAAACTACTATTTGCCTTTCTGGTCATTGCTGCAGGTATTACATCATGTAATCAATTACAAAGTGGTGCCAATCAAAATGTGGATTCCGGTAGTACATTAATTCCTGTAGAAAAAGACGTAACCAAATGTATGCCGCATGATACCGCAGACGTGGCAACGGGTGCATTTGTGAAGTATGTGAAGTACGATACAACCTATGGCCTAATTGTTGGCAATGGCACATGGCAAACCAGGTGGAGGGATGATATTGAGTGTAGTTTTCCTAAAGCAGCAATACCCAAATATGAATGGTCTTCTGAAAAGGTAATTGCTCTGCGCAATGGCTGTGGCGGCAATAATTGTAGCAAACATGTCTACTTTATTGTTGGTACAAATAACTTTTACAGGCGCGAAAATGTGTTTGCATTTGACAGGACCAATCACCTGATAGCCTACTTTACCGACAATTATTGCATGACTATAGAGAATGTCCATACTCTTCAGAAAATGGAGTACACATTCACTGAGATACCTGCATGTCCATCGTATATTGCTTGTGTGGGAAAAGGTGAGTTTTCAAAAGGTAGGCTTACTTTTGATATCAGGATGGTGCGAGATAACCGGGACCAAATAGAGACAAAGTCGTTTTCCATTACCGATAATCTATACAAAAACCAAAAAAAGTACAATACAGCTATCATGAACAGGGCGCAGTTAAAAGCAAATATCTTCAGTAAAAAATCAGTGTTGTGTGTAGGGTTGGATACCGATCTTACTAAAATACCAGCTCATTTGCTGAAAGAGGAAGACCCTGTGTTTGCATTCAACAAGGCTATTATAGATGCAACCAAAGATCAGGCGGTTTCTTATAAGATAAACACAGCTTTTTATGAGGCACAGGGTTTGAAGGGTTGGATAAGCATGGAGAAAACACTTAACTATATACCCAAGGATATTTTTACCATAGCGGATGCCAAACGTGGGGATATAGGTAATACATCCGAGCAATACGCCCGAACGTTCTTTCATACCTATCCATTTGATAGCGTTACCGTGGCACCCTACATGGGTAGTGACAGTGTGCAGCCATTCCTGAAGTTTGAAGATAAATGGGCTATTGTGTTGGGGCTGACCTCTAACGCCGGCAGTGCAGATTTTCAGCTACAGCCAAGTGGTGATGAGTTGATGTATCAGAAGGTATTGAAAACTGTAGCATCGTGGGGAACGCCAGAAAACATCATGTTTGTGATAGGTGCTACCCGCAAAGAGCAACTGCAGGAGGTAAGGGCATTACTACCCCATCATTTCTTCCTTGTGCCAGGTGTAGGTACGCAGGGTGGTGATGTTGATACCGTATGCCGCAATACCATGAATGAAGATGGTGGTGTATTGATCAATGTGTCGCGCGGCATTATTTACGTAGCCAATGATGAGTCGTTTGCTGATAAGGCGCATGATGCAGCGGTGCAGTACCAGAAGGAGATGAGTGTGTTTTTTTAGTGGAAACCTGGGTGAGCTATAGGGTCGATACCCAATACATATCAGTAATTTGCCACTTTCAAAAGAAGAGAGTGGTTGATACACGTAAAAAATGTCTTTATACCGATTAGACATCAAAAACAGGCACAGCTATAATTGTTGCGACCCTACAGGGCGCTGCGTAAGAGAGTTGGTCAATATGCTACAAAGCTTTTTGCCGCCTAACGGGGCAATGACATGATTCGTGCCGTACTTTGCTGTATAATTGGTATTATAATGAACATCCAATAGTCTAAAAGTAAAATGGCTACCCTAGTGGTAGCCATTTTACTTTATATCTTATTAGGCAATTGCCTTTTATATTATCATTTAATTTTTATTACCAACTTCCGCCAGCGCCACCGCCATCGGTGCTGCCACCGCCAAAGCCACCGAAACCGCCGCCGCTATCTCCGCCACCAAATCCACCTCCTCCACCGCGTCCGCCATTCAGCATGCTGCCGAGTAACAGGCCAGTGGCCAAGTCGCCGAAACCACCACCACCGCCGCGTCCGCCACCGCCACCGCCACCACGCCTGTTACGCGTAGCAAGGATCATAACACCGAAGATGATAATGACAATGATGAATCCCCTACCCGATTTCTTGCGTTTGTGCGGTTCACTACCATCGGCGCTATATTCACCTTTTGTAACAGCTATTATGGCATCCGCGCCTTTTGCAAGGCCTGTGTAATAGTCATTGACCTTAAAAGCTGGCACCATTTCATTTCTGAATATCTGCCCTGTTTTGGCATCTGTAAGTACGCCTTGAAGTCCTTTACCTACAGTAGTCCACTCGCGTTTTTTGCCGTAGCCGTCATCAAGTGTAAGGAGTATAAGTACACCGTTGTTCTTTCCGGCCTGTCCGAGCCCCCATTCATTAAACAGGTGAACAGAGTATTCAGAGATATCGTGTCCACCAAGATTGGAGATCGTCACGATAGTTATCTGGGTAGATGTTGTATTAGCAAAATCTACCAGCTTACTTTCCAGGTCGTTTATCTGGCCTTCGTTCAATACATGCGCAAAGTCATTGACCAGTCTTTCCGGGTTAGGTTTATCGGGATAAACTTTATCCTCAGCCATAACATTAAACCCTGCAACCAGGAATGCAACTATTAGTACCAGTAAACGGACTACCGATTTGTTGATCATGTTTTTCATTTACCAAATACTATTTCGTCTGACAGCTCATTTCTCTTCGTATCAGGATCTGCAGGGAATTGAGCTGCAAGTGCTGTACCCAGTTCCAGAATACAATTACACAGTCCATCTGTTATTTCATTTTTTCTGAGGTGACCTGTAAGCCTTGCAGCCGCTTTCTCCCAAAAGAGTGAACCACCTGCCAGTTCATATATCACCTTGTCTCCGTAAAGGGCAAACTTCTTATCCTCCATGGCCACATAAACCAATATTGCATTTCGGGCAACTGTTTTATGCATTTCCAATTGAGCAAAGATCTCTTTTGTCCTGTCCATGGGATCGGAGGTGTTGCACTTACCTTCAATGAAGACTCGTATTTCACCACTGGTTTTGCTTTCGGCCTCGCTAATGGTGGCCTCTATTCTTTTCTGCACCTGCTTGTCCAGCAAAGCCTTCTTTCTGAATAATGAAAACATATAACCAATTGATTACTTAGAGAATAATTAGAACTTAACCTTTGGAGCGCTCTGTGCTGCAGGGTCTGCCTGGAACATAGCTCTTTCTTTGAAGCCAAACATGCCTGCCAACAAATTCTTAGGGAATGATGTAACCTGTATGTTATAACCAGTTACCGCCTCGTTGAATGCATCACGTGCTGTTTTGATCCTGTTTTCAGTTCCTTCCAGCTGATCCTGTAACTGCTTGAAGTTTTCGTTGGCCTTCAACTGAGGATATTGCTCAGATACAACCATTAAACGGCCTAAAGCCTGACTCAACTGGCCCTGTGAAGCCTGGAATTCTTTCAGTTTTTCAGGAGTAAGATCTTTAGGATCTACTTTAATTGACGATGCACTTGCTCTTGCTTCAATAACCTGAGTCAACGTTGTTTTTTCAAAATCAGCCACTCCCTTTACTACTTCTACAAGGTTAGGTATAAGGTCAGAACGACGCTGATAGCTACTTTGTACATCAGCCCATTTCTGGTCTACTACTACGCGGCTGCTGTTCATGCCATTATAGCTGCAACCACCCATTAATACTAACATTACTACAATGCCGAGGAAAATATACAATCCTTTCATTTTGTTTATAATTTTTGTCAAAAGTACTAAGGGAATACTACATGTTATGTATGTCTGTCGGCGAATTATCACAATTTATCGGTAATAATTGGCGGGAAGCAGGTAAAGACATAGAAGCGATCACAACTTAGATAGAGGTAAGGATATATAGAATGTAGTGCCGCTGCCGGGAATACTATCAAACCATATCTTTCCTTTCTGATACTCTATAAATTCTTTGCATAATACAAGTCCAAGTCCAATACCCTTCTCGTCATTTGTACCAAATGTAGAACCTGAACGCAGTGTGAATATCTCTTGTTGCTTTTCTTTAGGAATACCTATACCTGTATCCTTAACTGATATAATCGCCATTTCATCTTCTTTAACCACTCTGATAGCAATTTCGCCGCCGACAGGAGTAAACTTAATTGCGTTCATAACCAGATTACGCAAAACTATCTTCAGCATATCTTTATCGGCAATAACCTCAATATCTCTGCCGATGGAATAGGTCATTTTAATTTCCTTCTTAGCCGCGCCGGCGAGTTTAAAGTTTCTGGCATCGTCTACCATGTCGATCAGTTTCAATGCAACCAACTTCACGTTTACGCCCTTCATCTGAGTCTTTGACCAATATAGGAGATTCTGCAAGAGGTCGGAAGTATATTTCACCTGCCCCAATAATTCCACTTCTATTTCTTTCTTTTCGTAGGGATCTAAAATATTATTGGACAGCACTTCAAGGTAGCCTCTTATAGAATCTACCGGTGATCTGAGGTCATGTGATATGATAGAGAACATCTTGTTCTTTTCGTCATTCAAGCGCTCCAGCTCCACATTTTGTTGCAGTATATGTTCATTCTGTTTTAAGATGGCTGAAAGCCTTTCCTGCGATATTCTTCTCTCATTTGTGTAATACCTTTTAAGATAGGCGGTAATAAAGTGTACAAAAAGAATGCAGGCGACAAATGTTGAAAGAATATCAAAATACCTGTCGAACCGGGTTGAGTAGGTATTGGGAGCCAAGTCCGGGTAATAATATTCAGTACATATAAGAATTGTGGCCACCAAAATATGCACAATGATCCACAGCCGGTTGTACTTAGAAGGAGATACAGTAAGCAAAAACTGAAGCGTAAGGAATAAAAGGAACAGCGATGGCCCCAACGTGCCTGAATTATTGAAATAATTCATCAGGACGCCTATATAGCTGACTATTGCAAAAACGATGATCTCCTTTTTGTATTGCTTTTTGAAAAGTGAATTGTAATAAAGAAAAGATTGGACGATTACGAGCCCTGCAATAACGACGCACATGGTCCACTGTTCGATAAACACATCGAATATGAACATGAATATCAGTGTTATAAAAGTGACAACACTTATGAAATTGAACGCCCTATTCTCCATGGAATACTCCGCTCTGTCACCCGTAAGCCTAATCCAGTTTTTCTTTAGCGATTTATTCATATTTCTCTCCCGATCAACACGACGAATTTATAGCCGAAGACTGATAATTATTTAATAAATGATACTCAACACAAAAAATTGATTACATAAAAGCTTTTTGTTTGCCTAACTATCAATTCACGATTAGCATCTATTGACTAAATAAATATTTTGTCCCCTTCAAAAATATATAGTCTTAACCAACGTTTATAATCCAAACCATGCGATGAGACAGTTTACAGCATTTATTCTATGCTATTTCATCTTTTTTAACATTTCATGCACCCATAAAAGTGCAATAGTAGCCCCATTAGAACCTGCGAGAGCCGCTAAACTGTTCAATTCTTATCCCGGACTGGTATATGGTCCGGATTCAAATCAACAAACCTTCGACCTGACTTTACCTGGCAACTCGGATATAAATACTACAGGTGTGGTGATATTCATACATGGTGGTGGATGGTCGGGAGGGAGTAAAGAGGACTTTAATAACCTTGGTATGGATACGTTTTTTACGACCAGGAATTGTGCTGTCATTTCCATGAACTACCGATTAACGGACAAATACCCCTACCCTGCAGCGCTTGATGATATTGGATCGGTGCTCGACTATATCAATAATAATGCAGAAAACTGGCATGTAAATCCGGCAAAGGTCTGCTTGTTTGGTCGCAGCTCAGGTGCACATCTTGCACTAGAATACGCTTATACTCGCAACAGCGACGGAAGAATAAAGGTAGTCGTCGATTGCTTTGGCCCGGTAGACTTTACCCGGGGAGATGTGGTAAACGGTCAATTAGGAGCGTTCATTGAAGCCATGCTGGGACCTTATACCTATAATGACAACCGATGGCATAATGCCAGCCCTATATATCACCTGGCCGGTGCAGTGCCGACACTTATTATGCAAGGCACAGCAGATTCACTTGTGCATGCATCGCAATCTTTAGCGCTTCAGGATTCATTACTAGCAAGAGGCGTACCGTCAATTTATCTTTCGTGGATAGGCAACGGGCATGGGTGGAATCAACAACGCTGGATAGAATCAAGAGGTGTTGTTGCGGCTTGGCTAAAACAATACCTTTAGTTTAGCGTTGTAGGTGTTGCTATAGGTAAATAAATTGCGATGAAAACAATATCTCTATAAAAAAGATAAATGCAGGCACGTTTTTTTGATTGATGTTTTCCATCTAATTTTCCAAAAAATATAACCATGAAAAAAATAGGAATTATAGGTTCCGGACAGGTAGCACGTGTATTGGGTTATGGCTTTTTAAATCATAATTGCGAAGTAATGCTTGGCACCAGAGATGCAGATAAATTGAAAAACTGGAAAGAAGAAGCCGGGGAGCACGGCTATGTTGGCTCATTTGAAGATGCAGCAAAATTTGGTGACATAGTTGTACTGGCGGTGAAAGGAAAGGTTGCTGCTGAAGTACTGGAAGCTGCCGGTCCACAAAACATGCAGCAAAAGACGGTTATAGACACTACTAATCCTATTGCAGATGCTCCACCTGAAAACGGTGTATTGAAGTACTTTACTACAATGGATGAATCGTTGATGGAAAGACTGCAAACACAGTTTCCTGAGATCCATTTTGTAAAAGCTTTTAATAGCGTTGGCAGTGCGTTTATGGTAGACCCTAAGTTTACCGAGAAGCCAAGCATGTTTATTTGCGGCAATAACATGGGCGCTAAAAAAGAGGTGACAGACCTGCTGGACGAGTTTGGCTGGGAAACACTGGATATGGGTAAAGATACCAGCGCCCGTGCTATTGAACCGCTGTGTATGCTGTGGTGTATACCTGGGTTACAGAAAGGAGAATGGACACACGCATTCAAGTTGATGAAAATGTAATTATATATATTAGAGGTAAGCAAATCGCTTACCTTTATTATTTAATAGTGAATCCAATCCAATACTAACTTTTGACTTCAGGTTATGACACCAATAATATCAATTAAGGGCCTCAGTAAGAGATATGGCGACAAAATTGTACTCAATACCATTGATCTTGATGTAAATCCCGGTCAGATAATCGGATACATAGGCCCCAATGGTGCAGGAAAATCTACCACTGTGAAGATATTGTGCGGTATAATACAGGATTACGATGGAACGGTGACCGTGATGGGAAAGGACATTAAGGACCATGTGCTGGAAGTAAAAAGTAAGGTGGGCTATATTCCCGAACTGGCTGAACTTTATGACCTGCTTACCCTGCGCGAGTACCTGACCTTTATTGGTAAATTGTATAAGCTATCGGACGAGGTTATTAATGACCGCACTACCAAGATGCTTAATTCATTTGGACTGCTGGAGAACATTGACCAGCGAATGGATAGCTTTTCAAAAGGGATGTGGCAAAAGGTACTGATCACATCTGGGCTGTTGCACAACCCTACTATTGTGTTTATGGATGAACCGCTTTCAGGGTTGGATGCCAACGCTGTGATATTGGTAAAGGAATTATTGCAGGCCCTGAAAGCAGAAGGTAAAACTATTTTCTATTGCTCGCACATGATGGATGTTGTGGAGAAGGTATCGGACCGTATCATATTGATAGACAAGGGTACTATTATAGCTGACGGCACAATAGAAGAGTTGAAACAGAGTAATAGCGACAACCTGGAACAGATATTCTCAAGACTCACATCGAACGGTGACTTTATGCAAAAGGCAGATGACCTTGCTGCTGCTATGAATGACAGGGATACTCACTCTATAAATACCGAAAACTAAAATGAACAAGCTGTTTCTATGGCTGGCTATGTTGCCGGCTCCGCTATGGCGCATTTTGGGTGCAGACACCGACCAGTTAACCGCCATTCTGAACATGCGGTTAATGATAGACAATCGCAGGCCAATAGGGTTTGGCAGAAGGCAGGCGCAAAAGAAGGATGTTAAGCACGGCACGCTTATCCACACATTTATGTTCACTATGATGGGGTGCTTTTATGCTATACCCGTTTATGTGATCAGTGATAGGGTCATATCCATGGCTTTGTACTTTACGCTGCTGCTGTTGATGATAACACTCACTTTGATCACAGACTTTTCTAATGCCCTGTTTGACAACCGTGATAAGTACACATTGTTCCCACGTCCCATCAATGACCGGACGTTAGTGCTGGCTAAACTGCTACACGTGTTTATTTATGTGTTGCGGATGGTAATACCCATGTCGCTGGCTGCATGGGCATCACTTGCTTATCTTGATGGGTGGCGATCGGCATTGTTATTTCCATTACCATTGATACTGATGGTGTTTATGGGTTTGTTTGCGGTGAATGGTGTTTATCTTATCATTCTAAAATTTGTCAAGGCGGAACGATTTAAGGATGTCATCAGTTATTTCCAGGTCATTTCATCAGTGATATTTTTTGCCATTGTTTATTTGCGCCCACAACAGATGTTTTCTTTTGATACAAATAGCACACTACGAGCAGCTGATTATCAATGGGTTCACTTTGTACCTACTTATTGGCTAGCCACTTATTGGTCGCTTATCGGCTATCCGCTTACACTAGGCGGCAGTATGTTATTGGCGGTGTTGGGTTTGGCTGTACCATTGGTTTGTATCTATATTTTGGTTCGTTGGCTGGCTCCTGAGTTCTCGAGGAAGATAAGGTATTGATGGTGCGGAAGTAAGCGCACCCGCGAAAAAAGCAAATGGGAAAAGCGTAAAAGCAAGCAAACTATACCTGTTACTGGCCAACATTTTCAACAGGGGTGATGCGGCAAAAGCGGGTTTCATACTTGCGTGGTTACAAACGTCGCGCAGCCGTACGTTCCGTATGAGGGTGTACCCTTCCTATGCGTTCATCCCTATTTATTTTATCTATCTACTTACGCAAGGTGGTAAGTCTATACCTGAAGCTATAGCTGCGCTTCCATCTACGTCAAAATATCTGTTGCTGCTATACATGTCTTCTTATGTGTTGATCAGCGGCATGAATTATTTGATCGTATCAGATCAATATAAGGCCACCTGGGTTTTTTATGCCTCTCCGGTAACTACCCCCGGGCACATAATGATAGGCGCATTTAAGGCACTTTGTGTAAAACTATTCCTGCCGTTCTTTACACTCATTACTGTTTTCGTGTTGTGGATATGGGGATGGGGAGTTTTACCCGACATCCTACTTGCTCTACTGAATGTTTTGCTGTTGTCTACCTGCTTGGTTCGAATCAGTTTCAGGCAATTACCATTCTCTTCGATGGAGCAGGCCAAGCAGAACGGCGGTAAAGTACTGAAATCTTTACTCGCAATGCTGATCCCTTTCACACTAGGAATTGGCCACTATTTCGCTTTAGATATATGGTGGCTAAAGCTAACATTTGTGCTTCTTTCCTCTGCAATGCTTTGGTTACTATGGCAGAGTTATATGGATACAAGCTGGGATAACATAAGAAAGGAAGATGCATAAGTAGTATTTGTCTGCAACGCCAATACCCTTATTGAATGAATCAAGTCAAATAAACAAACATACTTCGTAATTTCACGCATCTTAAAACACACATGTTCATGAAACGATTACTACTATCGGCAATGCTAATAGCTGCCACTGTTACCACTTTTGCACAGGGTGGACTTAAACTACCTTCTCTGAGTCCTACCGCTAAGGTATCTCAGGAGTTTGCTACTTCGAGCATTGACATCACTTACAGCCGTCCATCAATGCGTAACCGCAAGATATTTGGAGACCTGGTGCAGTATGGAAATGTATGGCGTACCGGTGCCAACTCTGCAACCAAGGTAAAGTTTGGTGAAGATGTAGAGATCATGGGTAACAAAGTAAAAGCAGGTGAATATGCATTGTATACCATTCCGGGCAAAGAAAGCTGGGAAGTTATTTTGAACACCGGCACAGGTAACTGGGGTGCGGATGGCTATAGTAAAGAAACAGATGTATTGCGTTTCAATGTGAAGGCCATACGTATGGAAGGTATGTGCCAGACATTTACGATCAATATTACCGATCTTACTTACAACACTTGCAAACTGGAACTTATGTGGGAGCGCACAAGGTTACAAATTCCTGTAAAAGCGCTAAATGCAGATGCTATAGCAAGCAGCATTGATAAGGCTATCAATCACACTACCATCCCTTACTTCCAGGTAGCTAACTACTATAATGAGAACAACACCAACCTTAATCTGGCTTCGGAATATGTAACAAAAGCGTTAGAGCAAGATCCAAAGGCTTTTTACATGTGGTGGTTGAAAGCACGTATAGAAAAGAAACTGCACCACAATGAAAAGGCAATTGAAGCAGCAAAAAAATCAATGGAAACTGCAAAGGGTTCTTCATTTGAGGCTGAATACATACACAACAATACCAAGCTGATCAATGAAATTCAGAAGGGTGAATTCGGCACAGATAAGAAGACTTACTAAACACATAGCAATATTATAGAACATCAGATTTGGTGATACTCCCGTTGGGTATCGCCAAATCTTTTGTCTTACTAAAGGGTATACTTTTTTGAACAATATTTGGTTGACATGATACGCTTAGGCGTGACGTTTGACCAATAACACAACACTACCAATGCTCAAAAGGCTTTCCATTCTTACTTGTCTCGCAGCCGGAGTGGCTGTAACGGGCAATGCACAACAAGTTCGTCCTGCCAGTTCGGATAAAATATATCATGAGATAGCGCAAATGCGCCACCTGGTGAATGTTCTGTACGTAGCTGCCCACCCCGATGACGAGAATACCCGCTTGCTGGCATGGCTGGTCAATGATAAGAATATTCGTACCGCTTATTTGTCGCTTACCCGTGGCGACGGCGGGCAGAACATATTGGGTAGTGAGCAAGGAGAGGCATTGGGCCTTATTCGTACTCATGAGCTGATGGAAGCAAGAAAACTAGATGGTGCGGAACAATTTTTCTCACGCGCCATTGACTTTGGCTTTTCCAAAAGCTACCAGGAAACATTTAAACATTGGGACGAAAAGATACTGACGGGAGATGCTGTGTGGGTAATGCGTAAGTTCCGCCCTGATGTGGTCATCTGCCGTTTTCCGCCGGATACACTGGCCGGACACGGACAACACGCGGCATCTGCTATAATTGCAGAAAATGCATTCAAGGCTTCAGGTGACGGTTCTAAATATGCTGATCAATTGATGTATTGCAAACCATGGCAACCAAAACGTATTTTTTGGAATACATACAAGTTTGGCGATAGGAATACTACGTCTGAGAGTCAATTGAAAATAACTGTAGGTGACTATTCATCTACTCTAGGTATGAGTACAGGTGAACTTGCGGGTGCAAGCAGAAGTGTGCATAAGAGCCAGGGCGCTGGTACTCCCAGTGTACCGGGAGTACAGACCGAGTACTTTAAGTTGGTAGATGGTGAACCGGTTACCGAGTCATTATTTGATGGCATAGACATTACCTGGGGCCGTGTGGGAAGGAAAGACATTGGGGATGATCTTAAAGTTATCCTTAAGGCTTTTAACTTCCGCCATCCCGATGCAAGTATACCTGCATTATTGACTCTGCGTAAGAAAATATGCACGGTGAAAGATGCATACTGGAGAATGGAGAAGTTGGCGGAACTGGACAAAGTAATATTGGATTGTACCGGGTTTATGGCAGAATTGTATACCAAACAACCGCAGGCAGTGACGGGAACAACCGTTCCGTTTACCATGCAAGTTATCGCCCGCTCTGCTACCCCGGTTACGTTGCAGAATATAACGTGGGTAGGTGAAGAGAAAACGGTAATTGAGAAGAACATCAATAATGATTCGCTAATCAAATACGAACATAACATCACTATTCCCGAAAGTACACCATTAACAGAGCCATATTGGTTATCAGAAACGCCTAAGAATCCGGGCGCGTTTAGCATTCCTTCTAATGGCGTGTTAGGACAGCCAGAAACACCTAACAAGCTGAATGCAGTATTATCTCTAATGATCGGTGATGAAACATTCAAGGTTAATGTCCCTCTATCTTTTAAAAAGCTTGACCCTGTTAAGGGAGACGTAGTTGAGCAATCGAGAATAGTACCAAAGGTTGACTTGTCGTTTGTTAGTAACCTGATCATTGCTAATGCTGATGGATCTGTAGACGCAATTGTAAAACTACATGCCGAGAAAGAGCTAAAGAATGGCACGCTTTATATTTCGAACAGCAATTCGGTACTTGTGTCGTTTCAACATGTAAATATTGCTGCTAATACAGATACAATGATCTCCGTGCATATCAAAGCTGCAAGTATTCCGTCATCTGTAGATAAAGAGTTTTATATCTACGCAATGGCAAGAGAAGAGGATGGCATCAACGGTTACATCCGCTCACAGCATTTGATCCAATATAATCATATACCTACTCTTCAATATTTTACCACGCCTTACGCCAAAGTATTGCACCGTGATTGGAAAGTGACGGCGAAGAGAATAGGTTATATAGAAGGTGCGGGTGACCTTGTAGTAAGTGTACTGCGTGAAGCAGGCTTGCAGGTGGATATACTTAAGGATGCTGACCTGAAAGATGCCAACAGCCTTAGAAAGTACGATGCCATTGTAACAGGTATACGTGCAGTAAATGTGGAGAAGAAGATAGGTAATTGGTTGCCTGTATTATTTAAATATGCTGAGAATGGAGGAACACTTATCATGCAGTATAATACGCTGCAGGATATGGCCACCACCAAAATCGGCCCTTACCCACTCACGTTATCTACGTTAAGAGTTACGGAAGAAGATGCGAAGATCACATTCACAGACCCGAAGGCGAAACTACTTAATTACCCTAATACCATCACCGATGCAGATTTTGCAGGTTGGGTGCAGGAACGTGGTCTGTATTTCCCTGTAAAATGGGATGAAAAATACAGTACACTTTTCAGCATGAATGATGCCAATGAAAAGCCATTGGCCGGTGGCACACTGTATACAAAGCTTGGAAAGGGGAATTATATATACACTCCACTATCTTTCTCGCGCCAGTTGCCAGCAGGTAATAAAGGAGCTATAAGGTTGTTTATGAACATGCTCAGCGCAAGTAAATAGGAATAAGTATTTGATTTTGAGTGCTTTAAAAAAGGTTGCTTCAATAACGAAGCAACCTTTTTTATTGTAGCGGTAGGGTTTGTTGGCACATTTATTAGAAGAGTTACGAAAATTACTAACCACAAAAAACAAACTTTATGAAAACCAGAATCATTACTCTTTGCCTTTTGCTAGTATCATTTGCAGGTATGAACGTGTCTTATGCGGCTTTCCCAGTAAAACATACTGAAGCAACCGAAAACACACATGCAGTTTCAAGTAGCAATACAGTTACATCAGATGAGAACAACGCAGTAGCAGCTACAGCAACAACAACCGTTGCAAAAGCAAAACACCTCAGTTTCTTCCAGAAGATCAGGTCAGTTATCCACCCCGACGTGGAAGTAGTAGGCGGTGGACCAGCATGGCCGGGCATACTTGCCCTTATATTTGGTATAGCTGCATTTTCAGCATTTCTGGCATTGCCGTTCCTTTTGTTTTCTATAGGTGCCGTAATATTTGGTGCTATAGGCGTAGGACATGGCTATAGCTGTAGGTTGCTGGCACTTATCGGTCTTATACTAGGTATACTTGCATTGTTAGCTCTGTTATAATAATACGATAGTCTATTATAAAAGGGAGGGAAACTGTATAAAAACAGTTTCCCTCCTTTTTTTATTAGTTTGGCTCGCAATTTGCTGTAAGTCAAAGAACAACCTATTGTATAATACTTCATTAGCACGAATGATCATGAAATTTGCATATCTATCGATGTTGATCTTATTGTTATCATGCAGCATTAGCCATGCTGCTTTCGTTGTTCAACCGATTCAAAGAACAGCTGAAGCCTCATCAACTACCATTGCAGCAAAGCGCACAAACCCGTTAATCAGAATGGGTAGCAGCGCCGTGCCGGTCGTCAAGCAATTTTTTCATACTCACGGCGACAGGCATTATCACGAAAATAATGAGACCGATGCCATACTTGCATTAATATTCGGCATAGTAGGTATATTTATATGGCCACTTGGCATTGCAGCGCTTATATTAGGTATAAGAGGATCGTACAGGGGCAACACTTACAGCTCGCTCGGTGTAATTGGACTCATATTAGGAGCATTAGAGATAGCTGCAATGTTGGCGGTAGTAATATTCTTCATCGTACTGCTTGCAATGATCTAGATTAATAAAAACAAAATGTATATGAAACTTCGCTTATTCACCTTATTGATTGTAATGTTGACCTGCTGTAATTATAGCTTTGCGGCTTTCCCGGTAATATCACATATTGAAGCAGCTACAGACAACCATCTAACAGTGGTTACTCAAAATTCGGTAACAACTGAAGACACTCTTTTCAAAAAAACTACTTATAGAAACCAACCGCATAAGCCATATCACAACCGCGAAAAAGAGGCCAAACTAGCATTTACCTTTGGTATCTTAGGTTTACTTGTTTTCCCTGCGTTTGGAGTAGTAGCTCTTATTTTGGGAATTATGAGTGCAGACAGGAGAAATAAATATTTTAGCCGTGCAAAGTGGGGTATAATATTAGGTGCTTACAGTACATTGCAGGTAATTCTTATAGCTGCTATAATTATAGCGTTTACAATTTAAATTGCCGTGTAGAAGTGAACACAAAGAACCCAATCAAATGGAATAATTGGTATATAGCTGTAGTGGCTGTGCTATTTATACAGATCGTGTTCTATCTTTGGTTTACCCGCTACTGGCAATGAGCATCACCGACTGGATAGTACTATTTCTTACATTAATTTCAATGATCGCTTATGGCCTATATAAAGGCCGCCGGCAGAGCAGCGCACACTCATACCTGCTAGCCGATAAGCAAATGCCCTGGTATATAGTATTGCTGGGCATTATGGCAACACAGGCCAGTGCTATTACATTCTTATCGGCACCAGGACAGGCATACACAGATGGTATGCGCTTTGTACAATATTACTTTGGGCTACCTATAGCCATGGTTGTCATCAGTGTTACTTTCATTCCTATTTTCAGGAAGCAGAATGTGTATACTGCATACGAATATCTGGAGCAGAGATTTGATAAAAAGACACGACTTCTTACTTCGTTTCTATTTCTCCTTTCACGGGGACTATCTACAGGAATAAGTATTTATGCCCCCGCTATCATATTGTCGTCGATACTGGGGATGAATATCTATCTGGCCAATATAGTTACAGGTGGACTGTTGCTGATCTACACCTATGCCGGAGGTGCTAAGGCAGTGGCACATACTCAAAAACTGCAGTTTCTCATCATTCTCAGCGCCATGGGCATTGCCGGCTATCTTGTTGTGCATCGCTTACCGCGCGGAATAGATATGAGCGATGCACTTTACATAGCAGGGAAATCCGGTAAACTCAATGTGATCACTACAGACTTTTCCTGGAAAGATAAATACAACATATGGAGCGGTATAATAGGTGGTTTCTTCCTTGCCCTCTCCTACTTTGGTACTGACCAGAGCCAGGTGGGCAGGTACATTAGTGCAAAAGACAATACTGAGGGTAAGCTGGGGCTCTTACTTAACGGACTGGTTAAGATCCCTATGCAGTTCCTGATCTTGCTCATAGGCGCTTTAGTTTTCGCCTTTTACAGTTTTTTTCCTGCTCCGTTATATTTTAACCCCGGTGCCTATGAAAAATTCAATCAGCAGGAACACGTTACAGCATCTGCTCTTCAAAGTAGATATGATCGGTTGCACAGCCGGCAAGAGCAACAATCTCTGGCTATAATAAATGAGCGAAAGGCAATTGGAAAGGCATCGGGCAACACTGTACTTGAATATAAAAATACACAACAACAAATAAGATCATTGAGAGATACCGTAGCACAAAAAATAGCAAGCGGTAATTATTCACCCGACAAAAATGATACTAACTACATCTTTTTATACTTCGTCAAACATTCATTGCCCGTAGGGATAATAGGATTGTTATTCGCCGTAATCATCCTCGCCTCATGGGGCTCCATATCGGCTGCACTTAATTCTCTTGCAGCATCTTCATTGATGGATATTCACATAAGGGGGCGATGCGATATTACAGAGAAGCAAGAACTACACTACGGACGTATGCATACCCTTGCATGGGGACTGTTTTGTATAGGCGTGGCTATGTTTGCGGCTAGGCTAGGGTCACTAATTGAGGCGGTGAATGTCCTCGGGTCTCTTTTTTATGGAACAATATTGGGTATATTCCTTGTAGCTTTCTACATGAAAAAGGTGAAGGGCACCTTTGTTTTTGCAGCTGCACTTATCACAGAAGCAATCGTTATTACAGTTTACATCTGCGATATTGTTTCTTTCCTTTGGCTTAACGTTATTGGTGCGCTGCTGGTGGTTATGATATGCGCATTACACTACACCGATATATTGAAGGAAAAGGGGCCGCCATCTGTCGTTAATGAATAATATGCTTACGCGCATCCCTGTCATACCTCACAAATAAAGCTATCCATATAGATCTTGACAAACGCTGTAATAATGGCTGCAATAACACCAGAACCACAGACACTACAATGAGAGAATAAACTACACTATTGTCATAGATCGAGATCAGCTTCAAAGCAAAGCATGCGGCAAAGAACATACCTATTATACCAACTGAAAGCCCATAACTTACATACCCGGTACCGAAATAGAAGCCGGTTTGTAGTTCAAATGCTTGTCCGCATACCGGGCAATGTTCCGGCATATCCATTGTTGTTTTTAAGTTATACGGGTTCCTGCCTGAAAATAATTTACCCTCTCTGCAACGGGGACACCTGTTGGTAAATACACTGGCCATTAGGCCTCTTTTACTTTCTGAATGCTGAGCACACATATGATTGCTATTTAAAACTTTTTCTGAAATCTTCCGGAGTTACACCGGCATATTTTTTAAAAAATTTGCTGAAATATGAATTATCTGCAAAATTCAGTTGGTAAGCTATTTCACTAATACTAACGTCAACATTTACAAGCAATCTCTTTGCCTCAAGTAGTACCCTATCTCTTATTAATTCTCCGGCCGGTATACCCAGAAGATCATTGCACAACGCATTTAAGTGATTAGGTGTTATGTACAACATCTCCGCGTATTCCTTTGGCAAACGCTTTTCAGCGAAATATGTGTTCAAGAGTTTTCTAAAATTGAACAATATCAACTGGTTTTGTATAGGTACATGCTTATGATTTATTGGACTATTCCGACTTACAGTGATAAATACTTCTATAAGTCTGGCACATAAAATATCTGCATGATAACTATCCGAAACATTGATGTCGGAGATAATGTCAGCAAACAAGCCACTTACAGTAGTTGCTATTTGCTGCGGCAAGTTTATTACACTGTCTTTTGCTATTCCTCCAAAGAAGCTAAATTGTTCCAGATAATCTTGTTTTAGCAAGAAGTTCCGAAAAATGTCTTCTGAGAAATTGATCACATATCCATCTATATCGCCCTCAAAATTCCAGCTATGAACTTGTCCCGGTATCATAAAGTAGACTTGACCCACATTTACAGGGAAACGTTCAAAATCTATTGTGTGATATCCGCCACCTTTTATAAATAAAAGCAGGTGATAAAATGTATGCCTGTGTGATGAATGAAGGTTAGGATGAATTTTCAGATACTCGGCAAATGGTTGTGCAATAACATCTTTATGATTGTTATCTGCATCGTGCAATGAGCAGATATCGTACACTGGAATGGTATTTTTTACTTTTTGTTTCACATGTCAAAGGTACAGCGCTGTTTCACTAAGCAATTGTATTTTTCATCATTTTAATGGTATTATTTACTGATTGTTGTCATTTTTCCTGTATCCAAAAACGCATAAAGTTTGTTTTTTATAGCAGATGCAATTAAATTAACTGCCGTGCGGCATGTTTTTTATCTTTATATCCAAAAGCAAAAAAAATATGGCCTGGGAAGAGAAAGACAATACGTTATACCATTCATACACCTTTAAGAATTTTAGCGAAGCATTCGCATTCATGACACGCGTAGCCTTGCTGGCAGAAAAACACGACCACCACCCGACCTGGAAAAACACCTACAACAAACTGGAGATATGGTTGAATACGCATGACAAAGGAGATATTGTGACCGAAAAGGATAGAAGCCTTGCGGCTAACATTGATAAGCTATGGACTATTTAAACTTCCCTTTAAAAATCACGGTCTGATAGATACCTTTGCGAAAAATAGATTTGGCATTAAATTTGCAACTGCTACTTTCAGATGCGTTTCAGTATCTATCCATTTTCAAACAATTATAAATCGCCGCAAGAACGGCAATAAAAATTAAGTATCATGAAGAAGTTAATGCTCGTATTATTTGCAGGAGTATCATTGTTTGCCGCAAGCTGCACAAAGACCGGACCAGTAGGACCACAAGGCCCTACAGGAAATGCCAATGTAATTGGTGAGGATGCGTTTACAGTTAGCACATGGATCCCCAATACCACAACCAATCCTACTTCTTATTCTGCCACGTTTAGCGACCCCAATCTGACAGCTGACGTTTACAACTATGGTTCGTTCGAACTGTATAAATTTTACAATTCACTAGGCTGGACCAACCTGCCGGATTTGGATGGTAAAACAACCACAGTTTTTAATTTCAGGCAAGGATATTTTGACATATATGTTTACAACACAGATAACTCAGTAGTAGCATATCCAGGAACAGTAACTTTCAGAGCTGTTGTTATACCAAGTTCATTTCGTCAGGCAAACCCTAACACCAACTGGAAGAACTATAATGAAGCAATGAAAGCTCTGCAATCTTCTAAAGCGGCAGGTTTAAAATAATCTGTTTTCTATAAATAGTATGAGCGCATTGACCATGTCGATGCGCTCTTTTTTTGTGGGTATCTATTCTATTATCAAACTACTCTTTAATCAATTTCTGTGCTACTCTTTCATTTCCATGAATAATTTCAACCATATACAATCCCGGAGCAAATTTGTCTAAAGAAACATTCAATGAACCATTCTGTGTTTTTGCCACTGACTGACTGTAGATGTTTACTCCATTCATATCTATAATATTCACACTTGTCGCATCTGCGGTGTTATTTTTGAAATGAATGTTTACATTACTAGTTGCAGGATTGGGATCAATAAAGATCGAAAGTCCTGTGGCACTTGCCGATGGCAATGATTTTAAAGCCAATTCAAATCTATCTCCCTGGTTTGTTTTGTCATTACTGATTGTAAATTTATATTCGGCCCCCTGTGTCATTACAATATACTTCTGTAACAACTTATCATGTAATACTATTGACCCGTCATTCGGAACAGCAACATTATCTGCCCTTATTATAAAGTCCTGCATGTAGTTACTATGTATCTCAAGCGGAATTGTATTTTCAGCTACATAAGGTCGCGCATCTATTGATAATTTCTTACCATCAGCAGACTTACTGGAAAATGAAAAATCGCTGCTCAATAATTTGGTTGCGTCATACTTTTCATCATCATTATCAGTGGCAGCATCAATAAAATTGAACTTCAGCATATCCCACAAATGATAATTGGCATCGTATACATTTAATGCAACGAATTTAGCCGGCTCCCTGAACAAATAGCCTGAAGAAGTTGCAGACTTATTAGACTCATCGAAGCTAATAATTGCACCATCGTGATGGGCACGAACCTGAAAGGCTGTATTAGCTTGAATATAATAAGGCGTAGCAGATGACGTGCCAATGGATACAGTAACAAATTGTCCACCTGCACTCATCGTAGGATCCCACACATAAAATGCCGACCCTACCACCTGGTTAGATACCCAGGCATTATGCATGATTGTACCAATATCTATTGGAGATGGATACGGGTTACCAACCATGTTAAATTCCTGATTACCCGGATCAACAGTCCCTTTGCTAAGTCTCAATGTTAGCGGGCCTTGATTAACGTGTCCCATCATTTTAAATGTTGTGGCAGACGGCACATAGCCACCGCTGTAACCCAGATAGCCGAGCCCTTCGCCTTTAGCTCCTCTAAAGAAAATCCTGAGTCCCTGTCCGGGATGAAATTTGTTTGTGTCAGCGGCGATGTTGTTGATCTTGGTAAAGGGCTTCCAACCCGGATCATAACCTAATGAAGAGTTTCCGGTTGAGGGATCCAGCCGGAAAGCCGATGGCGCATTTGAAGATGTGCTTCTAAACCCATTTGCAGAACCACCCGGGCCTGTGATGTCAATATAAGTTTGTATCTGACCAAGTGAAATAGTGTCTGAAAAAGGATGGCTAACGAATCTGTAACGGCGATAACCAGCTACTACATACTGATCAACTTTCACCTTTCCAGTAATTAGCGCCCCGGAGGCCGGAAGTGCTGCGATGCGGGCCGTGGAAACAGAATCTGTCGATGCCAGTTCAAGACTATCATTCGTATTAAATGTTCCAGCGCTAACTGATAAAGCTCCGGTTATAAGTACATGCGACCCTGTATCTATTGTTGCACCTGAACTATTATTCAGATCAAGATTACTTACAGTGCCTTTACCGGTGATAGTTTGTAGCGTAGTGCCATTTAGAATTACTGTTCCACTTCCATTAACAATGCCTTGGTTCAATAAATTTCCTTTAATATTAATTGAACCTCCGCCATTTATTGATAGTCCTGCTAAGGAGGATACCGTAAGATTCTTACTATAAGCTGTTGCAGAGATCACCGGAACATATACAACATGCGGTATAAGTACATTGTCGGATGTTAGTGGGATCGAACCACATGACCAGTTAGCAGCTGTTGCCCAACTAGTTTCAGCACCAGATGCTCCTCCCAACCACGTCATTTGTTGCGGAATAAGAGTAACTGTAGTGTCTTTTAGAATAGCGCATGCTACATTCCTGACGGTATGCAATAAGTAGGTATGCGTAGATGTAATGATACCCGTAGGTAAGTTAAATGTTCCACCTGTAAGCGTACCATCAATGTTTGCCCCACCATCTACACTATAACTTACAACGTCTCCCGGAGTGCCGGTAAAGATAATGTTTGAACTATACCCATCACAAGGTACAATAGCCGAAGTAATACTAGCATTTGGTGTGCCAAGCACATTTAAGGTCATCAAAGCAGGAGCAGATGAGCCACAACTATTAGAAACGGTATACGATATTTGAGGTGTCCCTACAACAATTCCCGTAGCAATACCTGTTGAAGAATTAATAGTCGCCAACGAAATATTACTTGAAGTCCATAAACCACCAACTGTTGCACTACTTAATGATGTAGCAGAACCAATACAGACAGAAGAATTGCCAGAAATTGCACTCGGAGCTGATGGGACTGTATTAACAATAATACCCAAGGTTGCTGATGAAGATCCGCAAGAATTACTCTTTGTATAGGATATGACAGGCGAACCTACCGCAACACCTGAAACTATACCAGCTGCACTTACTGTAGCTTGCGCAGTATTATTACTGGACCATGTACCGCCTGTCACCGGATTATTGAGAGAAATATCAGCACCGGAGCAAACTGAGGAAGGACCTGTAATTGCACCCGCGTCAGGAAGTGGGAGCACATTTACGGCTTTATAACTGTTGAAAATGCCGCAACCATTTGCAATTTTATAGTTAATAATTGGCGACCCCGTGTTCTGACCTGTTAGAATTCCTGTAAGTGAGTCAACAGACGCAAAAAGGAAATTGTCGGAAAACCATTTTCCACCAATATCACCAGATGTAGTCATGGTAGTACTTGCGCCGGGGCAAATGCTGTCGGCACCCGATATCGTTCCCGGATTGGGAGGAGATATGATTGGCATAGCCTGAGTATCTGCATTACTGCAGCCGGTTACAGGTGAGGTGTAAGTGTAAGAAATAATATCAGTACCTGCAGCCCCCACTCCAGTAACAGCGCCTGTGGAAGTAACAGAGGTAACTGCATTGCTGTGCGCCCATAAGCCACCAGATGGAGCACCAGTCAATGTTGTAGTAACGCCCTGGCAAACACCTCTGTACCCTGTTATATTTACCACTGGGAGTGGCTTTATGACAATTGTCCGGGATACACTTCTCGAGATGCTTCCACGGGTCACTGTCACTGTGTAACTAATATCAACCGTTCCTGCCGCTACACCATATATAATGCCCGATGGACTTACTGTTGCAATAGATGTATTACTACTAGACCATGCACCGGTTTCACCGGTTGGTAATGATAATGAATAATTGAGTGAAGTAGTTGCCCCTATGCAAATTGAGTCACTTGCGGAAGAAATAGTGCCTACAATAGGTAATGGCGTGTTTCTATAAACTGATACTATGGTGCCTACATATGATGTGTCAAATGAGGTATTGCCAACAACAATATCCGGATATCCGTCTTTATCTATATCACCGATATTAATTCCGGTTGGGTAACGGGCTGCGGGTAGATTGTTGATATTTACAAATGATGGTGTGCCAGATGTGGAAGTATTTTTATACAATGCAATAACACCTGTTGTTAAAAAACTGGCCACTGCAATATCTGGCTTACCATCAGCATCTAAATCGCCTACTGCCAAACCCGCAGGTGTTGCCAGATTAGCTATAACTTGCCTTGATGCGAATGACAATGCTGATGCGGGTGATGTACAAGTATTCCTAAAAACGGAAACGGTACTATCAAGCGCTTCAGATACAATCAGATCCTGTTTTAAATCTCCATCTACGTCAACTGCAACAATGTCTATCAAATATGCACCGGTAGGCACTGTGATTGCCGACGCAAATGAAATAGCATTGGGAGTGGAAGCATTTTTGAATACTGATACTGAGGCTGGAACCGGCGCCTCGATCATATTTGTAACTGCAATATCTGGTAAAAGGTCGCCATTAAAATCGCCTATTGCAATAGCACTGGAGGTAGCCCGATAAACTGTTCCGGTATTGTAAGAATAAAAAGTAAAAGCGCCGGAAGATATAGATCCCGGGCTATTGCCGTTTTTTAAAATAACCAATTTCCCAATGCTACCACCTATATCATAACATGCCGCTGCGATATCTAACTTACCATCACCATCCAGATCAGATATAGCTAATACGCCTGTAGACACCGTAGGCACTGTCACATTTACTCTGGTGTCAAAAACTAGTGTACGGGGCGTTACTGATGATGAGTAGTTAGTAAGGTTTCTGAATATCTGTACCGTAGGTGATCCACTTCCGCCCGCCACAACAATATCATTTCTCCCATCTCCATCAATATCCGCTATTTTTACATTCAAAGGACCACTTCCCTGTAAAGTCATTGCATTACTCATGGTAAGTGCAGATACACCGGTACCTTGATTTTGCAATATTTTGAGAGAAGCACCCGTCTTATTTAAAGCCACCATATCGGGTAACCCATCGCCATCAAGATCGCCAATTGCAGCAATTACCGGATTATTGCCTGTCGTGTAGTCAACTCTTGGCAAAAATTTAATTGTGTCAGCTACAAAGAAACTGGCATCGAATGCTGGCAAAAACTGAAAATTAGAACTGCCTGCGCTTTTGGTGATGGTGTCATAAACTGTAAGCTGGCTATATGTTGCTCCAAATGGCACCGTTACACTTAATACCGTGGGTGATACTGACGTTGCAGTTGATTTTACAGCACCAAAATATACAATATTATTAGCCGCGGTAGTATTAAAATTACTACCCGAAATTGTAATGGTGGTACCGGGAAGTACATGATTGTAGGCACTTAATGAAGTAATGTTGGGAACAGGCAGACCTAGAGATATATTGGTGCCATTGTCGGTAGTTGCAATAACATAAGGGCTGGTACTCAGCAGTCTGACTCTATAAAGTGCTCCTACTGCGGTGCCGGATGCAATTGTGGCAGTAATTGTTCCACTTGAAGACCATGCAGCTGTCCCAATGATGTTACTTGTAGTATTTGCAAACGTACCTGTGCTGCTCGACAATTGAATTCTGAAATTGCCGGTAAAAAATGTGGCAGTGGTATTGTACGATACGGAGATAGTATTATCTACATTGTTATAAAACGGTCCGTATGAGGCTGCTACAATGTTCAGCGATATTTTAGGTACAACTTCCCCACCAGTTATTTGAGCCGCCGGTATGATATTGCCATAACTATCCTGAAATTGAAACTGAGCCAGCTGCGGCGATGTGAGCGTGGCGGATGTACCAATGATTATCTTACCCTTAGTTCCGGTTGTACCATCAAACGCCCCTTGCCAACCTGTTATGGTAATAACACCGGTATTTGTATTTAAACTGGCAAACCGCAATGTATGAGCCTGACTTGCGTCAAGCGCTATTGTAGAATTAGATACGTTATTAAGCACACCAAGACTACAAACAGCGGCATTAGTTATACCGGTAGTTGCCAATGTGCCGCCTGATAACGTAAAGGCATTACTTGTGGTTATAGTAGCCGCGGGTGCCAAAATGATAGAACCATTAGCAATAGTCACTCCACCGGTAAAAGTATGAGGCCATCCATTAAAGGTAAGTGATCCTGTTCCCGTTTTAATAATGGAAGATGAAGAGCCTCCTGTGATGATACTACTGAGACTCAAAGAAGTTGTACTTCCATACCCGAAAGTGGTGTTGGCAGATTGGTTGATCGTTAAAGAACAATTTGATCCAAGTGCAAGCGTTTGGGTAATTGTTCCCGAAGTGCCACTAAAAATACTTGACAAACTATTGACTGTTTGTGCGGTAGAGCCACTGAGAGACAAGGAAGTACTGTTCCCGTTGATCTGAGAGAGAACCACATCAATAGGATTGGCTAGAGAGCCATTCTTGGTGATGCTAACAGACCCCTCTGATATCTTTAATCCCCCAGCGAAAGTTAAACTCCCTGCATTACCACTTAATATCAATAGTCCAGTGCCTTCTTTTATTAATTGCCCGCTACCGCTCACTGCAAGCCCCATTGTTAAAGATCCTGTGGCTCCTACATAAATTACTGAATTAGATGAAAGTGTAACCGCTGCGTTCCAAACAGGCGCAATTGCCCCACTTCTTATTGCCCCTCTCCCATAGTTGCTGGTCGTTGCCCCATTTCCAATTCCATTTAAGGTTAGGGGAGCGGCATAGGTCCCAGCGGAAGCTAAGCTTAATTGACTGTAATTATTTATGACAAGGGAACTTGATGCTGAGCCAGAAGCACCAAATTCAAGAATACCGTTACCAGTTGTTGTAACACTAGATCCTACCGCTAATGTGCCGGTAAACGTATTTGCGCCGCTAAACCTTAGTATGCCACCGCAAACACCAGTTGATCCGTCCCAGGTTCCACCACCCAAAAACGTGTTAGCGCCATTTCCTGACACTGCGCCTGAAATACTAATGGTTGGACCAGTAGTAAGGCTTGAAGTACCTCCCGCTGTTAAATAAGTCTTTGCGGAACCATTCGCGAGGGGGCAAGCTATGTTAAATATATTTGACCCTAAATTGGCAACAACTACTGCAGTAGAAGATGAAATTGTAGCGCCGGAAAGAGTGATTAATGTACCAGTGATCGACAAAGATGTGGTTCTAGAAGAGAGGACATAAAGAGCACCCGCGGTAGTAGTTCCACTAGTGGTAACAGTAGGAGTTCCAGTCGGAGCAGTGCTAAATTGCGCAACTGCTGTTCCTGTTGGTGTACCTGAGGGATTCCAATTTGTTGTTGTACTCCAAGCTCCGCCTGATGCTCCGGACCAAGTATATTGTGCAGTAGCACTCCAATTTAATAAGAGAGCTAATGCAGTTAATAAAAATATTTTTAGTGTGTGTGTATACATATTGGCTTTCATGTGAGAGTAGCTTAGTTTGTAACATTCACAACCTAAGGTTGCTATATTACGGTTCACTTATGCTATGAGAAATTATTCTACAAAACAGATGTATTGCAAGATAATTTTATTCCAAATTTATGCCGTCATGGTAAGAGAGTGCAAATAAAGTTCATGAACGGTCAAAAAAGTTCATTAACGGTTTAACGTCATGTTAATTGCCGATATGAAATAAAATTATTTCATATACAATATCCCAATAAGGGAAATCCATTACATTTTGGGGTGTGGATAAATTGACTGCCCATTAATCAAAAGAACAATAAAAATGCTATTTTTGGACAAACAAGATATCAATGCCACATTACCATTCCCTGGGAAATATACCTCATAAAAGGCATACTCAATTTCGCAAGCCCGATGGGACACTATACGCAGAGCAGTTATTCAGCACCGAAGGTTTTTCTTCTAACTATTCGCTGCTTTATCATTTATATGCACCAACAGGAATTATCAGAACTGAAGAACCGGTTGACGTTTCTCCTAAAGCAGCATCAGATAACATACTGAAACACAGGAGTTTTATGGGTTTCAAAATTACCCCTGAAGCTGATTATCTTAAAAGTAGGAAGGTTGTTTTGTTCAACAATGACGTTCATATAACACTGGCAGGACCAAAGAAAGGGTTAACAGGAAATGTGTTTTATAAGAATGCAGATACAGACGAAGTAATATTCGTTCATGAAGGCACAGGCACGCTAAAAACACAGTATGGCCAGTTGACATTTAGCTACGGTGATTATGTAGTTATTCCACGTGGTACTATTTACCAGATAGAATTTGATACCGAAGACAATCGCCTTTTCATTATTGAGTCATTTAGCCCGATCACTTTCCCTAAACGATATCTTAGTAAATACGGTCAGCTATTGGAACATTCCCCAATATGTGAAAGAGATATCCGCCAGCCGGAGAATCTGCAAACGATTGATGAGAAGGGCGAATTTTTGGTACAGGTAAAGAAGAAGGGTTTGCTCTACCCTATATGGTATGGCAGCCACCCATTCGATGTAGTTGGTTGGGATGGTTGTGAATATCCCTATATAGTAAGTATTCACGACTTCGAGCCAATAACAGGCCGTGTACACCAGCCACCACCGGTACACCAGACCTTTGATGCACACAACTTTGTGATCTGCTCATTTGTGCCGCGTTTGTATGATTATCACCCAATGTCGGTTCCTGCACCATATAACCATAGTAACATAGATAGTGACGAAGTGCTGTACTATGTAGATGGTGATTTTATGAGCCGTAAGCATGTGGAGCGTGGCATGATTACTTTACACCCTGCAGGTATTCCTCATGGTCCACACCCTGGTACTGTCGAGAAAAGCATTGGTGCGAAAGAAACAAAGGAACTAGCCGTTATGGTAGATACCTTCCACCCACTGAAAATGTCGGTAGATGCGGTAGGTATTGAAGACGACAGGTATATATCAAGTTGGATCGAATAATTCTAAATAATTGATCTCATATGAAATCAAAATATCTTGTACAACTACGGGCCTTGTTAAGAACATCAGCCATGGCTATGTGGAGCAAAACATTATAAAACTGATTCAATTTACGAATAAGACATTATAATGTAACTAATTAAAAATCAATTAAAATGCAAGCACAAACAGTAAGCCAGAAAATGAAAGAGGCAAAAGATTTTTTGCCTATCAACGGTACAGATCATATAGAATTTTATGTTGGTAATGCCAAGCAGGCTGCTCACTTTTATAAGACGGCTTTTGGTTTTCAGTCACTAGCATACGCGGGACCTGAAACCGGTGTGCGTGACCATGTATCTTATGTATTGCAACAGGGTAAGATACGCCTGGTTTTGACAACTCCTTTAAATTCAAACAGCCCAATTACGGAACACATAGCCAAACATGGTGATGGTGTAAAAATATTGGCGTTGTGGGTTGATGATGCTTACAAGGCATTTGAAGAAACTACATCTCGCGGCGGTAAAGTGTATATGGAGCCCAAGACAATAAAAGACGAAAACGGCGAAGTGCGCATGAGCGGCATCTATACCTATGGCGAGACTGTTCATCTGTTTTTAGAGCGTAAGAACTACAATGGTATTTTCATGCCAGGGTATAAGGAGTGGAAAAGCAGCTATGCTCCAGCTGATGCTGGTTTACTATATGTAGACCATTGCGTGGGCAATGTAGGCTGGAACCGCATGAATCCTACTATACAGTGGTATGAAGAGGTAATGGGCTTTGTAAATATCCTTTCTTTCGACGATACGCAGATCAATACCGAGTACTCTGCTTTGATGAGTAAGGTAATGAGTAATGGCAACGGTTATGTGAAGTTCCCTATCAATGAGCCGGCAGAAGGAAAGAAAAAATCTCAGATAGAAGAATATCTGGACTACTATGAAGGTGAAGGTGTGCAACACATTGCTATAGCTACAGCTGATATTGTAAAGACAGTTCGTGATCTGAAATCACGTGGTGTTGAATTCCTGGATGCACCGCCCAAAGCATACTATGATGACCTTATCAACCGCGTAGGTAAAATAGACGAAGATATTGCACCACTACAGGAACTTGGTATATTAGTTGACTGTGACGAAGAAGGTTATTTACTACAGTTGTTTACAAAGCCTGTAGAAGACCGTCCTACACTTTTCTTTGAGATCATACAGAGAAAAGGTGCACAGAGCTTCGGCGCTGGTAATTTTAAAGCACTGTTTGAATCTATAGAAAGAGAGCAAGCTAAGAGAGGAAATCTTTAAGTAAAAATGTAAATAGTATTTAGATAATACAGCCACCAGAGCATGTTTCTGGTGGCTGTACTATTTTATTAATCATTAGTCATCAACGGGATCATTGACCCATTGGCAAATTGTCCAATTACTTCGTACCTATATACTGTTCCGCTCTTGAGTTCATATTGTTGCCACCATCTTGATTGGTGTAAAGAAAAGCTCTCCAACCATTATTATGTGGTTCGCCGCCAATGTTGGTATGCAGTACACGAAAATCAAAGTCTGACTGGCTGGTTTTATAAAACAGGATCACTGCATTGGCCAGTTCTTTACCGCCGGTTTCTGTAAGCGTATTGTATTGCCATATCTCATAAGGCAAAGCGCCTGATTCGTTTACAGAAGTAACCACCTCTGACGGAGCACCATAACGCAAAAACATAAAACCACGCTCAGTTTCATAACCGGGTTTGCCATGTGCAGTATATAGCCTGTTAGCTTCCTTTACTTTCGCTGAATATTCTTTCCATGCTTTCTCCGGCTTCTCAGCATCTTTGGTTAGGAAGTAATTATAAATAAAATACCGCATGTACAATTCTTCCGGCTTTTTCAGAAAACCTTCTATTGCTCTAGCGGAGGTAACATCGCTAACCGGAAGCAACATTTTTAAAATAGCTGTTATCTGTGGTAGGTCGTATTTCTTTAGAAAGGTTTTGGTCATATCCAGCACGTTGACCACTTCAAGGCTGGTATCAATTGCTGCAGACCGCTTGGCGATCATTTCCTTGGTAATTGGCTTTGTATTCATTCGCTGAAAAAACAAAGTCTTGCTTGTGATGGTCTGGTGAAGTTTATCTCCCAGCGAAATATTCAGGTAATAGTTGCCCGATGGCAGACTGCTGATATCTAAACTGCCGCTGAAGTAGGTGGATTCTTTATTGACAATGGTATCAATTTTTATCAGTGAACCAAATACGCCTTCACCCTGCTTCTTACTTATAAAGACCGATTGAAAGAGCGGCATATCGCTGCTGTTCACTTTTTCTACCTGATACAGTTCGGTATAGTAGTTAAGCTTATCTCTGTAGGTATCAAAAAAGCTTTCACAAAGGGGGATGTTTTGCTTGCCATGCTTTCTGAATGGGGTTCTGATATCAGAAACATATGACGTATCCAGCAATTCTATCCCTCCATAAAAAGGGCCTGAACCTTGTGGCAACACGGTAAAACTATCATTGTAAACGGTAACGTTTGTGGTGTCATTCAGATCCGTCAGTTTAACATTAAGTTTCAGCTTGCCCGGTGCAATAAAATATCTCTTTAATTCAAGTATGTTCAGGTATTGGAGCTGGCCAGCATTATCTACGGGTTTTGTTTCGTAGACATAGAGATCATTTTTTACCACATGCCCGGTATCATTCGTTATGGTCACTTCAGTCTTAATACGAGCTATGGTCTTCTTATCTGCATTAGTGTTGTAACGCAGTTTGGCGGGGTTGATCTGCCAGTAGGCTTCAAGATATGGATTGATCTTACCTTCATAGATAGGGTCGGCAAGATAGAAAACCGCATGAGAAAAAGCGGCTTCAAGTGCATGTACCTGTATAAAAGAAACCACCAACAATAGGGTAAAAGATAGCCTGCGCAACATTTCAGATTTTTTTGCAAATTACAGTAATCCGCAGATAATTATTTTCACAGGCATTATTTTAACCTTTTATCATCGTTCCTTTGTAGTTGATATGCAAGTAGTAAGTTCCTTTTTGCCTTTTGCACCTATAAGTTGGTGGGCACATGTCATAGATGCCACGCTGATCACTTTTGATCGGGCTGAACATTTTGAGAAAATGAGCTACCGCAACAAATACCGGATATCAGGCGCCAACAATCCAATACAGTTAAGCATTCCTTTGGTAAACGGACGCGAGCAACGATCCGCTATGAGCGCGGTTCAGATATTTAACGATGGGAAATGGCAAATACAACACTGGCGTACTCTGGTGTCGGTTTATAAACAAACACCTTATTGGGAATTTTACGAGCAGGGGCTACAAAGTATCTTTGAAAGATCAGATACCAGTCTTACAGATTTTAATAATGACACCTATAAATGGGTGGCCCAACAATTGAAATTAAAAACCACTGTTGAAGAATCCGGGCAATATTTGGCAGCCTACCCTGAGACTATACAGGATATACGCAAGATAAAGCCGCACAAAAGCGGTGAGCAACTAACTGAATTTCCTCGTTACTACCAGGTGTTTGAAGACAGAATTGGTTTCCTTCCCGATCTGAGTATTCTGGACCTGTTGTTTTCTGAAGGCCCACACACTGCATCGTGGATAAGAATTCACCGTAACGAATTGATTGGAATAGTTTAATAAATCAGCTTTGTGCATAATTAACCACAGAATAATCTCTGGAAAATATTACTTTGCACACACTTGTTCAGCAAGCGATAATATTTATTGTTAAAAAAGGTTAGCACTCGCGGAATTATCTGGGAAATAGCCCCTGTTTTTTATATTTTTGAACATTAACCACAACTAATGGCTACAGGCAAAAAATCAAAACCTACCTACTTCAATGCTATACTGGGCGTAGCTCTTGTGCTGTTCTTACTGGGTATATTGGGTTGGCTGGTTATCAATGGCCGTTCGCTTTCCAGAGCTTTTAAAGAAGATCTTGAAATAAGCGTTGACTTTCACGACAATACTACCGACGAAAATGTTGCCAAAATGAAAGCCATTTTAGAAAAACAGGCTTTTGTGCGCAACACCAAAATAATCACTAAAGAAGAAGCTGTAAAAATGGAAAACCAGGTAGAAGGCACCAATGTGGTAGACTTCCTTGGTTATAACCCCCTGTTTACTTCAGTTGCTGTAAAACTGCACGAGGAGTATGTAAATAAGGATAGTCTTGCCAAAATAAAGACCTTCATCATGCAGAGCAACATTGTGCGTGATGTGACATGGCCTAATGTAGTGGTTGACCAGATGAACAGCAACTTCCGTAAGATAGGCATCATATTGGGGGCTATTTCTATTGTGCTACTTATTGTTGTGGTATTCCTCATTGACAATACAGTAAGGTTGGCTATGTTCAGCAACAGGTTCCTTATTAAGACCATGCAGATGGTAGGTGCCACACAGCAGTTCATAACCCGACCATTCGACATGCGTGCGTTATTAAACGGCTTTATAAGTGGCGTGCTTGCTGTGATAGCACTGTGGGTGGTCATGTCCTTCGCTACGAAGCAATTGCCTGTACTTAGCCTGCTTAATGACCCAACCCTGGTACTTTGCCTTATGGGAGGAATGATACTACTTGGTATTATCATATCTCTGGTAAGTACGCACCGATCAGTAGTAAAATATTTAAAATTGCATTTGGACGACCTATATTAATTTAATTCTATAATTTTGCAAGTATGTCTACTATACCAAAAGTACCACAACCACAACCTATTAAAGTTGCTCCAAGAGCTGCTTCTACATCAAGATCAACATCAGGCCAGTCACAGACTAACCAGTCTTTCCTCTTCGATAAGGAAAACTATATGTGGATGCTCGGTGGCGTAGCGCTTATCCTTCTTGGCTTCGTATTGATGGCCGGTGGTAAGAGCGCTAATCCTCATGAATTTCATTATGATGAGATCTATAGCTTCCGTCGTATTACACTTGCACCAATAGTAGTATTATTGGGCTTTGCAGTAGAAGTATATGCAATTATGAAGAAACCAAAAGAAGTAGCTGCGGCAGCACAGACTGTATAATTATACAAAACTGATCATATAGAAAGCCGTTCAGCACCTGCTGAATGGCTTTTTCAATTAATTCCACCATCATGAAGATCCAATATTGTAGCGACCTGCATCTTGAATTTAAAGAAAATGCAAAGTATATAGACTGCCACCCGATAGAGCGGGGCGCGGATATTTTGTTGTTGGCGGGAGATATTACCTTACTCTGGAACATAGAGCAGCACAAAGCATTCTTTGACTATGTGTCTGATAATTTTACATACACTTATTGGATACCCGGCAACCATGAGTACTATAAAAGCGATGTTGCTGACTACCCTTCACCTTTAAAAATAGAGATCAGGGACAACGTTTTTCTGGTCAATCAGCAGGTATTTGATCATGAAGATGTAAGTATAATCTGTTGTACACTCTGGAGCCATGTACAGCTGGAAAACGAGTATGAAATACAGCGTAATCTGTCGGACTTTCACATAATACAAAATGAAGGCAAGCGGCTGACTGTTGCTGACTTCAACAGAATGCACCAGAGTGATCTTACCTTTCTGGAACGGGCTTTAAAAGCCAATGAGGGCAGAAAAAAGATTGTCGTTACCCATCATGTACCCACGTTGATGCATTACCCTAAACAATACATCAATAGCCCTATCAACCAGGCGTTTGCTACTGAGCTGCATGATCTTATTCTTACATCGGGTGCAAGCGCATGGATCTATGGCCACCACCACACCAATACCCCTGAGTTCAAGATAGGCGGCACTACCCTACATACTAACCAACTGGGTTATGTGAGCCATTATGAGCATGGGGATTACAGGAAGCAGGCTATCGTTAAGGTATAGCGATTTGTATTTCAGTTTTAAGTCAATTTTAATAGAACGGGGTATTGTAGAACCTCTGTTGCCACTACTTTTATAATAAAAAAAAATGAGCGACCTAAGCGATACTATACAGGAATCTACGGAACATGCCCGTGAGAGCAAGATCAATGCTAAGGTGGCTGTATGGGTAGCGCTAACAGCTACCTTTATGGCCCTTTGTAATGTCAAAGATGGCAATGTGGTACAGGCTATGTCTCAGGCGCAGGCACATAGCATAGATGCATGGTCTTACTATCAGGCTAAAAGTACCAAGCAGGCAATATTAGAAAATGCGGTAGATCTGCTAAAGGCGCAAAAAACACCGGGTTATGAAGATCTGGTGCAAAAAGATGAACAAAAAATAGCGAGCTATGAAAAAGAGAAAGGAGAAATAAAGAAGCTGGCAGAAGGCTTTGAAAAGGAATATGAGGCCATCAACGTTTTCGATGACCAGTTTGACATGACGGATGCCTTTCTTTCTATTGCCATAGCTATGTTTGGCATCACAGCCCTCACCCAAAAGAAATGGTTGCTCTATTTTGCATCATCAATAGCAGTACTAGGAATGATATTCGGACTAACAGCTTTTCTTCATATTAGCCTGCACTCTGACTTAATATCGAAGATATTGGGGTAGGAAAGGAACTAATTCAACAAAAAAGCCTTTCAGTTTGAACTGAAAGGCTTTTTCGTAGTAGCGAGAAAGGATGAAATATCTAACTTAATACGGGACTATTATAGGGTGGTTGAGCTATACGAATGGCTTACCTAACTATTAAAGGCTTAATTACATTTATTACAGCAATGAGAAAAGTGTATACTTGATAAGGAATAGAAAATAAAGACATGTCTACTCCATTTGAGTGAGTTTATATTGTAATATCATACTTTTTTCGCCTAACCAGTCTTTCGGTTTTTCATAAGAGTAAAAAATACCGCTGTAAATATGGATATGTGCAGCTACGTCCCATGCTTGAGCTACATAAATGGTATCATTAATTACTTGCTCTGAGTCAATCTTGTTACTCCAAATAACATGTTCATCGGTTTTCATTTTTTTTGCAACGTCAAAATCTTTATATATACCTTCAAAAGTATTATAGCCGACATGCCCCCTCAATAAAACATAAACAACATTCTCCATATAATATTAATTAAACACAACAAATGTAATTCGTTAATTAAAGCCAGTCGTAATCAATATTAGCACAGTAAATTTCACGCACGAAATCAAAAAGTAGAATAGCTTTTATTGCGTTTCTTTCTGTTCCAAACTGGAATGACTCGCCATGTAAAATGGCGTGACGATTAAATTCCTGTGGATTAGCGATATTCTTCCTAAATAACTCATAATCATTTCTGTTGCCATAATGTAGTTGTAACGCATTAGAAACAAAAAAAACATATGGGTTAGTAACTGGAAATACCAGCTTATCTGATTTACTATTATAGAAACCCGTCTTGCCGAGTGTGATATCCTTTGCCATACCGTCTATCTGGGTAAGAATTAATGGAATTAATGCTACATAGTTTTTTTTCATCATACAACTTGAAAATAGATTCTATTATATTTTTTCTACTTGGTAATGCTTCAATTGCATACTTGATAATCCAATCACGGTTTTCATTGATAATTGCGCACAGCTTAGCATCAAAATCTACTTTATCTATACTGTCCCAATTTGATAGTGTATTATTAATGTAATCTAAATCAAAATCGAACAAAATGTTTCTACCTAAATAATAACCATCGACGTTGACCACGCTTACTTTTTGCGCTATTTGGGTCATTAAAAAAAATTGTTGGTGTGCTGAAGAATTTTCAGGGACAGTATTGAGTTTAATTTTCATGTTATTGGGTTAATCGTTCAGCAAAGCACCATACATCCTATTAGTAGCTTAAATAATGGCCTATTTTGTTAAAAGCATCAACAAGTTCTCTTCCTGTATTTTCGTCTAAAATTAGATTCTTACCATCAATGGAAAGGTAAATTAAATTTTTACCGTTTAAATAAGATGACCTACCCATTTCAAAATGAACTTCGCCATTTTTACCACCTGCATCTTTTATATTTTCTTCAAAAAAAACTGTTGTATCCATATTGATTTTTAATAATATCAATTTAAAAAACAAAAATTAAAACCCAAATCTAAATGATATTTTCTTTGTCCATTTTCATTGGTAATATAAGAACTTGCAGCAAGCGGTGGGTTTGACCTTATATTAACTAATAATTCAGGTATCTCTATTGCAAAAATGAATCACTTTATTGTGGAGAGGATTATTGGAGGTACATACGAAAGCGCATCTGGTGACTTCGATAGAAAAGAGTTTAAGAAATTGTATGATGGTATTAAAATAAGTAAAATTCGCCCATTTGCAATTGCTATTAAATTTATTAATCGGTTTTCTCGTACTGGTGCAAATGCCATTAGTATCGTTCATGAATTGGTAGAAACTTTGAATGTTCATATAATAGAAACATCAACTGGTTTATCAACAGAAAACGTCAAGGACAAAATCCAAATTTATCATAGATTATTGGATGCTCAGACTGAAAACCAAACCAGATTAGCTGCCACACTTCCTGGGTTAAAGGCTTTTTTGAAACAGGGTAATAGACTGGGTAAAGCGCCATATGGTTACACCACAAAAGGCACAAGGGTAAAAGACTATGATCGTAAATGCGCTGTACAAACAATAGAAATAAATGCGCAAGGAAGGCTGTTTGCATCTGCATGGCAATGGAAGTTACAGGGCGAGACAGATACCGCAATCCTGAAGAGATTAGAGGGATTGGGGATAGTGTTAACTAAGCAGCAGATTAGTAAAAATTGGAGAAACCCATTTTACTGCGGTATTTCAGTAAACAAACTTCTCGATGAACCATGTAAAGGGAACTGGGAACCGATGATAACCGAAGCCCATTTCTGGAAGATACAAGCCATTCTCAACCCTTCTAAAGAAGGTACGTATCAAGTGTCCAGCAATAACGATAATCGCCCTCTTGCAAGGTTCCTGAAGTGCTATCACTGTGGTACGTTGCTTACTGGTTATGAGGTTAAAAAGAAAGGTGTACACTACTACAAATGCAATCACTGTACAGGTGTTAACATGAACGCAAGTACAACACGTTCATCAAGAAACGAGGGCTTGAACGATAGCTTTAAAGAATTACTGAAGGGGGTGAACCTTCAAGAAAATTATGTCGGTGTGTTTAAACTCCAATTGCAGAAACTATTTAAAACACTAAACCTCGATGCTACTAACGAGTTGAAGTTGCAAAAAATCACATTAGAAGAATTAACCAGCAACATGCAGAGTCTTGAAAAGAAATTCCTGTTCGGTAATAGCGTGACTGAAGACGTTTATCTGAAGCATAAGAATGAAATTGACGCTCAAATACTGAAAAAGGAAAGAACCATTGCAGATTTAGAAAGTAAATTATCTAACCACGATGAATTTATAGAAAGAGCCATTACAGTTTGCCGAAACATCAGTAAACAATGGGAGGTCGGGACTTCTCATAATAAACAACGGATTCAAAAGGTACTATTTCCAGATGGTTTGGTCGTTATCCCCGAAAATAGGTCATATCTAACCGATAATATGAACCAAGTCTTCAAGCTAATCCCTTGCCTGACAAGCGTTTCAGAAGGTGCTAAAAAAGAGAAAGCCAGCATAAATGCTGACTTGTCTCTTTCTGTAGCGAGGAGGAGATTTGAACTCCCGACCTCAGGGTTATGAATCCTGTGCTCTAACCAACTGAGCTACCTCGCCAGAAAATTGTTGGTTATAATTTCAGTTAATGAATGTTGTTCGTTTCCTGAAATTTGGGACTGCAAAGGTAAGTAATTCTGTGTTGAATTTCACAATAAAAGTACATATTTTTATTAATCACATTCCTGTATAGATGTTTCCTATTTGCATACCTCCATTTTCTGGTGCATTTTTACACTCACAAACATGCATACTGCCTAATGTCTAGTCCCGGCCATCGAAAAATAAATCCATTCTCCAAACAGAATAATGATACAGGCTTTGCCAGTAACAATACCGACGTAGGCGGCCGCTTCATAAATAAAGATGGCACCTACAACCTGGAAAAGGAAGGTATGCCCTTTTACAACAGAATGAGTCTCTTTCACGATATGCTCTATATACCCGTCTGGAAGTTTATCGGCATTATCGTCGTTTTTTACCTGTCTATAAACCTGGCATTTACCACTATCTATTATATACTTTGTCCCGATCAGTTGATAGGCATAATTCCCGGCAATAAATGGAAGATATTTAAAGAGTTATTTTATTTCAGTGCACAAACGTTTACGACTGTGGGGTATGGTCGTGTAAATCCTGTGGGCGATTCTGCCAACATAGTTGCCATGCTGGAAGCGCTGACTGGCTTTCTTTCATTGGCAATTGCTACCGGTCTTATCTATGGCCGGTTTTCCCGCCCCCGCGGCTATCTTAAGTTCAGTGATCATGCGCTGGTAAGCCCATACAAGGGAATAACTGCATTAATGTTCCGTTTTGTAGCCTATAAAGACAAGCACACACTTACCGACCTTGACATACGTGTAAATGTAGTTATGCAACTATTAGAGAACGATACACCTACCTACAAATACTTCACGCTTGAACTGGAAAGGAACAAGGTAGAGAGCATGCCTATGAGTTGGACGGTGGTACACCCTATTACAGAAACAAGCCCATTTTACGGATTTACAGAAGACGATATGAAAGCTGCTGATGTAGAGTTATACATCAACCTTAGGGCTTTTGACGAGGTATTCTCCAACTATGTGCAACAGCGCACCTCCTATACCTATGATGAGATTCTATTTGACCGCAAGTTTATTCCTATGTTCAGAGAGAGTCCTGATGGACGCAAGACTATTTTGGAACTTCATAAACTGAATATACATAATGAGGTGAAGGCAAAAACCAGCTAAAAGTATCCAAGGTACTCCCTTGAATAAGTGGTGTATTCTATGCTTATCTCATCGCCTTCGCTAAAGAAATCATAATCATTTGCCGAAACCTCTATACTCAGCTTTATGTGTGAATCTATGTAGAAGTGGTAGGTATCGTTGTACGGCACATGAACTTTTCGGGTCACATGATTGGTAGATACCGTTTTGGTACCGTATTTAATATCGTGTTGCAGATGGCGCAGATTATACCGATAGGAAAAATAGGTGGCAAAGCTGGATATAGTGAGTAAGACAGTGGCGGCAGTAAAAAACTTAGGATAAGAGAAGGCATTGGGCGCACCATCATACACCCTATACCAGGCGGCAACATAGGGCACAACAAAGCTAACTACCATAAATATGGTGAACACCTTTACGTATTGCCTGCGTTCCCGGCCTTCTTTCTTAATAAGAAAACCAAGTTCGTTGGCGTTCAGTGCCTCCTTGTAGTGTGTTAACTCAGTTGACATATTCCCAGCTTCTTAGCCATATACGGCAGCATATTTGTCGCTTATATACTGCATAAAGTACTCTGTATCCAGTTTTTTGCCCGTAACCTTTTCGCACAACTCTTCCGATGTATATCTGCGTCCATATTGATGTATCCTATCCCTCAGCCATACCAGCAATGGCTCAAATTGGCCACGAGCCATTTGTTCATCAAGGTCAGTTATTTCTTCATGGGCCTTGGCAAAAAACTGCGCAGCGTAGAAACTTCCCAGACTATATGTAGGGAAATAGCCGAAACTACCATGGCTCCAATGCACATCCTGTAGTATACCCCTCACATCATCGGGCGGAGTGATGCCCAGGTATTTATCATACATGCTATTCCAAACAGTTGGCAGGTCTTTAGGATCGATCTTGTTCTCCATCAGCCCCTTCTCTATTTCATAGCGTATCATTACATGAAAATGATAGGTGACCTCATCGGCTTCTGTTCTTATCAAAGATGGCTCCACCCTATTCATAGCCTTAAAGAAATCTGTAACGCTTACTCCCTTAAGCTGCTCGGGGAAGTATGATTGCAATACCGGGAAGAAATACAGCCAGCTATTTAACCCACAGCCTACACAGTTCTCCCATAGCCTCGACTGCGACTCATGTATACCTAGCGATGCAGCAGCACCCAGAGGTAACCCATATTGATCTCCCTGCAATCCCTGTTCATATAACGCATGTCCACCTTCATGTATTGTGCTCCATAATAGCGACGCGTAGTTATGCTCATCTACCCTTGTTGTTATGCGCACGTCGCTGTTAGAAAAAGATGTTGTGAACGGATGCTCCGCATAATCTTGTCTGCCCGCTTCAAAGTCGTATCCCATCTTTCTCAGCACCTGTTCAGAAAAATCCCACTGCACCTGCTTTGGATATTCTTTGTGGAAACAATCGTTACTTACCTGATGGCCTTCTTTTATTCTTGCCAGTAGTGGCGGCATTTGCTCTCTTATTTTAGCAAATACAGGATCCAGCATAGCCACTGTAGCACCGGGCTCATAATCATCCAGCAATGCGTCGTACGGATGACCATCATAGCCATACAGTTTGGCCTGCTCCTGTTTCAAGGCAATCATTTTAGTAAGTGAGGGTGCGAATATAGAATAGTTGTTTTTTCGTCTGGCTTCTATCCAGGCATTAAAACACTCACTTGTCTGGCGTGATATAGCCTCAACAAATGATGATGGTAGCTTTCTGTTTTTTTCATAATCTTTCCTGCTCAGGCGCACATTGGCCTGTTGGGTGTCAGACATATCAATACGTTCCGCTAATTCATCAAGTAGTTCGCCAAGTCTTTGACTGGTGAGTATATCATGCGCATGAGAAGCAAGTGTTGCAAGTTGGCGGCCCCTGTTTTCTGCACCCTTTGCTGGCATGTATGTTTCCTGATCCCATTCAAGCACAGCAGCAGCATTGCTTATATCGGCCGCTTTCTGCATCAGGACTACGTATTCATTATATAGATCAGCTGTATTTGAAGACATTTGTTTGTTTGACATAATTAGGAAATGGTGTTTTCAAGGCGCTCTATCTTCTGTATACCGTCAAGAGTGGCCAATGCATTACAAAGTTTATTCAGCTCCTCACGATCATGAACATAAACCATTATCGTTCCTTCAAATATCCCGTCATTAGAGTCTATACTCAATGAACGCATATTTATCTTCAGGTCTCCTGATATTATGTTAGTGATCTTCTGTATTACCCCCACATCGTCAAGACCTACTATACGCACACCGGTAAGGAATGATATCTCTTTGTTTTTTGCCCACTTGGTCTTAATGATCCTATGACCATAGTTAGCCAGTAGTTTAGCAGCGTTAGGACAGTCTGTACGATGGATAGTTAATCCTTCTCCAGCAGAAACAAAGCCAAATACATTGTCACCCGGTATTGGCTGACAGCAGTTGGCTAACTTATACAATATCTTATCAGAACTGTCTCCGAATATGACCACTTCACCCTTACCCGGCAGTGTCTTCTTTACATCTTCTTCACTAACAAGGTTGAGCGATTCGTTTTTCTGCTCACGAGCAGGCTGCAATAGTTTTTCTCCATGCGGACTGAAGTCTTTCAGATCCTTCAGATCGATAGCACCTACCGCTATAGCATAGAATAACTCAAAAGGAGTGATCCTTTTATAGTGCGCGCAAATCTCGTTCAGGTTAAAGTGCGACATGGGCACACCTATCTTCTCCAACTTCTTCTTAAGGATCAACTTACCTTCTTCACCTACTTTTCTCCGTTCTTCCTTGAAGTAGCTCTTTATTTTCGATTTAGCCTTTGCTGTGATCAGGAACTGCAACCAGTCTTCCGATGGCTTTTGTTTAGATGAAGTAATTACCTCCACTTGGTCTCCGCTATTGATCTGGTAGCTGAGAGGTACCAGTTTGTAATTTACTTTGGCGCCTATACACTTCATTCCCAGTTCAGAGTGAATATCAAAGGCAAAATCTAGTGCGGTAGCACCCTTGGGCAGCACACGCATGTCTCCCTTAGGGGTATAAATATATATCTCCTCGGTAAACAGATCGAGTTTGAAATCTTGTATAAAGTCTATCGTGTCTGTATCAGGGTTGGCCAGTATCTCGCTCAGATGTACCAGGAAGCTATCCAGCTTGCTTTCCTGTTGTGATGTAGACCCTTCCTTATATTTCCAGTGCGCGGCAAGCCCCTTCTCAGCTATCTCATTCATTCTGTCTGAGCGTATCTGCACTTCTACCCAGCGACCACCAGGGCCCATCACCGTAGTGTGCAAGGCTTCATAGCCATTCCCTTTGGGAACGCTAATCCAGTCGCGCAGGCGCTCTGTACTTGGGTGGTAAATATTGGTGACCACAGAATAGGCCTTCCAACAGTCATCTTTTTCTTTATCAAGCGGCGATTTTAGAATTATGCGAATAGCAAACAGATCATAGACCTCATCAAAAGATACGTGTTTGGTGCGCATCTTCTGGTAGATAGAATTAATAGCTTTAGGTCTGCCATATATTTCAAACTCCAGCCCGTTTGTAATAAGCGTATCCTTTATAGGCTTAATAAATTCATTAATATATCTGGTTCTATCTCTCCTGGTTTCTTTCAGATTCTGGGCAATCTCAGCATAAATATCCGGCTGAGTATACTTCATGGCCAGATCTTCCATTTCAGATTTGATCTCGTAGAGACCCAACCTATGTGCCAAAGGAGAATAGATATAAGTTGTTTCCGAAGCGATCTTCAGTTGCTTCTCCCGGTTCATGCTTTCAAGCGTCCGCATATTATGCAACCGGTCAGCAAGCTTTATCAATATCACTCTTGGGTCATCCACAAGCGTCAGTAATATCTTTCTGAAGTTCTCAGCCTGCAGAGTTGAATCACCTTTTATATCTACAACATTGGATATTTTGGTCAATCCATCAATTATCTTGGCAATCGGCTTGCTGAATTCACGCTCAATATCTTCGAGCGATATTTCGGTGTCTTCAACGGTATCATGAAGCAAGGCACAAATTGCGGATGTCACCCCTAGTCCAATTTCCTCAACCGCTATGCGTGCAACTGCCAGCGGATGTAAAATGTACGGCTCCCCCGATTTTCGACGCATGTGCCTATGCGCCTCTACTGCCATTTCAAATGCCTGGCGCAGTTTATTCTTATCGCCCTTCTTAATGCGCTGCCTTAATGCTCTTAATAGCGCTCTATATTCACGAAGTATGATTTTCTTCTCTTCCTCATCAGTTTTATCATACGTTAATAACACCTGGTTCTGCATAGTATCGAATTTACGCTAAAAAGCTAAAAGTAAGTATACAAAATACAAAAGCCAATATTGGCTATAGATATATTTATCATCTTAACCGACAACTGTTAAATGCTTACAATTTCCACTGATTTGCTTAGTTTTGGCCATTATGCAGCGTTTACTATTCTTCATCATAATAGCAGGAATATTTACTTCTTGTCGGCCAACGGAGTTTACTCCCAAACCTGCAGGTTATTTTAAAATAGATACCCCGGCGGTCCATCAATACAAAGAGTTCATGTATCCGGGATATCCTTATCAGTTTGAATATCCAATCTACAGCAATGTGGAAAGAGATACTGTCTTTATAAAAGATAATCCGAACAATAAATACTGGTTAAATATCAACGTGCCGTCTCTCGGTGCAATGATCAACATTACATACCTCACTGTACCCTCAAAAGATGGATTTATCAGAATGGTCAATGACGCTTACGGATTGTCGTCTTTTCACGAAAAGAAAGCAGATTATATAAGGGAAGAAACCTACAGAAACAAATACGGAGTTACCGGTATAATATACACGGTGGGCGGAAACTCTGCTTCGCGCTTTCAATTTACCGCCACCGATTCACTACACCATTTTCTGCGGGGAGCACTTTACTTTGACGTCACCCCCAATGCCGATTCACTAAAACCGGCAGCTGATTTCCTTGAACAGGATGTAAACCACTTCCTTGAAACTATCAGATTCAGCTAAAAACCGATTGTTTCAGGAGTTGACGTGCTTTTTTACAAACAATCGAAAAAATGAGTTGTTCAATTACACGAAAACGTTACTTTTGCAACCCCTAATGAACCCAACGGTTCTATGGTCTTGTAGTTCAATGGATAGAATAGAAGTTTCCTAAACTTTAGATCCAGGTTCGATTCCTGGCAAGACCACATTAATGTAGCGGAAGCAACATGCCACAAGCATGTCCTTCCGCTATACTTTTTCTAAACACCCTGTAGCAAGTTTAACTTGATTTTTTGATGGGAAAATCCGGGGCGTTTATATTGGGCGAGCGGAGAAAATGTCAGTTTTATTCAGTAAATTGATCTTTAACTTTAGCTTGGCATTATTTTTATACATACTTCTATAATACCATATGACGAAGCAGCCGCTCCATTTATTGCTTGCCGATGATGATGCAGATGATTGTATCTTCTTTGACGAGGCATTGAAAGAGCTTCCGATTGACTCGTCTTTGGAAACGGTTGGTGATGGAGAACAATTAATGAGGTTGTTGATATCCAGGCCTCGTGCGCTTCCGGATATGCTGTTTCTAGACTTAAATATGCCGCGTAAAAATGGCTTTGAATGCCTTGCAGAGATCAAGACAAACCAGCAATTAAAATGCCTGCCGGTTATAATTTATTCAACTTCGTTAGATAGGGACGTAGTAAATTTGCTGTACGAGAAAGGGGCGCTACATTATATTCGCAAGCCCGGTGATTTTTCAAAACTAAAGGAAATTATTTTTCTGGCGCTTACTAGTGCTTCTATCAATAATGGAGATACTATAAGCAAAGATAATTTTATCATCCAGGTTCAATAAATACGCTAATGGGAATTATAAATACTGACAAGATGCGGTTTATTGCAGGAGGTGGGGAAATGGGTAAGTTGACCAGAGAAAAAGACTGGAGTAAGACATCTCTAGGTTTACCTGAGTTCTGGCCTCAGAGCCTACGTACAACACTTAGTATAATACTAAATTCAAAATTCCCAATGTTCCTTTTCTGGGGACAGGATTTGATATGTTTTTATAACGATGCATATCGGCCAAGTCTGGGCAAAGAAGGAAGGCACCCCGCTATGCTGGGAATGAAAGGAAAAGACGCCTGGCCAGATATATGGAATGTAATTAAACCGTTGTTAGACCAGGTACTTGACGGAGGAGAATCCACCTGGAGCGAAGATCAGCTTATCCCTATTTACCGAAATGGAACGATAGAAGACGTATATTTTACTTTTAGCTATAGCCCTGTAAACGATGAATCAGGTTTGCCTGCGGGTGTATTTGTTACCTGCCACGAAACCACCGAAAAAGTTATTGTTCACTCTAAACTGGAGGAAAGCAAAAACGAACTGGAGTTTGCAATAGAAGCCGCAGAGTTGGGAACATGGGACTACAACCCGAGTACAAATACATTTACAGCCAACGAAAGATTGAAAAAATGGTTCGGGATTGCGGCAAATGAAGAGATCGAACTCGCACATGTGATAAATGCCATCCACGACGGTGACCGGCAACGGGTGACAAATGCCATACAAACAGCCCTTGATTACTCATCAGGCGGCAACTATGATGTTGAATATGTGATCCTCCATCCGCACTCAAAAAAAGAAACCATTGTGCATGCAAAAGGCAGGGCATGGTTTAACAATGATAAAATTGCCTGGCGGTTTAATGGCACCATGGAAGATGTAACTGAACGAGTAGCAGCGAGAAAGCAGGTAGAGACAGGCGAAGCACGATTTCGTAGTCTTATCAACCAATCGCCAGTTGCAATGGTGGTGCTGAACGGTCCGGAGCATGTTATTGAGATTGCCAATAGCGCGATGTTGAAAAGATGGGGCAAAACAGGGCAAAACCTGGAGAGCAAAAGACTCATCGATGTTTTTCCGGAAATTATAGGAGGACCTGTTCCGGGGCTACTGGATGGTGTTTTTAATACAGGCATCGTTTATCGAGAAACTGAAGCAGTATCATATATACAACACAATAATCCGGCAATAACAGCTTATAACGATTTTGAATATTCACCGTTGCGGGAAGCAGATGGCAGAATATCAGGAGTTATTGCTACGGTAAGTGATGTAACCGAAAAGGTTAACGCGAGAAAGAAAATTGAGGAAAGTGAAAAACAATTCCGTCTGTTAGCCAATTCAATGCCGCAGCACATTTGGACCGCTGATTCAGAAGGTAACCTCAATTATTTTAACAAGTCTGTATACGAATACTCGGGACTATTGCCAGAACAGCTTTATGTCGATGGTTGGTTACAAATTGTGCACCCCGACGATAGGCAAAAAAACATCAGAGAATGGCTTTATTCAGTTAAAACCGGCAATGATTTCTTATTGGAGCATAGATTCAGAAAGTTTGATGGAGAATATCGCTGGCAACTAAGCCGCGCAACGGCACATAGAGATGAAAACGGTAAGATCCAAATGTGGGTTGGCTCCAGTACCGATATCCAGGATCAGAAGAACTTTTCCGAGGAACTGGAGCAACAAGTAGAGGAACGAACGAAGGAACTGATATTTACCTATGAATCGCTGAAAAGGAGTGAAGAACGATACCATCTTATGGTGGAAGAAGTGCAGGACTACTCGATTATCTATCTCAACCAGAAGGGCATTATAGAAAACTGGAATATTGGCGCAGAAAAAATAAAGGGATATAAAGCAGAAGAGATCATTGGTAAAAGCTTTTCTACCTTTTACACTGCCGAAGATAAAAAGAACAATTTACCGCTGAAGCTGCTCACATTGGCGATCAAAACCGGGCGGGCAGGCCAAGAAGGCTGGCGAGTGCGTAAAAACGGAGAACTCTTCTGGGCTAATGTTGTCATTACTGCTGTACACAATGACAAGAATGAGATCATTGGATTTTCAAAGGTTACCCATGACCTGACAGAAAAAAAAGAAGCCGACGATATAGCAAAAAAGAGTGCCGAAATACTGGAGAAAAATAATATCGAACTGGAGAAAATGAATAAAGAGCTTCAGTCATTCGCCTACATTTCCAGCCACGATCTTCAGGAACCTTTGCGCAAGATCCAGACTTTCGCCTCACGCATATCAGAAACGGAAGCAGTTAATCTGTCTGATAAAGGACTAGATTATTTTAAGAGGATGCAGGATGCTGCGTTTCGGATGCAAACTCTGATCAATGACCTGCTGGTTTACTCACGAACCGCAACGTCTGAAAGGAAATTTCAATATGCAGATCTGAACGAGATCGTAGACGAGGTAAAGGGTGATCTAAGAGAGGAGTTGGAGCAAAAGCATGTTATGATTGATTCGTTGGGCCTGGCAAAAGTAAATATCATCCCCTTTCAGTTTCGCCAGCTGTTGCATAATCTGGTGAGCAATTCGTTAAAGTTTGCCCGGCCTGAAATTGCGCCATGCATAGTTATCAGGAGTGAAATATGTAAGGGCGATCTTTTAAAATGCGATCGACTTTCGGAAGATGTTGAATACTGCCACATTAGCTTTTCGGACAATGGGATTGGATTTGAGCCACATTTTAAGGACAAGATATTTGAATTGTTCCAACGACTGCATGGCCGACAGGAATATAATGGCACAGGCATAGGGCTGGCGATAGTAAAGAAAATTGTGGAAAACCATCATGGCGTAGTTACAGCAACAGGCGAACTGGGTAAAGGGGCTACATTTGACATCTATATTCCTTTTTCACATGCGGTCTAGTATTTTTTTGCAATAATTAACCCTGTAAGTAATTACCTCACCAATGCTTTGTATATATTTGTTGTCATGAAGGTAGTCATATTTGCAGGAGGCAGGGGTACCCGTATATCCGAAGAATCCTCTCTACGCCCGAAACCTATGATAGAGATAGGGGGCAAACCCATTTTATGGCATATAATGAAGATCTATGCAGCTTATGGCCATACTGAATTTATAGTATGCCTGGGCTACAAGGCATGGATGATCAAAGAATATTTTGCTAATTATTTCCTGCACAATGCAGATATAACAGTAGATCTGGCCAATAATTCTATAGAGGTACATCGTAATTCTGCCGAGCCATTTAAGATATCGCTTATTGATACCGGTCTCGATACAATGACCGCCGGTCGTCTTAAAAGGGTGTTGCCGTTTGTAGGTAACGAAACCTTTATGCTTACCTATGGCGATGGCGTATGTAATGTGAACCTAGATGATCTTGTGAAGTTCCACAAGGAAAGTGGCAAGATATGCACTATGACTGCCATACAGGCTACCAGCCGCTTTGGTGTTATAGAAATGCAGGAAGATGGCACTATAGATAGCTTTGAAGAAAAACCTGCTGATTCGGGCACATGGATCAACGGTGGTTTCTTTGTGATAGAGCCTGAGATAGCCAAATACCTGCACGACGACGCCGACGACATTATGTGGGAGCGCCAACCAATGGATGATCTGGCAGCAGATAGACAGATAGGCGCGTTTCGCCATCACGACTTCTGGAAGTGTATGGATACCCTGCGTGATAAAGAAGAATTAGAGAACCTTTGGCAAACTGATCCGATATGGAAAAAGTGGTAACTACCGAATATTTGCGCTCCATATTTCACGGCAAACGTGTATTCCTTACCGGCCATACAGGCTTTAAAGGATCATGGATGCTGCAGATTTTGCACTCACTGGGTGCTCAGGTAAAGGGCTATTCATTAGCTCCTGAAAAATCCGGAGATCTATATAATTTGATCGATGGTGATAGTCTTTGCTACTCTTCAGTAATTGCTGATATATGCGATGATAGCAAGCTAAAGACCGAGATCGTAAGGTTTGAACCACATTTTATATTCCACTTTGCCGCCCAACCATTGGTTAGGCGCGGCTACAGTCAGCCTTCGTATACTTTTATGGTGAATGCGCAGGGTACCGCCCATGTGCTTGATGCTATGCGTAGCCTTGTACCACCGTGTGTTGGTATGATGATCACTACAGATAAAGTGTATGATAATCCTGAACGTGGATTGCCTTTTAAAGAAGATGATAAGTTAGGCGGCTACGACCCCTACTCTGCCAGTAAAGCTGCCGCTGAGATAGTAATTGACTCATACCGTCGTTCTTTCTTTAACCCTGCTGATTACTCCAATCATGAGAAATCGATTGCAGCTGCAAGGGCCGGCAATGTAATTGGTGGCGGAGATTTTTCTGATGATCGTATTGTGCCTGACATTGTTCGTTCTATATCTTTTGGAGAAACAGTAGGGCTTCGCAATCCTCATTCTATCCGTCCGTGGCAGCACGTATTGGAACCATTGGGAGGCTACCTGCTATTGGCAGCAAAAATGAGTGAGTCCCCTACCCGCTTCAGCACAGCATATAATATGGGTCCTAACCCGGGCGACATGCTTACTGTAGAAGAACTGACGAAGATATTTATCGAGTGCTATGGCCATGGCAGCTATAAGTCTTTTGCTGAAGAAGGTGCGCCACATGAGGCTAAACTACTATTGCTAGATAGCAGCAAGGTTGCGGAAGACATAGGCTGGGTACCGGCACTTGATGCCCGCACTGCTATACAGTGGACAGCCCAGTGGTACGCAGACAAAACCAGCACTGCCCATGAAAAATGCATGGCACAGATAAAGAGATATTTTGGAGAATAGTAAGTGCCCGTATTCGGTAAATAGTTAATGGATTTGATGCCAGAGTCTGACCTAGCTAGGATTTGAAGCAATTACACAGCAAGGTAGACAGTCTACCCATAACAATTATAGATGATATTTGACGTAACACCCCTTAAAGACGCGCTTGTTGTTACCTTACCTGCACCAACAGATAATCGCGGACTGTTCGTAAAAACATTTCACGATACAACTCTGAAAGCGGCTGGTATTGATTTTGATCTGAAAGAGAGCTATTTTTCAATTTCAAAGAAAGATGTCATCAGGGGTATGCATTTTCAAACACCACCCTATCACCACAGTAAGATCGTGTTCTGCCCGCAAGGTGCTATTCTTGATGTGATCGTTGACCTTCGTAAAGAGTCTGCTACGTACGGACAGTTCTTTGCACATGAATTATCTCAAAAGAATCATAAAGCACTCTATATTCCTGAGGGGTTTGCACACGGGTTTAAAGCCCTTTCTGAAGATGCCATGACCTATTACCTGGTTTCTTCGGAACATAACAAGGCGCACGATATGGGTATCAAATTCGACAGTATAGGTATGGATTGGGACGTAGAAAATCCAGTTATATCCGAGAGAGACCTTTCATTCATAAAACTGAATGAATTTAAATCTCCCTTTTAACAGCCAGTTCACCACATTTCAAATTTTCAGCAATCGTAAACAGCAAATTACTAATTACTTTTGCCAAAATTTTAAATAATGAAATATCTGGTAAAATTAAGCCTTATCATGACGTTGCTGGTTAGCGCGTTCTCTTCTAAAAGTCAGACTGTAACAGTTACCGCCAATCACGGTGATACCATTTGCGCAGGCACAAACATGTTCTTTCATGCAACAACCACCGATACTTCACTTCGGTTCAGGTGGATACGTAACAGCACTATTGTAGGCGGTATTGGTCCAAATTATGGCAACAATGCACTTGTGACCGGCGATACAGTTTTTTGTTACCTTACTAATGCAGCAGGAGATACTGTACTTGATACATCTAACCTGCACATAATGACCGTCAATGCATCTGTACACCCAAGCATTATTACCGGTGGTGATAGCGTATGCGTAGGTGGCACCCTGGCTCTTTTTGATAGCGTGGCAGGTGGGGTTTGGCATTCTACAAATACAAGCGTATTCACCGTTGATTCACTAACAGGTGTTGTTACAGGTGTTGCCCCGGGTTTTGGTGCAACACGAGTAGTATATACTATCACAACTGGCAATTGCCCTGATAGCGTAAGATTGAGAATAAGAGTGAATGTACCTGCGGGTCCGCTTATGGGACCATCTATTGTTTGCAGAGATTCTATGTTCAGGATCAGAGACACTGCACGTGGTGGAGTATTTACAGTTTCTGATGCTACTATTGCTGATATCGTATTTCCAAATGGAGGGTTCCAAGCTTACCAGGCAGGAACTGTTTCTATCTACTATGCAGTTAGCAACGCATGTGGATCATTCCTCGATACAATGATAGTAAGCATTGTTAATTGCGATTCAGCAACAGGTGTATCTAACACAGCAGTTACTGCAACAGGATTGAATATCTTCCCTAATCCTAACAATGGTTCTTTTTCTGTCAAATTTGAAACTGCTGAAAATTCGACGGCTGTATTGAGTATTACCGACATGATGGGCAGAGCAATTGAAAAGATGGACATCGCAGCAAATAAAGACTACACTATCACTTCAGGATTTGCACCCGGGATCTATTTTATTACCCTCAAAACAGGTACTAAAACATACACACAAAAGGTATTGGTAAACTAATCTGATCTTATATAGTTTATAAATAGTGCAGGGATTCATTTTCCTGCACTATTTTTTTGCGGGTACTTTTCTCAAATTGACTTACCAATTCCCACTAGCCGATATACCCTTATATTCGCAATACAATTGTTGTTGCCACGACAGCAGCAACCAAATTAAAATACAACGAGCCATGAATATCCTTCTTGTGGAAGATGAACCGAGCATAGCGGGAATGATAAATAAAGGCCTTACAGAGGCTGGTTATACGGTTACCATTGCGCCCGATGGCAACACCGGTTTCCAGATGGCAGTAGGTAATACCTATGAACTCTTCATTTTTGACATAATGCTGCCGGGGATCAATGGACTGGAGTTATGTAGGATGATCAGGAAATCGAAAAATAATACGCCTATCCTTCTACTCACGGCACTAGGCACTACAGACAATGTGGTAGCAGGGTTGGATACCGGTGCCGATGATTATCTTATAAAGCCCTTCAAATTTGCTGAATTGCTGGCCAGGATACGGGCATTGGTGAGACGCAAATCAGGAAGCTTTGTTGAGGAAAACAAACTTAAAATTGCAGATCTGGAACTGGACCTTGATGCCCGTATTGTTAGGCGCAACAATACAGAAGTAAGCCTTACATCTACAGAATACCGTATGCTGGAATATTTCCTCAAAAACCAGAAAAAAGTAATATCGCGGATGGATCTGCTGGAAAATGTGTGGGGTGTGGACTTTAATATGGCCACCAATGTGGTGGACGTGTATGTAAACTATCTTAGAAAAAAGATAGATAAAGACTTTGAACCTAAACTGCTGCACACAGTAATAGGCATGGGTTATATACTTAAAGACTGATAGCAATGACCATACAAAAGAAGACGGCACTTATTTTCACAAGTATTACCGGCACCATTCTTATTTTGGTTAGCTGTGTTGCTTACTTTTTTATGAACAGCTTCGCATTTCAGGACTACTACAAGCGGTTGGAAATAAGAGGTATCATAACAGCAAAAGCTGAGTTAGAAAAGCAACATCCTCACCTTGGCGAGGTATACAGCGACATTATAGAAAAGCACCTGGAACCACTACCTGGTGAAAAAGAGTACTTCTTTCCCAAAGACAGTTTGGATGTATTTCTGAAATCACGGGTTATACCAGGTCTCCCTGAATCATTTTATACCGGCATTCTCACACAGCGGTCGGCTACCCTCCGCAAAGAAAGTGTGTTCTATACAGGCTTATTGTATAATGAAAAAGGAAAGCAATACGTAGTAATTGTAGGTGCTCAAAATGAAGACAGTATTGCCTATGCCCGTAAACTGAAATTAATACTGGTTACATGCGTGTTAGCGGGTCTATTAGTGGCGTATACCTTGGGTATATTCTTCTCTCGCCACACATTTAAACCGGTAAGAGATATCATAGAAAAAGTAAAGACCATAGGCATTGGGAACCTGCACCTAAGGCTGGAGGACAGAAGAGATGATGATGAAATAGCCGTTTTAGCATCTACATTCAACGACATGCTCAGCAGGTTGGAAACGTCGTTTGAAACACAGAACAACTTTGTCAGCAATGCATCTCACGAGCTTCGTACACCGCTTACCGCTATATATGGCGAGGCGGAAATTGCGCTCTCGCGACAGCGTAATGAACAGGAATATAAGCAGAGCCTTGAAATAATCGTAAAACAGGCAGAAAAACTACAACACCTCACCAACAGCTTACTAAACCTTGCACAGACCGGCTTTGACGGCAAAAAGCATAACCTGCAGCAAATAAGAATTGAGGATCTATTGATGGATGTAAAAGACACCATCAATAACATTATTCCCGAAAACCAGATACATATTGATCTATCGGAATTACCGGCAAACGAACCAGTTGTCATAAAAGGCAATTATCACTTATTAAAGCTTGGACTGAGCAATGTAATGGAAAATGCATGCAAATATTCCAATAATGACAAAGTATCTGTAAAAGCAACTATCATCAATAAAATGCTACTGTTAACTATACTGGACGAAGGGATCGGCATACCAACTGACGAGCTGAAATATATTTATGACCCGTTCTTCAGGGCTTCTAATACTGGTAAGTATGAGGGATATGGTATTGGGCTACCCCTTACCCGCAATATATTCAGACTGCATAAAGGTGAGATCAATGTGCACTCCAGCGCAGGTAATGGTGTAAAAGTGATGCTCTCCATCCCTTTACTGACGGCCTGATGCGCCTTTTCTTATCTCATTCTAATCTACATTTTAATACAATCTAATGCAGGTCTTATAACCTACTAATACCGCCGACTCATTTTTGCAGTGTAAATAATTCATCAATTCAACACTAAAAAATAGAGTCATGAAAAACGTATTAATTCCAACCGACTTCTCGCCTGCTTCTCTTGATCTTATTGCCAATGTGGCGCAGGCGCTTCCGGGCAAGATCAACATTCTATTATTCCACGCTCTTGAAATGCCCGATAACCTTATAGACGCAATGCGCCGGGCCGGACTTAAAGACCACAACCAGCTCATATCTGAAACGCTGCGTATCAAGTGTAAGAAACTGAAGTCGATGTACAACAACATCAATAATATCAGCTTCAAGATAATGCATGGCAGTACACCGGCGGTATTTGAAAATTATGCAGAAGCAAACGATATAGATCTCATAGTTTATCCCGAAGGCTACACGTTTATGCCCGTGGTAAGGGAGAGCGTGAACCCTGAGCGTATGTTCAAAAAATCGGGCATTGAGATCATGAGGCGCCTTACACCAAGAAAGGTCGTAAAGGAAGAAGTGGCGCAGCCGGTTGTTACCATTAAGAAAGATAGAGACTTGCAGCCTGTTGCCATGTTGCAGCACATGTAATACTAATAAGAGAAGAGACTTTGTGAACCAAATAAATCTAATATCATGTTACTTAAAGATAAGATACCGTTCAAATACATTTTTGGCGAGATAAAGTATGAGGTTGCCTATGTGATGGCCTATTCGGTATTAGTATGGGCACTATATCATAATGTTCATGTCATCCGCATTTCTATTCCCCTTACAGTGCCGGCAATACTGGGCACTGTAATATCGCTGCTGCTTGGCTTCAGATCTAACCAGGCATATGACAGGTGGTGGGAAGCACGCCATATATGGGGAGCAATCGTTAACGACTCCAGAAGCCTTGCCCGGCAGGTGTTCTGTTTTATGCAGGAAGAATTTGAAAGTGAGCAATTGGAGCAGCTGCGTAACCGTTTTGTAAAGCGGCAGATAGCTTGGACACACAGCCTGGGCCAAAACTTACGGGGCCATAGTCCACTTACAGGGCTGGAAAGATTTCTGTCCAGAAAGGATATAGAAACGGTATCACGATACACCAATGTTCCTGCGGCAATTCTTAATCTTCATGCTCATGACATAAGAGATGCGCTAAACAGTGGCTACATCAACAGATTTCAGCAGGTGGAACTGGACAGGACCATAAGCAGGTTATGCGATTCGCAGGGCAAGTGTGAACGAATCAAGAACACTGTGTTCCCTTCTACCTACAGCCTGTATATTCATTTCTCGCTCTTGCTGTTTATCTGCCTGTTGCCATTTGGGTTCATTGAGATATTTGGAATATTAGAAGTACTTGTTGTTACAGCGATTTCAGCCTGCTTTATGCTTATCGAAAAGATGGCGATACATCTACAGGATCCATTCGAGAATAAGCCTACTGATACTCCCGTCACTGCTATTGCTAAAAACATTGAACGTGACTTGAAGCAAATGATGGAGGATGAAAACGGAAGGGCTGAACCTGCGGTTCCGGTACCAGCATCTACTCCCGCTTTTTATCTTATGTAATACTTAAAAAATAGTGGTTGTTTATGAGTGGTGTAAGCTGCGGATTTGTATCCGCAGCTTTTTTTATAAAATTATTTTTGCTGTTTCAATTTTAATACATAGATTTGTGATGCATTACAACGAAATGCAACAACATGCTATGAATCAGAGCGAATTATTAAAGGGAACACTGGGCACTATTATCCTAAGGCTTCTTGAGCAAAGAGACCGGATGTACGGCTACGAGATTACGCAGATGGTGAAAGAGATGAGCGACGGTACCATACTGGTAAAAGAGGGATCGCTCTACCCCGCCCTCCATAAGCTGGAAGCAGAAGGATTGGTCACAGCCGAAGAGGTATTTATTGGTAAGAGAGTTCGCAAGTACTACAGCCTTACCCAACCCGGCAAAAGCGCAGCACAAAAATCGGTTGATGAATTATTGGCATTCCTCAACACCATACATAGTTTAGTCACCTCAGAACCGCTTACTTCTTATGCAGCAGCTAACTGATGAACAGGTAGATACCATCCTGGAACGTATAAACCTGGATGGTAACATTGATCCCGGCCTGCAGCAGGGATTACTTGACCACTATTGTTGTTTCATAGAAGAAGCGATGGATGCCCAACGCATCGATTTCGAAGCTGCCTACCAGCAGGCGTTTATGGCCATAACGCCCAATGGCAGCCACGAGATACAGGAGGAGCTATTTTTTCTCTTAACCTTTAAAAAACAAACTAACATGAAAAGAGTCATCTATGGAACCGGCTTCCTGGCCGCATTCCTCATTTCTATGGGTCTTATGTTCAAGATCTTCCATTGGCCCGGTGCAAGTGGTATGCTATTCTCCGGCTTCGGCGCATTGATCATAACCCTTACAGCCATATTGGCCAACTCTATCAGGTATATGAAGAACTATGCGGCTGACTATAAAGTACGGGTGATAGCCGGCTTTGTTGCAGGGGTTTTGATATCTTCAGGTAGCATGTTCAAGATCATGTATTTACCTTCAGCAAATATCCAGACCATGCTGGGAATGGTAGTACTCAACTTTGTCTTCCTGCCCATATTCTTTTACCAGCTTTACAAGCAATCTATTGCGAAAATGTCATAGTTCAAATATCATTTTCAACCAAAACCACGGCCTCCGGTTCGTGGCTTTTGGCGTTTATTCCGCACAGCAAGAGCATATCGATTCTCTTGCAGACACATCATTTAGTTCGGGTTACATCCTTAATCAAACTAGCCCTTGCGTCACGTTATGCCTCCTTTACATTAACCTTTAGCAGCTGACATACAAAAAAGTCATTTTTTTTTGCTTAATTCGCAGGAAATCACCCCTTCAAATTGGCTACAGGTAAGATCATCGTTATAACAGCTCCATCGGGCTCAGGTAAAACAACACTAGTAAAGCGACTGCTGGCTTCCTGCCCGCAACTCGCCTTCTCCATATCTGCATGCACACGCACACCAAGACCGGGCGAGGTACACGGCAAAGATTATTACTATTACACCGAAGCGGAATTCAAACAGCTGATCCTTGAAGATGCCTTTATAGAGTGGGAAATGGTGTACACAGGCAAATACTATGGCACACTAAAGACCGAATTACAGCGGATATGGGACAATGGCCAGTCGCCACTGGTAGACATTGATGTGCAGGGTGCATTAGCCATCAAGAAGAAATTCCCCGGCATAACCCGTACTATCTTCATTGAAGCACCGTCTATAGAAGAGTTGAGGAAGAGATTGATAGCCCGCGGTACTGAAACTGAACATACACTTGAGGAAAGAATTACAAAGGCAGAAGAAGAACTCAAATTCGCCCCTCAGTTTGAAAGGATCATCATTAACGAAAACCTGGATACAGCAACTACAGAACTGATGCAGGTAATAGAGGATTTTACGGGCTGCTAGGTTCATTGACCTATGATATAAAATAATTACTTTTGAGTAGCATATTACAAACATGGCCAAAAAGCAAAAGATTACCCCTCCGACAGACCTTAACAACAACATTGAGCAGGTAGTAGCCGAAGATCAACTGGTAGTTGACCCGGCAGCCCCAATGACTTTTTCCATATACGATTTTAAGGTGCAGGCTATTATTGTAGCCCTCCTTGCATTCATATTTTATATCAATACCTGGTCCAACGAGTTTGCACACGATGACGGCATTGTAATCGTTAAGAACGAGTTTGTACAGGAAGGTTTTGCCGGCATTCCAAGCATATTTACTGAAGATGCCTATGCTAGCTACTATCGCCAGTTGAATACCGTTAACCAACTTTCAGGTGGCCGTTACAGACCATTGTCTATTGCAACTTTTGCAATAGAACAACAGTTTTTTGGAGCTGTTCCTAAAGACAAAGTAGACAGCGTACTTGCAATGAATATTTCTTATGGTATACGTGGCCCGGCCGAAAAGAAGTTAGTATTCAATATGCACATCAGGCACTTGTTCAATGTATTCTGGTACATGGGTCTTGCAGTATTATTGCTTTACTTCCTGCGCTATATCATATTCAGAAACAACCCTTTAATGGCCTTAGTAGCTACGGTGCTGTTCACCATTCACCCTATTCATACAGAGGTGGTAGCCAACGTAAAGAGCCGCGATGAGATCATGTCGCTCTTCTTTATGTGCCTTACTTTCATACTGGCTTTCAAGTATGAAGAGAACAGGAAACAATATGGTTTTCTTGCCGGCGCATTGGTATGTTTCTTCCTGGCTTTCCTATCTAAAGAGTACGCAATTACAATGGCTATACTCTTGCCTTTGTCGTTTTTCCTATTCAGAGACTACCCTATTAAGAAGAGCATTATCCGCACCATACCCTACATGCTGGTGATATGTCTCTACATATACATTCGCATCAGGATGGCCATACACGTGGCCGGTATTGAAGACAGCGCTAACATGTCTATTCCCGAGATCATGGATGCCATCAAGTCGACAGGTGTTAATGCCGATAAAGAGGTATTGAATAACCCATACTTCTTCGCCTCACATTCGCAGAAGATCGCTACAGAAATATCTACTACACTTAACTACCTTAAACTACTGATATTCCCGCACCCACTATCTGCGGATTACTCTTACAACAGTATCCCATATAAATCATTCGGAGATCTACAGGTGTGGTTGTCTATCATCATCCATCTGGCTATAATGGGGGCAATGTTTGTTTTTGTATTCGTAAAGAAACAGTACAAAATATTTGGCTTTGCCATTGCTTTCTACATGTTGCATTTGTTGTTGGTCAATAACCTGGTCTTTAATATTGGTGCTACCATGGGCGAACGTTTGATATTCCATTCATCTGTTGGTTTCTCCATAGTGATGGCATACCTCCTGGTAAAGGGAATGGACTATATAAAGCCACTGGCAACTGCTCAAATGGCGCTGGTCGGGCTGATGGGCGTTATTATTGTGCTGTGCGGTTTCAAAACCATAACCCGCAACATCGACTGGAAAAATGATAAGTCCCTATTCTTCCAGGATATTAAAACGGTTCCTAACTCTGTACTGGTAAATGGCAACGTGGCTGCCGCAATGATCACCATGAGCGACCTGGAGAAGAACGAAAAAATAAAGAATGAGCTGCTTCATAAATCAATTAGTTTGCTGGGTAAGGCAATTGAAGTACACCCTAAATTCGTGGCAGGATTCCTTAACAGGGGTATTGCTTATTACAAACTCGGACAATTGGATAGTGCAAAAATGTGCCTCGACAGTGTACGGGCCAACTACCCTAACTACCCTAGTCTGAAAACCTTGTATACCCTGCTGGGTGACTACCATATGAAAAATGGTTGGAACAATTATGGCCAGTATGGCAAATACCCTGAAGCTATTAAGGAGTTTCAGTTGGGGATAGAAATTGACTCCACCAACGCCGAACTATGGTACAACCTCGGAGGTGCTTACTTCTCTAACAAACAATATAGCGAGGCTATAAACGCCTGGAATATGACCTTGAAGCTTAATCCGAACCATAACCAGGCAAAGCAAGGCATGGGCGCAGCAATGGGTATGGTGCAACAACAGCCACAAATATTCTATAATAACGCAGGCAGTGCTCCTAAGAAATGACGCATGAAAATAGCCTCACCCGCAACCGCATAGAGATACTGCTCATTTTTGCGCTGTATCTCTTTGTGTTGCCAAGGGCTTCTATGGACTATGACATGAATTACTGGCGCATATGGGCGTTGCATATTCATGAACATGGACTTACCGGTGCTTACGATGGTGGGGTTATCAACTACTTTCCCGTTTACATTTATGGCCTTTATCTCTTTGATCTAATTCAAGGATCAACAGTCAATATCACTGCTCACATCAGCGATATAAAAATGTTGTTTGTCTTTTTCGACTTTCTCCCCCTGTTTGTCCTCTGCTGTTTCAGACAAAAGATCTTGTCATTTAAAATTCCCTACCTATTCCTCCTCATCAACATTGCATATGTGTTCAACTCAATGATGTGGGGGCAGATAGATAGTATGTATACCAACCTGAGTTTTCTGGCCATTGTAATTGGCCTGCTATACCCTGTACCCGCTACACTGCTCTACCTATTGGCGCTTAACACCAAGCCGCAAGCCATAGAGTTTCTACCGGTAATGGGATTGGTATTGATCTACAGCGTCCGTAATATCAAAACAGTGATTTACATCCTTATGTCAGCGGCTGTTTTACAGTTATTGATCTTTCTGCCATGGTTAAGCAATGGCGGTTTACCCAAACTCATATCTTATGCTACTCACTCAGTAGACCTCTATAACAAGCTCACTATCTGCGCTTTCAACATTTGGTATCTTTTGGTGCCGGCCAATCATTACTTCATTAATGATAAAGACACCTTCATACTACTCTCCTATAAAACTACGGGACTGATTATGTTTTGTACATCTTCAGCGCTTATTCTCTGGCCTATGCTGAAGGTGGTCTGGCAGCAACGCAGGAAGGCATTACCACCAGACTCCAAAATGTACCAATACATCTTCCTTGGCACCGGCTTGTTGTGTCTCTATTTCTTCTACTTCAACACTCAGATGCATGAACGCTATGCCAACCCCATCATTATCTTTTTCTTCTTTTATGCGGTAGTATCTAAGAACTATAAGCTATACATACTCGCATCAATACCCTACTTCCTCAGCCTGGATAAGTGTTTCCCCAACTACCTGCCCATAGTCCACTACAAGATCATCTATGCCGATAAGATCCTCGCACTTTGGTACACCGCAACAGTTGTATACGGTAACTATCTCTATTGGCAATTGGTGAAAGGCTCAAAGACATTAATTACAATAAGTTAATCACTTCACTACTTTCTACACTTGCGTCTGTTCCATTCATTACTGGAGTGGGATGCTACTTTAGCCCAACTAAAACACTATGTTAAAACAAATCTAGCACCCAATAAATGGCATGGTTTTACCGTCTATACTAATAATTAAAACGTGTGATTATGAAAAGCTATTTCAGGTTTATGGCGAGTGTTGCGGGAAGAATTTTAAGAGTATTGGTAGGTATTGGTATATTTTTGCTAGGCTTCATGGGCAAGCCCGAATCTGCTAATTATATGCTTATGGCTTTGGGTATCGCTTACGCATTGTTGGCGTTGGGCAACATATCATTGTTTGCAGCAGGCATTGGCCACTCTGTTTCAGGGCACGACCTGGTTACAGAGCTGGAAATGGAAGACTAAAAACAGCTGTACTTAAAATTGGTGGTACTAAATGATGCAATTTACTTCGCTAAGGTGCTATCATGCATTGCAATGCCAATCAAGAACTACCAGCTTGAACATCTGTAATTTTTTCTTGTTCATTATTAATAACGATTGTACGATTCCCTTAGCATAAGTGGAATCGTACAACCATGTTTTGAAGGTTCATCTACGATGGCTTTTTTTGAGTATATACCCGGTTAATTACCCCATTTAATTAACTCCTCACAATACCCTCCATCCCCAATTTCAGGCCATTGAGATACATAATGTCTATGCTCGACCTCATTGAATAATTGTCAACCGATAAGCAGAATAGATTTGTTGTTCACCAAAAAATTAATTTTTTATGGAAAACAAAAAAAGCGCAGCGCCAAAGAATCCCGAATTAGTGGCTAAAGCGAAAAAGAAAATGAATGCTACGATAGCCGAGCTAAGAGCATTACCGAAAGATCACATTAAGTCGGTAAAAAACAAACACATCATGGAGCCGGGTTGGGCTTGGTCAGACTATTACGCCTATGGCACCATTGGTATAGCAGCCGACGGACCCAGTTTCGCTATGCAGGCATCCCTTACTATAATCGGTACTCCTCCCAATGTTATCATTGAAGCTGTAAACTCTGGCATGGGAGCTGGTATAGGTGTGGGCGACATTGCTGGCTGGTTCACAGTTTCTACATCCGGCATTATCGGCCCTTGTCAGGTTACGGTAATCGGGGAAACAGAAGTTGTAGGAGGTGTCTCCTTAACAGTTTACAGCCCTTCTGGTAATACTTACTATGGTGAATTCCTGGGCTCGATAGAGGGCGCCGGTGTGTTTGCTGTGGATTCGGCACCGGGAACAATAATTCGTGACTGATCCGGGATCTGCTAAATTCTTAATACCTGCCCGGTTACTCCGGGCAGGTATTAAATACTTATCCATTTTAATCTACCAACAATGCTCAACACACATACAGAAAACGCTTTGAATGTTTACGGGTTCTCTTCCAACAATGAATTGGCAGCTTTTATCAAACAGCATTTTGCCGAATCTGAATACGATAGGCAGGACGAAATATTTGAAAACCTGCGACTGGTGCAGCCTTATGTGCAGCAGTTATGTGCCGACGAAAAAGATCTGGCCAATACAATAAGTGTAAAAAAAATACCCGCGCGCTACAACAAGCTGTTGGATGTATACCGCAATGACCCCCGTTTTTCCAAAACATTTCAGCCACACAATACAGAGATCGCTCTCGTAGAAATAGATAAACTGGTTGCCCCTCAGAAGATGGTAAATTTTGATTTTTGCCAGAAATTGATAGACGACATGAAAGGTGCTACAGGCATGAAAGACCTGATAAAAGCCTGCCTGTCGCCCGATAGATACCAGGATCCTATCCAACATCTTGAAACCGCGGGTACGCACATTTTCACGTCGCCCAGCAGTGACATGCGCTATCTGGGTTCTTTCGTAAAAGATCTTACAGAAGACGATATGGAGTTTGCGGGTGGTGGGTTGCCTGTAGCAGCGATAATATCTTTTATAGGGTATGGAGTAGCTCCGGTAAACGTATTGCGGACGCCAACAAAGATAGTCCTGCACAATGGTTTTCATCGCGTATTTGCCTGTAGGGCACTCGGCATAAAAGAGATTCCGGTTGTGGTAAGGAACGTGACTAATCCCTTACTTGAGTTTCCGAATCATATCAATGGCTTGCCAAGAGAGTATTTGCTGAATTCCCCAAGGCCTGCACTTGTAAAAGACTTCTTTGATCCGAAACTCACAATGAAATTCAAGATGAAGAGGAAATTGAAAACGGTAAAAATACAGGTAAATGCATCAGCACTTGATGTGCCATACTGAGCCAACAGAATACCCCCGGAAAATAGCGCTCTACCTTTCGGGAATTATTATCTTCGTTCCTGTTATGAAATTGACCTTACTTGTAACGATGCTTAGCATTTCCCTATGTAGTCACGCGCAAACGCTGGAATGGGAGATATTGGAAACACACAATCCCATTGCAGAATTTCACCCTACTGCTTTAGCGGTAGCACCTTCGGGAACTTTCTATGTTACCGGCAAGTACCAACACGGTACCGAGTATTATAAGACCGTAGATGGCGTTACTGTAATTGCAGACTCAACGATGCCCAACATTGGCATGTTTGGCTCTATGTTCGTCTATAAATTTACAAGCGACGGCAAGCTGGCCAACCGCTCCTTCGCCGGCGGATTGGCTTCTGAATATAGAAAATTGAAACCCGAAGATTTTCGTAAAGATCACCTGATGCTACCGAGCGTGGTAGAAGGCAACACCATACAGGTAACCTCAACAGGCAATCTATTCATAACGGGCTTTGCCAATGGATACAGGGAGAAAAACTATGAGACAGACCGCGCACAAGGCATATTTGCAATGATGCTCGATACCAACTTTATGCTGAAGTGGGATAAGATGTACCCATCATTCTATAATTCTACTCCCCAGAAAGCGATTGAAAATGAAGATGGTCAATTCATTATTCTAGGCACGTCTCTCATCAAAACTGTTGAGGTAAGCAAATACCTGTCCGAGAACACAGTGACACCAAGAATCTTAAAGGTTTCAGCTAAGGGAAAACTACTCACTGATACCTTATTGCAGGATCTGCCGTCGAGGGAGGATATGTATTGGGACGACACAGATAAACATACTTACCTGGCAGGCGAAGCAACATCATTTGTAGAAACGCCAACAGGCTATCTTTTCTCCGGCACGGTAAAACAAAGATCTATAGGGTCCTCAGTTAGTAGATATGCTGCCCTGCTAATGGAAACGGACAAAGACTTCTAACCGCTTCGTAAGAAAACCTACACGCTATTCAGAGAACAATACACACAATATGAATTCATTGGTGGCAACATAGCAGTCAGCAAAAAAGCTATCGCTCTTACCGGCGTTGCCCAGATAGGCCATCCACCCTGCTTTACAGCGCTCATTGACCGCGAAACCTTCGATACCATTGCGGTAGTACGTATGGATGGAGACGTATTCAGTTATCCGGGAATAGCAAAGGTCGGCACCGGCAAATACGCGGTAGCGCTCAAAGACCATCACGAAAAAGCAATGCAACTGCACTTCATAGAGAACAACACCATTACAAAGACTATCATACTAAAAAATTATCCCATCATCGATTACGTAGACATGCAACGTCAGGGCAATTATCTATATATCCTGGGCTATGCTGATAAGGGGTGTTATATTGCTAAGGTGAGGTTGTAGGCTACTCCTTCACCACCTTCCCTAACCTCACTTCATTCCCACTAAACACCCGAACGAAATATACCCCTGCTGGCAATGCAGTCATGTCTATACGATGCTGTACTTCCGTAACCGGCGCACTATAAACCACTGCACCAAGCATATTACATACTAACACACTTGCATTAGTACTTACCCTACCGGCATCTATATAACATGCTCCCGCGGTAGGATTAGGATATACAGGAAGATTACCCAACTTCTTTACATCTGTAATGCCCACCGGTGAATGTTGTATTTTCCTTATTGCGGAGTTAGTGCCATCGGCTATATATATATTCTCAGAGTCATCTGTAAACACGGCCAATGGCCCTATCATGGTAGCATCCTGCGCAGGTCCATGATCTCCTGTATATCCATACCCACCCGTACAAGCAATTTTGTTGATCACGCCATCCGACCCTATTATCCGTATCACATTATTCCCGTAGTCCGATATATACAAATTGCCCTGTTTGCTCATAAATACACCAGTGGGTTGTGTCAGTTGTGCGTTTGTAGCAGGCCCGCCATTACCCGAGTTGCCTGCTACTCCTGTGCCGGCAAAGGTTGTAATGATACCAGTTATCGCATCTACCTTCCGAATACGGTGATTGCCGTAATCAGCTATGTATATATTGCCGGCTATATCCAGGCACACTCCCCGCGGATTAGATAATTTTGCTGCTGTAGCCGCACTATCATCGCCATTATAGCCTATAATCCCCATACCTGCCACCGTACTAATGATGCCCGATGCTGCATCTACCTTACGTATACGGTTATTACCCTTATCCGCTATGTACAAATTACCTGCATTGTCTATACACAAACCTGCGGGCTGTTCCATATGCGCAGCCGTAGCAGGGCCGCCATCACCAAAGAATCCTCCTGCACCATTCCCACAAATGGTGGTAATGATACCTGTGGACCGGGTTATTTTCCGCACCACATCATCCCGCTGATCTATAATATACAGGTTACCAAAAGTATCTATGGTTATACCATAAGGTCTGTCCATTGTTGCATTGGTTGCCGGTCCGTTGTCGCCCGTATATCCTGGCACACCGGTCAACCCAATTGTATAGATCGAATCAGATGGCGTTATCTTCCTTATTCTATGACTGGCAAAATCTGTTGAGTATATATTACCCTGCCTGTCCATACACAACCCTGAGGGTGTAGCCAACGATAAATTTGTTGCCGGATACCCATCACCAATATATTGTGTAACTCCGTTACCCGCAATAGTAGTTATATATCCGCCCTGCGCCCTGGATTGCTCAGATATGAAACAAAAGACCAGGAGTGTTATAACCACAGATTTCAAACTCAGTCCTTGCGTTGTGTGCAAACAGGAACTCGTCATATCGCCGTTTGGTGCAAAAGGTTCGTAGCCTCGCATTCTTCCCCCGTCACACGGCGTGGTGTAGGTACGCAACGATGGGTGCATTACCAATTTCAAGTGTTTTTTTAGTGATAACAACTGTTGCAACATCATCATACAATTTAATTCAAAATCGCTTAAAAAACAAATGCTCCCAGGCGGGAGCATTTGAATATCATTTCAACATTCTGATTATTGAATAGTAACCCTTTCAGTATGCATACCTGAAGCAGTTTTAAATGCTACAGTATACAAGCCCGGAGCCTGTTGGCCAAGGTCTATGTTGTTTGAATTACCGCTAAGAACAGTTGAATAAACCTGCTGGCCTACAACATTGTAAACAGTTACATTGGTATTGCTCAACTCTTCGTCTGTGAACAATGTGAATACACCTGAAGTAGGATTAGGATAAACACTTACCTCGCTGATTTCCGTCATTGCACCATTTGCTTTAGGGCCTTTTGGCTTGATCTTACGAATAACATTGTTACCTGCATCAGCGATGTATATGTAGCCTGAATTGTCTACCCATATTCCCTGAGGATTATTCAATTCAGCCAGCTGAGAAGCAGCACCGTCGCCTGAATATCCTGCAACACCTGTTCCTGCTATATTGTATATCTGTCCTGTGGTCAGGTTCACTTTGCGCACTACATTGTAAGTAGCATCTGTGAAGTACAGACCATGGTGATTATCTACAAATATTGCTGTAGGCATACCAATTGTTGCATTGATCGCATAACCTACATTACCTGTATTACCAGCTACACCAGTACCTACTACTACTGTAGTTACACCTGTAGCCACATTTATCTTCAGGATCTGGTGAGTATACATCTGTGATACATAAAGATCGGTAGTTGTAGTTGGATCAAAGAAAACCGCGTTGACACCAGATAAAGTAGCCAATGTGCTTACCAGGCCAGTAGCTCCGTCAACCTTACGGATCTTTCCGCAGCCCTGATCAGCCATATAAGCGTTTCCTGCAGCATCTTCACATGAAGCAGCCGGCAACATCATTCTTGCACCTTCGCCTGATCCGCCATCTCCATCACATCCCTGAGAGTGGCTGCCACAACGAGAGAATAGATGACCTGATGAATGGTCGATCTTGAACGTCATATCAAAAAAGTGATCCGTTACAAGAATATCATTTAAACCGTTGATGTAAACACTGGTTGGCATTTCAAACATTGCCGTTGTAGGATCAATATCATATGCCGTAGATGTACCACCACCTGCATAAGTAGAAATATTACCACTTGCTGCATCAATCTTCCTGAGTCGGTAATTATATTTGTCAACTATGAAAACATTGCCTGACGCATCCAGCGCAACACCGCTCGGACTGCTCAACACACTGCCCACGGCAGGTCCACCATCACCACCAAATCCCGACAATCCGTTACCAGCTATTGTCGATATCGTACCCTGTGCATGCGCAACACTGCCGCATGCTACTGCCAGCATTGCTGCTGTAAACGATTTGCGTAATATGTGTTTCATAAATTGGTTGTTTTATTAACCTAAATTTAATAACCTTTTGTTAAATAACCAAAATTTTTTATGACATGTTTTAAAAAACTAAAATAAAAGCCATGTATTTAAATTCAGCTGCTTAGTGAACTGATTCTAAATCAATTCACTAAAGGAAATTTAAGTCAAAAAACTACACTTATCAATTCACCAGCTTCTTTAACAAACTCGTAGGACTACGCAGCCAGTTTATATTCTGAAACATCATGGTGAATGATATGCCGTGTTTAAATGCATTCCTATTGCCATAAGTGTCATGGAGATAATTCTGGAAATCACCGCTCATTACTATAGGCAAATAGATGTACACTACGTCTTTAATGAGATGCACAGAGAGACCAGCCTCATATAAAAATGTAGTACTGCTATTGTTAGCTATTGTTGCTTTAATGTTTGGGATAAGTCCTGCATCCGCAAATATTCTTATTGGCAACTTGCCCAATGGCAGATCGGTCTCGAGATTGATAGTCGCCATGTAGTTGTCGCTACGACTTACCCTGCCAAACACAGGCACTTTAAAGCCACCCTCCTGTATCGACACCTGCTGTGCTGCTACATTTCCGGTTGCATTCCTACCTATATATGTACCATCATACAAATAATCATTAGTGGCTGAGTAAGATGAATTAAGCTGGTATCTGCTTGTAACAGCCGGGTCGCCATTAATAGCGAAGAACTTACCCAGAAACGCCCTCACATAGAGTGATTTTTTACGGGTATTATAATCTACTCTCGCCTTGCCCTCAAGGGTCACCTTAGCAAAGTCAGCGCCCACTTGCACTTCACTTGTATAGCTGAATGGATTGTAGGTGCGCTCATTAAAATGCTCATACCTCACAACTCCATATAAATGCTGTTTTACATTTATCTTTTCTATCCCTGCGCTGGCCCCTGCAAACTGGTCTTCCCATATGCTATACCCCTTAACCGATAGCATTTTTGTGGCATCACTTAGAGGGTCTTTTTCCTTAAGTGTAAAACTCGGTCCTACCTCCAGTTTTATATAACGCGTATACGCTCTGTCAGTAAGGCCCGCATACGATTCGTTGTAATGGAATGATTTCGCATCTGCCTGCAGCAATATCTCCTGGAACGCTCTTTTAGGATACCACATATACCCCATCGATCCCGCGCCCGTAAAGCTATTAGTAGCGCCGGAATAAAGCGGTGTCAATATAAAGCGGAGCCTATTCTCAGGCATGGTCAGGTTATGTATTACTAAGCCCCCCATTACTCCATTGTATTGGTTATATGCGACAGCTGGCGCAACAAAAAGTTTGTACTTTTCATCGGTATTCACACCAAAAAATCCGCGAATACCAAGGTGGAACCTATGCGACAAACCACCTTTTGTGTAGATATCATTGGCCGATTTTGCATCAGGAAAGAAGTGATCGATCTTCAGCTTGTCCCATTCAGTAACTGGCAAGTCAATTGTTGTAGTACCTGTAAATGGCGCTGTCCACTTCTTGCACACCAGGCTGTCATTGCTGAAGGCATTGATCAGCACAGGCGACAGTACAGAACTATTGTTGCGCAATTTCACTGTCGTCTTATCATTTTCTCTCCGCGCATTTATTATAGTAAAGTCAATCTTTTTATCAGTAAACAACATTCCGGGGAAAAACCAATCCAGGTTTTTCGTAGTGCTCTGCTGCATACAGTCCCTGAAATTTTCCGGATATGGATGTTTGTAGTGCCAGTTGTTGTAGTAATTCTTCATTCCTTTCTCAAAATCGGCCTCACCCATGTACTGCTCCAGCACACGCAGCATAAGCCATGTCTTATAATACACATCCAGTCCGTAGTTCAATTTGGTGAACTTAGATGCGGTCTGGTCGATCGTTTGGTCGGTATGTGATGCTGCCAGTTGATAATACAGCAACTCTTCATTTAGCTTGCTCAGTTTAGACAATATACCGGTATCAGGTGTTAATGCCTCCGTGGTCTTCTTCTCATAAAAAGTGTTCATTCCCTCGTCCATCCATGGGTGGTCTCGCTCGTTGCTGCCCAGCATACCATAAAACCAGTTATGGCCTGCTTCGTGTATCACTACCGTTCTGAAATTTAGTGCTGCAGTTTTATCTATGATCGTAACAGTTGGATACTCCATACCGCCACCCGCATGCATATCACCCAGCACGGCCTTAATAGTATTGTATGGATATGGTCCCACCCACTTGCCATAGTGCTTCACTGTCTCACCAAGGTAAGTAGTAGCATCAGCCCATATTTTCTTATAAGAAGGTAAATAGGCAGCCCAGGTATAGACAAGATGTTCCGTTCCCGGAGACTTTACCGAATCCTTTCTCACTATCCACCGCTTGTCGGCAAACCAGGCAAAATCATGCACATTATCTTCATGAAAGTGGATGGTCTTCAGTTCTGTGCTGCTTGTAGGGGTATTGTCATTTGCAGAATCAGAGACGGGCAACTTAGACAAACCATCCATCCACGTATTTTCCTTTTCATCCATGCAGTTACCCGTTGCCATTACTACATAATTCTTAGGCAGCGTTATGGTAACATCATAAGACCCAAATTCACTAAAAAACTCTCCCTGATCCAAATAAGAGATCGGATGCCAGCCTTTCTGATCATATACCGCTGGCTTGGGAAACCACTGAGATATAAAATAGGCCTGGTCGGTGTGCCCCAACCTCGAAAATACCTTGGGTATCTTCACAAGAAAAGGTGTAGCCACTTTAATACTTTTACCCGGCAACAGCGGATAAGCCAGGTCGATTCGGGCAATATCAGGTGTATTTTCAGCAATATAATGATCCACATTCTTGCCATCAACTGTAAAGTCCAGGCTATCTATATAACCTTTGTCTTTGTTGGGTGAATAATAAAATGAGGTATTACCATTTCTATCTTGCTGTTGTGCAAAGGGGGTATGGTCGTTTTTGTAAGCATTTGGCCACACATGAATATACAGGTTTCTTAAGGTATCGGGTGAATTATTGGTGTAAACAAACTCCTCTCTGGCATGAAGAAAATGAGCTTCGTCATCCAATCGTACATCTATCTTGGTAGCAACATGTTGTTGCCAGTATGTTTGTGCTGAAGTATGTAGCGTTGTAAAAAGTATAAGTGCTGAAAAAAATGGCTTCATTCCGCTAAAATAAGGTTTTATATAAAATGGCATCGGTTTGTCCCCGGTGTTATCTGCTTCAAACGCACATATACGGCCTAAATTGTACTGCATAGCGTATAAAAATCAACTACCCGAAACCAAATAGCTAAAATAATGCAGCAATTATCCCTACAACATTGATTTTCTTAACATTTTCGGTAGAATTCCTTACCTGCTCCATTTTTATATTTATTACTTTTGCAGTGTTTCTAAAAATACATCATGGGGTTATTTGATAAACTCTTTAAACGCAACAAAGAGCAGGAAGAAGAAAAAGTAGCGCTGGACGAAGGACTTAAAAAAACCAAAGAAGGATTTTTCTCTAAATTGACCAAGGCTATTGCCGGTAAAGACACCGTCGATTCCGAAGTATTGGACCAGGTAGAAGATGCATTGATAGGCGCTGATGTAGGTGTAGAAACCACAGTAGCTATCATAAAGCGCATAGAAGAAAGAGTCGCCAAAGACAAATATATTGGTACAGCTCAGCTCAATGGCATTTTACAGGAAGAGATCATGTCTATGCTCACAGATGCACAGTCTGATGAGTTTGCAACTTTCGATACCCCACCCGGCAAACACCCATATGTAATACTAGTAGTTGGTGTCAACGGCGTTGGTAAGACAACCACTATAGGCAAACTATCGTATAACTTTAAGAAAAGAGGCAAAAACGTATTAATGGGCGCCGCAGACACCTTCAGGGCCGCGGCGGTAGATCAGCTGGTAATTTGGAGTGAGCGCGTGGGCGTTCCCATTGTAAAGAAAGAAATGGGCAGTGATCCTAGTGCAGTAGCATTTGAAGCTGTGGAAACCGGCATCTCCCGTGGTAGCGATGTAGTGATCATAGACACAGCAGGCCGCCTGCACAACAAAGCCTATCTTATGGATGAGCTCAGCAAGATTCGCAGGGTCATCTCAAAGAAAATGCCTGATGCTCCTCACGAAGTCCTTTTGGTACTCGATGGCAGTACCGGTCAAAACGCCATAGAACAAGCCAAACACTTTACAGCAGCGACCAAGGTTACTGCCATAGCTATTACTAAACTAGATGGTACAGCCAAAGGCGGCGTAGTACTGGCCATAGCCAACCAGTTCAAAATACCGGTTAAATATATTGGGGTCGGTGAGCGCATGGAAGACCTCCAGATCTTTAAAAAGGAAGAATTTGTAGATAGCCTGTTTAATCTCAATAAGTAATTTTCTATCCCCAATATTTGAAATGCCTCGCTTTAGCGGGGCATTTATCATTATAAACTGTCATCACTTCTGCCCCAACAACCTCCTCAACTCCACCATTCCCTCCGTAGCAGGCATTTCTATGGGTATAACATTCTTATGCCTTGTCACCTCCGGAATCTTCTTGTCTATTATATACTTCTTCACGTTGTCCTTCACATAATCAACAAGGCTGGCAGCAGGATATACTGCTAGTGATGTTCCTATAAGCACAAATATATCGGCTGCATACATTAGTGGTATAGCCTCCTCCATCATTGGCACCGGCTCTTCAAACCAAACTACGTGAGGCCTGTACTGCCCTCCGTCAAATGCGACGTCGCCTAACTGTATATCTTTAAGTACGGGGTATAAACGGTGTTCGGCGCGTTCGCTGCGCATTTTCACTATCTCTCCATGCAGATGCAGCACCTTGGTACTTCCGGCTCGTTCATGCAGGTCATCTATGTTTTGGGTAATTATTTGTACATCATATTGCTGTTCCAATTCGGCAACAGCCTTGTGTGCACTATTCGGATTGGCAAGCATCACATCTCGCCTGCGTTCATTATAAAAATTGAGGACAAGTTGGGGATCTTTTCGCCATGCCCGGGGCGTAGCTACATCCGCCACATTATACCCCTCCCACAGCCCATCACTGTCTCTGAATGTTCTTAAACCACTCTCTGCACTTATCCCGGCACCCGTCAACACTACAATTTTTTGTTTTGCCATACTTAAAAATACTAAAATCAGGCAATAATCAAAACAGGTAACTTTAAAAAATCATTTACAATTAATACGACTTCTTAAGATTGTCCGCAACTTGTAAATGCTTGTTAATTGCAGGCATGTGGTTATCTATCATCGCCTGTAGCTGTGCATCTTTTACCACTGCCTTTGCTTTTTGAAAGTCTGCTAAAGTGGCTGTCTGATCCCTTAATACAAGGTCTACCCAGGTGCTATCCCATGTATACCCGTCCATGGTATTGGCAAAACTCAGATCAATAGTTGTATCATTAGACAATGGAATATTGTTTCGGGTAGCATACTCCCGCAACTGGGCATTAAGGTGAACATAGTCACTCATCATTCCTTTCGATGCGTTTTTGATCTTTTTATCAAACCCATTAACTATTCCAAAATGAATAACTTCCATTTGCTTGCAATTACTTTTTATGCAATTATGTACAAATGCATAATCAGGATTGCTAAGAATTTTTACCGTATCTAGCCTGTAGGTAGTATCGGGCTTATAGTTCACTTTGGCTATACTGTCAGCTATGTTGTTGGCCCTGGCAAGAATTACTGAATCAGAATCCTCTTCATTGGTACCGGCATATTTCTTTCCCCTGCACGAGCAAACAGAGGTTATGAACACTGTAGCAATGAAGAGGTAAATGATGTTTTTAGTAACACTTTTCATGATAATTATATTTAGATCAGATAATATTTGTTTGCACCGATCATTGTAGACTTTTTAAAAACTATGCCATGTATGATCTGCATTATAGTATTAATAAAATTTAGCTATCTAACTTATTGACTCCCTATAATCCAATATTTTCATTTGTGCATAATTTTATCAGAAAATATCGGTGGGTATCAATATTTTTGCACCTCCCAGTGGGAAAAACAATACATGGCAGAACAAGATGAATTTTCCGGGTTAGGCTCGGTGATGATTAACGATATGTACGAGAGCTGGTTCTTAGACTATGCCAGCTATGTAATTCTAGAACGTGCGGTTCCGGCCATTGAAGATGGTCTGAAACCAGTACAGCGCCGCATATTGCACGCTATGAAGGAGATGGACGATGGCCGCTTCAATAAAGTTGCCAATGTCATAGGTCAAACCATGCAGTATCACCCGCATGGCGATGCCTCCATCACCGATGCAATGGTAGGCCTGGGGCAGAAAGACCTGCTTATAGAGACCCAGGGAAACTGGGGCGATATTCGCACAGGCGACCCTGCTGCTGCTGCCCGTTACATAGAAGCACGTCTCTCCAAATTCGCCCTTGAAGTAGCTTTTAATGCCAAGACCACAAACTGGCAGTTGAGCTATGATGGTCGTAAGAACGAGCCTACCACCCTGCCAATGAAGTTCCCTTTGCTGCTTGCTCAGGGTACTGATGGTATTGCAGTTGGTTTGAGTACCAAAATATTACCACACAACTTTTGCGAAATACTGGACTGTGCTATTAAGCACCTTAAAGGCAAGAAGTTTGAATTGTATCCCGACTTCCTGCATGGCGGTATGGTTGATGTAAGCAATTACAACGACGGCGCACGTGGTGGCAAAATAAGGGTAAGAGCAAAAATTGAAGAGGCCGACAAGAAGACGTTATTAATAAAGAGTGTTCCTTATGGTATCACTACATCTACTTTGGTAGATAGCATTCTTAAGGCCAATGAAAGTGGCAAGATCAAAATAAAAAGCGTTACAGACAATACTGCTAAAGATGTTGAACTGTCTATTATCTTACCTCCGGGTGTAGATACCAACCAGACCATCGATGCACTGTACGCATTTACCGATTGTGAGATCAGTATATCTCCTAATGCCTGTGTGATCATCGGCGATAAGCCACACTTTATAACAGTCAGCGATATGCTCCGCCACTCGGTGCAGCATACAAAGGCTTTGTTACTTCGCGAGCTGGAAATAAAATTGGGTGAACTCGAAGATGATTGGCACTACTCTTCTCTGGAGAAGATATTCATCGAAAACCGCATCTACCGAGATATTGAAGAAGAAACAACCTGGGAGGGTGTATTGGCAGCTATCGACAAGGGCTTGACTCCTTTCAAAAAACTCTTGCGCCGTCAGATCACCCAGGACGATATTATCAAATTGACCGAGATCCGCATCAAACGTATCTCTAAGTTCGATGCATTTAAAGCTGATGAACATATACGTGGTGTAGAGAATAACATTGGTGAGGTTAAGAATAATATTGAGAACCTCAACGACTACTCTATCCGCTATTATGAGAACCTGCTGAAGAAATACGGTAAGGGCCGCGAGCGCCAGACAGAGATTCGTCCGTTTGAGACCATCAATGCCAATACGGTTGCCATTGCCAATGCCAAACTTTACGTGAACTGGAAGGAAGGCTTTATAGGCACCAGCCTGAAGAAGGATGAATTCCTTTTCGACTGTTCTGATCTGGACATGATCATCACATTCCGTAAGAACGGCAGAATGATGGTGACCAAGGTTGCAGAAAAGACCTTCGTGGGCAAAGACATCAGCCATGTCGCCATCTTCCAGAAGAACGATGAGCGAACCACCTACAATATGATGTACGTGGATGGCAAGACCGGTATTACCTACGGTAAGCGTTTTAATGTCACAGGTATTACCCGCGACAAAGAGTATGACCTTACCAAAGGCAACCCAGACAGTAAGGTATTACACTTCTCCGCCAATCCCAATGGCGAGGCAGAGGTGATCACCGTAACCCTGAACCCTGGCTGCAAGGCACGTGTAAAGGTGTTCGACTACTACTTTGAAGAATTGGAAATTAAGGCACGTTCAGCTCAGGGCAACCAGGTAACCAAATACCCGGTAAAGAGTACCCGCTTTAAAGAAAAAGGTCGCTCTACCCTTTCGGCTATGAAGATCTGGTATGATGATACAGTAGGTCGACTGAATAAAGAGGAAAAGGGTACCTTGCTCGGCCGATTTGATGAAAAGGACCGCGTGATCGCCTTCTACAAAGACGGCACCTATGAGATCACCGACTATGAGCTTACCAACAGATACGATACCGACAGCCTGGTACTGATAGAAAAGTTCCACCCTAAGCGTGTAGTAACTGCTGTGTACTGGGAAGCTAAGAGCAACCAATTCAATGCTAAAAGGTTTATCATTGAAAGTCAGACACTTAAGACACGTTACCTATTTATTAAAGAAGGCGAAGGTAACTATCTGGAGTTCGTAACAACAATGCCTGAACCAATTGTAATCATAAGAACCGGCAAGAAAAAGAACGAACTGACGGAAGAACAAGTAGCACTTCATGAAACGATAGATGTAACCGGCTGGCGCACTATTGGTACTTTCATTGCCGATGTAAATATGAAGGAAATCTCTCTGGTACCTGCGGTAAGTGAAGACACAGGCGAACCTGAAGCACCTACATTATTCTAAATTATTATTGTAAAAAGCCCTGTAAGCCTGCCTGCCGGTAGGCAGGGGCGATATAAATAGTGAATGGATTTAACACTATATCATTTAGTTAAGGTACAGATAGCATGTCATGATGCCGAAGGTATCAGATGTCTGTAGAAAAATTAGATACTAATTTGGAAACGATGCCGAAGGTATCGGACGTCTAATTAAGCAAATTTCTCTTAACTAAATGACATTGGGTTTTAACTCCTCGGAATATATTAAAAATAGAAAAGCCCTGTAAGGGCGACATAACTGCGGAACACATCCTATATTAATTTCATTGCTACCAGACACAATATGCTATCTTCACAAAAACATATTATTGCTTTATTTCCGGTGGCAGAGTTTTTTTTATAAAATTTGTAACTTCGCCAATTAATACAACTTACGCCCGAAAAGATTAATGAGAAAGATAGAACTTGAAATTGTAGCGTTATCACATAGCATCACCCAGACGCATTCTTATGCAGTAGTGTTGGGCGAAGTAAGCGGCCTCCGCCGACTACCTATTGTGATAGGTGGATTTGAAGCACAGGCTATAGCCGTAGCACTGGAGCGTATGCAACCCAGCCGCCCACTTACACACGATCTGTTTGCCAATTTCATGAATACGTATGGCGTAGAACTCACAGAAGTTGTCATTTACAAACTGGAAGAAGGTATCTTCTTCGCCAAACTCATCTGCAAGAGCCACGATGAGGTAACCGAGATCGACTCCCGCACATCAGATGCGCTGGCAATGGCTGTGCGCGCCGGTTGCCGCATATATACTTACGAAAACATCCTTGAAACAGCAGGCCTATTCCTCGAAAACACCGAAGGTGCAATTGCTGCCGAAGGCGGCACAGGCGGTGGTTCAGTAAACGTAAGTAGCAGCACCGTTGCCGACTCTGAAATGAAAAGCCTAAGCATAGAAGAGCTGAATACGCTCCTGCAGCAGGTCCTTGAAGCCGAAGACTACGTTAAGGCCATCCGAATCCGCGACGAGATAAACAGCAGAAAGTAGAGATATTCCATATTCCACATAATTATCAGTCATTATACATAATTTTATAAGGCCTGCCCATCGGTGGGCCTTTTTCTTATACACCTTTCCAACACAATCGTCCCTTGCCCGTCTATCCACTAGCCATTATCCACTAGCCATTATATTCAATCTACTATCTACTCTATAGATTCTCCCTATGCTGATATATGTCATTCCGGTTCATTTTCTACTTGCACTTGCTGCATTATGCTTACCTTTGTACCCGCAAATATTACCTCAAATATGGTCCACCCATTCAATCTTTCAGAAGTTTTCAAACAATCAAATTTAGATAAAGGTCTGCTGCGTATTGCAGAAAAAGTACAGAACGGAGAGCGTATTACCGAAGAAGAAGGGATTCTGCTTTTTGAAAAAGGTGAGCTTGGTTACCTGGGATCATTGGCTAATTACATAGCCGACAAACTGCATCACGGTAAGGTTTACTTCAACCGCAACTTCCATATCGAGCCTACTAACGTATGTCTGTTTACCTGCAATTTCTGCTCTTATAGCCGCTTATATAAAAACAAGGACGAGGGTTGGGAACTGACCATGGAACAGATGCTGGATATCGTGCGTAAGTATAATGGACAGCCTGTTACTGAAGTACACATAGTAGGTGGCGTTCACCCTAAAATGAACCTTGAGTTCTTCTGTGAATTATTGAGCAAGATCCGCGCACATCGTCCTGATCTGCACATTAAGGGTTTCACTGCCGTAGAGCTGGACTATATGTTCAACAAAGCAAAGCTGACCCGTGCCGAAGGCATGAAGAAAATGAATGATGCCGGCCTTCAATCATTGCCGGGTGGTGGGGCCGAAATTTTCCATCCCGATGTACGTAATATCATTTGTCCCGACAAGGTAGACGGCGAGGGTTGGTTAGATATTCACCGCACTGCACATAATCTGGGTATGCATTCTAATGCAACTATGCTCTACGGGCATGTAGAAAAGTACGAACACCGTGTTGACCACATGAGCCGCCTGCGTCAACTACAGGACGAAACGGGTGGTTTCAATTGCTTTATACCGCTTAAATTCCGCAATCAGGGCAATGATATGAGCCACATTGCAGAATCAACAATAGTAGAAGATATGCGCCTGTATGCTATAGCCCGCATATTTATGGACAACTTCCGCAATCTGAAAGCTTACTGGCCTATGCTGGGCCGTCAGAGCGCTCAACTCACACTCTCTTTTGGCGTTAATGACCTCGACGGCACTATCGACGATTCTACCAAGATCTACTCAATGGCCGGCAGCGAAGAGCAGAATCCTGCCCTATCTACCGAAGAACTCTGCGACATGATCCGCAGCGTAGGCAGAATACCTGTAGAAAGAGGTACACTGTATAATGAGATCCATGTTTATGATAAGGAAATGGCCTAATCGCTAGGTCGATCTGTTAATAATCTTGCTGGCCATCGGGTAAACCGATGGCCAGTTTTTTGCGTTTTGGTACAGTTGACATGGATTGCAAATTATAGCAATTGTTACAATTCCCCACCCTGTGCACGGTTTTTATAGTAGTAATGAAAAACTAAACATATGCGCGTAACAGGAATAATATTAATAGTAATGGGAATTCTGCTAATGGTATTTAGTGGCATCAATTTCAAGACAGAGAAAAAGGTCGCAGACATTGGGCCTATCGAGATCAATAAGGAAGAGAACAACCACATAGGATGGCCTACTTATGCAGGTGGCATCGTTCTGATTGCGGGGGTTGTTGTTTTAGTTGCGGGTAGGAAGAAGTAGTTAGACACTACTTCATCATAGCTTTATAGTAAGATAGCAATCCCTCCATTGGGCTTTGCACTATCTCACCTGCCTCCAGTTCATACTGGTCGCAAAGGCTCTGTATAATATCGCTGAACATGTAGGCTACTGAACCTGAGAAATACAATGGTTTCTTCCAACTTTGACGATATTTAAGAATAGTTGTCTGGAAGAAATCATTAAGGCAATCTTCAATGATGTTTTCCACCATGTAATGTCCCCTGTTTTCTTTGAGCAGCGGCACAAAGGATGCCAGATATCGGTTAGGGTACGGCTGATGGTACAAGCGATCTACGATCTCCGTGATATCACCACCAAAGCGCATTTCGAAATCCATCATCAATTGGGTATCAAAAGTACCGTAGGTAAAGTATTGTAGTACCCGCTTACCCATATGGTTGCCACTACCTTCATCTCCGGCAATATACCCAAGTGATGGTTGGCGCTCTTTTATTTTTTCACCATCGTAATAACAGGAAGAACTTCCAGTACCCAATATGCATACTATTCCCTTATTGTCTCCGCAAAGCGCATGGGCCGCAGCCATCATATCGCTTTGCACTTCTACCTTCTTTACTCCGAAGTGCTTTCTTAAAATGCCTTGCATCAGCACCTGTTTAGGCTTACTAGCTGCACCGGCACCATAGTAATATATGGCATCGGGAACATCTTTAAGAATGGCTGCCGGCAACTCCTCCTGCAGCATGGCTGCAATCGATTCAGGTGTCTGCAAAAAAGGATTGATACCCTGCGTGTGAAAGTGCACAGGTTTCTTGTTTTTTTTCAGTAAACACCAGTCGGTTTTAGTGGAGCCGCTATCAGCTATGAGGTAAGACATATAAACGGATTAGTACACAAATATGCAGTAACTGCATTTAATATCCTAATGAAGATAAGTATTTTTTACAAATAATTATAATAAGTTTCCAATCTCAAAAAGTACTCATTTTATACACTCCTTATACTCAATAAAAAGAGGGGTTGCCGAATGCAACCCCTCAAAATGTAACCTGTAAATCAATAACGACAATGTCTGTGATAATGTCTTCTGTAGTAGCGCGGTGGTGGAGGTGGCGCCGGTTGATAATATTGAGGCGCACTATAATAGGCTACCGGCGGGGCATATACCTGCACAGGTGGCGGGCAATAACGTACTACTGGTCTGCAACGGTTATATCCTTGGTTAAACCCCTGATGGTAACCCCTGTTGTAGCCACCGTGGTGGCCATACCTGCCTTGTGCAATTGCGGCATGGCTACCAATAACCATAAGCACGGCAACTAAAACGATCGAAACAATTGATGTCTTCATAACTTTCTGATTTTAGTTAGCATATTCCAATTTGCGTGCCAAAGTTTTTAGCTTCCTTATACACTATTGCATACTTATCACCGCTACATAGCATATGCTAGGAAAATTGATGGCGTCAATGCTCCACATAAGTATACGTAAAGTACATCATTGGCGTAATACACTCATTGCGCTTGCACCCGCCCACCAGCGGCGGAGTTAAAAACCACTTATCGGGTGCTGAGTTTTCAAATGTGGTGCGCGCATAACGGCGATAAACAACCGGCTTCACATCGTGTAACCAAGTTAACCCAAGCACCTGGCCATTGTAAAAGGTTCTTAAAGAATCATTACCCGAATAATAATTACTAGCTCCATTTATAAGCCACGGATAGCCATCATTCTTATAGCCCACCACCCATTCTACTGAAACAAACAGCCCACCCTTCACTTGTATCTTTTTATTACTCAGGTCAGCGCTCACCCACTCATTTCCTTTTCGCGCACTCAATACCAGCGTACTATCTGTTACCTCTTCACCCGGCGCACCGGTAGAGTCCCGCTCATAAATATGTACAATAAACTTGTTGGTAACTGCCTCGCCATTCTTTGTAACAAATACATTCACCTCATTCAATAAACCATTCCTCAGCGAATCTACTGGTAGAAACAAAGCTGTCTCATCTTTAAAAGTAAGGTAGCATCCGGCATCATGACTCGTTCGGCCGGCACCAGCTACTGCTTCCCGTTTACGGCCTCCATGCGCCCCAATTACGGCCTCCTGCAGCCGGTTCGACTTCTTCTGCAACTCCACAATAATTGAGTCTTCAGGTAATACATCCAGCTCTATCGTCGTCTTATCGTACCCCTGTCCGTAGAAACTAAAAGAATCGTCGGCGGCAATGTCGGCTTTAAAGTAGAATTCCCCCTTAGCATCGCACAAGAAGGTCTGATTAGCCTTTTCCACCTTCACAAACGAATTGATAATCCCCTTATTATCCTTATTAACTATTCGACCAAAAAACGCACGCATCTGCGCATGCGCCGATCCGGAACAGAACACTAATAACAGAAAAAATATCGATCGAATGCTACTATGCATTATTTAAAAGTTGGTTGTCCTAAATGTACTAAAAAACGTGCCGTATTCCCCTCACCCACTCTCATCATCATTACTTTAACATAATACAGAAAATGCCTAAACTCCACAATTGGCTTGGACATCGACTCTCATTTTTTTTAGGTTGAAAGAAGCGTTGGCTGAGCTTGCGAAGAGCGGTCTGGCCAACCACAATAACGTGCAGTTTAGCTCCTTTTGCGCGTGGAGCAATTCGTCCCAACAAATTTCGGGACCGTTTTCTTTTGTTACTTTTCGGAGTTTATCCCGCTCATTGCGGGACGGCATGCTGGTACATCCCGACACTTCGGGAACAAAGAAAAGTAAAGAAGCGGTGGGCTAAAGTATATGAGCAGTCAAGGCAAAAACAAACGAGCCGCAGGTAAAACCTGCGGCTCGTTCAAAAACTATATCATTAACTCAATTACCAAACCCTTGCACGCTCATTTTCAGGGCGATACATTTTATCGGTAGGCTTGATGTTAAATGCCTTGTACCATGCGGCTACATTGCTCACAGGCAGATTGCAACGCTGCTCGCTTGCAGAGTGCGGATCTGTCTTCAGGCGGTTAGCCAATTCTTCCGGTTTAGTATTAGCTCTCCAAACCTGAGCCCAGCTAAGGAAGAAACGCTGATCAGGAGTAAACCCGTTGATCTTAGTTGAATCCTGGCCTTGCTTGGTCTTCTTGAATGCCTCATAAGCTATGTTGATACCACCTAGGTCAGCAAGGTTCTCACCTTCTGTAAGGCTACCATTTGCATGGAACGTATCTATAACAATAACCTGGTTGAACTGCATTACCATAACATCTGCTTTCTTTACAAAGTTGGCAGAATCTACAGATGTCCACCAGTTGTTCAGGTTACCGGTAGCATCATACAAACGGCCCTGATCATCAAAACCGTGAGTGATCTCATGGCCTATTACCGCACCAATACCACCATAGTTCACCGCGTCATCAGCATCGCCATCAAAGAATGGAAATTGAAGTATACCTGCAGGGAAAACGATCTCATTGAAAGCCGGATTATAATATGCATTAACTGTCGGCGGAGTCATACCCCACTCTGCGCGGTCAACCGGTTTGCCCAGTTTGCTCAGCTCATAGTTATATTCCCATGCCGATGCAACCATTACATTCTTTACATAGTCATTGTTCACTATAGTAATTGCGCCATAGTCTTTCCACTTGTCAGGATAGCCTATCTTCTTTACTATTGCGTTCAACTTAGCAGTTGCCAGCTTCTTTGTTTCAGGGCTCATCCACTCCAGATTCTGGATACGTGCGCTATATGCAGCCTGCAGGTTATCCAGCAGTTCCATCATGCGCTTCTTAGCTTCCGGCTTGAAGTACTTGTCTACATACAACTGACCCAAAAGGTCACCTATAGAACCATCTACTTCATTCAATACGCGCTTCCAGCGTGCACTCTGTTCCTTCTGGCCACGCATCTTAGTGCCATAAAGAGCAAAACGTGCATTCACGAAATCGTGAGTCAGGTAAGGAGCCATGCTGTTACCCAGGTGGAACTTCAGATATTTCTTCCAAACTTCTATTGGCGTAGCCTTCATCTGCTTAGCCAGTTCTGTATAGAACTTAGGAATAGATATGATCATAGAATCCTGGCCGGTAACCTTAAGGCCCGCAAGCAACATCTTCCAGTCAAGACCCGGAGTCAGTTTGCTGATACCATCTATATTGAATTTGTTGTACAAACGGATAGGATCACGCATTTCTACGCGGGTCAACCATGCACTTGCCAGAGACTGCTCCAGGTTATATATCTGTGCACCATCTTTCTTAGCAGCGTTGCTGTCAGTACCCATCAGCGTCAGTATTTGCGGTATGTAAGCCTTATATGCTTCGCGGATACCTGCAGTGCGCTCGTCCTTGTCAAAATAGTATTCCTTACCAGGCATACCCAATCCACCCGGACCGAACTGGCAAATTTCCTTAGTTACATTCTTATCATCAGGAGAGATACCGAAACCAAATGCAGAACCTATTCCTTCAGTCTGCTCCAAAGTAAGTTCAGCCATCAGGCCATTTACATCCTTTATTGCATCTATACGCGCCATTACTTCCTTAAGTGGAGTGATACCTGCTTTTTCAATAGCAACGCTGTCCATACCTGTGCGGTAGAAATCGCCCACTTTCTGTACTGCACTACCTTTAGCTGCATCCTTTATACCGGCTGCACTGTCAAGGATAGTATGCAACGCTTTCAGATTGTTTTCTGCAAGAATGTTGAAGCTACCCCAGCGGCTCTGGTCGCCCGGAACCGGATTAGCCTTTAGCCATGCACCATTAGCATACATAAAGAAGTTGTCTCCCGGATGGATAGTAGTATCCATATTAGCGAGATCAATGAACTTATTGTCCTTAACCTCAGTCTTTCCACCGGGCTGCTGACAAGACGCCATAGCAACTACTGCGGCACCTGCAAGAAGTGTGTTCTTGATATACATAATAATAATTGTGGTTTTTACCGCATCAAAAGTACAATAACCATATGGTAACACATAATTTATATAGGTGGATAAATCGGGGGAGATTTTTTCAAATGGCGTAATTGCTTAATGGCGACGTAGCTAAATGCCCACCTGATAATCATAAATATCGCCTAAGATTGTCACGGTGAGGTTCTCGAACCGCGACAATCTTTGGCGCGTCGGGCCGGTTCTCTTCGAATGCACTAAACAAGAACCCGAATGTCATGGTGAGCCAGAGTTTACATTGAGTTTATCGAAGTGCCGAACCACGACATTTCGCATCGCGCCGGTTTTCTTTGAGTACGTAACAACAAACTCCCCTCTTATTTTAAGAGGGGACGATATTCGACCGGCCACAGGCCAGTTGTCGAATGTCGGGGGTGATAAATACAGGATCAGGCCGATTCTCTTTGAATAGCGCAAATAATTGAGCATTCTCCTTATTCTAAAATTCTGGCCATTCTGATTCAGACAATTACTCCACATCAATAGCCAATCCAAACTGCTCCACCACCTCATCAAACCTAATATGCTCAATAGACATATCTTTTGGCAAACCTGAATCAGTCATTGCCTTCCATTTCTTTTCCCTATCCAAAACTACTGGGTCCACCTTCTCGCTAAGTGGATTTACAGCATATCCAATAAGTCCCTGCACTACATCGTCATAAACGTCAAACTCCAGACAAGGGAATATTTCTTCCAGGTTATAATCATAGTCCCACAAGTACAATACATTATCCGTAGCGATCTCTAATACATACATGTTACACTCATCTTCGAATTCAGGCGCTATAGCAACTCGTGTCGCAGCCACCGGTGTCACTTCGACCTCATTAATAGCTATCAAATCCTCAATTTTTGCAGCCTTTACCCTCGATTTTTCTATCTGTCTCCGCTCTTCAAATGGAATAAAGACCACAAAGGCACCACACAGAACAGCAATCAATACCAGGAAAGAGAAAAGAAAATTGGAATGCGAAGCAGAAAGATAGGCTAGGTAAAAGAATAATATCCCCAACAATACCGCCACCAAATAATGATATTGCTTCACCTTAGGCTGCAACTGGCTGAGTGCATCTGCCTGTGCTTGCCTTAGGAGTGCAATCTCATTAGAATATAAAGGCCTGGAGATGGTGGTGAGTTTCATAGAAACAGGTTTTATAACACAAATATAGAAACGGGAAACTAATTATCAATTGTTTTGGCGAATATACCCGATAGACCACCTCGTCCGCGTTTGCAACGCGGATGCCACGGTTGGGCGTTTGTAACGCCCGTCTAATTTTAAAATACATAATTACAATTTCACCTAATCCCATTGATACTGCCTGCATCAACCGTAAGTTGACAGTTCACGCCCCCCTGACAAAAATCACTACCCACCTCCCGAAAATCTTCGTAATTTTCGCCCATGGAAATGAAAGACCGTAAGCCGGTATACTATAGCGAATACCTGCAACTAGATAAAATACTGAATGCCCAGGAGCCTGAAAGCGCCAAAGAAGGAATAAAAGCCGACGATGAAATGCTGTTCATCGTTATTCACCAGGCATATGAGCTTTGGTTCAAGCAGATACTCCATGAACTACGTGTGGTGCGTGAAGTATTCATGCAGCCCAACATCCACAATAACACACCCGATATATATAATAGTGTACACCGCCTTAAGCGTGTGTGCTCTATACTCGAATTGACTGTTACCCAAATGGGCATCATTGAAACAATGACCCCGCTCGACTTCCTCGATTTCCGCGACCTGTTACGCCCAGCATCCGGCTTCCAGAGCATACAGTTCAAGATGATAGAAGCTACGTTGGGCCTGAAGTACGACAACCGCCATGGCAAAGCCTATTACCTGTCTCAACTTACCCAGGCCGATGTAAACCGCGTAAAGCAGGCCGAGAGCGAAGTATCACTGCTTACCTTGCTCAACAGCTGGCTGGAACGTATGCCATTTACCAAAAACGCAGAATACTGGGAAAACAACACCGGTAACTTCTGGACCAACTACCGCGAGGCATATAAGAACAGCCTCAGCGAAATAGAACAGGTAAATATGAAAATGTTCGACACCCTATTCACCAACGATGCCGAGTACCCTGAAGGCCGCTCATTCAGTGCCGATGCCAGCCGAAGCGCACTGTTCATCATGCTCTACAGAGACCATCCGCTATTGCAACTGCCATACAACCTGCTGAGCCTGTTGCTGGAGATTGACCAGAACCTCAGCATGTGGCGCCATAGGCACATACATATGGTACAGCGCACCATTGGCAAGCGCGTAGGTACCGGTGGCAGCACAGGTGCAGAATACCTGAAGGGCGCCGCCGATAGCCACTATATATTCAAAGAACTGGCCGAACTCACCTCATTCCTCCTTCCCCGCAACATGCTGCCAAAGCTTCCCGAAGCGCTGGTAAAGGATTTGGGGTATTGTAATTAGTCGTAAGTCATAAGTCGTGAGTCTTTCGTAAATAGTAAAAGGTAGGGAGCACAGCTCTCTACCTTTTACTATTATAACGGCAGTACTACATCAGTACACTCCCACTCCCACTCCCACTCCCACTCCCACTCCCACTCCCACTCCCACTCCCACTCACACTCACACTCACACTCACACTCACACTCACACTCACACTCACACTCACACTCACACTCATACTCATACTCTCACTCATACTCATACTCTCACTCTCACCCACACCCACACTCCGACGACTTACGACTTATAACTTACGACTTATGACTAAAAGAAGACATCCACATTTTGTTAATGTCCTTTGCCAGACAAAAACCCCGTTGTAAATTGCACCGGAATACCAACCACTTGTGCGGACTCAGGTAGCGACTCATTATCATCCTGAGTTTTTATCGAAGGGTGCGTCTCCAAAGCGTCAGGGCCACACAAAAAGTGGCAGCATGTGGCAGAAAGTGGCAGAAAGTAGCAGTTCGTTAAAATCCGCCAAAAACCTTACCTACAAACACATACCGCCAAAACACCAAGTGCAAACTGCCACTTTTATGAAAAACTGCCACTTTTCCGAACCCCACAATTAACCCGCAACAACCAAAGCTTTTTACCTTCTACTTTAGACTTAATACTCTCTATAAAAATCCTTAACTTTATTACCACTCACCAAACACACCATCATGGAAAAGCAAGTTCACTACGGACCGGTTGCAGAAGCACTCGAAGAATTTAAGAAACAAGGCTTCACCAACAGCTTCAGTTTTCGCGATGAGGGTATTGGCCACACAGGAGGGGTATACATGCCAGAAGAATTAAAGATAGTTGATGTCTATCGCTACGAAGGCGATTCCGACCCCGATGAAGAATCAGCCGTTTATGCACTAATCTCCAGGGAAGGGAAAAAAGGCGTGTTGGTTACCGGTTACGGCGTTTCATCAGAAACCTCCTACCAACAACTACTGGAACGTATTGAGTGGGCGGAGAAATAATGATCCTTACACGGTAGAATTTGCGCCTTAAATGTTTTGACCCCGTTAAGTCAATGTCATTGATATAATCAAACTAACAAGCTCTGAAAGAGCGACATAAATAGCGAGGGGTTTCAACCCCTCAAACCAAAAATACAGCATGTCAGAAGCCCTGTAAGGGCGACATAATTATGCAAGCCGACAAACCAATACTTATAGGTTAAAAAATCTCATCTCACTTATGATTAATATTCCGCTCTGTATTAATATGGTAGGTATAGTTCGTAGTAACGATGATGTCATTACAGTCAAAATGCTTCACCACCCCATTGTCTTGTAGGGTCACCACCCAGCAGGTGTTTTGGTGCATACCATAGTCAATAAGAAAAATGGCATGCCCCCGGCCAAGCGGCGTATCTACAAGTATAGTCGGATTAAGTTGTAGTATCATAATACTGTGACCATAAAAAATACCATGCCACTTCCACAAGTCTCATAATCCCCTTAAAAACCCTCGATCGAATTGTCATTATTGCCTTGCTCATTATTTGCTGCACAGTATCAATTGCACAGCAACCTAAGGTAATGAAGCCCACCACCAAAAGTGGTAAGACCAACGCTATGCAGCTGAACTACGCAGGCGCTCGTTACGATGTATTCGTGGTCAACAATCCTGCACAAAACATTCAGCTTTTCTGGAAAGGAGCCAACGGAGCAATATTGAGAAGCTTGGGTAATCTGAAGGCTTATACCGCATCAAAAGGGAAAAAATTGCTCTTTGCCGCCAACGCCGGCATGTACACAACTGAAAATGGCCCTAAAGGTTTATACATAGAAAATGGAAAAGAACTTAGACGGATAGACCTGAAAAAAGGACCAAAGACCAATTTCTATATGCAGCCCAATGGTGTTTTCTACACCACCGCCCAACATGCTTATATAACAACATCCGAGACATTCAATAAAAAGGAAAAGGTAGTATTCGCCACACAATCCGGCCCCATGCTAGTAGTAGACGGCGTAGTCAATAGCCAGTTCACAAAAGGCTCAGCCAATATCAACATCCGCAATGGAGTGGGCATAGATAAAGACGGCCGGGTTTATTTTGTTATATCAGATGGCTTGGTCAACCTATATGACTTTGCAATGATCTTTAAAGACAAGTTACATTGCCCGCAAGCCCTCTTCCTCGATGGTGGCATCAGCCGTACCTATCTGCCGGAACTGAAACGTATGGACCTGGATGGTGATTTTGGGGTTATGGTGGGGGTGACTGAATAATCCTACAACGGGTTTCTCACCCTATCAGCAATACTACGGGCATATGCCTTTTGCATCTTATCTGACCATATATCTATCTCAAAAAGAAACTTATAATAATCAGAAATTATACGAATACTTACACCCTTATCCCCCTTTTTCCATCCAAATAGTCTCGCCTCATCATACTTCATCTTCATTTGCAAAGTAGAATCCATATCTGTCGGATTACCATACTTGCCGTTAAAAATTTCTACACAGTTTGATATTGTTTCGTACACACTATCATACTCCGACCAACTATACGCATTGCCAATAATTTTCACCTCCATCAATCCGTTTTCAAAATAATAAGGTTCAATATGGTCGTACTGAAAACCGTTAAATGAGTTGTGATCAACGATATCTAAATTACTAATAGCAAACGCTACGTCATCTTCTTTACTTCCAAATAGTGCTCCGGGAATAGCAGATATCTGCTCCACACTATCTGCAACTCTTCTTATTGCGGCTAGGGAATCGAGTGCCAGCTTCCGCTGTTCTTGTTCAACGTTTCTGCAGCCGGTGTGCGTGTATGCCACTACAGTGAGGGCAAACAGGAGGAATTTAAACTTCATGGTGGTGATAATTAGGAATGCTAAATAAGAAAACGAAAATACAAAATTGAATGAAAACCTACCGGCTCTGCTGCATAAATTAATGGATTAATTTGGCCATATGTATCACTATTGTTTTGGTCAGCAATGCCCTGTCTTATGATCACCTTAGCACCCATATCACAATAAAACCTTAACGCGCTCATATCCCACTAATAACACGTACCTTTGCACCCTTAAATTAAATTTTAATTAAATGTCTGGTTTTACAGTTGCAATAGTAGGAAGGCCCAATGTAGGTAAGTCAACTTTATTCAATCGCTTATTAGAACAGCGCAAGGCTATTGTTGATGATGTGAGCGGTGTAACCCGCGATCGCCAGTACGGTATTGCCGACTGGGCAGGAAAGGTATTCAATGTTATCGATACTGGTGGTTTCGTTAGCCGGTCTGAAGATGTATTTGAGCGCGAGATACGCAAGCAGGTACATATAGCCGTTGATGAAGCTGATCTTATATTATTTGTCTGCGATACCACCACAGGTATAACCGGTCAGGATCAGGATATGGCTGACCTCCTCAGGCGCTCTACCAAACCGGTGTTGCTGGTTGTAAACAAAGTAGATAACCCCGAACGAGCTTTATACGCTACAGAATTTTACTCTCTGGGCTTCGACAATACATTCATGATCTCCTCTATCTCAGGAAGCGGCAGTGGTGAATTGCTGGATGAAGTAGTTACGCATATCAAGGACGATGAAGAACCTACCGAGAACCTGGATGCAGAAGGCAACCCGTTGCCTAAATTTGCTATCATAGGTCAGCCAAATGCAGGTAAGTCTACCCTGTTGAATGCTTTGATCAATCAGGAACGTACCATTGTATCAGATATTGCAGGTACTACCCGCGATACTATTCATACGCACTACAAGCTGTTCGGTAAAGAATTCATGCTGATAGATACCGCGGGTATCCGTAAGAAAAAGAACGTACACGAAGATCTGGAGTTCTACTCCGTTATCCGTGCCATCCGCGCTATGGATGAAGCCGATGTTTGTATGATGCTGATAGATGCAAGTGTAGGTGTTACCGCACAGGATGTAAGTATCTTCAGTTTGGCTACAAGAAAAGGTAAAGGCGTTGTGGTATTGGTCAACAAGTGGGACCTGGTTCCAAAAGAAACCAATACCGCCCGCGACTACGAAAAAATGCTCAAGGAACGTATGGCACCATTTACCGACTTCCCCGTAATATTCGTATCCGCGTCTGAGAAGACCCGTATTTTTCAGGGTATGGAAAAAGCACTGGAAGTATTCGAGAACCGCACAAGGCGCATCGCTACATCGGTATTGAATGAGGTTATGCTGAAGGAAATTGAAAACTTCCCGCCGCCAATGACCCGTGGTTATGCAGTTAAGATCAAGTTTGTGCAGCAGGTGCCTACGCACGTGCCGTCATTCGCATTCTATTGCAATCACCCCGATTCTGTTAAGAAACCATACGAGAACTTCCTCGAAAATAAGATCCGCGCACACTTCAGCTTTAGCGGTGTTCCGGTTCGTATCTTTATGAGGCAGAAATAAGACAGTAGATAGTAGTTAGTACATAGTAGATGGATTGATCCGTGCAAAGAATGTGAAATATTAACCGGTATGTATGAAGCGTGAAGACTTACGACTTAATACTTACGACTTACGACTAAACAATGAAGGCAAGAACATTAAAAAAAGATAAGGTAAACATCATTACACTCGGCTGCTCCAAGAATATGGTTGATAGCGAGGTATTTAGCGGACAGTTGCAGGCCAACGGCATAGAATCTGTGCACGAGAACCGTAAGCTGGACCACAACATTGTGGTGGTGAATACCTGTGGCTTTATTGATAAGGCAAAAGAAGAAAGCGTCAATACCATACTGCAGCAGGTAGATCTGAAGCGCAGTGGTAAGCTGGATAAAGTATATGTTACTGGTTGCCTTAGCGAACGCTACCGCAACGACCTGATGAACGAAATACCAGAGGTGGATGCCTGGTTCGGCACAATGGAATTGCCATTGATGATGAAACAGTTCAATGCTGACTACCGTGCGGAATTGATCGGCGAACGTATGCTGGCAACACCAAAGCACTACGCGTACCTCAAAATATCTGAAGGTTGTAACCGTACCTGCTCTTTCTGCGCCATCCCTCTGATGCGTGGCCAGCATGTATCTAAGACAATAGAAGAAGTAGTAGCAGAGGCTAAGCGCCTTGTAAACATGGGTGTAAGAGAGATCATGCTCATAGCGCAGGAGCTTACTTACTACGGTCTTGATATTTACAAAAAACGTGCTTTATCTGAATTATTGAAGCACCTGAGCGATGTGCCGGGCCTTACTTGGATCCGTCTACACTACGCTTACCCGCATAAATTTCCGTTGGAAATACTGGATGTAATGCGTGAAAGGGATAATATCTGCAACTACCTCGATATGCCGTTGCAGCATATTTCCGACAACATGCTTACTGCCATGAAGCGCCAGATCACCCGCAAGGATATTACTGAATTGCTGGCCAATGTTCGTGATCGTGTTCCGGGTATCTGTATCCGCACCACCCTTATCACAGGCTTCCCCGGCGAAACACGTGACGATGTAGAAGATCTGAAAAACTTCCTGGAAGAAGAACGCCTGGATCGCGTAGGTATCTTTACTTACTCCCACGAGGAAAACACATCAGCATACGGATTGGTCGACAACATTTCTGCTGAAGAAAAGGAAGAACGTGCGCAGGAAATAATGGAGGTACAGCAGGAAATTTCGCTTGAAAAGAACCAGGAGAAAGTTGGTAAAGTTTTCAAAGTGATCATCGACAAAAAAGAAGCCGGCCGTTACCTTGCCCGTACCGAATTCGACAGTGTTGAAGTAGATAACGAAGTAGTTATTGAAAGCAAAAAAGCCCTGCCAATTGGCGATTTCGTTAATGTACGTATCACCAAAGCATTCGATTACGATCTGGAAGGTGAAGTAGTCGCATAACAGGTAAAATTCTAAAAAGTACAATCATAAAAATGCCCTGAGCAACTTTGTTACTCAGGGCATTTCCAACTCAGATCACTAATTCCTATTTAAACGGATTATCCAAAACAGGTGCCTGTTCGTCATTCATCCCCATTATGGTATTGATCTGCGCCTTTAAGAACCAATCATCACCACCCGCATATAACAGTATATTCACCTGCGGACAAACCCTTCTCATTATCGCCTTCAACTTTGCCTCACTTTGTTCATTCACACCCGAAATTACCACCAGATCGTGCTGGTGACTTTGAAATAGTTCAATTGCCTTTTCGTCATCACCTGCCCCTTCTGCATGCCAATCTTCTTCTGTTGCAATAATGCCCAGCATCTTTGTCAATAATTCCTCATTATGCGAAACAACAAGAATCTGCAACATATTTAAAGCTTTGTAGTAAAATCAGCTAATGGCTTTCTATCCCTTGGCGTCAATTCCCTTGTTTTGTATGGTTCAGGTAGTTTATCAGCCTCACCAAGGTAGCCGAGGGCTATCATACAAACCAACTCCTTATCCTCACCTAAATTCAATGCCAATGATATAATATGTTGATCGAAACCACCCATACCATGTGCATATATATCCATAGAAGACGCCTGCAGAAACATAGTCGTATTAGCCATACCCAGATCATGTACCGCCCATTTGTTTTCATTGCCGTTTGCCGCCATGTTTTTTCTGGCTACAGCAGCGATCAATACCGATGCATTTTTAGCCCAGGTCTGGTTGAAGACAGCTAATCCGTCATGCAGTTTCTGAAAACCATCTGTACCATTAAATGCATAATAATACTCCCACGGCTGCTCATTGGCAGCACTTGCCGACCAACTGGCCGCTTCAAGTATTGTATCCAGGTCTGTCTGCGAGATCTGTTTATCAGAGAATGAACGTGGGCTCCACCTGTTGCGTATAAGGTCCAAAACGGGACCATTTGTATTTGCTTGTTTTATCATTTTTGTGTCTGAAATTGAATACAAATGCAAGAAACGTATGTACGTACATTTATTTGAAATAGTAATATCGTTATTGCTTTACCGAGGTTGTAGGCGTGTGAAGAAATTGCTAGCCCTTAATCGTGCAATGCCAGAATAGGCATATTGTTCAATTTGGCCAGTTGCTTGGTATGGCTCTGATGGAAGATATTATACCAAACACCATGGCTATGCGGAATAACAACAAGAAAATCGAGGTTGTGCTCCTTTACAAAAGATGCAATACTCTCTATTACATGCGGATTTTCGATACCATAGTACTGCGGCTTCACATCATCCAGCAGATCATGTACAATGGCCTCATTTTCTTTTTCAACCGCTGTAACCTCCAGTTTAGTAGTAGATACATGTACCACATGCAAGCCGGCCTTGGTGTGCCCTACCAGCCATTTAAGAAAACTCACCTGGCGCGATGCAAGGACGGTACGATAATCACATGCAAAACCAATATTAGTGATAGGCGTAAACGCTACGTGAGCAGGTACCAGTAACAATGGTACAGCCAGGCTGGTCAATGAGTTCAACAGTTCGCTATCCCACATCCATAGGTTCTCATAATCGCCAACGGCACCCATCACTATTATCTCCGGTTTTACCTCATCTATCTGGTCTCTTAAGGTCTCTATCAATCCACCGACTACAGTCTTACCCAAGATATTTAAGTGAGGATACTTTTCCCGGGTGCGTTCTACATCATGGTCCAGATTATCCTGGTTTATGTCATAGTCATCTTTCAAGGAAGACAGGGCAACGGCATCAGAAGTATAATTGACCGGCATTGTATAAATATGCAGCAATTGAATGTTTATTTGACTGTCGCCAATCAATTTGCAGGTATAGTCAATTGCATTGTGTGCAGATTCAGAAAAATCGTTGGTAATGATTATGGTTGGTGTCATGTGTGTGGTTTTTAATTGTGTGGTTTTTCGGTACATCCATCGCATGCCGGTCTCAGATTCTCTCTGAATTTCTCCAGTACTTTCATGCAGCCGGTTATCATTTCGGCAGGCATATCAGAGCCGGCAAAGTCATGCATCTCCCAAAGCCAGGGTTGCATCTTTGCTTGCAATGCCTTACCCGTGTCCGTTAAAAATATGATCTTGTTTCTTCTGTCGTTGGTATCTTCCTGGCGGTATACCAGCCTGCGTTTGGTGAGGTTATCTATAAGGTAGGTCATGCTGGCCTTATCCTTCACCGTAATATTGGCTATTTCCTGCTGATTGATGCCATCAGAAGTCCAAAGGCAGCCGAGCACCTGAACCATCTCGAAGGTCAGGTCCATATTTTCAGCCCTCAATTTGGCCTGTATATATTGCCTAAATGCAAGATTGACCCTGAGGATCTCTTTAGTAAATTCAGCAATGATCTCATTCTTTGCATCGCTCATAGCCACACAAAGTTAAATACTTGACTATTAATTGCCAAACTATTTTTTCGCTACTCCTTCTATGATATCGTTTAGGGTCTTATGCTCCAGCACGCCTATAGTTGCGTCTCGTGTTTCAATGAATACCTGGTTGATCTTGCATACATCTTCCTCGCAATCAGCGCATTTCTTATAGAAGTGTAGACTCACACATGGCAGCATAGAGATGGGACCATCCACTATTCGGATGATCTTTGCCAAAGAAACTTTTTCGGGCGATTCAAGCAGGTAGTATCCCCCACCCTTACCTTTTTTACTTTCCAGTACACCGGCTTTTCTAAGCTCCAGCAGAATATTTTCAAGGAATTTTAGTGGGATCTTCTTCCTTTCTGATATCTCTGATATCTGCACAGGGCCTCCGTTAAACCTTGTAGCAAGGTATCCGGTGGCTTTAAGTGCATACTGAGCTTTCTTTGAGAGCATATTTAATTATTTTTTCTCTGACATTGAAATGACAATAATACAAAATCATCCTTAACAATTCATGCTAAGTTAATAATGTACGTAATAATATAAAAAACAGTTCAAAATAAAATAGTCTACTAATTTGGTGGACTAAAATATTTATCATTATCTTTGACCGGTCAAAAAGAAATTACAAGGTACTTAACCATGAAAAACATCAATACATTAAATAGCAAAATTGCTGCACAGAATATCTGTTGTTGTTGTAAAACAATAACCGGATGCTGTTGTAGCTGTTAAGCTTTTATTTAATGAACATTTTATTAAATGGCTTTACGCACACAGCGTGAAGCCATTTTTTCGTTTGGGCAATACCTTCAATCAACAAAAAAAAACACAATGGAATTTACAGAACAACTAAAGAACTATAGCCTACTGACCAAACGTTTTATAGTAGGCAATGAGAATCTGAACAAAGAAGGCGTACTGGCAGTGTGCAAGCTACTTAATGAAATGATAAAGCTGAACGACCAGGCAATTAAAAAGGCTTTCGGCAGTATCAATTACGATCGTATATCTGCATCTCATTATGAGATTGATTTTATTGATCAGGCAGCATTGGGAGATGCCGTTGAAATTGAGTCGCAATACACTACTACCAGAAACGACAGTCTGCTGATAGACATCATTATCCGCAAGCGAACCAATAAAAAAATAACCATTGGTGAGGGGCGATTCGTCTTCCAATCGAAAGACCACGTTACCACGCGAATGCCGGCTTTCGCATAAAATAACCATAAATATTGTCAATCTAAAAAATAACAGCACACATGAATTTTCAATTAAATAGCATACCTGCCCGCACAGCCAAACCGAGAGTAAATGGACTAACCATGATAATGGACAAAGGACTGGGATTAAGAGGGGTAAGAGATTTCCTATCTGTATCTGCCGCATATGCCGACATTGTAAAACTAGGCTTTGGTACTGCATTCGTTACCAATAACCTTATCGGTAAAATGGAGATATACCGCGAGTTTGATATACCGGTGTACTTTGGCGGAACACTGTTCGAAGCTTTTATAGTCCGTGGTCAATTTGAAGATTACCTAAACCTCGTAAAGGAATACAACCTGCAATATGTAGAAGTATCGGACGGATCTATAACCATACCGCATGCCGACAAGTGCCGGTATATAGAGCAGCTAGCCAAACATGTGACCGTATTATCTGAAGTGGGATCTAAAGATGCTGAGCACATCATTCCGCCTTACAAATGGATAGAACTGATGCGGGCAGAGCTACAAGCTGGCTCATCTTATGTGATAGCGGAAGCACGCGAAGCAGGCAATGTAGGTATATACAGGGGCACAGGTGAAGTTCGTGAAGGACTGGTGCAGGAAATACTCACCCAGATTCCTGCGGAGCAGATAATATGGGAGGCTCCACAGAAGGCGCAGCAACTGTACTTCCTCGAACTACTTGGAGCTAATGTGAACCTGGGCAATATAGCGCCTTCAGAACTCATAGCACTGGAAGCCATGCGCATAGGACTGAGGGGTGACACTTTCTACTTATACCTCAATAAAAACAAAGAAGCGAAACAGAAAATTTAGATGTCTACATTCATAATCAGTAAATTATCATCCTCATTTAAAATATAAGTTTATGTCATTAAGACTCGGAGATACCGCTCCCGATTTCAGCGCCATCACATCGGTGGGCGACATCAGGTTTCATGAATACCTGGGCGATAGCTGGGGTATATTATTCTCGCACCCAGCCGACTACACGCCGGTTTGTACGACCGAACTAGGGCGAACAGCGCAACTTAAAGATGAGTTCGCAAAGCGCAATGTGAAAGTACTGGCTGTTAGTGTAGACCCGATAGACAAACACTTTGGCTGGATAGCGGACATCAACGAAACACAACATACAATTGTCGACTTTCCGATAATAGCCGATGAAAACCGCAATGTGGCGGAACTGTATGATATGATACATCCTAATGCATCGGCCACCGCAACTGTTCGCTCACTATTTATTATAGGCCCAGACAAGAAGATAAAGCTGACCCTCACCTACCCTGCCTCTACCGGCCGCAACTTTACGGAAGTGCTTCGCGTTATTGACTCACTACAACTAGCTGCAGAATATAGCGTGGCTACTCCTGCCGACTGGAAGCACGGTGAAGATGTGATCATAGCCCTTTCTGTAAGCACCGAAGATGCTCAGACAAAATTCCCGAAGGGCGTAAAAATCGTAAAGCCGTATCTGAGGTATACCCCGCAGCCGGATAAGGACTAGATTTTTAATGAAGAATACCCACCTGATATGCCCGATGCGAAATCATCGGGCATATATTACTTTCTAAACTCCCTCTCTTAGGGTGATACCCAATATGCAGACATTTTGGGTATTACGCACTACTTTTACGGCAGATAATCAAATCTGCTTATGCGCAAATCATTGTGGCTGGTAATAGCCGTATTGTCTGTACAGGTATCTTATGGCCAGAACGGCTCTAAGAAGATCACCCTAGATGACCTCTACAAAAATTATACTTTCAGGGTAAAGGATGTTCCGGGCTTTAATGCCATGCAAGATGGCAAGCGGTACACCCAGCAGGATGAAGAGAACAAGCATCAGTATATACGCATCTACAATCTGGAAACAGGAAAGGTGAGCAAGACTATATTTGACAACAGTACCCAGACATACAACGGCACTGAAATAAAGGTAAGTGAATACACCTTCAGTAAAGATGAGCACAAACTGTTGCTCAAGACTGACAATGAGAATATATATCGCCGCTCCATACTGCAGCATGTGTATGTTTATGACATAGCATCGGGCGACATAAAGCTACTTGACAAAGACAAGGTGCTGCATGCTACCTTCTCACCCGATGGCACTAAAGTGGCCTTCGTAAAAAACAACAACCTTTTCTATAAAGACTTGAAGACAGACGAATTGGTGCAGGTATCTACTGATGGTGAAAAGAACAGCATCATCAACGGTAATTGTGATTGGGTATATGAAGAAGAATTCTCTTTTACCCGCGCATTTGAATGGAACAGCACCGGTTCCCACCTGGCATGGTTTCGCTTCGATGAAAGCAAGGTACCAGAATATAACATGGCTAAGTACACAGGCCTTTACCCCGAGCAATACACTTACAAATATCCTAAGGCGGGTGAGCGTAACTCTGTAATAGAGATCAAGATCTACGACCTGCAAAGTAAGCAGGTAGTAAAGGCTGACATTGGCCCTGAGACAAATGTTTACATCCCCCGCATCAAATGGACAGAGAGTGCTAAAAGGCTTTGCGTATACCGGATGAACCGCCTGCAGAACAAGCTGGAGCTACTGATGGCCAATGCAAATACCGGAGTTACAAGGGTTATATATAGGGAAAAGAACAAAAGCTATATCTCTATCAATGACGAGATCACCTTCCTACCCGATGGCCACTCTATGATACTGGGCAGTGAACAGAACGGCTGGAACCACCTGTACAAATACAATTGGGACAATGATAAGATCACAGACCTTACCCCCGGCAACTTTGATATTGAATCGCTGACGGGTGTTGATCTGGACAGAAAGCTGGTATATTATACAGCAGCTGAAGTATCGCCAATGCACAGGAATCTGTATGTTGTAAATTGGGACGGCAGCGGCAAACGATGCCTTACTCCTGCTCCCGGCATGCACAACATCACCCCATGCGAAGGGTTTAACTTCTTTCTTGATAAATATTCAAGACTGGATAAGGTGCCGGTATACCGTTTGATCAATGCATCGGGCAACATCATACGCACGCTGGAAGACAACAAGGTACTTGCCGACAAAATGAAAGAATACGCCATGGGCGATATCAGGTTCATGAAATTCAGAGGTGCAAGCAACAGCCTTAATGGCTGGATGATAACCCCACCCGATTTCGACAAGCATAAGAAATATCCGGTTTTGATGTACCAATATAGCGGACCCGGATCACAAGAGGTTGCAGACAAATTCCCCGTAGGTAACTATTGGTGGCACCAGATGCTGGCTCAGAAAGGCTACATTGTTATCTGCGTAGACGGAACTGGTACAGGATACCGTGGCGAGGCATTCCGCAAGAAGACCTACCTGACACTTGGCAAGTACGAAAGCGCCGACCAGATAGCAGTAGCTAAGAATCTTGCTAACCTACCCTATGTAGACAAGAGCCGAATCGGTATATGGGGTTGGAGCTATGGCGGCTTTATGAGCAGCACCTGCATATTGAAAGGTAATGATGTATTCAAAACAGCTATAGCAGTAGCACCCGTTACTAACTGGCGTTATTACGACAATATCTACACTGAGCGTTACATGCGTACCCCTCAGGAAAACCCGACAGGTTACGACGACAACTCACCGGAGAAAATGGCAGATAAGCTGAAAGGTAAGTTCCTCTACATACACGGCACCGCCGATGACAATGTACATTTCCAGAACTCGGTAATGTTCACTACAGCCCTGATAAAAGCCGACAAAGACTTCGACAGTGAGTACTACCCCGACAAAGCCCACGGCATATCGGGAGGCAATACCCGCAATCACTTGTATAGAAGAATGACACAGTTCATACTGGATAATCTCTAATTAATAAAGAAGGGGCGCCGTTGGTACCCCTTCTTTATTATAATTCTGTGCCCTACAATCCTACCTTACAATGACTAGTTTTTCATTGAAATTTGTTGCTGCAGAAGTAATATTTATATAGTAAATGCCTTCCTTTTGCCCTTCAAGATCCAGTTTTAGTGTGCCGTTTTTATCATTTATATTGATAGCACTAGTCAAAACTACTCTCCCCATAATGTCTGTGAGCGTAACAGTCCCTGCGCCTACTGCAAGGTTATCCCATTCCACATTTAAATAACTATTTGCGGGATTGGGGTTGATTTCAAAATGATTCTTATTATTGGTATTAGGCACGCTGGCAGCCCACGCATATGGCGTGATAGTGCCAGAGGTAGTATGTTGCTTAAAGTTAACGGCTGTGGCCGAGATAGACGACGAAGACAATACTACCGGAGCAGACTGAGAAGTATAATAGCTAAATTCCTGAGGATAGATATAATATGTACCACTCGCCAGTCCACTGAAGGTATACACTCCCAGGGCATCTGTATAAGTATAGGTCAGCACCTTTCCTGTAGCATCTTTAAGATATACAAGCATATTGCTGGCAGGTACTTCCGTAGTAGTATTTTTACCCGCGCCTGTATATACATAACCACTTACAAAGCCCGGGCCCGCAGGAACGATACCGTAACGCATGGTAATAGAAGTAGTTAAACCATCTGTGGCACCTGCAGTATGTATAATAGTCTCAGCAGAATCCCAATATGGAGTTGACAAACCGTAAGTAGGAATAAAACCGCTTGTGCCGGGTGCACTTCCGTAAATTAATTTTGCTTTGACAAGATAATTGCCCGGCGGCTGATTATAAAATAAATAATCGGCATAGCCCGCTCCCATCTCACAAGTAGTTATAGAGTCGACCGCAGCAATGCTGCTATCGGTAGGATTATAATGTATTAACCATACTTTCGACTCTGTGTTTGTGGGGGCAGGAGATGGATAAAAAAGTCTCCCTGAGATACGGTCGCCATTAATCACAATGATTCCCGAATCTGCACAGCCAAAGGAAGATGTTTCATGCGCGATTAGGGTATCTGTAACAAACGTGTGTACAATAACCGGATTGCAAACTGAGCAACTCAATCCGGATGAAATTCCCGAGGCTTTTGTCCACATAAACACACCCGAGCCCCCATGCGCCAGCAAAGTATCATTTAAGGAACATAATCCGGTATGGGTAATGGTGATGACCGGACTACTATCAACGATAATGCTGATCTGATCGGAGCAGCCGGTGGGAAGAGAGTAGGAAATGATAGTATTCCCTCCTGCTAGGGAAGTAGCATGACCAGAAAGATCAACTGTTGCAACGGCAGGCACAGAAGTTGACCAGCTTCCACCAATGGGCGAAGCACTCAAAGAAACAGTCGTTCCCACGCCACAAATAGTTGGACTGACACTAGCGATATAGGGCAATGGATTGACAGTAAATGATGTAGTAACAAAAGATGTCCCCACCGTGTAGGTGATCGTAACTGTGCCGCTGGCTGCATAAGGAGTCGATACGACACCTGCCAGATCAATAGCCGCTATAAATGTATCACTGCTTGACCATATGCCGCCAATAGTGGTATCACTTAGTGCAGAAGTAGCTCCATGACACATAGTATTAGTACCGTTTATTGGCCCAATAGTACAAAAAGCACTGTAGGATACAAGACAAAACAAAACAACAAAGTATATCTTTTTCATAATAAAGACTTATAGTTAATGAATTAATAGGTGATAGTCATTGCTCTTTAATGCTAAATTCCTTCATTGCTACTCCCGATATCATTGATCCATTCGTCTTTGTCCGGCATACGTTTCAACATCGTTTTGAGGATCAGATAAGAAACAAAAGCAAGCGGATAAGCGATCAGGAGAATTGGAACTATTTCCAACTGTAGCATTCCACCAACAACCGCTACCGAAAACTCAGTAAGTATCCATGCCAATACCACATAAAACTTCCATAATCCCGGCTTCAAACCTTTATCCTGAGCAAGGTAACCTATGTTTCGGCTCAAAAAAATGAGCACAATAATTTCTATCATAGCAGTTAAGTTTTTATAAATGTACAATAATCATGTTAAAACAGTAAGCCACCGACAAGCGAGGGCTTACTGTTTAGTAAATTACCAATAGAGGTCTTAGCTCTTAGGGTCAAGCGCCTTTGTAATTCGGGCAGCAATGTCCTGAAGATGATATTTGCTCATCTTATCTCCCATACCATTTGCTGCTGCGGCAGATTGTGTTTTAAGTACAACCAGCTGCGCTCGCGCTACAGATACCGCATCATTATTGCGCACGAGTGTTGGCGACTGGCCGGGAGCAGGATTAATGATACCGATCAGGGCATCAACATAAGCCTTCTGCAGGTTACGGCGAAGACCGTCGATCGGTTTATGTGATGTCAGTTCACTCCACACACCTTTCTTCAAGTCTTCCATCATTACGTCTACAGTATAGGTCTTCTTATCACCAAAGCGATTGCTGGTAACTGCCATACGGTTCATTCGGCCTACCGATAGCAGGTTATTCAAAATAGCTACCTGTACATTGCTTACCGACTCAGATGCTACCGGATTGCTTATTTTATTCAGGATCTCCTTATTCAACAACCAGCTTGGTGTTTCAAAGCATTGCTTATTGAGGAAGGTTACAGCCTCTTTTTGGATCGCAGTTGGTGTAGGTTCATATACCTCTTCGTCCTTTTGCTCTATGCTCTTTGGTGTCTCATACACACCACCTACATTCTTCAATACATGACCCATGTAGCGGCCATACTGCCCTACCAATGCACTATACACATCCCTCAGGTTCTCATACCTGTCTGCTTCTTCCTTGGTCCACTCAGGCAGCTGCACAATAATGCGCTTCAGATTACGAAGGCCGTATTCGCTGGCCTTCATGCTGTTGTCACCTAGGTCTTCTGTCTGTGAACGCGGATCAAATGGATTACTTTCTGTACCGAACCACAATCTCGGATTAACCTTCAGGCTGTCTACTATCCACTTGTTGGTTATCTTCTGATCTTCCTTTTCGTTAGCGGCAAATGATGATTTATAGCCCCACTGTATGGCCCACTTATCATAATCACCTATGCGCGGAAACATGTTGGTCTCCGGCATGTTATCTTCCGGCTGTGCCACATAGTTGAAACGGGCATAGTCCATTATAGAAGCAGTATGACCATGAGCAGTTACCCAATCCTTATCACGAAGTTTTTCTACCGGCGTTCGGCTGCTGCTACCCATGTTATGCCTTAATCCCAATGTATGTCCTACTTCATGTGATGATACAAAACGGATCAATTGTCCCATCAGTTCGTCATCAAATTCCATTTTACGGGCCTTCGGATCTACCGCTGCTGCCTGTATCATATACCAGTCATGTACCAGCTTCATTACATTATGGTACCAGCCTATGTGGCTTTCAATGATCTCACCCGAACGCGGATCATGTACATTAGGACCATAAGCATTGGCCACCTCACTCGGCAGGTAACGCAACACAGAGAAACGGGCATCTTCCAGGTTGCTGGTAGAATCTTTTGGATCCCACTCCTTACCCATAATTGCATTTTTAAAGCCCGCCTGCTCAAACGCCTTCTGCCAGTCATTGATACCGGCAATAAGGTATGGTCTCCATTTCTTCGGTGTAGCCGGGTCTATATAATAAACGATTGGTTTCTTTGGCTCTACCAGTTCCCCGTTCTTCCATTTGACCATGTCTTCATCCTTAGCTTCCAATCTCCAGCGGCAGATGAACACATTGTTTTCCGCTTTCTGCTGATTATCTCCAAATTCAACAAAATCATCGGCAAAGAAACCAACGCGGGAGTCGTAAGAACGCCTGGCCATGGGCACTTTAGGTAAAAGGATGAAAGAGTTGTTCATTTCCAATGTTACCGCTCCTGTAGCATAGGCTGCAGGGAAAGTAGTAGATGGAATTGGTGACGGTGCCGATGGGCCGAAAGAAGGTGTAGACCCGAAAGTGCGTACTACCCTTACCTCCGTGTTAATTGGGTAAGAATTGATACTCTGAATGTACGACCTGTCGCCTATCTGGCCACCCAGGTTAAAACGCTTCTTAGTATATGCACCCAGGCTTATAGGCTGGTTGTCGCCCTTAAAGTAATCAGATACATCAATAACTACCGATGAATCTTTACCGTAAGCCTTTATATCGAAAGATTCCGCAATAGGATTAAGGTTGGAATTGGTTACTGCTTTGTAGATGTCACTTGTAGAATCCGCTACACCAATTACTGTCACAACGCGCAGCAAAACATTTTTATTGGGGCCTCTTTCCCACAATATCGTCTGCTGATTTTCCATTTCACCGGCATATACACCGCCACCACCAGCAGTTTTAGTATAGCGGGTAGTAACGATCATTTCTCTTTTCAGCAAAGAATCGGGTATTTCGAAGTACCACTTATCCTCAACTTTGTGCACGTTGAACAGTCCTTTCTTTGTTACAGCTTTATCTGTAATTACCTTGTCATAAGGTTTTGGTCCTTTTTTTGACCCTGCTGCAGATGCGGTGCTATCGGCAGATTTTGCTGCAGGCGGAGGTGTAGCTCCTTTATGTTTCTTCTTGGCGACAGCCGACACAGCTATGCACACAAAAAGTGATGCGATCACATACTTTTTCATTTATAATGCTATTGTTTTAGTCCTTTTATAAAACAAGGACTAGCAATATAGCAAAGGTGTCTAACAATTTGGCACTTATTCAATAAATACCACAGAATTTCACCCAATTTCAATTTGACAATTCTGATGTTACTCTGGGTTGATAGTTAAAAAAAGCGGCCCCGACCAATAGACCGGGACCGCACCACTATGTAAAAAAATTACGTGTATTATTACGTTACACACTTTTTACTTTTAAAATTTAAGTTTTCACTTAAACTAAGCCATCATTCTGTTTACTGCATTTTTGCCTTTCTTAGCCTGCTCAGTTCCTTCTTCCAAGAGGTCCATGATCTTTTCACGGGCTTCGTCGCTCAGGCCTTCAATTTGTTTGCTCATCAACTTCTTGGCATCAGCCAATTCTGTTGCAGCAGTGCCGGCCATCTTATCCATTTTCTTCTTCAATTGCTTCAGGTTGTCAGCAATATCCGCACGCAGGTCTTCACCTTTTTCTGTGTTGTACAAATAAGCGATTCCCGCTCCTATTGCTACTCCGGTCAAAATTTTCCAGGCTTTCATGTTGTTTGATTTTTGTTTTTTGATTGAATATGTTTCGGATAAAGAGATAAATAAAACCATGCCAGTGTAAATCAAGATGGGAGTTACATTATACACTCTCCTCCTTTTGAAGGAGGAGTACCCCATTATTTCGGCTTTTTCTACCGAAATACTGCGGTAGGTGGTTATCTGCATAAAATGGGCACCCTTGCTCCTGCACTTTCAATACAAAATTTTTGGTGCGGAGTGGCTATCGACAGGCAAGCTTAAAGCATAATAAAATTTGATATTGCTGCGATATCAAACCTTACAAAAAACTGTTGTTTCTTTAACGCCTGAAATAGAATGGATTCATTGACCCACATAGCTGTTGGCGCCTGTATAGGCGAGCTGGTTGCAGGTAAGCGGCTAGGTAAAAAAGCTATGGTTATTGGGGCGTTGGCGCAAAGCATTCCCGATATCGATTGTGTTACATCATCCTGGATGACTGTGGCATCTGACTTGTTGGCCCACCGCGGATTTACCCATTCTATACTTTTTATGTTACTTATTTCCCCACTTTTGGCATGGGCTTCAAAAAGGCTATTCAGTAAACAGGCCATTAGTTTCAACAGCTGGATGTTCATATGGGGCGTACAGATATTCATGCATCTGTTTCTCGACATATTTAATGTCTACGGTACCGGCTTGTTCGAGCCTTTCAGCCACTACCGGGTTTCCTTAAATACTTTTTTTGTACTCGACCCTCTTTTCAGCATTTGGCCGGTAATTGCAATGGTCGCATTGATCCTGCTAAAACAAACCAGTCCGGTGCGCAATAAGATAATTATGGCGGCATTGGGAATCAGTTCGCTTTATATCCTCAACTCCGTCTACCACAAATTATATGTAGATCGTAAAATTGAAGCCGGTTTTGTGAAGCAGAATATGCACATAGATCGTTACTTCACCACGCCAACTGCCCTAAACAATATTCTCTGGTACGTGGTCGCACAGAGCGATTCAGGTTTTTATATTGGCTATAGGTCGGTTCTTGACAGGAAGGAAGATATTCAGTACAGGTTTGTTGCTAAGAAGGATGAGCTATTCAATGGAGTTGCCGATACTACCGAATTAGCAAAACTCAAACGGTTTTCACAAGGGTATTATGTAGCGAACAGGTATAATGACACCCTCGTGTTCAATGATCTCCGCTTTGGTGAAATGACAGCAGGTCTGTTACCAGACCCGCGTTTTTCCTTCTATTACTATTTGCAACCAAAAGCGTCAAATGATGTTATTATTCAGCGGGGCAGATTTTGTGGTTGGGATAAGCATGTCATCAGCCTTTTTCTTAACAGAATTATGGGCCGGTGATCTCTTTAGTCGACCATCCGCAATTTTTCTAGTAAGGCATTCAGTTGCATAGCTTCATCTTCTGTAATACCGATCTTACTATTATGTGCTGCTGCCATTGCCACATTTGCCTTTTGCAATAGGTCAATTCCGGTTTCAGTTAATGAGACCATGGTCTCGCGCTTATCTTCTGCTGAGGGGTGTCGTTCTACTAACTTCTTTAAAAGTAATTTATCTATGATACGCGGGACATTAGAACTTTTTTCGATCATTCTGCTGCCAATATCTTTTACACACATATCCTTCGGGTGCATTCCCTTCAGTATACGCAGCACATTAAACTGCTCTGCTGTAATTCCGTTCTCTTTCATAGCCGCACTCATGCGGTCTTTCAGCCAATAGGTGCTGTACAACAAATTCAATGTTGCCTTATGTTTTTCGCTTTCAAACTTTGTCATCTTCAGTGCATCCTCCAATCTCATATACAAATGTATGTAGCAACATGTAATTTTACGGTGATAAAATATAAATGGCACTATTAATAAATATAATTAGTGCAGTCCAACGCCAAATGTATGAAAATGTTGATAATCAGATAAAAAAATGAAAATATTTCCCGAATGCTAACAAATCATTACAATTGAACAACAATCGAGCAAGGAAATAGTGCAGGTGGTATTAAGGCATTAATATAGTATCTTTGCGCCCTCTTAGAAACATATGCAAAACATTCGAAATTTCTGTATAATAGCCCATATTGACCATGGTAAAAGCACCCTGGCCGATCGTCTTTTGGAATTTACAAAAACCATTACCTCGCGCGACATGCAGGCGCAGGTACTGGATGATATGGACCTGGAACGTGAAAAGGGAATTACCATTAAGAGTCATGCCATACAGATGGACTATGAGCTGAATGGTACTAAGTACACGCTTAACCTCATTGATACTCCCGGTCACGTTGACTTTTCTTACGAAGTTTCCCGTGCACTGGCAGCCTGCGAAGGTGCGCTGCTGCTGGTAGATGCATCTCAGGGTATACAGGCACAAACTATATCTAATCTCTACCTGGCGCTCGACAATGATCTGGAGATCATTCCGGTGATCAATAAGATCGATATGGATGGTGCAATGATTCCTGAAGTTACTGACCAGATAGTAGAACTTATAGGCTGCAAGCCTGAAGAAATACTGCTGGCAAGCGGAAAATCTGGTATTGGTATTGAAGAGATTCTGGCTGCTGTAATTGCACGCATACCTGCCCCAAAGGGCGATCCCGCGGCACCATTGCAGGCGGTAATATTTGACTCTGTATTTAATTCGTTCCGTGGTATCATTGCGTACTTCAGGGTATTTAATGGTACGCTCCGTAAGAATGATAAGATCCGTTTCATACACACAGATGCAGAATATAATGCCGATGAAATTGGCGTTATGAAACTGGCCCTTACGCCCAAGCAAGAGGTATCTGTAGGTAATGTGGGTTATATCATTACCGGTATAAAAACCGCCCGCGACGTAAAAGTGGGTGATACGATTACTACTATTGCCAACCCAACAACCGATATCGTTCGTGGTTTCCAGGAAGTAAAGCCAATGGTATTTGCCGGTATATTCCCGGTAGAGACAGACGATTTTGAAGACCTGCGCGACTGTATGGAAAAACTGCAGCTGAATGATGCCTCGCTCACCTACGAACCAGAGACATCGCAGGCACTGGGTTTTGGTTTCCGTTGCGGCTTCCTGGGTATGCTCCATATGGAGATCATACAGGAGCGTTTGGAGCGCGAGTTTAACCAGACGGTTATCACCACAGTTCCCAACGTTAGCTTCTTTGCCTACAAAACAAAAGACAAGTTGAAGCGCCTGACGGTAAACAACCCTACGGAAATGCCCGACCCAAGCAGCATTGACCGTATTGAAGAACCATTTATCCGTGCGCAGATCATTACCCTTCCCGACTATATAGGCAACATCATGAGCCTTTGTCTGGGCAAGCGTGGCGTACTTATCAACCAGAACTACCTCACCCCAACCCGTGTGGAACTGATATTCGACCTGCCACTTACAGAGATCGTATTCGATTTTTATGACAGGCTGAAATCATGTACCCGTGGTTATGCGTCATTCGACTATACCCCACTCGACTATCGCGAGAGCGATATCTGCAAGATGGATATACTGTTGAATGGCGAACCATTGGATGCATTGAGCGCATTGATACACCGCAGCCGCGCCAACGATTTTGGCCGCAAGTTGTGTAACAAACTGAAAGACCTGCTGCCAAAGCAACAGTTTGTGATAGCTATACAGGCTGCCATAGGCGCCAAGATAGTAGCCCGCGAAACCATTTCGGCCATGCGCAAAGACGTTACCGCCAAGTGTTATGGTGGTGATATCTCGCGTAAACGCAAGCTATTGGAAAAGCAGAAAGAAGGTAAGAAGCGTATGCGCCAGTTCGGAAATGTAGAAGTTCCGCAGGAAGCGTTTTTAGCGGTGCTGAAACTGGATGAGTAATATTTAAGTATTGAATTATATGTGTAAAGCCGCTCCTTAAGGAGCGGCTTTTTTAGTATTTTCTCGACTCTTTATGGCTCAACTTAATTTCATAAAATGAAATTAAATTTCTAATTTTGTAATTAACGGCATGAACCGAAAAATAAACACTTCACACTTATGAAAAACTTAATTAGGTATGGTTGTAATTAGCCGGGGAACGTTAAACGAATATAAAATTCAATATCCTGAAGCGTCCGATGCAATTACAAAGTGGTTTCTGGAAGCAAGTACATCAGACTGGGCGAATCTAAATGAGATCCGAAGCACATTTAATTCAGTCGATTACTTTGGTAACGGGCTTTTTATATTCAACATCATGGGGAATCACTACAGATTGATAGTGAGAATAATTTTTAGAACGAGAACAATATTTATCAGGTTTTTCGGCACACATAGCGAATACGATAAAGTAAACATTAGCAAACTATAATAGCAATGGATTATGGAAAAGATATTAAAGATTGTAGACAAAGAGAATTACAATAAAGCGTCGTCTTTACTTGAACAAATTGCCGCCAAAGGTGAAGAGAACCTAACGGAATCAGAACTAAAATGGATTGAGCATACTGCTAGCCTTGTAGCATTGTACGAAGAAAGGAATGGAATGCACCCAATAGACGTAACATCTGTTCACGAAAATGAAACCGATGTACAGAAAATAGCCAATGCATTAGGATACGAACCTCACCTTACAGACCTCATCCGCTTCAAGATGCTGCAAAAAAAACTGAATCAAAAAAGCCTGGCCATTCTTCTCAATATGGGCGAGGCTAAGGTGTCGCAAATTTTGAGTGGCAAGCGTGAACCGGATGTAGAATTTTTGCGGAGTATCCACGCTAAACTGGGCATTGACGGAAATGTTCTTTTGGAAACTGCTTAATCTTAATAAAAACACTTGCCGAGACATGTCTAACATACTTAATAATCAACCTCACCCAATTCAATTTCTCCGACCTTATACCCTAAGATTTCAGTAGCTAAGCGTTTAATATTACTTACCCAAATTCCCCACTCTGCATCTTCCATTAAACCAGTAAATAGAAGACCGCTTGGTTCCACTGAAGCGAGAATATGTTTTTCATTTTCATCAAAACTATACCAAAAAGGCAAGTTACTATCAACGTGGTACCCTAGCCAACCCTCTAAGTGTTGATAAATTACAGGTACTTTATCCCAAATTTCCGGGGGAGCATCATACCTTACATTTAAAACCGTTTCTTGTGTGCTCATTCTATGATCTGTAATTAATAGTTGATTATTGCTGAAACTGCAAACTACTACCATTAAGCCCCCAACTCTACTCAAAGTTATTTGTTCTGTAGATAATTTTTTGGCACAACAATTGCTAATAAATCCCATATAACACACACTTATGTTCAGGAACTTGTTAGCCATTGTATTGCTCTTTATGGCAACTCATGTCAATGCCTTCGGGGGTAACAGCTACCGGTCATATGGTAGTGATGAGGGTGGTTACTATTATTGTGGGTTAGGTGGTCTGGCTGCCGGTAAGGCGATACTAGGTGGTGGCGAGTTTTTGATTTCGGGCAATGTGTATAGAGGAAGGTTATTGGCAGGTGCCAATGCAAGTATTTTTAACGGCACCAGTCCCGACGATTATGGCTTCACCCTAAGCGGAGTAAAGTATAACTACCGGCAATATGCGCTGGGTTTGAACTTGGGCATAAGATTGTTTTCTGGCGACCATATCGACTTTACTGCACATGTACTCTTTGGAGAAGAACTACTGGAGTTTGGCTCAAAAGATACTACAGCAGATTGCCACTGTGGTAAGTTCAACCGACTGCTTTCTAATGATATGTGGTTTGTAAGGCCTGCCATCAGCTTCAATAACAAAAAGAACTTTGCACTGACCGCATCATATAATTTCCTCTTTAATGATGCACTGTTCAGTGGTGATGGGACTGCATTTGGCAGCACCGCCTCAGATTTTAATGGCCCTGTAATGTCTTTGATCTGCATCACTAATCGCCACAACCGGCCATATCACTGGCATCGTCATTGCTAAAGTGAAATTACTCTTCCCCGATTTAATCCAAAAATAACACAGCAGTTATCCCTACACCACAAAAGTGAGTACCTTCATATCGCGATTGAGTAGTTATGGCTATAATCTACTGATTACCAGAAGCCCCGCTACTGTAAGCTAAAATAAGATTCAATACATGTCTCTGATCAAACGGTTGGATAGGTATAATATGGGTGTTCCTGAGCAACTCCACCAATTTAAATGGAAAGCTTTGCAGGAGAGCCCTTTCCGTTTTTACAGGGGTACTTGTCATTTATTTGCAGAGGACTTTGCTAAGCTGTACAAAAACAAACCAAAGATCAGAACATGGACGTGTGGCGATGCGCACTTTGAAAACTTCGGGTCTTATAAAGGAGATAACCGCCAGGTGTATTTCGACATTAATGATTTTGACGAGGCCTTTCTGGGCAGCCCCGAGACAGAACTCACCCGCTTCATTACCAGCATAATTGTTGCCGCCGCGCAAATGAATGTGGCTCATGTGAAAGTACACAAAGCCATACACGATATACTGGACACCTATACCGCAACCATAGCCAAACGCAAGGCCATGATGCTGGAGTCTGAAGTTGCTTACGGAGAATTTAAAAAGTATTTCGGCCAGATGAGCACCATGAACAGGGATGCATTTATTGCCAAAAGAACCGTAAAAGAAAAGGGCGTACTTAAATTAAAGACTGATGGTAAGCGCTACCTGCCCATGGACAAAGACAGGAAGATCGCCTTATTCGAAAGCATCACTCCCCTGCTTACCAAAAGTCCAAAGTACAGTCAGATGGTGTTTGAAGATGCAGCCATCCGCATAGCCGGCACTGGCAGCCTGGGGCAAAACCGCTATTGCATGCTCTTCTTCTCTAAAGCCAAGGGCAAGCAATACCTCATTGACGTAAAAGAGTCAAGGCCCTCTTGCTACCTCGAATCAACAACTATAAAACAACCCCGTTTCAAAAACGACGCTGAGCGCATCATTACTACCGGCAACCTCATGCAGTTTACCCCACCAGCCTTCATAGTGCCACACAAAATGGCCGACAATTGGTACGTTGTAAAGGAGCTGCAACCCTCATCCGATAGAATGTCATTAGAATATTTCGATCAGGATTTTAGCCGATTAAGTGAAGTAGCGAAAGAAATGGCCCGCCTGTTAGCCTACGCACACCTGCGTAGCAGCGGAAACTTCACCGCATCAACTACCGACGAATTAGTAAAATTTGCCAAAAAACAACAATGGCAAAGAGACATTTTAGACCTTAGCGGTACACTGGCTATCAAGAACCAGAAGTACTATAAAATGTTTTGTGACCGGCAGGCGGTCAGTCGTTAATGACTCGAGAACAAAAAACTCAGTAGTAGCACGCTTTGAATAATATAAACTATGAATGGCTAGTCACCAGACACCTCTGGTTGAGACGCATTGTCACCCTGAGTTTTTATCGAAGGGTGCGTCTCCAAAGCGGCTGAGAAAAATCAAAAATCCCCATCAACTGAGCGTATGCGTGATCACAAACAACGATACACTACCAATTAATATCCACAATAACACACCCTGCAAAATTGGCTTAAACCCTACCTGCCTTATAGTAGTCAACGACAATCCCGACCCGATCAGGAAAAGCGTCACCACCAGTCCTTTCTTGCCTATCAGATACAGGTAGTTAAAGAAAGTTTCAGAGTGAGCTGCAAATGGGCCACGCAGATCTATCTTGCTATTCAGCGCAGGAACATAAACCGGCAGATAAGTAGACACTACTATTGCAATGATAAAGTAGAATATGAAATAAGGCAGCTTTAGCTTCTTGCCGGTATTCTTCTGAAAGTATGCCGTGATCAAAGCAATGGGTATGATCCACAAAGCGCGCTCCAGTTTTATGGTTGTTGCTATAGTTAGTGCCTCATTGCCCATGGTATCTTTATAGTTACTGGCAGCTCCAACTACCGAGCTGGTATCATGTATGGCAATAGCACACCACGTTCCAAACTGCTCTGCCGACATATTCAGGTAGTGACCTATAGAAGGAAAGATCAGTAAGGCAATAGAATTAAGAATAAACACAGTCCCAAGCGATACGCTTATTTCCTGGTCGTTTGCATCAACAATTGGCGCTACAGCAGCAATGGCACTGCCACCGCATATAGCAGTACCATTAGAAATAAGGAAAGATGTCTTCTTGTCAATTTTCAACCATTTACCCAAAAAGTAGCCAACAACCAGTGTAAGTATAATAGTGGTAATGGTAAATACAAACCCCTTGCTACCTGCTTTCATGGCATGTTCCAGATCCAGGTGGAAGCCCAATAGCACTACAGATATCTGCAGCAACATAGTAGTGGCTTTCTTATTCTGCTTAATATAGGGGTGGCCTATAATGATGGCCACCATTAATCCCAATAACAAAGCAATAGGAGCACTGACGTAAACAGGCATACCCGGCACTGCATCAAGCGGTAATACAATACAAAGTCCCAATAAAATGATAAAAATTACCTTGCGAAATTGGTCAGGTATTGTAATTAATGTATTTTTCATCGGCGCAAAGATAATATTATGGTTAGCAATTTTCTACCTGCTGTAGATAAGGACAAAATAAATGTCGCATATAAAAATGCGATGTATGACGAACTCTATGAAATGCTGGTAGAACCCCTCCACGAAGAGTTATACAAAAGGCAATCATTCGACTTTATGGATGATCTTTCTCCGGGTCAGCAACTACTGCTCGGTTACGATTATCTCCGCACTCAGGTAGTGCAGGGGGGCTTTATCCAGTTTATACAAAATGGATATATAGGACTAATGCCCTCGCTTATCGAACAACTCAATATGGTTGGCGCTTTTGAAATGGCCATAGTGCTAGATGATGTTTTGAAGGTATATGTGCTCAATATGGAACAGTTGGGCCGTACCACTACAGTAGAAGAGTTTGCCCGCCTGTATGAAGAATTTATAGAGTTTGAGATCATTGATCAGCGATATGCCAACCTTAACCTGGCTACGGAAAAATTGATGCTTGACTATGCAGTTTCACACCTCCAAGAGTTTATTGCGACTTGATACACCTATAAAAATTGTCATTTCACCCCTAATACAGGCCTCATCACGTCATTATTCATGTAGAATATATATATTTACATACTTATTATCACATACACATAATTTTCTCTACCCTGTTATAATACACTATATGCATCGCAAAATATTTTGCTATTTTCGGTATGTCGTTTCTGCATTGTTATTATTGTGCCTTAGCTCAAACGCGTTCGCATCTCATATAGTTGGATTAGATCTTTTTTACACCTGGGTAAATGGCAATACCTATAAGATTACCCTCATCGCTTATGGCGACTGTGGACCGGCTTCATCCAGTGCATTTGCATCATTGCCTTCCGCGGTTCCTAAGATCTGTATTTTCGATGGCAATACTTCAATAAGTTCATTTAACCTTACCATACAGGCACCAACTGCGGGTGTAGAAATAACCCCGGTATGTCCAGCTGATATCAATAATACACAGTGCACCAACACATCCAACGCCATTCCCGGCATTAAGAAGTTTGTCTATACAGGCACTTACACTGTTCCCTATGCCTCTTCAGTTTGGCGTTTTGTTTATTATGGATACATGGGCGGATCTGCAGGCGGTGCAGGTAGGGCTGCAGCAATTACCAACATTCTTAGTGGCACTGTCACTGAATTGGTAGATACCCTGAACAATACTATTACACACAATTCCAGTCCCATACTTACTGTTGTACCCACTCCTTTCTTTTGCCTCAATAACAACGACAATTACAATCCGGGCGCAGTAGATGCCGATGGAGATAGTTTATCATTTGCACTAGTTGCCGGCAGGGGTGGTTCACCCGGCGGTGGCGGCGTTTCTGCCACTTGTGCTACTTCAGGCGATCCGGTCTACATTCCACCTTACACAGCAACCGCTCCACTGGCTGCCACTACCTTTTCATTCGACTCTCACACCGGGCAGATATCCTTTTTCCCTAATGCACTGCAGCGATCGCTGGTCGTATATAATGTACGTGAGTATAGAAATGGCGTATTCGTAGGTTCCAGCCAACGCGAAATGACCTTCCTTGTGCTGACATGCACCAATACCGGCCCTACAGGCGCATTTACAACTACAACAAATGGTGTCATAGATGATTCCATACATTTTCATATTTGCCAGAATTCCGGACCTTTTACCCTGAATATTTTTCCTACCGAAGCCAATCCGCTAAACAATATAACCGTATCCGCATCAGGATTGCCTACCGGAGCGGTTTTTAATGTTATCAATAATGGCACACCTACACCACAGGTAAACATAACATGGACCTCTACAAGTATTGCCCTTGGATCGTACATTTTTTACATTACTTACACCGACGATAACTGTCCGCTATCCAGTACCCAGACACTCGCTTATACCATCACCGTTTCTCCATCGCCAAGTTTGACAGGAACTATAATATCGCCCGCTACGTGTTTAAGAAAGGCGTTTATTTCCGTTACGCCATCTGGTCTCGGCTCCCCATGGACCATACTTGTATCACGCCCTCCCGCAGATACCTTTCAAACATTCCCCGGTTTATTTGGTACAATTACAGATAGTCTTGTTCCCAATACTTACACAATAACAGTGCGTGGTTCAGGCGCTTATGGCTGCATGACATCAATTCCTATCAATATTGCCGCACCTGTTGCACCGGCTATTACTGGTACATTTACCAATCCCACCTATTGCGGATTAGCCAATGGAACAATTACGCTGTCTGGCATTGCTGCCAGCGCTACAGTATCTATAAGCTATACGCTTAACGGAGCTTTACAGCCATCCATTGTAAGAACAGCAACGGCAGGTGGCATAGTTGTGCTCACCGGCTTATTGTCCGGTGTATACAGCGATTTCATTATCACTTACGGCAATTGCCTGTCAACACCTATAGGACCATTCCTGTTGGCCAATCCACCTGTTCCACCAATAACAGTAACCTTCACAAACCCTACTTATTGCGGACACAATGATGGAACCATTAAGATCTATCACCTTCACCCCGGATATGTAGATACCATCAAGTTTACCTACAATGGCATCATACAACCACCACAAATATTCACCGTAGCCGCTGACTCTACCGTTACAATTGTGAACCTATATGCCGGTGTTTACACCAATATATCAGCCACATATGGCCAGTGTGCTTCAAGCCCGGTAGGTCCTGTAACCTTGGTAAATCCACCCATCCCTACGCCTACATTTACTTTCGTTAACCCAAGCTATTGTGGTCATTATGACGGAAGTATAACTGTAAGTAACCTACACCCCGGCGATGCAGATACCATCAGGTATTTCCTCAATGGCGTATTGCAACCTGTATTGATACTCACTGTAAATGCTGCCGGCAGCATTGTCATACCAAACCTTGGCGCAGGATTATACACTAACATTACGGCTACTTTCGGACCATGTGTTACCACACCTTTGGGACCTGTAACATTAGTTAACCCACCAATACCTGTACCAACTGCAACATTCATCAACCCTAGTTATTGCGGGCATAACGATGGCAGCATTACCATTAGCGGACTACATGCGGGCGATGCCGATACTGTAAAATATTACCTGAATGGTGTACTACAGCCATTTGTAGTGCTCACCGTATCAGCATCGGGTACTGTAACAATAACCGGACTTGGTGCGGGTGTTTATACCAACATCATCACTACCTACGGCCCATGTGCTACCCCTGCTATTGGCCCTTATACATTGGTTAATCCACCCATACTGGCTACATCAGGTACATTCACCAACCCAAGTTATTGCGGTCACTTTGACGGAACCATAACGATCAGCAACCTGCATCCGGGTGATCTCGATACCATCAAATTCTATAAGAACGGTATCTTGCAACCCTTCCAGACTTTTGTTGTATCTGCCGCCGGTACTGTAACCTTAACCGGACTTGGCGCAGGTGTGTACACAAACATCACTGCCACCTATGCCAATTGTGTGACCACTCCTATCGGACCGATCACCCTCACCAATCCTCCGCTACTCATTCCAACGGCCACATTCACCAACCCAAGCTATTGCGCTGCACGTGACGGTAAAATAACAATAAGCAATCTTTATCCAGGCGATGCGGACACGATTAAGTACACATTGAACGGAGTGCCTCAACCACCTATAGTATTGTTGGTTTCCGCAGCAGGCACCGTAGTGTTGACCGGTCTGGATCAGGGCGTATACAGTAATATATTTGCAGTATTCAGTACATGCGCTACTGCTACCGTAGGTCCATTCACATTGGTCAATCCGCCATTTACACTACGCAAGGTTACCTATACCGATCCTACTAAGTGCGGATTCTGCGACGGAACCATTACTTTATTGGGTTTACATCCATCACAAATAGACACGATCAAATACTCCTTGAATGGTGTACCTCAGCCGCTTATCAGCGTGAACATCCCATCAGATAGCACTGTAGTTATTCCTAATCTTTGTGAAGGCATCTATTCAAATATTTTCGCCTATACAACTGCTGCCTGCGTATCTGCAACCTTTGGTCACGACACATTAGATGCCCCGCCTATTATTCCCGGCTTTAATTATGTGCTCACGAAAAATTGTAAGGGCGATACCATCGTTTGTACGAACACCTCATGGCCGGCATCAGACCTTACCTATACGTGGTATTGGGGCGATGGCACTACAAGTACAGCAACTAATCCTACTCACGTATACACTACTCCGGGCGTATATGATATAAAGCTGGTCATCACCAACACCAGGTGTATAGATAGCATCACAAAGTCAATTAACCTCGACAACCTTGTCAATGCACACTTCACTGCTAACCCCGACAGTTTCGTTTGTATAGGCAGGCCTGTTACTTTCACCAACACCTCTTTGGGTACATCGCTCAATTACAATTGGGTGTTTGGCGATGGTACTACATCTGGCGCAACTAATTATATACACACCTACACTACCCCTGGCATCTATAATGTAGTGCTTGCCGTTTCTAATTTTGTTCCTTGCTTTGATACTGCCAGTAAGGTACTGGAAGTAGACCCTATAAGCGGTGTTGGTCTGGCATCCAGCGATAGCGTGCTATGTAAAGGAGGCGCTATAACATTTGTAGGTCAGTATGACGCGCAAGGTAACACAGGCGTATTATGGACATTCAGCAATACAGATAGTATCCGCGATGTAAACCCTGTTACACACTCTTACGAGAATGCAGGCGTGTTTACCGTTACCATTAAGGCCATGTATCGCGCATGCCCTGATACTACAGCAAGCATTAAGATCAACGTGATACCGTACCCGCTGATAGACCTTGGCCCCGATACTGCCATATGCCTGGGTGCTAGTATACCGCTGGTATTATATGATTACCGCAATGCCATGAACCCTAATGCTCGTTGGGTGTGGAACACCGGTGAGACCACTCCGCAAATATCAATAGCAGAGCCAGGCACCTATACCGCCACAGTAAATATTGGTGGTTGCGAATCATCTGACGATGTAAATATCGGCAACGATTGCTATCTGAATATCCCGAATGTATTCTCTCCTAATGGCGACGGTATCAATGATTACTTCCTGCCACGTGAACTGCTTTCAAGAGGGTTGACACAATTCAGAATGGGCATCTATAACCGTTGGGGCAACCTGATCTTTGAAACTACCAGCGTAGATGGCCGCGGATGGGATGGCATGTATAACAACGAACCACAACCCGAAGGTGTATTTGTCTACTCCATTGACGCCACATTCAAAGATGGCCAGAAAGAACATCACCAGGGTAATCTGACATTGCTGAGGTAATAGCAACAAGCACGTAGAGATTGCATAATTGCGTCTCCACATAGCACAATTGGTGATGGACGCTTTACTGATGTATATAATGTAGATACAGTTCCCTACCGCTTAGGAGACGCAATTATGCTTCTCTACCAGAGTAGTTTGATTACCGTTGCGGTTGAATTTTGCCCTCAAAATCCCTTCACAAAATCCATATCAAATTCCTCCAGGCTGTTCAGTTTAGCATCAGCTATGGAGAAACGGGGATCATTGAAATGTAGCGCATCGGGAACTACTACAACCTTCATACGTGCGGCCTTACCTGCTATCATACCATTTACAGAATCTTCCAGCACAAGGCACTCATGTGGTTTAGAATCAAGCAATTGCGCACAATGAAGAAACACAGCCGGGTGAGGCTTGCCCAACTCCACCGCATCTGCAGAAGTGATCACATCAAAATAATGAGTAAGCCCGAAATGAGCAATCAGTTCATCTATCATACGCCTGGCCGACGATGATGCCAGGCCTATCTTATAATTATTGGCCCTCAATAATTGTAATGATTGCTCTACTCCCTTCAGCACAATACCGTGCTTTTTAGAAGAGTCTATAATATCTTCTAATATCTCATCAGCAACTTCCCGGGCGGTCTTACCCTCCCAGGGATAATGTATGGCCCAATGGTCGGTAACCTCGTATATGCGCAGCCCGGTAGTTTCTTTAAACTGTTTGGCGGTAATATTAATATTGTTGTTACCTGCTATGCGCAGCATACTCTCTCCCCATAGTGGCTCCGTATCCAGTAACAGGCCATCCATATCATATATAACTGTAGTGATCATTTCGCTGCAAAAATAGGTGGTAATGGTGGTATGGTAAAAGTTAAAAATCTACTTTGTAACCTAACATCATAAAGACAATATTGAATTGCTATGCTGACCGAAGTCAATACTCTTCGCTTAGCATCCGTTTCATTTGTTTTTTGTGAATAGACTACGTCGAGCTGGGGAGGGGTAATTTTCGTGAGCGAAAAGTATGTAGATTCACGTTATGAAAATTGTTCACATTATTGTGTTGTTGTGTCTCGTGTATATTGTAGTCATTGCACAACCAAAGAAGCTCCCTGAAACAAAATTTCACGGTCCCCCAAGACATCACAATGACATAGACAGTTCACTAACGGTTCGGCTATCTGGTTTTGATGTTGAATGCACCAGACAGGACTTCATTAAAGATGTTTTAAACGGCTTAGTCGTACTTTCTCCAGACAACCGAAGCAAAGTTGGCTATTATGAACTTTCGCACTTGGTCGGCCATGGTAATTATGTACCCGGCCAAATCATTGATGGCAACTTGATTCCCAAGCAATTGATAGAGCAAATAAACCTGGCAGAGCGAAGTCATTTGTTCTTCGAAAATATTATGGTACTTAAACCTGGCGATAGTATATGTTATAGAGCGCCCAACTTTAACTTAATCGTAAGGTGACTGTAAAATACAAAACGCGCATCACACCGGTATGCTGAGCAAAGTCTACCGACTTAGCTCGACTGGTAAGAAATCTCGCGATTCCCCTAAACAAGTTACCAATATAATTACAAACCACATGCCCATCAGCCAACTTTCCTAAAGATATCCACATTTTGTTAATGTTCTTTTCCATATTACAATGCCATTGTAAATTGCACCCGATACCAACAATCACTTTATGCGTCTAATAAGGCATCAAGCTGTTCCTTTCACTTGAAAATTATTGTCTCAAACTAGCAAGAACTGGCGGAAAAGTGCAGAAAAACTGCGGAAAACTGCGGAAACTGGCAATTTCTGAAAACAGCGGAAACACCCTACCACAAAGAAACAGGTAGGAAACGCACCAAAAAAAACTGCCGGAAACGCAAAAAACACACATTGGCGGAAAACCACCCAACAACACCAGACAATCAATAAAAAATCTAATGCAACACAATAGTTCATAGCCCACCAAATCGCTCTCCGCACTTTCGCTCCCAGCCCTCATTTTATCGGGCACGATCGGGCATCCCCCAAAATCACAACCACATGAAAAACAACAACTTACACCAAACCGATGCCCGATTAAAATTTCATTTCCATCGGGCATCACCATAAATTTCAAGACAACGGCGGCCGAACTAGAAGCGTTGGCTGAGCTTGCGAAGAGCGGTCTGGCCAACCACAACAATGCGCAGCCTGGCTCCTTTTGCGTGCGGAGCTTGTCATCCTGAGTTTATCGAAAGCCTTCGGGATGCCGCTTTCCCTGCCTGCCGGCAGGCAGGTTTGTTTCTTTTGGAGTTTATCCCGCTTATTGCGGGACGGCTGCACAAAGAAAGAAAATAAGCGGTTGGATAAAGCAACTGAGCACAACCAAACACCCATCGGGCACAATCGGGCATAACCCAAAACCACAACCAAATGACAACCAACAACTTACACAACCCCAATGCCCGATTAGAATTTCATTTCCATCGGGCATCACCCACGAATCACCTCCGCGTTCGCCGCTGTTGTGTCTTCTGACTAACAGCCATCGGACCGGTCCTCTTTAAAAAAGCATCAATCGGGCATCCTTAAATCCTATAAATCATGGTTCAGACAACCCATCGGGCAAGTTACCGGGAAATAAACATCAAATCTTGGCGCGCTCCAAAACCTAATAGCCTTTGCGTTCTTTGCTATACCCCTCATTAATTCATAGCCCATCATTCAATCACTGCCATCACAGTTCAGACAGTTCAACCCACCAAAGTGAAAAATAGGGGGAATTTTTAGGGTGATACCACCTACATATGCCGCCAATGACTATTTTTGACGCAAATTTCAACAAATTATGAAGCGAAATGCTTTTTATAGCCTGCTGTTGGGAGCTTCTATGCTCACCATGAGTGCACAGCAAGCTAAAGCCACCATTAAATTTACCGAATACAATTTGCCCAACGGGCTTCACGTGATCCTACAGGAAGACCACTCTACACCTATAGTAGCGGTTTCGGTTATGTACCATGTAGGTTCTAAAAACGAAGATCCGCAGCGCACGGGTTTCGCTCACTTCTTTGAGCACCTGTTGTTCGAAGGTAGTGATAACATCAAGCGTGGTGAATACATGAAATTCATTCAGGCAGCCGGTGGCCAGTTGAACGCCAACACAACGCAGGATCGTACGTTCTATTTTGAAATATTGCCATCTAACCAGCTGGAAATGGCTTTGTGGATGGAGTCTGAGCGCATGCTGCATGCCAAGATCGATGATATTGGTGTGGAAACACAGCGTAAAGTAGTAAAGGAAGAAAAGAAGCAGAGCTATGACAACCGTCCGTATGGCCAGTTGATCAATGTGATCTTCGAAAACGCTTACACTACCTACCCTTACAAATGGAGCCCTATTGGTAAGGAACAATATATAGACCAGGCTACACTGGGCGAGTTCATGAACTTCTACAAGACGTTCTATGTACCTAACAATGCGGTATTGGTTATCTCAGGTGATTTCACCGAAGAGCAGGCAAAGAACCTGATAGCTAAGTACTATGGCGATATACCTAAGGGTACTATGGCTATACCCCGCCCTACTGTTGTAGAGCCGGAGCAGAAAGCTGAAAAGCGCGTTAACTTCTATGATAACGTTCAGTTGCCTGCAGTTATAGTGGCTTACCACACCCCTAAGCAGGGCACTGACGATTACTATGCTATACAGCTGTTGACTCAGTTGTTATCTCAGGGTAAGAGCTCACGCTTTGAAAAGGAAATAGTAGACAAGCAGCAGAAAGCCGTACAGGCAGCAGCGTTCGATCTGGGCAATGAAGCACCGGGCCTGAACATAATGCTGGGTATTGCTAACGTAGGTATCAAGGCAGCAGACCTGGAGCAGTCTATGCTTGCGGAAATAGAAAAAGTAAAGAAAGACGGTATCACAGAAGAAGAGTACATAAAGTTGCAGAACCAGGCCGAAAGTGATTTCATCAGCCAGAACCAGAAAGATATTGGTGTGGCTACTAACCTGGCTACTTATTATACTTTCCAGGGCGATGCTAACCTGATCAATACAGAGCTGGACCGCTATAAGAAAGTAACTAAGGAAGATATAAAGAGAGTTGCCAACAAGTACCTGACCAAGGAAAACCGCCTGGTAGTTTACTACCTGCCTAAGAGCGAAGAGAACAAGGGCAAGGACACAGGAACTCCTAAAGCCTCAACAAAGGCACCTGTAACAACAGATAAGGCAGCACCAAAAAAGAAATAATCACAACAATTAATCAGCCTGCGGGCTTTAAAATATTCGAAATGAAAAAAGTAACATTAAGCATACTCTCTATAGCACTTTGCGGTGCTACGTGGGCACAGCAGCTTGATCGCAGTATTAAGCCGAAGCCCGGTCCGGCTCCGGAAATAAAACTGGGAAAGACAGAGAGCTTCACACTACCTAATGGCATGAAGGTATATGTGGTTGAAAACCACAAATTGCCGGTTATCTCTTGCAGCATTCAGCTGGATATTAAGCCTGAGCTGGAAGGCGACATGGCCGGATACCGCGATATGATGTCTGAGCTATTATTGTCAGGCACAAAAACACGCACAAAAGATCAGCTGAATGCCGAGATCGACAAGATGGGTGCGAACATCAACGTTAATTCAGAAGGCATATCTGGTAGCGGATTGAAGAAGTACCAGGATAAGATATTTGAATTGATGGCCGACGTGGCTATGAATGCATCTATCCCGCAGAGCGAACTGGATGCCGAAAAGAAGAAAGCACTATCGGGCCTGGAAACACAGAAGAACGATGGTGATGCAATGGTAAATAACGTAAGCGCTGTTGTGAACTTTGGTAAGAATCACCCTTATGGTGAAGTAGCTAATGAAGCAACGATCAGCAAAATATCGCTGGATCGCGTAAACCGCTACTACCAGACTTACTTCCGTCCTAACGTAGCCTATATGGCAATTGTAGGCGACGTAACTGTAGCAGAAATTAAGCCGATCATAGAGAAGTATTTTGGCGGATGGGCCAAGCAGGACGTTCCTGTTAGTGCATATACTATCCCCGAAATTGCTACTACTAAGCTGACGAAGGTATCTTTTGCACCACGTACTGCAGCTGTGCAAAGCGTAGTAAGCGTTACTTACCCTGTAGACCTGAAGCCGGGTTCTGCTGATGCTATCAAGGCTCGTGTAGCTAACACCGTATTGGGTGGCGGTTCACAGGGCCGTCTGTTCCTTGATCTTCGTGAGAAGCACGCATGGACTTATGGTGCGTACTCTTCTTTGCAGGAAGATAACCTGATGGGTACTTTTTCTGCAACTGTAAAGTGCCGCAACATAGTATCTGACAGCTCGGTAGAAGCCTTGCTTGACGAAATGAAGTCTATGCAGACAATGCGTGTACCTGATACTGCTTTGCAGAATTCAATCACTTACCTGTCAGGTGGTTTCGCAATAGGTTTGGAAGATCCTAAGCGTGTTGCACAGTATGCTATCAACATTGAGCGTTACAATATGCCAAAAGATTTCTATCAGAACTACCTGAAGAACCTGAGCGCAGTAACTGCAGATGATGTAATGGCCGTAGCTAAGAAGTACATTCGCCCTGACCATGCTAACATAGTTGTAGCGGGTAGCAAAGACGATGTAGCGCCTAAGTTGGCTCGTTTCTCTGCCGATGGCAAGATCGATTATTATGACAATGTTGGTAACCCGGTTACCCCTTCTGAAACAAAGGCAGTTCCTGCTAATGTCACAGCAGCTGACGTATATAAGAAATATATAGCGGCTATAGGTGGTGAAAAAGCTATCAATGGCATCAAAGATATCAAGCTGACCATGACGGCTGAAATACAGGGTACTCCATTGACTATCGTTGAAGCAAAGAAAGCACCTAACATGTACAAGCAAACTATCTCTATTAGCATGGGCGAAAATAGCATGGTAGTACAGAAGCAAGTATTTGATGGCACTAAGGGATATGGCGAATCACAAGGCAAGAAGAACGACATCACCGGTGATGATCTTGAAGATGTAAAGCAGAGTGCTGATATTGCCGCTGACCTGCACGATGCTAAATATGGCATCAAGCGCACGCTGAAAGGCATGGAAAATGTTAAGGGCAAGGAAACTTATGTGCTGAACATTGTAGATAAGAAAGGTAAGAAATCAACTGAGTATTATGATGCTGCTACCAACCTGTTGGTAAGAAAGATATCAGGCGAAGGTGAAAAGCAGGAAATGACAGATTATGATGATTACAAAGAAGTACCTGGCACCAATGGTTACAAGGTAGCTTACAAGATCAGCCAAACTGCCGGCGGACAAACCTTTGACGCAACTGTAAAGAGCGTAGAAGTAAACAAGAACATACCTGCAACTGAGTTTAAATAGCAGCAGCTATTAAATTTAGTTTGAAAAGAGGCGGGCGGTGCCCGCCTCTTTTTTGTCTTCGCAGTTTGTCTGAATCCGGATGGTCAGGATAAAAGGAAAATAAGGATCGTTTGAGTGAGTAGTAAACAAATACACCCCGGTGCCGTGCGGGGGTAAGCTCAGCCCCTACAAGTATTGCATTAATAGTTGACAATAAAATTAGTGGCAGTTTATTATTAGTTATTAAATTTGGTTCGCGACAAGTAAATCCAGTTCAATGAATGCTCTGTTTAATAAGAAGGCGATAATTATAGCCGTCCTATGTATTGTTACTTTTATCTGCTTTAGTTATACCCGGCATAACCAGTTTACCAATTGGGATGATGATTACTATGTAACCAATGACCCATACATAAAGGCATTGACGTGGGATAACCTGAAGGTGATCTTCACCGAAGACATCACGAAGAACAACTACCACCCGCTTTGTATGCTATCGCTGGCATTCAACTATTACTTCTCGGGCCTCAATCCAGAATCTTACTACCTCACCAGTATATTCATACACATTGCCAACGTAGTATTGGTTTTCTTTCTTTTCTGGGGGCTCTGTTCACTAATAAAGGTATCTGATAAGGGTAAACTCTTCATAGCCGGTTTTGGCGCCTTGTGGTTCGGCATACACCCGATGCACGTGGAGTCTGTAGCCTGGATCGCCGAACGTAAAGACGTACTCTATGCATTCTTTTACGTGTTAGGGTTGCTCGCCTACCTCAGGTTTATTAATGAGGGCCATAAGAAATGGTACTGGTTAACGCTGCTGGCATTTATTGCATCCTGCCTTTCTAAGCCTATGGCGGTAGTGTTCCCTATGTCGCTGCTTTGTATAGATGTGCTGGCCAAAAGGAAATTTTCACAGAAACTGGTGCTTGAAAAGGTCATCTTCTTTGCCATATCTCTTTTATGCGGCGGCTTTGCATTTTATACTCAGAATAAGACAGGGGCCGTGGCTGCGTTCAGCACACTAAGTATACAAGAGCGGTTCATGTATGCCTCTTATGGCTTTGTTATGTACCTGTCCAAGCTGTTTAACCCTACTTACCTGTCTACCTTCTACCCTTATCCCTACAGGTTTACATCGGGGTATCTGCCTTCTATATTTTACCTGGCACCGTTCATATCTATTGCTTTTGTAACGCTTCCATTGGTCATCACCTGGAAGACATACAGGGAATACTTCCCTGTGGTTGCTTTTGGCATAGGGTTCTTTGTGGTGAATGTGATGTTTGTATTGCAATTCATATCAGTTGGCGCAGCTATCATGTCAGACAGGTATTCATATGTAGCGTATATAGGATTGCTTTTCTTATTGGCCTTTTTAATAAACGAAGCCATAAGGATAATCCCATCTAAAAAGTGGATAATTAGTGTTGCGGCCACAGCATATTCTGCAATACTGATCAAGCTGTGCTACGAGCGTTTTTCTCTTTCGTTGAACGAATATTCCAACGCAACTTATATTGGCCTTTTGCTCCTTCTGATAATGTCAATAATTCAGCTCACAAAAAAAGCACCATCATTTAAACAGATAATTATTGCAACAGTATTGGTAGCTTCAGTGCTGCTCGGTAAACTGTGCTATGAGCGCACCTTTGTATGGCACGATGCAGAAACACTGCTGTCCGATGCGATAGCCAAATATCCATACCGTGCATTGCTTTCCTACAAATGGCTGGGCAACTACTATTTCGATAAAGGCGAATTAGACAAAGCCATGGATAACTACAACGTGTTGGTGACCCTGCACATGAATGACAAAAGAGTAAATGCTAAAATCGACCAGATCAACCTATTGAAAAGCGGCACTGCGGGAGGAATGATTCCGGTAAATGCCACCAACAGACCTATTGACCCTCAGTTCCAAGTGCACCTGGACAGTTCATTGAACTTCACCCGAACCGGCGATAGTATCAATGCATTTAAGCAATATATACAAGCGCTACGGTATAACACAACTGTGGAAAAGACCTATGCTGAGACCGCATTTAAGAGTGTGCAGGCAGGCCAAAACGATGCAGCCATACTGCAATACAATGTATTATTGAAGATAAGCACGTCGAACCCCTATTACTATTTCTATCGCGGCGTAGCGGAGTTTAGCAAGAACAAAATGAAACTGGCCATTGAAGACTGGGAAACAGCAGTAAAAATGCCATCGAAAGAAATACAGCAATCGGCATCTTACAACCTATCAGTAGCCTACGATTCTGTAGGCAACGCCGCTGCGGCCTATAAATATGTTCAGATGGCCAGGAGCGTGGGCTATACTGTAAAGGATGAGTTTGCTGAGAAGCTGAGGAAGAAGGCGAAGAAATAATTCAGAAGAGAGAGAGAGAGAGAGAGAGAGAGAGAGAGAACATGCCGAGAAATATTGATATTGTCCCTAATTTCTGAATCGATTGATAGCTAAATTGTCGAATTATCAAATAGCTGAATTGACTACCTTTGGCACAACGTATGCGTAACCTGCTGTTCAACATCATTCTTGCCCTTAGGGCTATAAGCACTAATAAGTTGCGGTCGGGCATAACCATTGCGGTAATTGGATTGGGCATTACCGCACTTGTAGGCATTCTTACGGGCATACAGGTAATGAAAGTAGCCATCAGCTCCAGTTTCAGTAGCATGGGGGTAAACAGCTTCCAGCTGACCAGCGATGTGATAAAGAAAAAGAGACATAATGGCGGTGTAAACATATCTTATACAGAGGGATCGAGCATTACCTATACCGAGGCAAAGCTGTTTAAGGAACGATATAAATTTCCGGCTACAGTAGGAATATCTATGAGTGGTAGCCAGATAGCCACGGTGGTATACGGTAGTGAAAAGACAAATCCGAATACCAATATAACAGGAGCCGATGAAGCATACCTGGCAGTAAATGACACCAAATTATTTGCCGGCAGAAACTTTACTGCAAGCGAGGTGCAGTCGGGCACTTATGTATGCATGCTTGGCGATGGCGTTGCAAAAAAACTGTTTAAGAACCGCATGGCGAGCGCCATAGATAAAGAAGTAACTATTGGTGGTATAAGGTGCAAGGTTATTGGCATAATGGCGTCGAAAGGGTCGAGCATGTTCATGAACAGCGACAACAATGTGATCATACCGTTGAACACCGCAAGGCAGATATATGGCGGAGAGAACTCTTACCTCATCAGCGTATCGGTACCCATGATAGGTATGAAAGCATTTGCCGCGGAAGAAGCCGAAGGTATCTTCAGGGTAATACGCAGACTGCCACTCAATACAGAGAACAACTTCAGCATAGCACAAAACAGCGACCTGGTGAATATGGTGATAGAAAATACTACCTATATACAAGTTGCGGCTATAGTTATTTGCATTATTACCTTGCTTAATTCTATTATTGGATTGATGAATATAATGCTGGAGTCGGTATCTGAACGAACTCGTGAGATCGGCGTTAGTAAGGCATTGGGTGCGCGTTCTTCCTACATTAGGGGACAGTTCCTTACCGAAGCGGTATTGATCAGCCTGATGGGTGGTGCTGCAGGTGTGATAGTGGGTGTGCTGATGGGTAACATAGTCGGGCTCATCTTCCATGTAGGCTTTGTAGTACCCTGGCTATGGATATTGCTTGGCGTAGGCCTGTGTGCTATTGTTGGTGTAATTTCAGGTATATACCCTGCTATAAAAGCATCAAAACTCGATCCTATTGTGGCGCTCAGATATGAATAGCCTTGCTAAGTCAAAACTTAAAAGTAAAAAGTCAAAACCTTTCCTATTCGCGAAATGGCCAAGTGTGTTTTAAAATGTATACAGGAACAACAGAATGAGCAATGATATAAATGCTGTAGAGAAAGAGGGACTGGTATATAAATCTACCGGTAGCTGGTATATTGTGCAAGACGATGAGCAGACATTCTGGAAAGCCCGTATAAAGGGAAAAATGAAGATTGATGAGAACATCTCATCGACTAACCCAATAGCAGTTGGTGACAGGGTAATATTTGACGTGGAGGATGAAGATGTAAAGACAGCCCAGATAAAACTGGTCAAAGACCGCAACAATTACATTGTCCGCGTATCGCCACATAACAAGAACCAGAAGCACATAATAGCGTCCAATCTAGACTTTGCATTGCTCGTTGTAACGATCAATGACCCACGCACGTCTACCGGCTTTATAGACCGATTTTTGATAACTGCTGAAGCCTATCATATACCTGCCATCATAGCTGTAAACAAGACCGACATACTTAAGCCAAAGCACGTAGCTATACTGGAGCAATGGAAAGAAATTTATGTGCGCGCAGGTTATGACATTTACCCTGTAATAGCTACACAACCTGAGACACTAGCCGCGCTGAAAGACAGACTAAAAGACCGGACTACCCTATTCAGCGGCCACTCTGGCGTGGGTAAGAGTACACTTATTAACCAACTTATTCCTGGCAAGTCTATTAAGACACAACAGGTATCGGGCTGGAGTGGTAAGGGGCAACATACTACTACCTTCGCAGAAATTTTTGACCTTCCGGGTGGTGGCCGTATCATTGATACGCCGGGTGTAAAAGAGTTTGGGTTGATAGACTTTGAAAAACAGGAACTATCCCATTATTTCCCCGAAATGCGCGCAAGGATCAATGACTGCAAGTTCAACAACTGCCTGCATGTGAACGAGCCGGGATGTGCTATAATAGAGGCTGTAGAGCAAGGTGAAATATCTGATGACAGATACATAAGCTATAGGGGAATATTGGATAGTATTGAGGATAAATATTAGTGAGAACTTAAAAGTAAAAACTCAAAAGAGCTCACCACATTTCTTCTTATCATAACCAAACCGGACGACTACCTTAAAAAGAGATAACAACAACAATCTTTTAATTTTTTACTTTTTAGTTTTTAATTTTTATGATAATCTATAACGTAACCATCAAAGTAGAACACGATGTAGTTGCCAATTGGGTAACCTGGATGAAAGGTATACATATACCTGAACTGCTGGCCACCGGCCTTTTTACAGATGCCAAACTGTGTCGCCTGCTGGAACAACAGGAAGAAGACGGAGCCACATTTGTTGCCCAGTATTTTTGCAACAGCATGGCCGAATACAACAAGTATATTGATGAATATGCTACTATTATGCGTGAGCGGGCCAACAAGGCTTTCGGAGGAAAATTTGTTGCTTTCCGCACTATTATGGAGGTGATCTGAAAAAAATAATCATCTACAGAAATGGCCATATAACCAACAATTAACTTATAAAATCGCGCACATTTACGACAAACACGCACAAAAACAGCCAAAAACAGCCACTGTGGCCACTTTCAGAGGAATTTGCAAAATTATCCGTTAACAAACGGGGCTGGCAAAAAGTAGTAGAAGCGGCAACAGGCAAGGGTTTAGCTAAAATTTATTTTATTAAATATTTGGTAGTGTTGGAAAGGTGAGTATTTTTGTCATAACACTCAAACAAAATCATTTTATCTCAAAAAGCAAACGTTATGAACAAAGCAGAATTAATTGACAAAATTTCGAAAGATGCTGGCGTAACTAAGACGCAGGCTAACGAATGTCTGGATTCTTTCATGAATGCAGTTGTTACTACTCTTAAGAAAGGAGATCGCGTAACATTGGTAGGCTTCGGTACATTCTCTGTATCTGAGCGCGCTGCACGTAATGGCCGCAATCCTCAGACTGGTGCTGTTATCAAGATCAAGGCACGTAAAGTTCCTAAGTTCAAAGCTGGTAAGGAGTTTTCAACTAAGATCGCTAGCAAAAAGTAATTTTGTATTATCATAGAAAAGGGGAAATCAATTATGTTGATTTCCCCTTTTCTATTTTATCAGCCTCCAATTACCAGATCAGATTTGACAACTTTTTAGAAAGTTGTCAAATCTATGAATAAGATGTTACCAGCAAAATTCCATTGGATAAATTTCCTTGAGCATAAAAAAAGGCGATTGTCATTAAATAACAATCGCCTTCCTCAACTATGATCTGTCGCCTATTATTCAGCATATAGATATGCTACCTGAGCGGCATACTTCTGCATAATTACTTTACGCTTTATCTTCAGCGACGGTGTTAGTTCGCCGGTATCAATGGTCCATTCATTCGCCAGTAGTGCGATCTTCTTCACCTGCTCGGGATGGCTGAACATAGGATTGAATTTGTCCACTTGCTTTTGCATTTGCGCCAGCACTTCTTTCATCTTAATCAGTTCTTCGTTCTTCTCGGGGATAATGATATCTGGGTTGTTATCGCGAAGGAATTTGCGCAGTTGAGCGAACGACGGAACTATAAGCGCGCTCACAAATTTCTGACCATCTCCTACTACCATCATCTGCTCAATGAATGGACTTTCCTTCATCTTATTTTCAACAACCTGTGGCGCTACATACTTACCGCCCGATGTTTTGAATATCTCCTTCTTTCTGTCAGTTATTTTAAGGAATCGGCCATCTACCCACGTACCTATATCACCGGTGTGAAACCAGCCATCACTGTCAAACGCCGCATCATGCAATTCTGGATGCTTGAAGTACCCTGATGTGACGTTGGCACCCTTAGTGAGGATCTCTCCATCTTCAGCCAATATCACTTGTACATTCTGTATAAGCGGGCCAATAGTACCAACCCTTCTATTCTCGCTTTCATACCTGTTTACAGATACCACTGGCGATGTTTCGGTAAGCCCGTATCCTTCCATGATAACGATCTTAGCTGCGGTAAATATGCGTACCAGTCGCTCCTGAGTTGCCGCACTACCCACTACTATAGCCTTTACATTACCACCTAGTGCTTCTCTCCACTTACTGAATACCAGCATATTGGCTATAGCCAGTTGCAGCTGATACCAAGGGTTACCTTTGATGTGGTTATCGTACCGTTTACCCAATCCCAACGCCCAGAAGAACATAGCCTTTTTTATGCCGGTTAACTCCATACCCGTATTCATGATACGTTCGTATACCTTCTCCAATAGTCGGGGAACGGTGGTAAATACCAGTGGCTTTACTTCTTTAAGATTTAAGCCGATCGTATCCATGCTTTCAGCATAATAGATACTCACACCCGCTTGCAGGTAGATGTAGGTAACCATGCGCTCGAAAATGTGATTCAGGGGCAAAAAGCTCAATGCCTTGCTACCATTATCTGCAAAAGTAAATGCCGGCATAGAGTCCTGCACATTGCTGGCAATATTCCTATGCGTTAGCATTACACCCTTAGGGTTACCTGTAGTACCTGAAGTATAGATAATGGTAGCAAGAGTTTCAGGCATTATGCGGCTGATGACACCTTCATCTGGCACAGCATTGGGCACAAGTAGTTCTTTCCAATTGCGCACACCGTGTATCTCATCAAATGAGAAAACATATTTAAGATTAGGTAGAGCTGCAAATGCGCTTTTAAATCGTTCGTATATATCTGCATTGGCTACAAATACTATTTTAGCCTCTGCCTCATTCAGCACATAAGTTATTTCATCGGGGCTGATGGTAGGATAGATGGGTGTTAATACCCCACCCGTAAGCTGGGCACCAATATCGGTCATAACCCATTCAGGCCTATTAGGAGAAACTATGGCTATCTTCTCCTGCTTTTCAGCAGTCAGCTCAAGATTAGCAAGACCTAGCGCCAACAGACCGGCAGATAAACTTACCGAAGTATCCCACACATCTTTGCAGCTATAAGTGCGCCACGCACCATTCTCTTTAGCCGCTAGCATTACTGCATCAGGAGCCTGCTTGCTGCGCAGTTCCACAATATCAAAAAGACGCTGAATCATTAGCTAATTTAAAAAAATTATCCCAATAGCGTACTGATTTCTAAAATGATTCTACAAATGATTTTACCGTGAACATATCGATGAGGCTGTTATTGACTCTAAGTTTTATCTGGGGCGTATTAAATTGTTGATGTTGTACAAATCTATTGTACCATTCACTCAATCTATTTGACGTTGCAGAATGATCAATTTGTCCCATTCTTCAGCTGCCCTTCCATCTTTGAAACAACAACTGTGGCAATACTATTACCTACCACATTCATAGCAGAGCGGCCCATATCTAACAATGGATCTATGCCCAGCAGCAGCGCAAGGCCAGCCTCGGGTATCTTGAACGTAGCCAGAGTACCTGCTATTACTACCAGTGATGCACGTGGAATGCCCGCTATGCCCTTACTGGTCAACATCAACACCAGCAGCATACTTATCTGCGTGCCGGTATCCAGATGTATGCCATAGGTCTGGGCGATGAATAAGGATGCAAAGGTCATGTACATCATTGACCCATCGAGATTAAAAGAGTAACCCAATGGCAATACAAAGCTCACTATCTTCTCATCACATCCGAAACGTTCCAGTTCCATCATTAGCTTAGGAAAAGCGGCCTCACTGCTACTGGTGGAAAAGGCTATAAGCGCAGGTTCTTTTATGTGCCTGAGCATTGTAAAAACACGCTGCCTGATAAACAGATAGGCTACAGACAACAATAATGCTGCCAGTATAAAAAGCCCGAGGTAAAACTCACCAATAAATTTAGAGAAGGTACCCAGTATACCTAATCCTTGCCTGGCAATAACATTGGTCATTGCGCCAAACACCGCTATAGGAGCAAGATTCATGATGTAGCCGGTCATTTTCAATATGATGTGTGCGGCAGAGTCAAGCATCTTTATAACAATATCGGCCTTCTCACCAACGCCGGCGGCGGCCACCCCAAAGAATAGAGAGAACACTACTACCTGTAGTATCTCATTTTTAGCCATCGACTCAAAAATGCTGGTCGGGAATATGTGGTACACAAAGTCTTTCAAATTGAGTGACGCATGGGCGATAGAGCCAGGTAACTCTGTAGGCATTGGCAGGTTCATACCCTCACCCGGCCTGAAAAAATTGACCAGCACCATACCTAGCACCAGGCTTAGCAATGAGCCACATACAAACCAAAGCATTGTCTTGCCCCCTATTCTGCCTACCGCGTTTATATTACCCTGCTTGGCTACACCTACTACAAGAGTGGTAAAAACAAGCGGCGATACGATCATCTTTATCAATCGCAGGAATACATCTGCCGCCAGAGCGAATGGCTCCAGCACCTTATCGGGTGCCGCAATAGCCTTGCTTTCTATATTGGTATTGAGTATAAACCCGAGAGCTATACCCAATGCCATGGCAATGATTATATATAATGTAAAGCGATTGTTTTTAGTAGTAGCTGTCATTGACCTGCAAAATAAGAATTAATGAGCCAATTCGGCAATTTGACAATTCGACAAAGCCTACTGTTTTGTGTGTGACATCAGGCAAGTTCATTCTTAAGTGTCAACAATAAAGTAATAAGCTTACCGTAATGCCATTGAGTGATTGCGCCATTAAACAATTACCTTTGCGCAAAAATTCAAGACATGACACGAGATACCGCCATATTTGACCTCATAAATGAAGAACTGCAACGCCAGCGCCACGGACTGGAATTGATAGCCTCTGAAAACTTCACCAGTCTGCAGGTAATGCAGGCGATGGGTGGTGTTATGACCAACAAATATGCTGAAGGATATCCTGGGAAACGCTATTATGGCGGTTGTGAGGTAGTAGATAAAAGTGAACAGCTGGCAATAGACAGGGTCAAGGAAATATTTGGTGCTACTTATGCCAATGTGCAGCCACATAGTGGCGCACAGGCCAATGCAGCGTTAATGCTTGCACTGTTACAACCGGGTGATACGATCCTTGGCCTTGATCTAAGCATGGGCGGGCATCTTACACATGGTTCACCGGTTAACTTCTCCGGAAAGTTGTATAAAGCAGTTCATTACGGTGTTCATAAAGAAACCGGACTTGTAGATTACGACATGATGGAAAAGCAAGCCAACGAACATAAGCCTAAGCTTATCATCTGTGGCGCATCGGCTTACAGCCGCGATTGGGATTATGCTCGTATCCGAGCTATCGCCGACAAGGTTGGCGCATTGGTAATGGCGGATATTTCTCACCCTGCAGGCCTAATTGCCAAGGGCATTCTTAACGATCCATTCGATCATTGCCATTTTGTAACAACAACTACACACAAAACTTTACGTGGCCCTCGTGGAGGTTTGATAATGATGCGTAATGATTTTGAGAACACATGGGGCGTAAAAGGCCCTAAAGGCGAAACACGTATGCTGAGCCAGATGATAGACCTGGCTGTATTCCCCGGCACACAGGGCGGTCCGCTGGAGCACGTTATTGCAGCCAAGGCAGTAGCATTTCATGAGATATTGTCTGACGGATTTACAACTTATGCAAAGCAGGTGATCAGCAATGCGCAGGCATTGGCAACAGCATTTAACAGCAAGGGATATGACATTGTATCGGGCGGCACTGACAATCACCTTCTGCTTATAGACCTCCGCAATAAGGGCATTAGCGGCAAGAAATCTGAAAATACGTTGGTAAAGGCTGATATCACCATCAATAAGAACATGGTACCGTTTGATGACAAGTCTCCATTCATTACATCGGGCATAAGAGTGGGTGTGCCTGCAGTAACTACCCGTGGCATGAAGGAAACAGACATGCCACAGATCGTAAACTGGATAGACCGCGTATTGATGGATGCCGATAACGAAACTACATTGGCAACTGTTAAGGGCGAAGTGAACGAATACATGAAAAGCTTCCCGCTTTACCCTGAACTGTAAGGAATAATAACATTATCTAAAAATAATTGGGTGTCCTGTAGAAACAGGACACCCTTCACATTTTTAACCACTCTGAATTTATAGCTCATTCACCAATTGCCTGACTGATGGTCTGTTTCTATAATCGGCATCATAGAAAACAGCCGAAATTTTCATATTCTGATCAATGATGTACGTTGCGGGAACAGGCAACATATTTTCATTATTGCCATTGGCTTTACTAAGATCAATACCATAGGCTTTGTATTGCTTTAATGTAGCATCCTCTAGAGTATAACCGGTCTTATACATTTTCAATAACCTGTTGCCTGCATCTGAGATTATCGGAAAAGACACTTTTGTCTTGGCGGCAGTTTTCTCGGCATTATCGGGCATCTCCGGCGAAATTGCTACTACTGTAGCACCCTTGCCCGCTATCAACTGCATACTATCTTGCAACGAACTGAGATATCTGTTGCAGTAAGGACACCATTGTCCGCGATAGAATACCAATATTACTTTCCCCTTTTGCGTCATTGCCTTCAGGTCTACATTTCTACCTCTATAATCTTTTGCTGTAAAGGAGGGAGCTGTGCTACCCACTTTTAGTTGCCCGGATGTCACTGTTTGAGCAAAGGACAGATTGGCAAAACCCACGGCTGCCAGACTTATAAAAAATAACGCTTTAAACTTGTTCATTTTCGTGTTGATTTGGTTGATAATTTAATTACCAATCAAAATTACCTAGGTGCCATTTCTTAGAATGTAATGTGGCCGACAATGTCTAAAAAAAGAAAGTCCCTGTTCCTTTGCAGGAACAGGGACTAGTATCTTTGCAATGTTTAGATTAGAATCCTTTAGTAGCAACGCCATCAGCTATAGCTTGCATAGCTTTAGCTTCGCTCATGATAGCAGCCATTTTGTTTCCTTTACCATCATGTCCACCAGCCATAAAACCACCCTTTGCAGTCTTTGTGATAACCGCATCTTGCATAGGTACATTCTTTTCTTTAGTCTTAAGGCAATATGCCTTGATCATTTTACTTGTGTCCATTTTGTTTGATTTTTAAAGGTTAGCTTTTCTGGTTAACGTATTTTTATACTGCAAAGTACCATTTTTTTGGTAAAACAGTATCTCCTGCATCCAGCCTTTCCAACAATGTGGATAACTCATGCATAAGTTTGTTATATATAATATTTATTTCTGTTTTAATATTTTATCTCTCAACAATAAAAATGGCTTTTCTATTGCACTGTGCAGCAGCCAACCACCAGCAATTCCAACTACGATACAAATCAAAAACATAAGATTTCCCTCGTCATCAATTTTATCACTTAATGCCCTTCTTACAATATGATTTAGCTGTTTGTGGGTGAGATAAATGCAGTAGGCCAACGTAGAAGGCAGGCCGAATAATGGGGTACGAATTCTTGACAATACACTTTCTGTGCTCACTGCGGCCAATACTATCAAACCATATGCAACAGATACCAACGGGTAACCAAACACAGCAACCTTTAGACTAACCTTATCGGCACACATGATATAGGCATACCCAAGAAGGAACAGTCCGCCTGCAAGTATAAGGTTTGCAAAACGATTCAGGCCTTTCCACAATAGCGGACGAAACTTCATGATCGCTGCAATAGTGACACCCGCCAGCAAACCGTCGAGCCTGTTGTAGGTGGGGTAATAGATGTATCGATAGTATTCAATACCTCCGTTTTGTTCGGTATTGATCGCCGGTGCCACAAAGTGCGTCCAGCTGTAATATCTCAGTACAAACCCTGATAAAAATATGCCCAACAACAGCCACGGCACCAGTTTGTTCAGCCTGAGGGTAGATACGAATAATAACAACAACGGGAGAAACAAATAGAACTGCTCTTCTATGCACAAAGACCAGGCATGGGAGAACGTGCCGTTGGTTCTCAGATCAAGGCCAAAGTTCTGCGTAAAGGTGAGGTATCGCCATAAGGGTGCAAGCCCTTCTCTTTCTCTGAACTGTGGTACAAAATAATAAATGCCCAGCACCAGAAGGAACGAGGGCAGGATACGGAATGCTCTTCGAAGGTAAAAATCTTTGAAACGGATGCCGTTTCCTTTTGCGGCTTCCTGCATCAACTGGCTACCAATTAGAAAGCCACTGAGTACAAAGAAGAGATCAACACCACTCCATCCGAACCTGCCCACAGCGGCGACCCATGAAGGGCTGCCATATTGGTGGTAATGCCAGAAAAATACTATGATTATTGCCACACATCTGAGCATATCCAGTGCGGGCAAGCGTTTTATGTTAAGATCTGATCGGGAGGCATCAGTAACTAAAGGCATTGAAAATTATTGTGTATAAATGTAACTGTTGCCACCGGCACAAAAGACATAAGGAGCAATTAAATTTCATCTCCAACTAACTTCAGTTCCACATAAAAAGTAGTGCCCTTTCCTACTGCCGATTCAAACCATATCTTCCCACCATGCGCATCTATGATCTGTTTGGAAATAGACAAGCCCAAGCCAAAGGATTCTTCCCCGGACGTTCCCGCTCTTCCACCCAATGCAAAATGCTGAAAAATTTCACCACTTAGTATTGGAGACATACCCACACCTTCATCTTTCACGCTTAACAAAGCAACATCACCCTTCTTTTGCAGCGTTACTTCTATAGACTTGCCTTCATAGCTGAACTTTATGGCATTCACGATCAGGTTGTTGATCACCCTCCATATTTTTTCACGATCGGCCATTACCGTGACAGGTACTACATGTAGTATTAAAGATTGATTCTTTTCATTGGCCCTGTATTGCATTAAGCCTACACTATAGGTAAGCAGCTCACTCAGCTCCAACCGCTCCATATCCATAGCCGGCTTGGCATGTAATATATCGCCTATCAGTTTCAGTGCATTGGTTCCTGATGTTGCCAGCATCTGGAACATTTCTTGTTGCTCTTCATCATAGTCACCATCGCGTAGCAGGTCTATAAGGCTTACCATTGCAGATACAGGGTTGTGCAGATCATGGGCTACTACCCTCATCATCCGGGTATTGTTCTGCTGACTTTGCTCCAGTGCATTCAATGTTTTCTGCATAGTTACATTGTATGTGCTTATCTGCTTGTTCAGGGTTTTCTGGCGCTCCAGATTCTGTTTAGATTGGCGATAGTTATTCCATACCAGGTATATGATAATTATGGCCATTACAGATAGTACTACAGAAACAAATAGTACTCTGTTGGCGTAGGTCTTTTCTTTTTTCAGTGAGGCTATCTCTACCGCCTGGTCCAGGTGATCAAAGGTCTTATTGAAATCGGCCCCCGGCAGCTCTTTTCTGGTAGCTTCGCCCGAATCTCTTAATGATATAAACTTTTTAAACAACGGATATGCATGTACAACATCATTTGTTGTGTCATAATAATCAGCCGCTAGTTTCAGCCAGGTAATCTCATCGGTTGTTTGTATCGTATCCATCTGGCGGCGCACATCCGTCACTATTTTGAATGCTTCGTTGAACCGTCCCTGTTTCATGTAAAGACGGGAAAGTTTCATTAATGTGAGCCTTGCGTCCTGGCTATTACTTTCGTGTCTGTCGTTCTCAGCAATATTTTCTTTTAGCAATGCTTCGGCCTCTTTGAGATTGCCGTTTTTAACATATACGCCACCAAGGTTTCCTTTTATTACGGCCCTGCAGACCCTTATATCATCTTTCTCTTTTGGAAATCTATGCTCATTACTATCAATAAATCTAAGTGCTTTGTTGTAATAGATAATAGCAGTATCATATATACCCAATATCTCGTAGCATACACCTATGTTATCCAGCTCACCTTGCCGCTCACCAAATGCCCATTTAAAATCTGTTTCCTTGCACTTCCCGGCCTGATCAAATGCTTCCTGCAGATATTTGATGGCCTCCCTTGGCTTATTCTGTATAAAAGATACAGATGCCAGGCAACTGTTGTAACGGGCGTAGGCGCAGGTATCAAGATACTGCTCTACAAACTGTTTGCCTTTATATAACTGCCTGAAAGACTTATCATATTCATTTAGGTTCAACAACAAATTACCCTTTACAAACATCGCCTCAGCATAATCATATTTATAACGTTCAGGATCGCTGTTAATAAAACCAATGGCACTATCTATATTTCGCAATGCAGCGGCATAGTTGAATAACCCGGAATATATTGATGACCGCCATTGATATTTTTTAAACATATCGTGCGGACCCCGATTGGGAAATGCATCCCACGCCGAATCAACAAATGAGCAAATCAGGTCAATATGCTTAACATCATATCTTGAATTTGCGGCATTCAGTACACTGTCGAAATAGCGGGAATTATCTGCTACTTTTTTTGAAAAATTGCAGGAGGTAAATACAACAAGCTGTATTAAAAAAAAGGCAAAAAAATAAACAGATAACCTGCGACATGGTGTGTCTCGGATCATAGAAAGTGATGTGTGTGTTTTCGAAGGCAGCGCAAAAGTACGAATTATCAAATTCAGTTATTTATATAATTAATTAAATTCTTCTTATCATTTCGCAGAATTAATATTATGAATTGATCATTTTTGCGCAAACTACCAAATGTATAAAATAAATATTTATCCACTACAGTACTCACCGACAAATATGGACCGCTTACCGACCCTTATATTTTTTTCGCCTAATTAGACTTTCGCACGGAATTTGCTGTAACTACTTTTGGGTCATAATAAAAGTATATGCGCAAACGTAATTTTAGAGATCGTGATTGGAACGACCCGCAATGGCAGGAACAAATGAAGGAACATATTGAACGCAGACAGAAAGGTAGAGCTTTCTTCGGTATAGGGGTGGCAATACTTGGGTTGCTATGGATAATGAAACTGGCATTACATATCCCGTTCGACTGGATGACGGAATGGCCATTCATAATGATCATAGTAGGTTTATTAATAGGTGTAAAGAACGGATTCCGAAATTCGGCATGGTGGATACTTTGTATCATTGGTGGCGCCAACCTCATAGATGACTATTACCCGCAGTACAACGATTATATATGGCCGGCGGCATTGATCATTGGCGGATTAGCTATAGCGTTGAGACCAAAAAGAAAAGGTTGTGCACCCAACTTCAAAGTAAATAATTCTGTAACTGCCGAAAACAACCTGAATATAGACACCACCTTTGGCGGTAGAAAGGAAATGGTTACTTCCAAAGACTTTAAAGGAGGTACCGTATCCGTAACATTCGGAGGTTGTGAACTGAACTTCATGCAGGCTGATATTGAAGGCACTGCAATATTAGATCTACGGGTGTCATTTGGTGGTGTAGAGATAATTGTACCATCTCACTGGCATATACAAAACGAGATAAGCCCGTCGTTTGGCAATGTAGAAGACGAGCGTACCATACAAACAGCGCAAAATACAGAAGTTAAGAAGACACTCATCCTTCGCGGTTCATGCTCCTTTGGCAATGTAGAGATCAAATCTTATTAAACTGAAAACACACATAACCACTCAAACACACACATATGCAATCATTTACAGCACAGATCATTTACAGAATAGAATGCGAAGGACTGCCTACAGACCAATATGAAGAACAGTGGAGGCTGGTCTATGCCGAAAGCAGAGATACTGCACTTACGGAAGCAAGAAAAGCAGGCATGGGCGAAGAAGCTACTTTTATAGACAGGCATGGCCGCACTATCTGCTGGCGTATGTTGGCTGTAAAAGACCTGCAGCCAATTGAACTTAAAAATGGTGGATTGCTCTTTTCCATGGTACACGAGCCTGAAATGGTAGCCGCTCCTCTCTGGACAGCTTAAAAAGTAAAAACTTAAAGTTAAAAAGTAAAAACCGGTTGATGAGCCTTCCAGTTTTTACTTTTTAATGTATACTTTAGTTCACCTCACAAAGCTGCGCCAGATGACCAAACATTCATTAATTTATGTTTATGTCTTGCAGCAAAGAAAATGAAGATTTTTACTTTTTAGTTTTGACTTTTAATTTTTCAATTTGCGTTTATTCACTAAATATATTCACTTTATTATACCTATCCTTGCACTCATTGGAGCGGTAAAACACGTGTTTATATTGCACGATATCTTTGGTTTCACCTGGAATATCGCCATTAATGATGCTGTATGCAATATGCTGGCCATCAGCCTTTCGGTCTGGAGCATACTGTTATTAATAAAGGCCTACCCTACTAAAGTAACCCTCTTCTCTTACGCTGTACTTATTGCCATTGCGCTGGCCATTATTTCCACCTTTGGTGAAGTTCAGTTACTTACATGGATAGTAAAGAAGGATGCCAACAGTGCACCCTATTTCACATGGTTACGCACAACACTGCCCATCAGGTTCATATTGATCCTCACATTCTATACCTGGATGTCTACCAATGCAGCGCTTCGGAAGAATATGCTGGCAATAAACAACCGGTTTCAACAACATAACGACGCCGCGGAACTGCTTAAAGAGGCGGAATTGTTCAAGCTAAGACAGCAGTTACAACCACACTTTCTGTACAACAGCCTTAATTCTATCAATGCGTTGGTGTTGATATCGCCCGATAGAGCACAGGAAATGATAGGTAAATTATCTGATTTTCTAAGAGGGTCGGTAAAACGTGAAGGAGAAGATATCATATCAGTAAATGAAGAAATTGTATACATCGAATCCTACCTGGCTATCGAATCGGTACGATTCGGAGACCGTCTGAGTATTTCTTTTGACAAAGACTTTAGCGACAAGGCTACCATACCTCCTTTCCTTTTTCAGCCAATACTGGAAAATGCCATAAAATTTGGCCTGTATGGAAAGACCGGAAAAGTACAGATCAATATCGACATCAAGGAAGACGATGCTATGCTGGTGCTAAAAGTAACCAACCCATTCGACAGTAATTTCCAGCCGCCTAAGGGAACAGGATTTGGATTGAAGGGTGTAGGGAGAAGATTATATTTGTTATATGCCCGTACCGACCTGCTGGAAACAACCAACGACGAACAAAATTTTACGACAATACTGAAAATACCACAAAGCCATGTATAAAGTAATACTTATAGACGATGAACAGCTGGCCAGGCAACTGATCCGCTCTTTATTACAACCTTATACCCAAATAGAAATAGTTGCTGAGTGCGCCGACGGGTTTGAAGGATTTAAGGCCATACAAGAGCTAAAGCCTGATCTTATATTCCTGGACATACAAATGCCCCGTGTCAATGGGTTTGAGATGCTGGAGTTATTAGACACTCCCCCATCAGTAATATTCACTACAGCATTTGATGAGTATGCGCTGAAAGCATTTGAAACACATGCCATAGACTATATTCTTAAACCTGTAACCCGCGACAGGTTTGACAAGGCTATGCAGAAATGGCTGCAGCAGGCTACCGACAAGAAGTTGCCATCTGTAGCCCCAATTATAGAAAACAATGTGAATGAAGGTTATCAGCACAGGATAGTAGTAAAGGATAATGGTTTTATCCGCATCATCCCGGCACAGGATATCTTCTATATTGAAGCCAGCGATGACTATGTGAAGATAGTTACCAAAGATGGCACCTACCTTAAAAAGAGCACGCTATCGCATATCGAACAGTCGCTCGATCCGCAGCAGTTTATAAGAGTGCACCGTTCTTACCTCATACCGGTAAGTCAGCTCTCAAGAATTGAACCTTATGAAAAGGAAAGTCATGTAGCACTGCTGCATTGCGGTGCAAAAGCACTGGTAAGTAAAAGCGGAATGGCCAAGCTAAAGACAGTTTTGGGTTGGTAAAAAGCTATGATCTGCGCAGTTTCGTGCTATTTTCTAATAGTTATAACGCCAATCACTTTTCTAATTGTAGTTTATTCCTTTATTTTGAGGCCTGATCTGTAAAAAGATCAGGCTATTTATTTTATTTAACGCGCAAAATGCGTTAAATTTGAAGTAACTCTTTTTTACACTTTTTTACCTAACCATTAGTTTATCTATATAAACGTATGAACATTTTCGTTGGAAATCTTAACCCGGAAACCACCGCAGAAGCACTCCGCATTCTATTTGCAGAGTTTGGTGAGATCATGTCTAGTAAAGTGATCTTTGATAACGCCACAGGCCTGTCCCGTGGCTTCGGATTCGTTGAAATGAGCAGCCTTGGATGCTCGCAGGATGCTATTGACAACCTGGACATGAGCTATTTTGAAGGCAACATTATTTCGGTAAAGGAAGCTAAGCAAAGCACTAACACCCGTGGATCTCAAAAGCCTGCCTATGGTACAAGCCCTGGCGGCCGTCCGTTCAAGCCAAGAATCCCTAGACCAGGTGGCAACAGTGGTGGATACAATAATGCAAATAGCGAAGGCGGCTACAAAAGCAACTTTAATAGGAATTACTAATAGTATTTAAATAGATCAAATACCACCTCCGTATTATTTTATGGAGGTGGTATTTTGTATTTATACACAACTCTTATCCGGGTAGTTCAACCGCTCACGCATGGGTGCTTTTAATTGGATCGTACTTATTGCGCAGTGTCCCAATTGCGGCAACTGCAGCACTATCAGATGCCAGACACACATTGCTTCAAGCTATGATGGACCAGGCTCAGATAGATTTCACGACCACACTTATGAGTTAGGTGACACAATGCCTTGGTTTGACAAAGACACCCCTGTTTATAACGACTGGGCACAAGGAAATGTAATTGTGTCAACCAGTGAGCCGACAGTTTCTGAGTGTTGCTACGGGAAATGCAATAGCTGCAACATTGATTGTTTTGTAGTGATCGTTTTCAACAACCGAAAAGTAGCTTACATTGAAAGTATAGGTCGGATAGAGGATTGGCCGGAGGCATATTATAAATAGCAACTGTTGCTCACCAAGCAGCACCTGTAATCACTACCTTGCGAAGAACCACTACGCACCCTCCACAGGCCTTTTATGCTTCCACCTCCTGTGCGACCATAACCATGTTTCGGGGTGGGCTATGATGTCTTTTTCAAGGCGCTTGGTATGCATTTCAGATATCTGTCCTTCTATAGTTGACCCCGGCTGATCGCAGAGTACTTCGGCATTCATTTCATAATACCCTCTCTTCACCTTGTCTATCGACATATACACCACAGTTCTGTTGAGCTTCTTGGCTATGATCTCCGTACCTCTGAACACTGGTGTGTCCTGGTGCAGGAAGGTGGTCCAGTAAGCATTCTGATTAGATGGTGTCTGGTCGGCAATGAAAGCAGTAGTATTGATCTCACTTTTGTTCGACAACATCTCCTTAAAAGTGTTCTTCATTTCAATGAGCTTCGTACCAAAACGCGACCGCATATCGTACATCAGTTGATCAAACTGCTTATTCGCCAACGGATGATAGATCACATACAATTGCTGCTTGCACAACAGGCTGAAAGTATTACCCGCCCATTCCCAGTTGCCATAGTGGCCCAATACCAGCACCACACTCTTTTGCTCATCTGCTAGTTTATTGAACAACTCCAGCGACCCCGGCCCAAAGTAGCAATGCTTCAGCATAGCCCTCTTGCTTATTGTGAGTGTCTTAAATGTTTCAATGAACATATCGCACAGGTAACGGTAAAAAGCTTTACCTATCTGTTGTATCTCAGCCTCGCTCTTATCGGGGAATGATCGGCGCAGATTACCAAACACCACTTCTTTACGGTACCCTATTATATGAAACAACAAGCCGTAAACCCCATACGATATCACATACAATACAGGAAATGGCAGTATAGATAGCAGATAAATGAACGGAAGGATGAGATAAAACAATAGTGCAGCCAAGTAATATCAGATTTTGGGCAAAATTATAAAAGAAGTTGGAACTTATATTTTATAACAGGTACACATAAAGTTAAATGATCGTCAGACTACATTAATTCTGACTCGCCACTACCTGCTCCTCTAGTGGCACCCTTGTATGGTGGCTGATCTTATCCAGTTCCAGTAGTGTATAGTTACCCTCCGGTGAACGCTCAAACATCGGCTCGAACTTAGCACCATAGACCAATTGTGGATGGCTGTAAGACGTACGCTGTTGCACTGTGTTAGAGAAGTGATCATCAAAAGCTTTGATGCCCAGTATCACTTCCATCCTGGCATCCCTCAATTGTTCATCTGTAAAATTAGCTATCGGGCTATCTTCATTTATCGGGTGTACTATTGTCCAACTCAGCGCCAGTGAGGTGACTTTACTTATCTCCAACGGTAATTGATAAAAGCGCGTGATCATCTTACCATTCTCGTTTACATGAAGCGCTACGGTCAATTGGGCTTCCGCATCTGTAAGGTGGTTATTCTTATAAGTGGCTATACGAGCCATCAGTGCTTTACCACCCTTGTGAGGTGCTACTATCAGATTGTTACTAAACAGTATGTAAGCACGCGGACGCGAAAAACGACCGTAGATAAGACCGGTTACCACGGCAAATGCCAGAATACCTATCAAAGATTCTGTAGAAGCAACAAAATTGGTAAGAATACCCGATGGTGCTACGTGGCCATAACCCACAGTGGTGAGTGTTTGCGAGCTAAAGAAAAAGGCATTGAGAAAACGGATGTACAACGGTGCATGTACATCAATACCCTCCAGGTGATCTACGCCAATAGTAAAGTAAATAACGGCGAAAAACAGGTTAATCGCCGTATAGAAAGCAAAGATGGTAAGTGTAAAGTTCATACGACTCATCCGCAGCAAAGAGTGATAGATGCTGATGCGCTCGTAAAACGGCAACCCTGTTTTACGCAGGTTGTTAGATCCGTCGGCATTTACCAGTCTGCCACCTTCCACACTACTATTGGCACCAAATCCGGTATTGCTTATATCCTTAAATTTCGTTTTGTTGTGCGATGTCGCCATTTTTACTGTTCCTGATCTCTACAAAAAGAGCAACTAGTATTGTTACTATCATGGCTACTATGCCCAATAACAAACTGACCCTGGTTTGAAAAAATGAAGTTACCAAATAATGCAGAAATGCGAACAAAGGAATGAATATTAAAAGCTTAACGGCCCAGTTACTTAAAGGCACAAGGTTATATGCCTTGGTTTTCAACAACCGGCTGATGTGATAGAAATAATAAACAAACTGCGTATAACTGGAGATGATAAAACTCAACGCTAACCCCGGTAGCCCCAGCCATTTGTAGAGCGGGTACATCAGCAGGCAGGCCAACACCAATTCGCCGACAGCCCCCGTAGTACTTAAATGACCCTTATGCAGCTTCTGGAATACTGTAATAAAGCTATAAGTACGAAACGGCAAGATGAACAGCATAACAAAAAACACCGGTACAGCTTCCTGGTAACCGGGCAGTAAAACCGCAAACAACTCATACCTGAAAAACATGAGGAAGAACATAAGCGGGAACACGATATTGGAAAGATACCTAGCCGAATGATTCATTAACTGCATCAGGTTGGTATTTTCATCCTTTGCCTTCACCCTATTCATTTGTATCAACACCGCACTACCCGATGCACTTAAGATGAGTGGCAGGAAAGGTACATTTTGCGTGCCGTTAAAGTATATGGCAGATGCCGCGGCTGTAAGTAATATTGAAACAAGGAACTTGTCTATCCACGAAGAAACACTCTGCAGAATATCATAAAAGCCCATATGCAGCCAAAGCGTTCTTATTTCTTTTACAGTTCTTATCTCTTCAGTATCATCCTTCTCCAATTGTCTTGCACTTACACCTAACATAATAAGTGAGGACACAAGTCGTAAACAATTCAATATCAGCAAGTATAAGAATACACCACGCTGAGTAAATGCATTATCCAGAACCATTTTATGAATGGCGAGATAACCTAGTGCATAGCCCGAATTTATAATGAGCAGGCCTTTAATATTCTTAAAAACGATCAGAAACGACTCAGTAATAATACCCATTGCAAAGGTGATCATAAACAATAGTGGTATAAGCCACCCGGCCTGTAGGGAATCAACCTGAAGCCATGCAAAGCCACCACTAAGCAGGCATAGCCACATGCCATACAGTAAATACTGCTTAATGGAAACTGTCTTAGCCAGCTTTAAAATGGTGCCTGGTGCATAAGTAGTGATAAGCACATGTATACCAAAACAGGCCAATGGATAGATAAAATACAACTGGGTCCAGAAGTTCTGGTAAGTACCATAGGTGGGCTTGTCAAGGTGTCGGGAATAGTATAACAGCACCAACAGGTTAGCCACAGAGGGGAAGAACCTGATAAGGAAGATGAATACTGAATTACTGAATAAGGAGTTACTGTTTAGTTTTGGCAAAGGCATCGCATTCCTCCTTGTTTAGGTATTTGACTATCTTCGCAGGGTTACCAACTATTACGCAATACCCTTCCGGGAAACTCTTGGTAACAATAGCACCGGCTCCTACCACAGTAAAATCACCCAGCTTTACACCCGGAAGAATGACAACATTCATCGCTATCCAGCAAAACTTACCGATCTCCATTGGTGGTCCCGGCAAATGCTTATCATTGTCTATCGGGTCATGATTGGCCGATATCAGCCCGGCATTGGGAGCTATGTTCGTATAATCGCCCAATATGATGCCATTCCGTGCATTAATGTAAATACCGGCTGAATCTCCGGGGTAGCAATTCTTACCCCGGGTTATCCGCTCAGGGCTATGTATGGTAGTAGAATGGTGTATGGCCCATGTGGTCTTAGCATTATTACGCAAGAGCTTCCGGAAAACGAAATCTCTTATGTAAAAGCTGAAACTCATTTCAGGACGCATGCCAAACATGCGCTTAAGACCACCTACTACTTCACTCATGCCTGCTCGTTTTTATTTGAACCTTTGAACACAGGTATAAACGCAGCAACACACAATAATAGTATGAGGATGCTGCTGGCCATAGCCACTGTTTTGCCTTTATAGAAACTATCAGGCTTGAATTGGAACTCTATTTTGTGCGGTCCTGCAGGTATTTTTATCGCTCTCAAAACATAATCCGCCTTCACGATCGGTGTTTCCTTGCCATCTACATAGGCTTTCCAGCCCTTGGCATAATAGATATCAGAGAACACTGCCAGACCATCTTTACTGTTATTTGACGCGAATGACAGTTCATCCAATCCATATTTAGTAAGCTTCACAAATGCGGCACTATCCTTACCTATTGCACCATTACCCAGGTCGTTCTTAAATGTATTACGGATGATGGCAGTCTTCTTTGGCTGGAATGCACCCGGTACTATTGTGGTATCACCCAACTGCGGCGCGGTCAACCCGTTGATCTCTTCATCTGCGGTGTTAACCAGCTTTACCTCATCTACAAACCATGCATTGCCACATGCGTTAGGATTAGGAATTACCTGTGGTGCGCTCTTCTGTCCGCCTACTATAATGTATTTAGTATTCAGCATGTTCAGCACTTCACCATTATAGCCCTTGCTCATATGGCGGTCTATCAGGTCTTGGTACATTTCCATCTTAGCTGGAGAATAACCACCTACACACTTGTGGAAATATGCCTGTACCGCATCGTTATAAGTGTTTCTTGACAGGTCAAGCACCCTGTAATACGGGTCCTTATCTTTCAGTATCTGTTCGTCAACAGGCCTTGGCTGGAAGGTGGCGTCAAACTCTGATGCATCTTCATAGTTGCTTTCATTCAGGTAGTCACGAGACACAGGCAACATATCTATGGCAATAAGCAAGCCCAAACCGCCTATCATCATCACCGGCTTTATCTTCTCAGTTACCAATGCCCAGAGCAATGCGGCTGCGGCCAATATGAATGCCGCACTCTTCAGGCTGCTTGACATGGCCAGAGAAGCACGGTCTTGTTTCAACAGGTTCACTAATTCTGCCTGGTACCCTGCATCTTCCACTCCTGTAAAGCTGAAGAACATACTACCACCAAGGCCCAACACTATGCATAAGCCAGCTGTGATACCTGCTGCTATTTTCAGCGCTTTCAATAATTCTTCCTTGCTTGTCTTTCCTGATATATACTCCTGCACGCCCCAGAAACCCAGCAACGGGAACAGGAACTGCGGTATCACCAGTGCCATTGATGGTGTTCTAAACTTGTTCAGCATAGGCAGGTGATCAAAAAGGAAGTAGTTAACGCCTTCAAAATTCTTACCCCACGACAACATAATACCTAAGAAGCTTGCTGCTATGATCCACCACTTATGTGGCGACTTTACAACTATTGTACCCAATACAAAGAGGAAACAAATGATAGCACCAAAGTAAACCGGACCGCTCAGGAATGGCTGAGGTCCCCAATACAGAGGTAATTTATCAGCACGGTCACCCACTACTTCGCGGGTCTTAGGTGCCATTTCTGCCGGCTCTCCCGATGCACCACCATACAAATAAGGGATCATGATACAGAAGGTCTCCCCTATTCCATTACTCCAGCGGAACGCATATTCTTTATCCAATCCGCCATTGGCTTTCTTTTCCTTACCCGACAGCTCACTCTCTCCACCACGCATGGTTTCCTTAGCATATTCCGCACTGGTCAATATCGAGGGCATTGAAGGACCAACACCCAGTAAGCCAACGACAATTGCGATAACAGATGATATCAAAAACTCCTTGATCTTCCCTTCTTTTATTGCTATGAACAACATAACAATGCCCATACTGAAGAAGATAAACAGGTAGTAGTAAATGACCTGGAAGTGATTATTCATCGTCATCAGGCACACGGCGACACCCCACAAAGCCGCACCCGGCAACCATTTTTGCCTGTAAATAAGGTACAGACCGGCTATTGCAGCAGGTATATAACCCATCGTCAGCATCTTTGTTTCGTGACCTACGCTTATTATAATAGCATTGTAAGAAGAGAACGCGTAAGCAAATGCCCCGACCATACTCAGCCAATGATTCACTTTCAGCACGCGCATCAGTATGTAGAAGCACACCATCGCAATGAAGAAGAAGTACGCTGGCTTACCTACCGCCTGTAAAACGGTCTGTACATAGCTGGAATAATTAAAATTGGCAGTACCTACATATACAGTGTAGCTGGGCATACCGCCAAACATACTATTGCTCCATAGCACATCTTTACCGGTAGAATCGTGATAAGCCATACCCTCATGCGCAGCACCCTGCCATGAGATATTATCATGCTGACTCAATTTTTTGCCTTGCAGCTGAGGCATACAATACAATAATGAAAGGACGGCAAATACTACTATTGCCAAAAGATCTAATCTTATCTTTTTGAAATCAAACTGCATAATATCTTTTTAATCGGAACAAAAATAAACTATCTCTCCACTATTAGTAGCACATTCAGCGAAAATAAAACTGAAATATTAATGAAGCTACTAACGGATTAAAAGTAGTGAAACATATATCACCTCGATCCTTTTTTAACCATTATTAACCCCAGCTATAAATAAAGCCGTCCCGGAATTTTCGGGACGGCTCATTCGTTCTATAAATATCAATTTACCTTATCAGTGTTACTTCACCTTTCTGTACCACTTTCTTTCCGCTGCAATCATAGCTGATAAAGTAGTAATAAACGTCCATATCCTGCTTCACATCATTGTAAGTACCATCCCATGCACCTGCGCCATCTTCAAGCGACTCAAATACATTCTGCCCCCAACGGTTAGCAATTCGGAAGAAATGGATCTTATGATTACCATCGGTTATTGGTCGGAACACATCATTCTTACCATCGCCATTTGGTGTAAAGGCCGTAGGGAATGAAATGGTGCAGCATGGTTGTGCATCTACCAGCGTACTATCTATAGCCACGCAACCAAATGGCGTCTTAACTGTAAGCTTTACATAACCCGCATTGTCTATCACACCGTACTGGCGGGTAGCATTATCCTGAGTAAAATAATGCTCCGGAGACCAGAAGTAAGAATAACGGCTATCGAAATTCAGTGGACTGAATATTAAACTATCGCCCATACAAACCGACGTTTTGCCATTCAGCAATACAAACTGTGCAATTCTTGCATCAGGGCGTGGTTGCACATGAACCGTATCCTTAATGGTACTTGCAGGACAATTTGGATTGGTCACAGCATTAAGTGTAATAACATGCACTCCCGGTGTTGACCATACTACTTTGTAAGGGCCACCGTGGTCTGAAGAGGCAACGACAATATTACCGCCATCAAAATTCCAGATATAATCATTGATGCCGGGGCTGGTGTAAGTCAGTGCTACCAGTATGGAATCACCGGCACATACGTTAGGATTGTGATTAAAGAATGCCGGCGGAGCTGTAAGGAATACAGGAACATTGTAAGGAACAGTTGAATTACATGGCACATAACCATCGCCTACCGTCAGGTATACTGTATTATTTCCCAATGATGTATCAAACCGAACAATAATAGATGGGTCGGTAGCTACAGTCCCGGCGGTGATGGTAGAATAGTTTGGAACCGTCCATGAGAATATCGCTCCGGGAAACATTGGACCATTATAATTCAGGCTGATCGTATCATACTGACACTCATAGGGTTTACCCGGCACTATTGTATAGTTTGGTTTATTGTGTACCAACACATTCAGCGGTGACCTTGGCCCTTCACAACCCAATACTACCTGGCTTACATACCATGTTAAAGGTCCCGGAGTTGTTGTTGACGGAACAGGTGCGGTAGGGTTACCCACTCCTCCGGTGGCAACATTATACCAAAGCAGATTTGTACCCACTGCCGTAAGCGGGAATACAGGAGATGCATTCTGACATAGATCAATATTGGCGGTAAGCGGGGCTAATGGCAGCGGCTTAACGAACAGGTTAAGCGTCACCATAGAGTCGCAGCCGATAATATTGGCAAAGGTGTGATTGTATGTACCTGTTGTAAAGTATACCCCGCCTCCAAATGAATAGGTAGAACCGATACAGATACTGTCATTTACTGTAGTGTGGGTTACCGGTGTTACGGTAAGATTCAATGCCGCAACCGAGTCGCAGCCCGCAATTGATGTAAACAAATGTGGATACACACCAGTAGCGTTATAATAAGTACCTGCAAATGAAACCGACGCGCCAGCACAGATTACAACACTAAAAGATGTGCTGTAAATAGGGTTGACAATTAATGGTCTTGTTATCAGGCAGCCAGTTGGCAATGTATAGGTAATTGTAGTTACTCCTGCTGCTACACCACCTGCTGCACCACTAGTGGAAGCTATAGTTGCAACACCCGGCACAGAACTTGTCCAGGTCCCTGTTGGCGATGAGTTGGTCAATGATACAGTTGCACCAACACATACAGCCGTAGGTCCTCCGATTGCAGCAGGTAAAGGATTGACGGTAAAGGCAATAGTTGTAGAACATCCGCCGCAGGTTGAATAGGTGATTGTTACATTACCTGCAGAAACGCCGGTAACAACACCTGTTGCAGGGTCTACTGTCGCGATAGCAGTATTACTGCTTGACCACGTACCACCCGCCGTAGAATTACCTAACGTTGATGTAGCGTTTACGCAACAGCTATTCGTGCCGGTTATGCCCGACAATAGTGTTACCGTAACCGTGGCAGTTGCAGAACATCCTGTTGCAGTAAGATAGGTAATAGTGGTAACACCGGGACTCACCCCATAAACAACTCCGGATGAGGAACCAACAGTTGCGACCGCAGTGTTGCTGCTACTCCATGTACCGCCACCCGTAGCATTGCTAAGGGTGGTCGTTCCACCAACACATACAGATAATGTACCCGTTATTGGTGTTAGTGGATTCACCGTTACTGTGGTAGTTGCTGTTGCCGTTATGCCACAAGCGTCGGTAACGGTAGCCGTATAAGTTGTTGTGGAAGTTGGCGACACGGTTACAGGGGTGCCTACCAATCCACCCGGCATCCATGAGAATGTATATGGTGGCACACCATATACCGCCGAAGTAGAAAGAGTTGTAGACTGGCCCGCACAGATTGTAGAGGAACCGGCATTAATCACTCCATTACTTTCTACTGTATGACCAATAACAGTAATGGTCAATGGAATTGCTGCGCTGATATAAGTGATTGCACATGCAGCAGTTGACAGATAATTCTGGTAAAAATCCATCGTCATATTCAGATTGTAAGACGGACACTGAGGAGCAGGTATACATGCAGACAGATCTGCAAAAATAGAAATATTAGACCCTGTGCAGGTACCGGTCAGGAATGTGTTACAAAACCAGTAAAAACCGCCGGCACCGGTAGGACCTGTAGGGCTACGGCAAGTACCTCTTCTAAAATCAACAGATCCATCCCACATTGCAGCACCGCCGCTGGTAATGTAATTAAATGTCCATTGAATATCGGTGATAGTACAATTTGCCGGAACAGTTGCTGCGTTTGCATAAACACATGGCACTGTCCATGCCGCACTATAAGTAGACCCGGTAACAGCAGTATTAGTAGCCTGTGTAACAAGGGGATCAATGATCACAGGATAAGATGTAGAAGGCCTGTTCAGGAAATTGCCTGGCAATGCTATGTCAACTGTATTACCATTTATATAGTATTGCAACATCTGCAGGGTAGATTTGATATTATCTTTCTCCATTGCAGTAGCAGCAGAAACATAAAACAAGTTGTACCCCTCAGCATTCTTTATTGCCAGATTACCTGTAAACTTTGATTTACCTTCACTATACAACGACAATCCCTTGTCCATTTGCATGTGATCCCTTACCAACAACTGGCCATCAGCATACTGCGGCATAGCATGGTTGATGTAGAAATTTGTTTTAGTTGCTCCGCGAATAGTATATATTTCTATATCAACTCCCTGCCAGGCATTCTTTACATAGATGCCGTCATCACCTGCTGTATGATCAGACCAGACAGCCTTGCCCAGAGATACTTCTTTGCCACCTGGTTGAACGTAGATCAACTCCAGATCATTGTTAAAAGTAAAACTTTCACCGGCCTTACCAATAGATGTATAGCGATTAGCCGTATTGACAATAATAGGAGAAGGCTGTTCAGTGGCAGAATAGACACCAGCTTTTGAGCCGGGTGCCAACTGTGTCTTAATAGTACGCCAGTTTCCTGCCTCGTCACGATAATGCATGGAGTGTGTAGACGTTTGCTTAAATATATCCCTGCCGCCATCAGCTGCTTTCTCGCCTTTTTTTACATAGGTCTTAGATTGCTCAGTACGCTCTCCTATTAGTTCATAACAATTATCACAAGGCGTTTCCGCATATTTCAGCCCAAGCTCGGGATGGTTTTCATAACCCTTATTGTTCTCTATAACATGGTACCCCTTGTCTTTAGGATAGGATGTGAATTTTGTATAATTCCTTATTGCTGCATTCATGCCATTTTTCGCATGAAACTGCGTTTCCTGGGCTAATGCATATGGATTATGACCTAATACCGCCAAAAACGCTATAAAAGTGATCGAAGTGAAGATTTTCCTCATTGGGTTGAGTGTTATGTGTAATAAGATTAAATAGACGTATTTTAATAGACGTTACTTTCTCAGCATAAGTTGGTAATATAAATAAATACCATTTTAAATATTAAGAAAATTATCTAAACAAAAATAATAAAATTTCATCCGCAAAAAGAATTTTCACTACCAAATAACTGAAAACCAACAAAATTTATCTTGTAGAATTGTTTACGATAATTTAATCTCCACACCAAAACGAGCACCTGGTCGACGCGTCCCGCTTCGTCCAGACAATTCCCAGCTACAGGTATCTTATCAGTTGCAACGACCTTCAGGTCAATGTCATTTAGTTAAGATACAAATTAGATGTCATGATGCCGAAGGTATCAGATGTCTATAGCAAAATCAGACACAAAATGGGAAACGATGCCGAAGGTATCGGATGTTTAATTAAGCAAACTTCCCTTAACTAAATGACATTAACCTTCAGGTCGTGGATCAAGAGTAATTAAAAAAAGGCTTTAGCGGAAATTCCCCTAACGCGACCAATGTTTGGCATAGTCTTCAGTCTCACACTGGACGAAGCGTCCTGCTTCGTCCTCGCACATGCAAGCCTCCCGCTTGCGAAAAATTACCCATGTTTGGCGTAGTCTTCAGACTACGTCATAACGGTTGGCAATCTTCAGATTGCCGTATAAACTAAAAACCCCACGGAGTTACCGCCACGAGGCCAGGCACCTGCTGCAATAGCGCTTTAGCACTACTAAAAACATACTCCTCTGGATGCTCTACCCATCCCGCCCGAACAGGATTATTATGAATATAATTGAGCTTTTGATTGAAAAAATCTTCTGAATAAACACCTTCTGCATGATTATCATGCATCCACACCTGATAATTACTGCTGCGTTCATTGGTCGACGCATTCCATTCAAACCTGTGCAACAACCACTCCCGCCTGCTTTCCGGCTCTTCCTTTATAGCTGTGAGCATCTTATACGCAGTGTACTTTTTGAAATCGCGGAGGATACCCGAAATATTACCATCCTTACCCCTTACAATCATATGCATATGATTGGTCATAACCACATACCCATACACCACCAGACCTTTATCCGCAATGCAATGATTGAGACTATCAATAACTATGTCTCTATATACCTTCCTGGAATAAATATCTACCCAATCAACAATAGTTGGAGTGATGAAGTAAGTAGCGTATTGGTCTGTTATCTGGAAGCCTGTGCTCATGGGATTTAGTTTATAGGCTAATTTAATATTGTTTACGGCAATTTGAAAATTGCCTGCCGCAAGGACGTAGTCTGAAGACTACGCCCAACTGAAGGTAGCAGCCCGCATCAATTTTTTGCATTATCAAAGTGACCACTACACCCTTTGCACGAAACAGGCAAAACACCTCCCACAGGAAAACAAAATAAAACACACCGCTAATTAGCTTAATTTTGTCCCCCGTGATCGCACCAGCCTCCATAAACGAAGTGATGAGCCGCGCCGACATTGTCGACGTGATTGGGCAATTTGTGCGTTTGAAGAAAAGAGGAGCCAATTATATGGCCAATTGTCCTTTTCACAATGAAAAATCACCTTCATTCAATGTATCTCCGGCAAAGGGGATATATAAATGCTTTGGCTGTGGTAAGGCGGGTAATGTGGTCTCATTCATCCAGGAACACGAAAAGCTGACTTACCCCGAATCTATCAGGTGGCTGGCAGACTATTACAAAATAGCCCTGCAAGAAACCGAACGTACTCCCGAGCAGCAGCAACAGCAGCAGGCTGGTGAGGCACTCCGCATACTCAATGAGTATGCAGCCAATTACTTTCATGATTTCCTCTTGAATAGCGAAGAGGGTCAGCTGATAGGCCTGTCGTACTTCAAACAGCGCGGCTTCAGAAAGGAAATAATAGAGCGCTTCCGGCTGGGGTATAATGCTGAGTATAACGATCAGTTCTTCCAGACTTCCGTAGCCAAGGGACATAATAAAGACCTGCTGGAAAAAGCGGGGCTAATCAAGAACCGTAACGGCATCTATCATGATGTGTATCGGGGAAGGGTAATATTCCCTATCCAGAGCATGACCGGTCGTATCCTCGGTTTTGGTGCGCGTATCCTCAAAAGCAATGAGAAGGCGCCTAAGTACATCAACACACCTGAGAACGAGCTTTACCTGAAAAGTAAGATCCTCTATGGTATGTACCAGAGCCGTACTGCCATTGGCAAGCAGGACGAGTGCTTCCTGGTGGAGGGATATACCGACGTTATCTCTTTGCATCAGGGCGGTGTAGAGAATGTAGTAGCCAGTAGCGGCACATCACTTACCGAAGATCAGCTAAGGCTTATTGGTCAGCTTACCCGTAATCTTACCATCCTATATGATGGTGACGCAGCCGGTATCAAGGCAGCACTGCGCGGATTGGATATGGCCCTGGGCCAGAGCTTCAACGTGCAGTTGGTGCTCCTACCCGATGGCGAAGACCCCGATAGCTTCATACAGAAGTCGGGCGTAACCCGCTTCCACGAATTTGTAAAAGAACATAAGCAGGATGTCATCAGCTTCCGCTTACAGATAGGACTTATCGATGTAGGTAGCGATCCTGTAAAGAAATCTAAACTGGTCAATGAGATAGCTGAAAGTATTTCGCGCATCAACAAGGCCGAAGATTTTGCACTACAAGAACATTATATTAAGACCGCATCAGCCAAGCTGCAGGTAGATGAGACCGGCCTGGTTAACCTTGTCAATAAGTATATCCGCGACAGGATAGATAATGACAGTCGCCATAAACAGCGTAAGGAAGAAGCTGCAGCACCGGCCAACATAAGCGAAGAAGACTTGGCCATGGCCGCGGCCTACGGAGAAGGTGAACCTGAGCTGATAATGGCCAAGCCCATTGCCAAAGATGAACCACAGGAATGGGCATTGCTGAGAATATTGATAGAATACGGACATCTGGCATATGATGGATTTGAATCAGTAGCCAAAATGATAGAAGAAAGAGTGGACACCGCCATGATCGAAAATCAGTTGGTTGGCAAGCTCTACAACGAATACTTTGACCACTTCACCCACTTCGGATCTATTCCCGAGATACATTATTTCATCAACCACCCGGAACCTGATATACGCACCAGGATGGCAACATTGCTGCACCTGAATGCCGACATAAGTCCTAACTGGAAAGAGAAGTATGGCATTGATAGTGTATCAGGACCAATGAATTATGTAGTTGATGTAGACAGTACGATGTCTTACTTCGAGCTGAAAAAAATATTGGCGATACAAGATCAGTTGACACAATTACTACATACCGAACAAGACCCTGCCAAGCAGCAGCGCATGATGATGAAGTTTATGGAACTGCGAAAAATGGAACGGGAAATATTAAAAAGGCATCAACAGGTAGTATTCAAATCACTAAAAAGCAAATAACATTTTGGGCAGAATAGTAGCACTCGACTTCGGGAAAAAACGTACAGGCATCGCGGTCTCAGATCCATTACAGATCATTGCCTCGGCGCTTGACACGGTTGATTCCAACGAACTGATAGGCTACCTCAAGAAGTACATTGCCGCCGAACCCGTCGAAAAGATCATCATCGGCTATCCCCTCAACATGGACGACACCCCTACCGATGCCACCCCACTCGTTGAAAAATTCATCAAAAAATTCGCCAACGTCTTCCCCTCTATGCCGGTAATACAAGTAGACGAACGCATGACCTCCAAAATGGCCAGCCGCGAAATATCCGGAATGGGGCTAAAGAAAAAAGACCGCGAAAAGAAGGAACTTATTGATGCCGTTGCTGCTGTAATGATGCTGCAAGAGTACATGGGGATAGGCTACTAAACAAAAAGAAGCGCGCTGAGTATAAACTCTGTTTACGCTGTCAAAGATTGTCACGGTGACGCCCAAGTTTACACAGAGCTTGTCTAAGTGAACCGCGGCATTCGCACAGGAGATATTCGTTTTGTACCTCTCTGCCAGGTAACATGTCAGTGGTAGAGATGCATAATTGCGTCTCTACAGAAGTTGTTTCCGAACGCAAAAAAGCCGTCATTGCGAGCCCTTCGCGAAGCAATCTAGTATCGGGACGTATTCGTTTTGTAATCGTATCCAGACTTGGCAAATTCGAATAGTAAACCAAATACAATGAAACCGACCATACTACTCTGCTGAGCGTTAGTCTCTGACTACGCTCGAGCGGTAGCCGGTCTCCCGACCGGCACATCGGGCCGATTCTCTTTGAGAAAAAAGAAATACAGCACATAAACGCTGTGCTCGTTTATCCCAACATTTTACTTGACAATCTTAAACTGGCAATATATATTTGCAGAGCCTTTACCTAAAGCTATATTATTATGAAAAAATATTACTTACTTCTATTGCTTATACTTGCAGTATGTATGTTCACAGCCTGTTCTAAAAGCAAGAATAGTGGCCCTACCACCAATACCGACACTACGTACACAGGCTATTACTGCGATCTTGATAAAGACTACATCCACTACCATCTAAGGGAATCAACACTATCTAAATACGCCCTGGTAAGCATGAGCGTTAGCCGATATCCCGACGACAGTGGCTGCCGGTTTTACCTTATGACAAGCAATGGCACCTCAGACATTTCCAACATCTCTTTCTATTTTTACAGGATGCCGGATAACTCATTCCGCATAGACTCGCTGAATCAATTTGCTACTATGATGGCTACCGATCCCTACTATTTCAATTCAAATTTTCAGATGTATAGCCATCCAACAGGTACTGTAATAATTACTCACTTGGGTACCGACTATTTTGAAGGATCATTCAATGCTGTATTTAAAAATAGTGGTTCCGCAAATCCCCATAAACGTGTAATAGGCTCCTTTAAAATGAAAAGAAGCGACCACTAATTCAGCAATATCTTTATCAACTAAATCTTATCATTAGCGGAAATTATGAAAAGAGTCCTTTTATATACAAGCATTCTGTTTATTGGAATGCAAACCATTTCTTGTAAAAAATCAAGCACGGTAGTAGTTGCACCCACAAAAGATACAGTGAGTGGCAATCTCCTTATCAACTGGATGGGATTAGACCATAGCTATAAATTGAATGCGAAGGATACCTTACTTGGATTTTCTATTAGCCAGGGAAGTATAGCATCTGATAGTAATACACTCTTCACAAAGCATCTAAGAATTTATCTAACGGATCACGTTAACGTGGGCATAAGCATATTTGCTCACAAACTCGATGAGATACAAGATACAGGCATTTACTATGTGGGCACAATAGGTGGATACTATTATGGTGACTTTTGGTTTAGCGATATGCAATCAGGAAGTTCATATAGCTGGTCGCCTATGTCCGACGTCTCTTATGTGCATGTTACAGAATTTACGAAGGGAAAGCAAAATAATATGAAGGCCAATTTCTTTCTCGTAGGCTACCCTGGTGGCTCTGTTGACAGGCAGGTAATAACGGGTAATTTCGATATTACGCGATAAATGAGAATGGTATCTGACCATCAAATCAATACGCAAATGAAAGCAATCCTCGTACCCCTCGTCTTCCTTCTTTCCCTAACCACCCATGCCCAACAGAAAACAATCATCCGTACCAAAACAGAACTACTCGCATCACTAAAAAACAACCCCAACAAAACCCTCATCAACCTCTCCACCTACATCCCCGGCATCACTCTCGATATCCGCTATGCCACTACCAATAACTTTACCCATCAAATACTCTACACCAACCCAATACCCTATCTCCGAAAACCCGCTGCCGATGCACTCAAAAAAGTACAGGCAGCACTCAACAAACGAGGACTTCGGCTCATCATATATGATGCTTACCGTCCATTATCTGTAACGCAAAAAATCTGGGATCACGTTCACGACAGCCGCTATGCTGCCAACCCCACCAACGGCAGCGGCCACAACAGAGGCTTATCAGTTGATGTATCTATCATCTCAATAATGGGAAAGGAAAATACTGGATTGAACATGGGTACCGATTTTGATAATTTCACCGATACCGCAGCCCATACCTTCAAAAAACTAGACCAACAAGTGCTGATCAACAGAAAACGCCTGAAGGCCACCATGGAAAAACATGGGTTCAAATCACTAAATACAGAATGGTGGCACTATTCATGGCCGAATAATGGCGGTTACGAATTGATAGATATCAGTTTTGAGGAAATTAATAATTAGTTGCCTATGTCTGAAGTTTAATTCTCTACAACCAACTTTTGAACCTGAATACCCGAGGAAGAACGTAATGTCAATATATATGTGCCGGGACTATAATTACAGTCAACCGTTACATTCTGACTATTTACCACTGTGGCTTGCATACACCTGCCCAGCAGGTCAGTTATGGTAAGCGTACATGGTAAGTTGCTTGCCAATACTTCAAGTGTGGTTATTCCAGATGTTGGGTTGGGATATATAAAACACTGAACAGGTTGCTTTTCTTCATTAACGCCAACGGGCCAGTGGTAGTCACATCCGTCGTCATATGCCACAGCGCGAATAGGTAAGACCATTGTGGTAATTGAGTTGACAATCGGGAAATTATTCAATCTGACAGTATCGGTTATTGAAGTGAACATAACACTATCCTGTAAGTGCATGGGAACAGCTACCGACCTGCAGTTATCATCAGCTACACTATCAGTGTGTAAGATCATTGGTGCGAATGGCGTTACGGCTACAGCAGCAAAATAAAGAGAATTATCGCGACCTGTATAAGGCGCACTCATTGCTTTGTAGTACGGCCACGATACTAAATTGGGCTGCATACTCCGACACATAAGCACATTGCCGGAAGTGTCCATTTTCATGAAGTCGTTAATTCCGGGAGCTGACCACATATAAAATCCTGCACCGCCCGAATAAATGCCGATATTCCCATCAGCAAGCAATGCCATTTGCGCCCCACTTTCTTTCCTGTCGCTCACTTTTTGCCAGGCTATATTGCCGGCTGACGACAACTTACAAATGAACATATCACTCGAGTATAAACCCAAAGGGCTAATACTGAAGATATTGCCTGCCATAACAAACCCACTGCTTGTAGCCAGCCCGCCGGTTATGTAATTCCCATTACCCGAAAAAGTAATGTTCCGGCTCCATATAACACTATTATCTGCGTTCAAATGACTTATAAGGTTACTGGCATTGCCACCTATTTTCTTCTGCACAACATAATAATCATTTCCTGTTCCAGAGTAAATATGTACATCGCGGGTGCCATACACAAATGTATCGGCCGAAACCACTGTACCGGTACTATCCAACTCTACCAGCAGGGCATAGGTAGCTATAGAAAACCCTCCACCAAAGCCGGTAGTATCAAAGTGAGTGTGCCGGCAAAGAACTTTTATTCGTCCGCCAACAGTAATTGCCTCATAAGGCACTATTATATCAGATCCCATGTCAAATATACTTGACCAATTAACTGTGGCATCCGCATCCTGCAAATGCACGGCAAATTTACTACTGCCGGTCATTGATGTAGACAATAACTTGCCTTGAAATGTACCAATCACCTGAATAGAATCCTGCCATTGAGGATTGAAATTGCTATCGATTTTAATGTTGGTTATTATTCCACCGGTCAGATCATAATCTCTGGATGCATATCTTTCAAAGCGCAACAAATGCCCTCCATCAGAAAGGGTAAGGATGGGGTGTGAGTAAGCATAATCTGCATGGCGCCCGTAATTTGTATCTTCATAAAAAAATCTGGTAGCCGGCTGCCCATTTGCAACTATGGCACACAAACAACAAGACAGAAAAGCAATGTATTTCATAGCAAAAAAATTAGGTCTACCTATAAGACGTAATTATTTGCCATATACTTGGGTGAGAGGTGATAAATAAATAATTGCCGTATACCTTCATAAGAACCACCATGGAAAAATATGGATTCAAATCACTAACTACGGAGTGGTGGCATTACACCTGGCCAAATGATAAGGGTTATGAACTGATGGATATGGGGTTGGGGGAGATTGAAAAATGACAGTATTATTTACCCGATTTTAGTTCTGCTATCGCTTTCGTATCAAGCAATGAAATCGAATTCAATGAACCAACTCTATGTTCCCTTATTGCTTTATCAACGGAGCTTAGTGGATAATTAATGAGTGTTGAGTTTTCGAACATAATTGCGTAGTCCTCTCCGTATTCATCATTTACTATTTTCCATTTCATTCCATGTGTGTTAACAAGGTATTGACCGAAAGCGAAACCAACGGTATTCATGAATTCATCTTGTGAGCAATTGAATTTTGAATTATCATTATTCCATAGATCAACAAGATCATCTAACGACGAAGCTGTATAGTTATTGATACTTATCCCTTTCAGGTGTTCTTTAAGTAAAGTACCTGCTTTCATCATTTCCCTTTCTACACGACGTTCCTGTTCACTATTTAAATTGGTGATTTGTTGATCAATTTCTTTAACTATTGCCTCTTTAGAATTGACTACTTCGCCATCAATTGTGTCTGTCTTCTTTTTATAATCAGATTCTTTTAGCTGATCATATTTGGGTGGCACACTATTATTGCAGGATAGTTGCGAAAACAAAGAAGACAAAAAAAAGAGTTTTCCCATAAAAAGTCCTAGTGATTTAGAGTGCATGGTCGAAAATTGTAATCGGAAGATATAAAATCTTCCACCAATAACTGTAAAATTTGCTATTGTAATTACAATTTTGCGCTTTCCCTACACCTTCCCCTCCTTCATCACCATACCCTCCAAAAAGAACAGCACATCCTTCATCTTCTTCACCCTATCTACTACCAGCATAAAGTTCTTTCCTACCTGCTTCAGGCGGGCATTGCGGGTTTTGGTTTGTATGTAGTCGAGTATATGGTTGAAGGTGTCAGATTCAAAATAGGGCGATTCAGGATTACTTACAAAGTACAGGCGCATTTGCTCATTCTTCAATATCAGCTTCTCAAAGCCCAGCTCACACGCCACAGTACGGCAGCGGATAGTAGTAAATAGGTCATTTACCTGCGATGGTATCGGCCCGAAACGGTCCTGCATCTCTTTGCCAAACTTCTCCAGTTCCTCATCATTATCTATATCATCCAGCTGGGTATAGATAGACAGGCGCTCGGTGATGTTCTCTATATAGGTATCCGGAATCAGTATCTCCAGGTCTGTATCTATGGTACAGTCGCTTACATAATCCTTCTTACGGTTCAGCTCATCCTTAAATACTTCCTTAAAGTCGCTGCTCTTCAGCTCGCGCATAGCCTCTGCCAGTATCTTCTGATACATCTCGAAACCAATATCGGTAATAAAACCACTCTGCTCACCACCCAGCAGGTTACCCGCGCCACGTATATCCAGGTCGCGCATAGATATCTGGAAACCACTGCCAAGTTCATTGAACTGCTCTAATGTCTGCAATCTTTTACGACTGTCATTAGGCAATAAACTCATTGGCGGTGCCAGCAGGTAGCAGAACGCCTTCTTATTACTACGCCCTACCCTTCCCCTCAACTGGTGCAGATCACTCAACCCAAACTGATGCGCATTATTCACGATCATGGTATTGGCATTAGATATATCTACGCCACTCTCTACAATATTGGTACAGCAAAGCACGTCAAACTTCTTCTCAATGAATTTCATCAGCGCCTCTTCCAGGTGATTACCTTCCATCTGTCCATGTGCCATGCCTATACTCAGGTCAGGGCACAAACCACGCAGCAAGGTCACCATCTCAGGCAGGCTCTGCACGCGGTTATGTACAAAGTACACCTGTCCGCCACGCTCTGTTTCATAGTAGAGTGCATCACGTATAGCATATTCGTCAAACGTCATTACCTCAGTATGCACAGGCTGCCTGTTGGGCGGAGGTGTGTTGATGATGCTCAGGTCACGCGCATTCATCAAAGAGAATTGGAGGGTACGTGGAATCGGGGTTGCTGTCAATGTCAACGTATCCACATTGGCCTTCAGCTCCCTCAATTTCTCCTTAGCACCTACCCCAAACTTCTGCTCTTCATCTATGATCAGGATACCCAGGTCTTTGAACTTCACATCCTTACCCAATATACCGTGCGTGCCTATCAGTATATCTATCTTACCTTCTTCAAGGCGCTTAAATGTCTCTTTCTTATCCTTAGCCGATTTGAATCGGTTCACATAATCCACCGTACAAGGGAAGTCTTTCAATCGCTCCTTGAATGTATTATAGTGCTGGTACGCCAATATGGTAGTAGGCACCAGTATCGCAGCCTGCTTGCTGTCAGCCACGGCCTTGAATGCAGCACGCACCGCTATTTCCGTCTTTCCAAAGCCCACGTCACCACACACCAGCCTGTCCATTGGCGATGCAGATTCCATATCCCGCTTCACATCAGCCGTAGCCTTACCCTGATCAGGTGTATCTTCATAAAAGAATGATGCTTCCAGCTCCGTCTGCATATAACTATCCGGCGAGAACGCAAACCCTTCCGATGCTTTACGCTTGGCGTACAACCTTATCAGGTCAGCCGCAATATCCTTTACCTGCTTCTTGGTCTTGTTCTTCAGCTTCTGCCATGCATCACTGCCCAGCTTATTCACCTTGGGTATAGTTCCTTCCTTTCCGGTAAACTTGGTGATCTTATGCAGCGAATTTACATTCACATACAGCACATCATTATCCTTATACAATATGCGGATGGCCTCCTGCATATTGCCATTCACTTCTATTTTCTGTAGTCCACTATACTTACCTACTCCATGGTCTATATGGGTAACATAGTCGCCGGGCTGCAGTTCGCGCAGCGCACGCATGGTCAATGCCTTACCCTTGCTATACGCTTGCTTTAAATTGTATTTGTGATACCGCTGAAATATCTGGTGATCGGTATAGCATATCGCCTTCTTATCATGATCTATAAACCCCTTGCTGATAGCCGTAGCCACAGGCACAAATTCTATCTTGGCATCCAGGTCATCAAATACACTTCGTAGTCTTTCTAATTGCTTGGGGTTTTCGGCAAACATATATACCACATACTTCTGCGCTATGCGTTTCTGCATATCGGCTATTAGCATGTTGAACTGCCTGTTAAATACCGGCTGCTCTTCCGTTGCAAACAGGAAGGTTGCATCCATGGCATCACCCGTTATCTTTTCAATAGAATGGTTATACCACTCTATCAGGTGCATTTGTTTTATCTTTTCCTGCCATTCTCCCGGCGTTTCAAAATCTGCCCGCGATATTTCCTTCAGCATCTCCTCCTCATGGTCTATAGCCACCTGACCAAGATCCATTCTTTCCGGTAGATCACCGATCATCTTCTCTATCCTGCCAATTACAAACTGCAGGTCTTTGGCCCATACTATAGTATTACTTGGCAGGAAGTCAAGTAGTGATATTTTCTCTTTCGCATCAAAGCGGGTTTCAATATTGGGCAGTATAGATACCTGTAGCAATTTCCGCTCAGACAACTGCGTCTCGGGGTTGAAGATGCGTATGCTATCTACCTCAGTATCAAACAATTCTATACGATACGGATGCTCATTACCAAATGAATAAATATCCAGTATGCCACCTCGCATGGCAAACTGTCCGGGCTCATATACAAAGTCCTCGCGCTTAAAACCTAGTGTCACGAACTGCGCCATCAGGTCATCTACCTTCAGGTCTTCACCCACCTTTATGTGTATCATATTGGTAGATAATGACGATGGATTGACCACCTTCTCAAACAACGCTTCAGGATAAGTGACCAGCACTTTCTTCCTCGGTTTGTTACCTGCAAATTTGGTCAGTGCTTCAGTACGTAACATCACATGGCTGCTGTTCAGCTCGTTAAATGCACCGGTTCGTTTGAACGAATCCGGAAAGAAACAAATATCCAGCGCCTTGGTCAGATGCTCAATATCATTATGAAAGTATGCCGCCTCTTCTTTATCGTTAAGAATAAAGACATGATTGGCATCTGTCAGTTGCCATAAGGCCGTTGCTACAAAATTGATGGATGATCCGCGAAGGTTGTCTAAATATACTCTCAGTTTGTGGCCGGGCATAAGCATCCCGGCAGCTATCTGTTTTAGCCGTATATCATTCTGGTATAATCCCTGTAATGCTTCCAGGTTCATTGGTGCGCAAAATTAGTGAAAAAGCAACCGCAAAACGGGCTCTAAAAAATTTGTATTGTAGAATTCTTTTTCTTAATTTACATTAACCATTAAATGCAACTACTTATGAATAAGCTATTTTTTACAAGAATTGCATTCGCAATTCTACTGCTTTCTCATGTAACTAGCTCCTCATTCGCTGCAGACCAGCGCACAACGCTGAAAAGAGGCATCTTCAGCAAGCAACTCACCGTCAAAGCAGTATCTAAGGGTGGCCACTCAGGCAACTGTATGAAACTGAGTATCACCAACACCACAGCCAACAACTTATCTGTAACCATAGATCCTGCGCTCATATTCGTTCCGGAAGATACTGCCTACCAAAACCTCGTTACTCTGGGTAGTGAAATAATTGCAATAGCACCCTCCGCAACAGTAGATATTGACCTCCGCTCTTTTTGTGGTAAAAGTTATGCCCTCAGCCCGCGCAAGAACCTTAATTACAAATTCTGGCGGCAGGGCGACAGCACTATGGTGCGCACACTGGGCTATATAAAGACTAACAACTTCAGCAATCACCTTGCCCAATCTGCCGTATGGATGTTTACTAACGGCCACTGTCTGAGCACTGTCTACGATCACTCGCAGCCTTCAGCATCAGAAAATCTGATCAAATACATTGCCGACCTTAAAAAGTATAAAATACCTACAATATTTACTGAGCTGGAACAAAACAATCGCCCCGACCAACCGGCCATATTACAGAATGGTGCCACAAAACTTTTCGTCCCGATTAAGTGGAACAATGAGAATGTGCGCCACATGAGAGTAACAATTCTTAAGGAAAACGGAGACGTTTACAGAAAGATTGACGGCCACGAAGAGATCAACAAAGATGGCCACACCGTATGGGTAGAATTCAACTCCGTCAACGACATGAAAGGCAATTACTTCATAGAACTAAAAGATGAAAGCAGCCGCGTGTGGGCCAGCAAGCAGGTAACTATCGGTTACGATCCCTGCAGCATGTCTATGTAATTTTTTTGTTAGATAAACCTGCTGAATCGCGAGAATGATTGCATATCCAGCTTTGCCTGTGTGTTTTGGGTTACGGCATCTTTTATTTGCCGGTCCAACACAAGTGCCCGGTTGGTAACATTCAGTTTATGATAACTGAGTGATTGATAATCTTGCCTTATTGTGCGCTCCAGATCTCTTTTCATTGTAGCTACGTCTGCGGCTACCTGTTGCATTCCCATCGCAAGTTTAGCGGTATCAGGTATATAAACAAAGCCCAACGACATCTGTCTTTGCCAGTCAAGCAATATCTGAATCGTCTTCGGGCCTATCCCTACCAATTTCTGTAGATTTATAGATACATCAGCTGCCGTCATTATTCCTGCATTAAGTAATATAGTTTTCCGGGTTTGCCCGATCGATGCAATGGCGTGGCTGTTGATGTCAAACTGGCGGAGATACATTTGCAGATTGTCATTGTATATAAGCTCCTCCATCTCCCTTCGCAGGCGCTCACCTTCATCCGGTAAAGCGCGAAACCGCTCCACACTTTTCATTAATTTATTTACACCTATCAAATACAATTCTTTATCTGGAGAATCGTTATACGCGGCAATAAGCTTATTCATTTGCCCGTGTATTTGTTCATAGTTATTGAGTAAACGTTGTTTTTCCAGTTTTACCTTTTTAGCAACAGGTCCGCTGTGCATCCACGCCAGTAGTAATGCGCCACCCGCAAGTATCGAGAGAGGATGTACGACAACAAAACAAACAAGTGATAATATAACATAAACCACAGCAACAAGTAACGCCTTTGCCCGCTCTTTATGCCACTCCGCACTAATACTATTGGCTGTTACAGAAGCATCAAACATACTACCGCTCCAGTTCTTGAGTTCCATCTTGTCTATACGGAAACCATTGACAAATTGCTCAATATCATACAGCAGTGCATCAGCCTGAAGATAGGTATCATCCAGAAAATACATGATCCCTTTTGCCTTCCTGAATGCACACCATGGACACTCAGCCATTTTAGCAGGATAGGAGTGAATTCTAGACACACTACAGGTAGTCATTTCCGTTAATAACCCATCCAGCGCCTTTATCCATTCCGCAGGTACAGGTCTGCTTTCTGTCTCAAATGCTTTATGAAATGCGTCCATCAGCGGCTGAGTCAGATTGTTGATATCAAAACTATCGAACGGTGGAAACAGTTTTTTTTTCCTTGAAGTAAGCGAATAGGCAAACTCATGCAGCTTTATGGCCGTCTCTTCATCTATATCCATTGCCGATTTATTCCTACCTGCAAACGGATGCCTGCCCAGGAACAACAATTGAAAGATAAGTATGGCAAGTGAAAAGCTGTCGGTATTGGTGGTGCGTACCACATTGTCGAAACTCTGCCTTGCCAGCAACTCAGGTGGCGTATACCTGGGCACACCTACCTCGCAAAAGAAGTAGCCGGTTTCGTTCTTTACCTGGAAGGAATCGCAATCTATAAAGGATACAAGACCGTTGGCATTAATAAGGATATTGCCCTCATTTACATCACCTACTACCAGCCCTGCTTCATGTAGCTTATGAAATGCTGTTGCCAGGTTGCGGGCTACATGCACCAGGAAGTTGTACCCCTTATCGGGAAACATCTTCTTCCTGTCCAGCGGACTAAAGATCATATGCAGCGGCACAAATCCCGTCAACTTTTTCATAATGAAGCCGCAAACCGTACCCTTATCATCTGCCACCAGTGCCGATGGCCATGCAGCATAAGCCTCTATGGCCGGGTTACGCATACCCACCATGGTCTGCAACTTCTGTATTTGCAGTGGCGACAATGGCTCATTGTATTGCTTCAACACACGGCTGCCATCATTCTGCAGTTCATACACAGTCCCCTCCCCACCACGGCCCAGTTCCCTGCCCGTTATGTATTGTTCGCTATGTGATCCGTGGAATATCATTAAAACTTAAAAGTCAAAAATTAAAACCCAAAAGCAAATTTACTTATACCTTTTTTAGGCTTTAAAATATTCTGGAAATAGTTGCCACGACCTTCAGGTCGTGGTATCATTTAGTTAAGCATTAAACAAGCCCTGAAGGGGCGAAATATAATAGCCAGGGGTGAAGCCCTCGGTCAAACAATTTACAAAAAACAAAGCGCTGTAGGGGCGGAACTACTTTATTAGTAACCAGCAAATCCTTAACTCCATGTCCTTGCCGGGTTAGGTCAAATCATTGATTTAGTGATTTTAATACCCTAAACGTATTGCCCTGAAAGGGCTAACTCAATAGCGTAGGGCGTTAGCCCTACGTAGAAAACACCCCGATCACAAAGCCCTGTAGGGGCGCACTCCTATATATGCTACCAACAAAATCCTTAATTCTATGTCATTGCCCCTTTAAGTCAAACCATTGATTTAATGATTTTAATACGCTAATCGTATTGCCCTGAAAGGGCTAACTCAATAGCGTAGGGCGTTAGCCCTACGTAGAAAACACCCCGATCTCAAAGCCCTGTAGGGGCGCACTCCTATATATGCTACCAACAAAATCCTTAACACCATGTCATTGCCCCGTTAGGTCAAATCATTGATTTAATGATTTTAATACGCTAATCGTATTGCCCTGAAAGGGCTAACTCAATAGCGTAGGGCGTTAGCCCTACGTAGAAAACACCCCGATCACAAAGCCCTGTAGGGGCGTACTCCTATATATGCTACCAACAAAATCCTTAACTCCATGTCATTGCGCCGTAGGTGCAAAAGGTTTGTAGCAACCACCCCCTTCCATCACCGCGAGCCGTAGGTTCGCATCCAATTACAACCAGACCGCATGCCATCAATAACTACTATAAAATGACCTGACAGGTAATGATGCCGGAAGTATAGCATGTCCGATTAAGCAAACTACTTCTGATGAAACAACACCAACTGCATTGCTCTTGATCAATACCTACAACCTCGTTGCCAAAAAAAGCGTCTTATCATCATCCGTCCGCAGGTTAATGCGATCACCACCCAGGTAATCCTCCAATTTTATGTTCAACAAATTGATCTTCTCCTCATGATCGGCCATACGCAAATGCTGAAACAGGTTCATGAAAAATGGCTGATGCACCTGCCTGTGCTCATTATTGAGCGCCAGCATTTGTATACCATCGGTAAACAACGCGATCTCATTGATACGTTCATCAATGATCGTCACATTCAGATTGGCGAAATTCCTGTCGTCAACCAGGAACGCGGTCACATTCTGGTATTCACCATTATGAGGCCACCATATATAGGTATACGCCCCACCCGCATCATCACGCACAATAGCACCATCACCTATCTGGAAAAATACCGACTGGGTCTGGGTAATAAAACACCCCAGCAGCGTACATGAATAGTCATAGATCTCCGCACCATTGGCATTGGCCTGTGTCTGCAATTCGTCATAGATATCTTCCAGCAGACTGTAGATATGCGCTTCTGTAAGCGCCGCACCCGCTGTCGCTAAGGCCGACAAAGATGACAACACCTCCGCCGTACAAAAAGCCGATGCCTCGCCCGCATATTGCGCGCTACCCGCACCATCGCTTACGCAGCAAATGAGCACCTCATTGCCATGCGCGTCTTTCTCTACAATATATTGCAACGCATCTTCACACCCCTTACCTGCTGCTACGTGCGACGTACCTATTACGCTCTTCCCTATTGCTTTCCACCTCATAATTCAGACCAGCCGCTTGGTGGTAACAGGTTTACCTGGCTACCGGGGTTCTTGCTCGACACCATCTTCATAGAGGCCGACAACCATTGGAAAAATTCGCGGAACATCAGTCCCTTTAGCTTTATTGGGGCACGCACAGATATTTCTTTCAATATATCCATATTCGCACCTTCTACGCCTATAGCGAAGAACGCGAACGATTTACCCGCCTCGCCCTCTTTTATCTGCATAGCCGCCTTCTTATATTCATCGGTTGGCGCACCATCAGTTATCAGTATGATCCACGGCTTGTAGTAAGAGATACCATGCTCTTTGTATTCCTTCTTCCTCCTGGCCACCATATCTACACCCATGCTAATGGCTGCACCCAATGGAGTATCACCTGTAGTGTCCAGTTCGCGGGGATGGAAATTGGGTACAGTATGAAAATCGGCTTCTACAGTAACCGGGCCAAAAGTAACGATCGCCACCTCTACCCTTTTGGTAGCCAGATGGTCCTGCATCAACTCCTGCTTAAAGGTTCTTACACCCTCATTCAGCTCGGCAATAGGCCGGCCACCCATAGAAATAGAAGTATCTAATAAGAGTACACAGGGACACCTTGGCTCCGGGTTATCAGCAAAATTATCACTGCCAAAAGGTATCTGTTCAAAGGAAATATATTCGTCCATAACTGGTTATAAAGGTACGATATTTAATGTTTCTGTCGGGAATACGAACGATCGGCTGATAAGTGTCGTTGTTTGGTTTGGCTATCGTCGAATATATAAACCTACTGCAACTAAACTATGATTATGAAAAGGATCAGAATTAAAATAAAGATTCAGCTTACCCTATTTTGGACAGGAAAAAATTACGACTTGTATGGTGGTTGGTTAATTGTGTGCTTCGTAGGTGATTTGTATAACTTTGAACTCAAGGTTTCATTATCAAATCAATCTGCTCAGGTGTCAGCCCGTCAATAGATGCTTTCTGTTTCTTTACGTCGTACTTAACTGAGAAGTTTGTAATGTGCGGGAAAGCCTTCCTTATTTTATTCCTTATCTCTTTCTCAACATTTTCTTTTAATGTCTTTTCAAAGTTAAATTGACTCATAGTATTACATTTTAGTTTCGCAACATAAATGTAAGAAACCCGCACCGTAAGATGTGGGTTTCGTTTTTAATGTCTATGACATTCTGACGAATCAAATAGTTAACTTATGGAAATACTCATTAGATATCTGCATTAACTCATCCTTAGAAACGCCTGATGCTTTCAATGAATTTGCCTTTGAAGTTCCACGGTCGTTAAAATCCTCCATATATTTTTTAAATGCCGTCACTCTTTCAAGCATAGCGGGCACCGTGCCGCCAGATGGCAATGGGCTATGCTCATCAATAATTGATTGCAAAAATTGTTTGTACTCTTTTATTTTATCGTCCATTTCTATATTGATTTTAAATTGTTTAATAATTTATCTTTTTTTGAAAATGTTACTTGTAGATTTAATGAAATCTTCTTCCATTTTCTTTTTAATTTTACCCAATTCCTTTGGATCTGGCTTTGAAGGGTTTTTCGGGTCAGCCTTTATATATATTATTTTATCTTTAGACATTATGTTAAATTTTGAAGTTTAAAAATTGTTTTTAGTTTTGTACAAAAAATGGGAGGCATACAAGGTTACACCCTGTATTCAGTTTAAAATCTGACAAGCTAATTCGCAGTTAGCTGGCATCCGTAAAAGTTCCGAGTAATTATCTGTAGCCACCACAAGGTGGCTACTTGTTTATATAATTCCTAAGGTATACCAACATCATTTTAATAGTTTAGGGAAAATTTGTTTAACCTTATCTAATACTGCAACATTGTCAGCATATTTCGTCTCCAGGTATTTCGGTAAATGTTCTTTCGTGTAAGTGTTTTTTAGCCATCCTTTGAACGCCACAATTTCACTATTGTGGTAGCAAGCACATTCTATGTTGCCTCGTTTGTCTTTAAATGAATGCATACATTTTTTTGGCGGATTAGGTGAGAATGGGTTCTCAATCTCAGCCAACCCAAATGATGAAGTAGTTCGGTGGGATTTCCACCTCTTTCCTATGCTGCCATCTATTAAATCGAACTGACTAAACACCCCAACTGCTTTTTCAACCTTTAACATCACACTGTGGCTCTCGTCAAATACAGACCAATACACTTCTGGCAAATTGTTAGTTGGCTCATCCAATATCCTTTTACTATAATGATTTAATGGATCTTTTATTTGCTTTCTTATTAATTCCTCCATCATAGTGAAGGCATTAATAAAATCAGCTCTAAACTTTGCAGCCTTTGCGCCAGTTAATGACATCATTAACGACATGAAGCCCTCTCTAGTCATTATGTACATTTTGTGATTGCCTGTTTTAGTAGAATAAGTACCTTCCTTAAAATTGAGGAGGGTAAATTCTCTTGGCATATCAAGTTTTTCAATGTCTCCTATGACATTATCGTGTCTCTTTCCGAATTTTTCAGCTACTATAACTGATGTGGTTGTGACCTTGTCACCTGAATTAATTACTAATTCCATTGTTCAAAATTTTAATTATTAAATTAATATTTATAAACAACTGAACCGTAGGGACAATGGAAAGCCAGTAAAAAAGGTGGGATTAAATTTGGCAATACGACTTATTGTCGTATCTTTGTTGTGCAAAAAACAACCAAGATTTAATCTTAAGTTTTTCAAATGCCTGCCCTCATCCGGTGGGCTTTTGTCATTTAGAGCAAATATAAGTAGATATTCTGTAAAGTTTTGTTTTTCAAATATTATTTTGCCATTTTAAGGCACTTTTTTTCAACAATTTTGGTGTGTAATACACACACCCTATAAAAGCCATTAAAAGGAACTACGAGCATATTAAGTATCATTCCTCAAACTTTGCGATACAAAGTGACACAAAAAGTCACAAAAAAACACATTTATATACAACAGTGAACAATAGCGAGCAACAAATGTCAAATACGCGCACAAATATTGCAATTATAATACACTTTAAATGTAGTTTAGTTTTCCATATCGACGCGTTGTAATATTATGATACCTTACATATAAAATACAGCCTACTACCTAGTTATACTATAATATAATTGCTTCCATGTTTGGCGTAGTCTTCCGACTACGTCATAGCGGTTGGCAATTTTCAAATTTCCTTATCTACGATTAATACATTAACCCCAAAAATCTTATCCACATCAAATAACCGCTCCTAACCCATTCATCCACCACCACTTAACCCCGAAAACCCTCATTTTCTGTGAATATCTTCTTTTGGAACATACCAAAACAAGCCCCAACTTTACACCCGGAAATAGCAAATAGCTATGATGGGAACAATAAACCACCCCTGACATACCACGATCATTTTGCCCCATACATAGAAAAACTAAAGAAGTAGTTCGGCGGAAATTGGCGAAAAAACTGCGGAAAACTGCGGAAACTGGCGGTTTTCAAAATCCTCTGAAAACCCTATCCACACAGCTATCTACAGGAAACGCACCAAAAAAAACTGCCGGAAACGCAAAAAACCACTATTGGCGGAAAACCCCTCAAAAACTCAGCTGAGCGAAGTCTCCCGACTACGTTCGACCGGAAGGGAATCTCCCGATTCCCGAAAAACCAGTGTTTGGCGTCGTCTACCCCGATGTGAGATTGCTTCGTTCCTCGCAATGACGGGCAAATTGCAAATCCCCACCAAACTCCCATCGGGCACAATCGGGCATCCCCAAAAACCACAACCAAATGAATAACAACACATTACACCAAACCAATGCCCGATTCAAATTTCATTTCCATCGGGCATTACCTCAAATTTCAAGACAACTGAAGGTGAGCAAGAAGCGTTGGCTGAACTTGCGAAGAGCGGTCTGGCCAACCACAACAACACGCTGCCCGGCTCCTTTTGCGTGCGGAGCAGTTCGCAAAAGTGCCCGCTTTCTTTTGTTACTTTTCTTTGCGGCAGCACAAAGAAAAGTAAGTAAGCGGTTGGACAAAGCAGCTGAGCACTACCAAACACCCATCGGGCACAATCGGGCATACCACAAAATCACAACCACATGAAAAACAACACATTACATCATCCCCATGCCCGATTCAAATTTTCATTTCCATCGGGCATTAACTCAAAATTTACGACAACGGCGGCTGAGCAAGAAGCGTTGGCTGAGCTTGCGAAGAGCGGTCTGGCCAACCACAACAATGCGCAGCCTGGCTCCTTTTGCGTGCGGAGCAGTTCGTCCCGAAAGCTTTCGGGATGCCCGTTTTCTTTGTTTCTTTCGGAGTTTATCCCGCTTATTGCGGGACGGCAGCTGGTACATCCCGATCCTTCGGGGACAAAGAAAAGTAAGTAAGCGGTTGGGTACAGCAACTGAACACAACCAAACACCCACACCACACATACAAGAAATGTTAAATCCCCCATCCATAATCACCCCAAAACACCTGATTTACATCACCAATACCCATAATTTCAAAGAATAGGTTATTTTTGTACTCCCAATAACTAATACAACTAAACAATATTAATGAGCCGGATCTATTTTGACAATGCCGCAACTACTTCTCTTGATCCTGAAGTGTTGACCGTAATGATGCCTTTTCTTACTGAAAAGTTTGGTAACCCGTCTTCTGTATATTCTTACGGAAGGGAAACAAAGCTGGCTATAGAAAATGCGCGTAAGAGCGTGGCAAAGATCCTCAATGCTAATCCGGGTGAGATATTCTTTACCTCGGGCGGTACAGAAAGTACTAATACTGCTGTCAATGCTGCCATCCGCGATCTGGGTTGCAAGCACATCATTACATCATCTATAGAGCACCACGCTACCCTGCATACTGTAGAGTACCTGGCGCATAGCGGACAGGCAAAACTGAGTTATGTAAACCTGACCCCTAATGGTCATGTAGACATGAACAACCTGGAAGAACTGCTGGCAGGTAGCCCCGATCGTACGGTGGTCACCCTCATGCATGCAAACAATGAGATCGGCAATCTGCTGGATATCAAGGCTGTTGGCGAATTGTGCAGAAAGTATGACGCAATCTTCCATTCAGATACTGTACAGACCGTAGGCCACTATCCTTTCGATCTGAAGAACACCTATATCCACTTCCTGAATGGTGCCGGTCATAAATTTCACGGACCTAAGGGTGTAGGTATACTCTACGTAAACGAGAACATACAAATAAAGCCATACATCAACGGTGGTAGCCAGGAGCGTAATATGCGCGCAGGCACCGAAAACCTGTATGGTATCGTAGGATTTGCCAAAGCCCTTGAAATGGCTACCGCTACTTACGAAAAAGACAGTGCACACATCAACGGACTCAAAACCTATATGGGTACACGCTTGCAGGAGTTATTCCCCGGCGTATTATTCAATGGCGACACCAATGGCCGTAGCCTGTATACCGTATTGAACGTTTCTTTCCCGCGTACCGAAAAATCCGACCTGTTATTATTCAGCTTAGATATGGCCGGTATCTGTGTAAGCGGTGGTAGTGCCTGTACAAGCGGTGCTTCTTCTGTAAGCCATGTTATCAAGGCCCTGCACAATGGCAAGTCTGACAGCCTGGTGCCTATCCGTTTCTCTTTCTGCAAGCACAATACTAAAGAAGAGGTAGATGCGGTGATAGAGAAGCTGAAGGAATTAATATAAGGTGAGAGCGGAGGAACAGAGCAGACAACGGTTTGAAAGCAAGTTAGAGATAGGATAGAACGAACTGTATTGATGCCGAAGGCATCATATGTCTATAGCAAAAACAGATAGAAAGGAACACCGATGCCGAAGGTATCGCATGTCTGTATAAGCAGCTTTCTCTTTGCTCAATACTATTGCCCGTTAGGCCGGGCCCTTATAAATTAGGGCAGCCTGGTTTATCCGTAGCAGATCTTACAACCTAATGCACCTTACAATAACTACCTTCGCAAGCTAAAAATAGAGTCCTGAACCCGGGCATGATAAAACAACCTGACATAAATGTTTACAAACTTCGCCCGGTGCGCTATGTGTTCAAAAAGGCACACAGTGTGGTATTGCCTGGTGTAGATGGTGCAACATTGTATGAGGTCAGTAAGTTCTTTGTTCAGGAAATTAGGAAAGTAAGGTTGACGGAAAGAGCTGCGGCAGTTACATATAATTTCATCATGGCCATGCCGCCAACTTTCCTGTTCATCTTTTCACTGGTACCTTATCTACCCCTGAAAAATGTACAGCAGACCATCTTATCCACACTAAAACTGGTTACTCCCAATCAACGTATTTACAGCAGTGTAAGTGGCATAATCAGAGATTTTATGGGCAAGCAGCATCACGATGTGTTGTCTATAGGTATCTTAATGGTGCTCTTCTTCTCCAGCAATGGCATGATGGGGCTAATGAAAAGTTTCGACCGTAGCGAGGTATTATATAAGAAAAGAACCGGCCTGCAGCGCCGGTGGATGGCTATAAAGCTTACCGTCATGCTCATACTGGTGGCGGTATTGACACTGGCGGTATTGGTGCTGCAAAACAAAAGCCTGAACAAGTTGTTACTTAAAATATTCCCTCACCTGGTAGCAGTTAAGATACTCAGTATCACCATTTTAATACTGATCGTGTTCTTTACATTCTGCTTCATTTACAGGTACGGCCCGTCACTCAAACACAAGTTGAAGTTTATTACGGCAGGTTCGGTATTCGCTACATTGGCGTCTATGCTGGCCACTTCGGTATTTTTCTTCCTGGTAAACAACTTCTTAAATTACAACAAGGTTTATGGCTCTATAGGCACATTGATCGCCTTCATGGTGTTGGTGTGGCTCAATACGGTGATCATTCTGCTGGGCTATGAGCTAAACATAAGTATATTATTAGGTAAACTCTCTCAGGATGCCAGTTATGAAGAAGAGGTCTAGTGCTTTATCGTTTGTGTTCATTATCATGGCGGCGCTTATGGGCAGCTGCAATGGTGATAAGAAAGTATCAGCTAATGAAGACAGGAAAGTGCCTGCGCATGTCAACTTTACCGAGCATGTAGCACCAATACTATATGACAACTGCACAGTTTGTCACCGGCCCAACGGAGGTGCTCACTTTGCTTTCATTACCTACCAGGACGCCAAACAATATGCCGGGTCTATGGCATTTGTTACCAAAGAGCGGATGATGCCCCCATGGCCCGCCGACCCGCACTATACCGAATTTAAAGGCCAGCGAGTATTGACCCAATACGAAATAGACGTACTGGCACTATGGGCCAAGGAAGGCGCACCCGAAGGGCCCAAAGACAAAATGCCTGCGCTCCCCCATTACCCATCATCTCTTGCAGGGGCGCCCGATATGACCATAGCTGTAGCACCATTTTTTATGAAGGCATATGCATCAGATAAGTTCCTTTTGGTAAAAGTGCCCTATGAGCTGCCGGCCGATACATTTGCGAGCTTGGTAGAGTTTGTGCCCGGCAGAAACAATGTGGTGCACCATGTGAATGGAGACATGGTGAAGTACGTTTTCGAGAAGAAGAAGATTGTATTTGAGGGCGACCGCAGCATAAGCATGGTAGAAGACACTGCAGGTATTGTAAAAGCATTTCAAAAAATGGGTCTGCCCAATGATGATGGCAGCTACCCTGTATTACAAAAGTCGGTCGTCAACTACCTGCCCGGCGCTATTGGCCAGATATACCCCGCTGGTATAGGCGGCTATATACTGCCACGCAAAGGAGCGTTTCTGCTCAATGATATTCACTATGGCTTTAATGGCAAAAACGACATAACAGACACCTCCTACATCAACATATTCTTTACCAAAGTGCCCCCCAACAGGCCTGTGCAGGAGTTTCAGCTGGGTACCCTTGGTGCGGCCAAAGTAGAACCAGACATGATCATTCTGCCCAATACTGTAAAAAATGTGTCTAGCCACCTGAAAATAGCTCAGGACATATCAGTATTGACCATTAACCCCCATATGCACCTGCTGGGCAAGAGCTTTAAAGCCTATGCCTTAAAACCAAACGGCGATACGATCAGGCTCATCTCTATACCTCGCTGGGATTTTAACTGGCAGTACTTCTACACCTTTAAGAAGATGGTGAAGATACCTGCCGGCAGCACCATTGTAGCCGAGGGTGTATATGACAACACAAAAGACAACCTCAATAACCCATTCAGTCCGCCACAAGTTGTTACCGACCAAAACGGCAGTATGAAAGCAACCGATGAAATGTTCCAGTTCATTGTTACCTACCTGCCCTATAAAGAAGGAGATGAGCAGCTGAGTCTGGAGTAGTGGGTTAAGGTAAAAGTTTATCCCCTAAAGCACTTGGTGTCGGGCAACGAAATACCTTTGTAGCATCCAATTACCTGGCAGATAGAAGCGCTGGCTGAGCTTGCGAAGAGCGGTCTGGCCAACCACAACGGCACGCAGTTTAGCTTCTTTTTCGCGCGGAGCGATACGAAAAAGTGCCGTTTTCTTTTGTTACTTTTCGGAGTTTATCCCGCTGATTGCGGGACGGCAGCACAAAGAAAAGTAATGAAGCGGAAGGACAGACGCAAAACGCATCAACCAATGCAAAAACAGTCTACAAGTTTTTAAGAAAACTTTTAGAAAAAACTATAGAAATGTGTTTAAGTTTCCATTTTAAAAGCTACATTTGCAGTCCAAATTTTATTGTTAACCCCCAAATAATTTCAATTATTTATGTCGGTAAAAATTCGTCTCCAGAGACACGGATCTAAAAAGCGTCCGTTTTACTTTATCGTAGTTGCTAACACTACCGCTCCGCGCGATGGTAAATTCATCGAAAAGTTAGGTACTTACAACCCATTGACTGTTCCTGCTTCTATCCGTATGAACCGCGAACGCGCTTTGTACTGGTTGCAGAAAGGTGCTGAGCCAACTAACACTTGCCGTCGTATCTTGTCTTTCAAGGGTGTATTGTTCCTGAAGCACCTTTATCGTGGTGTATCTCTTGGTTTGTTCAACGAAGCTACTGCAATGGAGAAATTCGAAGCATGGAATGGCGAACATGAAGAACTGGTTGCACGTCGTGAAGAAGCTCACCGTAAGCACAAAGCTGACAAGCGTCATAGCACTATGACCGAATCAGTTCGCCAGGTAGAAGCTAAGAACGCTGAAAAGGCAATAGCTGCTGCTGCTGCTGCTGAAACTGCTGATGATGCTGTTGCAACTGAAACAGAAGCTACAGATACAGAAGCTGCTGAAGCTTAGTATTTAGCCTCCGAGTTAACTCAAATATAACCGATCCCCGCCCTCAAAAGCGGGGATTTTTTTGTGCTTGCTGTTCTATTTGACAGGTCATTCTTTATCTTTACTTCAATAAAAATAACAGACACATGAAACGTAATGCTACAGCCGTATGGAACGGAACAGGTAAAGAAGGTACAGGCCACCTGACCACACAAAGTACTACTCTTGACAAGACACAATATTCATTCCTTAGCCGCTTTGCCGAAGGCGTTGGTACTAACCCTGAAGAACTGGTAGCAGCTGCTCACGCAGGTTGCTTTACCATGAAGCTGACATTCGTATTGAACGAAGCCGGCTTCACTCCAGATGAGTTGACTACCCGTTGCGACATTACCCTCGACAATGGTGCCATCACCCTGAGCGAACTGAATGTAACCGGCAAGATACCGGGCATCACAGCAGAAAAATTCCAGGAGTGTGCTGAAAACGCTAAGGAAAACTGCCCTATCTCTAAGTTGTATAACTGCGAGAAGAAATTGACTGCTGCATTGGCGTAATAATATCAATCGACTAAATACAAAGAAGCCCGTTCAAATCTCATTTGAACGGGCTTCTTTATTGATGTAATAATTTATTCACTCTAGGCTTCTGCCAATTCCACACCCAGCTCTTCAGCAAGGTCTTTTTCTACGCGCAGGTTGTCGATGATGAATACCTGGCGGGCAGGGGTATTTTTGCCCATGTAGTATTCCAGCAACTTCTGTATCTGCGTGTCCTGGCTGATGAGCACGGGATCTTTACGGATGTCATCGCCAATGAAACGGGCAAACTCTTCGGGGCTGATCTCACCTAATCCTTTAAATCGGGTGATCTCGGCTTTAGAGCCTATCTCGTGGATAGCACGCTGACGCTCTTCATCGCTGTAGCAGTAGATGGTCTTCTGTTTGTTGCGCACACGGAATAATGGGGTCTGCAGGATATAGATGTGGTTACCACGTACCAGATCGGGGAAGAACTGCAGGAAGAAGGTCATAATGAGCAGGCGGATGTGCATACCATCCACATCGGCATCGGTAGCGATGACAATGTTGTTATAGCGGAGCCCGTCGAGACCTTCTTCTATATTCAGCGCATGCTGCAACAGGTTGAATTCTTCATTTTCATACACCACTTTCTTGGTAAGACCATAACAGTTCAATGGCTTACCACGCAGACTGAATACCGCCTGGCTTTCCACATTGCGGCTCTTGGTGATACTACCGCTCGCACTATCCCCTTCCGTTATAAATACGGTAGATTCCCACTTCTTCTGCTGAAACTCCTCTTTGTTTTTAGCCGGAACATCGTCATTAAAATGTATGCGGCAATCTCTTAGCTTCTTATTGTGCAGGTTGGCTTTTTTGGCGCGTTCATTGGCCAGTTTGCGGATACCTGATAGTTCTTTGCGTTCTCTTTCGCTCTGCTCTATGCGCTTCTTGAGTGCATCGGCAATTGCGGGGTTCTTATGAAGGAAGTTGTTGAGTTCCTTATTGAGAAAATCGCCGATAAATGACTTCATAGACGGACCTCCTTCAAAAACATACTGAGATCCCAGTTTGGTCTTTGTCTGCGATTCGAATACCGGCTCTTGAACCTTCACAGCTACAGCAGCGCAAATACTCTGGCGGACATCGGAAGCATCATAATCCTTTTTATAGAAATCGCGGATTGCCTTTACATAGGCTTCCCTGAATGCACCATGGTGGGTACCGCCTTGTGTAGTATGCTGTCCGTTTACAAATGAATAAATATCCTCGCCATAGTCGCCATTGTGGGTAACTGCCACTTCAATATCGTCTCCTTTCAGGTGAATGATCGGATACCTGAGTGACTCGGCATTGGTCTTGCGGGTAAGGAGGTCTAACAGGCCGTTTTTAGAGATATAGTTACGTCCGTTGAAGTTGATCTGCAGGCCGGCATTGAGGAAGCAATAGTTCCAGACCTGATTTTCAAGGTATTCGTGCAGGAAGTGATAGTTACGGAACACGGTATCATCGGGGCGGAAAACTACCATTGTACCATTGGCCATGGTGGTATCTGTTTCCTTGTGCTCCTTTGTCAAAATGCCCTGTTCAAACTCGGCTACCTTGGTGCGCCCTTCGCGGAAAGAAGCTACCTTAAAATACTTACTTAGTGCATTTACCGCCTTGGTACCCACACCGTTAAGTCCTACTGACTTTTGAAACGCTTTACTATCGTATTTGGCACCGGTGTTGATCTTACTCACCACATCTACCACCTTACCCAGCGGTATACCACGGCCATAGTCACGCACAGAAACTTCGCCCTCGGCTATCTTCAGCTCTATGCGCTTGCCCTGACCCATTGCAAACTCATCTATGCAATTGTCTACAACCTCCTTTACCAGCACATAGATACCATCATCTACACTACTGCCATCGCCCAGCTTGCCTATATACATACCGGGGCGCAGTCTTATATGCTCTCTCCAGTCGAGCGAGCGGATACTATCTTCATTATATTGATTAAGCAACTCTGCCATTAGTAATTATTATTGAAGCGCAATTTACATTAAATGGGTCAATTGTGATTTGTGATTTACGTGTTTGAATGATGGAGATATTGTGTAGTGTCAGTGACCCGATAAACTAGTCGTCACAGAGTGCTACGCTAACTCCCGCGACCGAGCAGTAATGTTTTGAAAAGTGGCAGTTTTTCATAAAAGTGGCAGTTCTGGTTGAGTGGTTTGGGCTAAGATACTTTTCGGGTGTGGGTTTCAGCCGATTTTAACAAACTGCTACTTTCTGCTACTTTCTGCCACTTTCTGCCACTTTCTGCCAGTTGTTGCCACATTTTTTGTGAAAAGTGGCAAAGTGTTTGTCTGAATCACAGATTTTAAATGATTGCACAGATTTCACAGATTGACCATGTTTGAATGATTAGGGCTTGAGTGTGTGGGTTTAGGGCTGAAGATTTTCAGCCCCTACGATGTTTGCAGGTGGTTGTGATGATGGTTCATAGTGTCAAAGAGCCTACAGGTTTACACCTGGATTTGGGTGTAAATTAATGCGGGAAAATGAGTTTGGGAAATAAAGATATCCACAACAATTCGAATATCTTATTGTAAAGTATGGACCGTCAATGTGTTGAATAGGTGTACTTAAAGTTGATTTTGAGGGAAATTATTTTTGTGGGTTGGTATAGTTTATACCGTTTCGACTTTAAAAATACACCAAATGCAGTAACCACCTCCCCCAAAGTTTCGGCAGAAAAAGCCGAAACTTTGGGTACAGAGCTACGCTCGTGCCGTTGCCGGCACCTTCAAAAGGAGGAGAGTGGTTGATGCATCCAAAAGTGTGAAATAAATGTCTATTTGGTATTATATGCAGACCATGACGACGGTCAGAGACCGCCAGCCGCGTGGGGCGTAGTCAAGAAGACTACGCCGAGCAAAGAGATGTGGGGAACGTATGGTATTCCGGGTAATCTACATTATACCTGGGTTATAATAATCTACCTGCACAGTATACCAGTTGCGGGCGTAGCTGGTGTTGGCAGGGGTAACAACTACCTGGCCTATGCAGAAATTGGAAAAGCCGTCTAGTATGGCACCTCTTATATAATTGTTTACATCAGAGGTTACGTTGGCTATGCCTGTGGCAGGATCGGTATCTATGATCGAAAAAACTTTTGCCTGGTTGGTCATAAAGGATAAGGGGGATAAATGAAATAAGTGAACTAAACAGGATGTACTAACTGCTATCTACTCATAAACTGAAGGGTCGTAATAATCGACCTGCAGTGTGTACCAGTTGCGATCGAAAGCAGGATCATAGGGAGTGACTACTACCTGCCTTATATTAAACGCTGAATACCCATGCCCAATACCCGCACGTATAAAATTATTGGCCAGATCGGTAACATAGGCTACGTGTGTAGCAGCCACGCCGGGTGTAGAGAATATTTTTGTCTGGTTCGTCATAATGGTTGGTTTTATTTTTAATAAAAATATACGGAATCGGCAATTTTCAAAAAAATAGGTTGACATTCTTCATATCTATCTAGTGGGCAACTAAACTCCAATATAAAAACATCATTATTATTAATAAATGCATAGTATATTGTCCTTTCTAAATAGAAGCTATCATTTATTCTAAAATGACCATCGGGATTTCCTAAATCAATTTTATTATCGTGTTTATAAAACGCTTTCCTACTACTTCGGAATTTATTGCTCAAGTAAATACCTTTTTTTTATTTGTTGTAAAACAATTAAAATAGGCATTTGTTTTGTGTGCATTAATAAATAAACTTGGGTTACTATTCTTCCTGATGCTAATAAATACAGCCTTCTCGGGCATTTGTTCGAACACAAAATACCAACCAAAAATAGATGTTGGTAGACTCCTTATTGAATATACACTAGGGACAGCGATATGTAGATGATTATTTGTGTCATAGAAGGGAATAAATTGTTGCGCGTAACAACTCCATACCGTTAACTGTAATAGTATAAACAACAATGACGTTTTCATAACTTACAAATTTGGATTTTTCTTAAAACCACTATCCACTCCTAGTTTAGGTAAATTAAACTTCTCATCATAAACAAGCTGAGCTGCTGTGACATAATTTGGGAAAAGTTGTTTGGATCTTACATACGCTGTCCAAATGAAAATAATAGCGCCTGGTCTTTTTGTATCTCCTGAAACATATGGGTCAAATGGATAGATATTGGGAATTGGATAACTAGATTGATATTTTGTATCGTTAGGGTCAAATTCAAAAAATTGATTTTTTTTCACTGCAATATCGTCAATAGGTATTAAACGCACATCAGCAACTTTGACTTTTTTCTCTAATTATTTTGTTGCCATTTCATTTATTATTGCGCGTTCTCTCTTCACTCCTTTTGGATGAGCTGAAGTTGCATATTGATGATATATGTTATTGTCTGATATGTTTAAATTTTGCCAAACATTATACCAAACATATGCTGACCTTTCACAAACAACATGCCCAATAATGGCCGCTTGTATAATTTCATTAGACAATTTTATCCCATTTATCAAACCATGTTGTGATAAATTCAATAAATTTCTAAAATCAGATACATCTATCATACCTGTTCGAAAATCATCAAAAAAACAACCGTTATTTTTTTCAATATTTTCCCAATTGCGATTAGCCGCACCGTTTGCATCAAGTGGTTTTTCAAAATCAGTTGTTTTCAATTCTATTCTATGATTCATTAATGAAGCCCCATTAAATCCGACTCCCCCTTCAATTGCATTACACACAGTATGGGCAAGTATTTTGGAGACTGTTGGAGATGCTTCTACGGATAGCCAATCTTTTGCTTTGTTTTTCAATATTACTTTTCCGTCATTGTCAGGGCAAAACTTAAATATTCCACCAGATCTGTCATTCATATAATCAAAAAATTCTTGTCTTGCCGCCTTATCATATTTATTGTCATTCAATGGCACAATATACAAATAGCTATCTCCATCGCAGCCACCAGATGATTGATCATCGGCTATTGCAATTGGCTTAATGTTGCCAGCTTCAGTCATCGGTTCATTAGTCGTCGAATTAACCTGATCCCTTGGTACAGATCCATAGTTAGTTACCCCACCCGTTTCTGTTATACCAAACTTACCAGTTGCTGCGGATGAACTTGCAATATGGCCATTTTCATAATTTTTGCCACTACCCGGGTTAGCACGTGGCGTTATATCAACACTATTACTGTTATTCGGCCAATAGATGATCGGTTGCAGCGGCGAAGTAACAGCATTGGTGTTCAGTATATTATTGCCCGAAGGTGTATAATTATAGTTGTTGCCTGCGTTATTGGTATTTGTATTTTCCGTATCGCTATTGCTGCCAGATGCTACGTCATCAAAATAGTAAATATCGCCACTTTTCGATACCCAGAAGTGACCACCGCCATCCTGCCCACCATACCGCAGACCCTTTGAGCGCATCCATGCCGGGCTTTTTTCTTTATTTTCAGCATATGGGCCTACTTCATTGGGTAGTGTTTTATACTTGTCTTTCCAGTATGTTGAGTAAGGATCATGGTATTGTATATGCATAATGTCATTGTTGTATAGAATGAGTAAAAAACTTCCTGTGCTGCGGAGGCGGTATATTCCAACTATAAAGCGAAAAATAATGAAATGTGCTTTTTTTTCAGGAAATCGGTAGATCTCTACCAAACGAACTAAGCCTATTGGCTTCTCTCAGCTACAACTTTTTTAAAACAGAGTACAGCGAGCCGCAGTTATCACTATTTGCTTTTATTATATTTACAATAATAATATTTAACAGAAAACCCTACAGAACAATCAATGTATTTTTTTGTTTTTTTATGTACTAAATAGCAAGGAGTCCATTTGGGCATTTTACTAATAATATTATTTAGATCTGCTACACAGTAGTAAATACCTGACCAAACTCCATATGATGTGTCAATTATATTTCCACTTCTGTCAATCGAAAACAATACCGACTGACGGTAGAAACTATCATCGTAGGAATTTAACGAATCAGGTATGCAAATATTCGTACTATGGTTGGCGACTAAAAAACTATTTAATGAATCTTCTCCGCCAGGAAATGATGCCTTTATTAGCCTAAATTTATATGAATGAAGTAGATATTTGTGAGGCGTATGACAACTCTGGAGGTACAAACACAAAAACATAAAAAAAATATTTTTCATGATATTTCTATTTTTGTTTTTATTTTGCATATTGTTTATTTAGTCTATTATTTAGCTCTACAGAATCTTTCTTAACCTCTTCTGATTGTCTATCATAAGATGATAAATGATAACCGTTGACAGAACTTTCACCGCTTTTATTTGCTTCAATTATCATCGCCACCTTCCCACTTATAAGCAAATTCCCATCTCTATCGGTTAGCGATCCCAAATCTAAATCTTTTCCTTTTTGAAATTTCACAAATCCCATTTTGGGGTGGTTTACATATTGTTTATCATGATATTCATACTTAAAACCCCATGTTATAGCTGGCCTAACGTTTAAAAAATAATGATAATAAAGATCCCCCATATCATTGATTGAGCCATTATTAAATGCTTGACCTATGTAAAGTGTACTTTTTAAATTAACCTTATGTAAATCCTTACCCAGTTCGCGACCATCATATGGCCATCTTTCACGTGCTTCTTCTTTAAAGCAGCCAGTCATGCAGGGTAAAAATACAACCTGGCCGTCCTTGCTGATTTTTTGTAATATTATTCTCAAGCCGCCAGCATCCATCGCCATAGTAGCGTTTTTAGGATTCAAAAAGTTGTCAGAATCCATAAACGACGTACCAACGTTATTCTCAACTTCTCCATTAACAAATATTAGTCCAATAAAACCATGAGTATCTATTATTACTTTATCAAATGATTTTCTTTTAAGCTTCTTTGATACGAAAGCAGAAAATGCTTTTTCGGCGTTAGCCATTGTTTTCTTTACTATGTAATAAGTTTTGCCAACTACTTTGTTGTTATATTTATTGCATCTACTATATTCCTTAATTGTGCAAATGACAATAATAATCATTTCAACACTCTTTAGTTCTTCATCTGTTGGATCTATGATGCTTTCAATACCGGCATAGCTTTCCAAAAAATAATTTTCATTATTGTCTGAATTAAAAAGTGATCCTTCGGCAGAACTAAAGTTAGTAACATCTAATTTACTGCTCAACGCACCAAATTTACCAGTTGTTATCGAAGAATCAGCTATATGACCACGCAAATAATTTCTACCGCTTCCAGGGTTAGCGCGTGGCATATTATCTACCACATTGCTTGTATCCGGAAAATAAAATATTGGTTGCAACGGTGTTGTAACAGCACTCGTATTTAATATATTATTACCAGAAGGTGTATAATAATTGGGTGGTGTGACCGGCATTCCATTATCATATGACACTGATGTGGTAGGCGAATCCGTAGAACTGTCTCCAGTATAACTATCCATACCTTCTTCGGTCATACCGTCGTCTCCATATAGGGGTTGGTCAGGCATATTGTTATTGTTTTTATTTAGGTTTTAAAAACTTCCTGCCCTGCACAATGCAGGACAGGAAGGAAATTGTACTATCGAGTTTGTTGATGCGCTCATATCATCTCCATCTCCCTTGTCATGGTGAGCTCTTGTCGAACCAGGGTTGGGGTGAGGCCTTCTTAAACTCAGCATTTATCATCACATCCGCAGCCGCAGCCACCGGTGTACTGTGGCGTAGGGCAGCAACTGCCAAACACCTTTTTGTAGTTGGCGGCCTGATCTGAAGGAACGTTAACAGAAGTGATAACATCAATCTGCTGCTTGATCACATCCATATCTACCTGCATCTTGTCTATAGTCTTATCACCTATTTCCAGCTGTTGAGCCGCCATGTCAAGGTCTACAGAGCTTTGCTGTATGCTGTTCTGAACGCTCTGTATAGCTGCCATATTATTAATAAGTGATGCCATGCTCTCAGCATCCTGTGCTTTCTGGTTAAAGCAGTCGAGTGCTTCACCACGGCCCAGCAATGCATCGGCTATGAGCGATGAGGTCTGCAGGGTTTGCTTCTCTACCGATAGTATTATGCCTTTTACGGTTATGCTGTTGCCCAGAGGTGGCACATACGTCTGCTCCAGGTTAAAAGGTATGCGCCAGTAGCGCTCTATGGTCTCGGGGCATACCATTGTGGGGAACCACGTTGTCATGCAGCCACCTACTCCTACCTCTACACAGTCCAGGAAGGTTTGTACTTCATCTTTATAGTCCATTACCACGCAATAGTTACGCAGCAGGGCGCACCTTAGGGCATCTCTGTATTCCTCGGGCTTTAGCGGATCTGGACCATCGGCAATAAGATCTTTGATCATATTCTCGAGGTTGTTGAGGTCTACAACCGTGTATGTCTCGGGGTAGCCGTTTGTATAGGCAAACTTAAGGTTAGTCAAAGCCGTTATAACTGTATACTCCTGCAGCAGCTGACGCCACATAAAGTTGAGTACGCGGCTCTTATTGTAGTTCACCAGCTCGCGCACCGTAGTGTCTTCTTCGCCACTGCGGGTGCTGTCTGATGTGGAAGTATTTACATTGATCTGCCTGTTGCTATTGCTGGATATTACATGCTTATTGAGCGCACTATTTATGGTATTTACATTAGAGCTTCTGGCACCGGTATGACCATAACTGTTGTTATTGTTCCAGCCGCTGGCATTGCTAGATGCATCGGTACTGCTCTGCCCGTAGCCACCACCAACGCCTACACCCGGAAATCCCAGACTAAGGCTGAGGTTGAACGACTTTGATGAATTCTGCGCATCGGTATGGGTACTGAAGGCTGCGCTCGAACTTCCCGACGTGTCGGATGAAGAGGTCATATCCCCCTGTTCTTTCTGCATCAGGTTATCCAGCTCGGTAGCACTGCTGTCAGATAGGCTGTCCAGCACGTTCTGTGCACTTTCGCGCGTGCTTACCATGTCTTTATAGGTGCGTACACTTATAGTGGTGCGCTCACCCGGCATCAGCGAGAGGGTTTTTACCACCTTGCCCGCGCCATAATTGCCCAGAAAAGAGGATGTAGTGTATTCCTCTATCACCACTATCCTTGGGTGCGGCTCGGGCGGCTTAGCCACATACCTGGTAACCGGTGCTCTGTTGTTTAACCGTGTCATCATTACCGGGCGCAGCCCGCCCTGCTTAGCTAGCTCGGCCATCTGAGATATGCGTGGCGCCGCAGACACAGCAACAGGCTGTGCGGTAGCAAAATTCATATTGCCAACGTTAAATTGCGGCGCCGTAGCCTGGCCGCCGCCACCACCAAAAGCCGCCGCCTGGCTGGCTACCGGTTGGTCGTTTTTTAGTCTGTTAATGTCGGTAGTAGCATAGTAGTGTTCAGGCTTCCCGGGAAGGGTAGCCAAGTATATGCCCGTTGCCGCCGAGGGTGCTACAACATTGCTGTGGAACAGCGTATTGGCCTGATCGGTGGTCATATTCTGTATGACGTTGTAATAATTGTTTGTCGGTGCCTTCAACGCAAAGGGCTTAAACCACTTTTCGTCTATCGGCACATTAATACGTCCATAAGACACAAAGGCAGTAGACTGCGGCATATTAAAATCGAGTACCGGCGAAGTACCGGTCTTGGCGAAATCTATAAGCGGCTCTTTGTTGGTGCAGATATCGGGCTTAAAAGAGTCCTGCAGCGATTTGAGGTTTTGAATGGTCTCGTCGAAGGAGACGGGGGTAGGCAATATTGGACCCGGCATAATTTTAAAAGTTTTAGGTGAATAATTTTTTACACGGCTAAAGTAGGGGTCACCTAAAATCTTACTATTCCTATTTTCTATAGTTTTTTGTATATTTTCATTAACAATTTATTATTTACCAATAACTTGTATAGCCAAAAGAAAAACAATATCTTAGCTATTCTAAAGCACTAAATCATTTACCTGAAAACAAACTATTACTATGACCATCATTGCTATGGCATGCCAAGCCCTTACGCTTGCGGGCATTGCGGGGCTTTTAGAAGCCTCGGGTATTTACAAAATAGCCATTCGCTCCTCATCGGGCAACGACCTTATTCAACAATTACAGCAAAGCACCACCCTCCCCGACTTGTGTATAATAGGTGCCAGGCCTGAAGGGATAGACGGCTACAACACCATGCAGCAGATAAATACCCGCTGGCCACAGTTGAAAACTATAGTACTTACATCGCTGCAAAGTCCCGTGGGCCCTTATGCTGATGATGTACTATGGCGCGCAAGGATATACCAGCCTATCAAGCAAAAAGGAGACACTTTTAGAAAACCTTGCATTAGTGCATGATGGCTATAGCTGCTATCCGCAAGATCTTAGCAGGGAACTGAACACCATGCTGAAAAGCCGTAAACGCAGACATGGTATATGTATATTTTCGCAAAAAGAATTGGAAGTAATGCATTTACTATGCAGGCATTATGCCATAAAACAAATAGCAGGTGAACTGAATGTGTGCGAATGCACCATAAACATTCACCTGAAATACCTTTATGAAAAACTGAGTGTATCTAATAAGCAAGAGTTACTTGCATGTCTTTATGAAGCGGGATTTGACATGTCGAAAAAGAGAGAACAGCTGCCGACGCATAAAAAGGACCCAACCCCTTACCTTGTAAGCAATAGTACTACACCATGCAAACTTTTTTGTTAAAAATATCCTAACAGATCTTTTTGGGACAATAATTATTTCTACCTTTCGTTTCTGAAATAACCACCACGAAGTATCTCTTTCTTCGGCTCTCCAGAAGTTTCTTGTTCTTTAATTTTTTGTTACCATTTGGCACGATTTTGTAGTAAAGAACAGGAGTAAAACATTGTAATTTCCAGTAAGTTAGACCAATTAAGCATAGACTTATGTAGCAGTTGAAAATTATTTTTTGACCAAAATTGTTTTTTTCGACTTGACCTATATCTTTGCAACGACACACTAATTTTTTTATCAATTTTCTTTAACCAATTTTCAGAACTAAAAACAAAAAAAAACAGCATTATGTCAGATGTAAAAACGGCAGCGCCAAAACCAGCTAGTCAAGGAAATCGCGCAGGCAAACCAAAAAACACCAACAACTTTTTGACTAACCTGTTAGTAGTTGTGGCATGTGTTATCGCCGGTTATGTAATTTGGAAATTCGTTTTAGGAAGTCCTTCGAATTTTGTGGATGGAGAAGCAAGAGAGAAGGCGAAACCAGGAAACATCATGGGCACCATGTACCAGGGTGGTTTTGTAGTACCTATTCTGATGGGAACATTGCTCACGCTGATCAGCTTTATTATAGAGCGCGCGTTGACCATTGTTAAGGCTAAGGGCAAAATTGATGGTGGTGAGTTTGTACGTAAAGTGCAGTATCACCTGGCTAACAAGAATGTACAGGCAGCTATCGCTGAGTGCGACAAGCAGGCTGGATCTGTTGGTAATGTAATGCGTGCAGGATTGGTTAAGTATGAAGAAATGGTTCACGCGGGTGAACTTGATACTGACCAGAAGCTTGCAGGTATCCAGAAAGAAATAGAAGAAGCAACTTCATTGGAATTGCCGATGCTGGAAAAGAATCTTGTGTTCTTGTCAACAATATCTTCTTGCGCTACCCTATTGGGTCTGTTCGGTACGGTATTGGGTATGATCCGTTCATTCCAGGCAATGGGCCAGGCAGGTGCTCCTGATGCAGGTGCGTTGGCAAATGGTATCTCTGAAGCCTTGATCAATACAGCATTAGGTATCAGTACTTCATTCTTCGCTATCATCGCGTATAACTTCTTTACAACTTTGATCGACGGTATTACATACAGCATTGATGAAAGTGGTTTCACTTTGACTCAGAGCTTCGCTTCTAACTACAAATGATTTTTAAATAAAAATATTTAAAAGGGAGTTGTGGATTTTCAAACATCCTGCGTCTTATTTGTTTAACATTAGAAGATAATATATAATGCCTCACGCTAAAATACCACGGAAAAGTACAAACATAGACATGACGGCTATGTGCGATGTGGCCTTTTTGCTTCTTACGTTCTTTATGCTTGCAACAAAGTTCAAGCCCGAAGAACCGGTAGTGGTGAAAACCCCATCTTCGATCTCGTCTATTCCACTTCCGGATAAAGATATCATGTTGCTGACTGTTGATGCTAAGGGCAGGATATTCTTCGCTATTGATAATAAGCTGAAACGTAAAGCACTGATAGAAGATATCGACGCAGCACGCCAGTTGAAATTATCTGAAGCAGAAAAGAAGTCATTCGCGCTTGGTGCATCGGTAGGTGTACCATTGTCACAGATCAAACAATACCTTTCTTCTACTCCCGAGCAGCAGAAAGCTATGGATCTGGTTACACCAGGTATACCGGTTGATTCGGTTATACATGTGCCAACAAATGAATTGGATTCATGGATAGAAAGTGCAAGGAATACCAATCCTATGCTCCGTATCTGTATCAAAGCAGATGGAGACGCTTCTTACCCTAATGTTTCTAAGATCATCAAGACACTGGAAGCAGGAAAAATATTCAAGTTCAACCTTATTACTAATCTGAAGTCCATTCCTGCGGGCACTGCTGCTTATGCAGAGGCTAATGCACCAAGGGCAGACGGTGACAAGTAACAAAGGTTGTTATCGTAAACTAACTTTAAAGATCAAAATAATTTGATATGGCAGAATTAGATACCTCGTCCGGCGGGGGGCATAAAAAGGGCCCCGGCGTCAAAAAGGCGAAAAAACTAAGTACTCGTATCGATCTTACACCAATGGTGGACCTTGGCTTTCTGTTGATAACATTCTTTATGTTCACAACAACGCTTGCCAAGCCTAAAACAATGGAGATCAATATGCCGTATAAGGATCCCCTGATGAAGGATGAGGACAAGAACAAGATCAAAAACAGTGTTGCCCTTACCATTCTACTCAGCAAGAATCACAGACTTTATTATTATGAGGGCATAGGAGATGATCCGAATAAGCCACCAGAATATAAGGTAACAGGGTTCAAGCAGAAAGATGGTATCCGCGATGTGATCATCAACAAGAAGAAAATGGTTGATGACCTGAAGCGCCAGCAGGCACTTACTGCGAAGGACGAAGCTACTATTCTTATAAAGCCGGATAGCACAAGTACTTACAGCGACCTGGTGAACATACTGGATGAAATGACTATAAATGGTGTGAAGGTTTACGCTATCATTGACATCTCTCCTGTGGAACTGGAAAATATAGCAGCGACTGTAGCAGCTAACGGCGGTAAGTAATACGGCTTTTTGCAGCAGACTGTGAAGCCCGCTGTATTTGACATTAAGAAACAAGGACACTCCCGCCTGATGACGGGACAACCAAAAAAAGTTAATAATGGATATCAATAAAATTCTAACCAGCGACTACCTCGATATCATTTATGAGGGCCGTAATAAACAGTACGGAGGGTACGAGTTGCGCAAAAATTATACTAAACGTATAGGTAGGTCTTTATTGGTGTTAGTTGGAGTGGCTGTTGCCTCAGCAGGCTATGGTGTTGTAAGTAGCATGCTGAATAAGATCGAAAAGAAACCTGTTGCGATAATGAAGCAGGTAACGCTTGCCGATCCGCCGCCAATTGACCCTAAGAAGCCGCCACCACCGCCACCGCCGCCACCACCACCACCGGTGAAGCCAACGGTGAAATTTACTCCTCCTGTAATTAAGAAAGATGAGGAAGTAAAGGAAACTGAAGTTCCGCCGCCACAGAAGGAGATCACCGCAGCTGGTCCTAAGGACGAAAAGGGTGATCCGAACGGAATCGATCCGGGTATGGCACCATCTGGAACCGGGGTTGTTGCAGCACCGCCACCACCACAGGTTTATCAGTTTGTGGAGCAGATGCCCACACCAGACTACGATATTCAGAAATATCTGGCTGAAAACACCCGTTATCCTGATAATGCGAGAGAAGCAGGTGTACAGGGCCGTGTAGCCGTTCAGTTTGTAGTAAATGAAGATGGTTCTATTTCGGATGTGAAAATACTTCGCGGTATTGGCGCAGGTTGTGATGAGGAAGCAAAACGCGTTATCATGGCAATGAAAAAATGGAAACCAGGTAAGCAGAATGGTAAGCCGGTAAAGGTTTATTATACTCAGCCTATCGCATTCAAGCTCGATTAATAGATCTGTAAGTTAAAAATTCAAAAGCCGCCCCGTATAATATGGAGCGGCTTTTGAATTTTACAGGTTTTTTAAGGTTATTATCACCTTTATATCGACCTGATATACATGACGGTATTTAACAGAAAGTATTAAATATTATACATTCACAATACACCAACCTTAGCAAGGAAATCATATCTTTGTCTTACGGGTAAGAATGTATTTTTGCTCCCGATCTTTATTGATATATTTCAACCATAAAATAAGCTAAACCTCAAAAATGCTCAGTGGCAAAGAACTGATTTTAGCAACGAAACCATTTGCTAAAGAGATTCGCTGGAAAAGCTGGTACACAACGCTGACCTCCTTTTGTTTGTTGATCGCATCTTTATTGGGTACCATATACTTTCCGGTAATAGGCGGCATACCCCCTATCTACGGCAGGATATTGTGCAGCATATTCAGCGCCCTGATGCTGGCGCGTGTCTTCATCATTTTCCACGATTACCAGCACCACACTATACTGCGTAATTCTTATTTTGCCAATGTATTGTTCACGCTGTTTGGTGTGTATATGATCACCCCGCCCAGCATATGGAAAAGATCGCACGACCATCACCATAACAATAATGCGAAGCTGTATAGTGCCAGTATAGGCTCCTTCCCTATTATGACCCGCCAGAAGTTTATGGAGGCCAATAAAGAAGATAAATTTTACTACCTGGCAGTGCGTCATCCGTTGAATATGTTCCTGGCTTACTTTACTACATTCCTTTATGGTATGTGCATACAGAGCTTTATGAGCAACTTCCGCAAGCACTGGGATTCACTGGTCGTAGTGATAGTGCATGTATCTCTGGCAGTATTCCTGTTCGTGCATTTTGGCTGGTTAACGTGGTTCCTTACCTTCTTCATACCGTTCTTTATTTCGCATATGCTCGGTTCTTACCTGTTTTATGCGCAACATAATTTCCCCGGTGTACGGTTCAGAAATAATGTAGACTGGAACTATGTAAATGCCGCACTGGAATCATCGAGCTATATGCCTATGAATCCGTTTATGCAGTGGGTAACGGCTAACATTGGTTTCCACCATATTCACCACCTTAACTCCAAGATACCATTCTACCGTCTGCCGGAAGCTATGGCCAAGATACCGGAGCTACAGCAAGCCAAGACTACAAGACTAACTCCATCAGAGATCATTGCCTGCCTGAAGTTGAAGGCATGGGATCCGGAACAGGATAAGATGATAGGGTTTGATGAGCTATATGCTGAAGTAAGTTAAAAGTCAAAAGTGAGAACCTAAAAGTAGATAATGCAATTATCTCACTTTTGAGAAGAAAATACTATTTGAAATCCACAACCGAGGTTGTGGATTTTTTGTTTGTGGTGGTGGGTGTTCTGTGGTTATCTTTGCGGGGGCTAATGTCGGGGTTTGTGAAATAACCACCTCCCCCAGATGTTCCTGCTGAAGGAGCAGGGAACATCCAGGTACTCCTCCTTCAAAAGGAGGAGAGTGTGTAAAGCTGGCTCATTTTCTGTAAATATTGTTAGGTTCTCCCTTTTAACTTTTGACTTGAATGTTCATTACTGCTTCCCGAATACATAATGGTACTAACTGGATGCCTGTAGGTACTACCCTGGATATGGCTGACAATGGTACTATACAGGCTATACTACCCCAGCCGACTGCCGATACTGTACATTATGAAGGTGTACTTTGCCCGGGGTTTGTGAATGTGCATTGCCACCTGGAACTATCACACATGAAAGGCGTGATACCGGAGCATACGGGATTGATACCCTTCCTGCAAAATGTAACCAGTCATCGTAACGACCATACCGAGGAAGAGAAGGAAGAGGCAAGGCATAAGGCATACTACGAACTGCTGAACAATGGTGTGGTAGCTGTAGGTGACATTGCCAATACCACCGACACGCTGGATATACGCGGACTGGATGAACTGCACTTTAATACATTCATAGAATCAATAGGGTTTACTGAAGCAAGGGCGGAACTGTCTTTCGGGTTTGCGGTAAAGACCTATGAGGCTTTTTCGGCACAAGCAAGCAAAACAAGGGTGCTGAGGCAGAGTATTACACCTCATGCTCCGTACTCTGTATCATCGGCATTGTTCAGGCTGATAGATGCACACAATGAGGGCGGACTGATAGCGATACATAACCAGGAAAGCGAGGCTGAAGGCCAGTTTTACAGGACCAAAGAAGGTGATGTAAGGGAACTGCTGAAGGGGTTGGGTATTGATGACAGCCTGTTCTCCCCTACCGGGTTATCTTCCATACAATCTTACCTGGAGTGGATGACACCGGGTAGGCCATTTGTATTTGTACACAACACTTACACCACCGAGGAAGATATTATCTATGCTGATTGCAGATCGGCGGACGTATCGTGGTGCTTGTGCCCCAATGCCAACCTGTACATAGAAAACCGCCTGCCCGATATAGACCTGCTGATGCAGCATAGCAATAACCTGTGCATAGGCACTGATAGTCTGGCGTCTAATCATCAGTTGTCTATCACGTCTGAGTTGTATAGCATACGCCAACAATACCCTCATATAGGCTGGGAAACCCTGCTGACATGGGCTACCAGCAATGGTGCACGCGCATTGAAGATGGCCGACATTGTTGGCACAATAGAAGTGGGCAAGGCTCCGGGCATTGTGCAGGTGACGGGCATTGATGGGGATGGGTTGCCGGGTGTGGTGAGGATTGGGTAGGTTGTGGTTTGTCTGAATCAGGATGGTCAGGATAGGAGGAAAAGGAGGATGTTTGTAACGCAATTTTTATTATTGTTTGTATAGATCAAACAGCCCTGAAAGGGCGGCATAAATAGCGAGGGGTTTTAACCCCTCGAGCGCAATCACAACACGGACAAAGCCCTGTAAGGGCGACATAAAAATTCATACATGGGGCAATCATTAGTCAATAATTATATCCACATAATATTCAGCACAAAGAACAGGGAGGCGTTGATACAACCGCCGCATGAGGCAGAGTTACACACATACATAGCGGGTGTTTGTAAGAACATTGATTGAAATCCGGTAAAGGTTGGCGGGCATGTAGATCATGTACACGTTTTGTGCATGTTGTCGAAGAATGTGACGTTGGTGGATCTGGTGAAGAACATCAAAGCTAACTCTTCTAAATGGATGAAGACGCGGGATGAGACATTAAGCAATTTTTATTGGCAGGATGGGTATGGGGCGTTTTCAGTCAATCCATCGCAGGTAGATAAAGTGGTTGAATACATAGAGGATCAACACGAGCATCATAAAACGAAAACATTCCAGGATGAGTACCGAATGTTTTTGAAGAAGTATAACGTGGTGTATGATGAACGGTATGTGTGGGATTAGTGATGTGTGATATTGGTTTTATGAGCGCGTTATGTCGCCCTTACAGGGCTAATGTTGTGGAGCACATTGTTCGAGGGGTTGAAACCCCTCGCTATTTATGTCGCCCTTTCAGGACTATTCGTGTCCATCAATCTTTCGATATCTGTGCATTAAGAAAGCCGACCAATAGGTCGGCTTTCTTGCTTCTCGGGTATACTCAAAAAATCAGATTCTAGCCGCTACAAGTGATGCAGCCTTCTTCCATGGTGCATACGGGGCCGCTGATGATGTCGGCTTCTATGCTGTCCAGGTCGTTTTCGGTAGCAGGGGTGGCGCCGGTGGTGGGTATCATCGGGCTCATGTCGTTGCTGCCTTGTTTCTCTACTGTAAACTGTACTGCCTGTGCTGCTGCCTGTGTGCGCAGGTAGTACATACCTGTCTTCAGTCCTTTCTTCCATGCGTAGAAGTGCATAGAGGTAAGCTTGGCTGTAGTAGGTGCATCAACAAACAGGTTGAGCGACTGGCTCTGGCAGATATACGCGCCACGGTCGGCCGACATATCTATAAGGCTGCGCTGCTTTATTTCCCATACTGTTTTGTACAGTTCCTTAATATCGGCAGGTACCTCTTCTATATGTTGTACAGAACCATTAGCAGTAATGATCTTGTTCTTCATATCGTTGGTCCACAGGCCCAGGTTTACCAGGTCTTTCAGCAGGTGCTTGTTCACTATCACAAACTCACCGCTCAGTACGCGGCGGGTGTAGATGTTGCTTGTGTATGGCTCAAAGCACTCATTGTTGCCCAATATCTGCGATGTAGATGCTGTAGGCATTGGCGCTACCAGCAGAGAGTTGCGGGTACCATGCTCCATTACTTCGGCACGCAGTGTATCCCAATCGTAGCGGTTACTTGGCTGCACCTTCCACATATCGAACTGGAAGATACCCTTTGACAGTGGTGAGCCAGGGAATGTTTCGTAGTGACCATCTCTCTTAGCGAGGTCTTTACTAGCGGTCATAGCAGCAAAGTAGATGGTCTCAAATATGTTCTTGTTCAGTGTCTTGGCCAGCTCACTTTCAAATGGTAAGCGCAGCAGTATAAATGCATCGGCAAGGCCCTGCACACCCAATCCTATAGGGCGGTGGCGCATGTTGCTGCGTTCTGCCTCTACTACCGGGTAGTAGTTATTGTCAATGATCTTGTTCAGGTTTATGGCAGCCTGGTAGGTAACTTCATACAGTTTGTCGAAGTCGAACTTGTTGTCTATCACAAAGCGTGGCAATGCTATAGAAGCCAGGTTACACACAGCTACCTCATCGGGGCTGGTATACTCCATTATCTCTGTACACAGGTTACTGCTCTTTATAGTACCCAGGTTCTGCTGATTGCTCTTGCTGTTAGCGGCATCTTTATAGAGCAGGTATGGCGTACCCGTTTCTATCTGGCTTTCTACTATTGCAAACCACAGATCCTGCGCCTTGATGGTTTTGCGTGCGCGGCCTTCTTTTTCGTAACGCTCATAGAGGGCTACAAACTCGTCGCTATGCACTTCAAACAAGTCAGGTGCTTCGTTAGGGCAGAACAGGCTCCAATCGCCATTCTCCTCTACCCTCTTCATAAACAGATCCGGGATCCACAATGCGTAAAACAGGTCACGTGCACGTGCTTCTTCCTTACCATGGTTCTTACGCAGATCCAGGAAGTCGAATACATCAGCATGCCATGGCTCCAGGTATATTGCGAATGCGCCTTTGCGCTTTCCACCACCCTGATCTACATAACGTGCAGTATCGTTGAATACACGAAGCATAGGAACAAGGCCATTGCTGGTACCATTTGTGCCACCTATGTAGCTCCCGGTAGCACGTACGTTGTGCACAGACAAACCTATACCACCTGCGCTCTGCGATATCTTTGCAGTCTGCTTCAGTGTATCGTAGATACCATCAATGCTGTCGTCCTTCATAGCCAGCAGGAAGCAAGATGACATCTGCGGCTTAGGTGTCCCAGCATTGAACAAGGTAGGTGTAGCATGTGTGAACCAACGCTCACTCATCAGGTTGTACGTCTTGATGGCGCTGTCAATATCGCTTTTATGAATGCCTATAGCCACACGCATATACATATGCTGCGGGCGCTCAGCTACCACACCGTCTATCTTCAGCAGGTAAGATTTTTCCAGTGTTTTGAAACCGAAATAATCAAAACCGAAGTCGCGATCGTAGATGATAGAGCTATCCAGTATTTCTGCATTAGCTTCAATTATCTCCATTACGTCATCTGCTATCATTGGCAATACCTTGCCATTGGTAGGATCTGTGTACGTATGCAGCTTGCGCATAGTATCGGAGAACGACTTGGTGGTATTCTTATGCAGGTTACTCACTGCAATCCTGCTCGCTAAGATGGCGTAGTCGGGGTGCTTGGTGGTCAAAGAAGCAGCGGTTTCCGCGGCAAGATTGTCCAGTTCGGTAGTAGGTACACCGGCGTATATACCTTCAATTACCTTCTTGGCAACGTCAATAACGTTGATGAAAGGGCTGAGGCTATAAGACAGTTTTTCTATACGTGCGGTTATCTTGTCAAACTTCACACTCTCTTGCCGGCCGTTTCTTTTAATAACGTACATATTCATTATATTTTAAGTATTTTACGATGCTTGTTTTGTGGTGTTATTCCAAAATTGTTTCGCCCTTACAGGGCTTGCTCATTTGGGGTCTTTTGTTCCGGGGGCTACACCCCCGGCTGTCGTGTTTCGCCCTTTCAGGGCGTTTCTTTTTTTGTTCCAAGGGTTAAAACCCTTGGCTAACATTGTTGGTCCCTTCAGGCCCTTGTGTTGTCGAAGTGTTTCCGCTTAATAACACACTTTTGGGTTTTCACTTTTAACTTTTGCCTTAATTAAAAGTCTTCGTCCATTGAAAAGGTCTGATCGTCTTTGCTGCCCAATACCCCGGCTTTCTGGTAATCGCCTACTCTCTTTTCGAAGAAGTTGGTCTTACCCTGCAATGAGATCATTTCCATGAAGTCGAAAGGATTTGTAGCGTTGAACATTTTAGGATAACCCAGTTCGCCCAACCACCTGTCTGCCACAAACTCTATGTATTGTTTCATCAGCTTGGCGTTCATCCCTATAAGGTCTACCGGCAATGCTTCTGAGATAAATTCTTTTTCGATTTCTACTGCGTCACCGATTATTGCTGCTACTGCTTCGTGGCTCAGCTTTTCATTGAGCATACCATACAAGAGACAAGCAAACTCGCAGTGCATACCCTCATCGCGGCTTATTAACTCATTGCTGAAAGTAAGGCCGGGGAGCAATCCTCTTTTCTTCAACCAGAAGATAGAGCAGAAGCTACCGCTGAAGAAGATGCCTTCAATAGCTGCGAAGGCAACAAGACGCTCAGCGAACGTGCCCTGCTCTATCCAGCGAAGTGCCCATTCAGCTTTCTTCTTTACGGCAGGTACCGTTTCCATAGCATGGAACAAGCGATCTTTTTCGTAAATGTCTTTGATGTAAGTGTCGATGAGCAAGGCATAAGTTTCGGAGTGAATGTTTTCCATCATTATCTGGAAACCATAGAAACACCTTGCTTCCGGCAGCTGTACTTCACTCATGAAGTTAACAGCCAGGTTCTCATTGACTATACCATCGCTGGCGGCAAAAAATGCAAGTACGTGAGATACAAAGTGACGTTCACCATCATTCAGGTTGTTCCAGTCTTTCATATCGCCGCTGAGGTCTATTTCCTCGGCAGTCCAGAAACTAGCTTCATGCTTCTTATACATCTCCCATATTTTGGGATAGTTAATAGGCAATATCACAAACCTGTCTTTGTTCTCTCTTAACAGTACTTCATTTTCATTCATAACCAACTACATTTTTTAAGCCCTTTCTATCGTTAGCAGCATGTACACGGCGAAAACCATAAGCACAAACAGCAGGATAGGACCATTAAAGAACGATGCCCTGTTTTTTAACGACCTTAGCAAATGTAATCTGAGAATTGAAAGGAAATATTTTTAGTTTTTAACAGCCTGTGCATAACCCAAAGCACATAGATTTGGCTACTCCGAAAATGAAAACAGGAGCAAACAAAGATAAATTACCTACTATAATAAAATATTGATAATCAATCTTTTAAATTAATTTCAGCCTTATTAACAACTTTCCATAAACGATGTTAATAACTGTATAACTAAATGCTATTTGCCCAACCCGACAATTAGTTCTATGAGGTTCAAATGGGCTCAAAAATTTACCGGAAAACACCTGTTATTTTCACCTGAAAACAGCGCCAAAACACACTATGCCGACTTTAAAATGAAGTAAAAAAGAGCCGCAAACACCACAATATAAAATATCAATAAAAACACCGACAATGTAATAGTTACATACTTCATAACCGTAAATTTTAACCGTCGTAAATAAAATCAGAATCCGATACAAGATTAGCTAAACCATATGGTGCTAACGTTAAATTGTTTACAAACGGTCGAAAAAGTTAATGAACGGCAGGAATGTGGTTGCGAAAACACGAAAATGATTATAAAATAACCGTTAAAAATGAGTTCCTACATGAAATAGCAGTGAAAATTCGTTTTATTATCCATTAACTTTGAAACGTAGCTTCAGATTTGATTTACCTGGTAACGGTGAGTGTATATCAACAATAATCATTTAATATTTATGTACAAGATTTTTGCGTTATTAGCTTGCTCCATCATATTGTTTTCCGGTTGTTCGGACGAAGAAACCCCAATTGTCTATACCCCACCCAACAATGAAATAAATGCATCTGACACCGGGAGCCAACCAAATACTATCCGTAGAAATGAAGCAACAATAGAGGGGTTGACCTACAACATTGATTCAATAACATACAAGGCATTGATCCTATATAACAAGGTTAATGTGAACAGTATATGTGCAGGTATCATAGTCGGCATCATTGAAAGAGACAAGAAGATCGCCTTTCAGTCTGAGATACAGACGCTGTATTGTTTCCAGGTCAGTAAGGAAGATATAGATTCCCTTAAACAATATGGCTTTAATGAGAGCGACATCAGCCATACTGACGCTACAAAACCTATTTACATTACCGGGGCGGCCCAATACTCAGCTAAAGGACTATGGGAAACGGTAAGATTAGGTAATGTTGACTACGAAAAGAAATATCCCAAATTGTATAGGGAAGCGTGTGCGATATTCCTGCGCAACAAGGCCCCCCGAATAACCAGCGTTACCGTTACAGACCAGGCTAGTAAATATGTAGACTACAGTGCAGAGTTTCAATATAACGATGACCAGAACGTATACATTTACTTTACGGTAAAAAATGTTAATCAAAAGATAGAAATTATGCTGAACAAAAGTGACAGCTAAGCAATGAATAGGAGGTTTTGTTTTTTGCCTTCTACTTATTAGACAACAACAAATTCACTTTATTGAAATCGGCAGACGCATTGATCACTTTGCGATAGGCTTCGTAATCTGTAACTTCATAATGTAGCTGACTGTAGAACTCTGTAATGGTTACCGTGAGCTTATTACCGTCTATAGCGTATGACGAATGAAAACCAGCAGTAGCAACCCCTTCGCTATTCTTAAAATCAGCATTGATGTTGATCGTCTCCGGGTTCAATACTTTATAACCAGCAGGAATAACCACGGTAATAGTCCGATTCAAAGAGTGCGGATAAGAGATATCCATTGGCAGCTTACGCTCTGTATTTTGATACAACTCTTCCTGCCGGCCTATAACATCACCTATCTTAAGAATATACTTCGGCCCTGCCTTTTCTACCAGCTGCGGCGTGTTAACAGTAGCGACTACCCGCATTGGCACACCTGTGGTATAGTTCTCAAATGCCTCATTGGCAAGTGAATAGGTCAATATGTTTTCGGGTTTACCATCTGCAATACCCACCACGCTCTGCACCAGCTCTTTTATCTTATCCTTAGGCAATAATACAGCTGCTTCCCGCAAGCCGAAAGCAGAATAGCCAGCGAACGAATAAACAATATCTGTCTTAGCTTCCATTTCATTATTGAAAGAAATCGTAGCGTCAATATTGCTTTTGCTATCTGCATAATTCATAGGCACTATGGGCCTTACATCTGCTATCGCATTAGAGATATCACCCAACTTCATCAACTTACAGAATAAACCCTTATTGGTGAGCATAGATGCAGGTACAAACGGATACCGATAGTAGGTGCCGGTGGGATATAGGAATTTCCCTTGTTTAGGGAAATAGAATACATAATTCTCCATCTGGTTCCAGTTCTCGAAATTATTATCGAACTGCGCTTGTGTACGGTCTGATGTTATACCTATTTCTGCAGTTACACCTGCCTGCAAAAAACATGCGGCAAATAGCCGGTTGATGCCGGTTTCGGTAGCCGATTTCTTATTGATGATATTGTCGATCCGCCATGAATTGGCATCGGCGATCTCTTTGTAAAGCGTAATATTATTCTTGATACCGTTCTCTATCTTTTTTATTTTATCCGCCTCAGGATCACTTTCGTTTACACCCAGTGTTTCCAGATATTTAGTAACCGCTTTTGTTTCCTTGTCAACTACCTGGTAAGTGGCATCATAAATTCGTTTCACCAGGTCTTGCCAGGTAAACATGCGCACGCCCATCTTCTCTTCGGGCAGGTAACTGATCTTATAGTCAACCCTCATTCTATTGGCATCATAAAAACTGTATACCTCGTTCTGAAGAGGTGGAATATGATTTTTATTAGCAATCACATATCTCGTGTCATCTGTTACAGAATCGTGGGTATCAGGGAACCCATTGTAGCCCCTGCCCTCATATACCAGCCGTTTGGGGCTGATCAGCATAAAGCCGGCATGCATTACGGGCATTGAGTATTGGTAGGTTTCTATGCCAAATAAGGCTACAGGTTTTCTGTACTCGTAAAGCAACTCTATTTCCGCATTCTTCTCCACCCCCTCCATAGCGAACACCAATTCTGACGACCCGTTATCATTCTTTGACGTCTTCATCTTGTCTTTCGTCACTTCAAATACTTTTCCATCGGGGAGGATAGTCCGCGCTTTAAGGGTAATGATCTCGATCCCTTCTACGGTAGGAAAATTCATTTTATTAAAGCTCTCTATACCCTTCTCGTCCAGCACCTTTACCAACCTGTGCAGCTTACGGTAGGTATACCCTTTCTTTTCAATTTCTTTATACTCCAGTTTTATGTCTTGATCTATGATAACAGCTTCAGCCTTTGCGAATGCGGAATCAATAGTATGCATTACCGGTTTAGCATCCCAGTCATCTGAAATTGAGGTCTGCGCATTTATATGGGTTGTAGCGGCTAATACACAGATAACGCCGGCGGCAATTTTTTTCATATGATTTATTCTAGTTGGCAGTAAGTACTATTGATTCTTTGTATTGTTTTTTCAATTCTTCAACCATTTTATTATTGGCTGAGAATTTATCTACAGGTAGTATAAGGGTTTTGAGCTCATAGTCTTTGGTAAGGATAACCTGACCCGGCACTAATTTATAAGAGAGCTTATAGTTCCACATATCGTCCAGCGAGTTAGTCGCATCGGGCGGTACATAGGTTGCGGTAAATCCTTTCGGTATATCCAACACTACCACCTCCTGCACCTTTGTTTTGAATTTGTAAGAAACACCTACATTCCTGTCTTTGGCATCTACATAGTCATCTTCAAAATTTCGGTTCAGGTTCATGTTGATGTAATACTCCTTACCTGCATTCTGCACGTAATTATCTATTGTAAACTCAAGGCCCAGGCTGGCTTCCTTTTCGTCCTTGTCGTTCTGATAGTATTTGTAACTCTTCTGCACGAACTTATTAGACCCGCGACTGGTTATTGCTCTCACATATTTATCTCTGTCTTCATTCTTATAATAGACCATTGTATTTTCAAGATTCCACGCCGGATACCCTTTGTACCCCATTCTCACAGAACCAGATACATTCTTGCCATCAAGATGAAGATAAGTACTGTCTGATACAGCGTTTACTGCGGCAGGTGTTTCCGGCACTTTGATGATCTTAAAAGTCTTTTCATCTATAGCTATCATAGCTTCCTTACCTTGTATGCCCGATGGATTGTACCCGAATGGGATCAGAGGATCAGTTCCATCCATAAACAACCATTGCTCGCCCAGTTTCAATGCACAGATCATGTGATTATCTACCAGCGGCAGTGGTGTCTCATCATAGGTATAAGGCTTATGTCTGGTGCCTATCCAGGTAAAGTAAGCCTTAAGGCCCACTTCCCGGCACATAGCGGTAAGGATGCTTGCCATGTCTTTGCAGTCACCAAATTTACGCTTACATATGTCTGCTGCCTGCCGGGGCACATACCCACCCAGGCTGTCTTCAAATGCTATGTAGTGCATGTTCCGCTGCACCCACTGGTATATGTGGGCTGCTTTCTCTCTATCAGTTTTGTCACCCTTAGTTACTTCCTGTGCTGTCTTGCTGAGAAGGTCATCTTTGGTTACGTTCACGTTTTTTATATAGTGATAGTAGTACGCATACAGCTGAGAAGGATCACTCAACATTTGCGTTGGTTGATCATCATGCGGCAACTGGTAGGAAGTTATAAAAGGTATTACATGAGGCATGTAATAACTGACAGATGGCAAATCACTGAGCTCTTTAAGTGCAGGAACATTTTCAGCTGTAAATCTATATATTATCGTATTCTTGCTCTCCTCGCGGGTTTGCTTTATCCAGTCAGTATGATCACCCTTCAGCACAAATTTGAACTGTACATATTTCGGTGCGGTTATCTCAAATACCTGTTTGACAGCGGGTATACTCTCCTGGAAATAGAACACAGGCAGCATATGAATATCGGTATGACTGATAGTGTAAGATGTTTTCAGCACTGAGTTTTTCGTTAACCCACTAAAGGAAATTTCGGTCTGTTTGGCATCGTCATAAAAAATATTCTCCTGTTCAGATGTTGTTGTCTTGTCCAGGTAATCTTTCTTTTTCTTATAGCCCTTATCTGTTGGTATCAGTGCCTCAGCATCAAATTGCTGCAGCTTATTGAAGTAGCTATGAAAGATATATTCTTTGTTATACAGCCCCGGAGACATTTCGCTGATCAACAGCTTTTCGTGCGTAATATCACTTACCGCCACCAGTTCGCCTCCTTCATTTTTAATAGTAAGGTGCTCTGTATTATTGGTAATGACAGCGTTCTCTGTTTTGTATTTTTCTATTATTGCCTCATAGCCTTCCTGTGCATTTGCGGTAATGGCAACTATGCTCAACATAGCAAGCAAAGAATATTTCAATAGTCTATTGGGCCTTCCTTTCTCTTTTATCATTCTGTTACCTTTATTAATTCTCCGTAGTGGTAGGTATATTTCGTTGTCTTGTGAGTAGAAGGGTCATTCACAATGGTCAGTCCATGCGGCGTGCCCAGGTAATAATTTCTGCTGATGACCAGTACACCATCCTTGTCGTAGATTTTCTCCGGCCCCATTTCTTCATTGTCCTTGTATTCCAGTTCATTTATCAACTTACCTTCAAAAGTATACCTGCTAAACCTACCATCAAGATTACCCAACTTGTAATTTCTCTCTTCAGATACGTTGCCATTGCTATAATAGATCTTACATGCACCATCAAATCTGTTCTGATCAAGCTTCATTTCTGCAGATTTTGCACCATTACTATATACAGCTTTAATATTCACGGTCCCGTTCTTCACCGGTATCATCGGCAGCAATTGGCCATCCTTACCTTCATGACTATACCCTACAACCGTTCCGCTTTCGTAATACAAAACACAGGCTATCCTGCCATTTTCGCCATAATAGAATGTCTCGCCGTCGCGGTCACCTTCTTTATAATTCCCCGATACATACAGTCTGCCACAAGCATAGCTGGTATGTTTACCATCCCAATCTCCTTTTGCAAAATCGGTTTCAGATGTCAATGACCCTATCTCATCATAATGCAAAAATTTCCCGGTTATGAATCCGTTCTTATAGGGTGCTACACTTTCCACCTTACCATCAGGATAGTAAACAGTGTTAGTACTATCTCTGTTACCGTTGCGATAATAGATTTTTTCCCTTGTATAACCATTCATGTATTTAATGGTCAGCGGGCCGGTTAGGTCACCGTATATCATCTGCCCCTCAGCTTCTGTAAACCGTTTGCCATTTTTATTTGGCAATGAGTACCTGCCGCCTCTCCCTATCGGGAACACCACACTATCTACGCGTTGGTGCAAACTATCAAATACTGCGGCGGCAGTAAGCATATTATAGTCGTACATATATTTATACTGTAGCTCACCGTTCTTGTTATATTCTTTTACATAGCCATTCCAGTAATCATTCATATAGTAGCGCTCGCTTTGTAGCTTGCCATTCACATAATAGTATTTCCAAAGGCCCTGCTTCTTGCCATCTTTATACCATCCTTCGTTTTGCGTTATGCCATTGTCGAAATAATACTTGTAATACCCCTCCAGCAGATCATCTTTATAATTCATTTCCGATTTTACTGTACCACTCTTATAGTATGTTGTTGCCTTTCCTTGCTTGTTCCCTTTACTGTAACTTATCACGCTACCCTTTGCTCCGGTCACAGCGTAAAAAATAGTTTCGCCCGCTATATACCCTTCTCTATCCAATTGATAATCGGCGTATTTGTTGCCGTTAGGGAAATAGGAAGTATACTCATAAATGCCTTTCCTTGCCGCCTTTTCGTAAACTACAACACCTTCAGCATTATAGTATTTTATGGAAGTTGGAATGTCATCATCATACTCAAATTCTGCGTACAGCTTGCCGTTTATACTATAGCGCTTATCTGTTCCATTCTTCTTACTTCTTTCATACGTGCAAACTTCATCAGGCTTTCCATTATCAAAAAACGTTTCGTACAGACCATCATACTTCCCACTACGAAAGGTGGCCTTCTTGCTTATTTTGCCATTTTCGTAATACACGATGTATGAACCTTCAGCCTTTCCGTTTTCGAATGCATATGACTCCTTTAGTTGTCCATTTTCATAATACTGCTTATACGGACCGCTATAGTTGCCATCTTTAAAATTTACTACTTTATCGGGTTTACCATTATCAAAGTAGAACGTGTACTCACCATCCTTTATTTTCTTGTTGCTAAAATAGGCGGTCACTTCTTTTGTTCCCGATTGAGTGAACGTGCTCTCCTCCGTTTCTTTTTCATTTAACTTTTTTACAAGTAAATTTCTCCAACCTTTATAATTATAACTTTCTTCCTGTAGTATCTTTCCCTTATCATCCATCACTGTAACCTTGCTGAGGTATCCATTAATGTAATATTCCTTAAGCGTATCTACTGTAGTGTTCTTCCTGTAGGTTATTTCCTTCATCAGGCTGCCCGATTTAAAATAGTACTTCCACAGCCCTTCCTTCTCACCATTGTCGTTATACTGACCAACCGCCAATAAAGTCTGGTCGTACCGGTAGACAGTCACCGGGCCTTTCATTGATGCATCTTTACCTTTCATCAATGTTTCGCCAACCAGCAATACCTCACTTTCAGGTGCATAGTGATAAAGTTCTCTGGCGTCTTTGCGCTTATTGAAATTCAATGCTCTGGTCGATTGTATCTTATTCAATACAGGGAAGACCTCCTTCTTTGCCTCCAATATGTCGTTTGCGCGTCGCTTGGCCAGTGCATCTATTGTCGACAGTTTAAAGTCTGAGAATACCAGTAACATAAACCCTTCAAACATATCATCTTTAAAGGCAGACGAAAAAATAGGCACATAATATTGCATGGCGAAACTTGTATCTCCGGCATCAAACTGCAGCTTCTCCATCATCGCTTGCGACTGCCGGAATATGTTATCATTCAGTGCTATCTTCAACTTATACGAGGACCCGATAGCCAGTTTGGCATTAATGATCTGGTCTATCTCGTCAAACGAAGGATTGTTGTATTTTTCCTTCCTACCCTTGTAGGCCTTTTGCACACTGTCGGTCTGCTCAGCAATAGCCGAAATAACAGAAATAGCCTGCCGCGCCCAGTCTGCATTTTTAGTTACCAGCAATGCGGTTTCGCACGCCATTATAGCCTCGGTGAGCCTGCCTTGCAATGTGTATGTGGTGCCCAGCATGTAATGCGACCTGAAATGATATGGATTAATGACCAAAGCCCGTTGAAAATAGTAAGCCGCCTTGTCATAATCCTTCATATTAAAATACACAACACCCTTTTCATAATAGGGTTGATGATCCTGCGGATACGTGACCATGAGTTGATCATAGATCATTATAGCACTGTCTCGCATTTTCAGGCGGTCGTAGCAACCGGCAAGCGTTATCATAGCATCTCGCCTATTGCCGTATCGCATGCCTACTGCCGTTGCCGCAAGGTTTTTGGCAGCTACAAATTGACTATCAGCGATCAGCGATAAAATAGTTTCATAAGTGGCCAATGCATAGTTGGTATCGCATTCATGCACCGTTCGGAATATGTCAATGGCTCTTTTATATTCTTCTTTGCCCAACATATCCACTCCCTTCAACAATACATCGTGAGAGTCTTCGAATCTGGTCTGGCTTTTTGCAGCGAAAGAAAATATGGAAAGAGCGGCAACAAAGAGTAATAGGATCCTACGCATAGTAACGTCACTCGGTTTTGTGGTTAGAATAACTGATTATCAAAGATAATGGATAAAATATGTGCTGCATATGTGTACTAAAATAAAAAATGATAGCCATTCACATAAAACATCACTCAAAACTTATCTTTACACCCCGATGAAATTTTTAGAAAAGGTTTTTACAATAATGGCCCTCATAGGCGTGCTCATAAAACTTGCCGGACTTACCGGCGGGTTGCCGCTTATTGCACTGTCATTAATATGCCTTTCTATACATTACCTGCTCTGTGGCTTCTTCCTTTTCAACGATATCCGTCTCCGCGATTGTTTTAAAAGAAGTAGCTACAAAGAGATCACAGCGTTAAAGATCATAGGCTCATTAGTATCGGCAGTAGTATTATCTGTATTGATCGCCGGCATTTTATATCGACTGCTGTATACCGATGGCAATATGATGATCCTGATCTTCACACTTGCCCTTAATGTTGTTTTCACGCTTTCCCTGGCATTTACAGTATCCATACGTCACATAGCCTTCTACAAAAACATCCTTATTCGCTCAGCCATATTATTAATAATCAGCGCATGTCTCACCATTGCCCCGTCAAAATATCTCGATCTGCAGAAGAAAAAGATAATTACTGAACAGGTGACTTGTATTGACAATAGCCTTAAAGCATAGCACTCCGCATCAACTCGGCCGGGTATCACAGTAGCAATTTTCACATTACATTAGTCTTTATTATTTAAAGGTATTATGCCTTTCTCAAAACTGAGTGCCATTTAAAATGCTGAATACCATTTATTTAATGATCAATACCCAGATTATCGCTTAATATAAACGATCCGTAATGGCTATTACCCTTTACAGTGGGATTACTGGAAATAAGCCAATAACTTTGCACCGTATTTATTGAAACTAACAAATGATCACAACTCCTTACATATTATATTCTGACGGGAAGGGAAATATTTTTGAAGACACTACTTTATATGTTGTTGGCCGGAGCGGATGGGATGCTGCACCAATACCTGATGAAGACTGGATAGAGCTGCCCGATGGCGGAACATTATACGAACTACCCGGAAGAAGAGGAATAGGTATCGACGTGAAAACGGGGGATATGCGCCTGTGCGAAAAAGGATGGGCAGTAGCTGCTTTCATTCCTCCTGCACATACCGGTTTGTATCTTGCCGCTTATGAAACAATGCCCGATGCACCTACTCTGCCATTGTTCTCTTACACGGCTGCAGGTTGGCTCAACAATAAGTTTTACGTTCCTGCTGTCCGCATTGAGCGCGACATACGCCAGGAGTGCAGCGGTTATGACGACCGCAAAATAAAGGAAGGCGTGGATCATTTTGTAAAAGCTTACCCGCACAACAGGTTGGTAAAACACCTGGCTGAAAAATGCACACTTACCTACAGCTGCCCGGCATCAAGGAACTTCTTTATGGGCAGATGGGAGTGCCCAATTCCTACTTCGCCTGCATGTAATGCCAACTGCATAGGTTGTATCTCTTTCCAGCCTGAAGATGAAACTATTGTTTCTACTCAGGATAGATTGACCTTCAAACCAACAGCAGAAGAAATAGCTGAATATACTGTACCACACCTTGAAACTGCTCCTTATCCAATCGTAAGCTTCGGCCAGGGTTGCGAAGGCGAGCCCCTGTTGATGTGGGAAACTATCAAGGATTCTATCATTGAGATCCGCAAGCATACTAAGAAAGGAAGTATCAACATCAACACCAACGGCAGCAAACCAGCAGCGGTAGAGCAATTGATGATAGCCGGACTGGACAGCATACGTGTAAGTATGAATTCAGCCCGTCCTGATATATACACCAAATACTATCAGCCAAACAACTACAAATTCGACGACCTGAAGGAAAGCCTGAAGATAGTACGCAAGTACGGTGGTTGGTCATCTATCAACTACTTCGTATTCCCAGGCATGACAGACAGCATTGCAGAGTATGAAGCGCTATGTGAGTTCATTCGCGAGACCGATATCAGCATGATACAGTGGCGTAACTTTAATATCGACCCCGACTGGTACCTCGGCAAGATGGGCGTTACAGACCCGGGCGAGAACATGGGCATGAAGCAAATGATAGAGCTGATACAGGAAGAATTCCCCAACCTTAAGTTCGGCTACTTCAACCCGCCAAAAGAGCGTATGTTGAACTTCGAGACTGATTTTGCACATTGATAATTTCAACACATCATTCAGAGTTGACAGCTTCTAAGAAAGTTGTCAACTCTTTTTTTGTAGCTTCCAAGAGACAATAATTGTAATACCACTTGTATGTCCCAGTAAGTACAATGGTGTCATTTCTTTAACTCGGCAAACACTGCTCTAGCGATTTTGCTTTCTTCTTTTTACCCAACCTGGCATCTTCTATAGCCATTTTTGTCGCGCTATTTGGCTTGTCTAGAATTTTCACAAAAGGGCAGGTTTCCAAGAAGGCAACTAACTTTTGTGCTTGCATGGTTGTTGTATCTATGCGTAAATATGTCATATTATTATATTGCAACGCAATATAATAATATCTTTACTCATCAGTCACGAGAATTAGCATAGCACTCACTTGACGACCAGTTTAACGTGCTTTTGATCCGAACTCTTAGAGATATCACCTCTCATCTCTCACCCACTCATTCTTCCTGGCTATAGTAAACATATCCTCAAAGAGTATCTGTATAGCTAGCGGTGCACAACCACCATAATCTGATATTCTTTTTGACCGGCCATCTCTGAATACGACTTCAATAGTATACGTAGGCATATCAGTTATCTGAATAGTATAGCTATCCCTTAGCTTGGTGACATTCACATAATTCAGGGTATTAAAGAGATCATCAGTCTCCACCGAATCGAGATACGCCCGCTTGAAACCTATCTGGGCATTGCCATTACCCTCATAAGATACAAAACCATTGGGGTTGATCTGCATTTCAAACGACGGACAAGCGCCATAACAAGCAGTTGCCTTAAATGAGACGTATTGAATATCAAAATGATCAGGTGATCTGTTGAGTTCCAGCATCTGCCCATATTTGTATACCAATGTATCAGGTTTGGCATCAGGAACGAAATCGCCTGCATATCTCTGCAAAACGAGCCATGTGCCCGAAGGTTTGTAAATAATATTTACAAGCTTCTTCATCTCATCCATACAGTATGTATCAATAAAATGAGGTACATACTTACCTTCCCCCTCATCAGTTATTGCGAACTTTCTTACTCCACAAACAATAAGGTCTGTAAGTCCATTCCCGTCCAGGTCGGCTTTGTAAAAGAGATCTTCAGTGTCTAACGACGGATCAAATTTATTTGGATCAAAGTCAGATGGTAGTGCTTTACATTCCAATAATATCCCGTTCCATCGGCTACTCAATCTGTCGGTGATAAACTTATTGACATCATGTCTGGTTTTAAGGGAGTCTATTTCATTGGCAAGGCTTGAAAAGGAGGTAAAACACAAAAATAAGCTTGTGATGAAGGCTAATAATCTATCATTCATAGGAGATTCTCAGTTTGTATACATTACTTTTTATACCTCACCACCCCATCATCACCTATTATAACTACCCCCTCATCCATCATACCTCTTACCAATTCTGTTATCTGGTGCTTATCTGGTGCGTCATACGTTTGCGTTAGCTGAGCAAGTGTCTTACTACCCGCCATCAGTGTCCTGAACAATTGCTCTTTTAGCTTACCTGCCCCTGTAGTTACCGCCCTTTCACCTTTACACACATCGCAATGCCCGCAATCCTTTGCATCGACCTCACCAAAATACTGCAATACAACCCGCTCCCGACACACTTCTTTATTGTATAGGAATGCCAGCATTTTCTCCGTCCTCAACTCATGTCGCTTGCGCAGTACATGTATCCGATTCAAGTCTATTAACAAATGTGCACTGTCTACTCGGGTATGATGAAAAAACAGCTGTGGTCCATCGCCGGCTTTATTATATTCTATCAATCCCATCCTGTGCATCTGGCCCAGCATATGCACTACTTCATCGTACTGTAGCCGCAGCTGCCTGGCTATTGCAAACTCACGGATGTGCGTTGGGAAATGAAAAATAGTATTATACATCCGTAGCAATCCCACAGCTATGTATTGCATCTTAGGGTGAGATGTGGCCATATTATCCAGCACATGCCTGTCTGTTATAAAATGCACGGTCGATGGTGAATGTACCGCCTCCGTCATTGCCCACAACCCTTCCCGTTCCAGCAGCTTCATGGCGTATATCACCTGCGTTAGCTGTAATGAAAACTTGTCGCAGAAGTCAGAAATATCAAAAGAGTAATATTTATGAGGCTCACAGCCTATTGGTATCTGCAGGTATTCTGCCACACCCTGGTATACCTTCTTCATAAACGACTCGGGCGGAAACTGCAATGCAGTACTCTCACTAAGTCTTTTTATATCTACACTGTTATATAGTGTCAATGCAAACGATTTTTTACCATCCCTGCCTGCCCTACCCGCTTCCTGGTACCATGCTTCCAAATGCTCCGGCGCATCATAGTGCAGCACCGTCCTCACATCTGGCTTATCTATACCCATCCCAAATGCAGTGGTCGCTACAATTACGGGGGCCTTATCTGCCATCCACTCTTCCTGCGCCTTATCTCTGTCGGGCTTGGTCATACCAGCATGATATACAGCGGTATTGATACCATGTTGCTGCAAGTGCCTGCCCGTCGCTTCTGTTTGCTTACGGCTGCGGCAGTATACAATACTACAATCCTTGATCTCATCTTCAGTATCCCTATTCTTATTTTCAGAATACCTTACTTCATAAAATATATTTTGGCGGGCAAAGCTCTGCTTAAAATAATTGGGCTTTTTTAGTTTTAGTTGCAGGGCTATGTCCTGTTGTATCTCTTCAGTTGCGGTGGCGGTGAGTGCCAGCACAGGCGTTCGTTTATAAATACTCCTTAACTCAGCTATCTTCAAGTAGTCAGGCCTGAAGTCATGGCCCCATTGCGATACACAATGTGCCTCATCCACTGCTATCAGGCTCACATCCAGCTTATACATGTAATCCTGAAACAGGTCGGTTTGCAGGCGCTCGGGCGATACATAAAGCAGCTTGTAATCCCCGCTTATGGCATTTTCCAATGTCTGCCTTACCTCATTATAATACATGCCTGAGTGTATACTGGCGGCTGGTATGTCCAATTGCTGTAGTCTGTTCACCTGGTCCTGCATCAGGGCTATTAAGGGAGAAATGACCAGACAACAACCATCCAGCATCAGCGCCGGCACCTGGTAACATACAGATTTCCCCCCGCCGGTAGGCAGCAAGGCAAATGTGTCATTATCTGTCAACACAGAATCAATAATATCCTTTTGCAACGGCCTGAAACCATCATACCCCCAATACTTTTTTAATATTTCTTCCGCTGATGGCAATTTTCTGTTGTGATTTTGATTGAACGACTGTAGAATGCGAATATAAAGATGATATACGAACTAATACCCTCTTACCAGTTCCGGCAAACTACCAACCATAAATAATAAACCAAAACCAAACTTTTACTACCTTTGCGCCAGTAAAAAAACGAACACTTAAATACTTTCTTATATGGCATACGATATAATCGTAATAGGCAGCGGACCAGGCGGATATGTAGCCGCTATTCGTGCATCACAATTGGGTTTCAAAACTGCAGTAGTAGAAAAAGAAAGCCTTGGCGGTATTTGCCTCAACTGGGGTTGCATTCCTACTAAGGCCCTCCTTAAGAGTGCAAGCGTTATAGAAAGCTTCAACCATGCTGCCGATTACGGTATTCAGGCGTCTGACTTTAAGGTAGATTTCCCTGCAGTGGTTAAGCGTAGCCGTGGTGTTGCCGACAAAATGAGCAAGGGTGTTCAGTTCCTCATGAAGAAGAACAAGATCGATGTGATCATGGGTATGGGCAAGCTGAATGCCAAGAAAGAAGTAGAAGTAACAGGTGCAGATGGTAAAATGACCGTTTATCAGGCTAAACATACCATCCTGGCTACAGGTGCACGCAGCCGTCAGTTGCCTAACCTGCCTATAGACGGCAAAAAGGTAATAGGCTACCGCGAAGCAATGGTACTGCCAGAAACACCAAAGACAATGATAGTTGTAGGTTCCGGCGCTATAGGCGTTGAGTTCGCTTACTTCTACAATGCTATGGGCTGCAAGGTTACAATCGTTGAGTTCATGCCACGTATCGTTCCGGTTGAAGATGAAGATATCTCTAAGGAACTGGAAAAGAGCCTGAAGAAAAAAGGTATCACTATCATGACCAACTCTTCTGTTGAAAAGGTAGATACTGCAGGCGCAGGCGTAAAAGCAACAGTAAAGACTGCTGACGGAGAAGTAACACTGGAAGCAGACATCGTATTGAGTGCTGCAGGTATCGTTGCCAACATCGAGAACATTGGTCTGGATATAGCAGGTGTAGCTACAGATAAGGGCAAAGTAACTGTTGACAAATTCTACAAAACAAGCGCTGCAGGTATCTATGCTATCGGCGATATCACCCCTGGCCAGGCTTTGGCACACGTAGCATCTAAGGGCGCTATCATTTGTGTGGAAGCTATCGCATTTGGCGAAGGAAAGTACAAGCACATGCCTGAGCCATTGGATTATGGCAATGTACCGGGCTGTACTTATTGCTCACCTGAAGTAGCAAGCGTTGGTATGACTGAAAAGCAGGCAAAAGACGCAGGTTACGAGATCAAGGTGGGTAAATTCCCATTCTCAGCGTCTGGTAAAGCAAGTGCATCAGGCGCTACTGAAGGTTTCGTAAAGGTAATCTTCGATGCTAAATACGGCGAGTGGTTGGGCACACACATGATCGGTTCTAACGTTACAGAAATGATCATTGAAACAGTTGTAGCCCGCAAACTGGAAACTACATGGCACGAAGTGCTGGATAGCATCCACCCGCACCCCACAATGAGCGAAAGCGTGAAAGACGCCATAGAAGTAGCTTTGGGCGAAGCAATACATTTGTAATAGATAGTATTTTGCACACGGGATAATCGTCCCTTTCATAACTCAAATATTAATAGAAAAAGCTGCCTGTTCGGTGGCTTTTTCTATTAATATCCCTGTTTATCCACCTGCTAGTAAACTTCAGTACCTTTGCCACAATGCAAAACATAAAATATGCGGTTAGCGACATTCTGTCTAACCTGAAGATAGATGCCCTTAACGATATGCAACTGGCTTCAATAGAAGCAAACAAGTCAAATAATGATGTAATACTGCTCTCTGCTACTGGCTCAGGCAAAACACTTGGGTTTCTGTTGCCAATTTTAGAACAGGTCGACGAAGCAAATAAATTAACACAGGCCCTTATCATTGTACCATCTCGTGAACTGGCTATCCAAATAGAACATGTCTTTAAGCAAATGGGGACAGGGTTGAAGATAACCTGCTGCTACGGTGGACACCTTAGAGAAACTGAAGAGAACAATCTCATACAACCACCTGCTGTAATAGTTGGTACACCAGGCAGACTTGCAGACCACATTCGCCGAGGCAACATTACTGTCGATGCCATAAAAATGTTGGTTCTGGATGAGTTCGACAAATCACTTGAACTCGGTTTCCAGGCAGAAATGTCTTTTATAGTAGAGTCACTGAAGAACCTTAAAAAACATATGCTCACCTCCGCTACCGAAGCAGTAGAGGTGCCGGATTTTGTAAGAATGAAGGGCGAGATAAAACTCAATTTCCTTACCGGTGAAGAAGTGGCTGAAGAAAGGCTGACGACTAAAACGGTAATGTCTGACGGTCGTGACAAACTGGAAACATTGTTCCGCTTGATATGTATGATAGGTAACCGCTCAACTATTATCTTCTGCAATCACCGCGAATCTGTAGAGCGCACCAGCGAGTTTTTGGCAGAAAAAGGTATCATCAATGAGTTTTACCACGGCGCTATGGAGCAACAGGAAAGAGATAGCGCACTCTGCAAATTCAGAAATGGCACATGCAATGTATTGGTGACAACCGATCTCGCATCGCGCGGACTGGACATACCTAACATTAGAAATATCATACACTATCACCTGCCGCATACCGAAGATATCTATACCCACAGAAATGGACGTACGGCCAGAATGGACGCTACCGGCACTACCATCATTATACTATCTCCCGACGAAACCTTGCCGGAATATGTAAACGAAGAGGTAGAACAAATTACCCTGCCCGAACATGCCGAGCTACCTGAAAAACCTAAGTGGACTACCCTATTCATAGCTGCAGGTAAAAAGGATAAGGTAAACAAGGTAGATATAGTAGGTTTCCTTGGTCAGAAAGGCGAACTGAAGAAGGAAGACATTGGACTGATAGAAGTGAAGGACTTCTTCTCTTTTGTAGCTGTAAGGAAAACCAAAGCCGCTGATGCATTAAGCCTGGTGAAACATGAAAAGATCAAAGGCAAAAAAGTGCGTATTGATATCGCAAAATAATTGCCGTTTAAAGTAAAACTTAAGTGAATATCTTAGGTCTGCCTGTCCCTCTTGTAGTGGGACAGGCAGAATAATTTTAACATACATATTAACCTCATTCACCCACTCCCCCATTAGGTCATTGCCCCATTATCATTTACCTTTGCCACCTGTAAAATGGAATTTGAATTACAAGCGCAGGATAGCGCATCATCGGCCCGTGCGGGCAAAATGACTACCGCCCATGGCGAGATAGAGACACCTATATTTATGCCGGTAGGCACCGTGGGCAGCGTAAAGGCGGTTACACACGAGCAGCTAATAAAGGAAGTAAAGGCCGAGATCATCCTCGGAAATACTTATCACCTATACCTGCGCCCCGGCACCGAAGTGCTTAAAGCGGCTGGCGGACTGCACAAATTTGCCGGCTGGCCCCGCCCCATCCTTACCGATAGTGGTGGTTACCAGGTTTTTTCACTGGCAGCCAACCGTAAAATAAAGGAAGAAGGAGTAGTATTTCAGTCGCATATAGACGGTTCACGCCACCTGTTCACGCCGGAGAACGTTGTAGATACACAGCGTGCTATAGGTGCTGACATCATTATGGCTTTTGATGAATGCCCTCCCTACCCTTCGGAATATACTTATGCCAAAAACTCGATGGAGCTTACCCACAGGTGGCTGGCACGTTGCGTAAAGCATATGTCTGATACCGAGCCTTTGTATGGCTATGACCAGGCACTCTTCCCTATCGTTCAGGGCAGTACGTACAGAGACCTGAGAAAAATATCAGCTGAATTTATCGCATCAATGGGTGCCGATGGTAATGCTATCGGCGGTCTTTCAGTAGGCGAACCTGAAGAAATGATGTACGAATTGTGTGCACTTACCTGCGAATACCTGCCGCAAGATAAACCCCGCTACCTGATGGGCGTGGGCACTCCATGGAATATCCTCGAGAATATTTCTTTGGGTGTGGATATGTTCGACTGTGTAATGCCAACTCGTAATGGCCGTAATGGCATGTTGTTCACATCAAAGGGTGTGGTCAATATCCGCAACAAAAAGTGGGCTACCGATTTCAGCGTCATAGACGATGGTATCGACTGCTACACAAGCAACTACTATAGCAAGGGATACCTGCGTCACCTGTTCATAGCAGGCGAGATACTGGCTATGCAGATTGCTAGTATACACAACCTCGCTTTCTACCTGCATCTGGTTAAGCAAGCCCGCGAGCACATCATTGCCGGTGACTTTACCTCGTGGAAAAACGAAATGATACCTTTACTAAAAACGAGACTTTAATAAAATTGCGTTACATCTCCCTCTCCTTTGGAGAGGGCCGGGGTGAGGCTCAATAAACAATATGATCAAAAAACTGGATTGGTACATAATACAGAAGTTCTTAACGACCTTCTTTTTTGCCATCATGATATTGGTGGTGATCTCCTGTGTTATCGACTATTCAGAAAAGGTGGACAATATTGTGCAGAAAAAAGCCCCCTTTATGGTGGTGCTGAACTACTATAAGAATTTCATTCCGCACATCACTGCCCTGCTTTTTCACCTGTTCATATTTATAGCCACCATCTTCTTTACATCTAAGATGGCCTATAAGTCAGAGATCATTGCTATCCTGTCTTCAGGCGTTTCTTTTCAACGGTTCCTCAGGCCATACCTTATAGGTGCCAGTTTCCTGTGCGCCATCTCATTGGCAGCCAATCACTGGATCATTCCTTTGGCCAATAAGCAGCGGGTAGCTTTTGAAGACAAGTACATCAACGATGGCAACTATGCCATACCGGGCGAGAATGTGCACCTCGCCTATGCCAAAGACGCTTACGTATATATCAAAAACTTCAACTTCACCAGTGGCAAAGGCAATGGTTTTACTGCCGAAAAAATGAAGGGCACATTACTGCTGGAGAAAATGATGGCAGATGATGTGTCTTACGATAGCATTAAACAAACCTGGCATCTGCATAATATCATCGTGCGCAGAAACGACACCTTGCATGAAACGGTTACCAAACTGGATGATATCTATATCAACTACCCTTTCAAACCTACCGACCTCAACCGAAACGAGGCATTGAAAGAAGCACTCACAACGCCTGAACTGATAGAATACATTAAAACCGAATCATTGAGAGGAAGAGAAAACCTCAATATGTTTTACGTTGAGAAAGACCGCAGAACTTCCCAGCCGTTTGCCGGACTGATCCTAACTGTTATAGGCGCATGTATAGCCAGCAGGAAGATTCGCGGTGGTAGTGGCTTTCATCTGGCCTTAGGCATCTCCATCAGTGCCATCTATGTTATGTTCATGCAGCTATCTACTACATTCTCTACCAAAGCATCTTTAGATCCGCTCATATCGGTTTGGATCCCCAACTTCATTTTCGCCATCATTGCATACTACTTATATAGGCGACAGGTAAAGTAAATAGAACCATTCTATAATAAATACCCCTATTGAGATATATGATATCGATCAGCATTTTGTTTAACTTTTATTTTTTATTTTTACACAAAATGCCGCTCACGGTATTATTATAATGGAGAACAGGGGCGAAATAAGAGCATATGACGTTGTGATCATAGGGGCAGGACCTGGAGGTGCAAGTTGCGCCCTCGCTCTTAAAGACTCTGGACTCAAAGTAGCCATTATAGATAAAAGTGACTTCCCCCGAGACAAGGTGTGTGGTGAGTTGATGCACAAGAAGACAGTAGAAACATTCAACTCCATCATTCCCGGCTTCAAAGAAGAGTTTACCAAATTCCCAAAAACCCTTGTATTAAAGCATACCAAAATGCACTATAAGGGCAAGGTAGTTACGTATAACTGGGAAGGAGAATCTTACACGTGCCCGCGTATACACTTCGATAATTATCTGCTCAACAAGGTAAAAGAAGCAGGCAATATTGATGTATTCACCAACACTACCCCCGAAAAGTTTATTACCGACGAACAGGGAGTAACCATAACATTAAAGAGTGCAGATCATACTTTCAGGACGAAAATACTCATAGGTGCCGATGGTGTTAACTCGGCAGTAGCTAAGCAGTTAGCGCACAAGGTCATCAATAAAGAACATTACCTCGGCGCCGTAAGAACTTATTTCTCCGGCATAACCGACCTTAGAAGTAACACTTCAGAGATCTATTTCAATTCCAAATATCACCTCAACTGCATGTGGGTATTCCCGGTTGAGGGTGGAAAGGCCAATGTTGGTTTCGGTCTCTTATCCAGCGATATTTCAAAAAAGAAGATCAACCTCAAAGAGTCATTTTATCAATATTTCAAAATTGATAAGGACCTTGGCGAGAAATTCCAAAATGCAAAACAGGAAGGTCCGCTTGAAGGATTTGGTGTAGCTATAGGCTCGGTTATGGGCACCGTATCCGGTGACAGGTTTTTGCTGATCGGAGATGCAGCATCGCTTACCAACCCTATCTCTGGTACAGGCATGGGTAATGCGGTGGTGAGTGGCAAGCTGGCGGCAGATCAGGTAAAAGAGTGTTTCAAGCAACAAAATTTCAGTGCCACTTTCATGCAATCATATAATGCACTACTTGATAAGCAGATATACAAAGACCTGGTTGCCAGCTATAAAGCAACAAGGTTTTTGGCTGGCATCCCATTCATACTCGACATACTTTTTTGGTTGGCCCAGTACAAATGGATAAAGAAAAAAATACAAAGTTTAGTATAATTGTATAATAAATAACTGAAAATACCTCATGACTGAAAGCGCAGATGTAAAGCAATATGATGTACTGATTATTGGTGCCGGCCCCAGTGGTACCAGCTGTGCATTGGCATTACATCAGGCAGGGCTTAAGGTGGCTATCATCGATAAAAGTGAATTCCCGAGAGATAAGGTATGCGGTGAACTGTTGCACAAAAAGGCAGTTGAAACATTGAACGCCATTCTACCCGGCTTCGAAAAAGACTTTATCAACTTTTCCAAGACACTGGTCTTAAAGCATACTACTGTACATTATAAGGGTAAATCACTCACCTTCGATTGGGTAAGTGAATCATATACATGTCCAAGGTTAGAGTTCGACAACTACCTACTCAACACCGTCAGAAAGTATACAAGTACTGATATTTTCACTGCAACTGTCCCCGACAAAATAACGGTGACTGATGACGGTGTAACACTCACTATCAAGAATTCTCCGGTAATATATTCAGCAAAAATTATCATAGGCGCCGATGGCGCTCACTCTACAGTTGCCAAGCAATTGACTGAAAAAACACTGGATAGGGCTCATTATCTTGGGGCTGTAAGAGCTTATTACAAAAATGTAAAAAATACAGATAATGTAACAAGTGAAGTCTTCTTTAGTTCCAAATACAACCTAAATTACCTGTGGGTATTCCCTATAGAAGGCAACCTGTCTAATGTAGGCTTTGGCTTACTTTCCAGCAATATTTCTGAGAATAAGATCAATCTTAAAGAGTCATTTTACGACTACTTCAAGCAAAGCCCTGAGCTTGCAGAGAAGTTCGCAGACGCAGAACAAGTGTCCACACTCGAAGGCTTTGGTGTCCCACTTGGATCGACCATAGGCACAGTATCTGGCAAGCGTTTTATGCTAATAGGTGATGCAGCGTCACTCTCTAACCCATTATCAGGTACAGGCATGGGCAATGCCGTAATGAGCGGCAAAATAGCTGCAGATCAGTTGATCCGCTCATTTAAGGCCAACGACTTCAGCGCTGAGTTTATGAAAGGCTACGACAATGTGCTGCAATCATCTATTGTAGACGGGCTATATAGCAGCTACAAGGCTCAACGCACACTTTCCAAGCTTCCCTTCTTACTCGACATTGTCTTCTTCATCGGAAAGAACAAACGAATAAGAAAGTATATACAGAGTATTGTTTAGCATTTCCGTTTCTTTATTTACACGCATCAGATTTGACAACTTTCTAAAAAGTTGTCAAATCTCTCAATAACAAAATAGCCCGAACCAAAAGATCCGGGCCATCAACAATAAAACTCGAAAAGATTATAAATTACCTATCAATCCCTGTAGATACTTACCATATCCACTCTTCATATATATCTTAGCCTGCTTTTCCATCTGCTCGTCATTGATCCAACCGTTGCGGTAAGCGATCTCTTCTATACAACCGATTTTCAACCCCTGGCGTTTTTCTATCACTTCGATAAATTCGCCTGCCTCTATCAATGAATCAAATGTACCGGTATCTAACCATGCAGTTCCGCGGTCTAATACACCCACCTTTAGCTTACCCTTCTCCAGGTATACCTTGTTGATATCTGTGATCTCCAGTTCGCCCCTATGAGAAGGTTTGATAGACTTTGCAATAGGTACAATATCATTATCATAAAAGTACAAGCCTGGTACAGCGAAGTTTGATTTAGGCTTTTCAGGCTTTTCTTCTATACTCAATACATTATAGTTCTTGTCAAATTCCACTACGCCATAACGCTCAGGATCATGAACCTGGTAAGCGAATACAACCGCACCATCGGGATCAGCATTATTCTTAAGCAATGTACCCATTCCTGAACCGTGGAATATGTTATCACCCAGTACCAACGCGGCAGGATTATTACCCACAAAATCAGCACCTAATATAAATGCCTGTGCCAAACCTTCCGGCTTAGGCTGCACCACATACTCAAAACTGCAACCTATCTGGCTACCATCTCCAAGCAACTTCTTAAATGCAGGCTGATCTTCAGGCGTGGTTATGATCAATATCTCATTGATACCAGCTAATAGCAAAGTAGACAAAGGATAATAGATCATTGGCTTATCATAAACAGGCATCAGCTGCTTACTTACCGCTATTGTCAATGGGTACAGCCTTGTACCTGATCCACCTGCAAGAATAATTCCTTTCATATTAGTCGTAAGTTGTAAGTCGTAAGTAATTAATTATACTGCTTGGTGTAATATTTTTGGTAGTCTCCTGATGTCACGTTGTTCAACCACTCCTCATTAGCCAAATACCAGTCTATTGTTTTGCTCAGTCCTTCTTCAAAAGTCACTGACGGATACCATCCCAACTCTTTATTCAGCTTGGTAGCATCAATAGCATAACGCCTGTCATGACCCGGACGGTCTTTGATGTAAGCAATTAGCTTTTCAGATTCGCCCTTCTCGCGACCCAGCTTTTCGTCCATTTCACGGCACAACAACTTTACCAGTTCTATATTCTGCCATTCGTTGAAACCACCGATATTGTAAGTCTCACCGTTCCTACCCTTCTCAAATACCAGTTCTATAGCCCTTGCATGGTCAATTACATACAACCAGTCGCGGGTATATTTACCATCTCCATAAACAGGCAATGGCTTCTTGTTGCGGATGTTATTAATAAATAGCGGTATCAGTTTCTCAGGGAAATGGTTAGGACCATAATTGTTAGAACAATTGGTCAACACAAATGGCATATGATAAGTATTGCCATATGCACGCACCAAATGATCTGACGCTGCTTTAGATGCAGAATATGGTGATTGTGGATCGTATGGCGTTGTCTCCAGGAAGAAGCCGGTATCACCCAGTGAACCGTATACCTCATCGGTAGAAACGTGGTAGAAACGCTTACCTTCAAAGTTACCCTTCCATGCCGCCAGTGCTGCATTGAGCAGGTTGGCTGTGCCCATTACATTCGTTTGTATAAATGCATTTGGGTCGGTGATAGAACGGTCTACATGACTTTCCGCTGCCAGATGCACCACCCCATCAAACTTATATTTAGCAAATAACTCAGTTATCTTTTCGGCGTCATTTATATTGGCATGTTCGAATGTGTAATTCGGCTCATTCTCAATATCCTTAAGGTTCTCAAGGTTGCCTGCATAAGTAAGTGCATCCAGGTTAACGATATGATATTCAGGATGTTTCTGAACAAATAATCTTACAACATGGGAACCAATAAAGCCTGCCCCACCGGTTATCAACAGAGTTTTTTCCATGAAGGCGAAAATAGTTCAAAATATTGAAGAGTGAAAATTATAGAATTACTAAATCTACATTTTAAACGGATATAACTAAATAGCAAAGGGCAGCACTTTTCAGCACTGCCCATCACATTCACACACACTACTACGCTTAGTTGATCACAATTTCCTTTGCAGGAACTTCTGCATTTTCCTTTTTAGGTAAGGATACATTCAGTATACCATCGCTATACTTTGCAGATATGGCTGTGGTATCTATCTTCTCATTCAGCGTAAAACTTCTCTTGAAAGACTTTACACTGTACTCAGTGCGTAAGAACTTCACCTGATTTTCTTCCTTACCTTCTTCTTTTGTTTCTTCTTTGTGCTCATAAGAAACGGTCAATACGTTCTTATCAACATTGATCTTGAAATCTTCTTTCCTGATGCCTGGAGCCACAACATGCAGATCATAGCCTTTGTCTGTTTCATGAATATTCACCGGTGTAGATCCTGCAGTTGCATCTTCATTGATCCTGCTAATGCCATTGTGCAACATGTTTTCCAATAATCCGCCAAATGTGGCCGGCATCATTCCGTAACTTCTTTTCTGATACATAGTTTTTATTTTTTTAGTTTTTAATGATTGATTTGTTAGTACTAAATCAAACTAAGTACCAATCGATTTTATCAGCCATAATGTCTGAATTCAAAATAACGATCAGCCATATTGTCGTTAACAAATTTTAGAGTGCGACAATTTGACAATTATTTACTTCAATTAACGTTCATATTTAGTTGATAATGAACATATAGTTATATAATAAACTCTACAAGGTCATTACCCCTTACAAAACAATAAAATATAAATACCAACAACCATCCCAGCTATTTCAAAAATAATTTTTCAATTCCGAACCTTTTTCAGATATTTGCTGTGCTGACGATGGGTTAGTAAGTACAGTCCCTTCCCGAGATACCAAGGTATCTCGGGACTTTTTTTTGTAGACTCTTTTCCCGCGCCATGATGAGTGCACAAAACATCCACTCTGAACTTTCTTTGAGCGCCCTAAACAACACATTCATTTTTGGCTGGATTTTTGCTAATTGACAATCATGTAATTACATTGTCAATCACTAACATTTTTCGGACACACCAATGTCAACACTGTCTATAAACAATAAACTCATTTTCGAAACACTTTCTGTTTTTGTGATCATCAGCATCGCAGCAGTAGGTGTACAACATCTACCAATTAGTAGCACTGCGAAATGGATCATCTATACTCCGTTACTTATTTTCCAGGGACTATGGTTTTACAGATTTTATATTGTTGGTCACGAAGCATCTCACAACAAACTTTTTAGAGACAACAAACAACTCAATGATCTGTGGGGATCTGTAGTGTTGCTCCCAATAATGGTTCCTATAACTATCTACAGAAAGATACACATGTTCCACCATGGCTTCAATCGCAAAGACCACCACACATCTTCCCTCGATACATTTGTTATAAAAGGCAATCCTTCTCTAATGAGAAAAATATACTGCTATACGGTATGGTACATCAGTGTGTTCTTTGGTGGGTTCTTCTTTCACTCACTTATCTCCATTTTGTTGTTCCTCTTTGTCCCGGTATCCTTATCAAAAAAGATCTCACCTGCATTCAACAACTGGGGCATTAAGGATCAACTGAAATCTATAGCACTCTTTTCATTGGGTGTAGCATTACATCTGTCAGTATTCTTCTTGCTCTGTAAAGAGATATACCTCTATACGCTTGGCTACCCTATGCTCTCATTTGCATGGATCCTGTCTATGTTGGTCTATATATTTCATTATGACACCACAACCGGAACAGGCGTTCGTTTTAATGTGCGTTCAGTAAAACGAGTGCCTATTTTCTCATGGATACTGATGAACTTTAATGAACACGCCACTCATCATCAATATCCCAATGTCCCCTGGCATGAATTGCCAACCAGGAGCACACCACTCCCACAGAAATACACCGAGCAGAATCAAAACACATGGAATTTCTTCCGTGCCATTATTAACCAGGTAAAAGGCCCAACAATAGTATATGAAGACAAAACTACGTAAGGCCACACCTGCAGATGCCAAAGCTTTTTTATATATAAAGGACCATTTACCATTAGCTATCAATGGTACAAATACAACAACCGGTGGCTTCTTACTAGGTACCGACGAAGCTACCTACCTCGATTACATTAACACATCCTACTGCCTGGTTGCAGAAGAAGACAATAAGGTCATAGGCTTTGGTATAATCTTCCCCGATGGAAAGTTGCGAGAGTCAGATGTATGGGTACGCCGACATAGTGCCTCATGGCACATAGACCTTGCTCAATATGAACAGCAACAGTTATGCTACTTCGAACAATTTGCCTTTCTCACAGGTCACAAGCGCGCTGCCGTAGCATTGGCGTATCACATAACTTCATGGGCATTTGCTATGGGGCACGAAACACTATTTGCAACTACAGTAAATGAACCTGTTCGTAACCTTGCGGCCATACCATTTGTAAATGCGGCTAATGGTATTAAAGCAGGCAACATAGATGAAACCTACCCAATCATAGGCCACATCAATTCAGATATTCACATGGTAGAGGCTTCAAATTTCTATGAGCAGGCCAAAGCACATCCACTATATTCTTTTGTTGAGTCACAAACTATAGACCTGTCATGAAAGAAAAAATAACCCCGTACCTAAGATCAATTGCAGGCAGTGCGTCAGTTGCTAATCAGTATAATGCCGGTGGATCTGAGCCATTTTCAGATGACACTTACAATGACCCATTACATGAAGACGATCATGAAGTAGTAAAAGGACTTGTGCATAAATACAGCAATAGAGCACTTATTAAAGTAAGCTACCAATGCGCTGCCCATTGCCGCTTCTGTACCCGTATCCGCCAGATAGGCAATGCAGAAGGCACGTTGACCGATGATAACATCAACAACATAGTCACTTACCTGCATCAACACCCCGAGATCGATGATGTGATCTTATCTGGTGGCGATCCATTCTACACTGCCAAACTCACTTATCAACTATTACAACAACTAAAAGTAATACACAGCATAAAGGTCTTCCGCATCGGCACTCGTCTACCCTTGCAGTTACCTGAAGCATTTCAGTCGGATGCTATTCAGTTGCTACTGTCATTAATAGATGAAATTGCAAAACAAAGACCGTTCTATATATTATTACACATAAACCACCCCGATGAACTTACTGAGCAGGCACTGGAAGCAATAGCCATGTTACGAATCCACCGCGTTACTCTGTTATCACAAACCGTCTTCCTCAAAGGCATCAACGACAGCTTTGAAACACTACATCAATTATATACCCAACTCCACCACAAGGGAGTTATACCCTACTATCTCTATCACTGCGATGCGGTAAAAGGTATTCAGCATTTTACGGTAGACATAGAAAAGGAGAAAGAAATTGCCACACAATTAACGGCCACCCTTAGCGGCATTGCATACCCCACTTATATTATAGATATAGAAGATGGCCATGGCAAGATACCTGTGCCGCTAAATTTTATTAATGAGGCATCGGGGAAGCTAACAGATTTTAGGAATAAGGAACATGAGATAAAGTAAACTACCGTGTCAGACTTGACAACTTTCTAAAAGTTGTCAAATCTGAAATCAAAATAACTATCACACACGCATAGGCTATTAAGAATGTGCCAGAGTAATCACCTTTAAGTTTTCACTTTTGCCTTTTGACTTAATATTACACCGTACTAAACATCTGCAACATACTCTGTGCCATTACCGGCTGTGTTGCCTTCAATGCATCAATGTCTTCTTTATTGATCCTGAACAGCAATGTATCTGTAAGTGCCTTAGCCGATGCCAGTTCCTGACCCGGAGTATCTATCTTCACTATTATCTCCTTACCACCCTGCCGCATGATCTCAGCCACACCGTTGAACATAGACACGGTACCATAGTAGATAATGAACATGCTGTTACCCGGCTCACCTTCTCCATACAACACACCATTGGCCGAATAGCGTTCTTCCTGCATAATATCACAGATAGCAGAGAACATAGACTGGGTAAAGTTTTCGAAAATAGGAATGGTCTTCAGCACCACTATCTTCTCTATATATAATAGCGCATCGTCATGCTCCTGATCTATGGTAAAGCTCGCGTTCGACTCATCCTCAATCAACCTCAATGCAAATGGCTTGCGGCTCAATGCCAGCTGCACCATTTCAAAGATCATTTTTTCATGATGGTCTTTATACATCTGCAACACATCATCAGAGAGTTCCAGCAGATAAGTATACAATGCAGCTGCCTGTGTCCACAACAGGAAGATGCTCTTCTTCTTACCCATCAGTACCGCTTCACTTATGTCTTCTTTTACCTGTAGCTGGTAGAACTGCGCCAGATGCGCTTTTAAGGCTGCATTATCATTCAACTCAAAAATAGGCAGGAATCTCTTTTTGTGGTTTTCATCAAAAACCGCTTCCATCATTTTAATAACAGGCGCCTTTTTATCTCCCGCCTTATCGTACGCGGCTATTATCTTACTAAATGTCTCTTTGTCATACATAAGCGACAACAGCAGCAACAACCTTCTTTTAGCATTTCTTATTTCAGCAGTAAATGCCTCCTTCAGTAGCACAGCACTGTCGGGCAGTTGGTCTATATAATGCAGACTGGAATGTATCAACGCACCCACGTTAACAAGTTTCAGTTCCAGAACACCTCTGTCCACTTCCACCTTTTCGTTATTCATCTGGTAGAGGACCTGCAGGCAACCGTCCAGCAACTCTGTATCTGCCGGTGGCAGCAGATACATACAAATAACCATAGCAGCTATTTTCTCTTCTATATAGCCGCAAAGTTTTAGAATATCATCCGGGTATCGCTCCAGCAATCCCTTGTTTTCGAGCAGATGATTCACCACATCTTTCTGGTAATTGCTCAGAGATTTTACTACATCATCGCTCTGGTGCCTGTCTGCCAGTAATAAGAACAGCGCCGACATCAGCTTAGGATGCGTGAGTTTGCCCGCTGCAATGATCGCTGCTTTACGTACCGCAATATCCTGATGCTCAAAAAATTTCAGTAAATGCCTGTAGTGACTGTTCAGGTGCATATCACCTATTATCGTTGCACCGATCACATTCTGCGCAGCCTCAGTCGATGCAAGCAGATCGTTTAGCTTATGCCCCGCTATCATTATGATCTCCGGGTTACCGCTTTCCATCAGCCCCTTAATAGCAGCCTGCTTTATTCTCAGGTCGGGGCTCTCCAGGAAACTGTTGTATTGCTCACCAAAGCTATCTTTATACCTTGCTCCACTATGAATGATGGCCAACTCCTTTACCACAATGGTAGGATCGGTAACGGCAAGGTATATTAATACATCCGTGTCGCTGAAAGGCGTCTTAACAGACATTTTCTCCAAGGCATATTTCCTCACCTTTTCAGATTCATGGCGGAGTAGTCGGCCCAGTTCCGTTTCAAAAAAATGAACATTGCTGTCAGAGCAGATCTCATGAGCATAGATCACATCATCAGGCTCCCGGCTCTCTAGCTTCTCCCTCATTATGGCTTGCGAAAAACTATTGAATGAATCTACAGCCCTTGTTACTAATACTCTTCTGGCAATAGCTCCCTTAAACGCAATGATATATTTTCTGAAAGTAACCAATATAAGCACTGTCCATATTACAGATAGCCCGGCTATAATATTGGTGGCCAGATAAGGATCGGGGTGAGATACACGCCCAAAAGCGTAATAGATCAATACACCGGCCAGTGCTAGACCGCCCGACTCTGCAAAAGCATGAACAATTACATAGGCCCTGTTCCTTACAGATGTAGGTAGCGGCTGCGAAAGGCTAACAAAAATAGGCTCATAAAATACTTCTTTAAACATGGCTCCACCGGCCAGGAAAAGAATAAAACAAAAAAGCACCCGCTCCTCACTACCGCCAACCTTGGCAAGAATGACAGCCGCAACTGCTATTATAAATACCGGCAATACCAACATAGATGTTTTGGCACCCAGCCTCGACAATACCTTGTTGGTCATAAATGTTTTACCACCGGCTATAAGAATGTTGGCCACACCATATATGAGTCCTAAATATGCCGCCAGTTCTGAAGCTTTATGAAATTTATCTTCGACCAGAGAAAGAAACGAAAAGTTAACAACAGAGAAAAGGAGCACACCCGTAATACCCAGTGCACACATCAAAACCAACAAGCCAGCCCCTCGGAACCGGAACAATCTGCGTCGCAGGTCACCCACTTGTTTGGCTGGAGCAGGCTTTACATCTCTCGCATAACGAGGGTCGAGCAACTGTCGAATGACAAAGAAGTTAAGGAAAAATGCACCCGCTGAAATCAGCAATAACGATTGCAACTCAAAAACAGGCAGTAGTAATCCAACTGAGAAAAAACCTATAACCTTAGCAGGCACATCGCGCATACTTATCCACCCAAACAGGCTCTTGGAATCCCGGGTATCAAATAGCAGGTTAGACAAACCCCAGAACTCCAGGTCGGTGATCATAAACACCACTCTGCACCATACAAACATTACAAACGGCACCCAGGTAGCAGCCTGCGCTTGCATACCCAGATAAAACAACAGCACGGATGCAGCAATAATAATGAGCAGGAATGCACGCCTGTAGATGACCAACCTGCGCTCTATAATGTTATATATACCGCCTACCACTATCATGCCCACCGCCGCAGATACAAAAGCCAGCGGCAGATCGGCAGCTACAAATGATGATAAGAACAGTGATGTAGCAACCGTAAAAAACAGAGACAATCCTATCCCCTGGAAGAAATAGTATATTAATAAGTGGCGCACCCTGGGTGGTTCTACCTCACGTATATGACCCATTTGCAAATCACTTTTTTTTGCCATTAGTGCGCTCTGTTATTGATTTATGTAATGTAAGCACAATATTACCTCATTACGCAATTTATTAGCAACTAATCGACAAGCTATTATAGTTAGCCATTAGTTAACGGCGGGAATGAATGTTTTTAAGTCGTAAGTCTAACTAAAAGACAGAAAGTTACATTGAGTTATTTCCATTGCCTGAATAATCGTGGAATTAAATAAGGGTAACTCTTGTCGAGTTGGGACAAGGGTATAGGAGGGAAAATGAATTAGTGTAATTTTTAATTTAATTGGCAGGTTTTGAACGACGATGTTTCATCGTCTCATCCGCCTTCGTAACAATCTTTTTCATAACTTCCTCAAACGTCAGGTCAATCGGAGGAAATACAATATCGTACTTGCTCGCCTTCTTCCCCTTTCCCTTATCCGATGTCGTTTTTTTCGATGACATGAAACAAAATTACGGGATAATTAAAATATTCCATGTTTTAACGCTAAAGTCTTAATATCTGAGGGGTTACAAGTAACTAATGACGCAAGAACTTGTTGTAGCTCTTTATATCTCGCCCCACTTGTAAATCCATTAGGGTCATTAAATTTCAATGATTGTATTTCACTTTTTATTTGAGTTAATAGGGTCATTTCATCACATATGTAAGAATCCTTTCGATAGGCATTAATATATCTACATACAGAATAAACATTCGCTTGCTGAGATAAATCTATATGTGATGTCTTGAAATCATGCTCCATATAATTGGAAGTAGTCTTCTTATATTCTTCAATTCTTTGGCTATTGATGGTGTTTACAAGCTGCAACATCATCAATTTGTTATAATAAGATTGTATAGTAGAAACCCCATCCTGATAGCTATTTTCTAGCCTACCAAGCGCATTATCATAGAACTGATAATCGACAAGTTGTACTTGACCTGATGATTTTACTGAAGAGAAAATTAGAAGTGATATTACTAACACCAAGTTTATGATTTTCATAATTTCTGATTTATTAAATAATTACTTATCATGCAAATATAATGTGTGATGCTCTTAAAGAAATATAAACCCTTCACTTTTTAGCTGCATATTTAAAATATTCCTGCAATTCTTTATGCATATCTTTATCTTTTAATACCCATTTATGCGCTCCCATATTTTCTATTTTTGAATGTATATCATAGGTATATCTTAAATGTATTTCCGACGAATCGTTAATATTCATTTCTCTTGTTACGTGGACAATTGAAAGTAATTCATTGTTATCTTCTGGTTTATAATTTAAAAATCTATCTGTGTCTAGCATATTTCGTTTGTGAATGATACTGGATTCAATATTACTTGGTGCAACATTGAATGAGAAAATTCTTTTATCGCTTTGTTGGTTATTGTACAAATAATTGGCTAACTCAATCAGACGTTCGTAATCCATATCTTTTTATTTGCGAATATACTGAACAAAAAACAAGAGAACTAGACCCACTTGTGTTTTACCATTAATAGCTCCCTATCTTATGGGTTGGGGTACTTATTTTTGTCATGTTTTTTGTAATTATTTCTTTACAATTACAAATAAAATAGAATAATTGGCACGAAAGTTGGAATATAGATAGTGTAACACGCACTAAAATGCTCGGTCAGTTTAAAACTTTGCCACAATTATTGGATTATTTCAGGGACGAACAAGTTTGTAAAGACTATCTCGCCGACCATAGATGGAACGGAAACGTCACTTGTCCTTTTTGTGGTCACGACCATATCTACATCACCAACCGTGGCTACAAATGTGCAAGCAAAGCCTGCCATAAAAAGTTCTCCGTAACAGTCGGAACTATCTTCGAAAACACCAAACTACCACTCCGCACTTGGTACGCGGCAATATATCTCGTTACCTCCCACAAAAAAGGAATTAGCAGCCTACAACTTGCCCGTGATTTAGGTGTTGACAAAAAGAACGCTTGGTTCTTACTACACCGTATTCGTGAAACGTTCTTCGACGAAACACCAAAAGTATTGACTGATGTGGTGAGCGTAGATGAAACTTTCGTAGGTGGTAAAAACAAAAATCGCCATGCCGATAAGAAGAAAGAAAACAGTCAGGGTGGGCATAGCGACGACAAGACAATTGTAATGGGAGCAATGCAAATAGGTGGCATTGTGGTTACGCAAATCGTACCAGATAGAACAGCTGACACGCTGTTACCGATACTCGACAAGGTAATCGCAAAAGGCTCAATGGTCGTGACTGACGAGCACTCTGGCTACTTCCGTGTATGTGATAACTTCTTCCACATTGCTGTCAATCACAAGCAAGGAATGTACACCAACAACGCTTTCTCAACCAACAACATCGAAGGTTTCTGGAGCTTGTTCAAACGTGGGTATATAGGTATTTATCACTGGATGTCTCCCATCCATCTTGACCGCTATTTGAAGGAATTTTCTTACCGTTATAATAGCAGAACAGTAGCCGACATGAACAGGTTCTCCGATACGGTTACACGTTCAAACGGCAAAAGATTGACTTGGAATCAATTGACTAGAAAAGTTTCATAAGTCACGTAAATAGTTACTTTTGAATGAATGTGTTATTATATTGCAGGATAATTACACGCTATGCCAATCAAGATTCAGGAATTAAAGGTGATACATTTTGAGTTTGAAAAAGAAATGTATGAACCTAACCTATTTGAATACAACATGACCGTGGATTCAGGGGTTACAAATTACCATGAAGACGGCAAGGTCGGCATCCTGATAAGATGGAAATTTGAAACCAGTGAGATTGGCTCAAAAACAAGATACGGTAGCTATATATCGGAGCAAACATTCATTATAGACTATCCAAACGACGACTTAGATGAATTAAAATGCGACATTAATGATGTACTCAGCCAATCTCTAAATACATCGAGAGATAATTTAGTTTGGCGGAAAGGGAATCTAAAGGATATTGCGGTAAAAGAGTTTAATTACCCAGATTTTCCTGAGATAACCCATATCCAGTATGTCCTATCCCAGATTTTGAGAATATCGTAACCATATCTATTTCTTCAACAACTGGTGGTTTAAAATCAACAGGCTTATCTTTTATCATTCTTTTTTGCGCTGTGGTTTTCTTTGCTTTCTTTTTCATAAATCCATTTTATATTTCTGTTTACCTAATGCTATTTAATAAATGCTTATAGGGGATAATCACCAAAGATTTTAGACTTTTAAGATAACACTTGTCCCAACTCGACAAGAGTATCCTAAATAAGAATGTCATAATCATAGCTTTCGACTCCATTCCCACTTACGACTCATGACTTATGACTTACGACTAATACAACTTCAACTTCGCCAGTCTGTCAGCCTCTTTGTTGATAATAGATTCAAGCGCCTTCTGCTTACCGTCTTTATTGCGGTAGATCAGACGATGGTCGAGTACCGCACGGGCTATATCCTTAACATCATCTTCAATTACATAGGTGCGACCCTGTACCAGCGCATAGGCACGCAGGCATTTAAGGAACGCAATACCACTACGGGTAGAGGCGCCAAGTGATATATCCTGGTGTTCACGGGTCTGGCGCACAATGTTGCTTACAGCACGTACTATCTCATCATGCACAAATACAGCTCCCGCCTGCGCCTGCAGATCCAGTATATCCTTCATACTCAGCACCTGTGTCAGCTCTATAAGATTGCGGGCAATATCCAGGTACTCACGGTAAATATTCAGTTCGGTAGCTTCATCTACATAGCCGAAATAGATCTTCATATAGAAACGATCCAGCTGGGCTGCGGGCAATGGATAAGTACCTTCCATTTCCACAGGGTTCTGCGTGGCTATGGTAAAGAACATGCGCTCCAGTTTCAATGTAGTATCTCCCGATGTGATCTGCTGCTCGGCCATAGCTTCCAGCAAAGCACTCTGCACCTTTGGCGATGCACGGTTTATTTCATCGGCCAGCAGCACATTACAGAACAGCGGACCTTTCTTAAATATAAACTCTTTATTGGCGTCATCAAATATATGAGAGCCTATCAGGTCCATAGGCAACAGATCCGGGGTGAACTGTATACGTTTGAACACCACATGCTCCCCTTCCCTTTCACCACTTATACACTGCGCCAGCGTACGCGCCAGCACCGTCTTACCCGTACCGGGGTTATCTTCCATCAATATATGACCACCCGCCAGCAGGCAGGTAACCACCATTTCTATTTGTTTACGTTTACCGCGGATAACGGTCTCTACATTATCTACCAGCTGCTTTATAGCAACCGTTGCATCTATATTCAAAGCTTCTGAAACAGGGATATCCATTGGGCTTAATTTCTTTTGTACAAGATTAACGATTAATAGCGGACGAAAAAATATATGCTTTCTAATTTTTTGTGAAAAGGTGATGCCAAACATTAGACAATAAGGAACCCACCACAACGCCTTAACTACCAAACAAATAATAGCTTAGTTTCGTGACACCGGAAAAAAAGCCTGATCAATATGAGTCAAACTATTGTATGTAGTTCATGTGGCGCCAAAAATCTGTTGGCCGATAATGAGGATGCTATACTGTGTAGTTATTGCCAAAACCCGCTTACAAGACCAGTACCGGAGGAGGTTATTAGCCATAGCACCCCAACTCAAGACCACACCACCGAAACAACCACCTTACTGGCATATGCCTTACGTGCCAGGTCGGCCAACAACTACGACGAGGCAACAACCACTTACAATAAGGTCCTGGAGATCGATCGTTATTCGGCGGAAGCCTATTTCGGGAGGGCCTACTGTTATGCCTGGTCTGCGTCGCTCGATGAATTGGACGTAGATGCACTCATTAAAGATTTCGGATTAGCGATAAAAGCTTATGAAGATCGCCTCACACCAATGGAGATGACCTCACGAATAGTTGACGAGGTGTGCAAATGGGCATCAGCAAGTTATGACACGTCTTACCAATTAACGATAGATTCCGATCACCCTAACCAATCGCTGCCGCTACACATTGACCGCTGCGAAAAACTCATCAAGGTTTTAGAGTGGGCACACGATATCTATAAAGAGTCGTTTGCAACAATTTACATCGCCGTAAGGATATGCAAAGAGCTGAAAGGGGAAAACTCCTATAAAAACAGTCAAAACAAGAGCGGTGTTTTGTGGCCGGGTGCAGAAATAAAGCTGGCATTTAGCAAAAAACATGACGAACTGCTGGCATCAATACCTTACAACGACCCGCAGAAAGATCAACTGAGGAAAGAAAAGTCGCAACCAAGATTATGGCTCGTGCGATATGCCATTGTCATTATTGCAGTGATCCTGGCATTTAAAGGTTGTCAGTACCTATACAACTCCGGCAGGGAACAGATAAGGCAACGACAGGACCAGGTAAAAGAAGAACGCGCAAGAGACTCTGTTGCTAAAGCAATCGAAGATGCCACACTAGCCGCAAAGCAGGCAGAGATCGCAAAACAAGATTCCACACCGCCACCAAAACCCAAAAAGACCAGGAAGCGAAAGAAATAGAATAGCAGGATAATGCCCGCACTAGTCGAAGCGTCCTGCTCGCGAAATACCCGAACGCAATATCAAAGTGAGCAGAAGCTTAGCTATGGCGAAAAACGGCGGCTCGCGTTGGCTCTGTGCGGTAGCGCGATTTTTTAGCCTGGGACTTTCTTTGTTACTTTCTTTTTCCTATTGAAAAGAAAGTAAAGAGCGGCAGGGGCAGAAACACTCTAATCAAAATGCACCAACACCCGCAATAACACCTAATTTTGCAATGCCCTAAAGGCACTACAACCTCATGCTTCCTCTTTCCGATACCATCGTTGCTATTGCTACCCCACCGGGTGAAGGTGCCATAGGCATCATCCGCCTCAGTGGTGCCAATGCCATTACCATTGCCGCAAAAATCTTCTCTAAAAAAGGACTGGAGCAGCAACCCAGCCATACCCTGCACTTTGGCAAAATAGTAAGCAACCATACCGTGATAGATGAAGTGGTCATCAGCCTCTTCAAAAACCCTAAAAGTTATACAGGAGAAGATGTGGTAGAGATAAGCTGCCATGGCAGCAACTACATACTGCAACAAGTGGTGAGCGTATGCCTGCAGCATGGCGCACGTATGGCGCAGGCAGGTGAATTTACCCTCAGGGCATTCCTCAATGGCAAGCTCGACCTCACCCAGGCCGAGGCCGTTGCCGACCTCATCGCCAGCCAAAGCAATACCGCCCACCGTGCCGCTATGCATACCCTGCGCGGCGGTTTCAGCGAAGACCTGAAGGACATGCGCGAGCAGCTCATCACCTTTAGCGCACTTATGGAACTGGAGCTCGACTTCAGCGAGGAAGATGTGGAATTTGCCGACCGCACCCGCTTCTACCAGTTGATAGGCGCACTCACCACTGTTACTCAAAACCTCGTTAACTCGTTTAGCCTGGGCAATGTTATTAAAAACGGCGTGAGCGTGGCCATAGTGGGCAAGCCCAATGCCGGCAAAAGCACCCTGCTCAATACCCTGCTCAACGAAGAGCGCGCCATAGTAAGCGACATAGCCGGTACCACCCGCGACACCATAGAAGAAACGCTCAACATCAACGGTATCATCTTCCGGCTAATAGACACAGCCGGCATACGTGAGCACAGTAAAGACCTTATAGAACTACAGGGAATAGAGCGCAGCCGCGAGGCGATGAAGAAAGCCGATATAGCCGTTTACCTCTTCGACGCATCGGTAGACCAGCTGGATGAACTCAAAGACCAGCAACGATACTTTGAAGAGAACAACATCAAGTACCTGCTGGCCGGCAATAAAGTAGATGCCCGCGGACTGGAAAAAGCACACGACACCTATCGTGGCATAGACAAGCAGATCATCTTTATATCAGCCAAAAACAAGGAAAACATCAACGAACTAAAAACCGCCCTTTACGACCTCGTAGCCACGGGAGATCTGCAACAGGAAGGCACCATTATAACCAATGTGCGCCACTACGGCGCATTGCAGGAAGTACTCAAATCACTCCACGACATAAAGAGCGGCCTGGACAATTCCGTCCCTGGCGACCTTATCGCCCTCGACATCCGCCACTGCCTCCACTACCTCGGCGAAATAACCGGCGAAATAACCACAGAGGATAAGTTGGATTATATATTTAGTAAGTTTTGTATAGGGAAGTAATTTACATTTCTATTGCATCCTATTCTTTCAAAAGCCTTATCCAGTAAGGATTTATCTTTCATTTAGTTTTATTTAATTTCACATATTATCAACATTTTTGTTGGTGACATGTTGGTTAATACCATAAATTTGCTGTTACCAACAAATTTCACCAACAAACTATTGCGTTATGAGCGTTAACCTTAGACAGCGGGAATCGGGTAAAAAGATTGCATTGTATTTAGACATTTATAGGAGTGGAGAAAGGAAACAAGAGTTCCTCAAAGATCTTTACCTCCACCCCAAACCAGAAAAGGGCAGGTTATCTAAAGAAGAGAACGATCACAACAAACACCATACTGCAATTGCTGAAGAAATAAGATACCAGCGTGAAAAGGAATTAATTAATGGAACTTATAACATAGAAGACCGATCCAAGATCGACGGTAGTTTCATTGAGTATTTTACAAAGCTAATGGAAACTAAACGTGACAGTATCGGTAACTATGGCAACTGGGTTAGTACTAAACTGCACCTCGTAGAATATTGCAAGGACAAGAACGCTACCTTTAAAGCTATCGATAAGGAATGGCTACAAGGATTTAAAGATCACCTCCAAAACGTTGCCAAAACAAAGGCGAAAAAGCAACTTCTACCCAATACCCTTACCTCATACTTTAGCAAAGTTAAATCAGCACTAAAAGAGGCATACAAAGAAGGAATAATCCCGAAGAACATGGCTGACATGATAGAAGGATTTAAACCAGCAGAAACTGAAAGGAATTTTTTAAGTAAAGAAGAACTGGAAGCTGCTGCCAAGACCGAATGTGAAATACCAATTATAAAAAATGCGTTTCTATTTGGCTGTCTGACAGGTCTCAGATACAGCGACATAGAGAAATTAATTTGGAGCGAGATTCAACACTCTAATGAAATGGGTTACTTCATTCGATTTAGGATGAAAAAAACTAAGGCTTTTGAAACGCACTACATTTCAGATCAAGCATTGGAACTTTTGGGGAATAGACAAAATCCAGATGATAAGGTTCTTATTGGATTGAAGTACTCAGCATGGCATAATTTAAAACTCCAGCAGTGGATGTTTAAAGCTGGTATATTCAAGACTATCACCTTTCATTGTTCAAGACACACTTATGCAACTTTACAAATTACATTTGGTACAGACGTATATACCTTACAAAGCATGTTAGGTCATAAAAACATAAAAAATACGCAGATTTATGCGAAGATTATGGATGAAAAGAAAAAAGATGCGGCAAACAAAATAAACATAAAGCTATGGTGAGTTTTGAAAGAATTGAAGCTATAGTATTTGGAGAGGAGGGGTATGATAAAAACAACATTCATCCAAAACAAAAAGAGTACTGGGCTGATAAAGTTGAAAAATTGTCGAAGGTCATAAATCGTTCAGAGTTTTGGGAATTCGAAGTCGAAAACGAATTACTACGCCCATTTAACGATGTGTCTGCGCTAAGCAAGATGCTATATTTTGTTCATGATGCAGAAATTACCAATGTGCTATATGGTGACAGAAACAAATTTTATGAAGGGGATATAAAATATAGTTGCTATGAACTATTAAATCAAATATCCAATGCAGTGAGATACAATAAAATTACTTCTACAGTTGAAATACAAAAAAAGATCCGTTGGTATATCTTCGAGACAAATAAGTTGGCTTACAAGTATTATACCCCGTTTAGTTTCCTCTTAAATTTTGAGCCAGCTAACACTTTAGGCGAAGAAACACGTGCAGCAAATTTCTTACTGAATGTTTATTTGAGAGATTGTCTTATAAATTTAGGTCGCCAAATAAATCTAATTGATTCACCTTCAAATGCATACTATGAGACGGATAAATTTATCATACTGTCACTGGAAGATAAAAGATATGCTGGTTCAAGTTATGGGTTATTTAGATTTCACATAAATAAAGCTTTAGAAAAAGGGACAACAAGTTCTGTACAGGAGATTTACCGTAGACTAAAAACACTTTATTACACTTCATATCCAAACTCAGAAGCAACCTTACTCCTTGACAATGGATTGCTAAACGACATTTGTAAAACGGAAAATGATCTGTGTGTCAAAGTTATTTTACCGCAATTTTTTGAACTTAGCTCAGTTAACAATTTTACTTCAATACAAGCGGATTTGTTCATTAAAACTTACAGCGAACTTCAAAATCTAATTAGTTCATTCGCATTACCCAATGAACGCATGTTCTTATTGCAAAACATAATTAACAGTATAAAAGAACTACTGGCAGATGATCGAACTAAGGATAACAATTTGTTTAACGAATCTACTCCGAGAAAGTTACTCCGTAAACTACAATTAGACTATGATACGATCAAAGCTAATCCAACTATCGATTTAAAAGAATTTGACAGGAATAGTATTAAACCAATACAAACCAATATCACAGTGTCGCATCTTGCACTATTGTTCAAAGTGCTGGAAGAGCATTCAATAATTAAATCAGACCAAAGAAATGAACTATATAAAACGATAACAAAAGCATTTACAAGTAAGTCGGTAACTGGCACTACAATATCCGAAAAATCATTCCAAAACAATTTCAATGATCCTGACAAGGGTTCTTACAAGTATTGGAAAGAGAAATTCCTCGCTTTTTCCAAAGACTTCAAAAATTATAATTAGTCAGTAGAATCAATGGTTTACCACGGGTGCCAGCACCCATAACACCCATTTTCATCATCAAAATGTTGTCTTTTTGCCCTTGCAATCCAGCAGGGGCTATTGGCGTTTCTCAAGTTGGATTGCTAACGCCATCACATTTCACAATTAAAAAATGACACAAGAAAGAATCAACAATACATCGACTTGCCAATGCCAGAGTAAAGGTATATTAAGCGTAAAAGAAGCATGTTCATTCATGGATATAAGCAAGTCTTACTTATATAAGCTAACCCATCATAAACTATTACCTTTTTTTTGTCCGAACGGGAAAAAGATATATTTCAAAAAAGATGACTTAACTGCTTGGATGCTTAAAAATCACCAATTTTCGAAAGATGAAATTAAGATGCAAGCCTCAGACATTATAAAAAAAGCAAAGTCAAGATCTCAATAATACCACTGTAAAAAACTTTGCACAAACACTGACTATTTATTTAGGCAAGTTTCTCAATCCATTTGTCAGTAACAAATACATTCAAAAATAGATGACTAAGTACTTAGTCGATTTTAGAATAAAAAGTAATTGAAAATCACTTATTTATGAAAGTAAAGGCTCTTTGAGTATTGCCCTTGCTATAAATATGTTCGCTAATAATAGCAACAATATAATGAAAATAATATTTGATATGGAAAATGTAAAAGCAATAAATGTAAAAATTGATATAGACGACGTTATCAACCATCAAACTATAATAACAGGAATTACTACTGATATAGGAATTACTTATTTTGACATACCCACGTTTTGTACAAATTTTAAAATAAGTGACAAAACGGTAAGACGAAGATTAGAGGTGGTGAAAAAAAACACTGACAGTTGGAGATATTTTATTACACCAGATTACAAGCATAAAATTTATGTGTCAAGTGGATTAGCAAGTGTAAAATATACTACGAAAACAAAATCAGTAAAAGAAGAGTACATACAGTTTCTGAAGGCTTATTCTTGGCGATTAAAAGGCACACTAAGCCCTGAATTTTGCCACACGGCAGAGTCGTCACGAAAATCAATTGAAGCCCTATTTAGTGCCATTAAAAAGCATTTTGTTAAAAGCCAAATTATTATGTGGTATGTGACTGAGAAAAACCCAAACCAAATGGGATATCACTGCCATTTTGTTTTAGGATCACCAGATCTCAACTACGAAGCGTTAAGTACTTGGCTAAGAAATTACTTCGGCAGTACTAACGGTTTATTCAAAGCTAACAGACGACACACCAATACAAAATTTGAATGCTTTGATTATCAAGATCACATCAAATTGTTCAATTGGATCGATTACATAATTAAGCAAATGCAACTTCACCCAGATTCTTATGGCTGGTGCGATAATATTATGTAACAGTTCTTAAAGACAATAGGAGTTTGCAATAAAAGTCAGACATTCCTATTGCATTTGCATTTGATTATTGTCTTTAGTAAAACATGAATTTTTTGTACTTGCTTATCCGTTTCAATTTTATTATTTTGCTCATATTCCTTCTTCTCATTATCATTCATGCTTGTATTGGCAAAGAGATATGAATATGCTACTAAAAGCCTCCATTTTCCTAAAGCCAATATGTGTATGCTTGGACTACGTTTGTCATAGCCATACACCATCCTTGTCTCTAAGATATCATCATACGGTATTACTAATTGCTCAGGTTGATCATAATTGTATGTATTGGCGTTTTGAAAGATACCCGTTATGCTTTTTTCATCACAGACACGCCTTCTATTACTTTGGCTTAGTATATCATTTAATTCACTGATTTTACTTGAGCATTCCTTTTCTTGTTTTATTTTATTATTCTCAACTTCTTGTTTAGAGGCAGCCTCTTGTTGAGCTTTCAGTGAATCCTTGTCCGCTTGCAACTTTGCTAACGAATCACTTACTTGTTTTACGATTTCTTCTTTCGTTTGCGTTGGTTCTTGGATAGAATTACACCCAAAAGATAAAAGCAAAAACACTGCTATGATAATCTTACCCATGTTGCCACCATTTTTTTATTTGTGTGTAGAAGATGTAAATTAAAACTGAGAATATACCAAATGAGCCGACTCCCATCAACACTGTATTATTTTGATTTATAGCAACCAAACCTATAATGACGAAAATCATCAACACAACCCAACCCATAACTTGCATTTTCTTAACCTCTTTGGAAGTTTTTTCTATAGTCACTTGGCTTAGCCTAATCGGCACACCACAATTGGGACACACTTTAGCCTGATTAGAAATTTGCCGTCCGCATTCAGAACATGAAATTAAAGCCATAGGATTATTTGTAATAAAAGGAGAAATTCTATCAATTGATAATTTGATTATTAAAAAAGCAATTTGTTGTTTACAGGGCCAAAATAAATCTAAAACATACGTTCAGCATAGCATATATAGTACTAATTAAGTACCTTTAGAGTTCTAAGATAGAACTAATGATAACTGTAAAGAAAATCGGTGAAAGTGTTAAAAATGTTAGGGAAAAACGTAATTATTCGCAAGAATACGTTGCTTCAAAATTGGGGATTTCTCAGAAAGCATTTTCAAAAATAGAAACTGGTGAAACTAAATTATCTGTTGATAATTTAATGAAGTTAGCGGAGATACTGGATACAACCGTAAATGAACTACTGGATAGCGTTGGTAATGCGACCTATAATAACATAGGCACACATCACGGAGAGGGCATAGTAATCCATAAAACAAATTCAGATAAAATCGGTGAACTTTACGAAAAGATGCTGAAATCAAAAGATGACGAAATTTACAGGTTAAAAGAACAGAACGAAATGTTTCTTAAAACCATCGAAAAATTGACTAATAAGTAACCGAATTAGCATAAAAATACCGAGATCAAATATTAATCAAAATGAAACAAAAGCACTGATAGGTGCGTGTTTACAGAGATTTGGAGATATTTTTTTTGTAGTAAACATCTAAATTAGTTAGTTTAACATCCATTAGGCTACGTGATAGTCCCCTTAGAATAGAATTTACATGCCTTAACCTAAGTATCCTACTCCTCCCCTACCCCGAGTACGTGAGCATAGGGGGTATAGACCCGTTGATGAAAAAGCGAGAAAATATTTTTTAAAAAAAAAATCATGTATAATATCTAACCCTTTCACAAACTCACATATTTTTTTTAAAATTTAATGAGCCTCTCATTATTATTTATTCGCACCTTTAGGAAAAGCATGCTTTTTTATCTTCGTTACAGTATTTGCATGAACTTTAGCTGCGCTTGCAGCATCTTTAGCACTCAATCCTAATTTAAGTAGATCAATGACTTTTTTATTTTGAGGCTTATTTAGAAATGCATGTACATCTTCAACATTGCCAGCTTTACGCCCTTTATACAAACCTTTGAGTTTTGCTATTCTGATACCTTCTTTTTGACGTTCCTTTATTTGGGTTCGCTCCATTTCTCCAACAATACCAAGAATAGATATAATGAGTTTACTAATAGGGTTTTCTTTTCCACTTTCATCTAAGGTTTTTAAACCTTGATTGATAAAATAGATTGTTATCCCTCGTTCATTAAAATAGTAAATAGTATTCAATACGTCTCGTAAATCCCTTCCCAATCTATCTATTTCCCAAACAGATAAAGAAGTTAATATCCCTTCGTTTAGATACTTTAAAATTTCCTTACCACCCTCCCTTTCAAAAAAAGGTATAGCACCGCTGCATTTGTCCTCAACAACAAGTCTAAAATCTTTTGCATTTACTCTTTGTCTGTCGGTATTCTGATCAATAGTAGAAATTCTGGTGTAAAGTACCTTCATAAAAATCCTATTTTTTAGGTGGTATATGCCACACCCCAAAAATAAGAATAATTAATCAATTTAACTACATTTACCACAAAAAATGAGGAAAAAAAATTCACATCTGAAGGTACACCCTTAAAATAGGAGGAGAATGATAATAAATAATTTGATTTAAACAAGGGTAGTTTTCACGTTTTTTCATATCATTAATATCATTACATTGCACCAATTTATAACTTATGAGTCTATTCACCGAGAGTTCGCTAAGAACAAGAGCACAAACACAGCTGAGAACAACAAATTATGGAGGTCTTTACGAGAGTGTCCAAACAAGGGCTAAAACATTTGTTTCTGGATTGATAACAGAGCAGAGACAATTTTCCGCAACCCAAAAAACATATGACATATTTCTTTCCCATAGCTCAACAGATGCAGAATTGGTTATGGGACTTAAACTGACGATAGAAGACATCGGTTACTCCGTCTATATAGATTGGATAGAAGATCCGTTATTAAACAGAAGTCAGGTTACTAAAGAAACAGCATTGGTATTACAGGAACGAATGAAACAATGCAAGTCTCTTATTTATGCTTTTTCGGAAAATGCTACTAATTCAAAATGGATGCCTTGGGAACTTGGTTATTTTGATGGTCTTAAAGGTACTGTAGCGGTTCTGCCCATTTCAGAATCTACAAAATGGAATTTTATTGGCAGCGAATATTTAGGCATCTATAATTACATACAGATAGATAAAATATCAGGAACAGAAACGGTCACGTTATGGGTGTACGAGAAAAGTGACAAATACATCATATTCCGAGAATGGCTAACTGGCAGAAAACCAATGCAGCGTTAACCTTTCCGACAATTTGGAAATATTTCATCTAATTAAATAATTTAATTGTAGCAAATATGAACTTTAGTAGAGAAGTTGAAGCATTTATAAAAGAATTTGTAAATGATCTAACTGAAAAGAATGCAGCAATATTTGCAGGAGCGGGCATGTCACGAGGAGCGGGATATGTTGATTGGGCAGAATTACTTAATGATATAGCTGAAGAAATTGGATTGAAAATTAAAATTGAAAACGATTTAATTTCTTTGGCTCAGTACCATTTTAACGAGCGAGGTGGTAGCGCTGGATTAATAAAGAAAATATTGCGAGAATTTTCAGAGGAGGTTGAACCAACAGAAACACATAAAATATTGGCTCGCCTTCCGATCTCCACATATTGGACTACAAACTATGACACTTTAATAGAAGATTCTTTAAAACAAGCATTCAAGGTTGTAGATGTAAAGCACGAAATAGATCAACTAACGAGTACCAGGCCCAAAAGAGATGTGGTTGTCTATAAAATGCATGGTGATGTACATCATTCTTCAAAAGCGATTATAACCAAAGCCCAATATGAAACATATTATGCAACGCATGCACCGTTTGTGACAGCATTAAGTGGTGACCTTGTATCTAAAACCTTTCTTTTTATCGGCTTTAGTTTCACTGATCCTAATTTGGATTACGTTTTAAGTAGGTTGAACTACCAATTTGGAGCAATAAAAAAGCAACACTATTGCTTTATAAAAAATGAAAGCAAAAACCCAGATGATGACGATGAATTGTTTAAATACAAGGAAAGGAAACAAAAACTTAGGATTGATGACTTAAAACGTTACGGGATTAAAGCATTACTAATCGATGACTATCAAGATGTAAGTGAGATATTGAAAGAAATTGAAAGGCGGTTTAGAAAGAAAACGATTTTTATATCTGGTAGTGCTGAAGAATACGGAAAGTGGAATAGAAACGATGCTCAATCATTTATACATTCATTAAGCAAAAAACTTGTGAATAATAATTACAGGGTGGTTAACGGATTTGGTTGGGGTGTTGGGAGTGCAATTATCAATGGTGCATTGGAAGCAGTTTATGAAAAACCAGAAAAATATTCAGAGGATCAACTTATTGTTAAACCGTTCCCTCAATTTGAAACTGGTGAAAAAAAGTTAGCTGATCTATGGGAAGAATATAGGCAACGAATGATTTCCTTGGCAGGAGTTGCGATTTTTATTTTTGGTAATAAATCCGATGGCAAAGGAAATATCATTTCTGCTAATGGTGTCAAGCGAGAATTTGAAATTGCAATTCAACAAGGGTTAATACCAATTCCAATTCCTTCAACAGGATATGTTAGTAGCGAAATTTACAATGACATTATAAATGGCGCTCATGAGTACTATAAAGGAGTTGAATCAATAATTCCCATAATAAAACATTTAGGTGCAGAACATATAACCCCAGAGGAAATAATAAAAAATATAATATCAATAATCCAGACAATAAATAAATAAATAAATAAATAAATAAATAAATAAATAAATAAATAAACAAGCTATGGCAAGAAAAACATTTTTTAGTTTCCATTATGGGAACGACGTATGGAGGGCAAACATTGTACGCAATAGTTGGGTTACTCAAGATCGTCAGGCAGCGGGCTTTGTTGATGCTGCGGATTTTGAAGAAGTAAAGAAAGGAGGTGACGCTGCGATAAAAAAGTGGATTAGAGAACAACTAAATGGCACTTCTGTAACTATAGTGCTAATTGGCTCGGAAACAAATACACGAGACTATATCAAATACGAATTACAGCAGAGTTACGAAAAAGGTAATGGGCTATTAGGCATTTATATTCATCAAGTCAAGGATAAAGATGGTAAAACATCAATTAAAGGATCTAATCAGTTTGGGGTAATAGGAAAAGATTCCGCTGGTAAAGATGTTTACTTTAGTACCGATTACCCTTGCTATGATTGGATAAATGATAATGGTTACGCTAATCTTGGATCATGGATAGAAGCGGCTGCAAAAAAAGCTGGAAGGTAATATGGCAAGATATACTTTCTTTAGTTTTGACTATGAAGACGTGAAAAACTTCAAAGTAAATGTGGTTCGCAAGAGCTGGCTGATAAATCACGACACAGATACTTTTATTGACGGGTCTATATGGGAAAAAGAGAAAAGTAAAGGAGCTGCGGTAATAAAAAACCTAATTAACGAAGGATTGAAACAAACTTCTGTTACCGCAGTTCTTATCGGGGACGAAACCGCAAGCCGAAGATGGGTTAAGTATGAAATATAAAGAGTTTCGAACGTGGAAACGGCATATTAGCAATACATATAAATAGAATTAGAGGGACACATCAAGTAATTTCGGCACGAGGTCTTAACCCGCTTGAACGACTAAAATTCCACATTACAGATGATGGTAAGAAGATACAGTTTTTTGAGTTAGTAGGAGGTAAATGGCGTTCTTTTACCGATTTGCCAGAGATTAACAACAAAAAGTCAAATACGCTTTATTTTGAAGACGGTTGGTTCTCCAATGATTTTGGAGAAAGCTACTTATTTTCAGATTTTTTCGAAACATATTGTTGGAAAAACGATGAAGGACATGGAAATTTTTCATCTTGGATAGAAGATGCCGCTGAGCAGGCAGGCAGATGATTTATCGAAAAATATATTGATAAATCGATTATGATTATTTAACATATTGCAGTTATCTTTTTAAAACAGTAAAAAGTAATAAGATTTACTTACTATTACCACATTGTTCATACTATTAATTCGTTCATCATGGGATCAACCATATCTCTTATCGCAGATATTTGCGGCATTTTAGGTTTTGCAATCAGCCTATTCACAGTAAATAAAGTTTACAAAATAACAAAAGAAATAAAGGAAAATAATAAGGTTACAGTTTCTGGTAATACCAAAGTAGGCGGGGATTTCATTGGACGAGATAAAAAATAGTAGCGAATGATTGACGAAAATATAATTACAGTTAATGACACCTCCATTGGTGGAAAATTTACTGGCAGAGACGATAGATCATTTAATATTAATACATTAAACGTCCGTAGCGAATATCTGCAAGAGTTGTACGAAAAATTCCAAAAAGAGAAAGAAAACAATCCTGAATTGGTTGAGTTATGTGACGAACTTGATTATTACAATTCTCGATTAGATGGTGATGTATTGGGATTAGATGAAAAATTAACAGCTGGAAATAGAGAAAAAATTATATTTTATGCAAAAAGCGTTAAAGAAAAATTCCATAAGAAATTAGTAACAACTTCACAATACTCATATATCGCACAGGATATAAATATATGGTTACTGGCAAAAGTTAAGAGGGGTTTTATGATGGAGATATATACATTGATATGCAATGATGAACCAGAAGAAAAAATTAATTACATAATTACGGAAAGAATAATAAATCCTGTAAAAGCTGAATTAGGCATAAATCTTTTTAAATATGATGAGGAAGATATAATGGGTATGATTTTCTTTCTGACGGGCAATTGCCACTTAAAATGGAATTAATATGTTAGTTTACCACCCTGCTTTTGACATCTATAACTGTGTGTTTAGAATGCTACAGTTACTAACCCACATGAAACAAAGTGAAGTTGAACTTGACAGGTTACGTATATGGGATTTCTACTCAACATTTCCTAATGAGGCAAGAAAAATAAGTTATCCGAATTCCTTGTCAGAATTAAAAACCATATTTAAAAAGAAACCAGAAAATCCATATGAGGATTTAATCGATCCTAAACGAATAATTGAGAGGATGAAGCCATATCAGATGTCAGCATTAAAGTGTTTGATTTCTTATGGTTTGATCGACAGTAAATTGTTCGGAAAAAATATCATACGAAGAACACAAAAAGAGATTCCCATTGAACTGTTAGATAGGTTCAATGATTTAACTGTGGAGAAGGAGAATATAATTAAATTAATTGTCGGATTTAATGAGTTGCCGCTATATGGCAAAGCTGGACTGAAATTTAGAACAGGTCTAATAGAATATAAATATGATCAACGATAAACCCACGCTTTTTTTAAAGAGATTAGTTGTAAAAAAACACAACAATGATATAGCCTATGACGAGGAGTTTCATAATGGAGTAAATATAATCCGAGGGAAAAATAGTTCGGGAAAATCCACCATTGCTAACTTTATTTTTTACGTTTTAGGTGGAGATTATAATAATTGGACAACCGAAGCTTTAAAATGCAGGGAGGTTATTGCCGAGGTTAAAATAAATGGGGCTGTTGTTACTATAAAAAGAAATATTGCAGAAGGGGGATTGCAACCAATGAGTATTTTTTGGAACAGCTATGAAGAATCAAAAAAAGACAGCTTTAATTGGCAAACGTACCCATATAAACAAACTGCAAACCAGATTAGCTTTACAAATGTTCTTTTTAGGGCGTTATCTTTTCCCGAAGTAAAAGGTATAAATGATACGAATATAACTATGCACCAAATCCTTCGACTTCTCTACGTCGACCAGGATACACCAACACAAAGCTTATTTAGATACGAAAGATTTGATTTACCGCTAACACGAGAAGCAATATCTGAAATTCTATTAGGAGTGTATGATGACACGCTTTACAACCAAAGATTAAGATATAAACTCGCAATTAAAGATGTAGAAGAAAAGAGAAGGGAATTTGAAAATCTAAATAAGGTATTTGGTCAGACTGGTAATGCATCTACAATCGAAGGCGTACAAAAAGAAATAGAAAGTGCAAAAAAGGAACTGCTTACAGTTGAAAATTCTATTATTGATTTAAGAACTCAAATAATTTTAAAAACAACAAAAAGAACAGAACTAAATTCTGAAAAAATTCAGTCAGAATTAACGCAGTTAAAAAATAGAATCAGACTGCTGCAAACTCATATTAATCAATATAATTTTGAAATATCTGATTCTAATCAGTTCGTTTCAACACTCGAAAAAAGAATTACTGAATTAAACAATTCATTGTTAACCAGACAAATTTTGGGTGAGTTATCATTAACTCATTGTCCACAATGCTTGGATGTATTAGACTCCCAAATTGAGGGTCATTGCCCACTTTGTAAACAGCCATTAACAGAAGAGGAAGAAAAAGCTAATGCAAAGCGATTATTGCAGGAAATGGAATTACAAGTAAAAGAATCCAAAAGTCTGTTAGAAGAAAAGCAAAGACGATTATTAGACTACTCTGGTGAGCTTCCTGAAATAACTGAAAAAGCGAGAAGCTTACAAAAGCAATTAGACCTGTCAATAGAGAACAATCAAACTACCAGAGACGAACGAATTGATAATTTACTCATAACTAAAGGTGGTATCGACAAGAAAATAGAGTACTTAACTCAGCAAATCAAGGCTGTGGAAATGATTGAATTATTAAAAAAAGAAATAGCGCAACTTACGCTTATTATCGAAAGTCTGCGATTAGAAATTTCACAAAAAGAAGAGCTTCAAAAGAACAACTTCTTCAGAGCATTAACCAAAATAAAAGAGGTCACACTTTATATCCTTAAAAATGATTTAGATAGGCAAGACGAATTTAGGACTGGGAAAAAGGTAGATGTCAATTTTCTTAAAGATACTTATTCATTGGATGACGGTAATAACTTTTCTGCGAGTTCTAAAATATATTTCAAAAACGCAATACTTTTTGCAATATTTTTTGCAAGTTTAGATTTAGACTTCTTTAGATATCCACGTTTTATTTTATGCGACAATATGGAGGATAAAGGCATGGAAAAAGCAAGAACCCAAAATTTTCAAAATTTGATAACATCTATGTCAGATAGTAAATCTGTCGAACATCAAATAATCTTCACAACGTCAGAAATTTCCGATGAATTAAATGACACTTCATACTGTGTAGGCCCTTATTATAATAGAGATAACAGAACACTTGCTGTATAAAAAATTCATCTGTTAATTAGGTAATAAATGAAATTAAGTTTCCTATTGTTTACCGAAGAATGTTGGGATATTGTTGGCAAATGTTACCAAATCCTTTGCTGTAGCTGTTGGAAACTTTCTGTATCGGAAAGTAAATTATTAATCCTGGCAATAATACCTGCAAAGAGCGTCGCCCATGACATATAAAATAAAGATCTTCATCGCCTTCTATCTTATCATGTCTTTAAGCAGCATAAGCAATAGCTATGGTCAAATTAACAGGGATGACACAGCTGTTTTACGAACCTTTTTAGAATCGCGACCAATCGTATACGTAGACACAGTTGATGGCTCAATAAATGATTTGACCTACAGATTAAATATTATGCTGGCTAAAGCGGCAATCACAGACATCAGAACAAACAACAGAAATAAACTAATATTAACGAAAACAGAAAAAGCATATCTACGCGCCAACGTAGGTAAAAAAACTGTTTGGGGTAAAGATCTATTCCCTGATGCCAAGTGTATCACATCCGACAGCATGAGGCCTTATCTACGTAATGAAATTATAACAGCGAGGGTAAAGATAGAAAAAGCCCTTGCGAACAAAGACACAGTAACATTAAGAGAGATTAGGGCCAACAGAGCCTATGTATTTTATTTCACAAAGCCCATTTATCTTAGGAACAAAACTCTATGTTTCATTACTTGTGTTGCACTTTGTGGCCCTGAGTGCGGACACAGCCAAACATGTTTCTTAAAAAAAGAAAATAATGAATGGCATACGTTGGTGGTGGTTTCCGCCGGTGAATTCTAAAATCCCTGACCAATTCATTCTTTGCCGAAGATGCCAACATAATTTCCCACGCTGAGCAGTCTCCCGACTTCGCTCAGCCGGTAGGGAATTTCCCGAAGATTCACTAAAACAGACAAGTATAAAAATACGCCCACGCTGAGCGAAGTCTCCCGACTTCGCTCGACCGGTAGGGAATCTCCCGATTCCCGAAAACAAACAACCATATTATCACGCCCCACTCCTACCAACTCGCCAGTCAAAAGATATCCACATTTTGTTAATGTTCTTTTCCATCTTACAATCCCATTGTAAATTGCACCCGACCTCCAACATTCACTTTATGTTGATCATAGGGCATCATGTTGTTCCTTTCTCTTGAAAACTATTTGCTCAAACTAGCAACAACTGGCGGAAAAGTGCAGAAAAACTGCGGAAAACTGCGGAAACTGGCGGTTTTTAAAAACAGCTGAAACACCCTACCACAAAGACATTGGTAGGAAACGAATCAAAAAAAACTGCCGGAAACGCAAAAAATCCACCAATGGCGGAAAACCATACAACAACACCAGACAGCCCATAAAAAAATCTAATCCAATACATTAATTCATAGCCCACAAAACCGCTCTCGGCTCTTTCGCTCCTCGCCCTCATTTCATCGGGCACGATCGGGCATAACCTAAAACCACAAACACTTGAAAAACAACAACTTACACCAATACCATGCCCGATTAGAATTTCATTTCCATCGGGCATCACTCAAAATATATTAAACGACATAAGCAAGAAGCGTTGGCTGAGCTTGCGAAGAGCGGTCTAGCCAACCACAACAACACGCAGCCTGGCTCCTTTTGCGTGCGGAGCAGTTCGCAAAAGTGCCGTTTTCTTTGTTTCTTTCTTTGCGGCAGCACAAAGAAAGAAAATAAGTGGTTGGATACATCAACTCAATACAACCACTCATCGGGCACGATCGGGCATACCCCAAAATCACAACCACATGAAAAACAACACCTTACACCTACCCCGTGCCCGATTAAAAATTCATTTCCATCGGGCACTGTGTTTTTCTCCCATTCGCCGTTATTGTGTCTTATTCACTCGCATAATAATGAATCTATTTTTTGATATTCAAACTACTCAATAACTGATAGTGCATAGAAAAATAATAGCTTTGCCTACAAATACTCCGCAGTGCAGAACATATTATTGGTTGACGATGAAGAGAAACTCAGAGCATTACTTAAGCGTATAATATCACTGGAAGGGTATAAAGTTGTTGATGCCGCTACCATTACAAGCGCAAGGCATTTACTGGAAACGCAAAGTATAGATATCGTTCTTTGCGATGTGAAGCTGCCTGATGGCAATGGCGTAGATTTCTCTCTGGAGGTAAAAACTAAATATCCACAAATAGAGATCATACTACTTACAGCTTATGGTAATATACCTGATGGCGTACAGGCTATCAAAAATGGCGCGTTCGATTATCTTGTTAAAGGAAATGATAACGACAAGATCATTCCCCTACTCAGCAGGGCATCTGAAAAGGTAGCGCTCCAGACCAAAGTAAATCGACTCGAAAAGCAACTGGGCGTACAATTTAGTTTTGATATTATTATTGGTACAAGCGCGGCAGTACAAAATGCTATTCAATTGGCGAGGAAGGTAGCACCAACGGAGGCTGCTGTGCTTTTAACCGGCGAGACAGGAACGGGTAAGGAAGTATTTGCTCAGGCAATTCACTACAACAGTCCAAGAGCCCAACAACCATTTGTAGCACTGAATTGCAGTGCCTTTAGCAAAGATCTGTTAGAAAGTGAACTTTTTGGCCATAAGGCAGGTGCATTTACAGGGGCTAATAAGGACAAGAAAGGATTGATAGAAGAAGCTAAGGGAGGCACTCTTTTTCTTGATGAAATAGGAGAAATGCCTATAGATCTGCAACCCAAGATACTGCGCCTGCTGGAAAATGGCACTTATATACGTGTAGGTGATACCAAAGAACAGAAGGCTAACCTGCGCATCATATCTGCTACCAACAGAAATATGGAGCAAGAGATAGATAAAGGTCACTTTAGAAGCGACCTATATTATAGAATTGCTGTATTTACGATAGATCTTCCCTCACTAAGGGAAAGGAGAAAGGATATTCCACTGCTCGCAAATCATTTTCTGAATGTTTATGGCGATAAAACCAATAAAAAAATAAGATCTATTTCTAAAGAGGCTATTCATGCGCTCACAGAAAATGAATGGAAGGGCAATGTAAGGGAATTAAAGAATGTAATGGAGCGTGCTGTTATTATGGAAGATAGTGAGGCACTTACGCTAAACAGTTTGCCATTTGATATACAGCAGGGTCATTCAGCAGATCAAAATCTACCGGTTTTTCATTTGTCTTCTGTAGAGCGCTGCCACATTCTTAAAATGCTGCAATATACCAATGGCAACAAAACCGAAGCCGCAAGATTAATGAACATTGGTGTGGCCACACTTTACAGAAAATTGGAAGAATACGGCATCAAGTAAATACCTATCAAATTGATAGAGGCATTATCAATTTGATAGGGATTCCCTCTATTTTCTGAAATGTTTAATTTAATGCAACATCAATGCTGATAAGCCTTCCGATATTTTGCTTGCCTGAACATAGTGATTTGGTATGCTTTTAGCCACCTCATAGTCAAAATGACTTGAAATGATCAATCAGCTTGAAATACCAATGTTTATAGAAGAAGCTCTTCCGGAAATGCCCCGTGAATTATTGACCAGTAAACAAAATACTGCTTATGACCTATTGGGGTCATTAACAACATTTACCTGCAAGAACATCAACGACCATAACTATAGATCTGTAAAGCGCGCTTTTCAGATAGCAGATAAATTATACGCGAAAGGCAATGGCGTGGTAAAGAACGCGGTTGAAAATGTGTTTGTCTATTCCTTTACAAGGATGTTTAATACATACCCCAACGAAAAGAAGGAATTACTGGCGATCCTCCCCATTACACTCTATACCATTTATATGGCGCAGGTTTGCCATAAAGGATGTTGAAAGGTAGTATATCAATTTGATAATAAACCCTCTCATAATGAGAGGGTTTATTGTTTACACTGGGTATGCCATAAATTATCGTAAACGCTGAATGCCTTTACAGTAAAGCATTTCATCCATTTTGCTTCACGTATTTGATGACAGGCACACAAATTGACTTTGTTACTGCAAATGGAACGAAAGATGAAAAGGTCATTTAAAACACGTAAGCTGATCTGCTTCGGGTTAAGGTCACTTAGGTTCATGGGGGTTACAGTCGGTCTCATGCTCATTTCCGGTTTTCTTTTGGGATTGCTTTTGAAAACATGAATGAAATAGTTAATTAATCAGGTTGATCATGACCTGGCGACCACCAAAATTGAATACTTTTTTACTAACGGTTAAAATAAATAAAATGAAAAAATCACTTGTTATTGCTGTACTGGTTATAATAGGCACATTGATCGCCCACCATGTAAATGCGAAGAATCAGATTGGAGTGTACCTGACAGCGCAGGACTATAAAGAAAAGAAATTGTCATATGCCGGTGGGTCTAAAATTCGCCTGAATAACTCGGTCCTTGAATTGCCCTATATAACAGTTATTGACAGCAATAAGACAATTAAATTGAAAAAATCAGAGGTGTTTGGCTACGCTGAAGCAGATAGTAAAGATTTCAGATTTTATAACAATACACAATACCGCATACTGGAAGCAGGACCGATCACCATTTATGTTCAATCGGAACATGTAGCACAAAGCAAGGGCTATAAAGTAAAGCAGAATTACTATTTCAGTACCACAGTAAGTGGCAAACTTATGCCACTTACGCTCAACAATATCAGGCAGGCATACCATGCCAATACCCAATTTATTGAACAGGTCGACCAGTATTTCAGTAATGGCGATGTTACGGTCTTCGACTCGGTTCATAACATGTATAAACTTAACTACGTCTTTGCTAAGGCGCAGAATAAGTGAATTGAAAACTCTACAAAAATAAACAAAAATGGTAACGACCATATTGATCATAGGCACATTGCTTTCCTTTTGGCTGCTTTTTAAAGCCATTGACTGGTTTGAAAAAATATAGCCCTTTTTACACAGCCTGATAAAAACTTAAAGTAACTCGTATGGCAGCTTTATTTGTAATAGCCCTGTTAACCTTCGGTTACATGGTCTATGTGCTCATCCACCCGGAGAAATTCTGACAAATACTCTTGAATAAAATTAAATAGATCTACATGAATCCTCAGATTTTGGGAGTTGTTGTGATGTTTGTCGCAACACTATTATTAGCTGTCCCGTTGGGAAAATATATTGCAAAGGTTTATAGCGGCCAAAAAGTATGGACCGATCTGGTCTTTGGCCGGGCAGAACGATTGTTATTCAAAACATCACGCATTGACACTACCCGCGAAATGACCTGGAAGCAAAGTTTGACTGCCCTGCTTACATTAAATGTCATTTGGTTTTTGTGGGCAATGTTCTGCCTGCTCAATCAGGCATGGCTACCAATGAATCCCGACCATAATCCTGGCATGACACCAGACCTGGCATGGAACACGGCTATATCATTTCTGGTCAATTGCAATTTGCAGGACTATAGTGGCGAAACCGGCGTGTCTTACTTCTCGCAGGTCTTTGCGCTTATGTTCCTTCAGTTCGTATCGGCCGCTACAGGTCTTGCCGCAGCTGCCGTAGTATTCAACGCACTTAAGGACAGAACTACTACGCAGCTCGGCAATTTCTACAATTACTTCCTGAAAAGCTGCACACGTATACTGTTGCCACTTTGCTTGTTGATCGCAACAATTCACCTTTTTGAAGGTACACCTATGACCTTTAAAGGAATGGATACTGTTACATCATTGCAGGGAGATACTATGCATGTGAGCCGTGGCCCGGTAGCTGCTTTTGTGGCCATAAAGCATGTGGGGACCAATGGTGGTGGCTTTTTCGGAGCTAATTCTGCTCATCCATTTGAAAATCCTACCTACCTATCCAACATTGTGCAGATGATCGCACAGATACTTTTGCCATTTGCTATGGTCTTCGCCTTCGGCTTCTATGCCAATAAGAAAAGGTTGGCCTGGGTTTTCTGGGGTGTAATGACCACGGGCTTTCTTATACTCGTTGTGCCGACTATTATAGCAGAAGTACACGGCAACCCATATATAGCTCAGATGGGTATAGCGCAGCCTGGCGGTAACATGGAAGGTAAAGAGATACGTTTCGGTGCCGTAGCCTCAGCATTCTGGAGTATAGCCACTACTGTAATATCTACAGGATCTGTAAATGCAATGCATGACAGCTTTATGCCGGTGTCGGGAATGAATATGCTACTTGGAATGATGATCAATTCATTTTACGGTGGCGTAGGCGTAGGCTTTCTTAACTTTTTCATCTATGTAATACTCGCAGTGTTTATTGGTGGATTAATGGTAGGCCGTACTCCCGAATTTGGAGGTAAGAAGATAGAGGCAAAAGAAATGAAAATTGCCATGATCATAGCCCTGTTTCATCCGTTCCTGATATTAGCGGGTACAGCCGTGGCCAGTTACTTAGCCGCACACGATGCCAATATGGGATGGTGGTTTGCCGATGCCGCCGGAAAACATAATGCCTCAGGGTGGTTAAATAATCCTTCACATCATGGCTTTAGCGAGATGCTTTATCAATACACATCCAGCTCGGCAAATAATGGCAGCGGATTTGAAGGGCTGACAGACAATAATCCTTTCTGGAACATCAGCACAGGTATTGTTTTGCTCTTTTCAAGATTCCTGCCAATTATAGGGCCGGTTGCCATAGCAGGGTTGATAGCACAGAAGAAATTTATACCAACAAGCAGCGGCACTCTAAAAACTGATACCGGAACATTTGGACTATTGGTATTTGCCGTAAAAATAATAATTGCCGCGCTTGCATTCTTCCCCGCTCTTGCTTTAGGTCCTATCGCAGAATGGATGAAAATGCACTAAGCCGAATCAAAAAAAGATGTTTAAAAAATATTAATCCAAACCAATGAGAAATAATAAAGAAGGCTTATTTAAAAAGGAGTTGGTAGCAGAAGCTATTAAGCAGTCTTTTATTAAGCTGAATCCAAAATATCAGTTTCGTAACCCGGTAATGTTCACCGTGGAGATCGGCACAATAGTTATGCTGTTTGTGTGTGCGTGGATACTGGCCGGAGAAGCCAACCAGGGATCATTTACCTATAATTTTATCATATTCCTTGTGTTGCTGGCTACCCTGCTATTTGCAAATTTTGCAGAGGCATTGGCTGAAGCCAGGGGCAAGGCGCAGGCTGCATCATTAAGAAAGACAAGAGAAGAAACACCAGCAAAGAAAATAGTACTGATGGGTGAGATCTTTGTTAATGAGGTACAGATCGTAGCCTCTTCCCAACTTATTAAGGGCGACTATTTTGTTTGCGAGACCGGAGACATTATTCCTACTGATGGAGAAATAGTACAGGGCATAGCCACAATAGACGAATCGGCAATAACCGGAGAATCGGCCCCGGTAATACGAGAAGCGGGTGGAGATAAATCATCGGTGACCGGGGGTACGAAAGTACTGTCTGACAAGATCAAAGTGAAAGTAACAACGGAGCCAGGTGAGAGTTTTCTTGATAAAATGATAACATTGGTAGAAGGAGCATCAAGACAAAAGACACCCAACGAGATAGCACTCACAATCTTGCTATCAGGATTTACTATTGTGTTCATTATAGTGTGTGTTACGTTACAACCATTTGCTACATATGCAAAAACACCTATACCCATTTCGGCCTATATAGCTTTGTTTGTTTGCCTGATCCCAACTACAATAGGTGGTCTGCTATCAGCAATTGGGATTTCGGGAATGGACAGGGCTTTGAGAGCCAATGTTATTGCTAAGTCCGGCAAGGCAGTGGAAACAGCCGGCGACCTGGATGTGTTGCTGCTTGATAAAACAGGAACAATAACAATAGGCAACCGCAAGGCAACAAAATTCCATACAGCACAAGGCATAGCTGAAAAAGCCTTTATTAAAAGTGCCGTATTGAGTTCTATGGCCGACGAAACACCTGAAGGTAAATCGATCATTGAACTAGCCAATATCAACCCATTGACATTGCAGGTAAGTAGCCCACGTTTTATCAAATTTACTGCCGAGACCCGCAGCAGCGGGATTGACTATGACGATGTACAAATCCGAAAGGGGGCATACGATTCTATGAAAACAATGGTTGAAAAAGCAGGAAATCCATTCCCAGCATCAACTATAGAGGATGTCAATAACATATCCTCCAATGGCGGTACACCACTGGTAGTAATCGAAAATAACCGTGTGCTGGGGGTAGTAGAATTACAGGACATCATTAAGACAGGCATATTCGAACGGTTTGAGCGCCTAAGAAAAATGGGCGTAAAGACGGTAATGGTGACAGGAGATAATCCGCTAACCGCTAAATATATTGCCGAGAAAGCTGGTGTAGATGACTATATCGCTGAAGCAAAACCTGAAGATAAGATGGCTTATATCCGCAAGGAGCAGGCTACCGGTAAGTTGGTAGCTATGATGGGCGATGGCACCAATGATGCACCCGCTCTTGCGCAGGCCGACGTTGGTGTAGCTATGAATAGTGGCACAGCAGCAGCCAAAGAAGCAGGTAACATGGTAGATCTGGACAATGACCCTACGAAGTTGATAGAGATAGTAGAGATCGGCAAGCAGTTACTAATGACCAGAGGAACGCTAACCACGTTCTCTATTGCCAACGACGTTGCTAAATATTTTGCCATTGTACCGGCATTGTTCATCGCGTCGATACCAGCTTTGCAACGTATCAATATCATGAACCTGCATAGTCCGTCAAGTGCCATTTTATCGGCGATAATTTTCAATGCCATTATTATTCCTATGCTCATACCGCTTGCGCTGAGGGGTGTTGCATACAAGCCAATAGGTGCCAGTGCTTTGCTGAGAAGAAATCTATTGGTATATGGCCTTGGAGGAGTAATAATTCCTTTTATTGGTATCAAAGTGATCGATCTACTGGTTGCACTGTTTATGTAAAAAATTGTTTGATTACCATCAATAAATAAAAATGAAAAAAGAAATAATACCATCCATCTTGCTTTCTTTTATCTGCATCATTCTGCTTTCAGGTATCTATCCGGCAATCGTTTGGGGAATAGCACAAATAACTCCTAATAAGGGAGAAGGGATCGTGATCAAGGAAAAAGGGGGCAGACATTTCTACGAGAATATAGGCCAGAATTTTTCTGATGACAAATACTTCTGGTCGCGTCCATCGGCTGTAAATTACAATGCGGCAGGATCGGGGGGAAGTAATAAGGGACCGGATAACCCCGAGTACTTGTTGCTGGTGCAAGCGAGGATAGACTCTTTTATGACGCATAACCCCGGAGTTAACAGGAAGGATATACCATCAGATATGGTAACAGCAAGTGGTAGCGGCCTAGATCCGCACATAAGTGTAGAAGGTGCAATGGTGCAGGTGAAGAGAATTGCAAAAGTGAGGAGTCTGGACGAAAATAGGGTTTCCGAATTAGTTAGAGCGCATATAGACGCACCTATGTATGGCATGGGCCCCAAAAGGATCAATGTACTAACCCTGAATCTGGCTCTTGATAATATAATCGCGCACTAAAATGATGATACTTAGATCAATAGGGTTCTTTATTCTGGCGGGGGCTTGCGAAATTATTGGTGGCTACCTTGTCTGGAAAGTATTGAAGGACAACCAGCCATTCTACCTAGCGATATTGGGAGCAATATTGCTGGCAGTATATGGCGGGATAGCCACATTACAACCTGCAGGTTTCGGCAGAACATATGCCGCTTATGGCGGAGTATTCATAGTTATGTCATTGTTTTGGGCATGGCTGGCGGAAAAAACAAAACCTGATTTTTATGACATTGCCGGAGCAATAATAGTATTAACCGGTGTGGCCATTATTTTTTATGCCCCAAGAAACTAAATACACACAAATAGAAACGATCATACTTAAAAACAACAAAATGAAAAGAAAACAAATAGCATTTGCGGTGGTAGCTGCCCTAATGCTTACCCAACAAGCAGGCGCCCAAACAGAATCCGAAAAAGACGAAATGCGGGATAAGCCTAAAAAGGAGCGGATCATCAAATCGCAGATCCCGTTTGAAGGACTTGATCAAACCTGGTACAACGGCAATGACAGGAGAGATTCTTCGGTCCTTTCCAATAAATATGTAACCTGGAGTATCATGCTGGATGCCAATGTAAATCATTCTTTTAATGATCCTATTGATCATACCGTAGTAGGGTCTACTGCTATGGCCAGGACTGATGAAATTGAAGTGTCTTGTGCTGCAATAGGCGGTGATTTCGTTTATGGTAATGCAAGAGGAAGAATTATGACACAGTTTGGAACGAGGTCTACAGTTGTGCCCCGCAATGATCTAAGCCCATACCGAGGCCAGTATAACCTCGCAGATGTTTATAGATATATCAGCGAAGCATATGCCGGCTATCATTTTGACGTTATGCATGGCATTAACGTGGATGCAGGTATGTTTATGTCATACATAGGTCTTAATTCTTACTACCAGGTAGAAAACTGGGAATATCAGGCGTCGTTTACATCAGATAATACACCTTGGTTTTTCAATGGTATAAGAGTACAGATATTTCCATCCGAACATTTAAAGATCGAACCGTGGATCATCAATGGATGGCAGAGCTACGGCATGTTCAACCAGTTGCCTGGTGTGGGCGGTAATATAACCTGGATACCCAATTCAAACTTCAAACTGCTTACAAATGATTATTATGGCACTGATGCGCCCGGTTTAGTAGGCAGACATAGATTCCACTCTGACAATAGTGTTTTGTGGAGATATTATAAAAAGCCCAAAACGGCCAGTGGCATCAATCAAATGGCATTGTCTGGCACAGTTGATGTTGGATTTGAAAAAGGTGGTGGTGTAAACGGATTTAAAGATGACATAGGTGGCAAGGGACCTGCTCAGTACTTTGCAAGTGCTATGGTGTACAATCGTATGTGGTTTGGTAAAAGCAAATGGGCATGGTGTATAGGTGGTGGCTATATGAAGAATCCGGGTCGTTACCTGGTGTTGTATCCTACCGGTGATGCCAGTCCGCTGCCCAACCAATACAACCCTACCCAGCTTGCTGGTTCACATCCCTATAGCGCTAATCCGGGTGATCAGTTCAGCGGATGGGATGCATCTACAAACATTAGCTGGATGCCCAACCAGAGTATAGAATTCCGTTTGGAATATGTGCACAGAGAAGCCGACAATCCTTATTGGGCAGGCAAAGGCGGTGTTACCTCACCAAGCGGATATACTACTACACCAGTACCCGCAACAGGTTGGGCTCCGGATCTTGTAAAGTCGGAAGACAGAGTAATTCTAGCATTGCTCTTTAGAATGTAACTATTCAGAAGACAGAGTAATGCACAACTTAGTATGTGTGTGTGAAGTGAAGGTGGCGTAGTCAACGAGGACTCGTCACTTTCACTATTTACTATATAGTGCCTTAGGAGTTGATAATAATTGACAAAATGAAAATATCAGCAAGACTTGTTTTTGTGTTGGTGGCGTGTATTCTCGTTCTATCTGTGTTTGCGTGTGTATACCGATATTTTCACATAAACGACAGACTTATATTGATGGTGGCAATCAACGCAATTACACCATTATTTGCTTTGATTTATTTATTGATGTCCTATACAAAATATAGAAAGAATAAACGAACGATAAACAGGTGTAGCAAAAGTGGTCGATTATGACAAACGAACGAGCATGAATTATAGCCAAAGGAAAATGTTTTTTTAATTTCTATCAATGAAAGGGAAAGCCGCGAGGTCACGCTGACTCCGGTTGGACATAAAAAGGATCAGTTAAGCTTAATTTCAGTCTAAATTTGGTAAAGGCTGATACTACGCGATCTGTCAGCCACCGTCACTTTTTTAAAGTTGAAAGCAGCAACATGATGAATAGCAAAACAGTCGTACCCGAATATCATGCAGTGACACGTTTCACCTGGGGCGGAGTGCTCCTGGCACTAGGAATCGTTTTCGGCGACCTTGGCACCTCTCCGCTTTATACTTTTAAAGCCATAATCGGTGAAAAAGTTATTTCTGAAACACTTGTATTGGGAGGGGTATCAGCGATTTTCTGGACCTTGCTGTTTCAAACAACATTGAAATATGTTTTCATAACCATGCGTGCAGATAACCATGGTGAGGGCGGTATATTTTCATTGTACACACTTATCCGCAGGCATGCTAAATGGGTTTTATGGCCGGCTATAATAGGGGGTAGCTTTATGATAGCCGATAGCCTTATTACTCCACCAATTTCGGTAATGTCTGCAATGGAAGGTCTGAAACAATTAAATCCTGGCATTCCAATACTGCCAATCACTATTTCTATCATTGTGCTTCTTTTCCTCTTTCAACAGTCTGGTACTAAGCGCATTGGTGTATTCTTTGGTCCTGCCATGATCGCGTGGTTTAGCATGATAGCAATTCTTGGCACCGTAAATCTGGCAAAAGATCTTACTGTTTTAAGAGCCATTAATCCTATGTATGCCTATCATCTGGTAGTAAATTACCCTGGAGGATTATGGGTGCTTGGTGGCGTATTTTTATGTACAACGGGCGCCGAAGCACTTTATGCGGACATGGGCCATGTAGGTCGGAAAAATATACAGGTGGCCTGGATATTCATAAAAATATCTTTGTTGCTCTGCTATTTTGGTGAAGCAGTACTTCTATTAAAGCATAATGGCCAAACCTTATCATCGGTAGATGCTTTCTTTGGCCTTGTACCGCAATGGTTCTTAATTCCCAGCATAGTTATTGCAACCTTCGCTACCATTATTGCCAGCCAGGCATTGATAAGCGGAACCTTTACTTTGTTCAACGAGGCAGTGCGCCTAAATATCTGGCCGAAACTCCGCATTGAATTTCCAACAGAAATGCGTGGACAAGTATATGTTCCCGCAGTTAACTGGATGATGATGATAGGTTGTGTAGGTATGGTACTGCATTTCAAAGAATCATCTAATATGGAAGCGGCCTTCGGTTTGTCAGTAACGCTCACAATGCTCATGACTACAATTCTGCTCAGCTACTATTTGTACTCTAAAAGAATATCAATCATTCTTGTTTTTGCATTGGCTATTTTGTTTTTGTGGATCGAAAGTACTTTCCTTGTTGCTAACCTTAGTAAATTTTCTCACGGCGGATGGATCAGTTTGCTCATCGGCCTGGGGCTTATTAGTATCATGTACGTATGGCATGCCGGAAAGAAGCTAAAGAGTAGATACAAAAAGCTAACAAATCTGAGCTCATATAAATCAGCCTTGCGGGAATTAAGTAATGACCAATCAGTACCAAAATATTCCACCCATTTAGTTTACCTGACCGGTTCAGGCAAAGCGGGAAAAATTGAAGAGCGTATCATTGACTCAATTTTATTTCAACAGCCAAAGCGAGCAGATATTTATTGGTTTATACACGTGGATGTAACTGATGAACCATATACTTCAAGCTATTCGGTTGAAATAGTTGAACCGGAAGAGATAATTTTTGTCCGTTTCAAATTGGGATTCCGGATTGTGCCTCGTCTAAATTTACTGTTTAAAAAGGTAGTAAGTGAAATGACAGCAAATAACGAGGTGAATATTGACAGTAAATACTGCGACACTGGCAAGAAATACGTATCAGGAGATTTTCGCTTCATAGTAATGAAAAGTTTCCTTTCGGTTGAGAACGATCTTTCCTTCTGGGATAATATCATTATGAGACTGCACTTTATGTTGGATAAAATAAGCTTACCTGATGACAAGACCTATGGCCTTGACTACAGCAACGTAATAGTTGAACATGTGCCGCTAATGCTAGGCGAATCTGAAGATATACAGTTGACAAGAGAAAAATAAGATAGTTGCGATGAATGATGAAGAATTGAAAGCGAAAAGGGTTAGTCAGTTCCTCGAGCTGAACCAGAAAAGTACGAGGGGACGGCTAAAGATCTACATTGGCATGAGTGCCGGTGTGGGTAAAACATATCGTATGCTGCAGGAAGCCCATAGCCTGCTAAGAAACAATGTCAATATTAAGATCGGGTATGTAGAAACCCACAAACGGAAAGAAACGGAAGCACTGGTAGAAGGATTGCCAATTATACCGCGCAGAGAACTTTTCTATAAAGGTAAAAAGCTGGACGAGCTGGATGTGCAGGCAATTTTATTACTACACCCCGAAACAGTGATTGTTGATGAACTGGCGCACACTAATATACCGGGAAGCAAGAACCAAAAACGCTGGCAGGATGTACTGGACATCCTCGATGCCGGTATTGACGTAATAACCGCTGTGAACATTCAACATATTGAGAGTATTAATGAAGATGTAAAAGAGATCACTGGTATAGAAGTAAAAGAGCGGGTTCCTGATAAGATACTACAACTGGCAGACGAGGTTGTGAATATAGACCTCACGGCTGATGAATTGATAACACGGCTAAAGGAAGGCAAGATATATGATCATTCCAAAATTCAGCAGGCATTGCAGAACTTCTTCCAGCCAGAGCGGATCTTACAGCTTCGTGAATTGGCCTTAAAAGAAGTAGCCGGGCAGGTAGAACGAAAAGTAGATTACCAGCTTGCATCCAGAGCAACATCATTTCGGCATGAACGATTCCTGGCGTGTATCTCTTCTAACCCTGAAATTGCCCAAAGGATAATAAGGAAAACAGCTCGTCTGGCATCTTACTATAACAGCCAGTGGAGCGTACTGTATGTGCAAACTGCCGATGAATCTAATGACAAAATATCTTTGGCTGCACAACGCCATTTAATTAATAACTTTAGAAACGCAACTGAGTTGGGAGCGGAAGTGATACGGAAGAAGAACAATAATGTTGCAGACGCAATATTTGAAACTACGAGAGAAAAGGATATAACTACCATTTGTATTGGCAAACCACACTTAAATTTGTTCCAGGTCATACTTAGAACAGGAATATTCAACCAATTATTGAAGACACTTTCTAAGAACAACATTGACATTATAATATTGTCCTAATGAGTTTATCAGTATCAAAAAAAATAAGGTTAGGAACGCTATTCCTGTTTTCTCTTTTAATTCTAACTGGGGGCGCGGGTATATTTTACACATCAACGCTCAAGGACGAAGCAAAGGCTGTACTAAAGGACAATTATGAGTCGCTGGCCTTTTGCCAGATAATGCAACAGCAATTAGATAGTTTAGAGTTTCATCCGGCACAATCAGTGACCCAATTTGAAACTGCATTAGAAGCTCAGGAAAAGAACATCACAGAGCCTGGGGAAAAGGTGGCAACTGAGAATCTCAGATCGCTCTTCGACCAATTAAAAACCAACTCGATAAGTCTTGCAAATAGCCGGTTACTTGAAAATGAGTTACAAAAAATACTGCATTTGAATATGCTTGCTATTCACAATAAAAATGAGAAGGCGCAGAAGACCGCAGAAGACGCACTGACCTTTATTGTGTCTATTGTAGCAGTAGTATTTATTATCGCCTTCACTTTTTCAATGAATTTTCCGGCAATTGTTACAGATCCTATAAAACACTTGTCAGAGGCTATCAAGGCTATCAGTAATAAGAATTACAAGTATAGAGTGAGGATAGAAAACAAAGATGAGTTTGGTAACCTTGCCGATGCCTTTAATAGTATGGCCGAAAGATTAGAGTATTTTGAGAGCAGTAACCTCAACAAACTAATGTTTGAAAAGAGCCGTGCTGAGGCGGTTATTAATAGCCTTAAGGATGCTAGTATAGGAATAGACAAGAATAATATTGTTCTCTTTGCCAACCATCAGGCACTACAATTACTCGGGTTAAGCACTAGTGAAATTGTTGGCAAAGAAGTTGCAGAAGTTTCCAAATCAAATGATCTGTTCAACTTCCTGATCTCCAGCGAAAGTTCTGCCCCATTTAAGATAGTGGTTGAAAACAGGGAAAACTATTTTATTAAAGAGTTCATAGATGTAGCGCAGGGCGAGGGAAATAGTAAGGTAGTCGTTTTGAGAAACATTACTTCATTCAAGGAACTGGACGTGGCTAAGACCAATTTTATCGCTACCATTTCGCATGAATTAAAGACACCATTAGCGGCATCCGACTTTAGTCTGAAACTATTGGAAGACCAACGGATAGGGTCACTGTCTGAAGAGCAAAAAGAACTTATACAAAATCTAAAACAGGATAATCAGAGGATACTGAAGATCATAAGTGAACTGCTGAATATGTCGCAGGTTGAAACAGGTAAAATTGAGCTCGATGTGCAATTTGTTAACCCTTACCTTATTATCGATCATGCTATAGAAACTGTTGCCACATCTGCCAGAGAAAAGAAAATTGAGATCGGGAAGAGCGCGGAGGAAAACTTACAATTAGTAAGGGCTGATGCCGAAAAAAGCACTTGGGTATTGAATAATTTCCTGACCAATGCCATAAAATATTCCGCTGAGGGTTCCACCATAGTAATATCAGTTAAAACAGTAAATGGCGGTGTGCAATTTTCGGTGAGCGATACCGGGCCTGGTATCGCAAAGGAATATCAATCCAGATTATTTGAACGATACTTCCAGGTACCAGGTTCAAAGGCAAAAGGCACAGGGTTAGGGCTCGGCATTTCTAAAGAGTTTATTTTAGCGCAAAACGGAAAAATATGGGTAGATAGCGAAATAGGAAAAGGTTCAATTTTTTCATTTACGTTGCCGGTAGCATAATCATCTGAAAGTGTAATGTCGCTAATCTATGCAATATATCTGAATAGTACTAACCGCCGCTTTAGTCAAAAGACACAACGTATTGTATTGTTTCGTTTGAGGGTGCTGTAGTTTAGTTGCAGGCAATATTATTGGGAAAAAAAATAAAAAAAATAAATCGCTGTAAGATCGTTACCCCCCCTCACTCACCTTCTGCCGGGCACAATTGGTCATTATTAAAGATACAACAAACAACCTGGGTAATAAGCGCCGGGCAAACTTGCAAAGAGTTTGTGATACGCTATAAATTGTAGACTGGTTCCTTCCTTTTCACACGGCATTTACGGTCTCAGGCTGTCGAAAGGCGAAAAATAAATTGTATCGTCAGGCCATTGCACTAACACCAACAATCTTTAATAAGCGAAAGGCACCAACCAGTGCCTTTCGCTTATTGTCATTTCCAAATTGTTTAGAGCGACTTTAGCCAATGAACCACTTCATCACGTGTCTTACCTAGCTTCTTCTGTATACGTCCCAGCAACTCATCATCTTTACCGTCTTCGTATTCCAGTTCATCATCAGTAAACTCCGCGTGAGCCTGCTTTACTTTGCCCTTCATTTCATTCCATTTACCTTTTAATTCCAGCTTATCCATGTTTTAATATTTTTAAATAGCTAAAGAGCCATAAAAGTTGTGCCACGCACAAGTGCAAATAGGCGCTATGCAGCTGGTAATATCACGGTAAATGTAGATCCGACGCCGGGAGTACTCTCTACCTTTATATCGCCACCGTTAGACCGTACAAACTCGTAACACAGTAGTAACCCAATACCTACTCCCTTTTCACCCTTTGTACCCCACGAAACATTATCTATCGCAGAGGTAAACAACTTTCGCTTCTGATCAGTAGTCATGCCTACCCCGGTATCTGTTACTGAAACATGGATCATATTCCCCACCTTTTCTGATGTTACGGTTACAGACCCGCCAGCATTAGTGAATTTGATGGCATTACTGATGAGATTCCTTATCACCACATCTATTTGCCCGGCGTCTGCTATTGCCGTTGTATGTTCAACAACATCATTCTTTAATGTCATCTGCTTCTTTTCCGCATTGCTTTGTGCTATAACGACATTATCATTGGCGATCTTCCACATATCCACTTGTTCAACTCTTAAACTTTCCGCCCCTTTTATATGGCTTCTCGACCATTTGAGCAGGTTATCAATGAGCATATGAAGCGATCCTAATTGTTTATTCATTGCAGGGCTCAAAGCAAGGAAACTTTCATAAGGCAGATCACCTTCATTCAACATATCCACGGTAGTGATGAACGCATTAAGGGGGGCGCGCAGGTCATGTGAAAGTACGGAGAAGGTCGTGTCCTTAAATAGGTTCAGTTCCTCCAGCTTTTTCGCCTGTAGTTGTATAGCGTCTTTCTGTGCAGATACTAACGCGTTATTCTCTTTCTCCTTTTGCCTGCTACGATAGAGCAAAACTACGATCACTACAAGAAGACAAAGTGCTGACGCCAACCCTGTCATTACTGCGTTTTTCCTGCTATCATTGCTACGCGCAATAACTTTGTCTTTATTAAGTAATTCTATCTGGCTTTGTTTTTTCTGCAGCTGATAGTCAAACTGTAGTTGCTCTATTTCACGCTTGCTTTTTTCGCTTCTCAGGGTATCTCTCAGCCCAACAGATTTTTTATGAAACAGAAGCGCATTCTTATAATCATTGAGTTTTGCATATCCGTCACTTATGGTCTCAGCAGCCTCAGCTGCCTGCTCTTTTATTCCATTTTGCATAAACAGATCATAAGATCGTTGCAGGTATTTGATTCCCTCTGCAGCTTTACCTGTTTCTACCAATATACGCCCCACCCCCAGTTGTCCTGATAAGAAAATGTTTGTTTGCCCGGTCTTTTCGGCACCACTCATACTCTCCTTATACGCCGCGAGTCCCAGATCATATTTTTTTTGCAGCCAGTATATTTCAGCTATATCAACTGTAGCTATATTATGCCAGTACTGATCATGGGCTGAATCAGCCAAAGCAAGGGCTTTATAAAAATAGACAAGGGCACTGTCTTGCTCATTCATCTGCCCAAAAACCCCTCCGATATTGGCATAATTCGATAGTCTGACAGGCGTTTCTTTTATGCCATCCAATGAGGCTACACACCTGCTTATAAATTCCCTCGCCTTATTATAATCATTTAGTAAGGCATAAGTAGCAGCTATCCTGCTGAGCGTAATACCTATATTTTCTTTTTCGTTGATCTTCTCCTGAACCTTCAGTGCTTCAAGAAAATACTTAATAGCCTCCGCATGGTTGCCTTTCTCAGAGTATATTGTACCAATGCTTGAAAGAGCCTTCCCTTTCTGGTCATCATAGGCGTTTGCCATTTTTGTATAGGCTAGTATCTGGTTAAAATATTTTAAAGCCGAATCGTAAGCTACGTTGCGATAATAAACTATGGCGATGATGTTCGCCCCCTTTATCCTGCCAAGGTAGTCTCCGGTCTTTTCATAAATAACATCAGCCTGCCTTACCAGCAACATTGCCTTCTCTGGCTGCGCTTTATAAACACACACATAAGCCATTTGGGTCAGCGCATCGGCCTCCCCTTTCAGAAAGTGTATTTTCTGGGAAAGAACTTTTGCCCTGCTAGTCAGGGCCTCCATCGAATCGAGGCTTTGTCGCTGGTATTCCTTCCCAACACGTAGCATAAGACTTACCTTATTGGTATCATCATGGGCATACTCAGTCAAAGCGCCTTTAAGACTATCCAACTTCTGGGCAGATACATTGGGACTGGTGAGCAGTAAGCACACAGAAAGAATTACAATTAGCCTCCAGGTGGAAGACAGACAATTGAGAGACAACATAGAAAATCGTTTTCAAGGATACGCCACAAGATACAAACGTTATCCATTTTATTTAATTCACACCCCTGTCAAAAGGTAAATCCTTGTGCCCTAATATTATCCCGGAAATTATGCCGATCCCGATGTTTGATCCTAATGCTAAAGTATAAATAGGTCCACTCTACTAACTCGTTTCCGAAAAAGATATCCACATTTTGTTAATGTTCTTTTCCATCTTACAATTCCATAGTAGATTGCATCCGATCTTCCACATTTCCTTTATGCTTATAATCCGGCATCAGGTTGTTCCTTTCTCATAAAAACTTTTTGCTCAACTTAGCAACAACTGGCGGAAAAGTGCAGAAAAACTGCGGAAAACTGCGGAAACTGGCGATTTTTAAAAACAGTTGAAACACCCTACCACAAAGACACAGGCAGGAAACGCACCAAAAAAAAACTGCCGGAAACGCGAAAAAACCACCTTGGCGGAAAACCCTTAAAAAACACCTGACAACCCTTTAAAAATCTAATACAGTACAATAATTCATAGCCCACCAAACCGCTCTCCGCTCTTCCGCTCACCGCACTAATTTCATCGGGCACGATCGGGCATCCCCCAAAAACACAACCACATGAAAAACAACAACTTACGCCAAACCAATGCCCGATTAGAATTCCATTTCCATCGGGCATTCTGATAATTCTTAAATTCTGGCCATTCTGATTCAGACAATAATATAGGGCATTGCCCCTCTCTCTCTCTCGTCCGCCGCTGTTGTGTCTTCTGACCAACAGCCATCCGGCCGGTCCTCTTTGAGATACAGCAGCTTGTCATCCTTCTTTACTTCCATCATGCGAATCAAGGTTCAGACAAACACATCGGGCACGATCGGGCATAACCTGAAATCACAACCAAATGAAAAACAACGCATTACACAGACACAATGCCCGATTAGAATTTCATTTCCATCGGGCGTCACCCCTAACATCGCCCGTTGTCGGTCTCTGACCGACAACGGGCCGGTACTCTTTGAGATACAGTATCCTTCTATCCTTCCATCATGCGAATCAGGGTTCCTACAAACACTTCCATACTCTTTCCCCTTAATTTCATAAATTTGCAGCCATTATATGTCAAGCCAAAAATTCATTCGTTTCATTTTCATACTTGCCGCAGTGGTAATTGGTGCGCTATTAATAGTAGGAGCTACCCAACCACGCAGTATTACAGCCTCCAGATCTATTCTAATAAATGCACCTAAAGATTCGGTGTTTACCCAGATGGTACATTTTAAGAACTGGCCCAACTGGAGTCCGTGGAGCAGGTTAGATACCAGCATGAAGAATGAATTTACCGGCATAGACGGTCAGCCAGGCAGCGTATACCACTGGATGGGCGATGAACGTAAAACAGGCGAAGCAGAGATCACCAATATGAAAGTGAACGGCACGGAAATGCAGTTTTCCTTTAAACTGATAAAACCTGAAGCACCGGGTGCCACGGGTACTTTGAGCGCTGTAGATACCGTTGGCGGCACAAAGGCAACCATAAGCTTTACCAATCATTACGACTACCCATGGAATGCCATTATCATCTTCACCAACCTGGATAAGCTGATGAGCAAAGACCTGGAAAACGCCATGAAGAACCTGAAACAAGTGGCTGAAAAGAAATAAAAGAGAACAAATTCCTCCGTCCTCTTAATTACATACAACATACACACCAATCAATTATTTTTGCAGCATGCAAGCAACACTTAGCGAACAGGAAGTAATACGCCGGGAAAAACTGGTAGAACTCAGAGCTTTGGGAATAGACCCATATCCGGCTCCATCATATAAAATCACGCATACCGCAGTACAAATAAAACAGGGTTATTCTGAGGAAACCAAAGAAGAATATAAAGAGATCTCTTTAGCGGGAAGGATCATGAGCCGCCGCGATATGGGCAAGGCCAACTTTGCTGTGCTGCAGGACGAAACAGGAACTATACAGATATATATAAAGCGCGACGAAATATGCCCGGGTGAAGACAAGAGCATGTTCGATACCGTTTGGAAGAAATTACTGGATCTCGGTGACATTATAGGTATTAAGGGATATGGCTTTATCACCAAAACCGGTGAAACTTCGGTTCACGTAGAGTCGTTTACATTGCTTACCAAGGCGCTCCATCCATTACCATCAGTTAAAGAAAAAGATGGTGAGGTGTTCAATGAAGTAACAGACCTGGAATTCAAATATCGTCAGCGCTATGCTGATCTGATCGTGAATCCTTCTGTTCGCGATACGTTTACGAGGATCACTAAGATGAAGAATGCTATCCGCACCTTCCTTAATGATCGTGGCGGACTGGAAGTAGACACCCCTGTGCTGCAGAGCATACCGGGTGGCGCATTGGCACGTCCATTCATCACTCACCACAATGCACTGGATATTCCATTGTATCTGCGTATTGCTAACGAACTGTACCTGAAAAGGCTGATCGTAGGTGGTTTCCCTTGGGTATATGAGTTCAGCCGCAACTTCCGTAATGAGGGTATGGACCGCACGCACAACCCTGAGTTCACTATTCTGGAGTTTTACGTTGCCTACAAGGATTATCTGTGGATGATGGAGACTACGGAGAAAATGTTGGAAGAAACCGCGATAGCTACGAACGGCGTTTCAACAAGTGTTATAGATGGTGTAGAGATAGACTTTAAAGCACCCTACAAGCGCATAAGCATCTACGATGCCATACATGAGCATACAGGCTTTGACATCAGCCAGATGGATGAAGCCGGCCTTCGCGATGTATGTAAGGCACTGCACATACAAGTAGATGCCACCATGGGTAAGGGTAAGCTGGTAGATGAGATATTCGGCGGCAAGTGCGAGAAGCACTATGTGCAACCAACCTTCATCATAGACTATCCTGTGGAGATGAGCCCGCTGACCAAGAAGCACCGGGAGAAAGAAGGTCTGGTAGAGCGCTTTGAACTGATCATCAACGGTAAAGAAATAGCCAATGCCTATAGCGAGTTGAACGACCCGATAGACCAGCGCGAACGTTTTGAAGAGCAGTTGAAGAACATGGAGCGTGGTGATGATGAAGCAATGTTTATAGACAATGACTTCCTCCGTGCATTGGAGTATGGTATGCCACCAACAGCGGGCATAGGGATAGGCATAGAGCGCCTGGCAATGCTCCTGACTGGTAATGTATCTATACAAGATGTATTGTTCTTCCCGCAGATGAGGCCGGAGAATGTAGCCTGATTCTATAGAAAAATGAGATCGATCATCCTCTCCATATTATTATTAGCAACTATCCCGGTAAGCGCACAAACTTACCGGGATACCATTGTTGCTTACCAGAAGCAGTACACCAAAGAATTGCTGGAGGATGCACGCAGCCCTATTAAAGCTGCAGATGTAAAATTTATGCACTTCTTCCCTGCCGATCGTAGTTATAATGTATGGGCAGATGTTAAGGTAACCGTAGGCAATAAACCATTTCTCATCAATACCCACAGCGGCAAGCAAAAGCCATTTAAAGAATACGGCACCATTACCTTTTCTATCCACGACACCGTTCAAACACTGCACATGTACCAGAGTGTGGACATTGTAAGCGGCCGTCCTACAACCGATGATCTCTTTATACCTTTCACCGATCTCACCAATTACGAAACTACATTTGCAGGCGGTCGTTATATTGAATTATCTATTAAAGACATCGTCAATAACAAGCTGTTGGTAGATTTCAACAAGTGCTACAACCCTTATTGCGCATTTGCTGAGGGCTACTCCTGCCCTATCCCACCCGATGAGAATGCATTGCATATGGCCATTCGAGCAGGAGAGATGATGTTCTCCAAGCATTTGGGCTATTAAAAGCAGAGAAAGTATACATAGCAGCATTTACCGCTATTATTCCGAAACTTTGACGAGATTGCTTACTTTTAAAATGTAACCTCATTTTAACCTCAGCTCCGAATGACTACCCTCTTCAACATATTCCTCATGCTCCACATTGCGGGTGGCAGTCTGGGATTGATCACAGGCACTATAAGCCTTGTAAGGAAGAAGGGTGACAAGCCGCACAGAGCAATTGGAAAATTGTTTAGTTATGGTATGCTTACTGCGGGGAGCTCAGCGTTTGTGCTATCGGTACTGCACCCAAATTATTTCCTTTTTATAGTAGGCGTATTTACCATCTACATGGTAAGTACAGGCTATAGGTATATATACTTAAAGCTTCTGGGTAAAGACCAAAAGCCAGCATTATTAGACTGGACAATAACCACTGCTATGGGATTAACAGGCGCAATTTTCATTGCTTTAGGCATATATAAATTGATTGGTCATGACAATTTCGGCATTGTATTTATTGTCTTTGGAGGTCTCTCGCTTCGGTTTGTAAAAACAGATGTAGATAACTACCGCGGTAAGATCAAGGCAAAAAACTATTGGCTACTTTGCCATTTGCAAAGAATGATAGGGGCGTACATAGCTTCGGCAACTGCTTTCCTGGTAGTGAATTCAAAGTTCGTGCCCTTTCTTCCTCCTGTTGCTATATGGTTAATACCTACAGTTGTACTCGTTCCTTTGATCATCATTTGGTCTAAGAAATACCATGTAAAGTTGCAGGGTAAATAGCTTGCCTAAAAACAAGAAAGACCATCTTCTGATGGCCTTTCCTGTCAATTATATATTCACTACAATATATCTATTCTTGAAGCACTTAGGTTGATTAGTGCATATCACCCATATCCAGCTTTGTTGCTTGCTTCTTGTCCTTTACCATTAATACAAACGGGATGCAGCAAAGGAACATCACACCGATAAACATAAATACATCCATATAAGACTGTACCTGCGCCTGACCGCTGACAGAATAATCGAGTGCTTTATAGGCACTCTGCAATGCTATATCAGGAGACATACCTTTCAATATGTAATTATGCTGCATGGCGCTCACCCTGTTTTGCACAGCAGGATTGGTAGCGTCGAGGTGTGATAACAAATTGCTGCGATGCTGCATATTGGTCCTCGACATATAGGTAGTGATCAACGCGATACCAAATGAACCGCCCAACTGGCGCATCATACCTGTAAACGATGCTCCCTGCCCTATCTGTTGTCCCTTGAGTGTGGATAAGGACAACGAAGTGATAGGGATGAACAACATACCCATACCCAATCCTCGGAATATCAACATCCAGAAGAAGTTATCTCTTGACGTATCAGGCGTTAATATCTTATATCCCCAGAAACTATAAACAAAGAAGATGACCATTCCGAGTGCCACCAGCACGGTTTGCTTAGCACCTTTTTGAATCAACATCCCAATAATTGGCATCATAAAGGCAGTAGTCAACGCTGCAGGAATCATGATCATACCCGCTTGTTGCGAGGTCCAGTGAAGGGAGCTTTGCAGGTAGAGAGGTATAATAAAAGTTGAACCATATAAACCAAATCCAAGTATGAAGGACAAAATTGTACCCACCCTGAGGTTACCATTTTTAAGTACTCTCAACTCAACAATGGGATTACGCGTCGTCAACTCTCTCCATATAAAGAAGAAGAAGCCTAAAATGGTAACTACTATCAATGAAGTGATGGTAGCACTACTAAACCAGTCATCTTCCTGTCCGCGCTCCAACACGTATTGCAAAGAGCCTACTGAAACAGCCAATAGGCCAATACCCAGGAAGTCGATGTCCTTTATTGCTTTCTTCAATGCATACTTAGGGCTACGTACGAACTGCAGTGTGAGCAATGCGGCAATAGTACCGATTGGAATGTTGATGTAGAATATGTAAGGCCATGAATAATGATCTACGATATAACCACCCAATGGGGGGCCTAATGTTGGGCCTATGATCACACCTAAACCATAGATAGCCTGCGCCATTCCTCTCTTTTCGGGAGGGTAACTTTCTGTAATAATGGTCTGTGAAGTAACCAATAAGGCCCCCCCGCCTAGACCTTGTAAGAATCTGAACAATACCAGTTCCCATATACCATCTGCATTACCGCAGAGGAAGGAACAAACTGTAAAGATCATAATGGAGGCCGCAAAATAATTGCGCCGTCCAAACTGAGCAGATAACCAGCTGGTCATAGGCACGATGATAACGTTACCAATGGCGTATGCTGTAATCACCCAACTCACCTCGCTCAATGTAGCACCAAGGTTGCCCTTCATATCATTGAGCGCCACGTTCACAATAGTGGTATCTACTATCTCCAGCAAGGCGCAGAAGATAGCTGTGATCGTAATGATCACCCGCCGTGAGCCGTATTCAACTAAAGACTCTGTTTGTTGCATTAACATAACTTCATAATTCTAAATTTCCACTTAATGCTTTTACTTGCCTGCTTCCATAAATCTTCATTGCTTCAAATCGTCTCATTTGAGACATTGAAAACAAATACGTCCTTACGCGAGATTGCTTCGATAATGCCAATGACAGAGTTCAAATAGCGACCGAAAACGAATACGTCCAAACGTGAGATTGCTTCGCGAAGCGCTCGCAATGACACGCCTATTTTTTGCTTCCTGTCATTGGATCATGATTGTGGGGCCACCCAAATACCCGCTCGCAATGACTGATCAAAGTGGGATTCAATTCACGGATCGTCATCTCTCTACAGTATCAATGAGCGTCGATCAAAACAAATGACTCAATGATTAATCCAAATGCACATCAACATCTACATTCAATCCCGGACGGAGATCCTTCAGGTACTGATCATCCATAGTAAACTCTATTTTAATAGGCAGACGCTGAACTGTCTTTACGAAATTACCTGAAGCATTATCCGGTGGAAGCAACGCAAAGCGTGAGCCCGTAGCAGGAGACAATGAAGTAACCTTTGCCTGGAAATCATGACCAGGGTAAGCATCGATATGTACTACCACTTTCTGACCTACATGTATCTTTTCGAGCTGCGTTTCTTTAAAGTTGGCAACTACCCATGGAGCACCTGCGCCTACCACTGTGAATAATGACTGACCTGCTGATAAGAACTGACCTACCTGCGCATTGATCTTAGACACAACACCATCGCTTGGCGCAAGTATAGCAGTGTAAGAAAGATTCAATTTTGCATTTTCAAGATCTGCCTGGCGCTGCTGAATAGTAGCGTTAGCTACACCGATCTGCTGACTGGTAGCATTGCTCTGCGATGTTGCTGCACTTGTCTGGCGCATAGCAGCATTCTTCTGTCCACGCAATACTGCCAACTGGCGCTCTGCACTTTGTTTTGCAGCTTCTGCCTGCTCAAACTGCTGCTGAGTGATCGAATGGTCCTTGATCAGATTAGCATAACGGTCGTAGTCCTGAGATGCACGACGCAGCGTCACCTGTGCCGCTTCTATCTGTGCATCAACTGTTGTTATGTTAGCTTCGTAAGAAGCAATATTAGCTTTAGATGAGCTGGTATTAGCCTGCGCAACACCAAGGCTGTTCTGCGCTGCTGTTAGCGCTGCCTGGGCCTGCTCTACTGCTATTGTACCTGCACGATTATCCAGTATAACCAATGTATCGCCTGCCTTTACCTTCTGATTATCCTTTACACGGATCTCGGTTACATAACCCGATATGCGTGGTATTACCGGGCTGATGCTGGCATCTAACTGTGCATCATCGGTTTCTTCATGGTGCTGTGAGTGTATATATTTGGTCAAGCCAAATCCACCACCTACTACCACCAGTGCTGCAAGCACTATAATAAAGCCTTTACTCTTTTTCTTAGGTGCTTCGGCTTCAGGTGTTTGCTGTGCTGTATTTATTTCGTTCTGTGCCATATATGTTTGTGTTATTCGTTTATGTTTTGAGTGGTATGTTGCTATTTACTAATTACTATCTACTATTATCTTGTTGCCTGAAAATCGTCTGCCAATGTACCGGCTGTCTGCTGCAGCTTCTTGTATGCTACAACAGCATCAGCCTTTGCAAATGTATAATTCAGTTTTGCCTGTAACTGTGCAACGTCGGCATCAAGCAGATCTGTTGTGTTCACCATGTGATTATCATACTTATTCTTGGTAATGCGGTAATTCTCATTGGCCTGTTCAATTGCCTTTGCATAGACATCTATCTTTCTGCGGCTTAATATATAATTCTGATAAGCCTGATTGATCTGCAGATGTAAGCGATCATTCATCAATTCTTCAGACGCCTGCAACTGATGCAAACGGGCAGTAGCCACATTAACTTTAGCGCCTGTCTTCCAGATACTACCCAGGTTATATTGCAAGCCTACACCTACATTCAGTGCTGCTTTCAAGGTAAGCACATCAGGTACATAAGCACCAATGTAGCCGCCGGTCAATGCCACACCCGGATAATACTCACCCTTGGTAGCTTTGATACCCGCCATTGCTGCCTTCTCTTTAAATCCAAGAGACTGGAGGTCTTTCCTGTTCTTCAATGCCGATACTTCCCAGTTGGCAATTGTACCATCTTCATATTGTTTGGCATATGCCGCAGAGTCAGGGATCAGCTGAGCATCTTCAGGTAAACCCAGCATCAGGTTCATATTGATGCACGCGATATTGTAATTGTTCTGTGCATCCAACAATGTCAGTTCAATGTTCGACTGCTGCAACTGCACCTTCAACAGATCGTTGCGCGCTATCAAACCATTCTTTTCCAGGTTAGAGAAATCTGCTACACGCTGTTCCTGCTGTTTCAGATTTTCTTTAATGAGATCAATGGTCTTCAATGACTTGTACAAGTTACTGTAAGCATTGATCGTATTCTGAATCACTTCTTCTTTGTCGGTTTCTGCATCTAGCTTAGCAGCCTGTTCCAGATACTTGGCTGACTCTACGCCGTACTTGATACGCAGACCTGAGAACAAAGGCATTGTAGCTGTAGCCATGGCGTATGCAGCCTGGTTTACTTCCACACCCTTACTTGTTCCAGAGGTTTTAGTGGTGTCGGAAGAACTACTGCCGGGCAATTTAATTTTTAGGTCTATCGTCGGATTATTCAACCTCAGATAAGTTGCCGAAACTTTAAGATCGGGCAGGTGATTATTCCACATCTCATGCCTGTTGGCTACAGCCTCATCTACTTTTGCCGCGCTAAGCTTTAATTCCTTGCTGTTCTTAAGGCTAAGATCAATAGCCTCGGTCATGGAAAGGTTCCTGGTGGTTTGTGCTGAAACATTACCGCCGGCTATAATGGCCAGCGCTGCGGCAATACTCAGTTTATATATGCTATTACTCATTGGTAATCATTTGTTTAAAAAGGTTCTTTAAATGTGTGCTTAACTTCTTTCTTATATGGCGCTGAAACTCCATGTCGTCCATGTGCTCCATATTATTGAGCGTTCGGTAAAAGTGCTGTGAGGTGAGCATCTGGCTAACAGTACCTACCATCGTGGTCATCATCAGCACTATGTCAATGTTCTTTTTGAAAGCGCCTGTTTTTTGCCCTTCCTGTATCAGCGTCCTTATTGATTCCAGGTTTTTCTTTTTCAGTTCGTGAATAAGTGCCGCAACGGGAGTATGCTTATTGATCATCTGTTCCCTCATCATGATCTTATGAAACTGCTGCTGATGAATGAATTTATCTACGTAGTCATCAATAAGAATATACACCTTTTGTATTGGGGTTATACTCTTGTCCTGCAACAGGTTCTCTACTTTGAGTTTGATATTCACCGTCCTTTCTTCGAAAACGGCTTCCATCAGTTTTTCTTTGGAACCAAAATAATACGATATCATCGCCACATTCACATCAGCCTCCTGAGCTATATCCCTCACCGATGCGCCGTCGAAACCCTTTTCAGCAAACAGCTTCTCAGCAGCGTTAATGATCGCTATCTGCTTTTCGCTATATTCTATTGGAGTTCTCATTTCGGACACAAAACTAAACAAACGTTTAAAACTAAACAAACGTTTAATTAATTTTTCGGATAAAATTTTGCTAATAACGCTATAGTAAAAACCTATTCTTTTAGAAGAAATTGATTTTCAATTATTTACGGGAGCAACGCTATTTCTGATAATGATAACTTAATTTTAGACCAATAAATCCTGTATCATATCAGCGACTTACTGACGCAATTGAGGAATGGTAATGAAAGTGCCTTCAGACAACTGGTAGAAACGTATCAGCAGAAGGTGCTTAACACCGCTGTGGGCATGGTGCAGGATATGGGTGCAGCAGAAGACATATCGCAGGAAGTATTTGTAACTGTTTACAAGAATATTCTTTCATTTAAGGAACAATCGTCCCTATCGACCTGGATATACAGAATTACTGTAAACAAGTGCCTGGACCATATGCGCACCAAAACCCGTCAGAAAAGAGGGGGACTGTTATCTCAACTATTCAACCGGGCAGACGGCACCCTCCCCGACAACCCCGACTTCGTCCACCCCGGCGTGGTACTCGAAAACCGCGAAAAAGCAAAATACCTATTTAAAGCCATCAATACCCTACCCGAAAACCAACGTACAGTATTTGTATTGGTTCACATAGAAGATCTTCCCCAAAAAGAAGTAGCCGAAATAATGAACATGACCGTCAAAGCCATTGAATCGTTGTTGCAAAGAGCTAAGGCTAATTTAAGGAAGGTGTTGGGAGAGATGAGGTAATGACTTAATAGTATGCTGTTCCGCTCATTAATTAATGATGAATAAAATAACCAGAGTGACATAATGAGTCAGATAGCACTACCACAAAATATTAAGGAAATATTCTTTAAAACTATCAAAGGAGAGATAGCCATCCTCGATTTTGAACAGTGGTTATATGCCGACAAAGAGATCGAAAACTATCTGACTGAAGACGACTACCTCGACTTAATATCATTAAATTTCAAAAAGAGCGGCGCAAAATATGAGCTTTGGGAACTGCTCAAAAAACATATTGATCTTGGCGAATTCGAAACATACAAAATGCTTAGGCTTCTGAAGGACGCACAAGAAAAAAACAATAACCTTCCGGAAATATTAATGGATTTTTATGATCTCTATTGTAGAGGGTATAATTTTCTGGATGATTTGGGAATGGGATTCGGTCTTGCTTTGGAAGTTCCGATGGTAAGAAACATTAATGCTGAAACATGGGATGAACTCACACCTACCCAACAACAGAATTTATTAGATAGCTTTTCACCACGATTAGAAAAAAGTATAGAAAACGCAATTAATTGGCTGGAAACCGGCAAGATCATCTTAACCGGTAAAATTGACGAAATTGGACATTATGGATATAATGACCATAGAACAGAGGATGAGAGAAAATCGATATTTCAAGTAAAAGTGCCGGAACTTAAAACTGCTGGCAGTTGTAAAAAATGGTGGATGTTTTGGAAATGATATTTGCTATTATTGAGACCGCTTGCAAATATGAGAATGTCTCCTCTTTTCTTCATTGTCTCTATCTACCAGAATACTGAATACCATCAAATAAATTATTTAAGATAGCTTCGTCTTCTTCATTTGTATATGTAAATACACAAACTAAAACCTCATTACCATTCGGCTTATGGCCTTTAAGATGCCAACAATCATCAGCATACATAATTGATGCTTTTGAATTAGAAAAACTTGAGCCTAATAGAGAGTTATTCCCCTTGACAATAAGAATGGAGAAATACAAAACACGGCTTCCATCAGCGTTAGTAAACTGCACAGACTTATCATTGTCAATGCGTTCGTACGACAGATCGATAGGTATGCGCCAATTACGAAGGATATCCTTATTCTTTTCTACTTTCTTGAAAAATTTCGCAATCTTACCAAACATAAAATAAAGGTAAAATAATTTTCGCCGATGTCTGTCTTCTGACCGACCTCCAACCAGACGTATTCGTTTTCGGACACAGTGCATTGATGACAATAACCTTTTTGTAAAGCCAAATATTCTCTAGCTTTACATAACTATGCGTTTCTTCCTCATCTATATTACTCTTAGTTGCATTATCATATCCTGTGGCACGAAAAAGACCACCAATGATCTGAGAGCTCTTTTAGCTAATCACTCGCATGAAATAAACGGCACTTCATTGAAGTTGGAGGAAGATGATGACATAAAGAAACTGACACCTGCCGATACCGTCTTTGTTCGTTTGCTCGCTAAGTTTGGCGTATTAGAGCCCGACCACCTTAGAGATGAAGGTTGCTTTAACCAGTTGTATTATTATGGCCATTTCAAAATGGATAACGAATTTACAGGACTGGTTTTCGCCTATTCAATTTGTAATTGTTGTGGTGATGATCAGTTAATATTAGCCATCGCCGACAACAATGGAATGATCGTATCTGCCATAAAAGCTGCCGAATTTACTCACCCATCAGAATGTATCATAAAGACCGCCACAAAAGTGCAAGCATCTTCTTTAGTTATAGCAACAACCGAAGACTGCGCCATTCTTGAAGGTGCCGACGAGGGCAAAGCCAGTTTTGACAGTGTTACCAATTATTATGACGTTACCCAAAGTGGACAACTAAAATTTGCAAAAAAAGACAGTGTAAACCTGACAAGATAACAATACCAGTCCGCTCAAAATGTTTAGTCAAATTACCATCACAAACAGTCAAGTTGACTACAACTTAACAAACCTGCCCATTTGCGAATGATTAATTCTTACATGATACACACCAGCTGGTAACCTATTAATGTCCAATTATGCGCTATTTCTATTATTACCGCTTTGCATAAATAACTTTCCTAGCACATCTAAAACCTCCCCCCTGGGTTATGTCAAATGGAGCGGAAATTGTCAACTGATTATTCGCAGGATTTGGAAATATCGAACAAATCGATGTCCCATATTACTATACTTTGTCCACCTGTCAACAAAGCTTGAAATATTCAACTATCGCTTCCTACTTCTTAAACCGAATAGTAAAGATAGTCCCCACATTTTCTTCACTACTTATTTCCACAGTACCATTCATAGATTCGATCTGTGAGCGGACCAGATATAGGCCTATTCCGGTAGCATCCGTGTTACCATGGAATGTCTCATACATACCAAACAGTTTTTCGCCATTAGTTGCCAGATTAATACCTCTCCCATTATCCGCTATGGTCAAAACCAGTTCACTTTCTGTGTTTTGTGCATCTACCGTTATTATGGGGTCACGGTCTGCATGTTTATACTTGATTGCATTACTAAGGAAATTGAGGAAAATACTATCCATGTACGCCGGGTTACCATCAAAAATTAAATGGCTATCAACATTATTCGCAATCGTGGCATTTGAGTTCTTTATTTCTATGTGTAATGTATCGATCGCTCTTTTGATATAATCATACAAAACAAGCGGCACCCTTTTTATTTCAAGTCTGTTTTGCGTATCAACAATATCTGAGAGATGAACAATCGTTGTGGTAAAACCCTCAGCGATCTCCTGCAGAAAGCCAAGCATCCTTTCCTTTTCAGATTGCTTATCTGCTATAATGTACAATTCCAGAATCACACCCAAATTATGTGCGTAAGATTTTAGATTATGCGTAACAATGTTTGCAAAGTTGACCAACCTTTTATTTTGTTCTTTCACCTTGTCGCTGGTCTCCCTGATCTCGACTTCCAGTAGTTTTTGCGGTGTAATGTCTGCAACGTGTACAAAAAAACCGTTGACTTCTCCGCCTACAATATGCGGAAAATAATTGGCCAGTGAATATCGGGTGCCTTTCCCATCAGGAAGAGGAATTTCTCTTTCAAATGTCTGCACATGACCTGCCAGAACACCGTCGATGTAGGGCTTATTCTTCTCGTACAGTGGCCCTAGTAATTCTATAATGGTGATCTTGTTGATCATCTCTTCCCTCGATCTTCCAAACCATTGCAGATAGGCACTGTTAGCAAAACGACAAACCAGGTCTTTATCCCAGTAAGCCAACATCGCTGAAAGATTATCTGCAGTCAATGCCAATACTTCCCGGCTATCAGACAGTGATTTCACTTCCTCAAAACTGGCCTTTAGTATTTTTTCTGTTTTCTTCTTTTCTGTTATATCCTGTACTGTGCCTCGTATCGCCAGAGGCTTACCCTTACTGTCAAACGTAAATTCCTTTGTTATGAACATGGTCTTCCGCACCCCATCAACAGTAATTATATCGATCTCATCCATACCCGACGTAAGATCTCCATTTACTACATTCTTTAATGAAGCTTCGGCAGATGCGCGATGTTCAGGTACAATGTAGTCGCTAAGCGATGGGATACTATCAGGATTTGTAATCTTGTCAAAACCAATTAGCGCATACAAGCCTTCAGACCAATATCTCTTGCCGTTAAGCAAATTGATCTCCCAACATCCCAGACGTGATAATTTTTCTGCTTTATGAAATCTGTCTATCAGCTGCACCACTGAAGTGGCATCTACTCTGATAGTGAACAGTTTGATGATCTCTTTACTTTCATTCAAGTATGGGATCACTGATAGGTTACTCCATGAAACATCCCCCTTCTTACTAATGTTCTTAATTGTATCCCTGAAGATATTCCCCTTTGAGACTGCATCAAATATTCTTTTGTTCACATCCTCTGAAATATCTGCCAGGGCGATAGCACTATAATTCTTACCGACTATTTCATGTTCGGGGAGCCCGGTAAGGGCGCAGTATTTCTCGTTAGCGTATTCAAAATTGCTCTCTTTATCAAAGACAGCCACCGCAGCTATCTCATCCAGAGCACTCCTGAAAAAGTTTGTCTGCTTTTGGTTAAGCTTCAACTCTAACAATGTCATTACCGATCTTGACAATATAGCCAATGATCGTTTCTGACTGTCTGTTAATTGATGAGACTGCGTATGTATGACACACAATGTTCCTAACGATTGACCGTCGCTGGTAACTAATGGCGCTCCGGCGTAGTATCTTATATTTGGATACCCGGTGACAAATGGATTATCAGCAAAGGAAGGATCGTTGACCGGGTCAGTAACTTCAAATAGCTCGCTACCTTCAATAGCACGTGCGCAAAAAGAAACATCGCGGCTTGTTTCAGAAATATCAAGCCCGATCTTCGATTTGAACCATTGTCTGTTTTCATCAACGATGGTAATAAGCGCTATAGGAGTTTTACAAATTTCTGCAGCAAGCGTAGCAATATCGTCATATTCCTGTTCTTGAATAGTGTCTAATATTTCGTACAACTTTACTGCCTCAAGCCGCTTGTTCTCCCCCTCAATTCCTTTATGTAACATGCTTACTTGCCTTTGATAGCAAATCTATGTGTTACGGGTCGAAATACAAATTATCTATTTGCATAAAATGTGCCACATACTACATATACTGCCCCGTATAGCTCTCCTTCACCTTCTTCAATCCGTCAGGCGGACCTTCATACAGTAGCATACCACCACCCTTGCCCCCTTCCGGACCGAGATCTATTACCCAGTCTGCACACTTGATCACGTCAGTATTATGCTCTATTACAATTATGGAATGGCCTTGATCTATCAGTGCATCAAAAGAACCCAACAATTTCTTTATATCATGCATGTGCAGACCTGTAGTGGGTTCATCAAAGATGAACAACACCTTGCTGCTTGGCCTGCCCTTACCCAGGAATGATGCCAGCTTCACACGTTGCGCCTCACCACCGCTCAGGGTATCACTGCTCTGTCCCAACTTTATATAGCCCAGCCCAACATCGCTCAATGGTTGCATGGCAGCGGCCAGTTTCTTCTCATCTTCAAAGAACTGTATCGACTCATCAACACTCATCTCCAGCACATCATAAATGCTCTTGCCCCTGTAGGTAACCTCCAGCACTTCATCCTTAAAACGCTTCCCCCTGCACGATTCACACAGCAAGTGTACATCAGCCAGGAACTGCATTTCTACTATCACTTCACCTTCTCCCTTACATGTATCACAACGGCCACCATCGGTATTGAACGAAAAATGTTTCTCAACAAATCCCCTCATCTTGGCTACCGGTTGCTTGGCATACAGCTTACGGATCTCGTCATACGCTTTAATGTAGGTAACCGGATTACTGCGAGATGATTTACCTATCGGATTTTGATCCACCATTTCTATATGGCCTATGCTCTTCAGGTCGCCATCCAGCTTACGGAAAGCCCCCGGCCTGTCTGCACCTTCACCATAATGCTTTTGCAACGCAGGATACAACGTTTGTTTCACCAGCGTGGTCTTACCACTACCGCTCACGCCTGTTACTACACATAGCACATTCAGCGGAAAATCTACACTAACATCTTTCAGGTTATTCTGCTTACAACCCTCTATACGGATCTTACCCGTTGGCTTTCTCCTTACCTTAGGTGGCGTTATCTCCATTGCCCCGCTCAGGTATTTGCCGGTAAGGCTTGCCTTATTTTTGATCAGTTCTTTGTACGGACCTGCCGCCACAACCTCACCACCCAGGTGACTGGCCAACGGCCCCATATCTATAATATAGTCGGCCTGGCGCATCATCATTTCATCATGCTCTACCACCACTACCGTATTGCCCAGGTCGCGCAGGTTCTTCAATACATTGATCAGTCGCTCGGTATCTCTGCTATGCAGGCCTATGCTGGGCTCGTCTAATATGTAAAGAGAATCAGTAAGATTGCTGCCCAAAAATTTGGTCAACTGTATACGTTGGCTCTCGCCACCAGATAAAGTATTAGCCAGTCGGTTCAGGTTCAGATAACCCAATCCCACATCCAGCAATGTCTTCATTCTCTGGTTGATTTCCAGCATGATACGCTTGGCTATCGTCTCTTCATTTTCTGTCAGCTTCATGGTAGTGAACCAGGTGTATAACTCATCGCATGGCTTAAACATCAGCTCGGCAATGGTTACCCCGCTCACTTTCACAAACATCGCTTCCTTTCTTAATCTCGATCCTTTGCAAGCCGGGCAAACTGTCCGACCACGATAGCGCGCCTGCATAACACGGTATTGCACCTTATACAGGTTCTGCTCCACCATCTTAAAGAAGTCACGAATACCGCCTACTCTGCTATTACCTTCCCAAAGTAGTTCCAGTTCCTGGTCACCCAATTCAGCCACAGGCGTATGAATAGGGAAACCCAACTTACCGGCACTACGCATAAAGTCATCTTTCCACTCACTCATCTTCTCACCGCGCCATGGTGCTACTGCACTCTCAAATACACTCAACTGCTTATTAGGTATCACTAGCTCTTCATCTATCCCCAGCACCTGCCCAAAGCCTTCACATACCGGGCATGCACCATATGGGTTGTTGAAAGAAAACAGGTTGGGTGTAGGCTCATCGAACAAAATGCCATCGGCCTCAAATCGATTATTAAAGGTGGTTATCTTACTGCCGTCTACCTCTACCAGGCATTCCCCTTCACTCTCATAAAAGGCGGTCTGAATACTGTCGGCAAGGCGGTGCAGATCATCTTCATCAAATACATCCTTTACTACTATACGGTCTATCAGCAGGTTGATGGCGGCATTACCCACACTCACAGTGCCTGCCAGCACATCTTCTATTCGTATTGGCTTTTCATCGGCAGCGGGCGCATAGATACGGCTAAAGCCCTTCTGCATCAATATGTTCAATTCCTCCTCTACCGTGCGCTGATAGCGGGTAACAAGCGGGACTATAAATTGCACCTTACTACCCTTCGGCAAGCCCTGCACAAACTGCACCACATCCGTCACCGTATCTTTCTTAACCTCACGGCCACTTACCGGTGAAAACGTCTTACCCACACGGGCAAACAACAACCTCAGGTAATCATATATCTCCGTCATGCTACCCACAGTACTGCGGGGCGTGCGCGTAGTTACTTTCTGTTCTATAGCTATAGCCGGACAAATACCCCTTATGTAATCCACATCAGGCTTATCCATACGCATCAGGAACTGGCGGGCATAGGCACTCAGGCTCTCGGCATACCTGCGCTGCCCCTCGGCAAACAAAGTATCCATGGTCAGCGATGATTTACCACTGCCGCTCACCCCTGTTACCACCACCAGCTGATTACGTGGAATATGCACATCCACATTCTTCAGGTTGTGCATACGCGCGCCCTTTATGAATATGCTGTCCTTCCCGTCCTCCGGGTTACTTTCGTCATTGGGGTCATGTTCCACTTCAGGCTCAGAGATACCCTCTATCCCATGTATAGGTGCCATGCTTTTTTCCAATACCTCTTTCTTCTTACTTTTTGCGGTGGTAACTTTCTTTTCTGCCATAAAAACTCCTGTGCCAAAGTTAAGATATTGGCAGGTGAAAGATTATGCCATGATATTAATTTGGTGGGGAGGGAAAATTGCATTTTCAATAAATACCCCAATTTGGTAGAGGACGCAATGTGATCCTGAGCTCGCAGAAGGATTGCGTCTTTTCATCTGGCGAAAATTTCATCATGTACTTAGGCGGCAGCTACACTTTTGGTGTCAATACGCTGGTTATGTTGTATGGTACAGGCAGTCTGTTTTGATCGTCAGCTATTTTAACAAACCTTTAAATTTGGCATAGCATTTGTAAGGTAATAATGAACTGAAGTTTAATTCAACTATTAAATCCTACAATATGAAACACTTTATTCGCACGTTCGTTTGTTTGCTCCTCGCATTTTCTGGCAATAGTTCCTATGCATCGCATATTGTTGGAGCAGATCTGTACTATACACACATTAGTGACAGTACCTATAAAATCTCAATAGCCTTATATGGCGACTGCGGAGCAGGTAGTTCAGCAGCTTTTTCATTATTACCAACTGCAACTCCCCGCATCTGCCTTTATGATGGTTCGCTATCAGACACTACCTTATATCTGGCCATTGACACACCAACAGCAGGTATCGAAATTACAAATGCTTGTTCCGGTGCTTTTATTACACAATGCACAGACGTCTCATCTACACTCCCTGGAATAAAAAAATTCACGTACAGCCGGGTATACACATTACCCCACAATTCCGCAAACTGGCAATTCAAATTTTCCGGAGACCTTGGTAGCACTACAGCCGGGCGGGCAGCAGCCATCACCAATATTAGCAATGCGGGTGCGACCACAATGTTCCTCACAGCATCGCTAAATAGTAATTTGGGCAATTCCAGCCCTTCGCTTACCGTATCTCAACAAAGCTATTTTTGTTTAAATATTCCGCAAACATATGGGCCTGCTGCGGTTGATCCCGATGGAGACCTGCTATCAATTCATTTGGTATCTGCCACCAATGGAACAGGCTCCTCATCTTGCACAAGCGTCACTGCTCCGGTTACCTATGCCACTCCTTATACCGGTGCAGCCCCCCTGTCCTGCACCGCCGGCTCATTCATATTCGACACTTTAAGCGGAATAATGAACTTCACTGCAGATATATTGCAAAGAGGGGTGATCGCTTATAATATCGAAGAACGCAGAGGAGGAATATTGGTAGGTACAAGCCAAAGAGAAATGACAGTACATATTATAACCTGCGCAGGCGGACCTTGCGGCAGCAGTGCGGGCACGAATGACGTAGTTAAAGAAAATGCGGTGATCATGTACCCCAATCCTGCTAACGACGATTTAATTATAGAAATGATAGGCGCCGACTATAATGAAATGACAATCACAAATGCAATTGGTAGTGTTTTATTTAGCCAGACGCTTTCCGCAACAAACACCACCATCGCTACAGATAGGTACCCTGCCGGCATATACCATCTGTCGTTGAAAGGACCCGCTTCAACTAAAATACTGAAACTCATCATTAGTCACTAAAGGGTATAATTTTTCCTGCGTGATCCATTGGGTATATTGTGGCATTTTGGAGCGTTTTGTACGACTACTTGATTGTCCGCGTTAAAAAACACATGATGGGTGGGTAATGTAAATTGTAAACAATTGGAATAATAACAGCGTCTTTCCTTTTCTTGTTTCTTCCATTTCCCCATCCATCCTTATCTTAGCAACATGTTTATTAAAAAAGCACTGCTGGGTGCCGCATTGTCGTTACTTGCTTTCACCAATACTTATGCACAGAAAACAGATTTCTGTGATGCGGTGAGCGCCATACTCAAAGACGGACCAAACGAATTCAAAAACATTCGCCACCCCGACGCTGAGCGTAGCGGAGGAAATGGACTGGTGTACAAAAGCAACATCAATGTCCCTGGATCGATCATATCGAGGTTCGTTGCATCTATGGGATTGTTCTATGAAGGCGCACTAAAACAGGCACCAACAACCGATCTGATCAAACCGGAGTATGATCGCATTATAGCTGAACTGAATAGTTGCCTTGTACCAAAGGGGTATGTAATGAGGTCTGTACCCAATTACATTAAAGGACTGGAGAGCTTTAAGAAGATCATGTTCATGCCCGATTTTAAGGCCACCTCTCCACCGGTAGGCCACATAACCCTTGAGGTTGACTATAATAAGGATTCCAAACAATACACACTTATCCTATACATATTTCAAAAATAAGACCCATGCCTGAAAACATAGATTACGTAGCCACCAATAAAGCCCTGTGGAACGAAAAAACGAAGCACCACATTACGTCTGACTTTTACCGCAACGAGCTGTTTATGGCCGGTGAATCTTCGCTCAACGACATAGAATTATCACTACTGGGAGATGTGAAGGGTAAGACCGTCCTGCACCTGCAATGCCACTTTGGACAAGATTCTTTGTCACTGGCACGCATGGGGGCTAAAGTAACTGGTATCGATCTATCTGACGCAGCCATAGCGCAGGCCCGCAAAATGAATGATGAACTGGGACTTGATGCGGAATTCATCTGCACCGATATCTTCAAACTTCCGGAGGTACTGGATCGTAAGTTTGATATTGTCTTTACCTCATATGGCACCATCTGCTGGTTGCCCGACATGGCTAAGTGGGCTTCTATAGTTGGTCGATATGTACAACCGGGTGGTATGTTTGTGTTTGCTGACTTCCACCCTACACTTTGGATGTTCGACAATCACTTTAAATATGTACAGTATTCTTACTTCAACAGGCAGGAGATAAATGAAGTAGAATCAGGTACTTATGCAGACCAGTCAGCACCCATCAACCTTAACTCGGTTACCTGGAATCATGATCAGGCGGAGGTGATACAAAACTTGTTAGATCAGAACCTGCAACTGGTAAAACTGGCTGAGTACGACTATTCTCCATACGCCTGTTTCCCCGAGACAATTGAAATTGCCCCACGCAAATACCAGATACCCGGCATGGAAGGTAAACTGCCTATGGTCTATGCGTTGAAAATGATAAAGCGGTAATGAGTGTTCGACAGTTAACTTATTATCTTGAAGATATAACAATATAACTTCCTACTGATTATTGAGTAAATTGCACACGAATATAATATTACCCGAAAAATATGCTATTTAATTCTATTGAATTCTTTATCTTCTTAGTACTGGTTTATGCAATTTACTGGTTTGCGTTTTCAAAGAATTTAAAATTACAGAATACTTTCCTATTAGTTGTCAGCTATATTTTCTACGGTTGGTGGGATTGGCGTTTTGTATTCCTGTTAATGCTATCCACTATCATAGATTACACGTTCGGCATACTCATACATACTAAGAAGAATAAGAAACTATACTTGTGGCTAAGCATATTTAATAACCTTGCGGTGTTGGGCGTCTTTAAATATTATAATTTCTTTGCACATTCTTTCCAGGATATGGTGGCAAACATAGGTTTTCATGTAGATCCTTACTTCCTGGCAATAGTGCTTCCGGTCGGCATCTCTTTCTATACATTCCACGGCATGTCATATGTTTTTGATATATGTCGGGAACGATCGGTACCGGAACGGAATTTTGTTGATTACTCACTATTCGTATGTTTCTTCCCTTTATTAGTTGCAGGCCCTATTGAGCGCGCGTCACATCTGTTGCCTCAAGTAGTTAAAAAAAGGAATTTTGACTACAAACAATCGGTTCATGGTCTGCGACTCATGCTTTGGGGTATGTTCAAAAAAGTAGTGATAGCAGATGGTTTGGCTCCATCAGTAAATAGCATTTATGCCGACTATTCTCATATGTCGGGTCTTTCACTGCTCATTGGTGCCTTTTATTTCGCATTCCAGATCTATGCCGATTTTAGTGGTTATTCAGATATAGCACGTGGTACTGCCAAATTATTCGGATTTGAATTATTGATCAATTTCAGATTTCCATATTTTTCCAGAGATATAGCAGAGTTCTGGCGAAGGTGGCACATATCACTGTCCTCATGGTTTAGAGACTATTTGTATATTCCATTAGGTGGTAGCAAAAACGGGTTGGCTAAGTCAGTAAGAAATACATTTATCATATTTATAGTAAGTGGTTTCTGGCACGGCGCCAACTGGACGTTTATAATATGGGGAGCGCTTCATGCACTATATTTTTTACCGCTCTTATTGGGTAACAAAAACCGCAGAAATACCGGCGAAATCGCTCCGGGCAGGTTCCTCCCCGGAATAAGAGAAGGGTTCCAGATGTTGCTTACGTTCGGGATGGTATGCCTTGCATGGATATTTTTCAGGGCAGCAAACTTCAGCGAAGCCATACATTACATCTCTTCCATCTTCACCAACAAATTCAGATCAGGAATGGAGGTAAAGCAGTTTATTGCTCCTTATGTATTCCCTGTTATTGGTTTTATGCTGCTGATAGAGTGGCTAAGTCGCAATTCCGACGTCGATGCATTTTTCGATACTATATCCAACAAAACACTGCGTTATTCTACCTACTTCCTTATATTTTTTATCATATTGATGTTTGGCTCTTTCCAGAAAGCATCTTTTATCTATTTTCAATTTTAAAGTATGAAAAAATTTCTGTTAAAAGCAGTCAGCTTTTTCGCAATTTTCATAATCGCATATGTCGTTTGCCTGTTTTGTTTTTGCAACATAATGCCAAAGAAATTACAGAAAAATGTACTCTACCTAAAAAATAGCACCGGACACCTATCTACACGGCTTGCAGAAGCCGATACTTGTAGTCAAGTAGACGTTCTGGCACTTGGATCTTCACATACTTATAGGGGATTTGATCCCAGAATTTTCAGAAGACACGGTATCTCGTTGTTCAATCTAGGTTCTTCAGCCCAATCGCCGATACAAACGGAATATCTGGTTAAAAAGTATATAGATAAGATTCATCCACGAGTCGTTGTTTTTGATATGTACTATACCATACTACAATGCGATGGCACTGAAAGCGCCCTGGATCTTTTTTCAAATTCTCCAGGAATTGATAAAGGACTGTTTGAAATGGCTCTAAAGGTAAATACCATTCCTGCTTACAATACGTTTGTTTACTCATGGTTTAAAACACTTAATAGACAAAATATTAAAGAGCCGGCAATAAAAAACAACGACACTTATATACCTGGCGGATTTGTTGAAAGGACAATAAATAACAATCAATATCACGGACAGCATATTGCACCTGCTCATTTTGAGATTAACGAGTTGCAACTTAAGTCTTTGCAGAACATTGTTAAGATACTCAAAGAAAAGAACATAAGATTGATATTGGTGCAGACACCGTATGCACCTGATAGTTACAGGTCGGTGGTCAACCGCGATAGTTTGGATCGTTATCTTTCGTCATTAAAAGACGCTGAATACTATAACTTTAACGATACAAATATTTTCAAAAATGATTACTTTTTTGACTTTAGTCACCTCAACTCTAAGGGAGTGGAAGTCTACGATAGTATCCTTATTAATAAACTGTTCCCGGGAGGGCATTTATAGCTGTTTATGATGCCAATAGGCCTGCCAAGCACAGGTAGATAAAAATTCAATATTAAAGGCCAATAATATCATTTTTGAGGACAATTTCAGTGATGATACGGTAGGGAAATTACCACAAAAATGGGAGGAGACCAAAACAAAACCTGCCACTAAAGTCTTTGTAACGGCTAATGATGGTGAGCATGGGCATACCTGAAGAAGGAAATAGAGCTCCACCCTTTAATTCAACCACTGTCCAATACAGGTGATGGATTAAAACAGTAGTTTGATTGATTATAAACCAGATTCTTATTGTTGGTATTTTAGGTATTGCACTGTTCGGACAGGACGGATCAAAGAATGGCAACTTTCTTTATTTATATAACTACGAAAGTGTAACGTTTCAGGTGTTCAGGGGTGAACATATTTGAAAAACAGAAAGTTTACTCAGTTGGCTGCCAACAAGTGGTATAAGATTACATAATTTATTAAAAAAGAACTACTGCTCGTATGTATAGATACAACTTGTTACTATCTACAAAATGACCGGGTGAGTATAGCAGAGATATCGAAAGTCAAACTAGGTTTTGGAGTGCAGTCTACCGTTAAAAACGTAAAAATTTCTGCAGTTTATAAAACTCGTGATTTTAGCACGCCTGTTTTCCTCAACCTTAGAGATAGCCCCACGCAAATACCTGATACCCGGCATGGAAGGAAAGCTGCCGATTGTCTATGCGTTGAAAATGACCAGATAATTTGACAAATGGCAAAAAAATTGCGCACCCAATACTTCTGCGATATAAAGGGTTAACTTTATATTCATGAAACGAAGTGCCCTCATGCTTTTAATTTGTTCCCTGATCGGAATCACCGCCAAGGCACAAAACCGCTTTGGTATTGACGTGGGTATAGGCTGCCCGCCAGGATACGGACCTGGACTTAATTTTTCTTCTGATTCACATGAGATACAAACATCGAAGCTGTTGCCTTGCGCCGGAATATACTATGAGCGGAAGATAACACAGCATTTATACCTTGGAGGTAAACTATTTTTCCAGCGCTATAATTTTAATAATAACAGAAGTACAATAAGTAATTTATTTGACCTGATGTTTGGTGGCACGACCGACACCACCAACGGTGTCCAGGTAAACTGTAAAAGCAGTTACATCTGTCTGGCACCAATATTGGATATAGGGCTAGGTAAAAAGCAGGTCATTCACCTGTTTTTTATGCCGGGTATAGGCCGAATGATAGACGGCACTATGACTACAACATATTACAGAACTTATAGTGCGGGTAAATTTGTGGATTACAGTTACACCTACAATACCACTTCAGCACTTCATCCTGTCATCTTTCCAGTAAGTTATGGGATGGCCGAACATATTACGCTCTCAAAACTCTGGCATCTTACATTTACGGAGACCATATGCAATATGGTCGGCAACCCAATTGCTGATGAAAAATGGACAGACCAAGTACCACTTAAACCTAGTTATGTGAGCTTGCAGGTTGGGGTAATGCGCAAACACCATCCTAAAAAATTAAAAGAAAAAAGCTAGCAGCTGAGTATCACTACCGCAGTTATCCTTATCTTGTAACCACAATTTTATACTATGAAATTTCTGAAATTGGTGATAGTGTTTATAGCTATGGCTATCGTTGCCCAGGCACAGGTAGATAAAACTTCAACACTAAAGGCTAATAATATCATTTTTGAAGATGATTTCAGTGGTGATACGGTAGGGAAATTCCCGCAAAAATGGGAGGAGACCAAAACAAAACCTGCAACTAAAGTCTTTGTAACGGCTAATGATGGTGAGCATGGGCTATACCTTGAGAAGGAAATAGAGCTTCACCCGTTAATTGAACCACTTTCCAATACAGGTGATGGATTAAAACTGGAGTTTGATTATAAACCAGATTCTATTGTTGGTCTTTTAGGTATAGCACTATTCGGACAGTACGACTCAAAGAATGGCAGCTTCCTGTATTTATATAACCACGAAAGCGTAACGTTTCAGGTATTCAGAGGCGGGCATGTTTCAAAAACTGACAATTTTACGCAGTTGGCACCCAGCAAGTGGTATAAGATTACATACTTTATTAAGAAAGACCTGCTGCTATTATGTATAGATTCATCTTGTTACTATATACAAAATGACCTGGTGAGTATACCAGAGATATCGAAACTCAAACTTGCCTTTGGAGGGCAGTCTACCATTAAAAACGTAAAAATTTCTACAGTGAATAATACCCGTGAGTTTAGCATCATTAATACTGAAAAGAAACTGGTTACTCATGCAATTGATTTTGAAAAAGGGACAAAGACCATCACTCTTTTCAGCAACGCTTACATTAAAGATCTGGCTTACTGGATAAAAGCTAATCCTACCGCAGAATTGGAAATAGACGGACATACAGATGATGATGGTAACAAAGAACTGAACGCTGCTTTATCGCTAGCAAGAGCCAATGAAGTAAAAATAGCATTGATAATAAACGGCGTTGCTGCTTCAAGGCTCACCACACAAGGTTACGGATCTGACAAGCCAATAGGACAGTGCCAATACACCGGCAGCTAAGCCAATGAATAGAAGAGTTGAGTTTATAAAGACTAAATAATAACGTAGATCTATCGTGTATTTGGATATCAATCCTTTCCCCAATTATCTTCCATATACCGGTAAGATTCTTTGCTTACAGTATACTCACATGCTTCGCGAGATATGGTTTTATCACGGCGGAGATGGTTGGCACTTACTGTCAAGCTCTTTATGCCTGACTTAATTTTATTGTCCCTGGTCGACTTCTTTGCTTCCTTACCCATGGCGCATGATTTAATTTATAGTTAATAAAACTATACCATAAATATATAAACAAAAACTATAAATCAGGTATTTCCATTAAAGAATAATAAACGGGCTTACAATACAATTTCCAATATCAATGCTTCCACAGTGTATAGCAAGTTGCCTTGTCTTCTCCCAACCAATGTATCTTAAGCGTATCCTTATTTAAAGCAACAATGTTTCCTTCCTGAATGAAATCATTATAATATATTTTCAGTTTACTACCAGATAACACATACGGCATAGCGGCGTCACCTTCATAATCAACCACAAAAAAAGATACTCCTGAAAATACGAAATCGGCATGAGGTCCATTTGGGTCACTTGTCCATATTCTAAATAGCAGAGACGTATCAAGTGTTGTACTTATCGTGCATGCCGTCGGTCGTTGAATATTTTCACTACCCATGTTGTCCTGATTGTACTCTGACCTAGTAAATGCCTTACGCCCGGCTGAGTTAGCTAGTTCATTATATCCATGATCAGCAGTATCTACCGTACCTTTCGGGGTTTTGTTATTTGTGTTATTACATGACAACAGCACTTGAAATGCAACCAAAATAAAAACCGGTAATATTAGCCTCATAATACACCTCATTTATCTCATTGCCTGCTCCAGATCCCCAATTATATCTTCCACATTTTCAATGCCCACACTCATACGTATCATACCATCAGTAATGCCGAATTTAAGGCGTTGCTCGCGGGCTACACCCATGTGGGTAGTAGATGCAGGGTGAGAAATAAGCGTGTCGCATGTACCGAGCGATACTGCATTCAGGCATATCTTCAACGAGTTCATGAACTTTACACCTGCATCAAATCCACCCTTCAGCTCAAAGCTCAGCATAGCGCCGGGGTGCTTCATTTGCTTCATGCCTATTGCATGGTCGGGGTGGTCAGCAAGGCCAAGATAATTGACCACTCCCACCGCAGGATGATCGTGCAGGAACTGTGCTACTTTTTCAGCATTAGCACAATGTCTATCCATACGCACACTAAGTGTACGGAGTCCATTGACCAGCAAGAACGCATCAAAGGCATTACTGTTACCACCCAGCAGGCGGTGCGTTTTGGTCAACGCAGTGCTCATTCGCGCTATGTCTTTACCCACCAATATACCGCCAATAGCAGTACCATGGCCATTAAGGAATTTGGTTGTAGAGTGTACCACATAGTCAGCTCCAAATGCAAAAGGCTGCTGCAGGTAAGGCGTCGCGAAAGTATTATCTACACACACTACTACCCCATGTGCCTTTGCCAATGCTATAAGTTCTGCAAGGTCCACACACTGCAAAGTGGGGTTTGCAGGCGTTTCTATATGCATCATTCGGATCGTCTTATCTGTCTGTAGCGCTTGCTCCACGGCCTTCAGATCATGAAAGTCAACTATCACCGCACCAATACTAAAATCGGGCAGTATCTTTTCTATGATCTCATGCGTACCACCGTACAAGGATTGATGCGTGAGTATCTTCTCCCCAGCCTTCACATTGCCCATGAAAGCTGTAGATATGGCCGCCATACCAGAAGCATGGAGGATTGCTTTTAGCTTCAACTGCTCACCATTAGCGTCTTTCAACCCAAAGGCTTCCAGCATGGCTATGCGCTCCTCGGCTTCTGCAATGGTAGGATTACCCCAACGGCCATAGATATATCCCTTCTCTTCTCCTCTGAAAATGGCTGCCGCCTGTTCCGCACTGTCGAACTCGTAAGTGCTCGATGCATAGATAGGCGTAAGGTGGGCGCGATTGCTTTCGGTAACGTGGCCGCCATGCAAACAAAGGGTATCAAATCCCGGATTGGTGTTATTATCAGTCATGTAATTGAGTATTTTCGCAGATAAAGATACAAGTTACCATGAAGCAAATACTCACCCAATACGCGCAATATAATCTATGGGCCAATAGGCTCGTTATTGAAGCCATGCTGGCATTACCTACCCGCTCACTGAACATTGAAATAGAAAGCAGCTTCCCTACAATTAAGGAAACCGCTCTGCATATATGGAGCGCAGAATATATATGGCTGGAGCGACTGAAACAAAACCCCGAACCACTTTGGGTACAAGGTATATTTATAGGACTGGCCAAAGAAATGTGCAACAATTGGCAGCGCACATCAACTGAATTGATGACCTACATAGAAGGGCTGGACGACACCTCACTAAACGCTATTTGCTCTTATTCTGATCGCAAAGGAAATACCTACACCACACCTGTATGGCAGGTACTACATCATGTATTTAACCACTGCACCTACCACCGTGGCCAGCTCATCACCATGCTCCGCCAGGCCGGTGCAACAGCCATACCGGGAACTGATTTTATTGGGTTTGTGAGGATGCAGTAGATAGTAGATAGATCTGATATAAATTAGTTCTAAGTATCCTACTTATCAAGGGCAATTAACCATATTTCCCGACAAGTAAACGATCGTTTTATGGTCAATTAAAAAATACACACAAGCAGGAGCCCATTGCGGTTTGGTGCTATTGTGAGATTGGAAGACTGTGTTCATGTTATATTTATCAGTTACTCCGACAACCTCATAAGCAATACTATTAGGACCAAATGTGCAGTTGCCGGGAAATTTTTTAAGCAACCCGTTATAGGTTACACTGTCCACCTCCTTAGCAAACGCCACATCGTCCCAGTCAGTAGTCTTATGTACGATCTTCCCATGCTCCGGGAATTTGACCTTCATATCATTATAAAAGGCGTCCTTATAATAACTATCGTATGGCCATATTTCCCCAACAATTTCATACACCAGAAAACAGGAAACAGCCAAAAAGCTAAATCCGACAACCTTTGCCGATCTCAACTTGCCTTTATCTTTAAGGCGGTAATACCATCTATGAATTAACGCTGGAATTAATACGATTATAAATACTATTACGATGATGCAGATAACTACCAATAATGTACGCCAATCCATATGCTTCTCTTATTGGTCTGTTGCGATTTTTATAATCATTTACAACCATCTGTTCTAACTACTATCCCCTACCTCCCACCCAACTCTATCACCTCACAGTCCTTCATTCTGTCACCATCTATCACAAAACGGATAAGGGTCCGCACCTTGTGCCAGCCATGCTTACCGGCCGCACCGGGGTTCATGTGGAGGCATTGCATTTTTTCGTCGTAGAGTACTTTAAGAATGTGGGAGTGACCACAGATAAATAGCTTAGGTTGCTCAGCCAATAGTTCTGCCCGCACGCCAGGCACATACTTAGGTGAATAACCGCCTATATGGGTCATAAAGACTTTCACATCTTCACACTTCCAGATCAGTTTTTCAGGGTATTCATCTCTTATATCGCGGCCATCAATATTACCATATACACCTTTAAATGGTTTGAATGCCTTGAGCTTGTCTGCTACCTCGGCTGCAGTCCCAAAGTCACCCGCATGCCACACCTCATCACATTGATCAAAGTGTTTGAAAACTGCGTCGTCAAGGTAGTTATGGGTATCAGATATAAGGCCTATACGGGTCATAGCGCTGTGTTTAGGCCATCTCTGCCTCACGAGCGTAGAATGTCCGGATATCATCAAAGATGTGCTCAATCTCATCTACACTATCTGTGGTGACCAGGCGGGTCCTGAACTCACGTACATGATTCAGCCCCTTAAGATAGCTGGCATAGTGCGGGCGCATTTCGCATACGCCTGTCCTTGTACCTTTCCAGGCAAGCGCGCCATGCAGGTGTTTACGCACTGCGGTTAAACGTTCTTCAATAGTTGGCGGCGCGAGCACTTCGCCGGTAGCCATATAGTGCTTAATTTCTCTGAATATCCAAGGGTATCCTATGGCGGCACGGCCTATCATTATACCATCTACACCATAACGGTTCTTATACTCAACAGCCTTTTGTGGACTGTCAATATCACCATTACCAAAGATGGGTATATGTATTCGTGGGTTGTTCTTTACTTTGGCAATCAATGTCCAGTCTGCCTCTCCGCGATACAATTGTGCACGGGTGCGGCCATGTATGGTCAGTGCCTTTATTCCCACATCCTGCAGGCGCTCGGCTACTTCTTCAATATTTTTGGTATCATCATCCCAGCCGAGACGGGTTTTTACGGTTACCGGCAACGATGTACTGCGTACACACGCTTTGGTAAGGCGTACCATCAGGTCTATATCTCTCAACACACCCGCACCGGCACCCTTGCAAACCACCTTCTTTACCGGGCAGCCGAAATTAATATCCAGCAGATCGGGAGCAGTACTATCTACGATCTTAGCAGATAGCGCCATTGCATCCTCATCACCGCCGAATATCTGTATACCAATTGGTTTTTCGTAATCGAAAATATCCAGTTTCTGGCGGCTCTTTATGGCATCACGTATCAATCCCTCAGAAGAAATGAACTCGGTGTACATAAGATCTGCACCATTTTCCTTACACACTGCCCTGAATGGCGGATCACTAACGTCCTCCATAGGTGCCAGCAACAACGGAAATTCCCCCAACTCTATATTATCGATCTTTACCATAAATAAGGCCGCAAAGTTAGGGCATTTTTTGTGTAAACAGAAGTGCCACACCTTTTGGGTGTGGCACTTCTACGCAATTATTAATTTCACTTATTTATGACAAACTGCACGTATTCAACTGCTACGCTGCTTCGCAAACGGAGTATATAATGACCGGAAGCAACACTGACCGAAGACATCTCCATTTGATGGTGAATTACTCCATTAACAGGAATAGAAGCACTGCTGTATAAAACCTTCCCTGTCATATCCATTACGTCAACATGGACAGCCTCATTATCAGATGAACTGATCATACCTGATAAAACAAAACAGCCATTATTAGGATTAGGATACAAGGAAAGATTGCCAGTTGATGATTGAGTTGCATGAATTCCCGTAGTCAGATAATCTGCGTAAATAATTAATGTATTACTGGTGTCGATATTGGTAGTTGCACAAGGTGAGTTACAATGATTCACACAATAAAAAGTGTCGTTAGTGAAAACAGCAGCGGAATAAAAAGTGTTAGTAGCGCCCAAAATAATTATCCCATTTTTATACCATTGATAAGTACCCGATACACAATACGAAATAGTGGAGTTGATGGATACTATTTGCCCTGAATAACTGACAGAGTCTCCGATAGAAGTAGAGATCACGTCAGTTGGGGTAACCGTTGGAATCACCAGCATAGCAGTGTTTGTAGACGCAACTGTATCTGGTGCCGGGCATTGCTCACTACTTATTAAAGTGCAGCTGATAACATCTCCCAATGCAGGAACATAACTATAGGAAGAACCGGATGCCACAATAGCTGTGAACCTTTTCCACTGGTAAACCGGCGTAGCACCACCATTGACTACTGTTGAAGTAAAGGTTACTGAATCTCCGGCACAAACAGTATCACTTGGGTGCACAGCGGTAGTAATAGAAGGTGTAACCAATGGCAATATGGTTAGTGCACGACGAGCTATTGCCGCACCACACATGTTGGTAACAGTGTAGACAGCGGTATCCACACCTACTGTGACTCCGGTAATTGAAGCACTAGAATGGGATGCATGTGTATTGGTAAGCGTCCAAATACCACCGGTTGCAGGATTGGACAGGGTAACGGAAGCCCCGAGGCATACTGATACAGGACCGGTAATTGTACCTGCAAAAGGCAATGGGTTGATAGTGATCGGGAATGTTGCAATTGAAGTACCGCATGCATTGGTAACGGAGTATAAGACAGTGTCGGGGCCGGCAGTTACACCGGTAATAGTGCCTGACGACATCGTTGCATGGCTATTGGTAATACCCCATGTACCTGGAAATACAGTTTCAAACACTGCAATAGAATTAGCGGGGCAAACCGAAACAGGCCCCGATATAATACCGGGATTTGGCAAGCCTCTGTTGACGAGCACTATCCTGTTTGATGTTGTATGGATACTATCATCCATTATGCTGGTCATGATACAAATAACTGTATCGCCACCCATACCTACTGGAAGTGTGAAGCCCGTACTATCTGTCCCCATGCTGACGGCATTAACATACCACTGAAAATGAGGTGTATTAACTGAATGTGGAATAGCATTGAAATGCGCGGAATTACCATTGCATATAGTATCGCTAATGCTGGATGCAATAACTACATTAGGAACGAGTATTTTATTAAAAGCTGTATCTGTAAGTACAACAGGATTATCGTCAAAAAATATACCGGCATGAGTAAGCAAGTCTGTGCCATCGCTGAGCCCTGTCTTTGTATTGATGGTATACATCACCTGCCCGGTACAATGGCCATGGTGGGTGCTATCTGGTAATTTAATGCCGGGAAAATCAAATTTTATAATGTTATGACCACCAGAATGCAGGATCGCGATTTTCATCGCAGCACTGGCACCCACCATACGCAATGAGGAAAGATTAAGGGCATCGGAAAGGGTGTCCATTACATAGATATTTTGTGCAGTGTCGTTTCCGTCGTTCTCAAACTCTATTGTAAAATGTAGCTTCGTGCCGTTGAGTACGTTGCCCTGTGGTGACACCTCTACATGATTAGGATCGAAAGAAGATTTCACTGTGTCAATTCTGATTCTGATATTATTGGTCGTATCCGCATCGCCTGTATTAGGGAATACAGATATCGTGTTATGTACGGTATCTCCCGGAATAAGCCATGTTGGGGTTGCTACTTCAAGATTATATACAATAAACGGCGGGATATTACTTGCATCTACTCCCGTAAAATTCCATGTTACTCGATTACCTACTACAGACGTAGGGGTTGGCGATGTCCAGTAGGCAACAGGGTTAAGGATATATTTGGGGCTGATATCCAGTGTCACTATGGCGTTCTGCGGCGTGCACCGATTATTAGCTATTGCTATAGAACCATACGCTTTGTGCCTTCCCGCTACAATGAAGGTTTGCTGCGACAGATCGAAACCCGGCAGTGAAGAACAACTTAACGCTATATTCTTGTTTTTTGTTCCGGTGCCTGACGATAGCAAAGTGTCAAATACTATACCTGATGCAGGACAGGAAAAATGTAACGGAGAATCTACTCCAAACACCCGAAAAGAATACACTGCACCTGTGCTGCCCCAGGTAGAATAATAGATACCGCTTGTTGCTGAGATAGTGTCTTTTGGAACACCATTTGAATCTATCGCAACGCGCAGTGGCAAGTAATTGAGATGCTCACTCGCAGTGTCGAAAGTACAATTGTCATTGTTGTCTATATAGAGCGACACCGCTATATCATGGCACAAGAAGTGTTGGTATGAATAGTTGACCGAATCTATAGCTATCGCACCATTGTACAATACCTGGCGAATACTATACATACCTGAAGTATTATAGCCGTGAGTAAATGTAGTAAGTGCATCCACACCCGATGATGGAATAGTAGTAGTGTCTATATGATTGTCGCCATAGTTAGTTACCAATTTGAATGTGGTACCATGAGCAGGAACACTAACCCCAAATTGCGGTGCTGCACAAGCTCTGTTTACAAAGGCTGAGAATCCGGTAGAAATAGCACCAATTTCGGGAGGGGTTACTGTTATAACCCTCGAATCATATGATCCGCCACATGAATTGTAGGCATTATGATTTAGCGTAGCACTCCCAACGGCTAAACCAGATACCTGAACCGATGGTCCTACCGATGCAATTGAAGTATTACTAATGGTCCAGCTTTCTGTTGTTGGTGAGCCATTCCAATAATAGGATTGAGAGTAAGGTTGGGTTGTACCCAGCATTATGCTTGCTGGCCCGGTCATGGCAAATAAATGTGGTTGGGCAGCAGTAACTACATATGCCTGAACAGCTGATGCACATCTAAGTAAGCTGTAAACCGTATGATATATAGGTATATAAGTACCATATCCTGTCATATAAGTATTAACTACACCGGTATTACCGCCGGGTCCTGATCCTGTAACGGTTGCACTCCACAAATCTCCACACGTCCAGGTAGGCGTAAAACCCATTGCTCCCGTACTTAATAAATTAATAGTTGCGCCCGCACATACAGTAACCCCTCCACCTGTTATTGTGCCGGCATACGGCAATGTATCCATGTGTACCCTTACAGAATCACATATCAAGTTACAATATTGCGACGCAAAAATGATCTTGGTAACACCTTGCCCCACTCCATATACCAATGTACTATCCGTATATGGGTTTAATATTTTAGCTACCATTGTATCTCGCGATAACCAGATAACAGGAGTTGTGGTGTCATTGAGCTCAATACTCGTATTGCCGCAAATGATGGTATCAGTAGAGGTTAGGTGACCTACCGATGTAATATTGGCAACTTTAACAGTGTCGGAGGCAACATATGGTACACTAGACAAGGTGTATGCATAACTGATCACGCTGTAGCCGGTGTCAAGGCCCGTCATAAAACCGGTAAGACTATTTATCGAAACCTTAGATGGTCTGCTACTACTCCACACCCCGGTGGCCAACGTGTCTCGCATAGTTGCCGTATCGGACAGGCAGATCTTTGTACGCCCTTTAAAACTCGTTATAACACTTATTGATCTGATTGCTCTGCATGTAGGCGAGGTAGCGTAGGTGATAGTTATGGTTCCTCTGGATTTCCCTTTCAGCACGCCGGTCGAGGAATTTATGAGTGCAACATTTGTATCACTGCTGCTCCAGGTCCCACCAACAGATGTGTCGGTAAGGGAAATTGCTGTACCAATCGTTACTTTGTTTAAACCCGTTATTGCACCAACCGTGCACTGCCCCTTTGCAGCGAGTGTGGTGAGTATAATCACTATAGAAAGCAATAGATTTTTCATAGATAACCGATACGTTTTGTAAAGTGTGAATGTGTGCAGTAAAGATATCTATCTGATTTTCTTTACATTGAAAAAACTCACCAACGGTCGAAAAACTTTACTAACGGTCATTTCTAAAAAAAATAGCACACCATCAAGGTGCGCTATATCTAAGTATAAAATTCTAAAATATTACTCCGCTACATACGTCTTAATCACTTTCTCCTCCCCTTCCTGCTCCGGAACCCGGATGAGGGTAAGGAAATCTTTACCATTATTGGTACGGGAGAATTCGGCGTAATAGCTGTGCTCCCCTATCTGGATAATGATGTTATTGTCTTTCATGTATTCACCGGTAGCCAGCCACCATTTTACAGGCGGTTTCGTACTGTTATATCTACGGTCGCCCTCCACTACTGTGTGGTTCATATTGAACGTAAGCGTGGTAGTGTTCTCCGCAGCGGTTCTGGTGTAGATATTGGCACCTACCCATTTCTTACTTTTAGCATTACACAGCTGAAAACTGATATCTTGCGCAGCAACTACAAGTGAAGAGAACAAAAGGGCTATGGCTACTAAATATTTCATATAGTCTGGTTGTTATGGCAAATATACGGTGGCGAGGGGATATTTTATAATCGGAGTATTATAACTAAAGAAGCTACCCCTTTGCAAGGATAGCTTCAGTTATATTCTATTCCAACTAAAATTAGTTAGACTTTGTATTCATCATTTTCTTGGCTTCGATGCTTAATGTAGCATGTGGCACTGCACGCAAACGTGCCTTTTCAATAAGCTTACCTGTAACGCGACATACACCGTATGTTTTATTCTCGATACGGATCAAAGCCTTTTCCAGGTGATTCATAAACTGTATCTGGCGGCTGGCCAACTGCACAAGTTGCTCACGCTCCATTGCACCGCTACCATCTTCTACGCTCATATACCTGTTCTCTGTATCTTCTGTTCCGGTTTCGTCTTTACGAGTAATAACTCCCTGCAGATACAACAACTCTTTACGGGCTGCTTCTAACCTGTTAGAGATCAATTCCTTGAACTCCTGCAGATCTTCGTCAGGATACCTGTAGATGGTTATCGGCTCTACCGGTGCATCATCAAGCAAAGACCTGTATACCTCAGTCTTATAGTTTGGTGATGTTTCATCTTCCGTCGTATGCTTAGATTTATTCTCCAGGCGACGGTGAGCAATAACAACAACCGGCTTCTTTTCAATAGAGCGGGCTGCAGGAGTAGCTGTAGGCTTAGGCATTGGTGCCAATACCGGCTTACCCAGATTAGCTCTTTTATCTACAGATCCTGGTTTAATGATCTTCTTCACCGGCTCTTTGCCCTTCTTAGGTTCGGCCTTTTTTGGTTCTGCTTTTACAACAGGTGCTGGCGCCGGAGCCGGAACTGGTTTCGCTACTACTTTTTCTACAGGTTTCTTAGCTACAGGAGCAGGTGCTGCCTTTACAGGCGCTGCCTTCACCGGTGCTGCTTTTACGGGAGCTGCTTTCTTTACAGGCGCTGCCTTTTTTGCAGGCGCTGCTACTTTCTTAGCAGGGGCCGCCTTTTTTACCGGCGCCGGTGCTGCTTTCTTTACTGGTGCTGCTTTCTTCACGGGTATTTTTTGCTCTATTTTAGGTTTGTTAATGGGCGCTGATTTCTTGGCCGGTGCTGCTTTTTTTACCGGTGCACTTTTAGCAGGTGCGGCTTTCTTAGGTACTACTTTTTGGGGTGCCGACTTGGCCACTGGTTTAGAAACTGGCTTGGCTGGTGCTGCCTTTGCTGCCGGTTTTACTGGCGCTTTGGGAGCTGGTTTAGCCGGTGCCTTCTTCGCAGCCACTTTTGCAGGAGCAATTTTGGCTGCCTGTTTTGCAGGTGCGGCTTTAGCACTTTTTGATGCCGCGGCACTTTTAGCCGGCGCAGTTTTATTCGCTGTCTTTACGTTTTTAACTGGCTGCTTTGCTGCCGCTTGTTTCTTTGTGGTCATGATCTGTTATGTTTTTAATATTGATATTTTAAGAACTATATCATTAACATCAATCTCTATACCGTCTTGAATATCAGCAGAAATATTAATACTATCTGCCAAAATTTCCGCGCAAATATAATCATTGAAATTAATTATTGCACTCTTTAATGCTTCACGCTCTTCAATATTCACAATAATCCTATCTGTCACTTCAAATCCACTTTCCTTCCTTATTTTCTGTACCCGGTTCACTATTTCACGGGCATTACCTTCGTCCTGCAACTTCTCTGTAATAGTTATATCCAGCGCAATTGTGATATTATCTTTATTAGCTACAGACCACCCCGGCACATCTTCCGCTATTATATCTACATCTTCCATGCCAATAGCTATCTGCTCACCATCAACGGTCAGCACATAACTTCTGTCTTGCTCCAATATATTGATGTCATTCTGCTGCATCAGGTTGATCGCTGCGGCAACACTCTTCATCTTAGCACCCATGCGGGCACCCAAAGACTTAAAGTTTGGTTTTATCTTCTTTTTGATAAATCCATCATTATCAGTAAGATACTCTATCTCTTTTATGTTCACTTCGCTCTTGATAAGCTCAGCTATTTTCTCTATCTGCTCCTTAATGTGCGGATCCATTACCGGTATCAGTATACGCTGCAGTGGCTGACGCACCTTGATATTTACCTTTTTACGGATAGACAATACTATAGAACATACATCCTGTGCCAGGTGCATACGCTCTTCAAGATCTGCATCTATGTACGTTTCGTTAGCTAAAGGGAAGTCGGCAAGATGAGCAGACACGCTGTTATTCCTACCCGACACCTTGTTCAGGTTCTGGTACATCCAGTCGGCAAAGAATGGTGCTATCGGAGCTGTCAGTAATGACAATGTTTCAAGGCACTCATATAATGTCTGGTAAGCGCATATCTTATCAAACTCATACTCACCCTTCCAGAACCGGCGACGGCACAAACGCACATACCAGTTACTGAGTTGCTCATCAAGGAAGTATTCCATTGCCCTACCTGCCTGTGTAGGCTCGTAGTCATTCAGGAATCTTGTAACATCCTTTACTAATGTATGCAAACTGGAAAGTATCCAACGATCTATTTCAGGACGCTGACTAACCGGTATATAATCTTCCTTAAATGTGAAATTATCTACATTGGCATAAAGCGCAAAGAACTGGTAAGTGTTGTACAATGTACCAAAATATTTCCGCTGAACCTCCTTAATACCTTCAAGATCAAACTTTAAGCTATCCCAAGGCGATGCATTGGTAACAAGGTACCAACGTGTAGCATCTGCGCTATATTTCTCTATTGTAGCAAAAGGATCAACAACGTTGCCCTTGCTTTTGCTCATTTTGTTACCCTTACTGTCCAGCACAAGGCCATTACTTACTACTGCTTTGTAGGCTACACTGTCGAACAGCATAACGCCCAACGCATGTAGCGTATAGAACCAACCACGGGTTTGGTCTACACCTTCAGCAATGAAATCGGCAGGGAAATTGCGTTTCAGCATATCCAGTGGATTCTGCTCAAACGGATAGTGCAACTGCGCATATGGCATAGCACCACTGTCAAACCATACGTCTACCAGGTCCGGTTCACGGCGCATAGGCTTACCGCTGTCAGACACCAATATTATATTGTCGGCATATGGTTTGTGCATATCCAGTCCTTCCCTGGTCAATACCTGGTTAGTACCCAGTTTTTCATTGGCCTTATTCACTTCCGCTATCAGCTCGTCAATACTGCCTATGCACTTTAGTTCGTCTCTTTCTTCAGTAGCCCATATTGGCAATGGAGTACCCCAGTAGCGGCTGCGACTCAGGTTCCAATCCACCATATTTTCTAACCAATTGCCAAAACGACCCTCGCCGGTAGATTTTGGCTTCCAGTTGATCGTTTTGTTCAATTCGATCATCCTATCCTTTACTGCAGTAGTTCTTATGAACCATGCATCAAGGGGATAATACAAAACGGGTTTGTCGGTTCTCCAGCAATGAGGATAAGTATGTTCGTACTTCTCTACTTTGAAGGCGTTACCGCTGATCTTCATTTTTACTGCAATATCCACATCCACGTCCTTATAATCAGGATCATCTTTGTAGTTTTTAACGTATCGACCGCTGAATTCGCCGGTAAAGTCGTTAAACTTACCCTGCCTGTCCACCATGGTCAATATGCCTATATTGTTCTTTTTGCCAACCCTGTTGTCATCCGCACCAAATGCCGGGGCAGTATGAACGATACCTGTACCATCTTCGGTAGTTACGAAATCGCCGACTATTACCCTGAACGGATCACCACCGGCTATCTCGCGGGTATTACCATCAAATGGCAATAACTGGTTGTACCTCAGGCCTTCCAGTTCGCTACCCTTAAATTCTGCCAGTATATGCCACGGTATTGCCTTGGTATCGGTCGTATAAAGTGTCAGGTCACCACTTTGCGCTTCAGGCTTGAAGTATTTACCCAACAATCCCTTCGCCAATATTACATTTGTTGGCTGATGTGTGTAAGGATTAAAAGTCTGAACTAATACATATTCTATATTTGGTCCTACGGTCAAACCGCAGTTACTTGGCAATGTCCATGGAGTAGTCGTCCAGGCCATGAAGTAAACCTCAGCCGCTTTTTCTGCAGCCAGCAATCCGCCGCCTATTGGCAGATTTACAAATGGTTCCCATGCATTACGCGCGGTTTCATGCAATGTGGTCTGTAAAGTATGCAAGGTAAAACCGGATAGTGTTGCCGGCGCAGCCAGACTGAACATGGCAACCACGGTTGTATCCTTCACATCCTTATAAGTGCCGGGCATATTCAGCTCAGCACTGCTCAGCCCGGTGCCGGCCGCCGGCGAATATGGCTGAATGCTCACACTCTTGTACAACAGATCTTTGTTGTACAATTCCTTAAGCGCCCACCACAATGTTTCTATGTAATTATTATCAAATGTCACATAAGGATTGCTCATATCCACCCAATAACCCATCTTCTCGGTTATCTCTTCCCACTTATCCTTGTAGCGCATTACTACCTCGCGGCACTTATTGTTGTAATCCTCTACGCTTATCTTCTTACCTATATCTTCCTTAGTAATACCCAGTTCCTTCTCAACAAACAGTTCAATAGGCAAGCCATGAGTATCCCAGCCGGCTTTACGCTCTACCAGGTAACCCTGCATGGTCTTAAACCTGCAGAACATATCTTTTATAGTACGCGAAATAACGTGATGTATACCCGGCATACCATTAGCACTTGGCGGCCCTTCGTAAAAAACGAACGATTCGTTTTCCCGACGCTGATCCATGCTTTTCTTAAAATAATCACCAGCCTTCCATGTAGCAAGCATATCCTGCTCTATGGACGGCATATTCAAACCCTTGTATTCACTATATTTACTCATTAAATAAACTCCTTATAATATCGTGGCGAATTAAAAAAATATAGACAGACCTCGCCCAATCTATCAAAAAAAATCTGCGCAAAGGTAGGTAGATTTTTTGATTGCCAATCATTACAATAAAGAGTTATACACCGGGTATGCACATATTCATAACACCCCGTTCGCGCCGAGTGCTGAGCGTACGTCTCCGACTACGCTCGCACAGTCGCCGGTCTCCGACCGGCTTATCGGGCCGTCTCTCTTTGAGACCTTGCTAAGTAGCATCCACCAAAATAGAAGCATAAAAACCAAAAATATACGTCACTTCAAATAACCTCACCTAACCCATTGATCCATTAAAACTTAGACTGAATTATCCACAAAAATGTGGATATGTTTATTTGTCAAGTATAAATCCACGCATTAATTTGCACCCAAAATGGGCACTTTGCCCCTCGTTCTTTGACATCTATGAACCCATCACACCCAGGTGAAAAACCACTTCGGAAATCAATAAATCATCTGCTGCAACGATGTCTTGTCCTGAAATAGGTTTACGAACTTTGTAAATCATGATTAGGAAAAAATCAGTTGGGAATAAGTCCCAGATCATCTCAGAATACCTTAGCGGAGACTCAACGTTCCTTCAGCTTGAACACAAGCACGGTGTTGCAGCACGCACAATACAGTCGTGGGTGCGTGCATTCAGGCTTAAAAATCCAGTAGCTACCCCAAGTTCTGACAACGTCGATGACGTAAAGAAATTGAAGAGGCAGCTCGCAGATGCACAGTTGAAAAATGAGCTTTTAGAGGAGATGTTACGTCTTTCGGAAGAGCAAACAGGGCTGGATCTGCGAAAAAAGTTTGGCCCCAGGCAGTCATGAATATAGGGCAAACGAGAGGCCGGAAGATTACCGCTCTTTGCTCACTGCTTGGTTACAGCCGGCAAGCTTTCTACCAAAATATCCAATCGTCTGAGCAGAAAGTCTTAGGTGAGGAACTCATAATTCAAGAGGTTTTGCACATACGGGAGCGACAAAAAAGGGTAGGTACCCGTAGTTGCTGCTGATGCTGGAACCCTTCCTGGAGCAACACAAATTACAGATAGGACGCGATGGTCTTTTTGACCTGTTGGGTACACATAGGCTTTTGATCCGTATCAGAAAAAGCAGAGTTCCGCGCACGACATTCTCTAACCATTGGATGCACAAATACCCAAATCTGATAATAGGGATGGCCGTACCAGCACCGGATAAGTTGTGGGTAAGCGATATTACCTATATCACATTAAAGGACGATTTTGCTTACCTGAGCTTGCTTACAGACGCATATTCGAGGCTAATAACGGGTTACTGCCTAAGCAAGACCCTGCATGCCGAAGGGTGTGTAAAGGCACTTAAAATGGCTATTAAGCGCCTGCCGGAAGGCAGCAAGGTAATACACCATTCAGACAGAGGGAGCCAATATTGCTGCTATGAATATGTTGAAATATTGAAGGCAAACCATGTATCGATCAGCATGACCCAGAACTCTGATCCCAGGGAAAATGCCATAGCGGAAAGGGTTAATGGCATTATAAAGCAAGAATTTTTATCGGGCAGCTATGACACTTTTACCCAAGCTGTCACGGCCGTAAAAGAGGCAATAAATATCTACAATAATGAACGCAGACACAGTAGTATAGATATGCTCACACCACACGAAGCCCATAGTATGACAGGCGAATTAAAGCGGCACTGGAAGAACTATTACTATAAAAAGCAGGAGGTAACCATGACATAATGAGTTTTCTTAGGCATCGGGCATAAAGTAAATAAGACCCAATAGCCTTAGCTAAAATGAGCCTTATTTACGTAATTTACTTCTTGCCGTAGGGTTAATCCTGACAGGTTGCTCTCCAGCAGAGCCCGTTTCCGCTTTACCACTACGCAACAAATGTAAACCGTATTCAGGATTAATCTAAATTTGTAAACGGGTAGCAGGACTACCACTAAAAACTGTCAACTTATTTTAGGACGATACACGAATGAGCATCATGAAAATCCTTTAATCCTATAAATCATGGTTCAGACAAAAAAGCCATAAACAAATGCAGGGATTATCTAACAAACATTTAAATATATTTTGGGACGAGGCAGGGGGAATGCAGGACCGGAAAGACCAAAAGTTTGGCGGAAACTAGCGAAAAAACTGCGGGAAACTGCGGAAACTGGTGGTTTTCGAAATCCACCGAAACCCTTTCTGATAAGGCCGTCTACAGGAAACGCACTAAAAATAAATGCCGGAAACGCGAAAAATCACCAATGGCGGAAATGCACTAAATGTCTGTAATGATGCCGAAGGTATCGCATGTCGCACCAAACGCCCCCCCTTACTCCACAAATAAAAACCCACCCGGCCCTACCCCCGTCACAAACGATTTATGCAAACTGCCATCCTGCCTATATATGGAAACTGTCCCCTTCTGGTTAAACCCCTTGGGATCACCAACATAGATATAACCGGTTGCCGGATCAATACCCAACGCCCAGAAATACTGGTACTGAAGAGCTGCAACAAACGGCAAAGCGGGCAAAGCAGACTCATGAATACCCATTCGATAGATACCATTATCGCTGGTACCGCCTGAATAATTGGCTTCGATAAAGTAGAGCGTATCTTTTGTTTTGTTGAAGACAGGCTTAATGGGCTCAGCTGAGGCAGGAAATTGATACGACGCAAGGATACTGCCGGTTGATGGATCAATACGCGTCCAATAAGATTGTTTGCTCCTGGCCTGATTACCCGATAACACCCAAAGCATCTGCTCCTTATCTACTAATATATTGTGCGGTGCGTACCCTGCCACATTAATAGTCTGGGTAACTGTGTTGGTTGTAGGATCTATTTTATAGATACTTCGCGATGCAGTATCCCATGCGGCCACAAATACGTCGGTGCCATAAGCACATAGAGATTCCGTATTGGTAGCGGGGATTGTTATGGAGTCGGTTAGCACCAGCATCCCTGTATTAATTACATACACCTTGTTATGATACAAAGATGAAATATAGGCTTTACCACCGCTGATTGGTAAAATGTACCTGGGAGACGGGACAGTAATAGTAGCTACAGTTCTGAGATCTGACGAGTTAATGACGACTACCTTATCAGAATGATTGACTGCGAGAAACAGCTTGTCTCCAATTGAGGTTACGCTTTGCAGTACATCGCCTAATTGCTGGCCGTTCACATTAAGATACAGATCGCCAAAGACACTGTCGGATAAAGGCTTGTAGAGGTAGAGAGAAGAATTACCGACTGTAAACTGCCCCTCGCAGGCTATGTATACCCCCGATTTATTAGATGGTGTTCCGGTATTTCTGTCTACAGGTTTATCCTTTAGACAAGAAGCAAGCAAACAGCACGATATGATTAACGCTTTATAACTTTTGCTACCCATTTGCTTCCGTTTGCATCCTGTAATATAAGATAATACATACCTGTTGGAAATAGCTCCATATCTACTTTATTGCGCTCTCCTAACGACTTGCTTTGATACACCACTACTCCGCTTATAGATGTTATAGTCGCTGAAAACCCGTCTGCTAAACCCTTAATATCAAAGAACAGCTTATCAGAAACCGGATTAGGATAGGTACTCAGGGTAATATCATTTGCAATTGCAGTTACATTAGCAGTACCGAGGTGATGTATCACCCCCACCGCATCGAGATCAAAACCGCCGGTAGGAAAGTTAGTCGGGAATGGATCATTGATAATACGACCAGAACTGTCATGAGTAGAATGCCCACTAATAGAACCCACAACATCTACAATACGAACATGAGTAATATTATTTATATCCAGATTAGGTGCGCCGGCCAGTTCACTAAGGTCGAAAGGAGTGCCATAGCCCGCTCCATACTTACCTGCAAGGTTATTGAGCTGATTGGCATACATATATTGTCCGCTTCCTGCAATTTGTGTATTTGTCTGAGTGAGCGACTGCGCAGGAAATCGGGTATAATAAATACCATCTGAACTAACCTCTACAAAAGCCAGTTCAAGGTAGGCTTGTGAATCATTGGCCGGATTGATAAAGCCATTTTCAAATACCGCGAAATCTGCTCCCGGACCATCATAGATCATTCCCGGAAAGGTAAGATCCGCTACCCCACTATCGCCCAGGCTAACTACAGAGTGGTCAACAGCACCAATAGCCATACTGCTGTCACCATAAGATGTCACACCTAACAATGGAGAATCTATACGAATATACCCCCGTCGCAATGTACAGCCGGTGGCCCAGCGCACAAATACGCCACTTGTGGCGCTTATAGCTGTACTCCCCGGTAATCCCTGCTGCGGCGCGTATTGCGCCACAGCAAAAAATGAACCGAACAAAAAAACCAATATGTAAAAAAAATATCTCATTAACTTATGCAAACTAATCAGTCTTGAAAACTATGCTCTTTTTAGTTGCCACGACCTTTAGGTCGTGGTGTAATGCAATAAAATGATCGGCTTTAGCCAAATCTCCGCGCCGCTAATACAACAGCCCCACTTTCCTGTTTGGGCTAAAGCCACTCGAATATAGTCTTTACCCACGGCCTGAAGGCCGTGGCAACTATGACCTGGAACCTTAATGCTTACTCCTTGATAAAACGCATTGTTGCATTGCTCGTACCCGATAACTTCAGGATATATGCACCCGATGGCAAAGATGAAGTATTTATTTCAATATGCTTTGATGTGATATTTTCACTAAACACAACACTACCCTTCATGTCTATTATAGAAACTATCTGGCTATTATCATCCATCAGGTCAATATTCAACACTGTAGTTGCAGGATTAGGATATATCCTTGCTGCAACTGGCTGAACAGAAGCAACACCAACACCGGTTTCATTAGTAGTGAAATTATCGATGCAGAAATAAGCAGGTGTCTTCATACCAAATGCATTATTGTCTGATGAACTCATAGTAAACGTAACGCTATCCACATGACCCAATGGCAACAAATTCACCCACTGCCAGGTATTCACTATATGATCTGTACCGGTTGCACCGCGGAAATCCGCGAGGTAAAACTCCACAGTGTCCAAATTCACTACGCCTGCTTTATAACCATGTATCAGCACTTTGCACCAATCAGGAGCAGTACCCTGTCCTGTGGTCAAGCCTGTACCAGTAGTGTCTCCAAACTGCTTGGCAAAACCATCGCCATCCCTCATGCTGTTATAAGCATAGGTGCTGTTGGTGATATAAAATCCGTTTACAGACTGGCCCGCGGCAGCGCCCTGCAACTTTAAAGAATTAACTATGCCATACGCCACCGCATACTTAGCCGAACCGCCATATCCAATACCGGTTTTAGCGGAATACTGGTTCATGTAACCACTGGTAACAGTATCGGTCATATTAGAATATGCGAAACCATAGCTCCAGTACTGGGCACCAAAGCCTGTATCGTATACGCATGGATAGTAAACAAGACCGTTAGTGAAACCAACATCATTGCCCGGGTTGGAATAGTTGATGTAGGCAGTGTCGGTGCCAACAAGAGTAAGTGCTTCGAAACTAGAAGCGGTCTGTGCATTCGCAACAATGGCGAAAGCAAGAGCAGTAACAAGCAAAGTAAATTTGCGCATATATCAATTGGTTTTAAATACAATCTCAAATGCTACAACAGGAAATATACAGATATGAGAATACACTGCTATGCACATGTATTCCTGTTTATCTGTGCCTTTTACCCGAAAGCAGCGATAATTATGATATACAATGGCAGGTCTTCTGACTTACTTCACCTTTTTGCGGCCTTCCCATTGCTTAGCGCAACAGTGGCATTCTAGGTAGCAAAAGGCTAAAAATGAAGCTTACAGCATCGGGAAATGTCCTGGAATTACACCTGGTTCCCTTTTAATTCCACCCTAAGGTGAAAACCGTTGTGACGCAAAAGTAGGGAATAAATAGGAATGACAAAAAATAAAATGAGAGGGCGATAAAATGTCATGTAATTCTTTAAAAAGAGTAAATTCGATAGCATAAGTGGTATCAAAAAATTAGCAGTAAAGCAATGAAAAATATAATAGATAAGGAAGAGGCGTTAGCGACATTTGAAGATGCCGCAAATGGACATGGAGAAGCGACTGAACAGGGGAATTATAAACTGGGGAATATTTGTTATAACAAGATCATTCTCGCAGTAACATTCTTAAAGGAAAATAATGGCATCCCCTTATTGCTCCCTTTTCTACGCCACGACTCAATAGGTGTTCGAATTTGGGCCGCTTCTTACCTATTGTAAGTATACGAGCGAGAGAGTATAGAAACGCTGGAACTGGTAGCTGCAAATCAAGGCGCAAACGCTTTTACAGCAAAAATCACATTAGAAGAATGGAGAAAGGGAACCCTTCAATTTTAGCTTGTCCAATTGCAGAATTGCCCCATTTGTCAAATTGTCGAATTGATCGCCGCCATCGCACATCTTTCCCCATCAATCGCCGCCGATATAATACCACCTGCATAACCAGCCCCTTCGGCGCACGGATACAAGCCCTTTATCTGTATATGCTGCAAGGTGTCTTTATCGCGGGGTATACGTACCGGCGAGCTGGTACGGGATTCGGTAGCTACCATTACAGCTTCATTGGTGTAATAGCCCTTCATCTTTTTACCAAAATCTACCATAGCCTTTTGCAGGGCCGCTGATACTTCTTTGGGTAGCACTTCTTTCAGCGATACGCTATTCAATCCGGGCAGGTAAGAACAGTCTGGCAAGGTGCTGGACACCTTATCATTCACAAAGTCGGACAAGCGCTGGGCAGGTGCAACCAGCTTGCCTCCACCGGCATCAAAAGATGCCTGCTCCACCATTTGCTGGTAATGCATTGCCGCCAATGGACCGGTGAATTTATACTTGGCAAAGTCGCGCTTGTCAACCGCAACCACGGTACCCGAGTTGGCGTAAGGGTTATTGCGTTTAGATGGCGACCAACCATTCACCACCAACTCACCGGGGGCTGTTGCTGCAGGGGCTATGATACCACCAGGGCACATGCAGAAGGAAAATACCCCACGTCCATACTCCTGTGCCACCAACGAATAACTGGCAGGTGGCAGGTACATATCGCGTGTGGTGCAATGGTATTGTGCGCTATCTATCAATGCCTGTGGGTGCTCTATGCGCACACCCAGTGCAAATGGCTTGCACTCTACAATGATCTGCTTTTCATGCAGTAGCGTGAAAATATCCCTTGCCGAATGACCTGTTGCCAGTATAACCTTATCGCAAACTATGGTATCACCATCGCCCGTTTTTACACCTTTTATAGCGTCACCGTCCAGCAGAATGTCGGTTAATTTTTTATTGAATAGCACCTCGCCACCACACTCCACTATAGCTTCGCGCATAGCGGTTATTATCTGTGGTAGTTTATTGGTACCAATATGCGGATGGGCATCAAAAAGGATATTCTGCTCGGCGCCAAAGTGTTTGAACAGTTGCAGTATACGGCCTACATCTCCGCGTTTGGTAGATCGCGTATAGAGCTTACCATCGCTGTAGGTACCTGCCCCACCCTCGCCAAAGCAATAGTTGCTTTCAGGGTTTACAACGCCTTCCTTGTTCAGTGCAGCCAGGTCACGACGGCGGCTACGGACATCTTTACCGCGCTCCAGAACAATAGGTTTGTAGCCTTGTTCTATCAGTTTCAGCGCAGCAAATAACCCTGCGGGCCCGGCACCAACTATCACCACATGGAGTGCATTGGTTACGTTTTGTAGCTTGGGGTCAAAAGGTAATTCTTCCGCAACTGCCCCATCAATGAACACCTGCAATGAGAGTAGTATCAGCGGCTGTCTTGGCCGGGCATCTATTGATCTTTTCTTTATGGAATAGCCTGTTATTCGGGAAGGATTCACCGCACACTCGGAAGCTATGGCCTGCCTTACTGATTCATCATCGGCCGCTGCTGATGGCAGCAGTGAAATGGAAATATCTTTGATCATACGCGTTAGGTTTTTATCCTAAAATGGTATTTCGCAAGCGGGACGCTTGCATATGTTAGGACGAAGCGAGACGCTTCGTCCAGTGCTTTTGTAGGTGTTATATAGGTGTTATGTGGAGACGCAACCCTTCTGTAAACTCAGGATGACATTGCGTCTCTACGAACACCTGCGTCTTCACTCCGCTCTCCGCCCCCTTTCACCGCTCTGCTACTGGTGGCTTTTCTTATAATTCTCTTTTACCTTATCCAGATGCTTTACAAACTTGTCTACATCGGGGTCATAGCTGTAACCACCTTCGATCAGTTTATTGCCATTTTCATCTACATAGAAGTAAAACGGCTGAGAGTTAGCGCCAAACTTCACCACCTGCAGATCGGTATTCTTCTGACCCACACTTTCTATCTGCACATTCTGCTCTTTTGAGAAGTATTGCTGATCTTTAGGTAGTTTCAATTTATTGAAATCGCAATACAGAGACACCACAATGAAGTCTTCCTTCAACCTCTTAGCCACTTCCGGCTTAGACCAAACTTGCGACTCCATCTTGCGGCAGTTAACGCAGTTGATGCCGGTAAAGTCGAGCATGATAGGCTTCTTCAGCTTCTTTGCTGCGGCCAATGCCTCGTCATAATCGAAGTATGTTTCCAGTCCAAGGGTTGTTACTACCTGTGGTTCAAAGCGCTTCATATCACTTACGTACTTTATTGGTCGTACACCATTGTCTTCATGCGCAACAGCAGGAGCGGAACTACCACCGAATGCATCGAAAGTACCCATTGGAGGTACGAATGCACTTACCCCATTGAGTGGCGCACCCCACATACCCGGGAACAGATAGACAGCAAAGGCGAACGCGCCAATAGCCATAAACAACTTAGGAATAGAGACAAACTCCTGTCCGTAAACATTTTCAACAGGCTTATCATCGTGCGACATTTTGATCTTACCCAACAGGTAGAAGCCAATAAGCACTGCCAATACGATCCATAGGGCTACAAATACTTCCCTGTCCAGCAATCTCCAACCTTGTGAAAGATCTGCGTTGGAGAAGAATTTCAATGCCAGCATCAGCTCTATAAAACCGAGTACCACTTTTACCTGGTTCAACCAGCCGCCTGAAGAGGCGATCTTATTGAGCATACCCGGGAAGATGGCAAACAAAGCAAATGGCAATGCAAGGCCCACAGAGAAACCAAACATACCCACAGCAGGTCCGGCTATACCACCCTTACCTGCCGCTACCAGTAGCGGACCAACAATAGGACCGGTACAAGAGAATGACACAATAACCAGTGTCAATGCCATGAAGAAGATACCACTGAAGCTGCCTACGCCTGCTTTAGAATCGGTAGCATTGGTCCATGAAGAAGGTAATGTGATCTCAAATGCGCCAAGGAAGGAGATACCAAACACTACGAACACGACAAAGAAGAACATGTTGGCGATCCAGTTGGTGGACAATGAATTAAGCGCTCCGGCACCGAATATCAGCGATACCAACACACCCAATACTGTAAAGATCATGATGATGGATGCAGCATAATATAATGCATTGCGAATACCCTCTTTACGGCTCTTGCTCCTCTTGGTGAAGAAACTTACCGTAATAGGTATCATAGAATAAACACATGGCGTAATAACAGCAGCCAATCCACCTATGAACGCAGCAAGAAATAGCCACAGCAGTGATTTCTGTTCTTCTGCTTTCTGTTCCTTCTTCTCTTGTGCTACTGTTATATCGCTGTCTTTCTTTGTAATATCAGGGGTAGATGCAGCCATAGCTCCGGCAGTCGCTGCTGTTGTGTCAGCGGGAGGCGCAGCAGTTGCTGTATCTGCGGCAGCTATTTCACCACCGGCATCTGTAATGGTAATGGCGAACTTCTTATTGGGTGTCTGCGGCAGACACATATGATCATCACATATCTGGTAATTGTAGAAACCGGCTACTACAGTATTTGACTGAATGGTTGCTTTTTGAACATAGTCTACATTGCCCTTAAAGAAATTAACTATGCCGTCAATCCCATCCATTGTCTCACTGATCAACTTACCTTTTTCAACGAGGGGACCAACGAGTTTTACTTTATCATTGCCTTTAAAAACGATCTCAGGAGGGATCTCCATACCATCTCCACCCGGCTTTAAGGAATAAATATGCCAGTCTTTTGGCAGTTGTAAGTGAACGATCAGTTCATAGTTGTTTCCTGATTTCTTCTTCGCTTCAAAACTCCATTTGCTATTATCCTTGGTGATCTGACCAAAACCTGCATATGCCAGCAACGACAAACAAACGATCAGTGAAACTTTGAAAAACCTCATGGAAATATATTTATTTAGAAATTAGTATGTGTGAATTTTCATAGGGGTTTGCTGCCAGGTTACTTTACCGCTACCTTAAACTGTTTGGTAGTTGGTGGCAGGCACATCATATCATTACATATCTGGTATTCATAACTGCCGGTAATAGTGGTAGGACCGGTGATAGTAGCAGTTTGTACATAATCTACCGTGCCGCTGTACATGTTCACCTTGCCTTTTATCCCCTCCAGGTTCTGAGATATCAGCTTGCCTTTTTCTTTTACTGTACCAGTAAGTTTTACCGCCGGATTAGCATTGTAAGTAATAGATGGCGCTATCAGCGTTCCATCCCCACCGGGCTTCATGGCATATATATGCCATCCTTTTTCCAGTTTCAGGTGAGTGATCAGCTCATATTGATTGCCCGATTTCTTTTTAGCCTCAAATGTCCATGCACTTTTATCCATGGTCATCTGGCTGTAGCCTGCCACAGCAAGGAAAGAAAAACAAACCGTGAGCATCACTTTAAACCACTTCATAAGCAATTGTTTAATTCGTTATTTCTTACACAAACCTCCACAAACCACAGGCAGCTTATTGTCGGGAAAACGACCTTTTGCTCCTTTTAACACAATCTTTTACTTCATTATAAAGGCAAACTTCTCCTTTTTTATGGCCAGACACTTTTCACTATTACACACCTGGTAGGTATACCATCCGCTTATTTTAGTGTCAGGCTTAGCCTCTATTTGCTGCTTGTACAATACCTTATAGCTATACACATCGTACTTCACACTATCTATGGTCACTTTCTCCCTTATACCTTCCTGCTGCATATCGCCAACCAGTTTCAACTCTTCGTTGCGGGTGAAGCTGAATTCAGGTGAACGGAAAATGGTGTCGCCTTTGTCCAATATCCTTACATGCCAGCCGCGTTCCAGTTCCAGGTGAAAGATCAGATCCGTTTCGCCTGTAGTATTACGCTTCAGGTTATAACGCCACTTGGCCGGATACCTTTCGGTTTGCGCCATAACAGAGGTATAACCTGTCATTAATGCTACTAACAATAATAGACATTTGCCTGCATTCATACGTATAGAATTTTGTTAAATCATTAGTTCATATGCGTCAGTGCCTCCAGTATAGCCCGGCCATCAATGTTGTTCAACACATCAGATGTGGCTCTTTCGGGGTGCGGCATCATACCAAACACATTGCGGCCTTCATTGCAGATGCCGGCTATGTTGTTGATAGCGCCATTAGGATTTGAATTGATATGTACTTCGCCATGCTCATCGCAGTAGCGGAACACGATCTGTTTGTTATCCTGTAGTTTCTTCAGCGTTTCAGCATCTGCATGATACCTGCCTTCGCCATGCGCTACAGGTATTCTCAGTGCCTTATTGCCTACATGTCCGCCTATCAGATTTTCTGTGCTTTCGCCCTTTATATATACGTTCTTGCAGGTAAATTTCTGATGATCGTTCTGCAACAATACACCCGGCAGCAACCCAGCCTCACAGAGAATCTGGAAGCCATTACATACACCCAACACCTTACCGCCATTGTTGGCAAACTCTATTACCTGCTCCATCATAGGAGAGAAACGAGCCAATGCACCACAACGCAGGTAGTCGCCATAAGAGAAACCGCCCGGCAAAACGATACAATCGTCTTTGGTGAACATGCTGAGGTCGCGGTCTTTATGCCAAAGCATGACCACTTCCTGTTTCAGATCATCGCGCAAGGCGTGCATCATGTCTCTGTCGCAATTAGAACCCGGGAAAACAATAATTCCAAATTTCATTAATAGTTATTTATTAGCCCAAAGGCAAAAAACAAGGAAAATAAGAGAGAAATAAAAGATAAAGTTACTAAACCGTTTGTTTTTTTCAAGCGCCATGGCATGAGTACAAATAATACTGAGCGGTGGCAATGCCAGCAGCCAGGCGCTTTCTACAGCCTTATCGGTAAGAAAGGCCACCATCATAGATATAATAAGATAAAATGACAATGCTATCCAATCTCTCCTTATATATATATTGCTCATGGGCACATTTTTGCGCATGGCAAATATCCCGCTTACGAGCAAGATGAATAACCCCATCATGGTAGCGATCAACGACCCTACCGAATTTTTTAACGGAGAAATAGAGAAACCTATATGCGGCCAATGGGTAAATAAATACAGTTTATTGACCAAAAACAGAATAGATACTAAGAAATAGATAGGTGTTATATACCCCAGCAGTGCCACCGACCACTCGCCCAGATTGCCCGGCCTGAACATGACCATACCTATAAGCAACAACAAAACAAAAGCCAACCCGGTAAACTGAAACAGCGCCGCCAATGAAAACAGCAACGCGGCATTATAGATGAGCTTGCGTGGTTGCGTGGTTTGGGTAAAGCTGAACATGATATCTATAGCGCCCAGCAGCAGCCAGTTGAATATGATGGTCTCATTAAAAAAGCTGAACCGCGGATAAATAGAAGTGAGCAACAGGTACACAAACGCGGTCATGTAACTGTTGCGCGGAAACAGCTTGTGCCTTACGGCAATACTATTAAGGTATATGGACTGGATAAAAATGAGGATGATGCTGAGCATGGTATAGGCAAAAGCCGCACGGCCAAACACCACCTGCATACCCCTGAGCACATAGTTATATAAGAAATGCCCCGGTATCATTACCGGCACAGCAGGATGTAGCAGCACATTCATCTTAGCCACCAGGGCAAAAATGAACAGGAAAATGACAGCAAAAGGACTATTATTTCTTAATAAACGGAACACTTATTTGTTGGAAGTTGTGTGCCTGCAAAGTAACAAACTTATTTTGGGTTTTTAAGGGGGATGTGGGAATGAGGGAATTTCAATTTAGCAAATAGGCCAGGACAAATGCTGCAAAAAACTTGTATGAAAATCTTAACTTTGAGAGTAAAATACAGTTATGACAATAACCGAAGAAAAAGACGATATAATAAAGCGCATAACAGAGGAGGGTGATTTATCGGTGATACATGCTATAAAAGACCTTACGGACACCATTCATGACGAAGCACTTGAAAAGGAACTGAATATTGCCATTACAGAAGCAGATAATGGACTGGGCATACCTCATGAGGAAGTTTGGGCGGACATAAAAAACCGGTACAAACTATGAAATACGCTTTAGTGTGGATGCCTAGAAGCGGACAAAATAGCTAAATAGCTGGTCTGTCAGTTTTATTTTCAAAAGCAACTGTGCTAGCGCTTTATATTTTCGATAATAATTGTTATCTTAGAGCATGGCACAATGCACAGCACCATCCCGAGGTCATCGCACATCAAGCGCAGCAGCAGCATGCCCAGCATGCAGAGGTCGCAGCCGTTACGGCAGCTACAGTAATAACTATAACAGCTACCGTTCGGATTCATATCCTTCCTATTCTTCATCGGGTGGCAGCAGTTTATCTAGTAGAAGCGCAAGGCCACGTTGGTCGCAAGTCGGCTCATCTGTGTTGTACACACCCGCCGAGGTGCAGACCCTCACGCCTTTCCGCGAAACCGTCGAAAAGCAAGCAAATAAGCCTGACCTTAGAGATATCTTTCTATGCCATGCATGGGACGACAGAGGAGGAGCTGCCAAGGAGTTGCACGATTTGCTCGAATCGCGTGGTGTCTCTGTTTGGTTTAGTGAGAAGGATGTCGCTCTCGGTACCCCCTTGCTTCGCGAAATTGACCGGGGACTAGCGAAGTCACGTGTCGGCATTGTGCTAGTGACCCCGGCACTACTACGCCGTATCCAAGCCCAAGGCATCGCCGACAAAGAGTTATCGGTACTCTTAGCGCGTGACCAGCTCATACCTATTGTGCATGGGACGACTTATGAAGCTCTCCGTGAAATTAGCCCCATGCTCGCCTCACGAAGCGGTTTGAGTACTGGCGAGAATCTAATGGCAGATGTCGCAGCCAAACTCGCCGAACTAGTTACCCTCGAGGATGAAGTACGAAATTCTTAGTACAAGTTAAGCGCTTTAAATCTTACACAAAGTAGATTCGACTCAAGTCCAATCATATTTCCTTGTTTCTTACGTTAATTATTCTTTCCTAGAGGCAGAATTTATGAGAATTCAGATGGATATTGTTCAACTCCATCTCGCTTCCATTCCCAAATACCATGGTTAACTTCGTTGTTTGAAGCACTAAAGCCAATCCAACGCCCATAAAGAGTGTTCGCATTTATATTGATGATCAATTGAAATGCACCGGAATATGTCGGGCCATTTTCGATATCACGCCAAAAGCCTGTAATAAATCTCATTTGTTCGATAACGCCTTCAAAAAGATATGTTCTGTTATTGAATTTGAATTGTGCTTTTAGAGTATTTTCAAATTGTTCTATAAATACTTCTTTGTCCTCAAAGTGAACTGGGTTCTTTTCTCTGTCTACAGCCCACCAACGTTCCGACCATTTGCCATCGAGGGAGAGCATACCATTGTTTTTGACCTCTTTTATCTGTTTCAAAATTTGCGTACAAAATGGCGACACAATCGCCCGAAAGTTCTCATCAGTTCTTTTATCATCATAATCTCCAATTGAAATACCTAATAAATCAGAAGGTATGTGTATCTCTTTGATTGAGCGCGGCTTTAGGATAAAGACCTTCCTTTTGTCTCCAAATTTTCCAATGAAAAGCCCTAATTCAAATACAACATTATCCTTAACAGTTGGTTGTTCTGTACCTCTAATATTCGTAATATCTTCAGGATTGAAAATAAATATTGCAAATTCGAACTTTTTTGTTGCGATGATTAAGTCATCAAGAGCTGTGCTTGTAAGTTTAAAAATATCTTGTGTCCATATAGTTACATATGCGTGCTTTTCAAGTTCAATTTGAATTGCTTTTGCAAGTTCTAGGCTTTCAAGAGAAGATCCTATAAATATGTTTTGTTTCATTTTGGGAGTGGTTTACACATGACACCGTTAACTTATAGGTATACACACCTATACAATCGATATTATTGAGCTAATATAAATAACCTTTTTGTATATTCCTATCTATATCTAAGCAACACCTCGATACTTTGAACAAACTTGTTCCAGATTTCCACTGTCGAATACTCTCGATATAAATCTCAATAGTTATTACCTGCCTCCATTTTACCAAACAAATAATAGGCACATCCCCTACCTTTATCCCCCAAAACAATCCACCCCATGAAACGTCCCACCCTCCTCCTTCTTTCCATTCTCGTCAGCCTTATTGCCACAGCACAAAAGCCATTTGTTTTAGGTGAGACAGTAGAGATACAATCTAAAGAATTGGGAGAAAAACGGGTACTCAATATTTACCTGCCTGAGGGATATAAAAAAAGTGATACAGCCAGATACCGCGTGATATACTTGCTCGATGGCTCTGGTAATGAGGACTTCCCGCATATAGCAGGGTTGGTGCAGTTTTATGAGATGATGCGGCTGATGCCTAAAACAATAGTAGTAGGCATAGCCAATGTAGACAGGAAACGTGATTTTACTTATCCCGTTACTGTGGCAATTGACAAAAAGAAACCTCAAGACACAGGAAAGGCGGCCGATCTAAAAGCTTTTTTTGAACAGGCAATGCAAAACCCTAAGGCAGGACACTCGGAAAAGTTTATGGCATTTGTGGAGAAGGAATTGCAGCCATATGTTACCAGTCATTACCGTACAGGTCTGCGCACCATTATAGGCCAGTCGCTGGGCGGATTGATGGCTACTGAGTTTCTGGTGAGAAAGCCACTGTTGTTTGATGATTATATCATTGTCAGCCCCAGCCTTTGGTGGAACTATGAGTCGCTGCTGAGGTTGGTAGATCCACAGAAAATATCGGGCAAAACCGTGTACATAGCTGTAGGTCATGAAGGCGATGTGATGGAACATGATGCCCATCAACTGGCTGATAAGCTGAAGGAAAACAAATCAGCCAATATCATCTTCCGTCCGTTTGAGCGGGAAACACATGCTACCATACTGCACAATGCGGTGTATGAGGCATTCCGTGCATTGTATGGCAAGAATTATATGGGGGAAGAGTAGTAAAGGATTATGTAATGGCTTTGTACAGCATCCACTACCCACTATTCAAACAGGGCAAGCACATTAAAGTGTCAAATCTATAACCCCAAAACTCCAGGGTTGCTGCAAAAAACAAAAACAAACTAAGGCGGCTATAGTCCTTTTTTCGAACCCAAACACTCAATCCAAACCACCCTAATAGCACAGAAAAGAAATAGAATAGCATACCCAAAAGATGCCCATTACGCATATGCGAATTTGTCGCTTTTTGTGCATCAGGTAACAACCAAAAGTAGGTGAACAGGTTAACCACTATAAGTGCAATGAATATGTAAATGTTCCTTTTGCTCATGCTGATTATCTCATAGCGATTCAAGTACCTTCTTTAACCTTTTATCAAAATTTGCAGTGTTTTTGCCCAGCTGATCTTCAACACAGATCTTCAATTCATTCTTTAATTCCGGGTATTTAGCTGTTAGGTTGTGTAAAGCAGACATAGAGTATGTTTTTGTCGATACGGTAATATTCGCATCCAACAACCATCTGAACATATCGTCAATGGCCTCTCCTTCTATCTCCGGGGGTACACCCGCCAGCCAGAACATCTTAGCCAGGCTGCGGTCGTAGTTGGCAAAAACAACTTCATGGCGTTTTGAATAAAAATAGGCAACTGAAGGGGAAACGATCTCTGGTGCCTGCTCACACAGACCTCCAATAAGCCATGTAAATCTCATTGATACTGTTCTTTCAGCATCAAGCACAGCATGCAGCGTGTGTAGCGCTATGTTATGGTCAATAATATAGCCCACCCATTTTCTGATGTTGGCTTCGCTGCTGTCACTTTTTAACGATGTTTCAAGTGCTGTGGATATATTGGTCATTTTAACCGAATTGCTCCGTGAAATTAAGGAATGTAGCAACTTGGTGCAATGTCATATTTGCAACGAAGACACAACAAAATATCAATAATATATCCCCACATCAATTAATGATCTCCCCCTTAGTATTAGCCAGTTTTTCGCGGAATTGCTGCAAAGCTTCGGGCGATAGCCTTACCCATTCGGTTACCTCGCCAATAATTTTCATTGGTTCGCGGGTTCTGTAAGAACGTGTGGGGTTGCCGGGAAATTTCTTGTCAGTTACATTCGGGTCATTTTCGTAGCTACCTTTCGGCTCTACTATATAAACACGTTCGTGCCCCTCGCCTTTTGCCAGTGCCGCTGCAAATCCTGCGCCATTTACCATAGCCGTGAAATAAATATGGTTCATGATCACATCAGCATGATAGTTAGACAAGCGTCCCGCTGTAAGCATATCGCCCACCTGCAGATCGGCCCTGGTACCATGATAAAATGGCCCTTTGTCCGATGGATTGGCAGCAAATGAGGCTGACAGGTCATTATTCTTTTTGGCATTATCCGCGTCACCAAGTTGTTCGTAACACCGCGCAATGTGTTGATACAGCGCGGGAAAGGCACTGTTCACTGCATCGTCATTTACCTTAAGTGCATATTGCAGGGCTGTTTGCAGCCACCTTAGTTTGTCGACAACGGTATTCTGATGCCGGACCACATAGTGGGCAGCAGTGAACTTTTCAAAGTCGTCGGTTACTTCGTTAAAGGCCTGCAGGAAGATGGTAAGTGCCTCTTCAGGCTTTCCGTTGTCTTCCATGTTCATTCCCTGAAGGCAGAGTTTTATGACCGGATTGGCGGGGCTGAATTCCATGGCAGGTGAGTTTTGATGTGATAATTATTGCTTACTGGCCGAGTTAGGGCAATGTAATTAAGCTCTGAAAGAGGGTATTTACATAGGAGTACCCTCTTTCAGAGCTTAATTCCGGAATGATATAAACGTAGGACTAACGCCAACAAGTTCACTAAGTTTATAAGGTATTGTCTTTCAATTTTTTACAAGCATTTCAGTTGTTATAATATCTATTTAATACTGACTTATGGATACATTAACAATCAAAATTTGATTGAAAGGTCATACAAAATAGATAAAAGGCCCAATAATGAACGAAATGGTTATTTTTCTCAATCCAGGTTTCGAACACTTATCGGTAACGCCCCACGTTATTGTGTTTGCACTTTCAGAGCGATACATTTTTAGCATAAAAACCTTTAGTCAATGAAATTGCCAGTAACGTGCAAAATCTACATTATATCTATTTTATATACCCCAGTATCTTCAGCATGCTCTGCGGGGTCTGTTCCTTGGCGTAGAGCCAGTCTTCGAGGTTGCCTTCTTTGTCGTATTCTACTACAATATGCTTTGGCGATGGGATCATACAGTGTTTGATACCGCCATAGCCGGCCAGCTGATCCTGATACGCACCTGTATGGAAGAAGCCGATATATAATGGTTCTTTGGACTTTTCTTTATCTATCTTGGGCAGGAACACGGCATTGATGTGTTCTTCTGATGTATAGAAATCATGGCTATCGCAGGTCAATCCTCCGAGATGTACCTCCTGGTACTCGTTTTCCCACTTGTTTATGGGCAGCATGAGGAACTTCTCCCCTATGCCCCAGGTGTCGGGCAAGGTGGTGATGAATGAACTATCTATCATGTACCAGATCTCACGGTCGTTCTGCTGCTTCTCGTCGAGCACGCTGTAAACTACCGCCCCAGTCTCGCCAATGGTGAATGAACCAAACTCGGTATAGATATCGGGAACATCGACCTTGTTCTTCTTGCAAACATTTTTTATGGTGAGTACAATTTCATTGATCATGTAATTGTAGTCGTACTCAAAATTGAGGGAGTGCTTGATGGGTAAACCACCGCCAATATTCAGGGCTTTCAATTCAGGGCAGATCTTCTTCAGCTGGCAATACAGGTTCAATACCTTGTTCAGCTCACTCCAATAGTACACATCATCTTTGATACCCTTGTTCATAAAGAAGTGGAGCATCTTCAGACGGAACTTCTCGTTGTCCTTTATCTTATCGATATAGAACTCGAGAATATCTCTGCTGCGAATACCCAAACGAGAAGTATAAAAGTCGAATGTAGGCTCTTCTTCTGTAGCTATTCTCAGGCCAATATTTACCGGCTCTTTAGAACGGATAGATTTTTTGTAGTCTTCAAACTCGCTTTTATTATCAAGAATTGGAATAACATTTTTAAAGCCGTCGTTGATAAGCGATGCAATACTACGGGTATAGGCCCTGGTCTTGAATCCATTGCAGATAATGAACGTCTCTTTGTTGATCTTCTTTTTGGCATACAACTGCTTGATGATATCGATATCATAAGCAAATGAAGTTTCCAGATGCACATTGTGCTTCAGCGTCTCCTCAACAATAAACGAGAAGTGCGAGCTTTTGGTGCAATAACAATAGAAATACTCACCACCGTACTTATGCTTTTTAATAGCATCACCAAACATCTTCTTGGCCTTAGCCACCTGCATACCTATCTTGGGCAGGAAAGTCATTTTGAAGGGCGTTCCGTATTTATCAATAAGTGCCTTGATGTCTACATTGTTAAACAGGAGCGTGTTTTTGTCGTTGGTATCAAATCCTTCTTGTGGGAAGTGGAAGGTCTGGTGTACGAGATCGTTGTAAGTATTATTCATTTATCGCGAAAAATGGCAATGATTAATATTGTTAGGAATAGTAAGAATCTAAACAAAATTAGCTATTTGCCAGAATCTTGAAAGAATTTATTTTAAGGCAACATAAAATTAATGTTACGCTCGATTGGCTTCTGCGGGGTTCACGCAAAGGACGCAAAGATCAGCCGCAAAGAACGCAGAGATTAGGTTTATTTAAGAGAGCGCAAAAGGGTTAAGCGGGTTCTTACATTTATGGCAAGCAGAGCGCAGACAACTGAAATAATAAGGTTCATTACTTTATCTACCTTGGTTAGCCTAAGTTTGCACAGATTTAAAAGATGAAAAAAGCGTTAATACAAATGAACCTGGCAGTATTGCTATGGGGATTTACAGGTGTACTGGGCAGGGCAATTTCACTTGATGCGCCAATGCTGGTATGGTACCGAATGCTGTTCACTGCACTAATAATGGCAGGAATACTCACCTACCGCAAGCAGTGGACGCCTGTAAGCAGGCGGGATATGATACAGCTGATATCTGTAGGCTGCCTGATGGGCCTGCATTGGGTGGCGTTTTATGGGGCTATTAAGTTCACTAATGCGTCTATTGCTCTGGTTTGTTTATCCACAGCCAGTGTGTTTACCTGTTTGCTTGACCCGTTAGTAAATAAGGGGAAATTCGACTACAAAGAAATATTGTTAGGGTTGCTGGCATTGCTTGGTGTATATATTATCTACCATTTTCAACCAGCCGACACCACCAATAGTAATGGTACGCAGGCATTTACCAATTATGGATTAGGTATTTTGTTTGGTGTGGTAGCTGCCATCCTTAGCTCTGTTTTTACGGTGCTGAATAAGAAAGTGGCCAGTAAATACCCTGCAAGGACCATGGTATTCTATGAGATGACTACAGGGTGGATGTTCATTACGCTGTTGTTACCCTTAGTGTTTTACTACCTGCCAGATACCAAGTTCTTTCCGCGAACAACGAATATGCTGAGTGAGGACTGGACTAAAAATGACTGGTTGTGGCTGATTGTTTTGAGCCTGTGCTGTACGGTGTGGGCACAATCTCTGGCACTGACCGCGCTGAAAAAGCTATCATCATTCATCGTTACGCTATCTGTAAACCTGGAGCCCATTTATGGTATGATACTGGCTTTTTTATTATACAATGAAAGTAAAGACCTGGGCAATGGGTTCTTTATTGGGGTTTCGCTTATTATCTTGTCGGTTGTCTTGCAGGTGTTACGAATGTTGAAACCGAAGCCGGTATTATCTCCGGGGTTTATTGAGGAGAAGGGAGGGATAGATTAGGGCTGAGAACGGTTCCGCTATTTATGAAAATTACGATTGGACGCGAATCTACGGCTCGCGAACTAAAAGAAGATTTTACTTGCTATAAACCTTTTGCTACCTAAGGGGGCAATGATATGATGCAAATGTTTTACTGGGTTACCCCAAGAAAGTTGTTTCGCCGCTTCAGGGCTTTGAGTTTTATGCGCAAGTTTACCGAGGGCTTCACCCTCGGCTGTTATCTTTCGCCCTTTCAGGGCTTGCTCCTGTGATCGAGTCAATAGCGGCAGTTACCGAAATGAAAGTTGCCTCAGGCATAAAAAAGGGAAGAACAAATCTATCCGATCAATGTTCTTCCCTTAAATAATTTATAAATACAGACCTTAGTTAAGGTGCATTTTATCTTTTTTGGCCAGTAGTTCGTCTACTGTTTCGCGGTACATTTCGTCTGGTACGCAGCAATCTACCGGGCAAACGGCGGCACACTGCGGCTCGTCGTGAAAGCCCTGACACTCGGTACACTTGTTGGGTGTGATATAGTAAGTGTCGACAGCCACCGGTGCATGAGCAGCGTGAGCATCAGTTACCGTACCATCCATAAGAGTATAAGTACCTTTTACTTCAGTACCGTCGGCTATAGCCCATTCTACTCCACCCTCGTATATTGCATTATTAGGACATTCAGGTTCGCAGGCTCCACAATTAATGCACTCATCAGTTATTTTAATAGCCATTGTTATAGTTGTTTTAAGTTAGAATAGTGTATCTGTTGTTAATAATACAAGTAAAGTTACAAATAGACCCTGAAATGACAATACAATTTCGCCATAAAAGAACATAGAATATTATTACACATTCCTTCTCCCCAATTGTTATAGTTATATAATATGCAACCTGTCTTTCTTCGCCAGCAGATCTCCAACAGTCTCCATATACATTTCATCGGGGACTCAACAATCTACAGGGCAAACGGCGGCGCACTGAGGTTCATCATGAAAGCCCTGACATTCGGTGCACTTATCGGGAACGATATAATATACGCTTTCGGCCCGGGCAGAATGAAAGCCGACTGCATTGGTTACCACACCATCCATAAGCGTGTATGTACCTATCACGCCAGTACCCTCTGCCATAGACCACTCTGCCCCACCCTCGTATATGGCCTGGTTAGGACATTCGGGACGGCACAGGTCACAATTGATGCACAGATCTGTAATGGTGATGGCCATGATATAAAGATACAAATGCGCCGTGAACTATGTTCACAGCGCATTTGAGTATTAAAAATTAAATTTAAGCATTCTTGATAGCTGCGATTCCCGGAAGTTCCTTTCCTTCAAAGTACTCCAGCATAGCACCACCACCTGTAGATACATAGCTTACCTTATCAGCGAAGCCAAACTTATTTACCGCAGCAACGCTGTCGCCACCACCTACTAATGAGAAGGCACCCTTAGCAGTAGCAGCGACAACTGCCTCAGCAATAGCCTTGGTTCCGTGCTGGAATTTCTCCATTTCAAATACACCCATAGGGCCATTCCAGAGAATGGTCTTAGCATTACCAATCACTTTTTTGAAATGCTCGCAAGCCATAACGCTGATGTCGAGGCCCATCCAACCGGCAGGGATTTCATTACTTAATGCAGATGATGTATTGGCATCGGCAGCGAACCTGTCGGCTATGATGCTGTCAGCAGGAAGGTGTATGCAAACGCCCTTAGCTTCTGCTTTCTTCAATAAATCTAAAGCCATATCCATACGGTCGTCTTCGCAAAGTGAATTGCCGATGTGGCCACCTTCTGCCTTGAAGAATGTGTAAGCCATACCACCACCAATAATGATATCTGTAGCTCTCTCCAGGAGATTCTCGATGATCATGATCTTATCAGACACCTTAGCACCACCTACGATAGCTACGAATGGCTTTTCATTAGCATGCATTACTTTTTCAGCGGCTGCTACCTCGCCTTCCATCAACAGGCCGAACATCTTCTTGTCACCAGGGAAGAACTGCGCTATGATAGCTGTAGAAGCATGTGCACGGTGAGCGGTACCGAAGGCATCGTTCACATAAACATCGCCATACTTAGATAATTTTTCTGCAAAATCTTTGTCGCCCTTTTCTTCCTGTTTGTAGTAGCGGAGGTTTTCTAAAAGCAATACCTGGCCGGGCTTCAGGTTCTTAGCCATATCTGCAGCTTCGTCGCTGATGCAATCATCGGCAAACTTAACGTCTATACCTAACAACTTAGAGAGATGCTCCGCAACTGGTCTCAGGGTAAAATCGGCCTTGGTTAGTTCAGGCTTCTTTTCCATATCCTTTATAGGGCGGCCCCAATGACTCATCAATACTACAGCACCACCATCTGCCAATACCTTCTTGATAGTAGGTAGTGCAGATGTCATACGGGTATCATCTCCGATAACACCCTTCTTAATAGGTACATTAAAATCTACGCGTATCAGCGCTTTCTGGTTTGCGAAATTGTGTGTGGAAAAGTTTGACATTGATATATGTTTGTTAGTTTTTGTTTCGTATTTATGGTTGGAAAAAATCATTAAACCCTTTCTCTCTTAATCCTTTTACAAGCTTTCTATCTCCTGTCCATAATAAACCGTCAAACTCCAGAGCTAGGGCAACAAAAGGAGCATCATTTGCATCAATATCTTTACAAAGATCATAAGCACGTTGACGAGATGGCAATGTAATGATATTTACGGGGACAAATTGAATATTAGAGAGCAGACTATCTAAAGTAACAAGTAGCTCAGACTCCGATATTTTCGTGTATTTCAATATCTTCTCCTTATGTTTAAATATTTCTACAAAGAGAAAATAAGGGGAAACGAATTTGTATTTGCTATCTGAAATCGCAGACAAAAAAACTGATTCGGCATTTAGCAAGGCAGAGAATATAATGTTGGAGTCGACTACTATCATTTCACAACATCTTTAAGGAAGTCATCTTTATTTTCTTCCCACCAAATTTGCTTAAGTTCTTCGCCCAAATTAAGAATTGACCTATCGAAGTCGGCCTTTTCGACCAGTGCATCCAATCTGGCTATCTTAACCATTTCCATTATTACGTCGTTAGTAATCTTTTTCTTGTCTAGAGTAAAAATTACCTCGTCTTTATTGTCTTTCACAGTCAGACCCACCATAACATTTTCCTTTTTGTAAAGATAAAAAAAACCAGCATAATGAATTGCAAATTAGGATAATAATAAAACCCGCACAATAATGCGGGTTTTATGAATGTTATAGTTGATTATACCAAAATTACTTGATCAAACCTGCGAAGTACTTAACAGTACGAACAAGCTGGCTAACATAGCTCATTTCGTTATCGTACCAGCTAACGGTCTTAACTAGTTGGTTGTCACCAACAGTCATTACCTTAGTCTGTGTAGCATCGAACAATGAACCGAAAGATGTACCGATGATATCGCTGCTTACGATCTCGTCTTCGTTGTAACCGAAGCTTTCGTTAGCGGCAGCCTTCATAGCAGCATTGATTTCTTCTGTTGTTGTTTTCTTCTTCAGGATAACAGTCAGTTCAGTTAATGAACCTGTAACTGTAGGAACGCGCTGTGCAGAACCATCCAGTTTACCCTTCAACTCCGGCAATACAAGACCGATAGCCTTTGCGGCACCTGTAGAATTTGGAACGATGTTCTCAGCAGCAGCACGTGCACGGCGAAGATCACCCTTTGGATGCGGTGCATCCAAAGTGTTTTGGTCGTTAGTGTAAGCATGAACTGTCAACATAAGGCCAGTTTCGATGCCATAAGAATCGTTCAACACCTTAGCCATAGGAGCCAGGCAGTTAGTTGTGCAAGAAGCGCAGCTGATTACTGTTTCGCTACCGTCAAGGATATCGTGATTTACATTGAATACTACAGTCTTCATTTCGCCGGTAGCAGGTGCAGATATCACTACACGCTTAGCACCTGCAGTGATGTGCGCTTCAGCTTTTTCACGGTCTGTGAAGAAACCTGTGCACTCCAAAACTACATCTACCTGATGAGCGCCCCAAGGAATCTGTGCAGGATCCTTCTGTGCGTATATAGTGATATTTTTGCCGTTTACAGTGATTGAGTTATCAGAAAAAGTAACTTCCTGATTAAAACGACCCTGTGCAGTATCATATTTCAACAGGTGCGCCAATACGTTTGGCTTAGTCAAGTCATTGATTGCTACTACTTCGATGCCTTCCATGTTGTAGATCTGGCGGAAAGCGAGACGGCCGATGCGACCAAAGCCGTTGATGGCAACTTTTACTGTACTCATTTTTTATAATATTTGTTGAAGAACGTTTTTAAAAGTGGTGCAAAGGTACATAGTGTATATATTAAATCCAAAGAACTTGGATTTGAGCCACGTCTTAAAGCAAATTTTGGCTATTCTTTAATTACCTACATGAGGAAAAAAGGTTTGGTCCGTAGTTGTCAGTCTTCCGGGTAACAACCGTTTACAAAAAGTATTTTAATTATTTGACAGGATCAGGTACAAACATTTCTTCGAGCAGTTCATATAGATCAGGGTGTTTTTGTTTGAGTTGATCTGGTTTTTCGAAGAAATATTCTGCGACCACCGCAAAAAACTCGGAATCACCAGTTGCACCATACAAATCAATATCAGATTTGCCAGAGACGCGCATCCTGTTAATTGTTTCATGCATTCTTTTCACCCAGGGTATTATTTGAGGCTGTACCAATAAGTACTCAGATATGCCATCAGTGGCACCATCGGCTTTATCGAGCAGGTGAACGAACTCATGTATGACCGTATTCTGGCCATCACGGGCATTTTGGAATGAAGAGCGCACAGACGGTAGCGAGAGGATCATTTCGCGGTGCATAGGACCATCGCCAACCATGCCTAAAACATTGCGGGAGGCACCATCGGTATCGAAATCTCTGCTAAAAGTGCCTTTGTAGAGTAGAACTTCAGATATATTGTTGTATTTCCAGTCCGGAAAATTGAAAATGGGTATTATGGCTCCTGCTGCAACTAATACGCGATCAAGTTCTTCCACATTTACCTCTACCCCTCTTACCGCGACTGTATCTAAAAAGTGCCTGACACGTGCTTCAAATAATTGTTTATCATTATCGTTAAGTTTGTTATAGAACACTACATTATCTGTTAGCAGTTGCCCAACGTTACCGGGTATGATATGGTTGTTACTATTCTTACTGCCGGCAAAGTAGAAAAAGCCTGCAGTACTCATTATAAAAACAATTGCAATTACCATTAAGACGTCCATACCTCTCTAATTAAGAATTAAACACCTGAATAAAAATTATGCCTATAGATATCGGTATTATAAAATGGATGAAGGCTGTTGAGAATTCGCAATAAACCGAAGTCAGTCCCTCAACCGTGTCTATCTTTCTTACGCTTAATAACCGGCGGTTTTATACAAATAAACGCATACTGATCGTCTAACCCATATAACTTACATCTGTCGGTAGAAAGTAACGAAAGTTCAAACGAACCATTTTTCTGAGATCGGTAATAGTTCTTAAATATCTTACCTGCACGCATCAGGTCGATATTCATGTATACGCTGTCATCGCGGTTATCATCGAGCCCGCCGATCTTTCCGGTTATAATGAAAAGATGAGTGAGTGGATCAAATTCAACTTTCTCTATAACGATGTTGGCTACGCTGGTAGCAGTTGGGGACGTAATATCAGGGTAAATAACAGAAACAATATCCGGATGTAATTGCTTGTTTTGCCCGATCGCCTGCAGTTGAAATTGCAAGCAGAAGGTAGCAACAAGGATAGTTTTAATAATTGCATATCGCGTTACATTCCAAATATCCAACCCCTTGTTCCCTTTCATTGCTTGCAATATAATTACATTTATCAAATCAATGAGCCAGACAACTACATTATCCCTAAATTTGACAATTCATGTCAGCCCGTGCTTTACGCAGTATATTGATAGCCCTTGCTTTGTTACTAGTAACACTGCCTACCTTCTTTTGCAGCTCACCAAAAACAGAGTCTACGGAGGAAGAACACCCAACATCGCCATGGCGTAATGTGTACGATACTTCCGCTAACTATGTGGGCATGCAAACCTGTAAGGGATGTCATGAGGAAGTGTACAATACCTTTGTCCAAACAGGTATGGGCCAATCTTTCGGGATGGCTACCAAAGAAAAATCTGCTGCTGATTTCTCCCCTGCTCATGCACTTGTCTACGATACTGCCCTTGATTTTTACTACAAGCCTTACTGGAACAAGGACTCTTTCTTTATTATGGAGTTCAGGCTGGAAGGGAAAGACACAGTGCACAAACGTATACAGCGTGTGGATTATGTAGTAGGATCGGGGCAGCATACCAACTCACACATCTTTGACGTGAACGGCTATTTATACCAGGCACCCATAACTTTCTACACGCAGAAACACAGATGGGATCTGGCACCCGGATTTGAGAAAGGCGGCAGCAGCAGGTTTAACAGACTAATACAAATAGAGTGTATGAGCTGCCATAACGGCTATCCGGACTTCGTACCTAACAGTGAGAATAAGTTCAATGTAGTGAAGACCGGTATAGACTGTGAGCGCTGCCACGGGCCGGGAAGCATACATGTTTTCGAAAGACAAAATAACAAGCCGGTAGACACTTCTAAGGGACCAGACTATTCTATTGTCAATCCACGGAGGTTAAGCACCGAGCTACAAAATAATGTATGTCAGCGCTGCCACCTACAGGGCATATCTGTACTGAACGATGGCAAGACCTTTTTCGACTTCCATCCGGGCATGAAACTCTCGGAAGTAATGAATGTATTTATGCCCGAATACGAAGGTGCGCAGGATAAAATGATCATGGCATCGCACGTAGAGCGCATGAAGAAGAGTCGCTGCTTTGTAGAGTCGGGCAAGATGAGTTGCATCAACTGTCATAATCCGCATGTAAGTGTGAAGTTTACTCCACGCAAGCAGTATATTACTGCCTGCCAGAGTTGCCACGGCAGCAAAACGGGTCAGAAGCTATGCAGCGAAACAGAAAAGATAAGATCAACCAAAAATAATGACTGTGTTACCTGCCACATGCCACACAACAGTAGCATAGACATTCCGCACGTGGCAGTTACAGACCACTATATTCGCCGCCGGCCCTCATCAGATACACTGAAAAAACAGATAACGGCATTCCTGGGCATGAAGTGTTTTAACAATGACCATCCTGACGCAATAACTACCGCACGCGGATTTATGGAGTTTTATGAACGCTACGCACATTCTAAACCGCTCCTTGATTCTGCATTGGTATACCTTAGCCGCCAGCAAGATGTAGAAGCCAAACAAAAGCAAAACAGGGACTACATACGTGCCTACTTTCTTTTGGGCGATTTTGATAAAGTAATAGCCTACACCACTCCGCTGCTGCCTGCTGATGTAAAAGATGCATGGTCGGCATATAGAAGTGGCGAGGCCTACTTCCTGTCTGGCCACCCGGACAAGGCACTACCATGGTACAAGCGCGCTACAGATATATGGCAGTTTTCGCTCGACTTCCAGAACAAACTGGGTATTTGCCTGCTGGCCAACAAGAATATGCCGGAGGCATTGAAAGTGTTTACATTTATAGTTGGCCAGAACCCCAACCATGTAAGTGCCAATACTAACCTGGGCTATATCTATATGCAACAGAACAATAACAGCATGGCCTACAGCTACTTGCTGAAGGCGCAACAGGCCGATCCTGACTATGAGCAGAACCTCATAAACATGGCAGTGTGGTACCACACCAACCACCGCGATGAAGAAGCAGATAAGAGCCTGAGACACTTGCTGAAGAAACACCCTGCAAATGAACAGGCAAAATCTATGCTGATAGACCTAGCAGGACACCTATAATTGCTCCAAATATCTGAACATTAATGTTTTATATATCCAATTGTGTCCAATTGTAATTAACATATAGCCGATTAAATCTTTGATTTAATGTGAAAAGAGGATAAATAATCAATTGTAGTTCATTACTTTCGTCATAACTTAGCTTACTTCACACTCTATAATACTATTTATCGCTGCTCTAAAGATGAACAATAATAATATGGCAAATGAGTTTGGCGGTGCAGATGATATGATCTGGTCTTATTTTGAAAATTCACCGGATGTTGTTTTCATTTTGGACAAGGATAAACGGATCATCTTTTTTAATAAAAATGCATCAAAATACATATTAAGCGATTCGGGAAAATCGGTAGAAAGTGGTGATAGTATCTATAGTTTTATAAGCCCCACCCTTGTTGCATCGTTTGATCTTCATTTCCACAAAACGCTAAACGGTGAACCCATAGAAAGAAACATAAACGTTTTTAACCCTGTTAATGACAAATGGTGGTCTGTATCTTATCAGCCAATTTATAAGAACGAAGATATTACAGCAGTATCTATTACCATTAGTGATATTACCACAACAAAAAAGACAGAGCGACAGCATGAAGAGATCAGCAATGTATCTCGCGTAGGTGGGTGGGAAGCCGATTACATTAACAACACTAATTACTGGAGCCCGGTTACTAAACAAATAATAGATCTACCAGAAGACTACCCTGTAGGCATGTATTCCGCACTTGATTTTTACAAAGAGGGCGCAGACCGGGAAACAGTAAAACAAGCTATACGAGAAGCGCTGGCAACGGGCAAAGGATTTGACCTGGAGCTACAGGCTAAGACAGCCACGGGAAAAATCATATGGACACGCACAAAGGGAAAGACCGAATCACACAACGGTAAAGTAGTGAGGCTGTACGGAACATTTCAGGATACAACCGAGAAGAGAAGTATATACGAGGATCTCCTTATCAGCCAGCAATATTACAAGTCGCTATTCGAACAAAACCCCAATGCTGTTTTTGCGCTTGACCTGAATGAAAAGTTCATAAGTGTGAATGAAAATGCGGCATTGCTGGCAGAGTCTACGGTACCCGAAATGCTGGGGAGCAGCTTTGCGCCGTATTGCCCCGAGGAAGAGGTAGCGAGGGTAATGGAGAACTTTAATAAAACACAAAAAGGGATATCGATAAGCTATGATTGCGGTTTTATTACGGCTAAAGGCAACAGGAAAGAAATAAACATAACTAACCTACCTATCATTATCAACGGTGTGGTAGTTGCGATCTATGCAATTGCGAAAGATATTTCGGAGAGTATTTCTGCAAAGAATCAGCTTGAAAAATCAGAGGCTAATCTGCGCACTGTGTTTGACAATACCGACATTGGGTATGTGTTACTTACCGATTCCTTCAAGATCGTATCGTTCAATAATCACGCGCAGGCATACATTCTCAGCAAGCATCAGCCACCACTTAAGGAAAATGAATACATGACAGGCACTGTAGACGATGCCCGTAGTATTGACATAGCTGAAGTGCAGGACAATGTGAGGAAGGGCAAGAAAGTGATCTATGAAAGAAATATAAAATCGAGCGGTAATGATGACCAGTGGTACAATATCACCTTCCACCCGGTATCGGGTATGCAGAATGAGGTGTTGGGTATAATAATGGAGATAGAGAACATTACAGCCCGCAAGAAAAGCGAGCTAGAACTGAACAAGTCGTTTAACCTGCTCAATGAACAAAATAAACGACTGCTCAATTTCTCTTACATCATCTCTCACAACCTACGCTCGCACACCAGTAATATCAAATCGATACTCACCTTTCTTGAAGATGCAGAGAATGAAGACGAGAAAGTAGAAATGATGGAGCACCTTAAAAACGTGTCCAATTCGCTTGACGAGACCATTCACAATCTTAATGATGTAGTGTCTATAAATAACAGCGTAAATCTTATTTACCGGCCACTTTTCCTTATAGAGTTTATCAGTAAGGCTACCGACGTACTGAAGGAACAGATCATTCAGAAAAAAGTGATCATTGACAACAAATTGCTCATTGATACATCGGTGAACTTTAATCCGGCATTTCTGGAGAGTATTATGCTCAACTTCTTGTCGAATGCAATAAAATACAGCCATCCCGACCGACGACCGGTAATAACTCTTGACTCTTACCTAGATAATGGCCAATTTGTTCTTATTATTGCAGATAATGGAATTGGTATAGACCTGGAGAAGAATGGCGACAAACTATTTGGATTCTATAAAACCTTTAATGGGAACAGTGATGCACGTGGGCTTGGATTATTTATATGCAAGAACCAGGTGGAATATATGGGTGGGAAAATAGAAGTAGAAAGTGAACTGGGTAGGGGAACTACCTTTAAAATATTCTTTAAATGAGCACCAAATTAAAGAACATCTGGGTAATAGACGACGACAAACTATATACATTTTTGTTGACCAAAACCCTGACCAAACTACAAGCCTGCGATAAGATATCGGTCTATGAAAACGGCAAACTGGGTATTGATGCATTAAAGATACAGATAGCGCAAAATGGCGAGTTGCCTGAACTGATATTCTTAGATATTAACATGTCTGTAATGGACGGATGGGAATTTATAGAAGAGTATAAACAACTGGCAGACGGGAATAACCTGGGCAGTATTATCTATGTTGCCATGTCATCAATATCGACCGATGACATGGCCAAAGCGAGGTCTCATAAAGAGATACATGACTATATAGTGAAGCCGATAAGCGCTAATACCATTACTGCTATACTAGAGAAAACAGCAAGAACCAATTAAATTGACAACAGGTGAAGTGATGATATTTGTGCCTGATTTGATAACTTTCAGAAGGTTGTCAAATCGGGCACTTTAACTTTAGTAAGTTAGCTTTACAATCTCATTCACGATCTTGTCCATCTCTTCCAGTTTTTCCTTCATACCCCGTATCAGGTCGTGATGCTTCACTGAATCCGCCTTATCTTCTTCCTCCATCAGCAGATTGGCAATACCCATAATAGTAGTTAAAGGCCCTCTCAATGAATGCGACTGCATCCAAGCAATGTTTCTGAATTGCTCATTATTCTTCTTCAAAGAATTGGTCAAAGTAAAATACTCCGTTATGTCTTTTCTGGAGCAGGTAATACCTACAACCTCACCAAAATCATTCTTGACAGGAACATAACGGGTGGCAAAGTCATAATTGACACCTTTAGCATTCAAGCCTTTATCCAGACTATTGAAAGGAGCACCAGACAAAGCGACCTTATAGCCTTTTAAGATGTTTTTGTAAAACTCTGCATCAAGGTCTCTTAATAGATCCTTTTCTCCTACTTCGGGGTACTTACCGGAAACAACAAAAATGAATTCCTTATAGACTTTATTATAGGCCAGGATGTTGAGATCTGGATCTAACGACCACAAGCAGTCTTCGGTGTTTTCCAGTAGGGCAAGATAGTTGGCTCGGTCTGTGTCTATCTTTTTCTTCAGGCCCTCCTGAATCATTGAACTCTTAGATATGATCTGTTCATTTTCAATTTTCAGCCTCTGAGAATTGAGCTTATGCAACCTCATGTAGTAATATATAATAAGTATACAGCAAATGCTGACCACAAATGCCAGTACAAGGATAGCTATACGCTGATTCCTTATTTTATTATCTGTCTGAAGCCTTAAAATCTGTTTTTCATGGCTGGCATTGTCTACACCACTTTCCAGACTGTGCACTTTACGTTTTTGCATTCTTTCCCACTTAACGTCTTGTGCCATATGGTATTGTTGCAGATAGGTGAATGCGTTTTCATAATTTTTTATAGCACTGTAATACTTAGAAAAGACCGCAGTACTACGAAATGCAAGTTCCAGACAATCATCGGGTAAACTGGCCATACTGTCCAATTTATCGGGTGCACCTATTTCGTTAAGTAAAGCCAATGCTGCCGGATATTTCTTTTCGTCGATATACAAGTCAGCGAGTTTGAACTGATTAAAGAGCCTATCCTGAAAATTTCTGCCAGACTGTATATTACCCGCAATACTTTTTGCAAAATATACCTCTGCCGAATCCCACTTACCGAGTTGCTTATACAAATCGGCCATGTTGCCATAAACTACTGATAGGGCCTCCTCCCATCTCCTTGCTTTACCGGGATATAAAGGTTCCTTGTTTGTAATAAATGCAGCTGCCTGAGTATAATAGTACATGGCACTATCGTTGTTACCAGCTTTATTATATGCAAGCCCACTGTTGGCCAGCACCTCCTGTTTGTAATAATCAAGATATTGGGTATCTGGAATATGTGCTGATGATAGCTGTTCAAATGCATGGGCAAACAGCCTGGCAGATGTCTGAAATTTTTCCTCTTTGTAGTATGTCATACCCAAACTAAAAAAATACCTGGATCTGACATATGGAGATCGTACAGTGTCGGCAATACGTCTGGCACTTTCGTAATTCTCGTATGCGGCCTTATACTGTTCCAGACGGTATTGGGCATCTGCTGAAAACTTATAAGCGAAAAATTGCTTGTCGCCTTCGTCGTTGAGTTTGTAATTTGAGCACACCCACATCATGCTATCCGCATAAAGCAAAGCCGGTTTGTAGCTATTTAGCTTGTTGTGAAAAATGTAAAATCTAAGTTTATACAACCTATACAGATCATCGGGCGAAAATTCTTTACCAACAACTGAGCTATCAATAAATAAGAGTGCAGCCTTATAGGGCAGGGAGTCTTCAACACCATTTACTACTTCAATTATGTGGTCGGTATATTTCGGATTCTCGAAATTACGAGGCTGGGAAGAGCAGCTGAAAAGACACGAAAACACCAGGAGCATAATTATGGCCCGGATCAAGTTCATGTTTTTCAAATTCATATTAAATATTATAGGTTGGCGGTTAAAAGTACACTTTATTTGTAGAAACTCCATGATAACCCTGATGTAATCATCATATAAATAACGCAATGTACATATAGCATTTGCAGCCAATTATTAAGGGAGTAAATAAACTTTCATATTGGGATTTGCGGTGAACTACAGCGCTATATTGCGAATAAAAAATCCCGGATGCAAACAGCATCCGGGATCATCATCACAAAAAGCAACACTATTATCTATTCAGTATAAAATGGAATTGTTTGGTATCGGCACCTGAACGGAAATTGAGCAGGTATGCGCCGTTAGCTACAATACCGTCTAGCTGTATCAGTTCATTTACTTCACCATTCCTTACTATCACATTCTGCCTGTAAACAACCTGACCTATCATGTTAGTGATCTCCATTGTTACTTCCTGATCGTTGCTACCAGCCAAAGTACCCTTAACGCTAAATGTACCGTTATTAGGATTAGGCATCAAGTTAACATTGACCGCAACCGTAGTTACATTGTCAACACCGTTAGTTACATGCACTACAACACCATTGGTAGCATTGCCACCACAAGGTGACGCATTTACTATTACATAAACAGTATCACCATCGGTGTAACCGCTATTAACATACGTACTGTTGGTAGCACCCGTTACAGCAACACCATTTACATACCATTGATAGATAGTAGATGAGCCGCCTGAAGTAACACCGGCAGTAAGTGTGAGTGTAGCACCAATACCAATTGTAGTACCCGGAGCAGCTGAAATGGTAACGGCTGGTGTAAGAACAGGATTCACATCTATTGTGAAGATGTTACTGATCGCTGTGTCGTTGGTTACACAAGCGAAGTTGCTGACCATAACTGCACCAACTATATCGCCATTTGCAGGTGTATACGTGTAGATACTACCTGAGCCAACAACGGCACCATTAACAACCCAAGCATATACCGGAGTTGTACCACCAAATAAACCAGAGGCTGTAAACGTAACAGGGGTACCTGCGCAAACTACTGTATCCGGTGTTGCTGCGATGCTTAATAAAGGTGTCTGGTTAATGGCTGTGTAGATAGTATCAGCGGTAGATGCGGTTGCGGCAATTACGCATGCTGCACTACTTGTAAGTGTTACTGAAACAATATCGCCACTTGTTGGAACATAAGAATATGTAGGACCAGTAGAAGTGGTGATAGCACCATTCACACTCCATGAGTAAGCCGGAACAGCACCGCCATTTACCGGAGTTGCAGTAAATGTAGTCAATGTGCCATCGCATACTGTATCACCAACACCTGTAGATACACTAACAGAGACTGTGCTTAAAGTTGAAATAGACACTGTAGCAGAGCCTGTCATTGTAGCACTACAAGATGAAGCATTGATCGCTACAACTGTATATGCACCTGCGGTTGTTTGTAAACCAAAGCTAATAGCACCGCCTGTACCTGCAACCGGTGCTCCCACCGGTGTACCCAGATACAACTGGTAGTTGACTCCAAGGTCGGAATTACCCAGACCAACTGCGACTCCTGTACCACCTATGCAATAGCTGCCACCACCGGTAACTGCATACAGCGTAGGCAGGGCATCGATAGAGATAGTAACTGACCCGGTCATATTGGTTGTGCAACTACCTGCTACGCTGGTAGCAACAACTGTATAAATACCTGCAGTAGTCTGCACACCAAAACTAATTGCAGTACCAGTAACACCAGATACCGGTGTACCGATTGCTGTAGCACCCAGGAACAACTGATAGCTAACGCCCGTCTCTGAATTACTCAAACCAACTGCAACACCGGTACCACCTGTGCAATAACTACCACCACCTGTTACTGTATATGCGATAGGTAATGGATTAACAGTTACGGTAGCAGAACCGGTCATGGTAATAGAACATGTAGTAGTTGTATTGGTAGCTACAACCGTATAAGTACCCGCAGTAGTCTGCAAACCAAAATTGAGTGAAGACCCAGTACCGGCAACCGGAGTACCTATGGCCGTAGCGCCGTTGAATAATTGATAATTAACACCCACGGCTGAATTGGCAAGGCCAACTGCAACACCGGCACCACCAGCACAAAGCGAACCACCGCCCGTAACAGCAAATGCTAAAGGAGGAGCGACAATGGTGATTGTAGCTGAACCTGTCATAGTTGCTGTGCAACCTGTTGTTGCGTCAATAGCAGTAGCAGTGTAGATTCCAGCAGCAGTTTGAGATCCGAAACTAATTGAGCTACCCGTTCCAGAAACTACCGACCCAACTGCTGTAGCACCCAGGTATAATTGATAGTTAACACCTGAAACGGAGTTGCTCAATGTAATAGTAACACCAGTGCCTCCTGAGCAATAGCTACCACCTGCAGATATTGTAAATGCAGCAGGTAATGGATTAATTGAGATCGTTACGGAACCTGTCATATTATTTGTGCAGGTTGTAACCGTATTTGTTGCTACAACAGTATAAGAACCAGCAGTTGTTTGCAAACCGAACGATATTGCACCGGTGCCTGTACCTGCTAAAGGAGTACCTACCGGTGAACCACCGAGATATAACTGGTAGGTAACACCCAACTGAGAATTACTCAACCCTACAGCCATACCTGTACCACCAGCACAATATCCACCACCACCGGTGACGGTGTATGCAGTAGGTAGCGCATTGACAGTAATAGTTGCCGAACCGAGCATATTATTAGTACATGTAGTAGTGCTATTTGTTGCAACTACGGTATAAGTACCTGCTGTAGTCTGCAAGCCAAATGATATTGAACTACCTGTTCCGGCAACAGCTGTTCCTACCGCAGTAGCGCCATTAAATAGCTGGTAAGTTAGGCCTGCATCGGAATTACTGAGACCAATAGCCATACCTGTACCTCCTGTGCAATAACCGCCACCGCCGGTAACCGTATATGCAATTGGCAGTGGACTAATAGTTATAGTAGCAGAACCGGTCATAATGTTAGTGCATGAAGACGCTACACTTGTTGCGACTACGGTATAAGTACCGGCTGCGCTCTGCGCACCAAAGCTAATGCTGCTACCGGTACCCGCTACAGGCGAACCTACTGCTACAGCACCATTAAACAGCTGATAGTTTACACCGGTTGCAGAGTTGCTCAAAGTAATAGTAACACCTGCACCACCTGAGCAATAGCTACCACCTGCAGAAATTGTGTATGCTGTAGGGATAGGTGTTATTGTAATAGTTGCCGAACCAGTCATAAGATTTGTACAAGTGGTAGATGTATTAGTTGCATTTACCGTATAAGTACCTGCGGCGGTTTGCAAGCCAAACGAAATAGCCGCACCAATACCTGAAACTGGCGAACCAACAGCAGAGGCACCGTTAAACAACTGATAATTGACACCAGATGTAGAATTAATTAAGCCAATGGTCATACCTGTACCACCTGCACAATAGCTACCACCGCCGGTTACGGCAAATGCAGTAGGCAACGGATCTACTGTGATAACAGGGAAGCCATTCATATTACTTGTGCATGAAGTAGTAGCATTTGTAGCTGATACAGCATAAGTACCTGCTGCAGTCTGCAAGCCAAAACTGATACCAGATCCCGTGCCTGCAACAGGAGCACCTACAGGAGAACTACCATTGAACAATTGGTAGTTTACACCAGTCTGAGAATTGCTGAGATTGATGGCCACACCCGTACCACCAGCGCAATAGTTACCACCACCTGTAGTATTATAAACGGTAGGTAACGGATCTATTGAGACAGTAACCGAACCAGTCATATTATTGACACATGTAGTTACGGTGTTAGTAGCTACCACAGTGTAAGAACCAACGGCTGTTTGCGCGCCAAAAGAAATGGCCGAACCAGTGCCGGCAACAGGAGTACCAACAGCTGATGTGCCAAGATATAGCTGATACGTAACACCCGACTGAGAATTAAATAATCCTACAACCGAACCAGTACCGCCAGAGCAATACCCTCCACCACCGGTAACAGCAAAAGCAGTTGGCAATGGATTGATGGTAACGGTTGCTGAACCGGTCATGTTATTAGTACATGTTGTCGCTGTATTTGTAGCTACAACTGTATAAGTGGCAGCAGTAGTTTGTAAACCGAAACTGATAGCTGAACCTGTACCTGCCACCGGTGTTCCAACAGCAGTAGCACCATTAAATAACTGATAATTGACACCAGTCTGCGAACCCAACAAACCAATTGCCACTCCGGCACCACCAGCACAATAGCTGCCAGTACCGGTAACGGCAAACGTAAGCGGTAATGGATCAATAGCAATAGTAGCGGAACCAGTCATATTGTTGACACATGTAGTAGCACCATTAGTAGCAACTACAGTGTATGTACCAGCAGTAGTCTGCAGACCAAAGCCGATAGCTGCCCCAGTGCCAGCAACAGGAGAACCAACAGCTGTTGCGCCATTGTATAATTGATAGTTAACACCAGCGTCAGAATTACCCAGGCCAATAGCCATACCTGCGCCACCGAAGCAATAGCTACCACCACCAGTTACCGCATATGCAGTTGGCAGTGGATCGATGGTAACCGTAGTAGCACCAAGCATGTTATTCACACATGTAGTTGTAAGGTTTGTTCCAACAACTGTATAAGTACCGGCTGCGGTCTGCAATCCGAAACTGATAGCTGAACCTGTACCTGCTACCGGACTGCCAACTGTAACAGCACCGTTATACAACTGATAACTAACGCCGAGAGTAGAATTAAATAAACCAACTGCAACCCCTGTGCCACCTATACAATAATCACCACCACCGGTAATTGTGAAAGCTGTAGGAAGCGGATCAATTGAAACAACGGCAGACCCGGTCATATTGTTAGTACATGAAGTAGTAGCATTGGTAGCGACTACAGTATAAGTAGCAGCAGTAGTCTGCAAACCAAAGCTGATGGCAGAACCGGTGCCAGCAACCGGTGTACCGACGGCAGTAGCACCATTATATAACTGGTAGTTTACGCCAACTTCAGAATTAACTAAACCAACCGCAACACCGGTACCACCTGAGCAATAGCTGCCGGTGCCGGTAACTGCATATGCCAAAGGAAGCGGGTTAACAGTTACACTAACCGAACCCGTTGTTGAGCAACCGGTATTGGTTGCAGTTACGGTGTAGCCAGCTGTAATAGCAGGAGCTGCATAAACTGTAGCTGCGGCTGTACCTGTATAAGGACTAGTTAAAGCCGCATCATTGAACAGGCCTGTAGATGGAGACCATGTGATGTTGGTAGCAGGAATGCTGGTAGTACCGGCAACTGAGATATTGTCTACAGCCCAATAATAGCCATAAGCAGAATGGTATCTCCATCTTAGCTGCACAGCAGGCGCACCCAGATAAGAAGCAAGGTCAATGCTGGCAGGTGCAAAACCTGTCAACGTACCTGCAGCTGTACCCGTATAGTTCTGCAAAGTGCTCCATGTAGCACCACCATCTGTAGTTATTTCTACACCTATAAATACGTCACCGGTGCCATATACCCTGTAATAATGTTGAAAAGAAACTGTTGCAGCAACATAATTGGATAATGAGAATACCGGAGAAACCAACCTGCTAATATTTACAGTACCAGAACCATTGTTGTCGGCATTAGTTGACACAAATGAACTGTTATCCGGACTATGATATGTATCCCCTTCAGGACTTACAAAGCCATCAGGATGCAACTGCCAAGGTGCTTGTGCGTCAAAGTCTGTTGTGCCCGTATTATCAACCATCCAGCTACCCAAACCAGAGTTGAAGGTTTGAGTTGCTGCTACGCCTGGCCCAACAATGCTGGCCGCGGCTGTAATTGATGTAGAACTACCAGCGCAGATAGCAGGGAGCGCAGGTGTAAACGTAATTGCCCCCGGAGCATAATTTACCACTACCGTTGATGTATGTGTATTCACACAACCATTAAGGTCGGTACCAGAAACAACATACGCAGTTGTAATAGTTGGCGTAGCGGTTACAGCCGCGCCAGTTGTTGCAGACAATGCCGTAGATGGCGACCAGGTATAAGTAAGTGCACCGCTTGCCACCATAGAAACACCTGTACCCGCAAGGCACATTGAGCCACCATCAGGAGTTACAGCGATGGTAGGGAGTGGATTGATCTTAACACGCGTACTCGCTGAATCTATATTACCACTATAACTGCAACTGATGACCGCACGATAGTAAGTGGTACTTGTGATTGCCGGAGCAATTGTATATGTATTATTTGTAGCTCCGCTTATAGCAGTAAAGGTGGCGCTATCTGAAGAAGAATACCACTGAATAGATATACCAAGGCCAGTAGAAGCACCAGACAAGCTGATAGTAGTAGAACCTGTTACACAGAAGGAAGGAATAAGCGGCAATGCAGTACCTGCAGTAACTACGCCACACGTAGGAATAGATACCTCATGAGCACCAATGATTGGGGCAGTAACACTTCTAACTGTACCATCGATATCAACTGTGATACCGGCTATAGGCGTACCAGCCATTAACCCTGCATTGGCAGTTACCGGCTGTAGGTGCAGGTCTGTATTAGAAACGAAGACAGGCATCAGATTCAACGAATGTGTGTTGCCACCGAAGTTTGTCTGTATTCCTGCCAGGTTAGTTGCATCTATGCCACCAATATTACCCAACACATCAGGTGTAGTAGCCGCATAGTCGTTATAGTCAATTGCAGTAAATGCAGCTGATGTACCAAGAGAGTAAATACTGTAACCCTTATCTGTAGATGAAGATGTATTGTCGTAAGTATTTACCAGAATATTGTTCCTTACATTCAGCGCACTTGCACCAGCAGAAACAAAAAGAGCCGCCGAACCCGTACCGCCTGTAAGGCCGGAATGCGTTCCAAACAGATTCACCGAATTGTTATAGATATTAACGCCACCTGTGGTACCATCTATATTTATTCCCATTGGCCAGTAAAGGCTACCGGCATCAGAATAAGTGAAGATATCAGCTATGATGTTATTTGTGATGTCAATAGCAGATGTAGCGTTAGCTGTATTAAGGATCAGCGCTCTTCCACCCCAGCCACCGGTGCTGATGTTAGAAATAGCAGTGATCGTATTCCTGGAGATCGTGCCATTAATTACATTGTTACCAATAGAAATGCCAGCAACTGAGTTAACCCCACTTACAGAGGCACTGGCAATTATATTATTAACATTATTACCGGAGATTGTAAATCCATTTACATTACTGCTAAGGTTGATACCTACGGACTGAGTTGAAGAACTTGAAGTACCAATATTCCTTATAGTATTGTTGCTGATAGTTACGGAAATCAAACTACCCATATACAGGCCATTATAACCGAATGAATTAGCACCAGTTGTTGTTGGTCCGAATGTGTTGCCAGATATGGTCCAGTTGTCAAGGCCACCTGCCGATGCTGTAGCTGTACCGAATGCATATACACCGTAGCCACACTTAAGCATTGTATTTCCTTGTATAGTGACATTATCATTGTCTGCACCTGCAGTGCCAGATGGTGTTGCACCATTAATTCCGGAAAGTATTCCCCAATCGCCGGTGGTTGAGTTGCTGCCACCGGTGATATTCATATTCTTCAAGGCAATAAAACTGTTACCTGTTGTGGCACTTGCCAACCATATGTTTGTGCTTGTACCGGTATTACCATTCGTGATCGACAAGCTGCTGCCCGCAGTGTTCAAACCATCTATAGTTACATATTTTGCGTCAGTCAGCTTAAATACTGCAGTTGCAGCGGCAGAACTGGTAAGCGAAACCGCAACACCAACAGCAGGCTGAATGGTCAATGTATTTACAGAGCTGGCTCCCGCGTTGCCGTTTATTGTTATGGGGTATGTTTCACTAGGGTAAGCAACATCGGTAAGGTTGAAAACTATTGGGCCAGTGAGACAACCAAGGTTGTAAGCATTTACCGCTTCATTAATAGTTGTATAATTACCACCGACACCTACAGTAAACGTGCCTGCACCCGGAAGTATTGAATATACTGCCGGCGCAACAGGAGGTGTGGTGACACTTACCACACTTGTAGCAACAAGACCTGCTGACGGATTCGCCCCCACATTTGCGAAGACATCCTGCGCTATAATGTAATAGTATATGTGATCTGGTGCCGCTACTCCACCCAGTGTGGCCACTGGTATTGTAAAGCCCCATACGCCATTTGTCACAGTACCCGATGAAAGCGTACCTGCAACCGAGAAATAAGTACCTGCGACACCTTTCTTAAAATAAATTCTCGGTTCCAGGCCAGAACCTGCAACAGGAACACCACTAGGGTCAGTTATCGTAACTGACACGGTAACGTCGCCGGTGCCGCATGTATTGGGCAAACTGGTGTATACCATGTTTGGTGCTATGTTATCGACCAATGTGCCATCAAATTCATCAGCACCTATATCTGAAGCCGTACCGCCACCGTTTACGGAACCGATAGGACCAGGACGAGTGTCATTATCAAAGTCAGTTGACAAGCCAGTGATCGCCAAGCCATGTGATTCCAGGTTATTGGCAACGATACCCATATTGATATGCAGATCGCCGGTTGCAGTATTTGTAAATACCACAGATGTATTACCATAAGAATTACCATCACTTAGTGATGCTCCCTGCCATGTTGCAAAAGTTTGATCACCACTCCAGTAACCTATTGTGGCCGCAGTAGCGTTAAGAATGTTATAGTTCGATGCATTTGACGCCCAACCTAAAGTACTCGCTGTGACAACATTAATACCATTTGCTATAGCGTAGTGTTTTCCTGAACCACCGTTACGTGTATTCACAAAAATGTTATTCTTTACGTCTACAGTTGATGTAACCGCCGTTGCACTGTAATTACCTCTATGGAATGCCGCTGATGCTAAAGCACCTGAAGTAACTGACCCTTCGACATTTACAGAATTGTAATAGATATTTAACGGTGCCGTAGTAGTTACACTATTCCAAATACCGGTAAAAGAAGTATTAGTAGTCTGTATATTACCCAGAGACACCATGTTATTTGCAACTGTGATACCAGTAGATACATTACCGATCACTATACCATCAGCTGTGGGTGGTGTAGTAGCTGTAGTTCCGGTCGATGCATTGCGGATATCATATATCCGGTTGCGTGTTACTGTTGCGTTGGTGGCATTGGAGATACCAATACCTGCTGCATTAGACGTAACAGCAGTATTATTGGTTGCCGAGATAGCATAGATAGTATTCTGAGTAATGGCAGGTGCAGTAGCTGAACCTGTGAATGCGATGCCGCAAACACCTTCCTGACCTGTAATTGTTGTACTTGCTGTGGCACCACTGATGTCATGGATAGAGTTACCAGAAATTACAGCCGGTGCGCTACCGCTGCATAATATTCCAGCGGTCAATGACCCGGTTGCTGTTCCGTTATTGTTAAGATTAGCAATGGTATTATTGGTTATAGCAAGTGCAGGACCAGTGCTGGCATTGATACCATATACAGTACCGGTGCCTGAACTAACAGTTGAACCGTTGATGCTGTTGGCAATAGTAGTACTACCAATAGTATTACCTGTAATGGTTACCGTACCGGATGTAGCTACTATACCTACAATACCACTACCTGTCGCTGTTGTACTTCCGGCAGAGGTAAGACCACCAATAAGATTGCCCTGGATCAGTACAGCTCCAGCTGATGACTGAGATATACCTGTTATGGACGGACTTGTAGATGTTGAATTCGATTTTACGATAGCGTCGGTAGCTGTAGTAGAACCAATAACGTTAGGTGTGATATTACCAACGTTTACATTACCATTAGAAACGTTGATACCGGTGAAAGTACCTGCTGCACCAATGACGCCGATACCCGTAATGGTATTACCCTGTATTGTTGATGCAGTAGTAGTACCCGCGCTCATAGCGATACCGACAAAAGAAGTACCAACTGTACCTGTCATCGTATAAATACCAGTACCTGCATTTGTTGCATAGCCAATGATATTGTTGGTGACCGTAAAGTTGTTACCTGCGGTATTTGCAATTTGGATAGCCCGGTGTGTGTTTGTAGTGGTATAGGTTCTTGTTGCTGTCTGGTAGAACCTGTTAGCAGTTATTGTCCAGTCGGTATTACCCGTGGTAAGGAAAATGCCATTGGTAGCACTACCGGCGCTAAAATAATTGGCAATATTATTATTAGAGACGGTGTTATGGTCGTTTTCCTTACCTGCCGTACCCGATGAATAGATACCATTGGCTGGTGCAGTAGTACCATCAAGGATGTCATTATTATCTATCAGGTTATTGTCATTACCGGCACTACCGGTGGTGGTACTGAATAATATAACACCATTAGTTGTACTGGTTTCTGTACTGGTAAGTGTGGTGTAGATTATCTTGTTATTGCTAGCATCGTTAATAAATCTTACGGCTGCACCGGTGCCCGTATTAGAGATTGTCAACGCCTTAGCAGTGCCTGTAGAACCAACACGACCATCGATCACCACATAGTTAGCACCATTAAGGTCAAATAAAGCAGTTCCTGTTCCTGACATAACCAAAGTACCCTGAGGCCTGATAGTTAAAGTATTAGATGCACTTGCACATGGTATAGCGTTAATAACGATCGGTAATGTATCACTTGATGTGAGGTATGTTGTTTGCAGCTCAATTGCAGAGGATGCCGAAATACCGTTGGTGATCATGAAATTTACAGCCATGTGAATATTGGCAAAGTCACCCGTGGGACCAACCGTTTTAATACCAGCAAAGGCACACGCAGTGGTGGTAGCCGTAGCTATCGGAGCAGCTGTACTTAGCGCACCTTCACTTACTGCATACACCTTAAATGAGTACAAAGTGCTCGGCAACAAACTTCCTACAGTTAGCGTAGTCGCATTGGCGGCAGCCTGGCCGGCAAAAGTGTAGGTTATACCATCGGGCGATGCATAAATGACAAAGCCCTGTTCGTTGGTCGAATTATCTACCCAGTTCAGCGTAGCGGTAGTTAACCCGGCAGTCGCCGTAACTCCTGAAGGTGCATTGGGTGCAGTTGAAGCAAATTTGAAATTCTTTCTCGATCCATCAGCAGCAGAGTTCAACTCTGTAATTGTAGAACTGGATGTATAAGTATTAGATGTCATTGGCGCAACTGTTGATGCAGTTAATGCGGCAGTGTTGACAGACATCACATTATTTGTAGTGGTATTATTAGAAAAACCAACATAATAGGCATTAGGAGTAGCCGGGTTGGTGGTCATAGCTCCATACACATATTCTATTATCCCGGTGTTTTCGTATAGCCTTATCTGCCAGGTACCGGTACCGGGGCCGGTCACACCCAGGTTATATCTGATCATGTCATTTAACCATTCCACCACGTACGTTCGGTTTGGCGCCGTGCCGAATACCTTGCTTCTCACCTGACCGTCGGTACCCATCATCAGGTCATTGGCAAATGCAGACAAGGTTGGTGTTGAACCATTGGGCAAAGTATAAAGAGTAGTACCCGGTGTGGTGGCAAAAGTCAGTGCGCCATTGGCGGTTACTGAAAAGCTGGTATACCGCACACCCATAAACCAAAAGTCAAAAGGAATTGTAGTTATTGGTGAAGCAGGGCCATCATCTATAGACGCTGCAACAAGTGCCGTTGCACCCGTGCTTAAGTCAATGACATTGGCATTGAGATCTAGCGCCAACGACCCGGTTGCCCCAGGGGTAAAAGTATAGTTAGCTGTACTGGCCTGTGCAAACACACGATCCAAACTCAAAACGGGCAACAGCAAAAACAAAAGTAGGAACTTTTTCATAAGATTACATTTTATTTTAACTCTTATTTTATTATAATTCAACGGAAATAGGTAGACGTAATTCAATCATAATCAACATAAACCGACAAAAAACTAACCAAAATTGACTAAAAAATATATTTAATATCAATTTGCTGTATTTCATGCGATTATTAAGATGTTTTTTTATCATGAATAATTTTCAACTATGATAGAACTTATTAACTAGCAATTTAACTAATTTTGACCATTTTAACTAAACATTACTATTATTTATTTTATAATAAGATGTAGTCTATTAATTGATAACAGATAGCATTAATCAGGTCTTAATGAAATATTATCAATTTTTAACCGTTTTCTGGCAGTTGTAGTGACAACAATACCTACTTACAAAGCCTTTCACTTGCTCCGAAATTTGATAAGAGTAGTTGGTTCCAAATTTGCTTATCACAGCCAACTTTTTCTGCATTATCATCTTTAACATATCATTTCGACGATCTTTCTCTTACTTACGAAATATGTTTACTTACTTTGCAATACAAAGTACTTTTAGTTTATTAAATTCAAACAATAGTCAACAACAAAGACAACGATGAATACTAAAACATTTGTTGGTAAAGGGTCGATAGTGAGGAAGATGTGGGGAAGCGGCGATATTGTTATGTTCATATTTGCGGGAGCCGCTGCCGAATTTGCGTTGAACAAAGCTGTTGACTGGCTTTACTTTACAGGAAAATTGCCTGCAGACCCACTAGGGCGGTTGTTCTCTACTGTGAGCTATGCACACCGGATAATCTTTGCTTCTGAAGATGATGCGCTTAAAGCAATAGATGCTATCACCGCCATTCATACAGCAGTTGAAGACAATAGAGGATCGGCAATACCCGACTGGGCTTACCGGGACGTGCTGTATATGCTCATACAATATTCCATAAGCGCCTATGAATTACTGGAGCGGAAGCTGTCGCCAGCGGAAAAAGAGGAAACCCACAATGTATTTTACCGCATGGGAATAAGGATGGGCCTGAAGGAACTGCCGGTAAACTATGATAGCTGGCTGACCGACAGGATAGTACATATGAAGCAAGACCTCGCATACAGCCAGTATACCCCCGAACTGTTCAAACAATATGAAAAACACCTTGGTTGGCTGAGATACAAGATCATGATACAGGTTCAGGCATTGTTGATACCCGGGCATTGCAGGCGGTTACTGAAAATGAAGGGTAATGATTTCTTTCCGGTGGTGGTAAGCGCCTATGGCGTACTTAAAAAAATGCATTTGCAAAGCCTGGTAAGATCGGCAATATTGCCTGCGGCATACAAACAACAGATAGCTGCATTAGACAGATAATGATATTGCTACTGATTAGCAGACTCCTAATTTATTATTAAAAATAACCGATTAACAATTAGGAAATATGAAAATATTATCACTATCTTGTAACCTAACCAAACAAAATCATATATTATGAAACTAGAAACCACACTAAGAAGTAAAATGGTATTGGCCATGCTGGTGGTATTATCATTAATGTCATTTACATTTTCTTCTTGTACAAAAACAGAAAGTAATGATGGCTCAAAGTTTATAGGCACATGGAACGGAAGTACGTCTTGTTCGGGAGCTGCCTCCAGTGCCTCAAGCATTACAATATCGGCAGGCAGCAATAATAATACTGTTACAATGCCTGGTTATGTTGGCAGCGGCTCATGCGCCAAAACCATAACATACAATCTGAATGCAAGCGGCAACGCATTCACCTGCAACCAAACATTCACAGACAATTGCGGAGTGTCTTATAATATTTCAATTTCCGGCGCGCTTAGCGGTAATACACTTACAATGTCATTCGCAGGTTCAGGAGGCGGAACAGGCACATGCGTATTTACAGGAACAAAGTAATAGTAACTTCAAAATGCAAAATGCCCCGGCCATGACCGGGGCATTTTGCATTTTGTTACTGACGACAATTATTAATAATGAAATTTCACAGCACCAAATACATTTCTGCCGGGGGCATTGATGCCACTTGCAAAGGTGCGATACTGAGTGTCTAATATATTATCTACGCCAGCCTGCAGGGTAATGTATTTCTGCACCTTGTAGGATACTCTAAGATTAGCTGTCATCCATGCGGGCATGCCTTCAGGCGTAGCATACTGCTCATTGTCTTCGCCATTACGGAAATAATCAGTCAGTTTCTTTTCTCCATTGTAGTTGAGTATGAAGTCTGCACCCAGCTTATTCTTAACATAGCTCAGTTGCAGCCTCACCATAGCCGGAGGTATATGATCAAGCGGCGTTATTGTTGATCCATTAATTCGGCCATAAGTATAATTCACTGCCGCCTGCAAAGAAAGTGTCTTACTCAATTGCGAGCGAACACTTGATGAAACGCCATAGATATATGCTTTGCGCTTGTTCTGGTTAGCCAGTACCCGGCTCATACTGCCATTGTACCGTACAGAGTCTTGTCCTTCATATTGAAACTGATCTGTAACAATAGCATCTATGAACCACGTGTAATACATGTTTGTTTCCCATACCGTATGAGTACCAAATACTTTAGTTACGCCCACTTCCGCATTGATCGTCTTTTCAGGTTTTAGGTTTGTATTAGGCACAATAAGGGTACCGGCCGCAGATTCAAATACTTTGGAAAGATCATCTACATTGGGTGCACGAAAACCTGTAGATACTAATGCGCTCAACTTCCACTTATCGGTAGGTGTGTGCACCAGGCCCAGGCTGCCGCTGTATACAGCATTGCGCTGATCGGCTTTGGTATAGGGCAGATGGAAAAATGAAGTATCGGAGAAAGTAGAATGAAGCGAGATAAAACCCAACCTTACACCATCGGTAAGTACCGTCTTATTATTGATGTGCCACGTGTGCGATGCATATACCGCTGCATTCACCATGCTGTTATCGCCATCAGGGTAGCGGGTATCGAGCGGACTGCTTATACCGGTGGTAATGTTCTCAGACGTAGCCGTCGACTTCAATGTATTCGATTGCGCATCAAGCCCTATCCTTATTGCGTGTTTGCCAACCACGTGTTGCATATCCACATTAATACCGGTCACGTTTACTTTCTCTATACGATGAGATAGCTTACTGCTGCCGAAGTTGCGGGTGTGCCTGCTTTCTCCTATAGCCTGGTAGTTGACACCGCCATGTATCTGCTGAAAGAAAGAAGCGTCATTATTGACGTTGACATCATAGGCCGCCATCAATCTTTGTTGTGGTCCGTAATACCATTGCGCATATTTCAGTCCTGCAGATGTAGGATCTGTAAGTCTGTTATAGCGGGGTATATCGGTAGAGCCGGAGTACTGCAGGTTAAGGCCATGTATTATATGTTCGTTCTGTTTGTAGGCAAATTTCTGAACAATATCATATTGCGTATATGCACTCTGCACCTGCTTATACTTATCATCATTCTTCACCAGTGAGTCTTTGCCGTTTATGCGGTCCACATAGTATAGGCGGTTACCATAAGCAGTATCATAAAACGGATTCTGAGATGAACCGCCTTTGAGATCTCCAAAAGACGAATAGGTAAGCGACGTCATAGATGCGAACTTCTTGCCACCCAGATTCACATCGGCATGACCGGTCATTTCATTGTTAACACTACCATATCTTACAAAAGCATTTACGCCGGTGTTCAATTTACCCGTAGATGAAAATACAGGGCGCTTAGTGTAAAACTGATCACACCACCCAACGCATCACTGCCATAAACATTGGATGACGGTCCGTAGAGTACCTCTACCCTTTCAAGCGAGGCATTATCGAGTGTTACAATATTTTGCAGGTGACCGGCGCGGTATATGATATTGTTCATTCGCACGCCGTCTACTACCATCAATACACGGTTGGCTTCAAAGCCCCTGAGCACCGGGCTGCCACCACCCATCTGGCTTTTCTGTACAAATATATTGGCAGCAGACATTAGGTCGGCAGTGGTCTGCGACTGGCTGGCAGCAATGGCTTTTTGAGATAACACCACTACCTGCTGGGCTACGTTGCGGCGGGGTTCGGCAACCTTATTTGCAGATATCGTTACATCGTCCAGTACCTGCTTATCGGTCAATAATAGATCTATTGTTGCGGTATCGGCCTTTTTATCCTGTGCATAAGCAGCATAGCCCTGCATAGCCACCAGTGCGGCAAAAGAATACTTTAATAATTTCATTGAATGGAATTGAGTTAGAAAAATAAATGTGACCACTCATTCCGCATTGGGAATAAGTGATAAAACAATAAGCACATTTATATAACCCGTGGAGGAGGAGCACTGACAGCAAAAAAAGCATCCAGGACATTACTATGCATGCAGCCAAATAGCAGCGGCTGTTGTTGGTAACAGAAATAACTAATGTGGCACGAAGACCCTACATAAAACAGGGAGAGTAATTCGATAAGCTGGTCTGATGATCTCTTGTCGCCGCTACCCTGCTTTAAGAGTTTTTCCATTTTGCTGATAATATCATCTTCTTCCACATCGCATATAGCCACAATATCTATAGTGTCGCTATTATGCACTACCGACCTTAGATCATACATCTTTCCGTTCATCAGCAACTCATCGCTCCCCTTCTTCACTTTAAGATATTCCTGTTTGGATAGATGAAAGCTGACCTGAGGCGAATTGGCCGTTGCAGCCAGCTCCATTTGTTGCCACCGTCGATGCCACTGCTCTGCCTGACACCACACTAACGCACCACCTGCCTGCAAAAGCAGGAGTGCAACCAGTAAGATATGTATAGTAGATTTCAGCGTATCAGGCTTTTTGATAGGCCGAAAGTACAGACAAGGAGCTAAAAATCAATGGTAAGACATAAGGAAATCTAATAGATCAATGATTGATGATTATCTGCTTAGTTTCAGTGCCTACAGGAGTAGTTATTTTTAGGAAATAGAGACCACCTGCTATATCAAGAGGAGCATGTGGTGGTCTTCCGCACATAGTTCCAAATCCATCTATTTGCTAAACGCTGAGATTTATAATGGAAATTTGCTTTGGAGTTTTTATCAACGATGGAACATAATTTTCTTTTGGCATTTACCGTGAACTAAAAAAAAACTGCACAAAATAAGTAAGTCATAGAAGTTACTTGGCACACAAACAATGAATAATGGCATTGGACATATAACCGTCCTACGGTAACCACAATTAAGAAGATACCGAATAAGACTTGTAACGATAGATTATTTTAACGGTGTCACTCAACCGTACTGGTGAATTTAAGGCATGTTGGGTTTCCCTATAACATACCCAACGACATGAAATAATTCCGTTATTATCATAAATTGATCTTTCAAAATATGAAGGCCTACCTTTTTCAGTTTCCTTTACAACTACCGAATCAAGTACCCCAATTTTATTATAATAGTACTGCGAGTTTCGCTGAACGTCATTGTATGAGTAGTGCCAGTTCTTCGACCTAAGTTGTTTATTTTGATTATAGCTATACTCAATCAAACATCCCTCTTGTACGTCCTTAAGCAAATAACCGTTTGAGTCAAAGTATTTAACTGACCTTCCGCCCATACATAAAGGATCCCTACCCAGATTGAAATCCACACTGTGAGTAATCAATTTATTCTCTTCTAAAACATATGTATTAGTTATACTATCGTTTGTTCGATGCCCTTCAATGCCAACTGTGTTGCCAAGGGAGTCGTAAGTACTCCTGAACCATAAAATGAAAAAACCATCTTTTGCTCCAGAAACATTATCCAGCGAGGTATGCAAGTGGCCTTCTATATCATATTCTTCGAAATCTACTAAAAAAGCAAAATAAGGCCTTGCTGAGATCACATCATAAATACTGTCTACATTATAACATTCACCATATTCCTTTTGTAATTTATCCAGGTCCAGTCCCGTGATCGTGTGTACATTTTTTCTCATGGCACCATCTCTTTCGGGGTGGGGAAATTTGAGATCAGCCATACTTAGTTTTGGTGTTCCCTTGGGTTTGGGTTCACAAGAACTTAGCAAGAAAAGCAGCAGTAATAAGATGTGGTGTGTATTCATAGTAAAAATAGCAATTAAATGTACTACACTTTGAGTATTAGTAACAGATCATTTACATGGTGCTAAACAAAATAATAATTAGATAAAATGTATCTTCATTATCCAAACCTTGGCGCCTGTTGAAACACTTCTTTAAAATATTACTATTCATTCTTTTTCTGCCAGCCATATTGGTGTGCAATAAATGTTATTCAAAACAAGGGGACAATTACTTCGCTAAAGGTTGGCAGGAGTTGATAAAGGATAACGACACACAGGCATTAAAATTCTTCCGTATAGCTTATGAAGATGCCAGAGAACAAAACAATGTGGAACACATGGCACTCTCTCTGCTGGATATGGGTATCTGCACCTATGGCACCAGCTATAGCAATGGGCTGGAATATGCTACAGCAGCTTTAGCGCAATACAAAAAACTGGAAACGCTGAAACCGCAAGTAGCATTGGAAGGCCGACTGCGCTGCCTGCAACTGATAAGCACTATATATGGAAGGCAAGGTAAAAACAAAGATGCCATAGCACTGAGCCGAGAGGTAATATATGGCTTCAGCAAGCTTAATGACACAGGCGGATACACCGGCCTGGCATACAGCAGCCTAGGTGCGGCCTATGGCCGAATGGGCAAAACAGACTCTGCACTATACTACCACCAAAAGGCACTCAGCGAATGGCAGCGGACCAATAACTATGTGTACCTGCCCGCAGCATACTTTAATATTGCTGACATTGAAATGCAGACAGGTAACAAAGCCGCAAGCCTTGATCTGTACCAGCATGCGCTGCGCATAGGCGATAGTATGGAAAACAGGCAGGTGCAGGTGCCCGCCTACCTGGGTCTGGGTAAGTGGCACTTTGTGTTTGACAAAGATCGCGCTGCCACGCTGGCGTGTTATCTTAAAGCCTATGATATAGCAAAGGGGCTTTCAGACAAACTCTTTTATCAGAAAGTCCTGACCAGCCTTATAGATTACCGGGAACAACAGGGCGAGTACAAACAGGCCATGGAGTATGAGCAGGAGCTGATGTCGATAAAAGACACCGTCAATACGTGGGAAAAAGACAGGGTGATCAAAAGCCTGGAAGTTCAGTTCAGGGTGCAGGAAAAAGACAGGGAACTGAGCCTGGCACAAAAGGAAAGAAAGATAACCACACTGGCTAACTATATTTTGTGGGGGACGATAGGCTTTATCCTCGTCATATCGGGTATTGCTATATACCTGCTGAGGCGTATCAACGATAGAGACAAGCAACTACTGCAAACTAAAGAAACCCTCATAGAGGTAATAGAGGAGCAAAGGAGACAGCAGGAGCAATTGATGCAAAATGAAATTGAATACAAGGAAAGCCAGTTGAGCGCCCTGATATTACAAATGCAGCAGAAAAACGAGTTGATGCAGGAACTGAAAGAGCGAATAGAAAAGGACAGAAAAACGGCTAATGACAATTCGTTAAATAAGATCATCAACAAAGGCATCAACCACGACAGGGAGTGGAGTGACTTTAATACCTATTTTGAAAGTATTAATAAAAACTTCTTTACGAAGTTAAAGACAGAATATCCCGATATCAGTCCGAATGACCTGAAGATCTGTGCGCTCATAAAATTAAATATGTCCATTAAAGAAATGGCGGGTATATTGAATATATCTCCCGATAGCGTAAAAACTGCCCGTTACCGCCTGCGTAAAAAATTACAGCTGGAGACCGAGGATAATCTTACAGAATTTATCCTATCCCTCTAAAAAGTGCCTTTGTCTACCCTATGAAGCCCTTATTTACAAGCCTTGTACACCTCATGTCTACCTGTTTAATTAGGATGTCGCTATGGTGCTGATGTAACTTTGCTGTATAAATATCAGTATAAATTCATCATTTCACATTTTAATTTTCTATCATGAAAAGGACATTAAATTTGCGGATTATATACAACTTGGGACAAACCAAATATAAGAAATAAGCCCTGTTTTATTAGCAGGGCTTATTTCTTATATATCACTTAATATCTGCGGAGAATACCATAAAGCTAATTTTCTTTATTGTAGAAGCATAGCGGTTCATATAAGGTTCTAGCCCAGAAATATAAATATCCGCTTCGTCCTTTGTCATGCTATATGTTTTACTCGTAGTAGAGTTTTTATTATCCTCTTCGTAAAATACGTGCTTTCTTGTTCTATTTTGGGAAGAGGTACAACTTTCATTTTCGTTTAAATCATTTCTCATCTTAGCTTGGAATAGTCTATTGATTTCCATTGATTGTATATCCTCTTGACTACCGCTTTTTATAGCAATTTTAGCAGGAGTACTAAGGCTAAAGGACTTTCCACAATAATGACAACGTTTTGTTACTGTTTTATAATTGGTTGTATAATCAATCTTGCTACTTCCTTGCTTTTGACCTACTGCTATAAATGATATGCAGGTAAATAATACCGTTATTAATGTTCTCATTGATTTTTTGGTTGAATGATGAATTAGTTGATTAACTTTTAGTATCACATTCTTACCGGTGGTGATTTATTTGACATTGAGGCGAGGTGAAAGTGCCAGAGGTTCCAATGACGTGGGTAAAATAAGAGAGGCGTGAACCTCAGAGCTACGCATTCAGGTCTGGAGGAACCGCGAAGCCCTGACAACCTTGAATAAATAGATGAAGCCACACCCCTTTGAGGGTGCGCTTTGCATCTTTCTCGGTTGTCTATTTGAAAATTCGCGGTTTTCCAGACGAAGAAAGTTAGCTAACGCTACTCTTTAATATGTAATGATATGTTTTACTCGTTTTTGCTCTATTTCATTGAAACAATTTTTCTTTCTCCGCTAAAATATACAATGTAATTCATTTGGCTTCGATGGAAATGAAAAAGAATTTTTACTGCGTTATAAAGCAACTAAGGAATGCTTATTTTTGGTTATTAGTAAAGCTAAAACTTAGAATGAGCACTATAGCGACATTTAACCAAATAAAGGAACAATTTATAGAAGACATCCCCATATTCTATAAAGACATTGAAGAGCATTTTAATGCCCCATCAGATTTTTTTACAGGTTTATATGAATTAATAAACCAAAGTATTAGAGGACGCACGCATAGTTTTAAATATGGAGACGATGAATATTATATCCATGCAGAAATTTTAGCTACGCAAAAGGCGATGTTGCTTACCACTCATAAAGCTACTTTCGGTCCTCAACCAGCGGATAGAACAGATGAAATTATAAACGAGCTAACCGTAAAGCTTTGGGCAATAGATAATATTAACTTACAGGGAAAATTCACAGTACAGGGGTCTTTTGGTAAGGAAGAACAATTTAATAGCGACCATTTAGGTAAAAGATATGCGGAGAAGTTTACAGGATACATTACAGAAATGGAGAAAAAAAGATTTAACGAGGCATAGTATCATTTTTACCTATTAGATCCTTGTACGTTAACCTGCCTTTTAATTGGGTTAGCAGTCCTTCGAACCTATCGTAATCCTTTTTCGCCCGAGTGTTATACCGATAGCTAAACTCGTGTGCGTATCTCTGCAAGTGCTTTGGGCTCATTCTGATGTAAATACCATACATACCTCGGCGTAATTGGGAAAACGCACCTTCGATACCGTTAGTATGATAAATACCCCGAACATATTCACCTTCGCTATGCTTTACTACTTCGTGCTGTGCAAATTCTTTGTCAAGACCTGAATAAGATTTGTGTCCATCGGTATTGATAACCGCTTTTGCATCTACTAATTCACGGATGATAGGCTTTAGTGTGGCAGCTTCCGTATTTTCTACTACCTTATAAATAACATTGCCACCTCTTTCAAGCAATCCAAAGACTGGTGTTTTATTAACTGCTCCTCTACCAGACTTCAATTTATCGTCATCCTTCTTGTGTCTGTCTTGTCCACCGTGGTACACTTCGTCAACTTCTACCATTCCTGTAAATAATGGATGTTTTTCCTCGAACATTTTACGAATGCGATGCCCGAGGAACCAAGCAGATTTTTGTGTTACTCCAATATCTTTACCAAGCTGGATGGAAGAGATACCAGCTTTATGACCAGCAAGAACGTACATTGCCATAAACCAGGAAGAGAGAGGAATATTTGAATTTTCCATTACAGTACCTACAGTAACAGAGTACTTCTTTTTGCAGTCGCCACACTTATAACGAGGAGCTGTAATCTTGTACCATTTTTGAGAGTTGCAATGTGGGCAAGTAGGTATTCCTTCCCAACGATGTGCTTCTAAGAACTCTCGTGCTATTTCTTCCGTCTTGAAATATTGTATTACCTCCTTCAAACTCTTAAAACCTGTCAGCTTCATTTCCTATTGTTTACATCGCTAATGTATCATAGCTGCTCTGCGGTCACTCGATAAATACCGTTAAGGTTTCTATAGAGATGCCGTTAGGGTTTCGCAGAGGTTGATACATTACTTATGGGGTAATCCGCAAAAAGAAGTCAAAGAACTTTATTTAATGTGTTAGGATAAATAGAAAGAAAAGGGACTAATTTTACTTAGTCCCAAGTTGTATATAATCCGCTTAAATTTACTCGCCCTGGTACTGACCATTTCAACCAGCCTTTGGGCACAGGTCCCCAATCCCGGCTTTGAGCAACTAAACATTGATGGCACTACACGCAACTGGGGGAACATTTACCTGTTTTCAGGTGTTGCAGATACCTATGGCAACTTCCACATGGACTCGGTAGTATACACCAACACGTACTTCTACACCCCTACCAGTGATGCCCATAGTGGCACCCGGGCGCTCGAAATTGGCAATGGCTATAACTACACAACAGGCCAGTGTATAGTAGGTGCAGTGGGTGCCGATACCGATTCGGTGTTTATGGCTTACGGCGGTTTTGACTTCATTCCGGCTACAGTAGCCCCTGCGACATTCAGCTTCTATTACAAATATTTACCGCTCAATAACGATACCGGCGTAGCCCGCCTGGTAGTATATGATAGCTTTATGACAGCATTAGGAATGGCTGAAATATTTTTGTCAGACACTCACTCCACTTACACATTGGCGTCAACACCCGTTGTAATGACCGCAGCCGGCAATGTAGGCTTTATAAGTGTTGCCTTCAGCACATCTACATTTGGGCACCCGGCCACATTTGGCACCCGGTTGCTGATAGATGATGTAGGTGCATCAACCACCGGAGTAGCAGACATAAGTAATGCAGATCATAAGCTCATCTGCTACCCTACTGTTGCAGGAAGTCAGCTAAACGTAGGCATAGATGGATTGACCCATAACACAAACGCAGCTATGAAGATCATGGATATCAGCGGCAGAACACTGCGTACTGAAAATTTAGAATTTGCAGCAGGCATGGCTACACCCGTGAATGTAGAAAGTCTTTCAGCAGGCACCTATGTTATCTCGGAGACTATAGCAACAGGCAACTATATAGCACGGTTTATTAAATAAAGCCCCTGAAGACCCTCATCAAAGTTTATATTTATAATGAACCGCCTTCTTTGTTGCTCTTCAAAGGATTCACAATTTTAGAGCATTATAGAAACTGGTCTGCACGAACAAAGAACTTACCAGAGCACGATTATTGATATTGGTTCATTATCGACTACCTCCTGAAAACAATAAAGGTTCCCAAGTGGGAACCTTTATCTATTTTATCTATGTCAGATCGCTATTGTTACTTGATCATCTTGGCAGTAACACGGTTATCACCTTTAGCATTGTTTACCTGCAGCAGGTAAATGCCCTGTGCAATGTCACCAATCTCGAATGACTTGACACCTTCTGCATCTACAGTTACCTGTGGCATTACCGGGCGGCCCATAAGATCGTAGAGGCATACTACATCATTCTTATGCAAACCTGCTACGGTAATGTTATTGTTGAATGGATTAGGATAGATGTTGAGGCCGCTGTTTGGATCTACATTATTAACCCCTACAGTTGCATTGTATACCCTGCGCACGCGCTGGTTGTTAGCATCTGCTATGAAAATAGCACCTATAGAGTCGACACAAATACCATATGGCGCCCAAAGGTTAGCACCAATTGCATCTCCCAGATCACCGCCAAAACCGGGGAAGCCATTAGCTACTATGGTAGAAATAACACCGCTGGCATCTACCATGCGGATAACGTTATTGTGAGAATCTGAAATGTATACATTACCTGCTGTATCTACAGCTACGCCTGTAGGGTAATTAAGTTGTGCGTTAATAGCCAGGCCAAGATCTCCGGCATTGCCAAATGATCCGATAGTACCGGCAACTTTATTGATATTACCGGCAACATCTATCATTCTTATGGTGCTATTGTTATGATCCGCAACGAACACATTACCTGTACGATCTACAGCAACAGCATAGGGAGAATCGAGACGGGCTGTTAATGCGCCAAATCCGTCTCCAAGAAATCCTGCAGTACCATCACCAGCCAGCGTTGTAATAACACCAAAAGTATCAACCATACAAACTACATGGTTACCCGCGTCGGCAAAGTAAAGGTTGCCCATTTTGTCACAAGCCAAACCCCATGGAGCGCCAATTCTTGTAGTTTTTGCATTGGTATTTGTTGGTGTATAACCATATATACCAGTTCCTACATAGGTAGTAATGATATTCAATGTATTTACCTTACGGATAACACTATGTACCGGATCAGAGATGTACACATTGCCGTGAAAATCCACCGCAACTCCCTTAGGATTCATGCGGGCGTTGGTAGCAGCTGTATTATCACCGGTATAACCGGTAATACCGTTACCTGCAAAGGTTACGATGCTACCATTGGTCTTTATCTTACGTACACGGAAGTTGTAAAAGTCAACGATATAAACCTCGCCTTTGTTACTTACAGCCACATTGTGCGGACCGTTAAGGACGCCTGCGGTAGCTACAAATCCGTCGCCGCCATAGCCACCAATACCACCGGTACCTGCTATAGTAGTTATTTTCCTGTACTGCGCTTCCGCACTAAAGGAACAAATAGAAAGGGTAAAGAAAAAAAGTGAAAAAATGCGTTTCATAAGCAATCTTTGCCCAAATGTAATGTAATAAGGGTATATTTCAAAAGCCCTTAAAGGCTGCAAGAACAAATAAATCATACAACTATATTACTTACTAAAGGAATCGCGCAGCTTTTTTGATAGTTTAGCTGCTATCAGGGTATAAGAATGCTTTACATAATGTTCCCATTCTTTTTGTCTCAGGGTACCAAAGGTTTCAATTCTCACCCATTTATTATGCGCCATATATGCCTGTGGCGATATGTTTCCCCGTTCAATCAATTCGTCAAATTCCTCAGCACTCACCTTTAGCGATGCTCCGCCGTGTTCGCCGGTTATGCAAAACATTTTCTCGCCTACCATAAAGCATATGTGGTCTTCCCACTTAATACCCTCTGTAGCACCAGGCATACTCATGCATAATTCACGTAATCCGTCGAGTGTCATACATTTACTTTTTTAGCTGCTTTTCGATCTCATCGGCCAGTCGCTCTGCCCATATGGCGTATTCCTTTTCCGAAGGGTGCAATCCATCTCCTGCCAGATAAGCGGGATCGGTGCCATTCTTACGTGTACTTTCAGTGATCTCTATGTAATGACATTTGTGTGCCAGGGTTATTTCCTTTTTAGCTGCATTATAGGCATCGATCTCCATTGCTATTTTCTGACGGTCCCTACCTTCCGCAAAAGGCGTTACTCCCCAATCGGGAATAGACAAGACAAAAACATTTTCGGGCTTGCCGTTGGCGAAACCTACTGCCTGGTTGACCAACTGCTCCAGTTCCTCACGGTAGTTTTCTACGCTGCGGCCGCGGTACTGATTATTTACACCGATCAGCAGAGAGACTATAGAGAATTTCTCAACAAGGTTGTGTTCGCGGATCGAGGCGGCCAATTCGTCTGTTGTCCAGCCGGTAGTCGCTATGATCACCGGCTCACCAACATCTACGTGCTTCTTTTGCAACAGACTTACAGCCTGGTGCGGAAAATTGTCTTGCGATGAAACCTGCTCACCAATAGTATAAGAGTCGCCGAGGGCAAGATATGAGTACATGTGTTTGTCTTTTTTAATAACGGGAACGAAAATTGATCGTTTCGTGAATGACTGTAATACAATGATACCAACAGCCAACAGAACCGCACCCGAAAGTAATAATTTTATCCTGTTCATATAAAAAGCATTAAAAAAGGTGCGCCTGTGCACACCTAAATTAACGACTATTTTATGTAAATGGTTTTAATGTTCACAAACTCCTTTATGCCAAACTCCCCTATCTCCCTGCCATAACCGCTATGCTTTACGCCTCCAAATGGCAACCGCTGATCTGAATGGACAAAATCATTAATAAATATACTTCCGGCCTCCATTTCTTCAACGGCCATCTTTTCTGCTTTTGCAATGTTCTTGCCAATTATTGCTCCACCCAATCCATACTCATTGTCATTGGCAATGCGCATAGCATCAGCTTCATTTTTAGCAACAATAATGGCAGCAACTGGCCCAAATAATTCTTCATCATGTGCGGGCATACCCTTCACCACATCGGTAAGCACAGTGGTAGGATAATACGCACCCTTGTCTTTAGGTATATAACCACCACAAAGCAATTTAGCACCCATCTCAATACTCTTTATTACCTGTTCATGCAGCTGATCACGAAGGTCGTGCCGGGCCATTGGGCCTACCTTATTCGCATCGTTCATAGGATCGCCCCATGTTGCAGCTTCCATCCTGCGGGTCATTGCTTCTTCAAATGCCTTCTTGGTATTCTTAGTAACAATGAAGCGCTTTGCGGCTACGCAACTTTGTCCGCTGTTCTTCAACCGGCCATCCACACAAATTTGCGCGGCAGCTTCTATGTCGGCATCATCAAGAATTATATAGGCATCGCTTCCACCTAGCTCCAGTACCTGCTTCTTTAAACTACGTCCTGCCGCCTCTGCCACCTTTCTACCGGCAGCGGTACTGCCTGTAAGCGTTACTGCGGCAACAGCCGGATGTTCTATGATTTTTTCTATTCGCGATGATGGCAGTAGAAATGTCTGCAGTAATCCTTTGGGTGCACCGGCCTTTATGATCAGTTCTTCAATGGCCACCGCACAACCACTAACATTGGATGCATGTTTGAGTACCATTACATTACCCGCCATGATAGTTGGTGCGAATGCACGAAACACCTGCCAATAGGGGAAATTCCATGGCATGATGGCCAAAATGACACCTAGTGGTTGATAGGTAACGTAGCTCTTTGTCGCGTCAGTTTTTACATGAATGTCTTTAAGGAAACCTTCGCCTTCATTGGCATAATATTCGAGGGTAACAGCACACTTTTCCACTTCCTCCCTACCCTGCTGAATGGGTTTACCCATTTCCTGTGTAGCCAATATAGCTAATCGTTCTTTTTGTTTGCGTAGTTCTTTGGCTATGTTATTCAGCACCTTTGCCCGCTTACTGTATGGTTGTTTTCTCCATTTGGCAAATGCCTCTGTGGCAGTAATAAGTGCAGCGGTTACTTTCTTTTCGTTATCTATTGCATATCCTGCTATCTTCTTCCCGGTAGAGGGATCTACGGAAATAAGTTTATCGGCCATGTGTGGTTATTTTTAGAAAGTAAAATTACCTCAAAAACCAAACAGGAAATGCTAAAACTATTAACATAATGGACTACTAACATTAATTATAGTTAATGCTTGACACGGTATAGATTGAGACTATTGAAACAACCAGCCCTACTATCGTTTGTACTTATTTCTTGCTATGAAAAAGCCAATAAGAATACCAATCAATATGCCAGCAGCGAGGTAATACTCTGAACCTATTTCGGCTACAATGAGATCCATTGGGACAGTTATTTAATTTGGTCTTGGGAACTAGTTAAACAAATATCGCTTCTTCTTGTTGGTCCAACCGGCTTCAGCACTCTTGTTAGTGAAATAAACGATCACATCGGCTTCTTCCTTGTGCTTAATGTAGAAGATCTTCTTATTGGCTTCGCCCGCTGATTTGGTGAAATACCATACACCCTTATTGCCTACAGAATTTTGAAGGAATGGCGTTTTGAATACTACCACGTCAGCATCCTGTTTATATTGGGTCACAAACACCTTTACATTCGCTTGTTTTACATAATCAGTAGTAGTTACTATTTGCCCTTCAGCCTTAATAGATGCTGATAATGCAGCGACGCATGTAGCCAAAGCCAGTACATACTTTTGAATTGACATAAGAAAACCGTTTTTTTGTGTTCGATTAGTGGAACGAATAGACGAATCCGGCTGTTAAAATAGTAAGTATGAATGAGATAAAGAAATTTGCGGTATTGGTGGCAGGCGGAAAAGGTATGAGAATGGGTAGCGCACTACCTAAACAATTCCTTCCGCTGAATGGCAAGCCGGTGCTGGCTCATTCTGTTATAGCGTTTATTAATGCCTTTGCCGACATTCAGATCATTATTGTATTGCCTGCCGACCAGCTCAGTTATGCACAAATGATATTGAGCGCACTACCCGACCCTATCGATGCTATAATAGTAAGCGGTGGAGAAACTCGTTTCCATAGTGTGCAGAACGGGCTAAAAGCAGTAGACGGAGAAGGAATAGTTTTTGTGCATGATGGCGCAAGGCCAATGGTAACGCCTAAACTTATTAAAAGATGCTACGAACAGGCGCTTATAAAAGGGAGTGCTATACCTGCCATACCGGTGGCCGACAGCATGAGAATAATTGACGGGGAAGATTCCAGTCCGGTAAACCGCGACCATATGCGTATTATTCAAACACCACAAACTTTCAAAACTGAAGTGATCACGCCCGCATTTCAACAACCGTATTCGGCAGATTTTACCGATGAGGCAACTGTAGTTGAAGCCTGGGGAAAAGAAATTTACCTGGTTGATGGAGAAAAAGGCAATCTTAAAGTAACGACACAAGAAGACATGATAATTGCAGAGGCATTGATGACCGCCTTAGCGAAAGACTAATCCAAATTGTGCGCTTTCAATATTTTTTTGTTAGTTTATCCTTCTGTCGGTGTTTGAGCAGCAACCAATCTATCTGTGCTTTTTCCAGTATAAATATTGCTTCTGCAGGCAGGTCTTCTGCAAGTTCTCTTTTCAGTTGGTTCAGCTTCGTGCAGGTATCTACATACTCCCCTAACCGGTCGGCCATTGCAGTTACTTTTTTCTTTTTGCATCGTAACTCCTTGTTATGCCCGTTCCTCCTAAGATATGGCAGTGCGTACAAAATGTCCTTATAGTGCTTTCTGATTTCGTGAACAGCAGCATCAGACATAGGCTTACTAAGCTCTTGAGCTACAGAGTTTATCTCCTGCCATATAAATTCACGCAGTTCAGACTGTCCTACGTCGTGCTTCATAGTATGGGTAATTACCCCGGTTAATTTACCAATATCAAACGCTGCAATAGCCAGCAGTAACTCATTTTGCAAATGTGTTGTATATCCGGATTGCTTTTCTTTCCAACTGTGAATTGTGATTGGTGTGAAATATTGCTCAACTGCTAAAGTGTAAATATCCATATCGCGTACAGCTCCGGCGGCACAATACAGTTTCTTAAACTGCTTAAATACGCGCTTCTTTTTCAATACGATGTAGTGCCCACTAACCCTCAATAACGCACGCAACTGCTTAAATGAAACCCTCATTGTGTGAATTGCTTCGCCATCGGGCATCGCTTTTATCCGGTCCAGGCTTTCTTCAATTGTTGATAGCAGCTTCCGAACGTTCCTGATTTGCTTTCCATCTGGCATGCTCATGTAGTTTTAAGTCAAAAATGCAATAGATGGGTATAAAACAAATACCGGTGATCAATGAAGAATCAGTATTGGTAGTTGCAAGTGTTGTGCAATATTTTTAGAAATGCTCTTATGAAATATGGATCCGATGAAACCATGCTTCTTTGGTATGACCATCAACATGTCAATATTATTGTCTTTCACAAAAGTGGTAACAGCCATGTCAATACTGTTGTTATCAATAAAATGAAAATCAGGATGAATGTCCATAAGCTGGTCCTGTAGCGACTTTGATTCCGATAAAACACTACCCGGCATATCTGCCCCCTTTATATTTACATAGAGTATGTCCAGGTGAGCACAAAACAGACCAACAATATCTTTTATCCCTTCAAATGGCAACTGCCGGTTCACGTCAATCATATCCGAGCACAAGCCAATTCTATTCACAGGTCTGAACGAAGCATGTTCGGGAATCAAAAGAACTTTGCAGGGAAGATCGTGCATAGCAGATATGGCAGTACTACCAAACATAAATACGTCACTATTCCCTAATCCATGACTACCCATCACCACTGCAAATACGTCCATTTCGGCAACAATATCTTTCAGTTCGCTCATTACATACCCCATAATAACGCTGGTGGATATAAACAACTTATAGTCGCAACGAACAATAAGACGATTGCGAAGTGCTATCATATTCTGCTCTGCTTCTTCAGTCATCTCCTGCAACATGCCATTGGGCAATGGCACCTCCGATAATGTTACCGGAAGAGCAACACAATGCATCAGTACAATTTTGGCGTTTAGAGTCTGAGCCAGATCAGTGGCATACAAAGCAGCATTCTCAGATGCGGTGGAAAAATCTACAGGAACTACAATTGTTTTCATTATCGGTGGTCATTTATAAGTGATCAGAAAGCATTCTATTTCTTAAACGAAATTAGAATGTACTTCCACGCAAATAGATGACCAAAATCATAAATGTGATGCTAACTAAAAATTTAACATCGGACACTATCGGCCAACGATTTTCGGTTTTCTGTTGATCATGTACACAGCAGCCATGCCTAGTACGCCGCCGATAATTGTATGAATCAAGATGTGCTCACCAAGGAACAGCCAGGAAGAAACAGCCGCAGCCAAGGGCACAAGGAAAATGAAACTACTTGCCTTCTCCGCGCCAAGGCGGGTTGTAGCATAAAAATACATGGTAGTGGCTACAGTTGTAACCATTATTGCACCAAAGAAAAGATTGAACCAGAAGGCATGGTCCCTTATACTTAGCACTACGCTAAACTCATTAAAATCTACCAATGGCAACAGACAGGCCAATGTTATCACATACTGCCACAAGCTAAACCCTGTTGAGGTTCCATAACGCGTTCCTTTTGATGTAAACTTGCTCATGGCTGCCCACAATACTGCTGAAAGAAGGAAATAAATATTACCACTGTCCAGGATGGAGGTACTGCTCCACAGTCTTAATAAAATAACACCGGCAAGGCTGCCAAGTGCTAACCCTATTGCCTCATTCCTCGATGGCAATTTCCTGTCTATCAAAGCACCAAGCACATACGCCATTATAGGGTTAAGCGTTGTCACTAATACACCTCCCGCACCGGGGGATCCATTTTTAAGGCCCATGAAGAAAAGGTAACTATATGCTGCCAGCAACACACCCGCAGCAACAACGAACGGAATACCCGCTTTCTTTATGGTAAGCCGCTGGCGGGAAAAGATGAGTAAAAGGAAAAGAGAAGCGACAACAATAATATACCGGTAAACACCAAGGTTAACAACCGATGCATAGTGGGTAAGCACTTTGGCAGATGGCCAACCCAATCCCCATAAGAACATACTTACAACAATGGCAATAAGCATTAATTTATCGGAAACTGGTTTGTTGTTCATGGTATCACTTCGCAGGTGCAAAAATGCGGAGTTATTTTGGCATTGTGACCAATTTGCAATTATTTGCGTAAGTAGAATTTAAAAGGAGAAAGGGCCTTTACCTATCGTTGTCCTAAGACAGCGAGAGAGAAAAGCCCTTGCAATATAATTGATATACCTGTTCTACTATTTGGCGTAACCATTCTTATACAACCAGTAAACCGGGTTCTTTCGCTTTACAGCGTCTTTCTCCAGGCTGCTGCTGCACCTGTCAAGATAGGTTGTCAGATCAAACTCCTGCTTCTTATTCTTGTCTACGTTAATGATCATGGTGATCTTATTAACGTCGCGACCTACCTTATAGGTTGCTATGTGCTTCTTGCCATCTAATGCAAATATCTTATACTCGTCTGAAGTAAACGTAGAGCTTGTCGTCTCCATAAACAGAGGTTTTGCAGTGCCGTTCTCATCAACCAGTACGGTCATCTTACGTCCATCCAGTTTATAGCTCACGTTTAGGAAAGCTTCCCTTGGATCTACGCTTGATTGCTGCTGAGCAGCGGGAGCCGATTTAGCAGTAGCCTTCGATGCTGATACTGCTTTTTCAATTTTCTTTCCTACAAGGGTAAATGTGCCACTTGCCACTACACCACCCTCTTTCTGCGATGGGTAGTCTGTATACGGTATCAATTGCATAGTTATTGTATGATTACCATTGGCCAGCTTTCCACTGTACTCGGCTAAGAAACCTTTGTATACATCCTGCAAAAGATAATTTCCGGCAGCTGCAGGCTGCAACGCGCCCTTAAATGTTGTCCAGGTTTGTTTCTGATCTTCGTCCATAGCATCCTGCTGCATCAATCCTACATATTGTTCACCTGCATCAACAAGAAACCTCACCTTAAAACGACCATGTTCTGTAGCTACTGATTTACCTGTATTTGACACCTTGCGTACAGCACTTGTCAGCGGGTATGCATAATATGCGCGGAAGTATATCGGCGCATCTAACGCAAAACTCTCCGAAAAGCCGCTTTCTATCTCAGCATCCTTCTTAAGATTATCCAAACTGCCTGAGAACACTATTTGTCCGGCACGCTTTTGAGTACTAGCTCCCTGATCGTCGTTACCACTTAGCTTATCAATCCCTTTATCTACAGCTACATCAATAGCTTTATCGGCAGCTCGGCCTGCTCCTCTTCTCAGTATACCTTTCACCGTTTGCGCATCGGCATAGGTTGCTACCAGCGCCAAAAGGCATATACTCAATACTTTCTTCATGTACTTTCTGTTTTTGCGCGAATGTAGGATTCGTTTTCCGCTTGTTTCAGTAAACCATACAAGCGTGCAGATTAGTTTGATAAGTGTAATTGGGGACATGATATTAGCAGCAGCTAAAAGCAAAAAAGCCCTGCAAGAAGTTCTTGCTGGGCTTTTGAGGTCGAAAGCGGGTTCGAACCGCTGTAGCAGCTTTTGCAGAGCTGTGCCTAACCACTCGGCCATCCGACCATTGGGAGTGCAAATCTAATAACTATTTCGTTTCTTTACAAAACATTTCAAGTATAAAAAAATGAATCATAGCATCAACCCTCTTGGCAGCTCAGAACTGATCATTACTCCGCGTGGAACTATATACCATTTAGACCTCGCACCGGAACATATTGCACCAACTGTAATTACCGTTGGTGACCCCGACCGTGTAAAAGAAGTTTCTAAATATTTCGACCGTATTACCCACAAAGCGCAGCATCGCGAATTTGTAACGCATACAGGTTACATTGGTAATAAGCACATCAGTTGCGTTAGCACAGGTATTGGCCCGGATAATATAGATATAGTATATAATGAACTGGATGCACTGGTAAATATTGACTTTGCCACCCGCACAGTAAAAGACCAGCACACGTCGCTTTCTCTTATAAGGTTGGGTACATGTGGTTGCTTGCAGGCAGAAGTGCCCGTAGAAAGTCTGATAGTATCGTCTCATGCAATCGGTATGGACAACCTGATGCACTACTACAAAATGGACAACAATCCCGACGAGAACTATATTATCAATGAATTTAACCGCCACACCGGTCTCGATAATAAGAACATCCGCCCATATATAGCCGAAGGATCAATTAATCTCCGCAAGCACTTTGGCGCGGGTTATGTACATGGCATTACTGTTACCTGTCCGGGTTTCTACGGACCACAAGGCCGCGTGCTTCGTGGCCCTCTCGCCTTCCCTCACCTCATAGATGCATTAACAACATTTAAGTCGGGCGACAACCGCATCACAAATTTTGAAATGGAAACATCCGCAATTTATGGCCTTGGCAAAGTGTTGGGACATAAAAGCCTGTCAATAAGTACGGCTGTTGCCAACCGTGTTACCAAAACTTTCTGTAGTGATGGTAATGCCGCGGTAGATAATATGATCAGAAAATCCCTTGAAATAATTGCCGGTATATAGTAATATTAAGAAGTAAAAATTAAAGGAGCCAAACTGTATTACTGCAGTTTGGCCCCTTTATTACCAGATTGTAATCTTATTTTCATAAATACTTTTACCTACAAACGTTCGAACCAGATAAATGCCGGGCGCTAAATCACATGGTTCGAATAATACATCTTTATTGAACCCGGGGGCTACATATTTGCGGCTTACAACCCTTCCGTAAACATCACTTACAATAATTTTTGCAGGACTATTTATAGAAGGAAGGGATAACACAAATCTTCCATTATTTGGATTTGGATAAATGGTCAATTCGCCACTAAACGGGAGTGAACCGCCAACAGCTAGGACAGAGTCGCACTCCACTGATGTGTATATATGCATTTCGGTGCTTGAAGTATCTGACCCGCACATATTGGAGACGACATATATTATTGTATCCATTCCGGGAGCGATACCTGTAACAACTCCCGTTGAAGTAATAGTAGTAAAGCCATTAGCAGAAAACCATGTTCCCGAAGTAGTTACTGGTATGGTCAAACTAGCACCCAAACATAGAGCAGAGGACGAGCCCAAAGTATCAGCCACCGGTGGTTCAGCTACGGTTAACATCATTGTGTCGGATATACTCCCGCAAACATTGCTGACGGTATAAGATACGATAGCTGAACCTGATGTGATGCCGGCAACAATGCCGCCACTACTTATTACCGCTGTTGTTGATGGCGAAACGCTCCAAGACCCACCAGTTACACTGTTAGTCAACGTAGCCATAGTTCCGGTACATACTGTTGAATTGCCGGATATAGTACCTGGTGCTGGTAATGCAGTAACTGTAACAATCATTGACGCACTTGTTGAACCGCAGCTATTGCTTAGCACATAAAAAATAATTGTTGACCCGGTAGTTATCGCTGTGACTACTCCACTGGCGTTTACCGTAGCTACGAGAGGCGCATAACTACTCCAGACGCCACCAGGTATGGCATCACTAAGCGTGAGTAAAGAACCTACACAAACAGTTGAACCACCTGTTATGGGACTAACGGTGGGCGGAGCGTTGACTGTTATGGTTCTCGTTGCAGTAGCTGTACCGCAACTATTAGTTACTGTATAAGTTATAATAGTAGTACCTGCTGTGAGGTTACTTACTACCCCTGAACTATTTACACTACCCACAGAAGGAACAGAACTGCACCATACACCACCTGAGACCGACGGCGTTAATGTAATAAGCGACCCTGTACACACACTTCCACTACCAGATAGAATACCGCCAACAGGCAATGGAGTAATAGTAACAAGAATCGTTGACGCCGAAGATCCGCACACATTTGAAAGTGTATATGATATTGTTGCCGAACCGCCCGCAATGCCGGACACGACACCCGATGAATTGACAATTGCTATTCCTGCCGACGTGCTGGACCACAAACCTCCTGCAGAAGTATCTGCCAGAGTTATTGTACTCCCCTGGCAAACTGAAACACTGCCGGTAATAGGGCCAACCGGCAAAGTAGTAATAACTGTAATGAGTTTTGTTGCCGCAGCGACGCCACATGAAGTAGCTACCGTATAAGAGATTATTGCATTACCAGTAGCTATACCGGTTACCAATCCTGATGGGCTTATTGATGCCACGCCAGGAACAGAGCTACTCCATACGCCACCCGGAACGGCATCGGCAAGGGAGATCGATGCGCCTACACATACGGTAATAGGCCCCGTAATGGTGCCAGCAGCGGGTAACGAATTCACTGTAACGGGCATTCCTACTGCGGCTACGCCACAGCTATTCGTTACCGTGTAAGAAATATTAATAGCCCCGACAGCCATTGCAAATACAACCCCTGTGCTATTTACAGTGGCAATGCTTGTATTGCTGCTGCTCCATACACCTCCTGTTCCTGTTGCCAAAAAAGAGATAGTGCCGCCAATGCAAACTGCTGATGGGCCTGAAATACTTCCAGCCATGGGCAATGGATTAACAGTTACCATAGCAGTATCAGCAGCTGAGCCACATGCATTGGAGACCGTGTAAGAAATAATGGTTGATCCCGCAGCCACTCCGGTTATCATTCCGGAAGATCCGATGGTAGCGATACCTGTTGCAGTGCTTATCCATGTTCCACCCGTAGCCGTAGTTGACAATGTTATATTTGCACCCTCGCAAACAACGGTACCACCTGTTATTGTACCTGGCGAGGGAATTGTTATTACTATTAACGGCATCGTTGCGGCTATAGTACCACAGCTATTTGTTACAGTGTAGGATATAGTTGTAGTACCAATATTAACGCCTGTAACTACCCCTGTACTCCCAATAGTTGCAACTAAAGTATTTGTACTGCTCCACACACCTCCCGATGCGGCATCAGTTAACGAGATCAGATTCCCGGCACAGACTGTCGACAACCCTGAAATTGATCCGGCAATCGGGAGTGGGTTGACAGTGATGGCTGTTGAAGAAGAGTTGACACCGCAAATACCGGTAACTGTATAAGAAATCGATACTGTGCCAGCCAGGACACCATATACTGTACCTGAACCACTCACAGTGGCTATGCTCACTACACCACTACTCCATGCACCTGTACCCCCTGTTGCGGTTGTAGTGAGTGAAATATTTGATCCCTCACATACAACCCCTGGCCCTGAAATAGCACCGGCAACGGGCAGTGGATTCACTGTAAAAATTGCTGTATCATAAGCTGTACCGCAACTGTTTGTCACTGTATAACTGATTATTGCAGCGCCTGCAGCAAGAGCTGTTACAACGCCTGAAGAAGTTATTGTGGCTATACCAGGCAGATTGCAAGACCAGCTACCACCCATAACACTTCCTGATAGAGACACAGAAGTGCCAACACACGCTGATGATGCACCGCTTATAGCGCCCGCAACGGGCAATGGATTGACAGTAAAGGGGAATGATGCAACAGCCGTGCCACAAGAGGTATTGACGGTATAATATATTGTGTCGGCTCCCGCAACAATACCGGTTACCACACCTGCGGTGTTAACCGACGATGCTCCTGTAGCAGAAACGCTCCATACCCCGCCTGAAACAGTTTCACTTAATGACACCGCAGAACCGGCACATAATGTAGCCGCACCTGAAATGGTTCCTGCAACCGGGAGCGGATTTACTGTTATAGGCGTGCCAATTGTAACTCCGCCACAACTATTGAATATTGAGTAGCGCGCAAAAACACTACCAGTTGAGATACCTGTAACTACTCCGGTCGAGCTGATAGTAGCTATAGTTGTATCTGTGATACTCCAGGTTCCACCGGTGCTGGTGTCAGATAGCGTTAGTGAGCGCCAATACATATAGGGGCGCCGCCCGTAATTATCCCTACAGTGGGCAAAGAAAGAACAGTTATAGGTAAGGTAGCAGTATCGGAGCCACAAGCATTCGCCACCGTATAAGATATAGTTGCAGATCCGGAAGCAACTCCAGATACCACACCAATGACCGATACAGCAGCCACACCGGATGCACTACTACTCCAGACACCTCCTGATGTACTGTCGCTTAAAGTGGTGTATGCACCGGGGCAAACTGTTGCAGCCCCTGTAATAGCAGCTACCGTTGGAGCAATATTAATTGTAAGGTTAACGACATTATCGGTACCAATGATTCCGGGTAAGCTACCCACTACCCTTATCCTGTATCCTGAGCCAGGCAACGTGCTTGCCGGTATTACGGCAACAATAGTGTCTGAAGTTGTACCTGCAATGCTACCAATAGAAATTGGAGATGTAAATGAGCCCGACGCATTTGATAACTGCGCCGTGAATATGTTGGATGATGCATATGGCCCATCTGCATAAAACGGAATTTTTATAGTGTCACCGGCACAGAAGATGGTGCTTGAAAGAGTGCTTGTGGTAAGATCGTATAGTTTTATTTTTGCCAAAAAAGCATCGGAAGGGCTCCCGCCCCCGAAAGCTGGCTGGGCGGCTCCGGTTGTAGCTATTCCACTACTGGAAAACGTACATCCGGAAACGGACATATTACCAAGGTTAATTGCAGCACTAAAGACTATGTCTTGCCCGGAGCCACCAAAATAAGAATCCCAAAGCAATGCCCCTGCAGGATCTAATGCCATTAACAATCCGTCATAAAAACCACCGGCATAGGTACTTTGAAACCCACCAGTGGTAATGCTTGTAGAGGACGTCGAATTGCCCACCAGATAAATATTGCCGGCACCGTCAGTTGCACAACCATTCGCGTATTCATTGGCTGACCCACCATAGTAAGTAGCCCATAGCCTGCTTCCCGCGGGATCAAACTTTACAACATAAGCATCAGCAACTCCGGCGCGCGTTGTATGTAATGCCCCGGGAGAAGCAATGCCGTTGGCAGACAATGTAAAGCCGACCATATATACGTTACCCCCGCTGTCCGTAGTGCACGAGTATCCTATCTCTTGATCGGTTCCTCCATAATAAGTAGCCCATAACCTCGACCCCGATGCATCAAACTTTATAAGTATTGCATCAGTAACTCCTCCTCCATATACTGTTTGAAAAGCACCGGGGGAAGAAAGCCCTGCCACTGTCCAGCTTGCTCCGGATAAATAAATATTGCCGCTTACGTCAGTAGCACATGAATACCCCAGATCATTGTTTGATCCACCATAATACGTCCCCCAAAAACGAGAACCTGATGAACTAAACTTTGCAAGAAACATATCTCGGTTGCCTCCAAACACCGTTTGATATGCACCTACAGAGGCTATATTATTGGAGGAGTAAGTTGTTCCCGACAAATACACATTGTTACTATTGTCGATTGCTATACTACTTCCATTATCTATGCTGCTGCCTCCATAATATGAGGCCCATATACGATTCCCCAACCCATCAAACTTAATAATTACAGCATCTTCACCACCTCCGGAAGCCGCCTGAAACGATCCTGAAGTTGCAAAACCATTTGATGCGCATACTCCAACAGCATATACATTGTTGTTTCCGTCTACAGCACAACTGTTAAATACATCATCTCCAAAACCTCCATAATAAGTTGCCCATATCAGGCTTCCGTTAGCATTATACTTAGCAAGAAAACAATCCAATGTTCCACCATTAGAAACTTGAAACCCACCTGAAGTTGAAATGCTGGATGTAGACTGTGTTTTTCCACAATTGTAAACATTATCAGCACCATCAATAGCAGTTCCATATGCAATTTCCTGTGCAGTTCCCCCAAAATAAGTACTCCAGGTAACAGAAGGGTCAATAACCAATGTAGCACCCTCCGGTATATTACTTGTTACAAAACCAATAGTACCGTCGCCCTTTTTCTTAAAATGAGTTGGCACCTGTTGTTTATTAATAAAGCTAACGGGGGCATGCTCAATTACCTCGCCAAGTGATGTCTTCATCAACAGCTCGCCATTTTGGGTGATAGTTACCGCTTGTGCATCTTTGATCTTTAACCTTATGTTGTTAGGGTCTCCGCCCGGCCTTACTACAAAACCATATTTCAGGTGGCCATCCCTACTATATATCACCCAGTCTATATGAGGGTAAACATTTTCGTAAACTACCTGCTCATATGTGCCAACATGAGTGATACCATCGGGGCAATGACCGAGATAGAAATTTTCTGTAAGCAGATTTTTCTTCTCTTTGCGTACCACAGGGTTTTGGTTAGCACCTGCCAACTCTAATGAGAATCGGTATGTTTCGGTTTTGATCTTCTTTTCCAGCTCAAGCTGCAGTTCGGGATCTTTTACTTCTTTGTTGTTTAGTTCATAACCTTCCGGGTAAGTTGTTCTTGAAAACTGGTAATTGATTCCCGTAGAAGTAATGAAAAGTTGAGTACTGCCACTATGGGCAGTAAAAAAAATGTCCGGACGAGGATGACCTTCCTTATCTGCAACCTGTCCTTTGTTTTCCGTAAACAATAATGTGGACTGGTGGGAACTACACTGATTTATTAAATGACTGTCGTTACCGGGTCTGGCAAATGCGGGCGCGAATGACTGGCACATGCATATAACACATACCAGCAACTTAAATAGGAGCTGATTTTTCATAAGATGGTTATAATCTAAATTGGGTATACGTAAAAATACCACTATTTAATCAAATCACGTCTGTAAATTAAAAATTTCAAGGAGAGAATCAGCAGTTCTTATACTTCCAGTGCCTGGTTTTACCTTCCTCCAGCCATTCTAATGCCTGCAATATCCGCTTATCGCGGGTAACTTCAGTTTTTGCTTCGGCAAACCATTCTAAATAATCCTTCCGGTTTGAGTAGCTAAATGAATCGAATACCTTCTTTGCCTCTTTGTTCTTCTTTAGGGCTTTTTCAAAATATTCCGGGGTTTTAATTTCCTTCTTTTCAGCTGTTTTGGGTTTGGGCGGCACCTTTATTCCATCTTCATTCAGCTTCATGGCTGCTTTTATATACTTTTTTATCACTGCGTCTTTGGGAAGATCTTTCAAACTGGTGATCTTGCCAAGATGCCCCATGCTCACCTTGTCCTGAACGGATAATACACCTTCTTCATTTTCCATGATCGCGGCTTTCCAGAAACCAAAAGAACAGTGGTGTTTAAATGCGGCCATACTGCAAAGTATAGCTCCCCTATACATGAAGTTAGGAAAACTCCACTTCCACGCTTCCTCCACCTCAGGGCAGGTTTCATGAACCAACTCTCTTAAATGATTCAAAATGGGCTTTGCGAAATCCCCCGAGTTATCCACATACTCGTCGATCTTAATGCTGTACTGCGCCATACATGGTAAATTTTAAATACATTTGCATATTAAATCTTGTCGAATTAAATCTATAACAATACCATGAAACAGAAACCATTCTATATCAATCTACTATACCAAATTTAAGCGTTTACCTATTTCAGTTAAATAACCTAGGCTTAACACAGGCATTACACCATATTCACAACTCTTTTCCGAGTTTTGCACACCCGTTAAATTATTATAATGAAAAATAATATACCCAAATTAATAAATATACCCTTTTCAACTATTATAGATAAAGCAAGTGTTATGAGAAAAAATGTACATCGTTTTGTGGCGCCAATTTTAATGGCAGGGCTTTTTATTTTATTGCAATTATTTTCAGGTAACAGTTTTGCTCAGGTAAGCCTTACAAACGGCTCGGCAACATATACACAAAATTTCAATACTTTAGCAAGTTCAGGTACACCCGCATGGAGTAACAATACCACCATTGTTGGTTGGTATGCTGCACAAGGAGTAGGTACATTATCTACATATATTACCGGCACGGGAAGCGGCACGGGTGCTGGAATTTATAGCTTCGGCGCATCCGCTGCAGCAGATAGGGCACTCGGTAGTTTGCCCTCCAACGCTACCGATTCATTTCAGATTGGCATTCGCATTGTAAATGGAGGGACAACTACTATTACGTCTCTGGCAGTATCTTATACCGGAGAGCAATGGAGAAATAATGGCAACGCTACTATTCAGACCAACAGGGTAGATTACTCAACCAGTGCTACAAGCCTAATAACTGGTACATGGACGAATGTATCTTCTTTAGGTTTTGCCAGCCCTATACATACAACCACAGCTGCTGCAACGGATGGTAATGCTGTAGCAAATAGAGCTGCTTTATCAGGCACAATTACAGTTAATATACCTCCCGGAAGCGAAATTTGGATCAGGTCAGTAGATGTAAATGACGCTGGTAATGACCATGCAATGGCAATGGACGACTTTTCAGTAACCGCTACATTTGCTGCATTACCCGCTTGCTCAGGCACTCCAAACCAGGGAACAGTTGCAGCAGGATCATCTGCAATTTGCACGGGCACCACTACAACCTTGAATCTCAGTGGTGCAACTATAGCCAGCGGTATAACTTACCAGTGGCAACAATCACCTGATGCCTCTTCATGGTCTGACGTTAGCACGGGGTCGGGTTTCACAACAACTACCTACACCACTCCAAGCCTTACATCAAGCACATACTACAGGTGTATTACCACCTGCACCACCTCATCACTGACAGCAACATCTACCAATTCACCATCGGTTACCGTCGTTCCTAATCCGTCTTCAGGTACTATCACGGGAGGTTCAGCCGTATGCGTTGGTTCTAACCTCACTCTTGCGACTACAGGATACCCTGGAGGTACATGGACACCAACTTCTGCAAGTGGTGTAGCTACTATTAGCGGCAGCACAGGAGTGGTAAGGGGTGTCGGACCTGGAACAAGAATATTCACCTATACAGCTCCATTTACATGCGGCTCTGCTACTACTACCCTATCAGTCACAGTTAACGCACTGCCCACGTCTGGCAGTATTACGCCCGCTACTCCAGGAGTGCAGGTGGGAGGTTCGATCACTTTAACAAATCCAACATCTTCTGCCGGTACTGCTGCATGGAGCACAGTAAATGGCACCGGTAGTGTTACCATCACATCAGGTGGCGTAGCCACAGGTCTATCCTTAGGCGCTGCAACAATAAGTTATGGTATAACCAGCGCAGCAGGATGCGGTCCGGTTTATACAACTAGAACCATTTATATTAATGGCCCGGCACCCACCATCAGGTCCATTACACCAAAATCAGGAATTCCAGGGTCTGCAGTTAGTATCTACGGGACAAACTTTGACGCCACGCCTGGTAACAATATCGTTTACTTCGGAGCAACAAAAGCAACTGTAAATTCAGGATCAACAACTACCCTTTCAGTAACAGTACCGACAGGCGCTTTATACGCTCCTATTTCTGTTACTACTCCAACCAACTACACCGCTTATTCAGATACCTCATTTACTCCTAGTTTCAACAACTCAGGATTTATTCCCAATACACTGAACTTTAACCCAGCCTTGATAATTACAGCGGGCGGCACTCCTTATTCAGGTGCCATCGGCGATTTGAATGGCGACAACAAGCCTGACCTTGTAGTAAATAATTCTGGCACAGTTTCAGGAAGTGGAGGACCATCAATTTCTGTCTTTAAGAATATCATGACTGGTACCGGTGTAATATCCGGTTCTTCATTCTCTTTAACGTCATCCTTCACCGGCATAATCGGCACCAACACACCTAATAATGTAAAGCTGGCCGACATTGACGGTAATGGCCAACTGGATATTATTGTTCCATTACCAGATGCTGCTTACATTTTGGTTTACCTGAACACTACTTCCGGCATCGGCTCCAACCCAACTTTTGCGGCACCCGTGTCAATAGCGGCCGGCCAATTCACATCAGTAGCAGCGATCCGAGATTTTGATGGAGATGGCAAGCCGGATATCGCATTATCTGCATTTCTTGGTAGCAGTACAATTAACATCCTTCCAAATACATCTACAGTCGGGTCAGCTTCTTTTGGCTCAACTATTTACATCCTTGCCGGTGCAACGCCATCAAGTGTATGTATAGCAGATCTGGACCATGACGGACTTCCCGACGTAGCATGCGTTAACTCAGGATATAGCGGTGGCACTTATTCAGGAACTACTATCTCAATTGCAAAAAATACATCTACATACGGCTCTATTACTTTTGGTACTTCGGTTTCGTTAACCGCCGGTTCCGGTCCGTTAGATATAGCTGCAGGCGATATTGATAACGATGGCAAGAACGATCTCGTTGTTACCAATTCAAACAGCGGTAACATCAGCGTGTTTATCAACACAAGTACGCCGGGTACGTTAACAGCAGGTTCATTCGCATCAGCTGTTAATATATCTTCAGGATCTGGCTCCGGCTCAACTCCTACAGGTATAGCTCTTGCGGATATGAACGGTGATAGCAAATTGGATGTTGTAGTTTCAAATAATAACGACAATACCGTATCAGTATTCAGAAACCTGGTTACAGGTTCTACTGTAACTTTATCCCTTGCTACCCCTCAAAACATAGCTACCGGCCAAAAACCGGTAACCGTAACAATTGGCGACCTTGATGGTGATGGCTATCCCGATATTGTAACAGGAAACAGAGGAGGCGCGTCTGCGGCAACAACTAATACATTTACCATCCTTAAAAATTACCCTAAACCACCAATTGGCACTACTTCTGGCGCATCATCTTTGTGCATGGGCGCATCTACTACTTTCAGCAACACTGTTACAGGTGGTGGCTGGGCAGTATCTAATACAACAAATGCTACCATCACATCCACTGGTGTGCTTACCGGACTTAACGGAGGCGTAGATACTGTCATTTATTATACAACTTTTGGTGGTGATTCAAGCTTTGTATACACTACTGTAACTATCAATCCATTACCGTCACCGGTGCTCACTGGCACTGCGACCATAAGTTCAGGAGCATCTACTACACTCACATTTACAGGTACATCAGGCGATGTTGTGTATTACTGGAACGGTGCATCAACACTCAATACAACAATATCAGGATCAGGAGTAAGTACAGTTTCCGTTGCACCTACCGTTACTACTGTCTATTCGGTAACCAGCGCCACAAGTGCATTCGGTTGCTCACAATCTATCAGCGGTGTAAATATAACCATTACTGTTACCTCTGTACCAGACACTACTCCTACTCGCGACGACAACATGGCTATGGGTAATCCAAGTGGCGCTACTTACAGCATGTCTGACTCTAACAATTACCTGATGGTAAAATCTCAGTTTGGATTATCTTATAATAATTCAAAAGGTGAACCAAACTGGGTAAGCTGGCACCTGAGCCGCGCCTGGAAAGGCAGTGCTGTAAGATGCGATTGTTTTAGCCCGGACGCTACCCTGCCATCAGGATATTTTACCGCTACAACATCCAACTATACAGGTACCGGATTTGATCGAGGTCATCTTTGTCCGAGTGACGACCGTGACGGTAGTGATACCGACAATGCGGCAACATTTGTAATGACCAACATTACGCCACAGGCACCGAACATGAACCAGATAACATGGGGAAGTCTGGAGAGCTATTGTCGTGCCCTGATTTACGCAGGTAATGAACTATATGTAACAGCAGGTGGATACGGAGCAGGCGGCAGCGGCAGTCTTGGCGGCACTACAACTACTATTGCAGGAACAAACATAACCGTACCTGCACGCTTCTTTAAGGTAATTGTAGTATTACCGGTAGGGGTAAACGACGTTTCACGTGTAGCAAATACTACCCGTGTTATAGCGGTAGACATGCCGAGCAACCAAACAGTAAACTCGCAACCCTGGACTTATTACAGAACAAGTGTTGATGCTATTGAAGCCGCAACAGGCTATGACTTCCTTTCTAATGTACCAACCGGAATTCAAGCAGTAGTAGAAGCAGGAATAGACAATGGACCTTCTAATATATTGGCATGGGATTTTAATGGTGCTAACAGCGATACTACGATAGTGGCTACCGCGGCATCAGTTGGCAACAACCTCGATACAAGTGTTACATATAATAAGTTGTCACGCGGTGCAACTGCTACAGCAAGCACAGGTGCTAATTCATTCCGTACTACCGGATTCCAGAACAATGGTATCTCTACTACTAACACAGATTATTTTGAAACTAAGCTGAAAGCAACTTCAGGTTATCAGCTTTCACTTTCTTCTATTGCCGCAACCTTTGCGGGAACATCGTCTTTCTGCGCATCTCCGGGTGTAAGTTCACAATTTGCTTACAGCCTTGATGGCACTACGTTTACCCTTATCGGCTCACCAACCATCAATATTGGTACGCCATCTGTAATGGCTTCGGTAAATCTCACCGGTGTTGCCGCATTGCAGAATGTATCTTCTACCACACCTATATATCTGCGCTATTATGCAAGCGGTCAGACTACAAGTGGGGGTTGGGGTTTCTTCTCGCAATATGTAGGTAACTATGGTTTGTCGATCGATGGAACTACCCAATTAGAACCTTGTACAACAGCGCCTACTTCAGTAACGGCTACATTATCTTCTTCAGCTGTATGCTCTGGTAATACGATTTCGCTAACAGGTGCTGTAACATCGCTGGGTGCAACAGTTTATACCTGGAGCGGACCTAACGGATTTACCTCTACAGTCCTTTCGCCTGCGGCATTTACAACAAGTACCGCATCGGCAGGTGTGTATACACTTGTGGCAGCTAACAGCTGTGGTAGCACAGCAGCTACTACCGGTGCACTAACAATAAATGTAGCACCAACATCCGTTACTGCTACACCATCAGCAACAGATGTATGCAACGGTTCATCGCTTACACTTACCGGCGCAGCAACATCAGCGATCACTACTACTTACTCATGGAACGGCCCGGGCGGGTTTACTTCGACCGATCTTTCTCCGGCAGCTATTACCACCAACACCAACTCAGCAGGTGTTTATACCCTTGTGGCTACTAATACTTGCGGTAGCACTACAGCCACATCTGCGGCTGTAACAATCACCGTTGGTTCTCCAACCGTTGCGGCCATATCAGGCAGCACATCAGTTGTTGCGGGTAATAATATCACCCTAACCAATACAACACCATCGGGCGTATGGGTAAGCGGCAATACATCAATGGCCACAGTTAGCGCCTCGGGTATGGTACATGGTCTTACAACAGGTACTACACTTATATCTTATACAGTAACTAATAGTTGCGGATCTACGACCACCACGTCAACTATTACAGTTACCCCCGCGCCTGTAACTATTGCAGCATGGGATTTCTTCGGAACGTCAAGTCCTACTACGCTTACAGCCACTGTGTTCAATTCCGCGCTTAATTCGGCTTCCGGAGCCAGTGCAATAACAAGAGGATCAAATGCAGTAACAAATGGAGCAGGTAATTCATTCAGAACAACAGGTTTCATGGATGACGGCATCTCTACTTCCAATAATGACTATTTCCAGATAACGCTAAGATCAACATCGGGCAATGTGCTTTCATTATCTACGATAGATGCACGCCTGGCGGGCACAACCACCTATGCGGCTACACCTGGTGTATCCAATCAATTCGCATATAGTTTAGACGGAACCACATTCACGCTTATAGGTTCACCTCAAATAACCGTCGGCACCCCTGCCACTTTAACGCAGATCGATGTATCAGGCATAAGTCCACTACAGAATCTGCAAATGGGTACGACAGTAACCATCCGCTACTACGCTACAGGGCAGACTTCTACCGGCGGATGGGGCTTTACATCTCCTTCCGCAGGCGCATACGGGTTGGCAATAGGCGGCATCATGACTACCTGCTCTACTTTCCCTACGGCAGTAACTGCTACACCATCAAGTACAAGTATATGTTCAGGTGCTACACTATCGCTGACAGGTGCGGCAACAGGCGCAATATCTTATTCATGGAGTGGACCTAACAGCTTTACATCAACCGCTTTAAACACTGCTCCATTTACCGTAAACACTGCATCAGCGGGTGTTTATACGTTAGTAGCCAGCAGCAGTTGCGGCACCACTGCAGCTACTACAGCAGCAATAACAGTCAACGGAAACCCTACAGCCGTTACAGCCACACCTACGCCTGCAGCAGTTTGTAGCGGGTCTGCATTGACACTTACAGGAGCAGCAACAGGCGCTACTTCTTATTCATGGAGCGGTCCTGATGGCTTTACATCTACAAATCTTTCGCCGGCAGCAATAACTACTAATACCAACTCTGCAGGTGTATATACCTTGGTAGCTACCAATTCATGCGGCAGCACTACCACAACTACAACAGCAGTAACAGTTACCAGCGGATCACCAACTGTTGCAGCTATATCCGGTAGCACTAGCGTGGGTACAGGTAACCAGATCACCCTGACCGATGCAACACCATCGGGCACGTGGGGGAGCACCAACGTAACTATAGCAACGGTGAATGCTTCTGGTGTAGTAACCGGCCTGGGTGCTGGCGTAGATACCATTACCTATGCAGTCACTAATGGCTGCGGCACCGCAGCTGTATCATATACAATTATTGTAACCCCGGGAGTGGCAACACTTGTTGGTTGGGATGTGAGCGGATCGACCAACTACGGAACATCTCCATTAATGCCATCAACTACCGCAAGTCATCTTGTTGTTACAACTAACCTCACAAGAGGTTCGGGCCTATCTACACCTGCAGGTGCAGCTGGTCGCGCATGGGGTGGAACTGTATGGAACTATACCACGGCCGCAAACGCTATTACAGCGAATTCATTTATTACATTCGGATTCCATTCAGCAACAGGATACACTGTGAGTCTGAATTCATACACCTTAAACTATAGGAGACCGGGCACAGGCGCAACAGCCGGCCAACTACAATACTCAATTAACGGCGGATCGTATACCGATGTAGGTTCTGCAATTTCCTACGCAAGTTCAAGTAGTAGTGGTGCAACACTTTCACCCGTAGATCTGACAGGTGTCTCTGCACTACAAAATTTACCAAGCACATCAACAGTTACTTTCCGATTGGTAAATTATGCAGCAAGCGCATCCACAGGTGCATGGTATATTTTTGATGTTGCCAATACCACCGCCGACGACTTGTTCTTTACAGGTGTTGTAGCACCTAATTGTTATGTAGCACCAACTGCAGTTACGGCTACCCCATCAGGTACTACTGTATGTTCGGGATCAACCGTTACACTTACAGGTGCAGCTACTAATGCAGATAGTTATGCATGGTCTGGGCCGGCTTCATTCTCTTCAACGCTACAATCGCCTGCATTTACTGCCAGCGTAACTACCGCAGGTGTCTACACTCTTGTAGCAACAAATGGCTGCGGCAGCACAACTGTAACTACAACGGCAATATCTGTAAATGACGCTCCGACAGCAGTATCTGCTTCGGTAACACCTACGTCATTATGCTATGGTGGCACAATAACACTAACAGGCACGGCAACAGGCGCAACAGTTTATTCATGGAGCGGACCTGGTGGCTATACAGCTACAGACCTTAACCCTGCGGCCATAACAAATGCATCGGTATCGGGTGTGTATACGCTTACCGCATCCAACACCTGCGGCACTATTACCGCAACTACAGCAAGCGTAACTGTATTCCCGCTTCCATCAACAAGCATATCAGGTACAGCATCCATTACATACGGTGCTACCACCACCCTCACTTTCACAGGTGTATCAGGAGATTTAGTTTATTACTCATGGACAGGGGGCAGCAATACAAATACTACAATTGGCGGTACAGGATCAGCAACTGTCTCCGTATCACCAACGCTTACTACTACTTATACTATAGATAGCGCCCGCTCATCTGCAGGTTGTTTTGCAATCATAACAGGCGCCAGTGCCACAGTAACTGTTGGCCCGCCATGCACTTCTGCACCAACAGGTGTAAGTGCTACCCTATCTTCATTGACGATCTGTCCCGGAGATAACGTTACACTAACCGGCGCAGCAACAACATCAGGTCCTACTACCTATTCATGGAGTGGGCCGGGCGGGTATACATCAACCGATCTTAACCCTGCTACCTTTACAGGTGTAGCCGGCACTTATACACTTGCGGCAAGCAATGCTTGCGGAACAACAACTGCAACAACTGGAACATTAACAATTAATACAGCACCTACAGGTGTAAGTGCAACGCCTTCATCAACTTCCGTATGCACAGGATCTACACTTACACTTACTGCTGGTGCTACGGATGCAACAGGGTATTCGTGGAGCGGACCAAATGCGTTTTCATCTACACTTAACCCTGCAAGCGTAACTACCACTACCGCATCTGCCGGTGTATATACGTTGACTGCAACCAACAGCTGCGGTAGTACAACCGTTACCACCACATCAATAACTATAAATGGCACACCAACTGTTGCTGCCATCGCAGGAGCTACATCTGTAGTTATAGGCAATAACATAACGCTCACAGATGCAACACCATCAGGAACTTGGAGCAGCAGCAACACTTCAATCGCTACTGTCGCATCAAGTGGTATGGTTCATGGGAGTTCACTCGGAACGGTTGTGATTTCATATGCTGTTACCGGCAGCTGTGGAACTACTACATCTACCTACTCTGTTTCGGTAAATGCAGCGTCAACAACTCTGGCCGCATGGGATTTTAATAGTGCTGTCACAGGTACTCCTTTGGCTACAATGGCCGCAGCTGTCTTCAACTCAGGTTTATCTACAGCATCATCTGCCAACAATATAACACGTGGCGCGGGTGCCGCCGCAAGCGGTGCAGGTAGTTCTTTCAGAACTGTTGGTTTCCAGAACAACGGTATCAGCACAGCTAATACAGATTACTTTCAGGTAACACTAGGTGCGACCTCCGGCAACAATTTATCTCTCGCAACAATCGACGCAAGGTTTGCAGGTACAGGAACATTTGCCGCTTCTCCGGGTGTATCTAATCAGTTTGCGTACAGCCTTGATGGAACTACATTTACACTTATCGGCTCTCCGCAGGTAATTGTAGGAACACCTTCAACTCTGTCACAAATAAACCTGTCCGGCATATCTGCGTTACAGAATGTACCGGCCGGTACTACGGTAACTATACGTTACTATGCAAGCGGTCAGACTACCACCGGCGGATGGGGCTTTATATCGCCATCTGTAGGTGCGTATGGTCTGGCTATAGGTGGTACATTACAATGCGCAGGAACGCCTTCTGCAGGATCTGTAGCTGTAACAGGCCCTTCAACTTTCTGTGGTAGCGGCAGTACTTCATTGACATTCACTCCTGCTACTACAAATGCGGGTGTAACATATCAATGGAATGCAGGCAACAGTTTATCTTCTTCACTTGCACCGGTTTCAGGAGCAACGTCGACCACATATACTACGCCAACATTGACAGATACTACCTATTATAATGTGGCTACTACTTGTAACTATTCAGGTTTATCCGCTAGTACATCAAGTGCTACGGTTACAGTTAATCCTTCGCCGGTAACACCAGCTGCAATTGCAGGCACAACATCAATATGTGTTGGCACCAACACAACTTTGTCAGATGTAACAGCTGGCGGCACGTGGTCATCAACCGATCCTTCAGTAGCAACAATAGATGCAAGTGGTGTTGTAACAGCAATAGCTGCCGGCACAACTACTATATCATATACAATGTCTACCCCTTCGTGCGGGTCGGCAGCAGCAACCACCACGCTCACTGTCAACCCGGCTCCATCAGCAGGAACTATAGCAGGTCCGGCAACAGTTTGTATTACCACAAGTTCGCTGTTTACCAGTGGCGTAGCAGGTGGCGCATGGACAACCAGCAATGCCTCGATAGCTTCCGTTGATGCTTCAGGTAATGTTTACGGCATATCAGCTGGCAATCCGCTGATAACTTACACTGTCACCAATATTTGTGGTACAGCGTACGATACAGCCGCAGTTACAGTTAATACATCTGCTTCTGCAGGTGTCATTTCAGGCGGCACTGCAATATGTCCCGGCACAACAACCAGCCTTACTACAGGTCTTGCGGGCGGCACATGGAGCAGCTTAAATAATAGCATTGCAACAGTGAATGGATCAGGTGTTGTTACTGGCGTTGCGGCAGACACGGTAACCATTGTGTATACAGTAACAACCGCTTGTGGTACCGCTACCGCTACAACAGTAGTAACCGTTAATCCTATTCTCTCTGCTCCTGCGGCAATAACAGGTATTATACCGGTTTGTCCGGGCAATGCTACTACACTCGCCAGCGCAACAACAGGCGGCGCATGGAGCAGCAGTAATACTTCTATTGCCACTGTTAGTGGAGCAGGCGTTGTAACAGGCGTAGCACCTGGAACGGCTACAATAACATATACAATTACTAACCTTTGCGGTTCGGCTTACACAACAACACCTTTTACTGTTAACTCAGTACCTGTTGTTGGTGCTATCACAGGCGCAGCTACTGTTTGTTCCGGTTCATCGATCACCCTAAGTGACACTACCGCAGGTGGAACGTGGACGAGCGCTACCCCGGCTGTAGCAACCATCAATGCATCAACAGGTGTTGTATCAGGCCTTACTGTTGGATCAGCAGTTATCTCCTATTCAGTAACAAATGTTTGTGGCACTACAATAACTACTACAAGCGTTGCAGTTATTACAACTCCGGTACTTGCGGCAATAACAGGTAGCATAACAGTTTATAACGGCGCTACTACCACCCTAAGCAATACTACTTCTGGTGGAACATGGGTAAGTGCTAATACCACTTTGGCAACAGTTAGTGCATCAGGTGTAGTTACGGGAGTATCTCTTGGGTCTACGGTTATCTCTTATACTGTCACCAACAGTTGCGGATCTACTACAGTTACTAAATCCATTTCTGTATTAACACCTGTTACTGCTGCATCTGTCCTGTGGAATTTCACAGCAGGTTCAGGAGCAACAAGTCCTGCGGCCACCTCAACCAGTACTGAGGTACTTGCATCAAATTGTATTGCTTCTGTAGGTAATGTGACTGGCACAATTACTGCTATTAGCAGCACATCGCCAAGTACCACATTATCTGGATATTCAGGAGGCAATAACATCGGCAACACAGCAGCAGGTGGTGGTTTAAGTTCATCAAGTGCTTACATGCAGTTTACGATCACGCCAAATTCTGGGTACTTCATCAATCTAACGGGCATGTCATTCGGTAACCGTTGCACAGGCACAGGACCACAGGCTTATTCAGTAAGGTCAAGTGCTGATGGATTCTCATCGGTAATAGCTACTGGGACTACGTTAACAAACAGTACCTGGCAGACGATTACTCCATCATTTACATCAGCGATTACCGGCGGAGCCTCTACCTCAATTACGATCAGAGTATATGGCCATTCCGGTTCAGGATCTGCATCTGGCACAATCGTTTGGAGAATGGATGACGTGAATATCAATTTCACAGCTAATCCTAATATCTGTTCAGGTACACCTGCAGCAGGTACAGCAGCTATCACCGGCTCTGCTGCAGCCTGCGGAACAGGGTCTACATCATTGACATTTACACCTGGCGCAAATGCATTAGGTACTACTTACCAGTGGACCGAAAGTACCACTGCTACCGGCACATTTACACCAATTGCAGGTGCAACGTCCGCAACGTACACCACACCAACGCTTACAGATACTGCCTATTATGTTACTACAACCACGTGTAACTACTCTGGCTTATCGGCTAACACATCAGTAAACACGGTAAATATTAACGCACTGCCTACAATCGCGCTAAGCGCCGCTATGCCAACGGTTTGTCAGCCTACAACGTCTGCACCTGTTTCGTTTAGTGCTTCTACAGGCGGCCCAACTAATTACAATATTGACTGGGACGCAACCGCTAATACTGCCGGCTTTACCGATGTAACGGGTGCAATATTAACTGGCAGTTCTCTACCTATCATAATGCCGGCAACTGGCGCTGTTGGCTCATTCACCGGTTCACTTACAGTGAGCAACGGTATGTGTACTAGTGCACCTTACACAGTAACAACCACTATCCTGGCATACCCTACTGCCACTGTAACATCTCTTGATGTACCATGCGTAGGTCACTCTGGTGTTGTTTATATAACAGGTACTCCTGCTAACACTATATCATACATGGTAGATAGCGGTTCTGTTATTAACAGCACCATATCTGCAGGTGGTAGCTTCACTATTTCAACCGGTGTAATTTCAACGCCTCATAATTACTCAATAGTCAGCGTTGCCAATGCTGTGTGTACAACTTATGTAGACACTGTTGTGTACGTCAATCCAACACCTATGCAGTGGATAGGCGGTTCTGCCGGCCATCTTACAGATTGGAACTATGCAGGCAACTGGGGCTGTAACACAATCCCTACTATCAGCGATAATGTCACTGTTGATTCAGGGACCTACGTACCTGTTATTTCCGGCACAACTCCTGTCAATGCCCTCGATCTTAAGTTAGGACAGGGTGCAACTCTCGTCCTGAACACAGGCGCAGTGCTGAATGTAAAGGGAATGATCGACAACAATGGTACTGTATCAGGCGATGGTAGAGTGATAATGAACAACACGACTGCACAGACAATAAAAGGCCGCGGAACGATCAGCAACCTGGAACTGAATAACGTTTCAGGCGCAGCGGTAGACTCTGGTGCACGTCTTGTGATCAGCAACACCCTTTATATCACATCTGGTACATTAACAACCAGCGACAGCCTTGAACTCGCATCCACCGACTCTGTAACTACAGCAAGAATAGCTGAATTACCTGCATTTGGTGGTTCAATTTCCGGCAAGGTGAAAGTAGACCAATATGTACAGGGCCATTATCGTAGGTTCCGCTTCTGGAGCCATCCATTTGATGCCGCATTATCTCTTAGCCAGGTACAGAGCTTCATTGACATCACCGGTCCGGGAGGAAGTGCAAACGGTTTCCGTTCTACTAGTTCAAATGCACCATCTGCATTCAGATTGGACCCGTATACCGAAAACGACACGCTTGGCTACGATCCGGGTTGGAAGCCATTTACGAAGATCAATGCCGCAGCAGCCGATAGTAATAAGGTACAACGATATCAGGGTATTCGTCTGTTCTTCAGAGGTAAAAAGGGCGAGGGTCTTGGCTATCTGGGTTATTATGGCATGTACAACCCTTCTGCTACAACAGTTAAAATGCTGGGGAATATCAACCAGGGTCCTCAGACAGCATTTATGCAGCAAGGATCACTTGACCCTACACACCAGTCATTCAACATGATGGGTAATCCATATCCTTCTCCAATAGATATTGGAGAAGTGATCTGGCGTGCTGCCCAATCGGGCAATGTACAAGGGGCTGCATTCTATGTGTGGGACCCAACATATAGTGCCGGTGGTAACTTCATTACAATACCTATCGGAACAACGTCGCCTATTCATTACAATTTAAGTGCTAACACATGCTTCCAGGTACGTGCAGGCCATGATGGTGACTCACTTAACTTTGTGGAAAGCGATAAGGTAAGCAGCTTTGATAACTACCTGTTCAAAGCGCCTTCTGATTACCTGACGCTGAACGTATATGATAGCAACTACCACATATGGGATGCGGTTAATGTACAGTTCAACGATAAGGCAACTGACGTTGAAGACAGCAAGTATGACGCTGTCAAGCAGTTAAATGCAGACTTCACCTTCTACAGCCTTTCAGCGGATAAACGCAAACTGGCAATAGATGCCCGTCCGTTTGAGTCAGAAAAGGTTGTACCGTTGGGAATTACCAGTGCATATGATCAGCGCTTCATAATAAGGGCCGACAATGTAGCGGTACCTAAGGGAAGCACAGTATTCCTGCATGACAAACTGCTGAACAAGCTTACCGAACTGAAACCGAGCACTGAGTATGCCTTCACCATCAGTAAGGATAAAGCAACACAGGGTGACGCAAGGTTTGAATTAAGCCTTAAAGCAGCTACTGCGGCTACAGACAATGGCTTGCATGTAACTATGACGCCAAACCCTGCATCTGACGATGTGCACATTACTTTCACTACTACCCAGAAGGAAAATGTAAGTGTAAGAGTGATGGATATATCAGGTGTAAATGTCTACAACAAAGACCTTGGTGTACTGCAAAATGGCACTGTAAATGTATCATTGAGCAACCTTGCTGCAGGTATCTATATGGTAGAACTAACATCGGGAGATAAGAAAGTACTTCACAGATTGGTAAAGGAATAAAACAGTTGTACAACGATCCTATAGTAAACAGCCACCTTACTTAAGGTGGCTGTCTACATTTAATTAAATTTTACTTAAATTTAATTATTTAAATATCTAACGAACTTCCGTTTCAGCTCGTCATATAATATAGCCACAAAACAACACTATGAGAAAAATTGCATTATTGATCACTACCCTGTTAGTCACCATACTCGCCACCACTAATTCTCTTGCGCAATCCGGTACTATCATTACAGTGGCGGGGGGAGATTGGGGCTTTGCTGGCGACGGTGGACCTGCAACCGCGTCGGCAGCTGCTTTCCAACAAACGAAAGGTGTTGCCACAGATACTATGGGAGATATTTTTATCGGCGACATGGTCAACTACCGGATAAGGAAAGTAAACTATGCTACAGGTATATTAACCACCATCGCCGGAAACGGCACAGCGGGTTTCTACGGCGATGGCGGTCCCGCAGTACTAGCTATGATTGACCCCGGTTGGGGTTATATGGGCCTCGCGGCCGATTATGCCGGCAATTGTTACCTCGCCGATCAGGGCAACAACAGGATAAGAAAAACTAATTACACATCAGGTATAATTACCACAGTTGCAGGAAATGGCTCTAGTGGATTTTCAGGAGATGGCGGGCCGGCTACAGCCGCCGGTCTTCAGCAACTGAGTAATCTGTACGTCGATGCAGCTGGAAATATATACTTTTCAACCGGTAATAGAATTCGGAAAGTAGATGCAGCAACCAGCATTATTTCAACCGTCTGCGGTGGGGCATCAGGCGGTTTTAGTGGCGATGGCGGTGCTGCAGTTAGTGCTAGCTTGAGCGCACCGACTGCACTTACCGGTGATGTAACAGGTAACTTGTACATATGTGATGATGGCAACCGAAGGATAAGAAAAATTAATACGTCCGGCATAATCACTACTATTGCCGGCAATGGTGGAAGTGGCTATTCAGGCAATGGTGGTCCGGCAACAGCAGCTACATTTGGATCGCTTATTGGTATTGGTGTAGATAGTGCCGGTAATGTGGCAGTGTACGATCAGAACATGGTCATTCGGCAAATTAATGTTACAACGGGTCGTATCAACAATATAGCGGGTTCATATTCCGGTAGCGACCCCGGTCTGACAACTGGCACCCCGGCAAACAGTGCCGGTATCAATGCAAGTCAGATGTGTATGGATCAACATGGCACCATATATTACTCAGACGCAAATACAGTCGTCAATAAAATAATAAATACTAGCAATGTGATCAATACACTCTCTGTTACAGATAGTTTATCCACAACGGCTTGTACCCTTCCCGCTACATTAAGAGTTGGTATAAAAGGCACTCTCACTGGCACACCTGCACCTACTGATTCAGTAACCGTTTCGGTAGACTACGGCCAGTACGGCACTAACTCATCACGTACTTACAGGCTTCCTTATTGGCTGGCTGCAACTTATGGGTTTGGTAGCGCATATAGTTCATTGGGCGGGTTTACCTACACCCTCCCGGGCACATACACACCCTCAATCACTTTTGCCGCTATAGATGACTGTACCGATGTGGTTTATGCACCCACAGTAACAATAGGCAGCAACTGTGCCAGTACCATTTCTGGTATTTACTTATCATCTCAAACAGATTCCATCTATACACTCCCATGTGTATTCCCGGCAATGGTTAAGTTCGTGGTGAAGGGTACAATTGCAGGCACGCCATCGGCTGGCGATTCTGTATACATTGCGTACCGTTATGATAACAATGACACCACATTTCAAAAACACATTGTACCGTTCACGCTTATTGGCGGAACATATAATTTTTCAGACACGCTTACACATCCATACGCCCCGGGGAATTACTTTCCAGAGGTATACGCTGTGACCTCTTCAGGTCATCAAAATACGGGTGCATCATCCTTCCAATATCTGTACATTGACGATTGCACCGCTAGTGGCATAAATGTATCTCTCACTGACACTGCTTATTTGGGCACTTACTGTTCGCTTCCTTTTTCAGATGCTTTTTCACTATCCGGCAGCCTCAGCGGCTATGCAGATACCTGCTCACTGGTAAAACTTTACGTTAATTATGGCGATGGTTGCGACACCACCTTTTCGGTCCCTGTTTATACCGATGGACATGGATATTTCAACTTGGGGACAAGCACAATATCGTCATACGATCTACAGCACACGTACCTTATACCGGGCACTTATTCTGCTACCGTAACCGACACTGCAGGGCCTTTTGTGAACACATCCGGGTCATCTGTTATAACATTGGGCACAAGTTGCTCCCCATTAACAGGAACATTTTATATAGATTCAAATGCCGACTGTATCTATCAACCGGGTGAGGTATTGCTAGGTTACTGGCCATACGCCCTCATCAACAATACACTCGGCGATACCACTTATGGCTGGTGCGATGATAGCGGTCGATACGCATTACCTCTTATTGATGGCTATTCATACACCATAGTTGCCGACCCAACTGGCTACTTCGGGGGATTGGGCACAACACTTACTACTTCCTGCCCCGTCACCGGTCTGTACACCACTATATCGGTTGCGGGTAGCAGTTACATACAAGATTTCGCATTCAGTTGTGCACCACCATCAGCAATAGACATGAGCGTATCGGGATGGGGATGGGGCTTTGTGCCCGGAGATACTGGTATTGTAGGCATATGGTCAAGCAACTACACGGGGTATACATGTAACACACTTACCTCTACCATTACGCTGACTCTTGACCCGCTGCTAACTTACATTGGCATGTGGAATGGGCCGGCGCCTACTTCAGTATCGGGCAGCACCCTTACATGGGTCTTTTCAACCGTCAATGATCTATTCGATTTTAGCGCCAATGTCAAGGTTTCAACCAGCACTACAGCAACTATGGGCGCAGCTGTATGCAACACTATCTATGTTTCGCCAACATCACTTACCGACCCTGATCTGACTAACAATACCTACCCATGGTGTCAACCGGTTTTATCTGCCTGGGACCCTAATGACAAGTATGTATCGCCATTGGGCTCGGGCACTCAGGGTTATATACCTAACGGAACACCGCTCAGCTATCTGGTGCACTTCCAGAACACGGGAACAGCTGCAGCACGCAACATAACTGTAGCGGATACCATTAATACTAATCTTGATCTTTCAACGCTTACGGTTATTGGTTCAAGCGCTCCTGTGCTTGTATTCCATGAGCCGGGTAACAGGGTTAAATTCCGGTTCAATGATATTAATCTGCCAGACAGTAATGCCGACCGTGCGGGGAGCAATGGCTACATAGCGTTCAATATTATGCCAAAACCCGCTTTGGCACCAGGCACGCAAATAACTAATATCGTGGGCATATATTTTGACTATAATCCTGCTGTCATCACCAACACAGCCCTCAATACGATTAACAATGTAGCCACGATAACCGGATCTAATACCGTATGTATTGGTTCGGTCATAACACTCTCAAATACAACTCCGGGGGGTACATGGTCGTTAAGTAACAGCCATGCAAGTATTACCGGCGGATTGGTTACAGGTATTTCGGCAGGTACGGTTATTGTGTCCTACTCTGTACCGGGCGCACCTGCTATGACCACCACTGTAAACGTTGTTGGAGCTCCTGTGGCTGGTAATATTAACGGTCCGGCCAGTGTTTGTATCGGCTCAGGTATTGTACTTGCAAATACCGCATCAGGCGGAACCTGGTCGGCAACCAATAGTAATGCTACAGTGGCTTTCGGCAATGTAACAGGCGCTGCACTTGGGTTAGACACAATTGTATATTCTGTATCTAACGCATGCGGTTTAGCTTCAGCGCAAATGGTAGTCAATGTAATTCCAGCGGGTCTTTGCAATACCGGGTTTGTAAATAACACAGCATCTTCCGGCAAGGTTGAAATATACCCCAATCCAACAACCGGAGAACTGACGATCACAGCTGATTGCACCAGATATAGTACATACACAATTACTAACAACATAGGTCAGGTGTTGACGCAACAACAACTACAGCCTGGCCAAACTACTGTGAATGTACAATCATTCGCTGCCGGTCTATATTATATAACGATAAGAGGCAATAGTGGTATCGTTGTTCAAAAATTCGTAAAGTTGTAACTATTACAAAATTCCATAAGTAAATTTACTTGTATAAATGGCAACGCTTAGTGTTGCCATTTTTTTATGCTAACACTAAAACAGCTTTCTCCTGACGAGCCACAAATCTACCAACAGGAGTAACGTACTTCAAATAATCATTAGCCCCGAACAATGCGATGACCTCTTCAATACTGCTTTCATTTACAGCTATAAGCAAACCGCCGTTGGTTTGGGGATCTGGTAAAATGCTAAAAGCTTCCATTACATCTACTCCGCCCTCAAAATGGATCTTTGCGCCGTAGCCATTCCAGTTGCGGTAAGTGGCATCGGGGATAGCACGTTGAGCAATGTACTCTTTGGCACCTTCAACAATACCTATCTTACTGTAGTACAGTTCGGCCGACAAACCAGCGCCCTCAGCCATTTCTATAAGATGCCCACCGAGCCCGAAACCTGTCACATCGGTCATTGCAGTAACGCCGGGAATGGATCCCAGCTGCTCCCCTATTTTGTTAAGCTTAGTGAGTTGATCAATGAGCATTGTTTTGTGCTCTTCTTTAAGCAAGCCTTTCTTTTGCGCAGTAGCTAATATACCTACCCCTATAGACTTCGTAAGAAAAAGCACATCACCTTCTTTGGCAGTATTGTTCCGCTTAAGGTTGGCTATGTTACATACGCCATTAACGGACAGCCCGAAAATAGGCTCACTGACGTCAATACTATGTCCACCTGCAAGAGGTATGCCTGCTTCATTGCAGATAGCTCGTGCACCTTCCAGCACTTGTTGTGCCAGTGCCACGGGGAGCTTCTCTACAGGCCAGCCCAATATAGCTGTAGCCATCAGTGGCTTGCCACCCATAGCATACACATCACTTATGGCATTAGCGGCGGCTATGCGACCGAAGTCGTAAGCATCATCAACAATGGGTGTGAAGAAGTCGTTGGTAGCAATAAGGGCCATTCCATTACCCATATCATAAGCCGCGGCATCATCGTTGGTGGTATTGCCTACCAGCAGTTTGTCGTTTGCTGCATAGCTGGTCTCTGTCTTCAATATCTCCTGTAGTACTGCGGGCGCTATCTTACAGCCACAACCCGCTCCACGTGAATATTGGGTAAGTCTTATTTCTTCTATTGACTCCATAAAATTAAATATTAGTTGGTGATAGGTAATGGGGTTATGTGATGAGCTTGCTATTGGCAGCAGCATCAACTTTATCTGTGCTGACTTTATAAATAGTTACTCCGGCCTTCTCCCGAGCTGCAAGTCCTTTGCCATAGTACTTATCATAGTACCTCAGCAATATGGCGAAGCAGGTTTTAAGGTCACTTTCTACTAATGCGTTGATGGCATTTTTTGTGTCCTGTCCGCCCAATCTTTTCTTTATCCGAACAATGGCATTAATGAGTTCTTCAGTGGTATACTTCCCATAACCTTCCACTATCCAATTGACGCGCTGCTCAAATGGCACATCGAGAAAGTACAATGGAGCAGCAACCATCGTCTTGTAAAATGCTCCCGGCAGATTGATCAAGCCAACCCGCTGGCTCTCATCTTCTACCCAGATACGCTTGCCGTCAGTTATAGTTTTACTGGTATTGTACAACACAAGCGCCAACTCATTTTCAAACATTTCCTGCGATGGTTGTACTGCATCAAAGCCACCGAAAGCAGAGCCTTTATGTTTGGCTATTGCCTCCAGGTCTATTACTGCATTGCCGTTCCATTCCAATTCGCCAAGTATCTCCGTCTTCCCGGATCCGGTATAACCACCTAACACATTCAGGGGATACTCTATATCGAACTGCTGTAATGCCCAGTTGCGATAAGCCTTATAGCCGCCCTTCAGCATATACACGTTAAACCCGTAAAGATCCAGCAGCCAGGAGACGCCCGCACTACGCATACCACCCCGCCAGCAATGCACCAGAACTTTATGATCTTTACGACGGGTGTAGTCATTGGTATCGGGGTTACGTTCAGCTATGATCCTTTCCACTTCTTCCACCATACCACGCATTTTTACACCATAGAAGTCGAGACCTATCTTTATAGCATCTTCGCGGCTTTGCTGCTTGTAGGCAGTGCCAACCACTTTGCGCTCTTCGTTAGAGAATAGGGGCAGACTATAGGCGTTAGGTATGTGTGCATGGTCATACTCCCCGGGGCTGCGCACATCGAAGATGGGCGTGGTTTGCGCCAGTTCTATGAATTCGCTGATGTCTATGTGGTGGATCATATTGTGGCTGGCAGGGATAATTATTTGTGAGGTAATGATTCCACCTGAAATTATGTCGCCCTAACAGGGCTCGTGGCGGGTTGCCTTGAGTTACCGGGGTTGAAACCCCGGGCTAATGTATGTAGCCCCTTCAAGGCTTCTAAGCTGCATTTTAATCTTATAACCCACGGTCTTCGCCGTGGGTTATACATTGTATTACTTTTTGGTTTTCACTTTTAACTTTTGATTTAGTTCTTCTATTCTCTCATCATGTCTTCCAGTACGGCTGCTATGTCTTCGGCATTAGGCTTAGAGAAATAGTCGCCGTCGGTAGCGTATGCGGGGCGATGCGCCTGTGCGGTGATGGTACGTGGCGATACATCGAGATGACGGAAGCCACCTTGTTTTTCCATAACATGCTGGAACATATACGCACTTGCACCACCCGGTACATCCTCGTCAATAAATACAATGCGGTTGGTCTTCTTCAAAGATTCAACGATCATATGGTTGATATCGAAAGGCAATAATGTACGCACATCGATCACTTCGCAGCTGATGCCCTTTGGCTCCATGTAGTTGACAATTGCTTCTTCTATAACACGCAATGTAGAACCATAAGAAACAATGGTAATATCACTACCCTCACGGATAACTTCAGGAATACCAAATGGCACTGAGAACTCTGTAAGATTGCTTGGCACACGCTCCTTAAGGCGGTAACCATTCAGGCACTCTACAACTATTGCCGGCTCATCGCTGCGCAACAAGGTGTTGTACATACCGGCAGCCTGTGTCATATTTCGTGGCACACACAGGTACATACCCCTGATGGAGTTTATGATCATACCCATTGGCGATCCGCTGTGCCATACGCCTTCCAGCCTGTGGCCACGTGTACGTACTATGATCGGACATTTCTGTCCGCCACGGGTACGGTACTGCATGGTAGACACATCATCGCTGAGTGGCTGTAGACCATACAACAGGTAATCTAAATATTGTATCTCGGCGATTGGGCGAAGGCCACGCATTGCCATTCCAAGACCCTGACCAATGATAGTCGCCTCGCGTATACCGGTATCTGATATGCGCATTGCACCGTATTTGTCCTGCAGACCGGCAAAGCCCTGGTTAACGTCACCTATCTTACCCAGGTCTTCACCAAAAGCAACAACAGCCGGGTTGGTAGCGAAAGTATGGTCAAAGAACTTGTTGAGTATCTCGTATCCATTCAATGAAACAGCTTCGCCTTCGTATTGTGCCGGCACTTCTGTAACCTTCATTGCGCTCTTATCAGACTGACTGTAGAGGTGTGAAGAGAACTTTTCTTTATTATCGGTCTTTATCTGTTCGTAAAAATTATTGAGCGCCCGCTTAGCATCGGTATTTTGCGTGCAGAGTGCCAGCACCTTACCTACGGTCTGCATAATGTCTTTGCGGATAGGCTCTTTAATTGCGCCTAAGTCCTGCACAGCCTTAGCAATTGCTTGCGCACTATCGCCACCATCATACACAACCTGGTTGCAAAGCGTTGTAGCCGTTTGTATCTGTTCCTTTATAGGCGCCAGAAATGCATCCCATGCCCTTTGTTTGGCAGCACGTGCTTCGCCCTTCGCATCTTCTTCAATAGCGGCCAGCTCTTCTTCATTACCAATGCCATTCTCCAGCATGAATTGCTTCATCTTTACGATACAATCCATTTCCTTTTCCCAATCAAGGCGCTCTTTGTTCTTGTAGCGCTCATGAGAGCCGGATGTAGAGTGACCCTGTGGCTGAGTAACTTCCTGTACATGGAATATAGCCGGGATATGCGTTTCGCGCACACGGTCAATACCCTTCTGCACGGTTTCCATAAGGCCTGCATAATCCCAACCCTTAACGGTGTAGATATTGATACCGCCTTTATTTTCGTCCCATTGCATACCTGCAAGGGCTTCTGAAATTGAGTTTTTAGTAGTCTGGTGGTGGCGGGGTACTGATATACCATAACCATCGTCCCAAACGAAAACTGCCAATGGCACCTGCAATACGCCGGCTGCGTTGATGGTCTCCCAGAATAAACCTTCTGAGGTAGACGCATCGCCAATGGTACAGAAGATGACCTCGTTACCCTTGTTAGTGAATTTTTCGAATCCCTGCTGCAACTCATCTACATTGCGGTACATCTTAGATGCCTGAGCCAAACCTAGCGCACGTACCATCTGACCTGCCGTAGGCGAAATATCGCTGCTGGACTGTGGTTCTTTGGTGAGATCTTTCCAATCACCTTTTTCATCCAACCAACGGGTACCATAGTGCCCGTTCATCATACGGCCCGACGTTGATGGTTCGTTTTCTACATTTGGATCGGCATATAACTGTGCGAAAAATTTCTGTATATCGCTCATGCCTGTAGCAAACATGAGGGTCTGATCGCGGTAGTAACCGCTGCGGATATCACCGGGTAAAAAACACTTGGCAGCAGCTATCTGCGCCAACTCTTTACCATCACCAAATATCCCGAATTTAGCCTTACCTGTGAGCACCTCGCGGCGACCTATCAGGCTCGCCTCGCGACTGGCTACCGCCATGCGGTAATCAGCTAATGTTTCTTTTTTAAACTCTTCAAACGACAACCTTTCAGACTTCGATACAGTAGCTAATTTCGGCATATAAAAAAAAGGGGGTATTCAATGAATGACAAAGATAATTCAATTCGGCAATTTGGCAATTAGACAATTTGGCAATGATTATTAGCTGATATGATGCTAATGCCGTGTTGTTTGTCTGAACCAGAATTTAAAGGATTGAAGAATTTTCTTGATGATGAGTACGGTTTTTCTCAAAGAGGACCGGCATGATGGCTGTTGGTCAGAAGACACAACAGCGGCGAACGGGGCGGTTTTTGAGGGAATACCCGATGGAAATGAAAATTAAATCGGGCATGGGATTGGTGTAATGTTTTGGTATTCATGTGGTTGTGATTTTGGGTTATGCCCGATCGTGCCCGAGGAATGGGAGGGCGGGGAGCGGAAGAGCGGAGAGCGGTTTGATGGGCTATGAATTACAGTATTGTATCAGATTGTTTAAGGGTTATCAGGGTTTTTTGAGGGGTTTTCCGCCAATGGTGGTTTTTTGCGTTTCCGGCAGTTTTTTTTGGTGCGTTTCCTGTAGATTGCTTAGTGGGTAGGGTTTTCGGAGGTTTTTGAAAACCGCCAGTTTCCGCAGTTTTCCGCAGTTTTTCCGCCAATTTCCGCTAAACTACTTCTTTAGTTTTTCTAAGTATGGCGCAGAATGATCGGGGTATGTGACGGATGGTTTATCATTCATATCATAGTAATCTTCTAATTCCGGTGTAAAGTTGGGGCTTGTTTTGGTATGTACCAAAAGAAGATATTCACAAAATTTGCGTAGAACCAGGCTGTATGGCAGGCACAGTAAGGGTTTTAGGGTGGTTATTTGATGTGGATATGTTTTTTCAATGTCAAAATTCTAAGTTGTTAAACTAAATAATATTCCAGATAATTTACCGTTCATAAACAAAAATGACCGTTGGTGAGATCTTACAGTAATATACATATTGAATGTATACTTTTACAATATACAACACACTATTAAACTGACACTCATGAGGAATATTCTTATTACTATTGGAGTTATATTGAATGGATTCCTTTTGGTGGCTCCAGCTATTGCGCAATCCGGCACCTATACAATAATTATGGGTAACGGTACGACCGACATTCCAAATATCAGCGGCCCTGCCACTGCATCGGGGATAGGATATGGAGGAACCCAAATAGCCATAGACCAAAATAGGAATATTTTCGTCGGAGATAATTTTAAACGCGTAATAAGCAAAGTAGACACCAGTGGCAACATAGCCAGAGTAATTGGAGATGGAAACGATAATCCCTGGCACTTGGGATATCAAGCCACTACATCATCAATGCGGGAAGCCGAGGGAATAGCAATAGACAGACTAGGAAACATTTTTATCGCTGATTTTAACCACCGTATGGTGCTGAAAATTGACACAACAGGACTCTTAACAAACGTTTCAATAGGGGGATTTATGCCCTGCCCATCATCAGTTTTTGTTGACTCTGCCAACAATTTGTATTTCACGGATTGGTGGTCAAGCGTAGTTGAAAAAATAACACCTACAGGAATAATTACAATAATTGCCGGAACAGGGACCCAAGGATTTAGTGGGGATGGTGGGCCAGCAACAAACGCCATGTTGCATGGCCCCCAAGATGTTACAATGGACAGGAACGGCAATATATATATTGCCGATGGATCAAATAACAGAATAAGAAAAATAGACGCAAATGGTATTATTACAACCGTAGCCGGAAATGGCGCAGCATCACATGCAGGTGACGGACTCCCAGCTACCTTTGCCGGTCTTGATAACCCAGCACGCCTCGATCTCGACCCGTTCGGAAATCTATATATTAGCTCTGGCTTCGGAAATTGTCATAGAAAAATAGACTGTGCCGGCATTGTCAGCTCCCCTAGCTTTATTTCCGGATTAAATGATCTGGCCATTGACAATTCCGGCAATTTCTATTTTAAAGTTGGCAGCTATATAAAAAAGTTCACGCCAAGCCCAACGCCCTCTTTCAACCTGAATCTCCATCATACATGTGGAGGCCCGCTACTCAATATTTCCAGTCCTGTATTTGATAGTACATTAAGAGTGGTGTCCTATTTTAATGATGGCACGAATGATACGTGTAGATTTTCACAAGGAATTTTTGCGGTAGGCTCCTATGTGTCCATAAATCATACCTATGCATCGGCAGGCACCTACACAATTAAAAATATGATCATTAACGGATCGGCGATCGTTGACTCATTTGTAGCCTCATATGTACATCAACCATGTGGTGTTATTAATCTGCAGACCTATTCAGATTTGAACAGCAATTGTGTCTTTGATAGCGGAATTGATGTGGCCGCACATCTCCCAGTAACCATAGAAGTAGATTCCAATGGTATTCCAAATGATACTATATCGATAACCGGTGGGCTTTATTACACCGCAAATGGCACTGCCGGAGATATCTATTCTTTTAAAGTGATCAGCCACCCTCCCGGACTGACACCGTCCTGTCCAGCATCAGGCATTATTTCAGACACATTTAGTGTAACAGGAGACAACTCAAAAACAATCAGAATGGGATTTAACTGCAGCTCTTTACCAGGATTTGATATTAGTGTAAACAGTGCGCATAAAGCCGGCAGACATACGCTGCAATTTGATGTTGCCATTAATAATGCCTACTGTTCGCCAACGGCCTCGGACCTTGTGATAAATATCAGTCCGAAATATGACTATTACAGTGCGTCCCCAGTCCCTGCTTCTATTTCCGGACATACGTTAACATGGCACCTTGGCGGAATGTCATCTTCATATGCGTCAACAATAATTAATTTGAGATGTGAAGTGCCCGGTGCTCTATTATTACCAGGCGATACGGCACAAACAACCATCAAAGTAATTCCACCTCCGGGAGACCTTGATACGGGAAATAATACAATCTTCATTGTTGATACTGTAAAATCATCTTTCGACCCAAACTATATCGCTGTTTCTCCCCAGGGAAATATTCTAGCTGGTACCAAACTCCAATACACGATAGAATTTGAAAATGACGGTAACGACACCGCACAGAACATCTATGTAATGGATACATTGTCTGATAAGGTTGATCCGTCTTCATTTGAAATGGTAATGGCAACAAATCCCATGAATATTGCAACTTATAAAAGCGGTGGGCATACTATAGTAAAATTCGATTTTCCAAACATCAAATTATTAGATAGTACGCACCACAATCAATGTACAGGCATGCTGATCTATAATATAAACGCCAAGAGAGGTTTGCCCAACAATACAAGTATATTAAATCATGCAGGTATATTCTTCGACGATAACCCTGTTGTAATGACAAATACTATTCAAAATGTGATCCGTATTCCATATATATCAATTGCGGAAACTGCTTTAGTGTGCCCAGGTGATACCGCACACTTCATTGCCACATCGCCTGATATAGTCAACACATACTACAAATGGTTTGTTAACTCTGCAGCCACAGGCTCCGGGAGATCAGAATTAATAAGCGCCGCTGTGAATGCCGGGAATACCGTCAACTGCAAATTATGGGATAGCGCCGGCGACTCATTACTATCGATATCAAATAACCTAACTGTGTCCTCACTTGCTTTGCCTGACGCCGGAACAATAACCGGAACATCGACAGTCTGTGAACTGGCAACGACAACATTGAGCAACACAGCTACCGGCGGTACCTGGACGAGCAGCACGGCCTCTGCAACAATAGCTACGGGAACATTAACCGGTCTTACAGCTGGTACAACAATAGTATCCTACGCTGTAACTAACACTTGTGGCACTGCTATCGATACAATGATGGTAACTGTAAGACCATTGCCGCAGGCAGGAACAATAACGGGAACTCCAATAGTATGTGAATTATCATCGATAACACTTACCGATACTACAGCCGGTGGCACATGGACTAGTGGCACATCAAATGTAACAATAGTGGCCGGAGTGGTAAACGGCATATCTGCAGGCAATGCAATCATATATTATGCTGTTACCAATAGCTGCGGAACGGCAACTGACACGATGATGGTCACCATCAACCCTCTGCCAAATGCAGGAACAATAACCGGCACACCGGTGGTTTGTGCACTGGCGGCAACAACGCTAAGCAATGTTGTAACAGGCGGTGCATGGTCTAGCAGTTCATCTTCAGCAACCATAGTTGGCGGGGTTGTAACAGGTGCAACGGTAGGCAGTGCTATCATTTCTTATTCCAAGACCAATAGCTGCGGCACAGCTGTAGATACCATGATGGTTACTGTAAATCCTTTGCCTGACGCAGGTACTATAACAGGTACGCCTGTTGTTTGCCAGCTAGCAGCAACAACATTATCTAATATAACATCAGGCGGAACCTGGACAAGCAACTCTCCGGCAGCAACGGTAGCCAGCGGAGTAGTAACGGGCGCGGGCGCAGGTAATGCAATCATATCCTACGCTGTAACCAACAGCTGCGGAACGGCAACCGATACAATGATGGTCACTATCAACCCATTGCCAAATGCAGGAACAATAACCGGCACACCAGTGATTTGCGCACTGGCTGCAACAACGCTGGGCAATACCGTTACAGGTGGCACATGGGCCAGCAGCGCCGCTACTGCTACAGTAGTTGGCGGAACAGTAACCGGTATAACAGCAGGAAACACAATAATATCCTACTCGGTCAGCAATAGCTGCGGTACTACTACCGACACTATGATGGTGACAGTAAATCCATTGCCTGATGCAGGCACAATAACAGGCGCCACCGCTGTCTGCGAAACTGCTACCATGACACTAAGCGATCTCATCACCGGGGGCAGCTGGGCTAGTAGCACATTTTACGCTACGGTAGCCGGAGGCCTGGTAACAGGAGTATTAGCAGGTAATACAATAATATCTTACTCTGTCACCAATAGCTGCGGAACTGCTGTAGATACTATGATGATAGCGGTTTATCCATTAGCCAATGCAGGGACAATAACCGGCACGCCGATTGTATGTGAACTGGGAACAACCACGCTAAGTAATGCAGCAACAGGAGGAACATGGTTAAGTAGTTCATCTTCTGCAACCATAGCAGGAGGTGTTGTGCATGGCGTTAATGCGGGTACTACTATCATATCTTATTCTGTAAGTAACAGCTGTAATGTAGCGGTAGACACTATGTCGGTCACAATAAATCCGCTGCCAAATGCGGGAACAATTAACGGTCTATCATCTGTATGTGTTGGCGGCATTATTACGCTAACAGATATTGTAACCGGCGGGTTCTGGAGTGCGGGGAGCTTTGACGCTACTGTTGTCAGCGGTATGGTGACGGGATTAACAGCAAACAACGTTGATATTTACTATTTTGTAACCAACTCCTGCGGCACAGCAATTGATACAATGGCGATCACCGTTTTACCGCTTGCAGATGCGGGTAGCATAACTGGAGCCTCATCTGTATGTGCAGGTGCGGCAACGTCACTTGCCAGTGCCATTACGGGCGGTACATGGATAAGTTCAACGAGCAGTACTGCAACTATAAATGTATCGGGTATAGTGTCTGGCATAGCAGCAGGCACAACAATAATCTCTTACATTGTTACTAATACCTGCGGAGCTGATACTGCAACGGCAAGTATAACCGTTAATGCACTGCCGGATGCTGGCACTATAACTGGAATGGATAGTGTTTGTGAGGGGATGACAATAAGCCTGAGCAACACAACAACGGGTAGCTGGAGCAGCTCTAATGCAGGGATTGCGACCATCTCAGCAACTGGTGTTGTGACGGGTGTAAACAGTGGCATTGTTACTATTGTGTATACCAGTATCACCTCATGCGGAACTGATACAGCAACCCATCAGTTATTTGTTCGTCCTTTCTCATCATGCGAAGCCAGCATTGGTAATTCAGGGTCAGTTGCAAGCAACCTTACCCTATACCCTAACCCTAATAACGGCACATTTACGCTCTCGGGTTCACTGCTTTCTATTGGTAGCGAGTTAAACATTGAGATCATGAATATGCTGGGACAGGTGGTCTATAGAAATATCATTGCTAATACTAATGGCAGTATCAACGAACAGATTCAACCCGGAGGCAAATTAGCAGACGGCACTTATATACTAAAAGTGAATGTCAGTAACGCACAGGAAATACTCCATTTTATTATAAAAAGCTGATAGTCATTCATTTTCATACATTTCAATTAAAGGGGGCAACTATGACCGCCCTTTTTATCTGGAGAGAGCCCCTTTTCCCGCGTACAATAATATAACAGGCTAAACCTTTCTCTAATTTACCCATCTAATCCTCGACAGACGACGACACCGAAAACTATTGGTATGGTTTTTATATGTTTAAAATTTCTGAGTTAGAGCTACTACACCGCGCATGAGTCTATCATCACTTTCATTAAAAAGACCGGTACTGGCTATAGTACTGAATATAATAATTATCGTTTTTGGGGGGATAGGCTTTAAGTCGCTGGGGATACGCGACTACCCTTCTATCGATCCGCCTATTATTAATGTGCGTACCAGCTACGCGGGAGCCAATCCTGATGTGATAGAATCGCAGATTACCGAGCCTATTGAAAAGGCTGTAAATGGTATAGCGGGGATCAAAAATGTATCATCAACAAGTTCGCACGGATCCAGTAATATAACTCTAGAGTTTGAACTGGGAATAGATCTGGAAGCAGCAGCCAATGATGTGCGGGATAAGGTAGCCCAATCTATAAAAAGTCTTCCGCAGGATATTGACGCTCCACCGGTAGTTACAAAGGCCGATGCCAGTGCTCAGCCCATCATATCTATGACGGTGCAAAGCAATACTAAAAACCCCATGCAACTTACCGACTATGCCGAGAATGTGCTGGTGGAGAAACTGCAGACCATTCCTGGTGTGAGTAGCATAACGGTGTGGGGAGGAAAGCTATACTCTATGCGCCTGTGGCTGGATCCGCTGAAGATGGCGGGCTATGGCATTACCTTTCAGGAGGTACAGGCGTCGCTAAAAGGACAAAATGTGGAGTTACCGGCAGGTAAGGTTAGCGGTGGAAACACGGAACTATCGGTGAGAACTTTAGGGAAATTGTATACCGAGGACGACTTCAACAATATGATCGTTGGCAATGCCAATGGTGTAGACATTCACCTGAAAGATATTGGCGAGGCGGTACTTGGTCCGCAGAACGAAGAAACGCAGCTTAAAGAAAGTGGCATACCTATGGTAGCGCTGGCGGTAATACCCCAGCCCGGCAGTAATTATGTAGCCATAGCCGATGAGTTTTATAAGCGTTTCGCTCAACTGAAGAAAGATATCCCCGCCGATTTTAAAGTGGATATAGCCCTTGATACTACCGCATTCATCAAGAAGTCGATCTTTGAGGTAGAGGAAACATTGATGATATCGCTTGGGTTAGTGATCATTATCTTCTACCTGTTTTTCAGAGATCTGCTGATCGCATTCCGTCCGCTAATTGACATACCTGTAAGTCTTATAGGTGCATTTTTCATTATGTACATTATGGGATTCACTATCAACATTCTGAGCTTGTTGGCTATAGTGTTGGCGACTGGCCTAGTGGTGGATGATGGTATAGTGGTAACAGAGAGTATATTTAAAAAGATAGAGCAGGGACTGGATAAGCATCGCGCGGCGCGTGAGGGCAGCCAGGAAATTTACTTCGCGGTTATCTCTACTTCCATCACACTGGCAGTGGTGTTTCTTCCTATTATCTTCCTGCAGGGATTCACCGGCAGGTTGTTCCGAGAGTTTGGGGTGGTAGTAGCGGGTGCGGTTTTGATATCGGCATTTGTATCGCTTACGCTTACCCCAGTGCTGAATGTATTGATGACCCGCGATGTGCACAAGCCATCAAAATTTTATGTAAAGACTGAACCATTCTTTGAAGGAATGGAAAGGCATTACCGCAATAGCCTGCACTGGATAATGAAGCACAGGTGGATGGCACTAGCGGGAATTGCTGTTTGTTTTGGATTGATAGTGTTAATTGGCAAAAGCCTGCAAAGTGAGCTTGCGCCAATGGAAGACCGAAGCAGGTTCAGGCTACAGGTAACGGCCCCGGAGGGCACATCGTATGACGCCATGAGCAACTATATGGATAAGATTGTAGATCTGGTAATAGACAGCGTTCCGGAGCGGCAGGTTGTACTCTCTAACACAGCACCGGGATCGAGCGGAACGGTGAACTCGGGCAATGCGAATATAAGACTAAGTGAACCCGGAGAGAGGAGCCGCAGCCAGAAAGAGATCGTTGAATCTCTGGGGAAGAACCTGAGAAAATTGAACTTTGGTAAAGCACTGGCCATACAGGAACAGACTATTTCGGTGCAACGTGGAGGCAGTGCGTTCCCTGTAGTGTTTGTGTTGGAGAATATAGATTTTGATAAACTGGAGAAAGCACTACCGGCATTTATGGATATGGCCAATGCCGACAAGACATTCCAGGGAGTGGATGTGAACCTGAAATTCAATAAGCCTGAACTATCTGTAAGCATAGACCGCGCCAAGGCATCGGACCTGGGTATATCGGTTGGGGACATATCTCAGTCGTTGCAGTTCGCACTAAGTGCAGGTAATCTGGGGTATTTCACCATCAGCGGAAAACAATACCAGGTGATAGGACAGGTAAACAGAGCCAGCAGAGATGCACCAGTAGACCTGAAACAGTTTTTTGTAAAGACCAAGACCGGCCAACTGATCTCTATTGATAATGTGGTTACCATGCAGGAGTCGACCAGTCCGTCGCAGATATTTCACTACAACAGGTACAAGAGTGCAACCATATCGGCCAACCTGGCACCGGGCAAAACTATTGGCGATGGTATAGCTGCTATGAATGTGATCTATGATAAACTCAAGGAGCAGAAAATCATAGATGAAAGTTTCAATTCATCTCTTGCCGGATCATCGCAGGATTATGTAGAGAGTTCGTCTAACACCGCCTTTGCATTTTTACTGGCATTAGGATTGATCTACCTGATACTTGCAGCGCAGTTTGAGAGCTTTATAGATCCTTTCATTATTATGCTTACAGTTCCACTGGCACTGGCAGGAGCATTGATATCTCTCTGGGCGTTCGGACAAACATTGAACATCTTCTCGCAGATAGGAATGATTATGCTAATAGGGTTGGTGACGAAGAATGGTATTTTGATAGTGGAGTTTGCCAACCAGATAAAGGAAAAGGGTACGCCAATAATGGATGCAGCCATAGAGGCGGCAACACTAAGGTTGCGACCCATATTGATGACCAGCCTGGCTATGGCATTTGGCGCACTGCCTATTGCATTGTCTTTGGGTGCTGCATCTACCAGTCGTAAACCACTGGGAATTGTGATAGTGGGCGGTATTATGTTCTCATTGGTGCTCTCCCTGTTTGTGGTCCCTGTCATCTATTCTTATCTATCGCGGAAGAAGAAAGAAGATCCGGCGAAAGAAGCAGCGCAGCGGGAGGAAGATGAAAGAGAAGCGAGAGCAGCAATGGAATAATAAATATGAAGTGAAAAGTCAAAAGTCAAAACAAAAAAGTAGCCCATTCATGGTTATCTACAAGCGATATATAACATCACCCAAACCCTCTCCAAGAGAGAGAGAGGTGTTTTGTGAACAAAACGAATACGCCCCGATGTACTTGTGTTGGGTGGAGACGCAAAATCTTGCGTCTCTACGAACAGGTGGTTTGAAGGAGGTGTTGTGGAAGGTTTACTCACTGCTGTCCTTCACCTTACTTTTTTTCACCATGAATACACGCGCACAGGAAAGGTTAACCCTACAGGATGCGGTGGCGCGATCGCTGAAGTATAATTTTGATATAAAAATAGCAGACCTTGCCGTGCAGCAGGCACAACGAAATAATACATTGGGCAATGCCGGGTTCTCCCCCTACGTATTTCTAAATGCCACTGTTTCTGAAAACCTTAATGATGTACATAGCCAGCTGGCAAGCGGTGGCGAACAGAATAATCCACGTGCGAGGGCAACAAGTATTAACCCCTACCTGCAGATCAACTGGACCATTTTTGATGGTGGGAAAATGTTCATTGTAAAGAAACAATTGAATGAATATGAAGCGATCAGTGCATCTCAGTTAAAGCTTCAGGTGCAGACGGTGGTATCGCGCACCATACAGATGTATGCCAAAGTAGTGTGGCAACAAAAGCAGTTGATAGCAGTTGACACCGGCCTGGCGCTGGCACGCGTAAGGATGGATATTGCTAATCTGAAATACGAAACGGGCGCTGGAGCGAAGATAGATTACCTGCAGGCAAGGGTAGATTATAATGCGCGTCAGAGTGATTCTATGACATTCATATCTCAGCTCATGCAGGCGAATGATTCGCTGGCATCGATAATGGGTGAGCAAGACGATAAAGACTATATAACAGATGATAGCCTGGAACTAAACACCGGTCTGGAACCAATAGACAAAGACAAGCTACAGGATGTGAACCTATCGCTGGATGTGTTTAAGCGCAACGCCTATGTATCTCATCTTAATGCAGATATTGCCAATACAGCCTTCCTCCCCACCCTTACGCTGGGTACAGGATATAATTATGTCCGTAACACCAATTCCACGGGATTTTCGGTATTCACCCGTAGCTATGGACCAACGGGGTCGCTTACTTTGTCTATGCCGCTATTTGAAGGTGGCAATATAAGGCGAGTATCTAAGGTTGCATCACTACAGGCTATGCGCGACGACCTGATATTTGAACGCCAGAATACTGTGCTGGGTAAGCAGTACCGCACGGCATGGATCAACTACTGGGTAGCAGTAGCCAGTTATAAACTGGAGACGGAAAATATCAAATACGCCAAGGAGAATCTGGATGTGCAGCTGGCCCGTTTCAGGGTGGGTGTAGGTACTACCCTTGAGTCGAGGCAGGCGGAAACTGATTATGTAACGGCATTGGAAAGGTTGTATACGGCAGCGTATAATCTTAAGGTGAATGAGACGCTGGTGCTGGAGTTGCAGAACCAGTTGGTGAAGTAAAATAATGGCTCAATTGCTGAATTGCTTAATGGCTCGATGAGGGTTGATGGACTGTGTACAAACTTGCCGCAAACCTCTTGCAGCTCGCTTGTCTAGTTATGTCGCCCTTACAGGGCTTGTGTTTTGTAGTTTTATTGGTCGAGGGGTTGGAAACCCCTCGCTATTTATGTCGCCCTTTCAGGGCTGGCAATTTTTTTAAGAATAATGTTAAATTGAAGCAACACAAGTGCTTTTACTTCTTATTTACTTTCGTCACCTTAACGGGCATACCCTGCTTTACCTGCATGATGCCGGTGGTGAGGATGGTGTCACCCTCGCTTAGACCACTAAGCACTTCCACCTGGTCGCTGGTGCGGGTGCCAATAACTACTGTCTGCATTTTAGCTTTACCGCCCTTTACTACAGCTATCTGCTTATCGCGGGTGGTGGGTATGATGGACTGGGATGGGACCATAAGTGCGGTCTTATCATTACGGAAAGGAACATTTACGTGCGTGAATGAACCGGCTATCAACTTTTCATTGTCATTTTTCACCAATGCTCTTGCTTTCAGCGTACGGGTAGCAACATCGGCCGATGGTTCAATGGCACTGATTGTAGCCCTGAACGTATCTAAACTACCTGTTACTGTGAAGGTTACTTCCTTACCGGCGATTACTTCATCCTTGTACTGATCCGGCAAAGTGAAATCGAGCTTTAATACCCTGCTTTGCTGTAGTGTGGCAATGACAGTTGTTGGTGTGATGACAGCGCCAAGGCTTACATTACGGATACCTATGCGGCCATCGAAAGGGGCTTTGATAATTGTTTTGTTGAGTTGTGCCTGTGAATAGGCAAGATCTGCATCTATAGAGGCTATCTGTGCAGTAGTGGTCTCGTAGTCCTGTTGACTTATACCACCTATGCTCAGCAACTTTGCCTGGCGTTCTTTTATTTTTACCTGTAGTTCGCGCTGCGCTTTCGACTTTTGCACCTGCGCGAGGATATCGTCGTTGTAGAGCCGTATCAACACATCTCCCTTCCGCACATGCGACCCTTCTTTAAACGAGATGGCCGTTACCCTACCCGATGTTTCCGGCAATATCTGTATCTCTTCATTAGGCAATAAAGAACCACTGGCATCATAATGACTGGCAAATACCTGCGGATGAACTACAAAACCTTCGGCATTGAGTGTTGTTGCCTTGCCGGAGGCTTTCGTCTCTTCTTGTTTTTTTTCGCCGCACGAGGACAGGGCAATAGATATAAATGAATAGGCTACCAGAATAAGATACTTCCTGTTGTTAAATGTCATGGTTGAGGTTAAAAGGATACCCACTATAAAGATAAGTTATATTAATACAAAACCGTGCCGTGGAAGACAGTTATCGTATTAGTGGTGTTAGACAGCGAAGGATTGTAAGAGTTTAATTAGATTGGTAAATTGCAATGGTCATGCACGGTACGTGCCATTTTGATTGTCGTGGTTCGAGAACCTCACCATGACAATCAAAAGGCAGATAAAGTATGATTAAACGATAACCGGCATGCTTATTTGTTGCAAGAGTAGAACAGAATTATCCCCTCTTCACTAAAACTTCACCACGTATCTTATCCACAAACAATGGTTTTAGTCCATTGCTCCATAGCTGGCCTTTAAGGGACTTATCTTGGGCGAGTTGGCCTAACGACAGGGATGGCACCCAGTAACAATCATCAAAACTATTGATCTCATTGAGACGGAGCAGTGCGGCAATACCCAATTGAGCAGGAGAAATATTGAATAGTAACACCACCCGGGGTTCCACCAGTTCCCTCATCTGGTGCCAGGCAGCCTTAGTATCTTCTTTAAACTGTATAAGATTATATTGCTCCTCCATTAACCGGCATCCGGATTTTAATATTCCTATCAGTTGCTCCTCTTCAAGGCTGCCATGCTCAAATTGGGTGGTCAATACCAATACAGGGTGATAAGCAAGACCGGTCAATAAGGGGGAATTCTCCCAAAATACATCCTGGTCGTTCTTAATTATATCTGTATTGAGTATGTTCATATCTGCTCTTGATAACCGGTTAAATATTGCGCAACTTTTGTGTGGTCAATTTAAACAAACGATATTACATATCAACAAATAGATAACTTGAATACCTACTCACTTTTGCAGTATTACCTTCTGTCAGGAAAAAGTTGTTTCTTTGCGCAAAATTAATCATTTTAATAAGTAATTGAGGTACTCATGAGTGTTTCTGCAACAGATATCAGCATTAAAAAAGTAGAGAATAGCCGCCTTTCACAGGTAGACTTTTCTAATATTCAGTTTGGTAAGATCTATTCTGACCACATGCTGATATGTAATTATGAAGATGGTCAGTGGAAACAGCCTGAAATAATGCCTTTCCACAACCTTACTTTGAGTCCGGCAACTACTTTCTTCCATTATGGCCAAGCCATATTTGAAGGCATCAAAGCATACAAGGGACCAGATGGCGAACCATTGATCTTCCGTCCGCGTGACAACTGGAGACGCTTTAATAAGTCAGCAGTACGTATGGCTATGCCTGAGATACCTGAAGACATTTTTATAGAAGGACTGAAAGCCCTTATCAAGCTAGATGAGAACTGGATACCTGCTACAGAAGATACTGCTCTATACATCCGCCCGTTCATGGTGGCTACAGATGAGTTCATAGGTGTGAAGACGGCTGAGAAATTCAGCTTTATGATCATCACCAGCCCTGCAGGTCCTTACTACAGCAAGCCGGTATCTATCTATGTACAGGATCAATATGTACGTGCATTCCCGGGTGGTATTGGTTTTACCAAGGCTGCAGGTAACTATGGCATGAGCATGTATCCTACACAGGAAATAAAGAAGATGGGTTACGATCAGATACTGTGGACAGATGGTTTTGAACATAAGTATGTTCAGGAGATCGGCACCATGAACGTATTCTTCGTGATCGGCGATACAGTTATTACCCCGGATATCAAGCACGATACCATACTTGCAGGGGTAACCCGCGACAGCGTACTGGCATTGCTGCGTGAAAAGGGGATGAAGGTTGAGGAGCGTACTTTGTCTATAGACGAGATCGCAGACGCCTACAAAGCAGGTGAACTGAAAGAAGCATTTGGTACCGGCACAGCGGCATCTATTGCTCCAATAGCATCACTTACTTACCACGATGTAACTATGCAGTTGCCACCGGTAGAAACATGGGAGACAGCAAACTATCTGAAAAAGACCCTTGCTAACATTCGTTATGGCCGTGTGGCAGATACGCACAACTGGGTTGTAAAAGCATAATAATTCCTTGTAATCATATTTTAAGAAAAGTCGTCTAATTGAAATTAGACGACTTTTTAGTTTTGATCAACACTACCCCTCCCATGCAACAAAAACAATGTATAGGCAAACGAATACTACACTCCGCACTTGTTAAAATACTGATCGGCTTTGCTATTTGTGCATTTACTATAGGCCTCGGACAAGCATTGGTTCCGAGGATACTGGCCATATTTACCCACAATATCGATATATCTATCATCGTAACCAGCATTGTAGTGTCTATCCTTACCATATATGTGTACAGACTACTATTCAGCAATTACGAAAAACGGAAAATAACAGAATTATCATCACAGAGTTTACTGACGAACCTTGGGGCTGGTATATTACTTGGTGTAGTATACCAGTCACTTGTCATTTTGGTCATTTACCTAAACAAAGGATATACCGTTGTTTCGATCAACAGTGCTCCTAATGTGCTACCCTATCTGGCAATATGTATCTGCGCCGGTATTACCGAGGAGCTTATCTTCAGAGGTATTATCTTCAGGCTGGCGGAGGAAAAGTTGGGGAGCTACTATGCGCTTCTTATCTCAGCTGCCATATTCGGGGGCGTGCACCTGATGAATGAGAACAGTACAACATTAGCTGCGGTTGCTATTGCCGTCGAAGCGGGGTTGCTATTGGGTACTGCGTATATGTTCACAAGGAATCTGTGGTTTCCTATTGCCATTCACATTGCCTGGAATTTTGCGCAGTCGGGTATGTTTGGCGCATCAACGTCGGGATTTGCAGTAAAAGACAGTTTTATTTCTGTTCATATAACGGGCGACAAACTTATAACAGGAGGTTTGTTTGGCCCTGAAGCATCCGTTCAGGCCATGGCAATAGGACTGCTGGCAGCAGCCATATTATTAGTGATGAGTATACAAAAAGGCAACCTGGTTGTGCCATATTGGGAAAAGTAACGGCAATCCTAAATTCGGACTTTCGCACTTAAATGTATTACCCTATCTTTGCCCTCTTAATTTTATAATTATGTCATCAACCTGGTTCCGTCGTAGCAAGCAAGGAATACTCACATCTACGAAAGAAAAAAAGGAAACTCCTGACGGACTGTGGCATAAATGCCCTGAATGTAAGGCTACCAATACCAAGCAGGAACTGAGCGATAACCTGTATGTATGCCCACATTGCGGCTACCACAACCGTATAAATGCAGTAGAATACTTCGAGATACTTTTTGACAACAATGAGTATGAAGAACTGTTCACCAATATAATGCCGAAGGACATGCTCCACTTTGTGGACATGAAACCATACGATAGCCGCCTGGTAGATGCACAGAAAGCTACTAACCTGACCGATGCTATGACCGTGGGAGTAGGTAATATGAACAGCCAGCCTATAGTTATTGCCTGCATGAACTTCAACTTTATCGGTGGCTCAATGGGCTCGGTAGTAGGTGAAAAAATAAGCAGGGGTATTGATTACGCTATAGAGCACAAGCTGCCGTTTATGATCATCACTAAGTCTGGTGGTGCGCGTATGATGGAAAGTGCATTCTCACTGATGCAAATGGCGAAGACAGCTGCGAAGCTTACCCGCCTGGCAAAGGCAGGATTGCCCTATATCTCTTTCATGACCGACCCTACAACAGGTGGTGTTACGGCATCTTATGCTATGCTCGGCGATATAAATATTGCTGAGCCTAATGCACTGATAGGTTTTGCGGGTCCTCGTGTTATTAAAGAAACGATCAAAAAAGACCTTCCTGATGGTTTTCAGAAGTCGGAGTTCCTGTTGGAACATGGCTTCCTTGATTTTATCGTAAACAGGAAAGTGTTGAAGATAAAATTATCTCAGGTGGTGCAGTGGTTTGTAAAAGATGCCGCAGGAGCAATTGCCTCTGATTTAAACTAAGATAAATCGGTTAAAAGGTTAATAAGATAATATGGCGGCCTAATTATTGCTGTTATCTTATTAACCTTTTACCTTTTGGTTGGTGCAGATAATCACCTCCCCTGTTAATCCTGCTGAAGGAGCAGAGTTAACAGCGTACTCCTCCTTCAAAAGGAGGAGAGTGTGTTATGCAAGTCTTTTGTAGTTATAATACTCAAATAGCATTACTTATTCCTTAAAAACCTATTAATAAAAGAATTGGCCGACGCTAACGTATATATTAAGAACCGCCCTGCGACATTTGAATATGCCATAGAAGACAGGTATAAAGCAGGTATAGTACTGACAGGATCTGAGATCAAGTCTGTGCGATTGGGCAAGGTTACGTTCAACGACAGCTACTGCTTTTACAGCCATGGAGAACTATGGCTAAAGGGCATGCACATTGCCATCTACATTAATGCCGGCTATATTAGTCACGTACCTGTGCGCGACCGTAAGCTGCTCCTCACTAAAAAAGAGTTGCGTAAATGGGAACAGAAAGCGAAAGAAAAGGGCCTTACTATTGTCCCTCTCAGCATTTACATAGACGATAAGGGCTATTGCAAACTGGAAATAGGCCTGGGTAAAGGAAAGAAACTGCACGACAAGCGCGAAAGCACCAAGACCAGGGAAGTGGAAAGAGAAATAAAGAGGTATCTTAAGTAAGGAAAACCATTGGGCATCGATGCGCATATTGTTTAAGTACTACGCCCTGACGCTCCGGAGACGCAATTATGTGTCTCTACCACTTGATTTCTCCGCCACACTGTATTTCGGAAGCGAGACGCTTCCTACAAATAAGGACGAAGCGGACGCTTCGACCAGAATCCCGGTTAATTCCTGTATTTCCACAACCATTCGTACATCCTATCTAATGACCCGTATCCCTGCAGGCTCTCTTTGTACACTGCATTGAATTCGTCGTCGAATGTTTCGCATTCATTTCGTCCGGGATTATGAGCCAAACCAGGGAACTCATGCTCAGGGTTTGCCAGATAATCAATTGGCGGCTCCTGATGGCAATGTGGGCATTTAAAATCGTAAAAAAGCCTTTTCGCCTGTATGTTTGACACTATCATTGTAAAATATTGATATACAAACTTACAATGTACTGAATTAACATATACTTAAAATGTTGCGGCTGTATAGATTTTAGGGGTGAATTGCCGCACAACCGATAAGTCATACCCAAAAAAACCGCCCGATACAATCGGACGGTTCATAAAATGTTATCAATAAAATTGTGTCAAATAAGGATAACGTTCTTCATAAAGTGCTTTAACCCGCTTTAATATCGTCTCTCGGAGACCATCGATATTAAGGCGCTCGGTGGCGGATATAAAGATGGCCATATTGCCGGTTAGGTGCTGCCAGCGTTCGTTGAGTTGCACCAGCATATCCTGCTTTACTTCAGGGTCCAGCCACTTATCAAACGTGTTTGCTTCATAAAGATCCATCTTATTAAAGATGACCATTATCGGCTTATCAAATGCTTTTAGTTCCTGTAATGTCTTATTCACCACACCCATCTGATCTTCGTAAGCAGGATGGGATATGTCTACCACATGCAGCAGACAGTCTGCCTCGCGTACTTCATCAAGCGTACTCTTAAAGCTCTCTACAAGATGGTGCGGTAGTTTGCGGATAAATCCTACCGTATCACTTAGCAGGAACGGTGTTTGCTCATATACCACCTTTCGGGTGGTTGTATCTAATGTTGCAAATAGTTTGTTCTCGGCAAATACCTCTGCCTTACTCAGCACATTCATTATAGTACTTTTACCCACATTGGTATATCCTACCAGGGCCACGCGGATGTACACACCACGTTCCTGCCGCTGAGTAACCGCCTGGCGGTCGATCTCCTGCAGGCGCTTACGCAGTAGTGATATCTTGTCCTTTACTATACGCCTGTCCGTTTCAATTTCGGTTTCACCCGGGCCTCTGCTACCTATACCGCCACCCTGACGTTCGAGGTGCTTCCACATCCCTTTTAGTCGGGGAAGGATGTATTGGTATTGGGCTAATTCCACCTGCACTTTGGCCTGTGCGGTCTTGGCGCGACTGGCAAAAATGTCTAAGATAAGGTCACTACGGTCTATCACACGCACTTCCAGCACATCGGCAATATTGCCCAGCTGCGAGCCGGTAAGTTCATCATCAAATATGACTATGGTGATACCCTTGGTCTTCACATACACCTTTATCTCCTCCAGCTTTCCCTTTCCTACAAAGGTCTTGCTATCGGGCTTGGGTAACTTTTGTATAAAAGTTTTTACAGAAGTGGCACCAGCCGTCTCTGCAAGAAAAGCCAGTTCATCAAGGTATTCTTTTACCATGATCTCCGTCTGCTCCTTGTAGACAAGCCCTACCAGTATGGCTTTCTCTTCGTGTAATTTGGTTCTTGGATCTATCAAAAAAAGTAAAAATTAAAAAGTAAAAAGTAAAAACGTCTCGGTTTATGTAAACAAAGATAGTGCCATATGCTTGCTTACATTGTTATTTCGGTCCTGCCTACCGGCAGGCTCGCTTACAGGGCATGTGTTTGATGTGTATGTTACTCAAGGTTGAAACCCCGGGCTATTGGTGTCGCCCCTTCAGGGCATGTATTTATCAAGTTGGCCTTCATAGAAGGTATATTTCGATTTGCCAGCTTATATAGACATCCGATACCTTCGGCATCGTTTCTCAAATATTATCGTTTTGCTACAGACATTTGATACCTTCGGTGTCATAACGTGCATTTCAAAATCTAATGTCCACCACCATTTCTTCTATTCTCATTTCCTATTTGAGTAGACACGACAGCGGCGAATCTGGCACCAAATTATATCCATCAAACAAGCCTTTCCTGTTCTCTTAACCAACGCTCCGGTATTTCGTTGCTGCTGGCAATGATGTAGTCGTTATAGGAACAAGGTACGAAAGTTCTGTTTGGCATGCTCATCCACCACCTGTTGGTGCGCTTGCTTTTTATGAATTTAGTATCATTATCTGTAAAGGTCACATGGAATACAGCAAACTCTTCTTTTTCAGTCAGTTTTGCTTCTGACTTGCGCACTAACAGACCATCTACAAAATACCAGATCATTTGCGTGATCAGTTTCGCAGTCATTTCATTGGTGTCCTCATTGATATTGTAGCCATATATACCTAGTGACGACAGATTGTCTGCCATACCTGCAAAGCGCGTGAGTGTACATGCCTCTTCACCCGACAATCCATTTGGAGACCCATTTATATTAGCGGGTGCATCGCCATAACGAACAACCGACATATCGAAACTGAAGATATCACTACCTCTCAATACAGGTTCCATCTCCATAATATCTTCACGCACTTTACCCAGGCGGAAGAAGTCGAAGCGAAGCTTGTCCAGGGTTTCGAGCATACGAGGCTGTGTGTAATAACTCTGGAATGCTATATGGCTGTAATGACTGATAAAATTTGGCGTATCGGTAAGCATCTCGAGCAAGAAACTTCTGTCATCGCTTTCTTCACTGTCCTCAAGATCTATGAGCATATCGGCTATTGTAGCCACTGCCATTGTTTCCTTTTTCTTGAACACCTCGTACTGCTGTAATGTAAGATCATGTCTTGCACCCAGCAGGATAGCTATCTTACCTGCATTGTGTATCTCTTCAAGCACGGTAAGCAGCGCAGCACGGGTGTCGTTTAATGAAGCACCAAGTTTAATATTACCGGCGTCAGCAATGCTAACATCAGGGTGCCAGTGATACATGGCATAGAGGTGCTTGCGGATGACATTGGCAGTCTCATCGAACGGATCTATATGACTGGCACCGCAGCCCACCAGTATTACATCGGCTTCCTCTATATTGAATGATTCATCAAATGCATATTTGATCTTATTCCCCCACTGTAGCGGGTGATATTTTATGTCTTTACGGGCCTCAGTAAAATGCACCGCTTCAAAAAATGGTCGTAAGTCTTGCATGTGTTTAAAAATGGTGCTTAAAAGTACACAAATTCAAATTCCCAATTTCAAAAGTAAAAATTCAAAATGCTTAGCGGGTTAATAAATTAACGGTAGTGTACATATAGGATATGAATTGAACGTAAAGGGCAACAAACTTACCTAACCCGTATTAACACAATAGATTAGTTTTTAAATCTAAAATGTGGGATATTTGCCCACGCAAAATTCTAAAATATTAAACAATTATATTTCATGTCCTTATACGATAAGATACAGACCACCACTGAATTCATCAAAACCAAAATAAAGAATACCCCTACTACCGGCATAATATTGGGCAGTGGCCTGGGCGGGCTGATCGACATGATCGAAAAAGAAACCGAGATACACTACTCCGAGATACCCAACTTTCCCGTATCAACAGTACAGGGCCACGATGGCAAACTGGTATTTGGCAAGATCGGCAACAAGCAGGTGATACTGATGGCCGGCCGCTTCCATTATTATGAAGGCTATAGCATGGAAGAAGTAACCTTCCCCGTGCGCGTAATGAAGGCACTTGGTGTCGATACTGTGTTCGTTTCCAATGCTTCAGGTGGCACTAATCCAACTTTTAAAATAGGTGATCTGATGATCATCGAAGACCATATTAACCTGTTCCCAGAGCATCCTTTGAGTGGCCCTAATGACGAGCGCCTGGGTGTGCGCTTCCTGGACATGAGTGCTGCTTATGACAAAGGACTAATAGCTTTGGGTAAAGAAATAGCTGCTGAACACGGCATAAACATTCGCACAGGTGTATATACCGGCCTGCAGGGACCTACCTTTGAAACACCTGCTGAGTACAGTTGGCTGCACCGCAATGGTGGTGATGCCGTGGGTATGAGCACAGTACCGGAGATCATAGTAGCCCGCCATGGTGGCATGAAGGTTTTTGGTATAAGCGTAATTACCGACCTGGGTGTTACTGATGTACCGGTTATCATTACCCATGAAGAAGTGCTGGAAGCCGCTAACGCAGCCGCGCCTAAAATGGCAGGACTGGTTGAGGCTATGATAAAGAGAATGTAATTGACACGCTTCGATTTTTTACAAATCTGCTTATCGAACAAATAATATAATCACCACCTATTGAAATTTAGAAGGGCTATATCTTTTTCCAGACTATTACCGGTCATAGCATTATTGTTATGTGGTAGCGCTATGCATGCGCAGACCCATACCACAATGCCCAGCGGTAGCCAAAGAGATACAAGCGCTAACAAATCAAATACCAATACGTGGAAGAGCGAAGATGCCAACCTTTACTATGAAGTATTGGGATCGGCTAAATTGCTCACTCCTGACACGAGCCTGCACAATTTCCAGAGAAGGCCTTTTGTGCAGTCATGGGCGCGCGACCTGGGTAACCCCGGCAGCACTATCTACAATCTTGCCTTTACGCCTGACTATCGCGTAGGTCCATCATTAGGGTATCATATTTTTGACGCGTATCGATTCAACCTCGATTCGCTTCAATATTATAATACTAACAGGCCATACTCGGTTTTTAACTATACACTGGGCAGTAAGCTGGAACAAGTGGCAGGTGTTCTGCACACGCAGAATATAAAACCGAACTGGAATTTCATGGTGGAATACCGCAAGGTAAATGCACCGGGATTCTACAAGGTAAATAGAAATAACACTGACAACTTTGCCCTCTCCACCAATTTCAAAAGTCTGAATAAGCGCTATACTATGTATGCGGGTATGGTATACAACAAGCAGCAGCACGATGAGAATGGCGGCATAGTGAACGACAGCGAACTGAATGACCTTACCTATGTAGACCGTAAGACCGTTGACGTTGCTTACCAGAATACTGCATACAGCACTACCCGATCTACCATCAGCAATATGCAGCGCGACTTTGGTATAGTATTGCAACACTGCTATACCTGGGGACCAATTGATACTACTTACAATGCCGACTCTACTCAATATAGTTACAAGCTCACTCCCCGATTCAGCATTACACATAAGCTGGAAATGAGCACTGAAAAGCACATTTACAAAGACCTTTCACCTGATTCAGTGAGATATACGTCGCTATTCAATGTGGCGTTTGCACATACGGGTACACCCTACTACATAAATGGCAGCGACTCTGTAGTCACTCAGCAGAAATGGTTTTGGGTTGATAATAAGATCATGCTGAATGGCTTTATAGGAAAAGCTGCCAACCCGTTGCAGTTTAGTGTAGGTGCAGGAAACCGTTATGATGAATTTATAGTAACACCCGCCTTTCAGGTAAACCTGGACCGTAGCAAGACTGTAAGTAACTACCTGACCGGAGAGATAAAGAAAGAAGCACTGAAAGAAGGACAGTGGGGATATGGTGCTAATGCTACCTTATTTGCAACCGGCGACTATGCTGGCAACTTCAACCTGAACGCCATGATAGGCCGCGACTTCAAGAACAATACTTTTGGTTTTGTAGCCGGGTTTAAGCAGCAGTTGGGCTCATCTCCTTATAGCTATTCCAGCTACGAGAACAGGTATGTGCAGCATCAATACTCTTTTAATGAGGAGAGTATTACCAACGTGTATGCAACAATAGAAAGCCGTAAGTTCAACTTTGCTGGTGGGGTAAGAAACTACCTGATCAACAATTACATTTACCTGGATGCCAATAGAACTCCGGCACAACACAATATTGCTTTCAATGTAAGCCAGGCATGGGTGCGCAAGATGTTTAAACTAGGTAACTTCTACCTGGATAATGAACTCATTTATCAGCAATCGGTAGATAATGCACCTATCAATATACCGCAGCTAATGGGCAGACATAGCGCATCTTACGAGCGGGCCATGTTCAAAAGAGCACTAAAGATAGCAACTGGTGTAGAAGTACGCTACAATACCAGCTACCACCCGGCAGGCTATGATGCCCAGCTGAACCGTTTTTACTATCAGGATAAGACCTATGTTACTAATATTCCTGAGCTGAGTGCGTTCCTCAACTTCCGGGTAAAACACTTCCGTGCCTTTATAATGGCCGACCAGGTGCAGCAATTGTTTGCTAAAAATGCCATATTGTTTGTAGCACCACAAGTGACCAATTTCTATGGCAATGGCCTTAGTAATACGCCGGTATACGCTACTCAAAATTTCATGCTTCGCTTTGGCTTTAGCTGGGTAATGATCAATTAATTGTCCGCAATGAAACCCAACCGCATATTCAGAACCATACTCTCGCTCATTCTGCTGCTACTTGCCGTTTTTTTATTGGCCAAGGGGTGTTTGGATGGGTATGGTAATTGAGGATTATGCCCTAAGAAACCATTGTCAGCGACGCGATCACCGCCAATGAATTACCTGTCATGTGGACTATAATAGCATACGCGTGGTTATCATTTTTCTCTTGATAGTAGCCTGCAATAGCGCCCAACAAGGTGGTGAAGATGACGATCCTAACCACAAACATATCACCCGCACCGGTTGTCAATACAACAAGGTGGGCTGCACCAAACGCCATGGCACTTATTATTACCGGCAAGGAAATCCTCCTTTTAAAGAGCTGTATTCCATGTTTGCCTAATGGTGTTAGATAATTTAGCAGAAATCCCCTGAATAAAAATTCTTCAGCAATACTGGCGTAGAAAAAGACAAATATCAGTACCTGTAACGGTTTTAGTTTGGCTAATGCAGCAGGCGTTTCAATTGGCTTGCCCATTAGTTTCGTAATTCCCGTCATTACAAGGTTGATGACAATAGTAGCCAAAAGGGCTAGCAATACCGGCTTTATAATGGTCTTTCCTTTTGGTGTATTAATTTTATAATTGACCTCTTTGCTCATTACCGCAATTGTAATACCAGTGAGCAGCAACTGAACAGTAAGGGAAATGGCAAAACCTGGAATGAAAGGGTTTTCAAAATGAACTTTGACACTGGCCAGAGTAGCTATAATAAAAATAATTGCAGTAATTGATACACCAACAACTCCTCTTTGACTGTCTTTCATGCTGTAGGTCAATTGCGTGATATGATCGCCGTTACCGCTGCAAAACTACTCCAGCAATTTGAAAACCAACTATAAATTTAAAAATAAAAAAATACGTCCTTAATCAACAGCTGGCGCTCTTAAATATGTCCTTAGTTATGAAAGCCATTACTGCCCGGGTACAAACCCACCGGGACCTCCCGGTCCGCCACCACCTGGGCGTCCACCTGGCCCCCCTGGGCCACGCATACCATGTTCAGGCCCTTCTTCCAATGTAGGCATCTGACCTTTGAAGTTGCGGATAGTATAAGTAAGCTGCAGCATAAAGTACTGCTGCAGCACTGTGGTAGTATTGTTCTCAGCATACTGCGTTGTTACAGTTCGGGTAACGCTTCTATTCTGATTCAGTATGTCGAAAGCAGTAATTCTAACTTCCAGCGCCTTTGCCTTCAGCATTTTGTAACCAAGGTAGGCATTCCATAAAAAGTAATTCTGATCGGGGGTACCTGTAAACGCCGCATAGTAGTTGTTGGTGATGTTGGTATTCAACACAAAATTTTTCAGGAAAATGTAGTTGATCTTAAAGGCTGCTACATGGCTGTAGTAATTGTTATTTGACTGTGTATTTAAGCTATTGGTTACATAGTTATAGCTACCGGTATAAGACAAAGTAAAATCTAGATTGGCACTGATATTACTGCTTAATACTAATCCGCCCGAAGGAGTAGTATTGTTAGAGTAGTTGATCTCGTTGTTTATCATGGCAGGGTTTCAGGTAAAATTTAATCCTGCACTCAGGTTCAGGTTACTTTTGATAAACTGTACAGGTAAACTGTAGGTAAGAAATGCTCGTTCATTGAAATATCCATTCACATTAATGGGTAATGTAAGTTGATTGCCTCTGCGGATAAGTATGGTATCCTGTGCCGATTGTCCGCGATACACACTATCACTAGACGGCTGCAATGTAGCTGTACTGATGTAATTATTGATATAGTTGCCGTAAAAGTTAAAGAAGAAATTGCGCTGCGTCTTAGATTTGGTCATGCCGTATCTTACTATCAGAGTATGTTCATAGTCTTGCTGCAGGTCTGGATTACCTGTTTTCAATAATACAGGATTGCTCACATCAACTACGTTTTGTAATTGCGTAACAGACGGCGCCTGCGTATTGGTGCGATACATAACACGCAGGTTGCGGCCATCGGTATACCGATAGTTATACATAGCTGTAGGGAGCACACTTGTGAAATTACGCTCTACTTTGGTATTATAAGGGAATGTCTGCACTCCTTCCAGCATGGCATACTGCATATTGGCACCTACCGAAAATGTCATTTTCTTATCCCCTACCCTATAGCTAAGCCCACCACGCTGCGTATTGTAGGTATTGTTGTACTTATTTGATAACTGTTGATTGAAGTCGTTGTAAGCGTTGGTGACACTGTCCTTATTGAATGTCTCTTTATCTGATGTACTGGCTGAAAATGATGGATTATAAGTGAACATCACCTGGCCTTTCTTGCCAACCGGCTCTGTATAGGTAACGTTGGGAGATATGCTATATCCATTGTTATCAAGCGTGTATTGCTGATCGTAATTGGTTAACACACTATCGCCCGCAGGGGTGAAGTTAGTGGTGTATGAGCGATACATGCCCGTACCATTCTTTGCATTTATTGAATTGCTTATGTTCAGGGAGATAGTTCTGCGTTGCTTTTTAAACTTGTGCTGAAACAACAAGTTATTGGAAGAACTGTACCCGCTATTATCTGCAGCATTGAAGTTGCGCGATCTCGATAATGGTGCATCTGTGCTGTCGTAAGTAAGGTACTGGCCCAAGCTTGTATTGTTTTGTTGAAAGCTTATGCCCGGCGTAAAAATGATAGTATTAAATGAATCCATTGTGTATTCAAACCTTAGATTTACACGATGGTTGGTATTGCTGCTCTCTGACGTATCTAGATCGTGATAAAAAAGATCGATATTATGATAGTTCTGTGTTATATCAGATCGTGAACCATTATCAGTACTGTTGAAGAAATAACTGCCGCTTACCTTTAGCTTCTTACCCCAGTTATCGGCGTAGTTAAAACCGATAGAGTTTGTGGTGGTGATACCATTCGACTGGCCTACAAAGAAATTGGACCCGTTATTGCCGCCACCACCGCCGCCACCGAAGTTACCCCGGCCACCACCACCGCCACCACGATTACCACCGCTGCCGCTCGTTACTCCAAGCAGATCCTGTGCGCTAAAATTTTGCTGGTTGATGTTGTTAGACATACCTACAACGGTAATTCTGCGATCACCTTTAAAGAAGTTCAAATTACCGCCTGTACTATACCTATCGTCTGTGCCATATCCTGCATATACCTTCCCAAACACCCCTTCCCGCTTACCACCCTTGGTAATGATGTTCATTGTCTTCTGCGATGTTCCATCATCAAAACCAGTGAACGAAGATTGATCGCTGAGCTTATCAAATACCTGTATCTTATCAATGATCTCCGCCGGTAGGTTTTTCAAGGCAAGAGAAGGATCGTTGCCGAAAAAGGGTTTGCCATCCACATATACCTGTTGCAGTGATTCACCGTTTACCTTTACCCCATTAGCATCAGATGTTACTCCCGGCATTTTGGTCACCAGGTCTTCGGCACTAGCGTCGGGATGTGTCTTGTAAGCATCGGCATTAAACTGACTGGTATCTCCCAGTTGCGTTGCCCGCGTTTGTTTGTCTTTTATGGTTACACTCTTCAACTCTTTATTTGCATTAACCAACTTAATAGTACCCAACTGCACATCTGCAGCAGAAACAGTAATAGTTTGATTAGCAGTTTTATACCCCACATAAGCAAACGTTACCTTGTAGGTTCCCGCATTCACACCCGCCACGCTGAAGTTACCATCAGCATCCGTTACGCCACCATTTACAGGCAATGTAGAATCAGTAGCACTTTTTACCATTACAGTAACGCCTATTAAAGCTGTAGTATCGGTGGCATCTATAACTCTGCCGGTTATATTAAAAGGTTGCGCAAAAGAACTAAGAGAAAGAAACAATAAACTGAATAGAAAAAAGGAAAAGCGAGTGTGCATCGTTGTGTACATTAGACGTAATGGGACATAAAATTACACAAAAGGTTTAACCGCTTTACTCCATTAATTATTTACCAACTGTAATCTCTTGATTTTGTTTGGCAAAGGTGCGTCTTTTCATGTACTCGTATCCCGATGTGTTCATCAATAACAAGAGCATGCCATAAAACGCATCTTCCAGCGGGATGGTAAACATGCGGATGCCCAGGTTGTGGTGTCGGCTATACATTACCACGGTACGTTGCAAAATACTGCCTGTTAGTATGCCATTCGAGATGAAGAACGGTATTAGAATAAGGAAATAGCAAAAAAAGAACTGCGGCAAGTACGGCACTTTTCTGTAGGACAAAAATGAAAGAAAAGCCGACAATAATATAAATGTTACCGATGTGTATAACCTCGGCAGAAACATGAGCCCTATCAGCACCAATAGCCCTATCAGCACCCATTTAAAGAGGATAGTATGACGAGCTGCGGAGAAGGTAAAGAACAAACCGAGACAATGATAAGTGAATACGCAGGCATAAGGTATACAAATAAAGAAGAGATATTCCTCCAGTGGCAATCCGAACCAGAAGTAACCGAGCACATATTGAGGGTTAAATCCCCACACACCCAAATAGGTAAAAAGTACATCCCAGACTATGAAAAACAAAGCAGTAATCAAGCAAGGCAATACAAAATATCGCCACTCCCTAATGAAATTAAAACGAGGAAAAAATGAAAAGATGAACGGAAAGATGATACAGAAAAAATCTACCGCCAGGTATGTGTATTGATCAGGCATGTATCTTGTTTCTTTTTAGCGCCTCGATAAAGTACTTTAATGGCACCCACAACATACCAAAGCACTCCCCTTCTTCTTTGTCCAGATGTTTATGGTGCATTTTATGTGCACGGCGAATAGCCCTGAAGTAGAAGCTATCTGAGTTCCTTAATATCTTAAAACGCTGGTGAATGAATATATCGTGCACCATAAAGTAGGCAAAACCGTAAATCGTAATACCGGTGCCTATGAACATCAACCAATGTAGTGGCTCATAAAATGTGCCTATAGCAAGGCAAGCAATTCCCGGCGCTGCGAAGATGACAAAGAAATAATCGTTCTTTTCAAAAAAAGATGTTGGGTTCTTTTTATGGTGATCTTCATGCAGATTCCACAAAAAACCATGCATTAAAAATTTATGTGCGCACCATGCCACCCCTTCCATACCTACAAAGGTTGCCAATATAATAAGTGCATTATACATCCACATACGCTTATCCTTTAAAATATTTTTTGAGCGTTTCGCCCCTGAAGTCGAAGATATTCTTCAACTTGTTTTTTACCACTAATACGTGAGCAATCTCGCCAAGAATACCCAAAGGTATCGCATACCTCACATCATCATGCATCAGCACACCACCCGGCACCTCTTTGAATGTGTGTGTATGTTCCCACAATGCATAAGGACCTTTCAATTGGTTATCAACAAATTTATATGGCTCACTTACATCACCAATTTCGGTCACCCACTTCATTTTTATACCCAGCAGCGGAGATACTCTATACTCTATAAGCATACCCTTATAGATACTTTTCCCTTTTACGTCGGTGAGCACCACAAAACCCATCTCTGCCGGCGTTATCTTTTCAAGATTAAGCGGTGTCGAAAAGAAATCCCATGCCTCTTTCAGCGATATAGGTAAAACTTGCTCCCTGTGCAGTGTATATATTTTCATTTTGCTTTTTTATCCTTTGAATAACTCAAAGAAGTACTTGTCATAACAGATCTTGAACCACTCAGTGAATTGCTCAGGATTAGTTCTTAGCTCTTTATCCAGCATATCTACAGTTATGTACCTGAAGTCTTCTACTTCCGATGCTTCAGGTGTTGGCTTTCCATCGGCTATGCCTGCAAATACATGGTCAAACTCATGCTCTATCAGGTCATTGCTCATTTTCTCCTCATAAATGAAGGTAAAAGCCTTGTGCAACGGACAAGATAATCCCATCTCTTCCTTCAATCGCCTTACAGCCGCCTGCTTCACTGTTTCGCCCTGGCGGGGATGGGTGCAGCATGTGTTGGTCCATAAACCGGGGCTGTGGTATTTACCGTTTGCCCTCTTTTGTAGCAGTAATTCTTTCTTAGCATTGAAAATGAAAACCGACACCGCCCTGTGCAACTTGCCTTCGCGATGCGCCTGCATCTTTTCCATTGTTCCTAGTTCATTGTCCTGGTCATCTACCAGTATCACCTGTTCTATATCCTGCATTTCGCTCATAACCTATAATAAACTTAAAGAGTGCCTTAAATATGAAGCGACCAGCAACCGCATTTTTTTTCGGTTTGAGATGCGCACCCGCTCCATTAATATCCGGGCCGAAGGTATAGCACTTATTTTATTGAACAACGTTCTGTAGTAAACATAGGCTACATAAATACCAAAACGTGATTCAGTGGGAAGCGCCTTTATCCCCTCAAAAGCAATCTGGAAGTCGTTATGTATCTCCTGTTCTATTTCCTTCTTTTCCCTTTCCGAGAATGCAGCAAAATTCACGCCTGGGAAGTACACCCTGCCCAACTGCTCATAATCTGCTTTCACATCACGCAGGAAATTTACCTTCTGAAATGCGGCCCCAAGTTTCATAGCAGATGGTTTCAACCTTTGATAAAGAGCATCATCATTATTGGTAAATACCCGTAGGCACATGAGGCCCACCACCTCGGCCGAGCCAAGGATATAGGTTTCATAGGTTGCCCTGTCGTACGCTGTTTCGTAAAGGTCTGTTTCCATGCTCTTCAAAAAACATTCTATAAGTTCGCGCTCTATGCTGTATGCATGCACCACCTGCTGAAAGCTGTTGAGTATCGGATTAAGGCTGATCTTGCGATCAATAGCTTTCCAGGTATCCTGCTTAAACTCTTCAAATAGTTCCTTCTTATTATAATCGTGAAAAGTATCTACTATCTCGTCTGCAAAACGAACAAAACCATAGATAGAATAGATAGGTGCACGCAGTGGCTCTTTAAGGCAATAGATACCTATAGAAAAACTGCTGCTGTAAGATGTGGTAGTTAGCTTGCTACATGCCAGTGATACGCTATCGAACAATTGCTTCATGAGGTAGTAGATTTAAAATATTTAATTAATTGCTCAGCCGCCAGCTGACCTGAGATAAGTGATGGCGGAACTCCCGGCCCCGGCACAGTAAGCTGGCCGGCATAAAACAGGTTTTTCACTTTCTTATTCCTCAGTGTAGGTTTTAGTACCGCTGTCTGCCTAAGGGTGTTGGCAAACCCATAGGCATTGCCCTTGTAAGCGTTATAATCACTTACGAAATCATTGATACAATAGTTTTTCTTGTAGACAATATGAGGTAAAATACTATCTCCGGTTAAGTGCTCCAGGCGATCCATAATGATTTTAAAGTATTGCTCTCTCAATTCGTCAGTATCCTTTAATCCAAGTGCGATCGGCATCAGGATAAATAGATTTTCCATCCCCGAAGGCGCTACAGAATCATCTGTTTTAGATGGACAACACACATAGAACAAGGGCTTTGAAGGCCATTGCGGATGGTCGTATATTTCCTGCGCATGGTCATCAAGAGACGTATCAAAGAACAAATTGTGATGAATGAGTTTCTTTATTTTCTTATTCACACCCAGGTAAAAAATAAGACTTGATGGGGCAAAGGTTTTCTTATCCCAGTAATCCTCGTCGTAGTTTCTAAACTCCTGTGCAAGCAGTTTCTGCTCTATGTGATGGTAATCTCCTGAAGCAATAATGGCATCTGTAACTTCTACCCCATTTGCCATACTTAAACTTCCGGCCTGTTTACCTTCAATATTGATCTTCTCTATTTCGCTGTTCGTCTTGAATTTAACACCTAACTCGGTGGCCAGCTTTTGCATGGCGTTGATGATCTCTACCATTCCGCCCATAGGATAAAATGTACCCATTGAAAGTGCAGCATAGTTCATCATACTGTAAAGTGCAGGAATATCCTGCGCCATTGCTCCTAAAAACAACACCGGGAACTCCATAAGCGCTATAAGGCGCGGATCTTTAAAATGGCTGCGCACGTGAGAACGCATAGATTTGAACATTTGTAGCCGTGCAGCACCAGTGATCACTTCTACACTGGCAAATTCAAGCCACGAAAACGATGGTTTGTATACCATCTTCTTCATTCCCACATCATACTTGTACTTTGCTTCTTCAAGAAATTTATTGAGACTAGGTGTGCTACCGGGTTCTATCAGCTCAAATTCAGCACACAACTCTGTGTAACTTGCAGGTATCTTCAACGTTTCATTCTCTCCGAATATCATCTGGAAGCCAGGATCGAGCTGAACGAGGTTATAATAATCGGAAGGCTTTTTGCCGAATTCGCTAAAAAATTGCTCAAATATATCAGGCATCCAATACCAGCTTGGCCCCATATCGAAGGTAAAACCCTCTGCGGCAAATGCCCGTGCACGGCCACCTATTGTATCGTTTTTTTCGAAAACGGTTACATCATGCCCTGCCTTAGCCATAAAGCATGCTGCAGATAATCCGGCAAAACCACTTCCTATTATAGATACCCTTGACATTGTTTAACTTTACTATAAAAATATTAAACAATATTACAACAAAATCATTCCATAACAAGAAATATTTATAAAATACCTAGTAGTTCATCCACATTTTTAAGATAAGCAACGTTATCTGTGGTAATTGAAATCTGGTTCAGCATTGTACCGTCGCCACTAATCAGGATTTTAGAATTGGGATAGTTAGTCCCCAGGTGCAAGATCTCAACAGCAATTTCTTCAACAGGCTTTGGTGTGATAAAAAATGTAAAGATATATTCCGGGTTGGCTGTCTCAATAGCCACGTCGATATCTTCATAAGGCACGCTCTGCCCAAGGTATATTGTAGCATATCCTTTAGAACGTATAATATAATTGGCAAATAGTAACGCTACTTCATGCCACTCATTTGGTGGTAAAAAAAGCATGTATTTTGCCGCGTCAGGTGCAGCAAGTGGAAGCGTTTCTGTTGCTATGACGATCTTGTTTCTGATGATACAGGTTGCGAAATGCTCCTGTATAGGTACCGCCTTATCTGTTCGCCAAAGCAAACCCGCTTTACGCAGGAAAGGATAGAATACATTCATCATGCCATCAAAAAATCCCAACTCGGTCGTAGCTGCCGCAAAGGTCTCTGTAAAGGCCTGTTCATTAAAGCCCACCATAGCCGTGGTAAGATCATGTATGTAAGCAGCGCAGACTGTACTACCAGAAGGAAACTTATGCAACTGATCTAACTGATCCACCAGCTCCTCGTCTGTCATAGCAGCGAGATGTGATATCTTATGACCATGCTCCAATAACGTAGACACGTTCATCAGCTTCAATAACTGAGTGTCACTATAAAAGCGCCTGTTAGTAGTCGAGCGGGATGGCGATATAAGATTATACCGCTTTTCCCATATGCGAATGGTATGCGCTTTTACCCCGGTAAGGCGTTCCAGATCATTGATGCGGTACTGTACCAAAATTTTTAATGTATTTTCAACAAATCTAATCTAAATTTTAAACAAAAGAATAGTTGAGGATTAATTTCACTAATTCAAGCAGTTATAAAGGAATGAGTTCGACAAATAAATAGCGTGTTTCTGATGATATTCAAATAAAAGACACAAAAAAAGGAGTTGATATATATCAACTCCTTTCAAAATATTATTCAATCTAAATTAGTTCTCTTCGTGGAAACGTGGCTTAGTACGGAAGCGGTAAGACATACCGAAGTTAAACAAACCTTTGTAACCAATACCTGTTTCCAGGAAACCACCCAACTTACGGCCTATACGAATACCGAATGGAGACACATGCCCTGTAAGTTTAGCACCAGACTCATCGAGATGACGGGAATAGATGTCTTTGTAAACGATGAAATCATCAAAAACTGTTAGACCTATTGATGCAGCACCATACATTTTAACCCTGATACGTGCATCTTTATTGTCGTAGTAAGTATAAGTAGCTTCAGGTGCAAAAGTTAGGAAACTGCCCCAGTTATTGAGGTTTTCATAACCAAACACCACACCCAGAGTTACCTTTTTAGTAAGGTAATACTTGTAACTAAGCATACCAACACCCGATGAAACATTATATGGCTGGCCATTGTAAAGAGAGTACATGCTATATAAACCGTACGCAACAGAGATCTCGCTCTTACCCTTTTGCGCAAATGTAGTGCGCGGTACTAATGAGATCATAGTAAGTGCCAGACAGAAAATGTAGATCTTCCTTTGCATCATTATAATTTGTTTATTAGTTAGTGTGAATGTGAGTACGTTAATAATCGCTAAAGATATAGCAAACTTTTAGTACTCCAAAGGGTTTGCACCAAAAAAATGCAAAACGACATAGCATACGCTCAATACCACCGGTCTAATGTACTAAATATAATGTATGCAATGTATTTATTGGTCAAGCGCTATATTTGTGTGCCTATTGTACAAACAACTTCATAGCCATTCCTTATGAAATTTCTCTGCACTTTTCTACTGCTCCTTGCAATACCTGTTAAATACTGTCTGGCCTATGAAAGCGATTACACTTTATACCACAAAGGAATAATAAATGCAGAACGCGAGATCTTTATTAATAAAGATTCAATAATGGGATTACAGTATTTTAAAAACACTTTCGCTGCGTTCGATTTCGTTTATGTGGACGATTGTATTGAGGCGTTTGAACTTGCGCTATACTTCAGGAAGGAAGATATGGCGCTGACTTTTATTAAAAAGGCAATTGACAACGGCTTTGAAACCTCACTGTTGGACTCACTAAGCATGGAGTGTTCGTGCAACATGTATTTGAACAGACGTGTTAAAGTCACTATACACAAAGCATTTGTGACTAAGTATAGACACGATCTGGAAGTTTATACAGCAATGTATTATCCAAAATATCTGGCACGTATAAACAAAGAACTCCTGGGCACGATCCTAAAGCGCCATGTGCGGGAACAGGCATTTAAGAATTATCCGGTAACGAACAGGGATGAATTGAAGCTGAAAAATGAGGAATATGCAAGAATATCAGATGACAATTTGCGGTATATCGACTCACTTGCACGGCAGGGAATATATATTGGAGAGCGAAATCTGGGGATATATACCAACAGACTTGCCGATAGTATGCGTTTTCCATTTATAGCTGTCGAAAATCAGGCAAAAAATATAAAATCATACTATCACCTCCCCGTAGATTACAGAATACCCTTTCTCAGCCAATACGACTATTTTGAGACCAACCCTGTCTACATAATATATTTCCACAACACCAAGGCATTTGATGTACTGAAACAATACAAAGACGACGCGATCAAGAAAGGGTTTATGCACCCTAGAGAGTACGCCAGCCTGCAGTTTAAACCAAGGGGAATTACAGACACACTATACCTTTATCCTTCTACCCATCAAATAACTGCAACACAGACAATAAACAAATGTCGGGCAGCGTTATTATTACCTGAATATGAAATTGATTTTTATAAACATAAATTTGCCCACGAACATAATCTACGACTCAATTTTGGCTTTTTGTAAACAACACAATAACCTAATCCTGACTACATAAAAATGTAGCGCTATTTGGGAGAAATTTTCCACTTTTTATAAAAATGGCACAACCTTTGCTCATGGTTTTGAAACACAAACCCTCAACCCTCTAAGTGATGAAGATATCAGCTTTCATAATCACCTATAACGAAGAACAGAACATAGCAAGGTGCATCACCTCCCTACTTTCCATAGTAGAAGAAATAATAGTTGTAGACAGCTACTCTAAAGATAAGACCGTACAAATTGCTGAAAGTTTAGGTGCCAAAATATTTTATCATCAGTTTTCAGGATTTGGTGAGCAAAAAGCGTTTGCCATAGAACAAACCACCAATGATTGGATTCTATCTATTGATGCAGACGAAGTCGTTTCCCCAGAACTACAGGATAGTATAAGGGAGGTAAAAGAACACAACACCCATGATGGCTACAGTTTTAGTATTCTCACCAACTACTGCGGCAAATGGATAAGGCATTGCGGCTGGTACCCTCAACCTAAATTGCGCCTGCTCAATAAACAGAAGGGACACATTAATAAGAAGCTGGTGCACGAAGGCTTCGTAATGAATGACAAAAACGAACCTATCTCCATTCTTAAGGGCGACTTGCTACATCATAGTTATAATACCATTTCCGATCATAGCCGTAAGATCCAGTTGTATACTGAAATGTCTGCAAAGAACTCAGTTGCATTGGGCAGAACAGTGTCATTATTAAAGGTAATAGTAGCACCGCGTTGGGTTTTCATTTACCACTACATCATACGTCTCGGCTTCCTAGATGGCTACTGGGGGTACATACTGTGCAAGAACATCTCTTACGAGTCCTTTATCAAATACACCAAAATAAGACTGTATTCGCGGGCTATGAGAAAGGCCCTGAGTGTAGGATAACTATAATAAGTCAAAATTTAAAAGTCAAAACCTAAAAGTGAGTTTAGAGCAATAGTAGTATAGAATATTGCGTAAATAATTAGATAATTGAAAAACATATCACGGATACTTTTAGGTTTTAACTTTTAACTTAGCACTATATTTGGCGCATGAACTTGAGTTGGCTGCTACCCGAAATAGATGGTATTCCTGTATTAATGTATCACAGGGTATGGCCGGGACAAAGCGATGACCTGACGATCACCCCCGAAAAACTGCGGGAACAATGGACTTATCTGCAAACGGAGGGCTACTCTACTCTTACGCTACCCCAATATCTGGATATCGCTAACGGTAAAACGAAACACTACCCTAAGAAATCGCTACTCATTACTTTTGATGATGGCTATCTTAACAACCTTACCTATGCCTATCCGCTACTAAAGGAAATGGCCTGGAAGGCAACATTTTTCATTATTGCCAATACTATCGACGGCTCCGCTAAAAAAGAGGAACCGGGGGTAAATGAAAAAATGGGCTTAAAAGACTTAAAAAAACTAGACACAAACATTGTTCAACTGGGGCTGCATGGGTACCACCATGAACACTTTGACCAACTGAACCTGGATGATATAAAGACGGTAATGCGCACCTCATCAGCCATTATGGACGAGAGCGGTCTGCATCATTACGATGTACTGGCCTACCCCTATGGCGCAAGGCCTAAAAACCTACGGGTACTTGCAGAACTAAAATTGTGGATGCAGGAACACGGCATCCAGGCGGCCTTCAGAATAGGTAACCAGGTAAGTAAAATACCATCCCCGGATATCTACGAGATCAAACGTATTGACATTACCGGCACGGATACTCTGGAAGAGTTTAAGATAAAGTTGAAAAAGGGGAAGTTGAAGCCGTTTTAGTTGGTTATTTCAACCTCCTCATGCTGTCACCCGTAGAAGTCATTCGTTGTTCGTATATTTACATTGTATATGCTACGCCAGATAATAAAACCATTAGAATCAAATTACACGATACAGCTCCCGAACGATCTATTAGGGAAAACTGTAGAGATAATTGCATTTGAAATAACAGAACAGTCTGGAGCTGATGAAATCAACACTGACATGGCAAAAAAAATGCGCCTTAAACGCATTGAGGACCTCACAAAGGATAAGTTAGTTGACCTAAGCAGTTTTAAATTTAGCAGAGACGAAGCAAATGACTATAGTGAATAACTGCATCTCTGTCGATACAAACGTCCTGCTTTATTTGCATGACAGCTCTGATGATCTAAAAAGAGATATCGCAAAAAAAACTTGCAGAAAACCCGAAAGTGTCGGCACAAGTCATTTCTGAGTTCATAAATGTTACCCGCAGACAAATAGCGTTGTCCAAAGCTGACATTCTGATATATTGCTCAGATCTCTTAAGAGACTGTGAGTGCATACCAGTTTCATGGGAGACACTTAATAAAGCAGCCAGCTTAATTCAGAAGTACAACTTCCAGATCTTTGATGCTATAATCCTGGCCGCTGCATTAGAAGGCAATTGCACTTTGCTTTACTCTGAGGATATGCAGCATGGATTAAAAATTGACAGCCTTACTATCATCAATCCGTTTTGGGCAACCTGATAAAATTGTTTTCTACTTTCCTTACATCCCCACCTTCACCACCACCTTCCTCACCTTCACAGGCGCATTCAACTTGATACACGGCATATGCAGATCACTAGGAAAGAAGATCATGAATGTGCCAGCATCAAAGCGGGAAAAGAAATCTGGCTTATCGGCATACAGCATAAAATCTTCTTCATTACTATACTCTTTACTTACAGCCTGGGTAGATAATAAAGAATGTCCCACCAGCTCCGATTCGCTTACCACATACTGCACATCGGTATACTTCCGGTGAGATTCCATTTGTTCAGTGGCTGCATCCATTGTGTCATATTCCTGCACAATGGCAAATAACTTGTCACCATCAATTACATGTTTCCCCAATGGAATGTTTACAAGGTCGGTTTCCTGCAAATATTTTAAAGCCTTTGCTATCCCCTCACCAATTGCTGTATACCTGTGCACATGTTCCAATTTATCTATGACCACTGTTGATTGATTTTTAGAAGGAATAAAAGTACAAGGATAATAGATGAATTGCCAAAACATATACCTAAACCCACACAAAATCTATAAATTGCAGCATCATTTTTAATTAAACGCACTTTATATATCATGTCAGTAACACAACTGAAAAACTATGCTGAGGGCAAATGGGTCAGCGGTAAACAGGAAGGGGAAGTATTGCACAATGCAGTTACAGGTGCTGCTATATATTCTGCCAGCAGCGATGGACTGGATTTTGGCTCAATGATGGATTATGCCCGTAAAGTGGGTGGCAAGGCGCTACGCAAGCTTACCTTCCAGCAGCGCGGATTGATGCTGAAGGCACTGGCACTATACCTGCAGGAGCGTAAAGAGTATTTTTATACCATCAGTGCTATGACCGGTGCTACCCGCTCCGATTCATGGGTAGATATTGAAGGTGGTATTGGTAATCTGTTTACCTACGCCAGCCTGCGCCGCCAGTTTCCCGATGAGCGTTTTTATGTAGATGGTGAAGCAGCTAAAATGTCTAAGGGCAATACGTTCATGGGTCACCACATCATGGTGCCTAAAGAAGGTGTAGCTATACATATCAATGCGTTCAACTTCCCGGTGTGGGGTATGCTGGAAAAGATAGCGGTAAACCTGCTGGCAGGTGTGCCGGCTATAGTAAAGCCCGCATCACTCACTTCTTACCTTACTGAGGCCGTTTTTGAGGAGATCATCAAATCAAATATTCTGCCCGAAGGCTCACTACAACTGATATGCGGTAGCGCCCGTGGCATACTAGATTCTATACAAACAGAAGATACAGTAACCTTTACAGGTAGTGCCAGCACCGGCCGTATGCTGAAATCTCACCCAAGGATAGTTAGTGAAGCCGTGTCTTTCACCATGGAAGCCGACTCGCTTAACTGCTGCATATTGGGTACTGATGTTTACCCCGGCTCTGCTGAATTCGATATTTTCATTAAAGAGGTAGTCCGCGAGATCACTACCAAGGCCGGACAAAAATGTACTGCTATCCGCCGTATCATTGTGCCTGCTGATCGTGTAGAAGATGTGCAGATAGCACTGGGCAAGCGCCTGGCAAGTAACACCATTGGCGACCCTTCTTTGAAGGAAGTGCGCATGGGACCTTTGGCAGGAATAACACAGCGCAATGAAGTACGCGAGCGCGTTGCATTGCTCTCTAAATCACAAAGCATAGTAATAGGCAACCTCGAGAATTTTGAGGTAATGGGTGCCGATAAAGAAAAGGGCGCATTCCTTGCCCCTATCATCTTCTTCAACGATGATCCGTTTGTAAAGACCGATTGCCACGACATTGAAGCTTTCGGACCGGTATCTACCATTATGCCTTACAACACTATTGATGATGCAATAGAGCTAAGCCGCATGGGTAAGGGTTCATTGGTAAGCTCTATAGTAACTGCCGATGACAACATAGCTAAAGAAATAGTACTGGGCACTGCAACAATGCATGGCCGTATACTGATACTGAATGCCGACTGCGCCAAGGAAAGCACAGGACACGGCTCACCAATGCCTATGCTGGTACATGGCGGTCCTGGCCGTGCAGGTGGTGGTGAAGAAATGGGCGGTAAGCGTGGCGTGATGCACTACCTGCACCGCACCGCTATACAAGGCTCACCCACTACCATCAGCGCTATTACTAATGTATACCAGCAGTATGGCAAGCAGCATGAGTACGACAAGCACCCGTTCAAAAAACACTTCGAAGAACTGGAAATAAGCGAGACGCTGGTAACTGCCAAACACACTGTAAGCGAGGCCGACATCACCAACTTTGCTAACGTGAGCGGCGATAATTTCTACGCCCACATGGATGCTACTTCGCTGGAAGGCACCATATTTGAAGGCCGTGTAGCACATGGCTACTTTATCCTCAGCAAGGCCGCAGGCCTTTTTGTAGATGCCAAGAAAGGCCCGGTATTGCTGAACTACGGCATAGACGAGTGCCGCTTCACCAAGCCAGTATACCCCGGCATGACCATAGGCGTAAAGCTAACTGTAAAGGAAAAGATAGCGCAGGAAAAACGCACTCCCGAAGACATAGCCAAGGGCATAGTAAAATGGCTGGTAGAGGTTTACGACCAAACCAATGAAACTGTTGCTATTGCTACTATCTTGACTATGGTTAAGATGAAGGAGCAGGGGTAATTTCGATAATAAGTTGATTAGTTAATAAGGCAATCAGGGGGTATTCAGTGATGGCTATCCCCTGTTTGATTATACGACCACGACTCTGCCGCTGTTGTGCCTCCTGACACAACAGCCATCGGGTGGGGTTACGAAAGAAGTTTTACAGGATAGATTTTGTACAATAAATCAGCTGTTTATTATATTGCACCCTATGAGCTATGACTTAATGGTTTTCGACCCCTCTGCTGCGCCTAAAGACAGAGAAAATTTCATGAAATGGTATCCACAATCTAACCAAATGGGAGGAGACCCACGGATATAACAATCCTTCAGTAACATCTCCTCTATTATACAAAGACTTACTATGCCAATTGACAAAAGAGAGTTCTATTATTATCGGTATTCATGGTGCGACATTCCGTTCGATGATAACACAGTTCGGCGTAGTCTTCTTGACTACGTCGTAGCGGCAGGCAATTTTCAAATTGCCGTAAAAACAAAAAAGAAGCTGGTAGAAACCTCCCGACTTCATTCCACCGGTAGGGAATCTCCCGATTCCCGAAAAAAATTACTCAATCCCATCGTGGCGCAGCTTTATACGGATGCCTTTTATCGCCCAACATCACCGATACACCACCATTAAGCAACCCTCTATACCCTATGCCTACTTCCCCGAACACACCAAATTTCCTACCGATCCTCAATCCCAGAGGAGAGATGTACATGCTTACGCTTGTTGTACGCTGTAGAAGTTCCCGACCAGTGGAGTAAAAAATACCCAATCCAAATGTACCGTATACCTGAAAATAACTATGATTAAAATAGACACCCTTCATTTCTGCACATGCAGAGAGCGCATCATAATAAGTATGATGGTAGTAGCCACCCGATGCCTCATAAAAATCTTCTTCGTATGAATGCTGGGAAAGATTTACGCCAATAGCTATGCTGTTGGAGATATAGTACTTGTAGCCCGCAGAGTAAATAAGCCGGTAATCTGTGTGCCCGCCATACGTAGTTGACACGTAAGACAGACCATAAAAAAGATCAAGCCCAGAGAGTTTGCCAATATCCGCAGATACCTCATGCATCCCCTTACCGGGCTGTGCTTGGGCAAATTCAGTGCCGAATATCAGTAACAGTGCGATTAGTACTTTGTTCATAGCGTAGGCTTTGCACTCTAGCGCGCAAACTCTATGCCACATTACAGCACTTATGAACGATTCCTACTTGCTGGCTTGTGGTAAAGGTTTCAAAAATCCACGATCAATGATCAGCAACTTCACCCCTTCTGCAGATACCGACCTATGCGAACTTAACTCATCCGACACTACATACGTCATATCTTTCGTTAGTGTAAACGCTTCTCCCGTGCTCAGTTCGCTTACAAATGAACCCTCCAGGCAATGAACAATATGCCCCTTCTGGCACCAATGGTCGGCCAAATAACCTGCGGTATAGGTAACGATCCGCATACGCAATCCATCTACATTTACTGTCTGCCAGAATGATGTACCCGTTTCACCCGGATGTTCTGTTTGCGCTACTTTATCCCAGTCTATAGTTTGAAAAGGTATGGTGTACATGATATTCGTTATTGATGATAATAGCAAGATATCCAACATTTAGCTAAGTATAAAAGATTTCCATTTCAACTGCATTGCAGTTGTTAAGTTTCCGAATTAGCATTGAGCAATTGAGCCATTCAGCCATTGAGCCATTAAAATTGTTACTTTTGCACCCAATATTATGGAAGAACAATTCAGAACAGAAATAGCTTCATTGGGCGAATTTGGCCTTATAGATCACCTTACTAAGAACAATGAGACATTTCAGGCGAGTACAATAGAAAGCATTGGCGACGATGCAGCTGTCATAGATCAGTTTGGCAGGCAGACCGTCATCACTACAGATATGTTGGTAGAAGGTGTTCACTTCGACCTTATGTATACACCGCTCAAGCATTTGGGCTACAAGGCTGTAGCAGTGAATCTGTCTGATATCTGTGCTATGAATGCCACGCCTACGCACATTACACTGAGCATAGGCATATCTAACCGTTTCTCGGTAGAAGCGCTCGAAGAATTTTATGATGGCGTATACGCTGCCTGCAGTAAGTACAGTGTTGATCTTATCGGTGGCGATACCACCACTTCACATAAAGGCTTTATCATCAGCGTTACCGCTATTGGTGAGGTTGCTCCGGGCAAATTCGTTACCCGCCGTGGTGCACAGGTCAATGATCTAATCTGCGTCTCCGGCGATCTGGGTGCGGCATATCTCGGACTCCAATTGCTGGAGCGTGAAAAGCAGGTATATCTTGAAGACAAAAATATGCAACCCGATCTTAAGGATCATGACTACATACTCGGAAGAATATTGAAGCCGGAACCACGTGTGGATATTGTAGAATGGCTTGCAGAAAAGGAGATCGTTCCTACTGCCATGATAGACATAAGCGATGGCCTTAGTTCTGAACTGTTGCACATCTGCACCAAGAGCGGTGTAGGCTGCGTACTATATGAAGATAAGATACCGGTGAGCGACGAAGCCAAAGCAATGGGTATGCAGTTCAATATTCCTACTACTACCTGCGCATTAAGCGGCGGTGAAGACTACGAATTACTGTTCACAGTTGCCCAGGCCGACTACGAGAAAGTAGCTAAGAATGGCAACATTACTGTCATTGGTTATATAACTGCGCTTGATGAAGGAGCCAATATGCTCACCCCTTCTGGCAAGAAGCATGCATTGGTAGCACAGGGTTGGAATGCTTTCGGATAATTAATTGTCCTGAACTGTTTTAAGTTTTGACTTTTAAGTTTTAAGTTTTTTTGTATCTTACGCTCAAATATTCCTAACATATGCGTTTTTGGAAAACTACACTATTGTCTACATCCATAGTTGTTGCTGCGGTAGCAGGTATTGTCACTTATAGCTCATGCGAAAAAGATGCCTGTACCAATGTTAGCTGCCAGCACGGCGGATCATGCAATAATGGAGCTTGCAAATGCCCTACCGGCTACGACGACCCTACTTGCGGAACACGCACTACAGACCGTTTTGCGGGCACCTATGCCGGCTTTACCACTTGTAATAATTCAGCTCAGGTAATTGACACGTTATTCATTCTGGGCAATGTTCCACACCAGTTCCTGTCTGTTCAGGTAACGCAGAAGACGCACAACACAGATGTACTTTTCGGTGTTGTGAATACCAACGAAACTACATACGCTTTGGATTTCCCTACTGTATACGGCACTCACTACAGTAAAACATTTCATGCTACACTGCAAAGCAGCACCAAGCTGGTATTTGACACTTACGAGTATGATACCAACACAATGGCTGGTCCTATCGTAAACAAATGCACATTTGTAGGCTTTAAGAGATAACTAGAGCAGATTAAAATATTGAATAAGGCAATCCATTGGGTTGCCTTATTTTTTTGAAGGGATGAGTCCTATTGCAAGAATTTATGAATCTACTCCTCGTCGAGGTGTTCAGTTCGTCCTTACCTGTGCAAGCGTCCGCTTGCGAAACAATACTGAAGCGAAACGCTTCCTTCAAAAAGGTCCAATTGTCACCTTATCCAGTTTATCACTTCACACTACTCCCCTTCAGCTCCAGGTAATCACAATACTCAAAACTACCCAACCTTACCGACACCGGCACATGGGCCTTATGCATCTTTAGTTCCTGCTTACAGAAGAACCCGAAATTGCAGGTATAGATATCTTTGGGTATTTCCTTCACCACTTTTTGCTGATAGACAAATGGTTTGTTGAAAACCGCCACAACAGGCTTTGTAAATATTTTACCTGTATCTGCCCAACTCTTAACAGCAATAAACGACTGCTGCGCTGTAACATTTAGCGTGATTATCAATAAAATCAGTATGACAAACGAAATTTTCATGATATATAAAGTTAGCAGAAACGCAGTAACATAAACGTAATAATGTGTGGCATGGTTTTTTAAATTAACTATTCAGAAAAGCAGCACCTGAAAAAACTGTGAACATGATACGGAAATATATACACCACGCGGCAACAGTAGGATTCAAATATTTTTTTGACCTCGACTTACACACAATGACACATTCCCTGGCCTTTGTTATTATAGCATTTGGCTTCTTAAAGTTTATCGGCTATTGGCTGGCAGAGGAGTTTCAGTATGGGGTTCAGACCATCAAAACAGACTTTATGACCATAAAGGACCAATTTGCTCAACTTTCGGATAAACTTGAAAAATATCGTGATAGTGACTCTGGTGAATATTTCGGAGAATTGAAAAATAATATCTCTCACAGAAATTTAAGCGCGTAATTTTCAGCTGATCACTTAACCCATTATAATAATAAAGGCTCCTTAGGGAGCCTTTATTATTATGGTTTCTTATAGTAAGTCGTGTAAAAACTCTTGTAACCGTCTGTATTCTTATCATACAACATCTTGCGATAATTGCTTGCCGATATAATAGTGGTCTGCAGCTCTTCGGGCTTATAGCCTGTGAGCGCTTGATCCGCTATCACAGTATCTACATATGATTGCGCCTCATCAGCATTGGCAAACTGTTTTACCACCATCACTGCAAGATCTTTGTAGAACATATCCAGTAATGTTTGGTGTACGTCAGGCATACCACGAGAAGAGTCAAAACTCTTTATTGCCTTTTTCAGGTTAGCGGTTCTGGAGTCGAGACCCGGGAATATGACAATCGCATAGTGCGTTTCTGTTGGTATATACTTGTAGTCAAACGGCACATCTATAGGGCGCTTAGGCTTACCAATGTAAGGATCAGGCTTAGTCGATTCAACCGGCTTCACATCTGCAACTACAGGCTTGGCAGGCAGATCCCATGGCTGAGGGCCTTCCTTGTACCACGATGGTTTACCCGTTTTACGGACATCACGGATAAATGCCGACACTGATGAAGCCCATGCGGTAAGCGAATCACCAGGGTTAGCGGCAATAAATTTAGTGATGAGCGTATCCGCCATATCGTAATTGGCCTGGCCCGCATAACTCATGGCCTCAGCCACCTGGAAGCGTTTTTTGTATAATGGATTATCATAGGTCTTTAGCGCCGATTGTATGCGGATCAACGCCTCTGTATACTGATGATGCTCTATCAGGCCATATGTTTCTTCATAGTATGCTGCTACTGTTTTTCCATCTATTGATGCCTCTGAGACCTTAGCTACCTGCTTTGGTCGTAATAAGTCGGCATATTTTGAATCAGGGAATTTAGACAGAAACTCAGTAGCATATGCCTGCGCTTTGTCCAGCTTATTCTCCCTGATGGCCAATTGATAACGCAGGTATAATTCTTCTTCTTTCTGGTTATGATTCGGGTAACGGGCATCCAGTGTATCCAGCGTTTTAGTAGCCTGCACATGATCATCCAGCTGTTTCAGGTATGCTTTAGCCAGAGCTATATAAGCCTTCTGAGACATCCTTATAGATGCATCTTTCTGGCCCTTCGTATTAGGTATCTTCGCCAGCAGGCTCTCTTCCGATGGCAAACCATTTGTCTTGGTATCTGGTTCAGGTTCAGCATTATCGTCGTCAGCCGTCAGTCCGCCGTTTGCACCACCTGATGTGTTATTGCTTCCCGCAAAACCAACTGCAGCCGCTCTTCGCCAATTGTCGGTCAATGCGCGATTACCCCATTTACGCTTAAAATCTGCAACACCTTGCTGCATAATTACCGGATTGCTGAAGTACCAGTTAGCAGACTCCGCAGGATCAGCTGCTGTTTCAATTTGTGGCAATGCGGCTATAGCTGGTCCCTCCTGGGCGCTCTTGGCACTGTCCTTCAACTTTTGCTCCAGGTCTCTGAGGTATTTGCGTACTACAGCCTGCTGCTCTTTCTTACTCATTTCAGACAAAGCCATCAGGCTATCCTGATCTTGTATGATACCCGCAGGTATAGAAATTTCAGACAATCCCTTACTGCGCAAAATACTGGCCATCACCGCAGGATCTTTAATAGTGGTTCCCGCATACTTGCTGGCACTATCATAAGAATTTTTAGCCATTGAATAGCTACCCTCATCATAATACACATCTCCAAGCGAAGCATAAGAAATGGCCTTTTGCTTCTTGGTAGCTTTTGGTGTTGTGGCACTTAGTGTAAGGTATTTGATAGCGTCGTTGGGCTTTTTAGCCTTTTGGGAAAGCTTGCCCAACACGTAATAAACCTGATCGTAATAGGTAGCATACTTAGGATCGTTCAGCACCTTCTTCAGTGGTTTTGTACCATCTTCCACATCCCCACCCGCCATCAGCGTGTTATACGCTATGTTCTTACGAGAGTAAAAATCCATATCCATCTTAGGGAAGAAATCAAGGTTGCGCTCAAAACTGGACACCGCCGCGAGATATTTCCCTTCACTTTGCTGTATTTGCCCGTTAAGGAATGCGGCCCTCATGCGCAACCAGTTAGGCAGATTATCGTCTTCCATAGCAATACTCAATTGCTCCGAAGTAGCGGTTAGGTTTTCATCTTTGTAATACGCAAATGCCTTACCTACTGCCACCTCCCCTTCCATATCATCGGGCAGGTTAGGATCGGAGGCCAGTAAAGACAATACGGCCTGTCCGTTCTCTACCTGGCGGGCCTGAACCAAAGTACGTGCCAGCCACAGAATAGCATCGTTGTGTACAGACTTATGTTTCAGAAAATCGAGCGCGGAATGGTTATCCTCAACTATTGATGCTCCTGATGCCGGCCGTTGGCCACTAGCTTTCAACTCCGCCTTTTTAGCCTCTTCATCACTACTTATGATGTATTTGAAAGTTGCCGCTGCACTATTGTAATTCCCTTTGAAATAATAAGCTTGCCCCATTAACAGGTATAGATCATTGGCCCACTTTACACGCGGATCATGTATCTGTATGCCTACAGACACTTTATGGATAATACTATCCATATCGGCCGCCAGTAGTGCCGAGTCTTTATCAGGGTCGAATGGATAGAGTCTTATGAGCGTATCATAGTTCTCCTTCATGCCCCCCCTAAGCATATTGGCATTCGCCTCCTCCATCTTTCGATTGGCGTTGTAATAATAGTTGTAGTGTGTAAAACCGTTTTGTACAAACCTCCGCCAGGGTCGCCACGGTTTTTTCAGCATAGCCTGATTGGTATAGGCCTCATGCTTTTGCTTCATTTTTATCTCGAGGGCAAGCGCCTTCTTCTTCTCGGCGGCTTTATCCTTCGCTTTAAAATTCTTATCTTTCCCCGATTTTACCCTCGCAAGACTATCCAATCTTCTCTTTCTTACTTTAGTAAGGCTGTCTGTGAAGTGTGTCCGGACGGCTTTCATACTATCAGTCACATGTTTACGAATTGCCCTGGAGCTGTCCATGGAGTGCTTTCGTATAGCTGCAAGACTATCTGTATGACCTTTAATGGCTCGTTTTATCGCGTCACTTTTTTTTCGTTTAGATATGGTCACACTATCAGCATAGCGCTTACTGCCCTTGTATTTCTTAATGGCTTCCATCTTATCCATCCGCTCCTTCTGAATGGATTTTAAACTGTCGGTAGCTGTTTTGCGCTTATCGAGCGACTGCTTGGTTACACCTAACCTTGCTGCTTTGAGTGAATCAGTATGCGCCTTTCGCGCAGCAGTAAGTGATTTGGTCTTTTCAGTACGAGACCTGGCCACACTATCTTTATAGTGCTTACTGTTCCTGAATTTACGCACAGCTGCTGCACTGTCCGCAAGATATTTTCGGGCAGCATTCAGGCTATCTGCTGCACTTGTTTTAGTGCCTGCACCACCCTTTGTCTGGGCATGTGCTGTGCTAAAAGTGAACAAAAAGCAACCAAATAGTATAAATAATATTAACCTAATATTCAAAATGTTCTTTTTCAGTTTGTCTCCGACCTATCTTAACGCAAAACCAGCGGAAAAATTACATCCATAACAGATATAAGCGGTTTTTCTATTAATACGCTCAAAAATAGTCAAAAAATCGGGTTGAGGGAGGGAAGGATAAGTTTAAATTAACAAAATACTTTCCGAATTACACTTGGTTTGCCATAATTTCGGTACACTAATAAAATGGCTCAGGATAAACGAAATATGATGCGGTATGCAGGGCTGGCCACACAGTGGATGGCAATGATGGGCATAGGTGTATGGGCAGGCTACAAACTGGATCATAAAATAGGCTGGCGGGTGCCGCTGCTAACAATATTATTTCCATTAATTGCATTGGTCGTATCATTGTGGCAGATTATTAAAGAATTCAACAAGAAATGAAAAAAACGTTTACAGTTACTATTGTTAGCATATTTGTCATCCTTAGTATAGTATTTTTTGTGCTGCAACATCAATTACCTGCGTTCAGGTTTGCCGTGTTGGAAACTGGTAATGCCATAATGGTGGTGTTATCATTGAGTGCATTTTACATGGTAAATAAGCAAATAGGCAAACCCGGCGGCGCATTTGTACGCGGTGTATCGGGCGCATCCTTTCTTAAATTGATGGTTTGCATGGTAGCCATACTGGTGTACGTGGCCATAAACAGGAGTACAGTTCACAAACCAAGCATCTTTATATTGATGGCCATTTATCTTGTATACTCAGCAACAGAAACAATGCTGCTCTCAAAGATGGCCCGGACAACAAAATAATTATGAAAAAGAAAGAAACGTCGCTTACCTTTCTCGATCAGTTCTTACCTGCCGGGGCCTTTGATGAGGTAGCGCCTTTTTTTAAAACTCACACCATACACCTTACGCTTACGCACGACCGTAAAAGCGTATTGGGAGATTATCGCAACCCTACAACTGCCGACCCGTTTCACCGCATTAGCATCAATGCAACCCTTAACCCATATAGCTTCCTCATTACCCTATTGCACGAGCTAGCACATATGTTCACCTTTGTGCATTTTGGCCATTCTGTAAATCCGCACGGCAAGGAATGGAAGACACAGTTCAGGCACATACTTATACCTTTCATTGGCAAGAAACTTTTTCCAAATGATGTGGAGAAAGCCCTGCTTGCTTACGTCCATGATCCTGCTGCCAGTACCTGTACTGACCCTAGACTATTCAAAGCCCTCTACCGGTACGACGAACGTAAAGACGGCCACAAACTAGTTGACGACATTGCGCCCAATCATTACTTCCAGACAGAAGACGGCATTGTATACCAAAAATTGGAAAAGATCCGCACCCGCACCCGCTGCATGAATATGAGCAATGGTAAGATCTACCTATTCCAGGGAATAGTGGATGTGAAGGAAGTAAACAAGCCGCGAACCAAAAATGGCTAAATGGACTCATCCGCTTTAAACTTCCGACTTCCCCCTAGCTCACATACAGATCCTTCTGCAGCGGACCACCAGGAGTAACTGCATACTCATCAAAATTGGTAATGCCTGCCAATGTAAGTACCTGCTCGTCTAAGAACAGATTACCGGTGCATTCTTTTGATGGTTGCGCCAGTATCAAGGCAGCGCAGTCGGCTAGTATCTCGGGCTTGCGGCTCATGTTCATCAGGGTTTCACCGCCTAGTAAATTCTTTACTGCTGCAGTAGCTATAGTGGTTACCGGCCATAGAGAATTGGCTGCTATACCTGCTTTCCTGAACTCACATGCCCAACCCAACGTCATCATGCTCATGTTGTACTTGCTCAAAGTATAAGCTACGTAAGGAGCTATCCATTTAGGATTCAGATCAAGCGGCGGCGATAGTGTAAGTATATGCGGATTCTCAGATTTCTTTAGGAATGGTATGCAATGCTTGGTAACAAAGAACGTACCGCGTACATTAATATCATGCACAAGATCAAAACGTTTGGCCTCGGTCATTTCGGTATTGGTGAGCATTATTGCCGAAGCATTATTCACCAGTATATCTATGCCACCCAATACAGACACACACTGCTGCACAGCGGCTATTATCTGCTCTTCATCACGGATATCGCATTGTATGGCCAGAGCTCTGCCGCCTTCTTCATTGATCTTCTTAGCCACACTGTGTATGGTGCCCCCCAGCCGCGGATCTTCGTTGATAGACTTGGCTACAATAGCTATTGCTACACCCTCCTTAGCCAACCTTAGCGCTATGGCTTCTCCTATGCCCCTGCTGGCACCTGTGATGAACGCAACTTTTCCTTTAAGCATAAGTAAATATAATAAACAATGGTGAAAAACTAAAGTGATAAAACACTAAAATATCATTGAGGAAATCCGGCTTATTTTCATCCGGCAAACCTGCATTATTCATTTTGCAAACTAAGACCGATCAGATAATAACCTTGAACGATTAATCACATATCCAATATCAGCCGTCACAAAAATGCAAATACTAAAATATTATATCGCAATAAGGAAAAATAATAAAAAGCTGTAATACCTTACCCTATTGCCATACAGCCGACAACCTCAAATAAACATGTAAAATTCTACAAATAGTAACTGTGTTTAGGATGTGTGGTGTTTGAATAATTAAGATGCATGTATTAACTTTGACAAACAACATTTTATAAACCTCTGATTTTCAATCACTAAACGTATACCCAACGTAGAGTAATGCAAAAAAATACCGTTTTGCTGGTCGATGATGATAAATTCACCCGCCAGGTTTATAAGTTATATTTCGAGAAGCACGGGTATGTGATAAAGGAGGCTACAAACGGGAATGACGCTACCCGACTATTGGATACCAACCCGGAAATATCGGTGGTACTGCTTGATCTGCTCATGCCTATGCACGATGGTTTCAACTTCCTCCAAAACTTCTCACAAACATCTGCTAACCCCGCTCACGATTTTAAGGTAATTCTGGTAACCGGCCTTGATGAGGATGAATATCGTAACAATGTAATGGTGAAAAACATTGATACCAGCAAGGTAGAGGGCTACTTCAACAAACCGGTTGACCTCAAAGAACTCTGTGAAGCGGTAGATGGCTTACACAATAATTAGACAATTCGGCAATTTGAATATGAGACAATGCACATTTCGTGAACTGCCCCATTGTTCGAATTAGTTTTTTTTGCTGCTTTTCTGTACACCCTCGCCACTCAATTTGAGGCAACTACGCCTTTGCCATCTTAGGCAACTCCTTTCTTTCTCCTATCTGCTGGCGCCACATGGCATAGTAAAGTCCTTTTTCAGCTACCAACGACTCGTGATTGCCGGTTTCAATGACATTACCCTTTTCCAATACATAGATACGATCGGCATGCATGATGGTAGATAACCTGTGCGCGATCATGATAGTGATGTGCTGTCGCTGTGATGTAATGCCTTTGATGGTCTGAGAGATCTCATCTTCTGTTAATGAATCTAGTGCCGAAGTGGCTTCATCAAAGATCATGAGTCTTGGCTTACGAAGCAATGAGCGCGCTATAGAGATACGCTGGCGCTCTCCACCCGATAACTTCAGTCCACCCTCACCTATCAATGTATCGAGGCCATTTTCTGCACGCGATAACAGGTTCTGGCAAGATGCATTGGTCAATGCTTCGTTGATATCTGCTTCGGAAGCTGATGGATTAACGAACAGCAGGTTTTCCTTTATTGTGCCAGAGAACAACTGCGGATCCTGAGTTACAAGACCCATCTGGTGACGCAATTCTTCATAATCAATATTCTTATCGGTATGACCGTTGTAATAGATATGGCCATTGTTAGGATGGTACAACCCCACCAAAAGCTTTACCAGTGTGGTCTTGCCACTACCCGATGGCCCAACAAATGCAATGGTCTCACCCAACTTCACATCAAACGAAATTCCATCCAATGCAGGACGGCTGGAGCTGTTGTGCTTGAAGGTAACATTGTCAAACTTCACTTCCTGTATCTCATTAATAGCTTCTGGCTGCTCAGGTGTGTATTCCATTGGCTTCTTAAACAGCTCCTGAATGTTATTCAGAGAAGCTTCAGCCTCACGATAGGTCATAATAACACTGCCTATTTCCTGCATTGGCCCGAAGATGAAGAAGGAATAGAAGATAAGTGTAAGGTACTGTCCGGGAGATATTGTGCCCTTATAAATGAAGAACAACAGGCTCATAACAATAGCCTGGCGAAGCAGGTTTACGAACGTACCCTGTATAAAAGATATAGTACGAATGCTACGAACCTTCTTCAGTTCCAGCTTCAATATCTTAATAGTAGTGCTGTTCAGCCTACGGATCTCCTGCTGGGTAAGGCCAAGGCTTTTTACCAATTCAATATTACGTAGCGACTCGGTAGTAGAGCCTGCCAGCGCATTAGTTTCCTTAACAATGGTCTTCTGCACAACCTTGATCTTTTTACTAAGCGCAGACGTAAGCAAACCAAGTACAATCGCTCCGCCCACATATACCAATGGCAATAGCGGGCTAAGGGCAAATGCATATACTATAACAAACACCAAACCAATAATGGTAGGCAGTAACACACCAAAGAATGAGGTGATAAACTTCTCGCAGTCTACACGCACCTTCTGTAAAACAGATAAAGTCTGTCCGCTGCTCTGGTCTTCAAATTCCTGGTAAGGCAGGCGCAGCGCATGACGCAGTCCATCTGTATAGAGTTGTGCACCAAATTTCTGTATGACCACATTCACTACATAGTCCTGGAAGTTTTTGGCAATACGCGATACCATAGCTACACCTATCAACGCAGCAATGAGCAGCAATGCGCCACTCATATAGGTGCTGAGATCGCGGGAGATATGGCCTTCTTTATCTACAGTAAGCGGATGATTGACGTACCTGTCGAGCAGCTTTCCGGCGATCATAGGATCCATTAAAGAAAAGCTCTGGTTAACAGCGGCAAGTAGTATGGCGAGGACTATCATTCCCTTGTAACGGGACAGATAAGACATGAGTAACTTCATAGGGTGTAAAGGTAGTGGGAATGGACGTTTATACAGTTAATAACGGTATTAATATTGTTTATACAAATATTTAAATGGGAGCCAGTAGTATCGAGGTATCGGTAAGTTACAATAACTTACTAGTTCCCACGACCTTCAGGTCAGTGTTATTTAGTTGATCCACCTATAGCATGTAATGACGCCGAAGGTATTGGACGTCTAATTAAGTAAACTTCTCTTGCTAAATGACATTGACTTGAAAGTCGTGGCCACCGATTTCTGATTTAAAATGGATTCCGCATAAGAGAATCGTGGAAAGCGTTTCTGATCATCTATAGTATCCCTTTACTTGAAGCCCTTACTCGTTAACCCCAAACTGCTCCCGCAGCATCTCCCCTACCCGCTTGTCTATGACCAGGGTAAAAGTATCGGCTGATACGTCCTGCAGATCTACCCAATAGGTGCGCTCGTTGGGTACATGGTTGGTAATGACTTCGGGCACCTGCCCTGTAACCAGATAATAGATGCTGATGACCTGTGACTCATCAAAAGCAGAGGCAACAAAGAAGTCGGTGGTGTAAAAGTGCGCCAATACTTTGATATCCATATCCAGCTCTTCTTTCCATTCGCGGATCACACAATCTACCGTGCCCTCGCCATAGTCTAGCCCGCCGCCCGGGAATTTGATGATGGTTCTGGTCTTGATGATCTCCTCATTGACCAGCAGGCGGCCATTATGTATGAGTATTCCGTATACGCGGACGTTGAAGCGTGGTTTCATAATAGGTCTACTGTTTGGTAAAATGAAGCGCTTCGGCAGGATCGTCATGCTTTTGCAGGTCTATTTCTGTAGCAGTATTTACTGTTACATCCCAGTCATCATCAAGGCGCGATAGTGGGTTGCGGTCAAAGTCTATAACAACCTTTTGTACACTACCATCTGTTGTATGATTAAATACACCGGTTTTAACAGTGCCACTGTTGGTGGCGGTTATAACACCGGTAGATGGAAAGGCAAAAACATAATTGTCGAACATGGATTTTTCATCGGAACCATCATGCAAAAAAGAGCTGACCTTCCATGTGCCGGTAGGTGCTGTTACCGGTGTGGGTATTACTATCTTGCTTTCATGGGTACAGCTACCTAATGCCAAAACTGCCAACAGGCAGATAATACCTAATACACGATTCATACTGTAAATTTAAAGGAAAAGAAGTTGCCTACTTTCCTGTCAGAAGATAGCCGACTCATTTGTCTGGTATTCGTAGTCGAAGTAGTAGCGCACCTCGGCTATCAGTTTGTTCCATTTGGGCCACAATATAAGCAGGGGCAGCAAACCATTTACCAATACCCGCAGCGCAGGTGAAGGTACGTAGCCACTCACACGCAGAAAAGTGGTGTCAGGCTTTTGTTTAAGCTTGATGGTAACGCCTATCCATGAGCTTTTTTTAACGTAAAGGTCGGCACCTATCAGTGCAGAATAATCTACCTCATAGCCATATTGCAGAAAATAGCCGGTAAGCGCATCTTTTAGTTGTTCTTTAGTGAGTACCGGATCGTGATTCAATATGATCTTTGCCATGAAAATTTGTGTGGTTTTCGGGCAAAATAAGAGGATACTACACTACTACCTGCTACACAATTATCAGGCGTGACGATCGGGTACATAAGTGTGTAGGAACGACGAAAACATCCCGTAAAATAAAAGTGGAAAATTTTTCTTGTTTACGGAAGTTTTGTTTGGCTTAATTTGGCTGTATGCCTTTACTGATAAGACTTTGCGGCAGTTTTAACAAATTTCACAAAACTTCCACTTTCTTCCACTTTTTTCTACTCACTTCCACTTTTCTCTTCCTGCCTCGTCCCTAAATTGGTTTACACGTTGGTTCAGAATCTTAGTGAAAGCAGGACAGCTTTTCAGTGTAATCGGTTGTAAATTAATGTACAAAATTGTATCCAACAAATAAAGATATCAACAAAATTTGCGTAAAAATCGGCTGTGAGGTGCTGTGGGCAAGGGTTTTAGGTGGGTTATTTTGTGTGGATATGTTTTTTGAGGGGCGTTTTGAGGAAATTTGAAGATTGCTATCCAGGCGAGAGGAAGAATGGAAAGTAGTCGGGAAACAATATAATCCCGAGTTTTTATTGTGTGTGAATCCCCAACCGGCGTAGGCAAGGCAAACCGAATACTTATAAATTTAAATATGCCGGCTGTGATGGAAAAACCACCTACTAAAGTTATACACGGAACATCCCACAAAAAAAGAGTTCCGCAAGCGAAACTCTTTTCAAAAAAATATCAGATATCAACTACAGTAGACCCTTATAACTGCAGGCACTGCTGCCCCCGGTAGTTGTGGTTACTATAGTTATCATTAATGTATCTCTGCTCTGGTCTATGGCCGGTTTAATGTAGGCACCACCACTAATGGTGTATACATTACCACAATTATCGGTCACCACCTGGTTGCCTATGCTGAAATAATCCTTAGCTGCGTTGCTGTTCACTACGCCCTTAATAGTTACTTCTCTCTGGCAGGAATCGTAATTAGCACCAAAAGTAGGGTTAAGCCAACCCATTTTGTAGGTTACATTCACATCATAACTATTGCTACTGGCAGCAATATCAATATGAGAAATATTGAAACCGGAACAATTGTCGGTGATCTTCCAGTCTCCCAGGAACTTAGCATAGTTTGCAGTATCTACCTTTTTAGTACAAGAAAGTACACCCAAAGTAGCAGCACCGGCTATTAAAGTGGCTGCCATTATATTCCTGAAAGTAAATTTAAGCATGTGTTGGTAAGTTTATATTACAGCATACAGCTACATCACCCCTATGAGGTATGTTGCGTATTCCGAAGTCAAATATATTAATGTAATGGTTGCTTTTCAACAAGCTACTCATATTTTTAAATTAAAACTATTAAAAAGATTTTAAAAAGCCAAGTAAAGATGCCGGAAATACGTCTATTGAAGTGTGGTAATTGTGCTAAGGATATTGGCTATCATATGTTTCGACAAATTTTAACTTTTACATTTTTCACAAAATCTTTTAACGGCTGTCCTTTTATTATATTTGCTCTCCTCTTACATAACAGATAATGCGAAGTATTTTTATCAAGGAAATCAATTCATTCTTCAGTTCAATAGTTGGCTACGTGGCCTTATTGGTGTTCCTTGTTGCCTGCGGGCTGTTTTTGTGGGTAATACCCGAGTATAGCATAATGGGCTATGGCTATGCTGCCATGGACCGCTTTTTTGAAATTGCCCCATGGTTGTTGCTGTTGTTAGTGCCGGCTGTTACCATGCGTTCTTTTTCAGATGAGTTCAGATCTGGCACCATTGAGTGGCTGCGCACAAAGCCGGTAACAGATCTGGAGATCATTCTGGGTAAATACCTGGCTACCCTGGCGCTCATAGCCTTTGCATTGCTCCCTACCCTTATTTATGTTTATACCATTGCCAACCTTGCCCTGCCGGATAACAGCCCCGATGCGGCAGCAATTATTGGTTCTTATGCCGGCCTTATGTTCCTTGCTGCGACGTTTGCGGCCGTGGGCGTATTCAGTTCATCACTTACCGGCAACCAGATAGTAGGTTTTCTTGTATCGCTGTTGTCTTGCTACCTGTTATATACAGGTTTTGAGCATCTGAGCCGCTTGCCCGACATGACCGAGGGACTGGATTACTACCTGAGCATGATAGGTATGGAGTTTCACTATAACTCCATCAGCCGCGGCCTGATAGACTCAAGAGACGTTGTTTACTTTTTATCGATCATTACATTATTCATTGCACTTACCCGCTTTTCGCTTAGCAGCAGAACTACAGACGCGGCAAGACAGGCGTAAGACCTTCATAATATGGCTACCAAAAAACAAGGTAAAAATAACAAACGCAGACAGGCTATTGTACGCATAGTATTTATGGCGTTGATACTTATTTGTGTAAACATTCTGGCATCTTATTTCCATAAGGGCATTGACCTTACAAAGGAAAAGCGCTTTACACTATCCAACTCTACCAAAAAGATGCTGCGCAGCATGCCCGAGGTAGCAGTTATCAATGTATACCTGAAAGGCAAACTACCTGCCGACCTGCAGCATGTGCAGGAGTCTGTACGTGAGGAATTATCTACATTTAAAGATGTGGCGGGTAATAAGATCATCTATCGCTTTATAGATCCTTTTGAAGGCAAGAACGAAAATGAGCAAAAGCAAATAGCCCGCGACCTGCAGATGAAAGGCGTGGAACTGATGTCTTTACCAAGCAAAGAAGAAGATGGCTATTCTGTAAAGGTTTGTTTCCCTTATGCCCTCGTACAATATAATGGCCGGGAAATGCCTATTTATCTGCTTGAAAACGCACAAGGCAAGACCCGCTCTGAATTGACCATGTTGTCTGCGGCATTACTGGAATATAAGTTTGCTAGTGCCATCAATATGATGTCTAAAGCTATACAGCCGCGTATTGGTTATCTCTATGGCAATGGCGAAGACATGAGCATTCATTCTGTAGATCTACTCAGTTCTTTGGGTGGCTTATACAAGCTCGACTCATTGAACCTCTCTCACTTGATACACATATCTAATGCATATGAGGCCATAATCATCAATGCACCAACTACTCCATTCTCTGAGCCCGATAAGCTTAAAATAGACCAATATATAATGCGCGGCGGTCATGTGCTATGGGCAGTAAATACCATGAGCGCATCTATGGATAGCTTCTCACATGGCAATCAGAAATTCCTATCGGTAGAAAACGGCCTGAACCTGGATGATATGTTGTTCAAGTACGGTGCCCGTATCAACAATGATCTTATTGAAGATAAACAATGCGTGCCTATCCCCATAATGGCTACCACCGGCAAGCCGGAGCTGCACGACTGGGTTTATTTCCCCCGCATCAACCCTACTTCAGAGCACCCTATCGTCCGTAATATGGACTTCATCATTGGTGGATTTACCAATAGTATCGATACCATAAGTGCTGCTGCCATCAAAAGCACGGTGTTGCTGGAAACGTCCAAGTACAGCCGCACATCATCTTCACCGGTTACAGTGAGCTTTGCGAAGATCAACTATCCCGGCCGCATGGAAAACTTCAACAGGCCTTACAGGCCGGTTGCAGTATTGCTGGAAGGTAAGTTTGTGTCTTTGTACAAAAACAGGCTGGCAAGGGCTTACCTGGCCACGCTTGATTCACTTCACGAACCATTCCAGCCACAGTGCGATAGCCCCGGCAGCATGATCGTTACCTCTATTGGCAACATTTTTCAGAACGATTTTTCTACCAAAGATGGTCCGATGCAATTGGGCTACTATAAATACACTGCAGAGCACTTTGCCAATCGCGATTTCTTACTGAATGCCATAGAATATCTTACCGATCACTCAGGCATACTGGAAGCTCGTTCTAAAGACGTGAAGATGCGCCTGTTGGACAAAGGCCGTGCAATAGAAGAAAAGACACAATGGCAATGGATCAATGTGACCATACCTATAGCACTAGTACTTATGTTCGCATCGTTTTACCTGTTCATGAGAAAGCGCAGGTATGAAGTAAAAAAGACTATTAAACCAACCACCAATGGCTAAGACCCTCATATATTTCGTAATACTTGCCGTACTGGGTACCAGTATCTACTTCTTCATATTTAAGAAGGAAGATAACCCATATGGCGCCAAGGAGGCGGGATTTACAGTACCAGACACTGCAGCTGTATACAAAATATTCATTGCCACCAATGACAATGAATCTATAACTGCTGAACGCAAGGATGGCGTGTGGATGCTGAATGGCACCATGCGCGCGCTACCAAGTATGGTAGACCTTATACTGCTTACGGTACATAATCAGGAACCGCTCTACCCCGTAACTAAGAACGCTTATGAAGAAGCGGTGAAGAACATGGCTGCTGAAGGTATTAAGGTAGAATTGTATGACAAGAACAATAAAAAAATAACTGTATTCTATGTGGGCGGAGTCTCGGCCAACGGCGGCGGCACTAATATGCTGATTGAAGGTGCTAAAATGCCCTATGTGGTGCAGACTCCGGGCTTTTCCGGTAGCCTTAGATCAAGGTTCTCCACAAGAGTTTCTGACTGGAGAGACAGAACAGTATTTAATGTCCCTGCTTCCGACCTGAAATCGGTATCTGTACAATACGACGGAAAACCCATCAATTCATTTGTCTTCACCAAGACACAGGACAAATTTACCGTAATCGGCGAACCGGCTGTAACAACAGGTATGGGACCGCTAAACGAAGGCAGGGCCAAAGGTTACAGCACCTACTTCACCAACATTAATTGTGAAGGATATATGAATGGTATAACAGGATTGGACAGCATCATTAAGAATGCGACTAAGATGTCTACCATAGACATTGAAACCATAAAAGGCGAAAAGCAACATGCCGATATTTACTGGATGCCGGTAAACAAACGCAGTAAGAACAAGTTGACGAGCGACGAAGAAGTACCCAACGAATATGACGCAGACCGCATGTATGCTGTAATAAACGGAGGTAAAGACACTGCACTGATACAGACACTTACATTCTTTAAACTACTGCGTAAGTCATACGAATTCTACCAGAAGGATATTCCCCGCCAGGCACAAAGCAATACGTTACAGCCTGGTATGATCAAAAAATAAGACGCAATCTGAATGTATAATACTAATAAAGGTGAGCAACTGTTTTGCTCACCTTTATTAGTTAAGATAAATAGCTCATGTAGTAAGGGCTTTACTACAACCTTATTTTCACCCCGCCATTTACTACAAAACCATCAAGGGGTGCATAGATATCGCGGAATACCGGGCGGGTGATCGTGCCGGTATAGATGGTCTCAAATTTGGTCTGCCTTACGTCAAGGAAATTCTCAAAGTTGATGTACAGCGAAAAGTGTTTCCACAGCCGCTCAGCCATAAAACCCATCAACCAGTAGTCACGGCCTTTGGTGCCATCGCTTAGCTTCTGCGGACTAAAGTAATACGCCTCAAGGCCCAGCTTTATTTTATCTTCTACCTCATATACCAATACTGAGTTGATACGATTCCGACAAGTAAGCGGATTAGCTATGATGACACTATTGGTGTGCACACCGGCATCGGTATAGGTATAACCAAGGAATAGCTTAAAGTCTTTATACCCCAGTTTTATATTACTTTCCATACCCTTGGCATCTACATGATCTGTAAGGTTCTGGAACTGGTAGAAATTGACGTATTGAGTGATGTTACCTGCAATAGCCACCAGCGAAAGCGGATCTTTAAGATAGGTATAATAGAACAGGTGATTGACACTTAATGACACCTTTCCCTTTAAAATGCTGGTGCGGTAATTCAGGTCCCAATTGGCACCATAGCTATGCTCCACTTTATTTATAGAAGGATTGAGCGACAATACGTTGCGGTATTCTACCTTCTCACTTTCTTCAGTAAATAGCGTTGGTGCTTTGTAACCAAAACCACCACCAAGGCGAGAGCTGAACTTATAGCCGGCCTTGTACAGGATAGACACTCTTGGCAGTAGTGATGCACCATAATTATTCACATAGTCGTAGCGCAATCCACTTTCTACAAACAGCGATTTGTTAACCTTCCAGGTATTCTGAACGAATACACCAACGGTATTCTGTATATAATTTCTTTTGCTGATCACGGTATGTTCCACTTCCGAAAAACCATCGGTAAGGAAATTACCACCAGCTACCCACTCAAAATTTTCCGTATGATGCGCATAGTTTACCTCAGAATAGATGCTGTTCTGCGCACCATCAAATGTGTAGCCCGGAGAAGTGATCAACCTGTCGAAGAAGCTGTAACTGTTCTTTATCGTTAGCTGGCTCTTATCGCTGAACTCGTGCACCAGCGAAAACTGTGTGCTGAAACGCTTCGTCTTATTGCTTTCATAAAAACTATTAAGGCTATCACCCTCCCCTCTTATGTATTTTACATCTCCCCCAATGCGATCTTCCACACACACGTTTACCCCCGCTACAATGGTTGTTTTCTTAGATAGGTAGAAAAACAACTTAGGGTTTACTGTATATCGTTCATAACGGGGGATTGCAGTAAGACCAATACCCGCGGGATCATAAAGGCTGCTGCTATTGCTGGCGGCAAATACCGTTATACCAACTTTGCCAAACTTCTTACCGTAAAATGCATTAATGTCCAGGCCACCGGCACTGGTACCATTAATATGAAAGCGCAATTCTCTTTCTTCTTTAGGTGTCTTGGATATAAGATTGACCAAGCCCGCTATAGCGCCACCGCCATATAATGTAGATGCAGAACCTTTGATCACTTCTACCTGCTTCAGATCGAGCGGTGGTGTTTGTAGCAACCCCAATCCACTGGCGGCACCGGTGTATAGCGGGAAGCCGTCCTTAAGTATCTGCGTATAGCGCCCATCAAGCCCCTGTATACGAATAGATGAATTGGCTGATGTGGCTGATGTTTGCTGTGTTTGAATACCGGTACTCTCTGCTAGTAACATGCGTATATCACCCGGTTTCATATTAGCCTTTTCTTCCAGTTCCTCACCTGCTATCAGCTCTACCCTTGTAGGCATATCTGCTATGGTGCGTGAACTACGCGTAGAGCTTACAGACACCTCTTCCAGTTCGTCGTCGGCAGCAGATTCCATAACTAAGGTAATCGTATCTGTAACTGCAAGCGGAAAATCCATGGAATCTATGCGCTCCTTAAAACCAACGTACTTGCATACAATTGCCTGCTTACCGGCCGGCACACCTGTTAGTACCGCAACCCCATCAATATCGGCATTACACCCTATAGACGTACCTGCCACATGCACTATAGTGCCGGGCAGCACTTCATTGTTTTTTTTATCTTTTATTTTAGCAACAAATGATACCTGGGCATATCCTGTAAAAGGTAGCCCCGCAATTATCACTGCTGTTAGTATTCGTCTCATAGATTATAGTTAAAGATGACAAAACAGATCAGGGCATCATTGCTGACGCCTGTAAAAAAACTGAACGGTTATATCATACAGGGTGGTCGGAGTATGTCTATAGCAATATCTTTAGCTGCACCGGCTACATAATGAAACCGGGGCTGCTCAGTTAAATAAAAAATGGATATACTATCTGCCAGATCAAGCGTTGCTATGGCAGGGTTGCTGTGGCAGCAACTACAGGAGCAGAACGGCGTACATTGTTTTTTATGGTCGGTATCCTTATGCTCATTATGCTGTGTTGTGTTTTCCACTTTAAGGTCGTCACATACCACACCATCGGCACAGGGTACTATGCCGAGGAAAAGAATGTATAAACCGAAAAGTAACACAAGCCACCTCATAACAACAAATATAAGTAGTTGTGTTCAATTAAATTACGACCGGAGACCCGCTAAATAATTATCTTTACAAGTACGGTTTAGCACCGCAACACAGTTTACCATGTAACGATCTTAATATGCATCCCTACGAAATTTTCGTATTTATTATTTGTCTCACCGCTACCTTTTCATACATTAACCACAGGTATATAAAATGGCCGCCTACTATTGGCATTATGGCCTTGTCGCTTTGCGTCTCGGTATTAATGCTTATTTCCGCTAAGATATTTCCCGGCTATTCTATTGGCTTTATCAATATCATTTCGTCCATCGACTTTCACTATCTGCTAATGAATGGCATGCTCAGCTTTCTGTTATTTGCCGGAGCTATTCATATTGATGCAGGCAGCCTGAAGAAAGAAAGGATCCCCATCATTACCCTGTCGACCATCGGAATACTTATTTCTACCTTTCTTATAGGTACACTGCTCTTTTACTTATTCCCGTTATTCTTGCTGAATATCAAATACATCTATTGCCTGCTGTTCGCTGCACTTATCTCCCCCACCGACCCTATAGCAGTGCTGGCAATATTGAAAAAAGCAGGCATACAAAAATCTCTGGAGCTCAAAATAGCAGGTGAATCTCTGTTTAATGATGGCGTGGCAGTAGTGGTGTTCATAACAATATTGGAGGTAGCCCAAACAGGCCTTGATAAATTGACAGTCACAGATATATCACTACTATTTATGCGGGAAGCAGGAGGTGGACTGTTGTATGGATTGCTGCTCGGCTATCTGGGTATTGGCATTATTAAGTCGATTGATAAATATGAAGTAGAAGTTCTTATAAGTATAGCCCTGGTAATGGGTGGTTACTTGCTGGCCGACAAGCTGCATATTTCAGGTCCTTTGGCAATGGTAGTGGCCGGCATTGTAATGGGCAACAAAGGCAGGGAAAGCGGCCTTTCGGATGTTACGATGGATTACTTCAACAAATTCTGGGAGCTGACCGATGAGATGATGAACGCAGCTCTGTTCCTGTTGGTTGGGTTTGAGATGCTGGTAGTGAAGGTGAATCCGATCATTCTGGTGGTCGGGTGGATTAGTATAGGTATCGTTTTATTAAGCAGATGGGTATCTGTATTTATACCGGTGAAAATGCTGGGCCGTACCATAAATTTTGAAAAAAACGCAGTAGCCATACTTACGTGGGGCGGCTTAAGAGGTGGATTGTCTATTGCCCTGGCACTATCTCTACCCGAAAACATGCATAGAGATCTGTTTGTGTCTATTACCTATATGGTGGTCATATTTTCAATAATAGTGCAGGGCCTTACTATAGGAAAACTGTATAAGGTGCTGTCTGGTCGCAAGTAGCCGTCGAACATATTTGCAAATAAATATACTCCACTTCAAATACGCTTCACAACATCCTGATCCACCGATCATTAGCACAACTTATCCACAATTTTGTGAATATCTTTATTTTATTACCTCATTTTCTGACATTAATTTGCACCCAAAATGGGCATTTGCCCGCCGTTCTTTGACATCTATGACCCCGTCACACCCACAATCGTACGGGCTAAACATCCCAAATTGGTCCTCGTTTTTAACGAGAATCCAACGGCAGGGCGTTTGTAACGCCCGTTACTTGGCTTGCCACTTTCAATAAAAAAAGTGGCAGAAAGTGGCAGAAAGTAGCAGAAAGTGGCAGCATGTGGCAATTTGTTAAAATCCCCTAAAACCCCTTACTGGCAACGAATACAGCAAAAATAGCCTACACAAAACTGCCACTTTTACGAAAAACTGCCACTTTTCAAAAAAGCAACGCTAAATTTCAAACTTTTCTCCTTCAAACCTTCCATCAGGCTAATTATGACCGCCTGTCGGCGGGGAGGATGCAGACAAGAACAAAAACCACCCAACATTCTCCATTCAATCCCCTTTTCACTACATTTGCTCTACTAAAAACCACGTTACTTTGAATTATAAGTTATTGACCTGCATATATTTATGTGTGTTCAATTTTCTGGCAAGTGCTGCCGCAACAAAAGAAATTGACGAAACTTTCATAAAAAAACACCTCCAGACACAAGTCTATCCTATAGACCCAGATGCTGCGGCGGTAGTGTTGTACGAAAAAACAGACATCGAGTTATCCTATCTCAATAACGCCCTCACAAAGGTATACACCTATCATAAACTAGTAAAAATTCTCAAGGCCAGTGCCTTCAGCGAAGCTAATGTACATATATTCTATAGCGACAATTTTTTTGGGCGGGTAGAAAAGGTTAGGGGCTACACTCATCATCTAAACGGCGATGCCTTAGTGACGGAAGAGATAGACCGTAGGGACTTGTTGAAAAAGGATGTATCTGAAAATGTAAATTCCGTGAGCTTTACACTTCCATCGGTAAAGGAAGGGTGCGTAATTGAATATTCTTATGATATCCGCTCTAATTATAAACAGACAGTTTTAACCTGGGATGTACAGGATGAATATCCCAAACTGGAGAGTAGCTTTAACATTACCTACCCTACCAATATTGAGTTTACATCAATAACGCACGTGGGCATGGCATGCAAATCTTATAAAGAAGAAGAGGACGCTGAAAATGCGGCAGACAATTTTGCATGTGTACGCACGATAAACAGAGCTAATCAGAGTTCGTATTGGATACGAAGAAACATTGCTGCCGAAAAAGAAGAGGCATTTGTGCAAAACAAACATAACAATGCCGAGCGCCTGGAAATGCAAATGACCGGCATCAACACGCCCACAACCATTATGCACTTTAATAATTCGTGGGACAAGATCAATGATGAACTGTGGGAGCGACAGAAATATAAAGACATGCTTTTCGGCATCAACGACTTCTTCGACAAAGCCCTCGATTCTTTACTCACCCCGGCAATGTCTGCGAAAGGTAAGACCGCCGCTATATATAAATATGTAAGAGCACATTATCACTGCTCCAAAAAAATGGGGCGCATCTCTAACACAAATCTCAGGAAGCTGGAACATACGTCAGAAGTAAATGTAGCCGAGATCAACGCTCTGCTTACAGCAATGCTCATAAGAGCAAAGTTGCCGGCAGCAATGATACTGATGAGTACAACGGCATCAGTATCTCCAACAGAAACATTCCCGGTGCTAGACCGTATCAATTATATGGCTTGTGTGGTAATGGCCGACACTGAGCAAATATTACTCGATGCCAGTGATCCTAACAATATATTCGGCATACTGCCAACTTACTGTTACAATGGATTTTCATGGATACTGGGCAACAAAGGACAGGGAGTAAACCTTACCCCGGACCTCATAAAGAATAAGAATACCTATAATTTTAAGATCAACGAATTTACAGATTCAACTGCCCGGCTGGAGATCACTAAAAAAACAGGGCTACTTCACTCGGTGGCATACAGAAAGGCATGGGTGAAGAACAAGGAACAGAAACAAAAGGATATTGACTACATAAAAGATCACCTACCGGGAAATATCACCGTATTGGAAAGCCATGTTGACAATCAGGACAACCCGGATACCAATCTGATAATGAAGTATACCTGCATAATGGACCTGGGAAAAGAGCCAACCACATTTATTAATACCAACATCATTAAGGTATACGAGTCCAACCCATTTAAAGCAGGCGAACGTAAAGCCCCTATCGAATTCCCATATAAGAGCGAATACGCCTTCTTTACCAGCATCACCCTACCACCCGAGATGGAGCCCGATACACTTGCCCAGCCAACCGCTATCAGCTACAACAATGGCGAAATTTATTACAGGAAAATGATGGGCTATATCCCTGATATTCACTTGCTCACCGTCAATAGCAGCTTTGAAATTAATGCTACCAGTTACGAAAGTGAATGGAACACTACGATAAGAGAATTTTTTCAAAAAATGATCGATAACAGTAATGAGATGATAGCTATAAAAAAACAATTAAGAAATAAAACCGGAGCCAAACACTGAGTTTTACTACATACCTCAATATCCATTTTACGAATTTATAAAATATCTTGTTGCTTTGAATTATAGAAAATTATACAACCTCTTCTTATGCGCTTTCCTGCTTACCAGTGGCGTAGCAACGTCAAAGGAATTTGATCATGATTTTTTAAAAAAGCATTTAAATACCACCGGCTATGCTATAGATTCGGGTGCAAGTGCCGTAGTACTATATGAGAATACCTATATAGATCTGGCTTATAATAATGGTGGCCTGGGTAAAAGGCACCTTGTACACAAACTTATTAAAATACTTAAAGCAGAAGCGCTGGACGCAGCCAATGTGCACGTATGGTATACCGACAAGGATGCAGTGCAGTTAAACAAAATAAAAGGATACACTTACAACCTGCAGGATGGGAAATTAATAACATCAACGCTGGCAAAGCAGGAACTCGTTAAAAAAGATGTATCTAAAACGGTCAATTCAGTCAATTTCACAATGCCCGATGTGAAAGTAGGCTCTCTTATTGAATACAGTTATGAGACTTATTCCAATGATATCCGTGTTAGTTATACCTGGCTGCCGCAAGGTCCGTATCCGGTTTTGGAAAACATTTTCAGTATCAACTATCCGCTGAATATGGAATTTACTTCCATCTCACACATAGGGCTGAAAGACAAAAGATACATGACGGAAGAAGAGGCAATGAAAAGCACAGATGATTTCGCCTATGTATGCAGGGAATATGCTTACAGCCGCAGATCATTCTGGGTAAGAAGGAATGTTGAAAAGGTTACAGACGAAACATTTGTACGCAACAAATACAACATGTCTGAGCGGCTTGAAATGCAGCTAACCGGTGTTGCGGCAGGCATCGGCGTACGCCATTTCTATAATTCCTGGGATAAGATCAATAGGTCGTTCTGGATAGACCTGGGATACAGAGACATGCTCAACGGAGACAACAGCCTTTTAGACAAAACTATTAATTCTATCACTAAACCCGGAATGACGGAAACAGAAATAGCGACTGCAATTTACAAGTATGTAAGAGATCACTACAAATGTAGAGGGAGTGCGTCAGGACTTTCAACCAGCAACCTGGGTAAGCTGGCAGATGCGAAGGATTTGAACCAATGGGAAATGAACATGCTACTGACCGCTATGCTGGTAAGAGCAAAGCTGCCGGCCTCGCTAGTACTGCTGGGCACCGCCGGCTATGTGTCGCCTACCGAAGCGTTCCCATTAATTGACCGTATCAACTACATGGTTTGCCAGATAAAGATAGATAGTCAATACTTATACCTGGATGCGAGCAACAAGTATAACGTATTTGGCTCATTGCCCTCCTTTTGCTACAATGGCTTTTCATGGGTGTTGGCAGACACAGGCCATGGTATTCAACTTACCAGCGACCATATTAAAAACAAAACAGTGTATAACTTCAAACTCTACGATTTTACCGACTCAACCGCAAAGATCGATATAACCAGAAAAATGGGAACTATCGCCTCTGCCAATTACAGGAGATCATGGGCAGAAGATAAAGAACAAAAAACAATAGATCTTGATGCCTTAAAAGACAGATTGCCGGGCGACATTGCCGTGCAGGAAAAACATATAGAAAATGAAGACAACCCTGACACTACCCTGGTAATGAAATACTCGTGCATCATTAATTTCAACAAAAATGAGCCGCTGTTTCTTAATACCAATCTGATAAAAATATACGAGAACAATCCCTTCAAAGTTGCAGAACGAAGGTCGCCTATAGAATTCAACTACAAAAGCGAATATGTGTTGTATACCAATATCACGCTCCCCGTTAACATGGAGCCGGACACGCTGTCTGAACCTATGGCTATACAGTATCACAACGGAGACCTGTACTACAAGAAGATCATGAGTTATCTGCCTGACCTGCATATACTTACCATTAACACAAGTTTCAATATCAACACTACTACTTACGGAGCCGAAGAGTATTCTTCATTGAAGGAATTTTTCCAGAAGATGATAGACGATACAAATGAAATGCTGGCAATAAAAAAAACAAAAAAATAATGAACCGTTATATCACTACATGCCTGTTACTCATATCGCTATTTATTTCGCCGGCTTATGCTCAGCAAGATAGCCTGGCCGCAGGTAAGATACCAGCCGCATTACTCAATGGTGCAAACGCTGTCTTGCGCTACACTGCTACCGATATAGATATTATTACACCTACAGACATCTTTGTTACATACGACTACACCATAACGGTATTGAATGAAAAAGGAAGCCATTACGCCGAGATAGACCAACGTTATGACAAGCTGATTTCGGTAAGATCGATAGAAGGTACATTGTATGATAAGAACGGTTTGGAAATAAGCACGCTGAAAAAGAAGATGATTAAAGATTTCATGGGCAGCACAAGTGCCTTTTTTGACGATGAACGCTCTAAAAAATTCCAGTTCACTACCACAGAATACCCTTACACCTGCAATTATACAATTGTCAGGCACTACTTGACCTCATTCAATTTACCATCCTGGATTCCACAGATAGGGCCCGATGTATCGGTGGAACATGCTACTGTTACCGTCACCTACCCCGCACAAATGGCGATGCAGCACAAAGAATACAGAACTAACAACAAACCGGTTTTAACTACCGATGGCGGACGGAAGCATCTTACCTTGAACGTAAACTCGATACCTGCATTTAAGATGCCAGATGAACTTACGCCAATTGAAATTTTTTACGCTCCCGCAATGGTGTTTTTACCTCAAAAAGTCACTGTTGGCGAATTTTCAGGCGAGATCTCTACATGGAATAAATTTGGCGCATTTGTCTACGATCTGAACAGTGAACGGGATGATTTGGATCAAACAACTGTGGCCTACGTGCATAAACTTACCGACACATGCGCTTCGGCCGCAGCCAAAGTAAGAGTACTTTATGAATATTTGCAGCAAAATACGCGTTACGTAAATATATCACTGGGCATAGGTGGCTGGCAGGTGCACAATGCCTCATTTGTTGCCGGCAATGGCTATGGCGATTGTAAAGACCTAAGCAACTATATGAAGGCAATGCTGAATGTGGTCGGCGTACCCTCCTATATGGCTTTGATATACGGTGGAGAACATTATGCAAGAAGACTGGACGACAGCTTTCCCTTCCAGGTTTTCAATCATGCTATACTTTGTGTTCCGGGCGTAAACGATACTACGTGGCTCGACTGCACCAGTAAAACAGATGTATCTTCCTATTTATCAGACTTCACCAATAACAGAAAAGCCTTGCTGCTTACTCCCACAGGAGGCTATGTGGTAAAAACACCAAAATACGACCATTCACTAAGCAAGATCGCACGCTGTGCAAGAATAAATATTAATGAAAAGGATGAATTTACAGGTAGCTTAAACACTTATCATAGCGGCAGCTATTGGGCCGCCGCACGCCGGGTGCTGGACAATGGTAAAGAATCGAACGACAAATACTATAGCAGCAAATTTGCCATGAGCACCTACACTGTAAATAACTATAATTTCACATCGGGGGAGGATAATGGCATACCCAATATCCGCGAACATATCGATCTTTCCGGTAGCGGTTTTGTATCGCACGGGGGCAACAGGCTTTTTATTTCACCACGTGTATTTTCATTCTTTGTTGCCAATCCCAACAATTACGAAGACAATAAAGAAGCATTCGAAACGGCATTTGATGGTGACTGTGACGATACCACGATCATTAACCTCACCGGCACCTACGAAGCGGAAAGACTACCGGCCGAGATAAACATAGAGCTACCATCTGGCAACTATCATGCAAAAACTACTTTTGAAGACGGGCATATAATCAAGATCATCGTTCATTGCACCGAGATCAGTGGCGTGTACCCGGGCACAATATATGCTGACTATAAAAAATTAAGCAAAGCAATAAAATTGAATCAGGCATACGATAAGATCATACTCAAAAAGAAAAATTAGCAGGACAAACTCGTTCTACAACTGATCTACATCTGTAACTTTATTGGTATAATCTTTAATGCCATGCAAAGCAAACTAAGCTATTACTTTCTGCTGTTTTTGTGTATCACTTTCACTGCCCCGGCAAATGCCGGAGACAGAAAAACATGCAATAGCGATGCACCCGGCGAGAACATATACAAGCACTACACCGGCACCATAGGTGGAAAGAATGTAGTGCTTGACCTGCGCTATGGCTTTTGTGGCGCATCTAACTACGGTGGCAGCTACCTCTATTTTACCGAAGGCAACGAAACAAAATGCCTGGCCATATACGAACCCAAAAGCTTTGCGCACACTGCAGAACTGCATGCAGAGGAACGGACTGTAAACTATCGCTGGGGTAATCCTGAAGAAGTTGTCTTCCCATCGTGGACCTTTGTGATCAAAGACAATCGCCTTACCGGCAAGTGGACCAGTGCAGATAAAAAAACGACTGCGGAGATAGATCTAGTTGAGGACTACAGCAAGGCAACAAGGCTGGACATGATCAGTTACCGCGATAGTGCAACGACCATGCAACCCGGTCGGCCAATGCGAACTGCCTACTTTTACTACCTAGGTGTAAAGCCCACTGCTAATGCCACCAAAGCAGCTGCCTATCTGATAAATGGCGAAATACTAAAACTGACAGAGACGGACCAGCAAAGGGTAACTGATATGCAGATAATGCCTGCAAGAATAGCACAACAGCGCTTTGGAGAGTTTACCACCGCATACGGACTTATGCCCGAAGATACATCCAGAGCCGAATGGCATAGACGAGATTTCAGCTATTCCGCTTTACTATTTCCAGTTTATAACGACAATGGATTGTTGTCTTTAGAGCTGGTAAATACCGGCAAGAAACCATCCCGATATGTGTGCATTAGTCTTGGGACAAATAAAAGCCTGAAGCTGGCTGACATTGTAACGACTAACAATGGCATACTAAAGGCACTGATAATAAAGGAATATAAGAACACTGCCGACACTGAAACTTTGAAGGCTTTCCCGGTATCAAATATAGAAGTACCTGAAAATTTTATGTTTACAGGTAAGGGCATTATTTTCTGCTACCCATATGACACCGGCAAAGGATATACCGCCGAAGCCAGAGTATTTCTCTCATTTAAGCAACTGGGCACTACCATGAAAAAGGAATTCAGAATGTTGATGGGTAGTAATTGACATTGGTCAACTGGAGGGCAAAACCAGATTTGACAACTTTTTAGAAAGTTGCCAAATCTGATAGTTACTAAAAACCATTTGCCAGCAATTCATCCAGGCGTTCATATCCCTCTGTTACACCACGTTCCATACCGCTTTTTACCATGCCATCTCTGTCTGCTACGGACTGGAACACAGACTGTATATGCACCCTTGTGCGGCCACCGGGCAGTTCCTCAAAGCGGGCAGTTTCCAGTGATACATGCCCGGGCTCAGGCATCCCTTCAAATTCAAATGTCTGGATAGTGCGCTCAGGCGCTTTTACTTCATGAAACACTCCATGAAAGCCATATGCATTGCCGTTTGTATCGGTATGCAGGTAACGGTAATGGCCATTACTCTTTGCTAAATACTGGTCTGCCTTCATGGTCATACCACGCGGTCCAAGCCATTGCACAATAAGATCTGGCGTGCTGCACGCCTTAAATACCAGTTCACGAGGCGCATCAAATTCGCGGGTGATGAACAGTTCCTGTTTGCCAGGTTCTGCTGTTACAGTTGTCTTGTTTGCCATTGTTTTCGATGTTGACAATTAGTAATTATTTGTTGTTGTAAGCGTCCTGTAATGTTTGAATGTCCATCTTGTTCATTTTCATCATGGCCTTCATAGCCCTGTTAGCTCCAGCGCCATCAGGACCGCCAATAAGGCTGCCCAGCTTACTCGGTACTATCTGCCAAGACAAGCCAAACTTATCTACCAGCCATCCGCAGCGCGATTCTTTACCGCCATTTGCCAGCAGCTTTTCCCAATACTCATCTATCTCTGCCTGAGTATCGCAACTCACCGACAACGAGAATGATGGATTCAATTCATACATAGGTCCGCCATTGAATAAGATAAGCGTCTGCCCTTCTACTTCTACCGTCGCAGACATAGGATTACTACCCAGCATTTTTGAATTCTTAAAAATGGAAGTGTACAGTTTTGCAGCATCTTCAGCCTTACCATTGTACCACAGAAATGGTGTGATCTTTTGCATGTTATTTGGTTTTATTGTGAGTGAATTATTATTGTTTGAGTCGCTGATTTTCTGAATAGTAATTACCGTGTAACTATTTCTTCTTTCTTGTCTTGATGCCGCTACCCTCGGCTTCGTCCCGCTTCATGGTCTCCAGCAGCATATCCAGCTTACTGAAACGCTCTTCCCACATAATACGATATTGTTCTATCCACTTAGACACTTCATTAAGTGGCTCCAGCTGTATCTCGCAATAGCGCTCCCTACCCTGCTGCTTCATAATAATGATGCCGCACTCGGCAAGTATCTTTATATGCTGAGATATAGCAGGACGGCTCACGTCGAACTTGTCGGCAATAGCATTAAGGTTTAGGCTTTGGTGAGCCACCAGGTTAATGATCTCTCTGCGTGTAGGATCGGCTATCGCCTGGAAAACGTCTCGTCTCATTTCCATAATGTAAGCATTTACTTACACAAATATAAGCGTAAGTATTTACTTACACAAATTATTTTGTGAAAAAGTTAATTCCAACCCGATACTTGCTCAAATATGAAAAAGCAACTAACAAATCGATACCTTTGCATAAATGAATACGACATTAAGTATCAAAAACGTGGAGAAGATATCCAAGGCATTGGGTGATCCTTACCGTTTGAAGATAATGGAAGCAGTGAAGAAGCAAGACTGGATGCCATGTTGCGAGATACTGGGTATGATAGACCTGGCACAGAGTACAGTATCGCACCACATAAAGCAATTGGTAGATGCTGATCTGCTGGTAAGTGAAAAAGACGGACGCAATATGCGATATACTGTAAACAAAGAAGTTGTAACAGAGTATGTCAATTTTTTGAACCCATTTAAGGACTAAAAAAATTTTATTAACATAAATCGATAGTTTTCGATTATTCGATTTATCTCCCCTATCTTTGTGTAAGAATTATGTTTGAAGTAGCAATTATTACATCGATACTTTTAGGATATTGGATGTTTTTTGGTACTAAAGCAGGACTGAAAAGGAACAGCAGACCTAAATACATCTAAATATTTCTATAAATAGATATAAAATGAAACAGATAAATTTTGACACTAGCTGAACAAGGCTTCCAGAACTCAAAGAGACCCGAGGCGAGTGTCGTGGTCCGATGCCGCCCAGCATGATACTCGGGGTGAATGTAAAAAGGATAAAACAATTAAAGTTTCAATTATAACAATCAATAAAAAACTACAAAATGAAAAAATTGACTAATAAAGTAGCAGTAGTAACCGGTGGTAACAGTGGCTTAGGTTTATCAGCAGCAAAATTATTTGCTGAGCATGGCGCTAAGGTGGCTATAACAGGACGTAATAAAACAACAGTAGATAGCTCGGTAACCGAGATAGGCAATGGTTCTATTGGCATTGTAAGCGATGTCTCTAACCTTAAAAACATAGACACGCAGTATACGCAGATCAGCGAAAAGCTGGGAAAGATCGATGTGCTGGTCATTAATGCAGGTGTATATAATGCAGCACCACTAGCCGACTACACCGAAGAAATGTTTGACCAGGTATCGGACGTCAACTTCAAGGGAGTGTTCTTCTCTGTGCAGAAAGCGCTCCCCCACCTCAATGATGGCGCATCAATCATCATTACCGGTTCTGCCGCTGCACATAAGGGTTTTTCAACAATAGCTGCCTATTCAGCTACCAAAGCAGCGGTGCGTAACCTGGCCCGAGGCTTCTCTACAGAACTGATGGACAGAAAAATAAGGGTAAATGTATTATCTCCCGGCCCTATTGATACACCGATCTTTGACAGAAACGGACAAACACCCGAAGAAGTTGCCGCAACCAAAGGATACTTCACAGAAAGCGTGCCTGTAAAACGCATGGGCACCAGCAGCGAGATAGCAGAAGGCTTCTTGTATCTGGCATCAGATGACTCGCGCTATATGGTGGGCGGTGAGTTGCTGTTGGATGGTGCTATAAGCACCCTTTAGTTTCATCAATGAACAGGCCGGAAATTACCGGTCTGTTCATCTTTTATAAGAACATAATCATGAAAGGCAAAAATCTACACTGCACAGGTCAGGTCTATGTAAGGCAATTATTGAAAAGGTTGGTATATGGCACACCCATGAGGTGTGGACCATCTGGTACTGCAAACTATTCGGTACCCGAATACCCGATTGTTTATGAACGGGAAACAAAACCAGTCATCCATAAAAGAGAGGTGCAGGAAGTGGTGTTTTAAATTTACCTAACAACAATCCCATGTGTACATTACTTTCGAAAAATCTTTTTTCGCGAGGTCATCGGGATGTATAAAAAAATTACCTACTCCGGAGTCACCCCACATAATATGTTCATCAGTGTCTATCTGCAATAGCAACAGATAGTCTTCTGTCTCTCCGCTACGTGGATCCCCCTGCGTAAAAAAAGCATAGCCGCCTATCTTATGGCCGGAGAGTTGAAAGTTGCTCCACATATACCCTTCCAATTCCTTGGTCAGTTCAGGATACTGCTCGACAACTGCTTCTATGTCAAACTCCCCTACTCTTTTCTCATACCTGATATCACCAAACCCCACGTACTCGTCAGTGGCAGAAAAACGCAGTGCATGTGGCTTATACACCGGATTCATATCATTATGCAGGGCTTCTTCAAGAAAAGAAAAATCGGTCATTGAGTCCTTTATAACATCATCCTCTAAGTAAAGCACCCTGAAATTTTTCTGCAATCTCAGATCATCAAAGTCCATACCATACAGGTCATCAAAGGCAGATATGTAAAACTGAAGATAGCCTGACGATGGATAGCCTGCCAGTGGCGGCACTTCACTGAAATTGATCTGTGCAAGTGGATACATGTAGCGCCCCTCTTCATCTTTAGGATATTCATAACCGGCAGGCAGATAAGGATAATGGCCAAACTTGCTTTGAGTAAGTAACACATCATCGCTTGCAGTTGCCTTTATGGTAATGCATTGTTTTTTTGTCTCTTTAATTTTATCCCACTGTTCGGCAAAAGCCCTTGGCATTACCATTCCCGGTGCTACTTCAACACCTTCCAGGTAATCGATTTCATCCTTTGTCGTCTTTTGCATGGGCTCGATTGGCTCTGTTACTTTTTCTGGTGACGATGTACCATCTTTCTTACCAAATAGAAAATCAAACAATCTCATAGCGATGCTTTTTCAAACACCAAATTACTATGAAAATAAATAGGTTTCTGTCTTTTTTCTACACTGCTAATGCCTGATAAACTGCGTATACACAACAGTGCTCCCTATCCTATACAACAACAGCAATACGAACACAGCCATTAGCGCCAGCCCATAGCGTTCTATTGGTCTGTGGCGGATGGAGAGGATCATAAAGATGCTGCCTGCAATAAGGTTGTAGAGAGCAAGTGAGTTAAGGCTCAAGAGTATATTCCAATAGTCTGTTAGTGCGCCTGAGGAAAAAAAGATGACGATAAAGAAAGAAATAACATTGAGAGAAAAGACTACAAAAAACGGTCTGCGCGTAATATTTACCAGCAGAAAAGAAGATCTGTTCATAGCAGTGCGTATTAGTTAATAATACAACGTCTGCTGCTAAGATTTTATTATTAGAGTTACAAATATCATTTCCAGAACTGCCACCACTTGCGTTGAGTAGATGGCGTAGGCGCTGTAACAACACGCCGGGTGCTGTTATCCCTGTAGTATTCTTCCCCTTCATCCCCGATCAAACGCGCACCAAGTGCCTGCGCTATTTCATACATCTTACTGAGTATCTCATCGTCGGGGTTCTTCACATCAATATTCCCCTCCTCGTAGCTAAACCATGCACGGCCGCCGCCAATACCGTTGCGGGAGTATTTAGTCCACACAGACAGTCCCTCGCTGATCACACCAAAATTTTCACCTGATGTGGTTTTGACAAAGGCATGGTCATCCTGACGCATATCGTTATCCTGCGCAACATAGGCCACCCATTCTTCCATGGTTATGAACAGTTCGGGTACTTCATCATACCACCCCTCCTGCCTTGTAATATGTATGTTGTAGCCCATTAAATTGCCCGCATCTTATTGCCCTTGGCCTCATGCGTCACTTCTGCAAGTCCCAGCTTTTCCATAAGCGGGGGCATATACATACCAAAGCGGCCACGCAGTCCTTTCTTCATGCCATACCAACCACCAACAGGATTGCTTTCGGAGCGCCCCCAGGCTTCTACTGTAACGTCTTTAGCAGGTTTCTGCTCATCTGCGCTGCCCAGTTCCATCCAGTCGCCGTGCTTTTTAAGCATCGTGTGCAGGTCTTTAATGGCGTCTATGTTGTAGTGCAATACTGTCTTACCAACCGTGCATACCAAAATTTCCTTACCATCTTTCTCATCTACATGCATAGTATATTCGGAGCTGAGCGGTGGCGTCTGCAACAGCATTGGGTTTTCTTTAGTACCTATTTTGTTCTTCATACAAGTATATTATATAAGTTAGAAAATTGCTTTTGATGAACCTACCAAAGATAACAATTCTTGCTTAGGTCCGACCTCCGGCATACTTGCCTTTAATTGCTGCTGAAAATTCTTAAACAAAGGTAGCTCCAATAGAATGCACTCATCCTCATCAGATTTGAAGAAGGCAGTGTGAGTAAATGATTTATCATCACTGCTAACACACACGTGATAATTGATGCCGGGAACATTCATTTTCTGTAGTTCACTCATTACAGCAGAAATATTGGCCTTGTTGGTTACGGAATAAACTGCATTGGTGGTGTACGTTACTCTTACAATTTTCATGTTGTTGCTATTTGATAATTATGGTGAATGAAATAATGCTGCTTACTTTTTAAGATTTTGAATTGCCTCTGCTTCTTTCTTAAGATCGGCCGTGAATTGTTCAAAAGATCTATCGAAAGGAGGAATGTGCTTTGAATAAAGCGGGAACATGAAACCTCCTATTTTTTCATTCATTGAAAATGTAAGTGCGCCATCTCCGTTGTTAACAAGTGTATATATCCTTATGCCCTGGCCATCTCCCCATACCAACCGCTTTTGCGGGTACATTTCCTTTATCTTTAGTTTGAATGTCCTCTTAGCGTCGAGGGTAGATATCAACTTTATTTGCTCCCCTTCCGCTATGTTGCCGTCTATAGAAACAACGGTTGAGTTCCATCGAGGGTAGTCTGAAGCACCGGTGAGCAGCTTCCATACTATTGCAGGATCTGCCTTGATAATTGCGGTTACTACTGTGCTGCGACTGAATGTCTTCTTCTCTGTTGTGGCCTTAATGTATTGTGCCAGTGATGATGTTATTGCCATGATCGTAAAAATTGCTACTAAACGTTTTATTTATTCCCTTTAAATTTTGACGATTGGCAGGTAAAAAACGATAGTCGAAATGGCAATTATTTACACATATTTTTCCATTACATTTCTATTATGCTCAAGATGATGCAATTGAAGTTCTGCTGCACCCGATTCAAAAGGATTGATATTCTGTATGATCTTCATTCTCAGGTCAAACAAATGCTCCTTATCACCTTTATCTGCCTCGCGGGCCATTTCTATTTTTACCACCTCTTCCTGAAATTTTTGCTTAGGGTTGAATACGCCATTCAACTCAGAGCACTGGTGGCAAACACCTTCTTTATTTATGATGGCACAGCGATTATCGAATATGCCTATCATCTTGGCCCTGCCGGTGTGGAGATAATATTTGACCATTGCCTCGGTAACCCCGAGTATCCGCTCTATCTCACTTACCTTAAACTCGTAAATCTCTTTAAGAAATAAACATAATTGCTGCTCCAGAGGTAATGATTTGGAGATGCATGTAAAGCAAAATGTAATATGCTCCTTTATCTCAAATGTACCTTGTGGCGATGTAGCCCTTATCTGCATAGCCTCGTTGAAGAAGCCCTGATGGCTCATTGCCTCCTCGCGACATATATCGGTAACGTTCTCTACCCAGCGCTTTTGTGCCCTTAAGTTGTCTTTGGCAAGGTTACAAGCAATAGTGAACAGCCATGTTTTTAAAGAGGACTCGCCCCTGAAAGAACCGAGCTTTTCGAGGCCCTTTATGTAAGTGTCCTGCACAATATCTTCTACATCCTGCACACTTGCCGTAATGCGCAATAAGTAAGATTTCATAGGGGCAGATACAGCCTTGAACTCCTCGTTAAATAATTCAGTGGTCATGTTTTTATAAGTGCTAATAGTTCTCAAATCTAACAAAGAAAAAACAACTAAAGATGAGGTACTATAACAACTTAATATTTCAATGGCACGAAATTGCACACCGTCATTTGTCCAACTAATTAAAATCAATTACATTTTATGGAAGAAATAATAATTATATGCATCATAGGTGCAATAGCGGGCTGGGTAGCGGGAGTAATCGTCAATTCCTATAGCGGGAGTATTCTCCTCGATATTGTAATAGGTATAGTTGGCGGATTTGTCGGATATAAGTTGTTCAGCAATCTGTTCAACCTCACTTCAAACCCATGGGTAAATAAGACATTGACGGCTACTGCTGGTGCAATAGTACTGGCATTGATCCTAAAACTATTGAGAATATTGTTCAAGCAGCGCAGAACGATAGGATGATTGCAACGCTAAGTATAGGGCAAAAAAAATCCGGATCATTTACATGATCCGGATGAATGGAGCGGAAGACGAGACTCGGACTCGCGACCCCGACCTTGGCAAGGTCGTGCTCTACCAACTGAGCTACTTCCGCGTCTTTAAAGAACTATTTCCCCTTTCGGGAGTGCAAAGGTAACGATAAAGGTTTACAAAACAAGTATTTAACGTACGGATTTGATATATATTTTTGAGGAATTTCTGTACACTTACTCTGGCAATTTAATCCTCTAGTTTAAATCTTACGGGCTGTGTGTACCACACCTCTACCAGCTCATCATCCATAACCCCAGGTACCCACTTGGGCATAAGCCGCATAACCCTCATCACTTCCGCATCACACTCCTTTGTCAAAGATTTCGAGATCTTTAATTTCGTCACATTACCTTGCTTATCTATTACAAAAGTTGCAAAGACCCTACCCTGTACATAACCATCAAGTGCCTTTAGTGGATAGTGAACATTAGCTGCCAGAAATTGTGGTATACTGTAACTGGTGTAAGGCATTTGTTCAAAAGGTGTAAACTCTATGTCTTTACCATCTTTATCATAACACTCACCCGATATGGTAACACCTTTATCCAGCTGCTCGATTCTCTTGAGTTTCCCGTTTCGGTAGAAACTTTTTAGTGTTCCATCTCTTTTATCGGCCACCATATCTACATTGTACCATAGCTGCTTGCTATTTTCATAGTAGTATTTCCAAAGCCCTTCCTGCTTTCCTTCTACATATGATCCTTCTTCCTTCAGTTTACTGCTATCGGTGTAGGTCTTCCATAAGCCCACTCTTTTGTTATTGAGATACTGGCCATACTCATTTGGAGTGCCATTTTCATGATAAGACACGAAAGAACCTGTTCTCGATTCAGAATCCGGACTCACACAATGCCCATTCATCAACAGCCTGTCGTCACTCATCTTACGTTTTTCAAAACTGAACAAACCTGTGGAGTCTGGTGTGTAGACTATTTGATAATCGGCCAAACCTTTAGATGTTTGTCTATCAACGGTATCATAGTAAAAATATCTCTTTTTAGACTGGGCATTTACTAAAAGAGGCACTGACAGGAGGCAAAGGATAACCGAAATAAATACACTTTTCATAATGATCCAATTATTTGTTTCAAACAATAAATTAGTTAATAGCCTTCTTCTTTATATTCATTAAAAAATCCTTAGAGAACTCTACATTTTTGCCCTTCCACTTTACTGTTTGAGACTTGTCTGTAGGGTTTATGGTGATGGTTGTATTACCATCAGTTATCGGTATGGGCAGAGTAAATCCAGAAACCACTCCGGTAAATTTATAAGTAAGTTTTTTGTGTTTGATCTTGTACTCGAGTTTTGGAATGTTGGCCTGCCGAAGGTATTGGTTAAAGAAGGCCGTGAGATCGAGACCGGTTCGGGTAGCTATGTATGCTTCTACTTGTTGGGTTGTTACGGTCTGGTGGTAAAAATTTTTGCTCAATCCACGTAGTATCTGCCTGAATTTCTCGTCGTCGCCATTGGCCAGCACACGTATCATATGCATTATCGCTGCACCCTTGTCGTAGATGTCGTTAGATCCTTCTTCGTTTACCCCGTATGGACCGATCATCGGCTTATCGTTATCTATGTTGCGCCATTCACCCCGGCAGTATGCCTGCCCTTTTTCCTTGCCCAGCAGGCATTCAGCAAACAGCGATTCTGAATAGGTAGTTATCCCCTCATGTATCCAATTGTCGGCCATGTCTTTGGCGGTAACACTATTACCAAACCATTCATGCCCACTCTCATGGATAATGATATAATCAAATTTCATACCTATATCAGTGCCCGTGCGATCGAAGCCCATGTAGCCCATCTTATACTTATTGCCATATGCCACAGCGCTCTGGTGCTCCATACCGAGGTAAGGTGCCTCTACCAGTTTATAGCCATCTTCATAAAATGGGTAAGGACCCATCCAGTACTCAAAGCAATGGATCATTTGCGGTACAACTGCAAACTGTTTTCTTGCTCTGTCCTCGTTGTAACGAAGTACCCAGAAGTCGAGATTCAATTCACCATCTTCAGTATTTTCCCCTTCAAGTGTATCGTGCCAATGAACATAATCACCAATATAAAAAGACACATCATAGTTGTTGATCGGATTCTTCACCTTCCAGGTCCAACTAAGATATCCCGGAATGTCAGCTTTGCTAGTATCTACAAATCTACCGTTGCTTATTGCGGCTAATCCGCGGGGTACATCCAGGCATATATCCATACCATTATCCGGCTCATCCCACTGCGCGTCTTTACATGGCCACCACACACTAGCACCAAGCCCCTGACAAGAAACCGCTATCCAAGGCTTGCCAGTACTATCATGCTTCCAACTAAAACCGCCATCCCACGGCGGATTCACAGCCTTACGTGGGCTGCCATGAAAATAAACCATCAACGATCTACTTCGTAGACTATCAGGATCCTTTTTGTTAAGCTTTGAGAAATCGGATATGACCCACCATACATTGTTTTCTTTTTTGACTGATAATAATGTCCGATCTCTGTGAATATAAGTCGTGTAAATAGGATCTACTTTCAATCCTGGCCTTGCAGGCCGTTTTGATAACAAAGCATCGATTCTGTCTCTATTTGTACTATCAGTGTACTCCTCTATCAAAATAACACTATCAACAACCATTGGGTCCTGCAAATCTATTTGCATGGAATCTCTGGCGGTCTTCACAACAGAAAACTCTATATCACTGAACCCCTTTATTGACTGCCGCGCAGTATCAAAAGAAACTTGCAGCCAATACTTCTTCACATCCCACCAATCTCTCCCCCTGCCATTGCTGCCTCGGAGCGTATCGGCATGGGCAAAAGCAAATGTGGTATTTGCTGAGAGCAAATACCACATAGACAATATTATTAAAAGTACTTTCTTCATTATGGTTTCTTAAAATCCAGTAATTCAACATCGAATACTAATACCGCATTAGCTGGTATAGCCTGTGTAGGGCTATGTGCACCATAGGCAATGCCTGACGGTATATACAATGTACCCTTACCACCCTTTCCGAACATTGGTATACCTTCATCCCAACCCTTGATCACCTGGCCCTGACCTATAGGGAATTCCAATGGTGTTGTATGGTGGAAAGCAGAGTCAATGTTAGAATCGAACTTGCGGCCATCTAATGTCTTACCAGTATACATTACAGATACCTTGTCGCCTGCAGCTGGTTTTGCACCACCCTCTTTTGACACTGAATAGTACAGACCAGAGGCGGTTTTAGTAGCCTTGATATTGTTCTTAGCCAGATAATCAGTGATAAGCTTATCATCAAGATCAGCCTGGCTGGCAATGTTGGTGATCTCTACATCAAACACCAATACTGAATTAGCAGGGATGGTTGGGCTCCTGTCCTGGCTGCCATAAGCTAAACCAGAAGGGATATACAATACACCTTTACCGCCTTTGTTGAACAAAGCAAGACCTTCGTCCCAACCCTTGATCACCTGGCCTGCGCCCAATGTCAAAGTAAAAGGATCGGTGTGGTGAAACTCAGGATCGGTGTTAGAATCGAATGCCTTACCATTCAACAGTTTACCTGTGTAGTTAACACTAACACTCTGTCCTGGTTTTGCGTTTTCGCCTGTACCTTCCTTAGTTATAGAGTAGTAAAGACCTGAAGCAGTCTTCTTTGCATTAATGTTGTTCTGCTTAAAATAAGCCTGCATAGCTGCATCATCAATACCCTTCTGCTTGTCGTTGGCTGCCGATGCTGCCTTCTTGAAGTCAACATCGCTGACAGCAGATACCAATACAACTTCATACACCAATACATCACCTTTCTTCATGCCCGGCATCATCTGCTTGTTCTGATTGAGCAAAGAATCTACCGGCAACCTCATAATAGCGCTATCACCAGCCACCATCTTCATAAAGCCTTCAATAGGGTCTCCCTTAAAGTTTGGTGGTTGCACCTGGAAAGGAACTGGTTTGCTTGCGTTCATTTTACGTGAATCGAACATAGTGCTATCTTTGATATGCACATGGATATGCATCTCCAGATGATCGCCTACACCCGGGTGTTCAGTACCTGTACCATGCTTGGCCACCTTAAACAGCAAGCCGCTTGGGAGCTTGGTAAAACCAGATACATCTTCTTTAGAACTCTTAGTTACTTTAGCCGTAGGCTTTGCAGTAGCAGCTTTTTTCTGCGCAACACAGATAGTGCCTGCTGCCAGCATTAAAGATAAAAGGGCAACTTTTTTCATTTTTCTGATTTGTATTAATTTATTTAGGTTTAAATGCTATTTATTACTCGGGACATCCGCTAAAAAAGCAGAGAACGGTGCAATATAGTAATTATTTCACGTCAGTTATTTCCATTTCAAAAATCATAACAGAATTTGCAGGAACCGCTTCAGAGGGAGAGTTCGCACCGTAAGCCAGTCCTGAAGGCACATATAGCGTTGCCTTTGTGCCTTTCTTCATTAATTTCAAACCCTCGTCCATACCGGGAATTACCGCGTTGGTACCCACTTCCACATCAAAAATTGACACGTGCCCAAACTTAGGATCTACATTAGAATCGAAAACCGTACCATCCAATAGCTTACCGGTATAGTTAACTGATGCTTTCTTTCCCGCAGTGATCAGGTCTCCCGTACCTTCCTGTTGAATAGTGTAATAAAAACCTACGGGAGATTTTACCGGCTGTAGCCTGTTTTTGGTAAAGTACTCCATCATCAGCAATTCATCGGCCAGTACCTGACGGCCGGCAGCAAGGGCTTGTTCCTTTTCCATTTCCTCTTTGTTCCTAACCGAGAGCACAGACACTTCATAAATGAAATAATCTCCGTCTTTAGCAAATGGCGGCAATGGCTGATCGGCAAAGTTCTTTCTTAGTGTGTCTACCGATACCCGAACAATAGCGCTATCGCCGGCTGAAAGCATGGTGAAACCCGCTACAATATCGCCGGAGAATTTAGCTTCGGCAATAGGCAACACCACCGGCTTGCCATCGTTCATTATCCTGCTGTTGAGTATGGTAGAGTCTTTAGAGTTGCCTTTTCCTACTTTCCAGATGATGTTGGCTTCCACCACATCGCCCAACTTAGCAGCAGGGCCCGCTACATCTTTAATGATCTTGTATTCTATACCATGGGCACGTTTAAATGCAGCTGCTATTGGCTTAACCACAGGCTTGGCAGCCTTTTGCTGAGATAGCCCTACAAATGGCGCGGCACAAAACAACAGGAAAAAAGTATACTTCATAATTATAATCAGTCTGAGTTCATTTAAACGGCTAAGAAGCCAAGATCATTCACAAGTATTATTTTACATCTTTAATTTCCATATCAAAAATGAGTATGGCATTAGGTGCTATCGGACCATTGCCGTGATCGCCATATGCGAGCCCTGAGGGAATATACAAAGTGCCTTTAGTACCCTTCTTCATTATCAGCATACTCTCATCCATACCAGGTATGACCATTGCCTTACCCACTTCGAACTTTAAAAGATCCTTACCTACATTAGAGTCGAACGTTTTACCGTCCATGGTCTTGCCGGTATATATTATTGATACAGTTTTGCCCTTGGATATGTTAGCACCGGTGCCGGGTGTCTTGATCGTATAATAGACGCCGGAAGGTAATTTTTTAGCAACAATATGCTTGCTTGCAAAATAGGCTTTCAATTGCCTTTCATCTTCTTCTGCCTGTTGAGCTGCTTTCTTTTGCTCTGCCTTTTCCGCGTCAGCCTTACTCTTAACCGATATCATTGATACTTCATAGATGTAGTACTCTCCCGGTCTGCCAAACGGCGGCATTGGCTGTCCATTCAGATTCTTCTTCATAGAATCGACAGAAACACGAATAACGCCACTGTCTCCTGCTGACATTAAAGCAAGGCCGGTAGACATATCGCCTCTAAACTTAGCAGGCACCAATGGCATAGTTATAGGCCTGCCATTGTTCATTTTACGGGTATCTAATACAAGGCTGTCTTCTGAAACGCCATCGTTTTTGCCGACCTTCCACAGGACGTTCATTTCCAGAATATCCGATTCCACGGCATTCTTACCGGGAACATCTTTAACCATCTTGAACTCAATACCATCGGCATAACTGAACGCCTGTGTGGCATTTTGCTGCTGGCAGAACCCTGAGCATGGTAATGCTAAAGCCAATAAAAAAATAGCCTTTGTCATAATTTACGATGTGGTTTATAAAACACCAATAATTTCAATTTCAAAAACAAGTATGGAGTTGGCAGGAATACCATCTACTGCTTTGGCGCCATACCCCACCCCGGATGGGATGTAGATGGTAACCTTTGAGCCATACTTCATCTCCAGCAATGCAATATCCATGCCCTTTATTACTTCGCCTAGTCCTGCATGAACTTTTAACGGTTCTTTGCCAACATTAGCGTCGAAGGTAGTACCATCTAGCAGCTTGCCGGTATAGAACATAGTTACACCCTGGCGTTTATGGATATGCGGTCCTGATCCCGGCTTTTGCACGACCATATAGACACCTGATGCCAGCGGCTTCGCCTTGATGTTATTAGCAGTGAAATAGTCTTGTAAAGCCTTATCCTCTTGTTGTGCCAATGGTGCCGATTGCCCAAAGACCAACACAGAAAATAACAGGAAAACAGATGTCAATAGCGTTTTCATAAAAAAGAGCAACGTTCCTAAAAGAAGAAACTACACCTGCATTTACAAAATATAAATACCGGTGTAGTTCTTAATATTATAAAAAGGATAACTAATTACTTCTTAGCCTTTGGCGCTTCCTTTGGCTGAGATGGCATTGGTTGTTCCATCTGCATTTCAGGTTTAGCGTCAGTAACGTCCTTAACTTCCATTTCGAAGATCAGGATCGCATTGTTAGGGATAGGACCCTGGCCATGATCGCCATAGGCCAATGCTGACGGGATATACAAAGTACCCTTTGTACCCTTCTTCATTATCTGCAGGCCTTCGTCCATACCTGGTATAACACCACCTGTACCAACATTTATTTTCAATGCATCCTTGCCTATGTTAGAATCGAAAGTCTTACCATCGAGCAACTTACCAGTGTACATGATAGAAGCGGTCTTGCCCTTAGCAATGTTCTCGCCTGTACCCGGAGCAGAGATAGTGTAGTAAACGCCTGATGGAGTTTTTTCAGCCTTGATGTTGTTCTTAGCAAAATATTCCTGCAGCAATTTCTCATCTACCTGCACCTGCTGAGCAGCTTTCTGCTGAGCTTCCTTTTCTGCTTCTGCCTTGCTCTTTACCGATACCATAGATACTTCATAGATGAAATATTCACCTTCCTTAGCAAAAGGAGGCATTGGCTGATCCTTCAGATTCTTCTTCAAAGAGTCGATAGAAACACGGATAACCGCGCTGTCACCTGCAGAAAGCAAAGCCAGACCAGCTGACATATCGCCTACAAACTTAGCAGACATCAAAGGCATTGTGATAGCCTTACCGTTGTTCATTTTACGGGTATCAACGATAACGCTGTCCTTAGACTTGCCATCGTTCTTACCTACTTTCCATACGATGTTCATTTCCAGCATATCGCCTTCCTGAGCATTTTTGCCGGGAGCATCCTTGATGATCATGTACTCGATACCGTTAGCTTTCTTGAAGCTTGAACCATTCTGGCAGCTAGCTGCACCTAAGATAACCGCGCCTAATAACGCTACAGGTAATATCCTCTTTATCATGTTTGTTTGTTTACTGTTTTCTTTTGTTGAGTATTTTTTATTTATCAGCCCGCAAAATTGAGCTTTTTTACTTAAATAGTATAACTTTTTAATTTTTTCAGGGGTGAATATCCGACAAAATTTTCTTAAAATTAGCAATTGTGTCCTTTAAGCTGGCTTTTGAGCGTCCACCGGAGGCATTAAAATGCCCTCCGCCCTCAAAATGTGCTCTTGAAAATGCACTTACATCAAAATCTCCTTTGCTGCGGAAAGATAGTTTTACCTCGTCATTCCGCTCGGTGATCAATGTTGCGAACCTGATATTGGCAATGCTCAGCGGGTAGTTGACCAATCCTTCTGTATCTCCACTCTGCGTGTCGAACATACCCATGTCTTTCCTTGACAAAGTAATGAGTGCAGCATTATACTCAGGAAATACCTCCATCTTCTCTGTTAGTACATAGCCTAAGAAACGCATGCGGCTTTCGCTCCAAGAATCGTAGATATGCTCGTGGATCTTAGAATGCTCCAGTCCATGATGCTTTAGGTTAGCGATCATAGAGTGAACACTGGCTGTAGTTATGGGGAATCTGAAAGATCCGGTATCTGTCATAACACCGGTATACAGGCACTCAGCTATTTGGGTATCTATAAGATCATTATCGTTGCACAGGTTGATAAAGTCATATACCATTTCACAGGTACTACTTTTCTCTGGTATGCTCATGCCGTAGTCCCAATAGGGTTTTGGCATAAGGTGGTGATCTAATAATATCTTAGGTTGCGTAGCGGCAGCCAAAGGCGCTTCCAAGTGCTTTGTACGGCTGTAGTCATTAAAGTCGAGGCAGAATATAAGGTCTACTTCTGTCAACAACTGCTGACAAACCTTTATTTGAGACTCATAATTATACAACTTATCTACACCCGGCATCCACATAAGGAATTCCGGCAGTTCGCAGGGAGATACTGCATAAACAGTATGCCCCTTCTTCACCAGGTAATGATACAGCCCCAACATACTACCTATCGCATCGCCATCCGGCTTATGATGGGTAGTAATAAATATCTTCTTAGGCGACTGCAGTAAAGGGAAAGCGTCTTGAATTGAGCGCATGTTTAAGTTAAAAGTCAAATGTTAAAATCAAAAAGTTGTTACCGCCAAATCTACATTTTTCATATGTTAGATTCTTACGGAGTGCAAAGGTAGGTAAAACATAGTGGATATAGAAGGTACACCAAAGGGGAAACTGCACGTGCCTTTTGAAAGAGGCAAAATGCTTAACTTTACACACTCATGGGAAAGGAAAAGACCATAAAGGAAAATAAGGAACTTCACGTAGTTGATAACCAGGAAAAGAAGCCCTATCTTACTAAGCGTATATTAATAAGTGCGGCTAAACAGGGTTTCAGAAAGGCGGCAGAAGAAACAATGAAGGTGATGGGCTACAATGTGATAGCCAGAGACGGATGGGTAATGAAGATATTCCCGGATGGTCGTACTGAAAAAATATCTCCCCTGGAGCCAGAAAATACCGACTATGATCTCGCCCTCGACTAATATCGGGCATCCTCCCAATCTTCGACTCAGAGTATTTGCCGGCCCCAACGGATCGGGTAAAAGTACCGTAATACAGTTCGTCAGAAATTCTAAAGTAAATGGCAAACCAATAGATTTTGGCATCTACATCAATGCCGATGACATAGCGCGGCAATTGCGCAATAACACCTTTACCTTCTCAGACTACGAGATCACTACCGATAAGAAAGAATTTACCGAAACCGCACGCTCATCGGGCCTTATTGGCAAACCCTTTAATGAGCAGATGTTTGCCCAGGCTTTTTATATAAGGAACAATGAATTAAAGCTGAAGAACTTCAAAACCGATGAGCGGCTTGCACAGATCATTGCCGATTTTCTCCGTAAGAAATTACTGAAAGAGCAACGCAAATTCTCGTTCGAAACTGTGTTCTCCCACCCGTCAAAGCTGGATATTATGCGGCAGGCCGTAGAAGCCGGCTACAAAGTCTATCTCTATTTTGTTTCTACCAGATCGCCGAAGATCAATAAATTTCGTGTGCTGGCGCGTAAAGCAAAAGGTGGACATGATGTGCCGCCTGACAAGATAGAAAGCCGATACTATCGCTCACTCGACCTTTTATTCGATGCATCGCAGATTGCTTATCAGGCGTTCTTCTGGGATAACTCAATTAATGGCAGTGAGGCAAAGTTGTTCGCTCATTTCAAAAAGAATGGCAATAAAAAAGCGTGGGATACTATTAATAAGAATGACGTACCCAACTGGTTCAGGGAATATTATTCTAAGAAGGTGGGTGGTGTAAAGTAGGAACCGGAAAAGCAATTCTTCCTATCCCGGCAATTTGTGCAAACCTTCATAATATCACATCTCTACCTGGTCAGCGTACTTCTGATACGGGTGTAATTCGGGTAAGTCATATAATCCAATATAATTTGGCTGTTGGAGAATGTGCCTGTTCCTGCGGTATATGAGTAAGCTGCGGTGATCGCATCTGTAATAACTGTACCTGTTAAACCATTAAGATGGCAGTGTATGGTGCGGCCGGAGCGGTTTACATTTACCTGATTGGGGCCTGCACGGGTTATGGTTGCTGAATAAGTACCTGTGAGAAATGCATTAGAGCTGGAATCATGGCAGGTCCAGGCACCAACAAGTGGTATACCTAAATCTGTACCGGACACCAGGTTAAACGTAAAAGTTTGGTCTTTGCGATATAAAGCTGAGCAACGTAATTTGATAGGATAGCTGCCTGATACCGGTAATGTAGATGTCACTGTAAACCGGAAAGAGTCTGTTGTTTGTACAGTTATAGATGTCGGCGTTATGGTAACCCCGGCAGGTAAATTTACCGGAACCACCGTGATATCCCCTTCGTCTGCATCGCCAAGGGTAAAGGCAACATCGGTGGTATTGACCGCATCGTTGGTAACAAGGTAGTCGTGCAGATTATTCAATTGATAAGGTGCGGTAGCTCTTATGGTATCGGCCGGTCCTTTTTTGCAGGAGTAGAAGAATAGCAAAGCGAAGGGAGCAATCAGCAGCAATTTTTTCATGCAATATTGGCTTTTTGCTTTAAAGATAATATACGAAATGTGAATATTCACCATGATGTTTAAAAAATCAACTGGCTAATAATGCAAATTGAAACCGGCTGCTGTGATGGCCCCGATGTGCTTTAGTTGCCCTTGTAAGAATGACAATTAGATTTCCAACATTTTAACTTTTACTTTTTTATTTTTAAATACCTTTGCCGCACAAAATCAAAGAATAATATGTCCAATCGTACGTTTACCATGATCAAGCCTGACGCTGTGAAGGCAGGTAATATAGGTAACATCTTGCAAATGATAACTGATGGTGGTTTCAAGATCGTAGCAATGAAATATCTGCACATCACCACTAAGCAGGCTGAAAAATTCTATGAAGTTCACGCTGGCCGTCCATTCTATGGCGAATTGACTCAGTTCATGAGCAGCGGTCCAATAGTAGCTGCTATCCTTGAAAAGGAAAATGCAGTAGCTGATTTCCGTAAGTTGATAGGCGCTACCAACCCTGCACAGGCTGAAGAAGGTACTATCCGTAAAAAATACGCTACATCAATAGGTGAGAATGCAGTTCACGGTTCTGATAGCGATGAGAACGCTCTGATAGAAGGTTCTTTCTACTTCAGCGGACTGGAGCAATTCTAATTTTTTGAGTGACATAATAAATTAAATAGCGGGAAATTGTATAAGTTGCCCGCTTTTTTTTACATTTGCAACATAAAAAAACAAACTTTACAATGGGAAGAGGCGATAAACGTACTAAAAAAGGTAAAATAGCAATAGGTAGCTTTGGCAAATCACGTCTTGCTCGTGCTAAGAAAGTAGCAACAGCAGCACCGGTTGCAGCAAAAAACTAAAAACATTCGAAATGTAATTTGAGGCCGTACTTTGTAAAATGTACGGTCTTTTTTTGACTTAAATTTTTGCATAATGAGTGTTTTTCATAATAAGGATATTTCAGGTTTTAGCTTTCTGGTAACCGGCGGTGCCGGCTTTATCGGTTCGCATATTGTTGAGTATTTACTCACCAATGGCGCAGGTAAAGTAAGAGTGCTGGACAACCTGGCAACAGGCTCTATCGATAATGTCAATCTGTTTCAAAGCTATCCTCAATACGAATTTATGGAGGGCGATATACGGGATGCCACAACATGTGACAAGGCATGTGAGGGTATTGACTATGTTACGCACCAGGCAGCACTAGGCTCTGTGCCCCGTTCGGTGAAAGACCCGGTTACCAGTAACGATGTGAATGTAGGTGGCTTTGTAAACATGATCACTGCGGCTAAGAACGCGGGCGTAAAGGCTTTTGTGTATGCATCTTCATCGTCTGTTTATGGCGATGAGCCTAACCTGCCTAAGCGTGAAGACAGAACCGGCAATCTACTATCGCCTTATGCGGTTACCAAGATGACCAATGAGTTATATGCCAATGTATTTCATAAGCTTTACAACATGAATGTTGTTGGCCTTAGGTACTTCAATATATTCGGACCAAGGCAAGACCCTAACGGACCTTACGCAGCAGTAATACCTTTATTCGTAAGCGGCATTATGGCCAAGACACCCGTTTACATAAATGGTGATGGCATACAGACGCGTGACTTTACATACGTAGCAAATGCAGTGCAGGCCAACATTAAAGGCATGCTATGCGAAAATCCGGAAGCATTTGGTAAGGCATATAATATTGCTGTAGGCTTCAACTTCTCGGTAAACTTCCTATACGAATCTATCAGAGATATGCTGGGTGCTACTCACGAGGCAACATACAGAGAGCCACGTGCAGGTGATATTCATGATAGCCTTGCCAATATATCAAGAGCACAGACGTTATTAGGCTACCACCCTACTACCGAGTTCCTGGACGGTTTAAAAATAACGGTTGACTTTTTTAAGAGCAAGTAGATAATTAATTATCATTTTTCGGGCGTTACAAACTAAACGCTCTTGCATCTGCGATACGATCGCGGAAAAGTGATGATCATAAGAAGTAAAAATGCCGGACACTATAAGATGTCCGGCATTTTTTATTTCATGTTTTTACTTTTTATTTTAAGACTTACTCATTACATAGATATTCTCTGCTGTTGGGGTTAGGCTGCCGCCTTCTTTTTCTAATGATATGGCAAATGCATCGCCCGACATTACCGGCCTATCTATCTTTTGAATGCTGGCGGTTCCGGCCATTTCTACAGGCATCATACCAATACCCACCGGCTTACCTTCCTGCATTACCCATAGCTGGTACTGCATACCCTTTGGTGGTTTAGGCAGGCCTTCTATCATTACATAGGCTTCGCCCTTTTCCTTCTTCCAGTATACGGTTGCCGCCATAGGATGGCCTTTTACTATCGTGTGCATTACAATGGTCTGCATAGCGGTATCGGCCATCATGTCTGCATTCTGCTTGTATTTTACTACCGTTTGAGCCAGCGCCTTCTGCTCCTCAACAATAGAATTAAGGGCCACGGCCTGTGTTTCAAACTGTTGCTTTTGCTTGCTGTTCTGTACCCAGAATATACCATTCATTGCCACGCTACCCACCAATGCTACCCATATTGCCGCATAGCGCCATTGTGTATTGCGTAGAGGTGCACCCAATGGTATGGTTCTATTTACCGAAGGATCAGGTGCACCGGCATTTGGTGTAGCCTGGAATGATATGTTATTTCGATTTACTTTTTCAACAGGCTGCAGCGAGTCCCATATTTTCTCTTTAAGGTCTTCGGGCGGAGTCATAGAGCCAGCGATAGCATAGTTAAGCAGTGCCTCTTCAATGGCTGCTACTTCCTTAGCTAGTTCCGGATTCTCGGCTATATCAGCAAGCACCTGCGCTTCCTCCTGTGGAGTAAGAGCGCCCAGTACAAAGGCTTCTAAGTTGCCGGATTCTATGTATTCTTTCGTTGTCACCTTGTTTATATTGCTACGTATGTATTATATTAATTATTAAATTCATTCCTCAATTGCTGCATGGCGCTTCGCATTCGCGTTTTTACAGTACCTAACGGGATATTGAGTGTTTTTGATATTTCATCCAGGGTAAATCCTTTAAAATAGGCCATACTCACAATTACCTCATACTCTGGGCGAAGTTCGGAAACCATTTTTCGCAATCCTATAGTATCTGTCGACTGCTCCGTCTTCTGCCCTTTCGTTACATCATTTACGATGTCTTCACCTGTTTGGATTTTTGACTTCATGATCTCGCCTTTTGATCGCAATTTGTCAATTGCGGCGTTTCGGGCAATGTTGATCATCCAGGTATATATTCTTCCTTTCTTACTATCGTACCGATCAATGTTGTTCCAGATCTTCACAAAGGCTTCCTGCAATACATCGCTGGCAGTTTCCTCATCAAATACCACTTTGTTGATCACACCAAACAATACAGCCGAATAATTTTTGTACAAATAGTTAAAAGCATCCCTGCTCTGCTGTTTGAGCAGCAGAATCAGTTCCTCTTCACTATATGTAACAGCTATTGGTGCCAATGTTTAGAATTAGTTGTCCAAATATCCACTTTATTTTGGAAAGATCATGCGGTAGTCCACTTTTACTTTTCCCGAAGAAATGTCATCCAGTTTCTTCTTCATCAGCCTTTTCTTCAATCCTGAAATGTAGTCGATAAAAAGCTTGCCCTCTATGTGATCATATTCATGCTGAATAACCCTGGCTGTGATGCCATGGAAATGCCCTTCATGCGCTACAAAGTTTTCATCAAGGTAACGAAGATGCACTTTTGCCTGTCTGTGAATATCTTCTCTTACATGCGGAATGCTCAGGCAACCTTCATTATACGCCCAGGTATCGCCCGTTTCTTCGATGATGTGTGCATTGATAAAGACCTGCTTTATTGCCTTCTCGTTAGGATAGCGTTTACGATCATCGTCATCAAAATCATCTACAACCTGCACTGTGTCAATTACAAACAAGCGAATAGGCTTGTTTATCTGGGGGGCTGCAATGCCTACACCATTACTGTTATAAACAGTATCCCACATATCGGCGATCAACTTAGTAAGGCCCGGATAGTCTGGAGTAATGTCATCACAAACTTTTCGCAAAACCGGATGGCCAAAAGCCACAACAGGTAAAATCATGAACTCAACAATTGTTAGAACGTGCAAATTACATCATTTTTATACTTTGGGTAGCATCTTCGCACAAAAGTCTTTATATACGGATATAGGTGCGCTTTGTATTTTGCCCGCCAATGTTTTTTTAGAGAAGATTGAATTATACCTTAATTTGCTCCTTATAGCAACCAATGCGTGTACAAAAATTCCTCCTTATTCTTCTTTTGTGGCTTGTGCCTTCCTTTGCCAGGGCACAAGGTGCTTATGAGATACTCCAACATGACACCGTAGTTGCCGCAGGTAGTAACCTTACATTTTCTATTGACTCCACCAAAGCCTACAGTAATTTTATTTTTTCGGCCCGCGACCCGAAATCAAACCGATGGACAATCTGGGCTCGTAACAGCCGCTCGGGAAAGTACGAGCAGGTGTTTGCAGACGGTTATAACCGTATGAATGTTGTAGTATCGGCCGACAGAAAGGAAATGTTGTATGTGCGGTACAGAATGCAAAGGGAAGGCGCTATGTATTACAGCACGCTTGATACTGCCTGGGTGTGCAGGAATAACATAAAAGGCAACAATGAACAGATCGTTTTCATCGTGCCACAATTCAACAAAAACGCGGTGTATGACCTGGACTGGAGTAAAGACAAAAAGCGCATTCTCTATTCATACGGCAATGACCAATACCCCAGTCTAACCAGAGACGGAGACGTTTTTGAGTATAACATAGATTCTAAATTTGTAACAAATCTTACTAACGACTGGCAACTATGGAGTAAAAATTGCAGGTATGCACCGGGCAGTTATGACTTTGCCTATTCGCATTTTGCCAATTTTTTTGATGCCCTGCCTACAGATATATTTATACAAAACTCGCTGGCCGGCCGCCAGGAAGTTACCAACTCTATACACCACGACAAAAACTATAAATACTGCACACTCACCGACTTTCACGACGACTATGTGATCTATCGCCGTGGCCTGTATTTTGATAATAAACTATACCGCAAGCGGAAGAACGAAGAGGAATTACTATTCTCTACTCCCGGGTATGGCGGCATACAACTGGACAATGACCTTTTTGCAGCCACAGACTTTTACAATAACATATACCTGTTTACCGCTAAAAGAACGATAGGTACAATTAAGGTATCCGGCATTAAGAGCTTTGCTAAAGACCATAGTTACAATTTTGCCCTCGACTGTAACACCCGCCTGAACTGGATGGGTAAGCAAAGCGTAAAAGTGAGATGGTCGACGGGAGATACCACCTATTCTATACACGTAGCTCCGAAACAGAACACTAATTATTATTGCACAGTTACTGCTAACGGATACGAATATACCGATAGTGTAAGGGTAAAAGCCGGAGGGCCCTCCCCGGCCATAACCAGAAATTGCCTTACGTTATCTACAGGGCATTACAAGACATACCAGTGGTTGCTAAATGGGGCTTCCATACCTGGAGCTACAGATTCTGTATTTACTCCTGAAAGTGGAGGCACATTTGCGGTAACTGTAACAGACAAAAAAGACCGGCAGGCAACCTCTCCCGATTTCTTCATCAGTAACACACAGGCAGACAGCATTAAAAACCTGAACAGCCAGGTACAGATAAACGCAGACCCATCTACAGCCACTCTGCTCATAAAAGCGCCGTTTGTAGTAAATATGGTGATAGTTGATGCCGCCGGAAAGATCGTAGATCGCGCCAATGAAATACATCAGATCAGCATGAGCAATTTACCAGACGGCGTTTACAACATTCTACTGTACAACAACAACTGTCTGCAATTAAAGTCACGAAAAGTCGTAAAGAAGGCAGATTGAACGAATAATATTATTGAACATTCATAAGTAACTGAAATACTTGATAGAAATAAATATTAGCCAAAATATCAAAGTATTTTTTGTTTCAAAACAAGAACTGGTATAATTTGTAGTATTAATTCTAAGAGGGTCAGATTTAGAACAAAGTCGGCAATTGCCACGCTATTTAATCATTAATTTTGAATCAAATAATTGAAATGAAAAAAGTATTACTTATTCTTTTAGGATGTTTTTTGGCAGCCGGAAGTGTGAAAGCAGCACCGGGAGATACAACATGGGTACAAGCTAATAATGTACAACTCTCTTATTACAACAACTACGATACATCTATAAGCTTCCCTACATCGGGAACAAGTTACCGTAAGGTATTAATGATATTTACGCTTGGTAAGTATGCTTGTCCGGGTTCTCCTACTTATTGCGGCGACTGGGATTATACAGTGCAGAACTTTTTAATGACACCTACTGATACTTTTGAATTGGGCAGGTTGATCACGCCTTATGCCAACTCAGGAGCACCACGCACGCCACTTACCTGGAAGCAGCGCTATTTTTATGATGTAACACCTTATGCTTCTAAACTGACAGGTCCGGCTATTATGCGGATACTATTTTCAGGGTATTCAGGCGGATTCACCGGAGATATAAAATTTGCTTTTATAGAGGGCACACCAGAGCGCAATGTAACTGGTGTAAAGCGCCTGTGGTATGGTAGCTTCGGCTACGGAGGCTCACCGGATATCAATACACATTTTCCTGCTATTACTGAAACTGCACCAAACGGCACACAATCAGCTGAACTGAAATTTACCGTTACTGGCCACGGATCTGATAACACAGGTTGTAGTGAGTTTTGCACCAAAAACTACCGTGTAATGTTGAATGGCAGCGCGGCAGTTACTAAAACTATCTGGAGAGATAATTGCGGCAGTAACGAACTGTTCCCGCAGTCGGGCACATGGGTATATGATAGAGGCAACTGGTGCCCGGGCGCTATTGTTTATTCACACCACAATGTATTACCGGGCATCACCGCAGGCAGTACCTTCAACACCAGCCTTGACTTTGACGCCTACACCGCAGCGGGTGGATCTCCGAGTTATACTACAGAAGCGCACATGATCTATTATGGCCCTATGAACAGAACAGTTGATGCATCGCTGGAAGATATCATCTCACCGTCCAATAACGAGAACTACTTCCGCGAGAACACCATTTGTGGTAAACCAACTATACATGTGCGTAACAGCGGTTCTGCTGCCATAACTACTATGACCATTAGCTACGGACTAGCCGGCGGTACAATGCAATCTTATAACTGGACAGGTTCTATCGCTTCAATGGAAGAAGCTGATGTGACCTTACCGGAAATGTATCTGCTTAATGATGAAGCAGGCGTAACGGGCACTCGTACCTTCAGCGCATCTATAGCAAGCGTAAACGGAGCTGCTGATGAAGACGCTACCAATAATACCATGACCAGCCAGTACGTAAATGCTTCTCTATGGCCATTGACCATAAGACTAGGATTGGCCACCAACAATGAGGCCACATCTGGTACTGCAAGCGAAACCAGCTGGAAGATCTATGATATGAGCAATAATGTGGTAGCACAGCGCACCAATGCACTTGTATCTACTATTTACAATGATACAGTTACGCTCACATCGGGTTGCTACAGGCTGGAGTTAACAGATGCTGGTTGCAATGGATTGCATTGGTGGGCCAACCCATCGGGTGTAACATCGGGTACATTTCTCATTAGAAAACTGACCGGAACAATAATACCTATGGCAGGCTACACTACAGGCGGTACATACGCTCATGATTTTGGTTGCGGATTCACTAAGTATTTTTATGCTACACCATGGGCCGCAGGTGTAAATGAATTAGGCACCAAGGCAATGGCTATAGATGCTTATCCTAACCCTGCGCAAGACCAGTTGAATATAGACCTTTCTGGTATAGACCATGTGAATGGAACATTGAGAATACTGGATGTACTGGGCAGAGTAGTGATCACTGAAAATTGCATGGAGTCCAGCAAGCTGATCAACACATCTTCACTTGAAAATGGTGTTTATACTGTACAGTTCATTGACAACGCTGATGGCAGCAACAAACTACAGACAAGAATAATCATTGCAAAATAAGATAAGGAGAATGAGTGTTTAAGTGGACGGGCTGTAGGGATACAGCCCGTTTTTTTGTGGCATACTTTGTTGATCCACTAATGGGGGCACTGCAAATACGGTATATTTGCAGCCAATAACAGTCCAATTTCGATATAGTATATGAACCAACGGATAGAGAAGATCCTGGCCTTTCTGAAAGAAACACCTGATGATAATTTTTTGAATCATGCACTTGCGCTGGAGTATGTGAAAGAAGGTAATGAAGCCGAAGCACAAAAGTACTTCCTGAAGAACCTGGAACATAACGAAGGCTATGTGGCTACTTATTACCATCTTGGTAAACTGCTGGAGCGAATTGGTCAGCGAGATGAAGCAGTAAGCATTTATGAGAAAGGAATGATACAGGCAAAAGCAGCAAAAGACATGCATAGCTACAGCGAGTTGCAGAATGCACACGAGGACCTGGTGTATTAACTTAAAAATTAAAAGTAAAAAGTGTTTGCTGTAGACTCCTTTTATACAAACATTTCAATTAAAATGATGGATCTATTAGCACAATTCAGGTATAACTGGGCGGCCAGGAAATTTTGCGGTGCTACCGAGAGTGTTTTGCTCACTGTAAGTGGTGGCATTGACTCTATGGTAATGGCTGAACTGTTTCTGAAGAACAACATTGCATTTGGAGTAGCACATTGTAATTTTCAACTAAGGGGTGAAGAGGCCGATGGTGATGAACAATTAGTGAGGGACTGGTGCGCAGTAAATACTATCCCCTTTCACAACATTCGCTTTGAAACAAAGAAACACTCGGAAGAGTGGAAAAAAGGAACCCAGGAAACTGCGCGCATACTGCGCTACGAATGGTTTGAACAATTAAGAAAGGAACACAAATACAGCAAAATAGCTACTGCGCATCATGGCAATGACAATGTAGAGACCCTACTCATTAACCTGTTCAAAGGTACCGGTATAGCAGGGATTCATGGCATTTTGCCGGAACAGAATGATATCATTCGGCCACTACTGTTTACCAACAAAGCCGCAATACTAGCCTATGCCGAACAGAACGAGATCCGCTACAGGGAAGATGCATCTAACGCCAGTGACGACTACCTGCGCAACGCTGTAAGATTAAATATCCTTCCCGTGGTGCTGGAAAGCTTCCCCAATGCAATAGCAAGTGTAAACGAAAGCATAGAAAGGTTTGGAGAAGCGGAACTACTCTACCGTAAAGCACTTGAAGCAGAAAAAAAGAACCTGATAGAACTTAGAGGACAGGACCTCTACATTCCTATATTGAAGTTGCGCCACAAACAGCCGCTGGCCACTATCGTCTATGAGTTGATCCATCCTTATGGATTCAATTCTGCACAGGTGCCACATGTATTTGGTTTATTGGATTCAGAAAGCGGTCACTATGTTAACTCGACCAGCCACAGGGTAATAAAGAACCGTGACTTCCTGATCATCACTACCCTGCCTACTTTAACTACCGACATGATACTGGTGGAGGCCGCGCCATGCAATATTGATACAGGTAAGGACCATTTTTCATTTGCTATTGAAGACAAACCTAAGCAGCTGGACAAAGATGCACACACCGCATTGATAGACCTTAATAAGGTGGAATTTCCAATGATACTCCGCAAGTGGAAGATCGGTGACTATATGTACCCGCTGGGTATGAGCATGAAAAAGAAAAAGGTAAGCAAGCTACTGATAGAAGCCAAGATGCCGATTCACGAAAAGGAACATGTGTGGGTACTGGAGTGCAATAAGCGCATAATATGGCTTACAGGCATGCGCCTTGACGAACGCTTCAAGGTAAAGGAATCTACCGAACAGGTACTTGTGGTAACCAAAACAACACGTTAGATTTATTAAAAAACGGGGTGCAGTATCTGGTACAGGAACATTTGTCCGTGTGTAGGATCAACGATCAACGCGAATACAAAACCATATAATGCACCACCAAGGTGAGCATCATGACCTATATTGTCGTTTCCACGCTTAGACATATACAGAGAGTAAAGTGTGTATAGTACTCCGTATATTATAGCTGGTATACCGATAGGAATAAAGTACATACTGATCTTGGACCATGGAAAGAAATAGATAACAAAGAAAAGAATTGACGATACACCACCCGATGCACCCAGCGCAGCATATGTACTATCATTCCGGTGTTTGATAACACTAGGTACCGAAGACATAACAATACCCGACATATATAGAATAAGGTAAATAAGCCCGCCGGCGCGGCCATAAAAATCGCCTAGAATGCTTTCTTCAACTATTCTGCCAAAGAAGAACATGGTGATCATGTTAAAGATAAGGTGGTTCCAGTCGGCATGAATAAAGCCGGAAGTCAGTAACCTGTAATACTCTGACGGGCCGTTCATGATACGCGGATAGAGTATAAGCCTGCTGCGCAGATTAGCATCATTGAATGCAGCCAATGACACTAATACGGTTGTAACTATAATAATAAGCGTAAATACCACGATTGGGAGATTGTATTTGTCGACGAATGTGTTGTGTTTCAAAGATAAGCGAAAGTGGGTGTCATAGCAGTGCGGTCGATCTCTTTATTGCAAATATTCTCATAAAATAAAATGCGCCTTACCAAACAGGCAAGGCGCACTAATAAATATTTAAACCCTGATCAGTAACTTACACTTTTTACTTTTCAGTTTTTAGTTTTCACTTTTAAAGAATTTCCTTCTTCACTTCTTCCAGTATGTCCAGTGTTTCTTCTTTGCTGTTACCTTCTGCATAGATACGCAATACAGGTTCTGTACCCGATGCGCGCAGCATCATCCAGCCGCCGTTATCAAGGTGGTATTTAACACCATCTATCGTCTCAATGCGGTTGAAAGTGTACTTGCCGAATTTAGCATAACCATTGGCCTGCGCCTTTGCTATTATAGCTTCCTTCTTGCTGTTCTCTACATGCAGGTCGTTGCGCTCGTAAACGAAGTGCCCAACTATTGCATAAACTTCTTCACAAAGTTCCTTCAATGTCTTGCCGGTCTCTGTCATGAATTCATACAAAACCAATCCATCATAGATACCATCGCGCTCAGGGATATGCCCCTTGACAGCAATACCACCACTCTCTTCACCACCAACCAATACGTCTTCGTTCACCATTATTTCGCTGATGTACTTAAAGCCGATAGCCGTAACCTCTACTGGTATATTGTAATGTTCGCACATCTTCTTTACCCTGTCTGTTACAGAGAAAGCGATAGCTACCTTACCGGTCATTTTCTTGTACTTGAACAGGTAGTGAATGAGCAACAAGATGATGTTATGTGCATCAACAAACTTACCGTCTTCGTCATACAAACCAATACGATCAGCATCACCATCGGTAGCAAGACCTACTTTCAACTCAGGAGTTGAAGCGATAGCTTTTGCCATTTCCTGCAGGTTCTTATCCAATGGCTCAGGCGCCTGGCCGTGGAAACCCGGGTTGTTGTCGCAATGGAACAATACCGCATTGGGCAACAGGCGCTTAATAACATTCTGCCCTGCACCAAACATAGCATCATAGGCCATTTTGAACGGAGACTTGTTCAACGCGTCAAAATCAAACTTGGTTTTGATGTAGTCAACATACATATCTTCCAGGTTGATGTATTCCAACAAACCCTTCTCTTTGTAGTATTCTATTGATTCTGTAGGGATGGTCACTTCTTCAGGTATCAATGCTTCAACAGCAGCAATATCCTTAGGGCTTGACGGGCCACCGTGTGCTCCCTTAAGCTTATAACCATTGTATGATGGAGGATTGTGTGATGCTGTGATCACCACACCCTGCTGTGCATTCAGCTTCAATACACCCAAAGATATCATTGGTGTGCTGATAAAGCCTTTAGACAACAACACCTTTACACCATTGGCACACAACACTCTTGCAGCAGTTTCCGCAAACAATTCACCTGCAAAACGGCAATCGTGCCCTACAACAACAGTCGGATTCTTATGGTCTTTCAGCAACCAGTCAGCCTGACCCTTAGCTACTCTTGCAACATTGTAAACGGTGAAATCCTGTGCTATAATAGCTCTCCACCCGTCAGTACCAAATTTGATTTTATCAGTTACCATGTGTATGATTCGTTTCTAATGTGCGGCAAATTTATAAAACCTTTTGTTGTTACGGTCATAATGTGAATGAAATAATAAATTATCCTCTTTTGAATAGAAATAGGAATGACCAAAGCCATATAATTAGTCTTGCCTAATTTTATTTCGTACATTTGCAACGCTATTATTAACGGTACTGCTTACTGAAAGCCAAACCGGACAAATAGCCATCAAACAGTGTTTTTTAATGACCGATCATATAAACGAAAAATCACTTCACGACGTACACGGATCAGTAGATCCTTCGAAATCGGGTAATAAGTGGAAGAAAATATTTGCATTCTTTGGCCCCGCCTACCTGGTGAGTGTAGGTTATATGGACCCCGGCAACTGGGCTACAGATATTGCCGGTGGCAGCCAGTTTGGTTACGTCCTGCTGTGGGTATTGCTGATGAGCAACCTGATGGCATTCTTACTACAGTCACTCAGTGCCAGACTTGGTATTGTGCAGGGCCGCGACCTGGCGCAGTGCAGCCGCGATCTCTATCCTCCTTTTGTCAACTATGTACTCTACGGACTAGCTGAAATTGCCATTGCAGCATGCGACCTGGCAGAAGTACTCGGTATGGCAATAGGTCTTAACCTCTTGTTTGGACTACCCATGCTGGGTGGCGTGCTCATTACACTGCTCGATACTTTTCTGCTGCTTTACCTGCAAAAGCTGGGCATGCGCAAAATGGAGGCATTTATTATAGCGCTTATTGCCATAATAGGCGGCTGCTTCCTTACCGAGATCTTCTTTGCCAAACCCGATCTGGGACAAGTATCGCTGGGCCTCGTACCGCACATACCCAATAACGCCGCCCTTTATATTGCCATTGGTATCATAGGCGCCACGGTAATGCCGCATAACCTTTACCTCCATTCAGCCCTTGTGCAGACCCGCAAGATCGGCACCGATGAAAAGTCCATCAGGAAGGCTATTCGCTTTAATATTCTGGATAGTGCTATCGCCCTCAACATCGCATTTTTTGTCAATGCGGCAATATTGATATTGGCGGGAACGGTATTCTACACCTCCGGTTTGCACAATGTTGCCTCCATTCAAGACGCACATAAACTGTTGGCACCGCTGCTGGGCAGCAAGTGGGCTGCTATTCTTTTTGCTGTTGCACTGGTAGCAGCAGGACAAAGCTCTACAGTTACCGGAACCCTTGCTGGTCAGATAATTATGGAAGGCTATCTACACCTTCGCTTAAATCCTATAGCGCGTCGACTTATAACCCGTATGCTAGCCATAGTGCCGGCGGTAATAGTTATATTGATCGCGGGAGATTCAAAGCTCGATGAGATGCTGGTCTTCAGCCAGGTGCTATTGAGCATGCAATTGGCATTTGCGGTAATACCCCTCATTCACTTTGTAAGTGACAGAGCCAAAATGGGTGTGTTTACTATCAGTATGACAACCAAAGTAGTATCATGGTTGATAGCTGTTATCATTCTATCGCTCAACATAAAACTGGTTGCCGAGAATGTGCAGCAGTGGTTGGCCTATAGCAATAATATTTGGTTGCAGGGCCTCATCATTGGCACGGTGACATTCATTACAGTAGTCTTATTAATAACCATTTTCTACCCGTTTGTGTTGAAAAGAAAAGCTAGCCATAAAGATATTCACCAGCATACCCCGGCCGATATAATGGCTGAAGTAGAGCAGGTCTCTTTCAATAAAGTAGCACTGGCACTTGATTTCAGTAATAAAGATGGAAAGGTATTGCAGTATGCAATGAAACTGGCAAAGGAAAACACTTCACTGGTATTGATACACGTGGTTGAAAGCGCATCGGCTATGGTAATGGGCAATAAAGCAGAAGACTTCGAGACCCAGACAGACCGGGCTACTATGGATGAATATGTAGCCCTGCTGCAAGCGAAAGGATATACTGCCACCGGTGTATTGGGCTTTAAAAACCGTATAACCGAAATAGCCCGCATAGTAAAAGACAACAACTGCGACCTGTTAGTAGTCGGTAGCCATGGCCATAAAACAGCTAAAGACTGGCTGTTTGGCGAAACCATCAATTCAGTAAGACACAAGATAGATGTGCCGGTGTTTATAGCGCGGTAGGTTACGGCAATACTATTTTCTTCCCGGGGTTCTTACGCTCATTCACTACTTTAAAAGGAACAAACGACCATTCAGGGTTACGGCACGGCGCTATTTCGCGCGGGAATACCGGCGATATGTAAAGTCCCTTATCGTTGATATACCATTCAGGGTTTACCCATAGCTTCACACCGTTGTAGTTGCAGTCTTCCTTGTAAGCCATTTGTTTAGGGTGTAGGCCCTGTAGCAGTGCTACCAGTTGCGGGGCATAAACCTTCTCCCTGTAAGCAAACCACTTAGCAGAGCCAGGCTCAGGCACTGCCACTTTACTCAGATATAACAGGTCTTCCAACTCCAGCTCTTCTCCTGTTTTCAGGTCTATATTAATAGGCTCCTCTCCCCCATCGGCATGTGGCTCTCCCTTGCAGAAATATTGGAAGGTGACGTATACACTCAGTATATTCTCGGAGAGGTAGAGATTTTCTATATTGTACTCATAAGAGGGTGCACCTATGTTGGCTGCACAGGAACAATAACTACAGGCAAACTCTATAAACTTATTGATCATCATATTATTGACCTTAGCCATCATAGCACTCTCCAAGCCCTCTGTCAGGAACAATAACTTCACCGACGTGCCTCTAAGCTTTATGTATTTGAACTTGAGTTTCCCTTTATTGGTTGGGTTGGCATCCCTGTCTACAGGCAGCATATATGACCTTACAAATTCGTAGGGTTCTGTCGCTTTAAATTGCCTCACTACTGGCAGGTCGGCAAATGGATGTTTTATGGTCGCTACATCTAAGGGGGCCAATAACATAGGCTGCTTTTTGCCCTTTTTATCTGCCCAGGTGCCAGTCCAGCTTTTGTCTGGGTTTTGCTTCAGTATTATACTTTCAGACGTATCGTAGTTTTTGCCTACTAAAAAACTGCGGTGTGTTGCATACACTGCTATACCACCACTGGTCTTTAATCCCCTGAGCGTAATATCAGTGCACGTGGTGGAATAAAAATAGGTGACCTCCGCGTCACCACCAGACACAATAAGGTCTACTACTACGGTGGATCTGCCCAATGTGCCTTTAAGCAAATAGTCCTGTGCTTTTACAGTATTGATCGTCAAAACGGCAACAGATAATAAAAATAATTGCTTCATGATACTTAAGGTAGTGTTATATGCTTTTTAGGATTCTTATGTTTTTTGAGCTCTTCAAATGATATGTAAGACCAATCAGGAAGCAAGCAATTGCTCATCACATGCGGAAAAGAAGGTGATATATAAAGTCCCTTTTCAGTTACGTACCAGGTCGGATACCTCCACGGATCGACTGTACCATAGCCACATTCATTTATGAGAGACATTTGATGAGGATGTAACTTCTGCATTAACGCCAAAAGCCTTGGTCCGTAAATTTCAGCCCTGTAGTCGCTCCACTTCCCCTCATGGTCAACCGACACCACTGTAGCAGTGAGACTGAGAATATCTTCCAGAACCAGTTCATTGCCCGTTTTCATGTCTATTGTTACCGGATCCTGTGTAAAGTCGGGGTGCGCAGCCTGATTACAATAATAATCAGCAGTGATGTTAACACTCAATATATTGTCGGTGATGTATGGTGGATAGATCGTATAATTGTAAGCAGGAGTATCATTGCCGGTACAACCATAGTAATTCCACGCATGTTCTACAAACTTGTTCAGCAAGCGGCTGTTTATCTTAGCTGCAAGCGTCTTATCCATGCCCCCCACTATTTCAAACATCTCTATCCTTGCATTCTTCAAATGGTAGTCTCTCAATGAGTATTTACCGTATTGGGCTATAGCAGTATCCTTAACAACCTGCAGCATTGAAGATCTTACGTAATTATAGGCATCTCCTTCTTTAAATTCTTTTACAATTGGCAATTGAGCATATGGATGTCTGATAGTATTAACATCTATCGGCGCCAACACCACATCATACGCTTTACCTCTCTTACCTATCCATTTACCCGTCCAGCTTTTGTTGGCATTTTCCGTGAGTTGCCACGTCTCTGTAGTATCCTCTATGTTCCCGTTATAGTGGCAGGCGTAGAGCACTACCCCATTGTCTGTGCGTTCTCCCTTCAGTACTATGTCTATGCAGGTAGAAGTGTAGAAATAGGTCGCCTCTATCTGGTTGCCACTCATAAACAGATCAAAAACCACAGGGTACTTCCCAATGTTGCCCTTCATAAGGTAATCATCGGCACGAACATTACAGAAGGCGGGCAATAGGAAAAACGAAAGGAAAAGTGTCTTCATAAAACGTTGTTCAGGAAAATAGTGCCAAAGCAATTTAATAACGAGTAAAACCGGGACTGTCAAACAGTACACAAAATCCCAAAACAATATAAATATTCCAACATTAGCACATTATCCCATTGTTCCCACACAATAGTTTTGCTCGTATGTGGATAATTAATGGAATCACCATGGTATACCACCAACTGAAATAATAAAAAGTGGTAGTTTTACCCAACAGCTTTAATTCGATACTATTGATTATGACTAATCCTCAACTAATAAAATTTAAGCGAGACCTTATAACTGTTTATTTTACGTTACACTTTGTAAAAAATTACTTCAGGAAAAACTATGCTACCTGTTTTGGATTTGCAGCAAACACAGAACACCTTGAATCTCACATTTCGGGCATTGTTAGCCGCATACTCTACCGAAATTTAAAAAACAAATATACCCCCGAAGATTGCAGCCTGGCGGAACCTTTTCGAAAAGATGTGATCAAACGCTTTAATAACGAATCAGGGAAAAAATTTCTGAGAGCAAATATCCTTTGCATTAAACCATGGATATCAGTTAAAGAAAAAGGCATTATTATGGTAAAATATACCGAGATAATAAACGCCCTACCTTTTTTGTTTGATATGGATAAACTACAGGAAAAATACCACTTGGTGATAGAGCCTAGTGCCGAAAGCCCGTACCAAATGTATAGTGCTTTTCTGCCATTAAAGTCAGAGATTTTCGTGCAATCATTAAGTATCAGGGAGAAGAACATTCATATTGCCCATGGTTTCAAACCGGTTCCACTTACCGCGGGCGACTGGGTAAATATAGAAAATTTTTATCCGGACGAATCTATTGAGAAGAAATATGATTTTTGTATCATTTCTAATTTCATACCCGTAAAGCGATATCCCTTCTTATTGGCTGCTTTAAGCAAATACTGGATTGGTGATCTGAGGTTTGCTATTGCGGCCTCCAGTCATGTGGGGTACAAAAGAGAATGGATGGAAGCACTGCTAAAAAAGTATGGCTTGTTTGATAAAGCTGATATTTTTATAGAAATTAAACAAACTCAAATAAATGAGATCCTAAATGCTTCTTACTGTCATGTGCTGGCCTCAAGGCGCGAAGGAGCTAATAAAGCTAATTTTGAAAGTATGATGGCTGGTACTCCGGTAGTTGTGGTAAAAGACCATATCGGGTTCCCTAACTGGAAGTTCACATCACCATTAGTTACAAATTACACTACACCGCAAGATCTTGTCTCTGCTATTAAAAAGAGCAGAGCAACAACAAGGACAGAAGTAGCAAAAGCTGCGAGTGAAATGATCGGATATAAACACGCGTCAAACACCTTAAATAAGGAAATAAAGAAAGTAAGTTTAGCCAGAGGTGACGAATGGACGGTAGATATCCTGCCGAAGATCAATCGTGTTCACTTGTTTTACGGTAATCAGGAAGACACTCATAAGTGCATTAAAGACTATCAGTTCATAGAGTCGATCGTCTATGAAAAGTCTTACTATCAGGCTGCATTAGCTATTGAGCGATTCAGCAAAAACGAATCTATTTAGGTGGGCAATATAGCCAAATCAAATACTTGTTTTAGAAATTTTTATTACTCCTTAATGAAATCATAAAATGTCGTAGTTTTGCGACCTGTAATCAAAAAGATATTTCCCCAGGTAATTAATGTTGCGAGAACAGTCTATCAAAGCAAAGTGGCATATAACGGCAGCAGGCCGTGCTAAGGACTACAGCCAACTACTGAAGCCAAATCTCAGTGGCATGGTGGTATTCAGCAGCGTTATAGGCTATCTAATGGCTCCCAACATTACTTTTTCATGGAGTGATATGACCATGTGGCAGAACGCTATTACCCTGTTTATCGGGGGCATGATGGTTACCGGTGGCGCTAATACCATTAACCAGATCCTGGAGCGCGATAGCGACAAGCTAATGAACCGTACCAAAAACCGCCCTATGCCGGAGGGCCGCATGGACCAACCCGAAGCCTGGGTATTTGCCGCGGTTACAGGTCTTGGTGGTGCAATTTTGCTGGGTTACTACTTCAATATTCTTGCTGCAGGGCTTAGCTTCTTCTCTTTATTGCTGTACGCGTTCGCCTACACACCAATGAAGAAAATACATCCGGTTGCCGTGCTTATAGGCGCTATACCGGGTGCATTACCACCCCTTATAGGCTGGGTGGCTGCTACTGGCACACTTACCGGCGTGCTTGGCTTAGGCGGCTGGGTTTTATTCTTATTCCAGTTTTTCTGGCAGTTCCCGCATTTCTGGGCTATCGCCTATGTAGCGTTCGACGATTACAGCCGCGCAGGCATGAAAATGCTCCCTACACGTGAAAAAGAAACACGTTTTACAGGTTTGCAATGTATGTTCTATAGCCTGGTGCTCATCCCTTTATCAGTAGTGCCCAGAATGATAGGACTTACAGACAATATTGGCATGTACGTGTGTATGGCATGTGGTATTATGTTCTTTGTAGCATCTGTTATGTTTTTCAGGGCCAATGATCATAAGTCAGCAAGAAGAGTAATGTTTGCATCGTTCATATATCTACCGGTTATACTGATAGCCTTACTGGCCGACAAACATGTGATATAATATTTTAGTGAAAAGAACAGCGTTATGGAAGGTATTTTAAAGAGTAACAAGACCGAGGGCAGAAAGATACATCCGCATAAATTCGCATTGTGGGTAGCCATGGGTAGCATCAGCATGATGTTTGCCGGGCTCACCAGCGGCTATATGGTACGCGAATCTCAGGGAAACTGGCGTTATTTCACGCTTCCTTCCGTGTTCTGGTATTCAACTATCGTAATTTTCCTCAGCAGCATTACCATTTTCCTGGGGACTAAAGCCTTCAAAAACAGGCAGATGTCGCGTTATAGAACACTCCTATTGACCACTTTGGTATTGGGCTGTTTATTCTGCGCATTGCAATGTTTAGGCTTTTACCAGTTGTACCACCTCGGCCAGCCCATGAGGATCAACGGACAAACACTCAACGAAATAATGCCGGTTCGCGTAGATGGCAACCCTAGTGAATCATTTTTGTTCATCATTGCAGGTCTGCACATTGCCCACATTTTAGGTGGAATTGTAGCGCTGGCCATCACATTTTTACGCTCTTTCAGAACACAAATTAAGGTCTATAATTCAACAGGTTTGGAGATCGTCGGTGGTTACTGGCACTTCGTTGACGCATTATGGATATATTTATTTGTATTCTTTCTGGTAAATCAATAAAATTGTTTGCATTTTCGCACTCAAATTCACACACTGAAATAATAAAACAAGTCTATGTCGCAAGCTACAGCTACTACAGCACAGGAGCCAAATTTATGGGGAGGAGGTCGTTCTCCTTTCAACGTCAGCTACGGAAAAATGATGATGTGGTTCTTCCTCTTATCGGATGCCCTCACTTTCGGAGCCTTCCTTATCTCGTATGGTACTACCCGTTTCTTCAGTGCCGTATGGCCTGATGCAAACACTGTATTCAAGTCGTTCCCCTTCCTCGAAGGGCACAACCTCCCGTTGGTATTCGTGAGTCTGATGACTTTCATACTCATCATGAGTTCTGTAACTATGGTACTGGCAGTACATGCCGGTCACTATGGCGACAAGAAAAGCGTGGCTACATGGTTGTTATGGACCATTATCGGTGGTATTGCGTTCCTGGGTTGCCAGGCTTGGGAGTGGACACACCTTGCAGGTGAGTGCGGCGGTCTATGGGGCACATTTACAAATGTGAACACACCAGTACACGAATACCAGCAGTTCTTTAATATGGAGAACAAGGAAGTTGCCAATATGCTGCATACACAGCCATTGGTAGCTATGCAGTCTACACACAACTTCTTCAACTATTTCTTTACTATCACAGGTTTTCATGGTGGTCACGTAACCAGCGGTGTTATCTTCAACATACTCATGTTGGTTAATACAGTAAACGGCACTTATGAGCGTCGCGGTCACTACGAGATGGTAGAAAAGATCGGTCTTTACTGGCACTTTGTAGATCTGGTTTGGGTATTCGTATTCACTTGCTTCTACCTTCTTTAATCTCTTACTGACTCAAAACCTAAAAAAATTATACAATGTCATCACACGCTAATAACGATAACATACAAGCACTTTATGAGGGAGACCAGTCTAAGCTCTACTCTGGTGTAATGTCTCATCATTCTGATGTAGAATCTACAGAAAGTAAAACGCAGATAAAAAAGATATGGAAAGTTTTCTGGGTTTTGCTGGCCATCACCATTGTTGAAGTTTTCATTGGTATGCAGTTAAGCCACAGCGTATCTCGGGAGATCCTTGCATTTGTATACCTGAGTCTTACATTGGTTAAGGCGGGCTTTATTGTTTACGTATTCATGCACCTTGGCGATGAAAAGAAAAACTTCATGGTCACGGTATTGATACCACTCGTTTTGTTCGTATGGTTCATCATAGCATTCCTTGCCGATGGCAGTTTCTGGTTGCACATGAACGACACAAGCAAAGCACGTGACCATGGTACTGAACAGATAGCAAAATAATGACTCAGAAAAGATCAAATAATAAATTCTTTATTGGTATAGCGGTAGCGTTTTTGCTACCGCTTTCTTTATACCTTATAGTGAGCAAACTCTCTAAGGGCAAGATAAAGATGCCAAAACACTACATTATAGAGAAGGTAGACACACTGGCCGGAGATCCGCCTAAACTAGATACTGTTTACCACCAGGTGGGTGACCTTGTACTTACCAACCAGGTAGGCGAAAAAGTATCGCTGAATAAAGATTTGGAAGGGAAGATGGTGGTCATCAATTTCTTCTTCGCCGAGTGCAGCGCTACCTGCCCTAAGTTGTCCAAAAGCATGCGTACCCTGCAGATGGGCTTTAAAAAAGATCCTAAGAAAGAAACTAATCTCAGCAATGATATACAGTTCATTTCTATAACTGTAATGCCGGAGCACGACTCTTTCCAGGTACTACGAGCCTATGCCGACAGGTATGATGCCAACCCCGATCATTGGTGGTTCCTGACGGGTGATAAAAAGACCATTTATGAATTCGCCCGTAAAGAACTGGGTATTGCTACAGGTCCCGGCGATGGTGGCGCAGAAGATTTCATTCATTCTGATAAGCTCATATTACTTGATAAGAACCGCTACGTAAGAGGTTACTATGATGGGCTTAACGATACCGCTGTTACCAAATGTGCCGACGACATAGTACTACTAACACTTGAAAAAGATAGAAAGAAGAAAAAATAAAAAATATTCCAATACAAGCAAGCGTAAAGTTAAAAGCAATTGAGCAGTGAGCACTTTTATCGTATATACATCGGCTCAGGTACTTTTATGTTTTAACTTTTCACTTTTAACTTAGTTTAATATGCTTACCCCTGTTTTAAAAAAAGACGACAAAAAAGCACAGATCATTATCTGGACCGCATCTATTGCTGTGTTTGCATTGGTGGCCATTACATCAAAATACAAACTCGACCTTGACCTCGGTTTTAATATTCACCTGTTTGCCTTGGTCAATGCGCTGATCAACTCTACCGTTACCGTATTGTTGATATTGGGTCTGATCACTGTAAAGAACAAACAGTATACCGCTCATAAGAACATTATGCTGCTGGCTATTATTTTGTCTTCATTGTTCCTGCTGTCTTACGTTGGCCACCACCTGCTGGCCGGAGAAACTAAGTATGGCGGTCCGCACGATGGTAAGTACTACGCATACATCTTCATCCTGATCACTCATATCCCTCTGGCAACTATCATACTGCCATTCGCATTGTTCACCGCCTACAGGTCACTGACCGGCGAATATGAAAAACATAAAAAGCTGGCAAAGTATACCTGGCCACTGTGGTTGTATGTAAGCATCACCGGTGTATTGGTGTACTACTTCATTCATCCGTATTACGTGCCTGCACTTTAGTTTTGATTTGTTAAGTTTCGTCCTACGTTTTCTAAACGTTACTCACTACCAAATTACCTGGATAGTACGTATGAATAGCGTATTTTGGCGAAAGAAGCGTTGGCCGAGCTTGCGAGGAGCGGTCGGGTCGGGCCAGCTGCAATAACACGCAGCTTAGCTCCTTTTGCGCGCGGAGCGATTCGCAAAAGTGCCGCTTTCTTTTGTTTCTTTTCGGCGTCTATCCCGCCCTTCATGCGGGACGGCAGCACAAAGAAAAGAAAACAAGAGGTGGGATTCAAAACACTTCGGTCACTGCATAAACCTGAACATCACACAAAACCCCTAACTTTGCAATTATGAAAAAGTATTTGCTTGCTTTATTCTTAATGACCGCATCTGTAACTGCTGTACAAGCACAGGGATGCTCGGTATGTACTAAAACTGCGCAGGGCCTTGATGACAAAAGCGCCAAGGGACTAAATGGTGGTATCGTATACCTCGCCTTCCTCCCGTTGGGCATCATGGGGACGCTCGCCTATCTTTGGTGGAGGTCTAACCGCAGTTTATAGGGTATTCACCGATTTCAGTAACCTACCTGTAGCCCTGTTTATTACTTTAGCAGCACTTTAAATAGGTAGTCATGAAAAAACACGTTTACTTTCTCGCCGCTCTCACCGGAATTGCCGTATTGATCGCCTCTTGCCATGGCAAAAGATTGCGTGGAACCGGCAATAAGATCTCTTCAACACGCACCATTACTGCATTTACTGAGCTGGACCTTTCCGCCGACATTAAAGCAAACATCACAATAAAACCGGGTGTTCAGCCTACCCTTGTGCTGCACGGCTATGAGAACATTCTCAAACACATCAAAACCGCCAACGACAGCAATACGCTTCGTATCTATACCGACCTTGAAGATTCATGGTCGTTCGATAGCCACTCAGGAACTACAGCAGAATTGATAGTACCGTCTTTATCTGCCTTAGGCATGAGCGGATCTACCGATGCCGATATTCATGGTGCTGTTACCGGAGAAAAACTGTCAGTAGAGATATCGGGCAGTGGTAAATTAGTTATAGATAGCCTAAATGTTACAGACTTTTCTACCTCAGTATCAGGTGCAGCCAACATAGCGGTAAACGGCGGCACAGCACAACGAGCCAGTTACGAGGTAAACGGAGCGGGCAAGATAGCAGCATTCCAGCTGCAGGCTACCGAGGTAACTACCTCTGTATCAGGCGCTGCGAAGGCCGATGTTACCGCCCTCAAAACATTGAACGTCAATATAAGCGGTGCTGGCAAGATAAAATATAAAGGCCACCCTACTGTAAATAAAGACATATCGGGTGCCGGCACAGTAAGAGACGTTAACTAGCTTTACTACGTTATTGGAAAATAATCGGTATTTTTATAATCAAACGTTATGAATCATGCCCGTTAAGCAGACCCTTATCTTCCTCTCCTTCTTTCTTCTTTCATTAGTTGCTAAAATAACCGCCACTGCGCAGGCTGCCGATCAGATAGAACGTACATGGTACAACGAACGATTAACGGCCAAAATACAGGTATATAAGGGCACAGACGGCAAGTTTTTTGGCAAGGTGGTTTGGCTTAAATATCCGCTGATGGCCGATGGCCGCCCGAAGATCAACGGCTATAGCCCCCACCCCGAACAAAGGAACGACCCGATTATTGGCTTACTTATACTCCGCAACTTCAAAAAAGTAGGTAAAGTCACCTACGAAGGCGGCACCGTCTACGACCCCGAAAACGGTAAAACCTACGACTGCAACCTCACCTACAAAGGCAATAAACTACTCGTCCGCGGCTACGTTGGCTTCTCCATGTTCGGTAAAACCACCACCTGGACTCTGGCAGAATAGTTGTGAAATTCCTTCAAATCGAATGCTGGGCGTAGTCTCTGACTACGTCCTGGCGGTTGCCGGTCTCCCGACCGGCTCATCGGGCCGGTTCTCTTTGAGACAAGCTAACAACATAGTCCATACACACCAAAACACATCAACGTAGAGACGCATAATTGCGTCTCCACAGCTGCTTGGCCTGATGCTGGGCGTAGTCTCTGTCGCAGTTCCTTCCCCGAAGGTTGTTGGTCAAAAGACCAACAACCTTCGGGGAAGCTCTCTTTGAGATGCGCTAACAACACAGCTCACATGTGCTGAGCGTTAGTCTCTGACGACGCTCGCGCGGTTGCCGGTCTCCCGACCGGCTCACCGGGCCGGTTCTCTTTGAGAGCACCAAGCAACAACTCCCCTCTTATTTTAAGCGGCAATCTCCCGATTCCCGTTATCTAAGAAAACCGCATATACCGGGATTATCTAACCAACATGTAAACCTACTTAGGGACGAAGAAAGCCTGGTATGTACAACAATGGCATGGTAGTCAAAGCGATCTGGACAATGCCATTATTCTCAAAAGAGTCAAGGAAATACGGGAGCAAATGCCCCGCATTGGTACCCGCAAGCTGCATTACATGCTTACTGAGACATTGGAAAAGCATAACATCAGTATTGGAAGAAATAAGCTCTTTGATCTATTAGCAGATTATGGACTGTTGGTCAGACGTCGCAAACGTAAACGCATTAACACCACAGATTCAAATCATCCGTTCAGGCGGTACCCTAACCTGATCCGGGAGCTGCGGGTACTACGTCCCAACCACCTATGGGTAAGCGATATCACCTACCTGAGTCTATCAGAAGGGTTCTGCTATCTGAGCCTGGTAACAGACGCGTACTCCCGTAGAATAGTGGGTTATTGCCTCTATCCTACGTTGAAAAAAGAAGGGCCGTTAAATGCATTAAAAATGGCATTGAATAGCCTGAACTACACGATCAAGGCCGCCCTGATCCATCATTCGGATAGAGGTTTACAGTACTGTTGTGCTGATTATACGTCCGCATTAGCGGATATAGGTATCAGTATAAGCATGACAGAAAAAGGAGACCCTTATGAAAATGCGATTGCGGAAAGAGTAAATGGGATATTGAAATGTGAGTTTGCAATAGACCGGGACTTTAAAGATATCGAACAAGCAAAAGAGGAGGTAGATAATGCAATAGCTATTTATAACCAGCTACGACCTCATGCAAGCTGTGATTATCTAACTCCCGACCAAGCTCATCAAAAAGAACGATTATTAACCGCTAAATGGAAAAGGAGGTTGGTTATGACATAATAGCTAATTTTACAGTGTAATCGAACCGCACCTGAACATCCTAAACCTGTAAATAAAAAACGGGACTAACAAAATGGCAGTAAATAAATACAGGGATTATCTAACAAACATGTAAACCTATTTAGGGACGAGGCACCAATTTCGGGACGAGGCAAACGAAGAAAAAAGTAGCAACATGTGGCAGAAAGTGGCAGTTTGTGGCAGTTTGTCAAAAAGCCTAAAACCCTTACCCACACAGCAGTACAGCAAAAATCCCATCAAAAAACTGCCACTTTTCATATAACCACATTTTTTGGAGTTCGTAGAGACGCAAAATTTTGCGTCTCCACAGCGGCCGGACAGAATAGCACGGTCATCGAAAAATGCAAAAAGAAAAGGTCGGAACCCTAGCCCCGACCTTCACTATAAAATCAAAATAACATTACACAGTCATCTTACTTTCTTCCCATTTCCTTCTACCCTCACCCTTTATAACATGCCTCTCACTATGATAAGAAGAACGAACCAACGGACCGCTCTCTACATAATCAATACCCATGTTATACCCTCCTTCGCGGTACTCTGCAAACTCATCGGGGTGTACAAAACGAACTACAGGCAGGTGCTTTTGTGTAGGCTGCAGGTATTGACCAAGCGTTACTACATCAATGCCGTTATCAGCAAGATCCTGCAACGATTGCAATACCTCATGCTTCTCCTCACCAAGGCCCAGCATTATGCCGCTTTTGGTACGCATACCGCCATCTTTAAGGCGACGAAGCGCTTCAAGGCTGCGGTGATACTTAGCCTGTATCCTCACCTTCTTAGTGAGCCTTTCTACCGTCTCCAGGTTATGAGATACAACTTCCGGTGCTACATCAATGATGCGCTGCAGGTTGTCCCAGTCACCTCTGAAATCAGGGATCAGTGTTTCCAGTGTAGTTTCAGGATTCAGTGCACGAACAGCTTTAATAGTATTGGCCCAGATGATAGAACCACCATCTTTCAGTTCGTCTCTGTCTACAGAAGTAAGCACAGCATGCTTTACCTTCATCAGGTGAATGGCCTCTGCCACACGCTGCGGCTCATCCCAATCTACAGGCTCAGGCCGGCCGGTAGCCACCGCACAGAAACCGCATGAACGTGTACAGATGTTACCCAGTATCATAAAGGTAGCAGTACCCTCTCCCCAGCACTCACCCATATTAGGGCAATTGCCACTCTCACATATAGTATGTAGTTTGTGTGTATCTACCAGGCCACGTACATGGCGGTAGTTCTCACCTATCGGCAATTTTACGCGAAGCCAGTCCGGCTTCTTAACACGCGTGTCAGCTTTCACATCTACTGAACTGATTATCGGCAATTCTTGCATATCAGGGTGCAAATTAGGCCAAAATGGGCATAAAAAGTATAATTAAATGGGCAAACCGGGAAAGAGAAAATCTATATTAAATAGAAAGTATAGAGTAGAAAACCCAACACTGGTCGAAGCGTCCCGCTTCGACCCACAACATGCAGCGTCTCGCTTGCGAAAAATAATCATTTAGGGTCCACCCACTCCGACTTATATCTTGCCCTGTATTCACTATCCGTTATTTCCTTGGTAGATATTATTTCGCCGGTAACAGTATCAATAACAGTGACAATAACCATCTCCGCCTTCTTTTTCTTTTTGCGGGTGGTTCTATCCATATTACCTCCCATTATAGGCTTGTAGCCCATAGCGGTAAAAGACAAAACGATCAGCATGCAAATGATACAGATATTGAGAATAGATTTCATAGTACACGATTTGGCTACCCTTATTAGGTTTCAATTATCGCTCCAGGCACCTACCAACGACGACCAAACTGGAAAGAGACAAAGAGATCGTAAAATGCAGATGTCGGCTTTTGGTTAGCCATTAGCATTACAGGTGTAGAGTAAAATTCTGCATTGACACCGGCTTCTACACCAATCACATTCTTCCTGTTAGCGGAGAAATCAAAATGCAGCGCCGATTTAAGGTGACCACCCGGTACAAACTGAATTTCATTCATACCCTTACTAAAGCCGGAGTTGCCCTGTATAATGCGCTCATCAAGGAAATCAGACTGGTTGATATCCGTGTACTTAATACTTTGCGATCCGCCAACAAGAGTGATATAGTAGGGCTTCAGCAATCCTAACGCAAAACCACCCGTTGTGGCCCAGTGAATAGCTACACACCCCGGATCAGGCTTACCTGCTATCAACTTACGATAACCCAGGCCAATCTTCAGCGCGTAAAAATTATTTACCTTACCATATATGTAAGTGCTGGAGCTCCTGTTGCTGATGGTCTGGCTCTTTACTTTTTCTTCCTTAGGGTCTTTCTTTTCCGTGAATTCGGTTTGCAAATAGAGCACATTATGAAACATATCTACCCGCTTCATATCATTGGTCTTAGCCCTACCATAGTCGGTGTATACACTCCAGCCATTGGTATTCACCCGCAGCCCGAAACTCAATTCATTACGAATTGGCTTAGGCAACTTTATGGGTCTTGGCTTTGCCTTTGGTGGTTCAGGCTGCTCTATTTTTTTAGTAGAATCAGATGAAAACACAACTTGCTGGGCATAGCTTACGCTACTCAAGCTTAGTAAACCAATAAATGCCCCAAGTACCTTGTTCATATAAATAGATAATAATCTGAATTTCTACCGAACATTATTAATTAAACTAAATTACAACTTTATCTTTGAATCAACAATGTATCAGTAATTTTAACAAAAAAGAATCAGGCCATGACATCTAAAGTAACATACACCGGCGACCTCCGCACTACCTGTACCCATTTACGTTCAGGCAGCACCATTGAAACCGATGCACCGGTAGATAACCACGGCAAAGGTGAGCGCTTCTCCCCTACCGATCTCCTGGCTACAGCACTGGCATCGTGCATGGTAACCACTATGGGCATTGCGTGTCTTACCCACAATATCAATATCGACGGTATGGAATGTGACGTGGAAAAGATAATGGTAGCCAACCCAAGGAAGGTAGGTGAAGTGAAGATAGACATGCGTTTCCCTCAAAGCAAACCATTTACCGACAAGGAAAAGAAGATTCTGGAAACAGCTGCCATCAACTGTCCTATAATGGAAAGCCTGCACCCCGACTGCAAAAAGACATTGAACATTACGTGGCCTGCCTGATAATGTTCAGGCCCACAGTACATTCCAGGCACCGGCGGTTGGTGCAGTAATTATTGTACAATTGTATCAGTGCCTGGCTTTGCGCTGCATTTTCCGCTTCCCAGCCATTTTCGGCCCACAGTGTAGTTATGTTGTTCTTTTCGGCAGGCACAGCTTCCAGCAGGTTCAGCGCCCGCTCTCTCAGCGACTCTGCACCCTGCCTCGATGCATACAAGAACTGTATAGGTGCTATAGTGTTGATGATGATATTCTGGACAGATGACTTGCCCAATGTTTTGGTGCCCGGGCCGGTGTGTACTTCATCAAACCTGAAGTGATCACTCCAATAATCACTGGCAGTTACATCCAGCAATGGTTCCACTTCTTTTATTGAATGCGTTTCTATGATCTGAGAAAACAAGTGTTCCGACTTATGTATCAACATGGCAAACTGCGCTATCCTTACTGTTGGGAAATTGGCAGGCCGCATCCGCAGGAATTTCCAGAGGTGAGCAGATATTGGTGATAACTTATACTTCTTTCTCAGGTAGTTATACTCGTCCTGTAGTTTTTCAGGATAGTCGTCCATAAACGCGGCATTAAGCATACCCGCCTGACCGAATAACAAAGCCTCTATCTGTTGCAGATTTTCCCTGTGCCTGCCCAATACATTTAAGGGTATGGACTGAGCCAATAGCAGGAAGGGAGTTGCATTGGTCTTAAAACCAAAGTTAGCAGCCATCCGCCAGTAAAGCAGGTTACGCCAGTCTTCAGCAGAGTTTTCCAGCATCACATTCCAGTCGCCAAGCTTCTGCTCCCAGCGCTCCGCCAGCAGCCTGGTCAACCATCCTTCTTTGGTTATAGATCGAACTTTATCATGTTGTCCGGCACAGGGTAGCTTATTGCGTATGTTCATCAAGCCTTCATAGTGGCGCATCACATAGCCGGGAATCTTACCTTCAAGTACCAGTACAGGAGTATTAACTGCCACTCCATCCACATCATTGTCGTACACCACATGCAGTGCCAGGTTATGATAAGCAGCATTATGCTGATGGCCGTGCTTCAGCCAGTCACTGCTTTTAAGGTGCAGTTCTACATTGCCAACAAGAATGGTCTTACCTATTTTTATACGTGCCTCCAGAAAATCGGGACCCGCATCTTTGTTTAGTTTACCGGGATGAATGATGGTGAGTGCTTCACCATCTGTGGTGGTCAGATCTGTAACCTGGTACAGGGAGTGTTGCCAGATGAACTGAAATAAAGCTTCTGTCATGTGTCAAGGTTTTCAGGGCAATAAGAAATGGATCAACTTTCAGTAAAATCGAGATCCTTACCAAAGGTCTCTTCTGTCATAAACACAGCTATAGTACTGATGGTCATAACAATAACACCTGTTATAGCGCCGGCATCTATAAAACTGAATCCCCACCTTTTTTGCAATGCGGTAAACAGAAATACCATTATGGGCAATGAACCACGCACCATATTGGGTACTGTAGTAGCTGCTGTAGCCCGCAGGTTGGTACCAAAATGCTCGGCGGCCATGGTCACAAACAATGCCCAGAAACCCGTACCAAAGCCCATAAGGGCGCAAATCATGTACATATTGCCGGCAGTTCCATTCTGCTGACGGAAGTACAAAACAATACTTGCAATGGTAATGGCGTAAAATATATACAAGGCCTTCTTCCTGCTCTTTAATACATGACTCACCAACCCTATCAACACATCGGCAATGGATATAGCCACATATGCATACATTACAGCCCTGCCCGGAATGACAGCTTCACTGAGATTGAATTCTTTACCAAACTTATCTGAAACCTGTATCAACAGCCCTATTACATACCAGGTAGGTAAGCCGATAAGCACACTAAGGATATACTTTTTAGCCCGTTTTTTCTTTGTAAAGAACATGAAGAAATCTCCTTTCCTTACATTGCTCTTTTGCACCTGCGTATACATACCCGATTCAAATACACTAACGCGTAATGCCAGCAACGCCAGCCCCAGTCCACCGCCAATGTAGAAACAAACTCTCCAGTCGAATAATTGAGATATAAAATAAGCAGCCACTGCGCCTGTAAGTCCTATACCCGCTACCAGTGATGTAGCAATACCCCTTTTTTCCTTAGATATAAGTTCACTTACCAATGTAATACCCGCACCCAACTCACCCGCCAGACCAATGCCCGCGATAAACCTGCAGAGTTGGTATTGTTGTATAGTGTGCACAAAACCATTAGCTATGTTAGCCGCTGAATATAGAAGAATAGATCCGAACAACACACTTAACCTACCCTTCTTGTTACCTAAAATACCCCAAAATATACCACCTATCAAAAGGCCATACATCTGCACACTCATTATTTCCAGACCTGTATTAATAGCCTTATCACCTGTAAGCCCAAGGCTCAGCAAGCTGGTATTACGCACCATACCAAACAAAAGGAGGTCATAGATATCGACAAAATAACCTAATGCCGCCACCAAAACGGGTATGCTCAGTAAACCGATAGACTTGCTTTGATTCATGTGGTGTGTAGGAGTTTGTGGTTTTTATGCTTCTGTAGTGGCCTTCTTTTTGCCAAAGAACATCTTAAATAAAACAGGGCCGGTTGTTACTATTACCAGACCAATAACGATAACTTCCAGATTCTTTTGTACCCATGTAATATTGCCCAGAAGAAAACCAGCCATTATCATGCTTATAACCCAGGCCAGACAGCCAAGAATGTTATAGTAAACGAATTTTTTGTAGTTCATATCTACCATGCCACCTACAATGGGTGCAAACGTGCGAACGATAGGTAAAAAGCGTGCGAAAAATATGGCCATGCCGCCCTTCTTCTCGTAAAAATCATGAGCCTGATGAATGTACTTTTTCTTAAAGAGCATACTATCCGGCCATTTCATAAGTATATGGCCAAATTTGCTGCCATACCAATACCCTATTATGTTACCAATAACCCCTGCAAATGTTATTAAACTTATCCAGTAAAGGAGATCCACGTATACATTGCCAAACTTAGTTAATGAATTGGCTATGATCACACCGGTAACAAATAACAATGAATCTCCTGGAAGGAAAAAGCCAACAAAAAGACCTGTTTCAGCGAAAATAATAAACATGACCACATATAAGCCACCGTGTGCCATTATCCACTCAGGCTTAATCAGTTCTCTATAAATTTCAATTAGTTGATGCATATTCTTTTAAGTTGCCGTGAAAATATAAAAAAAAGCCGAACAACCGGAAACAGAGTTTGCGCAGGATGGAGAATTAACCGATTTAAAAGAAAATGACGCACAGGTTATCCGCCATTTCGTTGCTTTTTTTTAGATACGCTGGCCACTTCTCTGAAGCAGATAGAGAAATACCATGCAGACACAATCAAGCCTGCGAGCATCACATAAAAATCATGTATGCCGGTTTTAGCAAACATCTGTAGGTCAAAGTCGGTTACAGCAACCTCTTTTACTTGTGTACTCACGTAGTAGTAAATGAGCGACCATATAGCCAGGACTACAGCAAAAAACAACCGCTCTAATTTTCTCTTTTTATAGAATTCAAGAAAGCAATTTACAACAAGGCTTACCACCTGTGTAGCCAATAAAGCAAAGAATACTGTTCTAAATGAATTCCCCCCCTCGTCAAGTACATAGAAATAGTACATTAGCAGAAGTGTCTGGATAGTGGGGTCGACTATTTTGAAAGCAAGCAACTTATCAAAAGTGCTCCTTGATTTCGTTTTCCTGGGCATTGAGGTTGGGTATATTTTTTGCTAAAGTATATAAAAAACAAATCCATAAATGATTTTGTACTGATATCCATAATTTTACATCATGAAAGCCATGCTGTTTGCCGCCGGGTTGGGCACAAGATTAAAACCATTTACCAATAATGCGCCAAAAGCACTTGCTATGGTCGGCAACAAAACCCTATTGGAACTCAATATCAATTATTTGCAGCGATTCGGCATAACAGATGTAATTATCAACGTGCATCATTTTGCAGAAATGATAGAAGAGATAGTGGTAAAACGCAATGGTTTTGGCAGCAATATCACTATTTCTGATGAAAAAGCAGAAGTACTGGAGACAGGCGGAGGGTTGAAAAAGGCTTCCGGTTTCTTTACAGGAGATGACCCATTCATAGTGATGAATGTAGACGTACTGACTAATTTAGACCTTACAAAAATGATAGCGGCGCACAATAATCATACTACATTGGCAACACTAGCTGTTATGCAGCGGGATTCGTCGCGTCAGCTGCTGTTTGATGCTGATATGACATTATGCGGCTGGCAGAATAATGCTACCCATGAGCAAAAAGTAGCTCGGCCTTTAGATCATACTTCCCCATATGCGTTTAGTGGTATACAAGTTGTTTCCCCCTCCATATGGCAGGATGCTCCTTATGATGGCAAATTTTCACTCATAGACCTCTACCTACATGTGGCAAAACAGCATGTGGTAAAAGGATTTGACCATACCGGAGACACCTTCATTGATGTTGGCAAACCAGAAAGCATTGCCAAAGCAGAACAACTGTTTAAATAGCGGGTTATTTGATCTCTACTTTATCGCCATAATATTTAGCCTGCTTATTGAGCAACAAGTCTATCATCATTTTTACGCGTGCCATTTTTTCGCGGATAAACTCTGATATATAGGCGTCCCCATCAGCGGCACAAAAGCCAACTGTGGTAACATTTTTCCGGTTGGCTATGTAAATGGCCCGCTCATTATGAAAAGCCTGAGATATTACTGTGAATTTGGTTTGCCCAAAGATATCTCTGCACCTGAGTATACTATCTAATGTTCTAAACCCTGCATTATCGAAGAAAATACGACCCTCTGGCACACCTTTTGAAATCAGATCTCTCTTCATCAATAATGGCTCATTGTAGTATTGAGTGCTGTTATCACCACTTACGATCACATAATCTATTTTACCAGCCATGTATAATGCCACAGCAGCATCAATACGGTACTGGTAGTAAGGATTAATGATGTTCTTCGCCTTATCCATATACTTGGCAGTACCTAATAGCAGACCCACTTTGTTTTTAGGTATGGCATTAACATCGCGGTAAATCTGATCTTTTGTATCATTTACAACCATATAATTAACTATGCCAACTAACGCCAGCACCAGTAGTAAAAAGACAATTAAAATATTCCGCCACTTCTTAAACGACATAAAGCTCTCTGTAATTGCCGGCAAGATACTCAATCGAGCCATAACTTTTATGCGGAGTTATACACCCGATTCCTATTAAACTCCCGGTATCCATTGATTTACAGGTTTTACATACATTATTAACATTGGTAACATTGTTTTATAACAGTGCTATTTTTTTTTCAAATCAAACCGCTATATTTGTCACTTCACATTTTTTTAACAAGATTTTCAATATGACGCCATTATTTTACCTCGTACCGGGATTTGGTATCCTGGCATTGTTGTACACTTTTATTAAGGGAGCCTGGGTAACTAAGCAAGAAGCAGGCAATGCCCGAATGACAGAAATAGCCACTTATATTGCCGAAGGTGCAATGGCTTTTCTGAAAGCTGAATACAAAATAATGAGCTACTTTGTCGTAATAGCCGCTATTCTACTTGCATTTATGGGTAATAGCAGTGAACATTCAAGTCCATTGATTGCAGTTGCATTTATAGTAGGTGCATTCTTTAGCGCACTTGCGGGTTTTATAGGTATGCGTATAGCCACCAAAGCAAACGTACGTACCGCTCATGCAGCACGTACAAGCCTCAGTAAGGCACTTGCTGTATCATTTGGCGGCGGTTCTGTAATGGGCCTGGGTGTTGCCGGCCTTGCGGTATTAGGTCTTGGTGGTCTGTTTATCATCCTTAAAATGTATTTCGCCCCAACTGCAGCCGTAGACAGCGCAGAAATGGAGCGCGTGATAGAAGTATTGACCGGGTTTTCACTGGGTGCCGAAAGTATTGCATTGTTTGCCCGTGTAGGTGGCGGTATCTATACTAAGGCTGCCGACGTAGGCGCTGACCTTGTAGGAAAGGTAGAAGCAGGTATACCTGAAGATGACCCGCGCAACCCGGCTACAATTGCCGATAACGTGGGTGATAATGTAGGTGACGTGGCAGGTATGGGTGCTGACCTTTTCGGTTCTTATGTAGCTACTGTATTGGCTACAATGGTTCTAGGCAGAGAAACATCTTCAGCCGCCGGTGATATGTTTGGTGGATTGGCTCCGGTATTATTGCCAATGCTTATAGCTGGTGTGGGTATTGTACTTTCTATGATCGCTACCCTGTTTGTACGTGTATCTGACAGCGCAGGCATCAGTACAAGTGCTGTTCAGAGAGCTTTAAACATGGGTAACTATGGTTCAATTGTACTCACGGCTATTGCATGTTACTTTCTGGTGAATGGTATTCTTCCTGAAACTATGTCTCTGCGTGGACATGAGTTTACACGCAACGGAGTATATGCGGCAATACTTGTGGGCCTTGCAGTAGGTACATTGATGAGTATGATCACTGAGTATTATACTGCTATGGGCAAACGCCCTGTATTGAGCATTATCCGCCAGTCGGCTACAGGTGGTGCTACTAATATAATTGGCGGTCTGGCTGTAGGTATGGAAAGTACTTTCTTACCTATATTGGTTCTTGCCGGTGGTATCTACGGCGCGCATTATTGCGCAGGCCTTTATGGAGTGGCTATTGCTGCTGCGGGTATGATGGCGACAACTGCTATGCAGCTGGCTATTGATGCATTCGGACCAATTGCGGATAACGCGGGCGGTATCGCTGAAATGAGTGAATTACCAAAAGAAGTTCGCGAAAAGACAGACGTACTTGATGCTGTAGGTAATACTACCGCTGCTACAGGTAAAGGATTTGCTATCGCTTCTGCTGCATTGACATCATTGGCTTTGTTTGCTGCCTATGTAGGTGTTGTTGAAAAGAATGGTTTTGCATTGAACGATGCTATCAATATCTACCATGCCGATGTATTGGCTGGTTTGTTTGTGGGTGCTATGATACCGTTTATCTTCTCTTCTCTGGCTATCCGTGCAGTTGGTGAAGCTGCAATGAGCATGGTAGAAGAGGTTCGTCGTCAGTTCCGCGAAATACCGGGTATTATGGAAGGTACAGGCAAACCTGAGTACGACAAGTGCGTAGCTATATCTACTACAGCATCTCTGAAGAAAATGATGTTGCCGGGTGCTATTGCTATTATTTCTCCATTGCTGATGGGCTTTATCTTAGGCCCTGAAGTATTGGGTGGTTTCCTTGCAGGTGCTACAGTAAGCGGTGTGTTGATGGGTATGTTCCAGAACAACGCCGGTGGTGCATGGGATAACGCCAAGAAATCATTCGAGAAAGGTGTTGAGATCAATGGAGAAATATTCTACAAGAAATCTGAACCACATAAAGCATCAGTAACAGGCGATACAGTGGGCGATCCTTTCAAGGATACATCAGGACCATCTATGAACATCCTTATTAAGCTGATGTCTATTGTGGCTTTGGTTATAGCGCCAACCATTTCTGTTTTACATGCTGGGAAAGCGGCACATGCGGCAGCACCTGTAAAGAAAGAAGTACGTGTTGCAGGTACTATTACTGCGCCTAAGGCCACAAAGGTGTTTACTATTAACTAATTGAAATTAATAACTATAGTGTACCCTGCGCTCTGAGAGTGCAGGGTATTTTTTTGCCTGTTTCTTTCTAAGACCCTAACACCTGCGGTGAAAGATGCGTCTTACTTACAAACAACTGCTCAACGCAGACACCCGGCATAATAATGAACAAATAAACCGCCGATATTTGCATAGTCAGCACAATTGAATTATAATTGCCTTGCGTTAATATCACCCATGTAAATAAGTAGCTTTTTATATCCCGTTATGAAAAAAAAACAACCACAAGGCCCCACCCACAACCCTAAAGACACACAGGAAAAAAATGCTCCCGCCAGGGATCAGACCTCTGTATTTGCAGCTCAACCAGAATCACGGAAAACATTGATCTCTGATAATACCCTGAAAAGTATATTTCTTTTTTCTATTGTCGGCATGTTGTTGACGGTATGGATAAGCGGCTTCAATATCGGTTTCCATTGCGATGAAATGGACATGAACAATTATGGCAAGGCCAACTATGCTTACTACATGACGGGAGGTAAGGATAAGAGCTTTATGGGCACTAAAAAGGAAGGAGCAGAAGTAGATTCCCTTTTAAAGTTTTACGGAAGTGCTTTTGAGATCATTGCCGTAGGAACAAACAAAATAACCGGCATGGATAAAGGCATGCACGAATTTGATTCCCGCCACTTCATTAACCAGATATTTGGTATCCTTGCCATTCTATTTGCAGGACTAACAGCTAAAAAAATAGCAGGATGGAGGGCTGCGATCTTCACCTCCTGGTTGCTCTTCCTCACACCATCCTTCTTCGGGCACATTCTCTTCAACACCAAAGACATACCCTTCTGTGCCGGGTATATCGCAGCTATATACTTCATGATTGAGTTCCTGGAGCAACTACCTAATCCGACCTGGAAAACCACACTAGGGCTTACAGTATCATTTGCGTTTGCTACCAACACCCGTATTGTGGGTGTACTGCTGATCGCATACCTGGGCCTGTTTACCGTTTTATACCTGCTGGTCAATAAAGAACTGTTGAGCAACACACTGAAAAACAGTAAAAATGTACTAATCAAATACGTCACTATAGGTGGTGGTGGCTTCCTGCTGGTAGTGCTTACATGGCCCTACCTGCTGATGAATCCGGTCAAAAACTTTTTCAACGCACTGGGTATATCCAGTAAATTCCCTATGAAAGTGAATATCAATTTTGAAGGCAATGCTATCAATTCGCTTCATGTACCTATTGGTTATATTCCTAAGTTTATGCTGGTCACCATTCCAATATTTATATTACTGAGTTTACTTGTTGGCGCCGCACTCTTTCTAAAGAGAATGAGAGAGTATGACTGGAAAGTTGGTTTATTGCTGTTAGTTGCCACATTCTTCCCTGTTATATATGCTATTGCCAGTCATGCTGCGCTCTACTCTGGCTGGAGACACTTTCTGTTCATCTACCCGGGCATTTGCTTAATTGCTGGCATTGGCCTGAGCGAAATATCGAAATTTCTTAAAAAACCTGCCTTTCAGATAGCATTTGTTGCACTCTGTATAGTGGGCATGTTTAAGCCAATAGTCTGGTGTATAAAGAACCACCCATACGAATACACCTACTTCAATGAATTTGTAGGCAGTTTCAACAAAGCCTTCTACGCATACGATAATGATTATTGGGAAATAACTATGCGCAAAGCAGTAGACAAAATGATGGTAAATGAACCTATTGAGCAGTCTAAAGACACCGTGTCAATAGCTACAAATGCCAGTGCCTTTGTAAAATACTATATCAACAGGCATTATCCGAAAGCCAAAATAAAAGTAGTACAGTCGGGCTATACCATGCGTAATTCCAACTACTGGACATATGGAGTATTCAATTCACTATTTGTAAAACCCGACTACCTCGAAAACTACTTCCCTCCGCCGTATGTGTATTCAGAGAATATTGATGATGTACCTGTAACAGTAATATTGAAAGACACAGCCCGCCTGGACTGGAAGGCTGCGCTTGCACTAAAGGTGGCGCAACATAAAGCAGCCGATTCGCTATATACCGCTTATATAAAAACAACCAAGGATGACAATGTGGGCCTTTATGCTTACATGGCTGTAGCCAAGGGGTCGCTGAACCAGAATGACGAGGCAATAAAATTGGCTAATAAGTGTCTGGAATATCATCTTTCCCCACTACTGGACTACAACTCTTATTGCGCACTTGGCATAGCTTATGCCAATAAGGCTCAGTGGAAAGTGAGTATTGAACAACTGAACAAAGCAATGTCGGTAATGCCTAAAGAAAGTGCTGCAAAAGACATAATGAGGCAAGTATTGGCAGCACAAAGACAGAGCCCTCCCAAACCACAATAACAGAGTGTTTGTTGTCCGATTTATTAATTTCGGGTTTTAATTAACGATATTGAATTTACCAGATCCGCTACTCATAGATTTACGTAAGGTACAAGGCTTCGATGAATCCTCTTTTCAGAAGGCTCATGACGAACCTGTTACCACATCGGTAAGATTACATCCGATTAAAAGGTCAGGAACCGATATTTCGGGAGATGCTATACCATGGAGTAACGGAGGTATATACCTTGCTCAGCGGCCGGTATTTACATTAGATCCGGCCTTTCATGGAGGAGCCTATTATGTGCAGGAAGCGTCGTCGATGTTTCTGGAACATGTGTGGAACAGTACGGTGCCACAAACTGAAGGCCTGCGGGTACTTGATCTATGCGCTGCGCCGGGTGGCAAATCAACCTTGATTGCCTCTCTACTTACCAACGACAGCCTGCTTATATCTAATGAAGTGATCCGGGCGAGAGCAACTATACTCGAGGAAAACATTGTACGCTGGGGGTACACCAATAACTGGGTGACATGCAACGACCCCAGAGATTTTACAAAGCTAGGCGGCTACTTTGATGTAATAGTTATTGATGCCCCCTGCAGTGGCTCGGGCCTGTTCAGAAAAGACCAGAACGCCTTGCGCGACTGGACAGAAGCTAATGTAGACCTGTGTAGCGCCCGTCAGCAGCGTATATTGGCCGATGTATGGCCCGCACTTAAAGAGAATGGTCTTATCATTTATGCAACCTGCTCTTTCTCTCCCCAGGAAGATGAAGATATACTGGACTGGATAGCCAATGAATATAAAACAGAAACTGTGCCCGTAAGCATTAGAGATGAATGGGGCATTGTGGAAACGCGATCACCTAAGCATAAAATGCATGGCTACCGCTTTTTTCCGGGCAAGGCGAAGGGCGAAGGCTTTTTCATATCCGCAATTCGGAAGAAAGAAAGTGCGTCAACCCTTTTTCTGCGACGTGCGAAGGCCGCAGATATGAGTAAGATCAAACAGCAGGCAGGACACCTGCTTGCAAACGATAACCTGCAATATATACAACCGGACAAAGAAAGCTATAATGCTATTGCCGCCGCACACGAAGCCGACTGGCAGCTATTACAGAAATTGTTTTACTTCCGCAGGGCAGGACTGCCTTTAGGTGCACCATCTGCCAAAGACTGGATACCTGCGCACGATGTAGCACTGAGCATTGATGCAAACCTGTCATTACCCGCAATTGACGTAACCCGTGAACAAGCTTTGAAATTCCTGAAAAGGGAAGACATGAACCTCGACAGCGCTGCCCGGGGTTGGCAGATAATTAAATTTAACAACCTGGGATTGGGCTGGATAAAATCGTTGCAGAACCGCGCCAACAACCACCTGCCAAAGAATTGGCGTATAAGAATGGAGATACCGGAAACTTAATATAGTAGCCTGTATGCAAAAAGGGCATGGATTTTGTATTTTACTCGTAAATTTGCCATCTATATGTTGAAATATTTAATTTTATTAATATGCTCGTTGATTGGTGTACAATCATATGCACAAGTTACTGACAGCATTATTGCGGGAAGGAAAGGTGCTGGTCTTGTTATCACTTACCGGCTGAAAGCGGGAGAAAGTGTAGCAATGATAGCTAACCGCTATTATGCATCGCAGGAAAAGATAGAAAGCCTCAGCATGGTTGACGGCAGAAAGAAATTGCCTGTAGGTACCACGCTGTACATACCTGTATCACCTGAAAATTTTACAGCTACCAAAGAACGATCTGGAATTGAGAACAAACAGGAGCTTTATTTCCGCGTAGGAGAAAAAGATGATCTGGCCCTGGTAAGTATGTACGCAGGTGTAAAAAAACAAGATATAGTGCTATGGAACAATATGCGGGGCAACACACTGAAACAAGGCCAGTCGGTTTTTATTGGCTGGTTAAAGATTGTGCAACGCGACAGCATAACAATGGCAGATGGCATAGCGTATCCCTCTAGAAAAGGAAGAGTAGTGAATAATGATACAGGTCGCCATGCATTTGGAGAATTGGACAGTATTTACAATGTGCAGACCAGAAATGGCACCAATGTATTGAATGAAAAAGGTACAGCCGTATTTTTCGAAAAAGCCGGCAGCAACAAAATATACTTTGCCTTTCACAATACCACTCCAAGAGGTGCTGTAATAAAGGTAACCAACCCTGGTACAGGTAAGACCATTTATGCCAAAGTACTGGGACCTGTTCCCGATACCAAACAGTATGCTAATGCCGTAATAGGAATAAGCAATGCAGCAAAAGAAGCACTAGGCATTACAGAAGATAGGGCATGGTGCGAGCTCACTTATTTTCCTAACTAATATTGCTGAACCCGCGATATGGCGGTTTCCAGATTTGCATCTTAACTCCAGGATTTATTAATGAAGGTCCTCATTATCCGTTTTTCCTCTATTGGCGATATTGTATTGACAACCCCCGTTGTACGATGCCTTAAGCAACAGCACCCTGAAGTAAAGGTGCATTACCTTACTAAGGCTGCTTTCCAACCAATACTGGCGCATAATCCATACATAGATAAGATCCATCTTTTCAGCGATGACCTGAATGCTGCCATTGAAGAACTGAAAACCGAGGACTTTGATTTTGTCATAGACCTGCACAAGAACCTGCGAACAACAAAGGTAAAAAGAGCACTGGATGTACCATCTGATGCGTATCCCAAACTCAATATACAAAAGTGGTTACTCACCAATTTCAAATTAGACATGATGCCCGACAAGAGCATCGTGGAGCGCTATTTTGAACCGGCTGCCGAGATAAAGGTACACAATGATGGCAAAGGCCTGGATCACTTCACTCCTGAAAGTGCAAAACTGAGTAACGACGATATACCTATGGGCCACTGGGGCGGATATGTAGGTTGCGTAATAGGTGGCTCATTTAACACCAAGAAATTGCCTGTAGAACAATGGAAGAAATTCTGCGCTACGGTCCCCTACCCTGTTATACTTCTGGGCGGACCTGAAGACAGAGAAGAAGGGCAGCTAATAGCCGAACAAGACCTTATTAAGATCTACAACTCATGCGGCAAATTCAACCTGAATGAATCGGCGGAGCTGGTAAAGCACGCACTGGTGATAGTGAGCAATGATACCGGCCTTATGCATATTGCTGCGGCCTATCAGAAGCCAATAATTTCCCTTTGGGGCAATACATCTCCCGAGATGGGCATGTTCCCTTACTATGGCTTTAATAACCTGAAAGATAGAATAGCGCCGCAGTCGGTGATCATTGAGAACAAATCATTGGGCTGCCATCCGTGCAGCAAAATTGGCTACAATAAGTGCCCCAAAAAGCACTTTAAGTGCATGAATGACCTGGATATGAACCTTGTCAGCGAAAAGGTGGTTAAGCAATGGAATATTGCGGTTTCACACAACAAGCAATCATCAAATACCGGCAATTAGGGATACGCTCAACAATCCTTGCTCATTACTATTTGACAAGACAATTTGGTCAACAAACCACAAGTTTGTATGTTTTATAAGTATGCGGGGAATGTATGACAACAATGTAAGAACCTTGATTCAACGTACCATTCAGGTTGATGGCGCCTGTTATCGTTCCATTATCAATATGTATTTCAGATTCATAAACTCTTCGCCCAAGCAAATCTAAAATCTCAATACTACCTATTTCTGTCAGACCATTACTTAACATTCCAGAAAAGCGAAAAGACCCATTCCCTGGATTAGGGACAATCATAAGATCATCACTATTACCTTGAGTGCTAACAGACAATGTCGTATCAGTTGTGGTGGTCGTGTCTGGTGTACTCGTCGTATCGGTTGTCAATACTGCAAAAACTGAAGTATCTATACAAGCACCTGCATCACGAATACAGCGATAAGAATTCACGTTCATTGCAGCTGTTACGGGGTTTATTGTCAATGTCATTGTATTTGATCCTGAATATGAACCACTGCTAATAACATCCGTAAAACCTGCACCAGCATTCACCTGCCATTGATAAGTTGCAATACCTCCCGAATCTGCGATACTAAATGTCGCTGTTCCTCCGGAAGCAACATACGTACTGGAAGGATTACCCATAATCAGGCTATTATTTGCGTAGTATAACTTACTTATCTCGCAATCAGACAATCTTCTATTCCAAGCACCCACATCATCTATCTTTCCTTTATAAAACTGCCAGGTACCGTAGTCAACCGCACCGATCATATTCCAAAAACCAGTAGTAGAATAAGCAATTGGCGTAGGAGCATACACTGCGGCATATCGTTTTCCGTCGTAGTATATTTTCATGGAATCATCGAGAATACTAAACGTACCTACAATCATGTGATATTTTGATGTATCAACTATTGATACGGGAATAGATGCATCATATGTTGCCGTACCCGTGGCCACATTTCTTCTGAATCTGATAGCTCCGCCGGTGATGAAAAGCATGTAGGGATCATAGGCACTTAAGGTGTTCCCTCTCCAAAAAATCTGACTGATGCTTGTTCCATAATTGTCACATTTTATCCACGCCATGATCGTCACCTCTTTTACTAGATCCAATGATGTGCTGGGAGGCAAGCTTATATAATTTGACGTTCCATTAAAGGAATAGGCTGATAACGAACTTCCGAAACGATCTGTGGTTGGCGATGCTCCGGTTACTGTGCCATTAAGTGCGTTTGCGCTACCATCAATTGCACCTCCGTTAAACGAGTACCACAATTCAAGATTGCCGGTTGGTACATAAGATGGAAGTGCCTGGCTGAAAGCAGCTGCGGAAAACAACATAAATACCGCAAGTATGGTGTGCTTTTTCATAGTGTAAGATTTTGATAAAGTTACAAATAAAGGAAATTAAATGAATTGATTTTTTTTAACAAAACATCCCGCTCCATAAGAAGCGGGATGTTTGTTTATATTTCATTCAGATCATCTGTTAATCTTCTGCTCTCTTGCCTGCGCCTAAGCGGTAGAATAGGGAGAATTGTAGTGATGGACTCTTGTACAGCTGACTGGATACTGATTGCGATCCGCCAACTTTAGCATTATCCCACACTGTCTGCACATTGCGGAAATCGAGCATTACGTTAGGAGATACCCTATAAGCCATACCGCATGTGTACCCAACTCCAAAGCGGGCACCGAAGTCACTTTCCTTGATAGAAGGTGTGGTGTTAGCAGTGTTTGTAGCTACAACAGGTAACGTAGTAGGATCTACCAATTGCTCTGCACCGCCGGTGTTTACTGACAATGTATACAGGAAGTTACCACCAAGGAAGAAGCTGAACTTAGCTGCTGTGTACCTCATTGTAATTGGTAATTCAAAGCTGTGCAATGTAGAGAAACCATAGCTTACCAGCGTAGAATCTTTATAATAACCACCTGAACTTATAGGGCGATACTTGTTGTAAGTAACATCCATTGAGTAGTCGTTATTCATGCGGTGGAAGTACTTCAGTTCACCCATAAAGCTCCATTTGTCATCCAACTCGAATGAGCCGGTAAAACCAAACTGGAAGCCCTTGAAGCTGTTAGGACCAAAGAAAGTGCCATTGATACCGGCTGTAAGCCCCGGAGCAAATTGAGCACCGCCCAACTTGTACTTCACTTCATTGAACATGTTGCTGAGGCTCTCGGCTATGTTCGATCCGTGTTTCTTCTTAGCAACAGCAGGTTTGTTTTCTACAGGCGGTGGCGCTGTAGGTGTAGACAAAGCCGCATTAGGTGTGATGTCTGAAGGTGCCTTAATATCTCCATTTGCAGAAGCAGCAAGAACAGCTGTATTTACCTGATTATCAACACTATTTCCCGCAGCATTTGAACCTGCATTGCCGGTCTGTTTGTTATTTGTAGTATTTGCAGCTACACCGGCAGTGCTATTATTTTGCGCAGCATAGGTATTAACTGATTGCCCATTACCAGACTTATTACCGGTAGTCTTATTACCTGTAGTCTTGCTGCCCGCAGTCTTATTGGCAACAGTGTTATTGTTATTATTATTATTTGCCTGATCGGCTGAGCCCTTACCCGTTGTTGCAACACTTGCTGTAACAGCAGGCTCTTTTGCCTTGGTCAGCTCCATGGTTATGCGGTTGATAGAGATAGTGTCGAGGCGGGTTTCAATTCTGCCTTCAGATGCACCATTAACTCTTGTCTTCTGCACAACAACACGAGATATTACTCTCTTGCCCGGAATAGGCTTTACTACCATTGGCGCACGTGCCACTGACGGAGCTGTAGTAGTGTTGTTTGCTACCACAGGGGTTACCGCAGCGGGCTTTACCGGAACAATAGTAGCAGGCTTATTGGTAGCCGCACTCAGGGGTATTTTATTCAGACTGCTCACATATGCAGTACCATGACCATGATCGATCATGTGGTCATTTTTAGGGATGGCCTTTATAGGGCTATTATCTGTAGCTACAGATGCTACAGCATTATCCATTGCAGTAGCAATAGCAGGACTGTTGCTCTTTGCAACAGTAGAATTTGCATTAACTAATTGATTATCAGATTTTTTAGGTGAATTATTTGCAGTAGAAGTGGCACCGGATGTATTCCCAGCCAACTTACCACCGTCAATATGAGCCGAACCCGAAGTTTTGTGGTGCTGGCCACTATGTGGAACAGATGATGTACCCGAAGAAGCAAAATGATCATTGCTATGCATATGGGCTAACATATCGTTATTGACCGCACCATGCTCAGTGGTAGCAGCAATGCCCGATGATGCTACATGGTGATTACCGGTAGCTGTTCCCGCCTTATGACCTGTATGTTCTGCAACAGTATTGTGGCTGTTGTCAGCGGCGTTGGTAGCAATATTATTTGTTGCCGGTACTGAGCTCTTAGCCACTGCACCTGCGGCAATAGCATTGCCCTCAGCCGCACCTGCCACCGCACTACCCGGATTTCTGAATGCCGTGGTTACCTCGTACCCCCCAACACTTACCGCTGCCAGTAACATAGCCACACCACAATAACTCATGGCACGCTTCCAGTAAAGACCTACAGGCTTACGGCGATCTTCTTTATCCAGCAACTGCTCCATGCGAGACCAGGCACCGGATCGCTCCGGCTCCTGCCCACCGCCTAAGCGCTGTCTGACAAGATCATCAATATTTACAAAGTTGTTATCCATATGGATAAATTTTTTAAGCTTTTAAATGCAGTTCTAATTTTTCAATTTTTTCCTTCAGTTGCCGCCTACCTTCAGACAGATGCCACTTTGATGTTCCTTCGCTTATCCCCAACATATTCCCGATCTCCTTGTGCGTAAAACCCTCCATTACATACATGTTAAAGACCGTTCGGGTAGCATCGGGTAATGCCTGCACCAATTTCACTAACTGATCGTAGTATAGCTTGTCGGCGTGATCCTTATGCACCAGCTCATCTTTCTCTACCAGTACTACTTTTTCAGAATAACGGGCATTCTGCTTTACATAGTCTGATACCGCATGAAATATTATTTTACGCAACCAGCCTTCGAAAGAACCTTGAAAATTATATTGACTTAATTTTTGAAACGCACGTAAATAACCATTGTTCATTACCTCTTCGGCCTGCTCATCATGGTCTATATAACGGCGTACCATTGCCATCATTTTGGGGTAAAATAAACGATATAACTTCTCCTGGGAGCTTCGCTCATTGCGAATACACCCCTGAATGAGTTGTTCAAGCTCACTTACCTGACTTGTTGCGGTATATGCCAAAGCTATAGACAAGTATAGTGGTTATTAAATATTTACAAAGATAAAGACCGTCTCACCCTCAGAAAGGTTGGGTAAAACACTCACAATTGATACTAAGTTAACAATATTAGGGGAGAATTGGTTGTTTTTGACAGTAATTGCCTCATTTAGTGATCGGGCAAATCTCATTACTACAGATCGGGATCAAACAACAACAGGTAACATGAAAATCATTTAATACTATCCATTCTATATATTTTGCTTAGCGTAGAGCTTTTACCTGCAGACTGCGGCCAGCCGGGCTGATTAGTTTGCCTGAACTCCAGCTTGAAGGGCGGGACAGGCTTGATTATGCTGATCAACTGAAGGCTGTGATTCCCGATGCGTTATCTTCTTTTAAAAGATAGTTTGGGGGAAATGCCCGATGAAAATGAAATTGTAATCGGGCATTAGTGTGGTGTAGTTTGTTGATTTTCATTGGTTTGTGGTTTTGGGTTATGCCCGATCATGCCCGATCGGATTGTCCGAACTCGCGCTTGAAGGGCGGGACAGGCCTGATTACGCTGATCAACTGAAGGCTGTGATTCCCGATGCGTTATCTTCCTTTAATAGATAGTTTGGGGGAAATGCCCGATGAAAATGAAATTGTAATCGGGCATTAGTATGGTGTAGTTTGTTGATTTTCATTGGTTTGTGGTTTTGGATTATGCCCGATCATGCCCGATTGGGTTTGTCTGAACCACCGCTTGAAGGGCGGGACAGGCTATTTTTCGCCATAGCTAGGTTCTGCTGATGTTGTTTGTCTCCCGGGTGGATACCCAATGGAAATGAAATTGTAATGGGGCATGGATTGGGTGTATGGCGGCAGAGTGGTGGCTAATGTTGATGGTATGGATTTAGGAAATGGTAATATATAATTTTGGGTGCAAGTTACTGCATTGGTGTTTACCGGTGAAGTGTATTAACAAAATGTGGATATCTTTTGACCGGCAGTAGTCTAAATGTAGTTAGGTTTATAATTCGAGTTATATCTTGTCTGTTTACGGTAATCGGGAGATTCCGTGCCGGACAAACCCCGAAATAATCGGGATGAACTCCGTGAATAGACTTCGTTTAGCGACCCTTTTTTGTTTTGTGAAAAGACTACGGAGAGCTTGGGTTGGTCATAATGGACAGTTTTGAAAATAAACAGTTAGTCAAAATAAATTGACATTACTACATCTGTGTAAAGTTTGTGATATCTGTCAAATTCTTTCGCCTGACATGTGCCAGACAAAAGAAAAACATCGGTATTATGGCAAAAATAAAACTGAAAACGAACTAAATTGAGAGTGGATGTTCCATGCAATATAGATTGCTGAAAATTATCAACAACATATTTTAAACGATTTTTATTAAATTGTATTAGTGAATTGGGATAGTACATATTTACTAAACTCAATTCTGAAAGCATAGCTATACTGGTTTCTTTATCTCTTACAACCTCAATTTTTTCAATTATATTTTTTTCTCCATGTAAATTAATTGGATCTTTAACAAAAGAGATACCCTCATATCCTGTAGCTCTGTAACCTGCTGACCAGTTTTCAGGAAAGGAAATATGGAGTTTATTTACACTATCATAAAAAGGAATTAACTTTTGCCCTGAGCAATATGATGCTGAAAATAGGAGGAAAGCAATTGCACTTTTTTTCATATTTTATTTTTTCTGAACATAGCCTTTATCATAATAAATTTCGGCTCCAATTATATAGCCCTGAGGCTCTATTTGATTTTCATCGATTATTTGGACAAAGTTCTTTATTAAAACTGCTCCCAGTCCCCGTGCTGAGCGAAGTCTATTGACTTCGTTCGACCGGTAGGGAATCCCCTGTTCGCCGTAGTCTTCCAAGTTACAAAAAACTGTGCTGAGCGAAGTCTATTGACTTCGCTCGACCGGTAGGGAATCTCCCGATTCCCGTAAACATGCCCAACAGCCGTATCCTAAAAGCCCCATTGTGTAAGCGGTATTTGTCCCGGCAGATTCTGCAATAGTGCTTTTGCACTGCTGTAGATATATTCTTCGGCGTAGCTAACCCACCCTGCTCTAACGGGATTGTTATGTATGTATTGCAGCTTATTGGTAAAAAAATCATTTGAATAAACGTGTACCGCATGATTTTCGTGTGTCCAAACCTGGTAATTGGCATTGCGGGTATGGGTTGAAGCATTCCACGAAAATCTGTGCAACATCCACTCTCTGCGGCTTTCGGGCTCATTGGCTATTGTTGCCAATATCTTACTGGCCGTATATTTTTTGAAGTCGCGTATAATGCCCGACAGGTCGCCATTTTCGCTTCTTACTATTATATGCGCATGGTTGGTCATTATCACATACCCGTATACCAGTAACCCTCTTTTTTCAATACAATATTCAAGGCTTTCTAATACAATATCCCTATACACCTGTCTCGAAAAAACATCTACCCAATCTACAATTGTAGGCGTAATATAATAGGTAGCAAACTGGTCGGCGATCTGGTAACCTGTGCTCATAGTAATAGTTAGATTTGATGTTATAAATTACAAATAATTCAGCATTTGGTGGTTACGGGAATCGGGAGATTCCCTACCGGACAAACCCCGAAATAATCGGGATGAACTCCGTCTATAGACTTCGCTTAGCATCCTTTTTCTTTTGTTTTTTTGAATAGACTACGGCAAACTGGGACATACAGACAAATCGCCAAAACCAAAAATTCCGCAAACAAGAAAAAATTGCCACTTGCTGAAAACCATATTCGTACTGGCTGGGCTCGCCCCTGCCCTGCATTAAATGTACCTGTGATGGCTGCAAGTCAGGAAACATAACAGCCGCAGTTGCCGGTTACAATTCCATTGTTATCAACACCACCGTCCAGTTGCCGCGGTCATCAACTATTTCTTTAATGTCGAAATCGATTTTTTTGCCGAGGATGATGCTGAGCTGCTCTATACGCACCTTTACATTGTTGAGGCCGAAGGACTCGTGTTTGTCGCTGGCTTTCTTTTTGGCATGTGCAAGGCCTACCCCATTGTCGCGTACTTCTATGTGCAGAATATCCCTTACTTCATAAATATTCAGCTCTACCCTGCTATTCTCAGACTGGCGCGGGAAGATGCCATGCTTGATGGAGTTTTCTACCAGCGGCTGTATGAATAGCGGCGGTATCATTATCTCGGTAGCATCCACATCTTCATCCACATTAATGGAGTAGTTGAGCATCTCCTTAAAGCGGAGCTTTTCAAGGGCCAGGTAGTTGGTTACGAGGTCTACCTCTTTCTGCAGCGATATGAGTTCTTTAGATACGTTGTGCATGTTCTGCCTGATGAGGTCGGCAAATATGCGCAGGTATTCATTGGCAGCCAGCTTATCATTCCTGTTTACCAGGCCCTGTACATTGTTAAGGGTATTGAAGATAAAGTGCGGGTTCATGAGGGCATTCAGCGCTTTGTACTCCGACTTCATGAACCTTATCTTATTGTCATTTTCCTTTTGCGTTTTACGGAAGGCCATCAATATGCGGTAGCGCACAAACAACACAATAGCGCCAATGATCAGGCAAACATAGAAGGTAATGAACCACCATGTAGCCCAGAATGGCGGGGTGATCTCCAATACAAACTCTATAGGAATAGAGTTGGCGCTGGATACGCTTTTGGCCTTTATCTTAATGATATACCGGCCGTACTTAGGATTGATAAGATCTATATGATCACCTGTAAGTTCCAGCCAGTTATCTTCATCGGTACTGGAAACAGAATAGCGGTAGGAAATAGTTTTACCAGTAAATGAAAGAGTGGAGAAGGTAATGGAGATATTACGCCCACCCTGGTAGGGCACCTTAAGATAATCGTACATTACATACCTGCGGGTACCGTAGGTGATAAGATCAAAAAATAGTGTAGGCGGCTTTGTTTTCAATAACAGGTTATCAATGCCCATCTCCACAATATTCCCCTTATCAAAGAAAAAGCAGTTTTCGCCATCGCTGCAAAACCATTCGGCCGACAATGGCAGAATGGGATTTTCAATACCTGTAACGGTAAACGGCACTTGCGAACCGGGAGGATTGATAGTGAACAGCCTGTACACATCGTTGGTACTAATGAGCATGTGTGTACTATCTACCCTATAAAATTTATCCCAGATACAGTCCTGGCTAAAGACCGTATCCATGATTATCTGCTTGTCTATGTTGCGGCAAACCACCAACCTGTTATTGGCAGTATAGCCTACCAGGTACTTGCCCAGAAACTCAAACTTCTTGAAGGTAACATCTCCAAACTGTGGTTGAATAAGCGTAGTATCGACAGTTTTATACACCCCGTTAACGGTAGAGAACCATATATCATCATTGGCATTGCTGGCAAATGCGAATATTCTACCGGCCGAAGCAACCAGCTTTGCATTGGGCTCTCCCAACACACCGCTAACCTTGTAGTCATTAATAGGTTTGGCGTATATCTTGTCAATTGTTCTGACTATGAGTTTGTCTTTGGCATCAATGATCGATTTCACGCTCTCTCCATCCTTAAATGGTAGCCTTTGCGGAGTGAGTCGCCGCTCTCTTAAAATGTCTCTTAAGAATATGATATTGTTCTCATAAAAATTATAGTAATCATAATCTCCGGCAGCCTGCCTGGTGATCAGAAATCCATGATTGGCAGGCACTACAGGCAGTTTTATCACAAACTTTGAATAGTCGAACAGGCACTCAATCGCATTGTTCTTCAGCCTGTAAAGATTATTATCAGAATTGGTATAGAACAGGCTGTTATTGTCGGCATATGAGTACCTTATGTTGCCTTCATATGCCTTATTGTAGACATGAAAGTTGATGTAATTATTGTCTATTACATACAGCCCATCGAACAATGTGGTCACCCAGTAATTACGCTCTATATCCTGAGTGATAGACGTAACCCTCACATCGGGGATAACGTGTATACTATCATCTATATACAAGCCATTCTCTGTACCCAGGAAGAATTTTTCAGCTTTATCGAAGTAGACAATAGGTGCATGGAAGCTGATCTTATCCTTGCTGGTGATCACCTTTATCCGTTCCATCTGCGGATTAAATACGTCATTATTACTAACAATGTACCGCTGATCCTGCGCTATGGAGTGCGCTATGCCATGTGCAGCATCGGGCTGGCTGTAGTTGTACAGTACAAGCCTGCGGTTCACTATCTTGCTCGTTTTATCTATGTCTTTAGTACTATCAGCATAAAAACACCTGTATAAGCCACCCTTCAGTTTGTACATGGCATAGAAGCCCCGCACACCGGGCACATTTACATTCACTATGTCTACTTTATTCTCATTAATGTTGATGAACTTTTCCTGGTTATCAAACATAATGGTGACCGTACTATCTGCCTCTACCGCTATCTTATTGATGAATGTATTCTTAAAGGGCAGTTTAAGAAAGCCGGTATTTACCGCCGTATGAAAGCGGCTGTCCTTATAATAGCATAGCTCACCATTGTAGGTTGCCAGCCATAGCCTGCCCTGCTTGTCTTCCTGAAAAAAGAAAACCTCATTATCGGGCAACCCATCTGACGTAGTGAATTTTTGAAAATTGATACCGTTATAGCGGGCTATGCCCTTGGGTGTAGCTATCCACAAAAAACCCTTGCTATCGCGATAAACACTATAGACAGTATTGCTGGGCAAACCATCGTCGATAGTATAATGTAATAATGGAAAGTTCTGTGCAATGGCACTTCCACAGTATAGAACAATAAAAACAGTAAGGATGGTCCAAAACCTCCTATACATCCACAGTTGGTTTTGTCTGTAAGAATTCGAGTAATGCCGAGAACCTGCGCCTGCTTACCGGTATGGTATGCGCCGAGTTGAGCAGTATACTCGGAGACTCGTCTTTATGTATTTTCTTTATCTGGTCGCAATTGATAAGGTATGATTTATGAACCCTGTAAAAGACCTCTGGTGCCAGCATATCTTCGTACTCAGCTATTGAATAACTGGTGAGCATATCTACAACCTGGTTGTCGCGAAGGAAGAATACCTTAGAATAACCGCCAAATGCCTCTATATAAAGTATATCTTTAAATGCTACTATCTCTACATTATTATTGCCTTTAAGGGCTATCTTATTGAGCTTTGTTTTGGAAGAGATCTGTTTAGATATCTCGGAGAATTCGGAAGTGCCCGCGCTAAAGTGAGATTTATATAATACCCTTTCCTTCAACTTTGCTACGGCGTTGGCCAATTCAGAAATACTAATGGGTTTAAGAATATAGTCGACAGCATTCAATTTGAATGCCTTAATGGCATATTCGTCGTACGCAGTAACAAATATCACCTCGAAGTGAATAGGTGCAATACGCTCAAGGAACTGAAACGCATTTTCATTGGGCATTTCAATATCCAGGAAAACAGCATCGGGGTTATGGAGGGTCAATTGCTTCTCTGCCTCTGCCGCACTATAGGCCATGCCTACTATGTTGATAGATGGATCGATATACTCTAATAGAATGCTCCTGAGATTGCGGCATGCCTCCACCTCATCATCTATAAGCAATACATTGAGCTTTACATCCGCATTAACCATACCTATTTCCCGCTGTTTTTTATGTTGTTACAAAGTAAGAATATATTGGGTGATGGACAAATTATAATTCCACAATTTGGCAATTTGACAATTTGACAATGTCCGTCAATGAATTAATGAGGTATCCTGTGGGAAACTGCTCAATGTTTGCGCAATAACAATTTGTTCGAATAAGGCTTAATGACAATATTTTTCAATATAGGTGGCAGCATTTAATACACCCAGTCTTTCAGCGATATGAAGATCTTTGCAGGCATCATCCGTTTTATTGAGCTTTGCGTTGCAAATTCCTCGATATAAATAGGCCATGGCAAAGGTAGAATCCACCTTTATTGCATTATCAAAACTTACCAGTGCCTGCTGGGGAGCATTATTTGCCTGGCATGCTAGTCCCATGTACAAATAGACGTTTGCATCATTGGCATCAAGCGAAATATATGTTTCAAAATCTTTAATAGCACCGGCGTTATCTCCGATCTTGTACTTTGACAGGCCTAAAATATAATAGGCTCTGCTCAGATCTTGCCGTTTGGCTGTTACTTCGCCCAAGTCGGCAATTGCTTTTTTCCACTTTCCTTTATTGTATTCCATTCGTCCCCTTGAATAGAGTGCAAGAAGCAGATCGGGTTTGAGGGAGAGCGCTTGGTCCAAATCGGCGGCGGCTTTTCCATCTTCACCCGTAAGCTCCTCCAGTATGCTTCTGTAATAAAAAGCGAGCCCATTGCCGGGATGTAACTTTATAACCTTAGAAAAATAGAAGACTGAAGTTTTAAAATCTCCCTCTAACTCACAAACACTCGCCATACCGTAGTATCCTTTCCATAAGTTTGAATCGGACCTGATGGTTAAAAGATATTCTTTTCGGGCGTTGACCAAATCACCCACAAAATGAGACTCTAGCCCCTTTGAATAATGTATATCTGCATCTCTTTTTTCAGGATTACAGGAACAGAAGTATAAAGAAACAAGAAGAGGAAGTATTATAATGCGCATACCCAAAGTGAATTGAAACAGTAAAATAATTAAATTAATTTAAACACTTCAAATAACAAAAAGATGACGTAGAACTGAGCAGAAAATTGCCATCCGATTAAATTCTACAAGTTAATAAAGGCAAAAAACGACGTTCGTAATTTTTTTTGCATAATTACTCTTATCTTGTCCGCTGAAATAGAAATTAATGTCGGATCGCAGAGCTTTTTTAAAATTTTCACTACTCACATCAGCAATTCTTGCCAGTGGTAAAAGCTTGTTAGCCAACGACTCAAGAAGAAATCCAGAGTTACAACCGACGGTAAAGGATAACCCAATAGTTATATCTACCTGGGACTTTGGAAAAGAGGCTAACAAGGTAGCATGGAAGGTATTGACGGGTGGAGGCAGAGCACTTGACGCCGTAGAGGCTGGTGTAATGGTCCCGGAAGCCGACCCTGAGAATCAGACTGTAGGACTCGGTGGCAGGCCCGACCGCGACGGTAGAGTGACCCTGGACGCAAGCATAATGGATGAGAATAGCAAGTGCGGTGCAGTAACCTGCTTGGAACATATTGTTCATGCAATATCTGTAGCAAGGTTGGTGATGGAAAAATCGCCACATGTAATGCTGGCCGGAGAAGGTGCACTAAGATTTGCACTTGCTAACGGATTCAAGAAAGAAAACCTGCTTACCGAAAAAAGCGAACAGGAGTGGAAAGAGTGGTTGAAAGAATCGAAATACAGCCCTGCAGTAAATACAGAAAATCAATATCATAAAACCATTAATTGCCTGCCGGGCGGAAAGCTTAACCACGATACAATTGGTATGGTGGCAATGGATAAATCGGGCAACCTGAGTGGTGCATGTACCACCAGCGGACTGGCCTATAAGATGCACGGCCGTGTGGGTGACTCACCAATCATTGGCGCGGGACTTTATGTAGACAATGAAGTAGGTGCTGCAACAAGCACAGGCATGGGTGAAGAAGTAATACGGGTAGTAGGTTCTCACCTGGTAGTGGAGTTAATGCGCCAGGGATTATCGCCCGAGGAGGCTTGCAAAATGGCTGTAGAGCGCGTAGCCCGTAAGAATCCTGAAGCACATAAGAATTTCCAGATCGGCTTTATAGCCCTGAACAAAAAAGGTGAATATGGTGGCTATGCTTTACAGAAAGGTTTTTCTTTTGCTGTAAGAAATGGCAATGAAGAGATGATCTATTATGCTAAGAGTATGTATTAGTCTAGTAGATAGTACGCTTAATAATATTTATGTAAAGCTTTGGTTGCACGGTGTATAACTATGTAGCCGAAGCTTTGTAGTTTCAGCGTAATTAACCCCCAATTAATTTTCATGAGCAAATCTATACTCGAAGTTTGTGCCTATAATATACAGTCTTGCATAATTGCTGAAAAAGCAGGTGCTGGCAGAATAGAACTGTGTGCCAGCCCGGCCGAAGGGGGTGTAACACCCAGCTATGGTATGATAGAGTATGCTGTCAAAAATCTATCCATACCTGTATATGTAATGATCCGTCCGCGTGGAGGGAATTTTGTGTATACCCCGGAAGAATTGGCGATCATGCGTAAAGACATAGCAGTGTGTAAAGAATTGGGTGCGGCCGGAATAGCCATAGGCATATTGACCGCCGACAACCTAATAGATACTGCGGCAATGAAACAAATGGTAGCCCTCGCCTACCCCATGGGCGTAACCTGCCACAAGGCATTTGACAGAACACCTGATGCCATTACATCTCTGGAGGAAGTAATAACGGCAGGATGCGAACGCATCCTTACATCGGGACTGCAACCCACTGCTGTAGCAGGAGCAGATATGCTTGCAAGACTTGTAAATAAGGCATCAGGAAGAATAATCATTATGCCGGGTGGAGGTGTAAGAAGTACCAATGTGAGGCAACTGGCAACCGATACAGGTGCTACCGAGTTACATAGCTCTGCCCTTTTGCAAGGCTCAGAAGGCTTTGTAGCTGATGCTGGTGAGGTAGCTATGCTTGTGAAGCAGATAGGGTAATTATTATCGAAATAGGTACAGATGTTGTATAAATGGTAACGCCTCCCGATGGGAGGCGTTACCATTTATGATCGGTATGAAATTATTTACCGTTAGGTTTTATTGGTTCGGGATGCTGCGCCGGTATGGGTTCTGGCTTAGGCTGTGCCTGATCGGGCTGAACGGGCACGGGGTCTGCATGTTGCCTGATAGTAGCTTTTGTTTCTTCCTGCCTGTTGGTTACGGTTACCGGCTCAGGGGTCTGAGACTGCTGCTGAGGTAGTGGTTTAACCGGTGGCTTAACAATACCATTTGACGATTGCCTTGGCCTTTGTGGCTCAGGTACTTTTACGCTCGACTGGTAAGTATTTTTATCCGCACGTATCACTTCTGCCGCTTTAGCTGTATTTGTTACGTTTGTGTTTTGCGCAGGAACAGGGCTTAGCACCGGCGATACAGGAATGTCTTTTATATCATTCTTAAATGCCGGTACAGCACCTGAGTTAATGTTAACCGCCACCGCCTTTGTACCTACAGGGCGGGGAGCAACAATAACATTAGGTGGCACAGCTATTTCACCATTTGCCAATGAGGTTTTGATCTCATTAGGGCGATACATTTTGATCATGTCATTATGTATATACGATGCGCGTGGGCTGCCCGAGTTGAACAGGTGAAACAACTGAACAGGCTTATCGCTCACGGCCTGTATCTGCGTTGTCGTAGGACCTGCTACATAAGTATTGCCATTGCTGGTGTAGGTATTATCTAACACCGTTGTCCCCTTACTTGCTATGCTGTTGCCAAACGGACCTGTAAGATAGCGATAATAGTTACCACCATAGAGGTACTGTGGCGGCAAGAATACCCACCAGTCCTTGGGACTATGATAGGCTTTAAAGTCAGACGCGGTGAACTGGTATTCAGGATCGAGCGGAGCCCAGCCAAAAACGCCTACGCCACTTCTCCAGCTTACCCAGGCCGGTCCCCATAGGTTGCCCGGCACCCACAACCAGCCATAATAGCTATCGAAAGTCCAGCGGCCATAGTGGAAACATGCCCAACCCCATGGATAGTCTGATATCCAGGTATTGCCATAGTCGGTTAAAGCCCAGTGACCACCTGTATAGTACGGGCGGAAATTAACATCCATATTAGGGCTCCACACGTAGCCATAATGCGCGTCTTCTATCCACTGACCATAAGGTGCCAGATTCACATAAAAATCATTGTAAGACACATAATCATTATACTGCGGATTTGTGTACTTACCCTCGTTATATTGGTTATTGTAGTACAGGTTATTACTACCAAACTGATCGGTCTGAGCCTCTACCCTGCCTGCGCTACCCATTAAAAACAAGCTCAAAGATGCGGTCACCAAAGCCTGTTGATACTGCCTTTTCATAACTATTATTTTATTGTGCTCCGCCACCAAATAATGACAGAAATATAATACCGATGCCAATATACATAAAATAGGGTTTCTATAATCGAAAAAAACAAGCAGAACGCTTAATTCATGCTTGTTTTTGATAAATATTAGTCCAATTATAGTGCCTAGTTAGTCACCATCTCGGTTGCAAGTAGTGCCTGCGCCCATTCGTTAAGCGAGGTATACTGCTCGTCAATAACATCGTTAGGTAACTCCACGGCTTTATACTTAGTGGTAAGGAATATAGTATGCATGCCCAGGCGTTTACCAAACTCCATATCACTCATACTGTTACCTACCATTATGCTCTTCTTAAAGTCTATCTCAGGGAAATCCTGCTGCGCCTGGTGGCCCATACCCACATTAGGTTTGCGGTTATGGTCGGTATCTACCAGTGCTGTACAAGCGTAAACCTTGTTGATACGGCCTCCGTTATCGGCTACCTCTTCCTTCATGTTAGCATGTATTTCCTTTAGTGTAGCCAGGGTCATTATTTCCTTGCCTACCCCACGCTGGTTGGTAACTACAACTATGTTACCAAATACACCGCTAAGGTCTTTTATAGCCTGCAGCACGCCATCGTGAAATTTGAATTCACTCCAGGTGGTAATGTATGAGCCTACTGATTCTACATTGATCACGCCATCTCTATCAAGGAACAGAGTCCATGAATTATCTACTTCGGGTCTATTATTCAGAAAAGTCATTTGCTACCTCCTCATTTCTTATCGTTAAACAAACTTGCTTCTACCAATTCACAAATTATATGCCCCATTGTTATGTGCGACTCCTGTATCCTTGGGGTATCTGTACTGGGTGCGTTGAGCAGATGATCGCAGATGTCCTTCATTTTACCACCACTCTCACCAGTTAATCCTACACTTATCATGCCTAACTCTCTGGCCTGCTCCATAGCCTTGATAATATTAACAGAATTACCCGAGGTACTCAGGCCTATCAAGACATCGCCCTGGCGGCCCATTCCTTTCACCATTCTACTATATACGACATCAAAGCTGTAATCGTTTGCTACCGCAGTCAAATAAGATGTATTGCAGTGCAGCGCATCTGATGGTAATGGATTACGATCGGTATAGAAACGGCCACTGAATTCAGCCGCAAGGTGCTGCGCATCGGCCGCACTACCACCATTACCGCAAAAGAGTACTTTATTACCATTAGCAAAAGCATTGGTAACAATGTTGGTAACCTCTTCCAGTTTAGCTATCATAGCGGGGTCTGAAACTATTTTCTGCTTCACATCGATAGAAGCCTGGAGTATACTTTTTATTTTTTGTTGCATATAGATAAGTCAAAATAAAGAATAAATTTCCACACAAAGAACAAACTAAATTAATGAAAATGTATTGTGCAGTGTTTTTAACATTTAAGCAATATAGCCATTTATCTTCTCTATGACACCACCATTTGCATGGCCATTTCTAATAACGTGCCTATAGATATTGATGAGTTTACTACTCACTAATATAGACGTAAAATCTTAGGGTTATGTTGTTTAGGGAATGTTAAGAAATCCAGAGGGTCTTTCTAGGACACGGATTCGGCCTGATAAACGTCGGTCAGAAGACGAACATCGGCGAATGAATCAGGCTAAGCATCATCCACCAATGTATTAACGTAGGACGCATAATTGCGTCTCCACAGCGGCTGGATCTGCAACAAACACACATCACCAATTGTGGCATGTGAAGACGCAATTATGCGTCTCTACCACTGACCTACTCCAAAGCAATGACGGCTTCGGAGTGATTACGTACTCAAAGAGAGCCGACCCCGATGAGCCGGTCGAGAGACCGGCAACCACAAGGGCGTAGTCGGAGACTAACGCCCAGCACCACAGGGGTGTCAGTCACGTAAACTAAAAGAGGTTGTCACAGTGTGACAACCTCTTTCTATAATACTATACTTATTTACTTATTTGCTACCTACCATGCTCTGGAAAACCTTTTCGTTAACCTTCATAGGGTACTCTTTCTTCATCATAGCATTCCACTCTTTTTCCAGATGATCCTGGTATTCAGCAACTACATAGCCACGTGCTTCATCCAGCGTTTTGATACCCGGTGTTGTGAATACCTGCCTTGCAACAACCATTCTGTACGTGCCATTTACTCCGGGCATTACCTTGGTCTTGTTGGCAGTTAATTCAGCCTGTGTAGCATCTCTGAATTTAGAGAACTCATAACGGCCGCGCTGAATGGTAACCCTGTCAGGATTGTTCTGTGTATTCAAAGCCTTTATGAGGTCTTCGTCAGTTACATTACCAGCTTTCAATATTTGCTGTGCAGTATCAAGGCTTGCTTTGTTCTTAAAGGTATAAACCGAACCTTCAAAACCGTTTTCCCATACGTACTTGGTCTTATGGCTTTCGTAGAATGCCTTTAAACCCGCAGAATCTTTCGTAGCCTTACTCCATACATTACGGTCCATCAGTTCGAACAACATGATACCATCACGGTATTCTTCCATAAGAATGCGGAAGTCAGGGTTTTCTTCTACCAGTTTATGCTCCTGAAAATCGGTGACTACATTGCTTACATAGACACCAAATGCGTCTTTAACTACAGTCTGTTTAGGACCATTCAATCTGCCATGTGTCAGATTTTCAAGGAACCTCATGTAGTCGTTCTGCAGATAGTTTTTACCGGCAAGCGTAAACACGGGCTTGGTCATGTTATTAAAGTCTGTAGACTTGAACGTTCCCTTAGCTTTACCTGTATCAGCTACCATGCTCATCAACTTGTCAACTATGGCACTTACATTTTCAGGATACTCTCTGTAGCCGTTCTTTTCCTTGATCTTGTTGAAGAAGATCTCCCTTGCAGTCTGTGCACGTGAATCATTCTCTACTTTGTGCTTCAGCGTAGTGTAAACGCTGTCATAAGGCTGTACAGGATACTTAGCCAGCAATTTGATAATGTGGTAGCCATAGTCTGTCTTTACCGGCTGAGAATACTCGCCAATGTTCTTCAGGCTGAAGGCAGCGTTCTCAAATACAGGCTGATAGCGGCCTACACCAAACTGCTTCATTACGCCACTGTCGTTAACTGAGTACTTATCTTCAGACAATGCTCTTGCCATTACTGCAAAAGAAGTGCCTTTCTTCAATTGCGCTATAACGCTATCCGCACGTTTGCGGGCAGCTTCCATACCTTCTTCACCTCTTGATTTAGGAGAAAGGAAAAGTATCTGTGCCACCTTTATCTGGCCACGATCAGCACGCTTTTCTATCACCTTTACAATATGGTAGCCAAACTGGCTGCGGAAAGGCTTAGACATCTTGCCGACAGGCGTAGAATAAGCTACATTCTCAAAAGAATAAACGGTCTGCATTGCAGAGAAGAAACCTATATCGCCACCATTTTCTTTCGAGCCCTTGTCATCAGAAAACTGCTTAGCCAGATCTTCAAACTTTGCTTTGTTGGTTACAATAAGGTTATAGATGCTATCTGCTTTTCTGTAAGGCAGCGTAGAATCACTTCCCGGAGGGCAGTTGATAAGGATGTGTTTTACATGCACATCTTCCTTACTTCTGTCATAAGCTTCCTTTATCAGCTTATTGGTGACCTGCTCATCTGTAAGATAATTCTTGGCCAGCTGCTTGCGGTAAGTGTCAAGGTCCTTCTGTATTTTATCTACAGTATCCAGGTGCTGCTTGTCGGCTTCTGCCACCTTCATACGAAACAAACCATACAGATCAAGATAAGTGCGCAGGGCAGTATCTGTCATGTCGGGTTTCTTGTTGATGCTATTCTTCTTATAAACCCTCAAAAAATCATTCTTAGCAACTGAATGGGTGCCGTAGGTAAATAATGTCTGGGCATATCCGGATGTGATACCTATTCCGGAAATAAGGCAAGTGATTACCAGCTTTCGCATTGTGTATGTGTGTGGTTTTATAATTTACTTTTTACTGTTCTTTGCTTTGTCTCTAGCCTTCCTTTCCTGCATTTCTATTACGCTCAGGATGTTGGTATGGTCAAGTCTCTTACCCCTTATGATCTTCTTATCATCCATCAGGTAAATTGTAGGTGTGCTGTATACGTCATACTTACCTCTCCAGTCACCAACATGTTCATTGTCCCATGTGTTGGTCCACTTTTCCAGTTTGTGCTTGATAAGGAAGTCTGCTATTTTCTTTTGGTCACCCTCTGTAGCCACGGTCATTACCTTAACGCCCTTAGCCTTAAGTGATGTTTCGTAAACAGTATCCAGTGCAGGTATCTCATGCTGGCAATGGCCGCAATCAGGAGAATAGAATACAAGCAATGTGTAAGGCGACTTGATTGCCTGCATGCTTTCTTCTTTCTTGGTCAGTACATTAGGCAATTTCACTTCAGGTGCTACGTTACCGATCACATTCGGCGCGATCTTCATTGCACGATCCTGGTACTTGGTCAACTCTTCGTTGCTCAGCCAGAATGCTTCACCCTTCATGTAATAATTTTCAACAAGGTATACGAAAGCTTCGTCCATACCCATTACCTTACTGTTCTCAACATTACGGGTCAACCACCAAAGTGTGTACTTGTACAGATCTTTAGTACCATGCGCTTTCTTCAGCAATACATCGCTTTCATGCTCTACGCTATCCGGCCAAGGCAATACCAGCTTGTTCATGTATTCTTCCAGCTTGGCATCCAGTATTGGCGTGTGTATCAAGCGATCATCCTGGTAATTGAAACCATCCCAGAAATGAGCCTTATAATATTTGTAGGCAAACGTTGAATCTTTGGTCTTACCGTCTTCAAGGAAATGGTCGCCTTCCGGTATCTGTGGCACTTCCAGCGCATTAAAGATATTGGCCAGCAATGTACCCGGGAACTTAGCTACATAGTCGTGACGATAGTTAGTAAGGTCTTTAGCAGTCTTGCCGGCTTTCTTACGAACTGCAGCAGTATCTTCTACACTCTTTGCCGCTGCCAGTTCATCCTTCAGCGCTTCCTGGCCCTTGCTATATACTTTCAGAAAATCTACATAACCCTGGAAACGCTCATTCTCAGGTGAATTTTTAAACTTCACACCTTCGGGCAGTTTACTTACGCTGGCCGTAATGGTCATATCATCATTAGAATTCAAAAGGAATTCGAAATACGTCTTCTTGTCAGACAACAGCATCATGTAGATGCCGCCTACAAAAGAAGAATCTGTAGTGAAAAATTCCGCATTTCCGTTCTTATCAAAACGTGCAGAATCCCTTTTGTAAATAGTGGGCAAAGGCTTACCATAATAGTGAGCCAGGAATACCATTGAATCTTTTACATCGGGAATTTTTAGATGGATCTTGTAACCATTGCGGGCAGTAGATTGAAGGGACAAACCCATCAGCAATAGTGTGGCAAACAGCGTGATTTTCTTCATACTCGATCTCAGATTAGTTTTTCCGTCTAAGACGGGGTTAAACTCGTACGTTGTTGGTTTAGAAACTCAAAAATAAATCATAAAATTGGTGAAACCCAATTCATTTACTTACAATTCCTATTATAACAAAGTTTTTACAAGTCAGATAAAATTATTTGTTTATTGGTCGGCAAAATTAATGGTGCTAAAACTAATATAATGGCGCCTAACGTATTAGACACCATTATGACGGTAAAGTAAAAATTTCGGCACTATTACTTCTTTAATAACCTGTCTCTCGCCTTTCGTTCTTCTATTTGTATCACATTCATAATATTGGTATGGTCTAGCCTTTTACCTCTTATTATTCTGTTTTTATCCAAAATATATAAAGTAGGTGTACTATAAACATCATACATAGATCTGAAGTTACCCACGTTCTTTGGGTCCCAGGTATTTGCACCACCCCACTTATCCATGTGTTGCTTTTTCACAAAGTCGGTATTTTGTTTTTCATCACCTTCTGTGCTGACTGTAAATATTTTAACACCTTTTTCTTTAAGTGCTGCATTATATAAAGAATCTATCAAAGGTATCTCGTGCTGGCAATGGCCACAATTGGGTGAATAGAATAATAATAAGGTATAGGGGCTGGCAATATCCGATAGTTTGTCATCCTTACCCGTGAACAGATCGGGCAATTTTACTTGTGGAGCTATATGCCCCAATACGTTTGGCGCTATCTTTTGTATACGGTCCACATACTTCTGCAGCTCTTCCGGTTTCAGCCAGAATGCATCGCCCTTCATGTAATAGTTCTCTACCAGGTATACAAAGGCTTCATCCATGCCCATCACCTTACTATTCTCTACATTCCTTGTTGTCCACCAAAGCGTGTATTTGAATATATCCTTGGTTCCCCGCGCTTTTGCCAGTAAAACATCAGCTTCATGCTCTACACTATCAGGCCAAGGCAGCACCAGTTTATTGAAATACTCATCAAGGCGGGCATCAAAAAGGGGTGTATAGACCAGCCTGTCATCCTGAAAATTAAAACCATCCCAGAAATGCGCCTTATAATATTTGTAAGTAAAGGTGGAATCTTTCGTCTTTCCGTCATCGAGGAAATGATCACCCGATGGTATTTCCGGCAACTTCATGGCGCTGAAAATATTAGAAAGCAATGTGCCGGGATAGTTCCTGGTATAATCCATCCTGTATTCATCCAACTCTTTGGCCAGCACTGCCGACTTTTTCCGCACCGCCTCTGTATCGGAAAGGCTATTTGCATGTTCCAATTGCTGCTGTAGTGCTTTCTGACCATCACTGTAATGAGCCAGAAAATCGACATAGTTTTCGAAGCGGGTATTCTCCGGCGAATTTTTGAACACCACTCCTTTTGGCAATGTAGCCGCATCTGCGGTCACAGTAATATTATCGCCGTTATTCAACAAAAAATCGAACGTGGTATTCTTACCCGGCAGGAAGACCATATAGATACCACCGGCAAACAAAGAATCGTGGCTTACAAACTCCGCTACCCCATTTACCAGTTTGGCTGAATCTTTTTTATAAGGATTGGCAATACCATAGTAATGACACAAAAAGACAGTCGTATCTTTTACATCCTTCATTTTTAACTGAATACGATAGCCATCTTTAGCAAAAGATGATAATGCCGTAAGTGATATCGCAACGCTGATCAATAGTTTTTTCATGCTGAGATCGATTTTAGTTTATGGTTATTACCAGTCTACTCAATACTAAATGCAGACTATATGGAAAGCGTTGGACGAGCACCAAACATTATTTACATGTAAATAATATTATGACGTATTAACCAATAACAAAATTTTACCGAAATAGTCTCAAAAACATAAAACCGCAATACCATTTTGAACGAATGTTATCATAGCATTATACGACTTCAAATGCATTTGCGATAGAGATTTGTTTTTGTTTAATAAACTCAATATTGTTTATAACAAAAGCCATTATCTTTGACAATAATGCCGAAAATTTGATAACAGATACCGCTAATTTCGATTTACTGGAACTCATTAGGCAACGTAGCGCAAAGGGATTTGAAATATTATATGACAAATACTCTGATGCACTCTTTAGCATAATCACCCGTATAGTTGCCAACACAGCCACTGCTGAAGATCTGTTGCAGGATACGTTCGTGAAAATATGGAAGAACATAGGTTCCTATGACGAGCAGAAGGGATCATTTTACACATGGATGCTTAATATCGCGCGGTTCACAAGTATCGATTACCTGAGGACCAAACAACATAAAAATGAGCTAAAGACAGGTTCTGATGAAGTTCTTGAATTTGGCCCTGATGCGAAGAAGACGTTACCGAGTATAGACCATATGGGGTTGCGCGCCTCGGTGCATAAAATGGAGTTGAAATACAGGCAGGTAATTGACATTATCTACTTTTATGGATATACTTATGAAGAAACCGCTGTGATTCTGGACATACCTGTAGGAACAGTAAAAACAAGGGCCAGAAAAGCTATACAACTATTAAGAAACGACCTGTAATGAATATAGAAGACAGTTTGAATCAAGGCTTATTGCAGGACTATTGCCTGGGCCTTCTGACAGATCCTGAAAAGGAGATGGTAGAAGGTATGGTAAAATTATACCCTGAGGTAAAATCTGCACTTTTAGCAATGCAACAAGGCCTTGACAATTATGTGGTGGAAAAACCAATATGGAGAAAAGCCGCACTGAGAAATAAGATATGGGAGACTCTCGACAATATTAATACCGAAGAAAAGAAGGACATCAACAACCTGCCGCTCATCAACAAATACAGCGACCACAAAAAATGGCTGGAAATGGTTGCGCCAATGTTGCCGGCTACCCTGGAGGAAGATACTTTCCTATCACCTATACAAGCTAACGAGCATGTAGTGCAGCTGGTAACGAAATCTATAACCGGTCATGCCGAAGAGATACACACCGACATGATAGAAAGCTTCCTGATACTGGAAGGTGATTGTATCTGCCAGATAGGTGATAATTTCACTCAGCTTACAGCAGGTGGCTTTATCGAGATCCCGTTATTTGAAAAGCACAATGTAAAAGTGCTGTCACCATATATCGTGGCAATAGTGCAAAGAATAGCTGTGTAATTATTAGATAACGAAACAGAATTGAAAGCGACTGCTCACAAAGAAGTCGCTTTTTTATTGGGTATTTTTAACTAAAAGAAATAAGGTAACGCAGCCACCACAGCCATTTTCACTCGAAATATCCCCCTTTTCTTATTCAGTCAAAATATTTTAACTTTTTATCCATCCACCCAAAAGGGGTATTTACCGCCAAAATCGGTTAATTAATCTTAAATCGATTTTTTGATATCCATTTTCTCACCACTTTTGTCTTGTTGTTGTAACCACAAACTACTAATTGTAGTCAAATGAAGGGCGATAGCAGCAATTTATTTTCACAGCCCCTGTAACATTTTGCTCAAATCAACTACTAACAAGTAGTAACATGAAACACACACCACCTATGCAGAAAACAAATACTATTCACCACTCGAAAACACGCAAGTCGTTATCAATGCTTTTAGCTTTGGTGGCGCTATCCACCGGTAGCTTTGCCCAGACAATGGGTAAAGTAACCGGCACTGTAAAGGATAAAGACAACGCCGCTCTGTCAATGGCTACTATTATGCTGCTTAAAGCAACAGACAGTAGTGTGATAAAAACAGAACTATCAGACGAAAAGGGCTCTTTTGAAATGGCTGTGCCTGCCGGCAATTACCTGCTGCGCTACACCAACATCGGTTTCACCGATTCATGGACAGCACCATTTACACTTACAGATGGTTCACCATTCACCGCACCTGCAGTTACATTGCAAAGCAGCACCGTAAAACTTAAAGATGCATCTGTGGTGGCGCGCAAACCCATGATTGAGATCAAGGCCGACAAAACTGTGTTCAATGTAGAGAACAGTATCAATGCCACCGGTAGCAATGCGTTGGAACTACTGCGCAAAAGCCCCGGCATGCAGGTAGACAACAATGACAACATAAGCATGCGCGGCAAGAACGGCGTGAAGATATACATAGATGGTAAACCATCTCAGCTGGATGCGGCAAGCCTTGCTTCTTACCTGAAGAGTATAAACAGCAGCGACATTGAAGCCATAGAAATGATCAGCAACCCAAGTGCCAAATATGATGCAGCAGGTAATGCAGGTATTGTCAATATCAAGCTGAAAAAGAACAAGAAAATAGGCACTAACGGAAGTATCAACGCAGGTTTGAACCAGGGCATACGCATGAAGGAAAATGCCGCAGTAAACTTGAACTACCGCGACAAAAAGCTGAATGTTTTCGGTAACGCCAGCTACAATGGCGGTATCTATCAGAACGACCAGAATCTCTACCGTACCTCTAATAACATCATCTTCGATCCGCACACGGTGCAGCTAACCAACAATAACAACACTAACCTGAAAGCAGGTGCAGACTATTTTGTGAACAGAACGACCACCATTGGTGTAATAGCAACGACAGCAATAAGCGACGGCACATGGAGCAGTACCGGCACTACCAAAATATATGAAGAGGGGCCAAATGGCACAAAGGGCGATTACCTTAAAACACTCCGCGCCTACAACAAAATACCGGGCGCCAGTACCAACAGTAACCTTAATTTCAATTACCGCTTTGTAGACACCAACGGTAAAGAGTTCAATATTGATGCCGACTACGGTACATTCATAAGCCGCCACAGCAGCTACCAGCCAAACTATTACGACAATGCAAATGGCACTGTAGACACCTTTACCTACAAAAACATCACCCCGGTGAATATTGATATTTACTCACTAAAAGGTGATGGCGAACAGAACCTGTGGAAAGGGAAGCTAGGCTATGGCCTCAAATTCTCTTATGTAAAGACCCGCAACACGTTCGACTTCTTCAACGTTTACAACAATGTAGATGTAAAGGTGATGGACCGAAGCAATAAGTTTGAATATACAGAAAATGTGAATGCGGCCTATGTAAACTACAACCGTCAGTTTTCTGAAAAATGGAGCTTGCAGGCAGGTGTGCGTGCTGAGCAAACCAATAGCGAAGGAAAATTAACAAGAGCTGACAGCATAAAGCAGAATGATGATGATGTAAAGCGCACCTACCTCAATCTCTTTCCTAGTGGGGCACTAACCTGGACATTGAACAAGAACAACACCCTGAATTTTACCTACAGCAGGCGCATAGACAGGCCAACTTACGAAGACCTGAATCCGTTCGAATTCAAATTGGATGAACTGACCTACAACAAGGGTAATGCATTTCTCCGCCCACAATACACCGATAATTATGAGATCAGCCACACGTTCATGGGCTTCATCAATACAACCATCGGCTACAGCCATGTAAAGGATTACGCGGTACAGGTTTTGGATACAACCAAAAAAAATGCAACCTACGTGCAGCAGCAAAACCTTGCAACACAAGATATCTATACTTTCAGCATCAACTCACCACTCATGATAAAGAAGTGGTGGACGGGATATGTAAGCGTATGGGGCAACTACCAGTCGTATAGCGGAAAAATAACTGACCGTAACCTTACTATGAAGATACCGACCTACGGTGCCTATATGCAGCACAGCTTTACACTGGGCAAAGAATATACTGCCGAGATCAGTGGTTGGTTCAACGGCCCCGGCATATGGGGTGCAACGGGTAAGACCAATGCACAGGGCAGCCTGGATATTGGCCTGCAGAAGAAATTCCTCAACAAGAAACTGATAGTTAAACTATCTGCTACCGACCTGCTGGCAACAGCATCTCCATGGCGCATCAACAGCAATTTCAGCGGGCTGATCATTAAAGGCAATGGCACCTGGGAAAGCCGCACAGTAAGACTGAACGTTACTTACCAGTTTGGTAGCAGCCAGATAAAATCTGCAAGACAAAGGCAAACAGGTTTGGAAGATGAAAAGAAGAGATTGAAAGGCTAATAATTTATTGGCTCAATGCACTAATAATAACCACCATGCGAACAATAAATTAGCTGATCACTTACACAGCTGACCAGCTAATTTATTTTAGTATCCTGTATCCTCTATCAAGCACCCTGACGCACATTCAGGGTGCTTTTTTGTGAATAAATATCATCTTGAACCACTAACTGGTCGGAGTGTATACAGGTTCCATATACAGCAAATGTTTCTTAACTTTGAGAAGCAAACAATACATGAAATGAAAACACTGAACATTTCTATATCGGACATTGAATACAATAAATTTGGCATTAAGAACAGTAATCTAGCTTTCTCTGATTTTGTGGATATCATTAGTAGAGAGTTGGCAATGCAAAATCTAAATAGGTCGGTAGCACTTGCGGAGAAATATGGTCTCTCTGATATGTCTATGGATGAAATTGATCAGGAAGTTAAAGCAGCAAGAAAGGATGCAGAGAATAATCATTGATACAAATGTTTTGGTATCTGCTCTTATTCAAAAGTCCTATCCCTACTTTGTTGTAAGCGATATTTTTCTTGACCGCAATATTGAATGGTGCATATCTGATGAAGTATTAAAAGAATACCATAATGTCTTAAAGCGTGATAAGTTTTCCAAGTATCCAGGATTTACAGCAAGAGCTGAAAGTATACTTGCTTCCATAGAAGAGATTGCTACGCTATTTACGCCCAAAATCAGGCTGACTATTATCAACGATCCTAACGACAACAGGTTTATTGAGTTGGCAGATGAAAGCAAAGCAGACTTTCTCATTACAGGTAATACTGCCGATTTTACCTTCCGAAATTATAAGCAACCCCAAATTGTCAGTCCAAAAGAATATTGGGAAACTTATCGAAAGTAAAGTGGTACCCGCTCAGCCCTAAGACTGCCCCACTGCGTTTCTCCTCCTCCTTGCCGCAAGTGCTACAACAACTGCTATAAGTACACCTGCACTGGTGAACAATACAAAATTGCTTCTTTTAGTACCCTTGTCGCCTGCCGGATTATGCACCGCTGTAGTATCTATGAGCGACTTGTCTTTCATTGAATCTTCCATCACTTCACTCAATGCGCCGGCCTTAGCTGCTGCCCCTACCCCGGCCGCACTACCCAACTGCCCATAACTAAGCGTTGATAAAAAGAGTACTGTCAGAATTAAAGAAAGGCGTTTCATGGTTGGTTGCTTTTATAGAATAAAGTTACTGGTTCTTGTCTGAATCATAGATTTCAAAAATGAACGAACCTTCTGGAGATTTTCAATTAGTAGTAGGCGGTTGTAAATATCCCACCTTTTGAGCAGAAGGATCGTCTGCAACCCTTAGATTTCTGCTGTACAATTTCCGTTGCTGGGGTAGCAGATGCGTCCACCAGGACAAAAGCCTCTTTTTTGCAGTTTCCTGCGTACAGATAAATACCTTATTCCCATCAACGTAGTATTGTAGTTTATTACCGATTTCGCAATAGTCCACCCCGGTGAGATCATATAAAAAATCTCTGATTTTTACATATGCTGAAGGTTCATGAAGGCCATTAATTGTCGAATCTTCTACATTTTTGAAGTCTACCAGACTATGTGCCCGGTTTCCCCACAAATTTTTGCAGAGTAATGTTTGATCAACAAAAAAAGTATCTGAATGAGAATTACTAATTGCGTTTAATATCAATGGTAAGTGATTTGCCACATCCTCATAAGCTCCTTTGTCAGGGTTCTGTATTTTAACTGACTGGTCAAATTCTTTAGGGATTTCCTGACCAACTGGTAGGTCTATTGGGAATATCGTTAGGTAGTTATTGAGTGCCCAGGTATCCCCTTTTGAGTTCCTCATTACATTCATAACAATTGGAATGTCACTATAACGTGGATCTCTGATCAGTAACTCTATAATACCCGCCTGTAAACTCGTGTCACTTAGCAATGACAGTAGGGCATTTCGTGCAGACAAATTAGTAAATTCCTCAGTTTCCCTTCCGGCAATTTCACTGTTGATACCAATCAGATGAATCGTACAAATAGCTCCCCATTTAGCATGTCGATTCTTAGTGGTGTTAATAAAATTTAGTAATGGTTTAATTGCAACATTTCTTTTTGCGGCGATAGAATACATAAGATCTGTATATCCTATCCAATAAAATTTATTGGTTTGTACCCACTTCCAGTCACCTTCAAAGCGTTTTATAAGGGTGTTTACCGGCGTAGTATTATCTAAAACGACAGGCCAGCTATTTTGTTCGGTGATATGCATTTGGGCAGACATTTCCGCCGAAAAAAATACTGCCAGCAGAAGAAAGTAAATTTTCATAGAGTTTAGTTCGATTGGTACTCTAAGCTAACATAAAATTCTCTTATGACCATTATCCTTGCTGGTTATCGATCACATTCATGCAGAAAATATACCTCACTTCAAGTAAACTCCATAACGGAATGAGTCACCGATCATTAGCACCACTTATCCACATTTTTGTGAATATCTTTATTTGGCAGGTGCATTTCTATCTGCTAATTTGCACTACAATTACATAAAAATAGAATCATGTCTATCCTTCAATCAGGCGAATCATGGTTCAGACAATCCACATGTAAACAAATTCAGGGACTAAGCAACTGAAAAAAAGTGGAAGAGAGTAGAAAAAAGTGGAAGTTTTTGGAAATTTGTTAAAACACCACGAAACCCTTACCTACAAACAAATACAGCCCAAAAACCTTAAATAAAACTTCCGCAAACAATAAAAAAATGCCACTTTTAAAATTCACCAAATATCAACACAGACTCACTGAATCTGTGAAATCTGAGCAATCCTTTTAAAATCTGTGATTCAGACAGCTAAATCTGTGGTTCAGACAACAGTCCCCCCGCTCTTTTTTTATTATCTTGCACCTTAATTATGGAGTTCAAACGTCATTTAGTTACCGCAGCCCTTCCTTATGCCAACGGACCAGTACATATTGGCCATCTGGCAGGCTGTTATTTACCCGCCGATATATATGTGCGCTATCAGCGTGCGCAGAAAAGAGATGTAAAATTCATTTGTGGCAGCGATGAGCACGGTGTGCCTATCACCATTCGTGCCATGCGCGAGGGTGTTACCCCACAAGACGTAGTAGACAAATACAATACGATCATAAAGGACAGCTTCGATGGTATGGGTATCAGCTTCGATATCTATAGCCGCACCAGCAATCCTACTCATAAAGAAACATCGCAGGCATTCTTTAAGAAGCTTTACGACGATGGTGCATTTGAAGAGCGCGAAAGCGAGCAGTACTACGATGCCGAGAAGGATGTGTTCCTTGCCGACAGATACATTGTAGGTACATGCCCTGTATGTTCCAACCCTAATGCCTACGGCGACCAGTGCGAAAAGTGTGGCTCTACCCTCTCTCCCGAGCAGCTCATCAACCCACGCAGCGCACTGAGTAATAGTCCACTGGTAAAGAAGCCAACAACACACTGGTACTTCCCGCTCAATAAGTATGAAGACTTTTTGAAGGAATGGATAGTTGTAGGCAAGAAGGACGAATGGAAATCTAACGTTTACGGACAGTGCAAAAGCTGGCTCGATAGTGGCCTGCAACCACGCGCTATGACCCGCGACAGTAGCTGGGGCGTACCCGTTCCGCTGCCCGGCGCTAATGGCAAGGTGCTGTATGTATGGTTTGATGCACCTATAGGTTACATCAGCGCAACCAAAGAATTGACCAATCAGTGGGCCGACTACTGGTGTCAGGAAGATACCAAGCTGGTACACTTTATCGGCAAGGACAATATCGTTTTCCATTGCATCATATTCCCTGCTATGCTTAAGGCGCACGGTGGATTTGTGTTACCGGAAAATGTACCTGCCAATGAGTTCCTGAATATAGAAGGAGAAAAAGTGTCTACATCGCGCAACTGGGCGGTGTGGGTAGACGAATATCTGAAAGACTTCCCCGATCAGCAGGATGCATTGCGTTACGTACTCTGCGCCAATGCTCCGGAAAGTAAGGACAATGACTTTACCTGGAAAGATTTTCAGGATAGGGTGAACAACGAGCTCTCTGCTGTATTGGGCAACTTTGAGAACCGTGCATTTGTACTAATGCATAAGCTGTGTAAGGGCCGCGTGCCTGCACTGCATGCCGATGCAATGAATGAAATGGACAACGCCCTTATAGCTGATATAAAGGATGCGAAGACCAAAGTAGAAAATGCAATAGAAGGATACAAGTTCCGCGAAGGACTGGCAGAAGTAATAGACCTTGCCCGTAAAGGCAATAAATACCTGCAGGATAATGCCCCTTGGACACTGGCTAAGACGCCTGAGCTTCAGGAGCAGAACCAGAAGCGCATAGATATATGTATGCACCTGTGTTTGCAGCTTACAGCTAATCTGGCCATTTTGCTCAACCCGTTCCTACCATATACCGCCACCAAAATGTGTAAAAAAATGAAGGTGGTGCCGCGTATGCTCGATTGGGAGAATGCAGGACGCATAGATCTGCTGAAGGTTAACTATCCCCTCCTTGCGCCGGAACTATTGTTCCGCAAAATAGAGGATGAAGAAGTAACCGCACAGGTAGAAAAATTAAGAGAGAATTTAAAGAAAGCAACCCAACAGATAGTGGAAAATAAACCAACAACAGTAAGCGAGGCAGAAACGCCATTGGCAGTAGCAAAAGAGATCATCACCTTCGATGATTTCGCTAAAATAGACCTGCGTGTAGGTACTATCATTAAAGCAGAAAAGGTAGAAAAAGCTGATAAGCTGCTGAAGCTGGAAGTGGATATGGGTACTGAAGTAAGAACCATTGTATCGGGTATAGCATTGCACTTCGCTCCTGAGGAGATCATAGGCAAGCAGGTAAGCGTAGTAGCCAACCTGGCGCCACGTAAGATGAGAGGCATAGAAAGCAATGGTATGATACTGATGGCGCAGAATGCTGATGGCAAACTGATATTTGTATCTCCCCTGCAAACTGCCGATAACGGAAGTGAAGTAAAATAGTGATGCAATAATTGTAATTTGTAACTTTAGTTCGTAATCATTTCGGGCAACCAATTACGACTACTTCCTTTTAACTTTTTTGACATAATCAAATACAATGGACAGCGCACCTGGAACAGAACAGAAAAAAAAGAAAAGTAAAAAATACTGGTGGTTGGCAGGATTGGGGGTAGTAGCTATTATCATTATTGTTGCGGTAACCAACAAGGGAGATAAGGACGTTACAAAGGTGCAGATAGACAAGGTGGCCCGTCATACTATTACCGAGATCGTTACCGCCACGGGTAAGATATACCCCGAAACAGAAGTGAAAATTGCTCCTGAAGTGAGTGGTGAGATCACCGTGCTCAACATACAGGAAGGCGACAGTGTGCACAAAGGCGATGTGTTGGTAAAGATCAATCCTGCCATTTACTCATCATTGGTCAACCAGGCACAGGCTTCTGTAGAGCAGACACGTGCTTCGGCCAACAATACCAAGCAGATGATGGCACAGGCTGAATCTCAGTACGACCTTGCCAAAAGCACTTACGACAGAAACAAGAAATTGTTCCAGGATAAAGTGATCTCGTCACTCGAATTTGAACAAAGTCAGGCTTCGTTCAAATCTGCGCAAGCCACCTGGGATGCCGCTAAAGCAAGCACATCGGGCGGACAGTACGGCATTGTAGGTGCACAGGCAAGCCTTAACCAGGCACATGAAAATCTGTTGAAAACTACTATCATTGCCCCTACATCGGGCATCATATCACAGCTCAATGTTAAGCGTGGTGAGCGCGTGGTAGGTACTGCACAGTATGCCGGTACCGAGATGCTGACCATAGCAGATATGAGCCGACTTGAAGTGCGTGTAGATGTAAGCGAAACAGACATTACCAAGGTAAAAATTGGCGACACCACAATGGTAGAAACAGATGCTTACCGCAACCGTAAGTTCACCGGTGTAGTATCTAAGATAGCCGTTAGCGCCAAAACAACGGTTACTTCTACCAGCGACCAGGTAACTAATTATACCGTACACATTCTTATCTTACCATCAAGTTATGCCGATCTTACAGCTACCCTGCCTAAGGGCAAGTTCCCGTTCAAGCCTGGTATGTCATCATCAGTAGAGATACAGACCAACAGGCAGACCAACATCCTTTCCGTACCCGTTAATGCCGTTACTACCCGCGAATGGTCTGACAGTGTAATAAAGAAGAACGCGGAGAACAAGATAGTGGATAAAGTAAGACAGGTAGTATTTGTCTACGACAGCAAAACCCAGCAGGTAAGCCTGCGCGATGTAAAGACAGGACTACAGGACAATACTTATCTTGAAATAACCGGCGGCCTTAAAGAAAACGAAGAAGTAGTTATAGCTCCATATGGCGCTATTGCTCGTCTGCTATCGGATAAGAGCAAAGTAAAACCTGTAGGTAAAGATGAGTTGTTCGACGCCAAGGCAAAAGAATAAACTCCCGCAAATCTAGAGTTCTCCTTGAAAATCACATCTGGCTAACTATGCCAATTGTAGATAAAACACTATTTTTAAGTTACTATAACACAACATATCTTGAGCAGTAAACTGGGACAAATAGGTATAATAGGTAATGGTAGCTGGGGCACAGCACTGGCAAAGATACTCACAGATAATGGCCATGCCATTCACTGGTGGGTACGCAATGAAGAGGCTATCAAAGGTCTCACCAATCGCCACCACAATCCCCATTACCTTACATCGGTTCGCTTTATGCCCGAGACCATTATGCCTTCTGCCGACCTCGGTTATGTGCTGGATAAGTGTGATACTGTATTGGTAGCTGTACCCTCTGCTTATGCCCAGGGTGTTATAGAGCAGGCCGATAAAAGCGTATGGCAGCAGAAGAATATCATCTCCGCTATCAAGGGCATATTGCCCGATAGCAACCTGTTACTCAACGACTTCCTAACCAGCAAATTCGGTACGCCAATTGATAAATATATTTCCATCACAGGGCCATGCCATGCCGAGGAAGTAGCTGATGAAAGGCTCTCTTACCTTACATTCTCAGGGCTCAATGATGAGTTGACACAGGCTGTGGCAAGTGCGTTCAACAACACCTATCTTAATACTACACACAACCACGACATATGGGGCGCACAGTATGCCGCAGTGTTAAAGAACATATATGCCATAGGCGCAGGTATTGCCCGTGCATTAGATTATGGCGACAACTTCCTGAGTGTATACATCACTAATTGCTACCGCGAGATGTACCGATTCCTGGAGAGCCATTTCGAGAAGGTGCACCCTTCTAATGAGCGCCCCGATTTCCACACAAGTGCCTACCTGGGCGACTTACTGGTAACTTGTTATTCATTGCATAGCCGCAATCGTACCTTTGGTACTATGATAGGCAAGGGCTATTCGGTTAAGGCGGCAACGCTGGAAATGAACATGGTAGCGGAGGGTTACTACGCGGCACGCGGCATGCAATCTATCTCAAAAGAATTCTCCATACCATTGCCAATAGCAACATTTGTATACAAAATGCTCTGGGAAAACCTAAACCCTTCTGACGGGTTCCTGAAGCTGGAAAAAATGATGTCATAACTTTATAAAAGCCCCCTTTTAGGGTCACTTTACGCAGTCGTTTTTATTTTAAATTTGCCTATACATTTTGAATATGAATCACGACCTTGATATACGCGTAGCCATTATAGAAGATGACGAAACCATCCGCGAGGGGTATGCCTTCCTTATAGGCAATACCACCGGGTACAAAATCGTCGGCACTTACCCTTCGTTTGAAGAAGCAGCAAAAAAGATCGTCAGTGACGACCCTGATGTGGTTTTGCTCGATGTAGAATTGCCGGGCATTTCAGGTATAGACGCGTTACCCAAACTAAAGAAATTACTGCCCGAAACCCATATACTTATCCTCACTGTCTATGAGCAGGAAATGCTCATCTTCCGTTCGCTTGGCAATGGCGCAAGTGGCTATCTCACCAAGAATACACAACCGGAAAAGATAGTTGCCGCAATAAAGGAAGTAACCGAAGGTGGTGGACCAATGAGTGCCAATATAGCCCGTATGGTCATCTCCTCTTTCAAGCGCAATGAATCTACACCACTCACCCGCCGCGAAACCGAAATACTGGAACAGATAGCTACCGGCAAAAGCCGCAAACGCATAGCCGATGAGCTGTTCATAGACCTGGAAACCGTCAAATCGCACATCAAGAATATCTACTACAAACTGGACGTACACTCAAAAGCTGATGCCATAAAAGCAGCTAAGGACAATAAATTTATCTAACCTTCCCGCTCCGAAACTATACTCACCTACAATTAATATCTAAAATCTAACACATCATCTTTCACTATGTGGACCGCCGAAAAAGTAGAAGCTGAGATAAAGCGCTTAGGCGCAGAACTGATCTGGGTAACATCAGAGGTCAGTCACCTGCATAAGCTCCTTTTGCAAGACGAAAAAATGATCTACATCATTTCCGGCGACTTGAAAAAGATACATAATGAAGTGATGGACCATTCCGGAGTAGTGGTACTTACCGACTCACGAATAATATTCTTTCGCAGGAACATACTTGGTGAAATGACCACCGAAACCACACCCTTGCATACCATATCATCGGTCTCCACAAAATCCGGGCTGTTGTTCGCATCCCTGCATATTTATACCGCCAATAACGAGTCAGTGGTTGAAGACACACTAAAGAAGCAACTGATAAAAATGGCCGGTTTTATACAGGCACAACTTAAAGTTATGCCTGAGCAACCGTTGGGAGAACCCGGCAAGCAAGCTCCAGTAGCGGCAAGAGACTATTCACTTCTGGAAAAGCTGTTTGAATTAAAGACAAAAGGTGTCCTTACAGAGGAAGAATTTCAGGCTGAGAAAGCCAGGTTTCTTGCATAAATACTTGTCAAGATCTCTCGCCTATGAAACAAATACGTAGAATATGGATTATCATACCCACCTCGACACTGCTGTTAATGATTATCTTTTTTATGGCGGGCGGCCGCTTGGATGGCTACAGTAAGCAAGAAGCCAAGCTAATGCAACAGTTAACGGCAGGAATGGATTCTAATCAAGTTATATCCATACTTGGCTCACCAGATAGCAGAAGTTACCACGATGATTCGACATTTCTATTTGAATATTTCATAAGCAATAAAATGTGGTCCACCCTACCCTTTGTGAAATTTGACAGTGCGGGTAAAGTAACATCGGCATGCTACCATATCAAAGAATAAATAAAACTATAAAAAAAGCGCAGGATACGATCCTACGCTTTACACATTCAAATGATCCTTTCTAAACCAACTCATTTCTTTCAAAATCAAATTGAGGGTTGTTCCTATCCTTATAAGCTCTGAATAAAATTGGGTCTCCGTATGGCCCTTGATACTGCGCTTTGCAAAATCCAAGAATAGGGACAAATATAAAACTTAGCAAAAACAACCCGACAGTAAAACCTTCGTCTTTACCAAAACTCTTCGACAGCATGTTGTAGCCCCAGATCAGGAATACGACATTGACATATGGAATACAAAATAGAAATATCCACCACCATGGCTTGCCTATGATCTTCAGAAATATAAGTCCGTTGTAGATGGGCACAATACACTCCCAGCCTTCATAACCGGCCTTTTTAAAGACCTTCCACATACCAATTACGTGAATGATAAAGATTGGGAAGAAAATTGCAAATAATACTAACATAGCGGCAATGCCTATTCCTAATTCAGTCATGGTTGTAGATTTTAATGTGAAGTAAATAAATATAATTGATACTACATAGCAACTCTTCTCCTTTATTTATAAGACCGTACAGCCTGAGAGCCAAAGATGTTATTGCTATGAAATTAAATAGGGCGGGTTACCGAGGAGCTATGCCAATACATCATTTTCAAAGTCAAACTTGTCAGCGGCATTGTATTCGCGGAATAGCTCTTGGTTCCCGTATGGCCCGAGATACTTTGCGCTACCAAAGCCAAGTATAGGAATAAAGATCAACGGAAGAATCACGATACCTGCAGTAAATGCTTCTTCCTTCCCAAAACTCTTAGAAAGCATATTGCACGCCCAGATACCGAATACCCAAACTAAAATAGTAAGCAGGAATGAAGACCCGTAATAAATGGCATCTGTTTTACTTACTGCTATCCCATAAGCACTTGCCAACAGGTTACTCAGGATACACAGCGCCCACCAACGTGGCTTCCCTACTATCTTTAAAAAGACTATCAGATTATAAAACGGCACAAGACACAGCCAGCCCGAGTAGCCCGCCTTTTTAAAGATCTTCCACATGCCAATTACCATAGGAGTGATAATTGCGAACATTAGGAGCATCAAAATAATAGAAATGTACGGCGACTGCTGATCCATAGTAAAAGTTTGTTCGGCTAAGTAAATACATTAGCAATTCATATACAAGTGAAATTGAAAATATTAGCTACCCGACTTCATCTTATACACCTGTACCGTCCATGAATTGCCTTCCAGGTTAATGACCTTATTACTTTCCTGAATGTCGAGGATAGAGTTAAGCATTTCCCATAGACCAGTCTGCTCTTTGCCATATTTGTCTACAAGGCTTACTATAAATACACCACCCGGTTTAAGATTTGGAAACAATTTAGTAACTGCCTCTTTGGGATTAGATAAATAGTTTAGGCTTTCATTATAAATGATCACGTCAAAAGTACCTTCAATGGTCAGCTTGTTAAGGTCACCGACCAGGTAAGTAGAGTTTGGTCTCGCTTGTTTTTTTACATTCTCTATTGCCACGTCGCTAAAGTCGATGCCAGTATAATGACTGTAATCTGTCGTACTGAATTTATCTTGTAGAATACCCTCTCCACAACCCAGATCCAGGATATGACCATTTGTACAGAAATATCGCGAAAAGCCAACAATAAGGCTGTAACGGCCCAATTCAGCAAGTGTAGCCAGACCATCCCACTTATGATTGGTGTATTGCAGGTTAAACCTGTATTTCTGCGATGTCTTCCTCTTTACAAACGACTTTATCTTATCCAGCATAGTATTGTCCTGACCCTTCAAATATAAAACCTTCTCCCGAGTTAATGATAAACATGCTTACCTACGCACATAAAAAATCCCGGACTGGCCGGGATCTTTAATTCTGAATATGTTCAGGAAACTATTGTACAAACTTTTGAATGTCTGCTCTTGCCTCTTCAGCACGCATATACTTGCCAATGATCTTGCCATCAGGGCCAAGAAGGAAACACTGTGGTATAAAGCCCAGACCGTAAAGCGGTGTAGCTGCTGAGTTCCACTGTTGCAGATCGCTCATGTGGTTAGGCCAGATCAATCCGTCTTTCTTAATAGCGGCAACCCAGTTGTCCTTGCTCTTGTCCAAAGAAACACTTACTACAGTAAATCCGTTCTTTGCACCTTTGAATTTCTTTGCAGAATACTCATTGTACATCTTTACCAGTCCCGGATTTGCTGCACGGCAAGGGCCGCACCATGATGCCCAGAAATCTAGCAATACATAAGTACCCTTGTTGATCTCAGACAGTTTCAGTGTCTTGCCATCCGGGTTTGGAAATGCAAGATCAGGTGCCTTCTGACCTATAGTAATTGTTGTATTCTCATTAGACTGCGCATTAGCAGTAAAGAACAGCCCCATTATCAGTGCGACAAGCGCCAGTGTTTTTCTCATTTTGTGTTTTTTGAAAGATTTTGCTTTGTAAATATAAACAGTACAATGCACTTAATACAAATCCCGTTCCAATTTTAATTGTTCCTTGCTTTTTTGCTGAAATGGCCATTTTTTATCAGCCCTTCACAAATGTCTTTGGCTATAGATGGTCCCTGGTATATGAACCCTGTATACACCTGTACCAACGATGCGCCTGCTTCCAGTTTTTCAATAGCATCCTCGGCAGTAAATATGCCACCCACTGCTATTATTGGTATCTGCCCATTACTGCGCTCACTGATATACCTTACCACTTCTGTAGATCTTTGTTTTAAAGGCAATCCACTCAAACCACCCGCACCAAAACCTTCTACCACACTTGTTGCCGTGTGTAGACCTTCACGGTTAATGGTGGTATTAGTGGCTACTATGCCATGTAATTTAGTTGTCCGAACAATGTCAATAATATCATCTAGCTGTTCATTAGTAAGATCCGGAGCTATTTTTAAAAGAATAGGCTTCCCTTCTCCCAACTCATAGTTCATTTTCTGCAGCTTCATCAGCAGGTTGGTAAGTGGCTGCTTTTCCTGCAGAGCTCTCAAACCCGGTGTATTGGGGCTACTTACATTCACTACAAAATAATCAACCGCCTTGTATAGAAACTCAAAACACTGTTCGTAATCATCATCTGCCCGCTCATTGGGCGTCTCTTTATTCTTACCAATGTTACCGCCAATGACCACATTTTCTTTCCTTCTTTTTATGCGCGGTCCGGCACTATTAGCGCCTTTGTTATTGAAGCCCATTCTATTGATGAGCGCCCCATCGGCCGGTAAACGAAACATTCTGGGTTTAGCATTACCACCTTGTCCGCGAGGCGTAACAGTACCTACTTCTATAAAACCAAAACCCAGGCATGCCAGAGGATCGATGTATTCGGCATTTTTATCAAAACCTGCCGCAAGGCCTACAGGATTGGGAAATGTAATGCCCCATAGCGTTTGAGACAACGATGGTTCGTCAACTGCGTAACGCTTTATCATCCATCTGCGCATCATTGGCATATTGTATGCCATCTTCAGCCTACCCATTACCCATGTGTGAACAGTTTCGGGATCGACCTTAAAAAGTATGCTTCGAATTAATTTATACATAACCGCTGCAAAGGTACATCAGACATTCCTGTATTTTAACAAAAATAACTGCCATTAAAATCAGTTAAAATGTAATTTAGCACTCGATGCATATAAAGTCTTCCATCACTTTAATTACACTGCTGGCAATTGCGTGCCTGCAGGCATGCGCCCAGACCATAAAAGGAGAGGTGGCAGACAGAAACAGTAAACAACCCGTAAGCGGTGTAACCATACAGAATGTTTACACATCACTACAGGTCAATACCAACGATGACGGAGGTTTTATTATTGCGGCATCTAAAGATCAGCTACTGGAATTTAAAAAACAGGGCTACCAAACGGTGCGGGTAAGAATACCTAATGGTATAATACCACCCTACTTTAAGATATTGATGGAGCATGGCATTACCAAGATGGATGATGTATTAGCTTCAAACGAAAATAGGTACAACTATCATGATGACAGTCTGAGATTCCATGAACTGTACAAACATGAACTTGATTTCCAGAAACTATCAGCCGTGGGTAGTATAGCACATCCATTCTCCGCAATGAGCTCAAAGAACCGGGAAATATGGAGATTCCAGGAAACATTTGCCGAGGCAGAAAAGGAAAAATATGTAGATAAGACATTTAACCCTGCGCTGATAACCAAGTTTACCGGGTTAACCGGCGACAGCTTGAAATATTATATGGTAAGATACCGCCCATCATACGAAGAGCTGAGAAAGATGAATGACTACTCCTTCTTTACCTACATAAAAAAGACCGCAGTCATTTACAGAGGGCGGTCTAGAGGCAGAAGTGCGCAGTAGCAGTAAATACTAAAATGAGGATAAGTATAAACTTATCCCCATTTTACAAAATATAGATGTCCAATTTTTTAAGCGTGTGTGAAAACGTAGAATTGGCTTGACATAGCGTCAAAAAACTCTTCTGCAGTCCGGTAGTAAGAAGGCTCATTAGAAATGCCGTACAAATTATTTTCTACATCGAAGAAGGCAACCGCCTTAGCAGGGTTGGTGAAGATATGCTCCTCGTTAACTACTTTATAATCGTCAACGAGAATTTTTATTCCATCTAATTCAAAGCGATAGCCACCTTTTTCTTCTTTGGTGATCCTGAAATGATACATTTTAGAGAGGTTAGTTGACCTACCCTCTACAAAAAGAATGACAAAGTACGCAGCAAGACAGCAAATAGGATTAATTGAATAAATTTAAATTCAAAAATGATTGAATTTCAATACCACACAAATAAATATAATTTTAAACGATATTTATTTTATTTAACTATAAAGAACTTTATTAACTACCTGTATAATTATGAGATACTCGTGGTTGTAGAAAAAATTCCCCAATTAGTGAAGCCCTAGCTGGATTTTTCGTCCTTACTCCTTATCAGTTTATAGATCTTGATAGCACTCATTAGTACGATCACAAAGAGCATGAGCCCTCCTAATCCCCAAACCAGGCTCATACCATTTTTCACCACAGCCAGCATTACAATGGCTATCAAGAATATAGTGGCCACCTCATTCCAGATACGTAGCTGCGTGGAAGAATACTTATATACACCTGCTGCTAGTTTTTTATATATGCTATGGAGGGATAGATGATAAGCATATAAACCAACAACAAAACAGAGCTTTATAGCCAACCAACCATCGGGGTGATGAAAACCGCTGAACAAGTACCACATCCACGGGCCGAAAATAAGCGTAAACACTGCCGATGGCCATGTAATACCAAACCACAATCTGCGGATCATGATTGCAAACTGGTTGGTAAGAATTGTTTTTTCCGGCTCCGGCTTTTCATTCGCTTCGGTCTGGTAAATAAATAACCTCACGATATAGAACATACCGCTGAACCAGGTAACAATAAAGATAATGTGCAGTGCCTTTATATAGAAGTATAGCATGTGTGTGGTATTTAAGCGGTCACAGGCTCATCAACATTAAGAAACCACTTTTTGATCGTTTCGATCCACGATTGCTGGGTGTTCATGCAAGGAATAAAGTCATAAGTTTCCCCACCCGCTTCCATGAAATTTTCCTTCTCCCGTATAGCTACTTCCTCCAACGTCTCCAGACAGTCGCTCACAAAAGAAGGACAAACAACCATCAGGTCTTTGATGCCTTCTTTAGGCATCTGCTCCATGCGCGCTGTGGTGGCCGGTGTCAGCCATGCCGACCTTCCCAACTTAGATTGGAAAGAAACACTGTAACTACCCGCAGGTAAGCCCAGTTGCTCTGCTACCAGCCTTGTAGTAGTATAGCATTGATGGCGATAACACACGGCATGTGCAGCTGATGGTTTGTTGCAACAATCTTCTACCTTAAGACAGTGATTGCCGGTAATGTCGCTCTTCTTTATGTGCCGCTCAGGGATGCTGTGATAGCTGAACAGCAGGTGTTTACCATCATTCTTGATATGAGGCTTGATGCTTTCTACGAGGGCACTAATGTAATCGGGATTATTATAGAAAGGTGCTATAGCTGCGATCTTAAACGGATATTTGCCCTCTTTATGTACATCTTCAGCATGCACAACGGCAGTTTCATAGCTACTCATTGCATAATGCGGATAAAGTGGTAGCAATACCACTTCTTCCAGGTCTGGATACTTTTGAGCAAGACTATCGTAGGCAAACTTCATTGTAGGATTGCCATAACGCATAGCTACCTCTACCGGTTCTTTGATGATCTTCTGCAATTCGCGCTGCACCTGGTAAGTGATCTGCACTAGCGGAGAGCCTTCCTTTGTCCAGATAGTACTATAAGCTTCGGCAGATTTTGAAGACCTGAAAGGAGTGATGATACCCTTTACCAGAATAGTACGTATCAGGTATGGGGAATCTATAACACGACCGTCCATCAGGAACTCATCGAGATACCGCTTTACATCTTTAGTACTTGTGGAATCGGGTGAGCCCAGATTCATTAGTATTATACCCCTTTTTATCTTTTCGGACATGGTTTAATTACTGTTTAACGAGTATTGCAAAACGATATCTGCAATTATGCTGCAAAGAAACGCAAATATTGAACGGATGGAAAAATGAATGTTAGTAATGACGAGATAATGACAGAAAAAGGAAAATGAGAAAACTTAAAAGTAAAAACACCGACCCTGTAATCTATTCATCCTAAATACATTATCTCTACCAGAATCAGTTTTCTACTTCTTCTTTTGCCTGGCTGTGTATCACCTGTCGGTGGGCCTTACCCCATACCCGAAGTTCATTGATGACCCTGTCTAAAGACTTACCATATTCGGTCATAGAATACTCTACTACAACAGGCACCGAATTATAGACCGTTCGCTTCACCAACTTATTCATTTCCAGGTCGCGCAACTCCTTTGAGAGCATACGGTCGGTAATATTAGGTATCTCATTAGCCATCTGGCTGAACCGCTTATTTCCGAATGACAATGAAATAATGATAGGCAGTTTCCATTTACCACTTAGAATGTCCAGCGCATCGCGCACCGGCAGTATCATTTCAAGACACTCGCTTGGTTTGCACTCTTTATGTTCTGTTTTTGCCATTGATGTCGGTATTTAACTATACTCGAGTATAGTGCTATACAAAAGTAAAGCACTTACTATTGTATAGCAAATGTACTTAGGTTTGCACTTCAAAACAAACAAAACAACATGAAAAAAGGAACATTGATCTGCGCAACGGCTTTATCTGCCCTGTTATTCTCCTTCAAAACAACTGATGCTACTACCTGGAGTGTAGACAAGTCTCATGCGAAACTGGGTTTTACTATTACCCACCTTATGGTAAGTGATGTGGAAGGATCATTCAAATCATTTGATGCAACCATTACCTCTACCAAAGAAGATTTTTCTGATGCAGTAGTGAATATGAGTGCGGACATGAACTCTGTAAATACAGAAAATGAAAAGCGTGATGAACACCTTAGAGGTGCAGATTTCTTTGACGTAGCCAAATACCCAACTATGACGTACAAGAGTACATCATTTAAAAAAGCAGTTAATGGCAAGTATACAGTAAAAGGTATGCTGACCCTACATGGCGTTACTAAACCGGTAGAACTGACAGCAGTAAGCAGAATGGGTACTAACCCTATGAGTAAGAAAACTGTAGCAGGATTCAAGATCACAGGTAAGATCAAGCGTACTGACTTCGGTATATCTGCCGGCACTCCTTCATCAATGCTGAGCGACGAAGTAGAAATAGTAGCAAATACTGAGTTTGCAAAGGGCTAAAATGGGTAATAGCGAAAGATAACAAATTCGATCAAAGCTGCTCCCCAGGCGGCTTTGATTCGTTTAAACCTCACCGAACTGAAAACAGATTATATTTACAGTATAAAAAAAGCATATGCAAGTTGAGATATGGAGTGATGTGATGTGCCCGTTTTGCTATATAGGCAAGCGGAAAATGGAAGCGGCACTGGAGCAGTTTCCTCATAAAGATAAAGTGGAGATCACCTGGAAGAGCTTTCAGCTGAACCCTGACATGAAGACCGAAGCAGGCAAAAATATCAATCAGTACCTTGCTGAAGCAAAGGGCTGGACGCTACAGAAGGCAAAAGAAATGAACGACTATGTGACGGAAATGGCAAAAGAATCGGGACTTACCTACCACCTCGACAAGGCGGTTGTGGCCAATTCATTTGATGCGCACAGGTTGTCGCACCTTGCAAAGAAGCGTGGTGTGCAAGATGCTGTTGAAGAACGGATTTTTGCCGCATACTTCACTGAAGGAAAGAATACTGCCGACCATGCCATCCTTACCGAAATAGGCGTGGAAATGGGGCTAGACAAAGCAGAAGTTACCACTATGCTTGCCGGAAACGATTATGCCGAGGATGTGGAACAGGATATCTATGAAGCACAGCTGGTAGGGGTAAGAGGTGTTCCGTTCTTTGTACTAGGTAGAAAATATGCAGTATCCGGAGCCCAGCCAAGTGAGGCTTTTCTACAGGCACTGACGACTACATGGAATGAACTGGAACAGGAAAATAAGCAAATGACGTCGATCGATGGTGCGGTTTGCACACCTGATGGATGTGAGTAATATTTTCGATATTGGGATAAATTACTAGCTCTTGTTCAGAGCCTTCATAGTACGATCTGACATTAAAAGAAGCCCTCTAGATGAGGGCTTCTTACATTTAATCCTATGAAATGTGTCGCCAAAGTGTCGGATTTGATTGAACAATTACCACCATACGAGGAAAAGAAACGGTGGTCATCCCCAAAAATGATCTTTGTCAGGGTTTAAAATGACGCATACATGACACGTAAAATAGCCTAAAGCCGACGGAGAAAGTACCTTTGCGACGGAGATTCTGAATGAATTAAATGCTAACCGGAGACACACACAATATTCAAGGCTTTTGGGTTGTAGGAATAAACTACAAGAAAACTGATGCGAGCGTACGTGGGTCTTTTGCTATTAACAACGACCAATACGCCACCCTGCTTGAAAAAGCACCCGAATACGGATTAAAAGAATTATTTATACTATCTACGTGCAACCGTACTGAAATATATGGCATTGCCAATAATTCGGACCAGCTCGCAGAATTACTGTTGAGCGTCTGCGAAGGCGACAGGAAAACATTTAATGAAATTGCCTATCTGAAAAATGGCACACCGGCCATTGAACACCTGTTTCAGGTAGCGGCAGGACTGGACTCACAGATACTAGGCGACTACGAAATACTTGGGCAAATAAAAATTGCTGTTAAACAAGCTAAAGCAAAAGGTTTTGTAGGTGCATTTATGGAGCGACTGGTGAATTGTGTTTTACAATCGTCTAAGGCGGTGAAGACAAATACATCGCTTAGTGGCGGTACTGTTTCTGTATCTTTTGCGGCTATACAGTATATCAAGCAGCACGTACTAGAGATAAAGAAAAAGAAAATAGTATTATTGGGTACCGGCAAGATAGGCAGAAGCACCTGCCTTAATCTCATACATTACCTGGGCACACATAACATTACCCTCATCAATAGGACCTTTGATACTGCCGCCAACCTGGCAGCTGATCTTAAATTGGAATCAGCACCAATAGAAAATCTCAATGCTGAACTTAGCGATGCTGAGATAATCATTGTTTCTACAAATGCCAGCGAACCAATCATACTTAAGGAGCATCTTGCCAACACAGGTAAGAAGTTGGTAATAGACCTTTCAGTGCCTTGCAATGTGGAAAACGGATCTGAATTGCTGGACGGCATTACCGTTGTGAATGTAGACGTGCTTTCTAAGATAAAAGACGAGACACTCGAAAACAGAAGAGCAGAAGTACCTAAGGCGCTGGCCATTATACAGGAGCACATTACGGAGTTTAAAGAATGGCATCAGATGCGAAAGAATGTGCCTGTACTGAAAGAGGTAAAGGATAAACTGAAAGCCATACAGATAGACGCAGCACTGCTGATGACACAGCCGGCAAAAGAAACCCTGACCAAAGAAGAGACCATTCAAAGCGTGATCAATGTAATGGCCACCAAGATGCGCCGCAACAATGCTGCAGGTTGTCACTACATAGAAGCCATCAATGATTTTATAGCCCATCATGGATAAGATAATAAAGATAGGCACCCGCGAAAGCGAGCTGGCCGTATGGCAAGCCACCAATGTAAAGAACAGGCTACAAGACAGAGGTTTTCCTACAGAACTTGTTTTCATAAAAAGCGAAGGCGATACAGACCTGCAGACACCACTCTACGAGATAGGAGTTCAAGGTATTTTTACCAAGGCACTTGACATTGCCCTGCTGAAAGGCTCAATCGACATTGCGGTACACTCCATGAAAGACGTACCTACGGCAATGGCGAAAGGCATTGTGCAGGCAGCAGTATTGCCAAGGGCTTCATACAAAGATCTGTTGGTACCAAAGACAGATACCGCATTCCTGGATGATACAAGCGTTGATCAACTAATAGCTACCAGCAGCATACGCCGCAAAGCGCAATGGCTTAACAAATACCCCGGAACAGTTCTGGAGAACCTACGTGGCAACGTAAATACGCGCCTGCGCAAGGTGAATGAGAACAACTGGCATGGGGCAATTTTTGCCGCAGCAGGTCTGGAACGTATTGGACTGCGCCCGGCAAATGCTATAGAACTTGACTGGATGCTTCCTGCACCGGCACAAGGGGCAATAGTAATAGCATGCAGGGCAGATGATACATTCGCATTGGATGCCTGCGCTCCACTCAATGACGTAAACACAGCAATGTGCACCAAAATAGAACGGGATTTTCTGCGCGCTTTGATGGGCGGATGCGCTACCCCGATCAGCGCGCTGGCACAGGTGATCAACAACGAAATTGTATTTGAGGGCAACATACTCAGTACCGACGGGGTAAGAAAAGTAAGTGTGAGCAAAAAGGCGGCGGTTGAAGCGTACGAAACATTGGGTACTGACGCTGCTGAAGAACTATTGGCTAATGGAGGCAAAGCAATACTACACGAAATAAGAAATGAGCAATAAGATATCTATACTGAGCACGATGCCATTGGAGCAACCATTGCTGAATAAGGCGCTGGACAATAATATTGTGCTGGACACAAAGGCATTCATACAGGTCATAGATGTATCAGACGAGACGGAAGTGTGGGAAAAAATAACAGGCGCTTATGCACAGCAGGCTATTGTAGTATTTACTAGTGCTAGTGCAGTTTTTGCCGTATGTGAACACCCGTCGTTTGTACGACCCAACTGGAATATATTTTGCATAGAGAAAGCCACTAAGAAGGCCGTATTACAGTACTTCGACGAGTCATATATTGTAGGCTCTGCTAAAGATTCTGATGAACTGGCACAAAAAATAAGAGAGACTGCTGATGTAAACGAAGTGATCTTCTTTTGCGGAGACAAACGAATGGATACCCTGCCATCTATACTACTCAAATCGGGTATTATTACCAACGAAATTGTAGTTTACAAGACAGTAGAGCAACCTACATTTATAGAAAAAGAGCATAATGGAATTCTGTTTTATAGCCCCAGCGGTGTAAGCAGCTACTTCAGCATGAATACTGCCAACCCCGGTACTGTGCTATTTGCAATTGGCAATACTACAGCGGCGGCAATAAAACTAGAAACAGAAAATGAAATAGTAGTATGCCCTACCCCATCTAAAGAAGCACTGCTGGATGTGGCGATCAACTACTTTTACAACAAACAAAAATAAACAACACACATACAAGTGAATTTACAAAACGATCTGTTACTAAGAGCATTAAGAGGAGAAGAAGTGAGCCGCCCACCCGTGTGGATGATGAGACAAGCCGGCCGCTACTTGCCTGACTATATAAAACTGCGTAATAAATACGACTTCTTTACCCGCGTTGAAACACCCGAATTGGCCTGTGAGATCACCTTGCAGCCGGTAGACCAGGTGGGAGTTGACGCTGCCATTATATTTTCAGACATATTGGTGATACCTCAAGCAATGGGTATGACCGTTTTAATGGAAGAAGGTAAGGGGCCATCATTACCAGATGTGATCAAAAACAAAGCAGATATTGATGCCCTTATCACCGACGAAGTAGAAGAAAGATTGGGTTATGTAATGGGGGCTTTATCGCTTACTAAAAAGGAATTGAATGGTCGCGTACCATTGATAGGCTTTGCAGGCGCACCATGGACCATACTTTGCTACATGGTAGAGGGCAAGGGCAGCAAGACATGGGATAAAGCAAAGCAGTTTTGCCTTACTCAGCCCGAACTGGCTCATGCCTTACTACAAAAGATAACAGACGTAACTATAAGATACCTGATAGCGCAGACAAAGGCCGGAGCAGATACTGTACAAGTATTTGACAGCTGGGCCGGTTGCCTTAGTCCTGCAGATTTCAACCTATATGCATTACCTTATCTGTTACAGATATCTGATGCAGTAAGCAAGTATGCACCAGTGATCCTCTTCCCTAAGGGTAGCTGGTATGCACTGCCCGACCTGGCTAAAAGCAGCGCGGCAGGTATAGGTATAGACTGGACAGTGAGCCCGGAAATGGCCAGAAAGATGACCAACAACGGCATAACACTTCAAGGTAACTTCGATCCATCTCACCTGCTGGCACCAATACCACAGATAAAGAAGGAAGTAAAAGCAATGATAGATGCATTCGGCACCAAAAACTATATTGCTAATTTGGGTCATGGTATTATGCCTCACATACCGGTGGATCATGCAAGAGCATTTGTAGATGCGGTGAAGGAGTACGGGAGTTAGTTGTAAGTTATAAGGGGAAGCGATCATTCAACAAAATGGATATTAAAGAACAATTCACGAAATACATACATAACCTGCAAGATCAGATCTGCGCAGGACTTGAGCGTGTTGATGGCAAAGCGAAATTTGTAGAAGATGCCTGGGTTAGACCGGAAGGTGGTGGCGGCAAGTCGCGCGTGATAGTTGATGGTAATGTATTTGAGAAGGGCGGCGTAAATACTTCAATTGTTCATGGCGCACTACCGGCAGCAATGCAGCAGGCATTTAATGTGCCTGAGAGCAATTTTTTTGCTTGTGGTTTGTCTTTGGTTATTCATCCGCTCAATCCGTTTGTACCCACTGTACATGCCAACTGGCGCTACTTTGAGCTATACGACAAAGAAGGCAAAAAATTGGATAGCTGGTTTGGCGGAGGCAGTGATCTTACTCCTTACTACCTGTTTGAAGAAGATGCTGTGCACTTCCATACAACGCTCAGAGACGCTATGGATCCGTTTGGAACCGAGAAATATCCGAAGTTTAAAAAACATTGCGACGAGTACTTTGTAAATAAACATCGCGGCGACGAGATGCGTGGCATTGGTGGTGTGTTTTATGACTACCTGCGCCCCACTGAAGAAACCGATGAAAACACATTATTCTCCTTTCAACAAGCCAATGGAAATGCATTTCTTGATGCATATTTACCAATAGCTGAAAGAAGAAAAGACATACCCTATACAGAAAAAGAGGTACTCTGGCAGGAGATAAGGAGAGGCCGTTATGTTGAATTTAATCTTATCCATGATCGCGGCACCTTGTTTGGCTTAAAGACCAATGGCCGAACAGAGAGTATATTAATGAGCCTGCCGCCAAGGGCAAGATGGTACTATAATCATACTCCGGAACCGGGCAGCAGAGAAGAAGAGATGATGCAGTACTATAAGCCGAAGGAGTGGGTGTAGAGGTTAATGAAACGCTACACGTTAAATATTAAGTTCAGACATTTACAAAGGCAAAAGAAAAAAACACAACACAATGCACCTTATAAGAAGAAACCGCATACTACGCCAGTCACCAGCTATACGTGCTATGGTTGCTGAGACCATCATAAAGCCGTCAGATTTTATTGCTCCTCTATTCATTACAGAGGGTTCTGGAATAAAAGAAGAGATATCGTCTATGCAGGGGTACTTCAGGATGAGTATTGACCTAACTGTAGTTGAAGTAAAGGAACTGTGGTCGCTGGGAATAAAAAGCGTATTGCTGTTTATTAAGTGCAAAGACGAACTTAAAGACAATAAAGGCACTGAAGCGCTTAACCCCGATGGGCTTATGCAACGCAGTATCAAAGCAATAAAGAATGCTTGCCCGGATATGGTGGTAATGACCGATGTTGCATTGGATCCATTCTCTACTTACGGCCACGACGGCATTGTAGAAGGTAATGAAATAGTGAACGATCCTACTGTTGAAGTTTTGGCTTTAATGAGCGTGAGCCATGCAGAAGCAGGAGCCGACATAGTTGCACCAAGCGATATGATGGATGGCCGTATCATTGCCATCCGCGAAGCACTGGAAGTGAACAACCTTACAAGAACGGGTATTATGGCATATAGCGCCAAGTACGCATCTTGCTTCTATGGTCCTTTCCGCGATGCACTGGATAGCGCACCTGGATTTGGTGATAAAAAGACCTACCAGATGGACTATGCTAACCGCCGTGAAGCTATTAAGGAAACATTGATGGACGTGGAAGAAGGTGCTGATATAGTAATGGTAAAACCCGCTATGGCCTACCTGGATATTATCCGCGAAGTAAAAAATAGCGTAGAAGTACCCGTGAGCGCATATCATGTAAGTGGCGAATATGCTATGATCAAAGCCGCAGCCAAAATGGGCTGGCTGGATGAGAATAAAGCGGTAATGGAATCACTCACCAGCATTAAGCGGGCCGGAGCAGACCTTATTGCTACTTATTATGCTAAGCATGCAGCAAAGCTGATAAATGGATAATAAAGGCACTTATTAAATTTTCGATTGAACTACTAACTTTCCACAATGTCATATACAACCAACAAAAGCAAAGAACTTTTTGAACGCGCACAACTCAGCATACCGGGTGGCGTAAACTCGCCTGTACGTGCATTCAAAAGCGTAGGCGGTACTCCCCTGTTTATGAAAAATGCTAAAGGCGCATACATGTATGATGCCGATGGCAATCAGTATATAGATTATATTAACTCATGGGGACCAATGATATTAGGGCATGCCTATGAGCCTGTAGTCAATGCTATTCGTAATAAAGTAGCAGACTCTACTTCTTACGGTGCACCTACTGAACTGGAAATAGAGATGGCAGAGCTCATCAAGAGCATGGCACCAAATGTAGACCTGGTGCGTATGGTGAGCAGCGGAACAGAAGCGTGTATGAGTGCGCTAAGGCTTGCAAGAGGTTATACCGGCAGAAACAAGTTCATCAAGTTCGAAGGCTGCTATCACGGTCATGCTGATGCTTTTTTGGTAAAGGCAGGCAGTGGTGTAGCTACATTTAACATACAGACAGTACCCGGCGTAACAACTGGTGTATCTCAGGATACGCTTACAGCGCCATATAACGACATTGCCGCTGTAGAGCAACTGGCGGCGCAACATAAAGGAGAGATCGCGGCAATCATCATAGAGCCTGTAGCGGGTAATATGGGTTGTATTCCACCGGTACCGGGATATATGGAGGCACTCCGCGCTATCTGCGACAAAGAAGGTATTGTATTGATCTTTGATGAAGTAATGACTGGCTTCAGACTGGCTGCAGGTGGTGCACAGGAAAGACTGGGTATCAATGCAGACCTGATCACTTACGGAAAGGTAATAGGTGGTGGTATGCCCGTAGGTGCATTTGGCGGTAAGAAAGAGATCATGCAGCATATCGCTCCTCTTGGCAATGTGTACCAGGCAGGTACACTTAGCGGCAACCCAATTGCAATGATTGCCGGCTACACTATGCTAAAAGCACTCAAGGATGACCCGTCTATATTCACACAACTGGAAGAAAAAACAGCCTACCTGCACAAAGGTTTGGATGAGGCATTGAAAATGGCCAACACACCCTATGTTATCAACAGGTTGGGGTCAATGATCAGTGTACATTTCAGCGACAAGCCTGTAACTAACTTCAAAGATGCTGCCAGCGCAGATAATGCACTGTTCAATAAATACTTCCATGCCATGCTGAATGAGGGGATATATTTACCACCATCAGCCTACGAAACATGGTTCATAAGTACCGCACTAAGCACTGCTGATATTGACAGAACTGTAGAGGTTACAGCGAAATTTTTTAAGAATAACTAGAGTAGCAATTGTAGATAACAAAAGCGGCCCAAACTATGTTCGGGCCGCTTTCATTGGTATATGATTGTCTGAAGCACTACACCGACAACACCCTAATCATCTCCAGCATATCTGGAGAAACAGGCGTTGTACCTTTTATCACATTGCTAAACGGTGTATATACCACCTCTCCATTTATAATCCCTGCCATAACCTGAGTTGTACCATTATTCAGTGCGGTTACTGCTGCATGACCCAGGCGGCTGGCCAATACCCTGTCGGCATAAGATGGTGCACCACCACGCTGTATATGTCCCAGCACGCAATTACGCACATCCAGTTTAGGAAAGCGAGCCATGATCGTTTCTGCCACTTTCTTTGAGCCACCATAGTCATCACCCTCAGCAACCACCAGGATGTGGACTGTCTTCTTTCTACGTTCGTCCATATCGATCCGACAAAGCACATCGTTTATATCGGTCACCATTTCTGGTATCAGTATATCTTCAGCACCACAGGCTATGCCGCTGTTAAGTGCTATATAACCGGCATCACGCCCCATCACTTCTACTACAAACAGGCGGTCGTGTGCTTCCGCTGTGTCTCTTATTTTATCAATAGCTTCTACAGCCGTATTCACAGCCGTATCAAACCCTATAGTAAAGTCAGTACCCGAAAGGTCTTTGTCAATTGTGCCCGGCAAGCCCACCGCTGGAATCGTATACTTTTCAAAAAACTTATTAGCGCCCCTGAAAGTGCCATCCCCTCCTATCAATATCAATCCCTCAATACCATGTATTTGTAACTGGTCGTAGGCCTTAGCCATTCCCTCGTCGGTCATGAATTCTTTGCTACGAGCTGTTTTAAGGATCGTACCGCCACGCTGTATAATGTTGGACACGTCGGTGGTTTTCATCTTAAAGATATCGCCCTCTATCATACCCTGGTAGCCCCTGCGAATGCCAAATACATCCATTCCCAGGAATACCCCTGTGCGTACTACCGCGCGGATAGCCGCATTCATTCCCGGGCTATCGCCGCCTGATGTTAATATACCTATGTTACGAATGCTCATGTTTTACTATTGTTTCAATTGTTTTCAAGGAAAAGTTATGCCAACTGTCACTAAACAGGGAAATATTTACTGTAAAGTGATTTACTGAATGTAAATTTATCCATTGTTTATGTGGATCAGCAAAATTTTTACCGTCTTAATATTTTTATCATGCAGCCAGCTGGTGCTGGCACAGGATAGCCTGATTTCTGTAGAGTTGCAACACATGCACCGGTTTGCGGAGACATATGTGAAGATGGAGAATTACAAAATGGCCATCGCGACGTACAAACAACTCATTGAACTTTCGCCCGAGAACATACAACTGAAGACAGAATTAGGGGACACCTATTTTCGATCCGGTGACTATGACAATGCCACTGCTACCTTATCACCCTTGCAGGATTTACCTCATGTCACTTACAAGGCCTATGAGGTAATGGCTGCGGCGCAATTGGCACAACACAAAGACAAATTATCAAAATCAACCGTTGAAAGAGGACTTGCACGTTTTCCTGATGCGGGCGCACTGTATTATTTGAAAGGGACTACCGCATCAGCAGAGAACCAAATGGCCGCGGCAGTACAAAATTGGCTTACAGGAATTGAGGTGCAACCAGGTTATGCAGCAAATTATAAAGCAGCCGCTGTGGCATATTTAAATACATCAGAATCTTTGTGGGGTATTTTATACGGCGAGACCTATCTTGCTATACCACATGATTCTACCGGAAACGCTGCCTTTAAAACAATGCTCTACAACGGATGGTCGGCATACTTTGAGCATATTACGGATAAGCATGACCACTCTACTCCTTTTGAAGAAATGGTTAGAAGTACATTATTGCAACTGACACCTATCATTAGTGATGGCATGAGCGTAGAAAACCTGACGATGGTTAGAACGAGATTTTTAATGGAATGGAGTAATCGTTATGCCACAAAATACCCTTTCCCTCTGTTTACCTATCAGGAAGAACTGATCAGGAACGGACTAATGGACACTTACAGCGAGTGGTTATTGGGTATGGCGGAGAGCAAAAGCGGTTATGAAGCCTGGAATAAATTTCATACAAATGACATGCATCGGTTTGAGAAATGGCGGGAAGAACATTTTATGTGGCCTGCACAAATGACTACTTACGTTGATAAAAGCGATGTAAAAATGCATGAATTGTTCCCCAAAAAGAAAAAACGTTAAAAATATTTACCTATACTAAATAAGGCGGCAAATAAGCTATTTTTGCGGGAGAGCGTGTTTTCCGCACTTTTTTATCTTAATATGAATTTCATAAAAGTGAATACTATACTAAAGGCAGCAAAGGCAGGGATAGTTACAGCATTGTTACTCTCTTCGTCAAATATTTTCGCACAGGAAACAGCAGATAAGATCATTGCGGTAGTAGGCCGTAATAAGATCATTCTGCAATCTGACCTTGAAAAGCGCTTTATTGAAGCACGCGCGCAGGATCCTAACATCAATGATAGCGCCAAATGCCTCATACTACAGCAGATGATCATGGGCGATGTACTGGTGGAGCAGGCTGAACGTGATAGTGTTATGGTAACTGACGAAGATGTAGAAGGCCAGCTGGATAATCGCCTGCGCTATTTTACATCGCTCTACGGCTCTAAAGAAAAGTTGGAGCAGATGTCCGGCAAGTCGGTATACCAGATCAAAGAAGAATTCAGAGAAAACATTAAAGAAGAACTGATTCAGCAGAAAATGCAGGGCCAGATCTTTGAGAACATTAAGATCACACCGGCTGAAGTTTCTAATTTTTACAGGAGAATACCAATCGATAGCCTACCCTTCTTCCCCGCTACAGTAGAAGTAGGACAAATAGTTATCGACCCGCCTGTTAGTCCTGAGTTGGAAGAATATGCACACAAAAGGTTAGAAGACATACGCAAGGATGTTGTAGAAGGTAAGACCAGCTTCGAAACTGCAGCAGGACTTTATACTGATGATCCTGGTAGCCGCGATAACGGTGGTCGTTACGATGGTATCACACGCACCGGCCCTTGGGCTCCTGAGTTTATTGCCGCTGCTTTCAAATTGCAGAATGGCGAAATATCACCGATATTCAAAACTAAATTTGGTTACCACATCCTGCAGATGATCAACCGTAAGGGAGAAGAAGCTGATATAAGACACATCCTTATTAAACCTGCCATTACTACAGGTGACTTTAAGACTTCTATGGCAAAGCTGGATAGCTTGTACAATTTGTTGACGTCCGGCAAAATGAGCTTTGCAGAAGCTGTAGGTAAATTCTCTACCGATGAGGCCGCCAAGAGAACAGGTGGTATGATAGCAGATCCGCAGACCGGTAATACCGAACTCGACATTACCAAGCTTGATCCCGGAATGGTGTTGATGCTGGACACCATGAAACAGGGCTCTTACTCTAAGCCACACATTTTCTACAATGATATGCACGAGCAGTCTTGCCGTATCATATTTATGCGTAACAGAACTGCCCCGCATAAAGCTAATCTGAAAGATGACTATAGCCGTATACAGGAAGTAGCACTGGCAGAAAAGAAGAACCAGAAGATGGTAGCCTGGATGGCAGGCAAGTTGCCTACATTCTATATGAAAATAGATCCTCAGTACCAGGTATGTAACAACCTGAAGTTGCTGGGACTGGGCACGAACAACGAACAATAATACATCACACACGCGGTAACACCCCGGATGAAAATAACCCTTGATCAAGTAAGCAAGCGTTTTCAGCAACACTGGATATTTAAAAATATCTCTTACAGTTTTGTGCAGGGAAACGGCTATGCGTTACTAGGGGCAAATGGTAGCGGCAAGTCTACCCTGCTGCGGGTAATAGCAGGAATGCAGTCGGCCTCAAAGGGTAAGGTGCTGTTCACCGATGATAATGACAAGGCTGTTACCACCAATCAGATCTTCAGCAAGATAGGCTTCTCCGCACCGGGACAGGAAATAGTAGAAGAGCTGACAATGAGAGAATTTCTCGATTTTCACTTCTCCTTTAAGCGCCCTTTGAACAACCTGCGAATAGATGACATCATCAACCTTACAGGCCTGCAGTCAGCAGCAGACAAGCCCATTGGTGATTACTCATCTGGCATGAAACAAAGGGTAAAATTGGCACAGGCTATATTCTCCGACACCCCAATACTGATGCTGGATGAACCCTGCACCAACCTCGACCAGGCAGGTGTAGAACAATACCGCGAATGGATAGAAACATACGCCGCCAACCGCCTTATACTGGTAGCATCTAACGACGTAAGAGAATATTTCTTTTGCCGGGAGAAAATAACGCTGGAGAACTTTAAATAGTTAAATTTGCACTCCCTTTTGGTCCTGTAGTACAATGGATAGTATAAGAGTATCTATCCTTTCTCACATAACACGCTGACAATCAATATGTTACAAGCGTTTCATTTCCACACGACAACAAAAAGACAACCTTAACGTTTCCTTAACAGGTATTTGCGACAATATCACCCCGATCTTGTGCGGACTGTGCTTTTTCTGCACTGTCTGCAACAAGATCGGACTTTCAATATTATATCAGCTTGCTAAATATTTAATAGCCTTAGCCTTGTGTGCGGAGCATTAAATGTTTAGTATGCTGATGCCTTTGTAATAGGAAATAACCATGATTAAATATATACCTGATGGGTATATATAAACTATCAAAACAAGGTTATGAATTAATCAAAAAACTAGAAGGAATTAAAAACAAAGCATACCAGGATAGTGTTGGTATTTGGACTGTTGGGATCGGATTTATTCAAGTCAGTGGTGTTAAAGTAACGGCACAAACTTATTTGACGGATGAACAAATTGAAGCTGAATTTTTCAATTGAAGACAAGTGAAAGGTGTTTATTTCATAATCAGTTTCAATAACATCGATTCCAATTATATAATCAGGTTGACCATAAAATGAGTAGTTACTATGAAAGTTTTTCACATAAAGAATCTGATTATCAAATTTATTATCAGCATCATATTCAGCGAAAACTTCAAAAGGATATTTACTTAAATTTCTCCAATCATCGCTGACACAATAGCCATTAAATGCACCATTTTCATATACTCCGATTCTTACCTGTAGCGGTGACAAATAATTTATTTCAGCTATCTTACTATGACCTTTATCCCATCTAATATTTAAACAGAAAGAACCAAAGAGACAATAATCATAAGCTATCTTAGCAAGTATCTGTGATATGCTATCATTCTTTGCAGCACCTGTTGGCCTGTTATTTAAAAAGGCAACCATAGCCATATCCCAAGCAGCATCAATAAAGCCATTAGCACCTAACATAGTAGCCTTTAAGCCGATGATTGATGAATGCATTGGTGAGTTGTTCACAAGCTGTAATTTCATTAAATTTCAGATCATCTTTTCCGTTTGATTTTAAAAATAATTTAAGCTTTTTTAGGACTGTAGAATGCTTTAAATTAGTCCCGTGATTCTCACCATTTTTAATTAATTTTTCCCAATATTTAATAAATGATTTAGAATCCTTGGGTATTGATTTAATCTCACCATCATGATTATCTACTTCTTCATATGCTCTTTGTATAGCATCATTAAGCATCTTATATGATGGCATTTGGCTCTTAAATCTTTGTTCACTATGGTTGAAATGTTTTCTAAATAGTTCACAACTAACTTTTATTTTAAGGCTCTTTTTATTGTTGTTATCCCTACCTTTGGAGCGCAAATAAAGTGTTGCTGTAGAATCATTTTTGTCTGATTTTACGATGTCGATGTAGTTTTTTTCGTTACTCATATATTATTGTTTTTTAGCGATTACAAGAATATGACTAATAAACCAGATGCAAAAATCAAAAAAGACAACATTTTACGATTTCTTGCAGAAAAAGACAACACATTGACAAAGTTGAAATAAATAAAATGATGATTATCAACACTTTATAGGGTCCTGTAGTACAATGGATAGTATAAGAGTTTCCGAAGCTCCAGATCCAGGTTCGATTCCTGGCAAGACCACTTTAATACATTCGTTTTAGCACTAATCCCCGCAAATAGAGCATTTGCGGGGATTCTTGTTTTCAGTATCCCCCACTTGAAATCACTTTTCGTCGGATTTAGGTTCACCATTACTTCACCGAAACATATTTACTTCACCTAAATTTTGAATGATGGCAACGACTAGATTAATTTTCTTTCCAAACAAACTAAAGAAAAGCAAGAAGACAGGGAGAATACCAATGTACCTTAGAATATTGCACTTGGGTGTAAAGGCGGAAGCACGATTGAATGCAGATGTAAACGAGAAAGATCTGGCTTTATGGAATGAACGAACAATGAGTTTTGAGCAGAGGGATAATAAAGTAAACAATCGGATTTACTCAATAAAAACTGCTTTCGAAAAATTAGAAATCCAGAAAAACTACATACTCACGGCACTAACAGCCAAAAGTATAATTACTGAGCTCACTGGCCCACCGAATAGTGAAATAAAAACGCAGGTTTTAGCTCTAGAATATGTAGACGAATACTTCAATAGACATGTAGTCAATAACAAATCTTATGTTTACAACACGGTTAAGACGTATAGAAAAGCAGTCAATCATTTCAAAAACTACATCGCTAAAAATCGACTAAATGGTTTATTGCTAAACCAATATACGCATGAACATGCTCAGGGGTTTAAATGCTACCTAACAAGCGACTATGATGCCATCTTAAAGAAAGCGATGACAGAGGTTTCAGCCTCTTCAGTTATCTGCAAAATGAAGGTGATTTTCTCGAATGCAATGGATTCTGACTTGATTAGTAAAAACCCATTTACTAAGATTAAGATAACAACCGTGTCCCCTCCAAAGCCGAAATTAACTTTAGCAGAGTTGAAACGAATATCAGAAATAGACTTAGCAGAATTTGAAGGGTTGGAAATATATAGAGATATTTTTTTATTTTCATGCTACACTGGCCTGTCATATAACGACTTTAGCGCTCTAAAAAGAAGCACACTTTGCAAAACCGATTTTGGCTTAAAAATTGCCAGCTCTAGAGGAAAAACATCAATGGTTATTGAACAACTGCTAATTGATCAAGCACAAAACATTTTGAAAAAATATGAAAATCATCCGCAAGTAAAAATTTGTGATACATTGCTTCCCCCTAGAAGTATGACTCAAATTAATATTCACCTAAAAATAATTTCAACTATTGGTAAGGTAAATAAGAAATTGAGCACCAGTATAGGACGATGTACTTGTAGACAGCTGTTAAGTGAAGCAGGTGTGCAAGATCCGCTAGTAATTCATTCGATTATGGGATGGAGCACAGCTAAGAGTATCGATTTTAAATACTATTCCATTACTGACACATTACTTAACGAAGCAAAGTTGAAATTTCAATTGTATTTAAATACTATAAAATGAAGAAAATAAGCGACGAAAATCAAATTAATGAAATGCTTAAACTGCAAAACAAGGCTAAAGAAATCGTAGCTGATTATTTGTGTCTTAATTTCGAAATAATTGAAATTGAGGGTGCGACAAAAGAAGATTTTATAAATGACAAGGAGAATTTTCACAGTCACGTCACAAAACTACGAAAGCAAATTCCCAATGTCCGGAAGAAAATTTTGAAAAATAAACTTTATGACAAGGAAACTGAATCATTTACAGACATAATTCATCTGATGTCTCCATACTTAACATGGATGGGCCAGGACGAGGATGTAATTCAAAAATTAATAGATAGTAACATTCCTCCAAATTCGCTTAAATATTTTCATTTCTTAGATTTGGACACGTTAGTGGATAATTTACTCGCGTTAGAAAAAATATCAGGAGTTAAAGTTTTTCTCACTCCATTGTTTCGTTCAATTTTATATTACAATCTTCAAAAAATTTACAAAGATTTTATGAAGGCGCAACCTGGTTCGTTTAGGGTATACGATAAATCAAAACAAGTTAGTGAGACGGAAATATACCTAAACAATCTACGGAGAAGATTGAAAAGTAATGGAGGCAATTTACCAAAATATTCAGATGAGTTAATTGATGTCCAATTTACAAATATTGTAAGGGATATCCAAGATAAATACCCTGGAGTAAGTGATATAGAAAGCACGATTATCAAATTCGTATCAACAAATGTTGAATTCGAAATTCTTGGTATTGCAATAAAGTCTTTCATTCATTTTGATAAAAGCATAATAAAAGGAGATAAGAAATTTGAGGTTATTTTCGACTTATATAAAGATATTTTAAAAGAAGATTTCATATTAAAGAATGAAATTGAAGTTGAGCGATTAGATGGATATCGCGATTATAGTACGTACAAAAGGCGCTATATCAAGAACGCAATTTTCAAGAAAACGAGAATTTGAATTTAATTAGATTCTGTATTAATTAAGTCAAATGCTTAGTTTGAAATGAAGACGAATTTCAAAGTATACAGCATATGGAAGATATTTTCGTAGGATTTGGGTTTTGTAAAACATTATAAAAAGCATTCACTTTGTAAATGTATTAAACACAAAATTTATGGAGGAGAGAGAGTTTAGTGAATTGATTAAGGAAACGTTAGATGCTTTGAATGAGTTAAAGCAGCAGTTAATCGGTCAAAAAGGAATAGTTACGCCAAATTGGGTAAACAGAGAGCAGGTAATGAGTTTTCTAGGTTATGGAAATACTCAGATGGCTGCGCTAGAAAAAAGGGATGATTTAATTGTGGCAAAAGTGGGTAAGCGCAAATTCTATTTGAAGGATTCCGTTGAATCATTGTTACAGAATTCAGTCACAAGGAATAATAGTCGAAAATAAACATAAATCTATGAAAACAGAATTAGTCCATAAGAAAGCCACAATAAAAGATTTACTACGGCAATCTAAAGATCCAAATGCCGATAGATTTAGAATTTGTCCAAACTGTAACATCCCACACTTTGTCAAAAATAAGGGACGAGATTACTGTTCAGACACTTGTGCGATTCAACACTACAATGCGAAGAGGCGGCTTATAAAACAAGCAACACAATCTATTATGGTTGATTCAGCTCATAATAATAGCATGCCAGAGCTACCAGAAACAACAACATCATTACCCAATGAAGCAAATTACCCATTACAAATTAAACATAATATCAATATCCTTAATCAGCTTTTAATTGACGAAGTTCATGGTAGTTCATACTACATAGAATTTTTAAAAAATCAAGGCTTTTATTTTTCTGTGTTCACATCTGTGATGAAACTCAACAATACCATGACGGGCGACCATGGTTATCAGGTTGTTTACGAATCCTACAGGATGTGCAGATTAGAACAAAACGTCGTAATAATATCTAAAATAAAATAAAATGAATTATACAGAAATTGATCATCTTTTTGGTAAACCAATTAGTGAAATGGCAGCACCACTAACACTAGGAAAAATAAAATTTCAACATTTTATTGCTGGGGTATTGATTGGCGGCATTTTAGTGGGTGCTATATGTGCACATCAGGTAAAAAGATTAGAAATTGCATGCCAAGATAAGTAGCATTTGTCAACTTGATAACATATATAGCGCTCGCTTTGTAATTATCTATTCAACCTGGCACAAGATCTGTTATCGCAAGGTATTTAAAGTTCGATCCTTGTTCTCTCTACCAAAGAGGGAACATGCAATTCAAATTGCAGTTCCCTCTTTTCTTTTTCCCCTGAAAGCCTTGCCAGTCGTGCAAAGTAGCGGAATGCTACATTTACTTTTTGGGTTCGACACTCGTCTTTTTTTCGATTGTAGTATATTCCTTCTGGAAAGACCATGTACTGAAGTTCTTGTCTGTCGTTGTAATCGGCGGAAGCCCATTCTGGAGCGAGTTTCGAGGTTGTTCTAAAGGCTGTGTCTATGTATAAATCAAGGTTCGACACCCTATTCCCGAATTTTGCCCGTTCCTTTTCAATATCCTTCTTTTCCTCAGCGAATTTCGCCTTGAATTTATCGAACATATCCCTGGTTATTTCCTCCAATACATATCTTTCTTCAAGTCGTTCTAACTTCTTGTCTACTTCCGCTAATTGCTTTTCGATGTTCTGAATATTCTCTTCTTTCCGCTCATTTGACTTATTGTATTCCACTATCATTTGCTCTTTTATGAGATACTGCATTGCCTCATCAAATTCGAGGGTGTAGTCTGATAACGTTTGAACGAAACGTTCGTGAAGAGTATCTGCCCTCATATTGCAGTTGCAACCCTTCGTGTTGCATTTGTAATAATACTTCTGATTCTTGTAGGCTTTGTATGCCCTAAGAAACTGCCCACACTCATCGCACTTATAAAACCGTTTAAGCGGTATTTCGTCATTCTCAGGGTTAGTGCGATAACCTTGCTTGTTTTCAGATAGAACGTCATTCGCTTCGAGGAACAGCTCTTTTGAGATCATCTTCTCATGATTACCTTCTATTACCTGTCCTTCCAAAGCTGTATGCACCATAAGGCCACAATAAAAAGGATTTCGGAAAAAGACTGAGATTCTCTGATTAGTTATTTTCAGCCCTTGTGCAGCAAGCCTCCTGATAATCTCCTCACTGGATACCTTTTCCTTAACCTTCCAGTGGAACGCCTTTTTGAGCAGCTTACCATCCTTATTAAGCACAATAGACCGATTGCCATTGGACTTAACAATATCATAACCAATAGGCGGTGCAGTAGGCCAGTCTCCCCGCAGGAGCATTTCCTTTACACCGGCCATGCATTTCTCCCTGCGCTGTTGGTTCTCATACTCGCTAAATATGAACTGTATATTCTGCTGTAGACTGCCACTTGCTGTCGATGCATCTGTTGGCTGTGTTACGGAGCAAACCACTATACCCTGCTTTTTCAACTGCTCGGCTATGTAGATGGCGTTAGCGCCGGAGCGGCTGAACCGATCAACGCTGTAAACTATGATGTGCGATATTTTCTCTCTGCTCTTTTTCAGAAAAGATAGCATGTTATTAAACTGCTTTCTTTCATCGGTCTTAGCACTCTCAAACGTACCGCCGAAGCTGCCCATAATTTGAAGGTTCCCCTTTTTAGCAAACATTTCACAAGCCTTCTTCTGTGTATCAAGGCTTAAATTATTGTCTGCCTGTTCTTTAGTGGAAACACGGGTATAGATAACGCAGTTGCTGCCTTTAGTTTTTGCCTTATTTGAACCTTTAGCGAAGGTTTTGAATAATGTAATGTCGCTCATGCTGCTTTAGTTTGCTGATTATCAATGTGTAGTGCAATTTTCTTGCCAGATTTTCTCCTCTTAGAAACCACATTATAAATAAACCGAGTATATTTCCTGATGGTATCTATCAATTCATTTACCTGTTCATCAGTGTAGTTTTTAAATCTCTCAAATCTCCCTACCTCGTCCGGGGTAATGTCATGTGTCCTGTCATACGAATTTACGTGTCCTGTCTTATTCTTCATAGATCGTTTTTTATGTTTTTTATGCAAGCTACTATCCTCTAATTGACTACTTTACAGGCTATTGTTTAGTTATGCCGAGTTATGCTAAACAATGTCGAGTTGTGTGAAACATTGTGTACCTGTGTCGGTTCTCAACAACCTTAATTTACTTTATGCCCAAATCCACTGCAAAGCTAAAACTGCCGAAAAAACAGCTTTCCGTATTCAGGTATAGTTTACGGCATCCTGCGAAACATACCTTGAACGGGTAAACGTTACTTAACTTAACTTTACTTGATTCGAGTAAAGATAGCAACGCACAAAGTCGTGGTTTCCTATTTTGGCACGAATGGGACAGTTAATTCACAACATTCCCTCTTTGTGCCACAAATAGCCTCAATTTGTCGTCATTTCGATACCAATTTAAAAAATGAGAGCAGAGTTGTTTTGCAACAAGCATGGTGGCATTGTGTAAACGTTTTTTAAAGCTATCAGCCTGAGCGAAAGAATAGGCAATTAAAAATATAAAGACCAATAACGCTAATGATCGGTGTGAAAATTCGGCGGGTGTCCATGCTATTGATACTGCAATTACTACACCGAAAAAATGAGGCTGGCAGGGCAAAATGGCGGTTTTAAATGAAATCTAATTCTGCTCTAATTTGCTTCTAAACCGGGGCAAATTCGCTCAAATAGCGGAAATGAATATTTTTTTTCTGTATTGACAAATCGTCCTGTCAAGATGTTTAATTTTTGTGTGTTACTGAAATTACTATACAGTTTTTGGTGAGAAATTTTTATTTTACTGGTTTACCTACACTATCATTTTTTACAATATTAGGCATTTTACTGGTTAACTATACACCCTTTTTCTTGGATGTTTTATTTTACTGACTTTACTATACACCAGTTACTTATCCAATGCTTCATTTTACTGGCGGGTGTCTTATAAAAACCATATGAGTTCTTTTTTTGTCATTAATATTTCCCTGAAACAAACCTCCCCTTACCCTCCGGGGGGGAGGTTTGTTTCAGGGAAATTGTTCTTGTGTTCCCTTGCGTTTTTCCATCTTTTCTTTAGCACTCCTTGTTTCTCATGTGCTTGCAATGGTGTTAAGTAATCGCAGCTTGCATGAGGTCTCTTGCCGTTATATTTGTCAATAGACAGGCATACTATTCTTGTAGCATGGCCATGATCACGGAAGGTTTTGTCTAATCCGAACTCACTTTTAAGTATGCCATTAACCCTTTCTGCTACTGCATTTTCATAAGGGTCTCCATTTTGGGTCATACTAATTGCAATACTTGCCTTTGTTAGTTGAGTTACATACGGATCTGACCGGTATTGACTACCTCTATCTGAATGATGAATACAATCAATTAGCTTCGTTCGGGTAGAGAGTGCCATATCCAGTGCAGCCAAACAACCTGTAGCGCTCAGGCATTTACTCAGGAAATAACCTACAATACGCTTGGAATAGATATCGGTGATTAGGGATAAGTAATTGAAATCCCTGCCTACTCTTACATAGGTTATATCGCTTACCCATGCCTGCTCTGATTCAGTAATGACAAGGCCTTCAAGTAGATTGGGGTACTTCCATACCCAAAACCTTGAATCAGTTGTTTTGACATATTTTTTGTGCTTTTTAAGCACAAGCCCCTGTTCTTGCAGCAGCTTATGTAGTTTATCCCGGCCCATTTTAATACCGTGAGATACTAACGGTCCCTGAAGCAGGTAATATAGCTTATGAGTGCCTAATCTTGGCATTTCTCTACGCAACGCTGCTACCAGTTCCAATACTACCAGGCATTCGTTTACAAATGGCTCCCAATGCCATTTCTTGTCATAGAAAGCATGTCGTGTTTTACCAAACAGCTCACAAATGCGGCCGACACCTGCCATTGTGAGGTTACCTTCATGGATTACTTTGACCGTTTGGTACCAGGTTTTTTTCTGATTGGAATATTAAAGTGATTTTCGGCAATATCAATCATGGTATTGAGAGCCAGTATCTTTAATTCAGCTTCTGCCAAAGCCTTTTCCAACTCATTAGTACGCAGCTTTACTTCCTTCATGCTGTTCTTCTGTTCGTCCGTTAAAGCTGGTAATTTAACTTGTCCCATTTTGATTTTGCGCTCGTATTGCCGCTTCCAATTAATAAGCTGATGTATTGACGGTGCCCGATATTCTTCCTGTACCTGTTTGTACGTTTTTCCGGCTGCTAATATCTCAAAAGCTATCTTCTTTTTAAATTCCTCGTTGATTTGAGACTTAAAAGCAAGTTCTTCTTCCTCGGTAACTTTCATAACTATACACGTTTTTTAGAACTGTATAGCTATTTCAGTACAAGACATTTACCAAATATTTGTCAGTTAACTTTGATAATTTATATTCTCAAATTTCGCCAAATGAAAGTAAAACTGGGTTTGAAAGAAAACTGGAAGCAATTCACGTTGCTTGTTATCATCAATGCTTTCGTTGGAGGTATGATTGGGCTGGAAAGGAGCATATTACCGAGAATTGCAGATGTAGAATTTCACATTGCAGCAAAAACGACTATTCTGTCTTTCATTATAGTATTTGGAATTGTAAAGGCTTTTACCAATTACTTTACCGGAGCCTGGGCTAACAAAATCGGCAGAAAAAATTTGCTTACAATCGGTTGGTTGATAGGAATACCCGTACCATTTGTACTGATGTTTGCACTGTAATTACACATGTGCCGGTTAAAGCAACTGCCGGTTACTTAACAGGATACGGCGATGTAGATTTCATCAATGCACTGCCAAGCTATACCTTACCTTTTTTATCAAGAGAGAAAAGCTACAGATCTTTTCAAACAGACGGAGATTCGATGTATCCGTTCCCAGAAAAGGCTATTATAATTGGCGAGTATGTTGATGATTGGTTCTCATTGAAGGACAATTTTCCGTGTATTGTTGTTACATTGAACGAAGGAATTGTCTTCAAACTAGTATCAAATAGAATTGACGATGAAAGAACCGTTCGACTTACATCTCTCAACCCAGCTTACAAACCATATGATATAAATGTTAGTGAAATTTGTGAAATTTGGAAATATAAGTGCTTTATAAGTGATACGATATTTGAAGTGCCTCAATCCATTGATCTTATTAACAATTCAATCAATGAAATCAAGCATGACATTAAAAATATATTGAAAAAGCATTGTAGTTGATATGCACATTTTCCTTGTGGAATTGTTTACATTTTTCAGAGAAGTCGTTCAACGTAAAATCAAAACTACTCACCGCCATTCAAATACTATTTGCCTCCTATTTGAATTCCATTTAAAAACCATTAAAATTATTTGTTGCGCATTCGGAAAATATCGGATAACAGTTAACGCCCCATTGGTTTGCTATTAAAAAAAGTTGCTATTATATGGATTACGTAGCATTTTGACGGTCATTAGGTATATTTTCCGCAGGGTAATGAACGAATATCAACCTACGTCCTGATACTCGTTATTAAATCCGGCCATTTGATTGACAGAATAACGCACCTTGCCATATTTTTCTATTCTGTCATTGATTTTTTTTAATTCACCTTCTTGTTCGCCAATTAGTTGCCTTATATCTTCCGTCATTGTTACGCTTTCATTTAAAGCAGCTTCATAGGCATAATGAACTATTTGTTCATTGTATGAGATGTAAGCTATGATAGCTTTTTGTGTCTTACCTGAAAATACTATTTTCAGGTCTCTCCAGGCACTATATATATATTGCCACAAACGGATCGGGAACTATCGTCAATATTTAACTCTTTTGTCTTTTGAAGTAGTTGAAGCCTGTAATACTCACCCTCCGAAATCATTTTGTCAAACGCTAAATGTAGGTCGATATCTATACATCCTAAACTGCCAACTGCTTGTCTGTAACTCGCTACACGGTCATTATGCATCATTATAAGATCATTGATCACCTCAAATAATTTCGTTATTTTCTTGTGATGAAATATCATTTATATATTTTTAGAAGTAAAAGAATTGTTTTGTCCGCAATAAATATCATATGCTTGTTTTGGTATTTAGAATAACTGGTCTGTATTATTGGCTCGGATAGCTTTTGAACAAATAAAATGCACTTCTCCATAATTATATGGTTGTTTAGCATTCTCCTTGTAAACTAAATTTAAATCTATCTTTTGATGCTTGGTTAGGAGTTCTACCAAGAATGGCAAGCAATTTATCTATGCTCTCTGTGAGTTCCGAATAGATGCCTTTTTGCAGGAAATAGGTTGCTCCATACTGGTAACACTTAATTATATAATCATCTCCGACAGAGTTCGAATACATTATTACAGGAATCTGTTTTAGTTTTTCATTGCGCATTATTTCGGTCAAACATTCTATTCCGTTTTTTCGGGGCATCATTATATCAAGAAAAAGAACATCAGGAAGGTTATCTGAGTTTCGGGAAAGATATTCCATCAGCCCTACCCCATCTGGCACAGTTTTGAGATTTGTTGCAGTTGGTAGTTCTTTAAGTGCAATCTCAAAGAAGTATCTTTCATCTGCATCGTCATCTGCAAGCAAAATCTTAGGTATTGGATTTTGTAGAACGCATTCCATAAAGTAATGTTTAGCCATGAAATAATGCCTGTGAGAACCTCTAAAGGCTTGCGATGCGGCTACATTGCTCTGGGTAAATACAAATTTATTAGAAGATACAAGAGTTTCAAATGACGCAAGTCAGAGCTATTCCTGTTCTTAATCAGTTAAAGGCAATATGTAAAATTTGCAGATGATTTCAACAAGCAAAATACTCAATTAATATGTCGCTACCATATAAAGTGTATTCAAAACGCAATGCCTACCTCTTAGACTTCCCTTAGTCTTTGTCGGCTGCAAGATGGTTGCCTCGTAGATTTCTCATAGATTTGGTATGACGGCTTGTTGGAAACGATATGATGCCTATCAATAAATGTTACAATAATGGTAAAAACACTAGAAAAACCGATTTTAATGCTGCAAATTCGACAGAAAAGCTGCAAAAAGAGAATGATCGGCTAAGAAAATTGCTGAAAGAAGCCTTATTAGAGGTACAAAACCTCAACGAACGCCTCAATAAATACGAAAAACCGAATGACGGCTATAATAAAAGCAGGACAGTAATTGCCAAAATCGTTTTTCTCATCACGAAAGCTGATAACACCTTGCGCTCATCTGAAACAATACCGCTTCTTCAAATAAGAGAACCTTCCATAGTTAATAAACAGGTAAGCCTTGAAAAATACGTTTCTGCATTTTTGAATACAGCAATGAAACATGTGCGGTTGATTCCATATAAACTAAAAGGTGTAAAGGGGAAATTATTATTGTATTCCTGAATGGATTGATGAAGAAGGAGAAGTAGTACCCGAAATGAGAAAAAAAGTTTATTGAGCGATCGATAAACGGTAAAAAAGCAATTCAGAACAATTACCGTAACAGATACTGAATAATAAACAGTAACCAACGACAATAAAGGACACCTTTTATTCCATGAAACGGTATCTGTTAGAGACAGAGGATTAGGAGATATGTACGCTGTTGCATATGCCTGGAAAAGAAATAGATGGAGTTCTGATAAGTGATCGGTGCATTCTCAACAGTCATAACCTCGTTTCTACGTTTTTAGCGCAGCTGCCATTTTTATTAATTTGGCTGAAATTTTGCCGGGAGCCATAACGAAATCAACACAGCCCGAAGCCTGAGCACTAAGAGGCATGTGAGGCACTTCGGCAGACATGTCCTGGGCAAAAGTCATTCCTCCCTTTGCTTTGATTTGCTTGCATCCCTCAGTGCCGTCTCCATCATACCCTGATAGGACAATGCCTATTGCACGTGCGCCCATTGCCTCTGCTAAAGAAACAAAAAATAAATCTATCTGCTTATTCCTACTAACACGAGGGGATAAAACTTTGAAAATATATTTTTCAATAAAAAGATCTGAGTCTGCTGGAATCACATATACGTGATCCCTCTGTATCGGCATCTTTTGGGAAGCCACGATTACCGGCATTTTTGTGTGACGAGACAAAATTAGAGCTAACTGGCTATAAGCAGTTGGACTCATGTGAGAAATAATGACAAAGGCCATACCTGTATCAGGCGGCAGAGCATCCAAGAGCGCCCAGTATGCAGTAAGTGCTCCCGCTGAGCCGCCAACACCTACAATGAATTTAGGATGTAATGCGCTCATGCGTCCTCCAGCTTTCATTATGTACTTTTATTTATCTTCTTTGATTTTTTAGCAATACCGCTACCTACTTTCTTTTTCGGATCGGGAGTTGAAGTGGAATCAGCCTCCATTGGTTCTAGGGAGATTCCATCATCACTCAAAATCAATTTGTGGACGTCACTGGAGTGACCTGTGCCACGAGATTTAACAATGTAGAGTCCGCGAATACGTTTTTTACCCACTTTCTCTTCTAATTCTCTAACCACAATCCAAGTGTCTATCAATGAAGATACCCCAATTTCGCCGCTCGTGTCATTTTGTGCGGTTGAAGAGACAAGGCTCGTAAAAAATCCGGTTATGCCTTGGGTTTTTAAAACATCAATCATGCGTGTAATCATCGATCGAACTTCACGTGGGCTTCCCTCTCCAATGAGACTTGTCAGCGGATCTATCACAACAGATTTAGGTTTAAACCCATCAATGGTCTTATATAAATCAAGTAAATGCTTCTCTAAACCAACGAAGGTAGGTCTGGTGGACGCAATCTTTAAGAGCCCTTTTTTTATCAATGGTTCAAAATTAAAACCAATGGATTTCATGTTTTGAATAAGTTGCCCGGCTGATTCTTCATAAGACAAGAAAAGACATCGTTCTCCACGTTTACATGTTTCTATTGCGAATGCCGCAGCTAAACTTGTTTTTCCGGTACCAGCAGTACCTGAAGCAAGTATGGTGCTGCCTTTGGTATATCCTACACCCTTAAACAGTTTATCAAGCGATGAAATTCCAGTTGAAACTCTTTTGGCTGTTCCCGGTTGATTGAGTCCTGCTGAAGTGATAGGAATTACTGAAAGCCCATCGTCATCTATTACAAATGGATATTCGTTTGTTCCATGATTTGAACCACGATACTTAACAACACGAATTCTTCGAACGGAAACTTCTTCGTCAACTCTGTTATCGAGAAGAATTATGCAATCGGAAATGTACTGCTCCATGCCGTGATGAGTATAAGAGTCTTGTCCCGGCTCGCCCGTAACTATTGCCGTAACTTGCTTTTCTTTAAGCCATCCGAAAAGTCTTTTTATCTCTAAGCGAAGAATACCATTATCTGTGATGCCTGCAAACAGGGATTCAATAGAATCTAAAACAACACGTTTGGCGTTAACGGATTCAATTGCATGTTCCAGCCGAATCAGTAGTCCTTCAAGATTAAAGTCTTTCTCTTGAATATCTTTACGTTCCAAAACAACATGCTCAAGCACAATTTTTTTTTGCGAAACAAGTACTTTTAAATCCAAGTTGAGAGAAGCCACATCTTTAAAAAGTTCATCTGCTGTTTCTTCAAAGGACATAAACACGCCATGTTCTTTGTAATTGATAGCACCATTGATTAAAAAATCAATCCCAAAAAGGGTTTTTCCTGAACCGGCACCTCCGCTAATTAAAGTGGTTCTGTTTTTCGGAAGCCCGCCTTCTGTAATCTCATCAAAGCCTTTGATGCCAGTTAAGCATTTCTGCAATTTATTGAGCTTAAGGGTAATTTTTCTCTTGATAGTATTAGGCATACAATAGTCTTTTGTTATTCCCTGAGATTTAGATCTTCAAAGAATAGAGGAAAAATCCCCTTTAGCCAATTTATTTTTACTGGATAAGAAGCATTAATTATATACTTATATCCAACAAAAACCACGCCATTAAAACTAAAATCTGCCAGTTGTTTGCGTATTACTTGAATCTTATGTTTTATGGGAGTGGGAATCAAGCTGCATCCGACTTCTGCTTAAAGCTACAAAACGAGAAGTTCTACGTTGTGTGAAAAGGGCTGGTATCGTCTTCAGGAATACAACGTATCTTTACGAAACCATTTTTTTAACTGGTTTTTGTAATTGTGCCATATTATACGGTCTAATTTCCCGAACACTACTGTTTTTTGGTCCATCTTCTGAGCAAGTGCGATGAAAAATGCCTGTGTGAAACCGCCTATTTGCATTGGAGCTCATGCGGTTTTTTTAAGAAATGCTTTTAAGAATCTAAAAATCAGGAAATAGTAAAATCATACTTGTAACACTATTCCTCATTCCTCTAATGGATAATTGATATTACTGCATTGTTTGTAGAAGCATTGATAAAAATAAAATTGAACTAAAATCAACGATTACTTGTCCTTCATTGTAAACATAAGAAAGTTAAAACAATGCCGAACGATTCCTGCTAGCATTTTTAAGAGCGTAAAATTTAAAAAGGCATTAAAACCATAGTTGGGCGATTGCTGTGTTCATTGTTCTTATGGAACTGTAAAACACCCTTCAAAACAGTTAGAAACAATTTGCTGCAGAGATAAAAATATAACGAAATGGAACATCAACGCTAATGACTATGTGGATTCTCATATTTAAACTTTCTGCCGGAATCGGTTTGTTTCTGTTTGCCATGTATCTGTTGGAGGAATCCTTGAAAAATCTTTCCGGGAGAAATTTCAAGCTCTTTCTTCAGCGCACTACTAAAAACAAAATAGGTGCAGTTGCGGGCGGTGCGGTAGTAACAGGAATACTTCAAAGCAGCTCGATGGTTTCACTGATGGTACTTGCATTTGTTGGCGCAGGAGTGTTCACCATGAAAAATGCAATGGCTATTATTCTGGGTGCTAACCTTGGCACCACACTGGATAGCTGGTTGGTTGCTACTCTCGGTTTTAAGGTGGATATAGAAGTTGTGGCTTACCCCGCTGTTTTCTTAGGAGGCTTGTTTCTTATTCTTTTTGGCAACCGCAAAACCATGAAATACATTGCCTATTTTCTATTGGGCTTTGGTTTGTTGTTCATTGGGCTTTCGTTTATGAAAGTTGCTATGGAAGGTCAGGTAAAGACCTTTGACTTTTCGAAATATGCCGAGATGTCAGTGGTGGTTTTTCTGATTATCGGCTTTGTAATCACTTCTCTTGTTCAGTCAAGTTCTGTAACTATGGCGCTTACACTAAGCGCACTTCATGCAGGAGCTATCACTTTCCCGGCAGCAGCGGCCATTGTGCTCGGTTCTGAGACAGGTACTTGCATTAAAATATTGGCTGGCTCATTAGGAGGTAACGCCTCAAAAAAACGGGTGGCGCTGGGTAATTTATTTTTTAATATTTTCCTTACAGTATTGGCGTTCACTTTACTGAAACCGACTTTGCTTATGATAACTGATGGGATTGGAATCATAGACCCGCTCATTGGCCTGGTTACCTTTTCAACCCTGATTAATTTGGTCAGTATAATAATCTTTCTTCCCTTCCTTGATCCATTCACGAAGTTCCTAGAAAAATTTTTCAAAGATACGGATGGTTCCGCCGCTGCCTTTATTGGTAATGCCAATGTGAATGAACCGGAAACGGCTTTGGATTTATTTAAAAGGGAAACGGAATATTTTATTCATAACTCCATGCTTTACAATCTTGCTTTGTTTGATATTGATACAAAGCGTCTATTTGAATATGCTGCTTTTAAAACTATCAATGAGAAAAGAAAATATTTTTCAAAAACAATGGAAGAAAAATATGAATTTTTGAAACAGTTGCAGGGCGAGTTGCAATCGTTTTATTTATCTCTACGAACAAAAGTTAAGGTTGAACAGAACCCTTTACTCAGCCAATTGATTTCCGCAGTTCGCAGTTCCATGTATGCTATAAAAAGCATGAAGGATATAGGCAACAATATTGCCAACCTCAGGCGTTCGTCCACCGATATAAAGTTTAATTTGTTTACACGGCAAAAAGGCGCAACTGAAGAATTATACCTGCAATTAAATTCACTGATGGAGCAAAAAACAAAGCCTGATTTCGAAAAATTTAAAAGCATATTTATCTCCATACAGGATAACTATAGTTCCACTCTTAATAATTTTTATAAAGATGCGCAAGGTGGCAATATTGAAGATTTGGATATTACGACAGTTATTAATTTCAACAGGGAGCTTTTTACTTCGCATAAAGCCATTCTTATATCAGTAAAAGATTTTTTATTGGAAGAAAAGGAAGCAGAAGGTTTTAATGAAATACCCCTATATACAACTTAACGATCCCACACTTGACTTCATTTTATGGTGTAATAAACAACCGGTGCTTAAGATGTATCACTACTTACTGAGCCAAATAACCACCATCTATTTCCATAGTAGTACCGCTCATAAATGAACTTTCATCGCAAGCTAGGAAAATAAAACCACTGGCAATTTCTACGTCTTTACCTAACCGTTTTATCGGGTGCAGGTCAATGATATGATGCTTTACGTCTGAATGATCAGTAATCCCTGCGTTGGAAAGTAAAGGGGTATCAATAAAACCAGGGCAAATTGCATTAATCCTTATTCCTTCAGTAGCATACTCCAAAGCTGCCGTTTGTGTAAGCCCTATTACACCATGTTTGGCTGCAACATAATGCGATGAAGTAGCGAAGCCAACTTTACCCAAAATAGATGCCATATTTACAATAACTCCTTTTTTTTGCTTAGACATCTGAGCCAGCTCATGCTTCATACAATTAAACACACCGTTCAGGTTTATATTGATTACTTTGAGCCATTGTTGCTCAGTCATATCACCTATTTTATTTGGTTCTCCTCCTATGCCGGCATTGTTAAGTGCTACATCCAGCGCACCAAATGTGCTTACCACTTTTTCAACAGCGGCTTGTACCTGGGCAAAGACTGATACATCGCAATCAATAAAAATTGCTTTGGAATTTTCTCTTTTTATTTCTTCCATTGCATTATCTGTAGTCGCAGATTTCATATCTACTATGACAATGTTAGCACCTTGTTTTGCTGCGGCAATTGCACACGCTTTGCCTATTCCAGACAACCCTCCGGTAATAAATATCGTTTTATCTTCGAGCTTTTTCATGTTTTTAAAATTTATTAATCGTGAGTATTATTTTGTTTTTTGAGGAATATTTAGACTGGAGCTGTCAGAAGGATTTATCATTTTATAATCTCAGAATGGGAAACAATAACTTTATGACCAGCGTTATTCGTTACATCAAGATAATATTTCTTGCCATCATTTCTATCTTTAAGCATTTTCATTTCATTCGCTACTGCTTCGTTAATGTCTGAATATGTAGCCAAAAGTTTTGCGTCGCTGTCTATGGATGCCAGTGTAATTATTGCATCGTTATAAAAATACCTAACTGTAATGAGGTTGTCTCTAAAGTCGCATTTCTCTATCATCATACAATATATTTAGTATATTTATTGAAAAGTCCGGTTATGTTGACCGCCTGATTCCGATTTAAGCTGACCAGAGTAACCCGATTCAAATTGATCAATTTCTGTCTTGCTCAAATTGGTCACCTTTGTGAAGAAAAAATTCATACTCTTAGAACGCGAATAGTGTTAAAGTTACCACCCAAAACTTTACACTGATGGCCGCCAACATTCCGATAAACATGATTAAGATTAGAAAAATACTCGTTTACACCTGCGGGGACGCAGAAGATGAAATCGCTGTTATTTCTGACTCGTCTAATCGTATCGCTCATTTGCGTCATGATATGATACATCTATACCATTGGTGTCGCTCTCTAACTCATAACCTTGAGTTAGGTCAGCATGGTAAGCTGCCTTTTCAGCAGTCCCTTCCTGCAAACTGTTATTCACTGGTTTGGACTGTATTGGACCTTCAATGAATCTATGCGATACTTGATCCTGATAAACACCTCTCATAATACAATGTTTGTAAGAATAGCAGTAGAACCGCGCAAGCGACATTACTGTAAATCCAATGTGAAATAATGGGGAATGCCATGAAAACAATCCCATTCCAATTGTAAATGCCTTATTTGGGAATTATTGCATTTTTGAACACTCGTCAGCGCATTTATTACATGCATCTGCACACTCCTTGCAATGGTCGTTGTGATGCTTTTTACATTCTTCAGCACAAGCTTTGCATACCTCAGCACAGAGCTTACAGATAACTTTCGCGTGGACGCTTCCTAAACTCATGAGCTGTGCCGCAGCATAACATAGAACAGCACATTCCATATCCATTTGGATACATTTCGCCATCATTTTTACATCATGCTCTGAAAGGCAAGAAGATGCACAATGATTACAGGTTGACGCACATTTAAGGCAGGCATCAATACATTTTTGGTACTCATGATATTTCATAATATTTTTATTTTAAAATGATTATATTTTTTATACCCCTTAATAATCGCGCATTTCAATTGCACGTTCATTTCCCTCTAGTCCAACCACTCATTACAACTGCAACATAATCATGCCGTTGATAAGAAAACTGACGAAGATCAGGTATTCTCAACCTGAGAAGATAATATTCTAAAATAACCTACTGGGTAATACAATCAGATGAGATGTTATGACTTTGTAGATCGGGAGAGAGATAGTTACTATTTTTTGTAATAATTTCTCACCTTCGGCAACAATGCAACAAAAAGGATAAATAATAGCCCAAAGCATGTACAGGGTATGAGACCAGTGAACTGATTGCAAATAAATCATTTCAACCTGTATCCAGATTATAAGTGCAAAGGCTATATAAATGCAGTAAGTCCAGGCCCAATACATATCCCTGTAAAAATTAAATAATTCTGCTAACTTGTATTGTGGCTTTTTTATTAACGCAAAAGCAATGCCTATTGGTGTAATGCCAAGTACGCAGAATAAATTCATTATTGCCGCGTTATATATCGGTTCTATGCCGCCATTTTTAAGTAATTTTGCGAAAGACTCTTTATGACTGAGCAGGAACAACTTGATGGCGAAACACTGGAATCTTTTGTGGAAAGATTAAACATCGCTCATTACGATGTGATATATACGTTGTGTAATACAGTTGGTAAACTAGCGCAAAGGATACAAGAAGGGGATGCGCTGCATAAATCATCAGAATATGTTTCATGGTGCAATAAGTTGACAGGAGAAGTGCAGCGTTACATAACTATAAAAAAAGAACATTTACTACCCTATATACATTCTTTATTTAAAAAAGATACTGACGGAGATTACTGCCAGAATTCTACAGAAAAAGGTTGTAGCGCGCAGCATGACTTGCAATTGGCAGGGTTAGACCAGTCGCAATTACAACTGAAAGACATTATTTCACGAATACAAATGGTAGCCTTACCATTATATCCGGGGATTATACACCATGACTTATATAAGTTGTTGCAGCAACAAATGGCGCTGCTTGGGAATGGGTTATCGGAACTTCTGTTATTGGAAAAAAACTATCTTATCCCAAAAGTCACCGCGACACAAATGAATATTAATACACGTGATTAATGAAAATGGAAGACTTGTGAAATAAGCCAAGCTTTAAAGAATATGCCTCGTGGTGTCATTGAGGGATAGCTTGTATTACAAGGTATTCACACGAGGTAAGGCCGCTTCTTTAAGGGTTACATGCAGGTTTTGAGTTACTCAAAGGAGTGACATGTAATTTTACGGGTAATAACAATAAGGCAGATCAGAAGTTAAAATATTCTACTTATGCCTTTTTTTTATTTTAGATAAATTCGTGACGTATAAAAAGGAACACTTGTATGATAAGGAATATTAATTACCAAATACTTTTTTAAATAAATCCATTATTTCCTGTATGACATGCGAAGAGTGTTCAATTAAGATTAACGAATCTATTTTTACTAATTTATCTTCTTCATACTGTTGGGTACTAGATTATCGAAATTATTATTTTCGTATTTTTCATTCAACTTATCTAGTCCATTTTTGAACATAATATTCTTTTTCAAAAAATCTTCTTGATCCTTGTAAGGGTATTCATATACATTTTCCATTTGTTCTATTTGTTTCTAACCTAAATTTACACTTAATAATTATCATCACTGCAAAAAAAATATCAATGGTCCCGATAAATAAAATAGCCCTCCTAACTTCCGGTGGCGATGCTCCTGGTTTAAATGCTTGTATAAGAGCAGTGGTTAGAGCATCTATATTTCATAATATCAAGGTGGTAGGGATTCGCCGTGGCTATGAAGGACTGATTGATGGAGATTTTTTTGAAATGGACTCAGCCACTGTAAGTAATATTATTCAAAGGGGTGGTACAATACAAAAATCTTCCAGAAGTCCGCGTTTTAAAACATCTGATGGAAGAGAATCGGCATATCAGCAATTAAAGAAGGAAGGAATTGACGCAGTAGTATTGATTGGTGGTGATGGTTCATTTGCTGGTTCAAAGGCTTTCACATCAACCTACAATATCCCGTGGATTGGAATCCCCAAAACCATTGACAATGATCTCACTGGGACTGATTCTGCGATAGGCTTTGACACTGCGACCAATACAGCGATGGAAGCTATTGATAAAATCCGCGATACAGCTGAATCACATAACAGGATATTCTTTGTAGAAGTAATGGGGCGTGATGCAGGTTTTATAGCGTATGAAACAGGAATTAATGTTGGAGCAGAGGCAATCTGTATACCGGAAACAGAAAATGATGTTCAACATTTGTTTACCGTTTTAGAAAAAGGTTGGGGACGGAAAAAAAGTTCATTAATCGTAGTAGTAGGAGAAGGGAATGAAGCAGGAGGTGCGTTTAAAATATCCAATGATGTAAAGGAGAAATTTCCCCAATATGATGTGACTGTTTGTATTCTTGGTTATATACAGCGTGGCGGCTCACCAAGTTGTTCAGACAGAGTATTGGCAAGTAAGCTTGGAGTTGCTGCTATTCATGCCTTATTAAACGGAGAAAAAAACATAATGGTCGGTGAGATAAAAGGGGACATTGTATATACCCCACTTGAAATAGTTACTAAAAGATATTTAGAAATTGATCTTGCCAGGATCGAGTTAATAAATATTTTATCGACCTGATAGACAAATAAAGTCTATGACATCATAATGAAGTAAGGCTATCGGCAAACAAAGGTTTGAATACGAACAGCAAGTAACAATACACAACTAATCCAACTATAGTAGAAAGTAAGTGTGATTATAAAACGGTAAGTGTTTTGTTAGGGCATTCAAACATAAGCACTACATTAAATCTCTATGTGCATCCTAATTTGGAACAAAAAAAGAAGGCTATTGACCAGATGTTCAGAGGATTAAAATAATCGGTTATTTTCTCGTTAACTGTGCGCATTTCAAGTTTATAATTATAATTTTAGAGGTTACTATTGCAGATTGATCAAATAGCAGCAAATCTACTTAACGAGCATTTATCAATAAAAATTAGCAGATGCAAAAAGGCGAAATTCATATTTATACAACAAACAATGGTACGGATATTCAGGTAACACTGGATAATGAAAGTATTTGGCTGGATGCTCACCTAATTGCAACGCTATTTAATGTTAAACGGCCTGCCATTGTAAAGCATATACAAAACATATATAAAGCCAGTGAATTGACAGAGGATACAACCTGTTCCATTTTGGAACAGGTTGCCAATGACGGGAAAATAAGAAAAATGAACCTATATAACCTTGATATGATAATTTCAGTTGGTTATAGGGTTAACTCAACACAAGCTACCAAATTCCGCCAATGGGCAACACAACGGTTGAAGGATTATCTCGTAAAAGGCTATGCCGTTAATCAACAGCGATTAGAGCAGCTTAACCAAATAGTAAATGTAATACAGCAATCAGGCACTACCGATAGCTTGCAGCTTACCGAAGTAAAGGGGCTATTGGACATTTTGAGCAGTTATACCCGGAGTTTTGTATTGCTCAGTCAATTTGATAGCAATAGCTTAAAAACAGGCACGCTAAACGCTAATATTACCTATGAAATAAAATATACCGAAGCAAAAACCGCTATTGCAGAATTGAAGCATCAACTAATTGCTAAAAAGGATGCAACCGAATTATTTGGCAATGAAAAAGACCAAAGTTTTGAAGGTACATTAAATAGTGTAGTACAAACTTTTGGCGGAGAATATGTGTACCCTACTATTGAAGAACAAGCGGCACATTTGCTCTATTTCATAATTAAAAACCATCCATTTAGTGATGGCAACAAACGTATTGGGGCATTCCTTTTTATCTGGTTCCTTGAAAAGAACAAACACCGATTCAAGAAAAATGGAGAAATAAAAATTAACGATAACGCATTGACGGCATTAGCCTTACTGGTAGCGCAAAGCGACCCGGCAGATAAGGAACTAATGACATCGTTGATATGTAACTTAATAGATAATGGCTAAACAACCCGAACAAATATTAGAAGAACAATTGGTAACTCAACTGGCAAAGTTGGGTTATGGTTTGATACTTATCAAAGATGAAAAAGAGTTGGTTGCCAACCTAAAACAGCAATTAGAAAAGCACAATAATATTCAGTTTAGTAAGAAGGAATTTGAAAAGGTCTTAAATATTCTCAGCAAGGGATCTGTATTTGAAAAAGCTAAAACCCTCAGAGAAAAACAGCACATAGTGCGGGACAATGGAGACAACCTCTATTTTGAATTTATCAATTCCGAGCATTGGTGTCAAAACCAGTTTCAGGTAACACACCAGGTAACAATAGAAGGCAAGTATAAAAACAGGTATGATGTTACGCTACTGATAAACGGTTTGCCATTAGTACAAATAGAACTCAAGCGCAGAGGGCTTGAACTGAAAGAGGCATTTAACCAGATCAACCGCTACCAACGTCATTCGTTCGGTGCAAACTCTGCTTTATTTCAATACTTGCAAATTTTTGTAATCAGTAACGGGGTAAATACAAAGTATTACGCCAACAACCGTCTTCAATCTTTCAAACAAACGTTTTACTGGACAGATAAAGAAAACAAACGGCTAACCAACATATTAAACGGGTTTACCAGCGAGTTTTTAGAGCCTTGCCACATATCAAAAATGATATGCAAGTACATTGTTGTGAACGAGACTAATAAGATATTGATGGTGCTTCGGCCATATCAATTCTTTGCGGTAGAAGCACTCATTGACCGGGTAATAAACAGTAATAAAAATGGGTACATCTGGCACACCACAGGTTCTGGCAAGACCTTAACTTCATTTAAGGCCAGCCAGATATTAATGAACCTGCCGCAGGTAAAAAAAGTGGTGTTTGTGGTGGACAGAAAAGATTTGGATTACCAAACCAACAAAGAATTTAACAGCTTCAGCAAGGGGTGTATTGACGGTACAAATAACACAAATCAATTAGTACGTCAATTTTCTAACGATACTAAACTGATCGTAACCACCATTCAAAAGCTAAATACTGCAATCAGTAAAAAGCAGTATTTGGATAAAATGGAGAAGTTGAAAGATGAGCATATTGTCTTTATTTTTGACGAGTGCCACCGTTCACAGTTCGGCGAAACCCACAACCGGATTAAGGCATTCTTCAATAATATTCAGTTGTTTAGGTTTACTGGTACACCCATTTTTGCCGATAATGCTGTAAAAAATGAATTGGGTAAACGCACTACTACAGAACTGTTTGGCGAAAGTTTGCACAAGTACGTCATTACTGATGCCATTAAAGACGAAAACGTACTGAAATTCTCGGTGGAATATGTAGGCCGGTATAAAAAGAAAGAAACCGCTACAGAAATTGATATAGAGGTAGAGGACATTGATACCAAAGAGTTGATGGAATCACCGAAACGATTAGAGAAAATAGCCGATTACATTATAGCCAACCACAACCGCAAAACCCACAGCAGAGAATTTACTGCAATGTTTTGCATTAGTAATGTTGCTACGCTGATTAAGTATTACGACATTCTTCAAGCAAGAAAAGAAGCAGGGCTGCATAATTTGAGAATTGCTACCATTTTTAGCTATGTTTCTACCCAAGAGAAGCGAAGGCAAAATCTTTTTTGACGACACTGCACAAGCAATGGTAATAAGTGGTGGTAAAATTGATAGCCCAGCATCCTGCATCGTTTACAACATTTTTTTCTTCTCCTGATATTCCTCGTTAGTGATTTGCCCTGAAGCAAATCGTTTTTGTAAAATGTCAAGCGGTGAATCTTTTTTCTTTCGCTGCCCTGGCACATCATACGGTGTTGCGAAAATCCAGAAAAGAAGTATTATCCAAACAAACCACCAAACAAGGTGCATTCCCCAAACATGATAACCATCGTAGAACATAATATTTGTTTTTAAAATTGTTAATTGAATTGTTGTTAGAATTTATTTTGCGATTATGGGTTTACTTTTTTTAGCCGTCTTGTTTACAATTTGCTTAATGGATTTCTTAACTGCCTTTTCAATTTTAGTTGTGAGGTCGGCTTTGTTATCCTTTATTATTTTTTAATTGCAATAAGCAGTTTTTCCTTTAGTGCCTTTCTTTCTACTTTTTTCATGCTGATAGATTTGAAACAATTTCCTTAATTGTATAATGTCCTGCTTTTTTAAGTTGCGTTTGTAATTCGTCAACAGCAATAGATTTATTCATGGTGATAACTGCTCCTTGCGGATTCAGATGGACTTCTGCCTCTGTAACATCAGGGACTTGTAACAATGCCCTTTTTACATTGCTCACACAACCTCCACAACTCATTCCCTGTAGCTCATATTCTTTTTTCATTTTGTTTGATTTTAGTTTTTAACAAAAATATCTCTGATGCTGTTGTAACTTATTTCATCTTACTCATGTCCATTCCCTTCATGTCGCACATGCCCATATCTTTCATTGACTGCGTTCCTTTTGGATGTTCTTTCATTGAACCTATCATCATGCTGCATTTTGATTTATCCATGTCGCACATGTCCATCGTTTTTCCCATCATCATTTTGCACATACCCGTATCAGCCATGCACATGTCCATCATGCTACCCATCATTTTTGTTTGCATTGCTTTGTCTTCTTTCATCATGTCGCATGATGTAGAAGCAATGGCATCGCAATGTTTTGTTTTCATGGCAACCATAACTTCTTTCATGTAAGCATCGTTGTTCATTAGTTCGGAAATTACTTTTGCTCTGGTGTCTGCATTGCTGCAAAGTTTATCGGCGGAAGAGTTGGTGCATTGCGTAAACGAAAACATCATTGCAACGGCAAGTAAGAATGTTGTTATTTTTTTCATTTTGATTTTTTTAATTAATTGAGTTTATGATTTTTTATTGAACGAAACATTGTGAATACCTGCAATGCAAACACCGATGAGCCAGCAAAGAATGAATGTTTGCACAAGAACTAAAATTTCTTCTACAGGTGAAATATCCATTCGGATTATTGAAGTAACATCTAAGCCATGAAGCAATGTGTTGAAAAACTTTACTGAACTGTCATGTCCTAAAATGAGCATGATCAATGCACAACCAAACCGAATTTTCTACACTTCAGTGCAAATGCGTTAGCACTTACAAGCACAAATTTATATCTTGCGAAAAAAAAACCAACATTTCTTGTAATAGTGGTTGCGATTTAATTATGCTACTGCAAGCATAGATTTACATTCTGCTGCACATTTGCGACAAGCATCTGCACATTCTTTGCAATGTTTCATGTCAGAATGTTTTTCACATTCAGTTGCACAAGCATCACACGCGTCTTTGCATTTTTTGCAAAGAGCATCAAGGTTCGAATTGGTTTTACTTGCAGCAACTAAAGCGTTGCAAGCTTCAGCACAAGCGATGCAAAGTTTTTCGGAATGTTCCATTCCTGCTTTGCCTTTGTTTTCTGTTGAGCAAGTTTCACATGCCTCTGCACATGTTTCGCAAGCATCAATGCAGCTTTCAATTTTTTTATTTTCCATTTTTTTATAATTTTAGTTTGTAACTGAATTGTTACGACGTAAAGGTAGATGCTCTTAAAATGATAAGTGTTGTAGAAGTTTAGAAATAAGTTGCAGGATTCACACATTTTCAAGTGCTGCGTTTTTTAAGTAGTATATTGTTTTTCTAAATGCGTTAGCTGCCTGGTGAAATGATTTACTTTATGGGCATTGCTGGAATACTAATTTCAATTGTTTCCATCCACCTCAAAAGTTATTTTACAGTCCAACCTCCAGTGTGTAATTTTATCCTTATTCACTTCGGCTGTTAAATTTTTTACATACACGGAGCGTATGTTACGTATAGTTTTAGATGCTTCGGTAACTGCATTTTGTGTTGCATCTTCCCAACTTTTTTTTGACTCGGCTAAGAGTTCGATTACTTTTAATAGTGCCATAGTTATTTGATTTTATAAATTGTTTGATTACTTTTTAATTAACTTTTTTCCTTCGGAACTTTTGCTCCTGCTTCCCGCGCTTCACTCAGTAAGGTGGCTATTGTAGAAAAATATTCCTAATGGCATTAAAGAGTCACCTTTTCTATCCCCTGATGAAAAAAACAAAGAAAATAACAATGCCATTATAAATTCTACAAGATTGACATCGCGTTATTTTTTTTCGAAAGTTATTTTACAGTTTAGCCTCCAATGTGTAATTTTTCCTTTATCCACTTCGGCTGTTAAATTTTCTATATACACAGATCGTATGTTGCGAATAGATTTAGATGCTTCGGTAACTGCATTTTGTGTTGCATCTTCCCAACTTTTTTTTGACTCAGCTAAGAGTTCGATTACTTTTAATAGTGCCATAGTTATTTGTTTTTAGAAATTGTTTAATTACTTTTTGATTAACTTTTTTTTGGGGGAACTTTTGTTCCTGCTTCTCTCGCTTCACTTATACCGATGGCTATTGCCTGCTTGCGAATTTTTACTTTTCCGCCTTGACCGCCTTTACCCGATTTTAATTCTCCATACTTAAATTCATGCATCACCTCTTCAATTTTGTCCTGAGCTATTTTGGAATATTTAGCCATAATTATTTATTTTAAGAAATTGTTCTATTTATTGTTTTGGTGGTTCAGGTTTGGTTGGAAGTGGTTCATCAATGCGGGTGGGGTCTGTTTTTTCTGGTTCTTCAATTCTTGTAGGGTCGTTTTTTTCGGGTTCGTTAACTCCGGGTCTTCGTTTGGTGGGGTCGGGATTTTCATCAGGCTTTGCAGGGGTTGTTGGTTTATTTGGAAGCGGATTCTCTGGTTTTATTTGTGGGTCTTCTCTTTCTTTGCCAAATGATGGTTGATTCGACTTGCTAATAGATTGTTGACTGGAATGGATATTTTGAGTTGTTTTCATTTTTATTAAAATTTTGAATTGATAATTACAAGGCAAAGGTAAGTAACGAAATAGCTACATATATTACATAAATTTGTGAATAAATTACATTATTCCCACATCAAGATTGGAAAAAAAAATTCAGGTACGATACTGTGTGCTATCCCCATGTCCACTATGTAGTGGAATTTCACCATTTTTTCCTGTTTCCGTTAGGGCTATTACATCTTTGCACCCTTTGTAATAATCTATAAAAGCAGTGGAATATAAAGCGTCAAGAAACGATTGAAGCTCATAAATAGTACTGTTCAATTCTTTGACAAATTGATTTACACGTATATGCCGATGGCCATCAGGGTTGTTACTGCTTAATTCTTTTATTTTCAAATGGACATCTCTTATATTGCTCATACAAGTATTTTACAGAAATTGTGTCTTTTAATATTTGAGGTTCGTAAGCGATACCCCAAAATAAGTTAGCACAAGAATTGTATTTCATAGGGCATTGTTTTGCATTGAAATACTATTAAATAATCGTGCCTTTAAATGGACACAAAATCAAGAATTAGAATAATAACTCTGTAACTAATAGTTTTTACAATAGACCTGCGAAGTGTTTCTTCTGAATGAGGTAATTACAGGGAGAAGTTTCTAGTCATTTATTGAATTGTTTGTCGTTTTCTTGACATTGACAACCCGAACTTTTGCAGGGACTTTTTCTAATACGAGCCAAATGAGGGAGTCAAATGTGAAAAGAGAATACATAGTTGTGTATATAGCTGAAGTATCCTTAGTGTTAAATAGTCTTTAATGCCTGAGGTATAAAAGATATAATAGTACAACGTGCGACAATCATGCCAATATAGATGATACACTTCATGAAATTTCCATTTAGCGAAAATAATTTTACAATTAAAAAAAGTACTGTTTAGAAACCTTCTAAACAGTACTTTCTAAAGACTTTTGCTAAATTCCTACTTACTGTTTACTGCGTGATGCTTTGCATCATCTGTTTGTTTTTCAGATGCCATATGGGCATGCCCATTAGCAATTACAGTACTGGTATGAGCCCTATCATGGTTACCTTCTTCATGATGCTTTGCCGCTTGCTTGTGGTGTTTTGCCGCTTCCTCATGATGCTGAGCTGCTTGCTTGTGATTTTCAATACTTTTTTTCACATCACCAGCATTTGGCTGTTTAACTTCATCATTACCTTCTCCGGGATTTTTTGTTGTATTTGACATTTTATCTATTTTTATATTGTGATGGAATAATCACAGTACAAAGGTGATGCCTTATGCTAAATAAAGCATTACACAAATGGAGACGATAGTTACATCATTCACACATTCTCAAGTGCAACAGTTCTTTTTAGATTAAGTTGCTTGTAAGAAGAAGGAGAAAAGCTGGTAACCTTTTTGAATTGGTTAGATAAATGCCCCACGCTGCTGTAATGCATTTTAAAGGATATTTCAGTCAGGCTAAGTTCGTTGTATAAAAGCAGTTCTTTTACCATTTCAATTTTATGGTTGATTATGTATTGCCGAATGGAGATATGCTTCATCGCAGAAAATATGTTAGCAAGATATGTATAATCGAAGCCTAATTTTTTGCTTATATAAATGGAATAATTCATTGGTGGTAATTCATCGGAATAATGAATCATTTCAATAATGAGATTTTTTATTTTTTCAATCAGAATGCTTTTTTTATCGTCAAGCAATTCTAGCCCTGATCTGAGCAAGTTTGCGCTCAGTAGTTCCCGTTGATCGTGTGTTATATCTTCTGGAATTTCAATAATACCGAGATCTATATCTATATATTGTATTCCCATTTTCACCAACTCTTCCGCTACCATCATTTTACAACGCAAACTGACCATGTTCTTTATATACAATATCATAATCAAATAAATAAATTGTGAATAATGTTGTGAACCGATATGCGAACAATAGCTTATAAATATTATTGAGCTCAAAAGTTATAACAAACTCGTGATTATAATTGATTACATAATCATGCCGTTGAGCAGAAAAATGATTAAGATCATGTTTTAGTGGCATGGTCAAACAACACTATCCCCAAAATTAGATACAGATATTTTAAAAAATACGACATTTCTATGAAAAAAATCCACTATTACCTTTCTTCTCCTAAAAATCTTAATGGTTGAATTTTTCTTTTCTTTTTAAGACCAAAGCATTAAATATAATTTTTTATTATATGATTAATCGCTTCGTCAACCGAATCAGTAAACAGGAATGAATATCATCTGGGGCTAATTGTTTTCTCATAAACCATTTTCTGTATGTACTCATATAATTCCAAATAGTACGATTTACCAATGAGTATAACTGGAAATTTCTTTGATTTTCCAGTCTGTATCATTGTTATAGATTCAAAAAAATCATCCATCGTTCCATAACCACCAGCATTACCACAAATGCATACGAATATTTGGTCAATAATATTTTTCGGACAAAGAAGTAATCTATATCAACCCGTTTTTCTAGGTATTTATTGGGTTGTTGCTCTTTGGGCAAAACTATATTACAGCCTATAGGCTTCCGCCTGCTTCTTTCGCACCACGATTGGCTGCTTCCATAATACCTGGGCCACCTCCAGTCATAATGGTAAAACCAATTTGTGCAAGTTGTCTTCCGATATTCCTGGCTATTTCATAATAAGGATGCGTTTCTTGGAAACGCGCAGAACCAAAAATGGTAACAAATGCACCTACAAAATGTAATTTTCTAAAACCCGTATATAAACTCTTTAAAAACACCAAAAAGCAAAAATTAATTCTTTCCATCTTGAATGAGGACCTTCCAGAAATATAGCTTTGTTTAGAACCTTCCGGTGTAAAATCTCCAACCTTACTATTGTTGTGCATCCTGAAAGGAGTTTTCGGTCATATAGTTATCTCGTCACTATTATCAGATCATCTGCACTAAAAGGGCCATAATGAGCTTCTTGTTTAGGGTCATTATCTTTTTCAAACCAAACACAATCAAATATATTCTGTACATACTCCTTAGCTAATACATCATAATGAATACCCTGAACAGACATATTAGGTCCCCCTGAGATTAATTTTACTATATCGCCAGATTTAAATTTTGGTTCCATATTTTTTATTAATTACGAATACTATTTCGTATAATACCATCATTTCCAAATATTAAAATTCAACCGAAATTTATTTTCCCGGAGCAGCTTGTGCCAGTCAATAAACAGGAATACACAGATAAGAATGAGACCTAACAATGTACCTGAAATAGTTTTCCATGATAAAAAGCCATGCGCGACAGCCTGAGCATTTTTAGCTACATAATCTCCGGTAAGTACCATTATCATATCACTGATAAATTTACCGACAAAGGAGGCAAGAACAATATTGATAGTCCTGATCCTAGCCATACCTGCCGCTGTAGATAAAGGCGTTGATGGCAAAGGCATCAATGTATATAGTAATACAAATAGTTGTACTCGCCATCCGTTATTACCTAGTTTTTGTCCAATAAATTGAATATCCTCATTTTTCTGTACTTTAATAATTTTTGCAGATAAAAATGGAATATAGAGACTAAGAATATACCTGCCTAAAGTTGAACCTAAAACTCCTGCCACTAAAACCATCCAGATATTAAGGCCATACCGCATCTGGAAGAATACCATTACAGTCCATGCTGGTGGACCGAAAAAAGGAACAAGATCAACTATAAATGCTGCTATAAAAACTAAAGAATAATACCACAGTATCGCGCAATTTATGGAAAACAAGAATGCAGGCAACTATCTTAAAGAGCCAAAAAAAATCCACATTTTACACTATGGCTAAATGAGGGAGTTTAGTTACCGGGCTTTAAGGGTGTTAATGGTTCAATTCCAGGAAGCACTTCCGGCTTTTGGGGTACTGGTTGCCTTTCTGGAGGTATTGGGGTAATCTCACGCTTGCTTGGTTCATTTGGTAATTCCTTTGGCTGTTTAGGTATCTCTGGAATTTGTTTTGGCTCTGACATAGTTGTTATATTAATTAGGGTCTGCTGATTAACTCTGATGCAGTAAATATTAGATAAAAAAATTCCTTTCTAGCCGTTATGCTCGATTTTGGTGTCCTTCTGTCACAAGGTATCTATCCTTATTAGACTTGAGCTGTCAAAGGGATTTATCATTTTATAATCTCAGAATGGGAAACAATAACTTTATGACCATCGTTATTCGTTACATCAAGATAATATTCCTTGCCATCATTTCCATCTTTAAGCATTTTCATTTCATTCGCTACTGCTTCGTCAACGTCTGAATACATAGCCAAAAGTTTTGCGTCGCTGTCTATGGATGCCAGTGTAATTATTGCACCGTTATAAAAATACCTAACTGTAATGAGGTTGTCTCTCAAGTCGAATTCCTGTATCATCATACAATATATTTATTATATTTATTGCAAAATCCGGTTATGTTGACCACCTGATTCCGATTTAAGCTGACCAATGTAACCCGATTCAAATTGATCAATCTCTTCTTGCTCAAATTGATCACCTTTGCGAAGAAAAAGTTCATACTCTTAGAACGCGAATAGTGTTAAAGTTACCACCCAAAACTTTACACTGATGGCCGCTAACATTCCGATAAACATGATTAAGATAAGAAAAATACTCGTTTACACCTACGGGGGCGCAGAAGATGGAAATCGCTGTTATTTCTGGCTAGTCTAATCGTATCGCTCATTTGCGTCATGATATGATACATCTATACCATTGGTGTCGCTCTCTAACTCATAACCTTGAGTTAGGTCAGCATGGTAAGCTGCCTTTTCAGCAGTCCCTTCCTGCAAACTGTTATTCACTGGTTTGGATTGTATTGGACCTTCAATGAATCTATGCGATACTTGATCCTGATAAATACCTCTCATAATACAATGTTTGTAAGAATAGCAGTAGAACCGCGCAAGCGACATTACTGTAAATCCAATGTGAAATAATGGGGAATGCCATGAAAACAATCCCATTCCAATGGTAAATGCCTTATTTGGGAATTATTGCATTTTCGAACACTCGTCAGCGCATTTATTACATGCATCTGCACACTCCTTGCAATGGTCGTTGTGGTGCTTTTTGCATTCTTCAGCACAAGCTTTGCATACCTCAGCACAGAGCTTACAGATAGCTTTAGCGTGAACGCTTCCCAAACTCATAAGCTGGGCCGCAGCATAACATAGAGCAGCACATTCCATATCCATTTGGATACATTTTGCCATCATGTTTACATCCTGCTCTGAAAGGCAAGAAGATGCACAATGATTACATGTTGACGCACATTTAAGGCAGGCATCAATACATTTTTGGTACTCGTGATAACCCATGGTACGTTGGTTTTAAAAAATGACTATATATTTGTTTATTCTACTCAATAATTGCGCACTTTAATGGTACGTTCATTTTCTTCTACTAATGGTAGTTAGCTAGATAAAGTGAATTTAAATAACATTCTGGCAGGTATACTAAAGCGTCAATTGCTGACTGTCATTACTCTTAGGTATAAGCTACTTATATCATTGCAGCAAAACCGTGCCCTTATGCGAAAACATGACCAGAATCATGTATTAAAAATAAACATACTTATAATGGTGATTCTACGTTCAACCAAAGCGCAGCACAGACCTTATAATTTTAGCTTCAAAGCAACCTTATAAATTTCAATTAAATCATCCCATATTTGGTTCGACATTTCCCCTGTCGAGCCTACCAAAGAAAAGCCAATCATTTACTGATTGGCTTTTTTATTTTCCAGCAACTAGTCAATTTTCCGCCAGTTCACTTATAGATAGATATCTTATATTACCTGAAAAGTTTAGAAAATATTTTACTTTTAACGCTTTGGCAATTAAAGTATTTTGAAATACTAAATTCTTGATCTTTATGAGTACATATTTGCGAGACTACTTTCCTCAGCCTTTGCTTGATGACATAGTAAAAGGAAATTGTTAGCCAATTATCGGATCTGGATTTTCGATGAATGCGATAGTACCTAAAGGCAAGCAAATGTTATTGTGGGATTCTCTAGGTAAGAAATTAGGCGAATATCTGCCAGATTATCAGTATTCTAATGCCCTTGACGCGATATCGGCGTATGGTCATGAATTTTCTAGAAATAAGCTAATTGAAAAATTGGCAAATGTATTATTAGTCGATCAAATAAAGCCTGGAGAAGCCCACAAAGCATTTGCGAAACTTCCATTTAAATTGATTGTTACAACCAATTTTGATTTCCTTCTAGAACAGAGCTATTCTTATTGCAAACCAATTTTAGATGAGAGCCAATTATCGATCTCTGTCAATGACAATAGTGTTTCAATTCTTAAAATACATGGTGATTTACATCATCCCAACAAATTAGTAGCTACAGAAGAAGATTATGATCTTTTTATTGAGAAAAACCCTCTTTTTTCAACCTTTTTGGCCAATCAATTAATTACAAAAACACCGCTATTTATCGGGTATAGTATTGACGATCCAGATCTAAGGCAAATTTTTAAAGTTGTCAACGAAAGACTGGGTAATTCTAAACGCCCAGCCTATACAATAAAGCTTAATTCTACTCATCATGAAATATCGAAGTTTGAAAGGCGCGGAATTAAGGTTATAAACATCATTGACAAAGAACTTAGCTATTCAAGATTATTTGAATTAATATTTACCGAACTTGAATCTTATTGGCAAAATGAAATACTTAAGACTGGGACATTTACTCAAGAGGAATCACAATCTGAAATTCTTGTAAAGGATGACTCAAAAAACAGACTGTGTTTTTTTTCAATACCATTTCAGTTGCTTTCATTTTACAAACAAAATTTGTTCCCTATAGCAGAGAGTTATGGATTTGTTCCCATAACTGCAGATGAAGTTCTCACATCAGGAGATACAATTTTAGCGAAGATTTCAGCTTTAATTGATAAGGCCGAAATCCTTGTTATGGACATAAGTAGCCAAAACAATAACGTCATGCTTGAATTAGGCATGGCAACGGCTAAAGGGAACAGCAAGAAAATTCTTGTATTTAAAGATGAAGACGATCAAATACCATCTGACTTGGGAGGGATAACTTACATCAATAAACCAAATGATATTTTTACAGATTACGAAGGTTTTTTCAATGAAGTTGAGAATTGGTTTAGAGATATCGCTGAAGTGTACCGTGAATATTTTGAGAACGAACCATCTAGGTTATTAAACAAAAATGAATACAGAGCAGCTATCGTTTCTGCAATTTCTTTGTTAGAGAAAACTCTACGCAGCAAGATAAGCATTAATGAAACTCAATATAAATATAGAGCCATCCCTCTTTTTCAAATCGTAAGAATAGCAGTTGAACAAAACATTGTTGACAAAAAAGATTATATAACTCTTCGCCAAGGATTAGAAATACGAAATACAATAGTGCATTCAACTACTGCAATATCTATTACCAAAGATAAAGCCAAAAAAATAGTGGACTCAGTGAATAAAATTGTAAAATCTCTACGACAATAAGTGCTATGCTTTTGCCACAAATTTAGTAAAATAGATATAGTAAATTTCAATCAACCTATCAAATGTCGGGTTTAATCCACTTGCCCTCTAACAGAGAAAAGCCGATCATTCTCCGATTGCTTTTTTTGACCATTTACCGAAGCAACACCATCCAACACCATGTTAAAATCACATTACTCCTAAAAGCTCACCTGTTTGTACCTTACCTTTATTCTCTTAAAAAAAAGTAGAATGAGTACTGAAAAATCAATTTTGGCCGGTGGTTGCTTTTGGGGAATGGAAGAGTTGATACGGCACTACCCCGGCGTTCTTTCAACAGTGGTCGGCTACACGGGTGGTAATGTTGCTAATGCCACTTACCGCAACCATGGCACACATGCCGAAGGCATAGCAATCACATTCGACCCAACAATGCTTTCCTTTCGCAAGCTATTGGAGTATTTCTTCCAAATACATGACCCGACTACCCGCAACAGACAGGGCAATGATATTGGCACATCTTATCGTTCTGCTATATTCTACCTGAGCGATGCGCAGCGCGATACGGCCAATGAACTGATCAAAGAAATGGAAGCATCAGGAAAGTGGCCCGGTAAGATAGTAACGGAAGTAGTGCCTGCAACCGACTTCTGGGACGCAGAAGCCGAACACCAGGACTATCTGCAAAAACACCCTTATGGTTATACCTGCCATTTCGAAAGGGCTACCTGGAAACTAGATTAGCGTATTCAATGTGAATTAAAGTCGAATCAAATTTGCAACAGCAGACGGTTTAGCAAACAGCGTACAAAATATAAGATCTCATCAGATAATATCTGATGAGATCTCTTTTTTTAGAAGTTTATATACGTGGCTTTAGATGATCCCAATACTACTTCCGGTAAAATACCCCCTGCATTTGTGCGCATGTACTAACGCCTTATACTCCAAACTGGCGTAGATGATGGTCCAGGTGTTTGTAGTTGAGTATCCCCCACTCTTTTTGCGTCATCTTACCAAAAAACGGATGGATCTCTTCCTTTATGCCCGCTTCACCCTTTGCGTACAATTCATTCACAGCGGCAATCAGCCGCCCTTTCTCTTGTTCAAAGTCTCTGGTATCGGTTATTGTTAATTCGGGTGCGGTCGGTGAGTTCCTCCTGAATTCCCCCGCTCCCAGTACTTTGTTTTTCAATAGCCTGCCCAGCACATTTATAGGAAACAGAACCCTACGTGGCGTCAATGCTCCCGTGGTCATCTTAAGGCCTTCACTACAATGTGAGAGCATTTGGTTCACGTTCATTTTCCCCCAAACAGCCGGGTTGGATGGAGCTACCTTTTCTATTCGCCTTAATAGCTCGTTTTTATCCTGATCATTGAAAATGCTGCTCATAAAAAAACCTTTCACTAAAAGTAATCATTTAGCGAATGTATAGGTAACAGGCAGTTTTCATCAGATCTCACTATCCTTGATCAGGGACAATATCTCCAGCGACTTTTTAAATTGATAGAGCGGCAAAGTGGTCATCAATTCATTGACTTTGTCAAGGTCTACATTTTTAAAAATGAGTACAGCCCCATTTTTTGTTTGCCTTAAAAATAGCTGGTCCAGATAGCCGGCCTCTTTCCATTCTTTTACCACTCTACGCTCGTGCTGCAGCACTTCAGGAAAGTTAGCCGGGAGGTTTTCTGTGTCGATCGTGAGAATCACTAGTATTCTGTTCATACTTTATATATTCTATTGGTTAAAAACTAATCGTTATTGCCTATGGACCTTCTATGGTCATCATTTAGCTTGTTCATCCTCATGCCTTATATACCCATAGCAAAAGAAAAACACGTACTATCTTGATTTTCAGATCAATAGTCGCCGAAATTATTAGATTTGCCTGTATTAAGGTGATATGCGCATATTATAGGTATAGGCTAAAATTATAGACCAATGGAAAGTAAGGCAGTTAGAAAGAACAAAGACTTTATGCCGGGCAACTGCCCGGTGGCATATACTATGAATATCATTGGTGGAAAATGGAAGCCAAGCATCATACATATGATCCGAACCGACAGGAATCGGTATAGTCTTTTGCTAAAGAATATTACAGAGATCAGTAAGCAGACTTTGACCAATCAGCTTAGGGAAATGGAGATGGACGGCATATTGGAGCGGATCATTTATCCTGAAATACCACCACGAGTGGAATATAAGATCACGCCATATGGCAGTACTTTATTGCCCATAATAGACAGTATGTATCAGTGGGCGAAAACGAACATGCCCAATAAACCGGCGACCAGTAGTGAATATTGCAGCGTGGTCGACAACACTATTTGAGGCTGACGCATGAAATAGAGATCTCTTGCGTCAAACATTTGGATGACACCGTCGGGCGTACGAGTCCGGCGAAGTATGCAGGCACTAGCGATACGAGGGGTACCAGCGTAAGAAATATACCTTTGAAGTTGAAAGTCAAGTAACAATTATCTACAAACAATACATTTACACTATGAAATACCTGCTCACTATTCTTCTGTTCTATGCATTTACTGCAAATGCTCAGGTGCCTTTTACTAAGAAATATAAAGACTGCGACATTACCGACACCTGTTTATATTGTGGCGATACACGGGCAGCATACACCAAAAATATTGCCGGTAAATTTCAACGTAGTCTTGATCATAGCTCGGTAAAGTGGATGAGCACAAGTGGGCGTCTCTATTTTGAGATCGCAGTAGATTCTACCGGACATTCATGTGTGCTCAGCATCAAAGATGAGGTGCATATGAATGACCTCACAGAGAATATCAGAAGATGCATCAATAACCTATGGGACTGGACACCCGCAAAGCTGGGAGGCAGACCGATCAACTCCACTGTAATTCTGGAGTTGTATTTTATTGGCGATGTGGCAAGTGTAAAATTCATAAAACCCGAAGAGGCGCATTAGCAGATAGTTTTTTTGTGTTCGCAGGTGAAAGCTAGCATTAGACAAGTACAGTTCCGTTTTGAAACCGACGATCTGCTTACTAACTTTGGAGAATAATAACTCCCGTATGGTCAATACTAAGATCTTTAAATCCTCTTTTGCCGTCGTCTACGACTTATATATAAAAAAGGCAGAAAGAAAAGGACATACCAAGGCTGAAGTAGACACCGTCATCTATTGGCTGACGGGATATAATGAACGTACGCTACAGGAACAAATAGATCTGAAGACCGATTTTGAGACCTTCTTTGCGCAGGCACCACAGATGAATCCGAATGTCACTAAAATTACAGGCATGATATGTGGCTACCGCATAGAAGAGATAGAAGATGAGCTGATGCGGAAGATCAGGTACATGGACAAACTGGTTGATGAGGTAGCCAATGGAAGGGCAATGGAGAAAATATTGAGAAAGTAGGTACTGAGATTAGGTTACTCATTTTGACTGCAAAAATATGCGTACAATAATGCCGATCGTGAATTGATCGGCATTATTGTACGCATAAAACAGGAACTATATCGGGCTGTAGCTTTGAGCTGAGTTACCCCACTACTCTTTTGTCTTTTGCTACGAATCTTGCATAGCCAAGTAGTGCGCCAATAACCATAATATTCCTGAAGAAATTAACCATTTCCAATTCCTGATTGCGGGCGGCATCAACTGCCATACCAATAGTTTCCGGGCCATGACCCATCGCTCGGGGTAAGTGGACCAACAATGCCATAAGTAACACATACAGTGCCATAAGTGTATAAGCCAGTTTATCAAACTTTCCTGTAAATGCACTTGTTATAAAAGCGCAGATGCATGCCAGCGTAAAGTAATTCCAGAAGTAAGGAAATGGAAGGAATGAAGGAACAAATGATGCCTCCACATCAGGCTTACCCAGGTGCAGCCCTACATATAGAAGAAACGAAGCGGGGAATAAATATCGACCGAATGATAATAATTTATCCATAAAATAAGATTAGCCTAAGGGGAATGGGACAAGTGTACGGATCTCTACAGAGCTATTCGGGTATTTCAGAATGGGGCAACCCTTGCTCCATTGCTGAACTTCTTCAACATTATCAGACTTGCAAATGAGAAACCCTGAAACCAATACTGTATTAGCTTCCTTATAAGGTCCCACCTCTACAGTGGTGTTGGTAACAACAGTGGAGTGGTATTCTATTGGCGCCGTAGTTACCAACTTACCCTGCATGGCAATATTGCCTATCCAACTTTGCCACAGCGGCATGTCGGTTGCCATATCTTGGGCAGTAGCCATGTAGCCATCTGCGGCGCTGGCATTGCGAAATAATAATAAATACTCTTTCATCGCTTATGATTTTTGATCGTTTATAATGATCAAAATTCAACAATCAGTTGGTAGCAAACGATGACAAAAGTCGATGTTTTAAAGCTGTGCTTTTAGTCGGCTGAACACATCTTTATTGATGCCCAGATAAGAAGCAATAAGCTTACTGGAGAGTCTGGTCATGAGATCCGGTCGGTATTCCATCAACCATTGAATCCGCTCCAGAGCGTTTAGAGATACAAAGGTATTTATGCGATAAACGGAATTGGCATACGATGCCTCAAGTATCTGCTTATACACCTTATCAAACTGCGGAACTTGCTCCATCATGTTCTGAAAATTCCGCCGGTCTATAGCCAGTAGCTCGCTGGATTCAACTGCCTTTATCGACTCTGTAGCCGCTTGCCCACTACCAAAGCTTATCAACTCAGAACACCAGTTATCCTCAATAACAATGTCACGCGTAGTGTCATTCATATCCTTGTCGTGCACATAGACTTGCAGACAACCTTTCGCGATAAAGTAGACGTATTTGCAAACCTCACCACTCCGCAAAATATGTTCATTTCGCTTCACCATAATTGGCTTAAAAGAAGCCAGAACTATTTCCAGGTTTTCTATGTCATTGCCCAATCTCTTAACTATATGGTTGCGTAATGTATCTATCATTTTGTATTGAGGTTAAATTAATCTAATTGACACCGCACGATTTTGTCTCTTATCAAAATTACAGAGGAAAACAATTTAGGTCACTCTCCCTTATTAACTTTTCTACTAACTAGACCTTATATAGCTGTAACGATCGGTTAGATTTAAAAAAATATCAGCTGAATTTCTGACCACGGTCATGTTTTTTGCAACAGGCCAAAAGTAATTTTGCGGGTCAATATTGAGTCTATGACCACTTCACATTTGCTGCAAAAGTATAACGTACCCGTTCCCCGCTACACTAGCTACCCTACTGTGCCCATATGGAAAGACGAGATAGATACCGCGGAATTTTCGAAGGTTTTTGTGCAACAATTTGAACTTGAAAACAAAGCCAACGGTATCAGTCTGTACATTCACCTGCCCTTTTGTGAATCACTCTGTACCTACTGTGGCTGCAACAAAAAGATAACTACCAACCATAACGTTGAAGACGATTATATAGACTCTATAGTAAAGGAATGGCACCTGTATCTGGGCCTGATGAATGAAACGCCGGTCATCCGCGAGCTGCACCTGGGCGGGGGAACACCAACATTTTTCTCTCCCGACAATCTCTACCGCCTGCTAACATCTATATTCAAGACCTCCATTATTCACGAGGGGCATGAATTCAGTTTTGAGGGCCATCCCATCAATACCACGGAGGCACATCTACAGGCATTATATGATCTTGGCTTCAGAAGGCTAAGCCTGGGTGTACAGGATAATGACCCGAAGGTGCAATTGGTCATTAACAGGATACAACCAATAGAAAATGTACGGAACGTAACGGAGATAGCCCGTAAGATCGGCTACACATCTGTAAACTACGACCTTATTTACGGACTGCCACTGCAAACACATGAGAGCATAACCCGTACCATACAACAGACCATACTGTTACAACCCGACAGGATAGCATTCTACAGCTATGCACATGTGCCATGGACTAGTAAAGGTCAGCGCCTATTTGATGAGAACGACCTGCCTAGCGCCGATAACAAGCTATTACTGTACCAGACTGGCAAGGAAATATTCCTGGAACATGGCTATTGCGATGTAGGTATGGACCACTTTGCCCTGCCGGAAGATGCGCTGTTCATAGCATCGCAAAACGGTGAGCTGCACAGAAACTTTATGGGCTACACAACACAGCATACCAATATGTTGATAGGATTGGGTGTTTCCAGCATTAGCAGCACGGGCCGCAGCTTTTCACAAAACGTAAAGACCGTTCACGATTACTACGACCGTATAAAGAATGATCTGCTACCGGTACAAAAAGGCTACTTCCTTAACGATGAGGACATACGCTTTGGCCAATATATACTGGATATCAGCTGCAGTGGTAAAACAACTATACAGCCTGCCGATTGGGATATGGTGTATGCAATGTGCCTGGAAGAATTGGAAAAGCTGGAACAAGACGGACTGGTGAGCATCAGCGGTTACGAAGTTCAGGTAACACCAAGAGGCAGAAATTTCATCAGGAACATCTGTAGTGCCTTCGATCTGTATCTGCAAAAAAGCAAAATAAGCAGCAGTAAGAAGATGTTTAGCAATGCAATATAGCAGGCCATTGTGGTTAGATAAGCTATCATAGCACTCAACTTACCCGCAGCAAAACTCATCTCCTTTTGTATATTTACTGCATAACAGCTGAATATATGAACAAGATAGGTTTCCTGGTAGTTTTGATGGCACTGCCATTTATGAGCCTGGCCAATAAGGCCGACTCCACCTGGATGGCGGAACACTACACCAAGAAAGAGCTCTATATACTCATGCGGGATGGAGTGAGATTATTCACCACCATCTACCAACCCAATGATAATAAGAACGATCACCCTATCCTGCTAAATCGCACACCCTACTCCATTGGCCCCTATGGAGAAAAGTTTAAAGACTACTGGAACATACCCTACATGAACTACCTGAAAGAGGGGTACATAATGGTACTGCAGGATGTGAGAGGCAAGTATATGAGTGAGGGTGTATTTGAAGATGTGCGCCCCTACCTGCCTGCAAATGACAAAGCCAAGACGGATGAAGCCAGCGATACTTATGATACCATAGACTGGCTGATCCACAATGTAAAAGGCACGAACAAACGCGTAGGCTTATACGGTATATCATACCCCGGCTACTATGCAATGATGGGTGCGCTGTGCGGCCATCCGGCATTAAAGGCGGCAAGTCCACAGGCACCGGTAACAGACTGGTTTGCCGGTGATGACTTTCACCACAATGGTGCATTTATGGAGATGGATGCATTCAACTTCTACTCTTCATTTGGCAAGCCAAGGCCGGTGCCAACCAAAGAGAGTGCACCCGGTTTTCAGTACTATACCAAAGACAACTACAAATTCTACCTGGGCATACCTACCCTTACCGACCTCAGCTACTATGTGGGTAGTGATGTAAAATTCTGGAACGACCTGTATGCTCACCCCGACTACGACAAGTGGTGGCAAGACCGCAATACCCGAAACTACGCTCAGTACATTCCTAAAAATGTAGCCACGCTGGTAGTTGGCGGTCTGTTTGACGCCGAAGACTGCTTTGGTGCATGGAACTTGTACAAGTCGATTGAAGAAAAAGCACACAACACCAATAAGCTGGTAATGGGTCCGTGGAGCCATGGAGGCTGGGCACGAGGCACGAGTGAGTTTCTGGGCAATGTACGATTTGGGAAAAAAGTATCGGAGTGGTATCAGCAAAAAGTAGAACTACCCTTCTTCCAGTATTACCTGCAGGATAAGGGAGACATAAAGAAGATAAAAGAAGCAACCATATTCTTTACCGGAACTAATGAATGGAAAAAGATGAGCAAGTGGCCGGCCGAAGAGGTGGACTACAAGCGCATGTACCTGCAGGTAGATGGCAAATTATCTTATGATGTCCCCTACAGCAGCGGCCCTAAGTACATTAATAAGTACACCAGTAATCCCAACAAACCTGTGCCCTACACCGAAGATGTGCATTTTAAACGCACCCGCGAATATATGACGGATGATCAGCGGTTTGCCGCGCGCCGCCCCGATGTGATGGTGTACCAGACAGATTCGCTGAAGGAAGACATAACACTGGCAGGACCAATAGTGGCCAATATATTCACGGCCATCAGCAGCACCGATGTAGACATAGTAGTGAAAGTGATCGACGTATTCCCCGACAATTTTGCATACGATACTACCCGCGACGGCACAGGCAGCGGCAAAGACTACCCTATGGGTGGCTACCAGATGCTGGTGCGTGGCGAAGTAATGCGCGGCAAGTATCGCAACAGCCTCAGCAAGCCTGAGCCGTTTACACCCGGAAAGGTTACAGAGGTAAAATTCAAGATACCCGATGTGGCGCATGTGTTCAAAAAAGGCCACCGCATAATGGTTCAGGTGCAGAGCTCATGGTTTCCGCTGGTAGACCGCAACCCGCAGAAGTTTGTCAATATCTATACTTGTGATAAGAGCGACTTTGTGAATTGCGATGTGGGGATCAATTGCGGAAGTGATAATCCGTCGAGCATAATTTTACCAATAATGAGACCTGAATAACAATGAGTATACTCAATGAACTGGCTTCTGTAATGAACATAAGAAGCACCGAACCTAATAAAGCACTGGCACAAAAGCTCGCCGATACTAATAATGAAGCAGGCGTGCAGGAGCTCGTAGATAACATTGGCAACAAGAAAATACAAAGCGACATTATAAAAACGCTCTATGAGTTGGGCGAAAGAAAGCCTGCTTTGATAGTACCTCATGCAGCAATATTCATAACACTACTAGATAGTAAGAACAACCGCATGGTATGGGGCGCTATGTGCGCACTCAGCGCCATAGCTACTGAGTGTGCCCCGCTACTATATAAAGCAATAACCAAAATAGTAGCCATAGCAGATAAGGGAACAGTGATCACCAAAGATCATGCAGTAAATATACTGGTGAAGCTATCTGCATTTAAGGAATATGCCGACGATACACTACCCCTGCTACTGGAACAAATACTGGCCGCACCAATGAACCAGATGCCTACCTATGCCGAAAAGACATTACCTGTAATTGACGCAGCCAACAAGCCCGCATTCCTGGACATATTGACTACACGACTACCAGACATAGAAGGCGACGCTAAAAGGAAGAGACTGGAGAAAGTAATAAAAAAAGTGAGCAAATAAATTTGTTAGGGCATATTACTCCTATCAACGACTACATTAAACAGTAAGTGAAAAGTAGTAATGATGCCGAAGGTATCATATGTCTATAGCAAAGTCAGGAAGCAACTGTGCAACGATGCCGAAGGTATCGCATGTCTGTGTAAGCGAATTTTCCAGATCCTTTTCGGCGTAATCATAATGACTACATCGCAGTAGTTGCCAGTCTTCTGACACCCTTAAATACTGTTTCGATAGCAACATTTAATAAAGAATCGCAGAAAACCTGAAGCGTCGGCTGAGCTTGCGAAGAGCGGTCGAGCCATCCACAAGCACACGCAGCATAGCTCCTTTTGCGTGCGGAGCAGTTCGCAAAAGTGCCGTTTTCTTTGTTTCTTTCTTTGCGGCAGCACAAAGAAAGAAAATATGCGGTTGGATATATAAGCTGCTTTGTCGAATTTACATGCCTGATAATTTCCTCATCAGGTTCACACCACCCTTCTTCTGGCCATTCACCTGGGCATTACCACTTTTACCGCCGCTCTTCTTAGAAGCCTGGCCGGAAAATGATATTGACTTTGATGGGAGCTTCGCGCCTTTCTTTGGTGCTGCTTTAGGTTGTGGTGCTGCTTTCTTTTCCGGAGTGTCCATTGGATACGATGTTTACAATTGAACCTGTAAGCTAACCAAAATGTACGAACATCAGTAGAAAATCACTGCGGATGTATAATAATTGAGCAATTTATTTTTGATTATTCCGATTATTATTTACTTTGTTAGTTCATAGACGAAATGATAAAAAACTAAAAACGTATGTCAGACCAGCAAGTAAAGAAATTTCCATCAGACATTGAAATATCAAGAGCGGCGAAGCTATTGCCAATTGCCAAAATAGCGGCCAACATTGGTATAGATCCCGAAGACATTATACCCTACGGTAAATACAAGGCTAAAATACCACTGTCATACATTAACGAAGACAAGATAAAGGAGAGCAACCTGATATTGGTCACTGCAGTTACCCCTAACAAGGCAGGTGTGGGTAAGACCGTTACCAGCGTTGCATCATCACTGGGCTTGAACTATATAGGTAAGAAAACAGCTGTAGCACTACGCGAACCCAGCCTTGGACCATGCTTTGGCATGAAAGGCGGCGCCGCAGGTGGTGGCTATTCGCAGGTATTACCTATGGATGAGATCAACCTCCACTTCACCGGCGACTTCCACGCTATCACTTGTGCCAACAACATGATAGCTGCCCTGCTCGATAACTACCAGTATCAGAACCGTAAGAATGATAAAGGACTGGAGCGTATAGTATGGCGCCGTGTGCTGGATGTGAACGACCGTTCGCTCCGCCAGATAGTTACCGGCCTTGGTGGCACAGGTAATGGTATACCTACAGAAGCAGGTTTTGATATTACTACCGCATCTGAGATCATGGCACTCCTTTGCCTGGCTACAGACCTGGATGATCTGCTGGCACGTATAGAGCGTATTGTATTGGGCTTCAGGTTCGACAAAACTCCGTTTACCGTTAAAGATCTGGGCGTGGCAGAAGCAATAACCGTATTGCTGAAAGATGCTATTATGCCTAACCTTGTGCAGACAACCGAGAACACAACCGCATTTATACATGGTGGTCCATTTGCCAATATAGCTCATGGTTGCAACTCAGTAATAGCTACCAAGATGGCTATGAGCAGCAACGAATATGTAGTAACAGAAGCCGGCTTCGGCAGCGACCTTGGCGCAGAAAAGTTCCTCGACATTAAGTGCCGCCTTACCGGTCTTACACCTAAGGCAACTGTAATAGTAGTGACGACAGGTGCATTAAAGCTGCACGGCGGCGTGGCCGATGGCGAAATATCTAAGCCAAACAAAGAAGCCATGATCACCGGCCTGGGCAACCTGCGCAGGCACATCAACAACATGAAGGAATTCGGCCAGAGCGTTATAGTATCGTTCAACCGCCACAAGCATGACAACGATGATGAAGTTGGCTACCTCGAAAACTGGTGTGGCGAAGAAGGCGTTGCATTTGCTATAAACAATGGCTTTACCACAGGCGGCGAAGGCGCAGCAGCACTGGGCAAGAAGATAGTAGAGGTTGTTGAAAACAATCCGAGCAAGCCAATCAACTTTGCCTACGACCTCGAAGACTCCATAGGCACTAAAATAGAGAAGATAGCCAAGCGTGTGTACAAAGCAGGCGAAGTTACGTTCAGCCAGACAGTAGAGAACAAGATAAAATCATACACTAAGAATGGATGGGCCAACCTGCCTATCTGTATAGCCAAAACACAATACTCCTTCAGCGACGACCCTAAGCGCGTCAACGCACCCGAAGGCTTCAGCCTCCATATCCGCGACATCGTTATCCAGGCAGGCGCCGGCTTCATCGTAGCCATCGCCGGTGAGATCATGCGTATGCCGGGCCTCCCTGAAGATCCGCAAGCTTACCGCATTAAGCTGGTAGATGGTGAGATCGAGGGATTGAGTTAATTTCCCTGATGATATTTATTAAAGCGCCCCGAGGTTTTCGGGGCGCTTTGCAATTATATCAATTAAATATTTCGCGTGAAAAACTAATAAAATCTACGAGGTTAATTCTATAAAATGAACAAATCAGTTAACTCATTTCGACATATACCCCAACTTGTACCTTTTCTACAATCCCTTCGGCGTATTGACCCAGGCAACAATGAATATAATGCGCTTGTTGTTGATATTGAAAGGTCATTTTTAACTTCAGATGGCGTACATGGTCAAATCGAGCCCAAATTAATTTGGTATAAGGAAATTGACAATTTTTCCATTGATACATTTCGCAATGTCATAAAAAAAACCTTTGGGGGAGTCAATCATAAATACTCAGATGATTTAGCAGATTCCTTTTTATTACTTTATACATATTTTCGAAATGACTCTGAAGTAATACCTGTTGTTGAAGAAATATTTTCTTCAATCCAAACTATTTCGCTTTCTCAATATTACCTCTTACCCGCCAACATAACTGATGGATTTAAAGGATTTCAGTTCGGTGATTTTACATTTGGTGAGCTCGACGAGAAAAAATTTGAATATAGATGCAAAAGAGCCACATCAGATTACTTTGACAGGTATCAGAACAAACTCAAAAATAGGATATGCATAGATCGTGCATTTCATAACGTCAACATTATAGCATGGCATAGCCTTGCTGATAAGTACTCCATGCATGATGCTGGCTTTTCTGCAGCTTTGTTGATTTACTTCGAGAAATTGTCAGAAATAATGTTTCAGGATTTCTGGATTAGCTTTACTGAACAACAATCGTTGCAAATTGCATTTGGCATACCTTATATAGATGTGGAAAGATTCTCACGATTGGTTAATGCTGAAAAAGTGTCAATTTATTCCAAAATATCCGCGTTTAACAGAATGGTTGGATATGTTGTTCCGACGTTGCAAGCATCGTTTAATGTTTCTGTGCCATATCTATTAAATGATAAAATACAAGAAGTTAATTTAGCGCTTAAAAATGAGTTTGGATTCATCGATTTTGCTGATTCAGAATTCCATAAAACCATCCAATCTTTTACAAGATTCAATGCTAAAGCATATATTCATTTTTATGACAATCGAATTAACGAAGCATTCCTTCATTTTGTGATTGCACTTGATCTGTTACTTGGAGACAAGGGCGAAAGCACACAAACTGTATCTAATCGTACAGCAATTCTTACCTATCTAACTTTCAACGTTTCATTTCAAGATCAGAAAAAAACAATCCAAAAAATTTATGATGCGAGGAGTAAATATGTCCACAACGGTGAGGACGTCAACATACTATTACTTAAATCCTTAATGGAGGTATGCAGAATTATATTGGATATATTATTTTACATGCAATCTCAGCCTGATAACGAGAAGGCTATTTTCCATAAGTGGATAAAGAAACTTGATTATGTTGTCGCATCATATGATGCTGGTATTATAATCTCAAATGATGAACTAAAAGAAATTGGGATTTATAAAAAAGAACGCCCGATAATTAATGAAATTTAATCCTTGTTCGACATTATGTTATTAGCTTCGCCTTGGCAGTTCCTAATCTTCAGAGTGCTGTAAAAACTGCTTAGTTCGGCGTAGTCTTCCTGACTACGTCGTAGCGGTTGGCAATCTTCAGATTGCTGTAAAAACTGTTCACGATAAATTGTATCTACAAAACCAGAAGCGCTGGCTGAGCTTGCGAAGAGCGGTCGAGCCAACCACAAGCACACGCAGCCCAGCTCCTTTTGCCCGCGGAGCGATTCGCAAAAGTGCCGTTTTCTTTTGTTACTTTTCGCAGTTTATCCCGCTTATTGCGGGACGGCAGCACAAAGAAAAGTAAAGAAGCGGTTGGATAATTAAGCTACCGAACACAATTTACTTCCCCTTCAGCGTCACCACCACCATCTCCTCCAGCACCCCCATATCAATATCAGCCAGCTTCTTCACGTACACACAACCACCATCAGTTTTATGTTTACCCAGCCGGGCAAGCATCTCAGCACGCTGCTCCCCTTCCAGGCCCATCAGGTAAAGAGATATCGCAGCCTTACGTCGTGAGAACCCAACTTTGAACCAATCTACCTGCCTGCCCGATGAAGGACTTTCGTATCGGTGATTGCCAAAACCTATCAGCGATGCACCCCACATTTTGGGCTGCTGTTTAGTCAGCTTATGCATTAGTTTTATGAGCGTAGCACTGTCGGCACGTTTCTGCTCATCAGCCACACCGTTGATGAAATCATCCACACTCGCCTAATTCTAAGTTGTCTTTACTACCGCCAGTTTAGCCATAAAAATAGATTTACCGTTATGAGCATCTCTTCATCATAACCCCATAAAAATACAAATACCGGCAGACAATTTTGCCTGTTCAAACCAAAATCACCATTCAAACCAAGCCTTGGATACGGCACACCACTTGGCACGATATTTCAGTACACTAGTAAAAAAAACGTATGACCAACTCACCAAATCCGGGTCTTATCAACGACCTTATAGAGATCAACAATGACCGTGTAGACGGTTTTGAAAAAGTACTCGCCGACATCGACGATCAGAATGTAGATCTGAAGGCGCTCTTCCAGAAATTCGCCACACAAAGCCGTAAAAACGGTCAGGAATTGGCCGCATTGGTAGGAGATCCTACTGAAGTAGAAACCGGAAACAGCGTAAGCGGCACCTTGCACCGTGCATGGATCGACGTAAAAGCGCTTTTTGGCGGTAGCGATCGTGCAAGCATTCTTTCCGAGGCCGAACGCGGCGAAGATGCCATAAAGAAGGCTTACAAAGATGCTCTTGCGGGTGGCGAATTACCATTAAGTGCTATAGAAACTGTTGCTAAGCAGGCGCAGGAGATCAACGCAGCCCACGATGCCATTAAGGCACTGCGCGATGCAGCAAAAGCCTGATCAACAATCAAATGATCATTTTGAGAAGCCCCGTATGGGGCTTCTTTTGTTTCCAGGCATTAGCGAATTAAAATAAAACCAAATAAAAAATATACATCACTTCAAATAAACCCCACAACTTGTTGACTCACCTCAACATAGCTCCACTTATCCACAATTTTGTGAATATCTTTATTTTACCACCTCATTTTCCTTAATTAATTTGCATTGATTCCAAGCAAAACATGGCTAGCTCTTTGAAACTAAAAGTCCCTATTCGATCTGCAAAACAAAGAACGACTGCAACTATAAACTGTCAACTTTTTTCAGGACGACACATTGCCCACTATCAGGAAAATCCCTTAATCCTTTAAATCCTGCCTGTCCCAACCGAAGGTCGGGAGTTCAGACAACCACCCCAAAAAGTAGCAGAAAAAGTGGCAACATCTGGCAAAAAGTGGCAGAAAGTGGCAGAAAGTAGCAGTTGGTTAAAATCAGTAAAACCCTTGTCCAATAGCTATGTCAGCAAAACCGGTATCAAAAAACTGCCACTTTCGTGAAAAACTGCCACTTTTTTGTACAAAGCTAATATTTGCCGAAAATCAGCCTTCATTACGTAATCCAACATAACCGCTAAAAACTCTACAAAAACCAACGATTTTCATTAATTTAACGTCTATAATACGAAACCTATTTAATATTCTGCCCTTTTTGCCGGGGCACATGAAAAACAGCGGATTATGTTAAGACCCTTTTTTACACTTATCGCATTACTGTTAATAGCCAGCTGTGCATCCGCACAGGTACTCTTCCCAGTGCCCAACATACCCGGCGTCTGCGGGGTATCGGGCGTTATTGTTAATCTGAGGGGTGGTAGCGGTGGCGCCAGCAACAGCAGTGGCACCGGCTTCCCCGATGGTGGCGCAGGCGGACGTGCAGGCGCTATTGTCTGCACTTTAGATGTGGCTAACCCGGTGGTAGTTACGTCTCTTACTTATTATGTGGGTACTCAGGGCGCCGTTGGCGTACCTGTTTATACTGGCATTATTGGCGCGGCAGGTGGTACCGGCTATACCAATGGCGGTAACGCAGGCAATTTTGCAGGCCCCAGTGGTTTTGTAGGTACCGACGTTAGCGGCGGCGGTGGCGGCGGCTCATCGGCAGTGTTGAACACAACAAGCGGCGCAGTACTCCTGGTAGCTGCCGGCGGCGGCGGTGGTGGTGCATTAACCCCTTCAGTTGTTGGCGGTAATGGCGGCAACCCGGGTGCTAATGGCGGCAGTTTATCTCCCAATTTTGGTGGCACTGGTGGCTCTCCGGGTGTATTTGGTGCAGCAGGCGGTGCAGGCATAACCTATCCCGGACAACCGGGCGGCCCTACAGGCAACGGCGGTAACGGTGGCATAGGCCCTACAGGCAGTCAGTCTGCCGGTGGTGGCGGTGCAGGTTATGGCGGCGGCGGTGGCGGCGGTGCAGGTAATACAGTATTTTTAGGTGTAAATACTATCACCGCCGGTGGTGGCGGTGGCGCTAATTATGTGGCACCTACTGCTATAACCACTTCCCTTACCAACAATACAGCTACCGTTACCGGCAATGGCGTAGCTTCTCTGATCCTTTACCCCGATATTGCTACAACAACAGGCGTTAATCTCTGCGTAGGCGATCAATCAACATTCACACAGACAACTCCGGGCGGCACATGGAGCTCATCAGATGCTTCCATCGCAACGGTAAGCTCTTCTACCGGCATGTCCATCGTTGTTACAGCAGTATCTTCGGGCACTGCCAATATCTCTTACACAGCGGCGGCTGGTTACTGGTCTTTCGTTACTGTTACAGTAAACACTGCACCCGCTCCTATCGCAGGACCTTCTAATGTGTGCGTGTCGCAGACAATAAACATGACCGACATCACACCGGCCGGCACCTGGAGTAGTGCCAATACCAGCATAGCTACAATAGCTTCTACAGGCGTATTGACAGGAGTAACACCTGGTACTGTTATCATTTCATACACACTCCCAACCGGCTGTAGCGATACGGCTACAGTAATTGTAAATCCGTTCCCCGCGCCTATAGGTGGTACATTGTCTGTATGCATGGGTAGTGTAACTACCCTTACCGATGCTGTACCGGGGGGCACCTGGAGTAGCGTTACTACTACCGTTGCAACCATAGATCCTGTTACAGGTATGGTCACTCCTGTATCACCGGGCGTCACTACTATAGCTTACGGCTTTACTGCTTCGTGCTTCTTAACTACCACAGTTACTGTAAATGCTTTACCCTTTATAGGCCCGCTTACCTCTACCAATCCTACAACTTGTGGTGGCAGCGACGGTTCTATTTCTTTTGCAGGCCCTACCCTGGGCGTATCTTATTTGGTGAATTACGACTTCAATGGCACCCTCGCCTCTCCTATTACCGTACCCGTTGGCAGCAGCGGACAATTAGTTATTAATATGCCATCAACAGGTTTATTGTTAGCCGGCACTTATAGCAACATTTATATCACCAACACAACAACAGGCTGTGTATCTGCACCTGCCGGGCCTATCACACTTACAGATCCGCCAATACCGCCTACGCCTGAGATCACCTCTGTGCCTATCTGTTTCCACCAGACATTGTTCCTCGAAGCTACAGATGCATTGGGTGGCGGCACTTATGCATGGACAGGTCCTGATGGATTTACATCTGGCATCTATAACCCAAGTATTGTTGGCGCGGGGTATAACAATACCGGCACCTACTCGGTTATCTATACCTTGCAAAACTGTGTAAGCTTACCGGGTACTATCAATATAACCATACAGGCACCACCACAGCTCACCAATGTAACACCAAGCCAGACTATTCCTTATGGCACCAGCATACAGCTCTACGCTACCAATGCATTGTATTATACCTGGACGCCTAACGACGGTACGCTGAACGACCCGAACATTAACTTCCCCATAGCTACACCATTCACTACTACTACCTACACAGTTTATGGCATGAACCAATATGGCTGCCGCGATACTGCTTACGTGACGATAGTGGTAGATAGTGTATTTCACGGAGTGATCCCTACTGCCTTCACCCCTAATGGCGATGGTCGTAATGATATTTTCCACCCCATAGGTTTTGATTTCCACCGCATAGTTGAGTTCACTGTTTTCAACAGATGGGGTCAACAGATCTTCTATTCCAACAACATCAACGACGGCTGGGATGGCACCTTTAATGGCGTCCCTCAGGAAATGGGCACTTACTACTACAACATCATTGTAGCGCAGCCCGACGGCATGATGGAGAATAAAATTTATAAGGGCAGCGTCACCCTGATAAGGTAGTGCTATATTCTGCTTGATATTTATAAACAATAAGGCGTAGACATCTGTTTACGCCTTATTGTTTACCCTAAACCAACACAGGATGCCAATATATTTAAGACTTGTCTGTTCATCAACCACTCTTATCCTTTTGAAGGAGGAGTACCCTAAGTGTCCGCATTTTCATCCGTAACTTAGGGGGAGGTGGTTACGACAGAAGATGTGTTCCGATTTCATGAATGTATCAGTAACAATATTTCAACCCTATTTACGTTACAATCGCAGATCATAAAAGCAGCTTATAGTGCGAAAACTCCAGCTCATACTCTCCCTACTTATACTCACCAATGGCTTGTCCGCACAAACTGCAAAAAAAGATGACATAGTATGGCAGAAGATGTTACGTCCATTAAAACATGTTGATGTTACTAATAACACGCACCTTACACTCGCCCGGCCTTTTACCATTCAGCAGTTTGTTGAATACTATGTAAGAAATAGCAAAGTGATCACCGAAAAGAAATATAGCAAATGGGTAATTAATGAAGTGAACAGGGATTCGACCTACACCTATTTTGCCCGCGAAGTTGGCGGAGACAACGGCATCATCGATTTCTTCAAAGTAGCCACTATTGAACTGAAATACATAGACTACAATAAAATAGACGGCAACGAAATCAGAACAACTTTCTTCAATGAATTTGTACCGGCGGCAGACAAAGAAAGGGTCGCCAAAAAAGAAAAGAACTGCAGCTCAAGCTGCCATTCCGCAACCTATTCCTATAAATACATGCCACTAACACATGAACTGGAGATATCCTACAAATGGAAGATCAAATGCGATTTCCTCTACAACATCATCAACAAAACCTACACTGCAAAATACAATGTCACCACCCGCACGTTTGTAAATAATATAAGCTGCAAAAAAGTCAATAATCTTATCAAAATGACTATGCGTTAACTCTAAATTATTTTAAGGTGATTTTACATGTTATGTATAATTTATCTGCATAATATACTACTTTTAATAAAGCTTATCTATGAAAAACCTATCTATCATTTTCGTTTTGCTGCTATGCAGCCTACCTGCTACTTGCCAGATCGGCACTCCGGGTTTCACCCACTATACTACATGTCCTGCAACCTTTAGCCAGGTAGACTCTTGCATTGGCTGGTATCAACCCACTGGCGGCACTTCCGATTATTTCAATTACTGCGCAGCAGGCACAGACGTGGGCGTACCTCAAAACTACTTTGGCTACCAGGATGCTGTAGATAGCGTATACACCGGATTATACACATACGGACCAATAGGCCTTACAGACTATAGAGAGTATATAGGGACCACCATTGCCCCTCTTCTTGTAGGGCACACCTACACGATGACCATTTCTGTATCGCTCTCTGATAACAGCAACTATGCAAATGACGGACTAGGAGTATTTTTCTCTACCTACCGTGTGGATACCTCTTCTCTTATTTCTACTTTTCCACTTGCACCACAGATCGACTATTCGAGCTATGGCATTATAACGGACAAGATCAACTGGGTAACTCTTAGTAAAACCTTTGTCGCAGACTCTGCTTACACCCACCTTATGGTCGGCTGTTTCAAGTCCGATGTCACCACTAGTGTAAGTCATGTTGGTGGTGGTGACCCTGCCCTTGATTACGCCTACTATTATATTCACAGTATCGGTTTGCCCGATTATACAGGCGGCCCAATAGATACCATAGTAATACCGCCTGTCGATCCGCCGGCACCACCACCTGTTGACACCGTTAAACATACCTTCCCAAGCGGCTTCACACCAAATGGCGATGGCTGGAATGATGTATTTAGGATCATAGGCTTGCCGGGATATAATTTTGAAGGGTATTCATTAAGTATTTATAATCGTTTTGGTCAACGGGTGTTTTTCACAGAAAACCAGGCGGCCGGATGGAACGGCGTTTATAACCGGATGCCACAGGAGGTAGGTGTCTATTTTTATATGGCCACGTACAATTTCAATGGGGAACGAAAAATAGTAAAAGGAAATGTGACATTGGTTCGATGACGGTAGACCTATACACAGCTAGAGATTAAATAATAACATCACTGTGAATAACAGAAAGCTCCAAGTGATCCCGTCCTTCGTACCTTTACAATTTCCAATGAATACTATGCAAGAAATCAGAAAAAATTGCCAATAACCCGACTACCTTTTACACGGCACGGCTCCTCACTAAGACAAACTTGGTAAAATAATCTCCTCTACATTCCATCCATAAAAAATAGGTACGGTTTTTGCTTTTGTTAACTCAGACAAACTCTATTAAACATTACCTTTATTAAGTAGTCAATATTACTGTTATGCGGCACTTTAAATTTTTACTGGCATCTGTAGGCGTGGCGGCCACTTTACACTCATCTGCACAAGACCTCAATGAAGCCTACAACCTCTCTAATATGACACCGCAAGGTACTGCCCGCTCTATAGGTTTTGGCAGTGCTTTAGGATCTATAGGTGGCGACTTTTCGTCAATAAGTGTTAATCCTGCAGGTTTAGGCGTTTACCGTACATCAGAACTATCCTTTACTCCGTCTTTGAAGATCAATTTCGCTAGTTCCGATTTCCAGGGAGTCACCAGGAATGATAATAACACCCGCGCTAACATCAATAATTTTGGAGTAGTATTTACTGAGGCACCAAAGGGTCGCCGTTACGACCGCCGGGCATGGAAGGCCGTCTCCTTTGCCATAGGTGTCAACCGTGTTGCAGACTTCAACCACGACTACAATTATAAAGGCAATAACTCCACCAGCTCCGCATCATTGGCATTTGAAGCAGATGCCAACGCATACCCGAACTATATTACGCCCGGCACACTAGCCTACACAGGAGTTAACAGCGGTGTGATATCTTTATCAACACTCAATTATTACACTGCCGTGCCCTTTGCAGGCGGCATATCGCAAAGTAACGTGATACAGGAGCGTGGCGGTATTAACGAATACGCCATAGCACTTGGCGGCAACTATAAGGAAAAACTACTGCTCGGCGCCACAATAGGCATACCGTCTATGACGTATATCCGTAATTCAGATTATACTGAAACAGTGCTTCCTACAAATTCATATAATCCAGCTCATTTCCAAACATTCACTTACAACAACCAGTTGAATATTAGTGGACTCGGCGTAAATCTGAAATTAGGTGCGATCTATAAAGCCACCGATTTCATCAGGATAGGTGCTGCATTTCATACACCCACCCTTTATAGTATCAGCGAGGTAACCGACTATGGCATATCATCGGTAGTCAACAACTACCAATATGCAGTATCTACTGCCAACGACCTGCCGCAAAAACGTTTTGACTATAGCTTCGCCACTCCACTTAAAGCTGTATTAAGCGCATCGATCATCCTGAAAAAATTAGGTTTCGTTACCGCAGACTATGAGTATGTCAATTACGGCACAATGAAGTATTACTACCCTGCAGGATTTGATGAGAATACCGGCATCTCCTATAAAACCGAGGCCGACCAAATGAATCAGGCTATAAAGAATAACTACCAGTCTGCATCTAACATAAGAGTAGGTGCAGAAATTAAGATCACCAAGTACTTTATGGTAAGAGGTGGTGCAGGTTATTATGGCAACCCTTACAAAACCGGTACAGCTATGGAGCGCCTGGATATTTCAGCAGGACTTGGTTTCAGAACAAAGAACTTCTTTGCCGATTTCGGCGTGGTGAACAGTATGTACAAATTCAGCGAACAGGCCTACAGCAAAGTAAACTATGACTATGTAGCCAGCGCTAGTACTCATGCCTTACCTCCCGTAGCAACAGTAAAGAATACGGTTAATAATGTTGCTTTAACTGTAGGGGTAAAATTCTAGTATCTATGACCTTCAGTATTAGACAACGGTCCAAAAACCTGTCTGATTTGAACACAGGCAGAATGCAGTCCCATAAAAATTCGCTATTTCTTTTGACATCATTAGTAAAATATTAATTTTACCGGAAACCATACTATTGAATGCTCCGGAACATTTCTTTATCAGTACGCAAGATCCAGGGAAGAAAGGAAATAAAGAAAGTCTTAGCCACATTTAATAAATGGCAGCAGGAGATAGCAGCATTAAAACCGGCAACAACAATAGCTAAGAAACTGCTTATCATTCGCCTCGATGACATTGGCGACTATCTGTTGTTTCGCAATACCCTTACAGCCTACCGTAATGCTGCTCAATGGCAGGGCTACGAGATCACCTTACTCGCCAACCAGGTGTGGCGCAGCCTCTATGAGTTTGCAGACAAAGATGCCACCGACAAGGTAATATGGGTAAATAAAAACGACTATTTCGACAAAGATGATGTGCGCCTTGGCTTATGGCAATCGCTGCGCACCGAAGGATTTGATACTGTTATTTGTCCTGCCCGTGCCCGGCCATTGCTTATAGACGACGCTTGTATGCTGGCTGCAAACGCACCCAACAACATTGCCAGTTGTAATGATATGAAATACCACGAGTGGAATATCGTATCAGATAAGCTCTATACAAAGTTGTATCCTCAGAAAAATATGATGGTGCATGAGTTCTTATTCAACACCCAGTTCGCTGAACAGTGCACCGGGATCCATCTCAATATTCATCGCCCAGAGATAAACACGCCAACCGTTAATACAGGTATAACTGGACCATATATAGTATGCTTTATCGGGGGGTCTAAAAAAAGCCACAGATGGCCTGCTGAAGGATGGATAGACCTTATTCAACTGGCAGCTAATGACAACAAATACACGTTTGTGCTGGCAGGCGGAAAAGGAGACAAAGAAACTGCAGACAAAATTGCCACAGCTACAAATGCCATCAGCCTTGCAGGTGAAATATCGTTGCCTGAGGTGGCAGGCTGGATGAAAGGTGCCGCCGCAATAATAAGTAATGATACCATGTCGGCACACCTGGCCGTAGCATGCAACCGCCCTACCCTTATCGTTGCCAATGGCGATAATTTTTACAAATTTTGCGACTACAAGAGCGCAGACATAGACCAAGTAGACAATGCTTACCCCGACCTGTTTTTGAACCAATGGAAAAAGAAAAACTATAAACCATTCAAACATTACGTAGCCGTAACCAAAGACATTGCAACAATACCTGCAAGCCGGGTGTATGAAGCGCTGAACAAACTTGTACAATAGCCTCGACTATACCACCAATCACTTTAACTATCTTTCACTTACTTATAACTTACTGCAAAAAATCTATGTTTAGTTTATAACATAAATGAAAAATCATAACTACCTTTCTATAGAAATTTAACTCGAACCTAAAAACTTGACCATGAAAAAAGGCTACTTGCAGCTCTTGTTCTGCTTTCTTTTACTCGTAAGTTCTTCCAGCACATTCGCACAGATAGCTACTTACAACCGCGGAGATATCACTGCAGTTATCAACCCAACAATGAATCATGATTCTAATGCATGTAGCTCTACCTGTTTTGTAACGGCTAACATTACCATTAATAGTTCATTTCTCAATGACTCTGTTATAATAGTAGACACAATAACGCATACCCGCCTATTTGCTACCGGCAATGCGACCGGGGCATCACCATGGTCTGTAATTGCCGGTATAAACATGTACAATACCGTGCAACCTGACTATATGGTTGGCGGTGGCGTTGTATTTTTCAATGGTCCGGTGCTCAAGATCATTTCCGGAGTGGATACTATCGACTCTATTCCCAACAACTATGTATTACCTGTTCCCAATCCTTGCACTTACAACAACGTGACAGGAACTATATATGTGGATAATAATGGTGACTGCGCTTACAACGCGGGCGATGTTCCGTTAAATGGATTGATCGTTACAGGGACGGAAAATCTATTCAGCCCAAGTACCGGTCTATACATGAATAATGTGTATACAGTACCTACAGGCATTTATACAATGCGAATGCAGCAATCGTGGATGACCAACTATACCATTAGTCTGCCACCATCTTACGCATTTATCTTTCCGGTCACCTCATGTTTCACCGGGTCAATTACCTCTACTACACTTCCTTTGATTAATGCCGATTTTCCACTGCAATGCTCCAGCAATATAGACCTGCAATGCTGGGCCAATGCGCCTTGTGACATAAGGCCACTAGGCGCGTTTCTACTGCATCCGTATGCTACCAATACCGGCTGCGATTCGGCTACAGGTATAATGACTCTTATTAAAGACAGTCACACCACCTACAATGCGTCGCTGAGTACCAACCCGGCCACATATGTATCGGGAGACACCCTGCAATGGAACTATACCAACCTTACCAACATATCAAATGGCGCTTATTGGAACAGTTTTATAGCGGGCGTGCACCTTACCCCTGACGCAACAGTTAACATCGGCGATACGCTTTGCTTCCATGGCTATGCTACAATCGCAAGCAATGATATAGACAGCACCAACAATGTGTTCAATATATGTATACCGGTAGTTGCATCTTTCGACCCGAACATAAAAGAAGTAAGCCCTAGGGGTACAGGCGTTACCGGAAACATTCCCGTATCTACTCCCGATCTTGAATATACTATCCACTTTCAGAATACAGGCACTGCTTTAGCATACAATGTAAATGTTGTAGATACACTAGATGCAGATGTCGATGCACTAAGCTTGAAGATAGTTGGTGCTAGTCACTACATGGTTCCTGAATGGCTGGCACCGGGTGTTGTACGGTTTAACTTTAACAGCATTTTTCTACCAGACAGTAATACTAACGAACCGGCAAGTCATGGGTTTGTTCGCTTCAAAGTAAACATGCATACCGGCCTTGCATTGGGCACTCAGATAAAGAACAAGGGTTATATCTACTTCGATTCGAACCCGGCTGTTATAACCAATGAAGCACTGAATACCATTGCAGACCCAACCGTGGCGGTGACCAATGTAATACAATCAGGCAATGTACGTATTTACCCTAACCCCGCTACCACCCAGATAACAGTAGAAAACCTGCAAAACGGCACTTTATCTATTATGGGTATTAACGGCAATGTAGTTATGAGTAAAGAGATCACTGCAGTCAAAACCACAATCGACATCAGCCACCTGCCGGCCGGAATGTATATCATCAAAACAACCAACAAAAACAGCACCTCAACTACCAAGTTGATCAAGCAATAAGATCTATTTCAAAAACAACAAAGCATGATACTTGAGGGTATCATGCTTTTTTAATGTCTCCAATTATCTTATTTCAGTGTTTTGAAAATATCTACGTACTGCTGCATAGCATCATCAGATGCAATACCCTTTAATTTTTTCCAGGCACCGTGTTTGGCTTTACCAACAATATCAAACATATTAGTTGGTCCTTCTTCAGGCGCATCGCCATCGGTGGCCTGCTTGTATAGGCTGTATAGCTTTAGTAAAGTTTCGTTATCCGGACGTGTAGTCAATTGTTTACTGGCGGCTACTGCGCTCTCAAATGTCTCTTTAAGTGTCATAGTATAAAGGTAAGTAATGACTGTTAATCTATACCCGTTACCAGTAAAATGTTATGTGAAAATATGCAACGAGGTAGTTCTACCTATAATTTCTTCACCGTATCAGCTACCTGCGCGGCCAGCCCACGGGCCCAGTTCACTACAAGTGTTTTTTCAGCGTCTGTGAGAATGGCGTCTTTGTGAACGACAGTATAACTACTCAGTGGCATTTCATTGTCTGTTATGGTACCCGCTACTTCCGTCAATTTCTTCGCTTTACGCTTAACACTATACGTATCAAATTCAGAGAAGTTAAGGTGTCGCTTACCCTCTTTTACATGATCATTCAGCCACCAATCTACAGGCTGAATTTTACTGTACCACGGATAGACAGTACTGTTGCTGTGACAGTCATAGCAGGCACGGCGCAATACTTTCCGCACATCATCAGGCACATGGTATGCGCGAGTAATATCTTTATCAGTCATTACACCATTTTCATTTTTCGCCGGGTGGAAAAATTGTATCACTACCAGAGCGACTACAGAAACAATGACGGACCTTTTTATGATCGATTTCAAATTTAAAACGTATTATTCAGATGCACAATCTAATATAAATAACTTATTTTACAATACAAATAACAAATAAAAATAAATCAGCTGCAACTTACCAGCCCGTAATTTACATACTTATGGGCTAACTTTACTGAAAAATCATAGCATAAAATATGAAAACGACTCTATTTTCAGTTTGTACCATCATTGCCATGTCAACAGCTACAGTAGTCTTTGCTCAATCTACTGACAAACTAAATCCGGGCGATGCCATGCCTGCCGCGACGGTGGCTATGAAAAACACTGATGGAAAGACCATGACATTAAAGAGTGCCATAGCCAAAAACGGATTATTAGTAATGTTCTCCTGCAATACCTGCCCGTTTGTGATCAAAAACCAGCCGGTTACGACTAAAACAATTGAGTATGCCAAAGCACACAACGTGGGTATGGTCATCATCAACTCTAACGAAGCGAAACGCGATGGAGAAGACTCTTACAAAGAAATGGTGAACTATGCCAAAAAGCAGGGCTATAGTGTACCCTACCTTATTGACGACAATTCTAAAGTAGCCGACGAATTTGGTGCCAATCACACACCTGAAGTTTTCCTCTTTGACAATACCGGAAAGCTCGTGTATAAAGGTGCTATGAACGACAACCCCGGCGACCCTACCGCCTACAAAAAGGTATTTATAAATGATGCGATAGATGCAATGCTGATGGGCAAAGAAGTGAACCCCAAAGTAACAAAATCGATTGGGTGCAGCATAAAAAGGAAATAATAAAAACAAAAAATGGCACGAAAATGGCTTGCTTATTTAATATGAGCAAGCCATTATTTATTTTACTCCTAAGCATTACCCTTGCAAGCCTGCACATTTCAGCACAGGAATACCAGGTGTGCGTGTATCACTATTTCAATAATAAAAAGGTATCTACATCGCAGTGTTTTGATAAAGATAAAAGGTGGGGAAAGGCTTTAGCTTATGATAAAACCGGTAAGATCATTTATGAAAAGGAACTGAGACGCGTGGCGGGTAATAGCAGCGTCGATTTTACTTACTACCCCGATGGTGCGGTAAGCCGGGCACAATGGCATAGCGCACCCGATGCGGGTATACAATGGTATAATTCCACCACCTACTTTTCTAAAGACGGAACAATAGAAAAGGTAGAAGAGAACAGTTATGACATGACTCCGGGTCTCAAAGAACTGAAAGTGCCGGGGGAATATACACCGCAGATCAAAAAGCAGGAAGCAGCGAGATGTGGTGCTATCTACAGTACAGAGTTTTACTTCATAAACAAATACAAATATCCGGTAAATATTACGGCGACAAGAAAAGGTAATGCAGCGGATATTAAGACAGTAACGGTAAACCCCGGCGACACTGCAATAGGCGGCAGTTTCATCATGACAGAGCAATTTGTAGAATTATCTGATTATTATACTTTTAGCGCCATCCCAACCAAAACCCGCAAAGGGCGGTCATATAGTATAGTATTGTGCAAAGTACCAGGTTTTGAGACAATCAGTAAAGCAACAAGACGATATCATTACGTGGCCTTAGACATGTAATACCGACTTTATTCTTACTTACCTGCTATCTTATGATCGTAAATTTGCACAATTATGTCTTTTTTTAATGTTTCACTGTTTCATAATGTACAGGTAATATTAAAAACGGTCCTTTGCGGTGTCAAACAGAAAATATTATATGTTCGGTAAATTCTACAAGTTAAAAACCCTGTCAATCCTAATCATCCTCTCGGTTGTCAATGTATCTATTGCTACTGCACAACTTACGGTTGTACCATCAGGCACAGCTGCATCTCTTGCGGCAAAACTGGCCGGTCCCGGTATTACAATAGTTAGCGATACGCTCATTTGCAACACACAGGCCAACGGTACATTTGTGTCAAATGCCACCCCTATTGGTATAGACAGCGGTATCATATTAAGTACCGGACGGGTATCAATGACCACCGGTACTGAGCCAGCGCTTACTTCCATCAGCTTCTCAGGTGCAGGCGACCCTGACCTTACGCCCCTGCTTGGCTCTACAACTGTAAGCCGCGATGCATGTGCACTCATTATTCATTTTGTACCCAAAGGTGATACTATCAGTTTTAAATATCAGTTCGGATCTGAAGAGTATCGCAACTCTACCTGCGGTGGTTATAATGATGCCTTTGCATTTTATATTTCAGGTCCCGGCGTTTCTGCTTCATTGCCGGGTGTGAATATGGCCATTGTTCCCGGTACTACCATCCCTGTAACTGTTAATACCATTAATAGTGGCGTACCCGGTCCGGGCCTGTCTATTGCTACTTGCAATGCCATGGGTGCAGGCTCACCATTTACCGCCTATTATATAGATAATACCGGTGGCACGCAAGTAACCTACCGAGGCTATACCACAGTGCTTACTGCTAAACATTGGGTAACACCGTGCGATACATACCGCATAAAGATGGTAATAGCTGATGCCAGTAATTACCTCTATGACTCAGGCGTATTTATTGAAGCAGGTAGTCTTAAGACCAATACGTATCATTTCGACAGGACAACAATTGGTTCAACAATAGCTACTATACCCAACGCTGTTGTAAAAACCTGCACACCAGATACCATCACGATCAAAAGCGCTTATACCGTACCATTTGCCACCACACTTAACCTATCTTATGGCGGAACTGCTACCTCTGGTCTCGACTTTTCGCCACTGCCGGCAAGTGTTACCATAGCTCCGGGAGATTCTATCGTGAAGATACCAGTAACTGGCCTGGCTACAACACCTGCAGGAGTTAAAACAATAACCATCGTGCTTACATCTGCTTCCATTTGCGGAGTGATCGATTCCATAACCATTTCTCTTATAGACGCACCATTTGCTTCTATCACCTCGCCTGATACTATTATCTGTGCGGGGAACTCATATGCAATTAACACAGCAGCTACACCTGGCCTGTCTTATGCATGGACACCATCTGCAACACTGAGCAGCGCGGTTGCTGCCAGCCCTACAGCTACACCGATTGCCAGTACGACCTATACCATGAGTGCCACTCTTGCAGGATCACACTGCCCTGTGATGACAGATATGATCACAGTGAATGTTGAAAATCCATCTTTCACCATTCTTACCCCCGACACCACCATCTGCGAAGGCTCGGCATTCACAATTCGTGTGAACGGTCCTACTGCTTATGGCTATAGCTGGAGTCCGGCGGCGGGCTTGAGCAATCCGTTTGTGAAAGAGCCCTTTGCTACACCATTGACCACCACCACTTACACGGCCACAGCCACTACTACACATAGCTGCACGGCCACACAGCAGGTAACAGTTACTGTGCTGCCGTTCAACTTTACAATCAACACCCGCGATACTTCTATTTGCGAAGGGTTTACGATCAACCTGAATGCTACAGTATCTCCCGCTGGTGCTTATACTTACCTGTGGACAGGCCCCAACGGCTATAGCTCACCATTCCTTAATGGAGTGATCACCACGGCCACCAGCCTGAACGAAGGCAACTACCACCTGGTAGTGACTAATGCCGGCGGCTGCTTTGCTACGGCTGATGAGCACATTACAGTATTTGCCATTTCCAACACACCAATACAGGCATCGCCAATAGTAGTTTGCCAGTATTCCCCGGCTATGCCTTTGATAGTAGATAATTACAACAACCTGCTTTGGTATAGCGATGTGAGCGACACTACCCCATCGGTTGCCGCGCCATATGTAACTACAGACACTATTGGCGTGCAGCACTTCTACACATCGCAGATCTCCTTCCTTACCAACTGCGTAGGACCAAAAGAACAGGTAGACGTAACAGTAGAATCTTGCTGCAACGGTCCTATCATCATACCAAGTGCGTTCACCCCTAATGGCGACGGACACAATGATATATTGAGAGTAGTAAGGTCGGGCGACTATGCCCTTACCGAATTTCATATCTACGACCGCTGGGGTACACTCATCTTCACGTCGACCGACGAGACACCGGGATGGGATGGTACAGTAAATGGCCAACCAGCCGACATGGGCACCTACTACTACTCATTAGTAGTTAATTGCAGGCATTCGGATAAGCATCCGATACTGAGGAAGGGAGATATAACGCTGATAAGGTAGGCATATGCCACGCAGCAGCAATGCTGCAAGACAAGAGATTTTTTAAATACACAAGCAGATCGTATCCTTACTAAGCCTACACTGGTCGAAGCGTCTCGCTTCGTCCTAACACATGCAAGCGTCTCGCTTGCGAATAATACCAATTTGACTTTAAAATTACACCGACTGAAATAACCACCTCCCCCTAAGTTTCGGCAGAAAAAGCCGAAACTTAGGGTACTCCTCCTTCAAAAGGAGGAGAGTGGTTGACGTATTCAAAAGTGTGAAATTGATGTCCATTTGGTATAAACCCGCTCTCCGCTCTCTTTCCCGCTCTCCTATTAGTATCCATTCGCACTGCGCTCTGTCTCCTCGCTCTCTTCACCGCCTTGAGCCTTCTGCCACTTCTCATAAATTACCCCGAATACCTTAGCGAATAAAAGGAGAATACCCGTAAAGGCAGCCAACATTTTAAACTCCCAGAACACCGGATTTGCAGGAAATAACATCTTTAAAATAGGGAAACCAACAAACAAATAAATGCCAATAGCACCCACTATCCCACCCGCCAGTCGCCATGCGGCCTTGCGCTTTTCAGACGGACTTTGCGTATATACGGGTGTCTTCTTTTCATAGCCCAGCGGCACTTCAGGTTCGGGATTCTTTATATTGTAGCGTTCCACAGCATCCCAAATATCCCTGCCCATCGCCTCCATATCTTCCTTGCCGGTCACATACATATTGAACTGATTATAGACCACGTCGCTGCCATCTTTCAGCAGCAAGGCGTAGGTGCGCGAAATGCGGCTGGCAATGTATTCATGGTCCTCTATGTCTTTGAAGTGGATCTCTTTATCGTCCTGCTTGCTGAGCAGGTAGTGCTTCATCCACCGCATATGCAGGCGGTCATTCATCACAATGGTTTCTATAAGTCCCGATGAAAATACCCGCATCAACAGGTACGAAAGCGACACCATTTCTGCCAGGTAGATCAGCAATATCAGCCACACGTTCATCAGCCCCGACAACGAGAACACTATTATCATTCCTATAAAAGAACTGACAATAAACGCCACCATCCGCGAGAATGGATCTGATACAGAAGTACGGTAGGTCATAAGGGTACAATAACAGTCACAAAATTACCGCAAATATTACAAATGGTAATTGGTGGATTTTATAATAGAGTTTAACAATCACAACTTCGAATGTCATGCTGAGCCGCGCCGAAGTACGAAATTCGCACAGGACATATTCGTTTTGTATCTTTTCTATAATTGACGGGTGCACCCAGTGTATTATACCCAACCCGATGACTGTTGGTCAAAACACACAAAAGCGGCAACCCTAAAACAAAAAAACAGCCGCCTCGTTTCCGAAGCGGCTGTTCATTGTATATTCATAACACGCATTGAGCCATTCAGCCATTGCGCAATTGAGCCATTACTTGCGTATTTCCATTTCCTTGATCAGGTTATCGGCATGGCCCATTTTATCTATCATGAACAAGATGTAGCGGATATCGCACACAATTGTTCTCTTATACTTACGGTCGAAAGCGATATCACCGCTCATAGCTTCCCAGTTACCATCAAATGCGGCACCGATCAACTCACCATTACCATTGATACATGGACTACCTGAGTTACCACCGGTAATGTCATTGTTAGTGATAAAGCAAGTGTGCAACTTACCATCAGCATCGGCATACATACCATAGTCCTTAGCCTTGTACAGGTTCACAAGGTCGGCAGGTACATCAAAATCTTCATCACCCGCTTTGTACTTAGCCATCAGGCCATCCATAGTAGTGAAGTAGTTGTAGTGTACACCATCCTGTGGCTCATAGCCCAATACGCTGCCATAAGTGATACGCATCGTAGAGTTAGCATCCGGATAGAACATCTTATCTTCCTTCCAAACCATCATCTCACGCAGGTATTCCTTAGCCAGTTCCGCCTTGCGGTAGTTAAATGCTTCTACCTTAGGCGCATACTTCTTGTAGTTGTTGGCAAAGCTGTAAGCATACAATACTGCAGCATCATTCTTCAATGCGGCAAAAGTTGGTGCTTCGCAGAACTTGTTGAACGATACGCTATCTGTTAAGAAAGTATGGCTATAAACATAGGCAGCATACGCCTCATAAGTAGTACCCATAAAGCAAGGCAATTCGCCCTTCTTTGGCTTAGCACAGCTCTTCTTGCCTACACACTCCTTGTTGAAGATAACATTAGCATAGATATCAGGCATCTGGCTCTTGTCTACATTCTCATAAAACATCTTGGTCATCTGTGCAAACAGGTCCATATCAGTAGCCTTCTCATAATCATGAGCGGCAGCACGGTAAGCGGTCTGTGCATTGGTTATGTACTTCTTCACGCTATCCGCATCCGGCTTAGGGTTCTTTTCGTAGTAGTCATACAGTGGCTTCAATGCTACTGCCATGCGCGACATAGCACTTGCGCGGAAACACTCACCATAATAAGTAGCATGCTTGGCATATGGCTTATAATCATCAAATGCCAGCTCGAACTTGCTCATCAGCCCTGCATCCATGCCCTGTGTAGCACGTGCCCAGGTGGTAAACTTATCTTCGCTCTTCTTCTTCTTTTCTACCACGTTGAGGCGCTTCAACTGCTCGGTCTGACCGATAAAGTACTTCCAGTAGTTAGCAATTTTGCTGTAAAGGCCGGTCAACTGCAGGTAAGTCTTCTTATCAGCATCCATGTGCTTCTTCATAATGTTCAGGCGCAGATCGCGGATGGCTACGATAGAAGGATTAACCGTATTGATGGCCAGGTCTACACCATAGCTCACTTCATAACGGTTGGTACGGCCGGGGTAACCCATTACCATAGCATAATCGCCTTCTTTTTGTCCTTTTACCGATACCGGCAGGTACTTACCGGGGTGGTAAGGTACATTGCTGGCTGCATATGGCTTAGGATTGTTGTTGCTATCAGCATAGATACGGAACATAGAGAAATCTGCCGTATGGCGTGGCCACATCCAGTTGTCAATATCGCCGCCATACTTACCCAGGCTGCGCGGAGGATTACCTACCAGCCTTACATCGGTATAACGCTTGTATATCAACAGGAAATACTGGTTACCATTAAAGTACTCTTTTACATTGGCTACATACTTACCCTTCTTGCCTTCGCGCTCTTCTATTACCTTGCGTACAGCATCAAAAGCCTTGGTATATTCAGCACCGGTAGTGCCGTTAACGGCCATCTTTACCTCGTTGGTCACATCTTCCATGCGCTGCAGGAACAGTGCGGTAACACCCTGCGCAGGCATCTCCTCGCTCAGGCTATGTGCCCAGAAACCATTATCCAGCAGGTTACGGTCCACAGTACTCAGCGCGGCAATAGCATCATAACCACAGTGGTGGTTAGTCAACAGCAGGCCATTAGAAGAGATCATCTCGGCAGTGCAACCACCACCAAACTGCAGAATGGCATCCTTCATGCTGCTGTGATTAATGCTGTACAGGTCTTCCTTCGTGAGCTTCAGGCCCAGGCGCTGCATCTCATCATAATTCTTACCAATAAGCATAGGTATCCACATACCCTCATCTGCCCTTGCGCCCATCATACCGATAACGGCAACAAAAAGTAAAAGTGTTTTCTTCATTTGTCTTATTTAAAAATATGCGCAAATATAGGCTCTATACTCCATTTATCATATGGCAGAAAAAGGGGGAGATTAAGGCCGAAACACCACCACACCAAATAATTGAATATATTTATGATGTTTCTATGAAAAGACATTTCCAATTTTTCCTCTACTTCCTTTTGATTGTGCTTAGCAACACTGTTGCATATGCGCAGCAATACCAGTGGGTAAAAACAGGCGGTACTAATTTCACAATGCCGCCGGGGTATAGTAACGAGAGTTCTTATTTTACTACGACTGACCCTAACGGAAATGTGTATTCTGTAAATATTGTTGCGAATACTGCTATTTACGCAGATACTTTCTACAGGAGCAGTGGCTACGGATCGAATAATAACGCATTACTGACTAGTTATGACTGTCTGGGCAATATGCGGTGGGCTAAATTAATAGGTGCTTCGGCTGTTCCGTATATATTAGGGTTAACCGCTGATAGCATTGGGCATGTGTATATATGTGGCACATTTACTCATGGTATACTTCGTATTGGTTATGACACAACAATACCTAATTCAACTAGCAATCAGGTTGCAGCTGTAATACAGTTCGATACATCCGGCCATCTCAATTGGCTAAGATGGGTTGGCCCCAATACGGCGGCTAATTATTATGCGAGTGGTATCGCCTTAGGTACCCTGGCACTGGATGGGCAGCAAAACGCACATTTCTTAAAGTTGTTCAGGGCGGGTTCGCAAATCACGCCAACAGTATTGAGTGTGTCAGGTCATTATGATCTGGCATACGATGCATCGGGAACATTGTTAACTGCTACGCAGATACAACTGGATACCATGTGGAAAATTCACAGTGCAGCAATCGATCGTTACTCAGGAAAATTGTATGCCTGTGGTTTTCCTAGTGGATATGCACCAGGAGCTGGTGGTAATTTTGTAGCAGCTTTCGACATCAATCGTAACATGGTATGGACTGACTCGATGCATGATGTCACCATTCCCGGTGCTGGTGGATTTAGTGGAATAGTATGTGACAATAATGGCCATCTATACCTTTCGGCTACCGGAACCGGTATGCTTACTTACAGGGGCGATACCGTTCGTAATCCGGTATTATGGGGTGGTGCAACTTCTTTTGTCGTTAAAACGGATACTTTTGGAAACCCTTTCTGGATAACAGGATATGCTGCGAGTACAGGTGTCAATTGGTTTGAGAGCATTACGCCTATTCGGGGCAGCAAAGTAGCAATTGCAGGAGTTATGGCTGGAATAGTGGTCAGTGGCAACGATACCATGGCCTCGTATAGCGGTGAAGGTCAAAATTCTTTCTTTAGCATATTGGATACAGGTGGTTATGTCCATTCTATTGAACAGATACACGGGAATGCGTTTTACGACCATGCCTATACCATTTCTTCTGATAAGGTTGGTAATCTTTTCATCGGCGGTTATTTTTCAAGTGATATATGGGGTGGTTCGTTACCGCATATTACCAGTGTAGGAGGTAATACCGATTTTTGTGTCGTGAAATACGGGGTGAGCTGTGGCTGTACTGCAATGCCGTTGGCGGCCTTTACCCATAGTGGTAATCCCTTTGTTACGTTTACTTACAGCGGTACTGTTACGGGTATAGATAGTGTGAGGTGGTATTTTGGTGATGGTGGTACAGCTACCTCCTACAGCACTACCCATAATTATACTACTCCCGGTACTTACATAGTGAGTGTTAGTATCTATTCAGCCTGTGGCAATGATATACGGTTTGCAACTATCGTCGTTCCTTGTGTTGCTGCCCCCGTTACAGCCTTTACTTCATCCGGCACATCTGCAATCCGAAACTTTACCTATACAGGCACTACAGCTGGTATAGATAGTGTGTCCTGGAATTTTGGTGATGGTGGCCATGGTGTAGGTCTTACACCTTCACATACCTATCTCGCAGCCGGAACCTACAATGTCTGTGCGACGGCATATAATCCATGCGGCAACCACACCATTTGTCATACAGTCAATATCACTTGCACAGCAGCAATTGCCCCGGCATTTACACATACTGGTTTCGGCCCTATTAATTTTACTTACACTGGCACAACCGCAGCATTAGATAGCGTAGTCTGGCACTATGGAGACGGAGGGCATGGTGCAGGACTTGCCTCGGCTCATACATACATTTCAGCAGGTATTTATACGGCTTGCGCATTAACCTATAGCCAATGCGGTGTAGATTCTGTTTGTGATACCATAACCCTGCCTTGTGTATCTGCACCCATAGCATCTTTTACCAGCAGCGGATCACCTGCTGTAACATTTACCTATACAGGTACAACCGCCGGAATGGATAGCCTTACGTGGGATTTCGGAGATGGACTCACGGATACTGGCACGGCACCTTCGCATACCTACACTACTACAGATACCTTTCATGTATGTGTGATAGTTTATACTCCTTGCGGTTCAGATACTGTGTGCACCGATGTTATTGCAACCGGCGTGGGCATTAACGACCCGGCCAATGCGCTTACCCATATCTCCATCTACCCTACCCCTACTGCAGATCTGCTCAACATCTCCGGCATTACCACCACTACCCGCTACCGCCTGTTCTCCCTTACCGGCACCACCCTGCAAGACGGCACACTACAAACCGGAAACAATACCCTTAACGTCAGCAACCTGCCCCCTGGCGTGTACCTGCTACAATTCAGTAATGATAACGGAGCAAGGACAACAGCGAGAGTAATTAAACAATAGGTTATCAACTATGTGCTGTAGACATAACTCAACGATCGTCAGGAGCAGGCACTTTTGGAGTACAGTTATAATAATCAGAGAAAATCTTTGATTTTTTGTGCGAGCAACGGCAATCCGGATTTGATCCACTTCTTTTTCATGGCTGTTTTTAAAGCAAAAGTAATTGCACCATCTTCGATAACAGCAAGAAGTGCTGGCATGGTCATCCCATCATAAAGTTCAATTACCTTAAACGTACTGTTATACTCATCAATATACTCCAGGTTCCTTTCGTAAACACCTTTTATGGTTTTGGGTTCAACATAGTGCCCTCCTTCAATTACTCTTTGTCCTACTCTGGCAATACAGTCACTAACCTTATCTAAACACAGATAGTTGAGTTGGATCTGGTATCCTGCCTTGGTAAACATATCAATGTAGGCCCAGTAATCGGGATGAGAAAGAGGTGTTTCGAGTACAAAATGATTGTTCTGACGAATAGCAGATTTCATAGCTTCTACCAATTTGCTTTCCATCTTTGCTGTGGCTTTATAAAAAAGCTCATCAGTGCTTACACCTTCAGCAATGAGTTTTTGTTCAAATTCTACCCTTGTATTATCCCTGTCGAATGACACAATACCTTGAAATGCTGTTGGTAGCATCGTCTGTATGTGGGTGGATTTACCGGCACCATTAGGCCCGGAAATAACAAGCAAGGTGGGCTTAGAGTAATCCATACGCCTTCCTTACTTTGTCAGCTTCTGATGCATGAAGCGTTTTAAGTACCTTATATTGAAATGTAGAACCAGTGGAAAACACCTCCTGCAGCTCAATATGTCCGTCAGCAAATTCACGATACACCTGACCGTCTGGTAGTTTATCTGAGAGGATAAGAAATGGAAGATTTTTACTGAAATTAACCGCCCTCAACCTCTTTATTGTAATGAGGTATTTTTCATCTTTCTCCGTTGCTATATGCGTAGTTAACATGATTATCGGGTTTGTATGACCGGGCAATTAGTGCATAGTAAAAATACGAAAAAATCTGATAATATGGGTGCTAAAAAGGACCTAAAACTTGTAGCAAAATACCTATTAAATGGAATTTTGTAACACCATTGCCACTAAAAAACATATCCACAGAAATCACCCCTCTCAAACCCTTACCCACAGCACACTACAGCCTGCTGCGCCTTTACTTTTGTTGATATCTTTATTTGCCCGAAACAGATCCCTGCACTAAATTGCACCCACATTGGCACCACGCCTGTAAGCTCCTTGACATATCGACTCTATCACAAAACTAGCATGCACCACCGGGCACACTGGTCCAATACTGGTCGAAGCGTCTCGCTTCGTCCCGGCACATGCAAGCGTCCCGCTTGCGAAGTTGCGCAAACACTAACCACATCAAATAAAGATCGCCCGTTGTCGGTCTCTGACCGACAACACATCAAACCGGCCCTCTTTGAGTACGTAACAACACACCCTAAGGAATTATAAATCGGGCACGATCGGGCATACCCAAATTCATTAAACAACTAATAACCAAACAATTACACCAAACCCATGCCCGATTATTTTTTCAAAACCATCGGGCATTGGATAAATTTCAGTAGGCCCGTTGTCAGTCTGTGACTTCAAGTGTTCGAAACGTGATAAAACAGGTCTGAAAGACCGAAATATAATAGCCCGGGGTGTAGCCCCGGGTATTAAAAAATGAAGTGATCCTAGCCCTGAAGGGGCGAAAGAAATTACATAATATGAGGAGTTTGTTACAGAAAATGAAGTTTCGAACACTTATGGTCTCTCACCAACAACACATCAGGCCGGCTCTCTTTGAGAAAAACAAAACACGCTCTCCGCTCTTTCGCTCCCCGCCCTCCCATTCGTCGGGCACGATCGGGCATACCAAAATTCCTTAAACTACTAATAACCAAACATTTACCAAAAAACAATGCCCGATTATTTTTTTACAAATAATCGGGCATCAATAAATATCAACATGAAAAAACTAACCTATTTCTTAGTCGGCGGCGGACCATCATCCCCATCCCTATCTCCCGGCGGCGGACCACGATGCTCATGTTCCTCCCCACCCTCATGTTCTTCCTGCTCCTCCTGCTCACTTTCACCACGCTCATGTCTGCGGCGTTCCGCCGGGCCCATGCCGTCACCACGGAAGCGGGGCTGTTCGGGCAGGCGAGTAAGTACATCGCGGGTAATAGTATCAAACTTTTGTTTCTGCACATCGGTAAGGATAGACCTTATCTCCCTGAAGCTATTGTAAGTCTGTAACTCTATCAACCTATGATAATTCCCAAGGTCATTGCTCAGTCGGGTCATTTCTGCCGCATCAGGTGCAGCCACAGAAATATTATTGAAGAATTGTGTACGCACATCTCTTGCCAGGCGCTTCAGGCTGTCTACATGCGCATGTTGCTCCGCAACAATAGCATCAAACTTAGCCTGTTGCTCTTTCGACAAATTGAGATCGCCGTCAAAAGCCATCATTCTTTTACCGCCACGACCGTGATGTTCTTCTCTTTCGCTACCACCGCTATACCCGGGTTGTGGTTTGAACCATATTATAGCTATCAATGCCATATTACAGACCACCAGCAAACCTACCAACCATTTCCAGAGACCTGATGCCTTATTATCTTCCATATATTAAAAACTACCTTCTGATAAATTACTTATCTGCTCGTCTACCAATTGATAAACACCTGTTTGTGTTGTTTGTTTAGCCTTGGTAGCATGATATACCGAAAATATGTTCACTGCCAGCAACAATACCGCCGCCGCCGCTACCCTGGGCAGCAACACACGCAGGTTATTCCTGCTGGTCCGCACCCTGCTCATCACCCCCTCATACATACCATGTGGGGGTGGCACGCGCTGCATTCCTGCAAGGCTATCCATCACCTCATTTACCCATATGTTCTTATCCGGCTGATCCATAAAAATTACATTAACAATAGTTAGACGCTGCACTTACCTTTATCCTTCGCTTGCAAACGAAATAATTTGCCATCCAAAAATAAGGGTAAGTTGCGAGATACCGATGTACCCCACCTTCAAAGTGAGACACGTCACCAACCCAAAAAAGCAACAAATTGAATTGAAGAAACCACATATATTTGTAACGCGTGAAACAAATAGTCATAACCTTCTTACTGGCATACTATGGCATCGGGGCTATCTTGTTCCCCATGGGCGACCTGTCTTTTATGCGCGACCTGCCACAAATGTATCAGCAATGCGCGCAGGAAGACCCGGATATTAACCTCTGCGATTTTGTTGTAGAGCACCTCCTGAACATACATGATGGCGATGAAGCGGAAGAGCATGACAAGCCACACCAGGCTGTTTACAACCACATACCGGTGCAAACATTAATTACATTCTATGCTAAAGCAAAATCTCCGATAATTATAGTCAAAGAATTCATTATCAAACAGAAATACTCAATTTTCAAAACAACTTCATTTCGTCCCGGATACCTTTCGGGTGTGTTTCGCCCTCCGGCATTTACCATATAGCCATACAGTTTAACATTCTGGTTAAAAACCGGATGAAACCTTCAATTATTTAATTCAACTCAACAATTCTAAAATGAAACATATCGTTTTGTGCGTAGCTATGCTATGCACCATCAGCGCAATAGCGCAGAAAACTACTTCAGTTCCGGCTTTGGTAAAAGCAGCCTTTGCCAAAGCATATACTACTGCCACTAAAGTAAAATGGGAAAAAGAACATGGCAATTATGAAGTATCTTTTACCAACGGCGCAGACAAGATGTCTGTAGTATACAATGAGAAAGGCGTAGCGGAAGAAACCGAAACGGCTATTCCCGCAGACAAACTGCCCGCCAGTGCTAAAAAATATGCTGAAGCAAAAGGCAAAATAAAGGATGCCGCGATAATTGTAAAGGCAGATGGCAGTAAAGTATATGAAGCGGAGGTAAATGGTAAAGACCTGATATTTGACATGCAAGGCAACTTTATCAAAGAGGTGAAAGACTGATCACTCTCTTCTAAAATTATAGTCCGGAGTAGTACTTGCTGCTCCGGACTTATCTATCATTTTACAAACAAACTACATGAAAAACATATTCATGTTGTGCTGGGTGCTGTTGTTTAGTGCAGCGGCCCACGCACAACAAACATTAAGGCTAAGGGTAATAGACGCCGCTAAAAAAGATGCCTTACCGGGGGCAACAGTGAAGGTAGATAGTGCTGTAGCGGGTATAACCGACACCCTGGGATCAGCAACTATCAATGTATCAGACGGCAAGCACACAATAGAAATAAGTACTTTAGGTTATGTCACTCAAAATATTATTATTCAGCAGGTTAATAATAATATTAGAACCGTGCAGATGGAGATAGATAATGCCAGTCTGGAAGAAGTAACCCTTATAGCTTCTACCCGAAACAACCAGGCGATCGAGAGCAGTCCGCTGAAAGTAGAAGTGTTGGGAAAGGAGGAAGTAGGAGAAGAAGTTGGCATCAGGCCGGGCAATATTGCCAGCATACTGGGCGATGTTAGCGGTGTGCAGATACAGCAATCATCGGCCGTATCGGGCAATGCAAATGTGAAGATACAGGGATTGCCGGGTAGGTACACACAGATACTCAGGGACGGAATGCCACTGTATGATGGATTTTCCGGCGGGTTTGGCATTCTTACCATCCCCCCACTCGACTTGAAGCAAATAGAACTGATCAAAGGATCGGCCTCTACCCTGTTTGGCGGCGGGGCTATTGCCGGGCTGATCAACCTCACCTCCCGCAGACCTACGACCACACAGGAGGCAGATATAGTAGCCAACTACACCTCACTGAATGAGCTTAACCTGAATGCCTATGTGGCCAAAAGATATAAAAGAGTGGGTTACACCCTTTTTGCAGGTTACAGCCGGCAGGAAGCCAAAGATGTAGATGGTGAGGGATTCAGCGATGTTCCACAGGCCAAAAGCCTGCTACTCCACCCCAAACTATTCTTCTACCCATCAGATAAGACCATCATCAGCATTGGTTACTCGGGTACATTTGATAAAAGACTTGGTGGGGATATGGTGGTCTTAGCAGGACAACCAGACACGCTACATCAATACGAGGAACACAATACGAGTGGCCGCCATTCGGGAGAATATAGTATTGACCACTTTTACAAAAGCGGAGCCAGGCTTACGATAAAAGGACTGTTTAGCTATTTCCGCAAAATATCATCTGGCAGTGAACATAATATTGAGGGCTGGCAACAGAGCTATTACAGCGAGGCGGCGTTATTCAAACCATATAAGCACAGCGAACTGGTATTGGGAACAAATATAGTTGGAGATCAGTATCGCACGCTTACAACAGACAGTACGCTTATACATAAGTTCGTCAACTTCACGGCAGGTGCCTTCGGTCAATACACCATGCATCTCACTAAAAACACAACACTGGAGGGAGGATTGCGAATAGACAACCATGCAAAATATGGACTGTTTATCCTGCCACGAGCTGCATTTTTTCAGCATATCAATGAGCATTTCGGGCTGCGTGCAGGGTTTGGTATAGGCTATAAAACACCGAATCCATTGGCGCAACAGGACATAGAATATGAACCCCGCTATATAGCACCTGTAGGCGACAACATTAAGGCAGAAATATCTTACGGCTATAACCTGGAAGGCAATTATAAGCATGATTGGGATAAGGATCATAGCCTGTTCATCAATCATGCATTCTTTCTTACCCAGATAAATAATCCCACTTACCTTGTTTACAAGGCAGTTGACACCATTTCGCTCATTAACAGAAACCAGCCTGTGCTCACCATGGGCTTTGATACCTACGTGAAGCTGGTACTGAAGAAATGGGAACTGTACGGCGGCTATACCTTTACCAATGCTGTAAATAAGTGGCAGAGCAATGCGCCTGTGCCATTAACACCGCGCAACAGGCTTGCCTTTGTTTTGGTAAAAGAAATAGAAGAGGACTGGCGGCTTGGACTGGAAGGCTCCTATACAGGAAGCCAGTATAGATATACCGGTGATAAGACTCCCGGTTATATGTTCATCGCCCTTATAGCTCAATACAAACTGGGCATGCACGTGTACATTGTTGCCAACTGCGAGAACCTGCTCGACTATCGTATGAGTAAGGTAGAGGCGTTATATTCGGGTAGTATCAGTAATCCTACATTCAAGCCTCTTTGGGCACCTATTGATGGGCGCGTAGTAAACGTATCTGTGAGGTGGAAGTTATAAAAGCCCCCCTGCTGTGACACACCTGCCGGCAACCAGATGTGCCACACCTCAAAGGTGTGGCACATCTTATAAAATCGACTATTGTATTTACAAACAAACCATTTAATTTTACAACGTGCAGACTTTCAAAACATCAAAAGCAAGGGAGAATATCTTAAGTCGTATCCGTAAAGGACTGAGCGAGGCCAAACTGCCTATGCCCTTCCCCGAAACGGATAAGGAAAACCAGAAGATATATACTACCAGTACCGATGGTATGGAGGAAGTATTTGCTGATGCTTTCATAAAGCTGGGTGGAAAGTTCATCTTCTGCGACAATGAAAAGGAACTGCTCGACAACATAAACATACTGCACGAAAGCCGTGGCTGGAGACATATGCTTTGTGCCGACAATCGCTTGTTGAAGATGTTCAACGACCTGGAACCAGGTATTGTTGAACCTGCAGAGCCCTACCTGGAGACAGCAGATGCCTGCATTACCGGCTGCGAAATGCTGGTAGCCCGCACAGGATCTATCCTCATAAGCAGTAATCAGCACATGGGCCGCACAGCCCCTGTGTTCTACCCAATTCACATAGTGTTTGCCTATGCCGACCAGATAGTTGGCGATATAGATGACGCCTTTGCCACAATGAAGAAGAAGTATGGCAATGACCTCCCTTCAATGATGAACCTCAACACCGGCCCCAGCCGCACCGCAGATATAGAGAAAACACTAGTAGTAGGCGTTCACGGCCCCGCAGAAGTGTTTTGCTTTTTTGTAAATGCCGAGAGTGGTGCGTTTTATAAGAGGTGATAATACGCAATTGTTTCAAATTCAAGACAATACCCCACACTCCCCACATACCCATCTCCAATCACAAAACTTCTAACTACCCAATCAACGTGGGTAAACCCAACTTCATGCACACCATGAAGTGATGGTATGGAAATAAGGTCGTCATCTACACCCTTAGCAGTTGCCTTAAGTAGGGCTTCTTTACGTGTCCAGAGGAGGTAAAAGGTGTGCCGGGGATCATTAGATGAGCGGATCTGAGCGGCTTCTAGTGCGCTGAAACAAGTAGGGATAATTTCTTCATAGTCGAAGTCTGGGTGAATATGCTCTACGTCTATACCTACTTCATAATGAGATATAGCAATCAGTATTTGGTCGCCGGAATGAGAGACATTGTAGTGGATGGGCTGAGTGGCGCTTTGTATATATGGCTTCTTGTTGTTAACTATAGAGAATACTATATTCTGGGGAGCTTGGCTAAGGTATTTGCCCAACAACTGCCTTAGCGCTACCCTGCTTATAATAAACCGTTCTCTGTCTTTTTGCTGGTAGTAGCTGTTAGCGCGTTTGTGTTCGGCTTCGCTAAGTAAAGTGTCTGCTAAAGTAAGCAGGTGTAATGATTCGGAGATGGTGATACTGTAGACATGTACTGTATTGTGCAATTGATAAGTATCCGGCTCATTTTGCCAGCTTACATTATCTATATTACCACAATTGACTATTGCCATGTTATGCGTTTAAGCCGGTTTGTTCCAGTCTTCCTTCGTTATCTCAAAGATATAATTAAGCTTGTAAGCTTCGCCGGGCATCTCCATTTCTATTTGTCCCACTTTCTTGCCGCCTATTTTCATGGCTGCTTTCTGAGAACGGATGTTTCCCTCGCCTATGTGTAGCAATACAGAACCGACTGACTCAAACGCATGATCGATCATCAACTGTTTCAGTGCACGGTTGTAGGTTCCACCCCAGCAGCTTCGTGCCAGGAATGTATACCCTATGGCTATTTCACCTTTTGCGGCATCATAGTCGTAATAGCGGCTGCTACCGATAACCTCATTGGTCTTTGCATCGAAGATGAGAAACGCGCTACCGGATGCGATAGCCTCATTGAAGAAAGCCTGGAATACGTCTCTTTTATAGCGAAACTTATTGGGGTGCTGATCCCAGATCAATGGGTCGGACGCTACAAGGTATAGGCGTTCCAAGTCGTCTGATGCCAGCGGTACCAGTTTGATCAGGTCGTTTTCGAGATGGGTGGGTTGGAGGTTCATGTTTATATTTTAGTGAGCAATCAACGGAAACATATCATTTTGATAACCACCTCCCCCAATAGTTTCGGCAGAAAAAGCAGAAAACTATTGGGTACTCCTCCTTCAAAAGGAGGAGAGTGTGTAATGAAATACTTAGACACTACATTTTCTCAGGCAATGCTATTCCCAGTAGGTTCATAGAGTGGCGGAGAATGGATGCGGCCATTACTACTATCATCAGTCTCAGTTGTTTCTTTTCTTCGCTTTCGGCTTTCGATATGCTGTGCACATCGTAGAATGAGTTGAAGGTCTGGGCCAGCTGGAAAGCATAGATACATAGCTCCGATGGATTGTATTCATCGGCTGCAGCAGCCAATACCGTGGGGTATTGCTCCAAATGCAGGATCATTGCTTTCTCCAGCGGCGCTATTTCCTCAGTCAGTTTAAATGCCTGAAAATGGCTTACTGATGGCATCAGCGGTACATTCTCTTTCCTGAGGATAGAGCAGATACGCGTGTGGGCGTACTGTATGAAAGTAGCGGTAAAGCCATGCAGATCTATCGACTCTTTTGGGTCGAAGATCATCTTCTTCTTAGGGTCTACCCTTAGCAGGTAGAACTTAAGTGCACCTAATCCCACAGTATCATATAGTTTGCCCAGTTCTTCTTCTGTAAATCCTGCGGTCTTGCCATTCTGTTCGGCCTGCTCTCTGGAAAGGGAGATCATCTCTTCTACCATATCATCTGCATCTACCACAGTGCCCTCTCTGCTCTTCATACGGCCCGATGGCAGTTCTACCATGCCATAAGACAGGTGATGGATACCATCACCGCAAGGCTCGCCCATTTTCTTTAAAATGAGCTTCAGTACCTGCATGTGATAGTTCTGCTCATCGGCAATCACATAAAGCGACTGATTGAGTTTAAAATCGTCATACTTAAGCTTAGCTGTACCCAGATCCTGAGTTATGTATACCGAGGTGCCATCGCCACGAAGCAGCAGCTTTTCATCCAGTCCTTCGTCTTTAAGGTCTATCCATACTGAACCGTCATCCTTTTTGAAGAGTACGCCCTTCTCCAGGCCAGACTGCACGAGTTCTTTACCTAACAAATAAGTCTCGCTTTCGTGGTAGGTTTTATCGAAGGTGATGCCCATTTTCTTGTAGCTTACATCAAAACCTTCATATACCCAGCCATTCATTGTTTGCCATAGGCCATAAACTGCAGGATCACCGGCTTCCCACTTGCGGAGCATTTCCTGTGCTTCTATCATTATCGGAGCTTCTTTCTCCGCTGCTTTTTCATCTTTACCGGCAGCTATCAGCTCTGCTACCTGGGCCTTAAACAAGTCATTGAACTTTACATAGTAGTAACCCACCAGATGGTCTCCCTTCATGCCTGCAGATTCGGGAGTGGCATTATTGCCCAACTTCTCCCATGCGATCATACTCTTACAGATATGTATACCCCTGTCGTTAATGAGATTGGCTTTTACCACTTCATTGCCTGCGGCCTTTAATATCTGAGACACAGCTGCACCAAGGAATATGTTACGCATATGCCCGAAGTGCAATGGCTTATTTGTATTGGGCGATGAATATTCCACCATTACCCTGTTATCCCTTTTAGCCTGCTCACCATAGTGTGCATTGGCGAAATTATTGAGCAGGAATGAGCCCCACACGTTGTCTTTTACGGCCATGTTGAGGAAGCCGCTCACTATGGCGTATGAAGAGAACAGATCGGTATTAGCCACGAGGTAGTCGCCCAACTGCACACCCAATGCATCGGGCTTCATGCGCAGGAGCTTTACAAAAGGAAACAGCACTACGGTATAATCGCCTGTAAATTCAGGCTTGGTCAGATTAACGGATATCATGGAATCCTTTATCTCCGCATCGGGGTAAAGGATTTTCAGAGCAGATGCAACGGCAAGTCTTGTCTGTAAGAAAAGGGTCATTGTATGGAGTGTTTGTGTGTTGTTAATGTTTCTTAGAAACGTACCAGCAATTAGGTTGCTTATAAGTTATGTCGCCCTTTCAGGGCTAACGTTTTGTTGTTTTTCTCTACGAGGGGTTGAAACCCCTCGCTATTTATATCGCCCCTTCAGGGCTTGTTAGTATTGTTCGATTTATAATGCTGGCCAAATGAATAATAACGTAACTATGAAACAAAAAAAATCAGGCTGCTGAAGGAACAGCAACCTGATAATATCTATTAAAACAGACTAGTATTATTTTTTAGCAGGAGCTGGTTTTGCCGGAGCAGATTTTGCTGATTTAGCAGAATTGCCTTCTTCAGAACCTGCAGGTCGCTGCATGAACATAACAGAGATGATGCACAGACCAGCGATAACGCTCATCAATACCCAAGTACCTTTTTCCATGATATCACCAGACTGCTTAACGCCCATAACCTGTGAACTCACATTACCGAAAGTACCAGACAATCCACCACCCTTAGGGTTCTGGATCAATATGAAAAAGCCCAGCACAGCACAAGCAATAACAATAACAGTTGTAATTAGAAATATCATGATCTTTTTTCTTTTAAAATTTCTTCTATTTTGCGGGCAAAGTAAGCATTTTTTTGCGGATTGCGCAAACTTAATTTTTTATACATTTCAATTGCCTGGTCATACTTACCCTGTTTCATGTAAATATCTGCCAATGATTCACTTGCAAGACCTTCTTCGCGGGCGATAGAATTAACGGCCATCTCGAAAACATTCTCCGGGATCTCGTCATTCTCTTCTTCCAATGCCGCCGATAACTTTTCTTTCTGCCACATGGTCCGTACTGCCTTCTGATCTTCCAGTTCTGAATTCTTTTTTTCGGCGGTGGTCTTAAAATGGAGTAACCATTCCGTGAAACTCATCATCACCATCAGTGACTTATCTCGCGTATCCTGCTCATTATTTACTGCCAGTTCATCTATATTATCGGGCATATCCCTCGATATTTTGATGCCCTGCTGCATGAAATAATCTTCGCTCTGCATAGGAGTGAAGATGTCTTCTTCCTTCATCTCAGCAACGGTAAGGGGCTGCATATCCTCGTCGGTTACTGTGATCACTTCTTCAATTTCGTCTTCTTTCAGAAGGTCCTCATCATTTTCAGCAACCACCACTTCCTCTATGACAACCGTTTCCACAACTACGGGAACTACTTCCTCTATCACCTCTGCTGGGATCTGCTCCTCAACCAGCAAAATTTCTTCATCGCGCTCCATGAGCAGAATGGGACTTACTGAATCATCAACCAACACATCAATTTCCTCAGCCGGCACCTGATCATCCACTACTGATATCTCTTCCACAAGGTCTACAGTAGCAGCTACCACAGGCTTCTTTATCCCTTGTATATGATCCAGAAACATTAGCCAGTTGCCCCTGTATGGGTAAGTGTCAGTAAGCATTTCAGACGAAAAGGCCTTTTTGCTATGGGACTGTTCGGCCTTAATATATCGGGCAGGTATGAAGTAGGGATATTTCTTTATAATAGCATCCACATCGCCTGCTGCCTTACTGTGGGCCGCTGGCGCTTGTTGCAATAAACCGGAAATTATTTTAATGGCATTCTTGTCTGTCATGATCCTACCAGTTTACAAATGCTTTATTAAAAATATCATCGGCAAGCTGGTTGCCGATGTCCTCTATCAGTGCTGTTTCCACATTTTGCAATGTCTGCGTGGCATCGAAATCGGAAAAACGGGTGAAAGTCTGCGTGAAGCCTACCTTTTCGTTCTTACGATTCTTAAACACCATTTTAATCGATACCGTCAACCTGTTTTTGGTAGCGGTCTGCACATTTTGCGCACCTGTTACCGTAACGGTGTAACCAATAATATCCCCACTAAGATCATAATCAGCATCGTCTCTAGATACAGGACTAAGCCCTGTTTGCGACAAGATACGGCTTCGTAGCTTGTCGGTAAGTGTGGCGGCAAGGCTCGGCACTACATTCTGCGCCTTGTTCTGCAACAGGCGGATATTAATGTTCTTGCCCTCTATAGTAGCACCGGAAAGGCTATAAACTTTACAGCCGACCAAACCGAGCACTATAACAGCAGCTAATAATAAAAGGCTTTTGAAACCCATAAGGGTGCAAAATTAGGCTAATAAGGTGATTTCCCTGCCGAATATTTGTTTAATGTATTATAAAATATTAGTGCTTTGATGGCTCTGCGTCTTTCTTCAATGAATCAACGCTATTTATGGGGTGCGCGTTACCATTATGGCAAGTAACACAAGTTACCTGGCGGAGACTACCATCGCCTATCTTACTAATGAAGTTTTTATTTAGTGCCGCTGTCATCTTTATCATTTCCCGGGCTACTTCTTTATCTTCCTTTTTGTCTGATGCGAAATCCCATTTCATTCTTTCCTGACCTTCTATTTTCTGGCCTTCATGGCAATAATTGCAGCGCACACCTAATGCGCGCGAATAATTGCGCATTAGGTGTGCAGATCTTCCTCTGAAATATCCTTAGGCAAAACCTTCAGGTTTTGGGGTTTCTCTTCCTTGTGTTGTTCTTTCTGCGCGAATGTTTGCGCAAATACCATAGCGGCACACACAACGGTGATCATTATTGCTTTCTTGCTTACCAGAATGTTCATATAAGTAATTTGAAATGAGCTAATGATTAAAGTTAATCATAAAACACAATTCAAACAGACAATTCTATGACAAATATCTACCCTCAATAGGCATTCTTCTACCGATACCAAATGACTTTGGAGAAACCCTGATTATAGGGCAGAACTGGTTTCGCTTGTACTCATTAGTATTTACCAGTTTGGTTATGCGCCTTACCAATGCCTCATCAAAGCCTGCTGCTATGATCTCCTTCGGGCCTCTGCGCTGCTCTACATAGAGATACAATATAGGATCAAGTATAGAATAGTCAGGCAGGCTATCGCTGTCCTTCTGACCGGGGCGAAGTTCTGCACTCGGCGCTTTGTCTATTATATTTTGCGGTATGATCTCTTTGTTTCTGTTGATGTGCCGTGCCAGTGCATATACCTGTTCTTTATACAGATCACCCAATACGCCCAATCCACCGGCCATATCACCATAGAGCGTACCATAGCCGGTGGCCAATTCGCTTTTATTGGATGTATTGAGCAAAATAGTGCCGAACTTATTGGATAAAGCCATGACCATTGCGCCTCTTATGCGCGATTGCAGATTTTCCTCAGCAACACTGAAAGGAAGATCTTTAAACACCGGACTCAATGCCTTTTCATAGGCTTCAAATACATCTTTTATAGGAATAATGTCGTAATGGCCGCCGAGATTCTGCGACAGATGTACCGCATCATCAACCGAGTGACCAGTGGAGAATTGTGAAGGCAACAACAATGCATTGACGTTTTCGGCTCCTAGAGCTTCGCTGGCTAATGCCAGTACCACAGCGCTATCTATGCCACCTGAAGAGGCCACGATTGCCTTCTTAAAGCCCATCTTGCGGAAATAGTCCCGGATACCTGTAAGCAGTGCCTGGTGTATTTTATCAATACTCTTTAATGGCTCCAGCGTTTGGGGCATGGTCTGGATAGAAGGTACTTTGTCGGCTGTACAAATCAGTTCTCCGGATAACCTACCATCATCGTTGAAAGTAACCGCCTGCATCGCTTCTGTGAAATATGGAAGCTCGGCTATGATGTTGCCATCTACGTCCATTGCCAGTGAACCTCCATCAAAGACTATATCGGTATGCGCACCAACGGTGTTACAATATACCATTGGCAGGTTGTACTGCATCACATTCTGCTTTACAGTGCCCTTGCGGCTATCGGCATGTACATAGTCGAACGGTGATGCGCTCAGATTGATCATGATGTCGGGCTGCTGCTTGATCAACTCGTCCATAGGGCAGGTGCGATATAATGGATCTTCAGTAAGGTTCCAGATATCTTCGCAAATGGTCACAGCCAGCTTTTTACCTTTGAACTCGAGCACGTTCCAGTTGTATGCGGGTTCGAAGTAGCGGTACTCGTCAAATATATCGTAGTTCGGGAGCAACGTTTTGTTGACCACACCCTTTATCTCATTCTCATACAGCATGAAAGCGCTATTGAATAGATTCTTCCCTTGCGGTTTGTCATTCCTTGACGGGCAGCCTACCAGCACGCCAATAGTATCAGCCACCTGGCGGATACGCTCTACCGATGCCAGGCCAGCCTCAATAAAGTCATTGAACTCCAAAAAATCTCTGGGCGGATAACCGCATATAGACAACTCGGAGAAAACAATAAGGTCTCCCCCATTTTGTTTTGCTTCCTCAATAGCTGCAATGATCTTATCTGTATTGGCCTCGAAATTGCCTATATGGTAGTTTTGCTGTGCGAGAAATATCTTCATGACGGGGTAAAATTAAGGAGTAGTGGTTTAATAACCTATGCATGGACTTAAGATGCTCATCTTCATTACACAAGCGAGACGCTTGCCCCCCCTGACATCGTTAACCATCAACTAAAAGTGCACAAAACGAATACGTCCAAATGATCGTCGGTCAGAGACCGACAACAGGCGATTAATTAAAAGCAAAACAGCGCACCAATTGGCACGCTGTTCAATAATATATATAAACTATTATTTCAATTCCATCGGAACTATCTACTATCTACTAGATGATCAACATAGCATCTCCATAGCTGAAGAAGCGATATTTTTCCTTGATAGCTGTTTCGTAAGTATGCATCATCAGATCAAAGCCGGCAAAAGCGCAGGCCATGATCATCAGGCTGGTCTTAGGCAGGTGGAAGTTAGTGATCAAAGAATCTGCAATTGAGAATTCGTAAGGAGGATGTATGAACAAGTTCGTCCAACCTTCTTCCGGCTTCAGCAAACCTTGCGCTGTAACTGAACTTTCCAATGCACGCATGGTAGTTGTACCTACAGAGCAAACGTGGCGCTTTTCTATCTTCGCTTTGTTTACAATGTTAGCTGCGTACTCGTCTACCTTAAAGTATTCAGCGTCCATCTTGTGCTTAGACAGATCTTCTACTTCAATAGGACGGAAAGTACCCAGGCCGGTGTGCAAAGTAGCCTCAGCAAACTTAACACCGACAATTTCCAGGCGCTTTATGAGCTCGCGGCTGAAGTGCATACCGGCAGTTGGTGCAGCTACAGCACCTTCGTACTTAGCATAAACTGTCTGGTAACGCTCTTTATCTTCTTCTTCCGGCTTGCGCTTGATGTACTTAGGCAATGGTGTTTCGCCAAGTATATCCAGCATGTTGCGGAACTCCTGATCGGTACCATCAAATAAGAAACGAATAGTACGGCCACGAGAAGTAGTATTGTCTATTACTTCTGCTACCAGTTCATCGTTATCACCAAAGTATAATTTATTACCCACACGTATCTTACGGGCAGGATCAACGATCACATCCCAAAGGTGGTTTGGCTTGTTCAATTCACGCAAAAGGAAAACTTCGATCTTAGCACCAGTTTTTTCCTTACGGCCATAAAGACGGGCAGGGAATACCTTAGTGTTATTCACTACCATTACGTCCTTGTCATGAAAATAGCCGAGGACATCTTTAAATACTTTATGTTCTATTTTGCCGGTAGCGCGGTCTACCACCATAAGGCGGCTTTCTTCACGTTTTTTAGCGGGATGTTGTGCTATGAGATTTAACGGTAATTCGAACTTAAATTGCGACAACTTCATAAGAAAGAAAAGATGTTTTAAAAGTGTGCGAAGTTACCGATTTTTTTAGTAAATAACGAGTATTTTTTGTATTGTGGCAGATATTCGTTGATATTATAATTGATTTCGCTATTGTTAAAGCCGGTGTTTTCAATACAAAGTAGAATCTAATATGCTTATTTCTGCCGTAACTTTGCGCCCATGCAAATTCAGGAATTAACTAATCTTATCCCGGCCGAACTATCAGATAATTCACGCGTATGGGTATACCAGAGTAGTCGCGCTTTTATAGAAAAGGAAGCAAATGAGGTAAATGAACAACTTTTCCAGTTTTACAGCCAATGGCAGGCGCATGGTGCACCGGTGAAAGGATGGGCAAAATTACTTTTCGGTCAGTTTGTGGTGATCATTGCCGACGAAAGCGACGTGACGGTAAGCGGATGCAGCACAGACAGCTCTGTAAGGGTGATCAAAAGCCTGGAGCGCCAGTATGATGTCAACTTCTTCGACCGTATGATGTTGACCTTCCTGAGGAAAGGAAAAGCAGATATGCTGCCAATGAGCCAGGTGCAATATGCTATAGATAAAGGATTTATTGACGGCTCTACCCTATTATTCAACAACCTGGTGGAGACAAAAAGAGAGCTGCTTGACAAATGGTTGATACCGGTAGCTAATAGCTGGCTGGCGGACAGGGTGAATTTGAATATGGCTAATTAAATGAAAAGAAAACAGCACTAAGACCGTTTCTGAAACTATTAAAGCCGCCTGTTTTGGGTGGCTTTTGCTTTTTAGTGCTGGTTATCTGGCTATAATGTAAAATAAGCCTGGGATAACCAATTTTAAGATCGCACCAAATAAAAATAGGGCAGGATACCTTGAGTACCCTGCCCTAAATTATATAAACACAGATCGATTATTCCTTAACCAATCTCTGTGTTATCTTTTGTTCACCCTGTGTAAGTTCTACCATGTAGATCCCTGCTGCGAAGCTGCTCAACGGAACACTTATCGTGCCATTCTGCTGTTCACCAAGGTCTTTACTGTAAATACTCACACCGCTGATATCCATAACACTTACTGTTACCTTTTCTTTTTTGCCAGATGTGAAGTTGATCTTCACATCATCGGTAGTTGGATTTGGTGTCATGCTTACTGCAAGTGGTTTTACAGGAACAGGAGCAATTGATTTCAGAGCCAGTTCGAAACGGTCTCCTTGTGTGGTTTTGTCCTTTCCTATTGTAAATGCATATTCTGTACCCTGATTCAGGTCAACATACTTTCCTAGCAACTTATCATGAAGCACCAGTTTGCCACCGGCAGGCACAACCAGGTTGTCTGCACGGATGATAAAATTCTGCTGGTAGCCGCTAGTAAGACCAAGAGGTATCACCTTCTCGGCTAAGAACGGACGGCTATCTACTGCCAACTTCAAGTTATCGGTTGATTGACTGTAGAAATTGAAATCTGCTACTCCCATTGGTTTAGAAGCATCCAACATTCTGTCATGCTCATCTGTTGCCTTGTCATTAAAGTCCAGCTTCAGCATGTCCCATATGTGGTACTTCTCATCATACACACTCAGATTGGTGTATTGTACAGGAGCTTTGTACAAATAGTTAGAGGTATTGGGTGATTTGTCGGCTTCTGAGAAATCAATATGCGCGCCATCATGATCTGCTTCTACCTGTATACAAGTATTAGCCTGCACATAGTATGGAACTGCTGAACCACCAAGGTTAACTGATACGAATTGACCACCCGCACCCATTGCCGGGTCGAACACGAAGAACGCACCACCCATAACCTGTCCTGCGGCTCTTGCATTCCATATAACCGTACCCATATCGACAGGTGATGCATAAGGATTACCCACCATATTAAAGCTTTGCAAAGTAGCAGTGGCACCCTGTGCCAGAGGTATCGACACATCGCCCTGGTTTACATTACCGATCATCTTGAAAGTAGTTGGCGATACAGTATACCCACCCAGGTAACCGAGATATCCTAAACCTTCACCCTTTGCGCCTCTGAACAATATACGGATACCCTGACCAGGATGCACCTTATTTGAATCAGCAGCACTTGCATTGATCTTTGTAAACGGCTTCCAACCCGGGTCATAACCCATACTCGAATTCTCTGTATAGGGGTCTAATCTGAAGGTAGAAGGCGCATTTGAAGCGGTATACCTGAATCCATTGGCCGTACCACCAGGACCAGTGATATCTATATACGGCTGCAACTGGCTAAGTGACATAGTATCGCTGAATGGATGGCTGAAGAAACGGAACCTGCGGTAGCCACCCATAACATATTGGCCTGCTTTCACCTTGCCAGATATAGCAGCACCTGATGAAGGTATTTCTGCAATACGTGCAGTGGCATTAGTATCTGTAGATGCGAGCTCCAGGCTATCATTAGTTGTCAAGGTACCAGAAGTAATGGTAATAGTGTTACCGATCACTAAACGCGAGCCAGTATTAATAGTTGCGCCAGTGCTGTTATTCAACTCCAGATTATTAGTTGTTCCAATACCTGTAATTGTCTGGGCAGAAGCACCATTCAATACAACTTTACCAGCTCCAAGAACCTGTGCGCTGTTATTATAAGAACCGTCTACCTCTATTTTACCTGATCCATCTATAACCAATACACCGCCACTGCTAACTGTAAGATTTCTTGTGGTTGCTGTAAAGGCGCTTGGCACTACCGGATTAAAGACAGCCGCAGATATCTGCACATCATCTGCCACGGTTGGCACAAAACCACAGCTCCAGTTGGTTATTCTATTCCACTCAGACTCATGTCCTGCACCGCCAGTGCCACCCACCCATGCCATAGGCGTAGGGGTTATAGTAATAGGCGTGCTGTAGAAAGTTGTGCAAACAGCATTGTGGGCATCAATAATTAAATAGTTATGTGCCGAAGTCATAACACCGATACTCAATGAATGTGTGGTGCCACTAAATATGAAATTGGACGTACTGCCGCCATCAACTGAATATGCTACGCTGGCGCTATCTGCACCAGTAAAGTCTATACTACCTGCATAACCAACACATGGAACGTTGACGGCCGCGATAGTCATCAACGGCTGAGCATGCACAATGGTATGAACCGGATAAACCGGACTGGTACAAAATCCATTAGATAAAGTAAGTGATCCATCGAAGGAACCTGCTCCACCACCAGTGTTATATATCAATGTAACAGACGAGCCTGATAAAGCAGCGCCCGATATATTACTAAAGCCGCCATCGGCGAGTGCCGCGCCAAGCCAGGTTACACTATATGTTGTAGGCGAGCCAACAATACTACTCAGCCCAATTGACGCAGATGGTGTAGGCTGACAAATATTCGGCATAGCCGCACTAACGGAAGCGGCAGGAATGGAATGAGTTGTTATGGTAGTAGTTGTAACCGCAGCTACGCAACCTGTACCTGCATAACCAATAGATACACTATACACATTAGCCGCAGCAAGCGTAGGCGAAAATACCGGCGAAGTAGCAGACGTACCTGTAGTAGTTGTTATGGCCGCACCACTCCATGTATAGGTGCCTGTACCTACGCCACCGGTTGATGTGGTGGCAATGGTGATGCTCTCCCCTGCACATGTGCTTATAGCTGAAGGTGTGACACTAGTAATAGATGGCTGAGGAGAAACCGTATATACTGAGGAAGTAAGGAATGCCGATGTAGTATTACAGCCAGTGCCTGAGTACGCAAGCGTAACACTAAATTCGCCACTGGCAGTAGCCGCAACGGTTGGGTTGAGAACAGCCGAAACTGCTGAGCTACCTGTAACACCTGCCAGGCCGGGGCCAGACCACGTATATGTAGGCGATCCTGCACCACCGCTGGCAGTGGCCGTCAATGTTATTGCGGCACCCGAGCACAAACTGGTATTTGCGGGCAGCAAAGAAAGAGCGGTTACTGATGGCTGGGGGGCTACCGTATAGGTAGACGCAGTAACTCTTAGAGGACTGGTAATACAGTTAGCTCCGCTGAAATTCACGATAACACTGAATGTTCCGGACACATTTGCAACAGCAGTTGGTGTAAGTACAGATGAAGTAGATGCGCCACTGGTAGTTGAGGGAAGGCCCGGCCCCGACCATGTATAAGTAGGTGTACCAAATCCACCGGAAGTAGCCCCGGTAAGAGTGATGCTTGCTCCAGAACAAATGCTTGTAGAAGATGGCGCAACGGCTAGGCCGGAGATAGTTGGTTGTGCCGCAATAGTAACCGAAGTTGCTGACGCCTGTGTTTGCTCAGTAGCAGACGTGTTGAGGCAGGCAACCAACGCTCTATAATAAGTAGTAGTAGTTACAAATGGACTGTAAGTGGTATTAGTCGCACCACTTATTGCCGACCAGCCACCTACACCGGTAGCAGAAGACTGCCATTGATAGTATGCCCCCCCGCCGGTAGTAGTAGTTGACAAGGTAAGTGTTGGCGATCCGCTAACACAGAAACCCGGTGCAGATACAGCTACCGCTCCTCCGTCGGCAGTTGTGCATCCTGGTGATGTGAACTCGTTTACGCCAATATCCGGGAAACTTGCATCACGGGTGTTACAGTCGAAGTCGGTAGTTACTGTTGGCGAAACAGAAACACCGGTATTATTTAACAGGTAATTTGCTGTACTTGCGCTTAATGTAAGATCAACAGGCGCGGAAGTAGAGGTAAACGCAGGTAGTACGTTTACCGAACCTCTTGGTGTTGTAATTGGCAACGACACTGCAGGATAACCCAATGGTGCATCTTTTCCTGAAGCCGCATTCCAGGCAGTAATTGAAGTGTAGTAGCCTGTAGGAGTCTGTAAGCTACCATAACCAACAAGATTGCCGCTGGCGGCATACAAGTCGTTACTAGACGATGTAAGTCCTGTATAAGTAGCATAAGCAAAACCCATTGCACTTCTTGCTGAGCCTGATGCGTTGTTATTGACAATGATGTTATTTTTAATGTTCAGCGTTGGGTTAGAACCTGTCACCGCAATTCCATATCCGGGAACGGAACCGCCTGTCGTAGCATTAGCCAGGTATATTGCATTGTAGTAAACGTTGGTGGTTGAACCCGCAACCCCTCCGATAAAAATACCCGCCCACAGATCAGAAGGAGTAGCCTTGCTCCAAACACCACTAACCATATTGTTGGCAATGGTTGTTGTACCCGTTGAGGCACCACAAACGGCTATACCCACTGCACTCCAGGCAGCGGTTGTAGAGATATTATCTACCTTATTATAGGTTACGGTTGCATTGATCACCTCACTTGCCACTGTAGCTGTATTAGTGATCCCATCATTACCCATACCCAGATTAATGCCGACAATATCGACGCCCAGTGTACTTACCAGGTTATAAACTGTATTGCCGGAAACAGTTACACCATTGTCAAACCCCACAAGAATACCATTTTTACCAATGCCGGTAGAAGCCGTCATCACATTCTGATTGATAACAGTACCCGTGTTCCTTGTGGCAGTGCTTGCTCCCATAGAGTAAATGCCGTTCTGAACTAACGATATGCTGTTATTTTCAATTCTTATATTATTATTACTGCTACCCAAACTAGCTATTCCAATGCTGGCACCACCAGAACCAATACCTATTAATGTGGTGGTAGAGGCGTTACCGGTGATCTTGCAATTCTTAACAGTGTTATTATTAGCACCTGCTCCCATCCATACCACAGCACTAGATGTACCGGTGTTGGTATTGGTGATAGTAAGGTTGCGTGAAGAAGCGGTTAAAGGACATATTGAATTGGTCACAGGACTGTTGGAACCATCAATGATAATATACTTTGCACCTGCACCCAGCATTACAACTCCTGTAGTACTTGACGCGGTAATGGTTGTAGAAACACCTGCACTTGGCATAATGGTCAATGTATTTGTAGCACTTGCCAGCGCATTGAGGTTGATAGTTACCGGCGTTGATGAGAGATTGTACAACGCATCGGTTAGCTTGTAAGTAATAGGACCACTTATACATGCGCTGCCATTATATGCAGCAACGGCAAGCGGCAGTGTGCTGAAATCCTGTCCTGTGCCTACATAGTAAGTACCTGAAGATACTGTTGTTACATAAGTATTAGGTGTAGGTGCCGCAGTAATAGCGCTTACATTTGGCGCTACAACCCCGGTTGGTAAAGAACCTACACCGGCCGGCGATGACTGATCTTGTGCAACTACATAATAATAAATGGTTTCGTTACCAACAAGCCCCATGGTAGCAGCGGTAATTGTAAAGTTCCAGGTGCTTGTACCGCCAATTGCTGTTGAGCCGCTCACATATGTACCGGCATTAGAATACCAGGTAATATTATCTTTACTAAAATACACTCTTGGTGCATAAGTAGTAATGTCAAGACTTGTTGGTGCGCCACCACCAATAGCAATGGTTGCCGTTATTGTCTTATCTGTAGGGCAGTTGCCAGACGCCGCAATAGCTGTATAAACTATTGTTGGTGGCGGTGCTGATCCGTTGAACTCATTGATACCAATGTCCGGCGTGGACGCATTACGGGTAGCGCAATTCGCATCGGAAGTGTAAGATATGGGTGTGCCGGCATTATTGATACTGATATTTGAAGCAGCATACGAAAGGCCAAGATCAGGCACCGCAGCCGCAGGACTGTTAAATGTTGGTATGGCTAATACCGAATTCATATCCTGTGTACTACCCGAGCCTGTCTGCCATGCAGCTATTGATGCGTAAGTGGTTGTAGGTGCTGTTAAAGACCCTACCGATACAAACACAGCTGTGGCACTACTATCGCGAAGTACATTGTAATTAGAAGAAAGACTACCATAAGAAGAATAAGCTAAGCCCAATGCTCTTGCCGAATTTGCCGTACTATTCCACATAGCGTTGACGAGAATATTATTCTTGATCTCAATCGGTGACGCTACTCCGGATACTGCAAGTGCAAAACTTGGCCCAGTACCACCACCCGGTGTACCTGAGAGGGCAACAGTATTATACCATACCTTATCGGCTATACCCGAAGTAATACCCGACAAGAATATGCCAGCTGTAATATCTGTAGTATTAGACAGACTCAAGGGCTTATACACTGAATTATTTACAATAGTATTTGCGGTACCTGTTGTGGTTCCCGCAACAGCAATGCCAACGGCAGATTGCGTACCAACGGCAGCAGTGGAAGTAATGCTACCAACAACATTATTACCTATTACAGCATCTGACACTTCATTGCCGATAACAGATGTAGTGCCGGCAATTACTCCGTTGTTAGCGAAGCCGATGTTAATACCCACCACATCACGACCGGCGGTAGAGCTTGTAACGCCGGTAACTATATTACCCCGGATATTGATGCCGCTTTCAAACCCTACCATTATACCATTATTGCCGGTATTTGTTACTGTATTCTGATTAATGACCGTACCTGTGTTTTTACTGCCTGCACTTGCCCCCATAGAATAGATACCATTCTGAACAGCTGATACAGCATTATTCACCACAGCGTTATTATTATTTGATGCGCCAACACTGTTAACTGCTATTGAAGCACCACCTGAGCCTATGCCCACGAGCGTTTGCGCAGCACCACTTCCACTGATAATACAATTACGTACTGTGTCATTATTAGCACCACTTCCGAGCCATATAACCGCACTTGAAGTTCCCGCATTAGTATTGGAAATAGTAAGATCACGACTTGAAGTAGACGATGGACAAACAGCATTAGCCACAGGAGCGTTTGACCCGTCAAAAATTATATACTTACCGTTTACATTAAACAATGCTGTTGCACTGCTAGCACTGAGCGTTGGCGACATACCAGATGCGGGCTTAATGGTTAGTGTGTTGGTGCTACTAGCTGATGAATTGCTGTTGATGGTGATCGGATAGGCTTCATTAGGGTAGCTGGCATCTGTTAACTGGAATACTACCGGACCGGTAAGCGAGGTAGCACAGTTATAGATAGCTACGGCATCGGACAAAGTTGGGAATTGCTGACCGACACCAACAGAGTAGGTACCGCCTAAAGAATTAACCGTTTTAACGGTAGCCGTAGTTGGTGTACCGCAGCCGGTATTATAGGTAATGGTAACAGGAGAACCTATACCCGTAACTGCTGTACCCGTAACAACGCCCCCACTGGTAATAGTAACGTTGCCTGATGGAGCACTAGACCATGCTGTGCCACTGGCGGGATTACCACCACCCAATGTATAAGTAGCTCCGGCACAAATTACAGTATCTGATGGCGTAATGGCTACCGGCAATGGTATAACAGTTACGGATGAAGTAGTACCCGCAGAACTACAGGTATAATAAGGGTCGCTGCCAACGGTAATTGTATATATGCCAGAACCAGATGTTCCTATAGAAGGCACCAAACCCGAGCCAGTACTACCTGTGTAGCTAGATGAAAAACTTGCAGGTCCGCTCCATGTATAATAATTGTAACCGGAAGCGGTTGTTGCTGAAAGCGTTAGATCATTTGTTGCACAAATAGGATTTGGAGTGGCGGACACACCCGTAGGAGCAGATGGATTCTTACAGATCCTAATGTTGTCAATTGCTGCATCGGGAGACATATTGGCTGAACCAAACACTGTGCAAGTTTGATTAGCGACATACTTAATACCCAAATAGTAAGTACCTGTACTTGGTGCAGTAAAAGTCATAGTTGTTGGCGTTATCCATCCCGTATTTTGAATAGAACCGGTGGAAAGGAGGGTTGAAGGGGAGCCGGACATTGTTGAAGCCCCCGTTCCTGGAAGGGTTCCATTGTCCGACAAATATGCCGTTAAAGAAGCTGTACCATTTCCTGGAAACAAACATGTTGCCGGATTGGCCCCTGCACGGACATTATAATTAAAACTGACATTATAAGTAGTTCCTGCAACCATTGGCATACCGGGTGAAACAAGCCAGTTGTTGGCATTTGTATTACTATTAACGTTACCAATAAACATATAATCCCAGCTCCCATGAAACGGAGTAACTCCGGAAGTATTATTGTCAGCGTATTTAGGAGTAAAAGACCCTGCATTAGTAGTTGCCAGCCAGCCAGTTGGTACTGCGTTCTGACTGGATATACTTTCAAAGCTTTCCCAATAAGGCAAACCCACAGGTGTGGTTACCTGCACCGAAGCGCTATTAGGTGCGTAGCAGCCGGATCCTATATCAGCCACGATAATGATCCAATATGCTGTATTCGGACTCAGTGTGGTGATATCGCCTGAATTGGTAGCCGATGTTGCTGAAGCAGCCAAAGTAGTTAGCCCAACATTTGTATATGCTTTCATAGTATAGCCTGTAGCACCCGAAACAGCAGTCCAGGCAAGGTGCACTGAAGTAGTGGTTATGGAGGAGGCAGATGGCGCAGACGGTACTGCCGCGAGAATATTTATTGCACTTGTACGTACATCTGCGCAGCCACCTGCATCTGTGCCTGTAATGGTATAAGTGGTGGTGGATGTTGGTGATGCAGTAATAGTAGTTCCTGTAGTAGCACTCAATGCAGTTGCCGGCGACCATGTGTAAGTAAGCGAAGATGCTGATGATGCTGTTACCGATACCCCCGCACCAGGACAACCAATAGAGCTGGACGCCGGGCTAACGGAAAACACCGGTGCGGTGCCAATGATTGTTATAGTTTTCGTTAACTGATGTGTGCAGTTAGCATTGGCACCTACTACCGTGTAGGTTGTTGTGACTGTCGGATTTGCCATTACCGTAGCAGCGGTATAAGAGGTAAGGTTGCCCGGATTAGGCGTCCAGGTATAGCCTGATGCACCACTTACACTTAAAGTAAGTGCAGGCGATCCTACGCAATAGGTATTGGAGGAAGACGTAACACTAATAGTGGGAGTTGTGGTTACTCCAATTGCACCGGTATTCGCAAATGCCGGACATCCAGCTGAAGTAGTTGCTATAAGAGAATAAGTACCCGCCGCTGTTAATGCAGGAAAAAAAGGGGTTGGATTCTGAACTGCACTACTATAACCAGAAGGGCCAGACCACGCCCACGTAGCAACACTTGTTCCGGCACCTGCTAAAGAAAAAGAACTTCCCGTGCAGGCCGTTGTTGTACTTGCCGTTGCTGTTACACCCGTTGGAGCATTACACGTTACAAGCACGGAGAAATTGTCAATAAGACCATTTCTGGTCCCCAATAAGGCAGCACCACGATAATTACCTATGAAACCAGCAACTGATAATGCAGGGGAAGTGGAAGAGGTAGTATAGGTTGCATCTACTATTGAAGAAGCGACTTGCGTATAGGCACCAGTAGCAGGATCCGTAAATGCTCCCGTCCCATCATCCCTTAAGAATAACGACCAAGTGTTGGTACTAGGCACATATGTAACCTTAACACTAAGGTAATCTGTTGCATTAGTTATCATATTGCTGGCAGGCGTAATCAAAACAGTATTTGCCCCTTGTAGCCCTGCCCCGTTATATCGAATCAGTTGAACACCTTTATTTGCTCCGGTAGTGAATGCGACAGCATAGCCACTCCCAGAACCAGCCAAAGCTGAATTATTACCTGCTAGAACAACGCTTAGCATTTGACTTCCACTAGCGAAACCTGATGACGCTACATCCGTGCGCATATTAAAAGTCCATGTTACAGTGCCGGCATTTGTGTTAAGGGCACTACGAAACGGAATAGTAAACCCTGAAAGAGGTACGGTTGCGGCCGACGTGCCATTCGCGGCACTAAAAGCGTTACCTGTAACAGTAAGTTGTAACATAGTGCTGCCGCTCATAGAGCTGCTAAAGTTACCACTCCCACTAGTTGTATATGTTGATGAAGGAGTGCCCCCAGGGCTTAATGTACCTCGATTATAATTGTCTGTAAATGTGGTAAATGTCGTTTGTGCAAATACACTTGATCCCAAACAACACAAGCAGGAAACGATTAATAGATAGATCTTTTTCATAAGCGGTGAGTATTAAGATGTGGGTACATTGAATATTATTTCTTCGCGACAAAAAACTATTTGATGGTTTTATTCGTTTATAAATAGTTTGTCGAATTAATTCTTATAAAATTAGTTTCGAGATTTTATATTTCATAATTGCGAAAACGCCACAAGTAGTCTACTCAAGTTATAGACTTATTCGCATAATATTTTATTTAGTTTTATTATTTTTAAAATGTGACTAAAAAAGCATATTTTAGAATACATTATTAACTTTTAATTAAATATTCGGCAGCGATGCATTATTTAAATTAATTTTAAAAAACTATGTAATTTCTTGAAAAAAGTTTTCCACAATGGCCAATTTGACCCCGTTTGTTCCCCCTTTCACCCCTAAATAGCCTGCAATTTTTTCAAAAACAGGGAAACGCCTATCCTGTTTTCACAGTGTGACCTTACCGACAATGACCAAACATTTAGAAAAAATATCCCTGGTAAAACTTTTGTTTGATACATCATTTAAGGGATGGTTACCATTTTCCTAACGATTACAGCGTTTAATCGTAAAAAACTACCTTTGCATTCTCCAATTGAGTTGCAACAATTTTTATAACAAACAATAACCATTCTTAGTTTATATGAACAACGCGTATTTCGATTTTGCCGAACCAAAAAATGAACCGGTATTAAACTACGGACCGGGTAGCCACGAAAGAAAAGAACTACAGAAAGCTGTAGCTGAGCTGAAGGCCCAGGTAAGGGATATCCCTATGTACATTGATGGTGAAGAAGTACGCAATGGTGAAAAGAAAGACATACATCCACCGCATGAAAAAGCGCATCTGCTAGGACATTACTATCAAAGTAATGAAGAACATGTGCACCAGGCTATAGATTCAGCTTTGGCAGCACGCGAAAGCTGGGCATCAACAAGCTGGGAGCACAGGGCAAATATCTTCCTGAAGGCCGCAGACCTGCTGGCTACCAAATATCGTTTCCGTATGAATGCGGCAACCATGCTGGGCCAGAGTAAGAATGCCTACCAGGCGGAGATAGACAGCGCTTGTGAGCTGATCGACTTCCTGCGTTTCAATGTACATTTTGTAAGCCAGATATATAAAGGACAGCCGTTATCATCACCCGGAATAAACAACCGTATGGAATATCGCCCGTTAGAAGGTTTTATTCTTGCGGTAACTCCATTCAACTTTACAGCTATTGGTGGTAACCTGCCTACAGCACCTGCCATGTGTGGAAATGTAGTTGTTTGGAAGCCTGCTAATACACAGATCTACTCAGCAAGTGTATTTATGGAAATACTTATAGAAGCTGGATTGCCTGCAGGCGTTATCAACCTTATCTATCCTCCGGGAGCTATGGTGGGTGAGGTTTGCTATGCGCACCCCGACTTTGCAGGTATTCACTTCACAGGTTCTACCGGTGTATTCCAGAGCATGTGGAAAAGCATTGGTATGAATATCGCCCGCTACAAGTCTTACCCACGTATAGTAGGTGAAACAGGTGGTAAAGATTTCGTATTCGCTCATCCAAGCGCGCATGCTGCTGCTGTAGCTACAGGCCTTGCCCGTGGCGCATTTGAATACCAGGGACAGAAATGCTCCGCTGCTTCACGCGCATACATTCCATCTAACCTTGCCGATGAGATCAAAGAAAAACTGATAGCACAGGTTAAGACAATGAAAATGGGTCCTGTTGATGATTTTACCAATTTCATCAATGCAGTTATCGACGAAAAAGCATTCAATAGCATTACAAAGTATATAGACGCTGTTAAGAGCAGTAATGGTGCAGCTAAGATCATATGCGGTGGCAACTATGATAGTTCTAAAGGATATTTCATTGAACCAACGATCATAGAAACTACCGATGCTTCTTATAGCTCTATGTGCGAAGAGATCTTTGGACCGGTATTGACCATTTACACTTACGAAGCAGATAATTGGGTAGAGATGCTGGATGTAGTAGATACTACTTCCCCATATGCATTGACCGGCTCTATCTTCTCGCAAGACCGTTATGCTATAGAATTTATGGCAAAGAAACTGGTGAATAGCGCTGGCAACTTCTACATCAATGACAAGCCAACAGGTGCAGTTGTAGGCCAGCAGCCATTTGGTGGTGCACGCGCATCTGGCACAAACGACAAGGCAGGTTCTATCCTTAACCTTTATCGTTGGTTAAGCCCACGTACAATAAAGGAAACTTATGTACCCCCTACCGATTACAAATATCCGTTCCATCAGGAATAATTTAAAATGCTCAATGACTCAATAGCTTAATGGCTCAATTGAAAAATGTGGCATTACTTTTTTTACAAAAGGTGCATCATTCATGTGATGCACCTTTTTGCTATACAATGTCTGCCATGATCTTAAAGGGAAGTTTGGGTTACTTTTGTCTTTCTACTTTCTACTATCTACTTTTGACTTGATATGAAAATCGACATCCACACACATATAATGCCGGAGCATATACCCAACTGGTTTCAGAAGTTTGGGTATGGAGAATTTATACGTCTGAAACACCATAAGCCATGTTGCGCCCAGATGATAAAGGGCGATAAGGTGTTTCGCGAAATAGAACATAACTGCTGGGATGCTGATGTACGCGTAAAAGAAATGGATATGACCACCGTGGGCATGCAGGTATTATCAACCATACCGGTTTTGTTCAACTACTTTGCCAAGCCAGAACATGCACTGGAAACATCACGTTTCTTTAATGACCATATAGCCCAATGTGTAGACCACCACCCTACCCGTTTTATGGGCCTGGGTACTGTACCTATGCAAGATGTGGATGTGGCCATAAGAGAAATGGAGCGCTGCATAAAAGAACTGAAAATGCCAGGGATAGAGATCGGCTCTAATATCAACACTATGAATCTTGGCGATCCTTACTTCAATCCTTTCTGGGAAGCTGCGGAAGAACTGGGCTGTAGTATATTCGTACACCCCTGGGAGATGATGGGTGAAAAAGAAATGAGCAAATACTGGTTGCCATGGCTGGTGGGTATGCCTGCAGAAACCAGTCGAGCCATCTGCTCTATGATATTCAGCGGAGTGCTGGAACGCCACCCTAAACTACGTGTGGCTTTCGCTCATGGTGGTGGTAGTTTCCCACTTACTATTGGCCGCATAGAACATGGCTACAATGTGCGACCAGACTTATGTGCCGTTGACAACCCGGTTAATCCACGCGACTACATTGGCAAGTTCTGGATAGATGCGTTGGTACACGATCCTAAGGCTTTAGATTTTGTCATTGACACAATGGGAGCTGATAAAATATGCATGGGTAGTGACTACCCTTTCCCACTTGGCGAGCATCACCCTGGGCTGCTTATAGAAAGCATGAATTATACAAAAGAACTAAAAGAAAAACTACTCTTCAAGAATGCCATGCAATGGCTGGGTAAAGTGTAGCGCATTAAGCAATATTACTTCCAACACATATCAGATTTGACAACTTTCCAAAAAGTTGTCAAATCTTTTAAACAAGGTTACGTTCACCAATATTAATCTTCTCTTTTCAAAAGCGGCAACCCTGATTTAGTAGCAATGACATCTGCCAGCTTATCACCACCATCAGTGAACGGCCACACATACAACGCTTTAATTTCATGATCTTTTTGCATTGTGTATATAGCATCAAGTGTGAGCTTAAGGGCAATCCCTTTATGCCTGTATTCTTCCAATACTAATGCAGAGCACAGATAAATTGCATCATACTTTGCTCCTGGCAATGTTTGTTCCAACAGCTGGCGTTCAGAGATCGTATGCGTAATAAAATCCTGCATCACCTTGGTGGTAGTAGGTATCAATAGAATCCACGCTATGGGACCATCACCTTCATTAAATTCCGACAAAGTTGCCGGACTTATCTGTTCCAGCTGTTCCCGTTCCTTCTCAGTTACACTTATCTGGTCGGGATCGGTACGGTAGGAAAACACCTCATCGGCCAGTTGTATCATTCGCTCAAAATTACTTTGTGGCATAGGGTCAGTTTTGTTTTGCGTTTCCTGTTAGTAACGCTCGTAAATCATCGGTTATAGCAGCTGTTTTACGTGTATCATAGTTGAAGCAGGCCATACCGGTTTTGCAATGGGCTATATCTTTTACAACACCATTGCGTATAGTAGTAATGTGATAGAGCAGATCGAAGGAAACTGTACCCAATTCTTCGGCATATATTTTAATTGTGAGGGTATCACCGTAAAAGGCTTCACCTTTGTAAGCGATCATCACATCGGCCATTATGAGGCTAGTACCGGCCGCATTCAGTTCGGTATACCCATATGCCTTCAGCATCAGCATCCTGGCTTCATGGACAATACTCAATATGGCATCGTTCCCCACATGGTTACCATAATTGATATCACCAATGCGCACCGGTATTGTGGCTATATATAATTCTTTGGTATCGGGAAATTTGATCTTTACTCTTGCCATCAGACAGAAAATAGAAAATGAGGAGGGTTGAGATATGATTGTATATCTTTCCAAAACAAAGTAACTGCAAAAAAAGTCATCCGCAATTTTTAATCGATTATTTTTGCAACTTGCCTGCGGTAAGTACGCGATACTATGCAGGCACAATAATATAATGTTATGAAAATAATATGCATAGGGCGCAACTACGCCGACCACGCCAAGGAACTTAAAAATGATCTGCCCACAGAACCGGTTATCTTCATGAAGCCCAAGAATGCATTGTTGCATCCGGGAAAGCCGTTCTACTACCCCGAATTCAGCAAAGACATGCACTATGAGTGCGAGGTAGTGGTGAAGATGGCTAAGAATGGTAAATTCATACAGGAGAAATTTGCCCATAAATATTATAATGAAGTGAGCCTGGGCATAGACTTTACTGCCCGCGATGTGCAGAATGAATTGAAGAAGAAGAGCCTGCCATGGGAAATAGCGAAAGCGTTTGATGGATCTGCCGCCGTAGGAACTTTTGTTGCTCTGAATGAAGAAACCGTAATGAGCGATCTTGATTTCCAATTGAAGCTAAATGACGAAGTGGTGCAGGACGGCCATACCCGCGATATGATCTTCGATATCAATGCTATTATTGCTTATGCATCACGCTACTTCACACTTAATATAGGAGACCTTATTTATACGGGCACACCTGCGGGTGTAGGCCCTGTAAAAGTTGGCGACAAGTTGGAAGGGTACCTAAAAGGAGAAAAACTACTTGAGGTAAGCATCATGTAATCATTGATAGCACATCTGTTGACCTATGAACATACAGTTAGAACAAGGCTGGAAGGAAGAACTGAAAGAGGAATTTAATAAACCCTACTTTCTTGAAATAGTTAATTTCCTGAAGGAAGAAAAGACCGCTGGCAAGATCATATATCCGCCCGGCAAGCAAATTTTCAATGCTTTTGAACATACACACCTTGACAATGTAAAAGTGGTGATCATAGGCCAGGACCCTTACCATAATCCCGGACAGGCAATGGGCCTGTCATTTTCTGTACCTGAGGGTGTGAAACCTCCACCTTCTCTAATGAACATTTTTAAAGAATTGCAAACGGACCTTGGCATTGCCCCGCCTGCAAGCGGTGACCTGACAAAGTGGGCCGATCAGGGTGTATTATTGCTGAATGCATCACTAACAGTAGAGGCGAACACACCTATGTCTCACAGTCAGCTTGGCTGGCATATTTTTACCGATGAGGTGATCAAACATGTATCTAAAGTGAGGCCGCATGTAGTTTCTATCTTGTGGGGAAAGTTTGCGCAGAATAAAGAAGTACTGATAGATACCACAAAGCACAAGGTCATTAAATCAGCACACCCATCTCCGTTGTCTGCCTACAATGGCTTTTTCGGCAGTGCACCGTTCAGTAAAACCAACTTGTGGCTGCACGAGCAAGGCATGACACCAATAGACTGGACACTGTAGAAGGAATTTGCAGTATTCATAACCCAAATGCGGTAACTTTGTAAGCCATTCAGGATAAATGATTTCCAAACGAACAGCATGTAATGTTGTAGTGAAGAAAGCATCAACTATAAACAATGAAATTGATTCAAAACATACTGGGTAAAATTTTTGCAGTGTATGCCGCGCTAATGTTTGTGGCTACTATGCTGTTTGTACTGATACCGGTATGGATCATTTCTCTGTTACCGGAGCCACGACGGGCGCGGGTACTACATCCCGTTTTCCGGCTTTGGATGGGCATCTATATGCCGCTCATATTTTGCCCGGTGACCCGCAGAGGAAAAGACAAATTCAAAAAGGGAGAAAATTATGTGGTGATCCTTAATCATAACAGCTTTATGGATGTACCGGTATCATCACCGTGGATACCAGGGCCTAACAAAACGCTGGCAAAGATGGAAATGTCCCGCATACCGCTATTTGGTGCCATCTACAAAGCAGGATCCATACTCGTAGATCGTAAAAGCGACCAGAGCCGCAGAGGTAGTTTTGGTAAAATGCAGGAAACGCTGGAGCAGGGAACGAATCTCTGTTTGTACCCGGAAGGTACCCGAAACAAAGGCGGCCAACCCATGCAGCAGTTTTTTGACGGCGCATTTCGTACCGCAGTAAAAGCACAGAAACCTATTATGCCCGGCGTAATATTTAATACAGCCAAAGTACTGCCGGCAACCAGGACATTCTGGATGCGCCCCCACCCTATACAGATACACTTTCTAGACCCTATACCCACAACAGGGCTGACTACCGATGACATACCCGCACTAAAGGAGCGCCTGTTCACTATTATGGAATCCTATTATATCAATCACAAAAAGTAAGAATGACATTCAGCATTATAGGATCGGGCAACATCGCCTGGTTTTTCGGGAAGAGATTAGCAGCAGGAGGCCACCAATGCAAAGGTGTTTATGGCCGTAATGCTACAGCGGTAAAAGAGCTTGCAGATGGATTGTTATCTAACAGATTTGGTGCAATAAACGAAGTACGTGATGAAGACGCCGATGTGTGCTTTCTTGCGGTCTCAGACGCTTCAATTGAAGAGGTAGCGAAACAATTACATTTCAAAAAGACAATATTGGTACACATGTCGGGCGCGCAGCCGCTGGACATTATAAAAGATGCAGCCAAAGATCATGCTGTGCTATGGCCGGTATATTCAATTCTCAAAAACAATACTCCGGGACACAGGGAAATACCTATTGCATGGGAAGTATCATCTGACAGGGCCAAGCGTTTTGTACTGGAAATGGGCCATGCTATTACAGACAACCTGTTTGAAGCTAAGGATGCCAAGCGCAAGTGGCTGCACCTATCGGCGGTGATGACCAACAATTTCATCAATCACCTGCTGGCTATCAATGAGCAGATATGTAAGGAAAACAACCTCCCGGCGTCTACCCTGCAGCCTATGATAGCACAAACATTCGAAAGAGTGAAAAGTGCTTCACCTAAGGCAGTACAGACCGGCCCGGCAATAAGGCAGGATATAACTACTATAGAGCAGCATAAAGTTCTACTGGCAGATCACCCTGAACTACTGAAGGTTTATGAGGCATTAACGGAATCTATCCAGGCCATGCATCACCCCAAAGCATTATCATAAAGCTAAAATTGAATGAGCTGTACATGGTAAGTAGCCATGTGGCAATAAATTCATTAAATTTGTTTCCATCTCAACGAAACAGGCAGTAGGAATAATGAATAGAGCAACGTTCAGGGTAACAGGTTTATTTATAGTGGCATTTTTACTGTCATTACCCGGCTATGCCCAGACCGACGCTCAGAACTTCAAGAATTTCCAACTGTCGTGCCCAAGAGTATCTGATGCATGGAAAAAGTATAATGACTCACTTGCCAGCAATTTCAAGCGAAAGAACCTCAACTACCCCGCCAAAGACATTTACCTGCGTGCGTTCAAAGCACAGAACGAACTGGAAGTATGGGGTCGTAACAATGAGAACAGCCCCTATACGCTGATCAAGATGTTTCATATCTGCGCGTTGTCCGGCGTATTAGGTCCAAAACGTGGTGAGGGAGACCGGCAGGTGCCGGAGGGTTATTATTTTATTGATGACTTCAACCCTAAGAGCGATTATTACCTGTCGATGCTACTGAATTACCCTAACTATTCAGACAACCTGCTGGCTACAAAGCCTCGCAAAGGCGGCGACATATATATCCATGGCGGCTGCGTAACTGTGGGCTGCATGCCTATGACAGATGAGGGCATACAGGAACTCTACACCCTCTGCCTCAATGCCAAGGTAAATGGAGAAGAAAACATACCCGTTCACATCTTCCCTACCCGAATGACGCCCAAAGGAATGGAATACCTGAAACGCGAATATATCAACTATCCCGAGAGCATAGCGTTCTGGAACACCCTGAAACCCGGCTACGACTACTTTGAAAAGAACCACAAGATCCTGCCGGTCATGTATTCGCCGGATGGGTATTATGTGAATTAGCACAAAGTATTTTCTTCTTTAAAGTCTTTATTTTGGGGAATTTAAGTACCCCTGCTTATCTTTGGTCTGTACTATGGTACAGTATTCCCTGTACTGCGTTAGTACAACTTTAATATAGAAATTCAACAATATGCAGGTAAGATCAATGGCAGAGTTTGCCGCCAGCGGCGAAACACCGGAAGTACTTTTTTGGGTAGGATGTGCGGGTAGTTTTGACCAGCGTGCCCAAAAGGTTACCAGAGCCTTTACGCAGATATTGGATAAGGTGGGTGTATCTTTTGCCATAATGGGCAAGGAAGAAAGCTGCACAGGCGATCCTGCACGCAGGGCCGGTAATGAGTTCCTGTTCCAGATGATGGCTTACAACAATATTGCCCTGCTTAATGGCTATGGCATTAAGAAAGTAGTGACCACCTGCCCGCATTGCTTCAACATTTTCAAGAATGAATACCCTGCACTGGGCGGTAATTATGAAGTGGTTCACCACACTACTTTCCTGCAGCAGTTAATAGATGAAGGCCGCATCAAACTAAAAGAAGGCGGCTCATTTAAGGGCAAGAAGATCACTTACCACGATAGTTGCTACCTGGGCCGTGGTAATGGCATATATGAGGCTCCGCGCAAGGTGCTGGAATTTTTCGAAACAGAAGTAATAGAAATGAAGCGCTGCCGTAGCAACGGTATGTGCTGTGGTGCCGGTGGTGCGCAGATGTTCAAAGAAGAAGAACCGGGCACATCAAGAGTAAACTTCGATCGTGCCGAGCAGGCACTGGAAACCGGTGCTACCATTATTGCTGCTAACTGTCCGTTCTGTACAACCATGCTTACAGACGGTGTTAAGAACAAGGAAAAAGAAGATACCGTAAAGGTGATGGACATAGCCGAGATGATAGCTATGTCTATGGCGGAATAATTTTTGTAGCGATACCGGTATAAAAGTGCAGCATGAAAAATAAGACATTAGTATTAGGTGCATCTGAGAATCCTTCCCGCTACAGCAACATGGCGGTAAAGAAACTGCTCAGCAAGGGGCAGTCTGTAATTGCATTAGGAAAGGTGAAAGGAAATGTAGATGGAGTAGAAATACTCACTGAAAAGCCTGCTACAGATGAAATAGACACAGTAACACTTTATCTGAATCCACTGCATCAGCAACCCTACTACGATTACATTCTTTCACTGAAACCAAGACGCATCATTTTTAATCCCGGTACAGAGAACGAAGAACTGGAATCGTTGGCGCAGAAGAATGGCATAGAGCCGATTGAAGCATGTACACTCGTAATGCTGAGTACAGGACAGTATTAGGTAGAACTGAAAAGTAAAAAGCTCCTCAGTCTTACAGAATGGAGCAACAAATAAAAAGCCTTCAGAGTTAATGCTCTGAAGGCTTTTACATTACCATCAAATCTGATTTTCATGCGTGACTCTTTCTACTTCCATCCACCACCCAACGCCTGGTAGATATTCACCACCGCATTGAGTTGCTGTTTCTGTGTTTCGATCAGCTCGAATTTTGACTCCAGTGCATCGCGTTGAGTAAGCAATACCTCCATATAATCTGCTCGTGCAGACCTGAAGAGCTCGTTAGAAATATCTACAGACTGCGATAACGCCTGTACCTGCTTCGATTTCAGTTCAAAACTCTTTTCCAGGTTGCCGATCTTAGATTGCTGGTTAACCACTTCGGTATATGCCTTTAATACCGTACGCTCATAGTTGTACACCGCCTGTATCTGCTTAGCATTGGCATTAAGGTACATGGCCTTAATAGCGTTCCTGTTTACCAATGGCGCTACCAACTCACCTGCCAATGAATAGAGCATTGATTCCGGCGTTTTCACAACGTACGCAGGATTGAACGCCTGATAGCCTACCGAAGCCGAAATACCCAATGATGGATAGAAGGCAGCCTTTGCCACCTGCACATCCAGCTTACTGGCTTTCAACTCCAATTCTGCCTGCTTTACATCTGGTCGGTTCTCCAACAATTGCGATGGTATACCGCTCGACACAACCTTGGGAACCAAGGCGCTGAATGATTGGTCATTTCTGAGTATAGGTTGCGGATAGCGCCCAAGCAAGAAGTTGATCCTGTTCTCTGTCTCGGTGATGTTCTGCTGTATATTGTACTGAAGGCTCTGCGTATTAAGTACCTGCGCCTCAAACCTACGAACAGCCAACTCTGTAACACGTGCAGCTTCCTTCTGTAGTTTTACAATTCTCAGCGCATTATTTTGCAGCTCTATATTCTGTTTCACTATTTCCAACTGATTATCCAGCGCCAGTAATTCATAATAAGAATTGGCTACCTCTGCAACCAGGTTAGTGATCACAAAATTTCTCCCCTCCACAGATGCCAGATACCGGTTAACTGCAGCCTTCTTTGCGTTATGCAACTTATGCCACACATCCACCTCCCATGTGGCGGTTGCCGCTATGAGGTAGTCAGGCAACGGATCGGGTGTTTCCTTGCCGGGCTTTATCTCATTATTGGCTTCAAGGGCGCCTATATTGGTATACCGTGCCACTTTATCAACACCTGCCCCACCCTTGATGCCTACAAATGGCAGATATTCTCCCTTTCGCGCCCTAACCTCATTGCGCGCTATCTGTATCTCCTGCAGTGTTATATTCAGCTCCTGGTTGTTCGTAAGCGCTGTATCTATAAGGGCATTCAAATAGGGATCAGTGAAGAAGTCTCTCCAAACCACCTTAGCAGTATTGGTTGTATCCTTCGTACTATTAACGTATCCTGCGGGCACCGTTCTATTTACATTCCGTTCTGCCAGCGTTGGCAACTTACAGCCAGCATACACCAACGACAGGCAGGCTATGCCAAGGCTTTTATATATTCTTTGTCTAAGCATGATCGTCAGTTTTTTCGGTTAATGAATCGTCCTCGTTTGATTTAAAGAAGAACTTACGCTTCTTCTTCTTAGTGTGTGTAAAATCCTCGCTCAACGGCACATGATCCTCATCGCGTATGAGCTTACGGCCTTTTGCCAGATTGCCAAATACATAGTATAGCCCCGGTATAATGATCACCCCGAACAGCGTACCGAGCAACATACCTCCTGCCGATGAAGCCCCTATGGTGCGGTTACCTATTGCACCCGGACCTGTTGCAAACATCAGTGGGATCAAACCCGCAATAAAAGCGAAAGAGGTCATCAATATGGGACGGAAGCGAACAACAGCACCTTCTATAGCCGCCTCCAGTATGGTTGCACCCTGCTGGTGTTTCTGTACCGCGAACTCTACTATCAGCACTGCATTTTTACCCAACAGACCAACCAACATAACCAATCCCACCTGTGCATAAATGTCATTAGATAATCCCATGAGTTTGAGCAACAGAAATGCACCAAACACACCTACAGGCAAGGAGAGAATAACCACCAGTGGCAAGATAAAACTCTCATACTGCGCCGCTAGTACCAGATACACAAATGCAAGTACGATCAGGAAGATGTACAATGCTTCGTTCCCTCTACCTACCTCATCTTTAGAAAGGCCCAACCAGTCTATACCATAACCACGCGGCAATGTTTTTTCAGCTACCTCCTGTATGGCTTTAATTGCTTCACCGCTGCTATAACCAATAGCGGGCGCACCATTGATGGCCGATGACGTGTACATATTGTACCTCGTTATTTCATTGAGCCCCTGTGTCTTCTTTATTTTCATAAAGGCAGAATAAGGCACCATTTCATCCTTGTTGTTCTTAATGTAGAGTTTCAGTACGTCTTCGGGTAGTTGCCTGTATTCCGGCGATGCCTGCACATATACTTTGTAGAACATACCAAACCTGATGAACCCCTGCTCATAGGTACTACCAATAAGTATGGACAAATTGTTCATGGCCTTGCCAATAGATACACCCTTCTGCATGGCCGCATTGTTATCTATCTCCAGTTCATACTGCGGATAATTGGCAGCAAAGAAGGTGAACAGCCCCGTCAGCTCTTTGCACTTCTTCAGTGCCGCCATAAACTCATCGTTCACCTTACCGAAAGATTTGTAGTCACCGGTATTGGTCTTATCTAACAGGCGCAGCGAGAAGCCTCCTGCAGCTCCATACCCCGGCACTGCCGGTGGCTCGAAGAATTCAATAGTAGCACCCGGAATAGCCTTGGCCTTTTCTTCCAGTTCCTCAATGATCTCTTTGGCAGAATGTTTCCTGTCCGACCAGCCTTTGAGATTGATCAAACAGGTGCCCGCATTAGATCCTCTACCCTCTGTCAACACCTCATAGCCTGCCAACGCCGATACCGATTGTACACCTTCTACATGCGATGCTATCTGTTGCAGGTGCTTGGCTATATCATTGGTTCTTTCCAGTGTTGAGCCTGGAGGGGTTTGGATAATAGCATATACCATTCCCTGGTCCTCATTAGGTATAAAACCAGTTGGCAGCGTAGCAGACATTACCCAAATGCCTCCGCAGAAGGCCAGCAACAAACCAAATGTCACCACTCTGCGATTGACGATCAACCTGAGCAAACTTGCATACCTCCCGGTAACCCGCTCAAACCAATTACTAAATCCATCGGTAAGCCTGTTGATCGGTGTTTTTCTTTTAGGTTGCCCATGGGTATTCTTCAATATCATAGCACACAACACTGGTGTAAGCGTCAATGCCACAACACCCGAGATAACAATAGATGCCGCCATGGTTATAGAGAACTGCCTGTAGAATATCCCTACAGGGCCCGACATAAATGCAACCGGTACAAACACTGCAGTCATCAACAAGGTAATGGCGATGATGGCGCCACTGATCTCTCGCAGTACTTTCTTTACTGCCTTAAAAGGAGATAGATTTTCCTCCGCCATTTTGGTATGCACCGCCTCCACAACGACAATGGCATTATCTACTACAATACCAATGGCCAATACCAATGCAAACAAGGTAATGAGGTTGATGGTCAGCCCCATCATTTGCATAAAGATAAATGCACCAATAAGAGATACTGGCACAGCCAACGTAGGTATCAGTGTAGAACGCCAGTCTCCCAAAAACAGGAACACTACAATAGCCACGAGAATAAATGCCTCAGCAAGTGTATGGATAACTTTTTCTATAGAGGCATCGAGGAAGGTAGATACATCATAGCTTATCTGGTAGTCCATGCCGGGAGGGAACGAACTGGCCTTGATCTCATCCAACTTAGCCTTTACTTCTTTAATTACATCGCTGGCATTACTACCATAGGTCTGCTTCAGCGTAATAGCGGCAGATGGGTGGCCATCCATGTTAGAATAGATATCATAAAACTCGCTACCCAACTCCACATCTGCCACATCCTTCAGGCGAAGGATCTCGCCATTAGGATTGGAGCGAAGGATAACTTCTTTATATTGCTCAGGGGTGTTGAATCGCCCCTTGTAAGTAAGCACATACTCCAATGCCTGAGATCGTTTACCAGTCGCCTGCCCAATTCTTCCCGGCGAGCCTATTATACTTTGTTGCGCAAGCGCCTCCATTACCTCGTCGGTAGATACATTGTAAGCCCTCATTCTATCAGGCTTTAGCCATACACGCATAGCAAACTGACGACTACCCAATATTTTTGCACTACCCACACCTTTCAACCTGCTCAGTTCGGGTACAATATTTACCCCTGCAAAGTTGTAAAGGAATTTTTCATCAGCATGCGGGTCTTTGCTGTACAAGTTCACATACATCAGCATGTTGGGCGAGGTGTAGCTTACTACAAGTCCTTCGCGCTGCACCAACTCAGGCAGCAGGTTAGTGACCTGTTCTATTCGTGTCTTCACGTTCACCATTGCCTGGTTAGGGTCCGTGCCCAGGTCGAACACTACCTGTATAGTAGCCTCACCGGCACTGGTGGCATCCGATGTCATGTACTTCATGCCCGGTGTACCATTAATAGCTTTCTCCATCTGTATAAGCACGGAGTTCACCAGTACATCGGCACTGGCACCGGGGTAAGCGATATTTACAACCACCATTGGCGGAGCAATAGATGGGTATTGTGATACAGGGAGGGTTTTGATAGCAAGCACACCCATGAATATGATCACAAGCGACAACACTATAGCCAGAACCGGCCTCTGAATGAATTTATTAAACATGTTATAGTTTTTAAAAATTAAATTATTCGGATGGCAGTTTCAATTGAGACATAACAAGTCTGGGGTTCTGATAATCGAAGCTGATCTTGTCATTATTCTTCACCTTCCTTATTCCTTCCAGCAGTATCTTATCCGTCTCTGCTATACCCGCGCTAACTGCATACAGGTCTTCCATATCAGCGCCGATCGTTATCTCTCTTGACTTTACCCTGTTGTCCTTGTCCACCACATATACATACTTCTTATCCAGCACTTCAAATGTTGCCTTCTGCGGTATGATCATAGCATTCTTCAGTGGCACTAACATTCTTATGTTGCCTGTCTCCCCATGGCTCAACAAGCCCTTAGGATTAGGAAATGTTGCCCTGAATGGCAGGTTACCGGTTTCGTTATTGAAATCAGCTTCAATAGTTCCAACCACACCAGGATACTCAAACACTTCATTATTGGCCATTACTAGGCTTACCTTGGTAGTGTCCTTCCGAGGATCGGTCTTGTAATCGAGATATTCCGCTTCAGGCACATTGAAGTATACCCACATCTTGCTGTTGTCCGACAGTGTGGTGAGCAGATCCCCTTCACCAACAAGGCTACCCTGCCTTACCATAAAGCGATCTATGATTCCATCGAAGGGCGCCCTTATCTCTGTAAATTGCAGATGCACCTGACTCAGCGATATATCCGCCTTTGCCTTATCCAGCTTTGCCTTTGCCATGGCCAGCTCATTTGGTGCTACCACATTATCGTCGGCGAGCTTTTTGGTATTCTGATATTCTATCTCGGCAAACCTTGCCTCAGCCTGCGCCTTCTGCAATTCTGCTTCATACAACTTGGGCATTATCTGGAATAACAGCTGGCCTTTCTTTACAAACTGCCCTTCATCCACAAATATCTTTTGCAGGTAACCGCGCTCCTGCGCTCTTAATTCTATATGGCTTATAGAGCGTATCTGGCATACATATTCTTTGACCAATGTTGTGTCCATTTTCAGCGGACTGGTCACCAACAGTTTCGCTTCAATTTCCTTTTCTTTCTTTTCCGTTGTGCAACTGGCGTGGCACAGCAAGGCCCACAGGCCTGCAAGCATGAGTAGTCTATTCATAAGTTATGATGATTGCTAATTGAGAATTGTGTTAATTAAATTCTACTGATCCCGATTGAACGGATTAATTGACATGGCTTTTTTTGCCCCGCAGCATAATTAAATATGCGGTTTGAAGTGTCCCAAACAGACCACATCACATGGAAGTAGCTAGCCGACGCAATGCAGTAAGATCAGAGAGAAGTAAAATAAGCCCGGAAGAACTCCTGAGCTCAATAAAAAGGGATCAGATCCTGATCACCCGATTGCGTATAAACAATCTGCAGGATGAGGCTATAGCCAGATGTTGGCTAAAAGGATAGCAACGTTTAGCACGGCCAACACTATGTGCATTAGAAATAATAGAATAACAGAAAATACCGGCGCCTTTACCTGCCAGGCTGTACTTCTTTGAGACTACCGACTTATCATCATCGTCTTCATCCTCATCGTCATTGTCTTCAATTATTGCCTTTTCCTTCTTTATTGTCCGCTGAGAAATATTTACAGCAGTAATGTCAGCATTGTCTACTGTCACAGGGGACTGGGTATGTAACGTCTTGAAGTTATGCAAGGATAAGCTCGTATTTACCTCTTGTTGCACATGTGCAAACACTTGGCTGTTCCCCCAAAAAAGAAGAATAAATAACGACAGTAAGCCTCTTGAAATTAAGTCCATCAGATCGGCACCAAAATTATAGAAACCTCGTTACCGCAGTCTTATAAGAACGTTAAAAATGGTTCGATGTCGAATTAATACTTACAGACTGAAAAGTAACACCGTGTACTATCATCAATCTATTTCCTTTCAATTTATGGTAACTTTAACCGCAAAATGTTTAAGTTTGTTGGTATGTACACTAGTGCTATGTTGAAAAAACTACTCATCTTTTCTGCTGTCCTATTTACGCTGCTATCTGGCAGACAGGCCTTTGCGCAGGGCGGAGGGATCACTCCCCGTGATCTGGAGAAACTGCAGATTATGGAAGACTCTATGCTGGTAACGGCAGATTCCATGTACGAGGCATTTATCCCCGAAACCCACGTGGCTTACAGCGAGCGCTTCATCAGGCAGTTGCTCAAGACGCTGAAGATTCCTAATTCTTACCAATACCCTTTCGACAAACTGAAAGACAAGATCAGCATCATTGGTCCCGATGATCATTCTTTCCGCATCTTCAACTGGGGCGTAGATATGTCTGCCATATTCAGGCGATACTATGGCGCCATACAGATGCCTTCTGAAATCCTAAAACTATACGGACTTAGCGACTACAGCGAACAACTGGGTAAGGGTGCCGAAGACAGCATATTGACCGGTGGCAAATGGTTTGGTGCTCTTTACTACCGCATTATGACCAATGATCTTGGCAACGGCCGCAGAGTATACACACTATTTGGCTTTTCTTCGGCCAACGCACTCAGCAATAAGAAGGTAATGGATCCGCTTACCTTCGACGGAAATTCTATAGTATTTGGTGCACCAATATTTGGTGTTGGCTCTAAAAACTTCCCGGGTCAGCGCATCAACCGCTTTGTAATGGAATACAAAAAGGGTGTAACTGTGGGCCTTAACTGGAACGATGAAAAGCAAATGGTAGTATTCGACGACCTCACTTCGCAGGTAAATGATCCTAACCGCAAATACACCTACGTTCCCAGCGGTCAATACAATGCATTTATGTGGTTAAACGACATGTGGACACTCAGAATGAACATAATGCCGATACAAGAACTTCAGGACGGACAAGCCCCAACCGAAGACGACAAAAAATAATCAAAATAATTCCCTACATTTGCACTCCTTTTAAAGGTGATCCGGTTATGGTAACGGCATCGGAAACAACCTACCAAAAAGCAATACGCTCATTGGACACAAAAAGGAAAGATTATCTAAACAAAGTGGTCCGGCCCGGTAGCTCAGCTGGATAGAGCACCAGCCTTCTAAGCTGGGGGTCATTGGTTCGAATCCAATCCGGGTCACTTTAATAAAGCCCTTCGCATTTGCGAGGGGCTTTATCTTTTCAGAACGACACCTCAGGCTGGATAGAACGCAAGCTTTACCTTGTTAGCGATCCGGCTTTTATTTTTCGAACAATGTTTCAGTACTGCTAAAGTTTTACAAATCTATGTACCAAGTTCCCATTAACGCCTGTCAAATTAACAAAATATAAACCTGCAGGCATCATATCAATATTCAATTCAGTAGCGTTTTGGATAATACTGCCAGAAAACAACTCGCCACCCATAATATTTGTCACACTATACGAGCTGAATAGCGATTGGTCAACCTTTATATGCAATATGTCGCTTGCAGGATTGGGATAGATCTGCAGGGTATATGCATCGTCCTGGACAGTGGAAACCGATGTACTGGCGCCCGGAACATACATGAATCTGCGGATGGAGGATGGAACCATGTATCCACCGACATTGATACCAAATTGAGAAAAGTAGACATAACAACTGCCTTGTTTTTTAGTCTCGACATCGTCAACGAATACACGATAAGCGCCTACATAAGCGGTAAGAGGAGGCACGCAGTCGGCTTTTGCTGTATCCTGTCCGGCAATGAGTCTTATTTTTCCGGTTATTGCATCAATTCTGTGAATACCCAGACAGGCGTCAGACGTAAAAATGTTGCCTGCCATATCTAAACTGCAGCCATATAGCTGGCAATATTGCGCTGCAGTTGCAGGAATATCATCAAGGTTACTCGTACCTCCACCGGCAACAGTAGTTATAATTCCCGTTGTTACGGTCACCTTTCTCACCCTTTCACTATACATATCTACAATATACAAATTTCCAGCGCTATCGATGGCAACACTATTAATCGCCCCACTCAGGCTAGCGTTTGTTGCCGGGCCGCCATCCCCTGAAACACCTGACGTGCCATTTCCTGCAACTGTTGTAATTAATCCTGTAGATAGATCAATTTTCCTGACGCGGAAATCAGTACTACCAGTATACAAATTCCCGGATCTATCCAAATAAACACAAAATGGTTGCAAGCTTGCTGTAGTTGCAGGTACATTATCTGCAGTGCTGGCACCTCCACCGGCGATAGTAGTAATGATTCCAGTTGCACCGTCAACTTTTCTTATTCTATGATTTGAGTTATCAGCTATGTATATATTGCCCGCGGTATCAACAGCTACATCATTCGGATTGGCAAGACCCGCTGCTGTCGCCGGGCCACCATCGCCTGAAACTGAACCTCCCCAATATCCTGCAATACGATAAACAAGGTTTGTAGCCGCATCTACTTTATACACCTTTGCATAATTGTAATCAGCGTAATATATATTCCCGTGCTTGTCTTTGCATATCCCACCACCTCCGCCAAGATACTCAGTTTTTGCAGGCACTCCATTAGAGAACGATGTGCCGCCACCTGCGAATGTACAAAGGTTGCCTGCCTGTGCCAAGCTAACTGCCGGTAACAGAATAAACAAGATAAATTGTACTGCTTTCATAGGATCTGATTTACTATAAAGATAAGGACAATATACAATAAGCATGTATTATGTAATTAAATCCGTGTGGTACATAGGGTTCACATTTTACAAAATAACAAAAGGTTTGTCCAGCAATTGTTGCAAGCTTTTTATATTTTTGGTTTAAACATACGGGTGCTGGCTTTCCAAATCCATCACCATGACAAAAGCCGCTCTCTGAGCGGCTTTTGTCATTTACAATTTCAATACTTTCATCAGGCTTTCGCAGGATCAAAATCTACCATCCATTCAATGCCATACTTATCTCTGAACATACCAAAATGTATGCCGCCAAAACCTTCTGCCATTGGCACTTCTACTGTTCCACCTGCCGACAGGCCATTAAATAATTTATCTGCCTCTTCCTTGCTTTCTGCACTTATCGCAATTTTACTTCTGTTCTCATTCTCATTTACTTTTCCCATAAATTCCGGAACATCATTTCCCATCAATGCATTGCTTTTACCTATAGGCAATGCAATGTGCATGATCTTATCGTGCTCTTTTTCAGGTATGGGATATTCATCGCTTGCAATGTCTTTGAAACGAATAATTTTTGCAAACTCTCCACCAAATACCGATTTGTAAAACGTAAATGCTTCTTCGGCATTGCCGTTGAAATTAATGTGTGGATTGATGAGTGCCATTAGCTTTGTTTTTTGTTATCCAAATGTACCCTTTAACCACAAAATAAATAAGGTATGAAAGCGTCAAAAAAGGTGTTATTCGCACCATTCCTTTGCGCTCGGAATTTCTCCCTAAAATTGAGTAACGTGAACCGTTCGTACACACATTGTTATGCTACGAGAAGTATTATTTATCTTTATAAACTCAACACAACCACATGAAAAAACTCTTACTCATTCTCATTTCTTTGCCCTTCGCTGCCGGCGCACAAATCATTACCACTATTGCGGGCGGCGGAACAATTACAGGCCTTGGCGATGGTGGCCTCGCTACTATAGCCCGGGTTCCCGATCCGCAATGCCTGGCTTTTGACAGAGCGGGTAATTTGTATATCAGCGATATTTTGGAAAACAGGGTGCGGAAGGTAGATGCAACTGGTGTTATTACTACCATTGCAGGCCCTGGCACCGTAGGAATTATTGGCGACGGCGGACCGGCAACAAGTGCCTATTTGCATACCCCTCTGGGAATGGTGTGTGATACTTTTGACAACTTGTATTTTGCTGACTGGTCTAATTACAGAGTAAGAAAAGTAAACACTGCTACAGGTGTGATCACAACTTATGCAGGAAATGGCACCAATATTTTTGCAGGGTCAGGTGATGGTGGCCAGGCTACGGCGGCGCAGTTCAACAGTCCGGTGGACGTTAAATTTGACAGGAAGGGCAATTTATATATTGCAGATAACAGTGCTCACGCAGTTCGCAGGGTGAGCCCATCAGGTGTTATCACAACGATTGCGGGCATGGGTGGCCTTCCCGGATTTAGCGGAGATGGTGGACCGGCAACTGCCGCCAAATTAAAAGACCCACGATACCTTGCTTTTGACGATTTAGGAAATCTGTACATTGGGGAACAATTGGGCCGACGGATAAGAAGGGTTGATACTTCAGGCATAATACAGACCATCGCCGGCACAGGACTTAGTGGGTATAATGGCGACAGCATTTCGGCAACTAGCGCCAATATTTCTCCAACAGGGCTTATTGTTTTTAATAATGAAATATACCTCTCTACTTCAGACTATCGAATCAGAAAGATCAATCTTGGAAACGACAGCATTTATACAATAGCGGGCACAGGTGTGTTGGGATACAATGGAGATGGTATAGCTGCCACTACTGCACAATTTAATAATCCTGCTGGTTTGGCGGAGCGTGACTGCGGCAACATTTATATTGCGGATGCAAGCAACGCACGTGTACGCCAGATCACTTCACCGCCTGTATTGTTAACCCCGGCTGTTACACTTTCAGGAATTACCGGTTATGTAGCGGGTAGCACTGTGACCGTTACTGCTACCGTATCAAATGCTGGTATCAATTATACTATCCACTGGATGAACGATGGTACAGAGTTCGCAGTTACTACAGTGCCGACAGTTACCTATATCAAGACCGCAGGAACAGACACGATCACTGCCAGGGTTGTTCCCATGTCCACCTACAGTTGTTATGACAGTACTACCTCGGCAGGACATGTGGTATATGTGCAAACAGGTATAGATTGCTTCGCGACAAACCAGGTGTTTGATATTTACCCCAACCCGGCATACAATGTGCTAAATATAACAGGCACTGATATCAAATCAGTCGCTATCTACAACTTTTTGGGACAAGTGATGCATACTTATGGGCAAGCCAGATCACCAATGCAAATTGATGTCTCAGACCTGCCCAAGGGCGTTTATTTTATAAAGGTCAACGGGTTGGAGGTCAGAAGATTTGTGAAGCAATAAGCAGCCAACCGACGTTGTTTATGCAGCTCAGTTGAAAAACTACCGCGCTGCTGCAATCTGCTGTTGGGCAGAAAACAAGACTATACTGCAAACAAATAAAGGGTTGCGCTCTTGTAGGTTAACGAATAGAGCATCAACCGGCTATCAAGTCTATCTTCAGGATAAGCCGGGCTTTACATTCCTCCTACTATCAACCCCCACTCGGCAGTTCGCCTCCATACTTTATCGCCGCCTCAAGCACATCAATATTTATATCTTTCAGCTTTTTGAACTTGATGCAGTAGCCCGTTATAGTCGCTTTCCCCAGCTTTTCGCGATAGGTGTCGGTCAGATATTTTTTATCGGCTATGCCTAGTATATAGACAGAGATGCCGGTAGTGTTGGCACTCAACCCAATCCGAAAAAAGTCCCTGGTTGAACCATCCGCATATTTTATGGTGTAAGATCCATAGCCTACGTTGGGGTTGCTCACTGTTTTCCCTTCACTGTTTACACCCGTCTCATACCATAGCTTACACCCCGGCAACACATGCAGTATGCGGTCATGCAACACCTGCATCTCACCCCGCTTAGGTTCGGGCTGACTGGCTATATATCCGTCTATTTGTTTTTGCACGTTCATTTAAATATCGCTTTCGATTGTGATTAGTTAACCCTTCACATACTTCAATGCCACACTCCCCGATTTAAAAAGTTTTGTTTCAACAAGTTTCAAGTGCAGACTTTCCATCAGGTTAATGCCCCCCATCAACCTTCTTCCCTCTCCCGCAATTATAGGGTGAACAACAAAATGATATTCATCAACCAGTCCACGCTCAATTAGTTGCGATGGAATATCCACACCCCCAACCGAAATAGGTTTTCCTTCCTCCTGTTTTAACCTGTCAATTTCGTCACATGGATCCGTGCTAACAATTCTCGTATGTGCGTCCTCGACATTCGCTAACGTGCGGGAGAAAACCACTTTATCTATAGCATCAAATACCTTGGCAAAATCATTTAACTCCTTCGTTGGCCCTGATTGATCCCTTGCCATATCGGGCCAGAAAGGCACCATCAACTCATAGGTCTTACGCCCATAAGCCAGTATACCTGCGCCGCTCAAAAGCTCCGTAAAGTAATCATGAACCTCTCCATCCGGGTTACCCTTTGTATGGTCGCAGTTGCCATCCAAAGTAATGTTGATGGCGAATATTACTTTTCTCATGTTTAGTTTAGTTTTTATAAATGTAAACTCGGCGAATTAAGACTACTTTTTCACAGCCCTGAAAGGGCGATATAATTGTACCTACTTCTTAACTAACTAAAGCCTGGTTAATTTGTCCCGGCATAGATTAATTAAATCTCTGTTCAACTATTTAGATCAATCGTCAGATACTCCAGAACAACAACACCACTCTCAAAAACCTGCGAGTGCTTCAGCTTGAATTTCTTCAATTTCAGGTCATCATCAAAAAGCCTTAACCCACCACCAATAGAAACAGGAAAGATCATCAACCTCAGTTCATCAACCAGATCATTTTGTAGCAGAGATTTGACAAGGGTGGCACTACCATAAACAAGAATATCACCGCCACTCGTTGTCTTCAGCTCCGCAACCTCATTGACTACATCTTTTAGTATAATACTATTGTTCCAATCTGCCTTTTCAAGACTGGCAGAAACTACATACTTCGGCAACTGGTTCATTTGGTCGCCAAAAGCACTACCGGCTTGCCCGGGCCAGTATCCCGCAAACAGATCGTAAGTTTTCCTTCCCAGCAATAAAGCCCCTACCGACCCTAGTTCATCTACCTTATATTTACCGGTATCGGGTGCACCATATTCATGTTGCCATCCACCATTCGGATGTACCGTCTCATTACCACCGGGAGCTTCCACAACACCGTCCAAGGTCATGAATTCAGTAACAATGATCTTTCGCATATTTTGTTTTTTGTAAAACTAGCGAAGATCAGCTACCCGGTCGGGTGAAGAACACGACATTGATTAGGGTAAATGCGTCTGGGATCAATTAATACAGTTAGCCTACTTCGTCGTCTCCATACCCATCTGCACACCCATCTTCTCATACTCTATATCATTCGGCTCCCACAGCTCTATCTTGTTGCCTTCTATATCCATTATGTGCACAAACTTGCCATAGCTGGCAGTTTCAAAAGTATCGGTTATTGTCACCCCTTCGGTCTGCAACTGCGCCACCAGCGCAGTAAGATCCGCTACTCTGTAGTTGATCATAAACTCTTTGGTAGATGGCGCAAAATATTTGGTCGTTTCCTTAAATGGGCTCCACTGGGTGAATCCCTTCTTAGTGGCGTCTGCGGCCTGCTTCCATTCAAATACACTACCATAGTTATTGGTACTCAGGCCCAGGTGGACCTTATACCATTCTCTCATTTTGCCGGGGTCCTTGCACTTAAAGAAGATGCCACCAATTCCGGTCGCTCTCTTCATCTTGTCACCTGCCGCTTTGCTCACCAGCAAATGATTGAAAGCAAAACCCAATCCAAACGAAATAACAATGGCTAATGCTGTAAGTATGATCTTTTTCATCTTTAAATTGTTTTATCTGCACCTAAAAATAGCCGATTATTTCCGGCAACAAAAAACCGCTCTTTTGAGCGGCTTCTGTTATTAAATTTCTTATTCACCTGCCGGTTCCCACAACTGTATCTTGTTTCCCTCATTGTCCAGTATGTGTACAAACTTCCCATAGTCGTAAGACTCTATACTATCGCAGATCGTTACGTTTTCCTTTTTCAACTCTTCAACCAGAGCTTCAAGATTTTCTACCCTGTAGTTGATCATAAAGTCTTTAGTAGAAGGTTCAAAATACTTTGTTGTTTCTTTAAAAGGATTCCACTGTGTCGTTCCTTTTAAAGTCGCATCATCGGTATGTAACCATTCAAAGCTGGTGCCATACGGAGTTACATCAAACCCAAGATGTGTCTTATACCATTCATTGGTTGCAACGGGGTCTTTGCTTTTAAAAAATATCCCCCCTATTCCTGTTACCTTTTTCATTTCTGTGGTTTTTATATCTATGTAATTATTTGCTGTAGCTTTCAATAAAATTAAGGAACAAAGAAACACCACGCTCAGCCCTCACCTAAAACAATTATAACAAAATTGCTACTCCCGCTCTGGAAAATAATAACGCAGGTCACCTTCCATTCAACAGCCTCAACTTACCTTGTTTACAGGCAACACTACAGTAAATGTGGTCCCCTTACCCGGCGCACTAACAACCCGTATATCACCATTATTGGCCTTTATAAAGTCATAGCTCAACAGTAATCCCAGCCCCGTACCCTTTTCCCCTGCAGTACCATATGTAGTATTGTCAACAACAGGCTTAAAAAGTTTGTCTATCTGCTCTTCCGTCATACCAACCCCATCATCAGTTACCTTCAGTTGCATATATCCATCTTCTGTAGTTGCAACTATTTCAATAGTGCCGCTCTTATTAGCAAACTTTATAGCGTTGGCCAGCAAATTACGGATGACGATGTCAATCTGCTCGTAGTCGCAATAAGCGGTCGTCTGCTCAGGCACACCATTAACTAACCTTATATTTTTACCCTTCAGGCCTTCCTCAAATAAATTAGCATTTAATACCACAACTTCAAAAATGTTTATAAAGTCAGGTCTTGGCTCTATATTGCCCTCCATAGACCCCTTTGCCCATTTCAGCAAATTATCTAGCAGCACACCGGTAGCATTAAGTTGCTTTACCACGCCTACTTTCAGCGCCTTAAACTCATCCATAGATATCTCTTCATCATCCAGCATAGATATTACAGTGGCCGATGTGCTTATTGGCCCCCGCAGATCATGAGATAATATAGAAAAGGTCTTATCCTTAAAAAGATTATGCTTCTTAAGGTCATTGGCCTGTAGCAACACCGCCGCCTTTTCCTGCTCTATTTGTGCGGTTCTTTCAGCCACGATCGTCTCCAGATAGGCATTTTCCTTTTTCAGAATAACCGTACGGCGATGCACAATGACGTAAATAAAATAAATAACTGCAAGACCATACAGCACATATGCCCACCATGTTCTGTACAAAGGAGGCAGCACCACAAAACTGTAAACAACCGGCGTACTCCACACACCATCAGGGCTTTGAGCCTTCAACCTGAATGTATATTCCCCTTCTCTTATGTTACCAAACGATGCGGTGGTTCTGTCTGTAACAGGGTTCCAACCTTTATCGTAGCCTTCCAGTATGTACTGATATCTTACCAGGTACGGTCTCGCTAATTCGGTTGCGGCAAAATCGAAGGTTATGTTATTGTGCTTATAGGGTAAAATTAAGTTTACCGGTAGGGGATAATAAGGTGTTATACTATCAAAATGTATATCCGAAAATTTCCTGCACATGCTATCGTGCACTGCTGGTGTGGCCAGATCACCAAGCGTGCTTAATTCTTCATTGATCATTGCCAATGAATCTACAGGGCTTACATTCTTTCCAGAAATCGCTCCACTCAATAGTTTATCAAATTTCAGGTCATACTAGCAAACCTTCTCGCCCCCTATTTTCACGGCATTCAACACTACATGCGGCAGTTCTATATTCTTGTTAAGTTTGCTGTAATCAAATGTTATAAGCCGGTCAGCAGTTCCGGCCCATACCACACCGGTACTGTCTATATACATTGAGTTGGTGTTCACATCCCTTATAGGGTATCCATTCCTGAAGTTGTATTTTTCGAAGACCGGCGCATAATGTTCAGCAATGCCTGTATTAGATACTTCATTATCTGCCGTTAGCAATTGGCTATTGCCCTGTTTCGCACTATCAGCCGGTCCATCTTTTTTAAATCCCTTAAGCACTGTCAACCCCTCGTTGGTACCAAACCATAGATAGCCGTTTTTATCTTCCGCTACAGAAACAACTATATTATTGGTCAATCCGTTTATTGTAGTGTAATTGACAAAACAATTACCATCAAAGCGACTTACTCCTCCCCCCCTGTTCCCAGCCAAAGGTTGCCATTATTATCCTGTGCTATGCTCTTTATGCTATTTAATGGTAAGCCTTGTGCGGTAGTGTAGGTCATAAACCTTGCAGGACCACCATCTGAGGGGTGCTCTATAAATTTACTTAATCCCCCGCCAAACGTACCAAACCACATGTTGCCATCCTTATCTCTTAGTGAACACCACACAGCATTGCTGCCCAGCCCTTGTCTGGTAGTATAATTGACTATCTGCTTCCCATCGTAGCAAGACACGCCATCTCCCGTGCACAACCATATACGCCCCCCATTGTCCTCTGCTATACTCCATATCCTCGCGCCCCGCAACCCCTGCCCGGCACCTAATAACTTAAAGTGCGCAGGTGTGCCGCTGCCCGGCCGCTGGTCGCAAGTGAAAACTCCTTTATCCTCGGTGCCAAACCACAATTTACCGCTCCTGTCCTCCAGCATACTGGTGAAGTGGCAATCCTTAGGCAAAGCATCGCCACTATAATACATGAAGTATTTCCCGTCATACTGCGCTATCCCGTTTTCGTTAAACTGCAGCCATATGCCTTTTTTCCTGTCACCGCTGATACATGTGGCTGTAGTTTTTGAAACACCCCGCTGAACAACATTGATTTTAATTGCATCTCCGTCAAACCGGCTTACGCCACCACCATCCGTTCCAAACCACAAATTCCCGTTTTCATCCTCGGCAGCACATTCTACCTTGTTACTATACAACCCCTGGTCGGTAGTATACGTTGTAAACATCCCATTAGTAGATACCGGCACCGAAGGATCATAACAGCTCACCCCACCTCCCGATGTACAGTACCACATTCTACCTCTTATGTCTTCAAATATATTTTTAACCACATTGCCGGCCAGCCCCTGAGCCGTGGTGTAAGTAGCCACAGTCCAGCCGCCACCACCACTCTGTTGAGTAGCGCAGCTCACACCGCCACCATCTGTTCCCATCCATATTTTACCCGTCCTCTCTTCTGCAATACTAAGCACCTTACCGGCTCCTGAGCCGTATATGACACTAAAATTAGTTATGCCAACAGCTTTCTTTTTTGTAGGTTCTATAAAGAAACGGATAACACCGCTATCTGTTCCACACCATATAGCACCGTTCTTAGTTTGCAAAATGCAGTTTATGTTATCAGATGGAAATCCATTTTTAGTTGATATTATAGAGAACAGTTTACCGTCATAAACACTTATACCACCACCACTGGTAGCAAACAATACATTGCCAACTGTGTCTATAGCTATTCCGCGAATATTGTTGCTGCTCAGGCCCTTAGCTTTGGTGAATTTTGTAAAACTTCTGCCATCGTAGTAACTAACGCCTCCACCGTGTGAGCCAAACCAGAAATTACCCTTTTTGTCCTCTGCCAGGCATCTTATATTATTAGATGCCAAGCCTTGTGCTGTGGTAAAAGTAGTTGCTGTTTTACCGTCAAATCTTATCACACCTCCCCCACCAGTTCCAAACCAGAAATTACCTCCTCTGTCTTTTTTAATAACATTGACCAATGAATAAAGTCCATGTTCAGCACCATAATTAATAAGATTTATAGAAAAAAGCGCTGGCTTTAGGTTACCACTTCCCGGTATCAATTGCTCTGGCTGTGTCCTCGATCCAGGCACAGGTAACAATCTGCCATTAGCAATAGTTATCGTTTGCGGAACCGGACATGTATCAAGTACTACAACCTTAGGTAGGCTTATACTATCTTTGGAAGGAACAACTCCTACTGCCTTATAGGGCATTTGTTTATTGATCGGCAGTACCCGCTGCTTTTCTGCGCAGCCAGCCACAAATACTAATAGCGCAATCAAGGCTACATATCTACCCATGAAATCAAATCAAAAATAAACAAATGAAACTTGAAGGAATCTTGGCCAGGTAATTCTTATGTAAACTAAGGAACTTTATGAAATACACATAGTTATGGTCTGAACTTACTAAATATTTAATTTTTCTTCAACCCGCACGCACACCGGCATCTTATAATAATAGTATCTAACCGTGGGTTATCTAAACATACAATTTATCGAAAAAAGAACTTTATTTATTGTTTATCAATAATTATTTATTATTTTTACCTTCTAAACAAGATGAACATGAGCACAATACCTAAAACTCGTACCACCCAGATACTGGCGGTAATGAATGTGGTAGCCTGGTTGGCATTTACAGGCTATGCTATAAATCTCGGCGGCATCGTTACTTCTTATGCAGTAAGTTGGTTCAACCCCAGCGCTTCAAAAAATATGTACCTGCAACTAAACAAGCACGAGTTGGAACAGTATAGCTTTGTGTAGTACTCTCTATCTGTTTCATTTATGATAGCCATAGTAGGTATGAAGGCACAAACCGCGTTTTTGGTGACAAAAGTTCTGGGAAAAGTAAATATGCAGAACCCATTTAAAATTCGTGTGGCCATAGCACTGGAGAAGATAAGCTACTTGCTGCTAAGTATTGCCACTGCTGCATTCCTGGCCAATGAGCATGCCGATTGGTTACAAAAAAGAGCGGGAATAGAGGGCGATAAACTAACCACACAAGAGTTCCTGGTTACCGCCGGGCTTGTTTTCATCATTTCACAGATCTTCAGGCGTGGCGTAGAGCTTCAGGCCGAAAGTGACCTAACCGTATAACCCATGCCTATTATGGTAAACTTAGATGTAATGATGGCAAAGCGAAAAATGTCGCTGAACGAGCTATCAGAAAAAGTAGGCTTAACACTTGCTAATCTTTCCATTCTCAAAACCGGCAAAGCGAAAGCGATTCGCTTTAGCACACTTGAGGCCATATGCAAAGTACTCGACTGCCAGCCGGCAGATATTCTTGAATACATAGAGGAATAACCCGCTGTATCCGTTTTATTATTTTTACTAATAATTTAGTAATAAAAATCATTGAAAATTAAAAAACATAACTATTTTGTCCATTTGTTATATTTTGATAATGATAGTACTTTGCAAACTAAGTTACTATGGAACAGGTAAAACACCTGATAGCATAAATGGACAACAAAATAAATCAATTAAGCAGGTTTTCCTCATTTAAGATTGTACTGCTATACGCTGTCTTTAGTGCTGTGTACATATATACATCAGACTACTTCCTCGACATGTTTATAAAAGATGTTGATCTTCTCTCTAAAATGCAGACATACAAAGGGTTGGGTTTTATACTTATTACAGCTACTCTACTTTTTGTCCTCGTTAAAAGAAACATAGATGCAGTATCTGCCAATTATCAAAAGATAATAGATGTGCAGCGGGATGCCGACCATTTACTTAAGGGATCTGAGGAGAAGTATATGTCCCTGTTCAATCACAGTCCTGTGCCAATGTGGATATTTGAGCTTGATACATTAAGGATATTGCTTGTTAACGACGCTGCCTGCGACCAGTATGGATTTTCTCAACAGGAATACCGATCGATGAACCTTAGAGACATTCGCCCCTCTGAAGATATTCCGCACATGGAAGCTGTGATCGCCGAATCGCTAAAAGACGAACACTATACCTTCCCCGATCTGTCAAGACATAAAAAGAAGAATGGAGAGATCATCCACGTAAAAGTTAAGAATATTGGTGTATTATTTGATGGAAAAAACGTCAGACTGGCTTCAGCAGTAGATGTAACAAAAGAAATAAATTTCCAAACCGAACTTTCAGAAACGAATGCACGACTGAAACTTGCCAGCGAGATAGCAGGAATGGGCTATTGGACAAATAATTTTGCAAATGGTAAGATTCACTGGTCTGACGAGCTTTACAAGATCTTTGAAGTAGATCCGGCAACATTTGTATTAACACTAGAAAATATACAGTCCTATTTCCATCCCGAGCACAGAGATCAGTTTACCACCGACAACGATACAAGTTTCGATGAAAATGGAGTGAGTGAAAGCGAGCAACGCATCATTACGCCGGTCGGCAAAGTAAAATGGATAATGGAGCGCATTTATATGCTTAAGGACGAACAAGGTATCCCGGTTGCAATGGAAGGTATTACATTGGATATTACTAACAGAAAACTTGCCCAACAGGAAATATGGGAAAGTAATGAACGATTTAAAATGCTCGCCAGCGCAACCGTAGAGGCGATAATTGATTGGGATATCGAAAATGACACGGTGATATGGGGCGAAGGATTTCAAACTCTTTTCGGCTACGACCTAAGCACTTACGACAACCACCTTTGGTCGAATAACATACACCCCGACGATAGAGAAAAGGTACTCGCTGACCTGCAGGCAACGCTTGCCGACCCAACAAAATTTTACTTTAACGCAGAATTCGGCTTCCTGAAAGCGAACGGCGATATAGCCTATGTACAACACCGGGGACTATTTATTAGAGATGCCAACGGCAAGGCAACCCGTGCCTTAGCAGCCATGATCGACCTCACAGAGTCATTGGACAAGATGCGCAAGATCGAATCGCAAAACAAGGCACTTAAAGATATTGCCTGGACCCAGTCACATATAGTTCGTGCTCCCCTCGCCAATCTGGTCGGACTGGCTGAATTGCTAAAGGATGAAAATCAAAACGAATTATCACACACAGAAATTATAGGCCACATCTGCGACTCCGCCCAAAAACTCGACAACCTCATTCACGAAATAGTAAGAAAGACGGAAGAGGTAGATGGGATGTAAGATCTTCTTATTGGGCAACTGCATGCCCCTTTTGTGTGTTTGAGAAATAGCAGTTAATTATTTCATACCGAAGGAAAACCACAGCAACCTCGTCTATTACATTAGTTGTTTAAACTTTCCTTTTGCCACATAAACCCTAACCCCTAATTTTGCCGTGTGAAAAAAGCTGTTGCCATTATTATCTTTTTATCGTTGCTTACCCAATGTGTGATACAGCTGGGTGTGTGGGGGTATTACCAGGTAAATAAGGCATACATTGCGCAGAACCTCTGCGAAAACCGCAACAAACCACAAAAGAAATGCTGTGGTAAATGCTACCTCCGCAAACAGCTAAAGAAAGTAGACGAGAATAGTACATCCAAAAAGGCACCGGTTAAAACAGAGAAAAGCGAAACGCTTGTATTCGTAGTTACGCCTGCATTCTCTGCCCCGCAACACTTTATACCATCTTTATCTTCAGTCCACACTCCGGTAGGCCAGCACATGTTTGGCTACACCATCCCCCTCCCCATATTCCACCCACCATCTGTAGCAGCGTAAATCGTTATTGGTTTAAAAAGATGGTCATTGCGAGGAACGAAGCAATCTAGTATCGGGACGTATTCGTTGTGAAATGATCTATTTATTCACTCTACTCGTTTCAAACCATGAGTTATCTGGGTATGGGCTTTTTGAGCCGAAACTCAGAGAACGGTATTTATCTGCGTATTCTGTACTCCTTTAAAAACCATCCTTAATAACGCCCTGACCAACACCAACCATTTACCTCACTGAGTTAAACAACTCCAATGAAAAGGATCATTCTTTCAATGCTCCTGGCAATCTGCATATACATGCCTGCGAAAGCATGCGATGTATGCGGCTGCTCAGCCAGCAACCAGTTCCTGGGTGTACTGCCGGGATACGACTATAATTTTATAGGCTTACAGTACATGAGTACCTACCTGTCAAGTGCGCACCCCTCTGCTTATGAAAACCGGCCTTACGAGCACTCCCGCGAGTACTACAACACCTTTCAGGTGTGGGGCAGGTATAATATGGGCAAGCACTACCAGCTATTTGCATTTGTTCCCTATCAGTACAATATCCATCGGCAGGATAGTGCTGATGCATTACACTCAGGCATTGGTGATATATCGGTCTTGGTAAACAGGATATTGATCAACAAGGAGCACAAAAAGCTACAACACCAGCTATTGGCAGGCGGTGGAATAAAACTGCCCACAGGCAGCCACACCAGCCTTAGCCAGCTCGATAAACAAGGGCTGCCCAACATGCAGCCCGGCACCGGTTCGGTAGATTTTATGGTCAATACCAACTATACCTTACGTCGCAAAAGTGCAGGTATTAATGCCGATGCAGCTTACACCTTTACCACCACCAGCAAAGACAGCTATAGGTATGGCAACAGGTTAAATGCCGGTGCTATGGCCTTCTACTCATTTGCGGTAAAGAAGTTTGCCATTATGCCGGTATTGGGCGCACGCTATGAGTATACCCTGCACGACTATGACAATTACAACCGGAAGTGGCTCAACGAACAGTCGGGTGGATATATGCTATATGCAACCGCAGGCATTCAGGCTTACTACAAAAGACTAGGTGCACGCATTAACTATCAATTACCGCTCGCACAACACTACAGCAGCGGCTACGTTACCGCCAACTACAAAGTGGAAAGCGGCATTTTTCTATTATTCTAAAACAATCAATTTTTATGAAACACTTACTGATCATACTTATTCTTGCCATTACTGTTTCTGCATGCCAGAAAAAAGACACCACTACCCCTGATGCTGGCAAGGTAACCATCAACATCACATCCCCCGTTCCTGCACAGGTATTCCGCAGCGGAGATACCATGCACATGGTGGCAACCGTTTCTTATCCATCGGAATTACACGGGTATGAACTCAAGATATCCGACAGTGCCACCGGCAACATACTGTATGATGAAGATGAGCACGTACACAATGACCATTTCGAAATAAACAGTACCTGGGTAGATACTGCTACCACTGCCGCAACACTAAAACTGGAACTAACAGTAGAAGTTGACCACACCGGCACCGAAGCAGAAAAAACGATCTATTTTAACTACGTACCTTAGTGTAAGATAATGTTCTGTAATCTTCATATTGTTCATCATCAGATTTGACAACTTTTTAGAAAGTTGTCAAATCTCCTACAGCAGTACTTCACACAATCTAACAACAACATCATGCGTACCATCATTCTTATAACAACAATACTCTTTCTTGCCTCATGTGGCAACACCCCAAAAACGGTAACAACAGAGGGCACTCCTGCAACCACAGAAACACTAGCAGCAAAACCTGAGGCGCCCAAAGGCAAGATAGACCCCGTTTGCGAAATGCCCTACGACAAAGCATGGACAGAGCAAACCATCTACAACGGCGACACCATCAGCTTCTGCAGCGAGACCTGCAAAAAAGCCTTCCTCGGCCGCCCTACCAAATACATTAAACACTCTTAATAACCCGTCCAGAAAGCCTACAGGCAAACAGATATGATAGGTAGCGCCGGGTTTCAACACAACTATTTAAATTAATGAGCCATTACTATGTCATGATGCCGAAGGTATCAGATATCTATAGCCAAACCCGATACAATTTGAGAAACGATGCCGAAGGTATCGGATGTCTATGTAAGCAACTTTCTATATCTACAATGATATTTCCAGACACTTTAAAAATCAAACAATGAAAACAAACATAATTACCCTTGTTCTTTTAGCCACTGCAGCCTTCACATCCTGCCGCTATAAAGACAAAAATATCATACTGCCTGTCGCTCCAGTGTCTGATAGCGCCAATGTAAAAATTGAAGTATTCAACATGGTAGGCACCAGCAGCCTGAACATGGGCAACCAATGGTATAGGAACGAGCACAACGATTCTTTCCAGGTAACAACTTTTAACTATTACATCAGCAACATCAAGCTCAATTCTGCTTCCGCTACCTACACCGAAGACTACAGCTACCACTTGGTGCAACAAAGCCTTTCTTCATCCCATATATTCGATTTGGCCAATGTACCCTACGGCACCTATACCGGCATTACCTTCACCATAGGTGTAGATAGTGCACATAATGTTACAGGCACGCAATCCGGCCCATTGGATCCAATAAATGGTATGTTCTGGAGCTGGACAACAGGCTATGTCATGCTGAAATTTGAAGGCGTATCACCCAGATCACCACAGGCCAACAATGCCATAGCCATGCATGCCGGCGGCTTCTCAGGAGTAAATAATGTATTGAAAACAGTTACGCTCACCTTCCCTACCCCTATAACAGTGGGCAGCGGTGCAGAGAATCACGTTCACCTCGCCGCCAATGTACTTGCCCTGTTCAAATCACCTAACATTATCGACTTCTCCACCCTCAATACTATCCACATGCCCGGCCCCGATGCCAAACTATTTGCAGACAATTATGCCAGCATGTTCAGTGTTAGTTATGCAGGGTTGTAGTTGAACCTTCAAAGTATCAGCATTATTATTGCTTAAAACGATAAATACATCATCTACTCTCCTCCTTTTGAAGGTGCCGGCGACGGCACGAGCGTAGCTCTGTACCCAATGTTTCGGCTTTTTCTGCCGAAACATTGGGGGAGGTGGTTACCCCACTAGTCGGCATGGTCCAAATCAGATTTGACAACTCTCCGAAGAGTTGTCAAATCTTTTATGCTAAAACATAGTCATTTTTTAAGCCCACTAATACGCTATCTTCATCACTACCCTCATCCTTTCCCTACCTTGCGTGGCCACAGACCAATTGCCATCATAGTCGATCAATGTAGGATATAGCTTGTTATTCATCAACCTCATGCGCACCTTCATGTGCACATCAAAGTCGTAGAAAAGCGTATTGAAAGAAAGTGAATAATCGCGCGCTACAATACTATAATCGCTCCGTCTGAACCATGTTTTCAGCTCATTATAGACCACCTTATTCTTATATTCAGGCTTCGGCGTTACATTAAACACATACACCTCTTCACTGTCATACACTTCCTGGCTTATCTTCAAGTCATACTTATCAACCTCATCAGCATCAAATATCGAAGCCTTATCCCCCATGAACGGCACACCCTCCACCTTCGATCCTGGGTTAAATATCAGCTGCTTCAACTCATACTTATTCTTCTCCATTCTACTCTTATCCTTCAGCACCATGCTGCCCGCTACAATATCATTCTGATTACACACAGGCTTGTCGGAGTAGAAGAGATTATAGAACAGTTCAGCCGTGTAGTAGTTAATGGTCTTTTTATCTTTTTTATAAAAATCACCCGTCACTGTCTGATTAGAAAACGTAGTAGTGCGGCATCTTTTAGCATTAAGTCTTTGCTGTGCATTAGTATGCATCGAAGCAATTACCCTACCCTTCTTATCAAATGCCGTAAAACTATTCACTGCATTAAACGGCACCAGGTGCATACTCTTAAACGCCTTATAAAAAGTAGTATCATTCTGCACCCGCTTTATAAACGAGTTCATATTAAAACCGCTCTTCACCACAAAACTATCCAGCTGAATATTCCTTGCACCTGCAGTATCTATTTGTTGCGCAGAGCAAATGAAAGAGCAGCTTAAAACGGCAAAGAACGAAAGCACAATGCATATTTTCATTATCCATATTTATATGTCAGCAAATTTTCTCCATTTTAATCCAATAATGTTAGGGTAATAATCAATGTGCTTTAATCAAAGTTAAAAGGGCATGTTTATTATGATCAGCAGTTGGGAAATATTCGATCTTTAACACGATTAAATCATAGGTAGTTTTGTCGGTTTTCGTGATTTTCAGATGTAATCTATTACCTGATTTTTTTAGAGTAATCTGCCAAACTGGGTCAGTTACATCAAAAGAGCAAAGTCCAACACAGTCATGGGTTTTACGTTTATAGCAAAAGTGTTTTTTAAAAAATTGCAAATCCGTCCCTTCACAGCATAGTTTTTCGTAGTGAGTATTGTGGTTGAACATTCTTACTGTGTCTGCAGTTAAAAACGAACTATCTGTAAGGCAAACAGACCACTGATATTTTTTAAAAGGCTTATCATGATTTCTTGCGATACTCGTCCTGAATAATTTATTCAATGTTCTTTTACTTACCGTAGTGTCCTGACCAACGGCAAGAAAATAAGAAAAGCAAAAAAATATGATTGTAAGACACCTTATCAACGTCATTCTTTTTATTGTAAATATATAAATTAATAAGGGCTGCACCTTGCAGCCCTTATTAATATCTCGCGTTTCGTGCGCAATTCTGTTTTGTTTATAGTAATTAATCAGACTAGACTACCCACCATTTTACTTTTTACTTTTAAGTTTTTACTTACTACTCCTCCATTCTCGTCAGGTTATAATCCGGCACTGCCTATACCGGCGGGGCGGTGGTTATCTCCGTATCTTGAGCGCTACAAACACAATCGCTTTAAATGTAAAAATTCAGTAAAGTCTACCGGCTGTCACACAGTCTTAAATGAAAAGAAAAATGTTGTGCCTGCGCCTTCTATACTTTCTGCCCATATCTCCCCCCCATTCTCTTCCACAAATTCCTTACAAAGCATAAGACCTATGCCATTTCCCTTCTCCATAGCAGTCCCAATTGTATTATTCACAAAAGGCTCAAAAATATGTTGTACCCGCTCAGCTTTAATACCAACACCATTATCCTTCACAGACACCACTGTGTACCCCACCCTTAAATTGTTATCAGCATCTATTTCTATCATGCCTGCTGCACTGGTGAATTTGATTGCATTGGATAACAAATTCCGGATAATAAAATCAAAATGAGAGGCATCCCCACGAACTTTTATCCCCTGGTCCACTTTATTCACAATGGTTATTTGCTTCTGATCAGCTCCCATTTTTAGTAACCTGATGTTCTTATCTACTAGTTCTAATGCACCGAAGTCTACTATTTCTATTCTGTTACCGCTTATCTGGGCCTTACCCCAGAACAACAGTTTGTCCAGCGTCTCTAAAGAAGCAGATGCCTGATCCTTTAGCGAATGAAGTAGTTTCTGATCATCCTCATTTGCGCTTTCGGCTTCCAACAGATCAAGTATCAATGTGATATTCCCAATGGGGCTGCGCAGATCATGGCCAATAATGGAGAAAAGCCTGTCCTTTACTTTATTCGAATTCTCCAATTGTTCTTCTTTTTTTGAAAGTACTGCATACAACTGCCTCGTCTTATTCAGATAGAGAAGAATAAATACAATAAACATGACAAGGCATACAACAACTGTTAGCAGTATATTCCGCTTCAATGTATGTGCCTGATCGGTCAATGTTAACTGGGTCAACTTATTGTTCGACTGTTCCAGTTCATATACCGCTTGCAAGTTGGCTATAGCCTTACTTTTCTCTATCCCCGAGGTACTGTCCTGATACTTTTTAAATTCCTCCATTACCTCTACTGCATACTTGTAGTCGCCTGCATCTTTACTTAGATCTATCAATTCAGAATATGCATCTTCGAGCATTGATTTGTCCCCTATCTGCCGGGCTATTAAGAGCGCTTCTTTCATTTGCACTATAGCCTTCAGTGGTTCAGTTTGCCCTGTAATACTGGCAATATTTATGAGTATGCGGGCGTGTTCAGCTATCATTTGTTTTTCCCCTGTTATCTTCAGTGCTTCATTAAGATAAGTCAATGCTTTTGCAGGGTCGCCAAACCTGGTGTATACAATACCGATATTCAAAAGTGAATAAACGTAAACATCAATATATTCATTTTTATTACTCAGCTTCAAGGCCTTATTTAAGTACTCAAGCGCCTTATTCAGATTTCCTTTTTTGCCGTATATGATCGCGATATTGTTATACAGGTTACTTCGGCTTGTCACCTCAATAGTATCGACAATAAGGTCAAGTGCAGCATTATTGTATGCCAACGCCTTGTCAAAATTATTCAATTCGCTATTTATTTTTCCAAGGTTTATATAAACATCTATTACTCCGGAAGTGTAAGCCAATTCTTTATATAGCTTCAGTGCAATAATAAAATGGTTAGTAGCTGAGTCGCTATTACCCTGCATGCCATCCAGAATGCCCAATGCATTGTGCGTAATACCAATACCTTTCTTATTACCCAATTCTTCAAATATCTTTAGCGCTTCATTCTGCCTGCGCCTCGCCATCACTACATTACCGTGATTAGCTTCTATTCTCCCCAACAAATTTGTTAGTGAAGCAACACCCCTTTTATAGCTGTTGGAAGTAAAAAGCTTAATGCCCTGAGTAAGATAATAGGTTGCCGAATCGGGCTGAGAATATTGATAATATTTCCCAATTGCTGCATATAAATCTACTCTTTCCGAATCATTCTTCACCACATTCAACCGGCCTGTCATCTGGCCAATATCTTTTTGCGCGTAGGAAGAAAAGCACGTTATGCTGATGGCCAATAGTAGTAAAACTCGCCTGATAACTTCACGGGAAACAATTCGCATCATATGTAATGGGTGTACTAATTATAAGAAAGACAATACTATATAAAACGCTCCAAATTTATACATATTACTGATACCACTTAGACCGATCTTTTGTAACAATCAGGTCAATCCTCATAATTACAGGTCAATATTCATTAAAACATGGAGGGCTAAGGCGCTCGCTCATGCCACACTTTTTACTTTTAAGTTCTAAGTTTTTACTTATTACTCCTCCATCCTCTTCAGGTTATAATCCGGCACTGCCGATACTATAAGTGGATATTTTTCAAGCGTCACATCAGATGGATCAAGCCCAAAACCACGCTCCTCAGACAAGCTCACCTTCTTCAGCAGGAAGTACCCACGCATCATCAGGCGCTCCCATAATGGCAATGAGTTATCGCGAGACAGGAACTTTTCCATGACTATAAACCTGAAATCGCCCATCACATTATTGCGGCTCAGCGACTCATAGCGACTCACAATGTTCACTTCCTTGTTCTGCACCATTTCTTCCACCACCCTCTTGAACATCGTCTGTATCTTATGTTCCACCCTGAAACCAAGCCTGAATTCCACCCTTATGATCTCATTTGGAACGATCGTCTGCACCACATATTCCATCGTGTACGGGTCATCCAATACATCTACGTGTACAAACCAATAGATATCTGCCCGCTTTGGCTTACGGTATAGAATAGAATAAATGATCTTATGCTCTATTTCCTTAGGATTATTAGCACTGGTCAGGTACACAAGGTGAGTAGCATATTTGTTGATCCCTATATCATGGCTCAACTCCTGTATGACCGGCACATAATTCTCCAACCTTACAAACTCCACATACCTGTTTTTGATCTTCCTGCTCTTAAACCATATGAACATGGTCATGAACAAACCACCGGCCACTATTATCGTTACCACACCACCCTCTATAAACTTCTCTACCAGATTGGCATACAAGAAGGCAAATTCAATGGTCAGGTAAACTGCCAGGTAACTGGCTATCCAAATGATGGGTACCCGCTTCACAAACATGTAGTAAGAGAACAATACCGATGTCATGATCATACAGATAGTGATAGACAATCCATACGCCGCCTCCATCTTAGATGAACGCTGAAAGTATAGGGTAATGGCAGTACAACCCAAAAACAACAGCAGGTTGATGCCGGGGATGAACAATTGTCCACGCTCTACCGTAGGATAATTGATCTTCATTTTAGGCCATAAGTTCAGCTTTATGGCCTCACTTATTAGCGTGAATGAACCAGATATCAAAGCCTGACTGGCAATAATTGCAGCTATTGTAGCTATGATGATACCCGATAAAAGAAACCAATGCGGCATCAGATCAAAGAACGGATTCCTTACTGCTGAGCTCCATTTTTGTCCGCTCGACAGTGCCAGCATCTGCGCACCCTGACCCAGGTAATTAAGTATCAGACACGTCTTAACGAATATCCATGAGTACCTGATGTTAGCTCTTCCGCAGTGTCCTAGATCTGAATACAGCGCCTCAGCTCCCGTAGTACAAAGAAAAACACCACCCAATATCCAGAAACCCTTAGGGTAAACAGTCAGAATACGAATGGCATAATATGGATTCAACGCCCTCAGAATATTAAAATCATTCACCTTATACAGCTGGTAGAGCCCCAATGTACCCAGCATCAGGAACCAAAGCAGCATAATATTACCAAATGCCTTCCCAATGGTCGAGGTACCAAATTGCTGAAAGAAAAAGAGTACACCCAGAATTGAGATAACTATATAAACAATGGTCATTACCCCCAGGTCATGTAGTTGAGGTATATTACGCAACCCCTCAATTGCTGATGTGACCGAAATGGGTGGCGTGATCATACCATCGGCAAGTAGTGCTGCACCACCCACCATGGCTGGTATTACCGTCCATTTACCATGCCTCCTTACCAATGCAAATAATGAGAATATACCACCTTCACCCTTGTTGTCAGCCTTCAGTGTAAGCATTACATACTTAACCGTTGTCTGTAAGGTAAGTGTCCATATGATACATGACAAAGCCCCTAATATCAGTTCCGAATCAATGATCCTGCCGTTGCAGATTGAGTTCATAACGTATAGCGGAGAGGTACCAATGTCGCCGTAAATAATACCCAGAGCTATGATGAGGCCTGCTACCGTTGTTTTATTCAGATTCTTTGTCAATGGTTGGACTTACTTTTCGTATAAGCGGACGCAAAGTTATGCAATAAAGAAATTCAAAAAATAAAAAATATAGCTAAAAATATGCTTATTATCCCCGCAAAACATACTTTAAAATCACAAAATACAATTAGCTGCTAACCACTTAAAAATAACAATTTTCATCTCTATATACGCTACCCTGCTTACCGCACCCACCTCTTACTCAATCCTTTCCCATTGCCTGCACCAACAGTAACGTCATGTACAGTTGCACACACACAACTCATCGGCAACAATCACATAAACTTTTGTTTCCACTATCAACCATCACTTTATAAAGTTCATTACTTTTGTTGCACTTAAAAACTAATAGCTCATGCTGCAGGTATCTGTCAATGAAAAGAATAATTACGCCATTACCAACAATGATGGTCAGTGGGTAATCAACGACAATAATGCCGATCCGGACATAAGCATGCAGCCCAATGGCCTTATAAGTGTTTTGCTCAACGGCAAAAGCTACACTGCCATTATTGAAAAAACTGACAGAAAGAACAAAGAGGTAACAATAAGAGTAAACGGCCAGCAGTATACTACCGCTATAAAGGAACCAATTGACCAGCTGCTCACCAACATGGGTATGGACCTCAAGTCTATGCAAAAAGCAGAACCGGTAAAAGCACCTATGCCGGGTATGATATTGAAAGTACTGGTAGAGCCGGGACAGGTTGTGAGCAAAGGCGATGGACTGATCATACTGGAAGCAATGAAGATGGAGAACATGCTGAAGGCAGCTGCCCCCGGCACTGTTAAGTCTATAAAAGCTGTGGAGCGCACTGCGGTAGAAAAGGGCGCTGTTTTAATAGAAATGGAATAACCCACCCAATGAAGCAGCTCCACAACCTTATTATTACTATCACTTTATTTGTAGCTGCCACAACCCACGCTACTGCTCAGGATGCATATCTATATATACAAGGCGACAAATCAGTACCCTTTTATGTAAAGATCGACAGCGTTATGCAGCCCAGATATGGTAAGAACTACTGCATTGTCCCAAAGGTACATGCAGGTCAGGTGAATGTGCAGATACTTTTTCAGCAGAATGTGTATGCTCCCAAGTTCTTCACGATAGATATGCCAGCAAAAGGCCACAAAGGTTTTTTGCTCACCAAACAGGATGATAACTTTACTTTAAACGACCTCGATACCAAAGCAATCATTAACCCTGAAAAATAACCACTGCAAAACACTTTTATGAGGATCATAGTCACATCAATATTGCTTTTATCGCTCTTTGTAGTGTCTTGTAAGCACGACAAGAAACAAATGATATCGGGCAGATGGTATGGAGCACATATCAAAGAGCTGGACAGTATGTTCAAATCAAGCCAGCACGATATTGATACCCTTGGGGGTAATGGCAATGCGGCTACCAACCTGGAATTATATCAAACCACCAATGTCGACAGCCTTCGACATGGCCTGCAGTTAATGCACGACAGCGCTGAGCAATTACAGGCAATGGCAGTTCACAATACCACTTTCGACTTTTTTACCGACAGTATGGTAGCCATTTCATTTGGCTTTCGCTCCGATACCAGCAAGTGGCACTTCATAAACGACAAGCAGCTGGAAATGACAGAACTGACCGGCGAGGGAAAAGGTAGCAAAATACAAATGGACGTTGTAACATTGACCGACGATGTTTTGACCTTGAAATTTGAGATGGAAGAATCATTTAGTACCGTTACTTTTGGAAGGGATAAAAAATAAGCAGTAAAAATAGTTTGCATAATACCACGCGATAGCGTGGCCATCGGCTCTCCCTCTCCTTTGGAGAGGGCTGGGGTGAGGCCTCAACAACAAGAGTGTGAAAATTTGAAATGCACCCATTACCTTTGCACCCTGTTAGCAGAATAGCAGTACCCGAATTCAGAATTCAGATATTTATAAAAATAGTTAAGCAATGCGTACAATAGCGTTAAGACAAGCATTAAGAGAGGCAATGGAAGAAGAAATGCGCCGCGATCCGAGCGTATTTTTGATGGGTGAAGAAGTAGCACAATACAACGGTGCTTACAAAGTAAGTCAGGGTATGCTCGATGAGTTTGGCCCGAAGAGAGTGATAGATACCCCCATAAGCGAACTGGGCTTTGCAGCTATAGGCGTGGGTGCGGCTATGAACAATACCCGTCCTATTATAGAATTCATGACCTGGAACTTTGCCGAACTGGCTATTGACCAGGTGGTGAACCATGCCGCTAAAATGGTCTCGATGACCGGCGGACAGTTCAGCTCACCTATGGTGTTCCGCGGCCCTAATGGCTCTGCAGGACAGCTGGCGGCGCAGCACTCACAGGCTTTTGAAAACTGGTATGCCAATGTTCCCGGCCTGAAAGTAATTTCTACCTGCGATCCGTATGATGCTAAAGGTTTGCTGAAATCAGCCATCCGCGATAATGATCCTGTTGTTTTCATGGAAAGTGAATCTTTGTATGGAGATTTGGGCGAAGTGCCTGAAGAAGAATACCTGATACCTATAGGCAAGGCCGCTGTAAAACGCGTAGGAACCGATGTTACCATTGTATCTTACAATAAGATGATGAAGGTAGCTATGGGCGTTGCAGACGAACTGGCCAAGGAAAACATAAGCGCTGAAGTTATTGACCTCCGCACTATACGTCCGCTCGACTGGCATACCATAGTGGAGTCTGTAAAAAAGACCAACCGCCTGGTAATAGTAGAAGAGCAGTGGCCATTTGGCAGCGTAGGCTCTGAAATAGCTTACCGCATACAGAAAGAAGCATTTGACTACCTCGATGCACCTGTACGCCGCATTACTACTGCCGATGCCAACATGCACTACGCCCCTAACCTGGTTGCCGCCTACCTGCCCAACGTAGAGCGTACGCTAAAGCTGGTAAAGGAAGTGTTGTACATGAACAAGTAATTTGAAAAATTAAAGGGAAGGGAAGCATGATACAACGGGGCGGCTCTCTTTGAAACGCGCTCACCACACACTCTCCTCCTTTTGAAGGAGGAGTACCCCGATATTCTGCCTTTTCAGCAGAATATCGGGGGGAGGTGGTTACCGTATAAGGCTGGTTTTCCCCGAATAAACCCAACATTTGTTAACGTTCAGATTATTAAAATTTTATTCATTATTTTTGTATTATGAGCAGGCTATTTAATAACGGACTCCCACAGTGGGAACAAAATGAAGATGTAGCGGTAGACGAGGTTGTCGAGCAGCTGCATAACATAATTGTCTGGAACGATGATGTAAACGATTTTGACTGGGTGATAAAATCACTGATCGAGATCTGCGGACACAACGAACACCAGGCTGAACAATGCGCTATGATCATACATAACGCGGGCAAATACTCTGTAAAACGCGGCACCTTCGAAACACTCCGTCCACAGGCCGAAGCCCTGATAGACAGGGGCATACAAGCCACCATCGATTATTGATCAATAACAACCAACCAATATTTCTAAAAGCATGACCCCCAAAAGTGTCATGCTTTTTTAGTTTCAGATCGTTGAGCGTAGAGTGCTTCTACGCTCAACCGGCTCATCGGGACGTATTCGCTTTGAAATTTGTCCCTAGTGCTACGGTAACTCTGATATAGTCTATCGGAGACACTCTGTCTCGCCACTCTAACCAAAAAAGCGTTTTATGCACCGCATAAAACGCCTCTGTATTTCTATCAATATTTGATCTGCTTATCTGCGGCCTCCGCCACCACGACTTCCTCCGCCACCACCGAATGTACGACCGCCGCCGCCACCACCAAATCCACCACGGGAAGGGGTTGACATTGTACGGCCACCGCCATTACCGCCACGGGTAGCACCGCTATTAGAATAGCCACCACCATTACGACCGCCATTGCTATAATTGCCGCCACGGGCCTGGTCATTTCTGCCACCACCGCCAAACAAACGGGAGAACCCGCTACGTTGACGGCCACCTGCAGCCTGGTTATTGCCATTATTGTATTGCTGCCCACGTGGAGCCTGCGTAGCAGTATAGCTATTATTGTTAAAAGCCGATGGCCTTCCGGTGTACCCATTGTTAGCCTGCCTTAAGCCACTGCCCGGGCGCACACTATTACCTCTTGTACCACCTGCACCTGCATAACCCAGCTGACGTGGTGAATTGCGCACACCGCCATTGTTGTAGCGGTTATCGCCGGTATTGTAGTACCTGTTCCAGTAGCCACCGCCACCGTAGTAGCCACCACCCCATCCGCCATAAGCGTAGTAAGGGTAATTCCAGCAGCTACCCCATGCACTATATCCATACCAACTGTTATAACCCCAGCCCGATGACCAGTATGGACCGAAGCCGAAGCTAAGTCCGAAGCTGGAACGCCATGGATTCCATGAATAGTAAGGGTCATACCAGTACCTGTTGTACCAGAACGGGTTATAGAACATGCTGTAATAACCCATGTTGTAAAATCCGTAGTTGAATCGGCTGATGCAAGAACTATAGCTCACATCCTCATCCTCATCAATGTAGTCATCAGGATTATTATAGCTGTTATAAGCATCGCCATTATATCCCTGGTCACTATTGTTATAATTACCCTGCCCACTATTATTTCTGCTGTTATCATATGTACCCTGGCGCTGATCGCTGCCATTGGCATAGATATCATCTACCTGCGCATAAGACAACTGCCCTACACCCAGCAACAGACAACCGACAAAAAGAAACCGTTTCATTGTTTTTAGTTTTAAATAAAAAGCTATACTGAAATTACTACTTTTGCTACACTTTACCAAAATAGAGACCGCCAAGAGCGTGCCAAGTTTATTATGTCAAAAACTTTAACAACCAGACAAGAAGATTACTCCCAGTGGTATAACGATATAGTGCTGAAGGGCGGATTAGCCGATTATTCACCTGTAAAAGGTTGTATGGTCATCAAGCCCCACGGGTATGCTCTTTGGGAGCATATGCGCGATGAGCTCGACAGGCAATTTAAAGCCACAGGTCACCAGAACGCCTACTTCCCGCTATTTATACCCAAGAGCTTTTTAAGTAAGGAAGCCGCTCACGTAGAAGGCTTTGCCAAAGAGTGTGCAGTAGTTACCCATTACAGGTTAAAGAATGACCCCAATGGCGGTGGTGTTATTGTTGACCCCGACGCTAAACTGGAAGAAGAGCTGATCGTTCGTCCAACCTCTGAGACCATTATCTGGAATACCTATAAAGACTGGATACAGTCCTACCGCGACCTGCCTTTGCTCATTAACCAGTGGGCCAATGTAGTGCGCTGGGAGATGCGTACCCGTCTGTTCCTGCGCACTACAGAGTTTCTGTGGCAGGAAGGCCATACCGCGCATGCTACAAAGCAGGAAGCGATAGACGAGACGACCAAAATGTTGGATGTATACGCAGCTTTTGCTGAAGACTACATGGCACTGCCGGTTATTAAAGGTGTAAAGACCGCTAACGAACGATTTGCCGGTGCAGAAGATACCTATTGCATAGAGGCGATGATGCAGGATGGTAAGGCACTACAGGCAGGCACATCGCACTTCCTGGGCCAGAACTTTGCCAAGGCATTCGATGTTCAGTTCCGCGACAAGGAAAACAAGCAGGATTACGTTTGGGCTACCTCATGGGGAGTGTCTACCCGCCTGATTGGCGCATTGGTAATGGCGCATAGCGATGACGAAGGTCTTGTGCTGCCGCCAAAGCTGGCTCCGCTGCAGGTAGTTATTGTACCTATTTACAATAAAGATGCTGCTACAACCGCCAAAATAGATGGTATAGCTGCCGACCTTATGGCTACCCTGCGCAAGCAGAACGTGCGCGTGAAGTACGACAACGACGACAATACCCGTCCGGGATGGAAGTTTGCAGAATACGAACTGAAAGGTGTGCCTGTGCGTATAGTCCTGGGTGCCCGCGATATAGAGAACAACCTGGTAGAAGTGGCGCGCCGCGACACTAAGGAAAAGACATCTATACAGCTCGATACATTGGCCGATCACACCATGCACCTGTTGACAGATATTCAAAGCAACATGTTCAACAAAGCATTGAAATTCCGTGAGGACAATATGCACACGGTTGATACATGGGAGGAATTCATCAAGACCCTCGATGAAAAATCCGGCTTTATATCTGCACACTGGGATGGCACCAGCGAGACCGAAGACAAGATCAAGGAACTCTCTAAAGCCACCATCAGGTGTATCCCGTTGAATAACGCACTGGAAGAAGGGAAATGCATCCTTACCGGCAACCCATCTACACAGAGAGTGATTTTTGCAAGGGCATACTAAGTCAACTGAAAAGTAAAAACTTAAAAGTAAAAACTGGTTTCGTAAAAGCCTGTTCGCAAGAGCAGGCTTTTATGTTAATCGCAGTTAAGCGTAGACTCTGTCTACGTTTGAGCGGTCGCCAGTCTCCGACTGGCACATCGGGGCGTATTCGTTTTCAGACACTCTCACTCACCCTCTTCAAAACTGCTAAATACAAGCATCCCCACCCTCCGCAATTCAAATGCAACAAGTACCAACAACCATATAGATCCGAACAGAAAATTAAGATTAAAGAAGAGTACAACATTCAGGCCTGCCAAAACCACACAAACAACCACCAGCGAGGGTTTATAAGCTTTTATCCGCACAGGCAGATTATGTTTCAGCACAAATTGATCCAGCGACTTTGTAAGGTTATGAACTGCAAACCATACGCCCACTATATTCACAACAGGTACCAGCAACAACAAAACTGCCATCCGGGGATTCAGCATTTTATCCTCATATCTGTTCAACATAGACCAGAGCAAAAAGATGATGCGACACGGAAAAAAAAGCATTGCCACGGCCAGGATCACTATAAAAATTCCTGTCCTATGTTCCAGCAATTCATCACCCGGATTAGTCCCCCAGATATCTATGCTGAATATAACGAACAATACACTGAATGCAGCTGCAAAACCACCCACCAATAAGTAGATACGCCAGTATTTAGTAATATTCTTAAGTGCTTCAAGATCTTGCTCCATACACTGGCCTCACATACGATGAGGCAGATACGAATATAGATCAATACAATAATATTTAAGGTAGGCGAATTAAAAACCCTTCTCATCCGCCGATGGCCCATAAATAGAAGGCACCAATATTTCATTTAGCCGCATATACACAGTTAACTGTCCGCGGTGATGCACCATATGATTGATAGTCGATTCCAGGTGTTCGCGTTTGGTAGCACTCACCATTACCTTTCCATTAGCCTTCAATTCAAATTTAGCATCCAGAGCACCATCTGTCACTCCGGCCAACGCCTCTTTAGCCTTCGCCACATTATCGGTGAAATGCAGCACTATTTCCTCAGTAGTTTTGGGGTGCAGGTGCTCAAAAGTGGCTAGGTCTATCTCGCCATCATTGATGATAGCCACTATCCACAGCGGTATCTCAGCACAAAGCAACGCCAGGTACCCCATTATCATAGACCGTTCATGTGGCTTATAATCAAACAGTTCCATCTTAAAGCGTTCAATACATTTTTTAGTAGAAGCCGTCTCATTATCCATCTCCCTTATAAATCCTTTGGCAAATATTGTATCTGTCATGGCAAAAGTTTATGAAAGGGGCAAAAAAATTATGCCCCGTCTGGAATCTGGTTCTGATAAAAAAAGTAAACTTTTGGTTATTTACATTATTTACTACTTTCATTGAAAATTCATAACTATGAAAAAACTGCTATTTGCATTTTTTATGTGCTCATTAGGCACGGTTTCCGCACAAAACATTCACACTTACGCCGGTACTGGCACAGCAGGATATAGCGGCGACGGAGCTCCCGCAACTGCAGCAAATTTGAACACCCAATATGGTGTGTGGGGAGATACAGCAGGTAATATCTATTTTGCCGACGCACTCAACAACCGTATACGCAAGGTATCTTCTTCAGGTATAGTAACTACCATAGCAGGCACAGGTGTTGCAGGTTTCAGCGGAGATGGTGGATCACCGCTTGCGGCAAAACTAGACATGCCTATTGCTGTCAACCTGGATGCTCAAGGCAATATATATATCGCGGATATGAACAACAATCGCATTCGCAAGATCACCGTCAGCGAAGTAGGTAGTATCATTACTACTATTGCAGGCAACGGAACTGCCGGATACACTGGTGACGGGAACCCTGCAACCAGTGCAACGCTGAACCAACCACAAGGTGTTTTTGTAGATCGTACTGGCAATGTGTTGGTAGCGGATAATTATAACAATGCGATCCGTAAAATTGCACCATCGGGTATTATCAGCACAATAGCTGGTAACGGAAGTGCCGGTTATACCGGTGACGGTGTGGCAGCTACAGCTACAAGCCTGAACCGCGAGGCAGGTGTTTGTACAGATACCGCCGGAAATATTTATATCGCTGATGCCATCAATAACCGCATCCGTATGATTAACACCGCAGGCATCATTACCACCATAGCAGGAACAGGCGTTTTGGGGTATAATGGCGACGGCCTTGCAGCAACAGCTACACAGCTAAGAGCACCAAAGTATATATTTGTTGACAATTCCGGAGATGTCTATTTTTCTGATGCTGATAATTACCGGGTACGTAAGCTAAACAGGAGCACAAATACCATATCAACCATCGCGGGTACAGGAACTGCAGGCAGCACAGGAGACGAAGGTCCCGCTGTTGCTGCAAAGCTTAACTTCCCACAGGGTATTTTCATAGACAAGTATAGCCGCATATTTATAGGAGATGGCGTCAACCATCGTATTCGCGTGATAGGAGAAGATCCAACGCTGGGCATACCAGGCGCTGAACATGCAGGCGCTGACATTAGCATCTACCCTAACCCCACCAGCGATAGATTGGTAATTACCAGTGGCACAGAATTGTTGAAAGAAATAGTAATTACAAACATGCTTGGCGCGGTAGTTTACAAACAACAGCCCAATAGCAAAGAAATCAATATTGATGTTACCGCACTGAACGCAGGTATTTACATTGTAACTATCAATGGATACTCATATAAAATTCTGAAGGAAAAGTAAGGTGGCTTTTTCAGCAACCTCCTTAGATAATACAATAAAAGCCTGCCCCGAAAAGGGCAGGCTTTTACAATAAGATCCAACCTGTCGCGAGAATTGGCGTAGCGCTATCGTGACGAAATAGTTTAACGGGGCTATGACCCGAACATCCCGACGTATTCGTTTTGAGACAATCCAACTCGCTCCCTTATAAACCCTTCGGCAAACATTGTATCTGTCGTGGTAAAAGTTTATGGGAGGGGTAGAAAAATGTGCCTGATGGAAACTGAGAAGAAGTGAAAAGAATGTTATCGAGATAAAAGCACAATTTGACTCGAAGTGGTCTGTAAATAATTTTAATGAACGAACGTTGAAACGATCTTCTTTAGACATAAATATTAGTTCCTAATTGCTCTCAAATGTATTAGGTAGTATTCTAAAAAAATCTTTTCCCCAATTCGAGACAACCCTAATATAATAATATACATTTGATATAAAAAACAATGGCAAAAGCGTTTTTATCACACAGTAGTGCAGACAAAAATCTTGTTGAAATTATAGCTAAACAACTCGGTAGAAATCGATGCCATTATGATTCATTAACGTTTGAAGCTGGAGAAAAATCAATAGATGAAATTTTTACTGGCCTAGAATCAACAGATGTTTTTGTATTGTTCATTTCTGATAACGCATTAAATTCAGAATGGGTAAAAAAGGAAATTTCGCAGGCAAAACATTTAATAGACAGACAAAAGATATCGAGGATTTTCCCATTAATTATCGATAAAACGATAACTTATAATGACGAAAGAATTCCAAATTGGATTAAGAAACCGTACAATATTCAGTATTTCGACAATCAGGTTTTGATTCTAAAAAAAATCACTCAGTTGCTCAGGGAATCCGATTTCCAAAAATACACGCATCTAAAAAATATAAATAATTCATTTGTTGGCAGAAACAATCTATTGGGCAACTTCGAGGAAAAACTATACAATGCAGAAAATGTGATTCCATCCTGCTTGATTTCATATAGCTATTTTGATGGAATTGGTAGACGAACATTTTTGAAAAATGCTATGATGAAGGCAAATATTATTGATAAATGGTACGAGCCTGTATACATTCCAATTAACTCAAAAGAGAGTATTGAAGATTTCATTTACAAATTGAATTTCATAGAAAAAACAAAAGAAATATTCAAGTATGATTTTTCGAAGGAGACTCTCGAAACAAAAATAACTATAGCAAAAGACCTAATTAAAAAGTTTGTAAGTAAAAATGAAATCATTTTTATCGTTGACGACGGAGGCATCATATTGCCTAACACTATTATTGTTCCCTGGTTCTACGATTTATTGAGTCATGAAGATTTTTACAATCAGGTTAATATTTGTTTAATATCGAGATATAGACCAAATTTCAGGCAGACCAATGATAGTGGAAAAATTGCATCTTTTCAAGTTGATGAGTTGTCGCCCAATGACATTCGAACTTTATTCATACAATCATTACACGCTTATGACATTAAGTTAAATACAGATGATATTAAATTTTTCTTAAATCATCTACACGGTATTCCCGGACAAGTTACCTATGCCATAAATTTAATCAAGTCACTATCATTGCATGAAGCCAAAAAGCTTGTCAGTGATATCAAAGAATTGGATGAATATAATGTCTTAGCACTACTGGATTTCTTAAGTGACGATACCCTTTGCATTCAAATATTAATTGCTCTGTCTAAGATAGAAATTATTAGTTATGACATTATCTACGAAATATTTGGAAACAATGAAGAAGTGAGCAGGTCATTACAAAAACTCTTTGATTTGAGCTTATTTTATAATGTCAGTTCTACGCATGAGTATTTAAAATTAAATACATCTGTGTCAGACTATATCAATAGGTCCCAATTAGAACTAGAAAATAAATACAATCTTAATCTAAAAGAGTTTGTTAGTAAATCGCTACAAAAACCTCTGGAACTAAATGAAAATACAGATTATTCTGAATTTTTAATTTCGTTAGAAAGCATGATCAAAGCGAAACAACCCATTCCAAGTAAATACTTCATTCCTTCTTTCTTTCTAAAATCTATTGTTAGGGAATATTATGAGGGCAATTATGACACTGTTATCGACCTATCTAATCAAATACTACAGTTTGGCAATAAGTTTGACAGCCAGATTATTCGAGAAACAAAATATTGGTTGTGTTCTGCCTACTGTAAAGATCACAGAAAGGGTAATAAGGACAAATTCTTTGAAGAAATTCAGTACTTTAAAACTCAAATAAATGAAAATGAATATAACAATCTAAAAGACTATAATTTCTTAATGGGGTTCTATTATAGAAACTCAGATCAAATGGAAAAAGCAGAAGAATATTTCACAAAAGTATTATCAAGCGACCCAAATCACTCAAGAAGCAAACGTGAACTAGTTAGTGTTTATTTGCGACAAGGTTTCTATTCAAAAGCTTTGAATTTAGCTGAAGAAAATTTCAAAAAGTCAAAATCAAACATACATCACATTAATGCATATTTCAAGTGCTTGGTAAGGAAATCTGATTTAAATAGTGATGAAAAACTGACCTTAAAAGAGCTGTTAGAGAGGACTGCCAAAAATGTGGATAAAAGAAAAGATGAATTTCACACTGCAATGTCTAGTGAATATGAGTACTTCATTAACCACAAAGTTGATGTTGCAATTGCAGATTTAAAGGAAACACTGAAAACAACAAAACGATCTATCCATTGCTTTAAAGCATTGAGTGATATTTATCGTAGAATTGATGCACAAGACGAACTTACAAAACTAAATAGATTGTATCCCGATCTAGCAAAACAGCATTGATTCATTAGGTAACAGTAGTAGAAGAAAATCTAGTTTTACATAAATAAATAAAATTGAAACTTCTGAAATCAAAAAACGCCCGCTCATAAGAGCGGGCGTTTCAAATATCATTTAGTAAATACTATCCATCAATATCATCATTGATGATCACATCAGTAAGGATATAATCCCTTTCACGGCGGATCTTGATCTTAGCCCATATGGCGGCATGGCCAATATGCACCTTATTATCGGCCTTGGTAATATCTATAGTGTCGTAGATGGTATTGCTCGCATCGTAGATCATCAACTTGGTCCAGCGGCAGGTAGGATCAAGACCCTCATGCTTCATTTCCTTATTGTGGAAATAATCATAACCATACTTCTCTTCAAACAAACTCAGACGCTGGTAATGATCACCGGTAAAGTCATACAACATACGCGTAGTGGTATGGCCATCCTTATCTATACCAACGGCTACAATGTGCAGGTTCTCAACGCTGTTGCTTCTTATACGCAACGTCTGTCCCTGGGCCGAAGCAATGCAAAGAAAAACAAGACAAAGGGCAAGTATGTGTTTGATCATTGTGTGTGTATTTGGTAAGTTTACCATGGCTAAAAACCATTCAGCCATCAAGTTCCAACAAAAATAATTAAAGTGCGCATATTTAAATATCTTTTTTGCCGTTTGTGGAAAAAGAGTTGAGAAGCATTATCCATTTAGTTACCTGACCTGAAGCACAATTAAAGAGTAAAACTCTTTTAGACGAAATGTAACTGGCATCAGGAAAATCCTGGTTCAGACGACCTCCAAAAAACATATCCACAGAAAATCACCCACCTCAAACCCTTACCCACAGTGAATCCCAGCCGATTGCGCCTTCAATTTTGTGGATATGTTTATTTGCAGAATTTCATTTCCCGAATTAATTTGCACCGAAATACAAATTCGTCATCCTTAGCTCCGGTTTACCAGGAGTTTATCATGGTGAGGGACGACACGCTCTTTGACATTATGAACCCTATGAATAAACACGCAACACACGTAGGGGCTGAATATCTTCAGCCCTGCGGCAACCATATTATACAAACTATCCTGATCCTCCTTTGTAACGAGGATCCACCGGCAGGGCGTTCACAACGCCCGTCACTACCTATCCTGGTCCTCGTTTGTTACGAGGATCTGCCCGGCGGGGCGTTTACAATGCCGTCATTACCCATACAAATACCAACATGTAAACCTCTTTAGAAACGAGGCACGAAAAAGTGGAAGAAACCGGAAAAAAGTGGAAGAAAGTGGAAGTTTTGTGAAATTTGTTAGAACGCCACGAAACCCTTACCCACGGCACAATACAACCAAAACACACGAAACAAAACTTCCGCAAACAAGAAAAAACTTCCACTGGAAAAGTCTTACAAAAATTGGTGTTCGTAGATACGTTATGTCACCCCTCGTTCCCACAGCAGCCAGATAACAACAAGTGACAACTCTGGTAGAGACGCATAATTGCGTCTCCTCATCGACTGAGCAAATCAACAACATAAACTAAAACTGGCACCATGTGGCAGAAAGTGGCAGGAAGTGGCAGATAGTAGCAGTTTGTTAAAATCCGTCAAAAACCTTACCCATCCACACATACAACTGAAACTACTAACACAAAACTGCCACTTTTACGAAAAACTGCCACTTTTCAAAAAAAATTAAACATTGATCCTCGTTTGTAACGAGGATTCACCGGCAGGGCGCCTGCCTGCCGGTAGGTAGGTTTGTAACGCCCGATGAAAAAAATCCGCTATTAGGCGCTTGACGATTGCCACGCTGAGGCACTCAAACCGCCACAATCGGGATGACGTCGGGTCGGGCATTGTCAAATTACCGAATTATCAAATTGTCGAATTCACCAATCGGGCACGATCGGGCATACCCATTTTTCTTAATCAACTAATTATCAACCAATTACATCAAACCCATGCCCGATTATTTTTTGCATCAGGTCGGGCATTGTTAAATTGCCGAATTGCCAAATTCACCAATCGGGCATGATCGGGCATACCCATTTTCCTTAACCAACTAATTATCAACCAGTTAAATCAAACCCGTGCCCGATTATTTTTTGCATCAGGGCATTGTTAAATTGCCGGATTGTCCAATTCTCACTCTAAAAATCCCTTTATGAGACTCGCCCATTGCGCATCAGACATGCCCAGCCATGCGGTAAAGCCCACAAGGCTGTTTCGTACATTATCCAATACACTACCCTCTTTATTGATCTCCTCGTTCCTGCCATGATAAGACGCTTTCAGATACTTACCTATCCGCTCCACCACAAATGTACTGGAAGCCTGTTCGCTAAAGAAGTGGGCAGTAGCACCAGCTGCCTTTGCCGGATCCGCAACGGGGTGTACGCGCATAGCAAATGTTTCCCGTTCATCATCGGGGTAATCATCATACTCTACCGACTCTATCAACACCCAATCGTAACCCCCTCCCGCGGCAGGCCCTGGCCCGGGAATATCTATGCGGATATGATCACCCCTGTGTGCACTGCGGTTCACTGGTTTGCCATGGCTGTCTGTAAGCACAAAAGCCGCGCTGAAAGTGGTAGCATAGTTCTTCCAGTTGTTCACATCCAGCATCCTGTCTTTGGCATCTATAAACCAATCCTCTGCATCTTCCAATGATTCGCCGGTTACAGAGTGTTCTAAGTCTTTAGATGGTCCTGTATGCTGCTGGGGTACAAGATAGTGCTGATCCATAGCCAATGCTTTTAGTAAGTAAAAGATAAAACTTTTATTCCGTAATGGTTCATTTTGTATAAAAACAATACCAACTAAATATTAAAAATCCATTGTGTTATTGCCAAAATAAATACCTCTTTAGCCGAAAATTGATAGTTTTGCTGCAAATTAGATCTTATGAGTATAGCCGATAGATTATTTGGAATGAAGAATGAAAAAGCCGCTGCTAACCTGCAGGAAGGACAGGATTTTCTGGCCGCCAACAAATCAAAAGCTGGTGTTACAGAACTGCCCAGCGGACTACAATATGAAGTAATAACAGCTGGCACCGGCGACAAGCCACGGGAAACAGACAAGGTGAAATGCCACTACCACGGCACCCTCATCAACGGCACTATATTTGACAGCTCTGTACAGAGAGGTCAGCCGGCTACTTTCCCGCTCAATCAGGTTATCAAAGGTTGGACAGAAGGCGTACAGCTAATGGGCGTAGGCAGCAAATGGCGCTTCTTTATACCACCGCACCTTGGCTATGGCGACAGGCAGGTAGGACCAACAATAGGCCCTAATACTACGCTTATTTTTGAAGTAGAACTATTGGGAATCAACTAATTCCTTACAGATAAAACAAGACGGGAAGCACATAAAAGCAGCTGCTTTTATGTGCTTTTCATTTTACCACTACATATATGGCCTTTTACGACAATAGTAAAGATGAACGGGTGCTGATCATTGCGGAGGTAGACCGCAATATAGCGGCTGATATCAGCGGGGGTACAGAGGGCTATCTGCTACACTACTTTGCCGATGAGGATACTTACATCCGTAAGTCGGCATACCTGTCTGTTGGTAAGATCTATAAGGGCGACAGGGAGCTATTGCCCGCGTTGCTGCATGCACTTAACCAACTCTTTACTTCCGGCGACGCAAAGGTGAGGCAGACCGTTGTAAATGCCGCAGGTGAAATAGGCAAGTATGACTTTGACACTGTAGCCCGCTACTTTGATACTGGCTTATTCGACGAGCATCATTCGGTAAGAAATGCAGTTATAGGCTCTGTAAAGAAAATGGGCGAAAAGAACCCGATACCTGTCATAGAATGGGCTCGCAAATACCTGCACCATGAGGATAAGGAGATCCGCCGGGAAATATGCCATGGTATAGAGTTGCGCGGCCGCACCCATCCGCAGGATATATTGCCGCTGCTCAAAGAACTGCAATATGATACGACACGCAGGGTAAGATGGACACTGGTGCACGTAATGGGCCAAATCGCCTACAAGAAGGGTTGCTTGGAAACTGTAATGGCCGACATACTGCAGTGGGAAAATAAAGCCCTCGTAAACGATGCTATTGAGGAGATCATAGATGTGCACCACCGATACCGCAACTTTTCCTTTTACACACAAGATCAGGCAAAGGCATATATAGAAGGACTAACAGCCGGGTAACGTCCAAACCTTTCATGGAAAAATAATCTAAAAGCTACTCCAAACAGATTTTTTACGATACATTTGTTTTTTCATTATTTTATAGTGCATATTTTTTGAATAAGTCAGGAATGAACGATAATAAAACCATTAAATATTTACTGGCCGGCGTACTTATTGCAGCACCTGTTATTCTTATTATCCTCATATGCATTTCTCCGCTCAGGCTTATTTATGATGAAAATAATTTCGTCAGCAATATACCACTGCTGGAGCGATGTGGTCTTTCAGTTGAATTTATCAGGGGCATAAGGAACCAATCTCCGGGGCCACTATACCAGTTTATCTATACTCCGTTAAAGGCTATTGGCATAACCACTATTGTGCAATACAGACTGGTGAACATGCTGATGTTGCTAGGCAGTATTTTCCTTTTGCATAAGATGATGAAGGAGGAAAATGTGGAAAACCCGATCATCAAATCGATGCTCATATTTGCTATCCCCGGCACATGGACAACAGGTGGTCTGGCACTTACGGAAATACCCTCTATTCTCTTCTTGCTATTATCGGTATATGCATTGTTTATGTCAGCAAAAGAACACCGTAACAGCTTCCTGCTGATGTCTGTTTCCGGCCTGTTGATGTCACTGACCATTATAGGCAGAACACCTTTCCTGATGGTATTACCCGCAGCAGCCTGCCTCTTCTTTTTGCAAAAAGACCGCAATATTCCCGCAATACTATCCTACTTTCTTTTGGCAATGGCTGCACCGCTTGCTGTATTCTATATATGGAAGGGATTGGTGCCCCCACACGTCCAGACCATACAATCGGGCATAAAGCCGCTGTTTCTCACATATGCTTTCAGCTACCTGTGCGTATTTGTCCTTATTATCAACCCAACCTGGTATAAACTACCTGCGGTGTACTATAAGGCACTAGGTGCGCTCTTTATATTGCTTTTAGTACTTAACGTTACTGTATTACATATCAACTTTGTACCACTCAAATCTTTGAGCACCAAGCTGCCTGCAGGTCCTGGCTATTTTGTAGATCATATACTCTCCTCCGCTATACCTTGTTTGATGTGGTGTATGTGTGCCCTACATATTGTTGCTACTGTTCTTCACATCAGTGAGGATAGAAATAATGCATGGAAGATATTCCTGTTGTTCGCAGCTACATTTATAGCTATAACCACCATTAAGAGTGCGGCCCAATTTTCTACAAGATACCCGTATCAGTCATTCCCGTTTTTGCTGTTGTACTGCGCTAAAGACATTAAGCTAAACAAGTGGTTGCTAATAAGAGCTGTAGTAGGTATTGTATTGGGTATTGTGTCATTAAGAAGCTACTACAGCATAATGTATCACGAGGTGACAGAACGGAAGTTAAAAGTCAAAAGTCAAAACATAAAAGTCAACCCAGAATATAGTGCATTTACGGTAGTCCACTCTACTGAATGTCCGTTAAGCATTGGCGGTTAATTACTTTGGATACGCCCTAAAAACAGCCCATATAAATGAGCGATCCTGCCAGTGATTGAAGTTGTACTTGAGTACCCATGCAGGCAGCTGGCAATAGATGAGTTCGGTACGGTAGCCGTCTAGTTCTTTCGGTGGATGTACACTAGTGCCGAGGTAGATGACGGCTTTTTTATTGCTTGCATTTAGCACGTCTTTTAGGCCTGAAGTATCTTGCAGCACCGCAATATCCATTGTTCCCGGCAAGGGCTTGTAGAAATTACATTCAGCTTTATCTTCTTTGTAGGGCGATTTTTCGAATGCGACTATTTGGGTAGGGGTATGTTGCGCATAGCTATAGATGAAACTGTAGTACTTTACAAGTTCCTTAGAAGGAGTGAATATCTTAAAGACCAATACGCCTATATTAACTACCACCAGTAATTTAAATACAAACTTATAGCCTTTACTCGCCACTATACCCGGGAGCAAGTCATCAAAACCACGACAAGCGACGTAGATAAAGGCAAAAGAAGCCGGGAACAAGAATCGCAGTTCTTTGTGCCCAATAAAGAAATGCCCAAAGAGGAAAGTGATACAGACCAATGAGAACAGATCGACCGGCCGCTTCCAGATACCCTTAAAGAACAGAAATAACAATACCAGTGCAATGGGTGCTATACCCTTCTCAATAAACTGAGGAAAGTAATAATACCATGGGAATACGCCAAACTTAGCGGCTACATTCTGAATAATGTTTACGTCAAAGTAATTATAGAGAGCAAAGATCCATTCATTATAGTACCAATGGTCTATACAAACAGAGAGGCCCATTGCCATCACAGCAAAGAAGGTAAGTATTAACAAGTCTTTGAATGGCCATTTGGCTACAAACAGCAACCAGATGCCCAATCCTACAAACGCAAAACTCATTTGCAGGCGCAGGAAGAGTGTGAAGCCCAGCAACAATCCGGCAGCTGACAGGGAAAGGACTTTACGTACACCGGCCATGTTGGTTACCTGCAACATAAGCGATAGTGCAAGGAAAAAGAAATCTGCAGAAATGGTTTCGGCAGAAAAACGGACACCCAGGTAGGGAACAAACCAAAGGAATAAGCTACAGGCAGCAAACAACCTAGCTCCCTTTTCTGTGGTAAAACCCGGCGAAAGCACTTTTATGAGCCTGATAGCTGTGAACCAGGTGAGTACACCCATTGATAAGCGCAGCAGAAAAGCCAGCACAAAAGGACTTGTGATGCCGATCAAAGCCAGTACAGACGAGTAACAATAAACAATAAAAGGTTGCAGCGCAGAGCGGCATTTAGCCCCATATTCCCACGGCAAATCAGATAAGGGGGACAGGCCGCGTTTGTAGTTGTAGAATTCGAGGATCTGAAAATGCTCATCGGGGTGCAACCAACCTACACTAAAGCATGCCGCTATTACCTGGACGAGCAGCCCGAGGAAAAACCAATTGCGGTATGTTTTGTTTGTGGTATTCATGGCATTTATTAGTTGATAGGCATTATAAACACCTAACCGGGGTATCCGCCGATAAACGCGGAGAAGAAAGTGATTTATCAAAACGAATACGTCCCGACGTTGTAACCTCCTCCCCCTCGTTCCGAGGGTACTCCTCCTTCAAAAGGAGGAGAGTGTGCGCTGCAGTACTTTAACGATTTCTAGAAACTTTGGAATTATTCCGTGTTTATTCTCCTTAAAAAAAGAGCGCAAAGGGTTTGACTTTGCGCTCCTGAATATTGGCAGTATTGTACTATAGTTCTTTTCTTGTCTTTTCTTTAGTGAACCTCATATAAGTATACATGATAACACCATCTCTTTTAAATTCGATAGCTACCTTTTGGTTTGGCCATGTGTCGTCTAGAATATCCTGTATGTCACCAACAGTAGTAACACGAAGGTGATCTAACCTGATAAGCACATCACCATTCTGAAGACCAGCATAATCTGCAGGCGAGTTAGCCTTTACATCAAGTATTGCCACTCCCCTGCCATTTCTTGCTCCCTCGGCAGTAATACCCATTTGCGGAGTATAGTCGAAGTAGTTGTCAACAGTATTATAAGTATAGGCATTGAGGAATGGGCCAGGAATACGACGGTTGCCGTGTAGATCCGGAACTGTATATTCGTAAGTCTGGTTTCTGCGACCGAGGCTTGTTTCAGCCAGTTCCGCTTCAGCATGCAAAATGCGACCGCGGCGATCATAAGTGATCATGATGCGCTCTCCGCCATCATGGTCGTTGATAGCACTAACCAAATCGCGGGAGTCTCTTATTTCGCGGCCATTGATGCGGATGATCAAATCACCCGGAAGCAAACCAGCCTCATCGGCAGGGCTATTACGTACTACAGAGCTTACATGCGCGCCATCATAGTCGCCATACTGATCGGTAAGCACGCCCAATACAGTGCGACGGGAATGATCAACATATTCATCTTCAGGAATAGGATTCGACCTTTCTAATTTCTCTTCCTTCTCTTTGTTATTGATGATGATCTTCTTCTTTCCTTTCTGATTATCAGAAGATATCAATTCACCATTAACGTAAGTTTTACCATCATTTACCTCAATAACGGTAGCACCATCGCTATTAGCTATCTCAATAGTTTCCTCTTTCTGAGATGCTTTTGGCCTGGCTTTGTAATGCTTTACAATACGACGCCTTACTACTGTGTCCTTTTTAACAACGGTGGTTGTTTTGGTAGTAGTGGCAGCAGGCGTGGTTGTAATTACCGTTTTTTTGACGGTAGTTTTTGTTGTCTTCTTAACCTGGGCATTGGCAGAAATGGCCGCTATGCTTACCGAAGCCGCTAAAAATATTCCTATTACTGTTTTCATTTAGTTTTGTTTTGTGGAGCCTCACCCTTTTCAATAACCTGACAGGATTACGCCCCTACAAGGCTTTGTCCTTTTAATTTAAAACCAAAGGCTTACGCCTACTCTCTTGACCAAGCCCTTTCAGGGCTATACATTTTTTGTTAGTCCGGTTCTTATCCCAAAAATAAGAACGATTATCTAAGGCGCATTACCATAAATATAGACAGCAAGATAATGAATATCAAACCAACTATCAATGAAGTAATAATAGCCCTGTATGTTTTGTTCGCGGCTTTAATGTTAGACAGTTCATCGATATTGTTGATGATGTTCTCCATGCGTGAGAAGGCTGTTTCGCCCTTGATGACGTAATCATAAGCGCCATACTTCATGCTATCAACAGCAATCTCGATCTTATCCTGACCTGAAAGCATGATCACCTTAGCTTCAGGATGCATTTCCTTGATCGATTTCAGCACCTCTACTCCATTCTGCGCATTAGGCAGGTGAGCATTTAGGTGATAGTCCAAAACAATGATCTGCGGATTGAGCTGCATGTCTTTTACTGCGCCTTCGCCGCTATCGTAAGTTTTGATCTTGTATTCGAAACGCTCAGACAGGTAGTCTTTCAGCATCTCGTTCTGGATCGGCTCGTCGTCAACGAGGAAAATGTATTGTGTACTCTGATCTATGGCCATATGATGTTTGTATTCGGTAACTAATCTACAAAAGTAATCATGAAAAAATAATATGCCATATTATCTGTTCAATATATTTTTCTATTCTATATTTTTTAGCTCTTCAAAGGCTTTTGCGCACACTCTTTTCAGCAATCTGATCAGTTCGGGCAGTTTCTCTTGCTGAGACGAAGACCCTGCTGATTGTTCAATAAGCAGAATATTACTTACTTCCTCCTTAACACCCATATAAGACAACTGGGGCTTAAGCGAATGGGCTGCGATCTTTACTGACGGGTAGTCTTTAATTTCCATTGCAACATCTATGCTGCCTAGTAATTTGGGTGCATTATCGAGGAACATGGATATGTACTTCTGCATTTTATCGGGTTTACCACCGGTAAACTGTTTCAGGAACATCCTGTCGGTTACATGTTCCGGAAGTGCTTTTTCTTCGGGCATAGGTTCTTGTTTTGAGTTGTTAACTGCGGGCATATTGTTGCCAATAACTTCATGGATCTTTAGTAGTAATTCATCAACGTGAAATGGTTTGGAGACGTAGGCATCCATACCAGCATCAAGGTACATCTGCACATCTTCCTGCAGCACATTGGCCGTCATAGCTATGATCTTTACGCTTTTTGATGGTTCTTCCATCTTATTCCGGATAAACTTAGTAGCTGTAAGGCCATCCATTACAGGCATTTGTATGTCCATAAGCACTACATCGTAAGTATCGGCCTTCAACCTGTTGATAGCATCCTCTCCATTTACAGCAATATCAAGTGCCATGCTGGGAATGAGTTCCTTCAAAGTGTCTTCGGCAACCATTCGGTTAAAGTCATTATCTTCAACCAGCAATACCCGGATATTGTTCAGCCGATCCATAGCGGCAGCATCTAACATACTTTCTTTTATTTCACTTTCCTGCACAGTAGCTTCCTCAAAAGGAATAACAACCGTAAACGTAGTTCCCTTCTGCAATTCACTCTTAACTGAGATATCTCCGTTCATAAGCGTAACCAATTGCCGAGATATAGTGAGCCCAAGGCCTGTGCCCCCAAACTTTCGGGCAACATCGCTACCTGCCTGAGTAAAGCTGTCAAATATTTTGTCGACATAATCAGGCGAAACACCAATGCCTGTATCTATTACATCAAACTGTATCCATAGCTTGCTGGCCCTCTTTATCAGACTGGTCTTTATTTCCACATAGCCGCGCTCGGTAAACTTAACTGCATTACCGGCTAGGTTAATGAGTACCTGGTTAAGCCTTGTGGGGTCGCCAATAAGCCTGTTAGGAATATCTTTATCGGTATTGATACGTAATTCTATATGTTTTTCCTCTGCCTTGAACATGAGCATATCGCGCACACTCTGCAGCACCTCCCGAATGGTAAAATCGGTATGTTCAATTTCTATTTTACCGGCCTCTATTTTAGAAAGATCGAGAATGTCATTGATAATGACCAACAAGTTATCTGCCGATAGCTGGATGGCATTGAGGTACCGCAGCTGGTTGGGCTTAGGGTCTTTAGACAACAATAAACGCGTCATTCCCACTATGGCATTCATAGGTGTGCGGATCTCATGACTCATATTGGCCATGAACTGATGCTTGAGAAAGGCTGTGCGTTCTGCCACCTCTTTCTCTTTCTGCGCCAACTCTATCTGCTGACGTACCTGCAGGTTGCGCAGCTCGTTGATGATCTTCTGCTTGAATATTTCTTCTTTGAGCTGTTCGAAAGATTTGAGGTGATGGAACGCCTTGGGGATGTCGCCCATAGCATCATAGAGCGCAGAGAGCATTTCATGTATGCTCATCAGGTCGTGACGTCGGTTATACTCCGTGGCCATATTATAGGCCTGCTTCAATAGATCAGATGCTTTGCGATAAGAGCCCTCATCCATATACATACGACCGAGGTAGAACTCGCAAATGATCTGCACTTCTACATTACCCAGATGCTGTGACACATTTAGCGCATTGGTGAGGAATTTGCGGGCCTCCTCGAAATTCTGCATTTTGTAGTAGACCTTACCTAGTCCACTTTCGGCCATTACATAGGCCAGCGTTTCAAACTCAGACAATTCTATATTCTCCCGGAAATAATGCAGCGCTTCTGTAAATTGTTCTTTCTTGAAGTAGATATTACCTAGTGTATTATAGATATTGGTAAGGCTGTTAACACTACGTGCCCGCTCAAATATCGGCAAGCATTTTAACGCATATTCCAGTGCACTGTCGTAGTCATTAAGATCATACAACAGGTTGGAGATACTAGTAAGAATTACTGATTGGGAAAACTCGTCGCCCAGTTCCTCATATATGGTGAGCGCCCGCTCGAAGTGAGTCAGTACACTCGCAAGGTCACCCTGGTCGCGGTAAATATTACCAAAATAATACAGAATACGCGCCTGCATGCGCTTATCCTTGATCTTGATAGCTACGGCCATACCCTCCTTTAAAGCTTCCAGCCCGGCTTCATATTCTCCTTTTAACCAGTGGCAGGACCCTTTCATTTTTAAACCATGACCAAGCCCGGCAGTGTATGAAATAGCTTTAGAGCGGGAAATGATCTCATCGGCTATCTTCATTGCCTCATCCACTTCAAAATTTCTTACTTCTACAGCTATACTGAGTAACGTGTCTATGCGTCCTTTTTCATCAGTCTGTGCAGCCAGTTCCTGTTGCAGTTCTTTATATCGTGGGGTATCCATCATTGTCTAAGTCAAAAGTTAAAAGTCAAAACCCTACCTACCGGCAGGAACGCTAAAAATGCCGCATAGTGCGCTCATTTTGAAGCACATAAATGTAGGGAAAATGAGGGAATGACGGTATGATGGTCATCATTGATCCACAAACATGCTCCGGCAGACCAGCCTCAACAAATCAAACCATTCAAGAGATATTGCCAAGGATACTCTATCAGCAACCTAACCTGAAATATTATTGTTTGCTAAAAGATCCTGTGTAGATGGGCACTCCATTTGCCCCGGTAAGTTTTAAAGAATACACACCGGTAACCAAATCGCCAACAGAAGTTTGAATTTTGTTCATACCTATCTCCAGCGTCACGTTTGTGTGTTGAACCCTTCTACCCAAAACATTGAACAGCTCCAGGGTGGCGCCAGTACTTTTTGCCGATGAAATGGCCAGGGTAAAGCCAGTTGATGCCGGGTTAGGGTAAAGACTGGTTGTAGTGGAAGGATTTACATTGCTTACGCCAACTGAAGCCCCCAATAGATAGGTAACGCTTCTTTCGATAAAGTCGGTTCTGTGCGCAAAGCTATCGATAAGGGAAGGGTCAAATAATGTGCTCATAACGGAGAATCCAGGTTCTTTATGATGAAACATACACTGCCGACCATTGAAAATATAGGATGGACCACTCATCTCATAGATAGGCATAGTTGATGCCAGTGGCATGCATCCATCTATATACCATGCGGTAGGAAATATCCAGCGCAAGGTAGACGGGAAAACAGACGGAGCTGTAACAATACGATCAACCGAAGGACAACCAGTTCCGCCATCGTTCGCATATGACTGCACATTGTATGAAGCCAATCCCATTATATCATAAGCGAAATTGCCGGCAACCATTGTATCCAATCCTCCATGAACCTGATAAAGCACATCGGAGCCAATTACCCACACCGGCTTGCCGGTTGCTGCAAAATTGATCAGGTCACTATTGCCGGTGGGTGATGTACCACCCTCCCATATCTGCAATCCTGCACCATCGGTGGAGCAGTACCATACAACCATATCAAAGCCTGCTAAATATGCAGCGGTAGGACCTGAACCAGAATCGGGGGCACTCCAGTAAGTATAGCTGCTGTAGATGGCATGATTAAGGTCGCTTAAAAAGGTATCGGTATTGTAGGTGATATTGTCATTGTCGTTAACCACGAGGATGTTCTGTGCATGGGATTTTGTACCCAAAACCATCAGGCAGAATAAGATCGAGATAGTATATAGTTTGTTCATAAAACGCGTGGATTTGCTTATTCAATAATACGAAAAACGGGGGAAATTAGTGAGATGGTTTTTTGGGGGAGGCTGAATTACAGATTAAAAAATAACTGCTCAGATTCCACAGGCGGCGATAAACTAATGGTTAAAATCGCTTATTCCTTAAACATTTGTATAAAAGGAAAAGGTTTCAGCAGTGCTAAAACCTTTTCACTCTATAATTAATACTTGTATTATTTATTGCTGTCTCCTCATTTTCCAGAGGCCATATATTGCTTGTGCTCAGTTTGGGAGGAGACGCAATTATGCGTCCTAGCAGAATGCCAAATTCGACGATTCAATATCGGCTGAAATATTCGCTATTTATTGCTGAAACCCCTCATCTTCCAGACACCATACATGGCTTCTTTTATGATGTTGCCGCTCATTTTAGAAACCCCTTCTTTGCGGTCCTCGAAGGTGATCGGCACTTCCTTTATTTTGAAGCCAAGTTTCCAGGCGCGGTATTTCATTTCTATCTGGAAAGCGTAACCTATGAAATGAACTTCGTCTAGAGGGATGGTGGCAAGTACCTTGCGGCTGTAGCAAACGAATCCGGCTGTAGGATCGCTGACGGGCATCCAGGTAATGAGCTTGGTATAAAATGCACCACCCTTAGAGATCATGATACGATCCATAGGCCAGTTGACCACCTTGCCGCCCCTTACATAACGGGAACCCACTACAACGTCGGCACCGTGCGTACAAGCTTCGTATAACCTTTCCAGATCTTCGGGCTTGTGTGAAAAATCGGCATCCATCTCGAAAATGTAATCATAATCGTTGCGCAATGCCCACTTAAAGCCTGCTATATATGCTGTACCTAAACCCAACTTACCTTTACGCTCCAATATGTTCAGGCGGCCACCGTACTCGGTTTGCAAGCCTTTGATAATGTCGGCAGTGCCGTCGGGCGAGCCGTCGTCAACGATCAGTAAGTGATAGCCTCCGGATAAAGAAAACACCCTACGGATAATTTTTTCGATGTTCTCTTTCTCGTTGTAGGTCGGTATTATGACAAGTTTTTTCAAGAAAATTTTAAAATTGGAAACGGCAAAATAATAATATTGTTGGGTAATAAGTGCAAAATAAATTGCAAAGCAAAGTTAATTAATATAAAATCTGCCTTATTATGACTTAAAACCCACTTTTTTCAACTTCATTCTATTGTATATTTCTGATATTTTCTGCTTTGTATGCAGCGCAAAATCGGCTCCCATCATCCAATCATAGTATTGAGGCTCTGACGTGAACACCTCTTCTACTTTCCGGCCTTTGTACTTACCAAAGTTAAACACCGGATGGCCGTCTTTCATCACCATACGGCGCGGATAGTCGACACACTCCTCTGTGTTGGTAAATTTATGCAGCGAGGGTACATCCTGAGCAATGCCTTCATAACGATCGAGCTGGGCTTCCAATACTTCGATCGTTGCCATAATATCAGCTTCCGCACTATGCGCATTTTCCATTTCCTTATTGCAATAGAAGCTATATGCTGCACTTAACGTACGCGCTTCCATTTTAAAGAAAATCTGTTGCACATCTACCATGTTTCGCTCAGTAAAATCTACATCTACACCTGCACGCAAGAACTCTTCTGCCAACAATGGAATATCAAATCTGTTAGAGTTGTAGCCACCAATGTCGCAGCCCTTCATCCAATTATATAGATCGTGGGCTATCTGCTTGAACTGTGGAGCGTCTTTTACAGCCTCATCTGTAATGCCATGTATGGCCGATGATTCAGCGGGTATAGGCATGCCAGGGTTGATGCGCTTCACATACTTGTCCTTGCTGCCATCGGGCAGCAGCTTTACAAAAGCCAATTCCACTATGCGGTCTCGCACGTTGTCGGTACCGGTAGTCTCGAGGTCAAAAAACACTATTGGCCTTTTTAAAGAAAGTTTAGACATGTTGCTGTTATAAATCTAGTGCGAACTTACGCTATTCCAATCAATTCCCTCGAAAGTTCCCGAGCTCATAAGCAACAGAAACACGGGTTTATTTTTATGGCTGATCATGTTACGCACACTTGTTTCCAACTCTTCTTTATTGTCGATCACTGTGATATCATCTCTACGGAAATAGTCTTTTACGATACTCTTTTCCAGGGTTGGCAGACCTTTCAGGTCGAGTGCATGATGACTGAAATAGACGATTCCTTCATCAGCCGCATCCATGCTGTGCGCATATTCGCTGAGGAACTTTTCATTGAGACTGCTGAAAGTATGCAATTCGAAGCAGGCTACCAGATGATGGTCGGCATAAGCCTCGCGGACGGCATTGAGGGTTGCACGTAGTTTACTGGGTGCATGGGCGAAATCGCGGTACACCAGCAGGTTCTTTTCTTCCTTCACCTTCTCTAAGCGGCGGGCAGCACCGGTGAATGAGGCGATAGCGGTGTAGCAGTCAGCCTCAGAAATACCCAATTCCATACATACGTCGATAGCTGCCTGCATATTAAGCAAGTTGTGCCTGCCAAAGACAGATACGCTTACCGGGCCGGCTTTGGTATCCATAACAGCAGTACCATCTACGTAGTGAAAGGGAGGGGTATCGTAAGAAACCGTCTTTACGTGACCTGCAGAACCGGCAATAACTCGCTGTACCTCGGTATCTTCATTGTTGTAGAACACTACTGTTTCCTTGTCCATACCAGCAAGGTATTGCTCAAACTGGCTGAAGTAATTTTCGTAGGTAGGGAATACATTGATATGATCCCAGGCTATGCCGCTGAGTACGCTGATATGTGGATGGTAGAAGAATATCTTGGGCCGGCGTTCTTCGGGCGAAGCAGGATACTCATCACCTTCAAGTACAATGATCGGCGCATCTGTAAGCTTAACCGATGAATCGAAACCTGCAACACGAGTACCAACCAGATAATCGAAATCGAGGCCCTGGTGCTTGAGGATGTGCATGATCATGGAGGTGATGGTGGTCTTGCCGTGGCTACCCGCTACCACTACCCTCTTTTTGTTCTTACTTACCTCATACACGTACTGAGGGAATGAATAAATAGGCACTCCCAATTTCTTTGCAGCAAGCAATTCCGGATTATCTGCGCGGGCATGCATACCTAGTACAACTGCCTCAAGATCAGTGGTTATCTTCTCGGGATACCAACCAAATGCAGCAGGTAACAAACCGGCTTCTGCCAGGTTACTTTTTGCGGGATCGTTGATCTCATCATCGCTGCCTGTAATGATATAACCCTTTCTATGTAGTGCCAAAGCTAGCTGGTGCATGATGGCACCGCCGATGGCTATAAAGTGAATGTGTTTCATATTTTTTTCCTTAACTTCGTACAAAGTTAATTGACGTTTTTACTATTCATAATTTTAATGTATGCAGAGAACCATTAAATTTCGCCGCCTGATACCAATAGCTACTGCAATCTTTGCTGTAGTGGTGATGGCATCGTGCACCCCAACTAAACGATATGGTTGTCCCAACCATATGTTTGTTCCTCCTATAGTATCACAATAAATGAAAGCGGGAATATCTGACCCTGACAAAAGATATTAAATAAAATAGCCGATCGGCAAACCTGATCGGCTATTTTATTTGTATGAAGTCAATCTTATTATCTTTTGTTTTGGATTCAAAACGAATACGTCCATACGTGAGATTGCTTCGTTCCTTGCAATGACCCACCGCTTTTGCTTTTTGTTATTCAAGGGTGATTGCGGGTACACGAATCACTCTTGCCAATATGGCGACTATATAAACCTGAAGCCAAGGTAAACCTGCCCTGAGCGGCTGCTCCATGACTGCTTTACGGTGCTTACATCTTCGTTATTGATGCTGGTTAGCCCAATTACATAGCGACCACCAAGGGTAAATTTAGCATACCTTACTTCCAGCCCTACTACTGCTGAAACAGTACCTGACTTAAATGACTGTTTTACGTCGTTGGCATACGCATTAAGACTTTTTACAGACATCAGGTTACTGAACTGAGGACCCGCCATTATCCACACCTTTGGTGCCAGTTTAGCACCGATGAGCCTGTATTCCAGCATCACCGGGATATCGAAGTAAGTAGCACGAAAATCTCCTTTGCGAACAGAGTCAACAAGATCTTTTGTAGTATAGTGAGCAGTATTTATCAGGAACTCTACCTGGAGGCCTACTTTATGCTTACGCACACCTACAATAGCACCGGCAAGTACGCCCGGCTGGTAAGATTGCTCCCAATGATCTCCACCCAAATGAGCGAAATTTGCACCCAACTTGATACCGAGATCAGGCTTAACGGGTGATTGTGCATGAACAGTAGCCATGAAAAGATTAATGGCAAGCAACGAAAATAGTAGAATGCGTTTCATGTTTTCAGTTTTTCAAATGTGCTACAAATATAACGCCCGAAAATGACTTAGCGCCTGCCCCACTTTTCAAACCTATACAGGAAGAATACCTGGGCACTATTGGCGCTCCACTTATCGGTTAGCGGTTTGAACTTACCGGCATTCATATCTGAAGTACCCATAGCATAGCGGGCACCCATTTTGAAGTCTTTGTAGATGTCCAGCTCAAATCCTGTAACTAGGGCTATATTGCTCTTATTGAGGATCTGATCAGTACCATAACGAGCTGCAAAAGCAGTGTTTTTGTCCTTGAAGCTGAGCAGATAGCTATACTGCGCACCAAACTGAAACGCAAAATGCTCTCCCGGTCTTACTTCTAATAATAAAGGTACATTCAGGTATAAGGCATTGAAGATGCCTTTGGTAGAACTATCGGCATAATGAGTATGTGACAACTCGTAATTGAACGCCACAGGATATTGGGTAGTGTACTGCGCATTGCTCGCAGAAACCTCCAGCTGAATGCCGAAATTTCTTATCCTTCTCTTCACATATATACCTGCATTTCCACCCACGCTGTAATCTGCAAGAATGGGGTGTGCAGACAATTGCTGAAAATCAGCTCCTGCCTTAGCGCCCGATTCGAAGTAGTTTTTGCTGTATTTCAGAATGTCTTCGGGATAGACCTGGGCGATAGAACTGGTAGAGAAGCCCAATGCTGCGATAGTAGCAGCCACAAATAGTTTACATTTCAACACCATCACAATTTCTGTAGCTAAAAAGCCTTTGATATATTAGTTAATGAATTTTATAGATAAATAAACTTATTCTACACATAGTATTATAAAATAAGAGCGGGCGCAAAGATAAGGGACGGCAAGTAAAATAAATGCCAATTTTATATTGAGGTGAACATTTTACCACATTAAAAATTACCTATTATCTGTTACTTATCACTAGTACAGATATTTGGCTATAACCTTGCTATTTTCAATATGAAAAATGACGTCGAATTTATTTCCACATCTTCACTAAATTTAGCCCGTGACCAACATCTACGCTACCGACACCAAGCACAAAAGCTATGCCATAATAGCGTTGTGTTGCCAGATAATTTTGCTGATCGGCAGTTTGATCTATTTTAAGGAGCGGATGTTGTTTTCTGATGCACCGCATGTACTCTTTAAGATCATAAATGAAAACAAACTACAGATAGCTGAAAACAGGTATGGCTCGTTCATAATGCAGCTTTTCCCACTGATCGGGGCAAGGATGCACCTGCCGTTAACTGCGTTGATATTACTATACTCCGCCAGCTTTAACCTGTTTTTCCTGGGAACAAGCGCCTTACTCACTTTCAAATACAAGCGATACGACCTCACCCTGCTGCTTACCTTTTATTTGACTCTGTTTGTAAGTGACACCTACTTCTGGACCAATAACGAGGTACATCAGGGTATTACCTGGCTGATGATCGCCTTTGCGGTAACCAGCTATATGAAGCATAAGGATCGGCCTAAGATTGCGGTTTCGGCAGTGTTTATCTTACTAGCCGCGCTGGCCATATGGACGCATCCACTGGTGATGCTGGCCGCATTGTTTCTATGGTTTTTCTACATAATTGATAATAGCAACAAATTCGTTTCTAAGGGAGAGCTGATCATATATAGCGTGGTATTGCTCGGACTGTCCTTCATGAAATTTTACCAGGGAATGCACCATGGGTATGATAGTGGCAAGATAGAGTTTGTAACGCAATTGAAAGCCGATGGCCTGAAGACCATATTATCGGCACCACAACTACATTCATTTGTGAAGCATTGTATCACCAATTACTGGTTGGTGCTGTTGTTATCTGTGGTAGGGCTGTTCTCTTTGATTAAAGAAAAAAAATACCTGCTGGCAGCATATACTGTTGTGGCAAGTTGCGGTTATATATTGCTCATCTGCATTACTTACCGCGAAGTAAAGGACTGGCTGTTTTACATGGAGAGCGAATATATGCCCCTGAGCATTATTTGCTGCGCCCCTTTTGTCTGTTATACATTGCCTGCATTGAAGAAACAGTATGCTATTGTGCTGCTCACCTTGGTATTTGGCATACGACTGGGATATATTCAACATTCATCAAAATTATTTACAGATCGGGTGGCTACGCTTGAACAGATAAAAGAACAAATGAAAAAGCAGGGATTGACAAAAGCGATAGTGACCCAGTCGGAGAACGCCAATCAACAACTGATCATGAACTGGGGCACGCCTGTGGAGAGTATTTTGTTATCAAAACTGGATGGTGAGGTGCCCCAACGAACATTTATCTGTGCCGATAGCGGTATGCTGAAGAGCTTTAATACTGATAGTAGAGACACTTTGCTCGGTTGCTTTGAGAAGGTGCCGGCAAGGGGCATTAATGCAAGGTACTTTGCGATGGATACGACATCGGTTTATAGGACGATGACATACGGCGAGTTGATGAGGTAGTGCTTATCACGGGCGTTACAAACGCCGTACCGTTTCATCCTCGTTACAAACGAGGACAAGCGGGGAATTTTAGGATATGCAGAATGCAGATAGTTCCAGCATATCTAAAAAAGACTGCTGATACTGATAGACTCCTCTATGAGTGATGAATAACCAAAAACTCGCCGCCAAATGGCTTTATACCCTCAACTATAGCATCGAAAAATGATTCGCCGTATTCCATGTAATATTCCGAAAAATTGTCCACCCTTTCTTGTAGTCCACCATTAGGGAAGAGCGCATCTTTTAGACGCGAAAGGCGATTCAGCTGCACCTCCATTTTGCGTTTTTCGGCGCGCAACATTTTTTTCTGCAGTACTTCCAGCTGGTATTTCATGCGGGTTAGCGCAGCCTCGGCTGATGGACCGAGGGTTTTGTCAATATGCACAGCCTTAGCTTTTATAGAAGTGATTATCTCGTCTATGGCAGCCGCTTCGTGATCGGTATGATAGTCGCTGGTGCTATATCGGGCTACGTAGAGCTTAATGAGTTCTTCCTCTTTTTGAAAAATTTCTTCCAGTGAAAATTCAAGGTCGTGCTGTAGTTTTTCCTGCGGGGCATTCATGATCATGACCGACTGGCGCAGGTATATACAGGGGAAGAAACCATTGTAATATTCAAATAGAGTTTTGAGCTGCATCCAGTAGGCTACTTCCGCGCCACCGCCTATGAAGGCTACATCGGGCAGTATAGTTTCCTGGTAAAGTCCGCGTAGCATTACGTTGGGACTGAACCTTTCAGGATGGGCATGCAATTCTGCAAGCAATTGTTCTTTATTCCAACTGATATCGGTATTCAGCACTACCCATGTATGATCATCCTTCTTTTCAATTCTCTCGCGGATCTGATCGGCAAGGTAGAAGAGATTGATCTCACGCGGGTGGGCCTGTATCTTGTAATTAGCACCCAGCAGTGCAATCTGCTTTGCCAGTATGGGCGATGAACTTTGATTCAACAATTCATCCTCCATTACGGGGATGTAAGTAGATTTCAATGCTGCATCATCGGGGTCAAGCACTATAACACCAAACCGACCAAAGAGTTCATTGACCAGATATTGGGTGGCGGCACCTACTGTTTTGTGTTTAAGATACGCCTGTGTGAATAGCTCCTGTAGGCGCTCAGCATCTTTACCGGGAGGGCCAAATAACTTAAAGAGGTCATTGAGCATCTTTTTCAGTCCCGCAGTATTCATACGACCCACCGCTCCACTCTGTCCATCTCCATCCCACACATACTTTTGTCCGCGAAACTTAAACACACCCAACTCTTCAATGTCATTATCCTCGCTACCCATGTAGTAGACAGGCACAAAATTCTTGTCTGGGTGAGCTATATTCAACTCATCTGCCAGCTTTACTGTATGGAGAATCTTGTAAACAAAGTATAAGTAGCCGGTAAGTAGGTTTGGCTGATGGGCGGTGCAGATCGTATAAGTATTGTCTTCTGCCAGTAATCCAAGATTCTTTTCTACTTTTTCGTGCTTTTGCAGATCAGCATATTGCCTGCTTAATGATTCCGTCAACACCTGCCTGTTGACCGGATAATTAGCGCGGGCGGCTATCGCTTCGTTCAACCCCTTACTGTCCCAGTCGAACCTAAAAAAGGACTTTATGCCCTCCTGATGGGTGAGATAGTCTGTAACCAACCGGGAAAAATAACCGGTGGCCTGAGCGGGAATGTGACTAAAGCGATATGCCATTAGTAATAATTTAGGGTGCGAAGTTAGCGGGCACAAAAATATTTCATGCAATCATGCTATAAGATATACCAATAACTCTGCGAATGAAAGTAACAACGTAGCACTCCATAGAAAAAAATCTGTTTTCGTGCCAGAACTAATTCAACGATATCTCTATATCCCGCGATGCGAACTCACCGGCATACACAAATTCTGCGGGGCCAATGAGCACCACATTTTTGGCACTGGTTGGGGTGTCTTTTGTGAAAGATACCTGAAGTACTCCACCCGGCGTCTCTATCTCTGTAAGAAATATACCTGTGGTATCGCCGGTAGCGGCAATAGCGGCAGCAGTGACACCTGTACCGCAACTCAGTGTCTCATCTTCCACTCCCCGCTCGTAGGTGCGCACCAGTAGCTGTGTATCGCCTACTATCTGTACAAAGTTCACATTGATGCCGGCCGGCTGGTATTCGTCCTGATTGCGGATCTCATACCCTTCGCTATATACATCTATGTTTACCACGTCTTCTACAAATTCTACGTAGTGTGGAGAACCTGTATCGAGTACGGTGAAATCTTCGTTGAATTCTATGTTCACAACGTCTGACATGTGCAGGCTGATCGTTCCATCGAGGTGAATAGTGGCGGTATGCTCACCATCTACTGCCAGGAAACGCGCCTTATCGCCAATAACGCCAAGAAGCGCTGCAAAAGCAGTGATGCACCTGCCACCATTACCGCACATAGTGCTTTCGCTGCCGTCAGAATTGTAGTAGACCATGCGGAAATCATAGCCATCTACCTGCTCCAAAAGCATTAGGCCATCCGCACCTACCCCAAAACGGCGGTGACACATGCCGGCTATCTGCGCGGTAGTTAGCTGTAAGTTTCCTGCTCTGTTGTCGAGGAGGATAAAGTCGTTTCCGGTGCCCTGGTATTTATAGAATTTCATAATTAAGTCAAAAGTTAAAAGTTAAAGCCTAAAAGTGGGTTTGTGGTGATCCAAAACGAATACGTTCGCTGCAAATGTTATGGTTCGGCGCGGCTCACCATGACATTCGGGTTTAGTTGATGTTTCTAAGCCGTTTCTTTCTCGTAGCCAACGTCTTCAAGCCATTTGCGACTGTCGGCAGCCTCTGTTGCCAATGCGTCGCACCGGTTATTTCCTGCATTAGTGGCATGGCCTTTCACCCATACCATCTTTACATTGTGTTTTTTATAGATCAGCAAAAAGCGCGCCCACAGATCTGCATTCTTTTTACCTACAAATCCTTTTTTTGCCCATCCAAACACCCATTTCTTTTCTATTGAGTTGACCACGTAGGCCGAATCAGTGTAAATCGTCACGTCGATACCTGGACGTGTAAGTGATTCTAACGCTACGATAACCGCCAACAGTTCCATACGATTGTTGGTGGTAAGCCTGTACCCCTGCGAAAGTTCTTTTACCGTACTACCCCACTGCATTACAATACCGTATCCTCCCGGGCCCGGGTTGCCTCTCGACGACCCATCTGTATAAATGATTAGTTGTGACATGTTGTAATGCAAAAGTAACAAATGAGCAGAAGGTATTGAAGCAGGGGTAAAATAATAAACGAACCACATTGGGTTCGTTTATTTAGAAATATCGCTAAAGGATCAATTAAAATTTGTTCTTCCACATCATGCTTTCTACAGGCTTCATGTTGCGGCCGGTATACTTTGCATTTTCTTTACTATTGTAAGGGTTGATCACGTCTCCCAAAACCGGGAAATAAATGAGCTGGCCAATAGGCATACCCGCATAGATACGCACCGGTTGTACGCATGAAATTTCCAAAGTCCAGGCATTGCAGAAGCCTACATCACCCTTGCCCGCAGTGGCATGGATATCTATGCCCAGGCGGCCGGTAGATGATTTACCTTCCAGAAAAGGCACATGAGCATGTGTCTCGGTATACTCCATTGTCACACCCAAATATAATGAAGCAGGCTGCAGCACATACCCTTCTTCAGGTATCTCAAAGTGGCTGATAGTATTGTGTTTACGGGCGTCGAGCAATGTATCGTTATATATTGCCAGGTACTTACCCAGGTGCACATCATAGGAATTAGAGCCAAGGTTGCTGCGATCGTATGGTTCGATCACAATGTTTCCTTTTTCAATTTCTTCTAGTATACTTTTATCAGAAAGAATCATGGCACAAATATATAGCTGTATTTTGGAATTGTAAATGGTATTAATGCACATTGTTGTTTTTACCGGTACGTTACATTGACCATAATTTCATTTAACCTGAAATAACTAACTTTATCGCCTTGCTACAATGAAAATATTAATTGTATTTATTACATGTTTCTTGTTTTTCTGTACCGATGCGGAGGCTATAGGGCGGAGACACAGGTATGCCGGTGCCCCCAGATCGGAAGCTGAACTGATGGACAGGGTGCTGCAATGTCTGCGGGCGAAAGATACCATGAGTTACTACAGCCTGTTTCCCCCACTCGATACATTGTGGCGCATGGTGACCCATAATTCAGACCAGTCGCCGGAGGCACAAAAGGAGCTGGCCGAGCTGAGGGACCACCCGACGGTATTGATAGATCTTGATCCTTTTTATAATCATGCTATTATCGGCAGGTTTGCAGAAGCGCTGAGAAAGGGGGAAGACTCCGGCATTAACTGGAAAGGGATAGTGATGCAACGATATGAATTGCAGAAACAAGGCGTAACACCCGGACTGGAAGGCATGCGCCGTATTGCCCCCGACCGGTTTAAAGGATACATGTTTGTAAGGGATATGCTCAGTAGTACCACTTACTGCATTACCATAATGGAAATTCAAAAGGTAAACGGATTCTTTTGTGGCGGGCAGGTATTGAATGTATTGGAGGCTAGTAATATAGACCAGTTCCTGGAACGTGAAAAGGCAGAGCGAAAGCACATACATAAGTTACAGCAACTGGATCTGCAACGAAAAGAAGATTCAGCTAAAGCAGATACCGGCGTGGTGAGCTTTGCGTATAAAGACTCCGTGCGCAAAGACTCTATAAAGCTGGCAGAGGCCAAACAGAAAGCCAGCGGCCCGCAGCTACCGGTAGATTCTGCTAAGATAAGGCGAGATCTCCTGCTAAGCTCGGCACCTGTAATAGAGGAGGATGCGAATAAAATGAGGAAAGAGGTAGTAGACCGAAAGCTCTACAAAGGCAAGTTTGATGACGAGATACCTGTGGAGCTATATGTGCGCTACATGAAAAATGCACAGGGTAAAGTGACCAACTGGGATGGGCTGTATAAGTTTGGCGACATGCAGGACTATGTGAGACTGGAAGTGTCTAAGACCGAAGATGGCAAATGGGTAATGGAGGAACCTGTGGGAGTAATGGACCTGGAACTGAGCAGCAAAGTATATACAGGATCATGGACGAATGGCGAGAACCAGACGGGTTATGACGTAGAACTGGCACAGAAAGACCTGTCACAGGCAAAAATGGAAAAGCTGGACCGCATTTTGGATAATAATGCAGGCGGCAGTACTAAAGATCAGGTAATAACAGAGAAGAAAGACCAACCTGAAGGAGCGGAAGGCGACAAGAAGAAGGAAGATGCGGACAAGGATAAAAAAGGCAATGATCCCCTGCACAACCCGGGTGGGAAAGAAGATGAGCCGTCTAATAAAGAAAAGAGACAAAAAGAAAAGGCCGATAAAAAGGAAAAAGCTAAAAAAGAAGAAGGGACTAAAAAAGAAGAACCTAAAAAGGAAGAACAGAAGAAGGAAGACGTGAAAAAAGAAGACGTAAAAAAGGACACTCCTAAAAAAGAAGATGTAAAGAAAGAAGCCCCTAAAAAGAATGACGATGAAGACGAGCCTAAAAAAGAGGATGTAAAGAAAGACTCTTCTAAAAAAGACGAAGAACCTGCAAAAGAGGATGAGGAGTGAGTTATAAAATCACATAAAACAAATAAGCGGGATCGAAAGACCCCGCTTATTTGTTTTATGACTTGTAGTATGAAATTATGGTTTCAATTTGGCCTGTGCAGACTGGTAAACATTAATACCACCACTTGCTGCACCCTTATTAACATAGGCTACCAAACGGCAATGTGCAGGATTCCATGCAGCATCTACAGGATAAGTATAAGTCACATCATATACGGTGCCCTTCACCTTTGTAGCCATTGCCGGCAATATTGATTCACCAAAAGCACCTGTGGTTACAGATCCGCGGTAGATATTACTAAACTTATATGCAGTATCGAAAAAAGTAGGATACTCCTGCACATCTACAAAACTATCTTCTACAACTACTATAGAAAAATTTTGCGCTACGCTCGTTGGTTCCAGGTAAGTAACCTTCAGGTTTATGGTAGCATTGCGCGATGCTGCATCATAAGTGCTGGTAAGTGTAAGATTAATGCTATCGTTAGTAGTAACGCGGTCCGCCACCACAGTATTCCATAAATTCCTGCCTATAAGGTTGCCATTACCATAGGTACTGGCATCGCCTACAGGTAATCTGTCTATACCCGCACATGGCATGGCGCCAATACCCGGGAATACACTATTCATTATATCGGTTGCACCCTGCGTTCTGAAGTCATATTTAGCACCTTCAGGTGGGTTGGTCTGAGAAAAGTTCTTGATGTATAACGATACAATGTTTAACCTGCCGGCATACGCACTATCCAGCGCATGAAGCACATCATGGGCCGCCGGGCAATTGGAACAAGTAGCACCGGTGAAATTTTCAATAAGTATCTGGTGCGGATCGGCAACCGGAACCGTAGCCAGCACATAAGTAGTATCTACTTTAGCAGCAACAGTTGTAGCCGAAAGATTGATGTAAGGTGGTTTTTCCTTGCATGAAGTGATGGCTAATGCGCCTATACCGGCTGCCAGCAATATTTTTTTCATATTAGCTATAATGAATTTCAAATTTACTACTAATTCCTCAATGAAAACCAACAACGCATTTTTTTACAGTTTGCCTACAATTACCACTCATACTGCACTTTAATGTTACTACCAGGTTTAGTCGGCTGATCTTCCGGCACCGAGGGTTTGAGTGTTGGCGGCACTTCGGGTTTCTTTGGCTCAGGTGCTTTAGCAGGTTCTGGCGGAAGTTTTGCCTTTACTACTTCAGTTTTTATGATCTTGTTTGCAGGCGTGGCTTTGGCTGGTGCAGCTGCCTTTTTAACAGCATATGGGTGCGCTTTTTCGAACGTATTATAACTTTTGGCAACTGCATTAAGCAATAACTGTCCCTGCAGGTAATACCCTGCATTATTGTAATGCACGAGATCCTGACTGATAAGACTTAATTTCTTCCACGACAATGTGCCAGGCACACCACCGCTCACATCAAGGAGGTCCCAATACGGTACGTGCGCTGTAGTACAGTAGCGCTTCAAAGCATCTGCAACATTTTGTATCGACTTATTTGGCTTCTTCTTCCGGTAATAAGAGCCCGCAGGGGTGGTGATCAATACGGCGGCATGCGGCGCAATACGATGTATCATCCGCACAAACGAATCACAGGTGGCACTTAGTGCGGCCTCGTTTACAGTAGGGTTTTGTGCCTCATTAGTACCAAGGGAAACGATAAACAGATCACCGTCCAGATCTTTCAGCTGAGACCAAAACAGGTCATTAGGGAGAAATTGATCGTAGCGGGCACCGTTTACCCCTATGGTATGGTATAAAACACCGGGGGTATCGCGCTTTTCCAGCGATACACCATAAAAGCTATAATCAACGGCGTTGGTAGAACTTACCTTAGCCAATTGAAAGCTGGTGATCATGGAATCTGTATTGACAGTAAATGAATTTTCTGTAGTACTCCTTGTCGTATTAAACGTAAATGGAGATGCCAGGTTGCTATCAGACATGCGGTAGCAAACATTATCATTGCACAGGAAAAACACCATCCTGTTGAACCGTTCCTGCCTGCCATCCATATCCTTAAGGGCAATATTCACCGCGGCATTCTGATTGGCTGAATGAATACCATAACCTGAAATACCTGTTGCAATCGGTTTATCAGGACTAGTGAGTCTGTTGCTTTTCCAGGAAGTATTGGAAGAAGAACGGATATCATGTGGTGCATTGGAATTGGCAAGTTGGTAAGGAAATACCAAGCCACGGCCGGCATTACCAAAATATTCCTGTAAACCCAACCGCATAACAGCCGTCACACCATCAGCCTGGGTATGTGAGTCGCCAATATGAATGACATTGACCCTCCCGTTATGATTATGCTTTAATGCCTGCAGCTTATAAAAAAACGAATCAAGGCCATGAGGTAAGCTGATCACATTTTCATCGTATTGAATAAACCCATAGTGCTGCGCAGGAACGGGGTACCATGCATCATTATCCTGCTGCGCCACCCCAACAAAGGGAGCGAACAAAATAAGTAATAAGGATGCAAGACGAGAGGCCATAGACATAACTGCGAGCGGCGAAATTACTGTAAAAGAACCAACGGCTGCCAGATGCGCTATTATTACAATATATCTACCGTTAGATAAAATCATGTAAATTACCCGCAAATAATTTTATGCCACACGCGGTAATAACAGGCGCTACACAAGGAATAGGCAAAACTATAGCCGAAAAATTATTAAGCAAGGGATACTCCGTTGCCATTTGCGCACGCAACAAAGAAAAGTTGGCTGAGCTAACCCAGGAGTGGACAGCGCAATACCCGAAAGCAACAATAGCTGCCTACCCTGCCGACCTGGGAAATAGAACTGAGACTGAAGCTTTTGGAAAATACGTACTGGATACGTTCTCGCAAGTAGACATCCTTGTTAACAATGCCGGCTCATTTTTACCGGGTGATATCTGCGAGGAACCCGATGATAGGTTGGAAACACTGATGTCTGTAAATGTATATAGCGCTTACCACCTTACCAGGGTACTTGCCCCAACTATGAAAAACGCGGGAAGCGGACATATTTTCAATATGTGCTCGGTAGCCAGCCTTAAAGCCTATCCTAACGGCGGATCATACAGCATTACTAAATACGCTTTGCTGGGATTCTCTGATAACCTAAGGGAAGAACTGAAACCGCACAACATAAAGGTGACTGCCATATGCCCCGGTGCCGTATATACGCCATCGTGGGAGGGAAGCGGCGTACCGAGTGAGCGCATAATGGAAGCCAATGATATAGCCAGTATGCTGTGGAGTGCTGCTAATTTGTCGCCGCAAGCTAATGTTGAGACCATAATAATGCGACCTGTTAAAGGGGACTTATAAAATTTCTTTTTAACGTAGGTTTAACCACTGCTTTTTCTGATAGATGAACAATCAAATTAATTTTGTGCATACCTAAATATGAATCACATTAAGCATATGTGGCGTTGTAACATACTATTCCTTTTAGCACTAGGGGGTTGTTGCCATGCATGGGCGCAAGTGGCTTTTATAGCTACCCCATCTTCAGGCAGGATCGGCATAAAAGACCAGGTTCAACTGGACTTTGTAGTTCGTAATGTAGAAAACCTTGAGGGTATACGGACTAATGGGTTCGGAGACTTTACTCCCCTTCAAGGCCCATACCCAATACAGAGTTTTAATATTGAAAATGGAGTACGATCCGTTTCATTTAGAGTAAGCTATATAGTCAAACCAAATAAAGTCGGAAAGCTAACCATCCCGCCCGCATCAGCGAAAGATAATGCAGGACACGTTTATCAGTCTAATGCAATAACAATTGAAGTGGTACCAGGCTCGCTGGCACCACAACAGCCGCGACGTCCCGCCAATCAAAAAATGATGGACGAGGACGATGACCCCTTAGCACAGTTTCAGCAGCAGATGGCACAGTTCGAGCAACTGCAGGCGCAGGTAAATCGGTTACAAAACGCTTACATACAGCAAATGCAAAGAGCGCGGCAAATGCAGCCAATGCCTCAGGCGCGAGGAGCACAACCACTGCAACCTCAGTCAAAATCTGCACCAGCTGCCCCGGCAATTGACGAAGCTCAGCTTAAAAAAGATATCTTTGTAAGAGTTGTAGTAGATAAGAGCAAGGTGCATGTAGGTGAGCAGATAACAGCCAGCTATAAACTGTACTCCCGTATACCTTTTGAAGCTGGGCTTAACGGACTACCAGACCTTAACGGTTTTTGGGTAGAATATTTCGATATTCCGCAGCCAAAACCAACAATAGAAGTTGTAGACGGAAAGAAATACCAGGTGTTCCTGATCAAAAAGCTGGCATTATTTCCACAACAGGCAGGTGCATTGGAGCTCGACCCTGTAGAAATAAAAGGTGCTGCTAAGATCACCCAACAGGTGCGCCGCCGAGTAGCGGATGATTTCGTTAATCCATTTACCGGAACGTTGATGATGAATGACCCGGTATTTAACAATGCCTATTATGATGCTACAGTGTTCAGAGACGTACCGATTACATTAAAAAATCCACCTGTAAAGATCAATGTTTCAGCACTGCCTGATAATGGTCAACCCGAGGAATATGGTGGTGCTGTAGGAAAGTTCACTGCTGAAGCCAAACTGGATAAAAAAGAACTAACTACAGACGATGTAGCTACGCTCACCCTTACAATAAGCGGCAGCGGCAACATCAAGTTTATCACTCCTCCGAAATTGCACCTGCCTAGCGGCATCAACACTTACGACCCCGTAGTAGTAGATACCATTACCGGCCGTAGCACTACAATAAGCGGATCTAAAATTCTTAGCTACGCTATTACACCACAAACACCCGGAGATTATGAAATACCTTCCGTACCATTTACCTACTTTGATGCTAACGCTGGCAAGTATGTAACCATCAACACGGCGCCTATAAAAGTGCATATAACACCGGGAAAACACTATAACCCGACAAAGCCTACTGAAAATATTTCCGTAACAAGGAAAGACATAAATGGTAACGCCACTAAGAGCCTTACTGACTTGCAGATGAAGAACAAGCCACTTTTAGAATCACCGGGATACTGGTCGCTATATGCGCTACCAGTGCTGGCATTTGTAGGCTTATTGGTATGGCGAAAGAAAAGTGATGAGCATGATGATACTATGATCAGGCATAAAAAGGCTAATAAAATAGCCTTGCAGCGACTAATGACCGCCAAGAAATTGCTGGCTGAGCAGAACAAAACCTCTTTCCACGAAGAAGTATCTAAAGCCATATGGTTGTATCTTAGCGATAAGTTGCATATACCATTGTCTGCCCTTTCGAGAGATACCGCACGTGCTGCTTTTGCGGAGCGTAAAGTACCGCAGGTAGTGCAGCAGCAGTTTGAAGATGTGATATGGGAATGCGAAACAGCCCTATATGCAACCGGCGGCAAGAATGACATGAGCCATACTTATGAGGCTGCTATGAAGGTGATCAGCGACCTGGAAGGAGTTATTTAAGTAAAAAAGTAAAACTCAAAAGTAAAAGCGCTTAGTTGTTTTACTTTTATGTGAAAACGAAAGAGGACTAAAAGGTGAGTGACTACGCAACTAACCAACTTTATAAATACAGCATCAATAAAATGACATCGACCGCGGCAACAATGAAAGGCACATTACTGACCGGCGTTCTGATAATTCTATCATCCGTTTGCGCTATGGCAGCCGATGCCGGCAACGCACTCTGGAACAAAGCGAATCAGCTGTTTCAACAAAAGCAGTACGACAGCGCACTGGCCTGCTATGAGCAGGTAGCGGCCACACACCCCGGCATAGCAGAAGTTTATTATAACCTTGGCAACACCTATTACCGGCTTAACCAGGTGGCACCGGCTATACTCAACTACGAGAGAGCACTCCACATAAATCCCGATCATAAGGAAGCAAGGGAAAACCTTATATTGACTCAAAACAGGATAAGCAATCATATACAGGTAGTGCCCGAGATTTTTTTCATTGAATGGTGGCATAACCTTACCAAGGCATCGGCAGCCAATATATGGGCGATATTATCCCTGATAACCTTCGTAACAATTGTGCTCATTATGCTGGTGAGCCGCACCAGGAAAACCGGCGTAACAATAGTGCCTCCACAACTGATGGTCATCCTTGTATTAGTGTGGATATGTATTTTGACACTCGCTTACTTTTCGGCCGGGAATGTAAGTAACAGTAACAAAGCCGTGGTAATGCAACATGACGCACCACTGATGAATGCCGACCTGAAAGGGAAACCCGTCAGCCTGATACCGGAAGGAACCACAATTAAAACCGGATCGACTAGGGGTGAGTATATAGAAGCAGTTCTGCCCGACGGCCACAAAGGATGGATACAGCTGAACCTGATAAATAAAATATAACCATGCAAAATCGTTTCTTATTTTTATAGCATGGTAACGTATTGGGTAAAGACACCCCAGTGGCTGAAAAAACTGTTTCCCAAAGAGATCATCTGGGATATGCCTGTGGGTAATGAGCCCGCTGTTTACCTCACATTTGATGATGGCCCCCACCCTACAGCAACTGCTTTTGTACTGGACGAGCTGGCCAAATACAATGCTAAAGCAACCTTCTTCTGTGTAGGCAACAACGTAGTACTGCACAATGAAATGTACAACCGCATACTGGCCGAAGGCCATGTGACCGGCAACCACACCTACGACCACATCAGCGGCTGGAAGAATGAGAACTTCACCTACCTGAAAAATATTACCAGGGCGGCGCAGGTGATCAGCAACAAAATATTCCGCCCGCCCTATGGCCGCATAAAGCTAACTCAAGCCAGAAAACTCATCAATGCCCACCCTGCATGGAAGATATACATGTGGGATATTATTACCGGCGATTTTGACAAAAATATTACTCCACAGCAGTGCGCCGCACATGCACTTAACCACATACAGCCCGGTTCCATAATAGTATTTCACGACAGCGAAAAAGCCTGGGAAAGGATGCACTTTGCCTTGCCTAAGGTGTTGGAACACTGTAAGGCTATGGGATGGCAATTAAAGGCGCTACCTGTTTAATAAACAATCGACACTATGAGATTTATTACAACCTTATTGATTCTATTATTCGTGAGCATCTCAAGCTTCGGCCAGAGCAATGGAAAGAATGATTGGCAAAAGCGGAATTTAAATGGCAAAGTGAAAACTATTGTTGAGGTACTGAACGATTCTAAAAAAGACTATCAACTTGATTCTTTTGATACTGAAGGGTATCTGATCAAATCTATATGCGTCAATGAACCAATATACGTGAATGATCCAAATGACGACACACCTTCTACTATAACTACAAGCGATTCGGCCTACATCAGTAAATACACAACCATATTTTACTATGATAAGGAGCATCATTTGCTAAAACAAACAAGTGCAAACACATTAGAAGACTATGTAGAAACCATCCTATATAAATACAATGATAAAGGACAACAAATAGAAACGTTGATCGATAATACCGTTGTAAAATTCATAACTCAGTTTGAATATGATAAAGAAGGCAAAGTTGTTATTGAAAAAATAAACGAATTCGGAAAACTTGATAGCAGCATTTCAAGACAACAAAAAATTACATTCAAATACAACAACAAGAGCCAACTTGCAGAGATAAATACCAGCCACGGTACTAAAGACGCCACCGAATCGGCAAATGTTTTCTATAAAATGTATGAGTATTTTGGTATGGGAATGGAAGGTTATTTTGCCGGTAAAGCAATAATAAAATATGACGCTGCAGGAAGAATAATTGAACAGGATATTTTTGATTACAAGGGTAAACCTGATGGAAAAATAACTTGCAAATACGATGAGTGTGGCAATATTAATTATATGAAGCAGTATATATTTGGCAAGCCTTCTGTCTCGCTAATTACTTATAAGTACGACATTCACAACAACTGGGTAACGAAAGCATATAGTAAGGATTTAGTTTACGCTCGGACGATAACTTATTATTAAGTATCCACTGATTACCTTTGTCACATAATGTACATAGATACCCATACCCACTTATACGACGAAACCCTTATTACCGATGAGCAGCAGATACAACGGGCTATTGAAGCCGGCGTAACCCGTATGTATATGCCCAACTGCGACAGCGGAACTATAAAAGGCATGCTGCAACTGGCCGACCAATGGCCGGAGAATTGCCTGCCCATGATGGGCCTGCACCCGACTTATGTAAAGGAGAACTACAATGACGAACTGGCCATTGTAGAAAAGTGGCTGGGAGACAGGCAATTTTATGCAGTAGGTGAAATAGGCCTCGACTACTACTGGGACATGACCTTTAAGGAACAGCAGATCATTGCCTTTGAACGGCAGATAGATCTTGCCCTACAACACAACCTGCCTATAGTTATACACAGCCGCAGCAGCACACAAGATTGTATAGACATCGTCCGTAAGAAACAAAACGGCAAACTAACCGGCGTATTCCACTGTTTCAGCGGCACAACCGACGAAGCTAAACAGATCATGGAGCTTGGTTTTTACCTGGGTCTAGGAGGCGCGTTTACTTATAAGAAAAGCACCCTACCCGACACCCTAAAAGAGATAGGCTTAAGCCATGTAGTACTGGAAACAGACGCACCTTACCTGGCACCCGTTCCCTACCGCGGCAAGCGCAATGAGAGCAGCTACATACCGGTTATAGCAGTAAAGATTGCTGAGCTTATGGAGGTATCTTACCTGGATGTAGAGCGGATCACAACAGAGAATGCGGAAGTATTATTTAAATCACAGGTGAACTAATCCTTCACTTCTATCCACACCGGTGCATGATCACTACTCTTTTCCCAGCCGCGTACATCGTGGTATACACCACCGGCAAGTAGTCGCTTATTGAGGTGCGGACTAAGCAGGAAATGATCTATGCGCAGACCGGCATTACGACCATAAGCATCGCGGAAGTAATCGAAGAAAGTATAGATGACCTCATAGGGGTACAGCTTTCTTATGGCATCTGTCCAGCCTTGCTGCATGAGTTTATTAAAGGCTTCAACCGTCTCAGGTCGGAACAAGGCATCATCTACCCATCGCTCCGCTTTATATGCATCCAGCGCAGTTGGTATTACATTGTAATCGCCGCAAAGTACTACGGGTATATCTTCTTCCCATAGCATCTGAGCATGAGTGGTAAACCGCCTGAACCAGTCCAGCTTGTAATCAAATTTCGGACCTGGTGCAGGATTACCATTGGGCAGGTACAAGCAAGCTATAAGCACATCGTTTACCATCGCCTCTATATACCTGCTCTGCACATCTTCTTCATCGCCCGGCAGCCCACGGCGTACCTCTTTTATATCTGCACTACGAGACAAAATAGCCACACCATTCCAGCTCTTCTGTCCATGCCATATGGCATGATAACCCGCATCCTGTATTTCCTTAAGCGGGAACTTTTCCTGTGGTGCTTTCAGCTCTTGCAGGCACACAACGTCGGGTTGCGCTTCGGCTAACCAACGCAACAGAACAGGGAGACGGGCGCTAATGCCATTCACATTGTAGGTAGCTATTTTCATAATACACTAATTACAGTAAAATTAAGCCGGTTTTCTTAAAACGTGTTGGCACAAAGCTTGTAACACCAAACACATGTCCGCCATTCATAAAAATAAGGGTAAATACTATTCCGGGACCAGTAATATTGTCTTACCCGTAAAAAACAAACTGCTATTCCCTCCCCAGTACCGGGATAAAAGCAGGCTTAACTACTATGCATCCCTGTTCAGCAGCCTGGAGGTAAACAGCTCATTTTATAAAATACCGATGGCTCGCACGGTAGAAAAATGGGCCAATGATGTACCCGACAATTTTCGTTTCACCTTCAAGCTATGGAAGGGTATTACCCATGCAAAAGAACTGACCTACAACACCGACGACGTTTTGAAATTTATGCAGGCCATAAAGCCCACCGGAGCAAAAAGTGGCTGTGTTCTTATCCAGCTCCCGGCAAGTGTAAAGGCGTCTCGCACAAAAGTGACTAGAAAACTCCTGGACGACATTCAACTGTACAATGAAAACAGACAATGGAAATTAGCTATCGAGTTCAGAGACAAATCATGGTACAACGACTACACCTACCAGATGCTGGAACAGTACCACGCATCAGTAGTGATACATGACATGCCAACCTCTGCTACACCATTGATAGATATGGAATCAGATTTTGTCGTTATGCGTTTCCATGGCGAAGCCGGCGATTACCGCGGCAGCTACAGCGACGATTTTCTTAACGAACACGCGGCATACATTAAAGACTGGCTGAATGAAGGGAAGTCGGTATTCGCCTATTTTAATAATACTATGGGTGGCGCTGTTCAAAATCTCGTTACGCTAAACGAATACGTTAGCAAGAAACACTAAACCCTATCATACCACATTTGCACCAGGCCCGATGGATAAGTGGATGTGTGCCCCAACTTCAGCGTTTCACCCGGCCTGCCATCATTGAATAATCGTATCCCACCACCAAGAAATACAGGGATAACAGAAACGATGAACTTATCGATCAGCCCGTGTTTCATTAGTTCATTCACAATATTGGCACCACCATCTACAAATATATCCTCTCCTTCTTTTGACTTAAGATCGGCTATCAATGCTGTAAGGTCGCCGTTATAAAAAGTTACATTTTCATCTGTCCCTTGTTTGCTATTGGACAGCACGTAACACATATGGCCTTTATGGGGAAAAGGAATATCGAAAGTGAGTACTTTATCGTACGTCTTCCGCCCCATGATAACAGTGTCTACTGAGCTGACAAAAGCATTGTAACCATAGTCTTCACCAGGCACTTGCACGGCATCCAGCCAGCTAAGATCACCGTCGTTCGTAGCAATATAGCCATCCAGGCTCATGGCAATGTAGAGTATTACTTTTCTAGTTTTCATGTTGGTAAAAGGGATTTAAATAAGATCGTCAAATTTAGCCTCACACATGGAAAAAGAAAAATAATGAACCATAAAAAAAGCGAAAGCTGCGATCGGATGATCGCAGCTTTCGCTTTCAGTTAATATCAATTAGTTTTTCGGTATTCTCTTCAATGTCTCTAGCAAATAAGACCAGTATTTTTGCACAGAAGATATCTGTGCGCTTTCATCCGGTGAGTGTGCACCGGTAATATTAGGGCCGAAAGATATCATTTCCATTCCCGGATAATTTGTACCCAGTATACCACATTCCAGACCCGCATGAACAGCATTGACGTGCGCTTCTTCATGGAACATTTCCTTGTACAGATCCGACATCAGCTTCACTATTGGGGAGCCCGGTTTAGGCGCCCAACCCGGGTATACACCGCTAAAGGTAAGGTTAGCTTCCATCAACTCAAATGCACTGCCTATCGCATCTTTAAGATCATACTTTTCTGTGTCTACCGAACTACGGGTAAGGCACTGCAGGCTATAAGAACCATCGGTAACTAATACACGTGCCAGGTTGTTAGAGCTCTGCACCAGGCCGGCTATCTCCGGACTCATGCGATAGATACCATTAGGGCAGGCATATAGCGCACGTAATATTTTATTCTGGAAAAAAGGCTCCATTACCTGTGCAGGCATTTCAGCACTTTCAATACTTACAACCAGCTTAGGATCTGTTGCCCTGTATTCATCTTTAAGTATGGCATCAAACTGTGCCATTGCCTCCTGAAATCTTCCTACATTACTCTCACTCAACACTACCACCGCTACCGACTCACGTGGAATTGCATTTCGTAAACTACCACCGTTTATACTGGCAATATTGATGGTCATAGACTTGGTAAGCGACAGCAATATGCGGTTCATCAGCTTATTGGCATTGGCCCTCCCCAAGTGAATATCAGCACCCGAATGCCCGCCTGTAAGCCCTTTTACGGCTATGGTGTATGGAACCGTATTGTTGGGTTTCATCATCTTATAGTTGCCGGTTGCGGTAATATCTATACCACCCGCGCAACCTATGGTCAGTTCATTGTCCGCTTCCGTATCCAGGTTCAGCAATATCTTACCCGTCAGCACCCCACCCTTCAGTTCCAATGCACCGGTCATACCGGTTTCTTCATCTATCGTAAACAATGCCTCAATAGCAGGATGAGCAATATCCGTAGATGATAACAGTGACATAATTGATGCAACACCAATACCATTATCAGCGCCAAGCGTGGTGCCCTTAGCCCTTACCCAGTCACCATCTACGTACATCTCTATACCCTGCTTGTCAAAGTCAAAAGTAGTATCGCTGTTCTTCTGGTGCACCATATCCAGGTGGCTCTGCATCACTATCGTCTGGCGATCTTCCATGCCAGCGGTAGCCGGCTTTTTGATCAGCACATTACCAGCCTCATCTTCCGATGTTGGCAACCCCAGTCCCTCACCAAAAGCCTTCATAAAGGCTATTACCCTTTGTTCCTTCTTAGATGGGCGTGGCACCGCGTTCAGATCTGCAAAATGATTCCACAGCGCCGCCGGCTCCAGCTTTCTTACTTGTTCATTCATGTCTCTATGTATTTCGAAGTTCTAAAGTAAAGATAAAGAATGAGTTATTGGTATTACTCACCCCAAAGAAGGGTTTCGTGAGGTAAGGGTGCATTACTCCAAAAATTACTTCCATTCAAAACACATTCCGTCCCAATAAATCCCTACATTTGCAGCCCCTTCACGGAGAGATGCTCGAGTGGCTGAAGAGGCACGCCTGGAAAGTGTGTATACCTGTCAAAGGGTATCCAGGGTTCGAATCCCTGTCCCTCCGCAAATAACAAAACCCGCGCTATGCGCGGGTTTTGTCGTTCGAAGAGTCCCTTTGGGGAGAAAAAGATCGAAAGGAATTCTGTCAGTACCGAATGTCCCCGAATATAATTGTAACTACCTTTTATTTAACTTCGTAGGATATAAAAAAAGTAAATAGTTCATTTTAGTTTTCCGAAAAGCATGAACAAGCTCTGTATTGCCTTTATTGCGGTTCTTTCTTTTTCATCTTGTGGAATTTATCGGCAGAATATTGTTAATGTTCCAATGGTGCAAAAGAAAGGTCAAATACAAGTAGGTTCTCACATTAGTTTCAACGGCTATGATGGGCAAGTAAGCTATACACCATCAAATAAATTTACAATATTGGCAAACTTTAGTGCCTTTGGAGCGAACGATGAATTTTTCCATACTGCAAAACACACAATAGAAAAGCACAATTTTTCAGAAATAGGTATTGGATATTACAAGAATAATAAGAAGGGAAGAACCAGTGATATTTTTATGCTTTTCGGTAATGGCTATACCTATAAATTTTTCAAGGGAGGAGATACTGTTACAGGAAATGTTAAGCCTTTCGAATATACAAAGACGGCAAATTATAACCGTTTTCTTTTGCAGGCAGATTTTATAAAGAAAAGCTCAAGGAAATCTTTTGCCTTTTCGCCGAGACTATTTCTAGTGAACTATTATAATGTAAAAGACAATGGAACTAACATTTTTGAGCAAAATCCCAGAACATATGTTTATACCGAAGGCGTTGTGACACTAGGTGTAAAGGTGTTCAAAGACCTTCGCATTTCAAGTCAAGTAGCTTTTACAATTCCGATTATAGGTTGGAGCGTAGCATATTATGAGTTTTCCCCGCTAAACTTTAGCGTAGGACTAACATATAATATGAACTTTAGAAAAAATAATGTTGACAAATAACATAACTGCAATCCGAGCTATTATTTTGTTCTTTATGAACCTCCTCTCACAGAACCTTCGCCATTGATGCTTCGTTAAGCTATTTGTCAAGAATAAAACCGCCTTTATATTTTATTTCCGTTTCAAGTCATACTACAGATTTGATCTGAAACAATTGTATCCCTAATCAGTACTGGTGAACGACGCAATCGCTTTAATATCTTCCACAAAAAAGTTCAAAGGTCGCCCCTTAGCATTAAATAGTATAACCCGCGCTGTGCGCGGGTTATACTATTTATATCCCTTTACAGTACACTAACAATTCTCCTCTTCCACACTTTTCTTAAACTCAGCTATCATCTTTTTCATTTCCTTCAGGTGCTTTATTTTCTCGTCTATAGACCGTAGCTTTTCTTCCAGTAGAAGCACTTTTTCGGGGATGGTGATCTTATTATTGTACCACGCTTCCATCAATTGCCCTATTTCACTAAGTGTAAAACCTATTGATTTGGCATCAGATATCAGCTCCAGCTTCTCCACAGTTTCATCATCATAGTGAAAGTAATTGTTGGATTTTATACGCTCGTCCCGCTTGCCCTTTATCAAGCCCGATTTTTCATAAAATCTTATCGTATGTGCGGTAATGCCGGTTCGCTTAGAGAGTTCGTTAATGAGCATAAAGCAAAGATAATGTGCCGGAAAATAAATTACAAGTATAGACTATACTCTAATGTTGTTGGTTTGGTTTTGCAACGATAGCTTTGCATAAAATCTAAATTTCACCTCACATGGCAACAGCATTAATTACAGGAGCTTCAAACGGAATTGGCCTTGAACTGGCAAGAATACATGCATCTAAGGGAGATGACCTGGTATTAGTAGCAAGAAATAAGGTAAGGCTCGAAGAATTAAAAGCTGAGTTAGAGCAAAAGTATAAGGTAACCGTTTACTGCATTGATAAAGATCTATCCTTAACCAATGCCGCACAGGAAGTATATGACGCAACCAAAAGGCAAAATATCCAGATCGACTACCTGATCAACAATGCAGGCTTTGGCGATTTCGGCATGTTCACAGAAACAGATTGGAACAAAGAACTGCAAATGATCAACCTGAACATTACTACACTTACCCAATTTACAAAACTCTACCTGAAAGAAATGGTAAAGCGGGGAAGTGGTAAAATTATGAACGTGGCATCTACAGCAGCATTCCAGTCGGGCCCCACAATGGCAGTATACTACGCCACAAAGGCCTATGTGCTTAGCTTCTCTGAGGCCATTGCCAATGAGGTAAGCGATAAGGGCGTAACCGTAACAACACTCTGTCCGGGCGCTACAGAAAGTGGTTTTCAGGCAGCTGCCGCAATGGAGGAGAGCGCATTGGTGAAAGGCAAAAAGTTGCCTACGTCAAAGGAAGTAGCGGAATATGGATATAAGGCTATGATGAAGGGTAAAACGGTGGCTATCCATGGGCTTATGAATTATATAATGGCCAATTCCATTCGCTTCCTTCCAAGAGCACTGGTAGTAAAAGTAACCCGGAAAATACAGGACAAAGCAAGCTAAGTTGTATCAAAAAATTTACAACCGCCAAATACTAACGAGTTGTAAATTTACCCAATGAAGCCATCCCACCTGCTAGTCTTATTTATATTCCTCACCTCCTGTGGCAGCAAACCAAAGGAAATACCGGCTTACACAAAAGACTTCTGTTCGCAGATACACTTTAGTGACTCAGCCGGACTGGGCAGGGAATTACTACCACTGCAAGACAGCCTTAAAACGGGCAAAACCGGCGTGTACGTGCTGGAAGATGGCGGCAATGCCATGATGACCAGGGCATGGCTCAGCGAGAATGCCGAAAAGACCATAGATATACAATACTTCATCTTTGCTACAGACAATGTGGGCCTCATCGCGTGCGACTACCTGGTGCGCGCTGCCGACCGTGGCGTAAAGGTGCGTATACTTATAGATGATATACTGGTCGATGCCGGACCGCATGAACTGCTGACGCTCGACTCACACCCCAATATAGAGATCAAGATCTACAATCCCGGCGTTAACCTGGGCAAGAACATAGCAGGTAAACTAAAGAAGTTTGCTACCGATTTTAAAGGTGCTAACCAACGCATGCACAACAAAACATTCTGCGTAGATGGCAAGGTAGTTATAACGGGTGGCCGCAACATTGCCGATGAGTATTTCGACTTCGACCATGAATTTAACTTCCGTGACAGAGATGTATTACTACTGGGTAAAACGGTGAATGATGTGCATAGCTCTTTCGAGACCTTTTGGAATAATGCATTGAGTGTGCCGGTAACACAGTTGGTGGAAGATCCTGATTATGACCCTAAAGACACAGCAAAATTCGAGCGGCTGCACCAGTATGCCTGCAACCCCGAAAACTTCTGGCCACAGGTCAGAGAGAAAATTAAAGCCCTGCCCGATATGTTCAAAAACATAGAGCAATCCGGAAAACTCATCTGGATGGACAGTGTGGAGTTCATAAGCGATGCACCGGGGAAAAATGATCTAGCCGGTATGCACGGCGGTGGTAATACCACGCAACATCTCGCGGCATTGATCCGCAGCGCGCACCACCGACTGGATATTCAGTCGCCATACCTCATAGTTACCGAAGAAGGCCTGCAACTATTTGCCGATGCTGTAAAGCGAGGTGTGCAGATAAACATCATGACCAATAGCCTCTCTTCAAACGACAACCTCGCCGCATTTGCAGGCTACCAGAAAGTCCGCAAAGCCTTGCTGAAGGCAGGCCTAAACATCTACGAATTCAAACCCGATGCTAAAGAACGCTATGAGATAATGACCGGAGCCTTACAACAAAAAATGAACTACACACCCATATTCGGGCTTCATGCCAAAACCATGGTCATAGATGGAAAGACGACAGTGATAGGCACATTTAACCTCGATCCCCGTAGTGCCAACCTCAATACCGAATGCGTGACCATCATTCATTCAGATAAGATAGCCGCCGGCGTACTCAAAGGAATAGAACAGGAATACAAACCCGAAAACTCATGGCACACCACCCTCGACTATAATCCAGACTCAGAAGCCGGCAAATGGACACGCGTAAAAACATTTACCAAGCGAGCCATACCTATGAAGATACTGTAAGTAACCCAACCCTTTAGTGAAACTACAAATTGGAAGATCGGCGAAGGATCTATTGTAGATGAAACTCCGCTCTCCGTTCCAGCTGATGCATATCTGAACTATACAACTTACCCTCTTTACACTTAACCGGACTTCTCTTGGTACCGTATCCCTCGCCCTGTAGGCGATCAGCATTAATTCCTTTGCCATTCAGATACATTAGAGCGGCATTGCTTCGCTTAACTGCCAGTTTTCTGTTATGATCCGTTCCACCTCTGCAATCGCAATTTCCTGATGCCAGCAATGTAAGATTTGGAAAATCATTCATAATGGTCACAAGGCTGTCTAAGTGCATAATTGCGTCGGGGCGAATGAAGTACTTATCCAGATCAAAGTAGATCACAAAATTTGTTGGCATTGATATTTGCTTGGCAATAGATACTGTTGGCGAAACAATTTGCGGCATCGGCAAATCATGTTTTATTGGTCTGTACCCAATGGTATAGATAGTTGTTGTTAGTTCCGAGTTTATGGTATTCTTACTGAGGTCAAAGAAAAATATATCGTCATCGCCGGTGCCGCCCTCGTAGCGGTTTGATGTAATATAGCCAGACTTCATGTCCCTTAGAAACATGATCCCGAAATCATCCTGGGGAGAATTAAAAGGATACTTGAGCGGAATTGCTTTTTCAAGCTGACCATGTTTGTTAAGTGCCACGCAGATGTCCAGTCCCCCAAAACCCTGATACCCATCAGAAGCAAAGTAAAAATTTCCACCTGCATCTTCCGAAGGGTACGACTCTCTGTTAAACGTATTTACGTTGCCTCCCATATTGAGGGGTTGCCCCCACGTAGTTCCCTCCCTGTTGCAATAATAAATATCAGTTTCGCCATACCCGCCAGGCATATCAGACACAAAGTATAACCGGGACCCATCTTTCGACAGGTATGGATTAGCCACTGAATAAGCATCACTATTAAGATGGAGAGGAACTGCCTTTGTCCATTTACCGTGTACCATTGCCGATGTAAATATTTTAACCCTGTCAATTCCGAGAGCATTTTTGTTGGCCACGTTCAGGTTAGCCGTAGTGCTCATATCTCTGTCTACCCGTGAAATATAGATCGTGTCAAAATTTTGGGAAAAACATGCCGGGCCATCATTAAATTTCTTAATTATTCTACTGCCCCCAAATGGCGAAACATCTGTGTAATTGCTATCATTTTTACTTTTTGCCGCGTAGTACAGATCAAGATAGCTGGCACCTGTCCAACCGTATATTTTATTATGGCCTGGTGATTTACGATTGGAGGTGAATACTATCCCATCTTTGTATAATACAGGGCATAGATCGGCGTTTGGCGTGTTAACAGATGAAACATTGGTCATTGTAACCGGCACATCCCACTGGTGGTCTGTATTCGCTATGTCTATAGCCGCACGAAGAAATGGCCCGCGAAAGTCTGAAGGTGCTAATGAGCAGTATGTATCATAAGCTGCTTTAGCATCTGCATCCCTTCCCGTTGACCTAAGTGACACGGCATAATGCAAATAAAATTCGGATTTATCAAATAAACCAAACGCATTTACTTTGTCATAGGCAGCTACTTCATCTCTGTACAAGTGCATCTTTCTATAGCATTCGCCAAGTTTAAAATAAATCGCAGCACCTGGCTTTTTTGCAGCTACTTCAGTATAAAGTTTAGCAGCCCGAAAATACTCCCAATTGTCGAAGAGAATATCGGCTTTGGGTGTTTGCGCACTAACGGATGTCTGAAGCAGACCATAAATAAGAAAGAAGTAAATGAACTTCATAGCATTGTGGTGTATCATCTAAAAAAATCTCGGACTTGATAATTTGCTTTTATTTCTACTAATGTCCCAACCCACCATAAACTCATGTGTGCCACTATTATATGCACCCGTCTGGTTCAGGTAGTAATCATAAGAATAGCCAATTCGCAGAGATTTTGTTATTTCAAATTCTGCTATCCCTATCAGCATATTGTCTGCACCCGGCATGTTTATCCTTTTACCCGCTCTGTATCCTGCACCAACAAACAACCTTTCATAAAAAATGAATGTACCGTCCACTTCTGCAACAGCTGGAGCAGCATTTACATATTTTACCAGCAGAGAAGGTCTGAAATTTATTGTTTCATTTACAGGTATCACTATTCCCGATGTAAGATAATATTGCCTGTAAAACTTCGCCAGATCAGCTCCTGCAGAATGTGTCTGTCCAAACCGCGATTGGAGAAGATGATTCACACTAAGTCCAAGGTAAAATCTTGATCGGTAGAGGTATATGCTCGCACCGGCATCGCCGGCCCAACTCATTGTAGCATTACCTGCAAATGCAGGATCAGCAGGCTTTTCAATGTTGATGGATGACCATCCTATACTTATATTATTCAGCATCCCCGTAAGGCCGAATGATACTTTTGTTTTTTCTCCTATCGGTAGATGATAGGCATAAGTGAGATTGATACCGGTATTGTGCATTGGTCCTGCCTGATCATTGTAGACTTGCAACCCCAACCCAAATTTTAAATTCGTGAGTGCGCTGTGCACCGTCAATGATTGAGTGGTTGGGGCACCTTCCATACCCACCCATTGGTTGCGGGCTACCAGCGTACCCGATAGTGCTTCTCTGCTGCCTGCATAAGCGGGATTAACAGACATGGGATTAAAAAAATACATAGAAAATCCGGCATCCTGCTGTGCATACCCGCTCAGTGAAACCAGGCCCAGGATAATTGTCGTGATTAATTTATTAAGATGATTCATCTCTCTTATTTGTGGCGATTATAAAATGCGGGTGATGACCAATGATGCGCTCACCGCCCGTGCCCCGCCCGCCAAAGGGGTAATTGTTATTGCCGTAGGGTTTCCGATCGGATTAACAACGCGCAATACACTATTTGCAGAGGTTGTAGTAATTAATCTATTCCCAATAAGCTGGGTGGTTAATCCCGCTCTGCCTACAACAGTACTTAGGTTCTCCGTCCCATTGATTTCCAATACCAGTTGCGCCGCTTCGGAAACACTTACCTGCCAGCTAACCATGTAAGTACCTATAGCAGGAAGAGTAAATTGCGTAGCACTTGTGCGTGTAATAATTCCATTGGAAGGGCCATTTTGAGGAAAAGCAACCGCTGCCCCACCCGCAACAGTAGCAGCATTATCTCCTGGCATCATTGCATAGAAATCGGCAAAGGCAACTATCGCATTTACTCCTGCTGCACCATCTGTACCATTAGTTCCAGTTGCTCCGGTTAAGCCTGTTGCACCTATTGGGCCGGTAGTACCGGTTGCTCCGGTTAAGCCTGTTGGGCCTATCGGACCAGTAGCTCCAACTGCACCAGTTAAACCAATCGGACCTATTGAGCCTGTTGCACCCGTAGCACCATCTATTCCATTACTTCCTGATGCACCAGTTAAACCGGTTCCACCTGTAAGACCTGTTGCGCCGGTTAAACCAGTTAGTCCCGTAGCACCAGTTGGGCCTATTGGACCAGCAGCACCCGTAGCACCATCTATTCCATTGGTACCCGCTGCACCAGTTAAACCGGTAGCACCTGTAAGACCTGTTGCACCTGTTGTGCCATTAGTTCCATTAGTTCCTGCTGATCCGGTAGCACCAATCGGCCCTGTAGCGCCGATTAAACCAGTTAGTCCAGTAGCACCAGTTGACCCTATTGGACCAGTAGCACCCGTAGCTCCATCTATACCATTACTTCCTGATGCACCAGTTAAACCGGTTCCACCTGTAAGACCTGTTGCGCCATTAGTTCCTGCTGACCCAGTTGCGCCAATCGGCCCAATAGCGCCGGTTAAACCAGTTAGTCCCGTAGCACCAGTTGGGCCTATTGGACCAGCAGCACCCGTAGCACCATCTATTCCATTGGTACCCGCTGCACCAGTTAAACCGGTAGCACCTGTAAGACCTGTTG
>NZ_PPSL01000006.1 GCF_002954265.1 Flavipsychrobacter stenotrophus | reverse complement strand
CCTACCTGTTGAAACATGGGGTAAAGGCTAAGCAGATAAAGACCCATGCCAATGGCAGCAAGTCACCTGCGGCACCAAACACCACCAAAGAAGGCAGAGCCCAGAACAGAAGGGTAGAGATAAAAGTAAAGTAAGAACAGTTCTTTATAATATTACAAAGCAGCGGTGTCATTTAATTGGCGCCGCTGCTTTTTTGCAGGGTGCCGGATCGCTTCCTTAACCTTTTGTTTTAATCATTTGTACTACCTTTATTTTTCTAAAATTAGTGTTGTATGACTACAGAAAAAGCCATTCTGGCTGGTGGTTGCTTTTGGGGAGTTGAGGAATTGATACGCCATTATCCGGGTGTAATTTCCACGGTTGTCGGATACACTGGAGGCGATGTTTTGAACGCAACCTACCGCAACCATGGTACACATGCGGAAGGTATAGAGGTAGCATTTGATCCATCTCTGCTGTCTTATCGCAAGCTATTGGAATACTTCTTTCAGATTCACGACCCAACCACCAGAAACAGGCAGGGTAATGATATCGGTGCGTCTTATCGTTCTGCCATTTTTTATACCGACGATGCACAACGTGATACAGCAAAAGCATTGATTGCAGAAATGCAGGATTCAGGTAAATGGCCGGGAAAAATTGTTACTGAGGTGGTACCTGCAACTGCTTTTTGGAATGCCGAAGCAGAGCACCAGAACTACTTGCAGCGCAATCCCTATGGATATACTTGCCACTTTATACGTCCGGAATGGAAATTGGATTAGATCTTTCAAACATTCCTTCACATGATACGCACAGCTACATCAACCGATCTGGAAAGAATAGTAGAGATCTACAACCAGGCTGTTACAGCAGGTTTTCAGACCGCAGATACAGATGAACTATCTATTGCCGATCGCATCGATTGGTTTCAGTCTCATAATAACAAGCAGTATCCTTTAATTGTTGAAGAGATAGATGGCGTAGTTAGAGGCTGGTTAAGCATCAGTCCTTATCGCCCTGGCCGTAAAGCGCTGCAGGATTGTGTAGAAATAAGCTTTTATGTAGATCATGCTTGGAAAGGGCAGGGTATTGGTGCGGCACTGGTTGCCGAGGGGTTAAAAATATCCGCCGGATTAAATTACTACAGCGTTTTTGCCATAGTTATAGATCGCAATCTGCCAAGCATCCGGTTATTGGGAAAATTTAATTTCACCAGGTGGGCACATCTCCCCGATATAGCTAATTTTAATGGTGTGCGCTGCGGCCAGCTGTATTACGGACTACACCTGAAGTAGACGAGCCTATCTATTAATTTTTCTTTTGTGGACGATAAGCATACGCTACCTGATAACTAACTCGGCTTAGTTCTTGTGATATTTTCCCCAATGGCAGGTCCTCATCCTGGGGAGTAGGTTCACAGACAGAATAAGTACTCCCTTCGTATAGTATCGGCTTGCCAATTGGCTTCTCAAACTTTACTGCTATAGTAAGGTGTTTAGGGTATTCCAGTACTATCATTGGCAAGTTATATATCTCCTTTACAAGATAGTAAAAGAGTGCCGCATGGTCTTCGCAATCGCTGTATTCATATAGTAAAGTTTGCTCCGGCGATAGACGTTTTTCTTTGCCAAAATTTTGAGCGTCAGGTTCATATTGCAGTGCATACCTGGTAAAGCGCATTAGATAGTCAACACCATTTTTTACACTCATCCCCTTTACATTCTTCTTTAACTGGGGAATAAGGGAATTGTAGGTACCCGCGCTTAGAGGGGCATTAAAATATAGCCCATAATCAGCTACCGGGTAATTGTTAAATATCTTCTTTACCTCTGAATTTACCTTTATCTTAAAGGTATAGGCCATGTCATTGTAACTGAATTCAAGATCTTTTTCTTTATAGTCTTCTGGCCTGAATGTGGGAAGTTGAGTGAGCTTGTAGGAAAATGAATTCATTGCTTCAGCAGCTTGTGCAGGTACTTCTATAAATTTTGTTGCGCTCATGCTTACAGTGCCATAGTCATGATAGTTCAGGCAAACGTATTGTCTACCCCCTCTTGTGTAAAAAGGAATGTCATAGATATTTTCATCACACTGGGCATATAATAACAGTTTGTCGCCGGCTATGTTTAGTGTAGCATTATAGCCACACTTATTTAGCAGGTACCACTTGTACAAGGTATACCTACGGTAGTTATCGGCCTTGGGACTTATATGTTGAGCTACCTTTCTCACTAACTGGTAAAACACCCAGTCGTCTGGTTTGTTTTTCGTCTTGTAGCCTATCATATCCCTTACAAGAGAATCATAGTTGGCAGCGGAAATGTTTTGATAAAAGGTGTTGATGTTGTCAACAGACAAAGAGTCTTCAAATGCCACAACGGTGCACTTGTCGAAATTGAATTTTATTGTGTCGCCATAAAATACAATGTCATCCACAGGCAATTTGTCTTGCGCGTAAATGCCCGCAGAATACCCTGTAAGGATCACGAAAAATAATATGGCTACTTTGGTTTTCAACTATTTATTATCATTTAGTCGAATTTACGAAAAATTAACAATTAAATAATGTTAAGTTTTTTGATATCCGCAAAATCGCCGTTGCCCGTTATTTTACTTCCCGGCGGGAAAAACTAAACTGTTGTCCCGATATTTTCCTTATTTTGTACATCGTACTTCAGGCACAAAAGCTTGTAGATGTTATTATGCCTATTAACAAAATATCTCAATTGGTGGCTACGGTAATAGATTACCCGTATCTGGATGTAGACTATGCAGTAGTGAAACCTGTGCCGCTGATAATTGATTCTGCCATTTATTATGATCCCTCGGCTCCCGACAATAGCCTTGATGTAGAGCCATTTCTCACGCCATTGATCCTCAATAACCAGCTTTCTTTTATTGTCGAAAATGCAACATTTGGAGGTAATAGAACAGACCCGGCCCGTGGCAAGGTAAAGGAATTGAAGATAACCTATAGCTACAATGGCATTAGGTCTACTATGATATGTAAAGAAAAGGCCACTGTAGCGCTACAGTGTTTCTAAAAATTTAGAAGAGGAGCGTTAGCTGCATGCTGATCGCTCCTCTTTTGTTACGGCTACCATCCGTGGTGATGTCCATGATAATGTCCGCCTCCATGATGATGATGTCCATGATAATAACCTCCCCGGCCTGCCGGTACTGCTACTATACATGAGGTAAACGAGACTGCCATCAGGGCAATGAAGAACACCATTAATAATTTCGTTTTCATACAATTTCCTTTTTTAGTTTTTTCAGAATAATAATTTCTTGCTGCTTGTTTGTTCACATTATCCAAATAAGATGCCAAAGAACGATTGCCGGTCACATATTTTCTGATTATTTTATTTGACAGTGATATCTAGCCTTTTAAATTGTCTGGAGTATTTGTCTAGCGGAATAATTGCAGTGTAATTCCATTTTTCTTCGCTTTATCGTTCAAATACCAATAACACACCTATTTTTGCAGCGCAAAATAAAATAGCAATGAACGACTTCAAAAATGCCATCATAGAATGCGTCCCTAACTTCAGCGAAGGGGTGAATATGGATATCATAAAACAGATCACCAACGAAATAGAAACAGTTGAGGGTGTTCAGCTGTTAGATGTTGATCCGGGTAAAGCCACAAACCGCACTGTAGTCACTTTTGTGGGCAATCCACAGGCTGTGGTTGATGCTGCATTCCTGGCTATAAAGAAGGCCGGTGAGTTGATCGACATGCGTAATCATAAGGGGGAGCACCCACGCATGGGGGCTACCGATGTCTGCCCGTTGATACCGATCAGCGGTATTACGGCAGAAGAAGCAATTCCGTTTGCAAATCAATTGGCAAAGAGGGTAGCCGAAGAGCTGAACATACCAACATACTTATATGAATATGCTGCTACTGCCGATTACCGTCGCAACCTGGCCGATATCCGTAGCGGGGAATATGAAGGCTTTGCCGCAAAGATCGTTAAGCCCGAGTGGAAGCCTGACTACGGCAATGCAATATTCAATGAGCGCAGCGGCGCTACTGTTATTGGTGTTCGCGATTTCCTTATCGCTTACAATGTAAATCTCAACACTACCAGCACACGGAGGGCCAATTCTGTAGCGTTTGATATCAGGGAAAAAGGTCGTCAGAAAACAGACGAGAAGGGTAAGGTAGTAAAGGATGAAAAGGGCGAAGCCGTTTGGGTGCCGGGTTTACTTAAATCAGTTAAGGCTATTGGTTGGTTTATTGAAGAGTATGGCATTGCCCAGATCTCTATGAATCTGACCAACATGCACGTTACCCCTTTACATGTTGCTTTCGATACGAGCTGCGAACGTGCCACAGCGCGTGGTATGCGTGTTACAGGTAGTGAACTGGTAGGTCTTGTTCCGCTTGATGCAATACTGGAAGCAGGTAAATACTTCCTGCGTAAACAACAACGCAGCGTAGGTGTTAGTGAAGCCGAACTGATAAAGATCGCCGTAAAATCTTTAGGGCTGGATGAATTGTCTCCTTTCGATCCGCAGAAAAAAATTATAGAATACAGGCTCAGAGATGTTGCAGCTAAGAAGCTGGTGAATATGACCATTACAGGCTTTGCACTCGAAACTGCAAGCGAGTCTCCTGCTCCGGGTGGTGGTTCTATAGCAGCTTATTGCGGTGCTCTTGGCGCTGCTTTGGCTACAATGGTTGCTAACCTTTCTTCGCATAAAAAAGGATGGGATAGTCGTTGGGAAGAGTTTTCTAACCATGCGGAAAATGGCCAGAAGTTGATGGCAGAAATGCTGGACCTGGTGGATGAGGATACCGCAGCATTTAATCACATCATGGCTGCATTTGGCTTGCCAAAGAGCAATGATGCCGAGAAGGCTGCACGCAAGGCTGCGATAGAAGCCGCAACGATCAATGCGATAAAGGTGCCATTCAGAACAATGGAACTGGCCGCACAGTCTTTCGACCTGATACAGGCAATGGCAGAGACAGGCAATCCTAACAGCGTGAGCGATGCGGGTGTAGGTGCATTATGTGCGCGTGCTGCCGTAAAGGGCGCTTACCTCAATGTGAAGATCAATGCGCAGGACCTGCAGGATCATGCTGAAGTAAAGCCTCTTGTTGAGCGTGCCGATGCAATGAATGCTGATGCAGATAAGCGCGAGCAGGAAATATGGAACATAGTGCTGGGTAAAATGAAATAAGATCATTTTTCTACAACATTGAAACGGGGTCGCTGTATCGCAGTTGCCCCGTTTTTATTTTACTGGGAGCCTCTACCTGCCGGGCATAGTTGCTGGGGCCTCCAACAGCTATCAACTAAATATTTTATCTTGTACCTCATTATGAAAACACCGGGCTGTCTATTTGTATCTTTCCTTAGTATGTTGCTTACTTCATGTAAAACCCATCAGATACCGGTCAGTGATTTCAGGCAGATGTTTGCCGGCAAAACACTGTCGCGCACTGTTACTACAAGCAGTCCTTTTGGTGGCACTACTTCCTATGCTACTTATCCAATCAGCTACATAAAATGCGTAGACAAGAAAGGCAAAGCAGCGCAGCTGAAGAATGCCCCCTCTGTAGAAATGCGTGTTACTGATACCAACAACAAGAAGACTATATTCTACTTCGACCTGGTGGAAGTAAAGGATAGTGTTATTAAGGGCGGTATGTCAAGGGTCATGCCTTCATTTAAGAAGACCATACCACTCGGTAAGATAAAGAAGATAGAAGTGCAGGATGGCGGCAAGAAGTATCAATATGTAAAGATCATTGACTAACTTGTTACAAAAGCAACCCATGAACGGATTTAAACTTACAACAGCCACAGGCCTATCCATTCGCTTTGAATACTATACAGATGCTGCACCCGTTACCTGCGCCGCGTTTGCATCATTACTGCCGTTTACACGAACCTTCTATCATGCGCGCGTATCGGGGCAGGAGATATGGATAGACAATGTGCCGCCCCTCAATATCATACAGGAGAATGCATCCGTATTCACCATTCCCGGAGAGGTTGTCTTTGGCCCATCAAAACCAGTACGCGTAAAGACTACCAACTGCATGGGAATCTATTACGGCGAAGGCAAAGGACTCGATGCCTGCAACATATTTGCTAAGGTCATAGACGAAGACGCCGCCAAACTCACCGTCCTTGGAGATGACATCTGGCAGAACGGCAAACAAGACATTACCATTGAAGCCTTATAATTGATTATATTTATAGCTATGAAAACCTGTATTGTAGTATCGCTTGTTCTCTTTTGCTCTATAGTTGCTGAAGGCCAAACATCAGCTGTGCAACTCTTTCATGATAAAATACTTTACCTCAACACAGACAATCCGCTGACTATTGTTGCCGAAGGTTATCCTTGTAAGTCACTCACAGTATCAATAAACAATGGCACTATCAAAGGAAGGGATGGTCACTACATTGCCCACCCTGATAGTCTCAATTACAACACTATCATTACTATAAAAGCAAAAACACCCAAAGGAATAATAGAACTACCCCAACAATATTTTTGGGTCAGGCGTCTTCCTGGCCAAATTCATGGAGAAGTTGATTCAAGCATTAAAAGGTAACATACATTTCTATGAAAACATTAGCATTCATTTTACTAATCCTTTTCTTCTGGTTCTCAGCCTCTGCGCAGGTAGTGGCAATACAGTGTGTAAAGGCTCCACGAATGGCTTATGTAGGGCTGGATAATCCCCTTAAAGTTGCTGTAGATGGTTACCCGGGGTCTGCATTAATGGTAACAGTTGACAATGGCGGGATAGATGGATCAAATGGCGACTACATTTTTACCCCAAAGTATCCCTCAGACAGTATCACTATTCGTGTACAGGTGAGAACACCCACTCAGATAAAAGAGGTACAGAAAATAAAAGTGAAACTGGAATGTTTCCCAATAGATTCTACAACATTTATGGGGCATCGCAGTGGATTCATCACTGCAGGGCAAGTGAGGGTTGCAATAGGGCTCGATGGCAACCCTCAGGGATTTGAACTTACTCCTCATTTTCATGTAACGGGCTTTAAGGTCAGGGTAATACGAGACGGTGAAGAGATACTTTCTAAAAGCCTGTCTAACAGGAGGGGAGCTCGGTTCGTAGACGATGAGGAGGTTGAACGGGTAATGAGTAACATCAATGCTGGCGACAGCATAATCTTCACCAACATTACCTACCTGGGCTATGGAGAGTGTACCGGCACAATGAAGTCTATGGAATTTGTCGCAAACTAAAATAAACCACTTTCACTACCTTCATAAAAAATAACCCCAACCAATGTCCTTCCACTCTTACCTAGCATCTATCATTACTGTCTCTGATGAGCTTCAGGAAGCTTTTTATAAGCTTACACATACCAAAGAAGTAAAGAAGGGACAGCTGTTGGTGCGGTCGGGAGAGCGATGCAATGATATTTACTTTGTTGAAAGTGGTTTACTACGTGGTTACTACTACCAGGAAGAGAAGGAGATCACCCACTGGTTTGCCCGCGAAGATGAGTTTGCAACCTGCTTCTATTCCTTCATTACCCACGTGCCATCAGCCGAATTTATAGAGGCTATAGAGCCTTGCCAATTGGTGCAATTACCCCATGCTAATTTGCAAAAATTATACGCCTCTTTCCCCGAGACAGAACGCATAGGCAGGTTGCTTACAGAGGCTTATTACGTAAGGCTTGAAGGTCGCTTTTTAGGCCTGCAATTTACCACCGCCAAAGAGCGATATGATAATCTGATGAAAGATCATCCCCAGTTACTGCGGCGTGCCTCATTAGGTCATATCGCTTCCTACCTAGGTATCACACAAGAAACCCTCAGCCGAATTCGTGCGAGGCAATAGTTATTCTTTCTACTGTCGAATTTTGGTCACTACAATACCCATGCAAATGGCTAAGCTCTGAAAGAGCGACATAAATAGCGAGGGGTTTCAACCCCTCGGGTCAAATCACCCCTGTAAGGGCGATATAAGTTAGTAAGCGGACATTCGAACAAGACTGCCGCCGATCTAGCATGTTTAAACTATTGTTAAAGCCCCGCATTTTTGATCTACATCAAAAATCAACCATCTGAGCCATTATACTTTTGGTTCATAATCAAATCAAAAAATGTTATGAAACAGAAACCATCAAATGCGTTTATAGGCGCCAGTTGGATCGGTTTATTTGCAGGTGGTATTTCGTTCTGCGTAGGGTTATGGAACGCTACAATGGAACTCAATGAAAAAGGATTTTATTTCACAGTACTCATGTTCGGACTATATGCTGCGGTATCATTACAAAAGGCCGTCCGCGACCAGCTGGAAGGTATCAAGGTAACCGGTATCTACTTTGGTATCAGCTGGTTCTCTACCGGCCTGGCAATACTATTGCTCATCATTGGTCTTTGGAACTCATCACTGATAAGGAGTGAAAAAGGGTTCTATGCTATGTCTTACCTGCTAAGTCTGTTTGCCGCAGTAGCAGTACAAAAGAACATCCGCGACTGCCAGTTGGTCGATGATGTTGAAGAGAAGAAACAAGACGACTACAAAAGCCCCTTAAACCCTTAGTATAGACTGACACTGTGAATGTCATGCTGAGCCGCGCCGAAGCACGACATTCGCATAGGGTCGGTTCTCTTTGAGTACGTAACCACATCTCCCTCTCCTTTGGAGAGGGCTGGGGTGAGGCTCTTTAAACAAACAATGGCGGCAGTTAACCTGCCGCCATTGTTTGTTTAAAACTTATACTCTATACCAAATGTAAACATCTGCTTCATCTGCAGCCAGCCGATATCTCTGCCCGGGTCGTCTTTCAACACACCGTTTGCATCATACTTGTTATAAGGTAAGTTATTGTCGTAGATGAATGTAGCACCAATAGTGGCATTCATATATTTCGTTATCCTGAAGTCGAGCAGGTTATCAAACAATATGGCTATGTTGCCGGGGTTGTCTTTCTTCACCACATTGCCCAGCGTGTCTTTGCTATCTTTAGCCAGGTAGTTGCTATACAAGTCAAGACGTGTTTTATAGCGTATATTCTTCGATAGCTTAGTAAGGTATCTGCCCGATATGTACGCACCAAATTCATACTTCATGGTCTTGCCATAGTCTATACCAAAAGCGCCCTGTGGTCTCAGGCTGGTAAAGTATTTATCAGCAACGGTAAGCCTGCCCGCTATAGGAGATACGAACAAACTGATGTCGCTTCCTTCTCTGTATTCCACCCCTGCTGCCAGTGTGAAGTATGCCGGTGAGAAGAATTTAGAAGTAGGCGGGTGATGCTGCCAGTCGGCAACGGTATAGTCATAACCCTCTGTTATCTGCGATTTAAAGTTGAACAACCCCGAGAAATAGAAGTTGCCAGTGGTGTCTATACGTCTGCCATACTTACTGGTGAAGTCAATACGGTCGTCAGTTTTACGGGGAATGAACGACGTGGAATAATTATAGTTAAGACCATAAGAAAGATCCAGGTTGTTGCTCCAAATTTCCCTGTGCGCCAGGTGATCAAGGTGTCCGCTGAATATGCCATTCACATTGAATGATGCCAACTCACCACCTGCCGCCCAGTTGTGCAGAAAACCTTCGTTCATACCCAATGTTACAAAGCCGCCATATACCCAGGCTACTGTGTCTTTGTTGGTTGTGGCCAGCGATTTTTTTACTTCATCAGCTTTGTTCAGCTGTGCTTGTGCGGTGTAAACAGTTAGCCCCATTGCTACTGTAGTTAATACTCTCTTCATAAAAGGTGTGTGTGCTATATGTGTGTGTTATTTACTCTTTGGTCTGTAGTGTGCGCCATCAAGAAACTTCGCCGCATCTATACGTGTATCCAGTAGCTCTTTTAAAGACACTTTTGGGTTCTGTGCCATGTAGGCATCCACTATCCTGTAGCCCATCCACGTGCCTACATTACCGGGTGTAGGGTTGCCGGGGTCTGTTGGTGAACCTATACCTCTTGCAAACGGGCCGTCTGTAACATAGGTCCTCGTCTCCGTTTCCTTCTTGCTGTAGAGCAGGTTGTTTTGTACAAAGAAGTTATACAACTCAGCCTCATTGCGTTCGCAAAACAGTACCTGTACACCGGTGAATCCAAACAATACAGAGTCCGGAGTATTAGGCAATATCTTATGCAGGAAATACTGCTCCTTACCGCACTGTATCATCATATCCAACAGGGTTTTATCATCTGCGTCAAACTGGTGTATGGTCAGGTAATGATCGCGGAAATGAGCTACGGGAATATAGTTCTTATGCAGATGTGGTGCCATATAAGTAGGCACTCCTACAGATACATAATACGGCATCTGTGGACCCAGGAACATATCAAGGCATATGCAGGCCAGGGTAGGGTCAACTGAGAATACCGGTGTTTTGGCAAACAGGTTGCGGTTGATGTACATGATGCGTGGCACCTTTGTTTCCGGCAGGTAGCTCTTCATCAGTTGGTAGCCTTTGGTTAGTTCTGCGTCTGTCTCTTTCGTGTCAGGGAAGTTCCTTCTTATGGTGTCCTGCAGGTGCACAAAGTCGTGGTAGGTAAGGTATTCATGTACGCCCTCTCTTATGCCAATGTTGGTGTCGGTATAGTTACCACGCACATTATAGGGCATCACCGTGTCCAGGAAAAAGTTAAGAAAGTCAGGGTATTTCTTACTCAGTTGTGTCAGTCCCTCTGCTATATGATTGGTGTCAATAGCATACATGTCAAGGTCAAAGCGGTAGGTCTGCAGGTTGATCTTTACGTCGCTAACGTCGGGTGTTTTAGAATTATTATCACCACAGCTGCCCAGCAGGAACAGCACTATGAGCAAAGGAAGTACAGAGAGCTTTTTGATCATACAGTAATGATTTTGACTAGTGAATTTTCTTTTAAAGTGATTTGGCTACCCCATGGGATAGCCAAATTTATATACTCTTTTAACTAATTACCTCTTTTACCTTTTAACCTACTCCTACCTTCTGCCCATCATTGGCATACCCGGCATACCAGGTCCGCCCATTCCCTTGAATTTGTTCATCTGAGACATCATCTGTTTCATCTGTTCAAACTGCTTCATAAAGGCATTCACTTCATTTACATCCTTACCGCTGCCCTTGGCAATACGCTTACGGCGGCTTGTGTCAATAATGTCCGGATTGCTTCGCTCTTCAGGGGTCATAGAGTTGATCATTGCCTCAATGCCTTTAAACGCATCATCAGATATGTCTATGTCCTTAATAGCCTTACCTACACCCGGTATCATAGCCAACAGATCTTTGATGTTACCCATCTTTTTGATCTGGTTCAGCTGCTCCTTAAAGTCTTCAAAGTCAAATTTGTTGGCGCGTATTTTCTTTTCCAGTTTCTTAGCCTGTACTTCGTCATACTGTGCCTGTGCACGCTCCACAAGGGTAGTGATATCACCCATGCCCAGTATACGCTGTGCCATACGCTCAGGGTAGAATACATCAAGTGTATCCAGCTTTTCGCCCATGCTCACAAACTTAATGGGCTTATCTACCACATAGCGGATAGACAATGCAGCACCACCACGTGTATCACCATCCAGCTTGGTCAGTACCACACCGGTAAAGTCAAGGCGGTCGTTGAATGCTTTGGCTGTATTTACCGCATCTTGTCCTGTCATTGAGTCAACAACAAACAAGATCTCCTGTGGGTTGATGGCTGCCTTTATATCGGCTACCTCGCGCATCATCACTTCATCTACTGCCAGGCGGCCGGCGGTATCTATGATGATCACATTATTGCCATTGGCCTTAGCATGTGCTATGGCGTTTTGCACTATTGAAACTGCATTCTTATTTTCAGGCTCTGCAAATACCGGCACCTTTACCTGCTCTCCCAATACCTGCAGCTGGTCCATCGCCGCGGGGCGATAGATATCGGCAGCAACCAGCAATGGGCGCAGGCTCTTCTTGTTCTTCAGGAAGTTGGCCAGCTTACCCGAGAAGGTGGTCTTACCCGATCCCTGCAGACCCGCTATCAATATGATGGTAGGCTTGGTAGAAAAGTCAAGTTCCACTTCCTTTCCGCCCATCAGCTCGGCAAGTTCGTCTTTCACGATCTTTACCATCAGCTGGCCCGGACTTACAGATGTAATTACCTTTTCACCGGTAGCTTTTTCCTTTACCTTATCAGTAAATTCTTTAGCTATCTTATAGTTAACGTCGGCATCAACCAGTGCACGGCGTATTTCTTTTACCGTAGTTGCAATGTTGATCTCATTGATCCTTCCTTCACCTTTAAGTTGCTTTATGGCGGAGTCGAGCCGCTCACTAAGATTTTCGAACATAGTATATCTATCAGCATTAAGATCAGTTCCGCTATTACGGCCGATCTCAACTAAGTTTATTAAATGATGATTTTCCCCCAAACGGGAGTGCAAAGTTAATTGAAATTAGGGAAAAGTATTACAGAACATTATGTTGAGATAGCTATCTGTTTCAAGGGCAAAAAAGGAGCAAACAACCGTTTGCCCCTTTGGTACTTACTAAATATATTTATAATAATTATTTATTGATCACAAAATGGATCACATTATTTACATGCTTTGATCGTAGGGTCAGTAAATACATACCATTGGTCAGTGTATTATCCAGCTGTATATCCTGGTTTATTTCCCCGTTTAGTGATCGGGTAGTGCTGCTGTGAATGGTGCGGCCCAGCATGTCGGTTATCTCCATCTGCAGGTCTTCGTTATATTGGTCTGCAATTGTTCCCTTTATAATAAATGTACCATTATTAGGGTTAGGGATCATTTTGAAGTTATTGCCTGTGCCGCTTACTTCGTTCACCCCTACATTACTGCCTATGGCTATGATCACAGAGTTAAATACGCTCACGCCGCTGCACTGGTCAGTATTGGTTACCTCGCAGTTCACCGAATCTCCGTTGATAAGTGCATTGGTTATATACACATTGTTGGTAGCTCCTACTACGGGTACACTGTTTTTAGACCATTGATACGTTGGTGCCAATCCACCGCCGCTCAATATTGTGCAGGTAAATGTATCGTACATGCCCGCAGGAATAATATAACCCGGTACTGCGGTTACCACACCCACCGGCTGCGTTATAGGTAGTACAGTCATGGCAGAGTGTGTATTTGCAGTAGGCGTTAGCAGGCAAGGGAAACTACTGGTCAATGTTACTGACACATCATCGCCATTTACCGGTGCATAGGTATATACAGGGCCTGTGCCGGTGTTGGTTCCGTTTACAGCCCATTGATACGTAGGATTGAAGCCGCCATTTATCTGCGATGCGGTAAATACTGATGGGTAGCCCTCGCAGGTGGTATAGCCCAGGCTAGATGTCATGGACACTAGTGGGTTTAATTTCGGACTTACCGTTAGCACTTTCGTGGCACTGGCTGTGGTAGCTGTGCGGCAGAAGGCGTTGCTGGTTAACATACAGGTTACTACATCGCCGTTTGTGGGCGTGTAGTTATATGTAGGCCCTGCTCCTACCGGCGATAAGTTAACGTACCACTGATAAACCGGTGCCGCTCCTCCCGCAACAGGTGTTGCGGTAACGGTAATTGGTGTGAGCGCACAAACAGTATCACCCATACCTGTAGCTATGCTTATGCCCGGTGTTACGATCGGGTGAACGGTCATTGTGATCACATCGCTGGCTGTATCAGGCATGGCGCAGTCGTAACTGCTGATGTACCAAAGCCTGATGATATCACCATTTGCCGGAGTATATGAATAGGTAGATGCACCCGAGAGGATCACACCGTTCACACTCCATACGAATATGGGTGAAGAACCGCCATTTACAGGATTCGGTGTAAAGGTTACCGTAGTGCCCGCGCATACTGTGTTAGAAGGAGATACGCTCAGCGTAAGGCCCGCAGGTACAATTGGGTTTACAGTGATTGGTCTAGTTATAAAACATCCATTTGAACCGGTTGTATAGGTTGCAGTTGCAGAGCCTATAGTTACACCATAGATCGTACCGGTTGCATCTATAGTTGCAGTTGTTAGTGGTGAAATGCTCCACGTGCCACCTGAAACGGAATTGGTCAGCACTGAAGTGTAGCCATGACACACATAGTTATTACCACCTATAGGTGCCGGTATGGTGTTGACAGTTACAATAGCATTGGTCTTACAGCCCGTAGGTAGTGTGTATACTATGGTTGCATTGCCGCCTAATACGCCCCACACATCGCCGCTTGCGCCGACTGTAGCGATGAATGGATTAAGACTCGACCATCCGCCACCGGTACTGGTGCTTGATAATGTGGTAGCTGCCATCTGGCAAACGGTAAATACGCCTGTCAGTGTTGCCGGTAAAGGATTTACTGTAACATTATGAGTAACAAAACAGTTGTTGCCACCGGTATAAGTAACTACAGCTGCACCCGCGCTGATACCTGTTACCATGCCCGATGTGCTGATGCTGGCAGTACCTGCCGGCGATATGCTCCAGGTGCCGGGTGTGGCATCTGTAAGGGTAATAGTACTACCTGCCTCACAAACTCCCGCCAGGCCAGATATAGGTGTGGGAATCGGCAATACAGGTACATTAGCTGTTACATAACATCCTGTTGATGTAATGGTATAGGTAACAGGCGCTGTGCCGGCGCTTACACCGGTGATCATACCTGTAGCAGCATCAGCCGTTGCAATAGTGGTGTTGCCGCTGGTCCAGTCGCCAAGTGGTGTAGTATTAGCAAGTGTTATCGTTGCACCGCCGCCGCACACAGGCGTAATTCCAGTGATAGGTGCCGGTATTGGATTTACCGTTGATGTTATGCTTGTTGAGCAACCGGTAGTGCTGAGGGTATATAATATTTGCGTAGTGCCTGCGCCTGCGCCAGTTACCAATCCGGTAGATGAATTAACTGATGCAATAGCAGGGTTGGCGCTGCTCCAGCTGCCCGGAGCGCTTGTGTTGGCAAGACTGGTAGTATATCCCAGGCACACATCTGGTGTGCCCGTAATGGCCGCAGGTGGGGGGTTAACAGTTATGTTTCTGCTTACCTGGCAACTGGTGAGCGCTACATAAGTTACGTTAACAATGCCCGGGCCCACGCCAAACAGTTGACCCGTTACAGGATCTATTGTAGCTACCGTGGCAGGACTTGCGCTCCATGTGCCGCTGGCAACGGGATTGCCCAATGTTATAGAACTGTTGACACATACTGCCCCCGGCCCTGTAATAGGCGATAGCGACGGGTTTACCACCACACTTGCCGTGGTATAGCAGGTAGTACCTACAGTGTAGGTAACAGTAGCGGTGCCGGGCAATATACCGGTTACCACACCCGATGATGAAATGCTGGCCAGTGAAGCCGGACTGATCATCCATGTGCCGGCGGGTATAGGGTCGCTGAGCGTTGTGGTACCGCCGCTCTGGCAAACCTGCAATGAACCGGTAATGGGTGGTGGGGTGGGGTTTACCGTAACCGTAGCGGTAACTGAGCAACCTGTAACCGGCAGCGCATAAGTAACCACGGCATTGCCTGCAAGGCCCGAAGTAACAATACCCGTAGTAGGGTTTACAGAAGCAATGGTTGTAGGCGTTGATGACCAGCTACCTGTTGTGGGTGAGCTGGTAAGCGTGGTAATAAATCCACCTTCACATACGGCTAGCGGACCTGTAATTGCAGCCGGTAGTGGGTTCACTGTAACAACAGCACTACCTGTTATCGTGCGGCTGCAGCTACCCTTTGTAGCACTGGTAAGCGCATAAGTGTAGGAGGTTGCAGAGGCTCCGGTAGTCAATGTGCCGGTAGACACTGTTGCTGTGCCTGCCGCATTCAGCAGTATATTTTGTATAGGGCCGCCGTTAATTGTATAGTAGACCGTAGCAGCTGCTGTACCCGTAAAAGTAATTGTACTGCTGCCACCGCTGCAAAAGCTGGTAGTGCCGCTGATAGTAGCTGTAGGGGTACTGTCTACAACTGCAGTAGTAGTGACGCTATAGCTACAGCCGCCCGATGAAGTTGCGGTAAAAGTATAGGTGCCACCACGTGTAGTAGGCGCATTTGTTATAGACGGGCTTTGCAGGTTAGAGCTATAGCCCGCAGGACCCGCCCAGCTAAAAGTGGTAGCAGTGCCTGTAAATATGGTGCCGGTAAGGCTGAGCGTGTTACCGCTGCATATAGGTCCGTTATTAGCTGCGGATGCGGTAATAGTACAGCCCGGCGACCAACGATAAATTTGATTAGTTGCGGGCGATGAATTCAAACTTGTTGTAAATGTTGCGGAGGAAGGAACAGGTGATGCACTTACATTAGGCAATGTCTGAAAATCAGTTGTACTATTTGCAATTCCAATGGTTGCCGAAGGAGTATTTGCTGTTCCAAAGGTTGAAGATCCATACCAAAATTCTATGACGTTTGTGGATTCATACAATTTTACCTGCATGTTTTCATTGCCCGAACCAACGCCAAAAAAAAGCGCTAGTAGGAGATTGTAAAGTGTCCAGTTCTTATATTCGAAAGTGAATACTCTGTTTGGAAATGCCCCCGTCGTCTGATAATAAGCTGTTGAGTTGTTGCCGTATAAATCATCCCAATATGGCATTAGAAATCCGGCACCCGCTACATTAGCTGCGGAATTTGTGTTAGCTGTTGAAGTTGAATTGGCTAATGATAGAAACCCATTAGAACATACTGACAACTGATTGTAAGACGTACCACAAAACGTAAAACTGAAACCAATGGGAATTGTTGTTTGGGTTATATCATCATTATAAGTTCCAGTAGCTGCAGTTCCGGTACCCGATATTGATGCAAACGAACCTGAAGTGGCAAAAAAAGCATACGATGCAGCCGTTTGTCCTTGTGTAACCGAACAGAACAAGATAAGGGTAAATACCAGAGCGAGAAGCTTTTTCATGGGTATTATTTTTATTTATTGTAGAATTATAGGGGGCACCAAACCAAAAGTCTTAATTAAAGAATTGTATATATAGCGCAAAATCTGCGCTAGTTGCGGGTTTCAGAGGATTTGGCAGGAATGCGATTTAAAAACGAAATTGAATTCTGCTTTAATTCTGCTTTAACCGGGAGAGCCTTTAAACGTCGTTTGAAGGCTTTTGCTTTAACCGGGGTGTCTCAATGCCTAGTTTCTTCATCATTAGTTGCTGGTTAAGCTCTAATTCTGATACTCGCTCGTAGATTTCGGCGGGTTCTGAGAGGTCTGAAGAGACCTTCATGTTTACGTACCATAGTTCCTGTATGTCCTCCGGATCAATCTCTATAATGGGGTGGTCATGACGGTGCGATATAGTATCTGATTTCAGGTAGATTTTCCCCCTCTCTTTAAGGCGGTTTAGTACCCTCTTTACCAATACCCCACTGCGCGTAACCACTACGTGGATGCGGTTTTCACGGATATTGTCGAAGTTCTCCACCCACTGACCAATAACACGATCGCGATCGGATAAAGTGGGTGCCATTGATACCCCTTCTGTCTCAAACATGCGGTATGTAGAATGGTTCAAGCCTGGCATGCGGAAAGTAGGTAAATCAGAGATGTATTCCTGATCACCATTGCCTAGTAGATAGCCTGCACGAGCCTTCACCGGTACATACACGATGTTGTCTATTCCATGCTCGTTTATAGTGATTATCTGGGGTGCTTTAGCGCCATATATCAGGCTACTTTCATTTACGAAAGAATTATTATTTGATGGCGTATACTCTCTGTTTTTAGGAGTTGGGGACGGTGTTGCGGATAGTTTTGGGGATAGTTTTAGGCTATTTGCAGGGGTAGGTTCTGGCTGATTAGAGCCGATTATTGTCTCAGAACTGCCATTTGTGACGGGGGTAAGATGCTTATTTCCCTTGCCTGTTACGACCCAATTGAGGTTCCAATTGACAAACTTGTTTGAAATTGCCTGCAAAATATCGAATGAAGGCTTATTGTTCTCATCTCTCATTAACCGGTAAATCTTCTCCGGATTATCGTAACCTAATTCTATTGCAAACGCAGGAACGGTAAGGTTTTCAGCCGATAAAAGCTCTTGTAATCTTGACTTAAATGTTTCCATGTAAATGAGTATTTGAAAAAATAAATTCAAACTTGTTTGTTTAATTCAAACTTGTTTGTATTTTTGTCCTACAAATATAGATTTTGAAGACAAAGATATGAGTATTATGAATTCAAACGTCAAGCAAACAAGTAAGGGATCATTTGCGACCAGCATTGAAGTAACAGTACCGCCCAGAATGACCGCACTAGTTACCAATACGAGCGTTGACCTTGTGAATAAGGTACGTGCAGGGAAACGGGGTACAGGTGAAAAAGCTAAGCGAGTAACACTTGCTGATGATCTTCTACAGGAGGGTATGAGCAAGTTGATGAATGATGTAAAAGCGAAAGTGAACAAGTAAACCTGATTCCGATGAGATATTTAGCACACACAACCATAATCTGTTTAGAGTATAGTGAGTTAGTTCCGGACTTCATGACGGAAAGTAACTACAAGTACCATAAGACCCAACTTATGCGGGTGCATGGCAGGGGTGGTAATGGTAACGGAGTACTTATAGAATTCGATACTATACCGGCTAAATGCCAGGAGAAAATAACAGCCAAATACGGCAATGATCTACATAAGTATATCTCAAAGCAGCCGATAACTAAGCTGATCAGTGTGGACTATAAGGCAGCTAATATATTCGCCGGTCACATAAAAGCCGGTGGTGGACACTTACCACTGGATGCACAGCAGGTGTATACCCGACAGGCTGAATGGCTTAACATGATCAACCTGGTACTAACGGACCGCAAGATGCTGAAAGATACTTTGGGCATCAGTATTAAGACCTTTTGGGAATATGTAATTGATCTGCATCAGGGAGACAGACCGGTAAACCCTAAACTACCGAAGGCATATGATCCACTGCGCAAGCTGCTGGCTAAGTACAATTCGGAAGGGCCGGTGGCGCTGATCAGTAAGAAGTTTGGTAACCAGAACACCCGCAAGGTGACGCCAAAAATTGAAAACCTGATAGTGAGCCTGTACTTTATGAAACAGGAAACGACACTGGTGGAAGTATGCCGCATGTACCGCGACTTCATCTACAACAAACTACAGGTGGTGGATATTAATACCGGTGAGGTGTTTAACCCGCAGGAATTCTATGTAAAAGGTGAGCCATTTCCACTGGGTGAAAGTACAGTTGACTTCTACCTGAAGAGACCGGCAGCGCAGATAGCTATCAATAAAAAGAGGCTCAATAACCTACAGTGGCGTGCGCTTCACCGCCCATATGTGCAACGTATGGCACCGGTATATGCTTTTAGCAAGCTAACAATGGATGACCGCGACCTACCATTTAAGGATATGACCGGTAACCGCCCTGCTAAAACTTACCAGATAGCTGATGTGGCCAGCGGTGCGATTATAGGCAAGGCTTTCAGCACAGATAAGAACGTGGAATTGCTGAGGGAAGCCTTCCGCGATATGTTCCAAACAATACTATGCAACGGTTGGGGTATGCCATTTGAAATAGAAATGGAACGCCACCTGACTGCCCAAATGATGGGTAAGGAAGTGGACGGCCAGTTTGAAGACGATATTCTTACCGCCGGTAACCTGTTTAAGCATGTACGTGTGTGCCTGGGTGGTAATGCGCCTGAGAAAAGAATGGAGCACATCTTCCGCCAGAAGAAATACACCTTCGACAATAAGCGCCCGGGGTTCCAAGGCAGGTTTTACGCCCGTAACATAGCCAACCGCCTGAATACAGATAAGGACAAGGTGAGGTATGCTTACGAGCAGATCATACAGAACGATCTGGACGACATCAACAGCTGGAACAATTCGCTGCACCCGAACCAGGAACTATACCCCGGCATGAGCAGATGGGACGTACTGGAAAACTGCCAGAACCCGAACCTTGTGCACCATGCCACATCGGCAATAATGCCTTACGTAGGCTACAAGGCCCGAGAAACGAGCATCAAACGCGGGTACGTGCAGGTAATGAAAAATAGCTACCGCCTACCGAACATCAACATACTGCGCGAACTGAAGACATGGAAGTTTGACGCATACTACATCCCCGGACCAGAGGGTATAGAAAAGGTTTACCTGTATCAATATGGCAAATTCATTGCTGAGGCAACAAAGGTGATCCCATTCCAGGAGGCACAGGCAGAAATGACCGATGCTGACAGGGCGAATGCTGACAAGCAGTGGGCGTATCAGGCAGCATTTGATAAGATGGTACGTGAGACGCAAGGCAGCTATTCGGTACTTGGGACTGCCAGATTTGATGGTTTTGAAGCGGGCGAGACGCTAAAAGTGGTGGAAGAGGTGGTAGTAAACAGCACTTCTGACGAGTTTGAGGAGCCTGATAATGTGGGTTTTGTGCCAAAAAAGACGAGTAAAAGGGGGGGGTATAAGCAAAAAGAGGGGGTTAGCGTGGTAAGTGTACCGAATGGCAATTCTATTGAAAGTGCCGCCCAGTGGGCATTATAGCCGAAAATCTATTCAAATAATCACTTAAAAGCTTAAAAATGACACTATTAGGGTTTGTTCAGAGGGTAAAAGTATCGGGGATGGCTACAGATGTATGCTACCTGCAAGGAACAGCAACTGATCTAATTGAGCGCATGACGCAGGAAGATTTTTTCAAGTTCATGTATGAAATGGACATGCTGTTAGGCCGTAAAGTGACGGTAATCAACATTCAAAATTTTCAAGGGCCGACTGATTTCCAAGGGCCGATTGAGGGTAGCGTAGTAGAGCAAACCCTGTTAAAAGTTCTTCAGGAAGTAGCTACCGCAGGAAAATAAAAGCACTATTTAATTAACATAAAATATCATACGTTATGCAGATCACACAGACACACAAGCAAATGGTAGCTAAGGCGATAGCTGAGGACTTAAAAATGCGCCAACATTCTGACAGTGGTTATAAGCAAGCTAATCATGCTCAGTATTTGCAGATCAATCCGGGTTCTTACAGCCGGATAAGCAAAGGGGACATTGATAAGGTGCTGAGTGAGGTGGAATGGGTGCGCATTGGCAAGAAGCTGTTTTGTGATCTGAGTGAGAATGGGTGGAAGACTGCGAGAACTGCCGTTTTTGGCTTTGTGACTGCTCAGCTGAGCATGTGCCAACAGGATAGCCTTAGCGCAATCAATTGCGACCTGGTAGGGATAGGCAAAACGCATAGCGCGGAGGTGTATGCGGCTACTCATCAGAACGTGATCTATGTGAAATGCAGACAAGGTATAACCCGCGCTGATCTGCTGCGTGAAATGGCTCAAAATCTTGGCCTTGAACATGGTGACCAGGTGCGGAAGATAAGGGAGCGTGTGGAACTGGAATTGCTGCGCCTTCAAAACCCACTGGTGGTACTGGATGATGCCGGTTACATGAATGATAACTGCTGGATGGAAATAAAGGGGCTGTATGATGTGACTGAGGGCGGCACAGGTTGGTACATAATAGGTGATGATACACTGGGCGTGAAGATCAATAAGATGCTGGCTAAACGTAAGCTGGGTTGGGAGGCATTGTTTGACCGTTTTAACCGCAAATTTCAGGCTATTACCGAGCAGTATGATAGTGAGGCTTCTGTATCGGTAATGCGCAAGGAAACGGCCTTGCAGATACTGCAACTGAACCTGCCGGAAGCTGATACGCAATTGCGCAAGGATATATTGACCCGTTCGGGGTTGTCTCTGAGGGTGCTTAGGAAGGAAGTGGCAAAGCACAAGCGTATGAATGCAACTAAAAAGGCTGCCTAATGAGAAACGCAAAAAAGGTAAGTAAGACGGGGTACTGGAGGGCTCAGTTTAAGGCTGATGAAGCGGCGGTAATGCAGTTTACAGGATTGATGCCTGAGCAGCTGCTGAACCTGAAACTGGATATGGGCAGAGAGTGGCTTGTGAAAAACCTACACAAGGCAGGCATAAGCCAGAGGGAAAGCGAAAGCCTGTGGATGGAACCCAAAGTACTGCGATGGTGGAACCTGAACTGGCGGCAGTATGATCACTGGACAATTCTCCCCTTCCTGCATAAGGTAACCATCAACGAACGCTACAACGTGTACCACGATATGCACCTGAATGTTTTCCGAGAAGATCATCCTACCTACCTGACGCTGCTGGAGCAATTGTGTGGTGTGCTAGACCTGATCACCGATGGTTCGTCCTTCGGCGGGGCTCAGGATGACAAGAATGGTTCGGCGAGGCTCACCATGACAACGGGTGGGAATAAAGGAAAGGAGGTGAGCCATGCAGCCTAATGGAATAGCACAGCTGAGCGAAATAAAACGCTTCACTCTAAGGGATGTGGATGGTGTTTACAGCATAAGACAAACAGGGCCTGCGGAGTATAGCCTATTTAAAACAGACGCTGAAAAAGAAGAACTGGTAGGCTTTGTCACCTCCTTTGAATATCACTTCAAGATCACCGCCTTTGTGGCCGGACTGACGCTGAGTAAAGAAATAACCTATAACGAAGTAATAATTAAGAAATAATGGCTAAACAGGATAGAAAAGTAAGGCTAAAAATTGACCACAGAAAGCTTGAAATGCTGGTTGCGTTGTACGAAGCAGTAATTAGTGGATATAAACCAGAAAATGAGCAAGAACAGCTATGGCATGACCACGTGTGTGATTTTTATGAACAGATAAGCACTATGTGTAATAAAGAGCAGGTGAATTATACGCTAACGCTCAACGCCAGCACAGCACGTGCGTTCATACAGTTCTGGAACAGCAAGCCTTTCCCGATGCAGCCCTACCCAGCGACGATCCTAAACGGGATCATTCAATCGATTGACAAAAAAAGTAAAGAACCCCTATTCATATGAGACAGAAAATAGACATCAATGCCCTGAGTGGCAGCGATAAGGAAAAGGCAAGTGCGCTGCTGCGTGAAATAGCTGTACTGCGACGCCTTAAAAAGGATGCTGCACCGGAACAGCAAGAAGAGCTGCAACAGGAAATATGGGAACTGGTGGCGCATGTGAATAACGTCATCAATGGCGGTAAAGAAATCATTAAAACAATTAATAACAACTAATATGAGCAGAAACAAAAGAAAGAGCGAGTCTCTGAGCAAAGAGATCACTAAAGAGCAGTTTGATAAGGCGCTGATCACTTACAGCCAAAATGACATCAAGCTGAGCCAGCTGAATGCTGAACTGGAGGAAGAAATACAGGCTATTAAGGAAGACTTCTCGTCTGACATTGATCTTGTGAAGGCTGAACAGGCGCTACTATTCGCAACCATAAAAGCCTACAGCGTTGAAAAGCGTCATGAGCTTATGACTGACAAGATGAAGAGCTTCGATACGCTTTATGCAAAAATAGGCTTCCGTAAAGACCCTCCAAGCATCAAAACGTTATCGGGTGTAACACTGGATATACTGACCGCCCGCCTGAAGGAACAGAAACTGGACGCGTATGTGAGAACTGTAGAAGAGCCTAACAAGGAATTGCTGCTGGCTGATCGGGATAAGGAAGAGTTATCTAAAAAGTTCTCTGCTCTGGGAATAAAGGTTGCCCAGGAAGAAAAGTTCTACGTGGAGCTGAAGAAACTGGAGGTAACCGCTTAAACGATCTCTGCAATGACCACCCGCGAAACCAAACACGATCATTATCTCACCTTCTTAAGTAATCTACAACATGCCGAACAATCAAAACGAGCCTGCAAAGGACAATCTATCGGTAAACGCATTAAGGGCTATTATAGGCGTATTCGGGACTTTATTTCTGTGCCTGGTAGCGGTTCAAAATAGGGATGTAACTCCACTATATTTTATACTGGCTATACCTATAGTGATGAAGTGTATAGATGAAGAGTCTATAAAAAAGATTGATGACCGTGATGAATGGGAGGGCATATGACCAGGTGTATAAGTGGTAAGAAGCGGTTTAGAAATGATGTGGACGCACAGGAAGCCCTGAAGAAAATACGGAAAAGACCAAGGGAGGTGATACCGGTGCGATTTTACCCCTGCGATAAGTGCAGGGGTTTCCACCTCACCCACTCTGAAGGCCATCCAGGGAAAAGCAGGCCGATCATTCTTGAAGAGCAATTTAAACGGTATTTAAATAAGGAATAAATGAACAAGCCAAATGAAATGCAGGCTGATCAATTACCAGATCATCTAAAGGTATTGCAACCGACCGCAGCCGACAGAGTGTTTATACCGGAAGGTAATTTGATGGAATGTCTTGGTATAGGGAAGTGTGTGGCGGCGATTGGGTGTACCGTAGCCTGGTGTAACAGGTGCGGGTGGATAGAAGACTAGTATATTTTTTTAGTTACATAAAACCATAAACAAAAATGAAAGAGGTAAAATTTACAAGTTTTGAGGCTGCATGTGCGCAGCTCAATATCAGTACGGCGCTGCCTGATGTATCAATGCTTGCCGAGAAGTATGGCAAGGCACTAGTGGCCCATCATAAGCTAATGGTGCTGGTAGAGGCCAATAACGGTGACTGGGTGGTTGATTATAAGGATGACAACCAGAGGAAGTACTTCCCATGGTTTGAGTATGTTCCCGGTTCCGGTTGGGTTCTGGACGACTGCGGCCTCGAGTACACGGGCGCGTATGTCGGTGCCCGCCTCGCCCTCAAATCGGCAGAATTAGCCAAAGAAATGGGCCGTGAGTTCATAGGGCTATACAGCGACTTGCTGAGCGGTCAGAAGTAATTATTCATTTAATCAATCAACAAATAAAAAATGAAAGAAGTAAAATTCACAAGTTTTGAGGCTGCATGTGCTCACCTTAAAATTGGCACAGAGCTGCCAGACGTATCGATGCTGCCCACTGAGGAGCAAAAAGGAGTGATAGCACAGTATAAGCTGCAAATACTGGTAAAAGCGAACAATGATGGGTGGAAAGCCAATTATGCCGAAAGGAGCCAGTATAAGTACTTCCCATGGTTTGAGTATGTTCCCGGTTCCGGTTGGGTTCTGGACGGCTACGTCGGCGGGTACGCGTGCACGTATGTCGGTGCCCGCCTCGCCCTCAAAACGAGCGCCCTGGCAATGGAGATGGGTGGAACCTTCATAGACCTGTACCGAGACCTACTGGGTGAAGGTGAATAATATTAAAGGTGGCGCGCTGTATGCCTGACGAGGGTGTTCCGTTTCCCGGTTCCGGTTGGGTTCTGAACGACTACGACAACGAGAACACGAACACGAATGTCGGTGCCCACATTGCTTATAAATAAACAGTGCAAGCCTTGCCAACATGGCAAAAAATTACGCTTAACAACGGGCTTTGGTACCGAAAGGGAAAAAGACCAACAAAGCAAAGGCTATGAAAAGAATAAATAACATATACGAAGAGATATGCAGCGTGCATAACCTAGAAGTGGCAGATATGCTGGCTCGTAAAAGGAAACGCAACAAAAAGGAGATCATAGCGCATGATGCCAACAGGGAAGACAATATACTGGCTATTCATAGATCACTGGTGACACGCAGCTATCATACATCAAAGTATGTGACCTTTAAAATAACTGATCCGAAGGAAAGAATAGTGAGCAAGCTGCCTTACTACCCTGACAGGATTGTACACCATGCAATAATGGTAGTGCTGGAACCAGTGCTAATGAAACTGTTTACAGCGGACACATATAGCTGCATAACAGGTAGAGGTATCCACGGAGCTTTAAAGGCGGTTAAAAAAGCATTTAAAGACAAGCAAAACACACAGTATTGTCTGAAGCTGGATATACGGAAGTTTTACCCTAGTATAGATCACGACATATTGAAAGCGCTATTAAGGCGTAAAATAAAGGATGCTGATCTACTTTGGCTGCTTGACGAGATCATTGACAGCGCAGAGGGTTTACCTATCGGCAACTACCTGAGCCAGTTTCTTGCTAATTTCTACCTAAGCTATTTTGATCACTGGCTGAAAGAAGTAGTGAAAGTAAAATACTACTTCAGGTATGCTGATGATCTGGTAATACTAAGTAGCAATAAAAATGAACTACACAGAGTGCTCGCGCTGATCAGGGAATACATGGAATGTAATCTGAACCTTGAAGTAAAAGACAATTACCAAGTTTTCCCGATAGATACCAGAGGTCTTGACTTTGTAGGGTATAAAATTTATCATTCACATACACTAATCCGAAAATCCATAAAAAAGAGCTTTGCGCGCATGATGGCCTCTAATCCTGATATGCAGTCTATTGCAGCCTATAAAGGCTGGTTGACACATGCGGATGGAAAGCATCTGGAGAAAAAATTAACCAATGAAAACATTCTCAGAATTAAATATAAAAAGCGAACGTGAGCATTTTACAGGAGATAAGGTGAAGATTGGTAAGGTGCTCAATAAGCAGATAGTAGTACACGACTACAAAATACAAAATAGCAAATACACTGATAAGTGCCTGCATTTGCAAATAGAAGTTAACAATAGCAAGCATGTAGTATTTACCGGGTCGAAACACCTGATAGATGTTATACAGAAAGTATCAAAGGACAATTTCCCGATCAGTACTACTATAGTGGAAAATGATGATGGGTCTTTTCAATTCACTTAAACAACCAATAATTATGATACTAGGATTTAAAAAGCCGTTTAAGCCGAAGCTGATGGATGGCAGTAAGCTGCACAGCATGCGCGAGGATAAGCCCGGCAGGTGGAAGGTAGGTATGAAAATACAGATGGCCACGGGTGTAAGGACTAAGGCGTATGAGTGCTTTCGTGATGATCTGGTAGTTACCAGGCTACAGCATGTAGAGATACGGTATTACGGAAAGGTGCCGGGTGAGGTACTGGCTCCTGTGATCATTGTTGATAGCAAGCGGCTGGATGATGCTTCGGTGCTGGAACTGGCGAGAAATGATGGATTTAAGACCATGGGTGAGTTTATGGAGTGGTTCGATGAGGACTTTGAGGGTAAGATAATCCACTGGACAGATTTTAAGTACTAAATAACACTATCGAAAAATGAAGGTATTAGGTATAGATCAGTTTCATAAGAAGAAATTTAAGTTTTTGGGGTTTAAAGATGAATGGCTGTTTTTCATTGGTAACCTGGCTCTCAATTTTATCGGGATCATTTACGGGAAGAGCGGACAGGGGAAAACAGAGTTCTGCATCCGGTTAGCAAAATACCTCTGCAAATTTGGGCGGGTGGCCTGGCTGAGTTACGAGCAGGGACATGATTTTGATTTTCAGATGGCCTCTATCAGAAACAATATGCAAGAAGAGGCTGGCAAGTTCCTACCGATTGATCCACTACAAAAAAGGCAAAAGGGGAAGACCAAGTTTCAGGAGCTGGACGATTACCTAAGCAAGCGCAGTACCCCTGAATTTGTGTTCATTGATAGCCTGGATTACTTAGACATAACACCAGAGGAATATTACTACCTGAAGGAAAAGTACGGAGGTAAGAAAGGGATCATCTTCCTGAGCCATGAGAAAAATGGCGCACCTGAAAGCAAAGTCGGTCAGAAAATTGAATATGATGGTAAGTTTTCGGTGAGGGTATTTAAGTATATAGCCCGTAAGATGAAAAACAGGGTTGGCGGTAGCGGTAACTATGTAGTGTACTTCAAAGAGGCCAGACGAGTAGATCCGCTGTTTTTTAAGAAGGCTGAACAAGAAATGGAGGTGGTGCATAACTGGCACGATGAGGCGATAGAGCAACAAAGGGAATTGGAAATGCAAAAGAAGAATTGATATGCATAAATATGTACTTATATCTAAAAAGTTTGAGGGGTACCTGATGTATGAGTATGATCAGGATGGTTTCCTGATAGAGTTTAAAAACTGCGCATACAAGATGCCACAGGATCAGCGGGAATCGGTTCTTAAGTCTCTCAGAAATGCACTTACTCACGAATCGTTCAATGCATGGGTGAAGGCGGAAGGCAGAACGACCATCAAAATAGACGATGATCTGTCGTTCGATCGTTTCTGGTTAATATTTGACCACGCCCGGAATAAGCTGATTGCGGATAAGCTATGGAAGGCCAAAGCAGCCTACGATAAGCGGTATGTGCATGCAAACATGTTCTCCTACCAATGGTACTGCAAGCAATCGCCCTGGTACAATCAACAATACCCTGACACATACCTGCGCGGGCATTTTAGGGACGAATGGTTTAAAGTGTATCTGAAAGAGAAAAAAGACAAAGAAGAAAAATTCAGCAAATGAAAGGGGATAAAGCGTTTGATAGTCTGTTGCCTGAACCGGAGGTGGTATCCAGTGTGGACCTGTTTGGTGTGGTGCCTGATGCGCCAAGGAAGCCCGGCAGAATAATGGAGCTGGCGGAAGCTCGTAATAGAAAGCTGGCTGCGAGGTTGTTCTACTATCGGCATTTCTTTCCCCTTGTGAAAAATGAGGTGGTAATGAAACTTATGATCCAAGATTTTGACTTGTCGCCGACACGCATTAAAGAGGTAGTGGATACGCTAGATGTAGAGTTGGGTAAGCTGAAGGCGCAAAGGCCGGATCTGGAATGGTTCAGAGAGCGGTGGCCACGAATGGTATGGAGTGAAACGTTTCCTGACTTTGATAAATAGGCTTTTACTTTCTTTACTACAGCGTAAAGAAAGTAACAAAGAAAGCGCCGGGCTAAAAAATCGCGCTACCGCACAGGGCTATACTAGCTGCCGTTTTTCGCCATAGCCGGGCTTCTACTTAGTTAATAACACAAAAATTAATTGGATGAGCAAAGCAAACTATACTGGTGAATATCTGGTAAATAAGGGGCAAATAGCCAAGATACATGTGCTACTGTCACAGATACCCGGACTGGAAGATAAGGGCGAAATGAAGCGGTATAAAGAGAACCTAGTACGCGATTATACTGACGGCAGAGCTACCAGCACCACTGCGCTAAGCTGGAAGGAAGCAAAGGATATGATTGCAGCGCTGGAGCGATTGACCCGGACGGGAAATACAAATACTGTGCAGCTAGGATCAACGCCGAAGAAAGAACAGAAACTTAAGGTGAATCCTGAAGAGGATAAAAAACGAAGGAAGATATTGCACTTTGCCCATTTGCTGGGTTGGTATGAGGGGGTGAATACCAGCAGTGTGAACAAGAAGGCGACACTTACCATGTCTTCGGAACAACCGCCCAGGAGAAAGCTAGATATGGAGCAGGTGAATGGGTGGTGTGTGACGTATGGTAAGTATAAGAAGCCGCTTAATGATCATTGCAGTGAAGAGCTGAGCGTGCTGATCACTCAAATTGAAAAGGTGTATAAAGCCTATTTAAATGCTGTTTAAACCAGTAGATAGTCGTTAGTAGATAGTAGATAGACTGCGTATTTATTGTATAATTGTAAAAAATAACTCACGTCATGAAAATGTGTCCTGGTTGTATGAAAGATAATGCTGATAGTGCAAAGTTCTGCAATAGCTGTGGTGCTGGACTAACGGTAGATGATAAAGAGGCTGCACGGCTGAAGAAATGGGCTGATTATAAAAATGAGGATCAGCCAGTGGTTGGAAAGGTAGTGACCTGCCCGAAGTGTGGAAGCGAGAGTATTCATGCTTATAAAAAGGGCTATAGTGCCGGTAAGGGTTGCCTGATGGCTTTGCTCATGTTGCCGTTCTCCGTTATTATGTGGGTATTTGGGTTGTTGTTTGGTGCAGTAGGAGCGAATAAGATCAAGAGAAAGTGTTTGCAATGTAATTATACGTGGTAGTTAAAATAGCTGATATAATAAAAAAGCCCCTGTGATAGGGGCTTTTTTATTGGCATGCGCTAATTGTAATTTTCGGAGTGTGAGACAAGATTCCAGTAAGCCCCATCCCAAACCCATAAGCTAGTAGAATTGGCGACCAAACTAACCGCTTGTGGCTGGAAGCTCACCGGCCCTTTGTAGCGGCCCTCGAACGGGGCAAAGGGTGCGCCATATATTACACTATAATTCTGGCTGCCACTTCCCTCAATAATATAATACAGCAGATCGCCCACATTATTACCAGGAGCGGAGGCAATGGTTGATGGGCCGAACATAATGTTTGTAACCTTAACGATAGTTACTTTGGCACTGATGGGTACCTGCACAGTACTGGAGTATGGCGATCCGAAAGCGATAGTTTGAATATCGGTGCCGTCAGACGCAATGAATTCCCTTACCCAGTTCCTGATATTAGTGCTCAGGGTATCGCGACTGTAGGTAGTTGCAAAAATGGTTCTGTCCGTTTTATCCAGTTTCGTTTCAAGTGATGCCTTGGTGGAATCGTAGACCTTTAGAGCATAGTCTACTACCTTTTTCATAATTGCGCCCTCTGTAGCCGCCCGAACCTTGTTAACCGCATTTTTGTTTGTTATACCGGTATCAACGGTATTCTTCAGGGTGGTGTTTTCCTGGCTAATAGTTTGGGACTGGGCGAATGCCGGTGCGTGTGTGGCCACTATTAAAATGGCAATCAAGATCTTCTTCATGTTGTTGCTTTGTGTTTTTAAAATATAAACTAGTTGTACTCGTTACCGAATTCTTCTGCATGTTCTCCATCGGTGATGACCTTAACCTCTGGGCGTGGGACTAAGCCCTTTACAGGTTTTGCGCTGTAGTCGTCTTTACCCAACATGAATGTTTGCTCCGTAACGATAATATCATCGTTACGGGGCAGTCTACGTTCACTGACGCACATAAGGTGTCCGGTAACATTGGCAAGCTGATCAACACCATCAACAATGTATTCGGGTTTCCAACCGTGTAGGGATAGGTAAATGATCTGGTCGAGGTTGAAATAGTTGAGCGCCTTTTCGCGGTATTGCTGAGGAGTGAGGTTGCTGCTGGAGCTGTAGGGGGTGAAGCATGTTTTTACTGTGATCTGGCCTGAGCCAAAACGGGCAAGCTGGCCGCCGTGCTTATAGTCGAAATTGAACCCGCCGATAAGGCTTGCAGGAAATTTAATTGGTGGCTGATCGAAATTGAGCTGCTGGAGGTCCATGTCGATAGTAGCGAAGTAACGTTTGTTGCTGTTACTGCTATCGACCAGTGATTCGATGCGCTGCTGTATGGCAAGAAAGATGTTTGCGTTTTGGCTGTTCATGTTTTTTAAGTTTTTGGATCAAAGATGTTTTTTAGTTCCCGGGTGATCTCCCGCTTCAGGGCATTGTTGAATATCGGACTGTCGTTTTGATCTTTTGGCATGAACTGACGTTGCTTTATGTTCATTGTCCTGGTGTGAGATCTTACTTCAGTAGAATCGGTGATCATGTGTATTGTCTTCTGTCGCTCAGTGCCGTTTTTATTGAACCGGCCAGTGCCAATTTTCTTAGCTGCGTATTTGTGCCTGGTATATGCCTTAACGGTAACCTTGCCATGAAAACCGAAATTGTGAACGTAGGCATAAGGCGAATTGCTAAATATCCTTACCTCTCCCTGCCTGGGTGTATAATGGAAGCTGCGCAGGAGAAAGGCGCGCTTGACAAGTATGCGCGTTCTTGTTTTGTTGGGCGCCCACGGCTGAAATGTGGCCCCCTGCCATCCCTGAGCATGAAAGTTGCCATCTATAAACCGGAGCGCCATTTTACCCGCCCTGACAGGGAAAACGTGCAGGACATAGTTCTCCAGCTGCCTTGCTCTTCTTTCGGTTTCCTGTTTGAATTGTTCGGGTGTCATATTTTAATGGCTGAATGGCTCAATAGCTCAATGGCTCAATTTGCCGGTTATTTTATATATTTGTGGTGTTATTAAGCCATTGTGCCGATGATGCCGTCTTACGCATTTCACCGGGAACGCAATGGCTTAATTATTTCTATGAAGAAGTACTCCGGACCTGTCTTGCTCTAAAGACTTTTCATTTGGTTTACCGGTCCCCATAATATCATAGCGCATCATGGTAAAGGCGCGATCATCATCGACCTGGACACAATAAGGGAAGTTATCATAGTAGCGTATGTATGTTGTGATGAGATTACCTTTTTTAGTTTTAGTACTCCAAATTTCGTCAGGGTCTTGTAGTATCTCATCTAAGTTGGCCAGGTGTGTAAACCGAGCTTCCTTGTTTTGCTCAAATACGTGGTTACGAAATTTGTTATCCACTTTGATTACTGTACCCAATTTGTCTTTTACAAGGAACTCTCCTTTTTTTGTGCCTGTCCTTTGGGTCCACCACTCGTTTGCTGCCGCCTTTGTATTGAGGGTAACGGGGGTAGGTAACTTATCCATGTAAATGCGGTCTAATGATGGTAGGTTATACGCCTTATCCCAATGTAATGGTGTGCCTTTTTTAAGGTTTTGCATGTGTGGGTAGTCATCGGTAAAGACTACTTTATTGATGGCGGGATTGGACTGGAAGTAGGGTTTTACACCGGCTTCCCTGAGCATTTTTAAAGGCGCATCGTGTTTCCTGACATTACGGTGCTGTCCGGGTATGAGCTTGCAATTGCACTGCTGATGGAACGGTGGGCAGAACGTGGCCCATATGGTAGCGCTCTTCAGGCGGGTAAAGCCGTTGAGCTGGCCGCAAATAGGACACACATTCTCTGCACCGGTGGTGCGGACTTCAATATAATCGTCAGGACCAAATTCATTGAATGACTGTGCCACCTGGGCCGATGCAAGTGCGGTGTTGTAGTCGATTTGCAGGTGGTTTACATTGAATGTATATCCTGCCTTCGCTACGTCATCCCGGTATTGTTTGAATGGCTTTAGCTTGCCGTCCTTGTCAATCATGAGGTCGTTAAAGACTTTCATTTCGGTTAAAGACTTAGCGGCGCTGTAGGCATAGATATTCTGCCGGAGGTGTGCAACCAGGAGATTGCGCGGGTCTTCGTAAGTGAATGTCTTCTGCTTGCCTAAGCCATTAAATACGGCATCCATCAACTCACCGGCTGTAGCCTCGTACATATCTTTTGGGATTGTACCTTGATTGATCTTCGCGCTATAGAGCTGCTCTGCAATGCGGTTGCACATGGCTGAGAAGTCTGTTTCACTTCCGGACATGGTTACGCCAAGGCTATGGTTATGTCCCGTGTAATGCCGGTCGAGCATTTTTATAGTGTAGTGCCCTCTCAGGTGAGGGCGTTCGCGAAAAAATCGGTCAGCATGGCTTTTACGTCACTGGCGGTAAGTGGCTTTTCTGCCGGAGGTGTTTTCTCCCTGGTTGCGGGCTTTGGTGTGGTTGGCTCTGTTGGTTCTTCGCCAGTCTCTTCAGGATCGGTGGAGGGAGCGCCACTAAGTATAACGATCTGATCTCCCTTTTCGGGCATCGGGATATTGTAAGTTTCGTAGAGGTATTTTGCTGATACCGGCAAGCCTGCCTGTAAGAGGGGCAGATCTACTCTGATCTTCTGCTGAAGGAATTCAATGTCAATTTCGCCAACGTATTCAAAGTTGCCACCGGTAACAGGGTAACCGTATGTTGCCAGTATTGCAAGGAACTTATCGGAGTTCAGCAGATCAAGCACATCGTCCATGTCGTCTTTAATGAGCTGCTTTTGCTCATTGGAATGCACGACAGATTTCCCTCCAGTGCCGCCTTTGCCATTGGTGGAGGTTTCGGTATTGCCGGTGATGATCAGGGACATTTCCTGATTCAACCTTTCGACAATTTTCTCCTGGAGATCACCATTGCCATTGGACGTTTTACCATCCACAAGCTGGAAGTCCATTTCTTTTGGGATAACGATCTTAAGGCTGTTCCCTGCTTTGTCAACAATACCCTGACCTACTTTTCTACTTTGCAGATCATTGCCACCGTATTTCAGCACCATGACCGGTGAGCCGTATAGTTCTACATATTCGGCCCAGTGACTTATAGCACCTTTCTTTAACAATGCGTAGAAACCGCAAATTGAGAGCAGGCCAAGATCGCCCGGCTCACCGACAACCCAGATATTCTGATAGTCGGGGTAGAAAACACCGTTATCATTATCCCATTGCTCATAGACAATCTTTTGTGTTTTTGTCTTTATGTGCTTACGTGGTATTTCGTTGAATGTAAGTCTCTCTCCAGGAATGAACTCCATGCCTGATATTCCCCACATTTTGGCAAGCATGATCTGTTTGATCACATCACTAAACGCCTTGGACTGGATGAGCGAGTCCATTTCATCCACCTTGTCTTCACCTACCTTAAAGACCATTTTCTTATTGCGCACACTGGAGATGCGTTTTTTGATCAGTCCGGAGAGATGGGCATCCAGTAATATATCGGTGTACAGATCATATAACGGAACCGTATTAGGTACATATACTGATTCAGCTGCGACAATTGCTGTGCGCCATGTTCTTACATCTTTTTTGCTTCGATTGACAGAACGTAATACCATCTCCTGGGTAACCTGTACCTGCCCTTTTCCTGTCTGTGGCTCGTTGGACGTTTGTGTGCTATTAACTGGTTTCTTGCTCATATTAATATGAATTATTTGCTTTTTCGTTAGACACAGCATATACCTCTATGCTGTCGGGGGTGGTGGTATCGGTATAGTCCTGGTATGGCCAGCGGGGATCGGCTAAGCCCTTTTGTATGTCCTTCAGGCTGCTGATCATTTGCTTGTAACGGTTTTGCCACTGTTCATAGTCAAGGTTAGGATTTGCCAGATTCATAAGATTCCAGACGGCAATGGTCTTGATGATGTTTAGCAACATGGCATCGGGAGTAAATGTGGCCGCTACGTTGGTACCAGGATCACCAAAGATTGCAATGAGATCGTACCGGGTGAGGTACATCTTTGCTTCATCAATGGCCATGCTGATGGCACTTACTATTGTGTCGTTGTTGTTTTCGGCGATCTCATTAATGATGGGCGCGTAAACGTGAGTAGAGAGATCGGCGGGCACTATTATTGGAGTGTAAGGCATTTTTGAAAAATTTGTGTGTTAATAATGGTATGCGTCTGATTGGAACCTTTCCTGGAACAGGACTTCGGCGGCATGGGCTACATTGCGGACTTTTAGAACGTGAACTCCACCCTCGATACAATCCGGGCCGTCTAGTTTCTTACTAGTCGGTTTAGCCCCTCTAAATTGAGCTTCCAGTCTTATCATGTTAGCGTTGCCTTTCTCTGCAATGTTGAAAATTAGATTACCCTTCCTGTTAATGGGTTCAAGGGTAGATTCTATTCGCACCCATTTGTCGGGCTTTTTACGCGTGTCCTGGCTTGGATATAGGTAACCTTTTGTCTCACCTGCTTCATATATCTTTTCTTGTAGAACCTGTTCAAAGAATGGATCTTGCAGTGAGTTGTTTTCTATATAGAAATCAATAGTGCGTCTATTGCCAACATAGTCTCGGCAGCTAAAAAGCCCATCGACAAATTTGGCTGTATTCATGCCACCAAGGAAACCGTAATAGATATAGAAACGGGCTCCTTTTCTGCCAATTATAAAAGTGGCCTTATTACTATTGCCACCCCCAGACTTTGCAGTGGGCAATTCTTTATTAGATGGCGCAGGATCGGAATAGCATGTAGCATCGTCCAAGTCCTCCAGTGCGGGGCATTCGCCCCATGTAATATCGGGGAAGGTTATTTCCTGCGCCATAGGGTTGTTGTAATACTCCCCCTGGATCGATTCATAACTCATACCGTCGAGCATCTCCTCAATGATCTCTTCTGTGTTCTTTTCAGGCCACGTCGATTTCTCGTTTTCGTCCCTGATATTGATGGTTTCATTGTCTTTGGCTGTCTTTGAGAAACGAACGGCCAGTGAATCTTCAGCAATGACATTATTATCAAAAAATATGAAGTAAGGTCGCGAGATCTCAACGCAGGGTAAGACCTGCTTTTCGTACCACCTCCATGCCTGATTGAGTAGGTCGGCATTGCGACAAACTGCATCATCATCAGCATCATCGCACTGGATGACGTTTATACGCATCTCTTCGTTCTTTGAACCTCTCGGGTTCTGGGTAGTACCTACGGCCTTATAGCCCATGCCACTTTTGGATATGAATTTCTTCATATCCCAGTTGCCCAGGTTCTTCTGTACACCGTAGTCCTTAATCAGCTTCTGATTGCCTTCTAAGTTAGCCATGTATGGAGCCATCAGGTCAATGGCATTGCTCTCAGACTTGGAGCAGAACAGGCCATTAATAGGCAGTTTTAAAACGAAGTGGAGGTAAAATACTTCCATCATGCGGCGGGTACTTTTTGCCAAACCACGACCCCATTTACGGGACATAGAGTACTTACCCCAGCCTTTTGCTTGCATCTCTTTACAGGCATTAATAAGGCGCAAGGTTGCATTCTTTTGAAACGCGGCAGGAGCGGCAAAGGAGTACTTTGGGAAGTAGTATTTTATCCACTCTTCCTGATTGCCGGGGGCTTCAAGCCTCTTAATACGTGCCTGCTTTTCTTCTTCTGTTTCGCTGCTGTCGGCAGCTGTAGCATTCGCAACGTTTACTACCAGTGCATTAAACTCCTTTTCCCATTCGGCAGGGTCTTTTTCTTTATATACCAGCCATTCGACAGGTGATTGTTCAATGTTGTCGTGCATGATTTAAATGCTGTTTAAACGAGTGATCTAATGAATGCCTGGAAGAGCGGTGCGACTTGTCTTGCTATTTCCGAATTTTCTTTTCCCAACCAGGTAATGAAGGCAATGCCGGTCTGGTACATCTGTGCAGGGCCTGCTTTCTTTTTGAGATAAGCAATAGCCTTAGTGGTCTTGATGATACGGTCGGCATCGGGATTTGTTTTCGGGTCGTCATCCTCGAGGTACTTCTTGCCTTGATCAATGAGCAGCTGGAGCAATTCTTCAAGCTGCGCAACGATCTCCTGATCTGATATGGTTTTGCCTGTTTTCAACCGTTCCCACTTCCCATCTTTTTTCCATTCGGAAATAGTTTGTTCGGACACATTGAGCTCTACAGCAATGGCTATCTGGTTAAGGTTACCATGCACATACATGATGCGGGCATACTCCCGTTTTTGCTGCATTTCCTGCTTGTCTTTTTGCGTCATAAGCCTGTTGTTTTGGTAGCGGCTTTGCCGCTACTGGGCAAAATTGACTTTTAAATCTGCACTTTTTGGGGTGCAAAAAGTATAATGCGGAGGGGTGTGCGGTATAATGCAATTCCTTGAAGAGTGCCGCCGATAAAGGATTTGGCTACGCGCGAGGGGGAATGCAATTTTACATCATCAGCGAAAGGAAAGGGAGTTTTTACGCTTCGCCATGACACTGATAGATAAGCCCTGCGGTCGAAAATTAAAGTAACCGCAGGCATTTTTAAAAACCAACAAAGACATGCCAGGAGCAACGAGATCAATTAGGAGAATGGTACCTACGGAACTTCCGGAGATACTGCTGTACGGAGTGATCGACAGTGAAATGAGCCTTGCATTTGCTGTGGAAATTGCCTGGCTGAAAAAGCAAGGCTTTACTGAGTATAACCTGCGCATTAACAGTAAAGGTGGCGAAACAAGTGATGGTGTAGCGATGTATACAGTGCAGCGCTCTTGCGGAATGATCTGCAATGTGTATATAGACGGCGTGGCGGCTAGCATGGCCAGTGTTCTTGCATTTGCGGGTGCTAAGTTGTACATGAGCAAATATGCCCGCCTGATGATGCACAAGCCTATTGGTGGAGCATTTGGTACTGCTGCCGATCTGAGGGCTAAAGCAGACTATGTGGATGGTATTGAAAAGGATATGTGCGAAGTGTACAGCAGGCGAACCGGCAAACCCACAGAAGAGGTAATGGCAGAGTTTCTGAACGGGAAAGATAATTTCTACACAGCAACGCAAGCAATGGATGCAAAGCTGATAGATGGTGTGTATGATGGGGAAGAAATGGAGATGCCTGCCGACTCTGATCTTGATGCTGACGGCATTTATATGTTATTCCAGGATAAACAATCAAAAATTAAAACTGAAGTCAATATGGATATGATCCAATTAGAGTTCGATGCCGAACTCGGTAAGATGCTTGGAACGGGAGTTTCAGCAAGCTCAGACAGCGCCTCAATAAAGGGTGCAATTAAAGCCCTGCATGCCAGGGCTACGAAATACGACACTGTGAGTGCGGAACTGAAGACCCTGAGAAAGGAGAACGTGACTAACCAGGTGATTGCCATGCTGACAGAGGCGAAAAAGGATAAGAAAATATCCGTAGCTGAGTATGATGTGCTAGCTGAGCAGTATGAAGAAAACCCGGATGCCCTGGAGAAGTTATTAAAGGCAAGGGGTGTATTTACTTCCGTCACTTCCCAGATCAGACAGGCGGATAAGGAAGGCGTTTTCTCTCAGGAAGTAACAAATATGGTGGGCAAAGGATGGGATGCTCTAATGCAGACCGGCGAAATGGCTGATCTGAAAAAACTCTCTCCTGAAGCATATGCGCAGATGAAGGAGGCGAGGTACGGAGTTAAGTAGTAGTCGCCCTTCGATAGGCTAATAGTGACAAATAGGTAAACATTTTCAACTAATAATTTTTATACATAACATGAAGAACAAGAAATTAAGTATTACGCGACTCGGCTGGGCTATGGTGATAGCGGCTGTAGTAGGCTTTATTGCAATGGCTGCGTTTGGCGGATCATTAGCAGCCTTCGGGATTGGCGGTGGAGTTAGCTTCCTGCTGAGCGCTATTCCTGGTAACACTAAGGGACTGGCCATGATGGCCCTGCAAACGGAGATGTGGGTAGAGCGAATTGAGCATAATATGTTCATGAACAATGAGTTTTTGAAGGAGTCAATTGATGATAGCCAGTATGTAACGGTAAAAACGGTGCATGTACCCAATGCGAATGAGACCGGAGATATCATTGTTGATGGTGTGTATCCTGCGGGTGGCGCAGATGTAAACGCTGCCGCTGACAGAGAAAAGACCTATGATATCAGCGAATTCAGGGTGCCTCCATTCATTGTTCGTAATGCGGAAAAGGTAGAGCTTTCTTACAACCAGATGGATTCATTACTTTATGAAAACCAAAGTAAACTGAGTGAAAGGATTGCCAGCCAGATACTTTACAAATGGGCACCTACCGGTACAGCCTTATTGTCTGATGGTGAAACTGTTAACAACAATATCCTCAGAACATCGGGTGTGCCAAAGAACGACCAGGACGCTGCGCCATTAAAGGTAAATGCTCACTTAGCCGGAGCATCAGGCTACAGGCTTGCATTTGGTATGTATGATGTACTACAGGCCAGCACTTTGCTGAATTCACTTGATGTGCCAATGGCTGATCGTAGTATGCTGCTTGATGCAACCATGTATTCACAACTTGTGAAAGATATGAGTGCTACTCAGTTCACAGACTTCAGTGCATCAATGGACCCTAAGACGGGACAGGTTGGTATGCTGTATGGCTTTAAGATCTTCATGCGCAGTAAGGTGCTTTCTTATACAAATGCTGACTTGCCGGTAGTAAAGGCCATAGGAGCAGCCGGGGCATCTACGGATAACGCAGCGGCGATATTCTGGTGGAAGGGCGCTGTAAGCCGCGCGGTAGGACAAACAGAAGTGTACTCTCAGGACAATGATCCTAAGAACTACGGTGATGTAGCCTCTGCCTTGACAAGAGCCGGTGGCGCTCCACGCAGGGACACTGAGCTTGGTATCGGTGCGATCGTACAGAAGGCTCCAGCAGTTGGAGTATAGTCTCAGATAAAGTCAAATTACAATAGATGATCTTAAGCCGTTACCGTCACTGGAACGGCTTAAGGTGGCAAAAGACTTGATCAAAAAATTATGATACGTATGAAGAAAATGATTTTAATAGCGGTGGCAATGCTTGGACTGGCCACCACTTCAATGGCTCAGCTGTCGGATATACAGAATTATGCTGTAGGTGGCGACTTCAACAATGGCGGTAGCAGGACGCTTAAGGATACCTGGAAGCCAACTGATATGCCTCTGCGCACTACTGCGGACAGCATATTGCTGACAACTAAGGATACGCTGAGCGCACGTGTAAGAGGTCGTTACAACAGCGTGACTTTCGGGTTTACGGTGGATAGCCTTGCAGGCAGGGTTGATAGTGTGACGGTGGTTGTGCAGGGGTCGGTAGATACATCGACCGGAACTGACTTCTGTACACTGACGACGTTTACCTGTGCCAATACCGCGAAGAATGTGTTCACCTATGCAGTGAATTCCGGCAATGGCAATCCATACACAAATTACCGTGTTCTGTTCTCGTTGGCTAACCGACACGCGCTGAGCCAGGCACGATGGAAAGGGAAACTGTTGATCAGATATAAACAGCAGGAGGATTGGGAGGTACTCTTACCTGACTGGCCATCGGGTGACACCTCGCCACCTCAATACGATTAGACCCGCTAACCCGCCCGAACAAGGCGGGATTAGTGGGTGCAAAACGGTTCTATTAAATGGCGCATAACAACTATCATAGCATAACATCAGACGTTACCGGTCTTCTCCTGGTGGCGAGCAGCTGGACATCAACATCGGCTCTTTCTCAGTTTTTGGCTAAGGCCAGTCCATATTTTAAGGCGGGTATGTTTGGCCTGAGCTGCATATTGACGATACTGGCTATAGTGGACTATTCCATGAAGATAAGCTGGAAGCTACAGCAAAGGAAACGCAGCAAAATGAAGTGTGGGAGTCTGGACGAATGCTGCAATGTGAAGGCTCTTAAAGAACACTGGACATGATACAAAAGCTATTAGATGCAGTAAAGGGTAAGGATGTTTTACTCGCATCACAGATGATCATCCTTATTAGTGCCATTATCGGTTTCGGATGGTATTCTATAGTAACAAAGCGGCCACTAGATGGTATAGCCCTGATAGTTGGCGCACTGGTTACGAACTATAACACCCTTGTGAATTTCAGATGGGGAAGTAGCAAAGGGAGTAAGGATAAAGACAAAAATATTAATAACAACAACACACCACAACCATGATAGTAAAGGGAATTCTTAGTGTGATCTTAACCGGCATTATAGCCTTTATCTTCTTGTTCTGTATGGGATCGTGCCGGGCAACAAAGGGCAGTAAAACTACTAGTGTGAACTGGGAAGTGAAGCAGGATAGTGTGCGGAAAGCTGATAGTATGCGCCGTGCCGCAATGATGGAAGATTTTATACGCAGCTGGAGCAGTGAAGAAACGACCAGTGAGCCAGTGGCCGGTAGCAGCGTATCTCTGACTGAAGCAAAGGATCAGCCGGTAAACACAACTGTGAGAAATGGCAATACCACGCTTACTACTACCACAGACAAACAAGGTAACCGACACTTTGAGTGCAAGGCGGACAGCATGCAGCAGGTGATAACCAGGAAGACAAAGGATAGTGTTTTGCTTCACCGCCGGTATGATAGCTTATACGCCATTAAAAGCCTTGTAGACAAGCGTAGTGATAGTGTAGGGACGCTGAAAGAAGTGGTGGAAAAAGAGACCAAAGGTTGGCTGACTGCGACTAAGCCGTTGGTATTCCTGGTACTGATAGTTGCAGTGCTCTTCTTCTGTATCGGGTATATGTGCAAGGGCCATATTTTAAATAATAAACTGCTGTAGCTATGACCAAGCCAATTTATACGCCCATTGTGGTTAATGGTAAGAGCCTGATGATGGCTGTACTGGAATTAGCCAGGAAGGAAATAGGCGTACAGGAAGTGCCAAAGAATAGCAACAAAGGGCCGCGTGTAGAAGAATACCTGCGATCAGTAGGACTGGGTGGTGGTTATGCATGGTGTGCAGCTTTAGTTTACTGGTTGTATCTGCAAGCTGCAAAGCAACTGGGTGTTAGCTCTCCAGTGGTAAAAACGGGCGGTGTGTTGGTCTGCTACAATAAAACAAACCCTTTGCAGATTGTTACCGTTGCACAGGCTATTGCACAGCCGGAGTTATTAGTACCAGGTATGCAGTTCATAATGAGGTTTGCCAACGGAACGGGCCATACCGGATTAATTGAAGCGGTGGCGATCACTAAGGCAGGTATTATGCTAAAGACCATAGAAGGCAATACCAATGATGACGGTAGTAGAGAGGGTTACATGGTAGCCAGAAGGAACAGGATGGTGAACTCTGCAGGAATGTTTGCCTTTATCAAATACTAATCAAATTTTAAACTTTTCAATTTATAAGCAATGAAGAAAATTGAAGTATTCAACAGTAATCCGAAAGCGGAGGTACTGTATTTCACAGAATGTGGAACAGGCTTTAAGAAAGAGCAGGATGCAAAAACGCAGGCCAGCGCACTGAAGAAAGCAGGGAAAGGCACCGGCAAGGTGGAAACTGTGACCAGGGCACAGGCAATTGCAGCGGCGGAAGCGAAGAGCGGGAGCGAATCAAAGGAAGTTGTTTTGACCCCACGCGAACAGGCAGAAAAGAACCTGGGCGAAAAGAGACTGGCTCTGGAAAGTGCAAAGGCAGCGGTAGGTACTGCAACTGCGAACCTGGAACAGGCTACAGCTAACAAGGCAGGATTGCTGCCTGATGCTACCGGCCCACAGAAGACAGCAGCGACCAATGCAGTAAAGAAGGCAACAACAGCCCTTGAAACGGCTATTGCGGCAGTGCCGGTGGCCGAAGGTGAGGTGAAGGCAGCGGAGGAAGCGCTGGCGGCAGTATAGTCTGAACCATGATTGAAAGGATAAAAGGATGGGCATGATGCTCTGATAATGAGAACCAACGAGGGGTGAAGTTGTGAAGTAGCCCCAGCACTGAGCGTCTAAGCTCTGATAATAACGCTAATGGCCCGCTCCCGTAAATGGGGCGGGCCTTGGCAGTGCAAGACGGGGAGTAATCACCTCCCCCGCCGAAAAGGCGGGTACTCCTCTTTCAAAAAGAGGAGAGTGTATAATGAATTGTCATAAAAACAACTTTTTTATATGAGCGGAGTTAATATAACGTTAGCGAATGGCCAATTAGGTAGCACATTGCAAACTGCGGATGGTGTATGCGGTATGATCATCACCGGTGTACCGGAAGGCGATTATGCAGTGGGAACACCAAAGCTGATCACTTCTATGGATGACCTTCTAGGTCTGGGCATTACTAAGGATGGTAACCCGTTTGCTTTTAAGCAGATAAAAGAGTTTTATGATGAAGCGGGTAAGGGTGCGCAGTTGTATTTTCTGCTGACTGCTAATACTGCTACCTATGATTCAATGCTGCCTTTTGTACCAACACTTCTGGACTATGCGCAAGGTAAAATATGCTTTGGCGGATTGATGTGTGATGATAATGCAGTGTATGACGGAGAACAAACTACCAATGATGCTATCAATGACGACTACTCAGGTGCATTAATAGGTCTACAATCTATATGCTCAGAGTACGCAACCGGACAGAAGCCATTGAGGTTCATACTTGGTGGTACAAGTTATAACGGGACGGTAGCCGACCTTGCTGATCTTACGCAATTGGCTCATAACAGGGTAGCTATATTGATAGGTGATACTGTGGCTAGTGCGAGTGCTGCTCTCGGCATGCTGCTTGGAAGACTGGCAAGCGTACCTGTTATGCGTAAAGTGAGCAGGGTAAGGACCGGTGCGCTGACAGCAGCGGAAGCATATCTGGGAGCAGATGCACTGGAGACGCTACCCAATGACCCAGCATTAATAGCAGCTAAAGGCTATATCACTTTAACCACTTACCCTAATGTTGGTGGCTACTTCTTCAGCGGTGATGATACGGCCAGTGCCACTACTGACGATTACCATTTCTTGTCTCGTGGCCGTGTAATTGACAAGGTGCAGAAACTGACCTATGCAACTTTTGTGCAGGAGGTGGATGATGAAGTTTTTGTTGTAGAAGGAAAGCTCGATGTTGGTTATTGCAAGACGATCAGTCAAAAGGTGGAAAACCAGATCAATAATACAATGACTATAAATAGAGAGATCAGCAGCGTGACTTGTAAAATTAATCCTAATCAGAATATATTATCTACCAACGTCCTGAATGTGGAATTGAGCATAGTGCCAGTAGGTTATGCGACAACGATAGATATTAAACTGGGGTTTGATAATCCTGCGCTGTAGTAGATGGTAGATAGTAGATAGTAGGTAGTTTTTCTTAATTAATTCAAACAACAATATTTTTTATATGGCAGGTGTAACTTTTTTTGATAGCAAGGAATGTGAATGGGCGGATATGACCATTTACATAGAAGGTGGTACTTCAACCAAGATCGAGGGAATCAAGTATAAGAAATCTAAAGTAAAAACGCATCTGCACGGCTCTGGCAATAAAGCAATAGGCATACAGAGTGGCAATGAGACCTGTGGTGGTGAGATAACTGCGTTGAAGGGAGCTGTTGATTCAATGAATAAAGCTGCGGTGGCGGCCGGCGGCAAGGATATTCTTGATGTAAGCATGACCATTGTAGTTGTTTACCAGGAGGCGAAAGGAAGGCCACTGGAGACAGATACGCTAGTAGGTGTGGAAATATCGGAATTCGAGAAGGGCTGGGATCAGGGAGCCACACAGATGCCAATCACCATGCCATTCCTTTGCCTGGATATCGTTTAGGTCCGGCAAGTAACCAATTCATTATTTATTTAATCAATAATTTTTATGAAGAGATATTTTTTATTTAGCCCAACGGGCGATAGCACCGGTGGAAAGCAGGAAGCAACGTTGATCGGCGTGGCAACTGAAGACCAGATCAAAGAGTGGAAGGCAAAATACAAGTATGGCATTTACGCTCTATCGGTAGACGGGCATATAGCCTACTTTAAAAACCCAGGGCGCAATGAACTGAACTGCGCAATGAGCAAGGCAGACCGCGACAAAGCACTCCATGTGTTTGAAGAACTGGCCACACTGACGTTTATAGGTGGTAGCAATGAGATACTGACAGACGACCAGATGTTTATAGGCATCAGCCAGGAACTAAAAGTGAAGCTGGAAGGTAAGAAGGCTACCCTGGTAAACTTATAAGGGATGCGGCAGGAGGCCCGGTGGCCGATCCCTTAGGTTATGCTGAAACGGTTTTTGAATATTATCTGCCGGGAGTAGATCATCAATCATTAACTGACGAAGAGTTTGCTCAGAAATATGCGAACCTGGAATATCTGAGAACGCAGGAGATACTGGAGTCGATAGAACTGGCAAAGCTTGGGTTAGTAACGAAAAGGAAAAAGTAACAATGCCCGCCTGAATGGGCGGGCATTTAAGTTTTAATAGATATGGCATTTGGCAGCGATTTTATTGATTTTGTAGTAAGGTTTCATGAACAGGGTCTTGCCTCTGTTAGCAGTAATGCTAATAAGGTAATGAATGCTGTGAACAATACTATAGCCAATACTCAGCGCCAAAGCAAATATGCCACGCAGAGCATTGCGGGCATGAACCAGCAGCTGGATGCCCTGAGGAAAAAGCGTGACATAAGTATTGATACCCGCCAGATAACAGCAGCCAACAGGGACATAGCTGCACTGGAGACCAGGATAAACAAATTATCCGGGCCGAGTAGTACAGGACATGGTGGAACATCACTAGGCAGACTGGCACAGGGTAGTTTTTATGGCAATATTGCCGCACAAGCAGTAACTGCCGGAGGTGCATTTGCGATTGGTGGTGGACAGAATGTAATAGCTGCGGGCATGGATGCCAGCAGGAACAAAACTCAATTTGGTGTACTGGGTGGCCAGAAGGAAGGTGCGCAGCTGTACAGTGAACTGACCAACTACATAAAGGATAGCATATTTGGCACTGAGTTGTATGACGATGCTAAAATGCTGCTGAGCTATGGCACAGCTGTAAAGGAAATAATGCCCGACCTAAAGATGCTGGGCGATATAGCCGGTGGCGATGCTGAGAAAATGAAGCTGCTCACTTATGCTTTTGCACAAACAAACTCGGTAGGAAGGTTGCAAGGTGATGATCTGCGCCAATATACCTCTTCGGGATTCAATCCGCTAGAGGTGATCAGCAAGCATACCGGCAAGAGCATGGACAAGTTGCGTGATGATATGAGCAATGGTCTTATATCGTCTACAATGGTAAGGCAGGCGATGATATGGGATACAACGGGTAAAGGCCGCCATGCCGGAATGCTTAATGACATGGGCAAAACCCCGTTTGGCAAGTGGGATGCAATGAAGGGTAATGCCAGTATGGCTATACAGGAATTTGGTGAAAAGCTAATGCCGGTATGGGGTAAGTTTATAGATAGCATGCAGCCTCTTGTTGATAAGCTGCCATCTGTACTGGAGAAGCTAATACCAATTACAGAACAGCTGTTTGGTGCCTTCCAGGATATGCTGCCTTCAATATTGGATTTTGGCAGCAGCATGGCGGGATTGCTGAAGCCTGTGGCAGCATTGCTACTGAGCGAAGAGGTGAAGAGCCTTGGCAAAAGCATGCTAGACCTGTCGACCGTAATACTGAATGATCTTACACCGGCCATAAAACTGGTTGCCGGTATTGCAAAGCCAGTGGCGAGTGCCGTTGGTGGAGTTCTTGACATTGCAAAAACAGACATCGACTTTACCGGTGCTGCAGCCGGTGCAAATAATTACTACGATAACCTTCCTGCCTGGAGCAAAAGAGGGGGCGGAGGTGGATGGAACGTACAACCAGGTGATGAGGCTGCACTATATAAAAAGATAATGCAGTATGGCGGGTTGCAGCCCTGGATGAATGAAGACAGTGAGATGATCTCATTTATGAAAACGGGGCAGTTTACCAAGGGTGTGCCTATAAAAAGCTCTGATTGGTCTATTAGCCCGATGGGTATAAAGCAAAACGATATAATGGCCGGTGGCTATAAGATGGTAGCTGATATGGCCGCATCGGGCAAAGGAAACGCCGATCTAAGTACTGCTGTATCTGATTCAAGTAAAAGAATTAGTGGTGGTGGTAGCAGGCAGATAGTTATTAACCTGAATGCGCCAATGATCAAGGATCAGACGTTTCATGTGGCTAGTATGGAAGAGGCAAAGCAGTATAGCAGACGTGACCAGGAAGAAATATTTGCGAGCGTCATCCATTCCATAAAGGACGCATTGTAGTATAGCGTAGTTAATAGATGGCCCACTTACGGGCAATTTTAAATAGAATTTAAAGGGCGTTTAAATGTCGATTCAATTATCAATAGCGCAGTTGTTTAGTGATGTGCACGGTGTGGACGCAGGCTTTGAATTTGCACCAGTTGCGGACGTTTTCAGCCGTAAACAGTATGGTGACTATGGTAGCCCTTATTATAAAAAGGATCAGTTTGGCAGGGATTATTATCTGCCAGCTACAGTAACCTTCGCCGGTGGCGGCATCGTTCTTCCTGATGGAGCGGTAACCTCCGGACTAAATGTGATCTGGGATTTGCCTTTTGCAGTGGTGGCGATCGACAATACAAAAACGATCATTAAAACCGGAATGACTGAGCGTGAGGGAGCTGTGAACCAGGTTGTGAATATCAACAGCTACAATATCAATATTAAGGGCTTATTGATCGGCAAGGGTAATGAGTATCCTGAAGACCTGGAGAAAATGCTTAGGGATGTGTTTGTAAGTGGCAGCGCCATGGCACTCAGAAACGTAAAAACCGACATCTATCTAAATGGCATGGGCTATAATGTTATTGTTGAGAGCATCAACATACCGGCGCATCCGGGTGTGCAGCATGTGGTAGGCTATGATCTACGATTAACAAGTAATTCAATATTTGATCTGGAGGAAATAGGATAATGTTTGTACTGAGCAGTAAAATAACGATCGGCGGATTTAGTTTCTCGGGTGTAATGAATGCCAGGATAAACAGGAGCGTGCATAGTGCGGCTGATGCTTGTAACCTGATGCTGCCGAGCCTAGCAAGGGTGAAAAGGAAGAATGGTGGTACAAGCGCAGTGGAGACTTTGAGCAATGTATTTGCAGAGGGTGATAAGATAAAAGTGGAGCTAGGATACAACGGCCAGTTGAAAACAGAATTTGAAGGGTTTGTAAAGGGGCTGATGCCCGGTGATCAGCTGACGATTGAATGTGAGGGCTATAACAGGCTATTGCGATTGAATAAAAACCTAAAAGGCTTCTATGCATCGACCAGTGTAAAAGAACTACTGGATAAGGCTGTAAAGGGCACAGAGATAGAGTTGTATGTACAGGATGACATTGCGCTGAAGAATATAACTCTTGATAATGCCGGTGGTACTGATATAATAAGCGAGATAAGGAAGATTTGTCAGAACGTGATCACGATCTTCTTTATCACTCCTAAAAAACTGTGGTGCGGATTGACTTACACCGCCTACCATGAAGGAGTAGATCCGTTTGCTATTGGTGGTGTAAAATACAGGATTGGTTATAACTGTATGCGCGATAACCGGCTGAAGATAAAAACGCCCAGTGAACCAGTGCAGGTATTGTTTGGGGGCACTCTGGCAACCGGTAGAAGGATAGCGACTGAAAGTGAAAAGAAGGTGCTGGGCAATAAAGTGAAGGCCATAAATAACAATATACCTGACGTGGCCAACATGAAACGCATTGCCAATGAAATGCAGTACCAAAAGAACTACACCGGCTTTGAAGGCCGAATAAGCGGGTATCTACAGCCTTACTGCCAACCGGGATATAAGATGTATATACAGGACAGCAGATACCCGGAAAGCGCAGGTTTTTACATGGCTGAGAGTACGGAAGTAACATTTGGTACGAGTGGAGCGTGGCGAAATGTAGAGGTAGGACCTAAAATGAGTTTTAAGAGTTAATAAACACACCATGAGCCAAACGATAAAGAAGGCCGCTGAAGATATGAGAGAGATAGTTGAAATGCTATCTGGTGGCGCTGTGATCTATACGGGCATAGTGAAGGAGGTGAATACCGGTGACTATACCTGCAAAGTGGTTCTGAACGAGAATGATGAAGACAATGTAACAGAGGGTGTATTTGTGAATGCAGCACTGGAGGTAACAAGCGGGATGATATTGATACCTGCTGTAGATAGTGTGGTATGGGTGGCTGAGCTGGACGGTGGCGGGAATATGGGGATTGTAAAATGCAGTGTGCTGGATGGGTTCGAGGTGAGGATAGGTAATGCATGGATAATAATAAGAGACGGCGGGGTGTCAATAAAGGCCGGTGACTATAAGATAACCGTTGATACGGAAAGTAAGGTAAAGATTAATGGGGATGCATTCGGCGGACTGGTGAAGGTGATGGAGCTGGTAACGAAGTTGAACAACCTGGAATATGATCTTAATACCCTCAAGCAAATATTTGTAGCGTGGATTGTTGCCCCGGGTGATGGTGGTGCTGCACTGAAGACATTGGCGGCAAGCTGGGCAAGTGATTTTCTGACTTCTTCAACTGATACTGAACTTAAAAGCGAGAATACAACACATGGCTAATCCGAAAGATATACTGCTCGATGATGATTTTGATCTACTGATAGTGGATGGTGATTTTGTAATTGGTGATAGCACTGTACAGAATGAAAAGTTACTGCTGTTACTGAATGAAGGCGAAATAAAGCAGTACCCGGACGCAACTGTAGGTGCTGGCCGCTACAAGGATGATGAAGGGCCATCGGCACTATTGCAGAAGATAAGTGAAAAGTTTGTCGGTGATGGCATGAAGGTGAATAAGGTGGCCGTGGAGAATGGCAAGATAGTGACCAATGCAATTTATAAGTAATCATATGCCAAGAACATACATAGTACAGCCAAGGCAGACATTAAGTGATGCAGTGATCAACGCTACCGGTACTCAGGAAGCATTGGTGCATGTGGCTTTTGCAAATGGGATTTCTCCCTCTGCATATGTGCCTTCGGGTCGTGTACTTGTTATCCCTGATGATGCACCCACTAATACTGCCATAACCAGTTACCTGAATGCCAACGGCTATGTATTGGGGACAATGGGATTACCTGCCGGAACTGCAATGGAAAGCGAAGATGGCGACGGCATTGTAAATGAAGATGGAGAGGTAATTATTTCAGAAGACTAAAATTTAATATCAAAATATGAAAAAGCAGATCAGTTTATTACTTGTTTTTGTTGCGTTGCTCACCGTGAAAGCAATGGCACAGCCGGTTAAATTCAGCCAGTTTCCGGCTAAGGATGTTACGCCCAATACTTATATGGTTGGGACGTATGATAGTGTGCCTGGTGCGCCCAAGAATGCAAAGTTTAAGGTGCCGTTTACTTACAGGAACAGCGACAATAGGATAAAGATACCAACACTGAGTGCGGGTATGGTGCAGATAGGCGATAGTGGTAAGGTGAGTACCAGGACCTTTGATAGTCTTGTATATGATAGGTGGTTTAACGTCTACAGGCCGTATATTTCTTACAATACATACTATACTCTGGGGCCAGGTCATGGTAATATAGACGTTGATTTTACATGGTGGGTTGATTCGCTAGATAGATCATTCCACATGAAGGGTTATTTATACGTGAATTCTCCAGCTGATTTTCCTGACCCGCCTGCACGTATGGCCATACCATTGATCAGTTGGAATCATACAAGTAATCCATCGCCAGTAGGTTTATTTGGCTCACAGGCAACGGTAGTGGCAGGCTTGTTCTCCGCTGATCCGGCAATGCTACCGATGTATGGCGGCGGCTACTTTTCGACTATAGATCTTGTAGCGGATGACAATCCCATAACCATAATAACTACCATCAATGCGTATATGGTGAAGCCAGCGAACACGGTTAGTGAGTACATAGTATTATTCAACATTACAATACCTCGGTAATATGGGACGTAGCATAAGACAAATACAGGATGCGTTGGAAACGGCGAAGAATGCCGACCCGGTGCTGAGCGTAGAGCTGACATCAAACAGTAAGGTTGCCATATGGAAATTGTGGTGTTACGTCGTTGCATTCTGCCAGAATGTGTTGGAGTTTATGTTTGATATGCATAAGGCTGAAACAGATACGCTAATAGCGGCAAAAGAGGTACATAAGCTGAGCTGGTATGTACAGAAGGCTAAGTATTTTCAGTATGGCCACATTCTTATAGAAGACACTGATACCTACGAAACCATTGATGAAGCTGCACAAATTGTAACTGAGGCGGCAGCTGTGGAAGTAGACGGTCAAATATGGCTGAAGACTGCAACGGATACCGGTGGTGGCGTATTGGGGGCTATAGATGATACCAGGTTAGCGATCATACAAGCCTACATGGACATTGTGAAGGATGGAGGGGTAAGGGTGCATATGACGAGCAGACCACCAGACGACCTGCAATTGCAGCTTACGATATTCTATAACCCGCTTGTGCTAGATGCCAATGGATCGCGGATAGATGGTGCAAATGATGCCCCTGTTAAGCATGCTATTGCTGCCTACCTGAACACTATCCCGTTTAATGGGGTATTTGTACTTAACAGGCTGATAGATACCATTCGCGGGGTAGAGGGGGTAGTTAATGCAATATGCCCACTGGCGCAGGCGCGGTATGGTATACTGCCGTTTGCACCTTTTACGGCGGAGTACGCAACCGACTCTGGTTACTTATTATTTGATACGGGCTTCTTCGCCGATAACATTACTTACACACCGCACTTATGAGTTTTTGGCAAATAGTATATGAAGACCTGGTTAAGGACACCACACCTACACTACTGCGCAAGCGGAAGTGGCTTGCATGGTTGAATGTACTGGTGTCGCCAATAAAGTGGCAGTATGATGCCTTTACGGCCTATAGGAACTATACACTGTACCTGCTGAGCCATAACGGACAGGTTGTAAGCCTTCAGGCAGTTCTTAATGATGCATTCGACCCCATAGACAGGCAGATATACATTGATGATACGGACTTTCCAGAAAATATATGGTTGGCCCTTGATGCGGAACTTGACCCGGTATGGTTGCCCTTAGATGGTGAAGGTGAACCGGTATGGCTTGCCACTGATGATGAGGTAGCCAATGCAGGTAGCGGGCCAGCATTTAAGGTAAGGGTGCCAGTGGCGGTGAGTTTGTTGCCGATTTATAGTGAGTACAGGCTTCGTGGGTTGGTTGATACTTACAGGCTTGCGGGGAAGTCGATATATGTTGTTGTAACTTTTTAATTATTTGATATGAAACGTATAAATTTTAGCAATACAGGCAGGTTGGGCTTTACGCAGGGTGATCTTGATTTTATGCAGCAAGCATATGGAGATATAGCGACTGCATTTACCAAGATGGGAGGTGGCGGGAGCTATTTCAACCCTATAATAATTTCAGGGATGGAACAGTCAGGCACATATATGTCGCCCGGGTGGTTTGCCGTTGCAGGTGTTTTGTATTACTGTGCCGGTGGTGATACGGGGATGTACCCGGCCTTAGGTAATTCATTTGTAGTGAGCTTATCGCCAACCTCTGTGCAACGACCTTACAGGAATGGTAATCTGTTGGATGTGAGAACGACCACTGTTGGGACGTTCCACATAATGGCCAATGCGGATATTGACCCTGATATCGACTTTCTGGTAAGTACGTTTGTATTATACGGGGCTGCGATGGGCGAAAGGCATAGACTAATAACTGATGAAATAACACTGGTATCTGTAAGTGTCGGTGATGTTGAAGGCTCAATTGTTTATACAAAGGACGTACTAGCTAATACGCTGAGCCTGCGCGTTGCACTGAATGTAAATGATGCACAGGCTCTTGATCCCGCCTTAACAGCATCGTTTTACGATATGACAACACTACCTGCGGGATGTCGTCCTACCTGGCCTCAGATTTTTTCTGTTCATAGAAATAGTGCGGGTATGATGCGTGACTTTGATGGATATGGCTTGCTAAAGCAGTTTACAGCGAAAGTAGATAGCTATGGCGTAATAGCCATAGAGTTTATTAAGCCAGCTTCAGGCATAGCGGCATATAGTGTTTATGGTACGGCTGTGATTAGTTTGGATTAGGGGGTGAACCTTTATTAATTGGGGAGATTCGGGCAAAGTGATATTAGAACCAATTAATAAATACAAATATGAAAAGTGCAATCACCTACTACGGTGGGAAACAGAAATTAGTAAGTACAATCCTTCCGCTCTTTCCTGAGCACATCCTTTACTCAGAGCCGTTTGCCGGTGGCGCGGCTCTGCTTTTCGCCAAAGAGCCTAGCGAAGTGGAGGTAATCAATGATCTGAATACGGAGTTGATCAACTTCTACAGGGTAATTCAACAGGATTATGTTAGCCTGTCTCAGGAGATCAAGATAACACTGCACAGTCGAAAGCTGCATAGTGATGCATCGGTGGTCTACAATAATCCGCATTTGTTTACTCCTTTGAAACGTGCCTGGGCTGTTTGGGTATTGGCCACTCAGTCGTTTGCTTCTATGCTCGATGGAACATGGGGCTACGATAAGGCGAAAAACACCACCAGTAAGAAGATTCATAACAAGGGTGTTCAGTTCAATGAAGATTATGCCATAAGGCTGCAAAATGTGCAAATAGAGTGCGCAGATGCTCTGTATATCATCAAGAGCAGGGATTATGATAAGGCATTCTTTTATTGTGATCCTCCATATTTCAATAGCGATTGTGGGCATTATGGGGGTTATTCCCTGCAAGATTTTGAACGGCTGTTAACTGCGCTGAGCGAAATAAAGGGGAAATTCCTGCTTAGTAGCTATCCATCTGATATACTGGATCAGTTTGTAAAGAGATTCGGATGGTATCAGAAACGGGTGGAGCAGCGAGTAAGTGTGAATAAGGGAGCGGGTAAGATGAAGGTTGAGGTTATGACTGCGAATTATCCGATTGAGTAATGTCGCCCGGACAGCCTTAATTGAGGTGCGACCCACCAATACCAGCCTGAGCAACTGAATGCTCTTGTCCGGGCGGTTTCCTCTATAAAGGGGAAATCAGGCCGAGATAGTCTCGGCTGGTATTGGTAGGTCGCGGTGCAAATATAGGAATTGAAAAGGGCTTTAAACGTTGTTTAAAGCCCTTTATTAATTGAAATGTTGATAATTTTTCTTTTGAAATCCTTGCCTGTATGCGATCTTAGGAAGATATCCACAAAATGATGTTGGTGATCTTATCGCGGTCTAATTTTGTAGCATGTTAGATATAAAATGGCAACGGAACGGGCCTACTGAAGACAAGGCCGAACATGATGGAATGGTATTAAAAAGAAGGTTTGTAGCCGGTAAGCACTGCTATTACATATACATTGATGACGTTCTGATGTATAATACTTCTATTCAGATGCTATTCATGCAGCGAGTTGCTAAGCCTGCATTGATTTTTAACCCAGCGGGATAGCTTTCATCGGGGAAAATAATAAGACGATTGGTTTTTAATTTTCGGATTTTTGGTTTGGGCGATTATAATTATTTGGATATTTAAACGCCTTAAATTTAATACAAAGTCTTTACTGATACAATATTTTAAACATGTTTTTTATTCACTAATTGGTAAATAATATTATTAATAACTTTTGGTTAATAATGGCTTTTCCATCAGCACTGTAGTTCTAAAAGGGACAGATTTTTGTAGGGAAATGGTTGGTTTTCATGAGGAAATTGTGGTCGTAATTATCTAAATCACAGATTGAAAAGGATTGCACAGATTTCACAGATGCCCGTTTTTTGAACCACGCTTGAGAATGCTATGTGGGGCTCTCCGACTGAGGCGTTCGCGTTGGGCTGGTTTCCCTTTGAGATCGGGCCCCCCCCCCCCCCCCCCCCGACATTTGGCATCCGACCGTTTTTTTGACATGCGCTCAATTAGCACAGAAAAGTGGAAGTTTTTTTTTAATTGCGGAAGTTTTGTTTGATTCGTTTTAGCTGGATACCTTTATGGGTAAGATTTTTAGCGGATTTTAACAAATTTCCAAAAACTTCCACTTTCTTCCACTTTTTTCTGGTTGTTTCCACTTTATCCGGGTGCCTCGTCCCTAAATAGGTTTACTTGTTGGTTAGATAATCCCTGTATTTGTTTACTGCCCAATAACGGGCGTTACAAACGACCTGCCGTTGGATCCCCGTTACAAACGAGGACCAGTTGGGAATGTTCTTTTGTATCGTTAGGTGGTCATTGCGAGCCCTTCGCGAAGCAATCTAGTAGCAGGACGTATTCGTTTTGTATTCATTTCAGGTGTCTTCAATCTGCGCAAGCATCCCGATGCAAGATTGCTTCGTGCCTGCCAATGACACACCAGGGCATTTTCAAAAAGTGGCAGTTTTTCGTAAAAGTGGCAGTTTTTCGTTGGGTGTTTTGGCTTAATTGTATGCCTGGTGTGGTTTACGGCTCATTTTAACAAACTGCCACTTTCTGCCACTTTCTGCCACTTTCTGCCACATGTTGCCACTTTTATTTGCCATTCCTCGTCCCTAAATAGGTTTACATGTTAGTTAGATAATCCCTGTATTTGTTTATTTCAGGGCTGACGCCAAGCGGAAGATATTCAGCCCCTACGTGTAGGGGTAATTGTGTTTTCATAGGGTTCATAAAGTCAAAGAACTTCGTCGCCCTTCACTTCGGTAAACTCAGAGTAAACTTAAGCTCAGGGTGACAGGTTAAAAATCGGGTGCAAATTAATTCGAGAAAATGACATTATAAAATAAACATATCCACAAAATTTGCGAAAAAATCAGCTGTAATGCTCTGTGGGTGAGGGTTTGAGGTGGTTTTTTTTGTGTGGATATGTTTTTTCAGGATATAATGAAAAAAAATCCTGCCCAAAATAGAGACAGGATTTTAAAGTTAACTGCAAGTGATGCGATCATTCTATAAGCACTTTTTCGCGATATTTTTTCTCGCCAGCTGTTACATTGATGATATACATACCTCGGGGGTAATTGCTGAGATCGAAATCCACTTTATCTTTTGCTATTATTCTCGTGGCTATTATTTTGCCAGCTAAATCGGTAATTGTTATCGCTGACAATGAATTGTCGGAAGGTAAAGAAATTGTAAATTTCCCCGACCCCGGATTGGGATATACCTCAAGATAACCAACATCGGCTACTAGTAGCTCTGTTTCATTGGCAGGCTTGCATGTGGGGCAAATTATTTCTACCTTTTGTGTATCACTTTCAAGACATCCATTGGTACGGGTAACGGTAATAATGGCTTGATCACCGACATTACCACTTGCCGAAGGTGAAATAGTAACTGTACCGGTCGATGACACACCACTAACAACACTGCCTGACACAAGGAAACCAATAGAAGTTGACGGCGATACTGTCCAATTATAACCTATTCCGAAAAATCCGCCAAGTGAGATTGTATTACCTAGTCGAACATATTGTGAGCCAGATAAAGTTATTGGATATGAACTAGAGTTGTACGAGTGTACTATTGTATCATGACAAACCGTAGCCGTACTGTTTGCTAACGAAAAAGTGATTGTTATACATGGTGCTGCCACTACTGTAGCGGTTATTGTCATTGAAGTACCTGAAATAACTGCACTGCATCCTGTGGCTGTAACAGCAGTAAGCGAAACTCCTGACGGACTAAATACCTCGAGCTGTGGACGTCCTACACATATTGAACTTGTTCCGGCTGAACGATAAGGAATTCCCCTTATAATAACTGCTTTCGTAGCGACAGAAGTACCACAGCTATTTGTAACGGCATAAGTAATAGTATCTGTCTGGTATAGATTGCCCACACCAGCACCTCCGGTTACTACTCCACCTACTACCGTGGCTGTAGTATTGCTTGCCGACCATGTGCCACCGGCATCGCCTGATGGTGTAAGGGTGGTAGACTCAAGCCTGCAGACAGATGTAGTGCCTGACAATGTGCCGGCATTTGGAGATGCAATAACGGTAATCACATAAGCTACATAGGTTGTACCACAGCTGTTAGCAACACTATATGAAATGTTGGTGGTACCTCCTGCTAAGCCATGTACCATGCCACTGCTGTTTACTGTTGCCACAGCTGTAGTGCCGCTGCTCCATGTACCGCCTGGGGTTGCGTCAGTGAGGGTAAGATTGCTGCCCGCGCATAGCGTAGTGCTGCTGCCACTTATGGCAGCTACTGTGGGCGGAGGGTTTATAGTTACCGTTATAGTTGTTGAAGTGACAGCAATACCATCGGTCACCTCTACGGTAAATGCGTCGGTGCCACTATAACCTGTAGTAGGTGTATAGGTAAGCCCTGTTGGTGTAATGGTAATTGGGCTGCCTGTTGATACGGTGCTATATGCAGCCGACAAAGAACCATGCGCCGGCCCCGAGGTAACGCTCCATGTTTCTGTTTGCCCTGCATCTGGCTCGGTAATAGCCAGCAGTGTATTTATAGATGTAGCTGATGCATCCTGACAAACGGTTAATGTTTGTGATGAGCCGCCTATGAAGGATGGAGGGTTGTCGGCGGTAATAAGCCTGATTCTATGGTTGCCCCCATCAAATAAAGCTAGGCTACCCGAGGAATTTGCGCGAATAAGGGATGTTCCTCCTAATTGCGCTGCAGTTGCCAAACCTCCGTCTCCTGAAAATCCCGCTGTTCCACTACCTGCATAAGTGGAAATTATTCCGGAAGTATTTATTTGACGAATAACGTAGTTGAACGCATCACTAAAGTAAATGTTGCCCGTCGCATCACAGGTTATTCCAATTGGACCGTCTATTTGTGCTCCCGTAGCAGGGTTACCATCCCCCGTATATCCGGCACTGCCTGTACCAGTTAACGTACTGATTACGCCTGAAGTATTTACTTTTCTTATTCTATTGTCATTAAACTGGGTAATTAACAGATTCCCAGCCCCATCTATCGTAATACACGTGGGACTATTGATTCCCGCTGCTGTTGCTGGTCCCAAATCTCCGGCTGTTGTGGCCGTCCCATCCCCTGCAAAGGCATTTATATATCCAGAAGTATTTATTACTCTGATTACATTCTCTGCCTGGTCACATACATATAAATTGCCAGTACCGTCAAAGGCAAGATCAGAAACGCTATTAAATTCCGCAGCAGTAGCAGGACCTAAATCTCCTGTACTACCTTCAGTGCCAATTCCCGCAAATGTTGTTATCACCCCCGACGTGCTTACTTTCCTAATACGACGATTTTTATAATCGCTTATGTACAAATTTCCGGTAGCATCGCACGCCAATCCTCTAGGTTTATCTAGTTGTGCATCTGTTGCAGGTCCCATGTCTCCTGAAAACCCTTGAGTCCCATTCCCTGCTATTGTAGTGATAATACCACTTGTATTTATTTTTCTTACTACGTGGTTGTTGAGGTCGGAAATAAATATGTTTCCAGTGCCGTCAATAGCCATTCCTGTTGTCACATCAATTGTAGCTGTCGTTGCAGGTACTCCATTTCCCGTATAGCCGGCTGTCCCTGTTCCAGCAATCGTTGTAATATAACCTGCCTGCGCATAGGTAAGCAGGCTTATAAGGCACAGCATACTTGCTAAAATGATTTTTTTCATAGATTTCTTCCATTTGATTGTGATCCTTTTTTGATTTACGTAATGTCCACATCCGTATTCGTTAAGTAGAACAGGGTAACTGCGGCAGTTGTATCCTGAGCCGCACAATGGTTAGGGGTTGCTGTGCCGTGAATAGGTTTTAAATAGTGAATTTTTTAGTTTTTTTTGTATTAGGTATATGTTATAAATATAAAGCAACCGTTGATAAAGTGTATGAGATTTGTGGTACTTTTTTACATATTTGTTTCATAGCTAGATTTTCCTCATTTCCTGACAAAATAAATTCCAATTTAGTTGACATTTTATACTACCTTAGCAATAAGATGGCAGTAAATAGTAACTCCATATCGGTAAAACACAATTCAATTGTCATGTATGTTGACATGAACAGCTATTTTGCCAGCTGCGAGCAGCAGCGCCATCCCCACCTCAGGAATAAGCCTGTAGGAGTACTTACCTATGATAGTCCAAACGCCAGTGTCATAGCCGCATCAATCGAGGCCAAACGAATGGGCGTAAAAACAGGTATGCGATTGTACGATTGCAAACTGGTATGCCCCGACATTATACCCGTTACTACCCACCCTGCCAGGTACAGGCAGATACATGTTGAGATCATGGCCATCTTGCGTACTTACTGCGATGATGTTATAGCCAAGAGTATAGATGAAGCACTGATGAATTTTACCTCTTACCGGCTGGTATACAACGACTTTACAGAGATAGCCCGCAAGATAAAGGCAGACATCACAGCAAAGTACGACTACTTGAAATGTTCCATTGGTATAGCGCCCAACGCCTTCCTGGCCAAATTGGCCACCGAATTGCAGAAGCCGGATGGGTTAATAGAGATCACCCCTGACAATATTGATGGACACCTGGCAAAGTTAAAGCTTACAGACCTGCCGGGCATTGCCAGCGCCAATGAACGCAGGCTGCAGATGATCGGTATCAAATCGCCATTGGAGATGCGGCATTCATCTGAGGCTTTGTTGCGGAAAGCCTTTGGTGGTATTGTAGGAAACTACTGGCACAAGCGGCTTCACTTTATGGAGGTCGATATTTATAGTAATCCCTTTAAGACCATGAGTGCAGCCCGCACGCTAAGCAAGCCTATCAGGGAAAGCAAACAGGCGATGGACTCAATGCTTATAGCACTGTGCATGAGGTTGGAGCAGCGAATGGTGAAGAACAAAGTGTTTTGCAAAGAGATACACTGCACCATCAGATATTTCGATGGCAACAGATGGGAGGCTAAAATAAAACTCGCCGACCCTGTTCAGGATGGTATGCACATGCGGCGCTATATTCTTGAAAAGATGACCGACCATGAACGATCGCACCAGATCACCACATTGCTTACAGACAAGGTGCAGAACCTGGGCGTTACTGTACTGAGTTTCGTCGACGAAAAGCTATTGCAATATGGTCTGTTCGACAACCAGATGAAGCAGGACGTAGTACGTAAAGTAATGTATGAGATGAAAGATAAGTATCGGAAAAACATAGTAAGGAAGGGTAGTGAAATATTGGTTCCCGGCATACTCAAAGATGCTATTGGCTTTGGCTCGGTAAAAGACATGAGCCCCGATAGCGACGGCGCGGTGGTCAATAAATTTATGCTAGAAGAAGATGATGATTACGAAATGTAAATGCAGCGCACGATGATCAACCAGGAAGCTAACGATAGATTCGAAAAAGGCAGGGGAGCACAGTTCAATCCTAAGAACAGGTTTTTGAAAGGGCAGTATGTGCAGGAGCATGTAGAGGGTATAGACGACTGGGAGCACGATGAGCGCAAGACACAATATATATATGACGATAGCAAAACGCTTGTCAATAAGGTAACCAGTCCCGATGTAGGTATGCTATACTCTGCCAATCCTTACCAGGGGTGCGAGCATGGCTGTATCTATTGCTATGCCCGCAATTCTCATGAATACTGGGGCTATAGTGCCGGGCTCGATTTTGAAAGTCGTATCGTGGTAAAGAAAAATGCACCTGCATTGCTGCGTAAGTTCTTTGATAATAAAAACTGGGTGCCGGCGCCTATATCATTGTCTGGTAATACAGATTGTTATCAGCCCATAGAGCGCAAGATGCGGATTACCCGGCAGCTGCTGGAGGTGTGCCTGGAATACCGTAACCCTGTGGGTATACTCAGTAAAAATGCATTGGTGTTGCGCGATATTGACATCATTCAAGACCTGGCAAGGCTCAACCTCGTGAGAGTCTTCTCTTCTATAACCTCGCTCGATGAAGACCTGCGCAGGGTACTGGAGCCAAGAACTGCATCGTACCGCAGCAGGCTAAAGGTTGTAGAGACTATGGCCAAAGCAGGTATTCCTACGGGTATAATGAATGCTCCGCTGATACCAGGCCTGAACGATATGCATATGCACGATGTGCTGAAGGCCGCCAGTGAGAGTGGTGCCAGGTGGGCGGGATATACAGTCGTCCGACTCAATGGTGCGGTTGGGCCCATCTTTAAAGATTGGCTTGAAAAAGCCTTCCCAGATCGTGCTGCCAAAGTGTGGCACCAGATTGAGGAATGTCACGATGGCAATGTAAACGATAGCCGCTGGGGAAATAGGATAGTAGGTGATGGTAAATTTGCTGAACTGATAAAGACCCAGTTCAAGTTATACACCAAAAAATATGGTCTCAATCAGGCAAAGATGGAATATAATGTGAGTGATTTCAGAAGAGTGAAAAATCAGCAATTGTCTTTGTTTTGAATTGTCTGGGGCATTTTATTTAGATAAATTAAGTAAATTTATCTTTCTAAAATTGCACCATGATTTTCATTACACAGCTCATTTACATAGTGGCCGGTAAAGAATCGGTCTTTGATGAATTTGAACGCATTGCTATTCCCATCATAGCAAAATACAATGGCCAGCTGATGCTGCGCACCCGTCCCGGGCAGGTAATAGAGGCGCATGTTGAAGTGCCCTACGAGATCCACCTGATAAGTTTTGAATCAGACACAGATTTTGAAGCATTTAAGCATGATGCTGACCGGAAGGCATTTCTGCACCTCAAAGATGAATCGGTAAGAAGTAGCCTGTTGATAGTGGGTAGTTAAGACTGTCTGCCAAAAGGTTAAAGTGCACCAAGCCCATGTCTTTTGACTTTTAACTTACAACGGGCCTGATATTTATCTTATTGGGTTAGCCTAACTTTGACCATATGCCTACTATTGAGATCATAATATTTCTGTTGGTGGTTCTGGTGGTCTTTTCTGCTATTGTAGAGCGGTTAAAGATCCCACAGTCCATTATGCTGGTGGTAGCGGGTCTGGTCATCGGGTTTACTCCCCAGCTACCTGATGTAGACTTAAAACCGGATACTGTATTTCTTATATTTCTTCCACCGCTGCTTTTTACAGCTTCATGGAAACTTTCCTGGCATGATGTAAAGGCGGAAAAGGGAGCGGTGATATCGCTGTCTACCGGGTTGGTGTTCTTCACCACAATTGCTATTGCCGCTGTTGCCCATTATTTTATACCGGGTTTCTCGTGGCAGTTAGGGTTTATATTGGGTGCCGTTATTTCCCCTCCCGATGCTATGGCAGCTACTTCCATTACTAAGGGACTCAACCTAAACAAGAGGGTGGTAACTATATTAGAGGGTGAGAGCTTGCTCAATGATGCATCGGCACTGGTGGCGTACAGATACGCTATTCTCAGCATGGTAACCGGCGGTTTTATCTTCTGGAAAGCCAGCCTGCAATTTATATGGATAGCCAGCGGAGGGTTAGCAATTGGGGTGTTGATAGGGTGGTTGTTGTTATGGGCATTGCGTCGTATCAAAGACAATGTTACACTTGAAGTAGCCCTTACTTTACTTACTCCGTATTCGGCGTATCTGCTTGCAGAGCATTTTCATATGTCGGGGGTGTTGTCGGTAGTAGCCGCTGGGCTGTTTGTCTCGTTCCGTTCACCTGAGGCCTTCTCTTTCCAAACCCGTATACAAACCAGCTCTTTCTGGAATACTATAGAGTTCTTACTCAATGGTTTTGTATTCATTTTGATAGGTATGCAGTTGCCGGGCATTATATCGAATATCGAGAAAAAGTCGCTGTTAGATGCGCTGGGATACGGTTTGTTGATAACGGCAGTAGCCATAGTAGTAAGAATATTGTGGGTGTTTCCCGGAGCTTATATACCGGTGTGGCTCAGTAAGAAGGGACTGCGCGACACCCGAAAAATAGATTGGCGCTATGTAACTGTTATTTCCTGGACGGGGATGAGAGGGGTGGTATCGCTGGCGGCAGCTTTGGCCATTCCATTGGCGTTGAATAATGGCGATGATTTTCCGCAGCGCAATATGATACTGTTCATCACCTTCTGTGTGATATTCTTTACGCTGGTAGTTCAGGGTTTGTCCCTTCCCTTCCTTATAAAACTGCTCAACATCTCTAACGATGATTCTCGGCAGGTAGATGAGGAAAAGAAAGTAAGAAGAATGCTGGCACTACAGGTAGTGGCATTCATAGATGGACAGCTCAACACTAAAGACAATGACGACCGGGTGATAAGAAGGTTACGCAATAAGTACACTGCCCGTGTAAAGCTGGCAGGTGGTGTACATGCAGCTGTAGAGGGTGCACAGGAAAATCAGACATCAGTTACTGATCTCTACGTGCAATACGCCAACGTCCAGAAAGCGCTACTAGACTTTGAGCGAGCGCTTTTGGTAGATATGCATAAAGAAGACGCCGCCAGCAGTACCATCCTCAAAAAACTACAGGATGAATTAGATATTGAAGAGTCGAGGTTGACGGTGCAGTTGAATAGGGTGGTGTAGCGTAAGATAGATATATGAAATAGTGAGGGTAGCATATGATAAAATGGCTGCAATCTATATCTTTGTCGGGATTTGAATGGAAGGTGGCTGAATTGGTAAAGGGTAAGTAAAAACTAAAAAATGAGTATTAAGGAAACCAAAACTGCATATAAAAACAGCGAGTTAACCAAGGCCGATTTTATCAATAAAATGCATGAATACCATAAGGTATTATTTGACTTTTCAGAAATTTTAGGCAGTACCGAGATCGCCAAGATAGAGATCGAGGACGGTAATGTTATTTTCACTTCACGTAAAACAGACCTTCATCCCGGTGGTGTAAAGTTCTATGTTGATGTACTCGATAAGCGTATCACACCTGTTGATACCTTCAATTTTGATCAATATGAGTTGGAAGATTCTGAGATGCTGTATAAGCTGGTAAGTGATAAAGACGTGATATTTGATATAGGGGCTAACATTGGCTGGTATTCTAATCATCTATCTAAGAAATTGCCTTCTTCCTCTATTTACTCATTTGAGCCTATACCTGAGACGTATGCCCAACTGAAGCGGAATACCGAAAATAACAATGCCTCCAATATTACATTGAATAATTTTGCATTCTCTGATACGATAAGTAAACTCACTTTTTATTATTCTCCTACTATTACCGGAGCTTCATCGTCAGTTAATATAACTGAAAACAGCGGCATGGTGAAACTGGAGTGCCAGGCGAACACCATTGACAATTACATAGCAGAGAACGGTATCGCGCAACTGGACTTTATTAAGTGTGATGTGGAGGGTGCTGAACTAATGGTTTACAAAGGCGGCAAGGATACTTTTGAAAAGCACAAGCCTATAATTTTTACCGAAATGCTGAGGAAGTGGGCGGCAAAATTCAATTACCACCCCAATGACATCATATCGTTTTTCGGCCAGTTTGGCTATAACTGTTACACTGCGCATAACGGCAGGTTGCGCCCTGTAAAGGAAGTGACTGAAGCAACAACGGAGACAAACTATTTCTTTCTCCACCCTGAAAAACATGCTCAAAAGATCTTGTCATTGACATGATCTTTTGAACTACTTGCAGGGTCATTCGTCGAAATTTAGTCGTTCCCGTTCTATTACCAATGGGCGCTTTCTCACCTGTGTATTAATGGCGCCTATGTACTCGCCAATAATGCCAATGAAGAACAGCTGCACTGAGGAAAAGAAGAATACGCCTATAACCAATGGTGCCAGGCCTACCTCGAACCAGTTCCAGAAAATGAGTTTGTAGATAAGATAACCAACCCCCATCAACAGGCTGATGATGGCCGAGAAAAAGCCTATAAAGGCTGAGATGCGTAGTGGTAATTTTGAGTGATTGGTGAAGCCCAGCATGGCCACATCATACAGCCTGAAAAAATTAGAACTGGTCTTTCCTGCAAAACGATCGGGCTGCACATAAGGTATTTCATATCTTCTGAAACCCAGTTCAGATACCAGGCCTCTCAGGTAGGGATACTGATCATCAAGCCCACGAACTATTTTGATGAATTTCTGATCGTATAATCCGAATCCTGTGAAGTTCTTTATGGTTGGCTCTCCGTCGGAAGCGCTGGCCAGTATCTTATAGAAGAAGGATCTTATTGCGAACATTACCGGGTTTTCCTTGCTTTGCTCTTTGATACCTATGACTATCTTATAACCTTCTTCCCACTTTTCAAGAAATTTCGGGATCATTTCAGGCGGTTCCTGAAAGTCTGATACCATGTATATGACGGCGTCGCCATAGCATTGGATCAATCCGTGAAAAGGGGAACGTATCCAGCCGAAATTGCGCTCATTAAGTATAACTTTTACGTGTTTATTTACTGCAGCAATTTCACGTAATATCTCGGGTGTTTTGTCAACTGAACAATTGTCTATTAAAACGTGTTCGTATGTGTATTGGGGTAGATGGTCAAATATCTTACCGATAGCTTCAACCAGTAAAGCAACATTGCCTTCCTCGTTATAGCATGGTGTAATAACTGAAATGTGTTTTTTCATAAGTATTTTATTATCAGTTCTATCCCAAACAATAATGCCCGAAAATAGTATATTTTATAGTCATTTGCTAATAAGATGCGTTACGAGAGGTGATATAATAAACCCTTAATAAGCGCTACATTTATACTTGAATTTAAATTTACGGTGCCTTGAATGCAATAATAAAAGAAGACATTGATCTCATCATTTCCCAGTTTCAAAAGTGGGATAAATTCGCAGGTAAGACTGTTCTCATATCGGGCGCTAACGGTTTTTTACCTGCTTATCTTGTGGAGACGTTTATGGCGTTGGCTGACTCTTTTAATACCAAAGTGATCGCGATAGTTAGGAACAAACAAAAAGCAGAAACCCGCTTTGCTCATTTATTATCGAGCCCCAATTTGAAGATCGTTGTGCAGGATGTGAGTGAGTCGTTTGAGATAGAGGATAAGGTAGATTTCATCATTCATGCTGCCAGCCAGGCCAGCCCTAAATATTATGGCATTGACCCTGTAGGAACGCTGAGTGCTAATGTGCTAGGGACGATCAATCTGATGAAGATAGCAGTAAAGAATAATGTGGACTCTTTTCTATATTTCAGTTCGGGAGAGGTATATGGAGAAGTGAGGGAAGATCAGATACCCATAAAGGAAGACACGTTTGGCTACCTGAATTGTGCGAATGTGAGAGCTTGTTATGGTGAGAGCAAGCGAATGGGAGAAAACATATGTGTGAGTTATCACCATCAGTATGGTGTAAAGGCAAAGATCATCAGACCATTTCATACTTATGGTCCGGGCATGGCGCTTAATGATGGTCGTGTTTTTGCTGATCTGGTATCTAACATTGTCAACAGGCAAGATATTGTGCTCCATAGCGATGGCAGCGCCATACGGCCGTTTTGCTACCTGAGAGATGCCACACTGGGCTTTCTTACTGTTCTGGTTGATGGTGTAGATGGGCAGGCATATAATGTAGGTAACCCGGGTGAGGAGCACAGTATTTTAGAATTATCAAATATCCTTGTGTCGTTATACCCGGAATTAGGGTTGAAGGTTGTCGTTGACATACCCGCCAGCAATAATGCCGGTTACATAAAGAGTCCTATTCACCGAAACTCTCCCGATATTGAAAAGGTAAGTCAGCTTGGTTGGTTGCCTGAAGTGACGGTGGAAGAAGGATTTAAAAGAACAATTGCCAGCTTTTTATAAGTCCGGCAATTGTTCTTTTAGCTATTAGTTATGGTTGTATTTTTTTTGACTTCGGGTGCATTCCCGACAGCATATTTTTTTCCATCGTTTCACGATCGAGGAATGGAGATAGGTCTTCGAGTGGCGGTGAAATAAGGGAGCCGTCTTTTTGAACCGACAACCCTAGTTTAGGCACAAAGAATTGTTCGGGATCCATAAATACTTCACAAATAGCTGCCGTTTTGCAATTCATAAATTCGTCTATCATAGTGTCGCAGTCTTCCCAAATTCTTATTTGCCATGATGGGAAATTGAACGCATATGCCACCCGGCTGAAGTCGGGACATGATACTCCGGAATTCTTATCTACTCCTGCATACCTGCCCTGTGCCACGTTTTTCTGCGTGTGCTTGATCATCAGGTACCCATCATTGTTAAACACTATGATCTTGATGGGTAAGTTATAGTGAGCAATTGTCTGTAGTTCTTGCAGGTTCAGCATCATCCCGCCATCGCAATTAAGGCACAATACTTCGCCCATGTTTGTTGCGAACGATGCGCCAATAGCCGCCGGTAATCCATAACCCATTTCGCCAAGACCTGTTGAGGTCATGAGCCGTTGCCCTGGCTTTATTTTCAATACCTGATGACCACTTAGTAGTGCAGTGCCCATGTCGGTTACAACGATCTGGTCCGGCTTGAAATGATCATTGAGCCGTTGCATAAATCGGTAGGAATTGATAAAGCCGTTTGTGTCTGCATGCTCTTTATCTACCCAAGGGAAATCGGCCTTGTATTTATTGCATCTGTTGATCCAGTTTGTGTAGATACCGGACTGTATAGGTGTAGTATTTATTGCTTGTAAGAGCTCAGATATAAAGTCTTTTGCATCAGCACATATAGTTGTATTGTAGCGTGCGCTGTATTTTTCTAGTTCGGTCTTGTCAATATCTACAACGGTAATTTTAGCGTCACGGGTAAGTTCGGTAATGTCATAGCCCACTTGGGGTATGGCCAATCTGGTTCCTATTGCCAATAAGTAGTCGCAATTCTGCAAAATGAAATTGGCTGCTCTCTGGCCATAAACACCTGCCCGGCCATATAGTAATGGGTGGTCGGAGTCGACCATGTCAATACCTGCCCAGGATACCAGATAGGCAGCAGGTAGTTTATCCATCAGTTCTTTTATCAGAGACTCGCCCCCGGCTAATTTTATACCATGTCCTAACCAGATAACAGGGCGCTCTGCTGTCACCAGTTCGTCAAGAACTGATGAAACTACTTTGGGCAATTCACTTTTTACTTCATTATTTGTAAGCGATTCCGGAATGAAATGCAACAGCTCACTCTCTTCGATAAAAGAAGACTGGATATTCATTGGGACGTCTATCCAGCAAGGGCCGGGGCGTTGATCTAATGCGATCCACAGCGCCTTCTCTAACTCATAAACGGCCATCTTTGGGTCCATGACCCTAACCGCATATTTAGTAATACTTTCTACCATTAAGGAACTGTCGTATCCCTGCACACCATACATCCTAAGTTTGTTATCAGGAATGTACTTGGAGTTTTCATTTCCCGAAATCACCAGGCAGGGAATGGAGTCTGCCCATGCGCTCAGTACGCCTGTAATGCCATTGCTTGAGCCTGCCCCTGTAGTGAGGATAGACGCAGTTACTTTATTGCAAGCACGATAATAAGTCTGCATTGCCATACACGCGGCCTGTTCATGATGTACACAAACCATTTGCAGCGCTTCGTTTTGATAGACCGAGTCAAAAATGTGGACGTTGCCTGCTCCTATTATACCGAACAGGTGGGTCATGCCGTTTTTCTCGAGGAAAGTCGCTATCGCATCACTTACTTTTATCATCATTTGTTTCGTCGTTGTATTAATACTATTGCCCGGGATAAGGAGAATAGTTAGTGGTATTGATTAGTGCTATGCCATTCCATAGATCTTCTTACAGCTTCTTCCATATTCACTGTGATCTTTAGCTGTAGTTCTTTTTGGGCCTTAGATACATTGGGGACAACATTTCTACGTCCACCCAAAGTATTGTTGCCCGATGATGTTATGATCTTAGGCTCATCTTTGAAATAGGAACTTATCATTTTTGCCAGAGACAAAAGGTTCACCGGCTCAGGACTGCCAACATTGTACACAGCGCGAGGTTGGGCATATGCTGTTATGTGCAATATCCAGTTGGCAAAGTCTGAAGCATACATGGCACTTCTGACTACCGATCCATCTGTCATAATGTTTATCGGTCCTCCTTTAAAGGCCTCCTGCATGAAATTGGTTATAGCCCATGGCAGATCTAAAGACTGGTAAGGCCCAATAAAGGAAAATGGGCGTGCAATAGAAATAGGCAGTTTCATTTCCGTTAAGAATGCCGCTGCTGCTGCTTCGCAAGCTCTCTTCGACTCTGCATAAACCGAGTTTGTGTCGAAGGGATTGATCACACCACCGAACGAATCCTCAGCAATACTTAATGCATCATCCGGCTGTTTGCCGTAAACCAAAGATGAGGAAACAAGCAGTATATTCTGAATAGAGCCCAATTGAACCGCTCGTCTGAATATCTGCAGAGTGGCGTCTACATTATTTTCAAAAGCAGTAGTTGGGAAACTAGCAAAAAAGTCTCTGCTTGAGGTTGCCGCTGCATGAATAATATGCGTGGTATCGTGAGGTAGCTCAATGAGATTCCTTACATCGTTGGGTTGAAAAGTAAACTCTTTGCGCGCTACCAAATGAGGGTGGCTCTTTATGAACTTACTCATTGATCTACTGGCTATCGTGGCCTTGATCTTAAAGTCAAACTGGTCATTCAATCCGCAAATTAGCTCCAGGAGCCATGAGCCTAAAAAGCCCGTGCCGCCGGTAATAAAAATATGTGCATTACGAAGTGGTTCGGGCAATTGGCTATGCATCTCGAAAATGTTCAACACGTCTTGTTTGACGATGTCTATTGGCTTTTTTATAGATGGCATGTTTGTAGGCTTTAATTATTTTTTTTTGATAGTTCACTTGCAACTTCAAGTATAAGGTCTTCCTGTCCTCCAATTACCTTGCGTCGTCCCAGTTCGAAAAACACATCTTTCGGATCGACCTTGAGTTCTTTAGAAACGCGCTCTACAATTTTCGCGAAGCCGGAGAAAATACCGGTGATGCCACTTACCACTGTTGTAGAGTTGCTAAACGGAAGATTTTTGGCAAAAAGTATTCTTGCCAGATCAGATGTTTCCAATACCTTATACAGATCGAGGTTACTATCTAGTTTTAACTGGAACATTGCTGCAGCCAGAAGCTCGATCGGCGTATTTCCAGCCCCTGCGCCGAAACCACAAGCTGTAGCATCAACAATAGATGCGCCTGCATTAATGGCGGTGAGTGAATTGGCCACGCTAAGCCCCATGTTGTTATGAGCGTGAAAGCCTACAGGTACGACAAGATGCTGGCTTAAGTGGCCTATTTTTGACTCTACATCTGCAGGTAAGAAAGCGCCTGCAGAGTCCATAAGCACAATAGCTTTGGCTCCGTATGACTGCATTTTCTGTGCCTCTTCAAGCAAAACTTCCTTTGTTGCCAGATGGGTCATCATCAATATGCCCCATACTTCTTTACCCTGAGCCCTTATGTAGTTGATGTGCCGCATTGTAATATCGGCTTCGGTGCAATGAGAGGCAACCCTGAAGAGGTCAACACCGATGTCCATGGCCTGCCGGATCTCTCGCTCAATTGTAGCAAAGCCCGGCATTACGTGCACGCTCAATTTACTTTTATGTATAACGGAACGCGCCAATTGAAGCATTCGTTTTTCTTCGATCAGGTTTTCACCTAATTGCAATGAAGATGCTCCAAGACCGTTGCCGTGTCCTACTTCTATATAGTCAATCCCCGTTTCATCAGCGCTTTTTGCATACGCCAATAACTGCTCCTCGGTTATCTGATGACTGCACGCATGTGAGCCATCGCGGAGTGAGGGGTCGGTAATGATTATTTTCTTTGTACTCATTATTCGATGTTTATGCCTGCGCCCTTTTCTTTGCAAATGCCTCGGCAGCTGCAATAGCCGCGCAATTAATAATATCCAGATTTCCTGCAAAAGAAGGCAGATAATCTCCCAGACCTCTTACTCTTACCATAACCGCCAATCTTCCATTCTCTATCATCGGTTCTACTATCAATTCGTATCCCGGAATGTAGGTCTGCAACTTAGCAACCATTTTCAGTATGGCTTCTTTGGTACCGACAAGATCTGGATTGGCGATCTTTGCCAGAACAGTTGTTTGCATATCAACACACGGTACTGCAGGATTTAGGTTGAGAATTGCTTTTGATCTTTCTGCGTTTGAAAATGACTTTATCCCCATTTCAGTCGTTTGCAGATACTCATCTAAGTTGATCCTTGTTGCCGGCCCAGCGCTACGAGAAGCGATACTGGAAATAGTTTCTATATATTCTATCTCTTTATTGACGCTTGCAATAGCATAGGCCAGGGGAATTGAAGCCTGACCACCACAGGTAACCATGTTAAGGTTATCTTCTTCAAGACAATCCTGCATATTTACCGCAGGGATACACATTTTCCCTACTCTTGAAGGGGTAAGGTCTATTGCTATAAGTCCAAGTTCTCTAAAGATTTTAGAATTAGTATAATGGTCCTGTGCACTTGTGGCATCAAATACAAGATCAATATCACCTGCGCTTTGAATTATTGCGTCGATGCTGTTGGGTGAAACGGGTATATTCATTCCACTGGCCTTTTTCATGCCGGGTGAATTGAGATTACGTCCTGCACACAAAACGCATTCAAGATATTCGGAACGGGTAATTTTCACAAGAAGGTCGGTGCCAATATTTCCGGTTCCGATTATTGCTGTTCGTAATTTTCTTTGCACGGGTATTAATTTAGGTATAGCATGTTCTTTGCACGATTTAAAGGTAACATTTGTTGCTCAATTTGTAATATGAGCATATGTTATATATTGGCCGACAACAATGTTATACAGCTTCATTTCTTGATTTTCTGCTACTAACTCCAATGAGAGCGATAAATGCCAGCGCTGAGCACAACGATACAAGTGCACCCTTACCTCTATATCGAGGTTCGAAATGCAGCTCTATTGTACTTTTTCCGGCCGGTAGTTTAAGGCCTGTTAGTCCCAGGTCCACTCTATACAATTTCGTGTCAACTCCATTTATCGTTGCTTTCCATCCTTCATCGTACGGGATGGTAAAGAATAGTATTTTGGGGCTAGTAGTGGTGATATTACCTTTTATATTGCTTTCTTTAAATTCTGTAATCGCCAAACTATCATTAGCCATCGCTTTTGCAGTCTGAAAATATAGTTCGAGTGTTGTGGGCAGTGCAGTATCGGCCAGGTTGAATTTCTTAAATGACGCCAGTTCATTATCATCATTGCTAACTACACAACCTTTGAATAGAAAGAGGTCTTTTTGTCCCTGGCTTAGTTTTTTGAATGTCGCTTCATCTAGCGTAATGTCGGATGCAATACCAAATGGTATAGAGTAGTTGTTCCGGTACAAATAGACATCTCCGAATTTTGCAAGGGAATCATAGCCAAAAACTTTTAATTGGTTAGCCGGCTTTTTGCTCATCCAATATTTACCGGATGTGAGCGACATAAGCAATGGTCTTTCCGCCAGTCCTTTTACCCAACGGGTTTCTAATTCGTTTTTGGGGTCTACTACGCCAAGGTCTCCCAGGAATCTGATATAATTTTTCTGGTTAAAAGAGTGATAAGAGGTAGTGCCGAAATAGCCCTGAGCTTTTGCATCATTGAAACTGGCGTGAATAGCAGGGCCTGACTGGTAGTCTTTGTTAATGCGGTAGAAGCCCTTGTCATGATTCTTCAGGTAATTGACGGCATCTACCGTGTAGTCGTTGTAGCTAACTTTTTCTGTAAGTTCTTTGGTGGTTACAATGTCGCGTTCATTTACGGTAGTTGTGGAGTAAAACACCGCCTCGAAGAAGCAGAAAAGTATAAGTACAGCTATGGCCAGATTTCTAACGTAGCCTGGTCTTGTTAAGCCCCATAATACAGCAGCGTATATTACAACCAGCAGCGTAGCTGTAGACCTCATCCCCTGATTTATGTTTGCTTCCAATTCCTTTGAAGGGCTGAACAACAGGATCAACAAGAAAGCAACAGTGCCACCTAATACAATTAGGTTGATCTTTCTTGTGGTCAGGATATAGTCCAGCGCACGTGCCGAGAACATCAGTAAGATTATAGTGATGACAAGCGACAGCGCTCTATAATAGTCGCCGGTATATGCCCAGAATGAATAGCGGAAATACGGGAAGAGAATGGGTAAAACAAACAGTGCTGTAAGAATGCCATAAGCTATCCTTTGCTTTTTGCTGAAGGCTACAAACGCCTGTGGGAAGGCGACGAGGCAGAATATGCCGCAGTAAAACAGCGGCGCTTCCAGGTAATTTTGCCAGCCTTTGAATTCCATGCCTGTTCCCAGCATGTCACTGCCAAATGTTCTGAAAGTAGTAGTAAATCGTAGTACAGGATCAGCAAGGCTGAATATTGGTTGTGCCTTTAGTGTGTCTATCAGCCTGGCATCTCCACCTACGCGCGGGCTCTCTATATACTGCAGCAGATCGGGGAATAGCTGGTATGCACTTATGGCTACAGCTAATATGGCAAGACCGATTGTTTTTGCAATAAACAGCGGAAATTTTTTCCATTCATGTCCGTATACATCATTGAAGCGAACAGGGATGTAGACTGCAAGAAAAAGCGCATGGGGAAATAAGAGGAAGGGCTGCAGGAAACTCAAAGCACCTATGCCGACTACAAACCAAAGCAGTTTGCCTTTGTTTAACCAACGCTCAAAGCCATATAATATAAGGGCCACATACAAAGCTTCTACCGAGAAGATGATCCAACAACTGCCTAGTATTATATACCCACAGAACGCAAAAAGGAATCCTCCTATATACGAGGCAAAACGACTTAATTTTAGTTCGTTGAGGTATTTAAAGAATACAAAACCACAAAGGAATATCTTCAATATTTCAGCAAATGCAATGTAGTAGGGAATGTTCTCTTTGCTGAACAGCATGAGGATGTTTGAAAAGAAATCGCCCAGCCATAGAGGGAATGCGTTCTGCCCTAATCCCTGGGAAAATGACCATGAAGGGACGCCATAATTCTTTATGTAGTCGCTCATCTGTGCCATCCATGGGACATAGATATTTACAGAGTCGCTACCAATATCTTTATACAGGTATACCTTTTCTCCTGAGATAAAATCATAGAAAACAATGAGGCAGCATAGGGCTATTACGGCCATCAGGAAATAGATCTCCTTGCCTTTTATAAAGTTGGTGATGGTGCTGGCAGATATTGTGCCGGGTTGTGGTGTTGATGGGTTAACCTGATTTTGGACGGGTATTTCTTCCCGTATTTTTTTATTAGGTGTCTTATTTTGTTTGGCCATGCCGCAAAGTATAAATGATTTATAAAAGTAGCAAATAAGAGACTGGCATATAATCGATTCCAATTAAGAGTGGGCGCGTCTCCATACTGCCAGTGACACGAAATAGCCGCTCTCGTCGGCAATATCAATATTTCGTGGTCTCAATCTTATTCTGAATGAAGAGATCCCTTTCATCTGGCTAAGCTGCTCTACATCATTTCGTTTTACATCAATAAGGTAATATCCGGTTTTGTGGTCGAGGTGTTCCTTTATCCAGGTTACTACAGTACCGTTGCCGCCATCCGCTTCCTGTAGCTGCCGCATTTCGGGTAGCGCCCATATCGCTTTATGAGCGTCAACCTCATCTTTCATTAGTAATGAGAGTGCTTTTTTGTAATACTCTTCGCGGGTGTCCTTATCCAGATGGTTGACGTTGTTATACGCAGAGTCAATTTGAATAAATGCACTTTTGGTATTCTTGTCCAGCCTTATGATATAGGGGGAGTAGTAGAGATCGCTGTAATATTTCTGAAATGAAGTGTCCCGGAGCTTAATGTTGGAGTTTTCGATCAGGTTGATCCTCTTAGTATCATCGCCTTTTTTACCAATACAACCCGGTATTATCAATACCAGGCAAAAGATATATAAGAGTCTTGTAACAGTCATGATAAAGGAAATTGTTTGGTCGCATCTGCAAAGTTAATTGCTCCCCTGTAATAGCAGGACTTACCGGTGTGAATAAATCTGTCTTTTTAATAAAATTCAATAGACTTCGATAAAATGAGTGATTTTACATTTTATTTTGAATATTATTTATAAAAAAGTAAATTTTATTTAATTGTTTTTTACTTTTGTGTAGTATATGTCTAAAAAGCTACCACATATTTGTCCCAGTTGCTCCTCTTTGCTTAACGTAAAGAGCCTTATATGTAGTCATTGCGATACTGAAGTGTCCGGGAACTACAATTTGCCGGTACTTGCCAGCCTTACAGAAGAAGACCAGCAATTCATTATCAGCTTTGTAAAGTGCAGCGGAAGTCTTAAAATAATGGCTCAGGATCTGGGACTGAGTTATCCAACAGTGCGTAATATGCTCGATGATGTTATTCTAAAATTAGGTGTGGTTCAGAGGAAATCAACAGGGGAAATATGAGAACGAAATTATTTAATCCTTTCATTTATTTAGCAGGTGGCAAGGCTTTAGCTTTAGGTATAGCTGGTATGATTATGGCGGCCCTCCTTGGTTTCTTTGGTCATTCTCATTTTAATGGGGTGCTCGATTTTCATAAATTCAGAGATGGGCTTCCCTTGTATATATCCCTTGCGGAGCAGGCAATTATATTTTTGTGCACAGTTGTGCCATTTTATGTTGCTGGCCGTGTTTTCTCTACGTCGCAGATCCGCCTTGTGGATGTTACCGGTACGCTGGCACTTGCCCGTGGGCCAATGATACTCACTGCTGTGACAGGGTTTGGGTTGCCGGCAGACATACGCGGTCTTGCTGATATTACTGCGGGTGTAATTGCCCTTGCGCTTGTTGGGTTTGTTTTCGTGATATGGATGGTGGCACTTTCGTACAATGCATTTTCTGTATCCTGTAATATTAAGGGGAGCAATTCAGTTTCTATATTTATTGTTTGTTTACTGATCGCAGAAATATCAGCATTTTATTGCTGTAGTCTTTTATATCCTCATTCATAATTGTAATATATTAAAATATTTTATGAAAAAGATCATTGTTTCCTTTTTTGTGGCTTGCAGCGTTGCAGGCACTGTATGCGCGCAAGAACACAAAGATGTTGATGCTGTTGTGGGTAAGTTTCAACAGTATTTTAACTCAGACCATACGGATAGCCTGTATGCTATGCTGTCGACGAGAATACAGCAACTGATGCCCCTGGAGAAGACAAAGGCAATGATGCAACAATTGCATGGGCAGATGGGTGATTTCAATTCGTATCAGTATTCAAGTACGGAAGGGAAGATGACCTATTACAAAGTGGCCTTTAAAAATGTAAATGCGATATTGATAGCGTCTCTTGACGAACATAACAAGATGGACGTCTTCAGGTTCACACCCGATAAAACTGAAGAGAACAGGAACGCTGCCGGTGCGAGTGATATCACAATGACAAGAGACGGGGCTGTAATACATGGAACGCTCACCATGCCTGATGTGAAAGGTAAGGTGCCCGTTGTATTGTTGATAGCAGGGTCTGGACCTACTGACAGGGATGGCAATAATACAATGGGTGTGACCGCGGCATCGTACAGATTGTTGGCCGATTCGCTGAGAAATGCCGGTATCGCCTGTGTGCGATATGATAAGCGTGGGATAGGGGAGAGTGCCGCAGCAAGTAAAAGTGAAGCGGATATGAGCTTTGATGACATAGTAAATGATGCTGCAGGGTTTGTTGGTATGCTGAATAAGGATGAGCGTTTTTCGGGTGTAATTGTAGCCGGTCATAGCGAAGGGTCGCTGGTGGGTATGGTAGCAGCAGGAAAGGGCGGAGTGAAGAAATATATATCAATATCTGGTATTGCAGACCCGGCAGATAAGGTGCTGAAAGTGCAGCTTGCCTCATTTCCGCAGAATGTGAGGGAAAATGCAGATGTTGTTATGGACAGTCTGAAGAAAGGGTATAGCGTAGCGAATGTACATGCAGATCTGATGATGTTGTTCCGCCCGTCTATACAACCCTACATGAGGTCATGGTTAAAATACGATCCGCAGGCGGAGATAAAGAAATTGAAAATACCTGTAATGCTGGTGCAGGGCGATAACGATGTGCAGGTAGCTACCAGTAATGCGCAGCAATTGAAGAAAGCGCTGCCTGTAGCAAAACTGGTGATATTTAAAGATATGACACATGTGCTGAAAGATGCAGCACATGACCATGAAAAGAATATGGCGACATACAAAAACGCGGCCTTGCCGCTTACACCAGGGCTGGCAAGCACTATAATTAGTTTTATTAAAAAGTAAGTGTAGTGACCTATTGCAATTGTGCTGCGCTTATCTTTGCGGGCAAATTTTCGATACCAACTTGAGCAATAAGATAAAAGTAGCCGCGGTAAGTTACCTCAACACAAAGCCATTGTTATATGGTATTGAGCGTAGCGATGTGATGAATGATATAGAACTGGTGGTAGATTATCCTGCTAATCTGGCTCGTAGACTACAGGAAGGATCGATAGACCTGGCCTTGCTGCCTGTGGCTGCTATGCCGCAGATAGAAGGAGCGCGCATTATCAGTGATTATGGCATTGCAACCGATGGCAATGTAGTTTCTGTAGCACTATTTAGTCACGTGCCGATCGAGGAGGTCGAGGTGGTATATCTCGACTATCAATCCCGGACATCTGTGAGGCTTGCGCAGGTTTTATTGGAACATCACTGGAAGAAAGATGTTGTTTACAAGCAGGCAGCTGTTGACTACATTGATAATGATATTAAGGGAGATAATGCCGGCGTGATCATAGGAGACAGAGCGCTTCAGCAGCTCGGCAATTTCAAATATGTTTATGATCTTTCAGCCGCATGGAAAGACTATACCGGTTTGGATTTTATTTTTGCAGCCTGGATAGCTAATAAGGACCTCCCAGTCGATTTCATAGAGAAATTTAATAAAGCTAATGCGATCGGGTTTGATCACCTTGATGAAATCATTGCAGCTAATCCTTTCCCTGAATATAGTTTGTATACCTACTATACTGACAATATCAAGTATGTGCTGGATGAGAGGAAAAGAGCAGGCTTAAAGCGGTTCTTAGAACTTATCTAGACATCGGTTTCATGGAGTGCCATTATTGGTATATAGCTGGTGTTTACTATCGCCTTGGTGTGGCTCTTGTGAAAGAGGTTTTCGAAAAATGAATGTCTGCGGGGCATGACAATTAGCCAGTCGAGGTGGTACTTTGCCACAAAGTCAAGTATTGATGAGTCGACATCTTCTCCATAAGTATAATGATAGAGCGGGTTTGCTGGCATTAATAACCCTCTTGCTCCATTATTTATTTCGACACTCATATCGCCTTCTTCAGGTTCCGGTTGATTGTTATGAATATGTAGTTCTGCGCCAAGTGTCAACGTCAATTGTGCCAGTTGTTGCAGGGCATGTTCGCTACCTCCCAGTTCATTGTCGTAAACAAAACCAATTTTGCGCACCTGCTCATACTTCGTATCGGGGGGAATTGCCAGAATGGGGTATTTCAGGCTTCTGAATGCCTCAAGCAGTGTGCTATCCATCCATGATGGATTTTCCTGTGAGTAACTATTGCCTACCACCACGGACATCGGCGGCTCATTATCGCCAACGAACTCATAAATGGCATCAATAACATTACCGTAGATCACAGCTTTTCTGAAAGCTATCTGAGGATATTGATGTCTGAGATCTGCTATTAATTTATCAATGGTTACTTCTGCTTCTTCCCAGAATTCGCTTGCCGGAAGCGGAACAGTCATATCTCCAAGAGTGAGGGGAACGGAGTATGTGTGAAGAATAGTAACGTCAGCATTTTGCGCCAAGGCAAGATCGCAAGCATATTTTACCGCATTATCTGCCACACTTGAAAAGTCTGTTGCTGCAATGATGAAAGGCATAGGATATGATTTTACATAAAGATATATAAAAACTATGCCCCCTTAATGTTATAAAACTGTGACTGTGTAAGACTTAGTCTTTTTTAGAAATGAAATCTGCTGCCTTGATAAAAACTTTACGGCCTGTTGTGATCAGTATCTGCATATCAAGTAAAAGGCTGCGATGTTTCATGTAGTAGATATCCCACTGTATGCGTTTACGTAATTCGCGCTCGCCGTTTATTTCGCCTATATAATCCTTTATCTGCGCCATACCGGTCATGCCGGGTTTAACTTCAAGGCGAAGGTTATAGTAAGGGATAACTTCAGAATAGTAGTTTGTATGATAAACCATGTGCGGGCGTGGGCCTACAATACTCATTTGACCCAAAAACACATTGAAAAATTGTGCGGTCTCGTCAAGATGGCTGATGCGAAGGAATTTACCTACACCGGTTATGCGCTTATCGTTGATGGAGACTTGTGTAGTGTCTGCTTCATCATTTACGTACATGGTACGAAATTTATAGCAATTAAATTCAGCACCCATTAAGCCGGTGCGTTTTTGTATGAAGAAAACAGGGCCTTTAGAACTGAGCTTTATGAGTAGGGCAAGAATTGGAGTGAGCCATGACATAACCAATAAAATAAAGATAGATGAGATTGTAATGTCCACCAACCTTTTTATAGGATAGTAATAAGCGGCCGGTTTATGTTCCAGGTACAATTGATTGATCTCCTGAAACATATACCTAATATTAGATATGTTTGACTGTGGAATGGAAACTATAGGCGTTCGTTCCACTGTAAATTCTAATGTTGAGTTATGCTCCATCTAAATGAAAAGTAATGCTATTTACTTTTGGAGTGCAAATATCGTGCTACATTTTGGAATATCAGCACATAGTGGTCAGGTTAGTCAAATTTATTAAAAAACTATATTTTGTGTATATCTAGTTGAAAATCATTGGTATTAACACTTAAATTGGGGTTATAGAAGGGGTCATTGTTAATATAATTTAACCATTTTCCTCTGAATATGTTATAATCAATTTCATGTTGTTCCCAATTTTGCTTGTTGAGATAAGGCTGCCCTCTAGACGCTGATTCATAATGATATAGCTCTACATCCGGCACATATACATTAAAATATCCTTTTGCCAATAATTTAAGGCAGAAATCAATGTCATTGTATTCTACCCGCAGCGTCTCGTCAAATCCATCCACTTCATCAAACAGCGCCTTGCGGACCATTATGGACGCTCCGGTTACCGATGAATAGTTGTTCAAAGACTTGATATAATTAAAATAACCTCTTTCTGATTTGTGTACATTAGCGAATACGTGAGCTGCAGCTCCACCCAAGCCGAGCACAACACCCGCGTGTTGGATAGTATCGTCGGGGTACAGAAGCTTTACACCAACAGCACCTGTTGCATCCCGCTGTGCAAAAGACATCATTTGGGTTATCCAGTCGCCATGTATTACTTCTATATCGTTGTTTAGCAGAAGTAGATAGTCCCCAGTGGCTTTTGAGCGCCCGAAGTTCATTAGCTTAGAAAAGTTGAATGGGAAAGTGGCGTCATAGCATTTGAAAATATCGCCATGCTCTTTTGTGTACCGCGCCACCAGTTCAAAAAAATCAGGGGCATCACTGTTGTTATTCAACAGTATGATCTCATAATTTTTATATTCTGTCAGATCAATAATAGATCTCAATGCCTTGTCCAGCAGCGCTGCATGATTCTTAGTAGGAATGATGATGCTGACTTTGCCGGGCTTTGTTACTTCATATTTTATTCTGTAGCCACCGGGGGTGTCGGTAATATACTCTGCTACGCCCGGCGTGTTGCGCCTTGCAAGTGCATCATTGAGTGCTTTGAGTGCGGCTACATAGGCGTAAGGTTTAGCGTCGCTTGAAGGTGCCGCTACTGATAATTTGTGTATGCGCCAGTGATAAAGCACTTTAGGAATATGGCCAATATGGTTAGTCAATTCAGTAGCGCGGAGGAGCAGATCGTAATCCTGGCTGCCTTCATACCCTAGTCGGAAGCCGCCTAGTTGATCTACAAGATTTTTCTTCATGACAATAACATGCCCCATATAATTACGGGAGAGCATATTGTCGGGAGCCCAGTTGGGCTTGAAGTGGGGAGATGTATAAAATCCCCTATCATCCATCTTATCTTCATCAGAATAGATCAGATCGTCTTGTGGATATTGATTGATATGTTTTACAAATTCGAAAAGGCAGTTAGCTGTAAGTAGATCATCATGGTCCATAAAGACTATGTACTCGCCGGTAGCCAGCTCAAGTGCTGAGTTTGAATTGGCTGAAATATGGCCGTTTGTTTTGCGCAGGGTAACCTTTATGCGGTTGTCTTTATCGGCGTATTCTTTTAAAACCTGCTGTATTTCGGGGTTGGGAGAATTGTCGTCTGCTAAACAGAGCTCCCATTTTGGGTATAGTTGTGTTATGACTGATTCAATCGCTTCCCTCAGGTACTTAACCGAAGGATTATAGACAGGAACAACTATACTGAATACGGGTTGGATGGATAGTGAATCAATATTTGATCTGTACTGGCCCTGTAGAATATTTATGTCTGTCCGGTCTTTGATCCATTGGTTATATGCACGTTCTGTCTGCTTATCGCTACTCAGTAATAGTTTTTTACTTTTTTCCAACACCAGCTTCATGCCTGGCTTAGTAAGTGCGAATTTTATAAAATTTAATATATTTTGAGACTTAGAATTTTCAGGTGTGCCAATCTTATTGATGAAATTTATAAAGCGTTTGGTTAATCTCACTTTTTCCCTGATTTTGGGCGAAGATAGGCTAAAAAAGGCTTTTGTACTGCTCGCAAATGATCTTTGCATCACCGCGGTGGCTGATCACACCGTTTTCCAGTAGTATAGCTGTGTCGCAGATTTTTACCACATCATCCGGGAAGTGAGAAACAAATAAAATTGTTTTTCCTTCGGCTTTAACCTGGTATATCTTCTCCATACACTTTACCTGGAAACCCTGATCGCCTACGGCGAGTATTTCGTCTATTATAAGAATGTCGGAATCGTTGGCTACAGAAATGGAGAACGCCAGACGAGCCAACATCCCCGAGGAATACCTTTTGGTAGGCATGCGCAAAACCTCATCGCTCAATTCGGAAAACTCTACAATGCTCTGTATAGCGTTGGTGTCCTTTCTTGATTTACCATATAAGGACAGCAAGAGGTTCATGTTTTCATAGCCGCTCAATTCCAGTTCCAGACCAGCACCGATAGCCAATATAGGGGCGAATGTTCCGTTGATGGTCATTGTGCCTTCCTGTGGTTTGATCAGTCCGGCGATGGTGCGGAGCAATGTGCTTTTACCAGATCCGTTACGGCCAAGGATGCCCATACATTCCCCTCTCTTTACGTCGAAGGAGATGTTTTTAAGAATGGTTTTATTGGTAAACGGATTTTTACGATGAGATACAAGGTCTTTAATAGAGTGAACACCCATATTATTCTGCCAGAAGCTAACAGTAACATTATCGAATGATATGAGATTCTCTGTATTCATGTGTTGTTATATAGCGGAAATAAACTGGTTCTTTAATTTATTAAAAATGAAGTAGCCAAACATAAAGCTAACTGATGCTATCAATGCGCAATGCATCCAAAGTGTCAGTGAAGGCAGGTCGGGTGAATAGATAAGGCCACGGGCCAGCTTTATGAAATAGTAGATAGGGTTGAATTTAACCACAAATGCATAGTGATTGGTAATAATGCTTTCGGGGTAGGCGATAGGCGTGAGGTAAAATAGGGCGGGCTGCATGGTAGTCCAAAGAATACCAATGTCTCTGAAGAAAACATTTAATGAGCACAAAATGAGTGTAATGCCCAATGTAAAGAAGCTAAATAAGAATGCGGCAGGTAGCACCAGCAACAATTTCCAGGAGTAGACCATACCAAACCAATGCATGACTATGGAGAATACTACCAGAGTGAGCATTAGGTTGAACAGCTCACTCAAGGTTTCAGACAATGGGAAGAAGATGACAGGGATATTTAATGACTTGATAATTCCTGCTGAACTTATGATACTGGCAATAGACTGATTGGTGACATTGGCAAAGTAGAACCAGAATACCAATCCTGAAGTTGCATACAATACAAAATTTTCGATATTAGAAACCTGGCTGAATACAACAATGAGTATAAGCAGGTAAAGCAACGGTTTGAAGAAGCCCCAGAAAAACCCAACGAGCGAATTTTTGTACCTTAAAATAACATTACGCTTACTTAATGCGTATATGCGTGTTATATTTTGCACGTTGAGTATTTTGTTGATATTTTACACCCGATATTAAATGTCGGTTGATAAAATTAAATGAAATTATTTATAAACGCACGCTTCCTTACACAACCAATTTCGGGGGTGCAAAGGTATGCAATAGAATGTAGCAGACAAATAAAAGAATTATACCCTGAGTCGGTGTTTGTAACGCCGCATGACATTATTAATAAAGAAGTTGCAGTTGAATTGGGTGCTGTCGTTGTAGGTAAACGGACAGGACATAAGTGGGAGCAGCTTGACCTGCCACTATACATGTGGAAACAGAAGAGCCAGCCGCTTATTAATCTGGCCAATACAGCACCGATATTATATGGCAATAATTATGTGGTGATACATGACCTGGCATTTTTTCATCATCCTGAATGGAATAGCAAGAGCTTTTCGACGTGGTATAATATATTAATACCTCGTATAGCTATGAACAGCAAGCATGTTTTTACAGTGAGCAACACGATAAAGAATGAATTGATCGAGCATTATAAGTTGCCCCCTGCAAAAATATCGGTGACCTATAATGGATTATCTGGCATTTTTCTAAAAGAGAATGGCGCTTTTGGGGCGCAGAAAGAAAAGATAATACTATCAGTTGGAACTTTTAATATGCGGAAGAATCAGGATAAACTGATAAAAGGTTTTCTGGAGAGCGAGGTAAGTAATGAATATAAGTTGGTGCTGATAGGAGATAAAAACAAAGTGTTTGCCGATGTGGGCCTGAATGAACAGAATCTGAAAAGCAGCAGTATTAAAGTATTTAGTAACGTTTCTGATACAGATCTGGTTGAGTTTTATAGAAAGGCAGAAGTGATAGTTTCGCTATCTGAATACGAGGGGTTTGGAATACCGGTGCTTGAGGGATTGAAGTTTGGATGTAAAGTGTTGTGTTCGGATATACCGGTGTACAGGGAGTTATTTGGTGAGCATGCAGTGTTCTGCAATCAGAAAGATATAAAGGAGATAGCGTTGAAGCTAAATGAGGTGGTGGGGAAGCCGAGGGTGTTTGATGAGGACACCGTTAGCAAGCTACTGGAAAAATATAATTACATGCGAGCAGCTGAAGTAATTATTGCTGCAGCGACTCTAGGGTCACGGAAAGGGCAGAAGTAGTAAAATCTAAAAAAGGTCCGGCCGGATAGTAGTGGTCAGAGACCGAAGTAGGCCGTTCTGGGAATTATGCTTTGCGTTCTTAAAATAAACAAGACCTTTGCGTTGCTTTTTGTGACCCGAAGAAAGCCGTGAGAGGCTGAAACAAAACAATAATGAAGATAGCATTTGTGCATGACTGGTTCAAGGCAAATGGCGGAGCTGAAAAAGTGGCCGGTGAGATACTTGATGTGTATGAAGGTGAAGATGTGACTGTCTATACTCTGTTCAATAAATTCAATGAATCGGACCGGAAGGAAATACTGAAAGATCATGTGGTGAAGACCTCATTGATGCAGTATATCCCTTTTGTGTCGAAGATATATCGGTATATGTTGCCGGTAATGCCCTGGCTGATGAAGCAATTCAGGTTGAAAAACTATGATCTGGTCTTATCAACAAGTCATGCTGTAGCCAAGGGAATTGGTGCTGATCCTGCTATTTTAAATATATGCTACTGTCATTCGCCCATGCGTTATGTGTGGGATATGTACGATGATTACGTGGCCCACCATGCAGTCGGTAAGTTCTTTTTATACAAGTGGTTCATACATTATATAAGAAAGTGGGACCTGAAAACGGCGGGGAATGTGCATTACTTCATAGCCAATTCTGAGCATGTAAGAAGAAGGATAATGGCTAGTTACAACAGGGATGCAAAGGTTATTTACCCCCCGGTAAGAACTAACAAATTCTCTTTGTATGAAGGAGAGCGTAAAGACTACTACTTGTGTCTCGGTAGATTTGTGCCGTATAAGAAGATAGATATGATAGTGCGAGCTTTTCAGCAGATGCCTGATAAAAAGCTGGTACTGATAGGTGAGGGGTATGGCACAAAGCAATTTACTGAGATACTGGAACATTCTAAAAATATAGAGTGGCTTGGATACAGGAAAGATGAAGAAATGATCAGGTATATACAGGAGGCTAAGGCCTGCCTGTTTGCCGCCAAAGAAGATTTCGGTATTTTATGTGTGGAAGTACAGTCTTGTGGTACGCCGGTAATAGCTTTGGACTACGGAGGCTACACTGAGACTGTGAACGATGGTGTAAGCGGTTATTTGTTTCCTGAGCAGGATGAAGAAAGCCTGATAGCGGCAGTAAATAAGTTCGAGCAAACACCGCTTACCGATCACAAAGCCATAAGGGATAATTCGCTTCGTTTTTCTGATGAACGGTTCAGGCAGGAATTGAAGCAGTATGTAGACGAATGTTATAAAACGTTTTATGGGCGGAAATAAAGCAGTTATAGACAAGTATGCTGCAAGGGTGCTGATGCTCTCCTTTTTTCTGCCCATGCAGGTGCAGGTTATCGCACTATTTGTATCATCTGCATGGTTTATTTTTAGAACATTTGAGGATGAGGAAAGGACACCTATTGGCAATTATATACCGGCTTTAGGTTTAGGTGCATTGTATCTATTATACCTCGTTGCAGTGCTATTTACACCCGCCAGCTACCGGCATGTAAGCGAGACACTTTGTGAGTACAAACTTTCTTACCTGCTATTGCCTCTTGTTTACGCTTCAATTTCTCCGCAAAAAATAAGGACGATAATTGGTGAATTAGCCTGGTTCGTCTATTTTTCCGTAGGTATCTGTGTTATAGCTAATGGGTGGTTTGTGGTGAAATATGCCCTTGCGCCGGATGGATTTCATGGTGTGAACCACGTCACGTATCGTATTTTCTTTGAGGACCTTACAAGTATTCACCCTACCTATATTAGCATGTACCTGGTTTTGGCAATAGGTATATTGCTATTGAATGCAGATAATATGAACAGGATATTGAAGTATTCCCTGTTTTATATACAGCTGGCATTTTTGTTGCCACTACTGGCAAAGTCGCCATTAATAGCCCTGGCACTGATGTTCATTCACACTGCATGGCTAAGAAGGCGTAAGCTGAAGCAATATAAATGGTTGTTTGTTGGTGTAGCCGCATTAATGGTTCTATCGTATGTTTTTGTGCCATTTGTAAGCCAGAGGGTAAACGAAATGGCCGGGATGGGTACCAGTCTGAAACAAAATGTAACAGATAATTCGATACATGAGCGGAAGATGATACTGGCTGTAGATCTGGACATGGTGAAAAGGTATGGTGTGACCGGGTGTAGCCCCGGCAGGCTATTGTACCTGCTAAAACAGAAGTACTTTTTTTACTCCATGTACTATGGTCGCGATGTCAATGCATTCGATCCCCATAATGAATATTTCTATCATTGGATATCACTCGGAATACCCGGGATAGCTTTATTTCTTCTGGCTCTAGGCATGCATTTTTTTAAGGCGTTAAAGAATCGCGATAATTTATACATTTACTTATTGCTGGTGTTAGGCATCACCTTCTTTACTGAGAGTGTGTTGGCTACACAGCATGGATTACTTTTTTACGCATTTTTTAGTTCATTATTATTTTTTAACAGGCAAAAAATCGCGGGGTAAGTAATAACATAAAACTTATCTCATATTTTTTACCTTTGCACGCATTCATAAAAAACATGGTACAGGTAGCTATAATAAATAAATCTCCGCACGACACACCGGCGTATCAAACCGCAGGATCGAGCGGTATGGATATAAAGGCATGGTTGCCCGAACCGCTAACATTGAAGCCAATGGAGCGCAGGCTTATACCAACAGGGTTGTTTATGGCCTTGCCTGAGATGTACGAGGCGCAGATCCGCCCACGTAGCGGATTGGCAATAAAAAGAGGCCTGAGTCTGGTAAATACACCTGGAACAATTGATAGCGACTACAGGGGAGAAGTAATGGTGCCATTGATCAACCTGTCTACCGAAGACCAGGTAATTAATGACGGTGAGCGTATTGCGCAGATGATAGTGGCCCGGTACGAAAAGGTAGAATGGCTGGAAACGGCATCGCTAGATGAAACTACTAGAGGTGCCGGAGGGTTTGGGCACTCTGGCGTATAGTGAGAGCTAATATGGCTCGGTTTTTATTTATTAATTTATTCTTTCAAAAAATAACTAACATTTCAGATGAATATCATTATCCCAATGGCAGGAATGGGCAAGCGTATGCGCCCGCACACTTTAACTACAGCTAAACCACTTTTGCATGTTGCTGGTAAGCCTATCGTTCAGCGCCTTGTTGAAGATATTTTGGCAACAAGCAATGAAAAAGTGGAAGAAATAGCTTTTATCATAGGCCCTACTTTTGGAAAGGAAGTAGAAAAGCACCTGGTAGAAGTAGCTGAAGCGCTTGGTGCCAAGGGTAAGATATGCTATCAGCATGAAGCTTTGGGAACAGCGCACGCTATTTTGTGCGCATCTGATACGCTGGATGGTAATGTATTCATTGCTTTTGCCGATACATTGTTTGATGCAAAATTCAGCATTGACAAGAGCAAAGATGCAATAGTATGGACGCAGAAGGTAGAAGATCCCAGTGCATTTGGTGTGGTAAAGCTGAATGCTAATAACGAGATCGAAGCATTTGTAGAAAAGCCGAAGGATTTCGTATCTGATCTTGCTATTATAGGCGTTTACTATTTCCGCGACGGCGCAGGCCTGAAAAAAGAACTGCAGCGCCTTATCGATAATAATATTATGCTGAAAGGTGAATACCAGATCACCGATGCAATGGATCACATGCTGCAAAATGGCGTGAAGTTCTATACCGACCAGGTACAGGAGTGGTTGGATTGCGGTAACATGGCTGCAACTGTTTACACTAATCAGCGTATACTGGAGATAAAGCAAAAGACCGAAAAGTTGACTGCGGCTTCTGCAACAATAGATAACTCCGTGATCATACAGCCATGCTTTATTGGCGAGAACGTTGTGGTGCGCAATTCAGTTGTTGGCCCTCACGTATCTCTTGAAAAAGGTGCGGTAATTGAAGACTCACGTATAGTGAACAGCATTATAGGCGTAAATACTATTGTTAAAAATGCCAACCTCCACACATCAATGTTGGGAAAAGAGGTAAATTACAGTGAAAAGCCAAGGGAAATGAGCCTTGGTGATTTTTCAACACAAATATGAGGTTAAAATTCTTATTGTATACCGTCTTGCCATTGTTAGCAGCTATAGCTGCTAACAATGTGTATGGACAGGAAGTGCTCGATACATTGGCTCATCGCACAGATGTAAAGTCTGTGAAAGTCAATGAATTGTATTTTGAAGCACAGAAAGCCAAACAACATAACGATACTAAAGGCGCTATAGATCTGTTTGAACAATTTACTGTTCTGGATCCTAATAATGCTGTAGGATACTATGAGCTATCGGTATTGTATGACGAGGCTAGAAAGACTGATAAAGCGGAAGCAAATATCAAAAAAGCAATTGCTCTTTCAAAAGACAATAAGTGGTATAATATTAATTATTCTGCTTTGCTGGCAAGGCAAGGTAAGTTTCTGGAAGCTGCCGATGTTGCTGCCCGTGTAGCGGACAAGGAGAATGGGGACGCTAATTATGCCATGCAGGCATCTTCCTACTACGAAAGGGCAAAAAAATACAGTGAAGCTTTGATCTACCTGGACAAAGCACTGGTACTAAGCGGGTCTGATGACGATATCCTGATGCAGAAGGTAAGTATTTACCTGGAGATGGATAAAGTAGATAAAGCCACTGACGTGGCCCGTCAGCTGATCAGCCAGGATGCCAGGAATAGCAAGTATTACAAACTGCTTGGCGACCTCTACGAAAATAACAAGATGCCCGAAAAGGTATTGGAGGTGTACAAGGATGCCGAAAAGGCCATTCCCGGAGACCCGGTAATTGAGATGGGACTCTCTGAATACTATTTGAAAACAGGTGATTCGCTAAACTTTCGTGCTTATGCGAAAAAGGGGATATTGAATCCAAAACTCGACGCCACAACCCAAATACAACTCTTTTACATTTACATTCAGAACTTATCAGATGCCGCGCAAAACACCGAGGGAATTCCTTTATTGTTGCAGTTAATTGACCAACATCCGGGAGATGCACAATTGCTGGGTACTTATGGCGACTTCCTTGCTTCTGATCAGCAGATCGATAAGGCTATTGTTGAGTACAAAAAGTCATTGGCTGTAAAGGCATCCAACTTTGAGATATGGAATAGGTTATTGAATGCCTATGCCTATCAGAATGCAACTGATTCATTGATCAAGTATAGCGAGAAGGTACTTCGTTTGTTCCCTAACCAGGCTATTGTCCATTATTATAATGGTTTGGGTCATTATAATAAGAAAGAATATCCCGCTGCTATCAGTGCCATTAACCGGGCAATTGATATGATACCGGACTCTGATACAAAGAAGCTGACGGATTTCTATTCAATGCTTGGGGAAGTGTACAACACCACTAAACAATATCAGTTGTCGGATAATTCATTTGACAAAGCACTTGAAAAAGAACCAAAGAACGCCACCGTCTTGAATAACTATAGCTACTTTTTGTCGGAAAGAGGGGAGAAGCTGGATAAGGCCAGGATGATGTCTGAAAAGTCATTGCAGTTGCGGCCCAACGAAACAACCTTCCTGGATACCTACGGCTGGATATTATATAAGATGGGCGACTATGAGAAGGCACGTGAAAATATAGAAAGGGCTGCCAATGCCAATGACCGCAAAGCTGATGGTACGATTTATGATCACCTCGGAGATGTGTATTATAAATTAAAAGACAAGGCAAAGGCACTCCAGAACTGGAAAATTGCCAAAGAAAAAGGCGTTGCCGACCCAAGGTTGGATAAAAAGATCAGCGAAGAGAAATTGTATGAATAGATTTTTATGCGGCAGCCTGTTGCTCTCAGTAATGTTCTTGCTGGACTCGTGCTCTTTACAGCGACTAGCGTCCGGTAAAAAAAGGCAGACCACAACTGTTACAGTTCCCGATACTACCAAAATAGTAGTTAATGATCCCAACCGGAGGAGGATAGTGCTCCCTGAGCAGGATACTGTTGGCATGCTACCTGATACCACGGGAATGATGAAACAGCTTGTAGATATGATCTTACCAATCTACAACAACAGGGTTCAGTTTGTGACTTTTACAAGCAAGGCGAAAGTGCATTTTGAGGGGCCTGAGGATAAACAGGACTTTACAGCCAATATAAGAGTGAAGAAAGATTCTGTAATATGGGTAGATATTACAGCTCTTGGCGGCATGGTGCATGCTGCGAGGGCGTACATCACCCGCGATAGTTTCTTTATGATCAATTATATTCAGAAAACGGGCACCCGAATAGCACTTACCGATGTGGCCAAGATACTGCCTACACAGGTTGATTTTGCTACGTTACAGAACCTCATAATTGGTGAGCCACTCAGGCCCGGTAATATTAGGGATATAGCGGTATTGGGCAATTCATGGTTAGTAAAAGTGCAGGATAGTAGCTACGCACAAGATCTTGATTACAGGAAATTGGACAGTGTATTGTTGAGCAATCGGGTAAGTACACTCGCCCCAAATGGCCCGCAGGCTACGCTGCGATATGATAATTTTGAAGCGGTAAACGGGAAAAAAATACCGTCGTCCAGATCTGTAAATATTCAGAACGGGAATGATAAGTTCTTGCTGGAGATGGAATTACAGAATATGGAGTTTGATAAACAATTAGAAACTCCTTTTGCCATTCCGACGAGTTATTCTACAAAGTGATCCTGATCATTTTCATTGCGGGTTAAAAACGCAATCTTACCTTATTATTAAAACCAATATTGCTATTGCTGCAAATTGCCGCAATAAGATGATATTTGCCGGCGATAACCATGAATATGAAAATAGGTATAGTTTGTTACCCTACATTTGGTGGTAGTGGCGTTTTGGCTACCGAGCTGGGTATGGCCTTGTCTGACAAGGGATACGAGGTGCATTTTATTACCTATGAGCAGCCGGTAAGATTGAGCCAGAGCTTTCATCCCAATATTTATTTTCATGAAGTAAAGGTGCCAACTTATCCTTTATTTGCATTTCCTCCATACGAAACTGCCTTGGCAAGTGCTATGGTAAATGTGATAACTAATAATAAGCTGGATCTCCTTCACCTGCATTATGCAATTCCTCATGCGTCTGCCGCATTTTTCGCACGGCAGATATTGAAAAAGAGTGGATTGGATATTCCTTTTATTACTACGCTGCATGGTACCGATATTACATTGGTAGGAAAAGACCCTACCTATGCACCGGTTGTCACTTTTTCTATTAACGAGAGTGATGCCATAACTGCCGTGTCTGATAACCTGAGGGAAGAAACGCTCCGTTCATTTGCTATAGAGAAGCCCATACATGTTATCCCCAATTTTGTTGATGTAAAGCGCTTTCACCAGACCGACAAGAACCACTTTAAGCAGATGATGGCGCCCGATGGTGAACGCATACTGGTGCATGTGTCCAACTTCAGGGCGGTAAAGAGAGTGCAGGATGTGATAAGGATATTTGATAATGTGAAGAAAGAGATACCTTCTAAATTGCTGATGATAGGCGATGGTCCTGAGCGGCAGAATGTAGAAGAGCTGGCCAAAGAGCTGGGCATATTTAATGATATAAGATTCCTGGGCAAGCAGGAGCAGATAAGTGAGATACTCAGTATTACTGATCTGTTTATTCTGCCGTCTGCAACTGAGAGCTTTGGATTGTCGGCATTAGAAGCCATGGCTTGTGGTGTACCTGTTATTTCAACAAATTCAGGTGGATTGCCGGAGATCAATATACACGGTGTCACAGGTTATTTAAGTAACGTTGGTGATGTGGCTGATATGTCGGCCAATGCTATGTTGATACTAAAGGATGAAGATCAGATGGCCCATTTCAAAAAGGCAGCACTGGCGCAGGCCAAAAAGTTTGAAAGGCAGCACATTATTCCACTTTACGAGGCGCTATACCGCGAGGTAGTGGATGCATATAAAAAGTAAGTAAACAGGATATACGTCTGTGTTAACATTAAGGTAATATTGACGAAGCAATTTGATAACATTGGTCGCTCCTTTTGCAGGAGCGACCTTTATAATTTTGCAGAAAAAAAAGAAATGGCCAAATTTTTCCTTCCTTTATTCTGTATGCTTCTTTCGTTTACGTCATTTGGTGGCGTAATAAAAGGTACCGTAGTAGAAGATAAAAATAGTGCTCCGTTGGTGGGTGTTATTGTGACTTACAAGAGTGTAGATACAGTTAACGGAACAAATGGTGGTGCGGTTACTGATATTGATGGTAAGTATGAAATTACAGGCGTTAAGAACGGTGAATATATTGTGAGCGTAAGCTATATCACCTTTACTACAGAGAAAAGAAACGTAAAGCTGGAAGGTAGCGATGTTACTTTAGATATAAGGATGAAGGCCGAGGTGCAGGAAATGAAATCGGTAGAAGTAAGGGCTAAAAGAACTACTAATACCGAAGCGGCTGTAATAAATGAAATAAAGACGAGTAATGCGGTAGTAAGCGGTACCAGCGCATCGCAGATATCTAAGACCCTTGACCGCAGTGCTGCGGATGTGGTAAAACGTATACCGGGTGTAGCCATACAAGATGACCGTTTTATAGTAGTGCGTGGGTTACCTGATCGTTACAATACTGTATGGTTGAACGACGCCGGTGCGCCAAGTAGTGAGTCTGATAAAAAATCATTTTCTTTTGATATAATACCGAGTGGATTGATAGACAGGATACTGATCTTCAAAACTCCTTCTCCGGAATTGCCGGGCGACTTTGCCGGTGGTATGGTTAAGGTATACACAACATCACTTCCGGAAAAGAATCAGCTGAGTGTTAGTCTCTCATCATCTTCTCGCCAGAACACTACCGGTGAGCAGTTCACCGCTAATAAAGCTTCAAGTACAGATTGGCTGGGTTATGATGATGGTAGCCGTAATATACCTAAGGGCACACCTGCAAGATTAGAGAGAACAGATCCTAACATCAACTCTCTTTCAAAGGCATTTGGTAATGATTGGGCTATCAATTCTAAAGCAGCTAGTCCGGATGTTAGATTCTCAATGGCTTTGTCTAATGTATTTAAGCGCAAAACATTCAGCATCGGCAATACATTCGGCTTGTCTTACTCTAACACAAAGACCAATTTCAATATCAGCCGCCAGGACTGGGATACAACCAATTCTAAAAGCTATAACTACATGGACAGGCAGTTCACCAACAATGCCAGTGTAGGTATAGTGGAGAACGTTGGTTTCTCAATGGGTAACACTAAAATTGAGTTTAAGAATTTGTATAGCCAGGTAGGCAAGTCTTTTGTAACTATCAGAAACAGTGTACGTGATACTGAGTATGCTGCTAATGCAGATGAGCAGTCTTACGCTATGGGTTATGACAGCAAAGCTACCTACGCAGGTCAGCTTACAGGTACACACAAGAACAAGACCGATAGCAGAAAATATACATGGACAATTGGGTATACTGATGTATTCAGGAATATGCCTGATCTGAGAAGGATAAAGTACACAAAGACAGGCGGCGATACTGTATATAAGGCCCCGATAGCTAACCAGGTAGATCCTATAAATGGTGGTGGTCGTTTGTATCAGACCCTTTATGAAAAAGGATATAGCTTCAGTCACCAGATCACTCAAAAGATAAAGATCAAGGAATATAGCTTTGACCTGAATGCCGGTAACTATCTTGAATTCAAGAGCAGAGCGTTCGATATGAGGCAGTTGGGTTATACCATACAGACAATTAGTAATGGTGCAAATGCGAGCAGACTTACTCACCTTGATATCAATACTATTTTTGCTGATTCAAATGTTGGTGTTACTAAGAAGTTCCTCATGGATGAAACAACTAACATCTTTGATAAGTACAATGCAAAGAATGAGTTGATCGCATCATTTATTTCTGCTAAGTTGCCTTTGGGTAAACATATTACTATAGTTGGTGGTGTACGTTATGAGCATAATGTACAATCTATTGATGGTTATATTAATCAGAATCCGGTTTCTCCTAAGATCACTACTGACTTCATGTTGCCATCTGTCAATGCTTCTTATAACTTTTCTGAAAAGAGCCTTGTAAGAGCTGCATATGGTAAAACATTGAACAGACCAGAATTTAGAGAATTTGCACCAATATTCTTCTATGACTTTGATGAGTTGGCAGGTAATAAGGGTTCATTGTTCCCGACTATCATCAGCCCCGATGGTACACAGCTCAAGGTAGCTGAAGTGAACAATATCGATCTTCGTTATGAGTTGTATCCATCTTCAGGAGAAATGATCCAGATCGGTGGTTTCTACAAAACTATCAAGAACTCTATTCAGCGTGTATTGATACCAGGTCAGACGGGTGATAATAAAGCATTCACTTACCTTAATGCGGAAAATGCCTACACTGCAGGTGTTGAACTGGATCTACGTAAGAACCTTGTTTTCCTTGATAACAAGTTGGGTACTAAGTTCCTTAAAGACTTTAGTGTTGTAGGTAATCTTGCATTGTCAAAGAGCCAGTTAACCTTTGATACATCTAAAGCAAGATCACAGATACAAAATGCAACATTGCAGGGCCAGTCACCATATATCGTTAACCTTGGTATGTTCTATCAGAACACTACCAGCGGTTTCCAGGGCTCATTGTTATATAATGTATCAGGTGCAAGATTATATGCTGTAGGTACTACTGAGAAAGCAGGTGAGAGCATTGGTGAGTTGCCTTTCCAGTCTTTAGACCTTACCGTATCTAAGATATTCAAAAATCATTATATGGTCAACTTTGGTATACAGAACCTGTTAGATTCAAAAGTACATTTTGTGAAGGATAGTGATCGCGACGGCAAGTTCAATAGCAACACTATTGATCGTGATTACAAAATGTACAAACCGGGCAGATATTTCACTATTGGCCTAAAGGTTAAGTTCTAGAAATAATATTGTGTTTAGTAAAGTGCGGCCTGCTGAGTTGATCAGCAGGCCGCCTTTTTCTGTTTATAAAACTGATCTGATAATTTTCAGATGTTTTTCGGAATTCGCCTTTCACCCTAATTCTGCACTTCGTTATTAGCCAGTGTTTTGTGAGTACCATGTGTACAACTATTAACGGCTGGTTATTACTTCATACTAACGTAACAGGTCGTTCATTTTGCCGTAACATTGGCGAGATACTTTTGCATTCAAACATAAAAATGTTATGAAAAAGTTTCTACTAGCATCTTCTTTGCTTTTAAGCTGTATCGGTACTTCAATGGCCTATACAACCAATGTTATCCAGGACAGTATTGCAACCGATACGCACTGGACGTGTGATCAGCAGTATTTATTGAAAGGTTACGTTTACGTAACTGCGGGCCATACACTGACGATCGATTCAGGTGTTATCATCAAGGGTGACAAGATCACTAAGGGTGCGCTGATCATTGAGCGTGGTGCTAAGATCATGGCTATGGGTACGCTTATGCATCCAATCGTATTTACATCTAATCAGGCTCCGGGAAATCGCTCTTATGGTGATTGGGGTGGTGTAATCGTTTGCGGACAGGCTCCTGTAAACTGGACTGCTGGTCAGGCTCAGGTAGAAGGCGGCCCACGTTCTTTCTATGGTGGTGTAAACCCTAATGACAATAGCGGCGTAATGACTTATTGCCGTATTGAATTTGGTGGTATTGCATTCTCTCCTAACAATGAAGTAAATGGTCTTACGTTCTGCGGTGTAGGTAATGCTACAGTTGTTAACCACATACAGGTTTCTTACAGCGGAGATGATAGCTACGAATTTTTTGGTGGCACCGTGAACACAAAAAACATGGTTGCTTTTGGCACATGGGATGATGACTATGATACTGATAACGGTTATGCTGGTATGAATCAGTTCATCGTTGCAGTAAGAGATGCAGGTGCAGCTGACCAGAGCGGTTCTAAGGCTTTTGAAAGTGATAGTTATTTGTCAGGTACTGTAAGTGGTCTTGCAGGTGATACAACTAAGGTTAACAGAAGCATTTTCTGTAATGCAACTTTGGTAGGTCCGTTGAATAGCCCTGCTTTCACAGGTGCAGATCCTAACTACGTTGCAGGTGTTCATTTGCGTCGCGGTAGTGCAATGAGTGTTTTGAACAGCCTTATCCTGGGATGGCCTTGCGCAGTGTTGGTCGATGAGTCATCATCATCATATGGTTCTACAGTTGCTAATATTGGTAATGGCATCCTTCAGTTCCGTAACAACATCATAGCAGGTACTGCTAATACTTCTTTCAATAAGGATGTAGTTTTTGTAAAGGATGGTGCACGTAGCCTTACTCCTACAACTGCAAATTCTGATACTACAGCTACAGGTACCGATTGGTCAGTATTGGCAGGTGGCGTAAACCTGGGTCCTATTACATGGTTCAAAAACCCTGCATACAAGAATAAGTCTTATTCAACTGTATCTGGTGGTGTTCAGTTAGGTAATCCTTTCAACCTTGCTAACCCGGTTTTGGTTCCAAACAGTACCTCTCCTATAGTTTACAGCTCTGTACACTATCCAAGTTGGGCAACTGGTGTTAACGATGTATTCGATCCGACAATGCCATTGAACTATGATACAACAAGCCCTGCTACTTACAACGTTCCTGGCTTTGCTCCTGACTTTGTAAATTCTAAAGCCAGCAATCCTTTCTTTACCAACGTTAACTATGTAGGTGCATTTGCTCGTACAGGTATCAATGACAACTGGATGAACGGATGGTGCAATTTCGATCCTTTGAATACTGATTATGATGTTACTTGCTACACAGTTGATCCAACTGTAGGTGTAAATGACGTTTATTCTAACATGGGTTCTATCAAGGTTTATCCTAACCCTGCTCAGTCTCAGGCTACAGTTTCTTTAGATATCAAGGCATCTTCTTCTGTGAAGATCGTTATCCTTGACAGAACAGGTGCTGTTGTTAAAGAAGTATTTAACGGTACATCTGCTACTGGTACACAGTCTTATCAGTTCTCTACTACAGACATGGCTAACGGTATGTATGTAATATCAGCTCTGGTTAATGGCAAACAGTCTATTACTAAGTTGAGTGTAATGAACTAATCAATATGTTTTCTTTTACAAACCGGTTTGAGTAGTTTACTCAAACCGGTTTTTTGATTAAATAAAAATGAAAAGATCGCTGCTTTTGTTGGTTTTGTTTTACTTTTTAAGCGCGTGCACGCACAAGGCATATGTTGCACCTGTAGTGGTAGCACCAGTCGGTTGCGACACAACGGTTGTAACCTACCATGCTGATATTAAGCCTATGCTGGCAGCCAACTGTTATTCATGCCACGCTACAGCAGTAACACAGGGTGGGGGATTGGATCTCGAGGATTTTACCTCGCTTAAGGCCTATCTTCAAAATGGATTCAGGGGAGACGGAGTATATGGCTCCAAACTATATCATTGTATGTTGCACAGTAGCCTCGCATTGCCAATGCCGCCTACCTATGTAGTAGATAGCTGTAGCCTGAACAAGGTGAAAAGATGGATGGATCAGGGAGGAGTTAATAACTGATAGTTATTAGCTCCTTTTTTTATTCTGTTATCCTAACATTTGTACGTAAATATTCGTCATTAATGATATTCACCATCATTTAAAACGGATTTTATGAAAAAAATATTTTACTTGCCTATTGTGGCGTTGTTTGCTTTGTTTACTAACAAAGTGCATGCGCAGTACACTATTACATATAGCAACGTGAGCACGTTTGCCGACTCCAATTGTATTGATCCGGTATTTAGCCTCAATACCAGCGGGTTTTCTTCAGGCCTGGCAGTACATACCTATTACGGAGATGGTACAGATAATGTTAATCCGGTAATGAGTGCATTCGTAGGGGGATACGCCTCTTACACGCATACTTATACTTCAGCTGGTACATATACTGTTAAACAGGTGTTGGAGTTGGGTGGTGCTTCTATTGATTCATTGGTGTCTTTTTATGACTCCAAATACTGCCAGACATTTAACTTCAGCTCATTTTATGATGCTAATGGTAATTGCGTTTTTGATAGCGCATCTGAAAATTTTATCATTACACCTATTTCAATTGCTGTTGATTCAAATGGTATCAGGATCGATACATTCGTTACCACCAGCGGCTTGCATTACCAGGCTACCGGTAATCCTGGTGATATTTATGCCTTTTCAGTTATCAGTTCCGGTACCGGCCTTGTGCTTACATGCCCTGCAGGAGGAGTGATCTATGATACTATTTCAATGATAGTCAATGATTATATCTCCAAAGAATTTGGTTTCGATTGCTCAGGCGCGTCAGGTTATGATGCCGGCGAATTAGTTACAACCAGGGCGGGCCGTCATTCATTTGTGGCAGAGATACTGGCTACAAATCAGTATTGCACTCCTGCCGGGGTGACCGTAACTATGAATATGAGCCCCAAGTACGATTTTGTAAATGCTACTCCAGCCCCTACTACCATCTCAGGGCACACACTTACATGGACATTCCCTTCTCTGACCGCTATCACACCTCAGTTTATATATGTGCATGGTGAGGTGCCTGGGGCATGGTTGATAGCCGGTGATACGGTGCACTCTTCCTATTACATTACACCTACGGCAGGTGATGGTGATCTGAGCGATAACACTGTAATTCTTGTAGACACGGTAAGAAGCTCTTTCGACCCTAATGACAAGGCAGTAATGCCCAATACTAATATTCCTGATAACGTGAGTACCAGGCTAACCTACACGCTTAGATTTGAAAACACGGGTAACGATACAGCATTCAATATCCACATTATGGATACCTTATCTGATAAACTGAATGTAAAATCTCTTGCTATTTTAGGTAGCTCGGCAGCCATGAATTTGAGTATTCAGCACGTTGGTGGTCTGAATATTGCCAAGTTTGATTTTCCGCATATTAATTTGCTGGATAGTACCCACCATGGTTTGTGCGACGGTTTTGTAACATTCAGCATTTATACACAGTCTTCACTGCCATATGGCACCCAGATCCTTAATCGTGGTGGTATTTATTTTGATTTTAATCCCGTTGTATTGACCAATACTGTTGTAACGACTGTTGGTATTCCTGATGGAATTGATGACATGAGAAATGTATCAGGTTCTAATCTTCAGCTATTCCCTAACCCTGCCGAAAACGAACTGACTGTAAAGATCAGCAAGGGTACTTTCAGCACTATCAGTGTGATTAACAGCGTTGGCCAGGTAGTAATGAAGCAGGATGTAAACGGAACAAGCACAAAGCTGAACGTAAAAGCACTTCCTGCCGGCAGCTACTATATTTCTGTAAAAGGAAATAGTGGGGTAAAGGTAGAGCGCTTCCAGAAGATGTAATGAATGTTTATTTTTTACCGTTGAGAGGTCGTTCGTATGAGCGACCTCTTTTTATTTTTATGAAATTACTAACATTTACGGCATTACACTCGTCTGCATATATGATTCAACAACTTATAAATCATTGAGTATGAAAAAAATATTTTACTTATTTGTTTTTATTATACTGTTTATTGGCAAGGCTAGCGCACAATACGTCATAACAGTGCATAGTATAAGTTATTACCCATATACGTCCTGTTCCTTTGCAGTTTTCAAAATTAACACCAATAGCTACGCATCAGGCCTTTCTCTGCAGACCTACTATGGAGATGGCACAAGTGATATAACACCCATTGCTGATAGTGGAGTAGTAGGTGGTGGTGCTGAATACTATCACACCTATCCATTTTCAGGTACATACAGTGTTAAACGTGTGCTTTTTTATGGATCTACAGCCGTCGATTCTGTAATTGAAACTAATATTGTCGACAATTGTCAGACACTTTCACTCGGCACGTTTTTTGACAACAATGGCAATGGTATTTACGACGCTGCTACCGAATATAGTAACTACTATGGTTGTTGGGTTTCGGTTGATTCTAATGGAATTACAGTGGATACATTTTATGTAAACTATAACTGGGCTTATGCAGTGTCGGGTTCTGCCGGGGACATTTATACTTTTCGCGCTTTTAATTATGGATCATCTCCGTTGTCAACCATCCCGGCAACTGCCGTTATATATGATACTTTGACGTTTGTAGTTGGCGCTCACAGGACAAAATATTTTGGCTTTGATTGCCTCTCTCTCGGATACGGTAACGATCTTTCAGAATATGTGTCTACCAGATCATCCAGGAATAGGTTTGATGCGTCAGTGTCAATTGCACGGGCAGTGTGCAACTACTCAGCTGACACACTGACAATGAATTTGAGCCCGAAATACAATTATTCAACTACGTACCCAGCACCTACCCTGATAAGTGGCAATACGTATAAGTGGGTTTTTTCCCCTCCATCATCTGTCGAGTTCGTGTATGTTACTGGTGTAGTACCCGGCGTCGATCTTATGGCGGGGGATACTGTCCATTCATCTTATTGTCTAAACACTCCGGCAGGAGACCCTGATCTTACCAACAATAGTGTTAACGAGGTGGACACAGTGCGCTCCTCATATGATCCCAATGAAAAAACTGTCTCCCCGTCAGGTATCCTTGCGCCTGGTAGCGGTACAGCACTTACCTATACGCTCAAATTTGAAAATACAGGTACCGACACAGCATTTAATATCCATATTCTTGACACACTGTCTGACGATCTGGATGTGCATTCATTGAAAGTTCTTACAGCGACTCATCCCGTAACAACTTGTGTGTTGAATAATGGATTGCACAATGTGCTGAAGTTCGGCTTCCCACATATAAATCTGCTTGATAGCAGCTATCACGGTCAATGCGATGGTATGGTTAGGTTTACAATAAAAACTAAAGACGACCTGCTTGTGGGTACACAAATTGACAACCGCGCGGGCATCTATTTTGATTATAACCCTGTCGTTATGACCAACACCGTTACCAACATAGTCGGCTGGCCCGCAGGCATTGAAGACTTGAGCAACATAACTGTTAGCAATATTCAGCTCTTCCCTAACCCCGCCGAAAATGAACTGACCGTAAAAATCGGCAAGGGTACTTTCACTACTATCAGTGTGGTCAACAGCATGGGTCAGGTAGTAATGAAGCAGGAGATAAATGGCAACAGCACAAAACTGAATGTAAAAGCACTCCCTGCCGGCAGCTACTATATTTTTGTAAAAGGTAATAGCGGAGTGAAAGTAGAGCGCTTCCAGAAGATGTAATTATATTTAAATTGTATAGTGCAAAAGTCGCTTCATTCGGGCGATTTTTGTATGAATAGACACAAACTATATAGTACTAACATTTTTTAACTTAGAAATTTAGCAAGTAAATATTACATTCGCATTCTAATTTTTCCAAATGGTACAATCAGATTTTATACACGTGCCGTACGGCAGAACCGTACATGGCGAAGATGAAGTAGAAGCGGTGGTGAAAGTATTGCGTACATCTACCCAGATGGGTAAGAATGTGCGTGAAATGGAAGAACGCGTTTCTGCACTATATGACAAGAAATATGGTATCATGGTAAACAGCGGTTCTTCTGCTCTTTATCTTGCTGCAGACCTTATGAATTATGAAGCCGGCGCTGAGATCATCACTCCTGCACTTACATTTTCTACTACTGTAGCGCCTTTGGTTAAAAAAGGCTGGGTTCCTGCTTTTATTGATGTGGAAGAAGGTACATACAATCTAGACGCTAATAAGGTGGAAGAAATGATCACGCCTAATACTAAGGCGATGGTGATACCTAACCTTATGGGTAACCTTCCTGATTGGCAGGCTTTACGCGCCATCGCTGATAAACACAACCTGTTTGTATTAGAAGATTCTGCTGATACATTGGGTGCTGAAATAGGTGGTGCGTCATCAGGTCGTTTTACCGATATGAGCACAACCAGCTTCTATGGTTCACATATCATCAATTGCGGTGGTAATGGCGGTATGTTGTGTGTTAATACTCCTGAGTTTTACGATCGCGGTCGTTTGTTGCGTAGTTGGGGCCGTAGCTCTTCTTTGTTCGTAGAATCAGAGAAGATCGAAAACCGCTTCAATGTAGAAGTAGATGGTATTCCTTACGATGCTAAGTTCGTATTTGAAGAGCCGGGTTACAACATTGAACCATCTGAAATGGGTGCTGCATTTGGTGTAGTTCAGTTGAACAAGCTAAAACAGAACATAGATACACGTACAGAAAATTACCTGCGCATGCGCAAGTTTTTTGAACAGTATGAAGAGTTCTTTATCCTGCCAAAGCAATTGCCTGATTCAAGAACAGGTTGGTTAGCTTATGCGTCTACTATCCGCGAAACTGCTCCATTTATCCGTCGCGATATGCAGATTTTCCTGGAGAAGAGAAATATTCAGACACGTACTGTATTTACCGGTAATATCCTTCGCCAGCCGGGCTTCAAGCATGTAAACTGCAAGAAGGCTAGTGGCGGTTACCCTGAGTCTGATAAGGTAATGCGTGGCGGTATGCTGTTAGCTTGCCATCATGGTCTTAGCGAAGAGCAGATTGCACATGTAATGGAGAGCGTTACAGTGTTTATGAAGAGCTTCTAATTAGTAGTAAAATATATTGTAGGCATGCATTTGTACAATGCATGCCTATTTTTATTGCAGCTGATCATATCTTTCTGTTGAATAAAAATTGATTGATGTAACTTGCGCCCTAACAGGCGGGCATTTTCAATGCCTGCTTTTGAAATTGTTGCTACCGGAATATGGATCTGATATCTATTGTATTTTTATTGGGCTTTTTTGTATATCGTAACTGCGCACGGGCAAAAGAAAAGGGCGTTAGTGTGGTGTTGTGGGGATTTTTGACCGTTTTGTTCATGTTCGTTGGCTTTTTTGTTGGCTATATAATCACATTTCTGGCCATTTTCAGGGGAGTGCTGGATATGCATAGACTGGAGACTGATAAAGTAAAGTACAGCGAGGAATTGGCATTAGAATTTCAGCATGCAGTAATAAACAATCCTGTGCACAGCCTGGCTATTATGGGATGTGCCCTGGGGGGGTATTTATTTGCGCGTTACCTGCTCAGCACCAAGAAAACACCCGAAAAGCAGGGAGAGATTTAATATTTATGAACAAGAAAAGGACAGGCCATGCATCGTGCATGGCCTGTCCTTTTATAACTGTCTGTGAAGTTTTATTTCAATCCAAACAATAGTCCTGCACTGAAGCTTAAGTTCTGATTGGTATTATAGTTATCAGCCGGATCGTCAACTACATCCAATAATCCCTGGTTGTACACGAGATCAAGATTCAGCCATATTGCCTTTGCCAGTTTAATGTTCACTCCTGTGCCTACATTTACTCCAAGATCAAAAGTTCTGAAAGTACCAGTATTATTATAGGCCATTACCTCTGTGTTTCTACCGTTCATATCGTCTGTTTCGCTCAACTTCAGTCCAAGAGTTGGTCCCGCATATAATTTCGGTCTTATAGTATTTCTATAATCGCCAAAGAAATAGTAGGCACGTAGTGGCATACGCAGATAGAGAGGAATAGCCTTTACTTCTGTTCCATTATATTTCACATCATATCCTTCAGACGACACCATCAGCTGGCCTCCCCAGCCCCAATGCTCATTACGGGCATAGATCAACCCTATTCCTAGGTTGCCCGACATTACTGTCATGTTATTACCTACCATATTGCCCACCCAGTTAAGGCCTACACCCGCTACCGGGCCTATTGAAACATACTGGCCGTTGGGTGTCTTTTTTGCCTCAGTTTGGGCATGTGTTGGTATTGCGTATAAAGCTGTCAGAGTTGCTGCTATCAGTGCTATCTTTTTCATAAAAAACATTTTGGTATGCCATTACTGCTTAAAAGACTGTGCCACGCTAATGCTGGAACGCGGGTTTTATTTATGGTTCAGTTTTTGCAGCTATACTTCAAAATGAGGTATTATGGATTCGTTCGAAACAGTTATCAATTCAGATAAGCCGGTGCTGGTAGATTTTTTTGCTACCTGGTGTGGTCCGTGTAAGATGATGGCCCCTATTCTTAAAGACGTGAAAGATAAAATGGGAGATGATGTGAAAGTCCTTAAAATTGATGTAGATAAAAACCAACGATTAGCGGCTCAGTTCAATGTTCAGGGAGTACCTACTCTTATTGTTTTTAAGCACGGGCAGGTTAAGTGGCGTCAGTCTGGGGTAGTGCAGGCAAAACAACTGCAGCAGATTTTAAAGGAGCATGTTGCCTGATCCCTGAGTTTTTGCTTACTAGCCAGCTACGTGTCGTATTGCGACACTGATTATATTTATTTTACCAAGCCTTTTATCCCCAATAAAAGGCTTTCTTTATTTTAAAAAACTCCCTACATTTGGGCAGTTCTAAACAGAACATTATATCAACTGATAATATAAACACACATAATAATGGCTAAAATTAAAGTAGCGAATCCGGTGGTAGAACTGGATGGAGATGAGATGACCCGGATAATCTGGAAGTACATTAAGGAGAAGCTGATTCTCCCTTATCTGGACCTCGATATCAAATATTACGATCTGGGTATGGAGTACAGAGATGAGACCAACGACCAGGTAACTATCGACTCAGCTAATGCTATAAAGAAATATGGTGTTGGTATAAAGTGTGCTACAATTACTCCTGATGAAGAGCGTGTAAAAGAATTTGGCCTGAAGCAGATGTGGAAGAGCCCTAACGGCACTATCCGTAACATCCTTGATGGTACTGTTTTCCGCGAGCCTATCGTTATGTCAAACATTCCTCGATTGGTTCCTAACTGGACCGCACCTATCTGTATAGGTCGTCATGCATTTGGTGACCAGTACCGTGCTACAGATTTCGTAGTAAAAGGAAAGGGTAAGCTTACTATCAAATTTGAAGGTGAAGATGGTCAGACCATTGAGCACGAAGTATACAATTTCAAGGGAGACGGCGTAGCATTGGCTATGTACAATACAGATGAGTCTATTATTGGTTTTGCCCGCTCTTGCTTCAACCTTGCTTTGTCTAAGGGTTGGCCTTTGTACCTTTCTACAAAGAATACTATCCTGAAAAAGTATGATGGTCGTTTCAAAGATATCTTTGAAGACATCTATCAGAAAGAATTCAAGGCGGAATTCGAAAAAGCTAACATTACTTACGAACACAGGTTGATCGATGACATGGTAGCGAGCGCTCTTAAGTGGCATGGTAACTTTGTATGGGCTTGTAAGAACTATGATGGTGATGTACAAAGCGATACTGTTGCACAAGGTTTCGGTTCTCTTGGACTAATGACTTCAGTATTGATCACTCCTGACGGCAAGACCATGGAAGCTGAAGCGGCGCATGGTACCGTTACGCGTCACTATCGTGAGCACCAGAAGGGTAATCCAACATCTACAAATCCTATTGCATCTATTTTTGCATGGACTCGTGGTCTGGCTTTCCGTGGTAAGCTGGATGATAATCAGGATCTCATACATTTTGCCAACACACTGGAGCAGGTTTGTATTGATACCGTAGAAAGCGGTAAGATGACAAAGGATCTTGCGGTTTGCATTCATGGTAATAAAGTGAGCCATGGTAAAGACTACTTGTATACAGAGGAATTCCTTGATGCAATTAACGAAAACCTAAAAGCTAAATTGGGATAATATTTTTAAGTGGATGGTCGTGAAGATCATCCACTTTTTTTGCCTTGTCATGTTTTAATAATTCATAATGTTTGTCCTGCAAGTTCAAGCTCATCGCACTTTGGTTTGCTGAATTTTGAATTTTGTCTATTAAATAAGTATATTGCCTGATAATTGCGTTTCAATGAAAAAAATACTGCTGCTCTGCTGTTTATTTAGTGCTTTTCTGGCTTGTAAAAAGGCAGATAACACGCGTACTGTTTCAGGTTACGGACAGGCTATAGATAGTATGAACCTGTCTTATAATAAAACTTACTTATTCTTTTTTGAGCGTACTGTAGGCGGTGTTACCACTGTTGATTCAGATAGGGTTTTGTTCCGCTCAAATGGTACAGTGTCTGAGGTTAAGAACCGTTATGACTTTCTTTCACACACTTACCCTGATACGATCACTTACGCTATCAATACCAGCTTTGACTATAACATTAACTGGGCGCAGATCCCTAATGCATTGGTCTTTTCTGCATACCCGATACACGATTCTGTAAGAGGTTACTTGTTACATGATTTTCTTAATAATGATGTAGTGATACTGTTCCGTACTACAAATGATAGAGCAGCCAATAATCAGATCAGGGTCATTCACGCTTTACCTGATTCCACATCTTATGTCTTTGGGTATGTAAAGAAGATATAATGTACTCTCATTAAGATGTTCATAAAAAAACATTTTTTCAATGTCATTTCATAAAACGGGTCGCTTATTGCGACCCATTTTTGTTTTGACTGGTAATTGCTGATGAATTATATTTGTAAGTAACAATTCAGGTCGGATAAATAATATATAAGATGAGGTGTAGCCAGATGAAGGGTTTGCTGTTAGTAATAGCACTCTTTTTTTATGTTAGTGTGGATGGGCAGATAATAAGGACATTAGCCGGAGACGGCGTAGGTGCATCAACCTCAGGCGATGGGGATTTGGGGCCATGTGTTTCAGCGCGATTTCTGGTACCTAATGGTATTGCCGTAGACTGGAAGGGAAATATTTATTTGTCCGACGCAGGAAAAAATGTGATCCGAAAGATACGCCCCGATGGGCTCATTACTACTTATGCAGGTACTGGGTCTGGTGGGTATAGTGGCGATGGTGGTCCTGCAATTAATGCAAAGTTACAATCGCCCGCAGGTTTAGTGTGCGATGGTATTGGGAATCTCTATATAGCTGATGCTGCAAACAAGATCGTTAGAAAAGTTGATACTTTTGGGTTTATCAGCACCATAGCAGGTGATCCACCTCCTGCACCTGCCACAGTTTCGTCGGTAGGTGGTCCTGCTACTACCATTCGTTTAGGTGCTGTTTCCGGTCTGGCATTCGATGCTGCGGGAAATCTTTATATAGCTAATGGTAATGATAGGGTATGGAAGCTGGATCCAACCGGAACTACGATCAGTCTTTTTGCCGGTGGTGGTGGCATAGGTTTTAGCGGTAATGGAGGCCAGGCTACTGCTGCATTTATGGAGGGCGTCTCTGATGTGTTTGTTGACGCTGCGGGTATTGTTTACATTTCTGAGCAAGCCAATAATATTGTACGTAAAGTAAGTACTACCGGCATTATCACTCCATTTGCGGGTCAGGGCCCTACTCTTGGTGGAAGTAGTGGTGATACAAATCCAGCTACAGCTGCTAAGTTAAATTCTCCGGGATGTATGAAAAAGGACGCTGCCGGTAATTTCTATATTTGTGATATCGGGAACAATAAGATACGTAAGGTAACTCCCGCAGGAATTATAAACAGTTATACCGGCATCAATAATACGGCCATGCTGGCCAACTATACCGGAGATGGTGCTGTTATTGGCTCTACCACCAGATTTTTTGGTGAAAATGGTATTTGTTTCGATTCTGCCGGACACATGTTTATTGCCGATCATGGCCCTGGTAACGTACCACTTACCGGCGGCGCAGGAAGAAGGATCAGGCAGATATTCAACGTTGATACGTTTCGTATTACTGTAAGCCCAAATGACACTATCTGTTCCTCTGATACAGTAAATTTTACCGCGGTAACTACAACAGGGTATTATTCATTTGAATATCGTTGGAAAGTTAATGGCGTAGCGGCAGGTACTAATTCCAGAACGTTCCATCCTGTGTCAATAAATAACAACGACAGGGTGTCGTGCACTATTATTGATACGGCAAATGGTGGTATGCTGTTAGCCAAGTCAGATACTATTACAATGACGGTTAACCCCGTGGTAGTGCCAACTATAAGTATCTTAACCGCGAGCGATACAGTTTGTATTGGAGCTACTGCTAATTATACTGCGTCTATCACCAATGGTGGCACCACGCCCGCCATTCAGTGGAAGGTGTCGGGGGCAACCGTTGCAACCGGTTCGTCTTATTCATATGTTCCGAGTAATGGAGATACTGTTACGGCTATTCTTACTTCAAATGCTGTATGCGCAATGCCCAATCCTGTAAGAGCATCCCGTATTATGAGGGTGGTGCCATTGCCGAATGCAGGCACGGTGTCGGGTCCTACATTTGTTTGTACAACTAATACAATTTCACTCACAATTTCAGGCAGTACGGGTGGATCCTGGAGCGTTTCCAATTCTTCGGCGACAGTATCCTCAGGTGGAGTGGTAACCGGGTTGTCAGCAGGTACTGATACAATTTCTTATACAGTGACAACTGCCACCTGTGGTAGTGCAACTACTACTCATATTGTTACTGTAGGCAATACTCCTTCGGCGGGTACAATTGTGGGAGCTACTTTTGTTTGCCCTTCAGCTACGATCAGTTTAACTGATGCAAGTGCAGGTGGTACATGGAGTGCTACTAACGGACGCGCAACAATAACTTCAATCGGCCTTGTTACAGGTGTTACCAGTGGGTTGGATACAATACGGTATACTGTTACCAACTCATGCGGAACAGCGGTCGCTTCTTCTGTAATTACGATAGGAGTAAGTCCATTACATGCAGCGGGCAGTATCACTGGTCCTTCAGCTGTTTGTCTTGGGTCATCTGTTACACTCTCAGATACCGCAACAACTGGTAACTGGATGAGTAGGAATACAGGCATAGCTACCATCAATGCTGCCGGAGTAATTACTACAGTAGCTCCCGGAGTAGATACTATCTATTATATATTTTCCAACAGTTGCGGAGCAGACACCGCAGCCCATATTATTACTGTCGATCCTGTTCTCTCTGCAGGTGCTATCACTGGACTAACTACAGTTTGTCCGGGGTATTCTATTAGTTTATCGAACACAGTCGCCGGTGGTACCTGGTCTGTTTCTAATGCACATGCGTCCATTACTTCAGCAGGAGTTGTGTCTGGAGTTACCACAGGTCAGGATACTGTTTACTATACAGTCAGCAATTCCTGCAATACTGCCATTGCCTCATCTGTTATTACTATTGGCGTAAGTTCATTGCATGATGCGGGTACAATTACAGGGCCAGGGTCAGTATGTGTAGGTTCAGCTATTACCCTTTCAGATACAGCTACAGGTGGCTATTGGTTGAGTGGAAATCCTGCCGTTGCTACAATAGATGCCGCAGGTATTGTTACACCAGTTTCAGGGGGTACAGACACAGTCTATTATATTGTAACAAGCGGTTGTAATCCCGATACAGCTTCGCATATCGTAGTTGTTATTCCTGTATTGTCAGCCGGAACAATTAGCGGCTTGTCTACTGTATGTTCGGGGCTGCCGGTAACACTTACTACATCTGGTTCATCGGGCGGCTTATGGAGCAGCAGCAATACTGCCATAGCTACGGTAGATGGTACAGGATATGTAAATACCTTGATGCCGGGAAGTATTGTACTCAGCTATGTGGTTGGTAATACTTGCGGATCAGATACCGCAACCCTTTCGCTTACCGTGGCGCCATTGCCATTTGCAGATACTATTACAGGAGCGTTATTGCTATGCGTAGGCGCGCCTGTTACTTTAACAGATACTGCATCCGGTGGCATTTGGAGTAGCTCTGCTCCTTTGATCGCTACCGTTAATACCTCTGGCATTGTTACCGGATTGTCTGCCGGTGGTGCTAACATTAGCTACACCGTCACTAATAGTTGCGGAACGGATATTGCCGTGCATCACGTTACAGTAAATCCTTTCCCGATATTGAATAGTTCTCTTACACCACCATCAGTGTGTAGCGGTACATTATTTAACTATACGCCATCTAGTACTACCGTCGGCGCATCTTTTAATTGGGTGCGTTCTGCAGTTCCCGGTATCTTAAATCCTACAGCGGGCAGCTCGGGTGATCCAAATGAAATTCTGATCAATACAACTGCACTCCCGGTTAACGTCATCTATGCATTTGCAGTTAGCGCCGGTGGCTGTTCTACTGTGCAGAATGTGACCGTTGTAGTGAAGCCTATTCCTACTTTGTCAAGCAGCGATACTGTGGTTACCTGCGCCGGCAGAACTTTTGTCTATGTGCCTGCAAGCGCTACACCGGGTACTACATACACCTGGGTACGTCCGGCAGTTGCCGGTGTTTCACCTGCTTCAGGTTCAGGAATAGGTAACGTAGTAGAAACCTACACCACCTCTGGTACTTCGTCTGTAAATGCGGTTATCAACTATACCTTAACTGCTGCGGGATGCAGCGCGCCACAAAACGTATACCTGGTTATTCAGCCACAAGGCCCGCCACCACCGGTTATTACAACTAAGTCACCATCTTGGTTGTGTACTGGTACCATGTTCCAGAATTTCGGTACATCATCTGTTCCTGATACCACAGTTACTTACGACTGGTTTGCACAGGGCGCTACAGTATGGGCGCAAGGTGCAGGGCATCAGTATAGCCTTGTCAGCTTCCCTGCTCCCGGTACTGCAACTATTTACTTAGCTACTTCTAATGTCGGTTATAGCTGCAGAAGCCTTGATTCCTTCGTAGTGTTTGTAGACAATAATACTAATGAAACGATTTCAGTTGACTACTTTGGTGGTGTGTTTATTGCTCAGCCTGGTATGTCTACTTATCAGTGGGGATATGATGATGCAGTAACACTCGATTCTACAATACTGGTAGGAGAGACAGGCTCCAATTATATTAACGGAAGCCCCGACTTTGCCGGAAAATATTATTGGGTAATGACGGAACATTTGTTCTGCAAACAAAAGACCTACTATACAATTCCCACGGGTGTGATCAATGCCAGTATAGGTGGTGTAAGACAGGTAAGCATTTCGCCTAATCCTGCAAGCACAACGTTCACAGTGAATATTGTATCGGACTTTACTGAGCCGGGTACTATATCTATCACAAATATGATAGGTAGCAAGGTGATGGAAATGCCATGCAGTACAAACAATAAGACGAATATATTTCTTGAACAGCCGGCTGGCATTTATTTTGTAACTGTTACTACGCCGCATGGTGCACACACTGAAAAAGTAATGATAACAAGATAAACAGGTTTGTTAATACTGTTAATAGAATAAGGAAGAGCCATGATAAAATCATTGGCTCTTCTTACTTTTAGCTACTACATTCAATTTAAAATAATTACTACAACAGGAACGTGAGCGATAAGGTCATGGAGTCTCGAAGAGAGTAAGACTATTGGCAGTAATTAAACGTCATGATGCTGAAGGCATCAAATGTTTGTAGTCAACACAAAATAAAATGAGGTCGATTCCGAAGGTATCGCATGTTTATATAAGCCAACAACAACAGCAATAATTTCTCCGTATGAAGCTAAAAAGAAAGATATATCTGCTTGTTGTATTATTGTTGGTAATAATAGTGAGCGTGTTATTTTTCACAAGAGCTACTGCTCCTACCGGCTTTTATCACATACCTTATTTTATGCTGCAGGACCAGCGGGGCGGCTTCATGCATTTCCTCCCTTTCAGCCTTGGCGATATATTATACATAGCTGCTGGAATTTGGTTTTTGCTTACGCTTGTAAAATGGGGTAAATATATATGGCGTTTCAAAGCGAATAAAGAACGCTTGTTACACTCGGTATTTTATGCTGTTAATGCCATACTTATCGGTTACCTGTTTTTTTTATTTGGCTGGGGCATCAACTATTATAACCCCCCACTAAGAACTGCATGGCAATTAAAAGACCATAACGACACCCTTGATCTTGTTAGGTTTGATAGCCTGCTGGTGGGCAGGTTGAATGCTTTGGCCCCGGTTTACAGATCATATTCGCTTCGTGAGATCAACAAGATATCTGTAGCAAATTATCAACAGTATACCGATGCCAGGTTGACATTGTATGGTGTTAAACCAACACTATTTGGTTGGTATATGGACAGGATAGGTATTGATGGTTATTTCAATCCATTTACAGGGGAAGGGCAGATAGTAAAAACACTGCCGGCATTTCTTTTGCCGTTTACAGTTAGTCATGAAATGGCCCACCAGGCAGGTATTGCAGCCGAGGGCGATGCCAATCTCATGGCTTATGCATTATGCACGGCTTGCAGTGATCCCTCATTCAATTACTCTGCTGATCTTAATCTGTGGTTGTACGTTAATGCACGACTTTCAAGAAAGGACTCTATAACAGCACAGCGATTCGAAAGTCAATTGAACAAGCTAACTCATGCGCATATTGACACAATAGAAGCGCGTGAGAAATTGTCTGATAATGATGCTCACCAATACAGCAACACAGTATACGATGGCTACCTGAAAATGCAGCAACAGAAAGAGGGTATAAGGAGCTATGGTAGTGTTACCGCTAATGCATGGCTCTTAGAAAAGAAGCGGTTACGCGATACGGCTATTCGCACCTTATTAAAAATGCCATAGACTGGTGTCTATGGCATTGTATCAGTCAGAATTTGAAAGCGTGTTATCCCTTAAATTCTCCCCACACATCGCGGAGTGTATCTGCTATTTCGCCAAGTGTACACAAGTGCTCTACTGCGTCTATAACAAATGGCATAAGGTTGTCAGTTCCATTAGCTGTCTTACGGATCGCTTCCAGGCAAGCCTTTGCTTTTTCATTGTCACGCTCAGCACGTAGCTTGTTCAGTTTGTCTGTTTGTACCTGGCGGATAGAGTCATCTATCTTCAATAAAGGCGTATCGTTATTTTCCTTTGCGGTAAACTTATTTACACCTACTATTATCTTGCTCTTATCTTCTATCGCTTTATTATAGGCATAAGCCGAACGGGCTATCTCGTCCTGCATGAAGTGGTGCTCTATGGCTTTAACTGCACCGCCCATGCCATCTATCTTCTCGATTAGTTTCCATGCGGCGGCTTCTATCTCATTGGTAAGTGCTTCTACATAAAAAGACCCGGCAAGTGGATCTACTGTATCAGTAGCACCGCTTTCATAAGCCAGTATCTGCTGGGTGCGTAGCGCAATAGCTGCGGCCCTTTCAGTAGGCAAAGATAGCGCCTCGTCATATCCATTGGTATGCAAAGACTGCGTGCCACCTAATACCGCCGACAATCCCTGCAATGCTACACGAACGATGTTGTTTTCTGGCTGCTGTGCCGTCAAGGTGCTGCCACCTGTCTGCGTATGGAAACGCAGCATCTGCGCGCGTGGATCAGTTGCGCCAAGATCTTTGGTGATATTAGCCCACATGCGCCTTGCCGCCCTGAACTTAGCTACTTCTTCAAATATGTTGTTGTGTGCATTAAAGAAGAATGACAAGCGCTGGGCAAACACATTTATGTCCAACCCTTTAGTAATAGCGGCCTGCAGATAGGCCTTTCCATTGGCCAATGTAAAGGCAAGTTCCTGCACCGCATTAGCTCCAGCTTCACGTATATGATACCCAGATATAGAAATGGTATTCCACTTAGGTACTTCTTTACTACAATACTCAAATATGTCGGTAATGATACGCATTGATGGCGTAGGCGGGTATATGTAAGTGCCACGTGCCGCGTATTCTTTCAGGATATCATTTTGAATAGTACCTGATATCTTCTTTATATCCGCTCCTTGTTTCTTTGCAAGGGCGATGTATAAAGCCAGCAATATAAAGCCGGTAGAATTGATGGTCATTGAAGTTGATATGTCCGCAAGCTTTATATCCTTAAAGAGGATCTCCATATCTCTAAGCGAATCGATTGCCACCCCAACCTTGCCTACTTCACCTTCGCTCATAGCATGGTCAGAATCATATCCTATCTGTGTTGGTAGATCGAATGCTACTGACAAGCCGCTTACACCCTGGCTCAGCAGGAAATGGTAGCGCTTATTAGATTCTTCTGCAGTACTGAAACCCGCATACTGGCGCATGGTCCACAACCTGTCACGATACATGGCTGCATGTACTCCCCTTGTAAAAGGAAACACACCCGGCATCTCATCCATCTTTATCGGGTCGCAATACAGTTGCCTGATCTCTATCCCGCTATCTATCTTAATTACTTTATCTTCCATTACGTGATCTTCTATTTGAATCGTTACTGTTTATTGAATGACAGCTTTCTGATTTATACTGGGGGCTATCTACTATCTACTCTTTACTAATAAGATCCATAAGCCATCACCTTCTTCACTTCATCATTAATGATAGTAAGCGCAACATCTGTAGGTAGCTGAGAATCGCCCTGCAACACATAGTCCATTATCATCTTGTGGAGTTCCTTTGCAGGTGCATTGGGGTCAAGCCTTCCTGCCACCTGGTTAGCCATGCTTATTTCCTGCTCCTTTACGTTCTTCACTGTTTCCCAAACCTCTTTAGATACATAGATCTGTTGAGAAAGGTTATGCTCGTACTCTGCAAGTATGCTGAACGTAATTGCTGTACGCAGTTCCATAACCGTCATCGACGAATCATAGATCCTTGGCAGTAACTGGCGCGGGCTGATACGTTCAATAAAAAGTACCAACCGCTCATACGCCTGTAGGCGTAAGCCGATGGTAATATTCTGCGCATCCTGGAATAGCGACAGTTGCTTGCGCTGTGTCTGGGAAACCAGAAACTTATTGACGATCAATGAGGTGGAGATCAGTACTATAAAGGCCGGTATAGTATACTTGAGTATATCAAGTAAGACTGCTGATGTATTATCCATATCCACAAAAATAAACCGTTTAGCGGGTTTACAATAGCTTTTAATGCGATTGTATCAAATTTTCATGTTTATTAAGCTAATTGGTGAATAACAACCAATCAGTGGGGTGTCATTTCTACAACTTGTACTTGTTCTCACAATGTGAAGGCTTTGTTATGGCATGTAAGTTGTTTTCTGATAATTAACTACATGTGTAAGTAATATTTATTTTATGATGGCTGATTTTTGCTTAGGGTAGTGTAATTAAAAACCACTTTTATGAACACCAGCAACGAGCAACCGATAAATACTAAGATACCATTTATGAACACGCTTACGGGTGTTACTAATAAATGGACACAAAACGGGTACACTGATACCATCACTATTTCACCCGAAGGTCTATACTCTGTAGAAAAGGATAAGAAGTACGGACCGGCCGATGTGAGGGTAGTAGATTTTTACAGGTTCGAAGGTCAATCAGACCCTGCAGACAATTGCATACTATACGTTGTGGAAACAACTGATGGTGTGAAGGGAATGGTAGTAGATGCTTATGGCACATATGCCGATGATGATGTGACCAAATTTATGAAGCATGTAGAGGAGATCAATAAGAATGTAGAAAAGCGGGACAAGTCGGAAGACAGCCAGGCAGCCTAACTATTCAAGTTGATCTTTGATCATAGAAGGTGCATAGCAATTATTGTTATGCACCTTATTTTTATTGGTTACCCACTTTATTTATATCCTTTACCTCCAGTATATTCCTTTCATATCCTTTCAGTGTTACATTGATCATTGCCTGGCCCACGACAGCAAGCGTTGATACAAAATTGGGTAGTATTACTTTGAACAGCGGGTACAACCACGAAACATATTTATAGGCAGGCAGCATATTCTTTAAACCCGGCGTAGCATGCATATATCCTGGCCTGAACATAAACGCCTGCCTGAAGGGTAATTTCATCAGATCGTTCTCTGTCTTACCTTTCACCCGTGCCCACATGCTTCTACCTTTCTCTGTACTGTCTGTACCAGAGCCCGATACATAACAAAAGGTCATACCGCTATTGAGCCTGCTAAGGGTCTTAGCTACATTGAGCGTTAGGTCGTAGGTCATCCTGGTATATTCCGGTTCCTTCATTCCTGCTGACGATACACCCAGGCAGAAGTAGCATGCATTATATCCAGCCAGTTCATTTTCTATTGGTGCCAGATCAAAGAAGTTACTATGAATTATCTCCTTTAGTTTAGGGTGCGTAATGCCCGATGGTCTGCGGTTGATGATCAGCACGCTTTCTACTTCTGTATGTTGCAGACATTCATGCAGTACCCCTTCACCTACCATACCTGTTGCCCCAGTAACTATAGCTCTTATCTTCATTGTTCTTTTATTTAATTCTTTATTTGATGCACTAAGCAACCTTTACGACTTACGACCCTGCCTGCCGTTAGGTAGGTTACGACTTACCATTGCACATTCGCATCTATAAACTGAATAAGGCTTTCAGCCATTTTTTGTTGGTCCTTTCTCTTAGGATGTCCCGTAGCGTTCTTATAGGCAAAGATATGCGAGTAGACTTTTCTGTCGTGCAGCTGGCACACTGCCGCCCTTACATATCCCGGCCATGGCGAACCATCTTTGGTGGCATCCATGCTGCCCAGCGTACAAACAATAGATGCATCCGGGTAAGTGTTTCTTATGGTTGTAACGAACTGCTTATACGCATTGACAATGTAGGTGCTGTCGGGTGGGGTAGTGCCAAAGCGGTTTTTAAATTGCGGGTGATTGACCTTGGTAATTAACCATGAATCGTTTTGAAACAGGTCGATAACAACTAGATCGGGAACATAAGAATGGAAGTTCCATTTGTGAATAGAATCCAGCGGATCCAGCCGATCATAAAGCTCAGGCATAATTACCGGAAACCAGCTCAACATAAGGCCTACGCCGCTTTTACTAATGTTATAGTACTCGGCATCATAATGCCTTGCGGTCATAGCAGCATAGGTGTAGTAATTGTTGAAATATTCCGGCAATCCGGTGTCTCTTACGGTATCATCTACACTATAGCCTGCTGTTATAGAGTTGCCGTAAAATTCTATTTTCTTTCTCACTTTATCCAGTAATGAAATGGTACTGCCATCCGTTTCAAACCCATAAAGCCAGGATTTTCCGGCGCTTTCTTCAGTAAGCTTGAAGACTTGCACCTTGTGCATCACACCCTTCTTTAAGTGGTCGGCTATTGTGTAAGACTGCCTTATGGTGTCAGCTTTTATTTTAGTATAAACACTGTCATCAACGATGCCGTAATAGTAATTAGTTCCTTTCTCATCTCTTAGATCCACTGCAATAGTCGACCCTGTAAAACGCATGGTGGCCGATGTGCCTGACCAGTAAAATGTAGCTGATGAATCCTCATGTTTTATACGCCCCATGTACTGCACCGATGGGTCTTTACAACTCACTTTACGCAATGGTGCAGCCGCGCACGACTGTACTATAAACGATAAAAGTGCGATGAAATAGAAACTGTATTTCGTCATAGTTTGTTATTACTGAAAATGAATAGCATGCGGAGATTCCTATTCAAACTTACGCAAAATGTAAACCATGTGAAATAGATGTGCAAACTATTCTGCGGCCTTTATAATACCAATCAACGAACTTAACACCTTCTCAATTGCAGCCAATGTGCCGGCATCCGTTATTTCGCCAGCCGGATTCATTTTTGCCCGTATGTACGAAATCAGCAAAGATGTCTCTTCTGTTACATTCGTTGAGAGTGCGGTAAAGGTATTGAGTAATGCCGCATGTGCCTTGTCTCCGCCAGTGGCTGCCGTTATAAGCGCCAGCGGCTTATATACCAATTCTCCCGTCGATACGGTCCAGTCCAGCGCATTCTTCAATGATCCGGGCACACCAAATGCATATTCCGGTGAGCAGATCAGTACCCCGTCCGATTCCTTTATCAGGTTTCTCCAACGGGTCACCTCAGCGTATTCTTCCTTACTGTCATCAAAATGGGGTAGCCTGCTAAGGCCATCATAGATAACCACATTAGCCTTACCCGCCAACATAGCTGCAGCGGTATTAATGACAGTATTGTTAGATGAGTTTGATCTTAGGCTTCCTGATATGGCAAGGATATTGGGTAAGCGATGCTGTGTGTTCATGGTATTGCTTTCGGGATGCAAAGTTAACTAGTGGCAGGTTTATGAAAAGTTAATCCGCTAAAACCGATATGATTAGACAGCTTTTACTTTTAAGTTTTCACTTTTTACTTACTCTGGCATTGCTTTTGTTTCATTAACTTAGTATAACTAATCTATTGTGTGTATGATACTCAGTGAAACATGGTTCATGGAGGGATTTATAGATTTTGAATTACAGAAATATCGCCTCCTCGCTTACCTTAAAGACGTAAAGAATGGCTTCGATCAAACCCGCCTCTATCCGCACCTCGCAGAGATCGTAGCCCACTACAACAACCTGCTTTCTTTTCAACAAAATAAACGGTTCCTTCAGGATAAGTTCCCCAAGCGCATGGACACGCTCAATCTACAGAAGATGGAATTCGTCTATGAGCGAATGCTGCAGGACGACGAAGTAATGCAGGAGCTCGAGCACATTACCTCTTATGCAATAGAAGAGATCCATAATACTATTACCGAGGGCGCACAGCTCTATGAATACGTCGAAAAACAAATGCTGATAGAGCCTGTTGGCATCATGCCCCTCTATAAAAATGAAGGGTATGTATTTGTTCGCTATGGTTCGTACTCTGAAGTGAAAATTTACAACTACTCTATTACGCTACTAGAGCACAAAGACGCCCGTTATAAAGGCATACGTATGGAGTATATGGACAGCCGCACAAAAAACCTGGCCAATACATATGAGCAAATAAAACTGGACATCATTCGTGCCTATCGCATGTTGCCCAATCCCGCAGTATACATGGTTGAATACCCGAATCGACGTCCCGCTTAATGAAACCTTGCTACCTGTTGCCAAGCGGCTACTGGTAAGGCATATTTCATAATTATTATTGCTCCAATGTCCCAGGTACGTGGAGACGCAAGATTTTGCGCCTCCACATAACACGGCCCTTTCCAGACGTATTCGGTTTGAGATAAAATTCTACTTCTTCGCTACTTTATCATTCACATCCAACCGCTTCTCGTTATCATCGGTCTTCTTGTCTATCAACAATACCTGCGGATCTAATACCACCTTATATGGTTTCACAGAGGTAGGTATGCTCAGCTTGGTTGTGCCATTCTTTAGCTTGTAGCGGGTAGTGGTAAGGATAGTGCTCTTGTCTTTGTAAACCGCTATATCGATATAGTCATTGCAGCTTATTGGTGTTTCTTTACCATCGCCTGCGCCGCTTAGTTTTTTAATGTCTACTGTTACACTCGTTACATATTGATCACCGTTTTTAGCTGCGCTCGCTTCAGTTATTTTATTATCATAGATAATGATCTTTTGGAAACCATCTGTGATCATATACTGCATAGAGTCTGGTGTAACCGCACGCATACATGCCAGGAAGTCGAGCGTGGTAGGGTATGGCGGAGCTTTAAATGCATACTTGTCCAGGAACATTTTCAGTCCCTTATTGATGCTGTCTTCACCTATGTACTTACGTAGTGATGTCATAATGATCCCACCTTTCTGGTAAAGTATGTATTGCTGGCCGCCATCAACTAACGACAGTGTTTTTTCCTTCTCAGCTTCATTGGAACGGGCTGTCAGGTATTTGTCCATTTCTATGTGCAGGAATTTTTTGATCCTTTCTTCGCCATACTGTTTCTCCATTACCGTGATGGCGCCATACTGCGCAAGCGTTTCAGACAGCATGTTCGATCCTTCTACATTGGCGCCTACTACCTGGTGAGCAAACCATTGGTGGGCTACTTCATGCGCCGTTACATAAAAGGTATAATCCAGATCTTCTTTACTGCTGTCATCTACATTCACAATGAATCCTATACCCTCAGAGAAAGGAATGGTATTAGGGAATGATTGCGCAAACGTGCCGTACCTTGGGAACTCTAGTATACGAACTTGTTTGTGCTGGTACGGAGAGAAACTAGCGGTGTAGTAGGCCAGTGATTTTTTCATTCCGTTGATCATGCGCTGCAGGTTGTATTCATGGCCTCTATGGTAGTAGATCTCAAGGTTTACACCATTGTATACTTCTTTCTTTACCTCATATCTGGCCGATAAGAACGAATAGAAGTTCATGATCTTACTGTCCATCTTGTAGTGGAAGTACCTGCGGCCATTTTCACTCCACTCTTTTTGTAGGTAACCGGGTGCAATAGCTATCTGGTCAGGCACCGTGCTCACAGTAGCATCAAAGGTTATGAAGTCGGCATCTTTTGTAAAGCCATTGGTATTGTATTGGGTGGTATCGGTAATGGCATTTTCAGTAGCTCTGTAGCCAAGGCCATGCTTTTTACGTTCTGTATTGTCCGACAGCTCATATGCATTGTTGTAACCGATAGATGGCATGAAGCTGGAATTGTTCATGAACGTACCATTGTACACCGGGCTGCTCAGCCCGGTAAAGTCATGTGGGAATCCGTGGCTGTTTTTGTCGACGTTGAATGCAATAGTCATTGTGTCGCCTGCCGCCATTGGTTGTGGCAGCTTGTAGATACGATATCCAAATGTTGTGTCATTCATCACCATCTGTGCTCCCTTACTGAAGCTAAGGCTATTTACCTTTATCTCATCAGGAATCAATAAATGCAGTGAATCTATTGTTTTGCCGGTTTTATTTTGCAGCACATAAGTGCCCGATGCATGCAGGTTGCGCTCCATTGGGAAGATGTCCACCTTTACCACTACGTCGGTGATCTTTGGTTGCGCGCTCAATTCAAACTTCTTGTAGTTCTTTTCAAAATTTGCCTGTAGCTCACCCTGGTCGTAGCCACTCATATGCTTGTTCAGCACGTTGGTGTTGTAGTAAATGAAGCTGCCACAGCCAATGAAAATAATTACCGCAGCGGCTATAAGTGCCATCGATCTCTTCTTTGCACCTGCGCTTGCCTGCGACAATCTCCACGATATTGTTGCTTCAGTCCCCCTTGCCCATAACAGACTGCTCAATGCTGCAAGTATAAGACCAAATGCGCCCCAATAGATTTTGAAGACTATGTATGGGAATACAGTATGTCCAAATCCATTCATGTCAGAGTAAGCTACTCCTGCAGATGAGTTCAACACAAACAAGTTGTGCTTCAATACAGTAGACGCAAAGAAGGTATTCCATACATAGAAGAGCACAACGATAAAGTAACCTATATACTTATTGCGAACGAGTGTCTGCACAAAAACGCATAATATAGCCAGTATCCAGAACGAGATTATTCTGAATCCAAACAGGTACTTAATGTAAAGGAATATTTCAAAGTTGAAGTAGCCTCTGAACAGCTGTACGATTATCCCGCAAACCATGATCAGCGCAACAAGTATGCACTGCATAAATATGAGCCCCGACATTTTACTTACATAGAATACCCAGTTAGGAACCGGTAGCGCATCCAGTATATTATCCATCCTGTTCTCTCTGTTACGCCACACTATTTCTCCGCTGAAGAATATGGTAAGGATAACGATGAAGAGAGAGAATGTGCCGCCAAAATACTCAACAACCTGGTAAGTTACTGGGTAAGTGGCTGTGTCATATATGGCCTTGCCCAGCTGGAACGAAACAATGAACAGGAACAACATGCCAAACAGTATGATGATCCTGAAGTACACATTACGCAATATGGTACGGCACTCGTTGACTGCCAGTCCCCACAGGGTCTTCAGATTTGTTGCAGCAGTAAATGAACGACTGGCTTGTGGAAGTTTATCCTGGTCGAAAGATATCTTTACAAATGCATTTGGGTTGGTACCTGACTTTTCACTAACACTTGTTTTACGGAAAGATATTCTTCTTGCCGACGACGAAAAGGAGAAGCTAAGATACCCCGCCACAAATACTAAAGCCGATATACTCAGCCACAGCAGTCGGTTCCATAGCAATACTCCCGTAAGCTGATAGCTAAGGTTGTTCTTGTCATAGGTACTCCAGTGTTTAGTAACAATTTCTTTCGCCTGGTCGCCCATAGGGTCAAGCATGGCGGCAAGCGTTTCATACTGCAGAGAACCTACAAATGCGCTGGCAAATCCTATTGTTACCCAATAGATGATCAGTGACAACCAGATGATGAATATATCTCTTGCTATGAGGCTTACGGCAAAGAATATAGCTCCCTGCAATAGTAAGTTAGGGACTACACTTTGCAGATATGCCTGTACATATGGCATCAGGTGAAAGACACCAACCTTATCAGCGCTTACCCATGGAGATACATATGCCAGCATCATGCCAAACGCAGGACCTGTAAGTATCAGCATACACACAAATGCTGCACCCGAAAAGCGCCCGAAAAGGTAGCTGAACTTATTGACCGGGGTAGAGAAGATAATATTATGGGTATTGTATCTGAAATCTTTCAGTACAGCATTACCTATTACCGCTACTACAATTATAGCGCCTATCCATCCGTCTATCTGGGCAAACAAGCCGTCGATAAGTAGGGGAGAGTTGGCCAGTATTTTTTCGCCGGCCATGTTTACATTGGCCGATTTGAATGCGCCGCCTATGATCAATGCAATGAAAAAAGCTACCGCAAAAAGGATAGTAAAATATATATAGGTAGAAAAGGTTTTAAGCAACCTCTTGACCTCAAATGAAAATATGGTACTGAACATGGTCGAAGTGTTTTGGACGGATTAGGCGATGTTTGAGAAATAGATATCTTCCAACGTAGGTTTCTGCGGTGCAAATCCGTTGCCCGGATCTACATCACTATTTACATACACCATTACCTGTCCCGATGATAGCTTAGATAAGATCACCTTATACTTTGCCTGGTACTCCGCTACCTCGTCTTTTCTTACTCGCTTTGTCCATATTTTATCGCGTAGTGTATCCATCAATGCATCCGGATGCCCTTGCTGTCTTACTTCTCCACCGGCTATTATAGCCATGTCATTGCATAGCTCGCTCACATCATCTACAATGTGGGTAGAAAGGATGATCACTATGTTTTCACCTATCTCGCTAAGCAGGTTATTAAAACGTAGTCTTTCTGCCGGGTCAAGTCCTGCGGTTGGTTCGTCTACAATGATAAGTTTAGGATTGCCTATCAATGCCTGTGCAATACCAAAGCGTTGCTTCATCCCACCCGAATAGCCCGCAAGGTATTTCTTACGGTGCTGATACAGGTTCACCTGCTCCAGTAGTGCTTTTACCAACGCATCTCTTTCCCCGCCATTCGAAATGCCCTTAAGGCGGGCTATATATTGTAGCATCTCCTCTGCCGACACATTAGGATATACGCCAAATTCCTGTGGCAAGTAGCCCAGGGTTTTGCGTAGCTCCTCTTTATTCTTCATCACATCTATGTCTCCAAACATTATACTGCCCGAATCCGCATCCTGCAGCGTGGCTATCGTGCGCATCAGTGACGACTTGCCCGCACCATTTGGTCCCAGCAGGCCAAACATGCCATTGCCTATGTTCAACGATACGTTTTTCAGTGCCTGCACCCCATTAGGGTAAGTTTTAGATAGATTGGAGATCTGTAGCATTTTATGATGATTTATTTATGTGTGTGTTTGAGCCTGTTTTGCCGGCTAATACCTGTTAGTCGTTAAAGTACTCCTTTTGTTACAAAATTTGAAAAATAAATTTTAGAAACGGCTAGCTCTGCCCATTAAGCCGCCATCATACCCGAATGTCAGGGTGAGGCCCTCGAACCATTCGCATTCGCACGGTACGTATTCGTTTTCAGATACGCTTATAATTCCATCTATGCCGCTGTTGTGTTTTCTGATCAACAGCCATCGGGCTGGCTCTCTTTGAGTGCGTAGTCACATATACGCAAGAAAGGCAAAATGAGAATTAGAACAGCCCAAAATGTATTGGATGAGCTAAAAAACCATTCTTACTTCCTCCTGATAAAATCCTATATTTGATTTTGGGTGCTACACCTTAATTCATAACCTAAACAACAAACCAAACATGCTCAACACGATCAAGACCTTATTTTTTGCCTGCACCATGCTTTTTGCAATAACAGCTGTTGCACAAACGCAGAATGAAAAAGACGAAGCTATTCTGAAGGAATACTTCAAAAAGAACAAAATTAAGGCTACAAGAACAGCCACCGGCCTGTACTACGTCATCACTAAGAAGGGTAGCGGCGAAAATGCTAAGAAAGGACAGAATGTGTCTATGAACTACCTCGGCACGTTTCTCGATGGTAAGAAGTTCGATGGTAATATCGACGAAAAATATGTCAGCAATAGAGCGCCACTTAATTTCACACTTGGGGTAGGCCAGGTAGTAGTAGGTTGGGATGAAGGTATTCAGCTATTGAATCCGGGTACGCGTGCTACGTTGTATCTGCCATCTAGCGTAGGTTACGGCCCCGGTGGTCGTGGCCCAATTCCACCCAACACTATCATGGTATTTAATGTAGAATTGCTGTCAGCAAAATAATATTATAAAGTAAAGAATTTGGATAAGGCACCTGCGTCAGCGGGTGCTTTTTTTATGGGAAATTTCAGGAGCAAAATATCAGTCATGGCGTTGCTATCAGCAAATGATCAAGCTCTGAAAGAGCGAAATAAATAGCGATGGGTTTCAACCCCTCGTACGGAAACACTACCATAACATCAGCCCTGTAAGGGCGACATAATTACAATAGGTTTGCATCACTAAGTTCATTCTTATAGTACACGCCGGTAACTGTGAATTTATTTGGCATTTAACTGCTCCAACTTCCAATTTGCCAATCCCCAAAAAACACAAAACAGGCCAACCCTTCGGTCAGCCTGTTCCAATATCATCTATGAAAATTCTTATTCTACTCCTTCATTACTATGTCTGCGGATATAGCCCTTCATGATACCACGGCCTGTTTCGCGGACGAATGTAATGATCTCATCGCGCTCATCGCTCACCGGTATTTCTGTTTCTATGATGCTCAATGCTTTTGACACATTATAACCTCTTACAAAAAGAATACGGTAGATATCGAGGATGTGATTGATCTGGTCTATGGAATAGCCTCTGCGCTTCATGCCTACAGAGTTAACACCAACATAGGATAGAGGCTCACGAGCAGCCTTTACATAAGGTGGTATATCCTTACGCACCAAAGATCCGCCGGTTACAAATGAATGTGAACCGATACGCACAAACTGCTGTACCGCAGTAAGGCCGGCCAGTACTACGTAATCTCCAACTATAATGTGGCCCGCAAGGGTAGTATTGTTAGAGAATATGCAATGGTTACCTATCTCACAGTCATGGGCAATGTGCGTGTAGGCCATGATCAGGCAGTTGTTGCCTATCTTGGTTGCGTTCTTGTCAGAAGTACCCCTGTTGATAGTTACACACTCACGGATGGTGGTGTTATCGCCAATAATAGTGGTCGTATCTTCTCCCTTGTACTTAAGGTCCTGTGGAATGGCAGAGATAACAGAGCTGGGGAAGATGCGAACATTCTTACCTATTCTTGCTCCCTCCATAATGGTTACGTTAGATCCGATCCATGTACCTTCTCCTATCTCCACATTTTTATGGATGGTAGTAAACGGGTCGATCTTTACATTTGGCGCTATTTTAGCGTCGGGGTGTACGTATGTAAGCGGGTGAATCATTTTTTGTCTTTTCTTACTATTTGAGCTACTAGCTCTGCTTCTGTAGCGAGCTTGTTACCTACGTAAACCATTCCCCTCATTTCGCAGATACCTCTGCGTATAGGGCTTAACAATTCCAGTTTCAATATCAGGGTGTCACCCGGTACTACTTTTTGCTTAAAACGTACTTTGTCTATCTTAAGGAAGTAGGTGTCATAGTTCTCAGGATCAACGTAGTTGTTCAACGCAAGGATACCACCGGTTTGTGCAAGCGCTTCTATCTGCAGCACACCCGGCATTACAGGGTTGCCTGGGAAGTGTCCCGGGAAGAAGTATTCATTAACAGTTACGTTCTTGATACCTACCACATGCGTATCGCTCAACTCTATGATTTTATCGACCAGCAGGAAAGGATACTTATGTGGCAATGCTCTTGATATCATATTGATATCGTAGATAGCCGGCTGAGAAGGATCATAATGAGGTATGTCAGAAAGATGCTTGTTCTTCTTGATATACTGCTTGATCTTCCTCGCGAATTCTACGTTTGAAGCATGACCGGGACGGCTGGCAATGATATGCGCATTGATAGAGTGACCTATGAGTGCCAGGTCACCAACTACATCCAGTAGCTTATGGCGGGCAGGTTCATTTGTAAAGTGAAGCTGTACATTGTTCAATATACCTTCTTGCTTTACTTCTATCTTTTGTTTGTTGAATATTACCGCAAGCCTGTCCAGTGTGTCCTGGCTTACTACCTTGTCTACAACTACTATCGCATTGTTCAGATCACCACCTTTTATCAGGTTGTTATCCAGCAAATACTCCAGTTCGTGCAGGAAGCAGAATGTACGGCAAGGGCCTATCTCTTTTTTGAAATCAGCAATATGCCTCATTGCGGCATGCTGCGTACCCAGTACAGGGGAATTGAAGTCAATAAGAGTAGTGATCTGGTAGTCAGACGAAGGCACGGCCAGCATGTCTACGTTCTTTACCGGATCATAATAATGTATGTTAGTATCTATAGAGTAAACTATTCTGCGCGCATCCTGCTCCTGTATACCTACGCTTTCTATGGCTTCCATAAACTCGCGCGAGCTACCATCAAGAATAGGCACTTCAGGGCCATCAAGTTCTATCAGCGCATTGTCTACGCCCAATCCCACAAGGGCGGCCATAGTATGCTCAATTGTGCTTACCCTGGCACCGTGGTGCTCAATGGTTGTACCTCTCGATGTGTCTACCACAAAATCAACGTCAGCTTTCACTATCGGTTTTTCAGGCAGGTCAATACGTTGAAAACGAACCCCAAAACCCGGATTAGCAGGCTTCATGGTCATAGTTACAATAGCGCCGGTATGTAATCCCACACCATGCACTGTAACATTGCCTTTCAGCGTGTTTTGATTTTTGCCAACATTCGATTGATGCAAAGAATCGGTTTTTTTCTTACTTTCTGATCTTAAAGAAATATCGTCACTCACTTTTTATATTCCAGATTTTGGGTACTCAATAATGCTGTTAATTCATGAACGGTTTCTTCCAGCTTCAGAAGTCTTTGTTGTAACTCCGGCAAATTTCTGAAAATTGCCTGACTTTTCAACGAACTTTTATAATCAAATGCAGGTGAGCTGTTTAACACCGTATAGGGTGTGGTCACAGATTTAGATATTCCGCTTTGTGCATTGATCTTCGTGCCGTCAGCTATCGTTATGTGCCCTACCATTCCTACCTGTCCGCCTATCGTGCAATACTTGCCTATTTTAGAACTTCCTGATATCCCTGTTTGTGCAGCAATAACAGTGTGTTCGCCTATTTCTACATTGTGTGCTACCTGTATAAGATTGTCCAGCTTTACGCCTTTCCTTATTATAGTAGAGCCCATTGTAGCCCTGTCTATGGTAGTATTGGCGCCTATCTCCACGTCATCCTCTATGATCACGTTGCCTATCTGCGCTATCTTTTTATAACTACCATCTTTCAACGGTGCAAATCCAAATCCATCTCCACCTATCACTGTTCCCGAGTGTATCGTTACCCGGTCTCCCAGCGAGCACAGGTCGTAAACTTTTACACCTGCATATAGTTTTGTATTGGCTCCCAGTTTCACATTACTGCCTACATAGCAACCCGGATATATCTTTACACCATCTCCTACTACCGCATTTTCACCAATGTACGAAAAAGCACCGATATATACATCTTTTCCGATCTTGGCAGTTGCAGCAACATAACTTTGTGGTTCAATGCCGGTCTTTACTCTGCCCGACATCATCTCGTCGTATTTCTCCAGTAAAAGGGCAAAACTGCTATAAGCATCTTTCACTCTTATTAATGTGGCACTTATAGGTCTTTCTATTTCCAGCGACTCGTTGACAATTATGATTGATGCATGTGATGAGTAAAGGTATTCTTCATACTTAGGGTTGGCTATAAAGCTCAGCGAGCCACTTTTTGCTTCCTCTATTTTGGCTACATCACTCACCTGTACGGCAGGATCTCCTTCCAGTCTTCCTTGCAATAGGGTAGCTATCTGCTGTGCTGTAAACTGCATATCAAATTAATTTTCAGTTATTATTACGCCCATTATTAATTTCGCCAAGGTCACTTTCAGGATTGGATATAGCAAATGTAGTTTTTATGAACGGCACGAGCAAGAGTTTGATTAACTAATGAATCGTCTATTTCCGTTATGTTTTTAACTAATCCGCTCTTCGTTTCAATTTTAATTAATTCTTCATTTGTATTGTATGTACTATTACTGGCCACACCGTCAAATACGAAATAATCTAAATGTTTATCTTCTATTCCAAAACGCAGTTTTACCTCTTCCCTTTTTTGCGTCAAAATGCTTGCCAAAGATTCAGAACTGAAGATTATTTTATAAAGTTTTCTTAAAATGAGCATCTGGCACAGTTTGGATAGTATTTTATCTTCATGTGTTTGCCATACTTTGATCGATGCCATGACGTCTGTATCATCCAGTTGACAATACTTTTCCAAATGACTAGGGTCATTTTTGAAATCTTCTTCCGTCAGATCCCGATATAAAAAATATTTAAACGTCGGCGTTGCAAAAAGGTCTCTCCCTTCCCTTGCCAGTTCTTTCGCTCTCTTTAATATATTAATTAGTAATACCTCAGCACCCAAAACTGTTTTGTGCAGGTACACCTGCCAGTACATAAGTCGGCGTGCTATAATAAATTTTTCTACTGAGTGCACGCCCTTTTCTTCTACCATCAGCTCGTTATCGCGCACGGTCAGCATCTGCAAAATACGGTCATAGCCAATTACCCCCTCAGACACGCCGGTGAAGAAACTATCCCTGTTCAGGTAGTCCATCCTGTCTACATCCATTTGGCTCGATACCAGTTGGTGCAGATATTGTCTTGGGTAAGAGCTATCGAATATTTCTATCGCTGTAGATAGCATGCCGCCAAACTCTTTGTTCATCCGCTCCATTATCAGCTTCGATAACACTTCGTGATGCACGCCTACTATTGTATGCTCTAAAGAGTGGGAGTAAGGTCCATGGCCTACATCATGTAGTAGTGCAGCCAGTCTTGCTGCAATACACTCGTCTTTGCTGGTTATTATTTCTTTGGTCTTCAGCTCATCAAGTGCCTTACCCATCAGGTGGCAGGCGCCTAGCGAATGATGCAGCCTTGTATGCACAGCTCCCGGATATACCAGTTGTGCCATGCCCATTTGCTTGATATTTCTAAGTCGTTGAAACCACGGGTGGTCTATGACTTTGATAACCTCTGGTTCCGGAAAGCGTAGAAAGCCATAAACCGGATCATTGATAATTTTTACTTTAATACTCATCTAAGGAACGTTGATTCAATAAAGCATACTAAGTTGGATAGTTATTTTTCTTTTATGCGAGGCGCAAAATCTGCGAATAGTGAGCTATTTAAAGACTTTTTGCAACGCGGCAGAAATGGAAAAGAACAGACAAATTGGTATGCTTTATTCAATCATCGTTCCTAATTTGCAAATATCTACCTATTCTGTAAATTATTCAGCTTTCCTTCGGGGAACTACCTTTCAACAACAATATTTAACTTATATCATTGTTTTGGGCATTGGCAAGTACATCTTTAATGGCGTTGTCGAGGTCTTTTGCCGCCTTCTCCATAAGCGGCACAAAATCATTCATAAACTCCTCCGGCTCCACATCCTCCCTTATAGATAGCGTACCCGTAATTCGCGTAAGTGGCTCCCTTATCTGGTGGGCATTGAACGAAATGAGCGCCCGTAGTTTCTCATTGGTTATTCGCAGGTCAGCTGTGCGTTGTTCTATAGTAAGTTCTTGTTCAGCAACCAGCCGTGTAATGGTTTGGTTGAGCTTTTGTTGGGTACGTAAGCTTCGGAAAATAAATACAGCAACAAGTAGTAAAACAACTAGCCCCGATATATAGTAGACCTTCTCTCTTTTCCTTAATATCTGCTCTACCGACAAGCGCTGCTCCGTCAGCATTTTCTGCATCTTTATCGAGTCTTTTTGTTTGGTAAACTCATACTCCATATTTATGGTAGCTATTTCTTTCGATCGTTGCAGGCTCTCCGCACTATCTTTATAGGTCACAAAGTCCGAATGTGCTTCAAAGGCCTTCTTGTAATTGCCCTGCAAAGAGTATGCTTCCGACAGGTTTTCATAAAATTGAGGTATCGCAGTAAGCTCACCTAGTTCCTTTTCAATGGTCAAAGCTTGTTGCAGGTAATCAATTGCTTTATTAAGAGTGGCTCTTTTAGAAGCAGGTATATACTTGCCCGATTCAGAATGGCCATCCCTTGTTGCCGATAGTAGATAGGTAGTGCCAATATTGCCCAGCAGATTACCTATGCCACTTTTGTCGCCTATCTCTTTATAAATATTCAGCGCGTTAAATGCATTCTCCAGCGCTCTATCGTTTTCGCCTTTATCCGAATAAATAATGCTCATGTTGACAAGGTTCTCCGCAATATTTCTTTTGTCATTTCCTTGCCGGGCCACACTCAATGCCTGGTTATAGTATGCTTCGGCTTTATCTGTATTGCCCTTTGTGTAGTATACATTCCCAATATTCCTTAGCGATACTGCCAGTCCAATATTGTTACCCGTAGCCGTACAATTTTCCACACCTTTTGAAAAGTAGGTGAGTGCTTTTTCATAGTCTCCCGAAGCTCTGAATAGATCACCAATGTAAATAAGGCACGTTGCAATATCATCTGTTCGCTTTTCCTGTTCTGCAATTTTTAATGCTTTAAAGTAATAATCGCTTGCTGTCGGGTATTTGCTCAGTTTCACAAATACGTCCCCCATGGCAAAATAGGTCTCTATTATCCTTGCAGAATTTTTAGCGCTTTCTTCCAGTTTCAATGCCGATTCCAGGTCTTGCAGTGCAGTTCTGTAATCTGCCCTTACTAGCTTGTTTTTACCAAGGTTGTAATAAGCATCTGCAACGCCTTTATTCCATTTCGTTTTCTGTGCCAACGCCAAAGCCTGCTCAGCATAGGTAATGCCTTCCAGTGGGTTTGTCCTCACTTTTGCTGCTGCCGCTCTGTTGAGTAGTGCTATCCTCACCGTATCGTTTAAATGGGATGACGCCTTGATAACGGAGTCAGTTATTTTCTCATTCCCCTCATTATTTTGTGCAACTACATCAGCAACACTAAATAATAGTGTAAGCAACAGCAGATACCGGACTATTGAATCAATAAATTGGCGGCAGTTCATTAATGATTGAGTTTGCGTTTATCGTACTAGTGCGAATGATGCTGATCGTCGTATACCCGGGCCTGTTATGGTACAAAAGTAGACACCTGCAGCCAGGTCATCATTGAGTCTTATCGTGGATAGCGCTTTATTGTTATGCACCAACATAGAGCTGCTATAAACTATCTTGCCCAACACATCACTTATCGATACGTTCATTTCATCACCCGTTACTCCATCCGGAGTAGTCATAGAAATAATAAAGGTATTCCGCACAGGGTTCGGCGAAATCGTGATTGGTCCCGTTTCTTTACTAGGATGTGCTACCGACACGGTAAATGGCAATAACTTCATCCTTACGCAATGATTGCCCACATCTGGTATCAGCAGGTCATTATGTTCATCATATGCAATGCCTGATGCGGTATCAAAGGTCACCAGGCCTCCGGTAAGTCCATCGGCAGAGATGCCCGATACATTCATGCCCGCTTCTAATCTCACAGGCCCTCCACTGGTAGGTACATGTCTTATTTTTCCGCACACATAGGTAGTGATACCACCACTGTCATCCACTGCAACGCTCGTTGGTTCACATAGCTCTGCCGATACCCCCGTGCCACCATCACCTGCGTCGCCACCTGTACCATTGCCAAATACAGTACTGATGAAACCGGTGCTGCCATTTATTTTTCTTATTCTGTTATTGTATTTATCGGCAATATACAGGTTGTTGTCGCGATCAAAGGTTATGTACACCGGCCCATTGATAGACGCAGCTATAGCTGGAGCGCCATCTCCCGAAAAGCTCCCAACTACTGCCCCTGTAACAGCTGTTATAATTCCGGTTGCAGCATCTATTCTTCTTATGCAATTATTGACATTATCCGCTACATATAAGTTGTCAGCGGTGTCAACTGCTATCCCGTATGGGTTATTCATTTGTGCTGTCGTAGCTGGTCCGCCATTGCCTGAGTATCCCGGGCCGCCCGTTCCCGCTACAGTAGTAATAATACCGGTAGCAGTATTTACCATTCTGATCACGTGTGTTGCCTTATCTGAAATATACAGATAGCCTATGCTGTTTATAGCCACACTTACAGGTTGATTCAGTGTTGCTGCAGTTGCCGCCCCGTTATCTCCGGTATTACCTCTGCTGCCATTGCCTGCTATCGTTGTAATGATGCCTGCACCATCTACCTTTCTCACGGTGTGGCTGCCCGAATCGGCTATGTAAGTGTTGCCTGCCGCATCTCTGCACACATGCATGGGGTTTTGCAGCAATGCAGTATCTGCTCTGCCACCATCGCCGCCATATCCGTCGTTACCGGCTATCGTAGTTATTATACCTGTCGGGCTTACCTTACGGATGCGGCTACCGGAGGTGATAAATAAATTGCCTGTATTATCCATAGCAACACCTGCAGGGTTTTGCAGTTGTGCGCTTGCAGAGAAGCCACCATCACCACTATTGCCTGCCGTGCCGTTTCCGGCTACAGTATTTATAATGCCGGTAGAAAGTGAAATGTTTCTTACTCTGTGGTTCCCATAATCCGCAACATACAAGTAGACCCGATGGGTGCCACATTACCGCATACGGACTTTGCAATTTGGCCGCGGTTGCGGGTCCTCCATCGCCACTATATCCGCCCATTCCTGTACCGGCAATCCTTTGTATGATGCCATTGGGTCTGATAACTCTTATGGAGTGATTGCCCTGATCAGCAAAGTAGATATTATTTGCAGTGTCAAAAAACAGGTCCATAGGCTTATTCAGCAATGCTGAAGTTGCTGGTCCACCATCCCCTGTATTACCTGCAACGCCTATTCCTGCTATGGTCGATATATTCCCGGCAAGGTCTACTTTCCTTATAACGTTGTTCAAAAAGTCAGCGATGTAAATATTGCCCGAGTCGTCTGTCGCGACACTCTGTGGTTTGTTGAATTGTGCAGCTGTCGCAGGGCCGCCATCTCCCGAATATCCTGCAATACCATTGCCTGCTACTGTAGTTATGATGCCGGCAGGAGTTGTTTTGCGTATCCTGTGTCCCCAACAGTCTGCTATATAAATATTGCCGGTGTCATCTATACAAACCGACTGCGGGTAATTCATTTCGGCAGCCGTCGCAGGCATTCCGTCGCCACTAAAATTAGACGATCCCTTGCCGGCAAAAATGGCGATATTATTGGTCGCCGGGTTCAGTATGCGCACACTGTTATTACTCGCATCAGCTATATAAAGTAGCCCGTTTGCAAATCGTATCTTATGCTGCGCGTTGAACTGGGCAGCAGTAGCTGGCGCACCATTGTAAAAAGAATGAATATTCCGACCTGCAAAAGTTGTTATGGCTGTCTGAGCACTGGCCTGCAAACAAATAAATATGGAAAGTAGAGTTAGCCTTAGCTGCATGGGAATAGAAAATTATAGTTTTAATGGTGCTTCTTATAAAATAATACAAATGTAATGTTTGCGAAGGTAATGACCACGAACGGTATCAAAAGGGGATATGTCAAATTTTTGGCTATAGGGGTATTGTTGTACCAAGCGATTGCGTTGGAATAGTCTCTCTTTCTATACTTTGTCTGCTGACTGACAGGGTTGGAGAGGGATGGGGAGCGGCTTAATAAAACCAAAATGGACAACCCTTTGTAAAAGAGTTGCCCATTCGTTAAATCTCAATACTATAAACAACATTAATTGATCGTTCCCTCGACAATTAAATATGACGGCAATTTTTTGTAAGAATAGTTTATTCCGTGATGTTTTTTCGAGAAGTTATAATATTGTTGACTATCTAGAAAAAGGGGTATTTTTTGAAGAATTGAGTCAATGAAAATTACTTTAACGCTCATACAGTATTGCCGATATTTGAGGCCATAATACGCAGTGCTATATTCTTTCCCATTAAATTCATAGTCATCATCGATTAAAGTTGCATATAATTTCTTCAGTGAAGAATCAATTTCATTACCGTTATTAATAAACGTCTTCAATAAATAGCCATCAATAAAATATACCCCCTCGTCATACGACTGTTCAATCGTATTTTTCCGTCTTATAAAACACCTGTCTTTAGTAATAGCGTCGATCTCTACATATGATAATACAATTTGAGGTTCATATAGAAAGGTGTCATTCAGATATTTAGTTTCTTTACCTAAAATTATATGTGAATTTATTGGTTTAAAAACAACCCGATGTGGTTTTTTATGTGTAACACAGCTCAAGGTAAATAGCAAAATTAACGACAAGATATTTCTCATGTTTAATCTTATTTTATTACCTTAAACTCCCTACCAAAATGCAGTGCCATCAATTGTAGCAATAAGATTCCATGCAACGTCGTGGTCACTCTCTGCTCTTTGTTACACACTCCTTATTCGTAATCGTCATTATTATTCGCCGGAGTCCTTGCGCCATGCTCTTCTACTTCATCATCCGCTCCGGTTTTCTTGCCTTTTTTGTCTTCAGGTGTGCCACCGCCATCTGTCCCAATACCGCAATCATCAAATCCATCAGGTGCCTTAAATGTTGCATTTGGCGTGATGTTAAGATTCTTGTCAGCATATACACGCTTCATAAAGAACGCCCATATCGGCAACGCTGCTGCAGCACCTTGTCCAAGGGCCTCACTTCTGAAGCGGAACTGACGGTCATCGCAACCAACCCATGCACCGGCCAGCAACTGTGGGGTATAGCCTATGAACCATGCATCTGCCTGGTTATTGGTAGTACCTGTTTTACCTGCTATCTGGTTCATTAGTCCATACCTGTGACGCATACGGCCACCGGTACCAAAGTCTACCACGCCCTGCATCATCTTTACCATTTTAAATGCAGTATTGGGGTTGATCACTTCTTTCTGTGTCGGCGCGAAGTTCTTCACCAGCATACCATTCTTATCTTCTATACGCACCATAAAGTACGGTTGCGTATTGGTGCCACCTGCAGGGAACATAGTATAGGCACCCATCATTTCATAAAGTGAAATGTCTGATACACCCAAACCAACAGACGGGAACTTATCCATACGACTCGTGATATTGCACTTATGCGCGAAATCAACGAATGCATCAATACCTACCTGCTTCAATATATAAAGTGCCGCATTGTTCAGTGACTTAGCAAGCGCGTACTTCATAGGTACATCTCCAAATGATTCACCCGGCTGCGCATCGTATGGCTTAGGCATACTTGGGAAGCTCTGCGGACTGGTCTGAACTATACCACATGGAGAGAATCCATTGTCTACTGCAAAGCTGTAAAGCAACGGCTTGATCGTAGAACCTACCTGGCGCTTCGTGTTCACATTTACGTGGTCAAACTGGAAGAACGTATGGTCTATACCGCCTACCCATGCCTTCACCTCACCGGTAAACGGATCCATAGCCATAAAGCCAGACTGCAGGAAGGTCTTCATGTACTTGATAGAATCTATCGGACTTATCGTCGTATCCTTATAATGTAACTTGTTCCAGGCAAATACCTTGGTTTTATTAGGCTTTGCCATCATAGCCATAGCCTGCTTTTCCGTCATGTTGATGTCGCGGAAAGATTGGTATCGGTCGCTAGCCTTAATGCTGGCAGTGAGTATATTGTCAATAGATTTCCCACCCTTGGTCCATATACTTCCATCACGATATCCGTTCTGCGCCATGAACTGTTTCTGCAACTCTGTAAGGTGCTCCTGCATAGCTTCTTCTGCATAGCGCTGCATCCTCACATCAATGGTAGTATATATTTTCAGTCCGTCTTTATAAAGGTCATAAGGTGTACCGTCGGGCTTCTTCATGTCCTTCAGCACTGCCTTTACCTGGCTTTCCAGCACCTGCCTGAAATACGGCGCAATACCATCATGGTAGTCTATCTTATGATAGTTCAGCGGTGTTTCATGGTCTTTAAAACTGTCCGCCTGGCCCTCAGTCAGGTAATTATATTTTACCATCTGGTCCAGCACTGTATTACGCCTGTTTTTAGCTCTCTCAGGATTTTTACGCGGGTTATACATGGTATTACCCTTCAACATACCTACCAGCACTGCTGCTTCATCCACAGTTACCTTATCAGGAGTCTTATTATAAAATGTCAGCGAAGCATTCCTTATACCAAATACATTATCACCAAAAGGAACAATATTCAGATACAAAGTGATCAGCTCATTCTTGGTAAGGTTACGTTCCAGCTTTACGGCCAGTACCCACTCTTTAAGCTTTACAAACGGTAGTGTGAGAAAACTCTTTTTCTCTCTCGGGAACAGGTTTTTAGCTAGCTGCTGAGATATGGTACTACCTCCACCCGCACGGCCAAGTCTGAAAAATATTCTCACCGTAGCAATAGGGTCAATACCCGCATGATCATAAAAACGGGCATCCTCGGTAGCTATCAGCGCATTGATGATATTGGGAGAAACCTCTGAAAATTTACAATTCGATCTGTCTTGGACATAATATCTGCCCAGAATAGTTCCGTCCGCCGCATACACGTCAGACGACAATGCACTCTGCGGATTTTCCAGTTCTATCATTGACGGCATATAGCCGATAAGCCCGTGGTCTATAGCTACTACAAGCAAAACCAGTGATACAAGGAACACGATAAACGAACGCCAGAGAATGCGCACAGACCGCTTAGCCCTGGTTTTTACTTTTGGTTTTTCAGGTTGGTTTTTCAATTCCTTTTATTGTTTTATCTGTAATATACTAATTATTATGATTCACTACTATCCGACTTTCACCTCTCCGCCTGCTGTCGGTCTCTGACCGACGGACATCGGGACGTATTTGTTTTGTACACCCCATCCTTCTTCACTCATCCGTACGTAGAGACGCAAGATTTTGCGTCTCTACCCAACACGAGCCACCGGGACGTATTCGTTTTATACACGCCACACAACCCTGACTGTCGCGAGAGTTAGCGAAGCGCTCTCGTGACGAGCAAATTTAACGGGTCTCTGACCCGAACATCCGGCCGTATTCGTTTTGTAAACGCCACACCTCCCCCCGCAAATTTACACTTCTTTTTCTTCTTCCGGCGGCATTGTAAAAAAGCCTGCCATCCGCACAACATTCATAAACTCGAAGAACTTGTCGCTAAACGCAGTTTTACTGTTCACAGCCGCTAAGAACGGCTTCAGGAACTCATCAACCAACAGTCTTTCCCGCTCATTCAGCTCCTGCTTCGCATACTTTTTCTTCAGATATACATTCATAAATGCCCCGAACGAAGTACTATAGAATGGATCTACCGACTGCTTCGCATACTGCATAGGTGTCCGGTTACCGCGACTAATGCCTATCATATGCAGGTAATACGTTGCCGCTCTGTATGCCCAGTACGGTTTGTCGTTTTCAGCCTTTGTATGATTATACTTGTAGATAAAATAGCGTAGCACTATTTCCGGCAATAACAGCATAACAACTAGGAACGCACCCAGTAAACCCAGTCCTATCCACAGCAATTGCCTTTTAGATACCTTTTTCACCTCCGCCACTTTTTTCTGTAGCTCTTTCGGCGCCACCTGTGTCTTGTTTTTCAGGTACACCTCATCAATTGGTGTAGGCATCGGCAGGCTGTTAATGAGCGATGTTGCGTTCTCATTATCCGACGGCTCTATCTTCTTCAATATCTCCGCATAAGACACCGCCGTGCCCTCATCGCCCTTCTGCACCTTGGCAAACGGTATCGTCATACTATCTCTGAAGATAGACGACACCTTCATGTCCAGCGATATGCTTACCGGCTGCTCAGGCTTGTACTCCTTATCATGAAATACATAGTGCTTTACAGTAAACTGCATCGTCTTCTTTACAGTATCCGTGCTTTCTACCACGCCTTCGGCGGCCAGCCATGCCTTAGGTGGCTGCATCGGTGGTGTACCATCAGGCTGTGGAGTAGGGCGGTTCTCAGAGTCGCTGTTACCCACAGTAGTATCAAAGTCCAGCCAGCCAAAACCAGGGAAATACACCTGTATCCAGGCATGCGCCTGGTTGGCGTAATACCAATACCAGCCCTTGTTTTTATCGCTCCTGTCTTCCGTAAGGAAGCCTACTGCAATACGCGATGGAATACCTATAGACCTCAGCATGAAGAGGGTAGCCCCTGCGTAATAAGCGCAATATCCCTTATGATTCTCATTCAGGAAGTACAGCAACTTAGATGCATTCGGGATATCCGGCTCGCCGGGATTGTCGGTGTACTTGTATAAATGTTCTCCGTTTTCGTTCTTCGACAGGAAGTAGTTTCTTATGGCTATCACCTTGTCTACCGGCGTATGGGCGGTATCCGTTACCCTGTGCGCCAGAGCTGTAATAGATTTGAACTTATCTCCACTCGGCATGTAGGTATAATAGCTCATGAACTTCGGATCCACCTTTTCATATCCGCCTGCTGTGCGCAATACCTTAAACCTCGCCTCCTGAAATTGTCTCATTACAGGCGTGTCCATGTTATATACAAAATAGGCACTGTTGAGCGATGAAACATAACTCTTCGTGCGATATGCCGACCTGAACTTCTCCCTGAAATCTTTCTCCACCGTTATTGGCTGCACGAAGAAGCCCACATTAGGTGCCAGGTAGGTGCTGGGAGACAGGTTACAATTATAGATCTCTACATCCACAATGGTACGTGCCTTATTGCCCAGGCTATTGTGTATCACCATTGTATCCTGCTTGGTGCCAAACAACGGTATTTTAGATGGGTCGGGTTCAAACAGGTCATTATAAGGTATGGTTGCATCCCTTTCAAATGTCTCCGTAGTGGTATCAAACTTAGTAAAATAGAATGCCGTCAGGTACAGCGGGTTGGGGTACTTAGTACCCGGGAAGTAATTATCAATATGTGCGCAAAACAGTAACTGCTTATCGCGGTTCAGAGAATTACTCAGTTTAGAATAGTCTTTCAGATCAAAGGTGCCATCTTTGTTCTGCTTCATCATATTATTGCCGCCCTTTTTGCCTCCGCCGCCATATTGGGCCACCGTTTCTTTTATGTCCTTGCGCATAAAGAAGACCACACTCCATAGCAACATACCCAGCAACACACCAAATATGCTTAGCCGCCGTATAAGGAACCACCAGAATTTCTTAGACTTATCCTTATAATTGTAGATCTGCTCTGCCGTAAATATATTATAGATAACATAGGCTATCGTAGGTATGAAAGCTATCAGCAATGCTTCTACGGTATCTACCTTGGCTGTAGCTATAGTGGCTATACATGCAGTAAGCAGACTCACCGATATCAACACCGCAAAATATCTGAGTCTGATATATCCCCAGCCAATAAGCCAGCCGGTGCTAAACAAAATGGAGAAGACAAGAAAGCGTACCGATGCGAAAAAAGAAAACTCACTGGTAGAAAAGGCATCCATTCCCTTATAAGTAGAGAACAGCACCACCAGTAGCGCTATATAAGTGGGTAGAAATCGTACACGGAACGAATAGATAAGCGCCGCAGCACCCATCCCCGCGGCCATGTACAAGCTTTGCAGCCATGCCTCATTCTGCAGTATGGCATACCGCACATTAAGACTATTGAGCAGGTAAAAGCCTATAGCAGCCGTTGGCAACATCAGGAAAATAAGCTTTGCCAGGAACTCATTTACAGGTGTGGCACGTTGTATATTCATATAGCTGCATAAAAATAGGGTTTATACTTTTATGATGTTTGTTAAAAAATAACGTGAGTTCGTCCAATTACAATTGTCTTTTAACAACGCTCTTGAATTGGTCACATAAATAGCTGACGAATTCAGTCCAATTCACATTAATTAGCATTATCTTCAAATTTGATCATATCACTATGAATAAAAGAGGATGTCATATTTGCGTATTTATACTTCTACTTAGCGTGTTCGATGGATTCGCACAGAAAAAAAGCTGCAAATACAGTAATTTATCTCGCATATTTGATTTCGAAATTAACGTCACTGATAAGCAAACAGACTCATTTGAACACATTGAAAACCTAACTGTCATTGTTCGCAATAAGACTACACATAAAACACAAAAACTATATTATTCTACAACTGAAGTCACTATTCCTTTTGATTGTGTAGGTCGGTCATACGTAACAAATGTAAACAAGGGTGAGTCGGTAACTGATGGTGATATGGGCGATATTGTTATCGCAGATTTGAATTTTGATGGTAAGGAAGATTTGGCAGTGAGGAGCGAAGCTAGCAATGCATTTGGCCAATTATATACTTTCTACTTTCAGAACAAGGATGGCAGCTTTATTGAAAATTCAGACTTTCTGAAAATCGGTTCACTAGAGTTTCCAACAGTTTTCCCAACCAACATAAATGTAAAGACGAAAATTCTGACATTTAAAATTGCGATCAATGCAATGAAAAAAAGAACCGTAAAATTTCAGTACAACAGTAAGATAGATAAATGGGTTAAAGTGTATAATGTTATTTCGAATTATTAACACTATGCAAGCAATCAAACTAAGTGATTTTTTTTCACTTCAGGTAACTGCCATAACCCATTGAACCTTCATTATATAGCATGAGTTATCCACATTTTTGTGAATATCTTTATTTTCTCACGTCATTTCCGCGTATTAATTTACACCCAAATCAGGCGAAAACCTGTGCGCTCTTTGACATATGAACCCTCATCACCCCCATTCGCCTCACAACATGTAGGGGCTGAAAATATTCAGCCCGGTTGCATCTGACATCCACCTTTTCCTGAAATCCTGACCATCCTGATTCAGACAAAAAACTGCGGAAATTGGCGGAAATTGGCGGAAAAACTGCGAAAAACTGCGAAAACTGGCGGTTTTTAAAAACAGCCCAAACCCTTTACAGACCAGTCATCCAAAGGAAACTCACTAAAAAAAACTGCCGGAAACGCAAAAAACACCACTGGCGGAAATTGCCAACAGATCTCCTGCCGAGCCTGTACCCTTGAATATTTATCGAAGGCAACAAGTAAATTTATTTAGGTACGAGGCAGTTCATAGAGACGCAAGATTTTGCGTCTCCACATCGGGTGGGCAATGGGACCAGACACTGGACGAAAAAGTAGAAGTGAGTAGAAAAAAGTAGAAGAAAGTGGAAATTTTATGAAATTTGTTAAATCGCCCTAAAACCCTTTCCCACAAACAAGCACAGCCAAAACCAACCAAACAAAAATTCCGTAAACACGAAAAAATTGCCACTTTCGGAAAGCCCTGAATGGGCTAATAATGTTAGCCCGGGGTTTTAACCCCGGGGAGTCAGGCAAGAAACCTCTCCTTCAACTCCGCCGTAGGCACCATACACTCATTTTGTTGGCCAAACCACTTATACCGGTGAGAGGCTATGTAATTATAAAGAGCATCGCGTAAAAATCGAGGTAGGATATAGCCCGCAAGCAATAAATTAAACCAACCTCCTAACAGCCTAAAGACCTGCAATACCGCAGAAGAACGCGTATAGTATTGATCATTATGAAAGAGAATAACACTGCCTGCTTTACCCTCGGCTTCGGTAACATGTTGCAATGCTTCTCGCCCGGCGGTAGACTGCAACGGCGCAAACAGAAATTGTTTTTGCTTGTCGAACCTGATTATTTTCTGAATGGTGGAATTACACAGATTGCAAACACCATCAAAGAACAATATTGGTCTCTGTGTTTGCATATACATAATTATATTTTGGGTGTCTTTACAGTTGTGTCGGGTTTTGCATGCATACGCACTAATGAATCGGCACGGCCTTTAACCTCTATCTTCAGGCGCAATTGCAGGTCCCTGTTTGCACTCTCTATTATAGACTTACTCTTAGCCGACATAATAGAATCTACCTGTTTCTTTATTTCCTTTTGTGTAAGCGGTACTGCGGTTTTTTCCTTGGTACATGATGTCCAACCGATCGCAGAAACCAATAATACCGGTAATAACTTATTCATAAGCGGTGCAAAAATACTTTATATATACAGAGCAAACAACGTGCCACTGATGCATGTATAGAATATTAACACTTTGTTTGTAGGCTGTTGGGTTACTTTTTGTCAGAAGTGTCATTAAGAAATGTAGTAAATTTGATAGAGATGCGTAAGTCGTATATATATTGTTCACTTGTTGTTTTGTTGCTGCTTACTGCATTACTGCAAAGCCATGCTCAACAGGCTACAACCAACGACACTATACGTCTTGGTGGTATAATAGTAGAGGGTCGGGCATATCCGTATGTGTTCTTGGCTGAATTTGAATTAAAAGACAGAATGCGTAATGAAGAAGAACGTAAGCGGCTCAACCTACTCAGGTCTCGGGTATACAACACTTATTCATATGCACTCACCGCTGCGGCCATCTTTAAAAAGGTACAGGCCGATATGGATACCATGGATAGGAGACGCGATCGCAAAAAATATATGAAGGAGATTGATCGCCAGCTGGATGCCGCCTTTAAACAGCCCCTCAAAAATATGTCCATAGAGCAGGGGCACGTACTCATCTCCCTCATCAATCGCCAGACAGGGGACAACTGCTACCACGTCATAAGAGAACTAAAGGGTGGATTATCGGCAGTCATGTGGCAGTCGGTCGGGGTATTTTTCAACAATAACCTCCGGAAAGACTACGACCCCACCGGCGATGACAAAGAACTCGAAATGATCGTCCGAGAACTGGAAGCCTCCACAGCCTACCGCTACCAGCTCTACCTCCAGGACGAACTAATGAAAAAGGTCAGTAAAAAATAGCGATACAATTTCTTAAACCGGTGTACGTAGAGACGCAAGATTTTGCGTCTCCTAAGCGGCCGGGCATCACAAGCATTTCCAACACACACACACTTTGACACAAAAACTATTTATGGTACTCATAGGCTGCAGGCCCGCAGGACGCAGCATCGAACAGCACGACATTTTTTTCGGTATTGCCCCATCAATGAAAGAACTTATCCCTTCCATGAAGGCCTTCTGGCCGGAAGCAAAAGGGAAGATGCACGTAGACGCATGGCGCGAAGTGAACAATGCTAATGGCTATAAAGTATCGGTCGTAGAAAGGTCACATGCGCAAACCTCCGGTGATCAGCTTTTCTTCGTTAACCTTGGCGGCTACAAGCCCGGCGATTTTGAAGAATACCACTACAAGATGGTTATTGCCGGCCCCGATATGGCAACAGCGGTAAAACTATCTAAGCAAACAGCCTTCTACAAGCACATGGGCTTTAAAGGTGCAGAATCACATATTGATGATAAATACGGAGTAGACGTCGACGATATTTTTATCGTTCAGGATGTGCTGCAGGACGAAGCCCAAAACTATACTCTACTGGTAGAACCTGGCCACAACGGCCACGATGATCAATTAAACATCGGCTACTTTAAATTGGATAAACTATAAATCAAATAGAAAGCTACATCGAATATCATGGTGGCCAGTCATCCTGAGGTTCTCGAAGTACGAACCACGACATTCGCACGGGGCGTATTCGTTTTGAGATTCCTCATGCGGGTCATTGCGAGCCCTTTGCGAAGCAATCTCACCTAAGGACGTATTCGTTTTGGTCAGAAACCGGAACGAATATGTCTCAAAAAACCTGTGAGGCATTCGCGCATAACGACTTCGTTGTAAATCACCTCACGCCGACACCAACTCCGCCAACTTAAACAACTCACCCGGACTATAACTATGAATACCTACTATATGCCTGAACGATGCATTGATCATTGCCTTGGCCACCTCGTGTCCCTCTATCGGTTGCAGGGCTTTAAGGCCAGGTAAGCGGCTCACCAGCCCAAGTACCGCACCGCCAATGATCTCGCCTGTGCGCGTATTCGCCCTGTGACCCTTTAGCATCCCTGGGCGTATAATGTGGATGGTTTCAAAAGGTAACTTCCTGATGTCCCTTTCCAATTCACCCTTCATACGGGAATAAAAGATCTTTGAATTTGCAGAAGCACCGCCCGCCGACACCAGCACATATTTTTGCACACCATTTGCAGCTGCTGCCTTTGCTGTATTGAACTGATAGGTATGATCTACTGTATATTGAGCTTCTTTACTCCCCGCGGCTTTTAGCGTTGTTCCCAATGCCGAATACAGTACATCGCCCGTTACCAGTTTTTTCCATTCATCAGGTAAGTTAAAATCTACTATATGCTCTTCCAGTTTACTATGACTCAACCCCGTTTTCCTACGTACAAATATTTTCACTTGCCCAATGCGGGAATCTTTAAGCAAAAGTCGGGTAAGCTCATTACCTACAAGCCCGGTTGCGCCTATCACTATAGCAGTTCTCATTCAATAAAATTACGTGTATATCATCACTATAAAATTTATGCCAGTCTAATTTACAAGGTACGCCTGCTGTCGGTCTCTGACCGACGGCCATCGGGTCGGTTCTCTTTGAGGTGCACTAAGATGTCACTGCGATGAACGAACCTGTCCCCAACTCGTTGGTGGAGAAGTCTCGCATCAGGACGTATTCGTTTTATATACGTGTTGCCGAGCCAATCACACAAAGCACCCCTTTCCCTTTTTCCATTAACTTTGCACTCCAATGAAATCATTCGACCAACTGCGTATTGTCTTTTTCGGCACTCCCGATTTTGCTGTTGCCTCCCTCAAAGCACTTGTTGATGCAGGCGCCAATGTTGTAGGTGTTGTTACGGCGGTAGATAAACCTGCCGGCCGTGGCAAGCAAAATCATGCTTCTGCCGTAAAAGAATATGCTGTGGCCAATGGCTTGCACCTCATGCAGCCAGAAAAGATGAAAGCAGAATCATTTCTTGAAGAACTGCGTGACTGCAATGCAGACCTCCAGGTGGTAGTAGCCTTCCGCATGATGCCTGAGGTGGTGTGGAACATGCCTCCTATGGGCACATTGAATGTTCACGGTTCACTACTACCACAATACCGCGGTGCAGCACCAATCAACCGGGCCATTATGAATGGTGAGACAGAATCCGGCGTTACAACATTCAAGCTAAAGCATGAGATAGATACCGGTGATATTATGCTGCAACAAAAGGTAGCCATTATGTCCGAAGATACTGCCGGCACCATGCACGATAAGCTAATGGCCGCAGGCGCAGAACTACTCATTAAAACGGTAAAAGCTGTTGCAGAAGGCACTATTGTAGAAATACCACAGGATAAAGTAGATGCCGGTGAACTGAGAAACGCACCTAAAATATTCAAAGAAGATACCTTTATCCATTGGGACAGGAAAGTAGCCGACATCAATAATTTTATACGCGGATTATCGCCTTATCCCGCTGCACACGCCATGTTGGGCGATAAATCCATAAAAATATTCACCTCCGAACCTACGCCTGTGCATCTGTCGGTAAAGCCCGGTACCTTCGAAACCGATCACGCCACCTACCTTCGTTTTGCAGGTGACGACGGCTGGCTCTATATAAAAGAACTACAACAGGAAGGCAAAAAGAGAATGGATATCGTTTCGTTTTTGAGAGGGTATAGAGGTTAAGTAGACTGCTCTGGCATAGACTTACTTTGTCCCCGAATGTCATGTTGAGGCTCTCGAACCACGACATTCGCACAGGACGTATTCGTTTTGAATATAAAAATAGAATCTGTGAAATCTGAGCGATTACCTGAATCTGTGATTCAGACAATCCCGCACTCGTCGAAGCGTCCTGCTTCGTCCTAACCCTTCGGAAGCGTTTCGCTTCCGACAAACCACCTAGCCGCCAGCTCATAACCCCTCATGCCCAATCCACTTATAGACCCCACACACTTTGCCGCTATGAATGAAGTCTTCCTGAAATCCTCCCGCGCCAGCACATTGCTGACGTGCACTTCTACCACCGGTACATTAATAGCACTGATAGCATCAGCCAGGGCTATGCTGGTGTGGGTATAGGCACCTGCATTAAGTATAATGCCCTGTTTCTTGCCCATGCAGCCATGCAGGAAATTGATCAGCTCACCTTCCACATTGCTCTGGTAATACTCAATATCCACCTCCGGAAATTGTGTTCTAAGCTTAGCCAGGTAGTCTTCAAATGTTTCACTGCCATAGATATGCGGCTCCCTTACCCCAAGGAGATTAAGATTAGGTCCGTTGACTATAGCCAGGTGTTGCATACAACAAATGTAAAACTTCTGCTGAAGTGTTCACACAAATTAGTTCCGTAATTTACACCCGATCATGTGGGATGCATATATCAAAGGGTTTAAAGCTTATCTGATGCTGGAGAGGGGTATGTCTGACAATACTGTTGAGGCATACCTGCATGATGTGGCCATGCTCCGCGATCATATGCAGGATGAGCATAAGGAGATCTCTCTGCAACAAATGGAGCTGGCGCACCTGCAATCATTTCTGCAATCTATTCATGAGCTGGAATTGGCCGCCAGTACACAGTCCAGAATACTCAGCGGGGTAAAATCATTCTTCCGGTACATGGCGTTGGAAGAGATCCTTCGCAAAGACCCTACGCAACTGTTGGAAGCCCCTAAGCAAAAACGGGCACTACCTCATGTGCTCAGCATTGCCGATATAGATAAGCTCTTCGAAGCTATCGATCACAGCACGCCCGAAGGAACCCGAAACCGCGCTATGCTAGAAACCATGTACAGCTGCGGCCTGCGCGTCAGTGAGCTGATCACACTAAAGCTCACAAACCTCTACCTGGATGTTGGCTTTATAAAAGTGCTGGGTAAGGGTGATAAGGAAAGATTAGTACCGATAGGAGAGGAAGCAATAAACCAGATACAAATATATCGGGAGCATATCCGTAGTCATGTCTCCATTAAACGCGGGCAGGAAGACGTGTTGTTCCTCAATCGCAGGGGTGCAGGCATGTCGCGCATTATGGTGTTTTACATCATCAAAGACCTCGCGGCTAAGGCAGGATTGAGTGGAGAGATACATCCGCATACCTTGCGTCATTCCTTTGCGACGCACCTTGTAGAAGGTGGGGCAGACCTCCGAGCTGTGCAGGAAATGATGGGCCACAAAAGCATCACCACAACAGAGATATACACCCACCTCGACCGCTCTTATCTCCGCAATACTCTAGAGAAATTTCACCCGAGGTATAAATAGATCATTCAGCATCTAATATTGTCCTCTTCCCCGAATGTCAGGGTGAGGCTCTCGAACCCCGGACATTCGCACGGGATGTATTCGTTTTGTACTCCCCAAGGGGGCATTTCGAGGATTGAGTTTATCCCGCAGAATTGCGGGAAAGCACTCTCGCCTCGGGACGTATTCGTTTTGTATGAACTAAATAAAAGGTAGATATAATCGTTTACTTCTTCAAATTCCCCGCAAACCATTTCTTTATATCCAACAATTCTTCCCCACTAATAGTATGTGCCATTTTATATTCGTGATACTCAGTTTTTATATTCTTGCTGGTCAGGTAGGCATGGGCTTCGCGCCCTGTAGCTATTGGTATTACCTGGTCTTCGGTGCCATGGGCCTCAAAAATAGATACCTTATTGATAAGCTCGGGCCTGGCCATCTTGTTCTTGGTCTCGTCTATCAATCTTCCGCTTAGCATGGCTATTCCATTTGTCTTCTCGGGTTGGGTAAGGGCTATGGTAAGGCTCATCATTGCTCCCTGGCTAAAGCCTAACAGGTATATGCGCGATGCCGGTACATGATATTTCTTTGCTGCCTGGTCAATGAACTGCATCAATAATTGCCTGCTTCTTTCCGGTGCCGCAGGGTCTTCTTTATCACCAAATCTGGCGACCGGCATCCATGCATACCCATTGGGTAATGTAACAGGTGCTCTCACCGCAAGTATTATCGCCTCTTGTGGCAGATCTTTGACAAGGCTGAAAAGGTCACCCTCATTGCTGCCATAGCCATGCAGCAATATAATGAGCGGAGTGTTTGAGGTTTTAGTAGTGGGTTCATTAACTATGTACTTCAGCACCATATCCTTTTGCAGGATCCTGGTTTCTTTTGCAGAAATGCCGGTAGATACTATCAGGCAAATGGCGAACAGCAGCGAGTGTATGATTTTCATTGCATCAATTATATAGACGAAGTTATAGAATCAATTAATAGTGTGGTAGTAATCCCCGATTGAGGGCATGGTAATTGTGTGATGGTTTTAAAACAAACTAACATGGTTTTCGATGTAGAAATAGAGGATGGAGGTACATTATATGAATGCGGTATTATGGAAAGGCAGGCTAATGATATCACTTTTTTTTCTGTGGATATCCGCATACCCGGCTATGGCACTACGCTAAATCAACAGATCCATAGCCTGGAGTTGCATCTCGATCCCTATAGTGGTTCATTCAAATTTCGTAATCTTCCCGCAGATCTTCCTGCACCCGTTACTGCTCTGGAACCTAAACTAGACGAGGCTATCAGGAATATCGGAAAATAGCAGATAATCTGGCGCTAATACATTTCATACGCACTTATCTCAAAGCCATTGACTTAAGGGTTTTTAGCCAGCCCCGAAGAGGCGAAACACAATAGCCGGGGGTGAAGCCCTCGGTTAAATAGAGTACAAAACACTCAGCCCTGAAAGGGCGAAATAACTTTGGTAGTAACCTGCCAAATTCTTAAGTCAATGTCATTAATCAGTTAGGCGCAAAAAAAATGAAGCAGGTAACGCCTCAATTTTAATCATGAAAGTAGAATACTCAGGCAATATATTCACCTTAAATGCGCTCAAAATGACCGAGTGGTAATAATGAATTACATTTACAGCTATTAAAAGTAGGTGTAAAGCCAAAGATGAAACAAATAGAAAGCGAATTAGTAAGCCTTAATAAGTATATCAGCTCATCGGGATTCTGCTCGAGAAGAGAAGCCGACAAATTGATAGAATCGGAAAGAGTAACTGTAAATGACCTGCCTGCATTCCCCGGAGACAGGGTTATGCCAGGTGATAAAGTAGAAGTAGATGGTGAGCCGATCAAGAAAAAGAAGAAGACCGTTTATATAGCCTGCAACAAGCCTGTAGGTGTTACCAGTACTACAGATGTAAGAGATAAGACCAACATCATTACTTTCCTCAATCACCCTACACGCATATTTCCTGTAGGCCGCTTAGATAAGGATAGTGATGGGTTGATATTGCTTACCAACGATGGTGACATTGTCAACAAGATCCTCCGCGCAAGTAACAACCACGAAAAGGAATACATAGTAATAGTTGATAAGAACATTACACCCGAGTTCATACAGCAAATGAGCAATGGTATACCTATATTGGGTACACGTACCAAAAAGTGCGAAGTAAGACAGGAAGGTAACAAACGTTTCCGTATCACGCTTACGCAGGGCCTTAACCGTCAGATCCGCCGTATGTGCGAGTATTTGGGCTATGAGGTGCAGAAACTGACACGTATCCGTATCATGAACATCAACCTGGAAGGGATGGCGGTAGGTCACTGGCGCTACCTTTCACAGCCCGAAATGGAAAAGCTTAATGATATGATGAGCGGATCGAGCAGCGAAGTAAAGCCAGGTAAACCAAAGTCTGAAAGAAAGCCATTCAACCCCGACGAAAAGCCGGAAAGCGAAAAAGAAACAAAGGCAAGACTGCGCAAAGAAGCCTTCCTGGACCGTGAAATGGGTGGAAGGACCGAATCTGCTGACAGTGAAATTGCTGGGGTAAAAAAAGTAACCAGCCGCAAAGAAAAAGCAAAGAGAGAAAAGGAAAACTACTTCAAGGTAAAGAAAGAGAAGGAGCAGAAAGCCGGTGTGCCAAGTGCTAAAACGAAGAAGAAGGGCCATGTTGTAAGTGACTTTGAATCTGCAAGTATAGAAGAACAGTCTATGGCTGTAGATCCTATGCGTCCACGCAAGAAAAAGAGTGATAGCTATAAAGGCTTCAGAGATAAGGGCGATAAGAAAGATAAGCCTGGCTTCGATGCTAAAGGTAATAAAATTATAAAAGCCAAAAAAGAACCACGCGGCAGCAAAGACGAAACGGGTAAGAGAGACGGTAAGGTGAAGAGGGAAGAAAAGGGCAAGAATGCGGAGAAGGGCATGGGCCGTAGAGACGAAAAGCCAAGAAGGCTAAGGCAGTCAGACAGCGACGCCGCCAAGAAGAAAACCCGCAGCGAAGAGAAGGGAAAAGCATCAACACCCAAAGGCAAGCGGGCCGCAGTCAACTTTAAGACAACCAACAAGCCTACCCCGAGAGGGAGAGGATAAAATATAAAAGCAGAATGTATTCATTTACATTCTGCTTTTTACTTACTAAGTTTAAGTAGATCTTTAAAACCTATATCCCAGTTTCAATCCACCCTCTACTATGCCATTTATTCCTTGGTTCTCGCCATCCAGCTTATGTATGTAAGTGAAGCCGAAGCCAAAGTCCAGGCCTAAGTAGAAATGAGGTGTAGCATTGAAGTTGATGGAATTATTGACCATTATGCCCAGTAGAAAATTACTGCGTGTTTTGTATTCGGGTACAATAGGATTGTATACCGGTTCTGTTTTTTGTCCAGCACCTAATACAAGGGATGGACCTATCGCATACTTTATTTTTCCAAAACCACCTGTAGGGTAAAATTTAATACCCGGCATGAAGTAGAACATTGCATCCTGTTTATTACCATATTTCTGGTCGTGTGCCAGGTTGAATGTAACGATTACCGGGAGTATGAATGCTACGATCGCTTCTTTATCTACTGCCTGCTCATAGCTTACTGCAAGTCCTACGCCATTCTCTGTGAATTGCATAGGTGCGATGGCAAGAACTTTATTGAATGGTGATAGCACCGGAATAGTTGGGTCAGTAACCGGTGCAGCTTCCTGCGCGTTAGCATTGCTGGTGATCAATAATGAAAGTGCCGAAGCAAGCAGTATCTTAGATATCATAACTGTGTGTTTATGATAAGACAACAGTAATCGTGCCACCGGATTCTAAAGTAAAGTATCTAAGTCAAAAACAAGAAAGGGATAAACACTAAACGTCTATCCCTTTCTTGTAAATATGTTTGAAGAATATCTTAGAATCTGTAGCCGATCTTAAAGCCGCTCTGCACTACGCCGGTAAGACCATCATTATTGCCGGCCAGCCTGTTGATGTAAGTGAAGCCAAAACCAAAGTCAAGACCAAGATAGAAATGCTCAGTAGGATTAATGTTCAACGAATTGCTGACCATTATGCCCAGTATAAATTTGCTTTGGGTTGTGTATTGTTCGTAATAATAAGGGTTGGAAGGATTGCCGGGATTGGGAAGATAAGTTGATGAGTGCGTTGTTTTTTCGCCCGCGCCTATTACCAACGATGGGCCTATGGCATATTTTACATTGCCATGGCTGCTGGTAGGGTAGAACTTAATACCAGGAGAAAAGTAGAACATCGCGTCCTGGTGGTCGCCGTTCGATACATTATTATTAAGATTGAACGTTGCTATAAGCGGAAGATTATATGCTACAATACCGGCTTTGTCTATTCCTTTTTCGTAGCTGAAAGCCAGACCCACGCCATTCTCGGTAAACTGTATTGGTGCAATAGCTATAATGTTGCTATTATCGTTTTTATGAGCCGGGCTTGCCGCGGCTTCGTCCGTCTGCGCTTTTGCAATTCCTGAGATCAATAATGGCAAAGCGAGCATTAACAACTTTTTCATGAACATATAAATTGAATTAAAAATGAAATTTTGAATGAAACGTGAATTAGAATCTGTAACCAATCTTAAACCCGGCTTGCACCATTCCCGTTATGCCTTGGTTAGCACCTCCAAGCTGGTTGATGTAAGTAAAACCGAAGCCAAAGTCCATACCTATATACATGCGTGGTGAAGGATTTATGTTGAGTGAATTATTGACCAATATACCCAGCATAAATTTACTGTGCGTTTCATATGGGTTAAAACCTGAGAGATAAGAATAGCCTGACCAGTAATGATACTCTCCGCCCGTAGTTTTTTCCCCTGCCCCAATAACCAACGACGGGCCAATTGCATATTTAGTGCGACCGCGGCTGCCGGTAGGGTAAAATTTCAATCCCGGTGAAAAATAGAACATAGCATCCTGATGTTTACCATCGTGGGCTTCTGTCTGGCCATTAAGGTTAAAGGTGGCTATAACTGGTAATGAATAAGCAATAATGCCGGCTTTGTCTATAGTTTTCTCATAGCTAAGTGCAAAGCCTACACCATTTTCGGTGAACTGAATAGGGGCTATGGCCAATATGTTATCGGCTAGTTTCATGTCAGCAGTGCGATATTGATTGCCCCCTATATGCTGGGCATGGCTAGTATTTGTCATATTTTCGCCGTCATTCTCACCATTGAACCGTTCTTCCACGCCATTTTCATACCTCACTTTGTCTACTTCTCTTAATGAAATAGAATATGCAGATCCATTTACGTTGCTCCAGTGAGTATAGATAATGTTCTCCTTGTTTATTTCCTTTATTTTGGCTTCAATAACATTGCCATTGCTTTGAAATATTCTGTCTTGCGCAAATGCCGCAGATACAGATAGGAGGAATATGATAGTGGCTATAAACGACTTTTTGTTCATAAAAAAAAGTATGTGTTATTTTCTAACAGCATTAATTGTGCCAAAAAAGTAAAATAATTATACTTCTAGAATAAATCAGAAACGGTATCCCATTCTGAAAGCCAATTGGTTAAGGAGGTTAACACCCGAATTAACGCCTCTTGATTTATCAATGTATGAAAAGCCAAGCCCGTAATCTATCCCTAGATATACCCGCTGGCCAAATTGATAGTTAAGTGAATTGTTTACCATTATGCCTAACAGAAACCGGGTGCCTACGCGGTCGCTCGGGTAATAGGAGCTATAGTCGCTTGCCTGACCGGCACCAATCACCAAAGAAGGCCCTACTGCGTACTTAGTATGGCCCAAACGTGTAGTAGGGTAAAATTTGAGTCCGGGCATTATGAATATTATCGGGTCTTCGGTAGCCCTGTTAGATGCGTATTTTTTTGTAAGGTCTACACCACCCATTGCTTGTAGCATATAGGTCACAATTCCCCCGGCATCAATACCTCTTTCGTAGCTAATTGATGTACCTATGCAGCTTTCAAATAAATGGACGGGCGCAATTGACCATACCTCATATTTCTCATGTGTCAACTCTTTGTTCTTGGGGTCTACATGCTGCGCAATGGTACTAGTAGTCAATAAGAAGGTAGCCGCAATAAGGAGTGGAGACCGTAGGGTCATAACATGCCCGTTTTAGAATGTATTAAAATCTGTAGCCGATCTTCAGTCCGCCTTGTGTAAGCCCTGCAATGCCATCATTAACACCATTAAGGCGATTCAGATAAGTAAACCCAAGTCCGAATTCAATACCGAGGTAAATGTGAGCCGAAGGGGTGAAGTTGATGGAATTATTGAGCATTATTCCAAAGACGAATTTGTCATAAAGCTGGTCGTTACTGTAGTAATAGTCATCTACTCTTTGTTGACCTGCCCCTATTACCAACGATGGACCTAGCGCATACTTTATCTTGCCGTAACAAGATGTAGGATAGAATTTCAATCCTGGCATAAAATAGAACATGGGGTCCTGGTGACGCTTATTGCTGAAGCTAGAGGTAGTTGAGTTTAGCGTGGCTATGGCAGGAAGTATATAGGTAACTATACCATGCTTGTCTATACTATGCTCGTAGCTAACGGCCAGGCCAACACCATTTTCGGTAAACTGCATTGGTGCTACTGCCAGAACTTTATACTTTCTCCCTACTGGGAATTGGCCACTTTCATTCATGTGAATGCCGGTAGGCATCTCTTTATTCCCGTTCTTACTATTGTCCGCCTTATCGTCATCATCAGTTTGCGCAATAGCAGTACTGAACGAAAGTAATGCGGCAACAAAAATACCTGGGAAATATCTGGCCATACATGAAGGAGTTATAGAATGATGATTATTAATTGTAAATATACTATATAATATTTTTATCCATGGTAAGTAAACTCACCAAAAGGGCTGCTGATCAGTAATTCTTTTTGGTCAGACTCCTCAACATAGCCCGAAATTTGCGCCTCAATATTAAAGCTCTTAGAAATGGCAATGATATTTTCTGCTGTAGCCTTGTCTGTGAATATTTCCAGACGCTGCCCCATATTGAATACCTGATACATTTCCTTCCAGCTGGTACCGGCAGATTCCTGTATCATGGTGAATAACGGTGGAACAGGTAATAAATTGTTTTTAACTACACGAAGCGGCTTAGGCAGGTAATGCAGGCACTTGGTCTGGCCACCACCACTGCAATGAATAATGCCATGTATAGCATCAAAATGCTGCTCCAGTACTTTTAAGATAACCGGTGCATAAGTGCGGGTAGGGGATAGGATCATCTTACCTATATCAAGTCCCGTTTCAGTTGCATCCGTAAGTGAATATTTGCCATTGTAAACTACTTCTGCCAGCAGGTTAGGATCAACACTTTCAGGATAAAGACGTGCATAATCATTCTTCAGCATTTCGTGGCGGGCACTGGTAAGACCGTTGCTGCCCATGCCGCTGTTGTATTCATCTTCGTAAGTGGCTTGTCCGTAGCTGGCAAGCGATACTATTACATCACCCGCCTGCATTTTTTCTGTGGTCACCAATTTGTCGCGGCGCATACGGCAAGCCATAGTACCATCAACAATTACAGTGCGTACCACATCTCCTACATCAGCTGTCTCACCACCCATCAGGTGAACGGTAAGGCCATATTCACTCAATTTGTCAAAGTAAGATTGTGTGCCATTGATCAGTTCGGAAATAACTTCTCCCGGGATCAACTGTTTGTTGCGACCAATAGTTGATGAGTAAGTAAATGGACCTACCGCCCCCACGCACAGCATATCATCTATGTTCATCACTATAGAATCGATAGAAATACCCTTCCATACGCTCATATCACCTGTTTCTTTCCAGTACATGTAAGCGAGGATCGATTTGGTGCCTGCGCCATCAGCATGCATCAGGTTGCAATACTCATCGTCATTGCCCCAGTAGTCGGGGTAAACTTTACAAAAGGCATTTGGGAAAAGCCCTTTATCCAGTTTCTCAATAGCTTTATGCACGTCTTCCTTCTGTGCGGAAACACCGCGTTGGTTATATCTGTTCAAAGTCTATGTTTCAGACCGCAAAAGTAACCTTTTGAAAAGTAAAAAGTAAACCGGTAGGGTGATTTGGTAAAATTCTTATTGTTTATAGACCGGGCTCAAAACAAAAATCTCCCGCATTGACGGGAGATTTTAATATCAGTAATCAAATAGAAACTATTTTGTAGTAGCATTCACCTTCTCATAGGCCACATTGGTACTCACAAACTCAGGTACCAGATCTTTCATCAGGTAAACAGTCTCCAGTGTGTAATGTTGTTTGGCGCAGGCTATTAGTTTTTCCACTCTCTTGCTTACATCAGCAAAATTGTATTCACGCACGTCTGCTATCAAGATCTTTTCGTGGTACGTTGGGCGCGTATTTTCTGCGTTGTTCAACAACTCCTCATATAGCTTTTCTCCCGGTCTCAGTCCGCTGTATACAATCTGTATATCTACATCAGGTTCCTTGCCCGCCAGGCGAATCACTTTTTTGGCGAGGTCTGCTATCTTAACAGGCTTACCCATGTCAAACACAAATATCTCGCCACCTTGTCCCATTACACCTGCCTCTAATACCAAAATACAAGCTTCGGGTATGGTCATGAAATAACGGGTAATTTCAGGGTGAGTAACGGTGATCGGTCCGCCCTTTTCCAGCTGCATTTTAAATCGTGGTATCACAGATCCGTTTGATCCCAGTACATTGCCAAATCTGGTTGTTACAAACTTAGTAATGTGTGGAGTGCCATCTTCTTTATGCAGCTCCATATCATTGAGCATAGATCTGTAGAAGCTCTGCGTGAATATCTCAGCAATACGTTTTGATGCGCCCATTACATTGGTAGGGTTCACCGCCTTATCTGTAGAGATCATTACAAACTTCTCCACATCATTAGCTACTGATAGTTCTGCAAGATTTTTTGTGCCCAGCACATTGTTCATTACCGCTATAGACGGGTTATCCTCCATCAATGGTACGTGCTTATAAGCTGCTGCGTGAAAAACTATCTGCGGGTTGTAAACCTCAAACAGGTGTTCCATACGCTGCCTGTCGGTAATGTCCCCGAGGTATGCCTTAATGTTAGCATTCTTATATTTCTCCTGTATCTCCAGTGTAAACTCGTGCATCGGCGTTTCTGCCTGGTCACAAAGTATAATCAAAGATGGACGGTAGTTTAATAGCTGGCGCACCAGCTCGCTGCCTATTGATCCTGCGGCGCCCGTTACCAGTATCTTCTTGCCTTTCAGCTCAGTATATATAGCTTCGTTATGTATTTTAATAACTTCTCTTTCAAGAAGATCTTCAATGTTGATATTCTGTAGCTGCTGCGTATCCAATTTGCCGTTCAGCCAGTCTCGCATAGTAGGCACTTGCTGTATGCGTATGCCATAGTGCAGGCAATTATCTACCAGTGCATTCAGCTTATCTTTTTCTGTGATCTTATTTACAAAGATCACCAGCTCTACACCTTCATTTTTTAGTTTCTCTATATTGCTTTCATTGGTAGTATATATAGGAATACCCTCCAGCAATTTACCGTTACCACTTAAATTATCATCTAAAAATGCTACTACCTGCATGTCTCCGTTAGGCAGGTTGTTCATTACATTTTTAATATGTAATCCGTTCGCCGAAGCATTGTATACCGCAACTTTTTTACGGGGTACTTTTTCGCCCTCAGAGTATAATTTGTAGAACTGGAAGCAATACCTCACCGCCAGGCGATAAGAGATAATGACAAAGCTGGTTATAAAAAAGTTGATTGTAACAACCTGTAGCGTAAAGAAGTTCTGCGAATGGTAAACAAAAATATTAACTGCCAGGTAAAAAAATGAAGCAATAGCATTCACCATTACCAATCTGGATGTATCCTCAATATTAGTATAACGTACTATTCCCGCATAGCTCTTGAATATATAGAACAGTGCAGCATTCAACAACAGCACAACTACCGTCATTGACCTTAGCCCCACAACTACATGCGGCCATGAAAAATTCATTTTCAGTGCTCTTGCCAGAAACAGGCAAAAACAAACTAAAAACAGATCCAATAAGAAAACCAGCCACCTGGGAAGAATGCGTATTTTATATGCCATACTCAACATTTAAGAATCACCGATCAATATCACAGCACAATTAAATTTATCCGCCAAAATTAAGCTCAATTAACAAGCAATACAATGGCCTGGACTAACATTAATAATTGCTTAATGCATAAAGCCCTTCTGCAATATACAAAACTTTTTTATTAAACGGAAAAGGATATATATTATAATTATTTATAAATAAATGTATTACTAATTAATTATAATTTTTTTATGTTGTCAAAAATAACGAATTTAGCAGGAATTAAAAACAGGAAATTTGCTGGAAGGTAAAAATATACTCATTGTAGATGATAACAAGCTGAACCAGAAGATATTAGGCTTTGTTCTCGAAAAGAATGGTGCTGTTATTAAGGTTGCTGATAATGGCCTTGAAGCTGTGGAATGTGTACTGTTTCAGCGGTTTGATGCCATTGTTATGGACATACAGATGCCTGAATTGGGCGGACTTGAAGCATCGCGATATATTAAATTTGAAATGGGTCTCAATATTCCCATTGTGGGCCTTACTGCCAATAATGTAGAAGATGAGAATGCAACCTGGACCGCAGCCGGAATGGATATGTGCGTTTCAAAACCATTTGACCCACCCGTGTTATGTGAATTGATTGTTCAACTAATTGAAAATAATATTGCATGCCAATACAACACCCTTTAATTGATCTCAGTTATATCAGCGAAATATCGGGCGGAGACGAAGGCTATATACGGGAGGTAATAGGCATTTTTGTGGATACAATGGCAACCGGTATGCTTAAACTCTCCGATCTTATAAGGAATAATGGAGATTTTGAAGATATACACAAACAGGCACATTTTCTGAAATCGTCGGCAGGTATTATAAAAATTACAGGTGTTTACGATAGCCTGGTGAAGATCGATGGACTTGCTAAGCAAAGAACCGGGCTTGATGAGATCAAGCAATCACTCAACCTTATCATCACTAATTACAACGAAGCACTACCGTTCTTAATAGCTGGAAGGGCTTAATTCTTATCTGAAAGACAATTAATATATAATAGAAAGCAGGGGGCTCGGCAATTCTCTTAGGGTTGTTGACTACATATGTCTTACCTTTGCACCCTCCAAAAAAAGCGAATACTCATGAATAAGAAATCAGGATCTGCATCCGGCAGAGAAAATAATAATGAAAAAGGGTATCAACGCAAGGAGGATGGCGGTACCGCAAAACCATTTGGCAGAAGCAAATATGCCGGCGGTGGTGACAGCAATCCATTTAAACGGAGCAGTACAAAAAAAGACGATAAGCCTTATAATAAAGATGGTGCCGATAAAGTAAGGCCTGCCTTTAAAAAAGATAGTGATAGCAACAAACCTGCCGACGATTCCGACAATCCGTGGAAACGCCCAAGCAAAAGTGGTGACAGGAAAAAAGCTGCTCCCCGTGCTGATGCTGATAATGCAGCTCCCGGAAGCGATGAGCATAATCCGTGGAAGAGAGAAAAGAAGGGTGGACGCAGCAAATCATTTGATAAAAAAGATGGCGATAGTTCGTTTGCCGACCGTAAACCACGCGAAGACGGAGATAATCCATGGAAACGTGAGGGTAAGGGTAGCGACAGAAAGAAACCTTTTGAAAAAAGAGAGGGTGATGCGCCTTATGCTGATCGCAAACCACGCACCGATAGCGACAATGCCTGGAAAAGAACTGAAAAGACCGATAGAAAAATGCCTTTTGTAAAGGGAGATGCTGACTATACCGGTAAAGAAGCAGAGAACAAGTGGGAAAGAAGTAATGAAGATGGCAAGAAGCCTTTCCCTAAAAAGGACAGAGCAGAAAAAAGGCCATTCCCTAAGAAAGATGGTGATGCTCCATACGGTGCAAAGAAACCATTTGCAAAGAGAGATGGCGATACCCCTTATGGCGCAAAAAAGCCTTTTGCAAAGAAAGACGGTGATGCACCATATGCCCGTAAACCACGTCCTGATGGAGATGCGGAAGGAACATGGAAGAAAAAAGAAGGTGATGGCGAAAAGAAGCCATACGCTAAAAAAGAGAGCACTGAAGGTAGCCTGTGGCAGAAAGGTATTGACTATAGCGACCGTGGAATGCCAAAGAAGACTGGTGAAAAGCGAGCAATAAAAGACAGTGATAAGCCATTTTTCCAACGCGATGCCGCAAAGGGTACGGAGCCGAAGTTTGATGCGCCGGAAGAAATGCCATATGAATCTTTCAAAATAAGCGATGAACTGCTCGAAGAGAAGAAGAAGAACAGGAAGGTAGCGGTTAAGAAAGAAGATCCGGCACGTGCTTTTAAGAAGGAAACTAATGAGCCAATTTCTGCAAGATTCGGTGACAAGCCAGCCAGGAAAGATACCGGTGATAAAAAGCCTAAAAATAAAATAGAGAAAGCCGACGAAAAGAGGCCATTCAAAAAGGCTCCCGGAGAAGGTAAAAAACCATTCGATCGTAAGGACAGGCATCCTGAAGTAGAAGCCGGTGAAGAGGATGAAGATGACGAGCCTATCCGTAAAAAGAAGAGACGCCATCATCATGATGAAGACGAAGAGGAAGAAGTGAAAGGACCTGAGGCCATGCCATTGAATAAATATCTTGCACACAGTGGTGTTTGCAGTCGCAGAGACGCGGCATTACTGGTGAAGGAAGGTAAAGTGAAAATAAACGGCGAAGTAATTACTAATCCGGGTCACAAGGTGGGTGATGAAGATGTTGTTTACTTCAATGATAAGAAGCTGACCATACAAAAGGGTATGGTATATATATTACTGAACAAACCTAAAGATTACATCACCACCAACGATGATCCTCAGGGACGTAAGACGGTAATGCAGCTGGTAGCTACTGCTGAGGGCGAGAGATTATTCCCTGTAGGCAGATTGGACAGAAATACTTCCGGTCTGTTGCTGATCACCAACGATGGTGACCTTACACAGAAACTGGCACACCCTTCTAACAGGGTCAAGAAAATATATCAGGTTACATTAGACAAGCCGGTTACAAAGGCCGATTTTGAAAAGATCATCAATGGATTGGATCTGGAAGACGGTAAGGCGCATGTAGATGCACTATCTTACCTGGAAACTAAGAGCGAATTGGGAATAGAGATCCACATTGGCCGTAACAGAATCGTTAGGCGCATATTTGAAAGCCTTGGCTATGTAGTTGAAAAACTGGATAGGGTAATGTATGCCAATCTCACAAAAAAGAATCTGCCTCGCGGCAAGTGGCGTTACCTAAACGAGCGCGAAATAGTTTTACTCAAGCACTTTAAGTCGTAGTAGATATAAAATAATGTACAAAAGGCATAGAACTAACTGTTTTATGCCTTTTGTATTTTAGTGGATATGGGGTCGTATTCTTTTTGCTTCTGCAATTGGTTAGGTGTAAACAATTTACTTTATCTATTTATAATTAGACCACTATAAATATTTTTATTTGTGTTAATTTGCAGCGAAATAAAAAATGTTAGCCATTTACTAACATTTGCTGTGCTTCTGTCGTCATATATGCAGGCATAATACAATTCTGTGTGAAATCAATTAAAAACATAATTAACTAACCAAACAAAAACTTTTATGAAAAAACATTTCCTCTTAACCATTATTGCTTTATTGGGATGTATGGCATCTTTTGCTTCTATTACGGGACCTACTGGTGCCTGTACCGGGGCAACAATATATTACCACGACAGTGCAATTCTGACTGGTGGAATATGGTCTAGCAGCAACACCGCTGTAGCTACTGTAGATGCTTATGGTACATGTGTCACAGTAGGAACTGGTACCACTACCATTAGTTGTTCCAGCTCGTTACTCACAGACATACTTGTACTCACGGTTACCGCTGCTCCTGCTCCTATAACGGGTGTTTCTTTTACTGTTTGCGCAGGTTCTACTACTACATTGGCCGATGCTACCCCGGGGGGCACATGGAGTTCTTCTGTTCCATCTGTAGCTACCATCAATGCCAGCGGTTGGGTATATGGTGTAGCCGGTGGTACTACTAACATATACTACACAATGCCGGGCGGTTGCTCTGTATCTCAGGCAGTAACTGTAGGTGCTCCTTTTGTTGACTCTATCTATGGCAGCGGTTCTGTTTGCGTAGGAAGTTCACTTTCATTAACAGATGCAACTACCGGCGGTGTATGGTCTGTTGCAACTCCTGCAGTAGCTACTATCAGTACGTCAGGTTTGATCACAGGTCTTACAGCGGGTGGTACATTAGTATCTTACACTGTTACTGGTTCATGTGGTTCTTCTACAGCGGTAGCTTATGTTAGCGTTTCGGCTACCACTGGTACTGGTACTATCACCGGACCTTCATCAGTATTTGTTGGTAATACTATTAACCTGTCTGATGCTGTTACCGGTGGTGCATGGAGTTCATCTAATACAGCTATCGCTTCTGTGTCTGCAACTGGTGTGGTTACTGGTGTTGCCGCTGGCACCGCTACTATCAGCTATGGTGTTACCGGTTGCGGTGGTCTTGCTTATGCTACACACAGTGTTACCGTAAGTGCATTTGGTGGCATCTCCGGTCATGTTAACTTCGGTTCGGTTGCTCATTATGGCCCGGTTAAAGTATGGGTGATCACTCTTACCGGTACTATGCTTGCTGCTATTGACTCTACAACTGTATACGCTGCGGGTACAAGCGTAGCTTACTCTTTTGCAAGTGAGCCAACCAACTCTTACCGCATCAAGGCTGCTACTCTTGATTCATTGTTCCTGGGTACGGGCTTTATTCCTACTTATCATACAAGCAGCTTCTACTGGAGCACTGCCGATGTATTGGCTCATACTGCCGGTGTTGGTGATATAAACCAGGATATCAATATGGCTTACGGTACCGTTACTTCAGGTGCTGGTTTTGTAGCCGGTGATGTTACAGCTGGTGCTAACAAGGGTACTTCTACTTCAGTTCCGGTAAATGGTATGATGATGTATATCTTCGATGCAGCTTCTTTACAATTGATGCAGGCTGTTCGTACAGATGCTACAGGACACTATTCTTTCAGTAATCTGCCTGTAGGAGCTACTTACTACGTATTCCCTGATTCTCTGAATTACGCTACAACTCCTTTTGCAGGTATTGCTCTTACTGCAGCGGCACCTTCTATGACAGGAGCAAGCTTTAAGCAAAATACTTCGGCAACTGCAATGACCATTAAGCCAATAGGCGTGGGTGTTAATGATGTTACCGCATCTGCTTCTATCCTGGCATTCCCCAACCCTACTAATGGTAAGGTGAATATCACATGGAACATGCCTTCATCAGAAGAAGCAACAATAGTTGTAGCTGATATCACTGGCCGTGAAGTATTTCACAGCAATATCAATATGACTGCAGGTGCAGGTGTTAACCAGATCGATCTGTCTTCATTGACAAGCGGTTTGTACACTATCTCTGTAAAGTCTGCAGCTGTTAATTACAACAACAAAATACAGGTACAACACTAATATATAGTGAGTGTGTTTTAGTTTTACCACAAGGGAAGCAGCAATGCTTCCCTTGTGTATTTAATAAAAACACATTTTGTTTTTTGAATAATTAAAATAAAAACTAACCTTTGTGGTGGGCCAGCTGTCTTAATTAATGGCGGCAACATTGCCGCGGGGATTACCGTGTCTTACAATTAGATTTTCGTCTATGAACAAGTTTTTTACCCTTGTATTATTTGTCTTGTTATCCAGTTGTCTTTCCTACGCATTTACCGGTCCGTCATCCGGCTGTGTGGGGTTGACATATGATTTTCACGATAGCCTTACTACTGGAGGTGTATGGTCAAGTAGTAATCCTGCTGTAGCTACAATACGTCCGGGCAGCTCTGGCTCACACGCCACGGTGTATGCTGTTTCTGCCGGTACGACTACCATCACTTATACGCTGGGCGCAAGTGTTACCACTTCTACATTTACTGTATACTTGTCTCTTCCTGCTATTGCCGGGGTAGATACGCTGTGTATCGGCGCGTCTGGTTCTGTAAGCAACTTGGTGTCTGGCGGTATATGGAGCAGTAGCAGCACATATGTGGCTACTGTAAGTTCATCCGCAGGTATGGTTACTGCGGTGCATGGAGGTACCACAGTGATCAACTACACTTTGTCAGGCTATTGCACAGCTCATCACAGTATTTATGTACCCTCATCTACAATAGATAGCGGGTTAACTGGAGCCATTCATGTCTGTGTTGGTTCATCAACTACGCTATCTACTACCGCAATGGGAGGGATATGGGTAAGCAGCAATATAGCTGTGGCTACAGTTAATGCTACCGGTGTGGTTACCGGTATCTCCGCCGGAGCAGACTCAATAAAATATGTCGTTCTTTCCGGGGCAGGGGGCTGCGGTACATCACGCTCTTTTTATAAAAACATCACCGTCACCACGTCTACTTCATCGGGAACTATTTCCGGACCCTCATCAGTTGCGGTTGGTGCTTCAATTTCCCTTTCCGGCAGCGTTTCCGGTGGTACGTGGAGCAGTAGCAATCCATCCATAGCTACTGTGAGTGCCACAGGTGGTGTCACTGGTTTAGCGGCCGGAACAGCCACTATTTCATATGGTGTAAGTGGATGCAGCGGGCTGGCATATGCTACCCATCCTGTTACTGTTTCTGCGTTCAATGGTATTTCAGGGCATGTAAACTTTCCCGGTGGCTACTGTCATGCCGACGTTAAAGTATGGCTCATCACCTACAACGCTTCTACAATGAACCTTGCAGCGGTTGACTCGGTACTTATTCCATGTACAGGGGCTACTTCTGTCTATTATCAGTTTTTAGGTGCACTTACAGATTCTTATCGTATAAAGGCAGCGGTGATAGATACATTTGCTGTTTCATCGACCGGCTTTATTCCTACATACCACACAAGCAGTTTTTACTGGTATGCTGCTGATGTATTATACCACATATCGGGTGCGCCCGATATCAATCAGGATATCAATATGGCGTATGGCACTGTTACATCCGGCGCAGGCTTTGTAGCGGGCAATGTTACCACGGGTGCTAACAAGGGCACCACAACAAGTGTGCCTGTAAGCGGGATGATGATGTACATTTTTAATTCATCCACGCTACAGTTGATCCGGTCTGTACCTACCGACGCTACGGGGCATTATTATTTTAATAACCTGCCACTTGGTCAAACCTATTACGTATTCCCTGATTCTCTTAATTACCTTACTACTCCTTACACAGGTCTGGCACTTACCACGGCTGCACCATCTGTTTCTAATGCAGCTTTTGTACAACATACCCTGTCACATACGATCACCCCGGCTCCTGTTGCGATAGTAGATATAGCGCCTGATCCTAACGTGTTCGTTTTCCCTAACCCTACTAACGGTAAGGTGAATATCACATGGACTATGCCTTCGTCAGAAGAGGCAACAATAGTAGTAGCGGATATTACGGGCCGTGAAGTATTCCACAGTAATATCAAAATGACTGCGGGTGCAGGTGTTCATCAGATCGATTTGTCTTCACTGACAAGCGGTTTGTACACTATCTCTGTAAGGTCTGCTCCTGTAAATTACAACAACAAAATACAGGTACAACACTAATAAATAGTGAGTGTGTTTTAGTTTTACCACAAGGGAAGCAGAGATGCTTCCCTTGTGGTTTTTGTAAGGGCAAACCTGGACTTTCTCTGTTGAGGTCATTGATCCGAGCTGGTTTTTCCGGACAAGATGGACTTATTCTTAATAAGGCCCATTTATTTTCCTCCAGTACTAACGAATTGAACTGTATTTCCGTCTTACTAGTGGGTAGTTAATAATTAGTTTTTAACTACAGATAAAATTATTATTTTTAATCATTCAACAAAAAGCCATTATTATGAAAAGACATTGTATTCTTTCCATTATTGCATTATTTAGTTGCTTTGCCTCTTTTGCGCAGATGCCAATTACCGGTGCTACCGGCACCTGTGTTGGTGGCATGGGTCACGTTGCCGACAGCACCGCTGGTGGCGTGTGGTCGAGCAGTACCCCTTCGGTAGCCACAGTAGGTACTACAGGTAATGTGTATGGTGTTTCAGCCGGCACCACTACGATCACATACACAGTAGGGTCGGCATATGTTACATCACTATTTACAGTCACAACCGCTCCGGCTGCTATAACAGGTACTAGTACGGTTTGCCCCGGAGGAACGACAGTATTGGCTGATGCTACACCGGGAGGTACCTGGAGCAGCGTCTACACATCTGTTGCAACAGTTAATTCAGGTGGAACTGTTTTTGGCATAATGCCAAGTAGCGGTACCTCTATCCGATATACTGTAGGGCCAGGTTGCTATGCGCAGGTCATAGTTACAGTCTTGGCTACTACACCATCTTCTATTTCAGGCGATTCTGTAGTATGCGTAGGCTCAACAATTACCCTTCACGACACCACGACTGTAGGAATGTGGAGCTCTTCCGCACCGGGTATAGCTACGGTTATTGCTACTTCCGCATTGGGTTCCGGTTCCACAACTACGCTTACCGGTGTTTCTGTAGGAACTGCAACTATAACTTACAGTGTAACTAATGCATGCGGTACTTTTTACAGCACTTACAGCGTAGATGTATTGAACACTACTACGCCTCCCGCTGCAATAGCAGGGCCTTCTACTGTAGCTACAAGTTCTACTATTAATCTTACTGATGCTACCACCGGCGGTACATGGAGCATTACGCCAACAAGCGTTGCTACCATTAGTGCGTCCGGTGTTGTAACTGGAGTAAGTGCAGGTACTGCAATCGCTACCTATACTGTAAATGGTTGTGGTGGTGCAATGTCTGTAACACATACAGTTACAGTTACTGCGTTCGATGGTATCTCCGGTCACGTTAATTTCCTGAGTGGTGCTCATACAGGCCCGGTTAAGATTTGGCTGATCAGGTATGTATCTCCTTTCCTTACCGCTATTGATTCTGTTACGGTTTACTCTACAGGTACAAGCGTCGCTTACCAGTTCCTTGGCGCCCCAACAGATTCTTTCCGTATAAAGGCTGCACCTCTTGATTCTTCTTCAGTGATAGGTACTTCCGGTTATATCCCTACCTACCACATCAGCAGCTTCTACTGGAATGGTGCTAACGTGTTCTACCACACTTCAGGAACCAGCGATATCAACAAAGACATCAACATGTCTTATGGTACTGTTACAACAGGTCCGGGATTTGTTGCCGGTGACGTAAGCGCAGGTGCAAATAAGGGTACTACAACCAGTGTGCCTGTTAAGGGATTAATGATGTATATCTTCAACTCAACAACCTTACAGTTGATGCAGGCAATCCGTACAGATGCTACCGGACATTATTCGTTCAGTAACCTTCCGGTTGGTGCCACATATTATGTGTTCCCCGATTCGCTGAACTATTTTACTACGCCATGCACGGGTATAGCACTTACTACGGCTGTTCCTTCTGTTACGTCTGCCAGCTTTAAGCAGCACACAGTTGCTAAGACCATCACGCCAATACCTGTTGGTGTAGGCAGTGTATCTACCGATGCGGCTACTATCCTTGCCTTCCCTAACCCTACTAACGGACGAGTAAACATCGCCTGGACTTTACCAACTGCACAGCTGGGTGCGGTTTCGGTTTGCGATGTTACCGGCCGCGAAGTATACAGCAGTGTAATTGATATGACCGCAGGTACAGGCATCAGCCAGGTGAATATATCTTCATTAACTAATGGTTTGTATACAATCTCAGTAAAGTCTGCTGCGGTTAATTATATCAATAAGATACAGGTACAGCACTAATCAGACCGCTTATTTTTTTAGATTTACCAAAAGGGAAGCAGAGATGCTTTCCTTTTGGTTTTATTGTAAGTAGGCAATTCTATATATTCCTGTATTACTAACATTTTTTAAGATCCTAACGTCATATATGCAGGTACTTTTGCGCATAATTGTACAACTCACTTTTGCTTTATTCACTATTTCAAATTCAATATCATGAAAAAACAATTTCTTATTACTATGGTTGCACTACTGGCTTGTTTTGCATCTTATGGTTTCTCCGGCCCTACCTCGGCTTGCCCCGGTAATACGCTTTATTTTTATGACAGCCTTACTACAGGTGGTACATGGTCTAGCAGCAACACTGCAATAGCTACCATTGATCCTACCAGTGGAGTAGCTTATGCTGTTGCTTCGGGCACGGTAACGATCAGTTATGTATCAAGCGCAGGGCTATCTTCCGCGCCGCTTACTGTGGATTTCGTTCCCTTGCCTATTACCGGCACACTTAGTTTGTGCACCAGTTATACAACTGCGTTGGCTGACGCAACCCCGGGTGGTACCTGGTATAGTGGTGATACCTACATTGCGACTGTTGACTACGTTACAGGAGTTGTGTATGGTGTAAATCCGGGTACAGCAGATATATACTATAGTCTTTCAACAGGCTGCCCAGTTATAGCAACTGTCACAGTTTCAGGTACACCTGCCGGTCCGATCATTGGCCCGTCTGTTGTTTGCCTGGGATCTGCCATCACAATAAATGACAGCCTTTCCGGTGGTGTATGGAGTAGCTCTAATCCTGCCGTTGCTACTGTTGTTGGCACCAGCGGCTTTACTGCTACACTAACCGGTCTTACGCTTGGAACTGCTGATATCTCTTACACATTTGCTGCTACAGGCGGTTGTGGCCCAATCAGTACTGTGTTGCCGATCACGGTGTCAAATACAACAGATGTCGGTATTATTTATGGCACAGGATCTGTTAATGTGGGTTCTGTGATAAATCTTGGCGAAACAGTTTATACCGGCACATGGAGCGTTACACCTTCTTCACTCGCCACAATAGATGCCTATGGCAATCTTACAGGAGTTTCTGCTGGTGCAGCAACAGTTAGTTATACAACTACCGGTTGTGGTGGTGTTGCCTCTGCAACGTTCCCTGTAACTATACTTCCTTTTGATGGTATATCAGGCCAGGTCAATTTCACTTCAGGCGCCTATTATGGCCCGGTAAAGGTATGGCTGATCACTTATGTGGCTCCTATGCTTACTGCGGTTGACTCTGTTAATTTGTATGCATCAGGAACAAGTGTTAGCTACCAGTTTGTTGGGGTGTCGCCAAATTCATATAGGATCAAGGCAGCAACTTCTGACTCATTGGCCGGAACTACAGGGTACATTCCAACTTACCACACAAGCAGCTTTTACTGGAATACCGCAGACGTGCTTGTACATGCAAGTGGTGCAGGCGATATCAATCAGGATATAAATATGATGGCGGGTACAGTAACTACCGGACCTGGTTTTGTAGCGGGTGATGTAACAGCCGGAGCTAATAAAGGAACCTCAGTAGGCATACCGGTAAATGGTATGAAGATGTATATTCTTAATGCCACTACCATGCAGCTGGTACAGGGAACAACTACTGATGCGACAGGGCACTATACATTCAGCAACATTCCTGTGGGCCAAACCTACATGATATTCCCTGATTCGCTGAACTACCTTACTACGCCTTGTTCATGGGCCACACTTACTGCGGCTGCACCATCTATGACTACTGCCAGCTTTAAGCAGAATACGGTGGCTAAGACTATAACTCCAATTCCTGTTGGTGTAGGCAGTGTATCTGCTGATGCGGCTGCTATCCTCGCATTCCCTAACCCAACTAACGGACATGTGAACATTGCCTGGACATTACCTGCGGCACAGCAGGGCACCGTATCAGTTTGTGATATTACCGGACGTGAGGTATACAGCAATGTTATCGATATGACTGCTGGTGCAGGTATGGGCCAGGTAGATATATCTTCATTGACCAATGGCTTGTATACTATATCAGTAAGATCTGCTGCGGTTAATTATACCAATAAGATGCAGGTACAGCGCTAAGCTTTTTTATTGCAATTATTAGTGAAGGAGGCAGCCATGCCTCCTTCACTGCGTATAGGATGTGAGTGTTTAGTTAAAAGCATGTGTAGGGACGTTGATGGTTTTTAATTGATGATGGGTTTTCTCTAAATTTATAATATGCAAAAAGTCCTCGCGCAGTTATTATGTCTACTGATAATTTCCAATTCTTATGCCCAACTCCTGAAGCCGGGATTTGATGCAACAGAATATGAAGGCACGTTACGCAGATCGGCAGTGCAGGTGGATACGAAATTCAGGGGAGCGACACCTAAGGAGACGGGGTTTACAAGGGTATTTAGAGGAACGGAAGTTGGCTTGCATAACAGGTGGGACCTTTGGCTGAACAGGGATTCTACTATAATTGTCATCAACTTCAGAGGGACTACTTATGATGTAGATAGCTGGCTGGAGAACTTTTATAGCGCCATGATACCGGCCACAGGCACGCTGAAACTGGATAGCAATTATACCTTTAATTACAAGCTGGCCAATGATCCGAAAGCTACGGTGCACGTAGGATGGACGATAGGCATAGGTAGTATGGCGCCCGAGGTGATGGCTAAGATAAAAGAGTATCATACACGTGGGGTGAAACAAGTGATTCTGGAAGGGCATAGCCAGGGTGGGGCGTTGAGTACATTGATGGCATCCTACCTGCATTACCAACAGATAGCGGGTAACTTGCCCGGGGATATAGTGTTTAAGACCTATGCCAGTGCCGCGCCTAAAGTAGGTAACCTTTACTATGCTTATGACTTTGACTATATAACCCGCGGTGGCTGGGCGTTTACTATTGTGAATACTGCTGATTGGGTGCCTGAAACACCGGTTTCTATACAGACGCCTAATGACTTTAATAAGCTCAATCCGTTTAGCAATTCGAGAGAGCAGGTGAAGACACAGAAGAGGTTGGTGAGGGTGGCGTTAAGTCATGTTTATAATAGATTGTCGAAGACGCCAAGGCGGGCACAGCGCACTTATAACAGGTATGTGGGTAAGCTGGCGTATAAGCAGGTGAAGAAGTACATGCCCCGCCTTGAACAACCCAGGTATAGTGGCACCTGCAACTATATGCGTGCGGGTAATCCTATAGTATTACAACCCGATGCTGACTATTATAAGAAATTTCCGGACTCAGGTAGCAATGTGTTCAGGCACCATATTTTTGAGCCGTATTATTACCTGGTGAAGAAAAATTATAGCCCGGTGATCGTGCCGTAGTGGTTAATGATGAGTTGCGTACCTACGGCACGCATTGTTTGGGGGACACGATTGCTACAAACCTTTTGCACCTAACGGCGCAAAGACATGAATAGGTGTTTTCTTTCGGTGGTTGCTTGAGTTAACTTTTTTTGCCGCCTTCCAGTTCCAGAAGGGCTTCGAGTACGTGGTGAGTGATGGGGCATGATAGTGAGTTTTTGAGGGTAAGAGGTACGCGTTTTATCAGCACGTCTTCGTCGGTATAGGGGTAGCGGGCACAGTCGCTGGGGCGATCGTCATAGATGTTGCAGGTATTGTCTTCGGCAAGGAAGGGGCATGGTTTTGTGCGGGATACGTAGTCTCCTTCGCTATCCAATATTAGGTAGCGAGCTACCAGTTCTCCTTCTTTCAGGCGAAGACTTTTGGAGATGCGTTTTATGTCGGGTTGCTTGAAGCGGGGAGAGTAGTTCTTACAGCAGTTGGCGCATTCCAGGCAGTCGATCTTTGCGAAGGCTTCATCGTTAAGACGTGGCAGGGCACGAAGAATGTTGTTCTTGTTGCCACGCTCCAGCATGTATTTATACTGCTTCTGATGTTCTTTCGATTCTTTATCCCAGCCTTCGTCGATCATGTCTTGTTTGTTGGTTTATGCAGTTTCACGCAAAGAGCGCAAAGGTTAATCGCAAAGAAGCGCAAAGGGTTTTTGATTTTAGTGCGCAAAGAGTTTTTTAGTGCATTCAAAACGAATACGTCCAAATATGAGATTGCTTCGTTCCCTGCAATTACCGATCCCTAAGTCTCAAAGAGGGCCGTCCCGATTGCTGTTGGTCAGAATACCTACAATGGCGAATAGTTTGATGTGGTTATTTCGCCCCTGCAGGGCTTTTACATTTTTCGTTTTTTACGAGGGGTTAAAACCCCTCGCTATTGACGTCGCCCTTACAGGGCTTATTAAATGCTCATTTTGTCCATAATTCTTTCGAGGTCTTCATCGCTGTAGAACTCTATGAGTATGCTTCCTTTACCATTTTTTTTGCGGGCCAGCTTTACGCGGGTAGATAGCTGTGAGGCCATATTATCTTCTATACGCTTGTAGGCTGGTGGTAGTTTTATGGCGGCCATTGCAGCTTCTTTAGGAGCGCGTTCGGTTGCCATGTCTTTGACCAGCTGTTCTACCTGGCGTACAGACAAACCACGGGTAATGACTTCGCGGAATGCATAGAGTTGCTGATCTACATGCTCCAAACCGATGATAGCTCTTGCATGGCCCATGCTGAGTTGTCCGTCTCTTACGGCTTTCTGCACATCGGGAGGTAACTTAAGCAAACGCAGGTAGTTGGCTACTGTGCTGCGTTCTTTTTTCATGCGGTCTGACACTTGCTCCTGGGTAAGTTCGCACTCATCCATAAGGCGGCGGTAGCTCATCGCTATTTCTATAGCATTGAGGTTCTCGCGCTGCAGGTTTTCGAGGAGCGCCATCTCCAGTAATTCCTGGCTGCCGGCGGTGCGTATGTAAGCAGGTATGTCTGTAAGGCCTGCCATCTTAGAAGCGCGCCAACGTCGTTCTCCCGAGATAAGCTGGTATTTATTGGTGCCTACCTTTATGACTGTAACCGGCTGGATTATGTCGTGCAGCTTGATGCTTTCAGATAGTTCCTTAAGCGCCTGTTCGTCGAAATCATGACGTGGCTGTTTAGGGTTTACCTCGATCTGTGTAACAGGTATGCGGGCAATGCTGTTGGTATTACTATTGGCAGCATTACTGTTGTTATTATTGGCATTATTATTCTGCCCCGCAGTGGCCGGTACGCCCTGCTTGGGTGCATTTATTTCTTCGTCTATATTATCGAGCAGTGCGCGTATTCCCTTACCCAGAGCCGATTTCTTATTTACTTGCGACATGCTATTTTTCGAAAATTTTATCTTCGTTCTTGATCTTGGTCATATTGTTCTTCTGCAGTATCTCCTTTGCCAGGTTAAGATAGTTGACCGCGCCTGTGCTTTCGGCATCATACAGCAACACTGGTTTGCCAAAGCTTGGTGCTTCGCCCAATCTTGTATTGCGATGAAGAATGGTGTTGAATACCAATTCTGAGAAGTGATTTTTGATCTCTTCCACAACCTGGTTAGAAAGACGGAGACGACCATCATACATGGTCATCAGAATACCTTCTATTTTCAGTTCGGAGTTGATACGTGTCTGAACGATCTTAATAGTATTGAGCAATTTGCCCAGGCCCTCTAAGGCGAAATACTCGCACTGAACCGGTATGATAACGCTATCGGCAGCAGAAAGGGAGTTGACAGTAATTAAACCCAGAGAAGGAGAACAGTCGATAATGATGAAATCGTAATTGTTTTGTTCCGCCTCCAGCGCCTTGCGTAAAACATGCTCTCTGTTTGGCTGATTGATCAATTCTATTTCCGCTCCTACCAGATCGAGGTGACTGGGCAGCAAAAATAAATTGGGTGTTTCTGTTTCTAACACTACCTGGTTGACCGGTGTTTCGTTCACCATGCAGTCGTATAGGCTCAGCTGTATATTCCTCAGGTCAAAACCATTGCCTGTGGTGCTGTTGGCCTGCGGATCTGCATCTACCAATAATGTTCTATATTCCAGTACAGCCAAACTTGCCGCAAGATTAATTGCAGTTGTTGTTTTGCCTACTCCTCCCTTCTGATTCGCTATAGCGATTACTTTTGCCATTTTCTTTTAGTATATAGTCGATAGTACATAGTACATAGACTGCTTATTTAGTATGTAGTAGTTAGCAGAGCTTACATAGTCTCGCCTGCTTACTCCTGTTATTTGTATTTATTGAAAGTCGTCCTCTCAGTAACGTCTCTTTACATCGGAACTATTTACTAACGACTATTTACTAAAGTTCAATTGTCTCACCAATAGCCGGTAGCAGTAACTCGTTGCCTGCGGCAGCGAACGTAGCTTTTGCTTCGTCTTTATTTATTTTGATGTAACCGAATGTATCGTAATGTACGCCAATTATTTTTTTGCATTGTATAAATTCTGCAGCTATTACCGCATCTTCAACATCCATAGTAAAATTGCCGCCAATAGGTAGTATGGCAAAATCGAGTTTTGCATAACGTGGAACCAACTGCATGTCCATAGTTACGCATGTATCGCCGCTGTAGTAAAATTTCTTTTCCGCGCCATGCAGTATGAATCCACCGGGTGCTCCGCCACTGCTACCATCGGGCATGGTGCTACTGTGTGCCGCAGGTAAAAAATGGAGTTTGCCGAATGGAAATATTGTAGCGCCGAAGTTGATAGGGTGAACGTTTTCAATGCCTTGTTTCTTAACCCAATCAATTACTTCATATGCCGCAATTACGAGGGCTCCGGTTCTCTTCGCAATGCTGGCCACGTCTGCAACGTGGTCGCTATGACCGTGAGAAAGTAATATGAAATCGGCACCGATAGTATCTACGTTGATATCTTTTGCCAGTTCATTGTGTGTAATGAAGGGGTCAAAAAGTATTTTTTTGCCACCGGTTTCTACCGCAAAGCAGGCGTGGCCATAGAATGTAAATTTCATACGTAAAGCGTGGGATTTTTAAAGGTGCAAAGTTAGTTAATTTCAATTTGACAATTGAATAATTCGGCAATTTGACAATTCGGCGATCTGATAATAGGGGAAGTGCCGGATATAAAAGTGGCAGTTTTTCGTGAAAGTGGCAGTTTTGAATGGGGTGTTTTGGCTAGAGTGCTTTATGGGTAAGGTTTTTGGGGGATTTTAACGAACTGCTACTTTCTGCCACATGGTGCCACTTTTTTTGTCCGGTTGCAGTTTGTATATGTAGTGACGGGCGTTACAAACGCCCAAACGAGGACCAGAATAGTTTTTGTTGTATTGCTGCTGTAGGGCTGAAGATCTTCAGCCCCTACGTTCTGTTTGGGATGGTTAGGGCTCATAAAGTCAAAGATCTTATGTGGCACTACTCACCAGGGTGACAGTTTATAAATCGGGTGCAAATTAGTTCAGGTTGCTGTTTTTAGCAAAAGAAGATATTCACATTTTTTGGATCGCGTGTATGCCTTTGTTGTGGGGTGATACAGCTGAAAATGGGTGTGTGAATGTGGATATGTTTTGGCTGAATCACAGGTTACGGCGGATTGCACTGATTTTTTTTTCGCAAGCGGGACGCTTGCATGGCCTGGGACGAAGCGAGACGCTTCGACCAGTTTGGGTCTACGCTCTACAGCGGCCGATATGGGCGTATGGTTAGTGCGTCATAAAACGAATACGTCCGGATGTGCCGGTCAGAGACCGGCAACCGCTCGAGCGTAGACAGAGTCTACGCTCAGCACCGGCGGGACGCTTCGACCAGTGTGGGACCTTGTTAAGCGGGTTGAAGACATATGTGTTGTTCAAAGGGTTGGTTTTCATTTGTTAAGGTGTTTAACAAAGGTGTGTTTCGGGTATATGAGGTTTGGAGGGGTGAAATGCAGGTTTTTATTAACCGAAAGATAAAGATAGAGTGATATATGAGTTTTTAGGAGGCAAAAGCTTGGGTTTGGTGTGTTAAAAAAATGTTAACGTTTTTATAATTTTTAACAATATTGTGCAGTAAATAAAATGCATATAAAAATTTAATTTTTCAATTGATAGTATTTAGTCTACAAAACGGGTATAGTAAAAAAATAAAATACAAACACATTTATTATTAATAATATCGGCTGTTTTGTGGTGTCAATGGCCCTGTTTTAAAGGGTTTAAAGTATTTATTTTTGTAACATTAATTGTAAGTGATATAATTAACTGCGCCGTTATAAATAGGTGATTAGTATAAATTGAATGCGATAGAGTTGAAAGTTATTATTTGTTAATTCTGTTATGTTTTAATTTCTTGTATTGTAAATAGCTATAAAATGGGGTGTTGGTATGATTTTTAGCCATGTAAAAAGTTTTGCATAAAAACCATGGGTTTATAAATAGTGAACAAATAGTTAACTTTAGTTGGTCAACTCTGTGTTGATACATCTTTTATGAAACAGTACCAAACCAATAAAAATTACAGTATCATGAAACAAATTTCCTTACTTCTTGTCTTGCTGTGTTTGTCTTTTGCGGGTTACAGCCAGATAACGGCCGCCACTTATGGGTTTACGGCTTCATCGGGTACGTTCACCAGTATAGCACCGACGGGTACATTACCCCCAGTTAGCTCTTACCCCTACACATTGAATTGGGATGATGTTACATCAGACCCGATTAATATTGGGTTTAATTTTGAGTTTTGCGGTGTAACATATACTCAGCTTACTGCCTGTTCGAACGGCTGGTTATCGCTGGCGGGATATCCTTCATCTTATGGGTATAATTCCCTAGGCTCGGTGTCAGGTGTTGCAGGCGGCGTTGGCCTATTGATGCCTTTATGGGATGACCTTGATGGAGGTGCATACACAGCAGCCACAGGTAGTACATACTACACTACTGTGGGCGTTGCGCCAAACAGGAAATTTATTTTTGAATGGAATGGCTTTGAAAGGTATGGGTACTCGGGTGCCGGATCACAAGACTTCCAGGTTATTTTATATGAAACGACCAACCAAATCGATTTTGTTTATAATAACGGAACGCTTACCTCTAATGACCTTACTGTTGGTATTGCTAATAGTGGGAGCGACTGGCAGACCTTATCTGATGTGAGCTCAGCACCGACTGCATCTTCGACATCATTTTTCGATTACATTTATAATTCGCCAGCCAATGGTCAAATCTATAGCTGGACACCCCCACCACCTTGTACAGGTACACCGGTGGCTGGTACTGCAGTGGCAGATGTAGCTACGGCATGTATAACTGACAATATTACTTTAAGCGTTACCGGTACAACAGCAGCAACTGGCCTTACTTTCCAATGGCAGTCTTCTCCAGACTTTTCTACCTGGACCAATATACCGGGTGCAACAAATAGTACTTCTGTGACAACTGAAACTATGGACATGTATTACAGGGTTGTAGTTACGTGCCCAGGTTCAGGTTCTTTCGATATTTCTACTACGACCAGTGTTACCTTTAGTCCGGTATGTTATTGTAATACTGGGTTGTATTATTATTATCCTGCCACATATACCTACGCAGGTGCACTTGGTTTGTTCGATATTACTGGGGAAGCCGGATCGACAATTAGCGATGCCGGGCCGGCTACAGTGCCAGCGGATGGCTATGAAAACAGAACAGGTATTTCTGTTGACATGCAACAAGGAAATACATACAGCGGCAACCTTAATTATAGTTACAGTGTATACACCTATGCAAGTCAGATATGGATAGACTATAACGATGATGGCATATTTGATATTTCAGAACTAGCCACTCCTGTAATTTATACAAGTTCGTATTCTTCTTCCGACCCTTTTTCAATTACAGTTCCTATTACCGCTCCTTTAGGTTCTCACCGTATGAGAGTGCGTTACACTGATCTTCAGTATAGTAGTGTTCCTTCGGAGATGGATCCTTGTAACAACTTTGATATGAGTCTGGGGTATTCGACTTATTATTATTATGGTGTGACCCGTGATTATACAGTTAACATACTAGCAGCGCCTTCATGTACGGGTACACCAAGCGGTGGTACTGCTACATCATCTGCTACATTGGCGTGTCCTGCAACAGCATTTACTTTAGGTTCAACAGGACTTACAGTAGCAGCAGGACTTACTTACCAGTGGCAGGAATCTACAAGTGCTACAGGACCGTGGACAGATATATCGGGAGCAACTTCTCCAACATATTCTAACGTGATAACTTCTCCAACCTATTTCCAATTGGTAGTTAACTGCCCTGCATCTTCTACAAGTGGGACATCTACTCCGGTATTTGTTAACTACTTTGGCTTCTGCTATTGTGTGCCTTCTTACAGCAATTCACCAGCATCACCATCTTACGAGGGTATAGATATATATAACCTCACAGGGTATGCCGGTAGCTCAATAAGTGATGGTGGAACATCGCCACAGCCTACTAATGGTTATGACGACAGAACAACGATCAGTGTTGATCTACAACAAGGAGATACTTATACAGGAGACATAAGTTACCACGATGGCTGGAATGCTTACGAAAGTCAGATTTGGATAGACTTCAATAATGATGGTGTTTTTGATATTTCAGAAGAGGTGACTGCGCCGATCTATTCATCGCCATATAGCTATTTTGATGTTTACACTATGAATATACCAATTACTGCTGCTGTAGGCACACATCGTATGAGAGTGAGATACAGCGTGATGTATTATGGTAGTTCAACATCGGCAGATATGGATCCATGCGCATTGAGTGATGCAAGTGGCAATACATATACCTATGGTATGACACGCGATTATATTGCTAATATTATTGCTGCTCCACCTTGTTCAGGTGCACCAGCAGGTGGTACCGCAACCGCGTCAACAACACTTGCATGTCCTTCAACAGCGTTTACCTTGAATTCAACCGGTACATCTACAGCAACCGGTCTTACCTACCAATGGCAGTCATCTGTAAGCGTGGGTGGTCCATATGCAGATATAGCAGGTGCGACCTCATTGATCTATTCAAATGTTGAAACTGCGCCTACTTATTATCAAATAGTGGTTACCTGCTCGGCAACGAGTTTGTCGGGAACTTCAACTCCAGTCTTTGTGAACTATTTTGGCTATTGCTTTTGCACTCCGTCTTATGTTTACTCACCTGCAGCAACTTCTTATGGCTTAGATGTTGTTTCATTAACTGGCTATGCCGGCTCTACGCTTAGCGATGCAGGACCTGCAACAATACCTGCGAGTGGATATGAAGATATGACATCGGTACCTGCGGTAGATCTGCAGCAAGGTGGTGTTTATACCGGTAACCTGTCATACAGCAGTGGTGGTTATGAATATGAAAACCAGATCTGGATAGACTTTAATAACAACGGAGTTTTTGATGTTTCCGAAGAAGTAACTCCTGTGATTGGAACAGGATTATGCTCGAGCTATATAACATCTGATGGTTATACCCTTTCTATTCCAATGACAGCGGCCGTTGGCCTTCACAGAATGCGTGTTAGAAATGCATACACATATGATTGCGGTTTATCTTCGGATATGGATCCATGTAATTCATACGATGCAATGTATAATTACTACTATGGTATGACGCGCGATTACATGGCAAATATCATTGCTCTTCCTGCATGTACCGGTGCTCCCGTAGTTGGTACTGCTGCTGCATCACCTACAAGTGGTGGTGTTTCTATACCATTTACTTTAAGTCTGCCAGGCCTGTCTATGGCAGCTGGCCTTACATTCCAGTGGCAGTCTGCTACAAGTGCTACCGGACCGTGGACGGACATAACAGGCGCAACTAATAATACCTACTCGTTTATAAGTATATTTAATGACATGTGGTACCAGTGTGTAGTTGTTTGTACGCTAAGCAGTACATCAACAACATCTACCCCTGCTATGATCACTTATGTAGCTACACCACCTTGCTACCCAGGTAGCTCTTCATGGTCTTATGCCGGTGGTACCTATGCGGGTATCGATGAGTTCCACGTAGCGGGTTTTGCAGGTTCTAACCTTGATGATATAGGTCTGAATGCTGTTGTTAGTACTACTACCGGATATCTGGACCATACAACATTAGCGCCAATCACAATGGAACAGGGTGGTGTTTACGCATCATCAGGTTTGTGGTACAGCACTTACGATCATCAGGAATTGCAGGTGTGGATAGACTTTAACGATAACGGTATCTTTGAAACAACAGAGGAAGTATCTCCTGTAAGTGGATTTGATCCGAGCTTCACTTCTAATCCTACCAATTTCAATATCTCTATCCCTGCGGGTGGCGCATTGGGTACACACAATATGCGTGTACGTGCTATATGGGAGCAATATCCGGGTGGCTCTAGTGCACCTTTGCACCTTGACCCATGTAATATGTCTTACCTTGGAACTTCTCCATCTTACTACAGTGGTGATGCAATTGATTACAGAGTTTATATCATACCTCATTGCCTGTTTACTTCTACTGCTGCTGCAAGCGCTGCGGTATGTCCTAACAGTCCGTTCAATCTTACAGGTACTACTACAGCACCATCTTATTCATGGAGCGGACCGGGTGGCTTCACATCTACATTGCTAAACCCTACAGTTCCTGGTGCTGCTACTGTTGGTGTGTATTCATTTACCGCTACTGATGGTACATGTACATTGACAATGACAGCTACGCAGCCTTTGTTACCTACATCGCCTATACCGGTTGTAACTCCGGCTCCGGCTACTGTGTGTAATGGTTCAAGTGTGACGCTTACTGCTACTGTGCCGGGTTTACCAGGTACACCAATTCTTACTGAAGATTTTAATGCAGGATTAGGTACATGGACAGTTGATAACACGGGTAGTACATCACCTGCTGCGTTGAGTCCTTGGCAGGGAGAACCAGATGGCTACACGTATGGTTTTGGTACTACATTCCATAGTCCTGATAATTCACCATTTGTAATAACGAATGCGGACGTTTCAGGTAGTAGTTCATACACTACAGTAAGTAGTCTTATATCTCCCACGTTCTCGTTAGCCGGGTTTGCTTCCGTGGCATTATCGTTCCAACATTATTTGCATGCATACTATATGGATAATGTTGTCTCTGTAGATATTTCGACAGATGGTGGTGTAACCTGGAGTTTGATCCATGATTATGCAACGATTACTACCGGTACAGCGACTAGTTTTGTTACTGATAACTATGATCTTACTCCGTATGCGGGTAGTACTAATTGCCAGTTGCGTTTCTATTATAACACTAACTACGGTTATTATTGGGCTGTTGACAATGTAAGCTTAACAGGTACACCAATAGTAGGCCCGGCTCCGGTATGGACGCCGTCAACCTATCTGTTCTCTGACCCTGCGTTGACAACTCCTTATGTAGCGGGTACCGCAGCATATGAAGTGTATGTGCATCCTACTACGGTATTGACTACAACAGCTGTAGATTATATAGCCGGCACAACGTTGGGTACATGTTCGTCGTTCGATACAAGTACGGTAACTATTACAGCACCGCCTGCTATAACAACAGCTACCGGTTCTAATTATGTGTGTGCAGGCAGCAATCTTACCTTATCTAATACCACTACAGGTGGCACATGGACAACATCTAATACTACAGTAGCAACTGTTACTGCGGGTGGTGTGATCCAGGGTGTTGCTGCGGGTGCAGATACTGTATTCTATACAGTAGGTGGTTGTGTTACTTTCACTGTAATTAACGTGTCTACTTTCGTTACAACAACTACAGGCAGCACAGTTATCTGCAGCGGCCTTTCTACAACATTAACTAACCCTACTACCGGTGGTACATGGACCAGCAGCAATGCAGGTGTGGCTACGGTAAGCTCGGGTGGTGTGGTAACTATGGGTACAGCAGGTACTGCTATCATTACCTATACATTGCCTACTGGTTGTGCCGATACTTCATTGGTAACATCAGTGGCGCCTCCGGCAGCAATAGGCGGTGGTACATCGGTATGTTATAACGGTGGTACTACTACGCTTACTGAATCAACAACGGGTGGTACATGGACAACCTCGACAGGTACAATAGCTACTATATCTGCAGCTACGGGTTCTCCAATAACAGTTACCGGCCTTACAGCGGGTACTGCCAATATTACCTATACTACAATACCGGGTTGTATGGCTACAAAGTCATTGACACTAAATGCTAATCCTGCGAACATAACAGGTACAATGGCTGTGTGTGCATCGGGTGGTGCTACTACCTTGTCTGATGCTACAGGATCGGGTACATGGGCATCGGGTAATGTGTTCAGAGCTACAGTGAATTCTTCGGGTGTGGTAACAGGTGTTACTTCCGGTACCGTGGTTATCTCTTACACTGCTGTAAATGGTTGCTTTGATACAGCACTTGTAACAGTAAACGCTTTGCCTGCGGCAATAACGGGTACTACAACTATCTGTAACCTTGCTTCTACCACACTGGCCGATGCAAGTACACCGGGTACATGGAGTACCTCTACACCAACGATCACTACCGTGAATGCATCGGGTATGGTAACGGGTGTTACTTCGGGTAGTGGTACGATCATCTTTACACAAACATCAACAGGTTGCTCACGCAGCACTACGGTTACCGTAAATGCATTGCCCGGCGCAATATCAGGCGTTACATCAATGTGTAACAATACTACTACTACGCTTACCAGCTCACCATCGGGTGGTACATGGACAAGTGGTTCACCTGCCATCGCATCGATAGAAGCTGGTACAGGTATAGTACATGCATTGAGTGTGGGTACCGCAAACATTACACTTACGAATGGCAGCGGTTGCCAGGCATACAGCACTATGACGGTTAATCCTTCATTTGTACCTACAGTAACTATTAATGCCAACCCAGGTACAACGGTTTGTGCGGGTTCTACAGTTACCTACACGCCAACGATTACTAATGGTGGTACCGCGCCAACTTACTCATGGACAGTAAATGGTTCGCCAATGTCTGCCGCAAGCTCTTACAGCTATGTACCAGTAACGGGTGATGTTGTTGGAGTGAGCATCGTAAGTAACCTTAGCTGTGCGGTTCCTGCAACAGCAAGCGGATCTGTTACTATGACAGTAGATCCGATTGTTACTCCGGCTCTTACTCTGGCAACAGCGTATACCGATACGGGTTGTGCGGGAGCATTCACTACAGTTTATACTCATCCGGTTAGTGCCGGTACAGGTGCTACCTTCCAGTGGTATGTAAATGGTTCTCCAGTATCGGGCACCAGCAACTATACTTACCTGGCTACCAATGGCGATGTTGTTACCGCGGTAATGACCAGCACAGCGGGTTGTCTGTCGGGTAGTACTGCAGTAGTTACATCAGCAAGTCTTACACTGGATATCATACCATTCGTAGTGCCTGATGTTACCTTGACATCGAGCACCGGTGCTACATCATGCGGTGGCAGTATAGTTGTTTACAACACAACGGAAACCAATGGTGGCGGCAGTCCTGCTTACCTGTGGACAGTAAATGGCGTTGCAGTAGCAACAGGTCCTACCTACTTCTATGTGCCTGCAAATGGTGATATGGTTGTGGTAAGAATGACCAGCAGCTATCCTTGCGTAGCACCAACATCTGATACCGCACAAATGACCATGACAGTAGGAACTACAGTAACACCTGTAGCAACTATAGCAGCTCATCCGGGTACTACCATAACGCTTGGTATGACAGACACCTTTACCGTTACTTTAGTAAGCGGTGGTGGTGCAGCTCCGGCTTACCAGTGGTACATTAACGGTGTACCGGTATCTGGTGCTAATGGTACTACGTTCATTACGAGCCTGCTTGTATCGGGCGACCTGGTTACCTGCCATGTTACCAACACGGACCTTTGCGGTGGTACTACTATATCCAACGTTCTGGCTATGAGTGTACTGGGCAGCGGTGGTGTAAATGTGAACAATGTGAGCGGTGGCGAGGCTAGTATATCTCTGGTGCCAAATCCTAATAATGGTTCGTTCATAGTGAAGGGTAACCTTGGTCTGTCGAGCAATGAGGATATGACACTGGAAGTAACCAACATGCTGGGCCAGGTAGTGTATACCGGTCATACAGAAGCTAAGAATGGTGAGTTTAACGAGCAGGTGAAACTGAACGGTATTCTTGCTAATGGTAGCTACGTGTTGAGCGTACGTTCGCAGCACATGAGCAAGATCTTCCATTTTGTTCTGGAGCAGAAGTAATAATGCTTAGCCGCACCCGGCCTCTTTAAGAGAGCGGGAGGTGTAGCTTAATAAATAGATGAAAATCTCCCGGTATATCCGGGAGATTTTTTTTGTGGTGATCAGAAGATCATGGTGCATTTAAGAAATAGTCTCAAAGCAACGATTATGAGATTTGGCAACTTTTTAGAAAGTCGTCACATCTGAAGAGTATGCAATGAAAGACATTCTACGCATTTCACAAATTTGTTAAAATGGATAACATATTATTTAACTACGAATTGTAAAAGTATAATAAGCTTTATTTTTTGTGTTGGAAAAGGCGTTGTCAATCAAACAATTATAGCACCAAATTTTGGGGGATATTGAGCGGTTTTATGGCATGATTTTATATTGATTTCCGACTGTTAAAAATGTAATCAAAAGTTATTCAGGTGTTCATTTTTATTTAATTTAGTTAATAGGAAGCATATAAAAAAATACTCATTAATGCAGCTTAAAATGTACCTTTTATGAAACGTTTATCCATCTTATTTATCCTCCTTTTGGTATCGTGGGCCGGGTATGGCCAGACAACAGCAGCAGCTTATAATTTCACCGCCACAACGGGCACATACAGCAGTATATCGGCAACGGGAACGGCTATGGGGTCTACATTTTTGGGGGATGACAGGAACCAGACGGGAGTGCCTATAGGGTTCTCATTTACTTTTTGTGGCGTAGCCTATACGCAATTGTCGGCATGCTCTAATGGCTGGTTATCGCTTAACAACAGTTCGTCTACCATACTGACCAATAGTGCAGCCAATATACAAGGCGCGGGATTCCTGATGCCGTATTGGGATGATCTGAACGGGGCTGGTAATACGGCCTGGTACCAGACAACCGGCACATCGCCCAACAGGGTTTTTACATTTGAATACACCAACTGGGGCACCTGGACAGGATCGGGCAATTGCAATATGCAGGTAAAGCTTTACGAGACTACTAATGTGATCGAATTCTGGTATGGTAGCAGTACCTACGCATCGCACTCGGCATCTATTGGTATTGCTAACAGCACTACCGATTATCAAAGCCTTCCATCTGCTGCGGCATCGCCAACACCATCGAGCACTACGTTTACAACAAATATCGGTACATCGCCGGGCAGTGGGACAGTATACAGGTGGTTTGGCTGCCCGGTAACGGTTGCGGCTGCTGCCAGTGCGGCTGTGTGTCCCGGTGGTACGGTAACACTGACAGGTACTACCAGTGGTACTGGTTATTCATGGGCCGGACCGGGAGGTTTTACTTCAACAAACCTTAGCCCGGTAATCAATGGTATTACTACAGCGGGTGTATACACTTTTACCGGTACCAATGGTAGTTGCAGTGTAACTGCAACCGCAAACGTGAGTTTACTCACTCCACCGCCGGCACCGGTGGTAACACCATCGGTAGCTACCATATGTAATGGTAATACGGTTACACTTACCGCTACATTGCCCCCGGCCGCCATTAATCTTATACCCAACCAGGGATGGGAGAGTGGTGTGCCTACAGTGCCGGGTACACCGGTAGCAGGGTGGAATACTACAGCTACATCGGCAGCATATCTAACGCAGGTAGCGAATGGTACTTATCCTACTGTAGCACCGCATACAGGTAGCTTCCTGGCGGCATTTCATAGCTGGAGCTATGGCACGGGTACCAATGCTACATTGATATCGCCATCGTTCTCTATGAGTGGCATCACCGGTGGACAGATCTCCTTCTGGATGTACAGAGATGCGGGTTACAACACTGCGACTTATGACCTTGAAGGTGTGACTATTTACCTGAACACTACGGCCTCTGTAACGGGAGCAACAACTCTGGGATATGTTCCCAGGAGAATGGGTGGGGTGACTACCGGTAGTGTTACGGGTACGTCTTCACCGGGTACTGCGGGTTGGTATCAATATACCTGTGCTATACCAGCGGGTTTCACTGGTGGTACTAACTACCTGATGTTCTATTTTTACAGTCGCTTTGGCAATGACATACATACAGACGACATAAGCATAACCGGCTTGCAGGCACTCGCGCCACCAGTGTGGACACCAATTACTGACCTGTTCAGCACACCAACGTTCAGTACGCCATATGCGGCGGGCGATACATTGTTGACTGTTTATATGCACCCAACAAGTACTGTTACCAGTACTACAACAAGTTATATTGCTACTATTACTAACGGTGTTTGTACCTCTTCAGACACGGCAGTGATTACAGTAAATACAGGCGTGCCTGCTATTACCGGTAGCTCAAGCATTTGCGTGGGCACGTCTGCTACATTAGCTAATCCTACGCCGGGTGGTACGTGGTCGGCATGTAATAACACTGTGGCCACAATAGATCCTCTAACGGGTGTAGTGAGCGGACTGGCAGCGGGGATTGATACCATATACTATACAGTGTCGGGTGGGTGTAGTGCATTTTTCGTAGTTAATGTAATTACTTTCTCTACAGCCACTACAGGTAATACTATTATTTGTAATGGTGGCTTCACAACAGCCCTTGCTAATAGTACCCCGGGTGGTAGCTGGACAACAAGCAATGCTACGATCGCGACAGTCAGCGCAGCTGGTGTGGTAACATCGGGAGTTGCAGGAACAGCCGTGATCACTTATACAATGCCATCGGGTTGTAATGATACCACGTTGTTAAATGTATTGCCGCCGCCAACCGCTATTACGGGCCTTGCAGAGGTATGTTATAATGGCGGTACTACGGTACTGGCCAGCACACCAACTGGCGGTACATGGACAAGCAGCAATCCATCTGTTGCTTCCGTTGATGCTGCTACAGGTGTGGTTACCGGCTATACCGCAGGTACACCAACGATCACCTATACTTATATACCGGGTTGCTTTGCGACCACACCTGTGTTGATGAAGGCTAACCCTGCACCAATAGCGGGTATAACGGATGTATGTGAAGCGGGATCTATGACCTCACTAAGTGATGCTACACCAGGTGGTGCATGGAGCGGTGCAGGTGCATCGGCCTATATAGATTCTAATGGTGTGGTTACAGGTGTAACAGCCGGTACAGAAATGATCACTTATACAGCGCCTAACAGCTGCTACGTAAGTACTGCGGTAACCGTGAATCCTTTGCCGGCAGCACTTACAGGTACATTTGAAGTATGCCAGACCAATATAACCACATTGAGCAGTACAAGCGGCGGTGGTACCTGGACATCTGGTGCTACATCAATTGCTACAGTAAACGCTGGTGGTGGAGTAGGGGGTGTGACAGGCGGTATTGCTTCTATTACCTATACGCTGCCCACAGGCTGTAAAACCACTTCCAATGTGCAGGTAGACCAGATCCCAGCGGCCATAACAGGTAACAACTATGTGTGTAACGGTTATACGTCATTACTTAGCGATGCGACTGTCGGCGGAACATGGAGCAGCAGTAACAATTTACAGGCTACAGTTGATACTACAGGTACTGTATCGGGTGTGGCAGTTGGTAGTGCTGTTATTACTTATACTACAGGGCCGGGTAGCTGCTTTGCTACCAAGCCGATAACCATAAGTCCTACGGCACCACCGGTGGTAACTATAGCAGCCAGCACAGGTACTACTATTTGCGCGGGCACACCGGTTACGTTTAACTCTTCGGTAATTGATGGAGGTATAAGTCCGCTGTATGTCTGGAGCATCAACAATGTCATATCATCAAATGCTACTATCTACAGCTATACGCCTGCTAATGGTGATGTGGTAAGACTGTGGGTACTGAGCAGCTATGCATGTTCTATACCCGATACATCAAGCGCGGTACTCACTATGACCGTTAACCCGATAGTGACACCATCGGTGGGACTTACTACCGGTATGGGCGATACAGTTTGTACGGGTATGTTGACCACAATGACCGCGTTACCGGTAGCGCCTGGGCCTTCACCTACCTACCAACGGTTTGTGAACTCACTGCCTGTAGGTGGTGGTACAACATATAGCTATGTGCCTGCTAATGGTGATGTAGTAACAGTGAATATGAGCAGCTCGGCTCCATGCCGCACAACAACTGCGGTTTCAGGGAGCAAGGTACTTACTGTGAGTCCGTATGTGACACCAATGGTTAGCCTTACCTCATCAATGGGACCTGTAATGTGTGAGGGTTACCCTGATGTATTTACGGCAGCACAGGTAAATGGCGGTACAGCCCCAACCTATCAGTGGGCAGTGAATGGTGTGAATACAGCCACAGGCGCTGTATTCTCTTATGCGCCTGCAAATGGCGACGATGTAAGCGTAATGCTGACCAGCAATTTTCCTTGCGTGTCTTCACCAACGGCATTCACCCATTTTGTACCTACGGTGATACCGGTTGTACAACCAATAGGAGTAGTAACTGCGGATCCCGGTTATATCATACCGGCAGGTGTAACGGCTACATTTACATGTACCATACTAAGCGGAGGCGGTACTGCGCCAACCTACCAGTGGCTGAAGAACAACATACCGCTGGCAGGTGAAACAAACAGCATCTACAGCACCAACGTATTATTTACCGGCGACTCAGTAAGCTGCCAGGTAACTAATACCGATGAATGCAGCGGTGTAACTGTCTTTAACTATGTGGTAGTAACGGTAGGTAGTAATGTGGGTGTGAATAACGTTAATACCACCGGTAACCTGGTGCTGGCTCCCAATCCCAACAACGGGACATTTACCATAAAGGGTAATTTGGGCGTAACGACCAACGAACAGGCCACCCTGGAAGTGACTGATATGTTGGGACAGGTAGTTTACAAACAGCAGGTGAGCACGCAGGCAGGCGAACTGAATGAAAGTGTTTCCCTCCCCGGCAGCCTAGCCAATGGTATTTACCTGCTAAACGTTCGCACACAAGCCGGTAGTAACACATTCCACTTTACAGTGCAACAGTAGATAGTAGATAGTAGATAGTAGATAGAGCAGCCCGTCCGGTATGGATGGGTTGCTTTTTTTGTGATCAAAATAGCTTTAAAAGTTAAAAATTGGGGTAAAAGTGATTTATTGGTTAACAGCAATCATAAGTTAATAGTAGGTGGATAAATATTGAAATTTCAGCGTAAATGATAATAATAAAGTTGTTATAATAAATCGAAATTATTAAGTTTACGTTAAAATTATACTCATTATTTCTTAATACGCTTATGATGAAAAATTTATTCTCGCTTAAACATGTGTTGATATTGCTGTGTGCCTTGATTGTTACTACACGGGGGAATGGACAAACAACAGCTGCTGCGTATAACTTTAATGCATTCTCGGGAACATTTTCGAGTATTGCTGCAACCGGTACATACGCAGGAGGTGTTATCGGCGATGACATCAGCCAAACCGGCATCCCAATAGGATTCAACTTTACTTTCTCAGGCGTCACGTATAACACGGTTTCTGCTTGCTCAAATGGATGGTTGTCATTGACCAATTACAATGGTACTGGTTTTGTAAGCAGGAATAATGCAACGACATCTACCGCCACTATTGGTGCAGGATTACTTTTTGCTTATTGGGATGATCTTGACGGTGGAGCATTTGTAAGCCCTGCCGGTACTGCATACTATCAAACAACGGGCTCTTCTCCAAATAGGATTTTTACTTTTGAATGGAACAATTTTGCGCCTTTTTTTTTAACGACAAGAGCTACATTTCAAATCAAATTGTATGAAGGGTCAAATATAATTGATTACTGCTATGGCGCAGGTACCTATTCCGGAATGTCCGCTTCTATAGGTATCTCTAATAGCGGTACGGACTACCAAACGTTGCCGGGAACTGGCGCTTCACCGGCACCATCAAGTGTTACATTTACTTCTACCCTAGGTGGCAACCCAACTAACGGTCAAATTTATCGTTGGTCTGGTTGTGCTGTTACGGCATCTGCTACAGCGAGTCCCGCTGTTTGTCCAGGTGGAACTGTTACATTAACAGGCGTTTCTTCAGGAACATCGTACTCGTGGACTGGGCCCGGTGGTTTCACATCTACTTTACTTAGTCCTTCAGTTCCTGGTGCCACAGCTGGTATTTATACTTTGTCGGCTACAAATGGTACATGTACTACTACAGCTACAACAACAGTAAGTTTATTAGCAGCACCACCTGTGCCGGTTGTTACCCCTTCTGTAGCTACTATTTGTAATGGTGCAACCGTTACATTAACCGCTACAGTTCCTCCTACACCAGGTACAGTATTATCGCAAAACTTTAATTCTGGTATTGCGCCTTGGACAGTTGATAATACAGGCATGGGAGCTACATCTGCGCTAAGCCCGTGGCAAGTGCAGGCCAATGGTTACCTATATGGGTTCTATCCGGCATTTTCTACTCCCGATGGTACTTCATTTGCTTTAACAAATGGGGATGCAGGTGGGAGTGGTTCTACAACGAGAACAAAATTGGTCTCTCCTGTTTTCTCCTTGGTGGGCTACTCTGCGGCTACACTTACCTTCCAGCATTTTTATCAATATTGGAACACAAATGATATAGCCCGCCTTGAAATTTCTATCAACGGTGGTGCAACATGGACATTAATTAATGCCTATACAGCAACAGTTGGAACAAGTACGTCATTCCAGACAGCAACATTTTCATTAGCCGCTTACCTTGGTAATGCCAATTGTAAGATAAGGTATGACTATGGTAGTATCTGGGGTTATTTCTGGGCTGTAGACAATGTACTTATCTCAGGTACACCTACAGCAGGTGCCGCACCAACATGGACACCAACTACTAACTTATTTACTAATCCTGCAGGTACCACAGCTTATGTAGCCGGTTCACCTGCCACTACAGTATATGTTCATCCTACAACCATCTCTACAACTACCATTGTTAATTACATAGCTACTGTAACAGGTAGTGGTTGTAATTCTATGGATACAGCAGTAGTTACCATTAACCCGGGCGCTGCAGCCATTACAGGAGCTACAAGCATTTGTCAGGGGCTATCTACAACTTTATCAAATACTACAGCAGGTGGTACATGGACAACATCTAATACTACTGTCGCATCCATTAATCCAACTACCGGCGTTATAACCGGGCTGGCTATAGGTACAGACACTGTATATTATACAGCATCGGGTTGTACTGCCTTTATGGTATTCACAGTTAACTCAGGTACTTTCCCTATTACAGGGCCCGGAACAGTTTGTGTAACAGGATCGATCACTTTAAGTAATGCTACCGGTGGTGGTACATGGAGCACCGGTGCACCTGCTACCGCATCAATAAACACAACAGGTGTAGTGACCGGTGTGGCTACCGGTCAGGCAATAATTACATACTCAGTACCCGGCGGTTGTACCGATACGGCACTTGTAGATGTTATTGCTCCTCCTGCTGCTATTACCGGGTCTACGATCGTATGTTATGGCGGTGGTGTAACTACGCTTAGTACTACTTCTACAGGTGGTACATGGGTGAGTGGCAGCACCGGGGTAGCTACTGTCAACTCTGCTACGGGCGCTGTTTATGGCGTATCTGCGGGTACAGCGGCTATAAGCTATCTCTATCCTTCAGGTTGTTATTCAAGTGCCAATGTTACGGTTAATCCTCCGCTGCCATCTATTACCGGCCCTACGGCGGTATGTGCAGGTAGTACTATATCACTGGCCAATACAACGGCAGGTGGATCATGGACCAGTGGGACTATAGCTGCGGCTACTGTAACAGGTAGCGGAGTAGTGGGTGGCGTGGCTGCAGGAACATCTACAATTACTTATTCTACCAGCGTAGGATGTAATGCTTACAAGAGTGTCAATGTGAATCCGCTCCCTGCACCTATCAGTGGTCCTACAGGTGTGTGTGCTGCCGGTGCAACGATTTCACTTACCAATGCTACAGGTACAGGTTCGTGGAGTAGCTCGGGACCTTCTACTATTGCTACAATTACATCGGGTGGTGTGGTTACAGGTGTAGCAACAGGTGGTGTTACTATTACTTATACACTACCGGTTACAGGCTGTTATATAACTACACCAATTGCAGTTAATCCGTTACCGGCTCCTATATCTGGTCCGGGTGCTGTTTGTGAAGGTGGTTCAACTGTTACAGTATCGGATGTTACCGCAGGTGGTTCATGGAGCGCAACCCCGTCGGGTACCTTGTCTATAGATGCAGTCGGAACGATCACAGGCGGCACGGCAGGTGCAGGAACAGTTTCCTATACTTTATCTGTTACAGGCTGTTTTGTTACAAGTGCCATATCAGTTAATCCGTTGCCTGCTGCGATAGGAGGTACACCTACGGTGTGCGTTAATGACCAGGTTACTCTTATTAATACTTCAGGAACAGGTACATGGAGCTCTAATAATACAGCAGTAGCAACAATTGGTACAGGTTCCGGTATTATGGGCGGTGTAAGTGCAGGGTCTGCAATCATCACTTACACATTGCCTGTGACAGGGTGTTACACTACCGCTGCCGCAACTGTTAATCCATTGCCTCAACCAATAACCGGAATTACCGACACTGTGTGCGGAGGTGGTGCGAATATTTCGCTGACAAGTGCAACAACTGGTGGTACATGGAGCAGCGGTAATATGTCTGTAGCAACAATAGATGCAACAACCGGCGTGGTAAGCGGTGTATCAGCAGGTACGGCGCCTATCACATATAGCAATGGAACAACCAGCTGTTATATTTCCAGAAATATTACTGTAATACCTACACCCGCTGTAATAACCGGTACTACATCTGTATGTGAGGCGGGTAGTGTTACCAATCTTTACAATTCAACAGTGCCAGGTGTATGGAGCATAAGCTCTGGCGCCAGCGCAACTATATCAGGAACAGGCGCAGTAACAGGAATTGCGGCAGGTAGTGCAACGGTTACCTATACACGTGGTAATGGTTGCTTTGTAACTACACCGATCACTGTTAATCCATTACCGGCTACCATTACCGGTACGTTCTCTGTATGTCAGTTGTCAGTGACTACCTTGTCTTCTACCAGCCCGGGCGGCGGATGGAGTGTGGGTAGTCCGTTCATTGCCTCTGTAAACTCAGGTGGTGGTGTAGGTGGTATACTGGCCGGTAATTCGCTGGTTACTTACACATTGCCTACGGGTTGTATTACTACCGCAACGGTTACTGTAAATGCTATACCGGGCACTATCACCGGCGCTAACTATGTTTGCTTCGGTGGCGTATCTACACTACATAATTCAATAGCGGGTGGCGTGTGGACCACCAGCGCACCTGCTATAGCATCGATAGAAGCTACAACCGGCATTATGCACGGCCTTGTGGTGGGTGCGGCTACGATGACCTATACAACTGGTACCAGTGGTTGCTATGCAACACTACCAATAACAGTGAATGGTATAGTGAGCCCTACGGTTTCTTTGTTCGCCAGCCCATCAAGCACTGTGTGCGCGGGCACACCGGTTACTTATTCTGCTGCAATAACAGATGGTGGCGCAAGTCCGCTGTATGTGTGGAGTGTGAACAATGTGATCTTATCTAATGCAACAAGTTATAGCTATACTCCTGCCAATGGCGACCTGGTAAGGCTATGGGTACTGAGCAGCTATTCATGCGCTATACCCGATACAGCGAGTAACTGGATAACTATGACCGTTAACCCGATAGTAACTCCTGGCCTTACCTTATTTATAACGGGTGGCGACACAGTTTGTACAGGTGTGCCAACAATGGTAAATGCCATAGCTGTAGCAGGTGGCACAGCGCCTAGTTACCAGTGGTATGTGAATCTTGCCTTTGCGGGTGTAGGTCCGAATATCACCTACACACCGGCAAACGGTGATGTGGTAACTGCTATTGTGACCAGCAATGCGCCTTGCAGCACGGCGCCTACGGCATCGGCAACTAAGGTAATTACTGTAAGTGATCTGATAACGCCATTCGTATCTATCAACTCGTCATTAGGATTGACTACCTGCGAAGGTTATCCTGAGGTATTTACTACCAACATGACAGGTGGTGGTACTGCTCCCTCTTATCAGTGGGCGGTAAATGGTGTGAATACAGTTTCAGGTAATATCTTCACTTATCCTCCTGTAAATGGTGATAACGTGCAGGTAACAATGACCAGCAATTTCCCTTGCGTGTTAACACCAACAGCTACTGCAAATGAGACTATAACGGTATTGCCGATCTCACAGCCAATAGGTGTGATCAGCGCACAGCCTGGTTATATTATTCCTGCTGGCATGAACGATACGTTTACCATCAACCTGATAAGTGGTGGTGGTCTTGCACCTACTTACCAGTGGTTCATTGATAATATTCCGATTACAGGTGCTACTAACTCTGTGTTCATCACTAATGTACTTATGAATGGTGACTCAGTAAGTTGTGCGGTAACCAATACTGACCAGTGCAGCGGTGTAAGTGTGTTCAATTCTCTCACCATTGCCATAGGCAGCAATGTAGGCGTACATGATCTTACGCAGCAGGGTAGTAACCTCTTGCTGATACCCAACCCTAACAGTGGTACATTTACTATAAAAGGTAGTGTAGGTAATGCTAAGGATGAGGAAGTGACTCTGGAAGTTACCAATATGCTGGGCCAGGTGATCTACAGAAATACCGCGATAACAAAGGGTGGTGAACTGGACCAGCAGGTGATATTGAGCAATAGCCTTGCAGCAGGCATGTACCTGCTCAACGTTCAATCGCCTAATGTGAGCAAGACGTTCCATTTCTCATTGAGTAGATAGTAGATAGTAGATAATACCTCGTCTATTATATTTAGATAAAAGGTTGAGCAGCCCGTCCGGTAATATGGACGGGCTGTTTTAGTTTTTTGTGGATTAAGTAATTATAACTTACGGTTAATAAAAAAGTGTAAAAAGATAATAAATAAACAATCTCAAACGTAAATTTGTTCTAATAATAAGGAATCGTTAAGTTTACAATGGGTTATCTATATTGAATAATTCTATAAAGTTGTTGTTATGTCTATCTATACATTGATGAAGAGTAAGTTTTCTGGCTTGCTCATTTTTGCATTTACCCTATTATTTGCCACTGTTGCGCATGCGCAGATTAGTGTTACCGCCACTGCGGGTACGGTTGGGCCAACTGTGTATACTACATTGAATGGTGCTGTAAATGCGATCAATGCGGGTACACATCAGGGTGTTATTAATGTGTCAGTCACGGCGAATACAACCGAAACGGTACAGTCAGTTTTGAACAGTAGTGGGACAGGATCGTCTGTTTATAGTGCTATTACAATAAAGCCAGCTGCAGCAACAACGCCAACGATAACAGGAAATATAGCTACCAGTAGCATCCTTCAGTTGAACGGAGCAGATAATGTTACCATTGATGGATCAAATACAGCCGGTGGAACAACCAGGGACCTCACTATTACAAATACTAATACAGGAACTGTCACTGTGCTTTGGATAGTAAGCGCAAGTGCGGCAGATGGAGCTACGAATAACGTAATTAAGAATTGTAAAATAACCGGGTTTTCAGCAGGAACAACTGTTGCTGGTATACTTACTGGCAGTAGTACTGTTGGTGCCGCGGCATTAACAGCCAATTCAAACAATACAATACAGAATAATCTTTTTTCAAATACACAGAATGGTATTTATCTTTTTGGAGTGGCAACAGCCCCGTACGATTTGAACTGGAATATTACGGGTAACTCATTTCTTACACTTGGATTTCGCGGAATGATCTTACAGAATGCTGGCAGTTTCACTATTAGTAATAATATTATAGATGGAGTAAGTGCTAACACAGCATCCTGCCCAACCGGTATTCAGTTGACATCTTCTTTTGCCGGAGGAAATATATATAATAATAGTGTGGGCAACGTAAATAATACCGCTGCTACATTTGGTTGCAATGGTATTTTTCTGGATGCAACAACTACAGCATCCAATATTAATGTGTACAATAATTTTGTCTACAACATCTGGTCAACTACTGGTTGGACTGGCGGCACTGGTTTCGGAGATAATGGCTATGGAATAATTATAGATCTGGGAGGTGGATATAATTTGTATAACAATACGATACAGCTAATTACCAATTCCACTGCGGGACTTGCTACTGCGGCTATTAATATTACAAATGCTGTTACGACAGCTGGGTCAGTAATAATTAAAAACAACATTATTGTAAATAGCCAGACATCTGGTTCTACCCGTTATGGCGTCTATTGCACGGCTGCAAATACAATTTTCCCAGCAAATGGGATGGATTATAACGACTATTATTCTGTTTCACCTAACCTGGGTAGAATTGGTGGTGTAAACAGAACCACAATTGCTGCAATGCAAACGGGTTTTGGTGGTAATGTCAATTCAATTACTCCATACCTACCTGCATTTGTTTCTACTGTTGTTCCTTATGATCTACATCTTACTACAGCGGCCGCCAACAACGTATTAGCTACAGGTACCCCCATTGGCACACCAGCAATTACTACCGACATAGATGGCAATACAAGAAGCACTACTTTTCCAACAATGGGCGCAGATGAGATAGTAGCCAATAACATTTCTTACACTTTGCTGCCAACTACTACCTGCAGCACGGGCGATGTGGCACTGAATGGTGTGACCATTACGTCGGGTGTGGGTGTGCCTACTACCGGTGTTACCGTTCCGCAAATCTACTTCAGGAAGAATGCAGGTGCATGGTTCCATTCCTCGGGTACCTTGGCCAGTGGTACTGCCAGCAGCGGTACATGGAATTTCAACATTACTGCCGGTACTATGGGTGGTGTAGCGGGTACCGATGTGATCACTTATTACGTAATAGCGCAGACAACGGCCGGTGCAGTGTTCGCCAATCCTTCTGCAGGGTTGGTAGCTACCGATGTGAACACGGTTACAACAGCGCCTACTACGCCTAACAGTTACACAGTAATAGCGGTAAGCCTTACCGGGTTGACTACGTCGGCCATAATGTGTTACAATACCGCAACAGCAACTGTCAACTATATATATACAGGCTCACTAAGTACGCCTAACCAATATACACTTACCTGGTTGCCTGCAGGCGGTCCGGCAGATATTACCGCTTTCACTGCTTTGCCTGCAAGCCCGCTCACGGTTACTGTTCCGGGTGGTACAGCAGCCAATACATATACGGGTACTTTAACTATCAAAAACTCAACTACAGGTTGTACCAATACTTATACATTGACGCTCATTGTGAATCCTCCACCTTCACCTATCCTGGGTCTGTTCACATTATGTACGGGTGGTTTTACCACCACGCTTACAGATCTTACCGCTGGCGGTACATGGAGTGGTGGCAGTCCTGCTGTAGCTACCATTAGTGCTACAGGCCAGGTAACAAGTGTTGGGGTAGGTACTACTATAGTATCTTATACAGCACCTATCACGGGCTGTTCAGATACCGCTTTGATCACGGTTATATCGGCACCAAACAGTATCACGGGCCCAACTACAGTGTGCGTAGGCGGTATCATGACGCTGTCTGAAACTACATTGGGTGGTTCATGGAGCAGCGGTACTATAGCTCGTTCTACTGTTGATGCAGCCAGTGGTGCGGTTTACGGTGTGTCTACCGGTCCGGTTACTATCAGTTATATTATGCCGTCGGGTTGCTATGTTGTTTATCCTATCACGGTAAATGCAGCTATGCCTGCCATCACGGGTTCTACGGCAGTGTGTGCGGGTAGCACAATATCATTGGCTAATACTGCTACTGGTGGTACATGGACCAGCGGTACCACTGCCGCCGCCACAGTATCGGGCGCCGGTACTATTGGTACAGTTGGAGGAGTTGCATCGGGTAGCTCGGCTATTACTTATGCAGTGTCAGTTGGTTGCAGTGCATCAACCACTATTACGGTCAATCCTTTGCCATCACCAATATCAGGTCCTTCGGGCGTATGTGCGGGTGGTGCTACCATATCACTTACAGATGCAAGTGGTACGGGGTCATGGAGCAGTTCAGGGCCATCAGCTACCGCTACGATCACTTCGGGTGGGGTAGTTACGGGCGGTACTACAGGTAGTGTTACTATCACTTATACCTTACCGGTTACCGGTTGTTATGTAACCACGCCAATTACGGTCAATCCGCTTCCTTTGGCTATTACCGGCGCGTCAGCAGTTTGCGAGAATGGTGCTACAGTAACCGTGGCCGATGCTTCAGGCACAGGTTCATGGAGCGGTGGTCCGGGTACAGCTTTGACAATTGATGCTGCCGGTACTATTACAGGGGTAGGTGCGGGTGCTGGCACAGTTACTTACACACTGCCAATAACCGGTTGTTATGTTACCAGAGCTATTACGGTCAATCCGCTTCCTGCGGCTATTGGTGGTACACCAGTTGTTTGTTTGAATCAGTCGACCTTACTTACAGATGCTTCTGCTCCCGGTACATGGTCTTCTTCTAATGCGAATGTTACTATGGGTTCACCTGCGGGTACTATGACAGGTGCTGCAGTAGGCACAGCCAATATTACTTATACATTAAATGCTACCGGCTGCTACGTATCTGTTCCGGCTACCGTTAATCCATTGCCTGCGCCAATAGGTGGTGCGACAACTACCGTATGCGGTGGTGGTGCAACTATTACGCTTACTGAAACTACAACGGGTGGTACATGGAGCAGTGGTGCTACAGCCACAGCTACTGTTGATGCCGGTGGTGTGGTGTATGGTGTAGCTGCGGGAGTAGTGGCTATTTCTTATACTATTACAGCTACGGGTTGCTCTATAGCTACCAACGTTACTGTATTGCCAATACCTAATCCAATAGGAGGAGCTTTGTCTGTATGCGAGGCGGGTGATATGACCACATTGACAAATACTACCACTCCTGGTACGTGGAGTATCACTCCTGCTACAATAGCAACGATCACTTCAGCGGGAGTAGTTACCGGTGTAAATGCGGGTATTGCTACTGTTAGCTATACCGGCAGTAACGCTTGCTCTTATACCGCTCCATTTCAGGTAAAACCATTGCCATCTGCTATTGCAGGTACGCTTTCTGTTTGCCAGACATCTGTAACAACGCTTTCCTCTACGCCTGGTGGCACCTGGACGGTTGGCAATCCATTTGTTGCTACTGTTAGTTCGGGTGGTGGTGTTACGGGGCTAACTCCGGGTACATCTACTATCACCTACACATTGCCAACGGGTTGTAAAACAGCTACAAGTGTTATTGTAAATTCAATACCGGGGCCTATTACAGGCTCAGCTGCCATATGTATCAATGGCATAAGCACACTAAGCAATGCTGTTGGTGGCGGCACATGGAGCAGTAGCAATACTACGAATGTAACTATCGACGCATCGGGTGTGGCACATGGTGTGGCTATAGGGCCTGCAACCATTTCTTATACTACAGGTACAAGCGGCTGTTATGTGATCTTGCCTGTAAATGTTACGTCTATTGTGGTGCCTTCAGTTACCGTAAATGCCAGCCCGTCTACAACTATATGTGCAGGAGATACGGTTACATTCTCGGGTACTATTGTTAACGGTGGATCTGCCCCGTTATACGTATGGAGTATCAATAATGTTATCTTATCCGGTGCATCTACTTACACTTACCATCCTGCCGATGGTGACCTGGTAAGGCTTTGGATACTGAGTAACTATGGTTGTGCTGTGCCTGATACTGCAAGTAATTGGGTTACCATGACGGTGCATCCTATTGTTACACCGGCTGTAAGCTTGTCTATACCTGGCGGAGATACTGTTTGTTCGGGTGCATTTACTACCATCAATGCAATTCCTGTGGCGGGTGGTACGGCACCTACGTATCAGTGGTATGTTAACCTTGGTTTTGTAGGTACAAGTTCGTCTTACGGATATATTCCTGCTAATGGTGATGTAGTAACTGCTATTCTAAACAGTAATGCTTTCTGCCGCACGGCCACAACTGCCACGGCTACCAAGACACTAACGGTAAGTAACCTGATAACGCCATTTGTTTCCATCAACTCATCATTGGGCTTGACAACCTGCGAGGGTTACCCCGAAATATTTACAACCAATATGATAGGTGGTGGTACAGCTCCTACTTACCAGTGGGCAGTAAACGGAGTGAACACAGTCGCGGGTCCTATATTCTCTTATCCACCTGTTAATGGTGATAATGTGCAGGTGACCATGACCAGTAACTTCCCTTGCGTGACCACACCGTTTGCAACTGCTAATGAGACTATAACCGTGTTGCCAATTACACAACCTGTAGGTGTTATCACAGCACAGCCCGGGTATATTATTCCGGCGGGCATGAACGATACATTTACCATCACACTTACCAGCGGTGGTGGTACTGCACCTACCTATCAGTGGTTCATTGACAATATTCCGATCACAGGCGCTACCAATACTGTATTCATCACCAACACATTGTTGAATGGTGACTCAGTAAGTTGCGCGGTTACCAATACCGACCAGTGTAGCGGCGTGAGTGTGTTTACATCATTGACCATTGCAATAGGTACTAATGTAGGTGTGCATGAGCTCAATCAGAATGGAGTTAATCTATCATTGCTCCCTAACCCTAATAATGGTTCATTCACCATCAAGGGTGACCTGGGTATAAAAAACAATGAAGAAGTGACACTGAACATAACTGATGTGTTGGGTCGTAAGGTATACAGCAACACCGCTAAAACAGTAAATGGCGAAATCAATACACAGATCTTGCTTAATGGTGCGCTGGCCAATGGTCAGTACATACTTAATGTACAATCAGAACATGTGAGTAAGGTGTTCCATTTTGTATTGGAGCAGTAATGTTGTAGCAAGCTTATTTTATTAAATAGCAAGAGGGCTGACCAAAACTTTGGTCAGCCCTCTTACTTATGGTGAGATTCCCCCGATGGTATGCGTACTTCAGTTCTTATGAATTAATGGTTACCTGAAATTTCTTCCCCCATAAAAAATATCGCCCTGTACTACTTTCTTTACCCGCGTGTCGAGGGTTTTATAATTCGCCATGTCCTCGCCATTTTCATCAGCTCGTAGGGGAGTGTGTACCTGTTTGCCATCCATGCCATTATTACTCAACTGCCTGAGCAATGCTGAGATGTCGGAACAGCGCCTGGCGACAACATGGATCACCTCTCCTTCTTTCTGTATTTTACCTTCAACCAGCAATAATCTCGATCGAACAATTTCTTTGCGGTACTTATCAAACAGCTTTTTAAATACTACCAGATTAGCTACACCTGTTTCGTCCTCAATGGTTATAAAGCAAATGCCTGATGCAGTGCCCGGTCTCTGGCGGACAAGTACCAAACCTGCAATTTTTACCATAGCGCCATCATTACAGTTAGTTAGATCATTCGTAGTAATTGCCTGCAGCATCAATAATTTTTCGCGGATAAAGCTAACAGGGTGGGCCTTTACGGATAATGCAACAGAGCCATAGTCTTGCAAGACATGCTCTGATAAGGACATCTCCGGAAGTTGGATTCCTTCTTCAACTTCAGGTTGCTGGCCCGTGAATATTCCGGTTGGCCGGTCTGCAAGCGCAGAAACTTCCCATAATGCCTGCCGCCTGTCTAGTCCTATAGACCGGAAGGCGTCAGCATCTGCCAGTTTTTCTAATACAGCCAATGGCAGGCCCGGATCTCGTAAGGATGCAATGGTGGTATATTCAGTACTGCGGTTGGAGGTAAGCAACACCATCTCTTCTTCGCGTAGTCCTTTCACTTGCCGGAAGCCTAATCTAAGACTGTAATATTTACCTGATCTTTTTGCAAGTGTATTGTCCCAATAAGAATAGTTGATGTCTACCGGCAATACCTCTACACCATGTTTCTGCGCATCTATGACTATCTGCGCGGGTTGGTAGAAACCCATAGGCATGCTGTTTAAAAGCCCGGCTGCAAATACATCGGGGTAGTAACATTTTACCCAGGATGAGATATACACCAGTAATGCAAAACTTGCAGCATGGCTTTCGGGGAATCCATAACTACCGAAGCCTTCCAATTGTTTGAAAACCCTGTTGGCAAACTCTTCCGTATAACCATTTGCTGTCATGCCTGCCACTAGTTTTTTGTGCCAGTCACTCACTTTTCCCTTTGCCTTAAAAGTAGCCATGCTTCTGCGCAGCCCATCAGCTTCGGCTGGTGTGAAGCCTGCCGCTACTATGGCTATTTCCATTGCCTGCTCCTGAAACAGGGGCACGCCGCATGTGCGACCCAATATATTTCTCAGTTCTTCTTTAGGATATTCTATAGGTTCTTTACCCTCACGCCGCCGCAAATAAGGATGTACCATGTCTCCTTGTATAGGGCCGGGCCGCACTATGGCCACTTCTATTACCAGATCATAAAAGCATTTTGGTTTGAGCCTGGGCAACATAGACATTTGTGCTCTGCTCTCAATCTGGAATACACCAATAGTATCGGCATGGCATATCATTTCGTATACCAGCGGATCATCCTGAGGGATATTAGCCAATGTAAGGTCAAGCCCGTAATGTGCTTTACACAGGTCGAAAGTTTTACGGATACAAGTGAGCATACCCAAAGCCAATACATCTACTTTAAGGAAGCCCAATGCTTCTATGTCATCTTTGTTCCATTCTATGCAGGTGCGGTTTTCCATACGGGCATTAAGTATAGGGCAGAGGTCGGATAGCTTGCCCTGTGTGATGATGAACCCACCTGTATGCTGCCCTAGCTGGCGTGGAAAGCCTATGTATTGCCTTGTTAGCTGCAATACCTTCATAAGATGGCTGTCGTTGGGGTCAAAGCCATCAGAAGTAGTGCCCTTGCCGGCAAACCAATCATCAGTAAACTCCCATGAGGAATCGGACAACCTGTTGATAGCATCTACTGACAGACCCATTGCTTTTGCCACATCACGTACTGCTCCTTTAAAATGTACCTGAGTAACCGTGGCAACAATTGCCGCGCGGTCGCGCCCATACTTCTGGTAGATGTATTGAATGACCTCCTCTCTCCGCTCATGCTCAAAGTCAACGTCTATATCAGGTGGCTCATCCCTTGCGTCAGACATGAAGCGGGCAAACAACAGCTTGAATTTCGAAGGGTTGACCGAAGTAATGCCAAGGCAATAACACACTACAGAATTGGCAGCCGAGCCACGGCCTTGGCAAAGGATATTCCGATCTCTTGCGAAACTGACGAAATCATAAACAGTTAAAAAATAGGATGCATAATTTTTCCGCTCCATAAACTCAAGCTCAAATTGTATTGTTTGCCTGATAGCGTTGGGTATTGTTTCTCCGAATTTTTCTTTTGCCCCTTGCCAGGTGAGATGTACCAGTTCCTCCTGTGGTGTTCTTCCTTCGCTGGTTATTTCTTCGGGGTAAATATATTTGAGTTCATTTAAAGAAAATGTACATGCCTCTGCCAATTCCTGTGCGCGGCATATAGCATCGGGGTATTGTTGAAAAAGCCGTAGCATTTCCTTCTTAGTTTTCAGGTGTCGCTCCGCATTCTGATATAGCCTGAAGCCCGCGGTGTGTATAGTGCATTTTTCGCGGATGCAGGTAGGTACGTCTTGTAACTCCCTACGTTCGGGAATATGGTAATGCACATCATTAGTAGCAATGAGTGGAATGGCGAATTGCTCTGATAATTGAGAAAGGCGGAACAGCTTTTTACTGTCGTTTGCCTGGTAGGAGCGGGTGGCACCTAAATATACATTGCTGCCCAATGCCTGCCTGTACTCTTGTATATCTGCTACAAAAGCGGGATCAAAATCAAATGATGCATCGAGCGCGGCAGGTGGTGGTATAATAAATTTTATCCCTTGACTATATTGGTATACATCCTTTTTATACAAATGACATTGCCCTTTTTCTGTACGGCGATTTCCTTCAGAAAGCAATCCTGACAGCCGACCATACGCTTCCTTATCTGTTGGGTAGGCAAGCAGGCTATGCCCGTCGATCAGATCAAGGCGACAGGCGGGAATAATACGTACACCCTGTTTTTTTGCTTCTGCATAAGCACGTACAATTCCCGCTAATGTATTTACATCAGTGATAGCAATTGCTGAATAGCCTAATGCTGCTGCAGCCTCTACCATTTCTTCGGGATGTGAGCCACCCCGTAAAAAGCTGAAATTAGTTGTTACCTGTAATTCTGTATAATCCACCGTAGTTGTTTTTTAAGCAAAAAATCCATGTATGTACCATTCAGGTTCACCGCTACTGTAATGACCGGAACGGAATAGCCAGTACCTGCCTCCCTTCTCGTCTTCCACACAATAATAGTCCCTTTGCAGGCCTCCTGTTATCCACCACTCCTGTTCTATTCGTTCGGGGCCATCTGCTTTTATGATCGTGTGCAACGCCCCTTTATAGATAAACAGCATGGGTGGATAATCTGGTATGGGTACTGTCACTTCTATTATTTCCGGTTGGGGAAGTATGTACAAAGGCCTGGGTAGGTCGGTACGCCAATCTGTAGCAGGTTTTTCCTGCAATGCAGTGGTGACCTTGTAAGAGCGCTCCGGCCAGTAATGCTCATCTGGCAGATACCTGTGGATAGTGTGCATGCCGACCTTACCACCTATTCTGTCTAGTAGCTCTGATATGGCAACATCATCATGCTCTGAAGTGTGCCATAATGTTTCCTGTGCTATGGCAATATCTTCAACAACCGGGGCTTCAAGTATGAACAATTCGAAGCCTAATGCAGGTGTTATACCAGGTATTTTATTTTCAAATAGTTTGAATAAATGCGCAACATTTCTTGACGGGCGCACCGTGCCAATTACTATTTGCTGGATATTACCATCAATACGGAATCCTTTAAAAATACTTTTCCTCAATCCTTTTCCTTCATCTACGAGTCGTTGGCACATCGTTTCTAAAAGCTGCTGTAATGCTATCTCTATTCCTGTTCCTGTTCGTATCGGCTCCATACAGGGCAGCCGTTCGTGGTAAGGCTCAATAGGTTGGATGGGATGAATTATCTCCGGTTCCTGCCCTAAGGCCTGGTCAAGCCTTAAGAGAAGGGTATCTCCAAATCGCCTGCGTAATGCCCTGCGAGGCATATTAATGAAGCTGCTCACCTGGTGTAACCCCAGTTTTTCAAGCTTTTGTAACGTTTCTACCTCCAGCCGTAATGATGCCGGCGGAAGTGGTAGCAACGCCTCCAGCTGGCAGCATGGTTCAATGATAGGTTTAACCTTGCCGAAGTGGCATACAGCCCAGGCAGCACCTGCGGTGTCTGCAATAGCGGCTCTTACATCATATCCGAATCCCCTTAGCTTTTGGAGCAGGTCAATAAGGTATGGGCGCTCACCTCCCCACAAGTGAGGACAGCCGCTTACGTCCAGCATAATCCCGTCGGGCTCATCAACAGCCGCAACAGGCGTAAATCGGATGCACCATTCGGCGATAGCACGAAGTAGTTTTGTGGCCTGCCCGGGTATTTCATCGAGCACCTCTAAAGATGGGAGTATCGCCCTGCAATCAGCAACAACCATTTTTGCCATAATGCCTTTCGCCTCTGCGGCAATATTAGCTGCGCTCACTACCATACGTCCCCGCTCGGGTGATGCAAAAACAAATGGACGATCTGAAAGTTCCGGCCGACGGCGGATCATCCAGTCAGTAGTTAAATGACGGAACCATAATGCTACAAAACGCTTGCCCATGCTATCCTGCTTTTCGGGTTTCAAGTTCAGGAATAGCAAGAGTGCGGGTAAGAAACCGGAATGTATTGGCCGTCCATTCCACATCCCAGCTGCCGGGCTTACCATTCCTTACCTTTGCCAACTGTACATTCCATCGGGGTGCGCCCACTCCCGGCATGCCGTCTTCAATAATACTCCGTAAGGGATTGATCTTCCAGCGCGAAACGCAGGCAACTGTATTTTCGCTTTTGGGTTTATAGCGATGAATAAAACCTGTCACCCTGCTTTCCTCAACAGCCAACTGTAATCGCCGGGACTCAGTAAAGCTTAGCTCCTGTAACTCACCCACAACAGCTATAAGCGTATTGCACTTCAATCCTTCCTCTATTACCCATAATACTTCTTTCGATTTAGCTACATCAATGAAAATGATGCGTTCTGGTTGTATGCCAAATGCTATTAACGCCGGGGGAAATATAGTCCGTTTGGTACCCACCCAAAGGCAGATGCCTTCTTTTTTCATAAAGCCACTAAGCAGACCGGATATAAATCCATTAGTGGCTGCAGTATTTTCTTGTGTATTACTTATGAACTCATGCACAGCGCCAATAGGGAAAGTGCTGTTAGGGAATGCCTTTTCAATAGGGCCAAGCGCTGTTTTCCAACGCTGATCGGCAGTAGGTATTATATTTCCCTGCAACGAAAGAACCTCTTTTTGCAATTGTCTGATAACGTCATTCTTTGCCACCTGTTCATTCATAATAACCATATTGTATTGCTATAAATCAGACATTTGCATAAAATGTCAATTTAATTGACAAATATATGTCATTAAAAATGGAATATTATATTTATTGACTAAATTTGTGACATTGAAGCCCGTCCCATTCTAATATGGGCGTAACAAGAAAAGATATACTTATTAGATGGAATTACAATTCCCCCCACACTACATCGCTCTTTTTGAGCAATGCTTCAATTGCCTGCTCTCTTTTATTGACCTGCAGGCGCATTGGCGAGAAGAGCCAGCGGGTGCGAAGTTTGGAGAGCCTGTCTTGCGGCGGACGGATGATCAGGCGGCTCAACAGGTTGAGTGCCGCATAGTGCTTAAATACTTGCGATACCTTTACAAAATACACAACTGTTGAGGCATCGCAACGCTCCAGCAGGTTGGCTAGATCGTGCGGGTCGGTAAGTGAAGAAATGCACAGCACTGTGCCGTTTTTAGGGCTGAAATATTCTGATAATGACTTGTCTTTATGCCACTCACTATTGCTGATGATGCGGGCAGTTTTAGCCGCGTCATCAGCCTCGTCTGCCACCGTAAATTCCTGGTCGGGCACAAATGACATTTGCCATTCTTTCTTAGAAAGGGTGTCGTAAACAGTCCATACATTGTTCTTGTAGTAGTTGAGCATTTCCTTCAGGTAGCCATCATCCAGCCAGCTGTCTTTTACATCGGCAAAGAAGGAAGCATAGTAGTTGAGGTGCGATGCATAAGGCTCAAACATTTCGGGGATGCGCACTACCAGTTCGCGGTTGCGGGCATATACCTTCCATACTATGCGGCGCACATCATCACCCGCCTCAAAGTCTTTATAGTTGGTATGCTCGCCCTCTACACGGCGCATCTGCTCTATGCGCACATCAAGTGTTTCGGTCTTCTTAGGGTATACATCAGCATCCTGTTCCTGCATTAAAACAGGCGGTTGGTAGAAGTGTCCGCTTATAGGCTGCGGCACCGCCAGCGAGAAGAGATGCAGCATATCCTGAAAGTACACAAAGCCACCTTTAAGGTCATATTCCTTTATGTCGGGTAGTACAATATTGCTTTTGCCGGTTATGGCCAGCCGCCAGATACTGCGTTCTTTACGTTGCCCCGACATTAAGCTGAACTGGTCTGTCATCTGGTTATCGTCATAGATAAGGCGACCCTTTACAAAGCCCAGTAAAGGCCGTATAGCCCCAGGTAGACTGGCATACAGGAACAACCTGTTCTTTCTGCCTTTCCTCGATTCTATATTGAAGTCAACAGTCAGCAATTTGCCATTGCTTTTTTGGATCAGGTAGTATATCCAGGTGGCTATGGTGCTGAGCACAGATATGATGACTATAAATGCAAGTAGCATGAATGTCATTTTGCCCATAAGTATGATGAAGGGCATCAGAGAAGATTGATCCTCGCCCTTTGGAGTAGGCTTATAGAGCAAGTGATAGCCACCCCAAAAAGCAGCGGTACAGAGCAGGGTATTGAGCGTAAAGGGGAAATATTGCATGGCATACCGTATACGCCACTTCATTTGTTTGATATTCATGATCAGTTTACAACTACCAAGGTATGAAAATAAATAAATAGCCTTTTAAGAGATGTTAAAATAGTAGATAGTTATTGGTCTATAGTCGTTAGCACATATTCATAAGAACGCTTGCATGTGACTTCCATAACAAAAATGATCCTCTCTCTAGCTGCATTCTTGTCGTTTATAAAGTCTATATACTGTTTACTAACGACTAAATAAAATTGGCACACTAATTGATTTACAGCTCTATAGATTGAGAAATATTTATTATTCTTGCACACAAACATAATTTTATGAAACGTAGATTATTTTTATTAGCACTGATTGTATTGCCATTTTTATCATTAGCTCAGGGTAGCAGAGACAGCCGTGGCGGTGGCAATGGACATGGTAATGGAGGAGGAAGAGGAAACGGAAATGGAAACGGAAGCGGATATGGCCAGATGGTGGGTGTGCCAGGTAGTGCATTGTCTATTTGGTCTGAAAATGGGGAGCGTTTTTTCTTAATGCTCAACGGTATCAAACAGAATACCTACGCACAGACGAGGGTACGAATAGAAGATCTTCCATTTGTTGTAAATGATATACAGATCATATTTGACGATAACCGTACACCAGCTATTTCTAAGACCATTACGTTTATGGATCCTATTGAGGGTGGACCGATAAACCTGAGCATGAGGATAGTGAGAGACAGAAGTGGTTATGCAAGGCTTTCGTTTAACAGAATGAATAACCTGGAGCGGGATTACCGTGGTGAGCAGGGAGAGTATGTGATGCACTACGGCCGTGATAATGGTCGTAACAACGCGCCGGTTCAGGTAGTTACTACACCACCGCCACCACCACCTCCAATGCAGATGGACAATCAGTCTTTTGCAGCAGCTATTCAGACTATTAAGTCAAGCGCCTGGGACGAGACAAGATTGTCTACAGCTAAAACCATTGCTAACAACAATTATTTCACTGTAGACCAGGTGATAACCATTTGCAAGACCTTCTCATGGGAAGACAGTAAGATAGATTTTGCTAAGTATGCCTATAAGAGAACAGTAGACAGGCAGAACTACTACACAATAGCTAACATATTTACATGGGATTCTAACAAGACTGCATTGAATGATTTCATTAACGCCAATAGGTAATATGCACAATCATTAAGTACTCACCGGGAAACAGCGAAAGTTGTTTCCCGGTTTTTTGTTGGTGTTTGCCTATCGTTAATTACTTTTAGCCCATGCAGCACTGGGAGCTACTTATTTTCTTTCTGGGTATAGCCTTCATATATTCTTCTGTGGGTTTTGGAGGAGGTTCCAGTTACCTGGCGGTACTGGCTATGTATCAACTGCCAATATATGAAATGAAGACAGTAGCGCTGGTATGCAATATAATAGTGGTAACCGGTGGCAGTATACTGTTCATGAGCAGTAAGCAGGTAGACATAAAGAAGATACTGCCCATAGTTATACTCAGTATACCTATGGCTTTCCTGGGGGCATTGGTGAAGATAAGTGCAGATACCTTCTTCATTCTATTAGGCTGTAGTTTGATACTTGCATCTATTTTGTTGATGCTGAAGAAGCCAAGTGCATACACTGCTGCCGAGAAGCAGGGTGTGGTAAAGAGCGGGATCATGGGGGCATCCATCGGATTATTGTCGGGGATGGTAGGGATAGGTGGCGGCATATTTCTTTCGCCTATGCTGCACCTTACTAAGTGGGACGTGCCAAAGAAGATAGCCGCAGCAGCATCGGTATTTATACTGGTCAATTCAGTATCCAGCCTTTTAGCTCATTTGTCTAAACCCATCCCTTCGGATATCAATTATTCCCGAATTTTGCTGTTGTGTGTGGCAGTATTTGTTGGGGGGCAGATTGGGTCGAGGGTAGGGATTAAGAAGTTGAATGAACTGGCTATAAGGCGGGTAACAGCAGTGCTGGTGTTTGCGGCCGGGGTAGAAGTATTATCAAAACATGTACATCTGATATGGTAGTGAAAATATTGGCTTTTGGAGTGGCGAAGGAGATCTTCAATACATCGCAACTGAGTGTCGACATGGGTGGTAAATCCGCTATAGGAGACCTGAAGCAAACCCTGGAGCTACAGTATCCTAGACTGGCAAGCCTTTCGTCTTACATGGTGGCAGTAAACAATGAGTACGCAGGTAATGAAGTAGTATTAGTCGGGAACGAAGAAATAGCTATAATTCCACCTGTAAGCGGTGGATAAACAAATACATATGATAGACATAGTACTTACAGACAGACCATTAGATATAACCAACTGCATCAATGCAGTGATGACACCTGCTGCAGGTGGTATTGATGTATTTATTGGTACTGTAAGAGACGCTACTAAAGGGAGAAGGGTAGTGCGGCTGGAATTTGAAGCCTACGAGCCTATGGCCATCAGCGAGATGAAGAAGATAGCCGAGCAGTCTACTGCGCAATGGCCGTTACATAAAGTGGTGATCCATCACCGCACGGGTATACTTGAAGTAGGGGAAGTGCCGGTGGTAATAGCAGTTTCGGCAGCACACAGAGGTGCAGCATTTGATGCCTGCCGCTACATAATAGATACCCTCAAACAAACTGTCCCTATATGGAAGAAAGAGATCTTCGAAGATGGAGAAGTTTGGGTGAGTGCGACACCGTAAAGTAAATAGTAAATAGTAAATAGTAAATAGTGAATGGGACACGTGGAAATATTGGTTAGCCTTTACCTTTATGTTGAAAGATAATCTGTCTAACACGGGGCTATCTACTCTCGACTAATGACTATTTACCACCTACTCCTGCCACAGGAAAGGGAACAGGATCACACCCAATAGAATGATCAGCCCATCAAGAGCTAATAACACAGCAGCCAATGCCCCCCAACCTTCTACATACACCGGACTTAGCGCTACAACAGCCAGTTTACTAAGGATCATGAGTAGGGGCGTGACCAATGGAAAACCAAGAATAGCCATGAGTGCCGAGTTCTGTTGTGCACGTGCTGCTATGGCAGAGAGGAAGGTGAAAACAGAAGACAAGCTGATGCTACCCACTAAACTAATGAGGATGAATAAACCTGAATTGGTGAGTGGCCAACCCAGCATAAGGTAATATAGAAATAGCGTAACCAGTGTCATGACCAGCATCAGAACGATACTGTAAGTCATCTTGGCCAGCATAAAGGTTATAGGGTGTACGAGTGTAAAGTAATAGCGGAATCTATTGGGATGCTCCTGCAAGAAACTCTTGGCAACAGAATTGACAGCAACAAAAAGCTGAGTGAGCCAGAAGAGTGCATTCCATACGCGTGCTTCAGGCTGTCCATTCATCATGTACACCACAAATACGGTACCACCCACATATAGCAGCACACCAAACAGTGTATGTTTCTGCCGCCACTCTATGAGCAGGTCTTTTTTTACCAACGATATAAATGCACTTCCAGCCATTCAGGGCGCAAAGATAGTATTTAGTAGATAGTACATAGTCGTTGGCAGATAGTAAATAGTGGTTAGGAGATAGAAAATGTTGGGTAAAGTGTAAAACAATATATTAGGAGTAAAACGGAACTATTTACTATGTACTAACGACTATCTGCTGCTGGTGAAACATACAGAAAAAATTTCTTTGAAAAAAAGTGTGAAAGAGTTTGTGGAAAAGGAATGTGTCGTTATATTTGCACTCCCGAAAGGGGAAAAGGTCTTAACAAAATGCGGAAGTAGCTCAGTTGGTAGAGCACGACCTTGCCAAGGTCGGGGTCGCGAGTCCGAGTCTCGTCTTCCGCTCCAAAAGATTCCAAACCTTTTAGGTTTGGTTTTTTTTTGCAGTACACTTTCTCTACCGAAAGTGGCCAGGAGCCCTGGTGGCGGAATTGGTAGACGCGCAGGACTTAAAATCCTGTTTGCAGTAATGCGAGTACGGGTTCAATTCCCGTCTGGGGCACAAAACCACCTTTAGGGGTGGTTTTTTTATGCCTGAAACCCAGTAAAATCAACACTTTCTTTCTTTTGGTATTTCTTTATTTTCTTACTTTAACACAATTTTTGTCCCTCATTTGTCCCCCGTTGTTGGGGAACATTTGTCATTTAGCTAATTTTATCTAACCAAAGGAAAACAAAGACAATCATGAGCGTTACAATACGAAAGAAGCCCCTGGCTAATGGTCTTACAGCCTTATATCTGGATGTATATCAGAATGGTAAACGACATAAAGAAAATTTAGAGAATTGTAGGTTAGTTACAAATGCCACAACCGTAGCAGATAGGAAGAGGAATAAGGAAATAAAAGAGCTTGCTGAGAATATTAGAGTAAAGAGGGAGCAGGAAATAATCAGCCTTAGTTATGATGTGGTAGCATCTTTTAAAGGTAATGTTGATTTCATAGAATATTTTGAAAACTACATTTCTAATTATACCAAGAAGGATAAGCGTAATATGGAAGGTGTATGTAAGCGGTTCCAAACCTTTATGAAAAATGAAGGAATTAAAAGTCTCACAATGAGGCAACTTACGGAGTCTATCGTTTATAAATTCTCTGAATATTTAATGGACACATCTGAAGGTGAAGGAGCGAGTAGTTACTTCAAGCGTTTTAAAAAGATGATTAAGAATGCACATCGGGACAAGATCATACTTAGTAATCCCGCTGAAGAGGTAACTATTAAGCGTGATGAAAGTTTAATTAAATCAGTATTAACGAGCGAGGAGATACAGATTCTATCCAAAACGCCAATATCAAATCAACAGGTTCGCAATTCATTTCTTTTCTGTTGTCATACAGGTCTTGCCTGGATTGACGTAAAAGAGTTGCGATGGAAAAATATCAATCTTCGCAATGGCGTATTAACAAAGAATAGAGCTAAGACTAATACTGAGACAGTTGTCCAATTAAACAAAACTGCACAGGCTTTATTGCCAGAACCTTTAGAGCCCAACGAAATAATATTTTCTTTACCATCCCCCACCGGGGCTCTTAAATTACTGAAAAACTGGGTAAATGCTGCCGAGATTGGTAAGCACGTGACCTGGCATTGTGCGCGCCATACATTTGCAACAAATTTGATATATAATGGTGTAGATGTCATGATAGTAGCTAAATTATTGGGGCATTCTAGCTTAAAATATGTACTTAGATATGCAAGAGTTGCAGAAGAATTAAAAAGAAATGCTGTAAATAGCTTACCACAACTGGAATTATGATGTCATTTGAAGAGGAAATTTTATCTATCGTCGGCAGAATGAATAGCGAATGGTTCTCAGCTATGTCGAAAATGTTTAAATCTGAAGTAGGTTATAACCCTAAATCAAAGAGATTGGTTAGGGTTATAACTGGTCAGGTTAACGGTTACGACCCAGATAGTCGTAAAGACAATACTGATCCTAAAAATGTAAATGTCTCGCTCGTTGAATATTGTTGGGAATATGACTTCGAAAAATTACGTTACGAAGGGGATAATTTACCAATTGAAGGACGAGCTGTATGCAGGTTATTGGACAGCATAATTACCTTGTCGTTCCAGGATTTGGAAAATCCTACTGATGCTAGAAAACGTGACCTTGTAGCTTTTGCATTTTCAATAGTAAAATCAGGATTAATTGAACTAGAGAAAAATGCCGCAAAAAAGCAGTATTTGCTAGTCCTTGGATATTTTAAAAGGAAATTTACACGCCATATTAATTTCAAATACGACAAATATAAACAAACAGCAATCAGAGTACAGAAAGTCAGCGATGCTATGAGCAGAGCTAATCAAATTAAAATTAATGGCGCAAAGAAAGCAGCGAATATTGATAAAAAGATGAGTGCAAAATTTAATGCACCCCATAATCTTGACAACCTCGAAGATGTGTTTATACCGAGAGCCATCCCAACTTTTTTGGAAGTAGAGGAAGGACTATTAGATGAGGGCGTAATTGATATCAATCATAAGTTTTTAGATAAAAAGGGTAATAAATTAAAATTAATTGTCCTGATACATGTTCTATCTGAGCATGGGTACTTTAAGAGCCAGTTTCATAATAGAAGCACTCTTAATAATTTCCCTTTGTATCGGCGGTTTATCGAAAAAAGATATGACACTACGCTTGCTGCGAGTGTTAAAAAATTTATTTTAACAAAGCATGATAAGAGATTTATTAACTATAAAATAGCTGTACCGAAATTAAATGGTAAAGATTAGCCTCTAATCTTCCCTATATTATCCACCTTCTTCCACCCTGATATTCCCCTTATTTAGTTTGTGTTTAAACTGAAACCCTTATTGGTAAAGGGTTTTAGCCGTTTCGACATCTTCCCCTTTTTTCCCTTAGTGAATAATAAGTTCAAAATTTGCATTGTCACTTTAAATGAGGTGATGACATTGCGCAATGTCCATTTTTAATTTGTGAACTATAAAAAATGGAAAACAATTCTGATGCATTTCAGGAACTACAGTTGATAAATGGCCGGCTTACTTCAATAGAACAAGCCTTATTATCTGTAAAAGCGGTACTGACTTTTGATGAAGTGGCAGCTTACACGGGTTTAAGTAAGTCGTATTTGTACAAACTAACCGCTGCTGGTTTAGTGCCGCATTCTAAGCCGATGGGTAAGCAGATTTATTTCGACCGAGAGGAGGTGGATCATTGGCTACTACGCAACGAGGTTAAAACTGCTGATAAAACAGAGGCTGAAGCTACGGCAATTGTTACACTCAAGAAGTACAAGAAAACAGACAGAAAATAACATTCAACAGGAACCCCCAATTAAACCTGTTGATATGATTGACGGCTTTAAGGCAATTGCAGAGATTACAGATTTTGAGGAGTGGAAGAAAAGGACAGGCTTAACATTCTACGTAGGCACAGATGATGATACTGGTGAATTAAAAAACACCAGTTCGAGGGTGGGTGAAGTAGTTAATACCTACGAATGTAAATTTGAAGAATATACGCTTACTGTTAAACAGACTAACTATTTTAACGGGGGTATATTAGGAGCAAAAAGCTGTCTTTTATTTGTAAAAGGAAGTTTCCATAAGAACTATTTTAATGGAGTAAACTTTCAACAATTTCCAAACTCTGCGTTGAGTTATGAAGTATATCACCTCTCTGATGTGTTGTGTTTGTCACCGAGCGATTTAAAGTTACAAAATATTGAGGTCGGGGTGAACGTCCCTTTGTCATTTGGAGTAAGCAATTATATCGCAAACAGTGTATTACTGCATCGTACAGTACCTTTCATTGAATATAAACCCGATACAACAGGTCTAATATTAGGTCGGTACGCCCCACACACTCAACATTCAATAAAATGTTATGACAAGGGGTTGCAAAACAAACTAGATAGGCAATTGATGAGGTTTGAAGTAAGGTATACTAAAATGCAACCAATGGCAATTTTTGGTATTGCAACATTTGCTGATCTTCTTAACAAAAGAAAGGTTGCTGCGCTAGGTAAAGTTTTAACGAAGGCGTGGGATAATATACTTATTAGTGAACCAGGAGTAAACCTTGACACAATTGGTATAACAGATATTCAGAGGGAACTCCTATTAATGGGTAAGTATCGGGACTACTGGCAACAACTACATCAGGCTAGGCCTAAGTACTTTAATAAACAGCGTACAAAATTCAGGGATCAATCAACTATATGTGGGGGGCAGGATACACAAGGGGAAATACGTAATCTAATACTGTCGGAATGGGGGGAGTTATGCGCGGGGTAACAAATTTACCCTTTACCTAAATGGTAAAAATGTTCCCAAGCAAATTGTATTTATTATCAAACATTACTTTTAAAAAGAAAACAAATGGGTAAGAACTCGTCTATAGAGTGGACAAAACATACAGGAAACCTCTGGCACGGTTGCACAAAGGTACATGAAGGGTGCAATAACTGCTATGCAGAAACATGTGCAGTTAGATGGGGCAACGACATCTGGGGTAATGATAAGCCCCGAAAGAAAATACAATCAACTTTCTCAGACTTAATTAAATATCAGAAGTTGGCAAAAGCAGTGGGAGAAATACATCGGGTATTCGTTGGGTCAATGTGCGATATATTCGAAAAACCGATGCCACTAATTGATAAAAAAGGTGATGCGCTAAATGAAAATACTGGCGACTTACGAGATCAGCTATTCAAAAACATATCCGATGGAATGTATCCCAATCTAATGTTTTTATTACTAACAAAGCGACCTGGTAATGTCAATAAGTATATTCCGGAGACATGGAAAGTGAATCCACCGGTAAATGTTATGTTCGGTACTTCACCGGTAAGCCAGACTACATCAAATACATTAATTCCTCAGTTGCTTCAGGTCAATGGAAAACGCTTTCTTTCAGTAGAGCCACAGCTGGATGAAATTACATTATTGCCATGGTTAGAGTCGAAGCAGATATCCTGGGTTATTCAGGGAGGCGAATCTGGACCCGGTAGACGGCCGTTTAATACTGATTGGGCCAGAAAGTTACTTGCCGAATGCAAGGCAACTGATACTCCATACTTCTTCAAACAGATTGATAAAGTTTTGCCAATACCTCCAGATTTACAAGTCAGAGAATTTTACCGTTAAACCAACCTATAAAATATGAATAGACGAATTAATAAAGGTGCAAGGGCACCTTGACTTAGAACATAAGTACATTATATTTGTGAAAAAATAGACTGCTTATAGAAAAATAAAGAATCAACATAGAGTTTTGCATTATACTATGTTATGCTGTCCAAATACTACCACATTTTAACAGCCCCAAATACAAGTATAGATATGATGTGCCTCAAGGGGTGCATTTGTGTCTTTTGTATTTGGGGCCCGTGGTAGGGCTTGGACAGCAAGAGAATTTCATTTGCACCCTCGTTATTTTTATTAATGTCCAAATACTACCAAACATGAAAAAAATCACCATTGCAGTTTGCCTGCTATCGACACTGTATTCGTGTCACCCCTCCGGGAGTACTACTGTTACTCCTTCTGTTACAACAAGTACATGTAACATTACATTTAATGGGAAGACTTATAATGTAAGTGTTACTGGTACAGTGCCTGGTAATACAATTACAGCTAATACACAAAATCTAAATAACGTTTTTGTATTTGGATTAAGATCATTGGACTTGAATAAAGTCGATGTAACTATAAGTGCACACAAGTATGACATATCTACGGCACTTGGAACTTATATAACAGGTTACAGTATTTCAAATACTCCAATCTTAGTTGGCTGTTATATTACTGTAACGGATTATGGCGATGGTGGAAAAGTATATAGCGGTACTTCTGATTCACTTTCTACTGTAAATGTATCCTTGTCAAATGGGAGCGAAGTAAAGGGGACATTTAATGTTAACTTGCTTTATAACGGTGCTACATATCCCGCAACAGGAGACTTTGATTATAAACATTAAACTCAATGTTTGTAATGGAAAATGAAATATTAGAATTAAAGGAGTTAATTCGCAATTTTACTTTAGAAAAATTAAGCGAGGTATTGAATTACGAAAAGACTGATAATCCACTACAAAATCATCTAAAGATAACATGTATAATTGGAGAAGTAGCCAAGTTTTGCAAAAGTTCACCATTTATAGAAAAGATGCAGTCAGTAATGAATATCACATCTAATCAAATAGAAGATATTGTCGATCAGGTACATGGGGAGATTATACATGAATTATATTAGGTCGCTACTACCCGGCCAAAGTGATTTTGATTAAAACACTATAAATTGTTCGCATGTAACTAAGTCCTCACGCTAACACGTGGGGGCTTTACTTTTTATCATTAAACTAAAAATGTGGTACTCTGCTTCAAAGAAAAAACCTTTTATGTAGAAGCGCACGTAATCAAGGCAGGTTTACAATGTGGTAATAAGCCATTTATTTGAGAATTACACAAAATTTGTTTGACGACTGACAACCATACTATAGCTCATTTACCCTATAAACATTTTATGTGGTACCATTTTGACTATCCAAATAAATCATTACTGAATGGATTCTGCACATTAGGTAGATTGCTATTTTCACTCCTGGAGGTAATAAGCTTGCTAATACCGTGTGACTGTAATATGCCGTCTTGGTAAGGTCGCATCATTGCCTTTACTGCTTCTACATCCGTTGCTTTATCAAACCACTGATCCCACTCGCCTTGGGCCACTATGAATGGCATCCTTAGCTTACTATTATGAATTTTGGACATTAGTAGATTTGCAGGAGAGGTTATAATACTTACAGTATTCAACACTTCACCAGTTTCCCTATCTGTCCACTCATTGTAGGCTCAACAAGGTAATATAGAACCAAATTTTTGATATGAGATTGAAATTTTCACGATTGTGCAAAGACTTAAAATACTATTGAGGCACACAAGCTAGAGAATTACATCCAATTAGATGCCATTATCACTTTATACTTACCGGCACAACGGTAGATACATTTGGTTTTCTTATTATTAACTGGTAGTTTTGAATACAAAGTTTTTCTGCCTTGAAGAAGTTTATTGCCATAATGCTTATAATGCTTTTTGCTGCTAACATTAGTGGCGCAAGCATATCATATCATTTTTGTGGCAAAATATTCCAATATTCTGCCTTTAATGGACAAAAGAAAAAAAGTAAATGCTGCTGCGGTGGCACCCAGAAAAAGAAAGGTTGCTGCCATACAAAACATGAAAAGGTTAAGGTAGAAAAGGAACAGTCCTTTTCAGCTAAAATATCTATCGAAAAGCATTTTGCTCTCTATGCTTTACCTACATTCTATTATTTTGTCACTTGTAATTGCATACCTCACGGAATTTGCTCCTTTGCGGTACCAATAGCAAACCCTCCACCGTTTGTCCGAACGGTTCCCATCTATCTGCAAATTCGGCAGTTTTTAATTTGATATTTACTGTAAATAAGTAATCAGGCATTTTCATGCCTGAATTTCGCTGTTTTATCCCTTTTTCACCAGCGTCAGCTAAACACCTCGTGGTTAGCATTTATCAAATTATTTCAATCATAATCAAATAACAGAAAGATGAAAAAAATATCAACTTTATTGACTGCAATCCTTTTCAGTGGCATATTAGCTGCACAAATTCCCAATGCAGGTTTTGAAACTTGGACGACTACTGGTGGTTATGACGTTCCTACAGGATGGGATCAACTGAATTCAATGACTTCTTCCATGTCCACTTATACATGTATGAAAGGAACTCCCGGAACTGTAGGAAGCAGTTATATCAAATTAGTATCAAAAACAGTTACAGGTATGGGTGTAATGCCGGGTGTAGCGGTGAGCGGTATTATTGACATGGCTACAATTAAGCCAAAGTCAGGTTTTGCAAGCATAGTTCGCCCTGTAAGCCTCACTGGTAGTTGGCAGTATATGGCATATGGTAGCGACCAGGGGCATGTAGCTGTTCTGTTATCTAAATGGAATACTGCTATGAATATGCGTGATACAATATCTTATACCGATTACGCATTGCCCGGAATGGCTATGAGCTGGGCTACCTTTACAATTCCGCTTACTTACCTTACGGGTGCGGTTCCTGACAGCGCAATAATTGTTCTCTCCGCAAGCGGCACTACACCCGTTAATAGTAGTTACTTATATGTAGATAATTTAGCTTTTAGCGGAACGGTACCTACTGGCTTTAGTTCTATAGTTAATGGCGGTAGTTCTTTTTCAATCTTCCCCAATCCAGCTAAGAATGTTGCTATCATCAATTACACGAGTAAGAGCAGCCAAAACATAAAAGTATCTGTTAACGACATAAGCGGAAAACTAATACAAACTATGCAACCATCAGTAATAAGCGGCAAAAATCAAATTCAAGTTGACCTAAATAGTTTATCGAAGGGCGTGTATATAATAAGAATTGATAGTGAAGTTGGCACAGACACTCAAAAGTTAGTTGTTGAATAAGTTTAGCATTAGTTCGTAATTGAATATAGTATATAACAATCAAAATTTAAAAAATGAAAAAGATTTTTCAAGTAGCAATTGCAGCTTGTTTATTCACTGCAACAACTTCCAAAGCGCAGACTGCTCTGGATTTTAATACAAACGATTGCAATGGCAATCCTGTACATCTTTTTTCTGACCTTGATGCAGGAAAAGCAGTTGTGTTATTTTATTACATGCCAAGCTGTGGAAGTTGCCCCCCGCCAGCTCAAAAAATTCAGGCAATGGCTAATAATATCAACGCCACGCACCCCGGTATGGTAAAAGCCTATGCTTTTCCTTTCAATAACACTACAGCTTGTTCTTATTCACAAACTTGGGTGACCTCCAATTCATTGCCATTATACGCACCAATGGATAGCGGGGCAACGGCAGTTGCAAGCTACGGTGGCTTCGGTATGCCTACGGTAGTTTTAGTTGGCGGCAGTAATCATAGGGTTATGTTTTCAACACTTAGCTTTAGCACTAGTGACACAACTACTATGAGGGATAGTATTCTTGCATTAATGGGTACTCCAACAGGGATTAATGAGATTACAGACAATATAAATAGCATTGATGTATTCCCTAATCCTGCAAACAATAATGTAACAATATCTGTAGATATAAAAACAGCTGGAAGTTTAATTGTAGATGTCGCAGACATGGTTGGAAGGCAAGTGGCAGTAATCAGCAAGGAGAATGCATCTACTGGTATTAACACTAAGCAGTTCAATACTGCCACATTAGCTAGCGGTCTTTATCTGATTAGAATCAACCTAAATGGCAATATTGTAAATCAAAAGCTGAATGTTATACATTAATCAATTAAAAAGAAGTATCACACTGATAGTCGTATTTATCACGACTGTCAGTGTGTCTTTCGCTCAAAGCTATTACCACTCGCCCAATGACACAATCATTGGCACTGCCATATATGAGGATGTAAGCGTTTTTAATATTACTCAGGTACACCCAACGGCAGATACGATTTCCTTTAGATGGAAAAAATATAGTGTAGCTATTCCAGCGACATGGGAAGCAAGTATATGTGATAATGGCAACTGCTATACTACACTAAAAGATAGCGGTACTATGGCGACAATTGTAACAGGAGATAACGGATTAATGAGTTTACATGTCAATCCTCACCTTCAATCTGGCACCGGCATTATCCGCTACTCCATATTCGCCACAAATACACCCTCTCAAGTAGACACACTTACATGGATCATTACAGCAATAGCACCAAATGCGGTAATTGAAGTAAGTACATTACAACCCGAAATCATTATTTATAATAAGCGCATAGCCATTAAAACGCTAAACGATGAGTATTCACAAGTCATCCTCCATGATTTGAATGGCAAAGTGCTGTGTCATAAAGATATTCAAGCAGGGCAAACAAGCATATCAACTCAAGAGTACCCTACAGAGGTCCTTATACTTCAACTTACTGGAAAACGAAATTTTATTACCAAAATATTCAATTATTGAGTTCTGATGACAAACGCAATTAAAATATCTGCTCTTTCATTGTTGCTATATTCAACCATCAATGCGCAAAATTTATTAAATATCCCGCCAGCACTTACCGGGACTACATTTAATTTGAATGTTCAAAGCGGCTCGCAGAGCTTTTATTCAAGCACTACCACACCTACTTACGGCATTAACGGATCGTGGATGTCTCCTACTATTATAGTAAACAAGGGAGATAGCGTTACATTAAATGTAACCAATAACCTGTCTATCAAGACTACTATGCATTGGCATGGATTGCATGTGGCTCCACAAAATGATGGTGGCCCACATCAGCCCATTAATCCTGGGGCTACTTGGAGTCCATCATTTAGGATATTAAATAATGCAAGCACTTTTTGGTACCATCCCCACGGTGCAGGGCAAACTGATCCTCAAGTTTCAAAAGGATTGGCTGGCTTTTTTATTGTACATGATGCTGCTGAGCTTGCATTGAATATCCCACATACTTATGGCATAGATGATGTTCCTATAGTAGTTCAAAGCAAAGCATTTGATATTTTACAGCAAATAGCTATTGCCACAAATATGGATACCGCTATTTTTGTAAACGGCACATTGAATCCCTATTTTAATGCTCCGGCACAAGTTGTGCGCTTTAGATTATTAAATGGTAGTAGTTTGCGTAGCTACAACTTTGGTTTATCAAATGGGCAGAACATTTACCAAATTGGTACTGACGGCGGATTGTTAGATACTCCAAAAACAATGACGAGGTTGATACTTTCACCCGGCGAGAGAGCTGAGGTATTAATAGATTTCTCAGGGATGACAGGGCAAACTATTTACTTGAAAAGTTACGCATCAGAATTACCTACAGGAATATATGGCGCAGATACTGTAGGAAGTGGCATCGATACAGTACACGATTATGAAGATAATTTTTTAAACGGGGCTGATTTTACGTTATTACAACTCAATATAACTTCCCCTACTTCAAGTCCGGTAACAAGTATTGTTCCATCTTTAGTTGCCCTTGCGCCCTTGAACCCTGTTAATGCTACTAAAAATAGAACTATCGTTTTAGATACGATCAGGCTTTTGCCTTCAGATATTCCTAATAGAGCAGACGGGCCTTTTGGTTTGAATAGCAGGAGTTTTGACATGGATAGTATAAACCAGATTGCCTATTTAAATACAACAGAAATTTGGACTTTAAAAAATAACACGTTAATAGCGCACCCTTTTCATATTCATGATGTACAGTTTAATGTAATTGAAGAACATGGAATTGCACTACCTGCCAGTCAAAGAGGTTGGAAAGATGTGGTGCTTGTTATGCCGATGGATAGCGTTAAATTCTTAACCAAGTTTGAAACATTTACTAATCCTACAGTGCCTTATATGTATCATTGCCATCTTCTTCACCATGAAGATGACGGTATGATGGGGAGCTTTATAGTAATAGATTCAAGTGCATTAGGTGTTTCCGACTTAGAGAATTTAGATCATGCTGCCTTTCAAATTTATCCAAATCCGGCCACAAATAACTTAATTATCGAATCAAAGAACTCAAGTCAAATACTATCCTTATCGGTCACTGATATGATTGGAAGGCAAGTATATAAAACATCAATAAGCGGATTAACGTGCCTAATTGATATTTCTAAATGGTCAAGAGGGGTGTATGCGGTATCTATCGTAAATAAAGACGGAATTACCACACGAAAATTAGTCGTTGAATAACCCTTAGTAGTCGAGTATAAATATTTTTATGAAGCTGTATATAAAGAACATGGTTTGTGACAGGTGTAAAATGATTGTGAGGGCAGAACTTGAAAAATTTGGACTTCACCCCATTTCTGTAAATTTAGGCGAAGTGGAATTGTCGGAACCCGTTTTATCTGCTAATCAATTAAATGATGCAAGAATATGCTTTGAAAATCTCGGGTTTGAACTTATTGATGATCGTAAAAGCATGATTATTGAGCAGGTTAAAGTCGCTGTTATTGAGATGGTACATCGTGAAAATAACGATACCAAGATAAAGCATAGCGAATACTTGTCACAACACTTAAACTACGAGTACCCATATTTAAGTAAAACATTTTCTGATGAGGAAGGCGTAACTATTGAGCAATTTATTATTCAGCAAAAAACGGAGAAAATAAAGGAATTGATTGGTTATGGAGAGCTTAATTTTAGTGAAATTGCTTTGCAGATGGGTTATAGCAGTGTTGCTGCTTTGAGTAGCCAGTTCAAAAAAGTGATGGGCATTACTCCTTCAGAGTACAAAGCAACCCATAGTAATGACAGGAAATCATTAGATAGAGTTGCGAAAATTATCTAATATCCGGTAATCTTATAAATCTCTTTTCAAATTCTGTAATAGTCAAGATTTACAATGCAAGTAGCTTTGCATTGTAAATAATCTTGTATGAATGATACATTTTCGCTACCGTTAATTGATGTCGAAAGCGAACACTGCGCACTTATAGTTGATAAGGGACTTGGGCAAATACACGGAATCAAATCCCATAAAGTAGAATTAAATAATAAACGGGCTGTAATAGAAACGGACAACCCATTGGAAGTTCTCCCTAATGCCGTTACCGCAATCCGTGATTTAGGATATGGTGTAGATACCGTGAAGAAAGCATTTACTGTCACAGGGATGAGTTGCGCTTCATGTGCAATTAGCGTAGAAAGCATGTTAAAAGCGCAGAGCGGAGTGATTAACGCAGTTGTAAATTTCGCCAACAGCACTGCTAATGTCGAGTATGTACCAGGCATCGCTAACATTGAAGATTTTAAAAAAGCTATCCAGTCCGTTGGCTACGATCTAATTATTGACGAAAGTGAAGAAGCTGCCGAAAGTCTGCAAAAACTACAGGAACAACACGCAAATAGTTTACGTAACAGAACGTTTCTGTCTATTGGATTTTCTTTACCACTTGTGATTATCGGAATGTTCTTTATGAATATGCCGTATGCAAATTACGCCATGTGGTTATTAGCTACACCAGTAGTGGCTATATTTGGTAAGCAGTTTTTTATTAATGCATGGAAGCAGGCCAAACATAGGTCAGCTAATATGGACACATTAGTGGCAATGAGTACAGGTATTGCTTACCTGTTCAGTGTTTTTAATACCTTATATCCTCAATTCTGGCATAACAGAGGTTTACATGCGCATGTTTATTTTGAGGCAGCGGCTGTAGTTGTTGCGTTTATATTATTAGGCAAAATGCTTGAAGAACGTGCTAAAAGCAACACATCATCAGCTATTAAAAAACTGATAGGGCTACAACCAAAAACCGTTACAATAGTTCATCAGGGTGGTCATCAAATGGAAATCTCTATCGCAAACGTAAAGGTTGGTGATACTTTATTAGTAAAGCCCGGAGAAAAAATTGCTGTAGATGGTATTGTTAATGAAGGTAGTTCATATGTTGACGAAAGTATGATAACAGGGGAGCCTGTTGCTGTCCTAAAGCAAAAAGGTATTAAGGTGTTTTCCGGCACTATAAATCAGAAAAGCAGCTTTGAGTTTATAGCTGAAAAGGTAGGAAGTGATACAGTATTAGCGCATATAATACAGGCTGTACAAAATGCGCAAGGTAGCAAAGCCCCGGTACAAAAACTTGTTGATAAAATTGCAGGAATATTTGTTCCGATTGTTATCGGTGTTGCAATCCTTAGTTTGATCATGTGGGTGATTTTGGGTAGTGGGAACGGGTTTACACAAGGATTGCTTGCGATGGTAACTGTCTTGGTAATTGCATGTCCTTGTGCGCTTGGTTTGGCTACGCCCACGGCCATAATGGTGGGTGTAGGTAGAGGTGCGGAAAATGGAATATTAATTAAGGATGCTGAAAGTCTTGAAAGAGCGTATAAAATTGATAGTATTATCCTTGACAAAACGGGTACTATAACTGAAGGCAACCCTGATGTAGTTGACATTGTATGGGCAAAATCAGAAGATCAAAACCAACTCTCTCCCATACTCTATAGTTTGGAATCCCTATCGGAACACCCGCTTGCTGATGCTGTAACCCGTTATTGGGTTTCAAAAACACAAAAAGTCGTCATAGAAGGATTTGAAAGCGAAACAGGGAAAGGTGTTTCGGGTTCATACAATAATGGTCTTTACTATGTTGGGAGCGAAAAGTATATAGTGTCGCAAAATATCGTTACTCCTGACAATTTAAAACAACAAGCAAACAAATGGCTTGAGGAATCATACACTGTAATTTGGTTTAGCGATAAGGAAAAAGCTGTTGCCATTATAGCTATTGCAGATAAAATTAAAAGTAATTCGGCTCAAGCAATTAAACGATTAAAAGAACTGGGAATAACTCCGTATATGCTAACTGGTGATAACCCACAAACGGCAAAGTCAGTAGCACAAAAAGTAGGTATTACAGAATTTAAGGCCGAAACATTGCCGACTGATAAAGCTGATTTTATAAAACTGTTGCAAAAGCAAGGACATATAGTTGCTATGGTCGGCGATGGAATTAACGATAGCCAGGCATTAGCCCAAGCGGATATAAGCATAGCTATGGGGAAAGGGACAGATATAGCGATGGATGTCGCCAAAATGACACTCATTTCATCGGACCTGATGAGTATTCCTAATGCAATTTCCCTTTCCCGCAAAACAGTGCAGGTGATCAGGCAGAATCTGTTTTGGGCATTTATCTATAATCTTATAGGTATTCCGATTGCGGCTGGCTTGTTGTACCCTATTAATGGTTTTTTACTTAGTCCAATGATTGCAGGGGCAGCAATGGCTTTAAGTTCTATTTCGGTAGTAGGCAATAGCCTCCGTTTGAAATATGCGAAGCTGTAATCTTAAATTTTATAATTAATGTAAAACCAATTTTTTCTATAACAAACAAATTTACTGAAATGAAAACTCTAAAATTTAAAACTAACATTAATTGCGGTGGCTGTATCAAGGCTGTAACACCGCATCTTGAGAAGATACAGGAGATTAATAGCTGGAACGTAGATACGAGCAATCCTGACAAAATACTGACGGTGATTACAGACACGATATCTGTCGAAAAAGTAAAGCAGGCGGTACAATTTGCTGGGTTTAAAATAGCAGCACTTATTGAAGTGTAATTTTGCAAATAATATTTTTAATACTGTAACAAATTAGACCGTGAAAGAATCAACCTTTGTTTAGTGAAAATTCTTTCACTAATAAATTATTACCATGACTGATTTCAAGAATTGTATCGCTGCTTGCCTCGCTTGCCTCATCGCTTGTGAAAAATGCATTACTGACTGCATTAAAGTAAATAATCAGGACTGTATTGTCATTTGCCGTGATTGCTCCGACATCTGCGCACTGTGTGCAAGATTTGATGCGAGAGGTTCTAAATACGGAAGCGATTTACATGCTTTATGTGCGAAAATATGCAAAGCGTGCGCTGAAGAGTGTGCAAAACATGCAGCACATCACGAAAGTTGTAAGGAGTGTGCCGATGCCTGTAAAAAATGCGCTGAATTATGCGCTGAGTTAGCAAAAGCATAAAATAACTTTAACGGCAAAAGGAAATTATTTTCCTTTTGCCATTATATTAAATTGTATTGCTTATATAGCTATGTTGTTTTAATTAGATTTCATTTAAAATAAAACAAATTTAATAAATCAACGGATGATTTGGACTGAGATTGGAATTTGGAAAAGGTGTTTAATATCCACATTTATTTGTCTTATAGGATGTTCAATAGGAGTGATGGGAGTGATGTTTTACCTTGTCAATTACCCATGGCTAGTTGTTTTATTACTTTCGTTCATCTGCGGTTTGATTACTTGCCTTTTATTTATGATTGGATGGGATATGCTGTTCAACAAAATGAATTTTATTGCGTCTTTTCGAATGAGTTACAAAATGAGTATTATCTCATTGTCCATAATGATATTATCTGAAAATGCTGCAATGCGGTTGATCGCTCCAATATCTTCAACGGATCAAATGCACATGCATTCAAACCATAATCTGCAAATCATGGCAATTGCAATGGTAATTGGATTTCTACTTTCCTTACCTTATAATTATTATATTTTACAAAAGAATGATCAAGTTTGTCATTGATCACATTGTTAGCGGCCCAGTTCTTTTAAGCGTAAATTGAAGGTTGTGTTTTTTAACTAAATAAAAAGTGCCGGTTTAGCCTATTGACACGTTAATCTTAAAATTTTATAAACTTCTATTGTAATTCTATAAGAAAAAAGCGTAGTTAAACTATATTTTTGCGAATATGCTTTTTAGAATACGATACCAATCCTAATGTAAATAGCACTTTTTCTCCATGTAACATGAGGAAGAGTAAATGCGATACACAGTATAAATTGAATTTACTTATCAACACTCTGAAATTCATATTTTATTAATAATGAAACGCCTTTTATCAATAATACTAGCAGTCTCTTACCTATGTCTTAGCATAGGAGTTACTGTGCATACGCATTATTGCATGGGTGAATTAGTTGGGGTGAGTTTTATAGAGCAAGACGAAGATCATCATTGTTCTCATTGTGGAATGGATAAGAAGTCATCTAAAAATGGATGTTGCAAAGATGAACATAAAATAATTAAGAGTACTACCGATCAGGTCATTTTTAAGAATGTAGGTGCAAAATTGCAATTTAGCGAGTATATACTTCCCATAAGACAGACTTTACTCCATTCAAGCATAAGAATTAGCAATTATAACCCACATAGAGTTTCGCAAGCTCACGCTCCCCCTTTAATCGTTTCTGATTGTCCCATCTACATATTGACAGGTAATTTCCGTGTCTGATACCATATTGTTATTGCAATAACGAGTGCATTTGGCCTAGTGGCTGTATGCTATTTTGTTATTGCTTTCTATTTCACGACATTTTGATTTCAACAATGGCCGGGTAATTACTAACAATATTAAAAATCAGATAAAAAATGAACAAGCAAATTGTCACATTAGCAATTATAACCTCAATATTCTTTGCAGCATGTTCGGGTGATGTACCTAAACAAGATAAAGCCGCCACCCCAAAACCAAGTGATACTGCTATGCAGGAAGCCCTTGCGGATGCTACTATTATTCAGCCGTTAGTAGCAAGTGTTGACCCGAAATTATCAGCCCAGGTACAAAGTATTTACAATGCTTATCTACAGATAAAAACAGCACTTATATCGGGCAAAAGTAAAGAAGCTGCATCAAGTGCCACAGCCACTAATAATCTAACAAAAGAGTTTGATGTTACAGGTATACCTTTAGATCAAATAAAAGCCTACCAAATGCATTCTGCTGCCATACTGGAAACGTCAGCAAATATCGCAGGTACGCAGGATATAAAGGTGCAGCGTGATTATTTCTCTGTATTATCTCAGCACATATTTGAACTCATGAAAAATTACGGTGCTGATAAAACCATTTATCAGGAGCATTGCCCAATGGCTTTTGATGGCAAAGGGGCATTTTGGTTAAGTGATGAGGTGAATATAAGAAACCCATATTTTGGCGATGAAATGCTGGAGTGTGGTGAGGTTACTAATGTTATTAAGAAATAATTTATCCCTAACTATTAAAAACTTACCATGAAGAATATTTTATTGGTATTGGCATTGATGCTATCTATACCATCGTTCGCACAAATTAAATCTGCAGAACTTACTGCAAGTGGCCTGACATGCAGTATGTGTAGCAAGGCCATTTATAAGTCGCTTCAAAAAATCTCCGTCATTCGAGATATAAAAGTGGACATAAAAAAATCAAGCTATTTAATCACGTTTAGAGATGAAGCGGAAGTATCTCTCGATGTAATAAAAAAGGCTGTAGAGGATGCCGGATTCTCTGTCGCTTCGCTAAAAGTAACAGCAAACTTTGATAAGGTAGAGGTAGGACAAAATGCACAAGTAAATCTTCAGGGAAATTACTACCGATTTATAAATGTCTCTAAACAAACACTACAGGGAGTGAAAACTTTTGAAGTAGTAGATAAAAATTATCTGCCTGTTAAAGAATATAGGAGGTACGAAAAATCTGTAGTTGCAGAATCTGGTGGAAAGCGAATATACAATGTTACCCTTTCTAAAATATAAGAAGATGAAAAACAGTATGAAAACACTTTTGGGTATTTTCATTGCCCTTCTAGCCGCTAAGAATGTGAACGCTCAGGAACTATTTATTTATACTGAGCCTGCAAGCAATATGCCTGCAAAATCAGTTGGCATAAGATTAAGTAACTGGTTGATGGAAGAAAAGGTAAACAGAGATGTAAACTATCATTTCTTACCCGAGATCATGTGGGGAGTAAATAAGAACCTCATGCTCCATGTAGAAGGATTTTTAAGTAACCGAAGCAAAAAAATATCACCTGAAGGAGTTGCAGGATATGCTAAGTATCGCTTTTTCAGCAATGACAAGGTCTATCAGCATTTTCGCATGGCAGCATTTGCCCGCTTCTCCATTAATAACAGTGTAATACATGAAGAGGAGATTGAAACTAACGGGCATAACTCTGGATATGAGACGGGCATAATTGCTACACAATTGCTCCATAAACAAGCAATATCGGCAACAGTAAGTTATGAAAAGGCGTATGGCAATGCAGGCGGCAATGAGTTCCCTCGTTATCAGGATAGCAGGGCGATAAATTATACACTTTCTACTGGTCGCTTAGTCCTACCTAAAAATTATACCAGCTATAAGCAGACAAACTTAAATATAATGGCCGAACTACTCGGGCAAAGTCTACCGGAAAAAGGCAAATCATTTATGGATGTAACCGCATCTCTGCAATTGATTTTCAATAGCCAGACACGCGTTGATATCGGTTACAAGAAAGAGTTATACAGCAATATGTTACGTACTGCGCCGGACGGTTTTTTATTACGAGTAGAACATTTGTTGTTTAATGCTATTAAGTAACTCCACTTTAAAATCTAATCTAAACGAAAATGAAAAAAATAATCACAGTCTTTTCAATAATTATCATAGCGAATACAAGCTGCAATACAGGCAATACTGAAGAAAATGCCGGAGATAAGCAGCGAGTAGACACGACTGCTCCTCCTCCTTCTAACCATACGGCAACGACAGCCAAAGCATCCATAAAAGGCATTACCGATGGTTACCTGCATTTGAAAAATGCATTGGCAACTGACAACAGTAAAGATGCCGCAACTGCTGGAAAGGAAATATTAACGGCGATGTACAATATAGATACCGTAGTAATGGATGCGGCACAACGAAAGACGTATATGGCAATATCTGATGATCTTAAAGAGAATGCCGAACATATTGGTGCTAATTCTGGCAAGATTGAACATCAGCGGGAGCATTTTGGTATGCTGAGTACAGATTTATATGACCTCATTAAAACATTTGGTACTGATAAACCATTATTCAAAGACTATTGCCCAATGGCCTTTGATAAGAAGGGAGCTATATGGATAAGCGAGGTAAAAGAGATAAAGAATCCATATTTCGGAAGCGAAATGTCAAAGTGCGGTGAAATTAAAGAGGAATTAAAGTAGATCGTAAATGAGTTTCACTACAAAAATCTGGATAGGAATGATATTGATTTTCCTGTGTATTCAGGTAATACAGCCTACCCATAACAGTAGTGAAGGGGCATTATCAACCGACATCAGCGAGGTCGTTATTGTTCCTAAGAATGTTCATGATATACTTAAAGTATCATGCTACGACTGTCACAGCAACAAAACTGAATATACTTGGTATTCGTGGGTGCAGCCGGGTGCAAGCTTTAGGAGTTATCACATTACTAAAGGAAAAAATAACCTCAATTTTAGCGAGTTTGGTTCATATTCCAAGAGAAAACAAGCGCATAAACTTCAATCTATTATTGAACAAGTAAAGAATGAGTTAATGCCCATAGCAACCTATACAGCTTTTCACAAGAAAGCTAAATTATCTGTAGCGGATAAAGACCTGATAACAGTTGGGCGAATAGCCGCAATATTAAAAACTACTAATAGCCATGAAAACTAAATTTTTAACGATAATTCTTCTGCTTACAACAATAACAATAGGGTATGCCCAAACGGATATGAAAGACATGAAAATACCTCCAAAGGAAACCAATGAGGTGATTTTTACATGCGTAATGCATCCTGAAATAAGGAGTGCTACGCCAGGGAAGTGTCCTAAGTGTGGTATGCAGTTAGTAAAGAAAGTAATTAAACGCAAAGATGCTCCTAAGCAGACTCCGGTTAAAAATAGGCCCATTGAAAAGACAAGTGAAGAAAAGAAAATGGAGCAAAGGAAACCCGATGATCATAGCAGCATGTATGGGATGCCTATGCGTGATGTTACCAATAAAGAAGAAAAGGCTGTGACTGCCGAGACAAAATTGAAAACTATTAAAGCAGGTAAACCGAAGAAAGTGCATTATGATTTATATGTTACCGATACAGTAGTGAATTATACTGGACGACACAGAAAAGCAATAGCTATAAACGGAACAATCCCAGCACCAACTCTATATTTTACTCAGGGCGATACGGCAGAAATCAGTGTACACAATACATTAAAGCACGAAACTTCTATCCACTGGCACGGCGTTATTCTTCCCAATACAGAGGATGGGGTATCATATTTAACTACTGCGCCTATTAAACCGGGGCGAAGCAGAACTTTCCGTTTTCCGATAGTGCAGAATGGCACTTATTGGTATCACTCGCATACCAAAGTGCAGGAGCAAAGTGGTATGTATGGCGCACTTGTATTTTATAAAAAAGAAGAGCCGGATATCAAGCAACAGGCTATAGTGTTAAGTGATTGGGCTGATATGAAACCACACGAAATTGATCGTAGCCTGCATAATCAGACAGATTGGTTCAGTATCAGAAAGAATACGGTTCAAAGCTATACAGAAGCGATAAGGAAAGGACATTTTAAAACAAAAGTAGAGAATGAATGGAAGCGTATGTTAGCTATGGATGTGAGTGATGTAGCCTATGATAGATTTCTCATAAATGGTGACACATCACTTCATATGCCTCAATATAAAAAAGGAGACAAGGTAAAGTTGCGTATAGTAAATGGCAGTTCATCTACTTATTTCTGGTTGAAATATGCCGGGGGCAAAATTACAGTAGTTGCAAACGATGGTGAAGATGTTGTGCCAGTAGAAGTGGATAGGCTGATTATTGCAGTTGCGGAAACCTACGATGTGATTATTACTATCCCCGAAGACATGAATTACGAGTTTTTAGTAACACCTGAAGATCGAACCAAACATTCTTCAATATGGCTTGGGGATGGAATGCTTATGCCTGCTGAAAGATTACCAAAGCTGAAATATTTTGAAGGGATGAAGATGATGAATGGCATGATGAAGATGAATGGCGATATGTCAGGCATGGAAGGCATGGCTATGACTAATCAGACAATGGACATGAACACAGTAATGTATCAGGAAATTACCGGAAAAGAGGGTAATTCAAATTCAGGTGATTCATCTGCCAGCATGGGTAAAAGCAATATGGACGATCAAAAGAAAATGAGTAGTCATGATATGCAGGGCATGGATATGGACAATGCTGGTTCTGATATTGTTACGCTTAATTACTCAATGCTGAAAGCACCTAAAAAAACCACTTTACCTAATTGGCCTGAACGAACATTCTATTTTAACCTCACTGGAAACATGAATAGATATGTGTGGACAATTGATAACAAGACTGTTTCTGAAGCGAAAAACATATACATCAAAAAAGGGGAAAATATCCGAATAGTGATGTTTAATAACACAATGATGCGCCATCCAATGCACCTGCACGGTCATTTCTTTCGTGTACTGAATGGGACGGGTGATTATGCTCCATTGAAAAACGTGATAGACATTATGCCCATGGAAACGGATACTCTCGAGTTTGCTGCTACTGAAAGTGGTAACTGGTTCTTTCACTGCCATATCCTATACCATATGATGAGTGGAATGGGCAGAGTATTCAGCTATGAGAATAGCCCGCTAAATCCTGAGTTACCTAATAAAAGATACGCTCAAAGAAAGCTATTTAGGGATGATCGAATGTTCCATTTGATGGCTGAAATTGGATTGGAAAGTAATGGTAGTGATGGAGTAGCTATGCTTGCCAATACCCGTTGGAAATTAGAAACGATGTGGCATCTAGGATCTCAACCGCATCATGGCTATGAAAGCGAAACAAATATTGGAAGATACCTGGGGAGGATGCAATGGTGGTTTGTATATGCCGGGTTTGATTACCATTATAAAATGAAGGACGCTATCCGTCATGGTGAAGCATATAATCTCTTCGGTCAGCAAAGCAATAAGAACAATCGAAGCACGGCTGTCGCAGGCATCCAATATACTTTGCCAATGCTGATAATTGCAGATGCGAGGATAGATGCTGATGGAAAAGCGAGGTTTCAATTGAGCAGGGAGGATATTCCAATTAGTAAAAGACTACGTTTCAAGTTTATGGCTAATACAGACAGGGAGTACATGGCAGGTTTCAAGTATGTCGTAACTAAGTATTTTTCGGTTTCTACCCATTATGACAGTGACATGGGAATAGGCGGGGGCTTAACTATTACATACTAACCAGCAGGGTAAAGGGCATTTTTTAGCAGAACAGGAATTACAAGTAATATGGAGTTAAGAACAATACACATAAAGCAAATGTGCTGCCAGCGATGTATAGAAGCTGTGGAAGGTACATTAAGCAATTTAGGGTTGGATGTTAAAAACGTTCAGTTAGGCATTGCTGTATTTGTTCAATCAGAAAAAGTATCTGACGAATTAATAAGTAGTGCAATAGTCAAACGTGGTTTCGAGATAATAAAATCTGAGGATGAGCGATTAACCGGGGAAATTAAAATCAGCATAATGGGATTGATACATCATGCTTCTGAAACCGAAAATGATAATAAAAATATTCGTGCATACTTGGAAAAAGTAACGCTAAAGCCGTTCCGTGTACTTAATAAAGTCTTTGTTAATACTACTCAAATCACTATACAGAAGTACACGATATTGCAACGCATTGAAAAGGTAAAAGCATTGATTAGCGAGAGTAAATTCAATTTTTCAGAGATCGCATTTTTGACTGGTTACAAAACCCCGCAGCATTTATCTGCTCAGTTTAAAAAATATGAAGGAATAAGTATGCTAGACTATAAAGCGAGTGAGATAAAGAATCGGAACCCTATTGATAAGATATAGCCGATGTTATTTCGATAACAGTTGTAAGAAATAGTTCAAATTAGATAAATCAAACCGATGTTCAGTAATTAATTTTACAAGACTAAATTAAATACTTATGAGATCATTAATTGTTGCCTTATTTGCCCTGCTTATTGTAGTTGGGTGTAAAAAAAATGACAGTGGTACTCAAACTACCACACCGATTGTCGCATTAAGTATAGCTGATTCAAATACTGCGGTTGCTATGAGGGCTGAATACGGAAGCATGGAAGCAATGCTGGACAGTATGCTCGCAACACCTCACCATACACATCAGTTGCATTGGGACAGCTTATATCACCATCATGATTCGCTCTACTGGCATTATCATCACGAATATCATCACGAGATTAGTACACATGACGACCATCATCACACTTGGGTACATTATGATTCTACGGTCGATCATTCTGCTCACCATCATCACACATATCCTGATGCAGGCCATGAACATGATTCACTAGTAATCGTGACATCTTACCATACTCATGATAATACAGATCACCACTTTCATGGTCATGACCTGCATGAGCATCATGTATTAGATTCAATACATCATGTTCACGAATTACATCACCCTTAATCATAGTTTAAATTATAAATGAAAAGTTCAATTCTTCTTATTTCAAATTCCTATGTTAACGGAAGCGGCTATCTTGCTCACTATGTGGAACCAATTAAGCAACATCTAAAAGGCATTCCATTGTTGCTATTTGTTCCATATGCCGCTGACAAAAGTGAATGGGATGCCGATACTCAAAAAGCCAGGGTGTTCTTCAATAGTTTTGGTATAGCTGTGTTGGGAGTTCATCAAATACCTGAGGAAAGGCTTCTTACAGAATTAAAAGCAACCAAGGCTATTTTTATAGATGGCGGAAACACATTTCGGCTACTTAAAGAATTGCAACTCAGAAATTTGTTGCCTGCAATTCGGGTTTCCATCCTTTCAGGTGAGATGCAATACATTGGTTCCGGTGCTGGAACAGATGTTGCATGTAAAACAGTTTTTACGCCGAACGACTTGAATATATTTTATCCTAACAATGGATTTGAGGGTATGAACCTCTTCCCTTATCATATTGATTTAGGGTTAGCTTCCATGCAAAATGAAGACAAATCGAATATAAGCATCTCGGATTTTCATCAAGTACATGAAGAACCGGTTGTTGGGCTATTTGAGGGTGCCTACTTAAATCTGGACAATGATTTTGTTCATACTGGTAAAGTATATTTGGGAGGTAAGGCAGGAACAAAACTTTTCTTCAAAGGGAAAGAACCGATAGAAGCTCCACACGATAGCAGTTTCGTACTTAATATGGAGGGGGTTATGCAATTTTAATTTTCAGTTAATAATGTAGAATGCGATCTGTATTTTAAGTAATTTGAGATAAGAATTAAGTCAAAACAGGTAAGCACTCTTACGTTAAGAATGCTATGTTTGTAGAATAACATTCGTTAAAATAAATCAAAATATATGAAGCAAATTTTTACTTCTCTAATTCTTGTCGCAGGTTCTCTGCAATCTTTCGCACAAGTTACGTGGTCAACACCCGTCACTGTCAGTACAGGTGGTACATTGGGCAACTTGCACCCCCGTGTAACACTCAACCGGAGCGGCAACCCAATGGTACTTTGGGGTAAGACGGATACCAAAGCATATTTCTCCCGCTGGAATGGAACAGCCTTTACTACCCCTGTTGCCGTTGGCAATATGGGAATAAATGTATTTGCGCAGTCATGGGCAGGTCCGGATATTGCATCTTACGGTGACACCGTGTACGTTACTATGAAGCGTTCTCCAGAAACGATGAATATGAACCACATGTATATGGCTCATTCGTATGATGGCGGCGTTACATTCTCAGACACAGTGAGGATTGACAATATCGATACAAGCATGTCCCGATTCCCTATAGTAACTACGACATCCACTGGTAATCCGCTGGTTGCCTTTATGAAATTTAATACAACGTTCGGAGACGCTAAATATGTCGTTTCCCGCTCGACCAGTTATGGTATGTCTTTTTCAGCCGATGCGCTTGCAAGTGGCACTGCTGGGGATGTTTGTGATTGTTGCCCCGCTTCAATAATATCTTCAGGAAGCAAGGCTATCATGCTTTTCCGTAACAATTTGAGCAACATCAGGGATATATGGGCTGGTATGTCATCTGATGGTGGTGCAACCTTTCCAATGAATATTCCTGTTGATACGACCAATTGGATGATTATGTCCTGCCCGTCAAGCGGCCCTGATGGATTTATAATAGGCGATAGCATTTATACCGTTTTCATGAGTACTTCTACAGGTACGGCGTTAGTACACCTGAGCCGTGCTTCCATAAGTGGCATGACAGCGAAGCATAGCCCCATTACTGGCATGTTCACCGGCTTATCTTCCCAAAACTACCCTCGCATAGCTAATGCAGGAAATGCTGCTACAGCTGTATGGAAACAAAACACTTCATCAGGCAACTCTATTGTATATTCATTTACAAACAATATTACGTCCGGCTTACCTGCATATACAGTTGTTCCAACCGCTACAGGTAGCGGAATGATGAATGCCGATGTCGCCATGACACCGGGAGCAATACATATTGTTTGGGAAGACGATAATTCAGGTAAAGTGATGTATGTAAAGGGTACTTACACTGTACCTTCTTCTATTGAAAATGTTGCAGGTAAAGAAAGAATTGAAATTTATCCTAACCCTGCAAATGAAGAGTTTACTGTTTCCCTAAATAAAGTAAGTAGTATAAGCTACTGCTCTCTTATAGATAACTCAGGCAGGAACATTGAGCTGAAACCAGTTGTTGCTAACGGCAAAGCTACCTTCTCGTTATCTGGTGTTGCAAAAGGCGGTTATTACTTTGTAATGCAGGACGAGGCAGGCAAAAGCTACTATAGTAAAGTAATTGTTCAATAAATTATGTTCTTTAAATAAAAAGGTTGTTTATGAAAAAGGCTTTAGTGGTATTTCTTCTTGTGGTGTTTCAGACAAACTTTTCATATTGCCAGTTAGTTGATGGTTCTACTGCACCTGACTTTACGTTTACTGATCTTAATGGGAATACTCAATCGCTATATGCTTACCTGAACGCAGGTAAGTATGTAGCGATTGACATTTCAGCTACATGGTGCCACCCTTGTTGGTTGTATCATGAAACAGGGTCATTCGATAGCTTATATACACAACACGATGTTCCAGGTGATAATACATGGAAAGTACTGTTTCTTGAAGGCGATGGTGCTACGACATTAGCTGATCTTCAGGGTACAGGAACAAGCACGCAGGGCGATTGGATAACAGGTAGCCAGTATCCAATAATGAACCCAACAGGTGTTGCTTTAAACGATTTCCTTAGCAATTATAACAATACTTTTTTCCCGACCTTATACTTTATCTGTCCGAATAAGAAGGTTTATCAAGATACGCTGAACAAATATCCACGAGGTTCTGTAAGCACTTGGGAATATGTTGCTTCTAATTTGTGTGGTCCGGTAGGTCTTGATAATTTAAAAGACACCAACCCATTGACCATATTTCCTAACCCTGCTAATGGCCAAACAGTTTTATATTTTTCGCTCAATTCTTCCGCAGAAGTTACATTGTCTGTTAGTAATTTAGTCGGTCAAACAATTCAAACAACAAATTTTGGAAAGCTAAGCGCCGGAGATCAATCATTGAGATGTGATTTATCTAATTTAAGTGCGGGGATTTATATGTTTACTATTTCCGATAGTAACAATCTTTTTGTTAGAAAGAAATTTGTAGTACAATAGAATGGCATTATTGCCGATCTATTATTTTTATCTTGTTTTCATGGTGATAGGGTTTATAGGGGCTGGTCTGTTCTCAGACTAAAACAAGGATGAAAAAATCTACTGTTTGCGAGGGTAGAATTTCTCGAATTATTGTAATCAATGACATAATTACTCAAAAGTGATACTTTTCGTATTCGGCAAGTTTATCAATAATCCTGCACTCAATCAATTTCAAAATACTGTTTGTTGACATAATAATCCGATACCTAATTACCAATGGTATTATTATCGTGGAGATACTATTTAACCGACCATTCACTGACATATCCAGTATGTCCTCTTAGGTGGTCAATAATAAACAGGTAGAGAACATCCGCTGAAAACATTAACTTTGTCTATACAGCCGCGGCATAGGGATTATTTCTGTATTTTTAAAACCTTGTAGGCATAAAATAATAGTAAGTCAATCATAGGGCAATCAAGTTTAGAATTGACTGAAGACACCGGGAATCCAATTATTAGCTATACATATTTTCAAGGGAGTGCAGTAATTGTTATGCAGAAAACTTATCAATAGGAATACGCACCACACTAAACTGGTAAAATATCATGCTGGTTTCTATGTTCTAGTAGAACATATGGTTGAACAAATGAGCAAAGGCTATTTTCACGAGTGAAGCATTCGTTGCAAAATAAATTTCTCCAAATTTTTACTTTTATATTTGAGTGACACCAATCCTACCATGCATCACTGCCCCCGGTGCTTTCTAAATCCGGTGTACCCCCCACCTTCTGAATTTCTGTATTTTATATGTAGTGAAAACACCGCATCCAGTGTTTACATTATTTCCATTAGGATTTTACGAACTCCCACTTTAAACCCGCTTCTTTCTTTCCCATAATAGTACATCAACTCCATTTCTAAACCTTGCTTCCTTTCTTACTTCCGCCTTTGGCAGAAGTGTCCTGTTGACAAGACCTTCACCTCAAGTTCCACTTAATCCCGCTGCCTTTCTTTCTTGGAGCACAAGTGTTTGACCTCGGCTACACCGGGTACTTAATGCTGCTGCCCATCTCCTCCAGGCATAAGAAAAGGAGGTTTCATTTCATTTCAAATTACATTGTATGGTACAGGTAATTGGTTACAACATCCGCAAAAACAAAAGCGGAGAGGAGTTTATTGCCCTTGATCTTATGGGGTCATTAGAAATTGTTCAATCCCAGAACACTGGGAACATGTATGCCACTGTACGCAAGTGCAGCATACCTTCTACGTTTGATGCAGAAATAGCCAAAATGATGATTGGTTCAAAGATCGAAGGAGAAATAGTACGTGTGCCTTGTGACCCTTACGATTACACAGTAAAACGTACCGGGGAAGCTATATCACTTGCCTATACCTACTCGTATCAGCCGGCTGGCTCTAAAGAACTTATTGGACATGGAGCTTTCGAGATTGAAGAACCTAAAGCGCAGGAGAAACCTGCTGATGGAGTTAAGGCTGCTTCACAACGAAAGAGAAATGAAATAGCAAAGACCAAATAGACGCTATCTACTGTGAACCGGAGGGAGGTGGGGTTAATTTCCCTACTTCCCTTTTGAATTTGTTAGAAGTCATTTTTAATCAATAAAAACAACAGCCATGCAGTTACAAACAGCAAGCCGAAAGAAAGCCAAAATCAAGATGGCACTTCAAGGCCCGTCTGGCAGCGGGAAAACAAAATCAGCCTTACTAATAGCTTATGGCCTTTGCGGGTCATGGGAGAAGATTGGGGTGATAGACACAGAGAATAGGTCGGCAGACTTGTATGCTGATCTTGGCCCTTACAACGTGTTGCCTTTAATTCCTCCTTTTACGCCGGAGCGCTACATCGAGGCTATTGGTGTATGCATCGCAGCCGGCATACAGGTTATAATCGTCGATAGTGTTTCACATGAGTGGGAAGGCACTGGCGGCATATTGGAGGCTCATTCAGGTATGCTGGGCAACTCCTTCACTAACTGGGCAAAGCTTACTCCCAGGCATAATGCATTTGTCCAGACATTACTACAGGCAGACGTTCATATCATCAGTAATATCCGCACCAAGCAGGAATACGTGTTGTCTGAAAAGAATGGCAAGCAGGTGCCGGAAAAAGTGGGTATGAAAGGTATTACCCGGGAAGGTATGGACTATGAATTTACGGTAGTGCTGGATTTGGACATGGCATTGAAAGCAAAGTCATCTAAAGACAGGACACAGTTATTCTTTGGCAAGCCTGAATTTATACCTACTGTTGATACTGGTGCAATCATCCTGAAGTGGTGCAACGATGGTATCGGCAGTTATCCTACCATAACCAAAGAGGACGTGCTTCAGGCCATTGCTTCTTGCCAGACAAATGAAGACCTGCTGACCCTATACAATACCTATCCGGCATATCAGCAAACGATGACTGCTGAATTTTCAAAGCGCCGCATGGAAATAGAAACAATAAACAACATTTCAAACAATCAAAAAGCTATTCAAAATGGAGCAGTTAACAGCTAGCGAAGAAGTCAAATCAGTCGGAGAGTCATTGCCTGCAGTAATCGATCAAATTGAAATTGTATCAGATGGAAAGGCTTTTATTGAAGCCAATACCATCGGCAGCACATTGACCGAGGTGAAGCACGGCCATATCATACCGGTTTGGGTCAAGGATAATGAGCCTGTGATATCACATGCGGAGTTTATAGAAACAGCCTTGGGCGTGACCATGGACGTATTTCGGGGAGAGGGCATTTTAAAGCCCAATGTGAGGTTGTCACATGAAATCAAGGGTAGAGTTCCGGAAGCCAAGAATAAGCCGGCCAATATGCTGTTAGAACACGAAAAGACTATCTACTTTGAACGAATGATGTTCGTTATTGAAATGCCAACGATCTACACTGACATTAATGGTAACCGGTTAAATCTTACTGTCGGTGGCGTTAAGGCATACAACCTGGACAATCTTTACAATAAGTCTGGACAAGACCAGCATTTCAAAATCTTTGTCGGCTTCAAAAATACTGTTTGCTGTAATCTGTGTGTAGTTACCGATGGATACCAAGCCAACTTGAAGGTGAAGAATGTGGACATGCTAAGAAATGAAATAAGGATGATGCTTCAGGATTTCGATGCAGTAAACATTGCAGGCCAGTTGAAGGAGTTGAATAACTATGAGCTTTCGGAACGTCAATTTGCTAACCTCTTAGGTCGCTGTAGGATGTACCGCCACATGCCTGAAATTTTAAGGCAGGACATACCCGATATGAGTTTCGGTGACGCGCAGATAAATTCAGTTTGTAAAGACTACTATTCGGACAATAGCTTTTGCAGTAATCCTGACGGCAGTATTAATCTGTGGAAACTCTACAATTTGTTTACCGGAGCTAACAAAAGCAGCTATATAGACACTTTTCTGGACCGGGGATTGAACGCTTTCCAACTTGCAAGCACCTTGAGGACAGCTCTGAAGCAAAAAGGTACCTGCTGGTACCTGAATTAATAACCCATAAAATTAGCCAGTAATTTCTACCGGCATTCATACTCATGGCCAGTAGCAAGTATTCAGTTCAGTATTGTGATAAGAGCAGCATCCTGATAATTAATAGCAAAGGACTGATAAGACACCTGCACACTCCCTTTAAAGTGCAATGCACTCAGGCCGTTGGCAGATTTAAAACAGGCTCTTTCGTTTATGTAGATGAAGTTTCCGCTGGTGAAAAAGATGAGCTGATCTACTTCATCGGAGAGGGCGCATACTATCACAAGAATTTTAAAATAGTTGCCAATTTCTAACATGCGAAATACCCACCTATAAGGCATGGTATGGTTAGGCATACCGGGTATAGCCGGAGTTACATGGCACCGAGAGTTTACGCTGTATTTTGTTTGCAGCTATAAGAGAATGATGTAAGTGCACATTACCTCATTTTACGCTGATTACTTTTGAGACGGTTTTTATCTCCAATCAAAAACCCCTGAAAACGTAAATCCACAATATTGTTTCATTATAATCAAACTGCCTATGTAATTTAAGCAAATCGTCCCAGCAGATAATAATAAGCGCTATTCATATGGAGTCATCCATAATTTCTCAGAATAGCGCTTATTACATTTTGAGGTCTTAACTGTATATTCGCATTCTGAGATGTTATAACTACAGTTTTTGTCCCTTATTTGTCCCCAGAAAACTATACAAACGAATGGAAGTGTTGCCAGTGGCTCAATACGGTATAATAAATTGTTCCCGTCTGGGGCACAATTCAAAAACGGAAACCCTTGATAGCAGCAGCTTTCAAGGGTTTTTCATTTCTAAGGGGATGGTTTTTTAAAATAATTTCAGCCTGTCTAGAACATGGTATGAGATTAACCGTTGTAAAGCTGGATGAACTTTTATCTGAACTCAAATAATAAATAACTATTTTAAAACAGACATAGTCCTTTTTGAAAAGTGGAGATGACTAAAACTACCTAATCTTAAAAATAAAAAATGAATATTGTGATTGCAATTTTATCGGTTGTAGCAGGACTAATTCTCTTGCTTCTAATTATCGCCCTTTTTATGAAAAAACGGTATAATACGCACCGGGAAATAACCATTCGTCTGCCTAAGCAAAAGGTTTTTGATTACCTAAAGCAAATCAGGAACCAAGACAACTTTAATAAATGGATAATGGTTGATCCTAACATGAAAAAAGAATACCGGGGAACTGACGGAACTGTTGGATTCGTTTATGCGTGGAACGGGAATAAAGAAGCAGGTGAAGGGGAGCAAGAAATCAAGGCAATTGTCGAAGGGAAGGATATTGAAATGGAACTACGTTTCGTAAGACCTTTTGCAGGTATTGCCAATGCAAAGATGACCACTGAATCATTATCAGATAATCAAACAAAAGTTATCTGGAATACCGCCAGTGAAATAAAATACCCGCTAAACATAATGTTGCCAATGATAGTAAAAATGCTGGAAAAAGATATGAATATAAGTTTGGTGACTTTGAAAAGTAATCTTGAAAACTAATTGCATTTTTAAATCGTATATCCCCATTAGTTACTTCAATTTGAAATTTGTCTTAAAGAGGCATAAATTTCGACAAAGAATTGCCGCAATTGGTTAGAAGAAATGTCAGTTAGGGGTACAATTAAGAGAACGGAGAGCGGCAGAGCGTATAGCGATGTGTTCTCCGTTTTTGTTTTGTGGACATTTGCAAATTGAAGATATACGCCGAACTGACAAGGCTAGTAAAGGATAAACCTACATTAATTTATTAAAAGCTGAGGAGTGTGGAAAGCAAGCTGGTATTTGTTGCGCCTTGCCGTCTAGGAGAGTATATGCATCCTGCTTTTCAGGCTGTCAAGGTAACCGTCTGTAACAGCGTATGTACCAAATTTTGTTCTTACCTCTTCGCCCCTTATTTCTGATATAAAAGACAGTTGCAGTATCTCTGAACGATTGATCTGGATAAAGTTGCCTTTCTGCTGCTCGGGCAGAATAAGCTGGTGCGTGCGGGTAAGTGTATTGCGGATAGAATATTCAACTTTGTCTGAAGCATTATATAGCAACGTATAATTTTTATGCGACCGTAAATGTACGATGTCTTGCCATTCCAGTTTTTTATAATTGGTACCTTGTTTTATAAAGAAGAAATCCTGCTCTGCAGTGGTATGTTGGAAAGGGCCGGGAGAAGGGTCGCTAAATCGCTTCAAAGCATTTTGGATAGCTACGCGCAAGGAAATGGTGTTAGCAGGTTTATGCAGATAGGCAGACGGGTTTGTACCGGCTACTTTGTCGCCGATCATAGAATCGAGCGTTAAGGATATGTATATGAAGGGTTTTTTGTAGATCAGGTTGATCATATGGCCTAGTTCTATACCTGAGTCTCTTTTGTTCAGATTGATGTCTAGTAACACCAGATCGTACTGAGCAGTGTTGAGTAAAGTAATTGCACTTTCAAAGGTGTCAGCTTCACCGGCCACTGTATATCCAAGCTGATTCAGCTTTATAGTAAGTGACTTGCGCCAAACCTCTTCGTCTTCAACTAACAGGATCCTTATTTCTTCATTCATACGATGAGGTTACTATGAGGCGACGGGCCGCATGATCATTCTGCACAATCCTTGCAGATGTCAAAAATACATCTTCAGAATTTCATTCCTCAAATTAATGGGTTTCGCACTGATAAGCAAAAATACAACAAGATAAATATTGTCATTGACAAAGATGACCAACAAGCCGACAAAGCAATAATTGTTACAGCGGCGACCGGGACATGATCTGGATTTTCTGCGTTTGGAGTGATGCGTCGGCCAGAGATATGTGTTACTCTGCTAAATCAAAGGTCAATATAATATCGAAAACGAAATGTTTTAACATTCACTTAAAGGTGAATATTGTGTTGTTGGAAACGCTATTTTTGCCGCCAAAATAGATGCGACGTGTAGGATGAGATTGAGGGTTGTTGCATAGGTTTTTCGCTTTTCCATTACTCATGATTTCCTTTTTTGAAGTACAACAATAATAAACACCATTGAAAAAATATATTTACGGTATCGACTTCGGTACCACCAACTCTGCATTGTCTATTCTGGATGTGGAGGAAAATAAGATAGTTAAGACGTTTAATGAGGCATCTATACTTTTTTTTATACAGCTGCAGGGTAGCAGTAAGGTAGTGAGCTATGTAGGTAAGCCGGCCATTGAGGCTTACCTGGCCAATGGTATGGGCGGCAGGTTTATGAAGTCGGTAAAGAGGGTTTTACCACGGGCCAGCTTTACCGATACAAAAGTGTATAACCAAAAGTATACAGCAGCCGACCTTGTAACACTGATACTTAGCTACCTGAAGGGGATGGCGGATGCATATATTGGTGAGGATATAACGGAAATAATATTGGGCAGGCCGGTAGTATTTGATGAGGACCCGGTAAAAGATGAACTGGCACAGACCAGGTTGCAAAAAGCAGCGGTGAGTGCAGGTTTTACCAATATCTCCTTCCAGATGGAGCCTATAGCTGCGGCATTTGCTTATGAGCGAACGTTGGCTGAAGATGAAACTGTGCTGGTGGCAGATATTGGTGGTGGTACCTCTGACTTTACCGTGATGAAGCTTGGGCCTGAGAAATACAAGACGACCAACAGGCGCCAAGATATACTGGCCCAGGGCGGTGTATACATAGGTGGTGATAGTTTTGATTCTTCTTTTATGTCTCAGGCGCTGACGCCATATTTTGGGAAGAATCTACTTTACGAATCGAGCCCCGGCAAAATGCTGGAAGTGCCGAATGTGCTGTTTGACAACATCATTTCGTGGGAGAAGATGAACTTCTTTAATGTACACAAGTTGATACGAGAGATAGACCGTTTTTATGTCTATACCCGGAAGGATGAAAAGCTGATGAACCTTATGGTGCTCATAGAAAAGAATCTGGGTTATTCATTGTTTAAAGCAATAGAAAGCACGAAGATCGATCTGTCTGATATGGACGAGACAACGTTTCAGTTTGACAGGGAGTCGATCGAGATCATTAAAGATGTATCTATTGACGATTATAATTCCATCATTGGTGGTGACATAAACAAAATTGGCGGATACCTTGATTCCTTTCTTGTTAAGAATGGGATATCACCTGACCAGATAGACACAGTATTTATTACAGGTGGATCGGCGCAGGTAAGGGCTTTGCAGGATGTGATGAATGACAGGTTTGGAGCGGATAAACTAAGATCAGGTGATTACTTGAATAGTGTATCGCAGGGGCTGGCGTGGAGTTATTATAGTTGATATGAGATAGGTGTCGTTTCGCCATTTGAAGATTTGCAATAGCAGTGACGTATTTTAATTGTACTCCGCATATTTGGTAAATTAGAAGGGATCGGCTTCCATTGGTTGCCGATCCCTTTCCAGTAATTATTCCCTTTCTCCTTATAAATATATATGGCAAAACTAACTTGCTGAATGTTGATATTGTACTGTTAGTTGTGTTGCTCGGTCTACTTCTTCGGTTTCGAGCAGTAGGGTGGTTGTAATAGATCCCATTCCGCTAGCTTTAATGGCTAAGGCAATTGCAGCAGCTGCTGCAGCATCAGGAAGTTCACAGATCACAAAGGCATCACAATTGCTCACATAATAGTATGCTTCCATTTTACCGCCCAAGCCGTTGATCATTGACTCGGTCATTTGTTTGCGTTTGGTGCCGCTACCGGATTGTAATACGCCTTTAGCGCCTTCTGCTGAATAAGATGCATTGATCAGGAACTTCATGTTTCTGTATTTTTTTTAGTTGATCCCTACTACTATGGCTTTTCGGATGTGCCCCGTTTTTATTGTGATTGCCAGACTTCACATTGACCTTACAATACTAAATAATTTCTTCTGTATCAGCAATGGTAAATTGAAGTTTTTCATTTTGCAAATATTTGATTGTCATTTAGTTGGATGTTATGTTGATTACGTATGTTATGTTGATTGTATTGGTAGATATTTAGAACGTAGGAAGGCCCACAGGGATGCTACTTATGTTGTTGTTGTTGTTTGTTTTTTTGCTTTTTTGGTATTACTATTGTTACAAACAGTGTGAGTTATGGACAATACAAAGCGCGGTAGTCATGTGTGGAGCTTTTCTACCATTGGTGGTGTTAAGCGTGTGAATCTGGAGTCGGGTAGCGACCTGGTGCATTTGCATGAGCTGGACCCTAAGTTGTGGACCGCATTGAGCTGCCCGGCTAGTGACCTGGAAATAGACCGGAAGACACTGGAGCTTATAGATACTGACAGTGATGGCCAAATACGGGTGCCCGAAATACTGGGTGCTATAGATTGGATCGTTTCTGTGATCAATAATCCTGATGATCTGCTGAAGCAAGCCAGCGAATTTCCTTTGTCCGCGATCAATACTCATACAGAACAAGGAAGGCAGTTGCTGGATTCGGCAAGGACAATCCTTAAAAATCTAGGGAAAGAATCTGCGACATCACTTTTTGTAGAAGATACATCTGATACTACCCGAATATTTGCCGGTACTCTTTTTAACGGAGATGGCATAATAACAGAAGATACTGTTGGTGGCAATGAGGAGTTATCAATGTTGCTGGCAGAGGTAATGGTGTATGCCGGTAGTGCGGTCGACCGCAATGGCAAGGCAGGCGTCACGCAGGAGATAGTGCAGCTATTTTTTGATGAATGTGAAAAGTATGCCGCCTGGTATGCGAAACAAGAAGCAGCACCGGAAGTAATACTTCCATTAGATGATAGCACGGATGCAGCTTATAGTAACTATCTACAGGTAAAAGCGAAGATCGATGACTTCTTTCTCCGGTGCCGGTTGGCAGCGTTTGATCATCAATCGACAGAGACATTGAACCTGCAAGTGGCCAGAGTGGAAAGTATTGCCGATAAAGATCTTTCTGATTGTATCAGTGAGATAGCCGGATATCCGATAGCAAAGGTAAGGGCCAATGGATCGCTGCCGTTAGCAACAGGTATAAACCCGGCCTGGGAGGCGCATATAGCGGTATTCAAACGCTTGGTGACAGATCGATTGTTTTCGGGGAAGGACAGTATTACAGAGGAAGAGTGGATTAAGGTATCACAGACCTTTGCCGCCTTTGCCCAATGGAAATCTGAAAAGGAGGGTGCCAGTGTTGAATTGCTTGGTTTGACAAGGATAAGGGAAATACTGGCAGGCTCAATGAAAGACCAACTGACGGCCTTGATAGCGAGCGATATGGCAGTAGAGAGTGAGGCCAACAACATAATACTTGTAGATAAGCTGGTAAGGTATCACCGCGATCTGTTTACGCTGTTGAAGAATTTTGTGACCTTCTTCGATTTTTATACTCCCGGTGGCAAGGCGGTGTTTCAGGCAGGTACATTGTATATAGACCAGCGTAGCTGCGATCTATGCATAAGGGTGCGGGATATGGCCCGGCAGGGTGCGCTGGCGCAATATGGAGGTATGTACCTAATTTATTGTGAATGCACATCGAAAGCGACCAATGAAAAGATGACCATTGTAGCGGCGCTGACCAACGGGGATGTAGATGACCTTGTGATAGGTAGGAATGCCATCTTTTATGACAGGCAGGGCCTTGACTGGGATGCGACCATTGTTAAGATAATGGAGAATCCTACGAGCATAAAGCAGGCCTTTTTTGCGCCATACCGTAAGTTGTCAAATCTTATAGAAACACAGGTACATAAGGCGGCATCTGCAGCAAATGAGAAGATAGCAGCCAAAATGAATGAAAATGTAGTGGCCGCATCAGCAAAAGGAGAAGAACTGAAAACGACTAATGATGTGTCGCAAGCTCCTCCTCCACCACCACCTCCTCCACCACCATTTGACGTGGCTAAATTTGCCGGAATATTTGCGGCGATAGGATTAGCAATAGGCGCGCTGGGTACTGTGCTGGCAGCTGCCATAGGTGGGTTTATGAAGCTTACCTGGTGGAAAATGCCTCTGGTAATCATGGGTATACTGCTGATTATTTCCGCACCGTCGATGATACTTGCATACCTTAAGCTGAGGAAGCGCAATCTTGCGCCTATACTGGATGCAAATGGCTGGGCCATAAATGCAAGGGTGAAAATAAATATTCAGTTTGGACGCACGCTTACACAGCTTGCAGCGTTGCCTAAGGATGCGAAAGTTAACCTGAACGATCCGTTTACCAAGAAGAGTTTTCCTATTATTCCGGCGTTACTCATTTTGCTTATTATAGTTGGTGGAATATTGTATCTATTGCAAAAGCAGGGACTGATACATATTCATATGCCGATGTAGGGAAAGATACAGGGAATGGTTGAGGTGTCGGAGAGAAAGGCTAATTGAAGTATCATGATGAATGTTGTACAAATTATATTATTGTCTGTGATGTTGTTGTCATGTAAAGGCAGACATGCATACAGAAAGGCAGTAAGGGAAATTGCCGCAAAATTACCTGAGCCAACGAACATGAATGTTGGGTCTGCGGCGTACAGCATTTCTATACCAGACGGTTGGATCACAGAGCATAAAACTATGTATGGAGTGGATTACTTTTATTTACTGGCTCCTAAAACAAAAGAAGACCCCAATACCAGTATAAACGTGATCACGGAAAGTATGCAGCAACTGAGCCTGGAGACGTACAGGACAAAAACGATGGAGTCGGTAAAAAAGTACATTCCAAATGCCACTAACTTTGATACAGGGTCTATAACTGCCAACGGCATAATTGGCTGCTGGTATGATTACGAAATAGATCTGGAGGGGACCAAGTCGACTTTGGTATCGTACATATTTCCTAAGAATGGTGTTGCCTACATTATTACTGCCGGAACACAGGTAAAATATGCCCGCAGATACCGGCCGTTATTTAATGCAGTAGCGAGATCTATTCAATTTAAAGACTAGCGAATTAATAGGTGGTTGTATGTGTATTTGTTGCGATGTATTAAAACCTGTGGAATAATGCTATGAAAGTGTATTTTTAGAAAATGAATTGCTTGTCCTGTCAGTTTATAGTCCGAAACCTTGCTTTGTGTAGGGTAGCACTGGCGCTATTTCTGACGTTATTATTGTTTTCATGTAGTCAAAAGGACACGCATCAGCAACAACCAGGCAGATCGCCGATAGCGGCTGTAGGAATTGTTCCCAGGCAGGATACATTGAAGCCGCCTGTTGTACGTTTGTTAGATACCTGTGTTGCTCCACTCATAGTTTCTACATCGGCAAAGTCGGGGAAATACAATTATTATAATGATACATTTCATCTTGCTCAGGCTATCTCAAAGCCGGCAGGTTTCCGCGCACGCATCACCACTTATAATGCTGATGACGGCCTGTTTTCCAACATTTCATGTATGTATCAGGACAGAAGCGGCCATATGTGGTTTGGTACTGAAAGTGGAGGTTCTATCCGATACGACGGAGCAACATTTACTACTTACACCAAAGCTCAGGGATTAAGCAATAATCGCATCTTAACGATCAATGAAGACAGGCAAGACAATATCTGTTTTGGTACCATGGGAGGGGGCGTGAGTGTGTATAATGGTGTACAATTTACCACACACAACACAAGCGAATTTAAAATAACAAATTTTGATAATAATGGGGTGTCCAGCATGCTTGTTGATTCTTCTGGCAACACCTGGTACGGCACATTTGGTGGTGGTGTAAGCTGCTATAATGGCAAAGGCTATGAAGTGTATACAGATATGCAGGGGCTTGGCTGGGTATGTAATGGTGATTGCCTGGGTGCTAACCTTGTCTTTGATATGCTTGAAGATAAAAGGGGAAGTGTATGGTTTTGCCTTGGGGGCGGAGGTGCAAGCCATTTCGACGGGCATAAATTTACCAATTATAGCAAAGAGCAGGGCCTTGGCGACAACATAGTACGGTGCGCGATAAAGGACAAGCATGGTAATATTTGGTTCGGTACGGGAGGAGGTGGTGCTTCCTGTTTCAACGGTCAGTCATTTACTACCTATACTACAGTTAATGGGCTTGCGAATAACAATGTGGCCGATATATTGGAAGATGACAGAGGTTACTTATGGTTTGCTACTGACGGTGGTGTAAGCCGCTACGATGGACATTCATTCACTACAATTAATACCGAGAATGGTCTTGGAGACAATAGGGTGTCGAGTATAGTACAAGACAAAAGCGGAAGCATATGGTTTGGTACGCTAGGTGGCGGCGCGAGCCGCTATGACCGTAATGCATTCACTACGTTCACTACCAGGGAAGGATTAACTAATAACCGCATAACAACTATCGGCGAGGATACAGCTGGTGTGATGTGGTTTGGAACAGCAGGGTCTGGTATCATACGTTATGACGGTATCTCATTTACTCCTTTTGACGTGCGCCAGGGATTGCCGTTTGGATTTATTGAAAAATTAAAGGTTGATAGGAATAACAATCTGTGGGTTGGTACAGGTGGGGTTGGCGTAACCAGATTTGACGGTAAAACGTGCACTACATATGATGATGCACAATTGCTCAATAACAGGACCGTATACAGCATACTTGAAGACGGGCGAGGTGCTCAATGGTTTACAACTTATAACGGAGTAACGCGATTGGAAGGAAATGTAAGTACCAATTACAATGTAGCCCAGGGGCTTTGCCATCCTTATATAATTAGCGCGGCGAAAGATAAGAATGGCAATATGTGGTTTGGCTCGAATGGTGGTGGTGTGAGCCGATTTGATGGGCGAGTATTTACTAACTATACTACGAAGCAAGGATTGCCATCTAATGTGGTGCCCTGCATACTTTCTGATAGTAGCGGCAATGTATGGTTTGGGAGTGATGGGGTTGGCGTGACGCGTTATGATGGAAAAACGTTTTTCACTTTTACCATGGCTGATGGCTTTGCTAACAACTATGTTACTGCATTAGTAGAAGATCAGGATCGGACGATATGGATGGGCACAAATGAAGGCTTTAGTGGCATAACGGGGTTAAGGAAGAATGGCGGTGGCGTATTGGGTAAGGAGGTAGTGCCTGTTGATGCAGATATTAGTAATGACGCTATTTGCAAAGGGTATGCTCCGGTAGTTGAAACATATAATTTTAAGAATGGATACCCCGTGCGCAATGTAAAAGCTAAAGCCATGTATGCGGACAGCAAGGGGGTGATCTGGGCAGGTGCGGGAGATATGCTTGTGCGATTCGACCGCACGGGTATTTACCGCGATACCTCTCCGCTAAAAGTATTTATAAAAGATGTGAAAATAAACGGGGGAAGTGTCTCCTGGCATACATTGCAGGTAAAGAATGGTAGATATGCCACTTATGATTCGTTGGCGGCTATAAACGAAGAAGTGACGACTTACGGCAGTGCACTTAGTGCGGCCGCAAAAGATACTATGCGAAAGCAGTTTGGCGGAGTTACATTCGATAGTCTGGGCAGGTTTTATGCGATACCTTACAAACTGGTGTTACCCTACAAACACAATAAAATTACCATCGATTTTGCTGCGATTCACCTTTCGAGGTCATACCTTGTTCAATACCAATATATTCTTGACGGATACGATGAAGAATGGGGGCCACTTACCCATAAAACATCTGCTTCCTTTGGTAATATACCTGAAGGTAAGTATACATTTAAGGTAAAGGCGCTGAGTCCCGAAGGCGTATGGAGTGTCCCGATGGAGTATTCTTTTGAAATATTACCACCGTTTTACAGAACGTGGTGGGCCTATTGTGTATATGCTTTGTTAGCAGCACTGGCTATATATTGTTTGTTGAGATGGCGTACAGTACAATTAACGAAAGATAAAGAGCAGCTGGAGCAGGTAGTTGTGGAGCGAACCGCAGAGGTGGTGAAAGAAAAAACAGAGGTGGAGAAACAGAAAAAGGTAGCTGATAAATTGCTTGTGCAGAAGGATATACTGATGAAGGAGATCCACCACAGGGTAAAGAATAACCTACAGGTTATAAGTACGCTGCTGGACCTGCAATTGGATAACATTAATGACCTTGTGGCACGTAAGGCTATATCTGAAGGGATGGGTCGGATCAAGTCTATTTCTTTAATACATCAGCAATTGTATCAGGGCGATGAAATGGCGGGTATTGAGTTGCCAAGATTTACCGACGAATTGATGCGGCAGGTGACAATGCTCTTTAAGAAGCCCGGTCAGGAAATTGTACTGACACATGATGTTACCAATAAAATGCTCGACATAGATACCGCAGTGCCGCTTGGACTTATCATGAACGAGCTGATGACCAATAGTTATAAGTATGCGTTTGGAGATGGCGGAAAGGGTAGCATAAACATACATGTGAGTGAACTGGATGGCAATTATACTTTGACCTACCGCGATAGTGGACCCGGACTACCTGCCGGTTTTGATATGAGCCGCAGTGCTACTCTGGGGCAGGTAGTTATGAGCAGTTTAAGCAAACAGTTAGGCGGGAGTTTTAATTACAATGAAGCAACAAAAGAGTTTGTAGTTACATTTAAAGATATTACCCAGAGAAAAATGATCGTGTAGAAGAAGCGGGCAAGCAGACCGGAAATAAATTAACTTTAGTTGTTTAAAACATTGTCGATCATGAAATATTTAATAGTTGCAGCACTTTTATTCCTGGTTGTCACTTGCAGCAATGCGCAGCCTTATCAGACTGGGCATATAACTGCCACCTTCATCGATAGCAACCGTAGTAACAGGTCGGTAACGGCAGAGATATATTATCCTGCAGACATGACAGGTGACAATGTAAGTTTTGCTACAGCAATGGCCGGCAAAGCGCCTGTGATCAGTTTTGGACATGGGTTTGTGATGACCTACGATGCGTATTTCAATATCAGGAATTCGGTAGTTGCAGAGGGTTACATTATTGCTTTCCCTACTACAGAAGGTTCTCTGTCTCCTAGTCACGATGCATTTGGAAAAGACCTTGCTTTTGTATTGAAGAGTGTTGCGAAACTTGGAAATAACAGCACCTCTGTATTATACAATAAGGTAGATACTATGAACTGTGTGATGGGCCACAGTATGGGTGGCGGAGCGGCATTTCTTGCTGCGCAATCAGACAACACAATAAAAAGTATTGTTACACTGGCTGCGGCTGAAACCACGCCATCTGCCGTATCTGCCGCAGCATCTATCGTTGCGCCCGGGCTGGTCATTGCGGGTGTAAATGATTGTGTAGCTCCGCCGGCTACTAACCAGTCATTAATGTATGCTGCTCTTGGAAGTTCGTGCAAGCAATATATTGGTATCATAGGTGGCAGCCATTGCCAGATGGCAGATGCAAGCACCACCTGTAGTTTTGGCGAGGCTACCTGTACCCCTGCACCTGCGATATCACGGGCCATGCAGCAGGCGGCGATAGATACCTACCTGGTACCCTGGCTTAACTTTCATCTGAAAGGAGATTGTATTGCCGGTAATCATTTTGATACTAAGTTGGCCTCTGATGCTGCTATTAATTACTTGAAGAACTGCGCGCTGTGTGGTACAGCATCTGTTGGCAGTGATGCCCATTCGTTGTCTGTAAGTATATATCCTAATCCGTGTCGCGATGATGTACATATTTCTGTGCCATCGGGGAAAGAGTATAAGTTGTCGATCTTTAGTGTAACAGGCGTGCCGGTTTATATTGCTGAAATATCCGGTGATGCAACTGCTTCATTGCGTGCATTACCAGCAGGTATTTATTCTTACCAGGTAGTAGGAGCAGATGTAAATCAGAATGGTGTTATTGTAAAGGAGTGATTTAGTGCTGTTCATAGATGCTGTCAGACTACTGATATTGGCAGGAACATTAATTACCATTTCCTTAAGTAATCAGGTAGGTTACTTTCTTTTATCCGTAGTATTAAGTAACGGCAGGTAGCTGGTTACCACCATTATCTTGATCTCTATGAGTAGGATGCTAAAAAGGACTTTGAAGCTTTCAGGCAAAGTATTGTTGGGTATAGTATTATTTCTTGTGGTGTACGGTCTTGCCGCATACGCTTGTTCTCGTATTACTATTGAAAGGGAAAAAGACGCTAAAGAAGAAATAGCCATTTACATAAAGACCAATGGTGTGCATACTGATATTGTGGTACCTGTAAGGAGTGAGCAAATGGACTGGAGTAAGGAAGTGAAATATGCATTTACTGGGCTAAAAGATACCAATTGCCAATACCTGGCACTTGGGTGGGGGGACAAGGGGTTTTACCTGGAAACACCTGAGTGGAAAGACCTGAAATTTTCTGTTGCCTTTAAAGCTGCATTTGGCCTGAGCACTACCGCGGTGCATGCCACCTTCTACAAACAGATACGGGAGAATAGTACTTGCAGAAAGATCAACATCAGCAAAGAACAATATGCAAGGCTTGTAACACATGTAGTCAATAGTTTTCAAAGAGACAAGGATGGTCATTTTGTACATATTGACACCAAAGCCAACTACGGAATGACTGATGCATTTTATGAAGCCACCGGAAGGTATAGTTTGTTCTATACTTGTAATACCTGGGCTAATAGTGCTTTAAAGAGATGCGGACAAAGGAGTTGTTTGTGGGCGATACTAGACAAGGGGATATTTGCGAAGTATGAGTAGGAGCTAGTTATATTTTTTCTCTATTGCGAGATTTGTATAATAGGTGTAGCTACATGGAGTATGGTGCATAATATTGTATTGGCATTATAAACATAGCCAATTTAAAATGGAACAAACACAATCAATACTATTCAGCCCGTATGCGCTGGGTAGCATACAATTGAAGAACAGGGTAGTAATGGCCCCAATGACACGTGCCCGTGCGATAGGAAATATCCCTAACGAATTAATGGTAAAGCATTACAGCGACAGAGCTGAGGCAGGGTTGATCATCACAGAAGGTGTGTCTCCATCGCCAAACGGATTGGGTTATGCACGCATACCAGGGTTATACAGTGAGGCGCAGATAGCAGGCTGGAAGGCCGTTACAGAAGGTGTTCATGCAAAGGGTGGAAAGATATTTGTGCAATTGATGCATACCGGTCGTCAGGGCCATTCATTAAACCTGCCTGAAGGTGGTAAAGTGGTAAGTGCATCGGCTATTGCTGCTGCGGGACAAATGTGGACAGATGCAGAAGGTATGAAGGAACTGCCTGTGCCTGAGGCCGTGGCTGACATTCCTGCTCTGATAGCAGAGTTTGTACATAGCGCAAAATCGGCTATAGCGGCAGGATTTGATGGTGTGGAAATACATGCAGCAAATGGTTACCTGCCTATGCAGTTTTTGAACATTGCCGCTAACCAGCGCACTGATAATTACGGCGGTAGCTTTGAAAACAGGAACCGTTTTGTATTGGAACTGGCTGAAGCTATGGCGGCGGCAATAGGTAAGGATAAAGTAGGTATCCGCCTTTCTCCATTCAACCCGTTCAATGATATGAAGGCGGATGAGCATGAAGCAGAACAGTATAAGGCATTGGTAGAAGGACTGAAGAAAGTAGGATTGACCTACATACACTTCCTGACCTTTGCTATGCCTGCTGAACTGGTAGATGAATTGCACCAGATATTTGGCGGCACATTTATTCTTAATGGTGGATACACAAAGGATAGGGCAGAAGCAGATCTGACAGCCGGTCGTGCTGAGTTGATCTCTTTCGGTAGCTCATTTATCGGCAATCCGGATCTGGTAAGTCGTTTAGCATCAGGCGCTGCTTTGGCCGCTCCGGATCAGGCAACGTTCTATACACCGGGTGAAGTGGGATATAATGATTATCCAGCCTTGGTGAATGCTTAATTTATGCTTGACATTAAATGGAAAAATCCACCCTAAACAGGTGGGTTTTTCCATTTTTAAAAGATTGTTCTTTTATTGGTGCCTAAGATTATAGGTCGCTATTGAGCAATTGGTGCATTATCCTTACTTTTGGGCCAATATGAAGCACTTGCCCAACCTGCTAACGCTGGGAAATCTGTTTTGCGGTTGTATTGCCATCGCATATTTACTTACTGCACAGCCATATGTATACCGTAGTGTGAGTGATCATTCCCTGCAATGGATAATGGGTACGGAGCAGATATATATGGGCAGCATATTTATAGGCATAGCCGCTATCTGCGACATGCTGGATGGTTTTACCGCGCGTGCATTGAACATTTTCTCGCCGATAGGTAAAGATCTTGATTCATTGGCCGATGTAGTTTCTTTTGGAGTAGCACCATCTATTATTATGTTCAAATGTCTGTGGGATACGGTGATGATGGGGCATGATGCACTTGATGCCAGCATGCTGAGTATGTGTCCTGCATTTTTGATAGCCTGTTTTGCAGCGCTAAGATTGGCCAAGTATAATATTACTGCTGATAGCCAGAAGAGCTATTTTATTGGTATGCCTGTACCGGCTGTGGGTATATTGGTTGGTTCGTTTCCCATAATACTGTGGAATAATTCACTGAACATACCACAAGTGCTACATAACAAATGGGCATTGTATGGCATCATTGCTTTAATGTGTTTCCTGATGGTGTCCAAAATAAAGTTCTTTAAAATGATACCCCCTAAGATGAAGCTGGCGTATAGCTGGCCGCAACTTGTTGTGGTAATATCTGCATTGGTAGCTATTCCGTTTTTAGGCTTTGCTTCTATACCACTGGCATTTGCACTATATGTGCTGTTGTCGTTGGTGTATAAATATCCGGAAGAACAAACAACTGCTCAATAATCAATCTGAAAATAATTATATCATGAAATATACAGCGCATATCAACATCATGCCTCTTAAGGAATTGCTTGATCCACAGGGTAAGGCAGTAAGCAATAGTTTGCACAATCTGGGTCTTACTAACGTGCAGGGTGTAAGAGTTGGTAAACACGTTACAATGCAGGTAGAAGCAGCAACAGCTGACGCGGCAGAAAAGACTGCTCACGAAGCATGCAAGAAGCTGTTGGCTAACCAGGTAATGGAAGGTTTTGAACTGACGATCACTGAAGGGTAGTAGGTTTAAGGCAAAAGTTAAAAGTGAAAACCAAAAAGTGTTGCAATTGACAGACATTAGACTGTAAAGTGATGTGATTGGTTTAGTTTTTTATTGTTTGCTCAAATAGTATGCTGCCCTTACAGGGCTTTATGTTTTTTGTTTTTCATACGAGGGGTTTAAACCTCTCTCTATTTACGTAACCCTTTCAGGGCTGCTCATTTTGTTTATGTCTTTGATATTGCACCTGCGAGTCCATTGCATATAATGTAGCACTTTTGGGTTTTCACTTTTAAATTTTGACTTAGTAAATGCCATTATACCTCATTCCATCTCCTATTGGCAACCTCGGTGACATTACTTACCGGGCGGTAGAGGTAATGAAGGAGGTAGACTGCATTCTGTGCGAAGATACCCGAACAAGTGGGGTATTGGTAAGGCATTACAACATACAGAAGCCGCTAACAGCGTATCATCAGCATAATGAGCATAAAGTAGTACCGCACCTGGTAGACCAGATGAAGGCCGGGAAATCTTTCGCGCTGATCACAGATGCGGGCACACCGGGCATCTCTGATCCTGGTTTTCTGCTGGTGCGCGAGTGTATAGCTAATGGTGTGCATGTAGAGTGCCTGCCGGGAGCTACGGCATTTGTACCTGCATTGGTACAGTCGGGTATACCGAGCAACAGGTTTGTGTTTGAAGGATTCCTACCGCCTAAAAAGGGCAGGCAAACCATGCTGAAGAAGCTGGCGGAAGAAGAACGCACTATCATCTTATATGAATCGCCTCACAGGCTGGTAAAGACGCTGCAGGAGTTTGTTACTTACTTTGGTGCAGATCGCAGAGGGGCTGTGTGCAGAGAATTGACCAAGATGTTTGAAGAGACCAATAAGGCTACTATGGCCGAACTGGCAGCGCATTATGAAGCTCACCCGCCAAAGGGAGAAATTGTAATGGTGATAGAAGGGAAGGTGGTAAAGGAAGAAACAGGCAAGAGTAAGAATAAGTACAAGAACAGGGAAGAGGATGAAACCGAGGAAGAAGAAGTTGAGGATGAAAATGATGACTAACTGGTCTGGTGAATATATAACTGGGCATACCTGCCATTGAGTTGCATCAGTTCTTCATGATTACCTTGCTCTGCAATATTGCCATCATCAAGTACAATGATCTGATCGAAAGTCCAAGAGGTGAAGATCCTGTGCGTTATTACCAAAGTGGTTTTATCTACCAGGAATTCTTTAAGATTAGCCAGTATATTTTTCTCCGTCTGTGTATCAACAGCAGATAAGCACTCATCTAATATCAGCAACGGACTGTTTTTAATTATGGCACGAGCAAGCACCATGCGCTGCTTTTGCCCCCCACTCAGCATTACGCCCCGCTCACCTACAACAGTCTCATAACCGTGCGACATGCCTGCGATGTCGTTTTCCAGATCGGCCATGCGGGCTGCATTTTTTACTTCTGCCTCAGTAGCATCGTCTTTGCCAAACTTAATGTTGTTGTATATGGTGTCTGAGAAAAGATAGGCCTCCTGCGGGGTATAGGCGATCTGCCGACGTAGATCGTGAAGGTCAAACTTTTTAATGTCCACACCATCAAGTAATACTTCTCCGCCCGTAGTGTCGTACATACGCAGCATCATGTGCGCGAGCGTAGATTTGCCCGAGCCGGTTTTACCAATGATGGCTACCTTTTGTCCGGGCTTGATCTTTAGTGACAGGTGCTGAATAGCATTGATGCCGGTATGGGGGTAGGTAAAGGAAATATTGCTGAATTCAACATCTCCCTTTAATGTTTGTTTTACTGCATTTGCCGGCGAAGTAATGGCTGGTTCCAAATCCAGGAATTCATCTATCCTTTTCTGTGAAGCACCCGCGCGCTGGGTCATACTGGCTACCATGCCTATACTTGATATAGGGAACATGAGGAGATTTATTAAAAAAACAAACTTTGCAATGTCTCCGCCGGTGATCTTACCATTGATAGTAAAATAGCCACCTATCAAAATGGTGCTGAGCATGCTTAGGCCAATAAAAAAGTTCATGGAGGGAAAATAAACAGCCTCAGTAACAGACAAGTTAATAGAACTCTGACGATAGTTTTCAGAATTTTCATTGAAGAAACGCATCATGTTCTTTTCCTGTACGAATGACTTGATGACACGAATACCGGAAAAAGATTCCTGCGCTGTGGTAGTGAGTCCGGATAATTGTGCTTGTATTTTACCGCTTTTTTTGAAGATGATGCGGTTCACATAATAGATAGACAATGCCAGAAATGGCAATGGTGTGAGCACGTAGATCGTGAGTATGTGATTTACCTTCCACATCTCGATGACACCAAAGGTTGTTATGGCTAGCATGTTGGTGAAGTACATGATAGACGGCCCAGTATACATGCGCACTCGAGAAACGTCTTCTGATATGCGGTTCATCAGATCGCCGGTAAAGTTGGATTTGTAGAACCCTGTATTTAGTCTTTGGTATTGGTTATAGATCTCATTCTTCTGGTCATACTCAATATGGCGAGACATTACAATGAGAGTTTGCCGAGTCATAAACATAAAGAAGCCTCTAAGTAATGCCAATCCTAATAGCACGAGTCCCGTTTTTACAACAATTGGCATCACTACTTCTTTGGAAGCGCCGGAATCTACTAACTGTTTGACGTCGTCTAGAATCTTACCAATTTTATTGCCAGGCATTACAGCAAATTTGCCGGATACGGTGGTGAATAGCAATCCTAGAAACAGGCGCCATTTGTATTTGATAAAGTATTTATTAACAGAACTGAGCTTACTCATTGGTGGGGCAAAGTTATTTGATATTGCCTGTTTAAATTTTCATTTTGTGAAAATTAGTTTTTCATTACCGTTATGATATATGTTGCTATAACTTTGTAATGTATAGTTTGGAGGCATTCTTTTTGTGTGTGCTACCTCAATGAAATACCAATTTAAATATCGTATAATATGAAAGTAGCCATAGTTGGTGCCACGGGCCTTGTAGGTAGCATGATGCTGAAAATACTGGAGGAAAGGAATTTTCCGGTGACAGAACTCATTCCGGTTGCGTCTGAAAGATCTGTTGGAACGAAAGTTACTTTTAAGGGGAAAGAATATGATGTAGTATCTGCAGACACTGCTATTGATATGAAACCGGCCGTTGCATTGTTTTCTGCGGGCGGCGGTGTATCTCTGGAGTTGGCGCCAAAGTTTGCCGCAGCTGGTTGCCGGGTGATAGATAATTCATCGGCGTGGCGCATGCATAATGATATAAAGCTAGTGGTGCCCGAGGTGAATGGGCACGTTGTCACCAAGGAAGACATGATCATAGCTAATCCTAATTGCTCCACAATACAGATGGTAATGGTTTTGCAGCCATTGCATTTAAAATACAAGATAAAGAGGGTGGTGGTAAGTACTTATCAGTCGGTATCGGGTACAGGGCAGAAAGCGGTTAAAGAGTTGATGGATGAACGTGCCGGCAAAAGCGGGCAGGGTGTATATCCGCACCACATAGATCTGAATGTGATCCCCCATATTGATGTTTTCCAGGAGAATGGATACACCAAGGAGGAAATGAAAATGAGCCTGGAGACGTGTAAAATAATGGGTGATGATAGTATAAAGGTAACGGCAACAGCAGTGCGTGTACCTGTAATAGGTGGGCACAGTGAGAGTGTGAACATTGAATTTGTCAACGATTTCTATGAGTCGGATATAAAGGAGGAGTTGTCTAATGTATCGGGCGTTGTGGTCATAGATAACCCTGCAATGAATGGGTATCCTATGCCGCTTGAAGCAGAAGGTAAAGATGAGGTTTTTGTAGGCAGGATAAGGAGGGACTATTCACAGCCCAATACCCTGAATTGCTGGATAGTAGCCGATAACCTGAGAAAAGGTGCCGCAACCAATGCTGTGCAGATAGCCAAGTTATTGCACAACAATGGGTGGATATAATCGAAAATAAAAAGTAGAAACTAAAAAGTAAAAACCATCCTAAAAAAGGAAAAGCAGTTTATGGTGTGAACCGTAAACTGCTTTTTTATTTAGAATTATTGAAACATTATTTTGTTTCAGGTAGAAATAATTTTTCGTCTATCTTTTTGTTGATCTCAACAGTTTTGAAAACGATATCGCCTTGTGGAGTACCGTAAGTCATAGGAATAACCACGCCTTCAGGTTGTTTTTTGAAATTGCTGAAAGTGTAAGACACTTCCTGCTCTTCATCCTGAACTTTCACTTTTGCATCTTGCTTTACCAGGTAGAATGTTTTAGCGTCGAAATAGCATACAGATTCATTACCGTCTTTACCGGTGATCTTTACCTTGTAGCAAGCCGCAGAATTGATAGTGTCGGTACCGTCAAGCGTTGCTTTTGAGATCATAGCTTTATTTGCCATCACGGTATTCTTAAAGTTGAGCTTGTCTTTGCTGGCGGCTACCTGGTCGGCAGGCAGTTCCTTTGGTTTTGTATCGCCGGCGAATGGCATGAACTGCCATGCGCTCTTGTCGGTATAGATCATGTATCCGTTTTGGCCCATTAAAGCAATGTCCATTCTCATTGCTTTGTCATTAACGATGGTTTGGGTTACAGCGATCTCCATGCCCTGTGCACTCATTGCGCCGACCATTTTTACAGATTTGATCTTATCCCAGTTTTTTTCGCCGCCTATAGCGTCAATATGTTTCTGAATTACTTCGTCACCGGTTTTCTGAGCATAAGCACTAAGGCCGGTAGCAGAAATGGCAATCGCCATTATGGATAATTTTAATGCTTTCATTTTTTGGTTTTATTTGACACAAATGTAAATTAAAACGTGAGGTAGTGAATATTGCCAATAAAATAATTCTGACGGTGCAGTTATATGGTATAAATATTGTTATTGATTATTAAAGGAAATGATTAACCACGGTTACATTATTTTTGCAATTCAATTTTACCGATCATGCGTATTGTACAATGCCTGAGTGTAGCCATCCTTTTATTTTGTTTGAGTTGCAGTAGCAGTTCTCCCAAGGCAGATGATAAGAAAGTAGAAAAGGGACCATTGAGCAGTAACTTGTCTGCCGCAGGTACGACTAAGATGATGACCCTAGTGACCAAATACTACTCATTAAAAAATGCTTTGGTGGCTTCTGACGAAGCAAAAACTGCCACCCAAAGTAATGAACTGATGAACGAAGCAAGGAATATGAGCGCCTTTCTTAGCGCAGATTCGGCAAATAAACTACCACTGCAGCCATACCTTGATACTGTGATCATGCAGACCCAAACGATAGCAGGAATAAAAGATAATACCTGTGAAAAGCAGCGGCTGGCATTCAGCGGCATTTCTACAGCTATGTATACCATGCTAAAGCATGCAGGACTGAAGAATGGAGGAGTGCACAAGCAATATTGCCCAATGGCCTTCAATGATAAGGGCGCGTATTGGCTGAGTGAAGAAGAGGAGATTAAGAATCCGTATTTCGGCAAGAAAATGCTGGAGTGTGGAGAGGTGCAGGAATCATTTTAATTAAGATCTACTTATACAGTCTATACCAACTATCATGTTTATAAAATTTCGTTTTCTACTTCTGCTGATACTCCTGCCGGTCTTAGCTATTGCCCAAAAGGCATCGCTGAGCGGCTATATGCGCGACTCGGCTTCGGGAGAAACGCTGATTGGCGGATCTATCTACATTAAAGAAGCTAATCTTGGCGGACAAACTAATGGATATGGATTTTATTCGGTTTCCGTACCTCCAGGCACTTACACTGTCACTTTTTCTTATGTAGGTTACCAGACACAAATACGAAAGATCGACCTTAACACAAATCATACTTACAATGCAGAGATGCGCAGCTCTACTTTGATGAAGGAGGTGGAAATAACTACCGGCAGGAAGAATGAGAATGTGAAGAATACGGAAATGGGGACTGTAACTCTATCCATTGCACGAATACAAAAACTGCCGGTTTTGTTTGGCGAGGTTGACGTGTTAAAGACGATACAGCTGTTGCCCGGAGTGCAATCTGCAGGTGATGGTAATGCAGGTTTTTATGTGCGCGGCGGCGGTCCGGATCAGAATCTGGTACTGCTTGATGATGCGGCTGTTTATAACACGGGCCATTTATTTGGTTTCTTTTCTGTCTTCAATTCAGATGCCATTAAGGATGTAACCCTTGTTAAGGGTGGCGCACCTGCTAACTACGGTGGTCGTTTGTCATCGGTGGTGGATGTGACTATGAAGGAGGGGAATAATAAGGAGTTTCACGGGCAGGGTGGTATAGGATTGATAGCTTCCCGTTTTACACTGGAAGGTCCACTTAAGAAAAATAAAGGGTCGTTTATGATAGCTGGAAGGCGCACTTACATTGATGTATTGTTGCGACCATTTACAGAACGATTGAAGAACACAGGCTATTATTTTTATGATCTTAATCTGAAGGCCAATTACAGATTGGGAGAGAAAGACAGACTATACTTAAGTGGCTATCTGGGGCTTGATAAGTTTAAATTTGAAAGTGAGAACGGTACGTTTAAAGCGAAGATACCCTGGGGTAATACCACTGCTTCGCTAAGGTGGAATCATCAGTTTAGTGATAAGTTATTTTTGAATACTACCGCTGTTTACAACACTTATAATTTTGCATCAAGCTTTGAGCAGGGTAGTGGGGCATCTGCAAATGCAGCATTTGGTATAAAGATATCATCGGGTGTAAAAGACTACAACATAAAGAGCGATCTTGATTATTATACATCTTTCAATCACCACATTAAGGGAGGGCTCGTATATACCAATCACACCTTTATCCCTAACCAGGTATCGGGCCAGGCAGATACTATAAAACTGCAACCCAACAATGCTTTGATCAAATACGTGCATGAAGCAGGTGCATATGTGTTGGATGATTTTGACCTTACTAAAAGGATCAAAATAAATGTAGGATTGAGATACACATGGTTCGGTCAGGTGGGGCCTTACACAGCCTATGATGTGGATACCAACGGTAACAAAAGGGATAGTACAAAATATGGCAAAGGTGACCTTGCAAAAGTCTACGATGGGCTTGAACCGAGATTTAATATTCGCTACACCATAAATGAAAATTCGTCAGTAAAAGGAAGTGTGGCCAAGACATACCAATACCTGCACCTGGTAACTAATAATGGCAGCACATTACCTACCGATGTGTGGGCACCAAGTACTTACATTGTAAAGCCACAGAATGCATGGCAGTACTCAGCGGGTTACTTTCATAATTTCCTCGATAATAAGCTGGAAACCGCTGTAGAGGTATATTACAAGCGAATGAATAACCAGGTGCAGTACAAGGATGGCTACGTTCCTAACTCACTTCAGGACCCGGAATTGTCTTATGTTTTTGGTAGAGGAACCGCATATGGTGCAGAGTTGTTTATCAATAAAACACAAGGCCGATTTACGGGTTGGGTAGGGTATACTTTATCGTGGACATACCAAAAATTTGCCTTACTAAATAATGGTGATGAATTCCCTGCCAAGTACGACAGAAGGCACGATATATCTGTAGTAGCGAGCTATGAGCAAAGTAAGAAATGGACATTCTCAAGCGTATTTATTTATGGTACTGGTAATGCTATAACACTGCCAACAGCTTTCTATTTTGTAGGTGGTACGCTGGTGGAGCAATACAGTAAAACCAACTCGTATCGTATGCCTGCATATCATCGCTTAGATGTGTCGGCTACCTACACTCCGCAGCATACTAAGCCGCATAAATGGCAGGGTAGCTGGACGTTCTCTGTGTATAATATTTACAATCATGCTAATCCTTACTTTTTGTATGTAGACAGGTCGGAGGTGGGTAACACCGGCACCATAAAACTGAAGGTGAAAGAGGTCTATATTCTCCCTTTGCTACCTAGTATCACTTACAATTTTAAGTTTTAATTGCGCGGTTCCATATTGTTGTAAACCATTGATGGACAATGGTTTCAGGAAATGGTCTTGTGGGTTTGAAAGCTGCATATTTGCAAGTGTTTGAAAAAATGTTTTGGAAAATTGAAAGTTGTGCGTTTACCTTTGCACCAGTTCTTTTAAAAGATCGCTTATCAAGAAAGGCAGAGGGTTATGGCCCGTTGAAGCCTTAGCAACCTCTCTCGTAGCAATACGGGAAACAGGTGCTAATTCCATCCTCCTGAAGAAGAAATTCTGAAGGCAGGAAAGATAAGTCAGACGTAATAGTTGGCAATATTTTTCGTGCAGCAACACACGGAATTTACATAACTAAAGCTCCCCTGATTTATCGGTGGGAGCTTTTTTTATTTGTGGTATGTCAGTACTTGACATGCACATAAAAATGCTCTGCCGGTAAACCTTGGTAAGTGATCATTAGATAAGTATTTTATTTATTAATCATATAAAAACCAAGAAAGATGAGCAAAGCAACAAAACTGATTCACAGTATTCCGGTAGACCCATTGACAGGATCCATTTCAGTACCTATTTACCAGACATCCACATTTGTACAAGACGCGCCCGGAGAAAATAAGGGGTATGATTATGCCCGTAGTAATAACCCCACAAGAGCTGTGCTTGAAAAAGTGATAGCAGAGTTGGAAGAAGGTGCCGCAGGGTATGCATTTGCCAGCGGACTCGCGGCTATTGATGCGGTAGTGAAGCTATTACAAAGCGGCGACGAGATACTGGCGGTTGATGACATTTACGGGGGCGCATTCCGATTGTTTACGCACATTTACCAGAAGTTCGGCATTAATGTCAACTACGTTGATACCACAGATGCCCGTAATGTAGCGGCTGCTATAACTGCTAGAACCAAACTGGTCTGGTTGGAGACACCTACCAACCCTACACTGAAGATCAGCGACATTGAGGCGATAGCAAAAATAGCCCATGACAATGGTTCGTTACTGTGTGTAGACAATACCTTTGCGTCGCCTGCTCTACAGCAGCCGATACTGCTGGGCGCTGACATTGTGGTGCATAGCGCCACCAAATATCTTGGGGGCCATAGCGACCTGATTGCAGGGCTTGTAGTAACCAAAACAAAAGCCCTCGGCGATGAGATCAAATTTATACAGAATGCGAGCGGAGCCATACTGGCACCACATGATAGCTGGCTGGTGATACGTGGAATAGAAACGCTGCATCTGCGCGTAGCGGAGCATAGCCGTAATGCACTAATAGTAGCCCGCTACCTGCAAAAGCATCCTGCTGTTGCCAATGTATATTACCCTGGCCTTTCTACACATCCCAATCATAGCATTGCTGCAGTACAGCAGAGCGCAGGTGGCGGAGTGGTTTCATTTACGCTGAAAGAAGACACAGCAGAAGCAGCGAAAAATGTGGTGTGTAGTACTAAACTGTTCAAACTGGCGGAGAGCCTGGGTGGTGTAAAGAGCCTGCTTTGTCACCCTGCAACAATGACGCATAAAAGCATACCAGCAGAAAAAAGGCATGCATCGGGTGTCGCGGATAGCCTTATACGATTGAGTGTAGGGCTGGAAGATGTGGCTGATCTGCTTGAAGATATTGATAAAGCATTGACCGGATCCGTTAAGTTGAAATATACTAAAGAGACTGCTGCCATAGCTTATTAGTGGCCTTTTTTGATAGTTGCGATACCTGTCAATAGCAATTTTTACAGCCCCTTTTAATTCTTTTATCAAACCATAAAAACACATAAAATGTCTAAACAAACAAAACTCAATATAGGCCTCTTCGGCTTTGGTGTAGTGGGCGAGAGCCTGTGGCAAGTATTACAAAACAATACATCGCTCAATGCTCAGATCAGTAAGGTCTGTATTAAGCATCCTGAAAAAGAACGTAACGCCCCAAAGGAATTATTTACCGCTAATCCTTATGAGGTACTTAGTGACGATTCTATAAATGTTTTAGTAGAACTGATCGATGATGCCAATGCGGCCTATGATATAGTAAGCAGTGCACTTAAGAGTGGTAAGGCTGTAGTGAGTGCCAATAAAAAAATGATAGCAGAACATTTGCCGGAGTTGCTGGCCTTACAAAAAGAGTTTGATGCTCCATTTCTTTATGAAGCTGCCTGCTGTGCCAGTATACCCGTTATTCGTAATCTGGAGGAGTATTACGATAATGACTTGTTGAGAAGCATCAGTGGAATAGTGAATGGCTCAACCAATTACATTCTTACAAAAATAGCGGAAGAAGGTCTGGACTTTACGCAGGCATTAAAACAGGCACAGGAAAAGGGCTTTGCAGAAAGTAATCCTACATTGGATATTGAAGGTACAGATGCTTTGAATAAGTTGACCATACTTCTTGTACATGCCTATGGAGTTGTCAGTCACCCCAGCGAGCTTACCTACACAGGCATTCATCACCTGGAAGAGCATGATGCCCAATATGCCAGAGAGAAAGGATATGAGATAAAGCTGGTGGCTCATGCGCACAAGTTGGACAATGGTAAGATAGCGGCCTTTGTATTTCCACAGTTTCTGCAAAAAGACAATTCACTGTTCCATGTAAAAAATGAATACAATGGGATGATCATAGAGAGTGGACTGGCAGATAAACAATTCTTTAACGGTAAGGGCGCAGGTGGCTTTCCTACAGCTTCTGCGGTGATCAGCGACCTATCTGCGCTACGTTATAACTATCGGTATGAGTACAAGAAACTATACAATCAGTCGCCATCAAAACTTACCAATGACTTTTATTTACGCATTTATGTAAGTACAGGTCCTGATGATCCAATTCCGGCTAATTTCTTTGAGCGGATAGATGAGTGGTCCGGTAATGATGCACGAACGTATGTGGTGGGTGTTGTTCATTTTTCTAAACTGGTTAGAGATACCTGGTGGAAGCAAAAGGGAACGTCTGTTGTGTTATTGCCAGATGCATTTGTGACGCCTATTGTTAAAACGCAATTGAAGAATATTGAGGAATTGTTTCCTGTTTAGTGCACGTATTCTTTTATTGCCTGAAAATAAGATTTGACAACTTTTTAGAAAGTTGTCAAATCTATTTTTACTCGTGATCTTCTATGCAGTTTCCTGTGTCTGTTTCTTTGAGAATACCTGCGTAGCATACCTGTACAAGATAAATAACCATGTTGCGAACAGTCCGCTCAGCATCCAACTGTCTGTCTTGCGTAATGGGTGTTTAACATCATGAGCAATATTCATTAATAGCCCGAATGGTTGAGTAAATATATCCCAGCTATTCCAGCGCATATAGCGACCAAGATATATGCCATAGCCACATAAGAGCAACAGTGAAAAGACAACAACAGGGACATACTTTACCGAAATATTCTTCTTTAAGAACTGCTCTATGTTGTATAGCGATGACATACCCATAAGTACACCATTCAGTGCAGCTGAGAAGAGGAGTAGCAAGTCGAACCACTTAGGTACATTGGTGCTTTCATTTAAGTGGAACAGATCGGTGACAATGTACATTGCATTAGGGAAGAAGAGTAGCCACAGAAAGAAAATTCCCCAGCTTGTTGTTTTATCTTCTACCTTACTTATTCAGTAGCTGAATACAAGCGGTATGCCAGCAAGAACCAGATTCCATGGAATAAAGAAGAAAATTAACGTGCGGGTATGAACCATGCGCATAAGTAATACTACGGCAGTAAAAGAAAGGAGTGGTACCAGCCACTTGTATTGATTGAAGAATTTCATTTTGTATCGGTTATATAATTATTGAAAAAAGAAAACGATCACTGCTATTACCACACTTGTTGCAGATGCCATGAGTACTGCCCCTGCCGATATGTCTTTTACTGCTTTTATTGCATCGCTGCGTTCCATATTGCAGGCGAAATCGCAGAGCTTCTCTATGGCGGTGTTGATGGTCTCGCAGATCCAAACAAGTGCTATTGCGGCTACTATTGCTATCCACTGGTTGCCATTAAGGTGTTTGAGAAACCCTGCTATAACTACTACAGCTGTAGCTATAATGTGGAGCTTTATATTGGGCTCCCCGGGCAATAGCTTTATGCCATTAAGAGCATAAATAATGCTATTGCGTCGGGAAGTGAGGGTCATGTTTTTACTGGATCTGTTCATTGTTTTCTTCGTCACGTGATTCATTGTTGTCATCTTTTATGTTTACTTTATAATCGTTGCGGGGCACTTCTGCTTTTACTCTTGCAGGTGCATACCATTCTATTTTTCTGGAGTAATACATGATCACTGCCAGTATAAGGAACAGGCCAATGCTGCCAAATAACAGGGCATAGTCTTCAGATTGAATAAGTATAAATATGTAGCCGTATAATCCTGCAAGAGTGCATGTGAAGCCTATGGCTGTTTTGGTATTTTTGAAAATGCTCCATACATACATGCTGATCAACATTACGGTAGCGATAGATGCTATAAGGTAGGCTACGTTGAAACCCGCGTACTCTGATATGGAAAGTAGTAGTGTATAGAAGATAGTGAGCGCCATACCTACCAACAGATATTGAATGGCGTGTATCTTTTTCTTCAGTAGTATTTCGAGGAAGAAAAAGAATGTGAAGGTGAGTGCGATGAAGAGGATGGCATATTTTACTGAACGGTTTGTCTTCGAGTATTCATCCACAGGCTGTATCAGGCTTACACCAAACGCTGCCTTTTCCAGGGCATAGACATTGTCCTTCCAGCTCTGCGGATAATTGTGAGATAGAGGAAGGATCTTCCAGTGGGCGGTGAAATGGTCTTTGCCTATTACAGAAGTGTCGGGTAAGTACTGACCATCAAATTTGGGATCTTTCCATGCCGCACTGATGTTAACGTCCGTGCTTTTGCCTAATGGCGTGAAGTATAGATATTCCGATCCTTTAATACTGAGATTGATAGAGAAAGTTGCAGTTCCATCTTCATTCATCACAATGGGTGTACTTAACCCTTCAGACACTTGTTTATTCTCCGGTACTCCGGCTTCCATAAACTGTTTGGTCCCATTCCAGTTGAGTGCTACCTGTTCGGTTATACCATGCAGATCGCCTACTGCAAGCACCAGTCGGGCGTTTCCCCAAAGTACATCCGCTCTGTTCAGTTGTAGTTTTTCAAAAGGGATATCGAATCTTCCATCCAATTGCAGGTTAGATGTATACAACATCACGTTGTATAGGCTGCGCTTTTTCTTTATGGGGTTTATGTTGCCGGATATACGTAGATCATTTGGTAGCACATATGCCATTTTCACGGTGCCGGCGTCTGTTTTGTACGGCAGTAGCAGCATTGGTCCGGTTACGGTTTGTTTGCCAGCCCATTTATTACTTACGTCATTGACCACAGCTTCCTGTCTGGCCTGTCGCTCACTCACCAGGTTGCTTACAAAAACACCCGGTATGAGCATGATCAATATGAGGAAGCCTACAAGCAATCCCTTTATCAGAATACTGTTTTTTTCATAGAAGCCTGGCTCCGGTTCGTTTGTGTACATGTGGTTTGTTTGATTTAGGTGTGATTATTTATTTTATTGAAAGTGCTTTTAAATACAAAGTGATGTGCGCTAAAAAAATGCAGGAGTATCCTGCTTTCTTGTGCTAATATAACTGTGTGGCTTTTCTTTTATTGTGAGCGATTCATAATATTTACCCCAACCCTTTAATTATCTTTTCCAGTGCATCCAGGTGGCTTCTAAAAGCCTTTTCGCCTGCTTTTGTTATGGTGTAGGTAGTGTTGGTCTTACGGCCTATAAATCCTTTCTCTACTTTTATATAAGCGTTTTCTTCCAGTGTTTTCAGGTGAGTTGCAAGGTTACCATCGGTAACATCAATAAGCGATTTGAGGTCGTTAAAATTCACACTTTCGTTCACTATGAGTGCGCTCATAATGCCAATGCGTATACGACTGTCAAATACTTTATTAAGTTGCTCTATGGGGTTGCTCATCAGTTGCTATTTATCGTATTTATTCCACATCATAGCGCCGTAAAAAATGTGCAGTATACCAAATCCTATTGCCCAGAAATATAGACCGAAACCCGGGAAAAAAAGTCCACTGCAGCCCAATACTACCTCCAGCATTCCCAGATATCGTATGTCAGATAATGTGTGCCTGCTGCCACTTATTAATGCCAAGCCATAAAACACCAGGCACACAGGAGCTACAAACATGCCGCATCCATAATAGATAAATGCTACTGAGAAAACGCCACCTGCAAGCAGTGGGAAAAAACCTTGTATCAAAAGTTGACGAGATGCATTATTCCAGAGCGTATGATTATGTTTACGGGCCTTTTTATATGTAAAGTAGAATGCTCCGACCAGCGCAACCACAAATACGCCCATACCCAACAATAACAGATGCAGCGTGAATTTGTCGAAAAACTCTGGCGTGCCATCAAGCGGCTTGCCTATGTATTTGTATGCGGGCTGCTGCAAAAGTTGATAAGCTATATAAGAGCCAACCAGTGCTACACCTCCGGCCCAAATACCACTCATTCCACTCAGAGATACAAACCTTGCCGAGCGATCCATAATGCTGCGTATATCCTGCAGCGTTTCTAATGAGGCATTGTTATTGGTTGTGTCCATACAAAAGCACTTTGAGATACAAAGTTATAAATTTCTTTGAAACATGTTTCTTTTATTTTTGGGATAAATAAAATATTAACATTTGCAGAAGGAGATTTGAAATGGGTTTATCTGGCGCGTCTCAACTCGCGCTTTTTACTTTTAAATTTTAAGTTTTTACCTAATTTCACATTTGCAGAAGCAGTCTTTATATGAAGCAATATATTTTTACAACCCTGTTATTATTTTCCGGTATCATTTCTTATGGTCAGGACGAGCTATTTGGCACAAGTGCTGCTAAGAAGCAGCATTACGGTTTTATACTCAATGGAAATGTTTCTGCCGACAAGCCGCTGCTGGATATGGCTAAGCGTTACGGCGCCAGTTACAGGATAGGGGCTTCGGTTACTTACAAAACAAAAGGCAACTGGTTGTTTGGTATTAAGTACGATTTTCTGCTCGGTAACAAGATCACTGAAGATTCTTTTGCTATTAATATAAAAGACAAGTATTCCGGTGATTTTAATGGTAAGGTATTCCAGACCATTAATATTAATGGACAGCGGGTGGGTGTGCCGGTATACGAGCGTGGTTTTCTTACCGGTATTCAGGCAGGTAAGATCATTCCGCTTAAGAAAGGCGAAAAGGACAATGGACTAATGTTGCTGACCACTGTTGGTTTTATACAGCACAGGATTAATATTTACAATCGTGATGGTGATGTGGAGATGCTGCAAGGTGACTATAAGAAAGGGTATGACAGGCTTACGCAGGGCATGTTCGTGGAACAGTATGCGGGTTATACTTACTTTGCTAAAAATGGTCTATTAAATTTCAATTTTGGTTTGGATCTTATGTGGGGCTTTACAGAAGGTAGAAGAGCCTATCTGTTTGATGTAGGCCATGCCGATGATAAGAAGAGGAATGATGTGTTGCTGGGAGTGCGTGCAGGGTGGATGATACCTATTTTCAAACGCAAATCAGAAGACATAACATTTGAATGATCAACGTTCTCATTTACAGGTTAGTTATTGGGTTATATGCTTTGGGTATAAGGGTAGCATCGCTATTTAAACCCAAGGCTAAGTTATTTATAGCCGGCCGTAAAGGGTTGCTGGATAAGATAAGGCAGGCACTGAGTACCGAGCAACGTCGCCGTATATGGGTGCATTGCGCGTCGTTAGGCGAGTTTGAGCAGGGCAGGCCGGTAATAGAGGCGTTACGAGCTAAGCATCCTGATTATGCGATAGTGTTGACGTTTTTTTCTCCATCAGGTTACGAGGTAAGGAAAGATTATGATGGTGCAGACTATGTATTTTACCTACCAGTGGATAGTCCCCGAAATGCTCAGGCGTTCGTTGATATTGTTGGCCCTTCTATTTGCCTGTTCGTTAAGTACGAGTTGTGGTATTTCTATTTGTCTGCATTGAAACAGAATGCTGTTGAAACGATACTCATTTCCGCCCGGTTCAATAAAGAACAGGGATTCTTTAAATGGTATGGTAGTTTGCAAAGAGAAATGCTGGATTGTTTCACTGATATTTTTGTACAGGACCAGGTGAGCATAGATCTGTTGAAGAGTATAAACATCAATCACGCAATAATTGGCGGAGATACCCGTTTTGACAGAGTTGTGAAGGCAGCTGCTCAGGTAGCGGTGCTACCTATTGCAGAAGAGTTTTGCGAGGGCTATAAAATATTGATAGCTGGCAGTACGTGGGCCGATGATGAACAACTGCTTTACAATGCATTACCATCATTACCCACCGGCTGGAAATTAATATTAGTTCCGCACGAGGTACATGTAAGCCATATTAATGAGATAGTAAGGTTATATGGAAATGATGTGGTGAAGTGGAGCGATTGGAACGGCAAGAGTGATAAAAGAGTACTGCTGATAGATAAGGTAGGATTTCTGCTGCAATTATATAGATATGGCACGGCTGCATGGGTAGGTGGCGGGTTTGGCAAGGCAGGGGTACATAATGTATTGGAGCCTGCTGTTTATGGAATGCCCTGTTTTTACGGACCTGTATTTCACCAGTTTACTGAGGCGGTGGAGCTTGTTGAATTAGGTGGGGCAGAGGTCATCAATAAACCCGAAGATCTGATACTGGCTTTAGTTTCTTTTGATAATACAGATATGTACCAAAAGAAGTCAGTAGCTGCTAAGCAATATGTGCTCGGCAGGCAGGGTGCAACGGCTAAAGTTATGGAGCGCATAGATCATTTCATTTCTTAGGCAATAACAACTATAAGATATGAGTGCAGGTCAGCTGAAAGCAATTGTCGCGTTCTACAGGTATTACTGTGTCTTACCGGTGCTGCTAAGTATGCTGTGCTGCTATCTCTTTTTTATAGATGGTTCGTTGTTTGCCGTGCTGATGATCAAATTGATAACCGGTATAGGAGTTAGGTACTTTATCATCTTGTTGCAGTCCAACAAGCTATTTTACTATTACAATCAGCACATGTCACGCACTCTGCTGTGGGGTAGCTATTTTCTTTTTGATCTTGCTTTACTAATCGTCATGTTATGTCTCATAAGCCTGTTGAAATAATGATAGATAACCTTGTTGCCGAGAATATATTTTTCTCGGTGATGCAGCGCGACATTCTGAAGGGCGTAACCATCCGTGCAGATAAGGGTAAGGTTACAGGTTTGCTGGGGCGCAATGGCTCGGGTAAGTCTACTATGTTGCAGGCCATGTTTGGAACATTGTCGGTACAAGAGTGCAATGTATTTGTGAATGGCCAGATGGTCAAAAATGCATATGGCAAAGCAGGACTAGTCAATTATCTTCCTCGAAAACCATACTTGCCTGGACGCCTTAAAGTGGCTGACGCATTAAAACAGTTTGGTTCGGATGTAGCATACATACTGTTATGGTTTCCCGAGGTGGAAGAAGATCTTGAAAAGAGGATAAATGAATTATCCGGAGGAAGGGAGCGCCTGTGGTCTGTACTGATACTGTTGTTGGCCAATACCCGTTTTACCCTCCTCGACGAGCCGTTTACCCATATCATGCCCATTCACATAGAGCGGTTAAAAGAACTGATTTCCATAAAAAAGGTAGATAAAGGGATAATTATCACCGATCATATGTACAGGCATCTACTCGAAATAAGTAACAGCCTTTACCTCATGAAAGACGGAAAGAGTATTTATATAAGGGACAAGCAAGACCTGGTACTGCATGGTTACCTTAGTTTTCTGGAAAGCGATTGAATACGTGGGAGTAATTACCCGACGAATGAATTATATAATGATTTTCTTATTTCCTTGTACGCAGATAAAATCGTAGGTTTGCGCCGTTAAAAAATGAGTATGCAGCAGTTACAAATGGTTGACCTGAAAAGGCAATATCAAAAAATAAAGGCAGAAGTAGATACCGCTATTAATCATGTTATTGAGAACGCCGCTTTCATAGGTGGTCCTGATGTTCATAGTTTTGCTACTGAGCTGGCTCAGTATCTGGGTGTGAAGCATGTAATACCATGCGCTAATGGTACTGATGCACTACAGATAGCCCTTATGGCATTGGGCCTTCAGCCCGGCGATGAGGTGATCACTCCAAGTTATACCTACATAGCTACTGTAGAAGTGGTTGCGCTTTTAAAATTGACTCCCGTATTTGTTGATGTTGACCCAGACACCTTTACCATGAATATGGAAAGCGTGAAGAAAGCCATCACTTCAAAAACAAAAGCGATCATACCTGTTCACCTTTATGGACAAAGCGTGAATATGGAGCCACTACTGGCAATAGCTAAAGAACATAATATAGCTGTTGTAGAAGATAATGCACAGGCAATAGGCAGTACCTATACTTTTTCCAATGGCACTACTGTTAAGACAGGTGCCATGGGTATAATAGGTTGCACATCATTCTTCCCATCTAAGAATCTTGGTGGATACGGAGACGGTGGTGCCATGTTTACCAATGATGATGAACTGGCACAGAAGTTGAAGATGATCGCCAACCATGGTCAGCAAACAAGATACTATCATGAGATGGTAGGTTGTAACAGCCGCCTCGATACGATACAGGCAGCGGTATTGCGCATAAAGCTGAGAAAGCTGGATGAGTATTGCTACTCCCGTCGGCAGGCAGCTGATTACTATGATAAGGCGTTCAAAAATCATCCAAAGATCACTACGCCATATCGTGCACCATATTCTTACCACGTATTCCATCAGTATACATTGCAGATAAGCGGTTTCGACCGAGATACTTTGCAGCAGAAACTGGCTGAGCGCAATATTCCGTCAATGATCTACTATCCCGTGCCTAGTCATAAACAGAACATGCTGAAGGAATATGGTGTTGAGAACACGATATTGCCGGTTACAGATATGCTGCAGGACTGCGTGATATCATTACCAATGCATACAGAATTGACGGAAGAGGAACTGGCATTTATTACTAACAACCTGATTGAAATAATAGGATAAATCTATTCTAATGAAAGTAACTAAAACGCACATAGACGGACTGCTGATCCTCGAACCGAAAGTTCATGGAGACGAAAGAGGCTACTTCTTTGAAAGCTATCGCAAGAGCACTTTCGAAGACGAGGGCAATGCCGTTAATTTCATACAAGACAATCAGGCGCGGTCTATAAAGAACGTACTACGCGGACTGCACTACCAAAATAATCCGGTTCCGCAATGTAAGTTGTTGCGTGTATTGGAAGGCAGTATATGGGATGTAGCTGTTGATATCCGCAAGGGTAGCAAGACCTACGGCCAGTGGTATGGTATAGAACTGTCGGCAGAGAACAAGGTGCAGTTTCTTATACCTCATGGTTTTGCTCATGGCTATGCTGTTTTGAGCGATACTGCTGAGGTATTCTACAAATGCGATAACTACTACAGCAAAGATTGTGAAGGTGGTTTATACTATGCCGATCCCGCTATAAACATTGACTGGAAGATAGACATCAGCAAAGCAATTGTCTCTGAAAAAGATCAGAAGCAACCATTGCTTAAGGATGCTAATAACTTGTTTTAATAAGGAGACAACAGAAATAGAATCGCCGCTTCAGCTAATAGTTGAAGCGGCGATTTTGTTTAACGCAGTATTTCCGCAGATCGGTCATTGTCAAATATCCTCATTGCCGAATTGTCAAATTATAACCATCCATTCTGTTCCATCAGCTTCTCAGCTCTGGTGATATCTTCAGGAGTATCTATCTCTACGCCCATGTACTGGGTGATGGCCATGCGCATAGGCACGCCATGTTCCAGGAAGCGCAGACATTCTACTTTTTCAGCGGCTTCCAGTGGGGTCATTGGCCAATTGGTAAAGTTCATTAAAGCCTCCTTGCGGAATGCATATACTCCAATATGTTCGTAGTAGGGTATCTCTATCTCTTTGTTGCGCGGGTAGGGCAGTACACTACGCGAGAAGAAGAGTGCATCATTGTTGAGTGCCAATGCCACCTTCACATAATTATGGTCTTGTATCAATGCAGGATTAGTAAGACGCTGCACTAGCGAAGCCACCTGCACGGTATTCCCGTCTGCTCCGGTAAACAGGTTCAGTAGTTGCTCCAGAGGTTGTTTCTGTACAAATGGTTCATCGCCCTGTACGTTTACGAATACATCGGCATCCATATGTTCCGCAATCTCGGCTATACGGTCTGTACCACTTTCATAAGTGCCCTTGCTCTTTACTGCCTTTCCGCCGTTTTTGATTATCTCATCCATTATCTCGTCACTATCCGTAACAACGATCACCTCATCAAACAAGCCGGTGTTTACTGCCGACTCATAAGTACGATGTATTACACTCTTACCTTTTATTGGAGCGAGCAATTTTGATGGGAAACGGGTAGCGCCAAGGCGGGCCGGTATTAAAGCAATTACTTTCATAACAATTATTCTAATGATCTAAATATAGACAAATCAGGCTTTTTTCAACACACCCAATAAGAACATGACCCAACCTGAAATAAACAGTAATCCACCCACCGGTGTGATCAATCTGCCTATCACAGGGATGTTCACATTCTTAACCTCCAGCAGAGGATATAGATACAGTGTGCCACTGAAGCATATGATGCCACCTATGAACAGAGGCATAGCCACTTCCAGTTGTTTATTAGGGAAAGATGCGTATACTACCCCTAGTATCAACAATGCAAAGCTGTGGTAAAATTGATAGGTTACTCCCTTCTGAAAAACATCGATCTTTTCAGGCGGCAACATGCTTTTCAGTCCGTGGGCAGCAAAGGCGCCCAGTACTACGGCAAGGCCTGCCAGCACTATACCTGCTACTATTGCGGGTTTATACATGAGGCATAATTTTTTCAAAGGTAGTGAGCGAAATGTCTTCTGTTTGTAAAATGTGCTGCGCCAGCTCGTAGTCTTCCTTGCGCTCTGTGAGTAGTTTATCCAGGTATTCATCCAGATTACTCTTGCCTTTTAGTAAAGGCCTTTGTGTAGTGTCGTTCTTCAAATTATTTACCAGGTGTGCGGTAGTCGACTGCAGGTAAATTACCTCGCCAGCGTCCAGCATCATCTCCATATTTTTAAAGAAACAAGGCGTGCCTCCGCCACAGGCAATAACCGTATTTTCCGGGGCAGTAGCAATGATACGTTCCAGGTACACATTTTCCATTTTACGGAAACCCTCTTCCCCTTCTATTTCAAACAAAGTGGCAATTTCAGCCTTTTCCTTTTTGGCTATGTAGGCATCCATGTCTATAAACTCCTGGTCATAGGCGTCGGCCAGTTTTTTGCCCCAATATGTTTTCCCGGTTCCGGGCATTCCTATCAAAAAGATCATGCTGATAACTTATTATTAATGAATTTCCAGAGGAAAAGCATGCCATTTTTAGCAGCCATCTCTTTATTACGTTCCCTGTCGTAGAAGAATCTGAATTCTTTCGTCTTCACCTCATCTTTCGATGCGACTGCCATCCACACTGTCCCTACTTTTACTCTTCCCGTTCCGCCATCAGGGCCCAGTACACCGCTTACAGATAGGGTGTAGTCCACATTAAGTACTTTCATTGCACCCTTAGCCATTTCTATTACGGTTTCTTCACTCACGGCTCCGTAGGTGGTGAGTGTTTCTTCCTTTACACCCAGCACATTCTGTTTAATAGAGTTGTCGTAAGAAACGATGCTACCCATAAAGTATGCAGAGGCGCCCGCTACCTGTGTAATGTAATGCCCTATATACCCACCGGTGCAGCTTTCCGCTATGCCAATAGTTTTACCATTTGCTTTCATGGTATTGCCCAGTATCTTTTCAACCGGCATATCATCCATAGCTATTACTATGCTGCCCAACCTGGTGGCAATCTCCTGCTGCTTCGCTTCTATTTCCGCTGTTAACTGTTCTATGTTTGTACTTTTTCCTGTCAGTCTTAGTTTCACAAAACCACTGTCTGGTAGAAATGCCAGTTTTATGTGGTTTGGTAACGACGCCTCTATGTCCAGCAGTTTCTCCGCAATAAAGCTTTCTCCTTCCCCCGCTGTAAATACACTTCGGTGCACAATAGCATCGCCGGGGAAATGATCTTTAATGCGCGGCAGTGCTACATTGGTCATTATATGCTGCATCTCAAATGGTACGCCGGGCAGCGAAATGATGATCTTCCCATCCTTTTCAAACCACATACCCGGAGCTGTGCCCATATCATTAAACAGTACAGTGCATACGTCCGGTACTTCAGCCTGCTTCATATTTCGCTCCAGTATTGGCCGGTTGCGTTTGGCAAACATTTCCTTCAGGTGAGTGAGCACCTTTTCATTTACGATCAGTTTGCCACCAAAATAATCGCAAAGTAATGGTTTGGTAATATCATCGCTGGTAGGGCCAAGGCCACCGGTAAGTATAAGTAATGATGCCTTTTGTAATTCTTCATCAAGCGCGTTAGTTATGGCATCCTTGGTGTCGCCAACTGCCACACGCCTTACGACATCAATACCCAGCTTATTTAACTGCTGCGCTATCCAGGCTGAATTGGTATCAATAGTCTGACCGATCAGCAATTCGTCACCTATGGTTATTATTACTGCATGTATGTTACTCATGGATAATTTTGTAGCGGTGTTTAAAAATATCAGAGATCAGCCTGAGTAAAGAATGGAGCCAGTCGGCTATGTAATTCTTCAGGCATGTTTACTTTCTTCTTTTCTTTAGGGTCAAAGAATACCAGTGTGGTCACCCCCTTATTCAAAAATACTCCTGCTTCATTATACAGCTCACTATGGAACTGGATCTTACTTGAAGTGGGTAATTCTTTCAGTATGGTCTTGACGGTAATGAGATCATCATAAACCGCCGGCCTGTAATACTGCACATTCAATTCGGCTACCGGCATCATAATTCCCTTTTCTTCCAGTTCCCGGTAAGTAAACCCTAATTCGCGTATTGCTTCAGCCCTGCCTACCTCATAATAGAGCGCATAGTTTCCGTAATATAGATACCCCATCTGGTCGGTTTCTCCATATCTTACTCTTATCTGTGTAGTGGAAATGAACATGTCTTTTTAGGATTGTAGTTAGTATAGAGTTGTGAGTACAACTATTGCCGCATAAACCACTTTTTACCTGCCTACCGGTAGGCAGGCTTTTACTTTTTACTTTTTATTCTGTCTGCTTCCTTTATTGTATTTACACTCGTTGCCTGGTTCAGGCAGGTAACGGTAAGGTCATTGATACATACATGTGCAGGCAGATTAGCACAATACCATGCTATGTCAGCTATATCTTCAGCCCTTAGCGGGTTGATCTCTGCGTATACATTTTTGGCTCTTTCTTCGTCTCCTTTGAATCTCACCACAGAAAACTCTGTTTCTGCCATGCCGGGGTGAATGCCGGTTACCTTTATACCGTAGCTCAGCAGGTCTATTCTCATGGCCTGGTTCAGCGCATCTACGGCAAATTTGGTAGCGCAGTAAACATTGCCATTCTTGTACACCATTTTAGATGCGGTAGAACCAATGTTAATGATGTGGCCCGATGCCTGGCTGGTCATTATTGGTGCCACCTGGCGCGTCACATAAAGTAGTCCTTTCAGGTTGGTATCTATCATTACATCCCAGTCATCGGTGTCTCCGTCTTCTATACTGCTAAGGCCCGATGCTAGTCCTGCGTTATTCACCAGTATATCTATACGATCTACCTGCGTTTTCAGGTGAGCAATGGCTGCGGCTACCTGCTGCTTATCGCGTACGTCAAAGTTCAGCGTGATCACTTTTACTTTATACTCGTCTTCCAGTTGTTGTTTTAGATCGGCTAATCGTTCTTCTCTGCGGCCTGTTATACAGACAGTGTATCCGTTTTGAGCAAATTTTATCGCTATGGCCTTTCCAAATCCGGAGGTTGCCCCGGTTATCAATATTGTTTTGTTCATGCGCTGAAACGCTTCTTGTAAGCGGTGTAAAGATAATAACGTGATGGTTAATGTGTTGCTAAAGAACGCATATAAAAAAACTGCCCCGCAGGTGCGGGGCAGTTCACGAAAGAAGATTTATGGTAAAATGACCAGTTTTTGAGATAATATCCGTTCCTGTGTCCGCATTCGCACACTGTATGTTCCTGATGGCACCCCTGCAATGGAGTAGGTTAGCGCGTTGTAGCCTTTGCTTACCAGTTCGTGTTCCGCAAGCTGTTTTGCCACTTTGCCTTGCATGTCTATCAATTCTATAGTGCAGGCATTGGCATTCTCTAGGAAACACTTGATCATGATGTTATTCACAGCGGGGTTGGGAGATACCCCAAGCAGTTGCTGACCATGGTAATAGTTGGATAATGTAGTAGGTGTATTCAGTGCAACTGCCGAATCAACAATGATATTTTCATCTCCTGCCTGATAGGCTGTGTAAATAAAATAGACGATCATCATTTCATCGGTAGTATTTTCTCCGGCTGTTACAAGTTGGGGTGGTGAACTCGGATTTTCCGGGTTTGAGCTGGTGTTATTATATTCTGCATCAGCATAAATAGTACTCAGCGGTGGTACATGTTTCAGGCGCGGGAAGGCGTAAAATCCTTGCCAGTGAAAATCCCATGCAGGTATATTAATATACCTGTCTGTATCGCCGGTTGGCAATACACCATAGCTTTTTATGCTTGTACCTATCAAATGCATGTGCGGTGCAAGGCCCAGCAATGTAACATCGACTGGAGATACCTGGTGTTCATGGTAAGTTTGTATAGCGTTTGCCGGAATGTTCAGCGGCGTATTTATGTTGCTTTCGTGGTTCAGGATCGGATCTATACGCACATTCCTTATGGTTGGTGCAGATGAGAAGAAGAAATGTACTTCGGTACTATCTACTAAACCCGAGGTGCCGGCAGGGTAGTGTATTTGTAATGCTATGTCTGCATTTTGCGGTATCCTTAGCCCAAATCCATTTGGGTATACCATAGCGGCACTGCCGGGTACCCATGCGCCCACCATTACAGCGTCACTGCTACCTACACCACCAAAGTTGGTATAACCGGGGCCGGGGCTTGCAGCATCAAGTGCCGAACATGCACCGGTTGTATCCCAGAATACCAATACATGATGTACTATAGCGGGGTTGCCGGGTATAGCTTCAAAAGCCGTAACATATTTATCGGCCAGCAGCCCGCTGGGTATAGTAAAGCACTGGTAAAGGTCTCCACTTGCAGCGGTAGAAGTATAGGTGGGTATTTTAACGATAAGATCTGGAGTGCCGGGCAGTTCACCTACCGAACCGTATACGGGCATTGGTGGAGCGGCAGAGAGCGTACCTGCCGGCGTGCCGCCACTAGCCCAGCTGGCTATTGTATTGATCTCTACCGCAGAAAGAATGCGCTCATGTGCAAAATGTGAATAATTTTTTTCAGGTGGCCACGGAGGCATTTTACCACTTGTTACATCGGTAAGCATCATACCCGCATTGGCCACCGCATCGCTGTAGGTCATCAGTGCAAACGGAGCGATACCTCCGGAATGGTGGCATGAAGTACAGTGGTTATAAAGTATTGGCGCCACATCAGTGCTCCATACCGGTGCAGCCTGTGTGGCTAGTGCCGATAGTATCAATGAAGAAATAAGTAACAGTTTTTGCTTCATATGCTTGTATTGAAATATGAATTTACTCATTTATATTATATAATGTAAATTATTTTAAAAATGCCTTGGGCTTTCTATTAAGCATTTAAAGCGTTTTGAGGCTTATTTGTTTGAGTAGAACTAATTCTATGGCAATACGAATATACATTATGCTAATTCGCTTTATTAAAATTTCGTTAATAATCTGCAAACTAATATCTTTGAGAAAATTAAAAAATCTTTTAAACTTTTATGAAGACGAAATTTATAACTGCTTGCCTGCTAGCACTGTCATGCGTCACGAGTATCTCGGCCATAGCACGTGAGGAAAAACCACTGGATGCATTTATCAGGCACGTAAAGGAATCTCATTCATTTGTTACCGTTAATGACCTGTGGCAGACAAATCAGGCTTTTGATAAAAAAGAGTTACTTAAAAATGTAGAGAAGGCTCAGCCTTTGACTATAGACTACACCAAGGTTGCAGACTTCCTGCAGAAAAAGATGACTGCCATCAATCTGGTTATCCCTGGTCCCGATGGTACAACATACACCATCGAACTGGCCCGTTACGATTTCACCAGCAACGATTTTGAAGTACATGCTATGGGGGCAAATGGTGTTGATACCAAGGTTGAATATACTCCAGGCTTACATTATAGCGGTGTTGTTAAGGGTATTCCCGGATCATTAGCTTCTTTTTCTTTCTTTAAGAATGAAGTATACGGCATATTCTCTACGCCGGAAGGTAATTTTGTTGTAGAGCCAAATACAATGGTTGGTGAGAGCTACAACTACAACCAGAATTATCTTTGTTACAACGATCAGGACATCCTCTTTAAAGATAAAGCCCCTAAATGTGGTTCTGATTTGTTGCAGGATGTAAGGCCGGCTCACAAAACAACTACAACCATAAATAATAACGTATACAATAACTGTACTGAAGTAAGGTGTTTTGAAGTAGTTGACTATACAATGTATGTAAAGAAAGGGTCAAACGTAACAACTGTGACCAATTACCTTAATTCTATGTTTAATGTAAAGAATACTATCTACAGAAACGAAGGTATTCCGATAGTACTTAAGTATGTACAGGTAAATACTATTACAGACAGGTTCGCTCCACTAGGCACTACGGCTGCGGGTGCATCAGGAGTTTGGTTAGATACTTTTGGTAAAATCACTCAGAATACCATGCATGGCTGCGACCAGGCTACTTTATTTACTACCAAGGGTGGTTCTATGGGCGGTGTTGCATGGTTGGGCACTATGTGTATGCCATATCAGGCATCGAGCTTCGCAGGTCCTTATGCATTTTGTAACATTGATAATACAACGTCGCTTACGGTATCTCCTTTTGCTACTTTCAGCTGGAATATTGAAGTTGCTGCACATGAAATGGGACACAATCTTGGTTCTCCGCACACACACCGTTGCTGCTGGGGGGCTACCCGCACTACTGCTATAGATGGATGTTACACAATTGAAGGTACTTGTGCCGATCCGGGTAATCCCACAACCGCTGTTGGTGGCACCATCATGAGTTATTGCCATCTTACCAGTTCAGGTATTAAGTTTGTCAACGGTTTTGGAACCCAGCCTGGTGATACTGTTAGATATGAAATTGCTAACACATTCTCATCAACATGTGGCGCAGCTTACCACCCCGGTTATGCGCTTAATCTGGCTGGTAAAACATTGTCGGCTAACAGAGAATGTACCGATATGAGCACAGGTTATACTTACTATTGGAAAGATAATCTTACTGCAAGCCATGCCGATGATACTTTGGTATTGATGATCAAGAAAAACGGCAATAATATTGGTAACCTCAACACCACAGGGTTCTCTGTTAAGCAAAACACATTGGCTGCGTTTGGTACAAATGTAGGCACAGCAACTACTTTCCCTACAGGTACTATAGGTGTAGGAACAACAAATGTGTCTATGAACAGGTACTGGACAGTTGCAACTCCGTCTTCAGCGGCGCTTGCTCTTGCAGTTGAAGTTGTTTTCCCATTTGTAGTAAAAGATAGTGCAGATGTTGATGGTAGTGTTACCGGCACACCGCTGGCTTTAACCAACTTTAGAATGTATAAAGTCAATAGTACTACGGTTAGTGCAGATCCTTCAGCTGCGTTTACAGGCGGAAGCTCTGCTATCTTCTCTGTGTACAAATATGGTGCTACTGCTTCTACAGCAAACTGGTCACTTACAAGAAGTGCTGATACTTGTTTCGCACATATATTGACTAAAACCTTAGTAGGTGGCGGTTCTGGCTTCTACCCTTCAGGTGCCGTTACAGGTGTTGAAAATGTAACAGCCGGTAATGCCAACGTATTTGTATATCCTAATCCTACTGATAACAATTGGTTTGTGTCAATAACAGGTAGCACTAGCAATGAAATGACCATGCAGATATTCTCTGCAGATGGTAAGATAGTTCACACGCAGGCATTACAAACAACTACTACTAACACAGTTAACGCAGAAAACCTGCCTGTAGGTATGTATTACTACCGTGTGGTAGGCAATGAAGCTACCTATACAGGTAGCCTGATGAAGAAATAATAACACATTCAATATTAATAAAAAAGACAGGCTGATCTGCAAAGGTCAGCCTGTCTTTTTTTGCTTGCAGTGTATTGGACGATCGCTGTTATACGTTGCCCTTTCGGATAACACCTAATAGCAATGATATTACAGCCAGTACAAGTAGTATGTGTATCAGATTTCCCGCATGCCATGCGAAAGATCCGAGAAGCCATCCTATAACAAGAATAATTGCGATGATATACAGTAGCGATCTCATGGTGTTGTGTTTTTTTTAGTTATTGAGTTACTTAAAAATACTGTGCCACCATTTTTAGTTCGTTTGCAGATCTAAGTATCTGAGATGCATATAGTGATGTGGAAGCGTTCAGATATCTGTAGTAACGTTTGATCTTTTTAGAAAACGATGCTGAAAGCATCAGTTGTTTTCATTAACTGTTCTTTAATCAATAACATAAGAATTCCCTACTTTAGCTTCAATATCACCCCATAATATGGAACCAACATTTTTCCCCACCCAGGATGACTTCAGGGCATGGTTGAAAAAACACCACAAAAAAGAAAAAGAACTGCTTGTAGGGTTTTATAAAACCGATTCAGGAATGCCATCCTTGTCCTGGCCCGAATCGGTAGACCAGGCACTCTGCTTTGGCTGGATAGATGGGGTGCGCAGGGGACGTGATGAAGTAAGTTACACCATCAGGTTTACTCCGCGTAAGCCAACCAGCATATGGAGCACGATAAATATAAATAAGGTAGCAAAATTGACCGGGCAAGGCTTGATGATGCCTGAAGGTATAGCCGCGTTCGAGCTACGTAAGGACCACAAGACATCAATATATAGCTACGAGAAAGACGCCACGCCTCTTGCCGCAGCATATGAAATTGAATTTAAGAAAGATGAGGACGCATGGGCTTTCTTTTCCAAACAACCACCCGGATATAAAAAACAGATGATACACCGCATCATGGATGCCAAACAAGAAAAGACACAGATCTCCCGATTGGAGAAGTTGATAGAGGCGAGTAAAGAGGGAAAGAGGATATTATAATTACTTCCCATAAACTCTGTCGCCACCCACAAACGTAGTAAATACCTTTGTATCCAATAACTCATTTTCTGGGGCCAGCATAAGGTCATTGTTGACGATGATAAAGTCCGCTTTCTTGCCGATCTCCAGGCTGCCAGTCTCATGTTCCATGCAATTTGCTTTGGCTGCCCATATGGTCATGCCCTTCAAGGCTTGCTCGCGCGTCAGCTTGTTCTCTGGTTGGAAACCTCCTTTTGGTGAGCCTTTGGCGTCCATCCTGGCAACCGCTGCATAGAATGTTTTAATTGGGGATATATCCTCCACGGGAAAATCCGTTCCCAGTGCTATCCAACCGTTCTGTTCCAGCAGTTGTTTGTAGGCGTAACCGCCTTTTAATCTTTCTGCTCCAAGCCTGTCTGCCGCCCAATACATATCACTGGTAGCATGGGTAGGCTGCACCGATGGAATTACAGATGCGCTGCCAAACAGGTTGAAATCTTCTTTATTAACGATCTGCGCATGTTCTATTCTCCAGCGTTTGTCATTCTTTCCTTTCAGGTACTTATTATATATGCGCAGCACCATTCGGTTGCCACTATCGCCAATAGCATGTGTGCACATTTGGAAATCAGTATTCACCAACATGGCCGCCAGAGAATCATAGTGGCTTATCGGATTCAGAAGAAAGCCCATCCAGCCCGGCTTGTCAGTGTAAGGTTGTAAGAGGCATGCGCCCCTGCTACCCAGTGCACCATCGGCATATGCTTTTACACCTTTTATATATAGCTTGTCAGTTTTGTATGGCTTTTTGCCCAGGTAACGCAGAAAATTGGATGCAGAATCGGTGAGCATTACATACACACGCATTTTCAGCACACTGTCGCGCTGCAATGTGTCTATCATTTCTGCTTCATAGTACATCAGTCCGCAGTCGGTTATAGTGGTCAGGCCCTGCTCAAAGCACCTGTTCTGTGCAGCGTCCAGCCATTTTCTATAGTCCGCCTTTACAGGCCTTGGCACTATCCTCGATACCAGGCCTACTGCATTATCTATCAAAAGGCCGGTTACTTTTCCATCTTTTACTTCTATGGTGCCACCTTGTATAGTACTGGTTGTGGTTACCTTACCTAGTTCTAGTGCAGTATTACTGGCTATAGCTGCATGGCCGTCAACTCTTTCCAATAATATGGGCTTCCCTGGGAATGTCGCACTCAGCTTTGCATTATCAGGATATGCCTGTCCCGGAAATTTATTCTGGTCCCAGCCTCGGCCACGAATCCATTTTTCATTAGGATTGGCCAGTACAAAGGTTTGTACCCTGGTTATTACCTCGTCCCAGCTCTTACAATCATATAAGTTCACTTCAAACAATGAACGACCATAGCCCACAAAGTGCGCATGTGCATCTATAAACCCCGGATACACAGGATATCCCTTGGCATTGACTACATCAATTCCCTTATACTTCATCAATATTTCCTCATTTTTGCCAATGGCAATGATCTTGCCGTCTTTAACCGCAAAAGCTTCAGCCATAGTTGACAGGCTATCAACAGTATATATTTTGCCATGATGAACCACCACATCTACCAGTATTTTATCATGGCAGCTACTCAATGAGAAAACAATAAGGCTGAAAAGAAGAATATAATTGAAGCGCATAAGCAGAAATTGGATAAATGATACAGAACATGTCTGTAGCGCAAATGTATAATATTGTATTGGAGTAGGGTAGTGTAAATGTCGTTTACCAATACCTATTGTCACAGGAAATGTGTCCATTTTACAATGCTGAAGGCATCATACGTTTATAGAAAACAGTCAATTGCAAGGGAACGATGCAGGCGCTATCGCATGTCTATATAACCTGCTTCCAGGACGTAAGGACATCACTACATTGTGTTCCACATTAAATTTTGCTGGTTACACACATTTGGTTGATGAAATTTTTTAAATAGTTGTTACAGTAGCGTATATTTGCATCCCATTTCATTCATCTATGAGATATTTTTATTTATTGTTTGGCTAAAAAGTCAAAAAATGAAGAAAAAATGTCAAAAAAGTGAATAATTATTTTTATTTGCGTATTTATTTAAATTCTTTTACCTACCTTTGCAGTCCGAAAAATTATGGCTAAACAGTCTCTTATTAAGCAAGATGGAACGATTATTGAAGCATTATCCAATGCAATGTTCCGAGTAAGGTTGGAGAATGGGCACGAAATTCTTGCCACGATCTCAGGAAAAATGCGCATGCACTACATACGTATTTTGCCGGGTGATAAGGTAGGAGTTGAAATGAGTCCTTACGATTTAAGTCGCGGACGCATAATTTATCGCTACAAATAAAGTTTATTCATTTTTATTTAGAATACTTACTGTTATGAAAGTTAGAGCATCCATTAAAAAGCGTAGCGCTGATTGTAAGATAGTTCGCCGTAAAGGAAGACTGTATATAATCAACAAGAAGAATCCTCGTTTTAAACAAAGACAAGGATAATTAAAATTAATTTTCAAATAAAAAATCTCAATCTTAATGGCTCGTATAGCTGGTATAGATCTTCCTAAAAACAAACGTGGTGAGATAGCACTCACATACATTTACGGCATTGGCCGCAGCACTGCTCAGCACATCCTTGACAAAGCAGGTATTTCTTATGATAAGAAAGCTGTTGAATGGAATGATGATGAACAAACTGCAATCCGTAATATTATCAACGGAGAGTTTAAAGTAGAAGGTCAGCTGCGCTCTGAAGTGCAGATGAATATCAAGCGTCTTATGGATATTGCTTGTTACCGTGGTCTTCGTCATCGTAAAGGTTTGCCTTTGCGTGGACAGCGTACACGTACCAACAGCCGTACCCGTAAAGGTAAGCGCAAGACCGTTGCAGGTAAGAAGAAGGCAGCGAAGAAATAGTCTTAGTGCCACTGCCGGATACTGCCTGCTGCGCAGGGTAGGAGTGGTGCGCAATCAGCTCATGCTGGTTTATTTATTAATTGATTACCTTATTTATAAGACAAAATGGCAAAAGCTCAGGCATCCGCTAAGACCGTCGCTAAAAAGCGTATAGTAAAGGTCGACGTATACGGAGATGTGCACATCAGTGCTACATTCAACAACATTATCATCAGTATCACCAATAAGAGTGGCCAGGTTATTTCTTGGTCTTCTGCTGGTAAGATGGGCTTCCGCGGCTCTAAGAAGAATACTCCATATGCAGCTCAGACTGCTTCTCAGGATTGCGCTAAGGTGGCAACTGATGCAGGTATGAAGAAAGCTGACGTATTTGTGAAAGGTCCGGGTTCAGGCCGTGAAGGTGCTATCCGTGCGTTGAGTAATTCTGGTATAGAGATCGTTTCGATAAAGGACGTAACTCCTTTGCCGCACAACGGTTGCCGCCCTCCAAAGAAACGTAGAGTATAGTTAACAATATTGTACAGTTGCCAACTCGCTTATCGCAGTTGGCAATTTTACAGTTTAGGAATACCATAAAAGATCATTTATTTTTCATTTTTAATTACAAATTGTTGTCTCGGATCGGCTTTTACGATTTTTAAATGAGACGCGGCAACTAAAACAAAAATCGTCATGGCACGTTACACAGGACCAAAAAACAGAATTTGCAGGATCTTCGGTGAACCAATCTTGGGTTCAGGAAAAAGCCTCGGAAAAAACAGCAACCCTCCGGGTCAACACGGTGGTACTCGTAAGCGTAAAGCACCAAGTGAGTACGCGGTACAGCTGAAAGAAAAACAAAAAGCAAAGTACACTTACGGCCTTTTGGAAAAGCAGTTCGCTAATACTTACGTAGAAGCAGCTCGTTTGAAGGGTGCAACCGGTGAGAACTTGATCAAGCTTTTGGAATCTCGTCTGGATAACACAGTTTACCGCTTAGGTATTTCTCCTACTCGCCCGGCTGCTCGTCAGTTGGTTTCTCACAAACACATCATGGTTAATGGTGAAGTAGTGAACATTCCTTCTTACTTCCTGAAACCAGGTGATGTTATCGAATTGAAGCCTAAGAGCAAGGTTAACGAAACAGTTGTTAGCTTCATCCGCGGTAAGAACCCACGTATCAACTGGGTGGAGTGGAATGAAAAGGACATGAAGGGTACTTACCTTTCTCACCCTGAGCGTGATGCAGTTCCTGAGAACATTAAGGAGCAGCTGATCGTCGAATTGTATTCTAAATAATAGTGATACAAATTATTTTGCAGTTATTTTGCAAAAAATTAATAAGTTTTTTAGTATATTGCCCCGCTTTTCAGCTATAATGCAGATAAGCAAAGGAGTAAGAACGGTGTAAACGAGCAGTGTAAATATATTTGAAAGCTAACAATCATAATCTTAAATAAACAATTCACAAATAATAAGTCAATATGGCCATATTGAATTTTCAGAAACCGGATAAAATAGCACTTCAGAAAACAACTGATTTCGAAGCGCAATTCGAATTCCGTCCCCTTGAACCGGGCTATGGTGTTACCATCGGTAATGCTTTGCGTCGTGTGTTACTTTCTTCTCTTGAAGGTTTTGCTATCACAGCTATCAGGATCCCTGGTGCAGACCACGAGTTTGCTACATTGAAGGGTGTACTGGAAGATGTTACTGAGATCATCCTGAACCTGAAGCAAGTACGCCTGAAAGCAGTTGGCGAATTCAACGACTTTCAGTCTGAAAAAATTGATCTTAATGTGAAAGGCACTGAAGTGTTTACAGCAGGTATGATCGGTGAAGCTTTACCTAATTTCCAGGTAATGAATCCAGACCTTATCATTTGTAATCTTCACCCTGGTACTATCTTCAATATCGAGATCCACGTTGGTAAAGGCCGCGGTTATGTTCCTTCCGAAGAAAATCGTCCGTTGGATGCTCCTTTGGGTTTCATAGCTATCGATTCTATCTACACGCCTATCAAGAATGTTAAGTACACTATCGAAAACACTCGTGTTGAGCAGCGTACTGACTTCGAAAAGTTGATCATGGAAGTAGTTACAGATGGTACTATTCATCCTGAAGAGGCTGTTAAAGATGCATCTCGCATCCTTATCCAGCACCTGATGATCATCACTGATGAGAATATATCTCTGGATACACGCAAGGAAGAAAAAGAAAGCATCGTTGACGAAGAAACTTTACTCGTTCGTAAAGTATTGAACACGCCGCTTGAAGATCTTGAACTTTCTGTACGTGCATTCAACTGCCTGAAAGCAGCTAAGATCAATTCACTGAGTGAGTTGGTACAGTACACTCAGGAAGAACTGATGAAGTTCCGTAACTTCGGTCAGAAATCACTTTCTGAAATTGAGCAGGTTCTTCACGAGCGTGGCTTACATTTCGGAATGGATATCAATAAATTCCGCAGAGGAGACGATATTTAATTGAATTAAAGGTCAAAAGTGAAAACCCAAAAGTTTTTACTTTTGACCTTTTCATTTTACAGATTTTCATTTTTTACGGTCATTGGTGAATACACTTGTTTTCATTTTCTGACTTTTCACTTTCCTTATAATTCCTGACACGGTATAAGGATTTAAAACACAAATGTCATGCGTCACGGAGACAAATTAAACAATTTAGGTCGTAAGAAGGCACACAGAGTAGCCTTGATGTGCAACCTTACAAGCCAGCTGATCCAGCACAAGCGTATCAACACTACTTTAGCTAAGGCGAAAGCTTTGCGTGGTTTTGCTGAGCCGTTGATCACTCGTTGCAAAGTAGATACTATGAACAATCGTCGCGTTGTGTTCAGCTATCTGCAGGATAAGGAAGCTATCAAGGAACTGTTTGGTGTTATCAGCGATAAGATCGGTGATCGTCCGGGTGGTTATACTCGTATCATTAAGCTTCCTCGCCGTGCGGGTGATGCTGCTGATATGGCTATGATCGAGCTGGTTGATTTCAACGAGATCTATGGTAAGAATGTAGAAACTGGTGCTGCTAAGAAAACTCGCCGTAGCCGTCGTGGTGCAGGTGCGTCTAAGACCGAAGCAGCTGATGCAACTACTACAGAAGAAACAACAACTGATACTGCTGCTGAATCTACTGAAGAAACAGCTTAATATTATTAGTTACTAAAAAGCAAAATGGCTGCCCTCGAGGCGGCCATTTTTGTTTATTGCAATTACATGTGCCGGTAATAAAAAATGGTTACCGGCAACTGCCAATAACCACAACTAATTTTATAAACCATCCTTCACTCAAAATAGCTTTCGACTTTCTACCATCTACTAGCTATGCATTATTCCGCCATTTGGTCTTGTCCTTGTGTTTGGGTTCAGCAAGCCGTAGTACATTCAGCACCACCATTAGCACTGTTGTTGCGCCAATACCGGCAATAAACTCCTTTAGCATCTTGTTGTCTACAAACGTAATATATTCTACTAGAAAAAACTTACCTGCATAGCACCCTATAATACCTATTACTATTGTAGGAACAATGCCTAACCCTTTGCCCGGTGCTATCATCTGCGCTATAAGCCCACATGCACCTCCAATACCCAAAGTAATAAGTAATTCCTTATGCTGAAAATATTGTCCGGCGACAAAATTGACAATTTCCTTCATCAAATTCATTGACCAAAGATATTCTTTCTGCTTATTGAACTGAAATTTTTCATAATGTTTTTAGTATATCTATTTGTTAATGGCACTGTTGGAGTTGTTTTTAATAGAACTTTACAGCTGTGGAGGAAATAGTAGTTTATACAGATGGCAGCTGCCATACACAATTGCTTGTAGGCGCATGGGCGGCAATTATATTTAAGGGTAGTGATCGCATTGTTTTATCCGGTGTCGCCCATCATACCACCCATAATCGTATGGAGTTACAGTCAGTAATAGAAGCATTGAAATATTCGGCTGACAAATATTCTGGCCTTACCGTTCATATCTATACCGACAGCCAATACGTAGTAGGATTAGAAGGTAGAAGGGAAAAATTAACTAAGGTCGCGTATAAGACCAACGCCGGCAATGAGATTCAAAATGTTGACCTCGTTAAACAGCTATGGTCGCTTCAAGATCAGTTATCAGTTAAGTTTACCAAAGTAGAGGCGCATCTGAAAAAGACGGAATTAGTTAATCACAACATCGAAGTAGACACTATCGTTCGTGCATTGCTAAGGAGCGCTATCGCTAATGGCTGACCGAAGGTTTTAATGAGAGTGGTCGTCTAATAAGCATACTTACCTGAAGTGGTATCGCTATCTTTATCTTTGTTTTAAATTGTCAAATTGAGAAGAATATATTTTGCCATTATTGTGATACTAGCTACAGGTCTGGCTATGTCGTTTTCTGCGCCTGCAGATAATGGGAAGCTGACCATCCAATTCAATCATTATGTTGATAGTCACTTGCTGGAATTGGATACTGTCAACTATACAAATGATGTACACCAGGCTTTTACTGTAACCAAGTTCAAATACTACGTTGGCAATGTTTCATTACTTAGAAAGGATGGAACACAATATCAACAGGTATCTTACTTCCTGATCAACGAAGAAGAGCCGTTGAGCAAGCAGATAATCTGGCATAGTATTCCGGCAGGTGAGTATACCGGTTTGTCGTTTATAATAGGTGTAGATAGTGCACATAATTGTACGGGTCTGCAAGAGGGCGCATTAGATCCCATTAATGCTATGTTCTGGACCTGGAACACCGGTTATATTTTTCTGAAACTGGAAGGAAAGGCCCCGGCCTCTAAGTCGCCGGGTAGAATATTTGAGTATCATATTGGTGGCTTCAGAGAACCGGTAAATAGTATAAGAACTGTTCGGCTCAACTTCTCAGTGCCATTAATAATAACACCCGGCGCAGATCATATCATTCAGCTAAAGGCTGATGCGGCAGAGGTCTTGAAAACGCCTGTTGCTATTGATTTTTCAATACTCTCTTCTGTAACAGATGCGCATAACGCCACCATGATTGCTGATAATTATAAAGACATGTTTTCGATCATATCCATTAACTGATGCAGAAGAAACAAACAGTTGTGTTGCTCGGAATATTGGTTAGTGTATTGTCACTCAGTTTTGCTGATAGCGGTTACTTTTCTATTTCGGAAGCCGATGTTAAGTTGCACCTTCCCAAAGGGTTTCCTAAGCCCGTTTATAAATTCAAAAGCAACGAGCTTACTCCGCAGAAATTTGTGTTGGGTAGAATGTTGTTCAATGATCCTATTCTATCGAAAGACAGCAGCACCAGTTGTGCCAGCTGCCATCAGCGCATAGCTGCATTCGGGCATATTGACCATACCTTAAGTCATGGCATTTATGGGATGATAGGCAAGAGAAATGTGCCCGCATTGCAAAACCTGATATGGAAGGACGCATACATGTGGGATGGCAGTATCACTCATCTTGAACAGCAGTCGCTCGGGCCAATTTCTAACCCCATAGAGATGGATGAGTCTATAGACCATATTGTGATGAAATTGAAGCGGAATATAGGGTATGTGCGCCTGTTTCATGAAGCATATGGCAACGCCGATATCTCAAAAGATATGGTCTTAAAGTCATTGACACAATTTGTTGGATTGATGATCTCAGCTGATGCTCGTTACGATAGATTTATAAATGGTAAGGATACATTTTCTATACAGGAAAAGCGTGGACTGGCTTTGTTCCGTGCCAACTGTGCATCTTGCCATAAAGAGCCATTATTTACCGATAACACCTACCGCAACAACGGTCTTGCAGAAGATACTTCGCTAAGGGATAAGGGTAGGGCAGGCATATCAGGAAGTATTGAGGACGAGCATAAGTTTAAAGTACCCAGCCTGAGGAATATAGAAATGACCTATCCATATATGCACGATGGCCGTTACAAGCGGCTTCGGGATATACTCAATCACTACTCAGGCACAGCAAAGACGGTAAGTGGTGTAGATGAAGACGTAAAAAAGATACCCGCACTATCTGACAAAGACAAAACAGATATCGTTGCGTTCTTGCTTACCCTTACCGACAAAACATTCCTGCACGATCGCCGGTTTATAGATCCTTTTGTTAAGCAATAGGCTGTTTTTATTGGTCATTTCTAATTCCTATATTATATTCATTCCAAAATGCAACACCGCGCTTAATTTTCTGGTTTATTACAAATTGTATATAAGTATTTGTCTAAAGTATAAAAACTTCTTATTGAATTAGTCTTTGAAAACTATATATTTGGAGGGATAATTAATAGTTGGATTCAAATTCATATTATGAAACCTGTCAAAGTTGGTATTGTAGAAGATGAGATGCTGATAGCATTAAGTATCCGCAAAGCATTAACAGAACTTGGGTACGATACTACAGACCCGGCTATCAATTATACTGAAGCTCTTGCTATGATAGAAAGAGAAAAGCCGGATATATTATTGCTCGATATTGTACTGAGTGGTAGTAATGATGGCATCGATCTGGCATGGAAGATAAAAGAGAATTACAACATTCCGTTTATATTTCTTACGGCCAATTCTGATGCCGCAACCGTAGAGCGGGCAAAAAAAGTAAGCCCACCCGCCTATTTGGTAAAGCCATTTAATAAAGATGAGCTGTACACCTCTATTGAAATATGCCTGCACAATTTTTCCACCATTACTGCAAAGGTGCCAAGTATAGAAAAAGGTAACTACTTTATTAATGATTCCCTTTTTATAAAGCAGGGTCAGAATTTTATAAAAGTTAGGCTCGATGAGATTATTTTTATAGAGAGTGATAAGAAGTATGTATACATACATATAGAGGGTAAAAAACTGTTGGTGAGAGAAACAATGCAGAATTATGTGGATATAATTGGGTCCAAACATATAATGCGCGTGCATCGCAGCTTTGCCATTAATCTCAATCATATTCAGTCTATCAATACCGATACGCTTATTGTGGGTGGGCACGAAGTGCCTATTGGCAAGGCTTATAGAGAGGAGTTGCTTAATTCTCTCAGGTTGGGTTAACATACACTTTCAATCACTTTACAATAATGCAAATAAGGTTACAATATGAGGAAAATTTTATTTGTATTATGCTTCGCCATATCGGTACTTTATGTTGGTATTGCCGGTGCTGTGTTAAATACTAAAGGGCAGATAGACTCTATGCTCAAAGAGTTGCCACGAAAGAAAAATGACACGGACAAAGTGCTGATGCTATATAAGATGTGTCATTTGTATTCCCTCTCCAATCCTTACAAGGGTTTGCCATATGCAAAGTATATGATGGGGCTGGCTACTCAGATCAGATATGCACGTGGTATTGGTTTGGCACATAGTTCGCTTGCGTATAATTATGAAAAATTGTCTGACTTTAAAGCCGCTGCACAAAATTATGAACTATCGGCAAAGGTATTTGAGCCCACAGGCGATTCGTTTAATGTACAGATAGCATATGCCAATGCCGGTAACATGTACGATGAGTTGGGCAATTACGGCAGAGCGCTTGAGTTCGATTTTAAAGCCTTGGATATCGCCGAACGTATGGGTGAGAAAGGGGCCATACAAATAGATCTTGGCAACATAGGCATTGTCTATAAAGAGATGGAGAAGTATGGCGAAGCCATAGATTATAATGATCGGTCTCTGAAGATTGCCCTCGAGCTCAAAGATAGCCTTGAAGTAGCGCGTTTGTTTGCCAATATTGCCAACTGCTATCATTTATGGGATTCGGCAGGCAATGAGCAGAGAGCATTAGACTACAACAGAAGAGCATTTCTGTTAAACAAAATTTTGGGCGATTCTGCAGGGCAGGCCAGGGTACTGGGTAATACAGGGTCTATTTACATAGCGTTAAAAAAATACGATTCGGCTATTTTTTGTAATACAGAAGCTATAAAAATATACCGGCAAGGTGGTAGCACGGGAAATAGTTATGCGCTGGTCCTTGCTGGCCTTGGCGAGGCATATTACCGGTTGGCGAAAGATTCAATTTTACAAGGGCCAAAGAATAACTATGGCGTCAGTAGTAAAGAGGAAGCTCTGGCACTAAGCATTGACAACAGCCAACAGGCACTGGCAATATTTATGGCCATAGGAAACCTGGAAGTGGCTTCACATGTTCTGGGAAATCTTGGCGGTGCCTATGCTTTGCAGGGAAACTACAAGAATGCCTATGAAATGATCATTAAACACAATGATCTCAAAGACTCTATGGATAAAGTAAATAACCTGGAAAAGATTGCTAATATTGAAACCGAGCGAGCTCTACTGGTTAAAGAAAAGCAAATTGAGGCTGACAACAGAAAATCTTTGGAACGCAAGTTCTTCTTCTCAGTTACCGGTCTATTGATCGTTATCTTGTCAATAGTTGGTTGGAACTTTTATCGCCAACGAAAACTTACTGCACAAAAAACAAAGCTGGCCAATCAGAAAGAAGTATTGTTGCAGGAAAAGGATATACTTATCAAAGAGATACATCACCGGGTGAAGAATAATCTACAGGTGGTTGTTTCATTGCTCGATCTGCAAACAGCGAATACTGAAGATAAGGTAGCAAAGCGAACAATGACCGAAAGCGCAGCCAGGGTCAAGTCCATTTCTCTTATCCATCGTTTCCTATACCAGCATGAGGATGTAACCGGTATTGAGTATGCACATTTTATTAGAGAGCTCTTTACACAGGTAGTAACTGTATTTAAAACACCGGGACAAACGATAACCCTTGATGAACAGGTCCCTGAAACGATCCTAGACATTGACACGGCCGTACCCATGGGGCTTATTCTGAATGAATTGCTCATTAACTCCTTCAAATACGCATTTCCTACCACAGACGGCAATATTTCAATAACTATGTCGGCATCAGATGGTGGTTATAACCTCACTTATAAAGATAGTGGTAGTGGTCTCCCAATTGGTTACGATCCTAAAAAAGCTACTACTATGGGTATGACCATTATGCTCAGCCTTGCCAGGCAGGTAGGTGGCACTTTTACATATGATCATGCTCAAAACATGTTCATTATTAATTTCACAGATCTTCTTGGCCGTAAACTTATCAGCTAACCATCATTTCCATTCTGCGGATTCTTACTGTTTTTAATTGATTGTTAATGGATATTATCCATTAATATATTACATACGTGTCGTAAACTCACTGGTTCATACCCAACGAACTACTAGTTTGTGTCATTCCTTCAATATCGGCTTTTCTGCAAGCTAAATTTATTACCTGATTGCTATTTCCATGAATAAAAGGACTTTTTTCAGGGCAATTGAGCAGTTCAGGCTCAGGCCTATACAATGTATACTTATGATTATTATAGGCTTTGTGCATGTTTTAGTTGAGGTTTATAAGCGAATCATAGATAAGGCGACCGCAGGTAAGAACAATTCTTTTGAATCAGATAAGTAGTACAATACAGTCATCATTATTAATCAGTTTATAAAAACAAATACGTATGAACAAAAGGTTATTTTCAAGAAGCGTAGGGTATCTGGGGGTATGCCTGCTCTCATTATTATTCAGTTTTGGAGCCCGGGCACAATCGGGTGATTTGTCTATTAGCGGACCTTCAACTGTATGTGTACTTTCCCCTACAGCCTTTACCCCCAGCGCAACCGGGGGATCATGGAGCAGCAGTGATAATAGCGTAGCAACGGTGGATGCTTCTGGTAATGTTACTGGTTTGGTGTCTGGTACAGCAATAATTTCTTACGTAGTTGCGGGCAGCCCTGCGGCAGTTCAAACTATTACCGTTGTCGGCTTCCCATATCCAACTTATATTTCGGGGCCGAGCACGCTTTTTGTCGGAGAATGGAACGGAATTTATGGACTTAATCCGGGCGGAACCTATTCCAGCAGCAACGATGCTATAGCCACTATTGACGTTTATGGCAATATACATGGCGTTTCACACGGCACTGTTACATTTACGTACGCTCTCTCTAATTCATGCGGTGGAGTGTCATATGCCTATAAGACCGTTGCTGTTACCGGACTTGAAGGTACCGTTGGGTGTACCCCTCTTTTTATCCATGGCGATGATGCGTGCCTAGCCGAGATTGCTATTCTGCATTTTGGCGTGCCAGGTGTTGGTGGTGCATCCATAGATGATAATTCAGGTTGCTCACGGGCAGGGTACGAAGATCATACGTCACTTTCTGCCACCCTCGCAGCAGGTACCACTGTTGTCAGTAATATTACAGTTGGTACCGGCTTTCAAACAAGTACACAGGTATGGATCGATTTTAACGACAATGGATTGTTTGAGGGTTCTGAAACAGTGGGTGGTTTAAACGATCAGTTAGGCAATTTCAATATTTCATTATCAATACCTTCTGGCGCTACTCCCGGCACTCATAAAATGAGAGTGCTTACGGGTTTTGATATCGGGTATTATCCTGATTTAAGCCCTTGTGGTACTTACCAGTACGGTAACGCCAAAGATTATATGGTTAATATTGTACCGGCAACTGTTGATGTTACGATCTCAGGTGCTACTTCTGTTTGCCTGTCAGCTACAACTTCCTTTACAGCCTCAGTGCCGGGTGGTACATGGAGCAGTAGCGACAATAGCATAGCTACTGTAGATGCATCAGGTACAGTTACCAGTGTTGCTTCTGGTGGTGTTACTATCTCTTACTCAGTATCGGGTGCCGCTTCGGTTGCTACTCAATCTATTACTGTTAATCCTGCCCCAGACGCAGGAACAATATCAGGTCCTACTACTGTGTGCACAGGGTCTTCAATAACCTTGTCATCAACAGTTACAGGCGGTACATGGACTGCTTCAAACGGTCTCGTAACTACCGATGCATCAGGTCTTATAGCCGGCAATATTGGTTCTTCTGGCGCATCTACTATTACTTATACTGTTTCCAATGATTGTGGAACAGCAAGTGCTACTACTAACATAGACGTTGTGATCCCTGCTAATGCAGGAACGCTTACAGGATCTGATAATGTTTGTGTAGGTAGTTCTATTTATTTGACACCGGAAGGAAGTACAGGAGAAGGTCCACTTTGGTATTTTTCTGGATCGGCAATATCTACTGATTATTCAGGAACTATTTACGGTGTTGAAGTGGGTACTACTACGGTTACTTATACAGTAAATAACATTTGCGGCATTTCTAGTGCTACGAAATTTATCACAGTTAATCCATTACCCGACGCAGCTTCAATAAGTGGTACTAATACTGCTGTTGCCGGTACCTCGGTATCTTTGATTGATTATGCGATCGATGGCACATGGAGCAGCAGTGATCCTTCTATTGCAACAGTTGATGCGTCAGGTGTCGTTGCTGCAGTTGCTGCAGGTAGCACAACTATAAGCTATAGCGTTACTAATGGTTGTGGTACGGCTGTAGCTACTATGGCGTTTACCGTAACCGGTGGCGACACGATCGTAGCTTCTGTTCCTTGTTATATGCCGGCTTCAGGTCTGGTTGCCTGGTATCCTTTTTCAGGTAATGCAAATGATTATAGCGGCAACGGCAATCATGGTGTTAACTATGGTGCGACTGATGCTACTGATAGATTTGGCAATGCAAATAGCGCCTATGATTTTGATGGTACATGGCACTTTGTTGATGTGTCTATTGCTACACCTGTAGATCTAAATGCAGTTGCAGGATTAACACTGTCTACATGGTGTAAGATGACCGACCTGTCAGGTTTGTATGGTTTATCATTGTTGTATAACTCAGGTACAGGCGAAGGTACTGGTATGTATTCCGATTATTATGGCCGTTTCCTTGCTGATGCGGGTATCTATGATGGTGCAACAGCGGGTACATGGTACAATATTGTGACTACACTCGATACTGCTACTAACTCGAAGAAATTGTATATAAATGGTGTGTTACAAGCTACAGACCTTACCGGCTTCAGCAGGGTAGTTTTAGATCATATTCACATTGGTAAATGGTCTGATTACAATGGCTGGTTCGCAAATGGACAAATTGATGATATATCAATTTATAACCGTGCGCTTAATGCTGATGAGATCGCACAGATGTTTGCATCGAATACACCACTTGCTATCTCAGGTTCTTCGTCTGTTAATATAGGTGACTCAGCAATTTTGTCAACTAACGTTAATGGTGGTACATGGAACAGCGATAACGTTGCTGTTGCAAATGTAAATGCATCAGGTGTCGTTACAACTGTTGTCCCGGGGCATGCAACTATTTCTTACACAGTAACAACTGGTTGTGGCACTTCAACCGATACAATGGCTTTAACGGTTGCAGTTCCTGCTTCTGTACCTTGCTATATGCCTGCTTCGGGCCTTGTGGCATGGTATCCTTTTGCAGGTAACGCTTATGACTATAGCGGCAATGGTAATAGTGGTGTTAACTATGGTGCTACTGATGCTACCGACAGATTTGGCAATACGAATAGTGCCTATGATTTTGATGGTACATGGCACTTTGTTGATGCCGCTATCGCTACACCTATTGATCTAAATACAGTTGCAGGATTAACTATGTCTACATGGTGCAAAATGACCGATCTGTCAGGATTGTACGGTTTGTCATTATTGTATAACTCAGGCACAGGCGAAGGCTCTGGTATGTATTCAGATTATTATAGCCAATTTCTGGCTGATGCCGGTATTTACGATGGTGCTATAGCCGGTGCATGGTACAATATTGTGACTACGCTAGATACTGCTACTAACACAAAGAAATTGTATATAAATGGTGTATTGCAATCTACAGACCTTACCGGCTTCAGCAGGGTAGTTTTAGATCACCTGCACATTGGTAAATGGTCTGATTATAATGGCTGGTATGCAAATGGACAAATTGATGATATATCAATTTATAACCGTCCGCTTACTGCTGACGAGATAGCACAGATGTATTCAGCGGGAACTCTGGTTGTTACTGGATCTTCAGATGCCTGTGTTGGCAATACAATAAGTTTAACAGCTAGTGCCGTTGGTGGTACATGGAGCAGCGACAATACAAGTGTTGCTTTAGTGGACGATGCAGGTGTTGTAACTCCTGTATCATCAGGTAGTGCTACAATTTCTTACGCAGTTACAACTGGTTGCGGTGCTGCAACGGCTACTCATTCGGTTACTATCAATCCGGCAGCAAATGCTGGTACAATAGCTCCAGTGTTTGGTGGCAATGAACTGTGTGAGGGTACAACAACCAATTTTGCATCAACAGGTGACATGATGGGTATGTGGGTTAGCTCTAATACATCAGTAGCTACTGTAGATGTAAACACAGGCCTTGTAGGTGGTCATGCAGAAGGACCTGCAACGATCTCTTATACCGTAACTAATGCTTGCGGTACCTCTTCTACTGCAACGTACGATCTTACTATTCTGTCATTGCCTCACGTTACAGTTGGTGGTATGTTAGACCTTTGTCCTGGTAGCAGTGAATATGCATCTGTTAGCCTTTATGCTCCAGGCACTGGTAGCTGGAGTTCTACTAACTCATCTATAGCAGCTGTTGATGCTTATGGTAACGTACTTGGGGTAAGTGCAGGAACGGTAACTATATCTTATAATACTACCAATGCCTGCGGTTCAGCAGGAGATGGCCGTGATGTTACTGTTAATCCTTCACCAAATGCAGGCACTATTTCTGGTCCTGATTCCATTTGTGCAAGTGCGCTATATACCTATTATTCGTCAGACGGTGATAACTCTGGCTTCACCTGGTCTACAAATAATGGTTTTATAGACTTTGGATATTTAGAAGCAGTTACAGCTGGTACAGCAACTATTACCTACTCAGTAAGTAACTCTTGCGGTAACACTTATGCTACCAAAACGGTTACTGTAACAGGCCTGCCTGATGCAGGGTCTATATCTGGTTCCACTTCTGCGGTAACTGGTGCCAGCGTTACATTGACTGCATCAGTTGCGGGTGGTACATGGAGCAGCGACAATACTGCTGTTGCAGACGTTGATGCTTCCGGTGTTGTTACAGCAATTGCACCGGGTAGTGCTACTATCGCTTACTATGTTTCTAATTATTGCGCTGTTTCCAATACAACGTTGTCATTCACGGTGAATGCACCTGCGGGTGTGCCTTGCTATATGCCTGCTTCAGGTCTTGTGGCATGGTATCCGTTCGAAAATAGCGGACAGGATATCTCCGGTAATGGTAATGACCTTACAAATGTGGGTGGTGTCACTTTCTCTACCGACAGGTTTGGTATGTCTAATGGTGCAGCCAGCTTTAATGGTTCAGGTCAGACAATGAGAAAGGATTATCCTTCTTTCCCTGCCGGCAATAGCGACAGAACATATTCTGTATGGTACAATAATGCCTCTTCAGCCAGTAACTCAGTCTTGTTCTCTACTGATAACAGTTATTCAAGTACTTGTAACCAGAATTTCTCATTGTTTACAGATCCTACAGGATACTATCTCTGGGCTAAGTGTTATGACAAGGGTAGTGCAAATAGTAATGCGCTAAGTACCTGGACAAATGTTGTAGTTGTAAATAAAGGCAACAAGTTATTTATATACAAGAATGGTAATCTTGCTAATGATACACTTAATCCGTATTACAATTTGCCGGGTCTTAATACAGTACCTACCCAGTTTACCGTAGGCGCTGTGTTTGCAAGTGACGTGGCATTTTCACATTCATTCAACGGCCTAATTGATGACATTGCTGTTTATAATCGCGCACTTACCAGTGGTGAGATCTCGCAGATATATAATGGCGGTGTAGGTATAGAAGGTCCTTTGGCTACCTGCGTTGGCGGTTCAGTAAATTTGAGCGCAACATTTGCAGGTGGTACATGGAGCAGCAGCAACGAAGCTGTAGCTACTGTTGATGCATCAGGCATTGTTTACGGTGTTACAGGCGGTTCTGCTACTATTTCTTACTCACTTACCGGTGGTTGTGGTGTAGGTAATGCAGTGCACGATATAACAGTTAACACAGCATTAGATACTACAGTGATCACAGGCGCGTCTTCAATTTGCGGCTCACCTGTTTCATTGTCTGTAGCTGCTGGTGGTGGTGTGTGGGCAACGAGCAATGATGCTGTAGCTATTGTTACTGCAGGCACTGTTACAGGCCTGTCTGACGGTAGTGCTGTTATTTCTTACACACTTACAAATGGTTGTGGAAGTTTTACTGCAACGAAGAATATGAGTGTAAACACTATTCCTTCAGCAATCAGTGGCCCTACTACTCTTTGCGTTGGTGCTGCAATTGCGCTATCTAATACCGCTACAAGCGGTGTGTGGAGCGCAAGTAATACTAAGGTGAGTGTTAACGCCTCTAACGGCGTTGTTACCGGCGTTACTGCAGGTACTGTCACAATTACATTTACTAATTGCAGTGGCACAAGAACTTATCCACTTACAGTGTTGAGTTCGCCTGCTGCTATTACTGGTATTAATACAATATGCCAGGGTGCAATAACAACTCTTGCTGATGCTACTACAGGCGGTACATGGAGCGATAACGGAAGCGGCTTCGCAACTATTAATCCTGCTACACGTGTAGTGACTGGTATTGCTGCGGGTACTGCTACAGTTACTTACACAATTGCCAATGGTTGCTTCGTAACCCGTCCGGTTGTCGTTAACGCTGCACCTGCTGCAATGTCAACGCCTGCTCCGGTTTGTGTTGGTACAATCATTACACTTACAAATACCGTAGATGGTGGTGTATGGTCTAGCTCTGCTCCAACAAAAGCTACAGTATCTACAAATGGTAGTGTACGTGCTTTAAGTGCAGGGGTTGCAACTATAAGCTACTCAATAGGTTCATGCCGCTCTACTGTTTTGTTTACTGTTAGCCCTACACCTGTGGCTATAACCGGCACAAGTGCGGCAATTTGCGCAGGTTCAGCCACAACATTTGCTGATGCTACTGCAGGTGGTACCTGGAGTACTGCTGATGCTACAATAGCAAGCGTTACTTCTACAGCACCAATTATGGTTTCCGGTATTTCTGCCGGTACTACAACTGTTACCTATGCAATAGGTAGTTGTGCTGTAACTAAGCCTGTGACAGTCAACACAGCTCCCGGGCCACTTGCATCAATACCTAATATGTGTGTTGGTACAACTGTAAGCCTTTCTAATGCTGTTGCTGGCGGCGTATGGAGCACTTCTCAGCCAACAAGGGCTACAATAACATCTGCAGGTGTTTTGACCAGTCTTTCTCCATATGGAGGGGTGACAATCAGTTATACACTGGGCAGTTGTGCATCTTCAGCAACGTTTAACGTAAATACCACCCCGGGTGCTATAAACGGATCTGGTTCAATATGTATTGGTGCAGCAGTGACTATTTATAATGGTACGACTGGCGGTGTATGGACTAGTAGTAACCCTGGTGTAGCTACTCTGGCAGGCACTGGTATATCAACAGTCCTTCAAGGTGCATCTGCCGGCACCGCTAATATCACCTATGCAATTGGTAGTTGTTACAGTATCAAAAGTGTCACAGTATCTGTAGCTCCTGATCCGTTGCCGGTATTGCCGCCTGTATGTGCGGGTACAGTAGTTTCGTTGTCTAACACAGTTGCAGGTGGTACCTGGAGTAGCTCTACCTACACCAGCAGTACAATATCATCATCAGGTGTTATTACAGCACTGGCTGCGGGTTCATCAATCATTAGGTATGGTATTGGTAGTTGTATCGCATCTACTATGTTTACGGTTTTACCTACACCGGGTCCTATAACTGGCAACGGAGTGTTGTGCCAGGGTTCGTCAGTAACCCTTTCAAATAGTCAAGGTGGTGGAACATGGACCATATCTGATGGTGTAGTGGCATCAGTTTCAGGGTCTGTTTATAGTGGTGTGGTTACAGGTACAGGCGCTGGTAGCGCTGTCATTACCTATGCACTTGGCAGCTGTTACAGCACTAAGGCGATCACAGTGAATGTAAATCCGGCTCCGCTTGCGGCCATTGGTCCGGTATGTGCGGGTACAGTACTTACCCTTTCGAATGCTGTGCCGGGCGGAGTATGGAGCAGTACGGTATACACAAGCAGTACAATATCTCCGTCAGGTGTACTTACTGGAATGGGTGCAGGTACTACTACTATCAAATATTCGATAGGGTCGTGTATTGTTTCAGTGCCATTTACAGTTAGTCCAACGCCGACGGCAGTTTCAGGGGCGGGAAGCGTATGTACAGGTGCTACTATAGTTGTTGCAGATGGTTATTCAGGCGGAACGTGGACAGTGAGTAATCCTATCAGGGCTACGATAAGTGGGTCGGGAACGGCGGCTACGGTTACGGGTCTGTCTGCCGGTACGGTAAATGTCACCTACTCAATAGGTAGTTGCTCTGCTACGAAAGCAATAACTGTCAATAACTGCGGTGCTAAGGAAGATCCGACTGGTAATGGTGTAGAATTGGGTGCTGACAATAGTAATGTAACTGTTTTCCCTAATCCTGCTACCAATAGGATCAGCATTAAAGCGTTAGTTCCTGTTAATGTGAAATTGTTCACACCTGACGGTAAGTTAGTGATGACACAATCTGATGCTCATGAACTTTCAGTTGACAATCTGTCAAGCGGTGTATATATTATCATGATCTATGATCTGAATGATACGTTACTCAAAACAGAACGTCTGGTGAAAATGGATTGATAATTAGTGTTTTGAGTTGTTCAAAAAGGACACCTGCGCCAGCAGGTGTCCTTTTTTTGTGCTTGTTGTTATACAGTTACTATTATATCTCCCAAGATGTTACTTTTGCAAAAATATTTTCGCTCATGTCTTCTTTTGAAGCTTCTTTAGAGTACGCACAAGGACTGGATCAGACAGATATATTGTTCCCTTTCAGGGAGCGTTTTCATTTTCCGCAGCACGAGGGCAGGGATGTCTATTACTTCTGTGGAAATTCACTTGGTTTGCAGCCCAAGATGGTCAGCTACCTTATGCAGAAAGAGTTGGAAGACTGGGCTAAGCACGGGGTAGAAGGGCATTTTAATGCCGCGATGCCTTGGTTGTCTTACCACAAATTCTTCGCCGAACGCCTGGCAAAGATCGTTGGTGCTGTCAAGGATGAAGTAGTAGCAATGAATACACTTACTGTCAACCTGCATTTACTATTACTTTCATTTTACCGTCCCCAGAATGGCAGGTATAAAATATTAATGGAAGCAGGCGCATTTCCATCAGATCAGTACGCTATGGAAACGCAGGTAAGAATGCATGGTTTTGATCCATATGATGCCATAATAGAGATCGCTCCGAGAGAAGGTGCGCATACAATAGAGGAGTCAGATATTCTCGATGCCATTGCCCACGCAGGAGATTCGCTTGCTGTAGTGATAATGGGCGGAGTGAACTACTACACAGGACAGTATTTCGATATCAATAAGATCACAGCGGCAGCCCATGCAGTAGGTGCTTATGCAGGTTTCGACCTGGCTCACGCTGTGGGTAATATTCCATTGCATTTGCACGACTGGCATGTAGATTTTGCCTGCTGGTGCTCTTACAAATATCTTAATTCAGGTCCCGGTGGTGTAGGCGGTGTTTATGTACACGAAAAGTATGGCAACGACCCTTACTTCTTCCGTCTTGCCGGCTGGTGGGGCAATGAAGAAAAGACTCGCTTTAAAATGCAGAAGGGCTTCATTCCTCAAAAGGGTGCTGCCAGCTGGCAGATGAGCAATGCGCCTGTATTCAACATGGTTGCACACAATGCATCGCTCGATATTTTTGATAAAGCAGGAATGAAGGAATTGCAGGAAAAGAGCAGAAGGCTTACCGGCTATCTCGAATTCCTGTTGAAGAAATTGACCAACTTGTCTTTCGAGATCATCACCCCTTCAGATCCCGAACAAAGAGGCTGCCAATTATCTATGTTGTTTGCTGATAGAGGCCGCGAAATATTTGATACACTCACTGCCAACGGCGTGATCGCAGACTGGAGAGAGCCTAACGTTATTCGTGTAGCTCCTGTACCATTGTACAATACATTCGAAGACGTATATATGCTCTATGAAATAATGAGCAGTATATAGATTGATGCAGGAAGAATTAAAGGATGGGTCATTGATCCATCCTTTTTTCTTTATGTCTGACAGTGGTGATATCTAATAACATTATGATTAACTTAGCTGGTAGACTCACGATATTATTATGAATGCTCTGCAGCATACCGCCCGTTTTATCATAAAGAGATCATTTCGACTGTCGGTATGGATGATCGAACAGTTTAGCGATACAAAACTATGCACCCTGAAGGTTGCCAGGTTACGAGGTTTACCCGAAGGTACTTTGGGTAAAGATATTGCAGATTGTCTTGAAGATAATAAGCTCAGCCTGGTGCCGAAATATGAAAGCCACGATCTTAAACATGTCCTACTCAATTTTAAAATGACACCTGTTGACGAAATAAGAATGCAGGCATTTATGATCGGCAATGGCAATTACTCTATTCCCAGTTTTGTAATTTTTTTATTTGGTGCATTCCTCCTACCTGAGCTGTCGGTTACATTTTATAGAGATTTTTTAAGGGGCAGCAAATGCATGCCAATTAGCTCCTGGAGCATTGAAGAATACGCACACTGCGACATTACAGCGCTTAGAAATTTAGTTTTTAATTATGTTCCTTCTACTACTAAAGCACATTTTATGACATCATTTTTAAAGGCCAGTTCTTATACTGCTATTATTGCCGGAATAGCAAGTATGCTTTATTGTTTGCCTTTTTTGTTTTCTTCCAATGTATCTGATTTGGTTGGCGCTGGTTTTCCTTTTGTTGGCGGTGCTATTATTGCCACTGGTGGATTAATAACATTATCCAATTTAAAAGCAAGCCAAGTTGTCGAAGTAAATTAGCTATGTTTATTTCTGCAAATCCTTTATTCCGCCCTCCAGCGAATACACTTCTGCATTAAACAGAGTCTTTATGGCTTTTGCGCCTTCTGCACTGCGCCTGCCCGATGCACAATAGAGTACTATTCGTTTATTGCCTAACAGGTGTTCCTTTATAGCGGCGATGTGCTCAACAGGAATGTTTATGCCGCCTATGTTAAATGCATTATGTTCGTCTTTGCCGCGAACGTCTACCAGCAAGTAGCTGGAGCCATTGGCCCTAAGTTGCTCATGAGATAAGGTGTTGACCTTTGTTGCTGCTGCTAAGCCGTTGATTACAAACTTACTTACTGTACCTGTTTTCACTATCCTGCTTTGCAGAGTCAGCGCATCAAATACCAGCATCTTGCCAATAAGTGTTTCACCTGCTTGAGTTATGCATTTCAATGTTTCATTGGCCATCATAGAGCCTATTATTCCAGCAAGGGTAGGGAATACGCCGCCTTCAGTGCAGTTCGGTACCTGCGCAGCATTTACTTGCGGAAAAATATCTCTATAGTGTGGGCTGCGTGTTCCGTCAGCATTAGGTGCATTCCATATGGCTACGTGGCCTTCATACTGGTAGATAGCGCCTTGTATCAGCGGTATGCCCCATAGTACACAGGCGTCATTAAGCAGGTAGCGGGTCTCAAAATTGTCGGTGCCGTCCAGTACAAGATCGTATCTCCTGATAACCTCCATTACATTTTCATCGGTTATCCTGATATCGTGCATAACTACATTAATGCCAGGGTTTTGTTGCCTCAGTGATTGACAGGCTATTTCAGCCTTTTTCAAACCCACCTCATTACTTTTGTACAATATCTGCCTGTGCAGGTTGCCTGCTGATATTACATCATAGTCCGCGATGCCCACAGTGCCTACGCCGGCAGCTACAATGTATTGTGCAGCAGGGCAACCCAGTCCACCTGCACCTACAATAAGCACCCTTGCTTTCTGCAGCAATTGCTGCGTAGTTGCTCCAAACCCCGGCAAGTTTATCTGGCAACTATAGCGCGAAAGATCCTGTTGCATTATATAGATGTAGTTTGGCTGCCTAAAATAGTATTTACTTTTTCTACGTCTTCGGGAGTGTTGGAGTTGGTCAATGCAGCAGGGTAGGGTGGTTTTAATATCGTAGACGGATTATTGATCAACACTTTCCTGGGACACTTAAAACCTTCGGCCAGCTTGGCTTTGAGGATCTTATAACTCGCGGGCTCCCATATGGTTATCAATGGCTCCGGCAGTCTGTCATGTGGGCTTTCAAAAGTAGTAGCGATAGAATTAGCATTCCTGTTTTCTATAAGGTATTGAAGAGTAGCAGTATTAAGTAGTGGCAGATCGCAGGCCACTATCAGCCATGTGGCATCGGGGTATTTTTCAAATGCGCTCAGTATAGCAGCTGTTGGCCCCGAACCTACATATTCAGGATTGTCTGTAAGGGTTGAATAATTATGATCCATCTCTGACACCTGGTCCGCTCTGCATGATATAAACACCTCGTCACAGATGCTATTGAGCATGTCAGCCATGTAGTATCGCTGAGGTACACCATGCCACAGCATCATCCCCTTGTCCTGCCCCATGCGCACGCTTTTGCCGCCTGCCAATACAAGGCCCTTAATCCTGGTAGTCTCTCCTGAAATCACTCTTGCCTCCTGTTTTTTCTATCAGTTTGGTTTCCTTTATTACTATGTCGTGGCTCATAGCCTTGCACATGTCGTATATGGTCAATGCAGCCACACTGGCACCTACCAATGCTTCCATTTCTATTCCCGTCTTAGCCGTAATAGTTGTCGTGCAAAGTATCACCACCTCATCTTCATCATTTACCTGTATATCTATGTTGCAATTATCCAACCCCAGCGGATGACAAAGTGGTATTAATTCCCCCGTTTTCTTGGCTGCCATTATACCGGCAATTATCGCCGTCTGAAATACGGCACCTTTCTTGGTCTGTATATCCCCGCCAGTCAATTGCTGCATGATCACATCAGGCAGGTACACAATGCTGCGTGCAGTAGCAGTACGTTTCGTAACAGCTTTCTCGCTAACATCTACCATGTTAGCCCTGCCTTTATTATCTATGTGGGTAAGATCACTCATATTGTTATCCAAAATTAGTAAGTAAATAACACATTTGCCGCACCTCTATCTTCCACTATTGTGTCTTATGAACAACAGCCATCACGCTAGTTCTTTTTAAATACACCTTTCAAAATCAAGCGCCCATTCTGATTCAGACAACCACTTCACCACTTCACCACATCACTTTATCTCCTTCGTATGCCCCATCTCCAATTCTTTATCCAGCTTACCTATAAAATGCCGCTCAAATGCGTTAATGAGTATAGTATCTTCTTTGGGCGTAAAGAGCAAATTGTGGTTCTCCTTAGTTGGTCTTGTTGGGTCATGACTATCATGAATAAACAGTTCTGATACTGTGCTTGTCCTTCGAAAAGCACTATCTCCATAATACATCAATGTATATTGATATTCCTTGTTTGCTCCTACTTTCATCGTCATGCTGATAAAGTGGGTCGAGTCATTGTAGTAATTTACTTCGCCATAAGCATCTCTTTTGGCGGAACGCTAATATTTGAATCATTTTTTATGACTTTCCAAACAGCCGCTTGCATTATGGAATCTCTCACATCATACAGATATCCAGCCGTTTTTTGGACAGGTGGTCTATAGGCTATTGCAAAATACATGAAAAGGAACGACGCTATCCCTACCGATAATATTATCAGAACGCCTTTTAGTTTCTTGCTCATTGCAAAACGTTCTTAAACACCCAAATCCTATATACTTCCCCTTTTTTAAACTCGCTCTTATCGGCAGGTAACTCCATAAATGCATCTGATTCCAATAGGTTGGCCAGGTCCCCCGATCCATTTCCTTGCAGTGGTGTTGCCACTATTTGTCCTTGCTCATTAAAGTCAAGGCTCACTTGCATATAGTATTGTAACGCCGGTGTAAAGGTCACATCGTCGTTAAGTACACCATAAATTTTACGGTCGTCCGCCATTCCCATTGTACGCTTATACCATGGTACAAAATATCTGTGCAGGCACATAAAGGCAGAAACAGGGTTGCCGGGAAATGCGAATACCAACTGCCCGTCATCATGCGCGCCAAACCAGAAGGGCTTGCCTGGGCGCTGTTTTATTTTATGGAATAGTTGATGAACACCCACTTCTTCGAGCACTTTTGGTACGTGGTCGTATTTTCCCGCGGAAACACCACCACTGAATATCAGCACATCATACTCGTTCAGTGCTTCTGTTATTTCGTTTTCTATGGTGAACGGTTCATCGGGTAAGTGCAGCATATCGGCCTCAAGTGCATGTTGTTGCAGCACTGCCTGTATGGAAAAGCTATTTGATCTTCTCAGTTGATAATCAGCAGGCGTCTCATCCACCTCCACCAGTTCATCGCCAGTAGATACGATCAATATACGTGGTCTGGTTCGTACTGCCATGGTTACTTTGCCCACTGTCGCTGCTATATTTATTACAGCGGCATCTATCAGCGAATTGAAGGGTGTTACGATGTCATTTTGCTTGCGGTCTCTGCCCTTAAAGTGTATATTTTGCCCCATCTTAATGGTCGACGTTGCAAGTGTGGCTATACCATTGTCAATGGTTATCTGCTCATACGGAATTACAGTATCAGCAGTTATCGGCTGAGCTGCGCCGGTCATTATTTCTATACAGTCAGTAAGTTCGTCAATTTCTATAGGCTCATCTCCCGCCGCTTGTGTAGCCCTTATGCGGAATGCAGTAACACCTTGTTCTATGGAAGCGTAACTTACGGCTATACCATCCATCGTAACGCGGTTATATGCTGGGAGGTCGCGGTCGCACCTTATGTCCTGTGCTAGTACACGTCCGAATGCTGCTTCAAATGGTATTTCCTCAACACCATAATCTCTTACCTGCGATAGTATAATTTCTTCTGCTTCCTGTACGCTTATCATAATATATCCATCAAATTTACAGGAAATGGGTTTATGCCTTACAACTGGCATCCTGTATTTCCTTTAATCCTATAAATCCTGGTTCAGACAACTATTTCGTGGCATTACTTTATTAACAATCCATAGCACACTTGTGGATTAATCGTTTATTTTTCTATTTAACTATGGTTTACTTTTGCATAAGGATTCATTAGATGGAAGGAACTGAAAGGGGAAAGGGTAAGGCTTGGATGCCACTCCTTTTTTCCCTCATTTTAATTTTAGGTATGGTATTAGGTTTCAATCTGCGCGATTCGTTGCGTGGAAAACGTGATATCAATACTGTTGTGGAGCGCAACGACCGTCTGGAGCAGGTGATTGACCTGATAAATGAAAAATATGTCGATTCCATAAACGGAGACCACCTGTACAAAGACGCAATTTCAGGTATCCTAAAATCCCTCGACCCCCATACAGTATACATACCGGCAGAAGATATGCAGGATATTAACGACGATATGGAGGGTGGTTTCTCAGGTATCGGCGTCGAATTTTCCATTGTTCGTGATACCATTGAAGTTACTTCTGTAATTGATAAAGGGCCCGCCAGTCAGGTGGGTATTGAATTGGGCGACCAGTTGATCAAGGTGGGCGATAGCGTGGTGGCAGGCGTCAATATCACTTCGTCCCGCATCATCAATATGCTCAAAGGCAAGCAAAAAAGCAATGTTTCTCTTACCATAAAGCACTTCTTCTCACCTGCGCTTAAACAGGTTTCCATTACGCGGGACCTTATTCCTTTGTATAGCGTCGATGCCGGCATTATGCTCGATAGATTTACGGGCATGATCAAGATCAACCGCTTTAGTGCTACCACCCACAAAGAGTTTGCCGATGCGCTGAAGAGGTTAAAGAATGATGGTGCTAAGCAGCTCATTATTGATCTGCGCGATAACCCGGGTGGATACCTGGATCAGGCCACACAGATTGCCGATGAGCTTATAGACGGCAATAAACTCATTGTCTATACCCAGGGCACTCATGCTGCTAAAACAGAATACACAGCTAACCTCAAAGGTTTATTTGAAAAGGGTAAGGTCATCATTCTGATGGATGAAAGCTCTGCCTCTGCCAGCGAAATATTGGCCGGTGCGGTGCAGGATTGGGATAGGGGACTTATAGTTGGTCGCAGGTCATTCGGAAAGGGACTGGTACAAGAACCATATGAGATGGGTGATGGTTCCGAACTCAGGTTAACAGTTGCCAAATATTACACTCCTTCCGGTCGCTCTATTCAGCGCTCATTTGCAAAAGGCCGTGCCGCTTACCAGGCCGATTATGAGAAGCGTTTTGAATCGGGTGAATTAACGGGGAAAGATCTTTTTGTATTGGTAGATACCACGAAATACTACACAGCTAATCACAGGGTCGTATATAGCGGCGGCGGCATAAAACCCGACGTTTACGTGCCCTATGATACCATGCATATTTCCGCAGATATGCGCAATCGTATAGCAAGCGCCGGACTAAAAACAGCCATCTGGGATTATTTCCTTACGCATAGATCTAAGCTCAAATACAGGAATATCCAGACTTTCCTCAACTCATTCGATGACGAGGATAAAATAATTGATGGTTACCTCGCATCAGTTAATCCCCTGATTCGCCGCAAAGTGGGAAAAGAACTCAGCAGGCCGGCTAACAGAAAGTATTTCCAAACCCACATAAGAGCGCAGATAGCCCGCTTCTTGTTTAAAGACAACGGGTACTATGCGGTACTGGCAGAAGATGACAATGTCATTAATAGAGCACTTGAGCTGCTAGACGAAGGGGAGTACTCAGATATTATAAGCGGGAAGAGCGAGTAGCCATTCTATACCGCCGTTTCCAGAGTCAGCGCAAAAGGTCTGGTGGCCGTTGGTAAGCAACCAGTATCTGCATTGTATGGTTTGCTGGTAGTTCAATAGTTGATGCAATGTCTGCTCTGTCACAGGTACTTCAGGTGCTTTACATTCTGCAAGTAGCCACGGTTTATGATCTCGGTTGTAAACCACTATATCAAACCGCTTACTCATTTTCCCAACCAGTATCGCTTTTTCCACCGCTATCAGCGCAAGAGGATAGCGCAGCACCTGTAGCATGTATTGCACAATATATTGGCGCACATGTTCTTCCGGTGTTAGTATGATCCACTTCTTACGCACGGGGTCAAAAACTGACGTTTTGCCATTGGCTTGTTTCAGTTTTAATTCTAGTTGTGTAAAATCTATGGTTATCATATAGTTCTGCAAATGTAGTTGTAGAAAATCATGTAGGGAAATATACGCAGAGTCACTACACTGAATCTACTCACTCGCTTTTTCTTTTATTGGCACGAAGTTTTTTTATTATCAGATGTACACAAAATCAGATAACAACCCATTATTTAAAAAAATAACCATGAAAAAGCTACAGATTTTTTTGCTCGCTGCAATAATACTTGGCCTGAGCAGTTGCCAGATAGTAGGAGACATATTTAAAGCAGGCGTTGGTGTCGGTGTCTTTATCGTGGTCGCCATAATAGGACTCATTATCTTCCTGATCGCCCGAATAGGCGGAGGCAGATAAATGTTCCCGACAACAGACTAGAAAGTCTATGTAAGACTAACATAAATCAGGTCGGTCATTAATGATCGGCCTGGTTAGTTTTTATCATTTCTTAAATAATTGATCAACTGGTATACTCACTCTGCTCTGCTCGTCGGCGTTTGAAACGCCCGTAATTGCAGCTTTGGTTGAAGGTTTCGCTTCACCTCATAGTATACCGCTTCCTTCTTGGTCACTAAAAAAGGTCGAAGCAGTGCTTCGACCTTTACTATTTTTTTTGAATGAGTCTTTTAGCTTGTATACTCACTCAATTCCAGCCACCTCAATTCTTTTTCTTCCAGTATGCCGGTGATCTCGGTGATGCGATTGCCCAGTTTTAGTAGCTCATCATAAGGTAGACTGGCATCGGCCATTTTAGCTGTTATAGTGGTCTTCTCCGTTTCAAGAGTGGCCATATCCTTTTCCAACATCTCAAACTCACGCTTTTCCTTAAATGAGAATTTCTTCTTTTCTGCTTCTTTAGGTTTGGTTGCTACTTCAGGTTCTGCAGTTTCAGGCTTGCTTTCTCCGCTTAGCTGCGTACCGGTCTTTTCCTTCGATTTCAATGATAACCTGTATTCAGAATAGTTGCCCGGGAAGTCATTCACCACACCTTCACCATCAAATACAAACAGGTGGTCTACAAGTCTGTCCATAAAGTACCTGTCATGTGATACAATGAGTAAACATCCCTGGTAATCGCTCAGGAAATTTTCCAGAACTGATAGGGTAGGGAGATCAAGATCATTGGTAGGTTCATCCAGAATCAGGAAGTTAGGATTGCGGAACAACACGGCCAATAACTGCAGGCGCTTCTTTTCACCACCACTCAGCTTAGATACATAGGTAAACTGCTGCTCAGGCGGAAACAGGAACAATGTAAGGAACTGCGATGCGCTTATTGAGCCACCACCCGCCAGCGGGAAATGCTCAGCAATATTCTTTACGTATTCTATTACACGCATATCTTCCTTTATCTCTAATCCCTGCTGAGAGAAGTTACCGAAGATAATGGTGTCACCAATGTTTATCTTGCCGCTGTCGGGCATTTCAAGGCCCTGCAGCATTTGCAGGAAGGTAGACTTGCCCGCACCATTTTTGCCAATGATACCAACACGTTCACCCTTCTTAAAAGTATAGTCAAACCCACGCAGAATTACCTTATCGCCATAGCTCTTATAAACCTTCTTCAGCTCAGCTATCTTGCCCCCCAGGCGGTTCATCTGCATTTCCAGCTTCACCTGCAGGTCTACCACTTTCTGTTTAGCCTTAGCTTCTGTTTCGTAGAATGAATCCTGGCGGCTTTTAGACTTGGTAGTTCTTGCTTTAGGTTGCTTACGCATCCACTCCAACTCCTTACGGTAAAGGTTTTTAGCCTTATCAATATTGGCAAGCTGGTTATCTATACGGGCCGCTTTCTTCTCCAGGAAGTTGGCATAATCGCCCTTATAAGTGTATATCTTGTTGTCGTCCAGCTCCCATATTTCATCGCACACATCTTCCAGGAAGTAGCGATCATGGGTTACCATCAGCAGGGTCACTTTTTCCTGGTTCAGGTAGTGTTCCAGCCACTCTACCATCTCTACATCCAGGTGGTTGGTAGGTTCATCCATTATCAGCAGCACGTGCTTGTGCTCAAACCCTATATCTATAAGTGTCTGCGCCAATGCCACACGCTTGCGCTGACCACCCGATAGGGATTTTACCTTCTGGTCGAGGTTGTGGATATTGAGCTTGCCCAATATTTCCTTTACCTTACCTTCAAACTCCCAGGCACCCAGCTCGTCTATAAGTGCCAGTGCTTCACCTATTTCGGTAGGGTCTTGCTCGGCACTGTCCATAGCCCGCTCATACTTACGCAGGGCCTCAGATACCGGGTGTTTGTAGTGGAATATATTATCGAGTACGGTCAGGTCTTCTTCGAACTGAGGATCCTGGTCGAAAAGGGCCACGGTCACATCTTTATGTATCCATACCGTACCGCTTTCTACGTTGTCCTTACCTGCCAGTATCTTCAGCAGGGTACTTTTGCCGGTACCATTTCTGGCCACCAGTGCTATCTTATCTCCCTCACTTATGTGAAAGGTAATATTCTCAAATAATTGTTTTATTCCGTAACTCTTACTGATATTTTCTGCTGAAACGTAATGCATATAGGCGGCAAAGGTACGTTTTTATAAAAGGGGATGAAAGTTAAAAAAATGGTGGGTTTATGTAGTAGATTTAATACTTTGTATATTTGTAAAAGGCGGAAATAATATAATTGCCGTTGAAGCAGTGTTATGAGCAATAGTGTACATCTTAACGTGAATATGAGTTTTCAGCAACTAGTTGAGACGATTAAACAATTGTCACCCAAGGAGAAACTACAGATCAACGATGCTTTATGGGATGGGGATATCGATATTCCACAGGAACATCAGGATTTGGTACTAAGTCGGATTGAAAAGGCTCGGCAAGATCCTGGTCGACTTAAAAATTGGGATTCGGCGTCTAAAAAACTGAGACCTTAAAATGGTTAATTACCAGGTTGCAATAGACGATTCTGCGCTGGATGATATTCAGTATGCTACAGATTGGTATAATTCATAATCTTCAGGTTTGGGTACACGATTCCACAAGCAAGTAAGGCAACAAATCAACAGTCTCAAATCAAATGCTCCCGGCTATTCAATTCGCTACGCCAATGTTCGTTGCACGAGAATCAAAAAGTTTCCATTTCTTGTTCATTTTACTTTAGATGAAGTGTTGGGCGTTGTCGAGGTTTTTGCAGTGATCCACACTAGTAGGAGCCCCTTGATATGGGAGCAAAAAGGCAGGTGAGTTTTTTCGAAGGTGTAAATAAACTCTTGGCATAGCTTAGTTGATCTCCCATTACTTAAAAACCTTTCCTACCTTAGCTTTCGGAACAGCAATGGCCCGACATATTATTATGAAATATTGTTTACTCTTCTTGTTACTTGTTGCTAATACTGTTTGTGCACAGAATACTGTTGCCCCAGATACATCACATCAACTGCAGAATGTGGTGATCAGCGGCTTTCAATCCAATAATAAGGCGGCCACATCATTGAATATAGAGGGCTACAGCAGGCAGCAGATGTGCGATAATGCTCCTTTTAACCTGTCTGATGCATTGGCTAAAATGCCTGGCATTTCACAAATGAGCACCGGTAATTCTATATCCAAGCCTGTTATACGTGGGTTATATGGCAATCGTATATTGGTGTTATATTCCGGTCTGCGGTTCGATAATCAGCAGTGGCAGGATGAACATGGGTTGGGGCTTTCGCAGATAGGTCTAGATAGGGTAGAAATAATAAAAGGCCCCGCATCATTGCTATATGGCTCAGATGCTATGGGTGGCGTTATCAATGTAATAGAGGAGAAACCTGTAGCAGAGGGTTATAAGGCCGATATAGGTACACAGCTGTTTGCCAATACACGCGGCACACTTACCGATGCGGGTATCAGTAAACGGCATAAAGATAGCTGGTGGCGGGTAAGGCTGGGTTTGGAGAATCACGCCGATTATAGCGATGGCAAGGGCGCCAGGGTGCTCAATTCGCGCAATCAGGGGTATTACCTGAAGGCCGGTATGGGCTTTAAACGAAAGAACTGGACACAAGAGAACACCTTTAATTTTTCGCTCAACAAGTTTGGCTTTATTATGGAAGACCTCAGTTCCTCATTTGCACCTGATGGTAGGTGGGAGCGGGGTATGAATGGCCCGCACCACATTGTGGTGCTTAACCTGTTCAATAGTCAGAATACCTTTCAATTGAAAAGCTCCCGGCTGCAGCTAAATGCCGGTGTGCAGTCTAATATACGCATGGAAGATGAGGGCGCAGGGCAGATAAGCCTGAACATGCATTTGTTCTCGGCATTGCAAAACCTTAAATGGGAAAAACAGCTGCGTAAGAATTTATCCTTTACCGGCAATCAGCAACTCACCTTTGAGAATAATACCAATTACGGTGGCCGCATCATTATCCCCGATGCCTCATTTATGGAGTTGAATCTTGCCGGTTATTTAAAATGGACACGCAATAAATTTATTGCAGAAGCGGGTGGGGGTATCAATAGTAAATACATACACACTATAGCGACCAGAAGCCTTAATATTCCGGGTGAGGCTATACAGCCATTTACGCGTAATAACATTACCGGCAATGGCATGGTGGGCGCTGTGTATATGCCTGCCGACGGTGTTAATCTAAAGTTTAATGCATCTACCGGTTCCAGATCGCCCAACCTTGCGGAACTGTCGTCTAATGGGCTGCACGAAGGAGTATACAGGTATGAGATCGGCGACCCTAACCTGAAGATAGAACAGAACCTGAATACTGATATTGATGTGTTGGTAAATAAAGGTAGCTGGGCTGCCGGGGCATCAGGTTACTACAATCAATTCTTTAATTATGTATACCTCACACCCACCACTGAAAAGTTCTACGGCTTTCCTGTTTACAGGTACAAGCAGCAGGGCGCGCTCATATACGGCGGTGAATTCTTCGGCACCTATACTCCGGCGGGTAAGAAGGAGTGGCAACTGAAAGAAGTGTTTGCTATTACCAACGGTGTACTCGCCGATGGCAATTACTTGCCGTTTATACCGGCATACAAGTCAACCACGTCCCTAAGGTATGAGAAGATCAGAACCGGCAAAATAACCAGGATTTTTGTGGCGCCGGAGTTGGTGTATGTGTTTAAACAAGATAGGCCTGCGCAGTTTGAGACCATGACCGGCAGCTATGCCTTGCTTAACCTATCTTCGGGTATCACTATTAACACTGTGTCGGGCAACTGGCAGATAGGATTAGCAGGCACTAATCTTACCAATACAGTATATGCCGATCATCTGTCTCGTCTCAAATACTACGGACTGAACAACCAGGGCCGAAACATAGTGTTGTCGCTGAGGAAGGATTTTAAATGGTAAACAGAGCATACATACGACCACTGACCTTATTATTAGGTATAGCTGTGCTGCAGGTGATGCTGCCATTTATATTATCGCTATGCCAGCTGTATGTAAAGGAGAGCCAGTCGTACATTATTCAGCAAAGGGAGCTGGATCCATCTGCTTTTGAGCAATTGATCATTGCCAAAGAAGAGCTGAGAATACGTGATGGGCATGAACTGGTGTACAATGGTATTAACTATGATGTGGCTTCCATAAAAGCAGAGGATGACCATTTAGTAGTTACAGCATTGAGAGATGACCGGGAGCGTATTTTTTCAGATTCAGATGTGCAACACCTTACTCATGGCGCTATACAAGGCAATGAGCAGTACAGGGTATGGCCGTTTGTATTTTTATTTTATCAGTCTCATGTGTTATGGAACCACATAGTATTTAATCGTGTAGATAATACTGTTCTCACACACCACAATGCTAGGCTTGCAGATGGGGTGAGTGGTGTGAGTATTCCCCCTCCGTGGAGTTAATAATTGTTGTTATTTGATACAAATGTTGCATGACCACCTGATGTGGGTATGTGTGTACAATTATTTATTTCCAAATCATTAAACAAAATTAAAATGAAAAAACTCACCACTTTTGTAGCTATAGTTATGTCCGTACTGTTGTTTGCCTCATGCGATAAAGATGAAGGTAAACTGCCTAATATCGCTTTTAAGACAGGCGCAACTTATATTTCTTCAGACGTTACCCTGAGCAAGGATACAACAGTTTTGATAGGTATCAACGCATCTAAATCTGAAGATAAGGATGTACTGAAAACCTTTGATGGTTCAAGGTCTTACGATGGTGCGGCAGCAGCCAGTTTTACCAGCGAAACATTATCAGGTTCTAATGGCGATAGCTACTCTAAAGATGTTTCTATTACTACCCGCAGCCAGGCTGGTACGGAAAACTACACTTTTACAGTAGTGAATAAAGACGGGTTAAAGAATACTGTTAGCCTCACTGTAACTGTCAATTAACACTATCTATAATTAAATTCTGAAAATGAGCGGCTCGTATTGGGCCGCTCATTTTTTTACCCAAAACAGGTAAGCTGCACCTTACGTTAAAATATTGATAATCAATTAGTAATCATTTTAGGATGGTTGTTATAATCCGTACCTTGTTTAAAATTGATCGTTCTATGTATAAGGGAAGTGTGATTGCCGCATTTGTTTTGGTTTTAATGGTAGTAATATATTCATGTACGCACCAGCCTTATGTAATGCCGGAATCACAGCGGACCAATGATCCCAATATCTGTTTTGAACGGGATGTATTACCCATTTTTATCTCCAACTGCGCCAAAAGTGGGTGCCATGATGCCGCATCTCACGAGAGCGGTTATGTGCTGGATAACTATGCCCATATTATGAAGAAGGGCATTGTTCCCGGCAATAGTGCTGCCAGCAAGATCTGGTTGTCTGTGACCCTCAGCAATACCGAAGGTGGTAAGATGCCACAAAACGGACCTGCGCTCAATGGAGCGCAGCTTGATGTTATTAAACGCTGGATAGTGACCGGTGCGGTAGATAGTGGTGCGTGTACCAACAACTGCGACAGTAACAATATTACCTACAGCGGCGGCATAGCCCCTATGATGCAGCTCTACTGTGTTGGTTGCCACAACTCAGCATCGGCATCGGGTGGTAGTCTTGTAGATTATAATAGTGTGATGACCGCTGCAGTTACCGGCAGATTGATCGGTGATGTAGCAGATTCTGCAGGCTATAACCATATGCCCAAAGGCGGGCCTTCACTTTCTGCATGCCAGGTAACACAAATAAGAAAGTGGGTAGCTGCAGGTGCGCCGAATAACTAGGCAGAGTGCAGTTAAGTGGTCGATTTTTACTCAATCGTATGATTATGTTATTGTCAGCCATCATTATCCCAGCTGTTCATATAGCTGATGCCTGAGCATAAATAATACAAGACCTGTTTTAGACTTTATCCCGAATTTTTCAAATATCGATTGCCTGTAGCCGTCTACTGTACGGTGTTGAACATGCATCAAAGACGCTATCTGGTCGTACGTATATTCGTCCTCATGGCATATAAGCTTTAGAAATTCCTTTTCGCGTACAGATAGTTTTTCCAGTATTAGTTCCTGCTGAGTTTTCCTGGGCATTCTTTCTGCTGTCTGCAGGGCAAACACCATCAGTTCATTATGGTAGTAACCAACTCTGAAGATCTCTTCCAGAGCTTGTTTCATCATAGCTGCTGTGCAATCTTTTTTCAGATAGCCGCATACCCCGTTTCTAAATAAATGCACTATTCTGTTCTCGTCCTGGCTAAGTGTGAGGATAAGTATGGGTATGAATATGTCTTTCTCTCTCAGCGTGGCCACTACCTCATCACCGTTCATTACGGGCATAGATATATCCATAATTATCAGGTCGGGCGCAGGTATCAGCGGTATGTCATTTGTTAGCTCTGAGCCGTCGCTGTATTGTCTTGTAACCTTATACGCCCCCAGTTTTTCTATCAGTTCTTTAAGACCCTCGCGTATGATCACATGGTCATCAACAAGTATTATCTCTTTTATGTTTGTCGTCATGATGGTATTTTAGTGGTTTCCCGCAGTTTGTAGTGACATCCCTGGCCCGGTGCCGATTCAATAGTGCATTCCAGTCCTGCCATTTTTGCCCGCTTCAGCACATTTTTCAACCCCGATGCTTTAGGTGTTGCCAGTATATGGTCCCGGTCAAATCCTTTTCCATCGTCCTTTACTTCTAATTCAAATCTGTTACCACCGTTAAGGGTTATAAAAAGATTGCGGGCATTTGCATGTTTCAGTGCATTATTGACGATCTCCTGAAAGATGCGGAATGTCATCAGCTCCCTGTTTTTGTCCATGGTTACATCATGGTCATTGGGTTGCCAGTGAATGGTGCATTTTTTTAGTTGTTCTATTCTGTTTACTTCCAGCTGTATGGCAGCTATTATACCTATATTGGCTATGTAATCTGTATTTAACGATCTGCTTAAAAGCTTTACCTGGTTCAGTGCTTCACCCAAATAATTTTCTATTGCGCTGAAAGTGTCTTCTAATTGCGGCTCATCCAGTTTTTTGTTTTCAATGGCCAGCCTCGTGCAGGTGAGTGTATGCCCTATATTGTCATGCAGCTCTTGTGCAAAATGCTCCATCATATGCTCGCTCACTTCGGTTTCTACCTGTCGCAGTTCCTTCTCATAGCCAAGCTCCAATTGAGTTATTTTTATTTCCTGCTCCATTTTCTGCCGCCCTGCTATATATATGGATATGAATATGCCCGCTACCAATAATAGCAGCAGCAGAGTGGTTAGCAGGATGCCGGTGATAATGTAGTTGTCATTCATATTCAGGTGTTAATGACACTGAGCTATTATTGCCTTTTAACAGCAATAAACTAATGGCAATAAGGAGATATTTGGTGGTATCAAGAGCGGTGTTGATGTCGATGATGGTTATATTGATCCTGGAGTTGATGAGCAGCTTTATCAATGTAAATAAGGGGAAGGTGCCACAGTGGTAAACAATGAATGAAAAGCACAAAAGCCTCACAGAAAGCTTGTTTGATCCTCTCCCTACCTCACTGCTGTATAGCACTACCAGGTAGTTGATCGTTATCAGTAATGAAAAGCCGGTGAGCACATAGCTGTTCAACTCTTTCAGGCCGAAATGATAGCCGGTTATCAGCCAGATAAAAACAAAAGCAGCGGGTAAAGTCGCATATATATACCTCCTGATCTTTGTCTGAAGCAATGAATAAGACGCATAGATAATGAGCAGGAAATCTATAAGAAGAAAAGGATAATGAATGGGGTAGCCTAACCCGGTTAAATAAGGGTTCACAGCATCGGCTGTCATGGAGATAAAAGCCTCTAGTATTAGCAGGCGTAAAGATACCGGTAGATGGTGCCATGAAAATATACCCGATGCTATACACAGTAACGCACTAATTACAGGAATTATGACATAATACGATAACATGGCGAAGAGAGTGTCTCTCAAAGATAAACTCCTTTGCATACAATTGCAAAGGAGTTTGATTATAATGTCATTAAAAATATAAAAAATAGGTCATCTTCAATTATTCGCCCTCTTAAGGATGCGTAGGCAATGCATGGGAAAGATTTCTTGGCCATGCATATACGCCGCAACGAGGCGGGCATATTGTGTTTAAGTCGCCTGCCCGGTTGTAAAAATTGCCTGCTACCACATCATCATTGTCCAGGCAGTCAACACCATTGTATTTAAGGTGTGCTGATATGCAATGTGGGTAAGGAACGAGCGCATCGTCGTCATCATCCATATCCAGTTGGGATGCAACAGCGTTAATGCAGATCTCGAATAGTGAAGTGTTGGTTCTGTCGCTATTATCGTACCAGTTATGGTCAAAAAGATAAGCGAACTCTATCCATGCCATTATTACGCTATGGGCGTTCAATGCAGTATCAACATGCTGCCTGTTGTAGTATATGTTACTAAAGTAACTAGGGCAGTACCTATCATATACGCTGCCGGCCAGTAACCTTGTATCTGTTATCTCGATCGAATTAGTGTCGGCTATGTCGAAGTAAATATCCATGCAGTTCAGCTCATACTCGTTGGGCTTTTGCGCGTCGGGCACGGTAGTAGTTATTTCACATATCTGCACCGTCAGGAACCACCTGTTCTTGGCTTTGTTATACCGGTGTATAAATTTTAATGCTGTGTCCTTTAAGTCAATAATACCATATACCTGCTTTGCAACCTCGCTTGCAAAATCTTCCCAGTTTACTGTGAGTGCTGTACTATATTCCGGGTTGTGTGCCGAAGAATTGTACTGTTGCCTGAACGTATCAAGGCAGCCATAAAACATTTTTAGATTAAGTTCCAGTTGTTGGGTGGCTGCTCTGCTAAAGAGTTCAGCGGCATCATAGCTATCTGCTATCATACCCTTGTTGTAATAAGACCGGGCTTTGTTGTTTCCTGCAATGTACTCGCTGAACTGGGAAAGCGATTTCTGTTTGTCTTGAATGATGTATAGCATAATTGTGTGTGTTTTATGAAGTACGAAACTCCACATAAAAAATTGATTATCATAATAAGTAAGTACGTGAAAAACCACCCTGGCAATACGGGATTTCTCACGGGGTCTTTATGCACAAACTCCCGTTGCGCAATTTTTTGATCAAGAAGACCTTTACATCGTAATCGGGTTTAGCCTTTTACAATGAAGACTCAATAGTAATACCTATGAATATTGACACAACGGAACTAGCAGGTATTGCGGGGGCTATATTGATGGCATTGTATACAGCGGTGAGTTTTCCCGCTGTAGTGAAAAATGCAAATGCCGGTGGGCGCACCCGGCGAAGCAGGATTGCCTTTTTATTACTTGGTGTGCTTTCCTATGGCCTGTTAGGTGCTTATGCGCTACTCAGGCACTATCACTTGGTAGCTTTTGTGCAGGTGCTGGGTGCACTAAAGTATACAGCGGTATTCATACAATTATTATTGGGCAGAACTGACAAAATGAATAAGGGAGCGAGCTGAAAAAATATAAAAAATAACAACACCGGTTAGCCGAAAACGGGACCAAGAGTAGGCAAATGAAAAACTTTAATTATGAACGGTCAGATTATTTTCATCATTACAATGGTTTGCATTTTGGCTTTAATTGTATATCTGCAGGTAAAGTATGGCTTACTTAAAGATGCCAGCACTGCCGATAAGAAGCCCTATAGTTTTGCCAGAACACAACTGGTATGGTGGACATGGATAGTTATGAGCTCATTTGTAGCCACAGTATTGTCTGGTGGCAAAGTGCCTACACTGTGGGAGTCTACTCTTATATTATTGGGTATAGGGTCGCTTACTACTGTAGCGGCACGTATAACCGATATATCTGATGGTAATATTGCAGCTGCAACCGAAAATCTTAATTACCTCAGCCGAAATGAAAATGGTGAGAGCTTTATCATAGACATTCTCTCAGACAAAACAGGAGTGAGCGTACACAGGTTACAGGCTGTACTGTTCAATTTCGTCTTTGGGTTATGGTTTATCTATGAGGTGTGGAAGGCAATAGCAAAAGTAAAGGCAGATGTTGACCAAAGTGTAATTGATCACGTTATGCCGCTGATAGAGCCTAAAAACCTTGCCTTGCTCGGGCTGAGTGCCAGCACTTATCTGGCTTTAAAAACACAGGAAAATAAAGACATAAACAACACGCACCCGTAAGCCGAAAAGGGTATATAGAGTAGGCGTTAATATTTTATTTTATGAAACTGAAAACAGAAACATCCGTAAACGGTTGCCATTTGGTGGTGACTATCACTACAAACGGCGCATTATTGCAGCGTTTACGGGACAATGGTCAAGGGGAGATCAATGTCTTACAGGGGGTATCTTATGTGTATCAATGGCATGCTATTGCCGGCGGTGGTGGAGGCCATTATGATATAGAATCAAGTGTAGACCCCGAGAATGCCGGTTTTCCACCACTTAAAGTAAACAAAGATCTTGCAGCCGGTGAGCGTGCGGACGGAGTATTTATTTTTTCACTTTAAAATCAACTTTTATGAAACGAAAAATATTTGTGTTGTCGTTACTGCTTATTTCTGTTGTCAGCTCTATAGGGCAGGAAACGAAAAAGGGAAAAGGGAAAAAGGCTAAAAAGGAGAATAAGGAGAAAAATGCTGTGTCAGTTGAATCCAAACGAGCAGCCTTTTCACCGGGGGGCAGTGGAGGAATAACAAATATGTTGTCAAATTTCAACTTGTCATCGACCTATAGTGAAGGTGCAAATGGTAGAATTGAATTGGTTCACTCCGGTAAAGATTATTTTACGTGGAGCGGGTTTGTAGATCAGAAAATAGGCAAAAATTCCAAGGAAGCTACACCTATCGATTTGAATGGTGTTAGTCCGGGAACGACAGTTGGTTTTGGTATACAGCGTTGTTTTTGGAATCCCAACTTATTTTCAGATGCTGATGCTATTGCTATTGTCAAAGTCAAGAGAGATTATGCAGAGAAGAAAAATAAACAATTGAAGAATAAAAAACATGACAGCTGTTGTTGTGAAAAGATAGAATACATTGATACATTGACTTTGACGATCCAGGAACTATTTAGTGATGGAGATGACGATGATAAGAAGGCTATCTTACAGGCACTTAGTAAGGTTTCAAAACGAAATCCATGGTACATTTCCCTGACAGGTAGTTTTACAAAGACTTCGTTCTCGTATGCTACAGATTCTGTGGCGCTGGCAGAGATCAAACAGAGTTTCATCACTCCCACTATCAATGCATCTCTAACAAAAACTTTTGGAAATCCTTTTAAATTAACGGGCTATCTATCTTTCAAATATACCTACAGCCAAAGCTATAGTGCAGCAGATGATGTTAATTTTACCATGCCATTCGGTACAACAGGTAATTTCTTTGGGAAAACCCTTTCTTTTGGCAAGCCGGAAAAAAGTACTACTAACAATGTAGCGGTAGAATACAGGCAAAATTTCTATGGAGCAAAAGACAAAAACATCTTCGCTATTGCACCCTCTGTAACGTTAGCTATAGATCGCAAATTGCTCAACTTCCAGGTGCCTTTCTATTTTATACAGGGGCGCGATGACAAGGGTAAACTACTCAATAACCTGCAGAGTGGTGTAAGGCTGGGGTATGTAACTACAACAGAAGGCAGCTGGACATCATTTAAAGATGGTTTTACCGCACAGCTGGTTATATCCGAACCGCTCAGCGCACTAATGCCGTAACCTTATTCCTGCTTTGAAATAAACTGCCGGATGTTGATCTGTTCCCCGTCAGACCAGATCTGCAAAAAGATATATGGGGATATATTTTAAATGGTTTGTCCGTTATTCAAAGTCGGGAAAGCAAAATGGGAACCAAATTTATGGTTCCCATTTTTGTGTTTTAATGTTAGTGATCACAAATGGCTGTTTATTACCTGCTTCCTATACACTGTGTATAACGATTGGGGGAGCATGGAGAGTAAGTTTTGCCTCTTTTGTTCTTCATGCAGGAATGCATGAGAGAAGGAATACACAAAAACATTCTCTATAGCGTTTCTTATCACATTACTACCGGATGTGTAAAGGTTTTCTGCCAGTGCCAGACATTTCTTAGCCGCATTTACATTTTTAGCCTTTAGTTGATCGCCGGTGTAGCGGATCATTTGCCGGGCTATGTCGTAAGGGTTTTTGCATTGTGCGCTTTTGCATATGCCCGAAAGTTCGGGTATCGATTGTTCTATATATGCCGGAAGATCTTGTTGCTCTATCATTGTTGTGGGTTTTTAATACACATACAGTAGTAAAAAGCATGCCAGAATCAACCGGCCGTAAGTTAATTTTTCATAACGGGCACTCGTCCTTTTACCATGCCGTTTTTGTCTTTGATAATTACGGTGTAGGTGCCGGCTGCTATGTCGCTGATACCATATTCATTTGGCGCCAATTTATTGCATACCATTTGCCTGCCTATCATATCGAAGAGCATTACTACGTCTCCTTGTTCTATGCCCAGCAGCTTAAAGGAGTTGTTAATAGGGTTGGGGTAAACGTGGTAGTGAGGGGCAGTTATTTTTACATTATTTACAGCAAGGTGGCTGTTGTAAATGGCGTCATCTATGACATCAGGGCGGAAGGCATAGAAGAAGGTAAAGTAAGATGATCCGCCTGACACCAATTGCCCGATCTGGTAAATAAGGCCAATGCTGGCATTGGAATTCACACTGTCATTGACTGTATAATTGAGATTAGTATCTATAGCGTACAAATAGTCAAGGGTGTTGGCATCCGGTAACTGACTGTGCTTAGTAATGAATGCCAGTGCTCTATCGTCTTTAGTACCCATAGCCAGGAAGGCGTTGTTATGCACTGTTCCTTTAGCCGACACAATAGCCCTGTTCCCGGTATCGGGATTTTGTGCCATTATCTTATTCCATGTGTTAGGGTTGCCGGTTATCGACTGATCGTTATGAGGGTTTATGCTTCTCATGTAGTACATGTCGCCCATAGTACCAAGTGTGGTGTTCTCTATCAATACACTAACCGTAAAGAATAATTTAGATGTGTCGAGGTCTATCCACTGGGTTATATACATGCCGTTAAATACAGCCTGTGTTTTAGTTTCAATAGTCCCTAATGTGTCGGAGTAGGAATATATATAACTGCTCACATTATTTATACTGTCCTGGGTAGCAGCATCACTGTTCCATGCATTTTTCTGATTGCCGTCGAACATGATACTCCAACCTTCTTTGGCTCCGCCCGGTAGTACAAAATCGCCGTAGTAGGTAGCCCATCCTGTCTGGTCGGGGTCGGCAACTATGCCGAGCGATGTGCCTGTATATAATCCGCCGGTGCACACGGCCCTGTTGTGCAATGATGCCGAAGTATTGGCATGCGAGCCTACCGGTGGAGCAGTGCTGGCTCCAAATGCACCGTTCCAGTTGACACCCATTTCAACATGGTTGCCTATCATAAATGTATTGCAGTTACTTTCCTGGGCATAAACATGTGAGGAAAACAGCAATGATGTGATTGTAAACAGTTTTAAAGCGGAATGGGTAAATTTTGTCATAATAGTTTATTTTAGTTGTGATAGCGTCTCAGCACAAAATTACTAACAAATTGTGCAAGCAACCTTGTGGTGTTGCACAGAATTTAAGGGATATAAAGCGGAATTATTTCAGCTATGAGAATTCATTTTTATAAACCATTGAAATTTCACACAATTTTTAGATATTTGTTCTATTATTATTGTAACTAAGTTACTGTAAATATATCAATTATGTCTAAATTTATTTTGGTCACACTTATTGCCCTTATGACCTTTAATGGTGTTATGGCTAAGGACGGTAAGTACACACTTGCTGTGCATATTACCAATCCGCTGGGTGCCTACACCAAATATGGTGGTGGTGCCGAGTTACGTATACGGCAGAGTGCCTGGATGATAAGCAGCGTTAAGTACAATGGTATCTATGCAGGCAAGCAATTCAGGTTTGAGTATCAGAAGTATTTTAAGACATATAAGAAACACGAGAATTTTTTCTATGTAAAGTTATGTGGTGGTGATGCTACTTATGATGGCAGCAAACTGAGCTTGCTTGACGATAAGACCAAGGTGATAATAGGCCCGGTGAACTATGTAGGCGGTGGTGCCGGTATTGGCCGCAGGCTTAACTACAAACATTTCTTCCTTATGTTCAATCTTGGTGCAAAGTATGTGTTCCTTCCTCCCGATTTTCCGGATGAGTATCACGAGCGTTTCAGGTACTTCTATTCTACAGGCCCTGGTGCGATCATAGATCTGAACATGCGTTTAGGTTTCCAGTTTTAAACCAATTTATTTTCGCATTTATCTAATTCAGTTTTACGTTTCAATCGGGAAATCTCATGAGAAAGCTCTATATACTGTGTTTAATAGTTTTATGTTCGTTCCAGGTGGCCAGCGCGCGCGTTGATGAGTACGGCCGCAGGCATTATAAGATAGCATTGGGCGTTACCAATCCGCTGAGTGCGTACACCAAGTATGGCGGACAGTTTGAGGAGCGCAACCGCAACGTATCTTACGTGTTTTCTTATACAAAATATACCGGTGCGTACCCTGGTTACCAGATAGGTGCTGAGATGCAGTTTTATATGAGAACCAGAAGTAAACACCAATACTACATGTACTTGAAAGGTGTGCTGGGTGATGCTGGTTTTGATAGCCGTAAATTGTCTATTTATGGTGATCAGAGTGGCATATTGATAGGTAATTATGATAAAGACCTGAAATACCTGAGCGGTAATGCCTACGGTGGTGGTGGTTTAGGGTTTGGCCGCAGGTATAACTACGGTGTATTGTTCATACGTTGGAACCTGGGTGTAAAGGGATGCGCGATAATAAGTGATGCTTCTAAAGAAGAGAAGAACATTTACAGGCTGATGTTTGCTACCGGCCCTGCATCTATCATAGAGTTTAACGTACACATGGGATTGCAGTTATAAGTAACCGATAAACGATTTTTTCATAGCCTCCGGATATTCTCCGGAGGTTTTTTTTTGTTCATATAGTGCGCCCCACTTTACCCAGTCATTTCCTGGGTAACTGATGTAGCACTACCTCGTCCCGAAATAGGTTTACAAGTTGGTTAGATAACCCCTGTGTTTGTTTGCTGACATTCGCGGTGCGATCAAGATGTGGAGCCGCACCCGTTGGTAATAACTCAGAATGGCATTAGGTTGGCAATTTCCGCCAGTGGCGGTTTTTTTGTGTTTCCGGCAGTTTTTTTTCGTGAGTTTCCGCCAGAAGCCTTATCTGTAAAGAGTTTTGGCTGATTTTCAAAACCGCCAGTTTCCGCACTTTTCCGCAGTTTTTCTGCACTTTTCCGCAGTTTTTTCCGCCAATGTTTGTTTGTGTGTTGGGCCTCGTCCCGAAATAGGTTTACATTTTGTCTGAATCGGGATGGTCAGGATTTCAGGATAAGGAAGATGTGTTACGCAGGTTTTTGCTACAGGGCTGAAGATTTTCAGCCCCTACGATTGGTGTGATGGGGTTCATAGATGTCAAAGAACGGTGGGCAAGGTGCCCATTTTGGGTGCAAATTAGTGCGTGATTTTGTGACGTGCAAATAAACATATCCACATTTTTGTGAATAGCCGGGTGTAAGTTTTGGTGGATCAATGGGTTAGGTGGGGTTATTTGAAGTGACATATATTTTTTGTTATAGTGCTATAAACGTTCAAAAAAATACCAAGTAAAAACAAATACTCAGTATATATACTGAGAAAAATTATAAACCGACCCTGTATCTTTGTATATATGAATCTTTATCAACTTATCATACTGTTTTGTTGTTGTTTGTTTTTGGGAAAAAAAGTGCAGGGCAGATTATTACGTTGTATGCTGGCTCTGGATCGAGTTTGGGTGACGGCGGTCCTGCTACCAATGCGTCACTACTTAATCCAAGCAAAGGAGCGTTTGATAAATATGGAAATTTTTATATTGCATCAAACCTAGGGAATAGAATAAGAAAAATAGACATATCCGGAAATATCACTACTATTGCGGGGACTGGAACAGCTGGATATAACGGAGATGGTATACTGGCGACAACAGCTATGCTAAAGCATCCGACATCTATAGCTTTTGACACGGCAGACAACTTATATATATGTGAGCATGACGGAGCAAGGGTACGTAAGATTGATAAAATAACTGGTATAATATCCACCGTAGCAGGTAATGGCATTCTTGCAGCTGGTATTGATGGTATTCCTGCAACTTCGAGTGCTTTAAATGATCCGCAGGATATTTGTTTCGATAAATATGGCAATTTATACGTTGCTGAATACTTTAGTAGTAAAGTGCGGAAAATAAGCCCAACGGGTATAATATCGACTTTTGCAGGCAATGGAATAGCTGGCTATAGTAGTGACGGTGGTCTAGCAGATACTTCTAGTATTGGTGGAATTTTTGGTCTTTGTTCTGATACAACAGGTAATATCTACTTAGCAGACATTGGTAATTCAAGAATATTTAAAGTCAATACTGGTGGAATTATCACAACAGTAGCAGGCACAAATGCAGGTATTTCGTATAATGGAGACAATATTCCTGCTACTACTGCTAATATTGACCCTTATGACGTAGATGTAGATGATACCGGTAACCTGATAATTGCTGACAATCAAAACCACATAGTAAGAAAAGTAGATCAGTTAGGTATAATTCATACTATTGCTGGCAATGGTGTAAACGGTTCTGGTGGTGATGGGGGCGTTGCTACCGCAGCACAGCTTAGTAAATCTATTGGTTTAGCATTTGATGGTTGTGGAAATCTATATATCTGATGCTAATACTGCCCGTGTGCGTAAGGTATGGTTTGCGGGCATGGCACCCGCACCTGTAGCCACTATAACACCTGCCCCCAATGATACCGTATGTGTGGGTAGTGCTGTAACCCTTACAGCAGCGGTAAGCGGAGCAGATAGTATAGTAAGTTACAATTGGTATGTGAACGGTACACTGATAACAGGTGCCACCAATGCTACCTATAGCTATACACCTGCTAATGGTGATACCATAAACTGCAGAGTGCAAAGCCTTGTAGACTGTAATGGCGCATTTACTGACACCAGCAATACTGTACATATAACCACCATTGCGAATGGCATACCAACTATTTCGCTTAATGGGCTAAGTACTGCAGCACCTGGCGCAACAGTAACCATTACTGCCACGGTGAGTGGTGCGGGTGGCAGCTACCTTATCCGCTGGATGAACCATGGTAGTGTGTTTGCAACTACGTCAGTACCATTTGTAAGCTACGTAAAAGGTGCTAGTACAGATACTATTACCGCACGTATAGTGCCAGCGGGTGGTTGCTATGATTCTGTAACGGCTGCCGGGCATATTGTAACTGTAGATCATACCGGTATAAGCAATATAAACACGGCTTCAATCTATTTGTTTCCTAATCCCGCAAAAGGTGTTTTGCATGTGAATTGTAGTGTGGTTAATGCCTTTTATACTTTGCTTGAGGTAACCGGCAGGCAGGTGATGAATGGTGGGCTACAGGCAGGAGATAATGAGCTGTGCATAGAGGGTCTGAGTAATGGTGTGTATTTGTTGCAGGTGCAGTATGGTAGTGGTGAGCGAGGAGTGTATAGTGTGGTGAAGGAGTAGGGTGTGTTGTTAAGTATTCAAAGAGAATCGGGCCGATGTGTGTTGGTCAGAAGACCAACAATGGCTAACATTGGTGATGGATACCTTGCTGCTCTGTCCTGCCGCTGTGGAGACGCAAAATCTTGCGTCTCTACGAACGTGTTTTGTTTCTGTGTGTTGTTAGTGTATCTCAAAGAGAACCGGCGGGAAGGCTCGACATTGGACAACTGGCCCAAGGGCCGGCCGAATATCGGGCCCTCTTAAAATAAGAGTGATGAGCGAGTGTTGTTACTTACCGAAAACGAACAGACCCTGTGCGGGTTGCTCATAAATAGCTGTGGCACACTTTCAAAGTGTGCCACAGGTTGCGTTATATAGAGATTATTTTTTTTGAATTACTTCTTGCCCAACACCATTTTATCCAGTGTTTCCTGGGCAAGCGGGTGGTAGTTGCCACGGTATTTAATAAAGAGTTGACGGGCCATTTCGGTGTTGGCGGGTGTTTTCATCATTTCTCCGTAGAGCGGTTGCAGGAATTTACGGCGTCCTACAGTACTCAGGAATTGTTCCATGGCAGGGTAGGCAGCCTTGTAGTTGGCACGAACGGCCATAACAAACCAAAGGTCGGCTATCTCGCTATTGCCGCTGGTGGTAAACTTATAAGCATCATCGAGCGACTTCATTTGCGGTACGGACAATGTTGCCGGCATCTTGCGGAGGAATTGCAGCCACTCATGCGTGGTCCAGCCGGTAGTGGCCAGTTGAGCTGGTACTGCACCTTTTTCAAACTTAACTCGTTCCGCATCTACCTTCGTAAAGCGCTCCTGAGCGGCACGCGGACAGTTGGCAGGTATTCCGGGGCCATATACCCATGCACTGATGTTGAGTTTATTGATAAGGGCTGTATCGCCATTGATAAGGTTTTGATTGAGATAATTCAAAAACTCTTCTGTAGTGATGGTCTTAAATGCATGGTCGTTAAAATAGCCTGCAAGGAACTTATCGAACTTAGCCCTGCCCACATTCTGTTCTATCAATTCAAGCAATAATGAACCTTTTTCATAAGCAATATCTGTAAGGCCATCATCGGGGTCGCGACCTTCAAGAGATAACTTCAACCATGTATCGTTGCTTGATGGACCTATTTCGTCTACTGCCTTTACCAGGTCCTGGTAGCCGAGTTCCCAAAGCATATCGGCATAGGTGCGGCCCATCATTTGCTCCATAATGCGACGCTCGAAGTATACCGTGAAACCCTCATTAAGCCAGAAATCATTCCATGTGGCGTTGGTCACCAGGTTGCCGCTCCAACTATGTGCCAGCTCATGCGCTATCAGCGTTACCAATGAACGATCTCCCGCTATGATTGTAGGGGTGCAAAATGTAAGGCGTGGATTTTCCATGCCACCTATAGGGAAGCCCGGAGGAAGGACTATCATATCATACCTGCCCCAGCGGTACGGACCATAAAGCCCTTCGGCGGTGGTTACCATTTTACCCACGTCTTCAAACTCATAACGGGCCTTTTCTATCATGCCCGGTTCGGCATAAACGCCGGTGCGGTTGTCTATGCTTTTGAAGGTAATATCGCCCACGGCCAATGCCATAAGGTATGCCGGTACGGGTACATCAATCTTAAAATGATAAACACCGCTATCGCTTACCTGCTGCGGGTTTTCGGCGCTCATCAATGCCATCAGTCCCTTAGGTACGGTAACACGGGCAGTGTAGGTAAATCTTATACCCGGTCCATCGGGGCAGGGAATCCATGAGCGCGCATAGATAGATTCAGATTGCGTATAGAGGAAAGGGAATTTTTTGTCGTGTGTTTGCTGCGGATCAAGCCACTGTAGTGCACGTGCTTTGGGTCCGGTTTTGTAGCAGACCATTACCTGCCTGCTGTTGGCTTCAATAGGTATATGCAGTGCGCTGCCCAGGTGAGGTATTACCACACCGCGCTTATAAGCCACCTGTTTGCCATCTACCGCTACGCTGTCAATGATCATGTCATAAGTGTCCAGTTTCAGCTCCTTTACCTTACTCTTATTATCAATGGTCCATAGGGCGCAACCGCTTATCTGTTTTTTCTCCAGATCCACCTTTATGTCCATATCCAGGTGACTGAGGGTTACCTCATTGGCATTAGACTGTGTGTGAACGTCTTTCGCCACTATGTTGTTGGTGGCAGTTTCTACATTGGTAATATTTCGTTGAGGTTTAGGCTCACATGCATTGAGCGCTAAAAGAGAAGATAAAACGAGGGCAGTTCTTTTGATCATTGTGTTTTTGATTGGGGCGTAAAAGTAGGAAAATATATTTATGACGATTGGGTCTAATCCGTCAATTTAATAGTGAGCGAATACAATATAATTTAAATCAAATAGAACGAACCATATTGATATTGCCTTTGAATGATTGTAGTCGTTCATTTACTCCGTATTTGCGAAAGAGATGCCTGTGCAAGTTAACCGAGGACGATATTGCTGCCAGTTACTCAATCAGATTCATCACTTTCCGAAGGCTGCCAGCAAAGGTTTTAGTTAATACAATTGCTTTAAAGGCTGTTTTTATCTCGTCTGTTGTAACCTCAAGCACGAATTTTAGATTTACGGCTTCGGCTCGATTAACTTGTATAAATGCATCCTGCAAGCTTGTAGGGATGATGTGATTCATGGTCTTTGTTAGTGTACTTCTAACGTAATATTCATTGCCATCAATTGAATTGAAAATGACCGTGTAGTTATCTTCTGATCGGAGATAAACAATATTGGCCCAATGTATTTTTTTGTATTTAAGTCCTTGTTTTACAAAGAACATGTCGCTGTCGCCAGTTGATGCTAGACCAGGTTGTATATTATCGTTAAAATTATTAATAGCACTCTGTAATGTGCCGATCAACGACGCTTGTTGAAAAGGTTTGGTGAGGTAAGCAGAGGGTTTTGCTTCAATGGCCGCTTTTAATGTATGTGGGTCGAGGTTTGAGGTAATAAAAATGAAGGGCTTCTTGTAGAAGCTATGTATCATTTTGCCTAATTCTGTTCCGCTTATATTGTTATCAAGATTAATGTCTAATAGTATGAGATCGTAATCTTTGCCGTTCAATTTAATTATAGCTTCTTCGAAAGTATGCGCTACCCATGCCACTGTATAGCCGTATTCTGTAACCACGTTTGCTATTACTTTCGACCATGTTTGCTCATCGTCAATAATTGCTATCCTTATTTCGTCTGTTTTCATAAATAGAGATTGACTGATTGCTCAGTTAGCTTGCATTCAAAACTACTCACATTCGCCCACAAAAAGAAGACAGTTTAGTCCCACAACTGTGAAATTGGACGGTGTAGCACCGATTATTGTCCCAAACTAGTAATCCCGAGCCTCAAACACGTTGTAAGTTGGTGAAGAGTACTTCTGGTTAGTGGTATCTAAATGTCCCAGGATGTTGCCTTAGTCATTTTGATGAGACCATCAATTGGGAAAACTATTTATTAAAGGTAAATTTAAAATATATTCATATGAAGTCTGTTTTACTGTTTATTTTTTGTTTGGTAACCCTCAATTTTTCCGGTTATTCGCAATGCAGTACCACATTTGCTACCACAAGTGACTGCACTTATGATCCCATTAATACATTTTCTATGGGAGGTGTGGCATCAGTTGGAAATAATAATAGCAATACTTGCAATTCAAATGGTTATTACACATTTTCTACACCTGTAAGGACACTTGCTATAGGGTCTACTGTAACCTGGTCTGCCACTGTAGGTAATGCGGAATATCGGGATGGCGTAGGAATCTGGATTGATTTAAACAATAATGGTTTTTATGAATCGTCAGAATATATCGATTCTTCTGCTCGTAATTATACCCATAGCCGAAGCTTCGTTATGCCAGGTGGCATTACCGGGGTGCAGTTGAGCATGCGTGTAAGAAGTGCTTATGAATCTGAAATAAGAGCTTCACAGGCTTGCACAAACGGCATTGGTGGAGGGTATGGCGAAACGGAGAATTATTTTGTTATTCTCACCAATGGGGCTACCTCTCTGTCGGCAACAACTAGTCAAACAAATCTTAGTTGTAATGCAGTATGTGCCGGCTCTGCTTCCGTTACTGTCTCAGGTGGTACCGCGCCATACGCATACTCCTGGAGCCCATCTGGTGGCACAAGCGCCACTGCAACGGGTTTGTGTGCGGGATCATATACGTGTACCATCACTGATGGAGCCAGCGCAACGCTGACCAAGACCTTTACTATTACTCAGCCACCGGTGTTGACCTCCTCCGTTACTGCACAAAGCAATGTGACTACTGCAGGTGGCAGCGATGGCAGTGCAACTATTGCTGCAATTGGTGGTACGCCGGGCTATACCTATTTATGGGCACCAAGCGGTGGCACTGCGGCAAGCATTAGCGGTAAAACTGCAGGTTCATATACCTGCACAATTACTGATGCTAATAGCTGCACGCTCGTTCAGACCGTGACGCTTACCCAACCCGCGGCACCACCCGCTAATTGCGGCATTATCAGCACTATAGCGGGCAATGGTACCGCGGCATATACCGGCGATGGTAGTCTAGCTACCGCAGCTACTTTAAATACACCAACAGACGTGGTTAAAGACGCGGCAGGCAACATATACGTATCAGACAAGGACAATAATGTGATCCGTAAAATAAGCACCACCGGGGTGATTACCACTTTTGCCGGAACTGGCAGTGCCGGACACAGTGGTGACGGTGGCCCCGCTACCGCTGCTACATTGCGCAATCCCACTTACATGGCAATGGATGGCAGTGGCAATTTGTTTGTTTGTGACTTCACCGGTGGCGGCTTCACATTTGGTGGTTACATCCGCAAGATCAACAGCAGTGGTGTTATAAGTACTATAGCTGGAAATCTATCTGGTTCTTCTTTTAGTACTAACGGCACTCCAGCAACCTCAGCGAATTTTTTTGGTATATCAGGTATATGTGTTGATGGCAGTGGTAACATATATTTCTCACATGAAGATTTCTCATCCAGTCGCATCCTTAAAATTGATAATGGTGGCGCTCTCCACCTCATTGCCGGCTCAGGCGGCCTAACTGGCGATGGACAACCGGCTACCTCAACCTACTTATATAATATAAATGGCATTGCAATAGATGGAAGTGGGAATATGTTTTTTTGCGACGCAAATCGAGTAGGCAAAATAAATGCAGCCGGTCTGCTTTTCACTATTGCGGGTAGTGTCTCTTCTCCAGGACATACGGGCGATGGTGGAGCCGCGAACGCGGCTACATTAAATGATCCGAGGGATGTTGCGGTTGACGGCAGCGGTAATGTGTACATTGCTGAATATGGTAGTTCATGTATTCGTAAAATAAATAGTAGCGGGGTGATCAGCACTTTTGCAGGTACTACTGTGGCTGGTTATAGCGGCGATGGCGGTGCTCCCGCTGCGGCTAAACTGACTGCCCCAACCGGTATATCAATTGACGCGGGTGGTAGTTTGTACATTGCCGATGCTTCGATCAATCGTGTCCGGGTAGTAGGTGGATGTAATGTGGTAACCAATGTGGCGCCAGCCTATACGCTAAGCGCACCGCAATCGCTTACGGTTTGCAAGAATAACGCGGCTGGCGACATAAAATCGCTGCTTCATGTAAATGATGCGGACGCAGGGCAGACAGAAACGTGGACACAGCAGAGCGCACCCGCGCATGGTACACTTGTGTTTACATCGGCCACAGCGTCTTCAGGCTCAACAAATATTACCCCCGGTGGTACAATAACTTACCAGCCAACAACAGGATATAGCGGTAGCGACGCGTTTACGGTAAGAGTGAGTGATGGCACAGCAACTGCGGATATGGTGGTGAATGTGACGGTTACGGCTGTTACTACATCGGTATTTTCTCAAACCAACATCGCTTGCAATGGCGGCAGCACGGGTGACGCAACCATAGCAGCATCGGGCGGGTCAGCACCATATACTTATTCATGGGCACCAGGTAGCGCTACCGCTGCCACTGCACCAGGGCTCAGCGCCGGAACATATACTGTGACTGTGAGTGACGCAAATCTTTGCGCTGCCATACAAACTGTAACGTTAACACAACCTTCGGGCATTACATCAAGTGTTTCACCACAGACCAATGTAGACTGTAATGGCAATAATAATGGTGCTGCAACAGTAATTGCATCGGGTGTGTCGGGTACACTCAGTTATTCATGGGCACCAACAGGCGGAACCCTTGCCACGGCAACGGGCCTTACCGCGGGCACTTATACCTGCACTATTACGGATGGCAATGCATGCACGCATGACCAATTAGTTACAATAACCCAGCCTGCGGCCCTTATAGCAACAATGACGGCAACAACCAATGTAAGCTGCAATGGCGGCAGCAATGGTGCAGCCACAGTAACGGCGAGCGGTGGTACTTCTTCATATACTTATTCATGGGCGCCAACTGGTGGCGCTGCTGCAACAGCTACCGGACTTGTTCCAGGTACTTATACGGTATCAGTAACTGATGCCAACCTGTGCGCCACAACACAAACCGTAACCATAACGCAACCGGTGGTGCTTACAGCAAGCATCAGCGCGACAACCAATGTTAGCTGCAACGGCGGCAGCAATGGGCGTGCATCAGTAACTGTAGGTGGTGGCACACCGTCATACAACTATTCATGGGCCCCGAGCGGTGGCACTGCCGCTACCGCTCTTGCCGCGGGTAGTTACACGGTTACTATCACAGATGCTAATAGTTGTACACAAACAGCAACCACGACGATCACAGAACCAACAGCGCTAACAGCCAGCATTACAGCAACTACCAATGCAAGCTGCAACGGCGGCAACAACGGAACTGCGACAGTAACTGCAAGTGGAGGAACAGGAGTGCTCAATTATTCATGGCTGCCAGTCGAAATTTCAACAGCGACGGCAACTGATCTTACGGCAGGATCTTACACGGTAACAGTTATGGATGCTAATCTCTGCGCTGTAATAAAGACAGCTACGATCATAGAACCAACTACTATCACTTCATCAGTGACCGCGCAGACCAATGTAGATTGTAACGGTAATGCTACGGGTGCTGCGGCTGTAACTGCAAGCGGAGGTACAGGAACATTGACTTATTCATGGGCACCAACAGGTGGCACATTTGCTACTGCTACCGGTCTTACCGCTGGTGCTTATACATGTACCATAACAGATGATAATCTGTGTGAGCATAGCCAGACGGTTACTATCACACAGCCTACTGTACTTACCTCAACTATCAGCACACAGACCAATGTTACCTGCCATGGCGGTAACAACGGTGCCGCAACGGTATTGCCAACAGGCGGCACTGCGCCTTATACGTATTCATAGTCGCCAATAGGTGGCACAGGGGCAACGGGTACAGGGTTTAGCGTAGGTTCATATACCTGCACTGTTACTGATAACCACGGTTGTATCCACGACCAGCCAGTTGCCATAACAGAGCCTGTTCTACCTGTTGCGTCGATCAGTGGCACAACAGCTATCTGTAAAGATGACAGCGCAGATGTGATCATCAACGGCCCTGCCGGAACGTCTGTGTCTTACACTATTAATGGTGGATCACCACTAAATGCACTGATGAATGCTAATGGCGCTGACACTATCAATAGTGGCGCACTTATAGCAACAGCAACATATGCATTGGTAGATATTACAGAAGGTACCTGCACTTACCCATCAACCGGTAATGCAGTGGTCACTGTAAAGCCTTTCCCTACAGTTGACGCAACTACAGATCAATCTGTATGTAACGGAGCTGCAACTACACCGGTAATATTTACAGGAGCTGTATCAGGTACATTATTTACATGGACCAATGACAATATAACAACAGGTATTCCTGCTACAGCTTCAGACAGTATCACTTCGCTTACGCTGACCAATGGTACTACCGACAGAGTATTCTCGACAGTAATCGTTATTCCTTCAGTAGGCGGTTGCGTAGGTATCAGCGATACATTTGTAATAGCGAGCAATCCTACACCTGTGCTTTCAAGTGCACTCACTCCGTCACCTGTATGTAACAATACCTTGTTTAGCTACACGCCAACAAGTACTACTGCTACTACAACATTCGCATGGAGCAGGGCAGCAATAGCGGGCATCAGCAACACAGCTAGCAATGGTAGTGGCGATCCTAACGAAACATTGACCAACACAACGTCAGATCCTATAGTGGTTACCTATGTGTATACATTGACAGCCAACAGCTGCACCAACACACAGAATGTAACTGTAACAGTTCAGCCAACACCAATGCTGAGCAGTACTTTGACCCCAACTGCTATCTGTAACAATACCACGTTCAACTACACGCCAACAAGTGCTACAACCGGGACAGCGTTTAACTGGAGCCGTGCTATAGTAGCTGGCATCAGCAATACAATAGGAGCTGGAACAAACGACCCTAATGAAGTGTTGACCAATACTACAACAGCGCCTATTGTTGTTACTTATGTATACACGCTTACAGCCAACAGCTGCAATAACACGGAGAGTGTGACGGTTACAATTAATCCAACACCTACTGTCAATAGCGTTGCCAACCAAACAGTATGTAATACACAGTCTGTGGCCGCTGTCAATTTCGGAGGGACGGTAAGTGGTACTACCTATACATGGACGAACAACAATAGTACAATTGGACTTGCATCTTCAGGTACAGGTGATATTGCCACATTTGCAGGTATGAATACTGGCAACAATATTGATACTGCAATCATTTCGGTATTGCCTACAGCTAATGGGTGCGATGGCCCGACAGGTAATTTCCTGATCATTGTTAATCCAACTCCGCACGCAAATGCCATCAGCGACCAACAGTTGTGTAATGGTTTTGCAACTACAACAGTTGTGTTTGGCAGCAATGTGGTGGGATCTTCTTATAACTTTACCAATGATAATTCGCTGATAGGCCTGGCATTATTTGGCAGCACACCATCTATACCTTCGTTCCCGGCTACGAACACCAGTATCAGTACGCTGGTTTCAACGGTTGTTGTTACGCCAACCGCAAACGGCTGTACAGGTGTTGCTGATACGTTCACCTATACTGTTACCCCAACGCCAACAGTAAATGCAGTGAGCAGCCAGGTATTGTGCAATACAGATACTACTACTGCCGTTAACTTTACAGGTGCGGTAGCCGCTACAGTCTACGACTGGAGCAACAGCAATTCAGGTATTGGTCTTGTATCAACCGGTGCCGGCGATATTGCTTCATTTACGTCGGTAAATACAAGCAGCATTTTCGATACGGCTACCATTACGGTAACTCCCGCGATCGGTACTTGTACCGGTAGCACGCAGAGCCTTACAATAGTTGTAAAGCCGACTCCAAATGTTGATCCTGTAACAAGTCAGGTATTGTGTAATAATACGGTTACAACCGGTGTCATATTTACCGGACTTGTATCGGGAACAGCTAATAACTGGACCAATACCAATACTACGATAGGACTTGCTGCCAGTGGTATAGGAAACATCTCCGCGTTTGGCGCAACCAACACAACAGTAGCCACTATTACAGCCAATGTAATGGTGACACCATCGGCCAATGGTTGTGTGGGTGTACCGCAGAGCTTTAGTTTCACAGTTAATCCAACACCAAAGCTGACATCTTCATTGAGTGGAACTGTTTGTAGCGGAGCACCATTTAACTATACACCAGCGTGCGCTACAACGGGTACTACATTTGCCTGGACACGTGCTGCTACAGGAGGCCTAAGTAATGCAGCAGGTACCTCATCAGGTTCGGCCGGTATAATCAACGAGGTGTTGAACAACATTACATTAGCACCGAAACTGGTTACTTATCACTACATACTTAGTGCGAATGCCTGCGCAAACAATCAGAATCTATTGGTTACAGTAAATCCGGCACCGGCACCCCCAGTGATAGCTACTATGCCTACGTCTTCATTATGCAGGGATGCCAGGTATCAAAACTTTGGTGCGGCAACAAATGCACCCGATACAGTACAATATACATGGAGCGCAACAGGTGCAACGGTATTTGCACAGGGAGCCGGACATAAAAATGCGATAGTGAATTTCCCTAATGCAGGTATTGCAAATGTGATCCTGACGGCCAATGCAACAGGTTTCGTGTGTAATACCAGTGATACGTTTAAAGTAACAGTAAGCGGTGCATCGGCAATCAATCCTGAGATATACTATGTACACGACCATTTTATTTGTATTGACAATACGGTGGATAGCTACCAGTGGGGATTTGACGATGCTTCATCGTTGGATTCAACGATCTATTCAGGGCAGGTAGATCAGAATTTCTATCAGCCATCTCCTGACTTTACAAATAAAAAGTACTGGGTAATGACTACAAAGGGTGGTTGCGGGTCGAAGACCTATTACAATGCACCAACCGGTGTAATAACGGTAGGTATAGCTGATGAAGCTTCTGTAAATGTATTCCCTAACCCAACATCGGATAATGCAGTAGTAGAAGTGAGTGGCCTGAATGATGGCACTAACACTGTTGAGCTGACTGATATTACCGGTAAGGTCATAGCCACTGAAGTGCTTGTAGAGGGGAAGACGGTTCTTAATGTAAATAGGCTTGCATCCGGTATCTACGTCGTGTCGTGCTTTCATAATGGGGTGAAAGTTGGCACAACAAAGTTGGTGAGGAATTGATATTAGCATGTATTGAATAAATGATAAGCATATTCATCCATGGTAGGGGTAACCCTTATTTTTTGCCTGAAATTTTGAAATGCCGGATAAAGGGAAAACCTTTACCCAGAGCAAAAAATAATAATAGTTAGCTATAAAGGATCTATTCGAAAGGCGGATTTTCAGAGAATAGTATGTGAACAAAGGGTTTCCGATTCTTCGGAGACCCTTTTTTTGATGCCTGGTTAATTATGGTTAAACTTCTTTAAGTTCGGCATTGTGTAGTTTACTTTTGGCCGCACACTTTGTAATAACTATGCACAGATTCTCTGTTCTTCTTTGTTTGCTTTTCTGTATTGTGTTCAGATCTGTAGCCGACGGTGCCATCATATCTGGTAAGGTGATGGAGCAGGATAAGGCTTTATCGTCGGTCTCGGTTTTTCTGCTCAATGCCGCAGATTCATCGTGGGTAAAAACCGAGCTCACCGATGATAAAGGGCAGTATACGTTTTCAGATGTGACTATTGGTAATTATTTGCTGAGTATTTCCCTGGTGGGTTATGGGGCTGTAATGCAGGAATTAGTGGTTAAAGATGCAGCAACTTATACAACTGATATCTTGCTACATAAAAGTAACGGCACCCTTGCAGAAGCTACCGTTAGCGCCAGGCGGCCTTTCATAGAAATGGTATTGGGTAAACTGGTGGTGAATGTAGAAGGCTCTTCATCGGCCATTGGTAATAATGCATTGGAATTGCTGCGGCGCCTGCCGGGGCTGAGCGTGGATCAGGCGGGCAACATATCTATGCATGGCAAGCAGGGGGTATTGGTATTGATCAACGACCGGCCTACTTACCTGAGCGGCGATCAGCTGGCCGAATACCTGAAGAGCATGAGTGCGGCTGAGATTGCCCAGCTTGAACTGGTAACACAGCCCGGAGCTAAATACGATGCCGCAGGTAATGTGGGTGTCATCAATTTAAAGCTGAAGAAGAATAAAAAGCTGGGGGTGAGTGGGAATGCGTCGCTAACGCTTGGTCAAGGTGTTTATAGCAATGAGCACGGCAGCCTGATGCTGAACTATAAGAAGAACAAGCTGAATCTCTCATTAAACGCTACAGATGTACATGCCACCGGCTTTGCCGACTTTACAGATAATCAATACTTCATCGATGCTGTAACTGGCAATGTGCAGGCGAGCAGTTTTATACATAGTACTCCCAAAGAGAAATTCTCTATAACTACACTAAGGTTGTCTGCAGACTATGATCTCACTGAAAAGACAACGATAGGCATAAGTGCCAGAGGAGCCTATCACCCCAATGACATGACCAGTCATGTGTTTGCAACACGTTACGATAACCTGACCAATACGATAAGCTACAATGATATCCTTAATCCGGATGGTTTTATTCGCAAAGATGTGACCACAAATGCTTACCTGTCGCATAAATTCAGCGGCGCAAGCAGCCTGGATGTTAACCTGGATTACCTGACCTATGGAAACGACTACCGGCAGGATTTCACCAATGCAACACTCAATGACCAGATGAAGGCATCGTCACCCGCATTGATGCTGAAAAGTAAACAACAGTCGATCATCAACGTGGTAAGTGCGAAAGTAGATTATACCTATGCTTTTAAGAATGGTATAAGGCTGGAAGCAGGTGCCAAGAGTAGCCTGGTGAAAACTGATAATGATGCGGGGTTCAGTTTGTTGCAGAACAATAATTGGGTAAATGACACCAGCCGCAGCAACAGGTTTGTGTATAAAGAGAACATCAATGCTGTTTATGCAGCAGCAGCTAAAGATATGAATGATAAATGGAACGCCAGGGTAGGGCTGAGAGCAGAGCAAACCATTGCAGATGGTTTGCAGCATGTACATTCCGACCATTTTTCAAGAAACTATCTATCATTGTTCCCCACGGCATTTATTGGCTACAAGGCAGATAGTAATAACCAGTTTGAGCTGAACTATGGCAGGCGAATAGACAGACCGGGATATAAGTTGCTCAATCCGTTTATCTACTATTCGTTCCAATATAACTATACAGCAGGCAACCCTTACCTGCAGCCGCAGTATACCAATAGTATAGAGCTGAAGCATAGCTATAAGAATATGATCATTACCGCACTGAGCCTGGCGCAGACCAAAGATGTGATGAGTGAGGTAGTCCTGGCAGATAATGCCACCCGCATCATATACGGCACCAACAAAAATATAGGGGAGAACCGCATGGCCGACCTGAGCATTGCCTTCAATAAAGATGTGACCAAATGGTGGTCGCTAAACCTGACCGCCGATGGGTATTATCTCTACTACTCAGGCATGGTAGCCAATAACAATATAGTGAATGATGGCGTAGGCTGGAATACGAGTATGTTCTCGCAATTCGATTTGGGTAAGGGATGGAGAGCGGAGGCGCAGGTCTACTATACATCAAAATATGTGAGTTCGGTTATGGGTACCAGTGGCGATTACATTTATACTTCTGCGGGTGTATCTAAGCGAATAGGCGACCACATCAACATAAAAGCATCACTTGAAGATCCGTTCTACCTGTCTAAATTCACGAGCCATAACGTGCTCAATAACTTCCGCTCCGATTCCCGCACCCGCATTGCCAGCCAGATGGCCTACCTGTCATTCACCTACAACTTCGGTAATGGCCAGGCCCGCCAACATAATAATGCGCTGGAGGAGAAGGGGAGGATGAAGGTGGATTGATGCTAAATGCTAACCCCTACGGCAATATATTAATAGGCGACCCTAGCATAACATGCTCATATAGTTCATCAACTTCCTGGTTGGTTACGGCTATGCAGCCCCAGGTCCAGTCTACGCCCACAAAGTCGGCGGCCTGTTTGTCGTAGCCGTTCAGTATGCCGTGTATCATCACATCTCCGCCTGTGTCTTTGCCTTGTGCACGGGCATATTTGCGGTCGCGTTCGTTGGGGTAGGAGATGGCCAGCGATTTGTGGGCCATGCTGTATGGATTGCGCCTGGTAATGTAATAAACGCCTTCAGGTGTTTTGCGGTCGTTCTTAAAGTGTTTGGCACCTACCGGTTGTTCGCCCAATGATATGTTATATACCTTCAGCAGTTTGCCACTATTAAATACATAAATGTGGCGGAATCTCTTTACGACCACTATGCTATCAACGTCGGTCTTTAGTGTAGTTTCATGAAAACGCGTGCGGGTGGTGGAATCCGTTTTGTCGGGTGTTTTGCCGGTACATGCCATAGATGCAATAGACACCATTGCTGTTGCCAACAGCAAAATCAATGACAGCCTTCGGGAAATGTAGACCTTACCCATAACAAAAATGTACTTATAAATATAAGATACAGATCCGCGAATTTTCCATAAGCCGGTGAACTTTTTGTTTTTTATAACTGTATTTGCAATTATCCTTCAGCGTGTAAACATTTATTAGCGACCTTTGACACCTATATTACAATCATTACATGCGAGAAAACAGCTTCCTTTATTATGTAACAACTGTGTTGCGACTGGCCTTGTATCCGTTCACCCTTATATATGGGTCATTGGTATGGCTGCGCAACAGGCTCTATGATATTAAGTTCTTCAATTCTATCAGTTTCAGTGTACCTGTCATTACTGTAGGTAACTTATCTACCGGTGGTACCGGTAAAACACCACATGTAGAATACCTGTTGGATCTGCTGCAGTATCAATATACTGTTGCTACCATGAGTCGCGGGTACAAGCGCTATACCAAGGGTTTTATTATTGCCGATGAGAAAGCCAATGCCCTGCGCATTGGTGATGAACCTATGCAGTACTTCATGAAGTACCCCGACGCGGTAGTGTGTGTGGCCGAAGAAAGACTTACCGGGATACCTGCATTACTACAGCGCCGGCCGGGCATAGATGTGATACTGCTGGATGATGCCTATCAGCACCGCTCGGTAAAGGCGGGCTTGAACATTCTGATCACTGATTACTCCCGCCCGTTTTATAAAGACCATATCCTTCCCTTTGGCAATCTGCGTGAAAGTCGTGGCGCTTATAAGAGGGCGGAGGTAATAGTAGTTTCTAAGAGTCCGCTGAACATTACTACAGCGCAGGCCAGCGAGATAACCAAACATATAAACCCGCTACCACACCAGAGTGTGTTCTTTACCGGTATTCAATATGGTACCCCATTCAACTTCTTTACCCGCGAACCTGAAAACCTGGCGAACACGCATACAATATTGGTGTGTGGTATTGCAAGGCCGGAACCACTCATAAGTTACCTGAAGCAGGGTGTTGCTGATCTGCATTTGCTTAGCTACCCCGATCACCACTATTTTGTGACCACCGATATTGAGGAGATAATGGCGGCATACAAAAACTGGAATGTAGAGAACAAGGTAATAGTGACCACAGAAAAGGACGCTACGCGTCTGCACCTGCATTATGAAAAACTAGTAGAACTGGGAGTGAAAATAGTGGTAGTGCCCATAAAGGTGGTGGTACTATTGGGTAAGGGCGAAGAGCTGAACTACCTCGTGCATAAATATGTAGAGCGAACCATTACCGAAAACAGTGATGATTTCAACGGACCGATCGAGTATGTAGGGTTGGGCGGCGCATGACAAAGGTGTATTGCATAAGCGGTATGGGTTGCGATCACCGGGCCTTTAAACGGCTGAGCGTGGATGGCTATGAGTTTGTGCCATTGTCTTGGGTGTCGTATGATGATACGGATACACTGGAATCTTATGCAGGTAAGATGGCGGTTAATATTAAAGAGTCCAATCCCATTATTCTTGGTTTGTCCTTTGGTGGTATGCTGGCGGTGGAGATAGGTAAGTTGATAGATGTACGCCACATTATATTAATATCAAGCGCCAAGACAAAAGACGAACTACCCGAGCCGGGTAGGCTGGCAAGGTATATAGTAAAGAAAAGATTGATTCCTCCTTTTTGCTTCTCTATACCTAACAGGCTATTGATGGGGTTGAGAGGTATAGTGCCGTTGACCGAACGCATGAGTGAATTTAATGCGGTAAGTGGCCGGTTTATGCAATGGGCACTAAAGGTGGTGATGGAGTGGCAAAACACAACCTACCCCGAAAACATAAGTCACATACATGGTACATTGGATATTGTGATACCCGGTAGAAATGTAAAAGCGACTCACACTGTGAAGGGTGGTCAGCATCTGATGGTGTTTATTAATGCAGAAAAGGTAAATAAGATATTGGCGGGGATACTAGAGAATATAAAGTAATTTAGAGTTGTATGCTGTATCTATCATCCATAAAAACACCTTTAGGCATTATGCGCATGGGCGCATCTGATGAGGGTATCTGTTTGTTTGACTTTGAGTACCGACGAAGTATCGATACGATCATGAATCGGATAGAGAAACATATGGGTTGCAGTTTTACACCGGGTGAGCATCCGCATTTCGAGAAACTTAAACGGCAGGCGGGTGAGTACTTTACAGGTGAGCTCAAAGACTTTGATCTGCCATTGCATTTGGTGGGTAGTCCATTTCAGGTGAGTGTATGGAAATTGTTGATGCAGATACCTTATGCCGAAACTAGGTCTTATAAAAAGCAGTCGATTATGCTGGGCAATGAAAAAGCCATCCGTGCAGTGGCAGGCGCTAACGGCGAAAACGGCATTGCTATTATAGTGCCCTGCCACAGGGTGATAGGGGAGAACGGTAGCCTGGTAGGTTATGGAGGTGGACTACCTAAGAAACAATGGTTGCTCGACCACGAGCGGAAGCATTCTGGCAAGACCGGCCAGCTGGGTTTATTCTGAAATTTAATTTAACAATCCTTTAAAACTGGCACGCTTGTTGATACTATGAGGTGGAAGGCTAGCCACCAATGACATTTTTTTATTTATTCATTTAAACTTATCTTTGACTAAACTTTATTTATGAGAAAATCCAGAATATTATTCGCTTCGGCAATGGTAATGACGTGTTTGGGAACTGCTTATTTGCAGTCGTGCAGCAAAATTGCTAGCCTGGTTCAGTATGACCTAACCTTACAAACTGCATCAACCGAAATTGTATTACCGCCATCTTCAGATACAGTAGGTGCTGCTACCGGTTCGCAGGAAGTTCACTACAATGTCGATTCATTTATCAAAGCCAATACTGCTAATGTGTTGGGTATCGCCAATATTACCAGCGCAAAACTGACTTCATGCAAACTTACATTGCTGAACCCTACAACAGCCAACAACTTTGCTAATTTCAGGTCAGCATCGGGTTCGTTTTATTCAAACACCAATACTACTCCATACTCATTGTCTTTGAGTAACCCCGATACATATGGCACAGTGCTGGATATGCCTGTTGATCCTAATGTAGAATTGAAAGGCTATTTGAACGGAACTAACTTTACCTACACAGTAGGTGGCAGTCTGCGCCGTGCAACTTCCGATTCTATCCGGGTAAAAATAGATGTTCAATATTCTGTACACGTACAGGGGTAAGGATAATATATTAGATTACTAAAGGCTGTCGTAACCGACAGCCTTTTTTTATTTCCTTTTGGTTAAAACGGCTAGCGTTTCAATGCCGTTCGTGAACAAAATTGACCGTACGTGAGAAAAAGAGCTTTTTTGGAGCTGAGATGTTTTATTTTTACATTAACTATAAAACAAAAAGCTATGAAATTGAAATTTTTCCAAGTACTCGCAATACTATGCCTTTTATGTGCGAAGAGTAACCTTTTTGCACAATGTGTAAATTCGGCTTACTTCATATCTACCCGATATGCAATAGATACTACCTTTTATAAGTATGGTACAGACACCGGTTTGAGTACTTCAGGATATACCTATAACTGGGTATTTACAGATGGTACGGTTCTTTCAGGTCCTGTGGTCGAATACCCATTTGCGGTGTCTGGTGGGATGTTTAGCTTCACGCTTACCACAACAGATCCCGGCGGTTGTGCGAGCACTTTTTTATGGGAAGAAAACTATGCTCATTTTGTGTTCAAATGTAATTTTACTTCCGTGTGGGAAAGTTCTTTTTTTTCGTTTGGAGGACCAATAGTAATAATTGACCCTTTAAACATAAATACCACTACAGTAAGCGCGACCATTGCGCCAGAATTTTCCGTAGATAATTTACCGGACTTAACTGCGACAAAAATTGGCACAATTGATTGGGGAAACGGCACAACTACGACCAGAGAAGACTATTTTGAAGGGGTTTGGCTTTCTAATCCACCACACTATTTATACGGAGGAGAATATAATATTGCGGGCAGTATGACGATCAGGTTGGGTACTTTGATTTGTCCTTCTATGCCGTTGTCACAAATATCAGCCCGTTTGCCAGGCCCACTAGCTACGCCACTTATTTCAGGTGATACCACTTATTGTGTCGGTGATACATTGCGCCTTGTAGCATCAGATACTACTCTGCAATTCCATAATATGTTTCATAACGCTGATACTGCCGGTTCCGGAGACAGAGGGTATGTCGCTTTCGATGACGCTGATGATGCTTTTCACCCGTATGTACGTATGAGTCGCAGTCCTTACTCATTTGAATGGCTCGATCGTAATATGAATTTGCTGTCTACCGACACTGTGCTCATTATTAATGGCCTTTCATTGTCAGACAGCGGGGATTACATATTTCATATACATGAAAATGCTCTTTATGCGCGTGATTCCTTTTATCATGTACATATCAATGTGCAGCCAACTCCCGTTGCAGGTAATATTACAGGTCCGGCGGCGGTTTGCGTTGGTAGTACTGTCACATTAAGCAATGCTGTTGGGGGCGGTATTTGGTACAGTTCTTTCGGCGTAACGACAAGTGGAGGTGTAGTAACCGGTATTTCACCTGGTACGACGTTGGTAGTAAATTCGCACAGTAATAGTTGCGGCATGGCAAACGACACGTTTGCGATACTTGTAAATCCTCTCCCTCATGCGGGCGCGATATCCGGTGTTGGAACTGTTTGCGTTGGCTCAACCATCACGGTTTCGGCCGATTCTGCAGGCGGAACATGGAGCGTTGTAAATACCCATGCTTCTGTTTCTGCCGGTACAATCACAGGTTTGACAGCAGGTGCAGATACAATAATCTATACGGTTACAAACGGCTGTGGGTCAGACAATACAATACTTCCAGTCACTGTTAATCCGCTACCTGATGCCGGTAACATAACAGGCCCAACATCCGTTTGTGTAGGAAGTGCCATAACATTAAGCAATATGGCTACTGGCGGTATTTGGTATAGTTCATTTGGGGTAACGGTAATTGGTGGGGTGGTAACCGGCGTTATACCCGGTACGTCTATGATAGTTTACTCGCATACTAATAGTTGTGGTATGGCCAATGATACATTTGTAATAGCTGTAAATCCTCTGCCTTTTGCAGGCGATATTTCCGGAGTCACTACGCTATGTGTGGGTACAACACTGACGATCTCGACAGATTCAATCGGTGGCATTTGGGGTGTAACCAATAGCAGTGCATCGCTTGTTTCGGGGGCGGTGACAGGTGTGTTACCAGGTTTAGATACGATTACCTATAGTCTTACCAATGGTTGCGGAACAAGTACGTCTATACTCCCAATTATTGTTGATGCTGTGCCCGTAGTGGGTGTGATAACAGGGCCAGATACATTATGTGCATCCGCTACTGATACATTATTTGTTGGTTTGGCCGGAGGAATCTGGTCGAATACAACCGGGGTTATTACCGTATCTGCAGCAGGGGTAGTTGCTCCCGTATTTACCGGTGCTGACACAATAGTTTACATAGTAACTAACGCATGCGGTGCCGACACGGCTTATAAAATAATTGCAGGCTCAGAGCCGCCAATTGTTTTTTCAAGTTATGGTGTTGACACTTTGTGTGAGGGAATATCGGGTACATTTACAGTAACAGCAACGGGGCCAGGCACCTGGAGTAGTGGTAGTCCTTCTATTGCAACTGTTTCGTCTTCAGGACTAGTAACGGCCATAAGCGCAGGAGCTGTTCTTATTGGTTACATTGTCACTAATTCATGTGGGGTTGCTGTAGTTGATTTCATTTTATATGTAAAGTCTGCCGCCGACTGTCAGGCCGGTATTGCCGATAATATAGGAAATAAATCTATATCAATATTCCCCAATCCTAATTCAGGTTCTTTCATAGTCAATTTGCCTGTATCAACTACTGCGGTAATTACAGTCATGGATATCACAGGCAAGAAGATGGGAGAAATAACATCAGCTGCTAATGAGGTAAGTATACCCGTTTCCATCCCCGGCCTGCCATCTGGTGCTTACTTTGTAAAAGTGGTCGCAGGCGGTAAAACATATTATGATAAAGTAGTGATCTGGTAGTGAAGTATTTTTAGCAATTTCAAGAAAGCGTCCTGCTCTGAAAAGAGTGGGACGCTTTCTTTTTATTGCTGTCCCATTTTGTCTAATTTTGGGCTATGTGTTTGCTCATAACTAATATCAAGCAGCTCTGTCAGGTAGAGCTATCGTCAGAAAATAAGAAGAAGGTAAGTGGAAAGGATATGGCTGTTTTGCCATCTATAGACAATGCCTGGCTGCTGGTGGAAGGCGAACTGATACATAGTTTTGGAGAGATGGCGACCATGCCTGAAATGCAGGCTGATGAGATTATTGATGCTACCGGCAGGTTGGTGCTGCCCACCTGGTGCGATTCGCATACCCATCTGGTATTTGCTGCTCCCCGCGATGGTGAGTTTGTGAACAGGTTAAAGGGTGTAAGTTATGAAGAGATCGCCCGGCAGGGTGGGGGTATACTGAACTCGGCCCGCAAGCTCAATGAGATGAGTGAAAGTGAATTACACGACCAAAGCCTGGTAAGATTACATAATGTAATTGGGCAGGGTACCGGTGCAATAGAGATAAAGAGCGGCTATGGTTTGTGTGAAGAAGGGGAGCTGAAAATGCTGAGGGTCATCCGCAAGCTGAAAGAAAACAGCCCGGTTGCCATCAAGGCATCGTTCCTTGCGGCACATGCTTACCCGGTTGAATACAAAGAAAACAAGGAAGGTTATATAAAGCTGATCATTGAGAAGATGCTACCTCGGGTAGCCGGTGAAGGTCTGGCCGACTACATGGATATGTTTTGTGAGCAGGGTTTCTTTGGCGTACCGGAGTGCGAGCGGCTGATGGAAGCCGGTTGGAAATACGGATTGAAGCCAAAGATACATGCTAATCAGCTCCACTTTTCAGGTGGGGTACAGGCAGGAGTAAAGCACAAAGCGATCAGTGTAGATCACCTGGAATGTGTGGGTGACGAAGAAATTGCCTCGCTCATGGCAAGTGAAACAATGCCGACTTTGTTGCCTGGTGCTGCTTTCTTTTTGGGTATGCACTATCAGCCAGCCCGTAAAATTATTGATGCAGGACTTCCGGTATGTTTGGCAACAGATTATAATCCAGGGTCTTGTCCATCCGGAAATGTCCCATTATTGTTGTCTATATCCTGCACTCAGTTAAAGATGACACCCGAAGAAACGATAAATGCTGTGACCCTGAATGGTGCTGCGGCAATGGAACTGGAGGGCACTTATGGAACGATAAAGGCGGGCAAAGTAGCCAACCTCATCATTACTAAACCCATTCCGTCTTTGTCTTATATACCATATGATTATGGAAATGGTAATGTGGATAAGGTTGTGTTGAAAGGAAAGTGGGCTTAAATACCCAAACTTAATCAATACTAAACCTACATTCAATTAACTTTGCACCCTAAACCGGAATAATGAGCATAAGAGAAAGGCAGAGGATCATTATGGAGAAGGGTGCGGAGAACATCACCAAGTGGGTGGGGTCGGCTGCATCTGTTACGGCGCATACCATAATGTTCATTGTGGCATTTGCATTGCCTTTGCTGGAAATAGTGAGTTTTGAGCGAATGTTGCTGGTTTTGACCACTATTGTATCATTAGAGGCGATCTACTTATCTATATTTATTCAGATGTCTCTGAATATGAATAACCAGAATATAGAGATCATTCAGGGAGACATTGAAGAGTTGGGAACAGATATTGAGGAACTCGGTACGGACATTGAGGAACTGGGAGATGACATTGAAGAGATACAAAAAGATGTAGATGAGTTGGGTACCGACATTGAAGAGTTGGGAGAAGACCTGGAAGAAATAAGTGGCGATATCGAAGAGATACAGAAAGACGTAGATGAGTTAGGTACTGATATTGAGGAACTTGGAGAGGATATCGAAGAACTTGGTGAAGATATAGAAGAGATACAGAAAGATGTAGATGAGATACAAGAAGAGTTTGAGGAAGATGAAGAAGAAGAGATAGTGCCGAGTACGGGCAACAACAAGAACGAGAAAGAACTACTATTGTCTATACAGGCCACCCTGGCCTTGCTGCAGAAAGAGATTGAGCAATTGAAGGCCAGGTGATTTTCAATTGATGTAAGATGACGAACAATAAGCCGTTGAGTATTGCCATTTGTATTCTGATTAAATACTATATTTTTTTTGTATTTATCGCTATATGCAACAGATACAAAACGATGGTAATAGCAAATTCGAACGGGCTCGCCAGTCTGATGGGAAATACAGGATGGTACGTGTTATATATTTCCTTCGGTGCTTTTTTGTTATCGATAATTTTCTTTTTTCCTATTTTAATTACTCTTAGAATAAAGAACAGGAGGTATATTTTACTTGCTTTTGCCTTTTTGTTACCTATTGAATATTATACCTATACCAAGCTGTTTTCTCAAATAGACCCGATAAATGGCATCTATAACACGATAGTTAGTGTGGCATTTATATTCATATATATGATGCGCAGACTAAATTAGAAAACTTCACAGCATGGTTACGACTTCGCATAACTGTGAAAAGGTTTGTTATTTTGTAAATAGGTGAATCATTCTAGTCCTTACCACTCATTCTCATTCCTTGGGGAAAGCCTTACCCAGTACAAAGCCTCGGAATAACATCGTTCTTCCCCTAAAGTCTTTAGCGAAATAATTTATTCATGTTTTTTGTATTGTAATTCAGCAGTTTGCTGTTACAGGCGGTGTGTGCCACACCCGGTAGCGTGGTTTTTGCAACAAGTTGTGTATTGATCACAATAAATACAACAGATATGAAAAAGATATTGATAGCACTGGCAATGACAACACTTACTTATTGCAGTGTTGAAGCACAGACCAAGAAGGCAACTGAAAAATGTTCAACATCGGCAGATGGTAAGACTGTAACCTGCTGCAAGACAACCGCCAATCCGGCCTACAAGGGTACAGCTGTTGTCGCTAAAAAGGAAACAATGAATAAGACAACCACACAGACGAGCCGGTATCAGGTTTGTAAAGAACATGGTGGCTCTTACACCTGCTGTCAGTATAAAAAGACAACCAAGGTGACAAAGAAAGTTCCTGTTACAACACCTGCTGAAACTCCTGTCGCACAGGCAGTTAAATAATATCAACTAATCATCTTATTTACATTAAAACATACACAACCATGAAAAATATATTAATGACGCTTGTAATAACTGCTATGGCGTTTACCAGCGTACAAGCCCAGGAAAAGTGCGTTTGTAAGAAAACGGTAAAGCATACTGCAGCCAAACATAGAACATCTTCCATTCCGGCGTCTGCGGCTACGGTCTCAGCTACTGAGGCAGAAGCGTGCAGGCTGGTGCCAAAGGAAGTATGTAAAATTTCCGCAGATCGCAGGTCGGTGACCTGCTACAAGACCATTGATCTGGAAACCCTGGCACCATATGGTAACGAAGTAAAACACTATGGCAGCACTGGTCCCGTTCCGGGAAGTGCGAAGATGAAGTTTGGTGTACCCACATTGGTGATCAACGAAGAAGATCCGAATATGAATAAATGTGTTCGTGATTCTGCAACCGGCAAGGTAGTATGCTATATACAAAGACCCGGCATTCACATAACCAGAGACAAGAATGGCTATTACAGCTATAGCGATGCTCCGGCAACATCTAAGACAAATAATCGTAAAACGACCTATGTTACGCCACGTGTGGCCGCCGGTCGATAATATCTTTCACGAATATATACTAAAAATGCCCTGCATGTTGCAGGGCATTTTTAGTATATATTAAATTAACTACGATTTTTTATTTAATGCTTAACTTCCAATGAAATTCATAATTATATGAAATTCATTGGAATAGACGTCAATTTATTCTATTGCCCATTTCCAAAATTGCTAACGCAGCTTCTTTACAAACTGACGGAAAATCGTCGAGAAAAGGCAGATCATTCCCTCCTTCAATGTAATCAAACAGATTTTGTATAGGTACTCTCGATCCTTTTAAAACGGGGGGGCGCTCATTATTTCAGGGTCAATGCTCACGTGTCCGTACACCATTGTCTCTTTTTTAGATGATATAAAAATACGAAAAAGTTTAATTCAAATTAACCCCACTATCGCCTTTCAGTACTTTCCTCAGTTCTTCTGTCATTGCCTCTCCAAGTTCGGGCTGGCCATGAAAAGCGGCGGGAGTGTTCTGGAAGAGGGAGATCTGCCAACTATCGGCTGTTTTAAGAGCAATAAGCGTCTGTACGGCATTGAGTGCAGGACTAATATCTTCCTTGCCTGATGGCACCATGCCTACATCTGCCTTTAGCCACGCCACGCCTGCTGCCAGGTGGCGTATTTCTCTTACTATCGCTACATATGCAGCAGTAGGGTGGTGAGAGAATATATTATCTAAAGTAACATGCAGGTCGTCGCGGCCTATAAGCTGGCTACCATCAAATCCTATCAGATTGCCATCTTCGGCGAATAATTTAGCCATGGCGGTAGCATTGCGACTGTTCCAGGCATCCAGCCACGATTGATATAGGTTGATTATTGCTTCTGAGTTCTCGTGTATCATAAGGCCTGCAAGATAATAAATGTTTGGTTTGTGGTGGGGGATTAAGAGATTCACAGCATATCGGTTGGATGGTTGTTGGGTGAAAGGCTGGCAATGGCGACAGAGGAGCGAACGCGACTCAAAATTATACCAGTTGCCACGACCTTCAGGTCGTGGATAAATTGAAAAAACATAAGGCTTTAGCCGAAATCTGTAAGAACTCTTTTTTTCGGTGGTTGGGCAATTTCGGCTAAAGCCGTCTCATAATTGCACTTTTCTCCACGACCTGAAGGTCTTGGCAATTGATATAGTGCGCGTTGACATCGATTGATATATATGTTTAAAGTTATAACCGTGACCATGTTTGAAAGTGATGGTCTGGCTGTTTGAATTAAAAATGTTATATTTACCTAATATGCTGCACATTTCACATGATGAAATAATAAATTGATATTGATTTTGTTAGTATTTTGCAAATATTTTGGGGCAATTTAAAATTGTGGAATATTTTTTGATTAATTAGGCGGTATTTGTTACCTTTGTTTTCCTTTTTTCTTAGGAAACGTACGTGCACAAAACAATTTTGATAATTTTTTATTGATTTTATATTGCCTGTAAGACAAGCCTGGCTTGCCCTTACAGGATTTTTATTGTAAAAAAGGACTTTTATTTATACTATGGCTATACCGCAAAAAAAGACCGCAGCCGGAAGGCACAATTTTGCAAAGCTACATGACGTAGCTGCATCTCCCGACCTGCTGGCCATCCAACTTCAGTCGTTTCAAGACTTCTTCCAGCTTGAAACAACGCCTGATAAGAGAGATAATGAGGGTTTATTCCGGGTGTTCAAGGAAAATTTTCCTATCACCGACACACGAAACATCTTCGTGCTGGAATTCCTCGATTATTTCATTGATCCTCCCCGTTACACTATCGAAGAGTGTATGGAGCGTGGTCTTACTTACTCAGTGCCGCTGAAAGCTAAGTTGAAGCTGAGCTGTAACGATGAGGAGCACGTGGATTTTGAAACTATCGTACAGGATGTGTTCCTGGGAAATATCCCATACATGACCCCACGTGGTACTTTCGTTATCAATGGTGCTGAGCGTGTTGTAGTATCACAGTTGCATCGTTCTCCGGGCGTATTCTTCGGTCAGAGCGTTCACCCTAACGGTACCAAGATCTATAGTGCACGTGTTATCCCGTTCAAGGGTGCATGGATGGAGTTTGCTACAGACATCAACAATGTGATGTACGCTTACATCGATCGTAAGAAGAAGTTCCCTGTAACTACTTTGTTGCGTGCTATCGGTTACGAAACAGATAAGGACATCCTGGAACTTTTCGGCATGGCTGATGAGGTGAAGGGTGACAGAAAAACATTGGATGCGAATCTTAACCGTCGTCTTGCAGCACGCGTACTCCGCAGCTGGACTGAAGACTTCGTAGATGAGGACACCGGTGAAGTTGTTACCATTGAGCGTAATGAAGTGGTGCTTGACCGCGACAGCGTACTTGATGAGGACAATGCCAATATGATCATTGAAATGGGTATCAAGACCGTGTTCCTGCAGAAGGAAGAAGTAAGCGGTGATTACTCTATCATATATAATACATTGAATAAGGATACTTCTAACTCTGAGTTGGAAGCTGTTCAGCATATCTACCGCCAGCTCCGTGGCTCTGACGCTCCGGATGACGAAACAGCACGTGGTATCATTGAAAAATTGTTCTTCAGTGATAAGCGTTATGATCTGGGTGAAGTAGGCCGTTACAAGATCAACCGTAAACTGGGTATCGATATCAACCTGAATACGAAAGTATTGAGCAAGGAAGATATCATATCTATCATCAAGTACCTTGTACGTCTCACCAATGGTAAGGCAGAAATAGATGATATTGACCACTTGAGCAATCGTCGTGTACGTACAGTAGGTGAGCAGTTATTCGCTCAGTTTGGTGTAGGTCTGGCACGTATGGCGCGTACTATCCGCGAGCGTATGAACGTTCGTGACAATGAAGTATTTACGCCGATAGATCTGATCAACGCACGTACTTTATCATCAGTTATCAATTCATTCTTCGGTACATCGCAGCTATCACAGTTCCTCGATCAGACCAATCCGTTGTCAGAGATCACGCACAAGCGTCGTATCTCGGCGCTCGGACCCGGCGGTTTGAGTAGAGAGCGTGCAGGCTTTGAAGTTCGTGACGTACACTATAGCCACTACGGCCGTTTGTGTACCATCGAAACACCGGAAGGTCCGAACATTGGTTTGATCTCTACACTTTGTGTACATGCGCAGATCAACCCGATGGGTTTCATTGAAACACCTTACCGTAAAGTAAAAGAAGGCAGGGTAGACCTGAAGAGCTATAAGTACCTGAGTGCTGAAGAGGAAGATCTTGCTAAGATCGCCCAGGCCAACGTACCTATGGATGATAAGGGTAACTTCACAGAAGACAAGATCAAATCTCGTCAGACAGGTGACTTCCCTATCCTTGAGCCACAGGAAGTGGAGTACATGGACGTGGCGCCAAACCAGATCGTTGGTTTGAGTGCTTCCCTGATTCCGTTCCTTGAGCATGATGATGCCAACCGTGCATTGATGGGTTCGAACATGCAACGTCAGGCAGTTCCGTTGATCAGGCCGCAGGTACCTATCGTAGGTACTGGTCTTGAGGCAAAGGCTGCACGCGATGCACGTATCCAGATACATGCTGAAGGTGATGGTGTTGTTGAGTATGTAGATGCAGTGAACATATACGTTCGTTACGATCGTGGTGAGAAAGAGCGCCTTGTTTCTTTCGAAGATGACCTGAAGGTATATACACTTACAAAATATAAGAAGACCAACCAAAGTACAAGTATCACACTTCGTCCGGCAGTACGCAAGGGCCAGAAGGTAAAGAAGGGCGACTTCCTTACTGAAGGTTATGCAACACAGGATGGTGAGCTGGCACTGGGTCGTAACCTGAAGGTGGCATTCATGCCTTGGAAGGGTTACAACTTTGAGGATGCGATCGTGATCAATGAAAAGGTGGTTAGGGATGACTGGTTCACTTCAGTACATATCGACGAGTACGAACTTGAAGTTCGTGATACTAAGTTGGGTGAAGAAGAGTTGACACCAGATATACCAAACGTATCTGAAGAAGCTACTAAGGATCTTGATGAGCATGGTATCATCCGTATAGGTGCCCATGTTAAGGAAGGCGATATCCTTATCGGTAAGATTACTCCTAAGGGCGAAACTGACCCGACTCCTGAAGAAAAGCTTTTGCGCGCTATCTTCGGTGACAAGGCAGGTGATGCTAAAGATGCGTCTCTGAAAGCACCAAGTGGTACAGAAGGTATCGTTGTGAGCAAGCAGTTGTTCCAGCGTGCTAAGAAAGATAAGAACTCTAAGGTTCGTGAAAAGGCGTCTATCGAAAAGATCGACAAAACTCACGAAAAGAATAAAGAAGAGCTGAAGAACTTCCTGTTGGAGAAACTGATGATCCTGTTGAAAGACAAGAATTCTCAGGGTGTTACCAACAACTTTGGTGAAACAGTATTGAGCAAGGGTGGTAAGTTCAACACCAAAACTTTAGGTTCACTTGACTATGCGAATGTAAATCCGCTGGGTTGGTCTGGAGATGCTGAAGTAGATGGTTTGATCAACCAGTTGCTGCACAACTACAACATCAAGTACAACGAAGAAATAGGCCGTTACAAGCGTGAAAAATTCAACCTGAGCATTGGTGATGAGTTGCCTGCAGGTGTGTTGAAACTAGCTAAGGTATATCTTGCCAGCAAGCGTAAGCTGAAGGTGGGTGATAAAATGGCGGGTCGTCACGGTAACAAGGGTATTGTGGCTCGTATCGTTCGTGAGGAAGATATGCCATTCCTGGAAGACGGAACTCCGGTTGACGTTGTTCTGAATCCACTGGGTGTACCTTCTCGTATGAACTTGGGTCAGATCTATGAAACGATCTTAGGATGGGCCGGTGAAAAGCTGGGTATCAAGTTTGCTACCCCGATATTCGATGGTGCTTCCGTAAGTGAGATCGAAAATCTGGTTAATCAGGCGGGTTTACCTGACTTTGGTCATACATACTTGTTCGATGGTGAAACAGGTGAGCGTTTCCACCAGAAGGCTACCGTAGGTATCATCTATATCATTAAACTGCATCACATGGTTGATGACAAGATGCACGCCCGTTCTATCGGACCGTACAGCTTGATCACACAGCAGCCATTGGGTGGTAAGGCGCAGTTCGGTGGACAGCGTTTCGGTGAAATGGAGGTTTGGGCTCTTGAGGCATATGGTGCATCCAGCATCCTGCAGGAGTTGCTTACACTGAAATCGGATGATATTGTTGGTCGTGCGAAAACTTACGAAGCAATTGTGAAGGGTGACAATATACCTAAGGCAGGTATACCGGAATCATTCAATGTATTGGTGAATGAGTTGAGAGGTTTAGGTTTGGAATTAAAGTTCGAGTAAATGAATTATAGTGCAGGAGATGTGATGGTTCACGTCTCTTGCAAAATTTTCTCATTATTCTCTACAAAATATTATAATATACACAATGGCTATTAAAAAAGATAACAGGCCTAGGCCCGGATTCAATAAAATAACGATTAGTCTTGCTTCTCCTGATGCGATTCTTGATCGTTCATATGGCGAAGTATTAAAGCCTGAGACCATTAACTATCGTACTTACAAACCTGAGCGTGATGGTTTGTTCTGCGAAAAGATATTTGGTCCGGTTAAAGATTATGAGTGCTTCTGCGGAAAGTACAAGCGTATCCGTTATAAGGGTATTGTGTGCGACCGTTGCGGTGTTGAAGTAACAGAAAAGAAAGTACGTCGTGAGCGTCTTGGACATATCAAGTTGGTTGTACCTATCGTACACATCTGGTATTTCAAGAGCTTACCTAATAAAATAGGTTACCTGTTGGGTGTTTCTTCAAAGAAAATGGAGAGCATTGTTTACTACGAGCGTTATGTAGTAGTAAATGCAGGTGATGCAGAAGAAATGATCCGTACCAAGCTGAACCTTAAGGATTCAGAAGGGACACATCAGCAATTGCTGACTGAAGACGAGTATCTGGAAATTCTGGATGCTTTGCCTAAGGAAAATCAGATGTTGCCTGATGAAGATCCAATGAAATTCATTGGTAAGATGGGTGCAGAAGCTGTTCAGCAGTTGCTAGCACGTATCGACCTTGATAAGTTGTCTTACGACCTGCGTAATGCAGCAGCTAATGAGACTTCACAACAGCGTAAGCAGGAAGCTTTGAAGCGCTTGAGCGTGGTAGAAGCTTTCCGTGACGCTAACACCCGTATCGAAAACCGCCTGGAGTGGATGGTAATGCAGTATATCCCGGTTATTCCACCGGAATTGCGCCCATTGGTTCCATTGGATGGTGGTCGTTTCGCTTCATCTGATCTGAATGACCTTTACCGTCGTGTTATTATCCGTAATAACCGTTTGAAGAGGTTAATAGAAATTAAAGCACCTGAGGTGATCCTGCGTAATGAAAAGCGTATGCTGCAGGAAGCCGTAGACTCATTGTTTGATAACAGCCGTAAGTCTAACGCCGTTAAGGCTGAAGGCGGTCGCGCATTGAAATCACTCTCTGATGTACTGAAGGGTAAACAAGGTCGTTTCCGTCAGAACTTGCTGGGTAAGCGTGTTGACTATTCCGGTCGTTCGGTTATCGTGGTAGGTCCTGAAATGAAGTTGCACGAGTGCGGACTTCCTAAGGACATGGCTGCTGAGTTGTTCAAACCATTCATCATCCGTAAGCTTATAGAGCGCGGTATAGTAAAGACTGTTAAGAGCGCAAAGAAACTGGTTGAGCGTAAGGAAGCGGTAGTTTGGGATATCCTTGAAAATATCCTGAAAGGCCACCCGATCATGCTGAACCGAGCCCCAACGCTTCACCGTTTGTCTATACAGGCATTCCAGCCAAAACTGATCGAAGGAAAGGCAATACAGTTGCACCCATTGGTTTGTTCGGCGTTCAATGCGGATTTCGATGGTGACCAGATGGCGGTACACGTGCCTTTGAGCAATGCTGCAATTATTGAAGCTCAGATATTGATGCTGGCTTCTCACAATATCCTTAACCCGCAGAATGGTACACCAATCACCCTTCCTTCACAGGACATGGTACTTGGTCTGTATTACATCTCTAAGGGTAAGAAATCGACCGAAACCGAAAAGGTTAAGGGCGAGAACAAAGCATACTACAGCCCTGAAGAAGTTATCATTGCGCATAACGAAGGCAAGGCTGATCTGCATGCATGGATCAAGATCAAAGCACCAATACGTAATGCAGAGGGCGTTCTTGAAAACAAGTTCATTGATACAACTGTAGGTCGTGTTATCTTCAACCAGTTTGTACCTAAGGAAAATGGTTTCGTAAACGCATTGTTGACCAAGAAGTCTCTTCGTGAGATCATCGGTGAGATCCTTAAGAATACTAACATACCTAAGACTGTAGCTTTCCTTGATGATATCAAGACGCTTGGTTTCCGTACTGCCTTCCGTGGTGGATTGTCGTTCAATATAAACGATCTTACGGTTCCTGATACTAAGGAACAGCTGATCACTAACGCACAGGTAGAAGTAGACGAAGTGTGGGAAAACTACAACATGGGTCTTATTACCAATAACGAGCGTTATAACCAGATCATTGATATCTGGTCTCGTGTGGATACCCGCGTTACAGAAACGTTGATCCGTGAAATGGCAGCAGACAAGCAGGGCTTTAACTCTGTGTACATGATGCTTGATTCGGGGGCGCGTGGTAGTAAGCAGCAGGTTAAGCAGCTGGCCGGTTTGAGAGGTTTGATGGCAAAACCACGTCGTAGTGGTTCATCAGGATCTGAGATCATTGAAAATCCGATCCTTTCTAACTTCAAGGTTGGTCTAAGTGTATTGGAGTACTTCATTTCTACGCACGGTGCGCGTAAGGGTCTTGCGGATACCGCCCTTAAAACGGCGGATGCGGGTTACCTTACCCGTCGTCTGGTGGATGTGGCGCAGGATGTCGTTATCACTAATGAAGATTGCGGTACACTACGTGGTAATGCAACTTCAGCGCTTAAGGATAATGAAGACATCGTTGAACCATTGTATGACCGTATCTTAGGTCGTACCTCATTGCATAATGTTATTGACCCTATCACTGATACTTTGTTGGTATCTGCGGGTGAGGAAATAACAGAAGAAATAGGCAAGAAGATAGAAGAAGCCGGTATTGAAACTGTAGAAATACGTTCTGTGCTGACTTGCGAAAGCCGCCGCGGAGTATGCTCTAAGTGTTATGGTAAGAACCTGGCAACAGGTTACATGACGCAGAAGGGTGATGCGGTAGGTATTATAGCTGCACAGTCTATTGGTGAGCCGGGTACACAGTTGACACTACGTACGTTCCACGTGGGTGGTGTGGCCAACTCATCTTCGACAGAATCTCAGTTGGTAGCTCGTTTCGACGGTACTATCCAGTTCGATGGTCTGCGTACTACCAAGTACAAAGATGCTGAAGGCGAAGAGCAGATCATAGTAATAGGCCGTACAGGTGAAGTGCGTATAGTAGATATGGCAAACGATCGTTTGTTGATCACTAACAACGTACCTTATGGTTCTACACTTAAAATAAGCAATGGCAAGAAAATAGCCAAGGGTGATGTGATCTGCACATGGGATCCGTTTAACGCCGTTATCATATCGGAAGTTAGTGGTTCTATCAAGTTCGATAACATTATCGATGGCGTTACATACCGCGATGAGTCTGACGAACAGACAGGTCACCGTGAGAAGGTGGTTATTGAAACTAAGGATAAGACGAAGATCCCTGCCATCATTGTTGAAGGCAAGGAAACTAAGTTGTATAACTTACCGGTTGGATCACACATCATAGTAGCACAAGACGATGAAGTTCATAATGGACAGGTTATCGTTAAGTTGCCACGTGTTATGGGTCGTAGCCGAGATATCACGGGAGGTCTACCGCGAGTAACAGAATTGTTTGAAGCACGTAACCCGAGCAATCCGGCTATCGTTGCGGAGATCGATGGTGTTGTATCGTTCGGTAGCATCAAGCGTGGTAACCGTGAAATAGTTGTGGAAAGCCGTGAAGGCCTGGTTAAGAAGTACCTGGTACCACTTACCCGCCACATCATGGTTCAGGATGGTGACTTCGTAAAGGCCGGTACATCATTGTCTGATGGTGCTACTACACCTAGCGATATCCTGTCTATCAAGGGACCATTTGCGGTGCAGGAATACCTGGTAAACGAGATACAGGAAGTATATCGTTTGCAGGGTGTGAAGATCAATGACAAGCACGTGGAAGTTATCGTGCGTCAGATGATGCGTAAGGTGAATATCGTTGATCCGGGTGATACTAAGTTCCTTGAAGAAGATACAGTTGATAAGTTCGACTTCATGGATGAGAATGACTGGATCTTTGATAAGAAGGTAGTAACAGAAGCAGGCAATTCAGAAAAGCTGCACCCTGGCCAGATCGTTACCCTCCGCGAACTGCGCGAAGAGAATAGCGGACTGCGCCGTGCAGACAAGAAGCTCGTAGAATACCGCGATGCTAACCCTGCTACTTCATCACCTATGTTGTTGGGTATTACCAAGGCGTCATTGGGTACACAGAGCTGGATATCAGCTGCGTCGTTCCAGGAAACTACCAAGGTATTGTCTCAGGCAGCCATCAACGGTAAGTCTGATAGCCTGATAGGATTGAAGGAAAACGTTATCACCGGTAACCTCATACCAGCAGGTACAGGTATGCGCGACTTCGATGACATGGTAGTAGGTTCTAAGGAAGAATTCGACCTCCTGATGACCAACCGCGATGTACTTCAGTTTGACGACGAAGAATAAGCAATTTAGTTACAATCAATATTGCAAAAGCCGCTTCATTTTTGGAGCGGCTTTTGTGTTCTTGAAAGCCAATAATATTTTGCTTAAATTTATAAGGCAATTTAGTTTACTATGGGCTATTACACGAAATATTCTCTTTCAGTAGTAAGTGGGAATATAGACAAGGACTATATAAAGGAAATTACAGTATTATCTGATTACGGTTCTTTAGATCATGAAATTAAGTGGTATGAACATGAAGACCACATGAAAATTATAAGCAGCAATAATCCGGAGACACTATTCCGGCTTCATGGAGAAGGAGAGGAAGGTGAAGTGTGGGATAAATTATTTCTTAACGGGACAATGAAGATAATAGAAGTGGACAAACCAGTTAGTCATGATTATGACTGGGCGAGTCTATCTCGAATCTAGTAGGATTTAATAATTTACTTGTTTATAGTTTCTTTGAAAATGACCATTTGATTAATGCCAACGTAACAATAACATCGGGCCAGGTTTCGTATGAAGACAAATTTGCTGATACCGGCAGAACAGTCGTGCCAATCCACTTACTATCGTTCATGCGGAACATTCCTGCCTCGTACGTCAGATCTCTATTAAAGGGATTTTTAATTTTTAGCATCATTCCTTCATGTTTTTTGTTCACGACATTTTGAGTAAACTGTATTTCTAGCGTTTTGCCCGGGTGTTTAATTTCTGAAACACTTCTAAAGCTCTTGATAGAATCATCTGCCAATTCCACTTCAATGTAAACAGTCTCTCCCGGATAAATTTGCAAAACGTTAGGCCCATTTATATATCGGGATGAAGCTATACTTGATTCATAAAATGTGGAGTCAGAAACTGCTAGTTTCAAATTGAGTGGCGGCCGCATATCTTTATAGTTACTTGTTTGCGCCGTTAGTCCAAAACTGGATATCAATAAGATTGAAAAGAGTACAAGGTGTTTCATAAGCGTGATGGAATTCTGCCGAAATATATGTTTTTATAAAGCTAGTAAAACTTCTCGAATAGTGAAGGCCCCGCGCTCGGCGTAGTCTTCCTGATTGCGCCATAACCGGCTTGCGGTATCTGACCGCCGTTTACATTGTTTGCAACATTTTCGTAATTTTGAGTACTACAAGAAATCTATAAGTATGAGCTTACAAGTAATCCACGATAGCAGCGGCAAAAATACAGGGGTATTTATTCCTTATAAAGAATGGCAGGAACTCAAAAAGCACAATAAGGATCTGGCTGCTTTAGAAAATGATGAAACCAAAGAAGAGATATTATCAAACATCAGGAAGGGTCTGGAAGAGGTAAAACTCTTTAAAAAGGGTAAATTGAAAACTACTTCAGCTAAAGACTTTTTGAATGAGCTATAATGTCGAATTATCAGTCAACTTCAAGAAAGAAGCAAAAAAGCTGATCAACAAATATCCATCATTGAAAGTTGAACTAGCCAATCTTTTTCAGCAACTTGAAGAGTGTCCGAAAATGGGGAAACCTTTGGGTAATGATGTATATAAAATTCGGCTCTCAATTGCTTCAAAAGGGAAAGGTAAGTCAGGTGGCGCAAGAGTAATGTCTTATGTAAAAGTTACCAACACTACCGTACTTCTTTTTTCTATCTACAACAAGGGGGATAAAAACAACATATCGGATACAGAGATCGATATGCTTTTAAAGGATTATAAATAATTCATCAATTCTAGCTCGGCGTAGTCGTTCCGACTACGCCATATTTGACGTGCGGTCCCTTGCTGGGCGCAGTCTCTGACTCCGGCCTTGCGGTTGCCGTTCTCCCGACTGACTAAACTGCAGTTTCAATTCATCAAGCAGTTCCTATTTTTTATACATTAGCTACCGATATTTTCAATTAGAGTAAATGCACTAATATTTCTTCATTACTATGGGACTAGACATGAGGCCAATGGGAAAACCCAAGCCGGGGTGCGAACAGCAGTTTAATGAACTATTTAAGAGGCTGTCGAATACCAAAACAACTGAATTGAGTTGGTTGGATAAACTGCGAGGAAAGAAAGTGCCGCCACACGAAAGCAAGGAGAAGTTGCAGGAAGAATGGTTGGCGATGCAGATACCAGCTTATGAAACTATTAAGGCGCCAAGAGTTGGTAGGGATAGCGAGGCGAATGATTGGATCGTAGAAAAATACAAGGAATCGAATACAGAACTATCTGAAGCGGATTTTATTCGGGAATACGACGGATACTATGTGATTGAGTTAGCGAAAGAACTGGACGGTGTACCTATGTATATTGCCATGGGGCAGGACGAGAACGTCTTCAGAGGGTAGTTTATGAAGGATTGTGTTGATCTGATAGGGAAGGAGTTAGTATATGAAGCATGGGATACTAAAATGGCGGATGAAACCCTTGACTACGGTAATAGACTTTGGGAAGTAGCCGACAAGATTGCGAACAATAATAATCTTCAATATCTGAAAACGCAGAGAGAGCCGCCTGATACGGGCGAGGATACCATAGAGTGGAAATTACACATAGTATATTCTCTCGCTAAATGGCTTATATTTTACGGAAAGAATGGACACGGTTACGAAGCCGATTTTTAATCCCCAGCGCTGGACGTAGTCGTTTTATAGCGAAACGGAATGTCTTCACCAATACCTCTATGCGCTCGAACTGGATATCATGCTAATACATTAATCCCTCCAATTCTGTTCCGGCTGGCTCTTACTGGTGAATTTTACCGCCTCATTTCTGGTGTATTTAAGCGTCTGGCTTCGTTCAAACCACCCTAATTTTATCCTTTTCCTCTCCAATGCTACAGGCATCAAATTAATTCCACAATCGTTCGACAATTCAGTTTATCTTAACTTTTAATGAATTTCTTTCGGAGATAATTTCTGAATTTATTACGATTGGGTACATCAATATATTTTGTAATAAGGTAAGCCAAAGCGATAACAAAAGCCAGCTGAATAATGCCTGCCAAAATAAAGTTGACGTGAAGTCTGCGAACCAAAGCTGGCAACACTACACTAGCTGATACATAATTATGAACTACATAAAGCGCATAAGAAATATAGCCTAAGAATACCGTTTGTTTGGTAACAATAAAACCAATTTTATTTTTTATGAACAAAACAAACAACCCATAATACGTTAATAGAATAACCGCATATTCATAGATATTTACATTTACAAGCCCTCTGGTTGTAAATAAATACAGTTGCGCGCAAAAGCAAACAGCAAGCACCAGGTAGTGAGTAAGGGTTTCCTTTTCTGTAAACATTTTGTAGAAAATGATTCCTGAATAGAAAAGGGGGAAATACGGTAATAATGGTATTAAACCGAAGATATGTGAAGCTAAATTATAGTTAGCAAAAACAGACCTTCCTGCGTATATAAGTACGGTTGACGCCAGCAGAGCAAAGCTTATTTTTTCTATGTACTTTATAGTTTTAGAAATAAATAATATATAAATGTATATGTAGAAGATTATTTCAATTATTAATGTCCAGTATGGCCCGTCAAGATCCTTGACGTTAAAATAATATTGAAACATACTGAGGTTAACCAGAAATTGTGCTAGAGGAGTAGTGTTCACCCCTTTATGAAATAGTAACATTTGTGTGAACACAATAACGAGGAAGGTAAATACTACAGTAGCCCAATAGGTGGGGTATAAGCGGGCAATTCTATTAATAATAAATTCTTTACCGCTAGCCAGTTTGGTGATGCTCATAAAAATAACAAAGCCACTGATAATAAAGAATAACTCAACACCTGTTGCGCCAAAATGTAATAGGTAATTATTGAAACCCAGTTCAGCCGGAGTAAATCCTTTAGTGAAATGAAAGAGTACAACAAATAATGCTGCAGCACCTCTGAGCGCATCTAATTCTAATAACCTGCTATGCCCGGTAGTTCCTTTATTATCTTTCATATTTCATGTTCATTACAATAATAATAATAACTTATCGTTGTAGCGACAAGAATAGAATGCTGGTTTAAGAAAGCCGGTAGATTTTAGTTGTTCACTTTATCCAAAAAAGTGAATATTGGGCAAAGTAAGTATAAATTTATTTAGCCGATACATTTTATCATCATTCTCAGTGCTATTGTTTTATCCTCACGGAATTGCACTGGTTTTATATGCCATTGGTAGGAGTGTCTCTCTTGTATATATTGCCGAATCCCCCCCCCCCAAAAAAAAATAATGACATTATGTTTTTCCTTCAATCAAGTGAATCACAGTTCAGACAAACAACACCCCGCGCTCACACCGGCAACACCACCACAAACTCCGACCCCTTACCTTCTTCCGAAACAATATTAAACGTTCCATTCATCCCCTTTACTAGGTGCTTAACCAGCGTCAGGCCAAAACCATAACCCTTCTCGCCGTCAGTACCGTCAGTTGATGCATCGCTGTCCGACAGCAGTGCGATTATCTGGTCCTTGCTTATGCCAGCGCCGGTATCCTTTACGGTTATCAACAGCTTTTGCCCGGTTTCAGTAGCAGCTATCTCCAGCATCACGGTTACATCGCCAAATCTTGGTGTAAACTTTATAGCATTAGAGATAAGATTACCCGCTATCTGCATCAGCTTATTCTGCGGAAGCTGCACATCTTCTTCGTATTCTTTTACTGCCACTTTCAGCTCTATATTCTTGCTCCTGGCCTGTGGTGTATATAATTGCTCAAACGTTTGCTTTCAGCCCTGTAGTGCGGCAGTGCCACCTTTGCTACTTATCTTTTTCTGCGCATTCTTTGCTTCACTAAGTATCTCATCTGCCAGCTCCAGTACCGACTTACCTCCCTTATAGATCAGCGTTATAAAGTCCAGCACCTCATCAAGGTTATTATTCTTGCCTTGCTCTATCATTATGTCGGCCAGGCCCATTATGCCGGCAATAGGTCCGCGTATGTCATGCGCTACCTTATTTTGCGTTTGCTTTGCTTCCTTTACCTTATCCCGTAGCGACTCAATGTAATGCAGCGTCTTCAGCCTGTTGGTTATCTCGTCAGATATGATCTTCAGCATCTCCACCTTTTCTGCCGATAGCTGCCGGGGAGCCATATCCATCACGCACAGCGCACCCAGGTTATGATCTCCTATAGATATAGGCACTCCATGATAGAAACGGAAGTGTGCATCACCGGTCACAAAATCGGCATCCTTAAAATTAGGATTCACAGAAAGGTCATTCACTTCAAATTCTTCCTTTTCCAGTATGGTATACTGGCATACACTCTCTTCACGCGGCGTTTGCTGTATTTCAAACCCATAGCCCGATACCGTCCAAACCGTATAATTATCTATTATGTTGACCATAGACAGGGGAGTGCCTGTTATCTTGGCTGCTAATTTCGTGAGGTCTTTAAAAGTATCATCCAGCTTCAGGTAATCCAGGTTCAGGTCAGCAAGTGCTGTTATCCTGCCTATTTCATTATTGGCAAAAGGAGCTGCTTTCGGTGTCAATAGTTTTTGTTTTATGGTGTTACCAAAAATAGCAGATTTTTGCTGCAGATAGCCGCCGGCAGGTTAGTTTCAGATATACTTTCCGTTACGCGGGCTACAGTAAAAATCAATAACTACTACAAAAACATGGTACAGAAATTGATACACATTAAGATAGCTGTCACATTATATGAACAATAACTTAAAATTTTTTTGCACCACCCTCATTGCGCTCTTTGCTGTTACAATTGTGCAGGCACAGGCCGGTTTTGAAGAAGAAATGCTGCCTGATATTTTCAAAGTACATGGTAAGGTAAAAATGATGGAAGGTATAGACTACCGCCCCGACACATTTGCAGATACTATGGGTAAGGGAATTGCAGAGAGCAGGGGAGTATTGTATTATGATACTTCGGGGCACTTGGTAAAAAAAGTAGGTAATGAGGTGAAGTACAGAACCACCGGCGATCTGGTTGAGTATTTCACCTGGTTTGGAAAAGACTCTATGATCAAATCGGTGCGCAAGGGAGATATTCGTTCGGCTAACACGTTTGTTACGGTAAATAGATATGACGAACAGGGACGGTTAGCGCAGCAGGAATTTTACCGCAATAAACCACGCAAGTTATCAGCTCTCGTTATCAATACCTACGATAGTAAAGGGTATCTGGTAAAACAGCTACACAAGGGTGAGGAAGTGCAGGATGATGTAGTGACCAACTACCTGAATGATAGCAGGGGCAATCACCTTGCAATATTACCGCCGCGCGTTAATGCCTTACATAGCGAGACGAAACGCTCTTTCAGTTACGATGAGCACAACAACGTCACTTTAATAGAAGATCATACTAACCCCAAACCATACCGGGCATTCTGTTATCAATACGACGATCATGGTAACTGGATCAAACAAACCGAATACAACGACCCTAAGTGCCATGCTTCAAAGGTTATATTCAGACACATTACTTATTATTGATAGCCTACTACTCGGATTTACTCGACTACAGGGGAGGTCTTTAAGGGCTTACCTAATACTACAAAAGCCGCCCATCGGGCGGCTTTCACTATTCAAATTCAAAACTATCTTACTTTATATGCGCTAACCTTTCACTCACCACTATATCCTTACTGCCTGGTGTGTACTTATAAAAACCTTCACCGCTCTTAGCGCCAAGGTAACCAGCCTGTACCATGTTTACCAATAGGGTAGCAGGGGCATACTTAGGATTACCAATACCATTGTGCAATACATTAAGTATCGACAAGCAGGTATCCAGTCCTATAAAGTCAGCCAGTTGCAGCGGACCCATAGGGTGGGCCATGCCCAGTTTCATTATAGAATCGATAGCCTCTACACTGGCTACACCTTCCTGCAGGGTTATGATGGCCTCATTGATCATAGGCATCAGTATGCGGTTGGCCACAAAGCCAGGGTAGTCATTGGCACTGCAAGGTATCTTACCTATTGCCTTGCTCAGTTCGGTGATGGTCTCTGTAACAGATGCATCAGTAGCATAGCCATTAATGATCTCTACCAGCTTTATTACCGGCACAGGGTTCATAAAGTGCATACCTATCACCTTGCCCGGACGCTTGGTTACGCTGGCAATCTTGGTAATAGATATAGACGATGTATTACTAGCCAGTATACAGTCTGCATTGCAGTGCTGATCCAGCTGGCGGAATATATTCAACTTCAGGTCTACATTCTCAGTAGCGGCTTCTACTACCAGCTGCACATCCTTTACGGCCTCAGCCATATCAGTAAAGGTCTTGATACGGCCTACAGAAGCATCTTTATCTTCCTGTGTAAGCGTACCCTTAGCTACCTGGCGATCCATGTTCTTGCCTATGGTACCCATTGCCTTGTCCAGCGCACCCTGGTTAATATCCATCATGTGCACGTTAAAGCCATTCTGGGCAAACACATGGCATATGCCATTGCCCATTGTTCCTGAACCTATTACGGTTACTGTTTTAATATTTGACATGTCGTAAAAATATAGTTTTTTTATAAAAGTAGATAGTCGTTAGTACATAGTAGATAGTTCCGGTTTCTTTAGTTAATAGTAATTAGCCATTGGTAAATAGCAGCGAGGACGCATTATTAACATTGTCCGATAAGATTTGACAACTTTCTAAAAAGTTGTCAAATCTCCCGAAAAAACTAAATATCGGAACTATCTACTATGTGCTAACGACTATCTACTGGCAAAGCCTAATCTTCCCAATACTCAGTTCCCTTCTTATCAATAAACCCGAAATCCTCACCTATCTGCATCAGTGCCAGTCCATCCTGGAAATCATCTATAAAATCTTCATAGATACAAGGTATCACCTGCTCGCCCTTCAGGTTAACAAAGCCCCATTTGCCTTTCTGGCAAACAGCAGCCATGCCTTCATTGAAGTCCATGCCATCATCATACACACACGGTATGATCATCTTATTGTCAGCATTCACATAGCCTACCTTGTCCGTATCGTCATAAGCCAGCGCCAGACCTTCATACAAGTCCTGATCGGCAGGTTCAGGCACAAAATTGCCCTTCTTGTCTATGTATTTGTTCTTGCCGTTCAGCTCTACAAACGCAACACCATTCTTAAATTCGGTCACCAGGTCATACTTGCAAGGGATCACCAGCTTGCCGGTCTTATCTATAAAACCCCACTTATCTTTCTGCTCTACTATAGCCAGCCCATCTATAAAATCTTCAGCGTCGGTAAACAGGAAAGGGATCACTTCTTTGCCCGTCTGGTCTATATAACCATACTTGCCAAACTTCTCAACAGCCGCCAGTCCTTCCTTGAATAGGGAACCATAATCATACTTGTACGGTATCACCAGTGTGCCGGCCTTATCTATATAACCGCTTTTATCGTTATTCCTCACCTCTGCCAGGCCCTCAGAAAACGGATTGGTGTTCTCATAAGTACACGCAATCACTATTTTCTTGTCAGGAGTGCAAAAACCCCAGCTTTCCTGCTTGCGGTATGGTATCAGTTGCTCATTTGTATCGCTCATAACAGTGGTTATTTGGACGTAAAAGTAATGCAAATTCTATAGATAAACGCTGTTTGTAGTCGGTCGAAGATTGTTACGGTGAGGCTCTCTAATTGCCCTCCCGACATAAGGTCAGGAGGACTTATTCGTTTCTCTAGCCCATATGGTCGATTCTGGTTGAAATGCTAATCGCCACTATTTAAACCAACCCCCTCCTATACACACTCTCAAACTTGTCTTCTAAAATTGAAACCAATTCCGGCTGCATAAAATCATAGTCATCCGGAATGTACAGACACACTATCTTCTTCGACTCATAGATTCCCGGAAACTCCCTTCTGATGAAATTTCTGTGATGTTTCTCCATCACAATTACCGCATCGGCCCAATTGAGTAGCTCTTCGTTGATTACAACATTAGCAGTTATGTCTGTCCCTGCCGACTTTACCTCAAGCCGTTCGTCATTTTCATAGATCTTATGAGCTGTTGCACTTCTCATTCTATTTACCGTGCAAACAAACAGTATTTTCTTTTTCACGAAATAAAGATACGTTATATCTAAAATTGGACTAAAAACTGTCAACTTTTTTCAGGACGATACACAGACGATACAATCATGGAAATCCTTTAATTCTTTAATCCTGGTTCAGACAAATGCACTGTCATTTTGTCCCATCTCACACTTTGGAACAGGTATTGATGTTGCATAAGTAGAAAAAATAAACAACATAATACTATGCAGGAAAAAGGAACGATATCCATTCACACGGAAAATATATTTCCGATCATCAAGAAGTTTTTATACTCAGACAATGAGATTTTCTTACGTGAACTCGTAAGTAATGCGGTAGATGCGGTGCAAAAGATCAACAGATTGGGTGCATTGGGTCAGTACAGTGGTGAGGTTGGCGAAGGTAGGGTAGATGTTGCGTTCGATGCTGACAAAAAGACAATCACTATCAGTGATAACGGTCTTGGTATGACTGCCGAAGAAATTAAAAAATACATTAACCAGATCGCGTTTTCAGGTGCAACTGAGTTTTTGGAAAAATTCAAAGATGCTAAAGATGCTAATGAACTGATAGGTAAGTTCGGTCTGGGCTTCTACTCAGCCTTCATGGTTGCTGAAAAAGTAGAGATCAATACACTATCATACAAAGAAGGATCAGAATCTGCCCGCTGGATCTGTGACGGTAGCACTGAATTCGAAATTTCAGAAGGCGACCGCACCACCCGTGGTACTGACATCATTTTGCATGTAAATGCAGAAAGCACAGAATTCCTTGACCAGTGGAAACTACAGGGTATATTAGATAAATACTGCAAATTCTTACCTGTACCGGTATTCTTCGGTACTAAGCCCGATTGGGTTGAGGAAGGCGAAGATGCAGACGGCAAGCCGGAGCGTAAGGAAATACAGGTAGAGAATAAGGTAAATAATACCGCTCCTATCTGGACTAAGTCTCCAACAGAACTGAAGGACGAAGACTATCTCAATTTCTACAGGGAATTGTACCCGATGAGCGAAGATCCTTTGTTCTGGATCCACTTGAATGTAGATTATCCATTCAACCTTACCGGCGTATTGTACTTCCCTAAGGTGAAGAACGATATGGACCTGCAGCGCAATAAGATCAAATTGTTCAGCCGCCAGGTATTCATTACCGATGAGGTAAAGGATGTAGTTCCTGAATTCCTTATGCTGTTGCACGGTGTTTTAGACTCTCCGGATATTCCGTTGAACGTATCCCGTAGCTTTCTGCAGGCCGATAGCAATGTAAAGAAGATCAATAGTTATGTAACCCGCAAGGTTGCAGACAAGCTGAATGAATTGTTCAAGAACGACAGAACGGCTTACGAAGAAAAGTGGAGCGATATAGGTATGTTCGTTAAGTATGGTATGATCAGCGAAGAGAAATTCTACGATAAAGCGGTAGATTTTGCGTTGATCACCAATACTAAGAAAGAGCATTTTACGCTGAATGAATACAAAGAAAAAGTAACGCCTAATCAGACTGATAAGGATGGTACTGTAGTGTATATCTACGCATCAGATCCTGCAAAACAAGATAGCTTTATCCAGAGTGCTAACAAGAAGGACTACGATGTAATGTTGATGGATTCACCAATTGATCCCCATTTCATCAGTAAGCTGGAGCAGAAGCTGGATAAGACTTCATTGAAGCGTGTAGACGCTGATGTTGCTGACAAACTGATCGACAAGGGCGAAACGATATCTTTGGTATTGAACGACGAACAGAAAGGAAAGGTGAAGGAAATATTCGAAAAAGCAATCTCTAGCGCTAACTTCCAGGTAGAAGTAGATGCAATGAATCCTTCCGAACTTCCGGTAACCATCACCATGGACGAATTCATGCGCCGCATGAAAGACATGGCTCGCATGGGCGGTGGTGCTGGTATGGGCTTCTATGGTTCATTGCCAGACAGGTATAAGGTAGCTATCAACGGTAACCACAAGCTCGTAGATAAGATCCTTAAGGCCGACGAAGTCCAGCAGGCTCAGTTGGCTAAGCAGGCATATGATCTTGCCCTACTTTCTCAGGGTATGCTCACCGGTGCCGAACTCACCGAGTTCGTTACCCGCAGCCTGGAATTGATCTAATAACGAAAGCAAATAATAACAGGCCGTATTTCCGCAAAGAAATGCGGCCTGTTTATCTTACACAATCCTCAAAGCTATGCTGAGCGCAGACTCTGTCTACGCTCGAGCGGTTGCCGGTTCTTTGACCGGCACATCGGGCAGGCTCTCTTTGAGATGCGCTAATAACAAACTCTCCTCCTTTTGAAGGAGGAGTACCCGCCTTTTCGGCGGGGGAGGTGGTTATTAGCCATCGGGCCAGTTCAGTTTGAAATCCGCTTATTTTAACCATCTTTTCTTATTATCGTGACCATCGTGATTCAGACAAACAATCCCATTTAACCATTTACTCACATTTCATTAATATGTATCTTACAGAGGTTTATCACTAAACAACTTTAATTACCTTTGCGCAAAATTTAAAAACAGACTATGTCTTTATTGATAGTTGGTACAATGGCCTTCGATGCGTTGGAAACACCCTTTGGCAAGGTAGATCGTATAATTGGTGGCTCTGCAACCTATGCTGCATGGGCGGCTTCTTATTTCACTCAGCCTATCAAGCAGGTGTCTATCATTGGTGGTGATTTTCCTAAGGAAGAGATCGCGGCACTGGAAGCACGTGGTGTTGAGTTCGAAGGTGTTGACGTGATCGAAGATGGCAAAAGCTTCTTTTGGAGCGGCCGCTACCATATGGACATGAATACGCGTGATTCTTTGATCACCGACCTGAATGTATTGGCTCAGTTCGACCCGAAGATACCTGAAAGCTACCAGGATTGCGATTACGTAATGCTGGGTAACCTTGTTCCTGCTGTGCAGATGAAGGTGCTAGATCAGTTGAAACATAAGCCAAAGCTGGTGATCATGGATACCATGAATTTCTGGATGGACATTGCTATGGACGAACTAAAGCAGGTATTGACTCGCGTTGATCTGTTGATGGTTAACGATAGCGAAGCACGCCAGCTAAGCGGTGAATACTCACTGGTAAAGGCAGCTAAGAAAATACAGGCAATGGGTCCTAAGTTCCTTATTATTAAGAAAGGAGAGCACGGCGCATTACTGTTCTATGGCGACAAGATATTCTCTTCCCCGGCACTGCCATTGGAAGAAGTATTTGACCCAACAGGTGCAGGTGATACTTTCGCTGGTGGCTTTATCGGTTACCTGTCTCGTACTGATGATATCAGCTTTGAGAACATGAAGGCAGCTGTGGTTATAGGCTCAGCAATGGCATCTTTCTGTGTTGAAAAATTCGGTCCTATCCGTATGAAGGAATTGACTCCTGCTGATCTGGAGAACAGGTTGGGTGATTTCGTTACTTTGATGAATGTGAACATAGAGATAGCTCTGGCTGTTTAAGTCAAAAGGTAAAACCTGCCTGCCGGTAGGCAGGGTGAAAACCTAAAAGTGTGTGCTGTAAATGTACATTCAATTGGGTTTTCGCTTTTTGCTTTTAAATCAAATGTTTACTCACTTGCACCCTTATTAGCCATTTTTGGGTTTTCACTTTTGACTTTTAACTTAGCTTATGACCATTTTCCCGGGAGATATAAAGACATCACAGTTGCATGCCTATTTGCTGGGTTCTGTAGCGCCACGCCCTATTTGTTTCGCAAGTACAATAGATAGCGAGGGTAATTCTAACCTGTCGCCGTTCAGCTTCTTTAATGTATTTGGTTCTAAGCCGCCTATATTGATATTCTCTCCTGCCCGCAGGGTAAGGGACAATACTATTAAGCATACTCTGGAGAATGTATATGAGACCAATGAGGTAGTGATCAATATTGTGAACTACAACATTGTTCAGCAGATGAACCTGAGTAGCTGCGAATACCCTAAGGGCACAGATGAATTTACTAAGGCTGGTTTTACCCCTATCAAGTCTGATATTGTAAAGCCTTTCCGCGTTAAAGAATCTCCTGTGCAACTGGAATGTAAGGTGATGCAGGTAATAGAAACGGGCAAAGAGGGTGGTGCGGCTAATCTGATCATTTGTGAGGTGGTATGTATGCATATCAATGACGATGTACTGAATGAGAATGGCCAGATAGACCCTAACAAAATAGACCTGGTGGCCCGCATGGGTGCCGACTTTTATTGCAGGGCATCGGGTAGTGCTCTATTTGAAGTAGCCAAGCCTAATACAAATCTGGGGATAGGTGTAGACGCATTGCCGGGTCATATCCGTAACAGTCGTATTCTTACAGGTAACAACCTTGGTATGCTGGGCAATAGTACAGTAGTTCCCGTAGTTGCAGAATTGCTGCAGGATACCCGCTTTACTGAAATTCTTAAAACATATACCCACGATGCAGATGCCCGCAAAACAGCATTACATCAATATGCTAAAGAACTATTAGACGGTGGTCATATAGATACCGCATGGCAGGTACTGCTGGCGTAAAATTATGCTTCAGAACGTTTTATATTGAAGGGAATTGCTCAAGCGATTCCCTTTTTTATTGCTTATTATGAGCATGATTTTGAAAAGCAACATAAATACGTATTCTAATTTTTAAAAGAAAAGAGAGTTGTGTCGGTCCAGATTTCCCGCCGGTTTGACGATCCATTTATAGAGTATTCTTTATAATGAAATTGTCGTATTTGATCTTTCAGTTCTTGTTTTGAAAAGCTGGCATAGTTCCATGTGTTTACCGGGGCAGTCAAATCCCAGCCTGCGTTACTCCGTTTTGCAGCCCTGTATTCGGATTGGAATCGTGTGCGACCGTTTCTGGTATTGGAGGCAATAATAATTGCAAAGAAGTACTTGTGGTCCGGGGAATAGAATAAGGTATCTATCTCATAGGTTATCGTGTCTCCGTAAGGTGTGACATGGTTACTATCCATGTTTTTAGCTAAATAATTAACGACCGCTAATTTGCAATCTGCCTGATAAACTTCAATTGGAACCGTTAATGGCCCTGGCTGAGGGATGATAGCCGGGCGGCGCTCATAGGTCTCTTTAATAAAGCTTATAGGGGCAAAACATGTTAGCAGGAAAAACGAAAGTAATATTGGCCAATTTTTCTTTAGATCCTTAAAGAAAATGATGGCAAGTAGTACGCTTTCAATAAACCAGCCCAAACTCAGAAAGGCAATAAATGCAAATGGTACTCCCAATTGCGCGCTCTGATCGGTTATATTCCAAAGGTAAATTGAGTATAAGAGTACACCGAGGAAGGTAAGACCGAAGGTCCATTTTATAATTTTAGTTGATCTCATAGGGTAGGTTAGCGGTTTCTTTATTATACTCTTTGTATTACTATTTGCTATTTACTGCTGTGTTAGCATCTGCCATTCCTCTCTCGTTATCCTGAACACGTCCACTTCTTTGTCTCTGAAGAAGATGCCCCTTTCACTGAGTTTCATGCCGTTGCGTTTGGCTACATTTTTTGATGGGAAATTGAGGGGGTGAATGATGGAGATAACAGAGTCTGCCTGTTCGTTTTCAAAGGCATAGTCTCTGAACATTTGTGCTGCTTCGCTGGCATAGCCGAGTCCCCAGTTTTTACGGAACAGGTGATAGCCAATTTCTACTTCGCTTGTATCGTTTACTTCTTGTAGCAGGAGTCCACATAAGCCTATGAAAGCGCCTGTTTCTTTGTGTATGAGTGCCTGCAACCCGTATCGTTGTTCTCTATATCGCTTTATGCTGAATGCTATCCAGTGCTTAGTCCAGTCTTCGTAGCTAAGGCCTGCGTCATTGGGCATAAAGGTGGTGGCGATGGGGTCGGTTACATATTCCATCCATGCCGTCGCATCCCCGGGCTTTAGAAAGCGGGTGTGTAATCGTTCTGTTTCAAGGCCGTCGGTATAGATGTACATAGAAATTCAGTTTAAGCAACTTCATTCTTTTATTGGAAAGATGTCATTCCATCATATTACTCTACACCAAACTGCCTTAAATGGTGGGTGCTATGTTTGTATAGCAATTGCAACTGCTGTTCAAAATTAAGGTGACCGAAAAACGGATTAGCGAGTGTTGTGTCTGGCTGGGTAGTATGCACATGAATGAAGTGATCCACTTCGCCTTGCAGTTCTGCTATTGCCGCTTCGTGGCTTTCGTTGCGAACAGGTGGCGGGGTGTCGGCCATCAATACATTTGGCGTATTCTCTTTGAATGGCTTGTCGCTGGCCAGGAATGCCTGCATACGGGGTATCATCCCTTCTTCTGTAACTATTTCCATAGCCGTTCTGCCATTGGCTATGCGCACGTAATCACTCATGTGCTCTATCATCTGCTGCACATTCATTTTGCCCCACTTAGGAGCAGTGCCCGCAGGTATCTGTGCTATCTTTTTTGTGTATTCGTTTTGTAGAAAGTGTGCTTTGTCTATTGCGTTTTCCATGACAAAAGGATATTGGTCAAGTTAGAGTAATTGTTTGATCAGGTTTTCCTGCAACATGCCTTCGGCTTCTGCTTTGTAGTTGCGCAAAATTCTGTGGCGGAGCACAGGTAATGCCATAGCCTTTACATCTTCAATGTCGGGTGAATATTTACCTCTAAGCAATGCATGGCATTTAGCACCGAGTATCAGGTATTGCGACGCACGCGGGCCTGCTCCGTAAGCTATGAACTGGTTGGCTATCGGTGATGCGCCTGAAGTATTAGGACGGGTCTTCTGCACCAGTCCTACTGCGTATTCCAAAACATTATCAGGAACAGGTACTCGTCTTACCAGATCCTGGAATGCAAGAATATCTTCGGCACTCAGTACCTTTTCTATCTCCATTGTAACTGCACCGGTTGTGCTCTTTACTATCCTTACTTCTTCTGCAAAGCTTGGGTAGTCGAGTGTTATCTGGAACATGAAACGATCCAGCTGTGCTTCCGGCAACGGGTATGTACCTTCCTGCTCTATCGGGTTCTGTGTAGCGAGTACAAAGAATGGCGCAGGTAGTTTATATAGCACACCAGCCGCAGTAATGTTACGCTCCTGCATGGCTTCAAGTAATGCAGCCTGTGTTTTAGGAGGCGTACGGTTAATTTCATCGGCCAGTACTATGTTGGCAAATAAAGGACCTTTTATGAATTGAAACTGGCGTTGTTCGTTGAGTATTTCTGCGCCGGTAATATCACTGGGCATCAGATCGGGGGTGAACTGTATACGCTTGAAAGACAGGTGCAATGCATCGGCAATGGTCTTTACCAGCAAGGTTTTGGCCAGTCCGGGTACACCTACCAGCAGGCTATGGCCATTACAGAGAATTGAAATGATCAGCTTTTCTACTACATCGTCCTGTCCTACTATTACTGTACCTATTGCTTTGCGTAATCCTGCAACACTTTCCTTGAGCGCGTTAGCCGCCTCTATATCATTTGCGTATGACTGCATTGTTTCTAAAGTCTTTTTATAAAGAAAGGGAAAGTTCTATTATTTTGCGGTAACAAACAAATACTTTAACGTGGATGTAACTATAAGGCAGGCGCAGCAGCAGGTAGATGGCTGGATAAAGACAGTGGGTGTACGTTACTTCAACGAGCTCACCAATCTCGGCATCCTGATGGAGGAAGTAGGGGAGCTTTCCCGCATCCTGGTGCGCAAGTATGGGGAACAGTCTTTCAAAGAGAGCGACAAGCAAAAAGACATGGCCGATGAGATGGCAGATGTGTTATGGGTGCTTATGTGCCTGGCCAATCAAACCGGCGTAGATCTTACTGATGCGCTTGAAAAAAACTTTGAAAAAAAGAATATAAGGGATGCTACGAGGCATCTGGATAATGAGAAGTTGAAGTAAAACTTCGTGCAGTCCGCTTACCCAACACGGTCATTGCAGGCACGAACCTGTCCCAAGCTCGTTTGTGGAGCACTCTCGCATCTGGTTGCCTGCACAGATCATAGGTACAAAACGAATACGTCCTTACGTGAGATTGCTTCGCGAAGGGCTCGCAATGACACAGTTGGAGTGCGTATTTTGTGATATTCGAAAAGTGGAAGTTTTTTATTATTTACGGAAGTTTTGTTTGGTGTGTTTGGGCTGAAGTGTAGTGTGGTGTAGTGTTTGAGGGTGTTTTAACAAATTTCCGAAAACTTCCACTTTCTTCCACTTTTTTCCGGTTTCTTCCACTTTTTCTTCCACCTTGTGTTTTGTAGCCCTGCTGCTGTGGAGACGCACCCTTCGATAAAAACTCAGGATGACAATGCGTCTCTACCAGAGTATTGGTTGTTGAATTGTTTTCATTAGGGTTCATAATGTCAAAGAGCACACGGTTTTCATTTAATTTAAATTAATACACATGCAAATGCCCTGCAAATAAACATATCCACAAAATTTGCGAAAAAATCGGCTGAAAGGCTTTGTGGGTAAGGCTTTGAGGTGGGTTGTTTTCTGTGGATATTTTTTTTGGGGTGTTATTTTCATCCTTCCTTATTACATGCATCTCCCGTTCAATTAGTCTCAGGGACAGTGACTCACGTGCCGGCTGTTACCCTTGGGGTGATTCCGGGAGTACAGCACTTGCTTCTTCAATTTAAATCTAATGCTCTCGTGCTGATGTGCATGTCTAACCATATGCTATCATTCTTGACTCCAATTTTCCATTGGTAATAATCTGTTATTTCATTTGTAGATGCAGATAATCATGTTCCCAAATATATCAATTGAAGAAGCAAATATATCATGGTACAGAGCTATGCTCGTATCTGGCCGATATTTTCTAAAAGGAGAAGTGGCTAGTGAATTATCATGTTGTTGATTACAAATCATTCCGGTCGATTTTAATAAGGTGAAAAAGATGGTGTGGCATAAGAGCAGGAGATTGCCCGGGGACTTTGAGATAAATAAAATTGTGTTCGCCATGACATTGCCAGATTTCAGTATTTGAGTTATCAGGAAGATTTTCATTATTAAATATATCATTAATTCATTGTTGATTGCGTCCATGGGTGATGGCTTAGTTGTTGTATCTACTAGGCTTTATGCTCACATTTATCATATCGATAATCAAATATTTATGTACTCTTATTTTTTTTATGTTTTAAACGTGTATAAATATCCCCATGACGGTAATGAGGGACAAGTATTGGCAGATATGTATCTCAACGATAAGTGTAGTTATGAGCAAGACAGGGCATCTTTTCGATCATTGTCTGAAATAGCGAAAAATATCATCAACATAAAAAAGATCATTCTGCTCCTAATAATAGGTTCGGTATTCAATGTGTGTCAAGCACAATCTCTGGCCCGCACGGTTGTAGGATCGCAAGGAGACTATTTCTCTTCCCCCACGGTTTCGGTTGCCTGGACGGTAGGCGAGGTTATGGGAGAAACTTATGCGCCCCCGGACTACTTTCTCACGCAAGGATTTCATCAACCCGATAAGAAACGCAGAACTCCGGAGGTGGAGAGTGGATTTTTTAATGGCTTCTCTCCTAATGGGGATGGCATAAACGATTCGTGGTCGGTTCCGATGCTTATAGATTACCCCAAAAACACTGTAACCATAATCAATAGGTGGGGAAATGAGGTGTGGAAAAGGGATAATTATGACAACAAAAGTGTAGTATTTAATGGTGAGAACATGAACGGCAATATGCTTCCTGACGGTACCTATTACTACATAATACAGTATAATAATCAGGAAAAAAGAGGCTGGGTATTCATTAAAAGATAGAAAACATAGAAAAAGATGAGAACAATATTACTAACGATTATCACATTCTTGTGTTTGTTTGCCGGGTCGGTACTGGCGCAACCACCCCAAGCGATCAGGTATCAGGCCATAGCGCGCGATGCAGTAGGAGAGCCAATTGCGGGTACCTTTATTAAGGTGCGTGCAGGTATACATGATTTTTCTCAAAATGGTACTATCGTTTACCAGGAAATACAGACGGCCACGACAAATCCTTTTGGCTTGTTCAATTTATCTATAGGAACAGGGATGGTAACATCCGGTGTTTTTACAGCTATCAATTGGGGTGCCGGAGCCAAGTACATGGAGGTGGAAATTGATTTCGGCTCAGGTTACGTTTCGATGGGTAGTTCTGAATTGTTGAGTGTTCCATATGCATTGTACAGTCCTAGTGTAAAGGGCGATACAGGGGTACAGGGAGCTCAAGGTGTAGCAGGAACAAATGGAAATGTATGGCTTTCGGGTAGTGGAATCCCCTCGCCTGGTATCGGTACGGATTCGGATTATTACCTAGAAACTACAACAGGAGATGTTTACGTGAAAGCCGGAGGTAGCTGGACAATATTGGCTAATATCAAAGGACCTACAGGTGCTACTGGCCCGATAGGAGTAGCAGGTACTAATGGAATAAATGGTTTGGCTGGTGCAACTGGTTTAACCGGAGCTACAGGATTAACTGGTGCAGCTGGTACTAATGGATTAACTGGTGCTACGGGTGCTACTGGTCCAATAGGACCGATTGGTTTGACAGGTGCAGCAGGTATTAATGGAATAGATGGTGTTACTGGTTTAACAGGAGCAGCTGGTCCAATAGGACCGATTGGTTTGACAGGATCAACTGGTTTAACTGGTGCCGCCGGAACTAATGGCATAAATGGTGCTACTGGTTTGACAGGACCAATTGGTGCTACAGGTTTAACTGGTGCAGCAGGTAGTAATGGTGCAACCGGAGCTACTGGTTTAACTGGTGCAACAGGACCAATTGGGTTGACTGGTGCCGCTGGAACAAATGGTGCTACAGGTGCGATTGGCTTAACCGGTGTGACAGGACCAATTGGTCTAACTGGTGCAGCTGGTACTAATGGAATAGATGGTGCAACTGGCTTAACCGGTGCTACAGGTTTAACTGGTGCAGCCGGAACTAATGGAATAGATGGTGCCACTGGCGCTACTGGTCCAATAGGACCAATTGGTTTGACAGGTTCAGCTGGTGCCAATGGTTCAGTGGGTGCTACTGGCCCAATAGGCCCGACAGGGCTAACGGGGTCGGCGGGTGCTAATGGAATAGATGGTGCGGCTGGTTCAACTGGTTTAACTGGAGCAGTTGGAGCTACTGGCCCAATAGGTTTGACTGGCGCAGCCGGAATTAACGGAATAGATGGTGCAACCGGTTCTATAGGAGCTACTGGCCCAATAGGATTAACTGGTGCAGCTGGAACAAATGGTACAACTGGAGCTACTGGTTTAACTGGCGCTACTGGTCCAATTGGTCCTGTAGGGTTGACTGGCGCAGCTGGAACAAATGGTGCAACTGGAGCTACTGGTTTAACTGGCGCTGCAGGCCCAATTGGTCCTATTGGTTTGACTGGCGCAGCTGGAACTAATGGAATAGATGGCGCTACTGGTTCGACAGGTTTAACAGGGGCTACAGGACTAACTGGCGCAGCTGGAACTAATGGAATAGATGGTGCAACAGGCCCAATAGGTTTGACTGGCACATCTGGTACCAATGGAATAGATGGTGCAACTGGTTCGATTGGTCCAATAGGCCCGACTGGCATAACAGGAGCTACAGGATTAACTGGTGACGCAGGTACTAATGGAATAAATGGTGCTACAGGCCCGATTGGTGCTATTGGCTTAACCGGTGCAGCTGGCACTAATGGAACAGATGGTGCAACTGGAGCTACTGGTTTAAGTGGCGCTACAGGCCCAATTGGTCCTATTGGTTTGACTGGCGCAGCTGGAACAAATGGTGCTATTGGCTTAACCGGTGCTACAGGACCAATTGGTCCAATTGGTTTGACAGGATCAACTGGAGGTATTGGTTTAACCGGTGCTACAGGCCCAACTGGCCCGATCGGGTTGACTGGTGCAGCTGGAACTAATGGAATAGATGGTGCTACAGGTGCTACTGGTCCGATAGGACCGATTGGTTTGACAGGTTCAGCTGGTACCAATGGTTCAGCGGGTGCTAATGGAATAGATGGTGCGGCTGGTTCAAATGGTTTAACTGGAGCAGTTGGAGCTACTGGCCCAGTAGGTTTAACTGGTGCAGCTGGAACTAATGGAATAGATGGTGCTATTGGCTTAACTGGTGCAGCTGGTACTAATGCGATAGATGGTGCGACTGGTTTAACCGGCGCTACTGGTCCGATAGGCCCGACAGGCTTAACTGGTGCCACAGGGCCAATTGGTTTAACTGGTGCAGCTGGAAATAATGGAATAGATGGTGCCACTGGTTCGACTGGTCCAATAGGCCCGACTGGCATAACAGGAGCTACAGGATTAACTGGTGCCGCAGGTACTAATGGAATAAATGGTGCTACAGGCTTAACTGGTGCAGCTGGTACTAATGGGATAGATGGTGCGACTGGTTTAACCGGCGCTACTGGTCCGATAGGCCCGACAGGCTTAACTGGTGCTACAGGGCCAATTGGTTTAACTGGTGCTGCAGGAAGTAATGGAATAGATGGTGCTACGGGTGCCACTGGTCCAATAGGGCCAATGGGATTAACTGGTGCTACAGGATCAACGGGTGCTATGGGATTAACTGGTTTAACGGGTGCTATTGGGCCGATTGGTGCAACTGGTGCTACGGGATCAACTGGTGCATCAGGAAGTAATGGTATAGATGGAGCTACGGGTGCTACTGGTCCAATAGGGTCAACTGGTGCTACTGGACTAACTGGTTTAATCGGCGCTACAGGGCCGATTGGTGCTACCGGATCA
>NZ_PPSL01000004.1 GCF_002954265.1 Flavipsychrobacter stenotrophus | reverse complement strand
ACACCAAACTATTTTTGCCATTTTACATCTACTTTTTGATTTAGATGAGCCACTCTAGCCTATTTCAAGCGAGGTATATGTTTTAAATTATGCGTAGGGCGTGGAATTTAGACTGTTTTACGTCTGAAGGGTGGGTAAATGGTGTGTTTCTGCCGGGTGTTCGGGTCAGAGACGCGTCAAAATGGTAGTCACGTTAGTCCCGAAATAATCGGAACTAACGTGACGACAGCAATTTGAAGGTTCGCAAGCGAGATACTAGCAGGAGTTGGGATCCGAAAAAATCGGGATAAACTCCGCGAATGCTTAGACCAGTGCTAGAGAGACTCAAAGAGAACCGGCCTGATGGCTGTTGGTCGGGAGACGCAACAGCGGCAGATGGGTTGGGTGTATGTATAAAACAATACCGCCGGATGCAGGGCAACCGCAAGGGATTGCCCCTACGATGAATAAATGTGGGTTGGGACATGTACAAAACGAATACCGCCGGATACAGAGAGGTGACTCAAAGAGAACCGGCCTGATGGCTGTTGGTCGGGATAGGCAACAGCGGCAGATGCAAGATTGATCAATTTGAGTAAAGAAATAGGTCGGAACTAATGCCCCGACCTATATATAATACAGCTTCCATCCCTTTTGTTATATACTACACCTCACAAACTATCTTTTGCTATTACCGTCCAATCCTGGTGACCGTGGCCGTTGGCTATCCATTTATCCATAACGGCTGCTACAGGCGGGACTATGACCATAGGAGGTTTACCTGAAACTTCCTTCATCATTAATCCGGCATCTTTGCGGGCCATGTTCAACTCCCAGGTAGGCTGATCGAAAGTATCGCTGGTCATTTTCTTCAGGCGGGCTTGTAATGTGTTGCCGGGATTAAATGTCTCGAACAGCTTAGCCATGTCTTCAACAGTTACACCGGTTGCCCCTGCCAGTGAAAGCGCATCTGACAGTCCACCGGTCATGGCAATGAGTAAAAGGTTGCCGATAAGCTTTAACCCAGCCGCTTTGGAAGGGTCTGTACCGAAGTTCAGCACTTTCCCTGTCATTGCAGCTAATAAAGGTGTAACTTCTTCTATCAGTTGCTGATCTCCTGACACCAGCATACTACCTGTACTTTCTCTTGCATTTTGCGGGCCCATAAATACAGGCGCATGCAGGTAGGCAAATCCACGTTTTTTCCAGTATTCAGCGCGTTTGGCTGCGCCGGCTGTGGATGTGGTAGTATGATCTAGTATAATAGCCCCCGCAGAAAAGCCTGCACTCGCCTGCTCCAGCACTTCATCTACAGCTGCATCGTCCTTTAGGGTAAGGTGAATGTGGGTAGCACCATTTACGGCGTCGGCGATGTTGGCAAAGGCTTTCGCTCCGTCTGCTTCGAGATCAGTGGCTTTAGCAGGTGTTCTGTTCCATACGTTTACCTTCCGGCCTTTATCGAGCATGGCCTTAACAAAGTTGGCGCCGAGGTGGCCCATTCCTAAAAATGCTATCATTGGTGGGTGTGTTTTATTATGGTGTGTAATGTCAGACCAAATTTAGTGTTTTATTTGAGTACCTAGGTTGATATATTCTTAGCAAATGACACGGGTAAACACTAAACCTAGTCACAGTTACGATAGGGCGCAAACCTAACGGCTCGCGGTTAAAGAGATGATGTGTATTGCTACAAACCTTTTGCACCTAACGGCGCAATGACGTGAGAAGGTGCCTATTGTGAATGTTTATATGGTATAATATCGCTTTCACCGATAGAAGATAAAAATATAAAGGGCATCCATTGGATGCCCTTTATATTTATTTATTAGCGTTCGAAATAATTACCTGTTAAGAATGGTACACTTGATCTGGAACTGAAGGTAGTTGCGATCTATGTATTTATTAGTAGGAGTGATGATATTATTGATACCTTCTCTATAATAAACAGCAGCCTTAACTCCCTTTGAGATGGCATATTCTGTCTTGCCCATAAAACCCATATCGAACATAGGTGATACTCTTATATTACCACGCTCTGTTGTTGATACCTCGGGGCGGTTGTCTACCAACATCTGCTGGAAGTCGGGACCTACGCCTAAAGACAGTTTCTTAGTGAGCTTGTAGCCGATGCTAGGTGTTATCTGAGCATAATACAGATTGTAAGCCTGATCCTGTGTTCTCATAACACCCTGTGGAGTAGAACCAGTGTTTTTAGCCTCATCAGTATTCTTGTTGGCAGATATTTTGGCACCCATGGTAGAAGCACCTAAAGCAGAGACAGCCTGAGTGGTACCAACGGTTCCGGTTTTGTCAAAGTATGTGGTCTTCTGTGTATTGTTAGTTCCTATAAAAGCGATATCACTTTCTACATATACCTTATCATTGATCATCCGGCGGGCAGTAGCACCTACCATGTAACCATTGCTTTGTGAGCTGTAGTTTACACCACCACCCAGGGCAATAGCTACCTTAGGATCTTTCTTAGCTACTTCTTCTTCGTTGAATGTATAGTAGCCGGGAGCAAGAATTACTTTCTTCTTTTTCTTCAGTGCTTCGATCTTGGCGTCTTCGGCATTAGCAGCAAATGTTGATACAATATTTGAAGGTGCGCTTGCAACAGCAGGTTTGCTATTCAAAGCAACATCTGTATTGGTAGTAGTTACTGCTTTCTTATCGTCGATCTTAGCTGTGTTAGCCGGCAATTCAGTTTTAATAGTGTTATTGTCAGCTACTTCAGCTACGGGTGTTTCCTGTGCAGGGATAACAGCGGCAGGTGAAGCAATGCGAGCAACCTGTGCATGGCTGGCTTTATGCTTATGAGTTGATGCAACTGCTGCAGGTGTGGCAGATGTGCTGTTAACACCACCACCGTGGCGGATAACAGTAGACACACCGAATGCCATAGCTACAGTGGCAGCTACACCCATAAGGGGCATCCACCAAAACAGCAGACCTCTTTTCTTCTTTTGCCCGTCTAATTCTTCAGTGAGCTTCTCCCAGTTTCGGGGGCTAAACTCAAAGTCGTTCTGGTCGAACTTCTGTCTGACCAAATCGTCAAATTCTCCTGGTTTCATACGTCACTTTTTGTTGTAGTTGTTGTTCTACCTTGGTGATTTTTTTCTGAAGTACATTTCTCGCCTGGTGCACATGCCAGTGAGAGGTGCCTTCACTTATATCTAATTGTTCTGAAATCTCTTTATGGTTAAACCCTTCAAAAACAAACATGTTAAAAACAGTTCTTGTCATTGAAGGGAGCACTTGTATCATACTTACCAATTCACGGAATTCGATATGCTCCAGTCCTTCGTTGGTCACCGACAAGTCGGTATCCTCGGGTTGTATCGCATTCACATGCATTGTCATTTCTTCTTTCAGATAAGTACTTCTCAGGTAGTCGAGGCAGGTATTAACTACCACGCGCTTCATCCATCCTTCGAAGGAGCCAGTATTGCCGTACTTATCTATTTGTGTAAAAATTTTAAGAAAGCCATCATTAAGCAGCTGCTCTGCATCCTGCATATTTTTGGCATACCTCGCACATACTTTCAAGAACATGCTGTAGTACGTTTTGTACAGATGTTCCTGAATAGCCCGGCTTTTTTTCCGGCACCCTGCTATTATATCTTGTTCAGAATATGCGGGCATAAGGGGAGGTAATTATTTTGATTACAGCCTTAAATTACTACATTTTTCTCATCTCGTCTTTTTTATTGATGCGTCATCACATCTTTTGGGTATCATTTTACAATTAAATGATAGATAGTTTATAGGGGCTCTTCACCATTCACGCCAGCTCTTCGATTTAGAAATAGGTCAAATAGGTTCTCTTTTTTACAAACAATAGGGTTTCTAAACGGTTTTTGATAGAATTTAAAAGGATTATGATAGTGTCTACAGGTGTTGTCTAAGTGTTTTTAAAGGCGCCTTCTCAAACATTCAAACTAACCACTAATAATAAGACGATGGGAGAAACGGAAATCTTGGGTGTTTGTAAAAATATTTTTACATTTTTATATTTTGCATCCGAAATAAGCATACAAACAATGACCTTTACATTTGAATGCTGATATTTCTGGACATAGATGGCGTAATGGTGCCTGCAAAAAGCTGGACGAGGCCTGACCTTTTAAGTGATGGCTTTGCTGCGTTTAGTACTAACGCAACCAAAGTACTTCAGAGTTTGATCTCCGGCGATACGACCGTGATACTTACAACTTCTCATAAATCGAACTATAGCATTGAAGAATGGAAAGGCATTTTTAAAGTGAGAGGTATCATAATTGATAAATTAAGCTGTCTTCCTGCGAACACTGGTAACCTAAGCAGGAAGGAAGAGATAATGAATTGGTTTGGTCTAAACAAAGGCAACGAGCGCTTTATTATTGTCGATGACGATAAATCACTCAATGATCTTCCTGCTATTTTAAAAGATAACTTAATCCAGACGAGTTCGCATATTGGGCTTACGGAGGAACATTTGGAGATTGCGAGAGCGATGATGAACAGGTAGAGACCATTGTCTGCCTGAGTCGAAATGCAGGGCTAAAACAGGCACATTCAGAAGAGCATTGTGAAACAATCCGCTAATTTTTAAAAAAAACATCTAACTATATGGGACCAGTCTGTAGCATATTATTAGAACAACCGCTGAGTGACCGTCAGATAGCGGAGCTAGATGGCTATCTGATGCATATTGGCACAGACGTTAACAGATCTGATGGAAAACAATCGTGGGATTTCTACCCAATGATAGAAATTATTATACCGGGCAGCGCCCCCGACAATCTATGTACTTTTTCACTTAGTACCTGGGCGGGGCTAATCGATGATTGGGGAGCTGAGGAACAACCAGAAGAGGCCATTTTGCAGCAACTTGAGCAGGCCATTGGATTCAGGCCGCACGGCCACATCATGTTTTACTCGGGATGTAACGGCCAACAGTACCACCTGCTGCTAGGATACATTGCAATTGCCTTATTGGAAAAATTTGGCGGCTATATCAACTTTTGTGGAGACGTGATGAAAAGAAAACAGGATCTTATTTACGAAGGCCAGTTGCTTGACATATGGTATGAAACAACACCCGGCAACCAATATTATTATCAGATCGCCGACCTGCAATTTTTAAAAGCCTTTATAAAACAAGACAATTTCAGGATGATCAAATGACGGGAACCATTTTACTTATCACCCAAGATTATCCCATAATATTACGTCTATATATTTACAGAGATATATACGTGTCCCCGATAACAACTAAAGACAGACTGGATGAAAACAGCCATTACTCTTATTATTTTCCTCTTTTCGACCTGTTACTTAAACGCGCAAACCATTGTTTTTGAAGAGAAATTTGATGGGATGCCTAGCTATAACCTTACCGGGTGGCCATACCAGTTTTCGGGTGTGGTGCCCTGGCAGTGTGGGATTCCTTTTACAGTTGGGCCGTGTATGATACCGCTAGGGGCAGCTATGGCTGAAAATTCAGGCACAAACAAAGTGGCCTGCTTTGCGGAGTGTGGCACTTCCGACCCAAATGACACCAACGTACTCACCAGCACACCACTCATTAATATGGGGCCTGTGGCGGGTGCATGGCTCCAATATGACTCTTATTTTGCCGGGTACAGCTATGCCGGAGATACGGAGCGAGCAACAGTTGAGATCTCGACAGACAGCGGAAGCTCCTGGACGGTGCTTGAAAACGTGGCACCAAGCGTACCGCAGGGGTTGTTTAATACTCACTACATCAACTTATCGGCCTACGACCATGTGGGTAATATCAGGATAGGATTCAGGTATAATGACGATGGAGGGCATATGATGGGCTGGGCTATAGATAATGTGACTGTTTTCATTCCCGCCCATAAAGATCTTGCAGTACTTTCAGCTACACCTACAGATACTATGCTTAGCTACCTGGTGCCCGGTCAATCGCACATACATAAGGTAAAGATCTACAACCAAGGGCTGGATACGGTGCATTCTTTCCGCCTATTCTATCAACAGGACTCGGGACCAATAATGGCTAATTTAATCACCGGGCTTAATATGCCGGCATTTGCCACAACGGTATTCTCTCATAATATACCGGATACTGTATTTACCACCGGCATGCACACCATTAAAGTATGGGCAGCACTGGACAGCGATGCTAATCATGCCAATGATTCAGCAATTACACACCTTACAGGAGTAGATTTTATGCCCTCTAAAAGATTGACGATAGAGAGCGGCGAAGGGACCTATAATGGGTGGTCTCCCCGCAATATTTACTACCTGAAAATGTTACCGCTAATGGACGTGCCTGCCACGCTGATTTCTATACATGAGTTTGACCCAATGGTGGATACACCCTATCATGATTTCATGTTTAATCTCGGCTGGAACTATGTACCCTACATTCTGTTTGACAGAAGAAAGAGCATACCGCTGGATAGTTTCTTTTACTACCTGGATATACAAAAACAGTATTTTGGTTTTGCCAATATGCAGTTATCGTCGTTTAATGATATAGATGGCATTAATGTGACGGCCAAAGTAACACCTGCATTGGATATGACCGGCGATTTCAGATTGGTGCTCATACTTACAGAAGATGGGGTGACCGGCACGACCATAGCATGGGACCAGGCCAATAACTATGCCTTTAACGCACATGGGCCAATGGGCGGCTTTGAAACGATGGCTAACCCAATACCCGCTGCCAGTATGGTGTATAACTATGTAGCCCGAAAGGCATTCCCATCGCCAGACGGACAACCGGGAATGCTGCCCTCTACTCTGAGCGCAGGTATCGACTATTCTTACACGTTCACTACTACTCTTGACCCTGCCTGGAACCCACACAAAGTAAAAGCGAAAGTCTTATTGATAAGACATAATGACAGCACCGTACTGAATAGCAATGAGATCCGCTTCCCGGTAGAAGTAACTGATGTAAATGCTAATGCATTTTCGGCAGGAGTATATCCTAATCCGGCACAAGACGATGCGCGGACATATTTCAATCTGAACAGTGCAGGAACCGCACATGTGACGCTTACCGACCTTACCGGCAGAACCCTTTATACTCACTCTGTAACCCAATTCTCTGCAGGCAGAAACGAAATAGAATTACCGGTTGACCCACTAGGGAGTGGGTTGTATATTGTTAATGTGCAGACCGACGAAGGCAGTAAGTCTGTAAAGTTGGAGGTAATACACTGAGGGTAGTAAATAGCATGTATCTCTGTTGGGTATGTCATTAATTTAACGGAAGGGAGCTTATACAGACATGCGATACCTTCGGCATCGTTCCTGAAATACAATCTGATTTACTATAGACATATGATACCTTCGGCATCATGACCTGTTGCTAGCGCCTTAACTTAATGACATTGCCCTACGGGGCGCCATGTTAAAAAGGTATCAATGAACGCTACAGAGCTTTTGAACATAACGGCGCAATGACATTAGATGGCACCTATTTTCAATGTCTATTTAATATGATTTACTATAAACATATGATTCCCACCTGCAGTTGAGATCATGACCTACTATTAGCATCTTAACTTGATAGCAATGCTCATTTTGGCAAAAAAGGTGCTTTGATTGTTGGGCAAAACCTTAAATTTGGGCTTCAATATCTGACTTTTCAACTCGCAATATGAAGTTTCGTAATTTTAAGATGGTAGACTATGTGGTCTACGGCCGTGGTTGTTTCGACCAGGTAGATGAGATCATAGCTCCGCACCGTAAGGGTGATGCACCGATGGTATTCCTGCTCGATCATTTCTTTGAGAATAACAATGAGCTGAAAGCGCGGATACCGGTAAGAGCCAATGATATACTGGTTATCGCTGATGTAGACCATGAGCCTAAAACATCTTATGTAGACGAAGTATCACAGATGCTGAAGGATAAGTTCGGTACAGTATCGGGTGTAATTGGCATTGGTGGTGGTTCTACAATGGACCTTGCCAAGGCAGTATCTATAATGATGACCAACCCCGGCAAAGCGCAGGACTACCAGGGATGGGATCTTGTAAAAAACAAGTCGGTTTATAAAGTAGGTATCCCTACCCTATCTGGTACCGGTGCAGAAGTTTCCCGCACCACCGTATTAACAGGCCCTACCCGCAAGCTGGGAATGAACTCTGACTTCACCCCTTTTGACCAGATAGTATTGGACCCCGCGTTAACAAAAGATGCGCCTAAGAACCAGCGCTTCTATACCGGAATGGATTGCTTTATTCACTGTGTAGAATCTCTGAAAGGCACGTTCATCAATGAATTCAGCCGTTCTTATGGAGAAAAGGCACAGGATCTATGTGAAGAAATATTTCTGCACAAAGACAACTGGGATGAAGAAAGTGATGAGCAGCTGATGATGGCCTCTTACGCCGGTGGTATGAGTATTGCTTATTCGCAGGTAGGTGTGGCTCATGCTATTAGCTACGGACTTGGCTACCTGCTGGGTACCAAGCATGGCATAGGTAATTGCATAGTGTTCAATCACCTGCAGGACTATTATCCTGAAGGTGTGGCAACATTCCATAAAATGTTGAAAAAGAACGACATCTACATTCCCGAAGGTATTACCAAGGGCCTTACAGATGAACAGTTTGACATTATGATCAACGTATCACTGGGCATGGCACCACTTTGGGAAAATGCACTGGGTAAGGATTGGCAGACAATAATGACCCGTGAAAAATTGCGTGCTATTTACGAAAAGCTGTAAGTAGACGTCCTTCAATATTTATTGCAAAAGCTGCCTGATTATCGGGCAGCTTTTTTATTTTGCATCACCTCCATGAAACGCGCTGTACGATCATACATTTCCTTTACCCGCAATGAGCGGATAGGCATGGTTTGCCTTTCCGCATTGATCATTATTTTATTGGCAGTGCGCATCACCATGGTGTACTACGTGCATCCTAAACATAATGCTGAAGAAGAACAGAAGCTACGTGCTGCCTGGGAAGTGTTTAAACGTAGTCAACCTAAGCCTATAAGTGATTCTGTAAGAAATGAGCAGTCAACATACGCCGACAAGACAAGCGAGGATGATGCTCCGCTACCATCTATCATCAATATCAATACCTCAGATTCCGAAACGCTTGTCAGACTCAAGGGGATAGGGCCTGCCATGGCTCATAAGATATTGGCGTACAGAAAAAAGCACCTCTTTAAGAAGGTAGATGAGCTATTGGATGTGCAAAGTATACCGAAGGGAACATTTGATGTGGTAAAGAAGCATCTTGCGGTAGATAGTAGCAAAAGCTCAGAATAACAGTGGAGTTGCGTACCTACGGCACGCTGTGTAGGGGGGATATAGCGCTACAAACCTTTTGCACCTAACGGCGCAATAACATTGACTTACAGATATTGCCTGATTGCGAATATAGGAGGGCTTTGTGTATTGTGGCGAATTAATCGAGGGCTTCACCCTCGGCTGTCATATTTCGCCCCGTTGGGGCTGACAAAAATCGTTAAGTCAATGACATTGGCCTAACTGCGCAATTATATTGAGTTAGGAAAAGTTGCTTATTTAGACATGCGATACCTTCGGCATCGTCCCAAATTATTTAGTTGATTTTCTACAGACATGTGATGCCTTCAGCATCATAACATGCATTCCAAATCCCTAAGTCAATGACATTGACTTAGGGATTTCTCTATATTTATTGCGCTCCTTAAGAGCTTAGTGTTATGGGATATTAGACGTAGGGCTGAAACGCCCTACGCTATTGAGGTTGCCCTTTCAGGGCAGCACTTTTTGATATAAATCGAAATAGTTCACTGACATTGATCATCGGAGCGATCCATAATACTTTTAGTGCGTAGTTATTCAGCGCATACCATCAAAGTAAATAAAAATAAATATCATAAAATCTGTAACAAAATTGAGTGGTCGTTCGTCATATATACGTAACACACTTAAAGCAGATTTTATGAAACACATCATCACCACAGGAGCATTATTATTGCTAGTACTGGGCGCTACAGCGCGCAACAGCGCAGAGCGCAAACCCGCAGCCATAAAGGCCGCGGCTAACGTCTTCCAACATACAAAGATGGAAATGACAGGAGAAAATATCCGGTTTAAAAACCTGCCAAATAAGGATATGGAGCTGTACATTATGGACGAGCAAGGCATTGTAGAACAGTCGGGAACCATTAACCGTGGCAGCAACAAAATTGACATAAAAACGCTGCCTGCCGGCAATCACATCATTGCACTGAAGCAAGGCATTAAGATCAAAGTTTTCGGTTTTATGGCAGAGGTGGTTATCAAGGGGTAAATAGTCATTAGTAGATAGTGGTTAGTCCCGAGTTAAGACATCTCTTTCCTCAATTACCAGTTAGTTAGGAATATTTCCCTTAACCAAACATCCGATACCTTCGGCATCGTTCCCAATCACTGTCTGATTTTGCTATAGACATCTGATACCTTCGGCATCATGACGTTTAACCTTAACGAATGCCTGAACTTACGACTTCTCCAATTACAACTTACGACTTACGACTAGCCGCCTATACACCTATTGATGATATTAACACTCATCAAAAAGAGGTTATGCTTACCTTTGCACTCTTATGAGTAGAAATGGTAAGGTATTAGTGGCAATGAGCGGCGGTATAGATAGTACTGTCAGTGCCCTTATGCTTCACGAGCAGGGATATGAAGTTGTGGGTATCACCATGAAAACGTGGGACTATGCATCTTCAGGCGGTGGAAAGAAAGAAACGGGTTGCTGCAACCTGGATTCATTCAACGATGCCCGTATGGCAGCTGTGGAACATGGCTTTCCGCACTATATCCTGGATATCAGGGAGGAGTTTGGTGATTTCGTGATCAATAATTTTGTTGAGGAATATATAGCCGGCCGCACACCTAACCCGTGTGTGCTCTGCAATACACATATAAAATGGGCCGCGTTGCTGAAACGTGCCAATGCACTGGGCTGCGACCATATTGCTACAGGGCACTACGTAAAGATACGTGAGGAGAATGAGCGCTTTGTATTGTCTAAAGCCAAAGACCTTACCAAAGACCAGAGCTACGTGCTTTGGGGACTGGGACAGGATTGCCTATCCCGCAGCATATACCCATTGGGCGACATGCTGAAAACCGAAGTTCGTCAGCTGGCCTATGACATGGGCTACAAGGAATTATCTAAAAAAGCGGAGAGCTACGAAATATGCTTTGTGCCCGATAACGACTACCGCGGGTTCCTGAAAAGGAATGTGGACGGACTGGAAGACAGGGTGAGCGGTGGTGATTTTGTATTGGCAGACGGCAAGAAAGTGGGTAAACATAATGGCTACCCGTTTTACACTATTGGTCAGCGTAAGGGATTGGTAGCGTTGGGTAAGCCCATGTTTGTGACCAATATTATACCAGAGACCAATACGGTAGTACTGGGTGAGTTGCACGAACTAGAGGCCAATGAAATGATAGTGAAGGGTATCAATATGATAAAATATGATGCAATACCCGGTACTATGCAGGCTGTTACTAAGATCCGATATAAGGATCCTGGTAGCGAAAGCACCCTAACGCCAACTGACGATGGTGTGAAAGTTGTTTTTGACCATTCGGTAAATAGTATTGCACCGGGCCAGTCGGCAGTATTTTATGAAGGCGATGATGTGATAGGTGGTGGCGTGATACACAAATCACCAGCATTGCAGTTTCAATAAAAGAATAATCTGAAACAACGAAAATATAAGCCTGCGCCATGTGTGCAGGCTTAATAGTTACTAACATACTGATTAAAAGAATATCAGATGGTTTTTTGATTTATTATAGTTATTTTCGCTTCTTTAACTAAATTTACGCTAAATATATTCAGACGGGATTTATGACAAAAAAGATCATACTTAGTATTTTGACAATAGGAATGTGCGCTACAGCATTTTATTCCTGCAGAAAGACTAATTCAAACACCGGCGATCAGACCCTTAATTACTTCCCTCTACAGTTTGGAAAAACCGTTACTTATAACGTTGACTCCATTATATATGATGATGCTAACTGCACCCAAAGAGAATCGAGGACGCAGTTGAAGTATGCCATCACCGACACTTTCCGCGACAGCAAAAAGAGGCTTTCTTACATCATGGATGTTTTCAGCCGACCGCACGATGGTGCAGTATGGCAGAAAGCACGCGTGATCACTATTACACCTGCAATTGTTGCGCCTACTACCACTACCCCTCCACCTAATACCCCTACTAACAGCCTCATATTCTCAGAAATTGGTGTTCAGTTCATCAGACTTGAATTCCCTATTGTGGAAGGTAATACATGGAAGGGCAATGCGCTGGTACCCGTTTTAGACACTGACTACGCATACTTTAATAACTGGAACTACGTTTATCAGAATGTCTACAGCTCATTCAACACCGGCTTTATGAACTTTGATAATACTGTTACCGTTCTGGAGAACAACGAATCTGTTTACAATCCGCAGCTGGATACTACGCAATATGCTTACCGCACTTATGCCAAAGAAGTTTATGGCTACAATGTGGGTATGGTTTATAAGGAATGGACACATTATATCTACCACCCCAATCATTCAACCTGCGTGAAGGGGTACACGGTAATAATGCGCGCCATTGATCACAACTAAAATGTTATGTGCAGAAAGCTGATCCTATCGTTTTTTATCCTGCTCTTTCTTACAGATGCAGCTGAGGCAACACAGTTTGCCTACAGGGTAAATTTTACGGATAAGAACGGCACACTCACTTTCAGCGACTCCCTTACATTTCTATCTCCCAGGGCTATGGCCCGCAGAAATAATTTCGGCATTGCACTAGACAGTACCGACCTGCCTGTAACGCGCGCCTATGTAGATAGTGTGCTTGTGCTTACAGGTGGAAAATTCCATGCAGTATCTAAGTGGTTCAACTTCTGCGTTATACTGGTCAATGACTCTACACAAATACATGCGCTGAGCGGCAAGACGTTTATCAGCAGCGTTCAGTTGGTGGGTTACTACACAGGTACTTTGCATAAGTGGGCGCACCAAAAGACCAATGACCTGCAGGCCAAGACCACTTCAGGAGCTGCTTACTATGGACTTACGTGGCCGCAAACATCAATTGTAAACGGCAACTACCTGCACGACCTGGGATACAAAGGACAAGGTAAGATAATTGCAGTGGTAGATGGTGGTTATATAGCCACTAATACACACCGAGGATTCGACAGTATGCGCACTTCTGGGCGCCTGGTAGATGCGCATAATTTCACTAACGATACATCATGGGTATTTGACTATGACAATCATGGAACAGAGGTATTGTCTACCATGGCAGGTTATGTGCCTGATACATTTGTAGGCTCGGCTCCGCTGGCATCTTATGCGCTGTATGTTACTGAAGATGCAGGGGAACAACCAATAGAATTGCTGAACCTGGTGAGCGGTGCAGAACGTGCAGACAGCCTGGGTGCAGACGTTATCTCAAGTTCATTGGGGTACAATACTTTTGATGATCCGATCTACGATTATGTATTTGCTACAGACTTTGATGGCAAGACGACCGTAGTAGCTAAGGCCGCCAACCTGGCCACCAAAAAGGGTATTTTATTCGTTACCTCTGCCGGAAATGAAGGCAATAATTCATGGCAAAAGATACTCACACCGGGTGATGCGGACAGTGCTTTAACTATCGGCAGCGTAGATGTTAGCGGTGTTAATCCTACCAACAGCGGATACGGACCAAATGCCGCAGGGCACATAAAACCCGATGTATGCGGAATGGGGCAAAACGCTGCCGTCTTTAACTCCACAGACTTCAGTTCCACCTCAGGCACATCATTATCTACACCGGAAATTGCCGGGTTCGCAACGTGCCTGTGGCAAGCATCGCCCCACTCTACCCCCGGACAAATAAGACAAGCCATAAGACAATGTGCCAGCCGCTACACCACTCCCGGCAATCAGATTGGCTATGGCATACCCAATTTTCAATGTGCTGCACAGGCGCTGAATATTGTAGATACACCCACACCTGGTAATGGAGCATTGCTGACCCTTACACCTAATCCTACCAGCAGCGATATTGTTGTTACACTCCGGCTGCAAGTATCCGGTGTAGTTGATTTCAGAATTGTTGATGCGACCGGCAGAACAGTTTCGAGCTTCTCCGATCATTTTCTGCAAGGCTTGAACAGCCCGGTTGCTTACAACATCAGTAAAGTGCCTGCAGGCATGTACTTGCTTCAGGTAAATTCGGGCGCACAGCAGCAAGTAATTAAGTTTGTCAAAAACTAGTCACCTTAGCCATTTCAGTCATTCCGCAGCCGACAAATCCACAAAAAGTATTATCTTTGATTCTATTTAAATACTACTATATTAAACATAAATAAAATGTTTATTGATAGTATTGTGCGTGTGCTCTTTGTGTTGTTCAATTTTTTAAAATTACCCTCTGTAATGGCTCGTATTTTCTACAATTTCTATCATAAAGCTACCCTGCTTTCCCTAACAGTCCTATTAGTTTTAATATCCCTCAATTCTCACGCACAGGTCATCTGGTCTGCACCTGCAGGTACCGCATGGCTAACACCCGCTAACTGGACAGGCGGAGTTGTTCCGAGTGCTACCCAGGTGGCGCAATTTAACGCTAACCCAGCCTCTGCAACTACAGGTATTGGCATCAATATGGACACGGCAAGTGGCGCAGTAACTGTTGGGGCTATTTATGTATCTCCATTAAGAAGCAACAACCTGATCATAGGCAACAACTCACCTTTAACACCTGGCATACTTACCTTAACCGGCACAACTGTAGATGGCACACCCAATGTAATACTGGCTAACCTGGCAGCGGCGAACGCCAGACTACAACTGCAAAACAAACAAGGCGCAGGCGCAAGTACCCTAGGCATAAACATTGGAACCGGGACTAAGAAAATAATTACAGGATCGGGTACAACATTAGCTATCGGCAATACTATAAGCATCAGTAATGTTATCAGCGGCTCAGCTGCACTCACCTTTCTGGGAGGTGGCACAAGAGATGGCGCGGCAGACACCGGCTTGAATGGCGGATTATTAAGACTGGGAACCGCCAATACATTTACCGGAGGGATAACAGTAGGAATGAGCGATGGATCGCTAAGTGGTATACTGGAACTGGACACAACAGACGCCATCGCTAACATTTCCGGAAATAACATTACTGTCAATAACAACAGTCAACTATACCTTGCAGACGGAACTGGTAGCATTTATAACACCAACAACATTTTGCTCCATCTGAATGGTAATGGCAATGCCTATACAACAACCGGCAAAGGTGCACTGGTAAATCTGGCTAACAGCAATTATACCTGGACTGGCAATATAGACCTGGCAAGTAATGCGGGAATAAACGTTGCAGGTTCAGCAGTTACAACGCTTACAGTAATGGGAAACATATCCGGTACAGGGCAGTTGATCAAATCGGGACTTGGTAATCTGGTGCTAAGTGGAGCGGCCAACGCATGGGCAGGCGGCACACAAATAAACAGCGGACGGATAACTGTAAATTCCGGTTCATCTATACCTGTAGGAGATCTGCTGATGGCACAGGTTACTTCAAATCCTTCTATCAGCTTTAATAACGCAGCACAAACCATTACCAGCCTCAGCAGCAGTTTTACAGGTATCAACAACAATAATGCAGTAATACTTAATGGCACCAGACTGACGATTGCCCAGAACAGCAATACGGTATACGGCGGAAGTACATCTACATTAACCAGCACGATTACCGGCACAGGCTCAGTAGTAAAGACGGGCACCGGCAGACTTATACTTACCAGTGCAGCCAACACATTTTCCGGCGGCCTTAGGATCGTTTTAGGAGAAGTAAGGTATAATCCGTCTTCAGCTATTAATGTAACCAATTCATCGCCTGATACACTGGCTGGCGGAACACTAAGCACGAATGGTATTACCAGAACGTTTACTTTCAATTTTGGCACACTGGCACTTGCTGACAACTCTACTATAGACCTTGGCATAGATACACTCCACTCAATAAGATTTACTAACAGCAGCTCTATAATTTGGACACCAGGTAAGTTATTGACCATCTTTAACTGGAAAGGCGGATGGAACAGTACAGCAGGCACAAAGGGTCGCATATTCATAGGTACCAATGCTACAGGACTAACGGCTACACAACGTGCTCAAATTGTATTTATAGACGGCAGTGGCAACACCTTCAGCGCAACGCAGTTGAGTACCGGTGAAATAGTACCACTTGCAGCCACCATCACCACCACCCCGGCTACGTATGGCGGCTATTGCAATACCATAGATAATTTCCTGAGTGTGGCCTTTACCTATACGGGGCCTATTAGTGCTCCATTTTATGTGCAGCTGTCCGGCCCTACGGGCACGTTTACCAACGACTTTACCACCAACATCATCGGCACAGGCACTACATCTCCTATTACAGCTACCATCCCGATGGGTACACCAACCGGCACCGGCTATAGAGTAAGGGTGACCAACAACAGTGTGGTCAATGTATTTGGCACCAACAATGGATCTAATATTTCAGTAACGGGCACACCCATAGTCTCGGCTATTACTGGCCCGTCTATGATACCATTGGGCCGTAATGTTACTTTACGAAATACCACATCAGGCGGTGTATGGACAAGTTATGCACCTACAATCGCAACGGTAAATACAAGTGGCGTGGTTACCGGACTTAGTCTGGGCACAACATTTATCACCTATACGATCACTAATTTTTGCGGTTTATCGGCTTACGTTTTAGATACCGTTACCGTTGTACCAATTCCGTCTGTCATCTCGGTTAGCCCGATATATGGCAATCCCGGGGCTTCAGTAACCATAACAGGAAGCAATTTTAATCCTGTTGCTGCTAATAATATAGTGTCCTTTGGTGCAGTAAAGGCTACAGTTGTAGCTGCTACACCGACCTCATTGCAAGTTACCATACCTGTTAATGCTATGCACGATTACATCATCGTGCAAGACATTGCAACTGGTCTAATCGGCTATTCGCCATCAAGATTCAACCCTACCTATACCAATACAGGCCTTATGCCTGATTCAGTGAACTTTAAACCTAAAGTGAACTTTACTGCCGGTGCTACGCCTGTAGGTGTAACACTTGGTGACCTTGATGGAGATGGTAAATCAGACATGATTGTGGTAAACAGCGGTCCGAATAACATGTATGTGTATCGCAATACCAGCACTAACGGCTCTATCACTTCAGCATCATTCGCCACACCCAATACATATGTTACCGGCAATGGCCCGCACTATGCAAGAATAGCGGACATGGATGGAGACGGATTGCCGGAAGTATTGGTTGCCAACCTTGGATTTAACTCCATCAGTATTTACAAAAATCAATCAATTCCCGGTGTTATTTCCTTTGCATCTCCGGTGAGCATAAGTACCACCGGCGGGCCTATAGATCTGAACATTGCAGACTTTGATGGTGATGGCAAACCGGATATAGCTGTTGTCAATCAAAACACAGGTTGGATATCTGTGCTACGCAATGTAACAACCACCGGTGTCATCACCAGTTCATCATTCACATCAACTATTTTCACTTCGGTAAGTCCGGCTTTCCCTTACAGGATCTTTGCCGGAGACCTAGACAATGACGGCAAACCAGATATTGCGTTTTCCGATTACGGCACAACGAAAATATATGTGATGCATAATAACTTCATCACCGGCACATTTAATACTACCGCCTTTTCTAACACTATTACCCTTACTACGCAAACATCGCCCGCAGGCATCAATGCTACTGATATAGATGGCGATGGCAAACCTGAACTGATAGTGGCCAATAGTGGCAGCAATACGATAAGCGTATTCCGCAATACCAATGTTACAGCGGGCTCAATGTCTTTTGCAGCAGGTAATACGTTTGCTACTGAAACAGCACCTGAGGACCTGGCTATTGCTGATGTAGACGGTGATAGTAAACCCGACATAGCAGTAGCAAACTATTCTGCCAACAATGTATCGATATTCCGCAATACTGCTAGCACTGGCGCAATAGACGCAAGTTCATTGGCCACACGTAAGAGCTTTAATACAGGAGTTGATGTAGGCGGTGTAGCATTCAGTGATATAGATAGCGATGGTAAACCGGACCTTGCTGTTGTTAGTACTACTACGTCATCTGTAGCTGTTCTTAAAAACTATCCATTGCCACCGGCAGGTACAATTACCGGCAGCGATACCATCTGCAAAGGAACTGTTGCAACGCTTTCTAATACACAACCGGGCGGCACATGGCTGAGCAGCCAGCCATCAATAGCCACGATCACCAACACAGGCATGGTTACCGGTGTAGCCACGGGCACAGCAACAATATCCTACTACACCATAGCTCAGGGTGATACCAACTATGTGGCATTTGATGTATTCATAAAAAACTCTGACACCGTAAGAGCCATTACCAGCTCATCGACTACATTGTGTGCCGGTGCGTTGTTACAGTTGCACGAGATAGCTACAACAGGTAACTGGTCAAGTAATGCACCTGCTGTTGCAACGATTGACGATAATGGGTTTGTTACCGGAGTAAGTGCGGGCACAGCTATGATCACTTATGCGGTTACCACAGGTTGTTATACATCATTTGACACCATAAACATTACCGTAACTCCCGGCACAGGCTATGTTATAGGTTCAATAAACGGCCCATCAGCACTATGTGCAGGAAGTACGGTAACGCTTACAGACACCTCCGCAGGTGGCACATGGAGTAGCAGTAATGCAATTGTGGCATCTGTAAATACAACAGGTTCATTGCATGCATTTAGTTATGGTACCGCAACGATCACCTATGCCAAAACAACGGCATGCGGTTTATACCAGTCTACCCTGCCATTGGCAGTAGACACTACATATAATGCTTCAGTAATTTCCGGCCCGGCGGCTGTTTGCACCGGTGCGTCAATAACGCTGGTTAACATTGCAGGACCCGGAGGCAACTGGACGGCCAGCAATGGTTCTGCAACCATTTCGTCTACAGGCATTGTTACAGGCGTAACGGTAGGAATTGACACGATCACATACACAATTGCTAACAGCTGCGGCACCGCCATAGGTACCAAGGTAATAGTCGTATCTCTTTCTCCGGTAGCCGGCACTATCATCGGTCCAGCAACTGTTTGCCAGGCCGACACCATTAACCTGACCAATACAGTAAGCGGCGGCACCTGGCAGGTAAGCAATAGCAGAGCACAGGCATTTGCGAATGGCGACGTTAGAGGAATAACAGCAGGTACAGATACCGTTTATTACTTAGTAACCACAGGCTGTGGCACAGACACGGCATCAGCTATAGTAGATGTTTTACCATTACCCAATGCAGGTACTTTGACAGGTGCAACCACCTTATGTATAGGCGTATCTACTACACTACATGCATCCGTAACAGGTGGCGTATGGAGCAGCTTGATAGGACTGGTAAGCACTGCCGACAGTATTGTTACCGGTGTAGCATCGGGCATAGATACGATCAGGTATACAGTAACCAATTCATGCGGATCGGCCATTGCCATAAAGAAAATTACCATTAATCCTACCACTCTGGTCGATACTATATCGGGTCTTTCAAGCGTATGCACAGGCGGAATGATAACACTGACCAATGCCACAACCGGTGGCACCTGGAGCAAAACCAATGCAAAAGCAAATGTGTCTGCAACAGGGGTAGTAACAGGGGTTTCAGCAGGTGTGGATACAATTAAATACACCCCGTTGGGTACATGCCCTATGGTGGCAACAAAAGAGATAACTATCAACCAGACACCATCAGCAGGCAGTATAACGAGTGCCGCATCAGTTTGCGTTGGTAAGTCTATAACTTTACGAAGCAGTGTGGCAGGAGGTGTATGGAGCAACATTGGCACCCATACAACACTGGCAGACAGCATTCTTACGGGCACCTCAGCAGGCAGCGACACGATCAGGTATACAATAAGTACAGGCTGCGGCATGGTTTCTGTATTGAAGAAGATAACGGTGAACCCATTACCTTATGTGGCAATGATCACCGGTGATTCAATGCTATATGTTGGCGAGCAGGTAACGCTGAAAGACTCAACAACAGGTGGTGTATGGAGTATGAAGGGCTCCAAAGCAGTAATATCATCGGTAGGTAAACTAGGTGCATTGATAGTAGGACCGGACACGGTAAAATATACTGTCACCAATTCATGCGGTTCATCGGTAGCAGTATATCCGATCACCATTCTTGAATCAACACAGGGCGGCGAAATAACGGATATTAAATTGTACCCCAACCCTAATAGTGGTAAGTTCACCATACTTCTATCATCAAGCCTTGATGAAGAATTAAGTGTAGTTATTGCCAATAGTGCTTACCAGATCATTAGTGTAATTCCGGTACATACTAATGTGGCCACAGAAATGACATCAGATAACCTGGCTAATGGCGTATACATGCTATCAGTAGTATCTAAGAAAGCGTGGCATACAGTTAAATTTGTAATAGCAAAATAAGCATCATGAAAACACCACCTATAATAGTTGAAGCAATTTTAAATGCCCCGGCAGACAAAGTGTGGGCAGCACTCACGCATCACAGGCAAATGAAGCACTGGTATTTTGATATCGAAGATTTCATTGCCGAGTATGGCGCCGAATTTGAGTTTTATGGTGGCACACCTGAACGGCAGTACCTGCATAAGTGCAAGATCACTGACCTGGTGCAGGACCAGAAAATTGGCTATGACTGGAAGTATGACGGTGTAGAAGGAGATTCGCATGTAACCTTTGAAATCCATCCCGAGGAAGGAGACAAAACGAAATTGCGACTGGTGCATTCGGGCACTGAAACCTTCCCGACTTACGACACTAATTTTTCAAGAACAAGCTTCGAGAACGGGTGGAATGAGATCATCAATACCAACCTAAGAAACTACCTGGAAAGCTAAACCAGATAATACTGGCATGTAACAATTTTCAGGCGCATTGCCGAATTGTCAAATTCAGCTATGGCCTTATGATCAACTGCCCTGTGGTAATGTGATTGCTTTCATTACGTGCCCTGTCGGTAATATACATCTCAAATGAGGTTGTATCGCCGTTGAGCATGTGAAAGGTATCTGAACGGGGAACAGGTGGCGGACCGAGTAAAAGAACGACTCCGGATCCTGTTAAACCTTTTTTGGGATCTTCGATCCCCGGGTCTACTTGAGGAAAATCGTACCGGATATAGCCATCATCCGGAAAGCGCAGATCCTTTATGTAAACTGAGGATGAGGTGTCATTGGCAAGATCTGCATCACCATCGGCAAAGCTGAATAATATGTAAGCAGTATCGTAATTAGATCTTATTGAATCGGGGCCGAATTGTTTAAGCACTATGTGTGGTATCTTTGACATCGTATTCTTCTCGCAAGAGAAAAGCACAGTGCAACCAACCAGCATAACAATTAACCACATTTTCATATAAACCAAAGTTAACGAAAGTGAGTATTAAAAACTCGTTAATAAATACCGAAAATATCATCACCATAACCCCGTCGGGCTTTGCCGATGCGGCTATACAGCTATTTAACTACCAGCATACCCATAATATTGTGTACCGTCAGTTTTGCGATGCATTACGTGTAAATGCAGACGACGTACAAACGATCACTCAAATTCCTTACTTGCCCATCTCCTTCTTTAAATCTCACCGCATACAAACAGAAATATGGGACAAAGAAGAATTGCTGTTTGAAAGCAGCGGCACCACCGGCGAAATAACCTCTAAACACTATGTAAAAGAGGCTGCTGTTTATGAGCAATCACTAATGCACGGTTTTACCCTGCAATATGGAAGCCCTGAAGATTATGCGATACTAGCGCTCCTCCCTTCTTATCTGGAGCGAAAGAACGCCTCTTTGGTATACATGGCGCAACAGCTGATGAAGGCAAGCGGGCACCCCGATAACGGCTTTTACATTAAGGAATGGGACGAGCTGCAGGCCAGATTACAACAGCTGATAGCCCAGGGGCAGAAAGTGATACTATTGGGCGTAACATTTGCCTTACTCGACTTTGCAGAACACCACCCTATGGACCTGCGCAATGTAATTGTAATGGAAACCGGCGGCATGAAAGGACGCAGAGAAGAGTGGACACGCGTACAGGTACATGATTACCTGAAACAACAATGGCAGCTCAATGCCGTCCACTCTGAATACGGCATGACCGAACTCCTCTCACAAGCCTATGCAATGGCCGATGGTATCTATGCCCCTACCAATACAATGAGTGTATTGATAAGAGATGTGAATGACCCGCTTGATGTAACATCATCAGGCACGGGCTGTATAAACATCATAGACCTGGCCAATATCAACTCATGTGCTTTTATAGCCACTGAAGATATTGGCAAAGTGCACGAAGACGGAACTTTTGAAGTAATGGGCCGTATGGACCACAGTGCACTGAGGGGCTGCAGCCTGATGGCGGTGTAAAACATAACATCTTCATAAAACACGACGATCTGAAACAGCAATAAGTTTTATAATTTTACACCACATGAGCAAACGCATATCTATTACCGCCTTCATTGCAGGCCTCTCTATTATAGCAATCGTGGGGTTTAAACCCATTAGCCATGCTATATCTGAAATGGTAAAACCTGCGCCCGTAGAACAAAATGTAATGGGTGTTATCTACCAGCAGCGCGCTGCAGAATACAGGGCACTCTGCTTTCAGGCTTATAATATTGCCATGCACAAAATAGACGATGCAGCAAAGGGCAAGAAGAAGAATATAAAACTGGCAGTGATCACTGATCTTGATGAAACCGCTGTTGACAACAGTGGCTATGCGGTAAGGTGTTTTGAGGAAGGGCATGGATATACCGATGATTCATGGAACAAGTGGTGCAATGATGCCGTTGCAGATTCCGTACCGGGCAGTGTTACCTTCTTTAAGTATGCCGAGAAAAAGGGCGTAACCATATTCTATGTTTCCAACCGTAGCAATGCGGCACTGGCCAAGACCATGGAAAAAATGAAAAGGCTGGGCTTTCCGCAGGTAAGCGAAGACCATTTTAAACTAAAGACAACCACCAGCAGCAAGGAAGAACGCCGCAGAGAGATAGCGAAGAACTACAAGATAGTAGCACTATTGGGCGATAATCTTGTAGATATGGATGCCGCATTTGATAAAGCACCAGAGAACGTGCGCCAGCATGCAGCGGACAGTCTGCGTATGGCATGGGGAGACCGCTATATTGTATTCCCTAATGCTACCTATGGCGATTGGGAAAATGCACTATACATGGACTACCGCAAAGCACATCCCGAAGTAAAAAGCATTAGCCTTGATAGTATTTACGCTATAAGGGTAAGAGCATTGAAGAAGTATTAATAATAGAACATTCAACAAAATATAAAAGCGGCGATCCATAAGGATTGCCGCTTTTAGTTTTGTATTTCGGTCTATTCAACGCGCACTACAGTTTTGCAACAGGCGTCTTCACATCATGGTAGAATAAGAACTGCCAGCCTTCTCTTCTGCCCTCTTCCGCATATTCTTCGCGCAGCATCATTGCTCTTTTGCCATCGTAGTCATACTTGGCCACGTACTTCATTTTCATCTGCTTTAACTGTGGCGCTTCATCTCCACCAAAAAATACCTTGTCAGTACCATCATCAATAATGTACACTATATGCTCGGGACAATGCCCACCTGAGTGTCGGAAAGAAATGTAACCATCTATCATACCGGTTTCCCCTTCCAGCCATTTCACCCTGTCGGTGGTCATTATTGGCTCTATATCCTGCGGATAATAAGATGGTGTACCTGTCTTTATCGCGAAGTTGGCTTCGGGGCTATAAATGTAGTAGTCGGCATCGGGGAAGGTAGGCACATTGTTGCCTTGTTCATCTTTGTAGGTCATACAACCTGCATGGTCTTTGTGCAGGTGAGAGAGCAGCACTTTAGTAACATCACCGGGGCCGTATCCACGGGCATACAGGTTCTCATGTATCATTAGTGTACCCTTGCTGTTTTTAAAACCCAGACCCGTATCCAGCACTATTACATCTTTGTCGGTAATTACCAGGAAAGGCTGCACTTCAACCAACAATGACCCTGTAGGGCGTTCATTCAAGATATCATTCTCCAGATCAAAAGGAATGAACTGTTTATCGCGCCCTATTGTAAAATGCCCTTCGGATAATGGGAAAATTGTAGCCATTTAAGTTAAAAGTTAAAAGTCAAAACCAAAAAGTGCGTGATAGTAATGCAAAAGTCAAAACCTGAAAATGTAAATGTTTACAAAATATCTGTGTAATATAAGCGGGCTTCTTAATGAAGAATGTTATCGAATATCTTACAAGCCCATACTTTTTGCTTTTCACTTTTAACTTTTGACTTATCTTATCATCGCCTGCCGGTCGGCATCGAGTCGCACGAGTATGAAAATAAGGATACTAAAAGAGAGTAAAGATGAGCCACCATAACTGAGGAACGGCAGTGTGATGCCAATTACCGGTGCCAGGCCGATGGTCATAGATATGTTGATAGCAAAGTGGAAGAACAATATTGACGCTACACAGTAGGCATATATACGGGTAAATGCCGAGCGCTGGCGCTCGGCCACAAATATGATCCTCAGCATCAATGACACATAGATACCTATGAGAAAGAAGCTCCCTAAAAAGCCAAATTGCTCCGCAACTGCGGTGAATATAAAGTCGGTATTTTGCTCGGGTACAAACTGATTTTTAGTAGATGTGCCGTTCAAAAATCCTTTGCCGGTAAATCCACCCGAACCGATAGCTATCTTAGACTGTAGTACATTATACTCCGAAGCGTTTACCTTTTTCTCATCACCTTCCTCGGCATTCTTATTGTATTCTACAGGTACTTCCTTACCCAGCATAGAGTAGATACGATCTATCTGGTGTTGCTTCAAACCGTGCTTGAAAACCATTGGTACTGCCAGCTGCGAAAAGAGGATACACACCGCCCATATGCTTATGAGTATTATTCTTGGTTCCATACGGCGGCGTAATGCAGAGCGCATCAAGTAAGCAGTGATCAGCGCAAGCACAGTAAGAATGATAAAGAACACCTTACGATCGACCAGCAACGTGCCCAGCACCAGGGCAATAAGTGAGAAGCCTAATACAAGCACTGCATTGGGCAAGCCTTCTCTATACATCACCAACAAGAAACAGAAGTAAACCAATGCAAGACCGGCTTCATTTTGTAGCAGGATGATAACTGCAGGCCCCATGGCCAGCGCCACACCCAGCAACCGGTGTTTTAACGTTTTAAAATTCGTCTCTGGCAAAGAGAGAAATTTAGCCAGCGCCAACGAGGTAAAAATTTTACATACCTCACCAGGTTGAAACCTGAAACTGCCTACCCCCAGCCAAGAATGGGAACCCTTCACATCGACCCCAATAAATATGGTTAGAATGAGCACAACAACCCCTACGGTATAGCCAAGGAATGCTGTGGACGCAAAGAACTTACTATCAGTAAGTAATATAAGGAACCCTAAAAACAAAGAGTATCCAAACCAGATCACCTGCTTTGAATAGTTCTTGTTAGCAATAAATATGGTAAGGTCGGTACTACGGTGCTCAACGGAAAACACAGCAAGCAATCCTATTATCACAAGGATCACATACAGCATGATCATCACGCCATCAATACGGTAAAACAACGATTTTCTTACTGGACTCATATTATAAAAACCTGACCTTGTTCTATTATTTTTTTCTTCCTCTTCTTTCCATCCACCTTACAAACATTAAGGAATCCTGCGCTCTCTTCATGCTTTCCGCGGCTCTCTTCCGTTCCACTCTTGCCGCGTAATTGTTCGCATCCCTTAACCTTATTGCCGAATCGATAGTGTATACATATTTATTGATCAGCTTGGCATTAAACATCTTGTCTTCAACTGCCTTTCTCTTTACCGACACACTATCCTTAAGGTATTTTTCTATTAATAAGCTGGCAATAGGGGCTGCCCACGTAGCACCAAATCCCGAATTTTCTACTGCCACCGCTATTGCTATCCTGGGATGCTCTCTTGGAGCAAATGCCACAAACATAGAGTGATTGGCCATTTTGATCACCGCGCCATTTACTATCGCCTTATTTTCCGCCGTACCTGTCTTAGCACATACAGTAACACCATCTACTTTTGCACCTATGGCCGTACCGCTTTCTACCACATCCTGCATGGCCTGTTGCACCACACTAAATGAAGAATCGGGGATATTCAACACTGTCTTTCTTTCGCGGTATTTTTTAAGTTGCGGATCGTTTTCGTTTTTGCCTATAGACTTTACAAAGTGCGGTATGTAGTAAAAACCCTTATTGGCAATAATAGCCATACTATTAGCCATCTGTAGTGGCGTCAACGCCAACTCGCCCTGTCCCATACCCACAAATACCACTGTGCAGGAGTTCCAAACGCCGCGATACATTTTGTTATAGGTAGTGGTATCGGGCAGCAATCCCTTACCCTCAAATGGCAGATCTATACCCGACTGGCGACCGAAACCGCAGGCAGAGAAGTAATCGTGCCACTTTTGTAGACCCACCTTCACGCTACCAAAGCCCTTGTAGTCGATGGTCATCCTGAAGATATGACTGAAATAAGAGTTGCAGGAGTGCGCCAAAGCAAGACGGAAGTTTGCCGCGTGGCCCGCATCATGGTGCTCACAGGCAATAGGTCTGCCACAATAGTTATACGAACCGAAGCAGCCCAACCCAAATGAAGGCGTAATAGCGCCTACACTCAATGCCACAAGCCCAGTCATAGGTTTAATAGTAGAACCCGGAGGATAGGCTGCCTGGGTGGCACGGTTGAACAGAGGCCTTGTTGCTTCGCGATAAAGTGCGCCGTAATTCTTAGCTCTGTCTCTTCCTCGCAATAAATTAGGGTCATAACAAGGGCTACTTACCATGGTAAGAATGCCACCTGTTTGCGGATCTATTGCCACTACACTGCCCACTTTGTTTTGCATCAGCTTCTCTGCATAAGATTGCAGATCGGCATCCATATATAGTTCCAGAGATTTACCGGAAATTTCCATGGTATCGAGCGCACCATTGCGGTAAGGGTCCTTCGGACGATTGAACTTGTCTCTTTCCATAAAGTGTACCCCTCGCTGTCCGCGAAGAGCCTCCTCATACTGCAATTCTAACCCGCTCAACCCGGTATAGTCACCCTGTCGGTAAGATGCATAGCGATCTTTCTTCAGCATATCCAGCGACACCTCGCCTATATAACCAAGCACTATACCTGCTGTAGCATTTTTGTATTCACGTATGTTACGCTCTACCAACTCAAATCCCTGGAATGAAAATGCATTCTCCTGGAACCTTGCCGTCTGTTCCGGACTCAGCTGCTCCATAAATGTACTCTGGCGAACATCGATATTACGTGTCTGCACACCTTTCATTATCTTCAGAAAGCCCGGCAGATCAAGACCCATAGCCACACAAAACTGTGCGGTATCAAAGTTCTTCATATTCCTCGGCGTCACCATCAGATCATAGATAGTAGTATTAGAGAGCATTACCTTGCCCTTGCGGTCATATATAACACCACGGGGAGGATACACCACCTTTTTATAGATGGCAATATCATTGGCCATGACCTTATACTTCGACTCGAAATTCTGCAAAAAGAACAAGCGCAATAATATCACCGAGGCCACGCCAAGGAATATTATCTGAATAATATATTGACGCGGGTTTGCCGCTGAAGACATATAATTTTACTATTTAAAAAGTAGGGGGAAAATTCATTACAAAGCTATTAATAAAACAGCATTGCAAAAGGTAATTTTAATACAAAACCCAATTATTTACTCACACACTTATTAACTAAAACAAATTAGTACAAATATGCATTTGGAAGCAAGAAATTGAAAGGATAAAAACGGGTTGTCCACCATTACAGCTTCCTGTCCAGATTCAACTTTATGTAGCTGAACACCAGGATTCCGGACATTACGATGCCTACTACAGGCAAAGCGATCAATAGCCTGTCCGCCATTTCAAGTGGACGTAACTTGGCGTAATAGGCTGCGAGATTAACCGCTTCAAGAAGAGAATAAACAGATAACAACAAGGACAGCAATCCAAGTACCAGGTTGGTTATAAGGTGCTTGTAGTAATACTGCACCCCGAAAATAGCCATGATAAAGACCGGGTAAATGTTAAAACGCCCGCCCTTCAGCAGGCTCATTAAAAACCAGGCAAGCCCCACCAGGAAGTAGAACCCGTAGGCTATATACACCCACACCTGGAACGAACTTGTGCGCTTATTCAGCATGGTTTTTTAATATTTTATCAAACAAACTTAAAACATTCTTGATGGCAGAAGTAGTCACTGACTACGTCTTAGCGGTTGCTGGTCTCCCGGCCGGATCATCGGGGCGTATTCGTTTTGTATATTACTACACTGCTTCCACATACGGCCACACGCTCTATGTCACGGCAGCCGCTCTCCGCTCCCAGACCCGCTCTCAACTTAACCTTCGCTCTTGCTCTTCCACTCTTCCATTCTTTCCTTCTCATTTACCGATACAGAGAGAATGATCTTCCAAGTATTGTACTTATCCAGCTTCATTACATAGTGATAATCGCAGTTGTATATAGGCTGCTTGAACGCGTCCATATACTGCCACAACACCTTCACCTTGCAAATTCTATCTGTGAGTTGCTGCGAGCTCCACACATCCGAGCGCACATGGGTAATACCAAATTGCCTGTAAAAAGACATTCCCTGGTTAAAGAAGCCCTCTAGCTTACTGGCATCACTAAATATCGTTGTAGCATCGTCCGATAGCATAGTACACGGAACATGATGCAGGTAGGCCATGCCTTTTGTGTTGTGCTGCACAAGAGCATTAGCATATATTTCAAAAAAATCATTTATATTTTGTACCGGCATGGCAGAACTATTCATAACTCACTCATTTCACGCCGCGAAAGTACCACTTTATCCTATTTTGTAAAGTAGCAAAAAACATTTTTCAAAAAATAATTCAGAATAATCCCGCTGAGATTTTTAATTTTGACCCTAAAACCAGCAATCATTGAAGACCCTGCTATCCAGTACCCATATGAATATCACGCTGCAGCGGTTGGCACACCAGTTGGTAGAGAACCACCTGTCTTTTGCTGACACCGTGCTGATAGGCATTCAACCCAGGGGCATTTACCTTTCCGACCGCATTGCCAGGCTGGTAAAAAAGATCAGTGGCAATAACAATATTAATTACGGCCTGCTCGACATCACCTTTTACCGCGATGATGTGCACACGACTAATATTCAGGTGCCATCTCATACCGATATTTCCTTCAGCATAGAAGATAAGAACGTAATCCTCATCGATGATGTGCTCTACACCGGCCGTACCATACGCTCGGCTATGGATGCGCTGATAGACTTTGGCCGCCCCAAGAAAGTAGAGCTGCTCACACTTATAGACAGGCGTTTCAGCAGAGAATTACCGGTACAGCCCGACTATGTAGGCTATTCCGTTGATACTATTCTTACCCAGAAAGTGAAAGTATACTGGGATGAAAAAGATGGTAAAGATGAAGTGGTATTGATTGAAAAGAATACTGAAATTAAGTAGAACAGGATATTTATTCCTGTTTTTTTATTGCATAACCGGTGGCTGATCGGAAAAAGCTGACAACCACCACAACTGAAAAAAAAGAAAAATGGCGCTATCGGTAAAACATCTGTTAGGTATCAAAGAATTGAATGCTCAGGATATTGAACAGATATTTCAGACGGCTGATAATTTTAAACAAGTATTACAGCGGCCTATTAAGAAAGTACCCACCCTTCGGGATACTACCGTTGCCAACATATTTTTCGAAAACTCTACCCGTACGCGTCTTTCTTTTGAATTGGCCGAAAAACGCCTCGGTGCCGATGTAGTCAACTTCTCCGCATCTGGCTCTTCTGTAAGCAAGGGAGAAACGCTGATAGATACGGTCAATAACATTCTGGCTATGAAGGTAGATATGGTGGTGATGCGCCACTCTGCCAGCGGAGCGCCATGGTTTCTGGCTCAGCATATAGATGCCAGCATAGTAAATGCCGGCGATGGAACAAATGAACACCCCACACAGGCCCTGCTGGATGCCTATTCTATGCGGGAACAATTGGGCAACTTAAAAGGTAAGCGTGTGGCCATATTGGGTGATATCATGCACTCCCGCGTAGCACTGAGCAATATATACTGTTTGAATAAACTTGGTGCCGAGGTAGTCGTATCAGGCCCTCCCACGCTGATACCTAAACACATAGAATCACTGGGTGTAAAGGTGGAATACAACGTGAAGAAGGCCTTGGAATGGTGTGATGTAGCCAACGTGCTGCGTATACAGCTGGAACGCCAGCACAAGCCGCTCTTCTCTACCCTACGCGAATATGCACTCTACTATGGCGTAAACAAGCAAATGCTCGATAGCCTGGAGAAAGACATAGTGATCATGCACCCGGGCCCCATAAACCGCGGCGTGGAAATAAACAGTGATGTTGCCGATAGCAAACAATCCATCATCCTCAATCAGGTTGAAAATGGTGTAGCCATCCGTATGGCAGTCATCTACCTGCTGTCTGGGAAAAGAGACATGAACGAATAGACCAAAACGATACACTATGAAAACCCGAGTGGTTCCTGGCACATTCTACATTGGCATTTCCTTTCTCATTGTAGGTGCTTTATTCAAAATACAACACTGGCCAGGTGGTTTGTATTGCTCTGTGACAGGCACGGCCATTGAGATGGTATGTATGATAATAATGGCAATTGAAATATTCGGTTCCCGTAAGGCATCTTTAAGCACAAAATTGCTGTGGGGAATTCCGCTGATAATACTGGTCATCATCACAAGTCTTGCCTTTCTAGGTTTCTTTACTACATCCTTACCCTTGTTATTGCCATTTTTTATAATCGGAACCATTTATTTAAGAAACGGCAGAAAGAAATTCCTGAATGTACGTGGCAGGTACGACCACATTAAGTTCGATTCTATTGATGTTTAGTAATTACCTCTCCCAATTCGGCAAATTTCATGTTACTGCATTGAGCCATTAAGCTATTGAGCCATTTCTTTAGGCACGATTTTGTAACACTCCATAAAAACAAACCACCATGGACAAGAACGAACAGTTTCCCGGGTATCCACACTACCCTGCCAATGAAGACATCACTAACAATGCCGGGAAAGTAACCCTAAAGGAAGAGGCCGGAGATGCTACACCTAATGCACCTACAGCAACAGATAATGATGCAGATGTATCTGCTGATGACCTGCAAATACTGGATGCCACAGAAAATAATATGGACACTACCGATGCTGCCAATTTACAGCAGTCTATCTTAGATAATGTCGATGAAGATGGAGATCCGCTCAATGAAGCAACGCTTCCCGGCAACCTGTCGGGCAGCGATCTGGACGTACCGGGAAGTGAGGATGACGACAAAAACGAAGCCTTAGGCGAAGAGGATGAAGAAAACAACTACTACAGCCTTGGCGGCGATAACCACGAAGCACAGGAAAAAAATAAGGGAGAATAATTATCTACAACAATAATACAGGAACGTGGCACACTTTGAAAGTATGCCACGTTTTTTTATTCAGTAAAAATTGTCAAATTATTTTATCATATCCATCAGCAATTGTTCTTCTGCACTAAGTAATGAAGATGTATCACAATCCTTTTTCTTCTCTGCTTTCGCAAAGTATTTCTTTATAGTTTTGTTCATGTAATGATCTATTACAATAGGGTGTACATAATACTTCTTGCACACCATACGAGTATTACCCAAATGTTCGGCTACCTTATCCAGTGCTGCCACTACATTCTTCTTCAAGCCAGATTCCGATTCAGCATCACCCAATTCCATAAACGCCTCTATGGCGTGCAGCGACCCCGCCCATGTCCTGAAATCTTTAGCGGTAAACTCACCGCCGCTTATTTCTTTTATATAATTATTCACCATCCCCGACTCTACCTTATGATGCTTGCCATCAGCATCAAGAAACTGGAACAGCTCCTTTCCGGGTATATCCTGGCACTGCTTTACAATATGGGCCAGGTGTTTGTTATGCATAGATATATCATGCAGCACACCCTTCTTCCCTTTAAACTTGAATTCCATGGTAGCGCCCGAAAAACTGACATGCTTATCTTTCAAAGTTGTTAATCCATAAGAACCATATAGCTTTTCATAGGCATTACTGCCAATGCGTATACAGGTGCACTGCATAAGCGACACTATTGTAGCCAACACCTTTTCCATTGGTAAACCCGATAGCGAAAGATCCTTATGAAGTCGCTCCCTGATCTGTGGCAACACCTTACCAAATTCATACAGATGGTGAAACTTGGTTTCATTGCGCACCGCATTCCACATAGCGTGATAGCGGTATTGCTTTCTACCCATTGCATCTATACCAGTTGCCTGCAGATGCCCATCCTGATTAACACAGATCCACACATTCTCCCAGGCTGGAGGAAGTACAAGTTGCTTTATCCTTTTTAGTACGTTTTTATCTTTAACTTCCCGGTATTTAAACACGTAAACGAAGTCAGACCCCTCCTTTTCCCGTGTTATACCCGGCTCACTATCACTCACATATACCAGGTTCACCACCTCTGCACTTCCTTCCCCATCCTTAAATAGGGCCGCCAGCTTTTTTGCAGGAAGGGTTAACTCGTTTTTGCTATCTGTTTGGGTAACTTTTCGCATAATGCTAATAACCCTAAAAAATTCGTGCCTTCAGCTAGTATTCATTCGGTGCTATGCATTCCTTCCAGTATTCAACGATCTTTTTTATGGTACTTTCAAACTCTTCCAGCGATCCCGGCTTCTTAAAAAATCCCTGCACCGACATGGCATAGGCTTCAACAACAGATTGCTTATTAGCCCCGGTGGTGAAAAACAGGTAAGGAATGCACTTCATTTTCAATTCTTCATTGTTGAACACTTTATACCGCAGTTCAAATCCGTTGATCTTAGGCATATTGATATCAGATAGAATTAAAAATGGCTGAATGTCTGTTCGGTTCAAAAAATCCAATGCCTCATATCCGTTCATGAAATAGTGCACTTCATTGGCATAACCCAGTTTAGCAAATATCTCTATCAACAAATGCTGATCATCAAGATCATCCTCAATTACTATTATTGGACCATTTTTATTCATGATATACCGTTAGCGGTGAAAGGTAGACTAATATACCCGAATGATTACAGGAGAATATATATATACCTATCAACCAACCAAATAGACAGAAAAATTTATATAGACAGCCAATTGACAGCCTCGTCTATTTCACCCAGCGTAAATGACCTTACTTCTCCTGGCATCACATGTTTCGCAATATCGGTTGCCCTATTTACGCCATCCTGGCCACTGGCAATAGCTATCTTCCGCCACTGCAGCAGGTGTTTTAATCCTAATTTCATATCATCATACCATGCACCTGCGCTCATATTGCTTACATCTGTGTCCAGTACAAACAGATAGTTGATCTTTCCGGTAGCATCAGCAACTTTATCAACTGCAGGTATCAGTACCGTGTCAAATTCTTCTTTAGTTATCTTTCCGGTTGCCCTGAACCCAACCACATTGGCCGGCAGGTCTTTCATCTGTTCTATCATAAAATGCTTTTTGTATTTTAGGCTGCAATAATTTCTATGCCACGGCAGGGGCACGCTATTTGTTGTAATTTCAGCAATGGGATCCCATACAAAATCAGCCACTTATGATAATTAACAATACCGAAATAAAAGGGTTGAGTAATAATGAAGTAATCGAATCAAGAAATAAGAACGGTGCTAATAGGCTTGACTACAAGAAGGAAAATACAATAATTGATGCTATTAAAAGCCTGGCTAAAGAGCCGATGGTCATCTTGCTGATCATTACTGCTTCTATTTACTTCATAAGCGGTGATTTTGGTGATGGTGCGTTTCTGACATTCGCCATTGTTCTGGTAGCCACCATTTCCCTGTACCAGGATGCAAAAAGCCGGGATGCCCTGGCCAAACTAAAAAGTTTCACCCAACCCAACGCCAAAGTAATACGCAATGGCGAGGTGATCGAAATAGGTAGTGAAGAACTAGTCATAGGCGACAGCCTGATGATCGAAGAAGGCGGCGCTATCGCGGCCGATGGCACCATAGTTCATTCCAACGATTTTTCAGTAAATGAGTCTATTCTCACGGGAGAATCTTTATCGGTTTACAAAGATCACGCAAGTGAGAATAACCTTGTGTTCAGGGGCACTTCAGTGATAAGTGGACTGGCAATAGTAGAGATCACGGCTATTGGCAATAAGACTAAACTAGGTAAAATAGGCAAAAGCCTGGAAAGCATTGAAGACGAGCCAACGCCTTTAGAATTACAGATCACCAATTTTGTCAAGAAGATGGTGATCATTGGCGCAATAGTATTTGTGGTGGTCTGGGGCATTAACTATTATCATTCACGCAGTATACTGGATAGCCTGCTCAAAGCGCTTACATTAGCCATGAGCATATTGCCGGAAGAGATACCGGTAGCATTTACCACTTTTATGGCTATGGGCGCATGGCGGCTGATGAAGATGGGAATTGTAGTAAAGCAAATGAAAACCGTGGAAACCCTGGGTAGTGCCACCGTTATTTGCACCGACAAGACAGGTACTATCACCGAGAATAAAATGACACTAGCGCGTCTCTTCACACTTACCGCCAACAAGACGATCACTCCCGAGGAAACACTGAATGACGAAGAAAAAGAATTGATCACACTGGCTATGTGGGCCAGCGAGCCTATTCCCTTCGACCCGATGGAAATAGCACTGCACGACGCCTATGCCCGATCTGCAAAGGTTGATGACCGCCCCGACTACAAATTGATCCATGAATATCCGCTGGGCGGCAAACCGCCTATGATGACTCATATACATGAAAACAAGGCAGGCAACCGCATTATAGCTGCCAAGGGCGCACCGGAGGCTATAATGGCAGTAGCAGACCTTTCGGACACCGAAAAACAGAATATACACACCGCCATCAACTCAATGGCTGCGGAAGGATACCGGTTGCTGGCTGTGGGAGTAACATCCATGCAGGGTAACAACTGTCCCGAACAACAGCAGGATTACAAATTCAAATTTATGGGTATGGTGGCATTTTATGATCCTCCGAAAAAGAACATAGCAGCTGTACTACAGGAATTTTATAAGGCAGGCATAGCGGTAAAAATAGTAACCGGCGACAATGCAGCTACCACAGGCGCTATTGCACGACAAATAGGATTTAAGGGTTCTGAACAAAGTATTACAGGCGATGAACTAATGGCCCTTTCAGATGCCGAACTTGAGGAGCGCGTAGAAACAACCAATATATTTACCCGCATGTTCCCGGAAGCAAAACTGCGGATCATAAACTCGCTGAAAGCCCGCAACGAAATTGTAGCCATGACAGGCGATGGAGTAAATGATGGGCCCGCCTTAAAAGCGGCGCACATTGGAATTGCTATGGGGAAGAAAGGTACTGAAATTGCCAAACACGCAGCATCACTCATTCTCATGGAAGACGACCTTTCTAAAATGGTCGACGCAGTAGCTATAGGACGTAAGATATACACCAACCTCAAAAAGGCCATTCAGTATATAATCTCTATTCATATACCCATTATACTTACCGTATTTATACCATTGGCATTGGGTTGGATATACCCCAATATCTTTTCCCCGGTACATATAATTTTCCTGGAGCTGATAATGGGGCCAACATGCTCTATCATCTATGAGAATGAACCCATGGAAAAGAATACCATGTCACTTAAGCCACGCCCATTTGCAACAACATTCTTCAACTGGAGCGAACTGGCAACAAGTTTACTACAGGGACTACTCATTACAGCCGGCACGCTCACCACCTATCAATATGCAGTACATCAGGGCTATAATGAACCAATAACCCGTACCATGGTATTCACGGCATTATTGTCTGCAAACATTTTGCTTACCTTGATCAACCGCTCATTCTATTATTCAATACTCACTACCATCAGGTATAGAAACAATCTGGTCTGGTTGATAATTGGCATAACCATGGCAATTGCAGTGGCGCTTATCTATGTCCCTTCACTAAGCAACTTTTTCAAGTTTGGCTACCTCACACCGGCGCAGGCAGGCACAAGTATTGGCATTGGCGCATTATCTGTGATCTGGTATGAAGCTGTAAAGTGGCGGAAGAGGATTATTAGTAAGAAGCCAGCTAACTAACAAATTTCAATTGGGAAATTTTTATCTTCGGTAAACTAATAGCCAACCAATGAAGTTCCCGGTAGCCTGCCTGATTGCATTGTTTCTAATAACCAACTCCTTTGCACAGGAGCCGCTGTATCCCTACAAAGCAGGTAAGCTGTTTGGCTATTGCACAAAAGAAAAAAGAATGGCTATTCCTCCGGTATATATTACCACAGAGGCTAATGACAATTTCTATATCTGCACGGCCTCTACAGGAATGGTTACAGTATTTAATAGCAAAGCACAAGCCATAGATAGCGCATCCTACAACATATTCAGGATAGGTACGAGCAAGGTACTGCTAATTGAGCCATATAATGTAAGAGATATGGTAAAGCTGTTGATTGCGCAGCAACAAAATAGTCGGCGCACCCTAAGTGAGTGGACAGAACTAACACCATCCCGAGCATGGACAATAGATAGTTTGGGATACAAAACAGTGGTCAAAGACACACTCATTGCCATGCACGATGGCCATGCCTGGGTACGTGTCAGTAACGGAAACTATCAAGGCGTTTATGACATCAACACACAGCAATACATTGTCCCATTGTCGCCCGACAGCATGAGGATCGTCCCTCATAAATTTATACTTGTAAGTAGTGCTGATAAATGTACAGCCTACACCTTCACGGGCAAATCATATAATATCCCAATTGCCGCAAGTGACCTAAAGGAAATATACAATGATGGACTGCTATTGGAAACACATGCCAAAAAGGGAGAGAAAGGTTCTTTGTATACTAATACCGGCAAGCTACTTTTTGCCGCTGATAAAGATTGGGGCCGAATGATATACCCTAACGAAAAAGTAAAGGCACTATGGCTGAGCAATAGAAAACAGACCATGAAACCGGATAACAGAATAGCACTCTATTCGACCGATGGCACCTTTATTAAAAACGTGTGCACAGTTAGAGAATGGCTAAACGGCATGCTGCTGGTTGCCATTGCCGATTCAACTCCGGCACTTACCACAAATACCTACTTGTATGATATTGTAAAGAACTCATGGAAGCTGATCTACAAGGAACCATTTGTACAAGCAGCCGAAAGCACAATTCCCGAGCCTACAGCACTGTCTACCGACTATGGTCAGTTTCTTACGGTTAGACATGCTGGCTACCAGCAATACATTAACGGCTACACCGGGAAGATTCAATTCTCCATGCCCGACTCAATGTGGGGACACAAACCCTATAGACAGGTTATGGGCGACCTAACCTATACCAAGCTTATAGATGGCCACTGGACAAATGTGCGATACAATTTTGTGAGAGAAAAGATGGACAGACCACTTACCCTTTTCGACCCACAACTAAATATTATCAACAAAAAGTACGACTCCATTGTATCATTAAGAATACTTGCCAATAAGTTTGCCAAGGTAAAGAGAAAGGACAAGTATGGACTGATCAACAGCAGTATGGAGGAAACAATTTCGCCTTTGTACGACTACCTCGAGTTTAAGAATAGCCTGTATGCCAAAGTAACAAGAAAGGGCAAAACGTACTGGATCGACACTGCTAACAATGTGGTATTCGACGGTGTATATTTCGACTATATCTCAGACTATTCTGTAAACGGCAAATGGCTCGCCTTTACCTATCAGGCACCACCTGCCTACTGGCGTAACAACAACTACGATTATACCGAAGTAGCAAAGGCCTATATCATCAATGCAAATGGAGAAATCCTGGCCACATGGGATGTAAGCAATGTAGTAGGCGCAGCATACCTACTTACCGTTAATGGGAAAATATTACGCTATCATTCATCAAAGTTCCTTCCCCCTACTTCTATTCAATTGTACAACCCGGCCACAAATAAAATCGATTCTCTACCCTACGCTTACCGCGACTACAAAACGCTGAATAATGCAGCTATTGTTATTATCTGCACCAACACCGATAAGGAACAGGGAGTCTTCTCAGCGCTCGATCTTTCGCCCGTCTTGCCCTTTAGCGATTATGAAGAATATTCGGGAATGACGGCGAAAGAAGTGATCAATACTAAACCCGGAATGGAAAGTGGCATCATACTTCACGCCATGAAAAAAGACTACGAATCAGACCCGGAAAGCAAGATCACACACCATACCAACTATGTAAAACTCATAGGCGGTTTCTACTCTGTAAGCGGCATTAAATACTGGGATGAGGCCAGCGAAAAGTGACCCGATCAATACTGCACATAACTAGTAAAATATAAACACATTTCTCTTGTTCATCTGCTCTTTAGTAGCGGCCGCCTCGCGGCTATAGTAGCGGATCTCGGTTACATTATCGGCATCGTCATAGGTGAATTCTTTTCTATTGTAGGAATATCGGATGCCCCTATTAAACACTGTCTTCTTTTCCTCTATCGGGCGTTTCTTATCGTCATACCGATTTTCGGTTATGGCATCAGTATCGTTCGTAAATTTCCTGATCGTCACGCTACCCATATTAAGGTATCATCAAATATAAAAACAGTCTCAGCGGGATCCGTGCTCTGGCTGCTTGTATACTCTCTGATCACCTTGCCTTTTCCGTTATACACTCTACCTACCATGTATTGCCTGTTGCGCGCTATAACCACATTTACCGTGTCCATAAATGATCGATACGCCATTATAGAATCAAGGTTACCGGTCTTGTCATATCCAAAATGAAACTCCGAAACTGTTTTAGGGCGCTGCTTGTCGCTTTCGTAAGTGGTCTGTCGTTGAACTGTTACTCTTTTAGCATTATCATACTTATATCTATAGACCGTAGTAGCGCCGTTTACCGAATCAAATGAAGATACAGGATTGCCATCTTTATCATACTTGTAAGTAAGTACTTCTCTGGCCATGGCTTGCTCCGGTACTCCTACCGCCAACAATGAATCGGGGTCCAGACCCTGCTTAACTTCTGGCTTCATGGCTATTGCCATCATTGCCATATATGAATTGCGCGGATAGAGGATGGTGCTTCTTTTAGCTACCATATTGCCTTTGCCATCGTAAGAAAAACTAACCGCTGCCCCCTGCTGATACCTACCCAACTTCCGCCAATACTCCAGCTCTTTCACTTCCTCCCATTTCGTATAACTGTAGCCTTTAAACTCTTTTAACTGACCAGACGGATAGTAACTAAAGTCGCTATACATCACTGTGTCCATTGCCTTATCAGGAAACAACTCCAACTCGTATAATTTTGTGCCCTTATAGTGCCCTTTCAGTATCTGCTGATTAACCTCATTGCGGTCTTTGTTTACATCAGGCACGCGCTTGTATTGCGCATAGCCATTTGTACACAAAAAGAGTGATAGGATAAAAATAGAATGACTGAAGCGGAGGTAAGTGCCCATATGTATCAATTTCAGGCAGTAATATAAATAAAAAATGCAAGCACGTGGCTTGCATTTTTCAAGTAGTTCGACTAGGATTCGAACCTAGACAGACAGAGTCAGAGACTGTAATGCTACCGTTACACCATCGAACTATGATTTGTGTTTGGGAGTGCAATGTTAAGAAGGTTTTCAGAGATAATGAAAAATTTCTCCCGAAAATTTTCTTAAAACCTTCAGTTATTCAAAAATTCGCTCCAAAGCCCAGGCTTTTAGCCTCATTTCTTCCCACTCCTGTTCAGGAATACTATCATATGTAATAGCGCCACCAGTTTGATAAGAAAGATAATGAGTGTCGGCATTGTAGAAAAGGCTACGGATAATGACGTTAAAATCAAAATCTCCTGCAGGTGTTATATACCCTACCGAGCCCGAAAACAGTTCTCGTTGCGAGCGCTCATGTTGCTCTATCAGTTGCATTACTTTGTACTTCGGTGCCCCTGTCATGCTACCCATAGGGAATGAATGATGTATGGCATCTGTAAATGGGGTGTCCGCCTTTAAATGACCGCTTACGGTAGATATCATCTGGTGCACCTGAGGGTAAGTGTATATGCCAAACAATTCATCTACTGCAATACTGCCCACCTCACACGCCTTTGCAAGGTCGTTACGCACCAGGTCTACTATCATTACATTTTCGGCACGCTCTTTAACATCATTCCGCAACTGTTCTCTTATCTCATTGTCTGCAGAAGGGTCATTGCTACGCTTTGCGGTGCCCTTTATGGGCTGCGAAAGTATTTTACTACCTCGCTTCTTCAAATAGCGCTCGGGGCTGGCACATGCCATGTATTGCCCGTTAAGCTTATAGTATGCGGCAAACGGTGCCGGAGAAAGCTCATTGAGTGCTTTGAATACCTCCAACGGATCAAGCAATACATCATCACAATAACCCTTGTTGCAGAAGTTGATCTCGTAGCAATCTCCTTCCCTAATGTGATCTCTTAGTGCCTCAATAGTGGCAACATAATCTTCTTTATTGAAGAGACTCGTAAACGTAACTTTTGGTAAGGCGGGTGCGGCTGCAATTTCCCAATTGATTATCTGGTCATAAACTAAGGCCGGATCATAAAATGACTCTATGGTTAGGGAAGTTTGTGCCGGGTTAATATGGCACACCGTTTCAGGGACAAAGAAGTGGAGTTGCGGGAACTGTGATGTGGCTTTGTGGTCTGAATGTAGCTTGTTAAATAGTACATTCTTGAAGTCGTAATTGATATGCCCGAACAACCAGTCTTTATGCGAATTGTAGCGGGCGGAAAGTGAACTAAGATCTTCACCATTAACGGACGATATGCTATCCCTTGCACCTGTAGCCAGCAAGCACTCATAAGTGCCGTAAACCGATGGATAACTGTTGCTATCAAGATAAAGAAGGATGCTGAATTGTTGAGACCAATTCAGCATCCTTGCTTTTATATTACCGGCCTCATGCGGACCGATAGGAAATTCTATTTTCTGCCTGTGCAGCGATGTGGACATTAATTAAAAATCGTCGTCGTCGTCATCAAAACCACTTGCTCCTTCACTGAAGAAACCAAGGTCTTTAAAATCATCATCACTGTCGAAGTCATCATCCTTAGATGATTTCTTTTTGCCAGCAGCTTTGGTCTTAGATTTCGGCAATTCAAACTCTTCGAAATCCTTGTCGATGTCAACATCAAAATCGTCGTCATCGTCTTTGCCGAAGTCATCATCTACTTCGTCCAGATCATCATCGTCGTCATCATCGTCATCAGCCTTAGATTTCTTTGCTGCTGTCTTCTTAGCTGCGCCCTTTTTCTTAGGTGCATCATCATCTTCAAGATCGTCATCAAGGTCGTCGTCATCGTCTTCCACCTTGCTCTTCTTTGAAGCTGCTGCTTTCTTAGATGCTCCTACCGCACTTTCGTCAGCACTCTTTTTGCTTGCGGTTTTTTTGTCTGTATTTGATTTCATCGCGCTCATACTTGTTGACGTAAAATTTTAATAGTTTGATGAGATTGCCAAATTTTTTTGACAGAAATTTTATAATTTTTTTTCTTAAAAATGTTCGTTACATTGACTTCTGGCGCTTAGATAACTATCAACTGGTTACGACCTGTACCGTTAGAAATATAAGCTATCTTAGTGCCTAGAAATTGTTCTACAAACTTGCAGTAATCTTTAAAATCCTGTGGCAGTGCATCATATTCTGTAACACCAGTAAGCGGCTCACCCCATCCTGCAAATTCCTTGTAAACAGGCTCCAGGCTTACATCATCGGTTACATCATAAGGAAACTCTTCCGTTTCTTTTCCATCTGCAATATACGCAACTGCAGCCTTAATTGGTGTAAAGTTATCGAGTACATCTGTCTTTGTCATGATGAGTTTGGTCACCCCGCTCAGCATCACTGCATAACGCAGTGCAACAAGATCTATCCAGCCACATCTGCGCGGCCTTCCGGTAGTTGCGCCAAACTCACTGCCTGCTTTACGCAGCGCTTCACCGGTCTCATCATGCAGCTCTGTAGGGAATGGACCACCACCTACACGAGTACAATATGCCTTAGTGATACCAAACACTTCGCCAATCCTTTGCGGAGCAACGCCCAGCCCATTACACACACCAGCCGATATAGTATTGGATGATGTAACAAACGGATAAGTACCAAAGTCAACATCGAGCATGCTACCTTGCGCACCTTCTGCCAATACTGTTTTACCCGCTTTCATATGTGTATCCAGCCAGTATTCACCATTCACTATCTGCAGTTTTTTCAACTCTTCTATCGCTTCAAAAAATGCAGGTTCCCACTGTTGCCATTCTACTACATTATCATACTGCTTCAGCATGTCTTTATGCTTCTGCGTAAGCTTGTCATATTTCTCGCGGAAATTTTTTGAAAGTATATCCCCTACTCTTAGTCCGTTACGACCTGTTTTATCCATGTAAGCAGGACCTATGCCCTTAAGAGTAGAGCCTATTTTATCCTTACCCTTAGCCGCTTCAGAAGCAGCATCCAACGCACGGTGTGTAGGCAGTATAAGATGGGCCTTCTGCGATACATACAACCTGCTGAGCAGATCGGGGCAAAGCGGCACTATCTTCTTCATTTCGGCCTGCAATGTAACAGGATCTATTACTACGCCATTACCAATAAGGTTAAGGCAATGATTGTGGAACACACCTGAAGGAATGGTATGCAATACTACCTTCTCACCGTTTACATACAAGGTATGTCCGGCATTTGGTCCACCCTGGAAACGGGCTATGATGTCGTACTTGTCAGCAAGATAGTCTACTATCTTACCCTTTCCTTCATCCCCCCATTGTAATCCCAGCAAAACATCGATCATGAAAAATAGTTTAAACGCTTACAATTATAATGCAGATGCGAAATTATACAAATGTGCACACCCGTGCTAGTTTTAATTCGCTAACTAAACTTTTTTATTTCACTTTTCTTTTCTATAACGGGCAAATATTTGTTTGCGCTTTACCACAAAAAATCAGCCTGCGGAAAACCACAGGCTGATCAATTATATAAGTACTTTACACAGTATTATTTTGTTTTTGTGGCAGGTGCACCCTGTACTTTTACCGGGCCATTAGGCACTGGCTGTGGCGTAGAGTGAACCAACGTTGCATCGTAAGCCTTGTACTGCTCTGCAGTCATTACAGACTTGAACTTAGCGTTTCTTGTAGCAAGAGCGGCATCTACATCAGCGCGGGTGATCTGCTTGCCCGATGCACGGCTGTTTTCCAATGTGGTGGCAAACTCAAGGCATGCCGCGTGTATCTTTTTAGTCTGATCTTCGTTCAGCTTATACTGCTGAGCGTAAGTTTGAGACTGGTGCTCAGCCATTTTCTCAGAGCGTTGTGCAGGCGTCATTTGCTGCTGCTGAACCGGCTGCTGCTTTGCAGGCATTGGTGCAGCCTGTGTTTGCGTAGACTGTGCGAAAACCGGAACAGTTGCAAACGCAAATAATGCAGTGGTAATGATTAGCTTTTTCATAATTAACCTATTATTTTAATGAATAATTTTAAAGCAAATTAGACAAATACTTGCAAAAAATACTTACTCCTGGTGCTTTCACATCCAAAACCGCCATTTATAGCCTGAAACGCTTACCAGCAGCGGATTCTTTTATTGGTTGGGTATTGCCTAATTATGTGTTTTTTAAATAGTAAGTTAATATAAATTCACTGTGTAAATGGGTTACTAAGGCTGTAAATATGTAAAACAAAGAATAAAAGCCTCTTACTTTAGCCTGCTTTTCAACACATAATAACAATAGGGCAATAGAAGAAAATCTACAAGTTGCAGTAAAAATTCATGTAGCTTGGCTGCGGTAATTGACCCTGAAATCGACATAATAAGAGATGAAAAAACAAGAGTATTCTAATCATATACAGTGGTATGTACCACAACATTTTATTTTTTACCCTGTTGTATTAGCTGCATCCATATATAGCGGCAGGCGTGCTTTTACTCATCCTGAGGTGCAAATGGAATGGCTTGCCATTACCGGGATATTCCTGCTGCTGGCCTGGCTGTCTTTTATGATGCGCCAACACTACGGGCTGATCAACCAAAACCGAACAGTAAGACTGGAATTGCGGCTGCGCTATTTTATACTTACGCAGCAACGCCTGGAGCCAATAGAACAGCAATTATCATTTGGTCAACTATCCGCATTGCGCTTTGCAAGTGATGAAGAACTACCCGCATTGGTGCAACGTGCGGTTGCCGAAAAACTATCACCGACCGACATAAAAAAGGCGATCAAAAACTGGGAAGGTGATTATATGAGGGTGTAATTTTACCACACAATGTACACCAGGCAGGAAGCACAAAAACAAAGGCAGTTATTCTGGACCACCTTCGGGCAATATATGCAACCTATATTGTCGGCTGATAAGGAAAAAATAAACTGGATCAACTATAAGACCGGCATATCTGGCATTCATTTTAAAATGGATGCTGATACCGAACGTGCGAGTATTGCCATTGTATTTGCGCAGAGTGATGCAGACGTACGCCGTGCTTATTATGACCAACTGGTGCGCCTTAAAGCAGTGTTACTTGAATCTACCAACGAGCAGTGGGACTGGCAACCTGAAGTACAGGATGAATATGGTAAGCAGATAAGCCAGGTAGGCATCACCCTCGACGATATAAACGTACTTCGTAAAGACGAATGGCCACAGATCATCTCTTTCTTTAAGCAACGCATTGTGGCACTTGATGCTTTCTGGAGCATGGCAAAGTATGGGTTTGAGTGAAGTTTTTGAAAAGTGGCAGTTTTTCATAAAAGTGGCAGTTTTGGTTTAGGTTTTTTGGCTGAAATGCTTTGCAGATGTGATTTCCAGCGTATTTTAACAAACTGCTACTTTCTGCCACTTTCTGCCACTTCCTGCCACTTTCTGCCACATGTTGCCACTTTTTGATGCTACTTTTGGATGCTACTTTTTGGGTGCTACTTTTTTAGGTGAGTAGTCCCTTAATAGGTTTACATGTTGGTTAGATAATACGTGTAGTTATTTGCTGACATTTTCGGAAGCGAGACGCTTCCAATAATAAGGACGAAGCGGACGCTTCGACCAGTAAGACATGTTGTTTTTACCCTGCCGCTGAGGAGACGCAAAATCTTGCGTCTCTACGAACAACCAGTTTTTGCCAGTGGAAGTTTTTTCTTGCTTGCGGAAGTTTTGTTGGGTGTGTTTTGGCTGAAGTACCTTATGGTATTGCGTTTCAGTGTGTTTTAACAAATTTCCAAAAACTTCCACTTTCTTCCACTTTTCTTCCACTTTCTTCTACATTTCTTCTACATTTCTTCTGCTTTTTGTCTGAATCACAGATTCTACAGATTCTAATTAGATGAGTGATTTTCATTGGTTGGTGCAGGGGCGGAAAATGTTAAGCCCCTACAGTGCGATTTGTGTGGAGTGATTGTGTTTTCATAGGGTTCATAATGTCAAAGAGCGCGTCGTCCTTCACTTTGGTAAACTCAGTGTAAACTTGAGTTCAGGATGACAAATTTATAATTCGGGTGTAAATTAATACGGCAGATTGATTCGGGCAAATAAAGATATTCACAAAAGTTACGTCTGCGTCGGCTGATACGCCTTGTGGGCAAGGGTTACAGACGACGAATTTTGTGGATATGTTTTTTCTCGCGACGCAAAAAATGAATTCATTCTAAATAATGGGAGCTATTCTACGGAGTCTGCAAATGTTATGGTGCGTATGGGCGTTACAAACGCCTACCGTTGCATCCGCGTTTCAAACGCAGGCGATCAGAGAGATGAAAAACAAAACAGGCCGATCAGATATGACCGGCCTGTTTCTTTATGTATCTATAAGCAGACTTTCTACTTACAACTTATAACTTACTGGTATTTTACCTTCTACCACCACCACGCTGTTCCTGTGGTGCCTGCTGCGGCCTTGGTGCGGGAGCCGGTGCCGGTTGAGGGCGTGGCTGCTGCATTTGTGGTTGCGGCTGTGGCCTTGGCTGTTCCGGTGCGCGCTGTGGCTGCTGTGGCGGCGGATTATAACGTTGAGGTTCAGGATTGCGCTGTGGCTCAGGTGCACGTTGTGGCTGCTGCGGCTCAGGATTACGCTGAGGGGTAAAGCGCTGTGGCTCAGGGCGTGGCTGTTGTGGCTGTACCTGTGGGTTCTGCCTTACAGGCTCTGGGTTACGCTGTGGCTGAGGGTCAAAGCGCTGAGGCTGTTGTGGCTGCACCTGTGGGTTCTGCCTTACAGGCTCTGGGTTACGCTGTGGTTCCTGGCGTGTCTGCTGAGGATTTCTCTGGTCGAAACGGCCGGGTGACTGCTGCGGGTTACGTGGTTCGGGATTACGATCGTTACGGCCTCCGGGGTTTGCCTGCTGCGGGTTATTACGACCAGGCTGCTGGTTAGGCGTATTATTATTATTATTATTGTTCCTCGGACCTACAACACCAGTGTTACCCGGGTTGTTCCTCTGTATTTCCTGTCTGAAACCCGGCTGCCTACCGGTAGTTGGTGTTGCCGCTTCAGGGCGACCGATATTGCGCGGTGCCTGAACAACATTACCCGGACGAGCAGTAGTATAAGTACCTCTGTCTACATTAGGGCGATACATGCTTACTGTGCGCTGCTGTATAGCAGAAGAACCCGGCCTTGTGCTGTTTGACACTCTGTAAACCTGCACAGGTGCATGTGTTGTAGCCTGTATTGTAGACGCACGCGGACCATAGTTATACTGTACATGAGAGCGATTATCGACATACACATTATTGATGATGGTAGTCTGGTTAATGTACCCTCTGTTGTAAGAAGGACCTCTCCAGTAGTTATAGTAATCATGCCTGTAGAGATACTGCGGACCTACGAATACCCACCATGAATCGGGGCAACCATAGCTTGAGCCTACACCATAACCAGGTGCCAGCGGCGCCCAACCGGCATAACCGCCGCCATATCTCCAGCTTACCCAGGCCGGAGCCCATTCATAACCCGGAACCCATATCCAGCCATAATAGCCGTTATATGTCCAGCGGCCATAGTGGTAGCAAGCCCATCCCCAAGGATCATCAGAAACCCATGTATTACCATAGTCGGTCATCACCCACTGGCCGCGGCTGCCATACGGACGGAAATCACCATCTTCGTTAGGCACCCAAACGTTACCATATTCAGGATCATAAACCCATTGGCCGTAGGGAGACAATTCATCATAAAATGTCTGGTAAGAAACGGAAACATCCTGAGCCTGAGTTTTGCTTCCGGTAGAAACAAGCAGTAACATGCTCAACACTGAGACGTACAGCAGGCTATTGAATACTTTTTTCATGTTTTTATTTTTAAATGTTGTTTTTCAGATTGTATTTGACTTAAAATCTCACTGTTTGATCTGTATAGTTCAATAATGATGCCAATAATTTTCAACAACTTAAAAAAAATCCCCGGCATAACCGGGGATGTACAAAATATAATAACATTAACTAGGCAACTAATTCACCCTTAAGCACTTTGGCCATTGTAGCGCCAATGTTTGCAGGGCTCGCAACCACGTGTATACCACACTCAGCCATAGTCTTCATTTTAGCAGCAGCTGTATCATCGGCACCACCAATGATAGCACCAGCGTGACCCATACGGCGACCTGCTGGAGCAGTTTGACCAGCTATGAAACCTACAACAGGCTTGCGCATATTTTCTTTAAGCCAATGAGCGGCTTCAGCTTCCATATTACCGCCGATCTCACCTATCATGATGATACCGTCAGTTTCAGGATCGTTCATCAGCAATTCTACCGCTTCGCGGGTAGTTGTGCCAATGATAGGATCGCCACCAATACCAATAGCAGTAGAGATACCCAATCCTGCCTTTACAGCCTGGTCGGCAGCTTCGTAAGTCAATGTACCTGACTTAGATACGATACCGATGCGACCCGGAACGAAGATAAAGCCCGGCATGATGCCTACCTTAGCCTCACCCGCAGTGATAACACCAGGGCAGTTAGGACCGATCAAACGGCAATCGCGGCTTCTGATGAATTCACGTGCCTTCACCATATCCTGTACAGGAATGCCTTCTGTAATGCAAATGATCACCTTTACACCTGCGTCAGCAGCTTCCATAATAGCATCTGCTGCAAATGCAGGCGGTACAAATATGATAGAAACATCGGCACCGGTAGTGTCTACAGCATCCTGAACGGTATTAAATACAGGCCTGTCGAGGTGAGTAGTACCACCCTTTGCAGGTGTAACACCACCAACCACGTTGGTACCATATTCTATCATCTGGGTAGCATGGAAAGTACCTTCAGTACCGGTAAAACCCTGTACAATTACCTTTGAATCTTTATTTACGAGAACAGCCATGAGCCTTTATTTTTTGAATTTGATGGCGAAATTAATCAATTTGGCCGCAAAAGCAATATAAGCGGGTGAAAAAAAGCAGGAAACGTAACTACAATTGTCTGAACTGTGATTACACTGATTAAAAGATCGACTATGATTTCAATTCGATGGTCGTCAGTCAGACCGACAAGAGAGTGCATGGAAATGGGAAAACGAATACATACGCTTGGGAGGGCAACCGCAAGGGATTGCCCATACAGGCAATGTCATTGATTTAAGATGTCTTCTATACTGATTGCGCTCTTTCAGCGCTTTTGTGATGCGGTGGTTTCTGACGTAGGGCTAAACGCCCTACGCTATTGAGGACGCTCTTTCAGAGCTTTAAGTCAATGACATTGCCCCTATGGGTAGAAAACGAATACGCTCAACACCAACATTATTGATATAAAAATTTACTACAACTCCACAAAACCGTGCTTGATCGCAAACATCACCAGACCGGTCTTTGACTTGATATTGAATTTATCAAAGAGGGACTCGCGGTAGCCATCTACGGTGCGGCGGTGTACCTGTAGTATATCTGCCATATTATCGTAGGTGTATTCATTTTTATCGCATACCAACCTCAGGAACATCATCTCGCGCTCGGTAACATGCTGCGCTACTTCATTTACCGGCACGTTGGTTTCCATCTTCTTCATCATGGCCGTTTGCAGCAGTTCGCTATGGTAGTAGCCCGTGGTGTGGGTGTCATGAATGGCCTTTTGCAGCACATCTGCAGTGCAGCTTTTAAGCAGGTAGCCTCTTACGCCCAGCCTGAAGAGGTCTATTACTTTACGTTCACTGGCATCCCAGGTAAGTATCAGCACTTTTAGTTTGGGTACTTTCTTTTGCAGCCACAGCATTGTTGCCTCTCCATCCATTACGGGCATCTCCAGGTCCATGATCACAATATCGGGCAGTGGCTCGCCGGCTTTTATGGCTTCTGTAAGCTCTTTGCCGTCAGAGTATTCTTTAATCACTTCGTAATTGCCCAATACTTCTATTAATGACCGCAAACCACTCCTTACAATTACATGATCATCAACTAATACTATAGATACTTTGTTTTCCATGAGATACTAAACTTGTGTAAATCTACAGATTGTACCCTTACCCTCCTCACTTTCTATTGAGCCATTTATGTTGGCTATGGCAGCACGCTTTATCATATTGTTCAGCCCGGCACCATTACCTGTGGTCATTTTAGTAGCCACGTCGAAGCCCATGCCGTCATCCTTTACCTCCAACATAAATTGGCTACCTCCTTGCAGGGTTATATAAATGTTCTTACCTCTGGCATGCTTCAATATATTATTAAGCGTTTCCTGGAATATGCGGAACATCATAACACGTTGGTCTTTTTCCAGTTTAGGTTCTTCTTCGGCGGTCCAGTGGATGGTGTAGGTATTCAACTTGCGTATGCGTTCTATTTCGTCGTGCATGGCGGTTATCATGCCCCCCTTCTCCAGGAAATCGCTGTTCAGGCTGCGGCTTATCTGTCTTAGTTCACTTATAGTTGTGTCAATATCAGCCGTTATCGGTTCTATTTCCTCTCTTATGTCCTTGTGAATGATCTTGTGTCGCTCTACGTGCATCTTTAATACCGTGAGCCGCTGGCCCAGGTTGTCGTGCAATTCGCGGGCCACATTGGCCATTACGCGCTCCTGCACCTCGTGTTCGGCTATACGTAGTTCTTTTTCGTAGTCTGCCTCCATGCGGGCTATTTTTACTTCCTGGTTTACGTGTCGGCGATTGGCAACGAATACACTGATGATAACGCTACACAATAAAAGGAGTATAACAAGAGTGGAAAATATGACCGTAATACCGTTGTGATCAGTCATCCGTTAGTTAGTTTATAGTTTTTCATTTCTTTAGCAGCCATAACGATAGTAAGACATTCAAACACCTGTGACACAACACCCAGCACATCATTAACATCAAAAATGTGCATATGTGCGGCAGTTTTAATAAAAGTACTGGCTTCAAGCGCAAGCGTACTCATAAACGGAATATCGCAGGCATAGTACGATACTATCGATAAACAAAGCCAAAACAATGGATCTTTCGCAACCCCTTTTGATGAGCGCATAGTATTATCGATCAAGATAAATGTATAAATAAAAGTAATTATAAGGGCTGTGAGCACCAATGAAAAATAAGCGAAATTGAAAATCGAATTTCTGTAGATCAAATATGCCCAAACAACAAGATTGGCCAAACATATTAAATATAAATATTTTTTTATATACTCCCTTATAAAGTAACCTGACAGTGAGAGATATAAGATAGGATCGACAAAAAGATAAATATTAAACAGCCACAAATTAGGTTTTTGCAGACCATAACTGATAAAATGTCCAATGGTTTCAACCAGAAGCGCTACAACATTGATAAAAAAAAATAATCTGAAAGGATTCGATAAGCACCTGAAATAATAGAGCCCTATCAACATGCCGATTACCTTCGGGGCTATAATAATGAGTAAAAAATGTAGGTTCAGCAAGGTGATGTGTATTTACCTGCAAATCTAATTAAACACTGGTAACAACAGTAGCGAACAAGTTCGAAAACTGTTCGCTATCAATTCTTGTTGCCATCTTTTGAAGAAACGATTACACCTTTGGCAATACGTAAACGCCACAAACGTTAGGGCACAGAGTACCAAAGTCAGCACCCTTGTTATGAAACACCGATATCGTATCGTTATTGTCCAGCATCGGCTGCCCTGCGCTGTTTCTTAGATACAACACCAGCCCGTGCGGAAATGGTATGTTAGACTCTCCACTGTTGGCATGAACATAAGACGTGGAACCAAAGCATATCTTGGCACCGGTTGGTGAGCCGTTGTCAATATACATCTGCAGTATTTCCTGTGTCCAAGGGAAGGTAATGGTACGTGCGTATAGAGAAGCTGAAGTATCAGCTGCCAGTTGCTGCACATTGGTGCCTGTGCAAGGAGGATTGGCGCAGTAGTAAAAACTATTGAGGTAAGCGGCGTTTTGCAGTGAAGTGTCGGGGGTAGTAATTAATGTGCCGTTCCACAACTTATACCATGAACAGCCGGTTGTGATCAGTGCATAGGTACCCAGCGATTGTTCCAATTCATCCATCCTGCATATTTGTATTCTTAGATAAAGTGCATTGGTGGCACCATCAAAGCAGTATACCATTCGTAGTGCTACATCGGTGGTCTGGGCATTGGCAATAAAGTTGTTGACGTCGGTTTGCAAAGTATCCCACGGTATTTGCAGGTCCTGCCCGCCAAAATTAGTGTTGCAGGAAGACCTGTAATAATGAGAGGTAAAGTTGGTGCGGCCCTGGTTGTATTCGGCTAAGGATATGCTCATAGCATCCTGGGAATTGCTCTCTGAATTTAGTTTTACCGGCATAAAGGTTTGTTTAAATGGTAGACAGTAAATATAAAGTACTGATTGCCAATAAACCAAATTTTTCCTACCCGTGAAAACTACCCCCTTTGCCTTTGCATCTTTTCACCTTGCGGGGCAAAGTGAACTTCGCAAATTTTACATCAGATTATAGATCACTTCTTTTTACCATCGCTAAACCCCGATACTGATACGGGAACATAACATCAGCCAACACAATGAATACGATATGCATAGAATATTCTGGCATGAGGCCAATAGTGCAGGAAGCAGTATCCAAGACGAACAAACTACTACAAGATCCCCGCTTTTATGATAATGTAGCCAGGCATAGCTGGTTCGACCTTTCAACTGCATCGCCCATGGAAATAGCTGTATTGATGCGCAATGCAGCTTTTAAAATGGAAGTAGACCTATATTACGCAATAAGCCCGGTAAAGAACATAGACCTCTATGACGATGACCGTAACCCCGACATTATACACATGAATATATGGAAGCTGGAACGCCCCGTAGCCAGCATTTGCAACACCCTGCTGCATAGTTGCGTACATGCTGTAAATGCCCGCCACGGCAACCACTATTTTGGCCACGGAGATACTACCCTTGCGGGCAAAGAGCTAACCGCGCCCTACCTGATAGGTAATATAGGAGAAGAAATGCTGGATGGCAAGAATAAGTATAATGTGCAGCTGGAGCACGATGTGATAATACCGGGCACCAGGGTTATTAAAGACCACCTGAGGACGTACGAGTATTGAGCGTAAAAAGTGATCGTGCTATGTATCTAAGATGCATGCGCATCCTCACTTGGCGTTATTAGAGGATCACACAGATCTCCCGCCGGCTGCTTCCCACTGCCGGCGCTACCAGCAGTTACTTACTGTATACAACGCTATTGTTAAGTAAGGTTATGGTGGGGTTCTGTGTGATCATTTATATGTTGAGTATGAATGAGAAGTCTGGCTAAAACCTAACGTGAAATAACGGGGAATGGAACAGGGCGAATAGCCTTAAAGAACTTGATTTTACAGAGATTATGTTAAAAAACACCCAAAAGCCAGTTATTTTGTGGTTGTGGAAAAATATAATTTTGAGAATTGAACATTATATAACTCATATTTTATACTTTTGCAGTCCGTAAATAAAGAAGCGGTGGTAAAATAAAAAGCTGAGAAAATATTTTTTTACTTTTTGTTTTTGCTATTGAAATTTTTATTTACCTTTGCACTCCGTTTTAATTTTTTACTTAAAGCTAACAATGCCTACAATACAACAACTAGTACGCAAGGGCCGCGAACAAATGCGGACGAAATCCAAATCTCGTGCACTGGACGCATGTCCTCAACGCCGTGGTGTTTGTACCCGCGTATATACAACCACTCCTAAGAAACCAAACTCTGCCCTACGTAAGGTGGCAAAGGTGCGTCTGACAAACAAAATTGAGGTTATCGCCTATATTCCGGGTGAAGGCCACAACTTGCAGGAGCACTCAATCGTATTGATCCGCGGTGGTCGTGTTAAGGACCTTCCGGGTGTACGTTACCACATCGTTCGTGGTGCATTGGATACTGCAGGTGTTAAAGACCGTAAGCAGAGCCGCTCTAAGTATGGTACTAAGAAAGAAAAGATCAAAGGCGGAGCAGCCAAGAAGAAATAATCGAAACTAATTTCATTAAGATAACAAAGTAAAGCTCAGGCAATGAGAAAGGCACAAGCCAAAAAGTTCCCGTTAGCACCGGATCCAAAATTCAACGACAAACAAGTAACCCGTTTTGTTAACTGCCTTATGTGGGGTGGTAATAAAACAGTAGTTCTGAGTGCATTCTATGATGCGCTTGATAAAGTAACTAAAATAAGTGGTACAGAAGAAGGCTACGAGGTGTGGAAACGCGCTTTGCAGAATGTAACTCCTGCTGTAGAGGTTCGTAGCCGCCGTATTGGTGGTGCTACTTTCCAGATACCATCTGAAGTACGCCCTGACCGTAAAATTTCTTTGAGCATGAAGTGGTTGATCCGCTTCTCTCGTGAAAGAAACGGTAAGACCATCGCTGACAAGTTGGCTAACGAGATCATCGCAGCTGCTAAGGGTGAAGGTGGAGCATACAAGAAAAAAGAAGATACGCACCGTATGGCTGAAGCCAACAAGGCGTTCTCTCACTTCAAGATCTAACCTTTATACAGTTAGTAATATATTTAAAAAGCCTTTCGATTATGTCGGAAGGCTTTTTGCTGTGTGGGTGCGGGAGATTTTGTAACTTAGGTATTCACTATATACCTATTATCATGAGATTTATTGATCTGCTCATAGTTGTAACTGGCCTCTGCTCTTATAGCACCCTTGCGCAAACAACCTCTACCCTACCAAACCAAACAGAACAAGGTGCGCTTCACCGGTATAAAAAATTCAAGCTTTGGGGATACAAAAATAGTCGCAACGAAACAGTTATCCCGTGTAAATATCAATCGGCAGGAGAGTTTGAATTTGGACTTGCAACGGTCTCTGTGGGTGACTATAAGTGTGGATGTGTCGACAAAAATGGCAAAATAAAAATTCCATTAATCTACGATCAGGTATATATATACACCAACAACTTGGTGCTTGTAAATGAAGGCGAGAAATGGATGTACCTTGACGCTACAGGAAAGCAGGTATCTCAATACAAATATGACGTAGTAAAACGCTTTATAGCTTACACCGCACCAGTATGTAGAAATAATTTGTGGGGCCTAGCGGATACAAACGGAAAAGAAATTGTGCCTTGTAAGTATGATGATGTAAATGGCTGCTACGGGGGTATCGCTTGTGTTTACTTAAAAGACAAATGGGGCTTTGTTGATCTGAAAGGAAAAATTGTGTTGCCATTCCAATTTGACAAAGCCACTGTATTTTATAACGGATACGCCTTTGTGGTCAAAGATGGGAACAAAAATCTTATAGATAGAAATGGTAGGTATTTTGCAAAAAACAAGTATAAATCAATAGGCCTTTTTGAAGATGGTATCTCATTAGTACAAAAAGACAGCCTATGGGGATATGTAGACTCAACTGATCATGAAGTAATACCAATCATATATAGTCAACTTGACGAATTCAGTAATGGTCTTGCAACAGCAAAGATAAATCACCGCAGTATGCTTATTGATAAAAAAGGAAAGGTGGTGAGTGAGATCTATGATAGCCTTGTAGTAAAACGCTATAATAATTTCGCCATAATCAGAAAAAATGAACTTATTGGGATGGTAAATGCCTCACTGAAAGAAGTAATACCTTGCAAATACCAAGAGATAGATTTTTATACAGACAGAATATTGAAAGCGCGGGTGGATGACAAATGGGAATTGTGGGATAGTAGCGGCAAAAGAATCTCATCTAATTTATATGATGCCGGGCTTAGTTACCATAGCAAGGTCTTTTATAACCCATTTGACATGATAGTAACCCGAAATAAAAAGAATGGAATGCTCAATGATGAAGGAGTGGAAATAATACCCTGCATATATGACGCAATAATACCTGGCAACAGATATGGCGATGAACTGGAAAATGAAGACGTGGCAATTGTAATAAAAGATAAAAAATGGGGATTTATTAATACTGACGGTGTGCTGATAGCAGAGTGCAAGTACGACACAGCCGTTAATTTTAATGGAACAACCGGATTAGCAAAGAAAGCTGGAAAGTGGGATATTATAAAAGAAAATGGACAAATAATTGGCGGCATACCCTATGATAACATTAGTGTGTTCAGAAGTGGCTTTGCAAAAGTAAAAAGAAATAACAAATATGGCTATATAGATACATTAGGAAGAGCAACTATACCCTGCATTTATGATTATGCCGACGATATAGAAGATGGTGTAGTGAAGGTGGCCAGAAATAAAAGATATGGTTATGTAGACACTACCGGGAAAATAATAATCCCGTGTTTATATGACGATTGTCAGGATTTTTCGAGCGGTATGGCGGCAGTGAAAAATGGCAAAAAATGGGGCTTTATTGATAACCAACTGGAGCTTGTTATTCCCTATCACTATGAAGAAGTCTATCATATCCACAACAAATATGCACCAGCATTAAAAAATGGTAAATGGGGCTATATAAACGACAAAGGATATCCTGTATTGCCATTTGAATATAGTACTTGGATATATAGGAGATCAACTTATTGCTTTTAGCAAGGATACCTCCTGGACTATATTTAATTTCAAAAGTGGAACAATAATTTACAGTAACTATACGCGCATAGATAGAAAAACAGCAACTATGACTTGTTTGATGGCTTTGCGAAGGTTTATAAGGGAAAAAAACAAGGAATAATTAATTTCAGTGCCGAGGAAATAATACCTTGTATCTATGACGAAATAGACTATAAAAAGAATGGCCTGTCATGGGTATTGAAAAATGGCAAGTGGGGTATGATCAGTAACAAGGGAACATTGATAGTGCCCTACCAATACGATGCAGTTGGTGAGTATAGGGAAGGATTACAGCCAGTTTCTAAAAAAGGCAAGTGGGGCTATGTTACTGCCGATGGAAGGGAAATAATTCATTGCACCTTTGATAGTGCGCAAGAATTTAAGTATGGTGACGCATTGGTAAAACAAAGTAAAGAATATAGAATAATAAACAGAAGAGGAATTATCATAGATAACCACCCATATGTATGGTCATGTAAGGGCAGTGGACAATAATGCGATTATTAACAGGAATGCTGCTAATCCCCTACCCAATCGCCCCACTGGCCACATTATATATAAATTCAGGCTGCCACTCCACAGCCGGGCCCAGCCTCATACGGGTAGATGTACGTGATTGGGTGTAGCCGGCATCGATAAAAAAGTCTAGAGCAGCATTGTTTTCTTCTGGCAGCATACAATTGGGTTGATGCTGCAGGCGTATCTTCATTAGTTCGATACCAGCTACCGGATTGTCTGCTATGAGCAGGCCCTTCATAAGATCCGGCATGTAAAAGCCACCTACACGTCCGCCATCTGCAAATACAATTGCTGTGCTTACTTTGGTCAGTAATGTTGCTGTTCTATCCTCCCCTGTCGCTACACGGTCAAGAGCGAGTATCTGCTTAAGGTCATTTTGTTCAAATGGTCTCATATGGGGCGATGATGCAACTACAGGGTAAGGACTGGTAATATCAAAGTGTACATGATGCGTTATGGTTTCAAAGCCCAGGCTTTTGTAGACGAGATAACCAAAGTGGGTAGCATCAAGCAAGATAGTTGGGTATCTTACGCGGTCAATACTATCTATTAAATATTGGGTTATGCGCTTTCCATAGCCTTTGTTTCTATGGTCGGGATGCACAATGATCGTTGCCAGCCAGGCGGTATGGCCATGATAAATAACTGCTCCCGTACCAACCATCTTACCATCTATCACAGCCTTATACACCATGCAGAATGATGAATTTATATTGCGCAACGTTGGGGCAATGATATCTGCCCAGTCTACAGGCTGTAGTTCGCGGAGTTCGTCAAGATCGGTATGTAGTAAGGAAAGAAAGTCCATTTTGTTCATTAAATGTAGCAGAATCCGGTGTAATATGGAAGGCTATATCAACGCTGTTGTTGAAAGAATTATTATCTTGCTCTGCCAATAGCTACACATTAATGTCTTATAACACCGAAGATAAATCTCACCATACGGAAGAAAACAAAATTTGCCCTAACTGTGGCAGCACTACCACCGGCAACTACTGCTACCAGTGCGGACAGGAGACCCGTTTACATAGTGATACCTTGTGGGCGCTCACCACGCACTTCATTGGTCACTATATTCACTACGACTCTAAGTTTTGGCAAACTCTGAAAACACTAATTGTAAGCCCGGGAAAGTTAACCATTGCTTATTGGAATAAACAACGTACCCGCTACCTGTCACCTATATCGTTGTATTTATTCGTAACATTCGTTTTCTTTTTCATTGTTTATACATTTTCGGCTCCGGACACGTGGACTTCTTCTCGTAAGTCTGCGGATGCTGCACAGCAGTTACAACTTGAAAAGAGTGATTCTGCAGGAAAGGCGGCAGTAGCAGCAGCCTTTGGCATTAAGGCACCTAAAATAGCCAGACTTACCCCTGAAGAAAGGGCGGAAAGGCTAAAAACGAGAGACGAGACATGGGAAAATATTGAACACACAATTCCCAAATTCTTTTTCTTTATGATCCCTCTTCTGGCTATTGTATTGAAACTATTATTTAGTAAGCGAAAGGAACTGACCATCGTGCACCATACCATATTTTCATTCCACGTTCAAACTTTTTATTTCTTATCACTCATCTTTACGCTATATGATAGTGATAATGTCTTCAATAGGGTAATTGGGTACATCTTTACAATTGCACCACTTCTTTATTCCGTTCTGGCACTAAAACAAGTTTACGGGATAAAAACGGGAAGAGCCATTCTTTATGATGTGATCATAATCATTTCTTATGCATTTATGCTCTTTATTGTGTTTTTGGTCTACTACTTTATTGTCAGATATCTACATGTTCATTTTAAACACTAGTGTATTATGACGTCTATTCACACATTTCGCAATATAGCCTTATCGCTACCTGAAGCGGAGGAGCAACCTCATTTTGAGCAGACTTCCTTCAGGGTAAAGAAGAAGATATTTGCTACGCTGAATATGGTGGAGAACCGGGCATGCCTGAAATTTTCGGAGCTAGACCAGTCGGCATTCTGCTCTTTTGATAGGGATGTGATATACCCGGTGCCCAACAAATGGGGCAAGCAAGGGTGGACACTCATCAACCTCGCACTGATAAAAAAGGAGATGCTACAGGATGCACTGGAGACCGCCTATTGTACAGTAGCACCTAAAAAACTGGCGCAGCCTATATTGGCACGGAAAGAAAATACCATTGACTGATAGTTTAAAAATGGACATAATCGATTACTTTTGAGCAAAAAACAAAAATGAAAAAACTATCACTTTTAATTGCCTTTGGTGCAATTGTATTCAATTCTTATGCGCAAAACATTCCTGCGCCCGAATTTAAGAACAAGGTAATGTTTGTAGACAAGAGCAATGCGCTTGCTGATCTTGACAAGACAGACCTTTCATCGGTATTGCATACCAACATGGGTGGCCACTCTGAAGTAAACATTGTAGCTAACGGAAAGACCTCGGCAACAGTACATGCGGGCAGCACCAGCGAAACATATGTAGTAAAGATAGAACCAGGTATTGACCCTGAAACCGTGGTTGAATTGTTCAAATTTGAACAGACTAAGAAAAACCGCCAGATATTGGTTGCTGAAATGAGCATGGGCAAAGACAAAACTGTAGAACTTACCAAAGTAAAACTGACGTTCAAGAAAGTTTCTGATGGTGTTTACGCAGTATCATGCAAAGATCAGCTTGAAAATGGTGAGTATTGCTTCCTCGTAAACAGGCCAAACATATCTATAATGGGTGCAAGTAGCACAACAGCTCTGATAGGTTATTGCTTTAGAGTAGGCGCTTAGTTTCCAATTAACTTTTTTATCTGATGCCGTTACCAGCTAGCCTGGTAGCGGCATTGTTGTAAATTGCAAAGTCTATGAACAATCAAATCACCGGCCCAAGGTCTGTACAAACTGCCATTTATAATAAAAGTGGTTGGGTGGCAACAGACGTGCAACCCGACAAAGAGAGCGCAGCCTATAATGGTTGCAGGTTTACCCTGAATGGGAAATGTGTAATATACCGTGAAGCCAAAATTACACCCACCAAACCCGGCCTCTTTGTTACTGTATGGAAGAGAAACGAGCAGGGCATTACGGCTCCGTTTGATAGGACCGATGGCATAGACCTGGTGGTGATTGATGTGCGCAAAGATCAGCTATCGGGACAGTTTGTTTTTCCAGTGACGGCACTGGTGGAACATGGTGTATTTTCGGCCAATGGCAAAGATGGCAAACGTGGATTTAGGGTATACCCGCCGTGGGAACAAGACCTGAACAAAAAAGCAACGAAAACACAGCAGTGGCAGGTGGCTTATTTCCTTAAAATAACAGACACAGACCTTGAGCGACTAAAGGAGTTGTATGGACTACACTAGTCATATCTGATTCAAAGTGGCAGAATGTATTTCGAGCCGTTGCCGCTTTACAAAAAAGTATATACCTTGGTGATGATATACACTACCAAATGAAAAAAGCTTCTATTGCCGCACTATTGTTTTACCTGCTCTATGCAGTAGCCGGCTGTAAAAAATTTCCCGACATATACGAAGACCCTATACCGGGTATTATGCCGTCGCCATTTTGCTTTGTAATAGTGGATAGCAATAACAATGACTATTATGTTGACAATACGGATACTACCAAAGTATCTGACTCTGTGGCACTGGTGTACTACTATGCGGGGTCTAAATATTATATTGGTGACTTCGCCTATGCACCCTATCCTGAGCCCTATAAGTTTCAGCACATATTTGCTTCAAGAGACCTGATCTTTAAAACCGCTGATGTAGGCATACACAAGTTTTACCTGGAAAGGAAAGGCGTAGCGTTCGACAGTATAGAAATGGAATACCGGCATTATGAAAACGGCAGCAAAACATGTCAATGTTACTATGAGCTTGTCTATTGCAAGTTTAATGGCCAACCCGCTATTAATGATTCTTTAGCACCATTTCCTGTATGGGTGTTCAGGAAATAATGGGAGTTGAACTATCAATTATAGTAAGTAACGACCATAATACCCTTATTCAAAGGCGCGCCCTTACTTGAGCCCAGGTATACATCGAGAGGCTTGTTGCCGCTGAAGATCTCACCGGTAAAGCCGAATGTCTGAATACCACCATCGAAATTGAGGGTATAGGATAGTTGGTCAATAAATATGCGCTCGGGAAAAGAACGCTTACTCTCGTAATTAACGCCAATAGCTGTAACAACACAGTTGGCCGGTATCACCACCCTACCCGAATCGCTGGTTACGCGATACCAGTGCTTGCCGCCTATAAGGGTTTGGGCATGGAGGCGGGTGTCGGTGAGTGTGGTGAGGAGGCAGAGGGAGGAGGAGGTTTTTCATTTTGGGTTGTGGTGTTTTGTTATATAAAGTAATCAAATGAATTTACTTATTTTGGAAGCTCATTTCAAGGCCCATTTTTCTAATTCTATCTAACCAGTCATATATCATTGCTGGGCTATACTTGGCAGTGCCATCTGCATTAGTTTCTTTTTCTAAACCTAACGCCAATAAAGCATACTCATTTTCGAGACTTGTAGAAAAAATACCCTGATCATCAGTGTTAATTGATACCATTATCTGCGGGCAGTTTTTATTCTCTTGGGGATCGTAAGTGAGACCTAAATTGTAAAATGTCTTTATTGGATGATCTGCATATCTTTTGAACGTACTTATCAAATAATTGGATGTGGGATTACACTCAATTGCAATACCCTTCTTGCTAAAGAAGTGACGATATTCATGCTGAATCTTGTCAACCAGTCGGATGTACTCTTGAGATATCTTTACCTCTTCGATCAGGCTACCCGCATTTTTGACATTAGCGTTGAAATGATACATATGGTAAAGCAATCTAGCATTTCTGTTCTCCCTAGCAGTATCAAGGATGGAGATAGAACAATTCAAGCCGCACCGATCCCAATAAGTCAAATTCTGACGTGATCTATCGGCAGTTTCCCAATCGTTCAAATATCGCTCTGGATCATCACCTCTCAGTAACCATGCATCATGATAATCTAGCTGTGTAAATGAAACATTTGAGCCTGTTGGTAAATTATTAAGGTAGATCTCATTGAACAACCTATGAAATTCGATCTTAAGTTTCAATACCTCGTTCGAACACTCCTTTATGCCAAACTTCATAGACTTAAATATCACCCAAACAATATTATCTAAATAATCTTGCTTAGAAATGGCAAGCGTCTTGCCTTTGAATCTAAAATACTGTTCAGCAGATATACCCATAGCCAAGGCATGCCCTATTCTGTCACCTTGTTGAAAATCGAGATAAATAAGTACTTCATCTATAGCTCGTAAACCATCAATAATATCGAAAAAGTCTTCTCCTACATGATAAGTAGCACCCAATTTCCTTATACCAAGTTCGTTCTTAAGATGATTATTTCTGCCAGATAATTGATGACCTTTAAGGTATCTGAAAGCCTGGGCAAACACCTCAGGTCTGGCCTGAAACTCTGAGGACGCAGCATCTATTCCCCATATTCTTTCTGATCTTTTTGTCACAAACTCACGTAATCGTTGAATAGCAATTGCCTCTCTTTTAACATTTTGCCTAAGTACATTGTTTCGAGGAATAACAGTAAGAATCAAGTCTCTAATGTCATGTCTATACCTTTCATCTGGATTATGCTTAATGAAATGAATAGTATGATGATTAGATGGTTCGGGCTTTACATAAGTACCAGTAATTACACTCAATGAATTAGATAGCTTATCTGTGACATTATCAAAGTACTGATAAGCAGATAATTTGTCAGTTACAATAATAGACTTCAATAAATTGTTAGCATTATTCTTAGGTGCAATACGCGTCTCGAAAGAAAGTAAACGATTGTTCTTACTAGTATCATCGACCGCCATACTGTAAAATGCTACCTCATATATACTACCCGACTTTATGAATACTTCTTTCCTATCCTGATAACTCAAGAAATTTCCAAAACCAACCTTATTGTTGAGTTGAACAAGTTCCTCTCTAAGTTTTGATTTTATCAATAAGTAGATATATAGATTATGAGCAATAACCTCGTGGTTTTCTCCATTTCCGAAAATATTTCTAAAACAATTATATAGCAGTATTCGTTCACCGGTCAATATTACATTGGCAGATAAATTTGAGGCGTGTATATTTGAAGGGATCGCATAGTCTATAGTATACTTATTATCTCTGTAAGGAAACTTAAGGCACATATTACTTGCAGTAAAAGCACTTTTCTCACTTTCCATAATTGGCAGTAATAGAAACACATCGTCGAATTTTGAACCGAGATTCTGCTTATCAATGTTTTGTATCAACGGATCAATTGCAACTGAAGGAGCACTGGTCATGGCAAAGAGTTGCAGCCTTAATACCGCTGCAAATTTCACCAAACTTTCAAGTGATACATTTTGGTAGTTGAACACAGCATGTGTGGCCTCATTCAATCTTCCTTTCTTTGTAAACGCCGCCCACTCCTCACTCCTTTCGTTGGGTTGGTTCATTAATGATATCCATGAGATTTCAAAGACAGGCGCAGAACCTTTTAAATGAAAATGATTTTCCGCTACGCCTTCACTTAGAATTGCCTTGAGTCTTGAATTATCTGATGCTATAGTTGGCTTCCAAGCGAAAAAATCTCGATGCCGCCTCGAAACGACATCTCTATATGCCATAGTAGAACAGGTCAACAAATCTTCACCTATCTCATAAGACAACATTCGCCATCGAAGCAAGTGCTTAAATTGAACACCTGGTTGATCGTGATCTTCAATTAAAATATCTTTAGTGAAATGTAACAATAAGTTATACCTATTTGCAGTCTCATCTAAATCACGAGTCATCAACCACTTTTGCCCAACAAGGCTTATTATGTTATTCCAGTCATCTTCGGAGTGATTGCCAATATACTCTTTATGTTGCCGTAGCAAATAATTGAGAATACTTTTTTCATCTACAGCGCCCCCGTAAAAGAATAAGTCTTCTGGATTAACCTTTCTAAATAGAGTACTAATTATGTTGATAAGGTTATCCATTTATCATTTCATTCAAGTAGTCGATTATTCCCAATAAGTACTTTTTGTTTTTGGTCTTTTGAAATTTGAAGTACGCTTCTTTCATATTAAGATGAATTTCTGGTCTACGTTCTGAATACTTATTGTACTCATTTCTGATTTTATCCATTTCCGGTCTACTTAAAACAATTTTAGCTGTCCTATGATTTTCTAAAATCGTACTGAGGACCTTAATCGTACTAGCAATAGTCTTATTCAACCTATCCCTTGTTCTAGCTTCTTTTTTTAGCGGTGGCCTTCGTTTCGCTACTTTATATATAATAGGAGTAGTGGGGGCATCATCATTCTTTTTAAGATTACCGTCATTGTTACCATTCTGGCTAAGATATACGGCATCCAACAAATCGTCAATTCTAACTTGATTGTCAATGCTTACCCAGTATTTTATTATTGGATGTTCGATAATAAAATCACTACTAATATCTAAATAACTATATTTTAATTTCATTTTTTCTATTGCCTTCACTGATCCTTCTATTAAGTATTTTTTCAAAACGGCTGAATAATTGTCCGGCAATTTTTCCCTATAGTTTATACCAAATAAAGATATTTCTTCAATCAATTCCGAGACGAAATCCATATTGGAAAGCATGATTCTGTTACTTTTTATATTACTCCAATCCAAAATTTTCTTATATAAACCGTTATTCTTTTTAGCTTTTTGAAGTCGCCTAGAAATTCGTTCGTACCTCTCCTCGATAAACAATGAATTAATTAAAAAGTCTATAAATGAAAATGTAGCAGAAGTGTATTGTCCAACATTTGAACCATAATCAAAACGATCATAAACTGCGATGCTATCTGTCCGATATCCTAGTTGATTTCTTTGTTCATTAGGAATTACCCTAATAAATAATGGACTACGTCGCCCCAAAATCGAGACAAAAGAGAATAACCATAAAAAATCCTCCTCATTAATAACACCTTTTTCAAGATTTTCGCATAAGGATTTATAGTTAAATTCAAAAATATCACGCCTGACTGCATTATTTTCTAACGACGGGAAATAATGACCATTCTCAACAATATAACTATTGCCCAAAATTGCTCTAATATCTACCTCATCATAAATTAGTCCAGCAATTTTCATATTAAATATAACCTTTAACAATACAAGAAAATGTAGCTACTCTCTTGATTAGGATCTATACTTATTTGAATAATTCGCAAAATATTGATCAAATCACCAAAAGAGATATTCTTGGGATTGTTTAAATTGGAGGTGATGCTATTTATAAACGAATTTTCTGATAAATTTTCGTCGATAAAGTCATTATCAAGTAGGAAAAATATTATATTTTTATTTAAAATATCTAAATTGAAATTGTCTAAATCCTCTAAAAAACTGTGATAAGTTACTGCATCTTCTTTTAATAACTCTTTATCATTCCTATCATATGTTATATAATCATTTTTTATAGAGGTCGCCTCCTTTAATAGATTTTTGCTCAATATAAACAGTGAGGACGAAGAAAATGTCAAACTATTATACAATTGATAACTATTTATAAACGCACGTAGAGAATAGGGCGTTGCTGGGTGTATATAATAGTTACTGGGTATGATAAATAACCCGCTTTTTTTATGTATCAATCCCATTACAAAAGCTTCTATACTAGTTTCAGCATACTTAATCGGATCACCTACGATTTCAATATCCAAGATATTATTTTTGTTAAATCTCTTCAATTCTGGGAGATAGAGTCTTCGGTCTGATGGAATTACCTTTTCAAGGTATTTTTCCCCAGACTGTTTGGGCTGTTCAATCAAGTTTGAGAAATTAATCACATATTGATATTTGCTCAGTATTTTCTCCTCGATATCATTCAACAATTGCTCAATCTTACACGATATAAATACTATCACATTTTCTACTGTCAAATATTTTCTAACATCCTCCAACATATCATAAGCCTCTGCAATATTCAAATCGAAGTCATCTATGCAAATTATCAAATGGCTTTTTTTACTGTCATTGTTTGCAAAAAAATTGTTGAAAGACCTTACCAATTCCATGAACTTTACCCGTAGGTTTGACCCTAAAGCTAGCTTAGAAAGCTCATCTATGGCCTCACCTTTAAATTCATTAGGATGGTTTATTGTTTTTAGATTCTCATAAACATCATTAAATAGTCTAATTAAATTTCTTTTCTTGTCTGTATCTATTTGCCTATTGGTGTCTCTTAGTGTCTTCTCAAATTTTGAAAACATTTTAGAGATAATTATCTGCAATAAGTTATCTCTCTGATCAAAAAGGGATGGGTCAATTGTTTCAATAGACACAAATTCAGTCTCTCCAATTTGTTCAGCACCTTTAAAAAAAATAGTGTTTTCAGTATTACTTTTCAATATTAATGCCCGCGCAAAAGAAGTCATAGCTGAACTCTTTCCCGTACCTCTATCCCCTACGAAAGCTATTACATTATTATAAAAGACGTCCTTGTCAAAATCACCTAACTTGCTTCTTTCGCTGCTTTGTTTATTTTTCTTAATAATATCGTCGGTCAACTCTTTTGCCTTAATATATACATCCTTAAAGAAAGAGTAATTTAGGTTGTTATCGATGTTAATTCTGTAATCATTATTTAAATCAATAGTGAGCGTGTGTTGCTTCATAGACATGAAATAATAGTTTTATCCATAAATATAGATAAACTAATTACAAATGCTAATTAAACTGGGCTATTTTTCCTTTCCTTCCGCCTTCTTCCTCACCACCAACCACTCATCAATATTCACAGTAAAAGGTAGTTTGCCAATCTGGACGATGGCTTTTTTGTCGCGGAACTCGGTGAGGATGCCGACCTGGTGGTTTATTTTGTTGCGGACAAGGTTGCCGATGTGGGGTTTGCCTCCGGTTAGTTCGTAGGCTTTGTCGGCCTTTTTGGCGGCGGCGGCATTGGTCTGTACGTTCTTTTTACGGAAGAGTACATTCTCGGCAGCTGTGATCACTTCCTGCTTGTTGTCGGCTTTTTTCCAGTCTTGTATGATCTGTTTGAACTTGCGCTCGGTGTCGCGCAGGTATTCCAGCTCTTCTTTCTTTATCTTGTTTTGCAGGTTCAGTATGTCGTGCTGCTGCTTTATCTTCTCTTTGTCGGTAACGGTCTCCAGGTTCTTTTTCAGTTGTTCGTTGATCTTCAGCAGCCTGTCCAGTTCCTTTTCTTTGTCTCCCAGTCGTACCGATTGCTGCTCGGTCTGCAGGAGCATTTTGTCGAGTTTGAAGTGTTCGCGCTGGGTGAGTTCTTTGGCGCGGGCTATTACTTTGGGCGATAAACCGCTGCGCTGGGCAATAGCAAAGGTGTAAGAGCTACCCGGTTTGCCAACGGTCAGCTGGTACAATGGTTCCAGTTTTTCCTCGTCAAATGCCATGGCGCCATTGAAAATACCTTTCACTTTGCCGGCCATAACCTTCAGGTTGAGGTAGTGGGTGGTGATGATACCTAGGGCATTTTTAGATGCCATGTCTTCAACTATCGCTTCAGCAAAGGCACCGCCAAGGTTTGGATCTGAACCACTTCCGAGTTCATCTATGAAAAATAAGGTCTTGCCATTGGCGAAGTCCATGAAGTATTTCATGTCCTGCAGGTGGGCGCTGTAGGTACTTAGTTCGTGTTCTATACTTTGTGTATCCCCTATCTGCACCATCAACTGGCGGAACACGCCTACTTCTGAATTTTCATCGGCCGGAATGAGCATACCTGCCTGCACCATCAGTTGCAGGAGGCCTACTGTTTTCATAGATACCGTCTTACCACCGGCGTTAGGTCCGCTAATGATGAGGATGCGGTTATTACGATCGAGGGAGATATTGAGGGGGATTGTTGGCTTGCCGCTCTGCTTGTTGCGCAGCAACAAGAGGGGGTGATATGCCTTGACCAACTGTATCACCGCATGCGGACTAAGCCGCGGCATATGCGCATTCATATCAACCGCCAGATTTGCCTTGGCTCTTATAAAATCGTAAATCCCACTAATGTGATAGTAACCTTCGAGCTGCGGCCCGAACTCGGACAGGTCTTTTGTGGCCTGAACCAATATGCGTTGTATCTCTTTTTGTTCTGAGCGTTCGAGGGAGAATATCTCGTTGTTGAGGTCTATGGTCTCTTCAGGTTCTATGAAAACGGTTTTCTGGGTGTCGCTCTCGCCGTGCAAGATACCTTTCACTATACGCTTGTACTCGGCCAGTACGGCAGCCGTGCGGCGACCATTATAGAAACTTTCAGATATATCGGCCAGGTAACCGGCCTTGCCCAGTTTGCGCAAAACACCATCGAAGGTGCGTCTTGCGGCATGGCGTGCCTTACCCAGTTCGGAACGGATATACATGAGATCTTTAGATGCAGTATCCCTCACTACCCCGGTCTCGTCGACAACAGATGTGATGAGTTCGGTTATCTTTTTCTCATAGACCACCTTGTCACTTATAGCCTCAAGGGTGGGAAACAGATCATTATTTTTTCTGAACCACTGCAATATGTCCTTCATATTGAGCGCCAGCTGATTGCAGAACAGGAGTTGCTCGCCGGTCAGTACCCCACCGGTTATCTGTAGGAGTTTCAGTTCGCGGGTGATGTTTCGGGTAAAATCATTGGGGAAATGGTCGCCGGTCTGCAGTACCATTTTGAACTCATTGACCTGAAGTAACTCTTTCTGCATATGCTCCATACGTACATGAAAACGAATGGATTGCACTCTTTCACGTGCAGCATCTGTGCGGCATTTATGCAGCAGCAGATCACACACTTTATTAAACTCTAAACTCTCAATGGCAGTAGCCGGGTACAGTTGCATCATGGCTGTGCAAAAATAAACTATTTTAATGGCCCAATGGCTTAATAGCTCAATGGCTCAATTGAATTTGGCAATAGGGTAATGTGGGAGGAATGCGATGAAATGTGGCAATGTGATAGAGCTATTTCTTAGCGTGTGCCATTTGCCTGGCCTTAACAATCCAATCGGGTTGTGTAAAATTTATCCTTTTGCTCTTGGGTCTGGACATCAACTCTTCCCTAGTAACGCCATAAACACGCAATATCAACTCTACCGTTTCACGTAAGCGCTCCACCGGAGAATAAGCCGCTTCGGCAGCAGCTTCTTCTGCTGCTTGCTCTTCAAACGATCTATAGATATGTATGCGGGGCTTGCTCACAAACGTAAAGTTAGTGAATAAAATAAATATACGCATTTCCCGTTCCTCATTGAGCCATTCAGCCATTTCGAAATTCAGCCATTAATCAACTATCTTCGCAACCTCAAAACAACAGCCGCTACAGTAAGGAATGAAAGTAACAGTCATTATAGTTAATTACAATGTAAAGTACTTTCTGGAGGTATGCCTGCATTCTGTAATGCGTGCGGCTGAAGGTATGGCTGTTGAGGTGGTCGTTGTGGATAATAATTCTACCGATACCAGCTGCGCAATGGTGCGCGAAAAGTTCCCTTCTGTTACACTTATAGAAAATATAGACAATAGGGGTTTCTCCAAAGCCAACAACCAGGGTGTGGATATTGCTATGGGTGAATACATCCTTTTCCTGAATCCGGACACGGTGATGCCGGAGGATTTCCTGGTGAAGACGGTGGCCTATATGGATGCCCACCCTAAGGCAGGATCGCTGGGACCAAGGCTTATTGATGGTAAAGGGGACTTTGCACCGGATGGAAAAAAATCTTTCCCTTCGCTTTCGGTAGCTATCTTCAAAACTACGGGAATCAATAAGTTATTCAAAAAATCTCCTTACTTCAACAAGTATTATGCGGTGCATATCGGTGAGCGGGAAACCGCCCCTGTGGAAGTACTGAGTGGCTGCTGTATGCTGGTACGCCGCTCGGCCATGGACATAGCCGGTGGTGCATTTGACGAGGATTACTTTATGTATTGCGAGGATGTGGATCTGTCTTACCGCATACTAAAAGCCGGGTTCGAGAACATCTATTACCCGGAGGTAGACCTGATCCACTACAAAGGAGAGAGTACCAAAAAGATGACGTTATCGTATGTCCGCATCTTTAATGAAGCGCTGGTTACGTTTGTGAAAAAGCATTATTCGGCCAAAGATGCTCGGTTGTTCATACTGTTTATCAACATAGGCATTATACTGCGAGCAGTACTTGGTTCGCTGAAGACAGCGCTTAAGGTGCTGCGCATGCCTCTATTTGACGCATTAATACTACTAGGTACGCTTTACGGCATAAAACAATTCTGGGTAAATGAGGTAAAGAACATATTTCCCATACCCGCATCGTCGGTTTATGCCACTTTCCCTGTCTACGCATTGCTGTGGCTGGTGTCTTTGTATTTTAACGGGGCCTACGACAGCCCTTACCGCCCGCTTAAGGTAATCAGGGGCATGTTAATGGGTACGATCATCATATTGGCTTATTTCGGCCTTCTTCCGGCTGAATTGAGGTATTCGAGGGCGATCATAGTGTTCTCGGGCATCGTAGGTACGGTAGGATTACTGGGACTGCACGAGGTATTGTATCGTCTAGGCATCCTGAAATACATTCCTTACGACAAGCTGCCAAAGCGCGCAGTGATAGTGGCAGATGAAACCTCCTACCAACAGACTGCCGACATATTGCAGAAAGTACACTACGCACCCGAACTTTCGGGCAGAGTTAGTCCGACGAGCGAACGGGATAATGCATTGGCTGCACTACCCGAAATGAAGCAACTGCTATATACTACGGGTGTAAATGAAGTGATCTTTTGTGTGGATGGTTTGAGCTATCTGGATGTGTTCAAGCAAATGCAGGAGTGTGGTGATGGCTATGAATATAAAATACATCTTAATGGTAGTCAAAGCTTTGTAGGAAGTAATTCAAGCAATACATCCGGAGACCTGTATACAATTGACCGAAGCTTTAACCTATCCTCTTTCGCCATGCAGCGGAATAAACGACTGGTAGACATAGTGATGTCCCTGCTATTACTGATCCTTTTTCCATTCACTTTCTTCCTTGTAAAGAAGCCGGGGACTATGTTCACCAACATATTTAGTGTGCTTAGCGGTGGTAAAACGTGGGTAGGTTATGCCCCGGGCACAGCAACCAACAGATTGCCAGCGTTGCGGCCGGGAGCTCTCCCACCCTACAACATACTGGCGGGGTATGAACCATCTGACCACGTGAAGCTACAGATAAATCTGGCGTATGCCCAGCACTATACCCCGGCAACAGATATTGGATTGATGATGAAGAATTTTAGGTTTCTGTAGTCAGATAATATTTTCATGATATCTCCGTTCCTAACAGTCTATATTCCTTAATATGAAACAACTACTAGCTATTCTCTCGTTAACAGTTGCTCTTTTCTCCTGCCGGGGAAAGACCGAATGTAAAAATGAACAGTTTGGTTTTGCATTTTTTACAGCCCGCGATACAACCATCGGGATTAGTGATACATCGGTCACAATCTTCAGGTATTCGAAGTCGGGCTATTTTTCACAATCCGATACCGTATTTGATTGCAGGATTATGAATTCGATCCATAACAAAAAACATTATGGGATTTGGGGAAGCGACATGGTAGGCAAGCTTTTTACTTTGAATGATTGGAAACTGGTTGCCCATCCTTCTGAAAAGATATACTATATTAAGAACACGCATTTCGTAAGTCGAAAGAAACCTGCCCTATACAATAGTTATCAATGCGCTAATGATTACGGCTATACAATAAATGGTGCAGATATTACAGTTTCCGGAGACGGAATAGGCACCAGTCGTTTTACGTACCTTTATTTTGACTATTAAAAAAGGAACATGCCGAAACATATTCCTCTTTACTATTTTTACAAAAAATCATTGGCTAATTGTCAAATTGCCGAATTGCCAAATTGTTTTACTTTTTCTTAAACTTATTATTCCTTCCTTTTCCGCCACCGCTACTGCCGCCCGGCTTCTTAAATGGCCTTGCATTTTCGCTGACCTCAGGAACAGGACCAAACTCGTCAGGAACTTTCTGGCTTTCGACCGTGCTCTCCATTAGTTTTTCGATCTGCTTGAACTTATATTGCTCTTTTTCATTTACGAAGGTATAAGCGGTACCCTTTGCAGCTGCACGGGCTGTACGACCAATACGGTGAATGTAATCCTCACCATCGTGCGGCACATCGTAATTGATGACCAGGTCTATATCTTCTATATCAATACCGCGGCTCAGGATATCTGTAGCAACTAGTATCTTTAGTTTCTTGTTCTTGAAGTCGAGCAATACCTGTTCGCGTTTCTCCTGCTCCAGGTCGCTCTGTATCATATCTACGGCAAACTTGGCACGCTTCAATTCTTCGGTCAGTGCTTTTACACTTAGCTTGCTGCTACAGAAAATAAGTACACTTGTAAATTCGCCATGCGTTAGCACGTGTTTTACCAGCTTTATCTTCTGTCCGTCGAATACATAGAAAACGCCTTGTTTGATCTGCTCTGCGGGTTTGCTTATGGCAATATTCACCTCTACCGGGTTGTGCAACATGGTATTGGCCAGCTTGCGGATGGCAGGTGGCATGGTAGCCGAGAACATGAGGTTCTGCCTTTTCTTGGGCATATAAGAGAGTATCTTGGTGATATCCTCAAAGAAACCCATATCCAACATACGGTCGGCCTCGTCCAGTACCAGGTACTTCAGCTCATCAAGCTTTACATAATTCATGTTGAGGTGGGCGATCATACGACCGGGAGTGCAGATAACAATATCTACGCCCGATGACAATGCCTTACGCTCGGCAGCAAATAGGTTGCCACTGCCTCCACCATAAACGGCAATGGAACTCACCTCGGTAAAATAAGAGATACCTTCCAGCGTCTGTGCTATCTGTGTAGCCAGTTCGCGGGTGGGCACAATGATCATGCACTTAATATTACCGTCGTCCTTAGTGTGCGTGAGAATGTTGTGCAGTACGGGCAACAGGAATGCTGCGGTCTTACCTGTACCGGTTTGCGCGGCGGCTATAATGTCTTTACCATTAATTATGCTTGGTATTACTGCCTCTTGTACAGGTGTAGCGTCTACATATCCCATGGCATCAATACCATCCATGAGATAATCATCAAATCCAAATTCTGAAAACTTCAATTCTTAAATAAATTTGGATAAAGATAGTACAGAAACCGGCGGTAACCGCATTTATATATTAAGAGCATATTAAACGGGTTAATTAAATCCGGAGTAGCAACCATTACAAGCTAGGTGCTATACCACTACCCCTTCTCCTTTTTGGTCACATATAATATATACCCGACAACAGTCAGCACTACACAATAACCGGCTGCCCAATAGTGTCTGTTCATTAACGGATCTACAAAATTCTGGTTCTCTTTAAAATTGAGGGGCGTGTAGATATAGGGAATGATGTAGCCATACTTCCAGTTAAGGGCGAGCAATGCTATTACCAGCATTGAAAATCCTATACCTATCGGCACTATAAAGTTTTTGAACTTCAGACTGAGCAAATACTGGAGCGCTATAACAGGCAGGCAATCTATAAAAAAGTAACCGGTGCCGCGAAAGTAAGCCTGATAAGGATACGGATCAGTAGGTAGCTGTAGGTCGCTGAAGATATAACCTGGCAGCATTACCGACAAGTATATACCCACATTGAACAGCAGAAAGAGCTGAATAAGCATTACAATGATCACAGAAAACTTGGCAAAATAAATAGTAGTCAGGCTCTGAGGAGTGGTATGCAACTGCTTCCAGGTATTGTTCTTAAATTCCACATTGGTAATAAGACTGGTACTCAATATGAGCATGAATGGCAGCATGAACATGCCCATGGCCGTCCAGTTGCGGTGATACATAGCCGCCCATATATTCTTCATAAATATTTTGTCGGCCGGCTTACCATGATCCTGCAGGCGCATAAGGATTACCAGCAATGGCATAAAGGCCGCTCCGATGAGTACTATCCACGATGAGGCAGTATGCCTTCTTTTGAGCCATTCGCTCCTGAAACTATTAACAAAAGAGACGTTCATATAATTAGTTTTAGTTTTTGAGTAAGTCAATAAATATTGTTTCCAGGTCGTTCTTCACTGTGGTGATCTCATACACTTTAATACCCTGCTGCGCAAGGCTCTGGCTTATATCTCCAAGTGCTTCTCTGGTGGCCGCTGGCATCACCACCTTTCCATGTTCCTCGTGAGCACTAATGCCAGCCTTTGTAAGCAATTTTATCGCACCCGCATTATCACTGGTTTCCAGCAGGCTGTGGGCAGATTGTTGCTGTTGTTTAAGTAATTCTTCCAGCGTGCCCTGGAAAAGAAGTTCGCTTTTGTTGATGATGCCAACATCGGTTACCAGCTTTTCTACCTCCGATAGCAAGTGACTGGATATGACAATAGTCATCTTATGTTCCTTATTCAGCCGTTTCAGCAGCTCCCTCATTTCAATAATGCCGTTGGGGTCAAGGCCATTGGTAGGCTCATCTAGAATAAGCAATGAGGGGTTGGGTAAGAGAGCAATGGCAATACTCAGCCGTTGCTTCATACCCAACGAAAAGCGGCCGGCCTTCTTCTTGCCGGTATCGGGCAGGCCTACTATATCCAGTACCTCCTGTATGCGCGTTTCGGGACATTGATATATCATCTGCAAGACACGTAGATTCTCTTTTGCTGTAAGATGGGCATAAAGCGATGGCGCCTCTATCAAAGATCCCACCTGACGCAGTATGGCTATTCTATCTTTGTCGATCTGTTTGCCGAGTATCGAAATACTGCCTTGCTGCATCTTCAACAGCCCGAGAATGAGCTTAAGCGTTGTGGTCTTGCCCGCTCCATTGGGGCCAAGAAAACCATAAATCGACCCCTCCGGCACCCGGATGTTGATATTATTAAGAATCGGATCTCCCTTTTCGAACTTGTAGGTAAGATCGGTTGTTTCTATACAGTACATAAAATTTATTTTTTTATGAATGATTAAAAAGGGTCAGGCAAAGAGCGCAAAGGCATACTCAATACAAAACGAATACGTCCCGATGCGAGATTGCTTCGTTCCTCGCAAAGACCAGTTGGGGTGGATCTTTACGAATTAGGCTGCTTCAGTATTCAAAGCTGTGACCCACTTTTAGGTTTTAACTTTTGACTTTAAACTTTCATCAGCTCCCCTTCTTTAGCCTGCTATTATCCTCCCCATCACTTACCTTGCGGTCTATTCTCATATTACCAAAGCGATAGTTGAGGGTAAGGCGCAGTCTTCTGCTATCCGGCCTTTGTTTATAATAATATTGCTGCCCCGGCAAGGTGCTAGTATACCTGCCATAGTCGGTATAGAATATATCGTAGATGCCCAGGGTCGTGTTCAGCTTTCCTTTCAGCAGTTTCTTTTGCACGGCAATATCAACCTGGCCGCGCTGATTATAATGTTGTATACCATCATAAAAGCCGGTATTGTATCGCCCGTTTAGCTGCAGTCTCCATTCTTTGGGCAGTAAGAAGGTATTGTTCATGCTGCCCTGCATGGCAAAGGTCTCATTCAATGTATTGCTGCCGTCTATCATTCCCCGGCGGTTACCATACATGAACTCGGCCATTGTCTGCAGGTTATACCATTTAGACTGGAATTGCGCAAATGTGCCCAGCACTACCTGGTCGCTAAACGCGAAGTTGAAAGTGGTATCCACATTGCTCTGCATGCCGGGCCGGGTAAATGAATAGCTGTATATGCTATTGTCGGTATGCGTGTATGCCAGACTGAAGTGAAACACACGACCATGGGCCACCTCTGCATTTATCTTATGGCTGTATTGTGGCTGCAACTGAGGGTTACCTGTACCATAGTTTAAGGCATCGCTGAAGATACGGATCGGGTTCAGCTGGTTGTAGGCCGGCCTGTCTATCCTATAGCTATAGCTGAATTGCAGACTATTCTTCTGACTCAACGCATAATCAAAACTCAGGTTAGGAAACAAATTGAAGTAATGCTGTGTAAACGAATAGCCGTTTGCATGATTTATGCCATCTATGTTTGTCTGTTCTCCGCGCAAGCCCAGCTGCAGCGCTCCCTTTGTCAGTGCCTTGGTCACATTTACATAGCCTGCCAATATCTGTTCGTTATATACATAGCGGTTGTTGTACAGCGTATCGGCATAATAGGTTTCAGTGCCTGGTACATTCATGTCGACAGAACTACTGTTGTTATTTTCCACAAAACTGGTCTTTTCACCTGCCTCCAGGGTAATGGTTTTTGTGAGCATTTTGGTGAAATCCAGCTTCTGGGTAAATACCTTAAAGACCAGATCTATGTGGTTGTTATAGGCCTGCATGGGCATTACCTCTATCTGATTATTAAAAAAACTGTTCCTGTTCAACCCCGAATACTCATCGAGAAAACGGGTATAGTCAGCCGAAAATTTTAGCTGTGTGCCGCTCGAATCGAAAGTATGCACAGCATAGGTACTCACTGATGGATTATTGTAATGCTCCGGATTGTATGCCTTGCTGCTAAGCAGGCTATAGGCTAAAGTATTGGCACCGTCTATAGTTGTGTTCAGGTCAGCAAATTCATTTACGGTGTTGGGAGCAGTTGTTATATTAATGCCCATGGTAGTGCGGTCTGTAGGCGCATATTCGACGCCGCCCTTAAAATTGAGTACAGAACTCAACGACTCCGACCTGCCCTTAGCACGTATCACCATATCGCCACCTGCTGTATTTAATGTCCTGTTCATGGTATTCTCTAACAGTATTACTTTGTTATTATAACTGGTATTGGTAAGCAGGGTGAATTTGTTGGTTTTATAATTGAGCGAAAATGCCGACACACTTCCACCCCGCTTGCCATAGCTGGCACTTTCAAATAGATTGCCACTTACGCCACGCAGCCTTACCTTCTTAGATATAATATTAATTAGCCCCGATGTGCCTGCCGCATCATATTTGGCAGAAGGGTTTTTAATAAGCTGGATAGAAGCTATAGATTCAGAGGTCATACTGCTGAGTATATTGATCATTTGCCCAGCTGGTATCTGCTGCAGCCTGCCATCCATCATAAAGCCTATCCCCCCCCTGCCATCTACTGTTACATTATTCTGTGCATCCACCATCACTCCCGGCAGCCGCTTCAGCAGTTCCAGTGCCGTATTGCCGGTAGCCAATAGGTCGTTTTCTACATTGAGCACTATGGTACCGTTTTTAAATTCAACCAGGGGGCGTTGTGCTTTAACGGCAGCTTCTGCAAGTCCGTGCGTGGCGTATCGTAATACTATTGCACCCTGGTCAACGGCAAGGCTATCAATATTTACGACACCAGAAACATACTCAGTATATCCCATTAACCTCACCTGTACCCTGTAGTGGCCCGGCACAGGTATGTCTATAACAAACCGGCCATCCTCGCCGGTTATTGTACCCTTCAATGTAGTATGGCCTGCGCTATCCATTAGCGCAACGGCACAATAAGGCAGAGGTATATTGGCGCTATTCTTGACCGCACCTGTGATACGCGGCTGCGCCAGGGAGCAAATGGTACTGCATAATAACAGCAATAAAAACAAATACCTGTTCATGATCTTTAAGTTTTAAGAGTGGTGAAATGAATGATTGGTGATGACAATTAGGGGCATAGCAAGACCTGTACACGCTGAAATGCAGGTGAAGAAGGCAAACGAAATGAGAAATTAATTGGGATTTTTAGCGCTAAGCAGCGGCTACTCTACGAAGGATGGCATACATAGCAACGATGATTTTGTAGTTTTAAAAGACAATAGTTTCCCTGTCCCCTGACTGACAGGGAATATGGTATTCAAAAGAACAGTCACGAAAACGACCAGCCCAGAAAGGCAAGTCATTAAGTTAAAGGAGTCATTGTGCGTAATGATGCTGAAGGCATCACATGTTTATAGCAAATCAGTTATTAATTAGGTGGCCGATGCCGAAGGTATCGCATGTCTAATTAAGCAAAACTTCCTCAATTTAATACCAGCCCTGTAGGGGCGACATAACTATATATACCACTACACTTTTATACGCCTTGCTATTCCGGCAATTTACTTCATAGTCAACACCGGGTGCTGCGCATTGCTCACCAGGCTCAGCTGCATCTGCGTAAGGCTGTTCAACACAAAAAAATTGGTACAGGTATTTAATTTATCGGGTGCAATTTCTAAAACTGTATGGGCCGTCGATATTTTGTTATCATTAGTTGTTTGCGCTGCATTGTATGCAGAGACTGCTACTCTAAGCTTTTCCAGTAGTGCAAAGGCCTCACTCGTTTCCGGCATAAACACGTTACGCTCGGCTATAATTATCTCTTTTTGCTCGGCATCATCGGGGATAGTTGTGCGGGCTATGTCCCTGTTCAGTATGATACCCTTAAGGCTGTCACAGGCAGTATTGATATCGGCAACTAATTTGTTGTTGGTATCACCAACATTATTCAGGTTTCGCTGCATCTTCTTCAACAGCTGTTCATTTTTAATATAATTGTACGTTTGCAGCGGCAATGGCTGGCGTATACGCAACATTGTAAACAGCAAACCCGTGGCACTTACAAGCAGTATAGTAGTAACAATGGTATTTACTTTGGTTTCGGGTTGGCGGATGCCGGTAAAAAAATAAGTAGGCACCAGCACACCTATAGACATGATGACCGTTGTGAGCCAGAGTGATGTAGCCCCCGGCCAGTGCATCATGGCAAACAGTGTCGACATGCTATATAATATACCTACCACTGCGCCAAGTATCAACACCAGCTTATTACGGCGGGTATCTGCTTCGCGGGTCTTCAGCAACACCAGTAGCGGTAAAAACAGAAAACTAAGGATAACCACCCCCAGGAAAAGCAACGCGCTTGCACCGGGCCACGCCATGATCTTCAATATAGAACCACCTATAAATGCAGCTGCCGAAATAGCACCGGAAATGAGCATTAACCTTTTCATTGCATAATAGTTTTTGAATTGGAGCAATTGTTTTGTTTCTTCTTCTATTTCCGACAGCTCCCGTTTATAAAACTGCCGCACCACCCTCTTGTAGCTGGCATCAAAATCGCCATCACTACTCACCTCATGCTCCAGTATGCAGCAAATATGATCCAGCAGATTTAGCTGCAGATCTTCCGTATCGATACCATTCTTTTTGATATCGGCAAGGATGAAGTCTATCTGCTCGTCTGTAATGGTATACATTTAGGCAATTTTAGGTTTGATATCAAGCAGAATAGTCATAGTTTCCATAAACGCCGCCAGCTCATTTACCTTTTCGGCCGACTTTGTTTTACCCGTCTGGCTGAGGCTATAGTACTTACGCACCCGCTTACCAATATATTCCAGTTCGGTTGTCAGCAAGCCCTCAGCTTCAAGTGCATGCAGCGTTGGATATAGCGATCCTTCCGTAAGCTGAATTCTATCGGCTGTCAGATCTTTCACTTTCTGCGTTATCTCATAACCATACATTCTTTTGTTATCGTCGAGCAATTTCAAAACGATGGTCTTAAGCGTCCCCTTCAGCAATTCCGTTGAAAAAATCATATCCTTTTATTTATAGCTTCTCTTATACAAGTTAACCAATCTGTCTGTTACTCCGATGCCCTTTTACCTGCTGCACTCAGGCTATAATACTTTCGTACTCTTTTTCCCATATCTTCTGTTTCTGTTACCAGCAAACCCCTTGCCTCAAGCAAGTAAAGAGTAGGATACAATGCACCTTCCTTTACCGGCACATCTACCATGCTTTTGAATCTTTGTGTAAGCAGGTAGCCGTGCATTTTCTCTTCTTTATCCAACAACTTCAAAACAATTGCCAGGAGCTTTTTATCTGGTGTATAGAGTTGCGACATATCAACTATTTATTAGCATAAGACAAAGATACATTGGATTCCAATGCATCTGGTTAAATTAATCACATTTATTTTAACTCAATTTATTTAAAACTATTCAGATGTACTTGTTTTACTTGCCAATAAAAAATATCTAAAAAAAAGCAGCAAATAATTTTGTAGAACTAAAAAACAACCTATTTTTGCACTCCCAAAACGATACAGCGTAAGCGATTGCAAAGTATCTAATAGGGTAAAGATTCTTCCTTAGCTCAGTTGGTTAGAGCATCTGACTGTTAATCAGAGGGTCTCTGGTTCAAGTCCAGAAGGGAGAGCAGTCAAAAGCAGTTACATTCATTTGTAGCTGCTTTTTTGCTTTAAATGAAAGCAGTATTTTTTTAGTTTTCATTTTTTGAAAGCACGGAAAAACGCTTTATTTTTGTTTTACAAGATTCTTCCTTAGCTCAGTTGGTTAGAGCATCTGACTGTTAATCAGAGGGTCTCTGGTTCAAGTCCAGAAGGGAGAGCGCTAGAAATCCTCATATTAACTTGTTTATCAGGTTTATATGAGGATTTTCTCTTTTAGGGCCGTTCAACACATTCAGTAGACACAACTCGTTCTATACCACGCTATCTGAGGCAGGTACTTTGGACGAATTAGATAGTGTCCAGTACGACCAGTTAATCATCCCGTAGGTACGGGATGGTTTAAGTCCAGAAGGGAGAGCACTTGCAGCACCCTAAGAAGTAGTCCAGCACTGCATCTTAGGAGATTTTCTCATTTAGGATTGATCCATGAGTTCACCCATAAATCTACCAGATCCTGCGTATTGTTTGAACACTGTTTAAACACCCAACAGGTACCTTGCTGGAAGCGTTTTCAAAAAATCCAGGTCAATACAATTGTAAATTAATTACATATTAATATTTTATATTTTTCTTAATCTATTTACAAACAGTATAAGAAATATTAATTTTATATAATTTAAAAATAAGTTTAGAAATTAAAAATTGAGACATACCTTGCCATAGAAATAAGTTATCCTTTCTCATTCAACCGATTGATTTTCTCTAAAAACCTATAGTTATGAAACAATTAAAGAATAATCTTAGCGTGATTTCCCTACACACAATCGCTAACTGTAAAGCGCGACCAAGCAATTTCCATTCGTACAAAAATACCCCGTAGGTCCAATCTATTTTGTTTTCGGGATAAATCGACACTCAACCAGCCTCCACGAATAACCAAAATCGGATGTAGCTCACTTCTTCCCTCTGCTGAGGTTTTTAATGCAAATGGCTTATTTAATTGTATATGTCAACAATATGTTATTTTAAGCTGTTTTATAAAAAGCCGAGGGGGCCAACAAAATTTCAAATAAATCCACTATAAATTTTAAATAATTAATTTATTATTAATTTAATTTTAAAATAAATCATCATGATAAAAATAAAAAATTTATTGTTTACAGCGTGTCTTTTGCTTACCAGTGTGATGAGTACTCAGGCGCAGGACACTTATATTGCTCTGGGAAGCTATAGGTTGTTTAATACTGCCACAAGCGCAATAACTACCTTTCCCGGAAGTCCGGCTACTTATAGCTATTCGATTGATCAGCAACCTGTTTTCAACAGTACAGGCGATCTGAAGTTTAGCATTTTGAATAATACTGCTTCAAGCGGATTTACAGTTGGGAATCCCAATTTATCAGGATCTGCGACCGGACCTACATCTCAGGTATTTTCAATACCCGGGAATTGCAATAAGTACTTTACCCTATCTGTCCAATATGCAACAGGCATGACTCCCTATTACGGAAACGTAGTGGTGATGAGCACTATAGATGTTTCAGCGGTTACTTCCAATCCGGCTACTACAGGGTATCCTTCAACAGGAGCACTGCAGGTTGTGGCATCTGGCAGTGTTTTAGGCTACCTTGCTGCAGCAGCTCCATTAAATTCAGACGGCACGCGATACATATACGTTATGAGAGGTGTTATGGGATATGCCCCTCCAAGCAGTACGTTGCTTCGTTATACCGTTTCTTTTAACGGCGTTATCTCGGGCCCGACCACTATTGCCTCCGGACTGCCTATTATCGCTGCCCCTATGCATTTGTCGCCTGACGGCGCATCTATGGCTTACTTTGATAATACAGGTAAGTTTACAACTTGCAATACCAGTACCGGTGCATTTACTTCCTATCTTGGCATGACAGCTCCTTTATCAGGAGGCTCAATGAGCACACCGCTTGGCATATATCAGATTTGCGGGGTCGTGCAAACAACAGTTGGTGGCTCTCGTCGTTGGTACGCCAACAATGGCACTGCCTTTGGTTACTATATAGAAAGTACAGCAGGTAGTTTTACAGCACTCAGTGGTGCAAATGCCACAAATTGCACAATGGCATTGGGTAAAAATGGCAGGATCTATTTTGGTCAGTTAGACGTTGCTTCAGGAGATACTAAACTGAATTATTACATACCAGCAGTATCTGGACTTGGTACTTTTGGCTTCACGGGTGGTCTCCTCAATGATATATCAGGTTTTTCAATGGGCAATGAGATCTATTGTGTAAATAACCACGTTGAAGGTGAAGATATTGACTTATCATTCTCAACACCTAGCTCTACCAGCTTCAATGTGAATGGCATTACCGGCACCTCCACTTCACCAGCTAATATCGTACTGTGCGGAGGTACTACCACTCTTCAAATAAATCCAAGCATATCTGGCGCTTTTACCAACTATACCATAAAGGTGGAAAAAGGTACATGGTCAGGATCATTCACACCAACCAGTAGCCAGACCTATACTAAAGTTGCCTCCAATTTCCCTTCTACCGACCTACTCACCGTTCTCCCTTTCCTTAGCGGGTATACAGGCTATATGCGCGTAACTGTGACTGTAGGTGGCTGCGGCACTTCTGTGGTAGAGCTATTTAATATAAGTACAGGCGTTTCTATCACCGGCCTCAACTTTACTGTAGATGGTCAGACGCAAACCCTGGCGGGCACACCAGCCAATGTATGGCAGTGCGGTGGTAGTACAGCATTACCATTCGTGCCTTCAGTTACCGCTGGTGCAGGTAGTGTTGCCAATTATACAATAACAGTAGTAAAAGGCACATTTTCAGGAGGCATCTTTACTCCAATAGGCAGCGGTGTAAGTGCACCTTTTACAGGGCCGCTTACAAGTACAGATCTGTATACCCTTTTCCCAGCTTATCTTACATCTCCTGCAGGTTATATCAGGGTAACATTGGCTGTAATCGGACTATGCAACACAGCGTCAAGCGTACAGATATTTAACGTACAGAGCGCTACTGCAGCAGTCAATTTTTCTGTTAATGGCCCTTCCAGCTGCACTACTTTTCAGTCCCGCCTTCTAACACCTACATTTACTACTTTTGCGCAACCGGTTACCTCCCCACCATGCATTCAAGGGTGGCTTGGAGCAGGCTCTTGTGGATTGGCAGGTGGCAGCGCTTCTGCAACAGGTGGGTTTAGCAGCTATACCGTTACGATAGATGAGTATGATGCTACAGGTACTACCTTTATCGCCAATGTTGCTAATTCAACAACAGCGGCAACCAGCCTACCTGCTGTTTTTACTTTCAATTCCTTAACCACAACACCGGGCTGGTTTAGTATAAACTACGGTACTATCAAAAACAATAATGCTTTTAAGGCAACAGTATCTATCACAGCTGCTTATTGCGGTGTAGTGAATGCGTATACCTGGTTTAAAATTATTGACGGTGGGCCAGCATGGAGTGCCGGTAACTTTTTCAAAACAAACCCTGGTGGAGTAGCCTCTACAGAGTCAGGAGATGAATTGACTGTTTATCCAATCCCTACAGACGGAACAATAAATTTTGAGTGGGCAAGCGCAGGCGATAAAGATGCTCAGATCGAAATTACCGACATGGTTGGAAAAGCAATAAGCCAAAACGCTGTACATCAAATTCAAGGATCAAACAAGCAGACAGTAGATGTTTCAAGCTTACCATCTGGTATGTACATTTACAAATTCTCTGGCGAAAACGGAATTAAAACCGGAAAATTCCAGAAATTATAATCTGTAATCTTTGAAAATAAATGTAGTTAAGAGTCTATAAAGGGCGCTCCGGCAACGGAAGCGCTCTTTATATTTTCTGATTTTTACGATACTCCTATACTTACATGTTTTTTATACCATCCTGAAAATACCATGCACGGTTATAATCAAAACTTTAAAATAATACTTTATTGTTTTTTAATCTTTTAAACAATTTGTAAACAAAAGTCTAAACATTAAATAAATAAAGTTTAAAAAAAAGTTGACAAATTACTTTCTGACACCTACCTTACACTTGCAAATGGAGCTTTTTGAAATAAAGCATCTGTACATTTTTCCTAAAAAAACCTACACTCATGAAACAAACACCAAACCATTCCGGCATTAATTTTCTCCCCCTGGATTTCACCAATAATGTTAGGCTCAGCCTTTTCAATCCCCACTACAAAACAACATAGGTCCATCCTTTGTTCATTTTAGGGTATTTCCCTGCCGCAATTACAACTTTCTTTCTCAAATTACACAATTCAATTTACATTATATATTTTTATATAGCTTAATTTGAAGTCTAAAATAATCAAATATGGTAAACTCATATTATCGTAAGCTTTTTTATAAAAAGCCCAGAAGTCCTACTTAAATAATATCATTATCTATTTAACAAACATAATTTATTTCTTATTTAATTTTATACTTAATCATCATGACGAAAATAAAATATTTGTTAACTTCGTTAACATTGATATGCCTTTCAATGGCTAACGTAGTTAGTACACGAGCACAGGATACTTATATACCTGTAGGAAATTACAAATTATATAATACCGCTACGGGCACCACAACACCTTTCCCTTCAAGCCCAGCCACCTATAACTATGCGATAGATCAGGAAGAGCAACCAGTTTTCAACAGTGCCGGCTACCTTATGTTCGGCATTTTAAATAACATAGGCACAAGCGGATTTGTAGTTGGATACCCTAATATATCAGGATCTTTAACTGGCCCCTTACCACAGTTATTTCCAATACCGGGAAATTGCAAAAAATACTATGCCCTATCCGTTCAATACCCTACAGGCGCTACTTCTCCCTACGGAAATATTGTTACAATAAGCACGATCGACGCCTCGACTGTGACAACAAATCCTGCTACAACAGGCTATCCTTCAGCAGGAGCCCCACAGATTGTTGCCTCTGCCAGTACACTTGGGTATTCAACAGTGGTTGCCCCACTGAATTCTGACGGAACGCGATTCATTTACGTTTTGAAGGGCACAATGGGTTTTGCTGCCACAAGTAGCGCATTGCTTCGTTACGCAATTTCTTATACTGGCGTCATATCAGGTCCTATTACTATTAGCAGCAGCATACCTACCGTTGCTACCACCCCGCATATATCGCCCGATGGTGCAACGATCGCCTATTTTAATAATACAGGTAAGTTTACAACATGCAACACCACTACAGGAGCCTTTACCGCATATGTGGGCATGATGGCACCTGTAACAACTCCAATCGGACGCCCTACAGGAATATATCAGAGATGCGGAGTAGTGCAGGTAACTTTGAAAAGCTCTCGCCGCTGGTACGCCAACAACGGAACGGACTTTGGTTATTATGTAGAAAATACAGCAGGTAGTTTTACACCCATAAGTGCATCAAATGCAATTAACTGCACTATGGCATTAGGAAAGGATGGCAAGATCTATTTTGGTCAGTTCGACGCAACAATGACCGATGTAAACCTGGACTACTACATACCTTCGCCAGCAGGGTTTGGAACTTTTGGGTATACAGGCTCCAATCTTAATGACCCGGGATATGCATTTACTAATCAGGTTTATAGCGTAAATAGCCATGTTGAAGGAGAAGATATTGATTTGGCATTCACAACACCTACCTCTACCAACTTCAATATTAACGGAATTACGAGCACTGCAACCTCACCTACCAATATAACACTTTGCAACGGCGCTACTGCCCTTCTGTTAAACCCAAGCATAAGTGGAGCTTTTACTAACTACACCATAACTGTGGAGAAAGGTAATTTCACTACAGTTTTTAACCCACTTGGTGGTGCCGGCACCCAAACATATACTAAAGTTGCCTCTAGCTTCCCTTCTACCGACCTGCTTACCGTTCTCCCTTTCCTGAGCGGATATACAGGCTGTATACGGGTAACTGTAACTACCGGCGCATGTGCCACACCGGTAAAAGAGCTGTTTAACATTGTAAGCGGTGTTTCTGTAACTGGCCTCAACTTCACCGTAGGTGGCCAAACCCAAACTTTGGCTGCACCGGCAGATGTATGGCAGTGCGCTGGCAGTACAGCTATTGTTTTGGCTCCATCAATAGCACCCGCTGGCGTGAGTAGCGTTACAGGCTATACCATAACCGTAGAAAAGGGCTCTTATTCAGGTGGATTTATCCCCGCCGGAACCTCAGCAACACAGTATACCCCCGGAGCACTTCCATCAAGTGTCAATCTGTACACACTTTTCCCTGCTTACCTTGCCTCCCCTGTAAATTGCATCAAGGTAACGTTAACAGTAAACGGCCTTTGCAACACAGCCTCAACATTCCAATTATTTGATGTAAAGAGTGCTACAGCAGCTGTTGATTTTTTAGTTAATGGCCCATCTAGCTGCGGCACATTTCAACCAAGGAATTTAACTCCCACGTTTACTACTTTCACATCACCTGTTACCACACCGCCATGCATAATAGGTTGGCTGGGAGCAGGATCTTGTGGATTAGCAGGTAGCACCGCTAGTGCAACAGGTGGATTTAGCAGCTACAACGTTACGATAGATGAGTATGATGCAACAGGTACTACCTTTATCGCCAATGTTGCTAATTCAACAACAGCGGCATCCAGCCTACCTGCTATTTTTACGTTCAATTCCTTGACCACAACACCGGGCTGGTTTAGTATAAACTACGGTACTATCAAAAACAATAATGCTTTTAAGGCTACAGTATCTATCACAGCTGCTTATTGCGGTGTAGTGAGTGCATATACCTGGTTTAAGATCATTGATGGTGGTCCAGCCTGGAGTGCCGGAAACTTTTTCAAAACAAACTCTGGTGGTGTAGCCTCTGCAGAATCAGGAGACGAATTGACTGTGTATCCAATTCCTACAGACGGCACATTAAATTTTGAGTGGGCAAGCGCAGGCGATAATGATGCTCAGATCGAAATTACCGATATGGTTGGCAAAGTAATCAACCAAACTACGGTACATGAACTACAAGGATCGAACAAACAGACCGTAGATGTTTCAAGCTTACCATCTGGTATGTACATTTACAAATTCTCTGGCGAAAACGGAACTAAAACCGGAAAATTCCAGAAGTTGTAATCTTTGAAAATAAATGTAATGAAATCTATAAAGGGCGCCCCGGCAACGGAGGCGCTCTTTGTATTTTATAGACGGCACTTCAAGTCACTAATGGAGAACAAAAAGAAAAAGGCTTTCGAGAGAAGTCGAGGCTTCCTCATTTCCTTACCTTCGTACCCATGATCACCATTTACGGCATAAAGAACTGTGATACTATGCAAAAAGCCCTTAAGTGGCTGGATGCAAGGGGAACGGAATATGTGTTTCACAACTACAAGGAGTCGGGCATTGACAAGGCTACAATAACGGAATGGCTGAAACAGCTGCCGTTAGATAAGGTGGTGAACCTACGCAGCACTACTTATAAGGAACTTACCGCTGAAGAAAAGGCAGGTGTTACAGACAAGACTAAGGCTATAGCCCTGATGATGAAGCATAATTCGCTCATCAAGCGTCCGTTGTGGGACTTTGGCAATGGTAAATTTTACCTGGGGTGGAATGAAAAGGAATTGAGCGAACTTATCTGATCACCCGGACTCCTGTGATGACAAATGGGTTAACTAAGTACAAACCTACTCTTAGGCGGGTAGTGCAGGTAATCTTCCCAATCAATAGCAAATACCTTTTTAAGGTTCTGAATAAGGGTATTGAAGGTAAAGGACTTAGCCATATAGAGGTTAGCTCCTTTTTCAAAGCATTCGTCTACTACTTTGGCAGAAAGATTGGAGGTATACATTACTACCGGCAGGTTGTCAAATTCGCGGTTCTTTCTAATTTCTGTTATACACGCCACACCATCTTTGCAGGGCATATTAATGTCGAGGAATAAAATATAGGGGAGCTTATCTTTAAGCAGCACAAAAAGTGCTTCTCCATTATTGGCGTGTCTCAGCACATAGCCTATCTCTGCATCCTGCAGCGCGGTTTCAAATATAAATACGTCTTCCGGATCGTCATCTGCCAGTAAAATATCTATTTCGTTGTCACGTTGGTTCATGGTACATGGTAATTGATGGTTAAGGTAAGGTTCACTTCACTCTAATATAAATCATGCCAATCGCCCATATTCCAACTTTAGAATTACTAATGGTTTTCCCGTAGCCCACAAAAATAATGACTACTATTCACAATTTGGCCGACCAATGCTTCATGAATATAACGAAACACACTATTGAGGAAATCAAATGAAATACACTGATCTACGGGAGACGTTACCTACCCATAACACGCCAATCTACCCCATCGCCAACGAGCGCACTATCGGGCCCTGCTCCAATCTTCTGCCAGGTGTCATGCAGGTCCTTACCCGGATAAATAGGATAAACGGGTAACTGCTGTTGCATATTGTACGCAGGAAATGTTTGCAGTACCCATATTGCAGGGTCGGGCTTACCTGCATCTATTACCGGTGTTTCGTAAGGATAGGCAATTCCGGGCAACACGAATATCGGCATACGTGATGATTGCGCGCGCTGTATGGCTATTGTGGTATTGGTATATATCTTCTGTTGTTTACCATACTCTTCACTGCTGAAGTAGTTGAAGTAGGTTACAAATACATTACCCGCTAAACCCAGATACAACAAAGAGGCTATCGCTATTTGCACCTTACTCCACTTAACCGGCAAGCTGTTAATGCCATAGATGATCAGTAGCGTAATAGAAGGAACAGTAAATACATTGAGCCTGGGCGTGCCCAATGGCAATTTCTTTAGCAAAAAGAGCACCAATGCCACACATACTACAAGAATACTGTACAACCTCAACTGTATGTCAAGCGACTGCTCTTTACGCAACCAACCTTTAATTACTTGCACTGCACCCGCTATAAAAGAAACTACACCCAGTACCCCAAATACATTTTCAAACAGATCTCCGGTGCCCACCTGGGCAAATAGACTATATGCACTCATAAAAAAGGAAAGCACCTTGTGGTTGTTATCCAACATAATGAAATTCCAGCGATCGTACATAACAGCGTCGGTGGCTAGTTGGCGCACGTCTATGTTATAGAAGGTCGCAATGCTTGCCAAACCTATGATGAGGGGCACCCATTGTCTGATCAGCGTTTTTGATTTCACACCCACATCGGCATTGGATCTGATGACTGAGATAGCCTGCAGAAACAAGACACCATACACAGGCGCGATAGCCAATAAATAGGTATAGCTAAAGAAGGGCACTACCGCAAAACTCTGACACAACAACGCATAGCGCATTGCAAAACCCGTTTGTATTTTATCTATTTCCAGTAGCTCCAACAACTGCCAGAGCGCCACTACACTCATCAGTATATCCATAGGATACTGCTTCATTTCTACATAGTACTTAAGGAAGGTAAATGACGAGATCAGCACCAATGTCAACAAATAGCGAGTATATACTGCCGGTTCAAAGATGCGCTTCATTACCTTCCACACAAGTGCCATACTGAATAAACTAACCAGGTAAGATGGCAACCTGAGTGAGCTATAACTGTAGTTAAAGAATGCAGTGAATCGCTTTAATGACGCCAGATAGGTGCGGGGGAACTGCTGCATAAATTCCAGCTTGGTAAACATATCGCCGGCAGCCCTCGTTTTCAGATTGTAGATAATGAACCACTCATCTACCCAGAATGGTCTTATTTCTACCGCAACCATAATGCCCCCGATAACAATAAGAAAAAGCAGTGACACGAGGGTTATTACCCGCGCCGCACCTTGTATTTTGCTGTTGATAGTATTCATAGACCGGGAGTTAGCATGGAGATAAAAGTAGCTATAATGAGCTATAAAAGAAAACAGCCCGTAGTACGTGCTATTTTATTTGATCCAGGAATGTCGTCATGTTGCTGGCCCAATGCCTGCCGTATTGCCGGTGGTAGTCGTCGTGACCAGCCAAAGGATAAGTGATCAATTGTTTGGGTCCATGAAGATTGGCGAAAATGTGGTCTGTTTCATTACGGGCCACGCGCTCGTCTTTTTCACCATATTGCAGCAATACCGGACAATGAATATGCTTAGCATATTCAGAAGGATTATGGCCATATGCCCAGAATCCATTCTCTACCCCACCCCAGAACATGAGCAGATGTGCCATAGGGAATGTGGGTATACCCATATTCTTAAACCTGATAGCAACTGTCTCATACATACTGGCAAAAGGACATTCTATGATTATGGCTTTAGGCGCTATGTGTTCGTCGCTGATGGCTTTCATTATGGCTACCGCGCCCATTGATGAGCCGTAGAGGAAAATATGAGGCTCCCCTTGCGCTTTGATGTATTCAAAACAGTCCTTCACTTCCCATGCTTCCTTAAAGCCTATGGTGGTAGCATTGCCACCCGAAGTGCCCGACCCCATAAAATCTACCAACAGGCAATTATAGCCATCTTGCAGAAATGGCTCTGCCCTGCCTGTCAGCGAGCTTTTGTTAGAAGAATACCCATGAAAGATGATTACAGTCCCCTTCGACTGTAGCGTTATCGATGGAATATACCAACACCCTAGCGGCACATTACTGGGTATGGTAACTGCTGTAAAAGGGTGCTGCGGAAAGGCTGTATTTTCAGGGCGGGGCAAGTCTACCCCTGTGACAACAAGCTTTAACTTCTGCGGCAGACTCAACCCAAGTTCACTTACCCGTTGACCAGCTGTGCTGTAATGAGTAAACTTATAAGCATGCATGGCCGCAACTGCATTGGCCGCTATAAAGATAATAACCACAGCCCATAGGCAGCGCTTGAGGGGTTTATTCATAGAATTCAGAGCGTATTTACAGTAAAGTTCAGCAAATTGGTACAAGATATAGGAGCATGCACATTAATTAAGGTTAATGAATACCATATAGCCCAACAGCTTATCCCTTATATTTGCACACTTAATCAATCGTCTTCCCCTAAAAATGAGCTTGCTCAGAGTAGCCAACATAGTTAAGAAGCATGGCACCGAAACGGTGGTGAACAACGTGAGCTTTACGCTGGAGCGGATGCAGAAAATAGCTATTGCCGGTGAAACAGGAAGCGGGAAGACGACCCTGCTACGTATTGTAGCCGGACTGGGACAAGCGGATAGCGGCGAGGTACTTTTTGAAGACCGTCCGGTAAAAGGTGTCAACGAAAAACTAATGGCAGGCCACAAGGGCATTGCCTACCTCTCTCAGCACTTTGAACTACGCAATAATTACCGGGTAGAGGAAGAATTGATGTATGCCAATAACCTGCTCAAAGATTCTTTTGACGCACTGGTAGATGTATGCCACATAAAGCACCTGCTCACCCGCCAATGCCAGACACTGAGCGGTGGTGAACGCCAACGTGTAGCATTGGCCAGGTTGATCACCCAAACGCCGAAATTGTTGCTACTGGATGAGCCGTTCTCTAATATGGACCTCATCCACAAAACCACGCTGAAGGCAGTAGTAGACTTTGCCAGTGAGCGTATGCGTATCACCTGTATGCTTATTTCTCACGATCCGCTGGACCTGCTGCCATGGGCCGATGAACTACTTGTGATGCAGAATGGTAAAATAGTACAGCGTGGCGAACCTATGGATGTATACCGCTCTCCCGTAAACACTTATGTAGCCGGACTACTGGGCAAGTACAATCTCATTTCCCTGGAACTGGCCACCATGCTACCCGGTGGTTTTGGCCGCAAAGCATACGTGCGCCCCGAAGAAATAACCATACTACCCAATGATGCCGAAGGACTGAAAGCCAAAATAACCAAGGTACTATTCTATGGCGGCCATTACGAACTGGAAGTATTCATTGCCGGACAAACCCTCATAGTGCGCACAGATAAGCCAGGATTTATGAAGGGAGAGGTAGTTAATTTGTCGATATAATTGAATGCAGTCTTAATTCGACCCGACCACATTACTACATTTCACCACATTCCTTTTCAATTTACAAACACCATTTTCTTACTCTGTACCTTCACGTTATCTATAACCAAGGTGTATACATACGTGCCTGAAGCATGGTAGCCGTGTTCATAAAGTAATTCGTTAACGCCTGTGTTAAGCGTAACGGGCTTTCGTTCCACTAACTTGCCGTTAAGGTCAGTAATATCAATGTATGCTTCCCTATAAGTAAACGCTTCACTAACTACTACCGATATCATTGTTGCCTCATCCGATGGATTGGGCTTGTTCTGCAACAACTCTACAGCGGGTTTTACAGCAGCGATATTTTCCACACCCACCACCTTCATGATCTCTTTAGAGAACATACTCTCTACCCCATTGGCATCTACCGATGCTACGCTCACCTCATAAGTACCTGCGGCAGGCACAGCAATGGTCTGTGTGATAGCCCCGGAAAACTCATAGACAGAATCCCAGTCGTAGGTGGTGGTGCGCACGCCTACTTTATAATGCAGGTATTCGGGGTGCGTAGTAATGTTCACAGTGAAGCTGCCGATCCCCGATGTCATTGTAAAATCAGGAACAGCAGGACTTATAGCTATCATACCTGCTACATTGCCATTAATAATGGTATTACGTGCCAGGTAATTAAAGTCTACATAAAAACTATCGTAGATACCATCTCCATTAGTATCTAAGCCCAGGCTGTCGCGTGAAGTGTGCTGCCTGTCGTGGTATGCAGTGTCAGTTACATTGGCATCACCGCTTTCATTTGCGGCAGTAAACCGCATAGCAGTAAAACCGGCATTATGAAAAGGAATATGGTCTCCTCCGCGCCCCGTGCGGTCGGCAGGAGTCATAATACTTATGCCCATTGGCATTGCGGCAGTTGGTAAAATACGTTCGTTATATTCAAGCTTTATATAGCGTGCCAGTCCTTTATGAAAAGAATTGAACCCACCAGAAGAGAACAACCGCACGTGAGTGCTATCGATCGTACCCTCGCCAGAACAGCTGGGGGCCGAAGAAGTATGCCCGCAGATCACTCCACCTATAACATCATTGTTCAATACTGCCTTTATCTTTATTCCATGCAGATTAGCATAGTTCACAAAAGCCTGTGCGCCATACAGCCCCTGCTCTTCGCCAATAGTCACCATAAACACTATTGTATGGTTGTAACTATAACGGCTCATTACCCTTGCCAGCTCTATCACCAATGCCGTGCCCGTTGCGTTGTCTTCCATTCCCTGCGCTACTATTGCGGTGTCGCACAGGTCTGCACTACGGCTGTCAATATGACCTTCTATAATGATGATCGACCTATCGCTGGTATCCATACCGGGAAGGACGGCCATAATATTCCGGTGCTGATTCACCGTGCACATCAATTGGTCGAACTGCAAATAGCAGGGTCTCAGGCGATTATCATTCTGTGCGCCTATCTGTTTAAATTTAGCCAACACCCACCTGCGGGCAGCACCTATACCTATGGTATTAGAAACGGTATCTGACGCTGAATTGCGGGTGTAAAATGTCTGTAATTTACTGAGGTAGCTATGCAGCGTATCAGCCGACACCCCACTATGTATGCCATTGCTGATGGAGTTATGGTCGTTAATAACGGCAGTAGCCATAAAAGCAGCAGGATCATAATTGCCCATCATAACCTGTGCTGCAATAGTATCGGAACAGGTAATAGCGGTTTGTGCAGTGCCCTGCGATGCGAAAAGAAAAAATATACCTGATAATAAAAGTAGCAGTTGCTTCATTTAGTTGGCTTTGGTATAAAACTACACATTATATGAATAGTGCTGGCATGACCTCTTCATATTTTGGATATCTCTGAAACAAGGCTTAAATTTATTATGTTAATACCTTCATTATGCGCCCTTATCTCGTTCTTATTATTACCGCTATCATTTTAAGCGCTTCCTGCAAAAAGACGACATTATCACAAGTGAACATGCGCCATTACCGCCTCACGGACAGCAGTTATACTTATTCCTGGAAAGGTACAGGCTACACCAACCGAGCAACTATCAACCGCACAATATCATTAACTGTAGACACCGCCAAATATGCATTATGGGGCAGTGATACTTTCCAAATGCTACACAGCGGCCAGTACCGGTATTCAGTTTCCGGCGTAGAAAACGACATGATGCTTACAGATAGCTCCATTTACATAAATATCATTGGTCCCGCATCACCAGGTAGTGCGTATTATGGAATAACCCTGCGGGGTGTGAGGGAGTAGCAAATTCAAAAACAAGCACATATTGCAAATCACAGGCATTGCCGAATTGTCAAATTGCCGAATTATCAAATTACCGTATCAGTATCACATCACCTTTATGCCATTCTTTAGGGCCGGTAAGGCACTCGGCTTTAAGGTAGTAGTAGTAGGTGCCTATATCGCAGGGCTCACCATGAAAGGTGCCATCCCAGGCTTTTTTAGGGTCGGCGGTAAAAAATACGGGCTGCCCCCAGCGGTTGAATATAGTAAGCGAATAGTCGCGCATATTGCCCCAGGTCACTATCCTGAAGCCATCATTATTGCCATCGTTATTGGGGGTAAATGCATTGGGGTAAGAGAAGCGGCAGCAGTCTTGTATGTCTGAAAAAGTGACGCTTGTGGTGTCTTTGCAGCCAAACTCATCTGTGGCGTGTACTACTACCGTTACCGGTGTCAACACCTCAATATAATACCCGCCCGTATCGTGCTTTACATCTGAGACAGGCTCCCACGTGTATTGTGTGCCCCCCGTTGCCTGCAGGTATATGGCATCACCATAGCATATGGTCTGCGGTAAATTCAATAGCACGGCATGTGGAAGCCGGTGCACCGTTGCAGTAACCGGCACAGGCCCGGATGAGCAAACCCTGTAGTCTTCAATAAAATACCAGCTGAACACATTTTCTGATGAGGTATTGACAACAGGTGCTCCGGGCAGTGGCGTACTATCTGTATTGAACCAGTTGATGGTAGCACCCGGCATTATAGGCACAATAACGATAGGTAAAGACCCATCGCCCCTGCAATAAGAGACTGTAACGGGCGACACCGGCAGACTACCGCTATCAGAAATGGTGAATGAAGCTGAATCTACACAAAGCATATCAGACCTTACTATTACGGTATAATTCCCCGGTGGCAGGCTGTCCTTAACCACCACAGTATCGCCGGCAGTATTATCTATTATTGTCTTCACCACGCTCCCACTCTCCATAACTATAATGTTGCGCGGGGCAAAGCCATAGTTGATCGTATAATCTATTCCTGCCGGGTGTATGCAATTGGTAACAGAGGTTTGCTTTACCTGCATGGTTGGCGGATAGGCTACATTAATGGTGTAGGCTACTGTCTGGGTATTGACCAGCGGACAATGATTGTTCTTAATATTCAGGTAAAAGGTATAATGCCCTACAGCCAGTCCGCCGGTAGCCCAGCTGAAATTAACAACAGGAGCAGCGGTGTGGTTATAGCTCACCATCAGCGTAGCGGTAGATGGCACGTTAACGGGGGTTATATCAGTTACATCACCATCAGGATTATCAAGCGTAATAGTGAAATCTACATTGGGTTGACCAACACAGATATTGATAACGTTACCCGGAGTGAGGATGCCACCGGTAATACTGGACACATTGGCAACAGGCGGTATCCCATCGCAATTGTTCTGCACAATAAATGCCATTTCCCGCTCAGTAGTGCCTATGAGTACCCCATTGCGGTATTCACTCACCCGGTTTACCACCAGCGCATCTTGCACCAGATTGGGGGTGAAGGTCATCTGCCCGTTGACCGAATTAAAGAGAAACCCTCCCGCTGCTGTGCCCAATGGTGCTGTCGCCGTGCGCGGATAGATGTAGGTGACATTCATTCCCGATGACCCATTGAGTGCGGGCACGAGACTGAAAGCAAGCGAGTCGCCATCAGCATCTGTAGCGCCATGATTGTATTGCTGCAGTATGTTGATACAGTAATATGGTGTGGGAATGGTGGAGTATATAGGAGATGAATTTTCGCCTGCCTGGTTGTCGAGCGATGCCTCTATCTGCATGATAGTAGGCGAATTGATGTTGGTAATATTATCACTCCTACCCGCATTATACCCATCGCCCAATACTCCTTTGAATATAAACTTCCACCTGAAAGAAGGATGCAGCGAGATGGTATCTGAATATACGAACTGCTTTACACCGGGCAAAGTACCACCATTACAAAAAGTATTACTCAATTGGCCGGGGCATACGGGGGACACTTCTATTCCCGACCCGGGATTGAGTTTCAACACAAAAGAATCTCTCACCAACACATTACCATCCCAAACTTCTAGCCGCGGCCTTGCGGAATACAGTTGATTAAACAAACTATAATCCGCCTGACAATCACCGTAAAGGGTAAGCGAAACGCGGTAAAGGCTGCCAGAAAGATGCGTGTACAATAGTTCACCCCCAAAAATATGACTGGCCCGGGAGCAGAGAGCCGGGAAAAGCAAAGTGAAGGACAGTAAAAAAATACGCACCAATCTACTCATTGGTATTACACCGTTGATAGAAACCGGCTACTACAAAGATGGCACAAAGCGGCCAGATTGCAATAAATCAAATATTCTATTTGGGGCTAAAAGCGACCCTGCATTAAGCTTTAAGGTTTTTTTTTGATTTTTAGTCCCGTTTTACCTACCCGATATTGTAATTACTTCTTACTATGAACTATTTTTGATGCTCATTATAATAGAGGGTTTGCCCGCAACAGGGCATTGCCCACACTCTAAATTACTACAATACAAATGGCACGGACAAAGATCAAGGACATCTTACTATCGGACAAGACAGATTATACGGTAAACGTAAAAGGATGGGTACGCTCATTCCGCAATAACCAGTTCATAGCCCTTAACGATGGCTCCACCATTAATAATGTACAGGTAGTAATTACCCTCGATACAGACGAAGCGATCACTAAACGTATCACCACCGGCGCATCTATAAGCGTTGACGGCACTGTTATAGCCTCATTGGGTAAAGGACAGAAAGTAGAAATAAAGGCAGACAACATTACCATTCTCGGGGATTGCGATACGGATAAATTTCCGCTGCAGTTGAAGAACCGCCCTAGCCTGGAATACCTGCGCGAGATAGCACACCTGCGCTTCCGCACCAGTACATTTGGCGCCATCTTCAGGGTACGCCACTCACTGGCATTTGCAGTACACCAGTTCTTTAACGACAGGGGTTTTGTATACCTGCATACGCCTATCATCACCGCATCTGATGCCGAAGGTGCCGGCGAAATGTTCAGGGTAAGTACCTTGCCTACAGAAAATCCGCCACGCAATGAAGATGGCAGCATAGACTATAAAGAAGACTTCTTTGGCCGCTGCACCAACCTTACCGTTAGCGGTCAGCTGGAAGCAGAACTGGGTGCTATGGCATTTAGTGAGGTATATACTTTCGGACCAACCTTCCGTGCCGAGAACAGTAACACCGCCCGTCACCTGGCCGAGTTCTGGATGATAGAACCCGAAGTGGCATTCAATGACATTACCGACAACATGGACCTTGCTGAAGATTTCATCAGGTACATTATAGGTTATGCCATGCAGCATAACCGTGAGGATCTTGAATTCCTGGCACAGCGCCTGGTGGATGAAGAGAAGCAGAAGCCAATGAATGAGCGCAGTGAACTGGGCCTGATAGAGAAGCTGGAATTTGTACTTAACAACAAGTTTGAGCGCATCACTTATACCGAGGCGGTAGACATACTGTTGAACTCACCTGCCAACAAAAAGAAGAAATTCCAGTATGAGGTGAAATGGGGCGTAGACCTGCAAAGCGAGCATGAGCGCTACCTGGTAGAAAAGCACTTTAAGAAACCGGTTATCGTTACCGACTATCCTAAAGACATCAAATCGTTCTACATGCGCCAGAACGATGATGGCAAGACCGTAGCCGCTATGGATATACTGGCACCGGGCATTGGTGAAATAGTAGGCGGAAGCCAGAGAGAAGAGCGCCTGGACAAACTGGAACAGCGCATGAAGGAAATGCACATTCCTGCCGATGAAATGTACTGGTACATGGATACCCGCAAATTCGGCACAGTGCCACACGCAGGCTTCGGACTGGGCTTTGAGCGCATGGTGCTCTTCGTTACCGGCATGACCAACATACGCGACGTAATACCTTTCCCAAGGACACCAAAGAATGCTGAGTTTTAATTGAGTTATAATACTCAACGTAAAAAGCCGCCTAACCGGGCGGCTTTTTGTTTATTACCTACAATACAAATTACACATCGAAGAACTGCACATCGCATATCATTGCCCCGTTAGGCGGCAACAGGTTTGTAGCACATTAGCCACCCTCTCACATAGCGAGCCGTAGGTTCGCTACCTACCCCAAACTGATTGATTGAACAGTCGATCATTGAACTGATTTCGTACCGTCAAATCGCTTATAGCTATACATCACCTTATACCTCAGGCGCCTATTGTAATTAAACTTGGGACGTAAATTTGCTGTATCAAAGTGTACATGCTCGTTACCATAGCCATCAATTTGAAAATACGCGTCGTCAAGGTAGCTTGTTCTTATGATTCCATTTTCGTCATAATAATAGTCATCATTACTTACGCAACCATCTTCATAAAAGGATAGTATTTTCTTTGAATTGAGCAAACCTTTTTTATAACCATATTGCGTGGTCGCTTTTAAACAATGGTGGCAATAACTATCTGTTTGGTTCCTTTGTTTTATAGTTTGTAGTTTCCCATCTTTAGCATAAAAGTAAATTGTTGTATCCGCTCGCTTATTAGGGTAACTTATCGTAGCCAGCAATTTACCTGCGCTATCGAAATAGGAATATGAAGAATCACAATAGTGTGGCCAAAAAAGCTGTACTTTTATCTTATATGATGTCTTCAATACATTTTTACAAGGCACCAATGAATAACAAATAGTATCAAAACTGCCTTGCGGTCCTCCAAACTCAGTTGTTACACAATAGTGGGTCACATTATAATCGAGGCAATCAAAAGTAAACTTCTCAATCCACGGGCGTCGCATATACTCGCGTTGACCAGCAGAAATATGAAATATCAAATTACCCGATCTGTCAAATTTTTCTATTTCTCTTCCTTCATAACTTTCCAATGTATCGTTGAAAGAATTGATAATGATCCCTGACAATATTGTTGGTGGATAGTAATTATAGGTGGAGGAATCAAGGCCGGTAATACATTGAACATGATTTCTGATTATTTCGTCCTTTTCGGGATCAGGAAATTTCAGATCGCTTAAAGTCAACTTGTGTTCCGACTCTTTTAATACATGTCCGGCATCTAGAAAAGTCAGTGCGTCTCTGGGCTCAGTGAGCCTTTGCCTCTTTTCCTCGCAAGAAAATAGCAACAGACAAAGTAATACAAAGAGATAGCGCATAGCAGGTTTTTACCAAGATACTGCAAAACTGTTGAGTACATAACTAAAACACATACTCCAACCTTAAATTAAACAGATTATTGAACTGCCCCTGATTGCCATAGCTATACCCTATGGGTATTCTTTCGGGTGGGCGAATGGAGGTGAGGGAATACTGGTAACGGATATTGGCCAGCAGGTTTTTATACAAGTGGCGGGTAAGTCCTACAGTGAAGTCGATATCAGATATATTAAAGCGATTGCCGACTGCATCTATATTCACGGGCTGGTCGGTGATCACATATTCGTTTGAATTGATGAGGCGCGCATAACTCGCGCCCAGCTCAAAGTCATATTTACCCTCTGTATAGTGCAGCATAATGGGTACCTCCACATAATTCACATCCATGTAGTACTTCCATATATACGTGCCTACGTAGGGTGACTCTGTCACCGTCGCTGCCCTGCTACCCTTGCGGGTGTAGAGCAATTCCATGCTAATGCCAATAGATGGGGTAAAGTGGATGAATACCTGGGCACCTGCATTCAGTCCTACTTTGTGATAACCCCAGTAAGAGTCTCCATCTACCTGCGAGAAATTAAGCCCCATTACCAATGCTCCTGTAAACTTTTTCAGGTCTTCGCCCTCTTTAGCAAACATGTTGAACTGCGCCCTCAGGCACAGCGGCAAACATATGAGTAAGAGTATCAGACACCGTTTTATCATCTTATTGGTAGACAATTTCCCTGTGGGTAAAGTTACTAATAACCTAAACTCTCTTTGGCTTTTCTTATTGTGGTCAATATCAATGGCTTTGCAAAAGTTAATTACAAACTCTGCGTTTGCCGGCAAAACTATTTTCTCCTAAAATCAGTATCTTTACATACATGATTTCTGCTATTAGATCTAGATTCTCCGGTTTCAGATATGCCGGCATTGCAGCCATTTGCGCGCTGTTAGTAACTGCATCTTGCAGGTATAAAGACAAGGCTGTTGTAGTTACTCCTGTAACACCAACAAGCAGCTACGGGTCGCTTACTGTAAAATTTAGTAATGAGGCCGGCGGCACAGCCATTGTAATGGGCTCCGGCACCTATACCAATGCCGCTGGCAATGCGTATAAGGTAGACCTGCTCAAATACTTCGTGAGCAATTTTACGTTGATAAAAAGCGATAATTCGGAGCATAATTTCGCCAACTATAAGCTCATCAACGCTGCCGATACCAGCACCTGTTCCTTTACGCTCGATTCTGTTGCCAATGGCACTTACAAAGCGGTTCGCTTTTACATAGGTGTAGATTCTGCCAAGAACCATACATTACTGAATGAAGGCGACCTGAACCCATCTAACGGCATGGTGTGGACCTGGAGCACCGGGTACATATTCTTTAAGCATGAGGGAACATTCATCAATGACACGGGTGGCACATCCGTCTTGCTTTACCACTATGGTGTAGATGCTAATATGAAAACTATTGACATCCCGGTATCGGCATTCACCATAGCAGCAGACCATAAGACCATGTTGCTCAAGTTCGACCTCAATAAGCAATACGGCGATCCTAATGTTATTACTTTCGATAGCGGCAATGCCGTGCACCAATCTCTGGAAACAAGAGACAGAGCATGGTTAGGTCAGATGAAAGCCAATTTCTCATCTGCATTTACATTCGATAAAGTACAGTAATCATAATCATTAAATGAGCAATAAGAAATTACACATTTGTCTGGCTATACTTGCACTAATGTTATCAGTAACGGTTTTTAATGCCTGTAAAAAGGACATAAACCCCGATGCTTATACAGGTCCTACCCCCTATCTGTTGGTCATACCAACGGGTTTACCAAGGATGGATATACCGGCCAACAACCCAATGACCCAAGAAGGTGTGGCACTAGGTAGAAAGTTGTTTTACGATCCTATCCTTTCAGGCAACCGCACCATGAGCTGCGCCAGCTGCCACAACCAGGCCTTTTCATTTACCGACAGCAGCAACCAATATAGCATAGGTATAGATGGCTTAGCAGGTACACGCAATGCAATGAACCTTGTGAACCTTGGCTACCAGAAAAAATTCTTCTGGGATGGTGGTGCTGCAGACCTGGAAAGCCAGGTAATTGGCCCAATACAGAACCCGGTAGAGATGCACGAGAACCTTGCCAACGCCATTCACAAGCTGAATACAGATCTGGAATACCCTACTCTGTTCAAGAAAGCATTTGGTGGCGACACCATTACGACATCTATGCTCATGAGGGCGATAGCCCAATTTGAACGGACCATGATATCGGGCAACTCAAAATACGACCAATATGTAAGAGGCTCGGCGACTCTTACTGCACAGGAATTAAGAGGTATGGAGCTATACCAGGACCCGGCCAAAGGCGACTGCACGCACTGCCATGCAATGGGTAGCACCTTCTCAGATTTTGAATTCCGTAACAATGGTGTAGATAGCATCTATGCCGATGCAGGACGCTATAAGATCACCCTCATAGGCAGCGATAGTGGCAAATTCAAAACACCATCGCTAAGGAACATTGCCCTCACTGCCCCTTACATGCATGATGGTCGGTTTACTACCCTGCAGCAGTGCCTTGACCATTATAACACCGGCTTTCATTACAGTCCATCGCTAGACCCGGTGCTTTCAGTATCTCCCAAAGGTAGAATGACAGCTCAGGATATGACCGACATCATTGCCTTCCTGCACACACTCACCGATACCTCATTTATCAACAACCAGGCTTTTAAACATCCTTAAGCCAACGCTTCAAAATTTATTGCTCAAAAAACTTATTCATGCTTACCACCGGCACCACCACCTTTCTGCAAGAGCTAGCGCACAACAATAACAAGCCATGGTTCGACGCCAACCGCGACCGGTACACCGCTGCAAAAGAAGATTTTGAAGTAGTGGTAGCGGATATACTTAAAGGCCTGGCAAAGATGGAACCTGCGTTTGCAGAGCAGAAACCCAAAGACTGCATCTTCCGCATATTCAGAGATGTACGTTTCGGTACCGATAAAACACCCTACAAATCGCACTTTGGTGCCTACTTCAACAAGGGTGGCAAAAAGTCTACCGGTGCAGGCTTTTATCTGCATGTAGAGCCGGGTGGCAAAACCTTTGCCGGTGGCGGCTTGTGGATGCCAGAATCGCCTGTACTTAAAGCTGTAAGGCAGGAGATCGATTATAACTTCGATGAGTTCAAAGCCATAATAGACGATAAGAAATTCAAAAAAATGTTCCCCGAAGTAACAGGAGAATCGGCCAAGAAACCACCCGTTGGCTATACCGAAGATAATCCGGCAATAAAGTACATTAAGATGAAAGGATTTGTTGTCAGCAACAACATAGCTGACAAAGAAATACATAGCAAAACGTTTGTAAAGACTGTTACAGATACTTTTGCTACAATGGATCCCTTTATTCAGTTCCTCAATAAAGGGGCGGAAATCAGCTAATGATCTAGTCCAATACTCAAATGAAAATGCCACCTGCTACTGCAAGTGGCATTTTCATTTCATGAGCGCTAACACTTATTTCTTCGTATACTTTATCTCCATTGTCTTAAACTCTTTACCACCTGCCGGAGTAGTATACATCTCCATTACCTGGTGTTTGTCATCTATCATCTTCGTCACTTCCCTTATCTCCATATCCTTACCGGTAAGCAGGTCTACACACTTGCCTGTAAGGTTTAGTGCTTTACCTGCGGCATCATAAGTACCTTCCAGGTTCATCATTCCCGTACCCATATTATCTATCCACGTGCTTATAAATTTCTTCTTACCATTGTCATAGGCTATTGTGTTAGTGCCTTCAAAAGGCATCCCCATCATGGTACCATGAAAGGTCGACACCTCATAACGGCCACCCATTATCATCTTATTCTCGCATACACCGCTACCCATTTGCGGTGCCTTGCCTTCCTCTTCCCACATAGTGGTTTCTGCGGACCATTTACCACTCATAGATGCCAGCATCTTGTGCATATCACCCGGTGTGGCATAGTCCATCCATGCCTTCATTTTGGCTGCCGAATCCATTGGCGGAGCCTTGGTTTCTTCTTTAGCGGGTGTTGCAGCTACCGTGGTGGTAGTGGCTGTCGTAGCAGTGGTGCTATCAGTTGTCGCCGTCTTTGTTTCGCCTGAATTGCAACCGATCATTGCCACGGCAATAACGGGAATTAGAATAAATGTGTGTTTCATGATCCGGTTTTTCTTTGCAAATTAATAATATATTATTAATTATTTAAGTGAAGGCTCTAAAAAAGATATCCACATTTTTTGATCACTCATAAGTACATTGAAAATCAATTGATAGCATCACTTTTGGCACACGCAAATGTGGATAACTTATGATTTTTAGTTTGCAAGTGTCGTTTTTTCATAGCAATTTTACATCCTCAAACTATATCAGCATGAACAACATTACAAACGAATACCACGAAGCCGCCCTCTTAGCCGCAGATCAGATCGCCGAAAACTTTTGCCGCCAGATCATTGCTATCCAACGAAACATCATTGCCCGTCCACAGGGGCAAGACGCCCCAACATCCGAAGAAACAATGATGATGGTGAAACTCGTGAACTGTCTGGATAAAATAAGGAGATTCTCTGGCAGAACGCCATCGCGCAAAACAAAGAAAGAAACCACGGTGGCGGAAACGGCTCCCACTGCAGTACCGGCGAACACAGAAAAACAACAGGTCGTAGCCGCACAAGAAACAGCACCTGTAAGCCAGCAGGATTTTGAAGACTACAACTACATCCTTGGCAACATTGGCTTTATTGAAGACGCCACCACCGTAAAATTCAGAGACACGCAGGTAAACGCCAAATGGCTGCAATATAACCTCTTCCAGTACTGCCTACCCGCCGCCAGCCGCCAATTCATCCATGACGCCAACGACTTCCTCGAATATGTCGACTACGAGGTACTCAAACAAAACATAAAGATCTGGAAGAAGAGTCTGGAGCGGGCCGCGTAAATCAAAAATCACTCAACTCCGAGAACGTAGAGACGCATAATTGCGTCTCCAGAGCGGCTGAGCATAGCAACCCAATTATCGGGCATCCATAAATCCTTTAATCCTATAAATCCTGGTTCAGACAAAAATCAGGACAAACCCCTAATAACTACTCTGAGTACTCAGATAAGGATTACTCTTTTTTCTGAAATCACCGCGCTTCCAGGCCTCGAAGAACTCGCCCCATGCAAGCGGGTTAAGGATGTTCATTGGTTTTTGTTGTCCGTAATAAACAGCCTCACGTGCCTGCTGCTGCAGGTAGGCCGATTGTGCTTCATGGCCATCTTTAGGTAAGGTATAGGCCAGCGCACGAAGGATGTAGGCATCTGTATTGCGGCGGGCAATTTCGTACTGGTCATTAGGAATGCGCCAGTGCAGGAATGCATAATCAAATCCCTCTCCGGATGGCAAAGGACGGATGATCGTTTCAGGAAGAAAGAACGTATCCTGAACCATCAACTGTATCATAGAAAATATGTTACCGCCTATATCCTTTTTTACTACATATTCTTTAGGGCGGTAACCAACACTGCTGAATTCCAGAGTATCCCCCTTATAACAAACAATGCTAAATACACCCGAGTATTCCGACTCTACACCGCGGTTCTTGTTCTTTACCTGTACTGTCACATTGGGCACTGCCCTAAGGCTGTCGGCTGTCATGATCACCCCGTTTATCTGTATCACATTGTCATACCCGGTTTGAGCATGGCCAGTTTGACCAACTGCGAGCACCAGCAGCGATAAGAGACAATATGACAAAAAATTCATCCGCATGTATACCAAAGTTACAATTATAAATAAGAAACAGATGAGGGTCGGGCAATCGAAATGAAATTAATTCTATTTATAACCGTATACAGTTAAAAACGAATAAAGATCACTTGTACCCCTACAAAGTAAGCGGGTTTCACTTACTTTTGCGGTACGAAAAAAGTACTTTAACAAAGGTTTACATGATAACAAAAGAAGCTGTATTAGAGGCGCTGAGCAATGTGGAAGAACCCGATCTGGGAAAAGACCTGGTAACATTGAACATGGTGAAGGATGTAGAAGTTGATGGTAAGAATGTATCATTTACTGTGGTACTCACAACTCCTGCCTGCCCGCTTAAAGAGATGATCGAAAGAGCTTGCGTTACTGCCATTCATCATCTGGTAGATAAAGAAGCTGTAGTAAAGGTGAATCTTACCGCCAATGTAAATACCAACCGTAAAGACAATAAATCTGTACTTCCGGGTGTAAAGAATATTATAGTGGTGGCCTCAGGCAAGGGCGGCGTAGGTAAATCTACTGTAGCAGTGAACCTGGCACTGGGCCTTGCGCAGGAAGGTGCCAAAGTAGGCTTGCTCGATGCCGACATATATGGCCCTTCTATTCCTATTATGCTCGGCATTCGCGAGGAGCGCCCTAAGATGACCGATGTAGACGGCAAGAATATGATCGTTCCTATTGAGCGTTTCGGTATCAAGGCTATGTCTATAGGCTTGCTTATCGATGAAAAGCAGGCTGTTATCTGGCGCGGACCTATGGCCAGCTCGGCTATCAAGCAGTTCATTACCGATGTGTATTGGGATGAGTTGGACTACCTGGTAGTAGATATGCCACCGGGAACAGGTGATGTACACCTCACCCTTTGCCAGACCATTCCGGTAACCGGCGCTTTGATCGTTTCTACACCTCAGGCGGTAGCAGCAGCAGACGCGAGAAAAGCCATTATGATGCTCAAACAGGCACAGATCAATGTGCCGATACTTGGCATTGTAGAGAATATGGCTTATTTTACTCCCGCAGAATTGCCGGACAACAAATATTACATCTTTGGCAAGGGCGGCGCATCGCAGATGGCTGATCAGTTTGAGCTGCCATTCCTCGGTGAGATACCATTGGTACAGAGCATACGCGAAGGTGGCGACAAGGGTATACCGGCAGTTATTAACGACGACCAGGTAACCAAAGAAGCCTTTACAGTGCTGGCACAGGCTGTAGCGCGTGCGGTGGCAATGAGAAATGCTAATATGGCACCAACCAAGATACTGGAAATAGTAAGCTAGCGCTTACGGCTAAAGCAAAAAAGGGCGTCAAATGCGGATCAAATTGCCGTTGTCTTTTAAATCCTGCGCGACAGCGCAGACATCATTCTCCCTCTCCTTTGGAGAGGGCTGGGGTGAGGCTCAAAGCAGGAAACTGCTGTAGGCAAAGTAGATTGCGAAAACTGATTGGAATTTTTTATTTTTGAATTATACTTTTGAGTACAGAATAAATAAAAGTAGTCTATGAAGAAAATTTTATTGCCTGTTGTTCTGCTGTTATCGTTACAGTCAGCTTTTGCACACCAGGATACAAAGCAGGTATCTGTTGACATGGTCACGGTGAAAGGCGGCAAGTTTGATATGGGAGACGACAGCGCGGCAATGGACAGAAGGCCGAACCACACTGTAATGCTTAAAGACTTCTCCATTGGTGCTACCGAGGTTACTCAGGCACAGTGGGAGGCAGTGATGGGTAACAACCCATCTAAGTACCAGTGTGCTGATTGCCCTGTTACAAACGTCACCTTCAACGACATACAGGAATTTATTACCAAACTCAATAGCATGACAGGCAAGCATTACCGCCTGCCTACAGAAGCAGAATGGGAATTTGCAGCACGTGGCGGTACCCGCGAGAATAAAGAGAACATGAGCAAATACAGCGGCCGTAAGGTGTTGCAGTATATTGCATGGTTCGAGCGTAATGCCAACGACCACCAGCACCCTGTAGGTAAGAAGAGGGCTAACGAACTGGGCCTGTTTGACATGACCGGCAACGTAGAAGAGTGGGTAAACGACTGGTACAGCAAAGACTACTTTTCAAAGAAAAACGTATCTAACCCGCAAGGACCAGATGGCGGCAACTCTAAAGTAGTTCGTGGCGGATCATGGAAGAGCCTTAAAGACGAAGTATCAGTTACCCGCCGTGCCGCTTACGTACCAACCACTAAAAGCACTTCCTTGGGCTTCCGTTTGGCAGAATAGAAACATACAACATACTAATTACAACATTCGTCCCGGTATCTTATCGGGACGAATATATTTAGGGGAGTTTGTAGTCCGGGAATTCGCATTATTTGCTAAAATAATAAGTCCTGAAAGGACGACATCAATAGCGAGGGGTTTTAACCCCTTGTAAAGAGACAACCAAAGACGCAAGCCCTGTAAGGGCGACATAACTGTTTATGCAAATGCAAAAAAAAACAATGGAGGAACTTGGCCGACTAAGCGCAGAAGATATGCGCCAGGCTACTAAACACCCCATAATAGTAATACTGGACGAAGTACGCAGCATGCACAACGTAGGCTCTGTCTTCCGCACCTGCGACGGCTTTGCCGTGGAAGCGCTCTATTTGTGCGGCTATACCCCACTCCCCCCTCACCGCGACATCCACAAAACAGCCTTGGGCGCAACAGAGTCTGTAACATGGCAACACTTTGCAACTACCATGGAAGCAATCAACCATTGCAAAGCAGAAGGCTATAAGATACTGGCGGTAGAGCAGGCACACAACAGCATAAGCCTGCAAAACCTGCAAACCAACAATGAGAAGATAGCCCTTGTATTTGGCAATGAAGTAGCCGGCGTAAACGAAGAAGCCATAAAAGCAGCTGATGCCTGCATAGAGATCCCTCAATGGGGCTCTAAACACTCGCTGAACATATCGGTAGCCGTTGGCGTGGTGCTTTGGGAAATAGCACGAGGAATGGCGTAATGGCTGAATTGCTCAATACCCAACTACATGTGCAAATTTTGGGATTTCATTGAGTTACGCAATTATGGTTCAATGCCAAAAATCGTAAATATCTTTGTACCGATTAAAAAATAACACTGGTCGAAGCGGCTCGCTTCGTCCTGAAACATGCAAGCGTCTCGCTTGCGAAAAAGAATAAACAAATGACCATAGATACAAATAGAAGAATAGACCTGCTTTGCAACCTGGGAACCTGGATGATGAGTAATGACGATGGCTGGATGGAAGCGCAATACAGGGCGGTAAGTGCCAACGCATGGTTTACTCCCGAGCATATATCATTGGCTATAAACAATATTGTATCGCAGTTTCTGCAAAGGGATAAACTGACAGCATGGCTGGCCAATTACCAACTACCTGCAGAACCAAAGATCGTGGGCATTGTAATGGCCGGCAACATACCACTGGTGGGCTTTCACGATTTTTTGTGCGGTTTCATCAGCGGGCACTACGTGCACATGAAGCTGTCGTCTAAAGACGATGTGTTACTTACTTATATACTTAGACTTTTAGGCGAATGGGAGCCGGAAGTGTTAGAGCAGGTAGAGATAAAAGAAAGACTGAATGGATGCGATGCCTACATAGCCACAGGTAGCAATAATACCGCCCGCTATTTCGAGCAATATTTTGCAAAATACCCGAATATCATCCGCAAGAACAGGACATCAGTTGCTATCCTTGATGGCAGTGAAACTGATGAAGAACTAGCACTGCTGGCCGATGATGTGTACCTGTACTATGGCCTGGGCTGCCGCAATGTTACGCAGGTATGTGTTCCCCGCGAATTCCCGTTTGAGCGCCTGCTTAAAGCTTTCACCAGGCACAACAGCTATGCAGATCTGAACAAGTACAAGAACAATTTCGACTATCACCTGGCCATATACCTGCTCAACCGCGTACCGTATATGAGCAATGAATCGATACTGATGGTTGAGAACGATTTACCATTCTCAGCAGTAAGCGTGCTCCACTACAAATACTACGATGACATTGCTGCTATGAAGGAAGAACTAAAGACAAATGACGCTATACAAGCCATAATAGGGCACGACTTCATACCCTTCGGAGACTCCCAGAAACCCGCTCTCAGCGCCTATGCCGATAATGTGGATACTATGGCGTTTTTGTGTGGGTTGTAACTAGGCTTGCAGCTACCTATTTCTAATCACCATAATTTTGACAGATGAAAAAGGTCTTTATTCTTATCACTTTGATATTTCTGTTGCCTAATTGTTCTTTCGCTCAAAGCATGGATGAGCAAATGTTCCAGTCCATTTGCATGAACCTTATTCACCAGGATTCATTTAACACCATTGCTCAAAAACTGAAAAACAAAGTAGTACTTGTGGCTGATCCTGTTTCTGGCTATCAGTGGATAAAGTACATTGATACATCTGACTCAAAAACAACAACAGTTTTCGATAGTTACAGTAAAAATGATCGAATAAATATCTTGAGCGGTCAATCATTCCCATATTTACCTTTAGCAGATACCATATATATCGTCGACACTAATGGATTTTTAAACAACGAATACTCATTTGAAAGTGGAGGACATTTTTTCAAAATAGCTCTCCACAATTACGACTTATATGGGATTGGTGATGGTAACAAAATGAAATACAAAAAGATCTACAAACAGTTTGTTGACAACACAAACACGAGGCATCTATTTCTGCATCGGGTTAGGATGTACCAAAACCTGCTGACGCTGTCATTTGTTTTTATCAGGCAAATAGATGGTGAATATAAGTTCCCCTTTAAACTTAAGAGTTGCGAATTAATTCTTGGAAAACCAGGATATAGCGATAGTCTCTTCTACTTCTTGGATTGACGATTGCCGTATAAATTGGTGCAAGTAACGAAGTACCTCCCTACTCCATCCCCTTCAACAACTCCGGCCGGCGCTCACCGGTGCGTTTTATAGACTGTTCGTGGCGCCACTGGTCTACTTTTTTAGGGTCCCCGCAAAGTAGGATATCGGGTATCTTCCATCCGCGAAAGTCGGCTGGGCGGGTATATACAGGTGGTGCCAATAACCCATCCTGGAAGGAGTCGAATAAGGCAGAGGTTTCATCATTGAGTACACCCGGCAGCAGGCGACCAACTGCATCTACTACTATTGCTGCGCCCAGTTCCCCGCCACTCAGTACATAGTCCCCTACAGATATCTCCATGGTCACATAGTGCTGGCGAATACGGTCGTCAATGCCCTTGTAGTGGCCACAGATAATGATCAGGTTGCCCTTCATTGACAGCCTGTTGGCAGTCTTTTGGTCAAACAACACACCATCAGGGGTCATGAAGATAACCTCATCATAAGTACGCTCTTCTTTAAGCTTGTCAATTACTATAGCCAATGGCTCAGCCATCATTACCATACCAGCCCCACCGCCAAACTGGTAGTCATCCACCTGGCCCTGTTTGTAAGGAGTGGTCTCGCGTGGATTATGAATGTGTATCTCCAGCAACCCCCTTTCCTTGGCTCTTTTGAGTATAGAGTGGTTAAACGGGCTTTCCAGCAATTCAGGTACTACAGTAATTATATCTATGCGCATTGTGTTGTTGTTTTCGCAAGCGCGTCGCTTGCATTGTTCCGGACGAAGCGAGATGCTTCGACCAGTGTGTATTTTTACATGTAAACGTCCATTAAGCCGGCAGGCAGCTCCATGATAAGGCGCTTCTGTTTTACCTGTATATCCTTTATAAATTGGTGCAATAATGGTATCAATACTTCCTTATCATTATACATGATCTTGCCCAGCCATTGGTTAGGAGTCTGCATTACGTCTTCCATCACACCCAACAGGCCTACATGCACGTCAGTAACCGTAAAGCCTATCCACAACAGGGGAGATTCTTTGGCATACCCCACCAGCAATGCTTCATCAACAAATACCGCCTTGCCCACCAGCTTTTTGGCGTTCTCCACCATGTTCAGCTCCTCCAGGTTTATATTAAACTCCTTATCATTCACTATCCTGAATTCGGATACGAAATAGGGTATGTAACTACCCTTTTGCATCTCCACCATCAGGGCATGCCCCTTCTTCATCCAGCGGCCATCTCCCGCCACATGGGTCATGATCACCGCACCCTGTATGCCATGAGTGGCAACAATTTTTCCTACTCTTATCATTCTGTATAAATAAACACCACTTTTTGTGGTAACTTTTTTTGCTCTAAAGGTGCAAATTTAGAAAATGTAGCGGTCAGTATCACATACATTTATATCTTGCAGTTTAATTAACCTGAATTTATAGATGGATCGTTTTACGGGACTGATAGGTATAGTTGTTATCCTTGGTGTTGCTTTTTTGTTCTCCAACAACAAAAAACGCATTAATTACAGGCTGGTATGCAGTGGGCTGGGCCTACAATTGGTCATTGCTTTGCTGGTACTTAAGGTAAAGCCCGTCAATGACTTCTTCCAGATGCTGGGCCACGGTATGCAAAAGCTGGAAGGCTTTGCGCAGGAAGGTGCAGGGTTTGTGTACAGGGGAGTAGGCATTGTGCAGGGCGACAAAGTGACTGACTACGCCGCAGGTGGTTTTGTATTTGCATTCAATGTAACGGCTACTATAATACTGGTGTGTGTATTGGTGGCTATTCTATACTATCTAAAGGTGATGCAGTTTATAGTGTCTATAATTGCTAAAGCCATGAACTTTGTAATGCGCGTAAGCGGTGCGGAAGCGTTGAGTAATGTGGCCAGTGCATTTGTAGGACAAGTGGAAGCCCAGGTAATGATACGCGCCTATCTGCCAACTATGACCAAAAGCGAATTACTTGCGTCAATGAGTGGTAGCCTTGCGTGTATAGCAGGTGGTATATTGATAGTGTATGCTAATATGGGTGCCCGCCCCGACTACTTGATGGCAGCCAGCCTTATGGCGGCTCCCGGTGCGTTGGTGATCTCAAAGATTGTCTTCCCCGAAACTGAGGTATCGCCCACTATGGGCAAAGTGAAACTAAGTGTGGACAGCGGATATACCAATCTGATTGATGCCATATCACATGGCGCCGCTGATGGTTTTAAGATAGCCATGAATGTTATAGCTATGCTTATAGGCTTTATAGCATTGTTTGCCCTTATCAACTTCTTGTTGGGCTGTATCAATCCTGCGCTTTCATTAGATGCTATATTCGGCGTTATATTCCGCCCTTTTGCATGGGTAATGGGCGTACCTGGTGAAGACGTAAAGAATGTGGCTACGTTGCTTGGCCAGAAGCTTACCATCAATGAGTTCTTTGCCTTTAAAAACCTTACAACACACACCGTAAACGTAGTTACCCCGAAAGGACTAACCATTGTTACTGTTGCCATATGCGGCTTTGCCAATTTCAGCAGCGTAGGTATGCAGATAGGTGGTATTGGGGCATTGGCTCCTGAGCGCCGTGTAGATCTTGCCAAGTTGGGTATGAAGGCGCTGTTGTGTGGTACGCTGGCATCTTACCTGTCTGCCACCATTGCGGGTATTATCATATCTAATTAATGTTGTAGCGACGCTCCGAAACGTGGTCAGAATCACCAGATTGGGGCTTATAAAATATCTTTACAAATATTTCACAGTTAACCAAAAGAAATTATCTTTGTCTCAACGTCATAAAAAACAGATAAACATGAAAAAACTATTATTCCTTGCTTTCTTCTCTCTATGCTTTTGTACACTGAGTATGGCCCAGGGTTTTTCACTTGATGAATTACTGCAGTCAAGGAAATCAAACTACCCTACTTTCGAGTCACTGGTACATGGTAAAGGTTATGTGTTGAATCACCTGGAAAGCACTGAACGTTCATCTGTATTTAGGAATGGTACTAACGTAATTACTTACAACACATTCTACGACAATTCTAGCATCCGCTACAAGCGTTATGTGGCTATCAAGTTTGAAACACAGAGCCTTGAAACTTACGAATCATTGAAGCGCCAGGTAGAAGCAAGTGCAAAATATTCTAAGACAAGAATGCGCAGAACTTCTCAGAAGGAATATCTGGAGCATCTGTACAGGAACGAAGAAGTTTCTATCCACCTGTTCGACATTTCTTACAAAGACGATAGCAAGCCATACTACATGATAGAGATCTATGCTTTGCTTTCTGACTATTAGTAGTTATAAAATATTTTAAAAAAAGGTGCAACAATGTTGCACCTTTTTTTATGCCCCTTGTTGAGGAATTTTTAATTATATCATATTTTTATATGCGTATTTGTTTGCAAATAATAGAATTAAAATAAAATATACTTTGGCATGATGTTTATAATTGGATAAATGAGGGTGGTATGCCGAATTTGATCAGGGCATTACACTCAATAAATATATTCTTATGAACAACCACAAAAAGTCAGCTGAACTAATTGCTACCAACCAGGATCTCATTCTACAGATCTCTGAAAAAGAACAGAAGGCGTATAACTTAATGTTGGCGAATAAAGACTTAACACATGAAAATGCAGAACGGGAAATAAGATCCGCCGCATTGACACGCGCCAATGAAGACCTTCAGTTTAATAATGATGAGAAAGAAAGACGGGCTGCTGAGATGGTCATTGCCAACATAGAACTGGCTTTTCAGAATACAGAGAAAGAAAATAGGGCTGCCGAATTGATCATAGCCAATAAAGAACTGGCATTCCAAAATACAGAGAAAGAAAACAGGGCAGCTGAGTTGATCATTGCCAATAAAGAACTGGCTTTCCAGAATATTGAAAAGGAAAACAGGGCAGCTGAGTTAATCATTGCCAACAAAGAATTAGCCTTCCTGAATGTAGAAAAAGAGTGCAGAGCAGCTGAGCTGATACTGGCTAATAAGGCCTTAGTGTTTCATAATATTGAAAAGGAAAAAAGAGCATCTGAACTGGTAATTGCAAATATAGAATTGGCTTTCCAGAACACAGAAAAAGAAAAGAGAGCTGCGGAATTAGGCATTGCGAACAAGGAACTAGCCTTTCAAAACAAGGAAAAAGAGAAGACGGCTTCAGCACTTGCATCTGCCAATAAAGAGCTGGCTTTTCAAAATAAAGAAAAGGAAAGCAGAGCCGCGGAACTGATATTTGCCAATAAAGAACTGGTGGTACAAAATGAAGAAAAAGAGAATCGCGCTGCAGAATTGATATTAGCGAATAAGGAATTGGCCTTCCAAAACTCAGAAAAAGAAAAGCGTGCAGCCGAGTTGATCATTGCCAATAAAGAACTATCGTACCAGAATACAGAAAAAGAAATGCGTGCAGCAGAGCTGATACTGGCCAACAGAGAATTAGCATTTCAAAATAATGAAAAAGAAAAACGTGCCGCAGAATTGATCATTGCCAATAAAGAGCTTGCCTACCAGAGTACAGAAAAAGGAAAACGCGCAGCGGAGCTGATCATAGCCAACAAAGAACTGGAGTTTCAGAATTACGAGAAAGAAGACAGGGCAGCTGAATTAATAATTGCCAATCAGGAGCTGGCATACCAGTTTGAAGAAAAGGAAAAAAGAGCCTCTGAATTAGATAGCGCTTATAAAGAGCTGAAAAGAGCCGAAGGTCAACTGAAAGAGCATATTGTGGGCCTTGAGGAAATGATGTTCATCACTTCTCATAAAGTGAGGATACCGGTGGCTAACATACTGGGTATATCGAATATAATAGACGACTTTATGGACTCGCCAGTACAATTGAAAACACTGCTTGCCCACATCAAAACATCGGCCGAAACACTTGATGCATTTACAACGGAACTAGCTCAATTCATGAGTAGTCTGGAGCAAAAAAGTAAGGAGATCAATCTGCAGGTCTGAGCCCACTTTCTACAACAACAATGTACCGTCATTCTGCTTTACTTCAAAATCCTTAAGCCCTTTATTAACCTCACCCTGCATGTGTACCAGCCCAGCCTCGCCCATCTTACGCAGGCGCCAGCCCAGGTAAAGATCGCCGGTAGGTACGCTTACCTTAGCTAAAAGATTGTTGATCACCTTAGATGCCTTTTGAAACTGAGGGGTCACGTAGGCCATCAATTGATTATCATAATAAGTTTCTGCTCTGGATGTCAATCTCTTACTACCTTCCAGGGTGCGGATCCCGGCATTTTCTTTGACAAGCTTATCCCATTCTTCCGTATCAATTTCTACTTCCGCCGGGGTAACCAACCGGGCCAGTTTCCGGGCCTTTACCAGTTCTTTAGGCAGTATTTCACTTATATTCTTAGGGAAGATCAGTTTACCATTTTCATCCAAAAAAGGCAGTCCGGCTATATTTACTACATATAGCCTACCCTTCCATTTACCCACATACTTCATAGCCCAATGGTAAGTGCACACATCGGCCGGAGATGGTGCATTCCATATCCATATCTGCGCAGTAGGATCTTTATATAGTTCATTACCCACCAGAATCAATCGCTCCAGGTCATCAGCTTCAATAGGGTTCTTCTCACTCAGTACCACATCCTGCCAAAATGCAGAACGAAGCTCAGAGAACTTCTGACCTTCTTCCTTCTGTATAGGCCCAACACTCAGCACATCTTTGATAACGATGACTGTTCCCGCCATTGAGGGCTCCATTTCTATTGCCTGCGCCAGAGGTGCAGCAGCCATGTCGCCGGTAACTATATGATAGATCATTTAATTAAGTTAAAAGTCAAAAGTTAAAACCAAAAAGTGTGTTGTTAATGAGTGGGGACTTTTCGGGCAAATGTAATGAAAAGTGAGGCAGTAGATGGTTTGCAGTATTCACCGGGTGTGCATAAAAATAGTGGTGGTGCCAACAGGTGTTTTTATGCCTGTTTTATGCTATTTTTATCGTTCTAATTGATCGCCATGAACGAATTTGTGAGTATAAAAAACTGGCTGGAGGACGATAAGCCGCGCGAGAAGATGATGCAGCGCGGATCTTCCGCGTTGACGGATGCTGAATTACTCACTATACTCATATCAAGTGGTACCAAAGACCGCTCTGCACTCGACCTGGCGAAAGACATACTGGCACTGGCACACAATAACCTAAGGGAACTGGGCCGGCTAAGCCTGAAAGAACTACAACAAATAAAGGGCATTGGCGAAGCAAGAGCTATAACCATATCGGCAGCCATGGAACTGGGCAGGCGCAGACAATTGGCCGAGGGCTTGGAAAGAGTCACCATTCGCAGCAGCAGAGATGCTGTAGAAATAGTTATGCCGCAATTGCAAGACCTCACCCATGAGTGTTTTTGTGCGGTGTACCTGAATCAAGCAGGCAAGGTGATTAAGAGCGAAATGGTCAGCAGCGGCGGATTGACCGCCACAGTAGCGGACATCCGCATCATTCTGAAAAATGCACTGCTGTGCAATGCGGCCCAGCTGATAATGGCACATAATCACCCGTCGGGGAATAAAAACCCAAGTGAAGCCGATAAGGTACTGACAAGGAAAATGAAGGAATCAGCCACGCTGATGGATATCAAATTGCTCGATCATATCATTATAGCCGGCAATGATTACCTGAGTATGGGGGATGAGGGATTAATCTAATGGCTCAATTCCTTAATGGCTTAATGGCTCAATGATGGTTGCTTGCGCATTTCACTCTTTAAATTCATTACCCACACCAATGCACAAAACGGTAGCATCCAGATCATTTTAGCACCATAGCGGCCTACTACCACAGATAGTGTGGCAAAGTCGGCACAGTTGAGTATAACGACTGTAATGCCCACCACAACAAGCGTACGTAGTACAGTGCCGGTATTCTTCCATCTGGAAATAATAAGGAGGAGCAGCAAAGCCACACTTAGCGCAATGATGGTAGTATAGATCATATTGATCAGGTGCAGCTTTGCCGGTAGGTCTTCTATATTTTGGGTGGCACTGTTGAATCGTTCTACCTCATGTGGCAGATATGCCACTACCTGATTATTTACATTACTGCCTGTAGGGAATTGAAACGTGCCTGTACCTATATTGAAGGACAAAGCCTGTTGCCGAAACTGTTTTACAGAGGCACCTAAAAACAGACCAAGATATTTGGGAGTAGTCAGTATGTCTTTATCAATTGCACTAAATTCCTGCTTTGTTCCGTGCCAGTCTCCTATCTTATAGAGCGGGCTGCTGCTGAGCCATACAAACTCATCCGATGTTTTAGGTAATTGGTCTTTATAAGCACAAAGTTTGTAGTCTTTTGTACCGCAATTATCATTCAGGTACACTTGTAGCACACCCTTTTCCAGAAGCGTACCGGTAAGAAATACATGCTTGGATTTAGACAAAGCCGAGCCCATAACCGCAATGGCCGATATAGATAATAGCGCAATTACAATGAGATTTGTTCTCAGCTTTTTATATGCTGTCGGCAATGCATAGATCTTCTTCAGCAGGAACAGGCATACAATTACTCCAACAAATAGTATAGGGTGCGACATATGCACTGCAATAGCCACAAAGAACAACAGCCAGGTACATACCCTACCCAACTTGCTTACAGGCGGCAGTAGTAACAGCACAATACACATGCAGGCTACAGACGTAAATATATCTGGATGGATCATGCCCACCAGCCATGGCAATGATGTATAAAGCGACAAAAACAGCACCGTAATAAAACCATACTTCGCATAGGCAACGGGCTTTACCGCTCTTACGATGCTAAAGATGAGTGCCGATACAATAAGCGCCTGAGCAACCACCACACCCCACAACGACAAGCCATTGAGACTGAAAAGCCTTACCAATAATCCATAAGTAATGGGCCTGTCCATAGGTGTTTCCAGCTTAAAGCCTGATGCTATGTAGGTGCCTGCATCAGGATCTACCAATGGATAGTGATTATATAACGCAGGAATTAAAAGCAACAGGCTGCCAGCCACAAGGGCTACTAGATAGTTAATGGTTGACCTGTTGTTTTTCATGTGGCAAATATAGTTGTCTGAACTGTGATTCGCTTGACTAAGTGATGACTATGAAAACGTGTATCTCAAAAAGGACCGGCCCGATGGCTGTTGGTCAGAAGACGCAACAGCGGCAGATGTAAAGGTTAATGTAGATACAAAACGAGTAAGTCATGATGTTCGGATCAGAGACCCGTTAAATCATGTCGTCACGAGAGCGCTACGCTAACTCTCGCGACAGGAGGCACCGACAGCAGACGTGCATGTGGATGCAAAACGTGTACGTCCCGTGCGAATGTCGCGGTTCGAGGGCCTCACCGTGACATTCGGAGTTACCTACATCAGATACATACGCTCAGCAGTCTTTAGTGTGGTTTTATTTACCAACCTTACTTATCTTGCGGGTATAAAACAGCAGACGAATATGCGTATCATCACCTATAATGTAAATGGCATCCGCAGCGCGGCAAAGAAGGGTTTTATAGACTGGCTGAATACCGACCCTGCCGACGTAATTTGCCTGCAGGAAATTAAAGCTAATCAGGAAGATATACCCGTTAAGGAGATTGAAAGCACCGGGTACAAAGTGTATTCATTTTCGGCACAAAAAAAGGGTTATAGCGGTGTGGCAATACTCACGAAGATACAGCCTGATAATGTGATGATAGGTTGCCAGATAGAGCAGAGTGACTTTGAAGGCCGTGTGATCCGTGCAGATTTTGGAGACAAGACGGTTATCAACGCGTACTTCCCAAGCGGCACAACGGGCGGTGAGCGCCAGACGTATAAGTATCAGTGGTTGGATGAGTTTCTTGAGTTCCTGAACAACCTGAGAAAAGAACGACCTAACCTTATAATCTGCGGCGATTATAACATTGCCCATCTGGATATGGATGTACATAATCCTAAGACCAATAAGAACTCAGGATTCTTTCCAGAAGAAAGACAGTGGATGACCAAGCTATTTGCCAATGGCTATGTAGATGGCTTCAGGCACATCAACAAAGATCCACACCAATATAGCTGGTGGAGTGCATTTGGCGGCGCGCGGGCTAGTAATAAGGGCTGGCGTATAGATTACATCAACGTAACAGAACCATTGAAAGGCAACCTGAAACATGCCGAAATAAGGCCCGATGTGGTGCATTCAGATCATTGCCCGGTATATGTAGAGGTGGATTAATAATGCCATTTAGTTAAGATATATTCGCTTATACATACATACGATACCTTCAGCATCGGCACCATATTCAATATGGCTTTGCTATAGACATATGATACCTTCGGCATCATTACATGTAGTTACAGGCTTCACTTAATGGCATTGTCATAAGGGGTGCCATGTAAAAGATGTATCAATAAAGACTACAAGGCTTTTGCACCCAACGTCTAATGTCATTAACTTAAGGATTTTTATTTTTTGCTTATACAATTATGCCGCCCCTACAGGGCTTGTGTCTTGTTTTTTTCAGTACGAAGGGTTAAAACGCACAAGTGTTCGAAACTTCATTATCTGTAACAAACTCCCCATATAATGTAACTTCTTTCGCCCCTTCAGGGCTAGGATCACCTCCTTTTTTAATACCCGGGACTACACCCCGGGCTATTATATTTCGGTCTTTCAGACCTGTTTTATAGCGTTTCGAACACTTGAGGGTTAAAACCCCTCGCTATTTATGTCGCTCTTTCAGAGCTTGCTCCTTTGCTTAAGTCAATAGCAATGACATTAGATGGCACTATTTCCAGTGCCTATTGGTACAATAAAGACCTAAGCGTAAAATGGGGTGCACGATTTATAGTACACCCCATTTCTTTTATTTAATTAAATTACTACCTCCAATGGCCGGCTATCCAGATATCACCTCTGCGAGTCTGGCGCCAGTGACCGGGAACCCATACCGCTCGTTCGCGTGGAGGTGCCATCCAACGGCCACCTACAAACACGTATTTTCCTCCACGTGATTCCCATTCTTCGTCTACCCATATGTGGCGCGGACTAGGCGCTACCACTCTTTCGTAGTGCGGGCGTGCCGGCCTTACTTTAATATAGATCTGTGCGTTACTGCTATAAATATTGCAACCCAATGCAATGGCAAGTATCAGTAAACTTTTTCTAAACCCTTTCATGATCATATAATTTAGTTACTATAAAGACTAAATTATCGTGCCCGGGTTTACTGTACTGATTGTCAATCTTTACTCATAATCCGTTTGCGGTGCTGTGTACCCCATTTCGACATTTCGAAGATTATGGGTTGTAAGGTTTTCCCGTATTCTGTGATCTCGTATTCTACCGTAACCGGCTTGGTGTTATACACGGTACGGGTAACCAAGCCATTTATCTCCAGCTCTCTCAGCTCTTTAGACAGCATCTTGGCGCCAATCCCCTCCACGTCCCGCTGCAACTCCATAAAGCGCTTCTTACCAAAACTAAGCGAACCAATTATGGTCACCTTCCACTTACCACTGATGATATCCAACGTATCGTGGATGGACCGTAAATAGTTGGTACATGTTGGTGAGTTCTTATCATGCCCACCTTCTGCCACCACAATTTCAGCGCTCTGTTCTTCTATAATTGCCTCCCTATACATAAACTCAGTTGTTAACTATACAAAAGGATACTACTATACAATAGTAAACCACTATCTAAAGTATAGCAAATGTACCGAAGTTTGCACAAACAAAAATAAACAGATGAAAAAAGTAACAATTACGTATTGGGTAGCAACGGGGTTGATATCTATGATGATGCTGATGTCTTCATTAATGTCATTTGGAGCACAGGAAGTAAAAGATGGTTTTCAACACCTAGGTTTTCCGGGATATTTCAGGGTAGAACTTGGTATTGCTAAGTTTTTAGGCGTTATGGCATTACTCCTGCCAATGGTGCCGGGAAGGATAAAGGAGTGGGCTTACTTTGGTTTTTTTGTGACATTTGTATCTGCGTCGTTAGCGCATTTTATAAGTGGCGATCCGGTGAGCAAAGTAGTAACCCCCATTGTATTAATTGTAGTGTTACTGATATCCTATTTCAGCTATCAGAAAAAGTATAATGGTACTCAGATAGCCTTGCAATATCTTAATGTAAAAACATACATGGCCTGACAGTACTCTGTTAGGCCATTTTTATTCAACATACTAACGTTTAGCGATCTTATTGCCGCTGATCTTTTGTCTGCTACATTTAAAGCGGAGTACATCCGTATCGCGCAGATGCTGATGTTTGGTGGTGCGGGCAGTCATCCGTTTGCGCCACATGCGGAAACTGGATGCTTTGGAATTGGCCCGCATGAACTCAATGACCTCTTTTTCTGATAGCCCGAATTGAAACTCAATGGCCTCAAAAGGCGTTCTGTCTTCCCAGGCCATTTCTATGATGCGGTCTTTGTCAATTATAGAAAACTCAGCAATATTGTCTTTCATTGTAAGCATGTTTAAATACCAATTATACTTTAGAAACGTCATTGATTCAATTGGGCGCGAACCTACGGCTCGCGGGTTATGGAGGGTTTCTGTAATACTACAAACCTTTTGCACCTACGGCGCAGGGACATGTTTTGAATGCCGCATTTTGATATCTAACTGGCATAAACCTACTAGATATCAATCTCTAGTTACTTTTGGGCTTTGCGGACCTGCACCTGTCACTGCAATACTTAACATCGGCCCACACTTTTTCCCATTTTTTACGCCAGGTAAACGGCCTGCCGCAGGTTGTACAGATCTTAGTTGGCAGATCAGCTTTCTTTACTGTCTTCATCTTATACCTTTTCGACTTTAAAATACACCAAACGCTGTAACCACCTCCCCCTGAGTTTCGGCTGGAAAAGGCCGAAACTCAGGGTACTCCTCCTTTAAAAGGAGGAGAGTGGTTGTTGTAGCCAAAAGTGTGAAATAAATGTCCATTTGTATTAGTTCAATCTCCAGATTGCAAAATTGAGTATAGATGCAAACGACACCCAGGAAATGTAGGGAATCTGCATGATAGCTGCCACCTTATTAATGCGGGAGAACACAACGATCATTGTAAATATGCTCACCCACATGGCAATTATCTCTACTAATGCCCAACCTAACTGATGGTACTTAAAGAAGATGAAACTCCATGCAAAGTTGAGTGCCAGTTGTACACCAAAGACAATAACTGCAGTTGCACGTTTAGGGGCGGTTGTTAGTGTTGTCAGTATCATGTAGTAAGAGATGCCCATTAAGAGGTAAAGTACTGTCCATACAGGCCCGAAAAGGTAATTGGGCGGGTTGAACCAGGGCTTATTGATGTATACATACCAGTTGGTAATGTTCTGTGCAGTGGCAATACCGGCTACGGCACCCACAGCTAAAGTGGCTGCTACGCAGGCAATAAAAGTGATCACTTTCGTTATGTTCATACCTTGTTTTTTAGTGATGTTTTGGCTACTTTCCTGTTGTTATAGACGATATCACTTGCATGTTTTCGGCTATCATTGAGTGGCACTAAGGGAGCCTGGTAGTCAACTCCGATCTCACAATGATACAACTGTTGCTCAATAGGTGTAAGTAGCCACGGTTCATGAATGAGGTCAGCGGGTACATCTTTCAATTCAGGCAGCCAGTTCTTAATAAAGATACCTTCCGCATCATGCTCACGTGAGTTTTTCACGGGGTTATACATCCTTATGGTATTATGAATAGTAGTGCCTGCCTGCATTTGCAGCTGCGGATAATGAATACCGGGCTCATAATCGAGAAACTGTCTGGCCAGAAAATGAGCAGCATCGCGCCAATCCTGCCACAGGTTAAAGACAAAAAAGGAAACGACCATAGCCCTCATTCTAAAGTTAATGAACCCGGTAGCCACAACACACCTCATGCAAGCGTCAACAATGGGGTAACCTGTACACCCGGTCTCCCATGCCGCAATGTAGTCCTCGTTCTTTGCTTTAGTTATGGCGGCTGATGACGCGTTTATATTTTTGAATTCTATGCTGCAGTTACTTTCGAACTTTTGTATAAAATGACAGTGCCAGTAAAGGCGGGATTCAAAATTACTTAATGCTCTTTTGTGCTTGCTGGCATCGTGATGCTGCATGGTATATTGGTATACCATTCGCATAGAAATGTTGCCCCAGGCGAGGTAAGGAGATAGTCTGCTGCAAGAGCGGCGGCTGAGCTGGGGCTTGGAAATATGGCGGCTGTAGTTCTCGGCCCTATCTTTTACAAACGTATCAAGGTACTTCCAGGCCCATGATTCTCCACCCGGCTGGAAATTTTTATCAGGAGTAGTAATTGTTTCAGGTAGTGCATCGCCCGCCATTACCTCATAATCGACAATATTCATTACCGCGAATTTGAGCAGAGATTCATCAACGATACTGGGTTGAGATGTCATCTTATCAGCCCATTTCTTTGCCCAGGTTGCCCTGTTGGGCAATCGTCTTATTACTCCTGATGTCTGGTATTCATGCCAGAGGATGTTATGCTCTTTAAGGAATAATGCAACATGCTTATCACGTTTGAAAGAGAGTGCATTGCCGGTTTCAACTGAAGAGTAGACACCATTTATGTGAAAAAGCCCCGACAACTCTTCAAAAATATTCACTGCCTCGTTGTGAAAAATATATAGCCTGCCATTAACACCATCCAGTCGTTCCTGCATTTCCTGCAGCGACTGCCAGACAAATCGCATATGCCGCACATCACAATCGGGGTAGGCCATTAATGATGGTTCAAAACAATAGATCAACAAAATAGGAATGCCCGTTTTAGCCGCGTTAAATAACGGTTCATGATCTGTAAATCTCAGATCGCGCTTATACCATACTATGTTGACCGCTTGCTTCAAGATACTTCTGTTATAGCTATTCCGGGTTTTGCATAGCTGAGCCGGGATAATCTTTGAGTAGTATGATAGCTATCTAAGCCGGACACAGTAATAGTACCTGCCCGCTCAATATCAATAAACCCGTCGGCACCAATACATTCATCGGGTAGGATAACCTTGACAATCTTACCTATTACCAAAATAGTACCGTTTATCTGCAGCTCATGCTTTTCTGCAAACTCCAATGCAAATTGCACATGACTTTTTTTTACAAACGGGGCCATTACCCCTTGCTCATATTGCAGGGTAAGCCCTGTTGCATCAAACTCAGATACCTCACGGTCATACCTTGCAGAGGTTTGGTGCGCCTGCTTATATATGCCTTCGTTTATATGATTAATTGTGTAAGAGCCGGTCTCCAGTATATTTTCATACGTGTGCCTTGCCACAGAATCGGGCCGGATGATCAATCCGCACAAGGCGGGATTGGCGCCTAAATGGAACAATGAATTAAAAATAGCCAGGTTGGTGTTGCCCTCTTTACTTACAGTACCGACCAGCACCCCACTTTTAAACCCACCTAATGAATTGATGAAAGCAGCCCTGTAGCGCTGCTCCATTGCCAGTATATCTGTTGTATTGAATTGCCCCATAGCCTATCTATAATCTTACGGCAGACATACCGCCATCTATGTGAATGATCTGACCGGTGATAAATGAGGCTTCGGCAGATAACAGGAATGCTGCCATAGCTGCTACTTGCTCAGGATCTCCGATCTTCTTCAGGGGATGGCGAAGTGCAGCAACATCCAGCTTTGCCTGTGTGTTGATGAGCTTATCTGCCAGTGGTGTATTGGTAAGTGAAGGTGCTATGCAGTTCACCCGCACCTTTGGCGCAAACTCAGCTGCCAGCGACCTTGTAAGACCCTCGATAGCCCCCTTAGAAACGGCTATTGATGCATGAAAAGGCATACCCGTTTGTACAGCCACTGTGCTGAACATGAGTATAGACGCATTTTCTGATGCCGAAAGATTGGAATAGTATTTTTGAATGCAATTGATAGCGCCCATAACATTGAGCTGTAGCTCCTGTAAAAAATCGGCAGGTTTTAGCGCCCTAAATGGCCGGAGGTTGATGGATCCTGGGCAATACACTATACTATCTATGGCTGTTTGTAGATCGGGAAGGGCATCTGTTGATACAGCATCGTAGAAATGATGCTCTATATTGTCGATTGCGGGAACTGTGCGGGATAGCGCAATTACTTTCTCTCCCTTTGCAATCAGTTGTTTGGCGAGTGCAAGACCTATACCCGAACTGGCACCTATGATGAGGTTAGTTTTCATATCACCCTCTTTAATTGGGCATATGAAGTTAGGTTATTTTTGTTTAAATAATTATTTTTTTATTTAAACAAAATTATCTCATGTACTAAAAACAGAAAAGGGTACGTTGTATAACGTACCCTTTCCCGGAATATTATTAAGAGATTACTTAGCTGCTTTCTTATCTTTCTTACCTGCACCAACCAGCATCTTCTTTTCCTTGATACGAGCAGATTTACCTGAACGCTCACGAAGATAGAACAACTTAGCACGACGAACACGACCAGACTTGTTAAGTATGATAGAATCGATATTTGGGGAGAAGATCGGGAATAAACGCTCAACGCCTACACCGTCAGAAATTTTACGAACAGTGAAAGTAGCAGTTGCTCCGGTTCCCTGACGCTTAAGAACATCGCCTTTGAAAGACTGGATACGTTCTTTGTTTCCTTCTATAATTTTATAGTTAACCGTGATGTTATCACCTGCTTTGAATTTAGGGAATTCCTTCTTGCCGGTTAGTTGCTCGTGTATAAAAGCTACTGCTTCCATTTGTTAATTTATTTTGGGACTGCAAAGGTAATAATAAATTCATTTCAGAAATCATTTTTCAGAAAAAATAATTCAGGAAATAAATATTATTGATCTGCGGCCAGATTTATAATAAGAGTTGGACTGCAAATGTACGAAATAAATTGCTCAATGGCTTAATTGCTCAATGGCTCAATAAAGTTTGATGTAATTGTCTAGATCTGGACGGTCAGAATACAAGAATGTTCAGAATAAAGTGAGGAAACGGGGCGATAGGTGTTGGACGGGGACACTACAGCGGAAGTTGGTTTGTGGATGCTTACAAAAGTACTTCCCGATGCTCGGAAACTATGTCGTCACGAGAGTTCCGAAATAATCGGAACTAACTCTAGCGACAGGAGCGACACAACAGCGGCAGAGGTATTTGGGGGCGTGCAAATACGATATTCAGCAATCTTTTCGAAGAATTACCAACATGACCTGCACTTCCATATATTTGTTTGGGTAAAACAGGATGTACGAATGAAAAAATGCTGGATAGGATTTTTTATCATGATGCTGGGCGCAGGTATGGGGCATGCGCAGAACAGCGGATTGTACCACCTGCACAAGGAGTTTGAGAATGAAGACCCGATGGATGATGTTACTCACCTGGACCTGGGAGTGAACTCTGTTACTAACAATGTATACCTGGGCCGTAAAGATGGCAGCAGAGTGCCCTACCTCACTGCTTACATTTCCTATTATAATCGCAGGGGATTTTATTTCGATATTGCCGAATCTTATGCGTTCACCAAAAAGACAGGCCATTTTGACCTAACCACGCTGAGTGGAGGCTACGACCATACTTATGGTACTAACATATTGGCCGGCGTACATGCCGAGAAATACATTTATTACAAAAACAGCCCCGCAGTGCGCTCAGCCATTACAGAAAATGCAGGTATTTACTGCCAATACAGAAATGACCTGATAGAGCCCACTCTTGCATTTGATATCAACAACGGAGCCACACAGGACATTGTGATCAAGGCTACGCTGGACCACCATTTTCAACTGGCTGATAAGAAACTCAACATTTATCCGGCATTTAGCTTCTACATGGGTACACTCCACTATTACGACCAGTACTTCATCAACAGGACGCTCAGAAACGATAATATAGTTATCAACAGTGCTATTGAAACACCGGGAAAGATAAAGCCGGTGGCGCTGGAATTGAGTGCAAAAACAATCCTGTATGCCGGCAAGTGGATGTTTACTGTTATACCAACTTATGCTCTACCGCTTGGCGCAAGCAAGGTAACACTACCCTCAGGGGGCTATACAGAGAAACTTAAAAACACATTTTTTATAGAGCTGGATGCCTGTTTCAGACGGCCAAGGTCGCAATTCATAAAGTAATGGCACTCTTCCTTAACTTTTGGTATAATTCTAAGTTAAAAGCAGTAGTAACAACACTTCAGTAGTTCTTTATCAATCACAGTTTGTTTAATTTTACAGGAGATTAATAACATCATGAACAATAATAATTCTCATCCGTTTTCAAATTACACAGTATTAGAGAGCAGACAGATACCTGCAGGTGCGATCTCTAAGAAATTTATGTCCGGGGTGTTTTTATGGATGTTTATTGCGCTTGGTGTGTCAGCTATAGTTTCGTTACTTTTCGCTTCAAATCTTGAATTACAAAGCAGTCTTTATAAAGTAGTACTTAACAAACCTAGCTTTACTAGCCTAGGCATGTTTATTGTATTTGCCCCGATACTGTTTGTAATAATAATGTCTGTAGGATTCAGAAAATTGTCTTCTCCCGTGTTAACCTTGTTGCTGGTGTTGTTTGCTGCGGTTATGGGCATGAGTTTGAGTACCATCTTCATTACCTATACTGCTGGCTCGTTGCTAACTTGTTTCGCATCAGCGTCAATAATGTTTGGGGTAATGGCAGTCATGGGCTACACTACAGATAAAGACCTGACCACATTCGGGTCATTTCTTACCATGGGGTTGGTGGGCATCATTATTGCCAGCATGGTTAATATGTTTCTGCACAGCACCCTACTTGGTTATATATCCAGTTTTGTTGGTGTTGCCGTCTTCCTGGGTCTTACTGCATATGATGTACAGAAACTGAAACGAATAGGCGCAGGCATCGAATTTCAGGAAATATCTGCCAATGACACCCAAAAATTAATCGTAATGGGCGCACTAAGCCTCTATCTTGATTTTATCAATCTTTTCCTGCTGCTACTTCAATTATTCGGCAACAAGCGAAACAACGACTAAAATTCTCAAGCCAAAAAGCCTCCATAACAACAGAGGCTTTCTTGTTGCTACAACTTCCTGGTGTGCTTATTGAGTTTATTGATATTACGGATCACATCGCGAACGATCACATCGAGCGAGTCGGTTACTGATGCAATACCCTGCAGCACCTCCATATTTTCAGGATTAGCGGGATCGTCATAGTCAAACACTTTGACCAGGCCCATTATAGTGGTTACGGGGCCGCGCACTTTGTGCGACTGTATGTTGGCAATCTCCATCAGCAACTGTGTCTGCGCATCAATGCGGGTAAGGCTTTTGCGCTGATCGGTAATGTCTGACGCGTGGCAACTGATGCCTGTAAGTTTATTGTCTTTATCAAAAACCGGGTTGAAGCTGATTGTAGAGAATTTCATCTCGCCATTCACCATCAGGTCTTCTACGGTATTAAACGTCTTACCATTTAGTGCCAACTCATAGCACATCTTGAATTTATTCAGATAGTCTGGCCCCAGCTTAATATCCAGAACATTATCCCCTTTCGCCAATGGCGTACCAATAAAGTAGGCTATCCATCTTTTAAATGCCTCATTACATAGCAGAATATTGCATTCCCTGTCTACCAACCAAACAGGCTGATCGATGATATCCATTAGGATACGTAGGTTCTGCTCATCAATAAGCACATTGTTGGTATCAGCCTTATTGCAGGTAATATCATGAAAACAGATAACAACATTATCGGCAGAGCAATAGATATTCAATGAATACCATGTTTTTGTTTGCGTAAGGTAAACCTCCATTTCCTGGCGCTCACCTGTTTCGGCACTATCTTTTATTTGCCCGATTATGTCAAGTCCATCTATAGACTGCCCTATTTTTCTAAAATTGCCGTCATTAGCCTTTACACTGTATGATCCGACAATATTTTCAAAAGCTTTATTGCACCATTTTATATTCCATTCTTTATCCAGGATGAGAAAGCCGTCAACAATGTTGTCCAGAATAGTTTGAATATCAGCGGCAGCGGAATGGTTCATTAAGAAAAATGGTCTATTTCAAAAATACAGGTAAAATGGGTAATATCAAAACTATACCAAACCGCCGTTAACACTCCTTTGCTGCGAATAACCCTATCAAAAAAGTACTTATAGTAAGATGAAAAAGTGAAATCTGCGGTTCTTGCAATATTTTTGCATTGTAGCGTATGGAAAAACAGGATTGGGAATACCAATTGGAAAGGGAGGGTTATGAACGACAGATACTCACAAACCCGGATGATGCAGATGCGCATTTCGACCTGGCCAATCTGCTTAGAACACATTTTGGCGAGTTTGAACTCGCGAAGCAGCATTATGAGATAGGGCTCAGCAAGAGTCCTGACAAGCCTACCCATGCCTATAACGATCTTGGCCTGCTCATGGACAGGCACTTCAACAACTACGATGCTGCCAAGGCCTACTTCGAACAGGCGATAGCTCATGATCCTGATGATGCTTTTGGCTACTACAATCTGGCCAATCTTTACGAAGACCGCTATGCCGATTATGAGCAGGCAACCATCTATTTCGAAAAAGCTATAGATGCAGATCCGTACGATAGTGTTACCCACTATTTCTACGCCAACATGCTGCATAACCATACAGGCCAATACGAAAAAGCCCGCCAACACTACCTGATGGCAATTGACATTAACCCCGACGATCCGGATTACCATAATAGCCTGGGCGTACTGCTGTACCGTCATTTGGGAGACCCGGAACAAGCAAGGGCTATGTATGCACAAGCCATAGAACTAAAGAGCGACGAAGCAGAATATCACAGCAATCTATCTTTCCTGCTGGAAGATCATTTTGGTGATTTCGAGGGCGCAAGAGAACATTTACTAAAGGTTACAGAAGTAGCGCCCGACCTTGCCGGTGGCTGGTACAACCTTGCGCTGCTCCACGACTTCAGGCTGAAGGACTATGAAGCGGCACGCACCTACTACGAGAAGACAATAGCTCTGGATCCCAACTATCTGAAAGCGTATAAATACCTGGCGCTATTGGCAGAGGTAGAATTTAATGACCTGCCAACAGCAAAGACATACTACGAAAAGGCACTGGAGATAGATCCATTCTATGTAGAAGGTCACTACCACTTTGCCAACCTGCTGAGCGACAGGATGAAGGAATATGACCTGGCAAAACACCACTACCAGCTGGCAACAGACATAGACCCCTATTTTAGTTATGCCTATAATAACCTGGCAGAACTGCTGGAAGACCAATACAATGATTATGAAGGTGCCAAAGAGGCCCTGGAGCGATCTATAGCCGCACAACCCACCAATGGTGACACGTATAACGATCTTGCCGTGCTACTGGTAGATAAATTTAAAGACTATGAGGGTGCCCGCAGCAGCTATCTGAAGGCAATAGAAGTAGCACCAATGCTGCACTGGCCCTACTTTAACCTGGGCAACGTGGAAAAGAACTTCTATAACAATTACGAACAGGCGAAGTACTATTACGAAAAAGCGATCGCAGTAGAGCCGCTCTTCTCGGGCGCTTATAACAACCTTGGCTTACTACTTTCTGAAAATCTGGACGACCAACAGGGCGCCAGGAAGAACTATGAAAAAGCCATCGAGATCAACCCACTCGATGCAATAGCTCATAACAACCTGGCCAACCTGCTCGACGATCATTTCAATGAATATGAGTTGTCTCAACAACATTTTATCCGCGCTATAGAGCTAAGACCGGAAAATGAGTTCACCTATTTTGAGTACGCCTTACTACTACATTACAGGCTAAAAGACCATGACGCTGCGCGCGTTAATTATGAAAAGGCCATTGCTATTAATCCTGCTCATGCAGGTAGTCATAATTATTTAGGTTTGTTGGAGAGCTTCCATTATAATAATTATGACGCGGCAAGGAGTCATCTCGAAAATGCGATAAAGGCTGATCCCGAATATTCTTTCGGTTTTTACAATCTGGCCAACCTGCTTTCAGATAGGTTTGAGGAACATGAACAGGCCGCGGTTTATTTTGAAAATGCGCTGGCGCTGAACCCCGAAAATACTAATCTCTATAACGACTATGGCTACCTGCTACACATGCACCTGAACGATAAAAAGAAGGCAAAGGAAATGTATGAAAAGGCATGCTATTGACCCGACCAATAAGTATCCAAAAGACAACTTAAAGGCCCTCAAAGCCAACGCTGCAGCTAAAACAAACAAGATAATCGGCAAAACACTCAGGATAGTTACGCTCGTTTATTTTGTTGCTTATGTGATCTATTTTTTACTAACCACGCGCAGATGAAACTAATACGCTGCCAGTTTCTGCTGCAATGTTTTTTTCACTTTAGGCCATTCATCATCTATAATACTGTACATAGCAGTATTGCGATAGGCGCCATTGGCACGTATGCGCTCTTTGCGCAGCTCTCCTTCAAAAGTGGCACCAATGCCCTCTATTGCAGTGCGGCTGCGAAAATTTGTTGCATCAGTTACCAGCTGTACCCTCACGGCCTTCAATGTTTCGAAAGCATAGGTGAGTAACAGCAACTTACATTCACGATTATAACCTGTACGCCAGTAAATAGGATCGTACCAGGTCCACCCTATTTCTAGTTTATGGTGCTGTGGAAATATGTTATGGAACAGCGTGCTACCGATGATATTATTCTGCAGTTTATCAATCACAGTAAATGGATATTGCTCACCCGTTGCCCTTTTCAGCAATGCACTGCGCAAGTGAGTAACTAAGATATTCTGATCTGCACCATTAATGGAAATATGTTCCCATATCTTTTCCTGTCCGCCTATTTGCAACAGATCATGAAAATGATCCGCATCTAACGGAACCAATTTTACTTTTTCGCCCTCTAAAACAACGGGATGCTGTATCCAACTCATAGTTAATCGCTTACCGCAATATTAATGAAGTTGGGGAAATAAATTTCATGCTCGTATCAATACATATTCAGCTCACTATGAGTAGCATGGTCATGTAAATGCTTCTTGGCATTTTCTACTTCTTCTTTAGAACCATTGGCGATAACCAGGTATTTGCCCGCTTTTAATAGAGTATCATATTTTTCGGCTATCTCGTCTTTAACACCTACTGATGCCAAAACAGAAGCTATACCACCGCCTATCAATCCAAAATCGAAACCGGCAATAGCACCTACCAAAGCGCCTGCACCAAACAACACACCCAACCCGGGTATGGCGAACAGACCGACACCAGTAAGTAGTCCGACGGTAGTACCCAATGCAACACCTGTTCCCAATCCCGCTACTTTTATCGGGCTCTTCTGCATTACGCGAAGTTCATTATCAATTACTTCGGTTTCAGTTAGGCCCATTATGGTCAATTGCGCCACGGGGTATCCCTTGTCATGTAGTTTAGAGATAGCCTCAACGGCGGCATCATGATCTTCGTATATTCCGATTGCAGCGTTCATAAAATTGCTTTTTTATAATGGCATAAATATCATACCAGTAAGATAGGAGCGGGGGAGGGAGCGGAAAGCGATGTAGGAGCAGGGAGCGGGACTGGACGGATAATAATAAATTCTCTTAGGCGTTAGGTAGTAGACACAACCTAAACCACATTTTTGGCGTAAATTACATGTGAGAAAAGACGATAAACCAACCCGCTCTGTCAATAGCGGGGAAATAATTAATACCAATATGCTCAGATATATACAAAAAACAGTAGCCTTGTCAATTACTGCCCTATTGTGTCTCAACATTGCTTTTGCCCAAAACAGCAGGCATACACTGCAATTAAGGAACGAGACAATAACGCTGCAAAACAATGCTACCAAGTGGATAGACAGCATTCGAACAACACCGTTAAAAGACCCTGTTCTTGCACTTATTCATTTCGCCAGCCTGCCCACGCAACAGCAGAAGACCGCATTGAAAGAACAGGGCATTTCCCTGCTGGATTACTTGCCCGATAATACTTATTCGGCATTTATTCAGCCAACATCATCATTCGATGGCGCACTACTTAGATCAGCCTACAGCATCACCAACATGCAACCCAGGTGGAAGGCTGACAAATATGTATGGAAAAAAGTGAGTGAAGCAAAAGGCAATCTGGAAATATTGGTCACGTTCTATCCCGGCATAGGTAAAGCCGACATAAAGCAATTTGCAGCGGCCATGGGTGCACAGATCAACACCAGCACAATGGAGCAATATGGCGCCTATAAACTGGTTATTGCCGCCGATAAAATACACGGACTGGCAACTTGGTATGGCGTACAGAACATAAGCCCGGTTACCAACATGGTTCCGTATGACCTGCAAAGCCGACCTGCGATTAAGGGGAACATCTCTATATCACCGACTTCGCTTGGCGGTTATGGATTAATGGGTGATAGTGTAACAGTAGGTGTGGGCGATGATGCATCGGGCATATACCATGCCGACATAAAAGAAAGGATAACCAACTTTAACCCGGCACGGATGCGCTCACACGGATCACATGTAAATGGCATAATAGGTGGTGCCGGAACTGTAGACCCAATGGCTGAGGGTATGGCGCCGCATGTATTGCTGCTCGACTATTTGTACGACCAGGTAATACCAGCTACCGGCCCCATGCTGCATGATTACAACATGACGCTTACCAACAATTCTTATGGTGTGCTCCTCGGCGACTGCGATTACTCCGGCACCTACGACGGCTACTCCCGTTTCTTAGATACTATTTCAATTCAGTACCCTGAGGTATTGCATGTCTTTGCATCGGGTAATGATGGATGGATGTCTTGCTCGCCCTACCCTACCGGCTTTGCCACTGTAGGTGGTGGTTACCAACCATCAAAGAACGCCATGGTGGTGGGTAGCATGACCGACCTGCTCGGCCAGTCGCCCGATGAGTCGAGAGGACCAACTAAAGATGGCCGCATGAAGCCCGAAACAATAGCAGTTGGCCTTGGTGCCTACTCCACGGTGGGTGTTGACGACTACATATGGGCAGCCGGCACAAGCATGGCTGCACCCCAGGCCACAGGCGCACTTGCCGTGCTCACTCAGCGATACAAGCATACACATAGCGGCACTGCTCCACGAGGTGATCTGCTCAAGACAATACTCCTCAGCGGCACTATGGACCTGGGCAACCCCGGCCCTGACTACAGCTATGGTTTTGGTGCTGTAGATGTATCGCGCTCTTTGCAGATAATGGACAATAACAGGTTCTACCTTGACACTATAAACAATGGTGATTCGCAAACCGTGAACATAACCATACCTGCTAATACCGCACAACTAAAGGTAATGTTGTACTGGCATGATATGCCCGCCAGCACTGCCTCTGCTACTCAGCTGGTCAACGATCTTGACCTGAGCGTAACCGGCAGCACCACACCAACCCACCTGCCGCTTGTCTGCGATCCTACCCCTGCCAATGTCAACAACGTAGCGGTTGAAAAAGCAGACCACCTGAACAACGTGGAGCAGGTAACCATAAACAATCCACCCGCAGGCGCATTTGCCATTAAAGTAAAAGGTTATAATGTACCCTTCCCTGCACAACGATATGTTGTTGCCTACGATGTTATTGCAGCCGGCACCGTACTCACGTACCCACTTGGCGGCGAACAGCTTGGCAACCAGGATACCATTCGCATCTTCTGGAACACCGCAGATAGAACCCACACATTTACCGCAGAACTGTCTACCAACAATGGCGGCAGTTGGACAACATTGAGCAGCACTATAGCGGCAACACAGCGTTACTATTCTTTCTTTCCTGCCGGTATCAATTCAGGCAACTGCCTCATAAAGCTTTCTAAGAATGGCACTACTGAGACAATGACATCAGGCAGATTTGCTATCAACACGCAACCGATTGTTGGTCTGGCGGCAACACAATGTCCGGGCTATATCAACATACACTGGTCACCGGTACCCGGCGTAACAACTTACCAGGTTTTTGCCAAGAAAGGATTGTACATGCAACAGGTAGGTACGGCTACCGATACTACTTATTCGTTCAGCGGAATGTCATTGACAGAAAAATCTTATGTAGCTGTAAAGCCTGTCATCAATGGTATTCCCGGCTACCGCAGCAAAGCACTCATTACCATTGCTAACAACGGCACTTGTACCGACCCTGTTTCTAATGGCGACCTGATGATAGAAAAAGCAATAAGCCCTGTAAGTGGCCGTATGCATACTTCTACCCAGCCCGGCAGCAGCGAGAGTGTAACGGTGCAGCTCAGAAATCTGGATAATACAATTGCTAATAATTACAGTGTATCTTATAGCTTAAATGGCGGCCCGTGGAATGCAATGTCTACGCCCCCTATACCCGCCAATGGCACTGCTACAACTGGCGCTACGGGTATCGACATGTCTGCAACGGGAACTTACCAATTTACTGTAGCGGTGCAGAACCTGGCACTTACAGACCCGCAGGTTGGCAATGACACCCTACGTTTCACTGTTATTAATATCCCCAACGATACTATTTCTCTACCCTACCTCGATGATTTTGAAACAATGGGTAAGATGAATATTACCGGCCGCGATTCCTTTGGCGTAGCACCTAATGGGCATTGGGATTTTGCAACAGGAGACACTGCGGGCAGAATAAGATCATTTGTCAATGAAGACGTTACTATTGGCGGGGTTCGATCTATAAGTCTCGATGACGACCGTAGCGTGTCCTCAGGCAGCAACAACCTGTTCACCGGCACCTTCAATCTTTCTAATTACGATACCGGCAAGACTGAGGTAAGACTGGATTTTGACTATGTATTACACGGCACTCCAAAAGTGGCCGCCGGCAATGTGGTCAACTCACGCGCCAATGACGCCGCATCCTGGACGCCGCTGTTCACATACGACTTGAATGCTTATCCCGGTTTCCCTAAGAAAGCTGTTTCATTGTCTTTAACAGATGCGGCCAGGAATGAACACCTCAACTTTTCAAGTAGCCTGCAGGTATCTTTCGGACAGAACGACACCTCGTTGATCGCTGCAGCCAACTTTGGTAATGGTATTACTATTGATAATGTGAAAATATACACCGTTGCCAATGATGCGCAGGTACTGAGCGTGGTGAGTCCGCTGCCTACCAACTGCGGGCTGTCTGCGGCGCAACCACTAACCGTGGAGGTGCACAATGGAGTTAATTACACATTGTATAATGTGCAGCTTTTTTACAGGGCCGATGGGGGCACAATATTCAGCGGCATACTCGATTCTATCACCGCCAAGAACACAGTACAATACACATTCCCCCAACTCTTGAATATGCCTGCGGGCACCAGCCATAGTGCCGATATCTGGCTGAGTGTTGCGGGAGACACGTACCTCCCCAATGACAGCTTACTGAATTATAAATACCGCAACAATCCTATTATTACTTCCTATCCATATCTCGAAAATTTTGAGGGAGGTGATGGTGGTTATTATGCTGATGGCATCAATAATTCATGGCAATTTGGCACACCTGCATCTACCAATATCAACAGGGCAGCAAGCGGCACAAAAGCTTGGAAGACAAAACTTGCAGGCAGGTACAACAACCTGGAACAATCATACCTCTACTCACCGTGCTTCGACATCAGCGGTCTTAATGCTCCTATGCTTAGCTTTAGTGCCGCGCTCGATATTGAAAACTGTGGCAATGTGCTTTGCGATAAAGCTTACATCGAATACACCTACAATGGTGTAACCTGGCTGAAACTGGGCAGTGCCAACCGCGGCACCAACTGGTACGATTCTACCTTCAGTGCATGGACAAGCAATGGCTTTACCCGCTGGCACGTAGCGTCTATACCTATTCCTAAGCCGGTAGGCGCAGGCACCGTTATTAATTTCCGTTTCGCATTGCAGTCCGACCCCGGCGCCACCTTTGAAGGATTTGCAATAGATGACGTGCATGTCTTTGACCTTGCCAACCAGATATTCCCGGCTGAAAACACAACATTGGTAAGCCATGATCTCAGCGGCAGCAATTGGACTGACTATCTGCAAAACAACCAGCTGCTTGCAGCAGTAAATCCGCAGGGGCAGTCGCTAGGCGCTACCAATGTAAACTTGTATGCACAAACCAACATCACTAACCCTACCACTACACAATATGTAATGCCACGCAGCTATACTATAACAGCTGCTCAAGCAATTACCGATAGTATCGGCGTTCGGCTATACCTGCTCGATAGTGAATTTGTCAATGTGCTCGCAGATACGTCTTGCCCATCATGCACTAAGCCGAAGGATGCTTATATGCTGGGGGTTACTCAGTTCAACAGCAATAGCCACCCGGGCAATGAGAATAATACACTCGTGGATGACACAGCCGGTGCTTTCAGCTACATACCATACAGATCAATCCAATGGATACCTTACGACAAAGGATACTACGCTCAGTTCAAAACAAGATCTCTTTCAGAGATGTGGCTCAATGACGGCGGACCAACTAACAACTTCCCTACTGGTGTCGACTACCTCAACTTTGCAGCCTACAGGTCGGGCATTGTGGCACAGTGTTACTGGACATCACCTATAGATACCGCTGTCTTTAAATACACCATTGAGCGGTCTATTGATGGGGACAATTTTAACGATGTGGCCGAGCTTACTTCATTACACAACAATCCGGGCATCTACAGAAAGGCCGATGATATCGGCATGTTATCTTCATCAAATATTTACTACAGGCTGCGTTGGACAATGACTGGCAACAGCACCATATATTATTCACCTGTTCGTAAACTCTCCCCTCTTGATTCGGTAAACGACATTGTGAACCTGGATGCGCACATGATCCGTCAGGATGCAGTATTGGTCGACTGGACTTCATACATAGATGGTGTGGCTAGTCAGTATACTTTGGAGCGGGAGATCAATGACCGTGGTTATGTAACTATCAGAACGTTGCCATCTCTTCATCACTACGCACAATACTATAGCTATACAGATATCATTGACGATGTAAAAGCAGGAGACCTGGTACACTATAGATTGACGGCCACATTTGATGATGGCAATAATATGATCTTGCCGGTAAGAACGGTGGAATGGACGGCACCTAACAGCGTGTCAGACATTTACCCTAATCCTACTACCGATGGCTTGCTGAATATAGTATGGTATGCCGAAGCCGGCACAAAGATGCAGGTAACCCTGCTCGATATTACGGGTAAAAACGTTGCTGAAACTACTGTACAATCGGGCCAATGGAAAAATACCACGCAGCTGCAGGCACCATACGTCCCTAAAGGCATATACCTGCTCCGCACTGTGATTGGAGACAAACGGTACACTGCAAAGGTGGTGTTTGAGTAGGTAAGGATTCATGTTATTCATAGATTTGACAACTTTTTAGAAAGTTGTCAAATCTAATATTCCCTGCATATAAAGCCAACAAGATGACCAGGTTACCTTCACAACAAACAAATGATTAATTTTGCCACCAATGAGGTCAAAAGAATAGCTAAAACTAGCGACGGCATCTGCGCTCGTCATACACTTTTTGGTTTTTACTTTTGACTTTTAACTTACATCAGCCAATGCTATCAATAATAATACCTACCTGGAATAACCTGCCGTTTGTAAAGCTATGTGTGGAAAGCATCCGTAAAAACTCGGCGTATCAGCATCAGGTGGTATTACACATCAACGATGGTAGCGATGGCACGATGGAATGGGCCAAAAAAGAAGGTATCGATTTCACCAGCACCCCCGACAATGCAGGTATATGCATAGCGGTGAACATGGCCGCCGGCATAGCTACACAGGACTATATAGTATACATGAACGATGATATGTATGTATGTCCTAAGTGGGACACCTACCTGGCGGAGGAAATAAAAAATGCCGGAACTGACAACTTCATGTTTTCCTCCACCATGATAGAGCCGACGCTCAACAACCCATGCGTGATACACGAACACTTTGGCACCAACATTGAAACATTTGACGAGAAAGGCTTACTGGAAAAATGTAGCACCTTTACCATGCCCGACTGGTACGGATCTACCTGGCCGCCAACTATTGTACATAAAAAGTACTGGCATATAACAGGCGGCTACAGTATAGAACTGAGCCCTGGCGTAAGCAGCGATGATGATTTTGCCATGAAGATGTGGGCAGCCGGTTGTAGGATATTTAAAGGTATCGGCAAAAGCCGGGTGTACCACTTCCAATCTAAATCTACGCTGAGGATAAAGAAGAATGATGGCCGCAAACAATTCCTGATGAAATGGGGCATCACACAAAGTACCTTCAATAAGTACTTTACCCACCGCAGCGAGCCCTACGCAGGCATACTCCCCGAACCCGATGAATCAATGCTCAAAAAACAAAAATTAAGAGCCTGGCTAAAGATCAAAATTGCTTAAAAATTCACTAACCTAACAATTGAATTCAGGCAGTAGAAAGCCCTGAAAGGGCGACATAAATAGCGAGGGGTTTCAACCCCTCGACAACAAAACTACATAACACTAGCCCTGAGGGCGACATAAATTATGAACAACTTTTCAGAAGTACAGAAATTCAGGCAGTGGTGGTTGTGGGTGCTTTTAGCTGGCGTACTGGTGGTACCTGTAACCCTGGCATTTTACCACAATGGCTTTAAATACAGTCCTGATGTAATGAATGAAATACTCATTGGCGCTATAGTTCCGTTGGTGATCATGATCCTGTTTTACATCATGCAGCTACGTACAAAGATCGACGAGAAAGGCATCTATTACCGCTTCTTCCCCATACATTTCCAGGTACTGGTCATCAGCTGGGATGAAGTAACAAAAGCCTACGTTCGCCAGTATAGCCCCATACTCGACTACGGCGGCTGGGGCATCCGCTACGGACTAGGCGGCAAAGGCAAAGCCTACAATGTAAGCGGCAACATGGGCCTACAATTGGAACTGAACACCGGCAAAAAGATCCTCATAGGTAGCCAACAACCCAATGAACTGAACGAATTATTGGATCAGTTGGTGAAGGCGAAGATCATAAAGGCCGAGGTGAGGAAGCCAGTGTAGGTGTTAACCCTCCCTGCTGCTGAGCGTATGTCTCCGACTACGCTCGCGCGGCCGCCGGTCTCCCGACCGGCACACCGGGACGTATTCTTTTTGGAACACTAATCATCCCTCAACCCTGCCGCTGTTGCGTCTGCTTACCAACAACCGTCGGGTTAATTCATTTTGAACTCATAACGAAGTAAACCAAACTCAATAAAAATTTCCTAATTTCGAATCAAGCAATTAATTACACTCAATTCTGCCGCAACTATGAAAAAAGCTTTGTTGTCTATATTTACATTATTATCCTTCTTTTCGTGTTTTGCCCAAAGCGAAACAGTGGCTTTGGCCAAACTAAAGTTTGAACTACCTAATAATAAATGGAAGATCAATAACGATGAATTCAAACAAGCTTTTATATACAATTATGAGCGAGAGGCAATAATTGACAAACAAGGCGCCCGGATAATTCCGGTAATAGCTTTTATTGTAGAAACTATACCAGCGGGAACAGACGTTGTTCAATATTCAATAGCTAAAAGAAGCAAGGATAGAAGAGGCCTAAAAATTAGAGAAGTATTCAGCTGGGATACAAACAAAACAAAAATAACTTATAAAAATGCTATTGGATACAAAGGCACATATATAGACGATGATACCGGCAAAGAGCATACGATATATTGGATACATCTCATAAATAATGACAAAGGTGTTCAGGTAATAATGGATATGACAAGCGAATTAGTTGTAAAATATGGCACTGAATTTCTAAAAAGTATTGAGTCAATCCGAAGCTACTAACCCAAAAAAAAACATATCCACAGAAAATAACCCACCTCAAAGCCTTACCCACAAAGCCTTTCAGCCGATTTTTTCGCAAATTTTTTGGATATGTTTATTTGCAGGATACAAATACACGCATTAATTTGCACTCAAATCAGGTGAAAACCTTTACGCTCTTTGACATTATGAACCCTATCAAAAACAATAACAACCTATATTATGGTAGAGACGCATAATTGCGTCTCCACAGCGACTGAGCGAATAACCAAAATGTAAACCTATTTCAGGACGCTGCTGGACGCTGCAGGGACGAGGTAAAAATAAAAAGTAGCAGAAAAAGTGGCAACATGTGGCAGAAAGTAGCAGAAAGTAGCAGTTTGTTAAAATCTCATGCAAACCTTACCCAAAAAGCATTTCACCCAAAACACCTCATTCAAAACTGCCACTTTTCAGAAAAACTGCCACTTTTATAAATGTGCGTAAAGATTCATTGAAAGAAGAGAATATCTACTCTACCCACTTCTCATAAAGCAGGCGGGTAACAGTATACCCCTCCTCTTCCAGAAATTGCCGCATGCGAACGTTATTGACCATGGTAAAACGGGTTATTCGTTTCACACCATCCTTTACAAACATCTGCTCCAAGTGGTCGTTCAGCTTGCGATAGATACCCATTCTTCTAAAAGGCTCAGCAATATATCCGTCAGATACATATAGTTCGCGTCCCTCGTAAACTTCTGTTCGGCTATCATCCTGCTCTTCTACATACCCAAACATAAAGCCGGCAGGCACTCCGTCTACATAGGCTACAAGGCACACCCCTTGGCACTCTTCCTGCATAGTGATGACATGGCGCATATAGCCATGCTCAATATCCGGCCACGCGGCGGTTTTATCAAATAACAGGTGCTCATGCTTATGTAACTCATGCATAAAGCCTGCCATCAAGGTATATTCGTCAGCTATCTTTATTGCTTTTATTTCAAAACTCATTATACTATTATTTAATGCAATTCAGCAAATATCCTTACAAACTTAGCCTGCAAATAAACCAATTACCTTCTTAACTTTGCAACTGCATAAAATAACCTGTGCTATTGTACGGGGTTTCACTTAGTTACTTGAATTCAGACTTTGAAGATACAATTATTTATACCTTGTTTTGTTGACCAGCTTTATCCTGAAACGGGGATGAATATGGTGAAAGTATTGGAGAAACTCGGCTGCGATGTTAGCTACAACACGGCCCAGACCTGCTGCGGACAGCCTGCATACAATGCAGGTTATAAGAACGAAGCAAAGGCAGTTGCACAAAAATTCCTGCAGGATTTTAAAGATCCTTCTTACATAGTTAGTCCCAGTGGCTCATGCACAGGCTTTGCCCGCAATTACTACGACAAGATATTTGAGAACAGCTCAGACCAGCAGCTCTGCCGCCAGGTAAGTGGCAATATGTTTGAGTTTACTGAATTCCTCACCGAAATACTGAAGATAGAGAATGTAGGTGCTACACTCAATGGTAAAGCTACCTATCATGATGCATGCGGCGCACTCCGTGAATGCAAAATAAAAGAAGGTCCGCGCAAGTTGCTAAGTAATGTAAATGGTCTTGAGTTAATAGAGATGAAAGAAAGCGAAACCTGCTGCGGTTTCGGTGGAACGTTTGCTGTGAAATTCGAGCCTATCTCAATAGGCATGGCACAGTCTAAAGTAAAGAACGCATTAGATACAGGTGCTAAATACATCATTACGACAGATGTGTCTTGTATGATGCACATGCAAGGCTACATAGATAGCAACAACCTACCTATTCAAACCATGCATATTGCCGATGTACTGGCAAGCGGCTGGTGATTGGTAATGTAAAAAATAAAAACTTAAAAGTAAAAACTACTCATATTTTGAGGTGCATTTCATCTCTATAGAAGGTATATGCACTAATAGTACACTTTTAAGTTTTAAGTTTTTACTTTTTAGTTTTCAGCCTACCATTCGCTGTGGCTTACATTTACTGCACGGGTAAAAGTAGCACCGCTCAACCCAAAGCGGATACCGGAATTGTGGCCTCTGTTACTATCCCAGGACTGAACGAAATCTACGCGTAGTATGCGCAAAAGTTTCCAGCCTATATTGTCTATACCCACAAAGGCCTCAGTATAGTAGTTATGATCGCTGGCGTAAAATGCATTACCACCAAACAGCAGGTACCATTGCGCCGGCCTGAGCAATGGGATCTTGTTGCTCAACAATCCGTTCAAGTGATACTCCACATGCGCCTCGCCGTATATAGGTTCTTTATTGCTAAAGTCGTAATACTGCGCAAACTGGAAGCTCTGCATATAAGGATTGGCGTAACCAACGCCCCTGTTACCATACAGGTGCATAAGGTCTGGAATAGATACATATTTGCTATTAAGAAAACCGCCTACCACAAAATTATAAGAGAACCTACCAAACAGCCTTAACGATACATCGTCCTGAATACTGAAGCGCCACTTATCAAAATCGGTCTTGCTTTCCAGTACGCCGGCTACACCCTTTTCATAGCTAAGCGTGAGGCGTGGCCATGAGCTGCCATTGGGGGTTTTATAATCGGGATACTGCGTATAGGTAATGCCGGGCTTGTAAGAGATCATACCATAAAGGATCATAGCATTATGCTCTTCCCATGCCGTGGCTACGGCCGGCAAATTAGCAGGCAGGTTGCTTTTATATGGTGCATCTACACTACTGAAATTGTACTCTGTATTATTGCTCAACGGTAGTCTTTTCTGAAATGATGCTTTAGCTAACCATATCAGGCCATTCCCATAATTGCGTCTCAGGAAAGCCGACCCTTCCCATCTTTCATAGATGCGCAGATCGTTCTCTTTATAAAACAATGAAGCATAAGTATTGAACCACTGCAGCACGGGATTATCGGGGTTGTACTGAAACACATATTTGCCCCCTTCTACCCCGCCCATCCAGGAGCGACTTCTCCATGCCTGGTCTGTGGCAGTATAGTAAACACGGCCTATGGCATTGAAATGAGTATTGGTGAAACCATACCTTGCGGCCATATCTGTAATGATATATTTTCCGGTATCTACCATATGCCGCCAGTTCACCTTGGGCGCTATGTTAAATCCTTCTACAGCATTAAAGTTGACCATATTGTCTTCGCTCAGACCCAGTAAAACCGAGTTGGTAGTAAACACATTCCTCTTTTCCTTACCGGTATATGTGTACCCCGATATAAGCAAACCTACGGGAGATGGCTTGTTACCTTTCCTTCGCAGGGAGTCTACCCTTCTCGGATCTTCAATGACCTTCCTGATACTATCCTTTACTACAAAGTCCTTCTTCTCATCTGCTTCCAGTGGTATAGGTCGGTTCTCGGTCCAGTAAGCGGTATCTTTTTTGTTGGCTATTTTATCATAAGAGCTGGTCACCTTTTTAGAGAACATGGTATCTGCAATGGGCTCATTCACCTTTTGTCTGTTGTACACAGTAACCGCACTCCCGATAATGTCAAAACCGAAGATCTTAAGAGTGACATAAATAACCTGGCTCTTGATCACCCAGGTATCATCTTTGTAGGGCAGGTAAAGCTGGTCTACCTTCATGGTATCCATTTTATCCAACCCCGACTCTTTCGTAAGTGCCAGGTTGATGCTATGAATAGCCCACTCGCCTTCAGTGATGTATATGTAGCCATTAAAACATGGCTCATAGGCCCGCTTCTGTATTACTTTTATCTTATAGACGGTATGGCCCTGCTCTTCAAATTGCCCCTCCAATTTGTATTTGTAGTAGTTGAGCGCCAAATCATTTACAGGCGATATATATCCTCTTGAAGACCTGCCAAACAAGCTTACATTATTATCGTAAAAAGAGATTACAGAAGGAAATTGAGAGAACCCTACACCACCGGGATTACCACTCTCTCTTACAGAGTGTACTACGGTTCTCTCGTGCTCACCTTGTACATAGTAGTCTGCGTCTTCTTCCAGCAGGTATATGATACCTTTTCCGTTACTATCGGCGCCTATGTCCTGTGCATTTATCTTCTGCCCCATTACCTTCTTTGGCATCTGGCGAGACCTGCCAATACATTTCAGGTACATATTGGTCTGAAAAGAACTTATCTGGTCGGCATGAAATTTCCGCTTCTTTATGGCACTACGCATTATAGCATAAGCCGGGTCTTCCGCATTTGCCTTTACTACAACCTCTTTCATTTCCAGCCCCTGTGTGGCCAAAAAAAAGTTGTGTATAACCGTTTCATCGCCCTTTATAGTAACACTATACCGGGCCTGCTTATACCCTACATACTGACAGATAACCGTATACAAACCCGGTGCTATGGTCAACTCATAATCGCCACTGGCATTAGCATTGGCCCCGGTTGTAGTACCCTCTACATATATAGTAGCATAAGACAATGCCTCGCCCTTCGTATCGGCTGCATGGCCTTTAATAACGCCGGCCATGGCATGAGTACCCATAAAAGCAAACAATAGAAAAAGTAAAGTGTTTTTCATGCTATAGAAAGAAGTAGTTAGTAGAATAAAATGAATATACCGATTATATACAATAGTATATAGGCTGCAACCCGCTAAAAGTTACAATAAACAGAAAATTAATTTAGGAGATCACTTAACTGATCAGAACAGGCCAAACAGCTGGGCATCTATACGACGCACTACGTCCGCAAAGTCTTCTTCCTTCTCTGCAAAGTTGCAGTTATTCACATCAATTATAAGTAGCGGGCCGTCATTATAACCGTCTATCCACTTATTATAATTCTCATTCAGCCTTTTCAGGTAGTCGAGCCTAATGTTCTCCTCATATTCACGGCCACGCTTTTGTATCTGGTCTACCAATGTAGGAATGGATGTTTTCAGATAGATCAGTAGATCGGGTGGCTGAATTAGGGTTTTAAGATTCTGGAAGAATGAAGTATAGTTCTCATAGTCGCGCTTGGTCATTAATCCCATATCAAACAGGTTGGGCGCGAATATATAGGCATCTTCGTATATGGTACGATCCTGTATCACTGTGTCTTTACCGCTTCTTATGTCTATAAGATGCTTTATACGATTGTTCAGAAAGTATATCTGCAGGTTGAACGACCAGCGGTGCATATCCTCATAAAAATCTATGAGGTAAGGATTGTGTTCCACATCCTCAAAGTGAGGTTCCCATTTGTAATGCTTGGCCAGCATGGCTGTAAGCGTTGTTTTACCAGACCCTATATTACCGGCCACGGCTATATGCTTGGGAGTTACTTTATGAGGCATTGTATAAAAAGTAAAAAATTAAAAAGTAAAGATTCAAAAGTTCATGATCCTGCTGAACTCTCAGGGAGGTAAAACTAACAAATTCGCATTTGTTTTACTATTCTATTTTACAATAGCTTTTCAACTTCCGATTAAATAAAATTAATAGTTGATACCCATCAGCTTCCTTGCACCCTTTATTGTTTCAGAAGAGCTGGCACGGGCCTTGTCTGCGCCCATCTTCAATATCTTCCTCAGTGTATCCTCGTCTTTATTCAATTCTGCAGCTCGCTCGCGTATAGGCGCTACAAAGGCTACCATATCTTCCGCCAGTTGTTTCTTCATATCGCCATACCGCACATTGCAGTTGTTGTATGCCTTACGGAAAGTATCCGTTACACCCGGATTAGAGACTGCGTTCATCAAAGCAAACAGATTCTGGATGTAATCCGGCATTACCATATTGGCTTCAGTTGGCCCCTGATCGGTCTTAGCCTTCATTATTTTTTTGCGAATAGTATCATCATCATCGTTCAGAAAGATGGTCGCGTTCACGTTCTCGCTCTTGCTCATCTTGCCGTTACCGTCCAGACTCATGATCTTCACGGTCTCGTCGTTGAAGCGGAATACCTGCGGCTCAGGGAAAAACTCTCCGTAGCGGCTGTTGAAACGATTGGCAAAATTACGCGCCATCTCCAGGTGCTGCTCCTGGTCTTTACCCACCGGCACTTTCACTGCTCTATGTATCAATATATCTGCGGCCATCAATACCGGATAGGTCAGCAAACCTGCATTAACGTTGTCGGGGTGTTGGCGCACTTTGTCTTTAAATGTAGGCACCTTTTCCAGCTCACCTTTATAAGCCAGCATATTCAGCATCAGGTATAGCTCAGGTATTTCCGGCACATCGCTCTGTACGTACAAGGCAACCTTTTCAGGATCCAGGCCACTGGCTATATTTTCTGCCAATACCCTGTATACACTCGGCTTCAGTTCTTTTGGATCAGGATGAGTGGTGAGTGCATGATAATCGGCTACGAAAAAATAACAGTCATAACTGTCCTGCATTTTCACATAGTTCTGCATGGCACCAAAATAGTTGCCCAAGTGCAAATGGCCGGTAGAGCGGATGCCGCTCACTACAATTTCCTTACTCATAAGGCTGCAAAGATAGGTAAAGGGTTAAAAGGATAAAAGGTTAATTGACGAATGCGATAAAAACGGATTATCGCCTCATTTCCCTGATGATACGGCGTGTCCTTCTATCCTCCCTGGCATTTTGCAGACTGATAACGGCCCATATAGCCGCAGGTATCCAACCTATGAGAATAGCCTGCAGGATCAGGCAAACAATACCTGTAATGATACGTCCTCTGAGAAAAAAAGACAATGCGGGAAAAAGGATAGCTATTAATGTCATGGTCGTACAAATTTATCAATTCCCCGCCAATGACCAATATCATGATATTCCCACGGGAAGAAATTTATATTGGGAATCCAATAAATATTTTAATTAAAATTCGTTGTATGTCCCAGCAAAAAGAGCAATCATTAACTGACTTAACGATGGAATTGTTTGCCCGTGGCCTTACCAGGAAAGAAGTGGAAGAAGAACTGGCGAGCAAGGGACAGGAAGAATTTTATATAAAGAAGATAATTGACGAATGCCTGAAGCTACGCAATGCACGCAAACGAACCATAGGCATGATTCTAATAGTAGCCGGAGCATTATGCTGTTTTTCCAGCTTCCTGCTCACCATTACCGCCGCATCTATGACAGAAAGTAGTTGGGGACTTTTTGGACTCACCAGCATTGGCGTAGGCCTTGCTTTTACCGGACTAATGTATATTTTTCACATAACTGCCTAAAAAACAACAAATTACCTTTTTAACGTAAAATTAAGGTTGCTACAGTGCCGCTCTTCTTAACTTTATCCCTCACTTAAAAATTCTTAAACGAGAAAAAAGTTATGAAAAAAGTTTTCCTCTTATCTATTGCTACTACTGTAGCTCTATCGGCTTTCGCACAGCATGCAAAGTCTTCTATTACCGCAGTAAGTCCTATCAGGTCTCATTCTGTAGCAGGTGATCATATTCCCGCAGCTAAAACTACCGCTGTAGGTGACGTTGATACACTTGGACACATCACTTCTGCAGATACTCTGGCGTTGTATTATGCTGCGGGTTCAAACTCCGACAGTGGCTACATGACAGGCATGAACGCTTTTGGCGACAAAGGTTTTGCTGAGCGCTATGATGTTAACTTTGGCACTACATCTGCACAGGTAACAGGCGTTATCGCCTATTTTACTGGTGTTGTTAATCCGGCATCTACTAAGACCATTAAGTTGTACACATGGAGTGTAGCTGCACAGAGTCCAAATGTTCTTGGACCTCACTACTTTAACAGCGGCCTGCCACGTACCGCACTTGATTCAGTAACGGTTCCTGTTACTGCTTTAGGTATTTCTACAGTATCTGGTGGAAGCGATACTATCAAATCGTATACATTCACTACACCAAGCCCATACATCTCTAATTTCTACGTTGGTTACACCATCAATTACAACGCTGCGAATTTTGGCGGTGATACAATTGGTTTGGTTACAAGCAGCCAGGGTGAAAGAAATACATGGGGATACCGTTTGGTTGGTGGTGATACAATCGTCAACAATGCTAACGTTGCTATGTTAGCTAATGGTTCATGGGTTGATTTCTACACAGAAGATTTTGGTGTAGCTAATCACTTCTTCATCTTCCCGATCATTACTGTTGGAACTGCCGCTACAAGCGTAGAAGGTGTTACCCGTAACAACCTTACTATCTTTGGCAACTACCCTAACCCTGCTACTAACGTAACTAACATCAAGTTCGCTTTAGCTAAGGCTACTGAAGTAACTATCTCTGTTACTGACATGTCTGGTAAAGTAGTTAAGACAATGACAGAAAACTACAATGCAGGTACGCAGATAGTTGAATTGAACACAACTGCACTGGCTGCCGGCGAATACATCTACCTGATCCGCACTACGGAAGGTGATGGTATGGCAAGCAAAATGAGCGTTATCAAGTAATAACGTTTATTGCACAATACTTAAAGAGGTTGCCTGGAAACAGGCAACCTCTTTTGTTTATAACCGGGAAAAAGAATCTATCCTAATCTACTATCCTATCAACATTCACAAAGAAGAAATTATATTCCCCATCCATATTGTTTATACTGTACTTCAAGCCATCCAGTTTTGCACCACTATAACCCTTGCCGGTTGATTCCTGGAATGACTTTAAACTGCTTGTCTGCGGCACATAGGTAATGTCGATAACTGCTTTGGCACACAACCCATCGCCTTGTACATCTACCACCATATAAGTTCGGCCATCGTCCACTATCCGCTCGCTGATCCAATAGGTTAGTTTCTCCCTTTCTACCATACTGATCTTTTTCACCAACTCTGCTTTATATTCTTTCTGAATTGGCTTGAACTGATCAAATACCGCATCTGTATTCTTACATTGTTGCCTGTCGCACGACTGCACCAGAAGCACTAATGAACTAAATACAATTGTGTATGTCTTACGCATAATTCAAAACTATTAAACTCAGAAACGATTGGCAGTTAAAATTATTGCATAAAGCAGCACATGGCAAGATTATCCAATCTTCCCACGACTTACGACCAATCTAAGAATTCATCACTTCCCGCATGTACGAGTCTATATTACCGTACAAGAAATCGGGGTATTCACTACTGAATTTAGACTTAACAAAACCGGCCAATAGCGGACGGGCAGCGGGTTGCGCCAACTGCGCCGTGCTCATAGGTATAAGGTCGTACTCAGCATCGGGGAAATACGACAGTACACGCAGCGCCAGCTCTACTCTGTTCAGGTAGTCGGTGCTGGCAATGTGGTAAATGCCTTCTTTATTATCTCTCAGCAATACAAACATAGAGCGGGCTATGTCCCATGCATTAGCAGGAGATGCGTACTGGTCGTATGGCAGTTTTAAAGTGAGTTTTTGTTTGTTCTTTGCCTGATCTATGATACGGGCAATAAAGTTCTTGCCGCGCACCTCATTACCATATACATTGGTAACACGCAGTACCAGTGCACCAACGATCTCAGACAAAACCTTTTCTTCGCCTTCCAGCTTATGACGGGCATATACACTCAGCGGATTTACCGGCGCATCCTCCCTGTAAGGGCCATTGTGACCATCAAACACATAGTCTGTTGAGATGTATACCATGCGGGCATTGCACTGCTTGGCAAGGGCTATAAGGTTGATGGTGCTCTGCACGGTCTTATCATAACTCTCCTGCACGTTGGCCTCGCAATAGTCAACATGAGTAAGCGCACCACAATGCACGATCACATCAGGAGCAAAAGCCACTACATCAAAGTTCTTATCATCAGCAGGATTGAGGGTATCATAAAACACTGTACCATCTACAGGGTATGAAAAATAAGAGCCGACAGCCGTCCAGCCCATTTCTGTAAAATGCTTTAGGCAGTTACCACCTACCAATCCTGATGCTCCTGATATGAATACTTTCATGCAGTAAAAATAGGTTAATTGGGGAAAAGTGGAAAGAAGCACGACAGATAAATTATCGCAGCCAATGCTCACTCTCCACGTAAAAATTTATTCATCATTGCTCTAAATTTGTCGAACCAAGATCTTTTCGGCTTTACCGTATCAAAAAAATCAGGATTAAATTGAATGTCGTCACTTGCATGAGTTCTCATATTCTCAGCAAACCCATATGGGTCAAAGCCATCCTGTGGCTGCGTTAGTTCGTTACATTTCCGGGCAGCTGCTTCCATTGGCATTACCAGCTCCGACACATCAAACCCCGCAATTTTTAATACGCCCGGATAGCCATGATCACCTACTACACAACTATAGCCATCCCACTTGTAAGAATTATCCTCCCACAGATGTAAAGAGCTTGAACTCATTACAATCTGTTTTTGACCTGTGTCTATAACTATACACTCTGTTGCCTTGATGTCAAGTTCAGCAGGCAACACATATTGCTGCTTTTCAATAAGCAGAGAAATGGCATCCGGCCCATAAGCAACGATCTGTTCCGCCGAAAGATCACCCGTCTTAGTAATAAAAGCATCATTATTATGTTTTATAACAACGAGAGCCGTCTCCCAATCGGCAATAGAATCATCAACTATTTGTGCCCGTGCCGGCATATCAATTACATGCCTATCCTGTTGCGATGTGTAGTCTATGCTTAAAAGTTCTTCAATATCATACATCCTCTTCTTTAGCTGAGAAACCTTCCATCCTGGCCATTTCCTTTCCAATGCAGATATAAAATAATCCATCACCGATGACTCGAAAGTACACGCCACGCACCAGAAATACAGTTTACGTTCTGGCATATCTACCAGCACGCAGCCCTCTATCCAGGGCTGTTCGAGCAACTCCTCATTAACTTTGCATTCGCGTACAAATTCAATAAACTGATTTTCACCCAGATATAGGTCAGGCATTATAGATATGGCACGCCAATGTGTATAATGAATAGTAATTCCATCTGATGTTTTCAATAAGTAATTTCCTCTCTGCCCCATATAGCTCAATTACTATAATCAATAATAATATTATTGGTCACACTCTTTACCCCATCCTTTTCTATCCTTATGTTTTCCAGGAACATGCGCCCTTTTTTGAAACCGGCACTCTTCACATGTTCTATAATTCTGTCATCAAGTTTGGAGTTGCCAATTACAAATGGCCCCCAGTATTCTTTTTCAGATGACAACATTGAGCACTTATACTCCACTACCTTCCATCCCGGTTCATCCACCACCAGGTAAGGAAAAGCCAGTATCTCTGCCGATGAGACCTGCGGCCTCACTACCCTGCCGCTATCCATATGATTGCCTATAATGGTACCTAATTTTACTTTAGGTACAGGCATTTGCTTCATCTGGGCCAATGTACCAATGGAAATGAGCAGAAGAAATAGAATAATAATGTGTCTCATAGAATTAAGCAATGAATCATTAAATCTACAAAAAGATTGATTCTGGCGGAAAAAGCGGCACAACTATATATGTACCTATCTTTGCAGCCTTATTTATTTCTGAGACTTATGAAGTTGCACATACTGGCTATAGCCGCCCATCCCGATGATATAGAACTAAGTGCCGCCGGCACCTTGTTGAAGCATATAAAAGCTGGTGATGCTGTGGGTATAGTAGATCTTACAGAAGGAGAACTGGGCACACGTGGATCGGTAACAGCGAGGTATGAAGAGGCAGCAAACGCAGCAAAATCAATGGGCGTACTGGTAAGGCACAACGCACAAATGGCCGATGGTTTTTTCCGAAATGATGAAGAGAACCAGAGAAAACTGATAGCATATATACGCCATTACCGCCCCGAAATAGTTATAGCCAATGCACTTGAAGACCGTCACCCCGACCATGGCAAGGGTGGCAGATTAATAGCTGATGCCTGTTTTCTTGCCGGATTGCGCAAGATAGAAACGGAATGGGAGGGCCAGCCGCAGGAAGCATGGCGCCCTAAACGTGTCTTCCATATGATACAGGACAGGGCTCTCGACCCTTCATTTGCAGTTGATATATCAGACACTTTTGAGGAAAAGATGGAAGCTATAAAGTGCTACACCAGCCAGTTTCATGATCCTAACTCTAACGAACCGCTTACTTATATATCTACCGGCAACTTTTTAGAGACGATCAAATCTCGCGATATGCTCTGTGGCAAGCGTATAGGTACCCAGTATGCCGAGGGCTTTGTCTGCGAAAATCTGCCAGGAATAGATGATCTGAATAGTTTGCTGTTACCGGTGCTGGCCTAGGAGTGGTAAAAGCCTCACCCCCAACCCTCCCCAAAAAAGAGGGAGAACTAATGTCTACGCTATCGCGTGGTGGCATAGGGCGGGCAACCGCAAGGGATTGCCCCTACATTATTGATTCTCGTATTCGAACTCCAGCGCATTCCACCACATTGCCGCATGAATTTCCACATTTTCATATTGATCACATTTCCACATTAAACTCATTGAGCAATTGAGCCATTAAGCCATTGAGCCATTAAAATTGTAACTTTGCAGTATGAGTGAAGATTTTATACCGGAAGATACCTGGGATGACGAAGAACCCGAAGAAGACGTCATAGAGGCCGGTGATGAGCCGGTCATCAGGTTTGAGATGACAACCTCTGCCAAACAGGAAGCATTGCGCATAGATAAATTTCTTATGGTAAGGCTGGTTGGTGCTACCCGCAATAAGGTGCAGCAGGCACTTGACGATGGAATGATACTGGTTAACGGTGAGAAAGTAAAGAGTAACTACAGAGTTCGCCCACTGGAGCATATTGTTGTTTATGATACCCGCCGTGTAGAAAGTACCGAGATCATACCCGAAGAGATGCCTTTGAACATTGCTTACGAAGATGATGCGGTAATGCTTATCAACAAGCCTGCAGGCATGGTTGTACACCCGGCCTGCGGCAACTACAGCGGCACATTGGTGAATGGTATATCGTGGTATTTGCAGCAGACACATGTAGAAACAGGATTGCCCCGTGTAGGCCTGGCGCATAGAATAGACAAGGACACCACCGGACTGATAGTAATAGCTAAGAGTGAGCATGCTATGCAAGATCTCTCTGCACAGTTCAAAGCCCATACGGTACATAGGCGCTACATAGCACTGGTATGGGGAGACCTGGAGGAAGACGAAGGGACCATCAATGTACCTGTTGCCCGCAATGTGCGCTTCAGGAAAATAATGGATACTTTCCCCGATGGTGACCATGGCAGCAAGGAAGCCATAACCCACTATAAGGTATTGGAGCGCTTCAACTATACTACTTTGGTAGAATTAAGGCTTGAAACCGGCCGTACGCACCAGATAAGGGTCCACATGAAACATCTGGGCCATCCTCTGTTTGGTGATACGACCTATGGCGGAGATAGAATTGTGAAAGGCACCGTTTTCAGTAAATACAAGCAGTTCATAGATAATTGCTTCAGCATAATGAAAAGGCAGGCACTACATGCTAAAGAGCTTGGCTTCAAACACCCGGTAACAGGTGAGTTTGTGAAATTTGACTCTGAATTGCCGGCAGACATGACAGAGATATTAGAGAAATGGAGGAGATATACAACCGGTACTTTGAGCCGCGAACCTATATCTTAGGCCTGTTTGACAAGCTAAATGCATTAATAATTAATAAACTTTATAACCAACTATTTATCAATAAAAGCAGGTCATTTAAGTGTTAAAATTGCTGATCCGACCCTTATAAGAGGGTTATATCGGCTAAAAGAATTAGCTTTGCCTTAAACCCTGATGAAATTATTATAAACAGTTTTAATCTAATCTAGTATGACAATATTGAATGTTAATCCGCTTTTGCTTACATGGATGCCTACGGGTGGTGAAATGATCGTTTTATTGCTGATCATTGTTGTGTTGTTTGGTGGTAAGAAAATACCGGAATTGGCTAAAGGTCTTGGTCAGGGTATCCGTCAGTTCAACGAAGCTAAAGACGGTATCAAAACTGAGATCGAATCAGGCATGAAAGAAAAAGAAAAGATCAACAACACTACTAACAACGCATAGTACAATACCTAACAGGCTGGTATACCCCAAATAGAATCATCCATTTTGTAGGCTTCCCTTCTCGTACAGGGTTGCATGCTTCACCGCTTAAACAACGATCAAACATGCAATGTAAAGTTCTTTTGACAAGTATTTTCATTACACTTTCTGCTGCTTCAGCAATGGCTCAGCAGAAAATTATAGCCAAACCTATTGCAAAAGCAGGTAAGGCAGACTCATCTCTATCAACCGGCATCAAACCTAAGACTACCAATGGTTTGCTTGCCGCCAACACTCAGGAAAAACTACCTTATAACCATGTTCCCCTGGCAGGCGAAAAAGCTTACTTTGGTGAGAAAGACGAATATGTGAACGACTTTGTACGCAAGTACATGGAGATCCATAACCGCACCCTCAGCAGCGTACAGAGCAATAGCGCTACCCCATTCTCTGTAATGGACAATGTGCTGGAGCAGAAGAAAATGCCCAAGGAACTGAAGTATCTGGCAGTTATAGAATCAGCACTCAATCATAAAGCAGTATCTCATGCCGGCGCCGTAGGGCCTTGGCAGATGATGGAAACAACAGCCCGTATGATGGGTCTGACCGTTAATCGTAAGAACGATGAGCGTACAGACTGGAACAAATCTACTGCTGCTGCTACCAAGTATCTCGATCTTTTGTACAGCCAGCTCAATGACTGGTTATTGGTTGTAGCCGCTTATAACAGCGGTCCTACACCGGTACTGAGGGCTATAGAAAAAACAGGTAGTCACAATTTCTGGGACATCAAGGAATACCTGCCACGCGAAACTCAGGGCCACGTTCTGGCTTTCATAGCTACTGCAAGTATCTTCGAAAACCTCAGCAAATTCATCAGCCTGGGTAGTATTCCGGTAGACTTTAAGTTCAGCAAAGACAAAGATGAAGAAGCTGCAATAAAGGAAATGATAGCCGCTACTATGGCTGCCAACGGTACAGCACCTGCTACACCGGGCAAACCAGGTACTGTAGCTGCTACAACGCCTGTTCCAGTAAAAAAGGTAGTAGCATTTACCGATGATGAGCTGAAGAACATGAACATCCTCAGCATCAGTCAGCCTATATCTTTCGATGTACTGGCTATAGAGCTGGGCATAGACAAGAAGCTCATGGCTCGCTGGAATCCTGACTACGACCAGTTTGCCTTCCACAATTTTGCAGGTGGCACTTACAAGCTACGCATACCAAAAGACAAAACAGACGTTTTCCTTCAAAAGAAACTATACCTCACCAAGAAGTCAGCAGATTTTTTCGCAGGTAAATAAGGAAAGAAAGATACAATAAGAAATCCCCGCTATACGTTGTGTAGCGGGGATTTTGCTTTTGTTGCTGTATGTCTGATAACACCGCTTAGGCCTCAAAATGCTACGTTCAGAACATATCATTGCACCGCAGGTGCAAAAGGTTTGTAGCATTGCAGCCCCCTCTCTTACCCGCGAGCCGTAGGTTCGCGCCCATTAGAATCAATGATGTTTTTAATTTCCAATCGATATAAGGAGAGTCAATTAACATCCAATATCGCAACTGCAAACTAACCCAATGGCTTAACTACAACCTCATCATTATTCCCAAAGAATTTCTTTAGCTTTAAGAATGGCCGCTCTATGATGTAGTAGGAACATGCAGAGAGCGCAATTACCAGTACTATATGCAGCCAATAGAAAAAGTGGGAGTCGTTAACAAGTAAGTTAAGTGCCGGAAAACCGGTGGTTATCTTGCTGAGAAAATCGTTCAACTGGCAATACACGAGCGCATTGTACACGTAGTGATACAAGTAAATACCATAACTGATCCTTCCTACAAACGTAAGGAGCCTGTTCTCAAGAAAGTGACGCCTAAAAAATGACGGCCTGGCATTGACCACAAGGCTTATGAGCCATGCCGCTAAGATGCTGGTGATCGTCTTTGAGAAAATAAAACCATGGGTGGTAACACGCATAAACGCACCTATCTTCCAATATAAATAGATGGCCAGCGCAAAGCCTCCGGCCCATTTCAGCCACTGTTGAAAACGGACACGGTACTTTTCATTCATCTGAGAGTAAGCCAACAGACCGCCGATACCAAATGAATCAAAGCAATTAAAGACCAGTAGCGGGCCCATGTGGCCCCTTATATCCATGCAATACCAGGTACTTACTATGCCAGTGAGTATAGAAAACAGGAAGACATATTTGAGATATTTTTTACTGACAAAAATGATCAGCCATGGCCAGAATAAATAGAACTGCTCCTCCACACACAGGGTCCATACGTGAGAAAATGAATTCCACTGATTAGTGCGGTAACAGAGGATGTTAGTAGTGTAAGTAAGGTGATAGAAGAAAATATCTCTTATACCAGTATAGTTGATAGCATAAAGAAAGAACAGTAGCAGGAAATAGATGGGGAAGATGCGTAAGGCACGCCGCATAAAGAAGTTAGCTACCATCGACTTGGTTCCAACCTCATGTTCATCCCTTTCTTTGAGCAATATACCGGTTATCAAAAACCCGCTCAACACAAAAAAAAGGAACACACCAAAACCACCGTCAGGGATAATAACCTCTTTAATAAATCGGCCGTTGGGTACAGTATCATCAAACCAAACACCCTTGTGCTCGATCATTACAAACAATACAGCAAAAGCCCTGAGGGTGTCGAAACCTTTAATATATTTCACATGAGGGTTTTGCAGTAAAGATATAATTCTGCAATTATTTTACTACACTTTCATAACTATAATCTTCTCCTACTTCCTTTCCGCTATGTTCATAAAAATAGAATGTCGTTTCCAAACTCCGGTGATTAACGGTGTATGGAAACGACAAACAAGTAGTTTAATTACAGCGGTTACACTACCTTCTCTTTCAGCTTATTCTTTACGATCACACTTACCCTGTAAATCATTAATATGCTCAGTACGCTTACACCCACTATTATGTAACCCAGTGTATTGTAATGCTCTAGTGGCGATGTCTTGGTCTTTTGTACTACTACCATTCCGGCAAATGCTGCGGCTATACCACCTGCTATCTGCTGCAGAGATGAGTTGATACTCATGAATGCGCCCCTGTCTTTCATTTCGGGCAGTGAAGTGGTAAGTGCGCTCGAAGGTATCATACGGCTCATTATGCCCATCATCATAAGTACGTTGAAGATGATTACCAGCCACAGCGGCGTTACAGACAAGTTGGTGTAGATCACCACCATCACTGCCATCCATGAAGATGCTATGGCAAACAATATAAACTTGTCGACTTTGTCACTGAATTTACCAATCAGCGGCATAATTACAAGTGAACTTACACCCGACATCATAAACAATATGAACAATTTGTCTTGTGGTATATGCAGATTATTTACCGCAAACGCGCTGCCAAATGGCATCATCATAAAGCCCCCTATCGACAACAAAGCGGTGGAAAGAAACCCTATACGGTAATTCCTGTCGGCAAGGGTGTGCCACAGGTGCAGAAATACATTCTTATCGTTCTTCACCTCCAGGTGTTTTGTTACCGGTTGCAGCTTCACTACTATAAGCACCAGTACCAGAGCTGCCAACCCGGCAACCATTATAAATGGCAGGTGCCATCCCCAATAGTTGGCAATGTAGAGACTTATAGGCACACCCAATACCTGGCTGGCGCCAAACCCCATTTGTATAAAACCCATTACCCTACCTCTGTGATGTATATCGAACAGGTCTGCCATTATTGCCATAGATACTGAGCCAATAACCCCGCCGAAAAGCCCGGTAATAATGCGCGCGGCTATCAGCAATTCGTATGAATCGGCTAACCCGCAAAAAATAGTACCGAGTATAAAACCGGTATAGAAAAAGAGCAGCAATTTTTTCCTGTCATACTTATCGGCAAAGCCTGCTGTGAGCAAACCTGATACACCTGCACTAAATGCATAAGCCGATACTGCGAAACCAAACTGTGAAGTTTTAAGGTTCAGTGCCTTCATCATAAGGTCACCCATTGGCGACATGACCATAAAGTCTAGTATCACGGTAAATTGAGTAACCGCCAATATAAAAATGACGAACTTCTGATAGGCTGAAAATGGTATTTTTTCTGTGTTTTGTTTCATTTTTTGTGATATTAAATAGCGGCCCATTTCATAACGGGTGCCGCTATGTTCATTAAATAATCAGGAGAATAGTATATGTTAGTCTTTCAGCTCTTCGCAATGATAGCCGCAACCTCTTACCATATCAATTACATGATTGTGGGTAAGCCTTGGTGAGATAACCCTGAGGATACAATCCTCGTCCTGCTGGTCTACCGTCCACTGCTCTATGTGCGGATGAATATCGAGAATTCGCTCCACAGCAAATTTGTCGGAGGCTGTTTTTATATTGGACTTGAATAGAAGTATGTTTTCTGTGTTCATGGTTAGTGTGTTTTAATAGTAATGTAATAGATAGGTTCATTTAGATGGCGTAAGTGCTTTTACCACAAGATCGAAGGTGCGCCACATAATATCCTCGTTCAGCACAAAAGGTTTTCCACCCAGACTACGGCCTTCATGATGAAATCTTAACAGTGAATAAAGAGGTGCATATGCCACTGACCAATATACTTCAAGGGGCATGGCATCTACTTCTTTATTCTTTATAGCCTTCTGCATAAACGTACCCATCTTAGCCTTAAAATCACAGATAATACACTCCATCACTTTATCCTGGTAGGTAGAAGTACGCAACTGTTCAAAAAAAGCACTTGCAACAGGGTTTTCAAGTATATACCTCGATCTGTTCTCCCATTGTTTACGCAAGCCCTCTGCAAAAGACAACTCAGGATCAAAATCCCCTAAGGTAATCTCTCCCATTCTTTTGGCTTCTTCCAAAGCTATTTCTGTGATCAGATCGTCTTTGTCTTTGTAATAGATGTATAAGGTAGCAACAGATATACCGCAGGCACGAGCCAGTTTATTGACACTGAAGCCTTCAAAGCCATCGGAAACTACCATTTCCATGGCCTTTTGCTTTACTAACTGTACCTTTTCCTCGTTCCTTACCCTCATCCAAATAATTTAGCTCGAACAAAGATAAGTGAACGTTCGCTTACTTAAAGAAAAGAGCAATATTATTTTTTACAATAACAATTGAAGGTTGAAAACGAGGACAATAAAGAAGTGAAACTACTTGCCCCTACCCTGGAAGATAACAATAAAGGTGTAGAGGATGATCTTGATATCGAGTGCCAGGGAGCAATTCTCAATATAGAGCAGGTCGTAACGCATACGATCTATCATTTCATCCACATTTTCGGCATAGCCGAATTGCACCATACCCCATGAAGTAAGTCCCGGCTTTACTTTATGCAAATACTTGTAGTGAGCATGTGCCTGGCTGATAATATCTATGTAATGCTTGCGTTCTGGCCTTGGGCCAACCAGCGACATATCCCCCTTCACAATGTTGAAGAATTGTGGCAGCTCATCTATGCGCCATTTACGCATGAATCTACCCCACTTGGTAATCCGACTATCAGTCTTGCTGGATAATGCAGGACCACCGCTCTCCGCATCAACAAACATTGATCTGAACTTAAGAATATAGAAGGGACGGCCAAACAGACCTATGCGTTGCTGCTTGTAAATGATTGGCCCCTTAGATGAGAGCAGCACCATAATAGCAGTAAATATCAGGAAAGGAGATAATGCTATGAGTGCGGAACTTGAAATAATAATATCTATTACCCGCTTGCAAACACGCTGCCAATCGGGCATAAGGTCGGGGTGAATGTGTATCAGTACCGCATCATATACGTTACTGGTCTTTACCGATCCACTCAATATATCATAATAATCAGGCAGGACCTTTACTACAACTGGCCTGTAACATAGGCGGGTGAGTATATTCTCCAGCAGGTGATGTTCTGAAGAGTCGACGGCTACTATTACCTCTTCTATCTCATGTTTATCTATTATGCTTTCCAGCTCAGACAAATGCCCCAACTGCGGCAGAAACTTGCTCATGCCATTGCTGGCTTCTTTATTTGAATAAATAAAGCCAAGGAAAATATTACCCAAAACTTTGGGATTCTCTAATACCTGTTTGTAAATATTGATGGCTTGTTGATTACCGCCAATGATCAAAGTATTAAATCCAACTTTGCCCTTTACGAGGTTGGCCTTTACTCTGTAGAGAATAAACAACCTGAACACCAGCGTAATTACTGTTTGTATCAGCAGATAATGACCTATGGCATTGGTGAAGTAGGAATAATCGCCCTTATCATCTGCAAACACTATAACGGAAACAAGTGTGCAGCCCAGTATGCAAGATATAAGCGTACGGTTGATCTCATTAAGTCTCGACTTTCTATACAGGTCGAAATAAGTACCTGAAAGCAGGTAGAGAATAAACCAACCTATAGGTATTATTACAAGCGTGTTAAGAACGTCTCTGAATAAGAAGATCTTTAATGTTTCTACATAATCGATCTTCAGCAACAGATTCTGACGGTATACCCAAAAGGTAAACCATGCCAGCGCCGAGGCAGCATAATCCAGCAGTATCAACTGCCTTATAGCGTTCTTTTTAACAGGGCTTAACTGCATGGGTTAATCGAAATATACCAATTGAATGTTGTCTATTAATACTGTGCCTGAAGACTGTCCTGCGGGGAGTTCAGTCTTTATATAAAAATTGTAGCCTGTGGCCTGATATTGCGCTTCAAAGTCTTTTACCGATAAGTAGAATTTCTGCCAATGATCGCTCGGGTATATGCCGGCTAGGTAATATTTTGTGTAGAGCGTTCCTAGGCTGGCTTTCAATCCCACCGAAAATGGAATCGTGCACTTATAATCAAATTCAATGTATGCGTCTTTACCAAGTGGAATTGCAAACTGAGCTATTGATCCTATCTCAGACAACGAATCTTTCGCGTTTAATGTAACACTTCCTGTTCCACCCACGCGCTCAATTTTTGTACCTGCATCCACCTTAAAAGGTGTTACCAGATCAGAATCAAAATTGGCAATTACAGTACACCTGCTCGACGGATAGCAGGTAGTCGTAGGACTATAATGTATGGTCTTACCAGGTTGACTAATTAGAGAGCTGGTATCACTCAGGTAAAAGGGGTAAGTAGCAAGAAAATTATTCAGACCAGAAACCGACACACCAGGTCTAAGTGTCAGTATTCCTGTACCATTAGCCAAAACCGGAATATCTGCAGGAAGATCAAAGACGCCAATAGGGCTGTTATTATAATATGCCCATACGGAGTTTATTTGATGAGATGTTGCAATATGCTTCAATGATGGAGGAAGAGCACTGAATTTAAATGAATCTACATGTACATAAGTAGGTATCGACCCTTTATCCTTACTTGCATTGCAGCTCATAACGGCGAAACCCGGTACAAAACAAAGCAATAAGTATATTAATCTGGTATAGATCCCTGTCATATTTTTTACTTCACTCCCTAATAACGCAATATTATCGTAAACATTGTACGGTATTTGTACAAATACAATTCACCAACACCTAATCGAAATATACCAATTGAATGTTGTCAATCATTACCGTCCCCGTTGTTTCTCCGGCTGGTAAAGCTGTCTTTATGTAAAAGCTGTAATTGGTAGCCTGGTATTGTGCCTCAAAGTCTTTTACCGATAAGTAGAACTTCTGCCAATGATCGCTCGGGTATATACCGGCCATATAATAAATTGTAAAAATAGATGCCAGATTAGCCCTCAACCCTACAGCGAAAGGAACAGTGCATTTATAGTCAAACTCTATATAGGCATCCTTATTAAGAGGTATAGCAAACTGCGTGTATGAGCTATCTTCAGACAATGTATCGTTAGGTGCAGTAAGCGTTATAACTCCATTTTTATCGCTATTGATAGTCATTGGAACTGAGCCACTAACCAACTTAAAACGAGTACCGGTTGACGGCTCAAATTTTGAAATAAAACTGAACTTGGTTGAAGTATAATAAGACGTCTTGGGCAAGTAAGTCAACGTTTTGCCGGGCTGTGGAATCAAAGTACTTGTATCGCTTGTATAAAAAGGATAAGTTGCCAGAAAATTATTCAACCCTGATACAGATATGCCTGGCCTCAATGTGAGTTTACCATTGCCATTGGTAATCACCGGTATATTAGCAGGAAGATCGAAAACGCCAATAGGGCTATTGTTATAAAAAGCCCATACTGAATTGATCTGGTGGGTATTGGCAACATCCGCAGGCAATGACGCTACCGGATTGAATGCAAATGAGTCAATATGCACGTAAGTAGGTATAAGACTTGCATCCTTTTTAGTACAACTTGCCCCTGCTAAACCTAATATAACTATCAGTAATAAATATCTTGATGTAGTGTAAATACCTGTCATAATTTTTACTTCACTCAGTATAACGCAGTATAGCGCTAAACATTGTGCATTTCATTGTGTAAACTCATTTTTTTCAAGATCTGGTGCGCAACATCCATTGCATGATAACCGTCGAGCACAGAAACACGCACAGGTTTGTTATTAACAATGGCAGACGCAAATTCCTCCAACTCGGTTCTTATTGCGTTCAGGTTACTCACTTCAGGCATCTGCACCGATATGATCTTCTTTTCACCATTTCCTACCTCAATAGGGAAATCCATCATCCCCTCCGGCACATCTGTATCTTTCAGCCTTATGATCTCTGTCTTTTTCTCCAGGAAGTCGATACCAATATAGGCATCGCGCTGGAAAAGGCGCACCTTACGCATTTTCTTCAATGATATTCTGCTACTCGTCAAATTGGCAACACAGCCGTTATCAAACTCTATGCGGGCATTAGCAATATCTGCATTTTCACTTAATACTGATACGCCACTTGCCGATATGCGCTTCACGGGCGATTTTACCAGACAAAGAACAATATCAATATCATGGATCATCAGATCAAAGATCACCGAAACGTCAGTACCACGTGGATTGAATTGTGCCAGCCTATGTGCCTCTATAAACATGGGCTGCACGTTTATGTCACCCAATGCAAGGAAAGCCGGGTTATACCTTTCAACATGGCCGATCTGGCATTTTACGTTAGCTTCTTTCACCAGCTTTACCAGCTCCTTACCTTCCTCAAGGTTGTGAGCCAGCGGCTTTTCTATAAAAAGATGCTTTCCCGATAGCAGGCAGCGCTTAGCCAATTCGTAATGAGAGGTAGTTGGGGCAACAATGTCTATCGCATCCACAGCAGCTATTAACGCATCAAGATCGGTGTACCTTGGCACCTGATACTGAGATATTGTTGAAGCTGCCTGTACATCACTTGGATCATAAAATCCTACCAATTCCACACCTTCTATTTCCTGCCATTGCTGGATGTGTATCTTACCTAAATGACCGGCACCTAGTACTCCTACCTTTAACATGAAGAAAATAATATTATGTAATAACCCGTATCAAAATGATGATGCAAGTTACTGATTAAAGTGTTAGCAATAAATCAAAAAACTGAGCGTATAGAAATGAAAGTAGCCTATCAATTATCCATTAACCCGCTCCTTATAGCGGAAGATAACCTGCTTTATGTTGTTTACCTTGGTAGTACCAATGATCACTTCACAATCCGATGAGAAAAATCTGTATTCAAATTCATGACAATCCTGGTCCAGCAAAGCACCATTGTTTTTGTATAGCAGCTTTTTCAGGTAAGATATCTTGGTACTGAGCGATGGTTTTTCGGGGATATTTATCACCTGCGATCTGAAACACTTTACTGGCGCATCTCCACCCGGCTCCTGAAATTTTTTGGTCACCTTAAACTCCGGAAAGAATACGGTACGTTCTTTCAGCTTACCGGCAGCATTATAGTAAAAATTCTCAACGTGCACCACGTCCTTATTATTGTCATTTAGCCTTATTTCCTTGTAGCGCACATTGTTCTTATCATAGTATGTCTTTGTATAAAACTCTACCCTGCCATTGAAATAAGAAACCTCACTAACTATGAAATCGCCATTTTTATCGGTTGAGTAGTCATACGTCTTCTTAAAATTATTACTGTTCAACCTATTGTCTTCGTACTGATAAGTCTTCCTGTTCTTATCGTCGTACTTATACTCCTTCATCACCTGTACAAGGTTGTCCTTATACTCTTCAGTCTTTACCAGCTTCTTTTTAGCGTTATAATAGTTAGCAGTCTGGTATTTATTATTATCTCTGAATGGGTAAGAAATTGTCAATGTTGCGGCACTGTCTGGTGCTATAAACGTTTTTGTGCTATCTGCAAGGTATAGTCTGAAACTATCTGAATAGGTGTAACTGTAAGTAAATTCATGAACGATCATTGCTGTTTTGTAGGTTGTCCAACCACACTTGAAAGTAGACTGAGCCTGTAAGCAAACTCCTTGCACCAGCAATAAAAAAGTAATAAGTAGTTTGTTCATCTATATTATTTAAGATACCGGTACAATATCGACATTAATAAAAACAGCGGCAAAAGTATTTAATAACACTGTGTGGATATTGTAGTTGCAAGCAACTATTACGCCAAAACAAAAAGGTGTGTCTTTTCAGACACACCTTTTATAAAAAACGTTTCAGAATTAAGAGAATTTCCAAAGGTTTCTTTTGTAGCGGGCGATCTCGCGCTCGATACGATTAGATTCCTTGATCTGACGCTCTTTGTCCGGATACTTGTCCTTGATCCTCATATTAGCAGGATTGGACTCCTTAGTAATAACAGATTTGAATGCGCGCTGAATAAAGATATCATCAAAGCTGATGTTGTAGATATCTCTCTGCGGATCAACAACTTCTCTTGCTGCAAACAAAGCACGGCACTGCTTGAAGTTAAGGTAGAAAGGATGCGTGTCTCCGATGTCAACACCGGTAGTAGTCTTGTTCTTCTTCAATGGGCCTATGCCTATGATCTCAGTAACAACACGGCCACGAACCTTATCGAAGAAGATATCTTCTTTCAACTCGAACTTAGTAACTGAATCCGGATTGAAATCATTGGCAACGGTGTGTGTACCTTTCATTTCACCTGTAGCAGTATCAATATCAGTAACGATAGAACTGTCACGGAAACGACCCATTACCTTAACGTAGCTCAATTTCTTTTTGAAGTTTTCATCTTCATAAGCAACCAACTTACCCGCCTTGATACCGTCCATGATGAACTGTATCAAAGTTTCGTTAGGAATAGAGAAGATCCTGTTTTCAGAATCAGTAGTAGTGATCTCTCTCCAGATACGCTTGTAGAACTTCACACTGTTCTTATCTTCCTTAGGAAAAGGGAAAGGCTTAGCGCCTCTTAGCGTTGACAATTTCAAATAACCATCTGTTGGCTTTGCAGTATCCAAAACTATTGCCGTGAAGTCGAAAGAATCTGCTTCAGCAACAATTGCATCAGAGGTAGCTACACCTGTATCCTCAGGTGGAATACCCGCGTCGGCGACAGGAGCCGGTGGAGGCGGAGTGGCATCAGTTGTAGATGCGCCAGGGGTAGTTTTTTCAGTTTTAGCAGGCTTCTTTTTCTTCTTCTTCTGAGCCATCACATCAGAGCTGATGCCAACACATAAAAGAACCAGAACTGCAAAGATTATACTCTTCTTCATAAAAAATAATTTAATATTCAATTACTGCACAGTAAATATGATCGGCTCCAAAGGACGTTTGATACCGTCAGGACCTGTTGCAAAAATTTCGTCAAAATAAACCTTCGTACCCGCTGTCGCGCCTGTCAAAGCCGCCTTCATTGGTGCTGTAAGCAACATATTGCTTGACTCAAGGATTTGTGGATCCATGCGTGGCTTCTGCACGTACAACTTGAAGTGACCGATAACGAACTTTGTATCAAATTCGAAATCTTCCAAGGCTGCGAATATTCTGTCTGCAGAAGTCAACTGAGCGCGTGGAACATTACCACCACCCTTTCCTGCGAACTTAGCATGTGGAGAAGGCAAACGCTTGCAACGGAAATCTGATTCGCCCAACTTAACTTGTTTACCGGAACCATCTTCACCGAAGATACTCACCTTAACAACACCTGAGGTAGTTACATTAACGAGGAACTTACCCGGCGTACCAGCACTCTTAGCAGATCCGGCACTCATTGTTACTTTCAACTTTTCAGCTGGTGTACCCGGTGCAGAAACAGAAACCGGATTGTCCAAACCAATGTAGAACACATTCATCTTATCAGGAGAAACTACAGCAGATGGCTTAGCAACACGATACGATACTTCAGGAGTTTTCCACTCACCAATTGATCCATCAGCTTTCTTCATATGAAGCGTAGCAGACCATTTGAATTCACCTTCGTGTGAAGTGTTAACTGTATAAGTACCCTTACCACCGGTAACATTCAATTTCTGACCACCAACAGTGATATCAGGATTCAATGAATTACTGAATGCTGTAAGGAAAACTTCAGCAGAATATGGCTGACCTACCAATACATAACTGCTGGTTGTAGGTACAGCAAGTGCAGCATACTGGTCCAATACGAGGTCTGTCTTAGTTACATCACCCAGTATTTTTTTGATCGCTTCAGACTCAGTAGTCTTCAGATCAGCTTCTATCTTGGTCAATGCAGTGAACGCCGCTGTCAAAGGAATACCATCACCGAAATAAGTGTCGGCCCATTCCTTCTGCAATTCACCTTTTCTTTTCAGCGGATCGTCTGCATTCAAAGCCATCTTAAAGCCCGGACGATCTTTTTCATCCAACTGAGCAAGGATCAATGCTTTTGTTTCAGCGATCTTCTTTTTCAGTTCCTTAGCACGACCGTGAAGGATCATGACGTTTGGAGAAATTTCAACGTTATCACGTTGCTTATAATCACCTTCAGACTCGTCAAAACCACCGCACTCTTTTTCAAATATTGCTTTAGTATCGGTAATATACTTATCCAGGTCAGCAACTGCTGCCTTTACTTTCTGTGCTTTATCCCAGAATGGTTTTGCACGCGTTGGGTCATCTTTAAGTGTTGATGCTGCAAATGATGCAAAAGCTTTATCAATAGACGTCTGAACATTGCTGGTAGATGCCTCAAGGCCTACAGTAAGGTTTCTGAATGATTGAAGAACTTTTTCGGTTACTGTAGTAGCTGCAAGACCAAGCAATACTAGATACAATATACCCATCATTTTTTGCCGGGGGGTTTCATTTACTCCTGCCATGCTTTATAATTAGTTTTATTGAAATAATGGGATTAGATTAGTTCTTTCTGAAAGCATCAAGCTGCGCCTGGTAAACCTTGCTCAGATCAGTGATGTTCTTGTTGTAAGCCTTCATACCATTGGTAGCAGCTTCAAATTCTTTCAACATTGACTGAGAAGAAACTGTCATTGAATTGATAGCCTGAAGTGTTTTGCTGAATGTATCGAAGCTTGCATTCACTTCTGTCATGTTCTTAGCATAAACCTGCATACCCTTGCTTGCAGTTTCGAAATCCTTCAACATTGTAGAAGAAGCTACTGACATCTGATTGATAGACTGCAAAGTCTTACCAAATGCATCGAAACTTGTACCGATAGCAGAAACGTTATCACGGAATTTCTTGATATCTCCTGTAGCAGCTTCAATTTCCTTGAACATGTTCTGAGCTATTGCGCCAGTGTTTGCCACTGCATTAACTGATTCAACTGTTTTGTTGAACTGCTCAAAACCTTTGCTAAGCTTCTGTATTACAGCAGGACTGATAGCAGTAGCCAACAGATCATCAAGACCTGAATCTTTCTTCTTATCATCATGAGCATCAGGAGTTGCATCTGAACCTATTGCCGCAAAACCCATTATTGCGAACAATACTGACTCAGTCAAAAGACCAACCGCGATCATGATCTCACCACCCTTCAAGTGAAGGATCTTGAACATCAAACCAACGATAACGACGCTCGCACCCCATGAGATGACTGAATTAAGACCTATTTTTTTGCTTTTTTGAGGATTACTGCTCATAATTCAATAAATTTTAATGGATTAATTTAATTTTAGAGGATGTAATAAAGGTTATTGTACTTAGTTGAGATTTATTTCTTTTTAGATTTTTTACGTGTAGCGGTCATTTTGCTCAGAATTTCCGGAGCACCCATTACACACCTGAATCCTATGTAGCTATGAGCTGTTTCCTGAAGTTCGTATGCACGTGCATAAGGTCCCAGATCTTTCGCAGGGCTGTTAAATGAACCACCACGAATTACTTTACGCCTCATTGGCTCGCCGTCTGTAGAATCAGCATCGTAAGACAATACCGGGTTTACATCAGATACGAAAGCGAAAGTAGAAGGGCTGTATGCATCTTTTGTCCACTCAGCAACGTTACCACTCATACAATAAATACCGAACTCATTAGGAGTGTAAGACATTACCGGAACTGTAAACGCAGAACCATCACCTGTCAACTCACCTTCATCCTGCTTAAAGTTTGCAGTAAGACCTCTCCTATCAGAACCAACAACATTGTTTTCGTCGGCAATAACCGGGTCAAGAAACAGTGCATTGCTATCTACCTGAAGTGCTGCTGAATTGTCTACTGTCTTAGCGGCAGTTGATGTCCAACTTGAATTTGGATCATCATTCACAGCAGGAGTAGTACCGGCATCAGTAGTAGCAGGCTTTTCTTCTGCAGCTGCTTTCTTCTTCTTGCCTTTCTTCTCTTCCTTAGCATCTTCTTTTTTATCTTCTACAGGAGCCGTCTTAGCTACTGCCTTCATATCCTGCTGAGCAGCATACACCCACTGTGCTTCTGATGGGAGGCTGTAAGAAAGATGGTAGCTCTTCATATAATCAGCAACATTGCTGAAACTGCTTGCATTCTGAGACCTCCAGTAAGTGAATGCGTTGGCTTGTGGCCAAGTTACACCTACAACAGGATAATCTTCATACGGCTCGCTGGTAAAGTAATTTTCAACCAGGATGTCGGTCTGCGCATTAGGAAAATCTTTTGCCCATATCTCTTCATCAGGATAAACATTAACTGTAGAAGTAGCATAAGTACCTACTTTCAATTTAGGGTTTGTACCAGATGATCTGAGGAACCTGAAGCTAAAGAAAATTGAATCTCTCTTTACCTGACCTTTCTCATCAAGCATTGGCTTAAGTCTTTCTTTATAATCATCGTTCTCAAACAATGATTTATGATCTACATGAGCCCAGTTGATGCGTCTTTGCGGACCATTGCTAACCGGAGCCGCTGGTGCAGGACTTGTAGAATCGCCTGGCTTTACTTCGGCTGTCTTAGGCTCGTCTTTACTATCCTTAAAGAATTTGTCTTCGTCTTTCAAGTACTTAGTAATTGCAATTGAATCAACTACCCACTCAATGAACTGCCTGTACTGCTGGTTGGTAACCTCGGTCTTATCTATGAAATAAGAACTCAAACTCACTTTCTTAACAGAGTTGCTGTCTGAAGCCTGCTGACTATACTTAATAATGGTCGTACCACCCGGAACATACACCATTCCCGGAGGCGCGGACAGCTTTGATTGCTCATATGGCACAACAGGGCGAATGCGAGATTCGGTATGCTGTGCACTGGCGTAATGAGACAAGGAAGATGCCGTTAGGAATAATGACAATGCAAAATAAGTACTCTTCATATTCATACTAATTTTATTTAGTAAAGATTTTATATCTAATTCGTATTTGAAAATAAAAACGCCAGAAACACAATATAATCAAAGGTTTAGCGTCCTTTAAATAAGGAAGGAATATTGATAAAACTAACCTGAAAACACACCCACTACCACCGTTAAAACAATAATAACCAAACAAAAACAGGACTCTGTTTTCGTTGCTTACCTACCCTAGTTGCCGTAAAGATAAATAATGAAATTGGAATAGTAAAGAAAATTTATAAAAATAGGCTTGCATCGGGCATCATAGCGGAATTCTTACCCTTCGGTTGCCCGTGTACACTATAGCAATATCTGCAAAAAAAATGACAGAAATCAGTATTAACAATACTTTGGCCTTGTTGTTGCCGAAATTATAAAATGTGAATAACCTGTCAATAACACAAAATAATTTTATTGTTAAGCATTAATTTAAAACTACTTAATGATAACATATTTATGCTTTACATTATTTTAACTATAAGTTAGTGAGCATTCAACAACGTAATTTATATACTTCACTACCGGCCGAGATAGCGTAATTTAAAATGGACGCAATCACGACAAGAGACTAGTAAGCCCTCCATACAATAAATTTATAGGAGGGCTTACTCAATATTAGTACTCTATTTTTAGAGACATCTCATGCGATTAAGCGATGAGCTTCTGTATTTTCTTATCAAATACATTCTTTGGTGCTGCACCCAATTGCTTGTCTACAACCTTACCATCTTTAATGAATAATACACATGGTATGCTGGTGATACCGTAGTTAACTGATACGTTAGGATTTTCATCTACGTTAAGCTTTCCTACATTGATCTTGCCTTCATACTCTTTAGACAAAGCATCGATGGTTGGGCCTAACTGCAAACACGGACCACACCATGGTGCCCAGAAATCTACTACGGTCAATTTGTCTGCCTTTAATACGTCCGCTTCGAAATTCGAATCGGTATATACTGCTGCCATATTCTATGTTTTTAAAATTGTTTATGTTGTTTTGAAAGCACAAAGTTAATTCATTAATCAACGGCTTGTAAATAGTTTGGTATAATAGCACTATAAGGTATTCACATAGTTACTAACAATTTAACTTTTGCACCGCAACGCTATTACTTGAGTCGCCGATCAGGTTAACATCTACACCTTATCAAGCGCATATTTAATATAATCTGTTTCCTGGAGGAATTGGATCATTTCATCGTTGAGCTCCATTTTGAGTGTCTGTGATCTGAGTTTTACGGCATAGTTGGTCTCGGCATCGGATATATATATGTATAGTTCCGTATTGCCTGGGTATGTCTTTACGTTCTTTTCTATAAAGCTTACGAACAACTCATCTACCTTTTCCATAGGAACGTAGATGCTCACCTTCTTGGTCCATACTTTACGGATCTCATCGAGCAGGAGCATATTGCTTATGGAGAACTCCATAACGCCGGGGCGGTATTTATGTTCATCGTAAGTGCCCTGTATGAGTAGCTTCTGGCCGTTGACGAGGTAGTTACCATACTGCACATAGCTCTTTTCCCACAGCATGATCTCGTAGTTGCCGCTGTAGTCGTTGATGGTGAATTTACCGAACTTAGACCCCTTTTTAGAGGTCATGTGGCCAACATCTGTGATGTAGCCCGCTATGCGCAACGGACGGCCTTTATTTTCTTCCAGATCGCGGACCTGTGTAATGCCATAGTTATCCATCTCGAACTTAAAGCCATCGAGCGGATGGGCGGATAGATAAATACCTACCACTTCTTTTTCTCTGTCCAGCAATTCGGGCAAGCCCCACTTGTCGCAAGGAGGCATTATAGGTGGCTTCACTTCCGGCATAGCAGACTCACCAAACAAGCTGTTGGTAGCCACTGAAGAACTAGCCTGGAACTGGTTGCCAAAGCGCACCAGCCTATCCATACCTGTGATAGGATCATTTGCAGGTGCATAAAAGTACTGCGCCCTGTGCATGTCTGTAAAGCAATCTAATGCACCGGCAAGTACCAGGCTTTCCAGTGATTTCTTATTTACGGTACGTTGGTTGACGCGCTTGATGAGGTCATACACAGAGACGAATGGACCATTGGCTTCGCGCTCTGCTATAAGGTCTTCAACAGCTGCCTCACCTACGCCTTTAATGGCATTCATACCGAAGCGAACTACGTTCTCTTTGGCCACGGCGAAGCCCTTTAAACTTTCATTTACATCCGGACCAAGTACCTGCAATTCCATGCGCTGGCACTCTTCCATGTAAAACTTTATCTTTTCAATATTACCCTGGTTATTCAGTACCGCAGCCATATACTCGGCCGGATAGTGCGCTTTGAGGTAAGCCGTTTGATAGGCCACCAGAGCATAGCAGGTAGAGTGCGATTTATTGAAGGCGTATTGTGCGAAGGCTTCCCAGTCGGTCCAGATCTTTTGGAGCTTATCGGCAGGATGACCTTTTTTGCCACCACCCTCAATGAACTGCCCCTTCATCTTATCCAGTACTGCCTTCTGCTTCTTACCCATGGCCTTACGCAGTACGTCGGCATCGCCCTTGCTGAAACCGGCAAGACTCTGCGACAGCAACATCACCTGCTCCTGATACACGGTGATACCATAAGTATCTCCGAGGTATTCCTCCATGTCGGGCACATCATAGACTATCTCTTCCTGCCCGTGCTTACGCTTGATGTAGTTAGGGATGTACTCTATAGGACCCGGACGATACAGGGCGTTCATGGCAATAAGGTCATCGAACTTATCTGGCTTGAGCGCGATAAGGTGCTTCTGCATACCGGCACTTTCAAACTGGAACGTACCGTTGGTCTCTCCATTCTGGTAGAGCTCATAGGTCAGCTCATCATCGAGTGGCAGCAGGTCTATATCAATTTCAATGTTGTAATTTCTCTTGATGAGGGCCAGTGCATCTTTGATAATTGTAAGGGTCTTTAGCCCCAAAAAGTCCATCTTGATAACACCTGCGTTCTCGATCACATTACCTTCGTACTGAGTGATGAGCGCATCTACATCCTTCACCATAAATACAGGCAAAAGATCTGTAAGATCGCTTGGGGCAATGATGATACCCGCGGCATGTATACCGGTGTTACGTACAGAGCCTTCCAGCTTTACGGCGGCATGCAGCACCTCTCCATGAAGGGTAGGTTCATTGTAAATAGCACGGAGCCTGTTCACTCCTTCCATTTCATCGGCACCAAGTCCTTCTTTCTGCTCCAGTCCACCCTCTCCCTTTATATCGGCCAGTATCAATCGCTTAAGATTGATACCCGGACGCTCAGGTACCAGCTTGGCCAGCAGGTTACTTTCAGAAAGCGGCAGATCGAGCGTGCGAGCTACGTCTTTGATACTACTCTTGGCGGCCATGGTACCATAGGTAACGATCTGTGCCACCTGGCGCTTACCATATTTATCTACCACATAATCGATAACCTTCTGACGACCAACGTCGTCAAAATCGGTATCGATATCGGGCATACTCTTACGATCGGGGTTAAGGAAACGCTCGAACAGGAGCTTGTATTTGATAGGATCTATATTGGTGATACCTATACAAAATGCTACCGCACTACCGGCGGCCGATCCACGGCCGGGGCCAATGAATACACCCATATCGCGGCCAGCCTTAATGAAGTCGGATACGATAAGGAAGTAACCCGCAAAACCCATGGTGCGGATGGTGAACAGCTCAAACTTCAGTCGCTCTTCTACCTCGGCCGTAATTTCTACATACCTTTCTTTCGCACCCATCCATGTGAGGTGCTCGAGGAAGGCATTCTGATCATCGTGAAACTCATCGGGCACCACAAAGTGAGGCAGCAATATATCGCGCTCCAGCTTCAGCGGCTTTATCTTATCGAGAATGTGATTGGTATTGTCGATAGCCTGTGGCACGTCTTTAAAAAGATCGGTCATCTCGGCCTGTGTCTTGAAGTAGAACCTGTCGCTTGGGAAGGCGAAACGGCCACCCTTTACCGGGTTCTCTTCATCATCGCTCATCTCCTTCCACTTAGGGTCGCTCTGCTTGGCACCGGTGTTGATACACAGCAGGATATCATGCGCATTGGCATCGCCCTGATCTACATAGTGGCTATCGTTACTGGCTATTACCGGTACATTGTACTTGGCGGCAAAGCGCATGAGCACTTCATTTACCTTTATCTGGTCGGCAATGTCGTGGCGCTGTAGCTCAATATAATAGTCGTCGCCAAAGAGGTCTAACCACCATTTGAATTCTTTTTCTCCCTCGGCCTCTCCCTTCTTTAAAATAGTGCGGGGTACAGATGCTGCCAGGCAACATGTTGTTGCTATGAGCCCCTCGTGGTACTGCATGATCAGCTCCTTATCTATACGCGGATACTTACCATACAAGCCTTCTATATAGCCCAGTGAGCAAAGCTTCACCAGGTTCTTATACCCTATCTCATCTTTAGCCAGCATGAGCTGGTGATAGCGCACATCTTTATCGTCTTTAGAAAATGAGCGCTTGTGCCTGTTCTCCACCAGGTAAAACTCGCACCCCACAATAGGCTTGACTATAGGAGACAGAATATCCTTGCCCTCAGGTGTTTGCCCTATAACTTTTGTCTTCTTCCAGGCCTCTGCCACAAAATCGAAAGCGCCGAACATATTACCATGATCGGTAATGGCCATAGCGGGCTGGCCATCATTACGAGCCTTTTCATAGAGCTTGGAAATATTGGAAGCCCCATCGAGTAGGGAGAACTGAGTATGGTTATGTAAATGGGAGAATTTCATGTTTTCTTGTGCACTTGCGCCAATTTTTGCGGCACTCTTTCAGCGTATTACAAAGTAACGAAATTATGGGGAGGGGTGGAAAATGAGTTTTCCACACGGGTGGTTTGTCTGAATCAAGATGGTCTGGATTTTAGGAAAAGGAGGATGCCTGATGTTTTTTGTCTGAATCAGAATGACCAGAATTTAAGAATTCACAGAATGCCCGATGAAAATAAAAATAGGATCGGGCATGAAAACTACATAATATACTGAAAATCAAACTATTGTAAAATTAGCCAATGCCCGATCGTACCCGATTGCTGTTTGTCAGCAGACCAACAACGGCATAGTGTGTGTCGGGCGTTACAAACGCCACGCCGGGGGATCCTCGTTACAAACGAGGACCAGTGTGGTTTTTGCAGATTTCCGCCAGTGGTGGTTTTTTCGCGTTTCCGGCAGTTTTTTATGGCGCGTTTCCTGTAGATGCTACGCCGGGTAATGGTTTCAGCGGTTTTGAAAAACCACCAGTTTCCGCAGTTTTCCGCAGTTTTTCCACCAATTTCCGCCAATTTTCGCCATTATTTTCTCTGAAACAGTTGTTCAAAGGATAAAAGGAAAACAGGATGCCCGATGTTTGCCTATTTTTATTGGGATGGTGCAGGGCTGAAGATCTTCAGCCCCTACGTGGGGGGTGTGATGTTTTGATAAGGGTTCATATGTCAAAGATCAGCTTGCATTGCCTGAACCCTGCCTACCGGCAGGCAAGCATGATTTACCTGATCAAATGAGGGACATGATCTCAGTTTTTTAGACAAAGCGAGTGCAAATTAATATGAGTAAAATGACTTGGAAAAATAAAGATATTCACAAAAATGTGAACATCTTTATTTAGATGGTTGATTGGCAATTAGTTGGGAAGGGGTAATTGAAGTGGGGATATTGACGAATTTTCCTGAGTATATCCGCGATACTCAACTAAAAATTGGCTATCCTGTAATTGCTTCCAGAATCTTCTACTTAGTCAAAAATATCTACTATTCATTTCCTTTAAAAAATCGGGATCCTCAACAGGAAAACCAGTTGAATCGCCAATTACCGTATCCACACCGCAATATAAACACAGAGCTGTTTCTTCTTCCTCGGTCCAGTTGATTATCTGCTTAGCATCATAAATTTTCAAACAATAAAAACATCCACAGTTTTTACTTAACGTCAGTCCTGGCTTATTTTTGGATGAGCGACTATGCGCCCCTTGCAGATAGTGGATGGAGTAATTCATGTTGCAATTACAGATTTAGCATAAAGATCTATAAATATATTTCTAAGACAGTTGCTGTTCTTCACGTGCAACAGTACGGCGTCTTCCTAAGTGCTTGTAAATGGATTAGTAGAGCCACTCAAAAATCCAACACAATATTCTTCGGCTGAAAGTCCTGCTCATCGCAACGGATGTTGATGCGCTCTACGAGGATGCGGACATGTTCGTTGCGAATGTTCTTAAGTACGATCTTCTGTTCATCGGTAAGCATGTTGCCATGTGTGGGATATGGGCCAAAGGTCTTGCCGTCTTTTATGGTGAAGGAGATGGTGAACTCTGTGACCTTGCAGTTGGGTAAGCCAGTAGTTAATCGCGGATTGGTAAGGATGGTAGCAAAAGTGGTGTGGGCGGAGTCGACATTGGCCAGTTTTACCTGTGGTATGCTATTGCTCATGCCTTGTGCATGGGCAAGAGTGGAAAAACAGATAATGAGTGCGATGGTGAGTAAGAAACGGTGCATGGGGGATGTTTAATTAAAGTTAGCTGAAATTAATCAAACATTGCCGGAGAACTGACGGTTCCAACTATTGGTAGTTAACCGTGTAGTTAATGTTCACCAAGTCTTCAGCCCGCAGATCGTAGCGGTGCAATACGCGATCGTTTGCCCTTACAGAGTCCCAGTTCTGGCCGATGTAAACTACAGAATCTAAAATAAAAATGGACATGGTTTGTGAAGGTTTTGACCTCAACTCATTTTCCCATTTTTGTGAGGAGCTAATACTGTAGTCTTTACCGGGTCTTATTTTTACTAATGCCGGTTTATCTAAAGGCAAGGAAGTGTCGGGATAATTGTAGCTACGCCACATATATACAGTGCCGGCTGATCTGTTGAAGACGTTAATATTATAAAACACTTCGCTTAAGAACATGCCTTCCTTGCAGGAGCTAAGGCCAATGCAGACAAACAAAACGAGTAGTATGTTTTTCATAATATAAATGCAGTGCATAGGTAACATTACCTGGTTTTACCTTAACAAAGAAAATGCCAGTTTGTTTTAGTTATTGTTTTTAAAAAGGGACCGGCAGGTGTAGGGTTTGTGGGTGGGTACAAGATGAATATCGAGATTGTGCTAATGGAGAGATTCATAACAAATACTTCCCGATCCGAGACTGCTTCGTTCCCTACCGGCAGGCAAGCTGCCAATGACAGAGCCTCAACCCCAGCCCTTCTCCAAAGGAGAAGGAAGCGCTAAAGTCCATGCTATCGCGTGGTCGCTGTCATTGGATATGATTGCGGGGCAACCCGAAAACCCCTCGAAGTGACAGCTTAGCGAGACCAAGAGAGAACCGTCCCGGTGGCAAAAATATGTCGCGGTTCGAGAACCTCACGGTGACATACTTTGGCGATGCTATATGAAATGTAGCTATCATCTGTTACGAGGTGACCAAATCAAAAAGCCTTGCAGCATCTGCAAGGCTTTTTGATACATATTTGAAGTGGTTTTTATTCAATTTCGTCTTTGAACTCTATGCCATAGTTTTCCAGTTCCTGGAGAACCGGTCGGTAAACGGATTGCATGTTGGGTATCAATACACCTGTAGGTGGAACGATCTTCTTGTTCAATACCATGCGGGCTAGGATACCCATTGGCATACCTACGGTCTTTGCCATTGCTGAAAGCTCGCGGTTCTCGCCCTTTATCACCATTGTGCTGGTAAGCTTGGTCTTTCTGCCTTTGTGCATGTATTCTATCTCATGCTGCATTACTACCATGTCTTTTTCAGCAGATGCCATATTCCACTTTTCGAGGAGAAGCTCCAACAGAATTTCGCCTGAAGATGCTGTACCCGGTTTTAGAGGCAGTTCTTCGAACAAGCCTAACCAACCCAACAACTCTATCTCGGTGCTATCTATGCTTACGCCCAGTTTTTTAGCTACAAATGCTTTCAGATCTGCATGATCTGTGCAGCCAACTTTTGCTGCCAGCCATGAAGATAAGGTCTGGCCTTTTTTATCGAAGCTATCATCCTGCGCGGTCATACCCAGCGTGATAAGCGCATCCCAACCAATGCAGAATGAAGGATAGCGCAATGTAGCCCGAAGGAAAGTTTTGATATCGGGGATATCGTAAGTTTCCAGGTACTTCAATGAATCGCGGTTAGGGTAATAAGCCAATGAGCCTAAACCATCTACCTTGATCTTCTTATTATTTTCAAATATCTTCTCGTAAGGCACTTCTACTTCCTTGCCATTAGCAAGGTACTTAGCACCACCTACACCGGCAGTAATAATGTTCTTAGGATTCCAGCTAAACTTGTAGTGCCATGGATTGTTGTCGCTTTCGGGAGCGATCAAACCACCGCAATATGACTTGAAACTATAAATGCTACCCGCGACACGATGAATGCTATGAATGATCTTGCTGGCAGTCATGTGGTCGATACCCGGATCAAGACCCATTTCGCACATGAACATCAGGCCTGCTTCCTTAACTGCAGCATCCATTGCTTTCAGCTCTTCAGAAACGTAAGATGAAGTGATCAGATTTTTCTTGTGTACCAGGCAATCTTTAGCGAGGTGAATGTGCAAATGCGGCGGCATCAGTGACACAACTATATCGGCACGCTTAACCAGTGGCTCGCGCTGTGTGATGTCCGTTATGTCAATAACCGCATGTTCCGCAAAAGGGCTGTTGTTTGTTTTTTCTGCGATGGCATTAGCATCTCCGTCCGCAACAATTACCTTCCATTTATTCTGGGCGGCGTGCGTAAGCAAATATTGAATCAGATAGGTGGATGATTTGCCGGCTCCGGCAACCAGAATAGTATGCATAGTATGTGCAAAAAGATTATTAAAAAGTTCGCCAAAAGTAATAGTATTGCTTAGTTTCTCAACGTTAATATTTTACCAATAATTTAATAGAACAGAGATTTAAAATACACGTAACACATGGGCTGGGATAAAGAGACTGTAAATATACACATTTTAAATCAACTATCGGCAAATACTATGTCGCAAGTACTTGATATTCAATTCACTGAAGTAGGTGATGACTATATGAAAGCGACCATGCCGGTGAATCATAATACCCACCAACCTTATGGACTATTGCACGGTGGCGCATCGGCTGCGCTGGCTGAAACGGTTGGTAGTGTGGCATCGTGGGCTACGATAGACCGCGAAAGGCAGATATGTGTGGGTATCGAGATCAACTGTAACCATGTGAGAGGTAAAAAAGACCGGCTGGTTACGGCCACCGTAAGACCTTTGCACATTGGTGCTACAACTCACGTTTGGGATATACGAATTACCGACGAGCGTGATAAATTGGTGTGTGTAAGCAGACTGACCGTGGCGGTGTTGAAGAAGCCGAAGGAATAAGTGAGAATTGACATTTTAGATTGGTTGTAGACATTTAGAAGGCTGCTTACACAGACATGCGATACCTTCGGCATCGTTCCATTATTATTTTCCATTTTCTATAGATATTTGATGCCTTCAACATCATAACATGAAATTGATCCTATATTGACTGATAAGTATCCTTAGAGGGTGTGATTAGGGACTAAAAGCGAACCGACCCGATAAGCCAAAGATTGCCGCGGTTCGAGAGCCTCACCGTGACAATCTTTGGCAATTCTCTATTTTAAAATTCACCATTATCTCGCGAGTTTAGACAAAGAAGTGCTTTTTGGTTATTTTGCAGGCTGATAAATGAGCCAACCCAAAAAGATAGTCTGCACGGTAACTAATGACCTGAATTACGATCAGCGAATGATACGCATTTGTACATCGCTGACGGAAGCCGGATATGATGTAACGCTGATAGGTTTTGAAAGAAAAACAAGTCAACCGATAATACCCCGCCCTTTTAAGCAGGTGCGTTTATCTATAATAGCCGAGCAGGGTAAGATCATGTACCTGCATTATTGGATCAAGCTATTCTTCTTCCTGCTATTCAGAAAAGTAGATATACTCTGCGCCATAGATCTGGATACAATAATGCCGGTGTACTATATATCAAAGTTGAGGGGCAAGAAGCGCGTATATGATGCGCATGAAATATTTACAGAATTAAAAGAAGTTATAGACCGCCCGGCTGTGCATAAAATGTGGCTGTGGATAGGTAAGCATACTGTACCCAACTTCCCTGTTGGCTATACCATTGGTGAATGTTATGCAGAAGATTTTAAAGCTAAGTATGGTGTAGACTATAAGATAGTGCGTAATGCTACAATACTAAGGCCCGTAACTATACCTGAAAAGACGGAACGATTCATTTTATACCAGGGTGCGGTGAACGTGGGTCGTTGTTTTGAGCAACTCATACCTGCAATGAAGGATGTGAATGCCCGACTGATCATATGCGGCAAGGGCAACTTTTCGGAAGAAGCTATGGCACTGACCAAACAACTGGGACTAGAAGACAAAGTGATCTTTAAAGGATATATTCCGCCAGCCGAGCTACGAGACTATACTATAAAGGCATGGGTAGGCATAACCCTGTTTGAAGACACCAGCCTGAGTAACAGACTATCGCTCGCAAACCGATTCTTTGACTACATGCACAATGGTGTACCGCAATTGTGTATCAAGTACCCAGAGTACGAGCGCATCAACACACAATATGAGATCGCCAGCCTTATAGATAGTGCAACGCCGCAAAACATAGCCTCGGCTCTTAAGAGATTATTAGACGATGCAGACTACTACAACAAGCTGCAACAAAACTGCATGCAGGCAAGGGAAAAGTATTGCTGGCAGGAAGAAGCTAAAACATTGGTAAGCGTGTATAAACAATTTGACTGATGAGCAACGCTACTGATAAGACGCATCTAAATGACGGACTGAAATTCAGTGTGGTGATACCTGTATACAATGGAGCTGCAACAATACAGCGTGCATTGGATTCTGTGATGGCACAGTCGTACGAGAACTACGAAATAATTGTGGTGGATGACGCCAGTACTGACAAGACCAATGAGATACTGCAAACCAACTACGGCACCCAGATAATACTTATTCAGAAGGTCATTAACTCCGGTGGATCAGTAGCACGAAATTTTGGCATGGATGTGGCCACGGGAGATTACATAGCTTTTCTTGACGCCGATGACACTTGGCACCCAGATAAGCTGAGCCTGATGAATACTATTGTGACTGCGGCTCCATCAATACATCTGCTGTATCACCCTTATACACTTGAACCAATAGCCAATAAGCGAATTCCCGAAGATATAAAACTCTTCAGGCTGCCTTTTGTTAAGTTGTTGCCTGCTAACCTTATTGCTACACCTTGTACGGTAATTAAAAATGATCCAACCTTCAGGTTTGATACTAACATGCGCTACACCGAAGACTATGATCTGTGGTTGCGTATAGGCTACAAGTACAAGTTACACTTCATCAATATTCCGTTGACCCAACTGTTCCGGCCTATTACCTCAGGAGGCGGTGTAAGCAGTAATAAATGGGCTATGCGCAAGGGCGAGATACGGGCATATCGCAAACTGGTGAAATTGAATCCCCTCTTTATTTTACTGTTACCAATACTGGTGATCAGCAGCCTGGGTAAGCACCTGGTGAAGAAGGTAGTGAGCTGATATACATCCAATAATTTTTGTTTCCTGAAAACGCAAACACTTTTCCTGATTCTGCAAGCCTTAGTTTGCGGCGCTCCCTACTTTTGCCCCGGTAATTCTTGCTCCCACCAACAGAGGTAGATCCACAGAGATCTATCTGAACAATAACTTTTTAATAACGGCCTGTGCCGTTGTGTACTTAACGTGGCGTAAGCTCCGTTAGCCTGCACTATCATGTGCTTGCCGGGAGCAAGAAGGTATGCATATGAGCAATGCTAACGGAGCTGACACCATACAATGCACATTCAATTCATCTTAACACAACAATCATGAAGCAAAATATCCTTCAGTCAGCATTCCTATGCCTTTTAGTTTTATCGTTTGCGAGCAGTATGGCGCAAACCGGCACCATAAAAGGAATTATAACTACTACCGATAATCAACCAGTACCTGATGCTGTTATTATGATCAGCAACATCACAAAGCATACGGGCAATGACGGTTCCTTTTTAATAATAAAAATGCAACCTGGCACTTATTCGCTATCGGCATTCTATCCCGGCCACGACACTATAAAACAGCAAGTACTTGTGGAGGCTGATAAGGTAGCAGCGATATATATATCGCTGCATATTTCCGCACAGCAACTTAAGGAAGTTGTGGTGAGCACTACCAAAAATAAATACAAGGCAGATAAGGCATCGAACAGCCTGAGACTTAACGAGCCACTAAAGGATGTACCGCAGAACATACAGATAGTATCTGGTGCGGCACTTGCCGACCAGCAGGTGATAAGCATGAGCGACGGGGCCATAAGAAACGTAAGCGGAGCAACTAAGCTGGAACACTGGGGCGATCTTTATGCGCGCATCAATATGCGCGGTTCGCAGATAGCCGCTTTCCGCAATGGGGTAAATGTGGTGAACTCATCATGGGGGCCACTTACAGAAGACATGAGCTTTACAGACCATATAGAATTTGTAAAAGGCCCTGCAGGGTTTATGATGGCCAATGGAGATCCAAGCGGAATGTATAATGTAGTGACCAAGAAACCAACCGGCAACACCACCAGTGGTGAAGCCTCATTAACCATGGGTAGTTACGACCTCTACCGCGCAACCGTAGATGTGGACGGAAGGCTGGACAAAGCCGGTAAACTCTCTTACAGGCTTAACCTGATGGACCAGACCAAGAACTCTTTCAGGCCCTATGAATATAACAACAGGTATAGCATAGCACCAGTACTATCTTACAAACTAAACGACCTAACTACGCTGACATTTGAATACACACTGCAACATGTAAAGATGTCGAACGTGGGTAGTTACTATGCCTATTCTACAAAAGGCTATGCGCAATTGCCGATAGACTTTACTGTGGCGCAACCGGGCCTGGACCCTACAATTATCAATGACCACAGCAGTTTCCTTAACCTGCAACACAAGATCAATGACCAATGGAAAATAACAGCACAAGCCGCCTACCTGAAGTATGACCAGACAGGATCATCTATGTGGCCAACAAAAGTGAATGATGATGGCACTATGATACGCAATGTGAGCATATGGGATGCTGCAAGCGAGATCAAATCGGGGCAGGCATATGTGAATGGCGATATGAATACCGGGAACATCCATCACAGAATACTGGGTGGGCTGGATATGTCTACCAAAAACTATATGGCCGATTGGAGCCAGAGCCATGACTTGGACTCGGTGGGCGCGGAGTTCAACACTTATCAGCCGGTATATGGTACACCAGTAAATGGATACCCGGTATTTGACAGAACCAGATCGCTGGAAGAAAGAGCCAATGCGGCCTATGGAACTATAAATCAAAGATCAACAGGATTATATCTGCAGGACGAGCTAGGCTTTATGGATAATAAACTACGCCTTACACTTGCAGGCCGCTACACCTATGTAAGCCAATCGGCCTATGGTGGTAAGCCCGACATTGGCAAACAGTTTACACCAAGAGTAGGATTGAGTTATTCGTTGAACACCCAGACGTCTTTCTATGCCTTGTTTGACGAAGCTTTTATTCCGCAAACAGGCGTGATGAGAAATGGCGCAAAGGTGAAGCCAATAACAGGCGATAACATAGAAGCCGGCGTTAAGAAAGAATGGATGAATGGCAAGTGGAACACTACCCTATCTGTGTACAGGATAATGAAAAATAACGAACTGACAACGGACCCCAACAATTCGGCAGCAGAAGGGTTCTCTGTAGTGCTTGGCGAAAAAGTAACACAGGGTGTGGAATTTGACATGAAAGGAGAGCTGGCTAAAGGGCTGAACCTGATCGTTAACTATGCTTATACAGATTCAAGAGTAACAAGCGTGGCCACTGGTATAACAGAAATGAAGGCCGGCAACCGCATACCGGGATATGCCATGCACAATATAAACGCATGGTTGAGCTACAAAATACAAAGTGGTGCGCTAAGCGGAGTAGGTGTATCTGCCGGGTTTAACTACCAGGCCGACAGGGATACATGGAGCTGGGGAACAGCGGGGACCAAAAATCTGCCCGACTACTTCAGGCTGGATGGTGGCCTGTTTTGGGAGAAAGGCAACCTGAAACTTACGGCCAATGTGTTTAACCTATTGAACACTTATCTGTATAGCGGATCTTACTACGCCTACGGCGGATTTTACTACTGGCAGGCAGAAGCACCACGTAACAGCAGGCTAAGCATCACTTACAAATTCTAGAATGACCAATTTCAAAAAAGCAGTAAGAAAAATACACCTCTGGCTCGGACTGGCGTCCGGGCTGGTGGTGTTTATAGTGGCCATTACCGGATGCCTCTATGTATTTCAGAAAGAGATCAATGAGAGCTATTATGAAGAGTTATTCTTCATAGAAAAACGGAACACTACTGCACTCCCGCTGTCAGTATTACTGAGTAGCGCCCAAACAACACTGGGCAAAGACAAACCGGTGAACTTTATAACCTGCCACCGGCAAGCCGATAGAGCGTGGGAGTTTGGGGCATACAAAGAAGGCGACAAAAGCGCATTGACCTACTTTGGTGCACTAACGTACCATCAGGTTGCGTGCGTAGATCCATATACCGGAAAGGTGACTGGTGTTATTGACTACAAGTACAATTTTTTCAACATGGTAAAATACCTGCACTGGAGCCTGCTGTTGAATACCTGTTACGGACAACCCATAGTGGGCTATGCCACACTGCTATTTGTGATCATGCTGATAACGGGCATGATACTCTGGTGGCCCAAGAAATGGAACCAAACCAACATAAACAACAGCCTGCGGATAAAATGGAATGCTACCTTTAAACGCCTGGTGTATGACCTGCATAAAGTGCCCGGATTTTATGCCATGAGTATTGCCTTAATTATCTCCCTGACCGGTATGGTGTGGGCGCTTGATTGGTTTCAGAAAACAGTGTATGTGGTGGCTACCCAAAGTGTAACACCGCCGGTATATGTGGCCACAAAATCTACGGCAACAGCGGTAAATACCACATCGCCTTTAGATATAGCCTTTGACCATGCGTCGAGGCTGTTTAAAAAAGAAGAACGCATAGGCGTGTCATTGCCGGGCAGCAAAGATGGCTACTACTCTATACTTGGCTACAGAGGGAAGGAAACGTACTACAACTTTGATGAACTGCGGTATGATCAATATAGTGGGCAATTGCTGTACAGGCGTAACTATGACCCAAAGAACCGCGGAGAGCAATTGATAGGGATGAACTATGACATACATGTAGGTGCTGTACTGGGACTGCCGGGGAAGATAATGGCTTTTGTAGGCAGCTTGGTAGCAGCCAGTCTGCCGGTGACCGGCACACTTATATGGATAGGACGAAAGCGCAAGAGGAAGTATGTGGCTGTGGTGTGAATCTTTCCATATAATAAGGTAGCGGTTTGAAAGTTGAGGAACTAAATCAATTCTGCCCCAACAAAATAAGAATAATAAATACTAAACAGGGAAAAGATACGTTGTATATTAGTTGATTACGCATAAGCATCACTAATAAACCCTCTATGATATCAGAAACCCTACAGCCCGTAAAGGAGCTTAATGAGGACGAAATGGGCCTCATACAATGGATAAAATTCAAAGGCTGGTTCATCTTCGACCTCCCCTACTTCATTAAAGAACGGCAATTTAAAAACGGATTGGAGCTGGGTGCAAAAGGCGGCAGAAGCATGTATCGGGTGTTGAAGACCAATAAAGATATCCATCTTACCGGCATTGATCTGTGGATACCAATGGATGGTAGTGCTTACAAAAAGAACGCACAAAACGAGACAAAATGCCGGCGAAAACTCAATAGCTTCTCCAATCGAACAACCCTGATAAAGGGCGATGCAAAGGAAATAGCAGAAGAAATAGAGGACGGAACTTTTGACTTTATCTTCTATGATCTGCAATGCAGCTCGATGTCCGATTTCCACCGGGATATGATTCAAAGATGGTTGCCGAAAATAAGGAAGGGAGGTTTATTGATTGGTCGGGATTTCAGAGATTTCAGGGACTCTTTGTATCGTATAGGTTTTAAAGAGGAAGATATACAAAGATGTACCATTGGGAAGAGAGTGTCTGAAAGGTTGGAGTATATTGTGGTGCAATGATTGTCTGAATCACGGATTTTAAGAGGATTGCTCAGATTTCACAGATCCACCAAAGCGAATACAGCCTTACGCAGGGCAACCGCAAGGGATTGCCCCTACGACTGAACCGACCTGTCGGCTATTGGTAAGGAGACGCAACAGCTGCGGATGCGGGCAAATAACAGAACAAAAAAAACGGGCTATTCTCATACAAAGAATAGCCCGCTATATTTTATCAACTTCATTGAGCAATTCAGCAATTGCGCCTTTCAGCCATTAAATACATTATCCCATTTTTTCTTCCAGCTCCATGATCTGCTCGAAGGCTTTATCATAGTCTTTGTTCAGCTGAGCCAAGCGGTTAGACGACAACTTGTACAAATCATCTACCTTTTTGAATTCGTCTTTGTTGCTGTATACTGCAGGATCAGCCAACTTCAACTCTAATGCCTGTGCATCTTGTTTCAGTTTATTGATCTCTTCCTCCAGTTTCTGGAATGCCTTCTGCTGCTTTTTGTGCTCGTTTCTAAGATTGTTAAGCTGCTCGTTGCTTAGGTTATTCTTCGGCTTTGGGGCCGGCTTTTCTTCCTTCTTTGCTGCAGGTGCTGCTTTTGCTGTGGCATTAGCTAGTTGCTCGCGCTTTACCTTGTCCTGCTGCCATACCGTAAATTCTGTATAATCGCCCGGGAAGTCGTTGATCTTACCATCTTCAATATTCCAGATACGGTTAGCCGTCTTGCTGATGAAATAACGATCGTGCGATACCAGTATCAAAGTACCCTTGTATTTATTCAGGGCATCGATAAGCATATCTACCGACTGCATATCCAGGTGATTGGTAGGTTCATCCAGCATCAGGAAGTTGCCCTTAGCGGCTATTACCTTTGCCAATGCTACCCTTGCCTTTTCACCACCCGAAAGTATCTTGATCTTCTTGAACACATCATCTCCGCTAAACAAGAAGCAACCCAACAGTTGGCGGAGCTCCAGTTCATTCTTGCCACTACCGCACATCTTCATTTCCTCCAGTATCTCGTTCTCCACGTTCAGTGCTTCGAGCTGGTGCTGTGCATAGAAGCTTTCTTCCACATTGTGGCCCCATTTACGGTCGCCTTCAAAGCCTTCCTGCTCTGCTATTATCCTCAGCAAGGTAGACTTACCCTTACCATTGGCGCCGATCAGCGCGATCTTATCACCACGGTTAATCTCTGCCTGCGCATTATCAAGTATAGTGAGCGGACCATATTTCTTGGTTATATTCTTAAGTTCTACTATTATTTTGCCTGGCTGTGTACCAACATCAAAGTTGATGTTCATGGTAGGCATAGAGCTATCCGGAGCCTCGATCATATCTAACTTGTCCAGACGTTTGATAGCACTCTGCGCCTGTGCGGCCTTGGTAGCCTGTGCACGGAAACGCTCAATGAAACGTTCCTGCTGCTTTATGTAGTCCTGTTGGTTTTCAAAAGCACGCTGCTGTAGTACCATGCGCTCTTCCTTCTCTTTTATAAAGAAGGTGTAGTTACCGGTATATTGTATCAGGTCGCGCTGCCATACTTCTACTATCTTCGTTACCATTCGGTCGAGGAAGTACCTATCGTGCGAAACGATAACCACACTACCCGGGTAGCTGATGAGGTAACGTTCCAACCACTCAATAGACGGAAGATCAAGGTGATTCGTAGGTTCATCTAACAGTAGTAATTCCGGTGCCTGTAGCATCATCTTTGCCAGCAACACGCGCATACGCCATCCTCCACTGAACTGATCATATGGGCGCTGCAGATCGGCAGTGGTGAAACCAAGGCCTTCCAACACTTCGGCAGTCTTATGCTCCATTTCATAACCACCCGCTACTTCAAAATCATGCAGGGCGTGACTATAGTCGTCGAGCAGGTCTTCGTCATCGGGCTTTGACTCCAGATCTTTAAGGATCTTATCCATCTTCTTCTCTACCTCATGGGCCTTTTCATAGGCTTGCATACCTACTTTAAGAATAGAATCGTTGGTTGAAAAACTTAACAGATCCTGGTTAAAGAAACCAAGAGACACATCTTTGGGCTTGTTTATTGAGCCTTCATTGGGCGTATAAGCACCCGTCATAAGGCGTAGCAGTGTAGATTTACCGGCACCATTGCTACCTACCAGACCAATACGTTCACCTGTATTTATCTGCCAGTTGGAGTTTTCTAATATCGGCCTTGCACCGAAAAAGAAGGAAAGATTCTGTAATGACATTAACATAAGGCTGCAAAGTTAACTGGCTGAAGGGTATTTTACTAATTGTTGATCGTTATTATCATAGCTTTAGGAATATGCACCTTCTGTAAAGATTACATTAAGTATAAAATGTTATTACCCCAACTGTTGCATTTAATGGAATTACTGATTAGCTTTGCACAAAACCATTCAAAAATGACAAAAATCGTAACTACCGTTGCTGCTCTGTTGCTTATGGGCTCAGTAGCTTTTGCACAGGATGCAAAAACTGAAAAGAAAGAAACTAAGAAAACTACCAAGACAGAAACTAAAACTGACGGTAAGAAAGAAACTAAGAAGACTGAAACAAAGAAGACTGAAACAAAAACAGAAACTAAGAAGAAGTAATTCTTCCGTTACTGTTGCAAAAGAGACGCTCCGAAACGAGCGTCTCTTTTTTTGTGTGGTTCTTCGTCTGAATCAGGATCGTGAGGATTGAAGGAAAAGGAGGATGCAAGTGCTGCCCTCAAAGAGAATCGACCAGAGCACACTCGGTCTGAGACAGACAGCAGGCATTCATCTGGTTTACACAAGGAAGCCCCCCGACTTATGAGGGCAACCTCCAGAGATTGCCCACGATGTTAAAAGATCAATACCCAATAAAAAAAGAGACACATTGCTGTGTCTCTTTAGTATTAAAAGTGTTGATTGTAGTCGACTATTGGTCCTGATTGAATTTTGAAGACATGGTGGTCATTCTGCGGTCAATTTTAAGGTTGCCTTTGTCAGCACGCGTTTTGATCATTCTGTCGAAACCAAAGCTATCATCGCCATAAACATAAACGTAGCTGCCGGTAAGCTTCTTAAATACATCATTCACCAACTTGATCCTGTCTCTTTCAAACGGAGCATCTATCAATTCTACTGTTCCTGAAAGTTTGCCATTGATCACATTGAAGTAACCGATGTAGTTATTGCTGCCGTTCTTGAAGAAGGTAATGAATGACTTATCGTCCAGTACTGCATCATTAACAGAAGAGAATTTACCAAGGAAACCGTTGTAGAAATCAACCAATGCAGTATAATCACTATTTTCCTTCATAGTGCCACCACGCATAGCTATGGTGTTATTGAGTACAACATCAATGTCCTTATAGCTGAAAATTGAATCGTAGAATTCAACAAGAGTAAACTTCTTAGGTCTGAGGTCGGTAATAATTTCAGAATACTTTACGTTCTCGATACTCAGCATTCCCGGATCACCTGCCTTGTAATAGAGCATTGGTCCTTTAGGGTTGTTGTACTCACGCGCCCACCATGTAGCCTTAGCACCATCGGCAGACCTATAAAGCAGTAGGCTTACATCGAATGACTCATAGTAGTTCAGCTCCCCTTTCTTGCTCTGGCCGGGAATCTTCACATTTTTCATCATTACATAGCCCCAGGTATTGGCAGACGCATCGTTTACCAATCCCCCTTTGCTCATTAAAGCGATCTTATTTGTATTGATAAAGCCTCTCAGATCGTTACCATTATTGTCGTAAGTAGCACTTTCAGGAGACGGGAATTTATTGTTATGTTTCATTACCTGCGCCATAGAAGAGCCGGTAGCTGCAAATAAAAATAAAGCCGCAATAAATTTCTTCATATACAATAATTTACAAACTAATGCTGTGACTACTCTAAACAAGGAAGCCGAGCAGCAAATTACTACTTAATCTTCCAAATTTATAAAAACTATTGGTAAACGAAAACCATAACAATAAATAGTTTACCATAGTACCCTAAAAATTACCAACTAAGCAATTGCCCAATCCTGTCGGCTACCTTATCTGCGTTAGGCAACATTGCAGCCTCCAGACCCATGTTCATAGGTACTGCAGGCAAGTCGAGTGCGCCAATTGTCTGTACGGGAGCATCTAACTGTTGGAAACAATTCTGGGCTATACGTCCTGCCAGTGCTTCGCAGAAGGAGTTACGTAATTGCTCCTCTGTCAATACTATGCACTTGCCGTGCCTCTTGACAGTGTGGTATATAAGTTCCTCATCCAATGGATAGATTGTACGAATATCAATTACCTCTACCTGTCCGGGATATTGTTTAGCCGCATTTCTGGCCCAATGCACGCCCATACCATAGGTAATGATACAGCAAGATGATCCATTGTCAATATTCTCCTGTGTCGGCGCCAATGCTACCGTACCCTTGCCAAGTGGCAATATGTAATCTCTGTCCGGCTCTATGGTCTTAGCTTCTTCTGTGCCAGGTACCTTGCTCCAGTAAAGGCCCTTATGTTCCAGCATTACTACCGGATTACCATCGTAAAAGGCGGCTTTCATAAGACCTTTGATGTCGGCTGCATTACTTGGGTACACTATCTTGATGCCCTTAATAGTAGCTAAAGTGCTTTCCACACTTCCGCTATGATATGGACCACCACCACCGTAAGCACCGATCGGCACTCTTAATATCATAGATACCGGAAACTTACCGCAACTGAGGTAGCATGACTTACTGATCTCGGTAACCAGCTGGTTGAAGCCCGGGTAAATATAATCTGCAAATTGAACCTCCACTATTGGCTTAAGACCCACAGCATTCATACCAATGGTTGAGCCAACGATATATGCCTCCTGAATGGCCATATTAAATACCCTGTTATCGCCAAACTTATCGGCCAGAGTTGCCGCTTCACGGAATACTCCTCCAAGGCGCTTGCCCACATCCTGTCCGTAAAACAAGGCTTCAGGGTGATCTTGTAATAATTCTTCCACAGCATGAAGCGCGGCATCCACCATTACTACCTTTTCCCTACCCTCAGGGGTACGGTTACCAACCTCGCCTGTTACTTTTGATGGAACAAATACATGGTCTGCAACAGTTGCCGGGTCAGGGTCAGGTGCGGCAACAGCCATATCAAATTCAGCCTTAACGTAGGCTACTTCTTCCTGCTCTATCTTATCCAGGTCTGCTTCCTTTATTCCGCGTATACCTAATAATACTTTCTTCAGTTTAGGTGCAGGATCGTCCAGGCCATGCTTGGCCAGATCTTCAGCCGTACGGTACCACTCCTTGCGCACACCTGATGTGTGGTGGCCCAATAAAGGAACCTTTGCATGCACTAAAATAGGCTTTCTATGTTCGCGCACCCAATCAATAGTATACTGCATGGTATTATAAGAATCCACGAAATCACTTCCGTTCACCCTTACCCGCTCCATACCTTTGAACCCACCCGCATATTCGTATGCATCCATAGTACGGGCCTCATCGCTGCTTACAGATATACCCCAGTCGTTGTCCTGAACAAGGTATATTATAGGTAAGCCCTTTAGCACGGCAAACTGGAATGCTTCACTCACTTCACCCTCGGTAACACTACCATCGCCCAATGAACAAATAGTAACCGGGGGCAATTCGTAATTGGATAATTTTTCCTTTTCCCTGTATTGTATACCCTGGGCTATACCTGTAGTAGGTATGACTTGCATACCCGTAGCACTGCTCTGGTGTATGATACCGGGGAAACCTTCTCTTTTAATATTGGGGTGATTATAGTAAGCACGACCACCAGTGAACGGGTCGCCACCCTTTGCCAGCAATTGCAGCATTAGCTCATATGGGCGGTAACCCATGCCCAGCATAATACTCTCGTCCCTGTAATAAGGACTAACAAAATCGCATGATTTCAGGAGAAAACCGGTAGCCAGCTGAATAGCCTCGTGACCCCGGGATGTACTGTGCACATACTTACATATGGGCCTGTTGGCATCGTATATTTCAGCCATAGCCTTAGCGGTCATCATTAACCTGTAGGCCTTGAGCAATAATTCTTTTGGAAGCATCGGGGGCAAAAGTAAGTTAATAAGGCAAAAAGTTAAAGAGATTAATGGGTTATAGAATAATTATCCCCTTGAAACGCCATAAACATTAGTTTCAACTTAATACATCAGGTGTTGCTTACTCTTATTTTGCCAGCCTGCATCACTCTTATAATCGCTGAAGAAAATTACCAGGTCTGCATCGCTCTTGTAGTCAACGAAAAAAATCTTCTTTTTCGCATCGCTGGCATAGTCACAAAAATACCATATGCCTTTATTATCGCCCGCGTCGCTCTTGTACCCGGCCTTATACACCACCAGGTCAGCATCACTTTTATACGAGGCTACATATACTTTTACCTGCGCATCGCCTTTATACTTTACGGAAAAAACCGTTTGTGCCTGTGCATCATGTGTGGCACAAATGCTACCGGCAGCCAAAGTAAGGGAAAGGAGAAACTTATAAAATGACATGATGAATTAGTTTATGTGATTCCAGCACAAAATACAATTTCCAGGTAACATTTTAAAACAATGAAAGTGCAGAATGGAACAATGTATCATCAAAGTAAATGTGATAGTGATGGCGCTATACTACTCCCTGCGATTTTCCACTAAAGCGTAATCTACCAAAGTACGGTTGCGGAAAAAAAGGCGCAGCATATTGCCCTGGTAGTTGTAATACATGATCTGCTTCCCCTCTTTTACTGTCATTTCTTTTGGTGGACCAAGAAGTGTCAACGCTTGCTGCATATTCATTGCTCCTTCCTTTAGCTTACATTCTTTCTTTTTATCGAACTGGCCGCATGTTGTGCCTTTGCCGCAGGAATAGGAAAATTGTTCGGCCATGCCAGACCCTTTACTCCATTGCAGTGTGAGTTTTGTAGTACCCAGGCTATAATACCAGGTACTACCCTTTCTAGATTCCGCAATCCTGGTAGGCTTTCCCAGGATAGACGTTACTTTATCCCGGGTTACACTTTCGGGTGAAAGTTTCACCAATGCGAGCAATCTATCGGCAGGTGTAACCGCCATACACATAACATGTACACTTGTCAATAACAGGAACACAAACACTATCTTTCTCATACTCAGGGTGTTATTTATCGTTTTACCGACATTTAGGGTCTATTCACCTACAATATAACGCTTTCTGCCGATTTCTATTATTAAATACTGTAAAAACCACGCCAGCAGGGTCGCATTTTTCCCTATCTTTGCCGCTCAAACACTTATTAAAAAACAGGTCTGTTTGAAAATATTTCAGAAATCTAATTTTATTTTTGATTTTTGATTATTCTTCGTACATTTACAGTCCTTAAAAAAACAAAGATTAATGGCAAATCATAAAGCTACCAAAAAGGATGTCCGCCAAAGCGAAAAACGTCGTGACCGTAATCGTTATTATGGCAAAACCACACGTAACGCTATACGTACATTATTAGCTAATACTGAAAAAGCAGCAGCAAGCGAGAACCTGAGCAAAGTAATCTCTATGATCGACAAGTTGGCTAAGCGTAATGTAATTCATAAGAACAAGGCCGGAAACCTGAAATCAGGTATCCAGAAGAGAGTTAATGCTATGGCATAATTTTCAAAGGCTTATCCCATATTGAGATAACCCCGCTCCATGCGGGGTTATTTTGTTAGTATCAGGTTATCCCAGTAATAAGGACTATGCAACGGTATATATTGGAAGTAATGTATGATGGCGCCAAGTTCCATGGTTCGCAGGTACAGGGAATGCAGGTAACAGTGCAGCTGGCATTGAATACTGCGCTAAGTACCATCTTCAGGATACCTATTAGTACATATGGCGCCAGCCGAACCGATGAGGGCGTGCATGCGCTCTGCAACTATTACCACTTCGACCTAGATGCGCCTGTTAATTTCGACCTGCTATACAGGATCAACGCTATACTGCCCCAAGGTGTAGCCGTAAAGAAGACCTTTACTGCCGCCGAAGATTTTAATGTGCGGTTCGATGCCATAAGCCGCCAATACCGCTATCGTATCTACTCCCATAAAGATCCGTTCCTACACGAGCGGGCATTGTTCTTTCCCCTGCCTATTAATGAAGAAGTGCTGCATGAAACAGCAGCAATTATAAAAGAGTATACACATTTTGAGTCGTTCTGTAAGCGCAATGCACAATCGCACACCCATACCTGTACAATAATGGAAAGTTACTGGCAACGGGAAGGCAATGAATTGCAGTATATAGTGCGTGCCAATCGCTTTCTCCGAGGAATGGTTCGTGGACTTGTGGGCACTCAATTACAGGTAGCACGGGGAAAAATGTCTGTTGATGGTTTCAGACAGGTTATTGAGGCCAATGACTGTACCAAGGCGTTTTTTGACGTTAGTGGCAATGGCCTGTATCTCGAAAAAATCGCCTTTAGGGACGACGCACTCACACCATTGTTGTTTAAGAAATAGATCAGGCGTTTACTGATATTCCTCAATAATGTGCCCTCGGCACTGACCAGGTTGTTACTTCTTTATATTAAAAGTAAACTGCGTACCGATATCTTTTTTCGATACAACGGTTATATCTCCGTGAAGCTTTTTAACGAGCCTTTTCACTATCGACAACCCAATACCGGTTCCGCTGTTGGCGTTAGTCTTAACCGTCTTGAACAGATCAAATATAGAGTCCAGGTGTTTTTCGGGAATACCGGGGCCGTTGTCTTTTATAGTGAAATGATAATCTTCTTCCGATTCATGAAACGTAATATCTATAGTAGCCCCCTGCTTGTCGTTATACTTAACTGCATTATTAATGAGGTTCAATAATACCTGCTTTATAGCCACACGTGATGTGGTAATATAAACATCGTCTTGAGGATAATTAATAGCAATATGTGCGGGCGGCTTGAGTAGCTGTATGATTGCAGCAATACATTCAGTGAGATTAAAGCGCTCTTTACTGGTAATTATAACCTGAGTAGATTTGGAATAAGCCAATATTGCATCAATAAGTCTTGTAAGCTGTAATGAAGAGGTTTTGATATGATTAAGATACTCTACCCCATCCGGAGTAACGTTCGCTGCATTCTCATCGAGAAAATAATCGATTAACGCTGTGATGTTATGTAACGGGCTTCTCAGGTCATGAGCCGCTATAGAGGCAAATTGCTCAATATCGTTATAGTTATTGATCAACTCCTGGTAAGTAAGGCTAAGCTGCGTGTTTTTCCTTCTTAATTCCAGCTGACACATTACCTGGTGGCTCAGCGCCTTTAATGATGTAATCTGCCTTTCATTCAGCTCCTTAGGATGATTATCTATTACACACAAAGTACCCAGCGCGTTCCCCTCGGGTGTAAGCAACGGAATACCGGCATAAAACACTACATGAGGACTGCCTGTTACCAAAGGGTTATCGTGGAAACGGTTATCCAGACGGGAATCGGGAACGATAAAGGCTTGCCTGGGATGATTAATAGCATGGCCGCAAAACGCAAGATCGCGAGGTGTCTCCAATACATCAAGACCGTGACGGGATTTGAACCATTGCCGTTTGTCATCTACCAAAGAAACCAGAGAAATAGGGGTATCACAAATTTGAGAAGCGAGCATGGTAATCTCATCGAAATCACTTTCGGGGATAGTATCCATGATCATGTAATCTTTCAGGTTTGAAAGCCTTTGGATCTCGTTTTTTGGTATTGTGGGGTTGATCATAAGCGTAATGCAGCAAAATTAGTTATAGTTTACTTCACAAACTGAAGTATTTCCTTTAACTTAAATCATAAGCAGTTAATAACTAATTTATAATCGCTAATATACACACAATTAGATTGCCACCTAACAAGTTGAGCCTTTTGTGCAGGAAATTAGCTTATATAATGCAGGTATTAACTTTTTGCAGAAAAAAAATCATTCCGCATTAAATCTGTTTATATTTTTGCACAAATAAATAAACAAATGGCGATAAACAGAGTATTACTCCTAACCATTATTCTATTGATCTCTACCGCATGTTTTGGCCAGACCGGCAAGATAAGCGGAGTTGTGAAAGATAAGAAAACTGAAGTAGTCATCTCCGACGCTACCATAGTTCTGGAAGGCACCACGCTCGGTGCTGTATCAGACAGTAACGGGCGATTTTCAATAAAAGACATACCCACCAGCTCTTACAATATAAAGGCATCGATAATAGGTTATGACCCAACAATTTTATACAACATTGTTATATCATCGGGCAATGAGCAGGTACTGCTAATAGAGATGGACAATAGCAGCAATACCTCTTTAAAGGAAATAGTTGTTCGCCGCAACCCATTTGCAAAAAATGCGGAGACACCCCTATCGCTGCAAAACCTATCGGCACAGGAAATAAAAAGTAACCCTGGCGGTAATTTCGACGTATCGCGCGTGATACAGGCCTTTCCTGGAGTGGGTGGCACATCTGGCTCTGTAGGCGGATACAGAAATGACCTGATCATAAGGGGCGGCGCACCAAATGAGAACGTATATTACCTCGATGGCATAGAAGTACCTGTTATCAATCACTTTGCTACTCAGGGATCTGCAGGCGGACCAACCGGCATCATCAATATATCATTCATTCAGGATGTAAACCTTTATACCAGCGCCTTTCCCGCAAAGTATGACAATCCGCTATCGGGTGTATTACAACTGAAAATGAAGGATGCCAACCCAGATAAAGTGCAACACAATGTAAGACTAAGTGCCACAGAACTTGCCTATTCCGCAGATGGTCCGATCAACGACAAAATATCCTTCCAGGCATCTGCAAGACGATCTTACCTTCAATTCCTGTTTCAGGCGCTACAGATACCCATACAACCCTCTTACTGGGATTTTCAGTACAAAGTCAACTACAAGATCAGCAAGAAGTTGTCATTCTATACTTTAGCTATCGGCGCAATAGATAAATTCAGCTTTCTGACTCCCAACAACCTGACCCCGGAGAATGTATACATTCTCCATTCAAACCCTTTGATCAAACAATGGAGCTATACAAATGGTTATGGCTTGAAGAAACTAATAGACAAGGGCTACTTTAACCTCACCTTTAGCCGCAATATGCTGAACAACCAGCTCGACAAATACCTGGACAACCAAAACCCTGTTGAAGCAGACCGCACACTGAGAATACACTCTACAGAAGGGGAGACCAAGCTAAGATTTGAAGTAAATAAATTCTATAGCAGGTGGAGTTATAGCTATGGCGCAATGGTACAGAATGACGATTATAAAAATGAGCTTTACCTGAAATACAGAAATGCTGTTACAGACAGTGTTGGCAACTTAGTGCAGCCAGCTGTCATTATCCGCGGCAACACCAGCGTTAATTTCTTTAAGTACGGCCTGTTCGGGCAGATTGCGGCGAACTTTTTCAAGTCAAAACTGAACATATCTCTTGGTCTGCGCACTGATGGAAATACCTTTATGACAGACGGCAACAACATTACCAAACAAATGTCGCCAAGGCTATCCGCATCATACACCATCACCGATCAACTGAAATTCAATGCATCTGTTGGCCGATACTACAAAATACCAACCTACACCATACTTGGCTATACCGACAGCACCGGTAAGTACATAAATAAAACAGCAGACTACATAAGCAGTAACCATTACGTGGCAGGACTGGAGCTGTTACCAAAGTGGCAGGGCGCAAGACTTACACTTGAAGGATTTTACAAACAATATGGCAACTACCCTATTTCAAGACTCGACGGAATATCGCTTGCCAATAAGGGCGGAGACTTTAACGTACTGGGCAACGAACCGATAAGCTCTACCGGCAAAGGACGCAGCTATGGATTGGAGTTTCAGTTTCAACAGAAGTTGACAAAGAACTTTTTTGTGATTCTATCTTATACTTTATATAAGAGTGAGTTCACCAACAGCGATAATAAATATATAGCTGCATCGTGGGATAACGGCAACCTGCTTTCATTTATTGGCGGCTACAAGTTCAAACACAACATAGAACTGGGTGTGAAATTCCGCTACCAGGGTGGTGCACCCTACTCCCCTTTTGACATCGCTGCATCGCAGGCCAACTACAGCACCCTAGGAACGGGAGTAATAGACTATGGTCAATTTAATACACTAAGGCTAAAGGCATTTAACTCTATGGATATAAGGTTGGACAAAAAATGGAACCGCAAGAAATGGAGTTTCGACCTGTATATGGACATAACCAATGCATATGCAAGCAAACAACCTGCGTCGCCAACCTTCACATTCAAACGTACAGAAGACAATAAAGACTTCCTTACCACCGATGGCAAACCACTGAAGGCAGACGGCAGCAATGGCATACCACTGCTACTGGATAACGCCAGTGCTGTAGTTATACCCACATTAGGATTTATAATAGAGTTTTAATTTTGTTTGTCATTAATTGATTTACTTTTGTGGTGTTGCATCGCATCATTGCCATATCGTGCCTGATAGTTTATCTATTCACAACAACTGAACTGCACCAGTTGTTAAAACTACCTGTGCTGTTACATCACTATCAGGAACATAAACAAATAGATAGCGATATCACCTTCTGGCAGTTTATGAGCATGCACTACTCACAGCCCGATGACCATGATGCAGATCATGACCAGGATATGAAGCTGCCATTCAAAACAGACGATGGCTGTATGTCTTTTATTACGGCCATTTATGTAGCCCCTGTAGTTGCTTCGATACCCGAAGAAACTATTAAAGCGATTTATTTTTCAGAAAAGAAAGAACATTTTCACAAGCAGGAATGCCTGCAATCATCCTTCCTTGCCAGTATTTGGCAACCTCCCCGCAGTTGCTGATCAAGCTGACACTAAAGTTGGTGGTACCCACACAAACCTATGCATGTTTTGCATGAGTTGAGGTGAGAGGTAACTACCTTTTGCAGACAATCATTAGGTACATTCTTTTAAAATGATCTAAGGGAGACTGCATCTATTTTAGTGTCAGAAATTTATCCCATTAAACTTAACGGCTATCTTACCCTCACTTCCGGGTGTCCCTAAATCTTAGGCATCATGTCTGGTTTGAATGTATTTTCGTTAACGATGGCCGGGGCTCATAATCCCGCAACACAATCAATTCAATATACCTAACAATAGAATATTATGCTTAACGCAATAATAGGGTTTGCCATAAAAAACAAACTTATAATAGGACTATTTATCGTAGCCCTTATAGGATATGGCACATATGAACTTACCCGGCTGCCCATAGATGCAGTGCCGGACATTACCAATAACCAGGTGCAGGTAATTACCATCGCCCCATCTTTCGGCGCAACTGATATAGAGCGGCTGGTTACCTTTCCTATAGAGCAGGTGAACAACAATATAGCAGGGCTGAAAGAAATACGAAGTTTCTCGAGGTTCGGATTATCGCTGGTAACTATAGTATTTGACGACGAAACCGATATATACTGGGCACGCCAGCAAGTAGCCGAGCGGCTACAAGAAGTTCAATCTGATATTCCAGCTGACATTGGCAAACCGGAACTAGGGCCTGTGACGACAGGACTGGGAGAAATATACCAATACGTAGTGCGCCCCAAAGCCGGCTACGAAAACAAATACACGGCAACAGAACTACGCACCATACAAGACTGGATAGTGCGCAGACAACTACTGGGTGTAAAGGGAGTAGCAGAGGTAAGCAGTTTTGGTGGCAATCTCAAGCAATATTCAATTGAGGTGAATCCGGGGAAATTACTGTCGCACAGCATCACGGTAAACGAGGTGTTCAAAGCACTGGAAAGTAACAATCAGAATACAGGCGGCGCATATATTGAAAAAGGCCCCTCAGTTCTATATATACGCAGCGAAGGACTTGTGGGCAGCATTGAGGATATTAATAACATTGTAGTGAAGAGCCTGGCCGACGGCACTCCCCTGTTCATTAGAGATGTAGCCGATGTAAAAATAGGAGCAGCTACACGCTACGGAGCTATGTGCTATAATGACAAAGGCGAAGTAGCCGGTGCAGTGGTGATGATGGTAAAAGGCGGTAATAGCAGCGAGGTAATTAAAACCGTGAAAGACCGCATGGCCCAGATACAGAAGACACTACCCGAAGGCGTGGTAGTAGAGCCATTTCTGGACCGAAGCAAAATGGTGAACAACGCTATAGGCACCGTAGAGAAGAACCTGGAGGAAGGAGCCTTGATAGTAGTATTTGTGCTGGTACTCTTCCTTGGCAATTTCAGGGCAGGGTTATTAGTTGCGTCAGTAATTCCTCTGGCTATGTTGTTTGCGGTCATAATGATGAACCTGTTTGGCGTAAGCGGTAACCTGATGAGTCTCGGTGCACTTGATTTCGGGCTGATTGTGGATGGCGCTGTGATCATTGTGGAGGCAGTCATGCATCAACTGACCCATAACAGAGGCCATAAAGGTGCTGCAAACATATCGCAACAAGAAATGGACCTGGCAGTAGGTAGATCGGCCGGGAAGATGATGAATAGTGCGGTATTTGGCCAGATCATCATTCTTATAGTATACCTACCCATATTTACATTGCAAGGGATAGAAGGGAAGATGTTCAAACCAATGGCGCAGACGGTAGCTTTTGCTTTGGTGGGTGCTTTTCTGCTATCACTCACCTACGTACCTATGATGAGCGCGTTGTTCCTGAGTAAAAAAGCAAAGCACAAACCCAATTTCTCAGATAAATTGATGAGCAAACTGGAACACTACTACCAGGCAGCTTTAAGAAAAGTAGTTGACTTCCCTAAAGCAATTCTGGCTTCTGTACTGGTACTTTTTGCAACTGCGATATTTGTACTTACTACTCTTGGGGGTGAATTCATACCGGCACTGGAAGAGGGCGACTTTGCCGTAGAAACAAGAGTGCTTACGGGCAGCGGCATTAACACTACTATGGCCAGCACACAGCAAGCCGCTCATATACTATTGACCCGGTTTCCGGAGGTAGAAAAGGTAGTGACCAAAATAGGTAGCGGTGAGGTCCCCACCGACCCTATGCCTATGGACGCAAGTGACATGATCATTGTACTGAAAGACAAAAAACAATGGACTTCGGCAAAAACATTTAATGAACTATCTGAAAAAATGGGTGCAGCTATGGCAGAAGTTCCGGGTATCACTACTGGCTTTCAGTTTCCGGTGCAGATGCGTTTTAATGAACTAATGACGGGTGCCAGGCAGGATGTGGTATGCAAGATCTTTGGCGAAAATATGGACACCCTCGCGCTATATGCTCAACGACTGGGAGGCATAATAAATACGGTTGAGGGTAGCAAGAACCTTTATGTGGAAGCCGTGGCAGGTATGCCACAGATCATCATTACCTATAAACGAAATGCAATTGCTCAATACGGGTTGAACATATCTGACATTAACCGTGTGGTCAACACCGCATTTGCAGGACAAAAAGCAGGAATGGTATTTGAAGGTGAGAGGCGATTTGATCTTGTTGTGCGGCTGGCAGGGGCTACTACAAAAGAGTTGACAGATGTGCAGAATCTGCTCATCCCTACCCCCAACGGCACACAGATACCATTGTACCAATTGGCAGATGTAGCCATAAAAGATGGCCCAAACCAGATACAGAGGGAGGATGCCAAACGCAGAATAGTAGCCGGATTCAACGTAAAGGGCCGTGATGTGCAAAGCATAGTTACCGAGCTGCAACAAAAAGTAAACAAACAACTACACCTACCTACAGGCTACTACCTCACTTATGGTGGCGCTTTTGAGAATCTGAATGCAGCAAAGCAAAGATTATTGGTGGCTGTCCCTGTATCGCTGATACTCATATTCCTTCTATTGTTCTTCGCGTTCAAATCCATAAGACAAGGATTGCTTATCTACGCTGCTATTCCCTTATCAGCTATTGGCGGTATCTTATTCCTGGCGCTAAGAGGTATGCCATTCAGCATAAGTGCAGGCGTTGGTTTTATAGCACTCTTTGGTGTAGCCGTGCTTAATGGTATAGTGCTGATAGCAGAATTTAATCAATTAAAAGAAGAAGGCATGACCGATCTGAAACAAATAGTGCTCAAAGGAACAAAAGTAAGATTGAGGCCTGTGCTGATGACAGCATTCGTAGCCTCACTTGGCTTCCTGCCTATGGCATTGAGCAATGGCGCCGGCGCAGAAGTGCAGCGTCCTTTAGCTACGGTAGTAATAGGTGGGCTCATGATAGCCACATTCCTTACTCTTTTTGTATTGCCTATACTATATATTCTTGTCGAAAAAAGATCAATGCATGTGAATAGTAAATTGACAGGCGCAGCAATTGTGCTGCTGCTATTTACTTGCTCCAATACCGGCAACGCGCAGACAAGTATCTCTCTACAAGCTGCTATAGATACTGCCATTCATAATAATCTAAAACTCAAAAATGAACACCTCAAGGCCGAATACCTGCATGCACTTACGGGCAGTGGTATAAATATCCCACAGGCAACTTTGTTTGGAGAAACCGGCCAGATAAACAGCGCCTACCGCGACAATAAATTCGGTATCACACAGTCCATCAATTTTCCATCGGTATACACCACACAGCGTAGATTTCTAAAGGACGAATGGGCTCGTGGACAACTGGCTGCAACAATGCAAGAGTTACTATTGAAAAAGCTGGTGTCTCAATCGTACTACGGCATACTGTACTTACAAAAGAAAGAAGCATTGCTACAACAAACCGACACGCTGTATGCAGAGTTTCTACGCAAGGCTACACTGAGACTGAATACAGGTGAAACGAATATACTGGAGCAGGTAACTGCAGAGACGCAGAGAGGACAAATAGCTATGCAACTGCAGCAGGTAGAGAATGACCTGAAGATACAATTGCTGAGATTCAGGCTATTACTGAACACCGCCAGGGATCTTACGCCCGAACCAGCAAACAGAACATCATTTGTGGTTTCTGAGACAACGAGTATTGACCAACACCCCGCCATGCGACTACTGGAACAGGACACCAAAATTGCAGGATCAGCTATAGCCGCAGAAAAAGCACGCATACTGCCCGACCTGTCTTTTACCTATAACAACACAACTATAAAAGGTGTTGGTGCCGATGAAAGAATGTATGATGGACTTACTCGTTTTTCATCCTTCCAGGTTGGCTTGGGTATACCCCTGTTCCCAACAGCACAACTGGCAAAAATAAGAAGCGCGCGGTTACAAAAAACTATAGCAACCAACAGCTACAAGGCCGGGGCGCAACAACTGCATGAAGAACAAACAGCCGCACTGGCAAGGTACAAGCAATACCAGGCTACTGTACAGTACTATGAAACACAGGCGCTACCTAATGCAGACAAGATAACTCGCACTGCCAACCAACAGCTGGCTGCAGGTAGTATCAACTACCTGGAATGGGTGCAGCTCGTCAACTATGCGACCACTGTAAAAAGCGACCATATTGAAGCGGTAATCAAACTCGATGATGCCATAATTGAATTGCAGTATTTCACTAACAACTAACATCCGGACAATGAAAAACATAATCATACTAATTACTGCACTGATGATAGCATCGTGCGGTACCGACAAGAAAAAAGAAGCAAAGAAAGTTGAAGAAGTAGCCGGAAACATTGCCTCATTTACCGATGCACAGAAAAAGAATGCGGGCATTGTTACAGGCAACATGGAGCGCCGCACCGTCTCTGCTACATTGCAGCTGAATGGAAAGATAGATGTGCCTCCGCAGAACATACTATCAGTGAGTGTACCCCTTGGTGGCTACCTTAAAAGTACGCACCTGCTTCCGGGTATGCACATCAATAAAGGAGAGACAATTGCCATAGTAGAAGACCAGCAGTACATCCAATTACAGCAAGACTATCTTACTGCAAAAGCCCGACTGGTATTTATAGAAAACGAGTACCGCCGCCAGAAAGAACTGAACCTGAGTAAAGCAAGCAGTGACAAAGTATATCAGCAGGCTGAAGCAGACCTTAAGACCCAGAAGGTCATGATATCGGCACTTTCTGAAAGACTAAAACTTGTGGGTATCAACCCCGACAGACTAAACGAAAACAATATATCGCGGACTGTAAATATCTACTCCCCTATCAGTGGCTATGTATCGAAAGTAAATGTGAACATAGGCAAGTATGTATCGCCTACCGAAGTACTGTTTGAGCTGATCAACCCTACCGATATTCACCTGGCACTGAAAGTGTTTGAAAAAGACCTGGATAAGTTGTTTGTTGGCCAAAAGGTAGTTGCATTCACCAATAACGAAACGGGCAAAAAATACGATTGCGAGATCATCCTCATTTCACGAGATCTGTCGGCCGACCGTACTGCAGATATACATTGCCATTTTGAAGAGTACGACAAAAAGTTGCTGCCCGGCATGTATATGAATGCAGAGATACCGGTATCAAATGCCGCCGCGTGGGCATTGCCGGAAGCAGCAATTGTAAGATTTGAGAACAAACAATATGCTTTCATTCAAAAAAATGAACACCAGTTTGAGATAACCGAAGTGACCACGGGAAACTCAGAAAAAGGGTTTGTGGAAATACTGAATGCTGAACGTTTTGCCGGCAAAGTATTTGTGACCACCAATGCCTATGCGTTGCTCATGTCTCTAAAGAATAAGTCTGAAGAATAATTTAAAAGTAGTTACCACAAACAATAAACCCTCCACAGTCGGAGGGTTTATTGTTTGACTATCACTTTAGTCTATTCCTTTTCAAAGGTTTCCTTCATCATTTTCTTGTAGTCATCAAGTTGCTCGGCATCATCTTCGGCAGCTATAACTTTTTCTATTGCTGCTTTTACAATAGCCAATCTTTTAGTAGCGCTAGCTGCTTCTTCCGGCTTGTCTGACTTAATATTTTCTTTTTGTTCTGCAGCTACCTGGAAGAAGAAACCACCCAATGAACCACGATAGCTCTTCATACTTTCCAATACGATCACATCAGTAAAAGAATTAGTGATGCGAATGAAAGATTCATCAGATTTTACATGTTTCAGATAACTGCTCATACCCCTTGCCAATGCAAACTTCTTTGTGCCCTGTACGTAAGGCGCTTGTGCTTCAAAATAGGCAGCATCTTCTTCCTTTCCGTTCTTGCCGACTATATTCCATATAACACTTTGCAAAGAAGCGCGGGGTTGTGTAAGTGAAAGCTTTTTAGCCATCATGTATGCTGTATCAGCATCAATTTCCGCAAGGGCTTCCAATGCGCTACCTGCCACTGCGTATGAACTGTCGTAAAGAGCATCCATCATGATGCCTTTCGCGGTAGTAACCTTCCAGCTACCCAGCACGTCAATGGCGTCAGAACGAACTAATTTGTCGTTATCGCTCTTAGCCATCTCTACTATCTTAGGTGTCCATCTGCGGCGGTATTTATCACTCTGTGCCTTTTCCATTTGCGATAACGTAAATCGGCGAAGCGTTCCGTTGGCATCACTTAATGCAAACGTCAGCAGCTCCTGCGCGCTACTGTCAGACATTGACTTACCGGCCCCGCCTATGGCCAGGCGGCGGCTCACATAATCATCTGCAGTTCTGTACTGAATAAGCCACGGCGCTGATCTCTTATTCTCCTTTATCTCACCGGGCAGTACGTGCTGACAATCGGGGATGATAACAGGTTTAACACCATTCTTATAGGCGAAAATAAACGTGTCTTTGCGCTTATTAATGTTCCAGTCTATAACCGTCTTCTGATCACCATAGATAACCGCCGTCTTCAATGGCAGTGTATAGTCCATCATACTATCCGACTGTGCCTGGTTAACGATCACGGTTAGCTTATTAGCAGAATCATCATAATTATAGTTCACCTTCAACAGAGGGTGACCGGCATGAAAATAAAACTGGTTGAAGAACCAGTTCCAGTCCTGTCCTGTCGCTTCCTCTACTGCCATACGCCAGCTATGTGCTTCACCTGTACCTAATGCATTTTTGGTAAGGTATATTTTCATCGACCTATTAAATGCATCATCACCTATTAACGTATTAAGGTAATGGAGTATTGCCCCACCCTTGTTGTAGGAGATAGCATCAAACACTTCTTCACGACTATCATAATTGAACCTCACCAACTGAGGATCCTTTAACGACGAGGAATAAACATATCCCATCAGGTCATTCCAGGCCAGTTCATCACCGGCATCCTTACCATACTTGTGCCTGCGCCATAACTGCTCGCCATAGTTGGCGAAAGATTCATTAACTGTCACGTTAGTCCATGATTCGGCTGTTACATAGTCGCCAAACCATTGGTGGAAGAGCTCATGAGATACAACGTCTTCAGAATTCTTATCAGCTATTTCACGTGTGGTCTGGTTCATAAAATCGCCAAACAAAGATGCCGTAGTATTCTCCATCGCACCGGAAACATAATCACGTACCACCACCTGGCTATATTTATTCCATGGGTAGGACACACCTGTTATTTGTGAATAATAGTCCATCATCTCGCCTGTGTTATTGAACATCTGACGGGCATAAGGGGCAAACTCAGGTTCCACATAATAGTTAACTTCTTTGTCTTTCCACTTGTCCTTTATTATGCTAAACTTACCAATGGCAAACATTACAGCATATGCCTGTATGCGCATATCCTGTTTCCAGATATCGGTGCGCATGCCGTTAGTGCCCTTTACCTGTTTAATGAGTGCACCGTTACTAAGGGTGGTCATTGTATCGGGCACTGTCAGTTCTATCTGCGACGTGAATTTCGTATTAGGTTTATCAAGGGTGATCATCCAATGAGAATTGGACTCTGTTTCTCCCTGCGTCCATATTTGCGATGGCTTATGCGGGATCTTTCCGTCTGTATTGATAAAGTACAAGCCTTTATCATCAACTATAGCTGCGCTACCGCCCGATTGTTTGGCATAGGGCATAGCCTTATACTTCAGGTACAAAGTCACACTATCAGCAGAGATATAAAATCTATCGAAGTGCACGGATAGCCTATCATCATTATAGCTATACTGCAAGCGCTTGTTGCCTGTCTTGGTCACCAACTCTACGCTATCTATCTGCATGCCCTTTGCATCCAGCACTATACTGTCTGACGCATAAAAATAGGGGTGCAGACTTATCCACTCTTTTACATCAGCCGTCTTCTCCTTCCAGTTAAAGGAAAGAGCCACCCGTGTATTGTTTATCTCCCACAGCTTTGGAGCTGAGGGTTGATAAGGCGGCTTACCAGCTTTGGCTGTGATCTCCAGTGTATCCAGCATCACTCTTTGAACGGTATCGGCATTCGCAGATCTACGATGCCTGCGTTGCGCGTGCGACAGGTCTGCACACAGTAAAAATGACAATATTAAAAAACAGTATTTCATCGAACTTTAAGGGATCTATTAACCCGCAGCAAATGTAGCAGGAATATTAAAGATATTATATCACCCAGTTGGCGGGAGAGCAGGAATGCTTTCCCAGAAAAATCAGCTCAGATCCGGTTCAGTGTATCTCTGGTCAATTCGCCCCTTACATCTCCGGTATTTATTGTCGATGCAGGTTCAAACAGCATAACACTTACTTCATTTTTAGCCACAGGCTTATGCTCTACCCCTCTGGGCACAATTATCAATTCACCCTCATTAATGATTACGGTCTTATCTCTGAACTCCATCTGTAAAACGCCGGCAATTACCAGGAACAGCTCATCTTCTTCATCGTGCTTATGCCACACAAATTCACCTTTCAGTTTCACCAGCTTTACATGCTGGCCATTCAACTCACCAATTATCCTGGGATTCCAGTGATCTGAAAAAAGGGCTAGCTTTTCATCGATGCTTATCTTATCCATATACTGATACTTTATAGCATTGCTTAGAACATTATACTTTCTGCAATACAGCCACAAACATGCTATCGGCCTTACTTTCAACCCCGTTTATCAACTTTGATTCTATCAATTGTAATCCGGTATTAGTTGTCACACGACCAACCACATTTTCGTTTTCCGCTTCAAATACCGAGCAGGTTATATATAAAAGTCTTCCACCTGGCTTTAGGTATTGAGCAACATTTGTAGCAATTCCCTCCTGTAGGTCCGTAAACCTCTTTAAGGATAAAGGATCAAAGAAATAAGCCTGCTCAGGTGTTCTTGCCCATGTACCGGATCCGCTGCATGGGGCATCACAGATAATATTGTCAAACAATTTACCCTTTAGTGTTTTTTCCAGTTTTTCTTTATCGGTTACATCTGTAACATAGGCCGAAGGGGCTGTGTGCCCATAATTACGAATACGCTCCTGTAGATTATGCAATATTGACTGCCTGATGTCGGTAACCGTAAGTTGAACCGTAGGCTCCAGGTCTTTCAGCAACAGTGATTTTCCACCTGCCCCGGAGCAGCAATCGTACCAACGCTCATGTTTTTCTGGCTGAAACCATTTCGCAGTTTGCTGAGATGAGGCATCCTGTACCACATAAGCTATGGGTGGTAGCAGGGCATCTATCTTAGCTCCGTTGGGCAAAGACATAATGTCTTCCGCTATAAACTGATATGGGATATTTTGCGCCTCCAGCAATTTCACGATCTGTGTCTTTTGCTTGCGTATTCTTATAAATAACGATGGTTGTACCAATAGTGATGACAGCCACGCATCTTTGCTAATTCCTTCAGAAAAAGGTATTTCGAATGGAAACAGTCTGCTATTTTCAAGCACTACATGGTCAACGGCCCCTTCGCTGCTGAGTAACCTGCCTACTATCGACATATTACCACACCTCCTCAAACACCCTTGCATCTTCCCCTCAAAATCCGATACTTCGTATCCCTCAATTCCTTTTTCACACCTATACCAGCAATACGCCATTTCGCTAAGGATACGCCTATCGCGACTACCTAGTTGCGGAAAACCTTTGCAATAATTTTTAAGAAAGTGAGCCAGTGGCAGGCTGCCGTCATAAGTATCAATTATAGTGCGAATGTGCTGCCATATATAATGCATGGGGCCGAAATTAGGATAAATGTGTGAAGTGGGTGGAAATTACAAAATGGCTGCTCATTTCACCTTGCAGACTACCTTTTAAATTAAATGGCATTAGATATCTGCATGGACCAAGCGCTGTTTTTTACAGCTTTATTACGTCTAACAAAACCATCATAATATTAAACATTAGTTCCGCCAAAACTAACTTATTATATTTTATCAATTCTGTTTTTATTTACATGTTTTACCAAAATATACATATTTAAAATATAATTACTTTAAAAAAAAAGCTACTTATAAATTAATACACTACTAATCGACTACTAAAATATTAATTATAAATGCAAATTTTGGAAAACAAATTTACAAACTGAACATGCGAATAAGACCGTTAATCTATCATTAACAAGTGTGTGCAAGGAAGCTATTACTATCAATGTACATACACTGTATCTTTGCCGCGCCCAATAAAAAATTTGAGCAAACTACTTCACAACTACTAAACGACTGTAAAATACGCAAAAACAGCGCAGCTAAAACGCACGAAAAAGGGTGTTATCCCAAAAAATTCATGCATTTACAGATGCGTTTATTTACAATTTAATAATATACACAAATTGTAATTTGCATATACTTTTGCTTAGTAACCCAAAAATTAAGTTAATGAGGACTTTTTTACTTTCGCTTTTATCTGTATTGTCATTTTCCAGTGCTTTTGCTGTCAGAGTTTACTCACCACTTGCAACTGGAAGCTCCACTACTACTACATCCTCAGTGTATTGTGCAGGAGCAACTGCAAGCCCAATTGTTTTTACCTATAACACATGTGTGCAAGGAGCATCAGGAGCGCAATCTGGCGTCTCACTAACGGTATCCTGGTTCAAAAACACTACAAATAGTATTGTAGGGGGAACTTCAGTAACTACGACGGCTGCAACGTCAGCATTTCCGGCTACAGGTACTTTTTCATTTACGCCTCCAACTACTGCGCCGGTCGCATCAGCCGATACTTTCTATTATTATTGTAAGTTAACATGGACAGGTTCAGGTAGCTGTAATACTTCAGGTAGCCTTACCAGCCCTACGGCAGTACGAATAATCGTCAATGCCCTACCAACTATAACTGCTACTCCTGGTTCTGCAGCAATATGCCGGGGAACCTCAACAACTTTATCGGCTGCGGGTGGTAATACTTATTCATGGAATCCTGCAACTAATATTAGCGCATCAACAGGAACACCGGTAACATTTACAGGTACTGCTACGGCAACATACACCGTAACGGGGACTAACACCGTGACAGGCTGCGCATCCACAGCGTCAGTCACTGTAACTGTTAATCCAATTCCTACCGTTACCGCTACCCCATCAGCAGCAAGCATTTGCCGTGGATCAACTACAACCTTAACCGGTGCAGGTGCTACTACCTATAGCTGGAACCCGGCAACAGACCTGAGCAATGCCGCAATTGCCAATCCAATATTCAGCGGAACAAACACTGCAACTTATACTGTAACCGGCACATCACTGGGATGTAGTTCTACTGCATCGGTAACAGTAACGGTCAATCCATTACCAACAATTACAGCTACGGCCGGTTCAGCATCTATATGCATAGGATCAAACACCACCTTATCAGCTACAGGTGGAAACACATATTCATGGAATCCGGCATCTAACATAAGTGCAGCAACAGGAACACCGGTAACATTTACCGGAACTGCTACTGCAACATACACAGTAACGGGCACTAACACTGTAACAGGTTGTGCGTCTACTGCTTCAGTAACCGTAACGGTAAATCCAATACCTACAGTTACAGCTACTCCATCGGCAGCTAGTATTTGCCGTGGAGCAACAACTACAATAACAGCAGCTGGAGCCACTACTTACAGCTGGAATCCGGCAACTAACCTCAGCAATGCCGCAATAGCCAATCCAATATTCAGCGGTACAAACACCGCTACTTATACAGTAACAGAAACATCGTTGGGATGTAGTTCCACTGCATCTGTAACAGTAACGGTCAATGCACTGCCAACGGTTACGGCTACAGCAGGTTCAGCATCTATATGTAACGGCTCAAATACAACATTATCGGCAACAGGCGGAAATACATATTCATGGAACCCTGCATCAAATCTGAGTGCTGCAACTGGTACTCCGGTAACATTTACCGGAACTGCAACGGCTACATATACCGTAACTGGCACTAACACTGTAACAGGTTGTGCGTCTACTGCTTCAGTAACCGTAACGGTAAATCCAATACCTACAGTTACCGCTACTCCATCTGCAGCTAGTATTTGCCGCGGAGCAACAACTACAATAACAGCTGCAGGAGCGACTACTTATAGCTGGAATCCGGCAACTAACCTCAGCAATGCCGCAATAGCCAACCCAATATTCAGCGGAACAAACACTGCTACTTATACAGTAACCGGTACATCCCTGGGATGTAGTTCTACCGCAACGGTAACATTAACAGTAAATGCATTGCCAACTATTACTGCCACTCCCGGCTCCGCAACTATATGCCGCGGAACTTCAACAACTTTATCAGCCACAGGCGGTAATACTTATTCATGGAATCCGGCAACTAACATAAGCGCGGCAACAGGTACACCGGTAACATTTACCGGAACTGCTACTGCAACATACACCGCAACGGGCACTAACACTGTAACAGGTTGTACATCTACTGCTTCAGTCACTATAACAGTAAATCCAATACCTACAGTTACAGCTACTCCATCGGCAGCTAGTATTTGCCGTGGAGCAACAACAACAATAACTGCAGCAGGAGCTACTACTTATAGCTGGAACCCGGCAACTGACCTCAGTAATGCTGCTATAGCTAACCCAATATTCAGCGGAACTAACACTGCTACTTATACGGTAACAGGAACATCTTTGGGATGTAGTTCCACAGCATCAGTAACAGTAACGGTCAATGCACTGCCAACAATTGCAGCTTCTTCAGGATCCGCGGCAATATGCCGTGGCGCAACCACTACATTATCGGCAACGGGAGGCAATACCTATTCATGGAACCCCGCTACAAGTTTAAGCTCGGCAACCGGTTCACCGGTAACATTCAGCGGAACTGCTACAGCGACATATACGGCAACTGGCACCAACACAGTAACAGGATGTACGTCAACTGCATCTGTGACCGTTACTGTAAATGCATTACCTACTGTTACAGCAACACCGGGCTCAGCAAGCATATGCAGGGGAACTAGCACTACATTATCAGCTGCGGGAGCCAACACTTATTCATGGAATCCGGCAACTAATCTTAGTGCAACCACCGGCACTCCGGTTACTTTTACCGGAACGAATACTGCTACTTATACAGTTACCGGCACCAATACAGTTACCGGTTGTACTTCAACAGCTTCTACTACAATCACTGTTAATGCCGTACCAACAGTAACAGCAACTGCCGGTTCTTCTACCGTTTGCCGCGGCACAGCCACAACTATAACTGCGGCTGGTGGTACAACTTACAGCTGGACACCATCAACAGGTCTTACCGCAACAACCGGAGCTACGGTTACATTTAACGGAACCACTACCACTACTTATTCTGTAACAGGTACAACAAGTGGATGCAGCAGCAATGCAACCCAAACAATAACTGTCAATGCAATTCCTACGCTAACAGCAACACCGGGATCAGCCGCAATATGTAGCGGTACATCTACAACCATTGCCGCAACTGGTGCAACTACTTATGTATGGACACCCACCACAGGCATTAGCTCCAGCACTGCCGCAACGGTTACCTTTACAGGAACAAATACAACTACCTACTCAGTAACAGGAACTAACACAGGTTGTAGCGCTACAACTACAGCTACAGTTACAGTAAATCCTATTCCAACCGTTACTGCAACATCAGGATCGGCAGCGGTGTGTATAGGTAATACAACTACTTTATCAGCATCGGGCGGAACAACGTATAGCTGGACACCCGGAACCGGCCTCAGCGCAACAACAGGTACACCAATAACTTTCAGTGGTACAACCACTACTACATATACAGTAACAGGAACTAGCCTGGGCTGCAGCAGCACTGCTACCCGCGCTATTACGGTAAATCCACTCCCTACCATAGCAGTAGGTACTACTGCTACTCTGGCCTGCTCGGGTGTAACTACAACGCTAACTGCCAGCGGAGGTAATACTTATACATGGTTGCCCAATACGGCATTGAGTGCCACTACCGGTGCTGTAATAAGAGCAACGCCAACTGTTAACACTACATACACAGCCACAGGTACAAACACTGTAACAGGTTGTTCTTCAACAGGCACCCGTCTAATAACAGTACCACGTACTTCAGTAAGTGCCGCATCAGCAGCAATTTGCATCGGTTCATCTACCACTATTACTGCTACTAACACAGGCACCAGTGCCACCTATAGATGGTCGCCTGCCACCAGCTTGAGTGCCACCACCGGGGCTGCAGTTGTAACCACTACAACAGTAACAAGAACATATACCGTAACAGGGGTAAGTGGTACGTGTACCACTACTGCAACACAAGCAATAACCGTAAACGCATTACCTACGCCTACGGTTACTGTAGGCTCTGCTAGTGTATGTCCGGGAAGTTCCACAACAATGACTGCCACAGGGGCTGTCACCTATACCTGGCTGCCCACGGCAGGGTTAAGCTCCAGTACCGGAGCAACTATAACAGCTACACCTACAACTACTACCACTTACACAGTAACAGGAACAAATGCTAATGGCTGTGTGGGTACAAGAACCCAAACGATCACAATTAATGGCGTGCCTACTGTTACCGCCACATCTGGTGTATCTACAATGTGTAATGGTGTATCCACAACGTTGAGCGCAACAGGCGGTACTACTTATTCCTGGTTACCAACAACCGGGCTGAGTGCCTCCACGGGAACACCGGTTACTTGCTCGGCTACAGTTACCACTACATATACAGTTACAGGTAGAAATGCCGCAGGATGCTCGGCCACAGCAACAAGACTGATCACCATCAATCCTAAACCAACGATAACAACATCTGGTGCTACCACATTATGCCGCGGCTTATCTACAACGATAACCGCCGCCGGCGGATCAACCTATACCTGGACACCGGCTACCGGATTGAGCGCAACTACAGGCGCAACTGTAACCACAAGCACAACCGTAACTACTACGTATACTGTAACGGGAGTTAACACCCTTACTTGCACCAATACTGCAACCAAGGTTATAACAGTAAACGGCACACCAACCATCACCGCGGGCGGTGCTGCTAATATTTGTAATGGTTCATCGGCAACCCTTACCGCATCAGGTGCCAATACATATGTATGGACACCCACAACGTTCCTTACAACAACTACCGGCACGCCGGTAACATGCACCCCTACAGTTACTACTACTTACACAATTGCCGGAACCAACACCGTAACTGGCTGCGTAGGTACTGCAACGAGAGCGGTGACTGTACCGGTAACTCTGGTAAGCCCTTCAACAGCTGCTGTTTGTATTGGCACCAGCACCACCTTGACCGGATCGGGCGCAGCTACTTACAAGTGGGCACCGACTACACAGTTAAGTGCTACAACAGGTGCTGTGGTAGTAACAACCAGCACCGTCACCAGAACATATACTGTAACCGGTATTAGCGCGGTAGGTAGCTGTACTACATCTGCTACAGTACAATACACGGTAAATCCGCTGCCTACAATAACTACCACGGTAGTCGGCACACCAACTGTTTGTGCAAGCTCTTCAGTAACGATCAACGCAGGAGGTGGCGTTTCATACAGCTGGACACCGTCTACTTTCCTTAACGTCACAACAGGTGGTACTGTCATATCCACCCCTACAGTTTCCACTACCTACACTGTCACGGGGTCAAGTAGTTCGGGTTGTCTTAATAATGCCACCCGTACTATTACCGTCAATCCACGGCCGGTGCTAACCGTTACCCCAACAACCATTGCTATTTGCAACGGCTCATCATCTACAATGACGGCAGCAGGTGCTAATACTTACGTATGGACTCCGGCAACAGGCTTGAGTGCAACTACAGGTGCTACCGTGACCGCATCACCTACAACAACTACAACCTATACAGTAACAGGAACAAACACAGTAACAGGATGTACGAATACCGCTACAAAGGTGATAACAGTAAATCCTAAACCTACCATTGCCATAGCGCCTGCAACAGTTACATTATGTAGTGGTGCATCTTCTACCCTTTCAGCTAGCGGTGGCAATACCTATTCGTGGACTCCTGCAACTTCTCTAACAGCAACAACAGGAGCAACAGTCACCGCATCACCAACAACAACTGTTACCTATACTGTAACAGGTACTAATACAGTAACAGGATGTGCCAATACAGCATCGAGACTGGTAACGGTAAACCCATTACCGGTAATGACCGTAACACCTACCACTGCAACAATCTGCCGGGGGGCATCAACTACCCTGGGTGTTTCGGGAGCTAACACCTATGTATGGACACCAGCCACTGGCCTTAGTGCTACTACAGGTGCTTCTGTTGTTACATCTGCCACCGCCACTACTACTTACTCGATCACCGGTACAAGTGCGGCGGGCTGTAGCGCAATCACAACAAAGACAGTTACTGTAAATGCACTTCCTGTTTTGACCATGACACCAACCACTGCTACTATTTGTAACGGTAGTTCAACAACACTGGCTGTATCTGGAGCCAATACATATGTATGGTCTCCGGCAACAGGGCTGGCAAATAGCACATCGGCTTCAGTTAGCTGCAATAGCAATACAACAAGAACATACACAGTAACAGGTACCTCAACGGTAACTACCTGCGCCAATACAGGCACGGTAACTGTAACTGTTAATAATGTGGCGGTAAGTGCATCTTCTCCAAGTATCTGTGTTGGCGCTACAACTACGCTGAATGCATCTGGAGCCACTACCTATAGCTGGAATCCCGCAACAAATCTGTCTTCAAGCACAAGTGCCACACCGTTATTTACCGGTACAGTTACCAGAACATATACGGTAACAGGTACATCCGCGGGACCTTGCGTCACAACGGCTACCGTCACCGTTACAGTCAATAACCTACCTACTGTAACCGCGTCAGCCAGTCCTACTTCTGTATGTAGCGGCAGCAATACTACCCTTACCGGCGGTGGTGCTAACACCTACGTATGGACTCCGGCAACAAATCTATCCGCATCAACAGGATCGGTTGTTATAGCCACTCCTACTAACATTACCAGTCTGGCAGTTACCAACACAGTTACCGTTACAGGTACAAACACCGTAACCGGTTGCTCGGCCAATGCGATAGCAACATTCACCGTAAACCCGGCTCCCGTTGTAACAACAACAGTGGGTAGTGCCAATATCTGTAATGGTTCCACCACTACTATGTCGGCATCAGTGCCGGGTGGCACGGCATATACATGGTCACCGGCGGCAGGCTTAAGCGCAACTACAGGTGCTAATGTAACTTGCAGTGCCACTGTAACCACAACTTACACTATAACCGGTACCGGTACGGGTGGTTGTACTGGCACAACCACAAGAACTATTACCGTAAGTAACATAGCTGTTTTAGCTGCCAACCCAAATCTTTGTACAGGATCAGGAACCGCTATTAATGCAAGCGGCGGAAGCTCGTATACTTGGGCACCATCATCAGGACTAAACACTACGACAGGAGCCACGGTAATAGCATCTCCTACTACTACAACTACATACACCATCACGGGTATTAGTGGCGGTAGCTGCGTAAGTAATATCACACAGCTGATAACAGTCAACCCAATACCTACCATCAGTGCATCTGCCGGCAGCACAAGTATTTGCAACGGATTCTCTACTACCCTTTCTGCTACAGGCGGGTCAACATACAGCTGGCTGCCGGTTACGGGCTTAAGTGCATCTACGGGCACACCTGTTACCTGCTCACCATCCATTACCACAACATATACTGTTACCGGAACAAGTGCCGCAGGATGTAGCAGTACTTCAACTCGTACTATAACAGTAAACAACCTGCCAACTATTACAGCGGGCGGTGGAACTACAACTATCTGTAACGGCTTTGCAACAACCCTTAGTGCAGGCGGTGGTAGTACTTATGTTTGGAGTCCGGCAACTGGCCTCAGCGCAAGTACAGGTTCATTGGTAACATGCACTGCTTCCGCTACTACCACTTATACAGTAACAGGAACTAACGGATCAGGATGTAGCGATATCGCCATCCGGACCATCATAGTAAATCCTATCCCTACTATTACTGCAACACCGGGAATTGGCACTATGTGCTCAGGTGAGTCAACAACAATAGATGCAACCGGCGGAAATACATACAGCTGGATTCCGGCAACCGGGTTGAGTGCAACAACAGGAACTACTGTTACTGCCTCTCCTACAACAACAACCACTTATACTGTTACCGGATTAAGTGTGGCAGGATGCAGTAGTATCGCTACACAGTTGATCACAATCAATCCGCTTCCGGCTGTAACTCTAACCCCGGGTAGCTCATCACTCTGCATTGGCGCAAGCACCTCGCTTACTTCAGCCGGAGCAGATACATATAGCTGGTTGCCTTCTGCTGACCTTGATGAAAGTACAGGAGCAAATGTTATTAGTTCTTCTACGGTAACAACAACTTATACAGCAACAGGTATAGATATTAACGGTTGTATAAACACGGCAACGCAGACAGTTACTATTCATCCTCTCCCGGTTCCTACTTATTCGGTAGATCCCGGCCCTGCTATCTGTACGGGTACAAACGTTACCTACACCACTCAGGCAGGCCAGTCATCCTACATATGGTCTGTGCCCGGCACCGCAGGTATTGACTACACTATCATATCAGGGGGTATAGGCAGTACAGATAATACTGTAACTATGCGCTGGTTGACTAATGGTAGCAAAACGGTTACTGTTAACTATAGCAATAGCTTTGGTTGCACCGGTTTGGCCGATGCGTCTACAACAGCAATAGTAAGTTCTATAGCATCTGTTGCAGCAATAACCGGAGCAACAACTTTACCACTCGATGTTACTTATGCCTTTACAGACGCAACTCCGGCAGGTGTATGGACCAGCAGCGATACTTCTGTTATGACCGTTGATGTATCAGGAAATGTGCATACAAAAACAACCGGCAGTGCTAACATTTACTATACAGTTACCAATAGCTGCGGAACTGCTAATACATTTATTACAGTAACAGTAGCTGTAAGGCAATGGATAGGTGGCGCTACCGGTCAGGAAACAGACTGGACAGAACCTACTAACTGGTTAGGTAGTGTTATGCCGGATGCTACGCACGACTTGACCATACCTGCATCAGCTACCTACTTCCCTATTGTATTGGATTCCACATCTGATAAGGTGCGTAACCTTATCGTTGAGCCGGGTGCATTAATAACCGTCAATCCGGGAGCCTGGTTAGATGTAAAGGGAACCTTATCTCTTAACGGTACTATAGATGGAGAAGGAAAGATAGTTCTGGACAGTACTATTGCGCAACATGTAAGTGGTACCGGCATGATCAATACTTTAGAGATCAATAATAGCAATGGGGCAACTATCGATACCGGCTCACAGATTGTTGTCAGAACGGCACTGAAATTAACAGCAGGATCACTGACAACGCACGATAGCCTTACCTTGTATTCAGATTACCTCTATTCTGCAAGAATTGCTGAAATGGCAGCGGGTACACATATTGTCGGAAAAGTAAACGTACAGCAATATATACAGGGCGGCTACAGAAGATACAGATTCTGGAGCCATCCATTCAATGCGTCTATGTCGCTCAGTCAGGTAGAAAAGTATATTGACATTACAGGCCAGGGGGGATCAGCAAACGGATTTACTTCTACCTCGTCAAATGCGCCATCTTGCTTCAGATTAGATCCTTATACCAGTAACTCTGCGCTCGGCTACGATCCGGGATGGAAACCTTATACCGATATAAGAATAACAGCTGCAGATAGCAATACATTGAAAAGGTATCAGGGTATACGTATCTTTGTAAGAGGCTCCAAAGGACAAGGCCTTGGCTTTGGCACATACACACCTAATGATGTCACCATAGTCACTACAGGTACGCTTAATGAAGGAAGACAAAAAGTAACATTGCAAAAAGGCAGTAGCGCCAATCAGGATTACAACATGATCGGTAACCCATACGCCTCACCGGTAGACATTGGTACGGTATTGTCTAATGCGGCTACTTCTGGCAACATAACAGGAACAGCGTTCTTCGTTTGGAACCAATCTCTGGGAGCCGCAGGTGCATTCCAGCCGATCACGATCAACACCGTTACACCCGACCCTTATTACCTGCAGGCCAATGCCGCCTTCCAGGTAAGAGCAGCGCACAATGGCGATAGCCTTGTATTCAATGAAAGCAATAAGGGTGCAGACATGACTACATACCTGTTCAAAACAGGAACTCGCTACACAACATTAAATGTGTATGATGAAAAGTATCACATGTGGGATGCCCTTTCGCTCAACTTCTGCGATGATGCTACTGACGGCGATGACAACTCTTTCGATGCAGTAAAACCGTCTGGTGCTGAATTTAACTTCTATAGTCTTTCTGCTGACAACAAGAAAATGGCAATAGACGGACGACCTTACAAAATGGGTAGTACTATACCATTGGGTATTAGCAGTCCGTATATGCAGAATTTCATTGTAAGAGCCGACAATGTTGCTTTGCCTTCTGGCAATAAGTTATTCCTTCACGACAGGTTGTTGGAAACATACACCGAGATAACTCCGGGTATGGAATACAAATTCACCATCACTAAGGATGCCAATACACAGGGCAATAAAAGGCTGGAGCTGACCACAGATGCACCGCAGGCAATTACGCAGGATGACTTCCTGAGAGTAGACCTGCTGCCAAACCCGGCTACAGATCAGGTAAAGGTCAACTTCTCAATGAATAAGAAGGATGCGGTAAATTTAAAGGTGATGAATATGACGGGCACCGTTGTCTATTCAGAAAAAGTACAACAGAGGTCAGGAACCATCAATGTATCGCTCAGCAACTTTGCATCGGGCATATACTTGATAGAAGTATCATCGGGCAACAACAAGGTAACCCGCCGCCTGATAAAAGAATAAATAGCAATGCAATTTATGAAACGACAATGCCCCTGGTTTTCCGGGGGCATTGTCGTTTCACCCTCATTGGCATGATTTTAAAAGTCAGGTAGTTAGTTGTTAAAAACCACACTCTAAACAACAGCCACATGTCATCCGTATCACAAAGAATAAAAAAATACAACACTGGTCTATTGCCCGAAATGGTAGACCTGAAGTACAAATTCATGGCCGAAAATATCTTCCGGTTTTACCGCGGCACCTGCCACCTTTTTTATGAAGACCTGAGTAAGCACAAAAATTTCTCTCAGGCGCCTTTATCATGGATATGTGGCGATCTGCACCTCGAAAATTTTGGCAGCTTTAAAGCAGACAACAGGTTAGTACACTTCGATCTCAATGATTTTGATGAGGCCATCCTGGCACCTGCATCGTGGGAGATCCTGAGATTAGTTACCAGCATTCTTATTGCTTTCGACCATCTCGAGATTGATAAGATAAAAGCGCATAAAATGGCACAGTTGTTTCTCAAAACATATGCCGCCACCCTTAGTAAAGGAAAGGCCTATTATATCGAAACCAAGACTGCTAAAGGAATAGTTGCCACATTCTTAAAAAAGGCAGGTAAGAAAAAGAAGCGGGCGCTTCTCGACAAGCGAACCAATATCAGACAAAATCAACTGACCATAATGATGGAAGATCCCCGTCATTTTGAGATCGACTTCGGGCTGAAGCAACGGCTTACGGATCACATAACAGAATGGATCAGCAACAGCAGCGATGGCCCTTACAATTATCATGTCTGCGATGTGGCTTTCAGGCTGGCTGGCACAGGCAGCGTTGGACTGAAGCGGTATGCTTTTCTGCTAAAGGGCAAGCGCGATCCCAATAAATTCCTTTTGGTAGAAATGAAGCAGGCACGGCCATCGTCACTTGCGCCCTATGTAAAAGTGCCACAACCGGAATGGATGTCTGAAGCGGAAAGGATCGTCTCTATTCAACAACGCATGCAAAATATACCACCCGCCCTGCTTAGTCACACTATGTTCGACAACGAACCCTTTCTCATACAGGAAATGCAGCCTGTTAAAGACAGCATCAACTTCAACCTCATCCGCGACAGATATCGCGATATGTACAAGGTCATTGATGATATGGCCATGCTTACAGCTTCTGCACAGCTCCGTTGCTCAGGCAGACAAGGATCTGCCATTGCAGATGATCTGATAGCATTCGGACAAAACTGCGAATGGCGGGACCATGCGATCAATTATGCTATCAAATATGCCGAGAAAGTGAAGACTTATTACGCAACCTATATGGCTGAGTTCGATAATGGTTTCTTCAAAGTTGAGTAGTGGCTGAATGATCTGCTCCTACAATATTTTCAATGGTATTTATTGACTCCGCCACACTTTTATCAAAAAGCGTTATCACTCCTATGTGAATAGCCAACAGAGGCAGACTAAGGATTACTAACACTCCTAGCCCCTCGGGAAAGAACCGCAATGCCAGAATTACAGGCGACAACCAAAGTACCGTCATCAAATGATTTGGGCGAACAGTGATATCAATTGTTGTTCCGCCCTTTCCGGCGCTTACCTTACCAATGAACGCACTGCCCATTCCCTTTCGATAGACGCTATTAATCTTGAACCCCAAGGGGGTAATTCTTCCGGCAAACGATTGGGTATAGTAACTCGCCAGGAACATATTCAGGTAATTGATTTGTTCGACATTTTCAGTCATTTTTTGATATACATCCCCTACAGACAGCGATGTTGTCATGCGGAATTTTCTGTAGGGGATGTAGTCAGTTATTGGCAATGTCGATATAAGTTATTTTATTCCCTTAGCCCACGCTTCCAGTTTCTCATGGAGTATGTTCAGAGGTACGCCACCGTCTTTCAACACCTCGTCATGGAATGACGCAATATTGAATTTCGCACCCAGCGTTTCTTCATAATGCTTGCGCTCACCAGAGATAGCCATCTGGCCTATCTTGTATGACAAAGCCTGTCCCGGTATAGCCATATAACGTTCTATCTCGGCTGTAGCGTCGTGTTCAGATATCAGCTCATGTGCCATCATATACTTTATAGCATCTTCCCTGCTCATACCCTTGTAGTGTATACCCACGTCCACTATCAGGCGTATAGCACGGTGCATGGCATCGCCCAGATGCCCCATGTATTGGTAGGGGTCATCGTATAGTCCCAATCCCTTGCCCAATGTTTCGCAATAGTGGGCCCAGCCTTCGCCATAAGCACCATACCATATAAAACGGCGGAACGCCGGCAAGCCCTTACTCTCCTGCTGCAGCGATACCTGGTAATGATGCCCGGGAATTGCCTCATGCAAAAACAACGTAGCCATACCGGTAGCATTAAATTTCTTCGCATCAAGTATCGGCACATAAAATATACCCGGCCTTGCACCGTCTTCAGATCCTTGGTTATATTCCGCACTGGCAGATGCCGCACGGAAAGCCTCTGTCTGGCGGATGGTGAACTGGGTTTTAGGCGTGTTATTAAACAGCTTTTTCAGCTGTGGATCTTCTATCTTCTTTATAGCCCAGAAACTATCAAGCACCTGCTGCGGAGTTGTGAACGGACAGAATTTGCTGTCCTTATCTATATACTTAAAGAACGCTTGCATATCGCCCTTAAAGCCCACCGCATCTTTTACCTTATTCATCTCGCCTTCCAGCCTCGCTACCTCACTCTCCCCTATCTTATAAATGCTATCGGCAGTCAGGTTTGTTGTCGTCCAGTTCTTAATGCAGTAGTTGTAATATTCATTGCCACCCTGCAGGCTACCCAAGCCACTTGTGGTGCGGCTCTTCGGCAAGTATTCCTTTTCAAAGAACACTGCCAGCTTGGTGTATGATGGATTCACAATACTATCAATAGCCTGCACATACGCTTTGGTCAATCTTTCCTTATCAGCTACACTAAACCCTTCAGGAAAGTTCTTCAGTGGACCATAGAATATACTTGCGGTATCATTCTTTACTACCACCGCTTTCAACTGCGGCAGTATTTTTACTACCAGCGATTTTGGCAGCACCCAGCCTGTTGCTATACCCTTACGCATATTATAAATAGCCGTGTCCGTCCATGCCGGGAATGCCGACAAGCGCTTGATCCAGTCGTCATAATCCTTCACCGTCTTAAATGGCTGATTGCCAGTACCCGACCCTAGTTGTGGCAGCTCCAACGTAAACGCCCAGAACTGTGTAATGGGCATCAGGTGCGTAGGATATTTCAATCCTTCAATACCCATAGCCATCTCGTACTTGAACAAGCGATAGCTCATCAGGTCCTGCCCCTGCAGCTGTGTACTATCTATATTGCCTATCTCATTAAGGTATCTTTTGTAAAACCTGCCCAGGCTATCTCTGAAACTTTCAGCAATGGTTATGGTCAGCCGGTCATTGTAGCGATTATCGCCATTAGATGTCGCCTCAGTAGGAAACATCTGCAAATGCTCCTGCCAGTATTTATCCAGCAGCGATGCCAGTTCTTTCCCCTTACCCTCACCGGTATGTTTGTGCTCCCCATTTTTACAGGCAGCAAACATCCCGGCCATTGCAAAAGCCAGTATTACTTTCTTCATGAATAATATTTGCAGTAAATAACGGCATTTTTCAGCAGATATCTGTCACCTGCTTAGGGGGAAACTATAACTCAACCACATATGTTTTACTATTTCGTATATATATTCTATCTTTATGTTAAACCCTATGTTATGAAACTTATTTTTACGCTGCTCCTCGTCGTACTTTATATCACATCATTTTCTCAAAAGATACATTATACAGATAGAACAAATTACTGGGTGACAATGTTCATCAGACCCGTCGATTCATGTAATTTCTACCGACATACTTATTACGGCACAGACACGATAATAAATGGCAAAACTTATCAGCCAATAAAAAATACCATTGTAGGGACAACCTATGGATGCACATATTCCCCTTACGCCGCACCGTCGTATTATATCAGAGAAGATACTACTACTGGCATTGTCTATTGTATAAGTAACCCAACGGTCGATACTTCTGAGAACATCTTATACAACTACAATCTTTCATTGGGAGATACGATACACTATAGTAATCCTCTTGCAGCACGAGCTGATAGCGTTGTATTATTCGATTCAACTAAAATAAACGGTGTGTACCATAAAGTTTGGGGTATTAGAATTGTACGCGATTATTCCGGCACTTCATCTACGTTAACTTTCGGACCGGAACATTATACTGTTGTAGAAGGGGTAGGAAGTGTTTTAAATTATTGGCAACCTTTTTGTTATCTCTCCGGCGGAGAACCAGATTGGCTTCAATGCTTCTACCATAAAGGTATTGCTGTGCCAATTTCTTCGCATTTCATAGCTAGTGGAAACGGTTCGGTGGAGGTATTTCTTCCAAGTGATTCCATTTTAATTACAACCGGAGACTGTAGACGTTTAACAATAGACGATGAATATTCCAACGCTCAGCAAATTACCATCTTCCCTAATCCGGTAACAGAAAGTTTAAACTTCGGCAGTAAAAAAAATACTGAAAAAGTGACGATACATATATCAGATCTTACCGGCAGAACAGTCTATTACCAAAAGGAATTAAACCTTAATGGAGAATCAATTAATACTACAGATTGGTCCAATGGCATATATCTGATCCTGATAAAAAATAACACAGGTGTTTTAAAGAGAGATAAGATAGTCATCGCTAACTAATATCTGTAAACCCTCAATCAAAGATTTATGAAACTACTTTTTACTATGCTTTTTGTAGTGCTTTCTATCACATCATTTTCTCAGAAAGTACGCTTTTCAGACAAGCGCAATAATTGGATCACTAAGGGTTTGACGCCTAGTATGGAAGGCTGTGCATTTACGCGGTATCATTCTTTTGGTGCAGATACCTTTATGCATGGACATATCTACGAGCCTATCCTTACATCAACAGTTTATGTAAACGACCCATGGATGGGTTGTGTAGGCTACGTATTCAACAGCTATGCTTATTATATACGAGAAGATACAGCCGCAGGAATAGTATATTATCACGGTTGGACTGACACCATGGACCATGTGCTATATAATTTCAAACTAAACCTGGGCGATACGATCCGATTTCAGGATGCATCGGGAACAAGAATTGACAGTGTTGTGCGGAAAGACTCAATTATGATGAATGGAGTATACCACAATGTACTCGTAATGACCGTCAATACCGACACCTCAACCACCTGGCCGTTCTACACATCGCTATATACTATCATTGAAGGCATAGGAACGCTTAATGGGGCCATGCGTCCACATAATTTTTGTTTCGAAGGAAGTGAATTCCTACAGTGCTTTTTTCAGGACACTACAATTATTCCTATCACAACCCATACCTATGGCTATTGCAGCTATATCAGCACCGACAGTTTCAGTACTGTCATCAGCTGCATAAAACTTGGCATCGATGATATAGGCCTCACAGGCACTTCGGTTGCAATTGCCCCTAACCCCGCCAATGAAAATATCCAATTGACCCTTAAAGGCCATAGCAATGCACCAGTAACCGTATCGGTTTTTGACTTGATGGGCAGGGCCATTTATCTTGAAAAACTGGACCAGTTAATTGATATACTCAATATAAATTCAGGCAGTTGGCCAGACGGATTATATATAGTAGTTGTCCAAGATGACAAACAGGATTTAAAACGAGAAAAGATGGTTATAGTGCATTAACCACGCAATTAGTCCATCTTCTCAGCTACCAGTTTTTTTACGCGCAATACCAGATCATATGGTTTAATGGGCTTGGGGAGGAATAGATCGGCACCAAGACGTAGTGCTTCAAGTACCGAGGATTCATTGACTAACGAAGAGACCACAATAATACCAACATTACTTGTAGCCTCGCTTGCCTTTAGTCTTTGAATGAGATCTAGCCCGTTTATATTGGGCATATTTATGTCAGTTATCACAACATCGTAGTTGAACATAGCAACTGCCCGCATCGCCTCTTCGCCATCTTTCACGGCTACTACATCAAATCCGTCTTTCGCCAAAACGTGCTCTAACGATTTTAATATCAATTCATTATCTTCAACTAGTAGTACAGAAGGCATAGAAATAATTTATTCAATGGTTTAAACTGAAATTAAAAATAGCTATTTCCCTTTAAAACTAACGGATAAACGCACTTTATGATAGCATTTCGCCGTTGTCGGTCGTCTGACCGACAACCATCAAGACGTTTCTCTTTGAGACCGGTTAAATCAGTAAGACAAGCGTCAATCCGCAATCCTATGCGCCGGTATGATACTTTGATAAGCTTATTTAAACAGCTAAAGACTGCCAGACAAAATAAACAAAATATACCTCTATTAGATTTTCCAATTGCTCATATGATTTCCATTAATTTACTTACTCGTACCTTTGTGTAAATAAATAATAAATCAAGATGTATCCTGAACAAATAGTTGCACTGATGAAGGCCGAATTGACCAATCACGGATTTCAAGAATTACTTTCCCCAAGCGATGTAGACAGTATCCTGAAAATGGAAGGCACTACATTACTCATGATAAATAGTGTATGCGGTTGTTCAGCAGGAACAGCGCGCCCGGGTGTGCTGATGGCTGTGCAGAATGCAGAAAAGAAACCAACCCGTCTTACCACAAGCTTCGCAGGTTTTGATGTAGATGCGGTTAAGCAGGCACGTCAGTACTTGTTACCTTATCCTCCATCTTCACCGGCTATTGCCCTGTTGAAAGACGGCAAAGTGGTGCACATGATCGAAAGACACATGATCGAAGGTCGCCCAGCACAAATGATCGCAGCCAACCTTATTCAGGCTTTCGAAACTTATTGCTAGTAGTCAACCGAACATAATAAAAAGGAAAAGGCCCGCACTGTGGGCCTTTTCCTTTAATGTGCTGGTCATGCCATTTTCAACATCTGGTATCAATTTTGCGTTAAAAGAGCCGCCTTACCTTTTATGGTCCGGAAGGCTGATCGAGAGCTATATCATTTAAACATTTATTCACTATCCGCACACTTTTTAGTTTTGCATTTGAGTTAATTAGTACGTATCACTTATCATCCCACCCCTCTTATGCACCGCCGGTATCGACATTAAGTAAGCATAAATATCGCTCACCTGCTTATCTGTAAGGTGCGTAAAATGCGGCATTGGCGGATGTAATTTCCTTCCGCCGGGCGCCACTCCCTCCATAATAGCCTTCTGAAATTGCGCTCTCGTGAACCCGCCAATCCCGGTACTGCTATCGGGCGTAAGGTTGGCCGCATGTATCTTATTGCCGCTTTCATCTTTAAATTTCATTCCGCCCTGCAGATACCCTCTGCTTTGCTCGGCATCCAGATAATTGAGCTTTGCTATGCTCTTAGAGTGGCAATGAAAACAACCAATATTATCTACCAGGTAGCGGCCATTGGCTATCGCATCATCCTTTCCTGGGCGCTTGATACTTGTTATATATGGCTGCGGCTTGGCTATTTTACGTATCGCTATACGACCAATAAAATTTAAGTGCGAATGCCCGACACTGGTATCACCGGCCTGCACAGCTTCATCTCCCGATCTCAGGTAAATGATCAGGTCATTAATATCATCATCAGCCATTTTGGGGCGCAACATGTAAGGAATAAACCTACCATCGCGGGTGATACCAGTTTTCAATAAATATGCCAGCTCTCCATCCGAATAGCCGGTTATAACACCATTCGTTTTTGAATTGGTCAGATTAGCAGAATATACCTTACCGGCTATTCGCGGCAATGCCAGGTACCTCATTCCAATAAATTTCTTTACAGTCTTATCATAGTAGCAATCTGCACAAATATTGTAGGCCAGGTTTTTACCCCGCTCCAGCGATGTGGGTATCTCTATTCTGGCATACGCCTTATTGGCCAGCTGGTAATGCGTTTTGCAACTTAGTAGAACAGCGAAAACCAAACAGAAAACGAGAATAATATAGCCCTTACGCATAGCATTGATTGTATGTATTCAATACTCAGCTATAAAAACTATTCCATTGAGTAGTAGATAATTTTCCAGCACTAGCAGTGTAAGGTGATCAATACAAAGCCATTTGTAAGCAGCTTTGTTATTGGGCAAATGTTTCTATCTTTGCCGAGATATCTGTATTTGTTTTACACTACTGTAAATTAACAGAAACAAGTGTTTATGCTTTTTTCTTTGGGTTTCTTCAAAGGCAATTATTTATGTCAATAAAACAAAAGAAAAAGCAATGAAAGATCCACATATTCGGCAAATTCTTCAGCGCACGGAACTTTCAAAGTACATAAATGATCCGCATTCAAAAGTAGTTCATGAAATGAAATTACCTGTGGCAAGCGCGCGAATTGACATGGCTGTAATTAACGGTTCTTTACACGCATATGAAATTAAAAGCGCATCTGATTCCCTACAGAGATTGCCTAACCAAATAGCGGCTTACTCTTTGGTTTTTGATTACTTAACTGTTGTTACGGAAGAAAAATATATAGAAAAAATAATTGCCCTTGTACCTGATTGGGTCGGTGTCGCAGTTTGCTCTGACACCGTTGGTGAAGAAGAATTTAAGGAAATAAAATCGCCTTTATTAAATAAAAATAAAAAGGCATTCTACCTTGCGAAACTCTTATGGAATGATGAACTAATTAAAATATTAACAGAGCAAAATATACCTTTCGGTAAAAGAGATAGAAATTGGCTTCTTTGCGAGTCTTTGGCAAGTGGATTGGACATTGCAACTTTATCCGATGTTGTTAGAAAGACACTGAAGGAAAGACAACACTGGAAGAACTAATCATACTAAACTAAGAAGTAAAGTAATGTGATGATTTTGCCCAATTGCTACCCACGTTCCCGGCCCTCCTGGTTTTGGTTTTTGTTTAGATTTTGGTTGTGTTAAATCTATTTTGGGGTTTTTCTTAGAATACTCTTCAATTTGAGAATCACCCCAACAAAATTTTTCACCCGAATAACAATCTACATTCTTAACTAATTTTATGGCGTGCATAATATACTGAGAGTGTCCTAATTCATGTTCCTGTGTCACCCCGCCTCTGTAGATTACAAAATTATCAACATTAGTGTATTTTATGCTTATACTTCCCGAATATGCAACGTCAGAATAAACTGGGTACTTAATACCATAATCCCCATATTTTATCTTATCAGAATTCAAGCCTAAGTTTTGGATGTCATTCCAAAGCATCCATTCGTATCGAGTCAGAAAATGGGGTTCTTCTCTCACCGAAATTGTTGATAGATCTACGGGAAAAGATCCAGATGCAATTATTACCGTAAACCATTGGCTAATATCTTCAAGGCTATTTAATAGTGTTTTAGTTTTAGTAGCGTATGTATCATAGGTTACCTGTTCAATAAAACCAACGTCAAATAATAGTATTATATCCGCTTTTTGTTTGTTTAATCGTTGTGCCATCGAATCAACAGAGATATTGCCATCAAAATTTCCTAGAGCATTCGATAATCGTATACATATTTTTTTGCCATTGCCCCCTGAGATTTTTTTTGCCACTTCTAAATAATCCTCACTGCTCCTATACGATATAACAGGGATTACATTAAATTCTTTATCAGCTAAAGCATTCAACATAGCCAATATATTGTTCGACTCAATTTTTTTCTCATCTACATTTGAGCAGTGAGCAAAGTCCAATAATATTTGATTGTCATGAAATTTCCAATGTGTAGTTAATGTTTTAACTAACTTGTCTTCAAATTTTCGTCCTTTTTTTTCAGGCTTATTGGCTCCTCTTGCAATTTCATTCTCCCTCTCCTTTTTTGCAATATGCCCTTCTGCAAACATATCAGGTAATACCTCTATAATTGGACATATATTTTCTTTTACATCTTGCGAAAGATGTGTTAGAGCCTTTAACTCTCCCTCCTTCGATATTAATATTGGAAAGTACTTTTTCATATGATTTGTTTACATAAACATACACATAATTTTATGAAATATAGATCAGTTTAAGTCTATCTTTTTATTTACCAAAACACATTATCTTTGTGAAATAAAACGTGTTTGGCGTATGCCTCGCCGTGGGAAGCCTCAAATTATTTTTGAGGCTTCACCTTTTATGGAAAATGCTTCAACCCTAAGCCATAATATTCATTACCTCGACCACCTCTTGAATAAAATTTTTCGTCAAAAATATCAAATGTTGGCTGAGGTAAATTAGGTGATAATTGCTTTCTAGCAATTGGATAAGCTATTAAATCTGCAAACTGTAATCCGTTAGTATTCTCGTCTTTCCCTCTAAAATGCAAACGCGGATAGCACATTTTAAATTCGTCTGTACTAATATACTCAGTACCATATTTAATAAAATTGGTGTAATATTTCTTTAACTGAGAATCTTTACATTTCCCTCTTTTCTCAAGGCAAAGATGTAGGACATGCTGTTTGTTTTTCTTTCCAAGAAGCGAAATCCCTCGCTCGCATAAAAAAGTGAGCGCATCTTCGTAAGCATGATTTTTGTATGGGTATATTTCTTTATATTTTTGCTTATTGACTACACAAGAAATTACCCAATATTCGCAGGTTTTGAAAATGCTTCCAATATCATTATAAAAATCTTTCATTATTGTAGGGTCTTGGAAAATTTTAAATGCATCTTTTTTGCCCCTCATTTCAAACGAATGAAAAATTATATCCTCATTTCCAAAGAACTTATTTTTTAACTTCTTGACCTCTGCGTCAAAATGCTTGTAGCCGTCCTCACTAAATACTACTCCACATAAAACGAATACATTAAAACGAGGATCTGGGTTAGTAATGTTAGCTTCTCCGCTTTCATCTATGAACATATAGTATCGCATTCACACATAGTTTTGATTACAAACATACGCCAGCGTAAATAGGCTCCAATATTTATTTTACCTCCTCAACACTATCCTGAACGTCGTCCCCTTTCCTACCTCGCTCTGCTTCACAAATATGGAACTATGATGGTACTTTTCTATGATCCTTCTTGACAATGACAATCCCAGTCCCCACCCTCTTTTCTTTGTAGTAAACCCGGGATTAAAGATCTTCTTTACCTGGTACTTCGGTATGCCCTTACCCGTGTCCTGCACATCTATAATTACCTGCTGCGGCTGGTTGGTTACAGTAATATCTATCGCACCTTTGCCTTCCATAGAATCCAGCGCATTACGTATCAGGTTTTCCATTACCCAGTCAAACAATGGCCCACTTATATTCACCGGTATCTCACGCTCCTTTATGTGTAGCGATATGGCCACCTTTAGCGGAGAACGCTTCTGCATATACGCCACTATTTCGCTCAGGCGCTCTGCAAGATTCTCTTCCTGCAGCTTAGGTTCACTACCCACCTTGCTGAACCTGTCCGCAACCAACTTTAGCCTGTCCAGGTCTTTCTGCATTTCCTTGGCAGCCTCACTATCCGGGTCACTTTCCCGCATCAGCTCCAGCCACCCCTCCATAGAGCTCAGCGGCGTTCCCAACTGATGAGCAGTCTCTTTAGACAATCCCACCCACACCTGGTTCTGCAAAGACCGGTAAGATGCCGACAGTGCAAAGATCACCACTATAAGAAAAAGGAAGATGATCACTATCTGCACATATGGGTAATACCGCAACTGGGTCAATAAAAACGTCTCTCCATAATAAACATAATTCCTGCCCGTCCCCCAGTCTGCTATTATGGGTTCGTGCATCTCCTTAAACTCGCCTAGCTTATCCCTTATAAGTCTGGGTGTGTTTTTAGTTTGCGTGGTATCTATATTTTTAAAATCTACTATCTGTACCTTGTCAGTAGTAATGATCAGCGGAATGGAGTTATTAGAAGTAAGAATAAAGCTGGCTAATACTGTCTCTTCCTGATTGCTGGTAGGTTTATTGAGCGTTTTTATAGCATCTGCCAGGTTTTGCACCTTCTTTTTCTCCTCTTGTGCCAGTTTTTCTGCCAGCGTACTCGTATAAAAAAGCGATGCGCTGACTATGAAAAGTGCTACAAAAGCGAGTATAGATTTCCTGTTTAGATATTTCCGCATGGTATTTCTCAAAAGTAAACGCTCTGCAAGATAAAATTATTATGATTTTGAAGTAATTACTATTATTTTTGCGATGGAAATTTTCAATTATTCATGACTACTGATCACAACATACACGGTACCGAACTGGATAACCCGGTTGACATTGAACTTAATAAGCCATCAAAATCGCGCTTTTTGTTCCTTTTGGGCTTCTTTGGTTTCTTCATTTTCGCTTGGGCAGGTTGTTACAACCTCCACGAACATGGCTATAAGAAGAACGATAACATCACCGTTCCGGACAATACGCTCTACGAGCCAAAGTATAAATAATTAAGCCAGGTACATGAGGATCAACGCCTCATGTACCTCCTGTTTTTCTTTGCATCAAGGAGACCTCATAGTCATATGCCCTCTATTTTCTGTTCCCTGTTGAATTTTGACTTATGATAGTTTGCCATAAGGACACTGCTGTTGTAATACTAAGCTACAATGGCACTAAGTGGCATGAACTGTTTTTGCCCAAAATTGTAGAGCAGGCCGAAAGTGGCTATGAAGTAATTGTCGTAGACAATGCATCTACCGACGACACCCTCCAATACGTCAACACCAATTTCCCAACTGTTCAGACAGTCAGTATCGCTATCAACCGCGGCTTTGCACATGGTTATTACGAAGCGCTGAAACAGATAAAGGCGAAATATTACATCCTCCTTAGTTCCGATTTTGAAGTTACCGATGGTTGGTTTCCCCCGCTGCACACAGCTATGGAAGCCCACCCCGACATGGCAGCATGTCAACCCAAGATACGCTACTGGCGCGAACGGGAGCAGTTTGAATATGCTGGTGCCGGTGGCGCATTCATGGACAAATATGGCTACATGTTTTGCCGCGGCCGCATCTTCTTCGATATGGAAAAAGACCACGGCCAGTACAACGATAACATCGAGGTATTCTGGGCGTCAGGCGGTTGCCTGGTAGTGCGTGCCGATTTGTACCACACCATTGGCGGTCTCGACCCCGATTTCTATGCACACATGGAAGAGATAGACCTCTGCTGGCGCTTAAAGAATGCAGGGCATCGCATCGGCTATGTAGGTTCATCAACTGTGTTCCATGTAGGCGGCAGTGTTATCAGCTATGGTAGTCCGCAAAAACTCTACTACAACTTCCGCAACAACCTTATACTGCTTATAAAGAACGAGAAAGGCAGCAAGCTGCTCTGGCTCTTCCCACTGCGTCTTATACTGGATGGTGCAGCAGCAGGTCGCCTGCTAACAAAGGGCGAATTCAAGCAGGTCTTCACCATCCTCAAAGCCCACTTCCACGTATACGGACAAATAGGTAAATGGTTTGCCCGCCGCCGTGAATGTAAGCGCATGATCACCGTTCGCAATGAAGAAGGCATCTACAAACGCAGCATTGTTATGGACTATTTCTTCGGCAAAAAGAAAGTATTCACTGACCTACCCTGGAAGCCTAAGCAGCTGTAATTAGCTGTCTCTGTGGCCAATCTGAACTGTTGACTCATAAATTTATTGTATTTTTCATTCACGGCTGTTGCCTGCACAATTCCAGTTCATGAATACTACCCCCACTACCTCCAACAAACAACTCTTCACCGTAATAGTAGCCGCCGCTGCAGGCACGCTCATAGAATGGTATGATCTCTTCCTGGCGATCATCCTCGCCCCTGTCCTCTCCGAAAACCTATTCCCAAAGAGTGAAACCAAGTTTCTCGAAACCCTGGCTGTAGTGCTATCATCATACCTTATCAGACCCCTTGGCTCACTCATCTTCGGCGCTATCGGCGATAAGACCGGTCGCAAAAAATCATTCCTTGTATCACTCTTATTAATGGGTGGCGCTACCTTTCTTGTTGGCTGTATTCCCGGCTATGCCGCTGTGGGCTGGCTGGCACCAATTATGCTATTGGTATTCCGGCTGGCGCAGGGCCTGGCCATAAGTGGTGAGTACACCGGCGCTACCATCTATGTAGCCGAACACGCTCCACCCAACAAACGCGGCTACTATACAGGATTTATTCAGAGCACCGCCCCATTGGGCCTGTTTGTCTGCCTCTGCACCGTCTTCGCTACCCGCGCCCTCATGTCTACCCCCGACTTTGCCGCATATGGCTGGCGTATACCTTTTCTGTTCAGCGCAGTGCTGGTAGTGGTGAGCTACATTGCTCGTAAGCAACTAGGCGAAAGCCCCGTATACGCCCAACTAAAAGCAGCAGGCAAAACCACGCAAGCCCCCATCAGCGAGGCATTTCAAACACCCGGCAATGGTGCCCTCATGCTCCGTGCCATCTTTGGTGGTTGTGCCGCACAGGCTACTTTGATGCAGACCTCGCAGTTCGTTACCCTTTTCTTCCTGCAACGCTCGGCAATGCTATCACCCAATACAGCGATCCTCGTATTGGCGGCAGCCATCCTCCTTGCAGGCCCGTCATTCCAGTTCTTTGGCGGACTTAGCGATAAGCTTGGTCGTAAAAAGCTGATGCTATCCGGTCTTATCCTCAGCGCCATACTCGTACCCATTGTTTTCTACCTCTTCCTGAAGATCGGCAACCCCGCCGAACTAAAAGAAGTACACGAGATCAGCACCACCGCCACCATTCAACTCATTGGCCTGGCACTCCTTATCAATGTGGCCACAGCAATGGTATACGGCCCTATCGGTGCTTTTATGCTTGAGCTATTCCCTACCCGCATCCGTTACACCAGCATGGGCTTTGCTTACAACATAGGCAATGGCGTTATTGGCGGATCCACAGCATTCATTACCGAACTATTGAAAAAGACATTGATAGTTGGTGCTATGTTCGCACCACTTGTAGGGCTCATTTACCCGCTGGCTTTGGTCATCATTGCCATCATAGTCAACGCAACCTCAGTTCCCGAAACTTATAAAAACAGCTTAACGGATTAGGAATATGTTATTGACTCTTTGGGATTGAGACCACACGTCATGATGCTGCAGGCAACATGTCTATAGAAATCAATTAGCAATTAGTGGAACGATGCCGAAGGTATCGCATGTCTGTTTATGCAGCTGGGTTTAAGAAATATTTCGCTAATGGGTATTTACTAAAAACTCTTTGGCAGCATTCAATCCATTATCAAAGAGTATTTTCTTTTGCAGGTCAGTTATATGTCTCACCCTCGGGCTGATGTTCCCTGTACTTATGTAAACAGTATGCTTTCGTTCTTCAGCATATGACAACCTTTTGTTCAATTGCTCCATAGTAACATTATACAATGCCGCCATGTAGTTACTGAATGTATAGATATTATATGGTGCAATTCCCTTATTGCTTTCCTGGTAAACTATCTGTTCAGGCCGTTCCAGTTTAAGGCCTAGCGTATGTTCATTAATGATACCTGCAGCATTTTCCTGCTCGGTATTAAATATGCTTACGGGATAATTGGCCAGCAGCCCACCGTCCACATAAACATTATAGTGCCCACCATCTGAAGTTTCATCAACTAACCTCCCCGCACTATCTATGCAAACAGCACCATAATAAAGAGGTATAGACACGCTAGCCCTCACCGCCAGCTGCACAGGCATATTAGGGCTTGTTTCCCAGCTAAATATTTCCAGCCGTTGTAAAGTAAGATTGGTTGCGGTGATATATGGATCCTTGTACTTCCTGTTGTTCTGGGCAAGCACATGCAGCTGCATAAATGTTATTGCCTCATTCCCTGTCTGTTGCTTTATGATATCGCCCACCCATCGCTCAAACTCTTTCCCCTTATACCAGCCAAAGTGCTTACGTAACCGCCTTTGCCCGCCTATAAAAAACCACTCCCCGTCATTGAACGATGAGATATCAATATCCAGCATTTTTTGTTCCATCTGTGCCGTAGTCATACCCGTGCACATCATCACCCCTACCACTGCGCCAATAGATGTTCCACCTATCTTTTCTATATCCTTAAGCATACCTTTCTCTTCCAGAACTTTTACTGCACCTATATAAGCAATACCCCTTATACCACCTCCCTTCAGCGCAAGGTTGGTATAGTGCTGTGCGTATATACGAGGCAAAAAGAGAAAAAATGTAATTATAAGAATCAAACGCACCATAACCAGAGTAACTAAAGGAGATTTAAACAATTAAATATAAACCAATTTACACACAGTCAAACCATGGCTATTGCTGAAACCTATATACCTGCATTGAAAAAAATAAAAACACCCGCCTTCTTTCTTTACCTTTGCGGCTCAATCAGTATTTACATGCGTATCAGTGTTTTATCATTTTGTCTTATAGCCATTTTCATTTCTTCCTGCAAAGATGTTCGTATTACAGAACATAAAGACTGGGGCAAATATTTTGAAAATAAGGGTATTAAAAATGCCTGCTTTATACTCCGCGATAACAACCACGAGAGCGTTCATTATTACAACAGGGCACGATGCCTGGAGCGTTTCCTACCTGCTTCTACCTTCAAGATTTTCAACTCTATGGTAGCCCTGGAGACCGCTGTAGCTGCAGATGACCAGCTGGTCATCAAGTGGGATAGCGTGGTGCGCCGCCCCGAGTGGGATAAGGATATGAACATGCGCGAAGCCTTTAAGGTAAGCTGTGTACCCTACTACCAGGAAATAGCCCGCCGCGTAGGCCCTAAGCGTATGCAGCACTTCCTCGACACCATGAAGTATGGCAACATGCAGATGGGTGGCCAAATCGACAACTTCTGGCTCAACAATACCTTGAAGATCTCTGCCGACGAAGAAATGGGACTGCTGAAAAGAATGTACTTTGCTGAGCTGCCTATGTCTGAACGTACACAACGTATTGTAAAGACAATGATGCTGCAGGAAGCTACCCCTGCCTACAACCTCTACTACAAAACCGGCACCGGCGAAGTGAATGGCAAGACCACCTACTGGATAGTAGGCTTTGTAGAAAAGATAGTGAAGGTAAAGGAACTTGAAGGCTCAATGAACAAAAGTGACTTCCGCAACTACCCTTACTTCTTCGCCCAGAACTTCGACATGCCTTCTTCCGACACCTCTAAAGATTGGATGCAAACCCGCAAAGACATCATGAAAGACATCCTCAGAGATTATGATGTACTGCCAAAATAATGGCTCAATAGCTCAATTCCAGATATTCAGATAACAAAAAAAGCGGAAGGTCATTGCGAGGAACGAAGCAATTTAGTATCGGGACGTATTCGTTTTATACCTCACCCATTGTGGAGACGCCTCCTCTATGCTCCGTGTAGAATCTTTCTACGCTCGCGCGGTTGCCGGTTTCTGACCGGCTCATCGGGACGTATTCGTTTTGTAGTGCACATAACACACGCTCCTCTTTTTGAAAGAGGAGTACCCACCTCTTCGGCGGGGAGGTGATTAACCTCAAGCGGACGTATTCGTTGTGTAGCTCTTTGAAATACTCAATGAGAAGCGTTGGCTGAGCTTGCGAAGAGCGGCATAGCCAACCACAATAGCACGCAGCTGAGCTACTTTTGCGTGCGGAGCAGTTCGCAAAAGTGCCGTTTTCCCTGCCTGCCGGCAGGCAGGTTTGTTTCTTTCGGAGTTTATCCCGCTTATTGCGGGACGGCAGCACAAAGAAAGAAAATAAGCAAATGGATAATTATGCAGTTTGACAGCCTTCAGCATGGTAAACACAGGCTATTATGTAGACGCCCCATTCGATAAGGACTCACGACGACAGCGTCTCCACCACCTACTTCTTCCCTACCTTTCCCTTCCCCTCAAACAAATACCCTACCGACACACCTGCATTAGTACTGAACATGGAATTAGCTTCATTGCCACCGGGAATAAGATTGACAAAACCCCGCTGATAGTGGCCGCGGATAAAAAGGCCATTGACAAGCTGGTAGCCCACATTTACCCCTATGCCTATATCCGTTCTCTTTATATCATCGTTATAAGTATCATCACCTATCCTGAACTTTTGAGTCTCACTGTTACCATATAAAGTGCGCTTGATGGTGCCGGCCAGGTTGAACGCCACATACGGACCTACCCCTGCAAAAAACCGCTCCCCGCCGGGCTTCCCGGCCTTAAACATAATATTTACGGGTAGTTGCAGGGTACTTATCTTACCAATAAAAGTGGTCGCTCCATAGTCGAGCTTATAGCCATTCCTTACATACAGCAGCCCCGGCTGAAAATAAAAATGCTGGCTCAGCGGCTGTTCCACCACCCCACCTATCCTGAAACCCATCCTACCCTTACCATCATCGTTATAACCATTGGTATTACCCGTATAATTGGTGTACTGCAAGCCCGCCTCGGGGCCAAAAGACAGTTGGGCATGAGCATAAGCAACAGCACACAGGCACAACAAAGAGCAAATCAATTTTTTCATCTGAATGGTTTTGATAAAACTACCACAAAAAGTTTGCCGAGGTTAATATGATCGAAAATTTGAGCGTACCCCTACGGGTCTGGTTTATTGTCATCCTGAGCACGGTCGAAGGGCGCTGCTACTCCTCGCTACGCTGCGGGGTATTCGCTACTATCCCTCACGCGAACCCGCGAACCCCACCTGGCATCGTTTTTCTCTCTACCTTGCAAATACCAACTGCCAACTTAAACAATGGCCGACGTACACAGCAAAGCAACACTTAGCTACAACATGAGCCGAATAAAGAGTAAGGACACTAAGCCCGAAATGCTTGTGCGTCGTTATCTCCATGCACATTATTGATTGCAAAAATCTACGCCAGGTCGGTCTTTGCGAGGAACGAAGCAATCTCACATCCGGACGTACTCGCTTTGAAATGCCCAACCACAACGTGACTAATAAGCCAATGCAAAAGCATAACAACCCAATACCTTTGCTCAATGCCAGACCTCCCAATATACCTTTTCCACGATCAACCAATGATGTGCCCTATGTGTAGCTGGCGAACAGAATGGGATGACTTTAATGATGAGCACGGAGAATACCAGATAAATACTTGCAACAATCAAAAATGTGGCTTTATGTTTATAGCAATGGAAGATTAGATTTCTTCCACACCGCAACTCTTAAAATATGCAAAAATCGGGTTGTAAATCGTGGGCAATCTTGTAACATCATCATCAACGCCAAGAGGTATCCATATCACCATCCCCTCTCGCGCTCTGGTCAGCAAAACACGATACTTATTCAACAAAAACTGTCGATCACTCTGCTCATGTACATTTTCCCAATTTGTACCTTTGAATTTTCTATAATCCCACCTATCTCCATCTCGTCTTAAGTCGCCATCCCAACAAACGCCAATCCAGTCAATCTCTAAACCTTGGATTTTGTATTCGGTGGCAATAACTTCGAGATAATAAGACGATCTCACGTCACCTTCGTCATTTAGAAACCAATAAGGCACATCGATTTCCTCTCTCGTATTAATACCGTAAGAACGTAATCGCATGGCACCAGAACTTGCAACTAGCCCAGTTCTCTTATTTCCTTGTTTTTTGCCTTTCAACCATGCCTTTGCTTTATCCAAATCCCGAGTGATGGCGATTGGATAATTTTCATTTATAGACGAATATAGTTCTTTTGCATAAACAGGATTATTATCTAAAACTGCATTCACCCAATCATTCAAATTATTTGCCTTAAATGATCTTTGGCTAACAGAAAGGTGCAAACAGTTACTTTCTATAATTTTCAAATTATCGGGAGCTGTATCAAATAATTTATTGATAGCATTTAGAGACTTTCCAGAAAGCAATTCGGGAGAAATATGGACATGCCAATGAGTATATTTATTTTTCAATACGTCCCCCCACTCGCCAATTCCAGCTTCTCCAGTATTAATTTCCTGCCCATTCCCGACCAAAGCAATTATAACAGACCAGTCGCTATGGCGATCCATTATTTCAAAAATAGTTTCAGCCTCTGATATTTGTACAGCATTTTTCCTATCTTCATCTACTCTACTTCTTCTGGCTTGTCTAAAGACATTTTCAGCATTCCAACAACGTTGTGCTTCGTCAAATACTACTATGTGCTCATCAGGAGGTAATGCATTTTTTGAACAGGCTTTAATAAATTGGTGCAAATTTTGAATCTTTGATCCAACTTTCGTTTCTGTTACGGATTTAGATGGTTTAGCGGCAATTAATTTGTTCTTAAATTTCACAGATTCTCTTTCAAGTTCATCTCTCGTCAGAGCTTCTCTCAATACACTCACTAGAGGACCGTTACCAGAAAAATATGCGGCATTTGCCTTGTTGCTTTCAATGAATTCTTCTTTGTGAATTACATTTAATCCGACAAGAGTCTTTCCTGCTCCTGGCACGCCAGTTACAAAACATACAATCTTGTTTTTATTAATTTGCGCAGCCTTAATTACTTCAACTATGTAGTCAGTCGTGTAGGACAAATTCTCAGCCCCCCTGTTGGTAATTGCCTCAACTTTTTGTCCTGCAAATAAAGCCTGTGCTGCCTGAATAATTGTAGGTGTTGGGCTATAAACACTATTTCCCCATTCATTTGCGTTTATAGCGACAGTACCAGAATCAATATTTGCATTAAAGGATGAAATAATTAACTCAGCTAAATTTTGTGCGTTGGCCTTAACTACGGGCTGTACAAGATTATCAACGTCTTTCTTCAACTTTTGACTAACGCCTTTTGCTAATGGACATAATAAGATTGGAACAATTATTCTATTTCTACTTTGAAGATGAAAATCTTTTAGATCGAGCGAATAATCCTCGACTTGTCTAACATCAGCTAGTTCATACGTCTTTCTATCATATTTAAATTCAATAACAAAAATCAAATCCCGAGCTATAATCACAGCATCAATTCGCGACAAAAGACGAGGTACTTCATATTCTAAAAATATAGCCCAATTTTCTGCTTCTCTATTCTGCGAACAAACAACTGAAAGCTGTTTTTTAAGAATATCTATAGAACTCTCCCAAGAAGTTGACTGGATTGTCCACATTTGAGGGTGTTCGGTAGCACCTGTATGCAATAAACCTTTTATAGAATTTGTTTCAGTCAACAACAAATTCTTAATGTTGTCGCCATAGTATGCTTGACTCATTTCATAAATTCTTTAGCGTTAAAGAAATCAGCATATGAAATTTCAAGAGCCATTATTATCCTTTCCAAAACTTCTACAGAAATATTCCTCCGACCATTCTCGACATCTGTCATATAAGTCCTGTCAACATCGGCTTTATTAGCTAAGGCTTCTTGCGATAAGCCAAGCTGAAGCCGCAATTCTTTAATTCTTTGACCGACCTTAAGTTTGATGTCCATGGGCAGACAAGGTAGTCCTATGTGGCATTTAAGTCAACGGACTATGAGTGTCATTACTCCTCTGAAATGTTAAGGTTTACAAATCGTCGTAACGTGACTTATAAGCAAATGTGCCACAATCATCACTTGGTACATTTACTATATGAACATCAAGCTATGCTACCTCTACCGTGACGGTGCTAACTACAAACGCTACGGAAAGGTCGTTTTTGAAAATACTTCTCTATTACCGCTGCATAAAATCGGGACAGCTATTATCGCCTCGCTAATCGAAGGCGAATGGTTTTATGCTAAAAAATGGAATCTTCCTGATCTCCATTTTGATAAATGGGACAACGAGATTGACCATGATTACCACGAGTATTCTGGCATTGAAGAAACTGAAGAGCAACCAACACAAGGTGACATTAGCGACTTTCTAAAGCAAATTAGTAATGAGCACTAACACCGAACATTTGCTCTTTGACGATAGAGGAATCCATGAAGTATCATCTTCAACAATACCATCAGAATACATCAACTTTATTAATGGTTTTATATTACCACCAACAAACTTCATTTTTGAAAAACATGTGGATAGCATTGCGGACTTTTCATTTTTGAAAATCGAATCAGAAGCCAGTCAAATAAACTTAAGCATTATAGACACCTATTTGCCACAGATCTTATCAGCACTTCTACTCTGTGTGCATGATGCCAATAATGAATTGCGTCTTCTAGATGCACTAAATATTTTGACAACTACCAATCCATTGAGATATGATCTTTCATATGGCCACCCTATGTATGAATACAAGATCAGGCACTTGTTATCTTGCCTTATCTACAACCTTTCAACCATTGAATCATGGAATACACCCTCTACAGGAACAAAAGGCGCGGTAATTGAGCTAGAGAATGGCAGTAAAATCTGTTGTCACATATACAATCCAAATAGGTTCATAGGGTATTTATTAGACCATCTTTGGGTAACCACAACAGCAAAATGTGATTATACAATTACAGAAAAATGCAATAACCTTGTAACATCATCCCTAGCATTCAAGTTTATTTAGTTCTTTGTTTTTCGCTGTCTTCCCTGCTATACTGTAGAAGTCTCCCATCTTCAGATTGCCATATAAACCCTTGCATGACACCCCATTTTCATCCCCTCCCACACATTTTTTCAAAACACTAAAAACACCATACATACCCGTCACAAAACTAACCACATAACCCGGGTTATGGCACTAACATACCACTTTACACCAAAAAAATGCACCATTGATATCAATGGTGCATTTTTTTAAATCCCTTTCTGAACCTTTTTAGTGTTCGGGCGACCACCACTTTTTTTCTTAAGAAGTGTGTTATAAGCCTCTTTTATTTCATTGTACTTATTCAGTACATTATCATTTGATAATTCAAACCCTTGTTGAATTAAGGCATTAATTGTTGCAATAAAGCAGATGTCATTTACCATATATAAAATATTTTAATTATTATATATACGATAAATAGAAAGTTGTATTATTTCAAAAATACCTTTTCAGAAAGCTATTATGCTATTTTCCTGAAATCTTTCATATAGTTGTGAAACATTGCTTTATTACCAGCATTAACTCGTCCAAAACGACAATGTTCTAAAACAATATACTTTTCTAATTCCTTTAGACTTTCTACATTTGTTTTGTAGAAACAATCATTAATTACAGAACCGATTTTCCATTCACCGTTTGCTTGTTTCTTTATGCATAAATAGTTATATTCTACTTCCTGCTGAAAAAACTTCTTATTATGCAACGAATATTCTATTACAAAATGATTGTATTCTTCTAAGTAATCGTAACCTACTGCCAGATAGTTATCTGCATCGTGTTGAATGAGTACACCTCCTCTAAATGATAATGACATAATATATTATTTTCTCAAAATTACGCATCCATAACATATTTTATTCCAATAATAATAAAATGTGCGTAAAAAGTGCATAACTTCTCAGATTTACCTATCATTCCTTATTCGGCACTGTCATTATAGCCTTTAATATTTTATCAAAGTCCGTTAAATCACTGCCGTACTTTATCTCATTACGTCTTTTCAATAGCAGCCTTAATTCATCTTCCGTTGCACATACTTCCATTAGACCAATCATTTTTACAACCTCTATAAGTAAAGTATCATTATCTAATACAGTTGAATTAATACCGTCTCCGACTAAATTTAAAACTTCCTTACTATCAGTAACAGATAAATTTGAAAAAATAAATTGACTGAATATGTCTGTTATGTCCATATTCCAGTTCAATCTTTTTACTTGTTGTACCAGATAATCAAATACCTTTTTATTTCGCTTTATGTTGTGCATTATTTCTTTTTTGACGATAGATTATTAAACCAATTTCTAACTTTTACTGCAAAACTAATTTTACCCACATCCACTGCATTATCTTCAACTATTCGGGGTGCAACATTTATATTTTCTTCCACAAGAAGTAGCGGACTATCATTATTAGATAACCGCAATCTAAATGCCACAATATACTGTCGTTCCTCACCTTCAAATATTACGTTTACAGCATCACCGATACCAATATTTCTGTTAATTTCTGTGTAAGTAAAGTATGTCCACTCACCATTATTATTTCTAAATAAACTGTATCTCACCTTTATAAGTTTAAAAAATAAAAGAACTCTAAATAATAATCTCCTCATGCCTTATTATAGCATGAAGCTGCTTACAAGTTGTTTAGTTATACTCTAATTTCTATTCAATATACCTGTCAATGTTATTATCATTCAGGTCTCCTGCTAACCACGCACCCACCATATTTATACACTTTTGAACCGTATCTTGTGTCATATAGAGAGAGATAACCAACTCTAAAACTTCAATGTCTAAGAGTATATTATCAAACCATCCTTCAATTAATTTAATGTCTGAATAGTGTTGTATATCATCAGGATTTTCTTGAATGATTCGGATTGCCTTTCCTTTAGTAATATTTATATAACTGAAAATAGGATTACCATCATAGAAATTTTTGCCGTGTTTATTCTTGTTAGTAATTATTTGATTTTTATTATCAAAAGAGATTTTCTCCTCCAAAGACTTTTCAAGTTTCCTTCTCCAATAACCTACATTCAGGTTATAGACATCCTTGTTGTTTAAAAAGTCTTTATATAATATTTTACGATCGTCCATGTTCTTATTCCTCTTCTATTAATGTTACAAATGCAGCTCCTTCAAGAATATCTACATCAAAGCGTACCGAGCGATGTTGCGGAGAATTTCTAAACGATTTCTTTATAAAAGAAAATACGCCTTCTGCAGGTGCATTATCAACAAACTCTCTTGCTTGCTGAATCGCTAAATTTCGTTCCTCATATTCCCCTCTTGTTAATGACCCTACAACATTATCAATGTGATTATGCCCTGTCTGTTTATATATTGTATCTACCGTTGTCCAAACCGAAGATTTTACAGGCATATTTTTTGCTTGTGCTTGAAAGCGACCTCTATTCATATCGTGAAAGCAATAAAAGTTTATGAGTTATTTGTTGTTTTTCAAATCTACGTATCTTAAACGCTTTTCGCAACCTGTCAACAACAGATTAAATGTGTCCGAAGTGTTTAAATGCCTTGTATTAAATCTGTACTCCGTTTCCCTGCAATACCTATGTAAATGCTTTACTGTTACACGACCCATGTAAGTAGTACCCCACGTCTTCTTTAAGATATTCCAATAGCCCTCTAACCTGTTAGTTGTATATCCATCCCAATTTACGTAGTTCTTCAATCTATGCTGTACAACCTCGTGATAGTATGCGTTCTTTAAATTCTTATACACATGATACTCATCTGAAACAATAGTAGAACCAAATTCTACTTTCTCCGCGATCATAGGCAATAGTGTTTTACTCTGAACATTATCTACCACTTCCGTCCTTACTACTGCATGTTGATGAATAACTTTCTCTCTAACTGCTAATTCGTTATTCTTTTTATTCGGTCTGTAAATTACTTCTGAAACTTCCTCTTTAAACATACCAAATACAGGCTGCATTTGCTTTCCACCTTGTGAATATTCTTTCTTCTTATCGTCATGCCTATTCTTATTTTTGCCACCTACATAGGTTTCATCAACTTCAATAGTGCCGTCAAAGTTGTTTAAAAAGTTTTCGTGTTCCATTGCATAGCGTATGCGGGATAAGAGGAACCAACTTGATTTTTGAGTAATATTTAATTCAGTAGCCATAATGTAGCTACTGATACCTTTTTTGTGTGTAGTAAAAAGATAGATTGCGAGAAACCAAGTCTGCAAAGGGATTTTAGTATTTTCAAATATAGTACCTGTAAGGACGTTGAAATATTTGCCAGTATTCTTGCATTTGTATTTAATGCCAGCGCACTTATAGACTTTAGAATTAGGGTCAAACGGGGATATAACATTGCCGTTCCAGCGCAATGTTTCAAGGTGAGCAATACAAACTTGTTCAGTCGGAAATGCTTTGAGAAGGTCTAAAATGCTCTTAAAAGGTTTCAGTTCAAACATGAACCAAAGATAAGGAGAATTTTACACCAAAACAAAGAATATTAAAAATACTTATCCGCAATTATTAAGGTAGGAATTTTGCCTGCTGTAAATACTGTGTTACGAATTGTTCCATACGATTTTTAGTGTCGTTATCAACACCTTCAATAAATACATTGTAATCCTTGTCTATGTTAATTGATGCTTTAGCGTCCGTTTTTGTATTTGTGTATTGTAATGTTCCATAATCGTTTGTTTTATCAGTTACGAACGTCATATTTTCACCATACAAATGAGGTATGTTGTATAATTCAAATCCCAACTCTCCAAAAACCAAGGATTTTTCTATGAAAAGATAAACGTCAAGCATATTGCGCCTTTTAAATTCGGCAAAAGGTTTCGGCATATTTAATTTTTTAAGCAAATAAAGTAATAATTTCTGTATCCAACATTTAATCTTTTTCATGCCTATTATAACATCATATATCCATTTTGTTTTTTATAGCACAAAGTATTTACTATAAATAAAGAAGTAGCGATTAATCGCTACTTCTTTTGCCTTACCAGTTAAACACTTGTTTAATAAATCTTCCGAGGTTGCTCCAAATGTGTGAGCCACCTTTAGGGCAATTAATACTTGTTGAAATGTTGCTTGATTTCGTGCCGCATTTTTGACATTGATACGTAGCCATTTTGTTGATTTTATATTGTGATTTGAAAATGCCTTAATCCTTTATGATTTTATAAATAATACCCTCATTAACTCGCAACAAATAAATTCCATTTTGCAATGCTGATAAATCTATTTGCATAGTATTTCCCGTTGTTTTCTCGCTCAATACCGTTTGCCCTAACAAGTTTATTACCTCAATCTTTTCAAGCAGCAAATCACTACTAATAGACATTGTACCGTGACCAGGATTAGGGTATATGCTTATCAAGTCCTTTTGAATAGTACCTATTGACGTAGTTGTTACAACCGTATCACAGGGAGAACTTAATTCACTAACAACCGCATTATTAACCTTTACCTGATTCAAACTGTAATACCCCGTATCATTACCATTTAACGGAGCCATATAGTCACACGGCATTAATAAACTGTCATTCCTGAAAAATCTAACCGTATCAAATACACATGAAGGCGTGAAATTATTAGCATACAAAGCAGTATCATAAACCGCTAACATTGTTAGGTTGCCGCTATAATAATTTCCGTCAGAGCCACTTGAAAAATGAGAATACCCTATATTAATCGTACTGCCCGCTCCAGCACCCATTAAAGGAGCTCTATTGCCTACACCATGTGACATTTTTACACCGTCTAAATAAAGAAATGCCGTATCAAATATTGTCGGAACGAAAGATAATATGTGTGTAACCGTATCGCTTACAAATGCTATGTGATGCCATTCCGTATCAGCAGGATATAAGCATGATACCTTAACGTTTTGACCGTATGTAGCAACCACACTATCGTCTATTAATGATATGTTTAGTACATCTTGTGCAGGGCCACCGAACTTAGGAAATTGAGCAATTGTTTCCGTACGGCCACCACCGTAACTACTAATAGCGGTATCTCGTTTTAGCCACACTTCAATAGTTAGTTGCGGTATAGCATTGCTTGTAAAAGTCATGTAGTTAGTAACTAACCGTATGCCTGTTGTTCCGTCAAAATATGTGCTATGATAAGTACTACCTATTTGAGCGTTTGAAAAGGAGGAAAGGGAGTAATAAAGCAGCAAGACAAACAATTTTTTTCATGTTGTATGATTTGCGGCTAATGTAAAAAAACGTTGTCAATATTGATAACTTATTGAGTGTAATTTTTTTGAATTTGCTCGGAATGAATAAGCGGGTAAAAGAAGATGAGATTTATTTAAAACAACTGGGTCAGCGTATTAAAACAATACGTAAGGAGAAAGGTATAAAGCAAGTTGATTTAGGGTATATCTGCGATTTAGATAAATCAAATATGAATAGGATTGAAGCGGGCAATACAAACCCTTCGGTGTTATTGCTAAGGAAGATAAGCAGTGAGTTAGGAATAAGTTTATCGGAACTTTTAAACTTTTAATCTTACGAGTATAAATATAATATATAAATACTAAATAGATTCATTTATTTGGTGTAAAGAGGTATGTTAGCGCCCGGGTTATCCACACAACTTTTTTTTATGATGGTACACTTTTCGTACCATCATGGTACACTTTCCGTCCCACCATGTAAATTCAATTTGCGCACATCAAAAAGCGGCCCCACCTTTGTGAGATTTATAACCCCATACCATAAACCTCCATCAACATGAAAACTGCAAACAACACCCGGTATTATCGTATAAATGTGTAACTCGTTTACCACGGTAATACCTCCCTCTCCTTTGGAGAGAGTCGGGGTGAGGCTCCTAAAAAAATGGCGGAAATTGGCGGAAAAAACTGCGGAAAACTGCAGAAAAACTGCGGAAAACTGCGGAAACTGGTGGTTTTCAAGAAACGCCAAAAACCTTACCCACAAATACATACAATGGAAACGCACCAAAAAAAACTGCCGGAAACACGAAAAAACCACCATTTTAAGCTACTGAGCTAGACTCCTGATTTAGCTCAACCGGCTGGGAATCCTGAATTTCCGTATTTTCCTGAATCAAACAACGAACATTTCCCGATACTAGATTGCCTGCCGGCCGTTAAGGCGGGCTTCGCGAAAAGCTCGCAAAGACCCACCCGACACAACACAAACATCGGGCACAATCGGGCATCACCCAAAAACACAAAACCATGAAAACCAAACAACTACAATCAAACCATGCCCGATTACAATTTTATTTTCATCGGGTATTACCTACAATTACAACAAAATAATCAAAGGTCAGGCAGCGTTGGCTGAGCTTGCGAAGAGCGGTGTGGCCAACCACAACAACACGCAGCATAGCTCCTTTTGCGCGCGGAGCGATTCGCAAAAGTGCCGTTTTCTTTGTTTCTTTCTTTGCGGCAGCACAAAGAAAGAAAATATGCGACTGGACAAAGAAACCGCCACGCTGGTCGGGCACAATCGGGCATCACCCAAAACCACAACACAATGAAAATCAAACAACTACAACCGCCCCATGCCCGATTAGAATCTCAAAACCATCGGGCATTTCAACAACAACATGAGAAGAAGCCTGGCTAACCGAAAAAACGGCAGCTCGCATAGCCTTGTGGCGATAGGGCGATTTTTTGCGGCGGCGCTTTCTTTGTTACTTTCTTGTAGTTTATCCCGCTTATTGCGGGACTGTTGTAAAGAAAGTAAACAAGAGGTAGGATATGCAACCCTAACTCATCCGATTATAATGAATATCGGGCATAATCGGGCATCACCCAAAAACACAACACCATGAAAACCAAACAACTACAACCAAACCATGCCCGATTAAAATTAAATTCTCAATCGGGTATCAGCAAAAAAACCTCAATATCCCATTGCCGAATTGTCAAAATTGCCATATTATCGAATTGCCCACTGCATCATTATGTTATTGTTAATGTTATCTAAATAAAACCACCCAGTAAAAATATAAACCATATACAAACCCATGTGAGGCACGCACCTTACAACGCACTATACTTTTATAACCCGTTGATTACACATCACTTTAACAACAACAAATAAAAATATAGATAATTAACCGATGGTGTCACCGGCTCACCATCTGCCACCTACCACCGTAACCGCTATATCACCTGTTCTTTATGCACTTCCGTTTCGCTAATATTGTATCGAATTTATCTGGCTTTCAGATAGGTTTATCAGTTTCACATGCTGATAGTAAGATGATCCGTCCCTTATTTGTCTTACCACCATCAAAACAAATGGCTTACGTCTCTCGTAAGCCACTCTTTTTTTTCAGCCACTACCCGCAATAAAAAAGCACCCGAAGATCCGGGTGCCTTAAATAAAACAAATATCGTTGTTGACTATTTTGCAGCGTTATCCGCCAAATGCTTCTTTTCAAACATAGGATTGTGCTTTGTAGTCGGCAATATGAAACCGGCACTCAGTATCAGCTCATAAGTACCAAAGTTCTGCTTTGCGGTACCGCTGGCTACCTTCAGATGGCTGTAGCGTGCATAATCTACTTTCTGAGAAAATTCGAGGAAGCCATACTTCATCACCATTACGCGTAGCGCCGTTTCCAAGCCGGTGTTCCAGCCACCCAGCTGAAAGCCCATATCGTTGGTAGCACCAAACAGCTTGTTCTCTACGTGCGGTATCACAGGGCCTATGCCCGCCTTACCGGTAAGGTCTATAGCTATACTGCGGTTGGGGGTATGATACAGTCCATAACGCTTTACAATGTTGAACAGCAGGAAGTTGGCGCCATTGTTAAGGAAGTAGTAAAAGCCGTTGTTCTCAGAGAAAAGGATATCTTGATCTACCGGTGCATTGTTCCTTATACCCTTTACACGTATCTGCTGGTTATTGGCAATAATATACTTGGTATGGTCGAAGTTGATCTCAAAAGCAAGATCTTGCTTATCGTTAAAGTAATAACCCAGGCGGTAGTTGTACTGCGGAATGGTTATGGGTTGCTTAAAGATGCTCTTATCGTTCCAGCCCTTGTGGTCGTGCGCTTTTACCTGCACCAGGTCATAATCGTTCTGCAACTCGCGCTGGGTAACATGTACCGTGCTGCGGGTATACCACTCAGTGTTGTATCCCCAGCTGAAATAGATGGAACCTGTTCTATGTTTCTTCTTTTTTGCCGGTTGATCGGCGGTTTGTGCAGTTGCATTGAGGGCAAACAAAGTACCAACGGTGAGCAGTCCTGCGGCAATAGTCTTAATATTCATTTTCCGGCTTTGTATAACAGGGCGCAAAGTTAGGGAACGGCAACAAGATAAACTGTGATAATAGTCAGCGCAAAGACATATGTTGTAAAGCAACACGAGAGTTGAAATGTATAACAACCCTTCATTGCCGAACCTGTCTGCCGGTAGGCAGATTGCCACATTACCGAATTATCAAATTGCCGAATTCAACTAATAAACCTTAATTTTAAGCACAAGTTGTAGTGAAGATGCTTTATGCCGTAGTAGATATTGAAACAACAGGAAGTTTTGCCGCAGCCAATGGCATTACGGAGATCGCCATTGTCATACACGATGGTGAAAAAGTGCTTAATTTTTATGAAAGCCTGGTCAATCCGCATGTGCCTATCCCCTACTTTATAGAGCGGCTAACTGGTATAGATAACAACATGGTAGCCAATGCGCCATCGTTTGAAGAGATAGCCGGACAGGTGTATGAACTGCTGCAGGACAAGATATTTGTAGCCCACAATGTTAATTTCGATTACTCTTTTGTAAAATACCACCTCGATGCTGCAGGTTATGAGATCGATGAAAAGAAGCTCTGCACCGTGCGCCTGGCGCGTAAAGTAATACCGGGGTTAAACGGCTATAGCCTTGGTAAACTGACCCAACAACTGGGTATCCACCATGGTGCCCGCCACCGCGCAGGTGGCGATGCCCTGGCCACTGCCGATCTGCTGGCTATGATAGTTGCCCGAGATACCAATGGCGCAATAGCTGCAGCACTAAAAGGCAACACAGCCGAATCTTATATACCACCCCACCTGCCTGTAGAGCAGATAGCACAGCTACCGGGCACACCGGGTGTTTACTATTTCTACAATGCCGAGGGTAAAGTGATCTATGTGGGTAAGGCCATCAACTTGCGTAAGCGGGTAAAAAGCCACTTCTCCAATAATAAGGTCAACCGCCAGAAGCAGGATTTTCTGCGCGAAACCGCCCGTATCAGCTACAAACAATGCGCTACCGAGTTGATGGCACACATATTGGAAAGCACCGAGATCCGCAGGTTGTGGCCCATACACAACCGCAGTCAGAGAGGTTACCTGCCGCAGTTTGGACTCTTCTCTTATGAAGACCGCAACGGGTTTATGCGACTGGCCATTGAAAAGAACCGACAGGCCGCCAAACCGCTCTATACATTTAATACGGCAGTAGAGGGGCAAATGCGCCTGCGCGAACTGATCAGCGAATTCAACCTCTGTAACCGTCTCTGCAATATCTCTCCCGATTGTGAGTGCAGCATGCATGCCGATGCCGATGAATACAATGCCCGCGTAGAAGAAGCCATGGAGTGGATGCGTAAACTGCTGCCCACTTTTGCCTACATAGATAAAGGCATTGAGGAAAATGAACATAGCTGCATACTGATAATGGAAGGCAATTTTGTGGGCATGGGCTACCTCTCCGACAAAAAGCAACAGATGGAAACACTTGAAATTTTAAAGAGCCACCTGGAGCCCCTGCAAGACAATGACTTTATCCGCAACCTCGTATACAAACACGCCACCGCCAACCCCGATAAGTGTGTGGAGTTTGCGGGAGCTCATGTGCTTAGCGCGGTAGAAAGTGTAAAGTAGCGAATTAGAATACCCCCGTAATGATGCTGAAGGTATCTGATGTCTATAGAAATTCACATACAAATTGCGGAACGATGCCGAAGGTATCGGATGTTGATCGATAAAGGCTAATCTTGAAGCGGTTTGAGTTCGCTATCTTTGTAGGAAATTCGCTCTTTGAGCACAGCGCAACCAACTAAATCAGATTTTGTTTGGTTGATATAGGTTTTTCCCTTACTTTTGCACCTCTTAATCAACACATGGCAAAACCCATGTTTTAAAAACAACAACAATGAAAAAAGGCATTCATCCTCAGGGTTACCGTTTAGTAGTATTCAAGGATACATCTAACGAAACAACATTTTTAACTCGTTCTACTGCTAACAGCAAGGAAACGATCATGTGGGAAGACGGTAACGAATACCCTGTAATCAAGGTCGAAATATCTAATACTTCGCATCCTTTCTACACCGGTAAGTCAATGTTCATCGATACAGCAGGTCGTATCGAAAAGTTCAAACAGCGTTACGCAAAGAAAGCATAATCATAGTAATACAATACATTACTTGCATAAAGCACAAAAAATCCCGACTTTTGTCGGGATTTTTTAATGTTAGCTCAGCGAGCTCATCGTTACTGCCAACTACATTGCAACAAGCGAATTATATATGAATTATATACTCTTTGATCAGGATAGAGAAAAGCTGTTCCCCTTCACACATACGCGCCCTGTAGCAGATATCCGCTGCGGGATACTTACTATGCGTGAGCGTTGGGAAAAGTACCTGGAAGATAAAACAGGCACCCTTACAGCTACCTATCTGCAGCCATTGCACAACGGTACCATTTTGGATGACAACATCTATATAAATGGTGGCATAGCAGGCAACTGCTCATTGGTCGAGGCTATCAACAAACTACAATCAGGTCAGAAGCTGGTGATAGGGACCATAGTAGTAGCTGCCCGCACAGCAGCAATGAACACGTTGGCAGATCTTTATTCTACGCTCACTACCCTATCCTCCATAGAATTCGATGGCCATTGCTTTGGCCTGCAAAATGTATGGGATATCTTCTCTCATAATGACCGTGCTATACGTGAAGACTACAAACTACTCACCAATGGCCGCACCAGCGAGCCTATACCTGAGTATGTAACAGTAACAGGAAAGGAGAATCTGTTTATTGAAGAAGGAGCTAAAATAGCAGCAGGGGTTATTATCAATGCTACCGGTGGCCCGGTATATGTAGGCAAGGATGCTGAAATAATGGAAGGCTCTATGCTCCGCGGACCAATAACCCTGTGCGACCATGCAACCCTGAAAATGGGCACAAAGGTATACAGCGCCACTACAATAGGTCCTGGATGTAAGGTAGGTGGAGAAGTAAGCAATGTGATCTTCTTTGCCAACAGCAATAAGGGGCATGATGGGTTTGTAGGTAATGCTGTAATAGGCGAATGGTGCAACCTGGGTGCAGACACCAACTGCTCTAATCTGAAGAACAATTATGATGAAGTGAAGATATGGAGTGAACAGGAAAATAAGCTGATAAGAACCGGGCTTACCTTCTGCGGATTACTGATGGGCGACCACTCTAAATGCGGTATCAATACAATGTTCAACACGGGTACTGTAGTAGGCGTGTCTTGCAATATATATGGCGGCAATTTCCCTGAAAAGTTTGTACCATCATTTAGCTGGGGCGGCAGTGAGGGCATTGTAATTTATGACTTTACCAAGGCCATGGATACTGCCAACCGCATGATGGCGCGCCGTAGCACCAAATTAAGCGATGCTGAAATGACCATGTACAAGCACCTGTTTGAAAATAAATAAGAAGTAAAAACTGAAAAGTAAAAAGTGTGGGATCGCACAATTATCTTGCAACTGTTGCATGGATGCCATGTCACCTTACTTAATAAAAAGAAACTTAAACTAACTATATAAAACACTCAATTATGCGTAACAAAATAGTAGCAGCCAACTGGAAAATGAACCTGAATCTTGCTGAAGGCAAGCAGCTTGTAGAAGGCATTCTTGCCGGTTTACCTGCATTGGAAGTTCACAAACATGTGGTAATTGCGTCTTCGTTCGTGCACATAGCACAGACTGCAGCACAGCTTGCGGGCAAGAGCAACATACACACAGGTGCACAAAACTGCTCTACTGAAACATCGGGCGCGTATACCGGTGAAGTATCTGCTGCTATGCTGAAAGATGCTGGCGTGAGCTATGTGATCATAGGCCACTCTGAGCGCAGGGAGTATTTTAATGAGACCAATGCTATGCTGGCAAAGAAAGTAAACCAGGCTCTTGCCAATGGTTTGCACATACTATTTTGCTGCGGTGAAGCACTTGAAGTACGCGATGCCGGCACACAGAACGCGCATGTTGAACAGCAGATAAAGGAAGGCATCTTCCACCTCTCTGCTGAGCAGATGAAGGACATAACTATAGCCTACGAGCCAATATGGGCAATAGGTACAGGCCGCACAGCCACATCGGCACAGGCACAGGAGATACACGCACATATACGCAGCGTAGTTGCTGCACAATACGGTGCAGATGTAGCCAACAACGTACCTATACTATATGGTGGCAGCTGCAAGCCATCTAATGCTGCTGAGCTGTTTGCCTGCCCCGATGTAGATGGTGGCTTGATAGGCGGAGCATCACTTAAGGCCGATGAATTCCTGGGAATAATAGAGGCGATGAAAAATATTTAGGATTCTCCCGAAATAATTTGGCAGAGTAAAATACTTACGTATCTTTGCACTCCCAAAAGCGGGAAATGGCGTGTTGGTCAATCGGTTAAGACGCCTCCCTTTCACGGAGGAATGACGGGTTCGACTCCCGTACATGCTACAAGATCCCATCAGACAATGTCTGGTGGGATTTTTGCTTTTACGCTATTGCCACTTACATTTTGTCCACCTAATTAAATAAAATTAGTCTGGACTAATTTTATTTTTACCTTTGCCCTTCAAATAATAATATGAAGTGGCAAATAATATTTAGTGTAAGCGTGTTTGTGCTGGCGATGTCGTGCCAGAAAATGGAGCCAGCCGGTCCTGGTGAAGACCAGACGCTTGATGGGCCAGTAGCGGGATTGACGGCAGCACAGAAGCAACAGTTCCTGAGAGGTGATGCAGCTTTTAATGGCGAGATCTTTACTAAAGAAACAGGACTTGGCCCCTTGTTTGTTGCCACATCTTGCGGTAGTTGTCATGCAGGTGACGGCAAGGGGCACCCCTTCACTACCCTCACCCGGTTCGGGCAAACAGACAGCACCGGCAATCATTTCCTGCAACAGGGTGCGCCACAACTACAAGACAGAGCAATACCCGGACATGAACCTGAGCAGGTACCTACTGGTGCTGCATTCGCAAAGTTTACTCCCCCAGCCAATACCGGCATGGGCTTTCTTGATGCGGTAAGCGATGCGGACATAATAGCCATGGCTGACCCCAATGATGCTGACGGTGATGGCATAAGTGGTGTGGTCAACTGGACACCACTGAAGCCTTACCTGACGCCAAGAGAAGGGAGTATTAAAAATGGAGGAAGACATATAGGTCGCTTTGGGAAAAAGGCGGGCGCATATGATCTGCTGCAACAAACAGCAGGGGCGTATAATCAGGACATGGGTATAACATCGAGCTACGAGCCTTATGATACTTATAGCGGCGCGGAAATTGACCCAGAGGTAACTAACCAGACACTACTGGATGTGGTGTTTTACCTGAAGACATTAAAGGCGCCTGTGCAAAGAAATGCTACGGACAAGGATGTTGTGAAGGGCAAGGAGTTGTTTATGCAGATCAATTGCGGCAAGTGCCATGTACCTATATTGAAGACCGCATATTCTACAATAACAGCATTGAGCAATGTTACCTTTTATCCTTATACCGATCTATTGCTGCATGATATGGGGGACGGATTGAATGATGGTTATACCGAAGGCAATGCGAAACCAGCAGAGTGGCGCACGCCTGCATTGTGGGGGCTTGGGCTGTCAAAGCAATCGCAGGGAGGAAGTTATTATTTGTTGCACGATGGCAGGGCAAGAAGCATAGAAGCAGCCATATTGTTGCATGGTGGTGAGGCGCTGCAAAGCAAGGATAGTTACAAGGTTTTACAGAGTGGGGATAAGGAGTTGTTGATTAAGTTTTTGGAGAGTTTGTAGGTCTTGGCAAATGCACATTTTACTTTTCCTGTAAGCTTATTTTATTATGTCGCCCTTACAGGGCTAGTATTCGATATAATTTAGTACGAGGGGTTAAAACCCCTCGCTATTTATGCCGCCCTTACAGGGCTTATTAGTTGATAACTTTTAGAAAGCACTTTATAAAAATGGATCGTAAGGCATTTATAAAAACGAGCTGCCTGGCATGTACCAGTGTGACGTTGCTAACGACGTTGATACAGAGTTGTGTATCGGTGAAGTATGTGACGGGCAACCTGGAAAGTAATGGTATATCACTTGATGTACTGGCATTCGAATCTAATAAGAATGGGCACAGGGAGTATGTGATAGTACGGCATGAAGACCTGAAATTCCCGATATGTGTTTACAGAACTGCTGACGACAATTATACTGCATTGCTGATGCAGTGTACACATCAGGGAGTGGAGCTACAGGTATCGGGCAACAGGCTTACTTGTCCGGCGCACGGTAGTGAATTTGACAACAAAGGGAAAGTGATGCAGGCGCCTGCAGGCGAAGATCTGCGCTCGTTTCCTGTGGCTGTTGTTGCTAACAACAGGCTATTCATTGATCTAAGAAAGAAGGCATCATGAAGAAATTATTTTTGATAGTAACAACAATGTTTGTGATAGGTACAACAACCGCACAAATAGATAGCACATTACTGCGAAGAACGGCGAAGGATACAACAAAGACAATGATGAATATGGATGCTGTGTATAACCGTCCGTTTTTGTCTTTCACTAAAATACCCGTGGCATTGGGCGGTTATGTAGAAGCTAACTGGCAGCACCTGGGCACAAATGGCATAACGGAGGGGCACCAGTTCCAGATGAGAAGAATGACGCTGTTCGTCTCATCGAGCCTTTATAAAAATATAAAGTTTCTCTCTGAAATAGAGTTTGAAGACGGCACAAAAGAAATAAGTCTGGAGTTTGCAGCTGTAGATATGACACTGCATCCCATGTTCAATTTAAGAGGCGGTGTTATAATGAACCCCATAGGAGCTTTTAATCAGAACCATGATGGACCGAAGTGGGAATTTATAGACCGGCCAGTGTCTGCTACACAGATGCTACCGGCTACGTGGAGCAATGTGGGCTTTGGCGTGTACGGTAAAAAGTACAGTAAAAACTGGCTGATGGCTTATGAGCTATACCTGACCAATGGATTTGATGATAAGATCATTGATAACAACATTGGCAGAACCAATCTACCTGCTGCCAAACAAAACAGGGAGCGATTTGAAGAGAGCTTTAATGGTGTGCCCTTGCTGACCGCGAAAGCAGCTATAAGAAACAATAAGATAGCAGAAATAGGGCTATCATACATGGGTGGCGTGTACAACAAATTTGAAGACGATGGTGTAAAGTTGGATAAACAAAGAAGAGTGGATGTGGTGGCAATAGACATGAATACAACAATACCCGGCAGCAAGACAGCAGTTACTGCAGAATGGGCATGGGTACATGTGGATGTACCTGCAACTTATACGGAACAGTATGCCAGTAAGCAACAAGGTGGATTTATTGACATAGTGCAGCCGGTTTATAAAAAGCCCTTGTTTGGTTTTGACAGGTCTGTGATCAATGTGGCATGTAGACTGGAGTATGTAGATTGGAATTTGGGTAAGTTCAAATCAACCGGGAGTGATATTGGTGATTACTATGCGGCTGTGGTTCCAGCAATTAGCTGGCGGCCTACTCCACAAACTGTTATACGGGTTAACTACAGGTATAGCGGAACTGTTGATGTACTGAATAATCCGTTGATAAAGACGGCGGGTTTCCAAGCCGGGTTTTCAAGTTATTTTTAATGGCTGCGTGTTAGTCTGAATCAGGATGGTCAGGATGCAATAAGATAATGCGCGATGTACCTGAAAACGAATACGTCCCGATGCGAATGTCGTGTTTCGGCGCGGCTCACCATGACATTCGAAAAACAGGACAAATACATTTTGCAGTTTGTTTTGTGGGTTACATTAGATAGCTTGTAGTTAAATCCGAGAACGTCATGAAAAAATTCCTGTTTAACACCCTAAAAGTTATTTGCGTCATCTACATTTTAATATGTGGGCTGCTATATTTCTTTCAGGAGAAAATGATCTTCTTTCCGGAGCAACTGGATAAAAAATTTAAGTTCAGCTTTGCAGAGAAATATGAAGAACTGAATTTAAAGACGCAGGATGGCACAGTTATCAATTCGGTACTATTTAAAGCAGATAGCAGTAAGGGTGTGATCTTTTACCTGCATGGTAACGGTGGCTCGGCAAGAACGTGGGGCAAGGTAGCTAAAACATATACATCATTGGGTTATGATATTGTAATCACTGACTACAGAGGCTATGGCAAAAGTGAGGGTGCAATAAGTGGACAGGAACAAATATATAGCGACCTACAGACGGTATATGATGAGTTAAAGAAAAGATACAGGGAGGATAAAATAGTAGTACTCGGCTACTCTATTGGCACCGGCCCTGCGGCATGGGTGGCTTCTATAAATCATCCGAGAAAACTGATACTGCAGGGACCTTATTACAGCCTTACCGACATGATGCAGCACACCTACCCCATCGTACCAACCTTCCTGTTAGAATACAAATTCTCAACGTGCCAATATGTGGCGCAATGCAAAATGCCGGTGGTTCTTTTTCATGGTAATAGGGATGAAGTGATCTATTATAATTCATCGGTGAAGCTTAGGGAAAAGCTGAAGCCTGGAGACACCCTTATAACACTTAACGGGCAAGGCCATAACGGGATAACAGATAATGGGCAGTATTTAAGTGTGTTGCCAGGGGTATTGAGGTGACATAGTCAAATAACAATGCGCAACAACCGTTGGGCCATTGAGCATTGGAAATTGATTGTATAAGCTTGATTATTCTACTACAGTCTTTGCTACCTGGTAGCTGATGCTGTTGCCAACTTTTATGAAGTACATACCACTATGAAGATTGAGACTGCGAATGGTTTGAGATTGAGTACCGGTAGCGGCATAGATCGTTTGTTTGTGCACTACTCTCCCCATGTTGTCATAGATCTCTACATCATAGTCGCCGGGGGTAGTAAAGGTGCCTGAGAAGGTGATTTTGTCGGCAGTGCTATTACCCAGAATTGTAAGGGCAATGTTCTTCTTGACTTCATCACCTACACTTAAGCCCCATGGCGTAAGGAAAACGTTGTCGATAGTCCATGAACCGCCGGTAGTGGCCGTAGAGGCGTACCTAAAGGCAACATACAAAGGAATATTCTTGTAGGAAGTAAGATTTACATAATGGGTAACCCAACCTGCAGAATCATCGGGGCCAATAACAGGGCTAAGCCGGCTTGCACTATCCATGTCCGTCCAGGTGGTAGTATCGGGAGGATTGCCCGTGTTGTACATGTGATTGATGAGCACCTGCATGCGGGCGCCGCTAATGTTGTAACGAGAATCGAAACGGAGGTAAACGCTATCTGTAAAACCGGTAAGATCAAGACGAGGCGTAAACAACCATGCTGTATCCAGGTAATGTATGCCACTAAAAAAACTATTACACTGCATACCGGGGGTGCCGGCTCGTCCGCCCAATTGGGTACACTGCCATGCGAGGGCGGCGGTAGGTGCAATTACATTCCACTCAGACCAGTAGAGCGGGTAAAGCGTACCACCTGAAGCACAGGTAACATTAAAATCTTGTCCCAGCGACGTAACTGTTTGAGCCTCAGCGGAGAGCAAGGAAAAAGCCGAAATGATGAGCAGGCAAAGTTTCTTCATAGGTGAATATTTGATTGGCAAATGTATTTAAATAGGTGTTTAGCGCAAGCAGAAAGAACAGGTATTGTAGTATTAAATCAAAATCCTGCTTTTTTTCCGTAATTACCAGATACACTTTCTCCGGTATAAATGACGTTCATATAAGCGCAATTGTTAGTAACTTAGAAAAATAATTAGGTGAAAATTTACAAAACTGGCACGTGCTAATAATATTTGTGCTTTTTCCTAACATTTTCTTTCTGCCACTCGTCATAGTGGGTAGGTGTACAATAGATTAGCAATAAAACATAGAAAATAAACATCAGTCGTTGACCGGACAATTAAATATAAACATTCCTTTACAGGCAACAGAAAAGGTGGCTGCAGATCAGCACGACCTTTATGTACTTGTGAAAGAGTGTATTGCCCAGTCGAGAAGTGCGCAGAAAAAACTATATGACCTATACTCTCCGGCAGCATATGGGATAATAAAAAGGTACATGTTTGGCAATGAAGATGCGGCCAAAGAAATACTCAACGATTCGTTCTATAAAATTTTCACCAAGCTTGACCAGTACTCCTTCCAGGGTGCGTTTGAAGGGTGGATAAGGCGAATAGTGGTGAATACCGTCACCGACTACTTAAGAAAGAACCTGAAAAATGACCAGGTAACCAAGGAAGTGCAACCGGAAGATGGCTTTACAGATAGCGGCTCACTAGGCAATCTTTCGTTTAAAGAATTGATGCAGGTAGTACAGACGCTGCCGGAAGCACAGCTGGCGGTTTTCAACTTATTTGTATTTGAAAACTACCCGCACAAAGAAATAGCAGGACTACTAGACATAACAGAAAATAACAGCCGATGGTATTTGAATGATGCCCGGCGAAGATTGAAAGACAAGATAAATTTATTAATGCAGCAATAGGAATAGCGATGAAACAAGATGTAAACAATATTGATAACCTCTTCAGAGAAGGCCTTGGTGGGTACACCGAGGTACCGCCTCCCGATGTGTGGGATGCTCTGGAACGGAGGTTAGACAATGATAAGAAAAAACGGCCCTTCGCGTGGAGATGGTTTTTTGTGATGTTGTGCGGGGTAGGCCTTTTTGGTTCTCTCTTCGCCTGGAAGATGAACGGACATTCGGGTACAACACCTGGTGTTGCGGAGGCTTCCGGCATCGCATCAATTCAGCAGCCGCCTGTGGAAAAGCAGGCAACAACTCCGGGTAACACATCTGCCGGGAGCAACGCTTCAACAACATCAATTACGCACAAAAAACACGTAAAGCGCACCAATGATATAAACAGTACCAAAAATAATTCTGGCAATGAGCAATCTCAAAGTACTAATGTAGCCGTCAACAACAGCAACAGTAATATAACGGGATCGGCCAACAGAACTACAAAGACCGATCTACTGGACAATACCACAGTTGCCATGGTTAATGTAGAACCAACACCCGGCACAGAACATGCACCCATAAGGTACGTTACCAACAACAAGAGCCGTAACAATATAGTTGCAACTGAAACAGAACCTGCATACAACAACACTACTTATAACACCGCCGAGGATGGCGAAGAAGATAACGTAACCTTTGGCAGAAAACCAAGAGTAGAGAACAATGAACCTGCACCGCGTAATACGTATGCTGCATCTGCAAGCTATGAGGGCCGCCCGGTTGTTGCCGGTAATCATTATGGCAACAGAACCAGCATAACCAGTATACCAACAAAACATACCGCGAACAGACGATCAGTTTTGCCAGCTCCAAGCTCAACATCGAACCAAGTTGTTACCACTAACCCGCGTAAAAGAAACAGTCGCAGAAGTAATGGCGGATCGAACAGCAACCCCTACTCCATTACTAATAACACCGGCACAATGAGTGCAATTGCGCATACACCTGCTGCAACGAAACCAGCTGCAGGGATTAATACGGCTGCTACGACAGCAAAAACTGTAACAGTTAACAAACCGATAAAGACTGAGCAAAAAACGGTAAAAGCAGAACCTGCAACAAGAACAACTGATGTAGAGACTGCGTCGGCCAAGCCAGTACAAAACACAAATCCAGTAGCTACCAAAACTGAGCAAACTACTGCAAGCACTGTGACTACTACCCACCTGAAAAAAGCAGTCGTAAAAACAACTGCCACGAAGTCTACAGCTGTTGTGGCAGTCAATGTGCCTGTAAAGAAAACAGCTAAGAAGAAAGTTACTACAACCACTGAAACAAAACCAGTAGTTGCTGCAACAGTGCCTGCCGTTAAGACGGTAGCCAAAACTTCAACCACCGCATCTGTTAAGCAGAGCCAAGTAGCAACGAAGCCTACCGACGTAGTAACTAAGCAGGAGTACAAAACAACTCAACATAAAGCTACTACTGCCGCTACCGTTGCACAACTTGCATCGGGCAAGAAAGCTGTAAACAATAATGAAATAGCTGCAGTAACACCTACCCCATCGGTTAACAATAAAAAGAAACATGGTGGTAAGTACATAGCTGCAACTACTCCAGTAATCGGCACGCAATCTGGAGCAACAACTATTGCTTCTAAAGATGCATCGGCGACTACAAGCACAGTTGTAAAAAAGAATGTAAAGACTGCGGTAGCCAAGAATACAAAAGATGATGTGGCAGATAATGGGGAGCTAACAGTAGGCAGGGTTGCCAAGAATAAAAAGCAGGCCCCTAAAACAGCCCAGACTGCTACAAATAAAGCACTCGCGCAGAACAATAAAAAACACAAAAACAATAACAAGCCTGAACCACCAAATGTACTGAGCGCAACTTCTACGGCTAACAAACTGCCGGAACCAACTACCGTGGCACAAACAAAACCGCTGGTAACACCGGAAACACAAAAGGTAATGAGTACATTTAAAGATGCGCAGACCCCATCTATAAAGCCAGCAGAAACAGTGGCATTACCGGTACCTGCCGCTGCTACAGCGGGTGTAGATTCGCCCACCCAAAAGCATAAGTTTGGTGGATTCACCTATGGTGTAAAGGTGGGTTATGAAGGTGGTGTAACTAGTGATGCTTCGAGAAAGTTTGTGATCTCGCCGTTCATTGAACGCCAGATCTCATCTAAGTTCTCTTTAATGGCACAGCCTTCTATCAAGTCGTCTGCAGCAAGAACTAATGGTCTAAGCGGAACGCAAACATTTTACAGAACAGATCCTAATGGCACTGTAACCAATGTAGACAGCTTCCTGATACCGGTGATACAGAATAACCAGACAACAGGATACCTGCTGAGGATAAATGTTGCGTATCACGAGACGCACGATTCTATTGTAAAGTCTTATGCCACCGGCGGCAATTATATGGAATTTGAATTACCGATAATGCTGAAATATGCTATCAATAATAAGCTTTCTGTTTACGGTGGTTTAAGCCTTAACTACAGCAAGTATATTCAAGTACAGGAACATACCTACACCAGCAGGCCTATAGTAAGAAATGACACGTCATTTACCATATACCCTACAGCACCTGCGCCAATTAGTTCTGTATTGCAATATGCGGGCAATAACATCAACAGCTATTCCGGTCCGTTGTACCCTGTACAGAGCGGAGGTTTGTTCAGACTAGGCTGTATGCTGGGCGTAAGCTATGAGATAAGGAAGAGGTGGCTGGTAGATGCCCTCTGGACCAAAGCCCCAACCAAGACGAATGTACAGGGTGGCTATGACGTGAATAAGGGATTATCAACAAGCTATTTCAGACTGACGCTCGGATACAGACTATCGAAATAAACAATGATCTGTTATATAAAAAAGGATGTCCGGGTGAACATCCTTTTTTGTTATGTGTTTGGAAAGAGATGGAGATATAAACGAATGAGTCCTGATACGTCAATTGCATCATTGCTTGCAATGATGACTGGCTTAGTGAGTCTCAAAGAAGTACGTCACGTGCGAAGCCCTTCGAGGGCCTCAGGGTGACATTCGGAGTATTGTTGTGTTCAAATTACTTACACAACACCAACTCACTTTCCTTAAGCAACTTATCTTTTTTAATGGATACTACACCTACATCTTCACATACCAAGCCACCGGCAAGGTTGGAAACTTCGGCCATAAGGTGGACATTCTTTGTAAGGGCGTAGACCATTGCGGCTGTGGCGATTACTGTGTCACCTGCCCCGGAAACATCGGCTATATCGCGGATATGAGATGGGATAATACCCGAGGTGTGGCCGTCGTTGTAGAATACCCCTTTTTCAGATAAGGTGATAAAGGTGATCTTATGATCCAGCACTTCGTTGAGTTTATTATGCACCGCATTCAGTTCATTGAGACCGGTATTTTCTAATGGCATATTTAACCCCTCCCGCACTTCTTTCAGATTGGGCTTAAATAGGGTAACATTCTTATAAGACAGGAAGTTCTTCTTCTTAGGGTCTACGGCTGTGATGATGCCGATCTCGTTACAATGATCGGTGATACGCTTGATGACATTCTCCTTAAGCACACCCTTATTGTAGTCTTCAAAAATGAGGACCTGTGGTTTTACCCTCTGCAGGTAGCGCAGTACCATATCTATGAACGGATGCTCTTCTTCAGTATAAAGATCATCGGTAGTTTCATCATCCAGGCGCATCATTTGCTGGTTGCGACTGAGTATCCTTACCTTGGTGGTAGTTGGCCTTCTGAAACTCTTCATAATGAGATCGGTCTCGATGCCGGCATCTTCTGCCATTCGGATCAAGGAGTCTCCTTCGGCATCGTCGCCCACTACGCTCGCAAGGGTAACAGTAGCTCCTAATGCGCGGCAGTTGATCGCCACATTAGCAGCGCCACCCAAGCGACTCTCACGCCTATCGAGCGACACTATAGGCACCGGTGCTTCGGGGGAGATCCTGTCTACATTTCCCCACCAGTAGTTATCGAGCATCACATCTCCTACCACCATTACGTGGAGGTTACTCATATCATTGAAAATCTTGTTGAGGTCAGCTTTGTTCATCTCCTTTAACACCACTCTTTTGTAAAAAATAATATATAGGCAAGCCTATCAATGTAATGATAAGTCCCGGCCATGTAGTTTCAGGCTTTTCTTTCAGTAATACTATGCATATGAATGCTGCCATGGCAATGTACAAAGCAGGTATAAACGGATAACCGAATGCTTTATAGGGCCTTGGATGATCGGGCTTGGTCATACGCAACTTAAAGATGCCACCTATAGTAAGTATGTAAAACACTAATACTGTAAATACAATGAAATCGAGCAGCGCACCATACTTGCCACTGAGGCAGAGCGCAGATGCCCAGATGCACTGCATCCATAATGCAATGGAAGGAACACCTTTATTGTTGAGCTTCTTAGCGGCAGGTAGAAACAAGCCGTCTTTTGCCATGGTGAAGTATACACGTGCACCCGACAATATCAAACCATTGTTACACCCAAATGTAGAAACCATAATGAGTAAAGCAATTATCTTAGCACCATCGGCACCCCATATCTTTAATGCTGCGGCAGTGGCCACCCTATCGGATGGAGCACCGGCGATCTCAGACACACTCATCACATTGAGGTACATGAGATTCATACTTACATAAAGAACAGTAACAACCAGTGTACCTATAAACAGGCTAAGGCCGATATTGCGTTCCGGGCGCTTGATCTCACCGGCAATGAAGGTTACGCTATTCCATGCATCGCTGGAGAATATGGCTCCGACCATGGCCGTACAAATAGCAACGATCAATGCACCGTTTGCCAGGCTTTGATGGGTAATTACTGTAGCACTACCACCAATAACCTTAGCGTTCCAGGCTTCGCTCCAATTCATGTTCCAGATAGCATGGTCTTTGAAGAAGAAGAAACCAAATACTATAAGGCCTGCCATAGCAGCTATCTTGGCAAATGTGAAAACAAATTGTATCCACTTACCACTCTTAACGCCACCTGTGTTGATGAAGGTTAGAAATACAATTGTGCCTATGCCTATGAGCTGAGCAGCACTGACGTGATAACCTGCGGCCGTTCCTATTAAGATATTCTCATCGCCCAAAGCAGGGTTGAGATAACCGGCGAACTTGCCGAAGGCTACGCCAACAGCCGCGATTGTTCCGGTTTGTATAACTGCAAAAAATGACCAGCCATATAGGAAACCATAAAGCTTGCCATACGCCTCCTTGAGATAGACATATTGGCCACCGGCATGCGGATACATCCCACTTAACTCACCATAGCTCAATGCCGCAGTCAGGGTTATAAATCCGGAAATAAGCCAAACAACTATGAGCCAACCGGCACTACCTACCGAGCGCGCTATGTCGGCACTTACTATAAATATGCCGGATCCGATCATGGAGCCGATAACAAGAAGTGCCCCGTCGAGCAAGGTAAGCGAACGGCGAAAAGATGAGCTGTTTTCCAAATGTATGAAGTTGATTAAGTAAGCTCCGGTAATTTACAGAAAAGATGGCAATTACTTCTTTGTACCCTTGCTCACTTCATCTTTTGATGTTGCGTTCATGCCTGCAATAACATCTTTAGTGATCTCAAACGCTTTGTTGGCGTACATTATAGGAGAGCCACCACCAGCTGAATAAGACAGAATGAAATCGTAATGTTTGTCTTTATTGTACGTCTCCAAATAGGCATCTAACTTCTTCTTGAGATCTTTGTTCATTTCTTCCTGCTCTTTCATCAGCTGCTCTGTAAGCGCCTGGTTGCGGCTTTCGAGGCTCTGCTGCATATTCATATACTGCTTCTGAGCAGCTTCGTATTCGCTCTGAGAAAGTGTTTGTGCCTGTGCCTTTTTCTGAATGTCCTGAGCTTTGGCCTGCATCTGCTGTGCGCTCTGTTGCAGTTCACCTTCCATCTGGTCCTTACGTTTCTTGAACTCGTCGCGATGCTGCTTCAGTAATTCGTAATGCTCTTCTAAAGTATCGATATTGACATATGCGATCTTGGCACCACCAACAGCAGCAGGCACCGCTGAGGACGCAGAATTACCCGGGTTATTACAACTTGTAGCAAACAATATTACGCCGGCAAGTGCCAGTGCACCAAATATAGATTTTCTATTATTCATGTGTATGATATTAAGATTGGTCAAAAGTAATAGATTACAATTAAGATAAGAAGCTGTAAAGGTTAAAACGTTAATAATATCGGTGAATACATTATTGCCCAAACTTCTTTTTCTGATAGCTACGGGAATAACCACCCCATATCAACGAAAACGTCAGTGTGTTGCCTGAAAGGTCGGTGCCGCCGGTGTTCTTATAATTTACCAGATTATATCTTGCCTGCAGGGCGAGGTAAGAATCGAGGTACTTATCTGTTTTCCTTACGTGGCGCAGGTAAAGCTTATACTCCAACCCACCGTTCAGGTTTAGTGTATTTATATTTTTGAGTATATCTTTTTTATCTCCTGTTTCATCTTGTATATACAGCACTTCTGCACCTTCATATGCCATACCTGCTATCACCGCCAGTTCTGTGCGCCTGGTTCTATAAAGAGCCTGACCAAAGTCTAGTCCTATGAGGTAACCGAAGAAGTGATTTGTATTGTAGACCGAATCTCCGTTTTTAGTGTAATAGTAGTTGGGAGCGTTGCCAAAACTGAGGCCGACCGGGATATTGAACCAAAACCCTTTACTTCTGCCACCAATAAAACAACCGGTTGTAACATGATCGCCCAGAATACTCAGATTGCCCAATGGATGCCATTGACCTACACTCATACCATAACTAAAGCCACCGAATTCCCTACCCTTTTTATAGGCGTGTTGTATCAATGTACCATTGTAAACCGAATCTGTCAGACGAGTAAGTTTGAACGGAGATGGGTCGGCATAATAATCTACCAGGAAACGCTCTACAGGGGAAAGACCTTTCATATCGAGCAGGCTGCCTGCCATAGACCGAATAAAGTTGCTGTATTCAACGTAAGCACTGTAATAGAAAGTCTTGTATTGCCACGGTTCGTATTGGATATTGAAGAAATCGTAGTTGGAATTGAGGTAGCTAATTATATTGCTCTTATAGTATTCCTCCTGTACCGGCTTGCTACCTCTACCCGGACTTTTGTATACATTGTTCAAGCCTTCCCAGAATGTTCGCTTTTCTATAGCATGTAAAATTGCAAATGCTACGGACGCCTCGGTCATGCCGCAGTTTTTCTGCCAGTATTCGTTTACGGCATCGGCCGTATCGGCTTTTTTAGCGCGGTACAGCTGGGGAATAAGTGTGATGGAGTTGTAGTAGATGTCATCGCAGGTAAGGACCCGGTGGGTCATCATGGCCTCTACCTGCGGATCTTTGATCTGGGCGGAGGAGCTGTCATTAAACAAAGTAATGAAGGCGAGCAACAAGAATATTTTTCGTGTATTATTCATAAAATGACAAATAGAGTATGTACTATAAATTATGTCGCCCTTACAGGGCTAGTGACTTGGGGCATTTTAATTCGAGGGGTTGAAACCCCTTGCTATTTATGCCGCCCCTGCCTACCGGCAGGCAGGCTTTTCAGGGCTTGTGCTATGTTTGCTTGCAATAACAAAAAAGTGCAGGAAAGTATAAACTCTCCTGCACCAAAATTATTGCATTATAATTAGATATTGAACTTGATACCCTGCGCCAGTGGTAACTGATCGCTATAGTTGATGGTATTTGTCTGACGGCGCATGTATGCTTTCCATGCATCGCTACCACTTTCGCGGCCACCACCTGTTTCTTTTTCACCACCAAATGCACCACCGATCTCAGCACCGCTGGTACCAATGTTTACATTAGCAATACCACAATCGCTACCCGCGGCTGACAAGAATGCTTCAGCTTCGCGCATGTTGAGCGTCATTATAGATGAAGACAAGCCCTGAGGAACACCGTTCTGCATAGCAATTGCCTCATCGAGCGTGCTGTACTTCATGATGTACAAGATAGGCGCAAAGGTTTCATGCTGTACAATTGGCCAGCTGTTGTCTGCCTCAAACACACATGGCTTAACGTAGCAACCGCTTTCGTAGCCTTTACCTGTCAGTATGCCACCCTTTACAACTTCCTTACCACCTGCTTTCTTTACTTCTACTATCGCATTAGTATAAGCTGTAACGGCATCCTGATCGATCAATGGACCAACGTGGTTGGTCTGATCTAATGGGTCGCCGATAGACAATTGCTTGTAAGCATTTACTATCTTCTTCTTGAATGCATCGTAGATGCTTTCGTGAATGATAAGACGACGTGTAGTTGTACAACGCTGACCGGCCGTACCAACGGCACCGAAGATGGCCGCTGTCATAGCAATATGCAGATCAGCATTTTCTGTAACGATGATGGCATTGTTACCGCCCAATTCCAGCAAAGAACGACCCAGACGCTCTGCAACTGCAATACCTACAGCCTTACCCATGCGTGTAGAACCGGTAGCAGATACCAATGGTATGCGTGTATCGTGGCTCATCCACTCACCACAGTCGCGATTGCCCACCACTATGCTGCACACACCCTCAGGTACGTTGTTTTCCTTAAATACTTCAGATATGATATTCTGACAAGCAATAGCTGTCAAAGGTGTTTTTTCAGATGGCTTCCAAACGCAGGTATCGCCACAGATCCATGCCAAAGCACTGTTCCATGCCCATACTGCAACAGGGAAGTTGAATGCGCTGATGATACCAACAACACCATATGGATGGTACTGCTCGTAGATACGGTGACGAGGCCTTTCGCTGTGCATAGTAAGACCATATAACTGACGGCTCATACCTACAGCGAAATCACAGATATCGATCATTTCCTGTACTTCTCCCAGGCCTTCCTGCAAGCTCTTACCCATCTCGTAAGAAACGAGTGTACCCAGAGCTTCTTTATTTTTCCTTAAAGCCTCACCTACCTGGCGAACTACTTCGCCACGCTTTGGCGCCGGCCATGTGCGCCACTCAGCAAATGCCGCGTGAGACTTAGCCACTACATCGTCGTATGTTTTGCGGGTAACCGTAGTTACCGATGCTATCTTTTTGCCATCTACCGGAGAATGAGACTCAATGATCTCGCCACCTGCTTTAAGCCATTTTGTACCTGTTGAAGCGCCTTCGTTTATTTTTTCAATACCCAGTTTGCTGAGCATTTTATCTATTTTCATACCTGTTTTATTTTTGTGGTGCAAAATTATGCATTTTTATGGGATGTATTATATAGAGTGAGGCTATATTAATATATATGTAAAAAGAGGGGGAGGTGAAAAGCAAGAAGTCGCAATGCTTTTGATGCATCTAACAGTACAAGGCGAATACGTCCAGGTGTAGAGCAACCACCTCCCCCGCCGAAAAGGCGGGTACTCGTCCTTCAAAAGGAGGTGAGTGTGATATTAGCGCATTTCCCCCACCTTCAGACATGTAGTTGGCATAGGCCTCTGAACGACAAGGGGCGTGTACTTGCTGATTATAGCCGAAAGATTCATTGGCATAAATTTTTCGTAAATTGCATGTACCCTCACCAATATTGCAACCATGCTGCTACATATACATCCCGACAATCCACAGGAAAGAAATATTAAGACGGTAGTAGAGTGCCTGAAACGGGGTGGCGTGATCATATACCCTACTGACACTATTTATGGACTGGGTTGTGATATTACTCATCCCGAGGCCATAGCCAAGATTGCCCGCATAAAGGGAATAGAACTAAAGAAAGCGCAGTTTTCGTTTATCTGCTGCGATCTGAGCCACCTGAGTGATTATGCCAAAAGCGTAGACACACCTGTATTCAGAATATTGAAGCAACTGCTGCCCGGCCCTTATACATTCATACTGCAGGCAAGCAAACAAGTGCCCAAAATGCTGAAGACAAAGAAGGATACGGTGGGCATACGCATACCCGACAATAAAATATGCCACGAGATAGTAAAAGCATTGGGCAACCCGCTGATGAGCGCATCGCTACCTATGGATGCTGAGGTGGAATATTACACCGACCCGGAAACAATGCATGATATTTTTGAGAACCTGGTAGATATTGTGATCGATGGCGGACCGGGCGAGATACTTTCTTCAACCGTCATAGATTGTACCAGTGGACAACCTGAGTTAGTGAGAGCAGGCGCAGGACCATGGACAGGAAATGAGTAAAAAATGGCTCAGTTGCGTAATGGCTTAATGGCTCAATGATCCTCCCAATAAATTTTATCGTTCGGTGCCTCGTTTTGTTGATTTTGCTCTTTACCAATAGTTGGCTATTTTAGGAGCCACAATAAATACACATGAGCACACCACTAGGAATAGGATCGAGAGTAGACCACATGCACTTTGGCAAAGGCGTAATAGTAGATACGGCTTCTGAGTTTTACATTATCTGGTTCAAATCGCAGCAAGACACCAAGAGCATCAGCAAAGATTATGAAGGACTGAAGGTTGTAGATGGCGTAGATGGTGCACCTACAGATGGCCCGATAACAATTGCCGACATAGAACAGGCACTGCACAACATACTGGACCAGCGCCTGCACGATACGCAGGTGGTGCCCATAGCACTAAAATGGAAACGTGGCAATATGATATTGAAGCCTAATGACCCTACCATGCAGGCGAAAGAAATACCTATCGAAACGTTTTTCCACAAAATAGTAATGGTGCGTGACAAGCTACGCGTAATGGAGCAAAAGATAAACGCCCATAAGGGACTCGATGATGCAGATAAGGTGGAGTTGCAACAATATATTACCGCTGTGTATGGATCGCTGACAACATTTAATGTACTGTTTAAGGAGACGATACACCAGTTTAAGGGTGTGAGTACGAAAGATTAATTATTGAAAAAACGCATTTTAAGAGCCGCAAAAGCGGCTCCTATTGTTTTTGCTCTCGTATGTCTCTTATTCGTTCCAATTCTATAACATCGATCTGGTCTTTGGGACGATTAATTGTCCTTTTATTTTGGATAAGCTGGTTGATGTGTAGAAAGGGGATTTTGACCTCGTCTAATTCTGCAATGGAGGCTTGCTGCAAACATTCGTCGAATGTCATATTCTCCAAGCCTTTCATACTGGTCATGATATCCAATTCTACCCCGGCTATGTAAAAATTTGTCCAACCGGGAATAAATTCCATAGTCTCCAGCTGCGGAACATCACCATAACCGATTTCAATAAATGCTGTTCTGAGCTGTTGTCTGTTTACTATTGTATCTTCCAACCAAATGTCTAAATCTTCTGTGCTTCTGTTGAACCCATGGAAACGGGTGGCAAAGCCGCCGATCATAATGTACCTTACACTATGCCGGGCAAGGCACTTCCAGAAATGCAGCAATTCTTCATCCTGTACATCCATGGTTACTTGTGTGTGATTTTAGCCTTCTTTAACAATGCATTTTTCCTGAACATATCCATTAGCAACTTAAATTTCTCCATATCGGATCGGTAGACGTCTCTACGGAGACGATCGAGATCTGTTTCTACTACCACAGGAGAAACGTCAGGCTTATGTTCTTTATTAGTTGACATTGGTCTATAAAATTAAACGCTTTTTATCATTTCTGTAAAACCAATTTCACACTTTTCATCAGTACATTTAGATAACCATTACTATATGACGGCAAAAGGCAAAAAAAGATATCTCCCCATGCTTGTTCTTATTGCTTTCTGCATATGCATAACCACAGGCGCAGTATTTGTTTACAAGTATATTAACACACACCAACACAATAAAATCACTTCCGATCCGCTATATAATGTTGCGCTTACTGCCGATGTAGACAGCCTTGCTGTCAACAAAAAGGCAAGAGACATGATGGTGTATAACAAAGGAAAACTCCTGAAAAAATATAAAATATCGCTGGGTGCGCAGCCGGTGGGTGCCAAGCATTTTGAGGGGGATAATAAAACACCCGAAGGGAACTATTATATAAGTGTAAAAAATGCCGGCAGCAAATACCATAAATCGCTAGGCATATCTTACCCTAATGAAAGCGACCGCAGGCTTGCCAAAAAGAATAATAGGCTAACAGGTGGCGATGTAATGATACATGGCATACCTAATGGTTATAAAGGTAAAGTACCGGATTATGTGGGAATCGACTGGACGGCAGGATGTATCTCTGTAACGGATAGCCAGATAGACGAACTGTTTGCACATGTGAAAATGAGAACACCTATTACTATATTGCCCTAAAATTGAAATCGTGAATGAGTTAATAAACTGGATCATACTCTCTGCTATATTACTGGTTGCATCTTTAGCACTGGCTGGGGTTGGCATCTCCAAAAAGAAACTGAATCTGTTCATAACAGCGGTTGCAGTTTTCATTTTGTTCATGGTTTGCGGTGGGATCACATCCTATCAAATCATTCATAAATCAGTAATCAATATCAACAAAGGATACGATGCAAGAAAATAGAACCACCACTATGACAGCCAAAAGTTTGTTACTCCGCATTCGGGTATTGATGATGATTTTTGTGGTACTGCTGATGCTGAGCGGCATTACAGCATTCCCTGTATACACTGAAATGAAATGGATGATGGATATGCATCTTTTCAGTACTAACACTGCGCTTGGTGCATGGCTTTATAAGGTATGGATAGGTGTTGAGGCTACCAATGCACAATACGATTTTATGTTTTATGGTTATGACTGGATGGCGTTTGCGCACATAGTTATAGGCATGGCATTTATAGGGCCATTTCGCGACCCGGTGCGAAATATTTGGATAGTGGAATGGGCTATGCTGGCTTGTGTTGCGGTACTACCATTAGCTTTTATAGCAGGCCCGATAAGGCACATACCTTGGTTCCACATTGTTATTGATTGTATGTTTGGTATGATAGGGATCATTCCGTTGATAGTTGTGAGAGGTTGGATAAAGAAGCTGGAGCGAATGAATGGCTCAATGGCTTAATTGCTCAATAGCTCAATATCCATCCGTCGTAATATTCTATTTTATTCTAGAAAATCTACAACGCAAGCGAGACGCATACAACAAGAAGGACGAAGCGAGACGCTTCGACCAGTGCGTTGTCCTTATTTTACCGCAAAATCTATTTTCTCATACTCTACCCCATTAACGACAATAGCTATGTGATGGATGCCGGGATAGTGCTTGCGGGTGGTCATGTCTTTGAATGATTGCTTGCGGGTGATGGCGTATGAGCGGTTGAGCTCAAAGGTATTTTCCGTTACCTTGAAGATCTTTTTTGTAGGTGTACCGCTGGCCTTCATGTAATAGATCATATACTCTACTCTTAGTAGTGTTGGCGTGGGTTCTTTATGTGCAAGCGTGAATGAAAAATTGAGCTCTCCTCCGATATCGATAGAGACATTCTTAACAGCAAGATCTTTTACCTGCACGCTCTTTACTGCGCTTACACCGAAGAGTGACAGGGTGTGTTCATCAGCTTTCTTCAACATGGTGCGACTGCCGTGTTTTAGTATCCAGTCTGTTTCTTTACTACTACCCTGCCATCTCCTGATGATATCTTTAACTACATCGGGGTTGTCTTTGGCAATATCGTTAAGGTTGTTGGCTACGCTTTTGCGCACGTATTCTGATGGATCGGCTTTCAGCGCTTCCAGTATGGGTAGAATTGGTGTAGGATCTTTCTTAAAGGCAACCAGTGCCATACCCCAAGGCAACCGTGGCCTACAACCCTCGCTGGCAAGGCGCCGAATAGATGCGTGCTTATGTCTGGTCCATTCCAGCATCTGCGCCATTACTTGTTCGGGGTACTTAACTATAAACGGACGAATAGCAAATTCGCAACTACTGAGTATGGTGGCGTATTCCATTGCCTTCAGTGATTCCACAGGTTGGTCTATACCATATTGCTCAATGTAATCAGCCAGGAAAATGTGCTGAAAAGTGCTGACATCGCCCAGCTCTTTTTGTATGTGTTTAATGAGGAAAGTAACTGCTTTAATGTCTTGCTTATACTTGCCTGTGAGTTGTGCAGCCATTGCATTGGCAACGTGCCTTACCCTTTGTTTCAATTCAAGGGCATCCCACTCGGGTGTAGAAAAGTTAGCATTGAACTTCGCTGCATTAAAGCCCGGTATCATGTCTGTACAATGACGCGTCAACTGCTTGAAAAAGCGGTCATTGTACATGTATTTTAGTGGTTCGGCCATAGCGCAAAGATAAGCCTGGACAAGAAGTTAAAAGTCAAAAGTGAAAACCCAAAAGCATCGATATCTATCTTGATTCAGAAAAAATATTCAACAAAAATTTGCTGAACTAAATATTTAGTTTTAGTTTTGAACTAAAGAATTAGTTTTAGATGAAAACGCTGACAAAAGCAGAAGAACAGGTAATGATGACACTGTGGCAACTGGGCAAAGGATTACTGATGGAGATAGTGGAAAAGATGCCGGAACCTAAGCCTCATAAAAACACAGTAGCTACAATGCTGAAGATACTGGTGGATAAACAGTTTGTATCGATAGAGAATCTGGGGCGCATACATAGGTATCACCCGTTGGTATCTAAAGATGCTTATTCCACTTCTACCCTGTCAGAAATAGCAAGGGGATATTTTCAGGGGTCGTACAGCAACATTGTGTCGTTCCTGGTAGATGAAAAGAAGTTGTCGATAGCTGACGTAGAGCTACTGCTCAATGAAATGAAGAAAAAATAAACAGCATGTACCCATTCATTATATACATCATCAAGTCGATCGTTGTAGCAGGTATATGCTATGGCTATTACCAGCTAATGCTGCGCAATAAGAAGATGCACTCTTTCAATCGATTCTACATCCTGGCATCGATGATGGTGAGCCTGATTGTCCCATTCATCCATTTAGAATGGACAACAAACGTTGCTGTAACTACACCTGCCGTTATTCAACTACTTAATGTGGTTTCGGCTACTGGTGCTGAGCGTGAGCCGATAATAGCCACAACTTATCATTTTGCCTTGAGCGACGTATTATGGGCTGCATACTTTGCAACTGCATTAGTAATGGTCTACCTGATGATAACCAAAATTGTGTATTTAAAAAGGCTGAGGAGAAACTCTGTCCTGATGAGGGGAGACGGCATTTGCATAATAGAGACAGAAGAACAAGCAGCACCGTTCTCCTTTCTTAATACGATCTTCTGGAAAAACGGAATAGACATTAATAGTGAAGCAGGCAAAAGCATTCTGCGGCATGAATTGGCTCACATCAGACAATACCACACCGTAGATAAGTTATGTATTCAAATTCTGCTCGCATTCTTTTGGATGAATCCATTCTATTGGCTATTCAACAAAGAGCTGTCAATGGTGCATGAATTTCTGGCAGATGAGGATTGCATAGATGGTAACAACACTTCGGCATTTGCAGAGATGTTACTGCGATCGCACTTTGGCAATAAGTTCCCGGGAATTATTCAACCATTTTTTCATTCACCCATAAAACGAAGATTAGCCATGTTACACAAAACAACGCCAACAAGATATGCCGCCATGCGCAGGCTATTAGTAGTGCCGGTATTAGCGGCAACAGTATTCCTGCTTTCTTTTTCTGTAAAGGAAAAAACGATGCAGAAAGCAACAGAAAAAACAGTCATCATCGTAGATGCGGGGCATGGTGGTCCTGATGCCGGTGGAAGCAATGCCGCTGGTATTAAAGAGAAAGACCTTACCCTACGAATAAGCAAGGTTATAGCCCGCATAGCGCCGGAGTACAACATAGAGGTGATACAAACGCGTGAGGAAAACTACCCGACTTTAGCTACCAGAGCCAAAGCTGCTGTGGGCACTACTGCGAGCATGTTTATATCCGTACACGTCAATAAATATATCTCTAACGATCCCACACATAATGGCTATGAACTAACCGTATGTAAAAACAACCCAAGGTATAACAATAGCAGACTATTGGCATCTGCTATTATGGGGAAATTTACAACCGAAAATCCATCTCTGAAAGAAAAGAACCTGGTGGTACTTAAGGACAACACCGTACCAGCAGTGCTCATAGAATGTGGGAATATAGAAGATGCAAAAAATCTTGCTGTCTTGCAAAATGACCAACAGCTAGAACAAATGTGCAGAAAGATACTAGCGGGAGTTGTGCTATATAAAAACTCGGCAGTTAAATAATTCGATTTGTCAATTAATTTAAAAGGGTGCATTCGTTGAGAATGCACCCTTTTGTTATTTATTAAAAAAGTACCTAAAACATCCAAAAGCTCTGCATTTCAGATGGATTTAAGTTGGCACAGTTTTTTATCGGTATTTTTTTGAACAAAAAACGGATAGCAATAATCGCATGTTTAGGCGGCTGCAGATCGATCTTATTTTTTAGCCAGATCTACAATTACACCACACATTTCCTTTATCTGCTGCAGGCTGGTTGGCTTTATCAGGTATTTATCAGCCCCGTGTTTATAGGCATAATCCATATCTTCTTTAGCAGAAGAAGTAGTGAGTATGAGGAGGGGTATATCTCTGAATGAAGGCAATGATTTTATTTCTTTGATCACTTCTCTTCCGTGTACTTTGGGCAAATTAAAATCGAGAATGATGATATCAGGACAGTCGACGCACGTTTTAATGTATTCAATGGCGGCATTGCCATCGTTCTTCACATTAACTATGTAAGCTACATTGTTGCTTTGCAATGTATCCTCCAGCAATTCGACGTCGTCAAGATCGTCCTCAATCAGTAGTATTTTGATCATTATTGCCAAAATTAAGAAGTAAAGAAAGAATTTTTGCGGCAAATTTTAAAATGAATACCCGGATGAAGAATAAATCCATAATAAATAACCCCGACCATACACCCCAAAACAATTATGTAGTAGGTATAGGCGCCTCGGCAGGTGGACTGGAAGCTATCAATGAATTATTTGATAACATGCCGGTAAGTACCGGATTTTCATTTGTCATTATCCAGCACCTGTCTCCCGAGCACAAGAGCCTGATGAACGAATTGCTGGCTAAACATACCGAGATGCAGGTTTACGAGGCGCAAGAGCGAATGGCTATCAGGCCCAACTGTATCTACCTAATTCCCCCGGGCAAAATAATTACGCTGAAAAACGGGATGCTGAAACTGGTGGAAAAAATAAGAGACCACCAGCCCAATAATGCAATAGACCTGTTTTTTGATTCACTGGCCAAAGAAAAAGCCGAAAAAGCAATTGCTATCATACTCTCGGGAACCGGAACTGACGGAACAAAGGGTATACAAGCCATAAAAAACAGTGGCGGAACTGTAATAGTGCAAGACCCTACTACGGCACAATTTGACGGCATGCCTAACAGTGCTGTATCAACCGGATATGTAGATCTGATACTGGCACCTGAAATGATGCCGGAAGAGCTACTGGAATTTATTGAAGAAGCACCGCTCCTACGCTCATTCAATACACTCACCAACCAGGAGGAGGCCACTAGAATGGATATTCTTGAACTGGTGTATAAGACCACAAGCCATGATTTCTCTAATTACAAACGCCCAACGATAAATCGGCGTTTGGGGAAAAGAATGGCCGAAAAGAACATCCGGTCTCTTGTCGACTACTATAATTACCTCGTAGGAAATCCGGAAGAGGTAAAAAAACTATGCAAAGAATTCCTGCTTCATGTAACCCGTTTTTTCAGGGACGAAGAAGCTTTTAACACACTTCGGACAGTAGTTATTCCAGACATACTTAAGAAGAGAGTGAAGGGAGAGGTGATCAAAGCATGGACAGTAGCTTGTAGTACAAGAGAGGAAGCCTACTCTATAGCTATGTTATTTGATGAATGCATAGAAGCATTAAAAGAACATGATATTGACGTTAAAATATTTGCGTCCGACATTAGCCAGGACGTGATTGAAATAGCCTCACGAGGCATATACAGCGAAGACAATGTAAAAAACATTTCGCCCGAAAGACTTAAGAAATATTTTATAAAGGAATCAAATGGATACCGCGTTATTCCCACCATCAGGAAGATGATCGTTTTTGCGCGTCATGACATTTCAAAAGATCCGCCGTTTAGTAAGATAGATCTGCTATCGTGCAGGAATATGCTTATTTATATGACGCCGATATTACAGAAGAGTATTCTGCAGAAATTTCATTTTGCTATTAATGATAATGGCTACCTGTTTATGGGAGCGAGTGAAAATATAGGCGTACTTAAAGACGTAATGCAGGAAGTAGATAAGAAATGGAAGATCTATAAATGTAGCAGCAAAATAAGAGTAGCAGACCTGGAGGCATTTAGTAATCCAGCTGATAAAAATGCACATCACAACCTGATAGTTGCGGCAAAATCAAAAAATGCACTTAATAACCTTGCGGAAATATTTAAAGAAACCCTCCTTGAGGAATATGACTATGCAGGTATATTTATAGACCGTGATTTTGAAGTGAAACAGGCCATCGGCAATTTCAAAAAATTTCTCGACTTCCCTGAAGGAACCTTCAACTTTAATTTGCTGAAACTGGTACCTACAGACTTGTCTATAGCGCTGAGCAGCGGCATACGGAGAGCTGTAAACGATAATGAACGTGTAGTGCAGAAAAACATACTCATTCAGACAGGGAAGGAAGAACGAAGAGTGACGGCGATCATAAAACCTTTTCTGGTACAAAAAGCCTATTTGCAGCCGTTTCTGTTTATTGTGCTGAAAGAGGAAGATCTTATCAAGAAACGTCATGGTTCAACAGCTGTTACGCCGCAGGAGTTTACAACCGAACGTATAAGTGAACTAGAAATAGAACTGCGGGACACAAAAGAGAACCTGCAGGCACTTATTGAAGAAGTAGAATCTGCCAATGAGGAGCTGCAATCGAGCAATGAAGAGATCATATCATCGAACGAGGAACTGCAAAGTACCAATGAAGAACTACAATCGCTGAATGAAGAGCTTCACACTGTAAACGCGGAACATCAGCTGAAGATAAAAGAGTTGATAGAACTTAATGACGACCTGAATAACTACTTCAGGAATACGGATATCGGGCAGGTATTGATTGATAAAAAGATGATCATCCGTAAGTTCTCGCCAGGCGCTACACGGCAGGTAAATCTGATAGCTACGGATATTGGCCGTTCAATAGTTGATATATCAACAAACATTAAAAATCAGAATTTCATCAATGATATTAAGACTGTAATACAAACCTCTAGGACACTGGAGAAGGAGATATCGACAGAAGATGAAAGTGTATACCTGATGAGGATCGTTCCCTACATGAAACAAAATAAAAGTGTAGACGGAGTGGTCATCAATTTTATAGATGTGTCGGAAGTAAAGAAACTGAACAACATATTGGAAGCAGTACTCAATAGTTCAACAAGTGGAATTATGGCCTTAAAGGCATTGAGAAATGAAAAACACAGAATCATTGACTTCTCATTTATCTCGGCTAATAAGGCGTCGCAATTACTTCTTGGACTAGATGACGATATTACAACGCTAACATTTAAGGATGTATACGGTCATGTAGACCCTGAAATATTTGACCGCTACAAAGAGGTGACCGAAACCGGCAATACTTCGAAATTTGAATTTTATGATGAGAGAACCGGCCTGTGGTATGAAACCGTAGCGGCTAAAATGATGGACGGACTTGTAGTTACATTTAATGATGTTACTGAAAAGAAGTCGGCAAGTGAACTTATTGAAAAGGGATATCAGGACCTCAAGCAAACATCTGATGAGTTGCAGGACACCAATGTAAAACTGGAACAGTCTAATATGGACCTCCTGCAGTTCGCCTCAGTAGCATCACACGACCTAAAAGAACCACTAAGAAAGATACAGGTTTTCGGCAACCTGCTTAAAGAACGCATTGAAAATAAAATTGACGGCGGGGACAGCAACTATCTGGAAAAGATCACTAATTCATCTAATCGTATGCAAGTATTGATAGACGACATATTAACCCTATCCCGTTTGTCAAAAACCGACACACGCCATGATAAAGTAGACCTGAACAAAACTGTAGAACAGATACTTGAAGACCTGGAAATAAGCATCAGAGATAAAAAGGCAAAAATCAAATTAACTAAGTTACCAACAGTATCAGGCGTACCCGGCCAGATGCACCAGCTGTTTCAGAATATTATCAGCAATGCTATTAAATTTAACCAGGCAGAGCCTGTAATATCCATAAAAGAAGAGAAGATAACGAAAAAATTAGCAGAGGAATATAAGATAAAAGTAAGCGAATACTATTGTATCTGCATTGAAGATAATGGTATTGGGTTCGATGAGAAATTCAGTGAAAAAATCTTTGGTATTTTTCAAAGATTGGAAAAAACCAATTATCAGGGAACCGGTATTGGCCTGGCTATAGTAAAGAAGATCATAGACAACCATAAAGGATTTGTAAAGGCAACCAGTAAAGAAGGAGAGGGGTCAACCTTCAGGATTATTCTTCCAAAGTAATCGCGACGTTATTACCCTTTCCTCCAGAAAGGTTCACCAATAGTATCATTCCTCTTTTTATAAGTAATAGGAATAGATACGAAGAAGGTGGTGCCTTCGCCCGGCTGACTGCGCACCCATATCTTGCCGTTGTGGGCCTCCACTATCTGCCTTGAGATGGCCAACCCCAACCCGAAAGGCTTTTCGCCGGAAGTACCCGGCCGTTTGGCTTCTGTAAACATGTCGAATATCTTGCCTTGCAAGTCTTGAGGAATACCTATACCGTTATCTTGTACTTCTATGATATAACTTTCGGCTTCCTTCTTTCCGATGACATTAATAGCTGCACCTGTCGGACTGAATTTTATTGCATTGACTATAAGATTACTGATAACACGCCAGATCTTTTCCCTATTGACCATCATTGTTATTTCCTCTACCTGCAATGCTATCTTTTGTTCCTTTTCATTCGCCTTAAACTGAAGCAGGTCTACGCAATAACTAAGCAAGGTATGCATATCTACCGGTTGCTTCTCCATGCCCTCAGCAACGGTATTCATATTCAGCAAGTCGGTGATCATCTCTAATGAGTGACTGCCGGACGTGTGCATGAGCTGAAGTAATTCTTTGTCATCATCGGGCAATTCGCCATAACTCATCAAGTGCTCTGTGATGGCGATCATAGAAGATATCGGGCTTCTGAGATCATGTGCTACCACTTGCATGAGAGTAGAATTCTGCTTATGGCTTTCAGTTAATGAAGTGAGCGTTAACTGCATCTCATCATTCTGCTTGAGAATTTGTTCATTCAGCCTTTTAGATTTTTTCCAGTTGAGCCATAACATTACCGCTATGCCTAAAGCAACCACCGAGCATATAACTACGATGAGAAGAAAGTATGTTTTTTGCGTGTCCTTCTTCTGTATCAATGCCATATTGTAATGGCTCTTTATGTTCTCATATTCGTCCTTAATGTCTACACGAGGTACAGGATTGGCTTTTGCAAGGGAGTCTTTTAATTTACAATATGGTCTTACATACCTGGCATACTCATCATATTTACCCGAATTTTCAAGATAATCAAGATGTAGCTTATGCCATTTCAATTCATTTTCTATGTTATGAAATGAATCTAGCGATGTTCTTATGCTCCTCATTTCGGCAATTGCCTCTGGTAACTTTTTCTGAGCAAAGTAGAGTGCGGCTATCTTTAATTGAGTACACTGAGCATCTCCGTGATCAAACTTTCGTTGAGAATTGATCCGCACATCCCTCTTATAAAATTCCTCTCCTTTACCAGTGTCTCCGAGCTTTAAGTAAACGTCACCAATATTGCCATACATAACACCCTTGGCCACTTCTACAAAGATCGGGGCAAATTTTACATCGGCATACCTAACCTTATTTTCATCAAGGTATTGGAGTCCATGGTTAAAATAGAACAAGGCACTATCTTGTTTACCGCATCTGCTGTAGGAACAACCAATATCATTATACTTTGCCTGTATTTTCTTAAAATTCCTATAGCTGTTACCGGAACTAAGTAACTCCTTTAAGGCCAGGGCACCAAACCTTGCAGCGTCGAGATAGTTGCCCTGCTTATAGCTGATAGTGAACAACATGCAGTTATAGGTACTTAGCAGGCTCGAATCTTTTAACGACCGAATACCCTCCAGAATTTCCAACCCTTTACTGCTATTGGCAAAAGCCTCCTTATAATTTTTTTGTACTTCAAGTATCTCGGCCCGCTTAAACAGTGCTCGTGCCCTGTCTTCTGCAAATTCGGGATCGCCCTCTTTTTCCCTTATTGCATACAGCATACTATCTACATAAAGCAGCCCCAGCTCTCTTTTTCCGAGGGCTTCAATGTTGCAGGTTGCCTTAAATAAATATTTCCTGTAAAGATCTTTAACACCAGTTTCATCAAACCGTCTAAAAGCGGAGTCTACGAACAACAAAGCCTGTGCAGGTGCTGCATCGCTCATTAGCTCGGCTTTTGCGAAAATATTGTCGAAATAATCGGGATGGCTGTATTCACTTTTTTTATCCTTATGGCAGGAAGAAAAAAGTAAACCCATGAATAGAAAAAATACAGCCAATCGCCCCCACATATATTATAGTAAATATTAGCTACCCCTGTTTTATTTACCGGACGTTGAATACTCCATAAAATAGTTAACAATCAACAGAGAGAATAAAACATTAAATATAAGAGTTTCCGTAACAAAAAAATAACTAAATTATATGTATTGTATTTTTCGGCATACATTAACATATAAAAACTACTACATTATTAGAGGGAAAACGATGTACAACAAAATATGATCTATTGATTTGTTTCGGTGAACGCCGCCTCCCACCCTATTATGGCCGTCTTGCGATTACTACCCCAGTGATATTGCCCGAATTGACCGGTAGATTGAATAACCCTATGGCAAGGTATAAGAAAAGCCACCGGATTATCTCCAATAGCAGTACCAACCGCCCTTGAAGCATTGGGCCGCTGTAGTAGTTTCGCAAGGTTCCCGTAGGTTGATAATTTCCCGACAGGTATTTTAAGAAGTGCCTCCCATACCTTCAGCTGAAATTCTGTGCCTTTAAGATTCAGTTTTACTTCTTCAATTTTACGCCAATCATGCTTAAAAATATGTAATGCATTTTGCTGTAGCATATCTGCCACTTGCCTGAAAGTGGCGTTGGGGAACGCGTTCTTTAATACTTCGATACCCGTGCTTTCATCGTCTGCAAATGCAAGATGACAAATACCCTTTGCCGTAGAGCCTACAATTATACTACCAAAAGGACTATCGGCGAAGCTGTGGTTAATAGTTAATCCGGCACCACCATTTTTATACTCGCCCGGTGTCATTCCTTCTATCTTAATGAAAAGATCATGCAGCCTGCCGGTGCCTGAGAGGCCTGATTCATAAGTAGCGTCAAACAGGCTGGCTTGACCCTCCAGTAACTTCTTTGCGTAATTCAGGCTAATAAACTGTAAGAATTTTTTGGGACTCACTCCCGCCCACTCAGTAAAGATGCGCTGAAAGTGGAAAGGACTCAGGTGTACTTTCTCTGCGATCGCATCCAGATCGGGCTGCTCCCTGAAATTTTCCTTTATATAACCAATCGCCGCCTCTATCCGCCCGTAATTGGTGTTATCGCCATATTTCATATTTCAGTATTGAGTTGTATTGCAAAATTATTGTGCTGTCCGCAAATTGTATACCCGAAACTTGCGGAGTTTACCATTGAACTTTTCTTTGTAATGACCGAAGGAAATGCCCGATGTCAACGTCTAATTGTCTTAATACCTAAATTTTAAGTATGAAAAAGATATCTCTGCTCGCCGCCTTACTTGTAAACGGCACGATACTTATGGCCCAAACCAACCCGGTTATTACAGCCTGGTTGAGGAACACCACCGGTGTAACCGGCCGTCATTATGTTTCGGGAAGTTCTACACCAATTGTAGACGCCGACTCGGCTAATGTACAAACTGTTCTCTATTCCGCTACATGGTCTTATACAAGAACAAAAGGTGTACCTACCTATGTAACAGGACCTTTCCTTGATGGCAATCCATCCCTTACCACATCTCAGAATGCGATCTTCAAGCTACCACTAACACCAGCGGTTAATACCGGCACACCTACTGCAACAACGGGTGGAGACATCGGCATCTTTATTAATGGTGTAGCCATGTTTGACTATAGGGATGGCGTATCGTGGAAGAACTCGACAAGTGCGCTCGCAGGTGGTCCACTTGGAGGAATGGGTGACGGTGTTTGGAACCGCGATGCGATAGTAGGAGAAGTGACAGGTTTTGACTGCTCAAAGGGCCACCCGGCTATGGGCAATTATCACCACCACCAGAATCCGAGCGCATTTGGCCTTGATCTTAATGTGTTGTCGACAGTATGTAATCTATATACCTCTGATGCACTCTACGTAATGGATAGCACCCACCACTCCCCTCTTCTGGGCTTTGCATTTGATGGCTACCCTGTATATGGCGCATTTGGCTACAAGAATGCGGATGGCACAGGCGGCATCACTAGAATAAAATCAAGCTATACACTAAGGAGTATCACTACCAGAACTACTTATGCCGATGGTTCTACCGTAACAGCAGGTCCCGCAGTGAATGCTACCTACCCGCTCGGCTATTTCCGCGAAGATTATCAATATAACACTACTTCAGCTGCTACTCCTGATTACCTGGATGAGCACAATGGTAGATTTTGTGTAACACCTGAATACCCTGCAGGCACTTATGCTTACTTCTGCACAGTAGGCTCTAACTGGAATTCGGCATACCCTTATATGGTAGGACCTACTTATTATGGTGTAAAATCGGGCGGGAAAGTAACATCTATTACAGAGCCGGTTACCATTTTTACAGGAACGGTCGGCATCAACAATATTAAGGAAGATGCGCAGGTTGTAAGCGTATTCCCTAACCCTGCCAGCGATCTGATAGCAGTACAGTTGAAGAACTTCAATACCGAAACAATAGTAGTAGAACTCTATGACATAAACGGCAGAATGGTTCAGAAAACCATGGTGTACCCTGGCAGTACTATGGCTTATTTTGACACAAGGACCATATACGATGGCGAGTACATTGTAAAGGTGATCACTAACAGTGGAGTAATTAGCAAAAGAGTAAGTGTAATAAAATAAAACACTTTGAAATAATCAATTGAAACGACCCGCCTTTTCGCGGGTCGTTTTTGATTTATATCGGCTGTGGCATAATTTTTATAAGTAGGTTATCGTTCACAACAACCTATTAATTAACTAAATTTACTGCATGAAAGACATGCCACTTACGGTACGAAGATCAATTGAACTACTGGGGCTTTGCGCCGTTGGTGGTCTGCTTGTTTCGGGTAAAGATGTTATCATGCCTTTGATAACGGCCTTCTTCTTTGCGCTGCTCATGCTACCCATGCTGCGCCGGCTCATAAAACACAAGATACCCGAGGCGTTGTCTATCGTTTTATGCATAGTAGCTGTATTTATTGTTGTAGCAGGGATAGCTACTTTCCTTTCTTACCAGGTAGGAGGGCTGGTGAGTGATATTGACAAAATTAAAGAGAATCTGCTCATCCACTGGAACAACATCAGTAAATGGATCAGTACCAAAACCCACCTGTCTGTGGATCAGCAAATGACCATGATACATAAACAGGCAACTAAGGCAGGGAACAATGCAACCGGATATGTGCAAGGTGTATTTTCATCGCTGAGTAACATTCTCATATTTGTAGGGTTGCTGCCTATCTACATTTTCCTTATTCTCTTTTACCGAAAATCCCTATTGCAGTTTACCTACATGTGGTTCGACAAAACCAATCACCCTAAGGTAACAGAAGCGGTAAAAGAAACCGAGGTGATCATCAAGTATTACCTTGGCGGGTTGCTCATACAGATCAGCTACCTTACTGTATTACTTGGCGGTATTCTCTTGCTGTTTGGTATAAAACACGCCATATTAATCGGTGTAATATTCGCTATACTTAATCTCATCCCCTATATCGGTGCATTAATAGGTAATCTTATTGGCGTTATACTTACACTAACATCGTCGCAGGAGATGTGGCAGATATGGGCCGTACTTGGCAGCATAGCAGTAGTGCAGTTTCTGGACAACAATATACTTATGCCACGTATAGTTGGCTCTAAGGTGAAAATAAATGCACTGGCCAGTATAGTGAGTATAGTTATAGGTGGACAATTGGCGGGCGTAGCGGGTATGTTCCTGTCCATACCGGTAATGGCCGTGCTAAAGATCATCTTTGATAAATCTACACACCTGCGCCAATGGGGACTGTTGCTTGGCGATGACACTCCAGACAACCCAAACATTTCAAAACTGGTGCAACGACTTCAGAAAAAGCGCGACGAGGAAATAACAGAAAAAGAAAAATAACCCGTTATTTTCATCATTTATATGATGGACTTACCTTTGCGCCACCATGGATGCACAAAAACTAATAGATGTAAGTCACCAACTGATGATCAACAAAGAAAGTAGAATAGTGTTCGATTATTTCTCTGACTTCAGAAACGATAAATTGTGGCGCAAGGAAATAAACGTAACAGAAATTGACACTTCAATTATTCAGGTCAACACGAAAATAGTAGAGCACTCTTACCTGTCAGGAAAAGTACCCGACTACGTATCAACACTTACCTGCACCGATCTGCAACCGGGTAAACTCATCATTAGTGAATCAGTACCGGAAAACATGTTCTGGGCGAAAAGCACAAGGCTTGTAGAGCCGATCAGTGAAAGCAAATGCAGGATCAGCTACCGGATACAGTTTGATATCGACATTGTAAAACATGGATTGGGTATGGCACTACCAAAATTTTTTGTTAGCTATTATACCAAACAAACGATGAAAAAGTACATGAATCAACTAAAGAAGAACCTGGTGTAGCTCGGCTTACTTATTAAACTCGGTCATAGCCTTACCAATACCCTGTGTAGCCCAGCATTCTATGGCATCTACGCTTTTCATTACAGTGTCTTTCAGGGCAGGCATTTCAGATGGTGTCCACTTACCCAGAACGTAATCTACCTGCCGGCCTTTGGGGAAATCGCTACCTATTCCAAATCGTAACCTGGGGTACCCATTGCTGGTAAGCAATAGTTCTATATTCTTCAAGCCGTTCTGCCCGCCGGCACTACCACTAGCCCGCATGCGGATGGTACCCAATGGCAATGCGAGATCATCAGCTATCACCAGTAGATTTTCCATGGGTATCTTCTCTTTGTCCAACCAATATTTAACTGCCTTTCCGCTCAGGTTCATATAAGTAGTAGGCTTTATCACCACAAATACTTTGCCCTTCCACCTTATCTCTGCCACCTGCGCATGACGATCCAGCGTGAAAGTACCACCATGCCTCAGCACGAAAGTATCAACAACATCGAACCCAATATTGTGGCGGGTAGCATCATATTCATTACCGATATTACCTAACCCGGCGAGTAAAAATTTCATGATGCGAAAATAAGTGAAAAGCGAATAAGATGATAGTGCCATAAGTATTTGTAACTACACTCCTTAAGTAAAGCCCGTGGTATGGTATTAGTACTCATTAGTGAAAACGGAAAATATGAAAACGCACAATCAGAACGAGAACGCGAATAATGTTCGAACCAATGCTCATGCCTCACAGAGCGGTGGCCACAAACCTGAAAATAAGGATGACCTGGATAGCCGTAAAAACGAAGAACAGGACGATAAGGGAAATGATATTACCCACAATGAGAAAGATGTAAAATCAGAACACAAGAAGAAACACTAGTATAGTAAGAAACAAAGCATGAATTACTGAAAAGAACCGCATAAAAATTGTGGTTCTTTTCTATTTTATAGAGAATCATTACCAACCAAAACCTGGCATCGCCAAAGCATAAAAAATATTTATTTCATTTTATACAATAATAATATAGTTGTGCGTTATTTTTAATACAAATTTCCACTCTTTTATGAAACCTGGCCAACGGCAAATTATAGCTGGTATAAGTTGCCTTTTCGTGTGCGTATTACTCTACGCCTGCAAGACAAGTAAATTTGATCTGCAAGTAACCAAAAACTTCGAAACCGAGATAGAGCAACAACAGAATCTCGAGTTCACATTCAGCAAAGACATTTATCCCGACAGCCTGCTTAACAGGTGGGATACTGCGGCCTTTGTAGAGATCACACCGAAGGTAAAAGGAAAGTTTAAGTGGAACAGCTCCAACATGCTGTCGTTCTCACCTGCTGAGGGCTTTACACCCGGCACAGAGTACACTGCAAAGCTGACCAAAGAAATTGTACGGTACAGCAAAACCAAGCTTAGCTTCGACGACGCGCCAATCCACTTTCACACAGCTGAGCTGAGGGTAACAGAAGCACACGTGTCATGGATGCGGGGCACCAATGTGGCCAACATAATGGTGCAGCTGGATATGAGCTTCAACTATGAAGTAAATCTCGGCGAAGTGGTTAATCGCCTGCGGCTCAATAGCGGCGGAAATAATGTAACTATCAATACCGCCAATACAGGAAATGGAAAAACACTATCGGTGCAATTTATGCCGGTAAACGATAAAGATGAAGAAACACCATTGAAAGTGCAGCTGGATAAAGGCATACCAATAGTTGGCGCTAAATATACCTCTCTTAAGGATACTGCCTTTACCGTAGGTATACCATCGCGCTACAACCTTACCGTAACAGGTATTGTAGCACAGCATACAGGCACCGAAGGCATCATAACTGTAAGTACATCACAACCGGTTGTAGAAACCAACCTGAAGAACATGATCAGCATGAGCCCGGCGGTAGACTTTGATGTTACCGTCTGCGATGGTGGCTTTATTGTTTCAGGCGCAAAACTTATAGCTTCTCAGCTATATACTATGACCATTAAGACAGGGATTGAGGGCAGCTTTGGCGGGAAAATGAAGAGCGATCATACTGAGCAAATTGCCTTTGGCAAACTGCACCCATCTATAAGTTTTGTCAACACAAAGGGCATGTACTTGTCATCTGCCGGATATAAGAACCTGTTGCTGAACATTGTAAATGTACCTACTGTAGAGGTATGCGTAATAAAGGTGTACGAGAATAACCTCGAAGCATTTATGCGCACCGATAAAGACTACAACTATCACTATGATGAAAAGGATGATGAAGGAACTTCCTATCAATTTTACCAGACAGAGAACCTGGGCGATACTATCTTCCACCAAACATATGAAACAGCAAAGTTACCTGCGCAGAATGCCGCTCGCTTACTGCACCTTGATTTTGAAGACAGGGTTAAAGGATATAATGGTGTCTACGTAGTGATGGTAAGATCTAAGGAACAGAACTGGATACAGGAATCAAAGATCATAGCTATATCAGATATTGGCATTATAGTAAAAGAAGAGAAAGACAATATCTATGTATTTACCAACAGCATTCGCACCGCAGCAGCAATGCCGGGTGTAAATGTGTCGTTCATCAGCAGCAATAACCAGAAACTGGCGACTGTAACAACCGACGCAGACGGTGTAGCTATATTCAAGAACATCAGCCAGTCATCCCCAGGCTTTAAAGTAGCCATGGTAACAGCTAGAAAGGGCGATGAATTCAGCTTTGTCTGGTTTAGTAAAACGCAGATAGGCACATCTAGATTTGACGTTGGTGGCCGCAACCCGAACGAAACCGGCTTAATTGCCATGATATACCCAGAGCGTAACATTTATCGACCGGGAGAAACCATACACGTAAGCACTATTGTGCGTAGCGAACAATGGCAACAACAAACTGAGGTGCCTGTAAAACTGAAGCTGAGTATGCCTAATGGCAAAGAGTTTGCCACTGTGCAGAAGATACTCAATGAGCAAGGCTCGTGCGAGGCGCAGTTCCCTACCCCGCCCACTGCTATAACCGGCAATTATCTACTGGAAGTATTTACCGGGAATAACGTACTTCTTAACTCATATAACATTAGTGTGGAGGAATTTATGCCCGATCGCATGAAGGTTGGTGTAACCACTCCCAAAAAAGAATATGCACCCGGTGAAAATGTAGTAGCGCAAATACAAGCCGACAACCTTTTTGGCACTCCGGCAGCAGGCCGTAACTACAGCTGCGAGATGAACCTTGCGAAAACTACGTTCCCATCAGAAAAATATCCGGATTACAATTTTGAATTAAGGAATGATTTCAACTTCAATACTGACATACGCCAGGGAAAGACAGATGACAGAGGCGGTGCAACTGAAACATTTAAGCTCGATGCCAATCTGACTAACTCAGGAATACTGAATGGGAATATAATGGCCACCGTATTTGATGAGACAGGCAGGCCTGTGCACCGCTATGAACATTTTACTGTCTATGCCCAATCGGTATATGCAGGTGTAAAGTGTGACCAGGAATATATAACCACCCGACTGCCCGTAAAAATGGGCCTGATAGCTCTAGACAAACGAGAAGTGCCACAAAATGCAACTGCCGTTGTTAGTGTAATAAAAAAAGAATGGCACACCGTAATACAGCAAAATGGTAATGGCTACAGGTATGTGTCGGCCAATGAAGACAAACAAATATCCACCCAGGTAGTGCAGATCAGTGGCACTAATGCTGCTTATACATTTACACCGCAGCAAAGCGGAGAATATGAAGTTAGGGTAGCGATAAACGGATCGAACACCTATGTAGCTAAGACGCTTTACGCATACGGTTGGAATGATGCCCAATACTCATCATTCGAAGTGAATAACGAGGGCAACGTTGAAATAAAAACCGACAAGAAGGAGTACAATACCGGCGAAACAGTCAAGGCCTTGTTCACCGCTCCATTTGAAGGAAAAATGCTGGTCACCATTGAGCGTGACCACATCATCAAATACTACTACCTGAATACAAAGAATAAATCAGCTGCGCTATCCTTTCCGGTGGATGATGCATCCCTGCCAAACGTGTATATTACCGCAACGCTCTTCAGGCCAATGGATGGCAGTGATATGCCGTTGACTGTAGGACATGGTTTTAAAAACGTAAGGGTAACTAATAAGACCTATAATATACCAGTTACCATTACAATTGCCGAAAAATCAAGATCAAGAACCAGGCAAACAATAAATATAAAAACTGCCCCCGGTGCATTTGTAACCGTTGCAGCTGTAGATGAAGGAATACTACAGGTGAAGAACTTTGCTACGCCAGATCCTTACGATTATTTCTACCAGAAAGTAACCCTATCAATAAACAGCTATGATATCTATCCATGGCTGCTCCCGGAGATAAAAACGAGACAATCAAGTACCGGCGGTGATGGCGCGGAAAGCAATAGTGGGCGCGTCAACCCGATGTTTGTGAACAGAGTGAAGAATGTATCATTCTGGAGTGGCATATTGCAGGCAGACAGCCGCGGCAATGTAAAATACGATATAGATATTCCACAGTTCTCGGGCGACATAAGGGTAATGGCACTTGCTTATAAAAACAAGAGTTTCGGCAGCCAGGATAAGCATATGAAGGTGGCCGACCCTATAGTCATCAGCACAGCTCTACCTCGCTTCCTTACACCAAAGGACGATGTAACCATGAGCGTATCTATGAGCAATACTACGGGCAATACTGCTACCGCTTATGTAACCGTGCAAACATCAGGTCCGCTTGGCGTACAAGGATCAGCAACACAGACGGTACAAATACCTGCCAACAGGGAAGGTCGTGCTATCTACAATATAGTTGCGCAGCCCTCTATTGGCGTTGGTAAAGTAACCGTAACTGTAAAAGCATTTAACGAGACATTTACTAACGAAACGGACATCAGTATAAGACCACCGGCATCACTACAAAAGTTGACTGGCTATGGCGTGGCTGGCGAGAACAGAACAACCCCAATAGACATCACGAACAAATTTATACCAACCTCTGTAGCAGGCAAGCTCATCGTAAGCAAGTCTCCGCTCACGCAGTTCAGCAAACATCTGGAAGACCTTGTGCGCTATCCATACGGCTGTGTGGAACAAACGGTGTCTGCCGCGTTCCCGCAATTGTATTACGCCGACCTTGTTAAGGGCATGAATAATGGCACCAATACCGAACTTAACCCGGCAAGCAATGTGCAACAAGCCATCATCAAACTGCAGTCTATGCAGCAGGGAGATGGCGGCATGTCTTACTGGCCTGAAGGTGGTGGCGAAAGCTGGTGGGGAAGTATCTACGCATGTCACTTTATGCTGGAAGCAAAGAAAGCAGGGTTTGATGTGAATGCCCACACTTTACAGCGCCTGCAGGAATACATGAAATACAGAATGTACAAAAAGGAAACTGTAACATTCTATTATAATGGAACTGCAAAGAAAGAAGTAGCACCTGAAGAAATTGCCTATTCACTTTATGTATTAGCAATGGCAGGCCAATCACAACAGTCGGATATGAACTACTATAAGGCTCATCAGGAATTGCTGACACTGGACAGCAAGTATATGCTGGCTGCTGCTTATGCACTATCCGGGCAGCCTTCTCAGGCTAAGGGTGTAATGCCTCCGGCATTTACAGGAGAGATCCCTAACCATACCTTTGGCGGCAGCTTTAACAGCCAGATTCGCGATGAGGCACTGTCGCTGCTCGTCATGCTGGATATTGACCCCAACAACAGGCAGGTAGGCATATTGGCGAGACAGCTATCAGAGCAACTGAGAAAAGAACGCTACCTCAGTACCCAGGAAAACTCCTTCAGTATGCTGGCACTAGGTAAAATAATGAAAATAGCCAACCAGACCACTGCAACCGCAACTGTAACGGCAAATAACAAGAGCGTAGGCACCACCACAGGACAACCCTTGAACGTAAACATGAAAGCATTTGCTAATGCGGCTATGAATGTACAGGTGAAAGGAAATGGCGGCTATTACTACTTCTGGGAGCTTAATGGTATAACCGCCGATGGCAGCTACAAAGAAGAAGACAACTTCATTAAGGTACGCCGCACTTATTACGACAGACAGGGAAGAGAAACAAAAACATTTAAGCAGAATGACCTGATAGTGATACGCATTTCCATCGAAGGGCAGTACGATACTAAGGTAGAGAACGTGGCTATTACAGACATGCTGCCGGCAGGCTTTGAAGTTGAAAACACACTGCTCAACGAAATGCCTAAAATGGAATGGATCAAAGAGCCCGCCAAGGCCGATTATATGGATATTCGTGATGATCGCATCAATATGTTCACCACCGTTGAGCGGAAACGAAAAGACTTCTATTATATGGTTCGTGCTGTATCTCCCGGCACATTCCAGCTAGGACCTGTGCAGGCAGATGCCATGTATGACGGCAACTACCATTCATACAATGGCGCAGGCATAATAAAGGTCACCAATTAAATGATATGGGTTGCAGTTGACAATCATTGAATCAACTGCAACCTCTATTTTATCTCCAACAACTATAAGTAAAATAAAGCCGGAGCAATACCGGATGAAAAGGTGAATATGGATAGTGCGCGAATAAAAAAGCGACTAAAAAAGATTGTAATTAGACTGGTTGCCGGCATCGGTATATTACTGCTGCTTGCAAGACTGTTACCTGTAAATACCGACATTGCCTTTGCTCACGTAGTAGAAGCAAGAGATGGTACTGTACTGCATGCATATCTGTCGAAAGACAGGCAGTGGCGTATGTTTACCAGGCTCGATGAAATAACACCTGAACTAAGAAAAGCTATTGTTTACAAAGAGGACAGGCACTTTTACCATCACCTGGGCGTTAATCCATTGGCCGTAGGCAGGGCATTTATCAACAATGTATTTCACCTCAAACGCACCTCAGGCGCTTCGACCATTACTATGCAGGTAGCCAGAATGCTGGACCCTAAACAGCGCAGCTACTTTAATAAATGCCTGGAGATGTTCTGCGCGCTGCAGCTGGAATTAAAATACAGCAAAGAAGAGATATTGCAGATGTACCTGAATCTTGTGCCTTATGGCTCCAACATTGCAGGGGTGAAAGCTGCGTCTCTACTCTACTTCAATAAAACACCAGACCACCTTTCACTGGCTGAAATAACAGCATTAAGCATTATCCCCAACAGACCCAATTCACTTGTAATCGGTAAAGATAATGACAAGATCATACAACAGCGGAATAAATGGCTGCTAAGATTTAAAGGTGATGACCTGTTCCCCGATGGCACAATAAACGATGCGCTGCATGAACCGCTCAATGCCTACAGGCATAGCGCCCCATGTGCCGTGCCACAGTTTGCTATAAGGGTAAAGGGCATGTATCCTACTAACCTTGCATTACGCACCACCCTGGACAATAAGCTGCAACTAAAAGCAGAAGGGATAGTCACCAACTATGTAAATCAGCTGAAGCTACATAACATCAATAATGCTTCGGTATTGATCATCGACAACAAGACGCACGAAGTACTGGCGTATATTGGCTCATCAGACTTCGGAGACAAAAACAATTTTGGACAGGTAGATGGTGTAAAAGCACTACGATCTCCCGGCAGCACATTGAAGCCATTGCTGTATGGCCTTTGCATGGACAAAGGTATTATTACCCCAAGGACCATGATAGCCGATGTACCTATCAACATCAAAGGCTACTCACCAGAGAATTACGACAAGAATTTTCATGGTAATGTTACAGCCGAATTTGCACTCAGCCACTCGCTAAACATACCTGCAGTAAAACTATTGGAGGACGAAGGTGTGAGTACTTTTGCCAATGTGCTGGGCAAGGCAGGATTTACGTCTATTGCAAAAAGCAAGAATAAAATCGGACTATCACTTATTCTTGGCGGTTGCGGTGTACGGCTCGATGAAATGACGTCATTATATTCCGCCTTTGCTAATGATGGTGTTTATTTCCCACTCCAATATACACTGGCAGATAGTCAACAGAAACGGGTACAAAAAGACACAACTAATAAGGGGATCACACTGCTATCCCAACCGGCCAATTACATGCTCACGCATATACTCAGCGAGCTGCACCGACCCGACCTACCCAATGCCTACGATGAAGCACAGGGTATTCCCCGCATAGCGTGGAAAACAGGCACATCATATGGCCGTAAAGATGCGTGGAGCATAGGCTATAATAAGCGATATACAATTGGCGTATGGCTGGGCAATTTTTCTGCAGCAGGAGTACAGGAGCTAAGTGGTGCAACTACCGCCACCCCTTTATTGTTTCAGCTCTTCAACGCCATAGACCACAAGGCTGCCAACGAATGGGTAGAACCGCCTAATAGTATCGGCTTCAGGTTAGTGTGCACTGAAACGGGGCGGATACCCAACGACAATTGCACAGACCAGGTAATGGATTACTACATCCCCGGCATAAGCTCATGTCAGCAATGCGACCATCTTACGCAAACCTGGATATCCGCCGATGAGCACTATTGCTATTGCACCTACTGCCTACCCCCCAACGGATATAAAACAAAGTTACTGCCCAATATAGCACCCGAGTTAGCGGCCTATTACAAATCAATGAACATCCGTTTTACGGAGCGACCGCCACATAATCCTGCATGCACGCACACCTTACAAGGCCGTGGGCCCATCATCACATCGCTCACCAACGGCATGACCTATATCATTGAAAACAAGGCGGAGCAAAAACTGCAGCTTTCCTGTTCAGTGGCCAATGATGTAAAAAAAGTATACTGGTATATCAACGACCGGTTCTACGCAACAGCCGATGCAAATCAAAAACTATTTTTCTCAGCCGATGCAGCAGTACTTAAAATATCATGTTCAGACGACAAAGGAAGGAATACTAATATAGAGGTGAAAGTGAAGTTTATGTGAGTTGTGCGGTTTGTTTATAAGTACTTAAGTTCATCCAGCTTTGCGCCTACCAGGCCTATGAGCATCTTGTCTTTATCTTTAAGGCTATGAGCTGTTTCAGCGTTTACTATGGCGCGATAGTTTCGTTCTTCATCAGGCTCATAGGTCACCTCTATGCTATTTATGATGACCATAAAATTATGTGTATAACCTGTTGTGGCCAATCGAACATCAAAACTCAGAACCTCACCATTATACTCTATATCAATACTAAAACCATCTTCCATGTAGCAAAGATAACCTCTTAGTTAAACACCTTTGGTCGCGCATTGCCACAGCCTGGTATGACGATCACGCTCCGCCGCCATCAAGCTCAATTGTAAACGTAGTTCCTTTGTTTACCTCACTCACTACAGATATCGTCCCACCCAAAGACTCTACCTGTGTCTTTACCATAAACAATCCCATACCCTTACCATTCACATGAGTATGAAAGCGCTTGTACAGACCAAACATCTCATCCTTTCTTTTTAAAAGGTCTATGCCCAATCCATTATCTTCAAAGATCAGTGCAATCTTATTGCCCTGCATTTTACTGGCAATGTGTAGTACAGGCGCAACGTTCACACGTCGATATTTAATACTGTTAGATACAAGATTGTAAATGATACTGTACAGATAACTTTTCAGAGTAAATAATTCATCGACAGCACTAAAGTCTGTTATTATCTGCACATCATTACTCCTTATCAGGTTATCTACACTTAGTTTTATATCGCTAAGTATAGCAGACAGATTAACGTGTTCCTTTTGGTTACTATCTGTGTGCTTTACCTGTAGAATGTAATTAATATCCATTATCACACTATCCAGTTTTTTTACCGAACCCGATAGATCTGTCATAAGACTGTCCCTTACATCCGTTTCTAGCGAATCATCTACAAGTACATCGGCAAGACCGATAATGTTAGCTACCGGTGCCCTGAGGTTGTGTGACACAATGTAAGAGAATTGTTCCAGATCCTTATTACGCTGCACTATGTCACTGATGATCTTTGCCTTTTCCGCTTCCTCAGCTTTTTGCTCAGTGATATCTAGAGACACACTTAATAGTGCCTTTTCGTTAGTCCCGGCAACTGTAAATGGCACCTTCATTGTATGAAACAACTTCAGTTTGCCACTATCATCATAAAACTCCTCCCCGGGAATCGTTAACATTTCTCCCGAAGATATGATCTGTTTATTTTCGTTGGTTATTCGTTCAATATCATTTTCCGCAGACATTACCTCCGCCATGTACTTCCCGATAATATCTTCAGGTATCGAATCGTAAAGCTCAGCATAACTTTTATTGACAAATATGTATTTACCGCCATAGTTTTTAAGACATATCGACTGAGGAATGATATCCATTATCAAACGCAGATTCTCTTCCGACCTTGCCAGAGACTCTTCTGCAGCTCTTGCCTCAGTAATATCGTGTACAACCCCTCTCAAACCCACAGGTAAACCATTCCTGTCAAAATTATAGTGCGCTTCCGAAAATACGTGACGAACCACCCCATCAGTTGTGATGATCTTATGATTTAATGCAGTACGTGATAAATTTATTTCACTTTCCTTTACCATTGCCAATACCTGCTCCATATCATCGGGGTGAAGATGAGCCTTCCACGACTCAAAATTCTGATTGTGCCTGTCCTCAACTGGTATACCATATATTCTGCAGGCCTCTTCCGACCATATTGCCTTACCGGTCGCAAAATCGAGTTCCCAGCTTCCAAAATGCGCCATTGCTTGTGCATGTTTCAAACTGGCTTCGCTCTGTAGTATTATTTCCGCCATTTCACTGCGATGTTTCTCTTTTTCAAAGATATCCAGCGCAAATGACACATCGTTAGTCGCTTCTGTGAGCAGGCTTATTTCCTCTGCATCAAACAAATTAGCTTTGGCAGAGATAAGATTATATGCACCAATGGTTTTACCACCCTTTCTTATCGGCAACACTATGCAAGATCGGAATCCCCTCGACGAAGCATATGCTCTAAAGTCTGCCGCTACCTCATCTGTTATAAAATCGTTGATCACAAATAGCTTTCCGGTATTCATAACCTGAGCTATCGGTCCATCATCGGAAAACTTGATGCTGTTCAATAAACTGATATCAGACGCAGTCGCATTACAATGTGCGACCACATTCAAGGTACGTTTTTCCTGGTCCGGCATACTTATCCAGGCAAGATCAAATTGACCTTGCTCAATAGCGATATCGCATACTGCTTTAAACAGCACTTCTTCATTAGTTACCTGAACAATAGTTTGATTCACCTGGCTGATAAAAGCATAAAGCCTGTTTGCATTTAGAATTTTTTCCTCAGCCTCTTTCTTAGCAGTCACATCATGTATGATTCCGTGTATATCAGTCAGATTTCCTGTGTTATCGAACTCAAAATGGCTTTCCGAAAATATATGTTTGATCGTACCATCTGCCAATATAATACGGTGACTATGCGCAAAATCCGTTAGCGACAGCTGTGCTTTTTCAATAACTTTGCGCATATCCTGCAAGTCATCCGGGTGGCAAAAAAACTGCCAGTCACCTTCATCCAGCTCATTTTTTCCCGGATCGATGCCATATATTCTACAAGCTTCTTCAGACCAGATTACTTTACCTATCGAAAAATCATAATCCCAACTGCCAATGTGTGCTATCGCCTGCGCCTGCTTCAGTCTCAGCTCATTATGAAGCACCCTCAATTCCATATGTTTTCTTAGTCTTTCTTTTTCAAAAACATCAATCGCAAAAGAAATGTCGTTAGCTACTTCTTCCAGCAGATCAATTTCTTGTTCGTCAAAAAAATCTGCTTCATTAGCATATAAATTAAATACTGCAATTATTTCTCCATTCCTACGCAAGGGCAATATCATCAAAGCCCTGATCTCCCGTTTAGCTACATATGAAGCCCAAACCTTCATCGTAGGATGTTCCTCCATATGATTGCATACGAAAGCTGTTTTAGACCTCACTACCTGGGCTATGCCGCCTTCTGGTCTATATTTAATGTTCGTAAACAAATGCACATCTTCCGGAAGAACACCCATTCCTTCAGTTATGTCAACAGTTTTATTCTCACTGTCCAGAAGACCCACCCATGCCATCTTAAATTTCCCTATAGTATGAGCTATACGGCAGGCCTCTTTAAACAGACTGGTCTGGTTATCCACATGTACAATGGCCTGGTTAATATGACTGAGGAATGAATACAACCTGTTTGCATGTTCTATTTTCTCCTCCGCAATTTTCCGGTCAGTTATATCTCTGAAATTATCTACGATCCCGTTTATCAAAGGGTCATGAAGCATGTTAGTGAGCGTTGCCTCATACCATCTCCAGGTTCCGTTTTTATGTTTCAGTCTGCTGATCCTACCGTCAAAAACAACACCGGGATTAGCAAATACTTCCAACATCCCGCTTCTCACCTCCTCTATATCATCGGGATGGGTTATTGCAAAAAGATCTAGTGTCTTTGCCTCTTCTTCTATATAACCCAATAACTTTTCCACCGAAGGTGACAGGTATATTGGTGCACCGTTTCCGTCAAGAATAACTACTGCATCACTGCCATTTTCTACCAGTGCTCTGAAGCGCCGCTCCTTCACCGACATCTCTTCCCGGGCTTTTACCAGATCTGTTACAAGATTGGCAAAAAAGAAAACGCCGGCTACATTACCATCATCTCCTTTGTATGGTTGATAAACAAAGTTCATATAGTGCTCTGTCATCAACCCTGTTTCATCATTTTTTATGGTGATGGGCACTTCACTAGCTGCAAATGGCACCCCGGTGTGGTATACATTAAATATCAGATCCACAAAACCCTGGGCTTCAAGTTCGGGAAAAACTTCCTTAGCTTTCTTACCTATTATGTCCCTTTTACCCGTGATCTGTAAATAAAGCGGGTTGGCCATTTCATATACAAGATCAGGTCCGGAAAGTGTACAGATATAAGACGGTGCCTGCTCAAAAAGATCAGCAAATTTTTTACGCTCTGCTTCTATTCTCTTTTCATTTTGTTCCAGTTTGCTGGCGGCAACCATGCGTTCCGTTATCTCGCGAAAATTACCAACAAACGCTTTTACACTGGGGTCATGTAACAAATTGGTGGTACTGCCTTCGGTCCATATATAATGGCCATCTTTATGCCGCATCCTGTTACTTCTGAAGATAGGCTCCCCCGGCCTTCCTAATGACACTTGCAATCGGGCAATAACCTCTGCCTGATCATCGGGGTGAAAAAAATCAAGCGCTTGCATACCCAAAGCTTCATTGCCTTCGTACCCTAGCAAGCGACGAGCGGCTGGCGAGTGATATATTACAGTACCCTTTTCATCGATCATCGATATCAGATCATTACTGTGCTCTACCAGTGCACGGAAACGTTCTTCATTTTTCATCAACTCCACCTCTGTCAAGGAAAACAATTCGCTTTTGCTTTCCATTTTCATTATCAGCAAAGTTTCATACTTCTTCAGTACCTCCGCTGCTGAAAGCCGCTCATTGACTATCCACTTACCTGTCCCCTCCGTCGAAAATATTCTACTTGCGGCCTGCAGAAGGTAATCGCTATTACTTTGTTTTGGAATGAAAATATTGGCACCAACTTCCAACCCTAACTCTCTGTGACGGGGCTTTATAAAAGATGCAGAGTAGATGACTACCGGAACATCATTTTGATGAACTCCCGTTCTGATAGCATAACATAATGAATAGCCATTCATTACCGGCATAACAACATCTGTGATCACCAGGTCGATTTGATGATGCATTATAAGCGTCAATGCTTCGGCACCGTTACTTGCGGTCTCTACCTCATATCCACCGGCTTCAAATGTTGCTCTACCCGATTGTAGTAGCTCTGGCTTATCATCTACTAGGAGTATCTTTTTCATATGCACAGGATCTTATTGATCTTTCAAATTATTGTTTGGCGAGATGGCCTGTTATCAACATCTTTTCACTAAATATTCCCACCGTCTTTATTAAACAACTTATCACCTTTTTGTTAAAGCCCCATTTAGATATGTAAAAATAGTAATTAAAATGATTATTAACCAACAATATACATTTTATGCAAAAATAAATATACACACAGACTACTTTTGAAGAATAAAAAAATGCGGTGACTAAGCTCCTGTGATTACCCACGAATTCAAGATTCAGTGGCCCTTAGGACAGCTTTCGCAATAAATAAATCACTATGCCGTTATAGGGTAAATAAAGTTGAATAACACAACATCCAGGAAGTAATCTGGAAAAATTGTTTTTTCATAATCGGTGTTTGCAGTAAGGGAGCCTATATTGGCTCCTTTACTGTTTTGCGGTAATGGCTCAGCGATTGGCAATATTTGCTCCATTTGTGTTTAATTTGTAGGCTCATAAACGCCCTAATGGACACTACAGGATTCAAAACAGTACGCTACTCCAAGACAACCATAACAGAATTAATGATACCATCCTACGCCAACTTTGGAGGTAAGATACATGGCGGTATACTCCTGTCACTTATGGATAAGGTAGCTTACGTGTGCGCAGCGAAACATGCCGGCACTTACTGTGTTACGGCCTCTATTGATAGCGTCGATTTCCTTGCCCCGGTTGAGGTGGGAGAGCTGGTATCCCTGAACGCATCGGTTAACTATGTGGGTAGTGCCTCACTAATAGTAGGCATCAGGGTAAGCTCAGAAAATGTAAAAACGCAAGTGATCAAGCATACTAACACCAGCTACTTCACCATGGTAGCAATGGGAGATGACCACAAACCAGTACAAGTGCCGGGCCTTATATTAGAAACTAAGGACGAAGTAAGACGATTTGTAGAAACAATGAAACGCAAAGAGCTGTCCAAACAAAACAGGAATACACTCAACAGCATAAAAATGCCTATGAAGCTGGAGAGCTACAATGAATTATTAACTCATGAACGCTGCCTGGTAAAAACCGATTAATTGACCCGCCAGGGCGGATTTTTCCTGTTATCGCCCGCATAGTAGAGAATGATGATATTGTTATCCTGGTCTCTTAACCGTGCTTCCCGCCATAGCCAGGACTTATCATTAGGCAATTCTTCAAATAGAGTTCCACTGGCAATTAGAGATGCTACCGTTCCGTCCAGGTCATCACATTCAAAATACACATAGGTCCCCTCTCCGTCAGGTAGCCGGTCTGTAAGGTGCACCGAAAATGTGGAAGTGCCGTCAGGGCACTCAAAACGTGCATAATGAGGCAGCGCCTCCACTATCAGCTTTAATCCTAAACGCTGATAAAATGCTATTGCCGCCGGTATATTAACTGATGGAACGGTTACCTGGTTAAGATTCATGACGTTACATTTTATACCAATACGATAAAGTATTAATAATGTTTCAACGAAACATATCGGAAAGCTACCTAAAAAAACTAATTTTACCGCCCTCCATCACCGTTTCATACTCTTTAATAACTAAACTAAAATTTGCAGCGATCTGTTATGAGTCAATACAGGATAGAACATGATTTTCTTGGAGAGAAGGAAATACCCAACAATGCATACTACGGTGTACAAACTTTAAGAGCAGTAGAGAACTTCAATATCACGGGCATTACTAATGCTAATGAACCATTATTTATACAGGCTTTCGGGTTTGTAAAGAAAGCAGCAGCCATGGCCAACCGCGATTGCGGTGTGCTGGACCCGAAAATTGCCGATGCCATAATATTCGCCTGCGATGAACTAATAGCAGGAAAATACCAGGACCAGTTTGTTACAGACCTCATACAGGGCGGAGCAGGCACATCTATCAACATGAATGTAAATGAGGTTATAGCCAACATTGGGTTAGAGCATATGGGCTACAACAAGGGAGACTATGATCACCTGCATCCCAACAATCATGTCAACTGTTCTCAGTCTACCAACGATGCTTACCCTACCGCCTTCAGAATAGCTCTATATCGTAAGATAGACGAATACATAGCAGACATAGAAGCCCTACAGGCTGCTTTTGCTGCTAAAGGTGAAGAATTTGACGACGTTTTGAAGATGGGCAGAACCCAACTACAGGATGCAGTCCCTATGACGCTGGGCCAGGAGTTTCATGGTTTCGCTACAACTATTGGTGAAGATGTAAGGCGCCTGCAGGAAGCCCGAAACCTTATTACGGAATGCAACATGGGCGCAACAGCTATCGGCACGCGCATCAATGCCCCTGAAGGTTACCCTGAACTATGTACTCAATACCTCGCAGAAATATCAGGGCTCCCAATTACATTGGCCGAAGACCTTATAGAGGCAACCTCCGATACAGGTGCCTATGTACAGATATCGGGTACATTAAAGCGCAGCGTTATCAAGATCTCTAAGATCTGTAACGACCTACGCCTGTTATCATCAGGTCCACGTACCGGCTTTAACGAGATCAATCTGCCACGTATGCAGGCAGGCTCATCTATTATGCCTGGCAAGGTAAACCCTGTTATACCGGAAGTCGTTAACCAGACAGCGTATTACGTAATAGGTACAGATCTTACGATCACTCTGGCTGCCGAAGCCGGCCAGCTGCAGCTGAATGTAATGGAACCTGTCATAGCTTTTAGCCTATTCACCTCTCTTAAGTACATGGGCAATGCCATAAACACGCTGACAGAAAAGTGCGTAAAGGGTATTACGGCCAATGTGGAAGTTTGCCGTAACATGGTGCTCAACAGCATTGGTATCGTTACTGCGCTTAACCCAATTCTCGGCTATGAAATATGCGCAGCCATTGCCAAAGAGGCATTGGCAACAGGGAAGTCAATTCATGATATCGCTGTCACCGAAAGACAACTGATAACACAGGAAAAGTGGGATGAGATCTACTGCATAGAAAATCTCATTCACCCCAAATTCATCAATCAATAAATGACTAACGGAGGTCGTAATGGCCTCCGTATTTAATATCTTTTGGAACAATTAGGTTACAGAAGTCAAGCCGTGAAAGGGCGAAACACATTAGCCCGGGGTGAATCCACGGGTATCAAAGCAGGATAATACCAAGCCCTGAAGGGGCGTAACAAATTTCATAAACAATGTCGCCCTCTCCTTACAAATACTATATCATCAACAAGCCATTCAACATGGTCTCCCAATTCGTTAGCCCCGATGATGTAGGCTTACTGGGCGATCTTGATTTTGATTTCCCCGAAGGTATACACGCTATTGGCCGGCTCGACAATCATTCCGAAGGCTTACTTATACTTACTACCAATAAACGGGTAACCAAACTACTTTTTGAAAGCAAAACCCCACATGAGCGCACTTACCTGGTAATGGTGCGCCACCGTATGACACAGGAAACGCTTGAAAAGCTAAGAACGGGCGTAACCATAATAGTAAAAGGCGGAGTAGATTATACCACTCCACCCTGCGATGTGCAGATAGTAGATATGCCGGAAGGACTGTTTGAAGGCAACTTTAAAATGCGGCCCGATATACCGCATACATGGCTTACCATCACACTTACCGAGGGCAAGTTTCACCAGGTGCGCAAGATGGTGTTTGCTGTTAGTCACCGCTGCATACGGCTGATAAGAATATCCATTGAAGACCTCTTGCTGGGCGATCTGCAACCCGGCTGCGTTAAGGAAATAGAAGAAACAGAATTTTTTAAATTATTGCAGATCAATAACTGGCAATTACCTAAACTCAATAGCTAGCATTAACGCTATAAAAAAATCATTTTTTCTATTATTATTGTCGTGTGGTAACTGGACACATCGGCGCAATAAGTTGCTCAAATTTGTAACTTGTGACGGTCACATCACGTCTTATAACAATAATATTCACAACCGGATTTTATGAAACATAATCTTACCATTCGCACTTTATCTCTTGCACTTTGTTTATCAGCAGGCATCAGCTTAGTTGCTTCAGCTCAATCGTTCAATAAAGCAAAGATGGACAGTCTGTTCATGGCCATTGAAAGCAATAATAAAGGAATGGGTAGTATAGCACTATCAAAAAAAGGTCGGTTGGTTTACACAAAATCTATAGGTTACAGCTATATCAATGGCGATAAGAAAACACATGCCGACTATGCTACCAAATACCGCATAGGATCTATAAGTAAAATGTTTACCTCGGTTATGATCTTCCAATTGATCGAAGAAGGTAAAATAACACTTAAAACACCGTTGGATAAGTACTTCCTTAAAGTGCCAAATGCAAAGAAAATAACGATCGGCAATTTGCTTAATCACCATAGTGGCATTCATAATTTCACCAGCGATAGTGAATACCTGCTGTGGCATACAAGGCCACACACCCAAGCCGAAATGGTAAATATTATTATAAAGGGCGGTTCAGATTTTACACCGGGCAGCAAGGCCGATTATAGCAATTCAAACTTCGTATTGCTTGGCTATATCATTGAAAAAGTAACAGGGCATACTTACAAAGAAGAATTGCAAAAACGTATTGCAGCTAAAATAGGTTTGACAAACACAGTGTACGGCAGTAAAACAAATCCTGATAAAAACGAAGCATACTCTTACACATCTACTACAGGTTGGGAGCAGGAATCGGAAACCGACATGAGCATTCCCGGTGGTGCAGGCGCTATCTTATCTTCCCCTACCGAACTCAACATGTTTATCGATGCGCTGTTTACAGGCAAGCTGATAAAAAAGGAAAGTCTCGAACAAATGAAAACCCAGATCGACCATTATGGCATGGGCGTGTTTCAGGTGCCGTTCGGCAGCAAAAAGGGTTACGGACACACCGGCGGTATAGATGGTTTTTCATCCAGCCTGGCATACTTCCCCGATGACAGCCTGGCTATTGCCTATTGCAATAACGGCACAGTAATGAGCACCAATGACATTATGATAGCGGCCCTGAGTATATACTTCAACAAACCTTACGAGATACCCACTTTTAAAACGATTGCGGTTCCCCTGGCCGATCTTAATAGCTATGCAGGTGTTTATTCATCAGCACAAATGCCATTGAAGATAACGGTAACAGTAAAAGGCACCACCCTCTATGCTCAGGCCACCGGCCAGGGCGAATTTCCGTTGGAAGCCATCGACAACACAAATTTCCAATTCACCGCAGCAGGCATAAAAATGAGCTTCGATGCCGCCAAAAACGAAATGACACTAAAACAAGGCGGTGGTTCTTATAGCTTCAAAAAATAGACCAAATTTGGGCACTGCAAGAAGTTATACGTTGTCCGCAGTAGTGTCACCCTGAGCTTGCCGAAAGGCAACACTACTGCCACGGGACGGATTCGTTTTGTACAATTTCCATATTCGCACATTCAATTTATCTATTCATAATTGTCAAATTGCCGAATTGTCAAATTAAACAATACTCCTAAAAGTCAGATTCACCCTTCCACCCGCATGTTTGGTCTTGGGCAAACTATGCTCCCATACCTGCTGACTCTCTCCCTGCATCAACAGCAAACTACCCGGCGTTAATCCTACCGACACAAGATCGCTCTTGTCCTTATAGGTACGCAACTGAAATTTACGTGTGGCACCAAAACTGACCGAAGCTATGACCGGTTGCGCACCCAGCTCCCGCTCATTATCCCTATGCCACCCCATGCTATCATTACCATCGCGGTAATAGTTAAGTAGTACACTGTTGAATAGCATTTTTGCTTTCTCTTCTACCCTTCCCTTAATAGCCAGCAACTCTTCTGTCCAGTGTTGCACCTCCATTGTTATACCCGAGTATGCCACGCTCCTCTCGCCGTAACATGCTGTTAACCGAGGCTGCATCACCATCTTGCCAAACATTTTTATTGGTTCCTGCTTCCACCGTATTGTTGTAACAAGGTGTTCATAAATAGTGTCACTCTCCTCATTGCTAAACAGGTTTTCATATAAAATCGCCTCTCCACCGAAGGGCAGAATGTTCATGGGTGGAAATGGCGAGAAGAGACTCTGCATAGAGGTCTTGTAATTAATAGACAATAAAGTTATTTAAAAACCAGAAAACCATGGCACTGTGCCGTTAGGTTATGTAAATGACCTAAGGATATTGTTATTGATGTACTGATGCTGAAGGCATCACATGTCTATAGTAATATTAGAGTAGTTTTGGTACGATGCCGAAGGTATCGCACGTTTTCAGCAACTTAATTTACTTAGATCTATTTCTTTGTATCGTTAGGTGCAAAAGGGTTCCAGCAACAAATACTCTCGAATTGACGCGGGCCTCAGGCACGCAACCCCGCTTCATCAGTATTAGTTTTATCAACTAAATTACCTATTATCCTCACGCATCCCACTATAAACTTTACCTTTACCGCCAATTATGTCTTTATATACTACAAAAGCACCCATTACCATTACCTGCCACAAGCGCATTGCGCCCTATCTGGAACAGGAAGTAAGAGAATTGGGTTTTACAATAGATGAAACATTCATTACCGGCGTAAGGCTCACCGGCACCATCAATGATTGCATTAAGCTCAACCTTAACCTGCGCTGCGCCAGCCAGGTGCTTTACAGCCTGAAGCAGTTTTTTGCCGACAATGCCGATGATGTGTATAAAAATGTACTGGCATTACCGTGGGAGAACATCATCCCCGATCCCGGCTACTTCTCCATTACCAGTAACGTAATGAACGACACTATCAACAACAGCATGTTTGCCAATCTTAGGGTAAAAGATGCCATTGTGGACAGGATGAGGGAAAAGCGCGGCAACCGCCCCAACACCGGCGCCGACCTTATAGGCACAGTTATTCACCTTTTCTGGAAAAATGAACAGGCCGAGCTATTTATTGATACTTCGGGCGATTCATTAGCACGCCATGGTTATCGTAAGATACCGGGGCGAGCTCCTATGCTGGAAGCTTTGGCCGCGGCTACGATCATGGCAACACGCTGGGATAAGGTATCACCATTCGTTAACCCCATGTGCGGGTCAGGCACAGTAGCAATAGAAGCCGCACTTATTGCTACCAACACCCGTCCGGGACTTTTCAGGCTCTATTATGCATTCATGCACCTGCAAGGCTATGACAAGGAGATATACCTGCAGGAAATGGAACTATTGGACCGCCAGATAAAAGAGGTCCCCGATCTGAAGATCATTGCCACCGACTACAGCGATATGGCTATCACCAATGCAAAGCGTAATGCAGTAGCTGCGGGAGTTGCCGATCTTATCACATTTTCTATCTGCGATTTTGCAGCTACCCCTACCCCTAAAGGTAAGGGTGGTGTCATGTTCATGAATCCGGAATATGGCGAACGACTGGGTAACGAACCCGAACTGGAAGCCACATACGCCCGCATAGGCGACTATATGAAAAAGGAATGTGGTGGTTACTTTGGTTACGTCTTTACCGGCAACCTTGACCTTGCAAAGAAAATAGGACTGAAAGCAAAGCGCCGAATAGAATTCTATACCAGTACTATAGACTGCCGCTTACTGGAATATGAACTGTACGAAGGCACCCGTAAAACCGCGTTTGAGGATCGGGTATAATTACAAAATAATATCTTAATGGAAAGGTGCGGAAGGCTATCCTCCCGCACCTTCTTTATTTAGCGCCCTATTAATTGGTTAAATTAACCGTTCCGGTATCTTTTATTATCGTTGTTGATAGCTCCTGCTCCGCAACTTGCAACTCTTGCTTTGCAACCATACTCCGCCCGCTGTACAATATATAAAAAACATGTTTTTCTGTATTCACTATACCCGCTCTGGGGCTAGGCTTACCCAATGAAGACAGATTTGTTTGAATGATAGTAACATCCTTATTTTCCTGCAGCCACATATTTATCTTCTCCTGCAGAGTAATCAACTCATCGTCATAAAAAAACTGTACCTGGTTCATATGCGCAATTTGATATTTCCCTCAGCAATATAGCCTTCGGGTCTTATTCTCATCATGCATATATCAATGTTATGCCGCCGGTACTATCATTAAAGTTAAAGTATGCCTTCAGTTTATTATTATTCTTCAAAAAAGCTCTTTATAGCCGCTATGGTCAATGGCTTCTCTATGTAGCCCGATACCAATTTATTATTCTTTGCTTTCTGCTTGTCATAGTGATCAACTGAAGATGAGAGAATAAATATCTTAAACCTGTCTCTTATACTATCCTCCATCTTACCAAATCTGTCCAGCACATCCCACCCTGTTAATACAGGCATATTTATATCCAACAGCAGTATTACTTTATTCGTATCCGCTACGGCATATTTAGCTGTTATAAATGCAAGCCCCGCTTCTGGGTCGGTAAAGCTATCTATTTGCTTGCCCGGAAATTGTTTATTAATAATGATGCTGCATATCTTATTATTTACAGGATCGTCATCTATTACCATGAAGTCCGGCAATGCTGTTTGTGTCATATTTCTGAATACTAGCTGTTAATTTGTTTAATTGATCTCGAATTCAATTGTAAATTCTGTACCCTTGTTTACCTCGCTATTTACCCGTATCCGGCCACCCAGTGTTTCTACCTGTGTCTTCACCATATACAGGCCAATTCCTTTTCCCTCTGTATGATAGTGAAATCTTTTGTATAGTCCAAATACCTGCTCACCTTTTGTTACCAGATCTATGCCCAGGCCATTGTCTTTAAATGTCAAAACGACCTTCTTATCCTTCTTCGTGCTGCGAATCTCTATCACCGGAGCAACACCTGGTTGCCTGCATTTAATGCTATTGGAGATAAGATTATAGAACACACTGTATAGGTAACTCTTCAGTGTGGTAATACCTTCTACCACCTCAAAGTTTCCTTTAATATTTACGCGTTCCCCGGCAATTATGTGACTGATGCTGTGTTTTATATCACTCAGCAGATCGTTGAACAGAACATATTCCCTGCTTTCATTATGCTCTTGTTTCACCTGTAAGATATAGTTCAGGTCCTTTATTACCGCATCCAGTTTCTGTATAGAAGTTGACAGGTCTGCCATTAATTCATTATTTTCCAATAGTGGCAGATCTTCAATTTTCAAAATTTCAGATATGCCAATAATATTGGCCACGGGTGCTCTCAGGTTATGCGATATGATATAAGAAAACTGCTCCAGATCCTTATTGCGCTGCACAATATCGGCAATTATCTTCGTGCGCTCCATCTCGGCATGCTTTCGTTCTGTAATGTCTAGTGCTATGCCCAGCACAGCGCGCTCACTGGTTGCTGGCAGTGTATAGGGTACTTTGATGATGTAGAATATACGCTGCTTTCCCTCATGATCAGTAAAGAGTACTTCGGGCACCTCTGCAGTGTTTCCACCAAATATGATTTCTCTATCCTGCTCCGGCATGAAGTCATTTACATTGTTAAATGATTCCGATTCCGTTATAGACTTGCTGATGAGCTGAGTTGGTGAATAGCCATACAATTTGGCAAAGCTCTTGTTGACAAATATAAATTTACCATTTGCATTTTTGGCATAGATACATTGTGGTATCAGATCCATTATAAGGCGCAAGTTCTCTTCCGACTGTGCCAGTGAATCTTCTGCATGTTTGGCATTAGTTATATCATGAATGATACCATGCAGCCGCACCGGCTCATTAAACTCATTGAATTCAAACTTACTCTCAGAATACACATATCTAATCTCTCCTCCCGGTCTTACTATACGATGATAGAAATAGGCATTTTGGTAAGTTGCCCTGGACTCATTCATCATCTTCATTACCGACACCTTATCATCCGGGTGTATGCTGGCCAGGTAGGTATCAAACACAGGCTGTTCGGACTCAGATACAAACCCTATTATTCTTTGTGCTTCCTGAGACCAGGAATGAGTATTGGTAATAAGGTCTATTTCCCAGTTCCCCACGTGCGCTATCTCCTGTGCTTCATTCAGCCTGAACTCATTTTGCTTAAGCCTTTCTTCTACTTCTTTCCTTTGCTTTTCTGTTTCAAATACGTCAAGGGCAAATGAAATATCACCTGCAACCTCTTGCAATAGCTTTATCTCATCTTCATTAAAAAGATTTGTTTCTGTCGCATACAGATTAAACATTCCAATGATCTTGCCGGTCTTTTTGATCGGCAAGATCATGGTGGATAGTATACCCCTGGCTGCTGCATACGGTTTCCAGTAATCCAGGTCCGCGGCATTAGCTATATCATTGCACACGTAGTACTTTCCTGTTAGCAGCACTTGCTCTGTCGGTCCGACTTCTTTGTAATGTACATCCCGGAATAGATTAGCATCCTCAGGGTGCATTCCGTCTGCTTCAACCAGGTTCAGCGTTTGGTTTTGTATATCCAGCATACCTATCCACGCCATTTTGAAATGTCCGAACTCCACCGCTATACGACATGCCTCCCTCAGCACCTCCTTCTCGCTACCGGAGTGAACGATGGTTTGATTGATCTGGCTGATAACAGAATAAAGCCGGTTAACATTTGTAATTCTCTGTTCAGCCTGAATTCGCTCCGTAACATCTCTGAAATTAGTAACTATGGCCTGCACATCTTTATCATTCAAAAGGTTGGTTAACGTGCCTTCTACATCTATCCAGCCCTTTTCCTTGTGCGCTATCCTGTGTCTGCTAAATTGCGGCACACCTGGGTTCTGGATGGTGCTCGCAAATAGTGAATGTAATTTCCCTCTATCATCAGGATGCACGATCGATACCTCATTTTCCAATAACTCCTTAACAGAATAGCTCGTTACATTTTCCGACGATGCAGATTGATACATGACCCTACCTTCTTCATTAAGCAATGCAATGGCATCCATACTATTTTCCACCAGCGCCCTGAACTTGTGCTCACTACTTCTCAGTTTTTCCTCAGCTTCCCTTCGCTCCGATATATCCAAGTGCATCAACACTATCCCACTTTCCGCGCTATTATTTTCCTTTGTAACAATCACTTTCAACCATCTATCCTTACCTGGAGCATCACACCTATATTCCATGCTAAAGTCGCGAATATGCCCTGCAAGAATAGCTTTTATTGCATTGGCTATTCTTGCACCATCTTCACTTTCCACTCCATCGGCCTGCTCGGCAATTATTATATAGTTATCTCCTATCCCATAGCTGTTGCCTATAAATCCATTTTCATCTGCAAATCGCCTCCAGGCATCATTCACCTCCATTATCTTGCCTGTATTATCTAACAGGGCAATGTTGGCAGGCAGCGCGTTGAGTATAGAAGATAAGCGCTCCGATAACAGTATCTGATCCCTGTATACTTTTTCTACCTCTCTCTTACTTTTGCTCAGCGATTCACCGGCAAGTTTGCGCTCAGTAATATCCCTGAAGTTATTGACTATCGCATTTACGTTTTCATTGTCAAGCAGATTAGTTGTCGTACCCTCCACCCATATGTAGTACCCGTTTTTATGGCGCATCCTGTAAATGCCCCATATCGGCCGCCCGGGACTACTAATAGCCATCTCAAAACGCTTCTTACCCTCCTGCACATCATCAGGATGAAATAGGTCAAACTCACTGGTATCAATTATCTCATCAATACCATATCCCAGCATTCGCTCTACAGACGGTGTCTGGTATTTGATACAACCCTCACTGTCTAGCAAAGAAATAGAATCATAGCTATTTTCAAGCAGGGCGCGAAAATGCCTAACACTACTTACCAGCTTCTTTTCTGCCATACGGCGTGCAGTTATGTCTATAGACATAACAAGCCGAGCCATACGGTCATTAAAAACAACATTATAGGCAAATATCTCAACGTAAATAATTGTACTGTCTTTCTTTTTATGACGCCATACGCCCCTGTTGTATTCACTCGCATTTATCAATGGAGAATGTGACGTTTCAATAAAAGCAAGCTGCTCATCATCAGGCCGTATTTCTACCGCCGTCATAGCAAAAAACTCTTCCCGGCTATATCCGTAGCTGGCTACTGCCACATCATTGACATCAAGAAATTGAAAGGTGGTAACATCAATAACCCACATCGGCATTGGGTTATTAATAAAAAGGTGTCGGTAGCTGTTCTGCGTAAGGTTTAGTTCGCGGGTTCTTATTTCTATTTGGGCCTCAAGTTCTGCATTGATTTTTTGCAGATTTTCTTCTGCCAGTTTCTTTTCAGTAAGGTCGCGTGTAATTTTCGTAAATCCTTTTAGTACATTGCTATCTCCAAATAGGGCAGTGATCAATACACTACCCCAAAAAGCAGTTCCGTCTTTTCTTATTCGCCACCCCTCGGCCGAAGCTTTACCCATCAGGGATGCTTCTTTTATCATCTGCTCAGGTACGCCCTTTGCCTGATCATCAGGTGAATAAAACACACGAAAATTCTCACCGATTATTTCATCTGAGCTATAGCCTTTTATTTTTTGTGCTCCCTTATTCCAGTTCCTGATATTGCCTCTCTTATCTAAAAACAAAATGGCATAATCCTCTATCTCGGCAACCATTTGTTTATAAATATCTATGTCTTCATTCATGATGATAGTTTTTGTTATACCTCTCTCGCCCTCATATTCCTAATATTGCAATAATATACAACAAAAATGACATTTTTATATATTTAATTCCTTTTTCTCATAGTAAAGTAAAATGTAGCACCATTACCCTCTTCACTTTCCACCCATATCTTACCACCATTCAGTTCCACAAAGTCTCTGCAGAGCACTAATCCAAGCCCTGTCCCCTTCTCATTGCTGGTCCCAAGACTGCTGGTACTATTCAAACCAAATATATGTGCGGTATTCCCCGCCTTAATTCCTACACCATGATCCTTCACATAAAAACAAACATATTCACTGTTGCTGTTGGGGGCAAGGCCTATCTCCACTTCTCCGCTGTTTTTAGAGAATTTCAACCCATTTGATAACAGGTTTCTCACCACAAAATCAAAATGAGAAATGTCGGCATATACTGTCGTTTCCGCTGGCACCTTGTTCACAATGTCAATATGTTTCTCAATAGCATTTTCATGGTGTAATTTCAGGTTACTTTCTATTGTTTCATTAACGTTGAACAATTCCCTTTCAAGGCTGATACCTTTTATCTGCCTGCTTCCCCATAACAATAGTTTATTGAGCGTCTCCAGCGATGCTTCACTCTGCTCCTTCAACATCTTGAATACCTTAGCCTCTTCTTCATGTGTCATACCATGATCTTCAGAATCCAGCACTTTGAGCATACCAATGATGGTATGTGTTGGTGTGCGCAGGTCATGTCCTATTATCGAAAATATCTTATCTTTCACCTGGTTTGCAAGAGCAAGTTTCTCTTTGCCCGCTTTTAATTCTTTATTTAAGCCAATTGTTTTTTTATAGCTCTTATACAGCAGCAGGGCTACAGCTATAACTATGGCTATAGCTATCATTACATTCCGTTGAAAATTTTTGTTCTTGTTCTGCTCTTCAAGCTGTAATACTTTGTGCTTCGATTTATCCAGTTCATATAATGCCTCCAGATTAGCAACCTCCGCATTTTTCTGAACTGTGAATATCTGCTGCCTGATTTCATTTGCACTGTCTTTATAAGTATAGGCTGCCTGATAGTTATGCTCATCTACATACACATCCGAGATCACCTCGTATATATTGGCTACAATATTTTTTTGATCTTTTTTCAGTGCTATCGCAAGTGCTTGTTTTAGTAACGGTATCTTTTGATCATGAGGTGTTGCTTTATCAAGCATGGCAATATTTAGCAGGAGGTTAGGAACATCGTGCTCCCGGGCAATAGTTAGTGCTTGTTTAAAATTAGCCAAAGCCCTCACCTCTTCACCTTTTTCCTTATAAATGATTCCTGTATTCAAAAGTAGGAGCACCTTTACCTCATCAAATCTCGGTGTGTTACAATAAGATAACCCGAGTTCACAATATTTAAGCGCTTGCTCATAATTCCCTCGCTTACCTTGGTTTATAGCCATGTTATTATACAGGTAGGCCATATCAATGGTATCTTTAATGATCTGGGCAAGCGCTAACGCACTTGTACAATAGAGATGAGATTTATCAAGATTCTCCATGTAGTCATTTACTGTGCCTAGCTTTATGTAGGTCTGCACTATACCAAGCGTATCCGATAATCCTTCGTAGATCTTTAGTGCAGATATAAATTGACGGGTAGCCTCGTTGAAGTTGCCTTGCAAACCCTCCAGCACACCTAATTCATTCTTCAGCAATCCAATCGCCCGCTTATCATTTATTCCCCTTTCATACAGCTCCAGTGCATTTTGAAGCCTCACTTTTGCAAGTCCCATCCTTCCCGCGGTTCTATCCAGAGACCCAAGCTGACCGGACAGATATGCCTCATCTGTAGTAACACCAAGTTTTTCAGACAGATTTAACCCTTCTTCTGCATACCTGTATGCCGTATCAGGAACCCTTTTCTTATAGTACTCTACCGCCTGCTTATACAGCCGCAACTTAACGGTATCTTCTTTGGCAATACTTATTCTGGCAGTGATCGAAGCTATGTTCTGCTGCGATAGAACGGCGCGAGGAGAAAGCAGCAACAAGGCAAACAAACATAGTGGGATATATATTCTGTAACACATTATTAATCAATTATTTCACAATAATAAACTATGTTTCTTAATTGTTAACTGATTTTATCGAATTAAATATAAATTTATTTAAGTATTCCGCAGGAATCTATCCGATATATTGCGCCCCGGGGAGTAAAAAACCTTACATCCTGTTGACAATTATTGAAACTTTTTGCATTTTCGCTTTTGATTTTTCATGAGTTCCCGTTACCTTTGCACAAAATTTAGCAGACTTAACTTTTTTTTATACTTTAATCTATGCCAAACGTTGGTAGAATCAAGCAGATAATCGGTCCGGTTGTGGACGTTTATTTCAGTGGTGATAGCAAGTTACCCGAGATTTTTAACGCACTTGAACTGACTCGTGAGAACGGGGATAAGCTGGTGCTTGAAGTGCAGCAGCACCTCGGTGAGGACAGTGTTCGTGCAGTAGCTATGGATGGTACTGAAGGTCTTGTGCGTGGCACAGAAGTTCGCGATACCGGTAAGGCTATCGCTATGCCTATCGGCGACCAGATCAATGGCCGTCTGTTCAATGTTACAGGTGATGCTATCGATGGTCTCCCTCAGCCTGACCGTGCAGGTAGCCGCCCGATCCATAACAAACCACCTAAGTTTGAAAATCTGACTACCTCTTCTGAAATATTGTACACAGGTATCAAAGTAATTGACCTTATCGAACCTTATGCTAAGGGTGGTAAGATCGGTTTGTTTGGTGGTGCCGGTGTGGGTAAAACAGTATTGATCCAGGAATTGATTAACAACATCGCAAAGGCTTATGCAGGTTTGTCTGTATTTGCAGGTGTTGGTGAGCGTACACGTGAAGGTAATGACCTGATGCGTGAAATGATCGAAGCTGGCATCGTTAAATACGGTAAAAAATTCATCCATTCTATGGAAGAAGGTGGCTGGGATCTTTCTTCAGTTGACCTTGAAGAACTTAAAGATAGTAAAGCAACTTTCGTATTCGGACAGATGAACGAACCACCCGGAGCTCGTGCTCGTGTGGCCTTGTCTGGTTTGACTATTGCAGAATATTTCCGTGATGGTGATGGTACTGGCAAAGGAAAAGATATCCTTTTCTTCGTTGATAACATCTTCCGTTTCACTCAGGCAGGTTCTGAGGTATCGGCTCTTCTGGGTCGTATGCCATCTGCGGTGGGTTACCAGCCTACCTTGGCTACAGAAATGGGTCTGATGCAGGAGCGTATCACTTCTACTAAGAATGGTTCGATCACTTCGGTTCAGGCGGTTTATGTACCTGCGGATGACCTTACCGATCCGGCTCCGGCTACTACTTTCGCTCACTTGGATGCGACAACCGTTCTTGATCGTAAGATCGCGGATTTGGGTATCTATCCTGCGGTGAGTCCTCTGGAATCAACTTCACGTATCCTTACACCGATCATTGTTGGTGATGTACATTATAACTGCGCTAACCGTGTTAAGCTGATCCTTCAGCGCTACAAGGAGCTTCAGGATATCATCGCTATCCTGGGTATGGATGAGTTGAGTGAAGAAGATAAAATGACAGTAGCACGTGCACGTAAAGTACAGCGCTTCTTGTCTCAGCCATTCCACGTGGCTGAAGCCTTTACAGGTCTTAAGGGTGTACTGGTACCTATCGAAGAAACTATCCGCGGATTCAATATGATCATGGATGGTGAAGTTGATGAGTATCCTGAAGCAGCCTTCAACCTGGTTGGTAGCATCGATGACGCTATCGCTAAGGGTAAGAAACTGATGGAACAAGCAAAAAACTAATTTGACAATTCGACGATCCGGCAATGTAACAATGTTCATATTGCCCGGATTGTAAAATTGCCTGATTGAATAAGAAACTTGATTTTCGATAAACAATTGTCGAATTGTCAAATTGCCAAATTGTCAAATTGAACTCATGCAATTAGAAATATTAACACCCGAACATAAAGTATTCAGCGGCAACGTTTACGGTATTCAGTTACCGGGCACTAACGGTTCTTTTGAAGTACTCGACAACCACGCAGCCATGATAGCTGCATTGGGCAAGGGCAAGATGAAAGTACTGGTAGACAAGCACAACACAGACGTTTACGAAATATCTGCTGGCTTTGTTGAAGTACTCAATAACAAAACTAGTGTACTCATTGAAGATGCTACTGCCTTAGCTTAGTATTTTCCTGCACACCAATTACTACAACCCGTTTCAACTCTGTTGGAACGGGTTGTTTGTTTTTGCACACCCACACCCACACACACACACACACACACACTCCAACCTGTCGCGAGAGTTAGCGTAGCGCTCTCTTGACGACATGATTTAACGGGTCTCTGCCCCGAACACCGGACCGACTCTCTTTGAGACACCCCCAAGATGCGAAACGGGTTCATACATCATACCAACCCCAACCACAGGCAGGAAAACGAAAAAACACTTTTAATATTTCCTTACCATTCCACCCACCTTAACAATTCATAATGAATTCATCTTATACATTTACACCTCACACTCACACCATTTATTTATGAAACCAATCATTTTGCTGGCATCATCCGTTATGCTACTTTCCACAGTTACCTCATACGCTCAAAAAAATACCTGGATAGTTGATGCCGGTGCTAACGTCAACCATCAAACCATCCCATCCTACTCAAGTGGCTACCCAAGTCTGTCGTTAAGTGGAGCAGGGCTCAATATTGCAATAGGCAGGCAGCTAAGCAATCACTTTGCAGTAGGTATACTTGGCGGCTACGGAAGCCAGCAGCAACTTATAGGCGATTATTCGGGCATTTCCAGCCACGTCTATAAAGCTACATTCAATACATGGAATATAGGTGTATATGGCCGCTATACTTATTGGCTCAACAAGCATCTCTATCTCTACTCGCAACTGTCTGCTACCCACCACGACTATAGCGTAAAGTCAGAACTACTACAGTATAACTACCCCGTTGTTTACCAACCATATTTTACCTCAGGCACACAGCCCGATGGTTTAGACGTAACCCTGCTGCCGGCAGTAGGCGTAAACCTTATAAAAGGCTATGGTATTCATGCCGATGTTGGCGGACTTAGCTACACCAGGACTGGTGGCGGCGGCAACGCAGTAAATGGTGTCAACCTCAATATAGGCCAGTCATTCCATTTCGGTCTGCATAAGATCATTGGCTGGAAGAAAATGAACAGCACCCCTAATGACCCAAATGCAATGCTGAAATAAAATAAATGCTTATAAGTCGGCAGGCAAATAATATTCCAGCATCCCACGCGACAGCGTGGACATCAGATCTCCCTCTCCCTCGGAGAGGGTTGGGGAGGCTCACAGACATAACGATCCTAATGCAATGCTTAAATAAATAATTATTGACAAACATATAATAAAAACGCCCTTCGGGGCATTTTTGCGTTTACACAACACTCGTCGAAACTATGATAAAGCTCAGTTCTCTTATACTGGTTGCCTGTCTATCTGCAACAACTGCTCAAAAGCACACTTGGATAGTAGAGCTTGAAGGCGATTACGACAGACAAGCCTATACCAAAGGATCCTATGATCCAACCCAATATCTTGAAAGCTGGCTGATAAGTGCTGCCGGTGGGTATCAGATTACAAACCATTTTACTGTAGGCCTCATGATCGGCGGATCATCCACTCAGTATTTTGTACCGGTTCCTATCGCTCCCGCACCCGCTTATGGCAACACTTTAGAGAACGCAAAGCACAGCCGTAACACAATAGACCTTGGGATATGGTTCAGATATACTCACTCACTCAACAACCGTTTTTAGATCTATACACAGGTCAATACATCACTGGAATACACAGATGATCGCGAATTGGCCGGCAAATATTTTTATTACACTCCCCTCACAGCTACAATACAAGACCCTGCACCCTCTATGCCTTTAACTGGTTTCTCGCTAAGCGCATTTCCCGCAATCGGTATGAATATCATCCACGGATTTGGCGTTCACATGGACATTGGCGGCATACAGTATACTATGGCAAGCATGATCGACAACTATGGCGATTATAATCGTTTACGCCTAACCCTCGGCCACCAATTTCACTTCGGTCTCCATAAAATAATTGGCTGGCAAAAATTGAATGACAAACCATCCCAAAAAGGTAAATAACGCTCCGCTATCAATACACCAATCTCACCTTTATAGTCTCCTTCACCCCATTAAGCAACGCCGCCGCATTCTTCGACTTATCACTGCTTATATCCAATATAGCATACCCAATCTCTTGGTTGGTTTTAAGATACTGCCCTAGTATGTTGATATTCTTAGAAGACAACGCTGCATTGATCTCCGAAAGCACACCGGGCACGTTTTTGTGAATATGCAATATCCTGTGCGTATGCTCCTGTACAGTTGGATTCAGCTCCGGTATCGTATGAGATCCTGCAGTCACTCCTGTCTCTATAAAATTGATCAGCTTGCTACTCACATCCATCGCTATATTCACCTGCGCCTCTTCAGTACTGCCACCTATGTGAGGGGTCAGCAATACATTGGGCATCTGTTGTAATAATGAGACAAACGGATCGCCGCTACCCGATGGTTCTTCCGCAAACACATCCACTGCTGCACCCGATAGCCTGCCACTTACCAGGCTATCTTTCAATGCGGCAATATCTACCACTTCACCCCTCGCATAATTGATAAGAATAGCGCCGGCCTTACACTGCGCTAACGTAGCCTTATTGATAAGGTTATGCGTAGATCTCATTGCGGGAGTATGAAGGGTAATGATATCTGCATTCTGCAACAGCCATTTAAGGCTATCTGCCGACACCGCATTCCCCAATGGCAGTTTTTTCTGGGTATCATAAAACACCACCTTCATACCTATTGCCTCGGCCAGCACACTTACCTGGCTACCTATATTACCGTACCCTATTATCCCCAGCGTCTTTCCACGCAACTCATGACTATGGCTTGCATCTTTCATCCACACACCCTCATGCATCAACCTGTTTTTATCAGGTATTCCACGTATCAGCATTATCGATGCTCCTATCACCAGTTCAGCCACAGAGCGAGTGTTGGAATATGGTGCATTAAATACCGCAATACCCAGGCTCATAGCATGGGGTATATCTACCTGGTTGGTACCAATACAAAAGCAACCAATTCCCAGCAACTTGGTAGCAGCATTGAGTACATTCTTAGTCACCTGCGTTTTAGATCTGATGCCCAAAATATGCACATTCTTTATCTTTTTGATCAGCTCTTCCTCTCCCATTGCAGCCGTAAGATGGACCACATTAGTGTATCCCGCCGCCGTCAACTCCTTCACCGCCTCATTGCTCACATTTTCCAGCAGCAGTATATTCAATTTCTCTTTAGGATAGCTCGTAACCATATAGCCGCTAATTTAGGACAAACCCCAACACTAAATGACAGTTACAAGGTTATTACACTATTTATTCACCCAATCGATACCTAAAATGGAAGAACTCTACCTCCTTTGCGCATGATATATCCCACCCTTACCACTGCAATAAAAAGCCGCAAAACATGCTACAGCATAATACAAGCTATACTCACCGCCAAACAACTCGATGCCCAAGAGCGTGCAGGCAACAGGCGTATTAGTGGCCCCGGCAAATACAGCTATAAAACCAAGTGCCGCAAACATATCTGCGGGCACGCCCATAGCCACTGCCAGTGTATTACCCAGTGCGGCACCAATAAAGAACAGCGGCGTTACCTCTCCACCCTTAAAACCCATACTCAGCGTAATGACCGTAAACACCAGCTTCCACAGCCAGCTCCAGTACGTAACACCATGCCCATGAAATGCATTGACTATAGAGATACCGTGCAGATCCTGAGATGTCACACCCAGGCCCAGGTAGTCGGTAGAACCTACCAACCACGTAAGCCCGATAATGATGCAGCCACCAACCACAGGAATAAGCCATTGCACAGGTATGTACTTGAGCGACAACGATTTTACCTTATTGGATAGAAAAATGAACAACCATGCACACAGTCCAAACAGCGCGCCGGCAATCGCTGCCTTTACCAACAACAAAGTATTAACATGAAGAAAAACAGACGATCCACTATGAAAAGAAACAAGATAATGTGTATGATGAATGCCCCATGCTGTACATACAATATCCCCAATAAACCCGGCTAATAGGCAGGGCACCAACGCATCGAATTGTAGCTTACTAAATACCAGTACTTCTATGGCAAATACAGCACCGGCAACAGGCGTACCAAACACAGCACCAAAGCCCGCAGCTATACCCATCATCAACACTACGTGGGTATCAGCAGCAGACAGCTTTAATAACTTTCCTATGCCCCCTGCCATACTCCCCCCTATCTGCACTGCAGTCCCCTCCCGTCCTGCAGATCCTCCAAAAAGGTGGGTGATGAGCGTAGTGAGCAATACCAGCGGCACCATACGCAGGGGCACGCCCCCACCCGGTTCGTGTATCTCGTCAATGATCAGATTATTACCCCGCTCAGCATCTTTGCCCAAAACCTTATACAGAAAATGGATGGCCACACCTGCCACCGGCAGCAAATACAGCAGCCACATATGCTGCCACCTGTATTGTGTAACCCCATCGAGCAGCCACAGAAAGAAGGCCACAATCGAACCGGTCACCAGCGTCACAGGAATAGCCAGCGCGGTCCACTTAAGTAGATACCGGAGTATAAGATCAGCTTTGAAAAATTGTTTGAATTGTTGCATACCCACAAATAATACATTTATAGTTACCACGTTATTGCAGCACTATTATTTGCAGGCGCCATCAGCTTTTTAGGGCGGTTGAGTAGGCAGACACCATTGCCTTTTGTTGATACAAAGATAGCCTTTACCTCAAAAACGCCAAATCAAATACCTTTGCCACCATGAACTGGATATTACTCATCATCGCCGGACTATTCGAGACAGGATTCGCTTCATGCCTGGGCAAGATGAAAGAAACCACCGGCACTACCGCCACCCTATGGGGAGCAGGTTTCTTTGTATGCCTCATCATCAGTATGTTGCTGCTTTATAAAGCCACACTAACACTGCCTATCGGCACCGCATATGCCGTATGGACCGGTATAGGTGCGGTAGGCACAGTGCTGGTAGGTATCTTCATTTTTAAAGAACCGGCCACTTTCTGGCGCATATTCTTCCTCTTCACTTTGATCGGATCTATCGCCGGATTAAAGTTCGTCTCCAGCCACTAAATACCCTTTCTTAAACTCTCGGCATAGGCATTAGGTAACGGACTATCCTCTACCGCCTTTGCAGCTTGTTCCACATCATACTCAAATCGTATAAACGCTACCTCTATGCTATCCTCCACCAAAACAGAGCTATCATCATTCACTGTCAGCAGCACATATCCACCACGGGCATCCCCATCCTTCGGCTTCCCTACCGACCCAATATTTATCGCATGTCGGTATGAGGTTGTATCACCATTAACTACGGTAAGCACTCTATGATAAGGCTTGTGGGTATGCCCAAAGCACATGATATCAGCACCTGCATCGCGCATGATACGCAGCATACTCTTCTCTTCACGGTCTTCAAATAAATACTCATTGATCTTGCGGGGAGAACCATGTACCAGCAGTAGGTTCAGTTGGTCATTATTCAGCTGAAACTCCACTTTTATATGTGCCGGCAATGTACGCAGATAGTTACGCTCAGCATCGTTCATTATCGAATTGGTATAGGTGATGGAGATATTGCCATTGGCTTTCTCTTCATCGGTCTTATAAGCGCACCCGCAGTCGTTGATAGCACGCCCTATACCGAAGTCATAATTGCCGGCAATGGATGGTATCTTTCTCCTGCGTATTTCGTTTACTACCTCGTTAGGCCATATGTTGTAGCCAACCATATCGCCCAGGCAATAAATGGCATCTACATCGTGCCTGTCTACATCCGTAAAGAAGGCTTCCAGAGCAGGAAGGTTGGCATGAATATCGCTGAAAAGGGCTATTCTCATAATTGTTCTTTTAGTTGATGAGCATAATATTTTTTTCTGAGCCAGAAGGCTACATTGACCAGAGATATCAAGGCAGGCACCTCTACCAATGGCCCTATCACACCAGCGAATGCCTGTCCCGAATTGATACCGAAAACACCTATGGAAACAGCTATCGCCAACTCAAAATTATTACCTGCTGCAGTAAATGAAACCGCAGCATTTTCAGCATAATCTGCACCGGCCCACTTACCTGCAAAAAACGCCACTATGAACATAACAGCAAAGTATACAGCCAGCGGCACGGCTATCCGCAACACATCAAAAGGCAGCTTCACAACAAGGTCTCCCTTAAGGCTGAACATAACAATTATAGTAAACAAAAGTGCCACCAAAGTAATGGGCGAAATTGCCGGTATATACTTGCTATTGAACCATTCCTCACCCTTAACTTTTACAAGAATCGCCCTGCTTACGACACCTGCTACAAATGGTATACCCAGGTACACGCCTACTGTTTTGGCTATCTCCGAAATAGATATATCTATGTGCAAACCCGGTATACCCAGCAGCGGTAGCAACACCTGCAGCAAGAACCAGGCATATACACTAAAGAACAAAACCTGCAGCAAACTATTAATGCCAACAAGCCCAGCCACATACTCCCTATTACCCTCTGCAAGCTCGTTCCACACTATCACCATGGCTATACATGGCGCTATACCTATGATGATGAGCCCGGTCATATACTCGGGGTAATGACTGAGAAACAATGCACTTAAAGAGAACATTAATAAAGGCCCTATTATCCACGTAATAAAGAGCGATACCGCCAGCAATTTTACATTCTTAAACACCTTAGGTATCTTCTCAAAACGCACCTTAGCCAATGGCGGATACATCATTAATATCAGCCCAACAGCCAGTGGTATATTGGTAGTACCGCTGGAATAAGAATTGATAGTGGCAGGCAAGGAAGGGATAAAATAACCCATCCCCACACCAATGATCATTGCCAGAAATATCCAGAGCGTAAGGTACCGGTCAATAAATCCCAGGCGCTTTCTATTGGCGGCGGGAGCACAATTATTTGCAGACATTTATAATAGTTTATGTATAGAAAAATCAGCAGCAACCACCACCCGGTGTGCAGCAGCTATCAGCCGATGAACCCAACACTTTCATCTCTATTTTTTGCTTATGCTGCGGTATACCGCAATGGTCAGATGCAAGACACGCAGTCTGTTTGGGCAGTAGCAAGAAGTCTGTTCCATCGAAACCCAAATCATATTTCCCAATGGTATCAGACTGATACTCCACTTCGATCTCCAGGTCTTCTATGCCCAATACTTTTTCCGACAGCGCTATGATCTTTAACAGTTTCCCGGCCTTCAACCTATGCTCTGTATCGTTGGCATTCCACAGCTGGAAGTTAGCTACTTTTTCGTGCCGCACAGTACCGCCGCAATCTATAAAATCTTTGGTAATGATACCCACTTCTGTAACATGGAAATGCTCCGGAACCATCGTGCCATTGGGCAATTTAAAATTAACTCCGTCAGCATTCTCCAGGTGCAACTTTATTTCAGATAGTTTCATTTTTCAATTTAGTTTAGATGACTATTCAATGATTACAATATTGCAATTTTACGATTGATTTAGACTAAAAAAAAATCAACAACAATTCTTCACATCAAATGACTTGAAGAATATAGACAGATCTTTTTGCAGCAGCTTCCACGCCTTGGGCTCTATACAATAACAAACCGTAACACCTTCTATAGTGCCTTGTATGATACCCGCATTTTTCAATTCTTTTAGGTGCTGCGAAATGGTTGCCTGAGCAAGGCCAAGCTCATCTACCAGCTGACCACAGATGCAGGCATTGGCTTTGATGATCTGCTGCAGAATGGCAATACGGGCCGGATGCGCCAATGCCTTAAGCATCGTTGCCAGCCTGTTTTGTTCTTCAGTAAAAATTTCAGTTTTAGTAAGCCCCATATCTATTGTAATATTACGATTGAATTATCAACCCACCAAATTAATTTTCTGTATTAATAGTATGCTTGCCATTATTAGACACATTCTTCACGTCCCACTGCACACGCCTTATAAACTCGTGCTGGCGTACATTACAGTCTTGTTTGATACATATAGCGCAAGATATTGGCAGGCAACCATCTGTGTGTACAAACATCTCAACGTGCTCACCAAAGTTCTCCCTGATCATATCTTCCAGCGCTTTTACTTCTTCGTGCCCTTCATTAATATTAAAGTACCATGGAATAGTAGTGTGGCAATCCAGATGAAGAATGCTGCCATACTTAATGATGCGCAGGTTATGAATATCCATCCAGTTTTGGCGGCGGTGCTCACTAAGATATTTCACTACCCTATCCAACAACTCTTTATCTGCTTCATCCATTATTCCTGCAATAGAACTACGCAATACCTTATAGCCTGCAACAAAGATAAATACGGCAAAAAGTATACTTATGGCGCTATCTATCCAGGCATAACCAGTGAAGTACAAAATGATCAATCCGACTACAATACCGAGCGTACCATAGGTATCGCTCTGCATATGCTTACCTGTTGCAATCAGCGTGAGTGCATTGTTTTGTTTGCCCTTTCTTATGGCATAATAGCCCGCTATAAAGTTCACAATAGCAGTTAGTGCCACCAGGTAGATACCATAGTCGAGCTTATGAAAAGTATGTGGCCGGTAAAAGAGATTATTGATCGCTTCATAGACTATCACAAAGCAAGATACCACCATAAGGATACCCTCTATTGCAGCAGACACAAACTCCGCTTTACCATGACCATACGGATGGTTTTCATCCTTAGGCTGGGCAGATAAATAAAGACTATAAAGACTAATAAAACCAGCTACAACATTTATGGTGTATTCAAGCGTATCGGTAAGTATAGCAACAGAATGTGTAAATGCCCACGCCACCACCTTTACTATAAACAGTAAAACAGTAATGGCGGTTAATTTTTTCTGGAAACTTAGATTCTGTGTGGCTAAACTCATTGATGGCAGCTGTAGCGCAAAGTTCCCGCTTTTTTACCAACCAAGGGGCATGTTTTAATCAGCAAACGAATATAAAATTTATCATTATTCCTTATTCATTAATGATACCCATAGCACTTTGTTTCATCTTATGCGTTATTTCTTTACCCAGGTATTTTTCTATACTTTGCTCTATTATGTATATGAGGGGAGTAAGCACAATTGCCATTGTAAACTTATAAGCATAGTTGACAAGGCATATAGACAATACACGCTGATAAGACCAGCCTTTGCCTATCTTAAATGCAATGAACAGCACCACAAAACTGTCTACCAGCTGCGACACTACTGTTGACCCCGTAGCCCGCAACCATACCTTCTTTTCACCGGTCACCTTTTTGATCTTATGAAAGATATAAACATCAACCAATTGGCTCAGCAAAAACGCCATAAGACTACCTACAATGATCCACATACCCTGGCCAAATACACTGGTAAAAGCTACCTGCATATCAGGTACACCGGCATCCTTTTGGCTACCGGTCCAGAAGCCCTGGTCAGCGGGCACATGTATCGCCAGATAGAACATAAGAAAAGCATAGCATATAAGCCCGATAGCAATGTAAGATATTCGCCTTACCGCCTTAGGCCCGAAATATTCGTTTACTATGTCAGTCATGATGAACTCAAACGGCCACAGCAGCACACCCGCAGTAAGCGTAAAAGTAAGTCCTGGCTCTCCCAGCAAACTAAACGGATGTGGCATCACACCGAAGACGCGCTCTAAAGAGAATAGCTTGCCGCCAATACACTCTGCTATCAATGCATTAGCAACAAAGAAAGATGCGAGGATAACAAACAACTTTGTAGGCCTGTCACCCAATAATTTATGAACCATATACTGTGCTATACTTATGTGAATAAAGATACAAACACCAGCCAGTTAAACCGAACGCTATACTATTAATTTAAAAATGGCCATATTTGCAATGTCTATTACAGCAACATATAAGTTATGAAAAAAAGGATCTTGTCTATTGTTACCGGCCTGATTACCGGATTTCTGATCATATCGGCAGGCGAGAGTTTTTCGGGTACATTGTATCCCCTGCCGGAAGGAACAGACGTTAACAACAAAGCTCAGATGATTCTTGCACTTGCCAAAATGCCTATGCAAGCCTATTTATTGCTGCTAAGCATTTATGCCCTAGCAGCAATGGCAGTTGGCATTGTGACGACCCTTATAGCGGAAAGCGGCAGCACGAAAATTAAAAATCCAACATTGACTACAGAAGCTATTTCAAATAAAACCTGGAGACCGGCCGTTATATGCGGGTTGGTATTTACTTTGGGTGGTGTTATTAATGCTACATCACTATCTCACCCTACATGGTTTGTTATAGCCAATGCCTTTGCGTATGTACCAACAGCATATGCTGGATACCTGATGGCAAAAAAGAAATAAACGAGACCTGGTGAGAAAAACCGCTAAGAAAGTCATAAAACTTTTCATTTTCGGGCAATTCCCGATCATGAACTTACATGACAGACGCCGTATATCAAAAAAATATACTTACTTTATACCTGATTTAGTTGGTTATGTATAGAATTTTGCTTTCCCTACTCTTTACTTTCTTTACATTGTCTGTATCTGCGCAACGCATGATAGATACTTTTCACCTGTACTTTGACCTGAACGTAGCGGCACTCAACAAGAATACTGAAAAGAAGATCGACCTGCTTATTTACAATGACAAGATCATTAACGGAAGTACCGTAATGGTAGTAGGTTATGCCGACTTTCTTGGTTCTGAGCAATACAACAAGAACCTGTCTATGCAACGCGCCAAAAACGTGAAGGATTACCTTATCAAATACGGAATAAATGCAGCCGATGTAAAAGTATGCGTAGGTAAGGGCGAAGTAAAAAGAAGGGATACCACAGATAAAGAAGGCAACCCTGTAGACCGGAAAGTAGATATTGTTGTGAACAACAAATTTAACTTTTCAGAACAACCCCGCCACTACCCCACAACTGCATCTAAACCGCCAAAAGAGACCACAACAGCCGGCAGCGGCAGCAATAAACCAAGTGATATTAAAGAACTAAACACCCTGAAAGAAGGTCAAACAATTTTGTTAAAGAATGTATATTTCCCGGCTGGGAGCCATATGATAAAACCGGAATCATTCAACACACTGGAGAAGTTATACGCTACGCTAAAAGACAACCCCAGATTGAAGATCAGTATTGAAGGTCACGTGTGCTGTATACACGGAGATGTACCCGATGCGCTGGATATAGATACTAATGAGCTTCTATTGTCGGTAAACAGGGCAAAAGCCATACTGCGCTACCTTGTAAACAAAGGGATAGATGAGGAACGTTTGCAGTTTGCCGGATTTGGCAAGCAACACCCAATTGTTGCCTACGAGCGATCGGAGGAAGATGCAGAAAAGAACAGGCGCGTAGAGATAAGAATACTAAGCAACTAGGCATTGATTTTATGCAGCCAGTATAGAACATTAAAACAATACACAACGGATTTAATAAATTAAGCTCACCACTATTTGAGTGGGTGCAGTGGATATTTGCGTTCGTCCAAACAATAACCGGACAGACCTAAACCAAATGAAATATAAAACCTTCAGTTCAAGCAATAGAAAATGCCAATCAGCGATAAATAATATTGCTGATTGGCATTAATATCTTTGTAAAGAATAACCTAAAAGATTGACTATTAGTTAGTTGTAACCAATCTATCTTGGGCAATCTTGTATAATTTGTAAACTCCAAATAATACACCCGCGGCTATCAGAATCACTGTACCACCATCCAGGGGTACGTCAACCACATCTACTCCACCTGTATCCGATCCTGTATTATTATCAAACCCCGACTGCGCCAAAACGATATTTGGAAGCACGGTGAAGATAAAAAACATTAAAATGGGTAATAAAAGCAGCTTCGATTTCATAAGGATTTGCTTCATTTTTCTCATATTGGTACTACAAATTTAGCTATTGTTTTCGAAAAAACAATATGTTTAACAATTAAATCACAATTCCACGTCCACAATTGTTGGGTATATGCTATGTCAAATATTACAAAAAAACCACAAAAACTATAAGCCGGATCCTGTATCCTGTCTTTTACAACAAGATGGTTATCATTTATCTGGGATGAAACTCACGCTTCACCTCTAGCTGCCAACCCACAAACATCGGGCAAGTGACCCTCAAACGTCTGCTTATTTGGCATTTCAGTACGCAAGGTTTACCCATACACCCTATCACTAAGGCATATCGTAGTCTCTTACACTACGTTTTCACCCTTACCACCCTCTCTTTAGAATGGCGGTTATTCTCTGTGGCACTGTCTGTCAACCCTTTACAGAGTTGCCTACCCGTTAGGTAGCGCGCTACTATATACTGTCCGGACTTTCCTCTCCATTACAAGAATGAAGCGATAACCCGCTTTTGTAGTCAAACAAAGATACATAAATTAATTTCATAAACAAGTCTCAATGCAATTAAATTAAATTAATCTATTTTTTAATTATAGTTTTTCTGCTTTAGGTGAACGATAAACAATGGAGTACCTTTGTAGTACTTTTATTCGCCTTTAACAAATGCAAAAAATAACAAACATACTAGCTATTGAGTCGTCATGCGACGAAACCAGCGCTGCTATTATACAAAATGGCAAGGTATTAAGTAATCACATAGCAACGCAACATGTACACGAACGATACGGAGGAGTAGTTCCGGAACTGGCATCGAGAGCGCATATGCAAAATATCATTCCTGTAGTCGATGCAGCAATAAAAGACGCCGGAATAGTTAATGAAGAAATAACAGCATTGGCATTCACCCAAGCCCCGGGTTTAATTGGCTCCCTGCTGGTAGGAGCATGTTTTGCGAAGGCATTTGCGCAGGCAAGAAACTTGCCGCTAATTGCGGTTCATCATATGCAGGCTCATGTACTGGCCCATTTTATAGATGAACAACCACCATTTCCTTTCATGTGTCTTACCGTTTCGGGCGGGCATACGCAGATAGTATTGTGCAAAGACTACCTGAATATGGAAATAATGGGTGAAACGATAGACGATGCGGCAGGAGAAGCTTTTGACAAAGTAGCTAAAATGCTGGGACTTCCCTACCCCGGCGGACCATTAGTAGATAAGTATGCAAAACTTGGCGATCCGTTGAGGTTTAAGTTCCCGCTGAGCGAAATGCCTGAATACAACTTTAGTTTCAGCGGAGTGAAGACATCTATTCTCTACTTCCTGCAAAAAGAAAGAAAACTAGATCCTGATTTTGCCGAGAAAAATCTAAATGACATCTGTGCATCAGCTCAATACACTATTGTTAAGATGCTCATAAACAAGCTAACAAAGGCTGCCAAAGCCCAGAACATCAAGCACGTAGGCATAGCAGGCGGAGTGTCTGCCAACAGCGGACTAAGAAAAGCGCTACTGGAGGCCGGAGAAAAGAACGGCTGGAAGGTATACATACCGAAATTTGAATATTGCACCGACAATGCCGCCATGATAGGCATAACAGGCTATTATAAATTCCTGAAAGGTGATTTTACCGACCTGTCGGTGAGTCCAAGCGCGCGAGCAACATGGGGGTAGGTAATTCATATTTCGACTTCAAACAATTTCGCATCTCGCAGGAAGGGTGTGCGATGAAAGTAACAACAGATGCCTGCATGCAGGGGGCCTGGACACCAGTAACCAACAACGTAAAGCGCGTACTGGATATTGGCACAGGAACAGGGCTACTGAGCCTGATGATCGCCCAGAAAAGCAAAGATGTAATCATAGATGCTGCAGAGATAGACATTGATGCTGCACGCCAGGCACAGGTAAATATCGCAGCATCGCCATGGGCAGATAGAATAAATGTATTGACCTGCGACATAAACAAATTCCAGACAGACAATAAATATGACCTGATCATCTGTAACCCGCCATTCTTTAATAATAGTTTGCTGAGCGGCAAAGAAGCTAAGAATAAAGCAAGACATACAGTAACGCTTAGCTATGAAAATCTATTCGACGCCATAAAGGCTCTTCTTGCCGACAACGGAACAGCATCAATATTGCTACCTGTGCCTGAAGCAAGTATATGGGAAGAACTTGTGATCGGTAGCGGTTGGCATGTTGTAAACACACTCTCTGTAAAACACAGGGATAATGCAACTGTAAAAAGAAAAGTGATCATCATTAGCAATACGCCACCTGAGACACTACGATCACAGACACTTGTCATTCAAGAAAACAACAGTAGTTATACTGAAATATTTACTACGCTGTTGGCTCCATACTATCTGAATTTGTAATTACAGCCCTTCTTATAGCCAAAAAGAAAATAGAGATCAGCATCCACCCCACCCAAAAGAGATAGGCCCCAACATGAAATACATCGCGAAGCATGCGATGGGTAATGTCATTAGAAAAATCGCTGAATGTAAAGTAGAGACCACCGATAGCAGCGGCAAAACATAAAACGTGCAGTAGCTTACCCACAACAAAATGAGTGCGTTTCTGAATAATATATTGAACAACAAACAGCACCAGTAAAGCCACATATACAGCCAGAGCACCTTGCCACCATACTTTGAGAAACTTGTATTCTTTGTGTATAAGGTTGATACCAATTCTTCCTATCCATGACATATTAGACATAAGAAAACCCGATACCGCCGAAAGGCCGGCTAAAAGCAGCAGGAAAGGAATAGTACGTTTGGCACCCATGAATGTGTTGAGATTAGATAAGAAACAGGCTATATAATAAAAAATATTCCCGGCTGAAAACAGCCGGGAATATCAATTTTTATCTAATTATTGCATTGACTTAGCGTCATTGAGGAACTGAGCCAGTCCAAGATCGGTAAGCGGATGCTTTAATAAACCAAGTATAGAAGGCAGCGGGCAAGTGCAAACATCAGCACCGGCTTCTGCACAGCGTACAATGTGTAATGGAGTGCGGATAGAAGCAGCAAGAACTTCAGTCATGAAACCCTGTGCCATGTAGATCTTAACGATCTGCTCTATCAACTGAACACCATCCCAGCTGCTATCGTCGATACGGCCAATGAAAGGAGATACATAAGTAGCACCCGCCTTTGCAGCAAGTATAGCCTGGCCTGCTGAAAACACTAGTGTGCAGTTTGTCTGGATATCATTATCAGTAAACCACTTGATAGCCTTGATACCGTCTTTGGTCATTGGAATCTTAACCACTATATTCTTGTGAATAGCAGCGAGCTTCTTACCTTCTTCCACCATTCCTTCGAATGTTGTGCCCAAAACTTCAGCGCTAACCGGACCATCTACCATTTCGCAGATAGTCAGATAATGCTTTGCAATGGCTTCAGTACCCTTGATGCCTTCTTTGGCCATCAGCGTAGGGTTGGTGGTTACACCATCTAATATTCCCAGTTCATTTGCTTCCCTGATCTGGTCAAGATTAGCCGTATCTATAAAAAATTTCATGACAAGTGCTTTTTATGAGCGCAAAGGTAGAAAAATCATTTACCTATTCTCTAATTGATTTAGTTAAAAAGAAATCAATTCGATGAATTATTTATCTTCAACCATCATTCTCACCATCAGTTCCTTACCAAAATATTTCCCTTTCCATTTTATTGCATTAGGTTCTACACCATATGTTTTGAAACCATATTTTTCATACAAGCTGCGGGCAACCGTATTTTCCGCAATTACAAACAAAGTGATCTGCTCAATATCTTTTAGTTGTTTTACCCGCTCCAGAAGATGCTCTATTAAAAGACTCGATATTCCCTTACCCCGGAACCTCCGGCTTACATACATTCTGAAAAGATCGCCCTTGTGGCGAAGCTTCTCCCTATCTTTACCATCGCGACGAAAGCTAACTACCCCCGCCAGATTATCGCCTGAGTAAGCAGCAAGCGTAAAGCTATCTTCCTTTCCTTCTGTAGGGAATACAGCATTTTCGTCGTCATGAGGAGTAATACCAAAGTGTTCTTCGTCTTTTATTAACCCTTCACGCATGAACGCCTTATATTTAGATAAGAGGTTCGCGTGTATCTCAGTAATTTCTATTTCCGGCATTTATGATTTTTCTGAAACAAAGCTATTGTTTTAGGAACTGTAATTGACCGAACTATAGTTAAAGGTTGTTAAAATGACGAAAACACTATTATCCAGATCAGTCAGTAGTGCAAAGAATATGTTGTCATTTACCGGCATCATTGAACAATGTCCTGTTGGCATGAAATTTTAAAGCAGTTAGCAATGTTAAAAAATAAACGAAAAAGCCTACATATAGGCCTATGGATAACAGGCATATTGCTTGCAGCGATAGGCATATTTTCGTTTTGGGTGTCTTACCATTATAAGAATATCATCAGGCAGCAATTACCATCCATTGTTACAAAAAATACAGATAGCTTATACAATGTATCACTAGAGGACATTAGTATAAACGTATTGACCAGAACGGTTACGTTAAAGAATGTGCGCTTTGCACCCGATTCGTCAAGACGTGACTTTTTGAAGCAAAACAACAGACTCCCTGCAAAACTATTATCTGTAGCCATCACTGAAATACATATTGCAGGAATAGAATGGGAGAATCTTGCATCTAACAGTTCATTTGATTGTAAGTATATAATTATAAACTCGCCCACGATATTGATAGATGGCTCACCAAAACCACTGGACAGCCTGAAGGGAAAAGATACAAGCACAAAAAAGGCATCAATCGAATTGATCTCGGCGGGTAAGATAGATGTCCTGAACCCAACAGTTACCTACCATTATGTCAGTGACACCAGCGACTATTCCCTTTGGATAAAAGGAGGAAAAATACTGTTGTCTGACTGGAAACTGGAACCTGGTAAGGGCCTGGATACAAGTACTTTCTTTTTTGCCCGCAATGCAGAAATAGCACTGGACAGTTTTAATTATGTAAAGAGGGGCAGCCCGTATGGCATAGGTGCAGCGGGACTGGCATTTTCAACTGCAGGAAAGAGCATTGACCTAAGAAAGGTATTTATACATATAACTGGAAGTAAGGAGAATTTCTACAAGCAAGCAGGGCAACAGAAGGATATATATGACTTGTTCTTCCCTTCCATAAAAATAGCAGGACTTAACTGGAAGGCGCTGCTCAACGGGGGGGGGGCATTGCATGCCGACACCATGCAAATAGCTGACCCGTCGCTGGAGATTTACTTCAGCAGGCTATATGCTCCTAATACCAAAAGTAAAGTCGGCAACTATCCTCACCAGCTGCTGACCAAAATTGGACTTCCCCTGGATATACGGACCATGCAACTGACCAATGGCCACTTTAAGTATACCGAAATGAGTGCGACGACTCATAAAGAAGGCGTGATAAGGTTTGAGCAGGTAAGTGGCACCATGAACAACATAACCAACATTGATACCCTTGTAGCTAAAAATGACAAATGCTTTATAAAGCTAAAAGGGAAATACATGGATCATGGCGATATTGCTGCCACCTTCATGCTGCTACTATCTGATAAAAAAGGTTATTTCACTGTTGATGGCACTGCTATAAACGTAGACGCGGCAGATGTGAATCAACCGGCAAAGGCGCTGGCGCTTACAGAAGTAAGCAGTTTCCACTTGAATAAACTGGATATGCACGTGGAAGGAAACGAGGATTATGGGAAGGGGAAGTTCACGATGCTGTATAATGACCTGAACATCACCTTTCTGAAAATGAATGAGGATAATAAAACCGATAAAAAAGGAAAGGGTGCGTTATCATTCCTTGCCAATACGCTGGCACTGTATCCATCAAACCCTATGCCGGGTAAAGAAGTAAGGCAGATAACGACTTCTATTAAAAGGGATCCCTATAAAGGCTTTTTCAGCCTTATCTGGAAGAATGTATTTATGGGTGCCAAGAATACAGCTCTTCGCAGCCCCGAACTGGTTGAGAATGTAAAGGGAGCAGTAAAGGCAGAAACACCGGAAAAGAAGAAAGGGTTTTTGAGGAAGATATTTGGGAAGAAAAAGTAAAATAGCAAACGGGTGGCAATGCCACCCGTTTGCTATTTTATAAGTATCGACTGAAATTATGGCATCTTATAAGTCAATCCCATATTCCAAAGCATAAATGCCCATTTGTCGGCTTGCTCGGCAATGACCATGTCTGTAGGCTTACCCGCACCATGGCCGGCTTTGGTTTCTATGCGGATCAATACAGGTTTATCGCAACTCTGTGCAGCCTGTAGTGCTGATCCAAACTTGAATGAGTGTGCCGGCACTACCCTGTCATCATGATCTCCGGTAAGCACCATAGTAGCGGGATAACAAGTTCCGGCCTTCGCATTGTGAACAGGGGAATACTTAAGCAGGTAGTCGAACATTTCCTTACTGTCTTCGGCAGTACCGTAGTCATAAGCCCAACCTGCACCCGCAGTAAATTTATTGTAACGAAGCATATCTAACACACCAACCGCAGGGAAGCAAACTTTAAACAGATCGGGGCGCTGGGTAAGTGATGCACCTACCAAGAGACCACCATTGGAACCACCGGAAATAGCCAGGTAGTCTGACGATGTGTATTTCTCTTTGATGAGGTATTCACCGGCAGCGATGAAGTCATTGAATACATTCTGCTTACTCATCTTGGTGCCTGCAATGTGCCATACATCGCCATACTCGCCACCGCCACGCAGATTGGCCACACAGTAGATACCACCGTTCTCAAGGAATGCGAGGTTACTTACGCTAAAAGAAGGGCTCAGGCTGATGTTGAAACCGCCATAACCATAAAGCATTGTCGGGTTCTTACCATTCTGTTTCATGCCCTTTTTCCAGGTCATGATCATAGGCACTTTTGTACCGTCTTTGGAAGTGTAAAATACCTGCTTGCTCTCATACTTAGTAGGATCGAATTTTACGTTGGACTGTTTGTAAACAGTAGAAGTACCCTTAGTGATATCATACTTAAAGATAGTAGAAGGATAGATGTAAGATGTGTAAGTATAGTAAGTCTCGTGCTCATCTATCTTACCGCCAAATCCGCTTGCAGTGCCGAGTCCCGGCAATTTGATAACATGCTCCTTATTACCCTTAGTGTCATACTGAATCACTTCTGAAACAGCATCTTTGAGATAGTGAGCGAAGAATTTGCCACCGCATGTACTTACGCTCAATGGGAACTTTGTTTCCTTAATGACATCTACCCACTTTGATGGCGTTGGATCCCCGGCATCGACCTTTACCAGCCTGTGGTTTGGAGCTCCCTGGTTGGTCTCAATGAACAGCGTATTGCCTTCATTGTAAGCTACGCTCTGCTCATAATCAAAGCCTGTAACTATTGCCTTTATTGGTGCATTTGGTGTTGCAAGACTCTGTATGTATAGCTCATTGCCATAGGTAGCATTAGAGGCAGATATGATCAAAAATTTCTGGTCCTCTGTAACACCTGCACCAATGTAGCGGCGCACCATACTTTCGCCTCCGAATATCAGCTTATCGCTACTTTGTGGTGTACCCAGCTTGTGGTAGTAAAGCTTATGCATTTCTGTTTTGGCAGATAATTCGCTACCCTTAGGCTTGTCATAGCTGCTGTAATAAAAACCATCATTACCCAACCAAGATAATCCGCTGAACTTTACGTCACGAAGCGTATCATCGACAATCTTCATGGTCTTTGTATCCATTACGAATACTTTTCTCCAGTCCGAACCGCCTTCGGACATCTGGCAGGCGGCGAAAGAACCATCTTTAGTAAATTCAATGCCCTGCAAAGACGCGGTGCCATCGTCAGAGAATTTATTAGGATCGAGGAATACTTCTGGAGTGCCATTGCCCTTCTGGCGATACAGCACATACTGGTTTTGAAGGCCATTGTTTTTATAGAAATAGGTATATGCACCCTCTTTAAAAGGAGCGGTATACTTTTCATAATTCCATAGCTCAGTAAGGCGTTTCTTAATTGCATCTCTGAAGGGAATCTGACTAAGATAGCTGTTGGTTACCTTATTCTGCTCTATCACCCATGCTTTGGTATCTTCTGCCCGGTCATCTTCCAACCAACGATAAGGGTCGCTAACCGATGTACCAAAATAGACATCGGTTTGAGTACCCTTTTTAGTATCCGGGTATTTTATTGTTTTCTGCTGAGCATTTGCTGCCATAACGGTTAATAATAATGAGGTACAGAGTGTGCGTGATTTCATTATCTTTAATTGGTTTTAATATTGTTTGCAGGGTAAAGGTATTAATTGAGACATTCCTACAACCACTATATTATCAGTATTAAAATAAAAATTATGGCTAAAACGGACAGACAAATACTTATTACTCAAATTGTGAGCGATGTGCTCGAAGAAAAATTCAACCCGGAACAAACCTATGACTGGTTTATTAATCAGCATAAACCCGAACATTTTAAAGCGTATTTTAAGAATATAAGCAGCATATTCACTTCTTTGAAGGGTAAACCGGAATTAAATTCAATCAGAAAATTGCATCCTGACGCTTACTTTGGCGGGAAATACAACATGTTTTTCGAATTTGACGAAATACAACATTTCAGTACTGCTCGATTCTATACCTATAAACATTACCCTCCGGATCTTCAGCTTAACTATTCAATTACCGATTGGCAGAATTACTGCCAGGCCAACCAGTTGAAGGCAAATAAGTACAGAGCAAAGAAAACGACTGACGACTTTAATTTTATAGGAGGAAGGACCGCTCAACGAGCCTACCGGGACTGCTTTAGTGATCTGTTGCCAACATTGCATGGTTTGAACCCTACATTACGAATAGCTGAATTTGAGGTATCTAATGTAAAATTCAATGATGAATTTGGCAGGAAAGTGATACAAAACATTCTAAAAAAGAAACTTCAGCACCTCTGATCTGTAAAATGGATGTTATTTATAATGGTTAGAGGCGGCTCAAAACTTCATTAGTTGATAGTCTGGCTCTATATTTGTACTATGTAAATCAAACGTGCATATAAGTACTGAAAAGGTTTCTGAAAATATTTCGTAATACCATTCTCCTATTGATGGCTATTATTGTTCTTGCGGTAGTATTGATCAATACAACTCCCGTACAGAATTATATTGCCCACAGGGCAGCGAACTGGCTTTCACAGAAACTAAAGACCAAGGTGGCGGTGCAGCATGTGAGCATAGATCTGCGCAATCATTTATCCCTTAACGGACTTTATATAGAAGATCAGGCACATGACACCCTTTTGTACGCCGGGGAAGCCACGGTATCTCTGACAGACTGGTTTCTGTTTATTGATAAACCTGTGTTGCGTAACCTGGAGCTGCACAATGCCTATGCACACCTTTATCGCACGGCAATATCAAAAGACTGGAACTATGATTTTATAGCGAAAGCTTTTGAGACCAACGACACCACTTCAAAAACTGACACAGGTAAGAAATTTGAATTTGACCTGCAAAAAGTGGCTCTGACCAATGTGCGGTTCCATATGGATGACTCATGGGGCGGTGAAGATCTTGATTTCGATTTTGACTCGCTTACTCTGGATGCCCGGAGCCTTGATTTTAAGAAGCGATTACTGGACGTAAAAGATATCAACATAAAGAACATGCTGATATCTATCAATGAATATCCGGCAGGCAAGCCTAAAAGAATAAGACCAGCAGACTATGTTGAGCCTGTTGACACTACTCCATTCAACCCCGACAAGTGGTCGATAAAAGTAAATAAGATAGCACTTGAAGAATGTGCATTTAAACTGACCGGCAATAATAAAGTGCCTGTGCCAGATCTGTTTGACGAGGACCACCTGGACATTACAAAGATCAGCACGACGGTTACGGATGTGAGTATAATAGGTGACACCATAAAAGGTAATGCACTAAGTCTGTATGCACATGAGCGGTGTGGCGTAATTATAAAAGACCTGCGCAGTAAGATAACGGTATCGCCGGTGGCCAGCATATGTGATGAACTGTACCTGGAGACCAACCATAGTAAGATAAGGAACTACTATGCAATGCATTATCATAGGTTCCCAAACTTCCTTGACTACATAGACAGCGTGAGCATGGTAGGGCACCTGAGAAATTCGACCATAGACACCCGTGATATTGCATTCTTTGCACCGGAGATGAAAAACATTCCCGCCATACTGCAAGCCAGTGGTGATGGCTGGGGTACCGTAGCTAACCTGAACGGCAGCCACCTGGTGGTAAGCGACGGCAACAATGTGGCTAAAGGTGACATGACCATGAAGGGTCTGCCGGACATCTATAATACCTACATCAAATTTACCAATGCTGAGGTTTACACCAACAATGCAGGCATAGTGAAGTATGCACCACAACTTATTGATAATCCAAATCTCTCTTTTAAACAACTGACACATGCCTATTTTAAGGGCAGGTATGAAGGGTATATAGACAATTTTACTGTTAAAGGGGAGATCACATCGAACCTTGGTTCTATGAAGGCCGATGTAAGAATGAATATCCCGGAATTTAACCCCGGCAAGGCTACCTACACCGGAACTATAGCTACTGACAAACTTGAAGTGGGTATGATACTTCGACAGGAAGATCTGCTGGGTAGCATTACCTGCAATGAAAAGGTATCGGGCGTATCATTTGATGCAGAGAATGCACAGATAACGCTGGATGGAACGATAAGCGAGTTCAACGCAAACAAATATGCCTACCATAATATAACCACTCATGGTACGCTCGGAAAGAAGCAGTTTGTAGGTTCGCTGTTAGTGGATGACCCCAACCTGGCGCTTGAATTTGATGGCGGATTTGACTATAACGAAATAAAAAATATAAAGATCAATGCTTCGGCACACCTGCTGTATAGCAACCTGAAGGCACTTAATCTTACCGGTGATTCTGTAACGACATCTGCTGACTTTGACCTCAACTGCACCGGCAGCAACATTGACAATTTCTTTGGTTATGCACGGCTGTACAATATTGACCTGAAGCGCAATGCGCATAAGGTGGCCGTGGATTCTATTTACCTGAACTCCGCAATAACCAGTGATGGACACAAGGAACTAACCCTGCAAAGTAATGTTGCCACCGCCAGTATTACGGGAGATTACCAGCTAACCAAACTGCCTTTATCTGTACAATATTACCTGTCGAAATATATACCTAACTACATTAACGCGCCGGTTAAGTTCCCACCCGATCAGAACCTGGCATTTACCATCACCACTAAAAATATTGACAGCTTACTGGCGGTAACACTTGATGGTGTAACGGGATTCGACACGGCCACCCTATCTGGCTCGTTCAATACTACAGCACAAAAACTAACACTGAATGTGGCCATACCCAGTGGTAGTATTGGCAGATTTCACATGAGCAACATTTCTATTAACGGGGATGGCAACCTTGACCATATTGCACTGAGCACTAACATACAGAATGTAGCCATTGGCGACAGCCTGATCAATAGTTCACTGAGTCTGACCACAACACTGGCGAATGATTCATTGAATTTCACCGTGGCCACTACGGCTCCGGATTCCAGCACTGCCATAACACTGAACGGGCAGATACTGGCACGTAAAGATTCATTGTTCCTATCCATACTTCCGTCGCAGTTTTTCCTTAACAGGGCTAAGTGGGATATTGCAGGTGGCAGTAAAGTTTCGTACAGTTCTAAGTTCCTGCAGGTAGAAAATATAGTGTTGACTTCGGGTGTTCAAAAAATTACGACCAATACTATTCTCTTACCAGATGACCAATCGCTGGTGATCAATACGGAGAACCTGGACCTAGGTCAGTTTGGGTATTGGGCGGGGCTATCCGTCTATCAGCCTGACGGCAGGTTAAACGGCTCGATAACGATCAATAAAATTTTCAGACAGTTATATGTTGCAGCTAACCTGAAGGGTACTGATGTGAAATTTGGCGCAGACACCGTAGGCACAATAAATCTTATAGGCAGTTACGACGGTGCTAAAAAACTAATTAACCTTGATCCGCAGACTGGTATCTACCGTAACAACTCGTCTATTGTAGCGTCGGGAAATATATCGTTCGATAGTACCACCAACCAGAAGCTGGATGGTTATGTAGCATTCAACAATGCGCAGGTTAAGTGGGTGTCACCCTTCCTCGTAGACATCTTCAGTAATATGGGTGGCGTGGTAAATGGCAGCCTGAGTTTCAGAGGAACATCTTATGAGCCCATCATTGACGGGAAAGTGCAATTAGAGAATGGTGCAATGAAGGTGGACTATATGGGCTGCTCCTACACTATCCCTTCGGCCACAGTAAAGGTAGACAATCATAGAATAAGCTTTGGTAAAGTAGAGGTGTTTGATGCCTATAATAACCCGGCCTACCTCACAGGTTACTTCTCTCATAATTTGTTTTATGACATGAAGATGCACCTCACCGTTGCAACGGAGAAACTGGAGGTAATGAAGCTGACCGCCAATGACAACAATATGTTCTATGGCAATGTGATCGCCGGCATGGACTCATTCACCATACGTGGACCGTTCAACTACATAAGGCTGCATGCCTATAATGCCGCACCGGCTGCCAAGTCACGTATTTTCATACCTGTAAGTACGGCAGGAAGCATCAGCACCTATAGCTTTGTTACTTTCAAGAACTATGGCAAAAATCAGACTCCTGTAAAGCGCTCTAATCGTTTTAAACTGGACTTGGCTATTGATGCAAACTTGAATGAGCTGGCAGAGATGACTATTGTACTGGACCCCGCAGCGGGTGATGCGATAACGGCAAGGGGAAATGGCAATATACAGCTGACAATGCCGCCTAGTAACGACATGCGCATAACAGGTACCTATACCATAAACCAGGGCACCTATGACTTTACCTTTAAGAACCTGGAATATCGCAGGCAGTTTATATTAGATCAAGGTAGTGTAATACGCTTTACCGGTCCATTCTTTGAAACAGCGATGGACGTAAATGCAACTTACTCTAAGAAAGCCAGGCTGTACGATCTGCTGAGCCCTTCTGAAATAACGAGTGCATCATCGATAATGTCTGACGCGGAGAAGGCCGATGCCAAAGCGCCACAGGTGGTGAACGTACTGCTGCATATGAAGGGCACACTTAATAGTCCCATACTTACCTTTGACCTGGACCTGCCTGAGAAACACTCTATAGGCACCTATGCGCAGACTAAATTTTTCCGCATTAACCAGGATGACAGACAGAAGCTGGAGCAGGTAGGATCATTATTGTTGATAGGTACATTTATACCATCGGAAGGGCTGGTGAGTGGATCTTCGGCTGGCACAGCAGCTATAAGTAACCTAAGCCAACTGGTTTCCAGTACTGCGTCTTTGGGACTGACCAACCTTGTATCAAAACTGATAGGTGACAATAAGCTGAACGTGGATGTGAAGTATAATAACTACAGCTTTACGGACCAGACACCTGGAACCACCGGAATAAACCGTAATACAGTAAAACTTGGGCTGAGCCATCCGTTCCTGAATGAAAACCTATTGGTTGAAGTGGGCACAACATCAGACTGGGGAAGGCCGGCCAGCGCAAGCACCACATCCAGTTTCAACATAACGGGCGATTTCAGAATACAATACATACTTCCGAGTTCTACCGGGTTACGCCTGAATGCATTCCGCACCAGCGACTACGACGTGATACAAGACAAGGATATAACGCGTGGTGGTGCAGGTATCAGCTGGAGAAAATCGTTTGATAAATTTAGTGAGATCTTCCAGAGCAGTGCTGTAGCTGCAAAGAAAAGAGAAGAGATGCTGAAGAAGCAGTATGAAGATGATAGCGCCGATAAAACGCAGGTGATCATAGAGAAGGGGCAGTAAAAAAAGTAATAACTTAAAAGTGCGAGGTGTAGTAATCTTCATATTCAAAGATTTGACAACTTTCTAAAACCTTTTCAAATCTGGTGTATGAAACACCAAAAGCCTAATGTTTCGTAGCCACTTCTTCCAGATACTTTTCCAGTGTAAGCGCTACAACATCCCAGTCAAATTTTGTTTTGATGACCTGCATACCTGCTTCGCCGGTTTGTCTGCGTAATTGTTCCGATGAGAGTAAGTCTATAACGCTCTGTGCAAATTTTGCAGGGTCGGTTTGCATAAATGCCCCTTCACCACTTTGAATGCCCAGCCCACCAAAACCAATGTTGGAGCATACTACAGGGATACCCATAGCCATAGCTTCCAGCACTTTATTCTGTGTGCCCGCACCAAACCGCAATGGCGCTACCACTACGCTGGCAGTGTTATAAACGGCAGCCAGATCTTTGATAAAACCCGTCACTTCCACATGATCATTGGCTAGCTCCTGTACTTTGGGAACAGGGCGCTGACCGGCTATGATAAACCGTACATGTGGCATTTCTTTTCTTATAGCAGGCAATATAGTTTCTGTGAAGTAAACAACAGCATCTACATTGGGTGCATAGTCCATATTACCCGTAAAGAGGATCGTATCATTCGGGCAGTAATCGTGGTTGCCAGCTTTAAAGGTGCTCATATCTACACCATTAGGCAGCAGGCGCATATTACCTGTGTGGTGTGTTTTCACCATGTATTCGAGATCTTCCTGAGAGCACACGAGGCTCATGTCATACTCCTTAAGAATAGGCTCATAACCCAGTACGCGCTTTTGCTCTATGTTCTCAAAGATGGTGGTAAGCAGGCCACGCTTTACGGTCTTACGGCGCTCCCAGTAAAGCGAGAAAGCATCCGGCAGATCGAGTATTCGGGCAAGGTCTTTTCTATTGGCTAGGTAGGGAGACATGCGCAGGTGCTGCACATGTATAGCATCGAAATGAACTCTTTGCAATAATGCATCGAGGGCAGTTTGCATTTCGCTACTCTGAAAATAGAGCACCTGTAAAGGCTTGCTGCTCCATGCGCCTGAAAGACACTGCACAGCACTCTTCCACTTAGGCAGGTAGATAAAATGTACTTCGGTAAATATCTTTTCCAGTTCCTCTTTATACTGCAGGTCTTCTTCGTTCTGGGCAAAAGTGAGCAGGTACAGTTCATGCCTGTCCTTCAGCCTTTTGGCCAGGTTATAGATCTTCAACTTGTCGCCACGATATGGCGGGTATGGTACCCGGTTGGCGAGGAACAGTATCTTCAATGTAAACTATTAATAATAATTATTAAAAGTGCTGGGCGTAGTCTCTGACTACGTCCGAGCGGTTGCCAGTCTCCCGACTAACGCATCGGGACGTATCTCTTTGAGTTCGTAACCACACCTCCCTCTCCCCTGTCTGCCGACAGGCAGGCTTGGAACTGGTCGGGGTAAGGTTTAACAAAACACACATTACTTCATTATCTCATGCCCCAGCTTATCGCGCTTGGTCTGCAGGTAAAATTCATTGTGTTTGTTGGCCTTGATCTCAATAGGCACATTTTCCACTATCTCAATACCATAGCCAAGCAAGCCTGCACGCTTACGCGGATTGTTGCTCATCAGCCTAAGCCTTGTAGCACCCAGATGGCGGAGTATCTGCGCACCAACGCCATAATCGCGCTCGTCGTTTTTAAACCCTAATGCAAGGTTAGCCTCTACAGTATCCTTACCTTCTTCCTGCAGTTTGTAAGCTTTCAGTTTATTGAACAAACCTATTCCCCTACCTTCCTGATTCATGTACAATACTATACCCTTGCCTTCGCGCTCCACCATTTCCATGGCGGCTTCCAGCTGGTCGCCGCAATCGCAGCGGAGCGAATGTAAAATATCTCCGGTAAAGCAAGAGCTATGCACTCTTACCAATACAGGTTCATCTTTTTCCCACGTACCCTTAACTAACGCCAGGTGATTTTCACCTGTTGATAACTGCCTGAATGCATGCAGTTCAAAATCGCCGTGCTTGGTAGGCATATGTACATGCACTATTTCCTCTACCAGACTTTCTACTTTCAATCTGTATGCAATAAGGTCTTTTATAGAAATGATCTTAAGGTTGAATTTCTTAGCGATTTCCAGCAGCTGCGGCATACGAGCCATCGTGCCATCATCATTCATGATCTCTACCAGCACTCCGGCAGGTTCCATACCTGCAAGGCGAGCCAGATCAACTGTAGCTTCGGTGTGACCGGTACGACGCAATACGCCCCCATCTCTTGCCCTTAGCGGGAAGATATGGCCCGGGCGGCCAAGGTCTTCGGGTTGGGTATTCGGATCTATTAATGCCTGAACTGTCTTAGAGCGGTCTTGTGCAGAAATACCTGTAGTGCATCCCTGCCCTATCAGATCGACAGAAACAGTAAACGGAGTTTGGTGCAAAACAGTGTTGTTTTCAACCATCAGGTTCAGTTTCAACTCGTTGCAACGAGCCTCGGTGATGGGTGCACAGATCAAACCACGGCCGTGTTTTGACATAAAGTTGATAACCTCGGGGGTTACATTGCGCGCGGCAGTTACAAAATCACCCTCATTCTCACGGTCCTCATCATCTACAACAATCAGTAATTTGCCCTGTTTCAGGTCTTCCAACGCAGCTTCTATAGTATCCAGCATATAAACTCTCTCTAAATGGCTGCAAAGGTACGGTTATTGTTTATAAGGATTAAATGAGTGATTTACATAAAACGGAATAATGGTATTAGGCGTATCAATATAATTTCTGGCAAAAACTGATTTCTTAAATGCAAGGGAAATGCATACAACAACCATTATTAATTTCTCTTATACCTTCTTCAAAATCTACAATACCCCTACATAGTTTTCCACCATATATTCCGTACCTTTGCAGCCGCAAAAAGAGGTGGCTTTAGGTGTTAGTGCTACCGACGGTTAACAATATTATGATTACTATTAATAATTTATCGCTTCGCTATGGCAAGCGCGTGTTGTTTGAAGACGTGAATACCCGGTTTACAGAGGGTAATTGTTATGGTATTATTGGTGCTAACGGTGCCGGTAAATCCACATTTTTAAAGATCATTTCGGGCGAGATAGAGCCTACCACAGGTAAGGTAGATATCACCAAGGGCCAGAGAATGAGCGTGTTGAAGCAGAACCACTATGAGTATGATGAAATAACTGTACTCGAAACGGTAATGCGCGGCAATACTACCCTGTTTGAAGTAATGCAGGCTAAGGATGCTATCTACGCTAAAGAAGATTTCACTGAAGAAGACGGTATAAAGGCCGGTGAACTGGAAGGTCTGTTTGCTGAAATGGATGGTTGGAACGCAGAAAGCGATGCGGCTACCCTATTGAGCAACCTGGGTATCAAAGAAGTATTGCACAGCAAACTACTGAAGGAAATAGATGGTAACCAGAAGGTACGTGTGCTATTGGCACAGGCACTTTTCGGCAACCCGGATATCCTGCTGTTGGATGAACCTACCAATGACCTTGATCTTGAAACAATAGGCTGGCTGGAAAACTTCCTGGCTGATTATGAGAAGATAGTATTGGTTGTATCGCATGACCGTCACTTCTTAGATACTGTTTGTACACACGTTTCGGATATTGACTTTGGTAAGATCAACACCTTTACGGGCAACTACTCTTTCTGGTACGAATCAAGCCAGTTGTTGCTGAAACAGCGCAGCGATCAGAATAAGAAAGCTGAAGATAAGATAGCTGAACTGAAAGAGTTCATTGCCCGTTTCTCGGCCAATGCATCAAAGTCTAAGCAGGCTACCAGCCGTAAGAAGGCATTGGATAAGATAAAGCTGGACGACATGACGGTATCCAACCGTAAATATCCGGCCATCCTGTTCAATAACCAGGTACGTGAAGCCGGTGACCAGATCATTGAAGTAAAAGGATTGGGCAAGACAGTAAATGGTGAAGTACTGTTCAAGGATGTTTCTTTCGACCTGAAGCGCGGTCAGAAGGTAGCAGTATTGTCTCAGAACTCACTGGCTACAACTGCTTTCTATGAAATACTTTCCGGAATTGACACTGATTTTGAAGGCACTTTCAAATGGGGCGTAACCGTTACCAACGCTTATCTACCCAATGACAACTCTTCTTACTTTGTTGGTAATGATGACAACCTTATCGATTGGCTGAGACAATATTCAGAAGAAAAGGATGAAACGTTCATTCGTGGCTTCCTGGGCCGTATGTTGTTCTCTGGCGAAGAAACGCTGAAGAAATCTTCGGTGCTTTCGGGAGGAGAAAAAATGCGTTGCATGATGAGCCGCATGATGATGATGAAGGGTAATGTGTTGCTACTGGACGAACCTACCAACCACTTAGACCTGGAAAGTATCACCGCCCTCAATAATGGCATGAAAGACTTTAAGGGTACTATTCTGTTTACCAGTCGTGACCATGAATTGGCCAACACTGTTGCAGACCGCGTACTCGAAATAACGCCTAACGGACTTATAGACCGCGAAATGACCTTTGACGAATACATGGAAAACGATCGTGTGAAAGCACAGCGTATAGAAATGTACGGAGGCGTAATGGCATAACTAATAAATGGCTCAATTACTCAATGGCTTAATCGGACAATGAGGATAATGATATAAAATCCCGCTTCTTTTGAGGCGGGATTTTAGTTTGAATGTGCATTGGCAGCAACTGCATCACATTAAGTAAATTTTATTTACATATTAACCTTGCTTGAAAAATGCCGTTCGTAAACAAAAACGACCGTTTATCAACAAAAACATATCATATAATTTCCTTTTTTTACTTTTGTCAAATAAAACTTATCAAAATGAAACACCTTATCACTTGTGCGTTGGTATTCTTATGTTTGTCGTCCTCTTCTTACGGACAGTGTTCTATAAGCGCCCACAGAATATCAGAGACACACGTACATGACACCACCTACCAGGTAATGGTTGCTGACACAGCAGGACTGGGTAGTGGGTATACATATACGTGGTTATCTGATATAGGCACGTCACATACCGGTTCCATTGTGTCTCTACCTGTCATTGATGCGTCTACTATCCACAGTTACACAATTACAGCAAGCGCACCAGGAACTACCTGTAGCAGTACAGATAATATAAGTACCAATTTGGTCTTTAACTGCACTATGTTACCTGGTATTGACTATGGGTATTCCGGAGCCTATACGTTCAGGCAATCTGTAATAACCGACCCTAATTCGATCTACATACAGTTCCCGCATGGCGTTGTTAACGACCTGGATCTAAAGGTCAATATGCACATAAACTGGGGCAACGGAACTGCAACATCTCTAACACAGGCATTGGATACATTGGCATTAATAGGCGGTATTGCAGATCCTGCCCATTCGTCGCATTACCAATATGCCGGTCAGTATATCATTAGTACCCAATATTCCTATTCATATGATACACTTACCTGCCCGATTACCATTATGCCCAAAACTGCTTTATGGGTAGCAGGGAATGCAGGCAGGGGCGCTCCGCAGATAGGTGGCAGCCGCGCATATTGCGTAGGTGATACTTTAAGACTTGGCATCGTAGATACCATAGCTCAATTTCTTAATGCATACCACCGCACAGATACAACCGGCGTACTTCATTATGATATTGTACCAATGGCCGGTGGTACTTATCCTGTCTTTGGCCCTAATCGTCTATACTCGTGGAGCCACGACGGTAGTTATTTCGGCTTGTCATTAGACACTACCCTTGTAATACCTAACCTTACCCTGGCAGACACGGGCACTTATTACATGCAGATGTGGGAAAACATAAGCATGACTGACACCATACTACAGGTACATGTAACTATAAATAACACTTCACCAGTAGTTTCAGCAATCACAGGTGCATCATCAGTTTGCGAGGGCAGCTTCATATCTCTTTCCAATATTACACCCGGTGGTGTATGGAGCAGCAGTTCACCAGATGCAAGTGTAAGCGGCGGTATAGTTTCAGGGATCAGCGCAGGGAGCGCAAATATTTCGTACACAGTTACTAATGGCTGCGGTGCTACTACCGTTACCTATCCTTTGAGCATATTGCCGTCTTCTGTTTGCACAGCAGGTATTACGGGGCACAAAAAAGAAACTGGCATCAGTATCTATCCCAACCCGTCTTACGGATCTTTTGAAGTATCGGTGCCAGGCCAAAACGCCATTATAACAATTACAGATGTAACGGGAAAGGTGGTATATACAGCACAGTCTACCGACAATTCAAATATCCCTGTAGCTGGGAGTAGTCTGGCAAAAGGTACATATCTAATATTAGTAGATTGCGAAGGAAGCGTGTACAGAGATAAAGTAACAATCTGGTAAAAAAAAATAGGCTTTATAGAAGCTAATCAAAACCAAAATAGCAGGTGCCAGATGACCCCGTGATGTAAATATACCTGGCATAGCGACGGTGTAACGGTTAATCGATTGCAAGCATGCGCCCACAGATACCTCAATGAGTTTACATAGTTAAAAAATCAGCTTCGTCAGAGGCGGGATTTTTGTTTCGACACTTTTGTGCATTAAATGGCTAAAGGTCAATGTTTTGCACCAAAGAATAAGTCACAATAAAAATTAGTATGCTATATTTGCAAGGAAGATGAAAAGGCTGCTGACCACATTGATAATGTTGTGCTATATGGTGAATGCCATAGGCATGTCGTTCACTATGCACTATTGCGGTGGGTCATTCAGGCAGGTTTGCTTTACGGCTGATACGGAAAAAAACTGTTGTGGCGAGGGTGAAAAGTCGGGGTGCTGCAAGGACCATTTTGTGAAAGCAAAATTTAAGGATAATCATACACTAAAGGCGTTTACACTAGCATTTAAGACTATCTGTGAAGCCATTGTCCCACAACAATACACCAACACCCATAAATCATTCCTTGTTTATCAGGATGACACCCACATAGCACATGGGCCTTCCCCGCCTTTACTACAAACAATTCCCATCTATTTATTAGTTAGAAATCTTAGAATTTGATCTGAGCTTGTGATTCGTCATTCCCATATCCTACTGATATGGGCATTATACTCTTATACTTAATCTAACTTTTCAACCAATAAAAATGAAAAAAGTAATATTCTTATTTGCAGCAGTGACTGCAACAATGACAGCTATAGCACAAATACCTAATGCCGGATTTGAAACCTGGACGAACACAGGTGGTTATAATGTACCAACCGGCTGGGATAATCTTAATGCTACAACTAATGCCGCGTCGGTATATACATGCACAAAAGGCACTCCGGGAATGATGGGCGCAAGTTATCTACAGCTCACGTCGAAGACAGTAACAGGTGTTGGTGTAGCACCGGGTGTAGCAGTAAGCGGCTTAATAGATGTAGCCAATTATGCGCCGAAATCAGGCTTTCCAAACACTACAAGACCCGTTAGTCTTACTGGTTCATGGCAATACATGGCCTACGGATCAGACGCAGGCAGTGTGACCATTCTACTTTCTAAATGGAATATGACCACCATGATGCGCGATACAATTGCCTATGCTACGCAACCACTTGCAGGCATGGTCATGAGCTGGGCTTCATTTACTATTCCATTGACCTATCAATCACCTAAGTTCCCCGACAGTGCGATGATCATTTTGTCGGCGAGCGGAGCAACTCCGGTAAACAATAGTTACTTGTATGTTGACGACCTGGCCTTCACAGGCACTGTACCTAGTGGTATTGCATCAGTGAATAACAGCTTGAACGATGTTAAACTTTACCCTAATCCGGCTACAGGTGATTTTACTGTTATTTTTGAAACTACAACATCCAGCAACATAACTATTCAGGTGTGCGACATTACCGGCAAAATAGTTGCCGCTTCTACGCCGAAAACTACAGCAGGAAATAACACCTATTCTTTCAACACTACATCCTTCAGTAAAGGACTGTATCTGGTAACGCTGATAAGCGATGCCGGCAAGCATACAGAAAAATTGGTGATAGAATAAAGTAACATGAGGAGGGGGCGCCTCCCTCCTCAATAAATTTCCCGACAATGAAAAAATTATTGATCCTGGCTATGCTGGGCTTTGCACATTGCTGCATAGCCCAGCATCAGTTGTATATTCCGGATACGCTATCCGGCACTACGTTCGATATCACTGTTCACAGAGATAGTGTCCAATTGAAACCCGGAAAATTTACTCAGACATTCGGCATTAATGCCAATGCCTACCTGGGTCCCACATTATTACTAAAAAAAGGGGACAGCATAAGCCTGAATGTGCATAACCAAATGGGCGACACGACAACCATGCACTGGCATGGCCTGCACGTGGCACCAAAGAATGATGGCGGTCCGTTTAATATGATCATGCCCGGCATGTCATGGAATCCAATGTTTGTGGTTAGAAACAATGCTGCCAGCTATTGGTATCACCCGCACATGATGGGTAAGACAGCTGAACAAGCAATTAAAGGAGATGCAGGGTTTATAATAGTTAGAGACAATGCTGAGGCAGCGCTAACATTGCCCCGCACTTATGGAGTTGACGACATACCTGTAATCGTGCAAAGTTTTGAGCTGGACACCAATAACCAGTTTATGCCCAAGGGAATGGTAGATAGTATTGTATTAGTAAACGGCACTGACAGTCCCTATGTAAATATGCCAGCACAAGTAGTGAGAATGCGACTACTTAATGCAAGTGGCGAACGTACATTCAACTTTGGCTTTACAGCCAATCGTTCGTTCAAGATCATTGCCAGCGATAATGGCCTGTTACAGGCACCGGTGAATACCACAAGGATAAGCATAGCTCCCGGCGAGCGGTATGAAATACTGCTGGACCTGACTGGGCTCAACGGGCAAACACTTTACCTGATGAGCTATGCATCGGAATTACCAATGGGCGTACAAGGCGGGCCTACAATGCCCATGCCTCCCGGAAGTCCGCCAATGAACAGCCCGCTGAATGGTATCGACTTCAACATACTACAGATAAATGTGACTGCACCTACGGCTTCGCCTGTTACTACAATACCATCTGCGCTGGCAGTTGATACACCACTCACTGAATCATTATTGCACACCAACAGGTCTATCAACATGACGGCTGATAGTATGATGGTAATGGATGGTCCATTCTACTTCAACCATAACCTATTTGACATGATGAGGATAGACTATCGCATACCTGTCAATAATGTAGAAGTATGGACGCTACTGGATAGCACTATGGTAGCCCATCCTTTCCATTTGCATGATGTACATTTTTATATTCTGGACCGTAATGGCAATCCTCCACCGTTATATGAAAGAGGAAGAAAAGATGTGCTGATGATAGAGCCAAATGAAACAGTAAGATTCATTGCTCAGTTCACAGATTTCGCTGATACTTCAACTCCTTACATGTATCACTGTCACATATTAATGCATGAAGATGATGGTATGATGGGGCAATTCATAGTCACACCCGGCAGTCCTATCAGCGTGGCAACCATTGACAATTCAAGGGATGCTAAGCTTTTCCCAAATCCGGCTAGTGAAACCGTTACCATCTCTACTAATCATATGGGTAAGGAAGCGACCGTAACTGCAACTGATCTTACAGGGCGAATATTGTTTCACGGCACTTCCACAGAGGACCAGTTGCTACTAAATGTAGCTGAATGGCCGAAAGGTATGTACCTGATCAATATTACTACTGGAGATTCAACTTCTGTTAAAAAATTGATAGTACAGTAATATTGCTAAGAAAATCAAACAATAAATCCCGCTTCGGTTGAGGCGGGATTTATTGTTTAAAAAACGTCCATAATTAACTTAGTTTGATAGCAACATTTGAAGGAATATCTACTCCTGTAACTTCACAAAATCAAGATCCTGAAAATCGAAACTAAAATCGGTGTTGGGCGAGATGGCATTCATGGTCATGCCCTTGGTCTTTCCTTCTTCGTTTAATGTAAATGTTACAAAGGCATCTGCATCCATGCTACGGTCTACCCACTTTACTACATAGGTGTTTGCCTTATAAAAGAACAATTGCCCCTTAAGCTTATATGCCTTCTTTGATTCAAACCAGGCCTTGCCATTCTTTACAGAGATAGTGACCTCTCCAAACCACGGATCTTTGTAGGTGCCTTTTACTTCGCTGATATCGGTTGAGCCACGCTTTTCATTATTAGCAACCGTCGTCCATACAGCATCGGTTATCTTCTTAGCTTCGTCTACCGATCCTGCACGGCGGGCAGAGTATTCCTTTACACGGTCAGTGTTCGTTACACCCAGATACGAGTCTTTTATCTGGTTGGTTATCGCTGAAAATGCATCACCCTCTTGCTGATTGGTCAATACAATAATACCCAATCCTAACTCAGGTATCATAGTTACCTGAGTAACCATTCCTTCCAGTCCGCCTGTGTGGGTTACCTGCTTGTAGCCCTTAACATCAGACAAGAAAAAGCCAAAACCGTAAGAAGCGAAGTGTGTATTGTATGCCGACTTGCCATGCACCGGAATAATGGTCTGCGGGGTGAACATTTCTTCCTTTACATCTCCACTTATCACCTTCTTTGTAGTATCATCACTCAGCAGGTATTTCACCCATTTACTGAGGTCGGCAATGCTGCTGTATATACCACCTGCAGAGTGGCCAAGCGCCATTGTATCTCTGTCCACCACCTGTACCTTACCATCTACAGGTGCATGACCGTCTATTTCATTGCTATGGTCTTTCACACGAGCATACGAGCCTGCGCTATTAGCCATGCCCAGCTTCTTCATTATGCGTCTTTCTACAAATGCATCCCAGCTCATACCACTTACCCGCGCTACCACTTCGCCGGCCAGTACGTACATGTTATTGTCGTAGTCATACTTGGTTCTGAACTGTGATACAGGTTTCAGGTACCGGAGATTATAGATCACCTCCTTTAAGGTAAACGCATTGGGGCTGGGGAACAACATAAGGTCACCTGAACCAAGTCCAAGACCACTTCTGTGAGTCAAAAGATCGCGAATGGTGAATGACTCCGTAACATATGGGTCATACAACTTGAACTCAGGGATATAATCACGCACTTTATCATCCCACTTCAGTTTACCCTCATCTACCAATATACCCAATGCAGCCGCAGTAAAGGCTTTACTATTACTGGCTATACCAAACAGTGTATTTTCATCAACAGGTTTCTTCGAGTTCAATGACCTTACACCATACCCTTTTGAATGAATCACTTTACCATCTTTGATAATACACACAGCTATCCCCGGCACATCAAATGCTTTGAGGGTGCGCTCGGTAAGGGTGTCTATTTGTTTGGAGGTGAGGGGTTGGGCGTGAGCGGTGATCGATAATGCACCAACCAATAGCAGTGAGAAGAATATTGCTTTCATGAGTACAAGATAATGCAGGAGTACCTAAAATCAACGTGATGCGCATATTCATCACTAAAAAAAGGAATGAATAACACTAAGCTATACCAATTCAGCTAAGTAGTTTTCCCGTCAAGTCACTTTCACATCGGCACATTTCCACATTAACACATTAAATCCTACCTTAGCTCCATGCAAAAAATACTTATCGCCAATCGTGGTGAAATAGCCATGCGTATTATGCGCACTGCCAAAGAAATGGGTATTAAAACAGTAGCCGTTTTCTCTGAGGCCGACAGAAATATGCCGTTTGTACGGTATGCTGATGAAGCTGTTTGTATAGGTCCTGCGCTATCGGCGCAGTCTTACCTGCGTGGTGAAAAAATAATAGCTGTAGCCAAACAAACAGGCGCGGATGCTATTCACCCCGGTTATGGTTTTTTGAGTGAAAATGCTGCATTCTCTAAGTCGGTATCTGATGCCGGATTGATATTTATAGGTCCATCTGCCCACTCTATCGAAATGATGGGTGATAAGATATCAGCAAAGCAAGCCGCTAAAAAGTTCAATGTACCAATGGTACCGGGAACCGAAGATCCGTTGCGAGATGTAGCTGAGGCGCGTGAAATTGCTGCACGAATTGGGTTCCCTATCCTCATCAAAGCATCTGCCGGTGGTGGTGGTAAGGGTATGCGTGTGGTAGAAAACGACGCAGAGCTGGAACAGCAGATGCTCACAGCGAAGAGCGAAGCATTAAACGCGTTTGGGAACGATGCAGTATTTATAGAAAAGTATGTAGGTGCTCCGCGCCATATAGAGATACAATTAATGGGCGACCAGCACGGCAACTATGCCTACCTGTTCGAGCGCGAATGTTCCATTCAGCGCCGCCACCAGAAGTTGATTGAAGAGGCACCGTCGAGCTGCCTTACAGAAGATATCCGCCATAAAATGGGCGAATGCGCTGTAGCAGTAGCCAAGGCTTGCAACTATTATGGTGCTGGTACAGTAGAGTTCCTGGTTGATGAAGAGCTCAACTTCTACTTCCTCGAAATGAATACCCGCCTGCAGGTAGAACATTGCGTTACCGAAATGATCACCGGTATAGACCTGGTGAAGGAACAGATCAATGTGGCGCGTGGTAACAAGTTATCATTTGCACAAAGCGACCTGAAAATAACCGGACATGCAATAGAATTGCGTGTTTGTACGGAAGATCCGCTGAATAACTTCTTGCCAGATACCGGCACACTGGAAATGTACCAACCACCAAAGGGTCCGGGCATTCGTGTAGATGATGGCTTTGAAGAAGGAATGGCAGTGCCTATCTATTATGACCCAATGATAGCCAAGCTGGTTGCTTATGGCGCAGACCGTGAGGAAGCCATAGAGCGCTTGTGCAGAGGTATTGATGAATACCACATAAAAGGCATCAAAACCACCCTTGCGTTTGGCAAATGGGCTGTACGCACCGAGCCGTTCCGCACAGGTAAGTTCGATACCAAATTCATTGAAAAGTATTACAAACCCGAGTATTTGTTGGTGGAAGATGAGGGTGCCAACCAGGTAGCGGCACTGTTGGGTGCTTACATATGGGAGCAAGAAAAGAAGCCTGAGTTGGCTGCTGCCGGTACCGGACACATCAGCAAATGGAAATTAAATAGAAAATAAATACAATATACCGCCTCAAAAGTAACTATCATTGAAATAGTTTACTTTTGAGGTGGCAATCCCTTTTAATTCTTTTAATGTCAGTATCCTACCAGATAAAACTGCCCCAGTTCGAAGGGCCTTTCGACCTGCTTCTGTTCTTTATAGAGCGGGATGAGCTGGATATTTACAATATACCCATCACATCGCTTACCAACGACTTCCTGGCTTACATAAAGACGCTTGAACAACTCAATATAGAGCTGGCAAGTGAATTCATTCTTTTTGTATCTACGCTTATGCGTATAAAGGCGAGAATGTTGTTGCCTCGCAGGGAAAAGGATGCTCTGGGGAATGAGATAGATCCGCGTCAGGAACTGGTTGATAAGATACTGGAATACAAGCGTTTTAAGGAAGCATCAGAGGTGATGACAGTAATGGAAGCCGACAGACTGATGCAGCAGAAGAGAGGCAATATCTCTACTGAAATGCATGAGATAGGCGAAAGCTATTCTGAAGGCACTGAAATACAGACCGTTACGATGTATAAGCTGTTACAGGCTTATGAAAAGGCAGTGAAACGCTTTAATGAGCGGATGAACAAACCGCAGCACGTAGTAGTTAAGTATAACTATAGCCTGGAAGGCCAGCGTGTTTTCCTGCTCGATCATCTTAAGGAAAAGAAGCGCATTCCTTTTGAAACTTTGTTCGATACCTGCGAAAACCGCATCCATGCTATATTTACCTTCCTGGCTATGCTGGAACTGATACAGCAGCGTTTCCTGGGCATATTGGTAGGGGAAGGTCGCAACAACTTTATATTGGAGTGGAATACCGAAGATATGACAGCAGCCGAAATTGATATACCGGTAGAAGTAACTGAAGAAACGCACTTACCGGAAAGCATCATAACTGACGAGAATGAGCCTGACACAGAAAATCCGGCATAGATATTGATACGTATGTAATGTAGGCAGAGCGATCTGCTGAACTAAATTCCCCAATGCACTGTCGGACAGTAGCGAAGGGGCATTTTAGTTTTAGTGAAGATCAAACTTAATAAAATTAAAAGAGCCGTATAGCTTTCAAACTATACGGCTCTTTCGTTATTAAATTTCACTGGTATGCATTAATTACCAACCAGATTTCTGCAATTTTTCAGCAATTTCTTTTGCCTTATCCGTCTTATTCAAAATTGAGTAGATCTGCTTCAAACAATCTAATGTTTGGTGGTAGATGTCCTGGTCATTACCTTCCACCTTACCCCTGGCGTCGTATACCGCAACTGCTTTTTCGTATGGCACCATTGCCTTATTAAATTGTGCATCGCGCTTTGCTTTCAGGTCATCATACTTCTTATTATCTGCGGTAGATGTGCCGGTAATCAGGTTCATCTGCTCATTATATTCATAAGCCAGCTGATAGTAAACGCTACCTAATGCGCTGTTATAACTAGGATTTTCAGGAGCCAACTTTACCGCACGGCTCAGGGAAACATCCGCCTTTGTCATTAACTCAGCTGCATTTGCAGGCTTCTTTTCCTTAGTGTCTTTTGGCGTTGCCAAAGTCTGATACAACACACCCAGGTTGAAGTTGAGATCCGCGTTGTTTGGCTCTTTTGCTACATCATCCTCCATTTTCTTCAAAAGATCAGTAGTCTTACCATTCTTCATCAAGGTATTCATTTCCATGTTCTTGATGTTCGGATCGTCAGGATATGCTGCGCGGGCTTCTGCAGTAGCAGCCAATTCTTCAGCTGCCATCTTATTTGCATTCTCCTTGTCGTACTTCTCGTAAGATTCCAGCAAGATAATGTAGTTGTCCTTGGTCCTGCAGATAGGGTTGGTCTTGATACTGTTGATCATCTTGATCACCTCTTCGCTATTACCCATTGCGTAGGCGCTACGTGCCATCTGCGTCTCAGCGCTTGCCGACATAGTATCCAGTTTCTTAGACACCATACCTTCCATAAATTTATCAAAACGATGACCTCCACCAAGATTATGGATCTTAACGGCATTCTTCATGTACTCAATTGATTCAGCGTACTTCTTATCGTTATAGGCATTGATACCATCATTGAAATACATCATTGCACCAAATAACAGCGCGCCGTTAACGTCTTCCGCTTTGTAATCAGGCTTTAGTTCAGCCAGCTTTATCATTTCCTGAGTTCCCTCTCTGTATGGATTACCCGCTTTGTACTTATCAACCTGCTGCATAGCTACGTATATCACGCCCTTTGCATACAATGTTTTAGGCTTGCCTTTTGTTTCAGGGTTAACAGCAGCTCTATCTATGTCCGCTTTGGCATCATCCCAACTTTTGGTATTATAATTAGTAAGCGCAGAGGTAACATATTTATCCTGTGCTACGCCGGCATATGTAAGCCCTACTGCTGCGACAACTAAAAGTGCTTTTTTCATCTAAGTTTTATGTTAATTGTTACTGATTACTATTATGCTTCAATTTATCCCACTACTTCCGGTCCTGTTTCTGTTCCGGCATCATCACTCTCTCCATCCCCGTTACCGGCACCTTCCGCTTCACCACCTTCTTCTGTGATATCGTCATCATCAGATCCTACAACTGCCTGCTCCTTAATAGATGCTACCGCTGCAATTTTATCTTTTGCGTCGATGTTGATCAACTTCACGCCCTGCGCTGTTCTGCCGGTCTCTCTGATGTTATCTACCTTCATCCTGATAGTTACACCAGACTCACATGTAATGATCAGATCATCACTTTCATCAACAATAAGCAATCCAACCAGCGGACCGGTCTTATCCGTTATGTTCATGGTCTTCACACCCTTACCACCACGATTGGTAACACGGTAAGACAAAGCATATTTCTGCGGATCGCCATTCTCATCATTGATCAGAATGATATTGCTGGCATCTTCTGCCTGCTCTTCGCCTTCTACAGCTTCTATCTCTTCTACTTTCTTAAAGAATGGTGTACGCTTACCCATACCTTTTTCAGAAACTACCATGATCTGTTTGTTCACTTCCTTCTTAGAAACGCAGATCATACCTATCACCTCATCATTGTTCTCATCCAATTCTATGCCAAACACACCAATCGCACCACGGCCGGTAGGTCTAACCTTCTCCTGAGGGAAGCAAACAGCGCGACCAGAGCGGATGGCCATCATCACATAATCACCATCCTGAGTTAATGAAACGTCCAATAATTCATCACCTTCTTCAATGGTTATTGCATTAACACCTGTAGAGCGCGGACGACTGAAATCTTCCAGTCTTGTCTTCTTGATGATACCCTTCTTGGTACACAGTACCAGGAAGTGACTATCAATAAACTCCTTATCTTCAAGTTTAGGAACGTCAATTACGGTACGTATCTTATCATCAGCAGGTATCTGCATCATGTTCTGAATAGCACGTCCTCTGCCGTTCTTATCACCTTCAGGTATCTCATATACCTTCAGCCAGTAGCAACGTCCTTTTTCTGTAAAGAACATTAAAGTATGGTGGGTAGATGCTACGAACAGATGTTCTATATAATCTTCTTCACGTGTTTTGCCACCCATTGCACCACGGCCTCCGCGGCGCTGTGAACGGTATTCATCGGCAGATGTGCGCTTGATATAACCCAGGTGAGAAACAGTGATGATCACATCTTCTTTCTCAATAAGATCTTCAATGCTCATTTCATCGGCCATATAGTGGATCTCGCTCTTACGCTCATCGCCAAATTTCTTCTGTATTTCCAACAGCTCGTCTTTGATGATCTGATAACGCTGATCTACATTATCCAGTATACCCTGCAGATGTGCTATCAGCTTCATCAATTCAGCATGTTCCTCAACGATCTTGTTGATCTCCATCCCTGTCAAACGCTGTAAACGCAGTTCCAGAACGGCTTTAGCCTGAATCTCGGTCATGCCGAACTGAGTGATCAAACCTTCCTTCGCAATATCAGGTGTAGTAGAGTTACGGATCAATGCAATTACTGCATCCAGATGATCCAATGCTATCAGATAACCTTCCAATATGTGAGCGCGCTTCTTAGCTTCTCTCAATTCATACTCCGTTCTACGTACTACTACTTCATGACGGAAAGTGATGAATTCAGAGATCAGATCTTTAAGGTTCAGCGTGCGCGGGCGGCCATTGACCAATGCAACATTGTTGATACCATAAGACTTCTGCAGTTCACTATATTTATATAGCTGGTTGATGATCACCTGTGCAACTGCATCGCGGCGAATTTCGACAACTACACGAGTACCTTCTTTATTAGATTCATTGGCAACGTGCGTAATACCGTCAATGATCTTGCTATTAACGAGATAACCAATTTTCTCAGTAAGTGCATCGCGGTTTACCTGGTAAGGAACTTCTGTAATTACAATTGTTTCCCTGCCATTCTTCTGCGTTTCCACATTTACCTTACCACGCAACACTACCCTGCCGCGACCGGTCATAAAACCTGCCTTTATACCTTCAACACCGAAGATGATACCACCTGTTGGAAAATCAGGTGCTTTCACATACTTCATCAGGTCTTCTATGGTAATATCTCTGTCGTCTATATAAGCTATACAGCCATCAATAACCTCTGTAAGGTTGTGCGGCATCATATTGGTAGCCATACCTACGGCTATACCCGATGAACCGTTGACCAGCAACTGTGGTATGCGTGTAGGCAATACTGTAGGCTCTTCAAGGCTGTCATCAAAGTTCAGGCTGAAGTCAACCGTTTCCTTATCCAGATCTTCCATCATTGCCTCGCCCAGCTTGTGCATACGTACCTCTGTATAACGCATTGCTGCCGGACCATCACCATCGGCCGATCCGAAGTTACCCTGACCGTCTACTACCATGTACCTCATGCTCCATGGCTGGGCCATACGCACAATAGCATCGTAAACGGAAGTATCACCATGCGGGTGATACTTACCCAATACCTCCCCTACTATACGGGCAGATTTCTTATGTGGCTTGTTGAATGTATTTCCTAACTCATGCATTGCGAACAATACCCTGCGGTGAACCGGCTTCAAGCCGTCTCTTACATCGGGGAGCGCACGACCAACAATTACCGACATAGAGTAATCTATATAGGCTGTTTTCATCTGCTCCTCAATATTTACCCGAATGATCTTATCATTCTCTTCAGGCGTTTCTTGCGGCAATAAATTATCGTTATTTTGATCCATAAATCACTCTTAAAAAAGGATGCGCAAATATAACGTTTTCCACACGTATTTACGCCTTAAATATGCCTGTAGGATACGTTAAATAGCCACTTGTTAATAACCCTGTGGATTACTCACCAAAACCGCTCTAAAAAAGGGTTTTAAGCCATGTTATAACAACAAATCATCTGTGTTACAATTAGATTCCCAATGCTATATTGCCTACTATTAAAGACGCATCATCAACATCAAAACTTGGGTAGTGGAGTAAAAAAAGTATTCAATGGTTACTTGCTATCTTCGCGATGGCAAATATCCGCTGAAAACGTATCGACCCAATGACACTTTTTATTAAAAATATGGTCTGTAACCGCTGCAAAACCGCAGTAAAAAATGAATTGGACAAATTGGGCCTTCATGCTGGCAATATTGCCCTTGGAGAGGTTGAATTGACCGAGAAAGAATTGTCACCACAAATGTCAATACTGGTTGCAGAAGCACTCAAAGCCAATGGATTCGAACTGATAGACGACAGAAAAAGCCGCATCATTGAAAAGATAAAGACCGTGATAGTACAGTTGATTCACCACACCGGTGAGATCGCGAAACAAAAGATGAGTGATGTTATTTCCAAAGAACTACACTACGACTACCCCTACCTCAGCAATCTCTTTTCAGAAATAGAAGGCATCACTATTGAACAGTACGTTATTCAGCAAAAGGTAGAACGTATAAAGGAGCTGATCGTTTATGATGAACTTACCCTAAGCGCCATTGCCGACCAGATGGGCTATAGTAGCGTAGCGCACTTATCAGCCCAGTTCAAAAAGATAACTGGTTTACCACCTAGTCATTTTAAGAATAAGGGAGTCAATCAGAGAAAGGGGTTGGATGAGGTAGGAAGGTAAAATACTAAATCATAGTCATTGGCGTTAAATTACAATGCGCCACTTACTTCTGTTCCTGACTATTGGTTACCTGTCATGCTCCTCTTGCACTTACCGCATGCACGATAACAAAGCCCGCATAGCTTTCGAAAGAGCAAATATACCCATCACTTTCAAAGACTTTACCACATCAGGCCGTACCATTCACTATGCAGAGGTGAATACCGGCCGCACAAACAAGCCTACCCTATTCTTCATACATGGCTCCCCTGCCAGCTGGCATTGTTATGATAACTACATGCAGGATACAGACCTGGTAAAGAAGTTCCGCATTATCAGCATTGACAGACCAGGCTTTGGGTTTAGTAATTTTGGTGAGGCTACAACTGTAACTGAACAAGCAGCTTTAGTTGGCACCTTAGTAGCTTCATTACAGAATGGCCAACCGTTTTATGTTATAGGGCATAGCCTTGGTGGACCGGTAGCCGTTAAAGTGGCCGCAGCACACCCTACCGAAGTAAACGGATTGGTTATTTTAGCGGGTGCAGTATCGCCCGGTGGCGAACATGAAGAGATGTGGCGCAGGCTACTGATGCCTGTGAGCTTCGCAATGCCCACTGCATTACAAACCTGCAACAGGGAAATATGGTGGTTTAAAAAGGATGTACAAACCATTCCCGCCGATCTTCATGCCATAAAATGTCCGGTATTCATCTTCCAGGGTCTTTCCGACAACATGGTACCGCCAAAAAATGGTTATTTCGCCCAACAAAACCTCACGTCTGCTTCATCAGTAAAATTACACGTTTACGAAGGTGTGCATCATGATATTCCATGGACTAGATTTGAGGATATTAAGGGTACGCTGAGGGAGTTAAAATAGCATAGATATTCTACTTCCAAATATCAACTGTTCTTATTGCTTTTCCTTTCCCAGCATTCAACTGCTCTATGCTTTTTTTCAAATTGCTCCTATTTGCTTCTGTTGAAAGCAAATATTCGGTTTCTTCAATTTTACATTTCTTTTTTAACTCCCGCTTCTTTATTTGTTTACTCATAACACACATGTAAAGTACAAAATCTGTTTAATCATCCAAATCTTCTGTCACCGGCTTACCAACAATGATCGTGTCTATATCTAAACTCAGGTTCAATTTAGACAACCTATTTATAGTCTCTGCATCAAAGTGCACGCCTGCACTACCGCTTACAAACTGTCGTCGACAGATCGATATGTGTGCCGTTGAGCACTGTGTCAATTTCAAAACACCTTCGGTATCCGTTTCCAGCTCCGTGAGCAATAGTTTCAATTTAGCCTCCATATCATAGGCGTTACTTATCGCAGATTCATATGATACACTTGTAAATATGTAATTTGAATCACCGGTTTGCTTTTTATCACCTTTCGACCAACCTTTGAGCGGTGATAAACTCAAACACTTGGCCAGGTCATCAAACTTCTTTTTTTCAGAGACCGCAGTAAGCGAAATAGCATTTGAAGATTCTACCCAAACGTACTCCACAGCTATTTCAGGCTTCCTGGTCAAATTGACTTGTAAAAAAAATCCTTCCCTGAACTTCAGGTATACTGCAGCCAATCCGTTTGGCAGATCTGTATCAATGCGTTCTACTTTAGGTAATCCATTTACTAATTCCAGTTCATTATTTTCCAGATATAACCTGGTCATTTCAAAAGTTGGGTCTAAAGCTTCCTGAATGGCAATTTCAATATATTGTTGAATGTCTGAATTTTCATTGTGCATGGCATAAATGTAGCGGATTGCCAACAATACAGCAAACTCCAAAAGATTCTATAAATCATTTCCAAAATTGTGTAACCTATTATTGCACAATCATGCAGACCTTTACATCAGCAAGCAATGAAAACAATAAAGAAAGCATTTCCGGTTACTGGTATGACCTGCGCATCATGTGCCCGCACAGTGGAGAACACACTTAAAGGTCAAAGAGGTGTAAAGTCTGCAGCAGTCAATTATGCTAACGCATCAGCACTAATGGAGTATGATCCTAAGGAAACAAATCTGCCTCATATCCAGAGTACTGTAAACAGCATTGGTTATGGGATCATTACAGACGATGCTGTCTCTGCCGAAGACATTGAGATATTGAATCTTAAGGCATATCGCCGCCTTGTCACTAATACTACACTGGCTATTATATTATCAGTGCCACTGGTTGTTTTAGCTATGGCCGGTATGCACATACCCTATGTCAATTTTATTATGTGGGGATTGTCTACACCGGTAATTGTCATTTTTGGCAAACGCTTTTTTGTCGGTGCGTGGAAGCAGGCATCCCACTTCTCCGCCAATATGGATACGCTTGTTGCCCTCAGTACAGGCATCGCGTATATATTCAGTGTTTGCAATACTCTTTATCCACAATACTGGACCAACAAAGGTTTGGAAGCACCCGTATACTTCGAAGCTTCTGCTGTGGTCATCTCATTCATCCTTTTAGGTAAAATGCTGGAGGATAGGGCTAAGACCAATACATCATCCGCCATAAAAAAACTGATGGGATTACAGGCGAGGTCTGTATTCAGAATTCGACCCGATGGAGAGGAAGAAATTGCCTTGATGGCAGATGTGAAAGTGGATGACATATTGGTGGCAAAACCCGGAGACAAAATAGCCGTTGACGGAATTGTTATAAAAGGAAGTTCTTATGTCGACGAGAGTATGATCTCTGGCGAACCGATAGCAGTTGCCAAAAGAGAAGGATCTAAAGTATTTGCCGGCACCATCAATCAAAAAGGCAGCTTCAGGTTTGTAGCCGAAAAAGTGGGTGCAGACACATTACTCTCTCAAATAATAAAGAAAGTACAGGAAGCACAGGGAAGCAAAGCTCCGGTGCAGAAAATGGCTGACAAGATCGCCGGCATATTTGTGCCTGTTGTATTGCTGTTGGCCATTGCCACATTTATATTGTGGGTAACGCTTGGTGGTGAGCAAGGCACTACACATGGTATTCTCTCAGTTGTAACGATACTTATTATTGCCTGCCCGTGCGCACTGGGCCTGGCTACGCCAACAGCAATTATCACTGGTGTTGGCAAGGGCGCGGAAAATGGAATATTGGTGAAGGATGCCGAGAGCCTGGAGACATTGCATAAGATAACTGCAATAGTGTTTGATAAGACCGGCACTATTACAGAGGGTATGCCAGAGGTCGTAGACATTGCATGGGATGCAGATACAAACAAAGAACTGCTTTCATCGATCTTACTAAGTATGGAGCTGCAGTCGGAACACCCGTTGGCAGGTGCGGTGACCTCATTTTTCAAAGAGCTGGCAATAAAGCCGGTAGATATCAAATCGTTCAGCAGTATAACAGGCAGCGGTGTTACTGCTTTATATGAGCGCAACATTTACTTTGCAGGTAGCATGAAAATGCTGGAATCAATGAACATAAAAATTCCGGAGAGCTTACAGACCAAAGCAATTGAATGGGCCGGGCAATCTAATACGGTAATATGGCTGTCAGATCAGTTTAGGGCAGTAGCAGCCATCGCCGTGGCAGATAAGATCAAATTATCATCGCACGCGGCTGTGCAGGAGTTGCAGCAAAGAGGAATAGAAGTATACATGCTTACCGGCGACAACGAACGCACCGCTTATACAATTGCAGCTGAAGCAGGCATCACCCAATACAAAGCCGAAGCCTCTCCCAACGACAAGTCGGAATTTATAAAAGCGATACAAGCACGTGGAAAGATCGTAGCTATGGTAGGTGATGGCATAAATGACAGCCAGGCATTAGCGCAAGCCGATGTTAGCATTGCCATGGGTAGAGGAACAGATATTGCTATGGACGTTGCCAAGATCACGCTGATGTCTTCTGACTTAAAACTGATCCCAAAGGCAATGTCGTTATCCAAACTTACGGTGAAAACGATCAAGCAAAATCTGTTCTGGGCATTTATCTATAATATCATTGCCATACCACTGGCTGCCGGCGCTTTATATCCTATCAACGGATTTTTGTTGAACCCTATGATAGCCGGTGCAGCAATGGCATTAAGCTCAGTGTCTGTAGTAAGTAACAGCCTGAGACTTAAGTGGAGTAAATTGTAGAAATATTACAGTTGTGACCACTATCATGATCGCTTAACATTTTATTGACAATACATCTTTTATCTTTGTTATAATAATGAAACGCTTTTTAGTAACCATATTATCCATCCTGTACATGGCCAGCGCCATGGGTGCAACTGTAGAGATACATTATTGCATGGGGAAGAATATGGGTGCTAACTTCGTTCATAAGGAAGATGACAAGTGCCGTAAGTGTGGTATGCATAAAAGCAAGACCAATGGCTGTTGCAAAGATGAACACAAGACTTTTAAAACATCTGATCACCATCAGGTAAAGGCTAGTTTTGACCTTGCGCATGTAGAGTCAACTACTCCCCCTGCCGTAGTGTACCAAAGCTACCCGTCATCTATTTACAAGGGCTTAAGCTATGTATCTTTAAGGCCACATGCACCACCCGATCTCTATTTGGGTTGCCCACTCTACCTACAAGTAAGGAACATTCGTATTTGATATTTTTTTCTCCCTCTATATCACTGCATTCTGCGGTGGGTAAGGCGTGCTTTGTGCAGTCTTATAATTTCAAGGCACTTAATTTAATAGCTTCATTAAGGGTATTACACCTGAGGCTCTACCGTTTTAATTTCAAACTAAAAAAAACTTCAAAATGAAAAATATCAAATCAATAGCTACCGCTTTGCTTATGTTCGCAGGTATTACTGCATCTTATGCTGCTTCTAAAACTGAAACAATAAAAGTATCGGGCAACTGCAGCAACTGCGAAAAGACAATAGAGAAAGCTGCAAAGGGAGCAGGTGCTGATAAGGCTAAGTGGGACGAGGATACAAAAGTATTGACCGTTACCTACGATGACCAGAAAACATCGAACGACGCTATACAGAAAAAAGTAGCTGCAAGTGGCTATGATACAGAGAAGTACGTTGGCGATGAAAAAGCTTATAATGCTTTGCACTCTTGCTGCCAGTACGACAACAAGAAAAAGGCTAAGTAGTTGACGGTGGTGAGATAAAACTCACCACCTGCTTTCAATTTCATATAAAACATACAACAATGAAAAAGATAATTATTATCATAGCTATGCTATGGTGCATGCCGGCCATTGCCCAGATAAAATCGGCCAATCTTACTGCCAGCGGCCTTACATGCAGCATGTGCAGCAAAGCTATTTTTAAGGCACTTCAGAAAGTCCCGTTTATAAAGACGGTAGACGCAGATGTTGAAAAATCGAGCTACGCCATCGTCTTTAAGGAAGGCGAACAAATAGTAATTGACGATGTAAAAAAGGCAGTGCAGGATGCAGGCTTTTCAGTGGCTTCCATGCAGGTAACCGCTTCGTTCGACAATATGGAAGTATACAATGATGCCCATGTAAAGGTGGGCGGCAGTACACTACATTTTCTCAATGTACCTAAGCAGATACTCAACGGAGAAAAGACTTTTACCATTGTAGACAAAAACTATCTATCCATTAGTGAGCGCAAGAAGTACAAAAAGTTCACGAAAATGGAATGTTTTGAAACCGGCATGATGGGTAGTTGCTGCCCCGGAGGAAAATCCGCCGCAAACAGGGTATACCATGTTACGATATAAGATCGGTGGATTACTCGTGGCAATTTCCATTGCCATTAATGTCAACGCTCAGGAACTGTTTGTTTTCTCGGAGCCCGCCAGCAATATGCCTGCAAAATCAATGGGCATAAGGCTCAGCAACTGGATGATGGACGAATCAGCAACTGCCCGCATCAACTATCACTTTATTCCCGAAGTTATGGTTGGCGTGAATAACAGGCTAATGTTACATGCAGAAGTTTTTTTCAGTAATCGCGAAAAAGGATTATCCGCTGAGGGTATAGGTGTTTATGCCAAATACCGTTTTTACAGTAGGGATGATGTTTACAGGCATTTCAGGATGGCTGCATTTGCCAGAGCCAGTACTAATAATGGGGATATTCATCAGGATGAAATAGTAACTAACGGCCATAATACAGGCTATCAATTGGGCTTGATCGGCACCCAATTGCTGCATAAGCTTGCACTATCCGGCACAGTGTATTTTGAGCAAGCGTACAACAACTACAAGGGCAATGAACTGCCGGTAACTATGGGCAATAAAGCTGTCAATTACTGTTTTTCCGCAGGTAGGTTGTTACTCCCTAAAAAGTATAAAGGCTACAATCAGGTGAACATGAATCTGATGGTGGAAGTGATAGGACAAACACAACCACAAAACGGTAAGCAGTATGTAGATTTTGCTCCGTCACTACAGTTCATTTTTAAGAGCCAGACAAGAGTTGATATTGCTTTTAGAAAGGAGCTGTATAGCAATATGCTACGAAGTGCACCAAATGGAGTGCTACTGAGAGTAGAGCATCTACTTTTCAATGTCCTTTAAGCAAATAAATGCCGACCAAGCGGTCGGCATTTCAATTTATATCTAATACTACACATCCAAAGGTGTACCGCCACCAGAGAGAGGAAAATTATGATTGATCTCCTCTTTAAATTCCTCTTCCTCAATCTCATCTTCTGCCTCAGTATCGGGGTTATCAGTATCAACAACATCATCGTCATCATCTGATGTGATATCTTCCGGCACCTCATATGAGCTACCTTCCGTCTTGCCCTTCTCATCAGTACCGTCTATCGTCTTACGATAGTTACTGAATTGTTCTGCTTCGTTATTACCAATATTTACTGACATATCTTTCGGTTTATCGGGCGAGACAATCTCACCTATTCACTTCATTGCAGGAAAACTATGCCATCAGCGGCAAATTCAATTAGGTATATGTTGCCCACAATGTTTAAATTTGCATCACAATGGATAAGACAGCAAAGAGGCCGTTATTACCTGCATTTTTCGGAATGAAATGCCCCAACTGCAGGACGGGGTTTGTATTTCAAAACAAGAGCGTGTTCCCGCTGGGAAAAACAGTAGCTCTAAAAGACAGCTGCAATGTTTGCGGTCAGAAACTCACCTCTGAAAAAAATAATGGTGCGGGAATGAATTACGCCCTTACGGTTGTAATATTCATGCTCAACCTGCTATGGTTCTGTCCTCTATACCTTGCCCTGAAAGAAAACCCCAATGAAAGTTGGTATGAGAACAATAGTGTTTTCTGGTATCTTGGATCTAGTATAACCGTGGTAATACTACTCCAACCCTGGTTAATGCGCCTTTCAAGAATGACCTATTTGTACATGTATTTTGTTTCAGGCGCAAAGTAATATTGTCCGTTGGTCATTGGCCCTTTACCTATTCAATCGTTACATTCACCGATAAACGTTTCCCCACATTTCTTGGGCATGGTATTTTTGTATTACTACATACAAAACTAAGGAATCATGGAACAGAGGAAACTTAACAACAGCAACAACAACATATTTACTTCAGCATTTACAGGCGTCATCTTGCTCATTATATCAATTGCGGTAAGCATATTTGCCACTAAGGTGGGCCATGCTAAAGATGTACCTTACATAATACTATCTGTAACCACCGGCATAACTGCAATAACACTATTGAGCTATGCGGTAAAGAAAGACAATGAACGCCAGCAGTTAGATACTGATTTCCAATAGTTTTTCGGAATAAGATTCTCTCTTTCTTCTAAACTTATATAAAATAATACAGATCAATTTCAATAAAAAATGGGATTCATGTGTTTACACGTGAATCCCATTTTTAATGTTATGCCCGACTGTCTATTAGGCCAAAGCCGGCTCTGAATAATGAGCAGAACTCAATTCTATATTTGCAATTTCAGCAGCTTCAATTGGCGCGAAACTTGATAAGTGTTCTCCTGCACCTTTTCGTACGGCAGTAGTGTGCTCAAAATGGGCAGACATTTTCGCATCATCTGTAACTACAGTCCAACCGTCTTTAAGTGTATGAACATTTCTCGTACCCAGGTTAATCATTGGTTCAATCGCAATAACCATACCATCTCTTAATTTCTTACCATCACCCTTACGGCCAAAATTAGGTACCTGAGGATCTTCGTGTAACTTCCTGCCCACACCGTGCCCTACAAGTTCTCTTACTACACCGTACCCATGCTCACCATTGGTATAGCTTTCTACGGCATAAGAAATATCACCAACCCGGTTACCATCGCACGCCTGTCTCACACCACGATAAACAGACTCTTTAGTAACACGCAGTAACTTCAAAGTATCAGGATGTACATCGCCGATAGCAAAAGTATAGGCGGAATCACCATGGTAGTTATTCATAAACACGCCACAGTCTACTGATATGATATCACCGTCTTTTAAAATGTGCGCACCGGGAAATCCGTGTACAACCACTTCATTGACGGATATACATAAAGAAAAAGGAAAACCATGGTAACCTTTGAATGAAGGAACGCCACCATTATCACGTATAAATGTCTCCGCCATCTTATCGATAGACAATGTTGTAATACCAGGCTTCAATATCTTCGCAACCTCAGTTAAGGTAGCGGAAACCATCAAAGCACTTTTACGTATTGTCTCGATCTCCTCGTGCGTCCTTATATATATCATTAAATTAAAATATAAAGTATCAAAAAAAATCTGCTATGGCACCATCAGCGCCATAGCAGATAAAATATTATTAAGCAGAAATACCCTTAGCCGATGAAGGCGCAGAAGTAGTACCTGCGGTATTGCGACCTGTGATGCGGCCAGTCTTCATCAAACCATCGTAATGGTTCATTAGAAGATAGCTTTCAACCTGCTGCAATGTATCAAGGATAACACCAACACCGATCAACATGGAAGTACCACCGAAGAAGTAAGAGAAACCACTTGTTACACCAACCAATGAAGCGATACCTGGAAGGATACCTGCAAGAGCAAGGAATACTGCACCCGGAAGTGTAATACGGTCCATGATAGTTGCGATGTAGTTAGCAGTATCGTCACCAGGCTTAACACCAGGTATGAAGCTGTTATTACGTTTCAGGTTATCAGCCATTTCAGTTGGGTTGAAGATCAACGCAGTATAGAAATAAGTGAACGCAATTACCATGATAGCATAGATCAGATTGTACCACAATGAATGATTGTCAGACAATGCGTTGATGAAACCAGCTGCACCATCGCTTGTTGCATACCCTCTGAAAATCGTAGGGATAAACATCATAGCCTGAGCAAAGATAATAGGCATAACACCCGCAGAGTTAACTTTCAATGGTATGAAGTCACGGTTACCGCTAACTTCTTTAGCCTGATTTGTGCTGCCAATTATACGACGTGCGTAGTTCAGAGGTATTTTACGAACACCCTGCGTTAAAAGGATAAGACCAATAACAACAGCAATGAACATAGCTACTTCGATCAAAAGGATCAGCAAACCACCCGCACCTGCACCACTCGCTGTTTTATCAACGAATTCCTGCCAAACTGCACCAGGGAAACGAGCAAGGATACCCACCATGATGATAAGGGATGTACCATTACCAATACCACGATCTGTGATCTTTTCACCCATCCACATTACGAATAATGTACCTGCAGTAAGAATTACTACAGTTGACAACCAAAAAACGAATGCCGAATAATTCTGAGCTACTGCACCTGCATAAGGCTGTGTATTGAGCAAATAGGTAACGTAAGCACTAGCCTGTAAAGCTGTAACACCCACAGTAAGGTAACGTGTATACTGATTGATCTTACGACGACCACTATCTTCGCGTTGCATCTTAGCTACCTGAGGTATAACAATACCGGCAAGCTGCATAAAGATAGACGCAGAGATATAAGGCATAACACCCAACGCAAAAATGGACGCCCTGTTGAAGGCACCACCTGCAAACATATTTAATATACCCAAAAGACCACCGCCGCTATTGCTTGAGTCATCGATCATATTGGGGTTAATACCTGGCAGTGTGATCAAACAACCAACGCGGTATACCAATATTAAAAGGATGGTATAAACTATGCGTTTACGTAGTTCGTCAATACTCCAGATATTTTTGAGCTTATCTATAAATTTCTTCACAGGAAGTGTTGTTAATCTAAAAATGAAATGCGAATAAACGAAAAAAGGCGCATTTTTCCAAAAAAATGCGCCCTTTCTATATATTTTTTATATAAGCTCAACTGTGGCGCCAGCTGCTGCCAGGGCTTCTTTAGCCTTTGCGCTTATCTTGTTTACTTTGAAAGAAATAGTAGACTTTACTTCTCCGTTTCCAAGTATCTTGATAAGGTCTGTACGGTTGATCAAACCATTGATGTACAGAACTTCTGGAGAGAACTCAGGAAGGTTATACTTTTCAATAAAGAAATCAAGCTGACCAAGGTTGAACACCTTGTATTCAACGCGGAATGGATTGATGAAACCACGCTTAGGCATACGACGCTGGATTGGCATCTGACCACCTTCGTGACCAGTTTTAGCCTGATAGCCGGTACGAGCCTGCTGACCCTTGTTACCCTTGGTAGATGTACCACCATGACCGCTACCTTCACCACGACCAATACGTTTTGTCTTTTTTGTAGAGCCAGCTGCTGGCTTTAAATTATGCAGTTGCATTATTTACGATTTTTAAACTTGCGCGGAATGTAAAACCGCTCGCAAATCAATTAAAAAATAGTTCGACAAGCTCACTACTTAAAGGAGCTATATTAATTTACTTAACTTCTTCTACCTTAACCAGGTGATGTACAGCCTTAACCATACCAAGGATCTGAGGTGTTGCTTCCACTTCTACAGAGTAAAACATCTTCTTCAGACCTAAAGCTACAAGCGTGCGCTTCTGGCGAGCCATGCGATCGATACCGCTTCTAACCTGTGTTATCTTAATCTTTGACATAAAAATTCTATTCTAATAGTAAATGTTCAAAATTCAGTTGGAAAGTAAAATACTATCCGTTAAATACCTTCTTCAGGCTGATGTTACGTTGCTTAGCTACTGCAATTGGCTCACGAAGCATACCCAATGCGATAAAAGTAGCTTTTACAACGTTGTGAGGATTAGCAGAACCTAATGACTTAGAAAGGATATCGGTAATACCTGCAGCTTCAAGAACAGCACGCATGCTACCTCCGGCGATAACACCGGTACCATGTGCAGCTGGCTTTATCAAAACCTTTGCAGCACCTTCTTTAGCAAACTGCTCGTGAGGAATAGTACCGTGCATAACCGGAACCTTGATCAGATTCTTCTTAGCATCGTCGATACCCTTAGTGATAGCTTCCTGAACTTCTTTTGCTTTACCAAGACCATGACCTACTACGCCATTGCCATTACCCACAACCACAAGAGCTGAAAAGCTGAATGCACGACCACCCTTAGTAGTCTTAACCACACGGTTGATAGACACTACCTTTTCAGTCAATTCGAGGTCTCCCCCTTTAATGCGATTTAATGTTGCTTTCATATTATTTGTAAAATTAGCTGATTAGCTAATTTGCTAATTTGCTGATTAATAATTTATTTAGAATTTAAGACCACCTTCACGTGCACCATCTGCAACAGACTTAACACGGCCGTGATACAAATAACCACCACGATCGAATACGCATGCAGTAAGACCAAGAGCCAAAGCTTTTTGAGCTACGATCTTGCCTACCATTGCAGATTTTTCAACCTTAGTGCCCTTGATAGCAGCTATGTCCTTCATACGGGAATTTGCTGATACCAGTGTTGTACCGGTCTTATCATCTATCAACTGAGCGTAAATATCACTGTTACTACGAAATACAGAAAGCCTTGGCATCTGTGCTGTACCAGAAACTCTGGCACGAATACGCCAGCGAAGTTTCTGACGGCGGACTACTTTTGCATCTAAAGACATAATATCTAGTTTTTACGGGCTCACCTTTATGGGTGGCTGCCGGAATTTGATTAAGTTATATTGTTTATTAAGTGAAACTTCAATAAGATAAACAAGTTGTGTGTACAACTTGTTTATCTTATTGATGATGCACCAATTATTTACCAGCTGATTTACCTGCTTTGCGGCGTACAATTTCATCTGAGTAACGCACACCTTTACCCTTGTATGGTTCAGGCTTACGAAGACTACGAAGCTTTGCAGCTACCTGGCCAAGCAATTGCTTATCAATTGATTCAAGTATGATCCTTGGATTCTGACCTTTTTCAGCTATAGCGTTTGCTTTAACTTCAATCGGAAGATCCATGATGATGTTGTGAGAAAATCCAAGTGCAAGATCTATCTGCTGGCCATTAACGGCAGCACGATAACCTACACCGACCAATTCAAGTTCTCTTTTGAAACCAGTAGTAACACCAGTTACCATGTTAGCAACCAAAGAACGGTACAAACCATGCAATGCACGGTGGCGGATCTGATCTGTAGGACGCTCAACTACCAGCTGGCCTTCTTCTACTTTGATAGAAATATCGCGATCGATCGCTTGTACTAACTGACCCTTAGGGCCTTTAACTGTCAACTCGTTTGCAGCATTAACCGAAACTGTGACACCGTTTGTAAGAACTACAGGTTTTTTACCTATACGAGACATAAAAAAAAATTGTAAAAATTAAAAAACTAAAGTGTAAGCCGTGTTCAGTCACCGTATAGAGAACTTAATATTATCAGCTGCACTCTTTCTATAAAAAATATTTGTAGCCGGCTAACCAGCTACAAATAAGCAAATACTAGTAAATATTGCACATTACTTCTCCACCTACATTCTGGCTACGTGCTTCTTTATCTGTCATTACACCCTTAGATGTAGAGATGATAGAGATACCCAAACCATTCAATACACGACGGATATCAGCTGGCTTAGAATACTGGCGAAGACCTGGACGGCTAACGCGCTCTAAAGACTTAATAGCTGGCTCCTTAGTGATCGGATCGTACTTCAACGCTATTTTGATAAGACCTTGTTTGCTATCTGCTTCAAACTTGTACTTCAGGATATAACCTTTGTCATAAAGTATTTCAGCGATACGCTTTTTAACGTTAGAGGCCGGTATCTCAACGATACGATGACGAGCCATTTGTGCGTTACGGATACGGGTCAATAAATCTGCTATTGGATCTGTTACCATTTTTATTTTTTAGGTTTTGTAAAACAATTGTTACGGGTTTCAGGAGTTTCTATCCTGACCTTGAAACTTTTTCCTTTTTCTGCCTTTGCAGAATAGGGGTTTACCAGCTCGCTTTTCTTACTCCTGGTATTTTACCGTCAAGCGCCATGTCGCGGAAAGCATTACGGCAGATGCCGAAATATCTCATATAACCACGAGGACGGCCGGTGATCTGACACCTGTTCTTCAAGCGTACAGCAGATGAATTTCTTGGAAGTGCATCCAAACCTTCATAATCTCCTGCGGCCTTAAGTGCAGCACGCTTAGAAGCGTACTTAACTACCATTTTCTCGCGTTTGCGTTGACGGGCTTTTACTGATTCTCTAGCCATTTTTCTGTTATCTTATTCCCCGGTTTTATCCGTGAAAATGTTCTTAAATATATTTGATAGATCAAGTAAAAACCGGACGTATTTTCATACCCCGGTCTCCAAAAGTACTAGCCTGTTTTTTCCATGTTTTTGAATGGCATACCCATCAATCTGAGCAACTCGTATGCTTCTTCATTAGTAGCAGCTGTAGTAACAAAAGTTATGTCCATACCGCTGATGCGAGGCAATTTGTCGATGTTGATCTCAGGATAGATGATCTGCTCTGTAATACCCATTGTATAGTTACCACGGCCATCAAATGATTTCTCATTGATACCCTTGAAATCACGTACACGTGGGAGAGATACAGATATAAAACGATCCAGGAATTCGAACATGTTAACATTACGCAACGTAACACGGCAGCCGATAGGCATGTTCTTACGAAGCTTAAAGTTAGAGATGTCTTTCTTAGACATAGTAGGAATTGACTTCTGACCAGTGATCATTGACATTTCGTTTACTGCATCATCGATCATTTTCTTGTCAGAAACAGAACCCTTTACACCCTGATTAAGACAGATCTTAACCAAACGTGGGCATTGCATTACTGTTTTGTACCCGAATTTCTTCATCATTCCGGGAACCACTTCATCCCTGTACTTCTTAAGTAAACGAGGGGAATATTTTGTTGTGTTTTCCATTACTTGATTACCTCCCCTGATTTTTTAGAAATACGAGAAAAACCGGTTTCAGTACGAGTACGTGATACACGTGTTCCACCTTTTGACTTCGCATCCCACAGCATTACATTAGAGATAGCGAAAGGAGCTTCCTCCTTTATAATACCACCCTGAGGATTTTGCGCATTAGGCTTCAAATGCTTGGTGATCATATTAACACCTTCAACCACTATGCGGCCTTCAGCGATAATAACACTAAGCACCTTACGTGGTGTGGTGCGATCCTTATCGTCACCAGCAATAACTACCACGTTATCGCCCTTCTTGATATTAAACTTTGGTTTGAATCTCTGTTTCACGATTACTATGAATTAACGTTATACTTTACCCCGTTTTTCGTAACGGGCTGCAAAGGTACAACAAATTTTACAATACTTCTGGTGCGAGGGAAACTATTTTCATATAACCCTTGTCACGCAATTCACGGGCTACCGGTCCAAAGATACGGGTACCGCGCGGATCATCAGAGTTGTTGAGCAACACCACTGCGTTGTCATCGAAACTGATATAAGAACCATCCCTGCGGCGAAGTTTCTTCTTGGTACGAACGATAACTGCTTTTGACACAGTACCCTTCTTCATACCACCACCTGGGATAGCATCCTTAACAGTAACAACGATCTTATCGCCTATACCTGCATAGTCTTGACCCGAATTGCCCAACACACGAATGCAAAGTACTTCTTTGGCACCGCTGTTGTCGGCTACATTGAGCCGGGATTCTTGTTGTATCATTCTAAAAAGTTACTTAGCTTTTTCAATAATTTCTACCAGGCGCCAGCGTTTAGTCTTACTAAGCGGACGCGTTTCCATAATGCGAACTACATCGCCAATTCCTGCAGAATTGCTTTCATCATGAGCGTGGAAGCTCGATGATTTCTTAAGGAATTTACCGTATAAAGGGTGTTTAACTTTACGTTCTACAGTAATGGTGATGGTCTTCTCCATCTTATCACTGCTAACTACCCCGATACGGGTTTTCCTGCTTTTTCTTTCAATTGCCATAACGGACATCAATATATTTATTAGGAACCTAGTTCTCTTTTACGATTCTCAGTTTTCAGGCGTGCTATCTGACGACGCATTTGCTTAATAACGAGTGGATTCTCAATTGGATTAACCGCATGACTAAACTTTGTCTTTTTCAGACGCAATTCTTCTTCGCTGATCTTTGAAGCTAGTCCTGCATTATCCAGCGAGCGGTAATCATCAACCTTCGCTTTTTTGTCTTTTGCCATTTTATTTTTTATTAGTAGTTAGTAATCAGTCACAGACTTTTCACTTACTGTTTTTATTATTGAGATAGTTATTGCAGTCTTAACGACTATCTAACTACATTTCTCCTCCCGGTATTATTCGCCTGCGTAATCGTGACGAACAACAAACTTAGTTCTGATAGGAAGCTTCTGTGCGGCAAGCAACATAGCTTCACGTGCCAGTTCTTCAGGGATACCATCCATTTCGAACATGATCAGACCTGGCTTAACAACTGCAGCCCAAAACTCCAGGCTACCTTTACCCTTACCCATACGAACCTCTGCAGGCTTGCGGGTAATTGGTTTGTCAGGGAATATACGGATCCACACATTACCTTCACGCTTCATGTGGCGGGTCATTGCCTGACGGGCTGCCTCAATCTGGCGGTTTGTGATCCACTTAGGTTCCATGGCTTTAAGACCAAACGAACCAAAGGCAATCATTGCACCACGCTGTGCGTTTCCCTTTATCCTGCCTTTATGGGCTTTACGGTGTTTTACTTTTTTCGGCTGTAACATTGTTACAAAATTATAAGAGTATGCTAAATATTATGAATTTATCTTGTCCTTCCGCTTGGGTAAGGCTATCTTAGCGACGGCCGCCTGCTGCACCACCACGGTTACCACCGCCTGCTGCGCCTCCACGGTTGCCACCGCCACCGGTACCACCGCGACGATCACCACCCTGTCCACCACCACGGCGATCTCCGCCACGGTCATTACCACCACCTCTGCGATCGTTGCCACCACGCTCACCACGTGATCCTTCTACTCCTGCAAAACCTGGCTGACGGTTGTTACCGCGACTATCTGAGTTAGCAGAGAAGTTAGGGTTCAATTCAACTTCGCCCAAAACTTCACCCTTACAGATCCAGATCTTCAATCCGATCTTACCATATACGGTCATAGCATATACAGAAGCATAGTCTATTTCCATACGGAAAGTATGTAGTGGTGTACGTCCTTGTTTGAATTCTTCAGAACGTGCTATTTCAGAACCGTTAAGACGACCGCTTGCTTTGATCTTGATACCTTCGGCCCCCATTCTCATTGCAGTTGATATTGCCATCTTAATTGCGCGCTTGTAGCTAACACGGCCTTCAATCTGACGGGCGATAGTGTCACCAACGATCATCGCATCCAACTCAGGGCGGCGAATTTCCATGATGTTTATCTGAACGTCATCCTTTTTAGTAAGGTTCTTAAGTTCTTCCTTGATACGGTCAACTTCAGTTCCACCCTTGCCTATGATAATACCAGGCTTAGACGTGTGGATGGTCACGATCAACTTACCTAATGTGCGCTCTATAACTATACGTGAAATACCACCTTTGTTGATACGCGCCGCCAAGTAAGTGCGGATTTTGTGATCTTCTACCAGTTTCTGGCCGAAGTCCTTTTTTTCTCCATACCACATTGAATCCCATCCGCGGATGATGCCCAACCTGTTACCTATAGGATTACATTTTTGACCCATTGTACTATTATTGAGTTATATTATTTAATGTTTAAGCTTCAGTTGTTTGTACCTGCGGAATACGACTATCTACTATGATAGTGATATGATTGCTGCGCTTACGAACACGGTATGCACGGCCTTGTGGCGCAGGGCGCATCCTCTTCAGAACACGGCCACCATCTACAAATATTGTTTTTACAAACAGACTTGCATCAATCAGATCCACACCTTCGTTCTTTACTCTCCAGTTTGCGATCGCACTCAACAGCAATTTTTCCATTGCTACTGAAGGATGTTTTGTGCTGAATTTCAAAGTATTCAGTGCTTGTTCTACGTCTGTCCCACGGATCAAATCTGCCAAAAGGCGCATTTTGCGGGGAGAGGTAGGATAATTTCGTAAGCGAGCTACAGCTTCCATTATTTTTGATTTTTGATCTCAGACACAGATATCTCGCTGTGCCAAATCGCTATTATTACTATTGTTTCTCTTTTATATTATATCAGGCTACCGGTATTACCCTTCTGCCATCAACTTACTTACTGTTTGCTTCCGCTATGTCCCCTGAAGTTACGGGTAGGTGCAAACTCACCCAACTTATGGCCAACCATATACTCAGTAACATATACCGGTATAAACTTGTTACCATTGTGAACTGCGAAAGTAAGTCCTACGAAATCCGGGGTGATAGTGCTACGGCGACTCCAGGTTTTTACAACACCCTTCTTCACTTTACCATCATTTACTGCGGATACCTTACGTCCCAGTTTTGCATCTACATAAGGTCCTTTGCTTATTGAACGAGCCATTTTTATTGACTATTTTTTTGTTTATGTTCGGGGTACTACCCCATTTAACTTATTATCAGACTAGAGCTTCTTACCGTTCTTGCGTTGGATGATCAGCTTATTAGTTGACTTGGTACGGCTTCTTGTCTTTTCACCCTTAGCATACTTACCAGTACGGCTACGTGGATGACCACCTGAAGACCTACCTTCACCACCACCCATCGGGTGATCTACCGGGTTCATCGCAACACCACGGTTACGTGGCTTGATACCCTTCCAACGGTTACGACCTGCTTTACCCATTGACTGGAGCGCGTGATCGCTGTTAGATACGATACCTACAGTTGCCATACATGTGCTCAATACTTTACGAAGCTCACCACTTGGCATTTTCAGTACGCAATACTTTTCTTCCTTAGCGCTAAGCTGGGCATATGTACCTGCAGAACGTGCAAGTGCACCACCCTTACCTGGCTGCAACTCAATGTTGTGGATAACAGTACCCAAAGGCATATTCTTCAACAACAATGCATTACCTACTTCAGGAGCAACCGCCGGACCACTTAATACAGAAGAACCAACTTCCAAGCCCTGTGGAGCGATGATGTAACGCTTTTCACCATCTATATAATGTAACAATGCGATGAAAGCTGTACGGTTTGGATCATACTCTATTGACTTAACAGTAGCCTTGATCTCACTCTTGTTACGTTTGAAATCTACCAAACGATACATGATCTTGTTACCGCCACCTATGTAGCGCATTGCACGGCGACCCTGAAAGTTACGACCACCTGTACCATGCTGGTGCTCCAGAAGGCTTTTCTCAGGCACGTTAGTGGTAATTTCCGCGTATGCGTTACCTATTCTCCAGCGTGTTCCGGCTGTAACCGGTTTGTATTTACGTAATGCCATTTTTACTTTTATTAACTGATGCGATAATTTGCTAACTAACTAGCCTATCCACATCGTATTATTTGTTTGTTAGTTTACTTATACCATCTACAGGTTTCCCTGTCGACTATCTACTATCCCTGGGCGAAAAGATCAATTGATTCTCCTTCTGCAAGAGAAACTACTGCCTTCTTGTATGAAGATTTTCTTCCCTGAAGAAAACCTGCCTTAGTATAGCGCGTCTTATTTTTCGCAGGAACTACGATAGTGTTTACTTCGCTTACTTTGACGTTGTAAAACTCTTCAACAGCTTTTTTGATCTCGATCTTATTAGCTGCATGTCCTACTACAAATGTGTAGCGGCCGCTTTTTTCCATCTGGCGATTTACCTTTTCGGTAATTACCGGCCGTACCAACACTTCTGAAAGTTTCATCGTATTTATTTTTAAGAGTCCGTTCGTTACAAACAAACTGATTATTATTTTATTTTACTCTGGTATTATCAGCAATTAAGCTTCTTCTACAACAGCCATTTCTTCGGTAAACATCTTAGCTACTGATTCAGTAAATACGATCACGTTTGTGTGAGTGATATCGTAAGTGTTCAGATCGCTAAGCATTACTGTCTTTGTGTTTGGCACGTTACGGCTGCTCAGGTAGATGTTGCTGTCAAATTCAGGTACAACCATCATTGACTTGCGGTTATCACCACGAAGGGCATCCAGTATCTCGGTGTAAGCCTTAGTCTTAGGAGCTTCCATTTTCAGGTCCTCTACTACTACTATCTGGTTAGCACGAGCTTTGTAAGTCAATGCACTCACCTTTGCCAGATCCTTAACCTTACGGTTAAGTTTGAAGCCGTACATGTGCGGAACTGGACCATTAACGGCACCACCACCCTTGTACAAAGGATTACGGATATTACCCTTACGGCTACCACCTGTTCCTTTCTGCTTGTGCAATTTCTTTGAAGAACCCTTTACCTCAGCACGGGTCTTTGATTTGTGCGTACCTTGACGCTGAGCAGCCAGATATTGCTTTACCGCTAGGTAGATACAATGATCATTTGGCTCAATGTTGAAGATATCATCAGGAAGTTCTACTGAACGGCCTGTCTTTGCACCTTTACTATTTAAAACGTCAACTTGCATGACTAAAATTAATTCTGAATTAAAACAATAGATCCGTTATGACCCGGAACCGAACCGCTGATTAAGATGTAGTTTTTCTCAGGGAATATTTTCACTACACGAAGTGCCTTGATCTTCACCTGGTCTGTACCCATACGGCCTGCCATGCGCATACCTTTGAATACTCGGCTTGGATAAGATGAACCACCGATAGATCCCGGAGCACGTGAACGGTCATGCTGGCCATGGGTTGCTTCACCCACACCGCTAAAGCCGTGACGCTTAACTACACCCTGGAAGCCTTTACCCTTTGTAGTTCCTACTACGCTTACTTTTTCACCTTCAGTGAAAATCTCGCAGGTAATGCTTTCGCCCAGTTGTTTATCTATAGAGCAATTGCGAAGTTCTTTTACTACACGTTTTGGAGTCGTGCTCGCCTTAGCGAAGTGATTTACGAGAGCTGCAGTAGTGTTCTTTACTTTAGCCTCTCCGAATGCGATTTGGAGCGCATCGTAACCGTCGGTATCAACGGTCTTCTTTTGAGTAACCACACAAGGCCCAGCTTCGATGATGGTACAAGCGGTCTGCTTGCCATTCGGCTCGAAAATACTGGTCATGCCAATTTTTTTACCAATAATACCTTTCATTATTATTATTATTTGAGCTAAGCGCCCGGAGCCGTAAAATTGTGTGGGCCGGGATTAACTTTGTTTCAATTTATTAAAGAACTATCCTTCGATTACCAAATTAGCTGATCAGCCAATTAACAATCATTCATTATGCTTTGATCTCAACCTCAACACCGCTTGGCAGGTCGAGCTTTGATAGTGCATCTACGGTACGTGAAGAAGACGTGTAGATATCCAATAGGCGCTTGTGAGTGCACAACTGGAACTGCTCACGTGATTTCTTGTTTACGTGCGGTGAACGCAATACGGTAAAGATCTTCTTTTCTGTAGGCAATGGAATGGGGCCTGTTACAACCGCTCCTGTATTACGAACAGTCTTCACGATCTTATCAGCTGATTTATCAACCAGGTTGTGATCGTAAGATTTTAGCTTTATTCTGATTCGCTGTGACATACTGTTTGTTATATTCTACCCTAAAAATTTGGGACTGCAAAGGTAATGAAGTGTTTTGAATAGACAAACTTTTTTAAAAGAAATTTTATTTTATTACTCATTTCTTTTTACTTATCTTGTCAATCCCCCGAGCACTTGATTTATTTTCGGACTGCAAAAGTAACACTTTTTCTTAATAATTGATAAAATATTTTCATCAAAAAATAATATTTACTAACACCGTCTTTATCAGGTAACAATGGAAATAAAATCACAAGCAATAACGATGGATTTACTTTGTAAATAGTATTGATTATCAATATTTTATCAAATTTAAGAGCCCATTTTTCGGTTGTTGATCAAAGCTGCAAAGTGAATAAAAATCACTCTTTATCAACTAAAATATTCAATATTTATCCGGCCATTTTACCCCCACCCTCTCTATCGGCTGAATCTAAATGCATTTACATCGCGCATAATCTATGAAGAAACCGGCATTCTTACAGTAGTCAGGATGCAAAAAAATAATTTTGAAAAAATTTCAAAATCAACAAAAAAAAAGAGGTCTGATTCTTTTTTCATGAACCAGACCTAATTTTAGAACAACCTTACTTTTATCATTGCCTCTTGCCACCGGCCCTCAGCTCCTGGGCTATTTCGTTATATTTCCTCATAGAATCTGTCTTACCCATTGCCTGATAGGTAAACGCCATATTTTCGTACGACGAAAGGAAATTAGCATCTTTAGAGATCGCGATGTATAAATTTTTCAAAGAAGAGTCGAATTTCCCTTGCCTCATGTAACACAACCCAAGGTTAGCATACGCGTTTACAAAGTCCGGACTGCGCGCTATAGACCTTCTACAGTACATTATAGCTGTATCATATTGATTCCTAACAAAGTACACACCCGCCAGGTTATTCATCGCAATTACAAACTTTGGATTCAATTCCAGCGCTCTTTTGTCATGCACCTCGGCAGAATCGTATCTCCCAAGCTTGAAGAAAGCATCCCCTATCGCGGCATGGGCGTCGTCATACTCCGGGTACACATTTAACGCCGATCGCAGATACACGCAACCTTCCTCTATTATCTGCTTTACCACTACCGGATTACCCTCCGTCTTTGCCTTTTCTGTAACCAGCTCCGTACCCAGGTAATAGTTTACCCTGGCATCATTGGGCGTATGCACCACATCTGCCCTGAACAACGTTTCATTACTCATCCAATCTTTATTACGCCCTGAACTGATAACAAAGTAGATAAGGCATATCGGCACTATTATAGCTAATACCTTGCCCGATGTAACTGCAGCCATACCTGTATTCCCCCCCATCAGGAAGCGCTCTATAAGCAACGCTAGAACAAGGCAAAAGCTCATTGACGCAAAGAAAACAAATCGCTCGGCCATAGCAGCACCTATTATAAATGGAATATTGGAGAACAGGGAAATGGTGATCAGGAAGAACAGGATAGCAAATGCAAACGGATCTTTCGGGCTTTTTATAAGTTTATAGGTACCAAAACCACCTAACAACAGGTAAAATGCTAATGATATTATTACCCCAATATTGCCAAAAGTTACAAATGGAATGCTGTTATAGGAGTAATCGCAGATCAATGGATACGGCACAAACAGCAATTTCACGTACTGCCCAAGGATCAATATCTCCGTGGCCAATGCCGATGTTCCTTTTGGTGGAACTGTAAGGAAGTTGTCCATGAAGGTGACAAAAGAGTCCGTATTAGCATCGTAATGGCTTAATACAGCAAATCTTATTCCCAGAAATAACAACGCTACTACCACTGCAGACACTGTAATATAAATGCTTCTCATCTTGTTTTCATTCCGGTAAAAGAAGAAGATCAGCGGTATAACTGCAAGAAAGGTAATAACGGTTTCTTTTGATAGAAACGACAAAAAGAAGCACAGTGCACCTAATAACAACTGCTTTATTTCACCCGTTTTAGAATATTTCAGAAAGACATTCAGACTTACAAAAGCAAAGAAAAAGCACAGCAATTCATCCCTACTCTTAATATTCGCAACTACCTCGGTATGAATGGGATGTAAAGCAAACAGCAATGCCGCAATAAATGCAACGGCCATCTTTTTACCATCAAACAATCCATTAAGAAATATAAACAACATGCCTACACCACTTGCAAATACAACCATGTTCATAAAGTGACCTAGTGTAGGAGAACCGCCACCCAGATCTGATTCAATAGCAAACATTACCAGCGATAGCGGCCTGTACAGATCGTTATGGGTTATAAACCAGCCCCTCCTGTAGGGAGTAGTGAAGATCTCGCCAATTGCAGATATCCCCTTAGTAATGATCCTGTTGTTCTTGATAACGGTAAAATCATCCAGCACATAGCCATTACTCAGCGTATTGAAGTAGACCAGACACGCTATGATACCCAGCAAAATAGCAAGTTTGGTTTGGAGCGAAAACCTGGCGGGTGTTTCGCTTTTCGGAGTAGCTGACACCTTAGGTACGCTAGCCGGTCTTTGTATATTTTGTTGATTTTGCTTCTTTGCCATTTGTATTGCTTCGCATTTTGCCTAAGGTATATACCTTGGCTGTTAATTGAGATAGTTTATGGCCTTGCCGGAACTTGCGGACCTGTATTTTTGATCTTATACACCCGCATTATCGTGCTATGACAAAGGCTTATCTCATACTGTATGTTATTAGACGGGTAATCGCCCGGATGCATCCTGAAATTAGTAAGGAAATAGTCTGATTTCTCGGGCTCATTGACCAGAACAAAGCGTTTACGCACCTCTTTCGGTAACATCATTATGTTGTTATTCAATGGGAATGCCCAGTTGCCGCTAACCTTGATAACAGAAGAAGTATCAGACTCCGCTATCTGGTCCAGTGCTTGTTTAAAGCTGCAACCCCAGTATTCCATGTCATAGTTATTACGGAGATACTCATCATCTTGCTTTACCAGCGCGTTAAAGTATACCTGCTCGTGCGGATGGTTCAGTATCATGAAGTTGGCAATAAGCAATATCTGCAATCCACACGCTGCCAATATCACCATTTTCAGCTTGGTCACATACAGACGATTGATAAAATACAATCCCACCAGCACAAAAGCCGGATATACGAAGTACAAGTGCCTCCAATCATCATAAATTACAGAGTGCATACCAATAATGGCCACTACCGGCGCTATGAAGCATAGCACATAGAACAGAAAGTTACGTTCGTTGCCATTTTTAATATAGTTCTTTGGGTTGGTTACGAAGTTGAATATGATCCATGCCATGCCCGCAAAACCCGCTATAAGCCATAGAATAGGCGTAGAAATAATGAACCAGGTAGGAAAATAGGTCCATGGCAATTGCGTAGCGGGAATGAACTTACCCTCAAACAGTACCGCACCTTCAAACTTAAAGTGAGCCAATGCCACAAAGCTCTCAATGAACTTAGCCACAGGCGCCTTCCACAGATATGGCCAGGCAAGGTACAACAGGCCGGTAAATCCTGCTGTAAATACTCCCATGTTAATGAGCGTTTTTGTTGGCTTTTCCTTCTCCTTTATGTTCATGATCAGATCTACCAGGAACAGCAAGCCCACCAGCAAACCGTAAACAATACCCATAATTCTTATACCGGTGCCATACCCAAGTGCCATACCCGCCAGCAGAAACCACCACCATTTTTTCTTATCAAATGCTATCTGAGTAAACGCTAACCCAATGAGCACCATACACATGTACGGCAAGTCCTTACTGTTGAAATACGAGTGTGCATAGATACGCGGCGCAAACGCAAACATGATAAAAGCGATACACGCCACCCATTTATCCCTGAATAGCCTGTAGGCAAGCACATAACCTGCAAATGCACTCAAAAGGAACACAATATGGGTCACCAAGTGGCGCATTACATAGATCTCTCTGCTATCGGTAATCTTCATCGACTTTTCAAACATCAACAGCAGCAACTCAAAACCGGCTCCGTGATTATCCGTTTCCTTCAGGAAAAGGTCTTGATTACCAAAGAATACATAATTCCAGCTCATCATTGCCGGCTCCCTTTGCAAGGGCTCATCCCAGCCCATACCATAGTCTTTATAAACTATCAGCCCTAGTATCAGTGTAAATACAAACAGTAAGATCCCGGGTATGTATGGCTCTATTTTACTTTTCATAAATGTTGTATGGTATTTTCTCGTGTACAGCTTTGTTAAAGCCTATAAAGGTAAAAAAAATGTCGACTTAAATTTTTTGATGTTAAACTACTAAAATCAGTGCATTCGGGCATAAATATTAGCCGAAGGGAATCCCGCTGATTTTCTATTGCACTCGCTTTATTTCCAACTTTGCAAATCCTCTCAAGTATCTGCTCCCGGCGTTTATGTCCGACATAGAAATAACAACTATTGCTTCCTCCATTGATTCTATACCCTGCCCATCCTTGTCCGTGATCACGTAAACATGATTCCCCACATCCGTGTTCATCAGTTCATTCCACGAATAAACGTTTTTATATCCATCCGTCGCCTCCAAGATCACAACAAGTTCACTGTAGTACTTTGGTTTATCCACCTTTACGTGCACGCTATCTAATAGGGTCTTCAGTAGCACGCCCTTCACATTTTTTGCGGTCTTTTTATCCTGTCCTCTGTGATTTTTGATCACCACGTCGCCCAATGACACCGCACTATACTTCCTGATCGCTGCAATATCAAAAACAACCTGCTTTTCTACCTCACCTTGTACAATAAACTGATGCGAGGCATCAACTTTGTGCTGTGCATCCACCGAAATACAAAAAAATACAGACATGAGTACGCCTAGAATACCTGACTTCAAAAACACCATACATTCAATTTGGTGCAAAATAAAAAACCTCTGCAAGGTTTGCAGAGGTTCTCAAATATTTATTGTAATAAAAAATTATCCTTGTAATGCTGCTGCACCGCTCACGATTTCCGTCAATTCAGTTGTGATCGCCGCCTGACGCGCACGGTTGTAGCTGATCTTCAATGCTTTCAGTATTTCACCGGCATTTTCGCTCGCCTTGTCCATAGAGGTCATACGTGCTCCGTGCTCAGATGCATTAGCATCCAATACAGCCTTGTATACCTGTGTGTTCAATATTTTCGGCATTAACTCCAGCAACAACTCATCCATAGATGGCTCATAGATGAAGTCTACATTCTTAGCACCTGCTTTCTGCTCTACCTTTGGTATTGGCAGGTAAGCTTCTGCGGTAAATACCTGTGTAGCCGCATTTCTAAATTGACTATAAACCAATTCTATCCTGTCATACTCTTTTCTCAAAAATGCATTTTGCGCATAAACAGCAGCACCACGCACACTTTCAAAAGAAAGATTAGAAAATATGTTCCAGTAATCGCTTACTACATTGTAACCCAACTTCGTAAAGAACTCGAAACCTTTCTTACCTATAGGTAAAATAGTCACGTTGCCTTTTTTGAACTGCTCAGGGTATTTTTCATTGATCACCTGGCGGGTAAGCTTTATAACGTTGGCGTTATAAGCACCGCACAGACCACGGTCACTGGTTACAGCAATCATCAATACACGCTCTGTAATACGCTCTTCAGCCAGTGGCATACTTACGTCGCCAGATACGCTGCTAACTATATTACTCAGCATTTCCTGCAGTTTCTGCGAGTAAGGGCGCATCTGTATGATAGCATCCTGTGCACGACGCAGTTTAGCCGCACTTACCATTTTCATGGCCTTAGTGATCTGCTGGGTAGACTGTACTGATTTTATACGATTCCGAACCTCTTTGAGCTGTCCTGACATATTATTTTAAATAACTATTGTTGAATTTGGCTGCAAAGTTATCCCTTACTGGTCAATTATACAAAAGTAAACAACGATATTTTCCTGAGAATGTGGTTATATTTCATTGTCACCACCCCAGCGTATCGGCTATATCCCCTATAATACCCAGTTTGCCTGCACCACGGCTACTTCTGATCTTTATTTTAACCCCGGTTTTATAATTGGCAGTAAATTCATTGAAAGCTGCGGACAGAGTATTGACTACATAACAAGCGGTATGTGCTTTGCTGACTACGAACGGAAAATATTCCTGAAAACTAAATTTTCTATTCTTTTTGTCAGTTAGAACAATGCGCGCATTGCCTCTGTAAGGCTCCCAAACCTCAAATTTAGAAAGGTCTTTAAAGTAAAATTCCTGAACTTTTTCCGTCTGTACGGCGTATTTCTTTATCATTTTGATCATTACTTTATCCCTGTATATGTCCACTTCAAGCGGGCGACGGAATAAAACAATGAAGAACCAATAGACACCAACAATCTCTGCCAATACCAACCCAAGCGCCACTATTACCCCAACAGCCGATAACTCTTCATAGAGAGCCAACAAAACCAAACCAAAAAACAACGCATTTACCGTAGCTATCAGAATTCCCCCAAACGACAACCATCCATATACCTTCAACGCCCTGCAATGTATTGCATCAGTAGTATTATCAACTACTTTAGGGAAGCCAGCCGAGCTATCAGCAACTACGTTTTCTTTATCAGAAACACTCGGAATAGTTGCATAATTCACCGGCTGGCCACTCAAAGCTTCATTAAATGCTTCAGTAAAAGCAGAAAATTCTATCAACGACCGACGCCGGAATAATCGCCCGCTAAGCTTCACCTGCGTTCCATTCTGCAAATACAGGATCAGCGACTCCGGTCTTGAGCCAACATATAGGAGTTTATGATTTTTCAGCTCACAGTTACTGAAATGGAGGGTATTGCCACGGGTGCCGGTCAATTGCAAATTGCCGTACTTGAAGCTCGCAGCATATTTTTTAGATCCTGCTTTCTTGGCAAGGTGGTAGCAACCCAGGAATAATATAAACCACGAAAAAATGAGCGCTATACCTAGAAGATCCTCATCTTCTATGAGCAATACAAATAGCACACAGGAGGTAATGAACCCAATGAAATAGAAAAGAATATAGAAGGCAATAATTCTGGCAGTGCTGGTTATATATACAGTATATGCTGTCATCTTATGCGCAAACTCGGCAGGACATCAAAATGAAAGTAACATCGACAAATAGATACATTCATCGATGTCAATTCCAAATATTAACATTTAAATAGTTTTTATTCCAATTATTCCTAGCCAGCTACTGCCAGCTGCTTGGTTTCCATACCCAGTTTGGTCACAGTAAGGAAGCATTGTCCTGTCGCTGAATAAGTGATCAATTTCATTTTTTTCAGGCTTTCCAGGTGTATGCGCAGTGTTGCACGACTAACTCCCGCCTTGGTTGCAATAGCTTCAAATGATACAAATCCTTTAGAAGGCGCATCCTGAACGTATAATTTTATTGTGGAAAAAACATTACCCAATTCCGGCATAATTATTATTGATTTTTATAAAGTTAGCCTTTTTACGGCACATTACCTACTACCGTCTATCCCCCAATTCCGCATTTTGTTAAAAATCAGTGCATCATCTTACCGTTATCACAGTTATTAGGTAATTTACGTGCATAATATATATGATGATGAAATTGCGGTTACTGGCGGCAGCAATAGCCTGTATTTTACTTTCTTTACCGGCACAGGCATCCAAGCTGTTTATCCCTATGGATCCTGAAGGCCAGGCCAACCACCTGAAGGCTTACGGGGTGGCATATGAGGCGCTGAAAGAAGGTATGACACTCGACTGGTTGCTCAACTACAAAGGAGGCAGCTTTTGCATGGATGATGCCGCCACATTGGTGCGTCTTTGCAAGTTGCGGGGCGTAAGCTATGAGATCATCAGTGAGGAAAAATACCTGGGAATAGTGACTGAAATAGCAAATCCCGATTTTAACGGGGATGTAATTAAACTGGAGAAAGCACCTAAAATAGCCGTCTACACCCCGCCCAACAAAGAACCATGGGATGATGCTGTAACAATGGTACTCACCTATGCCGAAATTCCTTTCGATAAAGTTTATGACGATGAAGTGCTGGGTGACGACCTGCACAAGTACGACTGGCTGCACCTCCATCACGAGGATTTTACCGGCCAGTATGGTAAATTCTGGGCCAGCTTCCGCAATACCACATGGTATCAGAACGATCAGCGATCAGCCGAAGCTATGGCAGCAAAACACGGGTTTAAAAAAGTATCTCAGTTAAAACTGGCTGTGGCTAAAAAGATCCGTGATTTCGTAGCAGGTGGCGGCTTTATGTTTGCCATGTGCTCCGCTACCGACACTTACGACATTGCACTTGCTGCCGATGGCACCGACATATGCGATGTACCCTTCGATGGCGACCGCCCCGATCCTGCCGCGCAATCTAAACTTGACTACACCAAGTGCTTTGCCTTTAAGGACTTCAGTCTTTACACCGACCCTATCCATTACGAATACTCAACCATAGATGCCACTGAGATACACCAGGGCCGCATACCCGTGAATACCGATTATTTCAGCCTGTTTACGTTCTCTGCTAAGTTCGATCCGGTTCCTGCTATGCTTTGCCAGAACCATACTACAACAATAAAAGGCTTTATGGGGCAGACAACAGCATTCCGTAAAGAAGCCCTAAAATCGAGCGTACTGGTAATGGGCGATTTCAAACCGACCAACGAAGCCCGCTATATACACGGAGAATATGGTAAAGGCACCTGGACATTCTACGGCGGCCACGACCCTGAAGACTACCAGCACAACATCGGCGACCCTCCCACCGAGCTTAGCCTCCACCCCAGCTCTCCCGGCTACCGCCTGATTTTGAATAATGTGTTGTTTCCTGCCGCTAAGAAAAAGCCAAGGAAGACGTAGAATCATTTTTTTAGATTTTCTACCTTTGCCATCTATTAGACCAAAAAATCTACCTTTATTGCATCAGAAAACCTCAACATTGTACTAGCTTTCCTGAAAACGCTGGAAAACAGAACTTCATCGGCCGAACTCGATCAGTTTTATCACCCCGATATTCTGCAAACAGAATACCCAAACACCCTTACAAAAAACACTGCCAACCGCACTTTCGATGTACTGAAAGATGCAGCCGACAAGGGTAAAATAGTGTTGCAGAAGGAAACCTACGAAGTGGTGAACAGCTACGAACACAGTAACACAGTAATAATTGAAGCTATTTTCAGGGGTACTTTAGCTATTCCTGTTGGTAACATACCTGTAGGTGGGGAAATGAAAGCTTATTTTGCCCAGTTCTATGAATTTAAAGATGGCAAGATCATCAAGTGGAGAAACTACGACTGCTTTGAGCCATTCAGTTAATATTAAGCGGGTCGCTACAATTAAGTAGCGACCCGTTTGTTTTCACAGCAGCATTACTTATTTATTCGTCACCATCCCCATCACCTTAAATTTTACATTACCTTTTATCTGTAATACGATCACCGGTTCAGATGCATCCGACATCACTGTCACCTGCTTGCTGATAGGGCCTGGGCGCTGCAATGTATTGTAAGTAACATGTATCTTTCCCTTCTTGCCGGGCAGTACCGGTTCATGATCCCAAGCAGCAACAGTACAACCGCAAGACCCCACTGCCTTATTAATTACAATTGGTTTCTTCCCCTTGTTTTTAAATACAAAATCATATTCAGCCATAGGTCCTTCAGGCACCTCACCATAGTCATGTACCAATTCATTGAACGCCATTATACCTGCGTCGCTGGTGGCGTTTATTTCTGCTTTGGTTTCCTGCGCATAAGTAGCAACTGCTCCCGATAAGATCAGGCAAATGGTCAACATCATTAACTTTTTCATGTTTGTTTTGTTTTATGATTAAAAAATGGAAAAAATAGGCAAAGGCGGGGCTACAACAGGCGGGGCCTATAACGTAAATAAACATCGTCTTGTAGATTTTATCGTATCACCCACGCGACAGCGTGGACATTTTATCTCCCTATCACTTGGAGAGGGCCAGGGTGAGACTCCCTTTACTACTGAATGATCACATCCCCGTAATGGCTGTCAATAGTTATTTTGCGGGGCGAATTATTGTCATTGCAATCGGTATCAAAGAACCCCGCCATCATATCACACTTCTTTTCTCCGGTAAAACATTGCAACATTTCCTCTGCCGATCCCGGCTGCGTCTCAGAATTAATAACTATTGTTTCTCCGGTGGCCACCTTCTTTATGCGTATCTCGTCAACGGTTACCGTACAGCCATATCTTTCCGGGTCGGTATACTTCAGTGGCCCCGCCTGGTCAGGCTCCAACGTGCGGCAATCAGCTACTGCCGCAGGCGCCTTGTCTTTACACTTCACTGTCTGGGATATGCATATCTCAATTGCACACTTAGTAGCATTACAAATAGCCTCGGTGCTTTTACCATAAGTACCGGTCACCAGAGCCATGGCAGATATAGCTTGTAATGGTCTATTGCTGATGAACGTAGCTCTTTTCACTTTGGTTGGCGAAGAAACGGAAGCAATTTGACGGGGTTCGGCTGCAGAAGTCACACCCCCATCCATTTCATTAGCTGCTTTCTTTACTATCGTATCAGGTAATGTATTGGTACTAGAAGCGATCTCATTATTCCGAGGTGACCTGGTATTATTTACAAACAATAAGTAACCACCAACACTCACTACCAGCAGCAACATTGCCGCTACCCTCATCCACTTATAGTCGGGCACGCTACGTGGTTTCATTTTACCCGATAATACCTTCCACTCAGCCTCCTTATCAAACTCCGGAAAGAGTTCTTTCAGGCTGGCTGTATCCATTTTTTGCTGCAAATATTGTTCTTCGTCATGTGTCATTTTGCCGCTCATTTTAACTATTTATCAAGATCTTACTTTTCAATATCGACTTGGCCAGGTGCAGTTGGCTCTTCGATGTACCCTCACTTATCCCCAGCGTTTGTGCTATTTCCTTGTGCGTTTGCCCTTCAAAAATGTATAGGTTAAAAACTGTCTTGCAACCCGCAGGCAATCCATGTATCAGCAATAAAATTTCCTTCGCGTTCATCTCCTCTACTATATGCTCCTGAGCCGCTATTTCCGTGTGGTATCGCTCATCATCTGTACTTTCAAACGTCAGTCTGTTCTTCCTTAAAAACATCAGGCAATAACTCACCACTATCTTTTTCAACCAGGCCTTCACACTTCCCTCGCCTCTATACTCAAAATCCGAAATGCTGTTATAAAATTTCAGGAACGCATCCATCAACACTTCCCTTGCATCTTCTCTATCACTAATATATCTCATGCACAGCACCATCATATCCTCCACATACCGCATGTATAGGATCTTCTGCGCCTGCTCATCTTTTTTCTTGCACCGGGTTACCAGCAGAGCCTCGTCAGTATTAGTATGTAGGTCTATTCTCAATAGTAGTTGCTGTTATTATACTTCTAAATTTACGCCTAATAATCTGCTTCACTTATATCCCTTACTATACTAAATGCTAAATCTTGTAAATGGTTGGATGAACCTGAAAAATAACATAAGCGAAAAGTCAGATGAAACAATTTATTTATCTTTGCAAGGTAAACATCTGCTACTATGCTAGTAAAGGAAGCCGCCATCGATTATAATAAACAATACATTACCATACCTGAATACCTGGAGATGGAAAATGCTGCAACTGAGAAGCATGAATACTATCATGGCGAGGTCTTCGCTATGTCCGGTGCCAAAGGACCACATAATCACGTGTTTACTAATTTTTTCGGAGCTTTGGCGTATATGTTAAAAGGTAAATCATGCAAGCCTTTTAGCAGTGACATGCGTATTCACATTCCTAAGAATTCCCTTTTTACCTATCCGGATATTTCAGTCATTTGTGGAGATTTGGAAAGTCTGAACGATGATGATTTCAACTTTCTCAATCCAACTTTGCTTGTTGAAATTCTATCACCATCTACAAGGTCATACGATAGGGAAGCAAAATTCAAGCTATACCGCGACATCTCTTCACTCAACGAATACACCATTGCCTACCCAGAGAACAAATCAATTGAAAACTGGTACATCAACGCCAATGGCAACTGGGAACTCAATGAATACAACGACATTACCGATTCGCTCTACCTGCACAGCTTGAACATTGACATTCCATTACTGGATATTTTTGAAGGTGTGTAACAGACTTCTTCCTTTTATCTGATCGTGAAAGTAAAAATGGGCCTTTATTAAGAAGCCTTACAAGCAGTTTCCGCCCCAATCAGATTGAATCACTCGAGCTAGACTTCCTCTGTAACATTATCTCCGCCAGCGGAAGATATTCTAGTCGTCAAAATATTATTGGCTGACGCCTCCCTTACTGATTCAGGTCATCGCACCATACTCCACTATATGCTATTATTGCAGAAGGACTTTCAGAAATCCGACAAACTGTCTATAAATCAATTCATTATATGACATTTTTTCAGTATTTTATTTTTGGAACAGTTTTTAAGCATATAGTTCAAACACTAAATACCGAGTATCATGAATATGAACAACTTCACAATAAAAGCACAGGAAATTGTACAACAGGCACAACAACTGGCTTTCAATCACCAAAGCCCCGCTATTGAAACAGCCCACATCCTGCAGGCACTGCTAGATGATACTGAAGGACCTGTTACCTACCTACTTAAAAAGAACAATGTCAATATACCATTTGTAGAAAGCAAATTAAAAGAGCAGTTGGCTAAAATGGCCAAAATGCAAGGTGGCGAACCCGGCCAGAACATTGGTCGTGATGCCAATAGTGCACTGCTGCGCACTACCAATATTATGAAGACCTTCAGTGACGAATTTGTCACTCCAGAGCATATCCTCATTGCATTGTTGCAGGTGAATGACGATACGGGTAAATTGCTTAAAGATGCGGGCCTTTCTGAAAAAGGATTGGTCGCAGCAATAAAGGAATTGCGCAAGGGCAATACTGTAAATTCTCAAACCTCAGATCAGCAATACAACTCGTTACAGCGCTATGCCAAAAACCTCAACGAGATGGCCGGCAACGGCAAGCTCGACCCCGTAATTGGTCGTGATGAAGAGATACGCAGAACACTGCATATCCTCAGCCGCAGATCTAAGAATAACCCGATTTTAGTGGGCGAACCGGGTGTAGGTAAAACAGCTATCGTTGAGGGTCTGGCACATCGTATCATTAATGGCGACGTACCCGACAACCTGAAATCAAAGATCATCTTCGCACTGGATATGGGCGCATTGATGGCAGGCGCCAAATATCGTGGTGAGTTTGAAGAAAGACTAAAGGCGGTAATAAAGGAAGTGACCGAAAGCGATGGCAATGTGATTCTCTTTATAGACGAGATCCACACCCTCATAGGTGCCGGCGCGATGGAAGGTGCGATGGATGCGGCTAACATCTTAAAACCTGCTCTGGCTCGTGGTGAACTCCGCGCAATTGGTGCCACTACCCTTACTGAATACCAGAAGTATTTTGAAAAAGACAAAGCACTAGAACGCCGCTTCCAGCGCGTGTTTGTAGATGAGCCTTCTGTTGAAGATGCCATATCTATTCTCCGTGGATTGAAAGACCGCTACGAAAGCCACCACCAGGTTCAGATAAAAGACGAAGCTATCATAGCTGCAGTGGAACTGTCGCACAGGTATATAACCGATCGTTTCTTGCCCGACAAAGCCATTGATCTCATAGACGAAAGTGCAGCCAAGCTGAAGCTGGAGATCAACTCTATGCCCGAGGCTCTGGATGAACTGATACGTCGTATCCGTCAGCTGGAAATTGAGCGCGAGGCTATTAAGAGGGAAAATGACGAGGCAAAACTCAAAGAACTGAACCAGGAAATATCTCTGCTCAGTGTGCAACGTGATACATTGAAAGCAAAGTGGCTGGAAGAAAAGGAAATGGTTGATAAGATCAACAAAGCGAAAAACACGATAGACCACCTGAAGCAGGAAGCTGAACAAGCCGAACGTGAAGGCAACTATGGTCGGGTAGCCGAGATACGCTATGGCAAAGTGCAGGAGCAGGAAGCTATTGTAGATGCCATGGTGAAAGAACTTAATGAGATAGACACGCATCACAAGCGCCTGCTGAAGGAAGAAGTGGATGCTGAGGATATAGCAGAAAACGTTGCTAAAGCTACAGGCATACCGGTACAGCGTATGTTGCAGAGCGAGCGTTCTAAACTACTGTTGCTGGAAGATGAATTGCACAAACGGGTGATAGGCCAGGATGAAGCTATAGAAGCAGTAGCTGATGCTATACGTCGTGGCCGTGCAGGCTTGCATGATCCACGCAAACCAATTGGCTCATTTATATTTCTGGGCACAACCGGTGTAGGTAAGACCGAACTGGCAAAGGCTTTGGCTGAGATCCTGTTTGATGACGACAGTATGATGACCCGAATAGACATGAGTGAATACCAGGAAAAGCATAGCGTAAGCCGTCTTGTTGGTGCACCTCCGGGATATGTTGGCTATGATGAAGGTGGACAGCTCACAGAAGCTGTACGCCGCAAACCATACTCAGTTATCCTGCTCGATGAAATAGAAAAAGCACATCCTGATGTATTCAACATATTGCTACAGGTACTCGATGATGGTCGCCTGACAGACAACAAGGGCCGTGTGGTCAACTTCAAGAACACCATCATCATCATGACCAGCAACACTGGTAGCCACATTATACAGGAAAACTTTGCCAACATAAAAGACGGCGATGATATCCACAATGTAATGGAAGCTACCAAAGACCAGGTAATGGATGTGCTGAAGGCCAATATGCGCCCGGAATTCCTGAATAGAATAGATGACATCATCATGTTCCACCCGCTGATGCGCAAGGAAATAAGAGGCATCATCAAGATACAACTGGAACACCTGCGCGAACAGCTGGCGCAACAAGGCATAGACCTGCAGTTTACCGACTACGCCCTCGACTACCTTGTAAAGCGTGGATTTGATCCTCAGTATGGTGCAAGACCATTGAAGAGAGTCATACAAAAAGACCTCATCAACATGCTCAGTAAGAAGATCATAGCCGGCGACATAGACAAAACAAAACCAGTGCTCATCGATGTATTTGACGACGTAATTGCCATGCGCAACGAAACCGCCAGCGATGCAATGCTGAAGTCATAATAGTAAAAAGTGTGTGAATAGCAAACCATGGGGCGCAGAAGCGCCCCATGGTTGTTTTAACATTTTGCTACTTTCCAACAAAACACCAGAAGAATAAAAATTCTTATCTTTATAAAAAAGGTGCTGTGCAGAATACTTATCATATCGTCGTAAAAAAGGAATACGCGTCTGCAATTATTGAAGATTTGCAAAAACTTGATGCAGTAGAACTTATTCCTGAAAGTTCATTTGAAATTCCTCATTGGCAAATTGAAGAAGTTCTAAAAAGGAAGGAATACTACAAACTACACCCGGAAGAGTTGGTTAGCTGGGAGGATGCACAAAAAATGATAAAGGTAGATTAATGCAAGAGTACAAACCTATTCTAACTCCACGTGCGATCTCAGAGATTCAAAAAGCAGTGGACTACTATAACGGGCAATTGCATGGTTTGGGCAAACGATTTTACCAGGATTTCAAAAAACAAGTAAAAGCAATTTCTACAAATCCTTTCTCCAGAGCAGTTCGATATAATGATATTCGTTTTGCAGTTTTAGACAAGTTTCCATACGCAGCACACTATACTATCATAGATAAAAACATAGTCATTCTTGCTGTGTTATCAATGTATCAAGACCCGCAATCAAACTGGGTAAATTATTAAGCACTAATTCTTTATCCTCCCAACACAAAATGCGGATTATAAATCACGCCCAGTGCATTACCCCACGGGTCTTTTACTGCGCCGACAATTATGCCTGCGCCTACTTCGTTGGGCACCTCATGTGGGGTGGCACCGGCGGCTATCATTGAGTCGTAGGTGGCTTGTACGTCATCAACGCCCCAATATATTGCTATGCTGTTGGGCTGGCTATCATTGCGGGCCTCGGTTGGATGCAGACCCAGTTCATAACCTCCTACATTGAAGCCAACATAAAATGGCTCATTGAAGTAAGGCTGTATGCCCAGCACTCCTATATACCATTCTGTAGCCTTAGTTACATCATCAACAAAATAAATAGCGGTGCGTAACCCATGAAACCGTGCTGACATAATTTTTACCTCTTTAATGCTACCAAATTAATTAAACAGTCAAAGTACTATGAACTATTTGCTATCTACTTCTTAATAAACACTAACCTTGCCCACACTTATAGATGCACCATTATTACAGTATAAACGGAACACATAGATACCAGGCGCCAGGTTATCTGTAGCTGGCAATGTTGCGGAAGAGTAGGCCTTTACTACCACACCCTTCATATCTATCAACTCCAGTTTATCGTTTGCATTTAGCGTCAATGCGAACCTCAACGCCCCCCCACCCTGCGCTATGATGGCACCAGGAATAGTACCGGAGATGTTATTAACGCCTATAGTGGTAAGGCCAATGTGAACAGTATCCGTTAATGTTTCAGAAAAGCAGCTATTGCTTACAGTATGCGACACGGTGTATGTACCGTTGTTGGTGTATATGTGTGATGGGTTACCAGCAGTATCTGTTGCCATATCTCCGAATGACCACGAATCAGCGGAAGGAACCGATGAAGTACTAGTGTAGCTTACAGTGCTACCTGAAGTGGAATGAGTAAAGCCTGCATAAGGGTAATGGCCGTGTTGCTGCCACAGATCCATACTATCAAATACCACCTTATCTGCTATGCGCTGTAAGAGGTGTGCATCTGTTGTTGAAAGACCAGAAAGATATGAGGCGTTCAATGTTGGCTTATGGAAGATAGAACCATACAATACGCAAGACTCCAGATAAGAACCGGGAACAAGTGGGTGCGAACTATCTGAAATAAACAACCATGGCGTGTAAGCACTATCTACCATTATTTTAAAGGCCATACCTACCGGTGCAACAATAGCATTATTATTCAATGCCATTTCCATATAGCTTTCTCTCAGTCGCTGTTGCATCCCATCGTAAGTGCAGATAGCAGGATAACTACCGCAATTCATAGGATCGCCATTAGCATGGCCCCACGTCATCATGAACATGGTTTGCGTGCAACTATCGTTGGCATGAACCATACTATCCAGGCGGGCAGCATATGGGTAAGTATCTGTAGCTACCTGCGATGGAGGAAAGGCCGGCATTTGGCTTTGCTCATGTATCACCACAAGATCCCACTGCTGCGAGAATATTTTGGTAATGGTATTAGCATAGACCGTATGCTGTTGTAAGGTATACCCACCAGGATCAGACTCATCATAGACCAACGTATCACCCAATGACGTGGTCAGGGACTGTAACATCAATGGCATGTTATTGGTATAGGTATAGCTGTTACCTATAAAGAGAACTTTCTTTTTGGTAGCAGTGGCTGTGGCTGCCAATAAAACAGCAACAACGATAAGGAGTAGATTTTTACGCATAATTATTACTTATCTAATAGAGCAAATATAGGCAGTTATATTATTTTAGTTTTCGTTCAATAGCTGCCCGGTACAACACTTATTTTTTCTTCTCGTCCTGGAGCTTCTTCATATCCAGAATTTTCTTTTGCATTTTTTCATTTCTTTCTCTTTGCTGCATTTCACTTCTTGCTCTCGCTTCCTTCATCTTCTGTTCCCGCAACATCATTTCCTGCTCAGCATTAGGAAGCACAGGTTGCTCATCGCTGTTCATCATCATCTCCTTTATATACTTAACAGGCGCACTGCCGTAGCTGAGGAACTGTGTGTGAAACTGTTTCAGATCAAACTTCCTTTTTTGTTTATTTTTCATTTCCTCCCTCAGGTCATATATTTCGGTGTAACCGGTGAAGTAGCAGCAAAGCTGCACCTGTGTAACAGACACCCTTTTCCACTTACCCATTGCCTCGGTCTTTTCCTGAAATGCATCTTCCATTAGTAATTTAAGCGCGTCTTTCTGACTCAGATTCTTTGTATGTACATCATAATCCAATATGGTATTGCAGGTACTGCGCAGGTTCCACTTATAGTACATCAACCACATTTCGGGCGATGCTTCATCACTGTCTGGTCCCTTATCACCATCATACCCGTTTTCGAGCATCATGCGCTCGGTATAGACCGCCCACCCCTCTATCATGGCATTATTACCTAGTATAGATTTGATAATGCTTGGAGACTGATTGGCATATACCAATTGTGTGTAATGACCGGGTATAGCTTCATGAATGTTAAGTATCTGAAGTATATAATGATTGTACTCTCTCAGGTAACTTTCAGATTTTGCGGCACTCCAGCCATCAAGGCTACCTACATTATAATAGGTATTGCCATTACGGTCATAAGGGCCGGGAGCATTTATAGATGCTCCTGCTACACCCGCCATATAATCAGGCTCCCTGCGCACCACCAGTGGCTTTGAAGGGTCAATATAGATGAGTTCCTTCTTCTTAATGAAGTTGGTGAGCATTGGTAATTGCTTTTCAATAGTTGTCTGGAAATCCTGCGGCCTCACATGCTTTACAGACAATGTATCTATCATCATCTTTATTGCCTGCAGTTTATTCTCCGGCATTTTTACTCCCTTCAGATATTTAGGCCACAACTGTTCTGTGATCTCAAACATTTTGGCATGCAGCTCTTCTTTGTGTGCTACTGCTTTTGCATAGATCTGATCGGCAGTATACCCTGACTGGATCTCAAAGGCAAACTTCTTATCATAGAGTTGCTTACCTATCCTGAAACTCCGTCCTCCATTTTGGCTTTGTGCCGATTGCTTTTTATCAACACGGCCTTTGGCATCACGACCATCGCGGCGCAACCATTGCACATAACCTTTTATAGATTCAGTAGCTTTTGCTGCTCTTGCAAGTATCTTGTCTTTCTCTTCTTTAGGCAATTTACTCTTGGCAAGTGCATCTTCCAGGTCTTTACCAAATACCGAAAGACCACCGCCATTCTGCTCCATGGCCAGGTCTGTGTGCTCCCTTGTTGGGTTTTTAATATTTGCTTTTGCAGCCTGATAGTATTCAGGAACGTGCTCCATTTTCACGTAGAAGCTATGCAATCTTCTATCGAGGGGCATGTGATCATTGGCCAGTAACTCGGCAAAACCACCGGAAACATTGTAAGTAGAAGGATCCCACTCGAATGCCCTGAACTCCTGTATATTGAAAATGGAATAGTTGAGCTGATTTTCCATCAGGTGATAGTCGATCTTATTGAGGTCACTCAGCTCGTCCATCTTAAAGCTATGGAGAGCTGACAGGTTGCGCATGCAAAACTCCCTTTCCTTTTGTCTTGATCGCTCATCGGGGATGATCAAAGCAGTATCGTACTTATGAAAACCCACACTACTCGCCCAACCGGGGTAAACGACCCACATCTGCTGTATGAACTGCTCCTTATATAGGTTAAATCTCTCGTCCATTGTCTTCTGAACCGGTTTGTGGGCCATTGGTTGCTGCGCATGGATAGTTGTACAAAAGCTAACCAGCATTATTAATAACAGTACTTTCTTCATAAATAATGTTTCCGGATCAAATTTAGGTCTATTATACACATCAACCGCCGCCACAGGGTATATGGGAATTCACGGATCATGAACAAACGTTTATTTCATGGTCACATAATTATCTATAGGCAATCTTTTGGCTATAGACCGGGCAAGTGTCATTTCGTCGGCATATTCCAGTTCGCCGCCAAAGGCTATGCCGCGGGCAATGGTGGTAATGGTGACCGGCAGGTCTTTGAGCTGGCGGGCTATATAATATACCGTAGTATCGCCTTCTATGGTTGGACTGAGTGCCATGATCAATTCTGACACCTCGTTATTTTTAACTCTTTGGTGCAATGTGGAAAGATTCAGCTGTTCGGGGCCCACGCCATCGAGCGGAGACAGGATGCCACCCAATACATGATACAATCCACTAAACTGTTGCGTACTTTCAATTGCAATAACATCGCGGATGTTCTCCACCACACAGATCTGGTTGCGGTTCCGGCCCGGATTAACGCAAACCACACACACCTCACTATCTGCAACATTGTGGCATTCTTTGCAAAAGCGGATACCATGGCGCATGCGGGATACGGCACCGGTAAATTCATCTACCTCCTGCTCATCCATCTTCAGCAGTTGCAACACCATGCGCAATGCTGTTTTCTTTCCTATGCCCGGCAGCCTGGAAAATTCCTGTACCGCGTCTTCTATCAGTTTCGATGAAAATATCATAATTGTTACTCCGTTGGCAAAGTTCAGTTAATTTATTAAACCAATGGTCAATGGAATGAAATAATATCAGTTATCACACCTGCCCCTTACCTGCCTAGTTGAGGTTTTCATATCTAATTAACTGGCAAATATTTTTTAAAGCAATTCCGCTACTTGAACCCTGTATATACTATAATTATATTATACTCTTTCAACCAGATAAATCGTTATTCGGGGTACTGCTATATTTTTATTTGCTTTAGGCATATTCTTATTTATATTTGTAGTGAATTCACTTTAATTTATTATGAAAATAATCTATACTAAAGGGCGAGTATTATTTACCTTATCATTGCTTGTTGCACTTCTGGGTGTAAACTTCAATGCATTGGCAACGCCTCCCTGTACCCCTCCGACCCTCTCTGCTACCCCTACAGATATGACCTGCCACGGCACAACTAACGGCAGCGTTTCTTTAACTGTTTCCGGAGGCTCACTTCCGTACAGCTTTTCATGGACCAGCTCTACAGGCTTTATGTCTACCAACCAGAATATATCGGGTCTTGATTCCGGTTCGTATACAGTTGTTGTTACCGAAGGCGGAACTTGTACCAGCACCACAACAGTGATCGTTTCTGAACCGGCACCACTGACCGTATTTACCGCATCAAATGCACCTTTCTGCCCGGGCGGTACGCTTACATTGTATGCGACACCAACAGGCGGAACCGCAGCATATGCTTACTCATGGAGTGGACCAGCGGGCTTCAGTTCTACTGACCAATCGCCTAACATACCTGCAGCTACAGCTGCTAATAATGGTGTCTACAACCTATTGGTTACAGATGCGCACAGCTGCACAGTACCGAGCACCTTCTCTGTATTGCTTTACCCAAGTCCGGTCGTTAACCTGGGAGCAGATGCTTATATCTGCGGATCAGGCGGATCTACCACACTGAACGCTGGCAACCCCGGCAGTACATATGTATGGAACACATCGGCTACTACACAGATCATTACTGTAACTTTACCAGGCAGCTACTGGGTAACAGCTACTAATTTTTACGCATGCTCTGAAAGCGATACCAATAACGTATCTGCCAGCCCATATGTAACGCCCACAGACACTATTCATGAATCGCTGAACAACATATGCTTTGGTGTACCGGTAACCTTTACTGCTACAGTTACTAACGGAGGCACTAACCCAAGCTTTAATTGGAGCAAGAACGGTCTTTTCATATCCGGTGCTACCAACAGTACTTACACTGATGCGGCGTTGAACAATGGTGATTATATTGTCAACCGTGTTACCAGCAACTTCCCTTGCGCGCTGCCGGTGAATACTGTGTACTCAGATTCCATTTTTATGGGCGTAACCGCCAATTTACCTGTTTCAGTTACAATGACCCATACACCAGACACCGCATGTTCCGGCACACCTGTTACTTTTTCAGCCACAGGAGTTAATGGCGGCGGCGGTCCGTCTTTCCAGTGGATAAGAGGCGGCGTGGTTGTGGGCAGTGGCACCTCATATACCTACTCACCAACAACTACTGATACGGTTATTGTAAATATGGTAAGCAGCCTGGTATGCCATCAGCCAGACACTGCAAGAGATACTTCAACTTTCGTTATTTACCCGCATCTTATTCCGTATGCTTCTGTGTCGTTTTCACCAAATGATACAGTTGCCTACCTGGGCGCTGTTGTTACCTTCTTCTGTGCATCTACTTACGCAGGCACTTCACCTACGTTCCAATGGTATGTAAACAGGGTAGCTGTAGTCGGCGCAACCAATTCTTCTTATGCACGTCATGTCTATGAGAATGATACAGTAAGATGCGTTGTTAGGAGCAATGCTATCTGTGCGATACCTAATAAAGATACCAGCAATGCCGTGATCATCTACGCTTCTTTCCTTGATGTAACTGACATCAACGCGACGGGCAACGGCGTATCATTATTCCCTAACCCAACAGCGGGTAATTTTACACTCACCGGTGCTGTAGGTGTAAGGAATGATGACGAGCTGCAGATAGAGGTTATGGACCTGAAAGGAAGTGTAGTCTATCGCAAATCCATAGCATCGCAGAGAGGGCAGATCAATGAGCCGCTGAACCTTGCGGGACAGTTGGCCAACGGGGTTTACTTCCTGAGGATCATATCGGATGCAGACCAAAAACAATTAAAACTGATCATTAACAAGTAAGGTTAGTGAATAATATTTTTGAAAAGGTGCGGCTGGTGTCGCACCTTTTTTTGGTGTTGGGGCGTTGTGCACTAAATGAGAACCGTTAATTTTTATCGTCACGAGCGCTGCGCCAATTCTCGCGAGAGGGGATGACAAGAGTCTATATGACTGATGCCCGATGGAAATGAAAATAATATCGGGCATGGAAAATTGATAAAATAATCATAGTCAATTAGTTATGAAAAAGGCCAATGCCCGATCGTGCCCGATTTTGAGTGGACCGGTAAATGCAGTTGTTTTACATCAGCTTATTTGCACTAATTCCATATTAGTGTAGTAGTGCCCAAAACGAATACGTCCTTTCGTGAGATTGCTTCGCGAAGGGCTCGCAATGACGGCCAGAGGAAGTTTTTGAAAAGTGGCAGTTTTTCGTAAAAGTGGCAGTTTTGTTCGAGGGATATGGGGTGAAGTGCTTTGTGGGTTGGCGTTTCAGGGTATTTCAACAAACTGCTACATTCTGCCACTTCCTGCCACTTTCTGCCACATGCTGCTACTTTTTTTCGCAAGCGGACGCTTGAATACCTTAGAACGAAGCGAGACGCTTCGACCAGTTTTTGGTGTTCGGGGCAGAGACCCGTTAATTTTTGTCGTCATGAGAGCGTTACGCTAACTCTCGCGACAGTGTGATACTAGCTCATTCGGCTTGGAGACGCAATTATGCGTCTCTACCAGAGTTGTCACTTGTTGTTGTCACTGCCTCGTCCTTAAATAGGTTTACATGTTAGTTACCGCCCGGCCGCATGTGGAGACGCAAAATCTTGCGTCTCTACGAACGTATCGATATAAATGGACCTACATATGGTTGCGCACAACCGAAAAGGATTACCCTTACGATGTGAGGGAAGTAATAAAACGAATACATCCAGTGCGAAAGTCAGGGGTTCGAGGGCCTCACCCTGACATTCGGGTATAGTTAAGATGATAAGGTTCAAGATGTCAAAGATCGGGGGGCTTTTCGCCTGATTTGAGTGTAAATTAATACGGGAAAATGACCTGATAAAATAAAGATATTCACATTGAAATGGCGCAATGAACTAGTTGTCAATAGTTCAATGAGTTAGGAGGGGTTACTTAAAGTTGAATATATTTTTCGAGTATCTATTGCAAAAATTTAGCCCCGCTGGTGCGAGGCTAAATACTTAAAACGAATATAGAAATGCTATGAATTAACGGTGACCGTGGCCACCACCTTTGTCGTTACCGTTTCCGCGATCTCCTCCACGGCTGTCATTGCCGCCGCGTTCTCCACCCCGATTGTCATTTCCACCGCGATTATCATTGCCCCGGTGATCATCGTTACCCTTATGATCATTATTACCATGACCATGACCCGGATTGCCTTGCTGCTGAGGACCGTTACCGCGTGGTGGCATTACCTGCTGCGGCCTGTTGGTATTACCACCAGGGCGGGTACTTTGGTATTGCGCATGCTGCGGATGATGTGGGTTAGCGTAATATCTCTGATCACGGCTATCACGAATAAACGGCTGATCATGGCGCCCCCTGTATTGACCATATTCCTTGCGGTAACGATCGTGATGTAACCAAGGCCTTGGTTCGTTTACCACCACTTTGTAGCCATGGTAAAGATCATAATTGCGATACATTGGAGGCAGATATCGTGATGTTATCCAACGACCACCACTGAAGTAAGTATATTCTCTGCGGTCTACATAGTAATACGCATCGATATCCGGTATATAATAGTATTGTACATAATCATACCCAACAGGGCCCCAAATGGGCTGCGTGCTGATGTTGAAATTAACGCTCACCTGTGCATTGGCATTATACCCCGTGAAGGTGGCAAATAATACGGCGGATAATAAGATTAGCTTTTTCATACTTTACATAGTATTGAAAAGCGTGCCAGAATTATTATTTCGTACAAAACGGAGGTAACGATATAACATAGCGATGATAGAAAAACAGCCCCTACCGCACAACTAACCAATGTATTACCCCAAACAAATAATTAAATAGCAACTGATTTGTTAATAAACTTTAGCGTTTATATGAGGAGTTAATTGCCCCAATCTCTGCATTATTACTTTAATGGTGTTATTTTTGTTACATCAAACTTACTTATGATTATTTCTAAAGAAGTGAGAATTGGCCTGCTGGCCACCATATCGCTTGTTATATTTTTTTCCGGCTTCTACTTTCTGAAAGGCGCAGATCTTTTTTCAAAAGATAATATCTACTACTGCAACTACACGAATGTAGATGGATTGCTTAACTCAGCCACAGTAGAGATACGTGGATTGGTTGTTGGCCACATCACATCTCTGGAGCTGGAAGAAGAGCGTGGCGTAAAAGTGACCATAGCCGTAAGGAAAGATGTGATCATTCCGCAGGGAACAGTTGCTACGATCGTATCGGCGGGATTGCTGGACGGTAAGAACATAAGGCTGGACCTGGGTAAAAGCAGCAGTGTTGCTGAGCCTAAATCTACCCTGCTGACAGCTGAAGAGCCAGGCGTAATGGACAATGTAACCAAGGAGATAACGCCACTGATAGCTGCCCTACGCAAAACTGTTGCCTCACTGGACACTGTAATTGCAGGAGTGAACATTGTGCTGGGTGAAGATAACCGCAACGGAATAAAGGGTACAATAGCGTCTATTAATACTACAGCTGATAACCTGGCTAAGATGACGGCATCACTAAATGGTGAAACTGAAAACGTAAAAGGGATATTGCGCAATGCCAACAGTTTTTCGGCTAATCTGGCCAAGAACAATGATACGCTCAGTCGAATAATGGCCAACTTCAGCAATGTGTCTAACCAAATGGCCAAGGCGCCACTACAGAGAACACTTGCTCAATTCGATAGCGTTTCTACCCAACTGAATGGTATTACTACCAAGATCAATAAAGGCGAGGGATCGTTAGGGCAACTGATCAACAATAAGGATCTGTATACCAATATGACCAACTTACTGGGAGATCTTAAGGCTCACCCATCGCGTTATATAAACGTGACGGTGTTTGGCAAAAAGAAGAAAGATTAAGTACCGCCTTAAAAGCTACACTACAACGTTTGAAGAATTTCTGCACTGCTCTTATTTATGCTTTATGCCTGTCTGCACTACTATTGTGCGACACAAGCGTTTATGCCCAAAAAACAGACAGCTCTAAAATAACCATACACATACTTAACAACCGGCTGGTAACTTTTACCCATACCGATACTGGCGACTACTTCCGATTTATTGGCGATGTGATCATGCAACAGGGAACGGATACGCTCTATTGCGATAGTCTTTATCAGAATAAGACCACCAATACCCTACAGGCATTCAGCAATGTGAGGATAGCACAGGAAGGCGGCACACAGGGTACGTGCGACTATCTGCGGTATACTGCTGCGACAAAGATAGCCTACATGCAGGGCAATGTGACCCTAACTGATGGCAAGAACAGGCTATGGAGCGATGACCTTACCTATAACCTGGGCACTAAAGTAGGTGAATATGAAAACACCGGCACCCTACAGGCAGATTCTACAATAGTAACGAGTAACAGAGCTATCTATAATGTAAAGACCAAGGAGGCTCACTTCCTGGGTAATGCCATTGTAAAAGATCCACAGTATCATACGAAGTCGCAAGACATGATGTATAATACGGAGACAAAGTTGACCCAATTCTTCGCAAAGTCTCTGGTGGTGGGTGATAGCGGGCGTACCATACTACAAACGAGTAATGGCTATTATGATAACATAAATGGCGTAGCGGGTTTCAACTCCCCATCTTCAGTATGGTATGATGGTCAGTATATAGAATCGGATACCCTTTACTACAATAAAAAACGAGGTCTTAGCTACGCCTATGGCCATGTGATAGCAGTAGATACGGGCCACCACTCTACCATGTATTGCGGCAGGGCTACCTACCTGATAAAGAAGCGTGTGATGTGGGCGATAGATAACCCCGTATTGCAAACCGTAAATGGAAAAGATACGCTGTACCTGAGGGCAGATACATTTTATTCTGCACCGATACTGACTGCAAAGAAGAACAAAGCTACAGCGGGGGATACTTTGGTAACTGCGGGACAAAAAGACAAACCGGCAGAAATAGTAATACCCAAAGAGAAAAAAAGAAAGAACAAAAAAGAGCCAGCCATTGCGGCTATTGCTGAAGACACTACTGTAGCTGACTCTACAGCGCCGTTGTTGTTTACCGGCTATCATCATGTAAAGATATTTTCAGACTCACTGCAAGGTGTGTGCGATAGTATAGTCTATACACAAACCGATTCGTGCATCCGTATGATCACAAACCCTGTAGCGTGGTCGAGAAACAGCCAGGTGACGGGCGATACCATCATCATGAAGCTAAGCGACAGTAACAGGATAAAGAGTATCTATGTGCCTAATAATGCTTTTATAGTATCGCTGGCAGGACCCACAGATGCAGGCCTATATGACCAGGTGCAAGGCAAGACGCTGAAAGGATTTTTTAAGAATAATGCGATGATGGACCTTAACGTGTATCCTAATGCCGAAGTGATCTACTACACCAAAGATGGTGCGGGTGCGTATATAGGCGTACTGCAGGCTAAAGGCGATAAGATGCGGGTGTTTTTTGCAGATCAGTCTATAAGCAGCATATTGTTTAATAAGAATGTACATCAGACCTTAACTCCGCTGGAAAAGGCCGACATACCTAACACACGCCTGAGCAGGTTTAAGTGGCTGATAGAGCGCAGGCCGATGAGTAAGGAGGAGTTGTTTGAGTAGTTTTTTCGCAAGCGAGACGCTTGCATTAGTGAGGACGAAGCGGGACGCTTCGACCAGTGCGATGTCTCAAAGAGGATCACCAAACGGGCAGTTTTAGGTTATGTACTCGTATGAAATAAATTATAAGCCTTCAAAAATGTCTGGTAGTGGAATGTCGATGTTCAAGCTGTGTAGATGCAGTGAAGTGTTAACGTCCGTATATTTTTCCAATTCCCAATTTCCAAGTGCGTTGATGTGCCAATTTTCAATTGATTTAGTATCAGGGTCTGCAATAGTATACTCCTTAAGAGTAGGAATGTCCCTGTATAATGTAAACTTTTGTCCTCTGTCATAAGCTCGGGTGGATGGTGATGATATTTCAACGAGCAAGGTAGGATTCAGGACATTGAAGTCGTCATTATTAAGCGTTATCATGTCACCGCATATCACTGATATATCAGGGTAGGTAAATAGCGTGTTGTGTTCAATGTGTATGCGCAAATCACTACTATACGGTTAGCAGGGAAGGCCATCAAGGTTGAGTAACAAAGCCTTGTAAAGATTTTTGAAAACACGGTTATGCGGCACCTTTGCGCCAGACATTGTAAAGATCTCACCCTGATAATATTCATGTTTTTCAGCAGATGCATTTTCCATCTCCAGATATTCCGGAATGGTCATATACTGTTTATTGTACGCTACGGCAGGTTCCTTAACTTCCATGATAACAGACATTCTTTATACAAAGATAAATAAAATGCTTTGCCGGATAAATACAAAGGGAATACAGTGATGTGTTGACAAAAGAGGGCGTGATAAGAAGTAGCTCAAAGAGAACCGGCCCGATGCCGAATGTCATGGTTCGGCACTTCGATAAACTCAATGTAAACTCAGGCTCACCATGACATTCGGGAGTGCGAACTCCTCGCCCCAATCCAAAGGTAATGTTTTTCGCAAGCGAGACGCTTGCATGGGTGAGGACGAAGAGGGACGCTTCGACCAGTGCAGGGGCCATGTGATGTGTCGGGTCAGAGACCCATCAAATTAGTCGTCACGAGACCGCTGTGTTAACTCTAGCGACAGTATGAGACACTGTATCCGAATTACTTCTGTATCATGTAGCATTTGCGGTGCAGTTTTCCCTGAAAGTCGAAGGGGGTGGTTTGTGCGGTGATGTCTTTTACGGTTGCGGCCGGGATGGAATCGCGGTCGAGAACGAAATCGCGATAGTTGTTGCTGAAGTATATTTTGCCGTATTCGGTGCAACCTTTTAGTAGCTTTTTTAGGAGCATTACGTGATCGCGCTGCACATCGAATGTATCTTCCATGCGCTTGCTGTTAGAGAATGTAGGTGGATCGCAGACGATGATATCGTAAGTGTCTTTGGGCATATAGTCGAGCCACTCCATCACGTCGCCATGTATGAAGTCGTGCTGGGTATCTTTATACAGCTTGTTGTACTGCATATTTCGCTTAGCCCAGTTGATATAGGTCTTAGACAGATCTACAGAGGTAACGCTGGCAGCGCCGCCACTGGCAGCGTATACGCTGAATGAGCCAGTGTAGCAAAACAGGTTAAGGACATTCTTGCCCTTGGCCTCATCGCGTACCATGCCGCGCGTTATGCGGTGATCGAGGAAAAGGCCTGTATCGAGATAATCGGTAAGGTTGATAATGAAATTAAGGCCACCTTCAGGCACTATTCTTTCTACTTTTTCTTCTTTCTCGTCGTTGAATTTTTCGTACTGCCCCTGCCTGCCTGCTTTGCGCTGACGGATCTTCATGAATATGCGTTCGGGGTCAGCCTCTATAACCTCAGCTATGGTTTGCTTGCAAGCCGCCAGCCAGAGTTCGTGTTCCTCATCTTCCATACCATGCCTGCGCTTGTATTCTGCGGCATGCACATCGCCATTCAGCCATTCTATGGCAAAAGGAAATTCAGGAAGATCATGATCATAAAAGCGGAAACAGGCAATGTTCTGCCTTTTAGCCAGTTTGCTGATGTGTTTCCACACCTTGAGCAGGCGATTTTTGAACATGATCTGTTTATCGGGATTCGGAGTAGTCAAGCAGTAATGATTAAAGCTGCAAAGGTAGGACTAAAAGAAGTCAAAGGTGAAAAGTGAAAACCTAAAAGTGCGTGTGATGGATTTAAAGCCATATTATGTCTATGACCTCACACCGAACGTTGCCTATACAAACATGTGATACCTTCGGCATCATGACATGTATTAGTAACTGAATTTGCTACAGACCTCTGATACCTTCGGCATCATGACGTGCTATTAGTGACTTAAATTGCCGTCTAATTTCTGTGGCGAAGGAAAATAATTAGGTTCTGCTATTGCATACGCCAATCGGGTATGTGCCAGATATGTACGATGCAATAGCAGACTAACTTTAGTTGAGGATAATGGTATCCAGCAACGCAATAGCGGAAGAATATGAAGTATCGGGAGTTAAATTTGTAGTTAAAGGCAGTGTGTCAGGGATGTTGGTCATTTCAGATACCTGCGATCTTTTGGCTTTTACAACAGGCGCCTGCCTAAACCTGCAATTACGAATGATGATGCGGGCATCTTTGAGACAGTGCAGCTGCATAGCGGCATGAAAAACACAATCTTCAATAATGATGAGCTTATTAGCGGCAATAGATATCAGTGAAAAATCGGCGATAAACGAAACATTGCTGATGATCACCTCCTGCACATTACCGTCTATGTAATTATAGGGCTGCACCTGCACACAGTCGCTTATCATGCTTTGTGTGGCTATTGGCTTTACTTGTTTTGGCGACTTAATCAACTCATTTACAAGCTTTTCAATATTCTTATACCCTTTTAGATCACGAGCCATAGTTGATATTATTTACAAACACGAACTTATCGATTAACAATTGAATAACAAAATAAAATGGCACCTTTTTTCAAAAAAAATTTGAGATAGTGCTCTGTTAGTCAAATAATTACGAAGAAATGTACTGAACAGATTGGTTAGACCTCAAATTTATTGGCAGCGCTCGCAAAAATAGAGCCATGGGTGTTAGCCATGGCTCTTTGAATGAGGTGAATAGTTGCTAAAGCTTTATTTAAGCGCTGTAGATGGCCAGTTATTGGTCTCTATCCCCCACTTTTTGTTGGGCTTGTCGCCCATAGTAAATTCCAGTACCCCACCCTTCAATAAATCGGCATGGGAGATGTAAGTTTTTGAATAAGGCTTACCATTGAGGGTGATGCCCTGTATGTACATATTGGCCTTGCTGTTGTTTTTGGTTTTGATCTGCATGGTCTTTCCTGAAGGCAGTTTTAGCGACAAGTCGTCGAAGACAGGGCTACCGAATACATATTCGCCATTAGCAGGATTGGCAGGGAAGAAACCCATCATGCTCCAAACGGCCCAGGCACTCATCTGTCCACAGTCTTCATTACCGGCGTAGCCTTCAGGCTGATCGTGGTACATAGTTTCGATAATGTTGCGCACACGCTCCTGCGTTTTCCATGGCTGACCTACAAAGTTGTACATGTAGGCGATGTGGTGACTAGGTTCATTGCCATGAGCATACTGGCCTATAAGTCCGCTCATATCGGGAGGAGCAGATTCACCTTTGATATTTGAATTAACGCTGAACAATGAGTCTAATTTGAGTAGGAATGCATCGTTACCTCCGAATGCGTTGGCAAGGCCCTGAATATCATGCGGCACAAAGAAGGTGTACTGCCATGCATTACCTTCCTCGTAATTAGACGTTCTCCAGTCGGTAGAAGCGAAGTATGGATCGAACGGAGTTACCCATGTGCCATTAGCTTTCTTGCCGCGCATAAAGCCTGTTTTTGCATCAAATAACTGCTTCCAGGAGTCTGCACGCTTCATGAATGTTGCATAGAGATCCATCTTACCCAATTTCTTAGCTACCTGAGCTATACACCAGTCGTCATAAGCATACTCTACAGTGAGTGTAACGCTGAAAGACCCCTTATCGGAAGGCAGGTAACCGTATTTTATATAGTCTTGTGTGCCACGTTCTTTCTGGTTGGCACTGGCCAACATAGCTTCAAATACCAGGTTCGCATCGAGGCCTTTGGTGTCTTTAAGTACAGCATCAGCAAGGACAGGTACAGCGTGATAACCACTCATACAGTTGGTCTCAAAAGTGCTGAGGTCCCATACCGGCAAAAGGCCATTCTCTTCGTAGAAAGCCAACATGCTATTGAGGATATCGATATTGCGGGTAGGCTGTGTTAAGGTAAACAATGGGTTCAAACCTCTGAAAGTATCCCACAAAGAGAAAACCGTGTAACGCTGACCTTTGCGCATACGGCGCACATTGTCTTTAGCGTTCTTATAGTATCCATCAGCATCAGAGTACAAAACAGGCGCCAGACAGGTGTGGTAAACCGCAGTGTAGAAGATGCGCTTCAGGTGTTCATCATTGGTCTTGACAACAGTCTTTTCCAGCTCATGCTCCCACATCATTTCTGCCTTCTTCTTATAGGCTTCAAAGTCCCATCCCTTTATCTCCCGCAGTGCCTCCAGGGCCTTGTCATAGCTAACTGATGACAGTGCCACCTTCATCATCAATGGCTGCCCATTGAGGTCTGTAAATTCAAGCTCACCGTTGTAGTCCTTGCCGGTTTCGTCTATCTGCTTTATTTCGCCATGAGTGCGGCACTCAAAAATATGGAGGTTCTTTATTGATCTGTTTACACGCGCTGCAAAGTAAACGCGCTCTACATTGGCCCAGCCATAAGAGTATCTATATCCTACTACTGTAGAGTCATTGAGCAACAGAATACGCGTCTTAACAGTGCTATCCCAGTTGATCATGTAATTGAGCTGGAAACGAACAAACGGGGTGCTACCCTTTGGAAATTCGTATTTGTGGAAGCCTACGCGCTCGGTTGTGGTAAGCGATACTTTAACACCGTTGTTCATGGCAACACTATAGAAACCGGCAGACGCTTGTTCGTTCTTATGATCGAAAGGTACTTTGAAGAACCTGAAAGAATCAGCTATAAGGCTGGTATGCGGCATCACAGAGATGTCGGTCCAGTCGCCACAACCGGTACCACTCAGGTGCATATGACTGAAGCCAGCGATAGCAGGGCTGCTGTAATTATAGCCACTGCACCAATCCCAACCCTCATCTCCATTATCGGGACTGAGCTGCACCATACCAAACGGAACTGTAGCGCCGGGGTAAGTGTGACCATGGCCACCTGTGCCGATCATAGGGTCGATATATTTAGTGAGGTTTTGCGCCTGAGCGTATGAACTTAATGCCAAAGCAAACAAAATGCTGACCTTCTTCAGTTTATTAACCATAATCAATCAATTGGAGGTGCAAGTTATTAAAATATAATAGGTAGCTGGTGTTCTGTACAAATAGTTCTACAAAATAAAATTTAAATATGAATACTTGTAGAGCTGCATACCAATCGGTAATGCAAGATATTATTTTAACGAGACGAGAGAAATGAAATGTTGCGAAGGTTAATTCTGTGTACGTGAATTTGAGTAGCAACCAAACTTACATATGCATAAGAAACTCATTATATAAGTGCAAACTATTTAGGCCCCTTCTTTTTTGAAACCCGTTCTTTATTCTTCTTCAACTTCAGCTTTACTATTTTCTTTACAAGCGCCGCAGGTAATGGGTTCTGAACTGTAAACTGAACTGTATAGTTGTTGATCTTATAGCCCTCCAACTCTTTAGCAAAGAGTTCCTGGACGTCTTTATCTACCGGCAGCAAGGAGCAGTGGTTTTTGAATGCAGCAAAGAAGATAACCGGCCCGTTTTGTTTGTAGGTAGGTATCTGATAACTGATAGACTCTTCAGCTTTCGGGGCAGCTTCCTTGATGGTTTTGCGCAGTTTTTCCAGCAGCTGCATTACGTCGTCGGGTAATGCAGCCAGATACTCGTCAACAGACTTTGCGGCTATACGTGGTTCTTTTGCCATGTTGCAGATATTTAGACAAACTTAGTAAATGAGTACAATTTGTTGTTATCGGTATGCGACAAAATATGGATGATATGCGACATACGCGTTAAATAAAGATAATATTTACTAACTTGCTGTATTGTAAACACTATAAATCGAAAATCCTGTCATTATGAATAAACTACAGTCTACACTATTGATCGCCATTAGTGCCACACTTATTGCCCGCACAGCCGGAGCCCAGACACAGGGAAGCAAAGACACCAGTGGCCTGCCAAAATGGAAATTTGATGCAAGTACTACCATAGGCGCACAAACGCAGGATTATACTACTGTAAACACCTTAGACAATTACCAAAACAGTGTTAGCACATCTAATACGGGGCATCTGGAATATAAAAACGGAGTGAGCATGTGTGTTACATTGCAGGCAGGATATTTCTTTGATAAAAAACGACATTGGGGCCTGGGTACAGGGGTTATGTACCAATACCAAAGCGGAGAAGCACAACTTCATAACTTCCGGGTAGAATATCAGGAACGTGATTTCGTAGATAATGATTTCAGACAAATAATAACCGCTAATGAGCTTTCAGAACGAGTATATCAAAGCAACATTAATATACCGCTCGTCCTGAAATATCAAACTAAGTTATCGGGCAGAATAGGCTTCAATATGGATGCGGAAGTGCTGTTTGGCATAGCTTGTTATGCTTCGTACAAAACGACTGCATCACTTGACTACGAGGCCATATATAAATTTCAAACACAGCCCTGGGGTGGCACGACGACGGTTTACGATAATAGTACAATACCAGACCAGAATGATTGGGTCATCACTAGAGAGACCGTTGGCTACCAAAATATTCCGCATGGCGTAGAAACCTATTTCGACACATTGCGAGGCCGTGGTTACCGTGTGGCACTTAACGTCCATCCAGACAATTCAGGAACAGTTAAATATAAAGCGTCAACAGGCTTGATATTGCACCCTTCTGTAAATCTGACTTTATCTAAAAAATTAGCTATTGATCTGGGGTTGACGTATATGAACCAATCTTACACAAAGACTACTGAACAACGTTATGTGATCAGTAAATGGATCGGTGATTATCATTCTCCCCTAAACACTGTTTCATCTGTGAATGTGGAGACACTAGGTGTGAACGTAGGTGTTACGTATGGTGTATGGTGAGGGGTAAAGCAACTGTGTAAAAGGGAAAGATAAGGTGCAGTAACAAGGATTCGGCGACAGCAAGTCTGCATGGGATAATATGTTATACCGGTTCGACTTAAAAAATACACCCAACGCAATACCGCCCCCCAACATTCGGCTGAAAAAGCCGAAATGTTGGGGTACAGAGCTACGCTCGTGCCGTGTCCGGCACCTTCAAAAAGGAGGAGAGTGGTTGACTTATTCAAAAGTGTAAAATAGATGTCTATTTGGCATTATCGATGAAAATAAAAATGGCCATCATTTTGTGATGGCCATTTTCGTTATACATGATTAATTTACTTTCCTACATTCATTACCGCTCTGCGGTTTTTCCTTCTGCCTTCCGGCGTATTGTTAGGCGCCGCAGGTTTCTTTTCGCCATAACCAGTTACCTTAACAGCTTCGAATTTCACACCCATTCTTACCAATTCCAGCTTTACCGCCATACCTCTCATAATTGACAAGCCCTGGTTGTAATCTTCCGGACCAGTGTTATCGGTAAATCCTCCGATGTTGATGGTAATATCCTTTCCTTCTTTCATCAACCTGGCGGCTTTCTCCAATACCGGCATTGATTCTTTCTTGATGGAAGTCTTATTGATATCAAACAATATTGGTGTTGACGGATCTACATCTTTCAGCGAATCAACATTACTACCATGAGTACCAGAACCTTCAGGACAACCAAAATTACTTACCGGACCAGGAACTGTAGGGCAATGATCTTCGGGATCAGGAATACCATCGGCATCACTATCCGGGCAGCCACGGTATTGTACTTCACCCGGAACATCAGGACATGCATCGTTCTTGTCTATTACACCATCCTTGTCCCTATCGGGGCAGCCGTTGAATTGCTTCAATCCGGCATCAAAAGGACATTCATCTTTTCTGTCTTCTATACCATCCTTGTCTGAATCGGGACAGCCATTGAACTTAACAAGTCCCTTCACATCAGGGCAAGAGTCATTCTTATCTGTGATGCCATCACCATCCCTATCAAGGCAACCCTGCAACAATACAGAACCTGAATCATCAGGACAAAGATCTTTCTTATCAGGCACACCATCATGATCTCTATCTTTAGGCCTGCGACCAAGGAAGAAACGTGCACCTATGTTGACACCGTAAGACTGCGTATTGGCAGTTGATACGCTATTCAACACTGTATTATAGTCACCTACTTTAGACGTAAGTGTATACCCACGATCTGCACCACCCTTGAACGGCTGGAACATATAATACACACCAAAGTCGAGGGCAACATTGTCAGATAAGAATAAGTTGACAGATGGTTTTAAGAGTATGCCCAACGTAACAGAACTAAAGGTAGTTTTACCTGAACCTGAGCCAGGTTTTACATTCAGCCCTACGTTATATCCTTTATTATTGAGGTCATTGAAATAAGCCTGTACATCGCCATTATGATTATTCTTCAGCCAGTTAGCACGGGTGATGAAATAATCTTCTACATTGGCAACGGGGGCATCGTCGTATACTGTGTGTGTAAGGTCTGTGAACTTATAAATTGCTTCATAGTTGAAAGAAGCATCCGCCTTCCACGAGTTACTTCTTTGTACACCCAACATCAAACCACCATCAGCAGTAAAACCCCAGTGTTTTGACCAGCGATTCTTATACTTCAACAGTACCGGAATATTGAAGCCTGTCATCTCCATGTGCTCAGCAACATTGTTTGCAGTAAGCACCTGCCTGTACACATTGTCCTTAAAATCTACTGCACGATACTCGACATGGTAACCATCAACAGTGATATCGCCAACCATCGAAGTATAGTTGATACCTGTACCAACACCCCAATGACGCATGCGGCCAAAAAAGTATCCTACCTGCAGCTCACCACCTACATTGTATCCGTTCTTAAATTTGAGCGTACCTGTGTTGCTGTTAATGTTCTGAGCATAATTGTCGAGTGTATACAATGAAGTATAATTCTGACTGAGTAACCCTCCCCTGCCATTCACATCTATGCACCAGCGCGACAACATGCTATCTGCATAGTTGGCAAAGCCCTGGGCATGTGTAAGCAATGATGCACACAACACCATTAATAATAGAAAAACTTTCTTCATCTTAATTTCTTTATTCCTTTATCTTAATTTTTTACAAATCTTGCTGTTGCAATCTTAATACCATCGTGGTAGCAATCTACCATGTATACACCGGCTGCCAAGGCATTAACGCTGAGCGTAGCCTTATTGCCGATCATTGCGGTAGTGCTTATTCTACGGCCGGTAATGTCGTAGATACCGGTAGTGATATCGCTGGTATGCATACCAGATAGCTCTACAGTGATCATGTCGGTTGCGGGGTTAGGGTAAAGCTTAATGGCAGCTACCTGTCCGTTAGCCTCTTCTATGCCCACAGGCACCTTGTAGTAGGTCTTTTGTGTACAACCATTATAAGTAGTCATTACCCAGTAATACTTGTTACTGAAATCAGGCGTTGTATTCACATAATCCTGACTTACTTCGCCGGTTAGTATGGTTGAGTCGAGCTGTGTATTGTCATAACCCCACTGATAGGTATCCATGTTACTTGGCAGGCATACGAACTGAATATTGTTCAGGTATAGAACAACAGGCTGCTCGGAGTATGATGAGCTGACGTTAACAGCGAAGGTGTCTTTCAGATAACAGTTGAAACCAATCACATTAGCAGTTACTGTTACAACAGCATTTCCTGGTGTAGGGAAGTTAACGAGGCAATACTGGTCGTTACTGCCTGTAGCATACACTGATGCATTAGTTGCTGTCCAGATAAACTGTACACTTGGATCGGACGGCTGCAATGATGTACCGAAATTCTGATACAGCGTATTGGCACAAACAGCATCAGGAGATTTTGTTGTGATAACAGGAATGGGCGATGCTGCCGGGTTCACTGTTGCGACAACGTTTTGTGTATTTACACAACCATTAGCTGTAAGCGTATAAACGTAGACTGCATTCACACTACCCAATGTAGATGTATTGGCAAGGGTATCATGAATTGCACCGGTGCCAGATGAAGTTAAAGGAATGATATTAACGACCACAGGTCTCGTCCACGCAAAGGTTGTACCTGTTAAAGTGCTGGTAGGGGTATAATTAAACGGTGTACGGCTGCAGATAGTATCGCTGGTAACACTGGAAAGTACAGGTCTTGGTTTAACATTGACCGTAACGATCTGTGCATACGAACATCCATAAGCCGTAGACGTAAATACATAAGGTACAGCGATAGTGTTGATTGTCATATTCTTCAATACCTCATTAGGATTGTCTACCCCACTGGCTGCAAAATTACTGATGCCTGCCACCAACGAACGATGCCACGTGAAAGTAGTGCCAGGAATTGTAGCCGACGGAGAATAAGAAAAAAGTGAGTGACTGCACACATCTGCGGGAGTAAGAGAGCTGCTGAGGACTGAACGAGGATTAACGGTCACTGTCAATGTCTGCACATTGGTACATCCATTAACGGTGAGTGTGTACACATAGGTTACTGTAACCGGCAATAAAGTGTTGTTGAACAATACCTCATTTATGGTATCAGCACCTGCACCGGGGCTGTTGATCACGCCAGTGACAGAATCACGCGTCCATGTATATGTAACTGCGGCGGTAGTTGTACCGGGTACGTAGAAGAATGCAGCACTATCGCAAATGGTATGCGCCAACGGTGTAGATAATACCGGAGTAGGCTCTACAGAAATGGTGAACGTATCGTTGTTGCCTATGCAACCGTTAGCCTGAGGTGTAACGATTACCGATCCGCTGATCACAGAATCGGTAGTATTAGCGGCTACAAAGATCAACGTATCGTTAGCCCCAGATGCACCTAAACCAATCACTGTGTTACTATTGGTCCAGGTGAAAGCGGTTGCTGTAACCGGCCCCGTAAATACTGTATTGAATGTACCACCATTGCAAACCGCCTGATCTGAAAGCGGATTGACAACAGGGTGTGGATAAACCATAACCGCGGCAGTATCTGTGAATAAACCACACACATTAAGCACGGTATAAGAGATAATTGCCGTCCCTGAATTGACAGCGGTAACTACCCCACCGGTAACAGTGGCAATTGCCGCATTACTAGTATTCCACGTACCCAATACGCCACCACCGGTAGATGATAATGTAAGTACAGCACCGGGACATACAGACATTGCACCTGTAATACTATCGACAGGCGGCACTGCAAAGACAGTGTCTAAAATAAATGAACTTGCGGTACCGCAACCCGATGTAACACTAAAGAAAATAGTATCCACACCTGCGGCAATACCTGTAGCCACACCAGTTGATGACAGCACAGACGCTACAGCAGGGTTGCTACTTGCCCAATGGCCTGTGTCACTGGCACCGGAAACAGTTAATGTGATCTGCGAACCAATGCACATAAATGTAGGTCCGGATACAATACCCGATACAGGCAGAGGCTTAACCCTTATATTGATGAATGTATCAACAGGACCACACGAATAAGTAACGGTGTATGATATTGTAACATTTCCTGCTGTTACGCCGGTAACTTTACCGGTGGCGGGATCTACTGTAGCTACAGCTGTATTACCACTTGTCCAGGAACCACCAGAGGCACTGTTAGACAAAATGATGGTATCATTGACACACACTGTTGTATCACCGATAATGGGTAACGAAGAATTTGCGGCTACAACACCCAATTCTTTCATAGCAGTGTCATTACCACAAGTTGGTGAAGTGACCACATACAATATAGTATCGGCACCAATGGCGGCACCGGTCACAACGTCTACAGAACCTGAGGGCGCATGAGTGGCTATGAGTGCGTTTGTATTGTACCAGTTACCACCAACTACTGAGGCAGTCAGTGTAATAGGTGTTCCCACACACGTACCGGTAGGACCTGCAATATTACCTGCATCGGGCAATGGATTGACTGTAACCACATGCGATGCACTTAACGGACCGCAGCTCACAGACTGTGTAGTATAGAAAATGGTAGCATTGCCTGCTCCGATACCGGTAACAATACCCGACAGCAGACCCACTTTTGCTATCAGCGTGTCGCTGCTTGTCCATGTACCACCCAAAGTAGTATCAGACAAAAGAATAGAAGAGTTAACACAAACCGCTGAAAGGCCGGTGATAATGCCGGTATCAGCAAGCGGCTTTACGTCAATAACAAATTTCACAAAGACAGTATCAAACAGATCAACTACAGCATACACAATAGTATCTCTTCCTACCGATGCCCCGGTTATACTAGCCATTGTATCTGCAGCTCCAACACCACCGACTATAGTAATGTGACCATTAACCGCTGACCAGTATCCAGTGGCATTGCTGCAATGGGCACTTTTCACAGTGGCCGATGATTGAAAACAAATGGAATCTGCCCCAACAACAGGAGAAGAGACTGGGGTGGAAATATTTTCAAAAATGGAAATTGAATTAGTGCCATAATTAGCTACAGCAATATCTGGCTTGGTATCTCCATCCATATCGCCAATGCAAAAACCCTGACACTCAGACCCTATACCTGTACTGTATTTGGCACCTGCAGCAAACGATGTTGCCGAAATGGGATTACCAGATATGTGAGTGTTCTTTAACACGGCCAGGCTGTTAGCGTTACCTCTGGAAAAAACTATATCGATCTTCCCATCTCCGTCAATATCACTCAGATTAAGGCCGTAAGAAGAGTCTACAGTAGGGATATCAAAACGATCGAAAGAAGTAGTATTGATAATGCCTGTTGTAGTATTGTTGGCAAATACCGACATTGCTGTAGTAAAGTAATCGGCTACTACTATTTCTGGCCGGCCATCGCCATTAATATCGGCAGCCTGCACCTCTGTTGGCGAGCCACCTACACTAAACTCCACATGAGGAGCAAAAGCAATGGTCCCGGAAACCGAAGTGTTTCTTAATATCGAAACTGTTCCATCAAAGTTATTACTTGTCACAAGGTCTATATGCCCGTCTTTATCAAAGTCGGCCGCAAAAATACTTGCAGGATATGCACCGCTGTAACTGCCTACATCAAAAGAGTCGAAAGTGGCAGTTGCGCCAAAGAAAGTAGCCGGGAAAGTCCCCGCCGGAATAGATATCATTTGATTACGGAACACCTTTACCTGGGCGCTGTTATAAGTTGTAGCAGCCACATCAGGGCGACCATCGCCATCAAAATCCGCTATGGCCACTTCCGGTGCGCCCGCCAGCGGATACAAATCACGCTTACCCGCAAATACAAATGATCCGGTCCCGGTCGACATATTCCTGATACAAGAAATTACCCCCGACCCACTACATGCAACTATTATATCAAGCTTACCATCGCCATCAAGGTCTGCCAGCTTTACATTAGTACCACCCGCTCCAGAAGAGCAAATTACAGGAGTGCCGTATTTAACGAGGCCATCACCGCCAATATTAGGATACACAAACACAGCGCTTATACCCGGCGCAAGCGTATCATACATACATGCAACCATTTCGGGTTTACCGTCACCATCCATATCACCCATTGTAATATGCCGTGGACGGTTGTGCAATGAGACAGTACCTGTAACAGCAATATCAACACGTGGTTTGAATCCTGCGCTACCCGGCAATACACAACTGTTATCAAAATCGGGGGTGAAATACTGTGAATAATAGCACGTAAGGTTGTTAGTGAGATTAGTAAGAGAGATCAATCCATAAGGTGCACCAACTGGAACTACAACCGTTAAAAGTGTCGTAGTTGCAGACGTGACCAATGCTCTTTGTCCCCCAAAATACACTATATCGTTTGAAGCTACATTGCTAAACCCGGCGCCTGATATTGTGATGGAAGAAAGCGGAGTAATCTGCAAACTGCTAACGGAATTAATAACTGGAGCAGTGAGCGGAGTTGCGAAAGCTGAGTTGGAATTGTACAGCAAAAATGACACTAATAGAAACCCCAGCTGACTAATGCGGAATCTGAATTGATTAAATGTTTTGATCATAAAAATCATATTTGAATCTGGCGCATATAGCAAATGGCAGACCCTCTTAATATTGGTGATTAGCAATTTGAACTTAATAAAATCACGTACTTTTTACTACCTTTTTATCGGCGTAAATATATGCATTAATTATTATTATAAATTAAGTTTGTAATATTACTAAATTTAGTAGGTTTTTTCTACAAATAGCACAAAAAATAATTTATAACTATATAACTATTAAATAAGTAAATAATAAGCGATTTATATTAGCCATTAACAAATGGATAATATTGCAAGGTATTCTGAACAGTCGCATGGACAAAATCATTTGGCAATGCAGGTAAATAAAACTTTGATTATCAAAGGGTATAAACAAAAATAGTTGCCCCGTTTGGAGCAACTATTTTATTTAATTCAAATATAAATAACTATTTCTTAGAACTTCTGATCTCAATAATAGCTCTTCTGTTCTGCATTCTACCTTCACTTGTCTTGTTAGTAGCTGCAGGATGAGATTCACCATGACCGGCTGTCTTCACCTTTTGACCGTTAACACCCAATTTCTTCAGGGCTCCCTTAACAGCTGCTGCCCTTCTTACAGACAGTTTCTGGTTGTAAGCCTTTGTACCTGTAGCATCGGTATAACCATCTACATGGATATATGCATCCTGATACTCGTTTACTTCCTTAGCCGCTTCCTGTAAAATAGGCATAGACGACTTGTGTATAGTGGTCTTGTTAATGTCGAACAGTATAGGAGTAGAAACATCTATTCTTCCGTCTTCAGGCACTGCAGTTGGCTTCGGTTCTTCAGGGCAACCATTGTTGCTTGCCGGACCTGCTACTGTAGGACATTTATCTTCATTATCGGGTATGCCATCACCATCGGTATCAGGGCAACCATGGTACTGAGCTAATCCAGGAACATCAGGACATGCGTCATCTTTATCAGGTATTCCATCACCATCTCTATCAGGACAACCATGGAACTGAGGTAAACCGGCAACCAAAGGACATGCATCATCCTGATCGATGATACCATCACCGTCGGTATCAGGACAGCCATTATATTTCAACAATCCTTTCACATCAGGGCACTTGTCTTCTTTATCTATGATACCATCACCATCCCTGTCAGGGCAACCCTGGAAAGCAATGTTTCCAGAATCATCAGGACAAAGATCTTTTCTGTCAGGAACACCATCGTGATCCCTGTCTTTGGCCTTGCCAAGGAAGAAACGTGCGCCTACATTCAAACCAACATTGTGCGTATTTACAGACGATACACTCTTTAATGAAGAATTATAATCTCCAACCTTGCGCGTAACCATGTAGTCGCTCATTGCATCGTTCTTAAACGTCTGATATACATAGTATACACCAAAGTTCAACGCGACGTGATCGGAAAGGAACAAATTCATAGCAGGACGAAGTAACAAACCTACAGAACCACTATTATATTTTACAGTACCCTTAGACTGATTAGCAGTAACATTAAGGCCTACATTATTTCCCTGAGCACGCAGGTTATCGAAATATGCCTGTACGTTGCCGTTAGGATTATTACGAAGGAACTCGGCCTTTGTAATGAAGTAGTCTGTAGAGGCAGGTACCGGTGAGTTATCATAAACGGTATGAGAACCATCAGCAAACTTGTAGATCGCCTCATAATTAAAAGAACCGTTTGTTTTATAATCATTGACCATCTGTAGGTTGAACATTGCACCCGCATCGGCAGTAAAGCCCCAATGCTTAGAGAACCTGTTCTTGTACTTCAGTACCAAAGGAATATTCAGGTTATTGATCGTAAGGTTGTCAGACACCTTGTAGTTGCTTGATATTACCTGGCGATAGATGTTGTTATTGTAATCTGTAGCCTGGTATTCTACGTGAAAATCCTTCAGGCCAGCATCACCAAACTGATACATATAATTGATACCGGTTCCTACACCAAAGTGGCGCTTCTTACCCCAGAAATAACCTACCTGCAGATCACCACCTACAGAACCACCATTGGTAAAGTTCATGTGGCCCAAGTTAGAGTTAACCGCGTTTGGATAGTTAGCGAGTGTGTTTTTAGTGGTGTAATCCTGCATAAGGATACCGCCCATCGCATTAACATCTATAACCCACCTTGATAAAAGGCTATCGCCATGGCTACTATAACCTGTTGTTTGTGCCCCTGCATACAATGATGCCTGGAGGCCTATAATGAGTAATAATAATTTTTTCATACTTTTTATTTTAAAAGTGAGTGTTTCTGTTTTTGGAGGGTTGATAAAATAAAGTCTGCTATACTTTAGAAGACTTTATTTTATCGTCATACCTCTTTTTATTGTTTCAGATTAGTTCTTAATGAATCTTGATGCAGCTACCTTAACACCGTTGCTATAACAAGCCACCAGGTAAGAACCTGAAGCAAAGTTGCCAACACTGAAGACAGCCTTATTGTTCATCACCTTAGCTGTACCAACAACCTGACCCACCATGTTGAATAACTGTACTTCCAGGTCGCTGCTCAGTGTATTGTTCACCTCTACGGTCAGCATTTCACTTGCAGGATTAGGATAGAGTTTCATAGACATGTTGTCCATATTCACATTGGTAATTGTCGTAGGTGTGTTAGCATAAGTCTTCTGGAAACAACCACCCTTTGTTGTAATTACCCAATAGTACTTGCCACCATCCGGAGTAGGGTTAACATAATCCTGATTAGTTTCACCGGTAAGTATTGTAGAATCTAACTGTTCGTTATCATAACCCCACTGGTAAGTATCCATATCAGCTGGTAAACAAACGAACTGCTTGTTAAGATAGTAAACCACAGGCTGAGGAGCAGGCGTTGTGCTTACATTCACTACAAATGTATCGGAAGTGATACAATTGATCTGAGATACATTAGTTGACAATACTACATACGCTGTACCAGGTGTTATAAAGTTTACCAACGCATATTGTGAGCTTGTACCATGAGCGAATATTGAAGCATTCCTTGCAGACCATGTATAAATGATATCTGTATCAGCAGGAGAGAAACCGGCACCGAAATTCTGATACATTGTGTTCAGACACACATCAGCCGGTGAATGCGTAGTAATGATCGGCGATGGTGTAACGCGTGGATCAACAGTAAGAGTAAAGTTCTGTGTGTACGAACAACCATTAGCTGTTAAAGTGTATACATAGATCGCATCCAACCTTGTAAGCGTAGTGTTATTCAATGTTTCGTTGATAGAAACTGTACCACTGGCAGTATCAGGGTTGATACCTGCTACCGCGGCTCTTGTCCATGCATAAGTAATGCCGGTGAACGGAGGTGTAGGTGTGTAAGAGAACGGTGTTCCGCTACATACTGTATCGTGCGTAGCACCTGTCAATATTGGTTTTGGTTGCACCCTTACAGTTACTATCTGTGCATATGAACAACCCAGGTAAGTAGTTGTAAAGACATAAGGCACATCAACGAACGTTGCGGAAGTATTGAACAACATTTCATTTGGATTACCAACGCCACTACCCGGCAGATTGCTGATACCTAATACAGTACCGCGTGTCCATGAGAAAGTAACGCTCGTAGCTGTAATATTAGATGTGGGGTTGTAATTAAAGAAATCATCGCTGCAAATGCCTAAAGGAGTAAGATCGCTTGTAAGATACGCACGAGGATTAACCGTTACGGTAACCAGCTGTGTATCTGCGCAACCAAAGATATTTACGCGATACTTGTAGGTAACCACGATAGCAGTATCTGTTGTATTAAAGAGGTACTCATTAACTGTATCCACACCTGTAGCGGCAGGATTAGCTATACCGGCTATTGCGTCACGTGTCCAGCTAAATGTAGCACCTGTAGTAGCACTTGTTGGCGCGTATGTGAACAATGAGCTGTCACATACTGTACCTGCATTAAGCGGACTTGACAACACTGCTGTAGGTTCTACTATAACAACAACATTCTGGCTGCCACTGCAACCGCTGGCGGTAGTAGTGAAGAAATAGGTTACAGTTATAGGATTGGCAGTTGTATTATTCAACCATTCCATTACAGCACCGGTATCGCTGGCGGCAGGATTGCTTATACCTGCTATTGCAGCGCGTGACCAGCTAAATGATGCACCACCTGTAGCGCTTGAAGGAACAAACGTAAACAGGTTGCTATCGCATATTGGCAATGTAGCTGTAGATGCAAGCAATGGAGTTGCCTTTACATAAACAGATATGTTAGTGTGCGTTTTGCAACCATTATAATTAAGCGTATCCACATAGATTACATGAACAGAATCAGTAGTCGTATTTACCAGGGCTTCAGAGATATTTCCTGAATCACTTGCAGCAGGATTAGATATACCCGTTACCGCATTGCGATGCCATGTAAAGATAGTACCCGGACGATCTGCTGCTGAAACATAACTGAAAGTACTACCGCTACATACTGAAGGCGGAGTTGTTGTACTTGTCAGCGTTGCTGTAGGCTTAACTGTGATATTGAAATTAGTTGCAGCACCTGTACAACCATTGGCAGTTGCATTCACAGTGATAACACCGGTAGTGCCTGCAGCTGCTGTGTCTGTAGCAATAAATACAATTGGATTACTTGTGCCACCCGCAGCCAATCCTATAGAAGGATCACTGTTAGTCCATGAGTAGGTAACACCCGGTGTAGGGCTTGAGAAAGTTACAACCAAAGGTGAACCATTACATACTGTCTTATCCGTGATAGGGTTTACTACCGGACCAGGATTAACTGTAACTGAAATAAACGTATCAATAACCCCACAGCCATAAGTAACTGCATAAGATATATTAGTTGTACCCACACCCACGCCTGTAACGGCACCTGTAAGTGGATCAACTACGGCAACCAATGGATTGCCGGTTGTCCAAAGACCGCCGGTAGCGGCATTGGTCAATGTATTAGTACCACCCAAACAAATTGAAGTATCGCCATGAATAGGTAATGAATGATTAGCTTCAATTACGCCTACTGAATGTATAGCAGTATCACTACCACAAGTAGGGGTAGTTACTACATACATAAGCGTATCTGCACCTACTGTCTGACCGGTAACCACATCGTTAACGCCTGCGGGAGCGTCAGTTGCAATAGCTAGGTATTGATTGAACCAGGTACCACCTGATACTGAGGCTGTCAATGTTATAGAAGAACCAACGCATGTACCACCAAATCCACTTATTGTACCTGCATCCGGCAAGCCCAACACGGTAATAGGGTGAGTGGCAGTAGTAGTACCGCAGCTAAATGAAGTAGCAGTATACATAATTGTAACAATACCAGGCATAAGGCCAGTAACCAGGCCTGTAGTTGAATCAACTGAAGCAATTGAAGTGTCAGTGCTAGTAAAATAACCAACTCCTGCTGTAGGATTATTCAGGTCAATTGTTGACAATTGGCAAACCTGAGTAGGTCCTGTAATACCACCGGCAGAAGGCAATGGATTGATCGTTACTACTTTAGTAAAGGTATTGGTATCTGAAAGGTAAACTAGCTTGTATACAATAGTATCTACACCGGCACTTACTCCGGTAAGCGTAGCAGATGTATCTGCCGCGCCCGAGCCGCCAACAATGGTAGCATGGCCGTTAGTTACGCTCCAGTAGCCAACTGCACCCACACCGTGTGTGCTGGTGTAGGTAGCATTAGATCCTGCACAAACTGAATCAGGACCATCTATGGCGCCTGCATCAGGCAGTTCGAAAGATTCGAAAATTGAAACAGTACTATTACTGTTGTTAGCCGTGATGATGTCTGCTTTAGTATCACCATCAACATCGGCGATCGTAATGCCTAGCGGACCATGACCGAAACCGATAAAGTAACTGCTATCAACTGTAAAAGATGTTCCGTCAATAACAGAACCGATAGATGTATTTTTTAAAACAGTAAATGAATCTGCAAGATATTTTGAAACAACAATATCCATCTTACCATCTGCATCAAGGTCGCCTACGGCAATACCATTGGCTCCATTACCCAGATCATAACTAACAGGGGCGGCAAGTGTAGTTAAACTGAATGCACCTGTAGATGCCTGGTTACGGAAAATGAGCAATGAGCTGGTGTTGTAGCTGCTTATAATAAGATCCGGCTTGCCATCATTATTTACATTAGCGCCTATTATTTGCTGTGGTCCGTCGCCGGCAGCAATATTTACAGCTGTCTGAAACATAAATGAATCAACAACTGAATTGTTCTTTAATAATGAGATGTCGTTAGAAGAGTTATTGCTAACTACAAGATCTGTCTTACCATCTCCATCAATATCTGTAGCAACAAGGCTTACCGGACCATTGCCGGCTCTAAATGCTACATAATACGGTTTAAATGTTCCTGCACTTGTAAAGGCATTAGTTGGAATAGTAGAAATGATATTTTGATAGATCATAATACTATCTCTCTGGTATTCGGCAGCTGCGATATCCAGCTTTCCGTCACCGTCAAAATCTGCAACTACGGTTTCAAATGCACCTGTTGTCAATCTTACATTCAGGTTTGGCGCCATTGTAATAGTACCAGGCACACTCTTGTTCCTTATACACGATACGCGTCCTGATCCACTACTTGACACAATAATATCAAGCTTACCATCACCATCAAGGTCGGCTAGCTTTACATTGTGTATTCCATAAGACGCAGTACATGCTACAGGAGCATCATAAGCCGTTACGCCATCTGTACCAATATTGCGGTATATTTCTACAGCACTATAAAATGTCTGTCCAAATGCAGAATCATACGATCCTACAACAAGATCTACCTTACCATCACCATCTATATCGCCTGTTACAGCATGATAAGTAAGCGCATTGGTACCCGAATGGTGAACGATCGGTAAATTTACCTTAGGCCTGAATCCGTGCGAAAACGGGATGTAAGGTGCAGCGTTGAATGTAGGCAAAAAGAAATCAGCGGAATAACCGGTGAGTCTCGTTGTCATATTCATTGCCGACACATTTGAGTACACAGCACCTATAGGCACTGTAACTGTAAGTAACACCGGCGTGGCCGTAGTAACAGTTGCGGGTATACCGCCAAAAAGAACAACATTGCGGGACGCAGTGTCGTTAAAGCCGGAGCCGGTAATTGTAATAACTCCAGAAGCAGGAATGCCCGTCAACGGGGTTACATTGTTTATAACGGGGGGTACGGCGGCCATTACAGATTGGCTACCGCACATCAATAGAAACACCAGTATTAGTGGCCCAATCCCGAAAACGCTTTGTCTGAATCGCGTAATTTTTCTCTTCATAATCATTTTTTTAACTTCCTTAAAAGATTACACATCATTTATTGGCATTTATTAAACAAATGTGTGTTTACAAGTACTGGAACTTTATAAAAACTGTGCCAGAACAATGTATATAAACAGGAAACCAATAGCACAAAAGTAAGATATAATTGCCTTCTGCTCCCAATGATCACAGGACAGGCGCGTCGCGCTTTGTGTAAGTAGTTGGTTCACAGCAAATAAAAATCCCCGGCCACAAGTGACCGGGGATCGCATAAGTTATTGAAATATATTTCCTTAGAGAATGGTCCAGGTCTTATTACCCGAAAGAATGGCATCTAATGACGGGCGACCCTTTCTTTCTGTAAGCTCTTCTATCTGTTCTTTCATAGAGATCTCGTAAGTAGAGCGATCTTCCTGGTAGAATACCCCAAACGGACGTGGAAAATATTCACCATTAAAAGTACTATCGAAGAAGCGTGCCAATATATTGGCCTTTGTCTTATCTCCCTCATCATGTATCCAAAGATCATTGACAGAATAACCACTTGTATTCATATCTACAATAACAGGAGTAAGACCATCGAACCTGATACCTTTTTCCTCTGCATTACCAAATATCAATGGTTTGCCATGCTCTACAAATATGGCCTGTTCCTTCTTGGTATCTTTTTCAGAAAACGCAAAAAATGCGGCATCATTAAATACAGGACAATTCTGGTAGATCTCTACAAACGAAGTACCCACATGCTCATGTGCACGTCTCAGCACCATCTGCATATGTTTCGGATCGCGATCTAAAGAGCGGGCTACAAAAGTGCTTTTAGCACCCAGCGCCAGTTCAGAAGGATTAAATGGTTCTTCTATAGACCCAAAAGGAGTAGACTTAGCTACTTTCCCTTTTTCTGATGTCGGCGAATACTGCCCCTTTGTCAACCCGTATATCTGGTTATTGAACACCAGGTAATTTACATTAAAGTTCTTACGCATCAGGTGAATGAAATGATTGCCACCTATTGACAATGCATCACCGTCGCCAGATACTACCCAAACACTCAGATCGGGGTTCTGAGCCTTTACTCCGGAAGCTATAGCAGCCGCGCGTCCATGTATACTGTGCATACCATAGGTATCCATATAATATGTAAACCTTGCTGCACAACCTATGCCAGATATAAATACTATATCCTCTTTGGGCACCCCAAAATCCGGGAATACGGTCTGAACCTGCTTTAATATAGAGTAATCACCACAACCGGGGCACCACTTTACTTCCTGATTGGAAGCAAAATCTTTTGCTGTTAGCTTTGGTACCGCATCCTGTTCTGTCACAATTGACATGTTGAATTATTTAATTATTTCGAGAATTTTATTTTTCAATTCTACCGTTGTGAACGGCAGTCCCTGCATCTTGGAGTAACCAATAGCCGGCAAGAGGTATTTAGCCCTTATAAGATTGATCAGCTGACCACTGTTCATTTCAGGGATCAATATCTTGTCATATCCTTTCAACAGTTCACCCAGGTTCTTTGGGAATGGGTTAATATGGTGCAGGTGTACATGTGCTACATCATGACCCTCATCAATCAACTCACGCACTACAGTTTTTATGGCACCACTTGTAGATCCCCAGCCGAGAACAACCATTTTACCGGTTTCGTTGCCGCTATCTGGTTTGATCAATGGTATAGTGTCTGCTATCTTTTCGATCTTCTCTGCACGCAGGCGGGTCATCAGCTCATGATTAGGCGCATCGTACGCTACATTGCCCGTTTCATTCTGCTTTTCCAGTCCACCTATGCGGTGCATCAGGCCTTTCGTACCGGGCTTTACCCAAGGGCGAACACCTCTTTCATCTCTCTTATAAGGCAGGAACTTACCATCAGGGCCATTAGCTTCTGTAGTGAAATTCACCTTTATAGGCGCCAGATCTGCTGCTGCCGGGAAACGCCATGGCTCTGTACCATTAGCTATATACCCATCTGTAAGGCAGATAACCGGTGTCATATACTCAATAGCTATGCGGCTGGCCTCAAGGATGGTATTGAAACAATCTGCAGGAGACGATGCTGCAATAACCGGCAGCGGAGCCTCTCCGTGACGACCATACATGGCCATCATCAGGTCACTCTGTTCCGTCTTCGTAGGTAATCCTGTTGATGGTCCCCCACGTTGTACATTTACTATCAACAGTGGTATCTCCAGCATAGTAGCCATACCAATGGCTTCCGTCTTAAGTGACATACCCGGACCAGAGGTAGTTGTAACACCCAATCCACCCGCATAAGAAGCACCGATAGCCGCACAAACCGCTGCTATCTCATCTTCAGCCTGGAAAGTTTTTACGTTATTGGTCTTGTATTTAGATAATTCGTGTAAAATGTCGGAAGCCGGTGTTATAGGATAAGAACCTAAGAACATTGCCAATCCCGAAAGTTCTGATGCAGCCACTAAGCCGATAGCAGTAGCCTGATTGCCCGAGATATTACGGTAAACACCCTTTGGCAATTTAGCCGCAGCTACCTTGAAACGAGTTGTGAACATTTCAGTATGATCTCCAAAATTCCACCCAGCTTTCAATGTCTTGATATTCGCCTCAGCCAGTTCCGGCTTCTTAGCAAACTTCTCATTGATGAAGGTAATGGTGTATTCCATTGGTTCGTCAAACATCCAGAAAAGGAGGCCCAAAACGAACATGTTCTTACAACGCTCTATATCTTTCATACCCAAAGAAGTACCGGAAAGACACTCTTTGGTAAAGCGGGTAACATCTATCTTATGAACAGTATAACCATCAAGCGATCCGTTTTCTAATGGATTAACACCTTCAGCGAAACCGGCGAGATTTAGATTCTTCTTATCGAAACCGGCTGTGTTAGTAATGATAACACCACCCTTTTTCAACCTTGGCAAGTCTACCTTCAGCGCAGCAGCATTCATTGCTACTAATACATCATACTCATCACCGGGGGTAAATATCTCCTTACTGCCAAAATGCACCTGGAAGCCCGAAACACCGGCTGTAGTGCCTATAGGGGCACGTATCTCGGCCGGAAATTCAGGAAAAGTACTCAGATCATTACCTAAATAAGCCGCTGTGTCGGTAAACTGGTTACCTGTAAGCTGCATGCCATCGCCCGAATCTCCCGAAAAACGGATAACAATGCTATCAGCCTCTATTATCGGAACATTTGGTCTAAAATTACTTTCTAATATTTCCATTACAATAATTAAAAATAAAATATCAAACGAGATATTATCTCTTTTGCGGTGCAAATATAACACTGTTTGCTCACTTGCCTTATTACGAGGGTATGATACAAGTCACGTATTGTCGTTTTTATAACAATAACCCCATAGATATTGATAATAGTATGACAATAGCGTTAATTAGGGTTAATGCTTCCCACGCACAATATTGCTGATTTACGAGAATTACCGCTAAATTTAAACCATGCTGTACCTCACTCGTAAACTATTACCATTGGTTTGTCTGTCCCTATCTGCATCCCCGGCATTGGCACAAGACAAGAATCTCATTCAGTATGTGCGCCCAATGACGGGCACAGACAGGATGGGACACACATACCCGGGTGCTACCGTTCCATTTGGCATGGTGCAACTAAGCCCTGAGACGGATACACAGAGCTATGAACTGAACGGCAAGTATAATAAAGACGTTTATAAATATTGTGCGGGCTACCAATACGGGGATAATACTATAGTTGGCTTTACGCATACCCACTTCAGTGGCACGGGCCATTCAGACCTTGGGGATTTCCTGATCATGCCTACAACAGGAAAACTGCAATTAAATCCGGGCACTGCCGACAAGCCTGAAAGCGGATACAGAACCCGCTTTTCGCATAATACCGAAGTGGCAGAGCCTAACTACTATAAAGTGAAAATGGAAGACCACAATATACTCGCAGAGCTCACCACTACCACCCGTGTGGGCTTCCATCAATATACATTCCCCAAAAGTGATAGCGCGCATATTATCCTGGATCTGATGTATGGGATATATAATTACCCGGATAAAAATGTATGGACCTATCTACAGATAGTGAACGATACATTGATAACCGGCTATAGGCAGACAACAGGCTGGGCAAGAACAAGAACCCTCTATTTTGCAATGGTGCTCTCCAAACCATTCACCAGCTATGGCTATCAGAACAATTCTAAGAAAGAGGTATATGGTGGCTTCTGGCGAAAATTTAAACAAGAAGAGAATTTCCCGGAAATAGCAGGCCGGCAAATCCGTGCGTATTTCAACTTTTCAACAAAAGAAGATGAGCGCATAAAGATCAAATTTGCCATATCGCCCGTAAGCACTGCTAATGCACTCGACAACCTGCATAAAGAAGCACCGGGCTGGATATTCAATGAAGTAAAAAGAGAGGGCCAGCGACTGTGGGAAAAAGAACTGGAAAAGATAGAAATAAAGGCACCACAGGAAACTATGGAAAACTTCTACACTGCCATGTACCATACTTTTATCAATCCAACAGTATATATGGATGCCGACGGTTCTTTCAGAGGACTGGATCAGCAGGACTATAAAGCCAAGGGTTGGACCAACTATACCACATTTTCATTGTGGGACACCTACAGGGCCTTACATCCATTCTTCAACATCATACAGCCCAAAAGAAATGGCGACATGATACAGTCAATGGAAGCCCATTACGACGAGAGTGTGCACAAAATGTTACCGGTATGGAGCAATTCGGCTAATGAGAACTGGTGCATGATCGGCTACCACGGTGTATCGGTAATTGCAGATGCTATTGTAAAAGGCAATGCTGATATGGATGGTAAAAGAGCTCTGGACGCTTGTGTAACAACCGCACGCCACCGTAGTTATGATGGACTTGGCTACTATATGGACATGGGCTATGTGCCTGAAGACAAAAATGGTTCGTCAGTATCCAAGACGCTGGAATATGCGTATGACGACTGGTGTATAGCACAAATGGCCAAAAAACTGGATCGAAACGATATATATCTTGAGTTTATAGCCAGGGCACAAAACTATAAGCATGTTTACGACTCTACAACCGGCTACATGCGGCCACGCATGAGCGATGGCTCATTCAAAAAAGAGTTTGACGTGCTCAACACTGACGAGGCCGGATTTATTGAAGGTAACGCCTGGAACTATAGCCTGTATGTACCCCACGCACCCGCTGAAATGATAAAAATGATGGGTGGCAATAGGCGCTTTGTACCGCATCTTGACTCATTATTCAATTTTGAGCTCCCCGACAAATATTTCGCGGCAACGGAAGACATAACCCGTGACGGTATTATAGGTAATTATGTGCATGGCAATGAACCGAGCCACCACGTAGCATACCTATACAACTGGACAGACCAACCCTGGAAAACCCAGGAACGTGTGCGCATGATACTGAAACGCATGTACCACCCTACTCCATCGGGCCTTAGCGGCAATGACGACTGCGGACAAATGAGCGCATGGTACATTCTATCGGCAATGGGCTTTTATCCGGTAGCGCCTGGATCTGTAAAATATTCACTGGGCAGTCCCGCCATTGATGAAGCTAGTCTGCACCTTGAAAATAGCAAGACATTCACCATAAAGACAAAGAACCAAAGTGCTAAAAATGTGTACGTGCAGAAGGTAACCATTAATGGCAAGGAAGTAACCGACCATTTTCTTAATCATGACGACATAATGAACGGCGGAGAATTGGTATTCTACATGGGAAGCAGCCCGAAGAAGAAATAATTAAACTAATTTCGCATCTCAAAATAAATAAACAAACATTTGTCTCGTAATAAGAAAAGAACACCGCCATTAGAGAATATAACCATCGACGCATATGCGGCTGAAGGAAAAAGTATAGCACACCTTGATGACGGTAAGGTACTATTTGTAGAAAACGTGGTACCCGGAGATGTGATCAATGCCATAGTTACCAAGGACAAGAAGAGCTGGGCTCAGGGGCGTATGACCAAGTTGGTAAAACCATCTGAATTGCGCGTAGAGCCTTTTTGCCAGCATTTTGGCGTATGTGGCGGCTGCAAATGGCAGATGCTCCCCTACGCTCAGCAACTTAAGTATAAGCAACAGCAAGTAGAAGATCAGCTCACACGTATTGGACAGGTGGAACTGCCGGAGATACAACTAATTGTAGGTAGTCCTCATGAACGCTACTACCGCAATAAACTGGAGTTTACCTTCTCATCGAAGCGCTACCGAACATTTGAAGAGATAGGTGAAAGAACAGAAGAATTTGCACCGGAACCTGCCTTGGGTTTTCATGCGCCGGGATTGTTCGATAAGGTAGTTGAGGTGCATACCTGCTACCTGCAGCATGAGCCAACAAACATTCTGCTGAATGTGTTGCGCAACTATTCTAAAGCCCACAACCTGTCTTATTACGACATAAAAGGCCATAAGGGCTGGTTGCGCAATGTGATCATTCGCGTAACAACCACCAATGAAGTATTGGTAAACCTGGTCATAAATAATGAGGACAAGGAACAGCGCATAGCGATCCTTGACCATATGCTGGCCAATATACCGGGCATTACATCGCTACATTACACTATCAATGGCAAGATGAATGATACTATCTATGACCAGGAAGTAGTGTGCTATAGCGGCAAACCATGGATAGAAGAAAAGCTGGAAGATTTCAGGTTCAAGATCTCGCCTAAATCTTTTTTCCAGACCAACACTTACCAGGCCGAAGCATTGTACCGAATTACCCGCGAATTTGCGGGGTTGACTGGCAATGAAGTATTGTATGACCTTTATTGTGGAACGGGCAGCATAGGTATATTCTGTTCGAAAGGTGCTAAGAAAGTGATAGGCATAGAAGCCGTAGCTGATGCAGTAAAGGATGCCTACGAAAATGCGGCGCTCAACGGATTGGAGCATTGTCAATTCTATGCAGGTGACGTATCAGATATCTGCACCGATGCCTTCTTCGCAGAACATGGCAAACCCGATGTCATCATCACCGATCCGCCACGTGCAGGTATGCATGAGAAGCTGGTGCAGCAGATATTGAAGATGCGCGCTCCTAAGGTGGTATATGTAAGTTGCAACCCTGCTACCCAGGCCCGCGACCTGCAACTGCTGGACAGTGCATACCGCATTACCCGCCTGCAACCGGTAGACATGTTCCCGCACACTCATCATATTGAGAATGTTGCATTGCTGGAATTACGTGCTGAAGGTGATTTGCCTTTGAGCAAAAGGATGAAGGCGGAAGAGGTAGAAGTTGCTGACGAAGAAGAAAACGAAGGTTAGTTAAGATTTGACAACTTTTAAAAAAGTTGTCAAATCTATATCGGAGATAAAAAGCCACATAGCAAAGCAGTGTGGCTTTTTACTTTTTAGTTTTAAATTTTCACTTTTTCACCTACCATTTCTTAAAGATCACATATACGGCTGCAACAATTAACCCAAAACCCAGTAAATGATTCCACTGCAATTTCTGCTCTTTAAAGAACACAAGGGTGAATATCATAAAGACCATTAGCGTAATAGCCTCTTGAATGGTCTTTAATTCAACCAGGTTAAATGAGCCACCGTTATCCTTAAATCCACCTTCATTGGCCGGTACCTGGAACACGTATTCAAAGAAGGCCATCCCCCAGCTGATAAGGATTATAGAGAATAATCCGAGGTTCTTGCCCCATTCATATTGCTTGAACTTGAGGTGACCATACCAGGCAAATGTCATAAAGATATTAGAAACAACAAGTAGTGCGATCGTTTTCCAACCTTTCATATAAAACGTCTCCCCAACTGGGCATTTAGTGTTTGCAAATTTATGAAATAAGGCTGGCTCAAAAACTGAGCCAGCCTTATTTCTAGACCTATTGATAGTGACCTTTCTTAGTCGACCTTCATTATTCTATCCACCTTCAGCAACATATTATCCTGGTCGTAAACCATGATCATATACATACCATTTGCCAAGTTGTTGATGTCAATTGAAGTAGCATCATTGCTTTCAATCACCTTCTTACCATCAGCGGTCAATACAGCTATATTCACCTTTACAGATGATTGTATGTAGATAACTGAAGTTGCAGGGTTAGGGAACAACTTAACACTGATACCGCTACCACCTGCATTCTGTACACCGGCCGGCCATATATAATAAGCATCAGCAGTATCGGTACAACCATTACCATCAGATACAACAACTGTGTAAGCACCCGGTGCGGTTTCGTTATAGATACTGGTGTTAGCACCTGTAATAGCCACACCATTCAGGTACCACTGATAAGTAGCGAATGAACCCGTGTACAGTATGTTGGCACCTGTAAGATGAATAACCGGAGTAGGCGGCAATACCACAGTAACACCGGTTACTGTATGACTGCCTGCAAGGTTGGTTATTACCACATTAAAGAATCCGAATGTATCAGTGATATAACTCTGGTTGGTAGCACCAGGTATTGCAATACCATCAATGTACCATTGGAAAGTCTGATCAGTTACACCACCTGCTGTTACTGTGACAAGATTCACATCGTTGCCATGACAAAGCGTTGCAGAACCGAACGGCAAAATCGTTGTTGAAGTAAGTGAACCCGCTACGATAAGATTGTAAGTAACGAAAGAAGTACAACCGAAGCCACTTGTCTTAGTGTAAGTGATAGTAGTGGTACCGATGGCGACACCGGTTACAACACCTGTTGTAGCATTAATTACAGCACGTGTAGGATCACTGCTTGTCCATATGCCACCAGCAGCAGTGTCTGTCAGCGTGATGCTGGACAAAGACGCAACTGCTATAGCACCTGTGATCGGCGACAATACCGGAAGCGGATTAACAGTAAATGTTGTACCCTGTATAGTGGTGCAACCTGAAATGCTGGTTACTGTATACAGTATGGTAGCAGAACCCGCCACACCTGCAGTAACAACACCTGAAGCGTTCACACTCGCTACCGTAGTATTAGTGCTGCTCCATACACCACCTGTTGTAGTATTGCTTAGTGTAGTTGATACACCTTCACAAACCGCTGTGATGCCCGTAATTGCCGGAACTCCAGGCAATGCGTTCACTGTTACTGTATGAGTAGCTGTGGCACTACCACAACTAAATGTTGTTGCTGTGTATGTTATTGTTACAGTACCTGCCGCAACACCGCTAACTACTCCCGCAGCATCGATTGTTGCAACTGAGTTATCAGAGCTTGACCATGCACCGCCTGTTACTGTATTAGTTAAAGTAATTGCAGAAGCTACACATACACTATCAGTGCCGGTAATTGTTCCTGCATCAGGCAGTGCATTTACAGTTACTGAATGAGTAGCTGTTGCACTACCACAGCTGAATGTTGTTGCTGTGTAAGTTATAGTCGCAGTACCTGCGCTAACACCAGTTACTGCTCCCGTTACTGCATCAACAGTAACATTGGCATCAGCACTGCTCCACGCACCACCCGTTACAGTGTTAGTGAGTGTTATAGAAGCTGCAGCACAAACGCTGTCCAGACCGCTTATTGTACCTGCATCAGGCAACACGTTTACAGTTACCGAATGAGTAGCTGTTGCACTACCACAGCTGAATGTTGTTGCTGTGTAAGTTATTGTTGCCGTACCTGCGCTAACACCGGTCACTGCACCTGTTACAGCATCAACAGTAACATTAGCATCAGCACTACTCCATGTACCACCTGTTACGGTGTTGGTGAGTGTAATCGAAGCCGCAGCACAAACGCTGTCAAGGCCGCTTATTGTACCCGCATCAGGCAATGCATTCACAGTTACTGTATGATTGGCTGTAGCACTACCACAACTGAATGTAGAAGCAGTGTATGTTATTGTAGCTGTGCCTGCACTAACTCCCGTTACTGCGCCTGTTACCGCATCAACAGTAACATTGGCATCAGCACTACTCCATGTACCACCTGTTACGGTGTTGGTGAGTGTAATCGAAGCTGCAGCACAAACGCTATCCAGGCCGCTTATTGTACCAGCATCAGGCAGGGCATTTACAGTTACTGCATGAGTAGCTGTAGCACTACCGCAGCTGAACGTAGCAGCTGTGTAAGATATTGTTGCTGTACCTGAGCTAACGCCGGTTACTGCACCTGTTAAAGCATCAACAGTAACATTAGCATCAGCACTGCTCCATGTACCGCCTGTTACGGTGTTAGTGAGTGTAATTGAAGCAGCAGCACAAACGCTATCCAGGCCGCTTATTGTTCCTGCATCAGGCAGCGCATTTACGGTTACTGAATGAGTAGCTGTTGCACTACCACAACTGAATGTAGCAGCAGTGTAAGTTATTGTAGTTGTACCTGCACTAACTCCCGTTACTGCGCCTGTTACCGCATCAACAGTAACATTGGCATCAGCACTACTCCATGTACCACCTGTTACGGTGTTAGTGAGTGTAATAGAAGCAGCAGCACAAACGCTGTCCAGGCCGCTTATTGTTCCTGCATCAGGCAGCGCATTTACGGTTACTGAATGAGTAGCTGTTGCATTACCACAGCTGAATGTTGCCGCTGTGTAAGTTATTGTTGCGGTACCTGCAGAAATACCGGTTATTGCACCGGTTACTGCATCAACAGTAACATTTGCATCAGCACTGCTCCATGTGCCACCCGTTACAGTGTTGGTGAGTGTTATAGAAGCCGCAGCACAAACGCTATCCAGACCGCTTATTGTACCAGCATCAGGCAACGCGTTCACTGTTACTGTATGAGTAGCGGTTGCACTACCACAACTGAATGTTGTTGCTGTGTAAGTTATTGTTGCAGTACCTGCGCTAACACCAGTTATTGCACCGGTTGCCGCATCAACAGTAACATTGGCATCAGCACTACTCCATGTACCACCTGTTACGGTGTTAGTGAGTGTAATAGAAGCAGCAGCACAAACGCTGTCCAGGCCGCTTATTGCACCTGCATCAGGCAGCGCATTTACAGTTACTGTATGAGTAGCTGTAGCACTAGCACAGCTGAATGTTGCAGCTGTGTATGTTATTGTAGCCGTTCCAGCGGTAACGCCAGTTACTGCACCTGTTACTGCATCAACAGTAACATTGGCATCAGCACTGCTCCATGTACCACCTGTTACGGTGTTAGTGAGTGTAATAGAAGCAGCAGCACAAACGCTGTCCAGGCCGCTTATTGTACCTGCATCTGGCAATGCATCAATGGCCAGCATTATTGTATCTATAGATGAACCACAGGTATTTGTTGTTGTATAAGATACGATCACATTACCTGCAGCTACTCCGGATACAATTCCGGTTGCTACGTCAACTGTTGCTACTGAGGCATCACTTGTAATCCAGTTGCCACCGGCTACAGTTGTTGTCAGAGTGATGGTTGACCCGGCGCATGTTGACGAAGCAACTGAAGAAATAATTCCTGTATCCGGCAAAGGACAGCCATCTATAACTATATCTTTTGTTGCGAATGTTGTACCGCAGCTATTTGTTACAGTATAACTAATAGTTGCATTACCAACACTCACTCCTGTAACCACACCGCCGACAACTGTTGCAGCAGGATCACTGCTTGTCCATATTCCACCGCCTACTGTAGCAGTAAGTGTTATATCTGTACCAATTGCGACTGTATCAAATCCTGTTATCGTACCCGGATCTGGCAGAGAATCAACTATTATCGTATGTGTCGCAGATAACGAACCGCAACTGAATGTATTTGCCGTATAAGAAATAGTTGCTGTACCTGTTGCAACACTTGTTACAATACCAGAAGCATCAACGGTAGCTATTGCGTTATCGGAACTGCTCCAGGTGCCGGTACTTGCAGTGTTGGTCAAAGTAGTGGTCAAACCAAAACACACGTTAGCTGCACCGCTTATCGTACCTGCATCAGGTAGTGGATTTACAGTAACATCATAAGTAGATGTTGCCGATGAACAACCAAATATTGAAGAAGTATAAGAAATTGTTGTTGTACCGGCTGAAACACCGCTAACATTACCAGTTGCATCAACGGTTGCTATCGCATTGTCGTTGCTGCTCCATACACCGCCACTTGCTGTATTAGACAATGTAACAACAGCTCCTGCACAAACGCTATCCAATCCGGATATTGTTCCCGCATCAGGTAGAGATTTCACAACTAATGTATGAGTAGCTGTTGCAGATCCGCAGCTGAAGGTATTCGCTGTATAAGTAATAGTAGCTGTACCCGAAAGCATGCCGGTCACTTCCCCTGTGGCGGCATCAACAGCCACATTTGCATCTGCGCTACTCCATGTACCGCCGCTAGCCGTGTTGGTCAACGTAGTTGCATCGCCAAAACAAATACTGTCAGCACCGCTTATAGTGCCCGCATCAGGTAGAGCATTAACAGTAACATCATGGGTTGATGTTGCAGAAGTGCAACCAAATATTGAAGAGGTATAAGAAATAGTTGTTGTACCAGCTGCAACACCGCTTACATTACCTGTTGCATCAACAGTAGCTATAGCATTGTCATTGCTACTCCATACACCACCACTTGCTGTGTTAGACAAAGTAACAACAGCACCTGCACAAATGCTGTCCAAACCGGATATTGTCCCTGCATCTGGCAGCGTTTTCACAACCAATGTATGAGTAGCAGTTGCAGATCCGCAACTGAAAGTAGTTGCTGTATAAGTAATAGTAGCAGTTCCCGATATCATACCCGTTACTTCGCCTGTTGCAGCATCAACTGCAACATTAACATCAGTACTACTCCATGTACCACCGCTTACGGTATTAGTAAGCGTAGTTGCATCACCGAAGCAAATACTATCTGCACCGGATATAGCACCTGCATCTGACGCAGCATTAACTGTAATGCCAAATACCGTTCTTGCATTCGTACATCCAAACACGTAAGAAGTGTAAGTAATAGTTGTTGTACCCGCTGCAACACCGCTTACTGCGCCAGTTATATCAACAGTAGCTATAGCATTGTCATCGCTGGTCCAAACACCACCACTTGCAGTATTAGATAATGTCACAACTGCACCTGCACAAACACTATCCAAGCCCGAAATTGTACCTGCATCAGGTAGAGATTTCACAACCAACGTATGGGTTGTAGTTGCAGAGCCGCAGCTGAATGTCGCAGCTGTATAAGTTATTGTAGCAGTACCTGAAAGGATAGCGGTAACTTCACCAGTCGTAGCATCCACGGCTACATTTGCATCTGCACTACTCCATGTACCACCACTTGTCGTATTTGTAAGTGTTGTAACGTCACCAAAGCAAATGCTATCTGCACCGGTTATGGCACCTGCATCAGGCAATGGATTTACGATTATCAAATGACTGGCCGTGTCTGTACCACAAGACGCAGTAGAAGTATAAACGATCATTGCACTTCCTGCTATCAAACCTGTTACATTACCCGCTCCATCAACTGTAGCCACCGTTGCATCACTTGTGCTCCATGTTCCGCCTGTTGTTGTCGTTGCTAATAGTACTGATCCGTTGACACAAACGCTATCAGATCCTGTGATCGACCCTGCATCAGGCAATGGCGTAACTGTAATAAAGTGACCTGCAGATGCAGAACCACAGCTAGGAGAGTTAACTGTATATAATATAGTAACCGTATCAGCAGATAGTGCAGTTAAGTTACCTGCTGCATCTGACGAAACAACAGATGTGTTAAAGCTGCTGTACACGCCACCCGGCATATCGGAAGATAATGTCGCAGTACTACCCACACACATTGACGAAGGGCCTGTGATAGTACCTGCATCCGGGGCAGCTTTTACATATATTGGGTGCCATGAAGTATCCTGACCGCAACTGAATGTAGAAGAGATATACACTACTATATTATCACCCGCAGAATTACCTGTAACATTTCCGGAAGCGTCGATCGTAGCACTCAAGCCTGTAATGGTCCATGCGCCACCCGGCACCGTGCTCACGATCATTGTCGATGTACCGGAACAAATGGTATCTGCTCCGCTGAGCGTACCTGCATCAGGTAGCGAGTTAACAGTTACAAGATGTGTAGCGGCCATAGTACCACAAGACGCAGACGTTGCGGTATACGATATTGTTGCATCCCCTGCACCAACACCAGTTACCGTGCCTGAACCATCAACTGTAGCTACCGCAGCATCAGTTGTAGACCATACACCACCAGTGCCGGTTGTAGACAATGCAATTGTCGCATTAGCACAAACACTGTCCAATCCAGTTATAGCGCCTGCATCAGGCAAAGCATTTACGGTGATCAACATGGTGTCAGATCCCGACCCACATAAACCTGTATAATTATAAGAAATAACAGAGATACCGGCAGCAATTGCACTTACAACTCCTGTAGTAGCATCTATAATAGCTACAGCAATGTTGCTGCTACTCCATACACCACCGGAAGAGTCTGCTGATATAGTTGTAGTACTACCCGCGCACAATGCTGCTGCACCTGAAATAGTTACAACAGGAGCAGGAATAGAGAAGAGGTTTATGCTGTCCGTCAATGTAGTTGGACATCCTGCGTTGTCTGCAACCTGGGTAAAGTAGATAGTCGTATTACCGGATATTGTTCCGGTATTGATCGTTGTAGTAAATGGATAGAATTCCATAGGAACTGTAATATCTGAACCACCATTAATATGGTACGTAAGCATAGGTGTGGTCGGTGTACCTTCCACTACATTCAGCTCCTCAACATTAAATCTCAGGTCAATATTCTTGTCTGTACCATCACAAACCTGCGAGGTTGCGGCATCGATCGGCACACCTGTACCCAACGTATTCTGTATCAACCTACTGGTGATCTGTGCTTGCGGAAGTGGTAACAAAGAGAAATTATCTATACCATACGTCATCTCAAACGCACTGCAACCGCCATTGGATATACCCACCACTGTGTAGATCAAAGTATCAAAAATCGGCAGTGTCGGTTCGTCACAATGACCTATTACATCAGCGACTAAGGTGTCGTATGTATCAGTTCCGGTTGCGGCATTATGGATCTTGAAAATTGCAGTCGCAAAAGGTTCAGTTGCCAAATGCACTACAGCAGTATTACCCCTGCACATAAAGGTATGCTGCGCTCCATCTGTAGGAACTGTATATACACCACTGCCAGACACATTCGTTAACCAGCCATTAATGTAATGGGTTGCAAATGTCACGTTATCTGCCGCAGTGTATGAAGCACTACAAGCGCCTGATGTAGCGTCAAGCAGCGTGTAGAGGAAGGTAATATTTCCAGTTAGGCCCGGGCGAGTTGTAGTAATGGCTACTGTCGCATTTCCTGCACCGTCCAATGTAGTTGTCAGTGTATCAATTCGAGTAGCGCCTACCTCATCTGAGAGCATTTCCTGGTAGCGTACAACTGCACCTGCCGGACCACTGAAGGTAACATCGCCCGGTGTACTACCACAAAGCGTTGTGGCTGATGTGCTGATCACTATACCGGTTGGCGCCACATTTACCGATACCAGTTGCGTATCAACCGCGGTACCACAGCTATTCGTTACAGCATAAGAAATGATAGCGCTTCCTGTCGAAACTCCGGTAACAACACCGGCAGCATCAACAGTAGCATCAGTTGAAGAACTTGTCCAGTCTCCGCCTGAACCGGTAGTAACAAGATTAATTGTTGATCCAACACAAACACCAGTAGCACCGGTTATTGTCCCTGCATCTGGTAATGGACTAACCGTAATTGTATGGTTAACAGTATCAGTTCCGCATGTTGCTGTTGTGGAAGTATAAACTATAGTCACACTACCGGCAGCAACACCGGTTACATTACCACCCGCATCAACGGTAGCTAAAGATGCATCGGTGGTAGTCCATGCACCGCCGCCTACTGTGCTTGTTAATAATATAGAAGCATTTACACAAACACTGTCTAAACCGCTAAGGGCACCTGCATCTGGCAGAGCGTCAATGGTAACATTATGTGTTGTAAACGCTGAGCCACAGCTGAAGGTGTTCGCTGTATAAGTTATTGTTGAGCTGCCTGCGGTTACACCTGTAACAACGCCGAACGCGTCAACCGTAGCATTTGGTGATGAGCTTGTCCAGTCACTACCACTTACCGTATTGGTCAATGTAATTGTACCACCTACACAAACACCTGTAGCACCGCTTATTGTGCCTGCATCGGGCAGAGGATTAACCGTAATTGTATGGTTAACAGTATCAGTTCCGCATGATGCTGTTGTGGAAGTATAAACTATAGTCACACTACTGGCAGCAACACCGGTTACATTACCACCCGCATCAACGGTAGCTACAGATGCATCGGTGGTAGTCCATGCACCGCCGCCAACTGTGCTTGTTAATAATATAGAAGCATTTACACAAACACTGTCTAAACCGCTAAGGTCACCTGCATCAGGCAGGGCATCAATGGTTACGTTATGTGTTGAAAAATTAGCACCACAACTAAATGTGTTTGCTGTATAAGTTATAGTGACACTTCCTGCAGTTACACCTGTAACAACTCCGGCTGCATCAACTGTTGCATTCAAAGATGAGCTTGTCCAGTCTCCACCGCTTACAGTATTTGTCAATGTAATTACAGAACCAACGCAAACATTTGCAGCTCCGCTAATTGCACCCGCGTCAGGTAATGGATTAACTGTCACAGTATGATTGGCCGTATCAGTTCCGCATGATGGTGTCGTTGAAGTATAAACTATAGTCACACTACCAGCTCCCAATCCAGTAATATTCCCACCCGCATCAACTGTAGCAATCAAAGCATCGCTTGTAGTCCATGTGCCGCCAATTACAGTGCTGCTTAGCATTACCGAAGCACCTATACAAACACTATCCTGGCCGGTTATTGAACCTGCATCAGGCAGTGCATTGATGGTAACTTCATACGTTGCGGTTGCAGTACAGCCCAACGAAGTAACAGTATATATAATTGTGTCGACCCCTTCAGTAACACCCGTAACTACTCCACCAACTACTGTCGCTGATGAGTTGCTTGCTGTCCACACACCACCTGTTACTGTTTCTGCAAGGGTTATTGCCGCTCCCGTACAAACGGTGTTGGCACCACTTATGGTGCCAGCATCAGGTATCGGATTTACTGTAAGCAGTCCGTTACCAGACACACCACCATCTACATATAATCTGTAACTATTGCCTGTCAATGAGGTGGTGGTATGCACTATAAGACTCTCTCCTGAGTAAGTATAGTCACCTCCATCAGCTACAGTAGTAAAGGTCGCTCCTCCGTCTGTAGACACCTCCCAGTGCAGATCTGTATAAAAACCGGATCCACCACCGCCACTGCCACCACTTGATATAAGTGCACTGAGTGTTGCGTCGGCACCGGCACATACTGTAGTATCATTTGCGTCAGACAACGCCATGGTGTCCAACACCGAAAGAGCAAATGCCGCTGTTATTCCGCAGCCGGTACTATAGGAAATATTGGCATTGCCAAACGAAAGACCTGTTACTACGCCGGTTGCAGTTACTGTAGCTATAGCTGCATCACTGCTGCTCCACATTCCACCTGCAACAGACTCATTCAATGTTATGGTTTGCCCCGCAACAATACTATTGATTCCCGTTATGGGTGCAGGTGACTCTTGCACAGTAACCGCAAGAGTAGCCGTATCTATACCGCAAGAATTAGAAAATATATATGACAATGTAGCACTACCCGCCGCTACCCCGGTAACGGTACCTGTACCGGCATCTATAGTTGCAACCGCGTTGTCGCTGCTGCTCCATGCTCCGCCTGTAGAATCACTTGTAAGGACTATTGTACTTCCAGCGCATACAGATGATAGGCCTCCTATTGCAGGTAGTACCGGGCTAGGAGCAACCGTTACCGTTATAGTTGTCTCATCAGTTATTGTTCCGTCGGAGACGCGAATTTTGAAAACATCTGTGCCGCTGAATCCCGCAGGAGGTGTGTAAAAAAGCCCTACCGGGGTCATATCAGCTCCATTCGAAAATCCTGCATAATCGAATCCTCCCAATGTCCCACTTGTGGAGGACACAACTGTCCAGGTCTCTGTAGACCCCGATGTGAGATCGTTAATTGTCAGATAGGATGTAATATCTAATGCCCCGGAATTCTCGCATACGGAAAACGACTGGGTAGCACCATTATTAAATGTAGGCTGGCCAATTGATTTTGTTCCTCCCATAAACAGCACAATCACAAAGATTGATAAAAACACTGCAAAAGAGACGTTCCGGTACACAGAGGTAAATTTCATTTTCATAATTCAATTTTTGTAAGGTGCTGGGCATAGTAATACCGCCTGTCAAAAACGACAGTATTTAGCAAGGTTGAAGATAATATTTAATTTTAAACCTTTATAATTCTACATATTATTTTTAAAATACGCATGCATTAATCGGTGCATTATTGCTTAAAACAATTGCATATTTTAATAATACGGATAACACCTCTGGAATGGGGAGTGAGAATTTATAACTGTCAGTTATAAATAAAAAACAAGAGCCGATTACCACCTCACCGGGTTCCTCCGGCGCAGCTGAATGTAGTTTTTAAGATTCATCCAGAAGGCAAGCGCCATATAGATGATAATGGGAGACCCCATTGTAAGAAAGGATATATATATAAACCACACACTTACCTATGCCGGTGCCTTTTAGACGGCCTTGCCCTTCTATATAACCTGTATATCTCCTCAGCAGTTAACACACGTGAATGTATAGAAGCATCGTCCAATGCCCCGTAAAAGGGCTGCCAATATCTATCTGTGGATAATGCAAAACGCAGGTCACCAGATAACCATTTAACGCGGGTGAACACCTGCATACCCATATACATACCGTCCTGGTAAATGCGCATTTGTCCTGCTAATGCGTCGTAGGTAGTGGTGAACATGTGCCAGCTAGTATCGGTCAAAGTTTGTTTTGCTTCCAGTGAGGTTACCCTTGGGTCAAGATACACTACCTGGTACCCTACAGCATCTCTGTATACATAATTGGTAATGTGTTTGCCAATCCCAGGGTCGCAGCCCCATAAAAAACGGCCGGTGATGGCATTATTGTTGGGTTGTACAAGTTTGAACCATATATTCCAGGTAGCCTGCGGAATATCCAAAAGTGGCAAATAAGGCACATTTATATAAGTCCCTGTTCCATCAAAATAATAGGCTCGATTCTTATGTCCGAATCTATCGGTTGTTAGCGTACAGCCATTAACAATGCCATTTAATTCGTTGCCACTGCGGTCATTAGCATTACCATTGAAGGGATACCATGCTACAAGACCTGATAATGGCATGTAACAAGGTACATTCTGAGCCGTTGCCAGATTACACATCACACAGGATACTAAAAGCATCAGTGCTCTTTTCATGACGATGGTATTTTGGTAGGGTAACCCATTATGATAAGAAAGTGCTCATTCTAAATGATACCATAATATCTAAGGTAGGTATCTTCTATGAGCTGGTAAGAATTAATCTACAACCACTTCAACGGGTTCCTTCTGCGCAACAGAATGTAGTTTTTAAGATTCATCCAGAAGGCGAGCACCATGTAGATGATAATGGGAGACCCCATTGTAAGAAAGGAAATATAAATAAACCACAACCGGATACGTGATGTAGCAACCCCCATACGTTCGCCCATTGCCGAACATACCCCGAATGCTTTCCACTCAATAAAATCCTTTATGTTGTTCAGTTTACGCATAGATTGTTGATACAAATGTAAGGTGAATGATTGATTATATGATACTTCTGTATGTTTCATTAACATCTTTTAAGAATAATATAATTTCCGGTCAGCTATAAAAACAACATAGCCCATCCTTCTCAGAACGGGCTATGGCTTATTAACCTTTTAACTAATTAACTTACTTACCCTCATTCGCTACATTGCGACGGATAACGTTCAATGCACCACCGGCGATGAACCATTCTATCTGCTGCTGGTTGTAGGTATGGTTTACCTGGAATGACTCGTGTGAGCCATCTGCATGGTGTAATACTACTGTCAATGGCACACCTTCTGCAAAAGTCTTCAGACCTACTATATCCAATACATCATCTTCCTGTATCTTGTCGTAGTCTGCTTTATCTGCAAATGTGATACCCAGCATACCCTGCTTCTTCAGGTTGGTTTCGTGGATACGGGCAAAGCTCTTTACCAGTATTACCTTTACTCCCAGGTGGCGTGGCTCCATAGCAGCGTGTTCACGGCTGCTACCTTCACCATAGTTCTCATCACCTACTACTATACTGCCAATACCTACAGCTTTGTAAGCACGCTGCACAGCAGGCACTTCGCCGTAAGAACCATCCAACTGATTCTTTACTTTGTTAGGCTCCATGTTAAATGCATTCAATGCACCTATCAGCATGTTGTTAGAGATATTATCCAGGTGACCACGGAATTTCAACCATGGACCAGCCATTGAGATATGGTCGGTAGTACACTTGCCAAATGCCTTGATCAGCAATTTAAGGCCCAGCATATCATTACCATCCCATGCAGCAAATGGCTCCAGCAACTGCAAACGGCTGCTGTCAGCCTTTACAACTACCTGCACTTTGCTACCATCTTCAGCAGGTGCAGTGTAACCTGCATCTTCTACTTCATAGCCACGTGGAGGCATTTCATAACCCTGTGGTTCGTCAAGCATTACATCTTCACCCGCAGCATTCTTCAATGTATCCTTAAGCGGATTGAAAGAAAGGCTACCGGCGATCGCAAATGCTGTTACTATTTCAGGAGAAGCTACGAAAGCGTGGGTTGATGACAAACCATCATTACGCTTAGCGAAGTTTCTGTTGAATGATGTTACAATTGTATTCTTCTTTGCAGGGTCGGCTACGTGGCGCGCCCACTGGCCAATGCACGGTCCGCAGGCATTTGCCATTACCACACCACCCATCTGGTCGAATGTGTCCAGCATACCATCGCGGGCAATAGTGAAACGTACCAGTTCAGAACCCGGAGTGATATTGAATTCACTCTTACAGCTCAAACCCTTTGCCATTGCATTCTTAGCAATGAAAGCAGAACGGCTGATATCTTCGTAAGAAGAGTTAGTGCAAGAGCCTATCAGGGCTACTTCCACTGCATCAGGCCATCCGTGCTCCTTAACAGCAGCAGCCATTTCGCTGATCGGCGTAGCCAGATCCGGAGTGAATGGTCCATTTACATATGGTTCCAGTTCGCTCAGGTTGATCTCGATCAGCTGATCGTAGAAAATATGTGGGTCGTTATAAACTTCAATATCAGAACGAAGGCTGTCCTTAACCTTATCGGCCAGTTCAGCTACATCTGCACGGCTAGTACCCTTCAGGTATTCAGCCATTTTAGGATCATAAGCAAACATTGAGCATGTAGCACCTATTTCAGCACCCATGTTACAGATCGTTGCTTTACCAGTGCAGCTAAGGCTTTCAGCGCCTTCGCCAAAGTATTCAACAATAGCACCGGTACCACCCTTTACTGTAAGGATACCTGCTACCTTCAATATAATATCCTTTGCAGATGTCCAACCGCTCATTTTACCTGTAAGCTTTACACCTATCAGTTTAGGCATCTTCAGCTCCCAAGGCAATCCTGCCATCACATCCACAGCGTCAGCACCACCAACACCAATAGCTATCATACCCAATCCACCTGCATTAGGTGTGTGGCTATCTGTACCTATCATCATTCCACCTGGGAACGCATAGTTCTCCAATACAACCTGGTGAATGATACCGGCACCTGCGCGCCAGAAACCAATACCATATTTATCAGATATTGAACCAAGGAAGTCATAAACTTCTTTGTTTACGTCAACCGCAGTTGCCAGATCTTCTTTGGCACCAACTTTCGCCTGTATCAGGTGATCGCAATGCACTGTGCTTGGCACAGCTACCTTGCTGCGGCCGCAAGTACTGAACTGCAACAACGCCATCTGAGCGGTCGCATCCTGCATAGCCACGCGGTCGGGAGAGAAATTAACGTAGTCTTTACCACGGCTGTATGCTGTAGTAAGCGCATCGTGCACGTGTGAGTACAATGTCTTTTCTGCAAGTGTCAGCGGACGGCCCAAAAGCTTGCGCGCTGCTTCTACTTTGCCAGGTAATTGTTCGTAAACTTTCTTGATCAGATCAATATCAAATGCCATGAAGTAAAAATTTAATGCGTAGAATTTGTGCAAAATTACCAAAATCAAAAGAGAAAATGAAATTGGGGTGACAATATGTGCTAAGTATGTATAGCTGCGGCATTATACCGCCCCGAAAGTGTTATTGATCTCGTCTTTGCTTTAAATGTTCAATATCGTCCAGATCTTTGGGACGGGCGGTTGCAATTTTGGTTAATAGGAGATCATCATAACTAATAAAGAAAATATCAACTTCCTGAAGTACTATGATTTTCTTCTGCTTGAATGACTCTTTGAAATTGGAAAGACCAGGCAATCCGGGCAAAAAGTCTGCGGAAAACGCCTTCATGTCGATCTTGAAAAATGACTTTTGGGGATCGGGCGTAGTTTCGTTTTTTATGTCAGTGACATCCTGGCCCAATTCTTCAATCGCATCCAACAGTCTAAAATAATTATTGTAAGTGGCATTGTACCAAAAATCAAAGTCTGGTTTGTCTGTCTCCCTACCAGACATATCTGTAGTCAGCCTGAAATATCCATGTATTGCAACAGCAATACCGCCAACAATCAAGTACTCGACAGAGTGCTTGTTTAAAACACCACAAACTTTGCATAGCGTGCCCGCCAAATTTGTGTCCATCTGATTATCGGTTAAAAGACCTATCAGAAATCTTATTCTCATTTGGAACTGCGGCACTTCTCATGAGATCGATCAGCTTTTTCAGCTCATCATTATCGTGAACCCGGGCTCTTTTGCTTTTCGCAACAGGGCTATTGGCCGATTTCAAACTATCAAAACTTGTATAGTATTTTAGTTTTGCCATAAATATTTCACATTACTATTTTGGCTAATTCTCCTCATTTATGGAAAGTTACATAAATATCTAAAGCAATTCAAAAAAGCAACTTTTCGGATTGCTTTAGATATCAACGCAGATTAATCTCAATACTTAAACCCTACCCCTGTATAATTATGTGGAGTGATGGCTTTCAGTTCTTTCTTCACCTTGGCATTTACATTCAGCCTTTCTACAAAGTCATGAATGTCTTTTTTGCCAATGCTGTTTTTTCCACGGGTGAGGGCCTTTAGTGCCTCATATGGTTGTGGATAGTTCTCACGGCGTAGTATGGTTTGTATGGCTTCCGCTACCACCGCCCAGTTATTTTCCAGGTCGTCTTCCATCTTCTTGGCATTCAGCAAAAGCTTGCCTAATCCCTTTTCTACTGAACGTAGGGCAAGGAAACTATGGCTGAGCGGCATACCCACGTTGCGCAACACGGTGCTATCTGTAAGATCTCGCTGGAGGCGGCTGATAGGAAGTTTGGCACTCAGGTGCTCATATAGCGCGTTGGCTATACCCAGGTTACCTTCTGCATTTTCAAAGTCTATAGGGTTCACCTTGTGCGGCATAGCACTGCTGCCCACTTCTCCTTCTTTCACCTTCTGCTTAAAGTACTCCATGCTGATATACTGCCATATATCGCGGCACAGATCTATTAATATAGTGTTGATCCTCTTCAGCGAGTCGAACTGTGCTGCAAGGTTATCGTAATGTTCTATCTGGGTAGTATACTGCATACGTTCCAGACCAAGTTTGTTGTTCACAAAGTCATTACCAAACTTTTCCCAGTCGTGCTTGCTGAATGCAACATGGTGAGCGTTGAAGTTTCCGGTAGCACCACCAAACTTGGCTGCAAATGGTATATGACTCAACAACCTGATCTGTCCTTCAAGGCGCTCCACAAATACCATTATCTCCTTACCCAACATGGTCGGAGACGCAGGCTGTCCGTGTGTACGGGCGAGTAATGGCACATTGATCCACTCCTTAGCCATACCTCTCAAGTGCAGTACAATATTGTATAACATAGGCAGGTAGGCATCTTCCAATGCTTCCTTCCAGAGTAATGGTGTAGCAGTATTATTAATATCCTGAGAGGTAAGTCCGAAGTGGATCCACTCCACGCTATCACCTGCGCCCATTGCGTTCAACTTCTCCTTAAGGAAGTATTCTACTGCCTTAACATCGTGATTGGTAGTACGCTCAATACCCTTAATCTGCATTGCATCAGCCTCAGAAAAATCCAGGTAGATGGCTCTGAGTTTAGCGGCTTTTACCTTAGCGGGCAGCGTTATGATCTTTTGCTCAGCTAAAAAGAGGAAATACTCCACCTCTACCCTTACTCGGTAGCGGATCAGTCCGAATTCAGAAAAATACTGTGCTAAAGAGGCCAGCTGAGAGCGGTAACGACCATCTATGGGGCTGATGGCGGTGAGTGCGTTGAGTTCCATGGGCGCAAAGATAATATTTTAAGGAATGGCGTGGGTAATGCGGTAATGTGGTAAAATGTGATGGAATGCGACAATAAAGATCTATCGACTATCAGACTTTAATCACCTCCCCCGTTATGCGTGAATAGCAAGTATTGACACACCTCCTATTTGTGAATTTGCCTATCTGTCTATTCATTAAGCAACAGATCAGACACTTTTAAGTTTTTAGTTTTTCTTTTTTAGTTATTTATCCCCCATTATTTCACCTGTTACGGAAATGCAAATCACCCGATTAGCGGTAAGCCTACCCTTGTAACCTCTTCTACTTTTACAGCGTCTTATACAGACAACAACACTCACCTTTAAAACAAAAGAAAATGAAACGCATTATCATTATCTGCGCATTAGTAGCAGGTTTCAATGCTGTACAAGCACAAACATCAGACAGATCTTACGCAAGCACTGCACGCATTAAAAGCCCAAAAGCAAAACCCACGGTGAAGCACGATAACATATTTGAAGGAACGGAAATGGCGCGTAGCAAAGGTAGTATTTCCTTCAGTAATCTGCCGGATATGACCAAAGCGCCATGGGCTGTTATTACCGACGAGAAGGGAGACCTGATCAAGCAATCCCGCGTTTTGCCAGAGGAAAGCATTGACATACACAAGCTATCAAAAGGAATGTATTTTGTATCGCTGGTATATAAAAATAAAACTGAAAAAGCGTTTATGCTGGAGATAGAATAGATGCCGTTTTTAAGACAAGAGATGTGGCACACCTTTGAGGTGCGCCACATCCGGTAGGCCAATTACTTTTTTACTTCTGTCTCAAGGTCTGCAAGAGCAAATGTTTTCTTTAGTCTAATACCCTTGTCGGTCTGTTGCAACATGCAACATTCGTTTTTAGGGTCATGCTCCAGGAATAGCACCCAGTCGTTAGCCACGGCTTCGCGCAATATGCGTGATTTTTCATTGAGCGTATCTAACGGACGCATATCATAAGCCATAACCCATGGCAATGATATGTGGGCTACACTTGGTAATAGATCGGCACAAAACAGTATTGTAGCATCATTATATTTTATCTGCGGCAACATCATAGATTCTGTGTGGCCCTGGCAATAGCGGATACGAATATCCTGCATCCACTCGGCACCATCCGCAACATCAACAAACTTTAGCTGACCACTCTCCTCTATAGGTAATATGTTCTCTTTCAGGAAGGAAGCCTTTTCCCGTTCGTTCGGGTTAATGGCTTCTTTCCAATGTTTATGGTTAGACCAGTATACTGCTTTCTTAAAGGTGGGCACCAGCTTACCCTCTGCGTCTTTCATTATTGAACCTCCACAATGGTCGAAGTGCAGGTGGGTAAGGAATACATCGGTTATATCATCGGTAGTAAAACCATGTTTCGCCAGGCCCTTTTCTATACTGTCGTCGCCATGCGGATGGAAGTGACTGAAGAATTTTTCGTCTTGCTTGTACCCCATACCATTATCTACGAGTATGCGGTAGTTGCCATGCTCTATGAGCAGGCAGCGCATAGCCCAGGTGCACAAGTTATTCTCATCTGAGGGATTAGCCTTATTCCACATTACTTTGGGTACCACCCCATGCATTGCACCACCATCTAATTTAAAATAGCCGGCATTTATTGTATATACTTTCATATCAATTGAAGTTCTGAGCTGTTTGTTATGTGTTAGTGGCCAACCGCCATTTTTTGTGCAGTCTGCCTTCTGATTGCAATATACAAAATCAATGCCCCCGCCACAAAAAATGTGATCAGGGCCAGAATTGCGGCACGCATATCCATGAGACTATCTATAAAACCGAATGACATCATTCCTATTACGATAGCCAGCTTTTCGGTAACATCATAGAAACTAAAGAACGAAGCTGTGTCATGAGTGACTGGCATGAGCTTGGAATAGGTAGATCGGCTTAATGACTGTATGCCTCCCATGACTATACCCACCACTGTAGCCAAGACATAAAACTCCATAGCGGTCTTAACAAAATAAGCGCCTACACATATCCCCACCCATATGAACAGCACAAATAGCAAAACCTTGAGATTCCCGAAGGTAGCCGCCAGTTTGGCCATCAAATAAGCACCAGCTATTGCCACAAGTTGAATAATGAGGATAGTAGTTATCAGCTGCCCCTGCTCCAGTTTCAGCTCCTTGCTACCGAATAACGCTGCTGCCAACATAACCGTTTGCACACCCATACTATAAAAAAAGAATGCGCCCAGGTATGTCTTTAGCACAGGCATTTGCTTCAATTGTGCCCACACCTTTTTCAATTCTATAAACCCGTTAGCCAGCACGCCATGCGAGGGTTGGGTAGGCAGCGCAACACCTTTGGGTAGTTTAAAGAATGTGATCTGCGCAAAACCAAACCACCATATACCCACCAGCAGGAACGACAATCTTGGTGCAAATGAATCATCCTTTATTCCAAACCAATCGGGCTTAAGGACAAAGATGAAGCAGATGACCTGCAAAATAACACTACCAATATAACCGTAAGAAAAACCCTGTGCACTAAGCCGGTCGCGCTCATTCTCGGGCGCTATCTCCGGCAGATAGGCGTTGTAAAACACTAGACTACCGCAGTATCCCAGCGCAGCAATAGAAGAGCAGATAATACCCAGTTCCAAAGTGTCGCGCTTAAAGAAATACAAACCGCAGCATGCCGCTGAACCAAGGTAGCAGAACAACTGCATAAAGAATTTCTTATTTCCCCTATAGTCGGCTACTGATGAGAGAATGGGAGACAGGAAAGCAATAACAAGATAAGCTGCTGATATTGAATAGTCGAACAGGGAAGAGTTCTTGACCTGGATGCCGAAAAAAGAAACCGTATCATTCAACACCTCTCCATTTGCGGATTTTACAGAAGTCACCGCCTCATAATAAATAGGGAAGATAGTAGAAGTAATAACCAGGTTGTAAGCCGAATTGGCCCAGTCGTACATAGCCCATGCGCGCTGTACCGGTTTAGATGAGGTTATTGCAGGTATTTCACCCGTTGTGGTATTCATAGGACTAAAGTAGGGATTTTATGTTATTTGGGGGATTATCTCACGCAGGTAGACCCCAATGTGATCAATCGGGATGTTGGATTTGATGTCGTTCAGCGCAGTGCCAAAGACATGTTACGCAGTTTTTATTTGCTAAATATTATGTCTTTCTATACGAAAAAGAATACGTCCCGACGCGAGACTGCTTCGTTCCTCGCAGTGACGTCTTCGTAGGCCTTAAAGTGAACCGGCCCGATACCGAATGTCGTGGTTCGGCGCGGCTCACCATGACATTCGGGATGACTGTAGAACTAGATTATGATACTGTACAAAACGAATACGTCCCGACACGTTAACTACCTCCCCCTCGTTCCGAGGGTACTCCTCCTTCAAAAGGAGGAGAGTGTGATAATAGCGCATTTCAAACAGGACATTACAGACACCGTGCGTAATTTACTTTAGCAATGTCAAATTACCGCGCTGTTCTATTTTTTGGCCGTCGCCGAAGGTGGCCTTGACGGTGTATACATAGACGCCCTGCATTTGTGGTTCGCCATTGTAATTGCCATCCCATCCTTTGCCGGTAAGCTTGTCGGTAGAGAAGATGATCTCTCCCCAACGATTGTATATATCCATCTTAAAACTGGTAAGCGATCTGCCAAAGAAATCTCTGGGATTGAAATAGTCGTTCAGCCCATCATTATTAGGAGAGAATACATTGGGGATATCAACATAACAATCGTTGATGACCGTAACGGAGTCTGAGGCATAGCAGTTGCCAAAACGGACGGTTGCCTGAAATACACCACCACTACCTACGATAATAGAAGAAGTGGTCTCGCCGGTATTCCATAACCAGGACATACCTGCAACTCCATCGTTAAACCAGTCTTTAAGCAACACGGCCTCGCTACCCGCACATATCGTCGTATCGTGCCCCAGGTTAATGACGGGCTGCGGCAATACGGTAAGGATGCGCGATGTTGTTAACGTAGGACACGCCCTGAACCTTGCGGTAGTGGTCAATGTGTATACACCCGGCTCCTGGTAGGCGTACACCACAGGGTTCACATCTTTTGCACTATCGCCATTACCAAAATTCCACACCAGCACGTCGGTACCAATATCCAGGAAATCGGTCGTCATAGTCACATATGTGCCCCGACAGAGTAGGGTATCTGTTACCCTCAGGCCAATTCCCCCAGATGAATCTACGGTTACTACCTGATAGGAAGTATCCTTACAAGGCACAAAATCTGTAACAATAAGCGCCACAGTATAAATGCCACTGGCGGTGTAGGTATGAGCAGGATTCATAACAGTGCTGGTACCACCATCGCCGAACAGCCAGACGTATGAGGCTACGACAGGTAGTGATCCGTTAGTAAATGTGGTAGAAGACCCTTCACAAATCAATGGACTACTGATGGTAAATCCTGAACTGTCTTTATGATTGAGATCGATGCTCTGCACGCTGCTATCTACAGAGGTATAGCTGTGCGTGTACAATTTAACTATGTAAGTATTTTGAACGGGATAGACGTGTGTAGGACTAAAAGCAGTAGAGGATGTACCATCACCGAAATTCCAGGAATAACTGACACCGCCGGTAGACAGGTTAGTAAAAGAAACAGTATCGCCATGACAGCCATACCTGATATTATACGTAAAGTTGGCAGTAACAATACCATTTACAACTACGTTTACCGATGACCTGTCACCCTCACAACCGTTGACCGTCTGACTGGCCCAGAAAGTATACGTACCTGGTACGGAAGTATTGACAACCGGAGCGGTAGCAGAGCCCACACCACCTGTTGCTGCTGTATACCAAAGAATGTTAGAACCAAGTACAATAGTCCAGTTATTGAATGGCTGACCCGGGCAATAAGTGCCAGGCGTATTGGTAATGACCGGTGCAGGAGGTTTAGCAAAAATGGTGACATTAACTGTAGCTCGTGGCCCCTCGCAGGTATTATTGGTCTGGCTTACATACCACGTAAATACGCCTGCTACGGCGCTGGATGGCGTAGGGGCGGTAGGAGAACCGGTGCCACCTGTAGGTGTTGTGTACCAGAGCAGATTGGTGCCTGTGGCTGTAAGCGGCACAGTAGCGGTATACTGGCAGTATGTTGCTCCTGATGCTGTAGGCGCAACCGGTGTAAGATTTACAGTAACCTTGATAGAATCGCGGGCGCTCTCACAGCCATTCACTACCTGCGACGCATAGTAATTGTATACACCCGGCGTGCCCGTAGGTACAACCGGTGCCGCCGGAGAGCCAACGCCGCCCGTTGGAGTGGTGTACCAAAGGATACCCGTTCCTGTTACGGAAAAGGGAACAAATGGTTCGCCCTGGCAATAGAAAGTATCTCCCGTGATAGATGGTGCAGCAGGCTGTGGTTTCACCACAAGGTTGAGCGTAATAAAAGAATCGCAACCCGAAATAGTAGATAATGTGTCGAGATAAGTGCCGCTGGTGCTGATCACCGAACCATTGAACGTAATTGGGCTGTTGAAACAGATAGTATCGAATAGCGTTGTACTGGCAGACGGATTTACGGTTACCGCATACGAAACAGTATCTACCCAACAGGTGCCATTACCCAACTGAACGGTAGCCACAGTAGCACCCGCTGTAATCCAGGTTACAGACGGAGTAGCCGAAGTAGATGTAGCCGGAGTAGCACTGCCACCGAATGTCCAGTTATAAAAAACATCGGAACCTGCAGAAACACCTGAAACGCTGAATGAGGCAGCGTGATTCTGACATGCAGTAGCAGCCGCAACAACGGAAGGAGGAGCCGCAAAAGTAAGGCTGAGGTTATCTACGATCATACCCAATGTAGAATAACCAGATGTATTGTCGGTAAGGGTAACCCTGAGTCGGATAACGCCAGAACCAGCCGGTACAGTTATAGTAGGGATACCCGCTACAGCCGTAAGTGCAAATACAGTATTTGTGCGTGTAAAGTCCATATTAACGTAGGTAGCCACCGTTGCGCCAAGCGCATCTAACCCTATGATATTTATATGTGTTGTTAGTGGATTGGGGCTACCGGATGTGCGGCGGGAAGCCTGCATGGCGAATGTATAGGTGGCACCGGGCAAAACGCAGATGTCCTGGTGAAAACACGACTCATCATCTACCTCTGCGACCCTGTTAGTACCCACTGTACCGCCGTAAGTGGTTTCGAAGTACGTAGCTTCGATACTCGTACACGAGGTTATCCAGTTAGCACCGGAAGCACTGAATGTACCGTTCTGCAAGAGATTTTGTGCCAAAGCACTATCTGCCCACATGAGGATACAAATAAAAGGAAGTATGAATTTAAGAATGCGCATGGTATTTAAACTTTTGTAGATAGGTGTGTGTAAATTACTTAATAAGACGATATTACGCAGTAAAACGTTTGTCTGACATAAAAATAGAACAGCGAAAATTAGTAATGTGTAGACTTAATTCGCCAATGGGCAATTCGATAATTCGACAATTCGGCAATGTTTGGCACGATGGCATTTGTCTGAATCAGAATGGCCGGAATTTTAGAATGAACAGAATAGCAGTACGCTTTTGCATGATGCCCGATGGAAATAAAATTTTAATCGGGCATGGGATTGGTGTAATGTTTTGGTATTCATTTGGTTGTGATTTTGAGTTATGCCCGATCGTGCCCGATGGGCGTTGTCGGAACCAGGATTAAAAGGATTAAAGGATTTTCATGATTCTCATATCTGCATCGTCCTGAAAAAAGTTGACAGTTTTTAGTGGTAGTCCCACTACCGATTTACAAATCCAAATAGTTTTTCTCAAAGAGGACCGGACGGATGGTTGTCGGTCTGAGACCGACAACGGGTGATCTTAAGGTGATGCCCGATGAAAATGAAATTCTAATCGGGCATTGATTCCGTGCAGTTTGTTGTTTTTCAATGAGTTAGATTTTTTGGTCATGCCCGATCGTGCCCGATTTTCAATTTGGCAATATAGTAAGCTGGCAATTCGACAAGGAGCGTAGAATATGATAACATTTCATAGTTATTTTTTAAGGAAAGGTAAAAAATAGAGTTGAGGATTTTAAAAATTGGCCTACAAAGGTCGTTTGGGAAGGTGTTTTTAGCAAATGAAGATATTCACAATTTTTGTTTCGGGTGTATGGGTTGGCCGGAGTGTGATTTAAGGGATCTGAGGCCATGGAATGTGGATATGTTATTGCTCTTTCTTCACAAAAAACTGTTTTTGATATTCTTTATAATTAGCGCGCACCCAGGCTTTAAGTTCGAGTGAAGTGGCATTGCGGGCGAAACCATAATCCATGGGATAGGCGTTGATAAATGTGACCATACTGTCGGTATCCCTGATACCGGTCATTGCGGTAACCACATCGAATGTATAGCGGGTGTCGATAAATTTCATTTCATCTTCAGATGCAAATTTTGCCCTGAAGCGCTTCGCAGGTTTACTGTTGCCGGTGATCTTATCTGCCAGCCAGCCAAAACAGCCCACACATGCTATGCCATAAAACTTTGGTTTGGGAACCAGCGGGCGGGTGAGTTCGTGGCCATATATCTCATGCCGGGCAATAGAATCCTGCTGGTATTTTGTACGGGAAACTGTGGCATCTCTTAGTTTATATGTGGCAGGCTCCAATGTTATTCTCTTGTACGAATTGTCACCATGGAATAGTGTTTTGTAATAGGTGCGATAGGCTACATGACGAAAAACGAGTACATCTTCATCGGTAGCGTCTATAACATAAAGGCCTTGCTTATCCGTTCCCACTGTAACACCTGTTCGCCTGTTGGTAACACTTACGCCAGCCACGGGTTGGCCGCCTACATTGTCCGACACAATCCCATCTACCACCTGTCCGAAAACCGGGAGTTGCAAAAGCAATAGAAAAATGGAAATGTAAAAACGAAACATGATTTAAAGATAGGATATAACTTTTACCGTGGATGTGTTAGGGATATTTTAGGGAAACATTAACCCTCATTTTATCAGTAATATATTGCTGATTTTAGCGATTTTGAAAATAATATTATTATTTTTACAAAAAATCAGCAATATATTTCTGATGACAAAGATTGAAATAGGCAATTTGATAAGACAGCGGAGAGACCATCTTACGTTAAAGCAGGAAGATGTTGCCGAGATGGCCGGCATATCGTCTAAGTTCATCTATTTGATAGAACAAGGGAAGGGCAATGCCTCATTAGATACGTTGCAAAAGATATTTGAGGTATTGGGACTTGAAATAATAGTGGATATAAAAAGAGTTGAGTAATGAAAGGCATAGTTTATAATAATGGTTTAAAAGCTGGTACGCTGGAGCGGCCTGAAGGAGGAAGCTATATTTTCCGCTACGACGATGATTATTTTACCGGCAAATCCAATCCCCCAATCAGCCTTACCCTACCTAAAATCCAACAGGAATATCGATCAGATAAAATGTTTGCCTTCTTCTACGGGCTGCTATCGGAAGGGGTAAATAAGGACATACAATGCCGGCTGTACCAAATTGACGAAAAAGATGATTTTAAAAGACTGCTATTAACTGCAGGCCATGACACAATAGGCGCAATAACCATACAACAAGAAGAAAATGCAATGTAGAGGATGTTATACCGACGTAAAAGAAAGCTACTGCACACCCTGTAGAAAGAAGCTGTTTGACAAGAGTAAAATAGGCTCTGTGTTAGACTTCCCGGCTCCGACTGCCGATAATATCATTATGTATCAGGAGCACTCGAAACAGTTGTCGATATCGGGTGTACAACTAAAATACTCATTGCGTAGAGCAGAAAACGACCTTGTGCTGTGTGAACAAGGAGGACAGTATATTCTGAAACCCATTCCTCCCGCAAGACAACTGGCGAACATAGAGGAAGTTCCTGAAAACGAACACCTGACCATGCAAATAGCGGAACAGGTATTCAAAATAAGCACAGCCAAAAACGGGCTGATACTATTTAAAGATAGTGAACCCGCCTACCTAACCAGGAGATTTGACGTAAAAGACGACGGTACAAAATATCAGCAAGAAGATTTCGCACAGCTCACAAACCGAACTAGTCAAACTCATGGCGAAGCATATAAGTATGACGGTAGTTATGAAGAAATAGGCGTGCTTATCAAACAATTTGTCGCGGCAGCTATGCCCGCTCTGGAAAGGTTCTTTCAGCTGGTGGTGTTCAATTATGTGATCTCTAATGGCGACGCCCACCTGAAGAATTTTTCGCTGATAAGAGACGATAATGGCGAATACCAATTAACTCCGGCGTATGATCTGTTAAGTACGATAATACACACCCCACAGGAGGCCGACACAGCTTTAGATCTTTACCCCGGCGATATTGATTCTCCTTATTATTCCAAGTATGGGCACTATGGCAGGGAGAATTTTATGGAACTGGCTAAAAGACTGGGCATAATTCCCATAAGAGCGGAACGGATAATTGACAGCTTTGGGGCAAAGCAAAATGCAATAGAAGCGCTTGTTGAGCAGAGTTTTTTACCGGAGCATCTTAAGAACATATACATTAAAAATGCAGTTGAAAAGTTAGGGAGGATAAAACAAACGACGTGATTAATTGTCATCCTAATTAATAAAATGATACAATCTGTCAGCATTTCAACACTTATTAGGTTCGGTTCCATTTGGGACGCTGCCCATAGATAGACTTATAATTTCTCAACAATATATCTTCGACTTGGTCAGGACAATCAAACTTGCCTTTGGATTCTGTGACATACCAATATATATCCAGAACTTCAATTTCTTCATTAATCATCTCAGCACGCCAGAACCTTGTTCGCAACATCCCATCACGTTTCCCATTTACAAGCCTATCTTTGATACCACCTTTCCTTATAAACAGAGTGCCATCACGATTGAGTTTTCCTGATCGTCCAATATAAACTAATTCAATCCTTCCTTTCTTTAACGCATAAACTAAGTATACCCCTGCATTATCAGTTGGAGCATTGCATACATCTGCCATGGAATTATCAGAACAAAAAAAGAAGTGATCCCAATTTTTATATTTCTCTAAAACATCAAACATTAGTAATATAAATTAAGACATTTACAGTAGAAGGCCGACTGTTGCAAAGTTAAACATCTGCGACCATTTTAAACTTTCTTACCTTTCTACAGTCTATTTACAAACAGCTGAACAACAATGCCGGATGAAACTGATCGGTTGAACGATCATATGCTGGTGGTTTCCTTTAAGAATGAAAAACTAAAGGAGGCGTCTTTTACCCAACTGGTGCGCAAGTACCAGGAGCGGCTGTATTGGCATATCCGGAGGATGGTGGTAGTGCATGATGATGCGAATGATATATTGCAGAATGTGTTTATAAAGGTGTGGAAGAACCTGGGAGAGTTTAGAGAGGAAGCGCTGTTGTATACCTGGCTCTACCGCATAGCTACCAATGAGACCCTTACCTGGATAGAGCAACAAAAACGGCATGCATCGGTATCTTTGTCGGGTGATGAGAACTTTTTTGCGGAGAAGCTGGCATCTCAAAAGGATTTTTCTCCGCATAAAATAGAGTGGAAACTACAGCAGGCCATTTTATCTTTACCCGATAAACAAAGGCTGGTTTTCAACCTGAGGTATTATGACGAGATGCCCTACGAGCAGATGTCGGAGTTGTTGGGTACATCGGCCGGAGCACTCAAAGCATCTTATCACCACGCAGTAAAGAAAGTAGAAGCCAAGCTGCTGGAAGGGTAATAATTCTACAAAGAGATTAAACTATTGAATGTAACGAATGTCTTATAAATGCAATGAATAACCACAATAACATAAAGGATGAGCTTAAGGAATTGAACAGCATGCTGGCGGATATGCCGCGCAGCATGCCCTATGCCGTGCCTCAGGGTTATTTCAATCAGCTACCCGAACACGCTGCCGCTACGGTGATGGCAGGTGATAGAGAGCTTACAATAAAGCATGATGCGCCTTACGACGTACCAGCAGATTATTTTGATCAATTGCCATCGAAGATAATGGCAAAGGTTACAGCAGAAGAGACAGGCAACAGACGTGTTTTTGTACCTCGCGCACAATGGCTTACCGCTGCTATGCTTGCGATGATCATTAGCATAGGTGGATTTATTACTTTCTCTACGCATAAAGAAGCACCGGAACAAATGCTATCATCGGTGCCGCAGGCGGAGCTACAGAGCTATGTGCAAACCAGGTATGCGCTGGATGTAAATGAGGTTTTGAAAGAGGGCAATATTAATGACCTGAATATTGACAATAAAGATATTATCGCCTACCTGAATGAAACCGGTTGGGAATAACTAAAACTGCTGAGCAACTCAAATTGAAAGATCTCAGCTAAGTCTAAATAAAATTATATGAAAAATCTACTACTCATACTTGCACTGCTTTTAACTGTAAGCACAACCTATGCCCAGCGTGACGAAGCAGCTAAGGCACGTATACATGCCGCTAAAATGGCGTATATAACTGACAGAATTCATCTTTCCGCAACACAATCCGGAGAGTTCATACCGCTGTATAATGAGTATGAAGCAGAAGCACGTACCGCAAGAAAACCATATAAGGAAAAGTATACGAAGGCACACCCCGATGCAAAGGATTTTGTGATCATGCAGTATGTGGCCGATGACCTGGATTGCCAGCAACAGATATTGCTGATCAAGAAAAAGTATCAGGACAGGTTTTTAAAGATCATCAGTCAGCAACAGCTTTCTGACCTGAATATGTCGGAAAGGGAGTTTAAGCAAATATTGCTGAAGAAGCTGAAGGAAGAGGCGAGAGAGAGAAGGATGTCGAGATAGTTGGTTTGCTTCTCTAAATTTCCCATTCGCTATGGCGGTCAGAGACCCGTTAAACTGAGTGGTCACGAGAGCGCTGCGCTAACTCTCGCGACAGTAGTAGTCTCAGTTTCTCCACAAGCGGGACGCTTGCATGGAATAGGACGAAGCGAGACGCTTCGACCAGTTGCGGCTACCTAGGCCCAGCCGCATTGGAGACGCAATTATACGTCTCTACCAGAGTTGTGATATTCATTTCTATGTTCTACCAACTAATCTTAGCAGCCTGTAATACGTCTTTAATGGCACGGTAGGAATTATCCATCATTGGTGCCAGATCTTTCGTGTCTGTCCAGCGGGCTTCCATAATGTCTTCTTCGGCCTGTGGTTTTAATGGCTCGGTATCTGTAGATGTCATTGTGTACCAGATGCTATGCTTGACCAGGTTACGGCCACGATCGGTATATAGGTGCCAGGTTTCTGTAAGATGGCTGCCCAGCGTGAGTTGCTTTATGCCTGTTTCCTCAATTACTTCGCGCCGCGCACATTCTTCTATGGTTTCGCCTTTGTCCAGCTTGCCTTTGGGCAAATCCCATTTACCACGTCGGAAGATCATCAGCACTTTGCCTTCGGCGTTATACACCAGTCCCCCACCCGCTTTAATGACCTTGAAGAAGTTATCGATGTGCTCCATAAGTGCGCCTGAAGATTGTTCTTCTATGATGGCGCCCCTGTTGTTTTTCTGATGCAGGTGATCGAGCGCTTCTGAGAAATGTACGCCACTTAAGCCATGAAAAACTTTGTATTCGCTCATTTCTGGATTATCTGTAATACAGGCCTGCAGGTTGTTGGTTAGGACGATGGGTTTATCGCTGTAGTAGAGTTTTTGTATAAAATTCATGGTAGTATTTTTGCAGGTTTGTGCTTTTGGCGTAGGTTTGACAGCTATGAGCACATCTAAACATTTTGCCGAGAAACTGATGCAAATTAAGGCTTTGCAAATGAACCTACAAAAACCATATACATGGGCATCGGGCTGGCATTCGCCGGTGTATTGCGACAACCGTAAGACATTATCTTTTCCTTATGTACGTGATTTTGTAAAGAGCGAACTTGCCAATATGGTATTGGAACATTTTCCGGACGCCGAAGTGATAGCAGGTGTTGCCACAGCGGGTATACCACATGGTGTGATGGCGGCTGATCTGCTGAAATTACCTTTCATCTACGTGCGTGCGAAACCGAAAGAGCATGGCATGGGCAACCAGATAGAGGGTGTATTGACTCCGGGCCAGAAGGTAGTGATCATAGAGGACTTGGTATCTACAGGCAAGAGCAGCCTGCAGGTAGTAGATGTGTTGCGTGCAGAAGGTGCCGATGTGATAGGCATGTGTGCGTTGTTCACTTACGGTTTCCCGGTGGCTGATGAAGCTTTTGCTAAAGCTAATGTACCATTGTTTACCATAAGCAACTACCAGGCATTGATGGAAGTAGCGGAAGAAAAGGGCTTGTTCAAACCTGAGGAAAAGGTAACATTGGAGCAGTGGAGAGTGGACCCGGGGAACTGGAACAAGTAATAAATGGCTCAATTGAGGAATAGCTTAATGGCTCAAAGAGGGTAGATGCAGTTTTACGTAATGACCGCCTTTTTGTGCACGAAAACAACTTCTCTGGAGACGCAAAATCTTGCGTCTCTACGAACGGATGGATATAAACGGGTAGACCCGGGTTAAATCCTTTGTCTCGAAAATTGAATACCCGAGACCATCATTCTGCTATTAATTATGCCACTTTTAGGTTTTCACTTTTGACCTTTAATTTAATGATGAACTGGCTGAGGTTGATACGCTATAAGAACCTGCTGATTGTGTTTCTGACACAGTTGTTGGTTTGGTATTGCCTTATATACGACAGTCGTAATACATGGGGTATATACCGAATGGTCGACTTTCTTTTTATATCCGGATCTACAATACTTATTGCTGCGGCAGGATATATAATTAACGACTATTTCGATATCAAGATAGACATCATCAACCGTCCTGAAAAAGTAATTTTAGAGAAACGTATTCCTCTCCGTACGGCAATAATTGCACATGTGGTACTAAATATTGCGGGATTAGCATTGGCTGGTGGCATTGCCTTTAATAGTCATCATTTTGAGTGGATGTGGGTTCAATGTCTATCCATCATACTGCTTTGGTTCTACTCGACGCACTTTAAGCGACAGTACATGACAGGGAATCTTGTGATAGCCTTATTGACCGCGCTTACGGTAATTGTACTATTGGTTTATGAACCAGCACTACGAATGCACTTTCCAACACCTCCACCAATGACGAGCTTCTTAATGCCCGCCATTGATCCTCAATGGATGTTTGCCGGCTTTGCGTTCTTTGCGTTCATGCTCACCTGGATGCGCGAGATAGTGAAGGATATGGAAGATTATAAGGGTGACGCAGCCGAGGGTTGCATGACAATGCCGATAAAGAAGGGACTACAGTTTTCAGCAAGGTTTGCACAGACGCTTGGTGTAACAACAGTGATAGCGCTCGCAATAATTACCTATTACCTCAGTAAACATTACTACTCGTATTTGGGCTATTACACTCTTCTTTTTATCGTTGCCCCAATATTGTGGTGGTGCATATATCTTTCACGAAAAAACACAATACCGCATTACCATAGCGCCAGCAAATGGCTGAAGTTCATAATGCTCGCGGGCATTGCATCGCTTATTGTTTACAACTTTACAACACAGAATATCCAGTGAATAAAATAATATTGGCGTCGCAATCGCCACGCAGAAAACAGCTTATGGAAATGGCTGAACTACAGTTTGAGGTGATCATTGCTGATGTTGATGAAACGCCGCCGGTTGGCATGCCGGGCAAGGAATTACCTGTGTACCTGGCCAAGAAGAAAGCTGATGCAATTGCACATAAAGCCGTTGGTGCGATAGTGATAGCAGCTGATACTGTTGTACTACTGGACGATGATATACTGAACAAACCAACTGATGCCGCCAATGCTGTTGATATGCTTTCCAGGTTATCCGGCAGGATGCATACGGTGGTGACGGGTGTTTGCATAAGAAAGGATGATAAGGAGCAAAGTTTTTCTATTACTACAGAGGTGTATTTCCGTAAGCTGAGCACAGCACAAATTGAGCATTATGTGAGCAACTATAAGCCGTTTGATAAAGCAGGTGCATATGCCATTCAGGAATGGATTGGCGTGACAGGCATAGAGCAAATAAACGGAGATTATTATAATGTAATGGGCTTGCCTATAGGTAGTGTACTGGAGGTGTTGGAAAGGGAGTTTTAGATAGACATTCACCTCCCCGGGGTTAAAACCCCGGGCTAACATTGATAGCCCTTTCAGGGCTTCTCAGTTACTTCGTTATTCAAAATAAAATTGTAAAAATCAATCTCCTTCAGCCACTATCTCCACCAGCCTCCTTGCCGCCTCACTGCCCAATGCTACTCCCATGCCGCCCATACGGAAGGCGCCGAAGACGCGAGGTGAGAAGGCTTTAACGATCGGAAATTTATTAGCTCCGAAGGCCATGATGCCTGTCCAGCGGCGATCTATGGTGAAGGGAGTAGATGGCAGGATAATGTCATAGAGCTTTTGTACAAGGTCGGCTTGTATCATTTCATTGAGCGCGAAGTCGGTGGTGTTCTCTGTTTTAAAATCGAGGTTGCGGCCACCGCCGAGCAGCACTCTACCATCGATCTCACGGAAGTAATAATACCCTTTATCAAAATGATAGATGCCTTTAAATTTAAGTCCGGGTACCGGGTGGGTTATCACCACTTGTCCGCGACCTGGTACTACATCAACATCGGGTAGTAATTGTTTGGTAAAGGCATTCGTGCAGATGAATAGTTTATCGCAGTGCAGTACCGATGTTTCATTTCGGAATGGATCGCGAAGCAATACCTCTACCCTGGTGTCGAGATCATCAAATTTTATAACGTCAGCACCCGTCTTAATTTCTATGCCTTTGCTGATGGCCATATCAGTGAGTGCACGCATCATCATGCCACTATGCAGTTCTCCTTCGCAGTTATTTTCTATGAGGGCTTTTGTGTAGTCTTTTGAAAAGCCGAATTCACCCACCTTGTCGTTAGCCAATCTGAATGCAGGTTTGCCGGTAATCGGCAGAAGAAGTTGGTTGAGGTATTCGAGTTTATCAAGCGCTTCCAGTTCGTCGGTGCTGATCAGTTCATAGCTGCCATTTTCTCTGTAGCCTATGTTACTGTCGCCCAATCGTTTCCTTAAAAGTTCTAATCCTTTTTTGCGCCATTCAAAAAGTTCAACTGCTTCAGTTTCTGTAGTATGCTGCAGATCATCGAGCAGTTCGGTAGCGCTACCCATGCATGCAAAACCGGCGTTGCGGGTGCTGGCACCTGTTGGGAGTAAGCCGCGTTCCAATACCAATACTCGCGTTGCCGGGAACTTATCTTTAAGTTCTATCGCCATGCTCAGGCCAACGATGCCGGCCCCGATAACTATGTGGTCGTAACGTGTGAAACTCTCCTGCTCCCAGTAGCTGAACATTGATGAATTGTTTGGTTGTAAATATACGGCGTTGAGGCGTTAATTGTGAGGAGGAATATTCTGCTTTCCAAAACGATTAAGTCGGGTGCGGATGTGATGGCTCGGCATTTCGACAAGCTCAGTATAAACTCAGGCTCAACATAACAATCGGCAGGTTGATGCGCCCACCTGCTGTGGAGACGCAATTATGCGTCTCTACCAAAGTATCGTTTGAAAATATTTTACTTCCCTGAATATCATTTATTAGCTGCACCTGCATACATCTGTTCGATGATGCGGACTACTTCGCGGCCTTCTTCGGCAGTGGTCATAATGGGTTGGCCGCTGTTGAGTACGTCAACTACATTTTGTATCATCTTATCGTGGTTGCTCATTGAGCCCTGATACAGTCCATAGTCGTTGTTCTTGGCACTGATGTTGATCTCGGGAAGTGCTGCACCTTCCAGCTGCTGGTATTCTATCGTATTGAGGTATTGCCCTCCTATCTTCACCGTACCTTTTTCTGCGAATATGGTTATTGATCCTTCCATATTTTTCTGGTATGCACAGGTGGTAAAGTTGAAGTTAACAATGGCATCATTTGCAGAGCGCATTACAAAACTACCGGCATCTTCTACTTCAGTATTGTGCTGATGAGCGTAATTGTGTATCAGCCCTTCGGACTGCTGCATACTGCCATTGAGGTAATAGAGAATATCTACAAAGTGGCTAAACTGTGTGAACAGGCAACCGCCATCTTTTTGTTTCTTTCCGCGCCAGTCGCTTTCTGAATAATAGGCATCGCCACGGTTCCAGAAGCAGTTGACCTGCATCATGTATACTTTGCCTAGTTTGCTTTCAGCCATTAGTTTCTTTACCTCCTGCACAGGTGGATTGTACCTATTTTGCTTTACTGCAAATATGGTCTTACCAGCCTCTTCTGCGGCTGCTATCATCCTGTCGCACTCAGCAACGCTTAGTGCCATTGGCTTTTCTACAACCGTGTGCAGACCTGCCTGCAAGCCGGCTATGGTATGCTGTTCGTGCAGATAGTTGGGCGTACAAACGCATAGTACATCTATATCTCCCTGCTGCAACATTGTGTCCAGAGATGTATAAAAAGGAACACCTTCGGGCACCCGATCCGCAACAGACACATTGGTATCGCATACCGCAACAAGCATGGTATCTGCATTGTGCAGGATATGCTCGGCATGACGACGGCCAATATTTCCAAAACCTATTATTGCGAAACGGATGATGTTATTCAAAGTCGGTATTTATGCAGATGGTCAAAAATGAAGATGCAATAATAACCCTTTTGTAGAAAGAATATTGCTCCCGCCTACCAATCATTTTTAGGTCGCTTATCCATGTTGGCTGCTACCTGTGCTTTACAAAAGGCTTCAAATGCATCCTGACCGAATGTGGCCGGCAATACATTCCACTGATAGAGATGATTGTCGGTACAGTCAATAGATAAGGTGCCATACCTCCATAATACCTCTTCCACTCCTGCCCATTCCAACAGCTTCTTTCTTACGCCAGCCGGAATATCTATACCTTCTTCGCTGACAATTACGAACTGTGCTGCATTGGCTTTACGTTCCCAAAAAAGCGAGAAAGCCAGCACGGCACTCAGCACAGCAAACATACCCATTGGAAAACGCCACTGCTGAGAGATCGAATAGCCTAACAGAGCCAGCGCAATGATCAACTCTGCTATGCGCAGTTTTGTGTTGTTGGCCGGAGAGGTCACCATTTTGTTTTTGGCTATAGTAAGAACAAGCAGCCCCAGTGCAATGATCAACAATGCTAATCCCCAATAAGTGATCACGTAGTTGTAGACAAAAATGATAGCACCCGCACCCAGGAAAGCCAGGGATGTGATGAGGTGCAGTGCAGTTACCTGCTGCTGTTTTACTTTTTCGTCTACCAGTTGTAGTTTGTATTCCATTTTTTTTCTTCTGATGCCCGGTTAAGGGCGGTAGTTCCTTATATATTTAGCCACCTCCCCTCAATGTTCCGCTCAAGGAGCGGAACATTGAGGTATTCCTCCTTCAAAAGGAGGAGAGTGTGTTATTGGTGCTACAAAACGAATACGTCCTGATGCGAATGTCGTGGTTCGAGAGCTTCACCATGACATTCGGGTGTGCTTGCGGCTCACCATGACATTATTTGGTGGTTAAGTCCTTTCATTCCAAGAGCCTATCTGATAAAAGATAGGCTCTTGGTAATTTTATTGAATTAGTTATTAACGACTATAATTCGGTGCTTCTTTGGTGATCACCACATCGTGAGGATGGCTTTCTGCCATACTTGCTGCTGTGATACGAACAAACTGAGATTCTGTCTGTAAAGTGGCTATGTCTTTTGCACCGCAATAGCCCATACCAGCACGCAGACCGCCTACAAACTGCTGCACTACTTCGCTGAGATAGCCTTTGTAAGGTACACGACCAACAATACCTTCCGGAACCAGCTTCTTTATATCGGCCTCCATATCCTGGAAGTAACGATCTTTTGATCCTTCCTGCATGGCTTCTACAGAACCCATACCACGGTAAGACTTGAATTTACGGCCTTCATAGATGATCGTTTCTCCCGGACTTTCTTCTGTACCAGCGAAGATAGAGCCGGCCATGATGCATGATGCACCTGCCGCAATAGCCTTGACCATATCACCCGTATAGCGGATACCACCATCGGCAATAACAGGAACACCTGTTTTCTTTAATGCCTGAGCCGCTTCAACAATAGCTGTAAGCTGCGGTGCACCGGCACCTGTTACTACACGGGTAGTGCAGATAGAACCTGGTCCCACACCTACTTTCACGCCATCGGCACCTGCATCGGCCAATGCTTTTGCACCGGCTGCTGTAGCCACATTACCTGCTATGATAGGAATATTCTTAAATGCTTTCTTTACTTTCTTCACTGCATCAATTACACCCTTAGAGTGACCATGAGCGCTATCTAAAGTAATCACATCAACGCCTGCATTTTTCAAAGCTTCTACCCTATCCAGTATATCCTCGGTAATACCAATTGCGGCACCGGCCAGTAAGCGGCCCATTGTGTCTTTAGCTGCATTAGGGTGGCTCTTCAACTGTAGCGTATCGCGAAAAGTGATCAAGCCAATCAGCTTATTCTTCTTATCAACTATTGGTAGTTTTTCTATTTTGTACTGTTCCAGTATACCTTCTGCTTTAAGCATATCAGTACCCAGCGGTGCTGTTACCAGGCGATCTTTGGTCATTACCTCACTCACCTTTTTCTTGGTATCTTTTTCAAAACGCAGATCGCGATTAGTGAGTATACCTACCAGAATGTGATTCTTATCTACAATAGGAATACCACCTATGCGGTTGTCCTTCATGATCTTTATGGCATCTCCCACGGTCGCATCAGGCATAAGGGTTATCGGGTCAACGATCAACCCATTCTCAGAACGCTTTACTTTGCGCACCTGGTCGGCCTGCTGTTCGATACTCATATTCTTGTGCAGAATACCCAAACCGCCCTCGCGGGCAAGACCTATAGCCAACTGAGCCTCTGTTACGGTGTCCATAGCCGCAGAGATCATTGGAATGTTGATCTTAATGTCTTTTGTGAGATTGGTGGAGATGTTTACTTCGCGCGGGAGTACTTCGGAGTAAGCAGGCATCAGGAGTACATCGTCAAACGTAAGTCCTTCGCCATAAAACTTAGATTTTATTGCCATGCGCAAAGGTAATTCAAATTTTAAAAAAACGAAAACATTGATAATTTATTAACACATGGGGTATCTGCGGGAGTTTTTTGGGGTGGTTTTGTGCTGAGTTCCAAAAGAAATACGCCCGGTGGCTCATGTTATGTGGAGACGCAACCCTTCGATAAAACTCAGGGTGACATTGCGTCTCTACGCACGTGCCGCCTTTTTGCTTTTACAGCGTAATCACCTTTTTGGTAGTGGCCATATTGCGCGTAGTGGCGTCCAGGTTCAATTTCTTTTCAATGAACGTGTTAGAGAGTTTAGTATTGCCATACATCTGGGTAACAAAGAATAGTTCTTTACCGCGTACATGCAGCTCTTCACCAAATGCTAATGCACTGTCCAAGGCGGCAACGTTCTCCTTAGCAGGATTATCAGACATGTATGTTATGTATAATTTCTTGTCGCCATCAATCTCTTTAAATGGATTATTGCCAATTGCACGTTTTATCTCGTCTACCGACCTTACAATAGTTACAACCTCAAAACCCAGTTCTTTTTCCAGCATCTTTTCTATGTTGGCCCGCAGGTCAGCGGCCTTAGCCGGATCGGCGTCAAATATCACATTACCACTCTGTATATAGGTAACCACATTTTTGTATTCATAGTCTACAAATATGCCTTTCAACACCTCCATCTTTATCAGTTTCTTACCGCTGACATTGATGCCTCTTAAAAATGCTACGTAACGCTTCATACTGTAAAAATAGGTTGCTATTATGAAAACAGGTAATCAATGTGTTTTTATATCTGCTATTCCTCCACCATCCAATGTATAAACCAGGATATGATGTGCGGCTTATAAGGTTCAATGACAGAAAAACCACCTATGTCCTTGACGCATTGTACACTATTGAATGACTGTGTGGCGTAGCGCTCTCTGACATAGGCTAACAAATTATCATCATTCTTCTTTTTGCCGTTCAGTATCGAAGCACTGACTGTTCTTAATTTCTGTTCAAAATAATCACCTGTGCTTTTACAATCTATATACACCTGTGCTATGCTATATACGTTGTCCTTAAATGGAGACGATCGCCTATACCTGAAGTTGCTATAAATGTTGTGCCTGTTTGAGGGGTCGGTATGGACAGAGCCATATATCAGCACATTATAGCTATTTGAAAATCTCACGATCCCTTTTTTCTGTGCTTCAATAAACCTACGGTAAGCAACATTATCTCTATGCCCATGTGAACTGATATTGTGTTCCGCGGCCAATACAAAAAGTAAGTCGCGAAGTGTGGTGTACGCCGCGCTGCCCACCACTGTCTTCTTTTGCTCTTCAGTGTAAAATGAGATCAGTTCATTTTTGTCCGGTTGCACCCATATGGTATCGCGCCTTAGCGCCGCTAAGTAATCCATAAGCGGCTGGCCGGGTATGTTGCCCATCTTTAACTCCTCTATTATCCTGTTCACAAACGGCAGATAGTACCTCGCTCTTCCACCCAGGTCATATTCAAAATCTACCCCAATAATGCGCAGCGGCGTTTTCAGCCCCTTTAATGCCTCTATATATTTTCGCAAATTCCAGGGTATTGGGTGTGTATCTCCCTGCAAGTATTTGTTTAGCAGACAAGCGTTACTGTAAGGCATCTCCAATACCAGGTTCAATGTATCTCCAGTGTTGGCACCTGCTGCTATCTGTCTTACAATGTGCTCATATACCTTATCGTTTGAAGCCACGTTGTGGCATTCATTGAGTACTATGAGTTTTCCTTTAAAGGCCCGATAGTCTGTATGGATTGTATCGGTAAAGTGCTGAGCAAAAACACCCGAATACACAAAGAAAATTGGCAATAACAACCAATACCTGATAAAGTGACTTGCCGATAGTTTATTCTTCATAAATCAGTCTTGTCAAAAGATATTAATATTTCAGCTAAAACCCAAGCACAAACCTAAAAAAAACGTCTATATATGCGGGTAATATTCACAAAAAGCATAATTTCATTATTCATACTCAATAATCTTCTCTATGTTGCAACTTAAACTCATCACCGGAACAGCACTCGCCTTAATGCTCACATTGCCTTTAGGCACATGGGCAAAAGAAAAAAAGACCTATACAATATCCGTTTTCAGCAAATACCAATCTTTGCCTGCTAATACTGAAGCGGGAGAAAAAACAAGAAATCTTTTAAAAACATACTTTCCAGGCTGGATGGCCACGACAGACAAACTGAATGGGACATTCACCAATGTTTACGGTAGACCCTTAGCTATTGATGGCAATACGCTACAGGAAAAAGCCACATCGATCATCAACCGGAAACTAGAGGGTGCGGGGGTTAAACAGAGCGATTGGCAGCTGGCAAATGAGTATGCCGCGCCAAATGCTGATTATATTAATTACCACCAAATAGTCAATGGTCATCCAGTTGTATTCTCCGCACTTAAATTCCGGTTTTCAAAGACGGGAGCGTTGACAAGGATACAGATGAAAAATTACGGCACCCCAAAAAATATACTTCTATCAATTACAACCGAAGATGCAAAGAATAATGTTATAAAAGACATAGAGGGCATTACTGTATCGAGTGCCATTGTAGACGCGGAATGGGCGTGGTTTCCCATTCCACAGGCAGATGGCTATACCCTGCACCCCGCGTGGCATTTTAAAATTAAGGGCAATATAAAAGGCAGTGTACCGCTTATTCTCACAGGATATGTGGACGGACTGACAGGGGAGGTGCTGTACAGAATGAATGAAGTAAAAGAAACTGATTTTGATGTTACTATTAAGGGAATGGTCTATAAAAATGGCACTAACAATCCTGCTACGCTGGAGGCGCTAACGGATCTTGATGTGACTGATGGCCTTACCACATTAAATACTAATAGCACCGGTGTGCTCAACACACCCCTTTGGATACTTCCTGTTACCGCAGGCGTGCGACTATCGGGTAAATGGGCAATTGTTGTTGATAATGCAACCGGATTGACCCCGGAATTCAGCGACACAGTGCTGCTGCCGGGCACTACCTACACCTACCCCACTGCAGCACCAGCCAGCGACAGGCATGTAAATGCGTACTACCATGTGAACAGGGTCCATAACTTCATGAAGGGTTACTTCCCCTCGTTTACCGACCTTGATTATCCTATGCCAACAAATGTGGACCTGACCAGCGGCACCTGCAACGCATATTATGATGGCGTTTCTGTTAACTTTTTTGCGGCCGACGCACAGTGTACTTCTTTTGCAGAAATAGGCGATATTGTTTACCACGAATATGGACATGCTATCAACGACCACTTCTATTCCACTCATACCGTAGGGTCTATGATGAATGATGCGCTCAATGAAGCATATGCCGATGTCTGGGGCATGAGCATCACCCATGATGCAGTACTGGGCTACAATCCGTTTGTTGGCTTCGGCGGATTTATCCGCAGGTATGATATGACACCGCAGGTGTATCCTTTAGATATGGTACCCGAACCACATGCTGCAGGCCAGATCATAGCCGGATGCTGGTGGGACCTTGGTGTGAACATAGGTAGTGTACCTACCATGACTCAGCTCTTTACTGATGTTTATTATGATGTACCCGATGGCCCCAACGGAACTGAAGGTGTCGTTTACCAGGAAATTTTGATAGATGCCCTGATGGCCGACGACAATGACGCTAACCTCAGCAACGGTACACCTCACTATAGCCAGATTGTAGCAGCCTTCGCAAGGCATGGTATATATCTTGAGGGTGATGCCACGCTGTTCCACAATGAAATCATCAACAGAACACCCGGCGTAACCATTCCTGTCTATGTATCACTCTCTATGACGGGGGGAGCCTACCTGCATGACCTTTCCCTTAATTACAGAACCAATAGCACCGGTACATGGACATCGCTTATTATGGCACCCATTACAGGAGGTTATTCTGCAGCCATACCTTCGCAACCACAAGGCACAACAGTAGAGTATTACTTTACTATGCACGATTCCTTGGGTATTGCTAATGGCTATTTTCCACTCACCTGTAACCCCAATATACCTGCGGAACAAACTACCATCCCCTATCAGTTTGGTGTAGGGGTGGTAAGGAAGATCAGTAATGATTTTGAATCTAACACCACTGGCTGGGGCATAGGTGGCAACCCGGGCGATGATGCAACATCAGGACTATGGCAATGGGGCTTCCCTGTGTCTAATATATTTTTTACCGCCTTTCCTATAAGTGATCATACAACAGGAGCCGGTAAATGCCTTGTTAGTGGAACCGGTGCAGGTAGCAGTTGGGGTACACCGGTAGCAGGCGGTGCCACTACCGCGTTGAGTCCATCGTTCGACATAAGTAGCTTCACCTCACCTGTGGTGGAATATTACCGTTGGTATTCAAATGAGCAGGGCAACAATTTCAAGAACGACCCCTGGATAGTGCAGATAAGGAATACTGCCGGTGGCACATGGCAAACAGTAGAGCGTACCTACCAGCCCGATGTACAATGGCGGCACAGAATATTCCCGGTAAATGCATTTGTAACCGGTGCTTCACACATCCAGGTAAGGTTTGTAGCATCAGATTCCATTCTGTCTAACTGGGATGACAATGGCCAGAGCACTACAGTAGGTGGTGTTGATGATTTTTATATAATGGACAAGGGAGACAACACAAGCGTTACTAATGTAGAACTAATAAAGGCCAATGTTCACCCTAACCCCGCTAACGATCGCCTCGATATTGTACTCGAAGGAAATGACAACAAAGGATATATTGAGCTTTATGACCTCTCAGGTAAGGAGATATACAATTTATCAATTGAACCAGGCAAGTCCAATTTCAGCATTAATACAGGCACTATTACCCCAGGTGTATATAGTCTGGTGATACAAACCGGTAAAATGATCGAATGTAAGAAGGTGGTTATTGCCCATTAATAGCCTGTAATCACTTTACGAGAGAAGCCTTCCGCAATTATTGTGGAAGGCTTCTCTCGTAAAGACTTTTATCAAAATAGCTTTAGGCTATACCAACTCCCCTATCAATGTAGCTGAAGTAGCATGTATGATCTTTACGTGGCAATAATCCGCTTTGTTAAGACCCGCATCTCCCTTAGGAAATACTACAACCTTATTCTGGGTTGTGCGACCACTCCAGTCGTTCTCGCTCTTCTTACTGTTGCCTTCTATGAGTACTTCAAAGGTCTTACCTATATCGGCTCTATAACTTATTGCCTGGTTATCTTTCTGCACCTTGATGATCTCTGCCAGCCTTCTGCTCTTTACCGCTTCAGGCACATCGTCAGTAAACCTACGCGCGGCAAGTGTGCCGGGGCGTTCGCTGTAAGAGTACATATAGGCCATATCAAAATCGCATACCTGCATCAAAGACAATGTATCCTGATGCTCTTCTTCAGTCTCAGTGCAAAAACCTGATATTACATCTGTACTGATACCGCAATCGGGCATTATAGTTCTTATCCTGGCTACTTTATGCAAATACCATTCACGGGTATAAGTGCGGTTCATCTGCTGCAATATCCGCGTATTGCCACTCTGCACCGGCAAGTGTATATACTTACAGATGTTATGGTATTTGGCCATAGTATGCAATACGTCGTCGGTAATATCTTTAGGATGAGAAGTACTGAACCTTACACGTAGTAACGGATCAATCTGAGCCACACTTTCCAGTAAGGCGGCAAAGGTTACATCAATGCCATCTGCACCGGTATAATAATAGCTATCTACATTCTGTCCCAGCAAAGTTATCTCTCTGTAACCCTGATCGAACAGTACACGACACTCGTTCAGAATACTCACGGCATCTCGGCTGCGCTCACGGCCACGGGTAAAAGGCACAACACAAAATGTGCACATGTTGTTGCAACCACGCATAATGCTGACGAAAGAAGTTACACCATTACTATCCAGGCGAATTGGCGCGATGTCTGCATAAGTTTCTTCTCTACTCAATAATACATTTACACTCTTCTGCCCCCCTGTAGTTTCTTCAATCAGCCCCGGTAAACTTCGATAGGCATCAGGACCAACCACTATATCTACCAGCCTTTCTTCTTCCAGTAATTTTGCTTTCAGGCGTTCGGCCATACAACCCATTACGGCGATAAGCATACCAGGGTTCTTCTCCTTTACCTTCTTAAAAGCCTGTAAACGTGTACGGATAGTTTGTTCTGCCTTTTCCCTTATAGAGCATGTATTTATCAATACCAGATCGGCAACCTCATAGTCACGAGTCGATCCGTATCCTTCATCATTTAAGATAGAAGCAATTACCTCACTATCACTAAAGTTCATAGCACAGCCATAACTCTCTATGTAAAATTTTTTACTGAACAGGTTCGGGTCATTCACAAATGGAGCATACGCCTCACCCTGCCTCGTTTCATCCACAACTTTATGCAGCACTTCAGTCATTGATTATTTTTGTAATTTATGGGGCAAAGTTAAGTTATAAAGAGAGAAAACAATACATGTAAATATTATAAAAAGCACATGCACTGCCCAATGAAACAGGCCACCTCCCAATTGGGAGGTGGCCTGCTTTTTGTCATCAAAAGTGAAATTATTCCTTCACCAATCTCTGTGTTGTTTTTTGATCGCCCTGTGTCAGTTCTACCATATAGAAGCCTGCTGCAAAACTGCTCAACGGAACACTTATAGTACCGTCTTGCTGTTCGCCAAGATCCTTGCTGTAGATACTTACACCACTAATGTCCATAACGCGAACTGTTACCTTGTCTTTCTTACCTGAGGTAAAGCTGATCTTCACATCATCAGTAGTAGGATTTGGTGTCATGCTCACGGCAAAAGGCTTAACCGGAAGTGGGACAGTTGATTTCAAGCCAAGTTCGAAGCGGTCGCCCTGTGAAGCTTTGTCTTTACCAATTGTAAAGGCATATTCTGTACCCTGGTTCAGGTCAACATATTTTCCGAGCAACTTATCATGAAGCACCAACTGACCACCGGCAGGCACAACTACGTTGTCTGCACGGATGATGAATTGCTGCTGGTAACCGCTGGTTATACCCAATGGTATTACCTTTTCGGCCACAAACGGACGACTATCTACAGCCAGCTTGCTGTTGTCTGCTGCCTGACTATAAAAATTGAAGTCTGAAATACCCATTGGCTTAACCGCGTCTAACATTCTATCGTTTTCATCAGTTGCCTTATCGTTGAAGTCAAATTGCAACATATCCCACGTGTGATAATTTTCATCGTATACATTCAGCTTAGTGTATTGTACGGGCGTTTTGTACAAGTAATTAGAAGTTGTTGCCGACTTATCCGCTTCAGTAAAGTCGATGTGCGCACCATCATGATCGGCCTGTACTTGTATACAAGTGTTGGCCTGTACGTAATAAGGAATAGGTGATCCACTCAAGTTAACAGGAACAAACTGTCCACCGGCACCCAGAGAAGGATCAAAGACGAAAAACGCACCACCCATAACCTGGCCGGCGGCCCTCGCATTCCAGATAACGGTACCCATATCTACAGGTGATGCATAAGGGTTACCCACCATATTGTAGCTCTGCAGTGTTGGTGTTGCGCCTTGTGCCAGATTTACAGATATATCTCCCTGATTAACATTACCCATCATCTTGAAGGTAGTTGGTGATACGGTATATCCACCTATGTAACCCAGATATCCTAGCCCTTCACCCTTTGCGCCTCTAATCAAGAATCGGATACCTTGGCCAGGATGCACCTTATTGGAATCAGCGGCACCTGCATTGATCCTTGTAAATGGCTTCCAACCCGGGTCATAACCCATACTCGAATTCTCGGTATAAGGGTCTAACCTGAATGCAGAAGGGGAATTAGAAGCTGTATACCTGAATCCATTGGCAGTACCACCGGGACCGGTAATGTCTATGTACGGTTGCAACTGGCTAAGTGACATAGTATCGCTGAATGGATGACTGAAGAAACGGAACCTGCGATAGCCACCCATAACATATTGGTCTACTTTCACCTGACCAGTTATGGCTGCCCCGGATGATGGTATCTGAGCAATACGGGCAGTGGCATTCGTATCTGTTGATGCCAACTCCAGACTATCATTAGTTGTCAACGTACCCGAAGTGATCGTAATGGTATTACCAATAATAAGTCGAGAGCCCGTATTAATGGTCGCCCCTGAGCTATTATCTAACACAAGATTATTAGTTGTACCAATACCCGTAATAGCCTGGGCCGAGCCGCCATTCAAGACAACCTTACCGGCGCCGAGTACCTGTGCGCTGTTGTTATAAGAGCCCTTTACATCGACTTCGCTACTACCATCAATCACCAGCACACCGCCACTGCTAACTGTAAGATTTCTTGTAGTTGCAGTAAACGAGCTAGGTACTACCGGATTAAATGCCGCAGCGGATATTTGTACATCATCCGCCACTGTTGGCACGAAACCACAGCTCCAGTTGGTTATTCTATTCCACTCAGACTCATGCCCTGCACCACCGGTACCACCTACCCATGCCATAGGAGTAGGGGTAATGGTAATCGTTGTGCCTATTACCGGATCAGTTGTTGTAGTACAAACAGCATTGTGAACGTCAACTATCAGATAGTTGTGTGCAGATGTGATAGCACCCGTGGAAAGTGTATGTGTAGTACCCGCAAATAAGAAATTAACAGTAGAACCACCATCAATTTTATATGCTACGCTGGCACTATCAGTACCAGTAAACACTATGCTACCCGCATAACCAACACATGGTGTGTTAATTGCAGCAACAGCAACGTGCGGCTCGGCATGAACGATGGTATGCACAGGATATGGTGCACTTGTACAAGAACCGTTTGACAAAGTCAATGTACCATCAAACGAACCTGCGCCACCGGAAGGATTGTATATCAATGTAACGGAAGAACCTGATAAAGTTGCTGCTGAGATATTACTAAAACCACCATCACTGATAGCTGTTGCATTCCATACAACGCTATAGGTAGTTGGAGCACCCAAAATGCTGCATAAACCAACAGAGGCCGCAGTAGTTGGTTGGCAAATGTTTGGCATTGCAGCACTTACAGATGCTGATGGGTTAGGATTAGTAGTTACAGACGTTGTTGAGCCATTATCGATACATCCTACCCCATCGTAGTGCAGCACTACTGAATAGGTGTTTGTGCCTGCCAAAGTTGGCGAGAATACAGGAGATGTACCTGTACTAGTTGTAGTAGTGGCGATCGACGCACCACTCCAGGTATATTTACTCGTTCCAACACCACCTGTTGCAGTACTTGTTATTGTTAGCGAAGATCCTGCACAGGCGCTTGTAAATGATGGAGTGACAGAAGTAATAGCAGGCTGTGGAGTAACCGTCACAACAGAAGAAACCGCTGGTGTTGTGCCTGCGCAGCCACTGCCGCTGTAATTAGCAACCACGCTATACGCACCAGTAGCACCTGGCGTAGCCGATACTGTAACCGTACTAACAGAAGTAACAGTATTAGAATACCCTCCGGGGCCAGACCATACATAAGAAACGAATGAGCCGACACCACCTGAAACAGATCCGGCAGTAAGCGTTATAGAACCACCGGTGCACAAGTTTGATGCAGACGGTGTAACGCTTGCAACCGTAGGCACAGGATTAACTGTTACCCCAACGCTAGATAACAATCCACTACAGCTGCTATATATATCTGCGGTAGTTACACTATACACTTGAGATGCACTAAGTCCTGTAACAACCGGATTATAGATAGTTGTACTACTTAATGCCGTAGCTGGTGTCCATGCATAATTATAGCTAGGCGTACTGAATCTCCAGCCCTGCGGAGCCGCAGGAGTAATAGCATACGTTGCATTATTTTCGCCGACCGCGGTTAACGCTGAAGTACCGGCAAGGTTTTGGATACCACAAGTCTTTGCAGAGCTGGCTGTACTCGACACCATCACTTCAATATTATTGGTAGTTTCATGCAGTACTACCTGCCCACTGTTTGTATTTAAGCCTGAGGCATCTGGGATAGCGTTATAATTAATGATAAAGGTTCTGTTAGGCGCTGTACCCATAACGCCGTAGGTTATACTACCGCTATTTACCACCATATCATGCCAGAACAAAGAGATCATATTCTTCGGAACCGAGCTACCTGTTGAAGGCAGTGTTACCGGTGATGATGCAAAGCTGGCGCTTAACGTACCAAAATTCACATATCCGTTTGCAGAAATATTCACGGTCGTGTAGTTTGTGCCAAACATATTGAACGTGAAGTTAAGCGGCACATTGATATAACCGTCGTCATTACCACCAGTCCAGCTCGATCCACTAGTAAGTGTTGTCGGCGATGTTAAAGTGGCAAGAGAATACGGAATCGCGTTGATCATAAATGAAAGCGGCGCCGAAACTACGTCTGTCAAACTGGTTACACCACCGAGACATATTGCAGAAGGAGATGCAGAAACTGTAACTGAAGGAGAAGCATCTACGGCAAGGAAAACAGTAGAAGAATTAGAACATCCGCTTACCGTTGCTGTAAAACTATAAGTACCAGAAGCTGCAGTAGTTACGTTGGCAATGGTTGGATTCTGTAATGCCGAACTAAAGCTGTTGGGGCCGGTCCATGAGTAAGTACCAGATCCACCCAACGCAGCCGAAAGACTGGCTGTAGTACCCGAACATAATGGACCATTTGTAGACAAGGTAATGGATGATCCGCTTACTGTTACAGCCTGTACCGACGGTGTGCCACAACCAGTGGAATAGGTAATATTTGGCGTTCCTGTAGATACACCGGTCACAACTCCCGAACTGTTGATGGTGGCCAGCGCCGTATTGCTGGAAGACCATGTACCGCCTAAAGGAGAACAGGCTAAGGTAGTATTGCCCCCAACACAAAGCGTTGTGGTACCGGTAATAGATCCGGGAGTGTTATTGCTGATATTCAGCGCGGATGCTACACCGCAAGACCCTATCACATAAGAGATAGTTGTTGTTCCCGAGCTTGCTCCGCTTGTTACAACACCTGTAGATGAGTTTATACTGGCTGCAAATGTATTTGTACTGCTCCATGTACCACCTCCGGTACCGTTAGACATAGTAGTAACTGAACTGACACACAGATCGGTAACACCCGTAATTGCGGTAGGAGTAGAGTTGGTAGTGAATGTAGCCGTAGCAACAACGCCACACGGAGATGTATAGCTGATAGTAGTTGTGCCGGCAGATACAGCTGTAACTATTCCAAGTGATGCATTAATAGTTGCAACTCCGGTATTGGTACTCAGCCACGTACCTGAAGGCACTGACGTAGTAAGGTTACTTGTAGCACCCACACATGCATTCAACGTACCACCTATAACAGGAGTTGTAGATGCATTGACGGTTACATATGATGAAGAAGCCGGCAAACTGGTGCACCCTGTACCCGGGTAGGTAACTGTTAGGCTGTATATACCACTTGCCAGTGTAGATGCAGGTGCAAACGATGCATTGGCCACTGTACCCGTGCCGGAGCTGGCATAACTATTAGGACCACTCCAATTGTAAGATGCCATAGAGCCACTGCCAACAGGTGTACCGGTTTCAGACAAAGTAAGTGTACTTCCCGCACATACCGGGTTAGGCGTAGCGGAAATAGTGCCTGCTGTAGGAAGTGGGTTGATAGTAGCTGTTACTGCCGTTCGCGGCGAAGTACATCCGGCCCTCACCTTCCAATTATAAAAATAGAAGTAGTACCCTGCAATAGGACAGGAAGTAATTGACAAAGTATTGAAGTTTGCATTGTAAGGGAAGCTATATCCTGAAGTATTAAAATATGGACTTAGACTCGCCCCTAAAGTTCCGAAGGCCATCTGGTAGGTACCCGGTACAAGATACACGTTCAGCGTTACTGTTTGAGCCCCGCTTGAAACTGTTGTCGTGCCCGCTATTGTATTTATTATGGTACCGCTTGAATTATATATCACTATAGAAAAGGACTGACCTGATGCATTGGGAAAAATATCTACTGATTGCAGATTAAGTGGCGTATTAACTGTAAAGTTCAAACCAGCATTGTTGTATAATCCAAAAAATCTGCCGGTGAGTGTAGAACCTATTGCGGTAGTAATTGGGCCAACCGTTTGTGGGTTGCCATAATATCCAAATGAATCGGCAACATAATAGATTGTATTTGTTGAGATAGACGGCGTGGTAAAGGTGGTACCGGTACCCAATGGCGCACCACCCGTAGAAGCTGCAAACCACTCCAGTACAGTACCTACCGGACCTGTAGCCGCTAATGTTACTGTACCAGTACCACAACGATCTGCAGGAGTACTCGTTGTAACAGTTGGATTATATAGCGAGGTAGCAGTGGCACTTGATGTAGCTACAACAGAAGCATTACAAGTAAGATTAGCCCTGTAATTAACTGTTGCAGATGTTCCACCTACTGTTGGCGGAGTAGCCAGATACGTGCTGCTAGTACCACCGGAAATGTTTGTGTATCCTGATCCATAATCGTTCTGCCACTGCACCAACAGGTCTGCTGCATTTGGAGACAATGAAAGTGTTGCAGGATTTGTAGTTCCGCAAAAATTAATCGGAGCACTGGCAGAAGTGAATGAAGGGATGGCAGTGATCACATAAGAATTGATAGTTGGTGCAGCTACTGTAGGAAACGCGCCACTAGTAAGCGCTACGCTGGTAGGGCAATAGCCTGCAGCATACCCCACTGTTTTGGACGCTACCAAAGGAACCACATTATTGTCCTGCGCAACCACAAAATAGGACATGGCAGTCCCTGCAGCCGGAGCATGTGCCGTAAGTATAAGTGAATAATCCGGCGTAAAGATGAAAGGTGAAGATGAATTGCTTGCTTCTACCCACTTCCAACCATCTACTGCGTTCGTATTGCCATTATATGCGTTTGCGTCAGTACTACCTTTATAATACAATCTTGGCTTCGTTCCGTTTGTAGTATTTACGCCGGCTCCCGACGTAATAACTGCACTCAGCGTTGGAGGCGCAGCAATGCAATAGCTTACGGGATTGAGCGCAGAGTAAGTAATTACCGGTGCACCACTTGCCGGATAAGAACCTGCAAATTCAAGGGAACCTATACACGGAGGATTATTGCGAGTGACACCCGCGTAGTCATCTGTAATAGCCGGAGAAGTAATCTGCAAACCAGCCTGGTAGGCGTATGAAGATGATGTAGGTGCAAAAACGCCTGTTGATAAAGAAGACAGATTATTCTCATAGTAACTCTGACTTTCCCTGCCGCTTGCCATGTATGCCTTATACAACGCATTACAAGAATTAAAGTTGGCATCGGTTGTAAGGTTGTAACCATTTGTAAGAGCACCGCCCGCTGTTTGCTCAGCGTAAAAATAATTACGGGCTCCGGAGTTTACTGAATATATATTATAGTTGCCGTCGTAATTGGACGTAGCTGGCGCTGTACCTCCCGTCCCTGAAACATTCCTTCTCACGCAAGCCAATATACCGTTAGCAGCAATCGTGCCGGATGAAGTCATGTTGATGATATTATTCTTCAACGTGAGCAATGTAGTTCCAGTTGGGAAGAGTATACCCGCGGCACCGAAATTCACCCCACCACCAAGAGATTGCAAATTAAGCGTATTGTAGTATAGATTCCATGTTGGATTTGTGGCGGCCATATTAATACCAACCACCGCATCGGGGTTTGTAGCTGAAGCCGCTGAAAAGGCTGACAAGTTATTATTGTATACATTGTGAATAAGACTGGCTGTATTACCCGGCAGGTAGATACCGTTTACCTGAGTGGTAGCACCACCAGAATTACCCGCGCTAAGATTATAAAGAGTGTTTTTATAAATTGATGCCGTAGTGGCCACTCCTGTTGCAAGATGTATACCATATATTTTAGCGTTGGCTGCACCACCGGCTGTAGTTGTGAAATCATGGATCACGTTGTTATAAAGATTCGGTGTTACACCAAACGGCAAATATATCCCGTATAAAAGCGGAGCAGTATTACCCGAGGATGAAAAGTTTCCCAGATTATTATTATAAGCAGAGAAAACAGACGTAGTAGTACCATTAAGATTAATACCCATTACAGTAGCTGACGCGTTGCTGCTCGAAAGCCCTGTGACGACATTGTCATTAATGATTCCGCCAATAGCATTGACAGATGCTGTTCCTGGAGCTGTATTGGTAGCATAACTGATACCATAAACATTGCCTGCTCCAGATAAACTACTGAGGTAACAATTAGTTGAAACAGTTGTAGATGCGCAGTAATCGGCTATTATCCCACTGAGTATCCCGGTAGATGCCGTAATATTACTCATTGTATCATAAGCAATCAGTCTGGCCTGGCCGGCATAAGTAGCAGAATAGATTGCATAGACCTGAGTTGTTCCTGCTACAGAAATATTGCTCATATTGTTGCCATAAATAGTAGTGGCGTTAAATGTACTGCCTGCGCCGGCATTATATATCCCGTAAAAGAGTCCACCGCTTCCGGTCTTTGATATAGTACCGGATGTTCTGTTGCCACAAATACTATCAATAGGATTTTCATTGGCACAATACAATAATAAAATATTACCTGATGTTGTGGCCAACCCAAAGGTAGACTTGAATGTGTTATTCAGGAACGTGCTTTTAACCCCACTTGCATTTGCAGCACCGGCGGTATATAAAAAATAAGTACTGGCGGTTGCCGCTGCCGTGTTGGAGAGATCAAGAGTGTTGTTGTTAAAAAAAGCGTTGGGAATAGCGGTAGTAGGTGAACAATATGATCCAAAAGTGTTAACGCCAGTCGCCGTTTGTTTTAAAGTTATTGAGTTGTTGCTCACAGTATAGGTTGTACCGGGACTTGCTCCGCGGTATACACCGTAAGAAATACCACTGTTTGTCGTGTTAATTATATTATTGGTAACAGTGGCGGTAGTTATTGTTCCGGATAAAAGATATACACCGGCAAATTGCCCGGCAATAGTACCTGGTGATGATATTCGATTATAACTGAAATCTCCCGATGTGATCGCTCCTGTACTATGATAAATACCGTAAATAGCATTAGTACCTACGGGTGAAAGAGAAATAATATTATAATTGAATGTTGCAGTGCCAATGGCCCCTGTATTTATAAGGGCCTGGCCTACAGCGCTGATAGTAATAGTGTCTGAACTAAATGTTCCAGAAGTAGCCAGCGCGCCCGAATTGTTGATACCAAAGCAATTTGCGGTAACCGACGGGGCATTAATATTGATATTGTTATTACTGAAACTGGCATTGCTTATTGCGCCTGATGTGATGATACCCACTTGGGAATAAGCACTTGCTGCAGTCATCCTGACGCCCAAAGTATTATTGTCGATGTTACCTGTCGTGCAAACACCTGTATTATAAATCGAATAAATATCGCCATCAGTGGCAGTTACATAATTTAAACTTGAATTACTATTTATTGTCAGTGTTCCAATTGCACCGGTATTATAGATTGCGAATATTTCAGCACCTGTAGTGGTATCGTTTACTGTATTGTTATTTATATTAGCAACAAGTGCGGCTCCTGAATTGTATATACCATAAAAATCAAAGCCGGTACTGGCCACATTCATAGTAATCCAGTTATTATTTATTTTTAGGGTGGCATTAGTAGCACTACCTGTACCATTTCGAATAGCTCCAGCTGCTGTTACCGCTGCAGGTGCATATGCCGTCCTAAATGTAATATGGTTGCGGGTAATTTGGGTTGTAAATGTACTTCCTGTGGCACATGTGTTTATGTATATACCCTGCTCTGAGTTGGTTGTAGAGCCGACACTCAATGTCACCTGATCATAATTGACATTTATGTTGAAATTATTAATTGCATAAATACCGTCCTGTTGCGTCTTACCATAATTTACATAGGCTGTAGCCATCACCATGTTCGCCGTTCTCGCACCAAGCACAATGGTATCGCCATTGTTTAACGCACCTACCACAGTATTCAGGTCATTAAATGATGCGTTACCTAATAGCACAATGCCAGATGTAGTGCTTTGTACAGTATCAAGATAATAAGTATTGTAACTATTTGCACCACCAGTAGTTGTAGGATTGTTGGCAGTGGAATACGCAGTGGTAAATACATTGCTGGAATTGGAGTATATACCAATATTGCAGGTGTAGGTTGTACTTAATAAAATATTACATCCCTGAACAAAACAGTTTTGAGACCCAACATGAGTGCCGGATATGGTTGCTCCGACAATGGCCACACCAAACTCTGTACAGTTATTAGATGCTGTAATAGTTGTATTAGCAGCATTTTCCCGCATTCTGAAGTTCTTAATGGTTACGTAACTGGTACCAGCAATAGTAAATATGGCATCATTGTAATTAGTTGCTGCTGCACCCAACGATGACGACGTAACCGTATTACCATTACCTTGTATTACCACCGGGTTTGCAGCCGATGGCGCATATGTACCGGTAATATTAATTACATATCCGGCACCTATAGATCCGGCTACAGACCCAGCCCCCCCTACCAGCGGCGCCGTTTGTGCATTTCCGGCTACAACATTAATAGTTACCCCACCCGGGGCTACCCCATTTGTGTTCAGGGCCGCTATAGCAGCACCAAGTGTGGCATAATCCCCCGGTACGTTTTTCGTACCCGATAATTGGGCACTAGCGTTTAATCCAATAATTGCAACAAGGATAGTGAGTAGTATTCTTTTCATAAACGTTTTTTTTTCGGTCAAACACATTTTTATCTTTACTTCCATATAATATATCGTTATATAACTCTACGCCGGCATTAATAACTGGGTAACTTAGCTACATCACCTTCATATTCGTACAGTTAGAAATCAACTTTTTTAAAATTATAGTTACAAAATATTATTATTTGATAATAATTAAAATTATTCAATAGAAGTAAATCTACTGAATTAGATGATATAAATCATCAAAAAAGTGAAATATTGTAACATTTTTTCTGTAAAAAAGTCATCCAAAACCAGAAAAAATGTCCAACTACAATAAATTTCATCTTTTTTTTAACTCTTAGTTAAATTTCATATAAATTATACAAAATAATACTATATTCAAAAATCTTTGAATTATAAATAACATACGGAATAACATACAATTCTGTTTTAGCTGATACTCTGGAAGTTGAAATACAACCACCTGCCAACGATTTGCTCTATATTGCACTATGGAGCAAACGTTTACATATAGCCAGCTTTACGCCTTCACCCACGATGCATTTACAGCTATGGGCTGTAACGAAAATGACGCAACAACAGCTACCACTGTTCTCCTATCAGCAGATGTAAGAGGTATAGACAGTCATGGCATTGCGAGGCTGGTTGGATATATAAGATTATGGGAAGCAGGAAGAATTAATGCCCAACCCAACATCAAGATCACATATCAAACCCCTTCTACGGCTGTAGTAGATGGAGATGCAGGACTGGGACTGGTTGTAGCACCTTTTGCCATGCAGGTAGCAATAGATAAAGCAGCTTTAGCTGGTACAGGCTGGGTAAGTGTACGCAACAGCAATCACTTTGGTATAGCAGGCTATCACGCTATGATGGCGCTGAAACACGACATGACCGGCATCGCCATGACCAATGCCAGCGCGCTTGTTGCCCCAACGTTTTCTATAGAACGTATGCTGGGCACCAACCCTATAGCAGTAGCTATTCCGGCAAACAAACAACCGGCGTTCGTGGCCGACTTTGCAACCACTACAGCATCTAATGGTAAACTTGAAATACTGCAGCGAAAAAATGGAGACGCCCCGCTAGGGTGGGTACAGGACGCAGCGGGCACCGATACTCCAAATGCACATGCGCTGAAAGATGGCGGCATAATGCTACCCCTCGGTAGCGACCGTGAACATGGCAGCCATAAAGGCTATGCACTAGGCAGTATTGTAGACATATTCTCTGCAGTACTAAGCGGCGCCAGCTATGGCCCCTGGGCACCACCCTTCCCTGCTTATGTGCCTATGCCCGAAAACATGCCCGGACAAGGCCTTGGTCACTTCTTCGGTGCTATGCGCGTAGATGCATTCCGCCCGGCAGATGAATTTAAAGATCATATGGACAACTGGATCACCCGTTTCCGCGCAGCTACACCGGCACCCGGCCACGAAAAGGTATTGATACCCGGTGACCCGGAACGCGAAATGGAAGCCATACGCATGAAAGATGGCATACCTCTAAACGAAAGCGTGTTTAATGACCTGCAAAAGATCGGAGAGAAATTCGGAATCGCCCTATTGTAGCTGGAATCATGCCCATCATTTAATCATGTAAATCATGGTTCAGACAAGCATAAAACAAGAATGGCTGCTTCACCCGAAGCAGCCATTTCCATTTCTATAGACCTCAATTACTTGGCAAGCGCCAAACCTAACACCTGACTCACATCGGTTACATAATGGAACCTCATGCCCTTTATGTAGGCCTTGTTTATTTCTTCTACATCTTTTTCGTTTTGCGCGGGCAATATCACGTCCTTTATACCTGCACGCTTAGCTGCAAGCATCTTCTCCTTTATACCACCTACTGGCAGTACCTGTCCACGCAGTGTTATCTCACCCGTCATAGCAAAATAAGGTTTTACCTTACGGCCTGTAAATGCTGATGCTAATGAAGTAAACATGGTTATACCCGCACTAGGACCATCTTTCGGCACAGCACCTTCCGGCACGTGCACGTGCACATTCATCTCTTCCAGCTGTTCATAAGTAATGCCGTAATCTGCAGCATGTGCTTTAAGATAAGACAATGCAGTAGTAGCACTTTCCTTCATTACATTACCTAGATTACCCGTTAGTGTAACACCACCCTTACCTCTCGATAATGATGTTTCTATAAACAGAATATCACCTCCTACAGAGGTCCATGCAAGACCAACCACCACACCTGTAGGATGTCCCTTGGTATAGATATCATTAGTGTACTTTGGCTTGCCCAATACCGTTTCAATAAACTCGGGAGTTACCTGCTTTTCCACTACTTCCTCCATAGCCACTTGCTTGGCCATGTTACGCATCATAGCAGCTATGATTCTGTCCAGCTCACGTACACCACTTTCGCGTGTGTAGTCCTGTATCAGCTTCACTATTACTTTGTCGGCAAACTTCATAGGCACCTTCATAAGGCCATGCATTTCTTTCTGCTTCGGTATGAGGTGGCGCTTGGCTATTTCGGTCTTCTCCTCGGCAGAATAACCCGATAGTTGTATGATCTCCAACCTGTCGCGCAACGCGGGCTGTATCTCACTCAGGCTATTGGCTGTAGCTATGAACAATACCTTTGACAGATCGAATTCCAGCTCCAGGTAGTTGTCATAGAATGTGCTGTTCTGCTCAGGATCCAATATTTCCAGCAATGCAGAACTAGGATCTCCCCTGAAGTCCTTGCCTATCTTGTCTATTTCATCCAGTATAAATACAGGGTTAGCAGACTTTATCTTTCTTATAGACTGTATGATCCTACCGGGCATAGCACCTATGTACGTCTTACGATGTCCGCGCAGCTCGCTTTCATCGTGCAATCCACCAAGGCTCAGCCTTACATACTTGCGGTGTATGGCATTGGCAATGCTGCGTCCAAGAGATGTTTTACCAATACCCGGAGGGCCTACAAAACAAAGAATAGGCGACTTCATATCACCCTTCAACTTCAGTACAGCCAGGTATTCCAGTATACGGTCCTTTATTTTCTCCATACCGTAGTGGTCGTCATCCAGCACGTTCTGTGCGTTCTTCAGATCATAGCTATCTTCGGTATAAGTGCCCCATGGCAGGTCCAGCATCAGGTCAAGATGATTATAGATCACCGAATAATCAGGTGTGCTGGGGTGCATACGCTCCAGCTTCTCTATATTTTTCTTGAACAGTTCTTTAGCACCCTCGGTCCACTTCTTCTCTTCCGCTCTTTTTATTAAGTCTTTTATCTCGCGGTCATTAGGATCTCCACCCAGCTCTTCGCGTATAGACTTCATCTGCTGCTGCAAGAAGTATTCGCGCTGCTGCTTGTCTATATCTGCACGGGTCTTATTAGTGATCTCATTCTTCAGCTCTACCAGTTGCAGCTCTGTTTGCAGTAGCTGAAACAGGCGCTCAGCGCGCTTTTGCACATCATTTTCCTCAAGCAAAGCCTGCTTGTCGGTAAGCTTTGAAGAAATATTGCTGGCAATAAAGTGCATCAGGAAACTCTGCTGCTCTATGTTACGTAGTACTATAGATGCTTCAGAAGGAATATTCGGAGACATCTGCGCTATCTTCTCAGAATAATCTTTGATAGACGACATCAACGCATCAAAAGATGCATCTTCTTTAGGATAAATATCTTCAAGATAACTCACCTTTGCTGCCAGATAAGGGTCGCTCTGCGAGAAGCTATCTATCTTAAAGCGCATACGCCCCATAATGAAGATGGTAATATTACCATCGGGCATCTTTATTTGCTTCACCACCTTGGCCAATGTACCGATATGATAAATATCACCTGTGCCGGGATCATCATTGGTACTGTCTTTCTGCGCTACAACACCAATCCACTTATCACCTTTCTGCGCCTCGGCTATTGCCTTTACTGATTTGTCCCTGGATACTGTGATAGGCAAAACTACATTAGGAAAAAGCACTGTATTACGCAAAACCACTATAGGCAACTCAGAAGGAATAGAATTCTTCTCCTGGTCGTCCATTTCGTCTTCTCCTAAAGGCACTATGGGCATAAACTCCATTTCATGCTCATTTTGGCCAAAAAACATATCTAACATTTATAATAATTAAGACATTATGACAAATAATTCATCCCTGTAGATAAAATAAGGATAGTAAAGATAATGGGCAATAGCTATGCCAAAGCATAAAAACTGTAATTTTTGCAGTTAAAAGGTTTTATACCTTTACGGCAAAACTAACCTGCATGAAAAGATTTCTAGCACTAACGGCATTCATTGCCTCATTTTCACAGCTCAGCACTGCGCAAACTACGCCTACTGACCCACTGCCACCAAAAGGCAGCAAAGTATACACATCAAGCTCACTCGATGGTGCGCTGTTCTCCATGTCTACATCCAGCTACAATGGCATAACCAACATTCCGCGCTTTAGCTATTTCATCAATTCGGGCATGAACGTAAACAAAGATTTCAGCAACCACTTTGGTATGTATGCGGGATTTGGCGTTAAAAACCTGGGATATATCGAGAAAGGAAATACGACCTCAGGCGTTAGCATTACTGTAAAACGCCGGGTATATGCCGTAGGTATTCCGATTGGGTTTAAATTTGGCAACCTTAAACCAAAGGGTACATTTGGCCTGATAGGCGGTGGCGTAGACTTCCCTACCAACTACAAGATCAAAACCTTTACAGATGGCAGGAAGAACAAAACAAAATCAAACGAGTGGTTTAGCAAAGAAGTCACTCCTGTTATGCCATATGTATTTGCCGGCATCAGCCTGAAAGGGAACTTTACCATTCGTTTCCAGTATTATCCCGGCAACTTTATGAACCAGGATTATAAAGATGCTAACGGTGCTAAAATATACAGCAACATGGAAAGTAAGCTGGCACTGGTAAGCCTTAGCTTCAATGTAAAGAACAAGAGCGATGGCAAGATGAGCCAGACATTCAAAGCGATATTCCATCACGAAAAAAAGAAGGCCTAGATCCTAAAACTAAAAAAGCGTTCATCCCAATCGGAATGAACGCTTTTTTTGTTTCCAACAATTGTCGACACACTAATTGTTGACGGTAATGCTCAACTTCCCTTTCTTGCCACTAATAACAATATTATTGGCATCCAGGTATTGCTTGTAGCGGTTGTAAACGCTACCTGATTGCACTTCACTATTAATGATCAGCGTACCATTCTCGCTCTTTACTATGTTAAATCCCTTATTCCTGTTGATCAATCCCTCATTTTCCATTTTGTCCAGCATCTCGTCAAAATCATTTTCTGAACTCTTCGTTACATGCTCATCTTCATCCTTTGTAACAGACAGATCGATTCTTTGACGCTGCAATTCGGCCCTTGTCTGCTCCAACGCAGCTTTCCCTTCCTCAATACCTCTCCTTATCTCCAAAGATATCTCCTTCTTCAATTCAGGATCATTAAGTGCCTTGTTAGCCTCTGCAAGGCCTTTATTGATCTCCGCTCTTAACTGATCCCAATCAACTGCGTCTATTTCTTTTTGCGCAGTCCTCATCTCTCTCTTCGCAGCGCGCATCTCTTTCCTTGCACTTTCCATTTCCTTACGCGCCTGCGTCATCTCCGCTTCTACATCCACATCATCAAGCTTTGTTACAGACGCAGCTATTTCTGTGGCTGCCTTTACTATATCTGTAATAGCCTTACTAAAGTCTCCGGAAATATTATCATCATTGAATGATACTTGCACATCACTGTGATCATTAATGTTGATAGTCTTGTTGATCTCCTTTTTGTCTCCATTATTATCAATGATCACTTTCTTATAAGCGTATGCCTTTGTTGTCTTTGTTGAGTCACTATCATCCCTCTTCACTTTGTTCTTCTGCGCAAAAGAAGGAGTAAATATCGCCAGTGAAAACACGATGGTAATAATGATCACAGCAGCTATACCCAGCTGACTGTAGTTGATGTTTTGCTTTTTCATTTCCATTATTCTTTTTATACGGTTAAATAACTGCTTTTTGTTTCTGCCTGTTACCGCCAGCCCCAAATTTGCCTCGTAGCGATTGGTCTCCAGTATAGCCAGTGCTCTTGCATAAGGCATAGGATCTGTTGTACTGGCAACCACCATATCATCGCAACAGTTCTCTCTCTCTTTGCGTATGACAGAAGATATCAGCCAGATAAATGGGTTAAAGAAGAGTACTGTTTCTACTATGGTCTGAAATATATTGAACAAGAAATCCTGCCTTTTGACATGCGCCAATTCATGCACCAGTATAGCCTCCAGCTGATCCATACTCAGGTGGTTAATAGTAGCTACCGGCAGCAGTATTACCGGCTTCAGTATGCCTAACATCATTGGCACATCTACCTTAGCAGACAAAAGCAATTTTACCGGCCTTGATATATTAAATTGCTCCTGCCACTGCGCTACCAGGTCATTCAAATGCTCCTGTGGCGCTACAACCCCACTCTTCTTCAACATACGCACCTGCCATAGGTTCACTGCAAAGCGGAACAACATTAAAACAAGACCGGCACAATAAACAGCAATGATCAATGATGAATATCGCTCCATCCCTGTGAGTGCATTTTTAATGATACTCTGGTCTGCAATGTTAATGGTTGGATTCGCTACTCCCTGGTGCGTCACCAGTGGCGCGGCCACACCACTACCATTAGTAATGTACACAGTTATACCCTTTAGCTTCTGGTACTGTGTCATCCATGTATCCGCAAACCACGCAACCATAGTGGTAAACGCCCCGATAGAAATGAAATACTTAAGGCGCGAACTTACATCGCGAAGCGCACGCAGCACTACAAACAAAGTGCCGTATACAAGCAACCCCTGCCAAAGGGAATACAATAATGCCCAGGCCAGGGAATGTGTTAGTAAAGAGGTTAATGAAAGTGTGTTCATATGCGTATGTTTTATGGAGAGGTATCTTAATGCTATAATATGTATGTTGTTACTTTTTATTGTCCATCAGGTCCAGGTACTTCCTTATCTCATCAAGCTCCTTCGCATCGGCCTTATGGTTACCCAGTGCCTGCATCACCAATTGAGATGCCGATCCGTTGAACATAGTATCGATCATCCCTTTCACCATTTGCCCCTGCATCAGTTCCTTCGAAACATTTGCGCTATACACATGACTCTTACTGGTCTCATCACGCTTCACGAGGCTCTTCTCATTCATTATCTGCATCAGCTTAAGTGTAGTAGTATACCCCGCATCTTTGTTCAGTTCCAGTACTTCATGTATCTCCCTTACGGTGCTGGGCCCTTTGCTCCAAAGTATATTCAGTATCTCCAGTTCACTTGCCGTTGGCTTTACTTTGCTATTATTCATTGCTCAAATTATATCTGCAATCCTTCCTACGAATTATTTCGTACGACAAACGTACGAATTATTTCGTAAGTACAAATAGGTAAAATAAATTTTAGCTTTTCTTAACAATGATCCGGAAAGAAACGATCCTAATAATTATCAAAATTCAAATCTACAGATAGGAAGAAAGTACCGGAGAAATCATTACCATTTGCACTACCTCTCTCGAAGTGAATAGACCCTGTTGATGCATACGTATAGCCAAGTTTCACCTTGCTGTTACTTTTCAATTGTATATGCACTACAATATGACCGGGCTCAACCTCAAGCCCACCAAAGGCTCTGGCCAGCTTTAGTTGCTGTTTCAGGAAGGATAATTCTTTACTCGACAGCTTGTGTTTCCCACGGAAATTTTCAACTGTGACACCTGTTATATCATCAATAGGAAATCTTGAAGAAAGCAAATAACCCTGCGATCTGTAAGCATACCGTGGGTTGGGTTTAATAACTGAAGGCTGTGCAAATGAAGGCTCACTGATCAACGTCACAACTGCCATAAATACTAACGCGCGCAAGATCCGAGCCATAATAAAATAGTTGCCTTCAAAGATAACCAAACGTTACTTATGTCCGTGATTAGTGATCTCACCATCCGCCATTTCTATGATCCTGTCAGAGCGCTGTGCAAAGTCTTCATCATGTGTCACTGTGATCAACGTCTGTCCATATTCATGAGATAACTTCTGAAACAGATCGAACACAATACCCGTGTTTCGCGAATCAAGATTACCCGTAGGCTCATCGCCCATTATAATTGCAGGATCATTGATCAGTGCACGGGCAATGGCTACGCGCTGCTGCTGGCCGCCACTCAGCTTATTGGCCTTCTTCAGCGCCAGCTCTTCCACGCCAAACATCTTCAGCTTTTCGTAGGCTCTTTCTTCTACTTCCTTAGGAGAAAATTTACCCAGTTTCAAACCCGGTATCATTACATTTTTAAGGCAGGAAAAATCGGGCAAAAGATAGTGAAACTGGAACACAAACCCTATAGACTCATTACGTATGGCCGCAAGATTATTCAACGACTGTCCCGTAACTTTTACTCCGTTTATTTCCAGTTCACCCTCATAGTCTCTGTCCATTGTAGACAATACATACAACAATGTACTCTTACCACAACCACTCTTACCCACTATAGAAACAAACTCGCCCTTCTTTACTTCAAGGCTTATATTCTTCAGCACTGGTATAGTCACCGGGTCATGAAAATACTTGGTTATGTTGGTCGTCTTTAATGCTGTGTTTTCCATTATCCGCGTATGATTGTTACAGGGTCAACTTTTGATGCTTTTCTTGCAGGAAAGAAACCGGCCGCTATAGTAGTAAGGATACCAAAGCTCACAGCTTCTATGTAGTGTGGTATGTAAAACGACATAGGCAGATACTTGAGCGTACCCGCACCAATGTATATTTTAGACACCATGAATGTAATTAGAAAACCAAAGATCACACCTATAATGCCACCCATCAATCCTATATATACCGCCTGCTGCAGGAAGATACTGATAACAGATTTTCCAGAAAATCCTGTAGCTTTTAAAATAGCTATCTCCTTTATCTTCTCATAGATGGTCATGTTCAGGATGTTATAGATACCAAAGCCTGCCACCAGCAATATCACACCTATCACACTGTTCAGAATAATGGCCCTTATCTTGAAGGCAGCCTTCAGCTGTTCGTTGCTCTGCACCCAGTCTTCTGCCTTATAACCCGTTATTGTCTCTATGTCTTTGGCAACCATTGGGGCATTGTTATAGTCGGCCAGATTTATTTTTATGTCTGTCACATAACTCCTGTCTTTCCCCAGCAGGTTCTGTGCCTGCACTATATTCGCGTAAGATTTTGTTTCGTCTATCTGCTTTATAGTTGTTGCAAAGATCCCCACCACTCTCATGATCATGGGGCTACCACTACCCGCTCTCACTGTTATGTTATCACCTACACGCAAGCTTAGTTTATCAGCAATCCCCTTTCCTATCAGCAATCCGTTGTTCACCCTGTTCAGATCATGCAGATCACCTTCTTTCATATTGCTCTGCACATCAAACATCTTGTCCTCTTCATCTATGCTCACACCCGCAACAGTACCATTGATGTTTACACTGCCACTGGCATAGATAACATTTGCAGTTACCTGTGGCGTCACCGCTACTACCTGCGGATTTTCCCTGATGTTTTGGATGATGCCATATGGGTTGGTCAACCCCTGACTCTGCTTCAGCTGCTTGGGGTTAGTGAGTATCTTGGTAGAATTATCTTTAAGAAAGTTATTGAGCATATGCGCATCGGCAACTTTGTTCTCGCTATACAGCCTTATATGTGCAGTAGTACTGAACGATGACTTTTCAAAGTAATCATTCGTGCCCTTCATCAGCGACTGCATAAAGATGAACATCGATATGCCGAACATCACCCCCATCGCTGCCACAGCCGTCTGCTTCTTTCTCGACGAAAGATAGGTGAGCGCAATTTCTGTATTTACACTGATCTTCATTTTGACTAAATTCTAAACTCCATTAATGGAATAGTGAAAACTCAAGCACTAATATGTAGTATCCCTGTGCGAGCGCACACTTTTTAGTTTTCACTTTTAACTTTTGACTTTTGACTTACTTCAGCTTCACCACCTTATCACCTGCCGTAATACCATCGGTCACTTCTATCCATTCATCAGATACAATACCTGTAGTAATGGCTACTGTGTCTATCTTCTTGCCATGCTGCACCTGCACCTTGTTACCTTGTAGCACATAAGTATGAGGTATCAGCAATACGCCTTCTTTCTTGTTGGTTATAATATTGGCTTGCAGCTGCGTACCCGGTATCAACCCCGGCAACTCCTTCACAAACCTCGCCTCTACTTTATATGATTGTGATGATTCATTAAAGTGCGGATACAACTTACTGATGGTCGCTTCATACGTTTTGTTCTTCTGGGTATTCAACTCTACCAGCACCTGCTGACCCAGTTTTATCTTGGAGATACTTCCCTCATCCACATCAAGGTTAATGACAATAGAATCAGGATTCCCCAGCTGTGCTACCTGGTCACCTCGCTTCACAAGGTCGCCCTGCTTCTTAAATATCTGGTATACCTTGCTCATACCTATTGCTTTCAATTCATAGAACTGGTTACCAGCCTGCGCGTTCTGCAATTGAGCACGGGTATTGGCAAGGTCCTGTCTTACCCTATTAGCAGTGACCCTGTAGTTCTCTACAGCAGCATTGTAATTACTGAGCGATGACTGATAGTTGAGCCGGGCATTATCTACATCCTGCTTCGATACAGAATTGGTCGTCAGCAATCTTTCGTTACGTGCAAGCGTTGTTGAGTCTGTGGTCTTCTTCGCACGCGCTGCATCTATCTGCGCCTGCACTTGCAGCAGTTGCGGTGAGTTATCACTATTCGCCCCTATAGCCGCATACTGCACATTATTCTGCGCAATCTGCACCTGTGTGTTCTGCTGCCTGTTATCTAATGAGAACAATACCTGCCCATCCTTAACAAGGTCGTTTTCGGTTACCAGGCTCTTCACTATAAATCCGTCTGATATAGAGGTAAGCGTGTACGCATCCTTAGGCTCTATACTACCCGATGCAAATACAGCTTCCGTAACAGGCCCTGTCTTAGGCATCACCTCATCATACTTAGGTTTGCACGATGTAACAAAAAATATGGCCAGCGCCGGCAACGCTATACCCAATGCTATTCTTGGTGAAATTTGTTGCAACTTGGTCTTCATAAAATACTATTCTAAAAAATTAAAGACAATTTATATTATTGTATAACTCTGCTACTACCTTCTACATCAAAGTCTTCGCGCGCTCAAACTCAGCTTAAGATCTCCGCACTCTTTGCGTGAACCCATTCAGCACACACTTTTTAGTTTTCACTTTTGACTTTTAACTTATAATTCCAGCTGCCTGATCTTCACCTGGTACAATTGCACCAGCATATCAGACAGGCTGTTCAGGTATTGATTCTGATACCCTATATAATCCGAGAAAGCATTCAGCCTGTCATCCAATGACGAAACTCCCTCTGCATAACGGTTAGATATGTGGGTATAATTATCGAAAGACAACTGCATCACCTCATCGGTCTTCTCCAGCAGCGCTAGCGTCTTTCTATAATTCAGTCTCAGGTTTTCGTCATTCACTACCGACTGCTTTTGCGCACTCTCGTACTGCATCTTACGCTCATCTACAGTTATCTTATTCCTCCGGCTCTGGAAGTACCTGCTGCCACCATTGAACAAATTCCACGATGCTCTCAACGACCAGTATTGTGCGGGATACCACTCCGGACCACCACTGCTGAATGGCTCAAACTTATTATCGTTCTGCTGTTTGGTATTGCTATATAGCACTGAAAGAGTTGGCAGAAATGTGCTGTTGGAAGCCCTGTATTGACTGAGACTTATTTGTAGCGCACCATATGCCAGCTTCACTGCAGGATCATCTTTAAAAGCATCGTCAGATGCTTTCATTGCACTCTGCAATATCCCGGTAATGATCAGCGAATCGCTCAATGACATGTCCAGCAATGCTTTCAGATTATTCTTGGCAGTTTGTATCTGGTATTGCGCTGTGATATTGGTCTGCTGTGTCCTCGCCAGGTTTATCTTCGCCACATCTACTGTAGCCTTACTTACTGTGCCCGTGTTGAACTTATTGGTTACAGAAGATAACACCGAATCAGATATCGATTCACTCCTTGCAGCCAGCCTTGCAGCCTCTGTCATTAATAACACCGAATAATATTGAGTAGCTACCTGCTGATAAATATTTTTACGGGTACTGGCCAGTGAATCCTTACTCATACCCGCTGTGATCTTAGCCGTACGCACATTGAACCAAGTCTGTAAATTAAGCACATCCATCTGTGCAGTAATACCTGCGGTATAAATGTACTTCTGTCCAAACTGCACTGGCACATATGTTCCATCGGGCTTACCCAATATGATACCCGGCAATAAAGTTGTTTGCAGCGACATATTATCTGTATAGCTCCCCGATGCAGCTACCGATGGTAATAGTGCGCCAACCGATTGCTTCTTTGCCAAGCCCGATTTTGTGGCCTCATACTTAGCCAGTCTTATCGTTACATTGTGTTCATCAGCATACTTCCACACATCCTCTACCGAGCTGAACGTCACCTGCCCCAATGATGTAGCAACCATTCCCATCACCACCATCAATGTACCTAGTATTCGCTTATACATAACACTTGTTTCTTTTTTTGTACTGCTCTTTTCTTACTTTTTTACTCTATCTACTATCTACCTCCAACTACACCCCCATCATCGCCTTCACCCACATGGGTATCAATTTCTTTCTTTCCAGCATCAATTGATTGAAGGCTTCATCGCTTATATCATTCTTTGCTTTGATCATAGGCGCTGCGGCAAAAGGAAATACCGTAAGCGAAATGATATTCATAAACAGATGGAGCGGATGGATGTTCATCCCCTTCTTCTTCATCAACTCCTGAAACTGTTTCACAAATACCGAGTTGGCCACAAGACTCGCCCTATCCAGCTTTTCTTTCAACGCTTCCGGGTTGTTATTGATCAAGTTCAGGATAAACACCGGTATGCCCGGATTCACTATCAGCATATCCACATAATAGGTCACCAGCAGATCTACTTTCTCTTCCAGGCTGGTCGCAGGCTCATCTAAAATGCCCATTATACTGCCCATAAAGAGTTGCAGGTTCTCCAGCATTATTATTTCAAACAGCTTCTCTTTACTCCTGAAATAATAGTTGATCAGCGCCAGGTTAAAACCGCTTTCCTCGGCTATATCACGCGTGCGTGTAGCGGCATACCCTTTGCTGGTAAATACCTTCCGCGCAGCCTCTTTTATCTTCTGCTCCGTACTCTCGCTTTTCCCTATGTCTTCCTTCTCTTTCATCATTAATTCACTGCAAAGTTAAAATTAAAAAATTGATTTAATCAAATGATTAACATCAGTTTTTCTCAGAACGTTTACAACAACACACCAGAATGTCATGGTGAGCCGCGCCGAACCACGACATTCGCACGGGCCGATTCTCTTTGAAATACGACATACATCCCACCAGAAATCATAATTCCCAACACTATCTTAAAACGCCACTCACCCAACGCTTTTAACATTTTTATAAACACTATAGGTAATAAATTTGAGGTACTAACCACGAAACTAAAAATCAATTAATAGCGATGAAAACTAAATTGTTCCCGGTCATTTTAACAGCTGCATTTACGTCTGTTATGACATTTTTCGTTGCAGCACATTTTCAACGCAACGTTCCCTTCCTTACTCAGGGCCCCGACCACACCCTGCCGGTCAATTACACTTCGTACACGTCAACCGGCAACACCGCGGCAATTAACGCCGGAGTCAATTTCGAAGCTGCCGCAGCTGCATCGGTGAAGGCAGTAGTACACGTAAAAACAACTACCAAAGCCCGCACTGTGGTCGACAATAATGCCAACGATATTTACAGCCAGCTCTTCGGCCCGCGCCAGTACTACATTCCATCGCAGGTAGAATCAGGCTCTGGCGTGGTCATTTCTCCCGATGGCTATATAGTTACCAACAATCACGTGGTAGCCAATGGAGATGAAGTAGCAGTTACCTTCAACGACCGCTATACCACAAAAGCAAAGGTGGTAGCCAAAGACCCATCTACCGACATAGCCATACTAAAGGTCGATGGCGAAAAAAATCTGCCCTACATGGAGCTTGGCAATTCCGATAACGTAAGGCTGGGCCAATGGGTATTGGCTGTTGGTTATCCGCTTTCTTTAGATGCCACTGTTACAGCTGGCATCGTTAGTGCCAAAGGCCGTTCGCTGGGCATCAATAAGCAACAGTCCGAATCTGCCATTGAGTCATTCATACAGACCGATGCCGCTGTAAACCCCGGCAATAGTGGCGGTGCGCTTGTCAACACTGCCGGCCAGTTAATAGGTATCAACTCTGCTATCGCCTCTCCTACCGGCTCTTATGCAGGGTACTCGTATGCCATACCTGTAAACATTGTGCGCAAAGTTGCTAACGACCTTATGAAGTTTGGCGCGGTACAACGTGCTTACATGGGTATAGAATACTTAGACAATAAGACTGCTACTCCTGAGCAATTAAAGTCACTGGGATTAGACCGTAACGAAGGCATATACATCCGCAATGTATATGCAGGTAGTGGTGCCGCCAATGCAGGCCTGGTAAAGGGAGACTTGATAACCCAGGTAAATGGACAAAACGTAAGCAATCAGCCACAGTTGCAGGAACAGATAGCCCGTTATACTCCGGGCGATGATGTGGTAGTTACCTTCCTCCGCGATGGCAAGCCTATGACCGCAACTGTAAAGCTCAACAAGGCCACAGTACCTACCAATGTACTCGGCGCTACCTTCAGAGCACTCACCGCTACAGAGCGCCAGCAATATGGCATAGATGGAGGTGTTGTTGTTACAGATATAGGCAAGGGATCATTGGCTAAAACACAGATGCACAAAGGCTTTGTGATCACTAACATCAACGATGCTCCTGTTGCATCTGTTACCGATGTAGAGCAGATCGTGAGCAACAATAAAGTGCTGCAGTTCTCGGGCTTCCAGCCCGGTTACCAGGGCCGCTATTACTACAACCTCAATAATGCCAACGCCACCGGCGGACAGCAGTAATTGATCATTTACATACCAACAAAAAAATCGGCTAAAGGCACATCTTTAGCCGATTTTCTTTTGCCTGAATACCCAAAGGTGGTCATCCTATGTTTGCAATAGCAAGTAAATAGAGATAATTTAGGTATTGAATCATTGCAGAAGAAAAGGGGTAAAGAACAAGACTGAGGTTTGTCATTGGGCATTAAGCCTGTTCGCAATGCTAG
>NZ_PPSL01000002.1 GCF_002954265.1 Flavipsychrobacter stenotrophus | reverse complement strand
ACTAGCATTGCGAACAGGCTTAATGCCCAATGACAAACCTCAGTCTTGTTCTTTACCCCTTTTCTTCTGCAATGATTCAATACCTAAATTATCTCTATTTACTTGCTATTGCAAACATAGGATGACACGCCTCTTTTTTGCTTGCTGTCATTGGATTATGGTTGTGGGGCAACCCGAATATGCCCTCGCTATGCCCCGCTTCTTTTTGCCTTTTGTGATATAGATAGAGTTTTCATTTTATAGTTAGTAATCGGGTTGGCGGGAGAGGCGGCCGATGGGGGTGATGGTGTAATCGGTGGAGATGGCGGAGCGTTCGCCGAGTAGCCAGATGGCGCCTTCTACGGCATCGGGGCCATCATCGTGGGCGTGGCTGCCGGCAGTTAGTGCGCGGAACTGCTCTTCGAGCCGGAGCATGTGGGGGTTATACCGTTCCTGCTCGGCAAGGTATAACCTGCCATTCCGGTTGAGTGGCTCGAGGAGTGTTTCGATGCGGGTAAATTTATCGGGTTTGGAGCGGGTGTCGCCCCGAACGTTGAGTGGTATCTTCCGGTTCATACATGCGTCGTTTAGTTCTTTACGGATAACATCCTGCAGAAAGACCTCTTCCATATAGAATGTGCAGCGGGAGGGCCTGGTAAGCTGGTGTATATTAAAATGCCAATCGATCATGGTGGCAGAGGTGCATTGCTCGAGGTAGCATTTTATGATATGGTATTCATTTTGCCACTTGCCTACCAATACAGTTGCCTTATAATCTGCTCCTGCTTTGTAGGAAGGATCGGTATAGCAAATGAGGTCGCTATACTGGGCAACAGGCAATGCGGGCTTGTAGGCCATTTCTTTGAAAACAGCTCCTTCGGTAACCGGGTTATTGAAATATTCTTTTTGCGTAGCCGCATAGCTTTTCTGGCTGAGTACCCTGTCGATATCAGTCTGGGTATTTTTGGCCGGCCATGATGATAGTCCCTCTTCATCGCGGATATTAATGAGACTTACCTCATCTGCAAAGCTGCGCGCCCGCTCTATGCAGCAGTCGACCGCTATACGATTGCCACAAAATAAAATAGTTGTGGGCTGCGATACTGACCGGGTGCCTATGGCCGCCTCCTCTATCCACCGCCATTTTTTAGCAACAATATCGGGGTTAAGGCAATCGGCATCTGTATCCACATCATCGAACAGGAGTATATCGGGCCGGACTTCCTCGTTGCGTGTGCCGCGCGGACTTTGCCCCACACCGAGTGCGCGGAAAGCGACACCTTGTGTGGTAACAAACTCTGATGCCTGCCACTTGCCCGGATTCTCCTGTATGCCATAGTCTTGTATAATGCGTTTGTTGAACTCGAAGTTGGCCTTGAAGGGCATGAGCAACCGTGTAGCATTATCGAGACTATTACTAATGAGGAGCACGTATCTTTTCTTCAGCCGATCTTTTATGTCTCCGTCATCGGGTGTGTGCCCGACCAGGGTGAGGTATAATACCTCCATCATGGTGCGGGTACTTTTGGCCAGCTCGCGGCTCCACATGCGGACTTCGTAATGTTCTTTGTTTTGGAGCATTCGTTGCGTGGCCTCGAGGTGAAAGGATGCCGGTGAGGCAGAATAATATTCGGGAAAGTAATACTGGAACCATTGCTCGGAATCGGCCTCAAGTTTTTTGATACGTTTTGCCCGGGTGAGTGCATGTTCTTTTTCGTCGATAGTGGTTGACGACATGATGGCTTTTTTGTGGGCTTCCCATGTGTCGAGTGATTGTTTGGCGGTCATGATAGAGTAGATAGTAGTTAGTAGATAGTTCGGGTGTGGTCGGGTTATAGACCCGTCAAACCTTTTGGTCTTGAGAGCGCCAGGTAACTCTCGTGACAGAGAGCAGCCAGTTGTGAACCTTTGTTTTCGGGAATCGGGAGATTCCCTACCGATAGGACGAAGTCGGGAGACTTCGCCCAGCGTAGGGCTTTGTGTTATGGTGGCTTCTGACGTAGGGCTAAAACGCCCTACGCTATTGAGGACGCTCTTTCAGAGCTAGTGCATTTGCTTCAGTCAATGGCATTGCCCTGACGGGGCAACGCCCACTTTTTGTTACGTTTTACTACAAACAGGTAGTCCCTACGGGCAATGTCATTAAGTTAAGAGAAATTCGCTTAATCAGACGTCCGATACCTTCGGCATCGTTTCAAAAATTACTATAAGATCTGCTATTGACATCTGATACCTTCGGCATCATTACATGCTATTATCACCTTAACTTAATGAGATTGCCCTACGGGACATATGACGAGCTGCTTTACTCTTTTCTAAAACTTATGGTCAGAGATCCGTTAAACTGGTCGTCACGAGTGTCCCGAAATAATTGGGACCAAGTCTTGCAACAGATGTTTTTTACGGGAATCAGAGATTCCCTGCCGACGGAACGAAGTCAGAGACTTTGCTCAGGAACCATTTATGTTATTCAATTCTATGAACTAAATGAGGGTGCGGAGCGCTCTTTGATGAATTTGTCGAAGTGCATGGTCATTGATTTTGCCAGCTCGCGGTTTTGGGGGTGTAGCCAGCCCGTAAAGGATTTTGCTACTTCTATTATTTGCTGGATACTGATCTCGGTATCGAGATTTTTGATGGCCGCCGTGAACTTTACAATGAGGTCGAGGTCTTTGGCATTTACCTCTTCTTCGCGCAGCAGTTTTTCGTTGGTCTTTTCTAAAAGCAGGTAGAGTTTTTCGATCTGGTATGCTTTGGAAGTGGGCATTGTTTTTTTGATATAGTCCCAGCTGCTTTCTGTAGCCCAGTGGCGTAGTTGCGACTCACTGATGTCCATATCTTCTGATAATTCGGCCAGGTTTTTTTCGCCCCGTGTGTAGAGATGTTTTGCCCATTCTCTTAATTGCTCGTTATGTAGTTCTTCTTTCATGACACAAAGGTGTAATAGTGCGGCCACATGGGAAGAAGAAAGATACATGGTGACACGCTTTTCGTACCATGATGGTACACTTTCCGTACCACCATAAAACTTTTTTATGTGGATAACTGATGTCAGATTTTTGAGTGTCAACCCTATTCGCATTAATTATTCGCAGTTATGAAAAAATGGATGCGTCCATGAGAAAATTTTATTTATGACGGCGGAATTATTGCTTTTGGTTAAAAACCATTAACGTGAATTGCCGTTGGTGAACAAAAACGACCGTTGGTGAAAAAAGTTAAATTAAGCAGACTGATGTAAGTACTTTTGTGGATAACTTGTTAAAACCGAAGACTATGAAGAAGATAATGATCTTTTGTGTGGCTATGCTTGCAATTTTTTCAGCTAAGCCACTAATGGCACAAGTGGGCACCGTTACTAAGGTAGCAGGCAGTCTTACAGCCGGATATAATGGAGAGGGAATACTAGATACCCTTGCAAAATTTAATTCAATAACTTGTTTTTGTAAAGACACCGCGGGCAATATATATATTGCGGACCGAGGCAATTACCGCATCAGGAAAATTGATGCGGCTACCCATCTTGTTACTACCATTGCCGGAAACGGATCGTATGGGTTTACGGGAGATGGCGGACCGGGGCCGCTAGCCAAAATATCGGGAGTAGTTTACGGAATTAGCGTTGACAATGCAGGGAACGTGATCTTTGGCGACGACAACAGAATAAGAAAAATAAACACCACAACAGGGGTCATCAGTACAATAGCAGGTGGCGGATCGAGCATCGCAGACGGTATACCCGCTCTTTCGGCACAGCTGTATATTGTAACGGCTTTATATAGAGATAGTGTTGATAATATTTATTTTGGCAACAGCAATTCGATAAGAAAAATTGATGCAGCTACAGGCAATATATATACTCTTGCGGGTACCGTAGGGACATCGGGTTTTACAGGTGATGGCGGGCCTGCAACAGCAGCATTGATATATAATGCATCGGGCATAACAATAGACAGAAACGGGAATCTTTATTTTGTAGACCAGTTCAATTATAGGATCCGTAAGATTGATGCAAGCGGAGTCATATCAACAATTGCCGGCAACGGAGCTATGGAATACGGCGGTAGTGGGGGATTGGCTATAAATTCCCAAATTAATGTTTATCCTTATTCAGGATTTCAGGCAAGTATTTGTACCGACCCGGCAGGCAATATCTATTTCCCAGACCGATTCATTTATTCCGGCGAGGTGCTTCGCGAAATAAACCGCAGTACGGGTATAATCAATAAAGTTGGAGAGGGTTCTGGTTTTTGGGCAATTGCAGGAGGATACTATCGCATTTTGCATTTTCTAAGGAACGCAGGCGGAGATATTTTGTTTACCGATGGCACCCAGTTGCTGAAATTAAGCAACACCTATACTGCAATCAAAAGAATGTCATTCACCGATACGATGCTGACACCACCATGTACCATGCGCGCTACCAAATCGGTAGGTGTGTGGGGTACTGTCAATATGGTTCCCGGACCAACAGACTCTGTAGTGCTGGAAACAGATTTCGGGGATGGGACAACCATCAATACACATCTGCCCTATTGGGCTACTACCGACACAAGCGGCACAGTGTATGGGTTTGGGTATAATAACAGCTGGATAACGCATACCTATGTGCTCCCCGGAAATTATCAGCCCCGAACCATTGTGCGTATAGGAGATTACAAAGACGCGGTATTTCATGCCCCTGTTCATGCTGCAAGCGTGTGTGACAGCGGAATAGAGATTGTGGGTGGCTCTGCTTTTGACAGTATAACAACCAGTCCATGTGTACTGCCGGCAAACGTAAGAACAATCATTTCCGGCTTGGCTACAGGGATCATAACGCCATTGGACTCAGCTTATCTGAAAATCTATAATGGCGATGGAACGATTGATATAGTAGTAGTTCCAATTGACTCATCGGGTGGGTTTACGTACGTGCAAAATCACCCATATGGCGTGCTGTATAATGATCCATGGCTGGGCTTTTTGGGTTCACCCTATAATCACACTTACTTTGACGCATTCTCAAATAACGGTCTAAGTAGTTGGTCTCTTAATGCAGATGGAATGAATCCCATTTTTGTAGACGATTGTACTTACAATTGGGGTGGTTTAGCGGTGCAAGTAATTCCTGTTGCAGGATCGTCATGTGCAGCAACTGTTCCCTATGCTACAGTGATGTCTTTTGTTGTCAACGAACTACATGGGAGTGCAGCGGGTCTGTCTTCGGTGCCTATCCGTATTGATTTTGGGGATGGTATGGATACTTCGCTTACCGTGTCAACTTCCACGAACGGTACGGGCGGATTTACGATGAATATACCTCCAATATACCATACATATACTATACCTGGTGTGTATACCGCTTCTGCACATTTTGACACAACGGTTGTGCAATATAACCAAGCAGAAATTTTCGGGATGGTAGATTTCGTAGATCTTCCGACCAGCTGTTCACCACTTACAGGTACATTTTACATTGATGCAAATAGTAACTGTACGCCAGACGCGGGCGAAACAAGACTGGCGCACTGGCCGTTTCTTGTGGTGAATAACACAACGGGTGACACAACTAATGCATGGGCTGACTATAATGGGAATTATCACATCAGCATGACCGATACCAATTCGTATACTATAATAGCGAACCATGCATCATATTATGACAGCGGCAGCACGGGTTATACACTTGCAGTGGCGTGCCCTATAACCGGGCTGTTTTCGGCCACAGCAAGCGCAGGGACCAGCTATACGCAGGACTTTGGATTTACCTGCACAGGAACAACCGGAACAGTAGATATGAGCGTATCGGGCTGGGGCTGGGGCTTTGTGCCGGGCGATACGGGTATTATCTCTATCTGGTCGAGCGATGCATGGGGTTATACCTGCAGCACATTGTCGTCGACCATAACATTAACGATAGACTCTAACCTGAGTTATATAGGCATGTGGAACGGACCTGCACCGACAACGGTGAGCGGGAATGTGCTGACATGGACGTTTGCAACGGCGTCTAATCTGTTTGACTTTAGCGCCAATGTAAAAGTATTATGCGATACCACGGCAATGATGGGAGATACCGCGAGGAATGTATTGTACGTGTCACCGACCTCACTGGCAGACACTAACCTTACGAATAATACCTATGCATGGAGCGAACCGATCAGATCGTCATGGGACCCAAATGAGAAAGAAGTGTCTCCAAAAGGTTTTGGTGCAGAGGGCTATATACCCAATGGAACGCCACTGAGCTATATAGTTCATTTCCAGAACTCGGGAACCGCATCTGCAACGACGATAAAAGTATTTGATACGATAAGCGCAAATCTGGATCTGTCGACACTGCAGATCATTAGTTCGAGCGCTCCGGTACTTACCTACCAAATGGGCTCTAATGCTGTTCAGTTCAGGTTCAACAATATAAACCTGCCTGATAGTACAAGTGATCCTGAAGGTAGTAAGGGTTATGTGGCATTTAATATCTTGCCTAAGGATAACCTTGCGGCGGGTACAGTAATAGAAAACAAGGCGGGAATATACTTTGACTATAACCCGGCAATATTTACCAATACAACGATCAATACCATAGAGGATAGTACAAGAATGATAACCGGTGCAGACCATGTGTGCGCGGGTAGTAGCATAACCCTTGCTAATGGACTGGCCGGTGGTGTGTGGGCTGCAACTAATGCTAATGCTACAGTCGCGAATGGCATGGTGACCGGCGTAATAGCGGGCATAGATACGATAGTATATACTGTGTACGGCGACAAGTCGACATATAAGATAGTCAACGTATTGCCAGGCTCTGCAAGTGGTACTTTAACCGGCTTAAGGGGTGTATGTGTTGCAGCAACTACGACATTGACTGCTGCAACACCCGCAGGCACATGGAGTAGCAGTTCTGTAAATGCTACAGTAACAGACGGTGTGGTGACAGGTGTATCTGCCGGTGGCGTAGTGATCTCTTATTCATTTACGGGAAGCTGCGGATCATCTGTAGACACATTTGAAATGATGGTCAATGCATTACCAGATGCAGGAAGTATTATTGCCGCTGCGACGGTGTGCGCAGGTGCGACTACAACTTTAAGCAATACAATAACTGGTGGTACATGGAGCAGTAGTTCTGCTGATGCTACTGTGAGTGGTGGTGTGGTGAGCGGAGTTGCCGCTGGATCTGCAACAATTTCTTATTCTGTAACTAATGGATGCGGAGTTGCAGTTGCCACTATGCCGATGACAGTTAATCCGTTGCCTGATGCAGGAAGTATTATTGGTGCTGCGACCGTGTGTGCAGGGGCGACTACAACTTTAAGCAATACGATTACAGGTGGTACATGGAGCAGTGGTAGTACCAGTGCTACAGTAACAGGTGGTGTGGTGAGTGGTGTTACTGCAGGATCTTCAATTATATCTTATTCAGTAACTAATGGTTGTGGTGTTGCTGTGGCTACGATGCCTGTAACGGTGAATCCGTTGCCTGATGCAGGAAGTATTATTGGTGCTGCGACCGTGTGTGCAGGGGCGACTACAACTTTAAGCAATATAGTGACCGGTGGTGTGTGGAGCAGTAGTTCTGCCGATGCTACTGTGAGTGGTGGTGTGGTGAGCGGAGTTGCCGCTGGATCTGCAACGATATCTTATTCAGTAATTAATGGATGTGGTGTTGCTGTGGCTACAATGCCGGTGACAATTAATCTGCTGCCTGATGCGGGAAGTATTACAGGTACTGCGACGGTGTGTGCAGGTGCGACTACAACTTTAAGCAATACGATTACAGGTGGTACATGGAGCAGTAGTAGTACCAGTGCTACAGTAACAGGTGGTTTGGTGAGCGGTTTAACAGCAGGTGCTGTAACGATTTCATATACTGTAACCAATAGTTGTGGTACTGCAACAGACACCATGATGGTGACGGTGAATCCGTTACCAAATGCGGGGACAATAACCGGAGCGGCACTGGTGTGCGCGGCCGGCACGACAACATTGAGCAGCACAGTAAGTGGTGGTGTATGGAGTACCGGTAGTTCGTCGGCAACAGTGAGCGGTGGTGTAGTGAGCGGTATATCCGCAGGGACAGCACTTATATCGTACGGTGTAACAAATGGTTGCGGCACAGCAACAGATACTATATTGGTGACTGTGGCTACAATACCTGATGCTGGCTCGATCGTTGGCGTTGGACCATTGTGCGTGTCCGGTAGTTTACCCCTGACATCAACGAGTCCGGGAGGTGTATGGAGTACGAGCGGCGGAATAATAAGTGTATCGGGTACAGGCGTAGTAACGCCGGTATCAGCAGGAACAGGAACCGTGATCTATACTTTAACGAACGCTTGTGGTGCGGATACTGTGATGAGTGCAATAACTGTCACAGGGCTTCCCACTGCTGGAACAATATCGGGCGATGACAGTGTTTGTGAAGGCGCATTAATAACATTGACAGGAAGTGTAAGTGGTGGCATGTGGAGCAGTACTAATAGTTCAGTTGCTTCGATATCATCATCGGGTAATATTACAGGATTGGTTGCGGGAACTGTTGTTATAAGTTATGCTGTTACCAATAGCTGCGGATCAGCTTCGGTAGGGCAAACAGTAACAGTACTATCAACAGCTGATTGTAATACGGGAGTAGTAACTACAGCACCCGGGCAATCGATGATCAGTATTTATCCTAATCCTACAAATGGATCATTTATAGTGGAAATACCACAACCGGGTAATGATGCAGTGATAACGATCACAGACATATCGGGTAAGGTGGTAGAGATAATTAAGTCGAACAATCATGAACTGCAGATACCGGTTTATCTTACTAACCTGGCCAGCGGCACTTACCTGATAAAGGTGGAAGCTGATGGTAAGGTGTACAGGGATAAGGTGGTGCTGTGGTAAGTTAATTAGTTAAAAAGGAAACTGGTCAATAAGGGGTTCTTTATTGACCAGTTGCTTTGGGTTAAGTGTTGTACATGTGCGTTGCCGTTGGTAAACAAAAGCGACCGTTGGTGGAAATTTTTAATTCAATAAGATCGTAATGAGTACTTTTATAAAACATTCTAAACTACATAGCTATGAAAAAAACGCTACTGTTTCTTGCCGTTTTTTCTTTTTTCTTTTCATTGGGTGCCCGTGCGCAATGTGATATGGGGATCATTGAAGGTGTGGAGCGGCACGTACACGATACCACTTTTAAGCGACTGACGATCGATACTACCTGGTATGGCAGCGCGGGGTATAGCTGCGTGTGGATGTTTCCTGACGGCAGTTCCCATCCGGGTCTGTCGATAGAGTATCCGTTTACTGTAGCGCAGGAGTCGATTGAGCTCACATTTGTTGTTACCGGCCCGGGTTGCACGTCTACACAAACGATCTACCCGAGCGTACCCGTTGTTTTTAACTGTGCCCAATTGTTTAACTCGAATTGGGGTGATTACTTTGGTACACCAAGGCAGGCAGGGCCAAATGCCAATGATGTGGCGGTATCTGTTTTAGCGCCATCATTTGGTGATAGTAGTTTCAAAATTAACCTGTCTTTAGATTGGGGTAATGGCCATACTATTTTTCTTACACAATCAACCGACCTCTTGTGGAGTATAGGCGGTGTTGACGACACGCTTAATGCCTCTCATTACCAATACGCCGGAGAATATACATTGCATGCTAGCTACCACTATTCTTACGATACACTTACCTGCCCGGTGAGAAGCATGGACACTGTAGCTATACATGCGGGCGGCCTGCCGGCTGTTCCGGAACTTTATGGTGGCACAACCTATTGCGCGGGGGATACAGTGAAGCTATATGCAAGAGATACCACAATACAGTTTCATAATATGCTTCATCATCCTGTAGTAGCGGGTTATATGGATTATTGGCCGGATTACTATGACCCATTTGCGCCCGGAGGATATGATTCGCACTCGTCTATATATTTTCAATGGTACGATAAAAACTATAATTTTTTATCACAGGATACCGTTCTGGTAGCACCTAATTTACGTGTACAAGATAGTGGTATGTATATACTGCGTGCTATTGATGGTATAACAGGGCGTGACACACAAGCAGTGATACATATTGTTGTAACGGGGAGCAGACTGACTCTTGATAGCTTTGCAGCCCCTGGCTGTACCGCAACGGGCACTCTATATCTTAACTGCCACAGAGCCAATGATTCTGTAGCTATTTCCTATATAAAAGACAGCATTCAGGTAACCTTTACCGGCCGCACAAACGCAAGCGGCCATATCCATGTGCCGGGATTAACAGAGGGTGATTATTCTAATATTCGAGCGCGCTTCTGGGGAGATGCCTGCAGTTCGAACAGTATCAGCGGGCCCTATTCTTTTCATTCTTTGCCTTCGCCTGTTACGGTAAGTTATTTGCGTATGTGCGCCAGCGGCTCGTTGACACTTACCGCCAGTTCTTCTGTAAGCGGTGCAAGCTATTTATGGCAGGGCCCGGGTGGCTTTACTTCAACACAGCAAAACCCGGTTATAACTACCGGTTCTACTGCTACGCTACAGCAGTATTCTGTATCTATAACGTCAGGTATCTGTGCCCCCTCTTATATTTCCGTTACCAATGTAGTTGTGAGTTCGGCACCGCCTAACGTAAGTGGCGCGCATTTTAATGACAGTGTGTGTGCCGGAACTAATTTTAATCTTAGCGGCATGGTATATGACTATAGTTATTTAAGCAATTCTATTACCAGCAGTGACACTACTGTAGTTAATGGCTTAAGGGCGGTAAGACAGGGCTCTTCGGCACTTACATATACTGTTTCAAACATGTGCGGCACATCTTCTTTTACACAGACCGTGTATGTAAGACCGACTCCTGTTTTGCCAAATATTACAGGGCCAACAACTGCATGCATTGGCAGTATGGTAACTTATAATATCGCAACTACCGGTGGAACATGGACTACCATAGGAGCAACAGCGCCTACCGATATAATAACAGATCATAGCTTCCGATTTAAAGTAGGCTCTTCTTCTGCAATAAACCCGCTTACTTACACCAAAGACTCGGGGAGTTGTCGCAGCGTTGCCAGGATTTCTTTAACTACACTTGATTCGGCACGTCTTATTTATTTGCCTCCTGTAGGTTTATATCCGGGAGATACCGTTACTCCGGTTGCGCGCACGTACGCATCGTATTACTGGGGGCACGGAGGATCAACTACATTATCATCGCCAATATGGACACCTGTGTCGGGGCCTATTGCTACCGTAAACAGCGCGGGCCTGATAAGTGCAGGGACGCAGCCTGGCTCTATATTGCTGAATGTGGGATATGCTAACACATGCGGCTCTGGATCAGACAGCTCAGAAGCCTATGTGAGCGATTGGATAGACAGCCGCGTAGCCCGCGGAATGGTGCAAGATATGGTGAGGGACACAGCGGGTAATCTCTACGTGCTGGGTGATAGAATAATACGTAAAATAGACAGAAACAGAAACGAGAGCATTATAGCCGGATTGGGGATTTCAGAAAATTGGGCCGGTGATAATAATAACGCGGGCTACTCTGGTGATGGCGGCAATGCACTGGAAGCAGACCTGGGTCTTGCCAAAAATATAGCCCGTGATAATACCGGTAATATATACCTCAGTTATCCGGGTGAAGGCGTTATCCGCAAAATTGATACAAGTGGTATCATCACCAGATTTGCAGGGATACTGGGAAATGCTGATTGGTGGCCATCACATGGTTACTCAGGCGATGGAGGACCAGCTACTGCTGCACATATTACCGCATCGTATATGGTAACAGATAATGCGGGCAACCTATATTTTTCTGAGAATAACAATCATAGGATAAGGAAGGTAGATGCCGGCGGGATCATTACCACCATAGCAGGAGATGGTACAGTAGGTATAACAGGAGACGGGGGAGCAGCAACGAGTGCCAAAGTTGGATGGCCGATGGGGCTTGCTATTGACACCTCGGGAAATATTATAGTGAGTACGATGGGGAGATTAAGAAAAATAGACCCTTCGGGTAACATAACGACCACAGCAGGAAGAGATAGCGGCTATGTAAGGGGTGGCCAGCAGGCTACAGCAACACAGCCGATATTTGGCGGCAGTGTTGTCTGTGATAAACTAGGTAATATTTTTTGTGTTTCCGTTTATTCCGATAATCATAGCGGGTATTATCCCTATTCTCCTTACTCCCCTTACTACTATTATTATTATGGCAATGGTTATAGTGGTTATACGGGTATCTATAATGTTTGGCGGAATAGCACTAAGCGAATAGACAAAGATGGTATTGTAAGCATAGTAGGTGCCAACCAGCAACCGTATCAGGAGCTAATAGATGCTGGGCCTTCTGTGCATACCAGCGCGTATAATGCAGTCTGTGTTGATGATTCTGGGGGTATTTACATAGCAGGTAATAGCCAAACGATAAGACACAGCGGTAAACCGACGCTGGAGATACTTGCATCGCAAGACACAATATGTCATGGACCAGCACCTGTAACATTTACCGCGCGAAGCCACTATACAGGTAGCTCGGCATCTTATCAATGGCAGAAAAATGGCATCAATGTAGGGACAGATAATATCGTTTATGCAGACCCTTCTTTTGCGGTAGGAGATAGCATTTCGTGTAAGGTATATATGACGTCGGGAGGACTGTATCTGGCATCGGCGAAGAGGAGTGTAGCCATTGCTGAAAATATGCCCGTGATAAGTCCGATAGCAGGCATGAATGTGGTGTGTGTAGCAGACAGTATAACACTTACAGACACAGCAAGTGGCGGTGTGTGGAGTAGCAGCAATAGTGGAGTTACTGTAGTGAATGGAAATGTTGTTGGCGTTACCGCAGGTACTTCTATAATTACCTATACGCTCACCAATGCGTGTGGTACCGCAACAGATACTATGTTGGTGACGGTTAATCCTCTACCAAATGCAGGTATGCTTACGGGCGTCCCCGTGGTATGTGAAGGGTCGTCTATCACGCTTTCAAATACTGCAATTGGTGGTGCATGGAGCAGTAGTACTGCAAGTGCTACCGTTGCAAGCGGTGTAGTAGCCGGGGTGAGTGCAGGTACTTCAATTATTTCTTACTCATCAACCAATACATGCGGCACCGCGATAGACACAATGGAAATAACTGTTAATCCGATGCCGGCAGCAATAAGTATAGCCGGACCAACAACAGCCTGTGTAGGTGCCAACATTACGCTTACAGGCGGTGCATTGGGTGCCAGCTGGATAAGTAGTAACGGAAGCGCCAGTGTGGCCGGAGGACTTGTATATGGCATTTATGCCGGAACAACGGTGATAGAATGCAGTATGTCTAATAGCTGTGGTACAGCATCTGACACGATGGTGATAACTGTTGTTGCTCAGCCGGGTGCAGGGCTTACCAGCGGCGTGAATGTGATGTGCGCCGGAGCAATAGCTACGCTGACAAATTCGGGTGGATTGCCTGGTGGAACATGGAGCAGTAGTAACGATGCTGTAGCAACTGTAACAAATGGCGTGGTATCAGGCATTGCAACCGGTACGTCCTTCATCTCTTATAGCTTTACCAACTACTGCGGAACAGCAACAGATACCCTGGAGATGACGGTGAATGGTCTGCCAGCACCCGGGACAATATCGGGGGCGGACAGTATTTGCGAGGGATCATCAGTAACGCTTACAGAGAGTGTGACAGGTGGTATATGGAGTAGTTCGACGTCGGCAGTAGGCACTGTAACGAGCGCGGGTATGTTTACAGCGGTTCATGAAGGTGATGTAGAAGTGACGTATTCTGTAACCGGCATTTGCGGCACATCTGTAGCCTTCAGAACACTTCATGTGATCGCTTCAGCAGCGTGTGATGGCGGCACAGGTGTACGAACATCCTTCAACATATATCCTGATCCGAACAATGGTTCGTTCACCGTAGAGATACCACAACCGGGTAACAATGCAGAGATCACGGTAATGGATGTAACGGGCAGAAAGATACAAACAATAGCCCCACAAGCAGGGCAAGTACTGGTGCCAGTAGAGCTGGCCAATATGCCAACCGGCACGTATATGGTGAAGCTGATAGCTGATGGCAAGGTGTATAGTGGTAAGGTGGTGATAAGGTAGTGTGAAGTAAGTCATTATTAAGTTGATCGGGCTATCTCAGGATCTGAGATAGCCCGATTTTTTGTATGAGGAGTACCAATTTGACTTTAAAATTACACCAGATGCAGTAACCACCTCCCCCTAAGTTTCGGCAGAAAAAGCTGAAACTTAGGGTACAGAGCTACGCTCGTGCCGTTACCGGCACCTTCAAAACCTGCCTGCCGGTAGGCAGGGGAGGAGAGTGGTTGACGTATTCAAAAAGTGTGACATTGATGTCCATTTGGTATAATAAACGACATTTTATGAAGGGTTTCCCATAAAGTAATGTCGTAATATGGGCCGTTTTTTTAGTGTTTTTTACTAGTGCCCGAGCATTTTTTCATAAATGCATTTTTGCTATGCATAGATGGCTTGCCGACAACAAAGTGATGTGAGTTATCCACAAAAATATTTTTTATGGTGGTACACTTTTCGTACCACCATGGTACGAAAAGCGTACCACCATAACTTTCCGATTTGCCAAAAATAGAAATCCGATACACCTTTGTGTCACAAAACAACGGTATCCCTATCATGACAGAAAAAGTAAAGAAAATAGAGCGGCAATATGTGCTCTCAGACAGTTCGGTAAACGTGTATGGTTTTCGTTTACTTACCTCTGGCTATCAGCTGGATGACTACAGAAAAAACCCAATTGGCTACTACATGCACCGCCGCGAAGATGGTATAGCACTGAAATGGGAAGACCTGCGTATAGAGGACGATAAAGTGATTGGTACGCCGGTGATAAACCTGAGTAATGCACGCGGCACACAGATGTGCGATGAGGCTGAAAACGGGTTTCTCAATGCGGCATCGGTAGGGCACATAGTAGTGCTGGAATATAGCACCGATCCTGAAATGATGCTGCCAGGCCAAACAGGACCAACGATTACCAAATGGTATAATAAGGAGTGTAGCCTGGTGGATATACCCGGCAACAACAATGAGCTGACCACGCTGTATGACGCACAGGAGAACGAGATCAATCTTGTGGATATAGGTGCCGGACTACAGGCAATTAAAACAGCAGATAATTTGTGGCTGGCCGACCTGAAAAGTGCGTTGGCGATGGATAGCAATGCGGGTGTTGATACATTAGTCAACAAGATAAAAGATCTTGTGCTGAAGGCGGAAACGCTTACGATAGAAAACACAACGCTACTGAACGACAAGCAAGTTCTTGTGCAGCAAATAGATGAGCTGAAGAAGAACAATGCAACTGCTGAGATCATAGCCGTTCTGGACCGCGCATTAGAAGACAGAAAGATAACTGTGAGCCTGAAAGACCGGCTGGCTGTAGATTACGCGGATAATGCTGAAGGGTTAAAGGCACTAATTGCTGCTATGTCGGCTTACAGAACAATAGCGGAAAGCCTGAGAGCAGGCAATGATACTACAGAAACGCAATGGGCCTGGGATGACTATGAGAAGAATGACCCCGCAGGTAAAAAATTAAAGGCGTTGAGGGCTAATGATCCTGCCCGTTACAAGGACCTTTTTGATAAGAAGTTTGCAGCGTAGGCTGTTCAATATTGATTTAGTTATCCTACCACAGTTGCAAGGCGGCAGCTACCTAATGGGCTATCTTGACCAGGGGAAAGTTGCTTACACAGACATCTGATACCTTCGGCATCATAACGGGTATAGTTGTCCCTGTCAATAGCAAGAAAGTGTTATAAATAATTTAAGGAGTCGGGCAAGAGGTTTTTGCTTGGTTGTTTCATGGGTTTTGCTTTAGTAAAAAACAGTGCTGTTTTTCCTCGCCCGCTATCCTTCTTCTTTTTTCGATTCTATAGTGCAATACAAAACGAATACGCCCCGATGGCTGTTGGCCAGAAGACACAACAGTGGCAGTTGCTTACACAGACGTCCGATACCTTCGGCATCGTCATCAAATGAAACACTATTGCTATAGACATCTGATACTTTCGGCATCATAACGGGTATAGTTGTCCCGGTCAATAGCAAGGAAGGTTTATAAATAATTTAAGGAGTCGGGCAAGAGGCTTTTGCTTGGTTGTTTCATGGGTTTGCTTTAGTAAAAAACAGTGATGTTTTTCCTCGCCCGCTATCCTTCTTCTTTTAATCTCGTCTGGCATCGATGTCATTGCGATCTATACAATCAGCATGCACAATTATGTCGTCCCCGCCTACGGGCAGTCAGGCTTACAGAGCCGTTACCCTCCCACACGTTTACAATTTTAAATCCAATACCATTATGGCAATTCAAAAAGAGATCTGGCAAGATCACATTGAAGGGAACCTGTTCAAGAACAATGAGTTCCTCCTGGCATCTACTGATGCAGGACAGTTTGTACTACAAGGAAAGGTAGTGCACATACCACAGGCCGGCGCACTACCGAATGTTGTAAAGAACAGATCTTCTTTACCCGGTACAATTGTGCAGCGTGCTGATAGTGATGTTACGTACTCACTTGACGAATACACTTCAGACCCTATACTGATACCGTATGCTGAAACGTTTGAACTTAGCTATGGCAAGAGAGAAAGTGTATTGTCTGAACACGAGTCTTCACTAAAACAAACGATAGCGGATAACATTCTTGTTTCCTGGTCGCCATCTGTTGCCGCTAGTTTGATACGTACGTCTGGTGGTGCTGCAGCCAGTCACATTGATACTACATCGGGTAATCGCAAGAAGCTAACAGTAAAGGATATTAAAGCAGCACAGCTTGCATTGAATAAGCAGAATGTGCCTATGGAGGGCCGCTATGCATTGCTAAGTGCAGACATGTTCCAACAGTTGACTGATGAGCTCTCAGTTACAGATTACCGCGACTTCAGTGCAGCATATAACATCAAGCATGGCGTATTGGGCCGTTTGTTCGGGTTCAACATTATGATGCGTAGCGCTGTTGTGACCTACACTAACGACACAGTACCTGTTGTAAACCCATATGGTAGTGCTGTACATGCCGACGATAATGATACAGTGCTCTGCTGGCAGACCGACGCCCTGGAAAGAGCAATAGGCGCGGTAAAGTTTTTTGAGCGTATTGACGACCCTACCTACTATGGCAATGTATATAGCATGAGTGTGCGCATGGGTGGCCGTAAGCGCCGTGCAGATGGAAAGGGTGTCGTAGCCATAGTGCAGGCAGCATCTGCGTAGTTGCTGAATTTAATTGCTCGATGGCTCAAATACTGAATGGCTCAATTTGGATAATGAGCACTATCTCTTTATCTCGAAACTATAAACACGACAGGAGGCTACTCTGCAAATTATCACGACACTCATTGAGCTATTGAGGCATTAAGCCATTGAGCCATTTTTTATAACTATGATCAACGAAATAAAGACCTGGATATTAATAGCGGTGGCCGGAGCAATGGCAACGATACTGGGGTATATAATAAAGGTAGTAACGGCACAGGTAATTCACCGTCTTGATGAGATCGTGACCGAGCTAAAACAATTGACACATACTACCACCATACAGAATGAGCAGATAAAAGGCCTGCAAGAGCAGGATGCCATCATCCGCCGCCGCTTATATAAACAGAGTATGCGCATACGTGCGCTGGAATTCCGGTCTGTAAATAATACGGACCATCAATAACCAATCATCACTTAAATCATAACACCATGTTTTGTACAAAAATGAAAAAACAGATACGCTTGTTGCTACAGCAATTTGATAGTTATCTGGAGAAGAATGTTGATACCGCATTGCAAATAACAACGGCTATCAAGCAGTTTCTGGAATCGCCGGTGGCAGATATACTTACGGCAATTATTCCAGGCAGTGTAGATGACATTATCAGAAGGCAGTTGATCTACGCATTAGACAAATCGGTAGAAGCACTGGCCATTGCTGAGCATTGCAAGCAATACACCGATATCGAAGAAAAGCTGAAGTGCTTTGTGAGCCAATTGCAGCAGAGAGGACCAGACATGCAAGATGCGCTGCTACAGAAGCTTGCCAGCCTGTTAGCAGGAACACTTGATGGCAACAGGCTGAAGCAGAGCGTTTATGACTTGTTTACACAGGTAAAATACACTACAGCGAAGGGGTAGAGAGCGCCCTGCCGGAATAGATAACTATTTCAACTCCCCAACTATGTATAATAAAAATAACGGGCCTGCTACAACTACGCTTTCCTCCCTTGCGCTATTGATGGCGCAGCAACAAATAGGCCAGCGGGAGCTGCCATTGGGAAGTAACAGCGGACCTATGGTAGATAAGTACCTGCTTTCTGTAGGGTTGAACCCGGGGTATGCGTGGTGCCAGGCATTTGTATACTGGTGTTTTTCAAATGCCGCGGGGCGGCTAAATTACCGCTGTCCTGTAATACGCACCGCAGGTGTACTTGACTGCTGGAATAAGACATCGACCAGCCAGAAAACAACCAAAGCGGCAGTTTTGAAAGATCCTTCATTAGTCTTACCCGGACATCAACTTATCTTATTGTATGGTGGTGGTAAGGGCCACACCGGTATAGTAGAAAAGGCGGAAGGACAGGTGATATACACCATTGAAGGGAATAGCAATGATACAGGCGGCCGAGAGGGTTATGAGGTAGTGAGACATAAGCGACTGATAACGGACAAGGCGCTGTGCGGATTCATTAAATACAATTAAACAAACAACAATAAACCGTATTGCTATGAAAAATGCAAAACACTACTTCAAAAAATACCCCAGGGTGGAGGTGCTATACTTTACCGCAGACGACCTGGCATTTACCGAATTGACCGCGGCAACAGATCATGCATCGGAACTTGATGACGACTTTGTAATACCTATAACAAGGAAAGAAGCAATGGCTGCCATTAAAGATATGATGGTTGATGGCTGGCGAACGATGAGTGCCGAAGGAGAACAATACTAACGATAAAAACTATAGAAATGGGAACAGTAAATTTAACCCTGGCCAATGGCCGGCTAGGATCGACCTTGCAAACAGATGACGGTGTAGCCGGTATGGTTTTAACCGGAACATCTGTTGGCAGTACGTATAGCATAGAAACACCAATACTTATAAAGAGTCTTGAAGACCTGACGGAGTATGGGATCACGATGGCCAATAATGCATTCGCATACAGGCAAGTAGCAGATTTTTATACAGAAGCCGGTGCCGGTGCATCGCTTTACCTTATGTTGACGAGAGCAGAAATGTCGAGCGTGGACATTGTGGAACCCCACAACACAGATGGTGTAAGAAAGTTGTTGGATTATGCGAGAGGACGCATAAAGCTGCTTGGTGTGATGACCAACGACACAGCCTATTCGCTTGCAACAACATTGACGATAGACACAACGAACACAATAAATGCCGACGAATATGCTGCCGCCCAGAAAATGGATGTACTGGCAAGAGAATATTTTGAGGGCCAACAGCCTTTCAGGGCAGTACTGGGCGGAACATCATATAACGGACATGCCGCCACTCTGGTAAACTTGACAGGTGAAACAACAAACAACAGAACAGCCATTCTTGTTGGGGATACAACATCGGGAGACTGTGCGTGTATAGGATTATTACTTGGGAGACTTTCGGTAATACCTGTGATGCGAAAAGTGAGCAGGGTAAGAACCGGTGCGCTCAGTAACAGGGCCGCATATATTGGATCGGCAACATTAGAAAGTGTTCATAATGATATTCCCGAGATAGCAGGAAAGGGATACATCACTTTCATCACCTACCCAAATGTGTCCGGTTACTTTTTCTCGGGCGATGATACCTGCAGTGCATTTACTGATGATTACCATTTCCTGGCCAGAGGCCGAGTAATTGATAAGGTACACACACTGGCCTACTCCATATTTGTGCAAGAGGTAGATGATGAAGTGCCTGTGAATGCTGATGGTACGCTTGATGCGGGATTTTGCAAATGGCTGAGTCAGCAAATAGAGAATCAGGTGAATAATACCATGACTGTAAACAGGGAGATAAGCAGCGTATCGTGCCTTATAGACCCCGCGCAGAATATACTGAGTACTAATCAGCTGAACGTGATACTGCGCATAGTACCTGTAGGGTATGCTACAAACGTAGAGATCAACCTTGGCTTTGATAATCCTGCGCTTTAGTGAATAGTGGTTAGTAGATAGAAGATAGTGCCGGAGGAGCCGGGTGCAATTGTTGAGCCACAAGTACAATCAATTTAATCGGTTTTAAACAACAAAATTTTATGGCAAGTATAACTTTTTTTGATAGCAAGGAATGTGAATGGGCAGATATGTCTGTGCTATTTGCAGGAGCGCCGCTGGTGAAGATACGTGGGCTGAAGTATAAGGCAGTAAAAGACAAGCAACTGCTGCATGGTGCCGGTGATCAGCCTATAAGCATACAGAGTGGCAATCGAACCTATGAAGGGCAGATCAAAGTGCTTAAGGGCGCATTAGACAGCATGAATGCCGCAGCGGTAGATTTTGGTGGGAATGACGTATTAGATATGCAGTTCGATATCATAGTCACTTACAAACCTCAGACAGGAAGGCCGTTACAGACAGATACCCTTAAGGGGGTACAAATAAAGGACTTTGAGAAAGGCTGGGAGCCAAGAATATGGACATAGCGCTGCCAATCATTTTTATGGGCTTAGTGTCTGCCTGATAGCATCTACAAATAAGATTTACAAGACAATTCAATTAACAGATCATGCAACAAAAATATTACGCCCCGCAGGGTGAATCAACAGGTGGTAAGCCGAGCATAGTGCTAACCGGTGAAGTAAGTGAACAGCAAGTAGCGGAATGGAAAGCCAAGTATAAATATGGCATTTATGCACTGGAGGTAGATGGACACATTGGGTACTTCAAAAATCCGGGTCGCAATGAGCTGAACTGCGCCATGAGTAAAGCAGATAGGGATAAGGCATTGGATGTATTTGAAGAACTGGCTACGCTAACCTTTATTGGTGGTAGTGAAGAACTATTAAAAGATGACCAGATGTTTATAGGCATAAGCCAGGAGCTTAAAGTAAAACTGGAAGGCAAAAAAGCTAGACTGGTAAACTTATAGAGGAGTCGCGTGGCGGCCCGGCACACGATTCCTTTGGCTACCTCGAAACAATGCTTGAATATTATCTTCCGGGCCTGGACCACCGCTCTCTGAGCGATGAAGCATTTGCACAAAAAATAGCACATCTGAATTATCTGCGTAGCGCATGCCAGACATAAAATGCACACATTTCAGCTCCTGTAAATCCTATCTACACTTATGTCTCTTTTAACGACATATTGTTGCAGTCCCACCCCTCAGTCTTGTTAAGCGCATACAACAAAAATATAGAAGTTGCCGTTGGGAACATATTGTGGTTGAATAGCGCAATAGTTACGTTGGCAAACAATATAGACAGACCCAATGCTTTGCAAAATATGCTGGCAGGCAGAAGTAACAATGAGCTTAATCGAGATAAGGACAACTTCAGCAGTTTTATTCACAATGGCATACAACAAGCAGATGAAAGCGCGGGGCAGACAGCCGGAAGGATAAAGAAGTACACAGAGGTAATTAAAACCGCCAGCGAAGGCGTAAAGACCATTTCAGAAGCGGGTAGTTCGATAGAGGGATTGGCGGGCTATATGGCGAAGTTAAAAGGCGTTGCCGGAACTATTGGTAGTATTGCAGGTGTGCTGGATGGAGTAGAAAAACTCGATGCGTCGAAGGATAATATCTCTAAGATAAAGTCAATAATAGAGATATTAGGGAGCGCAGCCACAGCGGGAGAAAATGCGAGTGTGATGGGACCCGCGGCAGCTGTTTTTGCTACAGGCACTTCACTGGCAGTGGGTTTATATGACTGGCAAAGACGCCAGATAAAAGACCCTTATGATGTGCCGCAGACAAACTTTGTGGATAAGGGTCTAAAATACGGTAATAATAGTTTAGCCGCCGTACACGCAACAAGAGACCATGCCAGCTATATCGCTTCATTAGCAAAGCAGAAAAGCCCAGAACAAATACAGAATGAAGCCATAAAACTTGCAGATGTATGGCTGGCTAAGGGAGGAGATATTCTCTTTAATGACGACATGGCTGCGAACAACCCTGCCTATAGTATAGGCCTGGCAATGGCACTCAATAGGAACAATGCTATGAGTAAGCCTGCGATAAATAAGGTTCTTTTTGATGATCCAGGAGAAGAGAAAGCCTTTAAAAAGAATTTCGATAGCATGGGCTTGTTCAGGACAGAATCGCTTCCATTGGTGCTAGATAAGTGGAGAGATCCGTATGGTATCGCGAATTTTAAAAAAGAGCGGTACGTATCCCGCAAGCAAATGAGGGAGCGATACGCCCCACGGAAGACCATGGGCAATATTACTCTTGATGACATACAGAATAAATACCTGACTGACCTGATACAAGGATATGAGCAATATGGCAATACCTATGTTACCAACGCAATAGCCATGATGGATAAACAGCACAGAAAAGATCCTTATTACCAAAAGAGTAAAGTAACTGTTCTTGAGCAATTTGACCGCGCCAAAAAAATCATTAACGAGGAATCGAAGCAGGCCCCGGGCGGGACATCTAATAACTATCAACAACGCGGCAATACAGGCAACACCATCAACTTCAATAAGGCCCTAATTGTGCACTTTACTATCAATGTAAAAGATAGCAAAGAAGGGATGAATGACTTTAAGCGAAAGGTGGAAGAGGTGCTGATAGAAATTTTACACAGCGTTAATACAATACACTAATTATGTCAGAATTATCTTTTGATCTGTCTCTGTTGTTTCAGCAGACATTTGGTTACAGATCGCAGGCATTCGAGCCGCAGTTTAGAGAGGTTAGCGGGAACAACCAGAAACTGCCAAGCACAACCCGGCATGGTGCACATGGTTCTGACTATTATGCTAATGATCTTATGGCAAACGAATACTATCTGCCGGTAAAGATATCTTTTAGCGATAGTGCCACAGAAAACGGTGATGCGCATGAATGGCAATTACCACACCCTGTTATTTCCATTACCAGTAAGAAGACTATAATAGAGACGCCGCTTACAGAAAGACGCGGGACCGTAAAGGAGCTGATCAATATTCAAGATTATGAAATCATCATTAAAGGGTTCATTATTGGGAGCAAGAATGAGTTCCCGGAACAAGAAGTGACAATGCTGCGCACGGTCTATGAACAAAATGCGGCACTATCAATAAAATGCCCTTTGACGGATATATTCTTGCTGAGACCAGATCGTAAGGGTAGTGACCAGGTAGATCAGAGAGTTGAAATTTCTTCCGGTTACGGGAGTAAAGAATGTGCGGCCATATGAACTACACATGATCAGCGATGAACCGTTTAACCTTATATTTATAACCTGATGTTTGTACTGAATAGCGATATTACTATTGATGGTTTTCACTTCAGAGGAGTGAATGAGGTTGTTATCAGCAGCAGCATGCATAGCATTACCGGCGCCGCGACCATAAAGATACCGGCACTGGCCAGGATCACGAAAGATGATAAGCGCAATACCGAGTCTGTTGTAACCGGGGAACAATTTAAAGATGGAGACGCTGTAATAATAAAGCTTGGCTATAACGGCACAATGACTACTGAGTTCAAGGGGTTTGTGAAGCGCAGGGATATGAACATGCCGCTGGAGATAGCCTGCGAAGGATACAGCTGGTTGCTTAGGAGAAACAAAGTGAACATCTCGAAAGCATCCGTATCAGCTAAAGATCTTTTAAGTGCTGCCATTGCAGGTATAGACAGTAAATATCCGATAGCGATACAATGCGAACTGGATTGCGAATTCAATAATGTACAAGTGAATGGAACCGGCCTTGATGTGATCAATAAGATAATTGAATATACTGATGGTGCCGCTACGTGTTTCTTTATAGAGCCTGATGTGCTTTGGTGCGGACTTGTAAAGACCCCTTACTCTAAGGGTACTGATAAGTTGAAAAGAGGGAAGGTACAGTACAGACTTGGGTACAATGTGTTTAAAAACAACACGCTGAAAAAGCGCACGACAGAAGACGATCCGGTTCAGGTTAAGTATAGCAAGAAGACAGCCACAGGAACGCAACAATCTCAGACATCGGATGTCTTTAAAAAGTTTGCCCGGAGTCATAGCAAAATACTCAACCAGATAAAAGAATCACCTGCGCTGAAGGAACTTGCGAACGAAAAAGCATATAGCATGAACTATGCCGGGTATGAAGGTGCTGTACAAACATTTTTAGTTCCTTTTGTTTCGCCAGGATTTGTAGCCGAGCTAACAGACAACACCCAGCCGGATAGAAATGGGCAATACCTGGTAGAGAGTGTGGAAACACACTTTGGTGTTGCAGGTGCAAGGCGAAAAGTAGAACTGGGTGTATTGGTAGGATTTGCAAACAAATAATGATGAACAAAAACACAGCTAAGATAAACGCAGGCATAAGGGCACTGACACACAAACCTTTTGAGATCATTAGTGGTAAAGTTGTGAGTGTGGATGCAGGGGCCGGCACAATGACTGTAAGACCCTCGGATGATGGAGAGCCCATAGAAGGCGTGCGGCTGATTGATATATCCGGTAGTACAGATGGCCTGATCGTTTATCCCGACACCGACAGCGATGTTGTTATTGGCAGCATAGATGGGCCAGGTGAATGGGCTTTGCTCTGCGCGAGTAAGATCACTAAGGCGTCGATAAAGATTGGCTCGGTGAATTATGAAATGACTGATGATAAGGTGACCATACAAAACAGCAATGTGGCGCTGGAAGTAACTAACACGGTATTTAAAATGAAGACCGCAAGTGAGAGTTTGTTTGACATATTGAAAGACCTGCTTACACACATTAGTGTACTTACCGTGCCCACCCCTTCAGGTCCAAGCAGCGTGCCTACAAACGTTGCTGATTTCACTGCATTGATCACAAGGTTAAGTAATCTACTTGCACACTAATTACATTCTATAAACCCTGTCAATTTTTTACAGCATGGCCAGGCAAATGATAGACATATGTCTTGACGATAGTGAAGACGTAACAATACAACATGGCGACTTTGTGGTTGATGAAAGTACCGCACAACATCAGCGCCAGTTGATACTCAATAACAAAGGCGACTTTAAACAGAACCCAACTATTGGTGTAGGGGTTTTCGAATACTATGACGATGAACACATGCGTGATCTGATACGCGCAGTGAGTATTGAATTCTCTCGTGATGGTATGGACGTACAAAGCATCAGGCTTGATGCAGATGGAGTTCTGAAGAGTAATGCCTTTTATAAATAATACTAACAACAGATCTATGCAGACAGCAATTGTAAAACCCAATCAATCATCACTGGATGTGGTATTGATGCATGCCGGAACCATGGAAGCGGCAATGGAAGTAATGGCAGCGAACGAAAGAAGCATTACTGCACCGTTGATTACGGGCGTTCAGTACCTGGTACCTGACACTAATACTTCAGACGCTGTCACACTGAATTATCTGCAACAGAATAAGATAGTGATCGGTACAAGAGGATAACAGTTCCGACAGAATTTCACCTTTAATATTTCTAAATTATGGCTCGCACCATAGCGCAAATACAACAATCGATAATTACCGCTAAGCTGATGGATCCAACACTAAGTGGGCTGACCAGTACAAGCAATACTGCTATATGGCTACTGTGGACCTATGTAGTAGCTGTTTGTCAGTGGGTGCTGGAGAACTACTTTGATGCACACAAAGCCGAGGTGGATCAGATCATTGCCACCCAGCGCGCACATACACTACAATGGTATGTAACTAAAGCAAGACAATTTCAATACGGTGTATTGCTGCCTTATGAAAGCGATAGTTATGTAACACCAACTATTGACCCTACTGTTGCCATTATCAGCTACGCTGCGGCGGTTGAATTGCCCAGCCTGGTGAGACTAAAGGTAGCTACGCTTAGTGGCGGGTCGCTGGCACCTTTGAGCGTGACTCAACTAACCGCTTTTACAGCATACATCCAACTCATAAAAGATGCCGGAGTGCGTATGCAGATAACCAGTGGTAACCCGGATGTGCTGAGGCTACAGCTGACCATTTACTATGATCCGCTTGTGCTGGATGCTACGGGAGCGCGCATAGATGGATCTAGCACATATCCGGTGAAAGATGCAGTGAAGCAATTTCTTAAGGCACTGCCATTTAACGGATTGTTTGTTATAAATAACCTTATTGCCGCATTGCAGGGAATTGAGGGAGTGGTGATAGGTGTTGTAGTATATGCAGCTGCTACCTATGCCGCGTTGCCCTACACACCGGTAACCGTGGAGTATGCACCTGATGCCGGCTACATGGTAGCTGACGAATCTTATCTGTTGGCCAATGCAACCTATATTTCTCACAGCCCTATCTGATAATATTAAGCACTATAACTATGTCCTACTTTGAAGTTGACTTCCCGGAACTGATCAGGCTATTGTTGCCTGTACGGTTGAGAAAGCCCATAATGATGCATTGGCTCAGGTGCCTGGTAACGCCGGTGCGTGAGTTGTATTACAAATTCACACAAAACCGCAATGCGAATATCTACACATTAACGCACAATGGGCAGGTAGTCTTTTTACAGGCGGTGCTCAACGACGTGTTTGACCCGGTAAACAGGGGTATACAGGTGGTAGATGACGTTATATTCGACCCACAGTATGTATTCCTTCCTTCAGAGCTGCATCCGCTTTATTTAGGCAAAATCGGAGAGCCGGTAACTGTTGCATATGCCAACCCATCCTGGTTGTATACCAGAACGGAAGTAAACTATAGCGGTTACCACTTTATTGTAAAGGTGCCTGTAGCTGTAGTATGGGATACTGATCGTATGAATGCGCTGATAGACAAGTATAGATTGCCATCGCGTAACAGGTATAATGTAGTAACATATTAAACGCACTTCATAATAATTCCAACAACCAATAAAAGAAATTTATGCGATCAATAAACTTCACGCATTCGGGTGGATTCCCGCTTACACAGGATGAGCTGGACCATATGCAAAAGGCATATACGGAGTGTATCAATATACTGGGCACACTGGGTGCAGGTTCTTCAACGCCAACCATCATTAGTGGTATGGCTATGACTACGGCCGGTAGTGCTGTAACTATTACCGATGGTTGGTTTTTCTACAACGGCACGATGATCAAATTTACCGGCAGCACCGTTACGCCCACCGGCACCAATGTACCGCTAGTCATTATAGCCAACAACACTACATCTTTAACTTATAATGATGGCAGTTCTTTTCCTGCAGTAAGTAATGTTACGGCCATGCTTAGTTCGGGCCCGGCTGTTACGTCTTCATCCCAATTTCCTTACAGTGTTGCGGTACCCTATCATACACAGTTTGGATTGAACGGAAGAGAAACAACATGGAATACGCTGCCGGTGGGTACGCTGGCTTCGCTTGGCGGCGTGTCGGGCACTATTTACTATAAGAAAAACTGGTTAACTAACACATTGACCATACAGGCACAGCTTACTGCTAATAATGCACAGAATTTTGCTGCGTCGCCGGCGAATTCATTGCTAGGGACTTTGCCAGCCGAATATGCACCCAACACGACAAACTATTTTCTCACCCATTATTATGCCTCAGCAATGTTTAAAGACGACCTAGGTGTTGCCTGGGTAAAACATATGTCTAGCGTGATAAATAATGTTGGTCAGATTTATGTAAATTTCATTAGGCCTGAAGCTACAGTTCCTGCTTATACTGTTGTGTTCAACGCAATCATTCCTCTTGACTAGGCCCTTGAAACATTCTGGCGGGTGAAGAGCAGGATGTATACAATGATGAACAACATAGAGGTGACAAATGATGCACCTACCTTCAGCATGAGGGAGCCAAAGCTCACGAACGACCAGGATTCAATGGTGAAGAATACCAGGTGATGAAGGATGATCAGGAATCCGCTGTATACCAGGAATGGCATCCAACCCATATTTTTAATTGATGGTTGCTGATTAATGTATTCAGAAAGATTACGTGGCATCAAGGCGTTCAGTACATTGGTACGCAGGTAAGCTATAAGCACCGTGGCGCAAGCATGCATGCCCGCAGTGGTCATAAATGAATCCACAGTAACGCCCAGAATGAAGCCAAGAATCAATAGCAGCCATACCGGGGTTTCAAAGGGCAGCAATAAAATGAAGAGGGGGTAGATGAACGGAATAAATAAAGCACCTGCCGGTTCTGTAAACCAATGCAGGGTAATACGCTGCAGTATGAATACCTGTAGTATTACAATAATGCAAAAGCGTAAGATGTTTTTTATGTAAACGTTCATTTTGTTCTGTTACTTTTTTACCGGTACTTCTTCCAGTTGTTTTCGCTCTGCATCCATAAGGTTCTCCAGTACATACACATACTGCAGGCTTCTGAAATTGGTAGCCGGCTTCAGGTATAATTGCTGCTTGCCGTTCTTTTTGTTGATCTCTATTACATTTACCGTTCCTATCAATACATCAGGTGGGAATGTGTTGCCAAAAGATGTTGTGAACACAGAATCGCCCTTTTTGATCTTTGCTTCAGGTGGCATATCCTTCATCAGGAAAACCTCAGGCCTTTCATTGTCCCATACTGTTGACTTAAATGTACCATCCTTCAGCTTGGCACTTACCTGCTGCTTGTTGCTGAGTATAGATAATATGCTGGCGAAATGCGCAGTGACGTATTCTACACGCCCTACAAGACCTGTACCGGAAATAACGCTCATGCCTTTCACAATGCCGTCTTTGGTTCCGCGGTTAATGGTAATGTAGTTGTTTACTCCGTCTACCGAGTTATTTATTACCCTGGCCGTGCGATATACATAGTCAGCATACTTCACTACATGGGTTGTGGTGTCTGATGTGGCTAGTTCTCTGCGCACCGGCATATCCTTAAGGGTATCTACCGTGCGGTATTGGTCTACTATTTTGCGCAGCCTCATGTTCTCGTTCAGCAGGCTATCATTCATTCTGCCAAGGCCAAAGTACTTGTCCATATCACTCTTCTTCTCATAGAGAATACCAACAGCCGTGTTAGCAGAACTCACTATCTCATCGCCCTGCAGATTGTGGGCATGCGAGATCAACACCAGGCACAATATCTCCAACCCTGCAAAGAGTATCAGGTTGAAGAAACGCCGTATGATGAGTATGAAATTGCGCACTTAAAAACTAAAAAAGTTAAAACTAAAAACTAAAAAGCGGTGTCGTCGTACAGGTTAGCTTAACAAACTGCTATAACAGCAGATGCCAGAACCTGAACTATTATAAAACAGCTCCGTAAAGGAGCTGTTCGTTTATTTCATCAGGAAAGGCATTCTCGCAATATTTTTCAGTGCCATGCCCGTTCCGCGAACTACAGCACGCAGCGGATCTTCTGCTACATGTACCGGCAACTTTATTTTATGCGAGATACGCTTGTCTAGTCCGCGCAGCAATGCACCGCCACCTGTAAGATACAGACCGCGACGATATATGTCTGCAGCAAGCTCAGGAGGCGTACTTTCCAATGCTTTTAATATCGCTTCTTCAACCTTGAATATTGACTTGTCCAAAGCTTCAGCTACTTCCTGGTAAGAAACCATTATTTGCTTAGGAATACCGGTAACCAAGTCACGTCCGTTCACCGCAATATCATCGGGCGGGTTGTCCAGTTCTTTCAATGCAGAGCCTACATGTATCTTTATCTGTTCTGCTGTGCGCTCTCCAATCATTAAACTATGATAGCGGCGCATAGCCTCCATAATATCTCCTGTAAACTCATCTCCCGCAATACGTATAGACTGATCGCAAACAATACCTGCCAATGCTATAACAGAGATACCTGTAGTACCACCACCAATATCAATGATCATGTTGCCGGTAGGCTCTTCTACATCTATCCCTATACCCAGTGCCGCTGCCATTGGCTCATGTATCATATACACTTCCTTAGCGCCTGCCTGTTCTGCAGAGTCACGTACAGCGCGTTTCTCCACTTCAGTAATGCTTGATGGTATGCAGATAACCATTCTCCAACTTGGTGGGAACATTGGTTTCTTAGGGTATACCATTTTGATCATTTCACGCAGCATACCTTCAGCCGCATTAAAGTCTGCAATTACACCGTCTTTTAACGGGCGAATGGTTTTAAGATTTTCGTGCGTCTTTTCATGCATCATCATTGCCTTCTTACCTACGGCAACAATTTTATTTGTTGTGCGGTCTATGGCTACTATAGATGGTTCGTCTACTACTACCTGATCGTTATGTATTATTAGTGTATTGGCTGTGCCAAGATCTATCGCAATTTCCTGAGTAAGAAATTTAAAGAAGCCCAAAAAGCTCATTATGTGTATTTTTATAATAATCGCAAAAGTGCGAAAAAGTATGTTTCCTGCGGCTAAATTTAGCCGATCGCAGCAAAATTATGCAAATAATACCACCTGAAAGGGAATTTATTAGGTATCTGCATAAAAATGCAATTATTTTTTTTAATGACACAGATTTAATTTTCTAATAAAAACAAATTGCCATTCGAATGGGCGCTTTTGCATGGCTATAAAACAGCCGGAGCATAAAACATGTTGCATTTTACCAATATGCAATTTGTTGTAAAAAGTCTGTTCGTATTCGCCTCATGTCGGTATTTTGTATGCCAACTGCTCTAATTGCATTTTTTGAGCGGTCGAATGCCCTGTTTTCCGCAAAAATCGATTACTTTTGCCGCCGGGGCGGATAGCCCTGTTTTTGTATGCGCACCAATTATAGATTCAAAATTCAAAATTTCGTATACCTCACCTTAAGCTGAGGTCAATGTCGATTTTGGATGGCGATGATAGGATTTGTGTTTTTATCAGTTTTCCGAAATTTTGAATTTTTTATATGCCTCGCGACCTCTCCATTAAAAGTGTATTAATTATCGGTTCTGGTCCTATTATTATAGGACAAGCTTGTGAATTTGACTATTCAGGTTCTCAGGCCGCCCGCAGTCTTCGGGAAGAAGGGATAAAAGTTATCCTTATCAATTCCAATCCGGCTACTATCATGACCGACCCTATAATGGCGGACAAGGTTTATTTACTACCTCTTACTGTAGAAAGCCTGGAGCAGATACTGGAAGAGAACCAGATAGATGCCGTATTACCAACTATGGGTGGACAAACAGCGCTTAACCTGGCTAAGGAAGGTGAAGAACTGGGTATATGGGAGAAGCATAATGTGCGGTTGATAGGTGTAGATATTAAAGCGATAGATAAAGCAGAAGACCGGGAATTATTCAGAAAATGGATGATACAGCTGGGTGTACCTGTGGCAGAAGCAAGAACTGCCAATTCACTGCTGGAAGGTAAAGAATTTGCACAACAGATAGGTTTACCAATAGTTATCAGGCCATCATTTACGCTTGGCGGCTCAGGTGGAGGTATCGTATATCATAAAGAAGAGCTGGATGGTGCGCTGGACAGGGGATTGACCGCATCGCCGATGCATGAGGTATTGGTGGAAAGGGCTATGATGGGCTGGAAAGAATTCGAGCTGGAGTTACTAAGGGATATGAATGATAACGTAGTGATCATTTGTACTGTTGAGAACTTTGACCCTATGGGTATTCACACTGGCGATAGTATTACCGTAGCACCCGCAATGACGCTAAGCGACACCGCTTACCAGCTGATGCGCAATACCGCCATTATGATGATGCGCGACCTGGGTAATTTTGCCGGTGGGTGTAATGTTCAGTTCGCATTGAATCCTGAGACTGAAGAAATAATTGCCATTGAAATTAATCCGAGGGTAAGTCGTTCATCAGCGCTTGCATCAAAGGCTACAGGCTACCCTATTGCCAAGATAGCGGCTAAGCTGTCTATAGGTTACAACCTGGATGAACTGAAGAACCAGATCACCCAAACCACATCGGCTTACTTTGAACCTGCACTCGACTACGTGATCGTAAAAATGCCCCGTTGGAATTTTGATAAATTCAAGGGAGCTGATGATACCCTAGGCCTGCAGATGAAATCGGTTGGAGAAGTAATGGCCATTGGCCGTACATTCCCCGAGGCATTGCAGAAGGCCTGCCAGAGCCTTGAGAATAATGCTACCGGTCTGTCTTATATAAGTCAGCAGCGCCTGAGGCCGGAAGAAATAATAGATACATTAAAGCGCCCTACGTGGGATCGCATTTTCAGAATCAAAGAAGCAATTGCAGCCGGCGTATCTATAAAGACGATTAGAGAGCTTACACAGATAGATCGTTGGTTCCTCTACCAGATCCAGGATCTGGTAAATTTTGAAGTAAAAATTAAAGCTGTAAAGCACATTGAAAAGCTGACCTACGAATTACTGTTTGAAGCCAAGAAGCTGGGCTTCAGCGATGACCAGATAGCTGAGCTACTGAAAGACAGCACGGGTGAAGAGGTATACGAGTACAGGAAGACAATGGGTATAAGAAGGGTATACAAAATGGTAGATACCTGCAGCGCGGAGTTTGAAGCAAAAACCCCGTACTTCTACAGCACATTTGAACACAACCCAATTGCCGGCACTGTAAAAAGTAACGAAAGCAACCTTACTGATAAGAAGAAGATCATCGTTCTGGGTTCTGGTCCTAATCGAATAGGTCAGGGTATAGAATTTGACTATTGCTGTACACACGGACTGTTGGCAATAAAGGATTGTGGATTTGAAGCCATAATGGTGAATTGCAACCCTGAAACAGTATCAACTGATTTCGATATTGCAGATAAGCTATACTTTGAGCCTGTGTATTGGGAGCACTTGTGGGAGATAATAGAGCATGAACAACCAGATGGTGTGATAGTACAGCTGGGTGGACAAACAGCATTGAAGCTGGCCCGCCGACTGAGTGAAAAGGGTGTGAAAATAATAGGCACCTCTTTTGACGACATGGACATTGCAGAAGATCGTGGCCGATTCAGCGATATGCTGAAAGAGTTGGGTATTCCTTATCCAAATTATGGTACGGCTTACACTACCGATGAGGCTATTGAAGTGGCCAAAGAAGTAGGTTACCCTGTGTTGGTTCGCCCGAGTTATGTACTGGGTGGACAGAGAATGCGTATAGTTATTAATGATGAAGAACTGGAGCGCGGTGTAGTAAGCCTGTTGAAGCACTTGCCCGGCAATAAGATATTGATCGACCATTTCCTTGATCGTTGCCAGGAAGCGGAAGTAGATGCCATATGCGATGGTGAAGACGTGCACATTATGGGAATGATGGAGCACATAGAACCGGCAGGTATTCATAGTGGAGATAGCCATGCATTGTTGCCGGTGTTTAACCTCGGCCCATTGATCGTAGATGAGATGGCAGACATTGCTAAGAAAATAGCACTGAAGCTGAATATAAAAGGACTGATCAATATACAGTATGCCATAAAAGATGGTAAAGTGTTTGTGATAGAGGCTAATCCGCGTGCCAGCCGTACGACTCCATTTATAGCTAAGGCATATAACATACCTTACCTTAATGTGGCCACCAAGGTAATGATGGGAGAAGCTAAATTGAAAGACTTTACATTTGAGCATAATCTTGAGGGTTTTGCAGTAAAAGAGCCGGTATTCAGCTTTAATAAGTTCCCTAATGTGAACAAGGAGCTGGGCCCGGAAATGAAGAGCACGGGAGAAGCAATAAGATTTATAAAAAACCTGCGTGACCCATGGTTCAGGCAGTTATACAAAGAGCGCAGTATGCACTTGAGTAAGTAATTACTGTTTTGTAGAAAAAGGTGGGAAGATATTGATATAGCTATATGGGTAGCTGTACTAACAATACGTTTGTGCTTATGAGGAAATTACTTGTATACCTGATCTTGTTGCTGAGCATAAATGCATCGGCACAGATCGTTATCAAGGAAAACCAATATCCTGGTAGTGTTGTGGGTACAGATACGATCAAAACAACAGTCGTGACTTCCACATTTCCATCTCTTACACCCGCAGTTGGTGGAACATGGGATATGACTATTTTGTCTGATTCCGCGGTATCGCTTTATGATTACAGGGTATCCACTACAGGCTATGATTATGCAGATAGTAATGAGTATGCATTATGGCGATATCCTTATATCGGGAATGTACAATCATCGATAATAGCCGCAGGTGTTTTAGATTATGGAGTGACTGTTTTGGATACTTCATTTAGTCTAAGTACGTTGACAATTAGTGCAACTGACAGCCTCTTTATTCCCGCACAAAACATAGTTTATTCATCTCCGAATGTGATCATTCCTTTTAATACCTCCTATGGTGCTACATGGTCCTCTGCATTTACAAAAGATCTCAGTTTTGAGTTGTCTGTGACTATCCCGGTGATGAACCATGCACCCGGCATTGTGAGATCTTATGTATCGGTAACCAACAATGTTGTGGGTTGGGGACAGGTAAGAATGAATGATATTGGTGGATTTCCCACACCCTATTTTGAGGTATTACAGATTCAAACCAGGACCATAACACGCGACAGTTTCTATTTGAATGGCGGCCTCATGCCAGGCGCATTACTGACACTATTTAGCGTATACCAGGGCAAAACAGATACTGTGTTTGAACAGCACTATCAGCGGCAGGGTGAAGTGACACCGCTGGTGAGTATACAATTCAGAGATGGCAACTATACACAGCCAATACGTGCAAGGCGGCATGTGCAGCGGCTTTATCCTTTTGTAGATGGTGTTGGTGATTTGCAAACATCAGCCTCACTTGTGTACCCTAATCCGGTTACCGGTAACCAACTAAAACTGCTGTTGCCTACCGGCATTTACGGGTATCGTTTAACTGATGTTTTGGGCAGGCAATTTGTATCCGGCACAATGAATGTTGCTGCGAAGGTAGGCGAGATAGCGTTGCCTGTCAACATTGTAAATGGTTGTTACTACCTTCATGTTTATGGTAGTGGAGATAGCCGAACAATACCAGTGCAGATTTGCCGTTAATCCCAAGTAAATGAACAATTCAGAAAGAACACTAAAGCACCTTTCCCTTGTAGCACTTGCTGCATTAGCAGCGTGGTTGGTAGGTGGTATTGTGTTCTATAAGGAGCGCTTGTTCTTTGCAGACTCGTCTTTTATTGTCTTTAACATCATAAAGAAACAAGGACTGGCGATACAGGAGCATAGGTATGGTTCGTTTATTACACAAATGGTTCCATTGCTGGCAGTGAAGCTGCACCTGCCAATAAAGATGGTATTAAAGGCATACACATTCAGTTTCGGTTTCTTTTTCCTGGCTGCAGGATTTGTTGTGCATAGGTGCCGACAATATGCACTGGTTGTTATCATGGCGCTCTACTATTACCTGCTTGTAAGTGACACGTGGTTCTGGACCAATAATGAGATACACCAGGCTGTAGCGTGGATGTTTATCTGTATAGCTGTAACACTCCGGATGGGGGAACTGAAAGTGAAGCCTGTTGTGCTATTGCCGGTGTTTTTGCTACTTGCGTTTCTTGCCATTTACACTCACTTTATTGTGTTGATCCCATTTGCGTTCTTATGGGGTTTTCTATGGATCAGGCAGGAAGGTTGGCCATTCAGTCGGGGCATGAGTGTGTTACTTAGTTCTTGTATTGTACTTATAGTGGCCTGTAAATTCCTGGTGGTGCAAAGTAAGTCGTACGATGATGAACATCTCCATAATCTTACGCACCTATCACTAAAGGATATCTTTCTTGCGTTCAATTCCGGTGGGGTAAGAAAGTTTGTAATGCGCTGCCTGGGGAACTACTGGTTGGTCTTCTTTATTTTTCCGGCGGGGCTTATAACTGCGTGGAAAGCCAATAAAAAACCACTTGCCTTTTGGTGCGCAGCGGCGTTTACAGGTTATGTGTGTGTCATGGGGATCACCTACCCACAGGGCGATATTCTGAAGTTTCACATAGAAAGTGAATGGCAGAGTATGGCTATTATTATGTCGGCCCTATTTGTATTTTATTTCATGCCACGTGTAGAAGTAAGGAAAGCAATACTGTTATTGTCTGTAATATTTATCGTTCGTATAGGCTATATAGCTGCCGCAAGAGATAAGTTTACCTGGCGCACCGCCTTCACCAAAGAGGTAATGGTGCAAATGAAAAAGAAAGGCATAACCAAGCTGGCCATAGCTAATGAGGCGGCACTAAAGGAAAAATACATACTGGATTGGGCCGTGGCTAACGAGTGTATGCTGATGAGCGCCATGCAAAAGGATGAGCCTCAGATGACATTCACGTTTATAGATACAAATTATGCTACGCTGTTAACACAGTTGAAAGACCCTAAAGTTGTTGCCGCCAGCTTTGATTTGGTGCATCCTAACGACTGGAACTATGATTATTACAAGCCTGATACCACGCATGCTTATGCCATAATGACCTATAGTGAACTGTTTAAGTAAGTATAGTCATATCCATAGACACGAATAAGATTTCTCAATCGGGCAAGAGTTAAAAAATCAATTACTTTGCTCACGAAATAAGACCATATGCAAATAAAGAAACCGCAGGACACACTGATCATCATGTCGGAACTGGTGCTGCCCAATGATACCAATACCCTTGGCAATCTGATGGGTGGCCGCCTGATGCACTGGATGGATATTGCAGCAGCTATAGCATCTCAGAAACATTGCAATTGCCCTGTAGTAACAGCGTCGGTAGACAATGTATCTTTTGCCAACCCAATAAAGCTGGGTAACCTGCTGACCATTGAAGCCAAGCTCACAAGAGCATTCAATACTTCTATGGAAGTATATCTGCGTGTATGGGGTGAAGATCTTACCGCACAGTACAAATACTTATCTAATGAGGCTTACATGACCTTTGTGGCACTAGACCCTAACAGCCGCCCACGCAAGGTGCCGGAACTTGTGCCGGAAACAGACAGCGAAAGAAAGATGTTTGACGGTGCACTGCGCCGCAGGCAGCTGAGGTTGATACTAGGAGGCAAGATGAAACCTGAAGATGCAGGGGAGCTGAAGGCGTTATTTACTCACGAATAATCAGATCGATAAAAATGGGGCAGAAAGACCCGGTTGCTATATTCTGGTTCCGCCGGGACCTGAGGTTGCATGATAATGCAGGATTGTACCATGCGCTAAAGTCGGGTGTGCCGGTGTTGCCTATTTTTATATTCGACACGGATATTCTGGATGACCTTAAAAATAAAGAAGACAAGCGGGTAGAGTTTATCTACAATGTTATTGCAGATATGCATGCTCAGCTGGCGGCTCGCGGATCTTCACTAAAGGTAATGCACGGCACACCTATGTCGTGTTTTAAGCAACTTGCAGAAGAGTATGCTATTACCTCTGTTTATACAAGTCATGACTATGAGCCGTATGCCCATACGCGCGATAAAGCAATAGCTGATTTTCTTAAAACAGATAGAATTGAATTGCATACGTTCAAAGACCAGGTGATATTTGAGCGTAGTGAAGTAGTGAAAGACAATGGCGAGCCATATACGGTCTATACCCCTTTTAGCAAGAAATGGAAAGAGAAGTTGAATGACTTTTACCTGAGCTCCTATCCGGTAAAAAAGTATGCTCACAACTATCTTAAAACGTCACCCATACCTATGCCTTCACTTGCATCTATGGGCTTTACGGCTACAGGCGTAGCTTTCCCAAAGAACGAGCTCAATGAAGGTATTGCTGTGGATTATGATAAAACCCGCGACTACCCTGCCATACATGGTACAACCCGCATGAGCCTGCACCTGCGATTTGGTACGGTGAGTATTAGAGAGTTGGCAAGAGAAACAAAAGAACTGAATGGCACTTTGCTGAATGAGCTGATATGGCGCGAGTTTTACATGATGATACTGTGGCATTTTCCGCATGTAGTGGGAGGTTCATTTAAGAGAGAGTATGACAACATACAATGGCGTAATAATGAGCAGGAATTTGCCGCGTGGTGCGAGGGCAAAACAGGCGTGGCGATAGTTGATGCGGGCATGCGGGAGCTCAATGAAACCGGCTTTATGCACAACCGTGTACGAATGATAGTGGCCAGCTTTCTGACCAAAAATCTGTTGATAGACTGGCGCTGGGGTGAGGCATACTTTGCTGAGAAACTACTGGACTATGATCTCTCTGCCAACAATGGTGGCTGGCAATGGGCCGCAGGTAGCGGCTGTGATGCCGCACCATACTTCAGAATATTCAGTCCGCAGTTACAGACCGAAAAGTTCGATCCGCAACTGAAGTATGTGCGTAAGTGGGTGCCGGAGTTCGAGAGCTTTAATTACAGACCGATCATAGATATCAAAGCATCGAGAGACAGATGTTTGAAAGAATATAAAAGAGCGCTGGGAAGAGAATAATAGATAAAGGCTACACTTTGATGTAGCCTTTATCTATTCTTTAGGTGGTTTTAATGCTCGATCAGTATTTTCTTTGTGCAGTATTCATCACCAGCCACATACTTGAGCATATACATGCCCGAAGGAAGGAGCAGATTGATGTATGTGTCTGATGTAGTGATAGATCGTCTGTGTACTTCCCGGCCACTAAGGTCATATACTACTACAGATGCGTTAGATGCAGATCGATTGGCGTGTATGTAGATGTTGCCCTTTGAGGGATTTGGGTAAAGGGAAATGAGGTTGGCATTTTGTACTTGAACGACCCCTCCTTCAAACCAGTAATAGATAAACATATTGTCGATCATCCAACCGTCATGCGGGGCTGTGCTGGTGCCTGAGATAAAGGTGAATCTGAAAAGGGCGGTATCGCTAGCCAATGGACCAAAATTGCGGTAGACATTGAAGTTTCTCCATGAGCCTGAAGTTGTTGCAATAGTATCTATCGTGCTGGTAGCCCAGGAATAGGTGCTAGTAAGGCTGTCGTTTACATCATGCCAATGCCCCCCGGAGTCTTCAGATATTTCCAGTCGGGCTATGCTTTGAGTGTCAATGTCTAATTGGTAATCAAAACTGATATTATACAACGGGCCATAATGGGTGCTACCCGGCCATGCAGGTATGCTTTTCGCCATTTTTAGAATGAAGACAGAGGTGTCGTTGGGGGCATAGGGATTAAGCGTATCGGTCACAAAAACATTTGGCGCCGAAAAAGCTGCCGAAAATGTGGTTTTGTGAGGGCTGCCTACCTGCCACTGGTTGTGGTGGTAATTAATAGTATCAACCACTATGAAGCGGTTGAAAAATGTGTCGGTGCCATCGAAACCGAGATAGTACTGGGCTTGCACCGAAAGAGAAAACAGCACTGCGATAAGAGTAAATAGCTTTTTCATAAATACAGTATTTAATTGCCGACTTATACAAAGACGACTTGTTAAAGATAGATGTTAGTAATTATCAATTAATAATTTGGTACTATAAGCGATGATTAAATAAAGTCCGATAATATAAATAGCTCTTTTCCATTTCTGTTTTGTTGCAAAAGTTTTTAGATAGGGTTCTATTCGCAGATTTTGCGCCGCACATAAAAGAAAAATAGCCATCTAACTTAATGAACTTTATTTGATCAACGTTCCCAATTTCCCACCCAAACAATCTTCTTGATATTCCCACCTCAGGGCCCGATGCACAAGCATCGGGCCCTGGTTATTTTAAGGGATTGAAAAACGGCATCTGTGGTTTAGTAAGTAGCAGATAGGCGCACATTAGCATGATAACGATATGAAATAAAAGCTAATATAACAAAAAATTAACACATGCAATAAATTTTTTTCTATCTTGCTATTCTATTATCATCGTATAATGAAAACAACCTTTCACTTTCTTCTTTTGTTGTTGCTATGCCATACCGGGCAAGCACAGATAATTACCACAGTAGCCGGAAGCGGCGATACTACGCTTGGCGATGGCGGACCTGCATTACATGCATCTTTGTATGGGCCTTTTGGCGTTGCGCTGGATGGTCATGGAAACATGTATGTAACTGATGGCTACCATAATCGAATACGCAAAATAGATGCAACAGGCAACATCTCCACTATTGCCGGTACAGGTGTACAGGGATATAATGGCGATGATATACCCGCGGCAGCAGCACAGATATACAGACCATGTGGCATAATATTCGATGCGAATGGCAATTTAATTTTCTGTGATGCATATAACAACCGTGTTCGTAAAATAGACGCGGCGGGCATTATCACTACTATAGCAGGCAATAGTACCACGGTATATAACGGTGATAACATTGCTGCTACAGCCGCTTCCATATATACTCCTCATTGCGTTGCCTTGGATGTTGGCGGCAATTTGTACATAACAGATAATGGCAATCACCGGGTGCGTAAGGTAAGTGCAGCGGGCGTCATAACGACAATAGCCGGCACAGGTGTAATGGGATATAGCGGAGATGATAGCCTGGCAACCGGTGCGATGATCAACTTTCCATATGGTATAGCCGTAGATACTGGCGGCAATATTTATTTTGCCGATACCTACGAAAATGTGATCCGTAAAATAGATGGCTCCGGCATTATTACAACGTTTGCCGGTACCGGCGCAATATTGCCATTGGGGGATGGTGGCCCGGCAACGGCAGCTGCGTTGAATAATCCTATGGGTATTGTAATAGACGGCACTAATGCCATGTTTATAACAGTTGCAAACGAAGAGCGCATACGAAAAGTTGTAGCAGGAGTAATTACTACAGTAGCGGGAGTGGGGACATTAGGCTTTAGCGGAGACAATGGCCCAGCTACAGCTGCAGAGTTGGCCCAGCCGGTTGGTATTTGTATAGACCATACGCTGGGGGTTATTTACTTTGCTGATTTTGCGAATAGCCGGGTGCGGCGTATAGGCTGGCCGGTTGGGGTAAGTGATTTAACTCAAGGGCGGGCAAGCCTGAATATTTATCCTAATCCTTCTAACGGAACGTTTACCTGTGCCATTTCATCAGCGACAAATGAACTGTTTACTATATCGATAACAGATTTGTTGGGCAGAATTGTAAAAGAGTTCGCTATTGAACCGGGAACACTGCAACAATTAGAGCTGGCGCAGCCGGGAGTATATCTGTTAACTGCAAGAAACAAAACAAATGCTGTAGCAAAAACGGTAGTTATCACTAAATAATTTTTACCCTTAAAATAAAAAACCATGAAAAAAATCAGATCTGGCCTTAACAGGCTATTGGGCCTTGCTATGCTTGCAGGCACCACCTTAATGCACTATGATGCAGCAGCCCAGGCCGACTATTGGTCGATATTCGGCAATTCGGGTTGTACGGGCGGCAGTTATTCAATGGCTAACACAGGTGGCTTGCCCAGTGCGTCCTCTTTTTCTGCGATTAGTCCGGTCATTAATCCATACATAACTTCCGGCACTTATAGTTTGTTCGCTCATACTGTTTATAACAAAACAGGTCAGCCATTGTTCTCTGTAGATTACAACGGCATTTACGGGCCCAACGGTATTATAGCATTTAACTTTGGTGTCCCTTACACCACCACTATTGGTGGCACTATCATTGATGCATCGAGTGCTTTTTCCGAGATATGTACCGTTCCCTGCAGGGTTGCCGAAGATAACCATAGCTACTATGCCATATTTTGGGCATTTAGTGGAATGTCATTTACGTACGTGCTAAGGGTGGTTACCATAAATATATCGCCATCAGGCGCACTTTCTTTTAGCAATAATATCCTGTACGATGCTACTTCTCCCTATGGAATGATAACGAGCTACGGTTTAGGGCCGAGCTATACCATAGCGGCAGATGCACAGCAATGTAACGCACCTTATAGTATATATACGACCGAACCCGATGACCTGAATGCCAATACGATACTTAGAAAATGGACATTTGGAGCAGATGGCAGCCTGCCATCTGCATCTGTACCATCGTTTAGAGATAAGCAACATGTTGTGCCGGGCATGCGTACTGCCAAGATATTTAATCTTGGTACCACCCCTGCGAAAGTAAAATATTATGTTTTTACCATGTTTGACGAATCCGCTATTGGCGGAGACGTAACAGACGGTCAGCTTGCCTGTTGGGATATAACAAATACGCCATTGCCTTTTTCAACAGGTGGAGGAAGGGCAAATGTGGCTATCTATGATGCAGATGCAGGAGGGAATAATACCAACATCGCCGGTTTTGACAGATTCGTTGATGATGCCGATGCCGTAGTTGTAAGTCGTTCTACTAAAACAAGCGGCGGCAGTTTAGACCTTACCAACTCCGGGCTGGCGTTCTTCCTTCCGATAACACGCGGCAATGTCACGTCTACGTTACACGCATTGGCTAATACCAGCGACTATTCCAACACCGACCTTGAAAGAAGCACTGCCAATAATTTATTTATGGTAAAAGGGGCGACTACCGGTAGCCCGGGAGATGGCCAGCTCGGTTATCTGACGGAGACAATAATGACCTCGTTATCACCTATGCCGGTATTGATCACCAGTTCTTGCGGCTCCCTGGTTTCAGTTTCCAACATTAATTATGGGCCAGCAGGCATACCCTATCCTTTCTATCTAGGGAAACAATTCGAAAATGAGAACATTTCATTCCCCAAAATAACGGATATAACAATCAGCAACCGATGTGCACCAGGCTCGCCGGGTGCCACTGCGGCCAACCCGCAATATAGTACTGCGATGGGCGGAGGACTGCCTGCTTATAACTACCTGTGGACACCGAGGCCACCGGTTTACATAATTCCTCCCATAGGGTTCCCGATACCTTTTTACCCGAATAATGCACACCTTGATAATTACGCAATATCAAACCCCACAATTACATCTGTATCAGATTATACGTCTCATGGCGGTGTGCCATCAATTACATCTGATTTTACACTCACTGTAACCGATGTCAATGGTTGTGTAGCCACCAAAGAAGTAAAAACAGATTTGATAACATCTGGTTTCGATCTTACATCGCGGGATTCTCACTTTGATCTTTTCAATGAGGCCAACACACAGGACATTAATCCGGAAGACGGGAATGATATATGGAACAGCCCGGATATCTTTAATCGCTATCACAGCGATGGGGCTGCAAACATGTTCCATCATCTGTCGCCAGCCTATGCTACATCCGGCTCTACAACGAACTATCTGTATGTTAATGTGCACAACGTAGGTTGTATAGACTACGATCCAACTGCGGTAGCCACTCCAGCAAAAGTCCATGCCTACTGGACAATGGGCGGTTTTTCAGCAGAAACATGGCCTAATGCGTGGAATGGAACAGGACAGACCTCCGCAGGCGCTATTTGTGATGTTTCCACGCACCATGAGCCTCTTGGCGCAGAACTTATACCTGCGGCAGTTGGTGTTCCGACTATTGCCACAGGCAGCAGCAAGATAGTGGAATTGCCCTGGACACCCCCTAACCCAGATCATTATCATCCACCATCATGTACCCCAGCTAATACTTACATGGACTTTTGTTTTTTGTCGCGCATTGTAGATTATCACAATATTTCGGGGTCATCTGCCTGCGCTCCTGATGGAATGACTATTTGTGAAGTAACAACAGGAACAGAACGTGCTAACGTTGTTAATAATAACAACATAGCTACGATCAACACCAATATAATAAAGCTGACCTCGCTTCCCCGCAGGCACGTTATCGTTGCCGGCAATGGCGGGCTTACCGATGCCGCGTTCAATATTAAATTTGTAAATAGTCACTTGCTGTACAACACAGGAATAAGCACTATTTCTAACTACGCAAGCATTAAAGTTTTTCTGGGCGATCTGTTCGATAACTGGAAACTGGCTGGTTCAGCGGGTACCTTTGGAACAATAGACCCTGTAGAGCGATCAGTTGTTTTTGACGGCAGCAATACAGTAAGCCTGAACAATATAATGATGACCGCAGGGAAGACATACCCGATCGACTTAGAGTTTAGAATGAAACCAGGTGTTGATGGCAAACAAATTCCTGATGAAATGGTTTATTTCAGGCAGATAGCACTAAACAGGAGCATTGATACACTTGTAGACACTTTTACAGCCTGCAGGGTAGATACTTTATACGATAGTGTAATGACGCCACACTATGACACAACCTGCTATAGCAGGTACGATACAGTATATCATACAGAAGATAGCGTTTATGGCAGTTTTTCTTACAGGTTAATGTATGAGGCACCAGAAAAAGGAGTACTCGCTGTTACAGAAATGTCTAACGGGGCATCCGGAGATTGTGAATATGCAGAAATGATAGTAGCCAACTGCGGAACAGAGAATGGTGAAGATGTGGATATAAGAGGTTGGATAATTGACGATAATGCCGGTAATTTTAATACAAGTGGTTGCACAACAGGTGTGGGTACAGCGGCAGGGCATTACCGTCTGGCGTTTGATAATATATGGTCTACAGTACCGGTAGGCAGTATGCTGGTAATGTATAATCACGATGCTAACTGCTATAACCTGAGCGACACATTCAGGGTAGACACAACGGCTAACGGCCTGGTTTACTGGATTCCGGTTGGCGGCACTGTTTCCGCTCCTTACGGCACGCCGCATGTAGATCGATTTGGATCGCGCCCTAACACAAGCATCTGCAGCTATTGCAGCGATACAGGCACTACAGTTTATGCCACAGCAAGCGCATGGAGTAATACAATAGGCCTGAATAATACAGGAGATGCCATACAGGTAAGATGTCCCGGCTGCAATTTCACCTATAGTCGTGCACCTGAATTTTACCATGGAATAGGTTATGGTCCAGCCACAGGTGCCGGTGCTTTTGTCAGCATTGCACCGGGCAGTTCTGATCTTGGGGGACCAGTGATCAATGGTTCCGGAACAGGTAACAAGTATGTATTTACAGGCAGCACAAGGTCTGATCTAGGCAACCCGGCATCATGGTCTAAAACAAGTGCAGGTGCAGCAGGAACAATACCGGCTACGTTGGGCAATGTAAGTAGTCCAATGATGGCATCAGTAAAGGCGCATTCATTGGATCTGCCTTGTTGCGGTCAAACAGCTGCAAGATCGGCGCAAACACCAACAACAGACAGTAAGCTGGTAAGCGATAAGCTGAAAGTGTATCCTAATCCGACAAACTCTGTATTATACTTTGAACTGTCGACAGTGACAGATGCCACCATTAAAATAATGGATATTACCGGCCGCATAGTTGGAGAAACCCACATAAATAATGGTACAACGGCAACCGTCGATGTGAGCAATTATGTTACTGGTGTCTACATCTACCAAGTAATAACAAACGGCAAAATAGAGTCAGGAAAAGTAGTTGTAAGAAAATAAGAGAGCAAGACAAAATAAAGTGGAAAGACATCCCGGTTGCTTGATGCAGGCGGGATGTTCTTATATAGATGGCAGCAATAGTAGTTCATTTAATACAGCTCTCCTCGCTTTCTTTCCCGCTCACCATCCCCCCATTAACGTGAAATCCCCCAACTCGGCCACCACTCCCTCCCTCCGCACTCATTTTTTACTTACCTTGCCCGTATAAAATAAATAATATGAAATTATTGTCCTCATTATCCGTGGCCGGTGCGCTTTTTGTGCTGGCATCTTGCGGCAGCAATGACAAACCAAAAGAAAGCACAACTATGTCTCCCGACAATCCATTTTCTGCGCCCAGTGCATTGCCATTTCAGGCGGCTGATTTCAGCAAGATCAAGAACAGCGACTTCAAGCCGGCTCTTGAAGCCGGTATGAAGCAGGAACTGGAAGAGATAGAAAAGATAGCTAACAATACCGAGGCGCCGACTTTTGAAAATACATTGGTAGCAATGGAAAAAAGTGGTCAGTTGCTAAGAAGGGTTAGCTGTGTATTTGGCCTGCTTTCTGGTGCCAACACCAACCCTGAGCTGCAGAAACTACAGGAAGAAGTAGCACCTAAAATGGCGGCTACTACAGATGCTATTTACCTGAACTCTAAACTATACAAACGAGTAGAGGCGATTTATAATCAGCGTGCTCAGCTAAAGCTCGATCCGGAATCTATGCGGTTGATAGATTTCTACTACAAGAAATTTGAGATGGCAGGCGCTAAGCTCAATGATGCCGATAAAGAAACGCTAAAAAAACTGAATGGTGAAGAAGCATCACTCAGTGCTAAATTCAACAATCAACTAATGGCGGCAGCAAAGGCCGGCGCCCTGGTTGTAAGCGACAAAGCAGAGCTGGCAGGTATGTCTGACGGTGAAATAGCCGCAGCCGCAGTTGATGCCAAAACCGCAAAGCTTGAAGGCAAATGGATGCTGCCATTACAGAATACAACCCAGCAGCCTGCGCTACAGTCATTGTCGGTACGCGCTACCCGCCAGAAATTATTTGATGCATCGTGGAACCGTGCTGAGCGCAATGACAGCAATGATACACGGCCTACAATTGCCCGCATAGCACAGATACGTGCAGAGAAAGCAAAGCTGATGGGTTTGCCCAATTTTGCATCTTTACAATTGCAGGATCAGATGGCCCAGAAGCCGGAAGCCGTGCAACACTTTTTGGAGCAATTGATACCTGCAGCTACAGCCAAGGCGCGTAACGAAGCAAAGGATATTCAGGAGTTAATAGACAAGCAAAAAGGTGGCTTTAAGCTGGAAGCGAGCGACTGGAATTTTTATTCAGAGCAGGTGCGCAAAGCTAAGTATGATATTGACGAAAGCCAGGTAAAACCATACTTTGAGCTGAACAATGTTTTGCAGAACGGTGTATTCTTTGCAGCCACACAATTGTATGGGATTACCTTTAAAGAACGCACAGACCTGCCTGTATACCAGAAAGACGTAAAGGTGTTTGAAGTGTTTGACAAAGACGGTGCATCAATGGCGCTATTCTATTGCGACTACTACAAACGCGACAATAAGAACGGCGGTGCATGGATGGACAATATGGTTATCCAATCAAAGATGCTGGGTACAAAACCGGTTATTTTCAATGTCTGCAACTTCACCAAGCCTGCCGATGGTCAGCCTGCACTTATCAGTTTCAGCGATGTAACTACCATGTTCCACGAGTTTGGTCATGGCCTGCACGGTTTATTTGCCAGCCAGCAATACCCAAGCCTGTCGGGCACGGCTACCGCGCGAGATTTCGTAGAGTTCCCGTCTCAGTTCAACGAGCATTGGGCTACCGATCCTGCTGTATTTAAGAACTATGCCAAACACTACAAGACTGGTGAGCTGATGCCACAGGCATTGGTAGACAAGATAAAGAAAGCAGCTACATTCAACGAAGGGTATGCACTTACAGAAATACTGGCAGCTGCCGATCTGGACATGCAATGGCACACATTGGCGCCGGGCCTACCGCTACAGGATGTAGATAAGTTTGAAGCAGAAGCTTTGAAAAAGACACACCTGGACCTGCCTGAAGTGCCTACCCGCTACCGCAGTAGCTACTTCCTGCATATATGGAGCAATGGCTACTCGGCAGGCTACTACGCCTACCTGTGGACAGAAATGCTGGATGACGATGCCTTCCAGTGGTTCAAAGAACATGGCGGCCTTACCCACGAGAACGGTCAGCGCTTCCGCGATATGATTCTTTCAAGAGGTAATACAGAAGATCTTGCCACCATGTTCCGCAACTTCCGTGGCAGCGAACCAAACATACAGCCCATGTTAGAAAACAGGGGATTGGTTCCGGAAAAGAAAAAATAATGATCATATAATATAACAAAACAGGCACCCATCGGGTGCCTGTTTTGTTACAGTTAACCGGACATGTGCCGCGCTATTATAATAGCAAGCGGCAGTCTTTTATGACATGGAACTACTGAATGCCTAATTGAAAACGTAGCGCAATTAGTATCTCGTTTTGTTTTTCTTCGCTTTTTATTTCCCCGAGTTGTAAAGAAAGCCTTCGCTTATCAAGTGTTCATATTTGGTAGCACAAAACTACTGAGTCATTTGGGAGCCCTCCATCCGCTACTTCAAGTAGTGCTTCATTGGGGTAGATATTTCTGCCATCTTTACGTGTTGTAAGGGGCAATACATTTACCACATTCAGCAGGTCGTTTATGTGATCATCGCTGATAACTATTACAGGTCTTGATTTTCCCTGCTCAGAGCCTACTACAGGGTCAAGATTGGCTCTATAGATATTCCAGCGCTTAAAACTCATAGTGTCTCATGCTCTACGCCTTCGAAATCATCATTAACTTCTTTCATGTCAGAAAGAAATAAAGGATCTTTAACAGCAAGTTTCATCAATGCAATTTTATCATTTTCCACCAGCTTATCATCAATGGTCACTCGCACCTGCTTGTTTTTAAATGCCGGTGGTATTGTAATGGTAAGTTGTGTATCGGTAACCTTATATAGCAGGCTATGAGTCATAATTTTATTATTACTATAAAGATAGCTAATTCCCCTGACATGAATTGAGTCGGGGTATTGGAGCAGGGTAAATTAGCATTTTCACTACGCCATACCTACCTACGTCTATTTTATTTAATTTTACAATACAAAACCACTCTTTACCAACCACAATGAATATTTATAAACCCGGGTTGCATATCGTCTCTACATTCAACTGCAGCGAGGAGAAGCTTACTGACGCTGCCCTTTGCAAGATTATATTCGACAAGATCATTACCGAGCTGTCTTTACAGAAAGTAGGAGAAGTGTATCACACATTTCCCGGTTCAGGATACACAGCGGTTGTTTGCCTTACTGAATCGCATGTGTCTATACATACCTGGCCGGAGCATCAGTTGGCAACGTTCGACGTATTCCTATCCAGCTTTGAACGCGATAATGCAGACAGAGTAAAACACTTTTTCGACCAGGTGATATTGATGTTTGAGGCAACGGTAACCGATAAACAGGAAATAACCCGGTAATATGGCAGACACTAATATCACTTCGACCACGTGGCATCAGAAGACGGTAACATGTCCTACCTGTGCAAGTGCTATAACCTACTACGATCTTGCAAAGAGTAAAGTATTTGCCTGCCCGCAGTGTGCTACACTTTTCGAAATATGGCCCGATAGTGAACCATTTATAAGAAGAATATTCAGCCCGGACAATAAGGAGATCTATACCCTGCCGATGGGGTTGGAAACCACCTTCTATGACAAGCCGTATAAGCTGGTGGGGCACATGTTCAAGAAGCAGGCCAATACTGCTGTTTACTGGAATGAATACCTGTTTTTTTCAGCAGGCGATAATGAATACATCACCATGTCTGAGTATGACGGGCATTGGTTATTTATAACAAGGATAAAAGACAAGGAACGTGTTTACAGCAGCGAGATGAAGCACGATAGGCTTACCTATAGCAAGGATCTGTCTTATAAATACGATATAGTTTATGCTACCGGTGAGTTTGACTGGAATATACTTGATGATGAACAACTCACTGCAGTAGAGTTTGTACATAAACCCATGATATTGATCTGGGAGAATGACGATGAAAGGTCGGAATGGTATAAGGCCATTTACAGATCACCTAATGATGTTTTGAGGTTATTGCCCAACCTGAAGAAAGAGCAACTGGCGCCGCGCGGAGGAACGATCACGTTTAACCCCGCTACTTTTTATCCCCGGTTTAAACCACTGATGATATTTACCGGAATATTGTTGGCGGCTTTTATCATGTTTCACTTATTTCTTAGCGGTACCCACACAGAGAAGGAAGTATACAAGGAGTTTCATACCTGCACTGCAGATACCGGTGCATGGACCAGCTGCAAGCCAATTATCACAGCACCATTCAAAATAGAAGGACCTGTGCCGGTGGGCATAAGGCTTGATGGTTTAAATATTGATAATGACTGGCTGGAGTTGCAGATAGAATTGATCAACGACAAAACGGGCAAAGTATTTGAAGTAGATAAAACGATAGAGTTTTATCATGGCTACGAAGGTGGTGAGAACTGGTCGGAAGGAGACAACAGGCAGGAAGCCATTATCTCGGGTGTACCTACCGGAACCTACCATCTCAATATTTACCCGTTCAATGAAAAGATCACCAATGGGGCAACACCATCATTTTCAATTGCTGTGTTTCAGAATGTTTTTCTGACCTCCAATTTCTTTACCATGCTGATGTTGATCATCACTTACCCTTTGATACAGCTCATCAGGAAATTATCATTCGAGGGCAGCAGATGGTTTACAGGCGCTGATTATAACACTAATAACGATACTGAATAATGGGCATACTACAAGGATTGAACAAGATAAAGTACTACTTCATGTGCATGCTGGCCGCAGGCGGATTTTATTCGTATTCGGGTATGAATGGACAGCGTATTTATGGCGATGACAACATAAATAAAGAGAAAGAAAACCAGCAGCAGGGTGCAAGGCACAGCGGTGGCCACGGACTTTATTATCACAAGTAACCAGTTACTTCAAACATACAAATGAGTAAAGCACAAGCGCAGCAACGCGATGGCAATCATAAAGGAGCGCAATTACTTCTGTTATTATCGGTCTTCGTTATTGCTACATGCGGGTTAATATATGAGTTGATAGCAGGCACATTGGCCAGCTATCTCCTTGGCGATTCCATTACACAGTTCTCCACCATCATAGGCACCTATTTGTTTGCCATGGGGATAGGTTCGTGGTTGTCTAAATACCCTACCTGGGTCTCATCCGCACATCATTATTTTTCGGTTTCCTCAACATACTGGTGGCTTTTCTGTTGCTATATAAATTCAAAGAAACGAAGAACTACCGCACAAGGTTTGTAGTAATAATGATGCTCACAACGCTTGGCTTCATAGCCGGTTTTGTGTACGCCGAAAAGATCATGAGTTATTCAGAAGGCATGACCTTTCAGGATAAGGTAATCTACAGCAAGACTACGCAGTACCAGCGCATAGTGCTCACTAAAAACAGCAGGGAGTTGAGATTGTTCCTCAATGGCAACCTGCAGTTTAGCAGTGCTGATGAATATCGCTATCACGAAGCGTTAATACACCCCGCCATGCAGGGTCAGCCCAACGCACACAGAGTGTTAGTGCTCGGCGGTGGCGACGGACTGGCAGTAAGGGAGCTGTTGAAGTACCCTCAGCTCACATCAATAAAGTTGGTAGACCTGGACCCCGGCATGACCAATATCTTTAAGAAGAATGAAATGCTGTTGCAACTCAATAAGCGATCGCTGCTATCGCCAAGAGTAAATGTCATTAATACAGACGCATACAATTACGTGCGCAATGATAGTGGCAGTTACAATGTCATCATCATCGATTTCCCCGATCCTTCAAACTATTCCGTTGGTAAGCTATATACCAATGCGTTCTACAAAGAGATATACAGGTTGCTGGCAGATAACGGAGTAGTGGTGGTACAATCTACATCGCCCTACATAGGCCGCCGTTCTTTCTGGTGTATAGATCATACTGTTGCATCAGTCGGCTTTCATACTATACCCTATCATGTATATGTGCCATCGTTTGGTGAGTGGGGTTATATACTGGCTACAAAGAACTATAGCTGGAAAAATGAAGGACAATTGCCTGCCGGATTGCGCTACATCAACACCGCTACCATTAATGATATGATGTTCTTCCCACCCGATATGCAGGAAGAAGAAACAGAGATCAACAAGCTGAATAACCAGGTATTGGTGCACTACTTTGAAAAAGACTGGGGGCCATATGCACACTAACGAAGGCAACAGCAGGCGCACATTTTTTAAACAGGTAATAACAGGTTCTTCTGTATTACTTGCGGGAATGTATGCAGCATGCCGCCCTCGTCCGCCATTGGCACATATAAAGGGCGCCATTGTGGGTGCTAATTTTTCGACCGGCCACTTACTGCATAATATAGAGGCGCTACCTGCGCCTGTAAGGGTGGTAGAGACAGATGTACTGATCATAGGCGGTGGCATATCCGGATTGTCAGCAAAACGATGGCTGCAGCAACAAGGGCATACCAATGTTATGCTCATTGAGATGGACGACCATTTCGGAGGTAATTCCACTCACGGTAAAAATGCTACATCGGCCTACCCATGGGCTGCACATTACCTGCCAATACCGGATGTGCGTAACAAAGAGATACTGGATTTCTTACAGGAGATAGGCACCATCACAGGGTATGACGATAAAGGCCTGCCTGTTTATAACGACTATCACTTACTGCATGATCCTGAAGAGCGGTTGCTGATAAACGGTTACTGGCAGGAGGGCCTGGTGCCAGAGATGGGCGTGCCCGTGGTAGAGAAAGAACAGATAAGGAGATTTTTCAAAACGGTCAATGATTATAAGTTGGCAGTTGGCAGTGATGGTAAAGATGCATTTGCCATACCCGTAGATACTTCGTCGGCCGATGCACAATACAGGCAATTGGACCAACTATCATTCCACGATTATCTGCAACGGGAAGGCTACACATCCAAATACCTGCTGTGGTACCTGGAGTATGGCTGCAAAGATGATTACGGAAGCATACTGAAAACCACCTCAGCATGGGCGGGGCTGCACTACTTTGCATCACGCAAGGGTGGGGCATCAAATACAAACTCATCGGGCGTATTGACCTGGCCGGAAGGCAATGGCTTTTTGATGGAGCAGATACGCAAACAGGTAGCTGACACTGGTATGTATAAGGGACAGCTGGCGTGTAAGGTTGACGAGGCAGGAGAACGAACTAACGTCATGGTCTATGATGTAGCGAAGAAAGAGAGCTATACCATAAGTGCCAAAAAGGTAATAATGGCGACACCGCAATTTATCAATCTTCGGTTGCTAAAGAAGGTTGAAAGAATATTAGATGATTTTAACCCGAGGATCGAGTTTAAATATGCACCCTGGGTAGTGGCTAATATCACAGTTAACAATATGCCCGATGGTAAAGGCACACCGTTATGCTGGGATAATGTAGTGTATGGTGCTGCGTCAGTTGGTTATGTAAATGCCAATCACCAGAACCTGGGTATTAAAAATAAGATCGTGCTTTCGCACTATTTGCCTCTTTCCTACGAATCGGCCGATTCGGCAAGAAAAAGTGCCCGTAACAAAACTTACGAGCAGTGGCTTAAAGTATTTATAGACGAATTGGAATATGCACATCCCGGCGTCACAGATCGCATAGAGGCTGCAGACATATGGGTGTGGGGCCATGGCATGATAGCACCTTCACCAGGCTTTATTTGGGGCAGGGCACGCACCTTAGCTGCACAGCCAATTAGTAACAAGATCTTCTTTGCTCATTCCGACCTCAGCGGTATCTCCATATTTGAAGAGGCATTCTACCAGGGTATCAAAGCCGCCAAACAAGTAATAGCCAATGTATGAGTAAGACAAGCTATACGCAGCCATGGATAAACAAGCCACTATATGATGTGGCATTTATTTTGCTGCCTCCTTTTCTTGCACTGTTGGTTGTAGCATTACTTCCTGCACATTTTAAAAACAGCGGCGATATGCCGGTAATGGTATGGGTAATGCTGGTTTTATTTGTAGACGTAGCACATGTATATAGCACACTATACAATACCTATCTCGATAAAGACCGCCTTCGGCGGCACAGCCGGTTGTTTATTTTCATACCAATAGTATGTTATATAGCAGGTGTTGCACTGCATATATGGAGCGGGTCGTTGTTTTGGAGTGTATTGGCTTATCTGGCGGTTTTCCATTTCATCAGGCAGCAATATGGATTTATGCGGTTGTATGCACGCAGAGATGATCAGCCAGATTGGGAAAAAATTATAGATGGCCTGGCCATTTATAGCGCTACCATTTACCCGCTTATATACTGGCATTGCACCCCCGGCCGCAATTTTAATTGGTTTATAGATGGCGATTTTATTATCGGCAACTCATCTCTTATTAAGGAGTTCAGCGGGGTGATATATTTAATGATAGCGTGTGCATATATTGTTAAGGAGGGAATATTATTATTAAGAGACGAAAAAATAAACATACCAAAGAATGGTGTCATCATCGGGACGTACCTGTCATGGTATTTCGGCATCATATATTTTAATGGTGATATGGCCTTTACATTGCTCAATGTAGTTGCGCATGGCATTCCCTATATGGCCTTGATCTGGTCCGAAATGAATAGAACGGAAAAGAAAAAAACACCGGCTGCGCAGGGCATTAAGGTAAAAGGGTATGGTCTGGCAGTTTTTGTGGGGTCATTGATATTACTCGCATACCTTGAAGAAGGCCTGTGGGATGGCTTTATCTGGCAGGACCACAAATCGGTTTTCGGTTTGTTCCGATTTCTGCCCCACATCAGCAGCGATTTTGTTCTGGCACTTCTCGTGCCCCTGCTGTCTCTACCCCAATCCACACATTATGTTTTAGATGGTTTTATCTGGCGGAAGAAGTATGCGTGAGGGGGGCAGTCTGACTTCCCTGTCACATAAATTCAGCACACCTTTGCGCTCTCTGCGTGAACCCCCAAAACCCAAAACAGAGCAAAAATTATGCATCTATAAATATTTGTCGTATTTTTCTCCGCTGTAAGCTATAGGACCATCATTTTTTTCGATCTTTGGCTATACGGTTATTCCCTTTAATAGATTGTTTATGACACGCATAAGTGTAAAAAATATTCCATCGATCGCCAGGCGTTTCGCTCTGCTACCCGTGGCATTACTGTTCGTTTCTGTTGCCGCTAAAGCACAGATGCCCGACACGGCCAAAATGACCCGGGTAATGGCTAAGTACAAAAATGAGAACGCGGTATTTACCAACTACAGCGAAAGGCTGGAGATAAAATATGAAGGCGGCGAACTTACAGCTACCAGCAAAATAAAGAATGAGCGTTTGCTTACCGGCGACCTCTCTGCGACCAACGACCATTACGATCACGTAGCGGAAAACTATTTCGATCAACTGACAGGTCTTGACGCCGTTGCTTATGTGCCTCAAAAGGGTGGTAACTACCGTCAGCAGACCAAGCACTTTACCTTCGGGCAGGGTGCCGGCGGCGGTGAGATCACTGATGCATCCTACTACATCACTTCATTTACAGGGTTGACCAAAGGGTCGGTTATCCGCCTTACCGCAACTCAGGACCATCCGGATATCACCGCCTTGCCATTGTTTTTGATGGCAGACAACTATCCCATCCTCCATGCAGAGTTTGAGGTTGTCGTTCCTAACTATGTCAATATGAAATTTGTATTGAAAGGTGAGAACACCGGTATCATTAAGCAGACAACAGAAGAGAAGAACGGCAATACCATCTACAGGTTCACTGCCGATAACATTCCGGGTTACAAATCTTTCGAGAATGTACCATCTGTATTATACTACATACCACATGTAGTACCGTATATCTCGTCTTTCCGCCTTCCGGGTCTCACCAAAGATTCTACTATTCTTGAGACTCCGGCAGATCTTTACCGCAGCCAGTTCAAATACGTTGGTTACATGAACGTAAAGCAGGACACAACTCTGAAGAATCTGGTGAACAAGATCACCATGGGTGATATTACTGATCGCCAGAAAGCGCAGCACCTTTATGAGTGGGTACAAAAAAACATGCACTACATAGCTTTCGAAATAGGCCTTGGTGGCTGGATCCCGCGTGAAGCAGATACTGTTTGTAAGAAAATGTATGGCGACTGTAAAGACATGAGTAGCCTGTTGGTACAGATGGGTCGTATGGCGGGCTTGAAGACCTACTTTACATGGATCGGTACAAGAGCAAAGCCATATACTTTTGAAGAAACACCAATACCGAATGTAAGCAACCACATGATCTGCGCGCTGAACCTGGATGGAGAGTGGATGTTCATGGACGGCACGCATGCCAACCTGCCATTCGGTGCCAATCGTAATGACATACAGGGTAAGGAAGCAATGATAGCTATAGACAGAGATCAGTTTAAGATCATCACCATTCCGACCGTAGATGCCGATAAAAATGTAACTACCGATAGTTCTTTCATCCGCATTTCCGCGATCAATGAAAACGACCTTGCAGGCCAGTTCAAAATGAAAATGGAAGGCTATGCTGCATGGAATCTTGGGTACTCATTATTATCTTATACCAAAGACAAAGAAGAAAGAGAAAAGATCGTAAGATCAATAGCAGCAAGAGGTTCAGATAAATTTCTGCTGGAGGATTATAAGCTGAAGACAAAAGAAGCCGGCAATAAGGACATTACCATGTCGGGCAATTTTACAGTTGGCAACTACATACACCACCTGAAGAAAGATGTGATTGTAAACATGAACATCCTGCGCACTTTCGAAGATGATTACATTGATACCGCCGATCGTAAGGCCGCCTGGTACCACGACTATAAAGAGATCCAGAAGGAAGTGGTGATATTGGAGATCCCTAAAAACTACAAAGTTAGCTACCTGCCTAAAAATGCATCGGGCAAGCTGGACGATAAATGGAGTTATAGCATCACTTATAAGAACGACGGAAAGAACGTAATACTTACCAAGGAATACAAGCTCAATACAATGATGGTCTCACCAAAAATGTTTGTGGAGAACAACAAAGCTATTGTAGCCCTCGAAAATCAATACAAGGAGTCTGTAGTGCTTACTGCCAAAAAATAAGATCGAAAATGAAAAAACTGTCCATATTTATATTTTCCCTGATGGTAGCTTCTTTTGCAGCTACAGCGCAGGAGCAGCCACCTAAGTTTGCAGACTGGGACCCAAAACCTAAGATGCACCCTATACCGGTAGAGTACTTTAAAGAACACGCGGTAGTAATACTGGAAAGCGAAAAGAGAGACTATATATTTGAAGGTAAGGGTACTACCATGTACAGTACCATTCACCGTATAGTAAAAGTGCTGGACAGAAAGGGTATTGAACAGTTCAATACCATTACCGTTCCTTACGAGCGCAATCAGTCTCGCATAGATTCTATCAAAGCACGTGTGATCTTGCCCGATGGTACTACCCGCGATGTGCGGTACAACATGCTTTATGCAGGTTCGGGTGGCATATTCTTTGCCTTCGATGGTATGGAGAAAAATGCGGAGATAGAGCTGGTGGTAAAGTATAAGGCGCTGTCGTCTAATTTCGGGAGCATCTACTTCCAGTACACAATTCCTGTGTTGAATACGTTCTTCGAACTGAACTATCCTAAAGAAATGACCTTCAACACCAAGGGATACCACGGTTTCCCATCGGGTCATGAAGAAATGGTAGGCAATCACAAACAGATAAAGATCTACCAGGCAGATATACCGGCATTGGAAAGGCAGCCGTACAGTTTTTATGATCTGTACACCATGCGTCTGGAATATGGTATAGACCATTATGTAAGCCGTGGTGGTTACCAGCGTGGAGAACAGTATACTTACGATAAGCTGGCGCAGAACCTCTACACCCGCTTTTATGACAAGAACATGGTAGACAGGATGCTCCCTAACAGGAAGAACATCCGCATGGACCAGGTGGGTCTTAAAGAATCTGAAAGACTGGCGGTAAACAGGTTCCTTACTAATACAGTAGGGATCAGAGGAACTGAAAGTGATGAGAAGAAGATAAAGATGATCGAAGACGGCATCAAGACCAATATCATGCAATATTGGGAGCTGTCTCCAAGAGAAGGCGATAACCTCGATACCGTTCTTGCTAAGAAATCAGCCACAGATGCGGGTATTGTAAGGTTATTCGCAATGTGCTTCAGGGTATCCGGTATCAATCATGAACTGGGTAAGGTATCTGATCGTAGAGAACACCTGATGGATAAGCAGTTCATTAACTGGGCGCCGCTTGATGATTATATTTTTTACTTCCCCGATTTTGATGCTTACCTGGCACCAACCGAGCAATACTACAGGTATCCTGAATTGCCTTATACCATGATCAACAATAAAGGTATATTCACAAAGACCAACCCCGAACAGGGATATGTAGTTGGTGGTGATGTGGCCGCTGCAGATGCGATACAAAGAACTATAGCACCGCGCGAAACGCATGCTACTACTTTTAAAATGACTACGGAGATCAGCATTAACCCTGATATGAATACCAGTGCCGATGTCACTTGCGTTTATACCGGTTACAATGCCGCTGATCTGCGCCTGGAGCTGGCTAAAACACCGAAGGAAAAAATAAAGGAGCTGATAAAAGATGAGGTTAAAATAGCAGAACGCCAGGAAGACCTTATCAGGTATTCAACATCCAATGAATCTTTCAGTACTGTTTATGAGAACAAGCCGCTGATCATAAACGCAATAGTAAGAGTGCCGGATATGATAGAAAAGGCCGGTAACAGGTATATCATTAATGCCGGTAATGCCATAGGCAGCCAGCCACACCTGTATGACGAAAAAGACAGAGTACTACCTGTTGACCTTGAATATGCGTTTTCCAATTCCTACACCATCAATGTAAACATTCCTGAAGGATACAAGGTAGTAGACGTAGAAAACATGACCCTTAACGTAGAGCAGACCGATAGAGACAATGGCAACACCATTGCCTACTTCCGCTCTAACTGGACCCTGAAAGGCAATAAAATGGTAATAAGCATAGATGAGTCTTATCCTAAAACCCACTACTCTGTAAGAGACTATGGTGAGTTCAGGAAGATAATGAACGCAGGTGCCGACTTCAATAGGGGGATTATAGTATTGGAAAAACTGCCTGTAAAAAGGAAGCCGATGAAGGCAAAGAAACCTGCAACAGCAACCACTACAGTAACAGTAGCCAACACAACCACCAAGACTACAACCAAACCTACTGTAACTAAGACGGTAACAAAAACAACAACTGTAACAACAACCAAGCCTGCGGCCGCAAAGCCTGCAACCGTAGTAACCAAGCCGGAACCGCCAAAGCCTGCTGCAAAACCAACAACACCACCACAGAATGGTGGCCAGATATTGCACAGAGAAGGCGAAGAGCAGCAAAACAGGCCGGTAAGCCTGCCACCTGCAAAAGCCACCAAACCAACCCCAACAAAAAGAACCAACAAAGCATAACTAACAACAACCCAATATTTCCCCACCCGCAGCCAAAAACTGCGGGTGTTTTTATTTGCTATTATATGCAAAAAAGACTGCTGGGCGTTAGTCTCTGACTACGCCCTTGGCGGTTGCAGGTCTCCCGATCGGCTCTTCGGGCCGGTTCTCTTGAGATGCGATAAGCAAACACCACCTCTGCCGCTGTTGTGTCTCCTGACCAACAGCCATCGGGGCTGTTCTGCTTTAGATGTGCAATTCAGAACAACCAACACGGTCATATACCAACCAAACCTTTCGTATATTTATTGAGACAACTCAAAGCAATGATGATCCGTTACGTTCTTCTGATTCTTCTGATTTCTTTACCGTGTAGAGCATTGGGTCAGGATTGGAACAAATATGAATATAGGAGACGGCTGACACCAGTGCCGTCATCTTACACAAAGGAGATTGTCAAAGAGTATTTAGACGCGCAATCAAAACTTGTAACGATTACTTTAGATGTTAAAGGCGATTCTTTATCGGTGTCAAGCATAATAAAGAAAAAGAAGTCAATGCGCAAAGTGCTCTTAAATTTCGACGGCATTGACTCCGCTATATTTCCGGCAGGACGTTATAAAATATCATTTCACTCGTCTTTTACTCCAGTGAGACCAAACAGGGTACGCTTAAAACCAAACACCAAAACGATTTTTAAAATGACTCTTGGCCAGTCACACAGCTTGAGTATCATTCATATCAAGAGCAAGCGAAAATTAAAAAGAAGAGAAATAAAACAAATAGTAGAAGACTGTAGTAATAGCAGGAAAGAGGAAAACAAACTAATTAAAGATAAAGTCTGTTTGATCTTGTATGAGATTTAATGAAATAAAATACTAAGTCTATATATTAAACCGTTTACGTAAAAGCCCATTCTCCTTATTCTAAAATTCTGGCCATTCTGATTCAGACAAAAAATAACATACACAAATAAAGCCAGCGGTAGAAACCGCCGGCTACACCTATGAAAAACTAAATTTACTTGGCTGCCTCGAAAGATAACGCAAAGCCATTCATACAATACCTTAGGCCGGTAGGCTTAGGGCCATCATCAAATACATGGCCCAAATGCCCGCCGCACCTTTCACACACCACTTCAGTTCTCACAACACCGAGGCTCTCGTCTCTATTCTCGATCACACTATTTTTATTCAATACCTGATAAAAACTTGGCCAGCCGGTACCGCTATCAAATTTGGTAGCCGAGCTGAATAACGCATGCCCGCATGCCGCACAATGATAGGTTCCCTTTTTAGGATTATGCACAAAAGGACCTGTATTGGGTGCCTCTGTGCCTGCCTCTCTCAATATATGATATACATTGCCTGGTAGTATCTTTTTCCACTCCGCATCTGCCACCCTCAGTTTACCATTGTCGGCATGCGAGTAATATGGATTTTTGGTTTGCTGTGAATAGCTTGGACCTACTCCGAAGACCAGTATAAGAAAGCTTAATAATACGCCTGCATTTTTCATAAAGAGATCGTTTGCCTTTATATAAACGAACAGACGACCATTATGGTTTTGATTGAAAAACCTTTGGCATTTCCTTCACAATGGTCGAACACCCTTCACTCTTGTAGAGACGCATAATTGCGTCTCCACCCAACATGGGCCTCGCAACACGGGCACAAAAACAAAAAAGTGAAACAGCTTTCGCCATTTCACTTTCAAATATCTGGTTACAATGTTGTCTAGAAATTGTCGGTAATCGGACGTTCGCCCTTCTTTGGCGCAACACCTGCACCTATGAGCGAGAAGATAACACCCATGACCAAAGTGCCGAACAACGCACCTGATATGATGATAGTAGTATACCCCTTGCGGAATATATTGATGCCCATATCCATAGCCTCATCGGTCATGTTCGGTTTTTTAGCCATTTCCGCGCGAGCCATTTCTATAGCCTTTTCCTTCATTTCGGGGAAGGCGTAAATATAAATAACCGACCATACGATCATCAGTAGGGTAACGATCATAGAAGCCTTAAATCCGCTGCCAAACACATTCTTGAATGTAACAAACCCATCATTAGCTTTTGAAAATGCCATGGCATTAAGTATAATGCCCACTACAAAAGGCAAATAGGCCAGCCACCCAAGAAAGCTCTTTTGGTCAAGGCCGCCAAGTTGTAACGCAATGGTTATACCGACCATCAATACGCCTGATATCAGGCCCCATTTAACGTGTGTATTCTTTTGTTCCATGTTCTATTTGTTTAAGTGGAGTTTATTATTGTTAAAGATACCTAATATTCTGCCGGATAATTGCTTGTCCAAAAACGGACTATTCATAGCCACAGATTTCTTGTTTGCTGTGGTAGTTGTATAACTATCTGTGGTGCTGAACAAAGTAAGTGATGCATTGCCACCCTTTTCTATTGGGTTATGCTCTATGCCAAATATATTGCGGGGTTGCACCGCCAGTGCGTCTACAAGGCGTTCTGTGCTTATGTATTCTTTCAGCGTATCCCAGATAATGTTGAAACTGCTTTCCTGCACCGCCATACCATCTGCGGCATATTCAAATTCTTTTGTTTTGGCATCCCATTCGTGCGGACGGTGATGAGAAGCAATGCAATCTATTGTGCCATCAGCCATTGCTGCTACAAGCGCCAGCCTGTCGGCTTCAGTACGTAATGGCGGCGATACTTTATAAGCGCTGTCATAAGAAGTCAGCATATCATCTGTAAGCGCCAGGTGATATGGCGTTACCGAGCAGGTCACCGCTATACCATCGGCCTTTGCCTTGCGGATCATGGCTACACTTTCTGCCGACGATACGCCAGTAATGTGCAGTTTAGATCCTGTATATCTTACCAGTTCTATATCTCTGTATATGGCCAGTGTTTCGGCCAGCAGCGGAATACCCGGCATACCCAAAGCGGTAGAATTAATGCCCTCGTGCATCAACCCGCCACTCGCCAGAGCAGCATCTATAGGCATCTGCACAATAGTTCCCTCTAGCGCCTTCACATATTCCAGTGCTTTCAGCATCAGGTTGGCATTTTGTATAGGCTTCCAGCCATCTGTAAATGCTACGGCGCCATTGGCACTCATATCCATCATTTCAGCAAGCTCCTTACCTTCAGCGTTTTGTGTAGCTGCACCCATTGGGTGCAAAGTCACAGCGTGGCCCGAAGCTTTTTGTAGTATAAACTGAATAACAGATTTCGAACTGATGGCAGGTTGCGTGTTAGGCGCTACCAGCACATGCGCAAAACCACCGGCTGCTGCTGCATTCAAACCACTTTCAATAGTTTCCTTATGTTCCAGGCCCGGCTCGCGGTAGTCTGCAAATACATCTACCCAGCCGTTAGAGATCATTATTTCTGCACCTGCTGTACCCTTCCAGCTTTCAACACCATCTACGGTAATGGAAGGGAAAGATCTTGCTGCAGGTTTTTTAATGGCTTTTATTTCGGTGATGATACCGTTTTCTATAGAAAGATCAACAAGCTGATCATGAAACGCAGACCGCGTATCTATTACTCTTGCTTTGTTTATTTTCACTTGCATCTTGAGTGGTTGCGGCTATTTATTTGCTGGCTCAAAATTACACAAACTTTCAACACTAATCCTATGTACCCGGCAGACGTGAAAATCACCCCATGTTTTTACCGGGAAATTGAGTCTCTGCGGCGGCAGCACTTGAAATAATCCGACTTGTAGCAGCAGTGTATTCTGCGTTATGCTCACAATACACAGCAGGGATAACAGTGATAATATTAATCTGTACGAATAAATCTAAAAATGAGGTTATTTTTGTCGGCGAAGGCCAATACAACCATATAATGCAGCACAACAAAGAGCGATTGCTCTTACTGACTCTGGTACACCCCGATTTTTTGCCCCCGGTGTATGCTACAGCACAGTCTTTAAGAGATCTGAATTATGATATTACTATCGTTACGTTCGATTCTTTTGTGCCAGCACCGGTAGAATTGGGTGAAAATATTTCAGTGGAGACCCTGGGGAAACATCACAATGTACCACTGAAGCAGCGAATGGCTTTACGTAGCAAATTCAAGAAACATGCACAGCAAAAGCTGGCTGAAGGCGGATTTAAGGCCATCATAGCATTCTGCCCGTTTTCTTTTAATACCGGGGTGCAGATCAAAGGCGGTATTCCGCTTATGTATTACGCTATGGAGACCGCCAATTTTACTATTGCAGATCTAAAGCGGTCTCCGCTTACTGCTATTTCTGCCTATAAAACGCTGCATTCACTTACGGAGGCAAGTTTTGTAGCTACACCTTCTTTTCAGCGGTCGGCATGGCTGGCTGGCAGATGCGGTCTCAATTTTATGCCCGAAACAATATTGAACACAGCTTACATAACCAACCATGTAAAGAAAGCGGATGATCGGGAAGTACTAAAAGCGATTCTTCCCGACTGGGTTTTCGACAAAAAAATGGTGTTGTATACCGGTGCGGTAAACGACCGGCTTTGCGTGAAAGAACTGGTAGAAGCCTACGACCAGCTAAATGACACGACAAGCATATTGATAGTTACAGGCTTTAAGGATAATGCTTACTGCAAAAGCATAAAAGACTACGTGGCCGGCAGTAAAAACAAAGAAAGCATATTCCTTCTTCCATATGTTACAAGGGAGGAAATGCTGGCCCTGCAGGGTGTAGCGGATATTGGTGCCTGCCTGATGAAGGAAATACCCGGTATGATAGCCTCGCAAATGCTGGCGCCAAATAAGACGGGAGAGTATTTGAGCAAGGGTTTGTATGTGCTGGGAGTAAAAAATTTCTATATGAATATGTTCGAAGCCGCAGGTGTTGGTTCGCTGGCGGCTACCGCGTCTGTTCCTGACATTTCCGCGGCACTTCGCGAGGCTATGAAAGCAATAGGTCGTGCAGGTTACAAAGATCGCATCAGCAATTACGTGCAAGAATATTTTTGCATGCAAAAGCAAGCGGCCCCTATGGCGGATGCCCTGAAAAAAATGCCATAGTTGCAAGCAAAAAAGCTTGCTGCTATAGCCACTAACTAAAGAATTGTTGGTAAAATGTTGAAAAGTTTTTGCGTTGAAAAACAATACGGTGTCAAATATGATAAAATAAATACACGGTATTGTTAAGAAAATTACAAAGAATGCTTTGTTAATTCGTAATCTTGTAATAAATTCACCCCCTAATCGTAACCTTACTTTGCCCTAAATGGCAAAATGGGGTGGTTAGACGTTGATTAACACACACATAAAGGGCCATTTTTTAAAGAAAAACAAACAGTATGAAAAGACCTTTGTTACTATTTGTACTACTGATCTCGGTTTGCATGAGCGCTTTCGCTCAAACGCATAACGTAACAGGTAAAGTATTGGACGAGACCGGCCAGGGTTATCCGGGCGCCGGTATATTGGTAAAGGGTACCGCAGTGGGAACCGTTACTGATGTTGATGGTAATTTTAACCTGGATATTCCGGATGGTAAGAAGAATAAGCTTATCGTTCAGGCGTTGGGTTATGTTGCAATAACTGTGTCCGATACCGGTCAGTCTGAATTCATCATCCGCCTTACGCGCACATCAACTACACTGGAAGGTGCGGTTGTAACAGCATTGGGTATTAAGAGGGAAAAAAGAGAAGTAGGTTACAACTCTACTACCGTAGGTGCCGACGATTTGACTGCGGGTAATAATACCAGCGCATTGTCCAGCCTTCAGGGTAAAGTAGCCGGTGCTAATATCACCAGCTCTACCGGTGGTCCTGGTGGTTCTACCCGTGTTATCCTTCGTGGTGAAAAATCTATCCTTAAGAATAACAACGCATTGATCGTAATAGATGGTGTGATCACTAATAACTACGACCGTACTACAAGCAATGTATTGACACAGACGGATTTTGGTAATAGTGCCAACGATCTTGATCCGGACGAAATAGAATCAATTTCTGTTTTGCCGGGTGCTGCTGCTGCCGCTCTTTATGGTAGCGCGGGTTCTAACGGTGCATTGATGATCACTACCAAAAAAGGTAAGAGACATGCAGGTGAAAGCGGCAACTCAAAAGTTGACATCACTTACAAGGCTACTTACACGCAGTCTGATATCCTGAAGTATGCGGAACAGCAACATCAGTTTGGTCAGGGTAACCTATATGGTGGTATCTATGACGACCGTCGTGAGAATTTTAGCTGGGGTGCTCAGTTCGACAACAAGCTTCGTCCTTGGGGTCAGATCATAGATGGCAAGCAGTTGGTTAAGCCTTATTCTGATCAGCCAAATAACATTAAGGATTTCTTTAACCGTGGTCAGGCGTTGAACAACTTTGTTTCTTTGTCAGGCGGGAGCGATAAGACTACTTATTACCTTTCTCTGAATGCTTTGAACAGTAATGGTGTTACTCCAAACACTTTCTACAACAAATACAGTGTTCGTTTCAATGCAAGCACTCAGTTGAGCAACAATTTCTATTCTACTATCAACGTTAACTACCTCAACTCTTATTCAAGAGCAGAAAGTGGTGGACAGGCTGCAGGTTCAGTTTTGGACAATTTGTACCAGAGCGCACGCGACATTCCGATTTCAGAATTGAAAGACCTGAGCAACAAGTACTATTCTCAGCAATATATTGATACTGCAGGTATCGAGCGTTATGGTTATTATGGTGCTTATGCAAAAAATCCATATTGGGTTGCGCAGAACTACGATAACCGTAACAAAACTGACAGGATCATTGGTGATTTCGTGGTAGGTTTCAAAAAGGGAGAATTCAATGTATCTAATCGCTTAGGTATAGATGGTTCTAACGACAGATCTTTCTACAAAGTTCCAAACCTGAACGCTAAGCCTGCTGATGAGTCTGGTCTGTACGATCCGATCTCTAACAGCTACTTGTCAAGCGGTGGTTACTCTCAGTCTAACAACACTTACTTTACATTGAACAATGACCTGATGGTTAACTTCACTCACGATTTCGATAAGGATTTCGGTGTGAATGCATTGGCAGGCGATAATATTTCAATGGTACAGTCTGAAGGTCTTTCAGGTGTTATCGATCCGGGTACAAACGGATTGGTTATCCCTAACTTCTACAACTTTACTAACAACAATGGCCCGGTAACTACAAGCAATTTCATTAACAGAAGAAGAGAGCATAGCCTTTATGCTGATGTTAAGTTCAACTTCCAGAGAGAATTGTTCCTTGAAGTTACTGCACGTAATACATGGTCTTCAACTTTGGTATTCAGCAACAACTCTTATTTCTACCCTGGTGCTAACTTGTCATGGGTATTCACTGAAAGGTTGAATGGTACTAAGTTCAAGAAAAATGTAATGAACTACGGTAAGTTCCGCTTCGGTGCTGCAGGTGTTGGTGCTGGTGGTATACCTTACTCTAACAATCCGGCAGGTTACACGCAGAGTGCTATCTCTTCAGCGTTTGGTTCTGTTATTCCTCCATTCAATAGCCAGCCTGCTTACCAGGTTCAGTCTACTTTCGGTACTTCTGATCTGAAGCCTGAGCGCACTCGTGAGTATGAAATAGGTGTTGACCTTTCATTCCTTAACGATCGCATAAGCGGTAGCTTTACTTACTACAATAGTCTTACACTTGATCTGATCACTCAGGCGCCTTTGGCTGCTTCAACAGGCTTCTTGTCTTACTATACTAACGTAGGTGATATCAGCAACAAGGGTATTGAAGCTACACTTCGTGGTACACCTATCCAGACCAAGTGGGGTTTGAAGTGGGAACTGTTCGGTACTTACACTCGTAACAAGAATAACGTAGAAAGCCTGAACAAGGGTCTTGAGAATGTAACACTGGGTGGTTATAGCGGTTTGGCTATAGTTGCCGCAGTGGGTCATCCGCTGGGAACGTTCTATGGTAATGATATCCAGTATTGGAATGGTCATGCAGTTGTAAACGATAAGGGTTTACCTGTTGCAACTACAAAGCCGGTTTACAAGGGTTCATACCAGCCTAAATGGGTTGCCTCATGGGGAACTGACCTTAGCTGGAAAGGCCTTAAGTTGCACGTAGTATTCGTTACTAAGCAGGGTGGTTTGGTATACAATCGTACAAAATCTATCATGGACTTCACAGGTGTGTCTCAGGAAACTACTGTTAATGGCCGTAACCCTTATGTTTGGAACAATTCAGTTTATCAGGTGGGTACTACTAACAACTACCTTAAGAACACTACTAAGTTCTCTCCATACGATTACTATACTAACGTAGAAAATAACGTGCCTATGCAGAACCTGGTTAACGCTAGTTTTGTAAGATTACAGGAAGCTGCTATAACCTACAGAATACCTACTAAATACTACGCAAAACGCACTCCGTTTGGTGGTCTTGAAGCTGGTTTGTTTGGTACTAACCTGTTGTTATGGACTGCTAAGAGCAACCAGTACAACGATCCTGAAGAAACTTCAGCTGGTGCTACAAGCAATGGACAGGGCTTTAACTACAGTGCTCGTCCTTCTTTGAGGAACTACGGTATCTACATTAAAGCAACTTTCTAAACCTTAACTGTTAAAATACACATTATGTCTATTAATAAAAAGATCATTATAACTGTAGCAGCAGGTTTGGTATTAAGCGTATCATCATGCAGGAAATTCCTGGATGTGAATACCAATCCGAACATTGCTCAAACTGCAACAGTTCAAACTTTACTACCTGCGGGTCAGTTATATATAACGTCATCATTGGGTGTAGACCTGCAGATCACCGGTTCTATGTGGGCAGGTTTCTGGACACAGAGCCCTAACTCAAGCCAGTACCGCGCTATTGAGCAGTACGCTCCGGGTCAGGATCAGTTTGTTAACGGATGGGAGAACCTCTATGCGGCAAACACGAATTTCTACCAGATGTACAAATTGGCCGATTCACAGAAGAAAAAGCACTACAAGGGGCTTTCTCTGATGTTGCAGGCATATACATTCCAGTTGCTTACTGATGGATGGGGAGATGTTCCATTTAAACAGGCGTTAAAGGGTCTGCCTTCAGATGGTGGTTTCCTTAACCCAAAGTATGATTCACAAGCAGTAGTATACTCGGGTATCATGGCTTACATCGATTCTGCTGAAGCATTGTTTGCACAGACAGATGCTGCGGGTCCAGGTTCAGACGACTTGATCTACGGTGGTGACATTACGAAATGGCAGAAATTTGGTTATACCCTTAAGTTGCGTATGTTATTGCGCTTAAGCGAAAGGGCGCCATTGGTTGCACAGGCAGGAATTGCTGCTTTGTATGCTACACCTGGTGTTCAGTTCCTGGGTATAGGCGACGATGCCAAGATCATTTTCGGCTACTCTTCTACAAATAAAAATCCTTTGTACGCCGAAATGACTTCAACTCAGTTGGCAAGCACACAGAATATCGTAGCTTCTTCTACTGCCGTTGATAGTTTTAACAGCAATTTGGATGACAGAGCTTACATCTTCTACACTTACCTGTCTAATGGTTCTGTAGTAGGTATTCCACAGGGCGCTTACAATTTGAATGTTGCTGGCGGCACCTATTCTATTCCTAGTGAATACACCGGTGGTAATGCACAGGCTGCAAACTCTTCAAAAGCTCCGGTTAATTTGCTTACAAGTTCTGAAAGCTATTTCCTTCAGGCTGAAGTTGAAGCGCGCGGTTGGGCAGTAACGGGTAGCTCTGATGCTGCCTGGTTCTACGCAGGTATCAATGCCAGCTTCAACCAATACAACGATGCGATGTTGGCTATAAACGGCTACACTGCAGATAGCTCTTACAATCGTTACATCGATGCTGCCGGTACTGGTACAGGCGGTGGTTACTGGACACTTTATCCTGCAGGTGGTACACAGGCAGATAAGCTGCGTTACATCATCACTCAGAAGTGGTTTGCAATGTGTGGTAACCAGGGTTTTGAAGCTTGGAATGAATTACGTCGTACAGGTTACCCTGATTTCTTTGTACGTTCTTCAAATAGCCAGATCGGCGCTCAGGATCCGGTTCGTCTGCTTTATCCAACATCTGAAAGCACAAGAAATTCTGCTTTCCCGGGTGTACAGACTGTAACTACCAAGATGTGGTGGGATTTATTCTAAACTTTGAACAAAACGAATTGATATGAAAAAATTATTAGTTATACCTTTTTTGGCAGTTTTGATGTTAGGTGCTTGCAAGAAGAATGATAATTCAGTTTCTACGCTTGTAACTTACTCCACTCCTACCATTACCCTTACCGGCCAAAGCTATTACAGTATCAATGTTGGTGGTTCATTGCCTTCAATATCTGCTACTGCATATGATTCTTTCTACAAAGAGTCTTACCCTGTAGTTATCGACCAGAGTACACTCGATAACACAGTACCCGGCCTGAACATCGTTTATGTAAAATCTGCCAACAAGTATGGTATGATCGCTACACAGGGTGTGTACGTTGCGGTTACCGACATAAGCCCACTGATTGACATTTCTGGTAACTACAAGCGTGTTTCCAATAATGCACCTGTTGTGGTTACTAAGTTGGCAAACGGCTTGTACCTTACAGATAACGTAAGTGGTGCACTTTCAGGTGGTACTTCTGGCGTGTTTGTTCAGACAGATGATACAACAATAGTTCTGCCGATGCAGACCACAGGTTTCGGTGATACCTATGGTACTAATGCTAAGATCCATATGCTGGTTGGCGATACTGCTTACCAGTATGTATTGAATCCTTCTTCTACTTTCGCGCCGTCGGTGCGTGTATTCCAGAAGCAGTAGTCAGCACTTATATTATTTTAAAAGCCTCCTGAAATTTTCAGGAGGCTTTTGTGTTTAGGGGACGAATTACAGGTCGTGACGCCAGACGTATCAGATGTCTAATTATGCAAATATTTACATTGATACGAAAGTAGTACCAGCTATGGTAAGATAAACTGGTCCGCATCATTCAAAAACGGAAAGCTGGTACGTGCGCTTTCCAGAACGACTTTATCCAGCGTTACGGTATAGGTTGCAGCTTCACCGGTTTGCTGCCAGATTGTTTCGCCAAGTGGTCCAAACACGCTGCTATCTCCGCTGTAGTTATTTCCCTTGGGATCACTGCCTACTCTGTTCACACCCACTACATAACTCATGTTCTCTATTGCTCGCGCCTGCAGTAGTGTTTTCCACGCCAAACTCCGCTGTTGTGGCCAGTTGGCTACGTACAACAGCACATCATACTCGGCGCCCTTGTTTCTAGCCCATACAGGAAACCGTAGATCATAACACACCTGTAGATTTATCCGCCAGCCGTTTACCGAAACTATCTGGCGTGTATCTCCGGCTGTATAATGTTTATCCTCCGATCCGTAGGCAAACAGATGTCGCTTATCATAAAAACCAATTCTTCCATCTGGTTGCACCCATAACATGCGATTACGGTATTTCCCATCATCTTCTACCATAATGCTGCCGGTAAGTATGCAACGGTATTTCACTGCTATGTCTGCCATCCAGCGCACTGTTGGTCCGTCCATAGGCTCTGCCAGGCGTTCGGGTGCCATACTAAAGCCTGTGCTGAACATCTCTGGCAGCACTACCACATGCTTAGATTCCTTTATGCCGGCGATCACTTTGTCATAATGTGCCAGGTTAGCTTCTTTGTCTTCCCATACTATATCCGATTGGATTAGCGTTATATTCAGGTATTGCGAGGCCATTGGGTTAATAATTTATGGTAGGAGGGTAGCATTGTGAAGAGCCGGTACAAATTTCACAGAAATTTCGACATTAGCCACCACCTGATTCCCTATTACTTTTGTAATTTTAAAATTCATGAGAAAGGTACTTATTTTATTGATATTGTTGTTGCCCGCACTGGTGCAGGCAAAGGATAAAAAGAAGCCGCCACCCAAGCATTTTTTGCCGGGCAAGTGGGTGGAAGTAAAACGGACGACGCTCGATTCTGTACAGTTTGCTTTTACAGATACCTTGTTCATGACTTTTCAGATAAGAGATACATTTACCTACCGCGAAAGAAATGGTTTTGTTTATCGGGGTAAATACACCGTTGATGATGATGGCCATCTCGACTTTGGCACAGTGTCTTATGATATTGCTTTACGCAGACCTAAGAGTATTATCCTTACCAATCCCAAAGGTATATATTACTACGAGCCCGATACGTCTGCCGATCTGGGGCAGGTGACATTAGAAAAAGAAGAGAAGATACTGCCCGTTACCAATATAGACCAGATGATAGGCCACTGGACCGTTTATAAAAAGCTGGCGGACAAAGATGGTAACTTCCCCGATTTTAGTGTGCAGATAAAAGCTGCATATATCACCGGCCCATCCAGCGGAACAGATGTGGGTACGCTATACTGCGGTAACGATATGGACGATAACCCGGGTTGGGTCATCAAAGCCCTCGGTGCCGATCAGTCTTTAGAATGCAACGGCAAAACTCAGCGCTTCCTCAAAGTAGTAAAATGCCAGAAAGGCGAAATGGTATTGGAAGAGGCTGGAATGACCTATTATTTTAAGCAGTTTAGATAGCGGGTGTTACCTTACAATTCCTTCAGCATCACCTTATTCTCATACTTATTTACTTCCATCTGGAACGATGCGTCGCCTATACATCTGTAGCCTTCTTTTTCATAAAAAGCTATGGCGCGTGTATTAGATTCCAGTACCCATAGCCACATTTGCTGTTCGCCCTTAGCTACTACTGCTTTTTCGGCCAGCTGCATCAATGCATGGCCTATACCCATGCCGCAAAACCATTCCAGTATGTATAGTTTATTGAGCTCCGGTGCCACAATATTGCCCACCGGGCATTGCTTCGCATATTCTATTTCCGCTACCCCTACAAGGTTATTATTGTATGTGGCTACAATGATATGGCCAGGATGTTCCAGTATGGTTTGCGTTAGCTTTTCTACTGCAAATTTTTTGACTATAAAGTTGGCAAACTCATCAGATACACCATCTACACCGTAGGTTTGGATGTACACCTGTTTATACAAAATAGACAGCTTTATAGCATCTGCTGCGATGGCATCTCTATACTGTATTTCTTTCTTCATAACAGGATACAAGTTAGCAAATTTTACTTTTTTCCGAATTACCCTAAGCTCCCAGTTTTACTGCTGTCAACTGTATACCTATCACCAGTGGGTGCATTGACGTGCCACTCATCCCCGACATGTTATTAATGCCATAGCTGATGAACGGGCCAATGAAATTTTTCACCTTCTGCCCGGCAAACATCCCACGTCTTATATCTGAATCAAAGGCTATGCCAATACCTGCAAAAGGTGCGATGTTAATAGTGCTGAAATCGCTCTTTATAGATGTGCGGCTGCTTTCCTTTTTTTGCATCGAAAAGGTAGCTGATGTTAACCCCTGCCCGCCAGTAAAAGCCTATATTGTTATTGCTGTTATAAAGGCTGTTGAACGATATCGGGATACCAATGTGTTGTATGATGTAGCGCTCGTCTTTATCGGCTCCGGCTACATCTTTGTAGCGCTCCTTGATATCAAATTGGTGGTACCCGAGCGAAATTAACAGGAAGGTATTATCCTTACTGCGGTTACCTATTCTTATAGGCACGGCTGCTCCCATATCAATAAACCAACCAAAGCCTTTACCATTCATAGACACGCTGCCGGCCGTCTTTTGCGTCATGTCATATTCCCCGCCGAAGTTGGTCACAAAACACACATGATCTACATCTGTTGCTGCGCCCTGGTAGTATGATGGAAGGGTATAGTTGGTGAGTGTTACATCTTTGGCTGTGGCACATACGCCTGTCAGCATCAATAGTGATAGTAGTGAACAACGGATCATAGTATTGGTTTTGCAGCCAAATATAATGCCAATTGTTTGTAAATGTGCACGTTACCGATGGTTGTTATTGGAAATTACTTGTTAACCTCGATGCAAAAGATTGCACCGCCGCGCTACTGGCTGTCTGGTCATTTTCAATATACCAATGATATGCTACGCCACCAGATACAGTGCGTACATCCATATAACCTGCATCAGGCAATTGCGTGCCAATGTGCTGATTATTCCTGCTCAATAATTCTGCAGGTATGGAAGTCTGCAGGTCTGCAACGGCCGCATAATTTGCAGCGGGCATTAAAACCGTAAATCTGAACTGGCCAATGTCGGTAGGTGGGGCCTGGTTCAACTGAGTTGAGTCTTTCCTCAGTTCACCACCACTCACAATGTAGTAATTGGTCTTTGCTCCTGCTATGGTAAACGACATGGCACGCCCTGCTATCAGATAATCTCCGGTTATAGTATAAGAAGTCGTTTTGTCTTTTTTACAAGAACCTAAACTAATGATCAGCAGTGCTGTAAATAGAAAATGAAGACAGGTTTTCATTGTCGGAAATTTTTAGGAATGAATATAGTTAATTGCAAATATCATGCCGAATATACTTTGTTGATGCGATGGTTTAAGCTCCGTTAATACAATAAGAAAGCACCACATTTGCTTACCTTAGTTAAAAATCAGTGGTATGCGCAGAGCAGCGCTTCTTATTCTTCTTATCATGCCAATGGTCACCTACGCACAAAACGTAAAACTCATCAATTCATCGAGCACCGATTGGAGCGGTGGAGTAGCGGGTCATGCCGGCACCCGGTATACTTTCACAATAGAATGTTCCGGAATCGATAAAACAGCCTTTTCATTAGATACCATCTGGATAGGTAATGACCCCACCAGGTTATTGGTAAAGATTGATGACAAAACAGCCTTCAATACAGTTTGTAAAGCAGGAAAGAAGAGTATAGTATACACCATAAACGTAGCAGTAGATCGGTCTTTTCACTCCTCAGTAGAAGACCCCTATAGCAGTGGCAACAAGACCATAAAGACCGCAAAGCCGCCCGTAAAATATAAAGGGGTTGCCTTATTGGTCTATCATTACAAAGGCCAGCCATGTTATTATGCAATAGACAAGATCACAACAAAATATCCATCCATCAGCTATCCCTAATAGGCCTGAAAATCGGGATATTAGCCCTTACCCGAATCCTTAGTATCTTCGCGCAAAATTTCAACTGTATAATGAACCGTACCATACAATCTGCGCTGATATCTGTTTTTTATAAAGACGGACTGGAACCAGTAGTAAGAAAGCTGCATGAACTGGGAGTAACAATGTACTCTACAAGCGGCACGCAAACTTTTATTGAGCAGCTGGGCCTGCCATGCACTTCGGTAGAAAGTGTTACGGGCTATCCATCAATTCTTGGTGGACGCGTAAAGACCCTGCACCCAAAGGTGTTTGGTGGTATCCTGGCCCGCCGCGATTTTGAGGGCGACCGCAACCACATAGCAGAGTACGAGATCCCATTGCTTGATCTTGTTATTGTTGATCTTTATCCTTTCGAAGAAACAGTAAAGTCTACAACCGACGATAAGGCAATAACTGAAAAGGTAGATATAGGTGGTGTGTCACTGATACGCGCTGCAGGTAAGAACCATGCCGATGTTTGTATAATATCTTCGCGCACACAATATGAAGGTCTGGTAAGCCTGTTGAACGAGCAGGTTGGCGTTACCTCTCTTGCTGACAGAAAGCGTTATGCTGCGGCTGCCTTTGCGGAGTGTGCGCATTATGATGTAGCTATTGCAGATTACTTCAATCGCGAGGCAGATAATAGTCCGTTCCAGTTGTCTTATGGCAACAAGCAATCATTGCGTTACGGAGAAAACCCTCATCAAAAGGCTGCATTCTATGGCGACCTCGATGAGTTGTTTACCAAACTGAACGGTAAAGAACTTTCTTACAACAACCTGGTAGATGTAGATGCTGCCACACAGATAATAGCAGAATTTCAGAAGCCTGCTTTTGCCATCATCAAGCATACCAACGTTTGCGGCATTGCTGAACGCGATACTGTAGAACATGCATGGGAAGCAGCTTTGGCCGGCGACAGGGAAAGCGCCTTTGGCGGTGTGCTCATCACCAACCAGCCTATTACCATGAGCGCAGCACAAAAGATCAATGAACTATTCTTTGAGATTTTGATCGCTCCATCATTCGATGCCGATGCTTTAGAATTGCTGAAGACAAAGAAGAACCGCAACCTCCTCCAGCAGAAGAAAACCTTCTTCCCTGCGCGCGAATACAAGCGTATACTAAATGGTGTATTAGTTCAGGATGGTGATACACAGAACTATGCTGAGTGGACAGAAGCCGGTGCACGTCCGTCAACAGAAGCGGAGAAGCAGGATCTGTTGTTTGCCAACATTGTTTGCAAGCACCTTAAGTCAAACGCCATAGCCATAGTAAAAGACAAACAACTAATAGGTAAGGGTTGCGGACAAACCAGCCGCATAGATGCCCTGCGCCAGGCACTCGACAAAGCCAACCAATTTGGCTTCAGTCTTACCGGTGCAGTTATGGCATCCGATGCTTTCTTCCCATTCGACGATTGCGTGAAGATGGCACACGCTGCCGGTATCAATGCGGTGATACAGCCCGGAGGTTCAGTACGCGACAAAGACAGCGTTGCCTACTGCCAGGAAAACGGCATGGTAATGGTAATGACCGGCACCAGGCATTTCAAACACTAAGCGTTACCAACTATAATTATTCACAGCTCCATACAACCCCAACTGTATGGAGCTTTTGTTTTACTGCATCACACACGCTTCTCCTTTTGGAGAAGGTCGGCGAATGAGGCTTTCAGAACATACAATGCCCAGTTTGCACAAGAAACAAATAGTGAATACCTTAGCAACTATCGTTTGCTCTATAATCTACTGTTATGAAATTTTCTTCCCGGCTACTTTGTGTCATCTGTTTTCTATGCCTGTTTTCCGTCACCAGTTCACGCGCATCACACGTTTACTCAAGCGAGATCTTTTATAACCATGTAAGTGATAGCACATACAATGTGTCTGTAACGCTCTACATAGATTGTGTTACCGGCGTCCCCGACTTATACACAACATTACCCGACAATAGAATTTTTATATGCGCTTATGACGCGCATACGCTTGTTGATACCTTTGTACTCACCCGTGGTATAGCAGATACGCCGGTAGATATGCCCAACCCCTGCGGAATAGACGCGCCCACACAGTGCCGCAGCCTTACCTCTATCATTCCCGGAGTTCGTAAATACACATTCAGCGGAACATATACCTTGCCGCACCGATCTGCCACATGGCGGTTTATCTGCACCGGCAGCACCAATCAGTTATTAGGCAGAACAGGCACTACAAACCTTAGCGATAATGGCTACCTGATAGCGTTGGAAGCTGATCTGAACAGTCTGTATCATAATTCAAGCCCTGCTCTGGGCAGTTTCATGCCTTCATATTTCTGCATTAACAGCAGCAGTAGCTACCACCCTAATGCTACCGATCCGGAGAACGACAACCTTACATTTGATCTTGTTGCCCCGGTTACAATTGGTAATGATTCCGCTTATTTCCTCAGTGATTATACCAGTCCATTAGCATATAAGCCACCTTATACAGCTACATCACCCTTAGCTACAGCGGCAGGTTCTTTTACTTTTAGTAATGCTACCGGTGGTATGTCTTTCACTCCTAACAAGCAGCAGCGCTCAATAGTAGTGTATAACATAGAAGAGAGAAGAGGTGGTGTGCTTGTGGGCACATCGCAGCACGAGATGATAGTGTTGGCAGAAGTCTGCTCCGACCCTTATAACATAGATAGCGCTGCAACTATATACCCTGTACCGGCCAATGACAAGGTATTTATATCGCTCCCTACCATGCAGTACAGTAAAGTATCTGTCAGGAACATGCTTGGCCAGTTTATCTGGGAGCAGCCGATTACCTATAATGTAACCCAACTCAACACCTCTGGATTCCCGGCAGGTATCTACTTTTTAATACTCGAAGGAAAGACAACAAGAAGAGTACAAAAAATAGTGATCAGCAGGTAGTAACCAACAGTGCGAGCCGGCACTGCACTAAACAACAAATGTTTAATTAATTGTGAACACGTTTACAATAAACATAAATGCACCAACTTTGTGTGAAATAAAATATTGATTCTTTTTTAAAAACCTACGTTATGAAACGAATTCTCCTTTTGACATTTTGCTTACTCTTTACCTCACTTTTTTCGTCTTACGCAACACATGTTATTGGCGGGAGAATTGGCTATACGCACTTGAGTGACAGTACATATAAGGTCACACTTGTTATTTATACCGACTGTACAGGTGATAGCTTACTACTTAGTTACATGCAGGGAATGTCACCCAATGTATGGGCCTCAACCGATACGGTCAAGCGCCTTGTTCCGCTTACCATAGACACGGCTCTGTCAGGTGTGCCGCTAATGCCTCCCTGTCCACAACCTCTGGTCGATCAATGTACCAGCCTCACCTCTTTGATACCAGGCTTTAGGAAGTATGTTTACAGTGCAAATTTTACTTTGCTGTCAGCAGCAAAAACATGGCTTTTTCTTTACGACGGCACAAATGCCTCCTCCTTCGCGCCCCCCGTCTCTTCCGGAAGGTCTTTACAGGTAACAAACCTTTTATCTTCCGGCTCTACCATGCAACTGATGGCAACTGTAAGTGGACGGTTTCCCGGGTCAAGTCCGGTCATTACTAATGCCATTTCAACCTATTTTTGCATGGGTTTTCCCGGTGCCTATAATCCAGGAATAATAGATCCCGATGGTGACAGTATTACAGTGTCCTTAGTTGCGCCAATGAATGGCAATACAGGAATTTTTGCACCATACGTTTCTCCTTATACTGCCACCGCGCCTTTAGCCATTGTTCCTGGTTCTTTCTTGTTCAGTCCGGCAACCGGTAACATGTCTTTTATGCCCAACCAGTTCCAGAGATCAGTTGTGGTATATAAAATTGACAAAAGTAGGGCCGGCATTCTTATTGGCTCATCTGAATACGAAATGACAGTTCTGGTTGAAGGTTGCTCAGACCCCTGCACGCTTGATATTGCAGCAACCAATAAAGACGAACAAACCACCATTTACCCCGATCCGGCAATCGACCAGATGAATATTTCATCGGCCACATTTGACTACAGTAGTGTAACAATAAGCAATGCACTAGGCCAGGCAGTACTCACGCAAAAACTGGTTACCAAAGAAACTACGGTTAATATAAGCCACCTTCCGTGTGGCGTGTATTACCTCTTGCTTGAAGGCAACAACACCCGCAAAATGCATAAAGTGGTTATCAGTAGATAGCAAATGAAAACACGATCACTCCGTCGGTTACAGGCCTGATGTGGAATATTGAACGTCTGTTTAAATACACATTCCAATGTCAAAAACAAAAACCAACGAATAATTTGGTTTTATAAAAACATTCAATACCTTTGCCGTCCCAAATGCGGGCGTGGCGAAATTGGTAGACGCGCTAGACTTAGGATCTAGTGCTTTGCGGCTTGGGGGTTCGAGTCCCTCCGCCCGCACTCAAAAAGAGGCAATCAGTGTAAACTGTTTGCCTCTTTTGCTTTAGAGGTATCCTCTCTTCTTTGATCCCCTACCCGGCCTGGTGAGCTTTCGCCAAACTATTGGTTCAGGCAAACTAACACTACACCCACTACCCGCTAAATTAATAATCCATACTTTTGAATTACTTCAGAACATAGTTGCTCAAATGCGTATCTGTATAACCATCTTTTTTATTGTTTTATGTTGCTCGGTAAGTGCACAAGACACCGTCAAACCGAGAGGTGGCAAACTTGGGTCGCGGCTGAAGAGTATGTACGGCAAATTAGATAGTTCCAGAGCAACCCATAAATACATACAGCAGATCAACGAGTTTTCAAAGGACGTAAAAGGGCGATATAAAAAGGCAGATAGTATGGCCCGTAACGATTCCGGCGGTGTAGGTCTGGTATACCATACAGTCTCTGTTGCCAGGAAAGCGGTCATAGCAAAAAGAAACAATTCCGTCGCCACTTCGAGAGAAAAGCAGCAATCGCATAGCGATGCGCCTCCTGTTGTTATCGCAAGAGCTTCCGCAAAAAATGAAACAGCTACAAATCCATACTTAGATAAAGGCGACTATTACCTGAAGGCAAATAACCCCGGCGAGGCAGTACGCTATTACGAAAAAGGACTTGCGGAAGCAAAAGAGACACACAATCCTTCTGTTCAACAAACAGCACTAAAGGGCCTTTCCGACGCATACGATCAGAAGAAAGATGTGAAGAACGCCTTATTCTATTTCAAGCAATACACTGCCATAAAGGATTCTTTACTGCAGGTACAGACAGAAAAGCAGATAAGCGAACTGCAAGCCAGGTACGAACTGGCAAAGCAACAAGGAGAAATAGAAACCCTGACAATAGACGGGGAAAAGAAGGGCGACGAGATACAAAAGAGTAATGTTTTTATTCGTAAGCAACAGCAATATCTTTTGCTTATCGGCATCTCGCTGGTGCTGGCAATCGTTTTAGCAATAACCCTCTTCCGGCAATATAGGACTAAGAAGAAAGTAAATGAACAACTGCTTGTACAGAACAATAAAATAGAAGAACAGAAGCACAACCTGGAAGAGAATCTCGCATATACACACCAACTGCAGGAAGCACTGAAAGAGGATCTGGACAGGTATATGCAGATGGCCTTGCGCAAGCAAATGAACCCGCATTTTATATTCAACTCACTCAACTCTATTCAGAGCTTTATTCTTCAGAATGATAAGCTGTCCGCAAATATATACCTGTCTAAGTTTGCCGGGCTGATGCGCAAGGTGCTTGAAAACTCACAACATGAATATGTTACAGTGGAAGAAGAAATAGAAGTGCTGAAATTGTATGTTGAACTGGAGCAGCAAAGGTTTGACGATAGTTTTACCTGTATCTGGAAATTACCTGAAGACGAGGAGACAATGGATAGTCGCATACCCCCGCTTATCTTACAGCCCTATGTAGAAAATGCCATCTGGCACGGACTACTCCATAAAAGTGCCGATCGGGCATTAACTATAGAGGTTCGTAAAGAGCAGGAATTACTTGTTTGCATCATAGCAGATAATGGAATAGGCCGGGCTGCAGCAGCGGAATTTAGAAAGCATAGAGAGAAGGGAAAGTCACTCGGTACCAGGATCACGCAAAAGAGAATAGATATACTGAACTCACTGAATAATTCAGATATCGGGGTAACTTACACCGACCTTTCTAACGACGACGGAACGCCTTGCGGGACAAGTGTAGCTGTTTCAATACCAGTAAATGAAATGATCTGATACAATGATAAAAGTTGTTATTATAGATGATGAAAAGAGTGCGGTAACTTCTATAGAGTTATCGCTTAAGGAGTATTGTCATGGAGTAGAGGTAGTAGGTAAAGCATATACCGCCGCAGATGGCATCAGCCAGATTGAAGCACACAAACCCGATCTTGTTTTTCTGGATATTGAGATGCCACATATGACTGGTATAGAGCTCCTGGAGCATATGGGAGACCGCAGTTTCGAGGTAATATTTGTTACGGCTTATAATGAATATGCGGTAAAGGCCTTTAAGCTCAATGCCATAGACTACCTGCTGAAGCCGGTAAGCATTCCCGAACTTATTAAGGCAGTGAACAAGGTGCGCGAAAAGACGCACACCGAAGGCTCAACTGATGATAAAATAAAGCGCCTTCGTGAAACGCTCTCAGGCAAAATAGGAATACCATTTTCCACAGGTACCGAGTTTGTGAAGATCACTGACATCATTCGTATCGAAGCGGAAGGCAGCTATAGCAAGGTCATTACCAACGATGGTAAAACAAGGCTTATATCGCGCAGCCTTAAAGAAATGCAGACCGCCCTGCACGACGAGCGCTTCTTCCGCACACATAAGTCGCACCTCATCAATATTGAATACATCAAAAAATACTCCCCCCTCAAAGATGGTGGAGATGTGGAAATGGCTGATGGTGCGCACATAGAGATAGCCCGTGCCTGCAAACAAGAGTTTGCCCTCCTGCTCAATAATATATTCCGTTAATAGAAGTGCATCAATTATAAACACCTCTTTCTGCAATTGCCAAAGTACTGTGGTCCGTCCCGTCCTCGCGCCCTTTTACGCACTTCATAAACCCAAAGCCGCACTTTGTAAACTGCCCCCTTTCCCGCTCCGGGTTTATGTATTCCTTTGTCCTGTACTAATAAAAATGCTTACAGATGAAATCCATACATACCCTCGTAATAGCAGGTGTCGCTGCTTTATCAATGACCGCCTGCGGCAAGATCAAACAAGCTAAAAACATGCTCAGCAATGCCGATGTGGTTACACACTTCGGCTTCCACGAAAAAAGCTACTGGGTCTACAGCGATGATCTCACTGGCAGGGTAGACAGCTTTGTGATTGTGGGCTACAAAAACAAGATCAACGTCAGCAACATTACAGATGGTACAGACATAGATGATGTGAGTTTATGTATTGCCGACTACAACAGTGAGGCCAATGCTGTAGATACATTTAACTGGAGAGTGGCCCTCGGTGTCAATACCGTATCGCTCTTCATTGACGACCCTAAAGTTGGAGACCATGGCTATTCAGGTAAGCTATTCTGCTACCCCTTTAAAAAAGGTTTTTATGAAACCCTCCTGGGCGGTAACGATGTAGCCCATAGCACCATCACCAATGTCTATTCGTCCTATGTGGTCAATGGCACCACCTATTACAATGTAGCCGAGATCAATCTGTACGCAGGAAACACAATCGCCGGCTATCCTTACGCCAAAAACGACTTCATCTACATCAGTGCCGATGCCGGTGTCATCAAAATGAACATAGACCACCCGCAGGCCACACTTAAAAAAAACTGGGAAGTGCTCCGCTACAAACTTGTATTCTGATAACCAATTACGCAGCGTTCTTCCATCACTTCAATAAATCATTGTTATGTCAAACAGAGCTTTAAGTTATCGGTCATTACTTTTTATCGCTTCATTCATTATACTGATTGTTACAATGCCTGCACAAGCAGCATTCCCTATTCACATTGTTGCCGACAGTATGAGTGCAAGAACCATGGTCGCACAGCATATCGCTACAGATTCTGTTCTGCCTACACATCGTTCATTACTAACAAAACGTATCGATAAGATAATGTCTGCAAACCGGAGTGACAATAACGATGAACAAAAGGAGGTGCACCCTGCTCATGCGAAGCGCAGTGGTATATTTGGTAGGTTATCTCTTTATCTTGGCTTACTTTCTGTAGCGGCGTTTATACTAGCCATGTGCACTTTATTCTCTCCCTTTTTAGTAACGGCTGTAGTTATCTGGCTCTACTCAGATCTGTTTGCTGTTATATTTGGCAGCATTGGCCTTGTGCGGCGAAAGAAGAAAGGAATGGCCATTGCCGGCATAGTATTGGGCGTATCTATGATAGCGCTCTTTTTTGCTATAATGTCATTTCTTAGTGCGGTCGCATCCGCTTTGCCGGCTATTATGGCTACAATTATAATACTCGGCCACGCATGATGATCATAGACAGGTTGATTGAACCACTTCTCGAGCAACCAAAAGAACTTCTACTAAAGAAATCAGAACCCCTGATCCACCATTACTTTTTTTGCCTGCCAAGGCCAGAAAGCCTTCTCAGTAAGTAGGCCACGAGCTTGCCTGCGCTCAACGAAATGGAACAGCAGCATAGCAAAGAACAGTGCCAGCGGTATACCTATCAGACGTGTGAGTAATGCGTATGTACTGTTTCTATCCGGAGTTATGTGCGATACTATGAAGTTAGTAAAGTAGAATACTGAAAAATGTATTAGAAACAGTGAATAAGAACGCTCTCCAAGCCATATCATAATAGGATTACTCAGCACTTTTTTTATACTTACCGTGTTGAAGGCCATCATTATAAAGCCACCATAAATTAGTCCGTATGCACTTGAGACCAAGGGAACATAAAAGTAAGAAACAATCAATGTTGCCAATCCAAGTAACATCAGAATGCGAGCAGTATTGTTATTCTCATTTTTGCATGCCAGGTAGGTACCCATCATAAAGCAAACAGGGTAGTCAATAAACTTATATATGTTTGCGCTTACATGATAGATAGTGTATTGGCCGGGCAAATAGTTAGTAAAAAACATCTGCAATCCTACGACTGCAGCAATAGAAAATGGGATTAGAAAAAACAATTTTTTTGCATTCCATCTTTCTGGCTTAGATGAAAAATAAATGACGGCAGGAACAAAAATATAAAAAAGGAGTTCAATTTGCAGGCTCCACCATGCGAGATTGTAATAACCCCCTCTAGGTGAAAATATAGCAATCTGTCGCACTGTATTAGTGAACGAAAACGGAATGAGTATACGTGAGTACCATGTAGGATAGGTTGTATTTAAGTAAACGACCAATGTACCAAAAGCCAATGCGCCCCAAAAAGGAGGATAAATACGCCTTGCTCTCCTGTAAAAATATTTGCCAACTTCGAATTTACGCTCTTGCCTGAGGTAGGGCCTGAGTAAGACTACACCACTCAATACAAAAAACAACTCCACCCCCGACTGCGTAAAATTTCTATACAAAAACGAAAGAACACCAAGGTGATGCGCATCAAGAAATTTTCCAATATTAGAGGTGAAGGCATGATGTATAACTATCATGCTGGCCGCAATACCACGTAGTCCGTCTAAAAAATGAAATCTTTCCTTTTGTTGTACTGTGTTACTCATAACTTATCAGGCGCTAAACTAAACAAATTTCTACTCAATTGCAGAAAAAATGCCTTTCGAGGTTGAGCTTAATTTATAGTTAACATCGGAAGAGGGGTAACGTAACTAGCTAATAATCAATTGTATAAACGATTTTACCGCTATAGTAACATTACTTTTTAGCGTTTAGCCTTTATAAAAATGGGCCGGCCAATATGGCCGGCCCCGTAAAAAAAATTACTCAATACTATAACTTACTGTGCCGTCTTTCTCATCTTTCAACAACACACCGTTTTCGGCCAGCTTGTTGCGTATCTGATCGCTGGTAGCGAAGTCTTTACGCTTTTTAGCATCTGCACGAATCTCTATCAACAGTGATAATACCTGGTCCATTTTGTTGTTCTGAGCTACCTGCAGCGCCTGCATACCCAGTATATCCTCCAGAAATACCTTGAATGTTACTTTAAGTAATGCAAATGTTGCCGCCGACAGGGCGCCAGCTTTCACCTGACCACCTTTAATGCCGTTAATAACCGGAGTTAACTCAAATAAGTTAGCTATGACCTTGGCGGTATTAAAGTCGTCGTTCATGAATTCTGTGCACTCTCTCATCCAGGTATTTACCTGTTCGTCAAGTTTAGGATCACCGGCGGTATCATTACCCGGGTGTACCATCTTCTGCACCAACTCATGTGCTTCCCACAGTCTGCGTGCTGCTTTTTCAGAAGCTTGTAGTGCTTCATTACTGAAGTCGAGCGTACTGCGGTAATGGGTTTGCAGTATATAGAAACGCACCACCATTGGGTGGTAGGCCTGCTCCAACACGGGATGATCACCACTGAACAATTGAGACAGGGTGATGAAGTTATTATAACTCTTCCCCATCTTCTTACCGTTGATGGTGATCATGTTATTATGCATCCAATAACGCACGGGTGCGTGACCATGAGCAATAGTGCTTTGTGCTATCTCGCTCTCATGGTGAGGAAACTGCAGGTCCATACCGCCACCGTGTATATCAAACACTTCGCCCAGATACTTACTGCTCATTGCCGAGCACTCAATATGCCAACCCGGGAAACCTTCACCCCACGGGCTTTTCCAGCGCATAAGGTGTTCCGGCGGGGCTTTCTTCCACAGTGCGAAATCCGCTTTATTGCGCTTCTCGTCCTGTCCGTCCAGTTCACGTGTAGTTTCCAGCTGGTCTTCCAGTATGCGGCCCGAAAGCTTTCCGTAAGGATAGCCTTCAGCATATTTATTCACATCAAAGTAAACAGAACCATTCACCTCATAGGCATAACCGCGCTCTATGATGGTTTCTATCATGCTTATCTGCTCTATAATATGGCCGGTGGCTGTTGGCTCAATTGCAGGATCGTCGTTATTGAACAAACGCATGCCGTGGTGGAACAGGTTGGTGTATTTGTGCACCATTTCCATTGGCTCCATCTTTTCCAGCTTGGCTTTCTCATTCACCTTGTCTATCGCGTCGCGACCTTCCTCTTCAAAGTGGCCGGCATCGGTGATGTTACGCACGTAGCGTACTTTATAGCCCAGGTGGCGCAGGTAGCGCTGTACCACATCAAAAGTGATGTAGGGACGAGCGTGGCCCAGGTGAGACTCACCAGATACTGTTGGTCCGCACACATACAAGCCTACATGGCCGGGGGTTATAGATTCAAACTTCTCTTTTTGTCTGGTATATGAATTGTAAAAATGTAGATCGTGTGTCATTATTTATGATATAGTCAGTAGCCTGCAACAGGCCACAAATGGTAAACAATAAGCAATGCCGCCTTTGGCAAAAGCAGTGCAAAAATAGCTATGTTTCTTATTAAAAGATTGAGGGGAGGAGGAAATGATATAGCCCTAAAGGCATAGTAAACCCACTCCCGCTATACATCGTGCTATAGGAGTTGGAAAGAAAATATGAATATTCTTGCTGTTCATCTGAGCACAAAGATATATAATAATAGTATTCCAAAAATGTCCGCACAACCTAAGGCCCTTATATATAATCGGAATTAACTGAGATTCCCGTATTTATCACTAAATTGACGTCATAATTATCTGAGCTAAATGGCCATACACAACAGCATATGGTGGGGAGCGCCTAAAAAATTTACCACCCGTGCAGCTGAGCGAAAGATTAGCTGGCTGGAGTTGTTTTATGACCTGGTGTATGTGATTGTGATCTCGCGCACTACTCAGTTGTTGGTGCAGCACACCTCTGTTGTGGGGTTTATTGACTACCTCTACATGTTCGCTATCATCTTCTGGGGTTGGTATAATGGCAGCCAGTATTATGATCTGCATGGCACACCCGGCGTGCGAACAAGGTTTATGACACTGTGGCAAATGGTGGCCGTAGCTGCACTGGCAGTAACGCTTGGCAGCCAGCCAGACAAACTGATATTCAGATCTACCATAAGCCTTGCCTTTCTACAGCTGTTCATTACCTACCTGTGGTGGAGTGTTGGTATCTATGATAAAGAGCACCGCAAGCTGAATGTGCCTTACACCGTTTGCTACCTGATATCTCTTGCTTTGATCATTTGCTCCTTGTTTGCGCCGGCCACAGAGAAGCGTGTTATACTTTGGTTAGCGCTTCTTCTTAATTATCTACCTCCATTTTTGGCATTTCGTAGATACCCGGAAAGAGCCAATGACTTCTCTTTATCATCGAGCATGGTAGAGCGGCTGGGGTTAATGGTGATCATAGTGTTTGGTGAGGCAATATTGGGTGTCATCAATTGCATTGGACCGTTAGATGAGATTTCACCACAGGTGTGGTTGTGCTTCGGGCTGGGGATCTTGATAACCTTTGCCCTCTGGTGGATATTCTTTGCACTAATAGCAGACAGGGAAAGCAAGCCGGGGTATGCAGCAGGGATGACGATGTCTGTCATCTATATACCGTTGATTGCCAGCCTGGGCATAGCGGGGGCTTATTTCCCCGGAGTAATGCATCAGCCGGCCAGTGCGCTGAACGTGCCACGCGGTATGTATGCTACAGGCATATCGTTCTTCTTGCTGAGTACCTCAGCACTCAGTTGTTTTTTAGAATATCCTGCTGAGTACCATGGCGCCAGGAAACTTTTAAGAGTGTTACTCTTTATAACGGGCGCCATTATATTGGGCATAACGCTGCTGTTACCGTGGTTGCCTTTGATAGCTTACCTTTTGGGCATTTTTGTTGCTCTGTTATTTGTTATCGTCATTATTACCAATACTTGGGTAAGAGTGGAGAAAAATAAAGCCGATGAAAATGGGTGAAGATAGGTGTCAGGAAAAGGTTAAGAGTCCTATTGTAGCAAAAGTAATCGGGACACTTCTGTTGTTACAGGGCATTGCCTGTTTCGAATTTCTCCTCACACTTGCTGCGTGTACGCAGGTGAGCATTATCATCCTTTACATAATGGCTATTGTTTCAACCGTGATCGCAGTATTCGTTATGCCCCGCACTGGCGTATTCAAAATTCTTTCAGGAAACGAAAAAACCAGTCATCTGACAATAGTAGTATTGGCTATATTATGCTTTGCCGCAACGTTGCCGTGTCTGGCTCTCGCAATCAATAAATGGTTTGCAAAAGCGGCTCAAAAACAACATGTACAGGTTATGCAAAAACGATATCGTAGAGGAACCTATCGGCATGGAGGCGACTATAAGGTGTATTATGCCGGGTATCTTTTCAGGAATGAACCACGTGAAGCCAGCTTCAATGAAAAGCAAAAAGACAGGTATGATTCCTCGGCCTCACTGAGCATATATTACCGAAAAGGTTTACTGAGTTTGTATATTATTGATAGTGTGGAACTTGCTGGCAGATAGATGTGCCCGTTAACCCTCCGGCATAGGCGCTGCCAAAAACTCCTCAACCATGGCCACAAACAAAGCCGGCATCTTGCTACCTGTGTCCGGAGTCATGATCTCGCCTAAATAGCTGCCATGGTTCGCGGGAAGAATGGCTAACCGTCCGTGCGGCAGCAGGCGATACATTTCTATTGTATGTTCAACTGTTATTATATCCTGGTCACCTGCTACCACCAATGAGGGCTGCTGTATAGATCTTATAGAATCAACACTCCAGTCTACAAATGTCTGCATACGGTAGGCGTCCCTGTCGTGCATAGCGTTCAAACCTTTATGGTCATCGGGGTTTATCTTCAGGTATTCATCTTTGTACACTTGCGGCATACTGTCAAGACCACCACTGTTCATCATGAAATCCCAGAACCATGGCGGCATTCCAGACCTTTTGTATAAAGCTGATGCCAGTACCAGCTTACGTACCCGGTCAGGATGCCTTATGGCCAGTGCCATAGCGGTAGTGCCGCCATTGCTGAACCCGATCACATTAGCACCTGTTACATTCAGTTGCTTAAGTAGTTCTGCCACATCATCAGCATCCTGTTCGAAACTGCTGTGCGTATCTCTATCCTGCGTATGGCCGTGCGCCTGTAGTTCTACACCTATTATCTGGTGCGTTTGCGCCAGCATGGGCATTATTCTGCCAAATGTTGTATAAAGAGTTGATCCGCCGCCATGTATGAGTACCAGCGGGCTGCCCGAGCCATGAATCTCGTAATACATTTTTATGCCGTTTACATGGGCATAGTTTCCGGTTGCAGTTGTTGCTGACATGAGGGTGGATTTAATACACAAATTTAATACTACATGTGCATTTACGAGAGTGTATAAACGACAATTTGGGTGGGGTATTATGACGAAATTTCGCAATCTACCAAGCCTGTATGTTCTGTTTAAAACTTTAAGCCTTTCGGATCTTGCCGGGTGTTCCAGAAGAAAAGTAATGTTACCTTTTTTTTGAGTGGCTTGTAGTCATAAATAAGTATTACCCTCTTATGAATAACTGTTCGAAAGGTGTTTTTCCTATTTGGTACTGTAGTGCCGGAATACGGAAAAGAATATAACAGATCCAGCTTGGAATGAACAAGGTCAATGAAATTTAATATTTCTTTTTCTGTCCATTCCTTTAATAGGTACTCAATAATGTCATTAAATGTTTTCTGAGATTTTTCTGACCAAACTATTTTGTTGTCCACTTGCTATATTTTTTCCACACTTCTTCATGTGGTGTAACCCTCCCTTCTTCCATGTCTTTTATACCTTCATCAATGCCTGCTTTCACGGCGTCAGGTAAAGTATCCCACCAGTCATCTTCCTGCTCATTTTCAAGCATCGCACGGATGGCTTTTACCATTTCTTCATCCGCGTCATCGATAAGATTCTTTACTTCTTTTTTCAGTTCGTTTAAAGCTACTAACGTCATACCCACAATATTTATAATTCAAATTTACAAAAAGAAAGTAAAATCGGAGCCCTAAAATGCTAACCCTTTGGTAGTCATAATGTCATTTAAGAAAGCATTAGGGAGGCGGGAATGAAAATATTTCTACCTTTAATTTTCGAAATATATCTTTTGCCCATATTTTAATTTTCCGGGGCAGCAGATCACAAAAACACAGAATGAAAAAAATATCAAGGCTGCTCACTTACCTTGCCGATTATAAAGGTAAGATAGCACTTTACTTTGGCGCCAACCTGCTGAGTATTTTATTTGGGTTGCTTTCCTTCAACATGCTGATTCCTGTGATACAGTTGCTGTTTGGCGATGCAAGCATCAATGCCACGCCAGCAAAAGCACCCGGCATTGCACCCAAAGGGTTTATTGAGCCTGCCATAGCCTATTTTAAGAATCTTATCGCGTCTCAGGACAAGCTCACTGCCCTGGCATATGTATGTGTAATAGTAGTGGTGTTCACTATCCTTAAAAACCTGTTCCTTTACATAGGTCTTTATATTCTCAACCCATTGCGTAATGCGGTTTTGCGCAGGCTGCGCAACGATCTTTTTGCAAAAACACTGTCATTGCCAATAGGCTTCTTTACCGAAGAACGTAAGGGTGACCTGATCTCTAAGATGACCAACGACATTAATGAAGTGGAATTGTCGGTAATGAGTGTCTTGGAGGTGTTTATACGAGAGCCGCTGACCATCATTGCCTACCTCGGCACAATGATCTACATCAACTATCAACTTACTTTAATTCTTCTTTTATTTTTGCCAGTAGCCGGACTGATCATTGGCAGGATCAGTAAATCGCTCAGAAAATCGAGTAATCTTGCCCAGGAGCAATTGGGTAGTATGCTGGGCGTAATAGATGAAACGCTGGTAGGTATGCGGGTATTGAAAGCGTTTAACGCAGAGAAGCACCAGCATCTTAAATTCATGAAACTAAATAACACACTGTTTCATACCCGCAACAAAATAGCAGCCCGCAGAGAGTTGGCTTCGCCAATGTCTGAAACAATGGGGATAATAGTTGTGTGCATGATCCTTTGGTTTGGCGGCAGAATGGTGTTTTCAGGTACCGGCTTTAACGGCGCTACTTTTATTGGTTACATTGTATTGTTTACCCAGATCATTAATCCATTCAAGAATCTGTCATCAGCATTTACCAATGTGCAAAAGGGTACCAGTGCACTGGACAGGATAGAAGGCCTGCTGATGGCTGAGAATGCAATAACCGAACTGCCCAATGCCACACCGGTACACGACTTTAAGGACAGCATTGAATTCAGGAATGTATCATTTGCCTATGGTGACAAACAGATACTGCGTAATCTGAACATGATCATACCGAAGGGAAAAGTGATAGCATTGGTAGGTGCATCGGGAGCAGGTAAGAGTACTCTGGTAGACCTTGTGCCGAGGTTTCATGATGTGACCAGCGGGGAGATACTGATAGATGGAATAAACATAAAGGAGTATAAAATAGATGACCTGCGCAGGTTGATGGGCGTGGTAGGACAGGACCCTATACTGTTTAATGATACCATCTATAACAATATAACACTCGGTACCGGTGGTGCTACGTTGGAGCGTGCTGAGGAAGCAGCAAGAGTAGCTAATGCACATACATTTATACAGAACAAGCCCGAAGGATACGAAACCATGGCGGGTGACAGGGGCGTAAGGCTGAGTGGCGGTGAACGCCAGCGAGTGACCATAGCCCGTGCGGTATTGAAGAACCCGCCCATAATGATACTCGACGAAGCAACCTCATCATTAGACACAGAGAGCGAGCGTACAGTGCAGGAAGCTATAAATACATTGATGAAGAACCGCACCTGCATAGTAATAGCACACCGCCTGAGCACCGTGCAACATGCCGATGAGATCATAGTAATGGATAAGGGCTCAATAGCAGAGCGCGGCACTCATAAAGACCTGCTGGCAAAAGACGGTATCTACAGAAAGCTGGTAGAGATGCAGCAGGTGAGATAAAAACTAAACAATACCTATTGACGTATAATAAAGCCGGACAATGCTCCGGCTTTTATATTTTGTAAATAATCATAAATAATTATTTACGATATAATGATTAACTTGCAAGGTTGAGGCTAAGAATGTAATTATGAAAAAAATACTACCTATACTATTTATTCTTTTGTTCCTGCTGGGCTTTAGTGAGTCTTTCGGGCAATGCTACTATCAGGATACTTCTGTACTCTACTGGGTAAAAATGAATAAGGCTTATGGAATGGCTATAAGTAATAGCGGGAAAGTAGCAGTGAGTTCTGTAAAAGCGGGGGATACTGCAGTAAAGTCGGTAGTGAAGATATGGAACAATGTTACCGATTTTATGGGTGGGCTTGATAATGACGATAGTTTAAAACTTATATCACCGCAAGGACTAGTGTACGACAATGATGACAATTTGTATGTTGTACAAACCGGTAAAACAGACAGTAACATACAAGTATTTAATTCCGGGTTGGCATTAATAAAGACGATTAGCAATTCTACAGGGGCACTTGCCTGGAACAAACCAAGAGGGATAGCAGTTGACGATTTACAGAACGTATACGTTGTTAGTGCTGACTCTATGAATGGCATTACACATCTTCCTATTCGCGGCACCGGTAAGCTCATCAAAATATCATCACCTCTAACCACAGCTACCAAAACATTATTGCTATCACACTTATATTCGCCTAAAGCAGTAGCCATTAACGGCGGGAAATTATACCTGACCGAAAATGACAGTAATAGGATAGACGTGTATAACCTCACAACCATGAGTAAGGTAGATAGCATGGTGACTATGAACCCATGGGATCTTACGGTAAAAGACTGCAGGGCATATTGTATAGATCATTCAATGAACGGTGTAAATATTATGCGGGCCGATAGTCTTGCTGATAGTACAGTTGTTGATACAATTATCAACCCATATAGCAATCAGGGCAAGTATGCTATGCAGCTAAATGCTGACAGAGACCTGTTTATTGCTGATAATGATAGTGGCAGGGTACTTTATTTTTCCGGGACGATACCTCCGGGTGGAGGTGGTAGTAGTGGAGGCTCGGGAATGCCGGGGGCTAGGTTTTGCGTGGGCTCACACCGTTTATATACAGCAGTAGGACCTGGTTGGTGGAGTTCACAAGATACCAATGTTGTGCAAGTTGACTCTTTTGGTAATGCATTCGCCGTAAATCAGGGGCTGACTCATCTATACTTTACTCATGACACCGTAGTAACCACCTATTTTGCTTTTATAGATGCACCATTACTTCCATTATCACCTATTTATGCGAAATTGAATGGGGGGATGATTCAATTTGATTCGGTAACAATATGTGCAACGCATATACGAGGCCTTTATAATGCAAACGGCGGATATTGGAGCAGTAGTGTTCCATCTGTGGCTATTATAAAACCTTCCGGAGTGGTTTGGCCGAAAGGAATTGGGACAACGATAATAACATTTGGCAATGGTAACACCTGCAATAGCGTCAGCACCACATATAAGGTTACAGTTATACCTACGCCTAACGCAGGAATCATTTCTGGAATTTCGACCATTTGTAATGGCTCAGCTACGTCATTGACAGACGCTGTGTCAGGAGGGGCCTGGTCAAGTGGTGATAACTTAGTAGCAATGGTAAATGCATCGGGTGTTGTAACAGGAATAGGTGCCGGCGAAACCATTATCAGCTATACTGTAAATCCAGCATGCTCTGAAGGCATAGCAATGGTTGCACTAAAAGTTGACTCTATGCCAGTAGCCGGAACTATATCAGGTGTAGACAGTATTTGTAAAACGGAGATAACACTTTTGACTAAAATTGGCGCAACTGATGGCGGCACATGGACTAGCAGCAATACCACGATAGCAAGCGTAGACGATGCGGGTAGCGTCACCGGCATAAATAGCGGCAGTGTAGTTATTACCTACAAAGTAAGCAACAGCTGCGATACAGTATCTGCTACTAAAACATTGACCGTAAGGTCAGACCCTGATGCAGGATCGATAACAGGAACAGATTCTGTCTGTGTGAACGAAAATATCAACTTATTAAATACATCAGCAAGCGCAGTTGGTACGTGGAGTAGCAGCCACCCCGCTATAGCCATTGTAGATGCCGGTGGCTCTGTAACGGGTATTGATGCGGGTGGTGCTACCATAAGTTATATTGTAACTGATGCTTGCACGTCAGACACTACTACACTCAATATTAATGTACGCGCATTACCGCAGGCAGGGGCAATCATTGGACCAGACATGGTGTGTGAAGGTTTTACCGTGTGGTTGGGGCATGGTACATCGGTAGGTGCAGACGCTTGGACGACAGAGGATGCCGCAATAGCCGCAATAGATGCTGCAGGTACAGTAACGGGCATCAATACCGGCGGCACTGTAGTTAGATATATAGCATCTAATTCCTGCGGTGCAGATACCGCAGTACTTGCATTTACGGTAAATCCTGCGCCACATGCCGGTATTATTTATGGGCCTACAAACGGATGTGTCGGCTACAACTATCCGCTTTCTTTATCAGGTGCATCAGGTACCAGTACATGGATCAGCAGTGACCCTTCTATAGCTGATGTCGATGCATCGGGCATGTTGTATGCGAGTTTGTATGGTACTGTTACTATTACACACATTTCCAGTACCACGTGTGGCAGCGACTCTACAACATTCACCTTTACAGTAGACCCCGATGCATACTCAGGCCCGATAGATGGCATCTATGATCCTGTTTGTATGGGTAGCGGACCAGATTGGTTGTATGCCAATTATGCTGTAGGCAGCGGATATTGGTACAGCGAAGACCCGAGCATAGCAGATATTGATGGCAGCGGTATGGTTACTTATTATAGCCCGGGTACTGTTAATATCCATTATCAGACAAGCACTGCATGTACTACCGACGACAGCTACATGACCTTAACTGTTAATCCGCTTCCTGCTGCCGGTGGTATTACCGGGGCGGATAGCGTATGTTATAACGCAAGCATTAATCTGATAAGTTTTGGAGCAAGTAGCGTGGGTACCTGGGCAAGCGGTAACCCGGCGGTTGCTACAGTGTCGCCAACAGGTGTGGTAACCGGGGCTACTCCTTTTCCAGCTTCTGCAGCTATTAAATATATTGTCACATCAACAGTAGGATGTGGACAGGATTCAGCAATTCACACTGTGTACGTCAAGCGTTCTCCAATAGTAAGCCCAATAACCGGCCCTATTAATGTTTGTAATGGAAGCACTATTTCTTTATCAACAGTTTTTCCCGGAGGAATATGGCAGAGTTCCAATAATTCCATTGCGCCAGTATCGGCAACCGGCGTAGTAAGTGGGGCAGCATTTCTTGGGGGAACTGCAACAATATCATATACCATTAATACTTTCAGTTGCGGTAGTACCTTGTCAACCCATGTTGTAAATGTATTGACACTACCCCAGCATGGCACCATAACCGGAGCTGATACTGTATGCCAGAATTCATTTGATACGTTACGCAATCATTCTGCAACACCGGGTGGAACATGGCGCAGCAGACGGGGTTATGTGTTGTTCCTCTCTGCGGTAAGTGGTATTGATACTATTATGTTCAAAGGTACAATAGCGGGCATTGATACTATCGTTTATACCGTGTCTACATCTTGCGGCGTTGACTCTACTACATTCAGCGTAACGATAAATTCACTGCCACTCGATGGTGATGTAACAGGTCCTACCGATGTGTGTGTAGGATCGACAATAGTACTGACAGACGTAGGCGGAACCCCACTGGGGCACTGGAGTTCATCCGACCCATCAACTGCCGATGTTGATCCTTTGACAGGGGTGGTGATCGGTAATTCTGACGGCTCGGTAGTTATTACTTATTCTGGGTCTACCGCATGTGGTTCTATACCAGATCCATACACCATTACAGTAAATGCCGTTGCCAATGCAGTAATAGCACCCTCTCCTTCGGATGTATGTATGGGTAGCAGTGTAACGCTTGATAATACAGGGTCTTTTGGTGCCGGCACTTGGAGCAGCGACAATACCTTTATAGCCACTGTTGATGATGCCACCGGAGAAGCGGGCGGGAATAATTATGGCACCACAACAATAAGTTATACAACAACTACTCCTACCTGCGGTACGGCTACGGCTACCCTATCCTTCACTGTACATCCATTGCCGGTACCGGGCCTTATTTTTGGTGACGATACCGTTTGTTCGGGCGCAACAACAACGTTGATAGATGTAACACCAAGCGGTGTATGGAGCAGCCTGAATCCGGCTGTAGCTATAGTATCAACAACAGGGGTGGTAACAGGGGTGGCTACAACACTTGCCACAACTACAATTAGATACACTGTAACCAGCGCCACGTGCGGAACAGTTTATACATCTCACGACATTACCGTAAAGCCACTGCCCGTTGCAGGCGTGATCACGGGTACAAGTACAGTGTGCAGCGGCTCTGTTATCACATTGACCACTACCATTCCGGGCACATGGAGCACTACGTCTCCTTTGGTGACAGTGGATGCAACCACCGGTGCAGTAACTGGTGTTAATGTAGGTACTGCAACAATAACCAGTACAGTTACTAATTTGTGCGGAACGGTCTATTCAACGTTCCCCGTTAATGTTATAGACACACCTGTAATGACGGCAATTACCAGTCTCGATTCGTTGTGCCAGGGTGGTACATTTGTGGCCACCGCAGGACCTGCTTCAGGATCATGGGGCATTCACTTCGGGTATGTATTACCAACAACAGCTACGCCAACTACAGCAAACGTATATGCAGCGGCAGGTGGTATTGATACGCTTACTTATACAGCAACAAATAGTTGCGGAACAGCATCTGTATGGAAAACCATTAAGGTACTAACACTGCCTAACCCGGGTTATGTGACAGGAACAGACAGCCTCTGCCCAGGCAGTACGGCATACATGTATAATACTACCGGTACACCAGGCGGAACGTGGAACCATACCGGCAGCCATGTGACTATATCTGCCTCGGCACTGGTTACCGCAGTAACACCAGGTACAGATACTGTTTATTATGCGATAACCGGCTATTGTGGCACATCTATAGCCACACACAGGCTTACTGTCAATCCGCTGCCAGTAGCAGGTGCTATAACGGGCGCTGCTGCGGTGTGTGTCGGCTCATCTATAACACTTACTAACCCCACTGGCACACCTGGCGGCATATGGTCCTGTGGCACCGGTGGTACTATAACGCCTGGTGGTATATTTACGGGCACAGTAGCCGGTAATGTCACTGTGTACTATGAGGCAACAACCCTTTGCGGATCGCTGTTTGCCCTCTATACGGTAACTGTAAATCCATTACCAACGGTGAGTGCAATAAGCGGTACAACTACGATTTGTGCCGGCACATCGGCTACACTTACCGATGCTACTATCTCAGGAATATGGAGTTGCTCACCTGCCAGCGTGGCAACTATAGATGCGACTACCGGCGTGTACAATGGTGTAGCAACAGGCAGCGCCATTGTAAGCTATGCGGTAGCTAACCTATGCGGCACAACTACGGTAACGCTTACAGTGAACATAACCACAGTGCCGGTAGTAGCCGCTATATTGGGCACTGCCACCGTGTGCCCCGGCGGAACAACCACATTACATGATGGTACACCGGGCGGTGTATGGAGTGTAAGTAATACGCATGCAACTATTTCTACATCGGGCATGGTAACCGGTGTGACCCCGGGCACAGACACGGTATATTATACCGTTACGAATGCTTGTGGTGCGGTAAGCGTAAGCAGACTGGTAACAGTATATGGCGTGCCGGGAGCAGATACTATTGCAGGTCCGTCAGTAGCGTGCATAGGTATGGCCATAACATTAACCACTGTAGTGCCTGGTGGCACATGGACAGTCAGCAATGCTCATGCAACGGTGACAGGCGGTGTAGTGACTGGTATTACTGCCGGCGTAGATACTATCTATTATGCTGTAACTAATGCTTGCGGATCTGCCACTACATCGAAAATAGTAACGGTGCATGTAAGTGTAGTGCCAATGGTTACCGCTGCTGTAAGCCCTAATGACACGCTTTGTGGTGCCGCGCCGGCAACCTATACTGCTACCCCTGTAAATGGCGGAACAGCGCCGTACATAGAATGGAGAAGAAATGGAGTAAATATTGGTGCCGGACTAACGCTGGGCGACTCACCTGCAGATGGTGATGTAATTAGTTGCCGAATGGCCAGCAATGCCACCTGCCCTACAATTGACACAGTGTATAGCAACAATATTACCATGCACGTATATCCCAATGTTATACCGGTTGTAACGGTAACCGTATCGCCAGGCGATACCATAGGTTATATAGGCCAGCCTGTAACATTTACTGCAACATTGACCAATTGCGGATCTTCGCCAATATACCAATGGTATGAAAACGGCACTGCTATTGCAGGCGCCACATCAGCTACTTACAGCACAACAGCGGTTGGTAATGATGCCTTCTACTGCATAGCAGATTGTAATATACCATGTGCTGTTGCCGTATCTAACCATAGCAATGTGGTAACCTTGTATACAGGGCATGTAGGTATCAATACCCTTCATCCGTCAGGTGTGTCGTTCTCTCTTTATCCGAACCCGAACAATGGCAATTTCACGCTGATCGGTAAAACAGAAGGAAGCAATGAACCGGTCACCTATGAGATCATTGATATGATGGGGCGCATACTGCATAGCGGTAGTACCCAGCCAATGCACAGCATTATACACGAACAGGTGGTAACTGACAGCCATATTGCTCCGGGGCAGTATATATTGCGCGTAATAACAGGCAGCGGTGCTGAATGGATACATTTTACAGTGAGCAAATAGCCGACACCTGACAAATTACAAGAGGTATCACTGCGTGATGCCTCTTTCTTTTTTTAACCAAAAGTACATATGCCTTAGTCTATCAATCAGATATACAATTAATTACCCTTGATGGATTAGGGTCTATAAATCATGCCCCAATGCATTTAAAATAATAAAAATGTGGAAAATTTTCCCCAACAATTTCCCCACATTGGGTTGCCAACAAGAAATCAATAACATATACTATTCGAAATCATTATAAAGTAATAGTTAAATAGCATTTAATCAGTTTTATAAAGTATTGATTTATTAGTTATTGAAACGTTATAAATATTTGGTTTATAGGTGATTATCTATCAAAAACGTAAATTCGTAAATTATTTAAAATTTGGTTCAATTATTGAATACTAAGGATGTGAAATAGCCATCCAGCTAGTATAATTTATCATTACAATACTTATTAAACATGAGAAAGGCAGATATCGTTGGAAGCATAGCAGAGAAGACAGGAATACCTAAAGTAGATATCCTGGTGGCATTGGAAACATTCTTTAAGGAAGTGAAGACTTCCCTTATAGAAGGAGAGCCTGTTTATGTACGTGGATTTGGTAGTTTTATTTTGAAGAAGCGCGCTGCTAAGATCGGCCGTAACATCAAGAAAAACGTAGCGGTAGAGATACCTGAGCATTTTATCCCTGCATTTAAACCTGCCAAGGAGTTTTCTATGGCGGTAAAAGACAGCAAGCACGAACTTGTTGAGAGCAGTGAGAAAGATGCAATAGAACTGTAAGTAAAATAAAACAAGCGTGATTTCGCTACCTTTGCGGAAACAAGAAAAAAATTCCATTGAAGGCAGTACATTATATCACACTTGGGTCAGCATCAATACTAATTGCTCTTTTATACTGGGGAGGTAACACCATACCGCCGCTGAAGAAACATGATCACGATCATCAACCTCAGCAAGGTGGCATGGCCCAGGGTCCTAACACCATGAAGCCCGCCTCTTTCGACTCTTTATTAGCCGCATCAAAGAAGTTGCTCCCGAAAACGGCAGCTGATACGGTGAAGACCATTGAAAATGAACTTACGGCCATACGTGACTCTTCACGTATGGCTGCTGTTTTTGTACGCCTTTCCGGTGTATATGAACGCAATAAACAATTTCCCATTGCAGCCTATTTTTCGGGAAAAGCAGGAAAGTTGGAGAAGTCAGCAAAAGATCTTACTTTTGCAGGCCAAATATTTTTGCAGCTAATGCAAGACGAACATTCACCGTCTGTGCAGTTGTGGGAAGCGGGAGAGGCAGTGAGTTGCCTGGAGCAGTCTGCGCAGATAGATCCTAATAATGAAGATACTAAACTGGCATTGGCTACAGCATACATAGAGGGCTCGGGAGAACCAATGAAGGGAGTTGCTATATTAAGAGCAGTAACCGCAGAGAAGCCAGATGATATTCCTGCTAACATGTTGTTGGGAAGAATGTCGATACAGTCGGGCCAATTTGATAAGGCTGTAAAACGCTTTGAAACAGTATTGAAAGTAGAACCGAGTAATTCTGAGGCTATGTATTTCCTGGCGCAGGCATATGAGGGGTTAGGTAATAAAGAGAAAACAATTGAGTTGCTGGAGCGTTGTAAAACATTGGTGAATAAACCTGATTTCAGTAAGGAGATTGACAGAAAGATAAATTCATTGAAGTAAACTTAAAATCATACAATTATGCCTTGCGGTAAAAAAAGAAAAAGACATAAAATAGCTACCCACAAACGTAAGAAACGCTTGAGAAAAAACCGTCATAAGAAGAACAAGTAGTATTCACTACCAAATCATCTTCCCAAAGCCTTTAATTGCATTCACACGCCTTGCAGCTGCACTATGTGCATAAGTAAGGTGTGTGAGTGTATTATTGCAGGATTTACAAGAGGTCTCCACATATTCTATTTGCGGCTGTCCCATCCCTCCCCCATGCAAATGAGGGTGCTAACGGGATGATATTTGGTTAAACGACGGCAGAATGAACAAAGAATTAATTATTAATGCATCTGGTGAGGGTGTAGAGATAGCCTTGTTGGAAGACAAGAAGCTGGTCGAACTTCACTATGAGCGTGGAACTAATCAGTTTGCCGTAGGAGATCTATACCTGGGCAGGATAAAAAAACTGATGCCACAGCTTAATGCGGTGTTTGTAGATGTTGGGTACGAAAAAGACGCATTTCTCTCTTATACTGATCTGAGTCCATACCTGCGCTCTCTCATAAAATTCAGTAAGCAATCGGTAGACGGCAATCCTAGCTGGGGTGAACACTTCGGCAGTTTCAAGAACGAGGCTGAAATACTGAAGAACGGTAAAATAACTGAAGTATTTAACGGGAAACCAGAAGTGCTTGTACAGGTATTTAAAGAGCCGATCTCTTCTAAAGGTCCGAGATTGAGCTGCGAAATATCACTCCCCGGAAGGTTTGTGGTGGTTACGCCATTTAATGATGTGGTAGCTATATCGAGAAAGATACATTCGGCAGATGAGCGTAAGCGCCTGCAGCGTATAGTAGAAAGCATAAAGCCCAAAAATTTTGGTGTAATAGTGCGTACAGCAGCTGAAGGAAAGAACACAGCTGAGCTACATGCGGATATACTGGAACTGGAGAAAATGTGGAAGACGATACAGCGGAATCTGAAAGGAGCGAAAGCGCCGCAGATGATACTGAGCGAACAGGATAAGACCACGTCTATATTAAGAGATCTGTTGAGTGTGAGTTTTCAGAAAGTAGTGATCAACGATAAGAAGATCATGACCGAGATGAAGGACTACATATCGCGTATTGCTCCTGAGCAGGCCGAGATAGTAAGTCTGCATACAGCACAGCAACCCATATTTGAGACCTACGGTATAAGCAAGCAGGTAAAGGCGGCATTCGGTAAAACGGTGAACCTGAGCAGCGGCGCCTACCTGATCATAGAGCATACTGAAGCACTACACGTTATTGACGTGAACAGTGGTACCCGCCATGCGGAAGCAGGACAGGAACAGAATGCTATAATGACCAACCTTGAAGCAGCGGCAGAAATAGCCCGGCAGATGAGGTTGAGGGATCTTGGCGGTATCATTATCATTGACTTTATAGACATGAAGCTACCCGAGCATAAAAAGCAACTGGTAGAGGCTATGGAAGAGCTGATGGTGACTGACAGGGCAAAGCATACGGTACTGCCTATCTCTAAATTCGGGTTGATGCAGATAACACGCCAGCGCCTGCGTCCCGAGCTGAACATATCTACAGCCGAGAATTGCCCTACCTGCAAGGGTACAGGTAAAATAGGCCCGTCGATATTGCTGGCAGATGATATAGAGAAAGACTTCAAGTACCTGGTAACACAGGGACATAAAGATCTGGCACTACACGTGCACCCGATAGTTGAAGGCTACCTTACCAAGGGTACTCTACTGAAACCATCAATAGTGAAGAAGTGGGCCAAGGCCGCCAAAGTAAAAATGAAGGTAGTGATAGACAATGCTTCTCCACTTACCGAATACAATTTTTACGATGCGCATACCAATGACATGATCAAGCTCTAAATGATCTGTAATTGACAAGAAATTTATAAGGCCCGTTGCTGTTGCAACGGGCCTTTGTGTTTGGGTAGGGGGTACAAAACGAATACGTCCTGATGGATGTTGGTCATAAGACCAACATCGCCGGAAATTTTAATCAATTAATTATGTTGGCAAATTATGAAAGACACAGATTTAGTAGGTTAATGGTAGAACGTGGGCAGCTTTTTGCATTTAGACCAATTGCCTTTAGCCAATCAATTTAGCCAATCTTCGATTCTCTTAAATTTAGCTATTTGCTCTTTTGTCATACCCATAAGGGTTAGTTCAATTTTATAGTGGGTATATAGTGGGTCTGAGACTTTAATAACTATTTCCCCTTGTACAATTTCCCTAAATATTATGCTGTATGGATTATAAATTCTGATGTAGTCAAACATGCGTTCAGCATTTATTTTATTGGAAGTAATTAGAATAGGAGCAAATGAAAAAGTATAGATAAAGTGCTCTCTACGAGTTACAGCGAGGCAGTTGTCAAATAAATAGAGATCGCAGCGACTATTCAGGCTTATAGTACTCTTTCCTCCATTTGTTGTCCAATAGCGTAATTTGACGTTAGAGACTACAGTAGGGTGTAGGAGATGAACAAGTGAAGTGAATTTTTTTATCGTGCGTTGTGTCTGCCGATTGCAAACAGCCACAAAAATAGAAAGCCCTACCAAAATGAAAAAAACGATAGTGAAAAAGAATATGGATACGCTAATTATAGGCATCTTTCAGTATTTAAAATTGGGTCATTTATTTGACTTGCATGTGGTTATTCATCAGAAGAAGGATATAGACGAACATGGTTAACTGAATCAATAACACAAACTATTCAACGTTTGCACCGACGTATCATTGTTGTTTTTCAGCCGGAAAACATCCCATGAGTCCAAACAGACTACATAGGTACTTTTGATATCAGAGGGGATGGCTACGGTTTTGATCAGCAGGCAGTTGTTGTGCCAGGTTACGTCTGTAACCGTTGGCCAGCGCAGCTTTTCGCTACCAATACCAAAGGTGTTTTTATCATTGATAAATACCCATGCATAGAGGTCTCCCTTCTTTAGCAGTACTCCATGCCTTGTGGTGATCACCTGGTAGCCGGGTATATCGAATGTTCTGATGACAGCGTTATGGTTGTTGCCTATGTAACCTAGTATTAGGCTTTTGGCCTTGATAGCAGGTGTACTGTAGCTGTGCCCCATACAGAGCGGAAAATCGGCCGGCACCTTGGTAAACGAAGGTCGTTTAATATCGGGCATACCCTGGTGCCAGTGAATGGTGAATGAACTCTTGAAATTGACAGCCGGGGGCATTTTAGCCTTGTTGCTGCTGTTCATACACACTTGCGTTATCCACCTGAAGCCGTTGGAGTCTAAAGGTGTTTTAGCGGCCGGGATCATTACACGCGCCAACTTATCGGTAAATGCATCTTCATGGGTAACCACAGAAGGTATCGGGCACACAAAAAGAAAGTCGGAATAATAGTAGGTGCAATCAAAAATGATGGGGGCGGATAGAGTAGAAAAGTTGCAGGTGATATGAAATGAGGAAGATGCTCTGCTATCCTCGTCTTCTACCGTGATCTTATCGGGCAACAGGTCTTTGTCGAAGAAGCCATCAATAGTTGTGGGTTGTGCCCGGCAGGCAAAAATAAAGAACAGGATGCAGGCCCAAAAGAGCAATAACTTGTTCATAGCTTTGAAGATGTGATGTAAAGAAAAACTCCCGCATCTGGCAAAGATGCGGGAGTATAAATATTTAATGACTATTACTTCGCATAACCATTCTTATACAACCAATAAACCGGCAACTTGCGTTTTATTGCATCTCTTTCCAGGTCGCTGGTGGCGCGGGCCAGATATTCGCGCAGGGCAAATTCCTTTACTGTTTTCCCTTTAACTATGGTCAGCGTTATGTCGGTAGCTTTTCTTCCTACCGTATAAGTAGCTATCAGGCTTTTGCCATCGGCATTGTATATCTGATATGTCTTCGCTAAGTGTAGATGCTGTTTTCTCTACAAAAATTGGTCCCTCTTTGTGGTCATCTGCCATCACCAGCATTTTTCCACCTGTCATTTTATAGCTGATGTTAAGAACGGCTTCCCTTGGGCTAATATCAAGACTCTGGCTCTGTGCGGCTTCTTGCTTAGCTAGCGAAACGCCACCTTGTTGAAGAGTGGTCGCTGTCTGCGCAAAAGAATAGGTGCAAGATATAGCTAGCAAAACGCCTAATGATAAAATTGTCTTTTTCATTGTAGTGTATATTTAGATCAGTAAGTCAATATTATACAATATTATTCTAAAACCCGTGATTATCATAATTAATATGACAATTTGTAGTTTGTGCACGCATTAGTGTCTATGAAGCTCTAATGGCGTTACGCTATAGTCATAACAACAAGGTGTTCAAATAAATTACTAATTTTAGTGCTTCACAAGCTCTCTATGCGGCAACTTCTTACTGCTTTATTTACAATACTTTGTATTCCCGTTCTTGCACAAAATTCTATCAGCTGGCTGGCTACTGCACCTGTGGCACATAAGATATATGGCAACCTGCACCCGCGCATAAAACTGGATAAATACAACAACCCTATGGTGGTGTGGGGAGATGATGGCGGTAAGGCCTATTTTGCCAAGTGGGGAGGAGAATCATTCTCTACACCTATCGTTATTAGTCAGTCGGGAGTAAATGTATTTGCCACCTCATGGGCAGGTCCCGACATAGCAGCACATGGCGATACTGTATATGTTACCTACAAGCAGATACCCGAAGAAAAGAACCATATTTACATCAAGCACTCTTATGATGGTGGCGTGAATTTTTCCGCAGCTGCACAGGTAGATTCTGAATATAATTACATCACCCGTTTCCCTACTGTTACTACCGATGAGAATGGCAATCCGTTTGTTACCTATATGAAGGTGGACAAGGGCTATGATAATGCTCACTATGTGGTAGCACGATCTGATGATATGGGAGAGTCTTTCTTCAAAGACACTTTAGCCAGCATTAACTCAGGCGACAAGGTGTGCGATTGCAGCCCCGCCGCACTGGTGGCTTCCGGCTCAGCAGGTGTGTTGCTGTATAGGAATAACCTTGGTGGCCTGCGCAACATATGGGGTGGTGTTTCTAACAATGGCTGCAAGACCTTTAATAATGCCCTGCGCATAGACTCTACAGACTATGTGCCATCTACATGCCCCGCCAGTGGCCCCGATGGTGTAATAGTTGGCGATACATTGTACTCGGTATATATGAGCGGATCTAATGATAATTCACTGGTGTATCTGAGCAAGTTGTCGCTGTCTTATCCTTCATTGACCACATCTGAAGTGACAGGCGCTATCACCGGTGTGCCTAAACAAAACTACCCGCGTATATCGGGCATAGGTAGTGCTGCCGGTATTGTGTGGACGCAAAGCTCCGGTGGTAATAACATAGTTTGCCTTGCTGTAACAGATGACCTCACCAGGGGATTTCCTAAAGTGTATGATACCGTTGCCGAAGGTGTGATGCTGAATGCGGATGTGGCTATTGGCGGTGGCTTTATCTATGTAGTATGGGAAGACCAGGTAACCCGCAGTGTTATGTATCGCAGGGGCGTATATTACAAGAAGAATAAGGTGGTAGATAATACTTCTATACTTATTGGTTCGCAGAACCCAACGATGAAGTACTTCACCATCAACATGCCTGATATCCTTAGTTGTGTGATGATCGACTCTACCGGCAGAGAATATGAAATGGATATTTCGTACCCTAAGAACGTAAACATATGCCAGGTGAATACTGACGAAATGGAAGAAGGGGAGTACGGTGTAAAAGTATGGGACAAAGATGGTCGTATATACAATGCCCGCATTCGCCTGAAAGGTGTAAAAAGAAATAAGGATAAGGAAGATTAACGAAGACGTAAATTACTTCTTGTGGGTGTACTCATAAAGATCCTTAACAGTAACCCTTCCTTCAAACAGGTGCACGATCATTTTGTTCTCATCATAGAGTGCTAGGTCGGGGAAGGAATTCACGTTGTAATAGTCTATAAAGAAAAACTCATAGTCACGGCCAATGCCAACTATGTTGGCATAATCGGCAAGGTGCATATCTGATGCAAACTTACGCATAGCCGTAAAATCAGGATTAGGCGTAGTAAAGTAAAACTGGATGTTTTTCAGCGAATCCATACCGCGTGTCAGCTCTGCAGTAATATCGTGGCAATGACTGCAGCCGGGGTCGAAGAAGAAGATGGCCGTATATTTTCCTTTAGCAATATTAAATGTATTGAAGATGGTTGTACTGTCCATTAACCTTATGTTGTATGCCGGCAACTCCGGCGACTTCATATAGGGCAGGCTATCTACGGGCATTCGCTTATAACGTCCGCGGCTCTGTGCATCTGCATTGATGCCGCAAATTGCAAGGAGGATGATCAGGAGTAGCTTTTTCATATTTACTGGCCTTACGGCACACTAAATTTATGCATTACTATTTTATAGTATCGCCGTTTGGTGCAATAGTGCTATCTAAAGTATTGTTAACAGGAACCGGCTCATTGCCGTGTTTAGAACGGTATTTCAGTTCATTGGTCACCAGGTATAGCACTGGCAACACAATAAGAGTGGCAATGACGATCACAAATATTTTCGACTTCATGTCAACGCTTTTTTTGCAGCAGCGAAATTACACCTTCTTTCTGCAATATACGATACCCAATGCGGTCGTTAGATATGCCGGGTTTTAGTTTATAGGTGAACCTGTAGCTGCTATCCTTGTCTAGCTCCGTCTCGAAGTAGGAGAATAGGATCTCTTTGTTTTCGGCAAATTGGTGCGCCACTTCATAGAGGTGGGTAGACAGTATCATCAGGTGATTGTTATGATTGAGCAAACCATCCATTACTGCCTTGGTACACTCATATGCGTCATGTACGTTAGTGCCTTTAAAGAGTTCATCCATCAGTACCAGGTGGGGTTGATGTTGTTGTAGCTTTTCGGCGGTCTGCTTCATGCGTTGCACTTCGGCAAAGAAATAACTTTCTCCTTTCAGTATGTTGTCTTCTACATGCATGTTGGTGATGATGCCCTGCAGAAAGCTGATACGAAGTGCTTTTGCGGGTACGCCCATGCCCAGATGAGCCATAAGAGCACCAACACCCAGTGAGCGCATAAAGGTGGTCTTGCCCGACATGTTGGCCCCCGTAAGCACCAGGAAGTTGCGGCTATTATCAAATGTTATATCGTATCCAATTGGCTGCTGTATCAAAGGGTGATATAGTTGCTCCATTTCGAAGCGAATAGGCAATGCCGGCAGTATTTCAGGAAATACCCACTTATGTTCATTGGTTGCCCGTGCCATAGATTGCCATGCATCTAGCCGCGCATAGTGGTTGATGAGGCGATAGACCATACTCTTCATTTCGCGGCGAGCCTGGTAGTTGAGCTGCGCCAGTTCAGAGTATTGGGCATCCGGATTCACGTTCATCATCTTATTTGCCAACCTGTGTTCCAGTTCCTTGTTTATAGCATCCAGTTCATGTCTCAATGCTGATGGAACAACTTCGTTGTCGGCTATTTCTGCCAGTTGTTGGCAACCCTTCAAAAAATCTGAAAGATGGGAAAGCGAGAATTTGGTTAAAAAGTACTCCTGCTTATTGAACACCTTTTGCATCATTGTTCCCATCATCAGGGTAATACCTGTTGGTGGTGCACTTACATTATCTGCCGACTCAAAGAATTTTTCCAGCATCACTATTGTGCCGTTAGAAATGATCTTTGGCCATAGCTGCAGGTGTTTGCTCCAGAATTTAATAGCTTCCTGCGTAGCTATCAGATTCTCAGCCGTGTCGGGCGGATGATGCAGGTGCTTGCGCAGCATATCCTTCCCGGCCAGTGAAGTGGTACGGTCTATAAGGTCGAAGACACCTCCACTGCCGTCTGAAGTAAAGATAGAGAGGTCTTTAAGTGTGATCTTGTCGTTTTGCATCAGTGAGGATGGCGAAAATAAATGCCATCAAGTTTAATGATTATATTTCTTTTGTGCAAGGCGCAAAATCTGCGAATAGTGACCTATTTAAAGACTTTTGCAACGAAGCAGAAATGGAATAGAATTAGTGAAATGGTGGTATTTATTTTTGCCATCTTCACTTTATCTGTCAAACAATATTCTTTGTCCTCTGTATAGATCCAAAACTTTGCCGTTTTCATAAACGATATTTCCGTTAACTATAGTATTCACGATCTTTGCCGGAAACGTATGTCCTTCAAACGGCGACCAGCCACATTTATAAAGGATATTCTCCTTGCTCACGGTGTATGTTTCGTTCATATTCACCAACACCAGGTCGGCATGGTAACCCTCGCGTATATAACCTCTTTTAGCTATCTGGAAGCATTGAGCCGGCGCGTGACACATTTTCTCTACCACCTTTTCAATGCTCAACTTGCCCTGCTTTGCATATTGCAGCATAAGGACTAGCGAATGCTGCACCAATGGCACACCTGCAGGTGCTTGTTGGTAAGGCTGTTGCTTTTCTTCCCAGGTGTGGGGAGCGTGATCGGTAGCTATTATATCCAATCTGTCGTCAAGCAGTGCTTCCCACAGAGCATCCCTGTTCTCTTTGGCTTTAATCGCCGGATTGCATTTTATGAGATTGCCGTATTGCGGATAATCATCGGCAGTAAAATGCAGGTGATGTACACACACCTCTGATGTTATGCGCTTGTCGGTCAGCGGGAACATGTTGGTGAACAACTGTAGCTCACGGGCAGTAGATATATGCAGTATATGCAGGCGGGTCTTGTGGATCATGGCCAGCTGTACCGCTGAAAATGAACTGGCAAAACATGCTTCTGTATCGCGGATCAGCGGATGGTAAGAAGCATTATCAGCATCAGGGTATTTGGCCTTGTTTTCTGTGATCACGCGCTCATCTTCGCAATGGGTGGCAATAAGCAACTCTGATTCTGAAAAGATCTTGTTCAGGGTAAGGTAGTTGTCTACCAGCATATCGCCTGTACTCGATCCCATAAATATCTTCACACCGCATACTTCGTTCTTTTTGTCGTTGGTGCGCAGTACCTCATCGGCATTGCTGTTAGATACGCCCATAAAGAAGGAGTAATTGGCTACAGAGGTAGCCGCCGCAATATCATACTTGTCTTGCAGCAATTGCTGGGTGATAGCGGGCGGGTTGGTATTGGGCATCTCCATAAAAGTGGTAGTGCCACCGGCCACAGCTGCTGCCGCTTCAGTATGAATATTGGCTTTATGGGTAAGACCCGGCTCGCGGAAGTGTACCTGGTCGTCAATAACACCCGGTAGCAAGTGCAGCCCTTCGCCATTTATCTCCTTATAGTTGCCTGCAGGTGTGATGTTGGTGTCAATTTTATCTATAAGACCATCTTTCAACAGAATGTCTGATACCTTGCTGATACCTTCGTTTACTATGGTGACGTTTTTTATTAATATCGTTGTCATGTTGTTATATGCGGCGTATTAGTGAATAACGCTTAATTTTACCACGCAAATCTACAATTTACATATCTGTAAAACGCCTTTATGCAGAAAAAAGCCTACCTCGCTCTTGCCCTTGCTTTATCAACTTACTGTTCTACTGCCCAAACGACCTATATAGCCACCGGATCTGACAACTACCTGCTGCTGGATAGGTTGGAAACAAGGTCGGGGAGGCTATGTGATAGCCTGAACTTAAGTGACAAACTGGAGTCAAGGAAGAATGCAGTCCATTTTGCCGAATCTATGCAGAGCTGGGCCGCCGACACTACCCGCAAAAACCCATTCAGCAAAATAGACCTGTATAATATGCGTATGCTTGTTGCCGAGCATGGTGAATGGGCGGCTGATGAGAATGGATTTATAAAAGGAAAACATACCCTGTGGGGCAAGATATACAAAGACCGTTACAACATGGGCTATGTAAAGACCAAGGACTTTTTACTGATCATAAACCCGGTGCAGAATTATGTTTCTACACAAGAGGCCAACAGTGGCGGGGGTAGCGTATCGGTAAAAGGACTGAGCGGATATCACCTTTACGGTAGCTATGACCTTGAATTTCGCGGATGGTTCGGTAAGCGTATAGGTTTCTATACTATGCTGACTGACAACATAGAATCTATGCCGGGATACGTATATAATTATGCTATGAAAGATGGCAAGTACATGGCAGTGCCGGGTGCCGACTACTTTTTTGTGCCTAAGTCAAGAGGTGCAAACTTCTCTTACTTCAATGCAAGTGGTTACGTAGACTTCGCTGCTGTGAAGGATAAGGTGAGTGTTACCTTCGGGTCGGGTAAAAACTTTATAGGCGATGGTGTTACGAGCCTTTTCCTGAGCGACTTCTCATCTAACATGACCTTCCTGAAGTTGCGTGCAAGAATATGGAAACTTAACTATGAGAGCTTGTACCTGCAGCTAACGGGACAATACAATAAACAGGCAGGCGATCAGCTATATGCGCACAAGTATGCCACCATGCACTTCATATCATTTAATGCAAGGCCATGGCTGAATCTAAGCTATTTTGAGTCTATCATATTTGACCGTGCTAATGGCTATGAGCTCAACTACCTTAATCCGGTAGCGTTTACGCTTGCGGCTAATAATTTTAATGGCAGTGCAGACAAATCGCTCATTGGCTGGTCTTTTAAAGCCATAGCAGCAAAGCATCTGCAGTTTTACGGGCAGTTCATGCTCAACGAATTCAAGGCATCGGAACTTGTATCAGGAAAGGGATGGTACGGTAATAAGTACGGTTATCAGCTGGGTGCCAAATATTTTGATGCGTTGGGCGTAAAGAACCTGGACCTCCAGGCCGAACTGGATGCGGTACGCCCTTATGCATATGCTGCCAAAGACACTATTGCCAACTATACCAACTTCAACCAGCCATTGGCCGATCCTCTTGGATCGGGCTATATAAAGATGATAGGTATCGCCCGCTACCAACCCGCAAAAAACCTGATGGTAACACTTAAAGGCATGTACTACGTGCATGGCGTAGATACAGGCGGTGCAAACCTGGGTAACGATGTATTCAAAACATATACTTCACGCCCTAAAGACTATGGGATAAAGATGGTTAACGGACCAAAGAGCCAGGTAATGAGCATTAATCTGAACCTGTCTTACCAGGCATCGAGAAACCTGTTTATTGACCTAGGTACTGTTTACAGGAAATTCGATAATGCCTCGAAAGTGTATAACGGTTATTCTTCTGTAGGTTACGATCCTGCCGGGCCACTAACTACCAGTTATGTGTACCTGGGCATAAGGCTTAACTCCGCCAGACGAGATTATAACTTCTTCTAATAAAATTTTGGCAAATACTAAAAGGGCTGATCACCATGATCAGCCCTTTTTATTGTGTGTATCAGTGGTTCGGGATAATTGTTTGGACAACACCGTAAACAGGTAAAAAACAAGAAAAGGGAGCGGCTCTGTAAACCTGTTGCGCAGGCCTGCACCTGTGCGTTTGATCAGCTCATTGTGGGTGAAGTGAAATAGCACACCGCTGGCCAGGAACAATAGAAGTACTAATGCATATAATCCCAACCATAGGCTATTGACCCACTTATCATGTTGGCGCCAGTTAATATAGCCTATACCCGCTGTTAGTAAAAATGCTATGATATGAACGATCTGGTTAACCGTTGGGCCAAAGGCATTGTTATGCACAGAGCCAAAATAATCAACATTGGCCCAGCTGAATAAGATGATAACAATAAAGGAAATGATAAATAGCGCTCTACCCCGCATGTACAGTTGCTCTTTTCGTTTTGGTATATTCCATCCAAAGGTAGAACACAAGAAGATATACAGCCGCAGTAAAAATATAGTGGTGGCTGATATCTACCCAACCCCTGTGCGCTATATTCAGCCAGCCTATCAAGGCACAACGGATAGTATTGATGATATAGATGTAAGGTAGGCCCATTAAAATGAACAATCCCCGCCTTTTGGCTGTGCCGGGAAAGCAGAATAAAAAAGAAATAAAGAGCACATAAATATCCAGTCCGTTGCAGGGATCGAGTATACCCAATACACCACGTCCGTTTATAGTAATAATGGCAGATGCGGTAGCATTGTTGTGTGTATAGACAGCACCAACATTGTCATAAAATGCGGACATAAACTTCGCAGTAGAGTAGGCTGTTGCATTGGTCAATTGCCTGTCTGGAACTCTGATCGGATCGAGCACAAAATTATACAGCAGCTGCCACACTATAAATATAAGCGCGGCCTTTAGTAAGAATGACCTTACCAGTGGTGGAACCTTGTTGTATAGTGTTTTGATGTCGGCCAATGAATAACATAAGAAAGAATTTACCCTTTCATACGACTGCAAAGGTATTATGTTTTGCTCTATTATTTTGTGAACCTACCCTTATACTACATCTACCTACGTGTAAAGGTTACAGAACGGGCACTTCTGATCAGAAAAAAACATGAATATATTGACTAGTTAATACCTTTGACAATAGAACGTGGAAGAACAGCAGATAGACCAAATAAAGAAACGCCTGAGGGAATCCCTGCCGGGCAGTAAAGCCCAGGAATTGATGATGGGCCGTGTAAGGCCCATGCCTATGGCAGTGCCCGCTAATGCCCGACCCAGTGCGGTGTTATGTCTTATTTTTCCACTAAATGGTGAGCCTCATATTCTATTCATGAAACGCAGGGAGGATAACACCCCGCACAGCGGCCAGGTGAGCTTTCCGGGTGGCAGCTATGAGCAGAATGATGCCGACTACCGGGCAACCGCCCTTAGAGAAGCAAATGAGGAAGTGGGTATAATGGCGGCCGATGTAGATATTCTTGGCGCGCTTACCTCGCTCTACATACCTGTGAGCAATTTTAATGTATATCCCTATGTAGGCTTTTCGGCACAAAGGCCAGCCTATAACCTAAGCCAGGCTGAGGTATCTTATATTCTTGAAGTTCCGGTAAGTGATCTGTCCCATCCGTCGAGAAAGGAAGTAACGCACGTCACCTCACCCGCCATGCCCGATGTAAAGCTTAAGGTAAATGCCTATGTACTGCAAGACAGCACAATAATATGGGGCGCTACAGCTATGATATTATCAGAGCTGGAAGCGGTGTTGCGCGATGCTGGCCTTCTGCCTATTTCTTCACTTTAAGTAAGGCGTCAAATTCGGCACTTGATGCTATTAGCGCAACTGCCTTATCCAGTTCTTTATCGTGCTGCATATTTTGCGCTATGCGGCCTTTGCTGAAGTAATAGCGGGATACGATCTCGTTCTCCAGCATTTGCTTTACTGCCTCTTTGTTCTTCTGCAGGTCTTGCTTTTTATCGTGAGATAGTTTAGCCTTCAGTGCATCAAATTCAGCCTTGGTATCGTCGTAGTACTTTTCTTTTACCGCTATCGCTTTTAATGAATCCAGTTCTGACTCGGTCTCTGTTTTATAAGAATAATCTTTCTTGTCCAGCCATTTTGTAAAGTCGGCGAACTCTGCTTCGGTTAATGAGAATTTTGTTGGGTCCGCAATTGATTTATGCTTGCCGGCATAGTCGGTTGCGTAGTCAAACAGGTAATTCTTTACGTAGAGTGTAATAGCTAGCTGACTGGTAGGATCGTCTTTGATCTTCACGTCTGGCTCTATGCCTCCGCCGCTAAGCACGGTACGGCCATTGCGGGTTTTGTATGATTTCTTTAGGGAGTCGGCAAACGTACTTACAGAGTGGTCTGCATTGCGGTGAGTATAGTCGAGCGCCTGTATACAACGGCCACTGGGCGTGTAATAGCGGGCAATGGTGAGTTTAAGATGCGCATTGAAACCCAGAGGACGGGTTACCTGCACAAGCCCTTTGCCATATGAGCGCTCACCAATGATCACGCCCCTGTCGAGGTCTTGCATAGTGCCTGCCACGATCTCTGACGCTGATGCAGAAGACTTATTGACCAGTACCGTGAGCGGAAGATCTTTGTTCCAGACCGTACCTGCTGTTTTATAGTCTTTGTCCATATCGGGTATCTTGCCACGCGTGGTTACCACTGTCTGGTCGCGGTCTACAAATATGTTGCAGATATTCACGGCTTCATCTACCAATCCGCCCGGGTTATTCCTTACATCCAGCACAAGGCCTTTCAGAGCAGGTTGTGCTTTCTTCAGACTGTCGTAAGCATTTCTTACCTGGCGCGCACAACCCTGCGTAAACTGAGTGAGCTTCACATAAGCAATATCTTTACCCGGACCAATGAGCGAGGCGTAAGGAACACTGGATATTTCAATTTCACCGCGGGTAATGATCTTGGAAGATTCTACACCGGTGTAAGCATCTTTGATCTTTAAGGTAAGTTGAGTGCCGGGAGATCCTTTTAATAGAAGACTCAGATCATCTACGCTCTTTCCTTTTACCTGTTGATTGTCTACCGATATCACCACATCGCCGGGATGCAGACCTGCCTTTTGTGCCGGGCTGTTCTCGTAAACATCGCCTACAAATATATCATCGCCCTTGCGGTGCATATTAGCGCCAATGCCACCATACTTACCCGTGGTCATGAATTCATAATCCTCCACATCAGACTCGGTAATGTAGTTGGTATACGGGTCCAGGTCATCCAGCATAGCGTCAACCCCCGTTTTTACCAGTTTGCCCGGTTCAATAGGATCAACATAATAGGTGTTCAGCTCCTTGAAGAGGTTGGTGTAAATATCGAGATTCTTGGAAATTTCAAAATAGGGATCATCTGCCGAGCGGGCATGTATAAAAAAGAATGCAGTTGCCGATAGGGCAGCACCCGCAATAAATCCGTTTGCTTTAGTCAACTTCTTCAAAAAAATCATGGCACCAAACTTGTTATAATATCAACAAGCAATGTACGAATTCTACAGCTTTAATGGTCGGAGTGTAAATATAATTTAACCAAAAGTGTTGTGAATAAAGCAGATTGCGTAAATTGTATCCATATTTTCTATATCTCAATTGCCCTGAATTACCAAGACAAACAATGAAAAACAAAGTACTCTTTTTACTGTCATTTCTTCTCCTTTCTGTGGTCGTTGCCATGGCACAGTGCCCGTTTACTGAAGGGACTGTAAAGTATAAAGTGGAGTTTAAGAACAAGGCCGAAGCAACGTTTACCGGTACTTACATATTCACGTTCAAGAATGGCTTTATTAGAAAGGAACTGAAACTGAGCAATGGTTTTGAGAATGTGGAGTTGATCAACACCAATGACAATACCGTCTATTCGCTGAGATCTAATAATGGCAGGAAATACGCCATACAGCTATCTATGGACGAAATGAGCAGCAGGCAGGAACCTTATAAAGGATTTACTATGCTGGAAGATCCGGACAAGGAAAAGGTTATTGCGGGCAAGAAGGCCATGAAAACAGTATTGGTCTATAAAAACGGATCGAAGGCTAATTTATATGTTAGCCTCGATTGGTACCCTGACAAAACTATCACCTATGAACGCTTTCCCGATTCCCGCTTTATGCCATTAGAGTACACTTACTCCGATGACGTAAAAGGGTTTACCATGCACATGGTGGCTGAATCGGTAAGTCAGTCGCCGGTAGAGAACGCTGTCTTTCGTATTCCTGCCGACTACAAGATGATCTCTAATGAGGAGTATAAGTTGCTGAGTCAGCAATAGGCGATTTTTCAATTTCCTTCCACAGATAAAAACACTACTTTTATCTTCTTACACAGAAATAAAGGTATATGACACAAAAATATTGCATTGCCATACATGGCGGTGCGGGCACCATTTTACGCAGCACAATGACCCCCGAACTGCAATTGCAGTATGAAACAGGCTTGCAGAATGCCATAGATGCAGGTTATAAGATACTGGAAGCCGGCGGTAGTGCCGTTGATGCAATAGAGGCAGCTGTCACCAGCCTTGAAGATTTTCCATTGTTTAACGCCGGCAAAGGCAGCGTATTTAACAACAAGGGTATGCAGGAAATGGATGCAGCGCTAATGGATGGTAAAACCCTGGCTGCGGGCGCAGTATGTGGTATAGCACATGTAAAGAACCCCGTACAAGTGGCCAGGGCTGTGATGGAGCATAGCGGCCATGTAATGCTGGCCGGTGTGGGAGCAGAAGAATTCGCAAGGGCACAAGGCATGGCTATGGAAGAGGATGCCTACTTCTACACCGAGCAACGCTACCAGCAGTGGCAGCAGGCACTGAAAGATGATGTAGTGCAACTGGACCACACCGTTAAGGAAGAAGAAAAAACGGACAAGAAATTTGGCACAGTAGGAGCTGTAGCCCTCGATATGAATGGCAATCTGGCCGCAGCAACCAGTACCGGCGGATTGACCAACAAAAAATTCGGACGTATAGGAGATAGCCCCGTAATAGGTGCAGGCACGTATGCCAACAACGATACCTGTGCCATATCCTGCACCGGTGTTGGCGAGTTGTTCATCCGCTCGGTAGTGGCATATGATATCTCCTGTCTTATAGACTACAAAGGCCTTTCATTGAAAGAAGCCTGCGACATAGTAGTGCATGATAAGCTGGTGGAAATAGGCGGCGAAGGCGGCCTTATAGCCTTGGACAAACATGGCAATATTGAAATGCCTTTTAATAGTGAGGGTATGTACAGAGCTTGCAAAACAAGTGAAGGCAGGAATGAGGTATTGATCTATAAATAATTGAAATTGTCAGTGAATTACAAAAATAGCCGTCACACATGTGGCGGCTATTTTAATGACAGGGGCTATAGATCTCTTTGACTAATGTTGATAGGGCGTAGGTCACCAAATATGTCCACTATTTAGTTGCTTTTAGAATGTATACCTGATCATAGGAATAGGGAAGAAACTCTGCTGATACACGGTCACAATTTTACCTGCTTTTGCGTCATATCCCTTGGTAAATACGTTCTGGTTGTTGGTGATGTTCTGCATATCCAGGGCTACTTCCAGTGTACTCTTTTTGTATTCCTTGCGGTAAGCGATCTTTACGTCTGCCCTCAGGTACGGAGATTGTTTTTCTGAAAATGCCTGCTCTACTTTATATACAGCCTTGCCTTCTATACGCGACTGGTCAAGGTCTATAGGTGTAAGGTACCTGCCGCCAACGGTAGTTAGCTTAAGATTGAGTGCTAATACGCTTCCTTTAGTGCCCAGCTTAAACTCTTTACCTGCCAATGCATTGAACACATAATTGGTATTAAAGGCTGTATTGCGCTCTACACCATCGCTGCCCTTGTAGTAAGACTGAAACAGTGACGTGGTAAACAGGAAGTAGTATCCCTTGTTAAAGAAACGCTCAAGTGTTATCTCCGCACCATAGTTACGACCGGTGCCTTTATTCGCCAGGCTATCTGCAAATGAGTTATTGAAATTAGCACCTGAATTCACTTCTGAGTATGCTGATGAAGTACGTTCAACCGGGATATTTGCCAATGCCTGGTAGTAGGTCTCTGCTTTCAGTCGCAGGTTTTGGGTTATGTTCCAGTCGTAAGTAAGCACAAAATGATTACTACGCGTAAAGCCAAGATCTTTGTTGGTATAGGTGATGCCGGTTGCTGTTTCAGTCTGTGCATAATAGGTGTACAGATTCTGCGCCTGGTGGTGCAATCCATAGCTTGCACTTAATGCCTGCTTACTGTTGAATGCATACCTAAAGCTAAGGCGTGGCTCAGCGGCTATCGAATTACTTATAGTAAGGTATTGGAAGTGCATACCGCCTACTGCTGCAAAATTGTTGGTAAATCTGTGTTTCCATTGTGCATATGCCTGCGCCAGTCCATAGTTGCCTTTATTGTCCACGTATACTTCATCGGGGCTGCCAGGGTGCAGTTGCTTGTCGTTAAGGAAGAAGTTGGTGTGGTCATAGGTTATACCAGCTTCCACATTATCCTTTGCACTCAGCTTATGTGCTATCATCCATATAGCCGACATTTTACCGGTGGTGAATTTATGATAGTAGGTTGGCGTAACAGAGTTACCTATGTAGCTAAGCGAATCTTCATTGTACTTTTCGTAAGTAGAGGAATACCCAAGAGTAAGGCGGGTAAAGGTTTTCGACGACAGACGCTGCTCATAGCTGAGTCCTGTTATTGTTGTAGCATACCTGCTCATCTGGTTGGCATAAGGATCGCCGCCATAAAGTTCTGTTTTTGTGCTGTCTACATCTTTGCCCAGGAAATCTATCGAGCTTAGTCCGGCAATACCGAACAGACTCACCTTGGCGGTCTTGCTTACTTGTGTTGTTATTTTATAGTTCAGATCCTGGTAGAAGGGTGTCGCAGAGCCTGTGCCAAAATTGATACCCAGTGTCTGGAACAACCCTAGTGTCGAATACCTGTAATTGATAAGATATGATGTGTTCTTCTTCTTGCCCAGTGGCCCTTCCGCACCCAGCTCAAAACCATTGAAACCTACCTGCGCCATAAACTCCTTCTTATCCTTATTGCCGTCTCTTAGTTTGATATCAAATACCCCGGCTACCGCATTGCCATATTGCGCTGGAAATGCACTGGTGATAAAGTCAGACTTATCGATGTTATTGTTGTTGATCATGCTTACCGGTCCGCCCGTACTGCCCAATGATCCGTAATGGTTAGGATTAGGAATGTTCAGTCCACCCAACTGCCACAGCATGCCTGATGGAGAATTACCTCTCACCACTATGTCATTAGTAGCATCATTGCCAGATGCTACACCGGCAAAGTTCGCCGCCATACGCGATGGGTCACCCAGTGCACCGGCATACTTTTTGGTTTCTTCTACGTTGAATGAGCGGGCGCTTACCTGCGCCATATCATTGTTGGTGCGCGTTTTGTCTTTGGCCTTGTTGTACACTACCGTTACTTCGTTCAGTTTATGCAGGGCCTCCTGCATGGCTATGTTCAGGTTTACTTCCTTGCCTGCAGTAACGATCACGTCATTGATCACGCGGCTCTCATAGCCCATATAGGTAAGCTTGAATGTTTGCCTGCCAATTGGCACGGCAATCTTAAAGTGTCCTGCTGAGTCAGTAACGCCTCCATTGAGTGTGACACCTGTATTCAGTTGCAGAATAACTACACCCGACAGTGGTGTTCTCGATGCTTCATCGTATACGTTGCCCGTTACATTTTGCATGGTGGGTGCCGGTGCATCCTGCGCTATTGACACGTTGGTATTAGTGCATATAGCTATAAGGAAGAAGATATAAATGCTGATCTTATTCATGGTAGTGTGTGCTTTTTAACAACCTGCGATACCTGTAGTATTGCAGGCTGTCTATTATGTCTTGCTTGTAAGACAATATGTTTTCGATGATGAAGTGTTTTCAGTAGTGAACTACTTTACCTGATCCTGAAATAGAAGAATGTACACTTGGATTGCCCATGCAATATACATCACCGCTACCGGAAATATTTACTGTAAGGTCATCATTTACATTCACCTTTGTAGTACCCGATCCGCTTGTGCGGGAATCAACCGTTCTCGCATAGATGTTAAACAGGTCAATTGTGCCGCTGCCACTAATCTGTAGTGATTCGTTTCTTACACTACCTGCACCAATGTTGATATTGCCCGATCCACTGATGTTGCCATATAGATTGGTGCCGGTAAGTTGTGCCACATATATATCGCCCGATCCGTTTACTTTCAGACTTAAGTCGCTGGAGATGATTGGCTGTAGTACCTTTAAAGTGCCCGATCCGTTAATACCCAGGTTGTAAGCCGATGGCGCGCTTACATACGCGGTCACGCGTGTGTGTCTGCCTATATTGGCCAATGGTTCAAAGTGCATCTGTAGCACACCGTTCTCTACATAAGTTTGTATGTGGCTGATGATGTTCGACTGTCCTACTATTTCTACTTTAAATACAGAATCCTGGGTGAAATAAACATCACCATCTATGCCTGCGTATATACCGGTAAAGCCGGTGATATTAAGCTTCTGTGATACTACAGGACCGTCGCCTGAAATTTTGTTGCATGATGGGGTTACGAAAAGCACTGCTGCGCAAAGGAGAGAGAAAATTACTGTTTTCATTGTTACTTGTTTTAAGCTGTTTTAAGTTGTTTAAGTGTGTATAATTTGTTGTTATGTATAGATGACAATTGTTGAGAGAGATACCCCTATTTACTTTAAAAATTATTTCTGTTTTTCTTTTGTATCCAAATCCTCATCTCTAACCGGCCATTGCAAGGCACGAAGTAATCTCACGCAAGGACGTATTCGTTTTACATTCCCAACACCAACTAATCGTGTCATTGCGAGGAACGAAGCAATCTAGTATCGGGACGTATTCGCTTTACATTACAACACCACCCCCATCGGGTCATTGCGAGGAACGAAGCAATCTAGTATCGGGACGTATTCGCTTTACATTACAACACCACCCCCATCGGGTCATTGCGAGGAACGAAGCAATCTCAGGCAAGGACGTGTTCGTTTTATATTCCCAACACCACCCTCATCGCGTCATTGCAAGGATTGAGTTTATCCCGCAGAATTGCGGGAAAGCAATCTCACGCAAGGACGTATTCGTTTTGTGCCCACAGCACCACCCCGGGAGTAAACCAAGCATAGGTATTTATGCAACCACCTTTTACTTATATATGTACCTGCACGCCGCCAACAACACCAAAATGAAGATCTTGTTTATAGCTGTAATAGTTGCTCGACCATATGGTATTGCTTACGCCATAATTGTCAAGACGGCGGGAGTAAGCACCATAGTTGATAGAGGGTCCTCCGTATAATTCTACGCGGGCAATTTTAAAAGATGGGTATATACGCACTCCTGTATTGATGAAGTACTTGTTGTTAAATCCCGAGAGGGTATTCACTGCTGCTTCCACATTTATCCTGAAGTGTTTGGTCATGAGCAGATGGGCGCCTAGTCCTGCGCCTATTGCGTAAAGACCATCACTCTTATAATTGTTGATACCCGCACCTACCATGCCGTACAGCACCCTGCCGCCTGATCTGAATGTAGCCATAGTAGTGCCCGTTTCATCAACACTTACACCTATTGCCTTCTCGCCTTTCTTTATCAGGTTGATGAGACCAATAGGATAATCGCTGCTATCTGCAATATTCATAAATCCCGATAGCTGCACACCTTTTACTTTTTTCGCTACGTTTATAAAACCGGCTATTTGCGCACCTTCCACATTGCGTGCGGTGTTGATGAATCCCGAGATCTGGGTGTGTACGTTCTGTGCTTCATTACTGAATCCTGCCACCTGCACACCATTTACCGTACCCAAAGCTGTATTGTTGAAACCGGCAAACTGTCCGCCGCGCACAGAGTCGGCAATGTTGGTGAACCCCGCATACTGCACATTTACATTCCTTGCCTTGTTCACAAATCCCGCATACTGTAAGCCATTTACATTGCCACGAGCTACATTGCAAAACCCTGCTGTTTGCATGCCATTTATGTTGCCGCACACATTGACAAACCCTGATGCCTGCATGCCCGTTACCTGACCTTTTACTATGTTTACCACACCCGCTGCCAGCACACCTTTTGCATTACCACCAACAACATTTACCACGCCGGCCGCAACCATTCCACTGGCACTATCTTTAATGGTGTTCGATACGCCTGCAAGGCACAGCCCATTCTCTGAAGCGGACACCCCGGCTATAGCATTAAGAGAAAGTAGGTTGTTATACTGCCCCGCATGAACACCATTAGTGCTCAGCGGATATACCAGCCCTATATTTACATGTTGATGTGCTGTTTGTGCGTACGGTGTTTGCGTAAAACCAAGTATAAATGCTGCAAGGGTTAAGATCTTCGATGTCATAATTTCTGTTGTTTGAAATATGACAGCCAACAGTGTTTATACCCCTATGCAGAGAATTAAATTACTTGTTAATAGAGGCGGGTATTATAGCCACAACTAATAGATTTGACAACTTTTTTAAAAGTTGTCAAATCTTGCGCTCTGTAACTGTAGTAATGCCAAATAGACCTTACATATCGGTATCGGCTAATGTCATTGCTCCTTTGCGTAGGTGAATGTCATTGACCTACGCAAAGGAGCAAGCTCTGAAAGAGCGTCCTCAATAGCGTAGGGCGTTTTAGCCCTACGTCAGAAACCACCACAACATAAAAGCTCTGAAGGAGCGCAATCGGTATAGAAGAACCCTTAAGTCAATGTCATTACGCCGTTAGGTGCAAAAGCTTTGTAGCCTATATCTTTACCTTTTACACAGCACCCCGTAGGTCCGCAACAATCGTAACGGTACCGACTTCTAATATCTGAGCAGTATGGGTAGGCACTCGTAATTGCGTCTCCGCATAATCCCAATTATACATTAAAGGGCAGCATTCAATACATGTCATTGCGCAGTAGGTGCAAAAGGTTTGTAGCCTCACATATCCCCTCCATTACACGCGAGCCATAGTTTCGCGCCCGATCAAATCAATTGCGTTTTTTTAATGGCAGAAATTTAAAGCTTTTGGTCAAGCTCTTAATGCCCGCCTACCGTTAGGCAGGAACGGCATAAATAGCGATGGGTTTCAACCCCCTCCATTTTGTGTGGCGCTAAAAACTTGTCATGATGCCGAAGGTATCATATGTCTATAGAAAAATCAGATTGTAATTGGGGTCGATGCCGAAGGTATCGCATATCTGATTAAGCGAATTTCTTTAAACTATAGAATTTCACCTTCACCCTAAAAAATATTGATCCCAGCTTGCCAGCCTATCCACGAAGACACCTTGGTACCTTTGTATACTTCATACAATTTATCATCAGGACTGAGCGTCTGATACCCCGGCTTATACGGACCTCTAAATGGAACACCGAGTGATATAGATGGTCCAAAATGAACGGAAAGCTTTTTCGTGATTTCGAATATAAATCCTGTGCGGAATTTAATGATGTTTGGAGTTGTAGTATCGGCCGTGTACATAGCAGCTGTTGTTAATTCTGCAAGGAATGCTGTCTTTGGGGTTATGCGCCTTTGCGTTCCTATACCATAGCCCAACCCAAAAGCCTTTCTGTCGGGGTTAATATTAAAGCTCACCGTGTAGATTCCATATAGCTTCTTATTACCGCCCTGGAAAGATATGTTCGTGTTGAATACTTCATTGGTAGACAAGCATAAGGTATGATAGCCCTTCTTTACGATGTTCACAAACCCTATGCAGTAGCCATCTACCGTATCGGCAATATTCACAAATCCTATCTGCACACCCTTTACCTTTTTAGCGCGGTTGAAGATAGCAGATGCCTGCACTCCGTTCACATCTCCCTTGGCCACGTTGATGAGGCCCGCCATTTGCAGCCCTTCCACATTGCCATAGGTTTTGTTTCTTATGCCCGATAGCTGAAAACCTTCCATAGCCATGCTGTCTTGCTGGTCGTTTTCAATAGTGTTAGCAATACCTGATAACTGGAATCCCTTATAGCTCCCATCAACGTAGCTCTTTATGCCGGCCACCGTCATACCTTTTACACTACCCTTTATGCGGCTGTGTATACCCGAAATTTGCAGACCATTCACGGAATCATTTACCCTGTTGGTTATCCCCGCTATCTGCACGCCATCAGTGTTGCCGCTTACTACATTAAATAGCCCCGCTACCTGCACATATTTTACATCCTTCTTGTCAATGTTAAAGAGTCCACCCAGTTCAAAGCCATCTACGCCCGCAGCATAACCGCCAAGAGCATTGAACGAAAATGTATTCACCACCTGCCCGCTCAGTTTGCCATGAGAACCCAGACCCGGAGTCAGCGAAAATTGAATGGGCTTATCGACAAAGAACTTACCCAGATTGGCGCTCTGCTTACGCAGCTTTGTGGAGAACAGGTGTTTTCCCAGCCATGATCGCTCCACGCCCGTATACCTGTTGATCTCCACTTCCTGCAATGAATGATTGGACGGCGGCAATGATATATTCAGTTGCTGGTCATAACCCTGTGTAAATAGCATGGTAGTGTCTTCATAAAAAGAGCCCATGGTCACGGTCACCTTAGCTACAGGGTATCGGTCGCTTTCCTTTATCAGCAGCCTGAAATGACCATCGGCTGCCGAAAGGGTAGAAGCAAGTGTTTGTCTTTCAAATACACTCACATCACTTATCCCTATCCCTGTAAGCCTGTCCGTTATATACCCCGAAATGGCGTACCATTTCTCTTTGGCCGAAGGCTGTATAATAATGTGGTTGTCACTCTCTTTATACTGGCACTTCTCTCCGAAAATAAGATCGAGTGTTTGCTTAACTGTTTTGTTATGAACAGCAATACTGATAAGGCTATCATTGTTAATAGTGGTACTGATGTAAGAAAAATAAAAGCCTCCCTGGTTGCTGATCGTGTTCAGCACTTCCTTCACCGGCTTTTTGGTTAGTGTTAGCGTTACTTTTTTATCCAGCAGTCCCTGCGCATAGCTATACTGATGGCTAAGTATAGCCACCAGTATAAATAAAAGTAGGTTTTTCACGGTAAGGCGCATGTGCGAAAGGTACGGCAGATGAGGCTATTTTAATATTATTTCGCTGCCGTTTTTTTCCACGGTTGCCCCTGTCAGCATTTTTATATTCTCTAATATAGCATCCAGGCTTTGCTCGTGGTAGGTACTATTAATAGGTATGTTTTTCAGTGTTGGCGTTGCTATAACTATATGCACATCGAATGCCTCATTAAGTATATCCGTTAGTTTATACAATGGAGTGTGATCGCAAACAAACTCCTTTGTTCTGTAGTAGTTGTACAATACGTCAGTGCTGTTTTCCATCACCGGCTTTTGTTCTTGTTTCAGCACTATCGCTTTCTGGTGTGGCAATACTCTTATAGCATATTGTTTCTTGGCCACCTCTACTATTCCTGTTTCTACAACTACCTCTGTTTTATCATCATTGCTCTTCACATTAAATGAAGTACCCACCACCTTTATGCTGCTGTTATCGGCATCAATGATAAAGGGTTTCGTTTTGTCGGGCGTAACATTAAAGAAGGCTTCACCTTTCAGTACCACATGTCTCGTTCCTCCGCTGAATGAAGTAGGGTAGCTTATTGATGAATTCCTGTTCAGCGTCACTACCGAACCATCTGGCAGGGTGGTGGACATAGCCACATCACCGGCCTGCGTAGTAATGGTACTGCCCGGCCCTGCGGCGAAATAATAAATGGCTCCGCATCCTATCAGCAGCACCAATGCAGCAGCAGCTCTCATCCAGTTGGTCTTGCCCAATGGTATCGCTCTGCCCTTTGGTTGTATTGCTTCCGCCTTCTCTTCTGTCTTCACTTTTGCCATAAAGCGATCCCACGCTTCATTTTCATCAACTGTACTTTGAGACGCCAGGTGCTTACTCTCATCCCATATCAGTTTAAAGTGGTCGAAATGTTTTTTGTTTTCGGCGCTGTCGGCTATCCATTGCTCTACTTCTTGCTGCTCTGTATCTGTAGCTTCACCCAGCAGGTATTTTACCAGCACGTCATCGGTATTTTCCGGTTTTCTGTTCACACTATCCATTTTACAAGGTGAGTAATAATATTATCAATGCTGCCGGCAGAAAGTCTACCAGCTTTCCCCTAAGCAATCTCAGCGCTTTGCCCATCTGGTTCTCTACCGTTTTTACTGATATTCCCAGTTTGTCGGCAATCTGTAGATATTTCAGCTCTTCAAATCTGCTTAGCTGAAATATAGTACGGCATTGTTCCGGTAATTCCTTCATCGCCTCATCCAGTTTTTGCTCCAGGTCGCGGAGGCTCTTTTGATCCGCTGCATTATTTGAATTGCTCATGTTTTGGACTGCATAAGATTGATAAGCTGCTTTTACTTTTACATGTTTCAGGTGATTGAGGCTGTCGTTATATACGCATCTGTATAGGTAGGCTGTGAAAGATTGGTTGATCGTTATTGTCTCCCGGTTCTTCCATATCTTATAAAACATATTCTGTACTATTTCCTCGGCCATCACATCATCTTTTATAATAGTATAGGCATAGGCATGTAGCGCCTTGAAATGCTGCTTAAAGGCAGTCTCAAAAATTGCTGTATTTTCTCTCTTCAATAAAACAGGCCCGCTATCAATTTCCATTATTCCATTTTATGCTAATATCAAATATAATCGCTTTCAATTATCCTTCATTTCTTTCCGCTTATAATAGCAGACAACTAAGTAAAGGAATACCCCTACTCATTCAAAAAAACAATATTCTGTCGAAATTTTTCGACTATTTTTTTATACTTTAGTCCAATTGCTTAATAATATTTTATGTACATTTATTAACTTTAAGTAATTAAATGGCAAAATTCAATAATAAAAGCACTGATTGATAGTACTTTTTGAATTGGCAATAAATTAAATATAAATAAAAGTGAAATTTGTTTTGTCGGGATATCGTTCCATTTCTCTAATAAACAGTTTATAAAATTACATGTCAGAACCTGGGGAGGAGAAGGGCGAAGAACAATTTGACGACCTTCGATTAGAAAATGAAATTAAAAAAATTAAGCTTGCATTAGAGCATGGTGGCCATTTTATATCTCCTATTGATGAAGATCTGCCACCTGAGCTTGAGCGCGAGTGGCTCGACTATGTGCAGCAGTTTGAAGAAGAATTGGCAAAACGTAAGAAGATCCTTGTCTATAATCTTATTGGCCGCCCCCCATATCGCCTGGTCAATAATATCCCCGATGCCGAGATCACCGAAGAATTAAATAAGATAAGGGACGTACTCCACCATAATGCTATTACTGTAGATACTATCAGTAAGGTAGATGACCGTGAACTATACCGTTTTATTACCGATGAGCTCTTTAGGGAAGAGACTAACGACTTGCATATAGAAGGCATGACCACCTGTTTTATCTATGAAGAGTACCATCCCAACCACGACTATGATATCCGTAGCCGCTGCAATGAATTTGTCAATCACATATTAGATAAAAAAAAGGAATGGGCACCCGATTACCTTGGACTTGCGAAGGTGGTAAAGACAAGCAAGGGAGTGCTGACGAATAAAGAAGTTGTAGAAAAGATCATCCATTTCAGAGATGCTTTTAGCAGACTTATCATTCTTGATTTTAAAATAACATCTGTGGTTATCAATGAGGACACTGCAGAGGCCGAGTGTGAAATACGTTATACTGCTACAATGGAAGACGCTGATGAAGAAATGACCTTCTCCGGCGACACTCATTTCGGACTCACCTATACATCTAAGTTGTGGGTGATCTCCAGGCTCAGCCTCCCCGGGCTTCCTCTGTAAAAAATCCATTATTAACCAAAATAGACGGTCGGAGAAATTTGCTTAATTTCGCAGCCTTATTTATATAATAATGCTTACTGCAAACGAGATACGAAGTCAGTTTTTAGATTTTTTTAAAAGTAAAGGGCACGAAATAGTGCCATCTGCCCCCATCGTTGTAAAGAACGATCCTACCCTGTTGTTTACCAATGCGGGTATGAATCAGTTCAAGGATTTTTTTCTGGGCAATGGCACCCCGTCTAATACCCGTATAGCAGACACCCAAAAGTGCCTGCGTGTAAGCGGTAAGCATAACGACCTGGAAGAAGTAGGTGTGGATACTTATCACCATACCATGTTCGAGATGTTGGGCAACTGGAGCTTTGGCGACTACTTTAAGAAGGAAGCAATAGAGTGGAGCTGGGAGCTGCTGACAGAAGTATACAAGATACCTAAAGACAAATTATACGTTACCGTTTTTCAGGGCGATGCTGCTGAAAATCTGCCTATGGACGAAGAGGCTTACAATTACTGGAAACAGTATGTGGCCGAAGATCGTATCCTCATGGGCAACAAAAAAGATAACTTCTGGGAAATGGGCGATACCGGTCCATGTGGTCCTTGCAGCGAGATCCATGTAGATTGCCGTACCGAAGAAGAAAAAGCATTAGTGCCGGGCGCCAAACTGGTGAATGCGGACCACCCGCAGGTGATAGAGATCTGGAACAATGTATTCATGCAGTTCAACCGTCAGAAAGATGGATCTCTGGTAACACTTCCTGCTCAGCATGTAGATACAGGTATGGGCCTCGAGAGGTTAGTACGTGTATTGCAGGGCAAGCAGAGCAACTATGATACTGATCTGTTTACAGGCACTATTGCTGCTATAGAGCAGATGACCGGCAAGAAATATGGTTATACAGATAGCAAGCAGGACGTGGCTTTCCGCGTATTGTCAGATCATATCCGCGCTATAGGCTTTACTATTGCCGATGGTCAGCTGCCGTCTAATACAGGCGCTGGTTATGTTATTCGTCGTATCCTTCGCCGTGCTGTTCGTTACTACTATTCTTACCTCGATTTCAAACACCCTTTACTTTACAAACTGATGGCTGTTTTGGCTAAGCAGTTTGAAGACGTATTCCCCGAGTTGCACAAGCAATTGGATCTGGTAACCAAAGTAGTAAAGGAAGAAGAAGATGCATTCTTACGTACCCTTGAAAAAGGGCTACGCAGAATGGACACACTCATGGCCGACAAGAATACCAGCGGCACAGTAATTGGTGGCGAGAAAGCTTTTGAACTACACGATACTTACGGGTTCCCTATAGATCTTACAGTCTTGATTGCTGGCGAGAAAGGCTACGCGGTAGATCAGCCGGGCTTTGAAGAAGAACTGAAAAAACAAAAGACTCGTAGCCGTGCTGCAACAGCCCTGGATACCCACGACTGGATAGTTGTGCGCGATGCTGCTACTGTAAACTTTGTAGGCTATACCGATCTTGAAGCTGAAGGAAATGTATTGAAATACCGCAAGGTAACATCGAAAGGTAAAGACCTCTACCAGTTCGTACTCGACACTACTCCGTTCTATGCCGAAAGCGGCGGACAGGTAGGTGATACCGGTGAGTTTGTATTCCCTAACGAGAGCATACAGATCATAGATACCAAGAAAGAAGATGGCCTCACCATACATTTCTCCGAAGTATTACCTGATAGTGTTACCGGCCCCGTGCTGGCTAAGGTTGATGCTGGTAAACGCGCTAATACCGAAGTGCACCACAGTGGCACGCACCTGCTGCATGCCGCGCTGCGCGAGGTGTTGGGTACACACGTGGCACAAAAGGGATCTTTAGTAAATGATAATAACCTGCGCTTCGACTTCTCTCACTTTGCAAAGGTGACCGACGAAGAAGTAGCACAGATAGAAAAGATAGTCAACACCAAGATTCGCGAGAACGTACCGGTGGCGATAAAGGAAATGACCAAAGATGAAGCAATAGCAATGGGCGCTATGGCACTCTTTGGTGAGAAGTATGGCAACACAGTTCGCGTTGTAGTTATGGATCCTAATTACTCTATAGAGTTGTGCGGTGGTACACACGTAGGTTCTACCGGCCAACTGGGCTTCTTTAAGATAATTAGCGAAGGTGCTGTGGCTGCGGGTGTACGCCGTATGGAAGCGGTAAGTGGTGTGGCAGCAGAACGTTTTATGAATGAACAATTGGCTTTACTTGACAGCATAGGCGCACAATTAAAGAACAACAAAGATCCGCTGAAAGCCATAGAAAAATTACAGGAAGAAAAGGTAAAACTTGAAGCGCACATAGAGCACCTGGAAGCACGTCAGTTGGTAGGTGTTCGTAATGAATTACTGACCAAAGATGAGATCATCAATGAGATCACGTTCGTAGGCCAGATAGTGAACGTAAGTTCTGCCGATGCGTTGAAGAAGCTCTGCCTCGACCTGAAGAATCACCTCAACGACCTGGTAGTAGTGCTTTGCGCCAACATAGATGGCAAGCCATTTGTAGCAGTAGGTGTAGACGAAAAAGTAAACGCTGCCCGCGGACTGGATGCAAGCAAAATAATAAAGGAAAATGTAGCAGCCCTCATCAAAGGCGGCGGTGGCGGACAGAAAACCCTCGCCACTGCCGGCGGCCAGGACATCACCAACCTGCAACAGGTGATTGATAATGTGAGAGCGATTTTGTAAAATAAAATTATAATGAAATAGAAAAGGGTGGCATTGCCACCCTTTTTTTTTATGCTTAGGCAAACTATTAATCCCTGGCCATTACATGTTATGACCCCGTTAGGGCGTCACCGCTTTGTAGCACCAACACCCACCCAACACTTGCAAGCCGTAGGTTCGCAGCCAATCATAACCGTGTAGTATGCTAATGTTTAAACCCGCCGTTGTTGGTCTTCTGACCAACAACCATCGGGTCGGTTCTCTTTGAGATATATCCAGCCCGAATGTCACGGTGAGGCCCTCGAACCGCGACATTCGCACTGGACGTATTCGTTTTTGTACCTTTTCTGCCGGGTAGCCTGTCAGTGGTAGAGACGCATAATTGCGTCTCCACAGAAGTTGTTTTCGGATGCAAAAAGCCTGTCATTGGCAGGAACGAAGCAGTCTCGCACTGGACGTATTCGTTTTGTGCACCTCTGCCGTTGTCGGTCTCTGACCAACAACCATCGGGTCGGTTCTCTTTGGGATGAGTTCTCCATAGCTCCCTATACATGCGTGCAGACAAATTTTCTTTTGTCAAAATAATTAGCAAAAATATTTTTGTCAAAGCTGCATCACAACCCCTTCCTTAACACCGCAAATATGTAATCGCCGCTATCACTGTTATAATTATCCTTTATCGCCGCAAATTGCCCTGTACTGATATCTTGCTCCAATTGCGCAAGCCCTTCTTGTAGCTCCGCTTCATCAGCCGACACTGCGAATGCGGAAATACCACTTCTTACTGCAGGGTCGAAATACATTTGTGGATGATGTTTACCCGCATAGCAAAACAGATCTTGAAGATCCGGCTGAACAAAATACTTTTCTGTTGTCTGTATTTCAAATCCTGCCTTACACGCAGCCGCCATGGTCGCATCATAGCCAACTTCCCTTCCCATAGTATTTTGTATCATTTTAGGGAAATAATGATTGAGCCAGTAGCCATCCACCTGCTGTGTTGTAAATGTCAGAATAACCACATGTCCACCTGGTTTCAGCACTCTGTATAGTTCTGCAAATCCCAGCTCATGCTGTTGCCAGTGGTGGGTTGTGAAAGTAGCTATCGCCCCATTCATACTTTCAGCTGTCAGCGGTATGTTCTCTACATACCCTTGTAGCCACGGTATACTATTGCTCTTCGCTCTCGCCTCCTGCAGCATGGTCGTAGATGGTTCAACACCAGTGAAACTAAGCCCTCGTGCATGAAGTGCGGTTGTATAATTTCCGGTGCCGCAACCTATGTCCAGATAGCTTCCCCCATCTATGGGTTGCAGCAATTCATACAAATGACCCACAATATACGGGTCTGCCTTTCTCGTTGTATTGTACCCAATTCCCAGACTGTCGTAAAGCGCATTTTTCAACATAATGCAAAATTACTGGCCTTAATTTATTTACTGCTCACTTGCTCTAACTAAATGATCAGATATAGGCATGGAATAAACTGCATTTTAAGCAAATTTTTCTGTTGTTGCTCATCGTCTGCCAAAGGAAGTACCATTACGTGTAATGATGCTGAAGGCATCAGATGTTTATAGAAAATAGATGATTTAAATACACGATGCCGAAGGTATCGGATGTCTATGTATGTAATCAAGCTTTTTAAACCTCTCGCCATTCTCAAAGTCTCATATAATTCAACACTTTCCCTTATTTTTACTCATTCTATTTTTATGGCACTAAGAGGCATTTTATACATTGTTGCCATCATCCTTTTCCTGGGGTGGGTAGCTGGCTATTTCTGGTTCAGAACCGGCGTGCTTATTAACATCCTGCTGGTTCTCGCCGTTGTATCTGCAATAATGGGATTTGTTCGTAAAAACGAGGAAGAATAACCTTTATCTACAGGTTGTTAACACCTATCCACACATTATTCCTATTTATCCACACCACAGTAATAGTCGGCGGGCATGGCTCAAGGATGATTATCTTTGTCTCCAAACATCAATTACATGCGTTTTATTGTAACATCAAATGCCCTGCTCAAAAACCTGCAACAAATCAGCGGTGTGATCAGTTCTAATACCGTTCTTTCAGTACTGGAAGATTTTCTGTTCGAATTAAGCGGCACTACCCTAACACTCACTGCTACCGATCTGGAAACAATGATGAGGGTACAAATGGAAGTAAGCGATGCTGAAGGTAGCGGACGTATCTGCATACCATCTAAGATTCTTACTGAATACCTCAAGAACCTGCCAGAGCAACCGATCAATTTCAATATCAACGAGAACGACCTTTCTATAGAAATGTCGAGTGACATAGGTAAATACCGTATCACAGGCGAAAGAGCTGACGACTTCCCTAAGGAGCCGGCACCGTCTGATACATCTGCGTTCACTATGCCTTCTATCTCTTTGCTGGAGAGCATCAACAAAACATTGTTTGCCGTGAGCAGTGATACCCTTCGCCCTGCCATGACAGGTGTTTACTTCGAAATGGAGCCTAACAGCATCACTTTTGTATCTACCGATGCGCATCGCCTGGTACAGTTCCGCCGCAACGATGTTAACTGCCCTGCAAAAGATGGTTTCGTAGTACCTAAGAAGCCGCTGCAGCAGTTACGCGCTACTTTGCCCCCCGATGCATCTTCATTGCAGTTGGCTTACAACAGCAGCCACCTGTTTGTTACAGGCGAAAAGTTCAGCTTAAGCTGCCGTTTGATCGATGCTCGCTTCCCTGACTACAAAGCAGTAATACCTTCCGAAAATCCATATAACCTTACTATCAACCGTGCCGATTTCATCAGCGCACTGCGTCGTGTAAGCATATTTGCCAACAAGACCACCAACCAGGTCGTATTGGATATCAACGGTAATGCAGTACAGATCAGCGCACAGGATATCGACTTCTCTTACGAAGGAAAGGAAATGCTCAGCTGTCAGTACAATGGCGAGGATATGAAGATAGCCTTCAATGCCAAGCTGATGATAGAACTGATCAACAACCTGGAAGGAACTGAAGTATTGCTGGAACTGAGCACACCTACACGTGCAGGTATCTTCAAGCCGGTAGACACAGTAGAAAATGAACAATTACTAACATTGCTCATGCCATTAATGGTAGGCGTATAAACGATTTAAATTACACTTTTTGATACAGCGGCTGTGTTTACAGCCGCTTTTTTTATGAAATTATATTTACAGTTATGTTCTCAATATATGGACATAAACACACACACTCACTATGATTTACAGGCTCTTGATTTTCATTTTGCTGGTCACCGGCACTTGTTTTGCTCAGCAGCAATTGCAGCCGCAACTGGTCATTCTTGCCCCATATAAGACGATGGTCGGTAAGGGTCTGGAAAAGCAGGTGGCTGATTACAACACGCTGAGTATAGTACAACAGCCGCCTGCCGATAGTAGTGACAACAGTTTTGAAGCAACACTACCTCCATACCTGTTGAGCGCAGTTAAAAGCGAATATGCTTTTTTGAAGCAGGTGGATATTTTCAAAACTATAGCTGTAATGTCCCGCCAGTATCTTCAATACCGTTTTGCTGAGCAGTTGCCCAATGCAATTTTTATTCTCAATAATACACTGTCCGACGGCAGCGTGAACAGCTTGTCCCGCCTGGCTACCGGTAACAGATTTCCCTTTGTGCTCAACTTCCCTACAGCTGAATTATACAGGGAGAAAAATATAATGTATGCGAAAATTGCGGTGAAGCTATATGACAGCACTACCAGAGCATTGGTTATTAATAAGACTTATATAGGCGACTGGCAAAACCACGGTTTCGAATTCGGATGCACCGATAGCTCTATTCAATGTACGATCAACAATGCGTTGTCTCAGATACTCCCCGATGTTATTGCAGAGCTCACTGTAAGATCGCCTGAATTAAAAAGGCAGCAGCACCTGAGGGAAGATGCTATTGCTGTGCTGAACAATGAGTATCTGCAAAAGGGATATAATAAGGATCCGCTGAAAAATATCATAGCCTTTGGAGACGAAAATATAGACCTCAATATCTGTTACCATTCGTTATACAATTATGATAAGACAAAGTTCGTTGCGTTCTTTTTGCAGCAGGTACATCAGGGAGATTTGAAAGACATATTGAAAAAGGACCGGCAGGTAAATATCCAGACCGAAGTGGAAAATGCATTTCCCGATACCATACCTGGCAATTATGCCTATGTAGTATTTGGGGTCAGTTACAAAGGCAAGTGGTATTATGAGAAAAGGAATGTCACTTATTTTGATGGTGTAGATATTGCAGCAGCCAGGCTCAGATTCTTCAGCCAGTTGCTGGCCCTTAATTTCTTTACAGCAGACGCTACTACATTTAACCCGGATTTCTGGGAGACAGGGCTATTTAAAAAAGTGGAAGACCTTACTAAAGAGCCGGAGTGGAATGAGAATAAGAATACGGTATGGAATACCGAAGAAAGGGAGAACAGGCCTTATCTGGGGATGTATGATGTAGTAGCCACTCGCCTTAAGAAGGAACAGGCGGATAGTATTCAAAAGATGGAGCATCGTATAACAGACCGATACCTAGTGCCAATACTCAATAAAGCGGCAAAACCTGTTGGCAAGACTGCCGGTCAGCAGTTTGATCTGGAAAAAGTATCCATGGTATATCCATCAGATCTCAGTAGAATACTGTGCTTTGTCCATGAGGCTGAAGGCCAAAAACAGTCGACAATGATAGTACTTTTACTAAAAGATGGACCGGGTTTTAGAGCTTACGAATGGACTTATCTAAGTCAGGATAAATATAGAATAAAGAACCAGTCGACAGACTTTCTTGATCTTGTAAATACCCTCATCGATTGGAATTTTGCCTGGCCGGCGCTCAATAGTGATCTGTTCTGGAATAAATATGTATTGGCTAGAGACGGCAACAGTTACAAATACCTGAAAGAGCTAAAATAGGTGTTCAACCATTTTTAATGCATACTCTTCGCTGTTTTCGCCTTTGTTGGTCATAAGACCAACAAAGATCCGGCCGATCCTGTTTGAGTACGTAACTATCCGATTCTTCGGTGAAAACTGGAATGAACCTTTACAAACATGTCCATATTTCTAAACCCCCAAACCGGCTCAAACCCGACACCACTGATTCATTCCATCAAATAAAAAATTGTGGACTCTAAAAGTCTGCCTGTTGTAGGTCTCTGATCGACGACCATCGACCAATTCTCTCCGACTTACTGTCGAGAGTTAGCGCAGCGCTCTCGTGACGATACAGTTTATTGGGTCTCTGACAATAAGTGTTCGAAAAGAGTAAAACAGCTCGTGATATGTCCCTTTGGGCAATGTCATTAAGTTAAGGTGATAATAGCATGTAATGATGCCGAAGGTATCAGATGTCTATAGCAGATCTTATAGTAATTTTTGAAACGATGCCGCAGGTATCGGACGTCTAATTAAGCGAATTTCTCTTAACTTAATGACATTGCCCGTAGGGGCTACCGGTTTGTAGTAAAACGTAACAAAAAATGGGCGTTGCCGGTAAGGTCAATGCCATTGACTGAAGCAAATGTACTAGCTCTGAAAGAGCGTCCTCAATAGCGTAGGGCGTTTTAGCCCTACGTCAGAAGCCACCATAACACAAAGCTCTGAAGGAGCGCATTCAATATGGAAGAATGCTTAAGTCAATGCCTTATCTAAGCACAATAGCAACTTTTCGAACACTTATGGTCTCTGACCCGACCATCAGACCGTCTCTCTTTGAGTACGTAACCAAACCTGCTTAACAAAATATCCACATTTCTAAACCACAAATCAACCCCAACCCCAATCGCACAGTCGCATCCCGCCAATTCAAAAAATGTGGATATGTTCATTTGCGCTTAACATTATAGTTACTGACCTTTGTGAGTTAGATTATGAACGTTTCGTATTAAGCGTTACCCTCAAACGCCCCCAGCAGCACCGTCAAAGATTGTCAATGGCAGGCTCTCGAACCGCGACAATCTTTGACCATCGGGCCGATTCTCTTTGAGACACACCAAACCGCTCTTTCGCTTCCCACTCTCAAATTATCGGGCACAATCGGACATAAACCAAAATCACAATCAAATGAAAAACAACAAACTACACCAAATCAATGCCCGATTAGAATTCCATTTCCATCGGGCATTGAAAAAAAAACAACAACGTAGGGGCTGAACATCTTCAGCCCTGCATTAACCGGGCACATATAACGATAACATCAGACATCCTTCGATCCTCTCATCATGAGAGTCAAGGTTCAGACAATACATCGGGCACGATCGGGCACACCCAAAAATCATAACCACATGAAAAACAACACCTTACACCACTCCTATGCCCGATTAGAATTTCATTTCCATCGGGCATTACCTCAAATTTCAAGACAACTGAAGGTGAGCAAGAAGCGTTGGCTGAGCTTGCGAAGAGCGGTCTGGCCAACCACAACGACATGCTGCCCGGCTCCTTTTGCGTGCGGAGCAGTTCGCAAAAGTGCCCGCTTTCTTTTGTTACTTTTCTTTGCGGCAGCACAAAGAAAAGTAAGTAAGCGATTGGACAAAGCAACTGAGCACAACCAAACAGTCATCGGGCACAATCGGGCATAACCCAAAATCACAACCAAATGAAAACCAACAAACTACACTAATCCCATGCCCGATTAGAATTTCATTTCCATCGGGTATCGCTCCCAAAGATCGCCCGTTGTCGGTCTCAGACCGACGACCATCGGGCCGGTTCTCTTTGAGATTGCACCGGGCATCCTGTTATTCCTTTAATCTTATAAATCCTGATTCAGATAACCAACATCGGGCACGATCGGGCATAACCAAAAACCGCAACCAAATGAAAACCAATCAACTACACCAATTCAATGCCCGATCAGAATTTCATTTCCATCGGGCATTCAAAAAAAACAACAACGTAGGGGCTGAACATCTTCAGCCCTGCATAAACCGGGGTTATATCGGAATAACAACCCGTATCCTCCTTTTCCTAAAATCCTGACCATCCTGATTCAGACAAATTGATCACTTTTTATTAAATTTACAAAAACATACATGTATGCTCTCTATGAAAACCAACAAAGCCATAATGCTAACTATTGCCGTTGCAGGCATGCTTAATACCCAATCTATATTCGCCGGAGACCGCACCAAGTGTGGCGACATAGAATACGAAAACATCTATAAACATTTTGTGGGCACTATAGGCAAAGACAAGGTAGTTATAGATCTGCGATGGGGCTATTGCGGCGGATCAAACAATGGCGGCAGCTTCTTTTACAACAGTGCTACCAAAGATTTCAGGTACCTCATGATACAAGAGCCCCTCAGTTATGCGCACAACGTACAGCTCAAAGCAAGCGAATACAGAATAGATGACAACTACTATTCACAAAGCCATGCAGAAGTGCCACACTGGAATTTCTTTATTCAAGGCAACAAACTTACCGGCACATGGCGCAGTGCCGATGGCAAAGACACACTGGCCATAAACCTTACTGAAGATTACAGCAACGCCACCCCTTTAGAAATAATGGCCTATGGCCAGGAAATAAAGAAAGGCAAGGCAAAATACAGCCAGGACGTACACTATAGCTTTATTGGTGTAAAGCCTGCCGACGATATGAAGACAAGAGATGCTGAATTCATCAGTAATATTATGCTGCAGCAGGCTAATGGCACGAGCGTTAACGCAGCATCGTGGGCCGACTATCCCAAAGCTCAGGGACGGAAGGACATAAATACATACAAGGACAACTACAAACCTGACTGGCCTACCAAGAATGTTGGCTATCACAAAGCCTATTGCCACCACTCCATGTTCCCTATGTATAATGAGAATGGCATACTGGTAACAGAATATACCTACTACAACGACAGCTCAAATGGACGCTCATTCCGCAACATAGATGTAGCCAACAAAAAGATCCTTACCACAGCCGATATTCTTACACCCGACAAAGCCACGCTCACCACGCTGTTGCGCAATGAATACAACAATGTAAAGACACCCGAAAACATAGAGAAAATACCGGCAGATAACATAGTGCCTACAGAAAATATCATCATCACTCACAATGGTATTGCGTTCAACTATCCGCAGACTAGCAATTGCTCATCGGAGGTATGGGTATTCCTGTCTTACGACCAGCTAAAACCCATCCTAACTCAAAATTTCAGGGATAAGATGAAGATATAGTACCAATCAAAAAGTAGAACTTGCAATTTGCATGACCCTACTACACACTAATTGATACCCACGCCGGGCGAAGCCTCTTAATTTCTCCACCACTCGTCCTCGTTTGTAACGAGGATGCAACGGCAGGGCGTTTGTAACGCCCGTCAACAATTTCCACGCCCTGCGAAGTCTCGTACTTCCCTCCACCGGCAGGGATCTCTGATTCCCGTCAACCTACCTACACAAACCGCCAATCCACCAAACTCAACTGATCATTATTAGTCATAAATTATTTTCGTTCAATTACTAACGTTACCGGGTAGGCACTCGTCATACTACTTATAACCAACTTAAACCGCTGTTTTTATGAAGAGATCTGTCAATATTGTTATTGCCCTTTGCGTGGCCATTGTCCTGTATTCAGGATGTAAGAAAGAAGATTATCACAACAATACGCCCGTGGTAGTTGTCCCCGATAAAACCAAACTATATCAATTATTCAGTTCACTGCGCGGAACACCACAAACATTTACTGTAACAGCGGGCACCTATCAAACAGTAACAGCAAGCGGTGGTACAAAACTGAAGTTCTACCCCAATTCATTTAAAGATGCATCAGGTAATATCATCACAAGTGGAACAGTTACCCTGCAGATAACGGAAGCCTACAAAGTAGGTGCTATGATCGCCAACATGGCCGTTCCGGTAAGCACTGATGGCAGGCAGCTGATTAGTGGTGGTGAAGTAAAGATCAAGGCCACAATGGGCGGACAGGAAGTATTTGCCAACAAATACAGCACATCTTTCAAACAGCCGGCAACTTCTACACAACCTATGGAACTGTTCATCGGCACTACCGATAGCGACTCTGTAACTACATGGACCCCGGCCGATACAACCGGTTCAGGCACATCAGCAGGAGGCGGAACTACACTTGATACATCAGGCATTACCACAGCCTACTACACGTTCGATTCATGCAATCACTTTAACTGGATCAACTGCGATCATTTTTACTCTTGCGGCTGCACTCTTACAGATATCAACTTCGATATCGTAGATACAACGTTCAACGCTTATAATACCGCTGTCTTTGTAATATTCCCTTCCATCAATTCTGTTGGTAATGCTTATCCAGGTTCCGGTCATGATTTTGCTTACAACAATGTACCGGTCGGCACTACCATAGATATAGTATGTGTCTCAGTAATAGGCACTAACTATTATTACTGCCACCAGACAGGCATAACAACAGCAGCCGGTCTGGTTGTAAACCCTGTTATGACGGCACAGACGCTGTCTTATATTACTGCTGCTTTGGCCGCACTATAACATATTTAGATACCAATACAATAGCCTCTATCCTATTGAACACTCCTGTGATCCCTGACAATTTTAGGAGCTGTAGAAAGAGGCTGCCAGCTGGCAGCCTCTTTCTTTAAAAATATTTTACGGATTACTAACATTTATTGCAAGTACCTCGTCAATATAAGCAGAGCATAAACCCTTCAAGCTATTTTATGGAAAAAAGATTTCGGGTGTTGGTGGCCTTTTATGGTCTGGTAGTATTGGTGATGATGGCAAGTAAGAAAAGTGAAAATGGCAGGAATACGATCAGCCGTGCACCAGAGACCAGAATAGCTGCCTGGGACAAAATGGCGAGATAATAATAACTTATAACTTAAACCCTTTTCGGATTGTTACCTATAACCCCTTATTAGTTCTGGCGATGTAAAAATGGGGTTGTCTACCAAGGCAACCTCCTTTTTAAACTTTTTTTCATCATTTACTAACGCACAGCACAAGTGCTGCGTCATATAAGGTAACAAACACAAAAGTTCAATATAGCAAAAAGATACTATCGTTAAATATGAACCCTGTTTTATAAACCCGTCTCTACTAAAGCCCTATCTAAACCCTGCTTTAGTTTCCTTAACATAGAAGAGTGGCCATCGAAAGACAGCCACTCTTTTTTGATTACGTTAACCACTTTCCTCCTTTTTCCAGTCGAAACCCGATGGTGGTTGTGGTTATTGCTAGGAATGTATCATATGCTTCTTCTCACGTCTATAACCCTTACCTGCAGGCGGGTTGTGCCATTATACTCATTTTCTTCTATACAGAAGACCATGTCAAACGGTCCGCTCTTTACAATGTCATATTTGTCGGCCAGGCCAAAACCTATACCCTCGGTTATTGCCACGCCGTCTTGTTGTGCTACTATACGCAAGTGAGTATCCTTAACCACGCTCGAGTTGCCCTGGTAGTCATAAACCCTGCGGCTCACAAACACCGGCTTCATATTGGCCGGGCCAAATGGCTCGAACTGCTTGATGAGACTGTTGATAGTGGGTTTGATGAGTGCGATCGGTATTTCCGCATCAATGTTTATCTCTGGTGTTTGTTGGTCTTCAGTAATGGTTCGCGCTACTACCTCTTCAAACTTATCTATGAATAGCTGCACCTTATCTGCCCCCATGGTAACACCTGCTGCATAAAAGTGACCACCATAGTTTTCCAGCAGATCGCGGCACTCATGTATAGCCTCGTAAATGTTGAAACCGGCTACTGAGCGGGCACTGCCACTGGCTTTGCCATTGGCCGCGGTAAGTACTATAGTAGGGCGGTAATAGTGGTCAATAAGCCTTGAGGCTACTATACCCACAACACCCTTATGCCAGTGCTCCTGGAAGAGTACGGTTGACTTACGCAGGTAGGCTTTGTTATCACCATTCAGTAATGCCAGTGCTTCTTCGGTGGTGGTTTTGTCTACTTCTCTGCGGTCATCATTGTCTGAGTGTAGCGATGCGGCCAATGATATGATCTTCTCGGCGTCGGTTTCTATAAATAGCTCTACAGCCTTACGGGCATCGTCCATCCTGCCGGCTGCATTTACACGGGGGCCTATTACAAACACCAGATCAGATACGGTAAGGTCTTTGGTAACCCCACCCAATGATTTGAGAATGGCAATAGCCGGGCACGGATCTTCATTGATGCGCCTGATGCCAAAGTAAGCCAGTATGCGGTTCTCCCCATCTATAGGCACTATATCGGCTGCTATGCTGGTGGCTACCAGGTCCAGGTAAGGATACACTTCTTCAAGCGATATCTTCCACTGCATGGCCAGCGCGCATACCAGTTTAAAGCCAATACCGCAACCGCTCAGTTCTTTGTAAGGATACTTACAATCTGCCTGCTTGGGGTTGAGGATGGCATGTGCCAGCGGCAGATGATCATCGGGCAAGTGGTGATCACATACGATCACATCTATACCCAGCGACTGTGCATAGTTAATGAGCTCGGCCGATTTGATACCACAATCCAGCGTAATGATCAATGTATAGCCATTGCCATGAGCGTAGTCTATACCCCGCTTAGATACACCATATCCCTCTCTGTAACGGTGAGGCAGGTAATAGGTCAGTTCACCTTTATAATTCTTCCTGAGGAATGAATACACAACCGATACCGCAGTGGTGCCATCCACATCATAGTCGCCATAGACCATTATGCGTTCATGCCACTCCACAGCTTCACTTATGCGGTCTACTGCACGCTGCATCCCTTTCATCAGGAATGGGTCGTGAAGCTGAGATAATTCAGGACGGAAGAACTTCTTCGCCGCCTCATAATCTGTAACACCCCGTACCGCCAGCAGTTTGCAAACCGCCGGGTGCACATGTAATGATTCGTAAAGACCCTGTACTACCTGCTCATCAACCTCTTTTATCGTCCATCTCTTGTCAGGCTTCATTATGCAAAGTCAAGTTGTTGCACCGCATTGTGATACTCTGTTATGTAGGTATCCAGCTTTGCTGTAAAGCGGCCGTCCTCTACATTTTTAAAGAAGTCGCCTTCCTTCATTATAGCATGCAGCAGGCTGTCTTGTGCTTGTATGCACTGTATTGCGGTATTGTATGGTGTGTGACTGAATGATACCATTTCATATACCGATACAAACTGATCGGGATACCTCTTGCCTAGTTCTTTTTCTATCTTCTTCCTTTCCAGGAAGGCTGTATCGCCCACCTTATCGCGCATTTCTACAAAGTTCTGCAGTGCCAGTGCGGCAACAGCATCACCGTTAGGCTTACGCTTACGCTCGTATTCATTAAGTATGGTGGTCCAGTCTTCGCCATGTACATCCATCAATCCGCTAAGGATCGTACAATCTTCAAAGCCTGCATTCATACCCTGCCCGTAGAATGGAACAATGGCATGAGCCGCATCGCCTATCAAAGCGCTCTTGTCTTTATAATGCCACGGCATTATATGCGTGGTAATAAGTGAAGAAGTAGGATTCGTGAAGAAGTCTTCTATCAATGTTGGCATGAGCGGAACTGCATCGCCAAACTTCTCGTCAAAGAACGCCTTTACCTCTGCTTCTGTTTTCAGCTTTTCGAAAGAGTTGGGCCCTTCAAATGGCATGAACATAGTGCAGGTAAATGTATTGTCTGTGTTAGGCAGTGCTATCATCATATAGTTGCCACGTGGCCATATATGCAGTGCATTCTTCTCCATCATCATCTCGCCATCTTTACCGGCTGGGATGTTCAGTTCTTTATAACCATATTCCAGGTAGTTCTGCGAGCAGTTTACCTTATCCATATGAGTATAGCTTTGGCGCAGTGCAGAGAACGCACCATCAGCACCAAAGAGCAGATCGGCCTGAACAGCTTGTGTGCTACCATCAGGTAATGAGAAGTTGAGCTTGTTATTGGCCACATCTACATTGCTGCATTTGTGCTCAAACTTAATGCTGACACCATTCTGTTCGGCAAGCGTCATCAGGCGTTTGTTCAGTTCGCCACGGCTTACAGAATAGATAGCTTCGTTGTTCTTGCTATAAGACTGGTATGCCTGCGAACCATCGGGCATGTGCAACTGGCGGCCATACATCGGGATGGCAATCGCCTCCAGATCTTCGCGAAGACCGGCAAGCTCCAATCCCTTCCAGCCCCTGGCACTCATAGCCAGGTTGATAGAGCGGCCTGCATAACCCGATGCTGTGCGCATATCGGGGCGGCGCTCATATAATGTAACCTCGTGACCTTTTTTCTTGAGTATAACGGATAACAGCGAACCAACAAGGCCCGCACCTAAAATAGAAACCTGACGTGACATATATAATTAAGGATATTTTTACTATTGAATATCCGTAAATGTACGAAAATCGACGACAGTATTCATAGCGCCAGACCTATGATATTAATCATATATCAGGGCATGCGAAGTCCTTTGGAGATGATAAATATATGGGGAAGCTTGCAGCGTAAACTACGCAATTAGAGTAATCATACTATAACGCCGATCATTTTGAGCCAATAAGTTTAGGAATTATAGTAGCAATAAACGTTAAGCTAATAACACCGCCTATTATCAAACCAAATATAGCCAGCCCCTGTAGCTTTTGCTTTCTGTTTAGTGCCTGTGTGGCTATAATAAAAGCAAGAACAGCAAGAATGATCCCCAGCACGCCAAGTACCGTAGCTATGGTGCCAACTGCGAAGGACAGCGATATGATACTGCACAACGCAAGAACAAATGAAGCAACACTGAGGTCATATTTTTCAGGTTGTTCCTCATGATTATGATAGTGCCGGTGTTTCTTCTTAGTGGCCAATGCCGTTGGGGTGGGTGATTGCTCTGTTGTGGCACTCACAACCTCTGCCACAGATACTTCTTGCGCTTGTGTGTTTGTTACAGGGAAGGCGGCATAACAAGAACTATCAATGACAAACACAGTACAAAGGCAGATCATTATTGCATATAGGACTTTCATAGAAATAGATTTAAAAATACACTTAACATAAAAGATTTGCGAACATACTATTTATCAGCGCAAAAATGAAAACATTGGGCGAATTATTGCCGGTAGCTATTATTGCGAACGCCGCATATGTAGCAAAGCAGCAGCTTAAAATAAAAGTAAGCTTAGTAATGGCTCTTCTAAAACGCCCACTGGATAAGAAATTCATAGCTTATGGACTTTACACATTTTACAATACCTACAATTACTTGTGCACAGCTTCTAGGTGGTTGCAACTCTTACTAATAACCAAAATGCGCTGATTTTTTAAGGTTAGAGGTGTGTTATGATGATCAATGCAAAGATCATGGCTGGCAAAAATGCCATGCCAAATATGGCCAGGCCTCTAAGGCTGCAATGGTTCAATAATGCAGAAAGCCCTGTAGCAAAGCCTATGATAGCACATAATAGGGCAAATAAATACAGCAGAAATACAGCCGCACCAATAGGGGCAAAACACAGGGCAACTAAAATAATAGAACATGCAGTGAATGAACCGGAGACGATAGACAGTGCACTACCACCGCCCCAGCGGGAACCGGCAGATCTGAAATGAGCATGAAGCCATTGCTTCATTGGTACTACAGGCGCTGGTGTTACTTTCCTTTCAAAACTTGAGGCTGCTACTTTGTTGTCTTGAGACAAGGCGGTTGTTGTTGTAATAGGAAAGGCCGCATAGGAATAACGAAAGCTCAATAGCATTAACAGTAAGAGGAAAATATAGCCGATCCGGTTCATAGATTAAGGGTATGATGAGAATTATCAAGCTAATATATAAACAAACGAAGGAACATTCGATAAATTGCAAGGGGTACTTTATTTTAGCAACCCATGAATCGCTGGCCACTGAACAAAGCATATACCTGGGAAAGTGCTCCTTTCCTTAGATTGCTGTTGCCCCTTGCAGTGGGGATAATGGCATACGATAACTTTCCTGAGTGGAACTTGTTTAACGCACTGATAGTTGTTGTCCTGTCGTTTATTGTGCTTTGTATTTTGATGCTGCGTAAAGCCAGCGGTAGTCAGGTAATCTTGTTTGTGGCTGTGAACTGCTTATTAGCCTGTGGTGGCCATTGTATCGCATGGCTAAATGATTCCGGAAGACAACCTTCGTTCTATGAAAGGCATTGCTATAAAGATAATACCACTTGCCTCGCACGGATAATAGCTGAGCCGAATGATAAAGAACATTCATGGAAGATACCTGTAAAAGTAATCAGGGCAATAGACAGTGGAGGTATAACCTATACCAGTGGTGTTGGTATTTTGTACATCTATAAAGATGATTTGCCAATGCTCTACCACTGCGGCGACACAATACTATTGCCAGGCAAGTGGGAGCAAGTAGCGAATGCCGGTAATCCGCATGAGTTTGACCATGCTCGGTATCTGCGACATAATAATATCTGCTGCCAACAGTTTTGTGCAGCTAAGGCTGTAAGGTTGCACGCGCAGCACAACACCGCAGATGAGTCAGCTTCTGAGCGCGCCCACAAATGGTGTATGGTGCAACTGGATAAGTATATTAGTGACGTGCCCACCAAGGGGCTTATACAGGCTATGCTTTTGGGTGATGAAGTGAATCTGGACAATGACACGCGGCAGTCATACTCAGATACCGGCATTGTGCACATAATAGCCATAAGTGGGGGTAATATCATGATGTTCTTTGCAGTTATTGTATTCCTGTTGAGGTGGATAAAGAACAAGAAGTATAACTGGATAGCCTACGTCGTAGCATTGCCCCTTATATGGTTCTATGTGGTTATGGCCGGGGCTTCTCCATCTGCTATAAGGGCAGCAATTATGTTCTCTCTATTGGCGGTGGGTATACTTTTCAGTAAGAATAACAACAGCCTTAATCAGCTCTTTGCCACAGCCTTTATTCTGCTATGTGCGCAGCCCATGTGGCTCTATTCGCTTGGGTTTCAGTTGTCTTTTGTAGCGGTATTGGCCATCATTATATTCTATGCGCCTGCCTATAAGTTTATACAACCGAAGCAGGAGGTAAAGATGTACAAATGGCTGAAGTGGTTGTACCGCAAACTATTTGAAACCATTGCCGCCAGTCTTGCTGCCGAGATATTGGTAGCACCGCTGGTGGTGTATTATTTTCACAATTTTCCTTTGATGTTTCTGGTGGCCAATGTACTGGCATTTGCGTTTATGTTCATTGTCTTGCTGCTGGGCATGCTCATCATTGGTTTTAGCTGGCTGCCTGCGGTGGCAACAATCTTCGGCATCATTAATGTATGGCTCGTAGGTTGCTTCAATTCTCTGTTGAAATGGTTGCAATTATTTAACCCGACTTCCTTCCATTTTCTTAAGCTGACCTTACCTCAATTGGTGCTGCTGTACCTGGTGATAATTGGTGTGGCCCTGCTGCTTTTACGTAAACAAAAACGGGGACTGTTTATAGCATTAGGCAGCATGTGTGGCTTGTTGTTATTAATGTGTATAGGGAAGTGGTATAGCCTGCAACAGGAGCGTTTTGTGGTGTACAATATTGGCAAGACCAACCACATGGAGTTGATAAGCGGCGACCATTATTCGGTTCTTTCGCAGGACACTGTTGCCCCGGCAAAGATCCGCTATGCTACAGAACCCGCACACATACATTGGCAGGCATGGCAGCGAGCAGTAGACACAAGAGACAGTCTTTTATATGTGGGCGGCAAGAGCATATTGATACTGAATGAGCCTGTTTCAGGTGGTCCATTTGAAGTAAATTATGTAGTGATAAATTATCATGCCGATATTAACATAAAACAGCTACATGATGTTTTTCCCGACGCACACCTTGTTATAGGCAACAATTATATAAGGAAAGAACAGCTAGCAATCGTAAAAGCGGCCGGTGATGCAAGTGTAGGGCTGCATGTCGTTGGTATAGACGGCGCTTGCTTTGGGTGGACTAGTTGGCCACCTTTTTAATGAACCGATCATCGGTCAGTGTGAGTAGGAAATTTTCAAGGTCTTGCTTTTCCATCTCTGTAAGGTGTAGTGGATTTTGCAGCAGGGTATCTATATTTATGGGGTGCGGCACTGCTTTGAAAGGATCATCATAATGATCTATCACCTCTCTCAATGTCTTAAACATGCCATTGTGCATATAGGGCCTGGTAACGGCTACATTGCGCAGGCCGGGCACTTTAAATTTACCCAGATCATTCTTGTCTTTAGATATTGCAGCCCTGCCTTCATCTGTAAATTGCACTCCATCATACAGGCCAATGTTTCTGAATTCATCACCCGTAAAATCGGGAGAGAAGTGGCAGTCGAAACACTTGGCCTTTGTGCCCATAAATAGCTCCCTGCCACGTATTGCTGAAGCGCTTATTGCCGTGCTGTCGTCATTCATGTATCGGTCAAATGGGGTATGGCTTGTTTCTAAAGTACGTTCAAATGCAGCAATGGCCGCTTTAAGATTTTCCTCGGTAGGTGGTTCATTGAATATTGCTTTGAACAGCGACGCATATTCTCTGTCCTTATTCAATCTTTTCACAACCTCGCCAATAGGTATGCCCATTTCATTAGCATCTTCAATAGGAAATTTTACCTGCTCTTCAATAGTAGCTGCACGACCATCATAAAACAAATAGGGCCTGCCGCTTAGATTGGTGCATGATGGGGCATTGCGCTTACCCAACCTGCCGTTTATACCCTTGCTAAAAGCAACAGTATCTGCAAAGCCATGCTCGGGAATATGGCAAGATGCGCAACTTAGCTGCCGGGTAGCAGACAACTGACTTTCAAAAAACAGCATTTCGCCTAGCTGTACTTTATTGGCAGGCTTGCCGGTAAAGGATAACGGCGATTTTGGTCTTTTGTTCCCGATAAATGAATAGCATACGATCACCGCCACAAAGGCCATGATCAATGCAAGCACTTTTTTCATCTGTGCAAAAGTACAATAATGCCCCTTATGTGTAGGATGATCTGCATCACAAATTATATGTAAACTTTTGTGCTGTTACAGTTCATAGAACTCAATGGGCAGGTTGTCGGGGTCGGCAATGAAGGTGAATCGCTTGCCGGTATATTCATCTACACGTATCGGTTCGGCGGCTATGTTGTATGCTGCCAGGTGCTGCACAGTGACATCAATATCAGCCACCTGCCACGCCAGATGTCTGAGGCCTGCCGCCTCTGGCCGGGAAACGCGGGCAGGAGGGTGAGGGAAAGAAAATAACTCTATTACATATTGTCCGTTCAATGCCAGGTCCAGCTTATAAGATTGTCGCTCTTCTCTAAAAACCTCTGCCAGCACGGTTAACCCAAGCACCTCGGTATAGAAGCTCTTAGATCGCTCATAATCAGAACAAATGATAGCCACATGATGTATTCCGGTGATCTGCAACATGGAGGGAGATTTGGAAAATGAAGGTACGCAACCGTACTCTATTTATAATAGTAGTACCAGTTGCCCTGGTATCTGTTATCAAAATTCTCTTTGCTATCTAATATCAGTTTCATTTCCTCCCAATGAAAGTAGTTGAACTCATCATAGGGTTTCAAAAGATCATAGTATTCTTTGAGTAATTGTTCGTAGTCAGCGTTGCCTGTGTTTGCCGCCTTCTGTTGTTCAGTAAAGAAAAAGACACGTATATCATTTCCAGGAAAATGTAGTTCCCAAACATCGGGGCCGGTGTACTTTGCCCGTAGTGCAGCAAGTTGTTCCGGCGGAATATTGCTTTGTGCCTCCTGCATAGCAACACTGGAAAAACTATGCGATGGGAAAGCCAATTTTTTACCCGAAATCTTTTGCAACATTGCATTATCTCCGGTTTTATCCAACAGGTCTTTGTACTTTCTGCTCAATAACTTTTCTCCGGATCTTCTGAATAAGGACCCCTTCGAAATTTTCCACCATCGTTGATAATCCTTTCCGTTGTCGAAGATGAGGTGGAGCACCTGAGGAGTACTCTCTTGTATATGTATATACACTACATTCAGCCCCCACTTTTGTTGCATCCAGGCCTTTACTCCCTGCATTGCGCCTGGTTGTTTTGTCTCGCCGCGCTTTTCCGCTTTTGCGAGTTTATAGACTTCATGTTCGGGCGAGTAGAATTGTATCATGGTGATCGTGGTTCGTTACCGCAATTTATTAAAAACTGTGCACGAACTGATCAAGGTTATCCTCTTCGGTGAGGTTGAATTTTTTCTTCAGTCGGTACCTGTTTTTCTTTACACTCTCCGCAGAAATGCCCAGCATACCCGCACATTCTTTATTGTCGATATTTAGTTTTATCAGTAAAAACTGGCGTTGATCTCCTGCGGCTAGTTCGGGGTAGCTCTGCCTTAGCCGGTTTATAAAGCCTGGGTATACTTTGTCGAACTTGATCTTGAATTGTACCCAATCGTCTTCCGTCAGTATTTTTAACTGATAGAGTTCACTTAATTGTTCATTTTCTTCCTGCTGACTGGCGGTCGCCGCAATGGCCGTAAGCTTTACTTCCAGTTCTTCTATAAACTTATTTTTAGCAATGATGTTTTCTGTAAAGTTCTTCAGGTCTTTCTCATTAGCCTCCAGCTCCAGCTTTACCTTTTCTATCAGTAGTCTGTTCTTGCGGTTTCTGTTGGTGAGGAAAAGAATAGCCAGCGCAGCACTAATAAGTATCAGCACCGAAAAAACGAGGTAAGCTATCTTCTTGATCTTGTCTATGTGCCGCAATTCGTTGAGCCGGACGATCTCTTCTTCTTTCTTTTCTGTCTCATACTTAACGTTGATATCTGCTATTGTTTTTACCTTCTCTTCGTTAAACATAGAATCTTTCCATGTTTTGTATTTCTGATAGTAGGTGAGTGCATTTTCAAAATCGCGCTCATCTCTGTAGAAGGTATATAGCTTTCTGTAGCCATTGGCAATAGCATCTTTTTGCCTGCTTTTGAGCGCGTCTTCAATGGCCTCGTTCAGCAGCTTTTCAGCCTCAGGCTTATTGCCGGTTTTCCATATACAATTGGCGAGGTTCTGTTTGATGATAGTTATCTGTCGTATATCGCCCGCCTGCTGCATCAGCAGTAGCGATTCTTTGAGGTTGGCTATGGCACTGTCCCATTTCTTAAGCCCCATATATGCCAGCGATAAATTATTCAGGCTTTCTCCCAGCTCGCGGGCCTTACCGCTTTTACGCCTTATAACCAATGAAGCATAAGAATAGGTAAGCGAACTGTCGAACTTATCTGTGGCGAAATAGCAGGTAGCCAATATGGTTTGCATATATGCGGTCATATATTCATCGCCGCTGGCTTTGTAGTACTTCAGGCAACTTAGTGCTGTATCTATTGCCTTAGTATAATCTTTCTGATAATAGTAATCTATAGGCATTTCGCACTTCATATGCATCACCCCCAATGTATCTTTCAGTTGCTCGTATATTTTCAATGCCTTATATCTGCAGGAGAATGCAGCATCATAGTCTGCCTTATAATGGTAATTGGTGCCGAGCCCGGCCCATACATCTGCCAATTCACGTTGCGCACCCAGTTTTGAATAAATGGCAGCGGCATCCTGAAAACATGAATTCGCCGAATCATACTCCGCAACATAGTTATAGGCATATCCTCTTCCCTTTAATATAAACGCTACCGAGTATTGATCTAGTCCGTTTAGCTTTTGGTAATAATCCAGGTGTTTCAATAATTCGGGGTATCTGTTCTGCTCAGTGAGTACTGCACCCAAACGCATATAAAAACTATCTATCTCTTTCTTGTTATGCGTCCTGATCTTTTCATACGTTTTTACAGGACTCGATGTATCAAAATCTGCGAGACGAATAGGTGCCACGCCCTTGCGTGTGCTACCATTTTCTTTGCAGGAAAACAGAACCATTAGTAAACAAATGAGTAAAAATATAGGGCGTACCCGGCAGAATGACGTCATTGCGTGTAGTCTGAAAATACTATTCGATCTAAACAGAAAAGTGAAATTAAAACGAAAAGACGAGCCTTCGCAGATTCTTTGGCGTCTATTAATAACCAAAAGTTATTAAAAAAGACATTGTACCCCTTATTGTACCCCATCTATATTAGGAATACAGCGCGGTGTAAAGATACATTTGCCCGACCTGAAAATTTGTATCGGGGAAAACATCTTATAATTTTTAAAACCAATTGATTTAAAACAAACAGTTCAGATGAGAAAATTACACCTTTTGTTGTTGGCGGGATCTATGCTATTATCCCAGGTTGTGTGCGGACAGATCACCTCTCCTTCTCCCTATTGCGCTGCCGGTTATGATGATGCCGCAGGATTTGCCGTAGATCATCATATATCCAATGTTACCCTGGGTACGCTGAATAATACCAGCGGGAGCACACAATATGCCGGAGCGCACTATGCTTATTACAACACTATAACAGCGCCTAATCTTACCAAAGGCAGCAGCTACCTATTGTCAATAACACACGACGGAGGAACAACGATACACTTTGTTGCGGTGTACATAGATTTTAATCATAATAATGATTTTACTGATGCCGGCGAAAGAATATTGCAATATACCATCAACGGCGCAGGTACCATACCTAACCCGGCAACTGCTACCGTAGCCATACCAACTACCGCAGCAGCAGGTGTTACCAGGATGCGCGTAATGGTATTTGAAGACGATAATTATACATGGACACTTGGTTCCACCAATGCCACACCGTGTACGGCTGATGCTACGGGATCATTTGACTGGGGAGAAACTGAAGACTACAATGTAAATCTGGTAGGTTCAGTTGCCACCTGCGATACGGTTACCGGATTAACACTATCATCTATTACGGGCACTACAGCACATATGGCCTGGACAGCTGTAACAGGATCGGCAGGATACCAGTATATAGTTAATACTACTGTGGCATCACCAACTACGTCAGGCACTAACACTACAGCTACCAGCGCCAATGCATCGGGACTGCTTGCGGGCACTATTTATTATGCACATGTGCGTGACAGCTGCGGAGCCGGTTCATTCTCTGCATGGGTAAATAAGAAATTCACGACAAGTGTGGGTATCAACGATGTTACCGAAGCGCAGGAAGCATTGCTTAGTGTGTACCCTAACCCTGTAAGCAATACACTTACCGTGCAGGTAAACGGCATAGTAAATGGCAACGCATCATTACAGATAGTAGATGTGACCGGCAGAACATTGCTGGCGGCAGGAGGAATAGCTAACACCAATGCAATAGATGTAAGCGCATTGCAGGCGGGTATTTACCTTATTCAATACAATGATGGTATCAATACGCATGTGGTGCGTTTTGTGAAAGGATAATTTTTGAGGGTTTAGAACGAGAGACGTCTTTACCCGGGGTGCTTCTGAATAAGAGGCACCCTTTTTTAATTTAATTATCCCTCAACCCCGTAAACCTCACGCCCAACCCGGCACGGTTGGCGAGTTTTATATGGCCATTGTCGTAAGTAAGGCCTTCGGCAAGATCTTGTTTCAACAGGAGCGGCCCATCTGCATCTGCTTCATCGAGCAGTGGCATCAGTGTAGCAATGGCGGCGGTGCCTACGGTGCTCTCATTCATATTGCCCATCATTACTCGTAGGCCTAAAGAACGGGCTTCTTTGATCATGCGCATAGCGGGGGTAATGCCGCCACACTTGGTCAGCTTTATATTGATGCCGTCAAAACCTTCTGCACATTTCTTTACATCATCTTCGGTCTGGCAGCTTTCATCGGCATATAGCGGTAATGGCGATAGTGCTTTAAGCTCCTTCATGGCTTCCAGTTCGGTGCGGATGAGGGGCTGTTCTACAAGGGTTACGCCCAGTTGCTGCAACTCGGGGAGTAATTGTTTGGCCTCATCAAATGTCCACCCTTCATTGGCATCTACCCGAAAGGGGGCATCAGTATGCAGGCGCAAGGCGCGCAGTTTGTCTATATCATTGGGCTCACCCACCTTTACTTTATAAACAGGCCAGGGGTGTGCCTGCACTTTGGCGATCATGTTTTCTGCAGTATCCAGGCCAATGGTGTAATCGGTAACGGGTAAGTTCTCCCACTTGATGCCCAGCAGGTGATACAGCGGCATACGGCGCATTTGTGCGAAAAGGTCCCATCCTGCCATATCGAGGGCGCAAATAAGGAAGTGCTGGCCGGGAATAAGGTGATGCAGGAAATGCCAGAAACGTTGCGGATCTATCAATGCATAACGCTCTATCAATCCGCGCTTTGCCTCTAAAGAGGCGATCATATCAGGCACCGTAACATTGTTATAGCTGATGGCCGGAGCCTCGCCATAGCCGGTCATTCCTGCCAGTCCTAATGAGGTAATGAGCGTGGGCTGATGGGTCTTGGTGCCTTTATGTGTGGTAAACGGATATTGGAAAGCCAGTTCGAAAGACTGATATTTTAATTGCAACATTCGATAAAATTGCAACTATTTTTGCAAACGGGACGGGTATGCGTTGTTTTATTACCTCCCCGTGATATATTTCTTACTTATGCCGAAGATTCCATTCTGGATATTTATAGTTATTACCATACTCTACTTCATCGCAGTAAGGGTGGACACGATGGATATAGATGCATCGCAGTACGCCAGTATGAGCCGTGAAATGCTGAGCAGCCACAACTGGCTGCAACTATACGACCGCGGTCAGGAGTACCTCGACAAGCCACCCTTCCTGATATGGATAAGTGCGCTGAGCATGAAAATATTCGGGGTGAGTAATTTTAGCTACAAGCTCCCCTCTATTTTGTTTGCACTATGGGCACTCTATGCTACTTACAGACTTACCAAACTCCTCTACAATGAAAATACCGCTCGCGCAGCCGCACTTATACTGGCCACCTGCCAGGGCATGTTCCTGATGACCAATGATGTGCGCTGCGACACCATATTGCTTAGCTGGGTGGTAACCAGTATATGGCTGATAAAAGAGTGGGATGTGACCCGCAGTTATAAGTATCTGTACCTGGGCTTTGTAGCCATTGGTTTTGGCATGATGACCAAGGGGCCAATAGCATTGATGGTGCCTGTGTTCAGCTTTGCTACAGACTGGGCATTAAAGCGCGAATGGAAGAAGTTCTTCAACCCTGCCTACCTGTTGGGCATTGTGATCATAGCCATAGTGTTATTGCCCATGAGTATTGGTCTGTATCAGCAGTTTGATATGCAGCCCGATAAAGTAGTGAATGGTCAGCAACATGTGTCGGGCTTGCGGTTCTTTTACTGGTCGCAAAGCTTTGGCAGAATAACAGGTGAAAGCCCGTGGAAGAATGGTGCAGACATCAGCTTTTTGTTGCTGAATATGCTGTGGTCGTTCCTGCCATGGGTGTTTGTACTAGTGCCTGTAATCATTGCCAATGTAGTCACTCTTTTCAAGCAGAAATTCAGGCTACAACCCCACCAGGAATGGATAAGTACAGGTGGCTTTTTACTGGCTTATCTGGCTTTAGGTTCATCGGCATACCAGCTACCACACTATATATTTGTAGCCTTTCCATTGGCTGCTATTATTGTTGCGGCAGCTATCGCCGCATTTCTTGATCAACAACAATACAAGGCTATCTTCAAGATATTACAGCCATTTCTCATGACCATTGTAGTACTCATCTTTGGGCTGGTACTATACCTGGTCACGTATATCTTCCCATCTGGCATTCCCGCATTGATATTGTGGATAGCAGGCGTTGCCATTTTATGTTACATAGCCTTTGTAATTAAGCCCACCGGCAAACTACTGTTGATACCGGCCATAGGCATGATCATAGCTAACGTATTCCTCACCAATTTTGTTTACTACCAACTGCTCACCTATCAGGTAGGGCCGCAAGCCGGCAGGTATATACTGGAGCATAAGCTACCCGCCAATGAGATAGCCACCTACAAGACCCGCGACCCACTAAACTCCCTCGACTTTTACGCTCAGGCCATGCTCACCGGCAGCGACTCACTCCCCGATATTGCCGGCAGAAAATACATCCTCACCATGGAAGAGGGTATTACCGACCTGCAACGCAATAACTATAAATACACCACCCTGCTACAAGGGGATCTGTTTAAAGTAAGCGAGCTTACACCCGAGTTTCTTAATCCCAACACCAGGAGTAAGGCCACGAAGAAGTATTATCTGGTCAGGGTGGAGTAATGGTGTTTTATCAAGACATCACTTAAATCTTACTGGTAGCGCGTACCGTACTTTTACTGGCTTACCATTTTGCTACTTCCTTTTCAACATCCTCCTGTGTCAAAAAATCACCGCCATTCATTCGCTGCTCTGCTTCTGCAATCTCAATATTGTATTGCTCCCTGCTTATTCTTTCATTCTTTTCTATTGACGGAAGAAAAGTTTTGATCACGGCCAGAATAGATTTTTTCTGACTAAGGTTAAGTAATGTTATGTACCGCTGTAATTCGTTATCTATTACCTGTGACATATCGCACAATTTTTATCAAAATTAGGTATTAAGTGTAAGACAGACAAAGGGCCAGCCACTTGTCACCAAAATGCCCGGCATTGCCGGGCATTTATAATTTTATAAGAAAGTGTATTTAGCTTGCAGCTTGTTCGGCATTGGCTTCTTCCTTTTCTTTCTGTTGTTCTTTCTCTATTATTTTATTCATGTCTTCAGTTACGGTCACCACTTTCTTTTTCAGGCGATCAAGGTGTTTAGTGCTTTCTTCTATGAGTGCTGCCAGGTGCGTACGCAGCTCTTCTGCCTTTTTACCCGGTGTTATATTCTCAATAGCATTCTTAAAGTCGGCCAGCTTTTCCTCTTCTTCCTTTATCTCGGTATGTGCTGCTTCTATGGTTTTGTGTGCTTGTTCTATGCGGGTTTTACGCGATGCTATTTCTTGTGCTTCACGCTCTTTCTTATAGGCAATGTCTTGTTCTTCGCGGGCCGCTTTCTGTGCATCAAACTGTTGTTTGCGCTGATCTCTGTCGGCATCTTTGCGCTGGAAGAAATGTTTACGCGCACCCATAAAGGCATCCCATATAGTGGTGTTATGTTCACGCGGTACAGGGCCTATGGTCTTCCACTCGTCAAACAGGCGATTCATTTCTACCGTCGTTTCTCCCCAGCGGTTAGAATCTTTTATCTCTTCCGCTCTCTGTAATAATTCCGACTTCAATGCGTAGTTCTGCTCCTGTGTAACACGTATTGCCTCGGTATGTTTGCGGCGCGCATCAAAGAAGGTTTCTACCGAATCATTGAATCGCTTATTGAGCTCATCTGCCTTTTCATGCGGCACGCGGCCTGTGTTTCTCCACTGCTCTTTGAGAGCGCCCATTGCTGTGGCTGTGGCGCTCCAGTCTGTACTGTTGGCCAATGCCTCAGCCTTTTCGGCAAGCTCCAGTTTAATGATCAGATTGGCTTCCTGCTCTACCTGTATCTGTGCAAAGTGGGCCTTCTTCCGGTCAAAAAATATGTTCTTGGCAGTCATTATACGCTGCCACAATTCTTCATTGCGCTTATGTATAGTGCGCCCTGTCGACTTCCATCGTTCAGTTAGTTCATGATATGCCTCCGTGGCGCTTTTCCACTCTTCAGAGTTTTGCAGCGATTCAGCCAGTTCAGCTATTTCTATCTTGAGGTCTAGTGTTACCAGCAGATCTTTTTCTTCTTCATCATGAAAATCGCGTTTCCTGTCCTGAAATTTTTTGCGTGCGTTTTCTATACGCTTCCACAACATGTCGTTGCGGCTCTTATCCAGGAAGCCCGACAGGCGCCATTTTTCGGTAATATCTTTAAATGCCTGTGATGTTTCTTTATACTCAGTGCTGTCTGCGAGGCTTTCGGCCAGTTCTGCCAAAGCCTTCTTTGCAGCAACATTTTCATCAGATGCTTTTTTTATAGAAGACTCCCAGTCGTTAACGAGCTGGGCTGCCTTTTCAAAATCACCTATGGCTACAGTGCTATTGATGAGGCCTTTCAGCTGCTCTATCTTATCGGCCATTTTGCTTTTATCAGTTGCCGCCATCCACTCTATCTCCGCTTCCCGCACTCTCGACTGCATCTCCTCAAATTTTTCCTGCAGATTCTTCAATACGGTTTCTGCATTATCAATGGTGACCACCGCTATCTCGCGCTCCTTTACCAATGCGGTAGGTGTAAGGGTAACGGTACCGTCTTCATCCAGTTTAAATAAATCTTTACCAGGGAATGATTGTTCTTCCCACCACGATATAATATTTACATTTTCCGGAGCCATAACTAAAATTTAAGTATAAGATGTTCTGTTGCAGTCATAAAACTAATGCATTATTTGTAAACCTGCTACATCAATGACACAGAACATGAATATCAACTTATTGTAAACAAAACAGCCCTGTATCCTGTTTAGGTATGGTAAAGGGCTAATAGACCGCAATCTGAATTTGACTTATGTCAAATTGAAAGTGTTTATGACCTTTTACATTTGGTTTATGATCACTACGAACCTATGTTGCTACCGTTATACGGTACGGTTGTCATTAATACTGGCATTTATTGCTTGTATCTTGCCTGCAACCTGCACACCGGCCAGGGCGGCTTTTCCTATATCTGTGTCAGAACAGACAATTATTGCAGATACGGTCAAAACGAAAAACATCGCGGAACCATCAGCCGAAAAACTGGAGCGCAGGAGTACCATTGCCGTTATTTGTTCTTTTTTGTCTATTGGTTTATTTATTGCAGCGGCAATTACCGGCATTTCTGGCTTGCTGCTACCATGGTTTTTACTGGCCGTTGTGGCTATGGTATGTGCCCGCAGCAAGTTTTCAAAAAGTAAAAAATACACTTTTGCTGAAGTAATATCCTTTATTGCTTTTTCACCGGTTATAGCTGTGGTAGCTGCATTTTATGCCGCCGCATTTATTGTTTTTGTGGCGCCGCGTATGCTGGTCAATAAAATTAGGGGAAAGAAGGGTGTTGTATATATGTAAAATGGCCGCCTTTCACAAGACGGCCATTCACTAATTTAAACTGATTATCTTATCAGAACATTGCGATCTTCTCCATTACCAGCTTCTTTACATCTGCCAGGGCTATACGCTCTTGCAGCATTGTATCGCGGTAGCGGATAGTTACTGTACCATCTTCTTTGGTCTGGTGATCTATAGTTACGCAGAAAGGAGTACCCAGGGCATCCATACGGCGGTAACGCTTACCTATGCTGTCTTTCTCTTCATAGAAGCATTTGAACTGTGTTTTGCAATCATTGATCAGATCTTTAGCCAGTTCAGGTAGACCATCCTTTTTGGTCAATGGCAATACCGCCAGCTTTATCGGTGCCAGCATTGGCGGGAATTTCAATACCACGCGGCTATCCTGCTTTTCCTCTGTACTCAGGTCTTCTTCTACATACGCCTCGCTCAGTATCATCATTACCGTGCGGTCCAGTCCTATAGATGTTTCAATAACGTATGGTACATAGTGCTGGTTGATCTCAGTATCAAAGTAGGTCAGCTTTTTACCGCTGAACTGCTGGTGTTGCTTCAGGTCGAAGTCGGTACGGCTATGCACCCCTTCTACTTCCTTAAAGCCCATAGGGAAATCATACTCTATATCGCACGCCATGTCGGCATAGTGTGCCAACTTTACGTGATCGTGAAATTTGTATTTATCAGCACCAATACCCAGACTCAGGTGCCACTTCATGCGGGTTTCCTTCCAGTAGTCATACCATTCCTTCTGAGTGCCCGGCTTTACGAAAAACTGCATTTCCATCTGCTCAAATTCCCGCATACGGAAGATAAAGCCACGGGCTACGATCTCATTTCTAAACGCTTTACCCGTTTGTGCAATACCGAAAGGTATTTTCATACGGCCACTCTTCTGCACATTAAGGAAGTTAACGAATATACCTTGTGCCGTTTCCGGACGTAGATAAACCACGTTTGCTTCATCAGCCACCGATCCCATTTCTGTAGAGAACATGAGGTTGAACTGGCGAACATCTGTCCAGTTGCAGGTGCCACTAATGGCGCAATTGATCTTCTTATCTTCTATTAAAGTCTTCAGTCCTGCAAAGTCATTGGCTTCCAGCAGCAATTCCATTTGTTTAATGATAGCTGCGCCTGCTTCAGCATCCAGTGTTTCTGCATAGCCTTCTATCAGGTGATCTACACGGTAACGCTTCTGACTGTCTTTATTATCTATCATCGGATCGCTGAAGTTATCAACGTGTCCGCTGGCTTTCCAAACCGTAGGATGCATGAATATAGCGGCATCAATACCTACTATGTTATCCTGCATCTGGGTCATGCTTCTCCACCAATAATCGCGGATATTCTTCTTCAACTCTGCACCATACTGACCATAGTCGTATACAGCACTCAGTCCATCATATATTTCACTCGATTGAAAAACAAAGCCATATTCTTTGCAGTGGCCTATAATGGCCTGCAACTTATTCTCATTTGCCATAGTGGCGCAAAAATATAAACATTGGCGGCAATTGCCTAATGGAGGGATATTAAAGAGATAATAAAATGGATATTACATTTTGCTCAGGTAGCCCAGCAACGTTTCAGCCCTCGCATCTAATGAGTGTTCGGCCAGTGCGCGGCGATGGCCGGCCATTCGCACCTTATCGCGCAATTCATCGTTCTGCAGGTAGTATTTTATTTTGGTTACCATCTCTTCCGGCCCATCAAAAAAGCCCGATTCGGTGTCTTCTTCAAAGCACGCCAGCGACTCTTCATTGCGCTCATGCAGCATAAAACCACCAGCACCCGGTATATGGAAGGTGCGCGATGTGATCAGATCGCCTGAAGATGAACCCTCTCTCTGTTCAGAAAGAATACCCAGGTTTATTTTTGAGCATTGAATGGCCATAGCATAGAGATCGCCCAGCACTTCATTGCCCTGTATGCTGTCATTTAGTATAGCAGAAGTTGATTTGAACCATTGTGATCCCCATATCTTCAGATCGATGCCAGGTATTTGTTCTTTTATATAACTAAGCCACTTTTCTTTTTTGGGAGACCATGTGCCTATGAACGAGGCGTCATTACCATAAACGTCCTGTTCTTTTAGCGTTACGGGTATTATACGGTGTATCTCGGGGTCATAACCATGAGGTATAACCTTCATGTTCTTTACTCCATATTTTTCACCCATATCTTTCATCCCAAATGTCTTGGTCGTAAAGATCTGTTCATAATGAGGAATACACTGAGGAATATATGGACCGTGGGCTGTAGTACTTACATCGGGAAAGAAAAGAACCAATTTGCAATTGCGCTCTTTTGCATAGATCAGACTATCCGGCGTTACAAAAGTTCCCTTATATACAAGTAACACCTCTGGAGCAAATAGGTCTATTTTTTTCTTAATGTTCGCGTTAAATTCGGCCACCTGTCGGGTGCGCACAAAGCGCTCCATTATTTTGGTCACCTTATTCTTGCTTTGCAGGCTGATAAAATAAAACTCATCAACTACCTCTATCATGCAACCCTTCCGGCTAAGCGCCTTAAACAAGCCGCCTGCGTTACTTCCTCTCCAAAGTGGTCCTATACAAACTGCCCGCATAGCCTTTTTATTACGACAAATATGATGTAAAAAGATAGAAGTGTAATACTGATCTGCAGATCTCCGCTGATCCCCGCAAGGCTATTCAATAGAATATATCCACCCCAAATTGCACCTGTTAAGTTATAATTGGAGATATAAAATTGGGATGAATTCCAGAGCGTTACAAAAAAACCTCCAAATAAAAAGCAACCGATCGCTAATCCCACCCACCCAAAGTCGAGGTAAAGCTCTCCAGGTACGGTCATGTTCACAGAATTATTTGCTTTTGTTTCCCCTTCTCTCACATAGGCTGTGCCTGTCTCTATCGCGAACCACTGACCTATTGCAATTCGAGGCTTTTCAGGCCATAAAATTCGGGGTACAAGTGCTGCAACCAATGGCTCTGAGGCAAGGCCGCCGTAAAATCCGTTGGTATTTACCAACTTCAGAATAGCGGTGATCTGCCCTATCGTAGAAGCCCTGTCAAATGCACCACCTCTATCTTTGGTGGTTGTGTATGCTTCTAATGGCGCATCTTCTTCTTCATCAGAGCCTCCAAAATATATATTCTGGATACCTACGGCAAAGTTTGATCGATATGCCTCTAATTGGGTAAACCCGTTAAAAAACAAACCTAGCACAACGATCAATGGCAGCGTTCTATAACTCAATAAATAACTAATGTTTCTTTTACCTGCAAAATAACCGATGGAGAATACTATGGTGGGTATTATTATCTCATATCTGAGATATGAATGGAATATACCATTATACGTTTGTAACACTAAAAGAACAATAGCATAATTACGATACTTTTTGTTATCTGTTGAAGCCCACAGCTTCGCAAAGAATAGCACGCCCACATTAGCAAGCAATCCGAATATTTTTGCAAAATTCCCAAGGAAAGATAACAAAGGAAATATCCATGGGGCAAATACCAGAAAGCCAAGCATAATATAAAATATTACATTGCTCTGTTTGGGCGTAATATTTACTGCCACTGAAGGCATCGACCTCTTTTCAAAAAAAGTATACCCTAAAAAGAAAATTGAACAACCTACGCACCAGATCATTACCGCATCGGGGATGTATTCCGGGACAGTAAATATATACATCAGATCTGCCTTATTCTCAACTCTGTCTATTAAAGACAAATTACCGATGTTGACCGTCAATAACGTGGCAAGTGTTATAATATACGGCAATATGAAATATTTTGTATCTCTAACCTTAACATAGATAGCCATACAAGACTCTGCAATTGCCACCATCAACATTGCCGACGGAGATAATACACCACCCAGAGAGATATAAATAAATAAAAAAAATAGATGCAATATCATCCGCGAAAAAAACTGGTTGGAAAGGTAAAGATATAGGAATAATTGATGCCTGATAGTCTCTGACAATATTAAATGGCCATAAACAAGAAAAGAGCGTATTCTCTGTTTTGAGAACGCTCTTTTTCTTGTTTTGTTTCGCACTTATCGGGTTTTATATGCCCGAAAGGGTAATGTCTATTTTGGTTTAGCTATCGCTTGGTATAAAGTTAATTACTGGGCTATAAATTCATTCAACTCCGTTTTGCTGGCGTCGAACGAAAATACATTGGCAACTTTAAAATAGTTAGCTCTATCGGTAGTTTTTGAATAGGCAAATTTAGCGAAATCTAGTTTTGACGCCTCATAAGAGAACATTTTGCATATAGCTATTACCTGGTCGGTAGTTACGCAGTTGGCAGACAATATGCTCTTAGCCGTAGACAACTTGGTGTCTTCAAAAGATGCATTACCAATAGTCTTCTTTGCATCACTAAAGCTGTTCATATCCATAGGGTATCCACAGCCTGCACGCGCTGGCGGTGGCGGTGGTGCATCATTGTATCCTCCGCCCGATGTAGTTGTAGTACGTGTTGTTGTAGTGGTAACCGATGAATTCTGGCTGTAAGATGAATTCATGCCATCATTTACATTCACATTCATGTTCAGTCCGCCGCCATTTACACCATCACCTACATTTACATTCATACTCAGTCCACCACCATTTACATTTACCGATGCGCCAGTAGGGTTAGAGGTAGTTGTTGTATATGTAGTTTGTGTAACAGACGTTGCGTTGCCAACAGGTGCCGCCTGACCATAATGCACGAAATACATATCGGCAGGAGGATTGTAAGCTACGGGAACAGGTGTAGCACTGAAATAGCGAAGTTTCAGCTCGCCATCTTTTGTTCTCTTTATTTTGTAGGTCACATCTGCCCAGTCGCTGGTGGCAGGGTCTTTTACCGGAATGTTTTTAGAAATTTCCGGCTTGCTCTTGTCTTCGAAGAGAATTCTTGCGGAGTAATATTCACTGGACAGCATATCTACGCGTACATTAGTTTGTGCTGCGGCATTTTGTTTTACACCATTCAGAACCAGGAAAAAGCGATCGCCATCTTCAGAGAAAATGGTAATACAACCCTGTGCAAATGATACTATCGGTGCTATGGCGACCAGTAAGCTAAATAGTAGTTTTCGTTTCATAATACATTTGTTTTGTGTGTGCAAGATTAATAAATTTTGTTTAACGTTAGCAATTTTTCTCTCATAAATCAACAAGCGTGCCAAAAAATTTGGCATTAACCGACAAGCTATGTGCTGCAAATTGAGGTGTATTTAACATCCGCTATCCGCCCACGCTAATAAATAGACCCGCACACTTTGTATATTGCACCATATTTTTAATTATGAAATTGAATAGTCCGATTATAGGATTTTTGATAGGCCTTGTGGGGCCCTTCATTGGTTTGCTGATCATGAAATATATATGGTTCAGGCATGATGAAATGGGTGATTACATAAACAGGTTGATTACCAGTAAAGACATTACATTCAAAGTATGCTCGCTAAGCCTGCTGGTAAACCTGGCTCCGTTCATATTTATGAACAGTAAGCGCTACGACCATGGTGCAAGAGGGGTATTTATAGCCACCATGCTCTATGTAGTATTTATTGTATTGGTAAGATACGTGTGGTAAATTATGCGCTACTACCTTATAGCCGGAGAGGCCAGCGGAGACCTGCACGGAAGCAACCTGATAAAGGCGCTTCATAAGCAAGACACCAACGCAGATATACGCTGCTGGGGTGGCGACAGCATGGAAGCCGCCGGCGCTACGTTGGTAAAGCACTACAGAGAGCTGGCGTTTATGGGCTTTGTAGAAGTGATCATGCACCTGCCCACCATCTTGAAAAATATAGACACCTGCAAAGCCGATATACTTGCTTATAACCCCGATGTGCTGGTGCTCATAGACTATCCCGGCTTTAATATGCGCATCGCCGAATGGGCTAAAAAGCGGGGCATAAAAGTAGTCTACTACATATCGCCACAAGTATGGGCATGGAAAGAGAAGAGAGTGATAAAACTGAAGAGAGATGTAGACAAGATGCTGGTGATATTGCCATTTGAAGAAGACTTTTATAAAAAATGGAACTATACGGTTACCTACGTAGGACATCCGCTTATAGAAGTGGTGACCGATGAAAAGAACAAACCTGTTTCTAAACCTTTGTCAGACAAACCCATAATCGCATTGCTGCCGGGCAGCCGCAGTCAGGAAATAAAGGCCAAGCTACCGGTTATGTTGCAAATGATCCCACATTTTCCGCAGTATGAATTTATCATAGCGCAGGCTTCTGCCCAGCCCGATAGCTTGTATGCCGAGCTAATGGGTAATACAAAAGTAAAAATGGTAAAGGCCGACACTTACAACCTCCTAAGGCAAAGTGCAGCCGCACTGGTAACAAGCGGTACCGCCACACTGGAGACCGCCCTGTTTGGAGTGCCTGAAGTAGTCTGCTATAAGGGCAATGCCATATCCTTCTGGCTGGCAAAGAAGCTGGTAAGCATAAAATACATATCGCTGGTAAACCTGATAATGGATAAACCGGTAATAAAAGAGCTGATACAGGAAGACCTTAATGAAACCTCACTTAAAGCAGCACTGAATGAGCTACTCTATGATGACACTTATAAGCAAGCATTGCAAAAAGACTATGCAGAACTGTGGCATAAATTAGGCAACACACATGCATCTACAAAGGCCGCACAAGAGATAATAGGTCTTATCTCTTAAAATTAACCCTGCAGACAATACTAGACTAAAAACAAAAAATCACCCGAAGGTGATTTAAAGCTGGTGGAGAATACCGGATTCGAACCGGTTACCTCTTGCATGCCATGCAAGCGCTCTACCAAGTGAGCTAATTCCCCGATGGGCTGCAAATATAATTATATCCCTGAATAATCCCGTAACTTTATTTCAAAATGGACGATCATGAAAAACGGCGTTTGGAACCAGATTCTCACATATTTCTATATCCGTAAAAGAGATCCTTCCGATCCGAAAAATATCAGTATCAGCATGATGCATGGCATGAACCGCATTTCGCTATTCATGTTCTTAATCGCCATTATTGTTATGTTGGTGCGCTTATTCAAGCACTAATAAGACAACGCACGTAAGGGCTGGGCTCGCCCTGCAACTGGCCGGTTCTCTTTGAGACCCATTAACCCCTACTCCTTCACAACCTTATGCACCGATCGTGCACCATCTTTATCTGTAAGGGTAATAAGATATATGCCCGAAGCCAGGTTGGTTACATTAACCTGATTGTCGCCCTTTACCAATTCACCACGCTGCAGCGTTGCGCCCACAATATTGGTTATGGAGAAGTGCGTAGCTGCGGCAGCATCAATATGTAGTATGTCGGTAAATGGGTTGGGGTAAAGTGTAGCGGAAATATCCTTCTTCACCTCAGGCACGCCCGTAGGCCAGCACCCACCTATCTGGTTATGCTCCTCATTGGTCATCACAACTGCGTTATAGTCGAAGTAGATGCCCACGCGGTTCATAATGTCAGTACCATCTATAAGGCCTGCATTGGTATTAATGGTATAGATAAATGCACCATCACATTCGCCATGGTGGCTGCTATCCAGCAGATTAATATTGGGAAAGTCGAACCGGGCTACCTTATAGCCATCATGGCTCTGTATGTCTATGTTCATTACGTGAGAAGCCATGACCATACGCAATGAGCTGGCATTGACATAAGCCGGCAAGGTATCAAATACGTAGATGTTATGGGCAGTATCATTACCCGTGTTCTCAAAGTGGATAGTGTATTTCAATTGTGTAGGGAGGGTTCCTGAAGTAATACAATTAGGTGTGACCTTAATGAAGTTAGGATCGCATGATGCTTTTACTGTGTCTACAAAAATGATAGTATTGTTTGCCGGATTGATGTCTCCCGATGTTGGCGTTACTTCTATATGTGTTTGTACAGTGTCGCCGGGTGTAAGGTAACCTGTGGCAGGGTTTATTAATACATAATAGAGATCAATGGGAGCAGCGTTAGAGGATGATAATGCTGCCAGATTCCAGGTAACGGAATTGCCTGAAGCACTTGAAGGAGAGGGGCTGGCATTTCCCGAAAAAATGTACTTAGGACTAAAATATAGTTTTACTGTGGCGTTGACTGGCAAGCAGCCATCATTTGCAACATAAATATCACCCCACTGGTCTCGTATTCCAGTTACCGGAACAATAGCATTCACAGACAGATCCAAATTAGTAGCCGTTAGGCAGGAAAGACCAAAATACTCCACTGGGTAGGTAGGGACTATTGCCTGAATTGTATCAGAAATAATACCCCCGGAAGGACATGTTACAGCCATTACACCAGGAATCATGTGAAAGCTATATATATCCCCCGGCGAACAGTAAGCATTATAGGTAAACCCGCTTGTTGCAGAAAGTGTATCTATGGGAATTCCATTAGAATCAACCTGTGTGAGTGATGGCTTTCCATAAAGAAGTTCAGAAGCATCCCGAATACCATTTCCGTTTGAATCGGAGAAAATAGCAACAGGCAATGATCTGCAAAACTCATAAGAATAATTATAGGACATCGAATCTTGCACTACTGCACCTTGATATAGAAGTTGCCGGATTGTATAGACACCGGAATGGGGATAAGTATGGCGTATTATAGTGTATCCGCCCCCCATGTAGCCGGAGGTAATAACGGAAGAATCTGAACTTCCGTCGCCAAAGTATGTTCTAATACTCCTTCCTGAAATGAAGTGTGGGGTGTTTATTTTAAGCTCGGGCCCGTTACAAAAATGTTTTATCGACACAAACATACTGTCAAATACACTGCTTCCCGGGCTGCCATACATCGGCAGAAATGAAAATCGTCGTACCTTATCTGACTGGTTAGAATAATAAACATAGCTATTATTGGCATCGATACAAATCAAATACGGATCAACGAAAGCATTCATTGCAGGGACTCCTTCACCCATATATGCTCCTAGCGTTGTATCTGCCCCGGCTATAGTATTGATTAGTCCTGTCAACACATTTACACGTCTTATCCTGTTTTGAGACCGCTCTGCAATAAATAAGTTACCCATCAGATCGGCCGTGCAACTGTGTACACCTAACAACAGAGCATTGGTCGCCAATACTCCTTCAGCAAGCGAAGTGCCTCCTCCAGCAACAGTAGTTATTATATTGGTCATAGCATCTATTCTTCGCACCTTACTTCCCGTTGACGATACGACATATAAGTTGCCGGCCTGATCCATTGATATACTCTTAATTGAAAAAGAAAGTGTTGCTGCGGTTGCCAATCCCCCGTCACCAGCGTCACCACCGCTTCCATTGCCGGCTACTGTAGTAATAAGTCCGCTAATGGCACTTACTTTATATAATTTATAATTGCCCCCGGAATAAATATTTCCTGAAGCGTCAACATATACGCACAGAGGATAAAGTTGGTGAGATGTAGCTGGCACACCATCAAGGGTAGATGTTCCGCCACCTGCAACTGTAGTAATGATGCCGGTAATTCCATCAACTTTACGAACTCTCAGATTCCCGGCATCAGCTATGAAAATATCTCCGGTGTTATCTACAAATACACCTTGCGGGTAGCTTAACTGCGCAGCTGACGCCGGACCACCATCACCAGAAAAGCCGGCGACGCCAGTACCTGCAATGGTGTGAATAAGTCCTGTACTAAAGTCAACCTTTCTCACCTTATTTTGAGCACTGTCTGCAATGTAAATATTACCTGCGTTATCTACGCTTACACCTGCGGTAACTGTAAAATCGGCTGAAGTAGCAGGAACCCCATCAAATGTAGACGTGCCACCACCTGCAGCAGTAAACACATTCCCGGCCTGGCAAAATGCAAGTTTAGAAGGAAATAGGATTGACAAAACCAGACCGAAATGAAGTATTACTTTTTTCATAAAAAAGGCTCAACGCAGTACAAATTAAACAATTTTAACAATAGTGTGCACATAAAAATTTGGAAAACGTTCATAGATCTGAATTTCCATACAAGCTTCCAGACTACTCCTTAACCTCCTTTTGCACCTTTGGTGCAACTATATGTTTTGAATGCAGCATTTTGAAGGCTTACTGGTATAACCTAAAAAAACGGGCATCATGTCTATCTTTCAATCATGTTGATCATGGTTCAGACAACCATCAAAAAAACATATCCACAGAAAAAAACACATCTCAAACCCTTACCCACAAAGCGTTTCAGCCGATTTTTTCGCAAATTTTGTGAATATCTTTATTTCATAAATTCATTTCCCTATATTAATTTACACCCGATTTATGATCCGTCTTCCTACGCTCAGGTTTACACAGAGTTCACCGAAGCGAAGGACGGCAAGATCTTTGACATATGAACCTTATCACAATATAGCCATATGATCTTGTAGGGGCTGAAAATTTTCAGCCCTGCGCACGACCAACTAAAATCGGGTATCAGGAAAATCTTTTGATCTTTCAAATCCTGGTTCAGACGAAAAAGTAGCATATAAAAGTGGCAGTATGTGGCAAGAAGTGGCAGAAAGTAGCAGTTTGTTAAAATCCGCTGAAAACCAAACCCACAAAGCACTTCAAACAAAACGTCAATAGCGAAACTGCCACTTTTACGAAAAACTGCCACTTTTTGAACGCTTAATTCTATTTAAGTTCCTGGAGACTCTGTCGCGAGAGTTAGCGTAGCACTCTCGTGACGAATTGATTTGACGGGTCTCTGACCCGACGCATCGACTATGCGCACTGTGGCATTAAACAAATTCAGGGATTATCTAACCAACATGTAAACCTATTTACGGACGAGGCAGACGATGCATGTAGGGGCTGAAAATCTTCAGCCCTGCAAAAGCGGAAGAAACCGGAAAAAAGTGGAAGAAAGTGGAAGTTTTTGGAAATTTGTTAAAACACACCGAAACCCTTATCTATCAATACATACAGCCCAAACACACAAAACAAAACTTCCGTAAACAAGAAAAAACTTCCACATTATTAATATCACCCTAACACCTGCTCTTATGAAACACAGTTACTTACTAAAAAACATCTTCACGGCAATAGCCACAAGTAATACTGCAAATATCTTTTTTACCAGCTCAGCAGGCAACGCTATAGCCAGCTTTGAGCCAAAGAAGCCACCAATGATAAAAGCAGCGGCAATGACCGCTGCAAATTTTATGTTCACATAACCTTCTTTGTAATAATTATAAACCGCAAGAATACCAATTGGCGGCAGCATAATGGCAATACTCGTGCCCTGCGCCATCTTTTGATCCATGGCCAGCATCATTACCATCATGGGTATCATCACCACACCGCCACCAAGGCCTATCATACCGCTGAGTATACCGGCAGTAAGTCCTATAAATATCAATATGAAGAAAGTATTCGCAGCCATGGCAGTAAATGTTTTACAGCTGGGTTTCGGTAAGCAATTGTGCCTCTTCTATGTAGCCTTCGTGTTTCCACACCAGCTGACCGTCTTTATATAGCTCCAGGTAGGGTATGCCTTCTATCTTCTTCTGGGTAAGCAGAATAGGATTCTCGTCAGCATCAATTTTCAGCAGGATCATTTTATCCTTTTTCTTCTCTGCCAATCCTTCCAGAATGGGATTCATCTTCTTACAAGGACCACACCACTTAGCATTATAATCTACCAACACATAACCCTTTGCCACTTGCTTTTTCAGATCTTCTTCACTCATGCCCTCGGTAGTTGGCGCACTGCCCACCTCTACAGGTTTGCCTGCAGTCTGCCACTTCATCATACCGCCATCCATGTTATACACTTGCTTAAAGCCCAGCTCCTTCAGCTTATCCGCGGCCCTGCTGCTTCTTCCGCCCGATTTGCAATACACAAACACTGGCCTTGTTTTCTTCAATGAGGCTATCTGCTCGTTAAAGTCTTTAGCCTCGATGTTTATGTTACGTGCATCCTTCAGGTGGCCGGCGTTAAACTCTTCGGTAGTTCTTACATCTACCAGTTGTTCGTCAGGCAGCTCAGCCATCTTCTTTTCATACTCCTCAACGGGTAGCGTAGTATTTACAAGCGGGCCTTTATAATCATCTTTGCAGGCAAACAGGGTTGTAAATGAGCAGAGTAAAATAACAGACAGAATGCGCTTCATAATTAATTTTTAGAACCAGAAATGTTGATCTCGGGGTTAAAGATGATCTTTGATCTTACAGAGTTGGAGATCAGGCAATTGGTTTCAGCTTTGCTTAATACCCGCTCAGCTTTTGCTCTTTCACTTTCGTCCGCAACTGTTACCACCGGGTGTAAAGTTACTTCACTCATCATATATTTCCCGTCGACAAGTTCTAATTTTCCTGATGCGTGCGAAGAAAAGTCCACGAAAGCCAGCTTTGAGTTCTCTGCTATTGATAGAAAAGTGGTCATCAGGCAGCTATTTACTGCAGCGGTAAACAGGTGTTCCGGCGACCATATCTTATCCACTCCACCCGGAAATTGAGGTGGTGTAGCCACCATTATCTCCGTTTCCAGCTCATCAGAATTCATAATGCCTACTCTGCCGGCGCTCCACTTTACATCTACATTATAACTATGCTCTATGCTCATGATCGTTGTTTTATTTTACTTCTTCGTACTCTATTTCTTTGGTTGGCTCCTCCCTGTTGAACTTCCTGCCCCGCGGTGGTGTATAACAGGCACCCGATCCGCAGCAACCCGTATTGGTAACCGCCTGATAGAGGAAAAACCCGCCAAACAGCCCTACGGCCCAGTCTTTGCTTTGTATGCCCATCCCTACCATCCAGATACCTATGGCCAACCGCACAATTCTTATCAGCGACCAGTTAGTGAGCAGCGACTCTTTTATGCTGCTCATTTGTCGTACCTTTTAAGATTGCTCCAGCTGCCGCCATTGTGCACTTCTTTAAAGCCTGCAGATAACAATGTGGCTCTTGCAGAACTGCTTCTCATACCCGATGCACAACAAGTGATGATGGGTGTATCCTTCTTTAGTTTACCCATCTGCCCCTGCAGGTTGTTCAGCGGAATGTTTACTGACCTGTTCAGGTGGCCACCGGCATATTCACCCGTGGTGCGCACGTCTATGATTATAGCACCGTTTGCCAGCAGTTCACCAAGATCCGCCTTTTGACCACCCATTCCGAATAACTTCTTTATTGTTTCTATCATGATTGTTAGTTGTTTGTATGATAATTGGCATCCAGCCAGGAGCCGCCATTGGTGCACCCTACGCCATTGTCTTTAAGAAAGCGGGTAGCCCTGGTACTTCTTGCTCCCGATGCGCAGCAGAGTATAATGTGCTTATCGCTCTTCAACTCTTCTACATGGTCCTGCAATTCACTTACAGGAATATTGATACTCCCTGCTACATGTCCGCCCATAAATTCTTCACGTGTGCGTACGTCTACTATTACGGAGTTACCCGATTTCAGTAGTTCAGATATTGTATTCATTGTTGTTGATTTTCTTGTTTAGACATGTGCTTGCCGGTTGTAAGCAGGCTAAAGGCTGTAGCACCCATCAGCATGCCGTAAAGGGTGCTGTTCAGTGGCTTAGAGGTAATTAAACATTGGCCGGAAGCACAACCCACAAAATACCAGTAACACCATCCGGCCAATGCCCCTATTATTGCTCCCGAAATTTCCAGCTTATATCTGCTTAATATCTTTTTCACTTGTTGCTATTTTACACTGCAAATATCCACTCACTCCACACCTTGTTCAGGAACATTTGTTGGATAAGCGATTATTTTTTTTTGCCGCGGGTGTTGATACCGAATGGCAGGTATAACGGACAGGTGCTGATAAAACTGGTGAGCAGGAATATACCGGCAAGAACCAACAATACTGCGGCAGCAGTGCCGGTGATAATGTGTGCAAAGTATAAGGCAATTACGACCATCGCTATTATTACCCTGATGATACGATCTGCGCTACCCATGTTCTTTATCATAACTATTTGTTTTTGTTACAACAAAGCTACAATGCCGCAAAACCCTGCTCGGGAACATTTGTTACATAAGCCTAAATCAGTTCTATAGTGTTCCTGCCCAGCTTCACCAACTCCTTTTGCTCCATAGTACGCAACAACCTGCTCACCGCCTCGCGATGGGTATGCAACTCATCTGCCACCTGCTGGTGCGTAATAGCCAATGTATTAGACCCGGTAGCACGTGCGCGCTCATTGAGGTAGTGCATCACCTGCTTGTCCATATTGTTGAAGGCAATAAGATCTATTACCTCTATCAGCTCCGCAAATCGTTGACTATAAGTGCTGTTCACAAACGTTTTCCATTGGTCATATTTCATCCAATGTTCTACCATGTCTACCGGTATAAGCAATACCTCAGTATCATCTTCGGCCACAGCACGCACGGCGCTCTCTTTATGTGCTTGGCAGCAATTAATGGCCATAGCGCAAGTTTGCCCTGGGTATAAGTGATAGAGAAATATCTCCTTGCCTTCATCATTCTCGCGGATGATGCGTAGCACCCCGCTTTGCACTATTGGTATGAACACGATCTTATCGCCCGGAGACATCAGTACCTCATCTTTGGCAATGCTCTTGGTACGGGTGACTCTGCTTATTTCTGCAAGTAAGGCCGGATCGGTAAAAATGGAATTATTCATTGATTATACGTGTCTGCAACAAATCTAATGATATACCGCTACTCTTCGCATTGATTGCAGCGAGCATGATAAAGATCATACATCAGGCTATGGTGATTTAACATTTCAAAGGCTATAATAAGGGCTATACAAAAGTATAGCTGCAGTTGCAGCATTGCCATAGAGGGTAACTTTGCATAACTCCATTATCAGTGGAGTAAAACCACAATATGAAACAGATAAAACTAGGTATACTTGATCAGTCGATAGTGAGGCATGGCACAACCGCGCGTGAGGCGGTAGAAGAAACGATTAGTACGGTTAAACTGGCGGAGCATTTGGGCTATAGCAGGTTCTGGATATCAGAGCATCATAACTCTACCTTCATTGCCGGCTCTGCTCCCGAGGTGCTGATGGTGAAACTGGCCGATGTAACCAGCCATATACGCATTGGGTCAGGCGGTATAATGCTGCCAAATCATAGTGCCATTAAAGTAGCGGAAAACTTCAGAATGCTGGAGACACTTTTCCCAGGCCGTATAGACCTGGGTATGGGCCGGGCGCCGGGTGGTGATCGTATCACCGCATCGCTGCTCAATCCTTCTAATGATTTTAGCGAGGAAAGCTATCTGCGCCAGCTGGATCATCTGCAGCGATTCTTTACAGATACGGCAGCTACGCAACATGGCCGCATACTGGCCGTACCGCAGGCCGATACTATACCCATGCAATGGATACTGTCATCGAGTGGCGGTAGTAGTGCAATAGCTGCACAGTATGGCATGGGGCTGGCGATTGCCAAATTCATTAACGGGCATGTTACGCCCGATGTAGCTGAGCTATACCGCAGGCAGTTCAAGCCATCGGCACAGTTCCCCGAACCCCAGGTTATGCTTTCCATATCTGTATTGTGTGCAGATACTGAAGAGAAAGCGGATGAGATGCGCAAGTTCATTGACTACATTCTGCTGCAATTTGAGATGGGCAACTACGACAACTTCGGAGATTTTGAAGCCATAAAAGACTACCGGTTTTCACCTATGGAATTGCAACGCATACGTGGCAATAGCGGTCGTATAATATCAGGTACCAAAGAACAGGTGAAGGCGCAGCTAACGCAACTGGCCGAGGACTTTGATGTAGACGAGATCATACTATCGTGCATGAGCAGCAATGCAGCCGATCGTAAACGTTCATTCGAGCTACTCGCGGAAGCATTTGAATTGCAATCGCAGATGTGACAACTTTTCAAAAGTTGTCACATCTTACAACAGTAAATGCAATTACAAGCCGGATATAAACTGTCCGGCTTTGTTGTGCACAACTGTTAAATAAAATAAAAATAAAACCTAGAGTACACAACGTACGAAATATATCCTACCTTTAATTTATGAAAGGCAAGCAAGAAGATATGAACGTACCCGAACCTACAAAAGCAGAGCTGGAAATACTGCAGGTGCTGTGGGAATATGGCCCGTCAACCGTTCGCCTGGTAAATGATAAGCTGAACGAACAAAGGGAAGTAAACTATACATCTACACTGAAGCAAATGCAGATAATGGCAGAGAAAGGCATACTGAAGCGCGATGAAAGCCAGATGAAGCATATATACATACCCGTAGAGGCGGAACAAAAAACAAAGGGTCACCTGCTAACGAAGTTTGTAGACACACTGTACAAAGGATCGGCATCCAGCCTGGTGATGCAGTTACTGGGTAACAAGCAGGCATCTAAAGAAGAGATAAAGGAAATAAGGGAAATGCTGAATAAACTGGACAAGAGTAAATAACCTTCAAAATTGCACACCATGGCAACCATTATTTTTACTTCGTTATTGCAATCACTTTGGCTAGGTCTGCTGTTAGCTGCTACAACCGCTATGGTGCTTCTTGTCACAAGAAACAGCAAACCGCAATTCAGGTATATTTTGCTAACTGCATGTTTATTTCTGTTTGCAGTAGTTATGGCCATAGTCATACTTGCAGGCGTAAGCCATCTACTCACTGCCGGTGCGCAATGTGTAGCCGAAAGTGGCACGCCGGTACCAGCGGCTAACCCTTTATCACATACCATGCTTTTTTCACTCACAGGCATTCCATTTGTAACTGCCCTTATTCAATATGCGTCATACATAGCGTGGATATGGTTAGCCATAGTTATTGCTAAGACATTGCAGATGACCGCCGGGCTTTACAGACTCACCTATATGCGGAGGAAAGAGGTGTTCGTGGCAGGTAAATGGTGGGAGGAAAAGGTTGTAGCGCTATCGGGTCAATTAGGTATAGACAGGAAGGTGAATATACTGCAATCGGGGCTGGCTAATGCGCCTATGGTCATTGGCTATCTGAAGCCTTTGATACTGTTGCCTGTAGGGCTTATCAATCATCTGCCAGCAGCTGAAGTAGAAGCGATCATCTGCCATGAACTGGCGCATATAAGGCGTAAGGACTACCTCGTTAACCTGTTTCAGACAGTAATGGAGGTACTCTTTTTCTTTAACCCTGCGGTATTATGGCTCAACCAGCTTATACGTAAAGAAAGAGAAAACTGCTGTGATGATATAGCCATGGCTGCCAACGTAAGCATTCAAGACTATTTAAGCGCGTTAGTAGCGTGCCGTGAATACCAGTTGGGCGTATATAATAGTTGCGCCCTGGCATTTGCGGGAAATAAGAATGACCTTACACAACGTGTAAAAAGACTGATAGGCCAAAACAAAAAGAACACTGCGGGAAGACTATTCCTGGCATTGCTGGCCATTGCAACACTAGCCCTCGCACTGGCTTTTTCCTTACCTGATGGCCTTGGGAAACACACTACCCGCATAAGGATCGAGACCCCTGAAATGAAGAAGGAAATTGAAACTATAGATATGCCGGTAGCCGCAGATAATAGCAAATGCAGTAATGAGGCAGAACCTATAGCACATGCTAACGACCAAACAGCATTGGAAGTAGCACCGGTAGCCTTGGCAGTTCCGGCAACTGAAAAAGAAGCATTTTCTGAAGCGGACGGCGATAAGATGAATGAGGAGTTAAGGACCGACAGAATTATATCTAGTACAGTGAATACGTCGTACGAATTAGATGAACATAAACTGGTAGTGAACAGCATAACACAGCCAATTGCAATACACAAATAATATTTCAACAAATACCTGAAATACAACGGTCGTGCCGTATGCTACCACGCCACATCTAAAGTTACCGGCAGCAACATTAACACCCGCACAAATAATTAAAGAACCCACCACCATAAACATATTGTATGCTTAAAAAATTACTGGTCATACTGACCATCTGCTGTTGCTTTGCCATTACTTACGCCAGTGCAGAGAACTATTCAATATCGGGTAAGGTGCAGGATAGTGCAGGGCATCCTGTTGATATGGCTATAGTTGTGCTGCATATGCTACCCGACTCTGCAGTTGTAAAAGGCACATACACCGACTCTGTGGGAAACTTTATTCTTGACCAGCTGAGTAATGGCCGCTATTACGTTTCAATATCAGCACAGGGATATAGGCCATGGCAGAATGAATTGATTACTCTAAGCAATGAATCGCCCAACAAAAAAGTACCGCTTATAAAACTCTCTCTTTTACCTACCGGATTAAAAGAAGTAGAAGTAACTGCCAGGAAATCGCTTGTAGTACAAAAGGCGGATAGAACCGTTGTTAATGTTGATGCGATGCTATCGGCCGCCAGCAGTAGCGCACTGGACGCGCTTGAGCGTTGCCCCGGCGTGCAGGTAAACCAGGATGGTGATATACGCCTGAGAGGCAAGCAAGGCGTTACTGTGTTCGTGAACGATAAGCCTACCTATCTGTCGGGCACAGAACTGGCTAACTACCTTAAAACACTACCGGCATCAGCCATCGACCAGATAGAGCTGATGACCAACCCTCCTGCTAACTATGATGCGGCCGGTAATGGAGGCATCATCAACATCAAAATAAAAAGAAAAGGAGTTAAGGGCTTTAATGGGGGTATCAATGCAAGCCTTAATCAGGGCCATCTCACGCGATATAACAATAACCTTAATCTTAACTACCGGAACAATAAAGTAAGCGCGTTTCTCAATGCCGGATTTAATACCGGAGAAAACTATACCGACCTTGACCTGAACAGAACATACCTGGATGGCGGCAACAACCCCATGTCTTACTTCAACCAGAAAAGCTATTTCTGGCGCCACAATGATGGCGGATCTATAAATGCAGGGGCCGACTATAGCCTGACTGATAAAACGATAATAGGCGTTACTATGAATGGAATGGCCGCAAAGTGGAAGAGTATAAATGATAACAACAGCTACCTGCTCGATCTTGGCCGCCAGCCCGACTCTACCATTATTTCACAGAATAATGACTACGGCAAGTCAAACAACCTGGGCATTAATCTGAACTACAAAACCCAGTTCAACAAAAGCGGACATGAGATCACCGCTGATGCAGATTATCTGGTCTATAATACTAACAGGGATCAGGCATTCTATAACACAGGGTATAGTGCAAATGGAGTAGAAAGATCTAAAGACTTGCTAACAGGACAACTGCCCAACAGGATAAACATCTATGCACTGAAAACAGACTATGCCTTGCCACTGGCCCATCAATGGAAATTCTCATCGGGTTTAAAAACGAGCTATACCGCTACAGACAATAAGGCGGAGTATAATAACACTATCAACAACATCACCAGTCCCGATTACAATAAGAGCAACCAGTTTATCTACAAAGAAAATATCAACGCGGCCTACATCAACATGAGCCATGAAGCGGGCAAACTATCTATGCAGGCAGGATTGCGGTTTGAAAATACTACTACAGATGGCCACCAGCTGGGCAATCCCCAGAAGCCCGACTCTGCATTTACCCGTAACTACAACAGCCTGTTTCCTACTGTCTATTTTTCGTACAAATTCGACACCTTATCCAACAACCAGCTGGGCATTAATTATGGCCGCCGAATCAACAGACCTTACTACGAAGACCTGAACCCTTTTATCAACCCTATGGATAAGTTTACTTACTATGTGGGCAACCCGTTTCTTAAGCCATCATTCAATCACAACATAGCACTATCGCACACTTACAAAAATAAGATAACCACGTCCCTGTCATACAGCACTACAGTAGATGATGTAAATGAAACAATTGAAATAGTAAACGGCATCTACTACAGCCGCTCGGGTAATATAGGCACCAAGACATTTATTACCTTATCTGTAGATGGCGACTTCGACCCGACTAAATGGCTTAACCTGCATGTGTACTCAGAGGTGAGTAACCTTCAGTCGAAAAGCAACTTCTACAATGGCACATTAAGCACCGGCGGCAACTATTGGTTTATAGCCGGTAGTATACGCGTAAAACCCGCCAAGGGCTGGGAGGGAGAGATTTACGGCAACTACCGCAGTAGCATAAACGATGCACAGTTTATTATGCAAAGAATTGGTGTGATCAATCTGGTTGTCAGGAAAAAAATATCAGACGCATTTTCTATTAGGGTAGGCATTAATGATATCCTCCGCTCACAAGTAAATTACGGAAAAATAGGCAATCTCACACAAGCCACCGCCAACTGGATCAACAGATCAGACTCGCGCAACGGCACTATAGCACTCAGTTACAAATTTGGTAAAGCATTCAACAACACCGCGCGCCACAATGAGACCGGGGCTGATGCGGAGAAAAATCGTGTAAAAGGATAAACCCTATCCTCAATAACAGGTGGCCGGCAGCACATGTGCCGGCCATTCTGTTTATCTGCTTATTTGTTTTTGGCAGGAATGAAGATCTGCTTCAGCTGCCCCACAATATCACCACTACCGCTTACAGAAATATTACTGATCTTATCGGCGATCTTCTCCACATACTCCATCTCCTTCAGCTTATACAGCATCTCGTTTTCTTCCATCAGCTTAGCGGTATTCAGCAAGCTCCTGGTGCTGCTGGTCTCCTCTCTTCTCATGATCACATTGGCCTGCGCCTTCTTCTCGGCGATCAATACCTGGTTCATGATATCCTTTACATCTCCGGGCAGGATAATGTCCCTGATACCGCATCCGTTTACCGTAACACCTAGCTGCAGCGCATTGGCAGCAACGGTTTCCATAACAACAGCCGAGATCGATTCTTTCTTGTCCAGCAATTCATCAAGGGTATAGATAGCAGTGTTCGATCTCAATGCCAGCTGCATCAACATGTACAATTGCTTCTCGTACTCCTTGCTTTTCGCCGCGGCAAAAATATCGTTCACTACATACTGAAAGGCGAAGTTGATCCTGATATTGGCTTTGTCTTTTGTCAGGATCTCCTGGCCGCTCATCTCCACCTGCTGCTGCCTGGTGTCTACCTTATATACAGTAAGCACAGCAGCATTCTTCCAGAAGTAGTAGATGCCCGAAGGCAACTCTTTGTTATAAACACCATCTACATACAGCAATCCCTTCTCATAAGACTCTACCGCATAATATCTTACATACCCGGTCAGTTCAAGCCTTGCTACCAGTGATCTGTCGATGTCCTCACCGATCTCAAAATTAAGGGTGCTGGTGGTGACTACATTATAGTTCAGCACACCCTTCCACCAGGCATATCTGCCGGGCTGCAATACCTGCTTGAACAATCCGTTCTCATACAGAAAGCCCAATTCATTGGTTTTAATATCGGCAATGTACAGCGCCTCTGCCAGTGCTTCATCAGCCAACAATACATTCAATGAATCTATTGCCACAAAAGGCTTTGACATATCATACAGCACTACTTCGTCAGCAGGCAAAAACCAATAGGTGCCTTCGTCGATCATTTTAATAAATCTTCCGTTTTTGAAGATCAATGCCTTATAATAGGCGGGTACTTTAGCAAACATCATAAAATATCTTTTTAGTGTGGTTATTTAATCATTTAAAAAACGGAGGAGCCGTTGCCGCCTTGCACCTGCGGTATTCGGATGGGGCTTGAGCCATATATGCTTCAAAGAGTTAAGACTGGTGTAACAAAGGATAAGCTGTTGTTGCTAGCCGCCCGTAAGCCTTTGAATTACTATATTGCGGTATCTGCCTTTTCGGGAATGCTGCAGGTTATCAGTCAATGTTGACCAATGCGCCCGGAATGCACGTACTCCTCCCCGGATGGCAAGTTTTAGAAGCTGCCGGCTTCGGTGGCTTGTCAGGGCCACGGGGTTCAGACCTTGATCTGATTGGAGACTAGTGGCGTGTAAGGCCATATTTGTTACTCTAACCAACTGAGCTACACTGCGGCAAAGCAGAGAGAGGAATCGAACCTCTGCACACAAATGATGACAACAGGTGTATATGCAGGCAGTATATATGCAACCAGCGGCGGCACATACTATGGGGCTATACAGAAACCCTCACCATGGCACAACCATATATCCTTATTATCCTTCCCGTCCCGGGAAGCTCTTAACGGAGTGGATGATACACTGCAGTAAATCTTTTATAGTGGCAGGAACAAGGTATGACAAGACGCTTCTGTTGATCTTGTTTTCCGCTCACCCTTGTTCCTGCGTGTAGTTGCTGATGTTGTAATTGCTGTTTCATTTTTTGCGTTGTCGTTATTGACAATACAAAAGTGAAACACTAGTGCGCAGCCTTCTTGCGCAGTAAAATTTATTTTCTATTTTTATAAAAATATTTTTCATGCCGCCTAACAGGAACGCCCTTATCCGCTATAAGACCATAGACAAATGCCTGAAAAACAGGCTAAGAAAATGGACATTGGAATCTATAATGGACAGCGTATCAGAAGCGCTCTATGAATACGAAGGCACAGGCAAGGATATAAGCAGGCGCACCATACAGGCGGATATACAAATGATGCGCAGCGATATGCTGGGCTACAACGCACCCATCATTGTGGTAGATCGTAAATACTATACCTATGAAGATCCTGAGTACAGCATCACCAACATACCTATAAGCGATCATGATCTTACCCAGATGAATGAAGCAGTAGATATCCTCAAACAGTTCAAAGGGTTCTCTCACTTCAGCAGCCTTAATGATGTGGTACAGAAGCTGGAAAATCACGTATATGTGGCAAAGAATAAGACCCGCTCTGTAATAGAGTTTGAAAAGAACGACAGGCTGAAAGGACTGGAATATCTGGAAACTATCTATACGGCTATCATTAATAGTAAAGCTATGTCGCTTACTTACCAGTCTTTTAAAGCCCGCGAAGCAAGCACTTTTGTTTTTCATGCGTGGTGGCTGAAGGAGTTTAAGAACAGGTGGTTTGCTGTGGGGGTTAAAGAAAAAGAAGGCGCTCTTCTTAACCTTGCTTTGGACAGAATATTGGAATTGAAAATAGTTGATAAACCATATTATATAGAAAATGACAAGGTACAGCACGATGAGTTTTATAAAAATGTCATTGGCGTTACTGTAAACGGGAAACACCGTCCCTCCAATATCAAGATATTCATCAATGCCAAAACGGCTCCCTATGTCGAGACCAAGCCATTCCATCATTCTCAGGAAGTAGTAGATAGAAGGGATGATGGCATAGTTATCAACCTGAAACTAATTCCCAACTTTGAGTTGGAAAAAGAGCTGCTAGGTCATGGGGAAGACATTATGGTGCTTTCGCCACCCGCACTTTGCAAACGCATAAATGGCCGCCTCCATGCGGCTGTAGCCAACTACCGCAAACGCGAAGGTGTTTCAGACCAAACAGACAACAATATTTAGCACCATTTTTAGGTACATTGCACTGCCATGCAAGACAATAACGAGGCAATAGTACATACAGGTAAAAGATTTGAAGAGGTTATCTATGAGGATAAGCATGTAGTTGCAAGAAACTTCACCCGTTGCACATTTTATAAGAGCAACCTTAAAGGCTGCGTATTTGAGGATTGTAGTTTTATAGATTGTATTTTCGAAAGCTGCGATCTCTCGCTCATCAAGCTGAAACATACATCTATCAATGGCGTTAAGATCATAGACAGCAAAGCAATAGGTATAGTATGGTACGATGCCGGCACTCCTTTTTCTGTGGGCTTTACCAATAGCCGCATTAGCTATTGCAGCTTCTTCGGCAAGACCATGAAGAAGGCGCACTTCATCAACTGCATGGCCAATGAGGTTGATTTTAGCGAGTGTGATCTCACCCAGTCCGACTTCCGGGGCACAGATCTGTCGGGCGCCACATTTGCCAACACCGACCTTACAAAGGCCAGTTTTGCAGGCGCACGTAATTACCTGATAGATACAAAGACCAATAAAATAAAGAAGGCCAAATTCAGCCTGCCCGAAGCATTGTCATTATTATACGGATTGGACATTATTATTGAAGAGTAATAAATAGACAATTATTTATCTTTACCACATGTCAGGCATGCAAACACTCTCCGAAGAAAACTATCTTAAGGCTATCTACAACATAGGGCACACCAGCACTACCGAAAAGATAAGCCTTACTGCCATGGCAGAAGCACTGGGCAATAACCCTGCTTCGGTTATAGATATGGTGAGGAAACTGGCAGACAAGAAGCTGATATCATACGACAAAACCAGGGGTGTAAAATTTACGGAGAAGGGCCGCAAGGCCGCCTTGCTCATTGTGCGCAAGCACAGACTATGGGAAGTATTCCTACAGGAAAAACTGGGCTATACCTGGGATGAGATACATGATATTGCTGAGCAGCTAGAACACATTCAACATCCTGAACTGGCTGACAGACTGGATAAATATCTGGGCTTCCCGCAATTCGATCCGCATGGCGACCCGATACCTAAATCTAATGGAGAAGTTCCCGTAACATCTACTACAACCCTGGAAGAAGTAGAACCAGGAAAAAAATGCACTGTAGTGGGCGTGAAAGATACCACTACGCCCTTTCTGCAATATCTGAAGCAACTGGAAGTGGGAATAGGCACCAAGATAACTACTGTAGAGAAAATAGCCTACGACGGATCTTTGGTGATAAAAATTGGCTCGGGAACAAACACCACTGTGTCCAAAAAGTTTACAGAAAACATTCTTGTTACAAAGTAAGCGATATCAGAAGAAGATAATTTTTATGGAAGCCATGATAACCATAAAAAGTACAAAAAACGACAATGCATAACTAAATATATCCGGGTTGCGTAACTGCCGTAAATGATGCATGATCTTCATACTACAAATATAAGTAGCATGCATCTACTAAGCTAAAAAAAGTGCTGATTGTTAACTGTTTACGAGTTTTTTCTACAAAATTTACCCAAGGCACATACCGGAAATATAGAAATTAAATGCCCCTGAATTAATAATAATTATACAGTAACAAGATGTTGAATATGAATCGTTTTTGACGCGTAATATTACCCAATAGTTAATACTTTACACATCATCTATCTCTATCAGTTCATCTTCCTTAGGCCTTACCAGTTTATATGTTCTGGCAAAATTGCACCAATGGCAGTCTTCTTTTCCACAGCCTTTGTCAAATTCATGATTCATTACACGGGCGTAAGTATCTTTTAATTGCTGTCTTACTATCTGCTCATCCTGCGGAAAAACAGGTACTGTTATCTGCTTATACTCGCCGGTCTTGGTGCTTTTCTGTATGTAGTCAAACTTGCCCAGTGCTACCTGCCACCTTCTGTCTTCATAGTTTTCGAGTAGTAGCTTATAGAATACCATCTGTCGCCAGTAATCACCTCCGTTGGGGTCTTTCTCATTCGGCGGTGCGGTGTTGGCGTTGCCAGATTTGTCCGGGTCGCCGGTCTTATAGTCTACCACGGTACATTTGTCACCGTCTATTTCTATCTTATCTATCTTGGCGGTTACAGGCACGCCATCTAATACGTAGCGGTTCACCTTATACTCTATCTCCACATTCTTATGCAGCGTGTTGATATAGTGATCGTAGTATTCCGACAAGAGCGTATTTCCCTGTTCCGTTCTCCTGTCAAACTGCACCGCGGTAAAGCTGGAAGCTTCAGTGTTCAGTGCATATTTAAACTGGTTGAGCAGTTCTTCCTTACTTGGGAATTCACCCTTTCTTACCTGCATGTCTTTATAGAATCTTTCCAATGCATTGTGCACCGCACTACCAAACGCCAGCGCATCATTTTTCTGGAACGGCACTTTCAGTATCAATTCATAATAAAATGCGAGTGGGCAACGCAGGTACTTCGATATAGAAGTGTAACTCATTGTCAGCTGCTGCAGTACACGTTCTATCCATTGCGCATTGGCCATCTTTATCACTACTTCCTCCACCGGTGCCATGGCCCACTTCAGGTGTTCCGCTATTTCACCTACAGGCACTGTTTGCCTTATGCGTTCTTCAGGCACACTTATCTCATCTACAAATACCGATGCTTCTATAGCTTTGCCTGCGTTGTCGTTGAGCGCGTAAGATATATACAGGTGTTTCTTTGCGCGGGTAAGGGCTACATAGAACAGCCTGCGGGCAACTTCGGTTTTATAAGTATTATCAGGATCTTCTTCGGTAGCTGTAATGGTATCGGGCATGTGATAGTTAGCACCACCGCCCTTCTTATTTTCCCAGAAGTTTTTGGTGCAGCCTACCAGGAATACATACTCAAACTCATTGCCCTTGGCACTATGAGCGGTATAGAATTTTACACCATTGTCATTCTGTATCACCCGCTGCACAGGCGCTTTGATGCCCTCATCATTCATGCGGTCTATCATCTGCCGCAGCTGTGCCGACTTCATCTTACTATCTCTAGACCATGCATCTTTAATAAACTGGAACAGCGCATAGAGCACCTGCATGTTCCAGATATGGTCTGCCTCCTTAAGCAGGTAGTTGACTATGCCGCTCTCGTATACGATCTTCTCTATCAGCAGAGGCAGGGGCAATGTCATCTGCTCACGTTCCCAGTTATCCAGGTTGTTGCTCAGCCTGCGTATGGCCTCTGTTGTCTGCAGGTCTATGGTTTCCAGCTGCAGGTGGTTAGAAATAAGCATGCGCCACTTTATGCCACCATTCTTGCGGTTAGCTTGTATATACAAGGCCAGCTGCGCAATGTCGGTAGGTGCTATCTCAAAATAGGGTGAGTGCATCAGTTCAAACAACACTTCCTCTCCGCTAAAGGTCTTTTTCTTTTCCTGTTGCAGGTAGTCCAGTATGTTCAGTATCTGCTCAGTCAGTGGCAACTCCAGCAGGTTCACTTCCCGCTTTACATTATAGGGTATGTTCTTGCGTTCCAGCAGGGCTATAATATTATCGGCCTGCTTGTGCTGGGCATACAATACTGCAACGTCCTGCAGCGCTATACCTTGCTGTTGCAGCCGTTCTATCTGCATCACCACATCCGCCTCTTCCTGTAGTATGTTGTTATACATCCTCACTTCAGGATGCACGATGTTGGGCTCATTCTTAAATCTGTCTGCCGCCGAAACAATATTCTTGTCCAACTGCAGGTCTGCAAGCTGATTGATGAGGCGTGCTTTATTGTTGCCAATAGTGGCCATTGCCCTGTCTATGATCTGCTGCGATGAACGGTAGTTCTCCGGCAACACCACTATCTTAATGGTGTCTTTGTACCTCAGGTAAAACTCTATGATGTTGCGTATCCTGGCCCCCTGAAACTCATAGATACTCTGGTCATCATCACCCACTACAAATATGTTCGGGTCTTCCCAGAAAGCGGTCAACTGGTTGATCAGCTCATTCTGAGCACCATTCGTATCCTGGAATTCATCCACAAGGGTAAACTGGAACCTTTCCTGGTAGCTCTGCAACATCCATGGATATTTCTTAAAGGCATCAAGCACCCACAGTATCATGTCGTTAAAGTCATACCTGCCGGCTTCCTTCATTCGGCTTTCATAAATGTCAAACAGGTGGGCAGCAGCACGGGTGGTCTCCATGCGCTTTATCTGCTCATCAATTTGTGATTGCTTCAGGTCGCCCTTCTTAAAATTGGCTCCATTCCTTTTGTAAATATATTCTTCTCTTGTTGGCAGACTCAGTAGGTACTCATCTATGGCTGCCGATATACCTTCTGCGGTAAGGTATTCCCGTTTCATAATATCAAACAGCTTACTCAGCTTGCCCGAATCATAATAGATATTACCACTCAGCTTCCTCAATGGGTGACCAGATGGCAGGTCTTCCAACATTTTATATAGCAGGTCGGTGCGCTCCAGGTCGGTCATCGGCTGCAGCGTCCGCATACTGAAGTATTCACTGTTGTTCTGAATGATATTATTGCAGAAAGCGTGGAATGTATAGATATTCACTTTATGAGCGGCCGCGCCAATTATCTGCACCAGCCTGCGGCGCATAGAATTAGTAGCTTCTTCGGTATAGGTAAGACACAATATCTCATGTGGCTGCACCTGCGCCTCACTGCGTATCAATGCCGCAATACGCATAGACAACACCTCGGTCTTTCCCGTTCCCGGACCCGCTATTACCATCACCGGGCCATAGATCTCATCTACTGCCTGCTTCTGGCGGCTATTCAACTTATTATATCTCTCTAAAAACAGGTCTTCATTAATGATCATTACCGCGCTATTATTCTGCGCTATGAAGGTAGGAATAACTCAGGAGCAATGTAAATAGCAGAATAATGGCGGCACAGCTAAAAATCGGGTCCTAAAATCTTAACATATCCACATTTTCAACACGCAAAATGCCCAAAAACATCCCCCATCAGCCCATACCGCCAAATCAAAAATTGTGGATATGTTCATTTGCACTTAACATCTCTCCTCCCGACCTTTGTGTGTTATTTTATACCTATTTTCACATGTCATCACACACTCCCCGGGAACGCCGGTCCGCACCGCCGTTGTTGGTCTTATGACCAACAACCATCCGGCCGGTCCTCTTTGAGACCAAACACCCAACCGCTCTCCGCTCTTTCGCTCCCCGCACTCAACTAGTCGGGCACAATCGGGCATACCCAAAAACCACAACCAAATGAAAACCAACGAACTACACCAATCCCATGCCCGATTAGAATTTCATCTCCATCGGGCATCCCACGAAAAACAAAACACGTAAGGGCTGAACATTTTCAGCCCGGCATAAACCCGGCACACGTAACGATTACATCGGGCATCCCTCAATCATGCTATCATGCGAATCATGGTTCAGACAACCTCCATCGGGCACGATCGGGCATAACCAAAAATCACAACCAAATGAAAACCAACCAACTACACCAATCCAATGCCCGATTAAAATTTCATTTTCATCGGGCATTCAAAAAAATAACAACGTAGGGGCTGAAGATCTTCAGCCCTGCATAAACCCGGCACACGTAACGATTACATCGGGCATCCTTCAATCATGCTATCATGCGAATCATGGTTCAGACAGCCCACATCGGGCACGATCGGGCATAACCAAAAATCACAACCAAATGAAAAACAATAAATTACGCCAAACCAATGCCCGATTAGAATTTCACCTCCGTTGGCACCTGCCGAAAATCCATTCAAAACTGAAAATCTGTGTAATCTGCGTAATCGTTTAAAAATCTGTGAACCATTTTCATCCGAATAGAATTATTTTTGTTTTTATGAATAGGTTAGGTCTCGCCATTATATGCTGCTTGCTGCTGGTAAGCAATATTGCATCAGCAAATCCTAAAAAGGAGAAAGACAACTACACAAGGGCGAAGAACCATTGGGTGGACAGTGTGTATAATGCACTGAACGAAGAAGAGAGGATAGGCCAATTATTTATGGTAGCGGCCTACTCCGGCGGCAAAAACCTGAATGAGGAAGCAATTACAAAATTGATAAAAGCCCATCAGATTGGTGGACTCATTTTCATGCAGGGCGGCCCTATACGCCAGGCTATGATGACCAACCGCTACCAGCACATGGCGCAGGTGCCGCTTCTCCTATCTATGGATGCGGAGTGGGGCCTAGGTATGAGGTTAGATAGCGTACGCAACTTTCCCCGACAGATGATGCTGGGCGCTACAAGAGATACCAGCCTGGTTTACAAAATGGGTGCTGCCATAGCTGCTCAGTGCAAGAGAATAGGTGTGCATATAGACTTCGCTCCTGACGTAGATGTAAACAATAACGCAGCCAATCCGGTTATCAATTCCCGTTCTTTTGGTGAGAACAAAAACTGGGTATCCTTGCTGGCCAAAGCATTTATGCGCGGCTTGCAGAAGTACGGTATCATTGCATGTGCCAAGCATTTTCCGGGTCATGGAGACACAAATACAGATTCCCACAAAGACCTCCCACTCATTCCTAAGTCACTTGCCCAGCTCGATACTTTAGAACTTTATCCTTTCCGCCAGTTGATAGCAGCAGGTGTAAAGAGTGTTATGGTAGGCCACCTGGAAGTGCCGTCCTTAGATACTGCTACTCACGTACCCACATCACTCTCTAAAAACACGGTCACAGGCCTGCTTAAAGATAAGATGGGTTTCAACGGATTGATATTCACTGATGCCCTGCGTATGGATGCTGTGGTAAAATACTTCCCTTCAGGCGAGGCCGACATGCGTGCCTTTGCTGCCGGTAACGATGTGTTGCTATTCTCCGGTGATGCACCCGCGGGTATTGCCCGCATAAAGCAGGCGCTCGATACAGGTGCCATACCAATGACGCAACTGGAAGCGAGCGTAAAGAAGATATTAGCTGCTAAATATGATGCCGGTCTTAACTCATTTAAGGATATAGATACTACCAACATTACCAACGATCTCAATGCCGCATTGGATGAAGTAAGAACACAGACTGCTCGTGAGGCTATTACGCTGGTAAAAGATGACAACCAGGTAATGAACAAGCTCAATGACAATATGAGCGTGGGTTATGTGGGTATCAATGCCACAACTACCACTCCTCTTTTCGAGGGAATAAAAGATAAATACACCGATGCAAAAGCCAATTGGTTGCCAAAGGGATCAACAACTGCCGACTATCAGAAAGTGCTCAATAGCATCAGCAGATATGACGCTACAATTGTGGCCATACACAACCTCAACTTTACACCTGCAGGCGCTTACGGACTGAGCGACGAGGCGCTTACTTTCATTCAGCAGGCAGCCTGCAAAGGCAATGTAATGGTGGTGTTGCTGGGTAACGCATATGCCATGCAATACTTCTGCGGTGCCCCATCGGTAATGGTCACTTATGAAGATGATAGCCTTACCGAACTGGTAATGGCCGACGTACTGACCAAGAAGATAAAAGCAAATGGACACCTGCCCGTTACTGCCTGTATCGATGGACGTAGCGTGTGCCCTGCACCGGTCATTAAGAAAGCTGAGCCTCTAAAGGAAGTACCTAAAGATCTAGTTAAGACACTCTACCCTGTTGATGCAGGTGTTGTTGATGCCACTGCGTTGGATAAACTGGATCTCTTTTTGCAACGCTGCATAATAGATGGCGCCTTCCCGGGCTGCAGGTTATTGGCAGCCCGTGATGGTAAGGTATTCTTCGATAAAGCGTTTGGCCACCTTATGTATGATAATCCGCAGATGGTAGATACCAATACGCTCTATGATATGGCGTCTTGCACCAAAATGCTGGCTACCAACATATCTATTATGAAGCTCTATGAGGATGGTAAGATAGACTTGGAAAAGACCCTGGGAGACTACCTGCCTATGACTCATGGCACAGACAAAGCAGGACTGAAAATTAAAGATGTGCTGCTGCACCAGGCCGGACTGAAAAGCTGGATTCCTTTCTACAAAGAGACACTCAATGAAAAGGGCAAGCCTAAGAAGGCATTGTACCGCAAAAAAATGTCGCCCGAATTCAATATACCCGTTGCTGAAAACCTTTGGTTGAGTAGCGATTATAAAGACAGTATCTGGAGCAAAATATTACGCAGCAGCCTCGACAATAAGGGTAAAAGCGTATATAGCGATCTCGACTTCCTCCTCCTTGCAAAGGTTGTAGAGCAGTTAACCGGTAAGACCATTGACAAATATGCTGATGAACAATTCTATAAGCCGTTGGGGTTGGCTTACACGCTTTACAATCCGCTATCTAAGTTCAACCTTACCCGCATAGCACCAACAGAAATGGATTTCAGCTTCCGTCAGGAATTGGTGCATGGCTATGTACACGATCCTTGCGCGGCCATGTTGGGCGGTGTTGCAGGCCACGCGGGTCTGTTCTCTACCGGTCACGATGCAGCGGTAATTATGCAGATGCTCCTCAACAAAGGCAGCTATGGCGGTAAGCACTATTTCAAACCCGAGACTGTTGCACTGTTCACTGCTTATAACAGCAGCCTTAACCATCGCGGACTGGGCTTCGACAAGCCAACACCTGAATTTGGAGAACCAGGCCCCACCGGCGACCGAGTAAGTGCACAGGCCTTTGGCCACCAGGGTTTTACCGGCACCTGCGTCTGGGCGGATCCTGCTACAGGTATAGTGTTCATATTCCTTAGCAATCGTGTTTACCCTACTGCCGACAATGCCAAGATCAACAAGCTCAATGTCCGCACCCTTGCACAAGACTACATCTATGAGTCTCTGGGCATCCCCGTAAACCATTCCCGCGAACAACTGTATAAAACCCAGACAGGAACTAAAAAATAATATAGAAACAGCCCTGAAAGGCAATGACATTGAGTTCAGGGGCATATTCCATGTCATCATGCCGAAGGTATCATATGTTTATAGCTCGTTCATACATTAACAGTGGCCGATGCCGAAGGTATCGTATGTCTCTATATCAGCCAACCCTTTTGGTACTCCCGAAACTAAAAATGCCCCTGCTTTCGCAAGGGCATTTCCTTCTATTGATAAATCAATAAATATTAATGCGCACCCGGACGTGGGTTTGGCTTAGGAGTTGTTGGTGCTGGTGGCGGCGGCGGTGGTGCCGGAGCTGTAGGCTTAGTTGTGTGTGTTGTAGTTTTTGTTGTAGTCTTTATCTTAGTTTCAGTTGCTGTCTTAGCCGCTTCCATAGAATCAGCCTGAGCCTTTGCCGCTGCTGCTATCTTAGCATCGTTTTCAGCCTTCATTGCAGCTTCTTTTTCTGCAACCTGTGCATTTACTGTTGAATCGATCTGTGCCTGAGATGGCTTGCTCTCTTCGGTCTTTTTCTCGCCGCAAGATGCGAACATGATCGCACTACCTGCTAAAAATAAAAATGTTTTCTTCATTTGTCTGTTTTTTTTATTGGTGCAAAATTATAGTTATTAATTGATTCTATACAATAATTATACCTTAAAGTTTATTCACTTTAGTTTTCCCTCTCCGATGGATCTTCCTTCTTGGTATCTTCATCTTTATCCGGGCAACCACGGCTCTTCCATGTACCCATATCTTCTGGGCACTTGTCTTTTTTATCAGACACATGGTCTCCGTCGCGGTCTTTTATGTGCTTTTTATGAAAAGGTACAAACCCACCTACATAAAAATTCATGCCATACTGGTGAGATACGAGGGCCAGCATGTCATCGCTACCCACAAAAAAGCCATAGGCTCTTATCCCAATACCCATCTTCATACTCTCAGATAATGCGCTGTAAGTAATAGGAACGGCAATGCTATACCTGCGGGTATCGTATCTTGGCGTAATGATTATCTGGTTGTAGTAAGAGTTGCCGTAGTTCTGCCTGTTCACTACATTATTGAAGTAGGTTGCATTTACATAAATGTTCTTCCACGCGTGGTAGTCCGCACTCAGTACTATTGTAGTGGGCATATACAACCGGTTAGATGCCTTACCTGTGTCTACATTAAATCCCTGCTTCTTGGCATAGGCACGGAAATCATCATAGTTCTTTACATTTTCTATCAGTCCCTGGCCGGTAAGGGTACCGTTACCTCTCACATTTACCGAGAAGTTGCCATTGCTGTTATAAAATATAGAACCTAGATCTGTTACCGATGCTGATACACGCAGTTTATACCTGTTGATGGTCTGGTCGCCTACATTCTTCTTGCCATCCATTTCAAAGCTGGTCGCCTCAGGGTTTTCGATATAATCATATACTATGCCTATATCGCCACCAACACCGTTACCGGTTTTGCTGTTTACCAGGTTGTCAAATATGCTGTTAGAGCCAATGCCAGTAGACAACGTACTGTTTGAACTTGCCAGGCTGCTGGAATACTGAATATCTGTATTGGTTGCAGTTATGGTATCTCCCGAATAGCGCAGATTCAGATTGTTACCTTTCAAGCCCAGGTAGCCAATACCACTTAAATAGCGGAGCGTTACGCCTGCCTTTAGCTCATGTTTGCCTTTTTCAAGCAGCACTACACCATAGGTAACCGCAGCTTCCGCCCACACATGGCCGGTCCAGTTAAAGTTTTGGGAATTAAGCGTCACACCATTAGCAGTATAGGTTGAATCTGCTATGGTCCTGTATACCGATTGATTGAAATTGTTGAACTGGTTCATACCCCGCACACGGGTAGAAAATCCTACACTGTGTTTATGGTTTATAGCTAGCATAAACCCGGGTCCACGCAGTTCGGCATAAGGTGCTACCAGGCTGAAATTCTGCTTGTTGGAATAGGTAAATACATCGTTGATATTAGTACTGTTACCGTTTATGAACTTATTCAACCCACTCACTGTATTCAACTTACCCAGGCTATTATCTACTCCGGCATTTATATTTACAAGATCAATTACAAGCCTGTCCCTGTTATCGGCAATATTTGCCGGATTGAGGTATAAACTACTCATTCCGCCCCAGTTACCCGTAGCAATTCCCATATATCGCTGTCCGAAAGACGACGACGATATGCAGGTTAAGGATAATACAAATAAAAATTTCTTCATGGTACAACAGTTTTATACCGCAATGGGCGGTATTGAACAAGGTGCTAAAGTAATAAACTTTGCTAATATTATATAGTATGGCACGTTTATTACAGGTATTATAACATGCACTTTTATAGCGCCCTATAGATGTATTTACAAATTCTATGATGCAGATTGCATGTATGTACATACATTTGTGCTAACAAAACAAACAAACAAATGAAAAAAGGAACATTATTGATCGCGGTTTTATCTGCATCTCTTCTGGCAAACGCCCAGACAAAGACTACAACTAAGACAACTACAAAAACTACTACCAAGACTACAGCGGTAGCAGCAGCGCCTACTAAGTGGGGTGTTGACGCAAGTCACTCAACTGTAAAGTTTGCGGTTAGCCACCTTGCAGTATCTGAAGTTGAAGGTACTTTCAAAGTATTCAGCGGTTCTATGCAGGCTAATTCAGCAGACTTCAATGGGGCAACTGTATCTTTCGATGTAGATGTGAACAGCATCAATACTGATAACGAAATGCGTGATAAGCACCTGAAGAGCGATGACTTCTTCAATGCAGAGAAATTCCCTAAAATGACTTTCACCAGCACATCTTTCAGAAAGACAAGCGGCAACAACTACGTATTGGAAGGTAACCTTACCGTTCGCGACGTAACTAAGAAAGTATCTTTCGCAGTTACTTACGGTGGTACTGTAAAGGATCCATACGGCAACATTAAGGCAGGTTTCAAGGCTACAGGCAAAATGAGCCGTAAAGCTTATGGCCTTAAGTGGAGCGCATTGACTGAAGCGGGTGGTGCAGTAGTAGGTGACGAAGTAACAATGAACCTGCGTCTTGAGTTTGCTCAGGCTAAATAATATTTAAGACGGTTTTATAGTGAGTAGTGTGTAAAGAGGCGGCCTGTACAGGTCGCCTCTTCTTGTTATATGCATCCGGCAGGTTAATAACTACCGGTTTTTAAATTTCAGGGTCTGCCCATAATATTTCAACATCCTGAATTTTTCTTCCCCGGAACATGAAATGCATTGTTGTTCTAAAAACTCCTTTATTGGCAGGTAGGATTTCAAATTAATAGTGCCTAACAGGTACATGTGCCCGCTATTGTCATAAAGGAGAATGCCGGGATATGATTGGTATCGCGTAGAATTAGTAGTATTACTATAGTGGTCTATTTCCGAAACTGAAATAGTTTTTGTTGGGAGTACAATGAAGCGAATGGCTATGGAACGCGATGAATTATCTATTATTACCCCTGTTGGTAATGATACTATCACCAGGTACAGTCCAGAGGGTCATTATTGGGAAAAGCGAACAAAAAAGGATAAGTACCGCCTTAAATAGCATCGTTTCATTGGCCAGGTCTATTTTTAGCACACGGAAAACAAAGTAGGAACAAAAGGAACTAATTATTAAAAAGGCAATCTGGGCAATATTTTTGCCCCCAAACTGTGCATTATTCTTCCCTATTGTGACGATATCACTTGGGGTGTTTCTTTCCATAGCAGGCAGATGAGTGTTTGGCTGAATTGCATAAATATAACAACTACTTCTAAAAAAAATGGCCATCGGGTTTGTTCCCGATGACCTCTTTTACTTTTAAGTTTTTACTTTTTACTTAGATACTCCCATGTCGTTCAGCACAGGTACTACAAAATCAGCCAGCTCCTTTACATATGCAGGAGACAGGTCGAATTTGATGCCTGCTGTTGAGTAGAGTTCTTTCAACGTCTTGGTATACCCTAAACTTAGGGCAGCCATATAATTGTCTAATGCCTGCTCTTTATTCTGCCTGTACTGGCGCCACATAGCTATTGCGCCCAGCTGGGCAATACCGTATTCTATATAATAGAACGGCACTTCAAACAGGTGCAATTGTTTCTGCCATGAGTGCGCACGGTAATCCTCAAATCCTGTCCAGTCAACAATGCCTGTGGAGAACTCATTGAGTATTTCCAGCCATGCTGCTTTGCGCTCATCATTGGTATGGCCTACGTGGGTATATATCCAATGCTGGAATTTATCTATCGTAGCGATCCATGGCAACACGCTTATTACACGCTCCATTTCTTCCAGTCTTGCTCTGTCCAGTTCTTTACTATCTGCAAAGAAGATATCCCAATGCTCCATGGTAAATAGTTCCATGCTCATGCTGGCCAATTCGGCTATCTCCATAGGGTATTCCTTAAAGGCAGATAGTGGTTGGTGGTGAGACAGGAATGAGTGTACGGCATGTCCGCCTTCGTGCATCATGGTGATCACATCGCCCATGGTACCGGCAGCATTCATAAATATAAATGGCACGCCTGTTTCGGCTAGCGGGCAATTATATCCACCCGGTGCTTTTCCTTTACGGCTTTCCAGGTCCATACGTTTCATCTCCTGCATGGTCTGCAGACATCCGCTGAAGTAAGGACGTAGCTTATTAAATACCTCTACCGCTTTGTCGCTCAACTCCTTACCACCATGAAATGGTTGCAATGGTTGCGTACCCACTGGTTCTGCGTCAGCATCCCATGGCTTCATTACATCAAGGCCTAGTCTGCTCTTACGGAAGTTAGTGAGCATAGCCTGCAATGGCAGAATATGTTCCTTAACCGCAGCATGAAATGCGAAACAGTCGTCAACTGTGTAATCGAACCTACCCAACTCGCGGAATTTATAATCCCTGTAATTATCAAAACCTGCATTCACAGCTATCTGCTGGCGAAGGCCAATTAGTGTATTGAACAGATCGTTCAATTTATCCTTGTCCTGTAGTCTGCGTTCTGCCATTTTGGTAAATGCCGCTTCGCGCAAAGTCCTGTCGGGGTTCTGCAAAAACTTCGCTGCCTGCTGCATGGTATATTCCTTACCATCCATTTCAATACTCATGGCGCCTGAGATCACACCAAACTGCTGTGCCTGTATGCTCATATCAGCCTGCAGCTGCACATTCTCTTCGCGGTATAGCTTTATAGAATTGTCTACGTTGCGCAGATAAGGGAAGTATTGCTGCGAATCCAGTTCTTTTTCAAAAGGGTTGGCCAGTAGTTTCTTGTTCAGCTCAAAACCATAAGGCTTCATCTTTGGCTCTATCTCCATGCAGAAGAAAGTAAATGCTTCTTCATATGCTTTGTTGGTAGTATCCAGCGTCATGTTTATCTGTCTCCAGCAGGCATCCTCGCTTATCACAGCTTCCAGTTCACTTATATCGCGCAGCCAATGTTCCAGGTCTGCCTTTGTTGGTAATTCTCTTGCTAAAAGTTCGTCGAACCACGGCTGTAAAGAAGCCCAGTCTGTGACCTTAAAATCGTCGGGTAAAAACGTTCTTGGTGTCTTTTCTATTGGTGCAAATTGTTTGGTCATATTTTATCTTTTCTGGAATGCAAATTACGAATAGCGGGGAGTAAATGGTGATGCTAAAAAGTTAAGATAGAAATACGAATGTGCTGGTGAATCAACATATGCAGCAGATCAAAATATTCGCCTAGTCGTAAGTAAGGGAAAAACACTCTGTGAAGGTACGCCGCCAATAAATGCAAATTAATTAAATTCGATTTACTGTCAGAGAGCGTTAAATACCTTAATTAACACTCATATAAATAGAAATTATTTCATTTGATTTACCCTAAAATGCAAACATAAACAATCACTAATGTTATTATAAAGTATTGATAATCAATTTTTTTATGGCATTAATTGTGAAACCATTACCATACATAGAGAAAATTAACAGTTAAAACGCGTTGCTTCATTTTGTTTGTCGGCTATCAATTATTACTTTTGCAGTAGTTGTGAATTTAATGGGTTAGTAAGTAAGAGCTGCTGGATTCCTCCGGTGGCTCTCATTTTTTTTAGTAACGTCTCTCCTCAACCAAAAAGAGTCTTTGCGAGGAACGAAGCAATCTCGCATCGGGCTGCAGACACTGCACTAAGACTATAGTAGAATATTATTTCTTGCGAGATTGATTCGTTCCTCGCAAAGATTGCCGTAGAAACACCGCCTTTTTAACCTCTTATCCTTTTAGCTTTTTAACTCCCTTCCCTCGTAACTTCGCTACCATATGGCCAAGACCAAAACAGCTTTCTTTTGTCAGCAATGCGGATACGAAACTCCCAAGTGGACGGGCAAGTGTCCATCGTGCAGTGGATGGAATACTTTTGTAGAAGAAGTAGTGCAGCGGGAAGACAAGGGCAAGGCAGCCACACCATGGGATGACGAGAAAAAAGAAAACAACAAAGCGCACAGGCTCGATGATATAGTACAGATCAATGTGCCGCGCATGATTGCACCCGATCCTGAACTTAACCGTGTATTAGGCGGCGGACTGGTACCAGGGTCTGTAACATTGGTTGCGGGCGAACCGGGGATTGGTAAGTCTACTCTATTCCTACAGGTAGGTATACTCTGGAACGACATTACTACATTATATGTATCGGGAGAAGAAAGTGCGCAACAGATAAAGTTGCGTGCCGAACGTATTGGGGCTAAGAACAATAATCTATTTCTACTCACAGCTACAGATACCGCTACCATATTTAATGAAGTAAAGAAGGTAAAGCCGGATATGCTGATCATAGACTCTATACAAACTTTGGAGTCGCCATATGTAGAGTCGGCAGCAGGTAGTGTATCGCAGGTACGTGAGTGCGCTGCTGAACTGCAACGCTTTGCCAAGACAAGCGGTATACCGGTATTTATTATAGGGCATATAACTAAGGAAGGATCTATAGCAGGCCCTAAAGTATTAGAGCACATAGTAGATACGGTGTTGCAATTTGAAGGAGACAGGCACTATGCCTACCGCATTCTGCGTACGCTTAAAAATCGCTTCGGGCCAACATCTGAACTGGGTATCTATGAAATGGTAGCACAAGGTATGCGCCCCGTCATCAATCCATCTGAGATATTATTGTCGCAGCACGAAGAGCCATTGAGTGGTATAGCCATAGCATCGACCATGGAAGGACTGCGCCCTATGATGATAGAGGTACAGGCACTGGTGACCCAGGCCGTGTATGGCAATCCGCAGCGCACCGTAAGCGGACTGGATCCCCGCAGATTACAACTACTTTTAGCAGTACTGGAAAAGCGCGGTGGTTTTCATTTTGGCCAGAAAGATGTGTTCGTAAACATAGCCGGCGGACTGAAAATAGAAGATCCTTCTATAGAGCTGGCACTGGTATGTGCATTGCTGAGTTCTTACGAGGATAAAGCACTGCCTAAGAATATATGCCTGGTAGGTGAGATAGGATTGAGCGGAGAGATACGCGCCATCAACCGTATAGACCAGCGCATAGCAGAGGCCGACAAGCTGGGCATGGATGTGATATTCATACCCAAGGCCAATATGAAAGGACTGGATCTGAAGAACTTTAAGATAGAGATAAAGACGGTAAACAAGGTAGAGGATGTGTATAAGATGTTGTTTTAGTGAACGACCATTGCTAAAATGTTAAAGCATTGAAAAACAATGAGCCATATAAATCCACAGAGATCGATGGCTCGTTTATTATATCCTCACCACTATTGGGTAACAAAATAAAGTGACTTTTTATGCGATCAGCAACCATATTGATCTTGTCTTTTTTCAGCGCTATGTTGATAAGCAGTTGCGCCAACTCTCAAACCAAATCGGCTCCTTCTGTCGACCATAAGAACAACAAGTATTATTCCCGTACAGATACCAACAAGCTGAACGTAAGTAATGCAGAATGGAAGAAGATACTACCGGGAGATGTGTATGAAATATCGCGCCTGAAAGGAACCGAATATGCATTCAGCGGTAAGTACTATAAGACCGACACCAAGGGCACCTACTATTGCGTAGCCTGTGGCAATACACTATTCCGTTCTACAGATAAGTTTGCCAGTACCTGCGGCTGGCCCAGCTTCTTCGAGAGCATACGCCCTAACGCCGTTACCTATACGCCCGATATTACCCATGGTATGGAGCGCACAGAAGTAACCTGCACCCGCTGCGGCGGTCACCTTGGCCACCTGTTCGATGATGGACCACCACCTACTTACAAGCGCTTCTGCATGAATTCGCTAGTACTGGAGTTTGAGCCGGATGGGAAGTAATTGATTAATCCCACACCTGCCGCTGTTGTGTCTTCTGACAAACAGCCATCGGGCCGCTTCTTATTAAGTATGTAATGATACTTAACCGCGACATTCGCACGGGACGTATTCGTTTTGTAGTCATCACCGCTGATGAAAAAAATGTAGTGGTTCGGCGCGGCTCACCATGACATTTTTTTTCAAGGAATTTCATCCTACAATTTATGAGCAATCTCATCCCAATCCAAGGTGTTACCTGAGTCTTTACTGTACTCTTCAAGCCTTGTGTCAATAAGTTTCTTCTGCCAATCTGGTATCTCATTTTGCAGAAGTGTGGCAAGTTTATCCCACCCATCTATTGACAGGAAAACCCCAATGGTATTGCCTTTCGCGTCGAATAAGTATTGCGGATTAACTACCATCAGCCAAAGTTACGAAAGCCATATGTAGAAAGGTTTAACTTTTTGAACACATAGACCTAGCGCATCTATCCCATTAATAACTTACCTTTGTTCTATTATTTTAATGCTGTGTTCCTTTCTGGGGTCGGTTCAATTATTTTATTTTCGCACTTCTCCCCGCATATGCAGATTGCGTTATACTCTTTTTGCAAGCTGACAGTTCTTACACAATTTGTAAGATTTATAACTAGTCTTGCTGCTCAGCGCACTTAAATTTATTTATGACATTTAATGAACTTAACCTCATTGAGCCCATTTTGAAGGCTCTTGAGAACGAGGGTTACACTAACCCTACGCCTATACAAGAACAGGCGATCCCAATTTTATTACAGGGCAAAGACCTTTTAGGTCTGGCTCAGACAGGTACCGGTAAAACCGCTGCCTTCGCAATTCCTATTTTGCAGACATTGCATGCACAACATGCAGAGCGCGCACCAAAGATCATCAAGACATTGATATTGACACCAACACGTGAGTTGGCTATACAGATAGGTGAGAGCTTTGCCAACTATGGCAGGGGTCTTAAGCTAAGGCATACCGTTATCTTCGGTGGCGTGCCACAGGGTGCGCAGGTGCAGGCTTTGAGAAATGGCATTGACATTCTTATTGCCACTCCCGGCCGCCTTATGGATCTTATATCACAAGGATATATCAGCCTTAAAGACATCAAGATATTTGTGCTGGATGAGGCTGACCGTATGCTGGACATGGGCTTTATACATGATGTAAAGAAAGTGGTAGCTAAGTTGCCTTCCCCAAGGCAAACCCTCTTCTTCTCTGCAACCATGCCGCCAGAAGCTCAGAAGCTGGCCAATACTATCCTTAACAATCCCGAAACTGTAGCGGTAACGCCTGTATCTACTACTGCTGAGACTGTGCAACAGTCGGTATACTTTGTAGATAAGAAAGATAAGCGCCAGTTGCTGGCACATGTACTGACCAACAAGGAGATAAAGCGCGTACTGGTATTTACCCGTACCAAGCATGGCGCAGATAAGGTGGTAAAAGACCTGGAAAAAGTAGGTGTGAAAGCGGAAGCTATCCACGGTAACAAATCACAAAATGCCCGCCAGCGTGCATTGAGCAACTTTAAGGACGGCAACATTCGCGCCTTGATAGCTACCGACATTGCTGCCCGCGGTATTGATGTTGACTTGTTGTCTCACGTTATCAACTACGAGATACCTGAAGTGCCTGAAACGTATGTACACCGTATAGGCCGTACCGGTCGTGCAGGTGCAAGCGGTATAGCTATGTCTTTCTGCGACAGCGAAGAGAAGAGCGACTGGAGAAACATTGAGAAGCTGATCAGCATGAAGATACCGGTTGAGGAAAAGCACCCTTACCCTATGTCTGCTGAAGGTATGGTACACATCAACCTGCCTAAGGGCAAGGATGTAGTGCGCCGCCCAAATGCTATACCAGGCGCGCAGCAGAAGCGCAAATGGGATAACAACAGGCAGAAGAGCAGCAGCCCCGGCAAGCCTAAAACAGACTTTAGCGCAATGCCTGCAACGGCATCGGGAAATAGCAGCTCACCTGCACCCCGCAAGCCTGAAGTAAGGCATGCTGCCAGTCAGCCTTCCAGCCACAAACCAAGAAACAATCATTTTGATGATGACTCATCATTGAAGTGGTAACTCATTGATACTTGTAAAACGTCCTCTTTCATAGTCTTGAAAGGGGATTTTTTTGTTTTCAGGCTTTTGGGTGTCAGACTAACCCAGAATGTGCATTTACTTTTGTTTGAATAAGGGCTACTTTTGCACCTCCATGTTCAAGTCTTTTCCCATACAATTATTGTGTGCAATAGTATTTATTGCCGGCTGTAATACTCCCAAAACGGAGCAGGTAAAGCCAGTGCGTAGTAAGCAGATCATGCTGCCCGTTACATCATTAAACGGCGTTTTGGATGGCTATAAGTATGAGCTGCGCAGAGAGAACTCACTACAACTGGAACACTTGATAGTGAGTACAGATACATTGCACATGCGCTACTGGAATGACCGAGGACAGACGGTAGACGTGTGGAGTAAAGACCTGAAGACCTACCAAGGGGTAGTAACCAGCTATGCTGATACTGTAGATTTAGGCTTCTTTTATAACCGACCGTTCAGAACATTTTACAGCAGAGTAATATTAGATACTGCCAGTGCCAGGTGGGCATATACTGCTATCAACAGCATCAGCAATATACCTTCTGATATGTACATTAAAGACTGGGTGCAGGGGTATGATGGTATCACGTTCAGTTTTGAAACATCTACACCAGTGCGCTACACCTTAAGAACATATTGGTCTCCTGATGCACAAAATGACAATGTGAAGGAGGCAAAGGAGATCTTGTATGCCGTGAATAATATAGATTCCGTACTTAACCTTTCGGCAAAGTTTGCAGTGCTGTATGACACGCTGTCTCCCGGTGATTATACTCTATGCCGCTCATCACAATGTGCCTTACGTAAGTTTTCAAAGAAAGAGATACAGGAGATGCATCTTTATGAAGATGAAGTGCGTGCCTCTACCCTGAGCAAACAACATTTCAAAGCCGCTTATAAATAACGGCAACAATAATGGTGCTTATTCTATACGCTCTGAAAGGAAACAGGCTACTACAAAACTGATGTACAGCACATTATGTTCTGAGTATATTTTGTCTTTGCTAGTATTATTGAAAAAAACGTCTTATTTTCCGACATTATTTAAACTATCTAAATCAAAAATTATGAAGATGAACAAATTGAAGCTTGCTGCCGCTATTGTAGGGTTCGGCATTCTGGGCGTTACCATGTCTCAGGCGGCGTTCCCTATCCATGAGAAGGCAAGACAAGAAACAACATCAGCAACTAATGCTAATGGCAACAATGAGCAACTGTCTCAGGCTGATGCTCAGTACAGCAGTGCCAGTGCCACATCGCAGAGTGCGCCTGCTGCTCCAAAATCACATGGTGGCAAAAGCCAATTGGTAGCATTGCTGCTGGTTATCTTCCTGGGTGGTTTTAGGTATTCACAGGTTCTACCTTGGTTACACATGGCAGGGTGTTGTTCAGCTGCTTACAGCAGGTGGTTGTGGTGTATGGGCTTTGATAGATCTTATCCGCATTATCACCGGCGATCTGGGTCCTAAAAATGGCAAGTACTCTGACACACTATAAGTATAATCCAACATTTTATAAGGCCAAGGCTATCGTCTTGGCCTTATTTCCGTTAGTCCTGCTACTGCTACCAGCAGACACCTTTGATAATGGGAAAGATTTTTGCCTCTTCACTATACTATCTGGTTACCATTGCTGGGGTTGCGGGCTAACGCGTGCCTGCATGCACATGATCCATCTCGATTTTGTAACTGCCGAAGCTTACAACATAAGGGTGTTTATTGTATTGCCCATGCTGTGTATTATGCTGCTGGTGGAGTTTGTTAGAACAATAATGAGGTACAGGAAGCTAATGAAGAAAGAAAAAGAAAACACTGCAAATAAAACCGAGGGCACTCTTTAGGCCTCTATTTATAAGCCTCTTGCATTGCATAACAGCTATCTGCAGGCCTTAAGCTATTTACCACCTCACAGTTTTTATTGGCCTCACCGGCTGATATTTTCCCCATATAGATATTGGTGTCATTCACACCATTAAGATAACAGGTACACATGTAGTTGGGTTTCCCGCATGAGGCAAACATGCTTATAATTACGCAAGCTGCAAGGATGATTTTCTTCATAGGGAATGATTATTTTTGAATATAAAGATAGGACCTATCTATGAAAGGGATATTTGCTTTTTTCTGCTTTTGGGCTCTGTCATTGAATGGTGATGGGCAGGTTGTGGAGAAAAAAATAATTGCCGATTCCGTCTTTATTTCCTTCGAATGGAAGCATTGTTTCGATAGCCAATTTGTCTTGAAAGACCTAGTTTTATCAACTGATAGTATTCACTATCGTCTGGCATTTGAAGGGCAGATCGTCGATGTGTGGCGAAATGAACAAGGAGTGTCCGGTTTAATCACGAACTATGCTTACAAGAGGAGCAATCGCAGAAATAAAGAGGTCAATCCTTCACGAGAATTTATCCTTTGTAAAATCCCGCTTGATTCGCTTTCTTCCCGGCAGTTGCTCCATTTAATGCATGCTGGCATTGACATACCTAATGACCGATCTATAAGGGGATGGGGTATCGATACAAAAGGCAATGACTATGATGTTGCAGATGGGATTAGTTATGTTTTTGAATATGCCACACCCACTCTATACACTGCGAAGTTATGGTCGGGAACAGCATGGGATACAAGTGTTCGAGAGTATAAAAATGCAATGGCTTTTACTGATTCAGTTTATACAAAATTGGGGTTGCAGGATATCTATAAACAATTTACAGATACGCTTGAACCTGATTTCTGGTATTCCACGAGAAACGTTATAGAGTTTTTTATTGTACCATTTAACCTGCGTAAATATAATCGCCACCATAGACATAGCAAGCGAGGCAAATAAGAGTTTACAATATTTCAAAGAGCTAGTGGGGTTATGACCCTGTTCGGTAACTCAAATAGAACCGGCCTCCCGACCTTTGGTTGGGATTGGTCTGAAGACGCAACAGCGGTGCACCCGAGCGGTTTCTTGTACGTCTCAAAACGAATACGTCCCTCTACTAGATTGCTTCGTTCCTCGCAATGACGGCTTGGAGTATCTCAAAGAGAATCGGCCCGATGGCTGTTGGTCGGGAGACACAGCAGCGGCAGATGTGGGTCGTTATTAGCGTCTTAGTTTTACTAATGCCGCTGCAACCAAAGCAATATTAGCAACACCTGTAGCGCACAGTGCAGCCATAAAACGATGATGATCTTCTTGTATTTTTTCTATGAATACCAAATACCCGTCCTCACCGTTACCTAAAGCGGGTAAAGGTGGGTAGATCGTAAAACCTCCATAGTCCTTATGCGACAAGTAATACCAATAGGCAATGATTGCCCCATTGATAATGATGGAGGACAGTATGAGTAGTGTTGTTTTTGTTGTTGATTTCATAGTTGTTAGTTTAAATGTTTAACTCATAGTGGGAGTGAATCTCAAAACGAATACGTCCCGATGCGCCGGTCGGGAGACCGGCAACCGCGCAAGCGTAGACAGAGTCTACGCTTAGCATACGAGAATCAGCCCGATGCCGAATGTCGCGGTTCGAGAGCCTCACCGTGACATTCGGGGTGCTTAGTGCCTCATGTTGGGTGGAGACGCAAAATCTTACGTCTCTACGTACGTTTTGGCGGTTTCTTTCTTTTATAGTTTCGCCAGTTTCAGCTCTTCTTTGAGGAAGAGGCCGGTGTGGCTTTCTTTTACTTTTATTATGTCTTCGGGGGTGCCTTGAGCAACTACTTTGCCACCTCCAGCACCGCCTTCGGGGCCCATGTCTATTACGTAATCTGCTACTTTTATTACATCCATATTGTGCTCTATGACGAGGACAGTATTGCCACGTTCTACCAATCTGTTGAGTACTGAGAGGAGGTGGTTGATGTCTTCGAAGTGCAGGCCCGTTGTGGGCTCGTCTAGTATGTAGATGGTCTGTCCGGTGTCCTTTTTAGAGAGTTCTGTTGCCAGCTTTACTCGCTGTGCTTCACCGCCACTAAGGGTTGTAGCACTCTGCCCTATGGTAACATAGCCCAGACCTACATCCTGTAGTGTCTTTACGCGCCTATGCAGGAAATGGACATTCACGAAGAACTCTACCGCATCATCAACGGTCATGTTCAGTACATCGCTTATCGACTTGCCTTTGTAGCGGATCTCCAGTGTTTCGCGGTTGTACCTGCGGCCATTACATTTTTCGCACGGCACATATACATCAGGTAAGAAATTCATTTCAATCACGCGCATACCGCCGCCCTTGCACTCTTCGCAGCGACCACCCTTTACATTGAAAGAGAAACGGCCTGCATTGTAGCCGCGTATCTTGGCCTCCGGTACCTGCGCAAACAGTTGCCGTACATCGTTAAAGAAGCCACAATAAGTAGCAGGGTTGCTACGTGGTGTGCGGCCTATGGGGCTTTGATCTATTTCTATTACCTTATCTATATGCTCCAATCCTTCTACCTTTTTGTAAGGCATTGGCACCTGCTTAAAGTTGGGATAGCAGTGCTTGGCGAGTATAGGGTAAAGGGTTTCATTGATAAGCGTACTCTTTCCGCTGCCGCTTACGCCGCTTACACAAATGAATGAACCAAGTGGTAATTTTACAGAAACATTCTTCAGGTTGTTTCCTGTAGCGCCGGTGAGCGCAAGGGTTTTACCATTGCCTTTCTTGCGCTCTTCGGGTACGTGTATTTTTAGGGTGTTGTTGAGGTAGCCTGCGGTGATGGTCTTCATTTTCAGCATCTCCGCAGGAGTGCCTGCACTTACTATCTTACCACCATGGAAACCCGCTGCAGGGCCTATATCTATCAGGTGATCGCTGGCCAGCATGATGTCTTTATCGTGCTCAACTACCAACACTGAGTTACCGCTGTCGCGAAGACTCTTGAGTGCATTGATGAGTCGCATGTTATCCCGCTGATGAAGGCCTATACTAGGCTCATCGAGAATGTAAGTGATACCTGTTAGTTGCGAACCAATTTGGGTAGCCAGCCTTATGCGTTGTGATTCACCACCGCTTAATGTACGTGTAGGCCGATCGAGCGTAAGGTAGTGCAGGCCCACTTCCAGGAGGAATGCCAGCCTGTCGCGGATCTCTTTCAGTATGTCTTTAGCAATAGTGTTCTGCTTCTTGCTTACGCGCTTTTCTATTCCTTCAAACCATTCAGATAATCCCTTCAATGAGAAGTTACACAGCTCAGAAATATTCTTCTCATCTATCTTAAAGTACAGGCTTTCTTTTCTCAGTCTTGCACCATTACATTCGGGGCAGGTATTGAGCTGCATAAAGGCTTCGGCCCAGCTACGCACACTCTCAGAACTTGTTTCGCTGAACCAGCGCAGCACCATGTTGACTATACCCTCGTAGTTATGTTCAGTGATCTCTTCTTTAGGTCCTTCTTCACCGCTGTTCACATAGGTTATCTGCCCTTCTTCATTGCCGTAGAGCAATATGTTGAGGTGCTTCTCAGACAAATTTTTAAGTGGAGTGGAGAGCGATATTTTATTCTTCTTCGCCAGTATATTCACCATACGGAACGACCATGCATCACGCTCTTCGCCGAGTGGGGCGATACCGCCATCGTTGATGCTTTTGTTCATATCGGGCAATACCTCTTCCATATTCACCTGGTACACGCTGCCTAGTCCTTTGCACTTAGGGCATGCGCCATACGGACTGTTGAAGGAGAAGGTATTTGGTGATGGCTCTTCATAGCTGATGCCGGTATCGGCACACATGAGTGAACGGCTATATTGTACTACTGTATTCTTATCATTCTCGCCAACGAACATGAGGTCCTTACCCATCTGCAGGCTCTTCTGCACACTCTCGCTCATGCGCGCACGTGCATCGGGGCCTACCAGCAGTCGGTCTATCACCAGTTCTATATCGTGGATCTTGTACCTGTCCAGCTGCATGCGCTCTTTAAGCTCTACTACCTCACCATCTACACGCACCTTCAGGTAACCTTGCTTTCTCAACTGCTCGAATAGCTCGCGGTAATGTCCTTTACGACCACGAACAACAGGAGCCAGGAGCATGATCTTTTTGCCCATGAAGTTGTCCTGTATGTGGGCAATGATCTCTTCCTCGCTGAACTTGGTCATTTTCTTACTGGTATTGTAAGAATAGGCATCGGCCACGCGGGCAAACAGCAGGCGCATGAAGTCGTAGACCTCCGTAACGGTGCCCACGGTACTGCGCGGGTTACGATTGGTGGTCTTCTGCTCTATGGATATTACCGGGCTAAGACCTGAGATCTTATCCACATCGGGGCGTTCCAGGTCGCCCATGAACTGACGGGCATAGGCAGCAAAGCTTTCCATATACCTGCGTTGTCCTTCGGCAAAAATGGTATCGAACGCCAGTGAAGATTTTCCGCTGCCGCTGATACCGGTGATCACCACCAATTTATTTTTGGGAATGCTTACATCTATATTTTTCAGGTTATGCACCCGCGCACCCATTACCTCTATAATATCGCCCGAGGCAATGCGCTTTTTTGTATCCGTACTCATGTGTATGCAATTTACGATAGTATAGGGTTTGTTGGGTATTTGGTGTTCTTATTGGTGTATTTAGAAATTGTGCCAATGGGATTGTCTGAACCAGGATTTATGAGATCAAAGGAAAGACAGGATGTCCGATGCGGATTTTTTTCTTTTTCTGCCCATGCCCGATGAAAATGAAATTCTGATCGGGCATTGAATTGGCATAGTTCGTTGTTTTTCATTTGGTTGTGATTTTTGGCTATGCCCGATCGTGCCCGATGTTGGTTGTCTGAATCAGGATGGTCAGGATTGAAGGAAAAGGAGGATACGGGTTGTTATTCCGATGTAACCCCGGTTTATGCAGGGCTGAAGATGTTCAGCCCCTACGTTGTTGTTTTTTTTGAATGCCCGATGGAAATGAAATGCTGATCGGGCATGGGATTGGTGTAGTTGGTTGGTTTTCATTTGGTTGTGATTTTGGGTTATGCCCGATGAGTGGTTGTCTGAACCAGGATTTATGAGATCAAAGGAAAGACAGGATGCCCGATGTGGATTTTTTCTTTTTCTGCCCATGCCCGATGGAAATGGAATTCTAATCGGGCATTGAATTGTTGTAGTTGATTGGTTTTCATGTGGTTGCGGTTTTTGGTCATGCCCGATCGTGCCCGATGTTGGTTGTATGAACCAGGACGGTCAGGATTGAAGGAAAAGGAGGATATGTGTTGTTATTCCGATTTAACCCAGGTTAATGCAGGGCTGAAGATGTTCAGCCCCTACGTTGTTGTTTTTTTTGAATGCCCGATGGAAATGAAATGCTGATCGGGCATGGGATTGGTGTAGTTGATTGGTTTTCATTTTGTTGTGATTTTGGGTTATGCCCGATTGTGCCCGATGAGTGGTTGTCTGAACCAGGATTTATAAGATTAAAGGAATAACAGGATGCCCGATGCAATCTCAAAGAGAACCGGCCCGATGGTCGTCGGTCTGAGACCGACAACGGGCGATCTTTGGGAGCGATACCCGATGGAAATGAAATTCTAATCGGGCATGGGATTGGTGTAGTTTGTTGGTTTTCATTTGGTTGTGATTTTGGGTTATGCCTGATCGTGCCCGATGATTGAGAGTGGGAGCGAGAGAGCGGGTATCCAAAAACAAATACGTCCCGATGCGAGACTGCTTCGTTCCTCGCAGTGACGTCTTAGTGAGGAAAAGAGCCGGCCAGACGGTTGTTGGTCGGAAGACCAACAACGGCGGAGCGAACAGGCGATCTCGGGAGGCTGTAACGACATGGGGAAAGTGCGATAGAATAACACACAAAGGTCGGGAAGGGAGATGTTAAGTGCAAATGAACATATCCACAATTTTAGGTTTGGTTGTAGGGCTTTGTGGTGGTGGGTTTCGTGGCTTTTTGTGGTTTGAAAATGTGGATATGTGTGTTAAATGAAGGACGTTCATCATGGTGTTGGTAATTGAAATGCTGTATTTTGCGTTATTGAAAATGGGGTATCATGAAACGACCAAACATAAATGAATACAATCCCTATTTCCAGGGCTATATAGACCTTGTGGGTGAGGGTGATTTTATGGAATTGCTGAGAAAAAATACGGCTGACACCGTTAGCTATTATTCCGCAATTCCCACAGACAAGCAAAATTACCGCTACGAGCCGGGTAAATGGACCATTAAGGAAGTGCTGATGCACCTGATAGATACCGAGCGTGTATTTATATACCGCGCATTGGTGGCCGGCAGGGGAGATAGTGAAACGCAACTGCACAAGATGGACCCGGACCTGTATGTGAGGGGTGCAGAAGTGAGCGGAAGGACCATGGAAAGTCTGGTGAATGAATTTAGAGCAGTACGCGGTGCCACTGATGTGTTTTATGAAAATTTAAGTAATGAGCATAGTGAGCGTATAGGAAATAATGCACCGTTTCCTATTACACCCAGAGCATTGGGTTTTATTACGATAGGGCACATCCACCATCACAAGAACATTATTGATCAGCGGTATTTGTAGGGATGGCAAACTCCTATTTTGCCAATATGCTAAATGAATATTTCGTTTATATGTTGTTTGGCCACTACAGTGTATTGTCTTAACAATACTTTATTAGGCGGAAAAATAATATTTACGCATATTTAATAGATTTTTGCAACCTCATGCCACATCTTAAACATATATTAACAACTTCGGCTATCGCGCTGTTGTTGTCATCAACACATATCGTATCGGCCCAAACGGGTTTGCTGAATGAAAAGCCGGCACTTCAAACACCGGCTCCCGCAACTACCGGAAAAATATCGGGAAAGTTAACAGACTCAAAAGGTGTCCCACTCTCCTATGTCACGGTTACTTTGCTGCGTACCGACTCCTCTGTTGTAAACGGTGACCTTTCTAAAGACGATGGTTCTTTTAGTATAGCACCAACGGGTCTGGGTAATTTCAGGTTGCGTATAGAATCAATTGGGTCTTCTACCAAGTTTTTTAATGTGACGATCACGGCAGACTCATTAGAAAAAAACCTGGGCAAGATAAAAATACTACAATCTGAAACGACGCTGAAGACAGCAACCGTAACTGGTGAAAAACCGGTAGTGGAGCTGAAAGTAGATAAGAAAGTATTTAATGTAGAGAAGAATATTACCAGCTCTGGTGGTAGCGCTACCGACGTGTTGCAGAATGTGCCTTCGGTATCGGTAGATGTAGATGGCTCTGTAAGCCTGAGAGGAAAACGCGGCGTAACGATACTGATAGATGGTAAACCTGCAACACTATTGGGTTCTGATGTAACATCTGCATTGCAGAGTATGCCGGCCTCTAGTATAGAGAGTGTAGAGGTGATCACCAATCCATCGGCTAAATATGATGCACAGGGTACTACAGGTATCATCAACATCATTACGAAAAAAGATGGTCGTCTGGGTATAAACGGCAATGTAACGCTGGGTGCCGGAACAAGAGACAAATACAATGGCAACTTCGGCCTTAACATACGCAAGGGTAAGTGGAGTGCGTTTATGAATGCTAACCTGCGTATCAATAATACATACAATAATGTGATCACTGACAGGCAAGACAGAGCTGCCGATACACTGGGCCGCCTTAAATCTTACCATACCTATGAGCATGTGCCCCGCAATTTCAGCGGCTCATTCAATAGTATAGGTGTTACTTACGACGTCAATAAGTATAATTCTTTTACTATCACCGAGAACATCAACAAGATGGGCTTTGGCTTTAGTGATAATTCTGACTACAATATTTATTCCTCTGCCAACCAGGCTGTTTTGCCTATCTATCACCAGAACAGGTTTAGTAAATCATCGGGCGGGCCACTGTCTTTATCTTCAGCAATAGATTATAAGCACAAGTTTAAGAAGAAGGATGAAGAGTTGAGTATAGACGCTACTTACGCAACCACAACCATACAGCGTGAGCAGATCTACACTACCTATGCCGACTCGCCGGGTGTAGCTGGCACACACCTGTATGACATAGAACAGAATGCGCCGGGCGGTGGTGGTAACAGCACGTTCAACGCATGGGCTGACTATATGGACCCGTTATTTACAAAAAATGGCAAACTGGGGCTTGGCTTCAAGAGCCAGTTCTATTGGTTTAATAGCAAGAATACGCCAACTACAGATACGCTGCACAATTCGATACCGCCTGTTACTGACTACTCCCTCTATGCTAAGTATGATTATGAGCAACAGATACATGCGGCCTATGTTAACTGGAGCGATCAGGTTGACAAGTTCAGCTATCAGCTGGGCTTGCGAGCAGAGACGGCGGAGTATAAAGGTACTTATCAATCTGCCGGAGATACCAGCCTGAAGAACAGCTTCACCAATTTATTTCCATCGGCATTTGTTTCTTACCAGTTGCCTGGCCAACAGACAGTGTACCTCAACTACAGCCGCAGAACCAACAGGCCTAACTTCTTTCAGTTGCTGCCTTACCTTGATCTGTCTAACCCAAGCACGGTAAACACCGGCAACCCCGACCTTATTCCTGAGTTTATTGACAACGTAGAGTTCAGCTACAATAGGTTGGATAAGAAGGGTAACAATATCATTTTCAGCGCATACTACCAGTATACAAAAAATCTTATTGAGCGCCTGAGCAACCCTATCAAAGAAGGGCAGTTTATGGGATTGCTGGAGTCTAAGCCACGCAACCTGGAAAGCGGGACAACATTTGGTCTGGAAGCAATAGGGAATCTGAAACTGACCAAAATATGGGATGCCACAGTAAATGTCAACTTCTTCCAGAATAAAATAATTATTGGTGAAGCCAATAAAGAGCTTATCGGCAATTTCACTAATAGAGATGGATTTGGTTGGTTTGCTAAAGCTAATACATCACTAAAGCTGCCGGCCGGCTTCTCTTTACAAGCCAATGGCAACTATGAGTCGGCCAAGGTAATAGCACAGGGAAAGACCAAAGACACTTATTGGATAGACCTGGCGTTGAAAAAGAATATGCTGAAAGGCAAAGCAACACTAGTACTGAATGTTTCAGACATTTTCAAAACGCACAGATTCATCAATGAGTTTGATCAGGCGCAGTATTACCAGACCATAAATCGTGTTAAAGAAACCCGAATAGGCAATATAACATTCACTTACCGCTTTGGTAAAACAGATGTTGGCAAGAATATTGCAGGTGATAAGAAAGAAATGAAACGCCCGAAGGAAGAAACCAAGAAAACAACACAGCCTAATACCGAAGACCGTGGCAAGAACATGAAAGACGGAGAAGGCGGAGATGATAATGGTGGCGGTGGCGGCACACCGCAAGGGGGTGGACAGAAGGGCAAATAAGTATATAACGTAACAAAAGACTTAACAGGATATAATGGCAAGGACAAGAAAGATAATGATGGGATTAGCAGTGTTTACCTGCCTATCTATAGGCGCGCAGGGACAGATGCTGAGGGACTATGTGAATGACGCTACCCGTGCTATTGGAGGCAACAGAAGGAAGGCAAGCAGTAAAACAACAACCATCACCAATACCGAAATAGTATCGGGATTAAAGCAGGCGTTGGAAATAGGTGCGCAAAATGCTACCGGCAGACTGTCTGTTACCAATGGTTTTTTCAGTAACGCACTGGTAAAAGTGATGATGCCACCTGAAGCGGCCAAGGTAGAAAATACACTACGCCAGGTAGGACTGGGCGCTTATGTAGATAAGGCTATACTGGCAATGAACCGCGCAGCTGAAGATGCAGCTATACAGGCAAAGCCGATATTTATCAATGCCATTACCGGAATGACCGTCCAGGATGCTATAGGCATACTTAAGGGCAATAACGATGCGGCTACTCAGTATCTTAAGGGCAAAACATCGGCACAGCTAACAGCTGCATTCAGGCCGGTCATCAGCGCTTCGCTGGATAAAGTAAACGCTACAAAGTATTGGGCTGAAGTGTTTGAGGTATATAATAACCTACCTACAACATTTAACAAGGTGAATCCCGATCTTACAGCCTATGTAACAGACCGTGCGCTGAATGGCGTATTTCTTTACATAGCCGAGGAAGAAGGCAAGATCAGGAACAATCCTGCAGCAAGGGTTACGGATATTTTGAAAAAGGTGTTTGGTTACGGTAAGTAACCACAACAAATGCTATTATAGAAATGCTCCCGGACTTATTAGGTCGGGATTTTTTTAGAGTCTCCTCACTGCTGCTTTTTCTTCTAGTCCGGCAATTAGATTTGTAAACGCAACATTGTCCGCGCCCAGCTCTTTAAGTCTATTGAGTATCCAGTCATAGTCTGCCATGGAGTCAGGGTCTTTCAGAGAGACCGGTAACATTTTCAGAGTAACATAAAGTGCATTATTGTCCTCCTCATTCAATTGCAGTGCTTCATTTTTGTCAAGCATGAGTGTTTCGATCAGTTTGAAAAGAACTTCTTTTGAAACTGATAATTGGTAACCGTTCTTAAACAGGTCTAACAGTTCAAAGAAGGCTACAAATGCTTCTTTCTCCTGACCAAAATGTGCCGACAAAATAATGTTCTTACATCCCCTGGACGAGCTGCTGCGCCCGTAATATGCAGCTGCAAAATCATGAAATCCGTTGAAGTTGGGATTTAACTCATCATTTACTTCTTTAGATCCAGGCGCAGCCTGGTATCCATATATATGATGCATCAGTGCGGTTATAGACTCCTCTCCCAGAATCATAGAGGGGCGGTCTCTTATTAGTTCAAGATAACTATAAAGGTTGTCTGTATTATAGACTGTGATCATGTGTGAGTTAGCTATGAGTACAGGTAAGATACGGCTTTTTTTAGCGAAAAAGAAAGCGAATAATTACATAAGTGATTTGTGCACTTTTATTACTTATTCGATCAGAGGAGTAAGGACTAAAAATATTTTCTATTCCTTGTAATTTTTCGAACAGGTGTGCAACTAATAATACAAAGCAATTTTTATGAGCACGGAAACGAACGTAAAAACGCCAAAAACTATACCCGGACCATTTAATAAAATGATCTATGCCGCCTTCACGCTGCTGGGGCTGTTCTTTTTTATTGTAAAGGGTTCGGTGTCGGAGGGACTTATGTATATTGGATTGGCATTGGTCTTTGATCCGTTCGATCAGACAGTGACGTGGAAACAAAGACCATTCTACCAAAAGGCGTGGTTGATAGCACACTTAGTGCTGGCACTCATACTCTTTGCATTGATGATAATTTTACCGGTTACTAAATAAGCGCTTCATTGGACGAGCAACGGTTTATGGCATATATAAGGGAGAACCAGGGCTTGCTCAACAAGCTCATAGGTCTCTATGCCAATGACCCGGAGGAAAAGAAAGACCTGTACCAGGAAGTACTTTACCAGAGCTGGCACGGCAGGCAATCGTATCGCAACGAGGCTAAGTTCTCAACCTGGTTATACAGGGTGTGCCTTAATACCATACTTACCCATAAACGGAAGCAAAAGATAGTAACCTATACGGATGATGTAGAGCCATTGGCTCCGGCAATTCAGCATCAGGCCCTTGCTACCGAAGACAGTAAGCGACTATACCAGGCCATAAGGCGGCTTGCGGAGTCAGACAGGGCTATTATATCGCTGCACCTGGATGGATATGATAATGGAGAGATAGGCACTATAGTGGGTATTTCTACAGGTAATGTGGCGGTGAAGATTCACCGTATAAAAGATCAGTTAACTAAACTATTAAAGCACTAACGTCATGGAGATAGAAGAACAATGGCGGAATTTTGAGCCTGAAGATGATATTCTGGAGGAGCTGTTTGGCAAGGTAAAGGTATCTGGGTTGCAAAGTCACGGTGTGCTGAGCAAGCTCAGGAAAAATATACTGTCCAGTACTATTTTATCTCTGGTTGCCACGGCATACCTGTTTTGGGCCACGTTCTATTTTGCTATATGGCAGGTGCAGGTAATGCTGGCGGTGGTAGATGTATTCTGCATATGGATACTGGTGATCTCCGTTAGGTTATACAAGGGAATAGATCCGCAGATAGATCCCTCATTGAGCCTGTTGGAGCAACTGAATAATACCCGGGCCGCTATGCAACACTATATGGATGTACAGCAGAAGGTGTCCATCTTTATTTATCCGCTTTCTATAGCTGCCGGTTTTTTGATTGGCGGTGTGGTAGGGGCAGGTAAACCCATAGAAGCTTTTATTGGAGAGAAGGTTGTTATCATATCACTCATCGTCGCAATTGTAGTGCTTACTCCGGTCAATTACTTCTTTGCCAGGTGGCTGTTCAAATTATTTTTCGGCAAGCAACTTCAGCAGTTGGATACGCTGATAAAAGAACTGGAAGAATAGGGGCGGTGTAAATTCAGAGATTTTAATATCTTGCCAATATTAAAACATATCAGACATGGGACTTAACATTTATCTCAACTTCAATGGCACAACAGAGGCTGCCATGAATTTTTACAAAGACGCCATAGAAGGCGCTACCATTGAAAACATGATTCGCTTTGGTGACCATGAAGGTATGCCAATGGCAGAAGGCCAGAAAGAAAAGATCATGCACGCTGCAATGAAGATACATGGCCAGACGGTAATGTTCTCTGACGGCGGCGAACAGCACAAAATAACCATGGGCGACAACTTCTCTATGTCTATGGACTACAACAATGAAACGGATATAGAGCGCGAGTTCAACAACATAAGTGCAGGAGGTACTGTTACTATGCCGCTGCAGGATACTTTCTGGGGCGCTAAGTTTGGTATGTGTGTAGATAAGTTTGGCCTGCCATGGATGTTCAACCACGATAAGCCAAAGGCATAAGATAATTTATAAAACAGGTGATAGCCGGGAACTACAGTTTCCGGCTATTTTGTTGTGCAGACTATTGCGCGTTTGTGGCTATCTGATCTCGCAGAAACTTATTCCAGCCACTTCTGTCTATGCCGTATTCCACTTTCAGCAGTGTGGTAAGCGATGTATATTTCATTGTTCGCCTAAGGCCGGCTACGCCATCTTTTTTATAGGCCATATGGCATAGCATACCCTGTATGGTACTCAGGGGGTTGGTATAGTTGTCGAGATAATAGAAGTCGTCGGGATTGTTAAGATCTATATTAGGGTGGACCTGCAGGTAAGTGTCGAGCCGCTTTAAGTGCCAGGAAAGATCATGCCCAAGGCTGCCACCATAAAACACGGCAAGGCCTTCTGTAAGTGGTGATTGCGGGAACAGTTTATTGAGGTAGATATGAACCACCTCATGAAAATAATTTTCGCCCATACCGCCGCAGTAGATGATGTTATCTATGCCATCACTTATGCCGCTGGGCTTATCGCGGTTGCCCATGGCTATGGTAAAATCAAAGCCGCGGTAATGTTCTATTTCTTCCCTTGTATCAGCGAAGTAATATTCTATAAGGATGGGTAACACGTTCCATTCCTTTTCCAGTTTGTCGGTCTTCTCAGTAAGTTCTTTTGCTTTTTGCTTGTCGAACTTGTGGTAGGCTGGATAGTGATAGGTGAAGTTATTCAGCTCTGTAGAGCGCCAGTCTTGCGCTGCAATGGCCATAGGATTGACGAAATAAAGGCGGCCGTCGGCTCCCCGCTGCACATAATGATTGGTAATAGCAGATACCATTACATTGCCGGTAGAATCTACTCTGCTGAACATGGTTTTAATATGCACCCGGCCATTCTCGGGCCTCGCAGATAAGATGGTAGGCTTGCCCAGCATATAGGTAGGTATTTCTGCGCTGACGGCATAGATAAGCCTGTCGGGAATGCGGTAGCGGCGACAGTCTGCAGCGGGCCAGTATTGGGTAAAATCGGGCAGAAATTTTTTAGCGGGAGTGAACTCGCTGAGGTAATTACTGAGGAAGCGAACAGCCACGTTGAGCTCGGTATCAGATGGGTCTATAGTATTGTTTACAGGTATTTGCGCTGTGCCCGTATACCCGGTGAAGACAATGAATATGATGACTATGACAGCGCGCATAATTGATGTGCAAGACGTATTTGGAACAATATTAGGACTATAAGCGAGTAGTACCCGAAGAAGGGGTGTGTTATTTTACACTTTAAAAGAAAAATTATTTGGATACTTCCCTTCTTTTGTTAAATTTGTGTCATATTATTCACTTAAAACCAGATTTGTGGCGTACGAAAACAAAAACTTTAGCGATAATCAGGGTGAAGGCCGTGGTGACAATCGCAATGAAAGTTTATACAGCAAACGCATAAAAGCGGGAAAGAGAAGGACTTATTTCTTCGACGTTCGCTCTACCCGCGGGAACGATTACTTCATCACCATTACTGAAAGCAAGAAGCGTTTTGATGATAATGGCTATGACAGGCACAAAATGTTCCTTTACAAGGAAGATTTCAACAAGTTTCTGGCTGCATTGTCTGATACCATCAATTACGTAAAGACCGACCTTATGCCGGATTTTGACTTTGATGCATTTAACCACGACCAGGAAAACGAAGAAGGATCTGATACAACCATCAATGCTTCTACCACTACAACAACTACCCCGCTTATTGTTAGCGAAGGTTCTAGTGTAGACGACTGGAAGATCTAATTTTACAACAACGACACTATATAGAAAAGCCTCCTGATGATTCGGGAGGCTTTTTTGTTAGGTCACATTCTGGGGTATGTTAGTAAAATGCGATTATAGTCTAAGCTCATGTCATTGCCCCGTAGGTGGCAAAAGCTTTGTAGCTCCAAAACATACAACCGGGTGCCCGAGCCATAGGTTCGCGGCCAATTGCAAACGGACAAATTGGATAGATGTAGCACAAAAAAGCCCGCACTTTGCGGTGCGGGCTATTACTTTATTAATGACTGCAAGTGCAGGAAGCACTTTTAGGTTTTAACTTCTGACTTTTAACTTAATGGTGGTGGTGCATAGAATGAGGATCTTGTAGCTTGAAGAATTCTTCTTCGCCTATTTCCTTCATTTCTGTGTTGAACTTACCTTCCAGTGCCAGGAATATCTTATCCGTAAGCAGGCGGCGGAAAGTTTCATCTGCCATCTTATCGTCCTGCATTACTTTATCCATATAGCCGTCCATCCATGGTGCTTCTTCATCTGCATCCATGCCATAGTAAGCCAATACACGAGTCTTGATGTCGTTTTTCACTTCATCGCGGGTAACGTTGATGTTGTTGTCTCTGATCACTTCGTCAGAGATCAGCTGCCAGCGCAGCTGGTGCTCAAAGCCGCTGAATTCGTTCTCCACTTCTGCCGCGCTCTTTGGCTTTTCGCCACCTTCGCGCATCCAGCGCTTCAGGAAGTTCTCAGGCAGGGTGATAGGCGTGCTGTGTACCAGCAATTCAAATATCTCGTTGTGGTAACGCTCACGTGCTATACGGTCAAATTCGCGCTGTAACTCTACGCGTACTTTTTCCTTGAAATCGGCAGCGTCAACTACTTCGGTGCTTGGGAAAACCGCCGCATACAGCTCAGGACCCATATCCTTAGCGATCAGCAGGCCAACCTTAGTAATAGTAAGCTTATAGTGATTGTTAGCAGCTTCTTCACCTGCTTTCAACGGATCTTTCAGGAACTTAGGCAATTCTTCTGTAGTGCATATCTCGGCAGGCACTATTACCATAGATGCACCTGCGCTCTTGCCCATCAGCATTTCCTTCAGCTTTGCCGGCATCATGCTCAGCTCTTCTGTATCTTCTATCTTATCACCGGTTACGTTACCAGCTGCATCGCAAGGCTCGTAAGTAGAGTAGATGATATCGAGGTCTTTGCTTACAGTTTCCTGCTCGTCTACCTTACCAAAACGGCGCTGTAGGCGGCCCATCTCATCTTCCAGCATCTTATCTGAAGCGATGATCTTATATGCGGTAAGCTTTGCTTTATTCTTAAGAGCCGGTATCTCGAACTCAGGCTTGATGCCTATTTCGAAAGTGAACTCAACATCGGTAGGGTTATTGATATCCAGTCTTACCGGGCTTTCGCTTGGCATGATCATAGGCTGAGCAAATATGGCCAGCTTTTCTTTCTGCATATAATCTTCAAGGTGCTTGCCTGCTGAACGTACAACCTCTTCGTTGAACATTGCCTGGCCAGCCATCTTGCGCACCATACCTGCCGGTACCATTCCCTTACGGAAACCCGGTACATTAGCGGTCTTAGCGTATTGCTTTAATGATTTTTCAAACGAAGGCAGGTAATCTTCCTTGGTCAGTTTTACAGATACTTTATCGTGCAGTGTACCGATATTCTCACGTGCTACAGTAGCCATTTATTTGATTGGTTTTTTGAGTTAAAAAAAATAGCCGCCATTAAAAAGGAGGCCATATTATTTTTTTATTACGGGGTGCAAAGATACAACTTTTGGGTATTTGCGGATGTATTTCAATTTTGATTTAAAACATGTAAAATAGTAAAATGAATCGCTCTTCCTGGGCACACTGATAGTAACTTTACCCTTTGGGTACACATATGCGTAGCGTCTCTTCTATAATATTTATTATTATGCTTTTGTGCATAGGCTGCGATAGCGGACACGTGCCGGACCCTGAAAGGCAAAAATTAATGGCGAAAATGGATAGCAAGAAAGCTGCGTTAACCAAAAGAAGAAATAAAATATATTCAGAACTGCAATCTGAAGAGAAAAAATTAGCTGCACCTTGTTCAACTGCAGACAGTATTATAATAAATAGCCGCATAGACGCATTGCGGGATTCAATATATGAATGCAGAAAGGCCGCAGAAGACATTGATGTATTTTGGATAAACAATAAATAGAACTTACCGTCTCTTACAATACCTGTTGTATTTTTGAATTTTATAAAGCATTTCGAATGACCACCCCGGCAACCACCCCCGAAGCATACATAAACTCCCTGCCCGATGACCGCAAGGCCGCCATGCAGCAGCTACGTGAGTCGATACTTAAGTATATAGATAAAGACTATGAAGAGAGGATAACCTATGGTATGATCGGTTATGTGGTGCCGCATAGTATATTTCCGGCGGGATATCATTGTGACCCTAAGTTGCCGCTGGGGTATATGAGCGTAGCCTCGCAGAAAAATTTTATAGCTGTCTATCACATGGGGGTGTATGGTAGTAAGGAGCTGCTCGATTGGTTTACCGCAGAATACCCCAAACACACCAAAGCGAAACTGGATATGGGTAAAAGTTGCATCCGCTTTAAAATGCCCGAACAGATACCCTACGAGTTGATAGGCCAACCGGCAGGCAAGCTTTCTGTTAAAAAATGGATTGAGTGTTATGAGCGCGCGCTGAAAAGATAGTTCTATTAATTCCTTCAGATGTGATGTGCTATTTTGCCTTTGCCCTATAACTCTAAGCTGTTTTTATAAATTAAATCATAGCTATATTTGTTGCATGGGTATAGAAATTGGTGTTTCGGATTTGGTCGATGCTTTGGACAAAGTCGGAAACAGGATAAATTTTGTTTTTTTCTTCGTTGTTGGTTTAGTTCTTAACACTGCAATTTGGTTGGTGTCGATTTTCTTACTGGCTCGAAGTTTCATTACAGCTAATCCACTTTGGATAGTGATAATTTTGTCGTTTGTGCTTGGCTTTGTTTGGTTATTGTCATTCCTTTTTGTTTTTGTACTAAATACAACTAGAGAAGAAAATAAAGTAAAGCAGTTGAATTTGGATTTCCTCGAAGGGTCAATGTATTCAGTTTTTTCTTTGACTGGGATACTGTTCCTATCACAATGTTGCAGCAACTACACCAAAATTAGCTTCATATCATTTACGTTAACTGCTTTACTATGTTTTGTTACAACTGCAATTATGAAGTTTTTTAGAGCGTATTTTTGGGTAAGGAAAACAACGAAAATTATAAAGGAGGTAACACCGGAGCTTGGTAATCTTAAAATCTTAGCAAGAAAAATGACGAGTTTAAATAATGACATTAATAGTCAATTGGACTTAAAGGCAGATGGCGGAGACGTTTCAATTCCTGAAATAGAAGTCAAAATGAAAGCGTTGGACTTATTACTAAGTGAATTTGAATCGCTTTCCAATTCAATAAGTATGAAGGCTCATTTATAATTATTCGACAAGTCTTTGTCTACCGTCCTTTTACATTAATCGCTACATTTACACCTCTTAATAGTAGTAGAAAAGCCATGTTAGTAAAAGTATTCGGAAGTGCTGTTTACGGAGTAGATGCTATCACCATCACTATAGAAGTAGATACCCCCGGTGGGTTGCCGGGTTATTTTATAGTGGGCCTGCCCGATAGTGCGGTAAAGGAGAGTGTAGACAGGATCTTATCTGCCATAAATAATAGCGGCCATGAACGCCCGCGTGCTAAGATGGTAGTGAACATGGCGCCCGCCGATATTAAGAAAGCAGGTGCGGCTTATGATCTGCCCATTGCTATAGGTTTCCTGGCTGCTACCGAACAATTACCAACTGAACAACTGCATGAATATGTGATGATGGGCGAACTGTCTCTGGATGGTTCTTTGCGGCCTATAAAAGGTGCGCTACCTATAGCTATACAAACAAGGGCTGAAAAATATAAAGGGCTTTTTGTACCAAAAGAAAATGCCCGTGAGGCCGCACTGGTCAATAATCTGGACGTTTACGGAGTTGAAAACATAAATGAGGTGGTTGACTTTTTCAGGGGGCAGTCTGACCTTAAGCCACTGAAAGTAAATACGCGTGAAGAATTCTTCGATTCACAGAATTTCTTTGACGTAGACTTTAATGATGTAAAGGGACAAGAGAATGTAAAGCGTGCACTGGAGATAGCTGCTGCGGGTGGGCACAATGCCATTCTTATAGGCCCTCCGGGAGCAGGTAAGACCATGCTGGCGAAAAGGTTACCGACCATATTACCGCCACTTACACTACAGGAAGCCCTGGAAACAACCAAGATACATTCAGTAGCAGGTAAGCTGCCGGGTAACACATCTTTGGTGGCGCAAAGGCCCTTCAGAAGCCCACATCATACGATCTCTGATGCCGCTTTGGTCGGCGGGGGAGGTATGCCGCAGCCGGGCGAAATATCATTGGCGCATAACGGTGTGTTGTTTCTCGATGAACTGCCTGAATTTAAGCGAACGGTACTTGAAGTAATGCGCCAGCCAATGGAAGAGCGCAAGGTGAACATAAGCCGTGCAAGGCTGAGTATAGAATTCCCTGCCAGTTTTATGCTCATTGCATCCATGAATCCATGAAGTTGTATTGGGTATTTTCGGGATTTTGGAAGTACGAAGGATGATAACGGAAGAAAATGGTCAGCTCGTCGCCAGCGATTACAATCTGTTTTGTAATGCGCTCGACAAAGGAGCGTTTAGCTCCTTTGTCGAGCAGCCCCCATCTTTCATACATTGTTTGTGCTTCGTTTTTCACCGCATCACCGTTTAAATGCTCAATTTTTAATACGTCAATTTCTGCTTCAATCTGCGGTATCGTATTTTCAATCTGTCGCAATTGTAGGTCAAGTGGATTGTAGTAATCGCCAAACCTATCTTTCGGAATTTGCCCTGCCATGTACAAATCCATCTTCATGTCCATGTCTGCTTGAATGCGCTTTTTGTCTTTCGCAAGTGAATTGACAATTTTCTCTTTTTCGGAAATTTCGTGTTTTGCTTTTGAAAGAAAATTGTCAAAATTGTTATCCGACAAAAGGAAAACTTTCAGTTCGTCATAATAGATATCTTCGATGTCGGCAGTTCCAATCTTAGTTTTTCGGCATTTGGTGCATTTGTACTTTTCACCGTCTGGATGGTAATACATCTTACCGCTGCACCCGCAGAGCAAGATTCCAGAGAACAGATGTACGGCTGGTTGTCCACCTCTCTTGCTCGCATTTACATTCTTTTCTTCTTGCTCCCGTAATATACTGTGGCAATTATCCCATACCTCTTCCGTTACGATGGCAGGGCAAGTGATATACACCCACTCGCTTTCAGGCTTTACAACCCATTTCTTTCCGTCTCCCAAGCTTTTGGTGTAGTTGGCAAGCCTGACACCTTTTGCCGTGCTGTCGTGCAATAGTCGGCCAATGGTGGTATCGCTGAATTCTGAGCCGTTGCGGGTGCGGTGTCCCATCTCGTTTAACTTCTTGGCTACGGTGCCTTTCTTCCTGTGTTGGATGAATAGGTCATACATGAGTTTGCGGATGGGTGCTTCGTGCTGGTCTATGACTAATTCCTTGCCTTTCCATTGGTAGCCAAAGGGAGCGGCTCCGCCTAATGGCTTTCCCATTTTTGCCCTAATCGGTACTGATGCGGCTACTCTATCTGCAATCTCTGCCCGTTCCCATTCTGCCATGGCGGCAATGATGGTAAAGAACAATCTGCCTGAGGGGCTGCTTGTGTCTATGTTCTCCGCTAAGGAAATCATATCTGCATTGGCTTTCCGAAACAATTCGGAGAACTCTAATAGTTCTTTGGTGTTACGGGCTAGCCGTGCCAATTTGGAGAATACAAGGGCGGAAATGCGCCCCGTTTGTATATCCCGTAGCATTTTCTTTGCTTCGGGTAATTCCATGACCGTTTTGCCTGATACGGCCTCTAAGCGGTACACTTCGATTACCTCCCATCCTTTAGCCTCTACGTAATATCTTGCCCTCTGCTCGTGGTGTTCGGGACTGTCGTCTTTTACTTGGAATTCGGTTGATACCCGAACCCAGATACCGATACGTTTTTTCTGCTCCATGCGTATTTAGTTTTCAATGTGAAATTAAAAAAATGATTCTGCTTATTGAAAGTGTATGTGGATTGTGTATGGCGAAAAAGGATGTTAGATTTACGATAAATGGTAACTTCGCCTTATTCCAACTAAAAGCATCATGTCTAACTATTCGTATTTGATAATTGATTTTGAAGAATTTAAAAATGCCCTACATTCTCTCACAGAGATGGGCAATACTCTGTTAGAAAGAGAGGTTAATAAAGAAGAAGAGTTTGCTGAGTACAAGAAAGAAAAGAAAGATTGGGAAGAGTCGATAGGTCAGCTACTCAAAACCTCTTTTGCTGTTGAGCACAATGATTTCGTAAGTGAATTTTATGGAATACAGCAAGAGTCCGGTTTTCATTTTGGCGGTAGAAGCCAAAAGCCACTTGATACGCAGGTAAAAGAACGAAAAGATACTGTAAGGCGTAAAATTCAATACCTAAAGGGAAATTTGAGAATAATTGAGCAATGCGAATATATCGTAGAAGGGGATAAATTTGATATTGCCAAGAAGGCAAGTTTTAAAGTTGCGGATAAACTTCAGCTACTACTTGAAAAGTTATATGCCTTAGACGATGGAAATTATTATCCTGTTGGGATGCTCCTTTCCGGAAACGGGGTTAAAATAAAACACGACAATGAGCCATTGGAATTATCAAAGATGCTGGAAAACAACGGCTATGTTGAACCAATGCAAATGGGTTTAGGCAGTGACGATATATATATTCGTATCACAACAAATGGTTCGATGTATCTCGAAGAACTAGATAGGCCATACAAAGAAAACTATAGCCAAATACCAAGTGATAAAGAAATAATGGATGAGCGTATTGAGACAATAATACAAGAACTCAATAAACAAGGTTTGGGGCAGGAGGTTCTATTTAACGAATTACAAGAGTTAAAGGAACTTTTCGGTATACTGAATAAAAAGAATTGGGGTCAAATACTAAAGGGGAAGTTGTTTGATTTAGCACTTGGGAAGCTCGTAGAAAAAGACACGATTAATTTTGTGTATGAACATCTAACGGGTCATGCATTACATCTGTTAAAGTAGGGATGTAGACTAAGGACTGATAAGACTTTGGCTCTGCAAGGTCTTTTTTTTGTGCCAGACCTGACCATATCCCGTAAATTCAAGGGGCTTACTTCTCTATTTTTTTGAAGCCATAATTAGGATATTAACAACAGTAATTCTTAATGGTATTATGAAAAAGCTACACAAGGGTTACGAAAACAACTGTGCGAAAGTCGAATCCAAAGAGGGGGAACGCTGGCCTTTGTGTAGCAACAGAGCCGTTGTGCGTTCTCCCTCTTTGGACTTTAAAAGTAATTCTCCATACGTAACGAAAGAAATGCAACTTGATTATTTGGCAAGTCTCATAGTTGACATTTACTTGGAGCAAAAGAGAAATGCAAACAGACAACAAAAAGAGGGCGGTAATCTATTGTAGAGTATCGACAAAAGAACAAGTGGATGAAGGTGGTAGCCTTGATTCACAAAGAAAGGTTTGTAATGAATATGCACTTAAGAATAGTTATGAAGTAGCTGAAATTTTTATTGAAAAAGGGGAAAGCGCTAAAAATGCAAATCGGACTGAATTAAATCGTTTGCTCGGGTATTGTACAAATCAGAAAAATAACATTAAGGTTGTTATTGCGTATAAAATTGACCGAGTTGCACGAAATATTGATGACTACCGAGAAATTAGATTACTCCTAAAAAGATACGGAGTAGAAATAAAATCAACAACAGAGTTTTTTGAAGACAATCCCGCTGGTCGGTTTATGGAGAATATTATTGCGAATGTTGCGCAATTTGATAACGATGTAAGAACTGAGCGTAGTGTTAATGGCAGTCGTGATGCAATGCGGGGTGGAAGGTATGTTTGGGTTGCCCCATATGGCTATTCAAATGCGAAAGTTGCTGGTAAATCTACAATTATTCAAAACGATAATGCCTTTGCTATCCGTATGGCTTTTGTTGAAGTTGCAAAGAATGAATTCTCAGTAGATTCTATTCGGCAACGACTATTCAAAGAAGGGCTAATAAATTCAAAAAATAAGGTACTTACTCGGTCGCATTTTTTCAAGCTACTCAATAACGAAATCTATGCCGGTTGGATTATTAAATTTGGGGAGAGACACAAAGGAGATTTTGAGCCTATTATCTCAGAAGACTTATTTGAGCAAGTACAACGTATTTTAAAGAGGCGGTCTCATAAAAGGTATATCTATCGCATTGAAAACCCAGAATTTCCATTAAGGCGGTTTATTACGCATCCAAGCGGGAAAAAGCTTACCGGGAGTTGGGCGAAGGGTCGAAATAAAAAATATGCGTATTATCGTTTTATAGGGATAGAAAAAGCTGATTTTAAGAAGGGAGAGCTAGAGCAAAAATATATTTCGCATTTAAATAGGTATAGCCTTGATAAAGACTATATGGACTATTTCAAGGAAGGGATTAAGAATGCGCTCGATATCGCAAATAAAAAGGCCTATAAAGAAGCAGATGCGCTAAATGCACAGATTATTGAATTGAACGAGCGACAGACCGCCTTGATTGAGAAAAATGCAAAGGGTGTAATTAGTGATGTGATTTTGCGCCGTCAACTTGAACAGATTGAGGACACACTAACAAAAACAAATGCTGAACTTTACAAATTGCCTGAAAAGCAAGGTGATATTGGGGAGGCATTGGACTACGCAAGACGGTATCTAACTAGCCCAGGGGATACGTGGGCTGCTGCAACACCTTTACAAAAGATACAGTTGCAATGGTTCGAATTCCCTGAAGGAATCGTTTTTCAAAATCATAATTTTCGAACCAAAGAAATGGCGAGTATTTTCAAGGTAAAAGATATTTTTTTGCCTTGCTTGTCCTCTACTGTGCCCACTAGAGGACGGAATTACGAACCAATTGATAATATGCCATGCGCTAAGCATATCACAATAGAGACGTGGCAAAAAATAGCAAAAGATATCTGCCGTCTAGGTGAAATTATGAAGGACAACAGATAAGCATTTTCGTAGGTGATAGAGGGAAGCTTACAGCTTGTAAGATTCTTTGGCTATCTTGGCTAAATATACTGTAACACTTATGAATACATCCTTTTCACCATCGAAATATCAAGCAGATATTTTTAACTGGATTTCCCATGAAAAAGGCAACGCCATTGTAAATGCTGTTGCAGGTGCAGGTAAGACAACTACGTTAGTCGAAGCAAGTAAAAGTATTAATTCAAACAAGCTTTTTTTCGCCGCTTTCAATAAGCATATTGTTCAGAACCTAAAGAAAAAACTACCTGATTCTGTTATTTGCAAAACAATTCATGCAATCGGATTTAACTGTTTACTTAGGAAATTCAATAACACAAAACCGAAAGTTAATGAAAATAAATACCGCGCATTGTGTAGAGAGGCGGCAAAAAAAGTTCATGAGCAGCTTAAAGTGCAATTTGACAATAAACTTGCCACCTGGAATAAAGGCGGTAACGTGGATGAAGATTTCCCCGATGAGCCGCCCAGTGCGGAAGAAGTACAAAGCCAACTCGAAAAACTAATAAATTTATCTCGCTGTACGCTTGCTGACATTGATTCTACAGAAGATATGAACGATTTAGTTTCACATTTTTCTATCGACTGTCCAGTACCGCTTGAAAATATTCTCTACATTGTAAAGTTTATCTTAGATACAGGCGAAGAGGTTGCCCGTGACTCTCAGGAAGTTGATTATACTGATATGCTATGGCTTACCTACAAATGGAAATTGAAAGTTGAAACGTATGATTGGATATTCGTTGATGAGGCACAGGATTTAAACGCAGTGCAATTGCACCTAATTCTAAAAATGTCTAATGACGGAACACGATTTTTATTTGTGGGAGACCCTCAACAAGCAATTTATGGATTTTCAGGTGCTGATAGTCGGTCATTTAGCAAAATAAAGGAAGATACGAATGCTCACGAATTTCCACTATCAATTTGTTATCGCTGTCCAAAAACAGTAGTGTCATTAGCGAAACTTATTGTGCCTACTATTGAAGAGAATCCCCAGGCTATTGACGGAGAGGTTATAGACATAACAGAGCTTGATATTATCGCAGTTTTACGTGAAAGAGATTTGGTCTTATGTAGAAGTACCGAGCCGTTGGTTAGATTATGCTTTAAATTATTGTCGAAGAAAATTCAAGCGGTTATCAAAGGCAAGGATATTGGTAAATCTCTAGTTTCGATTATTGAAGAGATGGAAAAATTGGACAATTTTAGCTTCAATACTTTTCTTGATTTCGCAAATCAGTACCAAGAAGAGAAAGTAAGAAAGCTGAAACAAAAGCCTGATACCGAAAAACAAATAGTCAATATAACAGACCAAGTTGCGAGCATTGCCACGTGTTATGTCTCTTTTAAATGCAATACTGTACAAGAGTTTAAAAAGGAACTGACTAATCTATTTAGCGATGAAGAAGCGGCTGTTACTTTGTGTACAATCCACCGTGCAAAAGGGCTGGAACAGGATAGGGTATTTATTCTTTACTACGAACAACTACCACTAAAATGGGAGGGTCAAAAAGATTGGCAACTCGAACAGGAAATTAATCTACAATACGTTGCGATTACTCGGGCAAAGCAACAACTATATTTGGTTTCGGAAGTAGCCGACTGAGAATTATATCTTTAGGAAAAATAACATTATTTGGAACTACGGATTTTAATAAAATCTTCATCGGATAGCGGCTTTAGTGGCGTGTTTTTACCTCGAATTGGTGGGGTTGCCATTGGCTCGCAAAATGGAGTTATTAATCTACAATAAGGCAAAACAAACTCTTTCACAAAAGGGTCTGACAAAGCGGAGGTTCGTACTAAAACTTCCCCAGGGCAATCAAATGCCCAAAACAAATCTTTTCGGTTGAGGTAATTGAATTGCTTATCTACTATTTCTAAAAGCAATTTTATTGCCTCATAAGAATTGCCCTCAAAATCATACCCTGCATTATAGTGAATGGAATCATTTCTATATTTTTTAAGTTTGGTAAAAGCATCTCCGATATCCTCAGAAATAACTTTCCATTCAATTAAGGCTTTAATCAAAGTAGGCCAATTGCTGCTTTTCTGAATGGACAAATCGTAATATTGAGAGGATTTAAAGTAATCTCGTGTTTTCAATACAAGTCTATTAAGTATTCTTTCTCCTAACGCACCAGCACTTGTTATAGAAGGATAAAAATTCCCACAACAATATGAGGAAACAATTGGCCGTAAAAGTTGATAGTACTCGTCAGGTGTTCCATAGAATGCGTGATTAAGTTTAATAAAACGTTGTAGTTTATCCTCGAAATCTAATCCGCCCCATTCTTCTTTTAGCTGATTGGCTATGCTGTCTCGCACATGTTGAGGCGAGTTGTCTTTTAAGTTATTAACTGTAAAATCAAACACTACACCTATAACCTTGTACATAACTGCAATTTCAGGGCACGTAAATTTTGCAGAAAACTGCTCAGTTCCCTTAATCTGCGCTTCCGTTAAAGTATCTATGTCTATGTTAATTTCATGTGTTTTATTGCAATCGCTGCAAACAATAGTTAGTAGTTGGATATTCATCTTTAAATCTCACTTAATCGGTTAAAATAGGATAGTCAATTTGGGATAAGGGTAAATTTCCTCCTTTACGGAATGCAAAAAATCTATTCATTATAACCCAGGCTCTTCTGGTAACTTCTGTAGTAATTTCTCCTTCAATCCGAACTCTATCGCCGTGACGTCCCGACTTAGAATTATCTGTAATCATAAAAACATACGCTTTGCTCGTGTTAAGAACGCTATGCATGTTGTCCCACTGCTGCTTTTCACTAAGGTTTGGCGCAAGCAACTTTCGTAGTCCTTCAACTGCACGGGCGCAATTGACAGTCGAATGATGTGGAAGCGCTATAGATACGATAAGGTCATCTAATGCCATAAAAACAGCCGGCTCCGTACAAACAATATTTACAATTTCTCCATACCAATTTGGAGAATGTGTATCAAATGCGGTAAATAGTTGCGGTAGAGATGTGTCAATCGAAACATAGGGTTTACGCACACCATTATCTTCAAGTACTTCATCTAATACAACAGTGAAACCAACGCCGTGTGCATAGGCCAATATGTTTACCGCAGCCCTCACTAAATCAATCGCACGAATATATACGAACACAAGATCCGCTTGTTCATATGCACTGAGAGAACAATCAGCAACAATAAGATTCTGCTCAATTTTTATATCAAAATTCATTGTTATGCTCTTCTCACTCCAGATAGAAGTGATTGTAGGTAATATGCATGAAATAGGCACAGCCACGGGTAAAACTTTTCCATAGAAACAAACATTTGGCATAGAGTTGCTTTTAGCTACCAAGGTAGTAAATCGTGGACTCAAACACACTATTGTGGAAAACCCAATTCCCCAACAAAGGCGATTTGATATACTAATTTCATAAAGAAGTACAACAGATATTCAGGATTTGCAGAAGTGGAGTAAAACACTTCTGCTTTTTCTTTTACCATAGATGGTAATTCCTCCCACCTTATTTCCTCCTCGTGCAATTGTTACGCTTCAAGCATGGATGACGGTACAAAGCACACACCGCCTAACCAGTCTCGCAATATCCGGTTGGCCGCCGGATTCAATCAAGAAGACGTAGCCTTTTTACTCAACATTAAAAACATTGGGCGCATTTCACAATGGGAAAATGGCATAGCGAATCCAAGTATTGAGAACCTGCTAAAACTAAGCATTGTGTATGGTGTACTGCCTGACCAACTGTACTATGAACTCCGTAAAAAACTTGTACGGGATATATCAGAACGTAAAAAGTTACTACAGGAAATAAAGGAGAAACGGCAAAGGGATAGAGGGGGTTAATGGATGTTCTGTGTTGAAAAATTTTATCAAAAACCCCTAACGTACGATAACGTTTATATTAAAAATATAAAAACGAACGTGAGTAATTGGCTGTTGATAACCAACTGAACTTTTACCACTTCTAATAAACTCTATGGAACAAGATAAAGAAACAAAACTTGCGTATGAGATTGCGGATATTCTCAATGACCGCAAATCAATCGACTGGCATATTGCATGTGCGAAGAAATATTCAGAATCATTTTTGAGGGAGAAGCTGCAATATGTACTCACCAAGCAAGGTATTAGGAACCGTGCCGGATATTACAACCGTCTCATTCAACTCCATGCAAAACATTCTCGGGATTAGTCTCGGTACACGGCTTTTAGGGATTGCGGTTGTGTATGATGGTGAACTTTCAAATTTCCGGGTGCATTCATTTGGTGGTAGCTGGACGGAACAAAAAAGAAGGGGTATATCTTTTTCATTGCAGAAAGTAATTAGAAAATATGCAGCTGCACACATCATAGTCAAAATTCCACCAAGCACACATTGTTCCCAAAGCATTTACAACCTGCTATTCGACCTTAGAGAGTATGCAATGCAACATGGTATTCCGCTTAAGGTCTGCACGATTGCAACTATGAAAACAGTCTATGCAGGTAAGAACAAGCAAGTAATAATACAAGCTATTGCAAGCAAGTACCCTAATCATGCAATACTATCAAAGTTGCTACATACACAACGCAAACGAGGTATGGTGTATCATGTGAAATTGTTTGAAGCTATAGCCTGTACAGAACTCGCACAACGGATATTGCAGTAATGCAGTATCCGTTGTTTGTTTACCATTATCCGTATTTCTCTCCTGGTATTTCTCCGACCTTTTAAACGATATGCTTAATATATGGAAGGATATAGCCCAAACTCAATTACTCCGATTGGTGTTACTAACTACAGAAACACCAATCAGAAATTTGGCATCAAGGACAAAGACCGCCTGCAACACATTTTCTGTATTGGTAAAACGGGTGTCGGCAAAAGCACACTCCTTACAAACATGGCACTCTCGGATATTATGAATGGCAAAGGATTAGCAGTCATTGACCCACATGGAGACGTGGTAGAAACCTTGAAGAATAATATACCCAAACATCGAACTAAAGACCTCATATATTTCAATCCTGCCGACAATGCACACCCCATTACATTTAACCCACTCCATGCCGTACATCCGCAATACCACCACTTAGTAGCTTCGGGATTAGTAAGTGTATTTAAAAAGATTTGGGTGGATAGCTGGGGGCCACGCATGGAATATATCTTACGGTTCTCGCTTCTGACCTTGCTTGAATATCCTAATGCAACCCTGTTAGATATTCAACCATTACTTACCAATACCTTGCATAGGGACAAGATATTGGCGTATGTGAAGAATGAAGCGACCATTGCCTTTTGGCAGCATGAGTTTTTGAAGTATTCGCCATCGTTCCGTAATGAGGTGATTGCACCGATATTGAACAAAACAGGATTGTTTCTTACGAGCATTCCGCTCCGAAACGTAGTCGGTCAAAAGACTACCAGTTTCCGTATGCAACAGGTGTTAGACGGGAGTAAGATATTGCTCTGCAATTTCAGCAAGGGGCTTATCGGGGAAGATGCCTGTACGCTGCTTGGGAGTATACTTGTGACCTCTATTCAGCTTGCGGCACTCTACAGAGCACGGCAGCCGCAATATGCTCGTATTCCGTTCTTTTTATATATTGATGAGTTTTCCAGCTTCTCCACTTTGAGCTTTTGCGACATGCTTTCAGAAGCCCGAAAATATGGGCTTGGGGTGTTTATGGCTACACAATTTCTAGACCAATTGCATGAGAAAATACGGGCGGCGATTTTGGGGAATTGTGGAACTTTAATTTCCTTCCGAGTAGGGTCTACTGACGCAGAACTATTGGCTAAGGAATTTTACCCAACATTTGATGCTATCGACCTTATAAGCCTTCCACGATATGCTATGTACCTCAAACTTATGATTGATGGACAAGCCTCATTGGCTTTTAGTGCTGTAAGTAATAAGTAAATTAGACCTCGTATATGTGCTTGACAATAAGTCTCGATGGTGACATAATCACATTAAAACATATTTATGAATAAACGCATTTTAACAAAAGTAATTTTTCTTTTTATGCCTGCAATCGCAATGTCTTTTCTATTGTTGCTTTTTCCTAGCGTTTTTCTAATTGTCGAAAGCTACGTTCAAGAAAATAAAATGCATGGATATTTGTTGATTGGTGCATGTGCTCTGTGGAGTGTGTATGTCTTAGTTTTTTTGGGTAAATCTAAAAAATGAATTTGACGATGAAAAAGGTCTGAATATACATTCAGACCTTTTATCTTTTTGCTTCATTTGTTCCATCATCATACCTCACTTTTACCCGATACCCCTTAACAACCTTCTCCCTCGGCTGTTCTTCTACAATCTGCCTGTCAAAATACGCCACTACCTCATGGGCTTCAAACACCAACACCTGCGCCCGCTGCTCAGCAGGCAGTTTGGCTTCAAGCTGCGCCGATATCTTCCTTAGGTGCGTAATATCATTGGAACACACAATCACTTCCATATATCCCGCAGCCAGGCATTTCTCGACATTGTGCGCTTCCCATACATCACTTGTTGTAACAGAAATCTCACACGCAATCTTCTTGCCGTTGCGTTCAAGGCTCACATCAACTCTCCCTGCGCCATCTGGCGTAAGTTCTTCCAATGCTGCCTTGTAGCCTCGTGCCTCCGCCATTTTCTTAATAAGAACCTGCAAGTAGCGGTGTTCGGTTTCCGCTTTCTTTGGTTTTGGTGGTGCTGATATTTCAACAGGTATAAAAGGGGTGGGCGGTTCTTCAACTGGTTGTGGTGCAGGCGGGATAACAATCGTTTGTTCTTCAATTACTTCTTCCTTCTTTGTGTGCCGGGGCTGTTCTTGTGGTATAGCAGGTATATATCGTAAACTCTCCTCAACAATATCTTTTGGAGTGCCGTAGGTTGTTCGGGACTGCGTAATGACTGCGTGAGATATGGTTTCTGCGTACTCAGCATCAACCTCTGGTAAAGAGATGGTAGTCAGATTGAAATCAAAATTAGGCTGTTCGATTCGCGCGATTGCTTCACCAACATGCAAGTTTTCTAAGTCTTCCGCTTCAAAGGATGTGAAGCCACTGGCAAAGCGTCTTGCGTCCACATCACCCAACCGAAAACAAATGCGTGTTCCTGCATTAACGACGACCGAACTTGCAAGCTCGGTGTCATACCGTTGCAGTTGCTGCATGTCTTGATGCGCCAATATCAGCCCTAACCCGTACTTTCTTGCACCGCTCAGAATGTATGACATAGAGGGCGTAATGAAGTTTTGGAACTCATCGCAATACAGAAAATATTCGCTTCTATCGGCCTTGCTCTTGGCTTGCCGTGCCATTGCTGCCTGATATATCTTCGACACAAAGAACGTCCCTAATAAAAAGCTGTTCTCCGCGCCAATCAAGCCTTGCGACAGTTTAATGAGTAAGATTTTTCGGGTATCAAGTATGCTCTCAAAATCAAGACTCTTTCTTTGTGCAACCATGTTGCGTATTAATTTTGGTCGCAAAAAGGTATCAAGCCTCGTTAATATTGAACCAATGGAACTGCTTTTAAGTAAGGGATATTCATGCAGCCAATAGTAGACAATATGCGGGTCAGTAATTGTTTTTAAGTATGCATCTCTAAAACTCTTTTCTACTAAAAACCTTCGCAGGTCAACAAGTGTTCCTCCGTCTTTGCTTTCTAAAAATGCAAGGATGGCGTTTGCAAACACGCTGTTCATTTGGTCACCCCAACTTGTGCTTAACCGCTTGAATGCAGCAACTAAATCACTTGAAAGAATATCTTTTTCAATTTCCGAATGGGCGGACAATATATTGAACCCAACGGGGTACTCGCCATCTGCGGGGTCAATCACTATGACATCTTTTATGCGGTCTTCGGGTACATACGTAAGGATTGTTTCAATTAAATCTCCATGTGGGTCTAGTACTGCAATACCGTTACCGTGCTCCATGTCTTGGGCAATCATGGACAGCAGGAGGGTTGATTTACCTGCGCCTGTTGCTCCAATGATATGGGTATGGCGCAATCGCATGTGTGACGGAACACTTACCAATTGCGCTGTGCCATGATGGGTATTCGTGCCTAACACAAACTCATGCCCCAATGCGCTTTGAGGTGCGGGTTTCGTTTTCTGTGAATCACGGACTAATTTCCGTGAAGATATTTCAGGTGTTGGAAAGTGTGCAAGGGTTGCAAGTTCTCCCGTGTTAAGCAACATGCCTGTGCGGTGCGTTCTTCGCATACGCATGTCCAGTATCATATCCTCTTGCGGATATCCGCTTTGGGAGAGCATGACCAAACTATTACTTGCAGAACGAGTGAGCCGGGTTAATGCCGAAGAAATATTTTCCATGATTTCAATCGCTCTGTTCGTGTATGATGCTTGCCCACCGACTTTTACACAAACCGTAAACAGGGGACTTGAAACTTTCTGTTGCGCAAGTTTTACCATCTCCGGCGCATCTTCAAAGAATGAGCCTCCATGACTGTCCGTAACGGAGCGCATGATGCTTTCAGCCCAAGGGTTTACTGTGCCTTTGAACAGTATTTGGATGATACCTTTTTCATTCCTCTGTAAATGTTCGAGGGTGGCAAACAAGCCAATGAATGGGTCGTGCGGCATATCGCTGGCGGTTGCCATTGGGCGCATGAATTCTTCGGATAGGGCAAAATCAACAATGCAGGTGTGCAGTCCTTCGGTTACAATCTGGTAAGCCTTTTCGGACTTTGAAACTATGGCGGCGGGCATATATGCCTGTATCTGCCCGTATACGTGCGCAGCATCGCTTTCTCGGCATACTACTGAGATTGATATAGCAGAAGCCGTACCGACAATTTCAAAGCTCACAGGGTACTTTGTGTACGAGAGCATGATGAGCAGTTGCCCCATGTCTTTGACCTGTAATTTCTCTCCTTTGGGTAATACCACATCATACGCCACCAACTCTTCTGCATCTACCAATGCAAATGCTCGGACCGGTGGGATTTCATCGGGTATTTCTCTTGTGTGTGCTTCTTTTTTCTTGAATGACAGCGCAGACAATGCCCAGCTTGCAAGCGTATGGCGCGTGGCATCATCTATGAAGCGCGGCGTGGCATTGCCAGCCCGAAAGAAGGGATAGAATTCGGGCTCTGGCTCAACCTGGAAGTCAAAGAGATTCCAGCCACGACCTCGCTCCTCCCATGTATAGAAACGGGCGGTTACTTCCTGTGACGTAGGAGATATCATTACTTACCTAATTGTATGTGCCGCTCCATTTCCGTCAGTCCGCGAATGCCTTTTGCGGTCGTTAATCCATCTACGACATTCATCAATGCGGTGTGGACTGCCGACTGGAACATGCCTTCCGTATCCGCTTGATAGAACGACTTGTCGTTCCTGTCCATGCCTAACAGTTTACTAATGACAGGTATATTATTACGCTGCTTCTGCACTTTAAGACATGACCATTGCGATATGAATGTACCTCTGCCGAATGCAGCAGCACAGATATATATCACATACTCGCCACGTTTGATTTTCAAGTATTCTTGCCTGCTTGATGCAATATGTGTTTGAAAAAATGACTCGCGGCCATACGATACATCGGGAACTTTAAACGCTCGTATTTCAGCTTCTACTTGTTGGTAGAATTCACTGGCGGCAAAATCCGCACCGTCAAAGAAATGTTGCCACGGTGCTTTCACCGTATAGCGGTTATTCATCCGCAGATATACCACAAGGGCTATACCGAGGACTACAACGATTAGATATACCATACCCATATTTTTTAAGGGGTGAGAAATATATTCGGGGGGTATATTAGCGCAGCGAAAAATACAAAATGTTTTTATTGAATAAAACAAATTGGCTAATATTTTTTTGATGTTCCTCTTTTGTGTCAAGTACATCATATGAGGAATGGAGTGCGTACTTTTGCATCCGCTATGACCGAACAAGAAATACGCCAAATACAAAATGAAGTTTTTACAAAGCTGGTCATCGACATGCTTAAACAGCAGCGCACGGATGGTGTGCCAGTTGCGGAATATTGTTTGGATATGTACGAGGTTACTAAACTGACTGCCGAAAAGGTCAAGCAAATAATCAGCGAACAGAGAAAATAGCCACGCTGTTTCCATTTACCATATATGGTAAATTCTTCCCCCTTATATATCACCCTTCCATTTTCTACACTGTTTCTGAAACGAAAATTCATTAACAACTTAAAAACGTAGAAATGGAAAATCAAACTGGCGACACGAAAAAAGACGTGTATGCGATAGTCAACCAAAGAATTATCGACCAACTTGAAATTGGTACTGTCCCTTGGTTAAAACCTTGGACGGATGCAGGTTTGCCAAAAAATTTAGTCTCCGGCAAATCATATCGGGGTATCAACATTATGCTTTTAGGCTCAATGGGGTATCCTGACAACAGCTTTCTGACCTTCAAGCAAATAAGTGATTTAAAGGCAAAGGTAAAAAAGGGTGAAAAGGGACACATGGTCGTTTTTTGGAGTATGGTTAAAAACAACCAAACTCAAAATACCGTTGAATCACCCGATGCGAATTCAAGCACTAAAAAAGCCATGCTTCGGTACTACATCGTTTTCAACGTGAGCCAGTGTGAGAATATTCCAGAGCGTTATCTACCCTCTAAAGAAAGGGAAACTAAGGAAATTCCTACCTGCGAATTTGTGGTTGAAAACATGCCGGAATGCCCTGTGATAAAGCATAAGGAACAAAAGGCGTACTATAGCCCCAGCCTTGATTTTGTGAACATGCCGAAGAAAAAAAGTCTCAATTCTGACAGTGCGTATTACTCAACCCTTTTCCATGAACTGGTGCATAGCACCGGCCACGAAAAAAGACTGAATAGGCAATCGCTGGTCAAAAACGAAAAATTTGGCAGTGAGACATATTCACTCGAAGAATTGGTTGCGGAAATCGGAACATGCTACCTGCAATCCCTCACAGGCATCACCAGTGAGTTTGAGCAAAGCAGCGCATATATTCAAGGCTGGCTGCAAAAGTTGAAGAACGACAAACGCTTCATTTTCATCGCCTCCAATCAGGCGCAAAAGGCAATTGATTTTATGCTCAACGTGAAATCAGTTGAAGAAGAAACTCAACCACAGGAACAACACCTTTAAATTTTCAGTTATGGAAATGGACTACGTACTTGTCCCGTGGCCAGACGCGCAACTGCTCATGGAATATGTCTGGTTTGAAAGGGAGTGTTATCCCATGCAAGGCATGGGAGACCAGGAGCAGTACGACAGTGCTTATTTTGTCCCAAAGCACCGGTTGGAAACATTGGAGCGTGAATTAGAGTTCATGGGACAATTATCCCATGTGATACAACGGAGTAAAAAGTAGCTTGTGAATAATCGCCATGAAAATAAGACTCAACGAATATATTGCGTTGGGTCTTTTTGTCTATCATTTTTTCTGCTGTAATTGCGACTGCAACGAATTTATGAGTTCTTGTTTATCCTGCAACATCCGTTCGTACAGTTCAACGATCTTTTCAATTGAGTTGAATTGGTAATTGATTTGCGAATTCACAACCGAGCTGTCGTAGTTATTCTGAATATGGTTGACTATCGCATCTTCATTAAAGTTTTTTATGGCATCAACACTTAATTCCAGTGCCTCAGCGATTAATTTCAATTTTGCCTCGTCTATCGTTGCGCTCTGCTCTATCTTGGAATACGTACCCTGACTCATGCCGATTTTGGCAGCAAGCGTATCTTGCTTGATACCCTTTAATGTCCGTATCTTCTCAATTTTCCTACCGATGTGCGGGGCGATGACTGCTGTTTTGGGTGGCATTGCTAATGTTTTGGGTGAAATAAAATATTCCAACAACGAAATAAATCATTCCATTTATTCCTTCCTTAATACAAATGTATGAGATTATTTTGCCGAACAAAAATACAGATATATTATGAGACACGCAACAACACTACTGACAGCCATAATACTGGCTGTATTTGTAATTACCAGCAATGCACAGAGCATTCCTGCACCCGATTTTCAATACAAAATCATGGGTGTCAAAGAAGATAACACACTGTTTTCATTGGATAAAACTATGATGGCGGTCAAGGACAACGCACACAGTTTGTTTGGTTCGGTTAATACTGTTCGGGCGTTATCCGGTAAAACCAAAGTCTATATGACTGCGGAAGGCGCACATGCAAAAGTAGTTCAAACAGGCAAGGCAACGGATAAGTACATTATCAGCATTCCTCCGAATGAAGATCCCGAAGACCTGATAGAGCTGTTTGCGTTTGATGAGATAAAGAAAAAAGAAAGAATATTTGACTATGCCCACATAACTCTCGGGGTTGCGGTGAACAACAAAAAAGCATCAGAAGACAACTCAATCCCAATAGTTCTAAAAAAGCAATCGGATGGTGTGTATGTTATTACCACAAAAGAACCATTAGCCGAAGGTGAATATTTTTTCAAAATTAATGGCGCAAAAGGCACTGGTAAAATGTCTGACGCGGCTAACGGCAACTCTATTACCGCTTTTTGTTTTTCAGTTGGCTCTTAATCCACATATCATGAATAGTAAACAATACACACTCATTTCTGCCGTCTCCGGCATAGCGGCATCGCTCGCTCTCTTGTTCATGCCGCTTCTGGGCGGCGGATGGGAAAGCGCAACCGGCATCAAATTGTTCGGGATTGATTCGCACTATGTTTCTATGTTGTGCAAACTCTCCCTTTTACTTGCAATTGGCTGCGGAATTGCTGTTGCAATTATACGCAATCCGAAAGTCGCCATTGTGCTCGGTATTATAGGAGTGGTCGCTGTCCTTGCGACCTATGCGGTGTTTAACAGCGCTCATAGTGGCGGCGACATGTTTTCAGGAGCATATGTTGCCATGCTTGCCTTCGTCTGTTCGACTGTTTGCAATTACCTGCGTAGTTCCATTGCCTCAAAAGACAGCAACCAGTAAAAGCACCTACAATATGGATTTAGAATATTTCTAGCGTACTTTGTGTTGAGCAATTTGTCACATCCATAAAATTACTCTGACCTCTTTATGGGGTTGGAGTAATTTTTTTGCGAAATGCTCCATTATTTTTCTTGGCTGTCTTCTCTGATTTTTCCATGAGACAGCCGCCAAACCACCACCCGTGTTTTGGGAGTTCGATTTCCATTTGCGAAATTGCCTTCATCCCCAGTCCTTTTATCCTCATTATTTCCTCTTGGGTGTTGTATGCAAGCTGATATATTGTATGGATGCCGTTAGTAGCTAATAATCTTACAGTTCTTTTATCAAGCCCACTCTGTTCAAGGGGTAAACTTGTTTCGGCTGCATGTTTGTATGCTTCCTCTTGCTTACGCGTTTCGGTAATGGCATCTTGTTTTGCCTTGTTTATCCACTCACACGACAAAATATTCGAACCTTCGTCTTTCAAGGACACAAGATAATTGATACCGAAATCAATCTGGTAGTCATCTCCATATCTGCTCAACAGCAATTTTAATGCACGGACTGACATTAACCCTTCATTTCCTGTCATTGGGAAAATTTTATAAATATCGTAAAGATATAAATTCTAAGTGTCCTGCTAATCTGCGGTGCTGTTGGAAAGGTAAAAGAGCCCTCAGCTGCGCGTTGGCAAAAATGACTGCAATTTTTCTTTGCGGTCATTGTGCGGTCTCGCCAGAAAGGAAATCAAGCGTAGCGGGATTTCCTGCGAGTGCCACCGGATGGCGCGAATGTTAACAGCATGTATATGCAACATTCGCACAGTGTAGGATTTTTGTGTGGCATGGATACATAGGCGTGGGCGTGTGGCAGCAAAAAATCCGAAGCGCAGACGGTGGCATAGCAGGCGAGCAAAAACGAGGGGTGCGTATAGACTTTAGGCTACTTGAAGGAATGAAAACTCTGCTTTTTTGCAGTGTTTGAAATGAGAGAGAGTTAAAGCCTAAAGGATATGGAAGCACCCATGAAAGTCTTTGTGTGAGAAGCAAAAAGCATGACAAACCGATATTGCGTACATGGATTCCCAGCGATAGCGGGTATTTATGTGCTCAATAAAAACAATTTCTTGCCCTGTTCCTTTAAAAGATACATTCCAGGGCAAGTGATTGTTTTAGGTTTGGCGGGATTTTTGCCGAACGGAAAGACTGAATTCCATTTTACCAGCGGGCGGCTGGCTGTAGAGCGGTAGCGGCGCAGCCATCATGGATTAGCTTGTGCATTCCTTTGAAAAGATTTAGTTAGTTGTCATCAGATTTTAATAAAACAAGATTATTTGTGAGAGTAAACGGTCAATAGATAATGTTAGTACCTTTGCATTATTATTTGTGCTCTACTTTCTTTTATGTATCGGAGAGAACACAGGATAAATAAGTTCATTGAAATGCTGACAGTAATGTAATGGTTACCTTAAAACAGGATTTTATGTCGAAAGAACTAATTAAAATTTTTGTTAGCGGCTTTTTTGCTACCCTTGGTGGGCTATATGGGCAAGAAATGGAATCATTGAAGCCAATTACAATTCCATTATGTGCTGCAACAGGAGGGATATTCGGCATTTTATTATATGACATATTTTTTGTTTTAATATATGCAAAAATCGGGCGAAAAAAATTAAAATCACTTTTTGAAAATCACAGCGTCGCTATTTTCTTTTCGATTTTTGTTTTATTTCTTACATATTCATTCTATCAAGATACATACTCTCGGTTATTGTATTCTCAATATCCAAAAGCTTATACTACACTTTTAAATTATGGGATTTTTGTTGGAGTATCATCACTATGTTATATTTTATTGCAGTTAATGATTGGTTATTACAAAAATTTTATAATTGATATTATTTTTCTTCCATTTCTAATATTTTTTTTTACTATTATCAATACATTCATTGCATTGTTTTTTACTGTAATTTTGGCGAAGTATTGTCACATAGGTATTTTTTATGATTTAGCAGGTCAAATCAGTTCGCACGTTATTTTCTTATTATTTGTATTCGTTTCATTTTTTACAAATTGGTTTATATTTTCTCATTTCAATGAAATGAAAAAAATATTATTTGTTTTTAAGAGCAGATAAATATATGTGATTATTTTTAAAAGAGCCTTCAGGATGAAGGCTCTTTTTGATTTAATATATTTTCTAATATTTTTCGTTTGCTCGGGACGGGCTGTTTCTCGTTTTTCTCCCAAACACAAATACTACTCTCATCCAATCCCGACAATTCGGCAAATGCTCTCTGTGATAACCCATGCTCTATCCTATACATTTTCAACCTCCCGGTTAAGGTACTCGTGTCAGCGGGAAATGGGTTATATTCCAAAAACTGGATTATTCTCGGACAAAAAGTAATATGTGGTTCTCTCCCTCGCAAGTTCCAGTTAATGATATTCTCAGGGTCAACACCAATACGCCTTGCCATTTCATTTTGACTTATCTTTAGCTCAAATTGTTTCTTTTTCAAATGTTCACCCAACGTTTGCGGGTTTTCAATATTGTTAGATGGTAGCTTGTGCACTAACTCCACTCCGAAAGTACCCAACGCAGGTATGTCCATGTGGGTACTTTAATCACCCCGAAAAAGAATGTACCTGCTCGCCCATAATGGTGCAGCGTTACCTGAATAAGATCAGCGGACCGCTATTAGATCGCATAGACCTGCATGTGGAAGTAACACCCGTTGCTTTCTCTGAACTATCATCACAAAAAACATCGGACCCGAGCAATGATGTGCGTACCCGCGTTATTAATGCCAGGGAGATACAAGCCAAGCGATTTGCCGAACATCCGGGAGTATATGCCAATGCACAAATGGGTAGCAAACTGCTGAAAGAGATATGCCAGATAAGCCCTGTAGGTGCTAATCTCCTCAAGACCGCTATGGACCGCCTGAACCTCAGTGCCCGCGCTTATGATCGCATACTTAAGGTAAGCCGCACCATTGCCGACCTTGCTGAGAGCGAAGAGATACGTCCGGAACACCTGGCAGAAGCTATACAGTACAGGAGCCTGGATAGAGAGGGTTGGGGAGGGTAAGAGAAGAGTGAGAGTGGGAGCGGAGAGCGGTGTTAGGCAAGCGGTGCCGATTTTGTAGTGTTTTCGTAAATTTGAATAAATAGAATGGCAATGACAACGGCGGCGATGCGAGCAAAACTAAACGATTACATTTCTGTAGCTGATGACGACAAGATAAAGGCTATGTATGTACTGTTTAAGAACGACATCAATTCTGAGTTGGAATGGTGGCAGGATAAGCATCTGGTCAAAGAATTTGACGTGGACTACAAAAACTGGAAAGAAGGAAAAGTGAAGGGGCATTCTTTAGATGAAGTAAAGGCATCAATAAAGAAACTGCAGGTTAAACGAGATGCCAGATGATTTATAATGTTGTTTTTTCAGATAGGTCACGAAAAGAACTCGAAGAGTCATGGGCATGGTATGAAGAAAGGCAGTATGGACTTGGCGATCGCTTTAGCGAGGCTGTCATTAATGTTATTGAGCAAATCGAAACAGATCCTGATAAAGGATTGTCACGGAATACAAGATTCAGAGAAGCAATTGTAAAAACCTTTCCTTTTCTCGTCATTTACAGAGTTGACAAACAGGATAAAGTAATTTTTATACACTCTATTTTCCATTCAAATAGAAATCCTAGAGGAAAGTATAAAGTTTAAGCACAGACAAGCACCTGCCGGTCAAAGTGTGTACATGTTCTATACTAAAATTTCCCCACCCACTTATACCCCGTAGTCGGTTGCCCTTCAGTTCTCCAGTTGGGTTCAGCATCATAGTTGAAGGTTTCTATGTGGTTGAAGCCAAGTTTTTCCAGCACTCGTCTTGATGCGGCATTGTCTATATCGGTCATGGCGTAGATGTCTTTAAAGTTGAGGGTTTGAATGCCATAGTCGAGCGCGGCTTTACCGGCCTCAGTTGCATAGCCCATACCCCAGAATCGTCGGGCAAGTCTATAGCCGAAATCGTAAAAATTGCTGTGCTTGTTTATGGGGCCGGTCATATATTTAAAGCCCGTCCAGCCTGCAAAATCGTTTGTCGCCTTCTCTATTACCGCCCACCTGCCAATACCGAAATCTTCGTACTGCTGTCTTACCATACCTATCACCTCCTTTATGCGCGCCACATTTTTAACCGGCTCATTGCCTACGTATCTATGCACCTCCGGATCCGAGTCCATCTCAAACATACCCTCGCAGTCCGTCGCCAGTAGCGGCCTGATGATGAGCCTTTCGGTTTCAATAAATACGTTCATTGGTGCTATTTTTTTAAAAGTATGATTTTGTCAATAAATGCAACACACTTTCATTATAGTTATAGCTACGCCGTATGTAAGATCTTTGAAATTATTTTTCACTTCAAATAACACCACCTAAGTCGTTGACTCATCGGTAACTAATAATAGATGTCCACATTCTTGTGAATATCTTTATTTTATTACCTCATTTTACCTCATTAATTTGCACTCAGATCGGGCCAAAATCTGATCGATCTTTGACATTATAAACCCTATGAATAAGCAAACAACCATCGTAGCGGCTGAACATCTTCAGCCCTGCAACCAAACGTGAATGTGTAAACAAGTTTCGAGACCACTCCGAACAAAATGTGGAAGGAAAAGTGGAAGAAACCGGAAGAAAAGTGGAAGAAAGTGGAAGTTTTCGGAAGTTTGTTAAAATGCCTTCAAACCATTATCCATAAAGCATTCCAGATAAAATACACACAATAAAACTTCCGTAAATAAAGAAAAACTTCCACTTTTTTTCAACAGCCCAATAAAACCAAGTAGTTGGTCTTAAAGTCCAGGTCATTCTCCTTATTCTAAAATTCTGACCATTCTGATTCAGACAAATAGCCGCAACGACAAAATCCATCATTATCTTTATCACTATGAAGATCGCTTCATTTATCATTCCCCTGCTGCTGTTCTGTATGACAGGCTGTGCGCAAAAAGACACGCATAACTTTCATATGCCGGGCAAGATACCCATATATGGTAAGCTATGGTATCAGCAGACCAATGCAACCGGCAACCTGGAAATGCTCTTCGACAATAACCAGTTTCAAAAGCCCAATACCGGCTATAATAAACTGGTCGAGCACTACGATGCATGGTATCCGCTGCAAGATGGGGAACAGATGACCATAGACAGTATAATGATGTACTGCTGGCGCTGCATAGATGCGGCACACCCGCTTACTATATATGCGGTAATGCCCGACTGGACCAGAGTGCCTATAGCAGTTTTTAAAGGAGAGCGTGCCGCCACATGGGAGGGCCCTGATCCTGCTAAACCAGGTGTATTCGCTTTGGCTAAGCCGGTTTCCGGTATGCGATACCTCATCATTAATTCATGGGGCGAGTTCCCGGGTGAGATAGAGTTTTATGGCAAATACACATCTCCCGATAAAGTGGGTGTTGGACTTATAGACAAGCCTATACCGCTTAATAATTATTTTGGCATCAATGCCTTTGAGTGGAATTTCCAGAATAAGACCGATCCCGACAAAGCAGATGCATCGATGCTTGACCCAATAAAGAATTTCACCGGTGTACGGCATTACCTGGACTGGGGAAAACTGGAGGCAACAGAGGGCAACTATACGTACAACCCCGTGCATGATGGTGGCTGGAATTATGATGACATGTACCAATGGTGCAACGATCAGCATATCGAAGTTTTGGCTTGCCTTAAGACCATACCTAAGTGGATGGAAGATACTTACCCCGAGGGGCAGCGAAACTATGAGAATGTACCCGCGCGCTATGGCAAAGATCTTTCAGCACCTGCATCATACATAGAGCAGGCAAAGGTGGCCTTTCAGTTTGCAGCCCGGTATGGTGGCAATAAGAAGGTAGATGTGAGTTTGCTGAAAGTGGATAGCAAGCCACGGTGGAATGGCGAAAAGGTCAACACGGTAAAGGCCGGTCTTGGATTGATACATTACATAGAGTGTGATAACGAGCGCGACAAGTGGTGGAAGGGCCGTGCAGCCTACCAGACAGGTCGCGAATATGCCGCTAACCTTTCTGCTTTTTATGATGGTCATAAAGGTGCATTAGGCGCAGGTGCCGGGGTGAAAAATGCCGACCCCAATATGAAGGTGGTTATGGGCGGGCTTGCCGATCCATCTACCGGATATATAAAGGGCATGATAGACTGGTGCAAACAATATCGGGGGTACAAAGCAGATGGTTCTGTCGACCTGCCCTGGGATGTGATCAACTACCACTTCTATTCCAACGATGCCAATGGCGCCAACAACGATCAGCATATTGGTGTAGCCCCCGAGCAAACGATCACAGCTAAAACCGCAGATGAGTTTGTTACTTTTGCGCAAGTAGTCTGTAACGGTATGCCGGTGTGGGTAACTGAGGCTGGCTACGATGTTAACCCGCAAAGCGTGCAAAGAGCTGTTGCCACTAAGGATAAGAGTATACAGCTTACTCAGGCCGACTGGACACTGCGCACGTCCTTACTGTATGCCCGTTGTAAAGTAGATCGGGTGTTCTATTATGAGCTTTACGATGATGATGCTAAGAGTACAATTAAGTACGGCACATCGGGTCTTATCAATGACAACAGAACCAACAGGCCCGCTGCCGATTTTATGGCACAGGTCCACCGGTTCTTTGGCGCATACACCTACAAAGAGACTATTAGCCAGGATCCCATTGTTGACAAGTACACACTCGTTGCCGAAACGATGTACATGCTTGTAGTACCCGACGGTAAAGGCAGAACAGCCAACTACCAATTAGACCTTGGTAAAACAGACACTGCATATATCTATCAACCCATGCCGGGTAAAGAAATGAAGCTGACAAAGGTAAAAACAGCCAGAGGTAAAGTGCAGATCAATGTAACGGAAACACCCGTATTTGTAACAAATTATCTATTGAGGTGAACTTATGCTATCAGCGAATCTGCTTTTCGGTTTATACATCACCAGTAACGCCACCGAAATAACAAAGAAGAAAGATTCCATTTTCAAGCATTGAGTACCAAATGCACCCAGGCTGCCCTCTGTATAGATGGTGATAATGCGAGACAGCGCATAAAAACCCCAGAGCATGCAGAGGAATACCAGTCCCTTCTGAACGTCTTTTACCAACATATAGACAACACTTACTGTTATCGTCAACCCCACGCCGCCGTATATGCCTCTTATGGAACTGAATGCATCGGCATTACTCAGTTTTACCTGCACCAGATCCATTACTGCCTGCGGGCTGCATAACGCCATAACGCTTACATACAACAGGCTGAAAGCTGATAAGCCCATGAATATCCTTGCCGCGATCGTAACTACTTTTTGTTTGTTCATTTTGTTCGTTTTTTATAATGCAAAAGTGATGTAGCTAGGATAAACTAAACTTGGTAAATACCATGATTTTTTGGGTTGTCATTATTACCATTAGCCCTTATAGTGCAATTATGTACTTACCTCACTTTTTTGTTTTGTTTTTAAGTTGGTCATAAAGCATCCATAATAAACACTTTATATAGTGATATTTATATCGATGTTATTTTTCTTATTTTTCAATCATTCTCATTGCCATTTATTAACTATCGAATGACCATTTTTTATACTGTAAATGTGGGTAAAGACATAACTTAGGTTACCTAAAACGCGGAATGGCAGGCTGATCACCATAAAGCCAGGAGCGACTAACCGGCTTAATGAAGAAGACAAGAATAGGATCGTGGTTGAGAAATGTCTCGATCTCGAAGAAGTTATATTTTACCGTTGGCATCATGGCCTTGCTTATAGCTATTGAGCTAATGACCATGTTGTTTGCAATTAACACGCTATCGTCGGTAAGGGCATTGGTAGCTGCGGAAGGCCTTTGGTCTAAAGCTCAAAAGGATGCGGTCTACAACCTGCAGAAGTATGGCACCAGCTTCGATGAAAATGATTTCATTGCGTATCAAAATTTCCTGAAGGTAAACCTGGGCGACCGCAAGGCGAGGATGGAGCTGATGAAGGTGAACCCTGATATGGATGTAGCCTGGCGGGGATTTCTGGAAGGCAGGCTGCACCCCGAAGATATTGATGGAGCGATTCAATTATTAAGAAGGTTTCACAACATTTCTTACATAGCAAAGGCTACCTCAGTGTGGACCAAAGGGGACGAGCAGATATCTGTGATACAATCACTGGCAGATGAGCTGCATGCAGAGATAATGTCGGCCCACCCATCTAAGGATAAGATAAGCAGTATTCTCAAACAGATAGATATTGTCAATGCCGGGCTTACAACTATAGAAGACGAATTTTCTTACACGCTTGGGGATGGATCGCGGTGGCTTACCGATCTGATCCTCAGGTTATTATTTGGGTTGGTATTGACAGTAGAAATCACAGGATTGTCGGTTACTATATTTGTGAGCAGAGGAATAACTACGGGTTTGAAAGAGATCATCAGGTCATCTAAGAAAATTGCAGAGGGCGACTTTTCTACCCGCGCCAAGGTATTTTCGGGTGATGAGATAGGCTTACTGGCCAACTCATTTAATGATATGACGGACAGTCTGCAGAGCAGCATGAGTGATATGAAGCAAATGGAAACTGAGCGGATAAAGATAATTGATGATGTAGTACAGCGAAAGAACAACCTGGAGCAGTTTTCCTATATAGTGTCGCACAACCTCAGGTCGCCAATAGCTAACATAAAGGGCATAGCCAATGTGCTGCAGGCGGAAGGCCATTTTAATAATGATGAAAAAGAATTGATAGCAGGCCTATCGGTGGCTATAGAAAAGCTGGATGATGTAATACGGGATCTTAACGAGGTACTGAAGTTAAAGAATGAAGGAGTAGCTAAGCGGGAGCTGATCAACTTTTCAGAGATCCTATCGGACATCAAGTTGAGCAATGCAAACCTGATAAAGGAGGGGAAAGTGACCATCACCTACAACTTTTCTGCGGTGAACGAAATATTTACCGTAAAGGGGTATCTCTACAGTGTCTTCTTTAACCTTATTTCCAACAGCATAAAATACCAGCAACCCAATATACCTCCGGTAATAGAGATACAGACAAGAAGGACCAACGATAAGCTGGAGATCATTTTCAGAGACAATGGAATGGGTATAGACATGGGGCGGAAAGGAGATCAGGTATTTGGATTGTATAAACGCTTTCACACGCATGTAGAGGGTAAGGGTGTAGGGCTGTTTATGGTGAAGACACAGGTAGAGGCGCTTGGTGGAACAATATCAGTATCGAGCCAGGTAAACAGGGGGACACAATTTGTGATACAATTTAAAACCAACGAATTGCTGAGCTAGCAATTAAAGGCCATAGTGCAAGTGGGGCAATTTTGACATTAATTTACTGACATGTCGATGTATTTAATGTTCAAAGACTTTCCGCTGTTGTGGCTTTATCTGGAAACCGCGAAGCCGAAAATTAATACCGGGCAGTTGGATTTGCTTGACGAGTTGGAGCGTATATTGGCAACCTGAGTTATATCTTTGCAGTATAAAATTTGTCTTGCTGATGCGTGCTTTGCGGCTTATACTCATTTGTATCCTTTTAACCAACCTTGCTGTTGCCCAGCAGCTGATCACCTTTACCGCAAGTGTCAAGTACACTAAAATGGGGCTTGATGACCAGATAGATGTGACCTATTACTGTGAGGGTGATAGCGTAAACAATTTCGAGCCAGCACATTTCTCCAATTTTGAAATTGTTGATGGCCCGAGAAGTGCACAATCAACGCAACGCACAACAAAAAACGGCAAGCAAATCGAAAAGAAGGCGTTGATGATGTTCTATGTGCTGAAGCCGTTAGATACTGGGAGCTTAATTATTGAGCCGGCCACTATTTCACTCAACAATGGCAGTAAGGTGTTGTCTAATTCGCTCACCATTAAAGTGCTGCCTGGTAGTGTAACTAATATACTCAACGGTGGAAACCATAAAACACTGTTGGAGAGCAAACGTGAACTCGAGATAGCGATGTTTTCTTCCGGTTTTCCATTTGTTGTTTGCGCCGGGCCGGTATATCTCTTTGATAGTTCTTCAGTTGGGCATGTGCTATCGGTTATCAATGATAGCTTGCGGCCATTATTAAGAAAAAAACCAGCCAGCAAAGAACAGGGTATCTACTGGGTACATGACCTGCCAAGACTATATGTGTTTGTAAAAGATACAACAGGAATAAGAGACGCCATTGCTGCAGTCTATCCTAAAAATGATGGCGGGATATATCTCACCTCGATTACTGCGCCTACTTTCATGATGTTTACACTTGAGGCCGACTTCAACAATCGGTATGCCTACTACGAGGGCTTTGGTAACATAAAAAAATTGCTCAGCCAGCACGGTGCCGATACGGTGAATGACCGGAGAATAGTAACCAGTTGGTCGTTCAACAATACGGACAGCAGGGATCAATTCAAAAAGCAAGTTCGTAAAAAATATACAATTGAAGAGGAGTCGGACTTTAGCCCGAAAGGCGTATCAAATGTGACCTTTAAAACAATAACCATTTCGGCACCGGTAGAATTAGAAATTAGCGCTCTGAGGAAGATGGCAACAACGCTAATGAACTATTCGGATGCTAACCAGGGTTCGTTTTTAAAATTGGAAGTTGCCAGGTACACGCGATAACTCTTTGACAGTTAACTGGGTTGAGTTGTTCGGAAGAGCAGTAAGGAAAATGGGGTGCTGTTAACACATAAAATTTATAACCTTTGCACCAATGGACATATTACATACGCTATTGGGAGATGATATAAAAGCGGGGCTTTTGATCATTCTGAACCTGATAGTTATAGAAAGCCTGTTATCTGTAGATAATGCCGCGGTGCTGGCCACCATGGTACTGGACCTGCCCAAAGATCAACGCCGTAAGGCGCTGAAATACGGAATTATTGGCGCTTACGTTTTCAGGGGTATCTGCCTGTTCGTGGCATCGTGGCTGGTAAAGGTTTGGTTCTTAAAGCCGCTTGGCGGATTGTATCTGTGCTATCTGGCTTTCGATTTTTTTAGGAAGAAGTTTAGACACCTACCTGAAGAACATGAAGAAGTAGTTGACAAAGAGAGAAGTAAACTATATCGCTATACTGTAGGTGCTTTAGGCCCTTTCTGGGCTACAGTAGCACTGGTAGAGGTAATGGACCTGGCGTTCTCTATTGATAATGTATTTGCAGCGGTAGCTTTTACCGATCATCTGTTCCTTATTTATACAGGTGTGTTCATCGGCATACTGGCAATGAGATTTGTGGCACAGGGCTTTGTAAAGCTCATGGAGCAATTTCAGTTTCTGGAAACCATCGCATTTGTGGTGATAGGTGTATTGGGTATAAAGTTACTGGCGTCGCTATTTACTCATTTTTACCCCTCTTCGTCTGCAAACAAAATACTCGATAGTGAACGAACCGATATGTTCGTGTCTATCTTTACAGTGGCCATATTCCTTTTGCCGGTACTCAGCTCTTTGCTGTTCAACTACCCGGTAAGACACAAGGCTCATAAACACGAAGAATAATCAATTAAAACCATGATAGAAGAAACGTATAAGTATAGCCTGAAGATTATGTTGGAGAGTGGCATATGGGTATGCCACTGCGAAGAGAAGACCAATGACGGGGAGATATACTATGAAGTGATAGTGATAGCACCCGAAGCGGTATCGCCCGGCAGGCGACCATCAAAACCACTACCTATGAAATTCAACCGGCTGGAAATGGCATTTGAATTCCAGATGTGGCCCGATGAATATGAAGAGGATATAGAGGTGCTGGAAGAGCGGCTATCGGAAGCTATAGTGGAGCGGCTGCAGTAGATCACAGTTCAGCGATCACTCCATTGGCCTTCAGCGTATTGCTTATCTGCACAAAGTGGCGCTGCTGGTGCGCCACCAGGAATCTGAACGTATCGCCTAATCTTATTTTGATGAGTTTACTGATGCTGATGGGCACTTTCAACCGGGTCATGTTCACGTTTCTTGCTTCCTTTAGCAATTCCAGTAGTTTTTGTTGCCCCGCTATGAACTCATTGATGGCTTCCACGTTATTATAAGTGGAATCAGGTGTATGATCTTTTGGGGCTTTCATCATATTGTGTACCGCACCATCATTGCCGGGCAACATTGTTTTTGTAAAGTAGTTGCCGATCACACCTGCTTTAAATGATGCAGAGTAAGGTGCGTTTATACCCGCTTTTATTGCTCGTTCTATATGCTGCAGGTAATAGTTGTTGTAGCTGTTTAAGTGATAGAGCACCTGCATCACGCTCCATTTACCTGCAGCCGGTGATTTACTTAACGCATCAGAGTTTATCGATTGCAACCACGTTGCATTCTTAATCGTTTGTGCAACTGTCTTTTCCAGATTGTCGAGTAGCTCTATGCTTTTAAATGTAGGCATGTTCCTTTTTTTTGACAAAAGTACCTGCGTTGATAAAGATGATTGTTGGTAAATACCAAGATTACTCGGTGATGGATTCCATAGCGGCAGCTTTAGCTTTCCATGGTTATATGATTGAGTGTTTTATTGTCATTCAATATTACAACCAAAACATACTGAGATATTCTAAAATCAAGATTAAAATCAACGATTGCGAAGGAGGTCTTACTGTCAGGATAAAATCCTATTCTGTTTATTTTCGTAACAGATAATAATTGCTCTTCCATCGTTAGAAGTTTGTCCGCTTTACTTAGCAAGGCCGTTAGTGTTTGGTCGTCAAGCTCCTCCAAATGAAAATTCAGAAACTCTCTTACTTCACTGCCATTAGTAAAATCATGCTTTATAGCACTCCATGAGTCCGCTATTACCGCTTCAATATTTTTGAGAAAGTCGTTTAAACAAGCAATTCTGGATTGTTCAATGCTTTTTTGTTTGAAGTTGATATCGAGGTCCACTGTCTGATCTTTTACCTTTACTTGTAGTGAATAACGGTCCTCTAACTCGTTGGTATCTATCAGGCCAAAATAAGGTAGTTCTGAATGCATGTATTTGAAGAGTTGATTTTTGGTTAAATAAGGTGCGTAAATTTTTTGTACTTAGCATGGTGCTACAATCGCACACTACTCAGCAACTTGCTGAAATTGGTAGGGTCTACGCCAATATAGGATGCCAGGTATTTATGTGGTATGAGGTTCAGTACTTGCGGGCTGCGTTGAAGCAGAGCTTTAAATTTCTCTTCAGCCGTAAAAGCGATCAGCTCTATTTCTCTTTGCAGAGTGGCCGAGAGTACCTGTGTTACGGCTATGCGCACCCACGTTTCTATGCTGCGGTGTTTTGCAATTAGTGCAGAAAAATCGTGGTAGCTGATGCGCAATAACCTGCTGTCTGTAATGGACTCCAATTGGTAAAGAGAAGGAGATTGTAATAAGAAGCTGTCTACTATACCCGAGAAGGAATGAGGGTAAGAAAACACAATGGTCACCTCTTTACTATGATGCGCATAGAATGCACGTTGCACACCATCAAGTACCAGGTAGAGATACTTTTCCTTTTCGCCCATCATGGTCAGCGGCTGCTTCCTCTTTACAGTTACCTCCGTCCATGGCTGCATAAGATCATGCCATGCATCTTCATCTATAGGATGAAAAGCAAATACCTGTTTGCGCAATATTTCGGCGTACTGATGCAAGGGTGGTGTTTGTTACAATTATACGCAAAAGTGTGTAGAATTAGTTACTGCACGATTAACTACTGGATACAATCCATGTTTGTTATTTTTTAATATGAAAAATGTTGTTTAATTTTCCTTTTCTAAACACACACTATTTAATCACCTTACCTATTCAGGCGATGAAAGCATTCTTGTCCTTTTTTCTATTATTGATTTCGGCCGGCCTGCGGGCGCAGCATATAAATACCATGGCCGGAGATGGCACCGTTGGCTTTGGCGGAGATAACAACCCTGCTACAGCGGCCTCTATGAACGGCCCTTATGGTGTTGCCGTAGATGCGCTTGGTAATGTATATTTTGCCGACAGGGCAAACCACCGGGTAAGAAAAATAAATACAGCAGGTATTATAACAACAATAGGCGGCACTGGCCTGCCCGGTTTTAGCGGCGATAATGCGCCCGCTACTGATGCGCAGATTAATGATCCTAACGGTGTAGCGGTAGATGCGGGAGGCAATGTGTATGTAACGGACCGTGCTAATAATCGCGTACGAAGGATCAGCATAACAGGTGTCATAACCACAGTTGCAGGCAATGGATCTACTGTATTTAACGGAGATGGTATACCGGCAACAGATGCGTCTGTTATCTCTCCACGCGGGGTAGCTGTCGATGCAATAGGGAATATTTATATAGCCGACCAGGGCTATAACCGGGTGCGAAAAGTAAATCATTTGGGCATCATCTCTACTATCGCAGGAACAGGTGTAGCAGGCTTTTTTGGCGACAATGGCCCCGCTACCAATGCCCGACTGGCAGGTCCGTATTCTATAGCTATAGATGGTATGGGCAATGTGTTTGTAGCCGATGTAGACAATGAGCGTATACGCAGGATAAGTCCTACGGGGATTATTAAAACAGTGGCAGGCACCGGCACAGCCAGTTACAATGGCGACAGCATAGCGGCCACTGCGGCACACTTGTTTGAGCCTATTGGCGTAGCCGTAAACAGCACCGGCGACCTCTTCATTGCCGATGCCTGGAACCAGCGAGTGCGTAAGGTTACGCCAGCGGGTGTTATAACCACTGTGGCCGGAACTGGAGTAGCAGGGTTTTCCGGAGACGGTGGCAGCGCTGTAGCAGCGCAGTTTAAAAACATTTATGGCATTGCCATCAACAGCAATGGTAATATCATAGTGTCCGATAACGGCAATAACCGCATAAGATATTTACACACCCCCGTGGGTGTAGAGAATGTAGAGCCGGGAAAAGGCATCAATGTATATCCTAACCCTTCTGCGGATGGTAGGTTTAAGATAGATCTCAGCTCACTAAAAAGTGAGCAGGTGACAATAGTTGTTACTGATATGATGGGGAGGGAGGTTTATAAAGAATCTAGCATTGACGGTCAGCTGATGTATATCAATGCAGGTCTTGTTACGGGCATTTATATGGTGTCAGTAAGGGATGCAGTTAATATCTACAAGAGGCGGTTGTTTGTATCAGGCAAATAATTGCCTTGTTAATTCTTCTCTTGAGATATTGAAGTGCTCAGCTACCATCGCTAGAATAGCTGATAGAGTGCCAATTTTTAGTGGGTCGTGATTAGGGATAGTAATATGATGCTACCCGTTAGAGTTCGTTGTTAGTCTTATGTGGCTGCCTGATTGACGGGTTATTTGATAGCCTAATAGCTTCAGTCGTTGAATCAAATCTCGTCCACTAAGATCTCGAGGTATTTTCATGCGGCAAATACTTCATCTTTAACAAAGTGAAGTCGTATCATCCTTGGCTGAGCAATTTCATCCTCGTAATGGCAATGAACAGCATCTTTTACTGCAGCTCTTAATTCTTCTATTGTCTCCGCTTCGGTTACAATTGCAACGCCCATCCCTTTGGCTATATAGCCTCCCTCGTCACTTTCTTCTACTAAAAAAATTACTTCTTCCATATCCCACTGTTTCTACAAATTTAATTAATCTAGTTTATTTAACAATCCTTACATCACCCATTCCTGCAGCGCATCTGCCAGCTTGCGATCATTGCCCAGGCGAGGTACTTTGTTCTGGCCACCCAGCTTGCCTATAGAGCGCATGTAGTCTATAAAGGCATTCTTCTTCATTGGGCGGATCTTCAGTGTTTGCAGTATGTTGCCATTGATAAGATCGTCGTAGTAGATGTTCTTCTGGCGCAGGTTGTCATTCACTGCCATAGCAAAGCTCTCCAGGTCGGCGGGTGCCTGTTCAAATTCTACAAACCACTCGTGATAAGGCTTGCCCTCAGCTACCTGTATCATAGGGGCAATGGTAAACTCCGTTATGTGCACGCTAAACTGGTTAGCGGCCTGCATAATAGCATGCTCTACTTCCTCGCCTATTACATGCTCTCCGAATGCAGATATAAAATGTTTTACACGGCCTGTAACCACCAGCCTGTAAGGGTCGGTACTTATGAAGCGGACGGTATCGCCAATGTTATATGCCCACAGGCCTGCATTGCTGGTCACTATCAGTGCATAGTTCTCGCCCACCTTTACTTCGCCCAGCGATAGGCGGGTCGGGTTCTCATTGCCGATCTCGTTAGCAGGAATAAACTCGAAGAACATACCAGCATCGGTGTTTAGCAGTAAGCCTTCCTTGCCCGGCACATCCTGAAATGCGAAGAACCCTTCTGATGCGGGGAAGGTCTCTATCATATCCACATGTCCGCCCAGGCTATCCAGCAGCCTGGCTTTGTATGGTTCAAAGTTTACACCTCCATGTACAATTACCTGTAGCTGCGGAAACAGCTCTTTGATCTTCTTTCCTTCATTGCGCTCACTCAGCCAGTCGAAGTACATCTGCATCCATGGTGGTATACCACTTATCAGCGTCATATTCTCCGTCATGGTTTCGTTCACTATCTTGTCCAGCTTGGTCTCCCAGTCTTCTATGCAATTGGTTTCGAAGGTGGGCATCTGGTTGCTGCGCAGGTAGCGGGGTACAAAGTGATTAACAATGCCACTAAGCCTGCCTGTTGGTATGCCGCCCACACGCTCCATTTCGGGCGAACCTGAAAGGAAGATCATCTTGCCATCGGCAAATGAAGTGTTGCCGGTCTCTGCCATGTAGCAGAGCAGCGCATTGCGTGCGCCGTTTATGTGAAAGTGAATAGACTCTTTACTGATAGGTATGTACTTGGCACCACTGGTGGTGCCGCTTGTTTTAGCAAAATAAATGGGCTTGCCTTTCCACAAAATATTCAGCCCGCCACTTTTTATCTGGTCTATGTAAGGTATGAAAGCTTCGTAGTCGCGGATGGGTACAGCGCTCTTAAAATCTACATAATTCTTTACCTGCTCAAAGTTATGTTCCTTGCCAAACACTGTGCCTGCAGCGGTTTTTAGCAGGTATTGCAGTATGCGCTCCTGGTCTGCTACTGCGGTAAGCATGCTCTTACGCACACGCGAATGAACGATAGAGGCATAAGGTCTTGCAAGAAAAGATTTAATTTTCATTCACCAGGTGTATTATGTGTCAAAGTTATTATTAATTTAGTGGTAAGAAAGCATGATTAAAATAAGGGCTGAAGTATACCCGATAAAGGGGTTCAGTGATAGTAGTGATAAAAGTTTTTTGACATAGGGTAAGAGTGCTGATGCAAAGTTATTTGGAGGCAATACGACAAAACATACAGAAAAAACAGGGAATTTAACAAATTTTATTGTTTGAAATAAAAATGTGTATTACCTTTGCAAAAATATTTTAGGTTTATCATGTTTGTAATAGTAACTATAGCGGGTCAGCAATTTAAGGTAAAGCAGAATGACGAATTGTTTGTACACCGCCTCGCGGGTAACGCAGGAGACAAGGTTGAGTTTTCTGATGTTCTGATGGCAAGTGCCGATGGAAATATAACTTTTTCAAAAACTGCAAAAGTAACAGCTGAGATCATTGATCACCTGCAGGGTGACAAGGTGATAGTGTTTAAGAAGAAGCGTCGTAAAGGATATATGAAGAAGAATGGCCATCGCCAGGCTTTGACTAAGATCAAAATAAATGAAATTGCTTAATCCCTCAATTTTAATTAACAAATAAAGTAAGTACAAGAAATGGCACATAAAAAAGGTGAAGGTAGTGTAAGGAACGGACGCGATTCACACAGTAAAAGATTAGGAGTTAAAATATTTGGCGGACAGCCAGCGATCTCTGGTAACATCATTATCCGCCAGAGGGGTACAGAATATCATCCTGGATTGAATGTAGGATTAGGTAAAGATTTTACTATATTCGCATTGACCGATGGTATCGTTGAGTTTCGCAAGACCCGCAACAAAACATCAGTATCAGTAAGAGAATTATCCGAAGTCGCTGAGGCCTAACCCCCAACGCGATTTTGCCATATAAAGGTTTTTGTTTAACCCTTAAATTCACAAGTTATGGCAACAGCAAAGAAGGCAGCACCTGCGAAAAAAGCAGCACCTGCAAAGAAAGCAGCAGCAGCACCGGCTAAGAAAGCGGCAGCTCCTGCTAAGAAAGCAGCTCCAAAAGCGGCACCGGCAAAGAAAGCAGCGCCTGCTAAAAAAGCGGCTCCTGCAAAGAAGGCAGCTCCTGCTAAAAAAGCAGCACCTGCGAAAAAAGCAGCACCTGCTAAGAAGGCAGCTCCTGCAAAGAAAGCGGCACCTGCTAAGAAAGCAGCGCCTGCAAAAAAAGCAGCAGCACCGGCTAAGCCAGTTGCAGCTAAAAAGAACGCTGGTCCTGTTAAAAAGGCAGCCGCTAAGAAATAATTTAGATTTTAGCGAATCTTTAAAAGAGACTGTCACAACCAGTCTCTTTTTTTATGCCCATACTTTTTTGATTAGCTAACTATGATGGTGAGCGTTATTCATATACCAAGCCGGTTATCAAATATGAGGTATTATTTACTGATGATCATTGGCGTTTTTGGTTTGGCTCATTTAGATGAGGCCGTAGCACAGACAATTAAAAAAGCACCTCGCAAAGAAGCAGCAATAACGAAGCCGGACCTTATTCCATCGCCGGGTTTTTGTAATGCTGTTAATGCCGTAATGAGGGATGCGCCTAATAAATACAAGAATATCTCCGGCAAGCAAATCTCAGCGGCATTTGATCAGGTATTATGGCAGAGTAAATTGAGGATACCGGGCGCTGATACGCCAATCATTGAATTTGGCGCGGGATTGTGGACAGACTTTTTGTGCAGGTTGTACATTTCAGCAGATAGAGCAGCAGCTTTCGACATTTATGGCAAATACAAGGATGCACTTACCTCTTGTCTTACCCAGAGGGGATATATGGGAGAAGAAAGCGATCAGCACCGCTTTTGGACAGTAGGTGGAAGATCATATAGGTTTAGAGCCATTACCGACGACTATGCATGGGATACATCGGTGCCTATTATTACTATACGCTATGACAGCACCGACTACCCGCCTAAAAAATATTATGTTGATCTGGCTATCTGGGGGCTGGAACGAAATTGATGCTTCAGCCGGGCAGGTTGTATCCACCGACCCCAAAGTGCCACTCACCTTTTAATATAATATGCAGCACATATGTACCTCATACCTTTGCGTGGGCAAACAAATCGGCTAATTTTTTAATCTATCCATTAGCTAATTAAAATGCCTACCTTTGCACACTTATTTTAAGTTTTTACATGGATCGTAATCAAATTACCGGCTTCGCGCTACTGGCTCTTTTACTTATAGGTTATATCAGCTATAACCAGTACGAGACAAAAAAGTATGAAGCAAAGAAGACCGCAGACTCAGTTGCGCAGGCACGCCTGCACCCCCTTAAGATGGATAGTGTTGCTGCGCCAACAGCCGCGGCTCCTGTTGTGAATGACTCTTTAGAAATAGCGCGCAGAAAATTAATGCCGCAGGCTTATAACGGTACTGCAGAAAAAGTAGTACTGGAAAACAAAAAGGTGTCTATCGAATTCAGCACTAAGGGCGCATTCCCGGTAGCTGCACAGCTGAAAGGATACCAGACCTACCACAAAAAACCTTTGTACCTGTTCAACGGTGATGGCAATACATTTAATGTAGTCTTACCTGCCAATATTGATAATGGCCGCGCTACAGAGTCATTGTATTTTATACCTACAACCCGCACCGAAGCCGATGGTAGTAAGACCATTGATTTTGCTGCGGACCTGGGTGGTGGTAAGAAGGTAGATCTTATCTACTCATTGCCTGCCGATGAATACATGATGAAGTGTAACGTGGTGCTGACAGGTATACCTACGCCGAGCGTAAAACTTAACTGGAACACCGTTGCACTGCACACCGAAAAGGATCTTACTAATGAGCGCATGAACACGCAGGTGTACTACCGCTTTAAAGACGAAGATCACGACTACTATACTGTAGCTACAGGTGAACAGAAATCACATCATAGCGAAGCTGCAACAGCATGGGTAGGTTTACGTAAGCAATACTTCAGCTCTGTATTGATTTCTGAAGATGGCTTTACCAAAATGGACGTTAAGTCTCCGGCTAAGGAAAAGGATACGATCGCCATTGCTTCAAACATTGCTGAGTTTATGTTGCCGCTGAAGCCTGGTGCTAACCAACAGCAGACTGCGGCATTGAGGTGGTACATAGGTCCTAACGACTACAATACACTGAAATCTTATAAAATGGGTATGCAGGAAATGGTGCCACTCGGTTCGGGTGTTACATCATTTGCCAAATACGTGAATGGATATGTGTTCATTCCTATTTTCTACTTCCTGTCGAGCTTTACCAGCAACTATGCCATCATCATTGTGTTGATGACAATCTTTATCAGGCTGGTACTTTCGTTCTTTACTTACAAGAGTTACCTGTCATCTGCTAAGATGCGCGTACTGAAGCCGGAGCTGGATGAGCTGCGTACCAAGATCGGTGATGATCAGCAGAAGATGAGTGTGGAGCAAATGAAGCTCTATCGCGAGGCAGGTGTGAACCCGCTCGGTGGTTGCCTGCCAATGTTGTTCCAGTTGCCGGTACTGTTGTCTATGTATTATATGTTCCCATCGTTCATCGAGTTCAGACAAAAGAGTTTCTTGTGGGCCGATGACCTGAGTACATACGATAGTATCTTCAACTTCGGTTTTACCATACCATTCTATGGAGACCACATCAGCTTGTTCTGTTTGCTGATGACTGCCTCAAGTTTGTTCCTTGCTGTGTACAACCGTAACATGACACCGCAGGATCCTAACAATCCTATGATGAAGTACATGCCGTATATCTTCCCTATCATACTGATGGGCGTGTTTAACAAGATGGCAGCAGCGTTGACATTCTACTACACGTTCTCTAATATCCTCAGTATCACTCAGCAGTTTGTGATACAGAAGTATTTCATCAACGAGAAGCAGATACATGAGCAGATAAAGGCCAACCGTGCCAAGCCTGCTACACAATCTAAGTGGCAGCAGAAGCTTACCGAAATGCAGCAGTTGCAGGCCGATAAAGCAAAGATCCAGCCACGTAGCAATAACAAGAACTAATTAGTTACAGATAATATTTTAGTAAACGCCTCTGACCATTTGGTTGGGGGCGTTTTTGCGTCAACAATAGATCTGAGTAGTCAGGAGTAAAAGAAATAATCGTTACTTTTAAAACACTATGAAAACAGTTGTAGCAATTTTTCTTGCATTGATGACTTACACGGTTCTGCTGCCATCCTGCAAACCTTCGTCTCCATCCGTCACACATGCCACACTATCCAACCTTACAGATTCCTTAGAACTCACCGTTGAGGAAATAGGATGGCAGCAGGACAGCGCATTTATATCGATGGACGATAAGTGGTACATGGCAGTAAAGGTCACTTTAAAGAATGTCTCGAAAGATACGATAGAGTTTATGAATTGGTGGGGAGACCCTTCTTTCAGATTTACTACTGATAATGATAATTTATGGATCAGACCGAAGCCGCTTACGAGGAAAAATAGCTACGAAGCGTTCCCGTTGGCGCCAAGCGAAGTCCATGCTTATAAATTGTACATTGCGAGGCAGGAATGGAACAGTATACATATAAAATGTAGAATAGGGTTTCAATGGGTTAAGCCAGGTCCGAGGATAACAAAGATTGACAGTGTGGTTCAGTGCGGGTCTGGTAGTACAATTACATTTCTTACAGAGCTTGATGATCCACACAACGCGGTGCCCTTTAAAATGTTTTGGAGTGCGCCAATTTGGTTGTTCTAAAGTGTAATATCAATTACACATGCTGGGCGTAGTTTTCTTAACTACGCCCCACACGGCTGGCGGTCTCCGACCGCCATGTTTTGCTGAGTTGTGCCTACCTGAACTCTCGTTAGAAGAATAACCAAAGAAAATGAGTATTTTCAACGTCTTCATTATATATGTCAATAGCCTTCAAAATCATAGTCGCCTTGCTATTGTGTTGTATAGCGTCCATATCCTATACTCAGGATAAGTATTCGCAACAAGAGCTGTCTAAAATAGATTCTATGTTGCAGCTTGCCGATATATGAGCATCAACAGATACTTTTCATTTAAGGATTTATTTAACCGGCGATGTCATTGACATTGCTACAAGTGATAACAAGTACTATAAAGGGAAACGAATTCAGTATTACTACTCATGCTCAGATGAAAGTAAACGAAGACATAAAAACTATCGTTTAGTCAAAAGCGATAGTACTTTGCATCAATTAGAAACAGCTCAAATCCTGTGGGTCTATGAAATATTGAACAGTATGCCTTCTGATGATTCTATATGGCTTTGGTATCACGATTCTTCGGGGCGGCGATATAGTATAGTTGATGGGGCCAAGTATTCAATTGCAACAATGCGCGGAGGCGTATATTCACTAAAAGCGTACACCAGTCCCTGCTCCCGCAATCCAAAATGTATAGAGGCTAAAACTGTTTGCAATTGCTTGGACTCTATCCGGAAAATGCCATCGTCAATAGTGCAACATAATGCACTATGTAAAACATTGAAACCTGGTAATTGTTACACGCAGGATGGCTTTTTGTTACTTTCTATACCAACGAAGATTAGCCCTATAAGGTGTCGTCTTCTGAAATGGAAGTATAGTCGATATAAACACCCGCACAAATAAGGATAACCGCCCTTGCGCTGTACATCTTCTTAACTAGGCCCCACACAGTGGGCGGCCTTTGACCGCCGTGTTTGCTGAACTGCACCTCCATGGGACGTGGACAGAGCGGGGCATACAAAAAAAGCCCTCCGGGAAACCGAAGGGCCATACTAAACACTGATAAAAAAAGAGGGTTAGAACTTAAAGGTCAATCCACCCAATACATTGAACCCTGCCTGAGGGTAATAATAGTTTTGTGTGGTTGATGTGCCGCCATATATATAGCTGAATGTGTAGCCATTGTTGACATACAGGTTGCCGAATATATTGTTGAGCGCCAATGATGCCGTTATCTCTTTGCAGAAGCGTGTCTTTACAGAATAGCGGATCAGTACATTGAAATAGTTGTAGTCATCAATCCGGCGGTATTCATTACTGCTGTTATCGAGATATTGCTTACCTACATATTTGCCTGTGATGTCTATGCCCAGGTTATGCTTGTTGTTGTGTATCGGGCTAAATGATGCGGTTATTGCGCCAACAACATTGGGTGAGAAAGCAATGTCTGTATTGCTATGCTGTACTGCGCTCTGCGCGGTGCTATCATAGTTGTCTACATACTCGGTAAACTTGCTGATCTTGTTTCTTGATAACGTAAGATTGCCATGAAGTCGCAGCCAGTTGGTTACATCATAGCCTGCCATCAGTTCTATACCGGCACGGTAGCTTTCCGCAACATTGGTTGGCGTGTAAGCACCTACATCATTGATCTGGCCGGTAAGTATCAGCTGATCCTTGTAGTTCATGTAGTACAGGTTGGCCGCCGCACTATATTTCTGCCCGCTTACTTCATAGCCTGCTTCGCCATCATACAAACGTTCCGGTTTCGGCAGGTGCTGCGCATCTGCTTCAAACGCGCTTCTGCCCGGCTCACGATTACCTATAGCTCCTGATGCATATGCACGCATACGCACACTGTACTCATTCTTTATGAGGTAGCTGATACCTGCTTTAGGATTATAGAAATCATAGTTCACCGAACGTCTCAGATCAGGGTTCTTGCGGAAGCCATTCATAAAGTAAGCAACGTTGCGGTATTGCATGTCGCCAAACAGGGTGAGTTTGCCAATGGTATGCTGCGCTTTAGCGTAGATATTCAGGTCATTCTTCTGCGCATCGGTCTGGTACCACTTGTAGTTGTCTGAGAAACCGCCATTAGCTGCCCATATTACGGTGCCATAAGCAAGGTTGTCAAACTGGCTCCAGCCGCCACCCAATGCCAGCTGCGTTTTGTTCTTTACATATTGCAGAGAGAATACGCCACCATAGTAGTAATTATCTAACCATAGGCGTCTGATAAGGTCAGTCTGCATGGTATCTCTCAGCATAGCAGGTCTGCCATAGTCAGCATAATATTCACCCGCTTTATACTCTTCATAATAGCCCTTGCCACGTGTAAGGAACAGGCCCGCATGTGCGGTAAGCGAAGAAGAGAATTGATGATCGGCAAATAGCTGGTAGTAGTTCTGCAGGTAATTATCTGTCTGGTTGTTGTAGAAAGAACCATCGCTGCGAGGGCCTAACTCATTATAGGTACGGTTGGTCTTCAGTGAATCCTGCGGTACACCATTCCATGCCTGTCCTGTTTTCTCAGTGCCGGGCATGAACAGGAAGTGGAAAGATGTTTTGGCATTGGGAGTCCAGCCTGCGGTAAACTGCATAGACTTAAGATCGGATGCCGAACGCTGGATATATCCATCGCTTGATATTTTAGACAAACGTACATCGAACTGGAAACCACCCTTCAGCATTCCTGTGCCTGCTACAAATGTATTCTTAAAGGTGTTGAACGATCCGAAACTGCTGCTGTACATGATACCTGCTGTATCCATCTGCTGCAGGTTGCTGATACTTATCGTTCCGCCGAAAGCGCCGGCACCATTGGTAGAGGTGCCCACACCACGCTGTATCTGTATAGAGCTGGTGGAAGATGCGATATCGGGGATGTCAACAAAATACGTTCCCTGCTCTTCAGGGTCATTAACGGGCATGCCATTAAAAGTAACGTTGATACGGGTAGGATCTGTACCTCTTATACGGATACCCGTATAACCAACACCCGCGCCTGCATCAGATGTTGTTACGGCTGATGGCGTGAACTGCAATAGCATAGGCAGGTCCTGGCCCAGGTTCTGCTTAGCAATGTCTGCCTTCTTAATATCGGTCTTGGCAAAAGGCGCATCCTGCGTAGCCCTTACTGCGCGCACCTCTATGGGTTGCAGTTCTTTCAATTTCCTGGTGGTATCAGGTGCTATGGTAGTGGTAGAATCGTCGTCATCGTCTTTGTCGGGCGAGACAGACTGTGCATTGGCTTTGGTGAGTGCCGCAAAAGACACTACAGAAAGCAAAAGTAATTTTTTGAGCATGGCTTTGACTTTTTTGTGAAAGTTGATGGGATGCCATGCAATAGATAAGATCAGAATGGAGTGATGCTATAATTAAGATGTGGCCACAAATTAACGTATACTCACTTTTTCAAGCGTTTTTCCTAACCGGCATTACCCGGTCCAGGTTCAACGGGTGTGATCTCAGCCTTATAAAGGCACCCCGAAACATTGTTTAATGTGCTACAAATGTACACTTATTCTTTATAAGGAGAAAAAACACCGCATTCATGCCCTAAAAGAGCTGATATGGCATAAAATAGTCTACTTAACTGATTGACTAATAAACTAAATTTTATTAAAAATCAAAAAAAGATTAAAAAAAATATGTGCATTTTAACAAAAAAGTAATTTGGAATATGAAAAACTCATAACTTCGGGATGCTAAAAATATTTACCAATAATTTTAAATAAAGCAAAAATGAAAAATCTTTTACTTACAGGGCTTGCAGTAGCCGCATTGTCGTTGCCGGCATCGGCACAGCAGCGCATGACTCTTCACGAAGAGTTTACAGGAGAAAATTGTCCTCCATGTGCATCTACTAACCCAACTTTCTGGGCATTGTGTGATCTTGCGGCAAACGCAAATAAGATCATCCACATTTCTTACATGAGTCCTATACCTTCTTCAGGTTGGTTCTACATGCAGACTCAGGCTATGTCTGATACACGTATCAGCTATTATTCTGTACCATTCGCGCCATATGGCCGCTACGATGGTCATGTGCCAAATGCTACAGCATCTAGCCCTGGCCACCCTGGTTATTTCACTCAGGCAGACATCGACGCGGAATATGCTGTTGCATCTCCGTTCAACATGACTGTTACTAACGCATGGAACGCTACTTACGATTCAATCGTAACAACAGTTAACGTTACTTGCGTTACTGCTTACACTGGTACTGCTGTATATCTTAGAACAGCTTTGATCCAGACTTGCAATTTTCCTTCACCTCCGGGAACCAATGGTGAGTCAGATTTCGAAAATGTAGTTCGTGCTATGTATCCATCAGCTTTGGGTACTTCAGTACCTGCAACATGGACAGTTGGTATGACTCAGACTTACACTATCACCGGTGCGGTTCCTTCTTTTGTTGAAAAAGATAAGGCTCCTTACATGGTGGTTTGGATCCAGAACGACGGTGACAAGGTTATCGCTCAGGCTGCTAAGGGAACTCCGCTTCCAGGTGTGCCTAACGATGCTGCAATTACTACTGTAAATGCTCCAGGTTTTGTATGTGTGGCTAATGGCCCTTACACTGCAGCTCATTCAGTAGTATTGAAGAACGCAGGTAGCAACCCGATCACTTCAGCTACTATCTACTATCAGGTTGATGGTGCAGGTGCTTTCTTGTCAACTCCATGGACTGGTACTTTGGCTCCGGGTGCTTCTACAACAGTTACTATGCCATCTACAACTCCTACAGTTACAGGTGCATTCTACCATTCATTTTATGACTCAGTTGCTAACGTAAACGGTGGTGCTGATCAGAATGGCGGTAACAACACAATGGGTGCTGCTTACTTCACAGAAAGCACTAACGCATTGGCTTTGCCTTACAACACAAGCTTCCAGTCTACTGACCTTGGTAAGTTCTGGTACACAGATAACAACAATAACCAGAAAACATGGAATGCTTACACTAACACTGCAGGTTTGGGTCACAACAGTACTATCGCAGAAAAGTTCGATTGTTACAACTTTGCAAGCGGTGAGTCTGAAGTGTTGACTTTGCCTGAAGTTGCTACTGCATCTACATCTACTATCGAGTTCTGGGTAGCTTATGCACAGTACGATGCAACTTCAAACGATCAGCTGGAAGTAGTTTACTCTACTAACTGCGGTTCTTCTTGGACTTCATTGTGGTCTGCTGCAGGTACAGCTTTGACTCCTGCTTTGACTACAACTTCAGGTTTCACTCCTACATCTGCTCAGTACGTTCACAAAGCTCAGGACATCAGTGCAGTACCAGCAGGTTCTGTAATTGGTTTCCGTGCAACAAGTAACTACGGTAACAATATCTGGATCGATGACGTTACGCTTCGTGCAGGTGGTGTTGGTGTAAACAATGTTACAGAACAGGCTTCTGAAGTATCAGTATTCCCTAATCCTGCTACATCTGAAACTAACCTTACTTTCAATCTGACTGCTGCAACTAACGTTTCAGTTGAAGTTTACGACGCTGTTGGTCGTGTAGTATTCAGCGTTCCTGCTCAGCAGATGAACACTGGTGCTCATTCTATCAACATACCAGTTGCTAACATGGCAAACGGTGTTTACAATGTTGTAATGACTACAGAAGCAGGTAAGACTACTCAGCGCTTTACTGTTGCTAAGTAATATCTGACCTTACATTTTTATAATTGGCCGCCCCGGGAGTTATTCCGGGGCGGCTTTTTTATGGTCGATTGTTAGTTGGAGGAATTGCTTTAATAGTCAAATACTTTTGGCAGGTACGTTATCTACTTAAACAAACGATGCGGAAAGTTGCCAGACAACGGACCATATCGTGTACAGGTCAATAACGTTATTTATAAGAAATGACCATTTGTCCGGGTATCCCGCCGGCCACTTTAAAACTAAAAACGGATAAAATGGCCCTGCAACGCCTCATCAGAAAGTTTATTGTGTCTTAACACGTTTTTAAGAAGCGCGGTACGAAATTTGCTATACAATTAGTATCCGCTAGAAGGAATAAATATTTTTGGTGGGTAGCACAATAAATATTAATTTGCAAAGATAAATTGCCAGGAATGAAAAAGATTTTTACTCTATTATGTACTGCGGTTGTTTTGGCGGGCTTCTCCCGTGCAAATGCTCAGTCATTCACCGTTGCAAGTGATACCGTTTATTATACTGTTTCCGGTACTACCGTTATCAATGTTAATGACAATGTTAGTCCGGCGTCAGGACCAGTTACGCTTAAGTGGAATGTAGTTTCTACCAACTTCCCTACAGACTGGATCTCAGCTGCAGGTATGTGTGATAACTTCCTTTGCTACAACCTGAATACGCTTACGCCATCAGGAATAGTTAAGACAAGCGATCCATACCCCGTTTCTGGTAACCACGATTTCCACCTTCAGTTCAATCAGGGTGCGGCAACTTCTAACGGTACTTATTATGTAAGAGCAAAGCTGGTTAATCCTGCTGCTCCGGATAGCGTTTATGCTACATTTATTGTGTCTAAAACTGCTGTAGGTGTTGAACAGGTAACAAGAACCAATGAAGAATTGTCATTGTATCCTAACCCTGCTACCAACGAAATTAATCTGGTTTATGGCGGTTCGGCTGATGTAAAGACAGTATCTATCTACAACATCATCGGTAAGTTAATGTCTGTATACAGGGTTAATGGTAACAGTGCAAACATGAGCCTTGAGAATATGCCGGGTGGTATCTATTTCGTTCGTCTTGCAGATGCACAAGGACAGATAGTTGCTACACGCAAGTTTACCAAGCAATAAGAGAATTAAGAACATTTTTATATAGCCTGTGATCAAGTATCACAGGCTTTTTTATTTTACCTATACACAGACATTAACAAAAGCGAAATGAAATAACAGGTAACTTCATAATTCAAAATGTTGCCTTGATTATGAAAAGATTAATTATTACGCTCTGTATCCTTACTTGTAGCATATTGTCATCAACTGCATATGCACAATCGTTCACTACCACCTACGATACTGTATTCTTTGACGGCAGTGGTGCAGGTAATGTATCTATCCACAACAATATCACACCCACAGCCGGTGAAGTAACCTTGAACTGGAATGTGGTCAGTACAAATTTCCCTTCAGATTGGGTAGCTAACTGTGGTATGTGCGATACTTCTAATTGCTACAATCTTAGTTTTCTTACTCCCTCCGGAATTCTAAGAACCTGCGGCTATTCTCCTACTTCTGCTAATCATGATTTTCACTTACTTTTCAATGGTGCTGCACCTGGTATGACCAGTATGGGCAATTATTATGTAAGGGTAAAAATTGTTGACCCCGTAGCCATGGATAGTGCTTATTCTACCTTTGTGGTATCGAGGTCTCCTGTAAATGTAAATACAGTAAGTAAGGCAGGCGAGGAGGTGGCTTTATACCCCAATCCTGCCACTACAGAGATCAACCTCGTTTATAATGGCGGTGCCGATATAAAGACAGTTGCCAACTACAACATTATTGGCAAGGTAATGGCAGTTTATAAGCTGAATGGCAACAGCGCCAACATGAGCCTGGATAATATACCGGGCGGCATTTACTTTGCCCGATTAATGGATGGACAGGGCCAATTGGTAGCTACACGTAAGTTTACAAGGCAATAATAGTAAGTCATGTATAAGGAATAGCCCCGCAATATTATTGTGGGGCTATTCTTTTAGTTTAACCATTGAAATAATTGTGACGGCCCCTGCGTAACCCGCACATATTGCTCTAAGCGTAACGCATCAGCAAAAATTACCAACTCACTGTGCGGAGCGGTCGGAGACCACCAGCCGTATGGGGCATAGTCGGGAATGCTATGCCCAGCGTGGCATAAGTAGCCGCCTTGGGATAAGGTATTAGCTGCGAAAATAAAAAGTGGCAGTTTTTCGTAAAAGTGGCAGTTTTGTGTAGGTGGTTTCGGCTGTATGCGTTGTTGGGTAGGGTTTTTGGCGGATTTTAACAAACTGCTACTATCTGCCACTTCCTGCCACTTATTGCCACATGCTGCTACTTTTTTGTGGATGTTTGTTGCCTAATTACGCTGTCATTGCGAGGAACGAAGCAATCTAACATCGGGATGCTTGCAGAATTGCTGTATGTCTCAAAACGAATACGCCATTACGTGAGATTGCTCCACCAACGAGTTGGGGACAGATTCGCGAAGGGCTCGCAATGACACAGTTTGGGTGGTTAGGTAATAATTAAAAGACCTTACATGTTATGTATGGTTGTCGATATGGGTTCATAATGTCAAAGAGCGGACAGGTTTTCACCTGAATCGGGTGCAAATTAATATGGGAAATTCATTTTTTCAAATAAAGATATTCACAAAAATTACGTCTGCGCCGCCTGAAAGGTGCTGTGGGCAAGGGTTTGAGCGGGTGCTTTTTGTGGATATGTTTTTTTGAGGTCTCAATTGCGGTGTTTGTCTGAACCGTGATGGCAGTGATTGTATGATGGGCTTTGATGCGTGGTTTGTGTGGGTGTTTGTCTGAACCATGATTCACTTGATTGAAGGATAGTCATGATGCCCGAGTTTTTGTAGGTAACATGAGTGCAATCTGAAGATTGCGCACCGCTACGACCCCGAAAAGAATCGGGGTAAACTCCGTTAGGAAAACTACGCCGAGCAGGGATCTCGCTCAGCAAGGGCTAGCGTTCCTTCCTTATTTTATCGCGATGCATGGTGCCCCATTCCATTAGTGAGGTTAGTACATTTCCTAAGGATTCGGCATAGTCGGTAAGGTGGTATTCTACCACTACAGGCATTTGCGTTTGTACGGTCCGTGTTACCAATCCGTTGAGTTCGAGTTCTCTTAATTCATTTGATAGGACACGTGGAGAGATGCCGTTGATGTTGCGCTGTATCTCATTAAAGCGTTTGTTGCCCTCCCTAAGTGTGGCAATAACCCTTAGCTTCCACTTTCCGCCAATTACGTACAGTGCATCATCAATAGAGTTGAGGGCGCTAACACACTTAGGGGCTCCCAGCATTACTTGTTCTGTCATTTCCCGGTTTTTAAAAAGCACTAACCTAAAGGATACTACTAACCGTTTGTATACTGCTTACTATTAGTAAGTAAATGTAGCTAGTTTTGCTTTATCAAAAAAAAGATACTAAAAATGAAAAAGATATTACATGTTATTTCCAGCCCGCGAGGCAATGCATCTAACAGTATTCAGCTAGGCAACACTATTGTAGACCAGCTACTGGCTGCCCACCCGGGCAGTACAGTGAAGGTTAGGAACCTTCCCGAACAAAATTTTCCGCACCTGGAAGAAGCGCACATAACATCGTTTTTTACACCCGCCGAGAGGAGGACACCAGAGCTGGTTGCCGCCGTCAAACATTCGGACGAAGCTATTGCTGACATAATGGATGCCGATATCATAGTGATAGGCGTACCCATCTACAACTATAGCATACACTCAACCCTTAAAGCCTGGCTGGATCATATAGTAAGGGCGGGCGTAACGTTTAAGTACGAAGCCACCGGCCCAAAGGGACTGGTACACGGCAAGAAGATGTATATAGCCATGGCATCGGGTGGCGTATTATCTGAAGGAAATATGAAGTCGCTTGATTTTGCAGAGCCTTACCTGCGCACCATATTCGGATTTATAGGCATCACTGATATTACGGTGTTCCGCATAGAGGGCCTTGCCCTACCTGAGCTAAAGGATAAGGCGGTGGAAAAGGGGCTGGCGAGTGTGATGGTGGCGTAAGGTTGGTGGATTTAGGTGATTATGAGCAGAGGGCATTTATGTGCCTCTGCTTTTTTTGTCTGAATCAGGATGGTCGGGATTGAAGGAAAAGGAGGATGGTTGGCCCTGCTCAGCGAAACACGGCGGTCAGAGACCGCAAGCCGCGTAGGGCGTAGTCAGGAAGACTACGCCCAGCGCGGGAGTAATAATTATTAAATGGTATTCTTTTTCACAATTAAATAAATATCTATACCTTTGCACTAGTGCATTATATTACCGAACATATCAGCACAATCGTGATTTTCTTATCAGCATTTTTGGCCGAAAAAGTGCTTGGAGATAATTTGCCTAGCTTTCACTATAAGAAAGTTATATTTTTTTGGATTTTGTTCAGTTTTTTTTTATAGATTTTAGTGCTTACATCTTTAATTCCATTCGCTGATAAATGTATTGTGTATGCTAGAGGGTATCTTTTCCGAGACGCAGACCTTAAGAGACATACTATTGAGATATTAATATTGCTATTGACTATAATTCTAATTGGACATGGCATTGTTATATTTAAGAAAAATAAAAAAACAATAAAATTGAGAATCTCTAATTGGGTCAATTCTTATTACTTGAATTTCTCCTGAAGTATGATTTAGAACTGATAAAAGAAGCTGCAAATTAGAATAGCAGCTTCTTTTTTTATGCTCGGATTTGATATACATGCAAACGCATTCCATAGCTACCTCATTAAAAGAGACCACGGTTTACGCCCTAGCCCTGTTCGGCGTAGTCAGGAAGACTACGCCGAACAGGGCTACTCCTAGCGTGGGAATTAATTAATTCCCCAACATTTTTCTATTGTATCGCTAAACTCATCTAGTCTATGTAATGAGTGTTTTTTTACATTAAGTGAGTGAAAACCAAAAGCACTTAGGGAATTAAACCAACTAGCTTCACCTCCGGTTATTTGCCATTTCTTTTTATCCCTATTTATCGAATGATGATAAAAATTTAATTCATCATCAAGTTGAATTTTAGAATCTGAAAAGAGTAAAATGCGCTTGAAAAAATAGTGCATGTTTATTACAGTAACACTTTTGACTCGCTTAATTTCACCTCTGTTAATAGGTATTAGTGGTTAAAACAATTCATCTAAAAAACTGTTGACTCCAGGTAAATCAAAGTAACTGTTTGCGTGAACAATGATTGGGTAAATGTTCATATTTTTTAATTTTAGCTTTTTGCGTTTCGCGTCATCATCAATATCATAAAATGTTGATTCATTTGAAACGAGCAAATTAATATTTCTGGCTAATTGCGAAATACCTTTTTTGGGGACTTATTTTTGTTTTTCGTTTCAACAAATTTTGAATAAAGCGCTTTTCTTATTTCTTCATAAGATTTTGATTGGATTACCGCATTAGATAGCATGTTGTCCTTAAATTCTATAATAAAAATGTTGTTCCCTCGCCTATAGTAACAATCAGGGGAAAATATCGACTTGGGATCGTCAAAAAAGGCTAAAAATTCATGCTTTCTTGAAAAGCAGGATTTCATTAAGTTTCGAAATAGGATGTTTTCTGTGAATTCAGTCCCAACCGTCGATCGGAAATCCATGAAATTTTCGATCTTTTTTATACCTGAATTGTTGTAAATTGAGAAAATCAATCCGGTAAAAAGGGCATTGTAAAAAAAATCCCAATAAGGGATTACATATTCATCATTAGAGAATTTGAAAACAGGTTTTTCTTTCAATCCTTTATAGCCGATTTGCTTGTTTTCGTTTTCACTTATCTCTTTTGGATCAAGCACTAATGATTCCCAAAACGGATGCACACCTTCTACTTTAACTATAAAATTATAAAATCTTGGGTGAGGCAATTCTTCACTTGGCAGATTTTTGAAAATCAAAAACTGCAAAAAATTTATATATTGTCTTCCCGATGTACAATTTAGTGCTTCAAAATGCTTTTGGGTAGCGCCGGCATACTTTTCATGTTTTTCAAGATAAGATACTAACGCAATGCCCTTATATAATTCGTACGCTATATCTGCTCGATTTACAAATTCTGACTGTTCAATTAAATGAGGCCACATCAATTTTAAGACCCCTTCTGGACTCCTTTTTGCTTCTGCTAAAATGCTATCAAAATCTAGGCTATCAGATTCTCCTATTTCTTCAGTTATTACCACATACGCCTTTAATATCTTTAATTCTATTTCTGGTAAATCTATCGGTAGTGGCAAATTACCTTCTCTATAATTAATAATTTCCCTATTGATGAATTCGACCGTGCATTGAAATGAAAAAAGAGCATAGTCGCCTGACATCAGTTTGTTTTCAACTTTTCCTAAAAGTGCTGCCTTATAGGCTTCTGGCAATTTTGATGTCATCAAACTGAATATTTCTAATTGTGTCCTATTGGTTTCTTTGAGTTGCAGCAAAATATTATTAACTAAAGATAGCATCACAATTATATACTGGGAAGATATCCCAATAAGTAAGTCTTTAACCTGAGGCCGACTCTCTTCAAACAAATCTCGATAATTAAACCTGTTAGCAAGTCTCATAACAATGATTTTACGTAAGTTAATACTAGTACTGCAAAAAATTTAATGACATAAAACATACTTGTATTTTCTTAGACGATTGAATATGAAGAAAATAACATTTATGCCACAAAAAAATCCCCCACTCACTGAGCGGGGGATTTTTAGTTAGTATCAGAACTCAAACAATTACAGTTTCATATCGTCGTCGTTGCCGTTGTCCTGTGGTGCAGGGGCTACTTCGGGGGTAGGCTGGTTATTGTTTTCGTTGTTGTTGTCATTGTTTTCGCGACGTGGACCACGGTCGCCGCCTTGTGGGCGATCTCCGCGTGGGCGGTCGTTGCGGTCGCCACGTGGGCCACCTTCACGGCGTGGGCCGCGGTCTCCACCACGATCTCCTCTGTCGCCACGGTCTTCGCGTGGTGCTGGTTCTACATAGCCTTCAGGCTTGTCCATCAATACCTTGCGGCTTAAGCGCAGCTTACCTGTCTTAGGGTCTGTACCTACCAGCTTGATCTTGATCTTATCGCCTTCTTTCAGTACACCATCGAGTGTGTCGAGGCGCTTCCAGCTTACTTCACTTATGTGCAATAAACCTTGCTTGCCCGGCATGAACTCTACGAATGCACCGAATGCTACTACGCTCTTCACTGTTCCTTCGTAGGTCTCGCCTATTTCAGGTATAGCTACTATGCTCTTGATCCAGTTCTTAGCCTTGTCAATACTTTCCTTGTTGGCAGAGAATATCTTGATGATACCTTCCTGTCCTACTTCTTCAATATTGATCTTAGCACCTGTTTCGCGCTGCATTTCCTGTATCACCTTTCCACCAGGGCCTATGATAGCACCAATGAATTCGCGATCGATAGTGAGCTGCTCGATACGTGGCGCCTGTGGTTTCAGTTCTTCTCTCTTCTCAGCAATGCTCTTGTACATAGCATCGAGGATGTGGAGACGGCCGCGATTAGCCTGCTCTAAAGCCTGCATCATCACTTCCATGCTCAGTCCATCGCACTTGATGTCCATCTGTATACCGCAGATACCATCGCGGGTACCTGTTACCTTGAAGTCCATATCGCCGAGGTGATCTTCATCGCCCAGGATATCTGTCAATACTGCAAATTTACCACCTTCAGCTACAAGGCCCATAGCCACACCACTTACGTGCTTAGGCAAAGGAACACCTGCATCCATCAGTGCCAGTGAACCGGCACAAACGGTAGCCATAGATGAAGAACCATTAGACTCGAGGATATCAGATACCACACGTACGGTGTATGGATAGTCTGCCGGCATCATTTGCTTCAAAGAGCGCATAGCCAGGTTACCATGACCAACCTCGCGACGGCTCTGGCCTCTCATCATCTTCACCTCGCCTGTAGAGAACGGAGGGAAGTTGTAATGTAGAATGAATTTAACGTAGTCAGACGTAGCAGCAGTTTCGCTCAACAGTTCATCATCGGTAGTACCGAGGGTAACTGTAGTGAGTGACTGTGTTTCGCCACGGGTAAACAATGAAGAACCGTGTGGTGAAGGCAATACGTCTGTTTCCATAGTCAACGGACGAACTTCATCCAGCTTACGGCCATCGAGGCGTACACGCTCTTCGATCATCATCTTGCGGATAACGTCTTTTTCCAGGTCGTGGAAGTAACGGCCTACCAATGCAGCGTCAGCAGCAGGGAGTGCAGTTTCTTCTGTGAATGTTGCTTCGTACTCTTTGCGGATAGCCTTGAACGCGTCTCCACGCTCGTGCTTGCCCATTGCAGCCTTAGCTACATTGTATACTTTTTCCTTACCGAATTCTGTGATCTTAGCTTCCAGTTCAGGGTTGGTATAAGGCTTGATGTATTCGCGTTTAGTAGTAAGACCCAGCTTAGCGCGCAGATCCAGCTGCAGTTTCACCTGCTGCTTGATAGCGTCGTGACCGATCTGTATCGCCTTCAGCAAGCTTGCTTCGTCGCACTCCTTAGCTTCACCTTCCACCATCATAATGTTGGTTTCGGTAGCAGCTACTATTATGTTCATGTCAGCCGAATCGAGCTGAGTGCGCGATGGGTTAACAACGAATTCGCCATTGATGCGGCCTACACGTACCTCAGAGATCACTTCCATGATCGGCACGTCAGACACTGCAAGCGCAGCAGATGCAGCCAGGCAGGCCATAGCATCGGGCATTACTTCTTTATCTGAAGATATAAGAGAAACCAGCACCTGAACTTCGCACAGATAATCATCGGGGAACAAAGGACGGAGGGCACGGTCTATAAGACGTGAGGTAAGTATTTCGTAATCATTTAAACGAGCTTCTCTTTTGAAGAAAGAACCGGGGATACGGCCTGCGGAAGCGAATTTTTCCTGGTAATCAACAGTCAGCGGGAAGAAAGATTGGCCTGGTTTAGGCTCTTTGGAAGCTACTACGGTAGCGAGTATCATACAGTCGCCCATACGCACTACCACAGCACCATCTGCCTGACGAGCCATTCTGCCCGTCTCAATTGAAATTTCCCGTCCGTCAGCTAAAGTATAGGACGCGGAAATAGGACTTGGGGTCATACATCGAAATTTAGGTTGTCATAAAAAAACAATTCCCAACCGGATAGTTGGGAACAGTAAATACGGTAAAGCGATTACTTGCGGATACCCAGCTTCTCGATCAATGAGCGATAAGAAGTAAGGTTGTTAGCGCTAAGATATTGTAACAAGCGTTTGCGGCGGCCTACCATCACGATCAATCCACGATTAGAAGAGAAATCTTTCTTATTTCCTTTCATATGGCCAGAGATATGGTTAATACGCTCTGTGAGCATGGCAATCTGCGCTTCGATAGAACCTGTATTAGTTTCCGCTCCACCAAAGGTTTTAAAGATGTTTGCTTTCTTTTCAGTAGTAAAATGAGACATTTGCATCAAAATTTTTAAATAAACGACACTTTTTGAATGTGCAAAGATATGAATTAATTTTAAAAAACGTCACTAAGAATTGGGAATAGTAAATATTAAATGATAATGGCTCAATTACTCAATGGCTTAATGGCTCAATTGGGGTTGAGGGAATGGCTTAATTGCTCAATGGCTAGTTGGCTCAATGGGTGACATTTAATACAAAACTAATACGTCCTGCTACTAGATTGCTTCGTTCCTCGCAAAGACCAACTCGGGGGAGTCTCAAAGAGAGCCGGCCTCCCGACAGGTGGTTGGGACAGGCATGATTTATAGGATTAAAAGATTAACATGAAGAATTGTAAATTTGAGGGGTTGTTATATTATTAATTTTCGGAAAATACCAGTTTAGATCGGGCGCGAACCTAACGGCTCGCGGTCATAGAGGGGGTTTCTTGTCCTACAAACCTTTTGCACCTACGGCGCAATGACATGATTTGCAGGTATGATTTGATGAGGAGTTAGTATAAGCAAAATATATTTAGTATGCCAACATTACAAATAACTGAGTTGCAGGGGGTGTTTACGGAGTTGGCGGGGAGGTATACACCAGATGAGGTTGCGGTGCAAAGGGCGCGGCGGATGATAGAAACGCATCATACCGAGCGGGGCAGGCACTACCATAATCTGGCGCACCTGGCAGATATAATAGACCAGTTATTGCCCTTTAAAGAAAATGAGGGGTGGGATGTGTTGCTGTTCACCACCTTTTACCATGATATAATGTATAATGTGCTGCGCCACGATAATGAGGAGCAGAGTGCGGAGCTGGCGGTAAAGGAAATGAAGTTGCTGGGAGTGCCGGAGGCTGTTGTTGAGAGTACCCGCGCATGTATACTGGCTACCAAAACTCATGAATCTACCGGGAGTGCATTGATAGACCTGTTCATAGATGCCGATATGAGCATTGTGGGCCGCGACTATGATACCTATATTATATATGCACAGCAGGTGCGCAAGGAGTATGGCATTTACCCCGACCTGCTGTATAACCCCGGCCGCAAAAAAGCCCTGGGGCATTTTCTGGAGATGGAGCGGATTTTTAAGACGCAGTATTTTTATGATAAGTATGAGGTAAAGGCGAGGGAGAATGTGGTTAAGGAAATGGCGTGATGACCTACGAGCGGGACGGGTGTATTCCGCTTACCGCAGGGTAACCCCTACGGGTAATAGTAGTAAGTTAATCGCAGAGATAGGAGTGCGCCCCCGCAGGGCTTCCAAATAGGGGTGGTTTGTACGTAGGGCTAAAACGCCCTACGCTATTGAGGACGCTCTTTCAGAGCTATACGTAGTTCTCAAATAATAAGATCATCTATTCACGCAATTTGATGTTTGGAGCATTTTGCGATGATCAAATTTTCTCTATGCTGCATCTTTTCGGAATAGCTGTCAGATTATCAGAGATACATATTTATCAATAAACAACAACCGGCAGTTAAAATTTCTGTCTTCCTTAACGGAGATATAATCTTGTGGTAATATATGCCCAAAAGGTATTGGTCACCTTTGCTCTTTGCAAGGAAATATCTGTTTTATGAAACTACTCTATACCATTTTTATTATCATAGTGCTGCTGATAACAGGCAGTGCTTACGGTCAAATTGCTACTTATACCGGATCAGGCGGAACGAGTACCGCTGTGGTAGCAGGTAGCCCAAATGTAACTGTCACAAGTCTTATGGATGTTGGCTTCGGGTCTAACTCTGCATGTGGCAGCGGAGGATTGAGTGGTAAAGTCGTACCAATTTCGGTAGCTTCCTATAGCGCCACCGGCCCTCATTACTATTTTAAGATAACGCCCAATGTTGGCTATCAGATAGATGTAACAGGTTTTAGTGCAGGTATAAGACGATCTAATACCGGACCTGTAAACGCAAGACTAGCATACAGTCTGGACAACGGTGCTACCTGGACGGACGACGGAGTAAATCATGCCAATACAAGTACCACGTGTGGCGTGAGTTCACCTGCTGCCTCATGGGGTGGAGGCGCTCTGCCAACAGGCATTTCAAGCGTTACTAATGGTATAATCGTTGCTATTTATCCTTTCAGTCCGAGCGGCGCTACAAGTACTTTCCAAACTAACTACATTAACATCCTGGGCAACGTAACCCTCGGATGCACGCCGCCAACTATTACCGTATCGCCATCATCACCATCTTTCTGTGCTGGTAGTGGCGGGGTAACACTTACCGCATCGGGTGCAGGGGCATCGGGAACTTATTCATGGACTACATCAACAGGGCTTTCTGCTACGACCGGCGCGGTAGTTACAGCCAATCCTACGTCTACAACTACCTACACCGTTACTGGTTATACATCACCCACCTGCAGCAGCAGTACTACTGTTACAACTACAGTTAATCCGCTACCTGTAGCAGGTGCAATAGCAGGCCCGGACAGTGTATGCGCGGGTGCTACTATTTCGTTAAGCAACACTACTGCCATACCAGCGGGTACGTGGTCAGTTATTAATACCGCAATAGCTACTGTAAGTGGCACAGGTGCGGTTGGCGGAGCATTGGCCGATACTACTACTATAAAATATTCGGTAACAACAGTGTGCGGCACCGCGATAGCGACAAAGCGTATAGTTGTAAATCCACTCCCTAATGCAGGGAGTGTAACCGGTCCAGATAGTGTTTGCTATGGTACAGCTGTGAGTCTTACCGCATCAGTTGGCGGTGGCACGTGGTCTAGTCTCAATTCATCAATAGCCAGTGTAAATACTACAGGGCAGGTTACAGGTGTTTCAACCGGATTAGCAACAACAAGCATCATCTACACATCCTATACTTATAGCTGCGGATCGGACATTGTGAGCCATGCTATAACAGTGAAACCGCAACCTAATGCGGGCCTAGTGAATGGTGCAGTGATCTGTAACACTACCACTACTTTATTGGCCTCATCGGCACCGGGTGGTACATGGAGCAGCAGCAATACGGGTGTGGCAAGTATAACATCAGGAGGACTTGTGTATGCCGTGGGTGTGGGTACAGCGGTAATTACTTATACAGTCATCAATAGCTGTGGTACAGCAACCGATACTGCATTGGTTACCGTTAATCCGCTACCGGGAATCATTACCGGAAGTGGTCCGGTATGTGTGGGGCTGACAACCGTATTTAGCGATACCTCTACCGGCGGCAGCTGGAGTACGAGTAATGCATCCGTAGCAACTATTGACGCATCGGGCGCCGCATACGGCACAGGCCCGGGAACGGCTACTATTACTTACGCCTATAATGCTACAGGCTGCTATGTTACAATGCCGCTAACGGTGAATTTGTCTTTACCACCATCGTTGAGTATTTCGGCCAGTACGCCTCTGGCGGTCTGTGCGGGAACGCCAGTCACCTATACCGCCTATCCTGTAAATGGCGGCACCAGTCCACTGTATGTGTGGAGCATTAATGGTGTAATACTAGCAGGCACACCTACCTATACTTATACGCCATCAGACGGCGATATCGTTCGTTGCTGGTTCATCAGCAGTCTGGGCTGTGCAGTGCCAGATACTGCCAGTGCTGTGCTTACCATGATCGTACACCATATTGCTACACCTGCATTATCTATTGCCACAGGTACAGGAGATACAGTATGCCTTGGCAACCTGACTACGTTTACTCCGTTACCTATAGATGGCGGCACGGCACCTACTTACCAGTGGTATGTAAACCTGGCCTTTGCCGGTGTGGGTAATACTTATAGCTATATTCCTGCACATGGCGATGTAGTTACCGCTATTATGGCCAGCAATGAGTATTGCCGCACTACAGACTATGCCACTGCAACAAGAACGCTTACTGTTAGTCCGTTGGTATTACCACTTGTGAGCACCAGTATAAACCCGGGGCTTACCTCTTGTGAGCTATACCCTGTTGCCTATACAGCCTCACAAATAAATGGGGGTACAATGCCCACTTACCAATGGTCGGTAAATGGTGTGCATACAACCACGGGCAATGTATTCAGCTATGTACCGTCTAACGGCGATGTGGTGCAGGTGGCCCTGACCAGTAATTTCCCATGTGTGTCAACACCTACAGTTACAGATGTTTCTACCATGACGGTGCTGCCTCTGTCGCAGCCCATAGGTGTGATCTCTGCAATGCCGGGCTATATCATTAACGAAGGTGCCTATGATACCTTCAGCGTAACAATATTGAGTGGAGGTGGCATGTCGCCAACGTACCAGTGGTTTAAGAATAATATACCTATGCCCGGAGCAACTAATTCGGTGTACATCACTAACAACCTATTTACGGGTGATTCGGTAAACTGCATCGTTACCAATACCGACCAGTGCAGCGGGGTATCTGTATTTAACTCAGTAAAAGTGACCGTAGCAGGAAATGTTGGTGTAAATACCATTGGTAGCAATGAAGACATTATGCTGTTGCCCAACCCTAACAACGGGACATTTACAATAACGGGAAGTGTAGCAACATCAGACGGATCGCTGACCGTGGAGATAACCGATATGACTGGGCAAAGCGTGTATCATGACCTTACTGAGCTATCTAATGGCGCCATTAATAAACAGGTGTCTACATACGGATTACCTGCGGGAATGTATCTGTTGCAATTGCGCAACAACACAGTTAACAGGACACTGCATTTTGTAATAGAATAGATTCCTTTTGAATAATAACCGGGGAGATGCTGCGAAAGTGGCATCTCTTTTTGTTTAGTAGTAGGTGATGGTGCGCGTTTCAAGTGTAGTGTAGCCTTCAGTTGTCGATGTTCATTTTATCCAGTTTTTATGATCGTCAAGAACAATATTAAAATATCTCGTAACAAAGTCTCCCTCATGACAGCGAAGGGTCTCCACATTTAAAGTGCCATCCTTGTCATAATCATATGAGTTTAAATACCCTCCAAAATTTTCTTCGCTAATTTTCTTCCCATCGCTATCGTAAGTTATGGCAGACGGCGGCAATTCACCTTTGCCAATGTTTGTTATCAATACTCTGTTGTTCGCTGTATCGTACTTATATTGCCAAAGGCCATTAGGTAAGCCTGTGCCTGTATAGATATACTTTTCTTTCAACCTGCCTTTTTCGTCGTATCTATAAATAATATTCTTCGATTCGGCCTTAATAGAGCTGACAGTTTTACCCTCTATTCTTTGCCCGTTTAATGCTAGAGTATACGTGGTAGTATCGTACCGAACTATCGAATCTCCATGATATCTGTAATAGGCAATTTCATTACCCCATTTATCAAAACAATATCGTTCGTTATGTTTTACATTATTGTTAGTGGAACTATGATTAATGCACCTAATATTGCCTTTTAAATGCTGTTCGTGCAGTGAATTACTAACTGTGTCAGATAGTAATGACGTAGTTGAAAGGAGTAAGTATAATGCGAATAGTTTCATCAGAGTGTAGTGTTATGGAGATGATTGGATCATTTCATTTTTTGTAGCAGAATCAATTCTATTTGTTTAGTAGTAGGTGATGGTGCGTTTGACGATTGCTGTGTCAATGTACCAACCACCATCAGTGATTCTGGTTGTTTTTATCCAGTTGCCTTTGGCATCATAAGATGTGCCTGAGTATCGGGCTTTTCTACAATGCCTGACTGTAGTTTGCATTGAATCACCAAAATGTTCTTCTACCGTTGAAAGAAGGTTGCCTTTTGACGAGTATTGAACAGCATATTTTGATCCATACTGCGCGTCAATACTATAGTCGTTTGACTGCACGAGGTTGCCATTTTCATCATATCTGCGTACCTCTATACCGTTAGGTTTTCCGTCTGAACTGTAACTATATTGTTCTGTATTATTGCCGCTTTCATCGTATCTAAATATTACCCTTTGCATCAATCCTCCATTAGGATGATACCTATTGGTTTCAGACAGGAATCCATCTTTGTCATAAGTAAATAGAGTTTTCCAACCCGGTTGCTCTCCCGGACTAACCAGCTGTAGTTGCTCTGTCCTTCGGCCTGACTCATTATACTTGTACGCATGTCTGACAGGTAAAAAAATCGTATCGTGGGATAGTGAAGAATCTACTACTACATTGCCCGCAACGTCATACCATGCTATGTCATTATGCCTTACATATTCTTTCCCGGCACTAACAATATACTCCTTGTTCACAACAGATTTTACATGTCCTTTCAGGTTGTATTCCTCTAACGAATTATAGCATTTTTTGCCTGAGGAGGTACTGAGAATAGCTATAGCAAAGAGTATCAAGGCAGTCTTCATATAATCTTGATTGGCAGTTGTTATAAATATAACAAATCCCCATCATATCTATTCTCTTCGTCACCCACTTTTGCTCTTCCCTCATATTGGCTTACCTTAGCAACATGCCTGAAAAGAAACTCTTTTTATTAGACGCTTATGCGCTGATCTTCCGTGCATATTATGCACTTATCCGCAGCCCGCGCATCACCAGCAAGGGAAAGAACACCAATGCGCAGTTTGGGTTTACCAATACTTTGCTTAACCTCATCAATAAAGAAAAGCCTACTCACCTGGCTGTGGTGTTCGACACATCGGCTCCTACAGAAAGGCATACCGACTTTGCCGAGTACAAAGCCAACAGGCAGGAAACACCTGAGGACCTGCGTGCTGCTATACCGGAGATCAAGCGTATCATCAAGGGCTTTAACCTGCCCTGCATGGAAATGGATGGCTATGAGGCCGATGATATTATAGGCACACTGGCTATTGAGGCTGCTGATCTGGGCTATACTGTTTATATGGTAACCCCTGATAAGGATTACGGCCAGATAGTGCGCGATGGTATCTATATGTACAAGCCACCATTCCAGGGTAATAAGGAAGAGATATATGGCGTAAAGGAGATCTGCGAGAAATGGGGCATACAGCGCGTAGAACAGGTAATAGATATGCTGGGCCTTATGGGCGATGCGGTAGATAATATACCGGGCATACCGGGAATTGGCGAGAAGACAGCAGCTAAGCTGTTGGCGGAATATGACAATATAGAAAACCTGCTGGCCAATGCAGACAAGCTAAAAGGCTCAATGGGTGAGAAGGTGCGTAATGGTAAAGAGCTGGCAATGATGTCGAGGAAGCTGGCGACTATTATCACTAATGTGCCGGGTGTGCCTTTTCATGAAGAGGACTTCAGGATAAAGGAAAAGAATGTAGAAGTACTGACGGAGATATTTAACGAACTGGAATTCCGTACGCTGGGCAGACAGGTATTTGGTGATGCAGGCGGAGCACCGGCTCCTGAGGCGCCTAAGTCGCTGGACCTGTTTGGCAATGTGATCAAAGAAAAACCTGCCGCACAACAACAGCAGACCGTAGCAGAGCAGATACAAACAGCCAACGAAGAAACAGAAAATTATGCAGGCAATTTTAAGACCATTGCCGATGTACAGCATACTTATACATTGGTATCGACCGATGAAGAGATAACCACACTTATTGCACAGTTAGAACAACAGCGGGAAGTAGCCTTCGATACAGAAACAACCGATATAGACGCTAACCTTGCCGACATAGTAGGTATGAGTTTTTGCTGGGATAAGGGTACCGCTTATTATTTGCCCCTGCCGGTAGAAAGAACTGAAGTATTGGCTATAATGGAACGCTTCAGGCCGCTGTTTGAAAAAGAGAACATAACATGGATCGGCCAGAACCTGAAGTACGATATGCTGATGCTGAAGTGGTATGGCTTTGAGCTGAAGGGCAACATGTACGACACCATGCTGGCGCACTATGTAATTGATCCCGATGGTAAGCGCAGTATGGATATGCTTAGTGCCAAATACCTCAGCTATCAGCCGGTGTCTATAGAGACATTGATTGGTAAGAAGGGCAAGGGGCAGTTGTCGATGCGCGATGCGCCACTGGAGCAGGTGAAGGAATATGCTGCTGAAGATGCCGATGTGACCCTGCAACTGAAAGAAATATTCGAACCGTTGCTCGATGAGAAGGAAGTACGCAATGTATTCAGCCAGGTAGAGAACCCATTGGTACCTGTGTTGCTGGATATGGAGTTTGAAGGTGTGAACCTCGACTTCCAGTTCCTCAATGATTATTCAAAAGACCTGGAGAAAGATATTAAGGCTGTAGAGGGCAGTATATATGCACATGCAGGTGTCAACTTCAACATAGGCTCACCAAAGCAGTTGGGTGAGATATTGTTTGAGATGATGAAAATAGATGCGGGCCAGAAGAAGACCAAGACCGGCCAGTATGCTACCGGTGAAGATGTTTTGCAGAAGCTGCGCCACAAGCACAATATAGTAGAAGAGATACTCACCTATCGTGAGCTCACCAAGCTGAAAAGCACCTACGTAGATTCATTGCCGGGGTTGATCAATCCACGTACAGGCAGACTACACACCAGTTACAACCAGGCTGTGGCCGTAACGGGCAGGTTGAGTAGTAACAATCCTAACCTGCAAAACATACCCATCCGCACAGAGCGCGGCAGGGAAATACGTAAGGCCTTTATTGCCCGCGATGCTAACCATATACTGGTATCTGCCGATTACTCGCAGATAGAACTACGCATAGTAGCGGCAATAAGCGGCGATGAAAATATGGCGCAGGCATTTCGCGACAATAAAGACATTCATACTGCCACTGCGGCCAAGGTATATGGCGTAGAAGAATCGGCAGTGACGGGTGATATGAGGCGTGCTGCCAAGGCGGTGAACTTCGGTATCATCTATGGCCAGTCCGCCTTCGGACTATCTGAAAATATAGGTGTGAGCCGCACCGAGGCCAAGACCATCATTGATAATTACTTCGCACAATACCCTGCCGTAAAGCTATACATGGACCGCTCTATTAACTTTGCCAAGGAGCACGGGTATGTAGAGACCGTAATGGGCCGTAAGAGGTGGTTAAAGGACATTTACTCAGCCAACTTCACCGTACGTGGCTATGCAGAGCGCAATGCCATTAACATGCCTATACAGGGCACTGCTGCCGATATGATAAAGCTCGCCATGATCACCATTCACAAAGAGCTTAAGAAGAGCGGACTCGGTGCTAAAATGATATTACAGGTGCATGATGAATTGGTATTTGATGTACCGGTGAATGAACTGGAAGACGTAAAGCCGATCATCAAGCGCTGTATGGAAGGCGCTATGGAACTACCATTCGGCGTACCACTGCATGTAGAAACAGGACACGGGCATAATTGGCTGCAGGCGCATTAAAAAGTGAAAAGTAAAAACTTAAAAGTAAAAAGTGGTTTGCGCTAAAAGGCTGTAGACCAGATTTAATCTCTATACAGTAATTTGTTTTATTGGTTACAAAAAAGGAATAGCCCCGCAAGACTTTTTGCGGGCTATTCCCATTTAGGGGTAGTCTTCCTAATCTGTGATGCAGATTACGCTGTCACCAAAATCAAAATCAAACCCAGACGTAGCTAAGCCTCCCCTCTAATTATGCCATACCACAGTAGCTCTGAAATCCTTACCATCAACAAACCCGCGGTAGCGGGAATCGAAAGCATTGTGGCGGTTATCACCCAATACAAAATAACAGTTGGCGGGGACTACGACAGGGCCAAACTGATCCAGGTTCCAGTTGTGCTGCCAGCGTAGCGCAACCATCTCATCAACAAAAGCTACAGGGTGCACCACCAGTTTACCAACAATACCATTCTCTTTCATAAAATCGATCGTAGCAAAAACATGTACACTGTCTTCACCCATATCCATTATGTTGTTTACTTCACTCGTGTTGGGTATTTTAGGTAGGTATGCCCTGGGTACCAGGTACTCATTGGTTAGTTTTATGCCAGTTTCCGCCAGGCCGTTAACTATAAGCACGCCATCCTTAATTTCCACCTTGTCGCCACCTTTAGCGCATAGCCTGTGCATCAATATATCTGCTCTGTTGTTAATAGAATCATAGGCCGCAAAGCAGATGAAGTCATTTACTTTGGGTGCTTTAAGGCCCGATGCAAAGACGCGCTCGCCCATTTTTAGGTTAGGTTCACTCGATCCGCTTACCATCTTAAAGTACAGCAATACCCCCGACAGGCGCAGTATCACAAATATACCCAGCACCAGCGTCACCACTATTGATGCCCCGATAACAGCCGGCTTTACAAATTGATTCATAGGTTATTGGTTTGAAGATGATTGTCTGGTAAATGTAACACAGGTTTGGGTATAAGAACATCTAAAGATCGCTTTTCAGAGCAATTACAGGTCAAAGTACGCCCGTTTTTATATCATTGACTTTACAATTGTAGACAGGCGTTGAAAGCCGATGTCACCTGGTTATTGCCATTGATAGCCCCGAAGGGGCGAAACACAATAGCCGGGGGTGAAGCCCTCGGTAAAAAAATATAATAAACACAGCCCCGAAGGGGGCGAAACAACTTAGGCGTCAAACCTAAGCGCACCCTTTTTTAATCTGCTGTTAACTTTTACATTTTAACCTTTGCAAACTATTATGGTCTGATAATTGCTGATTAAAGAGATACGGGTTAAAACCAATTCATTGAAGATAACAAGGCTAACCATTTTATTTATACTCATCTGTTGTAACTACACTGCCTTTTCACAGGCAGAACATCATGATGGCTATACCCGCCAGGACGATCTTTTGGATATCATTTCCCGTTACATCCACAGGCATCACCCTGTAGATACCACAGCCAAACCACCCAAAAAGGTGATCATTTCAGCCGTGCCAGCAGCAGGTTATACGCTGCAAACAGGTTTTGCGGGGCTACTCAATGGTAATGCGGCATTTCATACCAATGACAGTGCCAACACCTCTACCATCAATCTGAGTTTCACCTATACTGTCCGCAACCAGATAATAGCCCCCATTGTCACCAACATCTGGACCAAAGACAATAAGTACAATATCTCGGGAGATTGGCGCTACATCAAGTTCCCATCGTTTACCTATGGCATAGGCGGGTATACCAATATCAATGATGGCTACCTGATAGATTATTCCGCAATAAGGATACACGAGACCATCATGCGCAAGGTGAAGAATAATATATACCTGGGCCTGGGCTATGGTATAGACTACTTCTGGGGTATAAAAGAATTGACCGCACCCGCAGGCGTGGCCACCGATTTTCAGAAATACGGACTGAACAGCACCGAGATCGCATCAGGTATCACCTTCAATTTCCTGTACGACAGTCGCAAAAACTCCATCAACCCCGATGGCGGCGCTTTTGCCAATATCATCTACCGGCCCAACCTGGCAGTGCTGGGCAATGAAAAGACCTGGCGTTCGCTGGTCATAGAAGGCAGAAAGTACATCCGCTTCCCCGCCAACTCCGATAATATCCTCGCCCTATGGACTTATGAATGGTTCACAGTTACCGGTAAGCCTCCATACCTTATGCTGCCCAACACAGGTAATGACCCTTACAGTAACACCGGAAGGGGCTACATACAGGGCCGCTATCGCGGAAATAATATGGCCTATATAGAGGGCGAATACAGGTTCACAGTTACTCGAAATGGCTTGATAGGCGGCGTGGTATTTGCCAATGCACAGTCATTCACCGAACTGGGCTCTAATAAATTCGAGACCATAGCACCCGGCTGGGGCGGCGGACTAAGAGTAAAACTCAATAAAAACTCCCGCACCAACATAGCCATTGACTACGGCTTCGGCCTCGGCGGCTCACAAGGCCTCTTCGTGAACCTGGGTGAGGTGTTTTAAAATGCAGGGTGATATGGGGGCGGTTTATTGTACATACATGTGAGGGCTTCCCATAACTCATTACGCTGGTTCTCTTTGAGTCCAAATTAGCGGGTCATTGCGAGCCCTTCGCGAATCAATCTCACGCAAGGACGTATTCGTTTTGTACGCTTACAGAACACTAGCATTGAGTAATAAAATGGAAATACAAACGCCATATTACTATTCTCTATTGCCAAATTGACTATTTGCAGGAATCGTCAGGTTATTTTCTGCCGTAATGGCGCTATATTTATCATGGATTAAAAATTGCAACAACTACACAAAACAAAGTATTCTTATGAATCAGAACGAATTTCGTAAGTATGCCATCAAACATCATGGCATCAGCAGCTTAGCAGTAGATAGCTATACATCTGCGATCAACACAAAATTGCCTACCAATCTTACTCCATACATCATCGAAGAGCGTCCCATGAACGTAGCATCTATGGACGTATTCTCCCGTTTGATGATGGATCGTATCATCTTCCTGGGCGAAGGTATCAATGACTATGTAGCTAATATAGTTACTGCACAGTTGTTGTTCCTGGAAAGTACAGACCGTACCCGCGATATACAGATGTATCTGAACAGTCCGGGTGGTAGCGTATACGCAGGCCTCGGTATCTATGATACCATGCAGATCATCAATCCCGATGTATCTACTATTTGTACTGGTATCGCGGCCTCTATGGGTGCGGTATTGATGTGTGCAGGCAGCAAGGGCAAGCGTACTGCGCTTAAACACAGCCGCGTAATGATTCACCAGCCAATGGGTGGTGCAGAAGGACAGGCAAGCGACATAGAGATCACAGCACGCGAAATAGGCAAGCTGAAGAAAGAACTCTATGAGATCATCTCTTTCCACAGTGGCCAGCCTTTCGAAAAGGTAGAGCAGGATAGCGATCGCGATTACTGGATGACCGCACAGGAGGCCAAAGAATACGGAATGGTAGACGAAGTACTGGAGCGCAATCCACGTAAAGCAGAAGCAAACGGCGCACCAAAGGCATAAGGTAAGAAGTATCTGAAATAAAGAAAGGCAACCGATATGGTTGCCTTTCTTCTTGTGTTTTCAACTACTACATAGCATGGCTATGAAGATGATATTATTAGAGGGACTGTAAAAAGGCCAGTAATGCTTTTCTATCTGTTTTAGACAATTGCGTAAACTTATCACGGCTCTGCTGCGATTCTCCGCCATGCCAGAGTATAGCTTCGGTAATGGTGCGCGCACGGCCATCGTGCAGGTAGTAAGGCGTTCCGTTGTTCTTTTCAAACATACCTAAACCCCATAATGGTGGTGTGCGCCAGTCGGTACCGGATGCCTGGTAGTCGGGGCGGTTATCAGCAAGACCCACGCCCATATCATGTATCAGCATATCGGTATACGGGTGTATACGCTGGCTGCTGAGCGCAGGCAGGTTTACGTTGATGCCGGTGTACATAGTAGGTATATGACACCCGCTACAATTCAGTTGCTTGAAGATGATTTCCCCGCGCTTTACCGTTTCGTTGTTGGTATTCCTGCGGGCAGGCACAGACAACGTACGGATGTAGAACGTTACAGCATTCAGCACGGAGTCTGCCAGGTCTATTTTTTCTCCATCTGGCACGAAGCTGAACTGAGACTGCCCATGTACACTCTTCAATGGTTGCACATAGCTGGTCAACCCCATGTCCTGCTGAAACGCAGTGGCTACCTGCACCAACAGATCTGAGGTATTGGCTTTCTTGCCAAATCTGCCTAATTCTTTTTGCTTGGTGTATGGGTTGTACACATAGTTGGTACGTCCTTTTATACCGTCGCCATTGGCATCGGTAGGGTCAGCAAAAGACTTGATGGTTGACTCAGGAATATTCTCTAATAACCCCAGTCCAAATACCGGCGGACCAAGACGTGGTGAGGTCATATAGTTGGCAGGCAGGGGTATGTAAGGGTTAGTAAGTGCGTAGGTGGGGTGGCGCAGAAAAGCCTCATCACCATCAGGAAATGAATAAGCTTGTTCTGTATAAGTGAGATCTACATGTACTTCCGGTTGTACACCATACAGGCCCACATTCTGCAGCTGTCCGCCAAAACCGGGTGCCGATACAGGCCCGCCATGTTCATCTTCACCAGGTATACTTATGCGCATAAGCAATGACGAGCCAACGCCGCCAAAGGTTGGCAAGCCGAAGCCATCATTATGGTGACAATTGGCGCAGGAAGAGTTGTTGTATATAGGGCCCAATCCGCCAAAACGTGGTGCCGGAGCGGCTACAAATGGTTGTTCAAAAAACTTGTCGCCCAGTTCATGTATACGCACATCATGCTCACTAAGCGCAGGTATTACACCGGTAGCCGCACTCGATCCTTCATCAAGAAAAGTAGCCATTCCACCCGAAAGGCGCGGGTCAAATTTGCTGTCATCATCGAGCACAGAAGCATTCGGCTTGCGGCACATAGTAGCACCTATCACCAGCAATGCACAACCCGCTATCACAAATAATTTCTTCATTTCAATATCGTTGTTTTATCACTAGTCAGTTACATAAGTCTGCACATAGGTCTTTGCATCGCCATCAAGGGTAGCCTGTAGTGTATTCATAGCATTCATTGCGTTCTGTAACTGTGTACGCTGTGTATGTATAGCTGTTTCAAAAGGCACCGTAACATTGCCCAGCGCAGTTATGGCTGCTGAGAATTGTTCTTTGATCTTATTATCAAGAGACAGGTTTCTTGCCGCGATGAATTTGCTCATGCTGGCACCAGATGCACCATTGTAGTTACACAGGTAAACATTCTGTGCACCACGCATGTTGTTGGTGAAGTCTGTGATTGAGTTGTGAGAAAATGGAGATTCTGTTTTGGTAGAGTCTACTTCTGTGAAGGGGTCAAAAATTTTGCCACCGCCTACTTCACCACAAATATCGCTCATGCCTGCAAGTATGGCCAGCATGGCTTCTTTACGTGATGTGTAGCGGGTAGATCCTTCACCGGCAGTAAGCATCAGCGACTGGAAGTTACCGCCTGAAGTTGCCCAGCTGTTATTTAATGCAGTTATATTATTCACCACATCTTGCGCCAGGCCTACCATATACTCTTTATGTTTAGCGGTAAGTGTGGCTGCTGTAGCACTGCCACCCTGACCCCACAGAATAAACTCCAGTGGGTGAAAACCGCGTAGTGCCTGATTGAGGTTCTGTATAGTCGTTGGCGTGAATGATGTGCTGTTGGCAGTGAAAGAGTCCAGCTGCAGGTGATCTACAGGCCATGTATCCATATTAGGATCATAGTTCTCATCAGATACCGGCCCCATCAAAAAGCCTTCACACTGTTCCCATGCGCTACGTACATCGCGCCATGCGGTGCGGGCCGCATCAAGGTTAGCTTCCGTTGGTGATGTGTTGAGGGTGGCAATGGCAGTATTTAATACAGTTGCTTTAGCCTGTAGCGTAGCATACTGTGGTAATGCGGTCTTGTTTACGAAGTCGGTAATCACTTCTTTGCTGGTAACGGTGCTTGTACTGTTGTTTTCAGATTTTTTGCAGGCAAATAAGCTTACAGATGCTGCCGCAATAATTAAGAATGAACGTTTCATATATTGGTATTCAGTTTTATGGTGAGATTGTTATTAGAGATATGCGTTGGTAATTCTATCATATTTTTTTCAGCGGGGCCTTTCATTACTACACCGGCCTTGCTGAATTGGCTGCCGTGCAGGGTACAGTAATAAGAGTTTCCCGTTTTTGTAAGTGGCTGGCTGGCGTGGGTACATTTCAGCACCAGTACCTTAAAGGTGCCATCAGGATTCTTTTGCACGGCAAGGTCATAGTTGTAGTTGTTCACACGCACCAGCTTATAGTCTGTCTGCGCAAACTCAGCCAGTGGAATAATGACGTTGTTATCTGTTGCACCTGTTTTTATAACTCCCAGCGGTGTTTTACAAGCCGCCAGAATAGAACTCATAATAAAGCCAGATCCGAGTGCCACGCAAGCTCCTGTACACGTTTTCTTTATAAACTCTTTTCTGTCCATATTAGAATGAATAGCCCAAACAAAGGTTTAGGAAGGTATTGTTGGTTTTGTAGGCAATTGCGTTAGGGTTGGGGTTGAGTACCAAAGCAGGGTTCTGATCACCGGTATTCAGCAGGCGCACATCGGCCTTTACAACCACATGCGGTATAGGGAAGAAGCCCAGACCGGCAATAAGGTGCGATTGCTTTAGCGTACCATCAGTAATAGCATACCGCGGCAAAGATGCGTTCAGATCTATGGTCTCATAACGGGCAAAAACGTTCAGTTGTTTGCTCTGCCATTTAGTGCTTTTTGCAGTCTGCAGCAGGTTGTAGCCCAGCTCTGCATAAGCACCGTACATGCTCGATGCCAGGTTGTGGTCATAAGCACGGTTAATGCTTGCAGCTTCAGGCAATGATACCATAGTGCCCAGTGCCTTGAAAGTGATACCCTTATTATTGTACTGTACATCGGCCTCGCCAAGGTACATTGGCGCACCAAAGAAGCCCGATTGTAGCTCAAGGCTATCAGCTGCTCCAGGCCGTAGTGTGGTTGTACCACCTACATAACCCGACAGCTGGAACTTCCAGTTGCCTGCGAAATACTGCACTGCTGCTGTAAATGCAAGGCTGTTAGCACCTGCCTGCTGCCCTTCCGCCATTGCACCTTTAAAGCCGGTTCCATGTTCAAAGTTGGCATTGTTCAGCCCATTAAGTATTTGTGCGCAATAGGTAAACGGCAACGCTGTTGACTGGCCATAGAAGCCAACACCAATCTCCCTCCATGTAGAAGGAATAACTAATTGCTCTACCAATGGTCGTTCCACACCATTAAAGTTGATAGGCAGGTGATTCTCGTTTACTATACCTATTCTTGGCAGTATAAGACCTGCGGTAATATATTGACGCGGGTTAAGGCTGAATTTAAGGTATGCCTGCTCCATAGATACTTCTCCGGCCACACCGCCGCCTTCTACTTTTGCATCTTCTACTTCCAGCTCAGAGAAGAACGCTATCTTACCTGTAAACTGGTGACCGACAAATAGTACTGCCCTTTTCAATGACGCTTCAGCGGTCTTTGCATTAAAATCTCTCTGGTAATGAACCTCTCCATAACCTGAAATGACAGTACGCGAGTGGCCTGCGCCATATGAGTTAAGGGAATCCTCACCCGTACTGGCTATCAGCTGTTGGGCAGGAGTTTGCTGTGGAGAGATCTTCTTAGAGAGGTCAGTAGATTGTGCGGAGGCATGGCCAAAAGCCAGTACTGAAAGAGTAGAAAAAAGTAAAAATTTGCGCATATGGTTTGGAAATGGGTGCAAAGTAACACCCGAATCAACCCTCTACACTTCACAAATCGGGAAAAACGGTTTGTGAAAATGGGAAAAAGACATTTGTATGATAATAGGTGCGAAGTTGATATTTCACTTTGTTACAAGTTATCCCAATAAAAAAGCAGCAACCCCGGTTGCTGCTTTTTTATTGGGATAACTTGGATGATTAGAATCTAGTCCACCACTTTCCTTCGCGCGCCAATAACTTGTAGTAAAGGGTTACGCTGATAGAAGAGTAGGCATCTTTATTGCCTGCATTACCTCTAAGGTTACCGGCTACGTTGGGTTGGCCCAGGTTCTTGTAGTATTCCTTGTCTTGTATAAGGGTGGCAGTAGCGGCCTCGCCAGCAGAAAGGTGTTTCTTGTATTCTGCCGGATCGATGTATTTGCCACTTACACCGTCAAGATAGTCGGTGAATGTTTTACGGTACATAAATTCAAAACCGAGGTTAAGGTGTTTACCAATATCCCAACGATAAGTAATGCTCATAGGTACGCAAAACTGCCACAGAGAATAAGATGGTGGGAAGCCCGGGCCAAAGCCATCACCTTCTATATGGAGGTCATATATATTGATGAACTTATTACCTAATGCTACAGTATTTTGTGGTGTAAAATGGAAATAACCAATACCTAAGCCTAATACTAACTGCCCTCTTTTGTTAGCCCTGTTTTTCTCAGGGTTAAAGCGCATTGGTGTAAACTCTACCATGAAATTGCCCTCAAAAATAGTAGCTCTTGCCCTTTGTTGGCGTGCATAACGCTGGTAGTAGTCTGAACCCTGTGTCAACGCAAACTGTGCTTTGTCATAGTTCCACTCATCTGTAGCATATAATACGCCATAGTTAACGCCAAACTTCAGACCCAGGCACGGGTGAATGGTATAACGACCAAACATACCGCCCATAGCAGCTACTTTATCAAAATATTTACTGTTGGTATAATGATCCAGAAATACCTTGGTACCTACATCGCCCCAGAGGTCTGTAAGGCCAATATTGGTGCCAATAGACCAGCCATCGGGCTCAATGAATATTCTTGACGCGTCTTGCGCGTAGGAAGAAGTAGCCGAGGAGCACGCAGCTATGATCAGTATGAAGAGATTACGGATAGACCTTGCCCGCATGTATGTTAATTTTTGAAGGTTGAAGATATAAATTATTTTCCTTTAAACACTGGTTTTCTTTTTTCAAGAAATGCCGCTGTGCCTTCTTTCTTGTCTTCAGAATCAAAGCAGTCACCAAAAGCTTCGATCTCATTATCAAAACCTGCCGGGTCGCACTTAGCAGCCTGGTTCACCAATGCTATGATGTGACCGATCGCTAAAGGGGCCTTTGTCTGTATTTTAGTAAGTATTTCTTTTGTTTTGGTCAGCAGTTCGGCCAATGGAACAACGTGATTGACAAGGCCCAGCGTCTTTGCTTCTTCAGCGCCTATCATATCGGCGGTCATCATCAGCTCCATAGATTTTCCCTTGCCTACCAGCTGGGTAAGGCGCTGTGTACCACCGTAGCCCGGAATAAGGCCCAGGTTAACTTCGGGCTGACCGAACTTAGCATTCTCACTGGCTACGCGGAAATGGCAGGCCATTGCTAGCTCACAACCACCGCCCAATGAAAAGCCATTTACAGCAGCTACAACCGGTTTAGGGCAATTCTCAATTTTGTTGAACACCAGTTCTGCGCCTCTGCGTGCCAATGCCATGCCGCCATCTTTAGCCAACGAGGTGAATTCAGAAATGTCGGCACCTGCCACAAATGCTTTTTCACCTGCACCGGTAATTATTGCAGACTTGATCTCGGTATTAGTATATACTTCTTCCATTGCCTGACCTATCTCTGCAACTACGTCCTTGTTCAGGGCGTTCATTTTGTCGGGGCGGTTTACGGTAATGGTAAATATGCCATTTTCAAGAGTGGTAAGAATTGTACTGTACATATTGGTAATTTGTAGTGTGTGTTATTGTTGACTGAATTATCTTCTGTTTTCTTCTACCCATTTGTAGATGTAATCACTTACATCGCCGGTATTTGCGCCGGGCGCAAATAGCTTACCCACACCCATTTCGTTGAGCACGGCCATATCTTCGGCAGGTATAATGCCGCCGCCGGTAACTAAAATATCGGTAAGGCCTTTTTCCTTCATCAGGCTCATGATACGCGGGAAAACTGTCATGTGTGCACCACTGAGTATACTGATGCCGATAGCGTCAACATCTTCCTGCAATGCCGCATTGACCACCATTTCAGGTGTTTGCCTCAAACCTGTATATATAACCTCCATACCCGCATCGCGGAGGGAAGTAGCTATCACCTTGGCGCCCCTGTCATGTCCGTCAAGACCCACTTTAGCTACCAATACCCTAACCGGGCGTTTTTGTTTGTCGTTCATAATAAGCGGTAAAAACCATGTAAAAGTAGTGATTTCTGTGGCTTATCATAGCACTGGTAACATCAATGTGGTTAAAGCGTGTAGCTCTTTGCGGATGTGAGCTGTTATACTTTGATCTGTTTTGGGCTAATCGACCTTTATTACCCCTGATTTGGGTAGCAATGACCGGCGGTGTTTGAACCTTTTGGCCACTATTACTCTGAAATTGCCCCTGTTCACTTCCTGCCAGGTATCGGGGAAGGCGCTGTTGGCGGTGGTCAGTAGTCTTATATAGTTTACCCCGGCAAAGTACTCGCCATAATTATAGCCTGCGGCACATTTCAGGTTCAGGTCATATTCAGGGCCAAAGGCGCCTGTCCTCCCTTCGCCGGGCGCCGAAGTGTATGAATAGCCCAACCCTGCACCGGCACTGGCCATGGCGGTAACAAAAAACCGTTTATGAATAACAAAGGTGTAGCCATAGCCCGCGCTGATGCCCAGCCCTATATGTGAGGCAATGTTGAAACGGGAGCCGTTGAAGAAAGCTGAATCATTAATGTCATGCGGAACGAGTGAAGAGTCGGCACGCACATGTGAGTGGTAGATACCGCCACCGGCAATGAAAGAACCAGCGCTTTTTTTCTGCACCTCATTTTGGTAAAGCGGGGCATTGTAGGAAAAGTGATCGTAATTGAACACGTACTGCACCATCAGACTGATGTCGCGGGTGCGGATGTCGGGGCGCTTTATAATGTCTGACGGTAGATAATTAGCCCTGATATCAGGATTGAACAGATAGTAACCTTTATAGAACTGTCCGAAAAAATCGATGATGAACTTGCGGGCATAAATGTGGGTCTGCAGGTCTAGTTGGCGGGTTTTGCCATACTTGTCCTGGTCTTTATCGGTAAAGGGTACATGAAAGCCCAGGTTAAGGCTGATAAACTTATAATTGATACCCACCCCCGCATTATTATGCTCATTGGGCTTGTAGATAAGCTTAGATCCACCGTCGGAAAAACGAAAGTTGGTGAACTTGGTAGATTCAAAGGCTCTTACAATAAGGTACTTTTTGTAGTAGTCCTCTATATAAGACTTGCTTTTTTTAGCATGGCGGATGCGTATTCGCTTCTTGCCATCGGCATGGGCGCCAATGAACAAAAGCAGGAGTGTGAGCAGAATGGCCTTATTTATTAGAGGTAAGCGGTGCATTATTGTTGTTTGCTGAATAAATGTACTTACAAAAACTCTGCCTCAATCTAATTGGGTATTTTTGTGGGCATGGCTGATATTATAGAACTGAAGGGTTTCCTGGATGAAAAGGTAAAACTATACAACAGGCCTTCGTTTATAGAAAAAGATCCTGTCTGTATTCCAAGAGCCTACACAAAACTGCAGGATATTGAGATATCAGGCCTATTCGCGGCCGTGCTTGCATGGGGCAATCGCACCTCTATTATTAATAGCAGCAATAAAATAATGGGTTGGATGGATCATTCGCCCCATGATTTTATAGTGAACCACGAGGAAACTGACCTGAAGCGGTTCCTGCACTTTGCCCACCGCACCTATAATACCACCGATCTGCTCTATTTTATTCACTTCCTCAGTTATCACTACAGCATACACTCATCGCTTGAAGATGCGTTCGTGCCCGACACTATATATAAAGGTGTGAACGTAAAGGAGGCATTGATCCATTTTCACAATTATTTCTTTTCAATCGAGCATCCAGAGCGGACAAAGAAGCATATTGCCACGCCCGCCCGAAACTCTGCCTGTAAGCGCCTGAACATGTACCTGCGGTGGATGGTGCGCAAAGATAAATGTGGGGTGGACTTCGGGCTATGGAATAAAATAAAGCCTGCGCAACTCATTTGCCCGCTCGATGTGCACGTTGCCAGGGTGGCCTACCGGCTGGACCTGCTGCCAACAGATAAGGCCGACTGGAAGAATGCCGAATACCTTACACAACTACTAAAACAGCTGGATGCCAACGATCCCGCAGTGTATGATTATGCATTGTTTGGGCTGGGAATGGCGGAGCGGTTTTAAATAAATGGGTAAAAACCGGCTACCTGTCGGAAATTTTACTGTTACGACCTCTATAATCGATAATTTAATTTGCAGAATGGCCTTAAAAAGCGGGAAATATCAATAAATGTGCGGTATTTTCACGAAAATTATATATATTATTGGTGGGAGGTACGTTTTTTTACATTAAATCCTATCTTTGCCAACCTATTTTAAACATATTACGTAATATTAATTTAATTAAAACCTATGCAATTAAAAGGTTTGGTAAAGTTTTTTACTGTCGCACTTATCCTTTTTGCGCTGTATCAGCTATCGATAACGTTCGTGGTAAGGAACGAGGAAAAGAAAATGCATGCGAAAGCTGAGCGGGAGATCAAAGCACAATACCCAGGTGTTTCAGAAGACTCTACAAGAAGATTAGTTGATGCTCGCTATCAGGCTATTTCTGACAGCATGCAGGACGTTGAGATCTTTAACGTAGGTATCAAGAAGTACACGCTTGCATCTGCTAAAGATGAGGAGTTGAAGTTGGGTCTTGACCTGCAGGGTGGTATGAACGTGACATTGGAAGTGAGCCTCGATGAGATGGTTCGCTCTATGTCTAATAACCCTAAGGATCCGGCATTGAACAAGGCGATAGCAACAGCTACTCAGCAGAAAGGTAACAGTGAAGCTAACTTCATTACTCTTTTCAGCGAAGCTTACCTGGCACAAAATCAGGGAGCAAGCCTTTCTACATTGTTCCTGAAGCCATCTGAAAAAGCGATCACCCGTACTTCTACCAACCAGGAAGTTATCAAGGTTTTGAACGAAGAATCTAAAGATGCGATCAAGCGTACTTACAATGTATTGCAGACACGTATTGATAAGTTCGGTGTATCCAGCCCTAATGTGAACCTTGATGAAAAGAAAGGTATCATTACTGTAGAATTGGCAGGTGTAACTAACCCTGAGCGTGTTCGTACTTATCTTCAGGCAACTGCGAAATTGCAGTTCTTCGAAACTTATACCAATGAAGAGATCATAGGCTCATTGTCTATGGCCAATGATGCATTGGCAAGACACCTTGCAGGTACCGATGAGGATACTGCTGCTAAGGTTGGTGATACAACTGCAACTGCAAGCACAAAATCTACTGATACAACAGGTGGCCTTGGCGCGCTGATGGGCAAGAAAGATGGTAAGACAGATGCTGCTATGGGCGGTAAAGATTCAACTTCTCTGAAACAAGCTGAAGCAATTGCAAAGAATCCTTTGTTTGCGCTGATGAATCCATATGTAGATCCTCAGAACGGTCAGGCAGTTGCCGGTTCGGTTGTAGGTCTGGTTGCTAAGAAAGATACTGCCAAGCTAAACAAGTACCTGGCAATGGAGTCTGTAAAAAGCAAATTGCCTGCTAACGTAAAGTTGGTATATGGTGCTGATGAAAAGAAGAACCCTGTATTGATGGTGTACGCGGTAAAAGTACCTCCGGGCGGCATTGCTAAGCTGGAAGGTGATAACGTTACTAATGCACGTAAAGACTTCAACCAGTTGTCTGGTAAGCAAGCGGTTTATATGGAGATGACCCTTACTGGTTCTCACATATGGAAAGAAATGACCGGCCGCAACGTAGGTAAGTTCATAGCTGTAGTACTGGATGACAAGGTTTATTCTTGCCCTCGTGTACAAGGCGAAATACCTTCAGGTGGTACTGAGATCTCTGGCAACTTCACTAACGAACAAGCCGGTGACCTTGCTAACATCCTGAAGTCCGGTAAATTACCGGCTCCTGCGCACATCGTTGCAGAGCAGGTTGTAGGTCCTACTTTGGGTGCTGAGAACATTGACAAGGGTATCAACTCATTGGCTTTGTCTTTCATCGTAATCTTCGCTTTGATGCTGATCTACTACAATACCGGTGGTATCGTAGCTGATATCTCTCTTATCCTTAACCTGTTGTTCACTATCGGTATCTTGTCAATGTCTTCATTGCATGCTACTTTGACAATGGCGGGTATTGCGGGTCTGGTACTGACCATTGGTATGGCCGTGGATACGAACGTTATCATATTTGAGCGTATCAAGGAAGAACTGTTATCAGGTAAGAGTTATAAGGATGCGGTAGAAGAAGGTTATAAGAGGTCTTATGCTCCGGTATTTGATGGTCACATCACTACTTTGATCACTGCGGTTATCTTGTTCATATTTGGCTTGGGTCCGGTAAGAGGTTTCGCAACTACACAGATCATTGGTATCCTGTTGTCTTTGTTCTGCGGTATCCTGGTATCTCGCCTGATCACTGACATCTACACTAAGCGTGAGCGTCACTTCAACTATTTCACAGGTTTGTCTAAGTCTATCTTTAAGAAGGCACACTTTAAGTTTGTAGAAGCAAGAAAGTATACTTACGTTATTTCTTCTATCATGTTCCTGGTAGGTATCAGCACATACTGGCATGGTTTCAACAAGGGTGTTGAATTCAGCGGAGGTCGTAGCTACAAGGTGAAGTTTGAAAAGGCATATTCTACTGAAGATGTAAAGAAGAAACTGAAACCTTACTTCCTCGATTACCCTGCTGTTAAGACCATTGGTACAGACAAGCAACTGGATATCACTACCGGCTACATGATCACAGATGCTGGTCAGAATGTAGACAAGCAGGTAGAAGAGAAGTTGTTTGAAGGTTTGACCAAGGAGAACCTGATACCATCTAACACTACTATGGATGAGTTCAAGAGGAAGTATCTGCAGCAGTCAACAACTGTATTGCCTACTATCTCTGATGATCTGAAGCGTGGTGCTTGGAAGGCAACAGCAATATCTCTGTTCGCTATCTTCATCTACATCTTGCTTCGTTTCCGCAAGTGGCAGTATTCACTGGGTACGGTGCTTTCATTGTTGCACGATATCGCGGTTACATTGGCTATCTTCTCTTACTTCAAGGGTATCGTACCTTTCGCACTGGAAATTGACCAGCACTTTATTGCTGCGATATTGACAGTATGTGGTTTCTCAATGAATGACACGGTTATCGTATTTGACCGTATCCGTGAGTACTTCCGCAAATCGCCTAATGAAGATAAGGTAACAGTTATCAACCGTGCGATCAATGATACATTGAGCCGTACTATCATGACGTCACTGACAGTATTCATTACCCTGGTTATCCTGTTCTTTGTAGGTGGTGAGGCAACTAAGGGCTTTGCATTCGCAATGATGATAGGTGTGATCACAGGTACTTACTCTTCTATCTTCGTGGCTGCTCCGGTACTTGTAGATATGGACAAGAGCGGATCACTGAAAGTAGAAAGTGATGCTGAAGCTCGTATTGAAGAGCTGAAGAAACTGGCTTAATTTACTAAAGTATATCAGTAGCAGAACCCGCAGCAGAAATGCTGCGGGTTCTTTGTTTTTAAGAATTATTAAACAAGGAGAAGAGCCGACAAATGCGTAACTTTGTGCTGTTCTTTGCAACAACCGTACCGGGGCCGACCGGTTTTGACAGCATAGGGCAGGGTCTGTAAGCATGTCGTGCGTTGTGTAATTAGCACGTAAATCTGAATACTCAAACCATATAAGGCGAATATTCTTACGCCATGGCTGCCTAATCAGAGATTAGACACCCTTTATAGCCGCCGGGAAGGTTGCCTGTGACCGTCCCCGCCGCCGAATCAACAAAATACGGGATAGGTTGTGCAACGCTGTGATGTACGAATGAAAATCAAAACAGATAGGGAAGGGGTAGGTATGTTCCTGTCCGGCTTCGTCCCGAGACCCAATCAGGAAATACACATGTAGAAAGCTTATCGGGCATATGTTTGGACGCGGGTTCGACTCCCGCCGGCTCCACAAAAATTAAAGGGTTTCAGCGGAAGTTGAAACCCTTTCTCTTTTCCAAATTCCCGTTCGGGTCCTCGTACTTAGGATGATCAACGAAACGAACACTAGTCTTACTATACTATCACTCAACATTTATGATGTGAGCCCAGCCCTTTGAGATGGTAATTCGTCCATATACGGTCGTCGCGGTATTATATTGATGAAACCTTTTCTCTGTGTGCGCCCTCACCTAAAAAGTATTTTTCATTTCTTTTTCTGAAGCGGGTGATTTTTTACCCTTAGTTGGTATTAATGAGTATTAACTAACTAAAAAAGTAAAAAATGAAACAAGTGAAATTCCTTTTTGCCACATTGTTATTAGTGATCAGTGCCCGCAGCTATTCGCAGATGCCAGTGCATACACCGAAGCCCAAATTAATTGCTGTTGTAAATAGTGCTACCTGGTGTGGCGTCTGTAAGGCTAACGCTGCACGTTTTACAGCAGTTCTTATGCCATACTCCAATAAGGGTGTGAATATCTACCTCAATGACCTATCGAATGAGCAAACAAAAGAAGCGTCGAAACAGCAACTTCAAAAAGACAATGTCTACGAGGCTGTTATTACTACGCCAAGAAAAGGAATGGGCAAAGCACTTAAGGCTTGCCGCATGATACAGGATAAAAAGCATTCTGCAGATGTGTCGGGTATTGTAACATTTATCGATCCGGTCACGCACAAGCAGTTGAAACAAGTTAGCATTGCTGCAACAGATGCGGAAATGACGAACACCATTAATAAATTATTAAACTAAAAGGAATGAGCAAGCAAACAAAAATTCTTCTTTGCCTGGCATCGGTAGTGCTTACTGCCATGTGTATCTATCATTTCTTCGGTTAACAGCCATTAAAATTTGTTAATGAAAGAGTCAATAAACATTTGGGGAATAAAGGAATATGAGGGCGACGGTGTTACTTGTCCTATAGTGCCCGCTAATATCCCTTTCTATAAAAAAAAAGTCTTAACCTTTTTCAGGTTTGGTGTATGCCCTATGTGTGTGTGCATGAGCTTGACCTATAAGGCGGGCCAAATGCTCGGCTTTAAGAAGTAAAAACTACGGCCTGATGAACTATATGGGAGGTGCCGGCAAAAAGCATCTTCCATATAATTATCGTAGCTTAAGGGTATACAGGTAGTTTTGGTACTGCACGTTGGGGAAACAGTTTTAATGATCGTATTTTGTAATAATTATGAGTGGTAAATATCAATCAGACGTCGAAATTCTTAATGCGCTCAAGTGCAACGACAGTCAGGCATACGCCATATTATATAGATATCATTACCCGTCGGTTGCTAATTTTATAATAAAAAATAATGGTTGTGAGGATGATGCAAAAGACATTTTTCAGGAAACACTATTGGTAATTCTAGAGAAGGTTCCCAAAGAAGATTTTCAACTGACTTCAACCTTGAAGACGTATATTTTTGCAATTAGCAGTAATCTTTGGCTAAAACGTTTGCGAGATACCAATAAAACGGTAAGAACCGATGTGGATGTATATGAAAAGTATCTGGCGGATTATGAGGAAGTAGAAAATGAGATACATGTACAAAATGCTAACCGGGCTTTGAACGTTTTTCAGAGGATAACAAACAAGTGCGTCACGTTGTTACGGGCCATTTTTTATAACGGACAAGATATTGATTCGATCACAAAAGAGTTTGGGTATACCAATAAACACAATGCGCAAAATCAAAAATTTAAATGCTTAGAGCAGGCGAGAAGAGGCTCTTACAATCTTTGAGCATAACATTTCGTAAAGATGTTTACCTGTGCACATTTTGGCAAGTGGCATTGTCAACACAACCACCAATGTTTGTACTCGAAGGTTGCTTATACTACTGCATATGTTTCCTTAAAAAATCCAACAACCGGTTCGATAACTCGTAGGGGGAGGCACGAAACTTAAAGGCTTACCAACTAAAATAGTTGGTAAGCCTTTGTTTTTCCTGCCGATATTTGCCGGCGCTAAACAAAAATACTTGGAAGATAATAACCCCACCACAATTACTTACTTCTCAGATAGTTTGGTAAAAGACATTGAGGTGCCGCTCCGCTTTACTTTTCCTTTTAACTACGAACCGCATCCGCTCACCAAAATAGCAGCTACAGCGCTTCAGGGCTATCTGGAAACGCAAACAGATCTGGAACATAACTTTGGGCTTACGCAGGATCGGGAGGGGCAGGCAATAGGAAAGATGTTTGGTGTTTTAGTAGTTAAGGATAAAGATGGGGCGTTGGGCTACTTATCTGCATTTTCAGGAAAATTGGGCGGATCTAATCATCATCCGGAATTTGTTCCGCCTGTTTTTGATATGTTGGTGGAAAATAGCTTCTTTTTGAAACAAATAGAGGTCATTAATGCCATTAACAGGCAAATAAAGGAAATAGAGGCGGGTGATAATTATCAGGTTTTAAAACACGATTTAGAACGATCTCAGGCATTATCTACTCTTGAAATAGTTGATTTTAAGCAACAGTTAAAGATCAATAAAGGGAACCGAAAAAAGCGCAGGGAAGAACAAGGGATAGTACTAAGTGATGATGATCGCAGCGCCTTTGAGGCAAATCTGATCAAACAAAGTTTGTATGACAAGCACCGGTTGAACGTATTATTAAATAAATGGGAGTTGGTTTTAGGAGAAAAAATAACGGGCATTGAGCACTTTGAAGTGCAACTGACAACGTTAAAAAGTGGGCGCAAACGTAAATCTGCGGCTTTACAAACGCAGCTATTTGAGCACTATGAATTTTTGAACAAATATGGCGATAAGAAAAATCTGCAGTCTATTTTTAATGATACCACAGAGGGGAAGCCACCCGCTGCTGCCGGAGAGTGCGCTACCCCCAAGTTACTACAACATGCTTTTTTGAATGGGTACGAACCAATTGCAATGGCTGAATTTTGGTGGGGTATTTCTCCCGGATCTGAGGTCAGAAAGCACAAACAATTTTACCCAGCATGTACCGAAAAGTGTAAACCCATTCTTAAACACATGTTGGAGGGGATGACTTTAGACGAAGATCCGTTGGTGAAAAACCAGTAAGATTACAGTGATGTACTGTTGTGATAGGTGACCTCTTCTGCTGTCGTGAAAAACACTTCCAGCTCATGAATTATTTAAACTCAGCTCATTTCCAGGGTGTTTTGAGCCACAACAGCAACTGTCTGGTCCCCATTTCAACATTTTTTCCTTCAACCTTAACAAACTATTACCAACAGTAAAGAATATTAATTATCTTGCCTGCTATTAGCGTTAAATAATAGTTTGCTTTTATTACTTTTACTGCGATAGAAAAAATCTAATGATGAAAAATATGTTGAAAAACATTCTTCTTGTGTGCCTGCTCGCTATGCCGGCCGGCCTTTTCGCTCAAACGATCAACAGGGCTGAATTGTTGGATAAGACCTGGTATTTTGTGGGCATGAAGTGCCAGGACAAAGTAACCAGCACTAATGACGGTCACTTCATCAGCTACTTCTCTACGCTGAAGATGGTAGCCAGCAATGGTAACAACCTTAACTACGGTACTTACGAAAGAAACTACAGAGATGTACGCGATAATCCGCATGAAGCAGGCACTTACTCTATTACTACCGATGAGGTAGGTAATGTAGTATTGACACTCAGGAAATCTAAGACTGGTGTTACATCAAAGTACACAGTACCAATGGTAGAAACTAACCACCTTACTTTGATAAGGATAGACGAAGGTGACAAGTGCAATACCAGCTACGCAATAGCGCCATAGTCTTACAATCTTTAACTTAAAATATTGAACGCCCTGCTATATTGCGGGGCGTTTTTGTATATTGCTATTTCAAAATTTTACTGCCATGAACAGGATAGAACAGATATTTAAGAACAATGAAGAGTGGATACAGGAAAAGCTCTCTATTGACAAGGATTATTTTGAAAATCTTGCCAAGGGGCAGAGTCCTGAGTTTCTGTATATCGGTTGTTCAGACAGCCGTGTTACTGCCGAGGAGCTGATGGGGCTGCAACCCGGAGAAGCATTCATTCACCGCAACATTGCCAATCTTGTCAATAATGTAGACTTGAATGTAATGACGGTGCTGAACTATGCCGTGCGCGTTTTGAAGGTGAAACACATAATAGTATGCGGCCATTATAACTGTGGTGGCGTAAAGGCAGCTATGGAGCCGAAAGACCTGGGCATACTGAACCCATGGCTGAGAAACATACGCGATGTATACCGCTTTCATAAGGATGAATTGAATGCGATAACCGATGAAAAGCGCCGCTACGAAAGGCTTGTAGAGCTTAACGTACAAGAGCAGTGCGTGAACCTCATTAAGACCGCAGCAGTACAGGAGGCTTATTACCAGAGAGGGATAACAGTACACGGTTGGGTGTTCGATATTCATACCGGTAAGCTCATTAACCTGGATATTGACTTCCCAAAGATACTGGCCGAGATAACAGAGATATATAAGCTGTTTTAAGAGTCGTCAGTAAAAAGTTCAGAAACACTCAGTATAACAAGATATTTTAACACAGATCAATGCAAGACCATTACGGTATTATAGGTTATCCGTTGAACCATTCATTTTCTCCTGCTTTCTTCAATAAGAAGTTTGAAGCGGAGGGAATAAACGCCCTCTACACTGCGCTACCTATCCCCGATATTGCCTTATTCCCCCAGTTGCTGATAGACAACCCACGATTAAAGGGACTGAACGTGACCATACCTTACAAACAGTCGGTAATACCTTATCTGGATGAGCTGAATGATGAAGCGGAAAAGGTAGGCGCAGTAAATTGTATAGCGGTGCGAGATGGTAAGACAAAGGGCTATAATACCGATGTCATCGGCTTTGAAAGAAGCCTGGGTCCACTGTTGCAGCCGCAACATGCTTATGCGCTTATACTGGGTACTGGAGGTGCATCTAAGGCGGTGGCTTATGTGCTCAAACAAAAGGGTATAGCCTATAAGCTGGTATCCCGCACTGCAAAAGCAGGCATGCTTACCTATGCCGATGTTACCCCTGCTATGTTGAGCAAATACAAATTCATTATTAATACTACTCCTTTGGGAATGTTCGTGGATCTTGCTGCTTGCCCGGCCCTGCCATATGAGGCCTTGGGTAGTGAGCACCTGGTTTATGACCTTGTTTACAACCCTGCAGAAACAAGATTTTTAGCGTTGGCCAAAGCACAGGGCGCAGTTATAAAAAACGGACTGGATATGCTGCACTTGCAGGCAAGGGCAGGTTGGGAGATATGGAACAGGCCCTGATAATGAACCTTAAATAATAATGGCCCCGGCAAAACCGGGGCCATTATGTTTCTATCCTTTATTAAGATCTTACTTCTTCAATGTAATTGTAGTGATGGTAGTCCCATCATCACCAATATCTTTCTTTATAATGGTTGCCTTGGTTTTAGACAGGCTGGTTACGTGCAGGGTGTCGCTAATGCCATCTTGCTTATACACTACACTGTGACCCGAAAAGCTGTAGGGTACTGACAATGATGCGCCGGTAAGGTAGCTATTCAGTGTGCCCTTGGCAAAATCATAGAAATCATCGTCAGCTCCCGGCTCGGTAGATTTTGATGCTTCGCCATCTGCGGGCTTGCTGTCAATGTCTATATGGTCTACCTTCCATTTACCTTCTATGTCTTTCATATTTATTGGTCCAGCCGGTGCTTCGGCTACAGCTGCAGCCTGGGCGGCGGTGGGCGCTACAGCAGGCGTTTTGCCCTTGCCCTTGGTCTGGGCTGTAGCATTATTGCTCAGTAAGAAAGTGGCCAACAGTGCCGCCGGTATCAAAAAGTATTTCATCTGGTATATATTTTTAATTAAGCGATAGTGATATTACACTGTAAATCTCAGCAAATTACCTGATAAGACAAAACGGAGCAAGGATTTCATGGCATATGAACTACATGTTTCCTAAAATATCATACTTCTCGTAATTTCCCCCATACTCGCACTTGAAAAATCTGCATGCCGTTAGCTCCTATACAATTAATATAGAACAGATCAGTTGCCACGACCTTTAGGTCGTGGATCGTGAAGTAATTCAAGACTGGCTTTAGCCAAAGTTCCCAGCTTATATATTGTTTCGGCTAAAGCCTGTTATTTCTTTTCATTTTATCCACGACCTGAAGGTCGTGGCAACTGATATTTAATTAAACTCAAACGTTGTGAAGAAATTAGGGTAAACAGCCGGTTCGGTTTTTTTGTAACAAACAGGCAGGCAGGCACCCCTTTTTATCGTAATATCGCAAAACGTCTAAACTTTTTTGCTAAAAATATCATTGATAATCAATACGTTGTGGCGGTGTTGTAAAAATACTTAATAAAATGTTTGGTGTAATGGTTGTGTAAATTTACCTTTGCCGTCCCGAAAACACAGGTTATTCCGTGCCTGTGGTGGAAGGAAGAACAAATTCAGCATTAAGTAAAATACATAATAAGAACAATGAGACACTTAAGTTTTAAAACACAGTCCGCAAACGAGAAGATCGTAAAACGTGATTGGCATGTTGTTGATGCTACGAACCAGACTCTTGGACGTATGACATCAAAGATAGCTTCAACACTTCGTGGAAAGAACAAGACATATTACACTCCTCACTTTGATTGTGGAGATTATGTGATCGTGATCAACTCAGCGAAGGTAAAGCTTACCGGTAACAAACTGGAAGATAAGGAATACCAAACGTATTCTATGTACCCGGGTGGCCAGAAGATCGAAACTGCAAAGGAAATGATCAGCCGTCGTCCTAACCTGATGATAGAGCGTGCTGTAAAAGGTATGTTGCCTAAAAATCGTCTGGGCCGTGCGATGTACAAGAAATTGTTCGTTTACGATGGTGCAGATCATCCGCATAAGGCGCAGAACCCACAGGAAATGAAATAATTTCCTGAAGGAACGATAGAAACAAATTTTTAAATTCAGAAGAAAATATAAAACCATTCCTAAAATGGAAAAACAGAAAAATGCCGTTGGCCGTCGTAAGGAAGCTGTTGCTCGTGTTTACCTGAGCAAGGGTACCGGTACTATCACGGTAAATAACAAAGATTACAAGAATTACTTCCCGATCATGTATCTGCAGAATCAGGTAGAACTTCCTTTGAAGACTATCGAAGGTGCAATGGAAGCATTTGATATATTGGTAAATGTACAAGGCGGTGGTCCTAAAGGCCAGGCTGAAGCAATAAAGATGGGTATCTCACGCGTATTGTGTGAAGTTAATCCTGAGTATCGTCCGTTGCTGAAGAAACTAAGCTTGTTAACTCGTGATAGCCGCTCAGTTGAACGTAAGAAATTTGGTAAGGCGAAAGCACGTCGTAGCTTCCAGTTCTCTAAACGTTAACAGCACAGTTGTAGCCTTTATTTTTTTAACAATCAAGAAATTACTCAAATGGAAGATAATAAAACATTGCACCAACAGTTGCTCGAAGCGGGCGTTCACTTCGGTCACCTGAAGAAAAAATGGAATCCTAAGATGTTGCCTTACATCTTTGCTGAAAAGAATGGCATTCACATCATAGATCTTAATAAAACAATTGAAGGACTGGAAGAAGCTGCTGCTGCTATGAAGTCTATCGCTAAGAGCGGTAAGAAGATCATGTTCGTTGCAACTAAGAAACAGTCTAAAGAAATAGTAGCTGAGGCTGCAGCGAAGGTAAATATGCCTTTCGTTACTGAGCGTTGGTTAGGTGGTATGTTGACTAACTTCCAGACCATTCGTAAGAGTGTAAAGAAGATGTTGAGCATCGAAAAAATGCTTACTGATGGTACAATGGACAGCGTTACTAAGAAAGAGCGCCTTACACTTACCCGCAGCAAGGAAAAGATGGAAAAAGTATTGGGTGGTATCAGCCAGATGGGCCGTACTCCTGCTGCTTTGTTCATCGTAGACATCAGCCATGAGCACATCGCATTAGCAGAAGCTAAGCGCCTGGGCATCACTACATTGGCTATGGTAGATACTAACAGCGATCCTACTAAGGTTGATTTTGCTATCCCATCTAACGATGATGCTACAAAGTCTATCTCTATCATTACTAACTATCTTACTGCTGCCATCATGGAAGGCCTGCAGGAAAGAGCGTCTAATAAGGATGGCGACGAAGAAACTGCAGAAGAACTGGCAGAAAGAACTCGTGGCATGGAGATCACTGAAGAAGATAACGAAGGCGGTCGTGGCCGTGGTCGTGGTCGTGGCCGTACAGCACCAGGTGCTGGCGCGGGTGGCCCGGGCGCAGGTGGTCCTGGTCGTGGTGGTGCTGGTAACAGGCCTGGTGGTGCCGGTGGTGGCAACCGTGGTCCTGGTGGTGGCACTGGCCGTCCGGGCGGTGGCCCTGGTGGCAACCGTGGTCCGGGTGGTGGCGGAAGCCGTCCCGCTCCAACAAAGCGTTAATCAAATATGTCATGGTGAGCTTGTCGAACCATTGACCATATAAAATAGCTTGTTGTCGCAGTTGTCATGGTGAGCTTGTCGAACCATTGCCGAAGGACGATAAGACCTATTAAAACTATAACAGATTATTAAAGCCCCGCATTTGGGGCTTTAATAATAAAATGCGATTTTCGCGTTTCCATTTTAAAATCTATAAAAGAACAATATAATGAGTACAGTTACAATCTCTGCAGCTGAAGTAAACAAGCTGCGTCAACAAACAGGTGCAGGTATGATGGATTGCCGCAAGGCGCTTGCGGAAAGCAATGGCGATTTTGAAGCTGCTATTGACTACCTGCGTAAGAAAGGCCAGAAAGTTGCTGCTAACCGTAGCGACCGCGATGCTAAAGAAGGTGTGGTAATAGCTAAGGCTAATGCTGATAACACTTACGGCATACTGATCAACCTGAGCTCTGAAACTGATTTCGTTGCAAAGAATGCTGACTTCATACAGTTTGCAAATGATGTAGCTGACATCGCTCTGAACTCTAAGGTTACTTCTATCGAAGACCTGAAAGCTCAGCCAATGGAAAATGCTAACGTAGGCGAAAAGCTGAACGAAGTAGTAGCTAAGATTGGTGAGAAAATAGATGTAGTTCGTTTTGAGCAGGTTACTGCTGCTGCTGTTGTTCCTTACATTCACAGCAACTACCGTATAGGTGTGTTGGTGGGTATGAACCAGGCTGCTACAGAAGGTATCGTTACTGCTGGTAAAGATGTATCTATGCAGATCGCTGCAATGAACCCACTGGGTGTTGATTCTGATAGCATATCTCCTGAAACATTGGCTCGTGAAAAAGCTATTGCTATGGACCAGGTAGCTGCAGAAGGCAAGACAGGCGACATGGCTGAGAAAATAGCTATGGGCAAGCTGAACAAATTCTTCAAGGAAAACACTTTGTTGCCACAGGCTTTCGTTAAGGATCCAAGCAAGAATGTAGGTGACTACCTAAAGTCAGTATCTGCAGGTCTTACAGTTTCTACGTTTGTACGTGTAGCTGTAGGCGCATAATTCGCTCCTTTAGTATAATATTGAAAAAGTTCAACTCTGCGAGGAGTTGGACTTTTTTTGTGTTGCGATCCACCCTTGTTATTTCTGTTTGGGTTTTAATGATATATCTTTGTAGAGTCTATGGCTGAACCTACCCTTATAAAGATTGAACCGTCCATTTTGGTATGGGCAAGGACAAGTCTTGGCTTGACGGTAGATGAAGTTGCAAAAAAAATGGGCAAGCGCGTTGAGCAGATTCTTGCTTGGGAAAAAGGAGAAGAAATTCCGACTTATGTACAGCTTGAGAAATTAGCCTATGAGGTTTATAAAAGACCACTGGCGATTTTCTTTATGCAGCAAGCTCCAAACGACGAGTCTCTAAAAAGAGACTTTCGGACTCTTAGTACACAAGACATCGAATCAATTCCAGCAGATGTAAGATACGTCGTTCGAAAAGTTAAGAGTCATCAAATGTCTTTGGAAGAACTTTTTAGTAGTGATAATCCCTACGATATACAGGGGTTGACTAAGAAGTTCAAATTCGATATTGGAGAAAGGGACAAGAACAAGGTTAAGCAAATTAGAGAACTACTAAAACTTGATGACGGGATAAGAGCCACCAATTCACAAGATGAATTTTTTACTTTTTGTAGAAATGCATTGGCAAAATCGGGTGTATTTGTGTTTCAATATCCCTTTGGAGAAATTTCTATACGTGGATTCTGCTTACATCATGAAGAATTCCCTGCAATTGTTGCCAACAGTAAAGATACTTCTGCAGCAAAATTGTTTACTATATTCCATGAATTATGTCACCTTCTCTGTGATGGAGGCGATGTGTTTTTCGAATCAAAAAACAAACAAGCCGTTGCTCAAAGTCAGAAAATCGAACAATTTTGCAATTGGTTTGCGGCTGAGTTGCTTTTGCCTGACACACTTGTTGCTGACAATAATGTACTAATTAAGGTAATACATAACACACGGGAAATTCCTGAAGTTGAGCTTAATAATTTTGCAAAAGGATTTAAAGTTAGTTCTGAAGTCTTACTAAGGAAATTAGTAAGCTTAGGTTATGTAGATCCGGAGTATTACAGCTACATGCGAGATATTTGGACTGATCGATGGAAGAAGCACCAAAATGATAAAAAAGAATCTGCTAAAAAAGGTGGGCCAACCCATTTTACAACGAGAGTTAGCCAGATGGGAAAGCCGTATGTACAAACAGTTCTTGATAGCTATTTTGGAGGTAAAATAGGTGTGTATGAAGCAGCTGACTACTTAAATACTAAAATAAAGAACATTTCGGGTTTCAGCGATTTAATTTATAGGCAATGAGTGTACTAAATCCTAACGCGCTCTTTGTATTTGATGCAGGGCCCTTAATAAATTTGAAATATTATCCAAGAGATATTTTTCCAACGTTATGGGAGAAACTTCAATCTATGGCAGATAATGGTTCAATAATTTCCTGTGCGGAAGTATATAGGGAAGTGAGTGAATCGGGAGATGAGGCAAGTCAATGGGCCGAGACAAATAAGCATATTTTTGGAAGACCATCTCTTGAAGAACAGTCAATGATTCAACAAATATTAACTAAGCATCCTGAACTTGTACGAAAGAAAAACAGGCTTACCGGGCGCCCTGTTGCCGATCCATTTGTGCTTTCTTGTGCCAAAGTGCACAGAATTACACTTGTACATGAAGAGTTGTTTAAAGCACACTCCCATGGAATCGCTAATGTTTGCCAGGAATTGGCGATAAAAAATATAAATCTACATGGGTTTTTCAAAGAAACTGGATGGAAATTTTGATTGGGACTTATGAGCCGATACAATTAGAATATTTTATATGAAAGCCTAGATATTTAGCAGTAACCAACTGAAACCTCTATGACCTACGCCGAAACAAAAGAAAAACTACATTACCTGATAGAAACGATCAGCGAAGAAAAGGTAATGGCTATATATACTCTGTTAGACGGAGATAAATACACCTACGACGATGAAACGATTGCCAGATTAGAGCAGATAAGTGCGGATGCATTTTCGGGGAAAACAAAAACATACACCCTCGACGAATCTTTAGAAGACATAAGAAACTATAGAAAACGTAATGGCGCATAAGCTAATCATCTCGAAGCATGCGCAGGAAGACTTCAGAGAAGCAATTTATTACTACGACAATATTGATCCGGAATTGGGTAATAAATTTTATGAAGAAATCATAGCGATTTATGTCAAATTGACTGAACACCCACAATACTATTCTTTTGTAAACAGCGAACGCGATAGCAACGTCAGGGATATAAATGTACCTACATTTCCTTACGTGTTGGTTTTGAAACTAGCGGAGAGAACGTGGTTGTAGCTGCTATAAGGCATACTTTATTTAATAAATAGCACTTTAACTTTCTCCCCTACCCATTCTCCTCAATAGCCTCATCGGCATATTTGATCACCTGCTTTACTGCTATGTCCAGGTCGGTAGTGGCCTTGTTTACCTGCGGCCATATCTCTATGTAAAACTCTTCCTGGGTCATGTATTCAGATATTGTCATTGCGCCCAGTATACGGCAAAGGGGTTCGCGTATGCTATGGGCGTTAAACTGTATCAATGCCATTAGTTGCTTATTGGCATTGATGAGTTTGGCATTGGTCTCTGCCAGTTCGCCGGTACGGGCCAGTATTATCTGCTCCTGCTCTGCTACCAGTTTTTCAATCACCACCTTCTGTGCCAGTATCTCATCATTGCTGTTCTTCAGCTCTACATTGCGTAGCTGATAGATCTCGTTATCGCGTTCTTTTACCTCAAGCTGGCGGAGTATCTCTGCCTGCTCTGTCATCTTCTGCGCGGTAAATAGTTCCTGTTCTTTTAGAATAAGTGCGGTAACTGTGCGCTGGTAAGATATAGACAACACAATACCCCATAGCGATACCAGTATAAATGACAGCACCACATTAGAGATATTAAGAAATACGGCCGGTCCCTGATCTAAAATATAGGTAGGCGCACTATTGCGGATGTAGAAATCTATGTAGAGATAAAACAGAAAGCTCAGTAGGCATAAGAGTGTTTTGGTGTACCAAGCTTCATTATATTTCAAGAAGGGCATCAACGCTATCAGTGGTATAAAATTCTGAAAGCCACTACTCCAGCCCAATAGGATAACTGCAGTTAGCTGATGCAGATTTATTTCCAGCAGACATAAGAACATAGCCACAAGGTGAAAGCCCCTGCGGTTGAGCGCAATAGCTACTATGTAGGTAGCAATACTGGGGAATTGTAAGTTCACCATAGGGCTGATATCCAACACTCGGAATACAATGATCCAACTACAGTGCAGCAACATGATCAGTGTATAAGCAAGATTGCTGATGTTATAAAACCAGTAATTATCCTGGTGCACGTGCCTGGGTATGGCCGTGAAGTAGTTGTGTAACTGCACTATTCTGCCCTTTAAAATTGCAAAGCCAGTGTTGCTTTCAGCGTTCGTTTGTATCTTGATCAATGATACTTTGTTTATTTGTTTTCATGAGGCCATATGGCAGGAGCAGCCGCAGAGGGCGAGCAATAGGATAGAAGGCCATGTAATATAATGAACTATAGCCGATTGCGGCAAAAAATGGGGTTAATGTATAGAGGCTTAAGTATTCTACCCTAAAACATCGAAGGAAGGCCATATTGCCTGCCTTTAATGTTATTGTTCATTTAGTGGGGTAAGTAGGTAAGTTTTCAGGCATGATTTTGTTGTCTCCTCCTGCTAATTCTCATCATTTAACCTTTTAAAAAATTGTCATGAAAAATTATTTCTACTCGCACTGGCATCTGTTGCCACAATCAATTCATTTGCAGCCACCTATACCATCATGGTTGGCGACTTTTCATTTACGCCTGCTACAGGGCTAACGGTACACCCGGGAGACATCATTGAGTGGAAGTGGGCAGGTGGTACCCATACTACTACAAGTACCTCCATCCCATCGGGCGCAACAGCGTGGGACAGTCCTATTACTTCTTCCAGCACAACATTTGATTATACAGTACCAGCCGCGTTGGGCACTTACAGCTACAAGTGCACCCCACACGCTTCTATGGGTATGACCGGCAGCTTTACGGTTGTTGATGCTACGGGTGTGGGTAACGTTACATCACCTGTTGCTTTCAATATATTCCCTAATCCTGTATCTTCCATGTTGCACCTGCAGTTTGCCGAAACAGCCGATGCTCAGGTAACTGTTTTTGATCTTACAGGAAGAGCGGTGATGAATACCAACATAAGATCTGCTAAAGACACAGATTTGAATATGCAGCAAATGGCCCCGGGTTCTTATATAGTTTGCGCAGAACAAAACGGTAAAGTTTATCGCAAAGAACTGACGGTTATCCACTAATATTTTCTGAAGGGTAAACGAAAACAGCCCCATACATATGTATGGGGCTGTTACATTAATATCACTTCATTTTACTTTACGATCTTCAGTTTGGCATAGTTAAGCATGATTTTCTTAACACCATGGCCTTCCCCAAAGTCTATACCTGCTATGCGGTTATTAGCACCACCTTCTAGTGTAAGTATAGTACCAAAACCAAACTTCTGGTGCTCTACCTTCATGCCTATGCTCATGTCTCCTGCATCATCTGCAGTAAAGTCGGCCGATGGCGTGTGTACCTTTTGTGATGCTGTAGATGTGGCCAGCTTATCAGCCAATTTCTTTAGCGATGGTACCTTGTCAAAGTTCTGGTTCAACATACCAGATACACCCTTTGCAGGTCCGTTCTGTGGCCTGTTGCTGGCGCCAGTAAATGTTCTGTCGAGGTAGGCGAGTGGTATCTCCTGCACAAAGCGGCTCTCATCATTATTCACCAATGTACCAAAGCGGTAACGACTATTGGCATAAGTAACCCACAGCCTTTCCTTAGCACGGGTAATAGCCACATAGAACAGTCTGCGCTCTTCTTCCAGTCCTGCACGGTCATACAAGCTCATAGAGCTTGGGAACAGCGTCTCTTCAAGTCCTACCACAAACACACAAGGGAACTCAAGTCCTTTTGCAGAGTGTATGGTCATGAGCTTCACCACATCAATATCTTCTTCCTTACCCTTGTTATTCTCTACATCCGTTTGCAGAGATATCTGCTGCAGGTAGCTACCAAGGCTCTTATCAAGGATCTCTCCTTCTTCATCAGGCGTCTCGGTAAATTCTTTTATAGAGTTCAAAAGCTCTTGTACGTTCTCATAACGTGCCAGTCCTTCTACTGTCTTATCATTATATAGTTCTGCAACCAGCCCCGAATACTTACCTATAGCAAATGCCACATCATAGGCGTTCTTGCTTTCCAGCATCGACTGGAAGCCCTTTATCATCTGCACAAAGCCATCTACCTTAGGGTTGCCGCTACCGTTCTCTATGATCTCCCATACTGTTCTCTGGTGCTCATTGGCAGCAGAGATGTACTTAAGCACTGTGGTATTACCAATACCTCTTGCCGGCACGTTGATAATGCGCTTCAGATTCTCTTCATCACGGGTATTTACTACCAGCCTTAGATATGCCAGGTAGTCTTTTACTTCCTTACGTTGATAGAACGATACGCCACCATACAGCTTGTAGGGTATGTTCATTCTCCGCAGGCTTTCTTCAAATGCACGGCTCTGGGCATTCGTACGATAGAGGATAGCAAAATCTTTATTTGCATAATGGTTGCGCATCTGCATTTCCTTAATGGCGTCGGCTACAAATTTGCCTTCATCATTGTCGGTCATGGTGCGGGCCAGCATTATCTTTTCGCCCTCCTTATTACTGGTCCAGAGTTCCTTAGGTATCTGGTGCTGGTTATTGCCTATTACGTTGTTGGCTACATTAATAATGTTCTGTGAGCTACGATAGTTCTGCTCCAGCTTTACCACTTTCACATCATCATAGTCATCCTGAAACTGTAGGATGTTCTGCACCGTAGCACCACGGAAGGAGTAGATACTCTGTGCATCATCACCTACCACGCATATATTCTCGCGTACAGCGCCCAATAGCTTTATGATGGAGTACTGTGCCGCATTGGTATCCTGGTACTCATCTATCAGCACATAATGAAAGCGCTGTTGGTACTTAGCCAGTACATCTGAAAAAGTAGTCAACAGGGTATGCATCTTGAAGAGCAGGTCATCAAAATCCATAGCGCCGTTTTTAAAGCACTGGTTGGTATAGGCGTCATAGATATCAGCCATACGGTGCCTTTGGCTCTTCGCATCCTCCATTTGTATGGCACTGTCTACCCTATACGCGGCAGGGCCAATCAATCCATTCTTAGCCGCACTGATACGGTTAAGTATATATGCAGGCTTATAATGCTTGTCGTCAAGGTTCATCTGCTTTACAATATCCTTAATAACGCCCTTGGCATCATCGGTATCGTAAATGGTGAAGTTACTTGGGTAGCCCAGCTTCGGTGCTTCTACTCTTAGGATACGGGCAAATATAGAGTGGAAGGTGCCGATATACAGATTACGTGCTTCAGAATTGCCTAAGGCCTTTTCCACACGTTCCTTCATTTCGGCAGCTGCCTTATTGGTAAATGTTAGTGCAAGGATATTGAAAGCATCAACGCCATTCTTCATAAGGTGGGCTATGCGGGTGGTCAACACCTTTGTTTTTCCGCTGCCGGCACCGGCTATGATCATAATAGGACCATCTCTATGTTCTACAGCTACGCGTTGTGGTTCATTCAGTCCCTCCAGGTAATTATACATGGTGCAAAAATACGAAAATACTAGCCTTTAAATTTCAGCAAAGCAATAGGTTTTCAGACGATCATCTTTATTATCATTCAATATTTTACATGCTTGAAACCACAATTTTGGCTATAACTTTGCCCGAAATCTCACTGTTTTGGAACAGAAAAAGAAAAATGCCGTAGCCTGGTGGCTCGTAGCAGGTGTTATCATGATCATTATCCAGACCCTCCTCGGTGGCGTTACTCGTCTTACCGGCTCAGGTCTTTCCATCACCGAGTGGAAACCCATCATGGGTGCTCTGCCTCCAATGAATGAGCAGGAATGGAACAAGGCGTTTGATGGTTACAAACAAATTGGTCAGTACAAATTCCTCAACAGCGATTTTACCCTGCACGATTTCAAGCTCATATTTTTCTGGGAATGGTTTCACCGCCTTTGGGCACGCCTGCTGGGTGTGGTCTTCCTTATAGGCTTCGCTTACTTCCTGGTGAAGCAATATTTCAGCAAAGAGATGATCAAACCATTTATCATCCTCTTCCTGCTTGGTGCTATGCAGGGCCTCATAGGCTGGATAATGGTAGCCAGCGGCTTGAATGATGAGAACCTATACGTCAACCATATCAAACTATCCGCCCACTTCGTATCTGCAATGGTACTGGCTTGTTATACTTTATGGTTTGCCCTGCAACTGTTGATACCGGACGAAAAACGTGTGGTCAACAAGAACCTGCAAAATTTCACAATAGCAGTTATCCTCATTCTGTTTGTACAGCTCACCTATGGCGCATTTATGGCCGGCCTCAAAGCCGCTATGGCCGCGGCAACATGGCCCACCATCAATGGCATGTGGCTACCCGACACACTTACTCACAATAGCTGGATCAACGACAAAATAAACGTCCACTTTATTCACCGCGGGCTGGCGTATATACTACTCACGGTCATTATTATGTGGTTTGCAAGAACCAGACCTACATCCCGCTTCAACCACCTGCTCCGCCGCACCCGTCTGTGGCCAATGGCATTGGTAACCTTACAGGTTGTGTTGGGTATCATCACTGTCATCAGCGCACCGCACATAGTAATGGGCAAATTCGGTTTGTTCGAATCTCTTGCTGAACTGCACCAGCTTGTAGCCATGTTTCTGTTGATGGCTCTTGTTGTGAATTTATATGTGGTGAAAAGAAGGTAGAATATTTCAGTAATTTAACATCTGGCAAAGTTTTTGCTGCAAAGAGGCTATAAACTATCTGTTATGAAAAATACCTTTTTGGTGGTGTTGGTATGTGTCATTGTCTTCTGTATTACTTCTTGTCACAAGTCTTATACAACCTTTTCTCCGATAGATCCGTATTTACTTGCCCATTACAATTTTCAACCGGGTACGTACTGGATATACCGCGACTCCGTAACCGGTAAGGAAGACAGCATAATAGTCTATAGAAACGAGCGGGATACGTTTTTTGAAAAGGGCAATTCACAGTATGGTGAATACATACGGATGTCAACCCGTATATTTCGAGACTCTTTAATAGATACAGGTTTGTTCCATATAGATGCAAACACCATTCGGTTTGACGACGGAACTGAACGTGGCTATATGTTCGGATACGTCAATACTACTATTACAGCAGACACTACCGTTTTGGGGATGGTTTATAAAAACATAAAAAAGTATCGTTATAGTGAGTTCCACTCGTTTTGCAGTGCTGAAGACATTGGCATACTGCAATACAACACCTGCGATAGCGCCCTAACCAATAAATATTTAAAGCAACTTATCCGCTACAGAATTATCAAATAAGTTGGCTCTTTAAGTTACATTAACAAGTTACTTCCTCGTCTCGATGTGCCTGGTGGCAAACTTCATGTAGTGAAGGTAACCTCATCATAATAGATTGAATATGAATAATAACCATATGCAATAATTTATTTTATTGTATATTTATTATTCAAAACCTACTCTTATGAAAAAGCTACTCTTATTAGCAGCGCTTCTATTCTCGCTCCCTGCGGCACATGGTCAGAATTTTTTTAAAACATATTTCGACACGCTGTATCGCGAATGCCCGGTTTATGAATATACTCAAAACCACGGAGCCCTTATCGCGATCTCATCTGCTCATAATTACTCCACGTATCCCTATGTGCTTTATAACAAGCTTGTCAGAATAAATAATGAGGGGGATACTTTGTGGACCAAAACCGAATTTATCCATGACACAATAATTTATCCTTATGTTATTCCACCTGCAGCGCCTACCTATGATACGGTGTATTATAGTGGTATCATCAAGTCTATAGCACGCCTTAATAACGGCAATTATATTCTGGCAACAAAGGATATCAATACTATACGAGGATACCAATTGAGGCAAATTGATAGTATGGGAAACACTGTGTCAACTAAGGCCTATATGGATGTTTATTTGCAAACCCTGTTGCAAGCCGACATCAGGGTGTTCGGCATACCCCATACCGACTCTTTTTACCTTATATATAGCGGAGACTCCACAGACTATACGATTACACCATACATCACAAGAAAGAAAACAATTGTCTATAAAATGGATGGCAATTATAATATAGCATGGTCTAAGATATACAGAACAATAGATTGTTCTCCGTGTGCTTATACATCAGTGCCAATTGATTTACTCACAATGAGTCTTACGGCAGAAAATGGGCTCGTATTCATAAGGCAGGATGATTCATTTCTTACTGTAATGACTGATGGAACCATTATTGGCAAACGCTACTTACACAAATTAACGCCAGACGGAATTACAGAGTGGGACAAGAAACTACAGGACGTAATGGCAACTTCTGTGCGGACTGAAGTCGGCAATATGCATATCTTCTGCACTCACGACTCCTCTATCGTGTTACCTGTTTACACCATTGACAGCGCAAGCAGCTCAGGTTCCGGCTATCTTGTGAAATTCGATCATTCGGGCAATGTTATGGATAGCAGTATTGTCACATGTAGCATTAATTTTTTACCTGATGCATTTCTTCCGCGGTTTGGTAGAGAACTCAGTACCGGGAATTACATATTTTCAGCCCCTCTGTTCCCGGGCTTCTCGCTTTTCGACAATCATCTCAACTATTTGTATTCTGTGCCCTATCCCTTTGCTGAAAATGCGTGGTGGGTCAATGGGGGCAGTTGGCCCTATTTCTATGGTTACCAATGGATGCCGCAGCCTAATGCACAGGGTGGTGCATTTGTTATAGCTCCGCAGGGCGATACCTCTATTCCTGGCACCGTACATATTGCGGCCATCAATTTCGATAGCAACTTCAACTGCTATCCCGTTTTTATAGCAGGAGATATAAACAAGGACAACGACTATAACTGCACCTACAATTCAGGAGACCAGAGAAGGCGCGGTTCAATACAATTGCACGAGGCAGTTACCGGAGTCGACTACTACGGTTATTGCAATGATACAGCTCATTACTTTGCTAATGTACCCTATGGCACTTACGCTGTTACCCACCCTACATATGGATACGTAGCTAATGAGTGTGGCGGTTATACATTGCCTGCAACTGTACCCTCAGTATTAACGGGCAATGATTTTTACGACACCTTGATACCCGGCACAAGGGATCTGCGCATATCTATGTTTGCCAATGCAGTTCATCCGGCAGTACCAACAAACCTGATGATAGACATGCACAATAATGGTGCTGCAACAGTTGATACTACTCTAATTGTAACCTTAGATACGCGGGCGGCATATATTGGTTCTATACCTGCTCCGGCTTCTGTGTCAGGTGCTATACTTACGTATAATCTCCACCTTACGCCCGATTCTTTTGCATTGATCAATATTACCTTCCTACCAGATACACTACTCTTCTCCACCGATACGCTGATATTTACAGCCGACTGTCCCTTCACAAATAATGTTATTCCTGGTTCTGACTCTGTGGCGTTACGCACACCTATCTTCTCAAGTTATGACCCTAACATAAAGCTGGTAAACCACCTCCTGTATTTCAACCGGGAGGATGAACTTGTCTATACAATTTGTTTCCAGAATACGGGTAATGACACTGCTAGAAGTATAGCAGTATTAGATACACTCGACTCTCACATCGACCCCGGTACATTTCGACTGCTCAACAGCAATCACAATATGCCTTCATTGACCTGGCTTGCCGGCAACAGGATTCTCTTCTCATTCAAAGACATTTACCTTCCCGACAGCAATATAAACGAACCTGCCAGCCACGGCTGCTTCAGCTATTCTGTAAAGGTAAAACCAACTGCCGCCAACGGTGATATCATTCACAACACCGCCTATATTTATTTTGATTACAATCCCGCTGTTATTACCAATACCACTACCAATATTATCAGCACCCCTTGGCCAGCAGGCGTGTCCCGCACGCACACAGACAACACAATACGACTTTACCCTAACCCTACCATGGGCAAGGCTACACTAGTCCTCGCCGATGCAGGTAGCTACTCGCTGCAGATATCAGATGTTACCGGTCGCATTGTGTCGGTTAGTGAGTATAACAGCAAGGTTATCCCTATAGATCTTTCAGGACACACACCAGGCATCTATATACTTCGTATCACTAATCTCTACACACATGAAGTGTCCGTAAGAAAACTGATGTTGAATTATTAACTGGCAAACAATATTGGTCTTGTGATTACACATGAGCATTGTTAAATTATCTATGTTAAAGCCCGCACCCGCGGGCTTTAACAATATTTATACTTGCCCAACGTTAGTTTTACTCCTATAAAAATCCATCCTCCCATGACAAGAACATTACTCGGCATTGCGATGCTATCCCTGTGTATCACTGCACAGGCGCAGGCCCAATCAACACAGAAGCGCATAGCGCCCAACAGTAAAGTAGCCATTCAGAAGATCAGAGCGCAACATGTTCATGATGCACTGCTCAACCAGTTGGTAGGCAATGGTCAGCGACTTGCCGCATCAAAAACCACATCTACTGTTACCGACGAGCGATTGATAGCCCAAAGCAGCTACCGCTTTTTTGACACATCTACCACCACTCCCAGCCCTGCGGTATGGATATCCACCGACAGCTCGACCTATTACTACTCTGGGCAGCATGGCTCTTATTACAACTACAATGGTATGACGTACGTCAACTACTACCAGTTGTACAACAGCATCTTCCTTGGTCAGGGGCATATCATAGGTCTGCGCGATAAAGACAATAAGCCGGAAATACTCAGTGATTCCAGTAGGTTTTATTCTCTGATATCTTCAGACACCTTAGAGTATTATGAAACAGCCCATTCTACATACGATGCTGCGGATAACTTCACCAAATATGTTGAAGACTATCCGCCATTTTCATATAGCTCTACCTTTATCAATACATTTGGCGCCAATGGTATCACCTCTTCATTGTCTATAGATAACGCTTCAACCACTATGGATACAATGGAGTATAGAACACTCGACTATACAGGCACTCATATCAGCGCCGACAGCACAGAGAGTAAGGCTTCCGGTACATGGGAACATCAGGGAAGTTTCACCTATACTTACGATGCTTCAGGCAAAGCCACAAGAATATCACAATGGGTATACGATAACACAATAGCAATACCATGGTACGAAAATGCGAGATATGATCTTGAATATTACCCCGGCGATCAGTTTAAAAAGATGACGGTAAGCTACGCTCCCGTTTCTTCGCCACTCACCATTAATGAGGTAGACTCTTTCTCATGGACCACTGGTGTGCCTTATTATACCGGCATCAGCTCCACCTATTACAGTTCTGCAGGCACTCCTGTCAGTGCATACACTCAGGTAAAACATGTATCGGCCACCAACCAGCTGCCCGATTCTGTTTATGCACTCCAGTACGACCTCACCACTCCCGATACTTTCTTCAGAGCGTTAAACGTGTATACATACGACACTTATAACAAGCCTACCGACGACATTGCCTACACCCCTCATGTGGGCGGTACTGCTTATGATAGCGTTACATCGCACCAGCACTACTACTACCAGACCTACACCCGCGATGCAACTGGTGTAAACACAGTAGCGGAGCATACAACTAACATCAGCATTTACCCTAATCCAGCTAACAACCAGTTGTATATTGCTCAGATCAATGCCACTGCAGGTAACGATATTGCAGCGGTAAAGATCTTCAACATCACCGGTCAGTTGGTCATCAACAAAGCTTGCTCCACCACAGGTGGCAAGGCTCAGGTCGCTATCAGCGACTTACCACAAGGCACTTATATGGTAGTACTACAAAACGCTACCGGTACAATGCTCCACACAGAAAAAATAGTGAAACTGTAATTGCATTATCATTACTAATAGATTGACAGGGGCAAGACAAACGTCTTGTCCCTGTTTTATTGTGTCGATAGATTCCTGTGCTACCAATTAAAATACAAAAGTTGGCTCTTTACATGTCATTACCCGTTGGGGCAATGTCGTTGATCAAATGATTTTTAGCCAGCCCTGAAAGGGCGAAATATAACAGCCGAGGGTAAAGCCCTCGGTTAAATAGGGTACGAAACTCAAAGCCCTGAAGGGGCGAAACAAGTTAGCCGCCATTAAAAACCCCACCGGCATAATCTTCAAAAATTTCTATATTTTTACTGCCTATACATTATCCCGAATACGTTCATTATGAAGGGCTTAAAACCATATATCCTTATCTTGCTGCCGGTCATTTTTACCGGCATAGTATTTTCGTCTTCCTGTATCAAACGAAAGAACAATGTAATTGGCGTCACCCCCGCATTGTTAGAACGCTTTAGCTATAAACCAGGCTCCTACTGGATAATGCGCGATTCTATTTCAGGAAGAATTGATAGCTTTTTTATCACCTCGTCCACTAACACCAACATCGGTCTGCGGTCGGGCCTTGAAGTCCAGAATGTAATAGCACAAATGCAACAGATAAGCGCCGATAAGGGTGATACCTCTCTGTGGGAATTACGCTTTGTAAGAAATCAACTCTCCGTTAAAGTGATGAGTAACACTTACCCAGGCGTTTATTATCCATGCGGTTACCTGCTCTACCCGTTAACTATCAATTATCCTACCTTTCAGTTGAATGCCTACTACTATGCCGACGTCAATGAAAGCATCATTACAGACGACTCCACTCTGAAATACAACAATAGCCTTTTCCTTAATGAGGCTAACGGCCTTATTAAAATGCGCCTGAATCACCCTTCCGATTCTCAGAAGCATTTTGTATGGGAGCTGCTCAGGAAGAATATCGTTTTGTAAAATCAATTCCTATCATGAGGTACTACTACAAACAAGACGGACAAATACTGGGTCCTCTGGAAGTTGAAGAACTACTGGAGGAAGTAAGTGATGAAACGCTTGTACGTGCTGAATATGGTATGCCTGAATACTTGCCTCTATATCAAACTACAATATTAGAAGACTATAAGAAATTATTGCCTGAGACTGAAGTGAAAAAGCCTAAAGGGAAAAATGTGCTGGGCATAACCGGCTTTGCAGGAGCTGTGGTCTTTATTTTTCATTTGCTGCATGTTTCGTCTGTATTCGATCATACTAACCCTTTCTTTGTGGGTGCGCCCGCAACCTCAGTTACAATTATCGACAGTGCCATACCTCAGCCATATAGGGACTCTCTGAAAAAAATAATTGAAGCAGATACATTAACAAGAGCTGAGGCTATAAAGTTGATCAATGAAAGTGGGCGGTAAACTGTCAGGTTAATATTTAACCTTCTTTTGCAGTAATGATCATTATTTTACTTCTCTAAATCAGAACGTATGAAGGAGCGTCTCTTTACATTATTACTCTTAATAGCTACATATACACTACATGCGCAGTCGCTTATCAGCTTTAAAGAAAGTAAGCAACTGAGTATACTTGCGTTTTTAAAAACAGCATCAGGTAGCGGAGATATGTCCCGCACACTTGCCGAATATATAGCCAAAAATGTTCCCGCAGAAGACAAGGTGAAGTTTGCCGCGGTGATAGAGGACTACAGAAACCTTGGGCTCGACTACAGCTATACCATACCGGGTTACCCCGATAGCAGGCCCCGTCCACGCACTACAATGGATCTCATAAATATAGCCGCAGTTCAGGCGAAGGATGAACGCGAGTTCATGCAGCGCATAGTGGGATTGTTGCCAAATGAAACATGGTTGCAGCTGCGCAAGGTGATGAATGATGTTGCGCCATACTACGATAAGATACTCGGCAAACCATACACCAAAGCAATGAGTGGTCAGCTGGCGGCACTACAGCAATACAACACGCGACTAGATAACATTTTCAACAAGCTAAGCCACTTTTATGGTAGCACCTGGAGTAAAGATGTCCCTTTTACTGTAGCATATACCCCGTGCCTGGAAAGAGAGGCAACACTACTGCAACCCCTCATAGTAATAGTCTTGTTCTTGCTGTGCTTACCGAAGAAAAGGATTATGATATGCGGGTAAGCGTAGCTGTTCATGAGATATGCCATGTACTGTATGGCGAGCAGCCGATTACATTGCAATCATCAATGGACAGATGGTTTGCCACTAGTAAAGATCCTAATGCACTGTTCGCATATAACTACATAGACGAGGCACTGGCTACCGCATGTGGCAACGGTTGGGCTTACGAGCAATTGAGCGGTAAAGAAGATAAAACTGGCTGGTATGACAATGAGTATATAAATACTTTTGGTCACGCCATATACCCAATGGTCAAAGAATATATTGCAGCTAACAACCAGTTGGACAGTGCATTTGTACATAGGGCTATAGCATTATTCAGTGACCGATTTCCGGTAGCGTACAAAAACTACCAGAACCTGATGAACAAGGTCAACATTTATACTGACGCCGCAACACAACAGGATTTTGGAAACATCAATGGTGTCATTCATAAGTATTATCGCATCACAAGTTCTTATGGTTCTTACCCTATATCAGAATCTATCCAGCAACTCGATCAGGCAACAGGTACACAGTTCTTTATAGTTTATAGAGATCATGCGGCCAACTATAAGTTGCTCTGTGAGCGATTTCGGCAACTCAGATCTTACAAGTCGGACGCAGAAGGAGTGATCAGTTTCTTTGATGATCAAAAACGCCCGGTGATAATTCTCAACGCAAAAGATAGTAGCAGGATAGATAGGGCACTTGCAGTTATGCAGAGCGCAGGAGAGGTGAATAGTAGTAAAGAGTTTACGCCGCTTGAATAAGCAGGGTGGGGTATTATTTGCTGACTATTATTTTATCAACAGTTCTTCTGTTATTACAGTTCATAGATAGATAGTACAAGCCTGATGGCAAATATTGAAGATCTAATTCGTGCGTCTTTGTTGCTCCCGATTGCAATATCATAACCTGCCCGATTGCATTGTATAATATGACATCACTTATCTCGCCGGTAATGGATTTGATGAATAAATGGTCGGTGGCAGGGTTTGGACTTATCTCAATCTTCGCACGTTCAATGTGCTGAACATCTGTAAGATCGCAGGTATAGGCCGTTGGATTTATCTCTATTGGTGCTCCTGCTATTAGCGTTTGTCCCGAAAACCCGCTGTAGTTGGACGGATAGAATGAGCACCTGAAAACGGCATTTTGTGCTGGTGCGGTACCCTGCGTCATTGGCCCAGTGTTCTTAACCGGGTTTATGTAGTCCCACACTTTATTGCGCGCAGTGTCGATCTCAAAAAAATCTCCTGCGGGACCATCGCATATCAACACATTCCCGTTTGCCAATTGTTGCGCTCCCGATATGTTTGTTGCGAAGAGATCTGTTGGTATTGAGGCAGTGTATGTCCAGTAAGAGGCAGCTGGTAAATAGGGCAATGTGCTGATATACGCGCCACTTGTGTTTACCGGTGGGTCTATTATCTCTACAGATGAATAGTTGGTAGCAGCGGGTAGTCCGTGACCATTGTTGAATATCATTATTTTGCCGGCATCCGGCAAGCCGCTTTCTATCCAATGCGCGTTGTATTGCCCCCATAATTTTTCGTCGGCAGCTGTACCGTTGTCATAAGCGGCAGGGTTTCCCCATCGGTAAAGGAGATCGCCACCCTTACCCGATGTGCCACCGGCATGTGAGGCTGCCTGCGTGGTTGTGGTACTATGGTCAATGATCCAGATCTCTCCGAAATTGTGATTGCTGATCATTACCTGGTCGAGCGCAGGATTATAGTCAATGGCATTAAAATGCAGCCAGTCGGTTTGCGTTGTAGCTGCATAGTTCAGATCGATCAATTGAGGGTTGTTGGCAACAGTTCCATAGTAAGGCTTTGTATTATCATAGTCCTGTACCAGGTGATCCCACACATGCCATTCCCATACTATTGTCGCGGTGTTTGTACCCGATGGGTGCAGCTCTATTATCTTTTCGCTCCACAGCGTAACGCCTGTTAGTGTTGGGTTGCGGCCTGCTCCAATAGCATCGGCCGATGATTTCAGTTCCCATACAATAGCCAGTATATTGCCATTGGGTAGTTGTTTTATATCGTGGTGCTGGCATTGTGTTGTGTCTGAAATTGTGTAGTTCCACTGAACCGTTCCGTCCCATGCCAGTTTCTCAATAATACCGCCGGTACCACCTGCAGTAAAGATTGAATTGCCCGTGTTGCCTGGTCTTAACAGTGTACCATCGGCTAAGATATACACAGACTGCGAGGGCTTGTAACTACTATTCCAACTGTGAACCAGTCGGCCACATTTATTGATAAGGTAGGTGGTAGTGTAGGTAATGGGCGCAAAGAGTACGTAGCCATCATCATTGCTGCCGTTGCTATGTTGAATAAGCCCTATGGTCTGCGCATTGAGGAGCGATGGGAGGAACAATAACGTAAGTAGAAATTTCTTCAAAGCAATGTGTTTTTACTTTGATAGTAAATGACTGTCAGAGTTTAATGTCATAGAAAAATAGGAGATGTGAACTACCCAAAGTCTCGGTAGTCTTTGCCAATACTATTCCATAAATACATCCTTAAACACAACATCAGCAGTAATAACAGCGCGTGTATTCTTTGGGAAGATACCGTACAATGCCGAGCCGCTACCACTCATAGACGCATAGAGAGCGCCCTGTTCGTAGAGTTGATTTTTTATGGTTGCCAGCACAGGGTGGTGGTTAAACACCGGTGTTTCAAAATCATTACTGATCGTTCCTTTCCATCGGCTCACCGGCAATGTGCCCAGGTGCTGCAGGTCAAATGGTGCAGACTTTGGTACCATCATACCAAATGCATCTCTGGTAGACACATGCACTTTCGGGCAGATCAGTTGTATACTATAGGCCGAAAGGTCTAGTGCAATGTTGGTCATTTGTTCGCCGCGCCCCGTTGCCAGTTGCGGGGTATTGTAGATAAAGAAAGGGCAGTCGCTACCCAGTTCAAGCGCCATAGCGGCAAGCATTGCTTTATCTATATGCAGGTTGCAGAAGTCATTGATAAGCTTCAGCATAAAAGCGCCATCTGCAGACCCTCCACCCAATCCTGCGCCCATAGGAATAGCCTTGTGCAGGTATATGTTCAGTGCCGGTATCTTTCCCGGAAAGCGTTCTGACAATATCTTATAGGCCTTCCATACCAGGTTCTCCTGCAGGTTGCTACCTACTTTTAATCCGCTCAGGTGTAGCTGTGTTTCAGTAGCAGGTACTATCTCCAGCGAGTCGTGAAAAGTCACGGGGTAGAAGATAGTTTCAATATCGTGGTACCCATCATCGCGGCGGCGCGTGACGTATAGTCCGATGTTGATCTTAGAATTTGGAAAACACAGCATAAAGCAGGTGAAATTATATGTATTTTTGGAACGGGTAAATAATTTCTGCAGTCTAAATGTACAAAGTAAGGACAAAGAAAAACACCTGTTGCCCATAAAGATCGATACAAAATAATGAAAGAAGTAATCAGGCTAAAAGATATACAGAAAAGTTACTTCCTTGGCAAGCAGGCTTTGCCCGTGCTTAAGGGTATTGATCTGCTCATTAACGACAATGAATATGTAGCACTGATGGGGCCATCGGGCTCGGGTAAGTCTACGTTAATGAATATACTGGGTTGTCTGGATTCACCTACAAAGGGTACTTACATACTCAATGGCAAAGATGTAAGCCATATGCAGGACGATCAGCTGGCCGATGTGCGCAATGTGGAAATAGGCTTTGTGTTCCAGCAATTCAATTTGTTGCCACGCCTAACAGCATGGGAAAATGTAGCACTGCCCCTTATCTATGCCGGTCTGAAAAAGGCAGATAGGGAAGAGCGGGCAAGAGCTATGCTCATTAAGGTAGGTCTTGGTGATCGGGCGCATCATAAGCCCAATGAGTTGAGTGGCGGGCAGAGCCAGCGTGTAGCCATAGCCCGTGCGCTTATCAATAACCCCTCGCTATTGCTGGCCGATGAACCTACAGGTAACCTCGACTCCAAAACATCTGATGAGATCATGGAGCTATTCGGCAATATACAGGCGCAAGGGAATACGGTAGTACTGGTGACTCATGAAGAGGACATTGCCAACTACACCAAGCGCGTTATCCGTATTAAAGACGGTCTGGTAGAAACAGACGTGACTAAATAAAAAGTAATAATGCTAAAATAAAAGGAGCTGCTGTAATTCTGCTTTTTTGCGAATTAGGGCAAATAGACAAGTTGTTGCAACTGAACATACGTGCGTAGAGACGCAAGATTTTGCGTCTCTACATAACACTACCCATCGGGACGTATTCTTTCCCGGGCATAGAATAAACAGCATAACTAACCATACAAACCAGCAACTAATGTTCAAGATATATACTAAGACAGGCGACAAGGGTGGTACCAGCCTGATAGGCGGGGTGAGAGTGCCTAAGAGCCACATACGTATTGAAAGCTATGGCACAGTAGATGAGCTTAACTCCTACATAGGCATGGTGAGCGATATGGTGAATAATGAAGCCATAATTGAAGAGCTGAGGGAGATACAAGACAGGTTATTCACGGTGGGCTCAGCACTGGCCACCAACCCCGATAAGGAAGTGAAAATGAAGTTGCCCGATCTGCATGATACGGACATAACCTGGCTGGAAGAAAGGATAGACAAGATGAACGAAGTGCTGCCTGAAATGAGGTCGTTTATACTACCGGGTGGTAATCTGGCATCGAGCACATGTCATGTCGCCCGCTGTGTATGCCGCAGGGCAGAACGTATATGTGTGGCTATGCAGGAAGAAGGTGAATTTATGCCGCAGCAGATACTGTCTTACCTGAATCGTTTATCTGATTACCTGTTTGTACTTAGTCGCTATATCAGCCATATCAATAACGCGGCGGAGATGCCGTGGAGAGCAAGGATGTAATGGCAGGGCTTGGATACCAATATATCATTTCAAAGGCCGCACATGTGCGGCCTTTGAAATGATATATTATTTAAAATTACTGGCGTGTATAAGTGCCGTTGCAAGAATAGGTAGCACCTAATTCTCTTGCAGTATAACTGTTTGTAAATCCATTAGGACCTGTTACAGTAATGGTACCTGTAAGTGTATCAGGGGTAGTAGATGCATTTACGATCTGGTTAGTGTAAGTAACTGTACGTGCATCGGTGCTTAAAGTACCGGTGATAGTATTGTTAGTACCAAAACCACCCGGGTTGTTGATCAACACCTTTGTTGTGTCTGAAGAAGACGCACTGGCAATGATGTTAACGTTATACGTACCTGAAGGAGAGCAGACATCAGTTCCTGTCCAGTTGCCGTAAATAGCTTTTGTTTGGCAAGATGCGCCTGTATACCCTGTAGGGCAAGTACAAGTACCACCGCTGCAGGTGCCACCGTTAAGACATGTAACATTTTTACACTCATCCTTTGTGCAAGATGTGTAAACGACCGTACCAACCGATCCAACTGTGATAAGCGCACTTAGCGCGAAAAGACGAAATGACTTCATGGACATATTATTTTAAGTGTTAAATACAATTATCAGGCCAAAGATACTTTTTAATACCTAATTCTACAAGCTTGCCCCGTCTGCAAAACAACCGCAACGCTGTTATGTAAATACTTGAAAAACAATAGAAGCCACCACAGTAAAGGCTTTTAGCCCACCACTTACTTTAAGGTTTTTTATTTGTTAAAGATTCCCAAAATACATTTTAAGCAATTGAACGCACTTCATATAGGTAAAATACGCACATAAAAACTGGGGAATTTTGCAGGGTATACCCCAAAAAAGGTTGCCCAAGGCAACCTTTTTATTAACTTATACTTAAAAAGTGTGATTACAATTTGAAAGAAGCGATCAGCGATCTTACCGTTGCTTCGTCCATTGGCTCATCAAAAGCTTCTGATGCCGCCGCCGGGGTAATGTAGCCGGTAAAACCGGTCAATGTAGTAATATCCACTCCCTTCTGTACCGTATTGTCTTCACCCATATAGTTTGGCTGCAGTGGCACTGATGGTGGGAAATTAGTAGTTATCCATGGTTTGTTGCCATATTGGAATGATGGCGTATTGTAAAAACGGCGAACCAAACGTACAAAAGACGCGTGGCGACCTTCTACGCTGGCTATCTGCATGGCAGAGGTAAGTACACCATTGGTATTGGCCAGCAAGTTAGGCAGCTGACCCTGGTAAGCCCTGATGCCGGTATCTTCCAGTGCCGCTGCCAGATCGAGGAACGAACCGTAGTTGCTGAAAGTAGTAAATGCACCATGAGCTGTAAAATCGTAAGAAGCGGGGCTGTAAGGGTTACCTGTTATAGGGTCGCCGGTATAGCCATTAGGAGTAAAAGGCACTGCACCCAACGTATCTATAGTAGTACGCAGGAAGTTGATGTGCATTTTTTCTTCACTTTCTATTATCGCGAAGCCTGGCCTGTCGTTGGCAGGTATAAGCGATCCGGTAGTATTAGAACCGGTATTGTAGCCGGTGTGGTAGAAATTGTATTCCAGGTATTCCAGCTCCAGTGCAAACTGCAGGGTGCTGATAACGGTACCCGTGGTTTTACCATATGCCTTTTTGAACATAGATCCCAGGGCAATAGGTAAGGCTGCCAGTGCTACTTTAGAGCCAAAGCTCTTCAGTATATTGCGGCGTCCGCTTACTTTTTCATATACTTCCGGATCTGCTTTCTCTATTTCCTGTAGAATATGGTTGAAGTTCATGATCGTTTTTGCAATTACTTGTTGAAAATGAGCCGTGAGGCTTTTTCTTTATTGTTCCGCCACCTGGCTTAGCCCGGTAGTGTAGTGTAATCCAGCTTGGTTTCTATCCATGGAGACAATGCCGCCATCACCGCTTGCGGAGACATAGCCCTGTCTAAACCCATGTTGTTGACTACACCACTGTCTGATGGTGTATTTGCTGTAAGAATATCGCGAGAGTAAGCCGCGTGACGCGCTTTTACAGTAGCCATCTTAGCAACAAGCAGCACATAGCCGGTATCTGTGAAGTGCTGTGCCACACCATTATAGGCAGCTACCGCAAGATCTTCAAGGAAAACAGAATTGGTGAGCGTGCTGGTACGATCGGCGAAAGTAGTAGGCGATAAATTAGTTACCACCCTGTTGATAGCAGTATCTCCCAGTATTTTCTTCAGTAATTCTCTGTGGGCATACTCATGGTCGCGCATATCAGCCAGCAGCTGCAATTCGCTCTCGGTAAGGCCATAATAAGGGGTATTGTTGGCCTGGGTATAAAATGCGGTAAGCACCAACTCTATAAGATATAGGTAGTTGATGAGTGCAGTATCTCCCCTGCCTATAAACTGTGTATCGGGAGGAGTCTTGCGGCAGGAAGATACGATCAAACCCGCGCCGGCTATACCGCCCGCAAATTGCAGAAAACGACGGCGCGATACGTCATGCATCACACCTGTTTCTGCTATTTGCTTGTTATCAGAACCCAAATCTAGTTTCATACTTGTACTGTTTGTATCAACACACACAAAGTGAGCTGATCCTATTTATTAGATCTTAGCCTTAAAAATAAAAAAAACTATGTTCAAAGCAACAGTATTGCCCCGAATAAAATTATTTAAAGTACAATAATACAAAATTTATGTTCATTTAGGTGGATTTTTTAAGCGCGAGGAACCAGAGCGGCGAGCGGCACATGCCTTTAACGGGGCTAAACGTTTGCCTGGGTCTTTCAATTCACACCGGTGGCTTTGAATGTGCTGTGCCCCGCCGCTTTGGAGACGCAATTATGCGGCTCTACGTTCTCAATCTCCGGCAAAAAACGATGACCGTCCTACACTGGTCGAAGCGTCCGCTTCGTCCTTTCCCGTTGAAGCGTCTCGCTTCTGTGTTTGTTTGCAAGCGAGACGCTTGCATTTGCCGGGACGAAGCGGACGCTTCGACCAGTTGAGTAAAAGTTTCGCTCTTAACTGTTATGCCCTGTTTGGTTTAAATTTTCATCGGGCATAGGATTTGGATTATTTGTTGGTTTTGAGTGACTTATGTAATGAAGGAATGCCCGATTACGCCCGATCATATGATAGCGGAGATGGAAAGTGAGATGGTCGGGAGGTACAGCAAGAGGTGGACGAGTGAAGAATGATGGGGTACTTTTAAAGAGTGGGTGTGAAGAAAGAGAGCGGGGCTGTGGCGCTGTATTGGTTGGCAGATGTGGTGTTGATTGTGGCAGTATAGTATTGTCGGTTTGGGTTTCGTGGTTTGGTGTAAGGGGGATGATGATGGCTGTATTGGTTTCCACTTTGTTTGCTTCATGATCTGCCAGAGGCGCTTCTGCCTGCTGTAGTTCGGCCATTTCTTTCTCTTCTTCTTGTTGTATGGCTTCGAGGTTGTCCTTGACATCACAAACGTTTTTGTATGCCGTGGGGTGGAACGGGCTTACCAGGCCTCTTATGTATTTGTCGGTGAGGGTGACTACTGCCTTACCTAGCTCGCTGTCATGGTCGTTGATAAAGGAGGTCAGTTCGGTAAAGGCTTCGATATAGGTGCCGATGTTGAGCTTTTGAATATGTTTTGTTGATGCGAATAATTTACGCAGCATTTCCACTTCCTGGTAAGTGGGACAACGATCTTCGCGGGCTTTAATTTTGTTGTTGACCGCCTCGATGTGATCATACACATCCTGCAACAGGGAAGCAGGTGTTTGCCTTGCTGCGGTCTTCATTTGCTCCCAGCGGCCATGTTTGATCCACAGGTAAAGGGTTTTGGTGTTGATGTCGATAAGGTCGGCAATCTCGGCACGGGTTCTGTCTGAATGGAGAAAGAGATTGCGTGCGGCTTGTTTTTTTTCGTTGTTGTTTTCCATAGCATAAAATTTTATGGCAGTAAAGGTGGGCAACCGGAAACAAACGGACGGAATGAAAAGTCATGGTGGTGCACTTTCCGTACCATGATGGTACGCTTTTCGTACCACCATAAAACTTTTTTGTGTGGATAACTGATATCAGATCTTTGAAAACGTGGGTGGTGTGTATTAGTTTTTCGCAGTTATGAAAAAATGTTTGCGTCTATGAGAAAATTTTAGGTATGAGGGGTGGGCTGCACCTTGATTCTCTTGATTGAAGATAGACTTGATGCCCGGTTTTATGCAGTTGCTTGACAGCAATCTGAAGATTGCGCAACCGCTGCGACGTAGTCAGGAAGACTACGCCGAACTGGGAGAAGGGGAATAAAACAAAAGCGGCAAACACAAAATGTGTTTGCCGCTTACCGAATATTACATCAGGTATATAGTGCCGGCGATGAGTTATTTCTTCTGTTCCAAGAGACCGAGGACAATGTTCACTTCTGCATTTGCTGCTGTAATAAGCTTATTTATCTCTACATCGTTGAACACTTCAAGGCACTCAATTGAAGACGAGATGTTTGATAGGGTTTTAAGACCGCATGACGCCGCTGCACCATAGAGTTTATGCCCTATCGCTTTTAAGCCATTCAGGTCTTTTTGATCATAACATTCACTCATTATTTTTACCGAGGATACAAATTCTTTTGTGATCAGCTGTTTAATTTGTTCCCTGGTCTGGTCGTCGCCGGAAACTGAGTCTATAAAGGATTCCAGTTCTATTTCTTCCTGTTCAGGCGAACCTTCTTCCTTTTTATTCAAGTTGTTTTTGCCCAACCATTTATTAAAAATTGCCGCTATTACCGCTTCCTTTATGGGTTTTGCGGCAAAGTCGTCCATGCCTGCGGCTATACATTTCTCCCGCTCGCCTTTTACATTGCCGGCGGTGAGTGCAACTATTGGCACATGGCCTGCGGTTTCTATTTGCCTGATAGCCATGGTTGCTTCATAGCCATTCATCTCGGGCATCTGTACATCCATAAGTATAAGATCGGGCATTTGCTTTTTGCATTTGCTGAGGGCATCAACGCCATGTACGGCTTCCAGAATAACTGCATTAGGGGCAATAGCACCTATAATTGTGGTGGTGAGCAGCATGTTGATGGGGTTGTCTTCAACAACCATTATTGTTACTGCGGCCATTTCCTGGTCGGGCATGGGGCTTTCGTGAACGGGCAGGTCATTGGTCTTTACATGAATGTGGGATAAGACATGGAAAACGTCCTGCATTTTTACCGGCTTTACTAACCTGTGTGTGATACCTAGCTCATCGCAGGCTTTAATTATGCGCTCGTCGCTAGAGGAGCTGTAAAGCAGTATTACAGGCTGCTGTGCCTGGTCATAATTAAAGTTCTCTTTTATTTTTCTTATGGTCTCTATGCCATCCATATACGGCATGTGGTAGTCCATAAGTATTGCGTCAAATCTTACGCCGTTATCCAGTATTTGCAATGCCTCGAGGCCATTTTTGGCCTCTGTGGACTTTATGTTGCGCAACTGCAGCATCTGACTGAGTATGATTCTGTTATTCTCATTGTCATCTACTACCAGTACTGATTTGATCTTGTCTATATTCTCCCATTCAATAGGTTCGCCCTGCTCGGAAGGTAGTGTGATCTCGAAGTAGAAACAACTGCCAATGCCTGGTGTACTTTTGAGCTGTAAATGGCTACCCATAAGCCCTAACAATTTATTGGAGATGGTAAGTCCTAACCCAGTGCCGCCATACTTCTTGGTTGTAGAGCTATCTTCTTGTGAGAAAGCGTCGAATATTTTTTTCTGTTTATCTTCTTTTATGCCTATTCCTGTATCTCTTACAGAAAACCTGAGTGTGCTTTCCTGATCGGTTGACGCAATCGCTTCTACTTTCAATTCAACTTCACCTTTTTCCGTGAATTTTGAGGCATTGCCCAGAAGATTGACCAATATCTGTTTCAGTCTTACCGAATCTGCAACTATGAACCTGGGAAGGTCTGTAGCTATATTGAGCAACATTTCTAAGCCTTTTTTCTGTATCTGGTAGGTAATGATGTCGGTGGCTTGTCCGCACATTTCGTACAGGTCGAACCGTTCATTATCCAGTTCCAGCTTGCCGGCTTCAATCTTAGAGAAGTCGAGGATGTCGTTAATAATACTCAATAAGGCATTTCCGGACTGATTGACAATATTGAGATACTGCTGCTGTGTTTCATTGAGGTTAGTACGCAACACAAGATCTGTAAATCCTATCACCCCGTTGAGCGGGGTGCGAATTTCGTGGCTCATATTGGCCAGAAATTCAGACTTGGCAATGCTTGCCTGTTCTGCCATCATTTTGGCTGTTTTAAGCTCATCGCGCTGCCTGATGATGGAAGTGATGTTCTGGGTAAACATCATGATCCCGCCTATAGAACCGTCAAACTGGTACCACGGGCGCATTTCCCACGAGATATAAGAATCTTCGGTATCACCATCCAACCTGTATCTTTCTTCTTCATTACGTTCAACTGCACCATTAAGCACGCGCTTGTGCCGGTCTTTTCTATCCTGCCCGATATTCTCAAAAAGATCGTAGTAAGATGTACCAATAACAGTTTTTCCGGCGAAACGGTAGTCGTCTATCCATTTATTACTTGCGGCAATATACCGCATATCCCGATCGAGCATAGCGACTGCGGCGGGGGCGTGCTCAACAAATGCCGATAGCCTGGACTGCTGCTCGCTGAGCTGCCGCTCAATTATTATTTTCTCTGTAATGTCTGTGGCTATGCCGAGATAGCCATAGACCTGATCATCGAGGTCTTTAATTGTGGTTACTACGAGTGATACGGTTCTTTTCTGTCCATCTTTTGTGATATAAGTCCATTCCCGTTGTTCTGCGCCTTCCAGTTCCGGTATGTGTACAAACACGCGAAATCCTTCTATTTGAAGATCGTATTTGCTTGCAAGCTCTGCCGCTCTGGTTGATACTTCGGCAGGATCGTGAAACAAACCCGGGTGATGCTGGCCAATGACCTCGTCGGCAGTATAGCCGAGTAGTTTTTCTGCTCCGGAATTAAACACTGTGATTATGCCCTCTACGTTAGTGGCAATAACACTTACTTCTGAGGCGGCGCGCAACACATCTTTAAACAATTTCTGAGACCGGAACATCTCCAGCTCGGCGGTCTTACTGAGGTTTATGTCCTGGAATGTACCGAAAATCCTCTTACAAACTCCGTTTTCGAACTCGACATCTCCCAGTGACCTAACCCACTTTCCCTTTCCATTAATATCAACAATCTGTAGTTCCACGTCCCAGCTCTTACCCTCTTCCATGGCAACTTTTATTACTTCGGCTATTTTGTTCCGGCTGTAACCTTCCTTGTAAAAGTTTATGCCCTCTGCAACATTTGGCGTATAGTCTGCTCCTACACCATGAATTTCCCTGGTAATGGAGGTCCAGGTGACAGTGTTGGTTATAAGATCTACCTCCCAGCCGCCAACTCTGGCTACAGTGTTGATCTGCTCGAGCGCCACTTTTGTTTTCTTTAGTTCTTCTTCCAGATGGTGCTTTGCTGTTATGTCTATGGCATTACCAATAATGTATTTCATGCCATCAGACCGCGTTTCCATCACATTGCTGTACATCCATATTCTCTGCCCGCCATCTTTTGCGCGTACGAGCATTTGTCCATCCGACCTTCCGTTGGCCACTACCTCTGCGAGATATGCCTGCACATAATCGTGCCTGGACTTAGGTATAATATCAAACAGACTCATGGATAGTATGTCGTCCTTACTATATCCCAGTGAGGCAGCTCCGGCCGAATTGACCGTTAAAAACCTACCTTCAATATTGTGTGTGCACATGAAACCCTGGGAGTTTTCAAAGAAAGCCCGCAGTTGCTCTTCGCTGTTTTTTATCCTATCTTCTTTTACCCTTTCATTTGTGATATCGCGGCCTATTGCAAAGAGATTTTCAGTATTGACTTCGGGTGTCGCGGTCCACTGAAATACCTTATAACCTTCACTTTTTGTCTTCACCCTATGAGTAAAATTGACCATGGCCTGGCCTGACGTGAGTAGCTTTACAGCGTTCAAAGTCGCATCTACATCGTCGGGGTGAACAAGATCAAAGAAAGAACTATTGAGAAAAGTATTGTCGTCCCAGCCAAGTGAAGTGTGAAATGCCTGGTTGATCTTTTTGAACACTCCATCGGGGCCGGCTACACCAATGAGGTCGGTAGCGATATCAAAGAGGTTTTCAAAATGCTTCAATTCTGCCTTTTGTCTACGCTCTGCAATAAGTGTTGTTACTTCTTTTGCGAGTAGAGAGAGCGCTCTTTTTTGTCGTTCGGTAAGAACCCTGGGTTTGCGGTCAATAACACAAAGAGTACCTAATGCATATCCATCAGGATCGATCAATGGCTTTCCTGCATAAAAACGTATGTTAGGGTCGCCAGTTACCAGCCCGTTGGTTCTGAATCTATCATCGTGAGTGGCGTCTTCTACTTCAAAGATGCCGGTATCCATGATAGCATACTGGCAAAATGCAAGTTCCCTTGTTGTTTCGTTAACATCAAGACCTACCTTGGACTTAAACCACTGTCTATCTTTGTCTATCAATGAAATAAGTGAGATGGGCACATCACAGATAATAGATGCCAATTCGGTCAGCTGATCAAACTCTTCCTCACTAATAGAATCAAGTATCTGGTAATTCTGTAGTGCTTTTAGGCGCTCCTGTTCATTGGCTGGTACCGGAAATTCTGTCATCTAACGAAAATTAAGCCGTAAAGTTAGGTATAAGCATACTGACAATATCAACTTGCTGTTAACTAACATTTGTAAATTATGTGATGTTTTGCTGTTGCAGAGCCGGGGGCGGAGACCATAAGTGTTCTAAAAGTTGTTAATGTGCCTGGATAAGGGTAACCCCTGACGGGGCAATGCCCATTTTTTGTTGCGTTTTACTACAAACCGGTAGTCCCTACGGGACATATCACGAGTTGTTTTACTCTTTTCGAACACTTGTGGTCGGAGATCTGTTAAATCATATTGTCATGAGCGCTCCGAAATAATCGAGACTAACTTTTGCGATGGTGTTGTGTTATATTTTGGTTCTGTCGCGATAGCTGGCAGGCAAGCAAGTGTTGCCTGCGTTATTGACCACCCAACACCCCCATCAACATATCTATTTGCTCATGGGTATTGAATGTGTGCAGGCACATGCGGAGGCGTTCGGCGCCTTTGGGGACTGTGGGGCTGCGGATGGCTTTGACTTGTAGTCCGGCGGACTGGAGTTGTGCGGACAGGTGATTGGCGGTGTCGTTACTACCGGTAATGTATGCCTGCACGGGGCTTGTGCTCTCTACAAAGCCTGTGATGCCACGCTCTGTGATGCTGTGCCTGAAGTAGGCAATGAGATCGTGCAGCGGCTGTGCGGAATATGCGGTTGAGGTAAGGTATTGGTAAGCACAGGCAATGGCGCGTATAGAATGTACGGGCAGTGCTGTGGTATAGATAAAGGAGCGGGAATAGTTGATAAGGTATTGCCTGAGTGTGGCAGACCCTACTACTGCAGCGCCGTGACAACCCAGTGCCTTGCCATAGGTATGTACGCGTGCGAATACCTGGTCTTGCAGCCCCAGTGCGCTAACAAGGCCTGCACCCTGGTGGCCATATACGCCGGTGGTATGGGCCTCATCGACTATCAGCTGGGCATTGTATGCGGTGCATAGGGCGGCTATCAGTTCCAGAGGTGCCATGTCGCCATCCATAGAGAACACCGATTCTGTGATCACGATCAACGGACCTTTGCCTGAGTGACTTTGTAGCTTATTGGAGAGATCGGCAATATTGTTGTGTTGGAACTTAAAGGTGTTTTGAGTTTGGCTGAGACGCACGCCATCTATGATGCTGGCATGGCAGAGTTCATCGTAGATGATGGTGGTGTGGCGGTGGCCTATTGATGCTATAAGGCCCATGTTGGCATCGTAGCCCGAGTTGTAGACCAATGCCGCTTCGGCGCCGTGGTGGCGGGCAATGGTAAGTTCCAGTGCTTCTACCTCCGCATTATTACCAGAAAGCAGGCGGGAACCGGTAGAACCGGTACCGCCTGCTTCGGGGTATGTGTCTTTGATTATGTTGTTGAGTAAGCCTGTTGTGGCCAGCCCAAGGTAATCGTTAGAGAAAAAGTCTGCCTTGCCGTCCGCAATGGAAAGGCTGCGCAGGTTACCTGCTGCTTCGCGCTCCTTCAGCTTAGCCGCCAGTAGTTGTTCAAGCGGGTTCATTCTGCAATTCTGTCCTCAGACTGCGTGGAGTAGGATCTGCAAATGCTGCCTTTGGTGTAAGGCCCAGCAAGGTGAACATTTCCATGTCGCTGTTGAACTCAGGATTAGGAGTGGTCAATAGCTTATCGCCGGCGAATATAGAATTGGCACCAGCCATAAAGCACATGGCCTGCTCAGATACAGAAAGCTCGAGGCGGCCTGCAGACAAGCGTACAGATGCTTTAGGCATAACTATACGTGCAGTTGCTATCATGCGTACCAGCTGATCGAAAGGTACCTTGTTGTTCTCAGCCAACGGTGTACCTGCAACAGGTACCAGTGTGTTGATAGGCACTGATTCGGGATGCGCAGGCAGGTTGGCCAAAGTGAGCAACATACCTATACGGTCTTCGTCTTTTTCACCAAGGCCTATGATACCACCACTGCAAACGGAGATACCTGCTTTTCTTACGTTAGATAAGGTATTCAACCTGTCATCGTAAGTGCGGGTAGTGATCACCTCGCTATAATGTTCTTCTGAAGTATCTACATTGTGGTTGTAAGCATACAGACCTGCTTCGGCAAGTCTCTCGGCCTGGCTATCGGTGATCATGCCCAGTGTGCAGCACACTTCCATGTCCAGCGTATTCACTGCTTTCACCATTTCAATAACGCGGTCGAAATCACGGTTATCTCTTACCTCTCTCCATGCGGCACCCATGCAGAAACGGGAAGCACCACCGGCCTTAGCGGCTTCGGCAGCTTTCACCACTTCAGATGTTTTCATTAATGCCTGTACCTCAACACCTGTGTTATATCGTGCTGCCTGCGGGCAGTAAGCACAATCTTCTGAACAGCCACCTGTTTTAATTGAAAGAAGGCTGCTGATCTGTACTTCTCCAAACACGTGGTTCTGGCTATGTACATTGGCCGCTTCCAAAACCAATGGAAGTAAAGGCTTATTGTAGATGCTTTGTATTTCGTCTTTTGTCCAATTATGGCGGATAGCACTCATATGTTGTTAATGCTTTGAAAGGGCGAAACTATTTGTTTTTCAGCACTATTTAAAATTTTTAAGGCCGGGAGGGCATGTTATCCATCAGAGATAATCAAAATGGAGAGCTGTACAAACCACCTACTCTTGTTTAGCAAAGGGGGACGAACTTAGTGGTTATTGTTTATCAACGTTCCTTATATTTGCTTACTTTGAGAGTTATGATACATTAGCAATATTTATTAGTATTACATTGTCAATTAATAGCAATACATTGCAAATTGCTGATCAGTCTTCTCATAACCAATTTGCAATCATGTTTGCAGACCGATAGAAATCTATGAAAACTAGCAAAGTATTGAAGATACTTCTGTTTTGGGTATTCATCATTTCCTGCCCCGCTTTAGGTCAGGATGTTAATGAATTGCGGAGTACCATTCAGCAAAATAAATCTGATAGCCAAACTATAACTGCATATGGTAAACTCATAAAATACTACAAGTCTGTAAATATAGATTCGGCCTACTATTACGGTGAAAAGGGACTACAGGTAATGGTGGCCAAAAGATCACTCATCGGCGAAGCAAAGATAATAGAACAGCTGGCTAAAATAGACCAGAGCCAGGGGAGAATGGAGCTGGCCAAACAGCGCCTGTCTTACGGACTGAAACTGTACAGCGAACTGAAAGATGCTGAAGGCATAGCCGCGATGAACAATAGCTACGGAGCGGTAGAAGCCACACTGGGCAACTACGAGACAGCAATGCCGCACTTGCTTATAGCACTGAGGATATATGACAGCCTAAAGACCAACCTTGAAGGCACACTGGTTGCCAACATGAACCTTGGCTGCCTGTACCTGCAATATGGCGACACGGTAAACTCAAAAAAGTATCTTGCGCGAGCTGAAGCAGTAAGCAAAAAACAACCGGTATCTGATCTTACTATTTCGCTCTACAACTATATAGGTATACAGTATGCCATGACGGGCAACATGCCTAAGGCACTGGAATATTTTAAAGAAAATGTAAGGATCAGTGATAAACCTGAGTTTACCACATCGCACGTGGAGAGTCTGAATTACCTGGGCAGCTTTTATAATGATATGGGCGATACCAAAACTGCTATGGAATACCTGCAGCAGGGATTAGCCATAGCTACAGAAAAGAAGTTGGTAGAGGGACAGGCAGATATACTACTGCAAATGGCTACCATGCTTGCCAAAACGGACCGTGTACAGGCTATGAAATTTATTGAACAGGCCCTGGCGTTAAGTGAGCATATGCGCAGCAAGACGCTGAAAAGAGACATATACAAAACAATGTCTTCGATCTATGAGCAGGCGGGGGATTATAAGGAGTCGATAGCGGCTTTGAGAAAATATCAGGCTATACAAGACAGCATAGCGCACGTAAACATGGTAAAGGAAATAGCCAGTATGGGAGCTGTTTACGACCTTGAAAAATCGAATATACGCATAGAAGAAATTTCGCGCCAGCGCAATGTGACCATGACCATATCGGCAGGACTTATTGCAGCGTTAATAACACTTGTCTATTTCTACCTAAAGACCCGTAAACTCAATGTGCAGCTGGTGAAGCACGAAGCAGAACTGATAGAGTTGAGCAACACGAAGAACAAACTCTTTTCGATAATAGGCCACGACCTGCGCTGGCCGGTAGCCCGCATACCGACCATACTGGAAATAGTAGATGATGACAGTATGCCCGAGGAAGAGCGTAAGTACCTGATTGACAGTCTGAGAGAACATACCAAGGCTACAGTGGAGACACTTGATAAGTTGCTATATTGGGGTCAGTCGCTGATGAAGGGATTAAGCACTGTACCTGAACGATTCTATGCCAAACAATATATAGTGCAGGCAATAGAGTTGCGGAAGATAGCAGCATCGGACAAGGAGATAGTAGTAACAGACCGCATACCTGAAGATCTGGATATATTTACAGATCCTAACCATTTCGACTTCATCATCAGGAACCTGTTTGGCAATGCTATAAAATTTACCGGTGTAAAGGGGATCATTGATTTTTCGGCCGATGAACATTCAAAACCCGGGTATGTAATATTCGCTATAAGAGATAGCGGCGTGGGTATAAGTGCTGAAAGACTGAAGAAGATCTTTGAGCCATTCAATAGCAACATAGGTACGGCCAATGAAAAGGGTACCGGCATAGGATTGATGCTGTGTAAAGAGTTTGCCGTGAAGAATGGCGGTGACATATGGGCCACCAGTGAGCCGGGTAAAGGCAGCACTTTTTATGTTTCTGTAAAACAACATGGTTAGATAACACTGAACTAAAGCTTTAAGCACGGGCATCCTGAACAGGGTGCCCGTTTTTTGTGCTCCACCTACCTACCAGTGGCACTGTTTTTAATTCCCATCCTTTTATATAATCGGAACACAATGAATGAATTATTTAAATATGCCTCGATTCACTTATTCATTATGAAACTATATAAAAAGTTTAGCCGTATAAATAGTGTGTGGCATCACCTCTGAAAACTATGATCATGAAACTGAGAAATATCCCGCTCTATTTTCAAATTCTGTTATTACTATTAAGCTTACCTGCCCTCTGCTTTGGCGATGATAAAGTGCATGAAGGTAAAATCGCCGTATATAAACAAGCGATAGAAAAGGCTAAGAACACAGCCAATGATTCATCGGTATATTATGCAGAACAAGGCTTGTTGTATAGTCTCAGCAATCATTATATAGAAGGCCAGGCAGAGATGCTGATGGCACTTGCACTAATAGACCGGGAACAGGGCAGGTATGAACAGGCAAAACAAAGGGCACTGTTCATCATTGGACTTTACAGAGAGTTGCACGACCTGAGAAATATAGCCCTTGTGCAAAATTTTATAGGCACACTTGAGGCAGCGCGTAAAAACGACCTTGCCGCTATAGAGTATTACGCAACCGCGCTGGAGCTCTATGACACTATAGTAACTGATCATGCCGGCAGAATGCTGACCTATATGAACCTGGGCAAACTATACCTGCAAAACAGCGATGTAGCTACAGCCCAAATGTATCTTATGGGGGCAGAAGACCTTGCGAAAAAGGTACCTGTATCGGATACCACCATTGCACTGAACAACTGCCTAGCAGAACTATACCTGGCAAAGAACAAAGATGAAGAGGCACTGAAATACCTGCAGCGGAATATCATATTGAGTGATGTGCCGGAGTTGATCAACGCACATGCACAAAGCCTGTATAGCCTGGGTGTTTACTATAATGAACGGGGAGATGCCAGTAAAGCAATTGACTGCTGGAATAGGGCCATGAGCATAGCCAGGCGGCAAAACCTGTATGCCATGCAAATAAATATATTGCTTAATGCAGCAGAGATAGCATTACCGCAGTATGCCAATGAGTACCTTGATGAGGCCATGGGCATATGCAATAAAATGCACAACCCGGCAACGCGGGCAAGGCTCTTTGGCGAACTAGCCATTATGTATGAACGGCAGGGCAAGTATATGAATGCTGTCTATGCCTCTAAGATGCAGACCAAAATAATAGACAGCATTGACAGGATAAACAGGGAGAAAGAATTTAAAGAAAATAATACGACCCGTCTGCTGTTAAAATCTAATAGCCGTGTGCGACAGCTGGAAAGTCTGAGCCATAGGAATGCGGTACAAAGTACTATCATAACTATAGTATCTATAGCGCTTATCATAGCACTGACCACTATGATAGTAATGTATAGCCGTACAAAAAAGCTGAATAAAAAGCTGGTAAAACATGAGGGTGAGCTGAGTGAACTCAATAGCACCAAAAACAAACTATTCTCGATAATAGGCCATGATCTGAGAGCACCGCTGGCCAGGATATATATGGTGCTGGATCTTTATGACCAGAACATATTTGATGAGAATGAAAAGAAGGAGATATTCCAACAGCTAAAAACAGATACCAAGGCTACCTCTGAAACGCTGGACAAGCTGCTGTTTTGGGGGCAGTCGCTAATGAAAGGCACCAGCCTGCAACAACTACCGTTCGAGGCAAGGCCATTTGTACAGCAGAATGTTGATTTCAAACATTCTGCAACAGTGGATAAAAGTATCGCTGTACGAAACAATATACCGGAAGGTCTCACTGTATATGCCGACTACACTCATTTTGACTTTATAGTCCGCAACCTGCTGGCCAATGCCATAAAGTTTACGTACGAGAATGGTACTATAGAGATCAATGCTGATGAAACAATGCTGAAGGATATGGTGGTATTCTCTGTTAAGGACAATGGAACGGGTATACCGCTTGAGCAGTTGAAGCGGATATTTGAACCGTTTCATAGCACAGAAGGAACAGCTAATGAAAAGGGAACCGGAATGGGACTGATGCTATGTAAGGAGTTTGCTATTAAGAATGGTGGTGATCTTTGGGTAGAAAGCACTGTAGGCAAAGGGACCACCTTCTTTTTTTCAATGCCTAAAGCCGCCGGCGACAAGTGAAATACCCTGGGTGTCAAACGTTTTGGATAATGTTTATATCTTTCCGCAAAAAAGAGCATGGCATTACCTAATATATTTACCCGCAGCGTAACAGACGGCATTATAGACCGCATCAATAAACTACAGCCCGATACCCAGCCTAAGTGGGGCAAGATGAGCGTATCGCAGATGCTGGCACATTGCTGTGTGACGTATGAAATGGTTTATGACAATAAGCACCCTAAGCCTGGAGCATTTACCCGCTTCCTGTTAAAAGCATTTGTGAAGAACCTTGTGGTTAATGAGGCTCCGTATAAGCAAAACTCAAGGACTGCACCGGCATTCCTGATCACAGATCCGAGAGTGTTTGAAACTGAGCAAAAGAGGCTGACAGACTACCTGAACAAGACCGAACAAATGGGCATTGCTCACTTCGACAATAAGGAATCCAACTCTTTCGGTCCGCTTACCAAGTTAGAATGGAACAATATGTTTTATAAGCATCTTGACCATCACCTGAGCCAGTTTGGTGTATAGTAGCTGGGCACAAAGATCATGTAAGAAGGGCTAAGCACGGAGTGCTTAGCCCTTCTTGTTCATTGTTGGAAGAGGGTTTACCCCTCCACGTCTTCGTCTATTTTAGAGATGGTTTTAGTTTCTTTCATGAAGAGGTAGACAAGCAATGACAGTAATACACATAGGGTAACGTACCAGTAGTAGTACTGCTCGTGCCCGGCATTTTTGAACCATAGTGCTATGTATTCGGCTGTACCACCGAAAATGGCTACAGTAAGCGCAAATGGCAGACCTACGCCTAAAGCACGTATCTCAGCGGGGAAAAGTTCGGCCTTTACAATGGCGCTGATACTGGTGTAGCCGCTGACAATAAGCAATGCCGCCATCAGCAAAAAGAATGCGCCCCATAATGAAGTGGTGTGACTGAGTGTAGTGAGCAGCGGGACAGTAAATAAAGTGCCTGTTATTCCAAACCATAGCAGTATTGGTCTGCGACCTATGCGATCTGATAATGCGCCAAAGGCGGGTTGCAGCAAAGCAAATATGAGCAGGGAAAAGAAGGATATCAATGTTGATTCTCCCTTGGAGAGGTGAACTGTGTTGACCAGAAATTTCTGCATGTAGGTGGTGTAGGTATAGAACGCCAGTGTGCCACCTAATGTTAGCCCTATAACGATCATCAGTGCCTTGGGGTGCCTCAGTAACTCCTTCATTGTTCCCTTCTTCTCGTCGGGCGTATTTTTTTGTCCTTCAAATGCATTGGTTTCTTTAAGGCTACTACGCAGGTATAAAGCCACAATAGATAACACAGCACCGATGGCAAAAGGTATACGCCAGCCCCACTGGTGCAGTTGCGCATCGGTAAGGAGTACATTCTGTAAAATAAGCTGTATGCCCAGGGCAATAAGCTGCCCGCCTATCAAGGTAACATACTGGAAGCTGGAGTAGAAGCCCCGCCTGTTTTTAGTGGCCATTTCGCTGAGGTAGGTGGCAGATACACCATATTCGCCACCCACGCTAAGTCCTTGTAGTAAACGCGCCAGCAAGAGGGCAATGGGCGCAAAAATGCCAATAGAACTATAGGTGGGTGTAAGGGCTATAAGTAAAGAGCCCAGGGACATTAGTAGTACACTGAGCGTCATGCTTTGCTTGCGGCCTACCTTATCGGCAATGCGGCCAAACATCCAACCGCCTACGGGGCGCATAAGGAAGCCAAGTGCGAACACACCGGCGGTATTCAATAATTGAGCTGTCTGGTCGCCGGCAGGGAAAAATGACCCTGAAAAATACAGTGCGAATGCGGAATAAGCATACCAGTCGTACCACTCCACCAGGTTGCCGATAGAACCGCCGAATATAGCATTAAGCCGGCGGCGGGATATTTTTTCGTGTTGGACTTGGGGTGTTTGCATGTGCAGTAATGATATTGCTGTAAGATAATAAGTCTTTACTTACTGCGCGGTAATGTATGCATCGTACAAGTTGATGTTCACAACATTTTGCCGGACTATGGAAAGATTGTCCTATACATTTGAGGTATAAAAAATGAAAACTCATGGCAACAAAAGAATCTATTTACTTCAACGGTATGGAGGTGCGTTTTAAGCTTGACGAACACGACACTAACAAACAAATGACCATGTTTGAGTGTATAATTGATGCGGGGGCGAAGATGCCCGTGCCCCACTATCACGAATCTTTTGATGAAGCTATTTATGGTATAGAAGGTGTGGTTACATATACTATTGACGGCAAGGAAACAGAGGTAGGCCCGGGTGATAGCGCCTTTGTAGGGCGTGGCATAGTACATGGCTTTGAGAACAGAACCAATGAGCGAATTAAGTTTCTGGCGGTGATCACGCCGGGTATATTTGGCCCGGCATATTTTACGGAAATAGCAGCAGTATTCAATGCCGGAGGTGCCCCGGATATGGGTAAGATAAAAGATATACTGATGAGACATGGGCTAGTGCCGGTAATGTCTAAATAAAGGGTTATTCCAGATAGTAGCTCCTGGCATTCTTCAACACGTAGATGATGTTGAGTATAAAGGCAACGGGGATCAGCAGTTTTATCCAGCTAATGATATCCTTGTCGAGAAAATATTTAATGATAGCGTTCTGGTCGCTAAGATGTTCAAAGCCTTCGAAGTATTCTTTGTGGTGAATAAGAAATGAAAGTCCAATGCCATAAAACAAGATCACAAACATGATATTGAATGCATGAAAGGGGGTGCGGTTATGGCCATCTTTGAGAAAGAACTGGATGATGGATATGAGTGAAGTGATGAACAGAATGCCATTGAAGATGGATAGGGCCATTATCTGTGTGGACAGGTTTTCGCGGGCCGGGCCGCTATCTGCCAATGCAATTGCCGGAAGCATAACAAGTAATAGTGCCGAAACTATTGATTTGAAACGATATGCCATATGCCATCATTTTTGCCAATTAAAGATACTCATTCTTAAATAGAAATTCAATCATATGTGATTGGGATGTGTTAAATTATGTAGGGTGGGCGTAAAGTAGGATAGATGTTCGGGTCAGAGACCATAAGTGTTCGAAAAGTTGCTATTGTGCTTAGATAAGGCATTGACTTAAGCATTCTTCCATATTGAATGCGCTCCTTCAGAGCTTTGTGTTATGGTGGCTTCTGACGTAGGGCTAAAACGCCCTACGCTATTGAGGACGCTCTTTCAGAGCTAGTGCATTTGCTTCAGTCAATGGCATTGCCCTGACGGGGCAACGCCCACTTTTTGTTACGTTTTACTACAAACCGGTAGTCCCTACGGGCAATGTCATTAAGTTAAGAGAAATTCGCTTAATTAGACGTCCGTTACCTTCGGCATCGTTTCAAAAATTACTGTAAGATCCGCTATAGACATCTGATACCTTCGGCATCATTACGTGCTATTATCACCTTAACTTAATGACATTGCCCAAAGGGACATATCACGAGCTGTTTTACTCTTTTCGAACACTTATTGTCAGAGACCCGTCAAATCATATTGTCACGAGAGCGCTACGCTAACTCTCGCGACAGATTGTTAATGGAGGTGTTGGTTGTCTTGAAGAGAGCCGGGGCTGTTGTTTACAGTGTTAGGGCTACAAAACGAATACGTCCCACTACTAGATTGCTTCGTTCCTCGCAATGACCCGCCCGGGATGTTTCAAAGAGAGCCGGTCGGATGGGTGTTGGTCAGAAGATCAACAACGGCGGGAATAAATGTGCAGGTGGGTGGTTAGTACAAAACGAATACGCCCTTACGTTAGATTGCTTCGCGAAGGGCTCGCAATGACACGCCTCTTTTGCTTTCTGTAATTGGATAATGATTGCCTGCAATCAGAATAGCGTCTTAAATAACTGTTTATATTCGTTTTATGTCGGCGCCGAGGGCATTGAGGCGTTCGTCTATACGCTCGTAACCGCGGTCTATCTGGTGGATGTTTTGTATGGTGCTTTTACCGGTGGCGGAGAGCGCCGCTATGAGCAATGCTACCCCAGCACGAATATCAGGGGACACCATGTTGATGCCTCTGAGTGACTGTTGTTTGTCTAGCCCGATAACTACTGCGCGATGCGGATCGCACAATACGATCTGCGCACCCATTTCTATAAGCTTATCTACAAAGAACAGGCGGCTTTCGAACATCTTCTGATGGATAAGTACAGTGCCTTTGGCCTGGGTAGCTACCACCAGCATAATACTGATAAGATCGGGAGTGAAGCCCGGCCATGGATGGTCGTAAACAGTGAGAATAGAGCCATCTATAAACTTGGTGATCCGGTAATGATCTTGGGCCGGCACGTAAATGTCATCGCCATTTATCGAAAGGTCAATGCCCAGTCTTTTGAACACATCGGGGATGATGCCCAGTGATTCAAGGTTTACGTTTTTGATTGTTAGTTCGCTCTGAGTCATGGCAGCAAGGCCAATGAATGAACCAACTTCGATCATATCGGCAAGTAAAGTGTGGGTGCAACCACCCAGAGTTTTTACCCCTTCTACTATGAGCAGGTTAGAACTGATGCCGGTGATCTTAGCACCCATGCTGTTGAGCATAAGGCATAGCTGCTGCACATATGGTTCGCAGGCGGCATTGTAGATGGTAGTCATGCCCTCGGCCAATACTGCGGCCATCAGCAAGTTAGCAGTGCCGGTCACTGATGGTTCTTCCATTAATATTCTCGCGCCATGCAGGTTGGTGCCATTGAGCGAGAACATCTGATTTTCCTGATCGTAGTCGAAGGCCACGCCCATCTTTTCAAAACCGAGTATATGTGTATCCAGTCTGCGTCGGCCTATCTTATCGCCGCCTGGCTGAGGTATGTATGCCTTTTTGAAACGAGCCAGCATAGGGCCGGCCAGCATTACTGTGCCGCGCAGTTTGCCCGATTTCTTCTTGAATGCATGTGTGTTGAAATAGTCGGGGTCAATACCATCGGCTTGTAGCACTACTGTATTGGGTACGGGGCGAGATACTTTCACACCCATGTCTTCCAGCAGTTCAATAAGGGTGTTTACGTCAATGATATCGGGCACATTCTTTAATGTAACCGGTGCATCTGTGAGTAACACTGCGCACAACACCTGCAGGGCTTCATTTTTAGCTCCCTGTGGAGTAATAGATCCGCTCAGTTTGTTGCCACCCCTTATTTCAAAAGCATTCATGATGAAAAGTAAAAAAGTAAAAAGTAAAACTTTGATTTTCAACCCAATATTATCGGCCTGTATAACTTTATCCGCTTATATAGATGTCCGATACCTTCGGCATCGTTTCCCAATTTCCAGTTGCTATTGCTACAGAGATATGATACCTACGGCATCATAACATAAAGGAACCTTAACATAAAGGGCGGATTCTCATAGATGCCCTTACCCGTTATTCTTATTCTTGTTATTCTTGAACTTATTGTTGTTGTTCTTGAATTTGTTATTGTATCCTCCGCCAGCGCCTGCACCTTGCTGTGCGCCACCGCTACCATCTCTGTCGCGGAAATTGTTCTGGCGAGGCTGGCCGCTTTGCGGCTGATTACCCTGCGTGCCTTTAAAGTTGCGGTTGTTGTTATTGCGATTGTTGTTTTGCTTGAATGCAGGCCTAGGCGTATCGTACTGAACACGGTAGCCGCCAGTTTCATATTGCAGCAATCCACCGCTTAGTTCTTTCAGTTCGCTCTTGATCATATCATCGTGCACGGGTTCTTTATGCCAGTTGCCATATGCAAGCTTCATGTAGTAACCAATGGTCTGCGTCAACCCCTGGCGCTTATCGGGATCCTGCTCTACAAGCGCTCTTTCCAATAGCTGAGTGATGTTCTTGCCCAGGTGCCTGTTCTCAATGCTCTTTTTAGGATACGCCAATACTTCAGGCTTCTTAAAAACCACTTCGGGTGTTGGTGGCGGGTATGGAGAATCCACTTCCAGGTTAAAACCTGTCATCTGGTAGAGGTGGTCCCACAGCTTGTGCTTGTAATCTTCTATAGTTTTGAGGTGTGGGTTCAATGTGCCCATCAGCTCTATGATCACTTCAGCGTTTCGTAGTCTCTTAGCCTTATCTTCAATAGTAGTAAGGTATTCTATCATTTTCTGCACATTGCGGCCATATTCGGGCATCTGCAATTGCGTGCGTGAGGTATTGTATTCCATCGTTAAAATTGTTGTATCCGGTGGCAAGAAAATACGCCTGCCGGAATGTGTAATGCACCAGGTATTGACTCAGTTCTGCACTATAATAGTACCAAAGCATAGATGTCAATAGCAAATATAAGGGAAAAAGGGTCATTTTGTAACAAAAAATGGGGGCAATGGGAATTGCCTGTTTTAAGGTTTATTGAGCCTCACCCCTGCCCTCTCCAAAGCAGAGGGGGATATAGAAGATATGTGTTCGGTAATTTTAAAGAAAAGGGTAGCCCCTACGGGGCAATTTCATTGAGAGGAGAATCGGGTGCTACAAACTGGTAACCCCTACGGGGTAATGTCGTAAGTTAAGAGAAGTTTGCTTAATTATACATCCGATACCTTCGGCATCGTGCCCGATTTATGACTGACTTTACTATAGATATCTGATACCTTCGGCATCATGACATGGTGTTAGTGCCTTAAATTAATGACATTTCCCTACGGGGCATTACATTATAATAGATAAACATGTGGGTAACGGTAGTTTTAAAATAAGAGGGAAGCGTGTTGTTACGTACTCAAAACGAATATGTCCCGATGTGCCGGTCGGGAGACCGGCGACCGCTGGAGCGTAGACAGAGTCTACGCTCCAGCAGAGTCATTTTGTAACAAAAAAAGGCAGCCTTTGGGAGGCTGCCGTTAAGTACAAATCAATTTTAATTACTGCAGTGTTACTTTTTTAGTTACTGTTTCGCTGCCCGCCTGCATGCGTATAAGATATAAGCCGCGTGGAAGCGTTGATGTGTTGTAGTGTATATCTATGTTAGCTTGAGCGGTTTCATCTGTAATTACAGCCACTTCGCGGCCCAGGAGGTCGATCATCGTTATACGAACATGATCGCCGGTTGCAGGTGTAAGTTGGATATTCAGTTCATTGCTGGCAGGGTTGGGGTACAGTGTCAGCGAATTGGAAAGTTCACTCAAAGACGTAATGCCTAAAGTAAAGTTTCTTTTGCTCCAGCTCACTATCTTAGTATGTAATGAGCCGGCAACCTGATCTGATGTAAGAATAGTCATTAAAGGGCTGTGCGTACCATTTTTATACCATGTGTAAGTGTTGAGTATGAAGCTGGCAACAGTGTCTATGCCGAATACAGATGCGCTATCTACATAGAGCTGGTAGCTATGTGTTCTCATGGTGTTCGTCTGAGTAGAGCCATCAGGCAGCTTTAATGTGCCATAGCCATCATAGCCTACTATTGCAATACCATTTTCATGCGCTGTAATAGGCAATGACCCAACTGTATAGATAATAGTGCCTGCATATGTATCTGTGAAACTATCGAGGTAGCCCATAGGGTAATGCAACTGATCGAGCGGATCGGAGAAAGTAGCATACTGAGAAGAAGAGAAATAGTAACCGTTCTGGCTGTATTTAGTGCTGTTAGCTATGGCATAATTAACGGTAGGTCCGGTAAGCGATTTTATAGCTATAGTAGTACCGGGGAACATGGCGCAATTGGGAGTGGAAGCACAGGTTACAGCTATGCCGGTATCCCAGCTGGTGGCAACGAGGCCGCTGAAATCCCAGGTGACGCCAGCGCCACCATTGCCGGGTACTACACCTGTAGTATCGCAGGTAACGGAGAAATAACTTTCTCCCAATATTGGATTAAGGCCTGCTGCCTTCAGCGTGTCTTGCGCTAAAGAAATTACACTGTTTCCGACCACCGCCAGCAATAAAAATATTATCTTTTTCATATATTGAAAAGGGTTACAACGCTTTTTTGCGCGAAGTTATAAAAGTATGGTGACATAATAAATGAATGGTTTATATGACAAAACCCCTTGACATGGACGTGTGTCAAGGGGTTTTTGTTAGTATGAGCGGGAAATTATTTTTTCAGACCGATCTCGCGAAGCCTTTCGTCGAGGTAGTCACCTGCACTATAATCTTCATACATTTTAGGGTGTTGAGCATCTATGCAACTTGACAGGCAAGCCAGGCTCATCTTACTTTTAGGGTGCAGGAAGAACGGTATAGAGAAGCGAGGCGTTGCCCACTTTTCGCGCGGAGGGTTAACTACACGGTGTGTAGTAGACCTTAGCTTGTTGTTGGTAAGGCGCTGTAGCATATCGCCTACATTTACCACTATTTGCTCTGGCAGAGAGGTAACAGGCAGCCATTCCTGCTGTTTGGTCAATATCTCCAGTCCATCGGCCGAAGCACCTACGAGGAGTGTAATTAGGTTGATATCCTCGTGCTGTTCTGCTCTAATAGCAGACTTTGGTTCGTGTACGATAGGCGGGTAGTAAATGGCCCTGAGTATCGAATTGCCATTATGTACATATTCGTCGAAATAGTTCTCGTCGAGATTGAGGTATAATGCAATTGCCTGTAGCAATGCCTTGCCAGACTCTTCGAAAGAACGGTAAGCTTTTAATAGTGTTGGTGTAAAAGCAGGTACCTCAGTAACAGTGATATTAGCTGGATATTCGCTCTTTATAGGATCGCTGTCTTCAACTTCCTGTCCGAACTGGAAGAATTCCTTCAGATCGGGAGCATCAAATCCTTTGGCATGTTCCTTACCAAAAGAGGTAAAACCGCGCTGACCAGCAAGGCCCGGTATCTCGTAATTATCTTTGGTGGCGCTATTAAGACCAAAGAACTGCTGCACATATTCATATAGGTCGGCAATCAGCGCATCGGGTATGGTGTGGTTTTTAACCGCTACGAAACCGGTGTCTTCGAATGCTTTACCCAGTTGTTCTACAAACTTTTGTTTGCGGGCGGGATCTCCGCTATTAAATTCCGCAAGGTCTACTACAGGGATGTTCATGATATATATAAATTGAATTTAAGTTACAAGGTAAAGATTTTTTTATTCAGGGGGTATTATCTAAGGGTAAAATATTTTGGGTGAGGAGTTATTCAAACGTGTACGATTTTGAGTTGGTATTAGTCTTCTGGTCAATGTCGTTAAGTGAATGGTGGTTTGCTTAATTATACATCCGATACCTTCGGCATCGTTCCCAAATTTGTATTCGTTTTGCTATAGACATCTGATACCTTCGGCATCATGACATTTACTCAATGAAAATATAAACCCTATTCAAACGTGTAAGATTTGAGGTACTTCATGCCTATATTCAGCTTCTGTCCAGTAACCTCGAAATAGTCGTAAAACGTAGTGTCTTTTGGCGCATAGAAACCTATGATAAAGGTTTCGGAGTTAGTGCCCTTCCTGATGGCAGGTTTGAATTTTTCGGCACCTTTGGGCATTGTAAACTTCCCTTCGGCGGTGTTTACACCATGAGTAGCGGTAACATCATAGATGCCTTTAGCAACATCGCTATCCGCCCTTATAACCACATAAAAAGTAAAATCATTCAACGCATCGGTAGTTACAGGCATCTCTGCACTGTCTATGACCGCGCCGGGAGCAGGGAAAACGTAAGTGTCTTTTTGAGCAGAATCGCCACAAGCCGCAATGAACAGTAGGGGAATGGCAGAACATATAAGCAACAGCTTTTTCATATGGGTGCAAAAATAGGTAGATTATGATAGGCTCTTCCCATAAAATGTGCCAGCAAAAAAAATATTTTTTATTTTGTAAGTACACTTACTATATTTGTGATTACAATAAATAAAAGACAAGATCATGTGGACAAAATCTCACTCAATAACAACAAATGAAGTAACTAAAGAGCAGATGTGGCGCCTGTTTGCCGATGTAAATAACTGGCATACGTGGGATGAAGGCATAGAATACGCGCAGATGGAAGGTGCATTTACTGCGGGCAATCACTTTATTCTAAAACCCCAAGGAGGGCCAAAAGTGAAAATAGAACTGGCGGAAACCATACCTAACCAAAAGTTTGTTGACCTTACCCGTTTTCCGCTGGCTAAGATGTATGGTGAGCACACATTTGAGGAAACATCCGCGGGGCTAAAGATAACTACGACCATGAAAGTGGAAGGGCTGCTGAGTTTTTTGTGGGTGAAGTTAGTAGCTTCGGGGATAGCTAGTGGATTGGCAACAGAGATGCCCGCGCAGGTAAAAACAGCGGCGAAACTATGAGCCAGAGGAAATATTGGCTGACTGTAGTTAGTAATGAACATACGCAGTGGGGTGTAGCGGGTAGTTATATGCAAGCCTGCCATGGGAAGGAGGCGCCGCTGAAACGGATGAAGCAAGGAGATGGCGTCGTTTTCTATTCATCGAAAGAAAGGATGGGGGACGACACCAAACTACAGGCATTTACTGCGATCGGTGAGGTGGCAGATGATGTGGTCTATCAATTTGCAATGAGCGAACACTTTGTGCCCTATCGCAGAAATATAAATTTCCTGCCGTGTAACGCTGTTTCTATTCTTCCTTTAATAAATCAACTTACTTTTATTCCTGATAAACGATCGTGGGGTTATCCTTTTCGCTTCGGTTTCCTGGAGATAGGCGAGGAAGATTTTAAGCTCATTAGCACGCAAATGTTAGTTAAGGAATGAAGCACGAAGACAATACTTTTAGTGTAGATAAAGCCGAGGATAGTTCGGGCTTCCTGCTATGGCAGGTCACCAACCTGTGGCAGAGGGAGATACGCAAGGCGCTGGAAGTACACGACATAACTCACAGCCAGTTTGTGTTGATGGCCAGTATACACTGGCTGACATTGCAACACAAGGAAGTAACGCAGATATTATTATCGTCGCACACCAAGATCGACCCTATGACCACCTCTACGGTGTTGCGTACGCTGCAGCGCAAGGGATTGGTGACAAGGCAGGAACATGCTACTGATACCCGGGCTAAGACGGTTGTACTTACAGATGCCGGCAAAAAGCTGATAAAGAAAGCTGTGGTAACTGTGGAGCAATTTGATCATTCGTTTTTTACTACATTGGGCGCAGCGACCAATGACTTTAATAAGCAACTGATGACGCTACTAAGTGGCCCAAAAACAAAATAGCCCCGCATTGTGTGCGGGGCTACCAAATTTTTATACTGATGATTACATTGCAAAAGCCGGACGCTCTGCGGCTACAGGTTCTGCTGCGGCTTCGGTAGAAGTAAGGCGGCTGGTGCTCCTGTAAACAAAGGAGGTGTAGATATGCCTGCGCGCAAAACGTGCAGGAGATTCAGCATTGACCAGCTTTACGTAAATAGCTTTCGGAACATCGAAATATTCATACTCTGTACCATCTACGAAAGATATTTTCAACACCTGGGACTTATATTCAAAATCTACAATTGTAGATCCTGCTGTAGTCACCATGTAGTCGGCAAGTGTCTGCTGGCGGGTTTCGGGGGCTATGCTCACCAGGAAGTGATATGCTTCAATGATGTACTTGCTCTTTTCTTCTGCTTCCAGCTTCTTTTCAGCGTCATCATTAAAACGATCGGGGTGCCATGTTTTTACCAGGCTCCTGTATACGGATTTCAATTCAGCGAGATCCGCCTTTTCAGTAACATTCAAAAACTTTCTGTAATCAACTATTTTCTTCATAAAACTCTGGTAATTAGCACACTAGCCTGTTCACACATAAAAAATAAACGGAATAAAACCGCCTTTAACGGGCGCAAAGGTATGAAAGGCGAAGAAAATATCAAAAAAAGTTTTATCCTTTGAGGTTTAGGTAACATTTATTTAACCATAGTTACCTTTTTCACTTATCAAGCTAAAACCAACTGCCAAAGGCAATCTAATCCATATCTGTTGTATCGGAATGAAACTGGAATGTCGGGCCATTTGGACGTTTCGTTTTCTGGCGGTATTTTCGCCTGCTCTAGGCGAGCACCACAATCACTGATACTCACTTCACCAAATTACAATTTGCAATACCGAGGGCAGTTACGCCTTAATAATTATAAGGAGATCGCAATGTCTACAAAAAATATGAGCATAAAGGAGTTTTTGGTAAAAGACAATAACAACCTTGATTTCATAAGGATCATATGTGCTTCTCTTGTTATAGTTGGACATTCATACCGGTTAAACCCCAACCCCGGCCAGCGAGATATAATAGAATTGCTGACTGGCTTCACTTATTCAGGTGCAATAGCGGTTAAAATATTCTTTTTCATTAGTGGCTTACTGGTTACAGATAGCTTACTGAAAAGACAATCTATTCCAGTTTTTGTTATCTCTCGTTTTTTCAGAATGATGCCGGGCTTATTATTTCTTTTGCTGATCACTACTTTTATAGTAGGGCCGATTGCAACAGAATATCCTCTTGGTGACTATTTCAGGAATACCGGCACATATAAATACATCATTTCAAATTTTGCCTTCATTACCAACTATACTTTGCCAGGGGTGTTTCGTCATAATAATCTTGGACAAACTGTTAATGGTTCCTTGTGGTCGCTACGATTGGAAGTAAGGTGTTATGCGTTTTTGCTATTAGCGTTTTTCTTCATAAAGAGTAGGAAACCCATTTTTAACATTATGATCCTACTTATATTTATAGATGCTGTATTTCACCTGAAGATAATTGGTAGGGGGGAGAATACTGAGCACAGCTTACTTCCGTTGTCTTTTGCGCTGGGGTCGTTTTTGGCCGTAAACAAAGAAAAAATAGTGCTGAATAACATAGTAGGCGTTGTACTATTGTTATTAACGTTGATTTTTTGGCGAACAAGTTTCAATGAAATTATATTTATAACCACTACCTGTTACCTTGTGCTGTTGTTGTGCAAGAATAAATATGTAAAGAAGATTAAAATCAAGCATGACATTTCTTACGGTATTTATTTATGGGGTTTTTTAATACAACAGATCATATACGACATTGCAAGATCTCAGAATATTTATTTATATATGCTTGAGTCTATACTCTTATCGGCATTAATGGGATACATCTCTTATGTGGTGGTAGAAAAGCGATTTATGGAAATAGGGAAAAAACTAAGTAGGCGATTCGATACAAGAAAGAAGGACATTTCGCCTGCCGCATAAAAGCAACCCCATACTACTATGACATTCAACTGAAAATGATATTAATTTTATTATTTTCATGTCCAAATAGCCCTTGTGCATACCAAAGATCTATTCGAACCAGCCTTTTACATTTCGCTCGCAGCAATGCTGTGTGTTATGCTGTATAGCGGAGCCAATGTGGGATTCTGTAGCGATGAGATGGACATGAACCAGTATGGGAAGGCGAATATCAGCTTCTATAAATCTGGGGGGAAAGATACCAGTTTCCTGAACCTGATGCAGGAAAATGATTCGCTGAGGGTGATGAAAACGCTACCGTTCTATGGCAGCAATTTTGAGTACATAGCCCATGCCGCAAACATACTTACCGGCACGCTTGATGGTAAGCAGGAATATAATGTGCGCCATGTGGTGAACCAGGTAATGGCAATTATTGCTATACTTTTTTGCGGACTGATAGCTGCCCGGCTGAAAGGATATAGGGCGGCACTGCTCGCAGCCTGGTTCTTGTTTCTAACGCCAACATTCATTGGCTGGGCATTATTTGACACTAAAGATCTGCCATTCTGCATGGGGTATATAGCATCTGTTTATTTTCTTATACTGTTCATGGAGCAATTGCCACGCCCCACAGTAAAGACGACCATTTACCTTATGCTGGCGTTATTCTTTACACTTGGTATTCGTGTAGGTGGTTTGTTGCTGTATGGGTATCTGTTATTGTTTGTACCGCTGGTATTGTGGAGTAAGAGACGGAAGGGAGAAGTTTTTATAAAGAAAGAAGACTTGTTGCCACTTGCTAGTAAGCTAGCACTAGTGATAGGCGGCAGCCTTGTACTCACCATTTTATCATGGCCCTATGTGCTCATTGACCCCATGCATAATTTCGTTGCAGCAATAGAATCGGCGAAGAAATTTCCGGCTGATATAGCGATGAACTTTAAGGGTGATGTCATTCATTCCATCTTGTTGCCCGGAGACTACCTGCCTACTTACTTTTTTATCACCATCCCCGTAATCTTGCTTGCGCTTATGCCTGCTTCTTTTGTATTGGTGGTGCTAAAATTTAAACAGATAAAATGGCAACGGGTACTGTTGGTGATGGTTGCAGCAATAGTTCCGCTTATTTACTCGCAGGTATCTTCTATGACGTTGTACAATGGCTGGCGGCACCTTATGTTCTTTTATCCTTGTACCATGGTCATTGCCGGGGTTGGAACTGATATGATAATTGATATGCTGAAGAAGCCGGTGTTGCAAATGGCATTTGGCGTATTGTTACTCGCCGGATTTATACACCCTATAAGATGGTGCATAGCTAATGGACCATATCAATATGTTTACTATAACGAGCTGGAAGGATTTAAAGACGCTTATTACAATTATGAGAATGATGTGTGGAGCATATCGGTAAAGCCCGCTATTGACTGGCTGATGATCAATGAACATGTAGCAGACAAAAAAGACTCTGTGCTGATAGCCACTAATGTGGGTACATATGCCAATTATTATCTAAGAACGCAATACCCTGGTGCACGGGTGCGTGCAGTAGCTGTAAGCACAAAAAACTACAGTAACTACAAGTGGGATTACCTGCTGCTGAATACGATCTTTTTACAAACGAATTACCTGCAGGACCACTATCCGCCGGACGGCACTATACATACAATAGATGCGGATGGCAGGCCACTGACGGCAATAGTAAAAGATACTACGCACCTGCAGTATTATATATCTGATGCGGTGGAGAATCAGGATAATTATTTCAAAGCCGACTCTTTTGCGCGCGTGTACATGGCGTCTACGAGAAAGCCCAATCCTAATTTACTAGGCCTGCTGGCAATGATCAATGCAAGATTATACAACTACGACAAGGCAGTTGATTATGGGATGAAAGCTATACAAAACAACCACAATGATTTTAGCGGGCGGGCTGCAATGGCATTTGTATGTTTCAAGCAAAAGAAAATAGAAGCCGCTGTGGAGCACATAAATATATGCCTGGCGCAAGACCCAAATAATGACTTCTTGTTACAACTTGCAGATTCTATAAAATTTGCCATGCAGCCATCAAACAATTAATTATTTGCAGGGATATAGATGTCGAAAGTGGCACCCACCCCTAACTCTCCTTTGGCAGTAATAATACCATGATGGTTGTCGACTATTTTCTTTACAATGGCAAGACCAATGCCAGTACCCTGGTATTTTTCCTGGGTGTGCAGTTTTTGGAATACCTCAAATATGCGGTCTTTAAATTCGGGCTCAAAACCAATACCGTTGTCGGTGATACTGATGTGGCAATAGTTGACTTTAGGTAACAGTTTTTTGTTGTTCAGTTTTGCGCCAAGTGAAGTGCTGCTGGCAATAGTAATATGTGGGTTTCTGCCTGCCTGTGAAAATTTAAGGGCGTTACCAATAAGGTTGAATAACAACTGCCTGAACTGGAAATGAATGACGTTGATCTCGCAACTAGATATCACTTCTACTACAGCGTGTTCCTCTTTTATCCTTTCTTTTAGTTCGGCCTTCACCTCTTCTATGATCGCACTCAAATCTAATGTCTCAAAGGTGCGCTCGGTGCTATTGGTGCGGGAATAGGCCAGCAGATCTTCTATAAGTTGTCTCATTCTTCCTGCAGCTGACAAGATCCTTTTAAATTGATCTTGGCCAGTTTCGGATAAACGTTCATTTTCTTTTTCCAGTATACGGCTCGAGAAGGTCTGGATCTTTCGTAAAGGCTCTTGGAGATCGTGACTGGAGATGTAGTTAAATGCCATCAGGTCTTCATTGGCAATAGCAAGTTCGTTGGCTCTTTTCTCTTTTTCATTGTTCTGAAAAAGCAGTTCTTCGTTGGCGACGATGAGCTCTGCTGCCAGTTTTGCTTTTTGAGTATTTTGTAATACCAGTTCCTTATTGGCGATCACCAATTCTGCAGAACGCTTTTCCTTTTCTTCACTTTGAAAAGCCAATTCTTTGTTAGCAATAATCAGTTCTGCCGATCGCTTTTCTTTTTCATTGTTTTGATAGACCAACTCTTTATTGGCCAATGCCAGCTCCATTGTTCTTTCAGCAACTGCCTTTTCAAGTTTCACCTTTTCAGCCTTTCGCTCAATGAGATTTTTATTGAATAGCTCTTTCTCTTTCTGAAGTAGCTCCAGCGATTTTACCCTGATCTCGGTAACATCCTGAAAGGCCAGTAAAATAAGCTGAACACCATGTTTCTTCTGCACAATACGATTGGCATTGAGCAGCATGATCTTTTCCCCGATGACAGGGAAAGTATGCACTACTTCAAAATTGCTGAAGTGTTTATTTTTTGTAATTATTTCCTCAAGTAAAATCCTAAGCCTGGGTATGTTCCACTCCTTATTTCCCACGTCGTACAGAAGGGTTCCTACCATTTCCTTCTCCTTAACTTTAAAATTTTTATAGAATGCTTTGTTTGCTGACTTTACCCTCAGATCTTTATCGAGAATAGCCATTGGCTCGTGTATGGTAGCTATTATGGCTTCACTATAATCATATGATTCATGAAGCAGATCATTACGTGTCTGTAGCTCTTCATTGGCACTTATCAGTTCTTCATTGCTCGATTCTATTTCTTCCTTCGATGTTTCCAGCTCTTCATTTACACTTTGCAGCTCTTCGTTGCTCGATACTACTTCTTCGTTGGCGCTTTGCAGTTCTTCATTAAAAGCTTCCTGCTCCTGTGTAAATGTGTGCATATCTGCACGTGTTGCTGCAAGCTCTTCTTCCAGTTTTTTTATTCTCCTGTCTTTTGCTATCGAGGTATTCTTACCGCTGCCGGGAGCGCCGGACATTTCTGCAAGCTCGGGTTCTGAGAATATGATGAGGAGAATAGGTTCATCCCATTCTACCGGAAGTGAGATGACCTCAATATTTACTATCCTGAACAGCCCATCTATCTTCATCTCTATACCTGCCTTATGAACAGGCTTTTTTTCTTTGATAGCTTTTGAGATGGCTGACCTGAGTTCAAAGGCTATCTCGGGCGGTGCCATCTTCAAAATGTTGAGGCTGGCTTTGCCTGATGCATGTTTCAGATACCTGTCGGTAGTGCCCCTGAACTGAAGAATGTCCATGGCATGATTCACGATAACACTTGCAGGCATATAACCTGCAAGCAATACAGCATCGATGGCGCTGTCAAAACTATTAGAATGATTAGGCGGGTTTTTCAATAATTTGTTGGTATTATTTAACACGTAGGGAGTTGGGGTTTGTGCCCGTGGCAAAAGTTCCGGAATCTTGCGGGGGGCGAAGTTCTTCTTCCTGGTATATATCTTTAGTTTGCTATTTACCGCACGAAACAGATGCGATGATGCGCCGGTAGTTTCAGACTTACCCAGTATGAGATATCCCCCGTCGATCAGTGCGTAATGGAATGTGGCTATTGCCTTTTTCTGCGCTGCCGCGTCAAGATAAATAAGCAGGTTACAACAGCTGATAAGGTCTACCCTGGAAAAGGGAGGGTCACGTAATATGTTGTGCTGTGTAAACACGCACATTTCACGCACTGCTTTCGCTATGCGATAATTATTGTCGGCTTTGGTATAGAATTTCTGTAATAGATTACCTGGTAACGACTCCAGCTGCGACAGGGCGTATTCTCCTATCCGGGCTTTACCTATGGCCATTTTACTGAGGTCGGATGCGAATATCTGTACATTTACATGCAGGTCGAGTTCTGTTTTCAACTCCAGTATGGTCATGGCGATGGAGTATGCTTCCTCACCGGTAGAGCATGCCGGTATCCATATGCGCAATGTTTCTTCTGCCGTTTTACTTTTTAGCAGTTTGGGCAGTAAGGTAGCTTTGAGGTATTTATGCGCATCGGTATCTCTGAAGAAGCAGGTAACATTTATAAGCAGATCCTGGTAAAGTAAATTGATCTCCTCACTTTTGGTGATCATTAATTTTGCATAATCTTTAAGTGTCCTGATCTTGTACAAAAACATTCTACGCAAAATGCGCCGCTTAATTGTTGGCATTTTGTAGTGACTGAAATCTACTCCGGTATCCGTATGTACCAGATTGAGTATGATCTTCAGGTCAGGGTCATTGTTTTCAATTTCATTTTCACGCCCTACCTTTAGTACTTCCCGCTTTACATAGTTGTGCTTACTAAGCTGTACCAGCTTAGCGGCAATTTCTTTTGGAGACATTATAAAGTCTACCGCGCCCGCAGCTATAGCCGAATTGGGCATGCTGGGGAATTTTGCCGACGAGTCTTGAGCAAACGTAATGCCTCCACCAGCTTTGATAGCGGCAAGACCCTTTGTGCCATCACTGGCATTGCCGCTCAACACAATGCCTATTGCACCTTCTTTGTGCTTGTCTGCCAGGGATGTGAAAAAGGCATCTATAGGCAGACTTACTATTTTATCTTTTCTGCGGGGTATCAATTTTATGTGCCCATCTATAACTATCATCTCCTTGCCGGGAGGAATTACATAGAGGTTGTTGCGTTCCATCAGCATTTTGTTCTTTACCTCCTGTACCCTCATAAGCGTAAGCTTAGAAAGAAGAGAGGTAAGAATGCTCTTGTGATCAGGACTCAGGTGTTGTACGTAGATAAAAGCCATATCCGTATCTGGTGGTAGGTTTTGAAGCAATTGAGTTACCGCCTCCAGCCCACCGGCAGACGCACCAATGGCTACCAGCGGAAAAAGATCCTCTCCCGACGTTTTTTCTTTTACTTCTTTTGCTATGCCTTTTACTGCTACCTTTTTCATTTCATATACGTGGTTGTTAGTGACGGACATAACGGCCGAACTATTATGAATGGCAAGTTGTTTATGTTCAATGGGTTATGCGACCGAAAAAAATCATGCCCCTAAAACGAGGCGAAAAGCAGAAGTGAGGTGTAGTGAGCTGATTATAGTGGGAAAACATCCGGCTTAACACAACTGGTAATTAAAGATACGAAATCAATATGGATAAATAGGTTATTTAACTAATGATACTAGTCATTAGAGTAAAAACAAAGGGAGTGCAAGATCATATCGTGCACTCCCTTTATCTAATCTGTTGATCGTCAATGATACAAGTAAAACCTGCCCGTCTTATGAGGCAACCTCTAGAAGGTCTGTATTTGCCATTATCTCCTGCAATGCCATGTATAACTTATCCAGATCAGCCTGTGAGTTGAATGTCTGAATAGAGTAACGCAAGAAGGTATGTTGCTCCTGTCGCATAACCGGTATCTCTATTTTGTAGTGCTCAAACAGGTGGCGTTGTAGTTTTTCAGGCTGAGTAGTTTTTATGGGTATACTGCACATCTGCCCAAGGAACTCATCGGTAACAGGGCATAGTGGTGTTGAGCCTACAAGGGTGCAGAACCGCTCATAGTTGTTTTGTGCCAGTTGGCGGCAATTGGCAGCTACTTGTTCCCAGTTATTTTCCTGCATGAACGCTAATGCTTTTGCTGTTGTCAGAAAAGCGGAAAAATCTCTTGTGCCCTGCATCTGGTGGTAGTCTATAAAGCGGGAGTGAGATGGTGCAGCACTTTCATAGCCCCAGCTTACAGCTAACGGATCGAACAGATCCTGGTATTGTTTCTTTACATAAAGGAAGGTATTGCCCTTTGGCGTCATCATCCATTTGTGGCAAGCCCCGGTGTAGATATCTGCCTCTATCTGAGTAAGATCGAGTGGGATATGGCCCGGCACATGTGCCCCGTCTACTATTGTGAGCAATCCTTTTGCTTTAGCCATTTCGCATATTTCCTTCACAGGCAGTATAAGCCCGGTAGTGCTTGTGATCTGTGAAATGAATATTGCCTTTGTCTTGTTGCTATATCCTTTCCAGAATTGCTCTATGATGGCTTCTTTGCTGGTTACAGGCAATACAATGGGCTGCCTTACATACTTTGCTTTGCCCTTATTGCAGTAATAGTTCCAGGTGCGATCTAATGCGCCGTATTCTATGTTGGTAGAAAGTACCTCATCGCCTTCGTCGAGCTTCAGGCTTTTAGCTATTATGTTGATGGCATAGGTGGGATTGGTCACATACACCAGGTCATCGGCATCGCAATTGACGTAGGCGGCCAGTGCTTCGCGCGATGCTTTGAGGTATTTAACACCATCAAATGCTATAAATTGAGCTGGTTCGGACTCCAGCAGTAACTGCCATTTCTGATAATCGGCAAATATGGTTTTAGGGCAAGCGCCGAAAGACCCGAAATTGAGATAGGTGATCTCAGGATTAAGGAGAAACTGTGATTTAAGTTCGTTGTTTGTCATGGCTATTTTTATGTTGATATGATTTGGTTGTTTGCTTCCTCTGCTATTCAAATATAAATACAACGCTATTATTGGCAAGTGTTTTTCAAAATCTTAACTAATAATCATTAGCCTGTGTCCTGTCGAAAGTCATTATGATTGCCCGATAATTAAATTATCTTCGCGGCTCATTAGAAAGAGCTTATGAAACTGGAAGACCTGCTTAAAAGAAGCGAGAATAAATGTGAACTCTGCGGATCGGAGAACAACCTGAAGATGTATGAAGTACCTCCACAGGAATACCAAACCGAAGACAACTGTATAGTACTCTGCGACAAATGCATGGCCCAGGTAGAGAAGAAAGAAGATCTGGATGAAAAGCATTGGGATTGTCTGACCACAACTATGTGGAGTGAAGTGCCGGGTGTGCAAGTAGTGACATGGCGCATGCTGAACCGCCTGAGGAATGAAACCTGGGCAATGGAGAGCATTGATATGATGTATATGGATGATGAGCGACTGGCATGGGCAAAAGCTACCGGCGATCATGAGAATGACAGTACAGTAGATCTGCACAAAGATTGTAACGGAGCTGTACTGCAGACGGGCGATACCGTGGTGCTCATCAAATCACTGGATGTAAAAGGTTCTACTTTGAATGCAAAGATGGGTACGGTAGTAAAGAACATTCGCCTGGTACAAGATAATACTGCACAGATAGAAGGTAAAATAGAAGGCCAGACCATTGTGATACTTACAATGTATGTAAGGAAGCAAGGAGCGTAATGGTTGGATAATAATATTGAAACAGCGGCATTTTCAGGGGAAAGTGCCGCTGTTTTTGTTTTAATCAGTAAGTTTTCTTGATCATTTATTAAAGTGGTTTTCGGGTGTTTGATAGCAATTCCTTGCTGATCTCTTGACGGAATCTGATGATTAAAATAGATTTCGTAAATTTATAGAAAGATTGAGGGTATGAGCATAAGTGAAAGGCGCAACCATATTATTGAACAAATCAATGCAATTCAAGATGAAGAGACATTGTCGATTCTTGAAGAGGCGGTTGTATTCTACTCAACTACAAATAATATAGACATAACTGACGGCTTGACAGAAAAAGAATTCGGAGAGTTGAAGGCAATAGTAGAAGAGCCATCTGACAAAGACATCATTTCAGAACAAGAATTCCAAAAAATGTTCTCGAAATGGCACACCAAGTAGTTATTAAAAAACAATTTGCTAACGACTTGCATAAAGTGCTTACCTACCTTGAAACAGAATGGAGTAAACCTGTTGCAGAGCAGTTTTTTGTCAAAATAAACAATTCGTTGAGAGCACTGTCAAGCCATCCATTTACAGGCGCACCATCGGTGAAAATCAAAAACGCAAGGAGTATATTTGTAACTGAACACAACAGGCTATTTTATAAGGTTGAAGGTAATAGAATTTACGTATTACGGCTGCTCGACACAAGACAAAAGAGATATTAACCTACGACGCAAAAAGCTGACCGTTCTTATTTATTGAAGTGGTTCTCTAGACCCTTCAACAACAACTCCATATCTGCCTCGTAAAACCCCGAGCAGTTCATACAGTTGATCTCTACGATCTTTATTTCGTCACTATTTTGAAGATTACACACATCCAATACAAAGGCCTCTGCCGGCTGGTAAATGCCAACAAGGCGTTGTACCTGCTCTTTTAGCACGTGGTCATGGTCTTTGTTCGTACCTATTACTTGCCTACCCTTTTTATATTCGCTCATGGTTGCCACCTTACCACCAATTATCCAGCAACGGGTTTCAGATACAATCTCTTTCAGCGGACTGATCAACACCCTTATCTTCTCGGGGCTATCCTTAATATACCTCAGCTTATCATTGACTACTTGCTGCTGTACGTAACTCTCCCAGCTATGGCGCATAAATACCTGCCCTGTAAATGCTTTTGTATCTCCGCAGGGGCGGGCGAAGAACATATCCCATTTTTTGTCTTCAGGCAGTGGGTCGGTAAAGTTGAGTATTAATGCATCGTGATTGAGCATATGGGTACTGTATTTAGGAGCATATACTTCAAAATCGTGATTGGCGTTGTACATGGAACCCGGATGGAAGCCATATTTGTTGGCAATATGAGCGATAGTGAATGTGCCAAACACCCAGACATCTTTTCTATCTGTTGAAAAAGTAATGTCTACGTCAAAAGGCTCATACTGAAATAATTCATATTGCAACCCCATTTTGTCCATTTGCTCCACCAATTTTTTATGATGAGTGTCTCTGATAGGATTTTCGTGAATGAGGTAGAACATAATGGTGCTTTGTATAAAGGTAAGAGATAGAGGCAATTTCACGTTAAAATTGAGGTTTAGCGACACTTTTCAACCCCTATCACTTTCGCCCACTAATTCTTACCTTTGCACAACATTTTCATATAATTTATTATAAGTATGTCTTATACTTTGAAGAATAAAGTACGTTTGGTTACAGCGGCTTCCCTGTTTGACGGGCACGACGCTTCAATTAATATCATGCGCCGCGTTATGCAGGCCAGTGGTGCTGAGGTTATTCACCTGGGCCACGACCGCAGCGTGCAAGAGGTTGTTGACTGTGCTATACAGGAAGATGCCAATGCAATAGCCATTACCTCTTACCAGGGCGGCCACGTAGAGTACTTCAAATACATGTATGACCTTTTGAAAGAAAAAGGATGCAGCCATATAAAGATATTTGGTGGCGGCGGTGGAGTAATACTGCCTGACGAGATAAAGGAAATGGAAGACTACGGCATCTGCCGTATCTATAGCCCCGATGATGGCCGTAAAATGGGCCTGCAGGGTATGATAGATGACCTGCTTGAGAAGAGCGATTACCCTACAGGTAATCAGCTGAACGGAGAAGTGGGCCACGTATCTCAGAAAGACGTAAAATCTATAGCTACACTTATATCTGCCGCTGAGAACTATCATGATGCAGCTGAAACACAGGTTGCACTGAAGAAAATAGCGGAGCAGGCTGCGGTATCAAAGAGTCCTGTACTGGGCATTACCGGTACAGGTGGTTCTGGTAAGAGTTCACTGGTAGATGAGATCGTACGTCGCTTCCTGGTAGATTTTAAAGACAAGAACATAGGGATCATTTCTGTCGATCCGTCGAAGCGTAAGACAGGTGGTGCATTGCTGGGTGATCGTATCCGTATGAATGCCATTCGCAACCCGCGTGTGTATATGCGCTCTATGGCTACCCGTCAGAGCAACCTTGCGGTATCTAAGCACATCCTCGATGCGGTAAATATTCTGAAGGCTGCGAACTACGATCTGATCATTCTCGAAACATCGGGTATTGGCCAGAGCGATACACAGATAACCGATTATTGCGACCTGAGCCTGTATGTAATGACACCTGAATATGGTGCCGCTACTCAGTTGGAGAAGATAGACATGCTCGACTTTGCCGATGTAGTTGTCATCAACAAGTTTGACAAACGTGGAGCACTGGACTCCCTTCGTGATGTGAAGAAGCAATACCAGCGCAACCATAAGTTGTTTGATACAGACCCTGAGAAAATGCCTGTTTACGGCACCATAGCATCACAGTTTAACGACCCGGGTACAAATACTATGTACAAGGCGCTGATGGATGTGGTTGCCACAAAGACCGGTGCACCACTTGTATCTCAATACAAGATAAGCGACGAGATGAGCGAGAAGATCTACATCATTCCGCCTAGCCGCACCCGCTACCTGAGTGAAATATCTGAGAACAATCGCAAGTACGACAAATGGGCTAAAGACCAGAGTACGGTAGCTCAGAAATTATATGGTATTCATAAGACAATAGAAGTAATACAGGCAAGCGATACAGAAGATAAAGACAGGCTGATAAAGACATTGCAGGAAGTATATGCAAAGACAGAACTTGATCTTGATCCGAAGAACAAGATACTGCTGGCCGGGTGGGAAGACAAGAAAAAACAATACACCGACGAGTACTACATATTCAAGGTAAGAGGTAAGGAGCTGAAGATATTGACGCATACCGAATCATTGTCTCACCTGCAGATACCTAAGGTAGCGGTGCCGAGATTTGAAGCATGGGGTGAGATACTACAGTGGGCATTGTCAGAAAACTTCCCGGGTGAATTTCCATATGCTGCAGGTATCTATCCGTTCAAGCGCGAAGGAGAAGACCCTACCCGTATGTTTGCCGGTGAAGGTGGCCCTGAGCGCACCAACAAGCGCTTCCACTATGTAAGTAAGGGATTGCCTGCAAAGCGCCTCAGTACTGCATTTGATAGCGTTACCCTTTATGGTATGGATCCAGACTATCGTCCGGATATCTATGGTAAAGTAGGTAACTCAGGAGTGAGCGTAGCGAGCCTTGATGATGCAAAGAAACTATACAGCGGCTTCAACCTGGCCGACCCTAAGACATCTGTGTCTATGACCATCAATGGCCCTGCACCAACTATCACTGCCTTCTTTATGAATGCAGCTATAGACCAGCAGTGCGAGATCTACATAAAGGCAAACGGCCTTGAGGCAGAAGTAGATAAAAAGATAGATGCCATCTATGCCGATAAGGGTGTAGCGCGACCTTACTATCATTCAGGTGTAGCCACATCTACCGCCAACACGGGTCTGCCGGAAGGTAATGATGGTCTTGGCCTGATGTTGCTGGGTGTAACCGGCGACATGGTATTGCCAGCTGATGTGTATGCTAAGATAAAAGACGAAACATTGAAGTCTGTACGTGGTACTGTGCAGGCAGATATCCTTAAGGAAGACCAGGCACAGAACACCTGCATTTTCTCTACAGAATTCTCTCTGCGTGTAATGGGCGATGTGCAGCAGTACTTTATAGAGCAGGGAGTGCGTAATTTCTACTCTGTATCTATCAGTGGTTACCATATTGCAGAAGCAGGTGCCAACCCGCTATCTCAGCTGGCATTCACGCTATCAAACGGATTTACGTTTGTGGAGTATTATCTGAGCCGTGGCATGAACATAGATGATTTTGCACCTAACTTGTCATTCTTCTTCAGCAATGGTATCGACCCTGAATACAGTGTGATAGGGCGTGTGGCCCGCCGCATATGGGCTAAGGCTATGAAGTTGAAGTATGGTGGCAATGAGCGTTCACAGATGCTGAAGTATCACATCCAGACCAGCGGCCGTTCGCTTCATGCACAGGAGATCGACTTTAATGATATCCGTACAACCCTACAGGCGCTGTACGCTATATACGACAACTGTAACTCACTCCATACTAATGCTTATGATGAGGCTATAACCACACCTACAGAAGAGAGCGTGCGCAGGGCAATGGCTATACAGCTCATTATCAATAAGGAGCTTGGTCTGGCAAAGAATGAGAACCCGCTACAAGGTTCATTCATCATAGATGAACTGACCGACCTTGTTGAAGAAGCAGTAATGCTGGAGTTCGACAAGATCACCGAGCGTGGTGGCGTATTGGGCGCTATGGAAACAATGTACCAGCGCGGCAAGATACAGGAAGAAAGCCTTTACTACGAGACACTGAAACATACAGGCGAATTCCCGATCATAGGCGTGAATACATTCCTGAGTTCAAAGGGATCACCAACGGTATTGCCAAGAGAAGTTATCCGCTCTACAGAAGAAGAGAAGGAGTTCCAGATCAAGTCTGTCGAGAACCTGCAGCAGCGCAGTGGCGATAAGGGCGTAGAGTTGCTGCATAGTCTGCAACAGGCAGCTATCCACAACCAGAATATCTTTGCAGAACTAATGGAGACAGTTAAATACTGCTCTCTAGGCCAGATCTCAAAAGCACTGTTTGAAGTAGGTGGACAGTATAGAAGAAATATGTAGTTGACAAACAAAAATTTAGAAATAGAAATGGCTCACTTTATCGGTGGGCCATTTCACATTAAGACATATCCTTAACCTTTCCATCAAGTACTTTTTTAGTAAATTTGTTTTAAATATTATTGTATGACACTGGCTGCAATAGACAAACAATTATATTCCTGTATTGAGCAATTGAGTATTGCTCAAAAGAAATCATTGTTGGGTTTTATTAAGACCGTCCTTCCTGGCGGTAAGGAGGAAATACCATATACTATTGAAGAATACAACCAGGAATTACATGAAGCAGAGGCGGAGATAGCTCGTGGTGAATTCTCCACTAATGACGAAGTATTTGCAATGACCCACAAAATGTTGCATGGCGACAAGTAAGATCTTGTGGGCAACTCGTGCTCGCAAACAGTACGTAAAAATTCTTGACTATATTCGTTCTGATTCTTTGCAAAATGCAATAGCATTTGACAATGACTTAAAAGAGAAACTAAACAGGATAAGTCGATTCCCTGAAATGTGTCCTATCGATCAATGAAATGTGTCCTATCGATCAATATAAAATCAGCAATGATGGTAACTACAGAAGTTTGTTCCTTTTCCACTACAGAATATCTTACGTTATCCGCAAAGATGAAATAGAAATTCTGAGGATTCGGCACACAAGCATGAAGCCAAAAAGTTATTGAAAAACAAACAACCCCATACATGCGTATGGGGTTGTTTTATTAATATCATTATGCTGAATCTCTTTAAGCTTTTTTCTTCTTTGCAAGTAAAGCGTTGGCGTCTGCCAGGAATTTCACTTGTTCTTTACCCTGCACAGCTCCCTGCGGGTACCCTACTGAACCCAGTGCGTCTATCTCGAACTTGTCTGCTGCTTTCTTGAGGTAGAACATCCAGATGGTAGGATAACCTTGTACCTGGAAAGTTTGTTGCAGGCTGGCATTCTGGTTGGTCAATTCAGGGCTTAGTTTTTTGCTTCTAGGGAAATCGAGCTCCACCAATACTACATTGTTCTTAGCCCACGCCAAAAATTCAGGTTTAGAGAAAACATCGTTCTGCAATTTCCTGCACCAGCCGCACCAGTCGCTACCGGTGAAGAATGCGAAAATAGGTTTGTGCGTAGCCATAGATACTTCACTAGCCTTGGTCATGTCGCTGTACCACGTCAGTCCGTTTTCTGTTTTAGGGCCTTCTATTTGTGCAAAACCGCTGAAGCTCAGCAAAAGTGATACACATACAAGTACATATTTTAAAGATTTCATCTGTTCTTATTTTTATAAATGAAGCTATGAAGGTAGGCAGAATTTAGAAAATACGCGTATTGACATGCAAAAACTGATGTTAATATTGCGCGCCCTCAACAAATTTCTTCAGTAATACAATAGCCACGTTCCAGTAAAACGCCAGATGCTTATTGATGGCGTAGGTGGGGAAATTGGATAGTGTAAGATCGACAACCGTGTGGTTATTTTGCTCAGTTAGCCGGAAATCAAGGGTAGTGTAATGCTCGGGCTTGTCGGGCAAACGAGATAATGAGCTGAGATGAGTATATGCAAGGTGACTGTATGGGATATTGTGTAGTACGGTGCCATAAGTTTTAAAGCCGGTTTTGTACCACGGCCCCTGTATCAATATTGGCGAACCAACCTTCCATTCAGTAATCACTTCTATTTCTGTCTCAGACATCCATTGCTTCATTAATTCGGGCACCGTAAGCGCAGCCCATACTTTTGATGCCAGGACATGTATAGTTACCGATCTGTAGATTGTCTGTTCGTAATCGGGGTGGTTTTCAGGCATGGAGATCAGTTAGCCAATCAAAAATAGGTAAGATACATAACATGGTTTGGGTTAGCGTGAGTAGGTGAAATACTGAAGTTGGCACTGCCCACTATGTTAAAGCCTGCCTTGTGATAGAAGGCAACAGCACGTGTATTCTCTGTCCAGGTGTAGAGCCATATACCCGCCTGGTCGTGTTGTTGGGATAGCGCTATGTTGTGGTTAAGTAATGCGGCACCCAGCTTTAAATCATAGAAATCTTTGAGCAGGTAAATGCGGTCGAGACAAGTGATGCTTGTAGCCGCAATATTTTCATTCCCGGTATTCAGTTTGATCTTGGAATAGCCTGCGATCTGATCTTTATAAAAAATGAGGTGGTAGATATTCCCGCTGTCAGCTAACTCCTGTTGCAATGCCTCAGCGGTGTACTTCCTTGAAGTGTAGGATTCGATATCTTTAGCTGATGCGCTATGCCCGTGCGACTCCAGGAATGATCGTTTGCCTATTGTTGCTATAGTGGCTGCATCGGTGATGGTTGCTGTTCTTATGGTGGTCATATGCTGCACTAAAGTAAGACTTTCTAAATGAAGCAATTGGCGATCTGCACTGAATTTACTTATGCCTTATCTTAGCATAACATGACCAACAACCTCCTCAGCACCTTCGGCAATATAGATATCTACCTCTTCGATCAGTTATTGAAGGGTAGTTTTGATGCCTGTAAAACCATACTGGATATTGGTTGTGGCGGAGGGAGGAATATTCATTACTTCCTGAAGAATGGATTTGTTGTGCATGGTGTTGACCTGAACCCCGAGGCTATAGTATCTGTTAAAGAGTTGGCACAGCAACTGGCACCTCAGATCCCATCCGGCAATTTTATTGTTGCCAGGGCCGATGAGCTGCCGTATGGTGATGATACTTTCGACCTGGTCATCTCCAGCGCGGTATTGCATTTTGCAAACAATACAGATCATTTTGAACAGATGCTCTATGAGGCATGGCGGGTGTTACGCCCCGGTGGCTTCTTCTTTGCACGGCTGGCATCAGATATTGGTATTGAAGGGCTGGTAGGCAGCATAGGTAATGGCCGCTATCTGCTCCCCGATGGGTCGGAAAGATATCTTGTCACCTATGATGATCTGGTATACTATACACGAGAACTTAATGGCGAACTCTTTGAGCCCATCAAGACAACCAATGTGAGCAATCTGCGTGCTATGACCACGTGGTGCATGGCGAAGAGATGAAGGTAAATAGTTCATATATTTGTAAGGTGTAAATTAAGTATATGAATCGTCAACATTTCTTTAGCACCGGGAAATTCAATCAGTTTGTCTGCATCATTGTCGGTATCGTTTTGATGCTCGGTACAGGCGGTTGCAGAAGATGGGGCCTATGTAAGGATGAGCAACAACCGTTACCTAAACAAGCCTATAGAGGTAATAAGTTGCGGCTTGATGGATTTTACTATGGAGCGCCCACAACTGACTACAAAGGCATTGTCCGTTATAATATTTTGATTCCCTATGCAGATGGTGTAGTTCTATTTCCGGGCAATACTGAAAGGAACGAAATGCAGGCTTATATAGCCGCTCTGGCCGACGGTAAAGCGCTGAGATCAGTAAAGTCGAGCTGGGGTACATTTAAGATACAAGATACGTCCATAACAGTTGGTCGCTGGAATGTGAATACATGCAGCTACCCGTCTTCGCTAAGTACCGGTAGGGTCGTTAATGACACCACGTTTGTGCTGACAAGTACAGAAATCCGATCGGGTGGTATGAATACAACCAAAGTGATAAGTGATAGCTATAGTTTCATGCACTATACTGCCAAGCCAGACAGTACTAACAGCTATTTGCAATAGTTTACACCACAGCGTCTTTATTATACCGTCCCTTATACTCCAGAGGCGACATACCCGTTATCTTCCTGAATACTTCCCGAAAAGCTTTTACATCAATATAGCCTACTTCGTACATTACTTCATTAATAGTTTTACGGCTGTTCTCCAATTGCTTTTTTGCCGCTTCCATTTTCACCCGTTGCGCATACTCGAGAGGAGTATTCCCCGTTGCTTTTATAAATCTTCTGTCAAAACTTCTTCGTCCCACCGCAAACTTGGATGAAAGGTAATCCATTGATATTTTTTCATCCACATGGCTCTCTATATAGGCCTGCACGTTTTGCACCATGTCATCATCATGTTGCTTCTGTCCTTTAAAAATGATGAAAGAAGACTGGCTGGTTCTATCCATCTCTATCTGAAAAACCTTAGCGCAAAATATGGCGGTCTGCCGGTCGTAATACTTCTCCACAAGGTAAATCATCAGGTTAAGGAAAGAGTAGGCGCCACCATTGGTATAGATGCCATTTTCATCTGTTATCAACTTGTCGGGTTGCAGTTTCACCTTATCAAACATCAGCCTGAAATTTTCCGCTACCGACCAGTGGGTAGAACAGCTCCGTCCATCAAGCAATCCTGTAGATGCCAATAAGAAGGCACCGGTGCATATACTGGCCACTTCTGCGCCGTCTTTATAACGTTTCTCTATCCAGTCTATAACAGCGTCGTTGCCCTTTATAGCCTGCTCATAATTGTGGTTGAGCGACGGTATGATAATGAGGTCGGTCTTCGTGATGGTGGAGATATGGGTGTGTGGCCGCACTGCAAACAGGCCATCATGAAACTCCACTTCTTTAGCAATACCAGCCAGCTCTATCTTAAACAATTCAGTGCGCCCGGTTTGTTTCCAATACTCATTGGCCTTGGTAAATATCTTATATGCGCCTGCTATGCTGCTTATATTATTCTGCCCTTCGGGAACTAATATGGTCAGGTGTTTCACAGTTGTGTTTTTTGTAAAGGTAGAAATAAGTGATGTCCGAAACGCCCCGTTATAATGTCGATTTAGCACCCGTTTAATGCAGTATCAGGACAATACTTTTGGTAAATAATTTCAAAATGAATTGTTCAAATAATAAACGAACTAAAAAATGAATGACAAACAGGTAATGGTAAAAATGGTGTTTGACAGATGGTATGCGCTACTGAAAAATTGCGATACACTGCTTAATTCACTGACCGACGAGCAACTACTAAGAGAGATAGCACCCGGCAAGAATAGGGGCATATACTTACTGGGCCACCTTATAGCTGTGCATGATGACATGCTGCCCATATTGGGTTTGGGAGATAAACAACATGCCGAACTGTTTGAAATGTTCCTTAAATCACCCGATAGTAAATCAACGGAGGGTATTCCTTCAGTAGGTGAGCTGAGATCGCATTGGAGTAAGCAGAACGTGATGCTGAAGGAGAAATTTGATGGACTAACTGCTGACGATTGGTTCGGCAAACATAACTCAGTGTCGGCTGAAGATTTCATTAAAGAGCCGCACCGAAACAAACTGAACATAATACTTACCCGCACCACTCACCTGGCTTACCACCATGGCCAGTTGATGTTGATCAAACAATAATATCGAATACAGAATCCTTAATATTTAAAACCATGACAGCACAAGATTTCACTACAACCATAATGGTTGATCAGTCGCCCGAAGCGGTATTCAAGGCCATCAACGATCCACGTGCGTGGTGGTCGGAAGGGATAACGGGCGGTACTGACAAGTTCAATGATATATTTGATTACGGTTATGAAGATGTACACACCTGCAAGATGAAACTGACTGAAGTTGTTCCCAACAAAAAGGTCAACTGGCATGTATTGGAAAACTATTTTAAGTTCACCAAAGACAAGAGCGAATGGATAGGCACTAACATCACTTTTGAGATCACTGAACAAGATGACAAGACCGTGGTCGTTTTCACGCATCATGGTCTGGTGCCGGAATACGAGTGTTTTGATATTTGCAGAAATGCATGGACACAATACATACAAAGCAGCTTATACAAACTCATTACAACGGGTAAGGGTGAGCCAAATGCCAAGGGGAAACCAGCTACGGAGGATGAAATGAAACTATCGGCAACGACATAGTTGGTGGATTACAGCTATAGCCTATTCTACTTTTAAGAAATGTTGGATCTTATTGATGTATAATGAACCCGGAAATTCTTTAGATAATACGGTGAAACCCTCCATGTGTCCGCCTTTAAAATTGACAATGCTGATCGCAGGTTTTATCTTCTTCAGCTGCTTTACCGCCGCATCGGTAGTTACAAGATCTACAGAGCCGGAGAATAGAAGCATAGGTGCTTTTATTGCTTTCAAGGTTGCTGCATAATTGGCGGCATCTGCCGGCAGCAATATCTCATTATTCTTTTTGGCGTAGAACGATTTTATAGCATTGGGGTCTGTCACAAAACCATCACCAATTATAAAGTCGGGTTGAATGGTGCGTGTGGCCAGCGTGGTAGCAATGGTGCCCATAGAGAATGCCCAAACACCTGTTTTATTACTGGGGTATTTGTTTTTAGCAAACTGTATTACTGCTGCCAGGTCGGTTGCAAATTCGTTATAATACAGCATCTTCGGGTCTATTGTAAAGGCATCGCTTTCGCCAAAACCGCGGTAGTCGAACATGACGACAGTAAAGCCCATCTGAGAAAGGATGGTGGCATGCATTAACCACCACGACATATTGCCGGCATCGGCATAAGCAAGTATCAATGAAGTGTGGTTGTCGGCGTCCTTAGCAGGTAAAAACGTCCACGACCGCAGGTGCACATTATCTGATGTGGTGATGGTGTTTTTCTCAAAAGGTAGTTTTAGCGTATCGGGTATAGCCTCATACTTTGCAGATGGCTTCAATGCATAAGATGGCGCGGATAGCGCGATCAGGGAAATAACGAGTAGTAGTTTATATATAATGGCGGTTTTTACAAATGTATTCTGAATGAAATATACGTCATATACTTTGAGGTTAATAATTGTTAAGTGGCAATGAATGGAATAGGTATGGTAAGGGCAACGCGTGCATTTGGTTTGTGTTCCTGCTTTTCGTTGCATTTAGTAAGTCTTGCCCACAAACAAATATGGAAGACCGCTTGGTCTTCCATATTTTTTCTCTTTCGTTGTCAGGCAATCAACCGCCCGACGGATACATAGTGGTTAGTCAAGAAATTTCACTAAAGAATTGATAACCCTGTCTCTATCTTCCAACCAGTCCTTTGCGTAAACATTCATGATCTCCCAGCCAAACGATTGCAAAATAGCCGGGCGCTGATAATACTGTTCTACAAGGTCGCTGTTCATGTAGTGTTGCTCGTCATCAACAAGTATACCCAAGCTGTAATTTGTATCTGCTGCATTTTTCTTCACACCAAGGGTACATTTAAAATTGCTCTGGCCAATCTTTTCGTTGACTACATAACCCTTTGCTTCAAGTGCCTGCTTGATTTGCTGTGTAGTTGCCGAAGATACATCGGTTGCTGTTTTTGTTTGTTGCAGCCCTGCCATTAAGCTATCTAATATTGTGCGGGCAATAGTCATATTGCCGGTACTCACCATTTCTGCATAGTGAAGGAATCGTTTAAAATAATTGGCGCCGTCATTATGGTCATTGGTTATGTCGTTGTGCCGGATACTACTAACGATGGCCATGTGTTTTTTTGCCCTGCTGAAAATAACATTCAGCCTTTTTTCTCCACCTTTTCGGTTAATAGGGCCAAAGTTCATCAGCATCTTTTTATTGCTGTCATGACCATAGCATACGCTCATAATGATAATGTCGCGTTCATCTCCCTGCACATTTTCCAGGTTTTTTACAAACAAACCTGTAAACTGACCATCATCTTTTCTGTTGTAGGCCTTTTCTAAGGCCTCTTCAAATGCCTTGTCGGCAAGCGCCATGCTGGCAATTGCTTCTTCAATAATTCCCTGTTGCTCCTGGCTGAATGCTACCACACCTATTGTTTCCTGTACGTCACCCAGCAGCAATGCTTTTATCATGTTGGCAATGTATCCGGCTTCGCCTACATTGCTTCTGGCCTCGTATATGCTATTGGTAAGGTAATGAAAGCTTATACTTTCATTGAGCAGTGCTTTTGCATTGGTTATCCCCTCTTCGGTATTGTTAATCTCTAATAAAGGTTTGCTGAATTGATGGATAGTTTTATCAGGGATGGTCAATAGTCCTGCCTCATAAAAGGCATGATTAGAATAACTTATCAATGTTTCATACCGGCTGCGGTAATGCCATCTGAGCATGGTGCTGCTTAGCTTTCTGGATCCTTGCACCAGCAGGCTGTCGGCGTCAGCACTCAATATCTCATCTTCACTCTCTCCGTCAATAATCTCCAGGTCTTCCGGGTCTTCGGCTTTAGCATTAAAAAAGTTGCTTGGGGGCATTTGTTTTTCATCGCCTACAATAATGGTTTGCGGCGCCCTGAATAAGGCCGGTATCCCCTCTTCTAAAGTTATCTGGCTGGCTTCGTCAAATATGACCACATCAAAGAAAGTAGTGTCGAGGGGTAAGCTATCGCTAACACTTAGCGGGCTCATCAGCCACACGGGCTTAATGTCTTTAAGCACTTTACCGCTCTCATTAGATGCAAGCTCGCGGATACTCTTATACCGCATGGTCTTACTCATTTCATGTTCCAGTATCCTGCGCCCTTCTGTGTACTCTTTCTTACGCTTCTTTTGGTCGGGTGTTAATCCGGATAGTGCGGTATTGCTCAATTCGTAGTTTTGCAGAAAGCATTGTCGCCTCTTTGCTCTTATAAAATTGCTATTCACTTTCAGCAGCTCTTTATAGTTATGCTCAATACCGGATGCGGTGTCCTGGAGTATCTTATGGTTTATTGCTGCGAAAGATGCATTTCCCTCAAAAATAAGGTCAAGAGTTTTACTTGCCATTGCAGCTTCTGCCTGCAGCGGTGTGAGCGGTAGTTTCCTTATAAACTGCTGCACGTTTTCTGGTAGATCAGCAAATTTACGCATGCTGGGAAGCAGGTCTTTAAGCGCACCTGCATTTCTAGTAATGTCTGTGAGCTCCTCTTTGATCTGGTTTACTGACTTATTGTTAAAATCAAACATGCAGTCTTTTAGCGCCAGTTCAAGCTGATGTAATATATTATTGAGCTTACTCAGCTGCAGCACCAGTTCATTAGATTGCGTGTGTTGCAACAGGTAGTCAATTTCCTTATCTCCCTGTTTGTTGCGCAGTAATTCTACTCCCGAATAAACAACATCTATATTTTCAACATTATATTTTCGTCCTGTCTCTGCTTTAGTCTGATTAGCATTGTCCAAGGCTTTGTATTCATCTTGAAGCTGGCGTAATACAATGCTAAATGCAGGTTTTAGCTGGTGTGCAGAGAAGTCGTATGACGCGCCCATTTGCTTTTTCAGCCTGCGCCAGTTGCCATTTAAAAAACGGAAGAACGATTGTTCATATTTTTGCGCTACTTCAAGTGCGAGCTGTACGTCTTGTTTGTCAAATTTATTTGTCCACCGTTTATTTGTTTCCAGCGCTTGCCGGTAGGCATCCTGTAGTTGTTTGTAGTGTCGGTATACTTCGTCAAACTCTTTAGCTTCGGGGTTCGATCTCTGCACTAGTTTCAGATTGTTGCTTTGTGCCAGAGATTCCAGTATTGCCGAATCTCCGACCAGGCTTTTGATCTTCTGTAACTGATCCGCAAATTGTGGAGGAATGTTATAGTGAGATATCAGTGTTACTATGTGTTCGATTGATCCTAAAGAGTGTTTAGCCAAGCTGTCCATTAATGTAAACGGATTTTCTGCTTTGAGTACAGCATTACCCAGGTTCTTAAATGGGTGGTTAGCCAATTTCGGATCTTTGCCAATTTCTTTAAGTGCCTTTCCTAACTCAGAGATTGTCGTCCCAAATTGCAGCCAGTTATTGTAGACAGGAGTGGCCTCTTGTTCCATTATTTCAAACAGAGGAATGTCCTTTTTTAGTTCCACAAGTTTATCAATTAGTAGTCGTGTACTCACCCCAGTTTGCGCACTCACTGCTGCTTGCTGCCCGTGATACAACTTCAGCACTTCTATCTTGGCCACCAATTGTTCGGTAACCAGTTTTCTTTGCGCTGAGATCGCTGAGAGATCTAACTTGTTTTTTAAATAGTCGTCATAAATGGTACGAAGGTCTCTTATAAATTCTTTTTTATCTCCCTGGCTGTCATGTATGTAACAACACAACTCAGATAACTGGTTTTGTTGTAGTCGGTGGTATACAACATCCAGTGCTGCTCTCTTTTCACAAACAAAGAGCACCGTTTTTCCGTTAGTTAAAAAATCAGCGATCAGGTTGGTTATGGTCTGGCTTTTACCTGTGCCGGGAGGACCCTGTATAATATAACTCTTGCCGGTTCGGCTCTGCATCACTGCTTTAGCTTGCGTAGGATCCGCTGTTATTACATGGTGCCATTCCGCAGGGTCATTGGCAACATCTTCGTTTTGTGGTGGTCTTGGTTCATTACTAAAAAGCTGAGTAAATACATTATGTTCTGTCTGCTCTTCCTGTATCTTGTTGTAGTCACTAACCAGGCTCATTTTTTTGTAATTAAAATTGCCCAGAACAATATTGCACACATCAAAATCCCAGCTGTAAGGATTGTTTTCGCCATCTGTAAGGTGAAAGGTGCTCTTCGCTTGTTCATTTACAGCCGCAAAATTTCCGAAGGGTACAGTTGGCGTGTGCTCGCTCAATAGTATTTCTAACGCTGTCTGTTTGAGTTGAATTTTTTGTTTGAAGAGCTCTAGCCCAAATGGTTTATAATTTTCATCGCTATAGTTATAGTCAATATGATGAAAAGCCGTGCTGCCTTTTAGTTTTAGCTTTTTGCGGTAAGTGTTGATAGTTTGTCGTGCTATTGTGTGCACAACTTTTATTCGCGGTTTGTCTATGTAGTTGAGTTTGATGCCTTGTTTCGATGTTGCGATCTGATCTTGCACCAGGGCAAAAAAATCCGTCATACTTACGTCGTCAAAGTCAATACTTTCGGGCAAGTTTAGGCCGTAGAGATCTTTTAGATAATTGGAAAGAACAGGATTAACAATAGCGGTATTATCCGTTATTTTTAAGGTGAACCGCTCTTCCTTAATAGACTTTTTTCGGTCCAGTTCTACCGGAAGTAGCAGTAGCGGGCTTAGCACCCGCTCTTGTGGACTTTCTTTCAGGTTATGCCAGTGCAAAAATGCAACAGCCAATTTCAATTGGCTAAAGCCATACTCTTTTTTGTCATTCTCTGATGTATGGCGAATACTGTTGAGTTGAGAGGTTAAGTATAAGTGGTCCTCAAACCGCAGGTATTTATTTAATGATATATCCTTTTGCTGAATGATCTGGGTAGACAACTCACTATTCCATATAAAAAGAGATGTCGGATTTATGCTCTGGTAGTGCAACACCATAGGCACACTGCTCACAGTAAGGTTTACAAATTTGCTATTGGGTTTATAATATAGCAGTCGATTGCGGCGGGTGGTGTCAAAAAGCCTGTTGCGTAGTTTGGATAAAATAAAGCCGCGCCTGTCTGATGGTTTCTTGACCTGAAGAGCCGCTAGTTTGGCTAGGTCTGTCTGGCGTTGAGGGTCATAATCTCGGTAATATTTTAGCCGTTCTACAATTTCCTGCAGATCGCGGGGACGGTTGCGGCGATCTAATTCTGTCATTTCTGTTACCAGTGCGCTTATAGTAGGATGTATTCGACCATTTATACCCGCTGGCTGATCCCTGTACGCCACAAATTGTTCAAGGTCTTCAAGGGCATAAAGATCAAGGCCCATTACTACACTACCTAGTACCAGGCCCAGGCAAAAGATGTCGGTTTGGGCATCATGATGTCCTGCCTTGATCTCGTAGCATTGGTAACCCGGAAGATAAGCAGGCTGAGTGATCGGATCATTAGGGTTACGCTGTATCTGTAAACTGGTCACTGATGATTCACCCTGAGTCAGGTCTTCATCAAGGCGCAATCTACCGGAAATAGAAAAACCACCGATCTGTCCGGTATTCAGCAGATCTTGAAGTGCCGGCACGTTGGTAACGGGTGCGTGTGTATAGTTTTCGTCAATGTCGAGGCGGCCATTTGTAAGGAAAACGGTATCTGAGTTGCCAAAAGAGCCTACCTGGTTGTTTTCATGAAAACTCAACACTTCCTCAAATAGTGGTAGCACAAATTGAACAACGTCGTCGGTAGACCAAAGCTCTTCCGTAAATGCAGATTGAACGTATTGTTGAAATGTGGTTGTGGGTGTCATTAGTAATACTTTAGCAGTATGTGGTTTACTTGGATTGCTTTTGATATTCGGCAATGCTTTGCTTCTTTAAAAGGGCAATTTTCTTATCAGTGATCTTTTTTTCTTTCTTTACCGCAGTAGCGAAAGCCTTATCCAGTTTCAATTCATCGGCCAGGAAAAAGCTGTAGCCAAGGGGAACATCCTCAAGGTCTTTGTCTACGGTGGAAAAATCGTAGAGCACATACGCCAGGTAGTCCTGTAGTGTAGTGTGTAACTCTTCTACTTGTTTTAACAGATCATTATCGGGCTGTCCTGAGTTCAATTCCATTTCAGGGAAATACTGCTTGCACAGAGCCGCAACCGGTGGCGTGTGCATCCATTGAGGCTTTACTAAAAGGGCGATTATAGCGTGCGTTATTGATGATATCTGCTGTTGTTTGAATAGATCGATCTCGTCGATAGAGCAGTTCCCTTCTATCATTTGCCGTATATCAGATTCGGCATCCGGCTTTTTGTTATGCCAGAGCCATAGCGCCCTTGCCCTGATGAAATTTTCGGGGTGCGACACACCTGTCGTTTTAGTATTGGCTTCAGTTGTAAATACCTCCTCGGCCTGCTTTATGTAACTTTCAGCATTTACCGATTGCAGACCGGTTGCCATCTTCACTAACGATGATATTATTGGTGCGTAGTTACCGGTAACATAGTATGCGCCTCTGTCGCAAAATATTTCAGTATATAATTTGAATAACCGCGCAGTTTCATAGTGTGCAGCTGTACTCCCCTGGTTGCTGGCAATTGCGCCGATAATGCGATCTGTTATTTCCACATTGCCATCAATTTGGTTGTACAGATATACATGGCTAAGCTCGTGAGCTATTACCGCAAGTATCTCCTCGTCAGATAGTTGTTGCAGTATTTTACCGCTGAATACCATGTGTACTTCATTCTCCAGACAAACCACACCGGCATTTAATTCATCTGTATACTCGGCCTGGTACATTGTAACGGCCATTTTTAATCCCAGTTTTTCTTTAGTTAATTGCACCTTTTGATACAACTCCACTTCAGTTTCCTCACTGAATTTGTAAGTGTTTTTTAAGAGGTTTGTTTTAAAAGACTGCAGTTGTTCCTTTTTGTAATTTTGATTGGAAAAATACTGCCAGATATCTGATTGTTGTCGGAAGTAATTAGTGGTGATTTCGTGGTAAGGTAAAATGGAGAGCATGTAGCTTTGTATTTTAGTGTATCGGAATTATTATAGTGATTTTCCTTTTTAGCGGTTAGCGTTGAAAATATTAAAATTAAATGATAAAAATAAGCCTCCATGATAAATTTAAAGAGGACCGACTCTTCCAACAACGACTTTCGCATACTTGTTGCCGCGCTTGATAAGGACCTGGCTATAAGAGATGGTGCCGACCATTCCTTCTTTGCCCAATTCAATAAGATAGACCTGATAAAGCATGTGGTTGTAGCCTACGCCGATAACCTGCCGGTAGGTTGCGGGGCAATAAAGGAATATACGGCAGATACTATGGAGGTAAAGCGTATGTTTGTACCTGTTAAAAAAAGAGGTCGGGGTATTGCGTCTTTGATACTTCGGGAATTGGAAGCCTGGGCAAAGGAAATGAACTACAGAAAGTGCATACTGGAAACCGGCGAAAAGCAACCAGAAGCCATAAAACTATATAAAAAGAATGCATACACCGTCATTCCCAACTACGGTCAATATGCGGATATAGAGAGCAGTGTGTGCTTCGAAAAATCAATTTAATAGTTTCTTATTAGTTTTTGGTAACACATATTACTGACCAAGATCATTTCTCTCTCTGCTTACCATTACCCTGTTACGGGGAAGGCACATCTACATTTGCCTAAGAAGACCAATCGCCCTGCCTTTGCCATGTAACATAATACCGATATAGATTTTCTGTAGATTTTGTATGTGGCAACAATGGGGTGCACGAGTTGTTAATGGTAACTTTTACTGAAAGTATGTCAAGTCAATAGCTGATGTAAATCATTTTTCACCAGCATATAGCACTATACCTTCGATAAAAATATGATAAGCATGGCCGTAAAGATATATGAGGAGTATAAAAACATAGCATTGAAGCCCTTTGCGGAAAAACTGCAATCAGAGTATTACAACGCTATTGAAATATCGTGTGCTGCTTCAAAATTGCAATGTGAAAAGATAAAGAGCATCGAAATTTCTGAATCTCCCCTACAATATGCTGTTTTATGTCTGAACGTGATCGCTGAAATTGAAAAACACGTGAGCAATAGGAAGCAAATTTATATGCCTTACGTGCATACGCTTACTGAGAAAGTGAGGGACAGCCATGATTGTACCAATTGTTCCGGTTCATGTAAGATCAATCACAACATGCACATCCTTGATCTGAATGCTACCAATGAGGAAATGACCAAGGTGCTATCGAGGTTACAACTGTCAACATTGCCTTTATACTCAGAAACAATGTACCCTGACGCTTACAGGGTGCTCCGCTCCAACATGACGATGCTGGAAACAAACCTTACCGAACTTTTTTTCCTGGAGAATAACTACCTCATACCCAAGATCGCTGAAGCTCAAAAGAACATAAATGCAGGTAATAGATGAAATTAATATAGTCAGAGAAAATGTACGCAGCAAGGCAATGCCGGTGTGCTATCATTGTGGTTTAAACTGCCTCACTAATAGCATAGCTGTAGACAACAAGTACTTTTGCTGCGACGGATGTAAGCTGGTTTATGAGATCATTGATAACAATGGCCTTTGCGATTACTACAAACTGCAATCACATCCCGGTGTTGCTCAGATAAAGCCGGTAAGGAATGATAAGTATTCCTTTTTAGATAACGAAGCAATTAGCAACAAGCTATTCCAGTTTACTAACGGCGACCTCACTATTGTAACACTTTATATACCTTCTATTCATTGTAGCTCTTGTATGTGGCTGCTGGAGCACCTTAACAGGGTAGATAGCGGTATTATTGAAAGCCGCATCAGCTTTACAGCTAAAGAAGTAAGTATCCATTTCTATAGGAAAAAGATCAGCTTCCGCAAGGTCGTAGAGTTGCTGACGACTATAGGGTATGAACCTTACATAAGTTTTGATGATACCAATGTAAAAGAGGCAAAATCATTCAACCGCCAACGCCTTATAAAATTGGGTGTGGCAGGTTTCTGCTTTGGCAATATTATGATGATGAGTTTTCCCGAGTACTTGTCGGGTAAAGCGGGTTTAGATGCCCAGTACTCATATCTGTTCAGGTATTTGAATCTCTTGTTGTCGCTTCCGGTATTCCTATATGCAGCCACCGAATTCTATTCCACCGCATGGAGTGGTCTTAAACAGAAGATACTTAATATTGATGCGCCTATAGTACTCGCTATCATCATCACTTTCTCACGTAGTGTTTATGAGATAGTTACCAATACAGGAGCGGGTTATCTTGACAGCATGAGTGGGATTGTGTTCTTTATGCTGGCTGGTAGAATAGTGCAGGAAAGAACGTACAAGTCCTTGTCGTTTACAAGGGACTACAAATCTTATTTCCCTATTGCTGTTAATGTAAGTACACCTGCGGGTATTGTGAGTACCCAGTTGCAAGACCTGAAAGAGAAAGACATTGTAATGCTGCATCATGATGAGATCATACCTGCAGATTCAATAGTGCTGAATGACAATGCGCTGATCGATTACAGCTTTGTATCCGGTGAGGCAAGCGCAGTAAGGGTAAAAGCGGGCGAAACAGTGTATGCCGGGGGGCGGCAAACGGGCGAAGAGCTGATCATACAGGTTGTGAAACCAATAGCGGCCAGTTATCTAACCTCGCTCTGGAACCATTATGCATTTAAGAAGGATAAGGCAGACAGCAACGATAAAATAAGTGTCATCCATATTCTGAGCAAGTACTTTACAGTTATATTGTTCAGCCTGGCCATTATTACTGCGGCTTATTGGTACTATCACGATCCGTCTAAGATCATTAATGCGGTATCGGCTATGCTTATAGTGGCTTGCCCATGTGCGCTGTTACTGTCTTCTACATTTACCAACAGTAACATTCTCAGAATATTTGGGCTTAACGGTCTTTATCTGCGCGATGCCACAGTAATAGAGCAAATTGCCGACACCAACGATATTGTTTTTGATAAAACGGGTACAATTACCAATAGCAGCAACAGCCAGGTAATTGTTTCCGGTCATCAGCTCAGTGAACAGCAGAAAGACATTGTATATAGTGTGGTAAGGCAAAGTAATCATCCTAATAGTAAAGCAATAGCAGAATGGTTAGGCGATAGAAACACTGTTCCTTTGAGTAACTGGTCGGAAACACCCGGGAAAGGACTGGCGGCAAAATACGGCAGTTATAATGTAATTGTGGGCTCTGGTGATTTTACAGGAGTCGACACAAATGTTGCAACAGATAATGCAACAGTCTACATAAAGATAGACGGACAGTTAACGTCAGTTCATCTGAACCCTGTCTTTAGAAATGCAGTACCTGCACTTATCTGGAAGTTGAGAGAAAGGTATTCGCTCTCTTTGTTGTCGGGAGATAACGATAAGCAAAAGGCAAAAATGGAGGAGTTGTTTGGCAAGAAATGCAGTCTTCTGTTTAAGCAAAAGCCTATTGATAAGCTTAACTATATACAATCATTACAAAACAAGAGTAGGAAGGTAATGATGATAGGTGACGGACTGAATGATGCGGGTGCGCTACAGCAGAGCAATGTAGGTATTACCCTGGCAGATGATATCAACAACTTTACTCCAGCCTGCGATGCAATATTTGATGCAGGTAAAATGAATTTGTTCGCTTCATTGTTAGATCTCGCCCGATTGTCGGGTACGTTTGTGAAGATCAGCTTTGTTGTATCTATTCTTTATAACATCGCCGGCCTGTACTTTGCTATGCAGGGGCTGATGAAGCCAATGCTGGCGGCTATTCTTATGCCTTGCAGTACCATTAGTATTGTTATCATATCAAGCGGATTGAGTAACCTCATAGCCTGGCGCAAGGGTTTGACAGTTGCATCATTGAAGTAGAACTTTACTTGTTTTTATTGATAAAATTACAATGGCCCCGTCTCTCCGGGGCCATTAGAATTATTGGTTTATTTTGATCCTGATCAAAATTTATTACATCCACTTTTCGGCAAACTTGCGGAAAGAATGAATAAGTTCGATCATTACTTTTTCTTCATCTTCAGCACGGTTTCCAAGTGCTGTATGGTCGGTTAACAACTGTCCATCTATATATCCGGCAGAAGAGCTTTGGGCTGCCCTGCTTATTGCGCCAATATTCAAATGAATGTCATGTGCGATCGCGTCGATGTTGTCTGATTGAATTCTGAACTGATTTTCGAAGTGCTCTACGTCTTTGGCAATCTCATTTGTTGTGTTTTTTCCGGCTATCTCGGTCAGTATTCCTTTCTGGATGGTTATTTCTGTTTTGTAGAAATTGAGATTCCTTAACCACTGGTTGTGCATGTTACTTACATGGCTGATGTTTATTTTAGTCATTTGATTATTATTTGTACAAATGTAGACCTATGTTGCCCTGCTATACATGACACCCGTCATGCCGGGTAATGATCTGTATATCTGGCCTGCCATTGCATTGTCTCAATGATAAGGAACACTTTGGCTGCTGACCATGATCAATTTTGTCCTTTACTCTGCCGATTACTTTTACAAAAAAGAGTTTTATGGAACTTCAGCTTAATCCGGGCGATAAGGTTCGGCTTATATCGGGTGGTCCGGTAATGACGGTGCGGGGCAAGCACTACGATGTGCTGGTAAATGAATACAGCCCCAATATGATAGACTGCATATGGTTTGCTAAAAACAATGAAGGCAGGGAGCAGGCGCACTATTGCCCTTTCCAGATGGAGGAATTGATAATGGCAAAACATGGATGATCACTTGTTTTATAGTACTTACATCCACTTGTCTTACTCACTTAGTCAATAGGTTTCGCACTACATGATTATAATCATCTTTCCATTTGAGCATGGTCATAAAACACCCCTCCATTACCAGATAGTTTTGTAGCTGTTAAAACAGTAAATATGAGCGCATTAATTGTTCTGGTCCTTATTAGTTTGTTAGTAGCCGGAACCTTTCTGGGAGCCTTCATCTGGAGTATTTATGATGATCAGTACAGCGACAAAGAAGGCGCAGCTATGAGAATGCTATTTGACGAAGAATTCGAGACAAAAAATAAATAAATAATAACACAAAAACCAGGAGTATGGAGTTAGATGCAAATGTGTCTTTACAAAACGATAAGTTTTTCTATGACAACAAAACTGTAAAATGGTTTGCCTATGCCACCATTATTTGGGGAGTGGTTGGTATGCTCGCGGGTATACTTGCGGCATTCCAGTTAGTATTTCCTGTGCTTAACATGAATATGGCTGCAACAACCTTTGGTAGGGTAAGGCCGGTCCACACCAACGCTATCATCTTTGCGTTTGTGGGTAATGGTATTTTCATGGGTGTTTATTATTCTTTGCAACGCCTCTGTAAAGCCAGGATGTTTAGCGATAAGCTGAGCAAATTTCACTTCTGGGGTTGGCAGTCTATTATAGTGCTGGCGGCCATAACGCTTCTTGCCGGTTATACATCCGGTAAAGAGTATGCCGAACTGGAATGGCCGATAGATATTCTTATAGCACTTGTATGGGTAGCATTCGGTTGGAACATGTTTGGTACTATATTAAAAAGGCGCGAACGCCACCTGTATGTTGCTATCTGGTTCTATATAGCCACGTTCGTTACAGTTGCTATGCTCCACATAGTTAACTCAATAGAGCTTCCATTTTCAATGATGAAGTCTTACTCCTGGTATGCCGGTGTACAGGACGCCCTGGTACAATGGTGGTATGGCCACAATGCGGTTGCGTTCTTCCTCACTACTCCATATCTGGGTTTGATGTATTACTTCCTGCCTAAGGCAGCAAACAGGCCGGTTTATTCTTATAGGTTGTCTATTATTCACTTCTGGGCACTTATATTCCTGTATATCTGGGCAGGTCCTCACCACTTGTTATATACAGCATTGCCCGATTGGGCACAGTCATTAGGTACCGTTTTCTCCATCATGCTTTTGGCGCCATCATGGGGTGGTATGCTCAACGGTTTGTTTACCCTCCGTGGTGCATGGGATAAAGTAAGAGAAGATCCTGTTCTTAAATTTATGGTAGTTGCTGTTACCGCATATGGTATGGCTACTTTCGAAGGACCAATGCTGAGTCTGAAGAGCGTTAACGCTATCAGTCACTTTACAGACTGGACCATTGCACACGTTCACGTAGGTGCGCTGGGTTGGAACGGCTTCCTCACATTTGGTATCCTTTACTACCTGATCCCGAAAATATTCCGTACTAAGTTATATTCCGTAAAGCTGGCCAACAGGCACTTCTGGATAGGTACACTCGGTATAGTATTCTATGTGGTTCCTATGTATTGGGCTGGCTTTATGCAGAGCCTGGCATGGAAGGAGTTTACTCCGGAGGGCACACTTAAATATCAATTTCTGGATACTGTTAAGCAAATGCAGCCTTTCTATGCAATGCGTGGTGTAGGTGGTGTGTTATTCCTTTTTGGTGCGCTTATCATGTGTTACAACTTGTATAAGACCGTGAAGGCCGGTAATGTACTAAACGAAGAACCCGCCGAAGCAGCACCACTTAGTAAGGTATATGTTGCTCACAGCACACAGCACTGGCACAGATGGATAGAACGTCGTCCTATACAGTTGCTTGTAATCAGTCTTATAGTAGTGGCTATAGGTGGTATGATAGAGATGATACCGACCTTTATGGTAAAATCAAACATACCAACAATTGCTAGTGTAAAACCATATACTCCGCTTGAACTGCAAGGTAGAGACATATATGTACGTGAAGGTTGTTACTTATGTCATAGCCAAATGATACGCCCTTTCAGAAGTGAGGTTGTTCGTTACGGTGAATATTCAAAAGCAGGTGAGTTTGTTTATGATCATCCTTTCCAGTGGGGTAGTAAACGTACCGGTCCCGATCTGGCTAGAATAGGTGGTAAATATCCTGATAGCTGGCACTTCAACCACATGTACGAACCGGGCAGTATTTCTCCGGGCACTATCATGCCTAACTATCCTTGGCTGTTCAAAAATAATCTGGATACGGCTATAACTGGAGCAAAGATCCGCGCAATGATAACGCTGGGTGTTCCTTATGCGGCTGGTTATGACAGAATTGCCAACGATGAGCTCATGAAGCAGGCCAACGGTATAGCAGCCAACCTGGCTAAGGATAAAATAACCATCAAGAGCGACAAGGAGATCATTGCATTGATCGCATACCTCCAGAGAGTTGGTACTGATATCAAGCGCGAACAAAAAGTCACCCCTAATAATTAAACAATGAAATTCATACACTATCTGGAGCATATTACTGGCGTGGGCATATACCCGCTTACCTCGCTCACTATATTCTTCGTGTTTTTCGCAGCCATGGCAACATGGTCTGCGAGAGCCGATAAGAAATACATAGAAGAGTTGAAGAACATACCATTTCCCGAAAAGAACAATCAATAATTTTCAAAGACAACAGGCATATGCATTTACATAAAAAAGCGGTCGTTTTTTCTGCAATAGGCGCAATGTTACTTCCTCAGTTGAGTTTAGCAGCAACTACCGCGTCAGACGATAAAGGAATAGGGTACAACATGACGTTATTGTGTCTTGTTGGGTTAGTATTGATCCTGTTGTTTGTAATAGGAATGCTGTCCAACACCCTGCGCCAGCTCACATTTGTAGTTAGGGAGAAGAATAAGAAGGAAAAGCAGGGTTCATCTATTGCTGCTAAGACAATGTTGCTGTTGCTTTTCATCTTCACTTCAGCTACTAGCTTTGCTGCTATCGAACCCGCCGCAGAAGCCGCTGTAGCGCCCAAGGTGACCAGTATCAGTGGTATTCCTGTAAACGATTTCTACGCTCTGGTTGGTTTGATCACTTTGGAGTTAGTTATAGTGTTCGCATTGACCATCATCATTAATATCCTGCTTAGGGTTATCAGGGATGTTCCGGAGCTGCAGGCGAAAGCCCGCGCTATTGCTAAGAAGAGTTGGTTCTGGGACAAGTTCAACAGTGCTGCATCTATCGAGAAGGAAAAGGATATTTTGCTCGATCATAACTACGACGGCATTATGGAGTTGGATAATGCATTGCCTCCATGGTGGATCTATGGTTTCTATATCACTATCCTGGTGGGTATCGTATACATCTATCGTTTCCATGTATCTCACGACGGGCAAAGCCAATTGGAAGAATATACTACTGAAATGGTTCAGGGTGAGGCAGACAAGGCTGCATACCTTGCTAAATCAGCCAACAACGTTGATGAAGCTACAGTAACATTGCTCAGTGATCCTGCGGCTATTGCAGCGGGTAGGGAAACATTCGTAAAGAATTGTGCGCCTTGTCACCTGGCAGACGGTGGCGGTACGGTAGGGCCTAACCTTACAGATGAATACTGGCTACATGGCGGCGGGCTAAAAGACATCTTCAAGTCTGTTAAGTACGGCTGGCAGGATAAGGGTATGAAGAGCTGGAAAGATGACCTGTCTCCTAAACAGATGCAGGAAGTTGCAAGCTTTATTAAGACACTTAAAGGAACGCATCCGCTTACGCCAAAGGCGCCGCAGGGTGAGTTATACATAGAAACAACACCAAAAGAGACTAAGGATAGTGCGGCAGTTCAGCCGGTAGCGGGTAAATAAGAATAGTACCATGAGTGAGCAAATAGATATTAAGTCGTCTTTTCGTGATAAGGTGGCAACGATCGATAAGAAGGGGAAAAGAGTGTGGATATTTGCACAACAACCCAAAGGTAGGTTTTATACGCTGCGTACAGCATTTACAGCTTTTTACCTGCTTTTGTTTTTCGGATTGCCGTTTCTCAAGTATAAAGGACATCCGTTATTTCTAATAAACATCCTGGAGAGGAAATTCATCCTCTTCGGGCAAATATTCTGGCCGCAGGATTTCTTCATCTTCGCCTTGGGTATGATCGTGTTCATTGTTTTTATAGCATTGTTCACAGTTGTCTTTGGTAGGGTGTTCTGTGGTTGGGCCTGTCCGCAGACCATCTTTATGGAGATGGTCTTCCGGCGTATTGAATATCTTATAGAAGGCACTGCTGCTGAGCAGAAGATATTGGAAAGATCTCCGTGGGATACGAATAAGATCCTTAGGAAAGGGAGCAAATGGTTGGCTTTCTGGATGGTTAGTTTTCTCATAGCCAATACATTCCTTTCTTACATCATTGGCGTTTCTGAGATGTATAAGATGATCTCTGAGTCATTTGCGCTGCATGTAGGCACATTTGTTTCTCTGGTCACTTTTACAACAGTCTTCTTCTTTGTTTACCTGTGGATGCGCGAACAGATATGCACTGTTATCTGTCCGTATGGCCGTATGCAGGGTGTACTGCTCGATCGTAATTCTATGATCGTTGCTTACGATTATAAGAGAGGCGAAACAAGAGCTAAATTCCGCAAGAGTGAAGAGCGTACGGCCGGCGATTGCATAGATTGCGAGCAATGCGTAAAGGTTTGCCCTACCGGCATAGATATACGTAATGGCACTCAATTGGAATGTGTCAACTGCACCGCATGTATTGATGCCTGCGACAGGATGATGGAGGCAGTGAACCTGCCGAAGGGCCTGATAAGAATGGCCTCTGAAAATAACATTGCCAAAAACAGGCCATGGGTATTTACGGTGAAGATGAAGGCTTATAGCTTCGTTATGTGCCTGTTGCTGGGTGTGTTGGTATGGTTGTTAGCCAGCCGCACCGATGTTGGTATTACGTTGTTGCGGACTCCTGGTCAGTTGTATCAGGAGCAGCCTCATAATGAATTGAGCAATCTGTATAACTACAAAATGCTCAATAAAACGTTCGAGGAAAAGGAGATAACATTGGTTCCCGAGAACTTTAAGGGGTATATAAAGCTGGTTGGTGAAACAAGGCTTAAAATTCCTAAAGATGGTATTGTCGCCGGCAGCATGTTTGTCTATCTCGACAAGAGCTCCGTTAGGCAGAGAACTACTAAGTTAAAGATAGGTGTCTATGAGCATGGTAAGAAGATAAGCACCATTACAACATCATTCTTGGGGCCATTTAATGACGGTAATTAAAACAACACTTTTATGAAAATTGGATGGGGATGGAAAATAGGCGGACTGTACGGTGTATTTGTAGTCCTGATAGTAGGACTGGTGGTTGCAAGCAGCCGTCAGAAGATAGATCTTGTATCTAAAGATTATTACAAAGACGAGATCGCATACCAGGGTGTGCTGGATGCCAGTAAAAACCAGGCGAACCTGGCAGGTGAACTATCTGTTCATGCCAATGCAAGTGAAGTGATAATAGACTTCCCGGCAGAGTTCAGTAAGGCCGATCTTAAGGGTGATGTCAATTTTTATTCTGCGGCTAACCAGGATTGGGATAAGAATTTTACCATTACTACCAGCAACAATAAGTTGGTGATACCAAGAACCGGATTGATGCCAACAAAGTACACCGTTAAGGTGCGTTATAGCGCCAATGGTCAGAATTTTTATTACGAAGCCGAACTAAATCTGCATACATCATGAGTGGCGGTTTAGCAGTAGCGTTATTAATGGGTTTTACCGGTAGCCTGCATTGCGCGGGTATGTGCGGTCCTATAATGATGTTCCTGCCTTTTCACCAATTTAAAGGTGCACGTAAAGTTGCAGCAATTGGCCTCTATCACCTGGCGCGTATATCGGTCTATGCGCTAATGGCATTCATCATTTATTCTTTTCGCGATAGTTTTAATCCCCGCATACAGCAGTACATTTCAATGGGTTTGGGTAGTTTACTCCTGGCAGCGGGCATTGCTACCTTCATTCCTCTCGGACTTAAGCTACAAATAAAACTGCCGTGGACCGAATTTACCAAGCGTATGCTCAGTCGATTTATCGGGCAGCCCGATATGCCGTCTATAGCTATGTCAGGACTCCTCAATGGTATGTTGCCTTGCGGGCTTGTGTACATGATGCTTTCTGCTGTTATGGTGCTGCACTCTCCTTTAGAGGCGGTTTCATTTGCTTACTTTTTCGGTATGGGCACCATGCCTATGCTGGTAAGTATTATTCTGTTCAGGAGCAAGCTAAATTTTGGCAAGGCAAATGCTTTTAAGGCACTCACACCAATATTTGTATTTGGCTTCGGTTGTCTCTTCCTGCTTAGAGGCTTAAATCTCGATATTCCTTATCTCAGTCCCAAGGTACAGGTTACAAACGGTGAGATTCACTCCTGCTGTCATAAAAAATGATCTCAAGCAGCACGAATCCTGACGACGGTCATTTTTCAACACATAAATCCCTGCGACATTTATCCATATGGCCGCTAAGCATACAGACAAGAAGATTACTTCTTCTTTAGAGGATTTTACCTTACATTTAAGCATGCCGTTTACTACGTTAGACAATGATACTTTCCATGCGCTTTTCAATTATGCCAGTATTGGTATTTTGATAACTAATGCCTCCGGAGATATCCAGATGGCTAATAAGCATATAGAGCAACAATTTGGGTATGAAGAGGGTGGGCTGATCGGCAAAAAAGTAGAAGTACTTATTCCCAAACGCTACGAAACAAAGCATGTAAAGCATAGAGAAAATTTTAGTGGCAATCCTCACAGTCGCCCTATGGGCCTGGGCATGGAACTATCCGGACTAAGAAAAAACGGTACTGAATTTCCTGTAGAAGTTAGCCTGGGACATTATAAGATCGGTGAGGATAGCTATTCCCTCGCATTCATTAATGATATTACCCAGCGTAAGGAGACCGAGCAGGCCATCATACAGCTAAATACCCACCTCGAAGAAAAGGTTAAAGAAGGCTCGCAGTCGCTGGCCATTACCGTAGAGCAGTTGGGCAACCAGATAAAGGAAACAGAAAGAAAGGATGCGGAGCTGGAGCGGGTCAATACCTTTTTAAACAACATTTGGAACCATGCCGGTGCCATTATATTCGTCTCAGACAAAGAAGGGGTGCTGCAGTTCTTCAATCCGGCTGCCGAAAAGTGGCTGGGCTATTCTGCTTCAGAAGCTATTGGTAAGCTAAATGTTGCGGACTTCCATCTTAAAGAAGAGCTGGCGCAGAAAGCGGAGGAATTTACTGCTATCTCTGGCAAAGCTGTTGCGCCGGGTTTCGATGTGTTTATAACGGCAATGACCATTGGCCGGGACAACAATCAGGAGTGGCACTACATAAGAAAAGATGGCAGTGTCTTTTTTGTTTCGTTGAATATTACACAGCTCAAAGACGCTCAGAATAATGTGTCTGGCTTCCTGGGTATAGCCATTGACATTTCAGAGAAGAAGAAAGCAGAAACAGAATTGCGTGCGGCTTTCGAAAAAGAAAAGGAACTGAATGAATTGAAGTCGCGCTTTGTTTCTATGGCATCGCATGAGTTCAGAACGCCGCTGAGCGCCGTTTTATCTTCCGCCTATCTGCTTTCCCGCTACATGAAAAGCGAAGAGCAGCCACAACGCGAAAAACATATACAACGAATAGTATCTTCAGTGACCTCACTTACCGAGATTCTGAACGACTTCCTGTCTGTTGGTAAAATAGAAGAAGGGAATATACACCCCAACTATCAGCAGTACGATATAAAAGAGCAGATAGATGAAGTAATACAAGAGGTACATCATTTGTTGAAGAAAGAGCAAACGATAAACTACACTCATATTGGCGCAGAGGCAGCAGTGATGCTCGATCCGTCAATGATAAAACATATCGTCATCAACCTGCTTTCTAACGCCATAAAATTCTCTGGAGAAGGATCGGTGATCGACCTGGTCACAGAAACAAATACCGGCCGAATGGTACTGTCAGTTGCCGATCATGGTATTGGCATTCCCGACGAAGATAAAGACAGCTTGTCTAAGCGCTTCTTCAGGTCGTCTAATGTTACCAATATACAGGGTACCGGTCTGGGGTTGCATATAGTAAGTAAATATGCCGAGTTGATGAATGGCAAGGTGGTATGCGAAAGTAAACTCGGAGAGGGTACCAAATTCACCATTACTTTTCCTAATAATAAATAGAAAAATGAAAACAATTCTCATAATAGAAGATAACGAAGACATCAGGGAAAATGTAGAAGAGATCCTTACGCTTTCAGACTACAAAGTACTTACAGCTGCTAATGGCAAGGAAGGGGTAGATGTGGCACAAAAGAACATGCCCGATCTCATCATCTGCGATATCATGATGCCGGGAATAGACGGCTATGGTGTATTGCATGTGCTCCACAAAGACCCTGCTACTCAAAATATCCCTTTTATCTTTCTTACCTCAAAAAGTGAACGCAGCGACTTCAGGGCTGCTATGGAGATGGGTGCTGATGACTACATCACCAAGCCATTTTCTGGTAATGAATTGCTGAATGCTATAGAAAGCAGGTTAAAGAAAAATGACATCATCAGGAAGACACTGTCGGCAGATATGCAGGGTTTGAATGAATTGCGTGCAAGCCTGGATAATAACAAAACACTTGAAAGCCTTACCGAAGAAAGCAACAGCAATAACTACCGGAAACGCCAGGTTATCTACAAGCAGGGCAATAATCCCCATTACCTTTTCTACATCATGAAGGGTAAGGTTAAGACCTACAAGACTCACGAAGACGGTAAAGACCTGGTAATAGACCTGTACAACGAGGGCGACTTTTTTGGGTACACGTCGCTTATAGAAAACACCGTTTATAACGAAACCGCAGAGGCAATAGAAGAAACAGAACTTACGCTCATACCACGTAAAGATTTTGAGGACCTGTTGAACACCAATCCTGCTATTTCGCGCAAGCTTATATCATTGCTCTCTAAAAACGTCATAGCCAAAGAAGATCACCTTTTGGGCATCGCCTACAATACACTTCGCAAAAAGGTAGCTGGTGCATTGATAGCCATGCAGAAGAAATACCATACAGATAAAAAAGAACCCTTTACGATCGACATCAGCCGCGAAGAGCTGGCCACCATTGCCGGCACCGCTACAGAGTCGCTCATAAGAACACTTAGCGACTTCAAAAGCGAGAACCTCATCGACATCAAAACCGGTAAGATCATTATTGTTGACGAAAAGAAACTGGTTAATCTGATAAGGTAGGGTAGTTTTATTGCCCCTCAAGCTTACCAACAACAAAGCCCGGCATTGCTGCCGGGCTTTTCCATCCTCTCTACCGTCCACCATTATTTATTTCAAGTGATGTAAAAATTCGTTTCTTACTTTTTCCTCATTGAATTGACCGCCATAAAACGAGGTGATGGTGGCAGATGCCGCATCTTTGATACCGCGAGATGATACACACATATGCTTTGCGTCTATGATCACCGCTACATCTTCCGTGCCCAGCATTTCCTGTAGTTCCATACCTATCTGCATGGTTAGGCGCTCCTGCACCTGCGGCCTTTTGGCAAAATACTGTACTATGCGGTTCAGCTTAGACAGTCCTACTACCTTGCCCGACGAGAAGTACGCCACATGCGCCTGTCCGTAGATAGGCACAAAATGATGCTCGCAGTTACTAAAGAAAGTGATGTCTTTCTCTATTAGCATCTGGTTGTAGCCATACTTGTTGTCAAACAGGGCTATGGCAGGTTTGTTAGCAGGGTCCAGTCCCGAGAATATCTCTTTGATATACATCTTGGCTACCCGGTGTGGTGTGCCTTTCAGGCTGTCATCCGTAAGATCCAGACCCAGCGTATGCATTATTTCGCGGAAGTGATATGCTATAGTACTTATCTTTTCCTGCTCGCTCATTTCAAAAGCATCAGCCCTCATGGGGGTTGCTACGGTTGTGTAGATATGGTCGTCGCCCATCTGGTCGTAGTTGGCTTCATCATCTTCATCCAACTCCTTACGCGGGATACTCAACAAAGTTTCGTTCTGTTTCATAAAGAAATATTTTCACCTCAGCTCGGGCGTCTATTTTTTGTCTTAATACATTATAAATGGCTATGGCCACATTCTCGGTAGTTGGGTTAATGCCCTGCATCATCTCCACATCCAGATTCATATTTCTATGATCAAATTCCTCTATGACAAAGGTCTTTATGATGTCTGATAGCTGCTTGGTATCTATTACAAATCCAGTCACCTTATCTACTTCCCCTGTTACCTTTACCACCAGGTCATAATTATGGCCGTGGTAGTTTTCGTTGTTGCACTTGCCATACAGGCGCTTGTTCTCTTCGTCAGGCAGATCAGGGTTATGCAATCTGTGAGCAGAATTGAAGTGCTCTTTTCGGTAAATAGCTATTCTCTCTGCCATGCGCTCATTTATTACACAACAAAAGTAGGTTCTATTTTGTTTAATATTTTATAACAAATATCAAACAAAACAATTGCCTTATAGGGAAAAAGTATAATTAGATGCTTAGGGAGTGCAAGTTTTCTACGCTGTGGGGCAATTTTCTATAAGTTATTGGAGCGCTGAAGCGGAACAGTCTGAGTATATGTGCTTTTCATTACAAGAGTTCTTAGTATCTTGGTGAAGGGTTAAAACAATACGGAGCTCAATGGCTAAAAAGATAATTATACTTATTATAATAGGGACAATTGCCTATTTGGCTTTCGGTTGGTTCATCTTCGATTATCTCTTAGGTGCCTACACAGATATGAATACTACTCAGATCCCCGGGTTTAAGAAAACTGCAGATCAGTTCAGTATGCCGTATCTGGTAATTTCTTGTGCGGCCTATTCTGCATTGATAGTGTTCGTTCTGGTATATTTGACCAAGACTACAAACGTTATCAAGGGCATAATTACGGGTGCTGTAATAGGCGTTTTAGTAGCAATAATGGCCAACTCATATTGGCTGGCATCAAGCAATTTTTATAATAATATATATGTTGCTGCTGCCGATGTTACGGCGGCAGCTATTTCAGTTGGGTTCCTGGGTTTTATTATAACGGTAGTAGGTAATAGAATTTCGGTTCAATAACCCATTATTTCCAGTTTTAAGAACGCCGCATGAAAAACCAATGCAAAGAAAATAAAATGAGTGCAGCTGCGGATAGGCAAAAACAACCCGAAGCCATACAACCCTATAAAAATGAATGGGTACATCATTATTCATAGCTATGCTCAATATGCCGGTGTTGAAACCAGCGTTTGTTTTGAGAAGGTATTGAGGTAGGATTAAAAAAAAAATTATGCATATTGAACCTATTGAAAATGAACAAGCAGATCTGGGTAATTCCCGGTTGGCATATATTCTGGGTACCACGTCTCTTGTGGTTGCTCTGTGTACTTTGGCATTGCTCTTTATAGGCATATTCATTAGCCTTGCTACCGGTTTATGTGCCTTAGTGTTGTGTAGTCGCGATGTCTATTTTTATAAAACATATCCGGGACGCTTTACACTATCATCCTACAAGCAATCCAGAAGTGCCCGTCGGCGAGCAATAGTTGGGCTACTCATCACAGTTATCTGGTTAACTATTTGGGCTGTAAATTATGGCAAGGATGGGTTGAATTAGGCCGGAAGTACCTCATTTTTCTACCAGGTCCGAAGCGTCCGCTGCGTCTGGGTAAATGCAGACCCTCAAGTGTTGAAACGTGATAAAACAGGTCTGAAAGACCGAAATATAATAGCCCGGGGTGTAGCCCCGGGTATTAAAAAAGGAAGTGGACCTAGCCCTGAAGGGGCGAAAGAAGTTACATTATATGGGGAGTTTGTTACAGATAATGAAGTTTCGAACACTTGTGATGCAGACACCCGCTTGGAAAAAACATATCCACAGAAAATCACCCATCTCAAACCCTTTCCCACAGGGCATTTCAGCCATTTTTTATTCAAATTTTGTGAATATCTTTATTTTAAAGATTCAATTCCTCACATTAAATTGCATTCAATTCAGGAAAATTTCCTGTATGCTCTTTGACATATGGACCCTAATCAACACCTTACGCAGGGGCAGAACAGCTTCTGCCCGTCTACAGAAATATGCTTTGAGATCTTTTGATCCTATGGATCTTGGTTCAGCCAACCGATTGGCGGAAACACTGCGGAAAAGTGCAGAAAAACTGCGGAAAACTGCGGAAACTGGCGGTTTTAAAAAACCGCCAAAACCCTTAACCAGATAACTATCCAGAGGAAACGAGCCCAAAAAAACTGCCGGAAACACAGAAAAACCACCACTGGCGGAAACACAAAAATATCTTTGAGAAAACACCGCTCTCCGCCCTTCCGCTCTCGCTCTCACCTTATCGGGCACGATCGGGCATAACCCAAAATCACAACCACATGAAAGCCAAACAATTAACCCCAACTCCATGCCCGATTAGTTTTTATTTTTCATCGGGCATACTCCAGAAAACGCCTGTTGTCGGTCTCTGACCGACTACCATCGGGCCGGCTCTCTTTAGTTTCGCTAAGACGTCATTGGCAGGGGTTATTCGGGTTGCCCCGCAATCATTATCCAATGACAGTCACCACGCGATAGCGTGGACTTTTAGCGCTCCCTTCTCCTTTGGAGAAGGGCTGGGGTTGAGGCCCTGTTATTGGCAGTCTCGCATCGGGCCGGTTCTCTTTGAGACACCGCTCTCCGCTCTCCGCTCTTTCGCTCCCGCTCTCATTTATCGGGCACGATCGGGCATAACCCAAAATCACAACCACATGAAAAACAATAAATTAACCTCCAATCCATGCCCGATTAGATTTTATTTTTCATCGGGCATCAGTGAAATAAAACTGCCGTAAACAAAAAAGCCACCACGTTTCAAGGGCACATACTCTACTTTGTCTTCTGCCCGTTGGGGTAGTCAAATTTCAGGCTTTCCAGATCCATTTGCCGGGTTTTTGCATTCCGTTTAAAATGAATAGTACAATTATGCTGTGGCTTAAACTCGTTGAACCTCACAATAATGAATTCTGATTTGTCGCGCTCGGGCCACCCTACTACGTTCAGGTACACCAGAGTCTTACGATAAGACAACTTGTTTTGTGCTGCCTCGCTGGTTATTAATACCGTAGTTATGCCTTCTATAGTATGGGGTAGCTTAATGTTGGGCATATCAACATTCTTGCCGATGAACAAAGTGTCAGGGCGTACAACACCATTTACGTATACAGCTTTGATATACTCACTAATGGCATTTACATAGGCCGTGGTATGGTCAGTCGTATGATTGGATCTATTCGTTCTGTCCGGCCTGTGAACATTTTTAGCCGTCGAGGACTTAGACTGGGAATATCCATCTGGTACAAGAAAGATACCAGTTGAAAGGAGAATAAGAGCAATGCGCGCGATCAATTTCATAAACAGAGGTTTTGTTGCTGATCAATTGGTTGTTGGAACAACCGAATTTAATCATTTATATGTTTGGAAGATAAATTACCGGACCTAATCAAGCATTCCTTAAACGCCTATAAGCTCTTCCATTTGCCGTGGGCATAAGTATTAATTACTACCTTGTAGCAATATACTCTATTGTAAAACGTATGGATACTAACTCCCCAAATAATGATCTGGTCATCTTCGCTGAAGAAGTTAATAAACGAGTCAATGTCTCTGTGGCGGAAGTTGATCAATTCCTCAGCCTATGGGAGATTCGGGAGTATAAGCGCAATGAGCTGATATTAAGAGCAGGCATGATCCCCGCGTTCTCCATGTTTGTGCTGAATGGATGCCTTCGTCAATATGTGGTAAGTGATGAGGGCAGAGAGTCGGTTGTTTACTTTGCGGAAGAGCGGCACTTTATTGGCGATCTGCCTGCACTAAGAAATAAGGTACCCAGCGATTTTAATTTTCAGGCTATTGAGCCCTGCCGTGTGCTGGTCTTGACCAAAGATAACTGGGAGCAGTCCTCTATCCGGTTTCCGTGGTGGATGGAAGCCCATATAAAAGGCTACCAGAAATGGGCAATAAATATGCAGCAGCAGATTGCCGATATGCAGTTAAAATCGGGCGAAGAAAGATACCTTGAATTGTTGAAACGAAGGCCTGCATTATTTCAGCGGGTGCCGCAGCACTATATTGCTTCCTATCTTGGCCTTACGCCGGAGACGTTAAGCCGCATCAGGAAAAAACTTACCAACGGTTAGTAAAACTTACCAAAAGTCAATGGTGGGCGGCCCAACTGCCGATAGTTTTGTGTCTTCATTATAAAACACAAAATTATGACGCCTAAAAAAATACTGTTGGTAGGAATTGATCCTTACATTATTGATTTTAACGGTCCGGAATTTGCCGCATTACCAGGCCTTACCGCACAAAAAGTAGAGGCCGGCATAAAAGGTGCAGCGCAGCAGCTCGGCGATAAAGGCCATGAAGCAGAAATATGCTGGACAGATTTTGGCCTGACAGCTGCAAATATCCTTGAGAAAAAATTACAGCAGACGCAGTTTGACATTGTATTGATAGGTGCGGGCATACGCATTCCTGAAAAGAACTTCCTGTTGTTTGAACAGATGATCAATGTCGTTCACAAACAAGCACCCAATGCAAGAATAGGATTTAATACGCACCCGACCGATACTATTGCGGCAGTGGAAAGACAGGCATTTTAAATCAGTGCACCTTTTTCATTATCTGCATAAAGAAGCTTTGTTGCACATTTGGAGACGTATAAATTTAATCGAAACGAATAACGGCATATGGGCGTCCATAAGGTATGTCATCGCCATCTGCTGCAAAGTAGGCGATCTTTGTTTCAGGAGTAATGACATCACCCGGCTCCAATTTTCCCAGAGTGGACGGGAATCCCGGACCATTACTATAAATGAACCCTGATCGACCATTTACCACCACCTCAGCTATTGGCACATTGTGACTATGATATGCGCCAAAAGAACCATCGATATATCGCTTGAATACTACTTCATCGCTTGCGCTAATTGCTCCATTGTTGAGCTGGAATGTACAGATAAAAGGCATGGGTCATCAACGATAAATAGTTGAGGTCAAATCTAGTGAAATTGTAAAGTAATTTGGTGAGTTAGAGCGAGTTTGGTTGGGTAATGAAAAAGCCCAACATTTCGGTTGAGCTTTGCAATTTCAGTTGGGAAGGCTGGACAACTTTTGAACCTTCGACCTCATGACCGCTATACAATTCACCAGGTAATTATATTGACTAAAATGCTAACTCCTTTCAGTTAACTCTTTGTGTCGCTTCTTCATAACATCCTTCGTAAACGCGTCCCGCTGTTGTTTAGTCATTTTAGCAATCCCTATTTGTTCGGGCTTTACTTCGCAGTATTTGCTACCCCAAAACATAATCTCCATTATAATTGGATATAAATCAATTCCCTTTTCGGTTAATCTATATTTAAATTTTGACTTACTCCCCACAAAAATTTCCTTAGTAATTATCTCTGCTTTTTCTAAAACTACTAACCTATCCGCTAAAACATTGGTAGCTATTCCTTCTTCCATCTTTAATAAATCTCCGTAGGTGTCCTTGCCTAAATAAGCTAAGTCTCTAACAATTAATAGAGACCATTTATCCCCAATAATATCCAATGATAGGGATACTCCACAGCTCGATCTTGCCTTTTTTTTATCCTCCATAAAAAATATTTTTTTATTTACTTGCAAATAACAAGTAAATGTCTTTATATTTGCACTTGTAATTTGCAAGTACAAAAGTAGGCAATTTAAAAACAATTTAAAAATGGAAAAAGTTTATGAAGCAGAAGTGACAACCTTAGCAGGTCGTAACGGTCACGCAAGATCATCTGATGGTCTATTGGATGTCGATATCAGATTTCCTAAAGAAATGGGTGGTGCTGGTGGCGCAACCAATCCGGAACAACTTTTCGCAGCAGCTTGGTCGGCTTGTTTAGGTACAAGTGTAACAATTGCTGCAGGACTCGAAAAAATTAAAATCGGAGAAGTTACTGTAACAGCTAAAATTGGTGTATTACATGATAGCGGTAATTATGATCTTGGCGCCCATCTTCTGGTTAAAATAAATGATGTAGACTACGATACTGCGAAAAAACTGGTAGAAGCCACTAAATCGATTTGTTCGTATTCAAAAGCAACTAAGGGAAATATCAACGCCATTTATGAAGTTGTACCAAACTAATTCCTTAACATAAAAAATAATAATAAACACCCATATAAATTTTAATAAACATGGTAAATACGCTAAATTGGTTTGAAATCCCAGCAACAGATTTCGCTAGAGCAACAGCATTTTATGCTACAGTGTTAGCTGCTCAAATTCATAACGACCCTAGTCCTAATATGCAATATGCATATTTACCGTCTGATCCACAAAAAGGCGGATTTGGCGGAGCAATTGCTTGTGGTGAAAATTTTGTTCCTGCAATGACCGGCACAACTGTTTACTTAGATGGCGGAAATGACCTTTCTGTTCCATTAAGCAGGGTAGAAAGTGCCGGTGGAAAAGTTATTCTGCCGAAAACTGCTATTGGTGCCAACAGGGGCTTCATTGCACTTTTTATCGACACAGAAGGAAACAAGGTAGGGTTCCATTCATTGGGTTAATACAGAGTTCTCCCGTATCTTTTAAAAATAGCTGATAGAAGTGTTATCATTGATTTGCAAGCCTGCAAAAGGATTTAAAAGATACTACAAATAACAAGGCACCATTTCCGGTGCCTTGTCTTGTTATGTCGGGAAGACAGGGCAAATGTCGAACCTTTTATCAAGGACTTGCTTGCGTTAAAGGCACTTTTGAGGATGATTTGGGAAGCATGAGTAAGAACTGGTAAGGACTGGTAAATACTTGTCGACACTCTCCTGGGCAACTTTCGAACTATAACCAGGTCAAAAAGGTCATTTGGGAATGCCCCTATTAGATAAATGGCCTATGATGTGGAACCACTTGTGACTCTTTTTGCAGAATGATATTGAAGTGTTTATTACCAACTATATCAGCTGTTTTGTGGTAAGTATGCTGCTTCTTCAAAAGCGATTTAAATTGCTTTTCAGTTCCTATCATACCTAATCCCATAATATAGAAAAAGGGAAATTCCTTTAATTTTTCATCGGCGAGAATCGAATACAATCCTGAAATATATCCCTCAACATAGACATAGTCTGGATAGTTTTTCCATTTTAGATACTCTGATTTTAAATTCTCATAAGACTTTATTGCATTTATTATTCTCGTAGGGTTAAACGTGCGTCCAGATTTAGAATGATATTCTAGGAAGTCAAAGGCGTGTTGAAGTCCATCTTGATAAAACAAGTTGTAAACAGCCGTCGGTGTTTTAGTACTTAAAAAAAAGTCAACAGATTTTTCATGAATTTCTGAGCGCATATCACTAAGTGCTCTTACGGTTTGCAACCTTTCCTTAGGAATCAAAAATTTTATCCCTTCAAGGTGTTTTCTGATAGTGCTAACAAAATATGTTCCATCTGTATTAATAATTGTTGCTTTCTCTTTTGAAAACTTATTACTAAACGTTTCATCAAGTGTCACAATATAACAGTGGGGAATTACCTGCTGCATCTCCTTTTTGAGATATGAGTATATCTTATTGAAATCAAAATCGGAAAAAGAAAATCCAATAAACACAACAACTTTTGTAGCTAAAATTGTTTTCAAGTGGCTTCCGATTAGTCCGCTACGCAAATTTTTATAACACCTTAAATAATCTTCTGTAGTGGCTATGATACTACCGTAATTACCAATAGAGCCATGTAATTTATATATTTTTCTTCCATCAGTATTGTAAAAAGCAAAATCTTGCGCCGTGACAATAGGAATAGCGTTACACTCACGCTCAAAATAATCATCCCAATTTGTGGTAAAAATGCTTTCAATTGAGTATACTGACGAGAGTTCTTCGTGAAAGCTTGTAGCTGTTCTGTATAATTCCTTGAATTGCAAACAATATTCAAAACGCTTCCTGATCTTTTCTAATAGTAACTTTCGCCCATTTCTTTGTTTGCAATACTGGGACATTAGATTTGGAAAATCTATAGTTTGGTTGTCTGCGACATTTAAATCGTGCCGAATATCTTGGTAGAGCGTTTCTTTGAAGACGTGATTTGTTTCGGTGCTTATACCGGCTCCAGCAAAAATTACTAAATTACCGGTGACAGCCGCATCAACAATTTCGGACGGCACATCAAATGGGAGCTTATTTTTACAAAATTCGCATTCACAATCCATATCTAATCTATTATCAATCCCAAATATATTCAATTCCCTAGTTTATTCATATGTAGGATAAGGAAAGGCCAAGAGAGGGATTTTGTTTAGATGAATTCGAACCGAAAAACAGGAAATTTTGGGAACAAACTAACAAAAACGGGAATAAACTAGCAACAATTGGCAAGTTTATCCCCGTTTAATTTAAAGTCGGGGCGGCTGGAAAATGTTCTAACTTTTATCTGAAAGACTTAGTGGACATTACTAAATTCGATGAAATACCGTGAAAAAAAATGAAAATGAAACCAGTATTAGTCCTAATAATATTATTAACTCTCACAGCATGCAGTTTGAAAAATAATAAAAAACAAATCGACAAATCCCATTTTGAGTGTTTTGATTTTTATTTTTATGAATCTACAGGGGATAATATATTTATTGAAGTCAATAATGTGCAGCACGCAATTACATTTAATATGGACTCTTCTAATAAAGACGCTTTGTCAAGTTTATTTGGACTAAAATGGAATGTTTTGTATCCCAATTCCAATGGGACTATTAAAGTTTATGGATATTACAACAAGCACGATTCTAGCTTTATCCTTATTCATTGGTGGCTTAAAGCTCCATTTAAGTTACATCAATATATAAGTGATTCGGAATTGCTTGAAAAAGGTTCAAGTCCATTTATGCAAAAAGAAAAACTCAGTCCTGAAGATTTTAATACTGATCTTCATTTTAGCCCTGAGAAATATAATGTCGAATTGGCTCCGCAAAGATAGACCGTTGGGACGCCGACACTCATCGTACAAGTAATCGGCAAATCCAAAACAAAAAAGCCTCACATTGCTGTGAGGCTTTTAAAGAGTAGGGAAGACAGGATTCGAACCTGCGACCACATGACCCCCAGCCATGTACGCTACCGGGCTGCGCTACTTCCCGAGCGCACAAAAAAATGTCCCGATCTGTAAAATCGGGACACAAATATAATTCAGGAATTCTTTTGCAACAAGGCCATTTTCGAATGGCTTTTTAGCTCAAGTCAGCCGCAATCAATCTCAGAAATTCACTCCTTGTTTCGTTCTTCATAAATTGCCCGCTGAAGGCTGATGTGGTGGTGTTGCTGTTTTGCTTTTGTACGCCGCGCATCATCATACATAGGTGCTGGGCTTCTATAACCACGCCTACACCAAGTGGCTGCAGGGTATCTTGTATAGCATCGAGTATCTGGTGGGTAAGGCGCTCCTGCACCTGCAGGCGCCGGGCAAAAGTATCTACCACGCGGGCGAGCTTGCTCAATCCGGTAATATAGCCATTGGGTATGTATGCTATATGTGCCTTGCCAAAGAAGGGTAAAAGGTGATGTTCGCACATAGAGTAGAGCTCTATGTTCTTTACAATCACCATCTCGCTATAATCTTCTGCAAACTTGGCTGAGTTGAGTATCTCATGGGCATCCAACTGGTAGCCCTGCGTGAGGAACTGCATGGCTTTAGCCATTCGTTCTGGGGTTTTCAGCAATCCTTCCCTTTCCGGATCTTCGCCTATTGCCTGAATGATGCCCTTATAACTGCCTTTCAATTGCTCAGTAGCTTGCTCGTCGTATGCTTCTATCTTCTTGTAGCTCAATTTTGCTTAAGTTTATTAAGTAATGATTAAACGAAGATAGCGGTAGAGACCCTCATTCCTGCTGATCGGCGTGTAAAGATTACTTTAGTGACTATAGGAAAAATTTATAATGGTTACCCGAAATATTCTACAAAAATGCTCTTCGTCTCCACCAGTTTCACGCAATGCAGCTTCGTTTCTTCCGAGTCAATATGTGGTCTTAATTCATTCCAGATACCAATGGCAAGGTTTTCGGCACTTGTAAACTTATCCTTCATAAAGTCTACATCCATGTTCAGGTTACTATGGTCTACTTTTTCTATGATCACGTCTTTTATAAGGTTGCCCAGTGTTTTGGCATTATATACAAAACCGGTTTCGGGGTGTGGATTTCCCTTTACTGTAACGTGTAGTTCATAATTATGCCCATGCCAGTTGGTGTTCGAACATTTGCCAAAAACTTCTTTGTTCTTTTCTTCCGTCCAGTTAGGGTTATACAGCTTGTGCGCTGCATTAAAATGTTCCACACGAGTCAAATAAATCATTTCTTTAATTTGGTGCAAAGTTAGCACTACATAATGGTTTAGCAAAAAAAGCGGTTCTTTGCAGTATGAACCTGCTGATATTATCTGCTACAGAAGGAGAGGTAAGCATACTTAAAGACCACCTGCAAAAAACACCCGGTACACAGCACAATATTACCATGGTGGTAGCCGGTGTAGGTGTTATTGCTACCACATTTGCGCTCACCCGCGAGCTGAGTACACATAAGTATGATATGGTGATACAAGCCGGTGTCGGAGGTAGTTTTGATGAAAATATTCAATTGGGTGAAGTAGTGCAGGTGATATCTGAGCGCTATGGCGACCTGGGTGCAGAGGATCACGACAAGTATATAGACATCTTTGAGATGGGCCTTATTGAGCCTGATGTGCAACCGCATACCCATAAAATACTCGGCACTATACCCAATGCCATAACAGATAATACCGGACTAAAGAAAGTGACCGGATTGACAGTGAATACTGTGAGCGGTAATGAACAAACTATAGCCCGTAGAAAGGAGTTGTTTCACTGCCAGGTAGAAAGTATGGAAGGTACTGCGTTTCATTACGTATGCCTGCAAATGGGAGTGCCATTTATGCAGGTACGTGGCATATCTAACTATGTAATACCGCGCGACAAAAGCAAATGGCAGATGAAGGATGCCATTATTAATCTGAACAATTGGCTGATAAATTTTTTAGAGAACGCCGAATAATAAATAGGGTTGACCTTTGCATCCTAATACCGTAATTTATATGGAACTTACTTTAGGCTTTAGCCCCTGCCCCAACGATACGTTTATTTTCGACGCCATGGTAAATGGTAAAATAGACACTCATGGTCTATCTTTTAACTATGTGATGGAAGACGTGGGCACCCTTAATGCATGGGCAGAGCAGGGTAAGCTGGATATTACCAAACTCAGCTACAGTACCTTCCTGCATACTGTCAATGACTATGCTTTACTGCATAGTGGCAGCGCATTGGGTGTGGGCGTAGGGCCATTGCTGGTTGCTAAGAGTGCGCTTGATATGTCTAAGATCAGCGAATATAAAATAGCTATTCCGGGGTTTAATACTACTGCCAACCTTTTGCTGTCATTGGCACATCCCACTGCAAAGAACAAGTCCGAAATGATCTTCAGCGATATTGAGACGGCTGTGCTTGATGGCAGTTACGATGCCGGGCTGATCATCCACGAAGGCAGATTTACCTACCAGGCAAAGGGACTTACCAAGCTTATGGACCTTGGTGATTGGTGGGAGCAAACAACACATGCAGCTATTCCATTGGGTGGTATAGTGGTGCGTCGCAGTTTTGATAAAGAGCTAAGCGCGACGATAGATAAGATCATTAAAGAGAGTATTGCTTACTCATGGGCCAACTATCCAGCCCTGGCTCCATTTGTTACCGCCAATGCGCAGGAGATGGAAGAAACTGTAATGCGTAAGCATATTGACCTGTACGTTAACGACTATAGCACCGACCTTGGAGAAACGGGAAGGAATGCAATAATCACCCTGTTTGATAAAGCAAAAGCAGGTGGGCTGATAAAGGGGGAGCTGCCCGCGTCTGTATTTTACTAGTGAGGACGGTTGGATTCCGATTTCCTCTCTTTGACCCGATAATGCTGTAATACAGGGAATTAAACATAGTATTCTCATACTAAAAAGTGAGATATACGAGAGAATAATCATACTTTCGCTCACAAAAAAGCGAAAGACCAATGAAAAAAGTAAGCCTGTTACTGCTCACTATGATATTGAGCCTGCCTTGCGTATTTGCGCAGCAACCCAAGATTGAAAAAAGCGAGAGCTTTGAAATACCTACTGCCGGCTTTAGTAAAGTGCTATTGCTGAAAAATGGCAACACTGCTTTCTTCCACTTTACCAAAAAGGAAGGTATAGAGGTAAAGATCTACGACAAGAGCAGAAAGATGATAGCTAGCCAGACAGTTACCAGCGAACTCTGGAACCCGAAGAGACTCATCTCATCTATTGTAGAAGGCCTGTATGAAATAAACGGCGAACCTGTGCTATTTCTTGCACAGTTTGATGGCCGTGAACCAACACTTTATCGTTTGCGTTTCGATCCGTTCACAGGGAATATTGTAAAAGAAGAGCAAATTGGCAGCATGCCTAAGATAAAAGCATTTGATGTAGCATCTGCAGACAAATTTTATATAGAGAAGGATGCTAATTCGGATTGTTATGTGGTCATTTACTTCAATGCTTATGGCCGTGGCACCGAAGACAGAATAAAGGTGGTACACTATGATGGCACACACAAACCGATCAATGTAGGCTACTATGAGCTTGCTGACGAATCACTGCGTTACCTCAACTATATAGGTGCGGTAGTAGATGGCAATAAAAGGGTATTCATCAGCACGTATGCCGCATCTAACCTGAAGGGTGAGAACGGACATGTGTTTGTCTCCAGGCTTAATGCTACTGATTCTACATTCTACAGCAAACCACTCGATTTCACAGAAGATTTCAGAGATACAAAATCGGTAATGCACTATAACCGCACCAGCAATACCATTCAAATGCTGGCACTTGCCCTGACCAAAAGCAAAGGTGGTGGCGCATATTATTTATCTTTCATGAGCTACATAGATCCTGAGACTATGGGACTGAAGAGCGTGAAATTGCTCACAGGCGAAAAGACCAATGAGTACATACATAACGTATTGCAGATAGAAAAGAACTACCAGGGTATGCCGCAGACCATGATCGTGAACAAGGACAACAGCACTACCGTACTATCTGAAGAAATGACCCAGCAGACAACTGTGAACCAGTACGGTGCAGTGGTTTCTGCGAGCACATTGCTGGGTGGTATAGGTGTATCTGAACTGAAAGAAGATGGTACAGAGAAAAGCGGCTACGTGTTGATGAAGAACCAGATGGCAGGTGGTATCATCAACCCACTATACATGTCATCAAGAAGAAAAGGCAAATGGATGTCTCTATTGGGTTACAACGATTACAATAGCTACATTTCTTACGACTATATAGGCACAGACAACAACAGGTACATCATCTTTAATGACAACACCAAAAATTTTGGCAAGGATGAAGATGACCGCAGAAGGGCATTGGTGAATAATCCGAATAAGTTGAATACTGTGTGCTATGCATTAAAAGGCAACGATGTGAACAAGTTTTATCTGTTTGGCGCTACCGAAGAGAAAGACCAGTCTAATACCTGCTACATCGATGCATCGGACTACATGGCAGCAACAAATACGTATGCTACATTGCTTATAGAGCGCGATGGCCACGACAGGCAGGTGCGCATGGCATGGATAACGTTTCAATAAAAATCATTCCTAACACTTTACAGTATCAAAATGAAATTTCTTAATTCCCTTTTTACAGTAGCCACTATGATGGCCGCCAGCACGCTATACGCGCAAACCGACAAAGAAGAACTGGAGCACGCCCGCAACGCCATTAACGTTACGAAGAGTTGCGATGATGCAATGCGCTTCTTAAGCAATGTATCGGCTGAAGGAAAAACTACGGCAGCCTACTTTATGTGTATGGCTAATGCGCAGGATTGCAAGGCCAACAATGAGCAGGCATTATATTACTACAACAAATACCTGGAGCTGCAGCCAAAGAATGACTCTATAAGGAAAAGAGTAGCTGAACTGAGCGATAGCAAAACACAACAGGCGCGTGCTGCCAACGAAGAGCGCGTAGCTAAAGAGGTGTATGCCAATACTGCCCACAACTAAGAAAAGCAAAAAGAGACACGATATACTGAGCACTTACCTCTGCCTGGGACTAACCTATTCAACACCTACAAATGGTAAAGATAATCCTTACAAAACCGGTACAGGATTGAATGTGGGCATGGGTTTCCCACTAGCCGATAAGAAAATGGTACTTGATTTTGCTATAAACACAGATTTCATTTTTGGCCAGAACACTGCATGGTACACTAAAACGTATAATGCATCTGCAAGCGAAGTAGACGGCGCAAGCCTGGGGCTGAGCGTAGATATGGAAGTGAGCCCTATGGCAACCATAGTGAACCACAAGCGCCTGGCCTGGACAGCGGGGCCGATGATCGGTATAAAGTACGTCAACACTTCCGACCCCTATATTTACACCGGTGGAGTAGAAAACGCAGCGATAAAAGGAGCCAATGTATTTGGTATTTGCTACGGCGCCAAGACCACAGTTATTTTAAACGATAACGGTCTGTTTTTTGCAGAATACACAGCAATGCCGGCAAGCAAGTTTACCACAACCAACAATCCATCGGGCAATAATGTAAGCCACAATATGCTGAGGTTAGGTGTAGCACTGAGAATGGACTTCTATTAATATTTCGGGACAGGTAGGTTGCCGGATACCCTCTGGCAGCCTACCTTACCACCACCAACCTGAGTGTATATATCTCCCTGCCTGTTACGTGTATCATACACAGGTAGGTGCCTTGTGCCAGGTCGGCTACCGAGAAAGGTGTTAATTGTGTTGTTAGCGGGTATACATGTATCATTCGTCCTGTTATGTCGCGCAGCGTCATAGTCGCGCCAACACCGAGGTCGCCGGTATAACTAAGTACAGTTTCAGAACGGGCAGGATCAGGATATATTTTTATTACCGGAACTGAAGGATAAACCGGTTGTTCCGGATCAACACAATCAGTAAGGGGTTTATACTTACCCACAAATATGTTGGTTTGTTGTCCGCCATAAAGATGAAGAGAATCCGCTCCTACAACAAACGGATCCAATATTCTGAAATCGCCGGTAAAGAAGATATTGCCCCTGCTGTCGGCTGATAGTCCTGTATTAGACAAGCCCGTATTATACCCTCCCCCCGATTTCAGCTCCACATGATCTATTAATGTGCCTGCTGCATTATACCCCACAAACATAGTCGGATCCTGACTTCCGTTGGGAGGATAGACAGTAGTACTGTTATCAATACTAACGCCCTTACCTGCTTCCATATTTATTGAGATCCATACATCGTTACAGGCATCGGTGGTCATACTGTACACATCGCAGCAAGATACCAACTGGTTAACCGGTTTAAGTATTTTAGGTGTCTGCATATTACCTGTAGAGTCGAATCGGGTAAGATAATAGCCGCCATAATTGTTGATGATGTTGTAAGTGTCGAAGCCAAGGGTGTCTGTAAATCCGCCTGACACATAAACGTTACCTTTTTTGTCGGGAGCCACACATCGGGTTTTGCCTTTAGATCCGGTGTTCCTTGCCCACAGCACATTGCCGTTAATGTCCATACTTGCGACATACCCTTTCTTACGGCTGTTGTAGAGTATGTTGCCTCCAAAATTGATGAACCCTGACGTGAAATAACCACCAAGGAATATCTTACTGCCATTGCTGGCCACATCGAGTACAAAATCATCTTTAGAGCCACCAAATGATTTGGCCCACAGCACGTTGCCTGAGGTATTATACTTGGCAATAAATATGTCATCGGTACTATCTATTGCATTAGTGTTGATAAGCCTGTTAGTGCCAATTTTAAGTGTATCGGAGTTGAATGTAGAGGCTATATATATATCACCTGAGGCATCTGCAGCCATACCGCCTGCTTTAAGGTAGTCGCCATCGGGGTGAATGCTGCCATTGCCATTATCGCTCCACAACAATGTGCCTTCCTCATCAAACTTCAACAAGTAGTAACAAGCATTGGCGAGGGGGTGTAGGTGATCGAAACCGGTATTGATGAGTAATTGTTCGTCAAAGCGAATACTATCTGTAGTAAAGTATCCGAACACGTACATATTGCCCTTATGGTCGGTAGTGATAGCAATGGGTCTCGATTGACCATGTTTGCCGGCCTTACTCCATAGTACATTGCCGGTGCTATCATACTTTACTATCAGGGTTTGAACGTTGTTGGTAGGGTTGATAGGGTTGTAATAAGTAGTAGTGCCAACGCATACACTATCGCCATAATAGAAGCCTGCCATGTATACATTGTTGTATGGATCGGCCTTTACCAGAAAGCCTTCACTGCCACCCAGAAATGAGCTACACATGCTGCTACGTGCCCATTGCCAGCTTTGCGCACCGGCAGTGAACATAGACAAGGCACCACTCCAGACAATAAAGAACAACAAGGCTTTTTTCATAACGCCATTCAAACAATGAGTAAATGATCTGTAAAGTAAGAAATGGTGACGGTTGCGTTACTTGCTAGTTTTCCTTAAGCACGTACAGTTCCGGAATGTTACGACCTAATCCATCATAATCCATACCATAGCCTAACACAAACTTGTTCTCTATTTCAAACGCACAGTAGTCTGCTTTCACATCATACTTCAGGGCATCTGGTTTAGACAAGAAAGTAGCGATCTTTACGGAAGCCGGTTGCCTGTTCATGATCTCCGGCATGAATGCGTGAAGGGTTTTGCCGGTATCAATGATGTCTTCAACAATGATCACGTGCCTGTCCTTAAGGTTTTCTTCCATGCCTATTGCCGTTACAACATTGCCTGTAGAAGAAGTGCCCTTGTAAGAAGCCAGTTTAATGAAAGATATCTCCGCTTCAATTGTCAGCAAACGGAAAAGATCAGCCGCGAAAATGAAAGAGCCATTAAGAATACCAATAACCAGAGGCTTCTTACCTGCATAGTCCCGGTTGATGGTTGCAGCCAGCTCGCTTACGCGCTCATTTATCTTTGCTGCCGATATGAAAGGAACAAAAGTTTTGTCTATGATGTGTATGTCCATGTGTTTATTTTACGCGTATTTTTTTACCGGCCCTTATCTCGTCTGCCTTTATGTGATTGAGCTGTATTAATTTTTTCACTGTGGTGTTATGCCTGTTGGCTATACCGCCCAATGTTTCGCCATTCTTAATAGTGTACATGTTAGATCCCTTCTTGTCTTCGTCCTCGTCGTCGTCATCACTCTTCTTTCCTTTATGGTCTTTAGTAGGCTTCTTAGGCTCAGACTTTACATTGGTCACAGGCTTAGATGGTTTTACGGGTGGTGCAGGTGTGAGCTTAGAATCATCTGTGTAGACTACTTTATCCAATTCAGCTTTAAGAGATGCTAATTCATCAACCGTAGTGTCTTCTTTCATTTGAGGCGCAACCTTGGCAATAACAGTATCATGTTTTGGTTGTACAGCGACAGCGGGATTTGAAGCTGCTGGTTGTGGCACAGCAGTAATTGTGACAGAAGGTGTTGGCACACTTGCCGATGGCGGAGTGGCAACTGTTGTAGTTTCTGCAACCGGTGTTTTTGGCGCTTGTATTGTTTCTACATATTGTGCAGGTTCTTCTTTTTTGATCTCCGGTGTTTTTACTTCAGGCTTAGTGCGGTTTATAGTGATCATTTCAGATGGCGGGGTGCTCTTACCCAGCATAACTGTCGTATTGCTTTTAGGCTCTTTGGTTACTGTCCTTAGTCCCGGCTTTTTGAACACACCATTTTGTAATTCCAGAATAACACCAATTGCAGGTTCATCGCCAATGTCCATCATATTCAATGCCAGTAAGCGTTTCAATTGCATGCCTTCAGCCTGCGCAATAAGGAACATTGTCTCACCTTCCTTTACCGTGTGACGTGCATGAGTGCCTGACGATAGTTTCTTTTCCAGGTAGATGGGCATATTAGATTCCAGCGGACCATCTTCAAGGTCGTTGATCTCCAGCAGGTGCGGGTAGCGAATGTTATACTTCACCGCATATTGAAGTAGCATATCGCCCTTGTAAGCATAAAATGCTTTCAGGCCATTTACAGTGATCACTTTGCCACTATCGAATTTAGTATCTACAGTTGCCTGTGTCGGCTGTAATTGCTGCGGCGTTTGAGCTGTTGGCGTATCTGACTTAGCTCCCGGAGTTGCCTGCAGGTGCATAGGTCCATCGTGAGCAATTATCTGATGACTGCTGTCGGCGGTTGCTTTTATTTCTTTGAATGAAGTTGTTGCAGTTGGTTTAGGATCTTCCTTCCTGGTATCTGGAGCCGCAACTATTGCCGGTGCGGGTTTTGGAGTCTCAACCGAAGGAGTTGTTACTTCTGCAACCGGCGTGGGCACAGGGGTTACAACAGGTTTTTCTCTATCGGTCAGTACTGGTTTTACTTTTGGCTTTGTTATAGCAACTGGCTTATCTACCGGGTCGAATGTTGTCAGTACTATGCCTTTTACCGCTGTATCGGCTGCCGGAGCTGCTTTAGCGCGTTCTTTAAACGGAGAGGTAGACCTTGCTATTACCGGCTGATTAGGCATAAATGAAGAATCCATAGCCGCATAGGTATACTGCTGTAGCTTGAAGTCTTCGATAATTTTAATAAGCCGTTGTGCATATTGCGGATTTGTAGCATAGCCACACTTCCTGAGACATATTGCCCATGAAGCGTAGTCTGTCTGCGAAAGAGCAAATAATGGAGAATAACGTTGATTGCGTTTCAAATAATCTGAGTGATCCTTATAAGAATCTTCCGCACAGCGATACATTTTGAAACATTCTTTTGGAGCGTCGTCATCATGAAAGAACTTGGCACCCTGGTAGTCGGCCTTGCATTTAATGCCAAAGTGATTGTTGGCGCTGCAGGCCAATTCGCTTCTGCCGGCTTCGGTCTCCAGCACACCCTGCGCCAATGTTACTGATGCAGGAATACCCGAGCGTTGCTGCTCTGCCATAGCCAGGGAGTAGTATTGTTCAATATACCTTTGTGCCCTTACGGAAAAGCTGTCCTGTGCACCTGCCTTTACTGTTGTCAGCAAAAGAAAGGATAAGCAGAATAGTATATGTTTATTCATTGAACAATATTTATATTGAAAGTAAATTTATTTATATGGGAATGCTGCAAAAATACGTTTAACCTAGGTAACCTCAAACTAGGCATTCATTTAATAGAATGTTATAAAAGACTACGGGGAGCGATTTTTTAGTTTTGAGTTGTCAATCTCTTTGTTGGCGGGTGTTTTGCTATGCCGCTATAACCATAAATTCTACGGCGTATATTTGCAGCTACAACAGATAATATAATGGCAGAAGAGAAATCGCTCAATTTTATTGAAGAAATAATAGAAAAAGATATTGCTGAAGGCGTAAATGGCGGTCGCGTGCAAACACGTTTTCCTCCTGAGCCCAATGGTTATCTCCATATCGGCCATGCAAAATCCATCTGCCTCAATTTTGGATTGGCTAAGAAATACAATGGTAAGTGTAATCTTCGTTTTGATGACACCAACCCAACTACCGAAGAAACTGAATATGTAGAGAGCATAAAGAAAGATATAGAGTGGTTGGGGTTCAAATGGGATAATGAGTTCTACGCATCAGACTATTTTGATAAGATCTATAATTTTGCTGTAACTCTAATTGAGAAGGGTGCTGCGTATGTAGATGACAGGACGCCTGAAGAAATAGCGGCAACAAAAGGGTCTACTTTTCAGGCGGGTTCAGATAGCCCGTTCCGTGGCCGTAGTATAGAAGATAACCTGCGGATATTTGAAGAGATGCGCGATGGTAAGTATGAAGATGGTGCCAAGGTTTTGCGCGCCAAGATAGATATGGCACACCCTAACCTATTGCTTCGCGACCCTGTTATTTACCGTATCAAGCATGCTCACCATCACCGTACTGGTGACAAGTGGTGTCTGTACCCGATGTATGACTTTGCACACGGTGAAAGTGATAGCATAGAGGAGATCACACACTCTATCTGCACGCTGGAATTTATTCATCACCGTCCTTTATACAACTGGTTCATTGAGCAGCTGGGTATATTCCCGTCAAAGCAGTACGAGTTTGCACGCCTTAATCTTACTTACACGGTAATGAGCAAGCGCAAGTTGCTGAAGTTGGTCAACGAGGGTTACGTTACCTCATGGGACGACCCGCGCATGCCTACTATCAGTGGTATGCGCCGCCGTGGTTACCCTCCTGAGGCTATCCGTAACCTTTGCGAAACGGTAGGTATCGCCAAGCGTGAGAACATGATAGACCTGAGCTTGCTGGAGTTTTGCGTAAGAGAACATCTGAACAAGGTTACAGATCGCGTAATGGCAGTGCTTGACCCTGTGAAAATGATCATTACTAACTATGAAGAAAGCGGTGATGTATTTGAGATTGAGAATAATCCCGAGACACCTAATGGTACTCGTTCTGTTCCGTTCAGTAAAGAATTGTGGATAGAGCGCGATGATTTTATGGAAGATGCGCCTAAGAAATTCTTCCGCCTTACTCCCGGCAATATGGTTCGTCTGAAGGGTGCTTATATAGTAAAATGTGAAGGTTGTAAAAAAGATGAACAGGGAAATGTAATAGAAGTTCATTGCACTTACCTGCCTGAGAGCAAGAGTGGTAATGATATCAGCGGATTGACCGTTAAGGGTACTATCCATTGGATCAGTGTGGCACATGCGCTTACAGCAGAAGTGCGCAACTATGATCGTTTATTCAAAGTGGAAGATCCATCCAGCGAAGAGGGTGATTTTAAAGAATACATTAATCCCGATGCATTGCAGGTGGTACCGTCGGTGTATATAGAGCCGTCTCTTGCCAAAGCAAAACCGGGAGAATGTTACCAGTTTATGAGAAAGGGCTATTACTGTGTGGATAAGGATAGCACTGCCGGTAAGATAGTGTTTAATCGTACTGTAGGGCTTAAAGACACATGGGCTAAGGAAACAAAAAAGGGATAATTGATCAATGAAAATTAAAAGGCTACTGTATGCCCCTGGCATGCAGTAGCCTTTCGTCTATTGTCAAAGTACGTTGTGCAGTTATTTTTACTTTTTTAAAATCAGCATGGGCAGGGTTGAGGAGAAAATTATGCCCCTCGGGCATAATTACAGACGGCACTTGCATTGCAACGTATTTCCCTTCATCAATATATTGGTCGCCGAACGTTTTTAAAATATCTGGTGCAGGATTTTTATGCCAATCAGCCGGAAGTTTGTCAGGTTTAGTTCTAAGTATTTTGTCTGAAGGGATCTTTATCGTTATCATGCAATAACCACGTTCAGGTATTTTACCAATGTGTACTACAGTTTCCAGCAGCGCCAGTGCAGCACTTTCAGCGGTATATACCATATGGATGTCTTTGCTATTCCACCTGCCACCATACAGTGCAGCTCCCTTGCCTGAAAGGTCATTTATATGCTGGCAACTGGCAATTCTATATACCAGCATCATGCGAATATCCCATTTTCTATTCTGCCAATCTCATCAAGCAGCATATTTATGCCTAATGATGTGTCTAAAAAAGCCTTAGGCTTTTTATTACCCAACGGAAGCAATACAGCATCCATCCATTGGCGAAACGCTTCAATAGAACCAAAAACTTCTTCACCCCTGCTATACAGCCTTGCCAGTTCTATCATTCTTTCAGATTGCTCCTGAGAGAGCTTTTGCTGTGGCTTATACCTGTGCAGAGTTCTATCGGAGGTGTGTGTAATAATAGCCATTTCTAAAAGTGTAAGATCCGCAACATCCATCAAGTGCGTCATTGCCTGCTTGGGTATACCGCTTCTTATTATGCTTATAAAATCATTTTCATTTTTAATGGAGTCAAAATCTTTTTTTCCGGCCATACCCATCATGCCAATAGTGCGGGATGCCGCACTATTGCTGCTTATTGTATATGCGATCATTGGCTCATGGAGCTGTTGAGATTCGCTTGCTTCGGGAGTGGTGTAGCTTTTTTCTTTTCTCTGAGTTGCCATAACCGGACATTTGTCCAACAAAATTACAACATTTGTCCGAATTTTAAAAATATTTCCCTAATCCCAAATTGGCTAATAATTGCAGATAAACCCATCATGTTATTCGAAGGGTGGGTCGTACAGACAATCATTGCACTCTACTTGGTAATACACAGAAGACTCGAAGTTGTTTTTCCATTTTGTATAATACCAACAATGTAGTTGCCGTTTGGTATTATAGATATATCAATTTCTGCCTGAGCTCCGGTAGCCAACTTCTCTGATAATAATTGGCGACCTGTAAAGTCAAGAATGGTTACGGTTGCCGGGTTGTTTGTTTCGACAAATTGAATTTGGATCTTTCCCGAAGCAGGATTGGGTGAAATGGAAAATAAATTACGGTCAACATAGCCCACTTCTGCGGGCGTGGTTACAGTAAACGCCCCTTCCTCACCATGAGTGCCACACCTATAAGTGTAGTCACCGGAAACCGATGGTATATATAGAAAGAAGGGAGTAGAGCCATCGAGCAAGCTATTCCACGGTGCGGCACCTGAAGGGATAGTGGCACTTATTGTGCTGTGGGAACCTGTTCCCGCCACCCATTTTATGGTATCCCCGGGATCTACAACGAAAGTTGCAGGAGAAAATGTTGTGCCGCTAATAGTAACTACAACCATGGTGGCGTAGCTTTTTACCGACATAAAACTTATTAGTGCGAATACTAGTAGCTTACTTTTCATATCATATATATTTTGTCAGGTAAGCAACAATAAAAAACAGTGCCACTCTACCGGTAAGGGAGAGTGGCACTGTGAATCAATACTTATAGCTTCCCGCCTTGTTATCAGGGAGAATGTTTTGTTGATTTTATACCCGTAATGTCCGATTATTTAGCGGCAATCATACTAATTTCCACCTGTACTCCTTTTGGTAATCCAGATACCTGTACGGTTTCCCGGGCTGGAGGATCAGCTGTAAAATAGCTGCCGTAGATCTCGTTAACTGCACCGAATTGTCCCATATCCATAAGAAATATGGTTGTTTTCAGCACATTTGAAAAATCCATACCGGCTTCTTTGAGTATGGCTTCCAGATTTTTCATTACCAGTGTTGTTTCTGCAGCAATGCTATCTTGCACCAAATTTCCTGTAGCAGGATCCAGTGCTATTTGGCCTGAGATGAATAACATATTGCCAAAACTTACTGCCTGATTATATGGGCCTATTGGTGCGGGTGCGTTAGCTGTTCTGATGATTTTCTTTTCCATGTGTAAAGCTAATAAAATTGTCTTTGTGATATCACCTCATCATCAATGTTGGCCTGCGGCCTATTTTTAGGTTGTCAGTTTTTACTTTTAACTTGTTTCATCACTTACCTTTGCAGCTCAGAAAATGAAATATCTTTTACATATCGATACGTCGGGAGACACAAGCAGTGTTTCTCTTGCCCTTGATGGCCAACTGATCTGCACCAGGCTTAACTCAGAGTCTAGAAATCATGCAAGTGCTATTAATATTATGATAGATGCCGTGTTGGCGGAAGCGGGTATAATAATGACTCAGTTGTCGGGAATAGTAGTGTGTGCGGGACCGGGGTCTTACACTGGGCTTAGAATAGGCGTAGCTACAGCTAAAGGGCTTTGTTATGCATTAAATATTCCTCTGTTGTTAGATAATAAACTCACTTTATTGGCCTATCAGGCTTATCGTCAACTAGGCACAAAATATAAGATGTATGTACCTCTATTATTAGCAAGGGAGAGGGAATATTTTATTAGCTGCTTCGATAATGGTTTCCAGAATACTGTTATTGCAAAACACATAATGGAATCAGAACTTGGAGAGTACATTGGCAATAATAGTGATATATGTTTGATAAGTGATAACTTTGCATTAGAGAATCATGAAAAATATTCAGAAAATATCTATGTGCATCCTAATGTAAATATTGACATTAAAGAGTGGGTTTTTTATTCTTTTGAAGAATATAAATGTAATAATATTGTAAATTTATCCACAGCAGAGCCATTTTATCTTAAACAAGTTTACACTCATAAGTAAATGAAAATGAATGATTTATAAGTTATAAATCATTTTTTTATCCACATTTTAACGCTGAGTTAACACATTTTTAGAATATCTAAGAGCAGTCATATCTTTGCAATTGCGTATGTTTGCATAATATTCGTTTAGTGAATATCTAACGGTAGTGAAATAGTTCATATTTATTTTCAATTAACATCGTAAATTTTAATTAATGGAAACGACGGTATCCGCAAACACTTTGGTTATTCGCAAAAACGAAGGATCAAGTGAACACATTAAGTTGGATTACGTAGCTGTTAAAAACGCAGCTATGACTCTTAGGGCTATCAATCACAAATTGCGTCAGCAGATCGTGAAATTGCTTGAAGAAAACAAACGCATGAATGTAACTGACATTTATGTAAAATTACGTCTTGAGCAGTCTGTAGCATCTCAGCATTTGGCTATATTACGTCGTGCAAATATCGTGATCACTGAGCGTGATGGTAAGTTCATCCATTATGCATTGAATCATGCGCGTATTGCTTCTGTAGCTAAGTTTGTAAATGAATTGGTTCATTCTGATGATTCTGCTAACTAATTTTCAATAGAAATTTTGAAATTAAAAAAGCCTCGTATGAAATACGAGGCTTTTTTAATATAATTATTTGCAAGTCAATAATTTACAACAGTAAATTTATCCTTTTTTTATTTTCTCCCAGGTATCAAAAAGGGATTCCTGAGTAGGTCTGTAAGTAGGAATTTCGGTGAGCGGCTCGCAGGCTATCAGGCTATCAAAACAGTCTTTTGGTAGGCTTTGGTATAGTGCTGTTCCCTTGGTTTTCCAGGCTATCATCTCATCGCTAACTTCGTTTATTATCTTTCCCGGATTGCCCACAACAAGCGATCGGGCTGGTATTTTTGTATTGGTATTAATGAATGTCATAGCGCCAATAATACACTCATCTCCTATCTCTACATCATCCATTATAACCGAGTTCATACCTACCAATACGTTGCGGCCTATACTTGCACCGTGTATTATAGCTCCGTGGCCAATATGAGCCCCTTCCCTCAGTGTAAGTGTAATTCCGGGGAACATGTGTATGGTACAGTTTTCCTGTACGTTACAGCCATCTTCTATTATAATACCGCCCCAGTCGCCGCGGATTGCGGCTCCCGGACCAACATATACATTTTTCCCGATAGTGACATTTCCCGTAACGGCGGCTTGCGGATGAACGAAAGACGATGGATCTACAACGGGTACGAATCCTTTAAAAGAATAAAACATAGGTATAAATTCTTGGTTATGGAGCAGTGATTGTTTGTCTAAAAATAGGACTTATTACAAATGGGTGCTATTATATGACATAAAAGCAATAAGTTTAACTAATAGTTAGTTTTATGCTTTTTAAGTACCGGTTAACAGGTCCATCGTGTTTTGACAGACAAATATAAACTATGGTACCGGATCATAGCCGCTTTTTCCCCATTGATGGCAACTCAGAAATCTTTTGAAAGTTAGCCAGCCGCCTTTGAAAGGCCCATGTTTTTTAATTGCTTCCACTCCATAAGAGCTGCAGGTAGGCGTAAATCTGCATTTGGCTCCCAGGAAAGGAGAAATAGCTCCCTGATAAAAGCGGATGAAGGCGATAAATAATATGGAAAATAGTTTATTCATATTGATCACCGGCTCTGTTTAGATAAGGAAACATGTTACTGGTCACCACTCATGACTAATGCTGGCAATACAGTTTTGAGTTTTCCTATCCCAGCTTGTAATGCCTTATCTACTATCTCGTAAGACGGCATTTCATTATTTGTGAAAATAAAGAAAATATGAAGTTGTATTCCGGACGGTATCTCAGGATAAAATGAGCCCTTACTCAGCCGCCATGATTCTACCATCAGGCGACGAATGCGGTGGCGATCAACAGAACTACGAAATTTCTTTTTGGGAACTGAAAATCCAGCTTTAACAGGACTCTCCTTTTCAGAGGTGCGGGCAACAGCAATATAAACCACTCTTAACGGAAAAACAGAAAACGCTTTCCCCTTAAGGAAAAGCGTGTTAATATGCTGCTCTCGTTTGAGCCGCTCATATACTTTGAAAGTATTACGAATGGCTGAAAGATTTAATTAATTACTTAAGACGGCTTTCGCTTGATACTGTAAGTTTGTGGCGGCCTTTTGCGCGGCGAGATGCCAATACTTTCCGGCCGTTAGCAGATTCCATACGCTTACGGAAACCATGAACAGATTTACGACGACGGCGGCTTGGTTGATATGTACGTTTCATACGTTAATTTTTAATCTTATTTTTAAAAGGGAGTGCAAAGGTAAAAGATTATCTGTAAACAGACAAATTTTTCAGGTATAAATTAATACACCCTCAAAACGGATGCAAAAATAAGGATAAAACATAACCAAATGACAATGGGGTGCCATTTTCTTTTTGGTGATGCTGCAGCGTATAAGTATAATCGGAAATCCAAAAAGTTAAACAAAGGCAAAGCAAATAGTTAAACTTAAAATGGAGAATTTCAAATAGTTGGCACATTAAAAAGTAAAACTTTTAGGGGTGCGTATTTTATTCTTGTATTAAAATTCGATACAAACGTACATAAAAAAACAGCGTTTAAACGCTGTTTAAATTGATTTGAAAGCTAACTTTGATATTGATAAGCCATTGTGCCAGGACACCTCGAAGAGGTGTAAGCTTGGATTCACGGTGGCTTATTTTATAACGCTTGCTTTATCGAATGAATGATACTAGCCCATATTTCCTCTTGATCACGCCTACTGTATTGTTTTGCCTCAGCCATGCTACTAACGTTGAAAGTCTGGTCTTTAATCATAGGCGCATTCAAATTAATAACAATCTGCCTACCGCCTCCCCCAGCTATGCGCTTACCACTCTCTTCTAGCTGTTTTCTCAATTCATCTTCACTCCCGCTCCCATTTGGGTGCAGCAGGCCTTCCAACTTGCTATAGTCGTAGTTCAGGAAACTACCGTTAGCTATATTGGTTAGACCTCCGCTTTGCAGTTTTTTCAATTTAGCTAGTTCTGCATTCCAGGTGACAATATTTTTACCATAATTTTTACCCCATAACTCATGCAATCCCTTGGGGTTACCGGACATGCCCTGCACTTCATCGAGGAAACTCTCAATATTCCCACCTTTTGAGTTTATTTCTGCAATATGCAATTCCCTTTGCGCATTTGGTAGGCTACTATTGGCATTTTTTGCATACTGATTATAAAAACCCTTGTCATCATTGAAGTATTTAAAATAGTCAGAGATCGGCATCTGACCGCTAAATGTCATTTTTATTCTATCCCAGTTCCCAAGATCATAACCCGATTTTACAGCAGCCGCTTTCGATGCGTAGTCAATTAGGTCGCTTACATTGCCTTTTTTCTGTTGTAAAGCAATGTCCAAACTGGATAAGTTAATCCTTCTTTCATAACTAACATTTACCTTATCAAGCATTTTCAAAAGGTCTTCATTCTTTACCTTTTCCGTGTCCAGGCTGCCAAAAATATCAGAGTACTTACTCTTTAGATTGTCAATGAGTTTAGCCCTTATTTCATTCCCCTGATTCAAATGGGAAATACTATCGACAAGTGTATTTACCTCCGCTTTCTCGCTTCTCAATGATTCTGGCACTGTCTTACTGATATTCATAAAGTGCATAAGTCCGCTCGCTGCTTCCATTGCGCTCGTTGCCACTGGCATAAGGCTATTGCCTATATCTATCTGTGTTGCAGCCCACGAACCCTTCATTTTCAGGAATTGGCCACCTGCTGTGCCGCCTATCTGCTCCATCATGTTATGGAAGCGGCCACCCTTACCTGTAGCAAGTGTAAAAGCCTTATCAACCATCCCAGAAGTAATGCCACCGTCTTCCATTAGGCTTTTAAGGTCACCAATTGTTTTTTTACCTGTGAAGCCAAATTCCTTCCATTTTTCCGACATCACCTGCAATGGGTTAAAGCCTGCATTCACATATTGTAGAAGGTCTTGACCCATCAGCTTACCCGCTGCTGTGGTTTGCGCCCTGGCTAGTGTAAGAGAACTCATTTTGTCAGTATCTCCCATCCCCACATCACCAATTTCACGTATTTTTTTTACTATAGTATTTTCATTAACCCCGAATCCTAATAGAGTTTGTGCATTCTGATACACACCACCACCTACAAGAGTGTTCATTTTCATGTCACGAAGGCTATTAGCCATATTGCGGCCTTTGTCAGCACTCCCCATTAGCACCTCAAAACTCTTTACCCTCGTGCCGTAACTCATGGCAGCTTCAATGCCATCAAATGCTACTTTTTTAGCGGCATATGCAGCGGCCATTACACCTCCCGCCATTAGCCCGCCTTTCATCCAACCCGCAAGGCCACCCGAACCACCAGAGCCATGCCCTGACAAGTTATTTACCTTATGCTCCAGTGCTGTTATTTCCCTGTTAGCGGCTGTGATCTGCCGGGTATCAATCGACAAATCTCTTCTTTTCTTCAGGTTATCAAGTTGGCTATTTAAAGCATTGATACTTTGTGTTGCAAATTTGCTTTTCGTTTCAGTCATGCCAATAGTCTTATTGACAGTACTTAACAAGCTATTTGTATCTCTTGTAACGGATGCAAGCCCTTGCTCGTTAAACTTTATAACGAAATCTATAATGTTGTTCGACATATCCACGTTTTTTTATGCTTCCGCTGGTGTGTTAATTACTGGGTAAACAGACTCATTCTTTACCTCTTGCCTGTTCCCTTCTTTTAGCAGTTTTACATCATTTGCAATCGATGTAATTACACCTGCTTGAAACAACAGATTAAAATGCAATTCCGCAATTTCCCGCAATAATTCATCATGGCTCATTTCCCTGAATTTATCCACTATCACATCTATTTGTTTTTGATAGTTCTCAACGCAAGCCTTTTGCTGTTCAGTCATATACTATTCTGTTTTTTAAAAAGGGAGTGGCTACTAACCACTCCCTTTAGTTATGTTTAAATACTACTATTCACGTTGATCTCCGGCAAACTGCAGATCGCCTTTAGCCTGCATTTCGCCCGTTTCCATATTGAAAGAATTCATGCACCTTTCCATTAGCTGCGTAAATGCTTCCACTGGTATTTCCATAAGAGAAGGTGCGTAGGGGAGTTTCATCTTTTTACCATGTTTTTGCAGGCTCTTAGCCAAATCTTGAAAAAACATTAGACGCGCTTGCCCTATTTCTGTATAAGCATACACGTTGGCAATCTCTTCTATTATTACTTTTTGTTGGGCTGAAAAATCTAACATATTGTTTTCAAAAGAGTAAAACGACCTTAGCCTTTCCACGCCAAGCGAAAGACAATCGGGCATACCTACTGAACCGTAACCCCGTTTACTAGCCCGAACAAACTCTAATATTGCTGATTTCAAAGCTTCATATCCTGCCGGCTTTTGAAACAAGCTTTTTGCAACCTGTTTGTTAACTGGTAGCCGCTCATCTTTGGCAGTCATTACCTTGGCTCCGCCACCTGTCTGTTTTTCAAAAATCAACAAATCTGCATCGCAAATAAGCTGATACACCTCGTCTATTCCCGTAAGGTCTGCAACGCCTATTAGGTTGTAAGCATCTATCACTTTTTGCAAATCTTCTTTTGCTGCATTACAATTGCGTGCATACCCTCTTTTTATCCAGTGCCTTGTTGACACTAACATTCTTTCTGCCATATTCTTAACGTGTTGTTGTTAATAATTTTGTTTCTGCTACGATAAAATAAATACCTCTCTCTGCTTAGGAATTTGCGGAGTTAAAACAACCGCTTTATGCCGCCAGTTGAAGCTTGGAAAGGCTTCTTCCAACTCTTCACGATTTACCTTTTTTACCTTTAGTTCTTTAAGGTTATCGGTTAATCGCTCTACTATCTCTATGATAGTGATCTTTGAAAGATCAAAGTCGTTTTCCAATGCTTGCATGGTATTTTCATAGCTATACTTCAGAATGGAGGTATAGTAATAATATCGACATGCCATTTTCCTATTTCTGTTATTGGCTAGTTCAGAACGCCTTCCAGGCTTACGGACTACATCGGTAACCGACTCCTTTTTTTCAGTATCTGTTTCAGACATTTGCTCAAACAGCTTTATACCTTTTTTCTTTGCCATGTAAATATTTTAACTATTTAAATTGAGTTTCGTAAGGCAATACCCCAAAGTGTTCTTTGAACTTTGCAGCGTAGCCTTCTGGGTTCATTTCTTCATACTTCTTGTCCAGCTTATGTTTTTGCAAGTCTGCAAAAGTCATTTTATCTGCCTTTTCTACCAGAAATTGCTTTAACACACTGCGATACAAACTCAATACGCTGGCATTCGCTGTATTCTTATCGTATGATGGCAATGCCCCAAACTCTTCTTCATACTTTGCCAGATACAGTTCATAGTTTGTTTCCATCATATCTTTCAGCCTTCCATCACTTGCTAGGTCAGCGTAAGGAACAAAGATTTCCGGCGGCAGATTATCATACGGTATTTTGCCTTTCTTTTCTTGGTTGCCTTCTTGTAGAGCCATTGCATACACCATCAGCTTTTCCCCATCTATTAGCCCTTCATGCCCACTTGGTGGATGTCCATGATGTTTATTGTATATCACTGCATAGGCCGTGTAATCTTTGGCTTTAAGATTGGAAAGAGTTCTACCCTGCGCAAGGACAACCCAAGGCATAAACAACTCCTTTGGTAAATCTGCATTGACACGCTGGCTCATTATCGCAGACCTGTTGGCTGCTATGATCTGCTCAGCACCTTTAGGAAGATGACCAAAACGCTCTTTGAACATGGTAGCATAGGCTGTTGGGCTACTCTCTTTCAATTCAGCCATTTTACCGCTACGCATCAGCGCATCCCAAGACATCTCAGCTTGTATTGATGTGATTGGTTGATGTCTGATAGTTGTTACAGGCTGGTTTGTACTCTTTTGCTCTGCGCCTTTAGGAAGGTTGCCAAAACGTTCCTTGTACATGCTAGCATACGCTGTTGGGCTATTGCGTTTCAATTCCGCCATTTTACCGCTGCTCATTGCTTCATCCCATGCTGCAACAGCTTCTATTGTTGGTTTGTATTTCATTTTTGTTATTTTATTACATCAAAATTCCACCACTTATACCCCTTAGTCAATGCACAGTAAATTGCAGGTGTATAATACCACTCTGCTATCAGTATCATAAACGAAAAAAGGAATAGGCGTGCCGACCTATTCCCTTTCCCGAATTAAAACTTACAGATATGAATGATCCAATTAGAACTTAACCGTTAGAGACGAAGGATGGAACGGTCTAACGGCAATGCAGGTTCACCACGTATGCGGCTGTGTGGCTTGCCTACATGAGGCGGGGCGATTTGTTTGAACAGTATCATGACCCAAAAGTGCGCATAAACTATCTACAAGATAATAGACGGTAAATAAGTAGTGTATTTACAGGTTCTCCAAGGGTATAAAAAGCAAAAGGGATATGCATTACACATACCCCTCTCTTGCCCGACTACCTCCCTTAGTAGTGCTATAAGTTCTTTTCAATTTCTCTTTCTCTACCCTTTATCATCGGTACTGTCCTATGCATCAAGCGGAATATACCATTTTCAAGTTTATAGCTTTCTCGGTTATACATTGTTAAGCTATTGTCCTCATATACCATTCTCGAAAGTCTTGCCCCAAGTTCTTCGTCGCTATATGATGCCGATCTGCTGTTAAGCCACATATCAGCACTACTGTGTAACAAAACTAGCTGTCTTACATTACCATCTGTGTCAACAGCATTCAGACATATAGCACTATCAGGTACAAACCTGCTTATTTCCCCTCCTTTTGATGTGTTTGTAAAGTCTATCATATAAGTGTTTTAGGTAGTCGTTAGTTAATATTTAAAGCCCTTTTAAATGGCTGCAAAATTTCCGCTCAATCTCTTCTATTGTTGTATACTTATCCGGCATATGCACTCTTGTAAATGCCTTAATGGCGGGAAAACTTTCACCTGACTTAAAGGGGTTTGCAATTTCTTTATTCCTTGCCGCTTTTATTCTGCCCTTTAGTTCAGGTTGCTTTGATAGCCAGACGCAAACCGTTTTTGCTGTTATTCCTGCTAGTGTAGCAGCTTCTGCCTGTGTTTTTCCATCTATCATATGAAACATTACTTCTGCCAGCTTTTCAGCTTTCCACTTCACGCCCTGGTTATCAAAATTTTCCCTGCCCATAGTTTAGTTGTCGGTTGTGGTTTCGTTAGTGATGGAGTTATACAATTCCCTGAAGTTCTTTATCCGCTGCATTTCCTTTATCACCTCTGCATCACTTACCCCGTTGCTTTGGCATATAGCGGCTATTTCCTTGCGGGTTGGCGGGTTTAGTTCATTCCAGTTCTGCACACGGCTGTAAAACTCTGGGATGCCCTGTTTTTGCTTCTGTGCAGCTATCCTCATGTTATCATGAAAGTATTCACACCCTGCCATTACAATGCCTGCATTGCCTATTGTAGCGTTTCTAAGGTCATGCAGGTCAAGTAATACATTATGGTTGATCTTACCCGCTTCATCTATTATCAATAGCGGGCTTTCACGAGTGTTTAATTCGTTAGCTATTGCATTCACCATATCATATACCGTTCCCTGAAAATTAACTCCCAACTCTATCAGAACCTTTGCAAAAAACTGTTTGCGGTTCATGGTGTTCTTTGCTTCCATGTAGTACGTGTTCCCGCTGTTCCTGTAGTAACTATCAAGTCCCACCGTTTTACCCGCACCAGGATAGCCAATAATGGCAACTAGCTTATGTTTCTGTTGGGCTTCTTTACATATGCTTTGCACAGCAGTAAAATTTGCAGTGCCAACTATTTTAAAGTCGGTCTTTTCTTTTAGCCTGTTTATTATCTTCAGAAGCAATTCTTCAGATAGCATTTCAGGGTTATTGAATAGCTGTGTTAGCCGTGACTGGCTAATTTCAAGCTGCCGTGCAAGCGTGCTTTGCTTTTGGTTTTTCTTAGTGGTAAACTCTTGGACTAGAGTTTGTGCCATTGTTACTAATTGTTCACGTTCCATACTGGTTGTTGTTTTTTAATGGTTATTGTTTGATATTTGTAATTCACGTTACATTTGGTTTGGCGGGTGCTACTGGACATAGCCCCCGCCATTTTTTTATTGCATGCTACCCACCACTACTAATTCAAGTTCTTTCTTAGGCAGGTGCTTTTTAGCATATCTTTTTTCAACAGGTAGATTGTCTGTCACTGGTTTATAGGTGTCTACGTTCAGCGGGTTTACTCTATGCTCCTGCCTTATGTAGTCCATCAATTGTTCCGTTTCTGCATTGTTGTAATCTTCTTTCAACATTTCAAGCGGGTTCAGTAGTTTGCTTAGGCTGTCACCAAGTGCCGCCTGTGCTGTAGCCGTCTTAGCCCTGCTATCTGCTTTCAGTTTGCGCTCAAATGCTTTCTTATGGCTGCTTTGTCCCATTATATTGTTAACGTCTGTTTGCGTTTGATTTACCTGCGCTTCATGGAACATAAACTTTTGCCTTACTTCACAAAGTGGTTCATCGTGCAGATCAAACAGGTGAACGCTCGACATATCGCATTCATCGTAGTACACTTTTACCGTTTGCCCGTTCAGTTGCATTTGCATATTAAAGTCAGTTATGCCATAGTAGTAAGGCACATTCCTTACTGCTATTTTTACCTCGCTCCGGCTCACCTTTATTTCCCTGTTTTTCCAGAATAAGAATGCCAATTGGTCAGACGCTACAGCCCTCATGTTTGGCTTTTCATTGTCTGCAAACTTTACCGATGGTGCGGCCTTCTTAGGTGTCGATTTCTGATTATACGCATTTACCAATATGCTCAATGTCTCTACAAGGCTGTCATATGTCAGGTAGCCGTTATCCTTGTGAACCTTTTTAAGAAACTCCGCATCTATGCGCCCTGTCTCTCTTTTGCTCCTTATACCTTCACCTACAAAGCCCTCTATCATTCGCTCATATTGGCTTTGAAAACTGCCAAACCACCTTTCCACCTGTGCTTTTGCTGTTGGCTCTCCTGGTAGTGCCGCCCTCATGTTGCAGCCCATCAATTTGACCTTATCTTTTAGCTGTATAAACTCCGCTGATGTTGTTGCACTGCCGTTATCATATACTATTTCAGCGGGCAATGCTCCCGCCATGCTAAAGGCCATTTTCATTGCACTAAGCCATGTAAAGCGGTCTTCTGTTTCAGCAATATGGAAGCCAACAATTTTACGGCTGTAGCTGTCAAGCACTACAAACAGTGTATGGCGAATAACCTTTGTCCGGTCATTGTTCCAACAGGGTATCTGTGTAGGGCTACCATCCATATAGTACAGATCACCCGCATTAAGCGCACCAGTACGCCTTGAAAATGGTGCTACTTTCTTATTAAATGCTTCTTTGTTTCTGATACTAAGCAGGCGGTTATATACCTCCGATTGTTGCAGATGGTTGCCCACTGTGCGCCTGCTTACTTCTGGCAAGCCATTAGCTTTGCAATACTTGTTTAGCTGTTCTGTAATGTGGTTATGGCTCCACTGGTTGCTATGCTTATACAGTTCTTCAATTATGGCTAAATGCGTATCAGTTAGCTTTTTTAGGTCTTCACGCTCCCTACCTGCATGGCCGTGTGTAAGGCTTATGCCTTGCTCTGTCGTCCACTGGTGCTTTATAACGCTGCTAAACTTGTAGTAATTGTTCTGTGTGCCTGCCTGCGATAGTTGCAGGTAAGCCTGATGAAGCTGCTTTATCTTCACGCCTGCTACGTCCTTATATTCCACCACTGCTACCCGCAATGCATGTTCCTTTGCTAGTTTGGTAGTCGCTGCAAGATCTTTTTTGCAGTAGGTTGAATACAGCGGCATATATTTACCGCTATTACTGTCTCTTTGCCTATCCAGTTCCCTTAAAATGTTCTTATTGGCAGGCAAGGCTGCAACATCCTTGGTTTGGGCTTCAATGGCAGCATTTCGCTCTTTAATAAGCCTTTTCGCTTCTTTAAAGTCAACAGGCAAGCCATACTTACTTTTAAACTCTTGCGGAATGGTATTATAGATAATAAGCACCTTCCGCTTATTGTCGGGATGCTCATAAGACTGCCACACCTTCTTTGATGAATTTCTATTCCGGCAAAGATTTGTCACCAGTGCATTATATTCTTTATTACCCTTGCTGAAAACAGGGGAAAGAATATTCAGTTCATCTATGGTTATTGTTTGCAGCATATCAGCGTATTTAATAGTATTTGATGTGTCAGGTAGTAATCAACTCATAGGCTGTTATTCGTTTACAGCTTTCAGGTTATCCTGTAGAGTTTCTTTATCATTCCTTAGCCCCGCCAAATAGTTATTGATTTCCGCCAATACCTTTCGATTACGGCTTTTACCATTTACTACTCTGCTCACCGTGTAAACACTAGTATTTGCAGATGCTGCGATTTCTTTAAACCCTCCGTACGGAATAGAAGCCTTGATTTCGTTTTGTTTTTTGACAACTTGTTGCATATCTTGTACAATATTTGTAGCAAAATAAAACAATGTTTGTTTATAAAACAAACAATTTGTATCGTTTTTTAAACATTTTTATGATTAGTTTGTCAAGCAGGATAAAGAGTATCCGCAACCATGTTAAATTATCTCAAGAGAAATTTGCTGAAAAAATTGGTGTCAGCCGGTCTACGTTGGCTTTAATAGAAACCGATAAGTCAATGCCTGGATACGACACACTAAAGAAGGTGTGCGACACATTTAGTATAAAGCCTGCTTTCTTTTTTGACGATGCAGAACCATCAATTGAGAATTATTCGGAGGAACCCCATGTGACCTTTAAGGAGAAACCAGTTCAGCTTAGAAGGCCTCTTACACCTGCTCAGGAAAACGAAATTGACGAAAGAAGCAAGACGATCAAGGGGTTGGAAAGAGACGCTAATTTACTTAAGTCTCGTCTTCAGTACGAATTGGAAAAAGACGATAGTAATCACATTAAATTATTCCAGTCGGTTAAGAAATTTGCTGAGATGGTCGAACTATTAGAGCTTGCAACATCAGAGTATCTAAATTTTTATGATCCAACTCAACAAAGCTTTTTCCCTAATTTTCTCGATCCAAATCCTTCATTACCTACATACAATCAGTATAAAAAACACACTTTGAATAAAATTGAAGAGTTAAAACCATACCAAGGCAGAATTGATAAATTGCACACTGCAATTAGTAATTTTTTGAAAGACATCAAGCCATTAGACAAAGAAGATATTATTTACCTTTCAGAATAGAAATAGCTTATGAAAATATTACGAGTATTAGGAATAGCCATCTTATTGATAGCCACTTTTCTTGGTTGCGTTGGTGTTTCAATGGATACTACAGTTATGACAAATGGCGGGGATAGTGTCTACAACACTGGTCTTATTGCCGCTAAATCAAATACTATCAATGTAGCAGGGTACTTAGCTATTATAGCAGTTCTTATTATTGGAAAGACCATTCCAACCCGATATAAACAGTAAATTTTGTGCTGTTTTAAGCTTTATTAAATCATCCATACACAAAACCCGCCACTATAGCGGGTTTTGTCGTTTTTACCACCAATGCAACTATGCTTTTTTTGCTTATACCCCCCTTTGCAAGTGCTGTTATTTTGCCGTTTTAGCCATAAATATTGCCTTAGCCCTATATCTAAATCGGCATTTTTGAGCCTTTCCACGTCATTGCAGATTACAGCACTGTGTAATCTTTTCTGTAATCTCACTGTAATCTATCGTGTAATCAATAAAATATTTTACAATTATATACTATTGATAATCAATGCAAATAGGGAAAACGGTAGTATGGCAGAGATCAGAGAGAATAAAAGCGTTTAAATACCTTTAAAACAGCCTGTTTTTAGCATAAAAGTGCGCTGCTGTATCGTCTGTAAGTCACTATTGGCGTATATTCACCATCCAGTTAAAGCAAAAGGGGTAAAACAGCCAGTTTCACCCCTTCCGGTTAAAGCAGAATTAAAGCAGAATTAAAGTGTTTTACCTTTTAAAGTGCCAATGCAAAAAACACAAATACGGCTGTATTCCGCTACTAGCGCAGATTTTGCGCTATATATACAATTCTTTTAGTTTTACTTTTTAAATTACCCCCCATATAAGTTAGCACCTCTGCATTAAATAAAATAATGGCCGGAACGGAGAGAAAAGGTGCCGAATAATGGGTTTACCACAAAGGGTTATCACTCAATTATTTTACCGTTACTGTTGATATGCTAAAAATGTTGCTGATTATTTAAATGATTTCTTATTTTTACCCAAACAAAGTGTGTCACGCCCAAATGCGTGATTGAAAATTGTATATGCATATGATACGTAAACTTATACTTGTCTTCCTGTTATTCATCGGATCTCAATCAGTTACAAACGCACAGGTACGTGACTCAGTAAGGATATATATACCTCCCTATACTGATACGACCTGCGTTGGTACGCAGCTGAAATTTACCGCAGTACAGAGCGACACCTCTTTTAACCCTGTTGCATATCACTGGTATGTAAACAATGTATTTACCGGTATTATGCTGGATACATTTTTTACAACGGCATTGAATGACGGAGATAGTGTTCATTGCTGGCTTACTTTCACTAACAGCTTCGGCATATTTGACAGTTCACGTTCAAACAGTATTACTATACACCATTTACCGAGTATCCCGCCAAGGGTACTTACTTCTCTTATTGTTGGTAGCAACCCCGATTGTGCCGGTTCTCCGCTTACATTCGAGGCGTATCCTATCATTGGTGGTATCACCCCGCAGTATCAGTGGTTCATTAATAATGTAGAGCTTCCGGGTGAGGACAGTATGCGCATAACACGGGTGTTTGGCGGTGCAGATACTGTTACCTGCCGTATGCTATCTAATGCGTCATGCAGATCTTATGATACAGCATACTCTATTCCGGTTCCTATCATCCATATTCATCTTACCGCAACAATTGGAATTACTGCAGTATTTGATTCTATTTGCCAGGGTGGCAGTGATACTTTCCGTTCTGTAGCCAATGGCTTTGGTAACAACATCACCTATCAGTGGTACATACAAGGTGTTCCTGTAACCGGTGCCAACGGGTTTGACTTTGTGACTACTGCGCTCAATGACAGCGACAGTGTTTATGTGGTAATGACAACAACAGATACATGCGTGCTCAACCCTGTGGTGATGTCTAACGTTATCTATACAAAGGTTAAACATGTATTTAGCAACTATGCTACAATAGCCCTTACAGCGGGTACCAATCCCGGGTGTCTTTCAGATCCGGTAACGTTTACGGCGGTCTTTGATTCTTTTGGAACAGCCCCATATTTTGCATGGTACCTGAATGGAGGCCTTATCTCGGTTGGTACGCCTACGTATTCGGCATTGTTTGCTAATACAGATGTGGTAAGTCTGGAAGTAAGACAAACCGATGGCGGCTGCTATGCCCATGACACTATCATAGTTCCCGGCGTTGTAATGATAAGAGACACTACGCCAGTTGCACCTGTACTCAATTTGATAGGTGATATGTTGTCTACTTACAGCTCTGGAACTATGCAATGGTATCGTAGCAATATATCAACACCAGGCAGCGGAACATTGATACCTGGAGCCACAGATACTTTCTACCATCCTACAGCGCTTGGATATTACTACATCATTGCTAATAATATCAACTGCCCTTCAATACAGTCTAATGTTATCTATATTTCATTGTTGGATGTAGCTGATATCAATAAGGCACATGCTAATATTTACCCTAATCCTACCACAGGTATAGTTACTCTTGACTGGAATAGCCAGCCGGTAAATGTGACATTAAATGTGTACAATGCATTGGGTCAGAATGTCGTTAATCAGACTATCAATAATCAGTCTCATGCAGATATTGATCTCTCAGCGTTGCCTAATGGTAATTACTACTTACAGGTAAGAGATGAGAGTGGACAGTATAATAGCTACAAAATAGTATTGGAGCACAATTAATTGGTCTATTAAATAATTTCATGACGGTTGGTACGAAAGTGCCAACCGTTTTTTATTTGCAGGTGCGCTGATTTATCTTACCCTTATCCATACTTTTGCATGTATAAACATGAATATGAACATACAAACAGGAATGCAGGCTCCGGATTTTACCCTGCGCGATAACGAAAAGAATGTAGTAACTCTTAACGAGCAACGCGGTAAGAATGTGCTGCTTTTGTTCTTCCCTTTGGCCTTTACAAGCACTTGTACAAAAGAATTATGCTCTGTACGAGATAATCTTGCTATGTACAACCAGCTGAACGTGCAGGTATATGGAATATCTGTAGACTCTCTTTTCTCCTTAGACAAGTTCAAAACAGAACAAAATTTAAACTTCCCGCTACTCAGTGATTTCAACAAAGTGGCATCAACTGCCTATGGCACTATCTATGACAAATTTGTTATGGAAATGGAAGGCGTGTCTAAAAGATCTGCTTTTGTAATAGATAAAGAGGGTATTGTACAGTACGCCGAAGTGCTTGAAAATGCGGGTGAAGTGCCTGATTTTGAAGCAATAAAAATATGTTTAGATAGAATTAATTCTTAATTTTGTTTCGAAAAAAATATTAAACAAATAATATCATGAAAAAAATTTACTTTTTATTCAGTGCACTTGCGCTTGCATTTTCTGTTGACGCACAAACTGTAACCGGCGGCGATATGGAAGCATGGCATGTAGGATCTGCAGGATCAACGTACCCTAAAGTAGTGCGCGCCCCAAATAACTGGTATGGAGTTGACTCTTTGATCATTGCTGATGGCCAGCTATTGGGCAGCCTTTTGGGTATACCAGATACAGTATGGCAGCAGCAGGTATTTAAAGATTCTGCCGCCAACGCTCATGGTGGTTCTTATGCTGCCAAACTGGTTACTGAAGATCAGGATACACTTGGTATCTTCCCTGGTTTATTGACGAACGCAGTAGTAAGCGTAGACCTTACCACATTTGCGGTAACTTTCTCAGGCGGACAGGCAACTACATTGCGCACCACGTCAGTAAGTGCATGGATCAAGTATGCACCAACAAATACGCTGGATAGCGCTAATATTCTGGTTCAGACTTACGGCGACGTTGCGGGTAATCCTGATTCATTGCTGGGCGTAGGCACGGTGAGAATTGGTGCTACTCCTGCATTCACACAGTTCACTGCCAATGTAGTTTATGCTAACCCGGCTTTGTATGTAAATAATGTACGCATCACTTTTGCAAGTAGCTCAGATACTGCATTTGTAGGTAGTACTATGTGGGTTGATGATGTAACTATGACAGGTGTAGCGCAGGTAAATGCTGTAAATGCTGTAAATGCACAGAAGGTAAGTGTTTACCCTAACCCTGCCAGCGATGTACTTTACCTTGAAGGTGGCGCGGCAACAATGGAATGCAGCCTGGTTTCTGTAAACGGACAGGTAGTTGCTACAAAATCATTCAATGGCAAGAGTTCAATTGATCTTTCTGCATTGTCTGCAGGCCTTTACTTCTACACCATTACTGAAAATGGTGTAACTACCCAGCGTGGAAAGGTGAGTGTAAGTAAGTAATCATTAGTTTGTTTTAATAATCTACAAGCGGGTTGAATGATACATTCAACCCGCTTTTTTAATGCAAAAGAGAGAGGGAGCACATATATGTGCTCCCTCTCTCTTTTGTTGTTATAGTATCCTGGATATTACTTGTTCAAAAACATATGGAATGTATCTCCACGTAGTCCTACGCGTGTTGCTTCCAATGGTATTACTTCATTAGGCGCAATGTTACCCAGATTCACATTGGCACCCAGTAGTTCCAGAAAGTATACCTGCTGTGCTTTCTGTGGTGCTTCCCATATTATCTTTTCATAAGGGATCTGCGTCAATATTTCCTGCACCAGCCCTTCTCTTACCTCTCCCGATCCGCGATAGATACCTACATTGCCTGCTTCGCGTGCTTCGGCTATAACGTATGTAGCACCTGCTTCCAGTTCTGCCTTCATCAGCTCTATCCACTTGTAAGGAGCCATGATGTGTGTGGCATCTTTAGACCCTACTTCAGAGTGTACAGTAACATGCTTTGCCAGCTTCTCTATGTAACCACATTTTTCAATATGCGGAATTGTTATTGATCCGTCAGATACTTCTACATGCTCCAGGCCAAATTCTTTGATCACATTCAGGTAATCATCAAACTGGTTGCGTACTAAAAATGCTTCAAACAATGTACCGCCGAAGTAAACAGGGATATCATGTTCTCTGTAAATTGCTATCTTTTCCTTCAGGTTGTTAGTAATGTAACTTGTACCAAATCCGAGCTTCACTATATCTACATAAGGGGCAGCAACCGAAAGGAAATCTCTCACGCCATCCAGTCCCATGCCCTTGTCCATTACCATTGTCAGTCCATAGTTACGGGGGCGTTGGGTACGCTCCGGTATATTGTTCAGTTTAAAATTCATGTGTGTGTATTTTCAAATAAAGAATATGGTTAAAACCGTGCCCTGAGCAATTATCCAATAGCTTGTTCCAGGTCTTTGATCAGATCACTGATGTCTTCTATACCTACGCTCAGCCTTATCAATGAATCAACCAGACCGTTCTTTATACGCTCCTCGCGAGGAATAGAACCATGTGTCATGCTGGCAGGGTGGCCTATCAATGACTCAACACCGCCCAAAGATTCAGCCAATGCAAACAGCTGTGTCTTCTTCAACACAGACAATGCAGCGTCCATACTGTCATCTTTCAATGTGAACGATATCATACCACCATAACCGCGCATTTGCTTCTTTGCAATAGCATGGTTAGGATGATCTTCGAAACCAACCCACAGCACTTTGCCCACCTTGGGGTGATTACGTAGGTATTTAGCAATAGCCTCACCGTTTTCGCAGTGGCGCTGCATGCGCACGTGTAGTGTTTTGATTCCACGAAGTACCAGCCAGCAATCATGCGGACCAGGTACTGCACCGCAGCTATTTTGTATAAAACGAAGTTTTTCGTCAAGAGCCGCATCCTTCACGATCAGCGCACCATGCACTACGTCAGAGTGCCCGCCAAGATATTTTGTAGCAGAGTGCAACACTATATCAGCTCCCAGATCAAGCGGGGTTTGTAAATATGGTGAAGCAAAAGTATTATCACAGATGAGCAGGCAGTTATTAGCCTTAGCTATTTTGGCGCATGCTTCAATGTCTATAACATTCAATAATGGATTAGTTGGTGTTTCTATCCATATCATCTTGGTATTGGCAGTGATAAAGTTGTTGATGTTCTGAGCATCGTGCATGTCTATGAACTGGAACCTGATGCCATAGTTAGCGAAGACCTTGGTCATAATGCGGTAAGTACCACCATACAGGTCGTTAGATACGATCACTTCATCGCCAGGTTGCAATAATTTCATTACAGCATCGGTTGCTGCCATGCCGCTACCAAAAGAAAGGCCATGAGTGCCATTTTCTATTGCTGCTAGTGCATTTTGGAGCACAGTACGTGTAGGGTTTTGCGTACGGGCATATTCATATCCTTTATGATCGCCGGGGGCAGCCTGTACATAGGTAGAGGTCTGATAGATCGGGGTCATTATCGCTCCCGTTGTAGGGTCTGGAACTACACCTGCATGTATTAACTTAGTATCTAATTTATAATTATTGTCTGCCATAAATGTGTGTTATTGCGGTTGCAAAGGTATTGGTTTGTGTGGTATTAAGTAAATGACCACTGTTAGCGGTTTTGTAAAATACAAATGAATAAGATGAACTACAAATAAAACTGGCGTTATATTTGAAACAGCGGGCTATTTGATGCTATATAAATTCAGTTTATGCATGTACAGCTGACTGTCATATTTTTGTATATTTGACCATGACTTTCTTTAGGCCACTCACTATAATTATTGCTTTGCTCGTTGGTTCGTCATCTATCCATGCACAGAGCAGAATGCCCAACTACTTTATCAATGCCGACATTGGCTATGCCGTGCAGAAAATGCCCATGCTGGGGATAGAGTGGTTTTCCATAAAAAATAACCATATGCGCAGCTGGCATGTAGACCTGGAGTACCAGTACCACTACAATGATAAGTTTGGCATTAAGAAAAACAAGTTCGACTTCGTAAGTGTAGGTGTATATCAGCGGCCTGGTGTAAAGGTTGGCTATACTTTCTTCACAAAATGGGTAGACAGAAAATGGAAAAACTACTTTTCACCTACCTTGGGTATCAAATATCTCTGGTACGATAAAATGCAGGTGAATACAGACCCTGTCATCCCCAATCCGTCATTCAGGTTGCAGTCTGAAAAGTGCCTGGCGCTTGTTCCTCAGTTCTACATTGGCCAGAAACGCTATTCAAAACACATCTGTTTCGACTACTATATTGGCGCCCAGGCGTCTGTGAAATTCAGAGACAAGAAGGTGTATTATGAGCAGGATGAGTTTACCGTAGCTAACCCTAAAGCTCCTTATAATTACTTCCAGATAGCAATGGTACCCAATTTTGTTTTGGGTGTGAAGCTGGGAGGAGGATATCAGAGATCAATACCGCAAGAAAAAACACTTCAAGAGCAATAAAAAGACAGGTGTGTTTTTGTTTGGTGATTATTGATCATTTTTTGCTTGCAAAAATGCTAAGGCTCCATAACTCAGCAGTTATTTTCTTATTCCATTCCCACTGCTGGAGTTTATTTAGCGAATGATCGCTTTCATTGTCGTAAAGCACGTTATAGTCATTACTCTCTATTATTATTATGTCAAATATCTTTTTCAAGTCGCTTGCCAATGCAGGGTTACATTTATGGAAAGCGGCATACAGATTAAATGCTTGCCGCAGTTTCCGTGCGTGTAACTCCGCAATATCAAAGTGAAGTTGCTCATGTTGCAATAACGCGGGAGTGAGATTTTTGTCGGTTCTTTTCCATGACTTGTTCAAATCAAGGGAACAATCAACAGTTACAGTAACATTGCCATATGCATCACAGGTCCATTCATAGTTGAGAAGGGTATATGTATATGCCCAGTAGTAGCTTTTTGGGTCGGGTGTTGCTACGAAATCACTCCAGGTCAACTTTATATCCGGCTGCCATGCAATCAATTGTGCATGAGAAGATCTGGAAAAAGTGAGCAATGATAGAATTGCCAGATAGATAATCTTCTTGTTCATAGATGCCGTGGCTGGCAATAAAAATAATGATTTCCGGTTATTGATATCCAAACAATTAGTATTTTTATCTAAATGTGTGAAATGAGAACATGGACTACCTTTTCATTGTTGGCTTTTACAGTAATGCTGATCTCTTCCTGTAGCAAAAGCGCAGCCAGCAGCGGCCAAACCTGCAAATGCCAGGGTGGGCTTGGGGGAGGGATGACACAGGGCATGGATAGCCTTTCGCACACCGAGGCAGCATCAAGATGCAGTTCTTATAACGGTGTTGGCAACGATGCATTTTACAACTGCCATTTAGAATAATTTGTATATTGGAACTTAAGACTATCGGAAATATGAAAAAGATCTTCTTCATTCTGTTATTGTCACCTGCTATGGCCCAGGCCCAGTCTAAGACGGACTATGACCGTACCGTAGCCAATTTTCAGAAATATTATAATGGAGGTATGATAGACAGCCTCATCAACATGTATTCAGATACATGGGGAGAACATAAGAGCAAGCTATGGAGCAAGGAGACCAATGATGAACTCACTAAGAAATACGGAAAGATGACCGGTTACAAGTTCCTGGCCATGGAACCGGAGGATAGCGTAATGATATATAAAGTGACTTTTACAAAATCGATTCACGCCATGGGGGTGTGGCTGGAAAACGATAAGAAAGTCGGCACTTTCAGATTTCACACTTCATCACCTTTTATTGATAAGCAGATGAAGAAGGCGAAGTAGACTTCTATTTACAAGGTTTCCGGCCGGCATCCGTTATTTCCGTACATGAATATTGTTGGTACGTGCCATTTATGTACTTATAACTACGCTCATGGCAACCATTTGCCCAGCATGCGGAAAATACAACTTTTCGATGTCCGTGGACTGGCATTTTCATAAGTGTAATTTTTAGCCCTCTGTCGTGAAATATTAGTTTCCACTGCCCGTGCTGCTCCTCAAACAGCCACACGCCTACATTATCTGCGCCATCTACACCCTGCACTATCATTGCTTTTGCCCCATTTTGCTGTAGAGTGACAAATGCACCTTCGGCAGAAGCAAATCCATTTACCTCTTTATCGCTAAACCCATACCTGTCCGAAACGTTTATCTGTTCCACTTTTTGTAAAATAGCCAATATCGTTTTCGGGATCGGGGCCCGGTTCTTTTTTTTCCGCTCACAGTTGAAACTAGTAATCTGTGCATTCGCATACGTTGAAATGAACATAATAATGGCTGTAGCGAAGACCTTCCAAAGACTAAGGTTTAAAACAAACAATTTCTTGGCAGATATAATATGTAAAGATATTTCATTTACAATTTCATTAACGCAGCATCAACGGCTATTTTCTATCTTTGTGTTATATGATAATAAGGGTCATCACGTGGATAATAGCTGTGTGGGTTATATATAGCCTGCTGAGCCGTTATGTATTCTCTTTGTTCCGTATCAATGTATCTACCAACGATCAGTTGAAGCAGATGCAGGCGCAACTGAAAGAAATGGATAAGAAAATGAGTAAGAATAACAACACGCCTAAAAAGAGCAAAAGAGAGGGTGATTATATAGATTACGAGGAAATAAAGTAGCTTGCTCACAACAAAAATATAATCTATCATCACTTTGGCCAGGTTTTCACTCCATAGTTTTTCGGGTCTCGTAGTAGCGGCTATGCTGCTGGCGGGCACAGCTATAGGGCAGAGCAATGCTCCCCGGCAGATGAAGCCTGAAGATATACCACCCCAATACCGCCCGCCGCACCCTGCGGCTAAGATGGTAGACCGATATTTTCGTATAGACCCCAAGCGGGCTACCGAAGACGTAAATGGCGAAGACGCTTTACTGCGATCAAGAGAATTCAAAAGAATTGATAGTACCTACTACGTAAGCTGGCTGTATGAAGGCGCATATAAGTACAACCATGCTGCCGACTACCTCGGTTTTAAAAATGCCATTTACCCTTTAGCCCATGCGCTTGATCTGCTGGAGAAGGACTATGATAAGGCCTTGCGCGTGCGCACCGATGAGGTGCTCATTTACATACCCGTTTACAAGCTGCAGATAGACTACACGCTTATAGCTAATTACCTGATGAACTGCTACAGCAATACCGACCAGCCCGACCAGGTATTTAAGCTATTGCTCAGAGCAAAGAAGTACAATTTCCAGAACCAGTATTATCTGGATGTGTATGACTACATGGCCTGGACAGTGCACCGTAACAGGTTTTTTACCAGTACTAAGTACCGTTTTTTGCGCAACTCTATCGACGAGAACGAGGCCCTGGCTATGCGCTACCTGGATACCGCGATGAGGGTGATAGCCCGCAACAAACCGCTCAATGAAAAATTTCAGCCCAACGTAGAGCGAGGCGAGAAGATGAGCGTATACCACTACAGGAACATGCTCTATAGCTATGCTTTCCAACAGGATTCTGCGGAACACTACTTCGGATTGATGCGCGATGCGGGCAGATTGCCGCATAATAACTATGCTACTTTCAAGGCAGTAAGTGGTGATTTTAAAACGGCAGAAGCAGAATACAAAATTGCCTCGCAGATAGACAATGGCGACAAGCGGCTACAGGAATGGGCGTACTATACTACCATACTTGATATCTATAAGTCCAAGCCACGCGAAGGCATTCAGCTGGCTAAAGACATGATAAAGGCTGCGGGCACCACACCCGGTTATGGCTGGTATAATATTGCACTGGCTCGCTGTCTGCTCTACGACGGGCAGGTAACAGAAGCACAGAAATATATAGACAGGGCAGCTGACTTTAAAGAGACGCATATTGGCACTACACTCGGACAAAGCCATTATGAGTTTAGTGTGCAGTTACTGAAACTGATAGCGAAGGAACGCGAATGGAGCATGCAGCAGTTTGAACATAACAACTGGTGGTATAATCCCGCCGTGCTGTTTGCTATGTCGGGCAAGGTGTCTGAGCGCTACATGCAGCAGTTCCTTATCATCAACCAGTTTGCTCAAAACCCCGAGCGCGACAGGGTTATCTATAAGTTATTCTCTAACGAGAGCACGGTATCGTGGGACGAGATCTGGTACTTGATACACGATTATAGCACACAGTACTTTGTAAAACGTTTTGAGCGCGAAGCACAGACCGATACACGCAAGTACATCCGCAAATATTTCAAACTTTTCAGCGCACGGTTAAAAATAAAGCAAGGCAAGTATAAAGAAGCGAAAAACGAATTGGATGCGTTGCTCCGCACAGGAGATATAGAGCCTGAATATGAAAAGATGTTTACTGCCAGGCTCTACCAGGCAGAGGCAGAGGTGTGTAAAGAACTAAAATATACTGAAGAGCAGAACGACTGGCTGTACAAGCTGTATATGATCTATCCGCAACTGGTGCCCTTCAGTGGTATACCAATGAATATGACACTGCATGTTAGCGGTAATGCAGATAATACCGTAGTGGAAAAGCTAAAGGGATGTAACATCAACTGGATCACAAACAGTAGTGTCCCTACCGCCAATGCCTACATCTCTTTTTCCGGCACCGGCGATAAAAAGACCATTACCTATTATGTTGTAGACCGCAACGGCAACTACATTGTGCAGAAACAAGGTTTTTCGTGGAGAAAAGCTGATGAAGCGGGTCAATCGCTGGCTTACCGGTTGTTCGACATAGGCAGTAAGATGCCGGATGGAGAGCAATAAGGTTGCGATGTATCCTATTTAGTTTGTCTATCTTTAATACATGGAATTTCTCGCCGGACTTATCAGCTTCTACCTGCTCACATGGGGCGTTTCCTTTTTTGCCTTTCATGATGTGTTAACCGGAAAGATGCCCGGCATAGTCGCCCTGGGTATCATGTTTGTTATAGTGGGCATTATGCACTTTGCTATGGCAAAGAAATTTGAAGATGCCATCCCTCGTAACTGGCCCTATAAAAAGGCCATGAATTACATAAGCGGGCTGGCAGAAATAGCAGGTGGAATAGGCGTATTATTACCTCAGTTCCGCATATCGGCCGCATGGGGTCTTATCGTGTTACTTGTTGTTATCTTCCCTATGAACATAGCTATAGCTCAGCGCAAACCCAATTTTAGCAGAATATTCCGTTTGTTTTTTCAGCCTGTATATATAGGGTGGTTTTGGTGGTTTTGTTTGGCATAAAATCTTCATCACTGTCTGTTATTCAGGAATGAACTCTAGTAGACCTTTCAGCTCATTATCTGTTAGATTCTCCTTTTCAGATTTATCATATATAGAAAGGAGGTAAACTTTCATTCCCGATATTGTTATGTTGGTTATAACCCGGGCCCCGCCAGATTTCCCTTTTCCCTTAGATGCAACACTGATGCGAATTTTGAAACAACTATTACCAATAGAAATACCCAAATGAGGATTTTGTCTCAATTCGGTAATGAGCTGAAATAATTCAGTTTTTAATGATGGGTATTTTTTGACCAACCGCTTAGCCTGTCTTTCAAAAACATCGATTGTCTTTACGCTATAGCTCATTTAAGAAATCTTCGGCGTTACGTGCAGTTTTTTTACCAGCTTTAATAAGTTTCATTTCCTCTACTGCCTCTCTTATCTCATCCATGAGCTGCGCTTTTGAATCTGTGAGCGGCTTTGTTTTTACGTAGGAGAAACTACCTAGTAGTTCTAGTATGAAATCGGCTTTGCTATCCTTTATGTCAAGTAGTAACTTCATTATAAAATTATTCTTCCTAAAATTAAATACTTTATTTGTCTAAATCAAGGATCTAGAGTTAATGTTGGTGGAGGTGGGTATGTGACATTATTCTGCGTTTGCAATCAATACCGTCTCCTAAGATATTTTTAATCCTTTATCTCCATACACAACTCTATCAGCACCCCATTTGTACTCTTTGGATGCAGAAAGCACACCATCTTATTGTCAGCGCCTTTGAACGGTTCTTTATGGATCAGTTCAAAGTCGAGTGCCTGAAGTCGTTTCATTTCCGCTTCAATATTCTCCACTTCAAAAGCAATATGGTGTATCCCTTCTCCTTTTTTAGCTATGAATTTGGCTATAGTGCTCGACTCGTTCGATGCACATACCAGCTCTATTTTAGAATCTCCTGTTTTGAAAAAAGCAGTCTCTACACCTTCGCTGGCTACTGCTTCTGTCTTATAGCATGGGGTGTTCAATAGTTGTTCAAATAACGGAATCGATACGCTCAGATCCTTTACTGCAATACCTAAGTGTTCTATTTTCGACATTGTTGTATAGTTTTTATAAATAGGTTCATTTATAGTATAGTTTAATATAAGGGTCTAAAAATAGCATAAACTGCGTACTTTTGTCTCAAATATCTACGAGAAGAAAGACCATGGAATTGAACTTACCGATATACTTAGACAATAATGCCACCACGCCTATGGATCCGCGTGTACTGGAAGCTATGTTACCTTATTTTGTTGAAAAATTTGGTAATGCAGCCAGCAGGAACCACTCATTTGGTTGGGTAGCAGAAGAGGCGGTGGATTATGCACGTGAACAGGTGGCTAAGCTCATCGGTGCAGATGCAAAGGAAATCATATTCACTTCAGGTGCAACTGAAGCAAACAATCTGGCGCTGAAAGGCGTTTTTGAAATGTATGCTTCTAAGGGTAATCATATCATTACCTGCACTACCGAGCATAAAGCTGTGCTGGATGCCTGCAAGCACATTGAGAAAATGGGCGGACAGGTTACTTACCTTGAAGTAAAAAGCGACGGACTAATAGACCTTGGTGAGCTGGAAAATGCGATTACAGATAAAACTGTTCTTATTTCCATCATGTATGGCAATAATGAGATAGGTGTTATTCAGCCTGTTCGTGAGATCAGCGCTATCGCCCGCAAGCATGGTGTGCTTTTCTTCACAGATGGTACACAGGCCGTAGGAAAAGTACCTGTTGATGTAATTGCAGACGGCATTGACCTGATGTCTTTCAGCGGACACAAAATGTATGGCCCTAAGGGTGTTGGTGTTTTGTACGTTCGTCGCAAGAACCCACGTGTAAAAGTTACTGCCCAGATGGACGGTGGCGGGCACGAACGTGGCATGCGTAGCGGCACACTCAACGTACCGGGTATCGTGGGCCTGGGTAAGGCTTGCGAACTGTGCATGAACGAAATGGAAAGCGAAGGAACGCGCCTCAGTGCTATGCGTGACAGGCTGGAAGCAGCGCTGATGCAGGTAGAAGAAGCATACGTGAACGGAAATCGTGAACATCGCTTACCGCACACAACAAATATCTCTTTCAAATATGTAGAAGGCGAAGGTCTGATGATGGGTTTCAATAAGAATATAGCATTATCAAGCGGTTCTGCTTGTACCTCTGCTTCTTTGGAACCATCTTATGTATTGAAGGCTTTAGGTTTAGGAGATGATCTGGCTCACAGTTCATTGCGTTTCGGTCTTGGCCGTTTCACTACCGATGAGCAGATAGACTTCACCATCAATGCCATCACCACCAGCGTATTGAAGCTCCGCGAAATGAGCCCGCTGTGGGAAATGTATAAAGAAGGTGTAGATATCGACGCTATTGAGTGGGCGCACCACTAATAATTAGGCAATTAGGCAATGAGACAATTTGCCAATTGTTTGCTTTAAATAAAAATATTAACTCAATTCGTTTGGTTTGACAGTTAATTGTCAAATTGCCGAATTGTCAAATTGACAAATTACCATCATGGCATATTCAGATAAAGTGATCGACCATTATACCAACCCTAAAAACGTTGGTACTTTAGATAAATCTAAGACAAACGTAGGTACAGGACTTGTTGGCGCACCAGAGTGCGGCGACGTTATGCGCCTGCAGATAGAAGTAGACCAGGAAAGTGGTTTGATCAGCGATGCAAAGTTCAAGACTTTCGGTTGCGGATCGGCTATCGCTTCTTCTTCTTTGGCTACTGAGTGGCTGAAAGGCAAGACTGTAGACCAGGCTTTGGCTATCGACAATATGGATATTGTTGAAGAACTGAACCTGCCACCGGTAAAAATACATTGCTCGGTATTGGCCGAAGATGCTATCAAAGCTGCCATCAACGACTACCGTGTTAAGAACGGATTGGCGGAATTGGAAACAGTAGCTGCAGCTCACTAATATTAAACTAAATTCAAAAAAATTGTCTGAATCATTAGCGGTAAGCAACCCTTACAACTTATGACCTAAGACTTACGACTAAAATAGTACGATTTCATAACATGTAGGTAGTACTTACAACTTATGACTTACGACTTACGACTAAATAAAATGATCTACGTAAGTGATAAAGCAAAGGAAAAAGTAGAACAGCTCAGGCGCGATGCTGACCTGGGTGACGACTATTTTCTTCGTGTGAGCGTGGTAGGCGGTGGTTGTTCCGGTTTGTCTTATAAGCTGGATTTCGATAACGAATCGCAGCCCAAAGATCAGACCTTTGAAGACCAGGGCGTAAAGCTGGTTACCGATCTGAAGAGTTTTTTATACCTCTGCGATACTACCCTCGATTTTTCTGATGGGTTGAACGGAAAGGGCTTCCATTTCAGCAATCCTAATGCCAGCCGCAGTTGCGGTTGTGGTGAGAGCTTTGCTGTATAGATGAATAGCAATCTTGGATAATATTTTGAAGAGCATTGGCGTAATACCAATGCTCTTTTTATTTTAGAAGAGAGAAACTGATGATTTCTGCGGTATAGGATTGACTGTTAGCAATAAAAGTCAGACATTCGCGTTTTGTATTGTTGCCACATCTGTTGGTGGTTCGAATTTTGAGTATTTAAGATATGCGTAAATTACTGGTACCTGTTATATTAATAACCTTTCTTCTTGCGGGTAAGTCCTCGTTTGCGCAGTCTTATTTCACCGCCAATGAATACGGCATTTCGTTTGGTGGCAGCCAGTACTTTGGAGACCTCAACGAAAATTATGGTTTTCATACTATTAACATGGCTTACGGACTTTACGGCCGCAGGCGCATGAATTCATATATAGCATTGAAACTCTCTGCCAATTATACGCAGGTGGGTTATGACGACAAGTACAATACCATTCCCTACAAAGTATCCCGTAATCTCAATTTCAAAAGCAAGGTCATAGAAGCTACTTTCCAGGCTGAGTTTAACTTCTTCAGATTTGTTACCGGCGACAAGAGCTTCCGGTTTACACCCTATCTTACAGGTGGCATAGGGGCATTTTACTACAATCCATATACTACTTACAATGGTTATACCTACGATCTACGTCCTTTGGGTACTGAAGGTCAGAATACCGGGTTATACGACAGTCGTAAGTATAACAGTATAGGTGTTTGTTTCCCCATTGGTGCCGGTATTAAATACTGGATAGCTCCCGGGGTCAACTTTACCTTTGAAATTGCAGACCGACTTACCGCTACCGACTACCTCGATGATGTAAGCCAGACCTACGTGGGTGTAGATAAATTCCCGCGTAGCACAGCATTAAACCCCGCCAAATCCCTCCAGGACCGTAGCATTGAAATTGCAGGTAATCCCGAACTGGGTCGCACAGGTAAGCAACGTGGCAACTCAAGCAGCCGCGATCAATACCTTATGGCCGTAATTAGCCTGTCTTTCAACTTTACCACCTACAAGTGCCCGGCATTTATGGGCAGGGATCTGATAAAGACATATTAGAATGTTCTCCTTTATTTCTGACCTTGGCAAATTTTGACAACTAACCAAGGTTCAGCACTGCATTCACCCATTCAGGATCAAAGCTGGCATCAAACTTTTTGTAGAAATTGAGCGCGGGTTCATTCCATTCCAGCACCTGCCACACTATTCCGCTGAATTTCTTTTCTTTAGCCTCTTCTATCAGTGCATCCATCAGCATCTTGCCCAGTTTGCGGCCACGTGCTGCTTCAGTAACTATAATGTCTTCCAGATACATACGCTGTCCCTTCCAGGTGCTGTAGCGGATATAGTAGAGCGCAAATCCCTGTATCATGCCATCTTCTTCCACAACAAATGCCCACCACACGGGGTTAGCGCCAAAACCACTTGTTATAAAATGCTCCAGCGTTACCGTTACTTCGTCAGGAGCACGCTCATATAGCGCCAGTTCCCGCACCAATTCCAGCATACGTGGGCAATCTTCAACTATAGCTCTTCTTACTATGGGCGTTGGCATAATGTTAATGTGTTATTACTGAATGCAATACTAAACACGTGTGGGCGTTATTCCAAGTATTCCTCCTGTCAAACTTGCGTTAAACTAATTTTTAAATGCAGGCTTCCCCAATAATTTCAATAAATTTATCTGATCTTAAAACACACACCGAAAAATGAGTACACAAGGGGAGATACTATGGGTAGACGATGAAATTGATTCGCTCAAGTCGCAGATCATGTTCCTTACCAATAAAGGATATATTGTTACCCCGCTTTCCAATGGCTATGATGCCCTTGAACTATTGAAAGAAAAGATCGTAGATGTGGTGCTGCTGGACGAGAGTATGCCCGGTCTTACAGGGCTGGAAACGCTTGGGAAAATAAAAGAAATGCTGCCACAGCTGCCGGTGGTGATGATCACCAAAAATGAGGCGGAGAACATAATGGAGGAAGCCCTTGGATCACAGATCACAGACTATCTGATTAAGCCGGTGAATCCTAACCAGGTGTTGCTTTCATTGAAGAAAATAATGGATGGCAAGCGCCTTGTTTCTGAGAAAACTACTGTGGCCTACCAACAGGACTTCCGCAATCTGTTTATGGCACTGAACGACAACCCCAACCACGAAGAATGGAAGGAGCTATACAAGCGCCTGGTGTATTGGGAACTGGAGATTGGTAAGAGCGATAGTTCTGAAATGATGGAAGTATTGCAAACACAAAAAGCGGAAGCCAACAGCGAGTTCTTTAAGTACATCAGCAAGAATTATGCAGGATGGATAAAAGACAACAACAAAACAGGGCCACTGTTCTCTCACAAATTGTTTGAGACCAAGATAGCGCCGCATATAAAGGCCGGTCAACCCACATTTATGATTGTGGTCGATAACCTCCGTTATGATCACTGGAAGGCTTTCCAGTCTATCATTACAGAGTCTTTCCGTATCACAGAAGAAGATCTTTATTACAGTATATTACCTACGGCTACACAGTATTGCCGCAATGCAATATTTGCAGGCATGATGCCGATAGATATTGAAAAACACTTTCCGCTGGAGTGGAAGAACGATGATGAAGACGGCGGTAAGAATCTCTATGAAGAATTCTTCTTTGCCAACCAGCTGAAGCATTTGAAAATGGATAAGCTGAAGTGGCAATACGTGAAGATCACTAACAATGATGATGCAAAGTTGCTGGAAGATAACATTCACAACTACCTGACTAACGACCTCACCGTTGTGGTGTACAACTTTGTAGATATGCTGTCCCACGCCCGCACCGAAATGGAGGTACTGAAGGAGCTTGCAGGCGATGAGATCTCTTACCGCTCTCTGGTTACCAGCTGGTTCGAGCACTCACCATTGCACAGGGCACTGCGCAAAATAGCGGAGAAGAATATACAGGTGTTTATGACCACCGATCATGGCAGCACGAAGGTAAAGACCCCGAGCAAGTGTGTGGGAGACAGGCAGACAACCGCCAACCTCCGCTACAAGCACGGCCGCAACCTGCAGTTTGAAAGTCGCGATGTATTGGCATTTAAAGACCCTAAGCTGGCAGGGTTACCCACACCTAATGTTAGCTCCACATTCATTTTTGCGAAGGAAGACGTATTCCTGTGTTACCCTAATAACTACAATCATTACGTCAACTACTACCGCAATACATTTCAGCACGGTGGCGTTTCAATAGAGGAGATGGTTATTCCTATAATAAGAATGGAGAGCAAGTAAGTTAAATAGAGATAAAAAAATGAACGGGTGTCAACTTGATAGTTGGCACCCGTTTCTTAATAGTATTTTGTATCAGAGTTATTCGCTATAGCCCGGGGGAACGAAAAAATACTTTGAGGGTTGAGCTACTATCCTTTCAACCAATCTTCAGGGTTCAGCTTTGCAGCCCCTTCTCCCTTTGATCTCCATACCTGGAAATTAAATGATGGCTTCTTTTTATCAACATCATTGGCTACAAGTCCCAATTCCTGTCCGGCTACTACCTCCTGACCAATTTTTACACCTATTGATGCAAGTCCGGTATATACAGTAAAGTAAGCACCATGTTGTATAACTACTACCTGCATTGTGCCTGTCATAAATACAGACGATACCTTACCTTTAAATACCGATCTTACCGGGGCATTTGCAGCAGTCGTGAAATCTACCCCCGCATTGTCAACTTCTACTCCCTTTGCTGTAGGGTGGTGCTGTTTTCCAAAATGTGAGGTTATTGCACCATTGACAGGGTATTGAAGCTTGCCCTTACTCTCTTCAAATTTTTTTGTTAATACTGTGTTTTCATTCGCCGGGGCTACAGTCTCTGTAACCATCTGCGGCTGCATTGGATTTACGGGACGCTGTGCAAAGCAGGGTAGCGACAGACCAAGAATAGCAATTGTAACAATTATCTTCATAATTTAAATTTATAAGATTAAAAATCGGTCATTTCAATACTGCTTAATGATCCATACCTCAGGATCCAGCTTTGTTCGCTCTGCCTTCTTAGGTCCCGCCTTCCATATCTGAAAGTTCAGGCTCGGCTCACCGTCATCATTAGCGGCTACTGTTCCTATTTCCTGGTTGGCAGTGATCTTGTCTCCGGTTTTTACTGCTGTTTGCGTAACACCATTATATACCGTAAAGTAATTACCATGCTGGAGTATCACAACTTTATTCTCATTATCATCAACACTGAAAATTTTCGATACCACGCCATCGTAGACAGCCCGTACACATGATCCTGAATGACAATTAATGCTAATGCCTGGTACAGGGTGGTATTGAATATGGTACTTAGCAACCGGTATTTCTTTTGCAACAACTCGTTCCACAGGTAACCGTAAATTTCCCTTTTGTGCTTCAAATTGCTGAGACAATATATCTTCTTCTGTAAGCACTTTGGGTTTGCTGTGCTGCACTACTGCACTATGGTGGCGACTGTGATGAGACCTATGTGCCACGGAATGATGATGACTACTGCGATGGTGGTGTTTATGGCGGTGTTTCGCCATACTTGGGCCACAGATAAACAGCAATATAATAGCTACAGCGTATCTCATAAGCATTGATATTGGTTAGTAATTTAAGAGCCGTTTATGTACGTTACCGTTTTGCACTTGAGGGCAAAAGAAACATTACAGCAACAGGGTGCTTTTTACTTTTAAGTTTTTACTTTTTACTTATCAATGTGCTTTCCCTATCCAAGTCTCCGGATTAAGTTTCACCTTAGCCCCTTTACCTGCAGACTTCCATATCTGGAAGTTCACCGTTGGTTCACCTTCATCATTATTGGCTACTATACCTATTGGCTGGCGTGTATCTACGTGCTGGCCGTTCTTTACAGACACACTTGCCAGTCCGTTATAAACCGTGAAGTAGTTACCATGCTGTATGATCACAATAAGATCACTGCCCCCAGTAGAGAACACGCTGCTTACAGTTCCTTCAAATACAGCTCTTACAGCAGCACTAGGCGATGTGCGTATATCTATACCTGCCTGGTCTACCATTACACTCTTTGCAAGCGGGTGTGGGTGTGTACCAAAGTGGTCAGATATAGACCCCTGTGCTACAGGCCAGTAAAGCTTACCATGGTTACCCTCAAAGTTTGCCGCAAGAGCTACTTCCGTTGGGGTCATCATCAATGGTGGTGCATCCGCTTTCGCAGGTTTTGGTTTGGGTGCTATATAAGGTAACGAAGGGTCTGGCTTGCCATTACCCGCAGGTCTTGTGTCCTTTGGATTAGATGCCGGAGTAACTGGTTTACCTGCCGCGGCAAGCCTTCTCTTTTCTTCATCTTCTGCCTTCTTCAATGCGGCAGCCATCTCACGTTCTATAATTACACCAATTGCTTTGTTTATCCTGTTGGCAACAATCCTGTTCTTCTCTATTTCTTTTGCCAGTTCTGCTTCCTTGCCCTTTAGTCCTTGTATTACTGTATTGGTTTGTTGCACGTCTCCCTGTAGGGCTACCGTTTGTTGCTTCTGGTTCAGTAACAGTTGGTCTTTTTCTTGCTTTTCCTTATTCAGGTCACCTATCTTATGCTCTATCTGGTTCTGTGTCTGGCGTATCTGGTCAACCTGCTGCTTGCGGAACTCCCTGAATTTTTTCAGGTACTTCATCCTGCGCACGGCATCATTAAAGTCTTGCGATGAGAATAGAAATGCCAGCATGTCATAAGAACTACGGGTCTGGTAAGCGTAGCGTAGAGACTGTGCATACCGTACTTTCAGCAGTTCCAGCTTTTGCTTCAGCGTCATTATTTCCTTAGAAGAAGACACTATCGTATTGTCAATGCTACCTATTTCCTCATTGATATTGCCTATCAGCGTCTGTCTTTGTGCCAGCTTATATTGCAATGCCCTCAACTGGCTCATTGTGGCATTCTTATTCTTCTTTATCTCCTCCAGTTGGTGCTCTGTATCATTGATGGCATCCTGTATCTCCTTACGTTTGGCTTCCAGTTGAGCCTTGGTAGGGGGTACATACTCCTTTTGCTGCGCGGTAGCAACAAAAGAAAAAGCCAGCAAAAATAGTAAACAACTTTTACGCATGAGGAACCGTGAGTGAGAAACAAATATACCCATTTATTAAAGTCATTGTTAACAGCCCCTTCGTTTTTAGATAATTTTATCAATTGTGCTGAAGAAAATACGGTGTTGCTACTGGCGTGAGGGAATAAATATTAGTTCGTAAATAGCGATGGTACAGGCGTCTCCTCGCTATCGTAAACCATGATAAATTGGTTTTATTGTAAAACTTTGTTTTCTTTTGTTGCAAATAAGTAAGTTATGTTATACTCAATGACTGGTTTTGGCCGGGCAGATGCCGCAATTGGCAATCGCCAGGTAGTAGTGGAAATGAAGGCGCTTAACGGCAAGCAATTTGAATTGATGACCAAGCTGCCACCCATACTTCGCAACTATGAACTGGACATCCGCAATCTGCTGAATAGCGCATTGATGCGTGGTACTATAGATGTAACCATAACGGTAAAGCAGGAAGGTGCCTCTAAGCCAATGGTGGTAAATACCGATCTGGCAATGTTCTATTACCAGGGTATGAAGCAGATAGCTGAACAGGTAGGTATTCCTACAGACAATATCATATCTACTTTAATGCGTATGCCGGAAGTAGTAGCGCCCGATCAGGATGCACTTGCCGTTGAAGATTGGGAAAAGGTGAAGATAGTAGTAGAAAAAGCAGCCGCTAACCTGATGGAGCACCGCAGACATGAAGGCGAGGTGCTGTATAAGGATATACACTCCCGTATCAGCAACATAGAGCAGCTTTTGGAAAAAGTTATACCTCTGGAAGGCGAGCGCACCACACGCGTAAGGGCAAAAATTGAACAGTGGCTCATAGATGTTGTGGGCAAACAAAAGATAGATGAGAATCGTCTGGAGCAGGAAATGATCTACTACCTCGAGCGTATGGACATCAGCGAAGAAAAGACCCGTCTCAAACAGCATTGCGTATACTTCCACGAAACCGTTGACAATAAGGACACTGCCATAGGCCGCAAACTCAACTTCATACTACAGGAAATAGGTCGTGAAGTAAATACTTTGGGGTCGAAAGCTAATCATGCCGAAATTCAACAGATCGTTATCAATATGAAGGACGAACTGGAGAAAGCAAAGGAGCAAATTTTGAACATACTATAAGTTATTGTAGGGTTTATATCTGGTAAAACAGACATTACAAAATAAAACACCAAAGACAACACCGTCTTTGGTGTTTTTGTTTTTAAGAAACAGGTTTAAATAATAGCTACGCCAGTATATGCCGCCACATTAATACTATCCTATGAGATACGTCACTATTGTTAGTGATCGCCATTAGCTTTGCCTGCGAGCTATGGATCTAGTTTTGCGGCCAATAACGAGTCATTGAATGAAATACTGGGTAAAACGCACTCATGCCGAACTGGACAGGAAAATAACTGAAGCACTTGCCCGCAATGTCAGTTACACACAAAATGTATGCCTGGGTGTACCTGCGTCTACGCTCGATCAGCACGTATTTTATGAGCATGCTGCCTTTCTTAAAGATGCGCCACTTTTAAGAGCCTATGTCCAGAATCCCAACCACATCGGCTGCCACACCTTCGGCGACTCCGAACCGTTTTTTGAAGGCACTCACGAGTTGGAGAAAGAACTGATTGAGTTGTTATGCGTTGATATGTTCAAGGCCGCAGATCATTCATGCGATGGCTATGTAGCATCCGGCGGAACAGAAGCCAATATTCAGGCGGCATGGATCTACAGGAACTATTTTGTCTCTGAGCATAGCGCTGCTCAAAATCAGATAGCCTTACTTAGCTCTGCAGATACGCACTACTCAGTTGCCAAAGCAGCTAACCTACTCAATATTGAAATGTATACCGTGCCGGTCAATGACAATGACAGGCAAATAGAATATATACAGCTGGACCGCACAGTGAAACAGGCAATTGCAGCGGGTATAAGTTACTTCATTGTTTTCTGCAACATGGGCACCACCATGTTTGGTAGTGTAGACAGCCCTGATCTGTACAAACAAGTACTGGATGCAAATGATGTACTATTTAAGTTGCACGTAGACGGAGCATTCGGCGGTTTTGTTTATCCTATGACCGACAAGAAAAGTCAGCTCAATTTTGCCAACCCTGTTGTCTCCTCAATCACCCTCGATGCCCACAAAATGCTGCAGGCGCCATATGGTACAGGCATATTCCTGGCCCGCAAAGGGTTAATGCAACATGCATATACCAAGCATGCAAGCTATGTAAGCGGTATGGATATGACGCTAAGCGGTAGTCGCGGTGGTGTCAACGCTATTGCCATATGGATGATCCTGTTTACATATGGTCACTTCGGCTGGTTGGAAAAGATCAATAAACTACTCTACCGCACTCAATGGATCTGTGATAAGTTGGATAAACTTGGCGTCGCATATTATTGCCACCCCAGAATGAACATTGTGACCATAAGAGCCGCACATATTGCTCCGGCTTTGGCCGACAAGTACAAACTTGTACCCAACAACCATCATGGAGATGCAGCATGGTACAAGATAGTTGTAATGGACCATGTAAGCATCGATCAGCTTCAGGCATTCATCAGAGACTTACAGAATGAACTCGTTAAAATCTGACTTTCCACCAGCCAGTGCATTAAATCAATTAGAGGCCGAAGCGCTTCGAAGTGTAACTGATCGTCTTCAATTATTTTTTTAGCTCGTTCCCACAGCAGTACCCATCTGCCCATACTTATTCACTATCTCAAACACCTTCAGGTTGATCTCATGCTTAAGTCCCGCAAGGGTACTGTCTTCCGGCAACGGGTGCGGCAGGTGATAGGCCACCACCAGCTGAAAAGTTTCTTTCTCAAAATTGTCAAGCGATACTGTTATCGGATCTTTCACTACCTCCATTTCATGTAGCGTCTTCTTTACTTCTGCTATTAGTTGATTCAGCCCATCATTACTGATCCCATATTTAATGTTGGCTGTAAGTTTTAGCCCGCGTGTACTGCGATTAGAGAGATTGATCAGGTTCTGGCTCACCAGGTTCTGGTTAGGAATAATATATGCCGAGCCATCTGTGTTACGCAACCTTGTACTACGGAAACCAATACGCTCAACCGTTGCCTCTATTTCACCCAGCTTTATGACATCACCTGTCTGAAAGGGCTTATCAGATAGAATAGTAAATGCAGCGAAGAAGTTCTCTACTGTTTCCTTACCCGCCAATGCTATGGCCACACCACCAATACCCAAACCGGTTATCAACGCCGGCACATTCACATGAAACACCGACCCTAGTATCCAGAACGCACTCAAGGTCCAGGTAATGAGCTTAGATATCTCCTTGATGAGTGGCAGCATCTGTTGGTTAGACAGGTTATGCTCTTCGTTGGCCTTTCCCATTCTTATGTAGTACAGGAAATCTATTATTCTTGTTACTACCTGCGTAAGGAACAGGATAAATATCAGCAGGAATAAGTGATCGGTAAGGGAGCCCAGGTTTATGTTCATACCCTTTTTGCTTCCACCCGCCCTATGTATGTCTACACTATCCAACAGAGGTGCTATCTGTTCAGTGGCTACAAAATAGAGTATGATCTGTAGCAGTCGCTCCACCGGTTTAAAGAGGATTTCTCTTATGGTATCCCGGTGCTTCATGTAGCTATACTTAGAGGCTATCCTTGTACTCAACTTCGTGAGTAACCCTGCCAACGGCTTCTTTAGCACTATGGTAAGCAGTATAATTACAGCAAACAGGATATAGTCCGACAGCTTTACATTGCTGTAGGTTCTGTTAAACACGCCCCAATCTATATCCAGTAATAACACACTCATATCGTTCCTCCTCAATTATACGGCAACATTAAACTCTCTCAGCGCATCATTCAGACTTGTCTTCAGGTCGGTAGATGCCTTACGCGTACCAATGATCAGCGCACAACTTACCTGGTAATCTCCTGCGGGGAATTTCTTGGTATAGCTGCCCGGTATTACTACGCTGCGTGCAGGTACACGGCCCTTATATTCTATCGGCTCAGGTCCGCTCACATCTATTATCTTGGTCGATTGTGTCAATACTACATTGGCACCCAGCACAGCTTCTTTCTCAACAATAACACCTTCTACCACTATACAGCGCGACCCAATAAAACAACCATCTTCTATGATCACCGGCGAAGCCTGCAAAGGCTCCAATACACCACCAATACCCACACCACCACTCAGGTGCACGCCTTTGCCTATCTGCGCACAAGAACCTACCGTTGCCCACGTATCCACCATAGTACCTTCATCTACATAGGCACCTATGTTCACGTAAGAGGGCATAAGCACCACATTACGGGCGATAAACGCACCGTAGCGGGCAACAGCCGTAGGTACTGCACGTACGCCTAACCCTGCATAGTCTTTCTTCAGCAACATCTTGTCATAAAACTCCATCGGCCCTACCTCCCATGTCTGCATGGGCTGTATGCCAAAGTAAAGCAGGATGGCCTTCTTCACCCATTCCTGCACTTCCCACCCATTATTGGTTGGCATGGCCACACGCAGGCGCCCTTTGTCTACTTCTTCTATTACGGCACGTATTGTATCCTTATAAGCTTCTTCCTTCAGCAGTTCTCTGTTTGCAAATACCGCTTCTATATTTTTTTGCCATTCCTGGTGCATAGTATATACGTTGTGTGATTTTATAAAAGTCCGAAGGCGCAAAGATAAATACTATCTGTTTGCGCCTTCGGTAGAATTATTATGTCAATGAAAAAATTACTTCTTTATAAACATGTCCATTATTGCAAACACCCTGTTCATATCTGCCTGTGTAAGATTAGAACCTGATGGCAGGCAAAGGCCATTTTCAAACAATCTTTCAGAAACACCCGTACCGTAATAAGGGTACTTGCTGAAGATTGGCTGCATATGCATTGGCTTCCACAACGGGCGACTTTCAATATTGTCTTTTTCCAACCCCAGTCGCAGATCTTCACGGGTAAACCCGGCTATTGCAGGATCTATCATTAATGCTGATAACCACCTGTTGCTGAAATAGCCCGCTGGCTCAGCTACAAAGCTTATTCCCTTTGCACCACTGTATCTATCTACATATTGCTGATAAACTGCTCTTCTCTGCTCTATACGCTTAGCCAGCACTTCCATCTGTCCGCGGCCTACACCTGCACACAGGTTGCTGATGCGGTAGTTGTAGCCGATCTTAGAATGCTGGTAATGTGGTGCCTCATCGCGTGCCTGAGTAGCCAGGAATCGTGCTTCTTTCACTATCGACTCATCGTCAGATATAAGCGCACCACCACCAGATGTAGTGATGATCTTATTGCCGTTGAACGAAAGGATGCCGATCCTTCCAAAAGTGCCGCACATTTTTCCGTTAATAGAAGATCCCAGCGCTTCAGCTGCATCTTCCAATACCGGAATGTCATAACGGTTAGCAACAGCCATGATCTCATGCATCTTGGCAGGCATACCATACAGGTGCACAGGTATAATTGCTTTTGGCTTTTTACCGTTCGCTATGCGGTCTTTGATTGCCTCCTCCAGCAGTGTTGGCGACATGTTCCATGTATCTTCTTCACTATCTACAAATACAGGTATTGCACCAACATAAGCAATAGGATTAGCAGATGCTGAGAAAGTCATACTCTGGCAGATCACTTCATCACCTGCCACTACACCCAGTAATACCAGGCCCAGGTGCAAACCTGCAGTGCCCGAGCTCAATGCAGCTACATGCGTTTTACCACCATGAAATAAAGTAAGGTCCTGCTCGAAGCCATTCACATTAGGGCCCAATGGGGCTACCCAGTTAGTATCAAAAGCTTCCTTTACAAAGGCTTGTTCGTTTCCGCCCATGTGCGGCGATGACAACCATATTTTAGGATTCATTTCTTTTATAATTTTTTATACGTGTTTCGTTTTTATCACTTTTGCCGGCACACCTACTGCGGTTGAATAGTCGGGAATATCCCTCACTACCGCTGCCCCGGCACCTATTGTGCACCACTTACCTATTCTTATACCCTGTATTACCGACGCGCCGCTGCCTATATGTGTGCCTTCACCCACATGCACATCACCACTAAGTGTTGCATTGGGCGAAATATGCACAAAATCTGCCAGCACACAGTCGTGATCTATAGATGCGCAGGTGTTCACTATACAGTGTTTACCCACTCTCGTGTCGGGGTTTATTCTCACACCCGCCATCACTACTGTTCCTTCATCAACCGTAGCTCTTTTAGATATATATGCATCGGCATGTATTGCCGTCCCAAATTCTACTGTGTTCGCAAATCGCTCAGCTACTCGCTTTCTGGTGGCATTCACGCCAATGCTAATTACCATCTTCCCCGGCATTACCGATCCCGGCGGCAATGGCTTTTCTACAGGGTATTCCCACATATCGGGTTTAGCTGCGTCATCCCATACCCTTATGTCGGTATCGTTGTTGCTTTCCAGTATCTCCAGTATTACTTTGCCATGGCCACTGGCCCCGTACATGATCATATCTTATTTGGCTTTACCTGAAACCGTTTCCTGCATACTGAATGATCCCGGATCGTTCCGCATGTTTTATTCTGCCTTTCCTTCTGTGGCTTTCTTTCCCATTAGCTTCGTCACCCACTTCTTATCCATAAATGGTCTTTCAATATACAGGTAGAATACTGATGATATTGCAAGTATCGCAAACATCAGCACTGTAAACTGAAATAGGAGATTAGGGAAAAAATAGTCCGTAAATTTTATCTTAGCTGTAAACCTACCCAGCATGGAGATAATTGTATAGTGCAGCAAATAAATAGTGTAGCACATGCCACCTATAATAGGTACAAACTTAAAACTGAACACCGACTTTACTATAGCGTTATTGAGGATGATGTAATAAAACAGACCAATAAGAAACGGCAACAGAATTTTATACTGAATATTCTCGAAACCAGCCATATGACCCATTGGCATCAGGAACATAAACAGAAATACAGCAATGCCTGTTAATGCCATCCATTTCTGCGCAAAAAAATCTTTGGCAATGCCACATACATAAAAATCAGCTATCAGCATCCCGATAAGAAAGTGCTGAATGTTTCCATATATACTTAGAAATGTAGGAGGATAGATATTCTGTAACAATATAAAACCAATAATAGCACCGCTTATCAGCAGGCGTCTGGTCACAGCCGATAGCTTTAATATGCGAAACATGAACGGTGCAATAATGTAATACTGTATTTCTACTTCCAGTGTCCATGCAACAACTGTAACCAGTGGTGTGGCATGAAAGATAAGGTTATGTGAATAGATAAGCGATGCAAGAAGGCTTGGAAATAGCGCTTTGAATGTGTACACATGCATAGCTATCTGAGCCAGGAATATAATGGTCATTACTATGAAATATGGCGGCTCCAATCTGGTGACCCTTCGCACAAAATAATTCTTCAACTCTATTTTCCTTCCACCCTTTATATAATGGTTAGCAAACGGGAGGCACAATATAAACCCGCTGATAGCAAAAAATAACGGCACGCTTCTGTCGGCACCAGCCATAAATCTATTGAACCAGTAGTAGTTGTCCGGATTGTCGGCAAAAACTATTTTAGTTTTCTCCATGAAATAACCATGGATATGAAAAAGAGTGACAAGCGTTAGAGAAAGAAACCTCATCCCATCAATTTCGGCCATGTAGACCCCGTTGCTGGTTATCCGCCTGAACTTATTACCTAAATATGTAAACATATATATTACACGCTGTTAATCTACAAATGTATTCATCAATTTCTGAAAACCGTAATTTCGGTGATTATCTTATCTATACCTAAGTAGAAAGCGAGGATTATTGCACTTTTCAGGATATTTACTTTAAAAATATTTTATATGTGGTGGATATATGCATTACTATCGGCCGTCTTTGCTGCACTTGTAGCTGTTTTTGCTAAGGTGGGCATTAAGGGCGTAGATTCTGATCTGGCAACAGCCATTCGCACCGTTATCATTTTAATGTTGGCTTGGGGCATTGTGCTGGCCAAAGGCTCTGTTACCCAACTCAGCACCCTCACCCGCACCAACTGGCTGTTCCTTATACTATCCGGTGCGGCAACAGGTCTATCGTGGCTGTTTTATTTTCGTGCATTGCAGCTAGGTGATGTATCAAGGGTAGCACCTATCGACAAGCTGAGCGTAGCACTGGCAATTATTATATCAGTTATTTTCCTTCATGAAAAACTATCCTGGCAGGAAGTTGGCGGTGTAGTGCTCATCATTGGCGGCACTTTGTTGCTGATATTTAAGTGATAAGCTAACTAATACAGGCAATACGGGTTCAACTAATTCTGTATATTATCATTACCTTCATACGGGTATTACCTATATGTCTATGAAGAGGATGCTGCTTACTATATGGTTACTCACTTACTTTCTTTCTGCATCTGGTCAGTTAGAGACCACTCCGCTATTCCCCGGTAACAATGATAGTCTATTCCTGAAAAACCTGATCAGCTTCAATTCAGATTCAGCGGGCAACTATTCTATGTTCTATAAATATATGATAGAAGACAGGGGGATGGTGTATGAATTAAAACGGGTGTATGCTTCCGAAAAAGGGCAATATGTCTTATCTGATACCTTTAACTACTACGAGGAGCAAGATCAATTACAGATATTTGGAGACACCCGCAACAAAAAATACCATTGCAAATTTTAAAAAAGCAACTATATATTCGGCCCTTACGAACCGATATTCAAAATTCGCTACTCCGCTTCGTCTACTCACATTGCTGTTACTACAGAGGATAACAATGTGATGAAACTGTATATCAATAACATGCAAATGGCCGTTATCGACTCTGCTGACACCAGGCCTTTTCCGTATGCCGATTGGTGCACATTTAGTGCCAATGGTAATCTCCTTTATTATATTCCCGCCAGAACAAAATATACATTATATCTTAACAACAAACCAATCAATATTTCGGAAAAGCCCTTTAGGGCAATGTCGGTAAATAATGGCGGAAAGTACGCTTATGTTAAGGAGGAAATGGACAGACAGTATTTAGTAACCTCGGATACTACTATCGGGCCTTTTTATAAAAATAAGAGCGCGGAGGGTCCTTACGGAAATATACAAAATTCAGGCAATTATGCATATACCATAGAAGACAGCGCCGGAGCTTATATGATTATAAATGGCGGGGTACATCGCACACATGACGGCGATAGCAAATTAAGTACTCGCGGCCATATTGTATGCAGTTACAAAGACGACTCCGCTTATAAAAAGAACACCTTTAAATCAAAATCAAATGAAGTTTACGGATTCCGAAACCGCTATAGTGATCGTGACCTGACAATGCGTAACTACCACAATACAGTTGAAATTGATGCGCCATTCCTTATAAACATAGATGGCCAAACTAAATACACAAAATACAACAAGATATATGCACTGGGTGTAAACGACAAAGGGCAAATTTACTTTTGTGGACAGAGAAATTATTGTATTTACCGCAATATAAATGGAAAGGAACTTCCGGAACCTATCACAAAATATGGAGTAAGGCCGCATATATTTTCTATGACCGCAGAAGGAAGCACTGTTCATTCATTCACTACCGATGATTCGGAATATCTGTATCATGATGAAGAATTACTATATAAATGCGCCAGGGGAAAACCGGGAATATTTTATGTAGCAGGCTACAACTTGGTTAAAAGATCAGATGAGACACCCAAAAATCTGTATGGGTTAGCTACTGATACCAACATGTATGTTATCTATAATGGGGAGTTTTCAAAACCGATCGGCAGTACCATTGCGGTAGGTAATTTAGTGTATGGTACAATCGAGGACCCTGTAACTGGAGAAAAAGCCTATACGAACGAAAAAGAAATAGATCCGCAGATCATCAAGTCTGGTGGAGACGGTAGAAATTTTTTCTTTATCCAAAAAATGACCGACAACAAGTATGTGATTTTGTACAACAACAAAATAATCGCCACACTTACAAAAGATGAACTTGGAGATATTAGCAGTGCCGTTTCTAATGAGTACTACATAGACAAGCAGCAATTAATATTTTATGGTATAAAAAATGGCAAGGTATGCCACTACAATGCTAAATTATGAGTATAAAGAGCGTATTATATTTGTTGCTGCTACTGGTTCTGCCCTTCATGAGCATGGGCCAGAAAATGCCCGATGATTATTATGAGGAAGGGAAGGCAGCCGTGTTAACCGGAGATTATGCAAAGGTTCAGGCAGATTACAAATATTTATCTGCACATTACCCCCAATACGATAAATATAAAGGTGTTTATTATGCCGCCGCCACAGGCTATTTGCTGAATAAACAATACAACGAAGCACTTTCGATCTTAAAGGTTCAGTTCGCGGACACATTGAGTGCTGTGAGGCATATGAGGTATGGAGCTGTGATGGATGTGTATGAGTGCTATAAGGGTTTGAAACAGTATGACAGTGCGCTATACTATATAACCCTTGCAGATACGGGTTGCAGATACAACACAGATTGTGGCAATGACGCGGAAGATGAAGCGGCCAGAAGGCTGGTGAAAATTAAAAACCTGTACTTGCTTATGAATGACACTTTAAATGCCGAAAAAGTACTGTTGAGAATCTCTTTGTTAGAAATAGGCCCCAAACGTGTTGAAGAGCTTTTACAGTATTTATCAAAGGATAATAGTGCATCTGATTTGAAAAAACAATTCACTGCGGCAATGAAGGTCAATTACCATGACCCGCATCCCGTTTCAACCTTATTCAGAAACAATTATATTGTCTTTTTAGGAAATAGAATGTATTGGGGCGATTTTGGCGGAGGAACCGAGTACGCAAAATCAGTGAAAAATACCCTCTTCTATAATATGTTGATGAAGCTACCAGATGATAATCCTGCAAAGAAGCGGTAATATCAGCATTCTACCTTGTACTTTAGACTTTCTACTCCTTCATAGATTCCCCCTATCGTACCATTGAACCATTCAAAAATTGCCCTCTTAAAATTATCTACCTTTGCACCTCTAAATTGAAAACATGGGCAAAGTAGCCATCAATATAGCAACAGGCTCCCTGTTGCAGGAAGAAATAATAGTAGGAATAGACCTGGGTACCACCAACAGCCTCATAGCCATAGTAAAAAGTGACACCCACGAGCCTATCGCACTCCGCGAGATCGACGGACTCACTTTGGTGCCGTCAATTGTGCATTTCGATGAATATGGTAATGTAACCGTCGGCAATCCGGCTAAAGATCTGTTGGTAAAAGAACCTGAACGTACCATATATAGTGCTAAAAGGCTCATGGGCAAATCTTACAAAGATGTAAGCCACGATGCCGGTTTCTTTGCTTACAATGTAATAGACGATGGTACCGATGCACTGGTAAAAGTGCAGGTAGGTGATAAGTTCTATTCTCCTATCGAACTGTCTTCTTATATACTGAAGGAATTAAAGAAACGTGCTGAACACATTCTTAAGACAACTGTATCCAAAGCAGTGATCACTGTTCCTGCATATTTTAATGATGCCCAAAGGCAGGCTACTCGCGATGCGGGCCGTCTGGCGGGACTAGATGTATTGCGCATTATCAACGAACCTACCGCGGCCAGCCTGGCATACGGCCTTGGTGCTAAAGCCGGCGAAGACAAAACAATAGCTGTTTACGATCTTGGCGGTGGCACTTTCGATATATCCATCCTCACCATCAGCGCTGGCATTTTTGAAGTGCTGGCAACTAATGGGGATACTTACCTCGGTGGCGATGATATGGATAACCTGCTGGTGCGCTACTGGCAGGAAGATGCCGGTGTAGACGGTACTTCACTTGGTTTCGGCAGTCATATAGACAAGAGCCTGGCGCAGCAAATGAGGGTAACCGCCGAAGAAGCTAAAAAGCACCTCACTAACAATGAAGTTTTTGAAGGAACAATAGATGGCAAAGCTGTTCGTATAACCCGTGAAGAGTTCAACGAACTCATACAACCGCTTATCGATCGCACCATTACATCTTGCGCCAATGCACTCCGCGATGCAGGATTGACTGTAGATCAGATAGATGCAGTAGTGATGGTAGGTGGCAGCACCCGTGTACCATTGGTAAAGGAAAGCGTAAAGAACTTCTTTGGCCGAGACGTACATGACAAACTCAATCCTGATGAAGTAGTAGCCCTTGGCGCAGCAGTGCAGGCAGATATTCTTGCAGGTAACAACACAGAAATGTTGCTGCTCGATGTTACTCCGCTATCACTGGGTATCGAAACCATGGGCGGCCTGATGGATGTGCTTGTTCCCCGCAACTCTAAGATACCAACAAAGGCAGGCCGTCAATATACCACTCAAAAAGACGGACAAAGTGGTATGCGCATCTCTGTATTCCAGGGAGAACGCGATATGGTACAGGACAACCGCAAACTGGCTGAATTCAATTTGTCAGGTATCCCCGCCATGCCTGCAGGTCTGCCTAAAGTAGAAGTGACATTCCTTCTGGATGCCGACGGCATTCTGAAAGTGAGTGCAACTGAACTACGTAGCGGCGTAGCTACCAGCATAGATGTGCAGCCCAAATATGGCCTTACAGATGAAGCCGTAGAGCAGATGCTTATAGACTCGCTTACAAATGCCAAAGACGACATAAAACTCCGCGCCCTCACTGAGGCCACAACCGAAGCGATACAGATGCTGGACACCACTGAAAAGTTTATATCCAAGCATCGTGACATCCTGACTGAGGAAGAGGTGAATAAAACCCTCGCCGGTATGCAAAACCTGCGTTATGCCATTGATGCAAAAGATAAAGACAAGGTACAACACGAGACCGAAGCACTCAATGAAGTCTCCCGCCCATATGCAGAACGTGTAATGGATGCGGCATTGAAAGATGCAATGAGAGGTAAGAAAATATTGTAATTTACGATCAGACCATAAATGAAATAAGGGAAGCAATATTGCCTCCCTTATTTCATTATACTAAGATGGTTTTTCGGGCTTTATCTTTTCCACAACTGGTTTGCCCGTTTTATGGTCTTTACCGGTAAACTCTATATACTCAATATTGGGGTTCATAGGCGAACCGCCATTTATCTTCAGGTATACTTTATTCAGCGCTATTGTCTTGCCGTTTACGGAAACAAAAGCATTGTATTTTTTCGGTGATTTTGCCGGCGCGGGTTTCAGCATAATATCTATGCTTTTATACGCGACAAGGTTTAGCTTAAATGTCTTTTCGGCAGCATCTACAATTTCAGTCTTGGCACCGTATGCAAACTTCTTCTCTATTTCCAGCAACTCTTCCTTTTGTCCGCCCTTCATGTATTTTATCCAATACACGTGTACCGGGTCAACAGTATTAATACTGCCATCGGCCATGTAATTGATGTCGTATACTATGGTGTTGGTGTTAGGATCTCTCTGCAGATAAAATAGCCTTTCCTTGCTGTCAGCAGGAGTCGGAAACGTTGTTTGTCCGTGCGAGATCATAGTGAACAAACAGAGCAGAGCGGGTAGTAATGTAAAGCGCAACATGGTATATCTTTCTCTTATAACGGGAATATAACAATAATAGTGCCATCCTCAATTCTACTTCTAATATACAATAAAATTAAAAACCGCCCACTATATGAGGGCGGTCTAAATAAATGACCGTCTGAGAAACTATCATTTCTTAACAATTATTTTGTTGATATCCTTTTGATCCTTGCATCATGCCAATCAAGGTTCAGACTTTACAATTCTTTTCTCAATCTTGCTACCGGAATATTCAACTGCTCCCTGTACTTGGCTACAGTACGGCGGGCTATATGATACCCCTTTTCTACCAGCATATCGGTAAGGTGTTCATCCGAGAATGGCTTCCGTTTATTTTCGGCACCTATTATCTCATTCAGTATCATCTTTACCTCGCGGGTACTTACCTCTTCACCACTATCCAGTTGCAGGGCTTCGGAGAAGAAGTACTTGAGTTTGTGCGTGCCGTATTCTGTTTGTACAAACTTACTATTGGCCACACGGCTCACTGTCGATACATCCAGCAAGGTAAGCTGGGCTATATCTTTCAATATCATTGGCCTCAGCGCCGCCTCATCGCCCGTCAGGAAGAATTCTTTTTGAAAATCCATGATCGCCTGCATAGTGTGCAACAGTGTATGTTGGCGCTGCTTTATGGCATCAATAAACCACTTGGCAGAGTCCAGTTTTTGTTTGATAAACATTACCGCTTCTTTCTGTCGCTTATCCTTCTTTTGGCCTCTCTCATATGCCCTCATCATCTCCTTATACCCCTCTGACACGCGTAGTTCAGGGGCATTTTTAGAGTTAAGTGACAATTCGAGTATGCCATTATTGTTATAGACAAAGAAGTCGGGTATGATATAGCTTTCTGCCTTGTTCAATACCGCAAATGAAGACCCCGGCTTAGGATTCAGCTTGATGATGATGTTGATGACAGCCTTAAAGTCTTCATCATTCAGGTTCAGCTGGCGTTGTATCTTATCGTAGTGCTTCTTAATGAACTCATTAAAGTATTTGTCCAGTACAATTATCGCATCCCTCAGTGGCTTGGAATCAGGCATGCGCTTCAACTGCAGCAACAGGCACTCCTGCAGGTTCCACACGCATATCCCCGCCGGGTCAAATTGCTGTATTTGCTTGATCAGTTCATTGATCTCGTCTTCGGTAGTCTCTATATTCTGCCCGAAAGCCAGGTCATCCGCCAGTGAGGTTACTTCCCTTCTCAGGTAGCCATCTTCATCCAGGCTGCCTATTATCTGCTCGGCTATCTTATGCCTGCGCTCATCAAGCTCCAGCATACCCAGCTGATCCAGCACATGGTCATGAAAATTGGTTTCTACCCTGGCCGGTGTTACCTGTCGCTCATTATCAGCACCATAGTAGTCATCTCCATAGTCATAGTTCCTGTCTCCGTCATCTTCATGTTTCAGAAAATCATCCAGGTCTACTTTATCGGCGGTGTCATTACTTAGCTCTACATCATCGCCACCTTCATCATAGTCGTTATCGTCACCATCATCATTACCACCCAGGTCGTATTCGTCGTCATCCTGTCCCACTTCATTTTCTAATGCGGGGTTTTCCTCCAGTTCTTCCTGTATGCGATCCTCAAGGCTGGCCGTAGGTATCTGCAGCAACTTCATTAACTGAATCTGCTGTGGTGAAAGTTTTTGTAAAAGCCTTTGTTGGTTCGATTGTCTTAGCATAATATGTCTTGCACTTCGTTGCAAAAATAGAATTTAAAGCTACACAATACGCATCAAAATCAACACTTATCAAATTCATAAATCGTCAGGATCAGGCAATTGTTAAATTACTTTTTTTATATGTAGCAATACTGTATCTTGTGAGGTCTAAAGAGTCATGAATTCTGCTCAATGAGTAAAAAACCATACATATCTCCGTCTTTCTCTTACACACCACTGGAGGAAACTTTACAGATCATTCCTAAAAAAAAACAGCTATTTATAGGTATTCCTAAAGAGACCTCTTTCCAGGAAAACAGGGTGCCTCTGACACCCGAGGGTGTATCTGTACTCATTAACCAGGGACATGATATAGCGGTAGAACATGGGGCGGGAGAAGGATCTTTTTACTTCGACAATGACTATAGCGAGGTAGGTGCACGAATAGTGTATGACAAGGCCGAACTATATAAGGCTACCACAATACTCAAATCAGCACCAATTTCGGAAGAGGAAGCGGGTCTGCTGCAGGTGAACCAGGTAGTTATATCGCCTATTCACATGCCCATGCTTAAGACCGGGCTGCTGGAGCAACTGATATCTAAGAAAATAATAGCCATAGCATTTGAGTCTATAATGGATGAAAATGGCAGCTTTCCTATTGTACGCTCTATGAGCGAGATAGCTGGTAACTATGCCATACTCACTGCTGCCCGCTATCTCGGCAATACCGACAATGGCAAGGGTGTATTACTGGGTGGTATCTCCGGTGTACCACCGGCAAGGGTATTGATAATAGGTGCAGGTATAGTGGCTGAGTTTGCTGCTCGTGCCGCATTTGGTCTGGGTGCATCGGTTAAGATATTCGACAACTCTATTTACCGCCTTATGAAGTTGCAAAACAACATAGGCAGGCGTTGCTTTACCTCGGTAATAGACCCTGTGACACTGGCGGAAGAACTGAGAAATGCAGACGTAGCTATTGGCGCACTGAAACCTATTAACGGTGTAACACCAATGGTGGTATCTGAGCAGATGGTGAGTAACATGAAGGCCGGCTCTGTGATCATAGACGTAAGTATAGACCGCGGTGGTTGCTTTGAAACTTCGCGCGTTACCAGCCATGAAAGGCCCGTATATAAGAAATACGATGTGATCCATTATTGCGTACCCAACATAGCATCAGGCGTTTCCCGCACCGCATCACGTGCCATCAGCAATGTATTGATGCCTATCTTGCAACAGTGTGCCGATACAGGAGGTGTAGAAGAGGTAATTCAGACACGCAACGGTATCCGTAATGGTGTTTATCTCTACAAGGGCTGCGTAACCAATGCTCCTATAGCCAAGAAATTCGGGTTTAAGTACACCGATCTGGATCTGTTGTTTACCGGCCAGTTCTAGAACTCTGAATCAGGATGGTCTGGATTTTAGGAAAAGGTGGGCCATATAGTGATTAAGCATAATGAACCACTTCATCCCTACTTTCTGTTATCTACTAACGACTATCTGCTATTTATCAGCAACTGCGTCCACAATATCCATTGTAACAGATGATGCGTCTTTCACATGACTTACTTTTATTTTGAAGTCAACAGATGATCCGGGCTTAGCCACATCATCAAGTGTGTGTTTCTGCTTATCTACAGTAGATCCATCATTAGAAAGGAAAGTGAGCTGTATCTCTATATTCTTATAACTGGTAAGCGTGGCATGATTAGACACTTCACCCTCTACCACTTCCTGACTCACCAGGTTGCGCCGGTGCGAACCTGATATTTTCAAAAACTTCAGCGGACTCTCTTTCTCCATGTCGGCCATTGAAGCTTTTTTCTCTTCATACTTAGTACTTGGACGCTGATTATTGGCAGAGTTGCAGCTAACGGACAAGGTACATATTATCAGGGCGGCAATGGCGTACTTCATAGTTTTCATTTGTGTATCAAACATAATACATATTTATAAACAGCACAAAGATACACGACCAAAACAAAATAAAGCCACCTGCCCCACATGGGGGCAAGTGACTTATTATAAAACACACCTATTCTACTTCTTCGTCATTACAGCTTTTGTCTCCTTAGTAGTTTTTACCACCTTACTCTTGTGCGTTGTAGTCCGCGTCTTAGTGCCGTTTTCAGTAGTTTTCAATTCCAGCGTTTTAGTGTCGCTTTCCACCTTTGTCTGCTTCTTGGCCGCAGCAGTATTTGTTTGCTGCATTTCGGTTTTAGACACCTTCTTAGTTTTAATAACACTCTGAGCATTAGCCATGGTGGTTGTCAATAATGCGCCTACCATTGTGGCTGCTACGATGATCTTTTTCATAAACGTTGTTTGATTTGTTAGGTGTATTTCACAATCCGTGCCACATTTCATTTTGTAAAAGTTAAAGAAAAATAAAGAGTTGTAAGTTGATAGTCTTAATTCAAAAGTCCTGCGTAGTTGATGAGGCCGGGGCCAGTAAAGACCTCTGCTTAATTAAATATAGCTTTCTACCTTCTGCTTTACACTTTCTACTAAAATAATTAAGCCGTCTATCTACTATGTACTAATGACTATGTACTAAAAACTCCCTATCTTGACTAAAATTTCCATCAATGGCTGATGCTCAGGACATAAAATCAACGTCTTCCAACTCGGGGGCGCTATCAACCTTAGTTACTGTATTCTTTTTCTGGGGCTTTATTGCCGCCGGCAACGGGGTGTTCATTCCTTTTTGCAAGCACTACTTCCATCTCGATCAGTTCCAATCTCAGCTGATAGATTTTGCATTTTACTTTGCTTATTATCTCGGCGCACTTGTGCTATACATCATATCGTATATCCTGCAAAGAGAGATAGTAGGGCGATGGGGATACAAGAATAGCATTGTATACGGCCTTTTGTTCTCGGCTATAGGCGCAGTGATGATGATAGTAGCCGTTAACGCCAACACCTTCCCCGGCATGCTGGGCGGGCTGTTTGTAGTAGCACTTGGCTTTTCATTACAGCAAACAGCCGCCAATCCATTTGCAGCATTACTTGGCTCACCGGAAACCGGTGCACAGCGTATAACATTGGGTGGTGGTATTAACTCATTCGGTACGGCTATAGGCCCTATAGTAGTAGCACTGGCATTGTTTGGTGCTACAAAAGCAAATGATGCACAGATACAGTCTCTAGGTCTGGACAAGGTGTCTGTACTATATGCCTGTGTAGCTGCATTGTTTGTAATAGCCGCCGGGTTATTCTTCTTTTCTAAGAAACTGCCAGAGCGCAAGTATGATGATATTACTGAGCGTTCGCCTAAGGCGCTGATGGCACTGCTGGTGATGACTGCATTATTGATAGTCATCTTTGTAATGGTATTTAAGAGTTATGCTGTTGTGACTACTGATGCGTTGTTACTGGCTGAGGTAGAAGATACACGTGTTAAACTGGCACTGGCAGGGCTTGGCGTTATACTTGCTACCTTGTTCATATCACTACTTAGCGCTAAGAAGAATGTTACGGGCTGGGGAGCGATGAAGTACCCGCAGCTGGTACTCGGCATGCTGGCTATATTTACTTACGTAGGTGTTGAGGTGACCATTCAAAGCAACATGGGTGCACTATTGGAACAGCCTGCATTTGGCGGTTATACATCGGCTCAGATAGCACCATTTATTTCCATGTACTGGGGTAGCCTGATGGTTGGCCGTTGGACAGGATCAATAAAAATATTCGAACCATCTAAACCCATGAATACGCTGTTATTATTCCTGGTACCACTTGTTGCATTTGGCGTGGTATTACTCGTTAACTCCATTGCTCAAAATGATGTAAGTGCGTTGTATGGTTACGTGGTTTGTATAATGATACAGGGTATTGCATTCTACATCAGCAAGGATAAGCCGGCTCGTACTTTAATGATATTTTCGCTACTCGGAGTAGGCAGTATGCTGTTTGGCATTGCCACTACGGGAACCACTGCGATCTATGCTTTTATGAGCGGCGGGCTTTTCTGCTCTATAATGTGGCCATGTATCTTCGCTTTGGCTATTGCAGGGCTGGGCAAGCTTACCGCACAAGGCTCTGCATTCTTAGTAATGATGATATTGGGTGGCGCTATAATACCGCCTATACAAGGTAAACTGGCAGATATGCCTTCCATTGGTATCCACCAATCTTACTGGATACCGGTGATCGGATTTGCGTATCTGGCGTGGTATGGTTTCGGCGTACGCCGTATGTTACAAAAACAAGGAATAGATTATGACGCAAGCACTGGCGCTGGGCATTGATATCGGCGGAACAAACACAGCATTTGGAGTAGTAAACAGGCGGGGAGAGATCGTAACCAAGGGCAGCATGCCTACCCGCGGACATGAAACGCCGCACCATTATATAGCCGCCTTGCAGCAGGCACTGCAACCTATTATAGAACAGGCCGGCAGAGATAATTTTGTAGGCGCAGGCATAGGAGCGCCCAATGGCAACTTTTATAGCGGCGACATCGTATTTGCACCCAACCTGCCATGGGAAGGGGTAATACCTATGGCCAAAATGGTATCGGACGCGCTGCATATGAAAGCGGTACTGACCAATGATGCCAATGCAGCAGCTGTGGGTGAAATGACCTATGGCGCGGCAAAGGGCCTTAAAGATTTTATACTGGTAACGCTGGGTACGGGCCTGGGTAGCGGCTTTGTGGCTAATGGCGAACTGATCTATGGTCACGATGGATTTGCAGGTGAATTGGGTCATGTAATAGCGGTGCGTAACGGGCGTAAGTGCGGCTGCGGTCGCATGGGCTGCCTGGAGACCTATGCATCTGCAACCGGTATTGTGCGCACGGCACACCTACTGCTGGCCGACAGAGATGACGCTACTATACTCCGCGGTCAGGGCGATGAAATTTCGGCACGCAGCATTTATATAGCTGCAAAAGCCGGTGATCATTTTGCATTGGAGCTGATGGAATATACCGGCAGGATACTGGGCCAGACGCTTGCTGATGCAGTGGCTATAACCTCTCCTGAAGCTATTATCTTCTTCGGCGGACTGGCCAATGCCGGGGAGATGCTGCTGGATCCTGTTCGTGCACACATGGAAGCCAACCTGCTTAATATTTATAAGAACAAAGTGGCGCTCATTCAGTCGGCACTGCCGGATGCTGATGCGGCTATTTTGGGGGCGAGTGCGTTAGCTTGGTAACAAATATATTAGCATGTAATCTTCTCGCATTACCTCCGAATGTCATGGGAGTATCATCCTGGCGCTCTCGAAGGACGAACCATGACAATTGAACCATCGGGCCGGTTCTCTTTGAGAAGTAACAATATCTCTTGGGTCTCAAAACGAATACGTCCCGATGCGCCTACCTATCATGGTTCGAGAGCCTCAACCGTGAAAGGCACGCGGTGTTTAATGCTACTCCCGGAGATATTTATTAACCCAGTTCAATGTGTCAGGGAATATAATATTGGACGACTTGAAATCCCTGGGAGTTATTAACATCGATGCAAAGGATTTATTTTCTGGATTATAGATCACCGGAAAAGTCTTTCCAATAAAATGTTCATTGCAATCGTTAAGGGGTATTAAATTTTCTGTTTTCGAACGAATATTATTAAAGGCATCTACCTGGTATTCATATACTAAACTTATTGAACCTCCTGATTTGGAGAGGAATCGACATTCGATAACCTTGCCAATGGTAATTTTATGATTTTTTAGTAACTGGCATCTTTGATATAGGAAATAAATTATCCCTAATACGATAACGGTTAAAAATAAAGAGAATAAAATTCTACTCGTTTTGGGATTCATTTTTAATCCTTTTAAGCACTTCGATTGCAGCAACATGAACACAAAGCGAATACGTCCCGATGCGCCTACCTATCATGGTTCGAGAACCTCACCATGACAGGTAGTCGGGATGCCGTTCGGTATCTGAGTTATTTTATCCATTTTCAAATTGTCAAATTGCCGAACCTGCCAGCCGACAGTTAGCTAATTCAGCAAATGCGGGCGTTCTCTGTATACCTTCCAGACAAACTCGCCGAACAGGGTATTGGCCCAGGCGAACCATGGACGGGTGAATTTGGTGGCGTCGTCTTTATGGAATGATTCATGCATAAATCCGGTATTGGCATGGGTGCGCTGCAGCGTGGCAAGGCAGTTCTTTATTTCGGCCTCGTCGGTGCTGGTGAGGCCGCGCATAATGATGCTGATGGGCCATATCATATCTGCACCTACGTGAGGACCACCCACGCCCTCTCCCGCTGTTCCTTTGAAATAAAATGGATTTTCGTCTGATAGTACGAACCTGCGGGTGTTGTTATATGTGGGTCGGTCGAGCAGTTTGCTTTCGTTGCCCAGCAGGTATGACAGCGATAGTAAGGATGGTACATTGGCATCATCCATAAGGTTATAACTACCGAAACCATTTGTTTCATAGCTATACATAGCTACATTCTTACTATTCTTTACCGTGGCTACTTTCAGCAGACCTTCTTCTACCTGACTGGCCAGCATGTATATGGATGCCGTTTCGTTTGGTTCTACCAACTCCATCATAGTGGCCATCTGGTGCAGCGATGATACTGCGAATATATTTGATGGGATCAGGTAAGGATAGATAGTGGCATCGTCGCTGGGGCGGAACATAGAGCAGATAAGTCCGTTGGGCTTAGCCGGATAGCCATAGCCGCCCATAGGGATGCTATCTGTAGCATATGGGCTGCTGCGCATAAAGCTGTAAGGGCCTTTGTCTTTCATGCGCTGCTGTACAGTAAATGTTTCCACTATCAGCTTCATAGCTTCCTTCCACGATGTGTCCATGTGGCTCATATCGCCCGTTTCCTGCCAGTAGCCGAATGATAATCTGATGGGGTAGCACAGGCTGTCTATCTCCCATTTACGCTCGTGGGTGCCGGGTTGCATTTTGGTCTGGTCATTATGCCACTCGCTTACCTTGCTTTCGTCTTTATAGAAGGCATTGGCATAGGGGTCTTTAAGTATACACCTTACCTGGCGGCTGATCACTCCCTTGATCATTTGCTGCAATGCCTTATCATCTTTACAGAGCGGCAGATAGGGCCACACCTGTGCCGATGAATCTCTCAGCCACATGGCATCAATATCTCCGGTTATTACATAGGTGTCTGGTTTGCCGTTTACGTTGGTATGGTCTACTGTGGTATCTAATGTGTTGGGGAAGCAATTTTCGAACATCCAGGCTATTTCCTTATTGCCAATGTTCTTTTTAACCTCTCCTATAAGGTTTTCCACTGCTTTGCTGGTAAACTTCCGCTTATCGGCAGGTGTGCGTACTGCCGGGAATGCAGTTATATTGTTGCCTCCTGCTATTGCATAACGGGATGCCAGTATTCCGGCGGTTGCCAATGCGGAGGTCTTTACGAAAAAACGCCTGTTCATGGTTTAAATGTAGAGAATATTGGTGTTAAGTAAAAGTTGTGTGATTGCTGAACTATGGTTAGGCTGAAATCAGATGCCGTTTTTGTCTCCGTTTTGCAGATGCCCGACGGAAATGTAATTCTAATCGGGCATGGATTGGAGGTTAATTGATTGTTTTTCATTTGGTTGTGATTTTGGGTTATGCCCGATCGTGCCCGATAAAATGAGAGCGAGAGGGGAGAGCGTTGTCTCAAAGAGAACCGGCCCGATGCGTCAAAGATTGTCGCGGTTCGAGGGCCTCACCGTGACAATCTTTGACGGTGTTTTATGAACGTTGCTTATTATATGCCCGATGAAAACTAAAAAATAATCGGGCATCGGGTTGTGGTTAATTTATTGATTTTCATGTGTTTGTGATTTTTGGGTATGCCCGATCGTGCCCGATAAAATGAGTGCGAGAGCGGAAGGGCGGAGAGCGGTGTCTCAAAGAGAACCGGCCCGATGCGTCAAAGATTGTCGCGGTTCGAGGGCCTCACCGTGACAATCTTTGACGGTGTTTTATGAGCGTTGCTTATTATATGCCCGATGAGAAATAAGTACTAATCGGGCATGGAGTTGGGGTAACTATACCCAATTACACGCAGGTGCTAAATAAGTAGGGTAACTATCGAAAACAGGGCTGCCATTGCGGCCTATTTTGTTATCTTTACTGTATATGAAATACGCTCTCCTAATCTTTGGACTTATTATGCTATGCTCTAAAAATAGTATAGCGCAGCAAACCGCCCCCGCTTCTGCATCTCCGTCCTACATTATAATAAAACATTCGTTGTGGTGGGGGTGGAAAATGAAGCATGTAGATAAACCACAAAAAAAACTCCGCAAGTGGCATTACGATACAAAGACTAACACATACTTTCGTATGAAGTCTGGTTATGGGATAAACGTACTACTAAGAGGCTAATTTAAAACCGAGGAACCCTAAAATACTATAACGTCTTATTAAAATTCAAATTGAGACACTACCTGCGATTCCATTTCTTCCTGTATATCCATAAAAAAAGGCTACTTTAAGGTAGCCTTTTTCTTTGGTTGATTCGGTGTAAGGTCTCTATATTTTAATCTGTTCCCGTGTGCGTTTTTTATTGCTGCTAAGAACTTTTCCTGAGTAGTAGTAGTGCGTGTATTGTAGTGGTGTGCAAATTCATCGCAATACCTTTGCAAGTGCTGAGGGCTAACAAAGTGAAACGTGCCTATTATGCCCCTTTTAAGTATGCTCCAGTAACCTTCTATGTTGTTGGTGTGTTCGTCTCCCTTAGTCCTGTAATCGCCAACAGTGTGCTTAATAGATATGTGGTTGTAGTCCTTACGCAATTCAACGTAAGAAGCTAATGCGTCAGATATTATACGTGAGTCTGTCTCCACATTAGCCCGCATAATGGGATTTAAAACGTCTGCCTGTCTGTTAGGTACAACAAACGTTCTTACCTTACCATCCCTTTGCAGGATGCCTAATACCATAGTCTTTGGAGTTACAATCTTTTCATCCAGTTTGCGGCTAATCTTAGAACGCTTAACCTTCTCACTGATATGCTTATTCTTTTCCAAACCACCGACAAAAGTTTCATCTACTTCAATTGTACCTGTCAATAACTCTGGGGCTGTTTCTGTCAGCATAGCACGTAAACGGTGATTAATAAACCACGCTGTTTTCTGAGATACACCGATACGGGTTGCAAGTTCTACGCTGCTAATACCTTTCTTAGAAATTGATATTTCGTAAGAAGCCTGAAACCACTTGCGCAATTCTACTTTAGAGCCTTCAAATATGCTACCTGTACGAACTGTGAAAGGCAAACTGCAAGCCCTTTCAGAACAGCGATAAGAAGGTATATCAATGAACTTGCCACGTGCTTTTACTGTGTATGGTTTCTTTGCTGTAGCGCAATGTGGGCATACTGGAACACCGTTCCAACGCTGAGTCTCAAGAAACTCATAGCATGTCTTTTCGTCTTTAAAAAAATCGTTGAATTCTGATATGTTTTTGAAAGTAAAGTCCATAATCGGTGTGTTTGATAATGTAAAATTAGAACATCCTACACGCAAAAACAAATTTATTTGAAAATATTTTTAAAAGATTTTTCCCTTGTCGGTTTTAATTTGAAATGTTTATTAGCTATAGCATTGAATATCAATATATAATAAATACCTGTCAACTATATGTTACATATTGTTGTTTTTATAAAATTCCTTTTCGTAATTTTGAATTGCGAAAATCATACAAGATGAATACAGAACAAAATTCCAATCCAGAAATAACAGAGGGGAAGGCTCGGAAGTCAATAGAGCGAAGTGCTGCTTATCCCGCATACAGCATAGAGTATTGCCTATCATTCACGGGAGAAGTTTACAAGCACTTTAGAAATAGCTTCGCAAAAAGGGACGATATACTATCCTTAATTAAAGGAGCGCATCCTAGTAAAATAGCGGCCTGTGGGCACTATGGTTTTTTAGAGAGAGAGAAGGATACCTATAAAGTATCCGAACTTTATAAAAAAATAGTCAACCACCTTACCCCAGAAGAAAAGGCTGAAGCATTACTAAAGGCGTTTATAACGCCAACCCTCAATGCGGATATTGTAGAGAAATTTGATGGCGACATTCTGCCCCAAAACTTACACATCCACCTTTTTAGGTTTCACCGTATATCAGAGGGCGCATCGCAAGCGGCTGCTGACGTTTTTATATCAAATGCACAATATGTCGGAGTACTGAGTGATAGTAATAAGCTGTGCTATAATGAAGTGCTTCGATTCATTCCATCTGGCAGGCCTATCCCAGAATTTGCAGACAATGAACCTCCTGTGCAAGTAGTCCCTGTGACTAGTAGCCCAACACCAGCTACACAAACCGAAAAAAACGTTACATCTGCGGTACAGGATGAAGCAAAACCCGCACTGCTACTTACAGAGATTGCAGGAGAAGAGAGGCTTCCGATAAAGTTAACAGAGGGCAAAAGGGCTTACCTATCATACCCGAAGGACTTAAAAGAAAAAGACATAACTATATTGAAGTTACAACTAGAGGCTTTAGCACTAACTCTATAAAAAAAGGGCGGAACGAGTCCACCCAATAGTTAGTTTTTTTGCGAAAATCATAACTTCTGTAAAGGTACTTAAATAAATAATAAAGGGCAAACTTAATTGCCCAATAAGATACTTAATACGCAGGTCAGAGGCGGTCTCATTAGCCGTTCCGAGATGGAAGGTGAAAACTTCTAACTGCTTTTTTTAGCTGTTGACGCAGCAAACAAACCAATAGGCGAAACAAACAGATGTTAGCCGAACCTCATTATACTCACTGCCTCATTAGCAGTCCCTCATTAGGAGCGAGAAGTACATGGGGGTTGTTTTGTTTTTACAAAGGTAAGAATATTATTGTATAAATTTGCACTACATGGCTAAGGCAGTAAAAAAGAAAGCTCCCGTAAAGAAGGAGCGTGGCACATATGAAGAGCCGCTAACGGTTAACGGGTCATTCATGGATATTATGAAGGCTGCAGTTAAACATGCTGACAATAACAGCAAGTCAAAAAAGAAGTCTTAAAAATGGCAAAACAGCTATTTGTGCTCGTAATAGTCTTAGGTAGTTGCACCACAGCATATAAAGCGAAGAAAATAGACTACCAAACAAGCAGAAATAAGGTAGAAAACGCTCTTGGGATTCCAATTTGGTGTAATACTAGCAACGATTTTTGCTATTACAAAGTAAGAGTTGGTCTATTTTTCAGAAGAGATACTTGTTACGTAAAATACGATAACGGGAGAGTTACCAAAATTTTTATTGGACGCTCTCGTTCCCCCGTTCAACTTTAGTGTGCGTGTAATTGGGTATAGTTACCGGAGTTGGGGTTAATTGATTGTTTTTCATGTGTTTGTGATTTTTGGGTATGCCCGATCGTGCCCGATAAAATGAGAGCGAGAGCGGAAGAGCGGTGTCTCAAAAAAAACCGGCCGGATGCGAGACTGCTTCGTTCCTCGCAGTGACGTCTTAGCGAAACTAAAGAGAGCCGGCCCGATGGTCGTCGGTCAGAGACCGACAACAGGCGTTTTCTGAAGTATGCCCGGTGAAAAATAAAATTTAATCGGGCATGGATTGGAGGTTAATTGATTGTTTTTCATTTGGTTGTGATTTTTGGTTATGCCCGATCGTGCCCGATAAAATGAGAGCGAGAGCGGAAGAGCGGAGAGCGGTGTCTAAAAGAGAACCGGTCTCCCGACCTGTGATTGGGATCGATTGGATACCGACAGCAGGCGCTTTGGGGGGGGGTGCCCGGTCGTACCCGATGGTCGGGGCAAGAAGTGTTTCTGTCCAGTTGCATGGGAGACGCAATTATGCGTCTTTACCAAAAAGTTGGTTGTTGAAGGTTTTGTTGAGGTTCATAAGGTCAAAGATCGCTTCGTAATATTTTTTCTGTCCTTGGGTAAACTAAGGGTGAAAACAATAATCCGAGGTGCAAATTAATGTGTGGAAATGAGTTTGAAAAATAAAGATATTCACAAAAATGTGGATATCTTTTGATTGTGGAGGGAGGATTAATTAGTTAGCGATGGTTACTTGAAGTGTTGTATATTTTTTGTTGTTATGAAATGTGGGTGGGTTATATCTTATTTTTTCATTTCCTACTTAGTAAGAAGGGCTGTATACTTCTTTATTTGTGATATAATTGTTACATTGCATCATTGTTATTATAATCAATAAACTATTTTGCATATGTATTTTAATGGTACAAAATGCCAACTGCTCTTATTCAGTTGTTTATTATCGGTATCTGCCCTTGCTAAAGACGTGAAATCACTAAATGCGGGTGGTTTGCAAAAGCCACTTTGCTTTGTAGAAAATAAAGGACAGGTGCTGGATGAGAACAATCATTCCCGTAGTGATATCCAATTTAAACTCTCGGGCAAAGGAGTGAGTTTATTTGTTGGTAATGGTCAGTTGCATTACCAGTTTAAAAAAGTAGTAGCAGGAGATAAAAGGCCTGATATCACAACGTATGCAATGGACGTGAAGTTGCTAGGCGCAAACCCTTATGCAGCTGTCAAAGAGTCTGACATTGTAGATTACCAGGAAAATTATTACATACCCCAGTCGGGACCTGGTGGGTTTCACGCATTGGCATACCGTAAAATTACCTATTCAAATGTATACCCTAATATTGACTGGGTGTTGTACGTGAAAGATAATAACGTAGAGTATGATTTTGTGGTGCGCGAAGGTGGTGATGTAAAAAATATACGATTACAATATGGCGGTGCAACCGAATTGAGCGTTACTGCCGATGGCGGCATACTTGCACGTACCCCAATGGGTGATGTAACAGAGAAAAAGCCATTTGCTTATGAAAGTGCTACTCACAAAAAAGTGTCTTCGCGTTTTTCCCTAAAAGACAATATCGTAAGTTTTGAAACAGGGAGCTATTCGGGTGTGTTGACTATTGATCCGTATCTCCAATGGTCTACCTATTTTGGTGGAACAAATGAAGATGTAGCCACCGCGGTAAAGATCTCTGCTAGCGGCAGTGTGTATGTATGTGGTTATACTGCGAGTACCGGGTTAGGTACTGGTACAGCTCCTATTACAACGTTTGGCGGTGGAAACTATGATGCATTTGTTGTTCGTTATCCTACAGCAGGTAATCTGGTTACATGGGCTACTTACTTTGGAGGCAGTGGAGAAGATAAAGCAATGGGTATGGCTATTGATGCTTCAGGCATTTACATGGTAGGCTCTTCATCGACGTCTCTTACCTCTATTGCTTCGGGAGCACCGGCACCATTTCAGTCAACGAATGGTGGTGGCAGCGATATTATCGTAGCTAAAATTGCCGGTGGTGGTGGAATAACATGGGCTACTTATCTGGGAGGAATAGATGATGAGTTCGGGTATTCGATCACACTGGATCAGTCTAACAACGTGTATGTAGCAGGAAGTACTGAAAGCGCAGGTCTTGCAACTGATGCGACTAACCTGAATGGTACAAGAGACGGTATAATGGCTAAATTCAGCAGTGCAGGGGTTAACCAGTTTGTTACTTATTATGGCGGAACGGGCGAAGATGAAATACGCGGTGTAACATTAAACACAACCACTGCCACAGCATTTGTAGCCGTTACCGGTTTAACCAACAGTATTGTTGGCATTGCTACAATACCTGCTTATCAATCAGCAATAGGCGGTACTACAGATGGCTTTCTTGCACGTTATTCAGTTAATACAGCTACTCCTTCCATTTTGTGGAGTACATATATTGGAGGCAGCAGCGATGATATAGGGAATTCAGTTGGATCTGATGCTGCAAACAACGTTTTTGTTACCGGTAATACATCAGCCAACGACGCTATAGCATCAGGTATTTCATATACCAGCACTTATGGTGGATTGCAGGATGGATTCCTTATGAAATTTAACGTAGCCGGCAATAAGCAATGGGGAACTTATCTTGGTGGAATAGATTCAGATTATGCACAAGCTATTGTTGTTGACGGTATGGGATTCATTGCCATAACCGGTGGTACAAAGAGTGCGGGTATTGCTTCAGCAGGCGCACTTCAGACCGGGCTAAGCGGCGTTTGTGACGCTTTTGTAGCAAAGTATAATACTTTGGGACAAAAGCTATATACAACCTATTTTGGCAGAAGCGGGAACGACTTCGCAAATGGTATTACTGTTGATGGAACTGCTACAGCCGGCGCAACTAACAGTATTGTTATAGCAGGCCGAACAACAAGCCCAACCGGATCAGGATTCGCTACAACCGGAGCTGCCAGTACTACTAACAATGGTAATACTGAAGCGTTCGCAAGTAAATTCGCAAGAGATACTATCGTAGGTTTCCGCCAGATATTTATGGATACGTTGCTTTGCGCGGGTTCTTCTATTACTGTTCATGATACTGTTAACTACAACTTTGGTGCGGGTAATATCTTCAGGGTGCAACTGTCTGATGCTACAGGTAGCTTTGCTGCCCCTGTTGTGATAGGCTCTGTTACTTCATCTACGTTTGGTGCTATACCCGCTATCATACCGGCAGGTACAGCGGCAGGTACAGGTTATCGCATCCGTATAGTGTCTACCAACCCGGTGACAACATCGGTTGATGATAATATCAACATCAATATTGTTACTACATTACCAGCTACTACGGTTACTGCCAATTCACCGGTGTGTGTGGGTCAAACTATCAATTTCACGGTTACCGCACCTTATTCAGTAAATGGTTACTCATGGTCCGGCCCTGCAGGGTTTACTTCTACCTTGCAGAACCCTTCTATACCATCGGTTACCACTGCTAATGGCGGTACTTATTCTGTAACTGTAACCCATGCTAATAACTGCCCGGCTTATATTAATACAGTGCCGGTGCTGGTGAATTCATTTATACCGCCTACACCACTCGATAGTTCTAACTCACCATTGTGTGCGGGTAGTACTTTGCAGTTGTTCGCTAACCCTAACTTCTCGGGTATATTCACGTATCATTGGTCAGGACCAGGTGGCTTCAGTTCTAATCTGCAGAACCCTGTTATCCCGTCTATAGCTTACGCAGATACCGGTTTCTATTACCTTACAGATACATTGGATGCATGTCCTTCATTGAGGGATTCTATCCACATCGTTATCAACCCTACAGACACACCGAACATTGTGATCACGGTAACTCCTGACGATACTGTTTGCGTAGGTACAACTTTCCATTTCCATGTGGCGGTAACCAATGGTGGTTTCTCACCACAGTACCAGTGGTTGTATGGTCCTACTTACCCAATAGTAGGCGCTATATTCGATAACTATGCATCAGCATCATTGGCCAGTGGCGCAAACATAAGCTGCGTACTGACCAGCAGTATTGCCTGCCCTGATAAGCCGCATGATACCAGTAACATAATAGTGGTGACAGTATTAAATAACACACCTGTGGTGAGCATTACATCTACCGCTACGTCGGTATTGGTAGGTTCTACAGTAACCCTTACCGGTTATGCATCAGGTCCTAGTATTGTTGGTTATGTTTGGTATGTAAATGGTGTGGTAGTGCCAGGTGCTACGACTACTACGCTTGTATTGAGCGGCCTTACACACAGCGACACAGTAAGAATGGAAGTGTTGAGCACAGGTCTTTGCGCAAGCCTTGGAGTGAGCAATACCATCATTGTACATGTAGGTACTGTAGTAGTCAACACAGTTCCTGAATTCAGCGCGATAGAAATGTTCCCTAACCCTAACAATGGTAGTTTCGCCATCAAGGGTCAGCTGGATAATATAGCAGACGGACAGGCGAGTGTGCAGGTAACCAACGCTATCGGTCAGGTTGTCTATCTCTCAGAAGCTACGATAGCCAACGGGCAGCTGGACAAGTCTGTAGATATGTCGAACGTGCCTGCGGGTATCTACCTGCTGCGCCTGAACAAGGATGGAGCAAGTAAGGTATTCAAGTTTGTAAAAGAGTAAAACACACAGCACTATTTCATAGTAAAGCGCCCCGGTTTCCGGGACGCTTTTTTGTGGGTGGGGAGGGGCAGGTGCGGCCTTGCTGTCAATGACATCAGGTTAAGAGCAATTCGCTTAGTCAGACATCCGATACCTTCGGCATCGTTTCCAATTTACGACTGACTTTGCTATAAACATCTGATACCTTCGGCATCATAACATGTTATTTGTCCTTAACTTAATGACATTGCCCTACGGGGCGCCGGACAAAAACAGATAAACAAGGCTACAAAGTATAAACTTCCCGCACTTATCAGATTTGACAAATTTTAGGAAAGTTGTCAAATCTAAATACCCAACAACCCCCTACATTATCTTAAAAGCGACCGGTAATACATACACCGTTCTAACAGCTTTGCCATTTATTTTTCCGGGATGCCACGGTGGCATGGCCTTTACCACTCTTACTGCTTCTTCATCGCAGCTATAACCTATACCTTTTATGACCTTTACGTTGGTAATAGTGCCATGTTCATCTACCATAAACCGCACAATTACTTTGCCTTGTATATAGTTTTCCCTGGCCCCATCGGGGTAGCGCAATGTCTTGTCGAGATACTTGTCTAATTCGGCGGCGCCACCTTTGAACTCGGGTTGCTGTTCTACGGAGGTAAATACCTCAGGTGGCATCTGTACAGCTACTATACAGTCTCTCGGCTGCAATACACGCATGCCGCGTTGCGCCTTCTTCTTTGGCTGTTGTGCTGCAACCATATTGACAACCAGCAGAGCTGTAAGCAACAATAATGTATACCTCATCAGCTTTGTTTTTTACCTCGTAAGGGTCGGGTCATTCTCTGCCAGATATTGGCTTTCTTTCTAAGCGGCTCAACATAATGCACAGGAATTCCACCATAAGTTCTGACGTTTATATCAGGCATGATAAGATCATGCTGTTGCAATGTTTGCACTTGATACGCATAAAGTACAAGTTCCTTATTGTTGACCACGTCGGCGAAAGTCATTGTATCTTCTATTATCATGTCACTGCCTGTGTAGTTGGGCAGGGAGCCCAGCAATAATAGATGCGCCATATTAAAGTTGTCGGGTAGCGTGAGGACAAACATACCGTACTTATCAGTAACGCTATCTATCTGTGTATCGTTTATCCATACACGCGCTCCGGCTATTGGCTCCTTGCTGCCATAGTTGAGCACACGGCCGCATATCTGTAGTTTGCTGGTCTTTACAGCTGTTTTTTGCTTGTCGGCCTGCTGGTTAACCGTAGCCTTCTTTGCCTGCTGCGCCAGTGCTGCTATTGTTACAGACTGAAACAAAATAAGCATTGCCGCAGCCCGCTTCATGATCATACTGAAAAAATATGGTCTGTACCTAGTATCTACCAACTCCCTGTTCAGTTGCGTTTCCAGGAAGTACCCGCACGGCGGATTATCTTTTGCCTTTTTGAAAACATCCAGTATCTCACCATCACTCAGCAATGTAAAATCTACCACCGTCTTACAACACTGCGCGCAATGGCGCCCCCTATCTGTAGGCGTCATCTGCTGCCAATCGGCATCGCAGGGTTGTGGTAGTGTTATTATATTTTTTGCGTCGCTCATCACGTAGTTGTTTTCCTTCATCAAGCTATGCATTCCTATATCTAAAGACGATATCTACACCGGTAATCTTTGCTTCCTGATAAAATAAGAAAAGTGCGGTTTATCTAATCTGTACACATTATTTCTTCTTACCCATCCAGTAATTGGTCAACCTTCCCCACACCGTTTTCTCCGACCGCGCTGCAATTAAATCTTTCGGCAGCTTGATGACGGGCTTACGAAATGTACTGTCTCCCTTTACCAGGGTATATACAGTACATACATAATTCTTCAGCCAGTCAACGGTAGTAATCATTGGAATGGGGCCCGGCGAAGCGCCTGCAACGGTAATAACACCCGGGTTATAAATTGTAAATGCGGTCGATTCATACCTTACATGCACTTCCAGCGCGCCACCATTTTTTGTTTTAGTTACTGCAACGGTTTGTTCGGGAATGGGTACAGTTGGAGATTGTAACGCTGCTACTACCCCCGTATTATCGATGTAGATTTTTCGGTTCACCAGCACCGATACAGAATCAAGTTCGGCAGGCATGGCAAATGAAAATTGACCGTTCAAATCAGTAAACACCGTAGTGTCGATCTGTTTGATATAAATACTCATATGGGATAGCGGTTGCTTGCTTAGTGTATCTATAAGCTTACCCGATACCTGTATGCGACCCAGCGAGTCTGTGTCGTATTCGTGATATTGCTCCACAGTGACCATATGGCTTTTTGCCTGCTGAGCCATAGCTGTTGAGGCCGACTGCACCAGCAATACCATTGCGGCAATACGCTTAACCAGCGTACCAATGAAAGTTGTTTTTGGCCGGGTATCCAATAATGGTCGGTCTAACTGCGAAGGGAGGTACCGTCCACAAGGATGGCGGCCACCCGCTTTCTTAAACACATCCAGTATCTGGCCATCACTCATCAACGTAAAATCTATCACAGTCTTCTGACAAGCACCACAGTACCTGCCCTGTTGCACAGGTGTCATTGCATCCCAGTTTTCGTGGCATGGATCGGGGATGGATATGATGGGGTTACTTCGCTTCATTGGTCTTGTTCTTTTTTCTGAACGGCTTGGCAATGCGCTCCCAAAACGTGGGCTTATCCTTAGGCACAATAGCAGGTGTGCTACTTTTCGCATTTGGTGCGGCTCCACCTCTCTTTTGTTGATAAATGCCCGGAGTCGTTGCAACAAGATCATTTGGCTCTGCCCCACCGATCATGCGGATCAAATCTGACTTTCCGGAAGGCGAGTTTATTATCTTCATGCTTGGCTGCAAGTATAAAGACACATATGCACCGTCCTTAATATCCACGGTTACTCCGCCAATTGTACTGCTATTCACTTCTGCTACCAGCAATAGCTGTTTAGCCTGTAACGTATCTGGCAGCAAGAGCGTAAACTCACCGGTATCATCTGTCACAGCATCTACAGGCATCCCCTTTATATGTACCGTAATACCCGCCATAGTAGCATTATGCACATCTCTTACTCTTCCGTGTATCTCTCTTAATTGTTTGGGGTCGAGAGTATTCTTCACCGTTTGATGCATGGCGCCCATATCTGGACCAGCCTGCTGCGACCAAGCCGGAGTTATGACAACCAGTAAAAACACAATTATTGCAGCCAACCGAGTTGACGTAATCAATGTAAAGTCCATCACTATCTTCTGGCAGGCAGCGCAATACCTGCCCCTGTCGGCAACAGGCATACGCTCCCAATCCTCGTTACAAGGGTTATGCAGAGTCAGTATGTTTTGCTGGTGCTTCATCGTTTCTTATATTATTGACGGTCTGTCCTATATTAAAGGCGTTTATTAGTCTGTTTATCTTTGATCGCTTGTAAATGAAGGTTTTCAATTTCACTTCTTTCGCCCTTCCAGTATGCGGTCAACCGCTTCCATACTGTTGATGTTTTAGGAAAGTTCATCAGGGTAGTGCGTGGATCTTTCGTCCATAATGTTGGAAGGTCAACAGTTTGTTGCCGGGGAGTAGTCATTGTAGTAAACCCTGTTACCGCCGGCACATCAATGGGTTTTGCAGGCACTGATGGATTAGGGAAGGTTCCCGCAACAGACACTATTAGAGGCTTAGAGCTCAATACTATCTCCTTACCAGCTGCAATATCTGAATAGCGTACCTGTTTGTGCATGACCTCGTAATAGGAGAATGTATATGGTGGTGTTGATCTGTCCTCCTCAATAATAATTTTAGCACTATCAAATCCGTCAGGCAGCTGCAATACAAAACGGCCATTTCGGTCTGTTTTAGTCGTGATATCTGTTCCCCTTATTTTTAGCGCAATACCTGCTCTATATTCTTTGAGGATACCTGTCACCCGTCCCTTTATTTGTAGTGGCAACTGAGGTAAAATTGCAGTATCTTTTTTGTCAGTTTGCTCTACTCTTACACTGTCCTTTTGCTGGGCTGTTGCCGCACTCACCATTGACTGAACCAGCAACACCATCGCAGCTATTCTTTTAATTAATATTCCGGGAATGGTACTTCTGCTGATTGGAGCCACCAGGTCTCGGTTCAGTTGAGCAGGTAAAAATCTGCCGCACATTACACTGTCGGTGCTGTGGGCAAAAAAGGCCGGCATCTGCTCATCACTCATTGTTGTGAAGTCAGTCACCGACTTTTGGCAGGCAGCACAATGCCGCCCCTGCTGAGCAGGTCTCATAGCGTTCCAATCTTCATGACAAGGATTGGCGATGGTGATATGCGGGGTACTTTTCACTTACCCTAAATTTACACCATTACACGCATAAATATTTAAAGCCCGCAGGTGCGGGCTTTAAAATAAAAGTTAAATTTCAATATATTATTACTTGCAGTTAAAGCTCAATACCTAATAAAGTGCATCACACACTTTTTACTTTTAACTTGGTCAAGCTATTCTTCAGTCTTCTTCTTCTTGGCAGCAGCTTTCTTAGCAGGTTTTTCTTCACCTTCAGCACCATCTTCAGCTACAGCTTTCTTTTTTGCAGCTTTCTTGGCAGGCTTTTCTTCAGCTACCGGTTCAGCAACAGCAGCCGGCGCTTCTACTGCAGGTGCAGCTTCTTCGTTAGCAGCATTATCTTCAGCTATCTGTGCATCAAAATTAAGCAGATCATTTGCCTTCAGCAGTTCAAACCACTTCAGCATCTTCTTCATATCGCTTACGTATACCCTTTCCTCGTCAAATTCAGGGAATACGCTCTTGAAATATCCAGATACGCCTTCTTTAGTAGCCGTCTTAGGATCTACAGGAGGTATAGATGTTTCATGCTCCACCATTTTCTGGAATACATTATGTAAGCGCACGTTCTCAGCTATAGTGTATACTTCTATACTTTCAAGCGGCGTTACATTATGTTGGCGGGCAGATATAAACTTGGTTGTTTTATCGCCAATGTTGCGCACAATAGCACCATCACTCTTGGTGGTCAATAATTGGTAAAGGCCACTAAGGCCGGTTACAGAAACTATTTCTTTATACTGCATATTTTTAATGTAAAGGGTGGCAAAAATAGAATTTTTTACGCCAATTAGCTAATCTGCCAATTTATTTTTGCCCTTCCCGTTTAAAATCGCCCTTTCAGGCATTAAGAAATCATTATTTTCTAACTATTTCACTGCATTATCGCATTCCATCACATTTCCTCCACAGTCCATCACATTGCCGCATTTTCATCTAGCATTGAGCCATTAAGCCATTGCGCAATTCAGCCATTCTCAGGGCACCGGATTATTGATCTCTCCAAGCTTCTGTCGTGCTACCTGCACAAATGTACTTCCCGGAAAATCTATGATCAGCTTCTCGTAATACTCTTTGGCGCTGTCTTTCTTGTTCAGGTTGTAGTTATAGATCTCTGCCATGGTAAACACCGCATCATCGGCCAATACATCTTCAGGAAATTTCTGAACTATTTCTGTAAGGAAGGTGATCGCTTTGTCGTAGTTGGTATGCTTCATGGCTATTTTAGCATGCTGCATCAGTATGTCGTCATTCAGCGGATGTTTAGGGAATGCGGTGGAAATGCTATCCAATAAAGCTTCTGCCTGCTTATCCTTGTTTTGGAACAGCAACAGGTCGGCATATGCGAAACGTGCCAGGGGGTAAAAATTGCTGTCCTGCACATTTTCGGTTATCTGTACCGACAGAAACAGTGCATCATTGGCTATAAGCTCTGTAGTAGAGCGTTTCAATACGCTCAGCATGCTCTGCGCCCACTCAAAGTCGCCGCGATAGTAATGAAGTTTAGCATTACGGAAGCGGGCATCTTCACCCAGCATATCTTGTTTGAACTGTTTGTCTACCTGGCTATATATAAGCGATGCATCCCACACCTTACCCTTGATCACATAATAATCGCCTAACTGCAAACTCAGTGCACCTACCTGCTGCACTCTTGTACCGGGATAAGTAATGGCATATTTCAGGATGGCAATTGCCTTATCTATACTATCCGCATACTGCGCGGCTATCATTGCATAATCGCTTGCGGCAGGGGTAGAGTAGTTTTGCGGATAGGCTACAAAAACTGCGTCGTATTCCTTCAGCAGGGCAGTGATGCTTTCGGGCTGTATGTTGGGTGTGGTCTTCAGCTGAGCCAGTTGTGCAGTTATCTTTTCGCTCTTCGCTGCTCCGTAGAGTGGCTTGTCAGCACCCTTGGCTATCACATCGTCATAGGCCTTAAAGGCTATATCATATTTCTTAGCTGCGGCAGCTACGTGGGCAAAGTCTATCAGGGTCTTGCCGGTCTCGTTGTTGCGCTCATCAACAGCTTCCATTTGTATCAATGCGCCGTCCCAGTCATTCTTCTGGGTATATATCCACGTAAGCAGGCTCACGTAGTAAGTGTTATTAGGCTCTTCATTAATTCTGCCCATCAGGTATTTCTGGGCGGTCTGCAATTTCTTTGGGTCTGTACCCATCCATTGCAGAAACAAGGCTTTCACATTGTCTACAGTTATGAACTGACCGGGGCTACCGGTCATCACCACATCCATGGCTTTATCTATCTGGTTGTTTTTGGCGTAGAGGTTGGCCAGCTGCACTGCATATAAATATGGATTGCCTAATCTCTGTATTGCCTGCTCATAGGCCTTAATAGCATACTCAGGAAGGTCGGCATCGGTAAACGCTTTTACTATCCGCTGTGTGAGCATGTCGTCGCCATTGATCTTTGCTACCGCTTTTTCAAAAAGCTCAACGGCCTTTTTATCCTTGCCTTCCAGTTTATATACACGTCCCAGGTCTACTTCGGGTACAAACTTATCGGTATACTTATCCTGATAAGACGAAGCCAGTTTCTCTGCGTCCTTATACTTCTTTGCTTCAAGCAGTGTATTGAAATAAGGGGTGTACATGGCTTCGCCACTCTCCTCATAGAGCTTCTTGTAAATGATTATGGCGCTATCATAGTTTTTTGTAGCTACATAACCCTGGGCTTTCTCCAGATAGTTTACAGGGGGAGGAGCCGGCGGTGTCCATGTCAACTGCGCATTGGCAGTATAAGATGCACAGATCAACCCCGCACTCACCATTAACATCTTCGGCCACTTACTCACCTGCATATTTTTCATTCAGTATTATCTTCTCAAATGTAATGCTTATTATCTTTTTACATTCTTATGGAAAACATAAATGTTATCATGTTTCTTCAATTTTTATTCGATCCCCGAAATGCAATCAGGTGTAAATCTTTACACAATGTGTAAAGATTTGCTTATCTTTGAGTGTGTATGTTATAGAGCCACAAACGAATCAGAAACACAAAGCGGACGTATTGATAGTTGATAGTAATGACTATAAAATCATTACTGCGAAACAGTTCTTTTTCCAATGGAAGAAAGAAAGAGCTCCTGCGATCACCTATAAATTAGTTATATTAAATGAGCAACTATTAGGTGTAATATCGCTCATTCGCTATGACTCGGAATACAGAATTGAAATAAAATTATTGGCTGTTTCAACAGACAATAAGGGAAAGAGCAAAAAATATGATAGAGTAGCCGGCTGCCTTATTGCTTTCGCAGCATCAGAAGCCCTTACGTTATATGGCGAATTGGGTTGCGTTTCGCTTATCCCTAAAACAGAACTAAAACAACACTACATCCGGCAATACGGAATGATTGATGCCGGCTGGCAGCTTTACCTGGAAGGCAGACAATTATTACAACTACTTAAAGCATACTTATGATGAGCGTTATTAAAGTTAATGAGCTATTTGAGCAGAACACACCGGCAGAACTTGCTGAAGCTTATGTATTCCCTGTAAAGCTTACAAAAAAGCAAAAGGAGGAAGCTGTTGCGCAGCTAAGTGAAGCAAGGGCAAAATTGCGCAAGGAAATAACACAGGAAGAAGTTCTTTCTTTAAAACTAATGCGTTTTAAGTTGCTTTTAGAAAAATATATAAAGAGCACTGAATTTAAAATCGATTATAGCTTCGGTTACTTTCTTTCGATTTATATTGACACCATCGGCAAAAAGAGAACAGAGTTTGCTGATGAGATCGACATACACGAAACATTATTGAGTCAATTGATCAATAATAAGCGTGAACCAAATGAGAGTCTAATGATCAGATTGGAAATACATTCAAACGGCACGATTCCTGCATTAGATTGGCTCAAACTTGTTGAGAAGAAAAAAGAGAACTATATCAGCACTGATAAGGAAATAAGAAAAGTAGAAAGACAATTTGTCAAAAATCATCTTGCAGTAAGTTTTTAGCCTATTCCGTCTCATGCCCTTCCAAGCACTCCGTTCAGGCAATATCACGCTCCACCTTATCACAGAAGCTAATGCAGATGAGGTGCTGGATATGTTTGCCGTTTTCCCCGATGCTGATGAACTACTGAAAGAGATAAAAGAAAACTACCTGCCCGAATATGAAGACGAACAAAGGACACAATATGGCTTTTACACAACCGTAGGTGATAAACTGGCAGGACTTAGTCTGCTGAGTGTAGATAGCTTTAATGAACGCAGAGGCTCTACCGGGGCCGATACTTTATTGCACATGCGGGGCAAGGGAATAGCTCCTATGTCAAAACCACACCTTTTCTATCTTGGGTTCGAGCTACTGGGGCTCAACCGCATAGAGACCGGCTGTCTGGTTTCCAATATATCATCTAAACGATCGATAGAGAAAACAGCCGGATTTCAATTTGAGGGTATTATGCGCGAGTCGGGTCTGAATGATAAAGGAGATTTGGAGGATCAATATCTATTTTCCATTTTGCGAAAGGATTGGCAAAAGATCTATTATTCAGTAAAAGTGGAAGTGATTCACTAACCCTTTTGTTCCAGCAACGGCCTTGGGTCAAACACCACTCTCAGCATATTTATCTTGCCTTCTTTAACGTGGTACCAGCCGCAGCCATAAATGGCTTTTCCACCCATCAGCAGGTCGTATAGCAGGCACACATCATCGCCTTCGGCAAACACCTTATGTACCTGATATCTTATCTTCTTTAGTTCCAGGTAGTCAACATAGGCATCTCCGCCATCGCTGGATCCCATTACGCCCAGGAATACCATCTGGTCGGAAACGTAAGTACGGGCTTCTTTATAATCTCCATTGTTAACAGCCTCTACGCACGACAGCACAGTGTCGGCGGCTAAGCTATTTTCCCGTTGAGATGGATTGTCTGTGATCATGGTTGCAGATTTTATTGATTAAAGTTAAGCCATACATCTGAACAGACCTCAACAAACGGCAATACCACCGTGCCGGCATCAAGCCCCGGCAACGGTGGTTGGGAATTATCCCTCATCTCATTTATTTTATACCAAATAGACCTCTATTTTACACTTTTGAATACGTCAACCACTCTCCTCCTTTTGAAGGAGGAGTACGCTAAGTTTCGGCTTTTTCTGCCGAAACTTAGGGGGAGGTGGTTATTTCATTGGGTGTATATTTAAAGTCGAACTGGTTTTACTTTTTACCTTGATACTAATCTTCGCGGCTACCGTCATCGGCCATTCTTACCATTTTAGGCTTGAACTTAGCAACTACATCTACAAGGTCTGTCTGGCCCGCCATTACCTTGTTTATGTCCTTGTAGGCCATTGGTGCTTCATCAAGGCCTGCACCTATCAGGGTTACATCATTAGCTTTAAGTATAGCGCTCATTTCCGCCTTAGTAATGTTCTTTGTGGCAGCGGTCCGGCTCATCTGCCTTCCCGCACCGTGCGATGCTGAGTTTAGCGACTGTTCTGCACCCTTTCCACGCACCAGGAATCCCGGCGCGGTCATACTTCCCGGTATTATTCCCATCACTCCCTTTCCTGCGGGAGTAGCACCTTTACGGTGAACGATCACCTCTTCTCCGTTCCACATTTCCTTCCATGCAAAATTGTGGTGGTTCTCCACCCTGGCCAGTACCTGTCCGCCAATGGCGGCAGTCAGTTTACGGTGTATCACATCATGACAAGCCGATGCATAATCTCCCGCAAGGTTCATGGCCAGCCAGTATTCCTGACCCGCTTCACTGTTCATGTCCAGATAGGCAAGGTCCTGTGCGCCTTGTGGCAGCTTACAAAGGTTCTTAGCTATTCTGGTATAGTGCCCTGCAATAGTGGCCCCAAATCCGCGCGAACCGGAATGCGTTAACAGCGCCACATACTTACCTGCGGGCATGTTCAATGCTTCATCTGCCTCAGCAAACTCAATGATACCCCATTCCACAAAGTGGTTACCACCGCCCGATGATCCCAGCTGCTTAGCAGCCTTGCTATGCATATCCTTTATAAAAGAAGTGATGTTGAAATCGGCACTATCCAATAGAGCATGCTCTGCTTTGTCTTTTCCCTTAAATCCACCACCTGCACCAAAGTTAGTCTGGGCAATCAGCTCTCTTTTAAACTTAGCCTGGTTCTGCAGGAAAAAGTCTTCGGTAATATCAAAGACCGACAAAGCCATACGGCAACCAATATCCACTCCCACTCCATAGGGTATGATCGCGTTCTTTGTAGCCAGTACACCACCTATGGGCAAGCCATAACCCTGATGGGCATCGGGCATCAACGCACCCGCCACAGTTACCGGCAGCCGCATAGCAGTAGCCATCTGCTTTCTGGCACCTTCTTCTATATGGTCAGCACCGTAGATAACATAGTCGTCGCCAATTTCTTTTATAGGTATAATATCATTAGGGTCAGGCTTACCGGCACCAAGTGCTCTTGCTATTGGGGATAATACCTCATGGAGAACATATGATTCAGGCTCTTGCAGAACCTTTGTGAGCAACGCCATTAGTTTACCCTTATCTTCTTCCGCAATATTCTTGTTGGCTATATTCATAGCCTTACCTAAAGCTCTGCCTTCCGTGTACCCAATGGCTAATAGATCTTGTCCTGTTATCTGTAATGTCTTCATCTTTTTGTAGTTCTAAAAATTGTTAGTGAATAGGCAAATGGAAACAGCATAACTCAACGATTTGGTTACTATTCGATATAAACTGCTGTTTTCTCATTGACAATACAAAGGTGAAACACTACTGCGCAATCAATCTGCGCAGTGGAAAATAATTTTATTTTTATTTTGAAGATGCCGGGAATCAGAATTTGGCGCGAATATTGTGGATTGTAAATCATTATTTTGTACACCTAAAATCAGTCTGCTATGGCACATCCCCGCATTGTCCTTTTAAGCACCTTATTGTCAATTGGAACACTGACTACAATAGTCGGCACATCTTGCGGACCTGAAAAATGCAGTGTAGTCTGTATCAATGGTGGTACCTGCAATGATAAACAATGCATTTGCCCGGTAAGCCATACAGGTGTAAACTGCGAGAAGACCACCATACTAGATAATTGGCTAGGGAATGATAACAACATTACCAATTCATCAACCTATCAGCAACAGATAGCTATAGCCCGGTCCACTACAGATACCACACAGATACTCATCGGGTTTTCTCAGGGTTTTGCAGCAGGACACGTCATTAATGGTACACTGAGTGCAGATGGCGCCATAGTTACTTATTCCAAACAGCTGATACCCACAAGTACCACCCCAGATACGGTATCGGGCAGAATAGTACTACTCACCACCACAACGGTATCTAATAACTATACTTACAATAATAGCCACGATGGCATTATATACAGTATACAAGGAAATTATTCAAAGTAAGACAGCAGCAGCAGATCAGGCTTTGGCTATCTGAGTGCCATCATAAATGTCTGCGAGCGGCAGTGATACTTTTATTGAGTTAAGAGACAGTGTATCACTAATGTTATTAAACTCCTTCAAAGCCCATTCAGATTCTGCATTGATGTAAAAGGCCTCTATACTTATCCTTTCTGGATCAATGAGAATATATTCCTTTAGAGAAGGGATATCTCGGTATAATTTAAACTTATCGCCGCGGTCGTAGCTCCTGCTTGATGCAGAGAGAACTTCAATGATGATAACCGGGTTTAAAAGATTGAATTGATCATCGTTAAGAAATTCCGGTTCCCCGCACACAATTGAAACATCAGGATAAGTGAACAAGGTATTCTTAGGTATGTAGATACGCATGTCACTACTGTTGGGCCGGCATGGCTTCTTTTTCAATTTTATCCTGAGAGCCGCCGTCAGGTTAATAGTAACTATGTCGTGTTCATGCTTTGCTCCAGACATAGCAAATATCTCTCCCTGATAGTACTCATGCTTTTCATCCGTAGCATTTTCCATCTCAAGGTATTCCTCGATGGTGAATTTCTGGTTTCTATAAGCTAGTGCGGGTTCTCGTACGTACATAGGATAAAGGTAAGAAAAAAGAATATTAGTGCATCCCGCTCTCCTTCCTCAATACCTCATTCACCATGCCCAACCATATCTGCATGCCATTGTTATTCCAGTGTGTATCACCGGATCTGTAGAGGCGGCTGGGGTTAGCGTCGCTTTTAAAGATGGGGTATAGGTCTATGAGTGGCATGTTCATGTTGGGGTGAGCACTTACCCTGGGCAGAAAATGATTGTAGCGTGCCGGTTGTAGTATGGTTACCGGGGTAGGGATAACCGACAGATACACCTCATCAAAACCCTCAGCCTTATAATGATCATAAACACTATCAAACTCCTTTACGAACCAGTCTATATCGCTGTTGGGGAGTACCTGATAACTGCTATAGCCGTGCTTAGGTAAAATTGTTTCTTTGATAAACAAATTCCTGCCGTTATCTGATATTACAACATTCCCCGAGCCACGGTTGAAGAGCAGATAGTTCATATCAGCTTTCAGAAATCGGGGCTTATTGAGGAAGTTATAATTGAAGAGAAGGAACTCAAGATTCTGGTTAATATGCCCTTCAAAAAAATCTTCAATACCCACATTTATACCTAAGGCGGCATAACTATTAGTAACCTTAAAAGTAGCACCAATTGCTGTTCCGGTGTCTTTCTCGCGGGATACTGAATTGTAAATGCTTCTGTAGCTAAAATATGGCCTTGCAAACCTTTCACTGGTCTCAATGATCAGCACATTACGTTTGCTCTTGTCCAGCTTATAATGCAGTTCTTCATAGTATGTTCGCCCAAAGTGATAATTGGCTACATGGGCAAATGCTTTTTCCGGTACATCTTCCAGGTAGCTGTCGCCCCATACATACAGATCTATGTTCTTTGCCCCGGTATCAGCAGGTGTTGTAAACACATAGTCTTTAGGTGATCGGAATGTATTGATATCATCGAGATAAGCCATATTCACCAGGTCGCCGTTATCACTATGATGTTCTCCCCACCAGCTTTTATTGTTCTGGTAATACTTCTTGCCGTGCACAAAATTAAATAGCTCGGATGAAGTACCGAAGACCAGCACTGCCAAACCAAACACTATACATATCCATGAGAGTATCTTTTTCATAGCGTCAGAATTGAAAGTATATAAACTGGTTTTCGCCAAATACACCCAGGAAATAGCATGCTGCAACCATTACCGCACAATATGCCGCAAAGCCCGCATCACTGCGTATAAGGTGCCTTCTGAACTTATATTCCCGCACCATAAGTATACCTACCAGCAGCACGCACAACCACATTTCCATAGTGTTCAGTCCATAGAAAGTAACCCCTTTACCAATTGCGAACATACCCTTCAAATAACTGATAGCCACCCCCACACTCTGTGCCCTGAAGAATACCCAGCATAGCGTTACGACCAGAAAATTGATGATGCCAAACAATACAGCACTCCATAGCCTTGCTTTCTTACTACCTCTATTAGGTAGCAGCGTAACAAGCAGTCCATGCAGCATACCCCATATGATAAACGTAAAGTTGGCGCCATGCCATATACCACTCAGCAGGAATACTATAAACACATTGATCTTTCTTCTTATTTCGCTCTTTCTGCTGCCGCCCAGTGGTATATACACATAGTCGCGAAACCAGGAGGAAAGGGAGATATGCCAGCGTGTCCAGAACTCAGTAATGCTGCGCGAAATATAAGGCTGCTTAAAATTCTCCATCAGCTTTACACCCATCACCCGCGCTGCACCCAACGCTATATCTGAATAGCCCGAAAAATCGCAATAGATCTGAAAGGAATAGAACATAGCCCCCACCCACATAGCCCATGGCGATAGTCCTGTGTGTCCGTAGGCATAATCTACTACCAGCGATAGCCGGTCGGCAATGACCACCTTCTTAAAAAATCCCCACAACATACGTGCAAGACCTTCCTTTACATTGTCCCATTTATATTCCTTCCGCTCATGTAGCTGTGGCAGTATATTCTGCGGCCTTTCTATTGGCCCGGCTACCAACTGCGGATAGAACATAACATAGAGCGCATACACAATAAAGTTCCGCTCAGGTGGTTGCTTCCCTCTGTACACCTCTATGGTATAGCTCATAGCCTGGAAGGTATGGAATGACAAACCTATGGGCAGCACAATATCCAGGTAGGGTATGTGCGCATGGGGGAACAATGGCTTTATGGCCGGTGCAACAGTATCGAGAAAGAAATTGGTGTATTTGAAGAACACGAGTATCCCCACGTTCACTATGATGCTAACCGTGAGCCACGCTTTACGCTTCCTGCCTTCGCTGCTACCAATAACAATACCCGCCACATAGTCTATCACTATTGTGCCCGCCAATATCAGCAGATACTTGGGTACAAAACTCATGTAGAAATAGCAACTGGCTATCAGCAGCAACCACACCCGCTGCTTTTGCTGCGGCATGCGGTAGTAGAGCAGCGTTACCACCATGAAAAAGACTAAAAACTGCAACGAATTAAAAAGCATGGGTACCTAATGCTATAGATTTTCTGACCAATGGAAACAACTTGAACCGCTTACGACTTATGACTATCTACTAACTACTATGATCAGCAACCACCACCCACTGTCCTTTTATCTTTTTGATCAGCAGTGTATAGCTGCCACCTACATCACCGGCACTACGTTTCAGCGCCCACGTACCCACCACAAAGTAGCATTTGCCCGACAACTTTTCCATACGGGTGATCACCGATGTAAGCTGCCCCATATGTGCAAGGTCGGGGTAGGCCTCTTTATATTTCTTTAAGGTAACGTCATATCCATATCTCGACCCCTTAGAGCCTATGAACAGCAGGCTGTCATTTTCCCAGTAGCCATGCATGTACCCTTCTATGTTTCCCTTGTTCCATTCTGTTACCTGGGCTGTGAGCATGGCTCGGATGGCTTGCTCACTTTTGTTGATGCCATAAGAGGCCATGCTGATGGCGAGCGCCATAATGACAAAAAGAAACCGCTTCATAAAATTATATTGTTGGGGTGTAAAACTAAATGAATTTCAACTGCTGAGGTAACGCGTACACGAGCCTATACCCATCAGCAGCATAAAAGCACCTGCCAGGGTAATATAAATACCCACCTTTTCCAGTTTGGCAAAGTCATTTACCCATGCTACAACGGTAAGTATAAAACCACAAAAGATTGTTATTACCCCTATGGCAAAAGCAATAAAAACGAAACTCAATATGTGCATACCAATGATAGGGTGATGAACAATAATACAAAATTAGGTTTACGTATCTTTTTTTATCACAAAATAATATCGCCATAACCTGCAATTAAAATAAAATATATTGGAACCGTTTATTTGTATTCCTCAATAAAATAGTTACCTTAATACACTAAACATTTGCGATGTATGAAAATAGTAGAAATTAAAGCGATGAACGGGCCTAACTACTGGTCCTCAACAAGACATAAACTTATAGTCATGGTGCTTGATCTCGAAGAGATGGAACAGCGCCCTACAGATACTATTCCCGGATTTATAGATCGTATATCTGCACTCATGCCCTCACTTTATAGCCACCGCTGTTCAGAAGGTGTGCCAGGTGGCTTTTATACCCGCATTAAAGAAGGCACATGGATGGGCCATGTCATAGAGCATATTGCACTTGAGCTGCAGACCCTTGCCGGCATGGACACAGGCTTTGGCCGTACCCGCGAAACTTCAGACCCGGGCATATACCATGTTGTATTTTCTTACCAGGAAGCTAAAGCGGGTATCTATACCGCTAAGGCAGCTGTGAAGATAGCACAGGCATTGGTAGACAATATCCCTTATGATCTGGCTGACGACATTCAGAACCTGCGTGAGATACGTGAGGACGAACGTCTTGGACCTAGTACCGGCTCTATAGTAGATGAGGCGATAAAAAGAAAGATACCATATATCAGGCTCAACCGCCACTCGCTGGTGCAGCTGGGTTATGGTGTAAATCAGCGCAGGGTGCAGGCTACCATTGCCAGTACTACAAGCAGTATAGCTGTAGAGATTGCATGCGATAAGGAAGAAACCAAAAACCTGCTGGAAGCAGCAGAGATACCGGTTCCTCGCGGACGTATCATTTATGATGAGGAAGACCTGCAGGCCGCTATTGATAAGATCGGCTATCCTATTGTTACCAAGCCGGTAAACGGCAATCATGGTAAGGGTGCTACTACCAACATCCGCAACTGGGAAGACGCTGTAACCGGCCTTAAGGCTGCTAAGGTTTATGGCCGTGCCGTTATCTGCGAAAAGTTCATTACAGGCCGCGACTTCCGTGTGCTTGTTGTGAACTACAAGTTTGTAGCTGCAGCATTGCGTACACCAGCCGCCGTCATAGGTGATGGCAAACATACCGTGCAGCAGCTGATAGATATAGTGAACCAGGATCCGCGTCGTGGTTATGGACATGAAAAGGTACTGACCGCTATTAAGATCGATGACTTTACCATGGATATGCTGGCTAAGAAGGGTTATACCCTGGAAACCGTTATTGCCGACAAGGAAGAACTGTGGCTGAAGCCAACAGCTAACCTTAGCACCGGCGGTACCGCTACCGATGTTACCGACTATGTGCATCCTACCAATGTATTTATGGCAGAGCGTATTGCACGTATCATTGGGCTTAACATCTGCGGTATAGATATTATGGCCGATGACTTGTCTACTCCATTGGTAGAAAGCGGTGGTGCTGTACTGGAAGTAAATGCGGCTCCTGGTTTCCGTATGCACCTTGATCCTACAGAAGGATTGCCAAGGAATGTGGCCGAGCCGGTTATTGATATGTTGTACCCTCCTGGCACCAGCGCACGTATACCTATTGTAGCTGTTTCCGGCACAAATGGTAAGACAACTACTACCCGCCTTATTGCACACATTGTAAAGCAAATGGGCTTTAAGGTAGGTTACACTACCACCGACGGTGTGTACATTCAGAATCAGATAATGATGCGTGGCGACTGTACAGGGCCTGTTTCTGCTGAGTTTGTATTGAAAGATCCTACGGTAGACTATGCTGTACTGGAGTGTGCCCGTGGCGGTATACTGCGTGCAGGTCTTGGCTTCCACAATTGCGATGTAGCTGTGGTTACCAATGTGGCCGAAGATCACCTGGGATTGGGTGGTATCGATACCATAGAAAAGCTGGCAAGGGTAAAGGCAGTTGCTGCCAATACAGTGTTCCCTAACGGCTATGCGATATTGAATGCCGATGACGACCTGGTATATGAAATGCACAAAGATCTGTCTTGCAAGGTGGCCTACTTCTCGCTCAGTGAAAATAATGAAAGGATCATCAAGCATTGTGCGAAGGGCGGCCTGGCGGCTATCTATGAGCATGGCTATATAACTATATTGAAGGGTAGCTGGAAGATTAGAGTGGAAAAGGTGACCAATATTCCGCTTACCTTCTCGGGTATGGCTGAATTCAATATTGCCAATGTACTGGCGGCAACACTGGCCGTTTACGTGCAGGACTTTAAGACGGAAGACATTCGTGAAGCGCTGCAGACATTTGTACCATCACCGGCGCAAACACCGGGCCGTATGAATATGTTCCACTTCCGCAATTACTCCGTGATGCTCGACTATGCACACAATACTCATGGACTTAGGGCTATAGGTAAATTCCTGAATTCTGTGAACGCATCTGTGAAAGTAGGTCTGATAGCGGGTGTTGGTGACAGAAGAGATGAAGACATCATATCACTGGGTGAGGCTGCTGCACAGATATTCGACGAGATCATCATCAGGCAGGATAAACACCTGCGTGGCAGAACGGAAGAAGAGATCATTGGTTTGATGACCAAGGGTATACATTCTGTTGATCCGCTGAAGAAGATAACAGTGATCAAGAAGGAAGCCGAGGCTATTGATTTCGCAATGAAGAATGCGATAAAGGATAGTTTCATAGTGATCATTAGTGATGTAATACCAGATGCACTGGAGCAGGTGAAAGAGTACAAAGCCAAAGAAGACGGTGCAGTGCTTGCTGACTAGACAATAGCATTATTTTGTTGAGCCCCCGGTCTGTGATCGGGGGCTTTTTTAATGCACCAACACTATTTATTCCTCCCCTTATGACCGGGATAAAGTTCCTGAACAATGAGGCTTTGCCAGTATTGTTTAGTGTCAACGTTCATGGCGCTGAGCTTGCCGTAAAAGGCGGCGCCGGTATCTATGTTCCATACGTTGCAGCCCTGCATGGGCTCTTCAACATCGTAGTACAGTGTAGGGGTATGGCCTATAAATATTTCATCGTAAAGCAGTAGCCGCTTAGGGTAAAGTTTTGAGTCTTTCGCTATGCGGGTATCCATAGTCCGGGCCACTTCCCATAATGTTCTGTCCCATGAGTAGTTGCTCTCAAAAGGCTCTTTGGAGGGGCCGTGCATAGAGGCAAAACCGGCATGAATAAACAGCCTGCTATGGTCGTCTTCGTAATAGTTGATGAGCTTATTGAAAAACGCAATGTGCTTGAGCTTTCGTTCCGCACTTATCCCTTTATAGCTATCTACAGTGGCTATGCCGCCATGGAACAGCCAGGTAGTATCAGGTGCACCACCATTCAGCCATTCCGCACACCACAGGTCATGGTTACCTTTTATGAAGATGCAGTCATATTGAGTGTCCAGTTCTATGAGGTAGTCAATTACCTGTGCCGATTCCGGCCATCCATCTACATAATCTCCAAGAAATATAAGTTGATCATTGTCCTTTAGTTTCAGCGCAGCTATTACCTGCTGCAAAGCCGCTAGCGCCCCATGTATATCGCCTACTACAAATGTTCTTTGCTGTTGCATTTTTTACCTCCAGATCTTTTCCCTCAAACACTAAATCCCATTCTCCGTCCACGAATTCTCATCATCGGGAAACATCACATGGCTACTGAGGCGGTTGCGGTCATCAAACTTGAACTGGTGAATGATCATTTGTTTTTCGCCGTTCACATCGTTAGCCACGCCTATGTAGAAGACCGACCTGTTAGATGCGTCTAAATAGTGCTGGCGGCGTTCATCATACTTAAACCCGTACTGCACCCGTGCAAACTTGTTGTAGCTCCAGAAATCCCAGTCGTAAAAGTCTTTTGATTCCAGCAGTACAGATCCTTTGAAGAGTGCTTTTCGATATTGCTCAGGCGATATCAGAAACCCATTGGCCATATCATTCAATATAAGGTAGCAATAGGCTTTGTCGGTATTGGTAAATGCAATGTCCGACCGGGTCATCAGCCTGTTGAAGGCCGGCGGATTTTCTACATCAACCTGCTCGCCCGACTTCACATAAACGGCAAAGTGCCGCTTGGGGCATAGCTCGCAAGTCACCTTGTTCCCATTTATAGCAGAGCGCCCCGGCAGAAAGGAGAAGACTTTTATATGCGGGAAATAGCCTTTAAACACTTCGTATGCATTGCCATAGTATCTGCCGCCTATTATCTCTTCTGCAGTTGCCGAATGATTCAGCGACTGCTCGTACCTCAGGCCTATCAACTTCTTCAGGCTATCGTCTGCAAGTTGAGCATGGGTATGATTGGCTAGTATTGCCAGCAATACCTGCACCAGTAAGTAATATTTTATCCTCGACATGTGCATTGTGCAGTGTTTTTTATTCAAAATTTGTTTGCGAAACGGGCAGTATTACAGTGAACACAGCACCCTTGCCCGGTTCGCTTTCCGCATATATTTGTCCATGATGGTTCTCCGCTATCTTTTTACAAATGGCCAGTCCTATACCCGTTCCCTGATGGGTTTTCTCCAGTCGTTGAAATGTTTCAAAGATCCTGTCTGCAAATTTAGCTTCAAAGCCAATACCATTGTCCGAAAAGGTGATCTTGTAAAACTGCTCTGCATCCCAGAATCTTTTTTCACTGCCCGAGAATTTAAAGTGCGCCCTTATAAGATCATCGTTAATTATATCGGCACCTCTTATCATTGATGCGTTAATACTGATAACCGGCGGGCGGGCAGGGTCGGCAAATTTTATAGCATTGGCAATGAGATTCTGAAACAGCTGGCACATTTGTGTGCCATTCGCATCTACAACAGGCATTTTCCCCGGTATAATTACCACACTACTACTTTCAATGATCACCTCCAGGTTACTGCCCACTGTTTTCAGCACATCATTCAGGTCGGTTTTGCTGTAAATGAGTTTGGTTTCAGCAGTAGCTATTTGCGAAAAAGCCAGTATGTCATCTATAAGCCTCTTCATCCTTGCCGCGGCATGATCTACCTTGCTTAGATATAATGCCCCGTTGCCTGCAAGTTCCGTATTCTCCCCTTGCAACCTGGATATGAATGTCCTGATCTTTCTTAGTGGTTCCTGCAGGTCGTGAGAGGCCACGTAGGCAAATTTTTCCAGCTCGGCATTTTTCATTTCCAGCTCGGCTGTCTTTATTCGTAGCTCCTGCCAGTTCAGCGGCAGTTTTAAGGGAGAAAGCCGTGGGCAAAAGGCGGATCAGGTAATACACGGTAACCCAGCTGATGATACCTGTTATAAACCGCGCAATGGCACTGAGCCTGTAAACGGGATGCCAGAAGGTAATTGCATCTAACAGATGGGTAAAACCGCAGGCCAGGATGAATGCCGCAAAGAGGAAATAGATCTTATGGAAACGTGCACTGGTTTGTTTGGCTATATACCGCACTATAAGTACCGGCATAGTGAAGTAGGCTGAGAATACCAGCAGGTCGCTGATGATGTACAACCATCCGTGAAAATCGGTCCAGCGGCCGCAATGCCAGCGCGGCGGCCAGGATGATGTATCTAATATCCCACTAAAAAACTCAACCACCTGATCCATAATGACCATAAAATTTGCCCCAGATTTAATGGCACAATGAAAGTATAAAAAAAAGACAGATTGAAAGTAACTTGTTGGATATAATAGTCAGGCGGCTCTACCTCGACGTAGTTTTTTGTTTTATGCCCGATGAGTGTGAAAAATATAATCGGGCATGCAGATGTCATAAATTATTTATAGTTAATGTGTTATGTAAAATGTCTATGCCCGATCGTGCCCGATGCTGATTATCTGAATCAAGATGGTCAGGATTTCAGGAACAGGAGGATTGTGTAGGCATTTTTATATCATGCCTGATGAAACAGAAAATTCTAATCGGGCATGGATCGGTGTTAATTGTTTGTTTTTCATGCTGTTGTGAATTTTGGATATGCCCGATCGTGCCCGATAAACGAAGAGCGAGGGTGAAATAGCGATAGCGGTGTTCATAAGATCCAGCCTGATGTTCGGGTCAGAGATCCGTTAAATTTTGTCGTCACAAGAGCGCTACGCTAACTCTTGCGACAGTAAAAAGAGCCGGCCTGATGGCTGTTGGTCAGAAGACGCAACAGCGGCGAACACGGTGTTACTTTTAGCGAAAATGAAAAGTGGCAGTTTTTCAAGAAAGTGGCAGTTTTGTATAGGGGTATTCGGCGGTAATGCACTGTGGATAGCCGTTTCGGGGTATTTTAACAAACTGCTACTTTCTGCCACTTTCTGCTACTTTCTGCCACATGTTGCCACTTTTTTTGCTTACCTCGTCCCTAATTAGGTTACACATTGATTTATCACGGGCGTTACAAACGCCCTGCCGATCGATCCTCGTTACAAACGAGGACCAGTGCCTAGAACCGGCAATTCTTGCAATTGTTGTGGTTAGGCGCGGTTTACCATGACATTTGGGGGAATTGCATAATGATGTAATAAGGGTCTATATGTCAAAGAGCGAAAAGATTTTCACCTGAATCAGGTGCAAATTAATATAGGGAAATGGATTTCTAAAATAAAGATATTCACAAAAGGCTACGTCTGCGTAGCATGTAATGTGCTGTGGGCAAGGCTTTGGGTAGGGTGATTTTCTGTGGATATGTTTTTAGACACAGATATTCCAAGTATAGTAAGGTGGGGGTTAAACATCATCCCTGTTACAAAAAAGCCGCACCGAAAATTCGGTACGGCTCTGATATATTGGAATTTTTGACTTGTTGTTTGAATTACAGTTTTATAACACGTACATGATGCATGATACCATCAAGGCCATATACATTAAGAGTATAGTCGCCCGGTGCATATGTGCTCATGTCGAAGTCAACTGCGCTCATGCCATTTGCATCTTGTGAAGTGTGGTAAATGTGACCTGCCATGTCTACAACATCGATATACAATGTGCCTATACCTGTGTTGGGCAATACTATACGCGTGCTTGCAGATACAGGGTTAGGATATACAGTAAGGTCGTTGTTTGAACTAATGTTAGTTACTGAAGACGGACCGACACCTGTATAAGCCCTTCTCATGCTGATGTCTTTTACCGGAGTGCCATAGCCAATCTGGCCGGCCGGTGTAGGATCTGTAGCGGAAGTACCCTTGTGATAACCACTAACAGCAGCATTCATATCATACAGTACAGAATAGTTTCCCTGCACGGCACTGTCGCCATAATAGTTAGCCGCCATGAAACCAAAGTTAGCGTCAGCTGCTTCATCGAAAGCGATATTCATATGGGCATTATTGTAGGTAGTATTGTGCACCAGCAAAGAAAGAATAGTATTCAGGCTGATATCTGTGTTGATGTATCCGCTTGAACCATTACCGTAACCCATTGTGCCATTACCTGTGTTGAATTTGATCATAGCACCTGTGTTGGCATCAAAGCCAAACATCTGAGTAGTTGCATCGCCATTATAACCTGTATAGGCTACTGATATAATATTGGCCGAAGCACCTACATTAGCATCGCCGGTTACATATTGTGTAGCTGCATCTGTAGCTACAATAGTACCTGTGGCCGCATTAATGCGAACATTTACTGTGCCGTTGTTGCCGATCACCCTTATTTGATTGTTGTCTGTAGGAATGAATCTGAAACCAACGTTTACATACACACCTGAACCATCGTCTGAGCCGAGGTCAAGGCTTATAGCACTGGTGTTAACCGCTGTTGCGCTACCCGAAGCTGAATCTATAGTGTATAACTGATAAGAGTGACCTACTGAATTATAACCCAGACCATACAAGGTGCCGGAAGCTGAGTAATCTATGGCCACCATGGTCTGACCCGCTGATATGCCTGCCAATCTGATCATACGGCGGATGTTGCTCGGGTGATCAGAATCGAGGAACAACATGTTGCGATGGTTAAGTGACAACGCGGTAATAAGGTGGCCTGTGATTGCTGAAGTAGAGTCGCGATAAACAGGGAAGGCAATATCCTTTGCAGATAAAGAACCGGAACCGATGGCACCTAAGTCAGTCATTGTGCCGGCGCTGCCTGTAGCCATGTTATAGCTGTATAGGTGCGTGCCCAATGCACTTGATGCAGACATGTAGATCATATTTGCATTGGTAGTTGTATCATAAATTGCATCCATACCCACACTGGCGCTGCTACTAATAATAGCACCGGTAGACAGGCCTATAGAATGAAGTGTATAATGCTCATTATCAAAGCCATTTGCAAATGAAGCCGCATCGAACGACACCAATACATTGTTTACGGCATCATAACCTACCTGGGTAGTAGCATCTGCACCATAAAAACTATTAGTATACGCTGTTCCTGTTATCAGATTGCCAGCCAGTCCATGAACATCAGTAGATGCGAATGAAGTAGCGCCGGTGCCGGTACTTACAATAGACCCGTTATTGGTATTCATAAGGTAGGTGTTGCCATTGCGCCCCATTATGCGGATCTGATTATCCAGCGTCGATATAAAGTCGAATGACGCATTGGTAGTAGAGCCCAGATGAATGGACGGAGTGGCAGGTGCAACGGCGTTGGCCGTATAAGCGGTGCCGCTATTGGTAATAGTGTATAACTGGGCCATAGTAGCTGCAGAATCATATCCCAGGGCATATAGCTTGCCTGTAGATGGTTGATAATCCATAGCCACTAATATCTGTCCCGAGGCTACACCTGCAACCGAGTACGGCCCGCTGATAGAGGAGGGGCTGGAAGCATTAGCCATTGTAAAAATGGAATTAGAACTTGTTAAACCGACCATAGCATGCTGGGCGCGTAAAACGGGGCTGAATGCCATAAGCGCGAGGGAGGCGCTGAGTAATTGTTTTTTCATGACTGTGTCTTTTTAATTATTGATTATTTTTTCTACAGACTTGAAAAACTGTGCCATATGCGTACTTGTATAGCTGCACCAGGCAATACTCAAAGCAAATAGAGGATGAATAGGTATATAAAATACAAGTGATTGTAACTTTAGCTGGGGGAATACCCTGATTTTTAATTTACGATCGCGTTAACAGATATCAATAACGCAAACATTGCCGCAATTATAGCTAACGGGGTGCAAATTGGGGCGGGATTACTCAGAATGTCATTTTAAGGTAAATTGCGACATCGCATTGACCCCTTTAATTGGCGCATAACTACTGCTTCGCTGCGCTTTGTTGCTACTACCTTTAATCTATTTTAAATTATGATCTATGGAGACGATAGCAATTGATAACGACATACTTGTAGCATACATACAGGCCAGTTCTTTTCCTGAACGAGTGATGGCTGTGCACGAGCAGTTGCATCTGCATTTCCCCGGTACAGACAAAAACAGAAAATTCTACGGACTATCGAGGCCGGAGAATGACGGGGCAATAAGTTACAAGGCTGCAGTGGAAGTGCGTGATGAAGCGGAGGCGCAGTTGCAAGGACTGCAAACTCTTATTATACAAAGAGGGAATTATGTGAGCGTGACTATACAAAATTTTATGCAAGACATAGGGTCAATAGGCAGTGCCTTCCAGCACTTATTAATGCAGCCGGGCATTGACCCCAACGGATATTGTGTAGAGGTGTACCTTAATGAAAAAGATGTGCAGTGTATAGTGAGGATAGTGGGGTAGGGTGCGTTCGGACTTTCCGTTACTTCTTATTGATCTGATCGAAGAAATGCTGGAGGTTGGCGAATACGTCTTTGGCGAAGGGGAGTAGATTGCCGGCAAAGCCGAAGAACCATGGTGCAAGGCCGGAGAGCCAGGTGTATGTTTTAGATGAGGCGATAAGTTCGGGAGAGAACATGTTCATGCGGCCGCCTATCCATAAGATGGAGCTCCACAGCACAGCGCCGAGGAAGGCGTAAAGGAGCCCGCCGGCAAGTTTGTTTACCGTGCCCAGCATCATACCTTCTACCGCCTTTTGCAGCATTTTGGCAATGAGCCTGACTACCAGTACCACGCCCACAAATAAGATGATGTAACTGAGCATAGGTGCCCATGCCGATGTCATGTAGCCTTTGAGCAAAAGCCATGCAGCAAAAGATTGCGACAGTTTCAGTGCGCACAATACCCCAAGGAGTATAGCGATCACTGAAAATGCCGCAACAATGAGTCCGCGGGTATACCCACGGATAAAGAATAACAAGATGATGATGAGACCGGTTACATCAAGTGCCACTTATGCCAGTAATTGTTTTACCGCGTCAGAGATAGCCTTTCCATCTATTTTGCCGGCCAACTGTTTGCTGGCAACGCCCATAACTTTGCCCATATCGGCAGGAGATTTAGCGCCTACCTGCTCTATGATGGCCTTTATTTCTTTATGTAATTGCTCAGGAGACATTTGCTCCGGCAGGAATTTTTCTATGATGGCCAGTTCCTCGCGCTCCTTTACGGCAAGATCTTCACGGTTTTGCTTGGTGAATATCTCGAGGGAATCGCGGCGCTGCTTGGCAAGCTTTTGCAGCATCTTCACTTCCTGCGCTTCGGTGATCACATCACTTGCGCCTTCGGCAGTCTTTTCGATGATGATTGCAGATTTGATAGCGCGCAGTGTGCGCAGAGCGGCTTCGTCTTTTGCCTTCATGGCTATCTTCAAGTCATCCATTACTCTTGTTTCGAGAGACATAGTATTTCTTATTTAGGTGTTCCGTTATATTGCGGGGACTAAAGGTACAAAGCTATTTGAATTTGAGCGTGGTGAAAAGATAGTGATAGTTGACCGCGTAGTATCTTTAGGAAAGAATTAAGATGCATTGTTCGTTTTATTAGCCGGATATTCGCATTTTTACCGTGTATCTCACCTTCCCTCAACGGCAGATCATGATCATCAGAATATTGACATTATTTATTTCAGCTATTTTGATCGGGGGTTCCTCGAAGGCACAATCGACCATTACCGTTAATATAAATAACGTAAGAAATTCGAACGGGGTGTGTTGTGTCTTGTTGTTCTCAAATGCTTCTGCATTTCCGGGTGATGCAAGAAAGGCGGTGGCAAGTAAGGTGGTGAAGGCGCAGAAAGGATTGAGGAATATACAATTTGAGAAAATACCTCCCGGCACTTACGCAGTAGCGGTGATACATGACGAAAACGGCGATGGTAAATTGAATACCAATTTCTTTGGCATCCCCAAGGAGGGTTATGGTGCATCTAATAACAATTTACCTATGACCAGTGCGCCCAAATTCAATGGATCATCATTCACGGTTTCGGGGAAAGACAAGACGTTGGATATTGGGTTGAAGTATTTTTAAAAAAAATCCGTGCCCGTGTAATAAATACAACACTCGCACTACTAATAGATAACACACATTTAAACACCTAAAAATTCCCCTCATGATCAGTATCCGGAACATCGTTAAAGAATATGCGGGGCACCGCGCTTTATCGGGTGTAAGCATGGAAATAGAAAAAGGAAAGGTATTTGGCTTACTAGGCCCCAATGGCGCCGGTAAAACATCACTTATCCGCATCATAAACCAGATCACCGCTCCCGATTTGGGGGAGGTATTGTTTAATGGAGAAAAGCTGAATCAGCACCATATAGCCCAGATAGGATACCTGCCCGAGGAACGCGGACTCTACAAAAAGATGGAGATCGGCGAGCAGATAGTGTACCTGGCGCAGCTGAAAGGACTTAGCCAGGCAGAAGCTAAACTGAGAGCGCGCAAGTGGTTCAAAAAACTGGAGATAGAAAGCTGGTGGAAAAAGAAGATAGAAGAGCTGTCGAAAGGGATGCAGCAAAAGGCGCAGTTTGTAGCTACTGTGATACATGAGCCGGAACTGATCATACTTGATGAGCCGTTTACCGGTTTTGATCCTGTAAATGCCGAAATAATCAAGAATGAGATACTGGAATTGAACCGCAATGGCGCAACCATCATCTTCTCTACCCACCGTATGGAAAGTGTGGAAGAGCTATGTGATTCTATAGCGCTGCTTAACCTGTCGCATAAGATACTGGATGGTAAGGTGAAAGAAATAAGAAACCAGTTCCGCACCGGGACCTACATCATAGAGTATGAAGGACAGGGTGTTCAAGTGGGTAGCGATGCGCCTTTTACCGCACTATCGGAAACAATTGCAGATGATCATACCCAACTGACGCTTAGGATAAAGGAAGGCAGGAAAGTAAATGACCTGCTCCACTATATGCTGCCATTGTCGAACATCAGTAAGTTTGAAGAGGTGATACCCACTATGAATGAGATATTCATACAGGCTGTAAGCAAGCAGAAATAAGACAACTCATTCCAAAATATTACTTCAATAGAAATTCCATGAATAAGATATTACTCATAATAAAGCGCGAATACCTGACCAGGGTGATGAAGAAATCATTCCTGATGGTGACCTTTCTTGTGCCTGTGCTCTTTATAGGTATGATGTCGCTGGTGGTGTACCTGGCTGTGAACCAGGGAGGGCTGGGCGATGTAAAGAAGGTGCAGGTGGTAGACGAAAGTGGCTGGTTTGCCAACAAGCTGCAGAGCAGCAAAACCATTCAGTATTCATTTGCTACCGACTACGCAGCAACCAAAAAAACCTTTGTTAAGAATGGCTACGACTACCTTTTGTACGTACCTGCGACAATGAACAAAATACAGTTGTTTGGCGAGAGCACACCGAGCGTCATCAACTCAGGTAAGATAGAAGATGAGCTGACGAGAGTGGCAAGATCTCGCAGGCTTAGTGAAGCACACATAGATTCTGCAGTATTGGCCAATGCCCAGACGGCGCTTACCGTGGAGCCCAAACAAATTGGTGAGAATGGCGAAACGGACGCAAATGTGATGGCCAAATATGGTATAGGGCTTTTTTGTGCATTCCTGATCTACATATCGTTGTTCCTTTATGGAGCGCAGGTAATGCGTGGCGTAATAGAAGAGAAGGTAAGCAGGATAATAGAGGTGATGATATCATCTGTAAAACCCTTCCAGCTGATGCTTGGAAAGATAATAGGTGTAGGCATGGTGGGACTCACGCAGTTTGTTTTGTGGATAGTTTTAACAGCCGTATTGTCGACTGCTGCAGGTAGTGCGGTGGGGTCTAAAATGGCCGCCATGCAGCAGGTGCAAACAGCACAACAAGTGCCAGGCGTTAAAACGGCAATGACGGCTAATGCTGACAAGATGGAGCCTAACAAAGTAGCGGCGGTGATCCATTCATTTGAAAGCCTGCCTATAGCCCAGATAGTATTATGCTTCCTTTTCTACTTCACATTTGGCTACCTGTTGTACAGTGCGTTGTTTGCCGCAGTAGGTTCTGCCGTAGACAATGAGACGGAGACGCAGCAGTTTATGTTGCCGGTTACCATGCCACTCATCTTTACTATTATTTTGTCGCAGTCGGTGATAGTTAACAACCCTGATAGCGCATTGTCGGTTTGGTTGTCTATGATCCCATTCACATCTCCAATAGCCATGATGATCCGCATACCATTTGGTGTGCCCCCATTGCAGATCGCAGCATCAATGGTGCTGATGGTGCTTGGGTTCTTATTTACTACGTGGGTAGCTGCCAGGATTTACAGGGTAGGAATATTGATGTACGGCAAAAAAGCGAGCTACAAGGAGCTGGCCAAATGGTTTATGTATAAAGAGTAGCGCGCATTTTTCAATATGAATTGCAAATAGCCCGGATTTTTCCGGGCTATTTGTTTGTCATAAACTCCCCATTTTTGAATCAATTGCCGTATGTTTTTTTATTAGATAAAGAAAAGTGGGTAATTTACGGGGTAGAAAAACAGAACAAGCAAAACAAAAAGGATGAAAAGAATCTTATCGGGCCTGGCCTTAATGGCGGGCATCTTAAATTGTTCCACCTCGCAAGCAGGTAATTTGTGGGAGAAAATAGACGCACGGTACGCACCTGCCAAGAGCGTAATGGCTTTTCAACCAAAGAACTATAATGTCTATACAATGAATGAGACATCTCTGAAGTTGCAGATGCTCTCTTTGTCTACCGACCCGAATGAGGCGCAGATCATACAACTGCCTATGCCGGATGGCACCATGCGCGATTTTAAGGTATGGCAAACACCTATGCTACCTGAAGCATTGGCTGCACAATATCCCGACATCAACACGTTTACAGCTGAAGCGGTAAACAACCGTAATATAACTGCCAAGATAGACTTTACCATGTATGGTTTCCATGCAATGGTATTTGATGGCGACAATACATTTATGGTAGATCCTTATGATAACTTTCATGATGGTTACTACATGGTGCATCTGAAAAATGATGAGACACGTACCATGGACCAAAGAATGAAGTGCACTTTCAAAAGCAAGAATGATGAAAGCCTTGCAGGTGAAAGTGTTGACTTCGCAGGTAAGGGCTTGCCAAAACTAGCGCAGCGTACTGTGAATGGCTACCAGTTGCGTACATACAAACTGGCACTTGGCTGCTCTCACCAGTATGCGCAGGCTGCTACAGGCTTGGGTTCTCCTACAGTAGCACAAACGCTGGCAAAGATGACCACAACCATGAACCGTGTGAACGGAGTATATGAGCGTGAGTTTTCTGTAACAATGGTATTTGTAAGCGGTGAAAATTCATTGATATTCACCACAACAGCAGGCGACCCTTATGGGCCGGATGATTCTAACCCGGGCAATTTGCTTACAGATAACCAGACCAAGTGTGACGCAGCAATTGGCAATGCCAACTATGATATAGGACATGTGTTCAGCACAGGTGGTGGTGGACTCGCCTTGCTGGGTGTAGTTTGTGAAGCGGGCTTTAAAGCACAGGGTGTTACAGGTAGCAACACACCTACCGGCGATGGATACGATATTGATTTTGTTGCACACGAGATGGGGCATCAGTTTGGCTCTGAGCATACGTTCAACAACGACAATGATGGTTCATGTTTCAGTAACAGATCCGGATCGGATGCTTATGAGCCGGGCAGCGGTTCTACTATTATGGCGTATGCCGGCATCTGTGACCCTGACAACATACAACTGCATAGCGACGCGTATTTCCATGCAAAGAGTTTACTGGCTATACAGGGGTATATTTCTACAGCAGGCGATGTTTGCCCTGTAAAAACACCTACCGGTAATAAGCTGGTCTCTTACGCGGCATTCACCAATACCTATTCTATTCCTTACCTAACACCGTTTGAGTTACTGGCACCAACAGCAGTTGATTCGGTAGCTGACTCGGTAGTGTTGTATTGCTGGGAAGAGTATGATCTGAGCACCTCGGGGACTACGTTTTCTGCTGCTACTACTACAGGACCTATCTTCAGGTCGTACAATCCTGTACAAAACGGGCTGAGGATATTCCCAAAGAACAGCATGGTGTTATCAGGAATATTGAGTAACGCAGGTACTAACAATGCGCAGGGTGAAAAAGTGCCTACAGTAGCACGTACCATGAAGTTCAAATGCACATTCCGCGACATTATTCACAATCATGGTTGCTTTGTGTTTCCTGATGACATGACTACTGTAAATGCAGTAAATACCGGTGCAGGATTTAAAGTTACTAGCCAGAACACGACAGGTATTACTTATGCAGGTGGTAGCAGCCAAACAGTTACGTGGAATGTAGTGGGTACTACTGCAGCGCCGATAAGTGCAGCCAATGTGAATATATACATGTCTGTAGACGGCGGAAATAGCTGGGTATACAATCTTGGTTCATTCCCTAATACGGGTACTGCCAGTACTACCGTGCCTAACCCGGCAACTACCAGCAGCACCGTGCGCTTCAAGGTGAAAGGAACAGGTAATGTGTTCTTTAACGTAAATGCCAGCAACTTTACTGTTACCTACAATTCGGGCTTACCGATATCTGCATCGGTGAACACTGTAGCCAATTTCGCAAGCGATGTGAAGTTGTATCCGGTTCCGGCAACAGATATGCTGCATATAAACGCAGGCAGCCGCAACAATGTACAGGCGATCATTATCAACGCTGTTGGTCAAACAGTATGGCAGGGCCAGGTAAACGGACAAGCAGATGTGAATGTAAGCTTATGGGCTAAGGGCGTTTATCATGCCCGCCTGATGACTGAAGCCGGCAACGAGCAGGCTGTGAAGTCTTTTGTTGTGGAGTAGCAGATAGCTCTGCTTAATTATTTAGTAGAAAGTTGGAAGTCTTTATTCTTCTAAATATAAAAAGAGGTTGTTCGGATAACGGACAACCTCTTTTGTTTTTTAAAGGACGGGGGATACTTAGTATCGATCGAATTTATACACCAGTGAAAGGTTTGCGTTTATGCCTGCAATCGGCTCGCTATAGCTGGTGAGCAAACGTCCTGCATTGTTGGTTCTGTTTACGTTTTCAATTGTGAAGTCGGGTTTTGAGTAGTAGTAGTCGAGATTTAGGGCTACACCAAAATGCTTGCAGAAATCGTATTGTACTGCGGCGCCTGCCTGGAAGCCGATAGTATTGGCATTGGCTGTTTTTTGCTGAAAAGTGCCATCCGTATTGTCTTCCAAGCGCACTTCATAGCCTGCCAACCGTGCATGGACCAGTCCGGTCATTGCACGTAGATCTAGAGATATATGATGGCAAAACGAAACTGAATAATCAGCACCAGCGAGGTAACTGAAAGTATGGTTGTCGTCTTTTACTTTGACAGTTGCGTCGCCAACGGCAAAAGACTCTACAAAGCCACCTGCTATATTTTCAAGTCCTGCCGAACTATATCGCGTATATGAAGCGAGGCCTGTAATGCCCCAATGCTTATTGACCATGTAAGTGCCGGTGATGCCCAAATTAAAGCCTGTAGCAGCAAAGCCTGACTTACTATCGGAGTATTCTGTTTTGGCAAAATTGCCAAGTGGCATACTGGCTCCACCTGTAATGCCTATGTAGACAGAAGGCTTTACTCTTAATAAGAGATCGTGAACCAGAATAGTGTCTTTTTGTGCCATAGCATGGCCTGAGCCCAGTAGCATTATAGCTGCTATGGGCGCTAACTTGTTGAAGAAGCGTTTCATTTTTATTTGTTTTAGGTGGTGAGGTATTAATGTTAATCTACGTGTACACGGAAGTTTACATCTGCATCGATAGAGCCGGGTGCACAGTCGCCATTTTTTACATTAGGCTGATGGTGTAGTGTTACCTCTAAGTTGCCGGTACCTATGAGATTTGTAGTAACCCTGTTTCTAAGGCCTATAGGTAGTGATGGGCTATTCGTGTCATGATCTGTTGGCACTATGCCCAGTGAAAGAGCACCTGATATGCCGAAACATACAAGATGATAGTTGCCCCGCGCTCTTATATCTGCAGTTATATCGCTTGCCGGTGTTTTAGACTCGTCAAGGAATATTACCGAAAGATCGTAAACTGCGCTGTTCTTCAGGTAAAGCACCGCATTTGAAGTATCTAAAGATCCACCAGGAATACTTACCCATTTTGCAGATGGCGTATCGGTAGGATCTTGTGTGTTTACCGCTTTTAGTTGAACTGTTGTGAGCAGTTCGTTAGTGGGCTGCTCTGTGACGTTTTTCTCGGCCTTGGTGCATGAGCTCCAAATGAAGAGCGTCATTATACCGGCTGCAAATAATATTATTGATCGATTTTTCATTGTTAGTTCTTTTGTTGTTAAAATGAATATTTGAGCCTCAGTACGTAATTAGAACCGAGATCATCTGCATAATACCTGAAATGGTTCAGGTAGTCGCGGTAGGCTACATTGCCTACGTTGGTAACACCCACATTTACCGTCAATAAATGTCGTAAAAACGGAGTTGTAAAACCTGCATTTACATTGAACAAAGTATAGCCTGCCGGAGGTGGTGCAAAGTCTGATCCCCGGTTACCCTGTGCCGTAGTATAAAGTGCGCCGGTAGTAGCTGTTGGTACCCTGATCTGCTTGCTGACACTTACATTCTCTACAGTAATGTATGGCTCATTGAGTTTCCAGATCTTATGCACCTGGTAGGTGATGCCATTCTGGAACCTGTTTGCAGGCATGTAAATAAGGTAATCATTTGTAGATTCATTGTAGCCCAACACTATGGTAGTCTTAGACTGGAAAGTAAAGTGCTTCACAAAATCATACTGGAATGACAGATCAATACCCTTGATGTTTACATCGTGCTGCACATACTGGAATTTAGGGAATGTGCCGCTGATCAATACCGTATCTCTGCCGGTAGGCATAGAGTAAATGTAGTTGCCGATTTTATTGTAATAAAGATCGGCAGTAATTCTCCATTTGTCGCCGGTATAGTTGGCAGACAAGGTAGTATTTACTGATCGTTCTGACTTCATTCCTGAATCACCCACTTCAAAGGTCGCGCTGCTGAAATGCTCTCCGTTGATATACATCTCATTGATGCTAGGTGCTCTCCATGCAGTGCCTATATTGCCGGTAAAGGTAAGGTGAGCATTGTAGCGGTAAGAAGCACCGGCGGTACCTGTAAGGTTCTGATAGTTGTAAGTGGTGTTGAATAACTCCAGGGTATTTGTATTGCGCTGGTACACCCGCAGCCACCTGTAGTCATATCGTGCGCCTGCCTCGAAAGTGAACTTCTTATAGTTGTATCTTTCTATGGCAAATGCGCCACCGTTATAGTCGCGGAAGTTGGGAATAAGATACCTGATGCCTGCAAACACATTGCCTGATGTATTGCCGGTAAGACCTGCACTACCAGAGAAGCCGTTCTTTACACCTGAAGTGTATATCAGATCTAATGAATGAGTGATCAACTTAAAGCTTACCTGTGGCTTTTCCAGAACATCGGGGTTGGTAGAGTATGGCAGCGATGCGTCAAACTCTTCCCTGAGATCTTCCTGCCTGCCGAATGTAAGATCCAGTTTGGCATTGTTGGCCAGCTTGTAATTGACATTGGCTTTGAGGAGATCATGCGTTACGTTCTGATAGCTGCGGTTGATCTTATAAGAGAAGTAAGAAGGCGACAATGGCGTAGGGCTGATGATCTTAGCCAAAAGATCTAACGGGCTGCTGCTCTGCGCACCGGCAAATATGCCCATGCGGGCATTGTACTGGCTATAGAATAGATTGAAAGTGAACTTCTTCCACTTATAGGCAGTATTGGCCGAAAAGTCACCTTCTTTCATGCCTGTATTGGCCAGGTAGTAATTGCGTGTGTACGAATTGCCTGCTTGCTTCAAAGTGCCCTGCACTCTCCATGATAACCCTTCCAGCTTTTTGCCAAAAGCTCCCTGCAGTGTGCCCGATACCGCACTGGAATGGCCATTGCTTGCGGCTATGGCATACAGGTTGCCATTGATGCTTTTTTCTGTAGGGAGATCATCGGGTTCGAGCAGTACCACACCGCCAACGGCATCGGCACCATAGCGCACGCTTGCAGCACCCTTTACTACGGTTATCTTATTGGTTACAAAAGGATCGATCTCGGGCGCATGGTCTGAGCCCCATTGCTGTCCGTTCTGCCGCACACCATCATTGATGAGCAATACCCTATTGCTGTGCAAGCCATGAATTACAGGTTTGGATAGACTGGGACCAGTTTGTAATGAGTTTAAACCGGTCATTCCCTTCATGGTCTCACCGAGAGAAGACCCGCGGGTCTGCAGGAGTTTTACGCCCTTTAGTTCGTCGGTAAGTACAGTATGGAGTTCGTGTTTCTTTTCGCCATTTACAACTACTTCTCCCAATTCATTTTCGCTGGTAGATAATGTGATAGTGATGTACCTGTCGGCAGATACATCGATGACCTGAGCTATTTTCTTATAACCAATGAACTCAAAAGAAATATTGTGACTGCCGGGGCAGACATTTGTGAAAGAAAAACTACCGCTGGTATCTGTGGCAGTACCGGTAGAGTCGTTAACCAGGCGAACAATAACACCCGGCATGGGGTGATTGCCTTTATCTGTGACTATGCCGTGTACGAGGTAATTGCAGTTCTGCGCTTTTAAGAAAAAAGGTAGGGAAACAAGTACCGCCAGTAATACCATGGTGTTTATAAAACGAACCATGATCCTGTAATTAGCAAAAAATTGTATAAAATGTTCCGGTAAGACCGGAATTGTCGATTACTCAGCAGACAAAAGCAGGTGGCCCGCGTAGGGAAACTGCCTGATGACCGGTTGAACAATTGAAATAATAAAAGGAAGGCCGCCATGTATTTTCATGAGTGATGAACTCAAATACAAGCAATTCATGCGGTGTAGTTACGAAAGGAGTAAACTCAAAGCCGAGAAAAGAACAGTGATGATGTTCTGGTGTCATTACCGCTTGTCCTTTGACAATTGGCGCGTCAATTTCGTCCTGGTGATTTGCGAACAGGTCATGGATGTATTCCGGAGGGGTAGACCCCACCAGGAACACAATGAGCATAAGGCCCATTCCCATTTTTGTCAGCAACTTTCTCACCAAGATCTAATTTGTGCAAAAATACGTACAATAACCATGCCGAATTATGGTTGTTGCATAGGCATAGGCAATGATAACATTTAGATGACGAAGGTTGTTTAGGTGTATTTTCTGTTAACTTTGGCGCATTCTAAATGAATAATATGCTGCAATTTGAAAAATTTACCCTTGATAACGGACTTAGGGTCATAGTACATAAAGATACGGCTACCCCCATGGTAGCTATGAATATACTGTTTGATGTAGGTGCACGTGATGAAGAAGTAGCCCGCACGGGGTTTGCACATTTGTTTGAGCACTTGATGTTTGGTGGTAGTGTAAACATCCCTGAGTATGATGAGCCGTTACAAATGGCAGGTGGTGAAAATAATGCTTATACAACGAATGATATAACAAACTATTACATACAACTGCCGCTCAAAAATATGGAAACAGCCTTTTGGCTGGAAAGTGACCGTATGCTTTCGCTGGCCTTCAGTGAAAAGAGCCTTGATGTACAGCGAAAAGTGGTATCTGAAGAGTTTAAGGAGCACTACCTTAATAAGCCATACGGTAATGCGTGGCACGAACTGCGCACACTTGCCTACACTACCCACCCGTACCAGTGGCCAACAATTGGCAAGAACCTGGAGCAGATAGAAACGGCCCAGCTAGCTGATGTGAAGGCATTCTTTTTCAAACACTACCGTCCGCAGAACGCGGTAATGTGTGTGGCAGGGAATGTTACGCTGGAACAGGTGCGTGAACTATCTCAAAAATGGTTTGGTGATATACCTGCGGGTGATAAATATACCCGCAATATTGTAGCCGAGCCTAAACAGGAAGTAGACAGAACCCTCACCGTAAATGCTGATGTGCCACTTGATGCACTCTACAAGGCATGGCATATGGCAGGCAGACTAACCGCGCCCTATTACGCAACTGACCTGATCACCGAAATAATGGGTAGCGGATTTTCGTCGAGACTCTACCAAAGGCTTGTGAAAGAGCAGCAATTGTTCAGCAATATCAACTGCTATCATACAGGTAGTCTTGACCCGGGATTGGTGGTAATAGAAGGTAAGATACGTGAGGGTAAGACGATAGAAGCAGCCAATGAAGCAGTAGAAAGAGAAATAGCACTACTGGTGGCTGAAGGTGTGACAGAGAGTGAGCTACAGAAAGCGAAGAACAAGATAGAGGCGATGATATCTTTTGAGGATATGACCTTGCTGAACCGCGCTAACAACCTGGCATTCTACGAATTGCTTGGTGATGCCGAAATGATCAATAAAGAGTGGGATCATTATAAGGCAGTAACGGCTGAATATCTGCAGGAGACTGCCAGAGATATCTTCAGGGCAGGTAATTGTAATACCATGTTCTATTTGAAGAAACAGGCTGAGGTTGTGGCAGCACCTTAGGATGAGCCTCACCCCGGCCCTCTCAAAGGGAGAGGGAGGTATGATATAAATACATTTAATCTAGAAGAACAGGATAAAACACATGTTGTTTCAAGGAAAATTTACAGAAGACGGCACCGCATTTGACAACCGCATAACCCGGTTGTTTGGCATTCAATACCCTATTATACAAGCAGGTATGATATGGGCATCGGGCTGGAAACTGGCCAGTGCAGTAAGTAATGCCGGTGGGTTGGGCATTATTGGTGCCGGTAGTATGTATCCGCATATTCTTAAGGAGCATATACAGCAATATAAGAAGGCATCTGATAAGCCATTTGCTGTGAACCTGCCTTTACTATATCCTGATATTGAGGCACATGTAGCCACAATTATAGAGGAGCGAGTGCCAATAGTATTTACATCGGCAGGTAATCCTAAAACCTGGACGGCGAAGCTAAAGGAGCATGGTATAATTGTGGTTCATGTAGTATCGAGCGCAAAATTTGCGAAGAAGTGCGAAGATGCAGGAGTAGATGCAGTAGTTGCCGAGGGGTTTGAGGCCGGGGGGCATAATGGACGCGAAGAGACAACAACACTGTGCCTGATACCTGCAGTACGCCAGGCGATCAATATTCCGCTGATAGCGGCAGGTGGAATAGCCACAGGGCGTGGGATGCTGGCGGTAATGGCGCTGGGCGGCGAAGGAGCACAAGTAGGCAGCCGCTTTGTTTGCACGCCTGAGGCATCGAGTCACCTGGCTTTTAAAGAGGCAATAGTAGCAGCAAATGAGGGTGATACCATCTTGTCATTGAAGAAACTAACGCCGGTAAGATTGATCAAAAATGAGTTTGCCAATAAGGTCTTTGCTGCAGAAACCGGTGGTGCTAATGCGGAAGCCCTGCAGGAATTACTGGGCCGCGGAAGGGCAAAAAAGGGAATGTTTGAAGGAGATATGACGGAAGGCGAGCTGGAAATAGGACAGGTGAGTAGTATTATAAAGGATATAAAGCCAGCCGCTGAAGTGGTAGCGGAAATATGGGGCGAGTTTAAGAGTGCGGCAGTTAATCCTTTTGGCTGGTAGCAACGAATTTTTAAAAAATTAGCCGGGAAGATGAATCCATCTTTCCGGCTAATTTTTTTCTGCTAATCTATTTATTTTCAGAAGCTGCCATAGCATCGGAAGCCTTCTTCAGAAATTCCTTAGCGAAATCCTTCATTTCTTTAGCCAACTCACCATTTTTAGTGGCACGAGCATAAGTATCAGCCATTGCAAAAAGGGTCTGGAAGTAGAAGTCATTCATTTCGTCTACCATCATTTTAGATGTCCAAAGGTCTATACGCATAGCTTCTTTAGCATCGCCATCCCAAAGACCTAACAGGAAAGCTTTTGCTTTCTGTGGTTCAGAAATGCCACCATCAGGAGCGGTCCATTGAATATGCTCGGGCATCTTATCTTCTGCCAGAGTGATCTCTATGTTTATATGAGAAGTCATAATATCTTATTTTAAGTGGGCAAAATTAGGACGATAATTTGATAACTGAGCCAGTTAAGGCAATTGAAAATCAATAACCCTATTGCCTGTTTAATAATAAATCTCCACATTTGTAGCCTATGAGGGTAGTCATACAAAGGGTAAGCGAGGCTAGCGTAACGATAGATGGTACTGTGAAAGCGTCCATAAAACATGGTTTTATGATATTGCTGGGTATTGAAACAGAGGATACCCGGGAAGATGCCGAATGGCTGTGTGGTAAGATAGCATTACTACGGGTATTTGCGGATGAAGCAGGAATGATGAATAAAGATATTGTCAATGCAGGTGGTGAGGTATTACTCATTAGCCAGTTCACCCTTCATGCACAATACAAAAAAGGCAACCGACCTTCTTTCATTAAAGCGGCAAGACCAGAACAGGCGATTCCGCTTTATGAGTACTTTACTCATTGTCTTTCTGAAAAGACCGGCAAGCCTGTATTAACGGGGACATTTGGTGCCGATATGAAGGTGGCACTGGTGAATGACGGGCCCGTTACGATAGTGATGGATAGTAAGAGCAGGGAGTAAAATCGTTTTTTGCGGAGAATAATGCATGTATTTGCCGCATGCCTATATATATACATCAATTAAAAGGCTGGCCGGGGTTTGCCTGGAATAAAGAAGAGTTGCACTCTTTGCTGACCGAGATACATAGCCGGACAGGCCGCTTATTGGGCAAAATGGAGACGCTTGGGTTTGAATTACAGGACGAGGCAATATTACACACACTAACACAGGATGTAATAAAGTCGAGCGAAATAGAGGGTGAAGTACTAGATGAACAGCAAGTGAGGTCGTCGATAGCACGCAGATTGGGTATGGATATAGCTGGATTGATACCTGCTGACAGGCACGTAGACGGAGTGGTAGAAATGATGCTGGATGCCACGCAACACTACGATGAGTCATTGACCGATGACCGGCTGTTTGGCTGGCAATCGGCACTATTTCCCGGTGGAAGAAGTGGCCTGCATAAAGTTGTTACAGGAGCCTATAGAAATAATACAAAACAAGATCCAATGCAGGTAGTTTCCGGCGCAATGGGTAGAAAGGCAGTACATTTTGAAGCGCCTGCGGCCGAGCGGCTGGCAAGCGAAATGCAGCAATTCATAAGTTGGTTTAATGAGGAAAATAAAGTTGATGCGATAGTGAAAGCTGCTATAGCGCACCTGTGGTTTGTAACCATACACCCTTTTGATGATGGCAATGGCCGAATAGCCCGTGCTATTACCGATATGCAACTTGCAAGGGCTGATGAAACGAGTCAGCGCTTTTATAGTATGAGTAGCCAGATAAGAAAAGAAAGAAAGGGCTACTATGAAGTACTTGAAGCAACACAAAAAGGCGATCTGGAAATAACAGAATGGCTGCAATGGTTTATGCAATGCCTGCTAAGTGCGGTAAAAGCTACCGATGAATTGCTGGCAGATGTACTGACCAAAGCAAAATTCTGGAAACAACATGGCAATACGGTATTTAACGACCGCCAAAAGCAAATGGTCAATAAATTACTCGATGGTTTTGACGGCAAGCTGAACACATCGAAATGGGCCAAGATCACAAAATCATCTCCTGATACAGCACTGAGAGATATACAGGACCTTATAGAGAAAAAGGTTTTGGAAAAGGAAGCTGCGGGCGGCAGAAGTACGAGTTATATGCTGGTAATAGCAGGGTCATAGCTTCAATCCCATCCTAGCTACAAATTCCGGTTTCAGTAATTGCTTTAGCCTGTTGTATGGGATGAAGAGTTTGATTTCTCCATCAGCATAACTGGCTATTTCATAAGGATCGTAGCAAAATGTTATTCCCCTGTCGGCAACGATAAAGTTATTGGTGGCAGGCACTGATGATGTAAGCAATATATCTTCTATAGCTTTACCTGTTGGCACTTTGAACTTAATGCGCGCTTCTGCATCTAACACCCTACTGATAGCAGCGCTGTCAACCTGCATGATATCTGCCAGCTGCCATACCTTTTTTCCTTTTACATCCATATTCACATATCTGGAACCATGATTGCCATGCGCACCTCCTGAATAGTCGTACCATTGATTACCTATCACCACAATGCCATTACTGGTGTACAGCGGAATAATATCTGCATAGCATTCATAACGACCAAGCGGATCGGGAGGAATACTGTCCTTCATCCACTCCTGAGCATCTTTCTTGTAGCCTTCCAGATAATTCTGAACAAATGCTTTTTGATAATCCAGTTGTGTTGCTTGTGAAGCCGGCTTAGTGTCACCTGCAAAACTGAGAAGACCTTGAATGCCGGCGGCAATGAAATCAGCATCATCCTTGTTGACGCTTGATGCCGGCATTATCCCTATACAAGAGGCAATGGCATCACCATTCCAGTTTTTCCCTTTAACTATTACGGAGTCATCGAAACGGGCATAAGCAAATGGATAGGCATCTTTATAATCTTCGTGGAGGCTGATGGTATAGACCGGAGCGCCTTTATCTTTATGAAACTTACCTGATACACTGTCTGCATCAAAGACAACGTCCCAGTAGTTGGTCATTTCGCTGTCTTCATCTGCTGTCTCTTCGTTTGTTTCTCTATCGGTGATCAGTGACTCTTCTATGATCACATGGCCAGCATTAGCAGAATCATTATTTAATGACAAATAGAGTAACTCGCTTTTGTTGACATAGTAATAAGTACCACGCGCAGTATTATCACCAGTGCAGAACAAGTTGACAACTACCGGCTGACCCGCAATGGTGCCTGTATATCGTTTGCACCAGTAACCTTTCAGCGCATTGACAGGCACTTTCTTCTTGCATGCCGTTATCGACAGCAGCGATAACAAAACGAGAAAAAATGATATTTTACGCAACATAAATGCTCTCTTTCAGTTTGGAAATCTACCCTAATATTACAAAATGCCGCAACGACAGAAAATTATATCTTTGAACACATACGATCACCAAACACAAAGAAAACAAAATGCTTGAAGTGAATTTTTCTCCGTTCCCTACTCTTGTTACTGAACGTCTGGTACTGAGGGAGATGACCATGAACGATGCTGATGAGGCATTCTTTTTAAGATCTGACGCGGAAGTAATAAAGTATGTAGACCGTGCACCGGCACAATCTATTGATGAAGCGAAGGCATTTATTCAAATGGTTGACGATAATCGACAGAATAACACAGGCATATCGTGGACGATAACACTGAAGGGTGATGATAAGATGATAGGTAACGTGGCGTTGTGGCGACTGGACAAGGCCAATTACCGGGCTGAAATAGGTTATGTGCTTCACCCCGAGCACCAGGGCAAAGGCATTATGCTGGAAGCCACCCAAGCCATACTACATTATGGATTTTATGAACTGCAGCTGCACAGTGTGGAAGCCAACATAAACCCCGGCAACATGGCATCTCAGCGCTTGCTGGAAAGAGCCGGATTTGTAAAGGAAGCCCTTTTCAAAGAGAACTATTACTATGATGGCAAGTTTCTTGACTCTGTAATTTACTCGCTGTTGACGCCTAAGAAATAATGTTGTAATGCACTTCAAACCACCACTGCTATGCTTGAAGTAAACTTCCTGCCATTTCCGGTAATAACTACTGAAAGGCTTGTGTTACGACAAGCGAAATTTGAAGATGCGCCTGAATTTTTATTCTTACGTTCCGATACCCGTGTGCTACAATACATAGGCAAGGAGCCGATAACGTCATTGGAGGAAGCACAGATGTATGTGCAGCTGCTAACCGACAACCTGAATGACGGTATTGGTATAACCTGGGCTATTACCTTAAAAGGTGATGATAAAATGATAGGCACCATAGCACTGTGGCGATGGATGAAGGAAAGCTGTCGTGCCGAGATAGGCTATGTTATGCATCCGGACTACTGCGGTAAGGGCATAATGCACGAGGCAATGATGACCGTTACGGATCATGGGTTTAATGAAATGGGATTGCACAGCATTGAAGCCAGTGTAAATCCCGCCAATGTAGCCTCGCTGAAAGTAGTAGAACGGGCAGGATTTATTAAGGAAGGTCATTTTAGAGATCGCTGTTGCTTTAGGGGTGTATTCTCCGACAGGGCTATTTATTCATTAATAGCCCCTAAGCAACGATGATGAAATAATCTTGGTTTAAACCAAGAGTGCGGCCTCTAATGCCAGCGATTTTTGCTGCATGAAAAACAACTGGCTCAACAAATCGGAATATCCTTTTCGCTCTAACTACTTTGTGGTTAACGGGCAAAACCTGCATTATATTGATGAGGGGAAAGGCGATACAATGCTTTTCATTCATGGCACACCATCGTGGAGTTTTGACTATCGGAATGTGGTTAAAGCACTGTCTAAACAATACAGGTGTATCGCCATTGACCACATAGGGTTTGGGCTTTCAGACAAGCCGGAGCACTATGATTATTCTACTATTAATCACAGCCTGAGGTTGGAGCGATTTGTTACTGCCAAACAACTAGAGCACATAACACTTGTAGTGCATGACTTTGGCGGGCCTATAGGTTTGAATTTCGCGATCAATAACCCGGAGAAAGTAAAGAGCATAGTTGTGCTTAATTCGTGGTTGTGGAGCAGTGAGCACCAGCCTGACTATATTAAACTGCGTAAGGTGCTGAAGAGTCCATTACTACCATTCTTATATCGGCATCTCAATTTTTCGGCGAGATTCATTCTGCCATCTTCTTTTGGCGCACGGAAGCTAGATGGTAAATTACTGAAACAATACACCGGTCCGTTTGCCACCCGACATCAGAGAGAGGGCACACTGGCATTTGCAAAGTCATTGCTTAATGATCAGGAATGGTTTGAACAACTGTGGAACAAAAAACAATCAATCAATGCAAAGCCTACGCTATTCATATGGGGTATGAAAGACCCTGTGATCACGCCGCCCAACCTTGATAAATTCGTATCCGGGTTTCCCAATTCCACTGTTGTACAATTGGCTACCTGCGGCCATTTCCCGCAGGAGGAGGAGCCGGAGCAGGTAATAAGGGCATTGCTGAAATGGCTTGATTAACAGACTAAAACTGCAACTTGTAAATAAAGTTAGGGAAGAAGCCCAATTGATAACTCGTCATTATGGTTTTACTGCCGTTGTCGTAAGACTGCGAAAAAACATTCTGATGATTGGTGACATTCTGTAGGTCCAGTGAAAAAGTCTGAGATAATTTTCTTGACTTACTATTGAGCGCAAAACCCAGTTTGAAGTCCAACCTAAAGTAGTTATCGTATCGACTGGTATATGCATAGGTGTCGCTTTTAAGTACCGTGTTACCTACCATCTGCGAAGTTGCAAGATCTATTGGGGTATGAAAACGGCCACCTGCATTTGTAAACTTCAAGTCGGTAGTGAATTTGTTTCTCTTATCAGACCCTACTTTAAATTCTTTGCCAACAAGTAGATTGTATACATACTTGCCATTGAAAGCAGTGTTGTGCTCTACCCCGTCGCTGCCCTTATATTTAGATTCGTATACCGAAGAAGTAAAGAGCCCGTAGTAGCCTTTGCTAAAGAATTTTTCGATGGTCAGTTCAGCCCCATAGTTAGTTCCCGTGCCATTATTCTTAAGATTCACAGACAGGTCTGGCTTGAAGCTGGAACCGGTATTGAGCATAGAGTAGCTGCCGGAGATTGAATCGACCGGCACATCGTACAAGTATTGATAATAGATTTCTGCTTTTACACGCCAATCTTTAAACGGTTGCCAATCGTACCCCAATACATAGTGCTGACTTTTTGTGAAGCCCAAATCTTTGTTGGTGGCAGTTGCATTCTGTATCTGATTGTAATAGATATTTATAGGTTGCATCTGCGCATGCAATCCGAATCCCATAGTCAAGCTGCTTTTCTTGCCCACGTCATACTTAAATGCGATACGGGGTTCCAGTGATGTTGATCTTGTGTTGAGGAACAGCTTTTGCGTATGCAGGCCAACATTGGCGGTGAGCCTTTCAGTGATATTATATTTCAGGTGAGCATATGCCTGAGCCAGGTGAGTAGCATTATTGTTATCCCATATCTGCATCCAGTCGGGCATATTTCTGCGGGTACGGTAATACAGGTCTAAGTTGATCAGTTGATCCTGCAGGCCCACCTTGAAGAATAGCCGAGAGTTGATCTTATTGTTGTAGGCAACTGAAGCCGTGTATGCTGTTTGAATTACTTTTTCTTCTTCAATACTCCGGCTGTTATTACTTGAATCTGCTGACGATTGATATTGAGTGTTCTTAGCATAATTGACACCCAAAGATGAGGTGATATAAGAGCGCTTGTTCAATATCTTTACATGTTTGATGCCGATGATCCCAATGGCACTGTAAAGATCTGTATTGTCTGGTGGCGCGTATAAACTTCCACTTTTGCCGCCTGATATGCCAATGCTGCTGTTGGCCAGTATGCCAAATAAACTGAAGGTGCCTAGTTTAGTATTTCCACTGGTTATTTTAAACGAAAGATCTTTGTATGCCGGAGTAGCTGAAGTGCCAATATTAATGCCAAATGTAGATGCCAGAAATGCTACAGACTGGCGATAGGCAACCAGGTAAGACGCACCGCTACCTTTAGCTAGCGGGCCCTCGGTCATACCCTCAAGCCCTGTAACGAGGCCCAGCTGAACTGTATGTTCCCTCTTTTCCGTATTACCAGTTCTGAAACCAAGATCGAAAACACCGGCTATAGCATTGCCATACTCCGCAGGAAAAGCGGAGGTGAAGAAATCAGAGTTTTTGAGCATGTTGGTATTGAGTGCACTTACCGCCCCGCCGGTAGTACCTACTGTGGCAAAGTGGTTAGGGTTGGTAACATTCATACCATCTATCCGCCAGCACACACCTACCGGTGAATTTCCCCTGATCACAATATCATTTCTTGAATCGTCGGGAGCGCTTACGCCTGCAAAATTGGCAACCAGGCGGGCGGGGTCGCTACGACCGCCGGCATACCGGTTCACTTCTTCCATAGAAAAGGTGCGGGCACTTACAGTTGCCAGTTTATTAATGGTAACTCCCTTGTCAGAAGAGCTGATCACTACTTCCTTAAGCCTTTTAAAAGTCTCTTCTATGCTAATGTCTAAGATAGTTTCTTTGCCTGATGCTACTATTACATTGGGCAGATAAACATCTTTATAGCCATTGTTTATTATCCGTAATTCGTACCTGCCGGGAGTTATGCTGCGAAGCGTGTAATTGCCATTTGAGTCGGACAGGGCCTGATGACTAGCTGAATCATTTACGATCTGAACCATAGCGCCCCGAAGCGGCACCAGTGATAACTTGTCGGTAATTGAACCGCGGATGTTCTGCTTATTGCCCTGTGCGTGTAGCGATAATGGAATGACGGCCCAGATCAATAAAAGACAAAACGTAACTATTATGTGTTTTCCGGAATGAAGGTCTCTTTTGATGTTATAACAAGCACGGGGCGATTGCTGCATAAATTCTATTTGCAGTGTTAGACGCCGGCATTGGGGAAATCCTTTTTACTAATATGTATATTGTTTATAGTCAATTGTTCGCGTTGGCATCGAATACCGGAATGGTAATATCTTTTAGAGTAGGACGATGAACAACACACACGATAGATCAAGTCTAAAACGTGTAAGCCACCCGATATAGGTGGCTTACACAATTGACCATTTATTTTCTCCACTAGCTACACCCGGTGGTTGTGCCGCAATTAGGACACATGTAACAAGTGCCGTTACGCAGGGTTATGTTTCCGCATTGGCGACAGGCAGGTGCATCGGCACTGGTGCCCATCATCTTTTTCAAGTCGGCACTGTTCTGCGCCATCATACTTACGGGTGTTGGTGCTATGGCCTGTTTAGGTTTTGCTGTGTTTGCGGCAGGCTGTGTCACCCTCACTTGCGATAGCTCATGTTGTTTCTGCGCCTCCACTTCTTCATGTCGCGGTAGCTTGTCAGGGTCCTGCACGTGCACAAGATCATCACGATCCAGGTATTCGTATGCCAGCAACCTGAAGATATAATCAAGCACTGATGTGGCTGATTTGATATTTGGATGCTCTACAATGCCCGATGGTTCGAAACGGGAGAAGATGAACTTATCTACATACTCTTCAAGCGGTACGCCATATTGCAGACCTACCGATATAGCTATTGCAAAGCTATTGAGCATACTACGCATGGTAGCTCCCTCTTTGGCCATATCTATAAATATTTCTCCGAGTGTACCGTCACCGTATTCACCTGTACGGAGGAACATGGCTTGTCCACCAACCTTGCCTTTTATGGTGTACCCTCTGCGTTTGGCAGGTAATTGTTTGCGTTCTACTATGCGGCTCAGTTCACGCTTCAATTGCGTATCCGGGCTTTCCTGCACGCGGCGGTTCACTTCTTCCAGCAGGTCTTCTACTGTAAGCAGGCTCATATCAACTATCTGCTGCGCATCTGCAACCGGAGTAGCTGATACCTCCTCTTTTGCTTCTTCTTTATCTTTCTTTTTGCTATCGCTCTTAGTACTCAATGGCTGGCTCAGCTTAGAACCATCACGATACAGCGCACAAGCCTTTAGACCCAACTGCCAGCTGAGGAAGTAGCAATCTTTGATCTCGTCAATTGAGGCTTCATTAGGCAGGTTGATGGTCTTGGAAATGGCCCCGCTTATGAAAGGTTGTACCGCACCCATCATGCGGATGTGGCCATGGGCGTGTATGTATCGCTCACCCTTCTTACCACATTTATTAGCGCAATCGAATACAGAAAGGTGTTCTTTCTTCAGTAATGGAGCGCCTTCTATCATCATGGTGCCGCAGGCGTAATCGTTAGCTGCTTCTATTTCTTCATCGGTAAAGCCCAGTTCATGCAGCAGGCTAAAGTCCGGCGCATAATATTGCTCGGGTGTAAAGCCAAGGCGCTGTAAGCAGCTTTCGCCGAGGGTGTATACATTGAATACAAAGCCAGCTTCAAATGCGCTTTCTACAGCAATGTCGAGTTTCTTTATTTCTTCAGCAATAAAGCCCTTTTCGCTCAGGCTCTGATGGTTGATGTAAGGTGCGCCTGCAAATGTACCGTGCCCCTTTGCATACTTCACTATGGCGTCAGCCTCTTCGGCAGTGTAGCCCAGTTTCTTTAACGCAGCAGGTATAGATTGGTTGATGATCTTAAAGTAACCACCACCAGACAGCTTTTTGAATTTGACCAATGCGAAATCAGGCTCTACGCCGGTAGTGTCGCAATCCATTACCAGGCCTATGGTACCTGTAGGTGCTATTACTGTAGCCTGTGCATTGCGGTAACCATATTGTTCGCCCATCTGCACGGCATCGTCCCACGCACGTGTGGCCGCTTTCAGCAGATAATCGGGGCAATACTTGGCATTGATGCCTACAGGTTTTATTTCCAGTCCTTCAAACGCGTCGGTTGCGTCATAAGCAGCTGCACGGTGATTGCGCATCACCTTCATCATGTGCTCTTTGTTCTCATTGTACCTCGCGAATGTGCCCAGACTTGCAGCCATCTCAGCCGATGTCTTGTATGCAACACCATTCATAATAGCGGTGATGGCACCTGCTAGTGCACGGCCTTCTTCGCTGTCGTAGGCTATACCACTTACCATCAGCATAGAGCCGAGGTTGGCATAACCTAATCCGAGTGTACGATAATCATAACTGAGTTGTGCTACTTCGGGAGAAGGGAACTGTGCCATCAATACAGATATTTCCAGCACCACTGTCCATAACCGGGTCATGTATTCAAAGCCAGCTACATCAAACTGTCCTGTCTCTTCATTAAAGAAACGACGCAGGTTGAGGGATGCGAGATTGCAGGCTGTATTGTCGAGGAACATATACTCAGAGCATGGATTAGATGCTCTTATAGCTCCGCCCTCGGGGCAGGTATGCCATTCATTGATGGTAGTGTCATATTGCGTGCCGGGATCTGCACAACGCCATGCCGCATAGGCTATCTTTTCCCACAGTTCTTTTGAAGGAATAGACTTCATTACCTTGCCGGTGCTGCGGGCGGTCATATCCCAGTCGCTGTTATTCTCCAGGCTATGGAAGAACGCATTAGGTATACGTACTGAGTTATTTGAGTTCTGACCTGATACCGTTTTGTAGGCTTCACCCTCATAGTCTGATGGATAACCCGCTGCTATAAGTGCAGCTACTTTCTTTTCTTCCTGTACCTTCCAGTCAATAAAGTCGATCACTTCGGGGTGATCGAGGTCAAGACATACCATCTTGGCAGCCCTACGGGTAGTGCCACCGCTTTTGATAGCACCTGCCGCGCGGTCGCCTATCTTCAGGAAACTCATCAATCCGCTCGATGTACCGCCACCACTTAGTTTTTCGCCTTCCGCACGAATATTGGAATAGTTGGTACCTACGCCGGAACCATATTTAAAAATACGGGCTTCACGTACCCACAGGTCCATAATACCACCATCGTTGACCAGGTCATCATCTACACTTAATATAAAGCAGGCGTGTGGCTGAGGGCGTTCGTAAGCGTTCTTAGATCTTTCCAGTATACAGGTTATCGGATCTACATAATAGTGTCCCTGTGCTTTGCCCTCAATGCCATAGCTGTTGTGCAGCCCTGTGTTGAACCATTGCGGGGAATTGGGCGCACAACTCTGCATGAGTATGCTGAATACCAACTCATCATAAAATACCTGTGCATCTTTGGCCGAAGCGAAATAATTATATTTTTCGCCCCAGGTGCGCCAGCAATCTGCCAGCCTGTTGGCTACTTGTTTTATAGAGGTCTCACCACCGGTCGTTCCATCGGGCATAGGCACGCCTGCCTTGCGGAAGTACTTTTGCGCCAATATATCGGTGGCTATCTGCGACCAGTGCGCAGGCACCTCTACATTGGTCATCTCAAAGACCTTCTCGCCATTGGGGTTTCGGATCACGGAAGTACGATAATCGTACTCAAACATGTCGAACGGATTAACGCCGTCACGTGTGTACTGTCGTTGAAACGGCAGTCCTTTACCTGTAGCTGTTGTGCTCATGAATTAAATGGTTTTGTGCGTTTACGATGTCTTAGTGATGAGGAGCGGGGTGTGTTGTAACTGATTACTAAATTTACCTGAAACTTTTTACCAAAAAGATGACGAGAATATTAACCTATGTGGATAACCCTCCAAAATCAGGCGGGGCTTATGAAATAAATTATTTATTAATGTGACTGATAAATTTAATTTGGAATTCATCTATTAAATTACTACTTTTTGTATTAACACGAGGTTAGAGCAACGTTAAAAAGAATCAATAATTGTAGCTCCCATTCCCTAATTTTCTCAATTAATTTATGACGGCAAAACGCTTTTCTGCTATTTTATTAGTTACAGTATCTATTCTGCTCAACTTAGGCTGCGGGCAGTTTTCAGAGAAAAAAGATAACATTACAGGGCTTTGGAATTTCAGGGGTAATGGAGGCGATGATAACAGCCTGGAGGAAAGTGCCTACCTGAACCTGCGCGAGGATAACACCTACACGTTCTATCAGCCATATTATTTCGATTACGGACACTGGACATTCAAAGACAAGAAGATAAGATTGGTTTCAGAACGAAAGAAGATCCTCTACAAGAAGGAATGGACACTGGATGTGGTGGACAGGGAAAAGGATCTGTTGAAGATCAGCTATCCATTTGCGGATGAGTGGCTGAAATTGCCGGGCCTTACAGGTACTGACGCAATGGAGAAGATAAAATACACAGTGCATAAGAATATATTTCTTGAAAGGAATAATGTGCAGTTTAGCGCAGATAATGACCCCTTCAGCATTGCACATAGTCAATGGCGCATACGGCCCGATCATAAAGAAACCTGCCAGGAAATACAGCAACGGGTGTTGGGCACTACAAAGCACCTTTGTCTGCTGTTTAGTCAATATAACAGGTCGGAAGTGAGTAATGTTTCGTGGCAACACTCACCCAATCCGTTTATACTGGGCAGCAATGGAGTGGCTATGCAGGGGCGGGATCATATTGCTACCGCATGGGTAAATACCTTTTATGACGAGGAGAATGCTGCCGCAGCCTATGACCTGCTGTCGTCACTATTTAAAGAAGATATTGACGTACCTATTCATTTTAAGAAATATTCTGAGATGTGGGTAAGCCTCCTGGGCCAGATGGACAGCATAGGAAGGCAAAAAAGTTTATGTGATGATTCAAAACCAGTTGTAAGGGAAAAAGAATGATGATCCTGGTCAAATTCCTGATTTGAGATTATCATTTCCCGTTTTTTCTCCTATTTTTACCTCAAAATTTATAACAATGGAATTTCCAGCTAATTTACGCTACACAAAGGATCACGAGTGGATAAGTCTTGACGGCAATATCGCAACTGTTGGTATTACTGAATTCGCGCAGCATGAGCTGGGTGATATCGTTTTTGTTGACATCAGCGCAGAAGGTAAGCATGTAGGTGCTAATGAGATCTTCGGTACTGTAGAAGCTGTAAAGACGGTGTCTGACCTGTACTCTCCTGTAGCCGGTACTATCACTGAGGTGAATGGTGGCCTTGAGAACAATCCTGAAAGTGTAAATTCTGATCCATATGGCGCAGGATGGATGATAAAGATGGAAGTAGATAGCGTTGACGAAGTAAATGCATTGATGGATGCTGCCGCATACAAAGCATTGGTAGACTAATTTCCGGGATGCCGAATATATTTTCTCCGGATTCTTCTTATAAAAGACAAGCAAGGTTCATAGCTATTCTATGGACCTTGCTTATTTTATTAGGGTGCTTTATGCCCTCAAGGAGCGTACCGAAGGTGGATGTGCCGCTCATTGATAAATGGGTACATTTTGCATTCTTTGGCGGCTTCTCCTTCTTCTGGCTGTGTACCAATCCTTCAGTTAAAACTGCGAGGCTAGTCACTATTTCGATCATTGCCATTGCCTTTGGTAGTCTTATAGAAATATTGCAGGGCGCTTTTCCTTCGCTGGGGCGGGCATCAGAATTTATGGATGCGGTTGCCGATAGTATCGGTGCGTTGATAGGGATTGTCCTATTCGTAGCCTGTTCAAGGATATTTAGAGAAAAATAATCATCGTATAATATTCTTATTGCTTGTTGCCAGGCCTTCATTTAATTTTTCTATCAAAGTAAAATATAGCAATTAGCGTATTTTTGTATCAAAGTAGTCACAGATATTCTTTTTTACTGCTCACTTTTAAGGTTATACTTTTCTACATGGCAAAACTTTCAGTCAACATCAACAAAATTGCTACGCTACGTAATAGTCGCGGTGGTGATAATCCTAATGTATTGCAGGTGGCAATAGATTGCCAGCAATTTGGCGCGGAGGGTATTACAGTGCATCCCCGCCCCGATGAACGTCATATCCGCTACAGCGACGTGAGGGATATCAAAAAGATCATTACCACTGAATTCAATATAGAAGGCAATCCGCTTGAAGATAAGTTTGTAGCCCTCGTAATGGAAATGAAGCCGACCCAGGTTACCTTGGTGCCCGATGCTCCGGGGCAACTAACTTCCAACCACGGATGGGATACCATAAAGGAAAAGAAATACCTGCAGGATATCATAGGTGTATTTAAAGCTGCCGGTATACGCGTGTCTATTTTCGTTGATCCGATAACGCAAATGGTTGCCGCCGCTGCTGAAACGGGTACGGACAGGATAGAACTATATACCGAAGACTATGCCCGTAACTATCCGTACAACAAGCATGATGCCATTGCGCCGTATATAAAAGCCGCTAGTGTTGCACTTACACACAATCTGGGCATTAATGCCGGTCACGACCTCGACAGGCATAATCTTGCATTCTTCAAACAGTCTATACCCAACCTGCTGGAGGTATCAATAGGACATGCACTGATTGCTGACGCATTGTACTATGGGCTGGAGAATACAATTCAGTTATACAGGAGAGCATTGAAATAATGGCTTAATGTATGTCTATCCGCATAATTTTTCGCGACACACTTTAGATCGTATTATAATTAAGAAAGCCCTCGAGAGAGGGCTTTCTTAATTATAAATTTACTTTCATCATTATTTAGCAATGACCATTTTTGTCGTGTAAACAGTGTTGTTTACTGTTGCAGACAAGAAATATACGCCTGCCGGCACATCCATATTTACTTCTGTAGCCTGGTTAGTGTTCATGGTAAATTCCTTTACTTTGGCGCCAAGTACGTTGGTGATCACAACATTTGCATTTGCAGAAGCTGATGATGGCAGCTGAATGGTAAATGCACCTGTGTTTGGATTAGGCGAAAGGCTCAGCTGCGTATTGTTAGCAGCTACTTCATTAACACCATTCGCGCAATCAATAACTTCAACGTCGAGTGTAGCACTTGTTGTTCCACATGCATTGCTTACCGTGTAGGTAATAGTAGCTGTACCTAACTGAAGACCAACAGCATTACCACCTAAGATAGCAACTGTAAGGAAGTCACTGCTGCTCCATGTACCACCACCAACAGCATCTATAAACATGCTCAACGCGAGTTGGCATATGCTTGCATCACCTATTATTGGCTGAGCCGGAATATTTACTCTTACAGTGTGCGTTGCACTAGCCGTTCCGCATGCGTTGGTGACCGTGTACCTGATAACGGATGTGCCATTTAATCCACCAATTACGTGGCCAGTAGCATCTACGGCAGCAAATTCAGGTATATTGCTTGACCATACTCCGCCCGTTCCTGTAGTGGTCAGGGTAATCGTAGATCCTGCACAAACACTATCAAAGCCCGTAATCACACCTGCAAAAGGCAGTGGGTTGATAAACACTGTGTGAGATACGCTTCCTGTACCGCAGCCATTAGTGAGGGAATAAATAACAGTATCAGCTCCGCTCGTCGCTGAGTCTGCAGTAAGTATACCTGCACTGGTTATTGCACCCAGAGAGGTGCTTGTCCACACGCCGCCTGCGCTTGTATTGCTTAACGTGGTCATTGCACCTGCACACATCGTGTCTGTACCTGTTATGCCTGCAGGCGTAACAATGCCTGTATCTATCGTAATATTCATGGTTGCAGTATCCATACCGCAAGTGCCGGAGGTAATGTAAGAGATAGTTGCTACGCCACCTGCAACACCTGTTACAGCGCCGCCTACAACAGTTGCATCGGCACTAGGAGTGCTCCATGAACCACCGGTAGAAGCTCCTGTAAGTGTTATTGTTCCGCCTACGCAAACCGCACTTGCACCCGCAAGAGGACCTGCCGCGGGTATCGGATCTATTGTTACTGCCTGTGTAGCAGTAGCTGTACCGCAGCTGTTTGTAACAGAATAGCTTATTGTGTCAATGCCGGCAATGATGCCCGAAACGATACCGCCTGAAACTGTTGCATGTGCATTAGACGCCGACCATGTACCACCGGAAACTGAAGCTGTTAGAGTAAATGAAGCACCAATACATACCGAGCTTCCGCCCGATATAGTTCCTGCAACTGGCAGTGGATTTACAGTCACATAGATCATTGTTGTATCGAAAGTAGCACCATCACTTACCTCAACAGAAAATGAATCAATACCCACATAGCCTATGGCAGGGGTATAAGTAAGTCCGGTTGGCGTAATAATAGTGCCTGTAGATGTAGTTGAGAAGCCTGCAGCTAATGTGCCATGCGAGGCGTTTGTGACTACTGACCAGGTTTCGGTTTCACCCAGGTCGGAGTCAGTTATTGCAAGTAAGCCATTAATAGAATAGTGCGGGCCGTTTTCACAAGCGGCTAAAAATTGAGTGTGGCCGCCAGTAAACGTAACCGGGGATGATGCTTTAGCTACATTGCCTGCGCAAAGAAGTAAAACGGAGCAAATAACAAATAATAAATTTTTCTTCATGATGTTTCTTTGGTGCGAAATTATTACCTATAGCTAAGAATGTAAAATATTTTATGGGTATAAAAAGTTAAATAAAATTATATTATTAACTAAGAGCAATCAAAGGGTTAGAAATAGTTAATTGCTTCTGTATTCGTCTGATATGACGAATATTGGTGTTACATTGGACGTAATATTATCCATGAGATCAGGAGTAAGGCACTTTTTTATATTCGGCGTACAAGAGGCACTCTCCTGTATCTTTCCTGCAATTGTATTTGCCGCGCTTGGGCTATCGCACTACGTGACAATACTGCCGCGATACGATTTCATGCTGATAGTTTGCCTTTTAGCTCAATGCGCACTTTATTTCTCAGGGATGGAAAGCAGGGATGAAGTGAAAGTGATCTGCGTATTCCACCTGCTGGGGCTGGCTATGGAATTGTTTAAAGTGCACATCGGTTCGTGGTCTTACCCGGAAGCTGCCTACACTAAATTTGCGGGCGTTCCGCTCTACAGCGGGTTTATGTATGCCAGTGTAGCCAGCTACATGTGCCAGGCGTGGCGTAGATTTGACCTCACCATGGTCAACTGGCCACATCATATACCCGTAAGAATATCGGGTGCGCTAGTATATCTTAATTTCTTTACCAATCACTTTTTTCACGATCTGCGGTACGTCTACGGCATTTTCATCTGCTACCTGTTTCGCAGATCATGGGTGGTCTTTCATATTGAACGAAAGGCTTACAGAATGCCGGTAACGATTTCCTTCCTGCTCATTGGCTTCTTTATATGGCTGGCGGAGAATATAGCCACACTGCTCGGTGCATGGAAATATGCCTACCAACACAAAGGCTGGGCTATGGTCAACTATCAGAAGATCAGCTCGTGGGCATTTCTGGTTATAGTTAGTTATATAATAGTGGCCGAGTTGAGAATGGTGAAAAAGCCTGACACAGATGTGCAAAGTCAATAACTAGTTCACATTTGCAGAAATTATTGATTTCATACTAATGAGCGGACAATATTATAATAGCCCATGTTACGGGCATTTTATACTTTGCAGCACAAATAGGTATAATTGGCGGCTACAGAAGATCATAAATTAGAACGGGGGTTATCTCTTACCCAGGCTACGGCTATCAACATGATAGACATGGTGGGCATAGGCCCGTTCATAGCCATATCTATGGTGTTAACCCACCTCAGCGGTCCATTGTGTTTGCTGGCGTGGTTACTTGGCGCTGTACTGGCTTATACCGATGGTATGGTATGGGCTGAACTGGGTGCCAAATGGCCCGAGGCTGGTGGCAGCTACGTATTTCTCCAAAAGCTGTTTGGCGATAAATGGGGTAAGCTGATGGCCTTCCTGTTCATCTGGCAAACAGTAGTACAGGCGCCGCTGACCGCAGCCAGTAGCGCTATAGGCTTCTCTACCTATCTGGCTTACCTTATACCTTCTATTACTGAGGTACAACAAAAATGCGTAAGTGGCGCTGTAGTGGCCCTTATGGTGTTCCTGCTGTATCGGAATATCAAGAAGATCGGTGCCATTTCATTGGTTCTTTCTATTGTAACCGTGCTTACTATACTATGGATGATCTTTTCTGCAGCCGGGCATTTCAGTTTCGAACGGGCTTTTACATTTGACTCAGCCAGCTTTAGTATAACGCCCATTTTCTTTGTATATCTTGGACAGTCTTCGGTAAAGGCGGTGTACTCTTACATGGGCTACTACAATGTATGCCACCTTGGTGCAGAGATCAAAGACCCCGAGAGGAATATTCCCCGCAGCATGTTTATATCCATTACCGGCATTATGATTCTCTACCTATGTATGCAGCTATCGGTTATAGGGGTTATTCCGTGGCAGGAAGTGGGCGCGTCAAAATTTATTGTGAGCACATATTTCGAATTGATCTATAACCATGCAGTAGCGCAGGTGGCTACTGTATTGGTATTGTGCATAGCACTTGCTTCGTTGTTTTCCTTGCTACTTGGGTATTCCCGTGTGCCCTATGCCGCTGCACTCAACGGCGACTTTTTTCCCGTTTTCGCCAAAGTGCATCCTAAACATAAGTTCCCTCATATCTCGCTGCTTACACTGGGTGCATTAGCCTTTGTTTTCAGCCTGTTATTCAGAATGAGCACCATTATTACAACCATTGTTACCATGCGTATTCTTATACAGTTCGTTTCGCAGGCAATTGGTGTGATGTTGTGGCACAAAAATAAACCTGACGACAGACGGCCTTATAAAATGCCGCTATTCCCGTTGCCGGCAATTATTAGTGCATGTATATGGTTGTACTTGTTACTGACCAGCGATGTATGGTATGTAGTTGGGGCGCTTGGCTTCATTGCCACAGGTGTTATCCTCTATTTTGTGCTGAAAGATAAGCTGGGCAAGAAAATAGAAGCTTAAAAGGATTGGCTTATTGTAATTGTTTTTAAACTATTGCCTGTATAGTTTAATTCAATATTCAGGATAAAATATCTTGCCATATACCCTGTATTTTTGCGGTCAATTACAGCTATCGTGAATCAATATATAGAACAACTCAAAGCGGAAATAGCGCCACTCAGGCAGCAACTCATTGACCATAAGGTATATTCAGCAGTAAAGACAATAGAAGATCTCAACATCTTTATGCAGCATCATGTTTATGCTGTATGGGATTTTATGTCTTTGCTCAAGTCGCTGCAAAGAAATCTCACTTGTACCAATGTGCCGTGGGTGCCTGTAGGCAATGCCCAAACCAGGTATCTTATCAATGAGATAGTGTTGGGAGAAGAATCTGATGTGGATGATCATGGCGTGAGGATCAGTCACTTTGAATTGTACCTGCGCGCTATGCAACAAGCCGGTAGCGATACTACTGCTATTAGTGAGTTGGTAGCGAATATTAAGAATGGCATGCCTGTAGACGAGTGCCTGGAACAAGATGGGGTTCCCGAAGCATCGGGCGCGTTTGTTAAAAACACTTTCTCAGTTATAGCTACAGGTAAGGTGCATATACAGGCAGCGGTATTTACCTTTGGCAGGGAAGATCTTATACCGGGTATGTTCATCAGTTTTGTAAACGAGCTGAATAAAAGCACGGATAATAAGCTGAGCACATTAAAGTACTACCTGGAGCGCCATATTGAAGTGGATGGCGATCACCACTCTCACCTGGGTTTTGAAATGACAGCGGAACTTTGTGGCACTGATGATGCGAAATGGTCGGCAGCAACTGTTGCCATTAAGGATGCGCTGGAGCACCGCATACAACTTTGGGATGCAATAGCAGAGGCAATAAAGGCATAATAGCCTTAATTGAACACAATAAAATAACAACACGTTTCAAAGCATCTGTTATATTTGAGTTCAAAATAACTCAGGTATGAAAAGTATTGTTGTATTCTGCGGGTCGGCGGAAGGGAATAAGCCGGTATATAAAGAAGCAGCCCACCAATTGGGCGCCGCATTGGCCACCCAGGGAATACGACTCATATATGGTGGTGCTAAGGTAGGTATAATGGGTGCGGTAGCAGACGCTGCATTGGCCGCAGGCGGCGAGGTGATTGGTGTTATACCTAATTTTTTACGCACCAAAGAAGTAGCGCACGAAGGACTTACTGAACTGATAGTTACCGAAAACATGCATGAGCGTAAGTTGAAGATGCATGAACTAAGCGACGGCATCATAGCCCTGCCGGGCGGCTGGGGCACTATGGAAGAGTTGTTTGAAATGCTCACCTGGGCGCAGCTGGGGCTACACGTAAGACCGGTAGGGTTGCTAAATGTAAATGGCTACTATAATGCCCTAAATACCCTCTGTGATACTATGGTGAACGAGGGCTTCCTGCCTGCCGATGTGCGCAATATGCTATTGACAAGCAATAGCTCTGATGACCTTTTGCAACAGATGCGCGCCTACGTGCCGATACAAACACCAAAGTGGATCACGAATAGCACTACCTAAAAAAGGACTTTAATTGTATATAAAAAGAGAAATGGCAACTTTTAAAGGTTGCCATTTCTCTTTTATTGTTTTATACCACAACATTGATCATCTTTCCCTTCACGTAAATGAACTTTTTCAGGGGCTTGCCTTCCATCCATTTTTGTACTGCTTCGTTGGCGAGGACTGCTGCCTGCACATCTGCGTCGGCGGCATCGAGCGCGAATTCCAGCTCCAGGCGTGCCTTGCCATTGATGGCTACTGGGTAGTTCTTGCTGTTGTCGACTACGTACTTGTTTTCGTATTGAGGGAACTGTGCGGCTACTACGCTACTGTCGTTACCCAGCTTGTGCCAGAGCTCTTCTGCTATGTGTGGGGCAAACGGACAGATCAAAACAGCCAGTGGCTCCAATATGCCGCGCTTGTGGCAGTTGAGTGCGCCCAGCTCGTTGACCGTGATCATGAACTGGCTTACAGACGTATTGAAGCTGAAGCGCTCCATGTCTTCACTTATCTTCTTTATGGTCTTGTGCAGTATGCGCAGCTCGGCATCGGTAGCGGCTTCGTCAGTCACTATCCAACCTTTCTGCTCATCTGCATATAAACGCCACAGTTTTTTAAGGAAGCGGTGAACGCCTTCTATACCCTTAGTATCCCATGGTTTGCTCATGTCTATAGGGCCAAGGAACATCTCGTACATGCGGAAGGTGTCAGCGCCATATTGTGCTACAATATCGTCAGGATTGACTACGTTGTATTTTGACTTGGACATTTTTTCAACTTCTTCTGTAACTAGAATGAATTTTTGTCCATTTTCTTCATTCCACTTGATTTCATATTCAAACGGCAAGCCGTGAGTAGCTTTGTATTTTTCAAAACTTTTCTCAGTCAATTTGCCATTTGGGTCTACGTAATCATGACCATATCTAAACCTTAGATTAGTTTGTGCAAAGTTTGTGCCCTTATCACGTAATCCTAAATCTTCCCACTCTTTGTCTTGGGAGATAACGAATGTTCTTTCAGATTGCGAAAGTGTCCCTTCCGAAGGAGATGGAAATTGAACCACTTTCAAAAAGTAGGATTTCCCCTGTATCATTCCCTGATTCAACAACTTCTTAAACGGTTCATCGAAGCCGATGTGGCCCAGGTCATACAATGCTTTAGTCCACATGCGGGAGTAGAGGAGGTGGCCTACTGCGTGTTCGGTGCCGCCAATATATAGATCAACCTGCTGCCAGTAGTCTGTGGCGGCGCGGTCGGCAAATTCATGCTCGTTGTGGGGATCCATGTACCGGAGGAAGTACCAGCTACTGCCGGCATAGCCCGGCATGGTGTTGGTTTCGCGGAAAGCTTCACCACGGCCCTCTCCGGTGGAAAGGGAAATATTCATCCACTCGGGTATGTTGGCCAGCGGGCCTTGTCCTTCCGGGCCGGGTTTGTAGTGTTCTACCATTGGCAGTTCTACCGGCAGTGTGCCCAGGTTGTTCTCTCTGTTCACTTCACTTTCGTCGGTGCCATAGGGTACATCATCGATGTACACGATAGGGAATGGCTCACCCCAATAGCGCTGGCGGCTGAAGCCGGCATCGCGTAGGCGGAAGTTGACTTTCTTCTTGCCTACACCGGCCTTTACTAATGCATCTATGGCAGCATCAATAGCATCTGCCACCTTCATGCCGCTTAAGAAATCACTGTTCTCTATAGTGCCGGTTTTGCTGCTGTATGCCGTGTCGCCTGTGTAGCTGTCGCCAAATACATTGGTGATAGGTATCTTGAAGTGAGTAGCAAAAGCATGGTCGCGATCATCGCCGCTAGGCACGGCCATTATAGCGCCTGTGCCATAGCCTGCAAGCACGTATTCAGAGATCCATACGGGCAGTTTTTTGCCTGTAAGCGGATGCGTGACATGCGCGCCTGTGAAGCAACCGGTAACCTGCTTTACTTCGCTCATGCGTTCACGTTCGCTGCGGCTCTTCACGTATTTCTTGTATTCGTCGATTGCGTCTTTTTGTTCTACTGTGGTGATGGTATCTACCAGTTCATGCTCAGGCGCCATTACCATAAAGTCAACACCAAAGATGGTATCGGGGCGGGTAGTGAATACCATCAATGATAGACCTTCGCCAAGATCAAATTTCACCTCAGCGCCATTGCTCTTGCCTATCCAGTTGCGCTGCATTTCCTTCATGGCTTCTGTCCATTCGAGTGTATCTAACGATTTTAATAGCCTGTCGGCAAACTCGGTGATGCGCAGGAACCACTGGCGCATGTTCTTGCGCTCTACGGGGTGGCCACCCCGTTCGCTTACGCCATTTACTACTTCGTCATTGGCCAGTACGGTGCCCAATGCTTCGCACCACCATACTTGTGCATAACCCTGGTAGGCTACACGGTAGTTCATAAGGATAGCGCGTTTTTCTTTTTCACTGTATGCACCCCATTCTGTGTGGGTGAATGATGTAGTATCATCACCGGGGCAAGGAATATTCTTGTTGCCTTCCAGTTCGAAGATGGCAATAAGGTCGGCCATAGGGCGTGCCTTATCAGCACTCCGGTCGTACCAGCTATGAAAGAGCTGCAGGAAGATCCATTGCGTCCATTTATAGTAGTTTGGTTCGCTGGTACGTACCTGGCGATCCCAGTCGTAACAGAAACCTATATTATCCAGTTGTTCGCGGTAGCGGGCAATGTTCTTTTCAGTAGTTACGGCAGGGTGTTGGCCGGTCTCCATAGCATATTGCTCTGCTGGTAGTCCGAATGCATCGAAGCCCATTGGGTGCAACACATTATAGCCGCACAGTTTTTTGTAACGGGCATATATATCGGAAGCGATGTAGCCAAGTGGGTGGCCCACATGCAGGCCCGCACCACTAGGGTAGGGGAACATGTCGAGGATGTAGTATTTTGGTTTAGGTGTAGTGCCCGGTGCAGGGTTTTCTACCTTATATACATTTTTCGTCTTCCACAAGTCTTTTGCGTCACGTTCTATTTGGGAGAAATTATATTCCATATAATTATATAAAAGAAGGCAAAATTAGGTAATAATTGGTTGGTGTGTGGTGTGGGTGTGTACGGTACAAAACGAATACGTCCCGCTACTAGATTGCTTCGTCCCTCGCAATGACCAATTTGGGTGGTCTCAAAGAGAACCGGCCCGATGCCGAATGTCGCGGTTCGAGAGCCTCACCGTGACATTCGGGGGGAATGACTACGCCCAGCTTTTAAAATTCAAGTGTTAGTCCATCATACGCCAGTTGCATGTGAGGGGGTAATGTTTTGGTTACTTCGTCGTGCAGACCTAGTTGGTGACTCATGTGCGTAAAGTAAGTTTCTTTGACATCCAACGACTGAGATATAGCAATCGACTCGCCAAGGGTGAAGTGAGACGGGTGCTTTTCGTGCCGGAGGGCAGTCATCACCAATGCTTCGCTACCATTTACTTTTGCCAGTTGTTCTGGTTCAATATGGTTAGCATCGGTGATGTAGGTAAAGTTGCCAATACGGAATCCTAATACTTCTATCTGATAGTGCACCACCCTTATAGGCGTTATCGATATGCCATTTATAGAAAAAGGCACATCGGGATCTATGGTAATAAGGTCTAGCTGAGGAATGCCCGGGTAGTTAGGTGTATCGAAAACGTATGCGAATTCTCTACGCAGTATAGCCTGTGTTTCAAGAGTAGCATAGATGGGCATGGCTTTCTTCTGGAAGTAATTGAAAGCCCGCACATCATCCAGTCCGGCTACGTGGTCTTTATGACTATGCGTAAATACAATAGCATCCAGCTTTTCCACCTTGGCGCGTAGCATCTGGTAGCGGAAATCGGGGCCTGTATCTATTACTATATTGGCTTCGGGCGTTTCTATAAGAATAGAGCACCGTAGCCTTTTGTTCTTTTTGTCGGTTGATGTACATACCTCGCAATGGCAGCCTATTAGAGGAACGCCCTGCGATGTGCCCGTACCTAAAAATGTTACTTTCACGGTTATATGTCCATTTGTGTTTGTACAGAGTCGGGTTTTCCAAAGTCGGGTTGTTCCCTTAGCTGGCGATACCATTTGAGCATTTCGCCGCTCAGCTCGTCTTCGTTGACCACCAAAGATTGTAATATCTCCAGTAGCGCATTGATACGACCCTCTACATTGAAAAATTTATTGACGACCACCACACGCTTTTCTTCGAGTATGCAGTAGCCACTATTGAAGTTACCCTTCTCAAAACGGATGGTGTACCTGGCCTCTTCAAAAAGCTCTTCCAGTTTTTTTAGCGTGTTTGGTGTATATTTGAAACTCATTATTCCCCTCTCTTTCGATGACTAAAAGTAGAAAATTCGGAGCATTTACCGCAATAGTCTTTTTATTAACAGCTATTACAGGTGTTTCCCGTGTTTTTGCACAGGTGGAAGACGATGCTAATGGTAACCCTAAAATATTTTCGGTTGGTGTGCTGGCCGGCTCCAATTTCTGCCAGGTAGACGGTGATAACTTCGCCGGATATTATAAAGTTGGGTTAAATGTTGGTGGTATCGCTTATGCCAAAGTTCGGAAGAACGCAGCATTGAGCTTTGAGATACTCTATAGCCAGAAGGGGGCCAAAAGTCGTTATGGGCGTTATGGTGACCTCGATAGTGCCTTGTATATAAATAAGTACGCAACTAATCTTAATTACGCCGAAATACCTGTAATGATCAACTTTTTTGACAAGCACAGGAGTCATGCCGGTTTGGGAGTGGCTTATGGCAGGTTGATCAATAGTGATGAAAAGGTGTCAACTAACCCTGTCTATAGCAGAGATCTGAATAAAGATTACCCATTCAAGAAGAATGATTTTCAGTTGATAGCCGGTGCCCAGTTGCACTTGTGGAAGGGATTGTTCATGAACCTGAGGGTGCAATATTCATTGGTGCCTATTCGTACTAACCTACCACCAGGCATTTCACGTTCGTCGCAGTACAATAATCTCTGGACATTCAGGTTAATGTATCTGTTCATATAACTTTACCGGCCAATTCAATGCTATGCCTGTTTTCGTAAAAAGACTTCAATTTCCTTTACTAGTTATTATCCTGTTTATTGGCACTGTAGCCAAAGCGCAGGAAAATACGCCAATGTATGAGGACAGGACCTTTTATGGTGGGTTGATATTGGGCGCAAATCTTACGCAGATAGATGGTGACAATTTTGCCGGCTATACCCGTAAAGGATTGAATGCGGGTGGTATAGTGTTCTTTAAAATGGATGAACATATTGCAGCAAGTATAGAAGTGCTGATATCTCAAAAAGGAAGTGTTTCTAAATCGCCGCAATTGCTGGCAGCAGGGTATTATATTACTAAATATGGCGCAGATCTTACCTATGGAGAGATACCTGTAATGATCAACTATTATGATGATCATAAGAATCATTTTGGTGGTGGTCTGTCTTATTCGCGTCTGGGATCATCGAATGAATATATTTCGACCAATCCGCCTCCAACCACACCTTTCAAGCAGGAGGATTATCCTTTTAAGAAGAGCGATTTTAACCTGTTACTTGGTGGCAATCTGCATTTGTACAAAGGCTTTTTCCTCAATCTGCGTTTCCAGTATTCGTTGATCAGTATACGTAATACGGTACCTAATATCACCCGCGGTGCACAATTCAATAATTTGTGGACGATAAGGTTGATGTATTTGTTTTTGTAGTACATGTTGTCTGAACCAGGATCTTTGGGATTAAAGGATTTATGGATGGTTCTTGCAAAGGCTCGTAGGAAATGTCATGGCAGCTGAGCGGTTGTTCAAAACTGATTTCGTTTTTACATTTTAAGGTTTTTACAAAATATTCTATCCATTGATCCGGTTCAAAAAATACAGCAAAGAATATAACGGGCAGCTCATCATTAAGGCTGATATGGCACTGGATGGCCCATTTTATTGGTTGAAGGGGGAGAATGGATCGGGGAAGTCTACATTGTTCAAATCGATAGCCGGTCTTATTCCGTTTTCCGGACAAATAGAAGTGGAAGGCATAGATATAAACAAGGATAGAATCGGCTATAGGATGATCGTTAACCATGCCGAGGCGGAGCCTTCTTTCCCTACTTTTCTTACCGGAACAGAATTGGTAGATTTCTACACAACTACTAAAAAGGCTGATAAGCAGCATGTAGCGAAACTAATAGCGGCATTGGGAATCGGGGTGTTTGTGGGGAATAAAACCGGAACATATTCGAGCGGCATGCTCAAAAAATTGTCGCTTGTACTAGGTTTTATCGGGCATCCCAAACTTATTTTGCTCGATGAACCGCTCATAACGTTGGATCAGGCATCGGTGTCCAATCTCATATTGCTTATAGAAAATGCTATAGATAGTGGTATTGCCGTCATCATCACATCTCATCAACAGCTGGTAACAGGCAAGCACACATCTTCAAAATTGTCTATAACAGATCACGCACTTATTGAAGGCTAATGCAGCTGGCATAGTTTTTATAACCAGTAGAAGTTTGGTTAAGAACGAAACTTAAAGACACACATTTATCATTAATCCCTTACTAGTGAATCATCTAAGAATTGCATAGTAAAAAATATGATATTATGATTTTATGCCTTTAAATTTAATTTCAGTTCTGTTATAAAATCAGTTGAATGAAATCAAATATCAAAAGAAACCTGCTTGTGGGTTTTGGCTTTTCTTTGTTGTTGCTACTTATCAGTTCGGTTGCCTCGTACAATAGCATTACTAACTTAATGAATAGTAACAGGATGGTAGGGCATACTGATTCTGTCATCCAGCGCCTCGAAGAATTAATTTCTACACTTAAAGATGCGGAAACAGGCCAAAGGGGCTTCCTGCTGACAAAAGATGATAAATTTCTCGATCCCTATAATGGCGCTTATCAGAAATCACTGAATATACTTAACGAGGTAAAGGCATTGACGGTTGATAATAGTGCACAGCAACAGTCAACTGAACAGCTACGATCGGTTATTGCCAACAGGCTTACTGCGCTTGAACACCTGATAGACCTGAAGAGAAAGGATATGCCGATAGATATCGAGTATCTGCAGAGCGGGAAAAAGTATATGGATGAGGCAAGGGCGCTTATAGCGCTTATGGAGGGCAGAGAAAAAGAACTTTTAAATGTCCGAAATGCCAATCTTGTAAAATACGCAACGTTTACGCCCATTGTAATTGTTTCAGCCGCCATACTATCATTGGCCATAACCATTATGTTTTTCTTCCGCATAATAGCAGATGTGAACAAGCGGGCAGAATTGCAAAAGGAGCTGGAAGAAAAGGATGCGGACATTACCCGCCGTATCAATATAATTCAAGACCTGGCAGATAAGATAGCCGATGGACATTACAACATAAGAGTAAAAGATAGCGGTGCTGACAGCCTGGGGAGTGTGGCCAGTTCGCTTAACAAAATGGGAGAAGCACTCCAATATTCTTTTACTACACTTTCTGATAAGGAATGGCAGCAGTCTGGCATTGCAAAGCTAAATGAGAAAATACTGGGAGAAAAAGACCTGGATCTGTTGTCAAATATCATCATCAATTTTGTATCGGAGTATACTAATAGCCAGGCTGCTACATACTACCTGGTGGGTGAGGATGGTGATCTTGTCTATGCGGCAGGTTTTGCAGTCGACTTACCTGAACAAAGAAAAAGATTGTCTGCGGGTAAGGGTTTTGCGGGTCAAAGTCTGCTGGACGGTAAAGACCGATTGTTTGATCACATTGACGAGCATGAGGTGTTGATCACCTATGCCGCCGGAGACCTTAAGCCTCGCACTATTTTCATCCTGCCAACATTCAGCGGGGGTAAGGTAAATGGCGTTATTGAATTGTACACAATTTATGAGTACAATAAAATAAAGCAAGAATTTCTGAGGGCTGTAGCAGGGATAGCGGGTATAGCTATTAATAGCGCTCAGAGCCGTAAGAAACTACAGGAACTACTTGAAGAAACACAGGCTCAGAGCGAAGAGTTACAGGCGCAGCAGAATGAATTGGAGTTATTGAATACTGAACTTGAAACTCAGACTGAAAGCCTGCAGGCATCGGAAGAAGAGCTGAAGATGCAACAGGCAGAGCTGCAACAGTCTAATGTAGATCTGGAAGAGCGCACCCGTCTGCTGGAAGAAAAGAACCAGATGATAGCTGAACGCAATGTTGAGATACAGCAGAAGGCGGAACAACTAGAGCAGAGCACTAAATACAAGTCGGAGTTTCTGGCCAACATGTCTCATGAGCTACGCACACCGCTCAATTCTATTTTGTTGTTGTCGAGGCTGCTATCTGAGAATAACGATCATAACCTTAACGAGGAGCAAATTGAATCGGCCAAAGTAATTCAGAGCTCTGGCAATGGCTTGTTGAGCCTTATCGACGAGATCCTTGATCTGTCGAAGATAGAAGCCGGAAAAATGGATGTGGAGTACACCCATATTTCTGTTAATGAGGTAATTGATGATCTGCGTTCCATTTTTGCGCCGGTGGCCAGAGAGAAAAAGCTGGACCTTAAATTCAATGTTAAAGGCTCTGTGCCGGCAACATTCGAATCGGATAAAATGCGGTTAGAGCAAATACTTAAAAACCTTATCTCCAATGCGCTGAAGTTCACATCGGCCGGATCGGTGTTGATAAACATCGAAACTGAAGGTGCACATCAACATCCTGCCCTACTGTTCAAAGTGATCGATACCGGAATAGGGATACCTGCCGGTAAGCTGGAGTTTGTATTTGAAGCTTTCAGGCAGGCTGACGGATCTACAAAAAGAAAGTATGGAGGCACCGGTCTCGGCTTGTCTATTAGTCGTGAACTTACCAAACTGCTGGGTGGTACTATAAGCGTGCAAAGCACGGAAGGAACCGGCAGTATATTCTCCATTAGTATACCTGTTGTAAAAGGCACGGTACTGGAGGACTCATCATTTACAGCAGCTAATACTACTGAGCGTATACATCTTGAAACTAAAGCAGATGGGCATCAGCAGGAGGAATATATAGGACCTGATATACCAGATGAAATACCCGATGACAGAGATGATATAGTTACTGGGGATAACGTGGTATTGATAATAGAAGATGATACAGCATTTGCAAAGTCGCTACTGGCCTTTACGCGTAAGAGTGGGTATAAGGGGGTAGTGGTAGTTCGCGGAGATAAGGCACAATCATTTGCGCATAAATATAACCCGGTAGCTATACTGCTTGATATTATGCTGCCTCTTAAGAATGGATGGCAGATAATGGATGAACTAAAGAAAGATGCGAAGACGAGACATATACCGGTGCACATGATGTCATCAACAGATGCGCGTAAAGAAAGCCTGCTAAGTGGAGCTGTAGATTTTATAAATAAGCCTATGGCTGTAGAGCAGATGCAGGAAATATTCACCAACTTAAAAGATGCACTCACCCGCGAACCAAGAAAGGTGCTGATAGTAGAAGAGAACACCCGCCATGCACAAGCGTTGGAATACTATCTGTCATCATTCAATATTCAATCTCATATTAGTAGCAGTATACAAGATAGCATGGACTCTCTGCAAAAAAAGGAGATAGATTGTGTGATAATGGATATGGGTGTTCCCGACCAGAATGCTTATGTAACGCTGGAAACGGTGAAGCAGATGCCGGGTTTTGAGAAATTGCCTATAATAGTGTTTACAGGCAAAAACCTATCGAGGGTAGAAGAAAGCAGGATAAAACAATATGCTGATTCTATAGTATTGAAAACAGCACATTCTTATCAACGTATACTTGATGAGGTTGGATTATTTCTTCACCTGGTAGAAGGAAATGAAAAAACAGCAAAGCCGGGAGATAACTTTAGAAAACTGGGCGGACTTGAAGATGTACTGAAAGGGAAAAGGGTGCTTATTGCAGATGATGATGTAAGGAATATATTCTCTCTTACAAAATCGCTGGAGCATAACCAGATGAAAGTAATATCGGCTATAGATGGAAAGGATGCGGTGCAACAACTTACTGAGCACCCCGATGTGGATATAGTGCTGATGGATATGATGATGCCGGAGATGGACGGGTATGAGTCGATAAGAAAAATAAGACAGATGCCTGCGTTCCGCAACCTGCCTATACTGGCAGTAACGGCAAAGGCAATGACAGGAGATAGAAATAAATGTATAGCCGCAGGCGCATCAGATTACATTTCCAAGCCTGTAGATATTGATCAGCTCTTATCGCTGCTAAGAGTATGGTTATACGAAAGTAAAAAATAGAATTACCCTCATAAGGAACAATGCCTTTACAATGATATTAATAGTAGATGATAAGCCGGAAAACATTTTTTCACTAAAGATCCTGTTGGAGACCAACGGATTTGAGGTGGATACGGCTCTGTCGGGCGAGGAAGCACTAAAGAAAATATTGCGAACGGTGTATGCGCTGGTAATCTTGGATGTGCAGATGCCTGATATGGATGGTTTTGAGGTTGCGGAGGCTATGATGGGTTATAGTAAGGCCCGGAACACGCCCATTATATTTTTATCAGCGGTAAATACTGAGAAAAATTTTATTGCCAAGGGATATGCCTCAGGCGGAATTGACTACGTTACCAAGCCATTCGATCCTGATATTTTAATGTTGAAAGTAAGGACGTTTTGCCGGCTTTATGAGCAGACCCGCGAGCTGCATGAAACACAGATAGCCCTGAAGCTGGAAGTGGAGGTAAGAAGGAATGCCCAGCATGAGCAGTATAAAAGGGCTCAGGAATTGCAGTCTGTAATGGAGAGTATTCCACAGATAGCCTTTACTGCCAATGCCGATGGTGTTATAGAATACGTAAATGAAGGCTGGTACGAGTATGCAGATGATAAAAAAACATTTCCTGCGGTATATAATTCTCCGCCACTCAGCGATTACTGGGAGCAGGTGATAAGATCAGATGAGCCGTTCTATCTTGAAGTATGCCTTGTAAAGCAGGGCAGTAAAGAGATAAGGTATCACTTGCTGAGAGTGATGCCGGTGAAGCAGGATAAGGTGATAACAAAATGGGTGGGAACATTTACGGATATTCATGAGCAGAAGGAGGCAAATGAGACGCTGGAGAAGAAAGTGGTGGAGCGTACCCGCGAGTTAAGCGAAATAAATAACGCGTTAGAAATAAGTAATGCCGACCTGCAGCAATTTGCATCAGTGGCCTCTCACGACCTTAAAGAGCCATTGAGGAAGATACAGGTATTCAGCTCAATAGTAAGAGAGCGATATAGAGATGTTTTGCAACCGGAAATTGTTGAATATTTCGATAAGATAATAGCTTCTTCAGACCGTATGGCCAGGCTCATCAATGATCTTTTGGTCTTTTCACGGCTGTCTGTCAATAGTTTATTTGTAGCAACAGATATTAATGAGGTGGTGAAGAGTATTCTTACCGACCTTGAAATAATGATTGGGGAAAAAAATGCCACAATAATTGTGGATGAATTGCCAATAATGGATGTAATTCCAGGTCAGATAAGACAAGTGTTTCAGAATCTGATCAGTAATGCGTTAAAATTTTCATCAGGTGATGTGCCCCCGGTAATTAATGTCAGCTACGATATTGTTAAAGAAATGCACCTTGATAGTATGCCCGATAGGGACGGTGCTTATTACCGCATTTCTGTGAAAGATAATGGCATAGGTTTTAATGAATTATATCTTGAAAAGATCTTTACCATTTTCCAGAGGTTGAATCCAACAGGGAAGTATGAAGGTACCGGTATAGGTTTGGCTATAGCCAAAAAGATCATTGACAAGCATAATGGTATCATATCTGCCAGAAGCAGGGAAAATGAAGGTGCTGAGTTTATCGTTATTTTACCTATCCATCAGGCAGAGCATACCAATTGAAAACATAAAATCTGTGAAAATGAAGAAAGTATTGATCATAGACGACGATACCAGAAACGTCTTTGCGCTTTCAGCTGTGTTAAGATCACGAGGGTACAAGTATGAAGCGGCAACATCTCCGGCCGAAGCATTATTATTGCTAAAGAATAATGCGGATATAGGGATAGTACTGATGGATATGATGATGCCTGAAATGGATGGTTATTCACTTATACCATACATAAGAGAGATTCCACAGTCTGACCCGATACCCATTGTTGCGGTTACAGCACAGGCAATGACAGGCGATAAAGAAAAATGCCTTGCTGCGGGTGCCGATGGGTATCTGGCAAAGCCAATTGATATAGATAAGTTGCTTGCACTCCTAAAAACCTACCTTCAATAAACATGCTCGGAGTTTATATCAGTGATGATGAATTGGAGTTGCTGATCACAGATCTGCACGATATCTACGGGTATGACTTTTCAGATTATTCAAGGGCGTCACTCCGTCGCCGGTTTGAGCGGCTTTATTCTATTGATAAGTACTTGAGTGTAGCCGAGTTGAGGTACAGGATACGAACAGATGCAGACTACCTGAAACGAGTTATAGAAGAGATCACTGTAAACGTAACAGAAATGTTTCGTGACCCTACGTTTTATAAAACGCTGCGAGAAGAAGTGTTGCCGCTTCTGGCTACACATCACTTCATCAGAATATGGCATGCAGGTGCATCTACCGGTGAAGAAGTTTACTCAATGGCCATTATGCTGCATGAGGCCAACCTGTTGAACAAGTCGCTTATTTATGCAACTGACATAAATCCTTCTGTGCTGGAGACAGCACGGAAGGGTATATTCCCCTTGACTAAAATGAAGCAGTATACCGAAAACTACATTGCTTCAGGCGTGCAGAGGGATTTTTCCAACTACTATGCTGCAAAATATGGCCATGCCAAATTCAATGAAGAATTTGGGAAAAGAGTAATATTCTCTACCCATAATCTTGTATCAGATCAAACCTTCAATGAATTTCAGCTGATTGTATGCAGAAATGTGCTCATCTATTTCGATAAAGTACTTCAGGACAGGGTCTTTCAACTTTTTAATGATAGCCTTGACACTTTTGGCTTCCTGGCATTGGGTACAAAGGAAACTTTGAAGTTTTCCAAAGTGGTTAAAGAGTTCAAACTATTAAAGCCCGGCGAGAAAATATGGCGCAAGACAATTTAGAAAAGAAAATTAAATTGTTGGTTATCGGAGGGTCGGCAGGTAGCCTTAGGGTTATCGTTGGTGTGCTCCCCCATTTGCTAAGCCCTCTTCATGTGGCGATAATTATAGTTCTGCATCGTAAAAATACCCATGAGGACTTGCTTACCGAGGTGCTGGCGCCAAAGACTATATTACAGCTAAAAGAGGCAGAAGAAAAAGAAGCGATACTGCCGGGTGTTATATATCTGGCACCTGCCGACTATCATTTACTTATAGAGAACGATCATACATTTTCACTGGATGCTTCAGAAAAAATAAATTTCAGCCGGCCAAGTATCGATACTACAATAGAGTCGGCTGCTTATGCCTATGGAGATGGATTGGCCTGTCTTTTGCTTTCCGGAGCCAATACCGATGGCGTGGCTGGTATGAAAATAGCTAAATCTCAAAATGCAGTTATAGCAATACAGGCACCTCAAAGTGCCGAAATGCCAACAATGCCATATGGCGCATCTATCTCCATGGCGATTGACCATGTTTTATTCCCCAATGAAATAGCGGAATTTATCAATAATCTGTCCTGAAAGTTACCGACGATAAGAAAATGTGGTTATCTTGCAATATATGTTTTCGAGGTTTTTTAAGAGAGAGAAGAGTGACAAAGAAAAATATAATGAGTTACCCATTCCTGAGAATGCGAGTTTTTCATTTTTAGGTGCAGATATGCATTCACATTTGGTGCCCGGCATAGACGACGGCGCTAAAACAATTGAGGATAGTCTATTTCTGCTAAGATCTATGGAGGCTATGGGGTATACACATGTGACCACCACGCCACACATTATGATTGATTTCTATCCCAATACCAGGAATACAATTCTTAGCGGATTGGATACGCTAAGACAACTTGCTTTAGATAATGACATAAAACTAAATATAAATGCTGCAGCAGAATATTATATAGATGAGTATTTTGCAGATTTGGTAGGTAATGAACCTTTACTTACGGTTTATAAAAATGAAGTATTGGTAGAGTTTTCGATGATGTATGAGCCACCAATGCTGAATGACGTTTTATTTAATATGCAGGCAAATGGTTATCGGCCTATTTTGGCTCATCCCGAAAGATATACCTCATTGCATAATAACTTCGACAGATTCCTGGAATTCAAAGACCGAGGCTGCCTGTTGCAGCTTAATTTGTTGTCGCTCACGGGTTATTATGGCGGAAATATCATGAATACGGCAAGGCGCCTACTTGATAAAGGCTTATATGATTATTGTGGGTCAGACATGCATCACGAACGCCATGCGGCTGCTATGAGTGGCATATTGAAAACCGGTGTATATAATACCCTTGTCAATTATCCCTTTTTGAATTCTAAATTATGTTTGTAAGTACCGTTTGATAATGCAGCGGGGAAAGTATATTTTTGCTGAAATTCAACCCCGCAGATTATAGTTTAATCTGCTTTATTTATTTTAAATATTATTTAATGAAAGATTCCCAATTTAATATATCCGTTATTGGTCTGGGTTACGTAGGCTTACCTCTTGCAGTAGAATTTAGTAAATACTATCCTGTAGTTGGTTTTGATATAAATAAAAAAAGAGTTGGTGAGTTGCATGAATATCAAGACATAACGCTTGAGATAGACGAGCCGCTTTTAAAACAGGTTACTGTAACATCGGCTCCGGCAACAGGCTCTAAGGGTTTGTATTGTTCATATAATATTGATGATATACGTGGTTGTAACGTGTACATAGTTACTGTACCCACACCCGTAGATAAAAATAACCGCCCAGATCTTACACCTTTGTATAAAGCAAGTGAAACAGTAGGAAAGGTGTTGAAAAAAGGCGACTATGTCATCTACGAATCAACGGTGTACCCGGGTGTAACGGAAGATGAGTGTGTGCCGGTATTGGAAAAGATCTCCGGCTTAAAGTTCAATGTAGATTTTTATTGTGGCTATTCCCCAGAGCGTATTAATCCGGGAGACAAGTTGCATACAGTAGCTAATATTAAAAAGGTGACTTCAGGATCAACACCTGAAGCCGCAGACGTAGTTGATGCATTATATGGCTCTATTATTACGGCAGGTACATTTAAAGCATCAAGCATAAAGGTTGCTGAAGCAGCTAAGGTGATAGAGAACTCTCAGCGAGACATAAATATCGCATTTGTAAATGAACTTGCTAAGATCTTTAATAAGTTGGGTATCAATACATCTGATGTATTGAAGGCCTCTGGTACAAAATGGAACTTTATGCCATTTAAACCAGGTCTTGTAGGTGGGCACTGTATAGGTGTTGACCCATATTATCTGGCGCAAAAAGCACAGGAAATTGGTTATCATCCCGAAATAATACTGGCAGGTAGAAGGCTCAATGACAGCATGGGGTCATACATTGCAAATGAGTTCGTGAAGCAGATGATCAATAAAGATATCACTATTAAGGGTGCAACAGTATTGCTGTTGGGGATAACGTTTAAAGAAAACTGCCCGGATGTACGTAATACAAAGGTGGTGGATATTGTTAGTGAGTTGAAGTCATATAATATCAATGTAACGATATATGACCCCTGGGCAAAAACAGCTGACGTGGCACATGAATATGGTATAGAAACTATTACAGAATTACCAGCCGGTACACAATATGATTCTTTGATGCTCGCAGTAGCGCATGATGAATTTTTGAAGACCGATTGGCGTAAATATGTAAAAAATGAAGGCGTGATTTATGATGTCAAGGGCTGTCTTGATAACGAGATGGTGACTGCAAGGCTGTAATTTATTAACAACTTTGTTACAACAATATTAATTTAAACTATTTTTGTATAAATTATACGTGATGCTAAGATTATACTTGCAGCGCCTCGGTGGGCTTTTACTATTATCTCTGTTTTTGATTGGCTTCAATTCTTGCGTCACATCTAAAAAATCATTATACTTTCAGAATGTTCCTGATAGTATTGCATCCAATAATCCTTTTATTATTGACAGTGTAACAAAATTTGTTAGCCCGGTAATACTTCCTAATGATCTCTTGGCAATTACTGTTCAAACAATTCAACAAAGTGAATCCAGTACTCCTATTCAACCGACAAAAGGTGTATTTGATCCACTAAGTGGTTTTTTGGTTGATAAAAATGGGAATATCGAAATTTCATTGATCGGATTTGTAAAAGTTGGAGGCCTTACAACCTCAGAAGCACGTGAATTAATAAAAGATAAAGCAAAGGAGTATTACAAAGAGCCTGTTGTAAATCTAAAAATAGCTAATTTCGATATATTTTTCTTAGGAGAAATAGTACAGCACGGCCCGTTTTCATTCCCTAGCGAAAAAGTAAATATTCTGGAGGCTCTAGCTTCTGCAGGTGATGTTCCCCTCACAGCTAAACGTAATAATCTGTTGTTGATCAGAACAGTTGGTGATCGAAAAGAACTGGTGAGATTTAATACTTTAAACACCGATATGTTCAGGTCGCCGTATTTCTATCTTAGACAAAGGGATATTATTTATGTAGAGCCTACTAAATATAGAATTCAGTCAAGTGACAACCGATTAACTAGAACAATAGGCATAATAGGGGGGATTATATCGCTTTCCACTCTAATTCTGTCGTTGAGGAGTTTAAAATAAAGTAAATTTTACATGGAAGAAAATAAAACTAGTGCTACCGGTAATAACAAAAAATCGGAAGACAGTATTTTCAATATTAAATGGTTTGTTTCTACAATACTAACTATCTGGCCGTGGGTTTTGGCCAGTGTAGTAGTTTCGTTGATTATAGGAAATATTAATTTGAGATATGCCACACCAATTTATAAGTCGGTAGCCGAATTGATGATCAATGACTCTAAAAAAGGTGGTTCCAATGGTACTGAAGATATATTGGCCGCTCTTAAAATAAATAACAGTAAGATAAATGTTGACAATGAAATTCAGATTTTAAGAAGCCGTACACTTATGACGGAGGTTGTAAGATCACTGAATCTGAATTATAATTATTCAATAGCCGGCCGATTTAAGAATACAGTTGTTTACTCAAATAAGCCTTTTGAAGTAACTATAGTTGACACAATACAATCTAATTTCGCATGTTACATTAATATAATTGATGACGTATTTTATACTGTCACATTTAATAATAAACACTTTACTAAGGCAAAGTGGGGCGATACTATAAAAGCAGGAGGCAACAACCTTGTAGTTAATAAAACACCCAATTTCGCAAAAAGTAAGCTTCAATACACAATACAGGTAGTACCAATATTAACCGCTGCCAAATCATTCATGAATTCTGTATCCATTACTGCACCAAGCAAGGGAACAAGTTGTTTGTTCCTGTCCATGTTTGATGCCATTCCAGATCGTTCTATTGATGTAATTAATACATTGATGAGGTTATACAAGCAACGTAATATTAATGGGCGTACTTTGATTGCAAACCGTACAATGGAATTTATTGACAATCGGTTAGGGGTTGTTGGTGCAGAATTAACTGGTGTTGAAACTGATATTGTTGATTTCAAACAGAAAAATGGTATTGCCGCCGATGTGGGTAGCCAATCTGCAACTTTAGTAGGAGCGAGTGCAACAGCCTTACAGAAGCTTGAAGAAGAAGAGGTGCAGTTAGAAATGCTTAATAGTGTAAGCGATTACTTGCAAAAAAGTGAAAATGATAAATCGATCATTTTGCCGGCTTCATTGTTAGCCAATCCTGGGCTGGCAGATTTAATGACGAAATTCAATACTCTTCAAATGGATATTGAAACTTCGCTTATCGTAAAGAACCCCGATAATCCGATCATCAAGAACATGCTTATCCAAAAGCAGCAGCTCAAGTATAACATTGTTCAGGCCTTAGCATCTACCAAAAGAGAAAGTCAGATAAAAGTGAATGCGCTGAAAGAGGAAATAAGGTCAATAAACGAAAAAGTAAGATCGGTACCCAATGTTGAAAGGCTATATCTGGACTACGCCAGAATGCAACAAACGAAGCAAGATCTTTATGTATTTCTTTTAAAGAAAAGAGAAGAAACGGCAATTGAAAAGTCATCAACTGTGGCAGATGCGTTAGTTATCGACCCTGCAATTTCGGAAGGGTTCCCTGTTTCTCCTAACAGGTCTAAAACACTAACCACATCTTTAATTATAGGTCTACTACTGCCATTTACTTTTATTTTAATAAGAAGAGGCCTTAATGTAAAAATAATCAGCAAGGGCGATGTTACAAAAATGTCCGCTATTCCAATTATTGGCGAAATAGGTAACAATGTAAGCAAGGAAAGTATTGCAGTAGAGAAAAATAGTAGAACATTGATCTCAGAGCAGTTCAGAGCATTAAGAACAAATCTACAGTTCATGCTTACAAATAAGGAACAAAAAACCCTTATTGTAACTTCAAGTATGAGTAATGAGGGTAAATCATTCATAGCGATGAACCTTGCTATTACTTTTGCGATGTCTGGTAAGAAGGTTGTTTTGCTTGAATTTGACCTTCGCAAACCACGAATTTCCAGGATGCTAGGCATAGATAACAATAATGGATTCTCAAACTATATCATTAATAAAATTAGTTATGAGGACATGATAGTAAAGTCTGGTATAGACGATAACCTATATATACTTCCCTCAGGACCCATCCCCCCTAATCCTGCCGAATTAGTTTTATTAAAGGAAACCGGTGATCTCTTCGAGAGGCTGAAAAGGGAGTTTGACTATATTATTATAGACACATCTCCGGTTGGGTTAGTTACCGATGCTCAATTATTGTATCAATATGCAGATATGGCATTGTACATAGTGCGTCAGGGTCATACAAATAAGGGTCAATTAGGTATTGCTAATGAGCTATATGAATCGGGCAAAATGCCAAAGATGGGCTTTGTGGTAAATGACGTGGTAGCCAATAGAGGATTTGCTTATGGCTATGGATATGAAGAAAATTACGGGTACGGCGGTGGCTATGGTTATGGCTATGGTGCTTCTTACGGAAGTGGTTACTATATCAATGACGACAACAATAAGAAAAAGCGATCAAAAAAATAGTCTTCAAATTTGAATATGAATGAGAACAGGGTAATTAATGATAACACAGAATGGGATAGTGTCATCGGGGAGCAAAAGTCGCAGTTAAACTTTAATTTTAAGGAGATATGGAGATACCGCGACCTGCTGATTCTATTCGTAAAGAGAGATATTGTAACGGTTTACAAGCAAACAATTCTTGGCCCGATATGGTTTCTGCTTCAGCCTGTTTTTACTACGATTATATATGTGGCTATTTTTGGTAGGGTTGCTAAAATTCCAATCGGGACAGCTCCTCCTATCTTGTTTTACTTGGGTAGTGTAACATTGTGGAATTATTTTTCTGACACCCTCAATATCACTTCTAAAACTTTTACTGATAATGCTACCGTATTTGGTAAGGTTTATTTTCCCAGGTTGATACTTCCATTATCAAAAGTGCTATCTGGTATCATAAAACTGGGAATTCAATTCAGCCTTTTCTTTGTGGTGTGGATATATTACATATTTATCAACAAGCAAATAACCCCTACATTATATGTATTCACGTTTCCTTTAATATTGCTCACAATTGCAATGCTCAGTCTGGGAGTTGGTATCATCATTACTTCCATGACTACAAAATATAGAGATCTTACATTTTTAGTGTCTTTTGCAGTACAGTTATTAATGTATGCTACACCTATTATATATCCTATTTCTACAGTATCGGCTAAAAATCAGATTTGGTTATGGTTAAATCCACTAACATCGTTGTTCGAAGCCTTCAAGTTTGCTTTTTTAGGTGAAGGTGTAGTTAACTTTTTTTGGCTTTCTTATAGTGTTTTATTCACTTTCGTAGTTACCTTCATCGGTATATTGGTGTTTAATAAAGTGGAGAAAAGGTTTATAGATAGTGTATAATATACAGTATGAGTAAAGATATAGTCATTAGAATAGAAAATGTCTCCAAGCAATATCGTTTAGGGCAGATTGGTACGGGTACCCTTAGCCATGATCTTAAAAGATGGTGGGCACTCACTCGCGGGAAGGAAGATCCATACCTGAAAATAGGCGTAGAGAATGATCGCACTTCAAAGGCGTCAAGTGAATACGCATGGGCATTAAGAGACATTAGTTTCGAAGTAAATCAGGGAGATACACTTGGAATAATTGGTAAGAATGGCGCCGGGAAGTCTACTTTGCTCAAAGTACTATCGAGAGTTACCGCTCCCACTACAGGACAAATGAAAATAAGAGGTAGGATAGCTGCACTGCTTGAAGTTGGCACCGGTTTTCATCCCGAACTTACAGGAAAGGAGAATATCTACCTTAATGGTGCCATCATGGGAATGACCAAGAAGGAAATATCAAGGAAGTTTGATGAAATTGTGGATTTTGCCGGCGTTCAGTTATACATAAACACGCCTGTTAAGAGGTATTCTTCAGGGATGTACGTTCGATTGGCGTTTGGTGTAGCAGCTCATCTAGAGTCGGAAATTTTAATAATAGATGAAGTGCTCGCAGTTGGAGATGCTGAGTTTCAGAAAAAATGTTTGGGAAAAATGGGTGACGTGGCGGGAGATGGCCGCACGGTAATATTTGTTAGCCACAATATGCAGGCGGTACAAAGCCTTTGTAGCAAAACAATTTACATGAAATCAGGTAAAATTGCAGATATTGGCCCAACCGACCAGATCATCAATAGTTACCTTAGTCGAGAAGTAAATAATCGCGTTTCGGTTTCCTGGGATAATATGGATGATGCTCCAGGTAATTCTGTTGTGAAAATAACAGGAGCAGAAATTATTGCTCAAAACCAGAAAGAGGACGATCCGATTACCATTAAAACAGAAATATGGGTAAAATATAATCTCTATTTGCTTAAGGAAATGAACACTAACTTGAGTGTCCATTTTAACACAGCTTCAGGATTAATGGTGTTCAATGCAGCCAGTCCGATAATGAATTTAGCTGCGGGTCACCACAGTGGTACCATGAAAATACCAGGTAATTTGTTGAATAACGATATTTACAGTATTCGTTTGCTTGTTGTTAAAGATGGCACTACCATCATTTATTCAATAGACGACCTCCTTACATTTGAAATATCTGATATTCAAAGAGAGGGCAACTGGTTTGGTAAATGGGAAGGTGTAATAAGACCCATTTTGGATTTTACTTTAATATGATTTTATGATAAACGTGACCAAGCCGTTTCTTCCGCCGATGGAGGAATATAACAGCTATGTTAAAGGGATATGGGAAAGGAACTGGCTAACAAATAACGGACCGCTGGTAAATGAGCTTGAGCTGAAATTGAAAGAATATCTTTCAGTAAATCATCTTTTGTTTTTATCTAATGGTACCATTGCATTGCAAATAGCCATAAAAGCGCTCAATTTAACTGGTGAGATTATCACCACACCATTTAGTTATGTGGCTACGACGAGCTCAATAGTGTGGGAGGGATGCGAGCCGGTGTTTGTAGACATAGACCGGAAATCATTAAACATCGACCCCAAGCTCATAGAGGCCGCAATTACCGACAAGACCACCGCTATATTAGCAACACATGTATATGGCAATCCTTGTGATGTTGAGGCGATCGATAAAATTGCCTTGAAACACAATTTAAAGGTTATTTATGATGCTGCACATGCTTTTGCGGTTACATATAAAGGAAGGTCTGTTTTTGAGTATGGAGACATCTCAACTACCAGTTTTCACGCGACAAAGGTTTTTCATACTACCGAAGGTGGAGCAGTCTTCACCAAAGATTCTGAATTGCTGAAACGGATGTCAAGGCTTCGCAATTTTGGTCATGTTACACCTGAAACTTTTGATGGTATAGGAGTCAACGGTAAAAACTCGGAATTCCATGCGGCAATGGGTTTGGCAAATCTTAAGTATATAGACGAGATCCTGGCATCAAGAAAGGAGCAAGTTGAAAAATATAAAGTAGCGTTGAAAAATCTCAGGATCGCAACCCCTGAGATACTTAGTGGTGCAGAATGGAACTACTCTTATTTTCCTGTAATTTTCGAAACGGAGGACCAGTTACAAAAGAGCATTCAGGAATTAAATCTAAATTGGGTTTACCCAAGAAGGTATTTTTACCCGAGCCTATCTCACCTGGACTATGTGAATGACTGTGCTACCCCGGTGTCGGACGATATCTGTAAGAGAGTACTTTGCCTACCTCTCTATCATTCTCTGAGATCAGAAGACATCGATTTTATTGCTCGATTGTTATTGAGAGTACAAAACAATTAGCAGCAGTATTCTAGAATAATCATGTACTATATGAAAAGTAATATAGTTTTATTTGGTGGCGGAAATCATTTGCAGTATTCGTTAGATATTATCGAACGGGAAGGTAAATACAATGTTGTCGGAATCATAGATTCTGTTCAGCCGATTGGTGCAATTTTATTTGGTTATAAGGTCATTGGCCGGCAGGAAAATTTGTCTGTATTGATTACGGAATATGGTTTTGATGCTGGGTTAATCACAGTCGGTGATAATTGGATCCGTATGGCAATTCATGATGCAATTATCGAACAATTGCCTAATTTCAGATTTGTAAATGCGCTTCATCCTTCTGTGATCATAGGAAATAACGTGCAGATGGGAACAGGGATAATAGCAATGGCTGGCTGTATTTTCAATCCGGGCGCTAAAGTTGGTGATTTCACTTTTTTCGCCACCGGCGCACAAATTGAGCACGATTGTGAGATCGGAGATTACGCTAGCATATCTGCTGGTACCATCTTGGGTGGGCATGTAAAGATAGGGAAATTTTCAGCCGTGACCCTAAACGTAACAGTGGTCGATAGGCTAACGATTGGCGAGAATACGGTGGTAGGCGCAGGCTCTTTAGTAACAAAGTCGCTACCAGATAATGTTTTGGCCTATGGTATGCCGGCTAAAATAATTAGATCAAGGGAGGCAAGGGAGCGTTTCTTAAAATAGGTATTTCTGTATGATAGATGCTGATATTGTTGTAAGTGTATGTATGATAACATACAGGCAGGAATTATTCATTGCGCAGGCAATAGAAAGTATATTAGCGCAACATACGTCTTTTAAGTTCAAGCTAGTCATCGGTGAAGATTCGAGCCCGGATAAGACACGGCAAATTTGCGAGGAATATGCAGAAAAGTATGGTGAAATTATAGAATTGTTACCATCATACAAAAATTACGGTGCTATAGAGAACTTTAAGAGGACGCTCGCCTTTTGCACAAGCAAGTATATAGCAATTTGCGAAGGTGATGACTATTGGATTGATGAAAACAAATTGCAGAAACAAGTTGATTTTCTCGATAAAAATAAAGATTTTTCATCTTGCTTTTCATTAGTAGAAGTGAAAGACGAATTGGGGTGGAACAAACCATACGATTTTTATTTCCCTAAATATGATAAAAATATATTTACAATAGAAGACTTCATCCTCTCTGATAAGAACATAATACCAACGGGTACAGTATTATTTAGAAATGTAATTCCTAATCCACTTCCTGACTACTTTTCCAATATTTTTAGTGGCGACATAGCACTGCAGCTCATTTTCGCAGATAAAGGCAAGGCCATGCTTTTTAATGAAAAACTGGCGGTATATAGAAACCACGGTGGTGGCGTGTCAAAATCTAAAGAAAACATACTAAAGGGCGAGGAGTCATTGATTGACCTATATACAGGTGCAGACAAATATTTTGGATACCGATATGCAAGCACCTTCAAAAAACGTTTGCAATTAATGTATAAAACAAGGCTGTTTTACGGAGCGAAGGATATAAAAAATCTATATAGATTTGGGCATTACCTAAAGTACATGCCCAAATACATTAAGTATTCAGACAATTTGGCTATAAAAGACTTCATTTATATAAGCCTTGTCGTTCTTTTCCCACGATTACTTAGAAAAAAGTAACGCCCTGTATCGTGTTTAAAAATAGGCTGTATCGTGTATGCTGATACAGCCTATTTTTAAATAATAAATTCTATACTTTCTGCTCTTTTTGAGCATTTATGTGTTTAAAGAAATCTGCAACTCCTTTCTTCTTTATATCGTGGGTATCTTCAACAAATAACCGGTCGAACGAGCCTTTAAATAACAGTTTCTTTTTCCATGCTCCATAGTTGCTGAGATAATCAGGGTCTGTTATCTTAGGGTTGATGTCATAAGACGGACTCACTTCAAAAATATATGGTTCTGTACTTAGGTCATCATTTTGCCAGCCCAGGTCAAAAGCGCCCATAGTAATGTTTAGCTTATTGAATGAGTCAACAATGTTTTGTCGCCATTGTTCGGGGAAGTATTCAAAGTCAACCACACTACCGTGACTTGTAGATGTTGTTTTCCACTTGCTCTTATCTTTATTCTTTCTCCAGTAGTAGTGTACTATTTCGCCGGCCACTAATACTATTCTCATATCCATGGTAATATTGAGCCTTTCCTGCGCCAGGTAATGGCTGTTTTCCAGAATTATGGAGTCATTTCTCAGGGTTAGTAAATAATCTCTGTCAACTACATTAAACTGGCCATAAGAGCCGCTGGAATGTGGTACTTTGATTAAAAACGGAAACGTGGTTTCATTGGCAATGAGCTGTTCAAAGTTAGAATAGATAGTAGTTTTCGGTGATTTTATGCCCAATTTGTCAAACATATTGTGCATATAGATCTTATTTTCCCAATACAAAATTTCATTGTATGATGGGTATACTGTGTTCCTCTGCTCTTCCAGTTGCTGAGTTACCAGCTGGTATGAAGCAGAATAATTTTCAACTTGGAAGAGGTTTATTTTGTCTTTATGAATAGTAAACAGAATGTTTTTATTGCGATACTTACCGATATCCGGGCCTCTATGAATCGTATATTTTTCATTGCATAAGGAAACATATGTAATTAAAAGAATGTCCCAGGTAATAGATTGCTTGAATTGCTTAAAGTTTGGGTAATATAACCAAATGATATTATCCGCGTCTTCGCTCTTAAATTGACTTGCATTTGCTTTCTTATACAACCTGTAAGCAGTAATAAGCCTTATGAACAGTTTTATATTAAATCTGTTCAGTATGTACGTAAAGTAACTTTTAATTCTAAAAGATATTGAATACTGCATTGTCTATGTGTATAATTGAATATTCGTTGCCAAATTGTTTCACAAAATATTTTTTCCCTGTTAGTTCAAATATTGGCTTATCAGTCAGGCTGTCTGAAAAACACACCGAATTGGCAAGATCATAATTTTTGAGGGTGATGAGTTTATTTAATCTTTTCACCTTTTCCCTGCCGAAGCAATCATAACCGTTCATTTTGCCGGTAGCTCGGCCATTTTTCATTTCAATGTTAGTGGCCACCAGAAAAGGAATATTTTTCACGTCACAAAAGTACTTAAGATAAACATCATATCCTGCTGAAGCTATAACAACATCAAACCCAGGATCGGCAATATACTTATCTAACTCTTTAGCTACAATGTCAATCAGTTCAGGAAACACTTGCTTTTCTACAAACTCTTTTGCTTTTTCCTCTAAATAAGAAGCAGTAGTGCCTTTTAGTTGCAGCAATTTTACTTTTTTGTGTATAAGACCTGAATATTTGGGTCTTGTAACCAAGATATTGCAAATAGAATCTAAAATACTAGTTCTGAGGCCTCTTTTTGAAGCAAAATCAGCGAATATATCTGCACTTTGATGCTTATATATCGTCCCACAAAAATCAAAAATCGCTAATTTTTTCCTGTCTTCTGCCATTTGTTTGTATTCGTCATGTCCATTCCAGCTAGGTTAAGAATGGTCAATAATTGTTCTTTTGCTTACAAAAGCAAGATCTGATTTTCTGCGCGGAGTTTATTAATTGCCGTTTTGAAACTGGCTTTTGTGTTCCTTTATAACGGCAAGTATTTTCCCCATTTCCTCTTTTGTACCTATACTTATACGCACACAGTTTTCTAATCCTGCAAAGGAACTACGATCTCTTACAAGGATTTTGTATTCCTTCAATTTTTTAATAAGCTTACCTACTTCTGCAATCTTTATGAGCACGAAATTGGCTTTAGAATCTACAAAATCAACTTGCAATTCCTTAAGGCCGGTTTTAAAAATGCTCATATTTTCATTTACCAGATCTACTCTGTCCTGAATATAGGAAAAGTTATCGAGTGCGGCTTCACCGAGTGCCTGTGCAAATGAATTTACCTCTTTTGTATTTCGGATCTTGTCAATGTGGTGCAACAACTCCTTGTTACAGCAGATATAACCTAGCCTTGCAGATGCCAGTGAAAAGGCTTTTGAGAAGGTACGCGAAACAATAATATTCTTGTGTTCTTTTACTAAATGAACGCATGAGTAGCCGCAAAATTCATAGTACGCCTCATCAATAATGAAAAGTTTGTCGGGATATTTGGATAACAAACCCTCAACTATTTTTGCATCCAGAAAATGGCCAGTAGGATTATTAGGATTGCTAAGGTAGATAACGTCATTTTGCTCAATATCTGATGTTGAATAAGTGTGAGCGCCAAATACGTCGACTATATTAGAGTAGTTAATATTATCGGTAAATACTTTTATGTAAGTTTCAACCTGCGAGTAATGCGGGTAAAAAATAAGTACTTTGGTGTCGGGATTCAGAAAAGTGGTAAATACATAACTTAGTGCAGAGTCGGATCCATTAAAAATCTGAATTTGATCGGCAGACAATCTGCAGTACGCTGCAAGTTTATTGATCAACCGCTCATGATTTATATTAGGGTATTCAGTGAAATTTATTGAAGCAATTGCGGACCGCAATATTGAATAATATTTTTCATCTATAGGCAAATTACATTCATTCCAATCTAGTTTAGCTACTTCTTCATTTCCTCTGTCTGATGGTTTGTATCCTTCAATCGACTTAAGATTAGTATTTACACGAATCATTTATATGTTTTTTATAATTACTTTGATTTAGTGTAATTTTACAGAAGAATGTATCTATAAATATTCACACTATTGGAGTACATTTTTCCTTTTATCTAAAACAAATCAACTTTAATTATTCTGCACTGGAAGTTAGCATAATATTTATAGTTTTGTTTAAACTATGTAATAGGAAAGTGCAAAGTTATTTAAATTTGTCTGTTTTTAAAACCTTCTTTGTATTATCAAAATATAACTGGTTTTCTTTTTTTATCCTTACTACAGTTACACCAATAGCTATTAATGAAAATTCTTATTTTGACGCCCAACTACCCGCGTAGGGGCGCTACGATGAACGGTATATTTATACACCAGCAAGTTAAGGCGCTACAAAGGTTGGGGATAGAATGTCATGTGTTATTGTTACACAAATGGTTTCCGCCCTTTGGTTTACATAAATATCATTCATACTGGCATAGGGGGTTTATTGAAAAGAATAGCTATTTTGATGAATACGAAGGGGTGAAGATTCATGCTGTTCCAATGTTTAAAAGGATGCCTAGTGTCGTATTCAACGAGAGCTTTTTCGATCGGGCAGTAAGATCTCTCGTAAATTATATAAAAGGAAACAAAGAAATATGTAACGCTGATTGGATATATGCTCATTTCCTTACTGATATGGGTTATATAGCTGTAAGAGCAAAAGAAAAACTCAATATAAAAGTTGCAGCAATAACCCGGGGCGATGATGTACACGCATGGCCTGCCAGTAACCCCGCATTGATTGACAACATTAGGTATTGTTTTACCCATGCCGATCTTATGTTGGCCAACAATAAACGTCTTGCAAAAGATGCACTTGAGTTTGCAGATACCCTGCGTCCAGAATTTGGTATTGTTTACAATGGCATTAATTATTGTGATTTTGGAAAATCTATGTCTGTAAGCGAGATAGAAGATATACGTAACAAATATGGCTTGCCATTAAACAAAAAGATATTGATATGCGTTGCCAGGAATGAATATTTAAAAGGGTGGAAAGAACTGTTGGAGGCAATAGCTGAAAATAAGGACCTGTTAGACGGATGGTTGTTGCTGGCTATAACCAGCAATGATAAAGGAAGGTATTCTATAGATATTGAACAGACAGTAAAGGATCTATGTATCGCCTCGCATGTAATAGTTAGAGATTTTATGCCATTTGAAGAGGTGAAGCTTCTATATAAGGCTACCAATGCATTTATTCTGCCCTCGTATAATGAAGGGATATCTAACGCAGTTATGGAGGCAATGGCCTCAGGCCTTTGGGTCATTGCAACCGATGTAGGTGGACATAGCGAAATTATTGAACATTGTAAGAGTGGTTACCTGATTCAGCCGAAATCAAAAGACGAGATCTTAAAAAGTCTTACCTATTTGGTTGCTAATTACGATAATGAACGCAATAAATTTGCGGGTGAGGGATATAAGGCGATGGAAAAGTTGGGTAATTATGATAAGAATGCACAGACACTAATTGCCTATTTATCTGCTAAGTGAAGGTGCCGTCTGCTCATTCCCGCAAATGTTAATAGCATATGAACAGGTAAGATACGTGACGCAAATAATTTACTTTTGCAATATAATTTCAATGCATAACTAAAAATAGAGCCAGATTATTATCGCAAATGGTTAGTATAATAATACCTACTTATAACAGGGCAAATCTTATCGGTTATACACTTAACTCACTTCGGCAAGAATTTCACCCTGGCATATCCATAGAAATACTTGTTGTTGATGATGGATCAGACGATGGTACCGAAGACATGATAAGATCTAATTATGCTCACGTTATTTTTCTGAAGAATAGAGGAAAAGGAGCACCGGCAGCAAGAAATACCGGATTGCATGCTGCAAAAGGGGAATATATTTTATATCTTGATTCTGATGATTTGATTGGACCCGGGTATTTTAAAGAAAAAATCACTTTATTGGAGCAAACCGATTTGGTAAACGCCTGTTATGGAGAATATGATTTCTTTAGATCGGATAATGGTTTCTCTGAAAGTGATATTATTTTTAAGCATAAATACCCACTGATCGAGTCAGAATTTGAGAGTGAATTGCATCTTGTAAATAATTTGGGGGGTAATTATATTCCTCCCAATGCTATTATTTGGAAAACATACTTACTAAAAAAAATAGGCGGTCATGATGAATCGTTGCTTATAAATCAGGATGTTGATTTACTTATCAGAGCAATATTTAATGGCTTGCAGATGAGGGGTATAAAAGACGGTACAAAAGTTTATATACGAAGTCATTCATTGGATACCCGGGTAGGAGCTATAGCAAATTCCACGAATAAGCTGAGAAATATGATCGATCTGCGCAAACGTATTTATGCTGATTTGGTGAAATATAAATTTGATACCCCTGCATGCCTGCTTGCTTTAAGCACTTCTCTGTTTAATTTATGGCGCTCAACCCGCAATGTAAATAGGCAGATTGCCGACGAGTTTTTGCAATTGTCTAAAGAGGTGTACTGGCCGGTTGAAATAAAAGGTAATATTGTGTATCGTGCATTGTCTAAATTGGTAGGTCCGGTAAAAGCAGTTGAATTAAAGTATTCGTTATTAAAAAGAGATTGATATAATGTGCGGAATTCTTTCCATTGTCAATAAAAAAGTTAATAGTACTTCTGGCAGCCTTATAAAGGCATCTTCTATTATCAGGCATCGTGGCCCTGATGATGAGGGTTTTCTTACATGGCAACCATCCACGAACCCGGTAATATGGTCAGGTGGAGATACTGCCGCATCTACCCAGGAACACTGGAAATATGATACGCTTGGCGAAAATGTATCTTTTAAGGTAGGTTTTGGCCATAGGCGCTTGTCTATACTTGACCTTTCACCGGCAGGTCATCAGCCTATGATATATGAAAAGGCAGGATTAACCATCTGTTTTAATGGTGAGGTGTATAACTACCTTGAGATAAAGGCAGAGTTGGCAACAATGGGGCATAAGTTTCATACCACCTGCGATACCGAAGTGATACTGCATGCGTGGGAGCAATGGGGCGTGAAATGTCTTGATAAGTTCAATGGTATGTTTGCTTTTACCATGCTTGATTATCGCAAAAATGAAATGTATGCGGTTAGAGATCGTTTTGGTGTTAAGCCGCTGTATTACTTTGATGGCGCTAATGCACTTTATCTGGCGTCTGAGATCAAGCAAATCAGGACTTCTCCGGATTTTAAGTTTGAACTTAATGAACCAATAGCCCGAAAGTTTTTGGCTACTGGTGCAGTAGATCAGACCAGTGACACTTTCTATAAAAATGTTTTTAGTCTTCCTTGCGGTCATTATTTAAAAATGGATCTTTCGAAGGATGGCAATGCATTTGAGATAAAACAATGGTATAAACTCATTCCAAAGAAGTGGGCCGGGACTTTTGATGAAGCAGTAGTCGAATTCAGAAGATTATTGACAGCCGCAGTAGACCTTAGGTTAAGGTCGGACGTTACGGTAGGGTCGTGTCTTTCAGGTGGATTGGATTCTTCCAGTATTGTATGTATTGCTGCAGACCTTCTCAAGGCCAAGGGCGATTTTGCCGGGCAGGAAACTGTGACAGCTACGTACGATGAAGCAAAATATGATGAGTGGAAGTTTGCAGAAGAAGTTATTAAAAAGACCAATGCACATCCGCATAAAACATTCCCGTCTTTCACACAGCTGAAGCAGGAAATAGATGCTTTTATCTGGCACCAGGATGAGCCAACAGGTAGTACCTCTCAGTTTAGCCAGTGGGCTGTATTTAAGGCTACAAATGAAGCTGGATTGAAGGTGATGATAGATGGTCAGGGTGCCGACGAGCAATTAGCCGGGTATGGTGGCAATGACATATCATTTTATGCCGGGTTAATGAAAGACGGCCAGATTGGTGCAGTGATGGAAGAGGCCAGGGCCTTCAAGAAGGAAAAAGGTTACATGCCTAAGGGGTTTCTTATAGCTGCCATACAACTATCAATGGGGAAGGCACTTACTGCACTAATGCCGGCTAAATTTAAAGTAACTAGAATACCTGATGTTGATTATATTGTAGGCGGAGAGTCCTCGATGATGTATGGTGAACATGCAAAAAGCCTGCACGAGAATCTATTGCGCCAGCTTTATTCTGAACCATTACCAGCATTACTCAGGTACGAAGACCATAATTCAATGGCATGGAGCGTAGAGTCGAGAACACCATTCCTTGATTATAGATTTGTGGAGTTTACTATGGGCCTTCCTGCTCGGTTTGTATATAAAAATGGAGTGCGTAAGCATATACTTCGCGAGGCTATGACTGGTATAATACCTGATGCTATAACCAACAGAAGGGATAAAATGGGCTTTGTTACCCCTGAGGAAACCTGGTTGAAAAGCGAAGGGAAAGAATGGTTTAATGCGGAGATTGATAAAGCCTGTAAAGCATTTGGTGGAAAAATACTTGACGTGGCTAATACAAAGAAGTATGTGGCAGAACTAGTGGATAGTAAGCGCAAGTTTAATTTTATGCCATGGCGTGTAATTTGCTTTAACCGCTGGTTCGAAAGCATTATAAAAGAACAGGCGGGTAATGGCAAATAATAGGTCGATAGCTTTTTTATGCCATCCTTATCATCGAGGGGGAGTAACGCGTTGGATGGCTGATGCAGCCATCGCCTATGCGGATAAGGGCTACACCGTCTATTTTGCTACCCTGGAACCAACCATCACTTTTTTTTCTGGAGAGGGCAGGGAAACTATGCTACAGTTGCTAACCCGGACTAACAATAGTGTGATAGCAGGTAGTATAAAGGTGGGACGTGAATTTGAATTCGGTGCGCCCGAATACCTGGAGTATATTTATAAAAAGACATTGCTGGCTACAGTGCCGCAAGGAGTACCTGTAATATTATCTGATGATAAGAGTGTGTGGGCGGCAGCCGTTTCATTGCATCAAACATATCCTATAGTAGGCGTGTTGCATGCCGATGAGAATGCCTATTACGAGCTCACCAGAAAGTACCACAAACTGACAGATATATTAGTGTCTGTGTCTGCAAGGGTGCAACGAACAGTGAAGGAGCGGTATCCTGATGTGCCTGCTGACAAATTGTTTGTAATACCCTGCGGTGTACATTTGCCGCCGGTTAATCAACGATCTCATAAAGAAGATACGCTGCAGCTCATATACGTAGGAAGGGTCAATGATTATCAGAAACGATCTGGTGACTTGCTGAAAATAGCGGCCTCTTTACGGGAGAAAAATATTTCCTTCAATCTGAATATTATTGGCGATGGAGCGGCGTATAAGACTAATCTTGAAAATCAATTTAAACAGGCCGGCCTAAACGATTCCGTTACTTTCAGAGGATGGTTATCGCAGACAGAGGTGAAGGATTACCTGCAAAAGGCCGATGTGATGATATTGCCTTCTGATTTTGAAGGCATGCCAATCGCCATGATGGAAGGACTGGCATCGGGTTGCGGATTTGTTGGCACCAGGGTAAGCGGGATAGAAGATTATGAAAACGATGCACTCGCTCAGGACTGTTTTAGGGTCTATGAAATAGGAGACATACTGGATGCAGTAATTAAAATACAACAGGTAGCAGCAATACCATTAGCTGCAAGGCATAAAGCCGCAAGACAGTTGGCGGAATCGCAATTTAGTATGGATAATTGCCTGACTAATTACGATAAAGCGATTGCAACAATAAAGCCCAGAGCATATAGCGTGGGTAGTGCATCTATCTCGCCGATTGCTGTTCTCAAGTCGAGAGTAATGGCTATGGCAAGGGCAATGAAGGTGAAGAGAAGTAGATAGTAGATAGTAGATAGTAGATAGTAGATAGTAGATAGTAGATAGTAGATAGTAGGGTGAATAGAGAGATAGTAAATGCATAAAAAAACCTCCGATCGCTCGGAGGTTTTTTAGTGTCAGTAAGTGAATTACTTCAAGTTTGGATGTGGTGGAGGTGGAGCTGATGGGCCTGTTTCGCCATCTTCAGCTGAGCGGAATGATACTACATTCTCGTCATCACCTTTACCATATTGGAAAATAAACCTGTCGCGAAGGATGTTCTGCTTTTCAGTCATGTATTCAATAACTGCATTCACACGCTCCCATGCTTTTTGTTCTTGTTTCTTACCACCGGCACCGCCGCCCATTACTACAACCTTGCAGTTAGGATCAAGCTTCATTTGCGCAGCAAGGGTAGACAGCTGTGCTTCTATACCAGGAGTAACAGTAGCATTGCCTGCAAAACGGCAAGAACCATCTTTAATGTGACCGCACACGCCTTTTCTTCCTGCACCATCGCAAGCTTCAGGGCAAGGGCAATGGCCTACACCATCAGCATCTACCGGCTGGCACTCTGTAGGAGTGATCAACTGCTTGTCTTTAAAGTCAGGAACACCATCACCATCTGTATCCATAGGGCAACCATGGCCGTCAACTGCTACACCTGCAGGAGTTTTAGGGCATTTGTCGAACTGGTCAGTAACACCATCATTGTCTTCATCAGGCAATACCGGGTTAGGCAACAACATGTGGCGTGGGTAAGACAATTCGCTGTAAGCGTGATCAAGTGGGTTGATCCAATACAAAGGCTCAACAGACTTTTTCTTAGTCTTAATATTGTAGTTAACACCTACAGAGAAATAGTTAATACCATCGCTGCTCTGGCTCACGCTCATCTGGTTGCCAATAGCTTTACCCAGACGTGTACCATCCAAATAATCATCACTAGGGAAAGTGTAACGATCTTCTATCTGTACATTGAAAGTTTTGTTGATCTTGATCTCAACGCCTGCACCTAAGCTAGGAGCAAAATCGAGGGTCTTCTTATCAAGTATAGTGCTTGCATTGCTGCTTTTGTCTGCATTGCTTTCGTAGGTTTTATCCATTTTGCTCTGTAGCGCTTTGCGCACAGTCTTGTTATCAGCTTTAGGGTCTATGTTCAGACCGCCTGCGCTGTTACCAAAGTTGTAAGCGCTGTAATTAGCGTCCAAAGCGTTAACACGGGTTTTGTAACCCAATGCCCCCAAGCCGAAGTAGCCATAGAATGACATACCGGTTCTTGCCTGGTGAAAGCTGATATTTTTGATATTCAGTATCAGATCCAGGTTCAGCTGAGAAGACTCCATGCGGGTAGAGCGGTAAACGCTGCTAGCAGGTCTTGCAGTTGTAGCCTGGTTCAACGGGGTGTATCCGTTGTTGCTGTATGGCGCATCGAAACTTTCTGTTGGCTGAACATCGAGGTTCTTGGCTACACCATATATATATTGCAAACGGGTAGAGAATACATATCCCCATGCTTTACGCACCTGCAGATGCAGGCCACCGCCGCCTTTCTGGAAGAAATTCAATGATGGTATGTCTCCTGATACGTTGTACAGACCAAAACCTATACCTACCTCAAACTGGTTGCGTGGAATAGGAGGAAATGCAGTCTGGTGCTCCATGTACTGGTGGTACTGCTTTCTGTGCCTTTTGTCGTAGTAGGCTGAATCAAGGACATCATATCCCTTGCCCCTGTAGGTCATGTCGCGGCTAGACCATTGTGGTGTGCCTGCGGCTGCTGTACCCGATGCAGGTGCAGTAGTTGGTGTAGGTGTTTCCTGTGCAAATAGCGACTGGCTGGCTATCAAAGAAAAACCTGATAATAGAAGTAACTTCTTAATCAGCATAATATGTGTGTTAGTATTAGACAAATTTTTAATTTGCGAAATATGCGACAAAGGTAAAAGACAATTAACTAATACCAAAGTAAAGATTTAACATTAACAGTGGTTTTACAGTTTTATTGCGTGTAAAACCATTGTGCCAATAAATTTTCTTTTCAATTAGCGTTAGTTAATCGACTTTTACAGTCAAATAGTAACACTGCCGCTTTAATGGAACTTGTACACAAGGTAATAGGGAATGAATTGTCATTGTTCGAAAAGAAATTTTCAGAGAGCGTAAAAAGCTCTAATCGCCTGCTGGACCGTATCATGCGCCTTATCATAAAGCGTAAAGGCAAGCAAATGCGGCCAATGTTTGTTTTTCTCTCTGCTAAAATTGCCGGAGGGGTCAATGATGTTACTTTCAGGGCTGCCTCTCTTATAGAATTGCTGCATACAGCTACGCTTGTGCATGACGACGTAGTGGACAACTCCATGATGCGTAGAAATTTTTTCTCAATAAATGCGCTCTGGAAGAATAAAATAGCTGTGCTGGTGGGCGATTACCTGCTATCCAAGGGGTTGTTGTTGTCAATAGATAATGGGGATTATAAAATATTGCAGATCACATCGAGAGCGGTAAAAGAGATGAGCGAGGGTGAATTGCTGCAAATGGAGAAGGCGCGCAAACTGGATATAGATGAGAGCATCTATTTCGAGATCATCAGGGCTAAGACGGCTTCTCTACTGTCTTCCGCGTGTGCAGCGGGAGCGTTATCAGCCGAAGGGGATGAAGCGGTTGCTGAAAAATTCCGGCTTTTTGGAGAAAAGGTTGGTATTGCCTTCCAGATAAAGGATGATCTTTTTGACTACGGCCAGGACAATATCGGAAAGCCGACAGGGATTGACATAAAAGAGAAAAAGATGACATTACCACTTATATATGCGCTGCAACATGCCGATAGTGCTACGAAGAGGCGCATAATCTATACGGTTAAGAACAATAGTACAGACAGAGATAAGGTTAACGAGGTAATTGGTTATGTGCAAAGTTCTGGTGGGATAGCCTATGCAGCAGAAAAAATGATGGAATACAGGAAAGGGGCACTGGACATATTGCACAGCTACCCGCAAACCCCTGCCAGAGATGCTATGGAAGAATTAGTTAATTACGTGATAGACAGGAAATATTAGAAATGATCCGGGAATTTTTATTGAAATATAAAACAGGTTTTATTGTTGCAAATATGGTCTTGGCGCTGGTAACGCTGCAGGGTTGCTTTGGGCTACTGGTAAAGCCTAAGGAAGAGTCAAAATCAGTTTCAATTAATTTGAAATTTACAGTTGATTCGGGTTTTGTAGCTAAAAGTGAAGTATTACCGTTCTTAATTGCAAATGGACTTACCGATACGCTCAATGACTGGTGGAAGCATTGGAAGCCAGCGGACACGATGGGTAAATATTATAGAATGGATTCGGGGGGGAGGTATTTGCTCTGTGTATTGTCGGCAGATAACGACCAGACAGTGGCTACCAATAAACTGATAGAAATTGATAAGACCGGCAAAATGATTGCCACGCAGGATTTTTCGTGCGACTGGTGTGGTATAAATACCCGAACTCAGGCACTTAACAGGCGGGGTAACTATTTTATAACCTACTCATGCGGGCATGGATCTACTTTCTCTTCAAGCTGGTTCACGCTTTTTAAATCGATTGCCGACCGTGAGCGGCAGGGACAAATAATGGAGTCACAATATGAAGGTGCTCCATACTGCCAAAATATTTATTCTGCCTGGAAATTAGTGAATGACACCACCTGTGTTGTCAACTACACAATAGAGAACAGCCGCGTAACACAAAATGGGTGTGAGCCGGCTGATGTATTGAAGACTTCGGTAGCGTATCGAATAAAAAACGGAATATGGGGTGCTGCAGACAGCAGTAAAATAAAGCAGATGCGTATTGCACAATAGGCAAACACTCTTGCTTATTCTCCAACGGTATAATACACACAGGTAGTCACAAAATCGCGAAAATAAGGGATCCATGTTATGGGTTTCCACTGTACGCGCGGCTTCAGGCCGAACTTATACTTGTAAATGGGATTAATAAAATAGTCGCGCTGACTGAGGATCTTCAGGCCGCTTTTCTTTACTATACGTTCAAAACGCTCAATGGTGATCTGCGTTTCTTTTACTTCTATTAATTCCTTTATAGATAGCGGATGCTCGCCGGCAAGTTTCAGCAAGCCTTTGTATAGGAATGTGGGCAGGATATGATAATACGGCATCATAGCGGCCAGCTTATTAGTACATACCTGCTGGTGGCCACCAAATGGCATATACCACGGCGGAAAGCCAAAGAATATCTGCCCACCGGGCTTTAAGAAGTTTTTAAGGTAGGGTATAAATTTTTCCTGCTCAGGAACGTGTTCAATTACATCTTTGAGCATTATTACATCAAAGAATCCTTTGAATTTCGACAGGAAACTGTCTTCATATATATTCTGACAGATCAGTTCCACTTTGCCACTCGCTACTCTGTCTGTCAGGAATTCTTTTGCATCTTCTATACGCTCACCATTTAGGTCTACACCCACGCAGTAAGCCCCTTTGTCAAGAAAAGCCACAAGATTGCCGCCCTCACCGGTGCCTATTTCCAGCACATTTATTCCATTACCTATTGCCTTCGTTTGTTCAATGAAAGGAAGAACATAGTTAAGAGAGTTTTCTACCTGCTGATCAAAACGTACCTGTACGTCTAAATGCTGTTTGAGCGCCAATTGTTGTGATTTTATCTTTTTAAGAGCGGTAAATTTACTTTTTTATTTCTATCTGCGTATTGCCCAGTATAAATAATTGACGGCGAATGCTCTCGTGGTGTATCTTTTCGTACAAATCAACAATGAAATCCTTGTCAAGGCCGTTTACACTGCAACGTGCAGTAGTGCTGTCTACTATTTCGCGCCAGCGTGATGGCTGGTAGGCGGTCATGTTGGCTTGCTTTTTTACCTCTCCCACCTTTTCGCTCAGTTCCATACGGCGGGTGATCAGGTCTATGATCTCGGCGTCTACAGCATCCATCAACTGGCGCAGATGCTCCAATTGCACTTGTGTCCCCATATCGTTGGTAAACTCAGCACGAACGACCAGTTTTTCCAGAATGTCTTTTAACTGCGACGGTGTTATCTGCTGGCGGGCGTCTGTCCAGGCTTCATCGGGAGTAGGATGGGTTTCGATCATTAATCCATCGAAGTGCATGTCGAGCGCTTTCTGCGATACCTCGGCTATACGGTTGCGCTTGCCGCTTATGTGGCTTGGGTCGCAGATGATAGATAACTCCGGCCTGCGTCTTTTCAATTCAATGGGTATAGGCCAGTTGGGTTGATTGCGGTAGCCAACAGCAGAGCTGTAGCCGGAGAAGCCCCGGTGTATGGCCGCAACGTCGGTCAATCCTGCTGCAAGAAAACGCTCAATTGCACCTTCCCACAATTCAATATCAGGGTTCACAGGATTCTTCACCATTACGGGTACTCCGGTTCCTTTCAACGCATCGGCAAGGTGCTGCACATGAAATGGATTGACAGTAGTGCGGGCACCCACCCATATCGCGTCAGCCTCATATTTCAATGCCAGCTCTATATGCTCGGGCTCTGCAACCTCTATAGTATATTTTAAATTATACAGTTTTTTTGCCTCCTGCAGCCACTGCAATGCCTGCTCGCCATTGCCCTCAAAAGACCCCGGTTTGGTGCGGGGTTTCCACACACCAGCCCTGAACATATCAATGTTGATCGGTACAAGCGCAGCTGCAGTTGCCAATACCTGTTCACGGGTTTCTGCACTACACGGGCCTGCTATAATAAAGGGCTTTCCTGTTTTAAAAAAAGACATAATGCAAATGTAGGAGGGTTATAGTAATTAGGGTTAATAGGGATAGTGAATTATACAATATTAACTTAATGGCAAGAAGTAAGAATTATATAAATTTGAAGAAATGGAACAAATACGAAATATAATTTATTATCATATTGCTAAAGGGAACAATCTATATTCACACCTTTGGAGAGTAGGCAATGAATTAGAATTTAGTCCCGGTACAACGAATTACTATTATAAATCTCTCATTGATTGTTTAAATGGTTTGCAAAAAGACTGTAACGAAAAACTAGCGATACTTAAAGCATTGTCTGATGATGAAAAATTAGAGAGAAATTTCAGTAGAGATTTGGCACCAATTAATATTGAGGACCATTATCTGTTTAGCAATATCAGTGATTGTCTTCTAAGCGTAAGTAAAAAGGCAATTTTTTTTAACGATAAGTATACGCAAGTACTAAAAGAGACTATTTTAGAAAAAGAGAGGATTACAAATTATCCACTATACCCTTCTAGAAAGTCGGCATTATGGGTATGTGCAAAAGACGATCTAGCGGAATGGGATGAGTCTTTTTGTGGCAGTGCGAGAGATGTATATAAGGTTGAGCTAACAGGTACTATATTTCATACTGATGGTGGATTAATTGATAGTGTTAATTTCATCGCACCAATGACATTTGACAATCTCGCACAAAAATATTGGGCAGCGACTGAGAATTTTCAAAGGGAAGAATGTCTATTCGAGGGTAAAGTTAAGATTCTTGCTAAGTACGAGTCTGTAAATGAATTATTGAATTCTGATAAGTGATTAAAAATGAACATACCAATAGGCCATAACGTAATAATGCCTTACCTGATGCTGACCGATGCGATGGCATTTGCAGCATTTATGAACAAGGTATTTGATGCGGAAAAGACATTCTCTAAACAAAGGGAGGATAGTGAAGCAGTCATGCACTCTGAGCTGCAGGTGAATGGTGCTACTATAATGTTTTGCGATGCCACAGAGCAATGGCAGCCACAAACAGCCAATATGTTTATCTATGTGCCTGATGCAGACGCCACTTATGCAAAGGCACTAGAAGCAGGCGCTACCAGCGTAATGCCGCCTACAGACCAGAACTATGGCCGCGCCTGTGGTGTTACTGATCCGTTTGGCAATACTTGGTGGATAACGTCAATACAGTAACTATGCATCATTATGCGGGAATACAAGAAAGTGTTTTTCGCATACAAGCCGACTTTTGTCGTAATATTCAGGGCCGAGGTCGGTGAGCGGGTTGTTGTCGATAGGGTCTGTCTTCCATTCCCATTCTTCATCTAACTCCGTTACGTCTTTATTGAACCAATAAAAGAGCATAAGCCCCTCTGCCGCCAGCTCAGTATTAGCTTGTGCTATGGCTGCCATCATTGAGGTATTTATTGGCGCATTTATGTTGTAAATTTCAGTATCATCTTCGTCCATCCATGCCCTGTATGTTTCAGAGAAATCGAGGAACCACGTATCGACGTCTATGTACTTACGCAGCACTTCCATTGTCCGCGTCCTGTCGGAAGGGGTAAAGCCTTGGTATGGTTTGCATTTGACGATAAGGCTGGTGGGGTTACCCATCCAGATAAGATAGTAGAGTCGGTAGTTGTTCAATTCGTTGGGCATATACGCATAAGTTTATGCTACAGTAATAGGTAGCAAGGTGAGCGGTGCAGTTTTCTACAGGAATAAATATTCTGATGATTTGGGTGGGAAAAATCAATAACCATCATCTCCTCTCCAGTTGCCACCCCAGCGCGGATCGTGGGTTTCATTGCAGCTGGCAAAGCGGATGTCCGTAGATAGTCTCATACGTTCGTCATTACAGTCAAGCGTAGCATGAACAATGAACGGAGTATGCAGCACAATGTCGCCTGCTTTAAAGTCGGCATATAGCCAGGGTTTACCTGTTGTATCTGCAATAGCTTTAAGGTCAGCTGTTATCGGGCGTTCATCCTTCTCTGGTTTTTTAAACCTGTTCAGCTGATGGCGCAGTTCATCCTGGTCCACATCATTAGAATCTTTAAGATACACTATGCCGCCACCTTCTAGCGGTACATCACCCAGCGGTATCCATATGGATACTATCTTCTTTGTGCCTTTGTTCAGGTAGGTAAAATCGGCATGCGCGCAAGATGCTACCCCTGTATTATTATAAAAGTGGCGAATAGGTCTTCTTTGCAACAATGTTACCTCTTCATTCATTAAAGAAGTAGCCAGATCCAATAATTTTTTGCTTCGGGTAAATTGTTCAAAAGCATCAGAAGTAACAAACAATGATGCGGGATGTCCCGCTAAACCATGCCTGTAAGGAGAAAACTGGAAGGATCCTGAAAACAAGCCCTGGCGCGGAGATGTGCCTTTTTTTAGAATGATCGGGTCGAATAGTTTAAAATATTCTTCTCTTACATCCAGTACATCTGCCGGGTCTAAAAAGCCCGGAAGATATAAGTAACCATCGTTATTCAGCCTGCGGGTCATATCTGCCACGTCCGATGCATCACCCGCCTCCGCCTGCTCAAAGTATTGAGGCGTAAACGGAATGGGCATGCCATTGGAGAACAAATATGGGGGGCGCTCTGAATTTGTATTGGTTTTCATCAGGTAAACACTTGCTAATTATCAATATTACCTAAAATTACGGCATTATCAAAGTATTACCATGACAAAATCAATAGCGTAAATGAGCGCAAGCCTTTAATTTTAGCATTCTGAATAGCCATAAGCGGTATCGGAAATCTAATAAAAACCAAAAAAAATGATAGCAGCAAAAGGATATGCCGCACAGGCACCTACAACAGATATTGCACCTTTCAGTTTTGAAAGGAGAGAATTAACGCCCAATGATGTGCAGATAGAGATACTTTACTGCGGCGTATGTCACTCAGACCTGCATGTGGCCCGCAATGAATGGCAGCACACCACTTATCCTGTTGTGCCGGGCCATGAAATAGTAGGTAAGGTAACAGCAGTGGGTAGTGCAGTAACCAAATTTAAGGAAGGAGATCTTGCAGGTGTTGGTTGCCTGGTAGACTCATGCAGAGAATGTGTGAATTGCAAAAAAGGATTGGAACAATTTTGTAAGAATGGCTCTACAGGTACTTACAACAGTAAGGATAAGCACACAGGTGGAATGACCTATGGTGGCTATTCTAACCGTGTAGTAGTTGATGAGAGTTTCACATTGCGTATATCTGATAAGTTGCCTCTTGAAGCAGTAGCGCCATTGTTGTGTGCAGGTATTACCACCTACTCGCCGCTCCGCCACTGGAAGGTTGGTAAGGGCCATAAAGTAGGTGTGGTAGGCCTTGGTGGTCTTGGTCACATGGCGGTGAAGCTGGCCGCATCATTTGGTGCAGAGGTAACGTTGCTGAGCACATCTGCAGGTAAAGAGCAGGATGCATACAGGCTGGGTGCAACTAAGTTTGCATTGACAAAAGACCCTGAACAATTAAAAGGCTTGGCCAGCTACTTTGATTTTATCATTGATAGCGTGTCTGCTGAACATGATTATAACACATACTTAAGCATGCTGAATGTGGACGGTGTGATGATATGTGTGGGTGCACCTCCTACACCATCTCAGATAATGGCATTCAGCCTTATTGGCGGCCGTAGAAGCCTTGCTGGCTCATTGATAGGCGGCTTGCCTGAAACGCAGGAGATGCTGGACTATTGTGCAGAGCACAACATAGTATCTGATGTAGAAGTAATAAGAATGGATTACATCAATGAAGCTTACGAACGTATGCTGAAGGGTGATGTGAAATACAGGTTTGTAATAGATATGGCGACTTTATAAAAGTAAAAACTTAAAAGTAAAAAGTGGTGCTTAATTATAGCGTTCTGGCAGACTGCTCGGAAGGATGATTGAGTATCACTTTTTGCTTTTACTTATGACTACATGCTTCTTCCTCGCAATGGGTTTTGCTCGATTCCATTTCTATTGTGGCGTGTTGAATGTTGAAATGCTGCAGTTCATGTTTGATCCGGTGAACAAGCTGTATTTTCTCATCGAATGACAATGTCTCATCGGGGATAAGGTGCGCTGTAAGCGCGTTCTCAGTAGTACTCATTGCCCATATGTGCATATGGTGTATGCTCTGCACGCCACTCATCTGCACTATAGCTTGTTCTATTTCCTGTTTTTTAATATCGGCAGGAACTGCATCGAGTGTAAGTCGCAGGCTACCCATAAGTAACGACCAGGTGCTGATAAGTATGACCAATAATATACCCAGGCTTGTGGCACCATCGAGCCAATACCAATGGGTGTATTGCATAATGATACCGGCTACAACCACACCAAGCGAAACCAGCGCATCTGCCATCAGGTGTAGGTAAGCGCCACGGGTGTTCATCTCTTTGTCTTTATGCTTGAAGAATAGAAATGCCGATCCGAAATTGACCACAATGCCGATTCCCGCTACAATGGCCATAGTGCCACCTTCTACAGGGTGGGGGCGCATTAGTTGCCTTACAGATTCATAACTGAGTAGCCCAACAGATACCAGCAGGATCACCGCATTGGTTAGTGCTGCCAGTATAGTGCTTTTCTTATAGCCATAAGTAAATGAGTCTGACGGCTTCATCTTTGCCAGTCTGAAAGCCAGTAACGATAGAATAAGGCTGGCTACATCACCGAGATTATGACCGGCATCAGACAGCAATGCCATAGAATGATTGGCAAACCCCATCGCCGCCTCTACGATCACATAAGCACTGTTAAGCACAATGCCCACAATAAAGGCAGTACTGGCCGAATCGGCAGCGCTTACCTTGTGGTGGTGATGCCCCTCGTGACTATGATCGTGGTTGTGGTGATGCATCTACTCTTCTCATTGTATATGCAAGTTACGTAGAAATAAAGACTGACTTACTTCTGAGCGAAAAGGTCTTCTAACGATGCCTTGTTGAAGTGTATATCCATATCTCCATCTACATCATGATAGGCTGCACTCACTATGATACTTCTTATGGCGCTGGTCATAATAGCAATAAGGCCCATGCCGCATACAAATATGCCAATACCTAGCCCTTCGTTAATTAGCTCAGAGACAGCAATTGCCGAGATACCTATTGCCATGAATGACAATAAGACCAATCCACTGAAGCTGAAATTTGCTACAACGGCTTCCCCCCATTTTTCTTTCATAAGCTCTATTGACCTCTTGGTAGCTTCTATCGGGGTGAGTTTTTCATAGGCGATAACGGGTATAACAAAAAATGTTGCTGCGCTCCACACAAAGCCTAGTAAGCCTACAATTATTTTCCCAATCGTTCCCAGGTTATCTTGGATGGCTTTTAATAATGTGCCTATTGTAGCGGAGAAAACAGCCCACATGAATATCAATCCCACCCTGCTTATGCTGAAAGAAAGGCCTTTGTATACAGAAAGCTCCTCGCCTTTAAAGTACAGTGTAGTACAATGTATCAATGCCATATTAAAAAATACGATGATGAAGTAGGCTACAAGGTAGAACAGGAATAAGATCGGGTACATTTTGTTGTCTGTTGCTATACTGTCGAACCCGCTTGTAAAGAATACTCCCGCAAAGAATGAACCTACAACTGCCAGTAGGGTAATGCCCGATAATATTGGGAAAATCATTAATTGCTTATTGGCATTCAGCACTCTGAGTGCATTCATAGCTATATTCCAGCCCTTTGACATTCTTGAGAACATAATAGGTAGTGTTTATTGTTTAGGTAGTAAATATAAATATATTCTTCAATGAATCAAAAAGTGTTGTTTTCTATTATTCCCTGCATTGTCGCATCTTTACAGCATGAAATGGGAGACGTTATATACAGACCGGAGAACAGGTGAGCGCGAAGTGAAGGGCAGAACATACGATCCGGTGCGTAATCCGTTCCAGAGAGATTATGACCGAATTATCTTTTCATCTGCATTCAGAAGGTTGCAGAATAAGACACAGGTATTTCCATTGCCCGGTTCAGTATTTGTTCATAACAGACTTACGCATAGCCTTGAGGTGACTTCTGTGGGCCGCTCACTGGGTAAGGCAATAGGGGAGCGCATCGCAGCAAAATACCCGGGCAATAGTACCGAATTCAGAGAGTTCTATCGTCATGAACTGGCCTCGGTCATTGCATCAGCATGTTTAAGCCACGACATAGGCAACCCGCCATTCGGTCACTCCGGCGAAGACGCGATCCGTACTTTTTTTGAAGGTATGGAAGGCGATATGCGCACGATGATCACCGATTCATTAACCGAGAATCAGTTGATGGATTTCAGGAAGTTTGAAGGTAATTCTAATGCACTTCGTGTGCTCACGCACAATTATAATGAGCCTGAGCCCGGCGGCTACAGGCTTAGCTTTCCAACATTAGCATCTATAGTAAAATATCCGTGCGCTTCGCTTGAAGGGTTTAATAAACATATTGGGTTGATAGCTACTAAGAAATCCGGCTTTTTTGATTCTGAGATACCAACATATGTTCAGATAGCTGAAACGCTGGAGATACCTCGTATCGAGGGACATAACCTGGTCTTCGCGCGCCACCCATATGTATATATTACAGAGGCGGCCGATGATATCTGCTACAGAGTTATTGATCTTGAAGATGCACACAGGTTGCACATAGTAACGCTGCAGACCTTTATAGATCTGTTCCTGCCTTTCTTTGATGAAGAGGGCGAGGGCTTCGGTTCTCAGGCCTACGTGTTAAGGAAGATAGCCAACATCAATGACGATAACCAGAAAGTACAATACATACGCGCCAGTTGGATCAACCTGATGATACAGAAAATGGCTGATGTGTTTATGGAGCATGAGAAAGAGTTACTTGCCGGTACTTTGCAGCAAGACCTGCTCAATTGCCTGCCTGAACGTGAGTCGAAACTGATAGATGCGATCAATAATTTTTCTGTAAAGTACATCTATAATTACCGCTCTGTAGTAGAGATAGAAATAGCGGGTTATAACATTATTGGCGGGCTGCTGAAAGAGTTTGTCCACGCAATATTATATCCTAAGCAAAGCCGTTCCGGTAAGCTCATCAGGCTGGTGTCGCCACAGTTCCCGTTAACACTCGATCCTACCAGACGATACGAAGACATACAGAGTCTTGTAGACTTTATTGGCGGCATGACCGACCTCTATGCAATAGACCTTTATCGAAAAATTACCGGTATCACCATACCCGAAATAAAATAAGCATGCACCCCAGGAATCTAAGAATTGAAGATTATACTTACGACTTGCCCGATGCACGTATTGCTCAATATCCATTGCAGCAGCGCGATGCCTCAAAGCTCTTGATCTATACAAATGGACAGATAGCGGAAGATACCTATTCCCATTTGGCCGACCATATACCTGTCAACACTTTGATGGTCTTCAACCAAACAAAAGTGGTACATGCCCGCCTGCCATTTGCCAAGCCAACCGGCGGCGCTATAGAGATCTTCTGCCTGGAACCACATAGCAGTCATAGCGACATACAAACGGCTATGCTGCAAAAAGGCCAGGTGTGGTGGAATTGCCTGGTGGGTAGTGCTAAAAAATGGAAAGATAGCATCACGTTGACGTTACCATGTCCCGAAGCCGGCTTCACGCTTTCAGCTACCATGGTCAATAAAAGTGAGTCGTACTATACCATACAATTAGACTGGGACAACCCGGATATGACATTTGCCGAAGTATTGCATCATGCAGGTAAGGTGCCATTGCCGCCGTATCTAAATCGACTGGCCGATGTAAAAGATGAGGAAAGATACCAGACCATATTTGCGAAAGATGAGGGAAGTGTAGCCGCACCTACAGCAGGGCTTCATTTTACAGATGCTGTAATGAATGAACTTGCGGCAAAGGATGTAGATAAAGCATTTGTTACGCTACACGTCGGTGCTGGTACATTTAAGCCGGTGAAGAGCGAGACCATGCAGGAGCATGATATGCATGCTGAGTGGATAGAGGTAAATGCAAGCACTATTCAGCAATTACTGCAGCATGGTGATAATAAGATAGTGGCCGTTGGTACTACCTCCTTGCGTACCCTTGAAAGCCTTTACTGGATAGGGTGTAAGCTGTTTAAAGGTATGGCAGTTGACATGGAAGGTATTGCCATTAACCAATGGGATGCGTATGAGATAACTGATCCATGTCCTAAAGAAGAAGCGCTAAATGCTTTATTAAATCACATGGCTGTCAATGGCACCAATAAGATAGTAACCCGCACCCGCATACTCATTGCACCAGGTTATACATTCAGAATAATAGATGGCCTGGTAACTAATTTTCATCAGCCTCAAAGCACGCTTCTTTTACTGGTATCTGCACTTATAGGCGAGAACTGGCGTAAGGTCTACGGCTATGCAATGGCTCATGATTTTCGATTCCTTAGCTATGGAGATGGTAGCTTATTGTGGAAACAGAAGTAGTAATGAGCATACCCTTTCTTACTTTCGGTTAAATGAGCTCTAACAACATCTTCGCGCTCTCAAAAAGATACTCCACGTTCTTTGCGTGAACCGTCATAACCCAAATGGCAACATGACTAGAACGGATATCCGATCGCAATATTTAGTATCAGGTTTTCTCTGCGCCACTGGCTATTGCTAAATGCGATCTTGTCAAATACCCATCTATCATTCTCCGGCAACCATGCTTTGCGAATTGGCATACCCAGATCAAGGCGGAGCACCAGTATCTTAAAGTCGAAACGCAGACCGGCACCAACGTTAGCATTAAACTCTTTATAGAAATTGTTGGTGAATTTTCCGCCCGGGTAGGTGGCGTTTTCCCTGTATAGCCATACGTTACCGGCATCCATAAACAAGGCTCCGTTCAGGAATTTGTAAAGGGTCTGCCTTACCTCTAAGTTTGCTTCCAGTTTTATATCGCCGAGCGTTTGTATGTAGCTGGTATTATCAGTACGGTTAGTGGCGTTAAAGGTTCCCGGTCCTGCCAGTCGCGATGCAAATCCTCTAAGATCACTATTGCCACCCGCCCAGAACTGCTTGATATTGGGCAGCTGGCTGGAGTTGCCGTATGGCACACCCAGACCGGCCATCAGTCGGGTTGCAAAATTCGTAGTCCCTGATGCGCGGAAGTAATACCTGAAATCGGGCACCAACTTTATATACTGTGCATACGTTTGTCCGAAGAGCTTTTTAGGGTTGCTGGCATAGTCTGCATTTTCCGCTATACCGAGTATGTTGCCTGAGAGGTCTATCAATCCGTCAAAATAGATGGCATGTTTCTTTTGTGTACCTACCTGCGAGTTATAGGTAAATTCATAGGTAGGGCCAACAATGATACCATCAAATATCAGGTTGCCATAAAGCAATCGCCCTACATTTTCTCTGTTCAGGCTATCTGTTTTTACATAAGTAAAGTTGATAGGAAAGAACTGGTGCTCTTTTCTTGGTCCTTCTTTCCAGTTGTAGCCGTAGGATGCGGTATAAGAGTTGATGCGCAGCAACTCCGATTGAAATTCGTAACGATACTTCAGCTTTATCAGTGTATGTGGCAGGTATTGGCTTTGTGTCTGTATGCTGCCGATAGGCACAACAAAGCGGGGGAAAGAAAGGTTGACCTCCGAGCCAAAGCTGTATATATTCGGACGTTTCTGTGCTCCACTATACTGTGCTTCAAAGCCGCCGTTGATCTTAAAGAGTAGTTCCTCCGCTCCTCTGAAGGTATTGCGGTTTTTCCAGCTTACCGTACCTCTTGTGCCTGCCCGGTTATCATTTTGTGTCAATCCACCTATTTCAAAACGAAGTGATTTTTTGGGATAGGGTGTAAGGTAATAGTATACATCTAGCAGCGAATCACCAATAGGGTCAAACCTGTTCTTCACAAACTTGAAAGTACCCATATTCACCAGTCGGCTTAGTGATTTATTCTGATCATCCATGCTATACAGATCACCTTTTTCAAAGATCATTGCCTGCGAAAATATCTCGGGCTTGAATTTCTTTTTCTGGTCAATTACATAGTAATCATCCACCTGTACCCGGTTGGCTACATTAGTATCTTGCTTGTTTCCCTGCAGGCGGTAATTGGCATAGATGTATATATCGTTGATGGTGTACTTTGCATATACTTCCGGCGGTATTTCTCTGTGTTTTAATTGTACCCTTGCATGTATCTTGTTCTCGCCAATTCCGGTATCCGCCACGATCAGTAAATAGTCGGGGCTAAAATAGAAATATCCCTTTTCTTTTAGCATGCGGTCTATGCGTATGCGTTCCGCTTTGATCAAAGTAAGATTATAGGGTACTCCGGGTTTTAATAAAGATTCAGAAAAGTTCGCCGCTATGTCCTTTGCTATCTCCGACGAATCTTGTCTGAAGGTAACGCTGTCAATAAAATATTGGTTGCCTGCCGACAGGTCGATAATAAGAGTAGATTTTTTCTTTTTATTTACCACGAGGTCCGATTTTACCTTAGCAGTGAAATAACCTCTGTTTTCCATATAGTTTTCTACCAGTGCATTATTGGCTGCAGTTCTTACACTACTGCCCATAATTGGTGGTTCGCCTACTTTTGTGCGCATCCAGTTGCGCAGACCTTTCTTCTTTTTCGGCTCACCTGCAAGGTTATAAATACTAAGTTTCAATCTTATTCCGAACGATTTTTTGTTGGGGCGCGGTCTTACCTGTTCCTGCAGATCTTTTACCAGAAGCTTGCGCTCGCTCTTTTTGCCCGAAAAGTCTTTTATATGCACCTTGCTGCCAATGAACAGGCTCTCACCTTCGGCCAGATGTCGGCTGTTGCTGCATGACGATATCAGCACGCAGCATATAATGGTGGACAATAGGATATATATTCGTCGCAATGGCATGGTGTCTTAATTAATTCGTGTAGTATCAGCGGCTGTTCTCGCCTTCTTTTTCTTAAATACGGTTTTAAATTTGTTGTAGTCAAGACTTACAATAAAGTTTACACCGGTTTCCGTCACAAAGCCCTGTATCACACCCTGGTCATATGCCCGGCGATACCCACGTACTGTGTAGCGACCATCTGCTGATAATAGATAGTCTGCGGCCAGGTTGGTAGGCACATAGCTGGTTTGCTGATTATTTGTTTGTGGACCTTCCAGTTCAAAGTTGTTGCCTACAGTAAGTTTTAGTCTGTCGTCCAGTAATCGCTTCGATGCGGCTACATTAAGATCTGTACGTTGGCGCAGGTCTCCTGTAGTATAATCTTCAGACGTGGCAAGGTCCACCGAAAGGTCCACACCCTTCACTAGCTTGCCGGCAGCCTGGTTCAGCTGTTCTCCTATAAATGTGCTCACACTTTGCAGTGCCGTAAATGTTGCGCTTGATGATGCGTTTGATTTGAATGGGTCGTCTGATACAAATCGGTTCAAAATCAGCACTGCAAATACCTGTTTGTTAAGTTCAGATGTGTCTGTGCGCAACTGGGTTAATTTGCCTTGTATCAATTCTATCTTATCAGATGACAATGGATATACCTTATTGTCCGGTAGCGCAACATTGAAGCTTATGCCGGGTCTTAATACCTGTCCCTTTAGATAGAGCTCTATGTCGAATGGTATGCGTTGCTTGTAGTAGTTGAGCGATGCTTCATCCACCTGCCTTTGCACCAGGTCATACGGGGGTACTACAGCTTCATATACAGCGGTTATGTCCATGTTAGTACCATTTACAGGGTCTCCTGCAAAGATGATGGTACTGCCGTCTTTGATCTTAAATTTACGCTTGATGAAGTTGTAACTGAACTGGTAATTACCGTCATGCAGGGCATAGTTGCCGGTAAGGGCAATGGTGCCATTACGTGCTACAGATGCATTCAGTGAAGCGTCACCACGTACACTCAGGAAGTCTCCGTTGGCCTGGTCAATGATCAGGCTGAACTGAGCATTCTTATCTACCAGCACATTCACATTTATGTCAGATCCTTTGGCTAGCTTGCGTTTTGCAGTTGTGTCTTTTTTCTTGGGTATCAATAGATTTTCCCTTCCGTTGTCTCTGCCATTTACAAATTTCACTATACCCTTCCTGCTTTCTATTTCAGGATTCTTTTCCGGGGTAACAATGGTAAGGTTGGTGCCCTTCAGTATATTCAGACTGCCATCCACAGTTGGTGCCGATGGAGTACCGCTAATATCGAGGTTGGTTGTAATTACAAGGTCTCCGTAAAATACCTTATTGTCTTTTGCGGAAGAGTGAACAGCCCGCCAGTTCTTCGCGTTGATGTGCAGGTCCATTTCCGGGTTGGTCAGTTCATGCATGTTCACGGTGCCATCTATAGTTGCTTTATTGTCAGGGCTGTCCAGTATGTTGAACTTATTGAAGGTGATGACATCTCCACCAAATTTGATTGTTTCTGCCGGAAACTTAAAATTGGAATTTAGTGTAGATATGGTAGTCCTTAGATTATCGGTCTTTATTTGCCCGTTCACTTTAGGGTACACTGTCGTTCCGGTAAGCTTCAGTTCGCCTCTCACAAAACCGGTGCTGTTGCGCACATTACCCATAGCCAGCCCTTCAAAACTCTTTGCCGATAGCGCCTTCATATCAACGGTCATGTCAAAATCATTACCGTCTTTTTTCTCCAGATAGTAAGCGCCGTTTATTGCTATATCATTCTCATGTCCGTTAAGGGTCACCTTGGCATCCAGCACATTTTTGGCTTTATTATTAACAAGAGCCTTAAGGTTCCCCAATGTGTCACCCATTACAGAGAGGTCAAATATTGCCAGGTCGCCCGTTATTTCCTGTCCGCCTGCCTGTGTCTTTTGCATAGTTACCGCTGCGCCAAGTACGCCGTTGGCAAGCACAGTATCGCCTGCGTTAGCTATGCCGGTTATGTTAGAGAGTAAGAAGTTGGTGATGTCTATTTTCAGCACTGCGTCTGCCGACGGTGTTTCGCTATTAGCCTTGATATATTGTCCGGCACTGCTTACCTCAAAGTTCTGTATATAATATCCTCCGGTCGTCAACACTATCCTATTCTCAGGTTTTACTTCCCATGTCTTATAGTTCAGCTTCATGCCTTGCTTTAATGATATTACTTGCAGGTTGCCCTCCTTTGCCATTCCCGCTGCCAGTGCAAATCGTTCCTTCTTTAGTGAATCTGCCACAGTAAAATTAGCTGTTATCATGTTCTGCTCTACGTTGCCGTGCAGGTCCGCGTAATACAATCCCAGTCTTCCGCTCGATATCTTGTCAACCGTTACTTTATAGATGAATGCGGAGTCTGTTCCATATACCGTTACTAAACCATTATTGATGGTATTGCTTCCGTACACCAGTCTTGGTATCTCCACTTTCATTTGTAAGCTACTTTCATTCAGATCGCCATCTATTCTTATTGAATCAAATTCGGTTAACCCCGGAATGATGCTATGCAACATTGGTTTGTCTACCAGGCTTGCCGTTAGTTTCAGGTTATATTCAGCAGGTAGTGTTGTAGTGTCTTTAGGTGGCGTGTTGATTGCCGTGTTAGTAGTTGAGTTGAACAGAATTATGGCCGATGTATCTGCTACCGGTGGTGTGTATTTCTGACTTATTCTGTTGCTTATTATTGAGCCAACCTTTGATAATGGTGTCTTCCCCGTGATCTTTGCACTCAATACATCAAAGTATGCGGTTATATCCTGTCCCTTCGTGGCGTCAGGAGCAGAGATCACATACATGCTATCCAGGTAGTATCTTTTGCCATCTGCATTGATGATCGGTTTGGTCCATGTAAATGTGCCTACCGGGTAGTCGGGATTCAATACAGGGAAATCTGCGTGTATGGTGCCTCTTGCCCTTAGTTCTGTCTTGTACAGTTTCAAAGCCTGCAGGTCTATACTGTCAAGTTGTATGTCTGCCTTTATAGCAATATCTTTTTTGCTGAAATCTCCCGAGCCCTTCATGTGTAGGCGCAGGTTTTTATCTGCAGAAGATAGGGTTAGGTTGCCTTTCGACTGGTTTACGTTGCCATTGAACACAATGTCGTGGTACATGTAGTTTTTAGCGTATGCACTACCTATAGCACCATGCACGGCAGTGTTCATTGTCTTTACATCAAACCCTGTTCCTTTCGCGGTAATTGCGGCGGAGACTTCACCCAGTAGTGTATCTTTTTTAAGGATGCGGCCAATGTTTAGCTTATTGGTCTGCACCAACATGTCGTATCGCTCTTTCCCTTTGCCGGCAGACATAGCCAGCGTTCCCTTTACATAAGCCGTACCATCGGTACTCACTATCATTACATCGGTGGTATAGTCTTTTATTGTGCCCGATACATTACCCGTGAGCCCAAATCTGTCAGGTACTCTCACAGATTCCAATGCCGAAGCAGGTACAAAATCCTCCACTTCCTTTCGCGATGACTGCAACTTGGTTATATGGAAGTTATAGCGAAGGTTTTTTGATTCAGGCAGCCCTGTCATTTTGCCGTTTAACTCTATCTCAGTGTTGTTCATGCTCAGCACATATAGTCGTGCTATGTTCATATTATTGAGCGGGCCATTTATGCGTGCATCCAGCCTTACCTGGGCTTTGGGATATTTTTTGAAAATGTCTTGTTCTATCAGCTGTGGCGCAAATACTAGAATGTCCTCAAAACCTACAATACTCTTGCTGAGGTCTACATTCAAGTGCATATTACCCAGGTCGTTCTTCAGTGCTTTCAATGAGGCATAGTGTACTTCCAGGTGATCTTTAATTACAGTATGTGGAGTAAGCAGGTAAAGGTCTTTAAGTGTAGCGCCTTGTTGGTTGTAATTAAATGCGGTCTTTAGCTCCTGTACATCTACGCCACTTTGTTCCTTCACCGCAAGATGCTTTATGTTGCCCGATATGCTGTCTGAAGTGTATCTGAGGTTGTTCAGGTTTAGTGCTAGTCCCTTAATGTTTAGGTGACTGTAGTCAATGCCCTTTTTTACTTTTGGCATATTCTCATTGTCCATCTTAAATGCCAGTCCGCCCAGGTCTACATTGCCGGCTTTTACAAGCCATCCCTTAATTGAATCTTGTTTTGCTATGGTATCTACAATGCCCGGTGCATCGCTGTGTTTACCAAACAATAGGGTAGCAGCCGTGTTGTTGATAGCGAGTTTATTGATGTCAATGCTGTTGTCGCCCAGGTCAAATTTCTTCAGCTCCAGTTGCAGGTCGCCAAGATTAAGTGCGAACAATAGCTTATTCAGGTCGTCGTTGTAGTTGAAGTTGATGCGCTCCAGGTGCACGTTATCTGCTATAAGCTGCAATTTTGCTTTCTTATTGCTTTTTGGCGATGGTGGCAGGTAAGAGGTATCTTGAGTAAACGATGTTTGCAGGCCCGATACTTCCAGATCTTTTATATGAAAGAGCATGGCATCAATGTCCAGCTTCTTCATTTGCAAGGCAAGATGCTCAAGATTCACCGCCAGAATAGTACCGCCAGTATAGTCATCATAGCGGGCGTGTATGTCATCGATCTTTACTTTGTCTATACTTATCGCAAATGATGATGTGGTGTCTTTCTCCCTTGTCTCTTCTTTAGGCTTTGCTTCTTTGGGCTTTCCGGCAAATGCATCTATGATGTAGGTAAAATTGAAGTTGGTGTCGGGTTGATTACGGTATATATGCGTATGAACACCATTAAGTACTAGTAGTTGCACATCCAGCTTCTTGTGCAGCAACTGTAGCATGGCCAGGTCTATCTTCAATGTATGTACAGATAGTAAGGTATCTTTTGCCCGATCACGTAGAAATACGTCATTGAGTACAATGAATTTCGGCAGCCCATATCCCAGGTGGCCTATGCGTACTTCTGTTTTTAGTTTCTTTTGTAAAAATGCCTCTGCTTTACCTCTTACAAAGTTCTGTCCCCATGGTGTATTCAGCGCAGCTATAGCCAGAAGCAATACAAGTAGTATGCTCCCGACTATATAAAGGCTGATTTTTAATACTTTACGCATCTGTGTAGTTATTCGGGTATAAAATCCATGCCAACTACGAATAACGTAAAAGTACGCAGTTAAAACTACCTCTTCAATTACTTTATCTCAATAGGTATTCTGGATGCTTGATGCACGAATGTCTGGAATTCAATAAATGCTTCATTATACTTACTAGTGTATTTAAAACAAGCCTGAGCTATCTATTTATCTTCAAAATATTTGGAAATAAGTATTTTTTTTTCTTAGTTTTATGAGGAAGAACACTTAGTAGCGTTATGTCCGGAATATGTGGTATTTTGCCGTGCATTATTAGCAGGAGCTATGGGTAAAATGATCTGTGTGTTAGCAAAGTGGTAATGCTGTAATGTATATTGGGTAAGGGTTTCGTTGGTTTAAAAGATAAAATGAATAAGTAGTAGAGTATGGATATGTTAATGGAAAATTAAGTGGAAGGAACATGTGCTGAATGCGATGCAATTGCATTTCGATTTATCACATACAAAAAAAAGATTCCCGAAATAAAAATTATTCCTTTCTCGTTATCCTAAAAAGTATAATTTTGCAACAAAAATTTAAAAACACTATTATGTCTGAAATTGCAAATCGCGTTAAGAAAATCATCGTAGACAAACTGGGTGTAGATGAGTCTGAAGTAACTCCGGAAGCTAGTTTTACTAACGACCTCGGAGCAGATTCTCTGGATACAGTAGAATTGATCATGGAATTCGAAAAAGAATTCAACATATCGATCCCCGATGAGCAGGCTGAGACCATTACTACAGTAGGTCAGGCAGTTGCCTATCTTGAAGAACACGTAAAGTAATTTTCACCATTCCAAGCAAAGAACTGAAAACGTCAAAATGAATTTACCGTATAAACGAGTAGTGATTACGGGCCTCGGCGCCCTTACCCCATTAGGCAATACTATACCAACTTTTTGGGACGGTCTGATCAATGGAGTTGCGGGCGCCGATTTCATAAAACAATTCGACGTCACTAAGTTCAAGACCAAATTTGCATGTGAACTGAAGGGTTTTAACCCCGAAGATTATTTTGAGCGCAAGGAAGCCCGCAAGCTCGATCGTTTCTCTCAGCTGGCACTCGTTGCTGCTGATGAGGCTGTGAAGCATTCGGGTCTACTTGATAGCGATGTGGACAAAGACAGGGTCGGTGTTATCTGGGGATCTGGAATTGGTGGTATGATCACTTTCATTGAGGAAATGAAAAACTTTAATTCAGGTGATGGTACTCCCCGTTTCAACCCCTTCTTCATCCCCAAGCTTATTCTGGATATTGCCCCTGGGCATATATCTATGAAGTACGGTTTCCGTGGCCCCAATTTCGCTACGGTAAGTGCCTGCGCTTCTTCTACCAATGCCATCATCGATGCACTTAACTATATACGCATGGGCAAGGCCGATGCTATTATATGTGGTGGATCTGAGGCGGTGGTGACAGAAGCCGGTATCGGTGGGTTCAATGCTATGAAAGCCCTTTCAGAGCGCAATGATGATCCTAAAACAGCCAGCAGGCCATTCGATCTCGATCGCGATGGTTTTGTATTGGGTGAAGGCTCGGGCGCACTGGTAATGGAAGAGTACGAGCATGCTAAAAGAAGAGGTGCAAACATCATCATAGAGGTAGCCGGTGGCGGCCTTAGTGCAGATGCTTACCATCTTACAGCTCCTCACCCCGAAGGCCTCGGTGCTTACAATGTAATGAGATCAGCCCTTGCGGATGCGGGTATGGTACCTGAAGATATTGATTACATCAATGTGCATGGTACTTCTACACCATTGGGCGATATCAGCGAGATCGCAGCTATACAGCGTGTTTTCGGTGAGCACGCTTACAACCTCAATATCAGCTCTACCAAGTCTATGACAGGTCACCTGTTGGGCGCGGCCGGGGCAATAGAGGCTATTGCAAGTATTCTTGCTGCCACTAATGATATTATCCCTCCTACTATTAATCACTTTACGGACGATCCTTCTTTCGATCCCCGTTTGAATTTCACTTTCCATAAAGCACAAAAGAAAACAGTAAGAGCTGCGCTGAGCAACACTTTCGGTTTTGGTGGCCATAATGCATCTGTGATCTTCAAAAAATATTCAGAATAATTGTGGGAAGGTTTTCCCGTATCCTCAATATTTTTTCTTCCGACAAGGAGCTTCTCGCTCAATTAGAGCAGGTGCTTGGCTTTACGCCAAAGCGCGTAGCATTCTATAAACTTGCCCTCATGCATCGTTCCCGCCCCGAAGAGGCTACCGATAGCAATGAAAGGCTTGAGTTTCTGGGTGATGCCTTCCTGGGTGCTATCATAGCGGAATACCTGTTCAAAAAATACCCTTACGAAGACGAAGGCTATCTCACCGAGTTACGCTCTAAGATAGTCCGTCGGGAAACCATGAACAATGTGGCGCTGCGCATGGGGCTCAATAAGTTGGTCGTTTACAATACCAACGATCGCAGCCTTAGTCGTAGTCACATTTTCGGTAACGCACTTGAGGCACTTATTGGCGCAGTTTACTTAGATCGCGGGCTGGAAGTCACTCGCAAATTCATCATCAACCAACTTGTTCGTCCTTATGTCGATCTCGACACTATGGAAAGTACAGATACTAATTTCAAGAACCAACTACTTAGTTGGGCGCAGAAAAACAACCACACATTGAGCTTCGACACGCTCGATGAAAAGATTGAGAACACCCGTAAACTCTTCACTGTAGGCATTACCGTTAATGGCGAAATGATTGCCAGTGGCACCGGCTACAATAAGAAAGACGCCGGCCAGGTTGCCGCTAAAAATGCCCTTGAGAAATTAGGCCCGATAGGGGAAAGATAACACCGGCGCTAAGTCAAAAGTGAAAACCCCAAAGTGCAAAAGTTATATCCTTCGGGAATCATATTGTAATTCAATTTGTCATTGTACAATTAACTCAACGTTAGTACAAAACTTGTATTGGTATCTGTAATACTTTTTGGTTCTCACTTTTCACTTAGTTTTATTCCAGCACAAACTTCTTCTTCGTCTCCTGGTTTCTTACGTCTATCATTTTTATAAAATAGACACCTCTTGGCCACATGCTTACATCAAGGTCATAGATGCCGTTTATAGCACCTTTCCATGACACTCTGCCGGCCGCGTTATAGACTACCGCATCAACAGAACCTTTGTCGCCTGTAACAATAGTTACCGTGTTGTGAGCGGGTACGGGAAACAGCAATATATCGCCATATATACCCGGATTGCTGATCACAGAAAAGTCCGATCCGTTGATGTTAAAGAATACATTGCCCGCACCTTTCACCTTTATACGTGCCTTGTTAGATGTATTGGCAGGGTTGGGCAAGGTAATGATTGCTGATCCGGTATTAGGGAATCGGCCAAGGTTATACGTCCATGTATAGCCACCGTCTAGCGACAGATAAATATCTACTTCATTAGCACTTATTGGGGCATCAGTGGTATTAGCTACATCCCAGGTTACGGTCTGCACACTGGTACCTATAAACTTCAGATTGGGGGTGCTTTGGCTGGTTACAGTAAATCCTCTGCCCGTGTTGATCACATCAAGGTGTATACTATCATCAGGAAACAGGAAGCAACCCAGTCCATTTAATATGCTGCGTGTGGTCAGTCGGAATGTAAGGAAACGTGCTACTGTAGGCAGTTTTTCACCCTCCGCGTTATTTATCCCCGCATTGCTTTTTTGCCCTTCAAGTACCATTTCTATATGCGGGAAAATGCGCGTGCGGCTTGTGTCGGGCGCATAAGACCTGAACAGTGGACCCGCCACTTCAGTTGAATTCAGCGTCTTTCCAAAATCACCCAGGTTAAACTGTTCCCAGCAATAGGTAGTGAGTGTATCTGCTGCTGAGTCTATAGCTATTGGTGCCGTTAGCTCAAATGGCGTCTGGTAAGGAATATAATAAGACGTGTCGAATGTTGCCAATGCAGGTGGCTTGTTGCCAGAGTTTGTTTTATCAGCGCATACATCGGCTGTGGTGGTCACAAAGGTGTTGATCTGTAGCAGGCTTGCCGTGCTGAAGTAATCATCACTATGTAGTTGCACATTGTCTCCGCCGCATATGCCGGCATAGGCCATCAATGTAGATCCGCTTCCGGGCTCCACTGCTGTTTCCGGATTGGCATTCCCTGCGCAGCTGCCGCTCACGTTGTTATTAAATGTGTGATCTGCACCAAATTCATGCCCTATCTCATGCGCCACATAGTCTATGTCAAAGCCATCGCCGGTAGGCTGGCTGTTGCCGGTTACGCTTTGTGCTTTGTTAGCAACATTACATACGCAACCTATCTGCGAAAGGCCGCCTGCTCCGGTGCTAAACACATGCCCCAGATCATAGTTGGTTGTGCCTATCAGCGAGTCACAATATTTCTGGTTCAGCGTCATCAGTCCAAACGGATTGGAATCCAATGGCCCAAAGGGGTCTGTTGCTTCATTAATAAATAGCAGGGTGTCCTCTTTGTCTACCAGTTGCATAGTAATAGATAGCTCCCTTTCATATACCCCGTTTATGCGGTTCATCGAGGTTATTACCTTATTCAGCGTCTGAAGCTTGTTAGGAGTTTCTGTGCCCACTGCTGCCTGCGCATACTGATGGTCGCACGCTATCGCTATCCGATAAGTGCGCAGCTGATAGCCGTTTACAGTTCTGTAACTATATTTTCTTTCCTTTTGCAGCTCAGCCTTTATCGCCTGGCAACCCGTTTCTACCTCTTTGTGTTTTTCGTCCTTTTTGTATTTGGCTATGTAATTCGTGTTTGTACTAAAGTCACTTACAGGATCTACAAACCACGTGTTATTGCCATTATAGATCATGGCATGAAACCCCGATGGACCAAGATCTATTTTAGCCGTGATGGATGGGCGATCAACTGCCACACCATTGTACGTTTTCAGCTCAGGGTACTTACCTGCTAAGATAGCCGGTAGCAGATGTGTTTCCGTTGTTCTGAACGCCCTCATAGTGCCATCCGGCATAGGCAATTCAATTATGCTCGTTGCAGCAGAATTCAAAGTTGCTACCAAAGCCTCATTATCCAGTTGATATAGTTTGTACTGAGCGTTGTCCACAAGGTGAGCTCTGGTATTGGCTCCTTCGCGTGCAGCTACAGCATGCCACGTGCTCCCGGCGTATACCGGTAAAGAAAATAGGCTAAGTACTATAAATGAAAGTCTCTTCAACTGGTTCATCAGTTATCAATAGTTTATAAGTTCAAAAGGTCTGGTAATTACTCATCTATACCAGGACGCACTTTTTAGTTTCTTCTGTCAATCCCCCAGTACAATTTCTGGCGTATTGTATTCAGGAAGTTGTGTTCATCAGGTCGCACCAGCGATACGGTGAAATTTTCTTTCTTTACCGCCAGTTGCACATTGCTCTTGATGGTCTCTGTTCGGGCATCGAGTGTACACAAAAACTGCTCCGATCTGCCCTCTATCTCAAACGATATCACATTGTCGTCAGGCACCACTATTGGCCGTGTATTCAGGTTATGCGGTGCTACAGGTGTTATTACAAAGCTAGATGTCTGAGGGAATACCACCGGCCCTCCGCAACTTAGAGAATAACCAGTAGACCCCGTAGGCGTTGCTACTATAAGTCCATCTGCCCAATAAGTATTCAGAAACTCTCCGTTCAGGTAAGTATGCACCTTTATCATGGAAGAAGTGTCTTGCCTGTGCAGGGTAAACTCATTCAATGCATACGGCGATCCGTTAAATAATGGAATGTTAGAGTCAAGGTGTATCAATGTCCTTTTCTCCAGCGTATAAGAACCTCTTACCAGCGATATTATGGCACCTTCTACTTCTTCTTCAGGTATTGCCGCAAGGAAGCCTAGCCTGCCCAGGTTTATACCTATCAGTGGTATACCCGAACTACCTACAAAGCATATAGCATCAAGCATTGTACCATCGCCACCCAGGCTGAACAACATATCAGTATTGAGCGGCAGATCCAGTTTGCCCGTAAAAAATCTTACAGGGCTTGCCGGGGTATAGTGTGGTTGCAGTCTGTCATAAAATTCTTTATAAAAAACCAACTGCAACTTATGGTCTTCCAGCAGCTTAAGTATGTGGAGCAACACAGGAACATCCTGCGGATCGAATGTGCGGTTATATAGAGCTACTAGCATGTGTGGTATGGTATACTGCCGGTTTACCCGACAAAACGAATTGTAAATATAATCTTTTTAGCCCTAAATACTTTTACAGCTGGACATCCGGGTTTATTTTATTGTCAACAGCACATCTTATCTGTTCACTCATTCTCAGTAACTTTATACCATGCGCGGGTATCCTCTTTGTGTGTTTTTATTATCTGCTGCCTTAGCTGGCATAATCACATCGTGTGTCCATAAGCCTTACTCGCAGGTGATCACCGCCGATGGTAATTTTCCGCAGGATGTTGCCCGTATAATGGTTGCAAAATGTGCGGTATCCGGCTGTCACAATGCTGCCAGTTATCACAATGCAAGTGAACTGCGCCTGGACACGTGGGATGCTCTGTTCAACGGTGGCTCAAGCGGGGCTGTGGTTGTCCCCTATAATGCGGAGAATAGCCCTTTATTATATTTCGTCAATACCAATGCCGCCAATGGCCCATTGGCCACCCCTACTATGCCCGAAAGTACTACGGCATTCCCCCAATCGCCCCTCACCACAGCTGAATACACTACACTGAAGAACTGGATAGCCAATGGTGCCCCCGATAAAAATGGCAACATTGCCTTCTCCTCCAACCCCGATACAAGGCAAAAAATATACATTACTCAACAAGGCTGCGATCTGTTGGCTGTTATCGATGCCGAAAGACATGTGGTCATGCGGTACATACCTATTGGTGCATCTTCGGCTAAGGTTGAAAGCCCGCATTGCGTGCGTGCGGCAAATGACGGTATGCATATGTATGCCAGCTTTCTCAATGGCGACTATGTGCAAAAAATAGACACCCGAACAGACCAGCTGGCGGGTAGCGCTAATGTAGGGTCTCTAAAAGCAAATGGTTCATGGAATATCCTTTATGTAGCTCCTGCCGATACGGCTGTGGTCACCTCCAGTTGGGTGGGAGATGGTATACTCGCATATCTCAATAGCGCAACGATGAATGTTGATCCGGGCCGCACGTTGGGCGGGGGGAGTACATTGGTTTATCCTCATGGTATCACGTCCAATCGCACATTCGATACGTTTTTTGTTACTGCACAATACGGCAATGTCATTTACAAGATGTCGGCCGATGGTATGATGTATAAGCAATTGAGCCTTAATGGTAGCCCTGCATTTACAAGTACAGACTCTACTATAACAGCGCCTAATCCGCATGAGATACTCATGGCTCCCGACTATTCTCACTACTTCGTTACCTGCCAGACAAGCAATGAGGTAAGGGTGCTGGATGCCCACACCGATAGTGTATTGGCTCACATCTCCGTTGGAACCCTGCCACAGGAAATGGCCTGGTCCACTACGGTGCCTTATCTTTTTGTGTCTTGTATGGAAGACGCCTCTACAGTCTCAGGTATGAGAGGCTCTGTATATGCCATCAACTACAATACCCTCGAAACCATTGCCATTTATGGAGACTTTTACCAACCCCACGGTCTTGCTGTCGATGATCAAAACGGGCTTTTATATGTTGTCTGCACCAATGCCAACCCGGCTGGTCCGGCTCCCCACCATGCAACTGCTTGCTCAGGCCGGGCAGGGTGGTATTCCATTTACGATCTGCATACACTTCAGCCGATCAACAATAAACGGTATCAGCTAACGGTGATGCCTTATTCCGCCGCAACGCGATTCAAATAATCAGTTTTATCGCGCCCATTTGCTGAAAATGTAATGTGTTCCAGGCTTTTTCCTTAGTTAATGATAACTACATATGTTTTTAGTTTATAATTATTTTGCGCGAATCGTGGTTTATATAGAGGAAAAGTGTAATTATTTCGTCCTTTTGAAAGATTTTCGCCAAAAACTTAACATTTTGTTCTGCTAATGAACTAACTTTAATTATATTTACGTCCCTAATACTAAGTTAGGTAATTTCTATTTTTTAGGAAGTAAACAATATTTGTTCAAAATCATTGTCTATGAAGCGAATTTTACGGGTTGTAACGCTCTTATGCCTTATTGCTATACCCTCACTCGTACGTGCTGCTGTTATCCCGGTGACGTTTTCCACTACGTCAAACCGAACCGGTTGTAATTTCCTCAATGTTGCATTTACTGCGACTGCACCCACCTGTTCAGGTACTCAATCTTTTTTGTGGTACTACATCAACAATCCTGCCACTACGTCTGCCGATACTGTTACGGTATCTAGCGGCGCGTCAGCAACGGCCAGCAGGGCTTTCTCTGCAATTGGTAGTTACAACGTAGGTGTGCGTGTGGTTTGTGGAACTGATACAGGCTATTCTTTCCAGAATAACTTCGTTAATGTTACTGCGCCGCCAACTATCGACTTTGCGGTAACCAACCCTGCCGATGCTTCTCCAAGATGTATTGGTAACGTATCTTTTACAAATCTCTCTACTGGTGATACTGTTTGTCCTAGCCACGTCTGGACTTGGATCGTTAGCGGCCCTGCTACTTTCGCCAATCAAAATACAACAAACGCTACCTTTAACTTTACTGTTCCCGGTGACTATACCATTACATTATTATTCAATGGTGCAAGCTGCGGTTGCGGTGGTAATCTTACCCGTACAAGTTATATACACATAGTGGGTAACCCTGTTGCTTGTATTACCCGCACCGATAATAACCTGGGCTGCGTTGCTCCGGTTAATACTACATTCTCTGCAGGTTGCTCTACGGGTGCTACTTCTTATCATTGGTCAGCTACTGGTGGAACTCCTGGTACCTATAATTCAACTGGTCCTAACGACACTACTTTTTCACCTACGTTCAATGCTCCCGGAGATTATCCGGTTGTTTGCACCACGTTCAATGCTGCCGGTTGTTCTTCTATCTCATCGACAATCATGGTGCATGTGGGTAACTTTACTGCCAACTTCCTGCCATCACCCGCTACAGTTTGTCAAAATGCATCAATAACATTTACTGATAATACTACTGTCGATGTGATTGCGCCGGTTACACAATATTTTTACATCGTAAATTCATCCGGAATAACAGTTGAAGGAGGGCCGATGGCTGCTAGTCCGTGGACGGTTACAATAAACCCGGCAACTATGCTTGCAGGAGATTATATTGTACACGATTATCTTGTTAATGGAAATGGTTGCATTTCTGACGCCACGCATCCTTTACACGTTAACCCTGCACCTGTTACTACAGTAACTGCCGATAATCCATACCGTTGTGCTGCTCCACTTACTACTGGTTACCACGCCCTACCGGTTGTAAATTCAAATACTTACAAGTGGCTCACTCCATCTGCTACTGTTACCTCTTTCTCAGCAACTGGTGCTGCAGGTGGTGCTAACCACAGCTTTACCTATAATACAGCAGGCAGCTACAACGTTACTCTGGTTGTAACAGATGCATTGGGTTGTAAAGACTCTACGCTACATGCAGGTATTGCTCGTGTGGCTCCGGCAAACGTAACAATTTCGACAGACGTCGATTCAGGTTGTACACCAATTCACGTGGGTTACCACATGACCATCGACGTTGCTGGTGCTACTATCAATGTCGATAATATCACCTTTGGCGATGGCGGAACTGCTGGTGCGGGTATCTATACAGATACCGGCCATATATACGCTGGGGGTGGTAGCTGGTTAACAACAGTCAACTGGCATCTCGATGCGTCATTAGGCGGTTGTGCAGGCACTGATACAGTAAGGGTATTGATCGGGTCTACTCACCCAACATTTGCTATCGGTACATTCCCGCTTACTGCCGGTGGCCTTCACCTTCCGTATTCCGATTCAGTTTGTCCTAATACTACTGTATTCTTTAAAGATTCCGGTTGTGCAGCATGTACGCATATGTGGACAGTTCCTACAGGGCCTAGTACTCCGAGTTTTTATGGTGATACATTCTCTATTGTTTACCCTACTCCATCAAGCACATTACCAACATCTAACACATACACATACACAGAGGTAAGTTGTCTTGCAGGTTGCTGTGATACTTTCAGGCATAGAATGTGGGTATTCCCTCCTGCTATATTCCCTAACTCGCTCACAGCTGCCAATGCTTACATAGCGGCCGGCTTACCCAATTGTACTCGTCGAGATTCAATTAAATTTACAGCAACCGGAGTAACAGGTGCCTATCGATATCACTGGGATTTTGGTCCTGGTATCTATGACACCGCGTCGACCTCCACCCCTACTGTAGCACATAATTATGGTATAGGTTCCGGCTCTGGAACTTATACTGTAGTGGTAACAGCCATTGGGTTAGGACTTGCAGACTCTTCCAATTGTTATAATTCAGCATCACTGGTTATTAATCTCGGCCCGTCAGATACAACCTGGACTATGGTTGATTCAAATTTTTGTCTGGGTTCAGATCTTTTTGTACATGGGCCACAGCGTCTCGATGGCAGTCCATTCACTCAGTACTTCTGGTCTTGGGGCGATGGTCCGGGTGTCACTACAGTGGCAGCCGACAGTAATGCATCGCACACATATACTGCACCGGGCAACTATAACGTAAGGGTAATTGTAACTAATAATTTTGGTTGTAAAGATACTGCGCAGCGCAAGCGAGCTCATGTGTATGGTGCAATAGGCTCGACTACTTTTGCGCCTAACCCGGTTTGTGTGGGCAGCCTGGTAACATTTACCGATGGTCACACGTTTCCTAACAGTGCATTGTTCAGCCGATCAGTTTCGTATGACTATCCGACTATTACTTTAACGCCTGTTGCCACTACACCTAATACCTTCACACATGCTTTCGCTGAAGGAACATGGACTGTGGCGGTAAGAGATGTAGATAATAGTCCATTGGGTTGTGCTACTTTCGATACATTCGTTGTTAACGCTACTGTACCTCATGCTTACTTCACATCTCCCGATACATTGGGTGCATGTGCAGGCGTACCGGTTTCTTTCCACGATACCAATACTCATTGCCAGTATGTATGGAATTTCGGTGATGGTAGCCCTTCAACTGCACCATCAGCCGCAGATTCTAATATTGTGCATACCTATACTGCTAATGGTAACTGGACAGTAAGTGTAACTATCATTTCTGATGGTACAGGTGGTTATCCATTGGGTTGCTCCAATACATTTACAAGAACTAACTACATACATCTTTCAAACATCAGTGGCATAGCTATCGAGAATTTTGGCGATACTTCTGTTGGTTGTCCTCCTTTGCAGATTGCTATGGGACCTAGCAGTACCTCTACTTCTTATCTGTATACTTATACATGGTCTGTAAGTGGTACACCGGCTACTTCATTCAGTGGTCCCTACTACTTCGATCAGATCTATGGTACAGGTAGCCATACGGTAACTATGATTGCTATTTCTCCTCGTGGTTGTCGCGATACATTGCACAGGAATATATTTGTGGGTGGTCCTACCGGCTTTATTACAGTAACGCCTACATCTGGTTGTGGACCGGTTAGTGTCAATCTGCACTTTACCAATACTGGTTCTGTAGCATTGGGTACCGATTACATCTGGTCTACTTGTCCTTTTGGCTCATTTACAAGTCAAACGGATGATACTACAATAGTATTCTCAACTCCGGGAGATTATTGCCCGCCTTCTGTGATCATACAGAACTCAGGTTGTATTGTAAACATAAACAGTACAGACTCAATACATATTTATGCAACACCAACTGTAGTTGTCACTCATGCGCTTCGTATTTGTTACGGTGGTACAGATGTGCTTACTGCTACAGGTGCTGATACTTATTCATGGGCATCACCAACGGCCGTGATCTGTACCAATTGCTCGTTCATTGCTGTGTCGCCGTTGACAACTACAGTTTACACCGTAACTGGTACTAACGCAAACGGTTGTACTGATACCGCACTGGTAACAGTAGTTGTAGATTCTCCGATCGTTATACACATCTCTGGTAGAGATAGTATGTGTATTGGTCAACAGGATACCCTGACAGCTACAGGTGGTTCAGGTGTATTCACATGGACCACACACCCTGGCCCTGATACGGCAAGTGGCTTGTCTTGTAATGTGTGCAATCCTGTAATTGTAAGAACAACAACTACTAAAACATATTGGGCTATTACTACCAATGCATTGGGTTGTAAAGATTCTGCTTCATTCACAGTTACGGTTAATCCATTGCCAATACTGCACGTAACTCCAGATCCTGCTTATGTCTGCGCCGGAGATTCTACGCAGTTGTTCGCAACGGGTGCTACTACTTACCTGTGGAAACCTCGTATTGGCTTGAGCAATGACTCTGTTGCTAATCCTAAGTCGGGTATCATGGCTAATATCATATATACCCTCACAGGTACTACACAGTATGGTTGCCGCGATTCGATGACAGTACCTGTTGAGAGCTACCATCGTAATGTTACCAGTGTAAGATCAGATACCATTATCTGCGCAGGCGATCAGGCAAGGTTAATTGCACGTGGTGGTCTTAGCTACACATGGCATCCGGGTAATACCCTTAATGACTCTACTATTTACAATCCTATTGCAACGCCTTCGGTTACCACTATATACTCAGTGCATATACAGGAAAACCCTTGCTTTGATACTACTCAGTTTGTAAAGGTTACAGTTATACCACTGCCTATTCTCCGCGTTCCTCCTACAATAACTATTATTGCGGGTAATAGCGTACAGTTGTATGCCGATGCACTGAATCCGGTAACGCTTACTTCTTATGCATGGACACCTGCAGATAGTACGCTTACATGTACCGATTGCCCTCATCCTATAGCAACACCTATTGTTACTACTACTTACTCTGTTACTGCAACTACCATAGAAGGTTGCGCGGGTACAGGAAGTGTTACCATCAAGTTGCTTTGCGAAACAAATCAGGTATTTATACCTAATACCTTCACTCCTAATGGAGACGGAAATAACGATCGCTTCTATGTAAGTGGTAAGGGATTGGGTCTGATCAAGCGTATGGCCGTTTACAACCGTTGGGGTGAATTGGTTTACGAAGCTTACAACGTAAGGCCTAATGATCCTGGTGCAGGATGGGATGGTACTTACAGAGGTGAAATAGTAGCCCCTGATGTGTTCGTTTATGTGCTGGATGTAATGTGTTCAACTGGTGAGCCATTCGTATTCAGAGGTGATATTTCACTGGTACGATAAGATGTACCGTTGATTGTAATGAATAATATGAAATTGTAAAAAACTTATAGATGAAAAATTGTTTAAAGATCGTAGCTGCAGGCCTTTTGTTGGGATTTGGTTCCAACAGCTTTGCGCAGGATATACATTTTTCTCAATTTTATGAGAACTCCATCCTTCGTAATCCGGCCCTTACAGGTATTTTCAGCGGTGATTATAAGGTAGGCCTTGATTATCGTGATCAGTGGGGTAGTGTAGCTAATCCTTATCGTACCGTTTCTGCTACTGCCGAAACAAGGATATTGGCCAACAGGGAAGTTGGTGATTATGTAAGTATTGGTATGGGAGCATTCTATGATAAGGCTGGAGCCATAGACTTTACAAGTCAGGAGATCTATGCATCTGTAGCCTACAATAAGGCTATGAACGATGCGCATAACTCTTACCTGTCAGTAGGGTTCACTGGTGGTTACATGGCTCGTTTTGTAGACATGAACAAAATGACCTTCAGCAGCCAGTACGTAAATGGTTATGATCCATCTAATGCTTCAGGCGAAACTGCTCCGTTCAAGAGCTTGCACAACTTCGATCTGGGTGCGGGTATCAGCCTCAACAGTTCTGTAGATGTAGATAACAGGGTGAATTATTATCTTGGTGCTTCAGTTTATCACCTTAATCATCCTACACAAATATTCAACGGTGGTTATACTCAGGTGAAATTACCAATGAAGTGGCAGTTCTCAGCTGGTGTTAATCTGGTATTCAGCGAGCATTTCAGTCTTGCCTTACATGGTAACTACTCCAGGCAGCAGCCTTACAATGAGACTATCTATGGTGGTCTGTTGTGCTATCATGGTATTACGCCGGGTCTTCCTAGTATATTCGCTTTCAGCTTCGGTGGTTTCTATCGTTATCAGGACGCGTTCATTCCTACTATTAAGATAGATTATGCCAACGTATCATTCGGATATTCTTACGATGCTAACAATTCTACACTGTCTACATCTGGCAGCGGCTCAACAGCCAGTGCTAACGAAATAACGTTCTACATTCGCGGTAAGTACAATCATAAGAACAACCCACGCGATGGTGTAATGTGTCCAAGGTTCGAGAACGAGATCTTGTATCCATTCAATAACTAATACCTTTAAGAGAATTAATAATAGTAAAATGCACCCGAAGGGTGCATTTTTTATTGAGTACACATTCGCCGACGACTTACGAACCTGCCTGCTGTTAGGTAGGTTACATCTTCCTTCCTTAACTTTGACTCATCTATGGACACTAAAGTAAGACTCGACAAATACCTTTGGGCTATAAGAATATTCAAGACCCGCTCTTTAGCTACCGCCGCTATTGACGATGGAAAGGTAAAGTGGAACGGAAACAGCGTTAAGCCATCTCGTAACGTGGCTTTGGGGGATAGGTATGATATACGCACTCCTACCCGTAAATGGACCATTGAAGTAGTTGGTATTATTGGCAACAGAGTACCTTACGAAGAGGCTATAACCAAGTATGTCGATCAGACTTCAGATGAAGATAAGATCATCATCAAGCCCCTTACATCCGGTTTTTACACAGGTAAGCGTATAAGTAAAACAGGTCGCCCCACTAAGAAACAGCGGCGCGACCTGGGTGAATATCTGGGAGATGCTCCCGAAGGAGATTAATATATTGATACGAAATTGCCGGGTATTGTCTTGGTCCAGTTATGGCCAAGATCAGCACTCTGGTAGATACCCTGATTAGTGGCAATGTAAACATACTGTTGTTTCTTGCCGCTCTTAAATACATTCTCTTTAGATGCTATACTACGCACTACCAGGTTTGTGCCAAGGCCATTGCTTACTTGTTCAAATGAATTGGTATTATTGTTGATCGTGTAAAGACCCATAGAATCTGTACCTACCAGGCAGATCTGCTCAAAAGGTGAGGATATGCAGGTAAGCGGTATGTTTGCCGGTACTCCGGCATATGGCTGCCAGGTAGTACCCAGGTCGTCACTGTATGATGCACCTGCCGAACCGTAGTTGTCTATGGCTATGATACGATTGTTGATATGACCCAGTGAATAGAACGTTGATCCTCCGGGCAGATCCAGTGTATCTCCGTTTGGCGACAACATTTCTTTCCATCTTACTGGCAGAGACGTTCTGTAGAAACCTCTTTTAGACGATCCGCCAAGTGCGAAAAGGGTGCCACCTTGCGTAAAGGTAAATGAAGAAATAAATGCGCTGCCAAGATGCACCACCTGCACCGAATCGTAATATTGTTCCGGCACCCATCCGTTCAATCCATCCTGTTCATTCCATGCAATACCAAGATAACTGCTGGCAATTGGTTCGCGAGATGCTATGTAGCCGTGGTTCCATGATTGAACAAATATGCCCATGCTCTGATTCATATCAAAATAACGTCCGCGAATATTAACCCTCGGGTATGTGGCCAGGTCAACAGTACGGTAACTATAGTTGAAATTAACGCCGTTATTTGTGCTCACATATAACGCCGATTTTGCCATCAGAATGTTATTGTTCATGGCAAAAACGCAACGCTGTGATACCCCGTCGGCAGCAAAAATAACTTTCGATGTTTTGCCGTCTGTGCTGTTATACAATGTACCCGCCGTATCAGTAAAGTAAAGGGAATAGGGTGTTTGTATTACCTGGTCGTTGTTGATATTGTTTGTTTTTTTACAGCCAAACATACCAGCAAGCGCAACAGGCGTTAATAGCAAAGCTTTGAACAGGTTTATTTTACTCATGGTCACTTATTTATTATTTGTGTTTACTCTCAAAGATAATGAAAAATGGCAAAATTAGAATATACCATCTCATCCTTGATTTTAAAGGTGAGTTTACAAAGGGCCAACTGTATGATCTGTTCGGTCACATTTCCTGTTAAGGCCGTTTATCAATGACTTGGTATATCATTGGCCAGGTAAACCAGGTAGCAATTGTAGGTTTCGACTTCGGTTTTAATAGATTGCTACAAAATTACCGGGTATAGTTTTCGTCCAGTTATGTCCCAGATCTGAACTCTGGTATATGCCTTGGTTAGTAGCAATATAAATGTACTGCTGCTTAGTGCCGCTCTTAAATACATTCTCTTTAAATGCAATGCTCCTTACCACCAGGTTGGTACCTAGTCCGTTACTCACCTGTTCAAAAGAATTGGTGTTGTTATTGATAGTAAACAATCCCATAGAGTCGGTACCTACCATGCATATCTGCTCAAAGGGCGATGCTATGCAGGTAAGTGGCGTATTGGCTGGTAAGCCTGTATATTGGTGCCAGGTAGCGCCTAGATCATCGCTGTAGCATGCCCCGGCCGATCCGTTATTATCTATAGCTATTACACGATTATTGATATGCCCGAGTGAGTAATTTGTATTACCCCCCGGCATATCCAGAGAATCCGGTATACCGGTAGAAGACTGCATTTCACTCCATCCCAGAGGATTAAAATTGGCCCTATACAAGCCTCTTTTGGTATTGGCATCAAGTGCTATTGCCGTATTATTCTGAAGGCAGGTGAACGATGTCACTCTAATATTACCCACATGTGCCGCTATGACCGTTAGCGGATCATACGTTGATTCAGGTGTCCACCCGTTCAGTCCATCGCTGGCATTCCACGCAAATCCAAAGTAATTGGTCGGATCAGGATCGCGGGAAACAATGTATCCATGGTTACTCCACTGTGGTAGGAATATCGCCATGGACTGGTTCATATCGTAGTACCTGCCATGGTTGTTGGTCTTAGGGTAAGTGGCAACCTTGGCTGCATCATAGCTGTAATTGAAGTTTGTACCATTATCACTGCTTACATATAGCGCAGATTTTGCCATCAGCAAATTGCTGTTCATAGCAAATATGCAGCGGTTAGCAACACCATCTGCCGCAAATATCACGCTCGATGTTCTGCCATCTGTACTACTATATAATGTTCCCGCCGTATCTGTAAAATACAATGAATAAGGCGTAGCAATGACCTGGTTATTATTTATGTTTTTGGTCTTCGTGCAGCCCACTATTGTAAGTATTGCTGCCGGTAACAGCAGTGATCTGACTAGGTTAAATTTATTCATTTGTAGGTATTTATTAAAAATAAACATTGTTTCAAAGATAATATAAATTGTTATAGCGCCAAGCTATAACTCTTGTCCATTGTTAGACGCTAAAAAGTCCCGTAATGTTGGTACATCCGGGACTTTTATTTAAAAACTACCATAAGGTGTATGCTACACTTTTGGGTTTTTACTTTTTACTTTTGCCTTAGAACGCGTGCATGGTCGTATCTATTTCTGCCTGCTGTGCTGCACGGCTTTTCTCCATAGCATCACTTATCCTCATCCCGAAGTCTAGTAACGTCAATATGCTGCTCTCTTCTTTATTGGTGAAGTTGATCTCCATATGAGCTTGCATAGCCCCGTCTTTATATTCGCCACCATTGAAAGCAATATTGGTCAGCAGGTTTTTACTCTCGTTAAAGATGCCCGCATCTTGCGGAGACATTATTGTATTAAGATCTATTCTTTTGATGGTCTCCTGTATATCTATAAACATAGCGAACGGATGTCCGTTCACATTCGCGGCTACATTACTGTTAAGTGGTTGGCCATCCTTATTACCATGAAGTATGTTGCTGGCATTGGCATATTTGTTAGAGAATACCGCATAGTCATTATTAGACAATACAAATACAGAATCTCTCGCACTTACCGGCATCATATAGCCCTCGCCTATAGGCAGCATACCTGCTTGCTTTGCAAAGTTCATCAGCTGATCAAAATTCGCTTTCTTGTTTATTTTCATCACATAGCTCATGCAGTAGTTAGTATTCTGCATAGCATAGGGTATATCTTTTGTAGCAGGTGTGCTCGTTACTGACAGGTTATTAATAGCAAAAGCCATGTCTCCTGTAAAGGCGTCCAGCACATTATCTACATTAGTACCCTGTGCCGATAATCCCGAATTGGCAAGTCCTAAAACACCCGTGCTGTCCATCATATCTTTTAGTGCCTTGGTCGAGAAGTGCGCTGCTACCAGCATACTTAACTCATTGCCCGGTATTCTCGATATCATTTCCTTATTCACATGCTCAGTACCAAATTCTTTATAGATCTTATCCATACTTTTAGAGGTATAGTAGGTCATATCTCCGGTTATCTTGCCCTTTACAAAATCAAATCCACAAGCGAAGGCTGTTTCCTTCCACATAGATTTCGACAGAGACACACCATTCATATTAGGTGACATCCTATCATTATAAGTACTCATTATCTGGTCGTAGTTCACCCACATAGATAGGTCATGTCCCGCACCTTCCAACTTTTCAAAATTCTTATTCGCCTTTATAGAATTGTCGTCCGTTACTGCAAATGCGTTGTCCATCTCTGTAGCCATATCTCCGGCATTGTCAGATAGTACATTCATTATAATAAGCAGGTCCTTATTCCAGCCCATATACATGTTGCCATCAAGCGATGTTACTTTCAGCTTATTGTGTTCCGTAACATTGGCTTGCGGAAAACTCTTCTTCAGGTATGCTTCCCATGCCGCCGCATCATTGAGCGGTACAAGCGCCGTTACTCTCATTCCTGTATTGAACCGGTTGTCGGTTTTTAGGTATACATAGAAAGTATTAAGCACGTCTATCCCCGCTTTATCAATACCACTCATCACATCACTGCCGTTTTTCTTAGGCACCTTCTTTTCCATCTCCTTAAAGATCTTACTGCCGGTGATCATGTTCCAGGCTATCTTCTTGCTCAGGGAGCTCAGGTTGATACCTGCAACTACTGCAGCATCTTTAGGAATGTATTTACGGTGGTCAGGTTTGCTGTGACACGAACTTAAGATAAGCACGGAAATAGCCAGTAGAGTGATGATACGAGAATAACGGAGCATGTGATAATTGCTTTTGGATTATTTAAAAAAAGGAATAAATACTTCTATAGTACTTATTCCTTTTATACTGTCTAAACAGGTTTGTTTAAGCAAACACTTTTTAGATTTTACTTTTAAGTTGTTACTTAGAACGGCAGGTCATCAACTGCTTCCGGAGAAGGTGCTGCACTCTGCTGACTATAGTTATTAGTGTTGTTGGTATTGCTATTGTATGATGGAGCTGGCTGACTGTTATTAGCAGCAGGTGCGCCTGACGCGCTTTCTACTCTCCATGCATCAAGGTTAGAGAAGTAGTTTACTTTACCATCTTTCTCATACTTTGTTCCTTTAATGTTGAAAGATACTTTCACATTATCTCCTGCATTGAACTTGTCAATGATCTCACACTTGTTCTGTACCAGCTGCATCTTAGCGTAGTTAGTATAGATATTGCCATTGATCTCTTCCGCAAGCTCAAGCACGAATTCACGCTTCTTGAATTTTTCAGTTACTTGCTGTGTGTCGTACTTTAACAATAGTTTTCCGGTTACTTCTAAACTCATTTTCTAATTTTTTATAAATAATACAATAAAGATACAATGTTGACCGGCTGCGTTTTACTGCTTTCCCGGGAATACAAATATACTGATATACTATAATTAAAAAAAGTACCCTGAAAGGGTACTTTTTAACTCCACGGGGGAGGATGAAGGGTCTCGAACCCTCGACCCTCAGAACCACAATCTGATGCTCTAACCAACTGAGCTACAACCTCCATGCAATTTTGAGACTGCAAATATAGGGATAAAATCGGTTCGCCATCAATCTTACCCTAAATTTCTACCTTTTTTTACTCACATTTTTTTCAATTACATCACTTACGGCCAATATTATCTCATATGGCATTTTTATTTCGGTATCTGTAAGGTCATACCTGCCTAGTGCCGACCAACTCATTATAAACCTTGGGTACCCATTTATGTTCACCTCGTAGTGCATCCCGTCCTTTCTTAGTTGGGGTACTATTACTGCCAGCAGGGTTTGCCGGTTGTAAACGATCTGTTTTGAAAAACTATTAGCCACGCCACAAAAATAAAGGCATTTCAGGTGTTTAACTTCACCTTTACATTAGCAAAGTATAAAAATGCTATTATTGCTATCTGTATGAAGTATTATTTTCTTGCTGTTGTAGTTCTGTTTTCTGGCTTTGTAAATGCCCAGTCCACTAAGGTCATGCTTAAAGGAACACTCCTCATGGCAACTGGTGAAGAATTTCCATACCGCTTAGAACTTACCGAAAGCAACAATATTATTACCGGTTACAGCTATACATACGATGAACGCGACGAAGCCAAGACCGTTATAAAAGGCAAGGTCGATAAACAGTCTCATAAGCTCACGTTTAAAGAAACTGAAATCGTATCTTCTCATTCGGTCTTCACTAAGGCTTTTATGTGCCTGCTACAGGCATCACTCGAATATCGGAACGGTAAACTCGTTGGTCCTGCTACAAACAAACAATTAGATAATACTTCATGCACCGAGGGCAAACTAACTTTTACAAATACCTCAGAGATCGAACAACTCTTTAGCAGCCACGATCCATATGACGTTGAGATAAGGATGGGGGAGAAGAGGAAAGAAGAACCTGTTGCAGCTGCGCCTAAGCCGGTCTCCGTTGCGGTTGAAGAACCCACAGGCACAGTTAAAATAACAGAAGGTATAGAAAAAAGCTACGACTGGCTTTCAGATAGTGTGGTGGTAGAAGTGTGGGATGGCGGCCGTTTTGATGGAGATATCATATCAATACTATTCGATGGCAAGCCGGTATTGGCCAAATATGTTATAGGGAAACAAAAGAAGAGGTTTGCCATAAAATTGCCGGCTACTGGCGTGCATTCTGTTGCTGTCCTTGCCGAAGATGAAGGCTCAGACCCGCCCAATACAGCTTCTCTGGCTCTTTATGATGGGCAAACAAAGTATAGTGTTCTCGCCTACAACAACAAAGGTCAGCAATCCTTTATTAAGATTAGAAAGGCAAAGTGATAAAATTTGCACGTTCAAATAAGGAAACCAGCTTGGCGGTAATTGAGTCATTGAGCAATTAAGCCATTGAGCAATTTTTTAAAAATTACCTTTGCACCATGCATACCCTCCAGTTAGACATACCCCGCCTGCCGGTGCCAATCGCATACAAAGATGCCATCCTGCTGACCGGGTCATGTTTTACCGAGCACATTGCTGATAGGTTGATACAACATAAGTTCAATGTAGTATCTAATCCTAATGGTATTCTGTTCAACCCGCTCAGCGTGGCAGATAGCCTTAATGGGTACATTGATAATAAACAATACACCGAGGCCGATGTTTTTCGTCTCAATGAACTCTGGAATAGCTGGGATCACCATACCCGTTTTTCTCATGTCAGCGCTGAAGCGGCAGTAGAGGGTATCAACCAGTCTCAGTTACAGGCACATTTGCAGATAAAGAAAGCCAATCACCTCATCATTACTTTGGGCTCATCATTTCAGTACTATCTTAAAGAAAGCGGTAAGCCGGTAGCCAACAATCATCGCGCTCCATCGCAATGGTTTGAAAAGAGATTGTTGAGTGTCGAACAAATTACTACTACGTTAAAGACAACTATCGAAAAACTACTGACCGTTAACCCGGGCATCCAGATAATTTTCACCATAAGCCCCGTCCGTCACATTCGCGATGGTGTGGTGGAAAATAATCGGAGCAAGGCGCGCCTCATAGAAGCCGTTCACCAGCTTTGTGATACTTTTTCATGTGCTTACTATTTCCCCGCTTACGAATTGCTTATTGATATCCTGCGCGATTATAGATATTACGATATAGATTTTGTGCACCCTAACTTCCTGGCCACTTCCTACGTGTGGGAGCGTGTCGTAGAATGCGCCATGAATGAAGACACTATCGCCCTGATGAAACAGGTCAACGAAATTGCTATTGCCGCTAAACACCGTCCCAGGTTTCCCGATACCCAGGCTCATCAGAAGTTCAGATCGGCAACATTGCAAAAATGTATGCTATTACAAGAACAGCATCCCCAAATAGATCTGACAGCCGAATTACAGTATTTTTCATAACATTCTATAATTTTATTATTTATGGTTTTTAATTGACCATTTAAATTTTGACATGTGATACTGCCATTAGCAAAAAAATAATTAAGAAAAATCATGTGTTTTCGATATTCATGGTTATTTTCGCATCCTTAGATTGAATAGAATTAGTCGGGTGGAGCAAGTTTTAAAAGCAGATAATTTATCGGGTAAAATAGATATGACTAATTTAGCAAGTTTCATTGTTATCGATGACGATCCGCTAAATAACACTATTTGCAGGCTTACAATTAAGAAGGCGCTGGGTGTTACAGATGTGAAGACGTTTACTGATCCTCTCGAGGGTTTGGCTTATGTAAGTAACGAGTATCCGGCAACTATCAACGAGAGTTTGCCTACTTTTCTGTTTCTTGATATCAACATGCCCATCATGAATGGCTGGGAATTTCTGGAACAATACGATCTGTTAGCCGACAATATAAAAAAAACAATACGCTTGTACATCCTTTCATCATCTGTAGATGACAGGGATATAGAAAAGGCTAACGCAAATAAGAATATTGTTACCTACCTGGCCAAGCCAATAACTAAAGAAATAATCATCGACTTGGTAAAGCCATAAGTCTTTACTTTCACGTTATAAATTTTATCCCTCCTCACAACGTGTGGAGGGATAATTATTTTATATACTTTTGATCAGAATAAACTTAGGTCTGAATGAAGAGGATATTATTGTCTTTGCTGGTATTACTAACTATCGCACTTACAGCTACAGCGCAAAAGAACAAGGTTAAAATTGAAACAGATTACGGCACTATAGTGGTAATGCTGTACGATAATACCCCATTAAACACCAATAACATGGTGAAACTGGCTAAAGAGCATTATTATGATAGCACCATATTCCACAGGTGCATACCTAAGTTCGTCATTCAGGGTGGTGATTCTACTTCAAAACATGCTAAGCCCGGTCAGGTGCTGGGTGAGGGTGGCCTCGGTTACACCGTCCCTGCTGAGATCAATGACGCAAACTATCATAAACGTGGTGCCTTGGGTGTAGCCCGCGATCAGACGCCGGATAAGTCAGGCTCTGCATGCCAGTTCTACATTGTAGTCGGTAAGCCATTTACCGATGCCGAAATGGATAACCTCACTAAGCGTACAGGTCGTGTATACACTGCGGCTCAAAGAGAAGTATATAAGAAAGACGGTGGCACACCGCATCTTGATGGCAACTACACCGTGTTTGGCGAAGTGATAGAAGGCATGGACATAGTAGACAAAATAGCCAACGAAGCCCGCGATAAGAATGACCGCCCTAATAAAGACATTCGCATGCTAAAGGTCCGCATGATGAAGAAAAAGAAACGCTTCCTTTTCTTCTGATCCTAATTGATATTTGATTGACTGCATTAATACATAAGGTGGCAATTTAGCTACCTTATTTATTAAAAGTTCACTTGCTGCGCTTTACTTTATGCATTGTTTTGCGAATGAGGAACCCAAATGTTAGGCTTATATTTCTATTCTTTACTAATATCGCATCTGTGCTATTACTGATAGGATTAAGATTGGTAAACCCGGTATGATAGCCGGCTCTGAAAAATAATCCCTTCTTGAATTCAATACCCATATTTATACATCCCCCCGCCTCTAATCGTTTCAGGTCATTAGTCTTTTCAGAACCTATTCTTAGGTCTCTGTTATAGATCGTTTTTGGCACTGTTGTCGATGAGCCATTAATGTTGACACCAAAAGTAAGACCCCCACCTACAAAGAAATGATTGCGGTACTGTTTTCCTGTTTTGTAGATAAAGTTAACGGGGAGAACAAGGCTGTTTACATTCATAGTTAGTGGAACGGGATAATAAGAAGTGTTGTAGATATAGAACTTCGTGCCATTCTGCACGTAACTAAGCCCGGATTGTAGAAAGCAACGACGTCCTATTGCTCCGTCTATTATTACACCAATCCTTACGCCGCTTACATATTCTGAAGGACGTATATTGTCTCCGTATTTTTGAATGTAATTGGCCATATTCAATCCGCCTTCCACGCCAAGATTAGCCTGTCCTCGTGATGTGCTCGCCGCGGCAAGCGTCATTGCCGCAAGTATCATTTTTTTCATAGCGTTTATGTATGCTCGTTTATAAAAAGTTGAATTACCCTGCTTGCCAGTACTCATAATCAACTAAAGATCCATTTATACCTTCGCAAGGGTGGCTTTGTCCCCCACTATTTGTGCTCCTACAGGCATGCTGGCTTTTTGCGAGAACCATCTCTGCACATTTTATACTGTGAGCAATATATGTCATTCCGGCATAAGATTGCCCCGCGATCTGCCACTCCTCCTGCTTGTTCTGTTATAATTAAAGAAATAACCCAGGGTCATAGCCAGGTTGCTGCTGGTTGTCGTTATACCCAATGACTTGGGTTTCAAAACACCGCTTTGTGCAGTGGCTCTTATAAACAGTCCTCTTTTAAACTCGCAGCCTGCGTTTACACCTCCGCCCATATCGTAGTTGGTAATATAAAATGCGTCTGATTTAACGTTCATCCCCAGGTAAACTCCCGCGCCGGCAAACAGCCTGTTTTTGCCAGGCTGGCCAAACTTATAAAGGAAATTTAAAGGCACCTCTATGGTATGCACCCTGTAGGTAATGCTGCCTTGAGATATAAAATAGTTTGGCGCATTTACTGCCGTGCCGTTTCTCACATATAATACGCCGGGTTGTAGGTAGCATTTGTCGCCACCCAGCGCCAGGTCAGCTATTAGCCCTAGCCTCACACCAAATACAGAGGTGGCACTATAAGATTTCGTAGGTACTGAATAGTTAGAGAAATTCAATCCGGCCTCGGGCGCAACCTTTATTTGTCCTGAACCCACAAATGCTGTCGCCAGCAAAGAAGTGATAAGCAATAGTTTTTTCATAGCATTATTTGCCGCAAATGTAATAAAACCAATCAGTCGGCAAAGAATAACGAAATAAAAAGACTTTTATACCACAGGATAATTCAAAGTAATAAATAAGGCACGTCATTGTAAGGAGTTATTCGGGTTGCCCCGCAATCATCATCCAATGACAGCCCACCCACGCGATAGCGTGGACATTGGCGCTCCCTTCTCCTTTGGAGAAGGGCTGGGGTTGAGGCTCTGTCATTGCGAGCCCTTCGCGAAGCAATCTCACGTTTGGACGTATTTGTTTTCAGTCGCTATTTGAACTCTGTCATTGACATCCCGCCTGCCGGTAGGCAGGGGACGAAGCAATCTAGTAAGTGGGCGTAATCGTTTTGGATCAACTGGTTACCGACAACTGACTGCCGCTAACCTGGCTCACCTAAAAATCCGTACCCAACCCAAGGTAATACATAGATCCACCCTCGCTGTTCATCGCATAATCAAACCGCACAAAATAGCCGAATAACATGGTGCGTAAACCGGCACCATAGCCTATGCCTAGCTGGCTTTTGTTAGGAACTGTTACTGTCAGCAGCACATTGTTTACCGAGCCCGGCAATGCATATTGTGGGAAATTATAGGTGGTAGACAAATTATCGCCCGATGGCAGGAATCCTCGCCATGCCGAGCCCGCATCGGCAAACAATACCACCTGCAGATTTTTCAGTATCGCTGATTGCACAGGCCTCTTTACAAAAGTAGACACTATAGGCACACGCACCTCAGTACTCAGTACCGAAAAGTTATTACCCTTAAATGCGCCTTGCTTATAACCGCGAAGTGTAGTAGACAGTGCCACAAAGCCATAGTTGCCTGTGCTGCTGGCGCCATTATCTATCTTCGGACTTATCCAGTTATCTATACCGCCTAGTTGATACTGCACTTTGCTAGTGCCATCAGAGTGCGCATAGGCCAATCTTGTAGCCCATGTTATGGTCTTGTACAACTTCTGATAAGTACGGAAGTCAAGTCCGATATTGATCATGTTCTGTTTCTCGCCGCCAAACTCATTGAGGTATTCCGCATATAGCTTATAGCGCGTTCCTTTTCTTATATTCAATATCGGACTCAGTGTATTGTCAAATACATACTCCAGTCTGTTCATAGACCAGTCCTTATTCGTATTAGGTATCTCGTATACAAGGCTCAATGTATCCTGTGCCTTTTGTATTTTTCTGTCCTGGCGGTAGGCTGTAAAGAACCTAAGGCTCCTTAGCCTGTCAAATGGATAGGACAACTCCGCCTGCACCATGTTGGTAACGTTCTTAAACAATTGCTCCCTCACAAAACCATACTGTCCCGATGAGTCTGAGTAGATCACATAGGCATTTTGCTTAGACTGTGTCCGCAGAAACAACACCCCCCAATCTAGTCTGCGCTTGGTGTTTTTATACTGTAAGAAATATGCAGAGCTCGAAAGGTTGACAGGCAATTGAAAGCCCGCAGTTATCTTGTGGTTTTCCATTAGCTCCACCATATTGATCGTGGTCAGCAGGCTCAGGTCAGGATTCTGGTAAGTACCGCCATTAGCACTGTACGGCTGGTATTGAGAGAACAATGTGCTGTTGTCTACCCTTACATTAAATCCGTCCGGCTTAAAGCTCGCACGGTAGGGGGATGGCTTCATTTTCACATAAGCACTGTCATTGATAACAGCAAGGGTAGAACTATCTGCTTCAACAGTAGGTTTGCCATCTTCTACCTTTACCACGTCCACCTTCTTTTGCTTTTTCCTTCTCAGCCCACCGGTAATAGTGTCGGTAAATTCTGTCTGGAATGCATTGCCGCTTTTTACTTCAGGCAATGTGATTGGCTTGTCTACTGGCTTATTGCTGAAGTCAAACTTCACGTTAGATCCTTCTATGTTCGGGTTGTAATCAGGCTTTTCTACAGATAATATCGTTGGTGTAAGCACCTTAGGTTGTGCACTGTCTCCCGGCATTTCCAGCTTGTGGAAATACACCATGTACTTCTTCTTTTCTTGCACCACATCTGCTACACCGCCACTGGCCACATTATATTGGTGGCTGATGATGCTGGTGTTATAATTGGTTACAGGCAGGGCATATGCCGAATCCATATTGTTCTTTGTTCTGCCAAACATCACCACATACTTGTTCACAATGCCATTGCCATCATACAGGTAGGCAAAGTTCTCTATGCCGTATTGTATAGGCTGTGACACATGTCCTGTAGGGAAGTTGGAGATCTGCAGCAGTTCTTTTCTCTTGGTAGTGGTATTGTAAAAATACACGTGCATAGGTCCATTAGGCAGCTGGTTCACACCCACAGGTACATCCATGTTGGCAAGTGGCCTGTTAGACATGAATAGTATGCCCTTGCGCGATGCGCCATTCACAAACACAGGGTTGATGTCATCCCATGCATCATCTGTAATGTTGGTCATCTTCGATCCCTTTATCTTGAACTCATAAAGGTCGGTCTGGCTCTTTTTAATGGCCGACAATACCAGCTTATCATCATCTTCCATGAATGACATGCCTAGTACCCTGTCAAATCTGTTAGGGGGTATAACGTAGTTCTCTATCCTGCCTTTTATAGAGTTATATACCCGCAGGTAGGTCTTCCTTCCTTTCTTGTAGAGTATAGCCAGTTTGTTACCGGCTGCCGACCATGCCATTAGCGGATAGCTTGGGTCTACTGCTTCGGTAAGGTCCTTTTCGCCGCCTTCCAGCAGCACAGATTGTACCTGGTCGAAAGCGGTCTTCTGTGTGTATATCTTAAACTCACCATCGCGCCATGCGACAAAGGCTATCTCGCTTCCTCTAGGCGATACCATTATGTCGCGAATTATAGTATTGTCCTTAGGCACTTTTAGTGATATCAACCCATTAGAACTATCAGGCAACTCCTGCTGCTTAAAGTCCAGTGTGTAGGTGTTCTTATAGTAGGTCATGCAGGAATCATACGCCTTGGTGATCTTCAATCCCAGGTAGTCTTTATCCTTCATTGTCTTATTCAGACTGGTCTTTTGCTGCATTGCACCCAGCAATGCTTTCATCTTTTCATTGCCATAGTTATCTGCAATAAATTTCCAGAACGCCTTACCCGCCACTTCAGGGTATTCCTCCGATAGTTCAAAAAAGCCGGCTTTAGGCCTGGCGTCCAGCAGTCGCTTCCACTCGCTGTTAGCTTCGGGGTTCCAGCCATCTACCAGGTAGGCTATAAATCCTTGTGTTACCCACGGTGGCAGGTTCATCAGTAACTGTGTCTTGGCCATTTTCTTAAAGCTCTCGCCATAGATCATGCGCTCCATTACCACCTGTGCCATACCCGCTTGTATCTGGCGCTGCAGGTCTGTGTGCTTGCCCGTATGGTATACCACCAGCTTATCTCCCACAAGATTCCACGTACCCGATATTGTCATCTGGCTTATCTGCGATTCATCTTTAAGGCCTATATTGGTCTGGCGGTAATCGTCGTAAGAATTGTACAGTACTATATTGAAACGGTCGGGAAACTGACCGCCCATTTTCTTTTCTATTACCTTAATGTTGTTTTCCGCTTCTTCTGCTACATATCTGCCCAATTGCCTTCCGCTACGGTCGTAATGATATACCCTGAAGTGCTTGGTGTCAAAAAACTTCCAGTCAAACTTCCTGTCTTGTACACGATTTTGTCCAAACGTTTCTACATAAGACTGTGCACTGGTAGGGGAGCTAATAAGTAAACCCACACCAATAAGTGCAGGGATAAGGAGAGATATGATACTGGTTTTTTTCACCATGTTGTAGAAAAAGGGACTGCCATTAAACGTAACTTTGCACTATAAAATTGCCTGGGCGCATTGCCTGCGCAAGACTACTTTTGAATACAAATTACAAAAATTATACCGCACAGATATGTTAAATGTTGTTTTTTTTACGTTCAACCCCTTCGATGAGAATACCTACATTATTGCCAATGAGAAAAAGCAATGCTGGATAGTAGACCCCGGCATGTATGACGACACCGAAGTGGCAGCATTAAAAGACTACATCAGCAGCAAGCAATTGCAGCCGCAGGGCATCATTAATACCCATGCGCACATAGATCATATTCTCGGTGTGCAAACACTTATTGATGAATACAACATCCCATTTGGCATTCACAAAGATGAACAAATGATACTCGATCGCGCTGAGGCTACAGCAGCTATGTTTGGCTTTGAGTTTAAGAACCCGCCTAAACAAACACATTACATTTCAGAGCTCGAAACATTGAAGTTAGGTGATGATACACTGAAAGTATTCCTTACTCCCGGTCACTCACCCGGAAGCATATCGTTCTACTATGAGCCCGGTAGTTGGGTTATCTCAGGAGATGTGCTCTTCTCCGGCAGCATCGGCCGCACAGACCTTCCCGGTGGTAATTTCGATACCCTGGTCAGCAGCATCCGCACCCATCTCTTCACGCTCCCGTCAGAAACAAAAGTACTGTCTGGTCATGGCCCTGCCACAGAGATTGGTGAAGAGAAAAAGAATAATCCGTTTTTGAAGTAATGAAAATAGTAGGCTTTGTCGTCTCCATCACTCTATTGCTAACTTGCTTGCAAGCCTGCAGAGGCCCCATCATCGACGACCGAATAAGCGGAAAGTATAGGATGCTGGCAATTGATAATTATGAGCAGGCAGCATTGGAATATGAAGCAGATAACGGCGCTGGCACAGAAATAATTGCTGAAGGAGTATGTGCTGTAGGTTATAATGACAAGTACATTATTGCCAAACAACATCCCGTCGTTCAAAACAAAGTAGATCGTTCAGTGACCAACTATTTTATCGTTACCATACAACTTTCACCCGGTAAAGATGAACCATTCCTACCGGCAGCACCGCTATCATTAAAAGACTTTGAAACACAGAAGCATCGTTTGGGTATTGATGATCTCGCATTCACCAAGGTTTACTACACCATAGACTAGACCGCTTTTGGGGGTATCCTTACCTTGGTGTTAGTGCTGTTAAGCGATCAGGCTACAATTTCTGAACTTTCTTAACTACCATCGCTCCGTTTACGTGGACTACTGCTATATACAACCCCGTCGGTAACGCACTTATATCCATAGACGTTGTACCTGAAGATATAGCTTGCTTACCTACCAGCTGGCCTATTGTGTTGATGAGTTCCACTGTGCCATTGGTATTACTATTAGTCACTTGTACGGAAATGATATTATGCGCCGGGTTAGGAATTATAGTCACATCGTTCATTGCCGTCACATCAAATAACACCCACAGGTGAGAATAGTGTATCGGTATTCGTAGTATCTGCACAGCCCCATGAATTGGTGATGATACACCTGTATTGAGATCCGATAAAAGCTGATGTGACGCCGGTAATTGTCAGCGAATTAGAGGTAACTCCGGAATACGGAAGTGTCGCTGTAAGATTGGTAAAACCGCTACCGGTATTTTGCTGCCACCGGTATACCGGGTTCATAAAGTTGGTAGTGGTAGTGAAAGAACAGGTGCTACCCACTGCCGTATGTACAGATACCGGTTCTGATGTTATCCTGCCGCAGGTATCCCCGTAGTGTACGCTCTCACTATCTGTCAATACCCTGTCGTACAAAAGGATATCATCAATTACTCCTTTGAATGGATAAGGATAACCTGCTGCAACATCCATGGTACTCAATCCTATGCTAATACTATCGGTACTTGTGCCCATGGGAATACCGGGCACTGAAAGTGTAGTTGTATTCATTAATACACCATTTACAAACGTTTTATAAACGGTATCATTAAAGGTAGAAACTACATTATACCAGGTATTGCTTACAATAGCGGGAGTGTAGAATGGTGGCGCAATGTAGCTGCGAAATTCAGTCTGGGTCATAAAGCACTCTGTAGTAGAGTCGAAGCCGGTGCAATCTGAGTTGTCAAAAAAAGCTGCAAAATAGTTACCTACGCCGGTACCCATTTTACCCCTGGTCAATATAGTATTGAACTGACAGTTGCCGCTGTAGTAGCCCATTACCTTCACTCTGCTGCAAATAGTATATTTCTGTACGTTGAATGCCGGGGAAGCGGGTACGCCAATAAAACTGTTACTACCATTAAAGTAATATCCATGGCCGGCAACGCCGTCTGCACCCGGTGCCGCAACAATATTATTAGCATGGCCATTATGGCCACTGCCTGAAATATCATTGACAGTGCTATCCATATTTCAGTGGCCAAGTAAACCCGAAATACCTTGTGCTTGAGCATGTGCGGCTGATAGACACAGCAGCAATAGAGTGTAAAGTTTTTTCATAGTGTTTTTTTTCTAAAGGTAGGGTTTAGTGTATTGATTTGCAATTAATTGTAAATAATGTAATTTCTTCAATATATCGCAAAGGTTTAAATGATCTTATAGCTCATCTACCTCACCGTCTTCTTTTTATTCCTTTCATAATCCTCAAATACAAAACTACCCAATCCGTCAAGTGATGAATAAAAAGCCTTGCCGCCATTCACTTCTGTGAAATTGCGTACAAAGTCCTGCAGGTAAGGGTCTTGCGCTATCATAAAGGTGATAACGGGTATCTTCAGTTTCCTTAACTGCCCCGCCAGATTAAGTGTGCGGTTCAATATCTTGCTGTCTATCCCAAAACTGTTCTTGTAGTACTTGTTGCCTATCTTCAGACAGGTAGGCTTACCATCAGTGATCATGAAGATCTGCTTATTGGGGTTCTTTCTGCGGCGCAGCAGTTCCATTGCCAGCTCCAGGCCCGCTACCGTATTGGTGTGATACGGACCAACCTCCAGATAAGGCAGGTCTTTCATCTCTATCTGCCAGGCATCATTGCCAAACACTACTATGTCCAGTGTATCCTTGGGGTAACGGGTTGTGATCAGCTCACTCAGCGCCATGGCTACGCGCTTGGCGGGCGTTATTCTATCCTCTCCATACAGTATCATAGAGTGACTGATGTCTATCATCAACACCGTAGATGTCTGTGCCTTAAAATCGGTCTCATGTATCTCCAGATCGCTCTGGTGCATGGTCAGTTTATCTATACCATGGTTGATGAATGCATTGTTGAGACTACCTGTATAGTTGATACTCTCCGGTGCATCGCCAAACTCGTATGCTCTCGTTTCCGGATTAGGCTCATCACCCTGCCCGGTCTTAAACGTGCGGTGACTGCCACTCTTCGACTTCTTCAACTTCCCAAATATATCCTCCAATGATCGCTTGCGGATCACTTGTTCTGTCTTGGAAGTTATTTTGAAAGTGCCATTTTGCTCATTCTCTTTTATATAGCCATTCTCCTTCAGGTCGTCGATGAAATCACCGATACCATAATCTTTATTGGTCAGTCCATATTGCTTATCCAACTGGCTCAGCCAGCTCAATGCCTCACCAGCATCGCCATTGGTATATTGCAGCATCTCTGTAAATACACCCAACAACTTATCGAACGGCGTCTTATTAGCATCTTCGGGGGTAAACTTCGAGAACAAAAATCCTTCCATAATTATCAATTCAAAAGCACATATTATCCCGGCAATACACCGGAATTGATCACCACATAAAGTTAGGCTCTTGCATCACAGTAAGCGTATTATTGATTTCTATAGCGGTATTTTTCATGAACTATTTTGACACGTGACACGTTTCACTTACCTTTAAGTAATGATAATTAGTTTTAGTCATAAAGGCCTCAAACTATATTACGAGAAGGGTGATGCATCGAAGCTGCAACAAACTCATATTTCCAAGATCAGGTTGATTCTGACACGATTGGATGCGGCTTCAAGTGCAGAAGAAATGAACGTGCCTGGCTATAGTTTACACCAATTGAGTGGCAATCTCGCAGGATTTTGGTCGGTAAAAGTGAATGGCAATTATCGGATAATATTCCGGTTTTCAGGTGAGCATGCATGTGACGTTGATTATCTTGATTATCATTAAAATGAATTAATATGGCAATGTTTAGCCCCGCCCACCCCGGCGAATTAATAAGGGAAACGATTGAGGCTTTGCGGGAAGAAACCGGAAAACCATTTACTGTACAAGAAATAGCAGAAAATCTGGCTACAACACGAAAGACACTCTCTGCCATTATCAACTGTAAGCAAAGTATCACTCCTGAAATGGCGCTGAAGTTGGCTGCGGCATTCAGAAATACCACTGCTGAGTTTTGGCTAAAGGCACAGAATAATTATGACCTTGCTAATGCGCGCCTGAAAATTGACACAAAAGAGATTAAAGTGCTGTGGAAGGCCGCATAAGCCATCGCAGTTCAAACAACTACTCCCAATCCGGGTACTCGGCATTCCACTTTATCTTTTCGCCGGTTTTGCCCAGGCCCATTAGTTTGTTGAGGGCGAAGTTGATACCTATTTCGTTGTATGCACCCGCTATATGGTAGTAAGAGCGGCCGTAATGTACCTGGAACTTATTGAGGTTAAGCGCTACGCCAAATGCGAAACCCGCCGACCCGGTTTTTGTCTTAATGACCATTTCGCGGCGGCGGAGGTCATTGTAAGATACAGTGACCATCAGGCGCTTACCCAAGCTCAGCTCGGCACCAAAGATAAAGTGCCTGAACAGCTTTTCGCCAAATGAACCTTTTGACGAGGCGGTATCGTTCGATCCCAGTAATCCCGTCCCTACATTGTCGGATGGATTATTGTACTGCACATCCCACTCGTACAGATGGTGCAGGGTAGTGTAAACTCTTAATGGCAGGTGTTTAAATCTCTTGGAGATGCCCAGTTGCAGGTCAAAAGGCAGTGGCTCAGCAGGATTGTTGGGGTTGTACTTCTTTATAGTTCCGCCCATATTTTTAGCTACAATGCCAAAGTCTACAAGAGAGGCCGTGTCGTAATAATTGATACCTACATCCATCAATACCGCCGATGCTTTGGCGTCATATAGCGCAGAGCTGGCATATTTTACAGCCGCGCCATAGCGCCAGTGCTGCAGGTAACTGCGCGAGGCACCAAGAGTGATCGAATAGTCCACCGCATGGAAGTCGCCATAAACATTGCCAAGATCATCGGTATTGGAGAAAGCGCCATAGTTAAGGTACTGTACTCCACCGAAGAAGGAAGTCTGTGTCTTTGGTGCGTAATAGCCATACTGCAGATTCATCACCTTTATATCGCCATAGAAACTATTGTAGTTCAGGCCCAGCTGATTGTGCAGGCCCGGCCGCATCATAGCAGGGTTTTGCAACGCAAGAGAAATATCGTTTTCAGGATTGGCAACACTAATACCGCCTAATGCGGAAACGTGAGGGGAATTGGACAGATTAAGATATTCGAAAGAAGACTGGCCGCCAACCACCTGTGCGGTAGCCAGCCCGCAAGACAGTAAGCCGGCAAATAGTAATGCGTATTTCATTCCTCTCATGGTTCTAAAACGTGTCTTCATCCTGATTATTGCAATAAATGCAAAAATATTGGTCTTCACCTGATGACTAAATGAATACACCACATTGACAAAGCCCATGTGGTGTATTTATATTGATTTTTGTACTCGTCCGCGTTTGTAACGACCGAAATCACCTTACAGCGTATTTGCCTTTGTAATATCTTCTACTATTGGTGTACTTACGCCGGTAAATGAGAACCCACCATCATGGAATAGGTTCTGCATAGTAACCATGCGGGTGTAGTCGCTGAACAGGGATACGCAGTAGTCTGCACATTGTTCTGCACTTGCATTACCCAATGGAGACATTTTCTCAGCATAGTCCAGGAATACATCGAAACCGGCAACACCTGAACCTGCAGTAGTAACTGTTGGTGACTGAGAAACTGTATTTACCCTTACTTTCTTAGCAAAACCGTAATGGTAACCAAAGCTACGGGCAATGCTTTCCAGCATAGCCTTAGCATCAGCCATATCGTTATAACCCGGGAATGCGCGCTGAGCAGCAATGTAGGTCAATGCTACTACAGAACCCCACTCGTTCAGTGCATCCGCTTTCTTTGCAGATTGCAATACTCGGTGCAGGGAAAGAGCAGATATATCAAGCGTCTTTAAGAAATTTTCGTAGTTGGTCTCTGTGTAAGAGAAGTTTTTACGCACATTAGGCGACATGCCTATGGAGTGCAGCATGAAATCCAGCTTACCGCCATGTATTTCCATTGCTTTCTGCATCAGGTTATCCAGGTCGGCAGTAGAGGTGGCATCAGCAGGAATTACTTCTGCATTGCACAACTTAGCCAGTTCATTGATCTTGCCCATACGCAGGGCTATGGGCGCATTTGACAGTGTGATTTCAGCACCTTCAGCCACGCAGGCCAGGGCGGTTTTCCAAGCAATTGAGCGCTCGTCGAGTGCCCCGAATATGATACCTTTTTTTCCTTTCAGCAGTTGGTGAGCCATATAATTGTATTGTTTACGAGGTGTAAATATAGTAAAATAGGAGGAGAGGGGTAATTGTCCGCTAACTATTACCTCATTACCTGCACCTTACAAACCGGCAACAGCACATCTTTACTATCTGTTTTCAGGTAGTAGAGCCCTGCCGGCAGGTTTTGAACATCTATTACTGATAGTGTGCTGTTAAGTGTGCAGCTCATTACCTTCCTACCTAAGCCATCATAAAGTCCGGCCTGTATAGGGTGGCTGAATGAGTAGCCATTGATCGCTATGTTCAATTGCTCGCGGGCAGGGTTAGGAAATACTGACATGTTCGCGCCATTTGTATTGATGCCTGTAATGTCTGTGTGGTTGGCAAAAGCAGAATCTTCTACAGTGATCACATTCATATCATCAATATAGAATCCTGAATAGTTAACTGCGCCATCGCCTATCATAGAGAACCGTACGTTGATCAATCCGCCCAGGTAGTCGCTCAGGTTCAGTTCTTCCTGTACCCAATCCGGGTGCTGACCATCGTATATTGGTTCGTTTGATAGCTGGTTGTTAGTACCCGGTTTGGTGAACCTGCCACACAATGGCTGCCAGTTGGTGAAGCCCACCGGTGTTGCTTCAATGACCATGTAGTCGTAAGACGATTCTATTCCCCAGCGGCAATAGAAATACATAAATGCCTGCTGAGAATGGGTAAGGTCTAAGGTGTCGATAAGCTGTAGTTCTGCAGTTACGTTATCTGCATAATTACTGCAACCACTTGCGCTGCTACCAATAGATGCAGGTGCAGAGTAGTAAATGCTGCTGCATGTGTTCCAATCGCTGGCGCTCCAATCGGTTAGGGTGTTGGTATTAGGAATAGTATTGGTGTTGTATTTGCCGTAGTAAAACTGCACAGTATCATGTTGGTAGTACATGCCATTGTACAGTTTAAGTTCATACTTCAGCAACGTTCCATTGGGTGTTCCTGTGGCTATAGAGTAGGCCATAGAATCCTTGAACTTTTGCAGAATAGTTGGGTTGATGTATGTCTGCGGAGCACCGGTAATGGTGAGGCGGGTATCGAGAGACGTCATCGTTACGGTAAAAGTTGCGGTATCGGGATAGCCCAGTCTTTGCATATCATAATGGAAGAAGCCGGTATTAGCAGTAATGATCTTCTGGTCGTCGGTGTGGATCTCAGAGAACGGCAGCAGTAATGTAGCCGCAGCTATGTTGGTTCTCAGGTTATTCTGGCAATCAGGAATGATGTTGGCTATTGGTGTGTAGAAGCCGAAGTCCGACTTGCCTGTTTCGGGCGTCATAGCAAAGATCTTGTTCTTAGTGGTCTGCTCGCCATAGCCCCAGTCGTCGCTGTCGCCATTGGTCACATAGCCTACTGTCTGGTCGCCAGTGCCATAGCGGTAAGGAGTATGCTCGGTAAGATAACTGCCGATAGACACAAATTGAGAAGAATCTGGTGTAAGCAGTGAGCCTATATAACCCCATGGGTAGATAAGGTCATTACCATAAGTATGATAGTTAAGTGTTGTCTTGAAGTGGTGGTGTTCCGCAATGAATTTCATAGCCTGTGTCTCCGGCTCAGAAAAGGCGCCTGTGCCGCGATACGTGTCGCTCGATGATGTAGGGCTGGAGCCAACATTGTCATATCCCCACTGGAAGCCATAGTTACGGTTGAGGTCTACCCCAATAGTAGTACCTGCATTGTGTCTTCTGTTTTTACGCCACATGCCACCGCCGCCAGGGTTAGTAGATATATTGTAGAGCAATCCATCAGGATTTACGCACGGTACAAAGTAAAGTTCGGTATTATCAATAATGGCTTTTATCTGCGGGTCTGTATTGTAATGCTCCAGTAAGTACCACAGGTAGTAGATGGTAGAAGAGATAGTACCGGGTTCACGGGCATGGTGCAGCGCATCATACAGCATCTGTGGTTTAGCAGGCTGATCTACATTAGGATTGTTAGATACTCGTACCCAATAAATAGGGCGGCCTTCAATAGAATGAAATGTATCAATAGGTGCGCGTGCGCTGATAAGGGCGGGATAGAGCAACGCCATTGAATCGAGTATGCTCAACATTTCGGTATAGGTAAAGTAGCCACCATAAGTGCCCAAATGAAAATGGGCCGGTACGTCTAGCGTGGGGCCCATGTTGCAGTCGGTAGATGTAGTTGTCTTTTGCGCCTTCCCCGGTTTGTTCTGCTCCCGGTAGTGCTTAGACACATCTTTAATAATTATCTGCACCTTAAAGCCTGCCTTGCGGATAGCTTTTAGTTCACTGGCCGAATAGTCTGTAACAAAAAAGGTATTCTTCTTATACTCTCCGTGGTCAACAGCAACGCCCAGCGATGCCAGGTCGCGGATGGTATGATCTTTCGCATTCAGGTAGACCTTGGCGCGCGAGTACTTCTCCTGCTTTTGAGCAAAAGCAATGCTCACAGAAAATATAAACACCAGTAACAGACGTAATGCCTTCATAACAGTAAATTAAGTATTGTATAAATGTATGAAATGTTTGGGGGATTTGTTCGGAATGAGGATTTAGGGGATGCTCACCCTCCTCCCACCACCCGCGCCCCATTCCACAATTGCAAACCAAGTTATTCACAAATGTGCATTACTTTAAAGGTGTAACTTTGAAGAGAGTATTAATTTCGGTTGAGAAAAGTAAAGCAGAGCATGGATATTGAACAATTAATGCCGCACGTTGAGGCCCTCATCTTCGCAAGTGATAAGGCGCTGACACAAATAGAAATAACTGAAATGTTGGGACAGGCGCTCGAAACTCAGATTGAGACAGAGCGTATCTCTGCCTGCATATCAGGTATTATGGAAAAATATGAGGCTGATTATTATCCTTTCCACCTTATGGAAGTAGGCGGTGGCTACCAGTTCCTGACCAAAAAGCAATTTCACAAGACCGTTCTGAAGCTGAATGGCGAAAAGCACATCAAAAAGCTTTCTGCAGCAGCTATGGAAACACTGTCTATCATAGCATACAAGCAACCGATCACCAAGAGCGAAATAGAATATATCCGCGGAGTAAGTGCAGACTACAGCATTCAGAAACTACTGGAAAAAGAATTGATCGTAATAAGTGGCCGTAACGAAGACATGGTAGGTAAGCCATTGATCTACAATACCTCTAAAAACTTCATGGACTACCTCGGCATCAACTCCCCAAAACAATTACCTCAGCTGAAAGACATTACCGACATAGAAATAGTAATGCCTACAGCAGGTGCAGAAGCTTTACCTGAAGACACCCCACAGATTGGTGGCTACGGCGAACTGAAACAAGCATCCTAATCAGCCTTTTAGTGACCCATTATATTTTTAGCAAGTGCAGAACGAAAGTTCTGCACTTTTTTTGTGAATTAACTTAATTTAGCATTGCTATCACTCTGGGCCTAATGAAGATATTCGCATACATATATTATAGAATGTACCAATGGTATGAATCTCGAAATTACTTAGGTAAGAAAACGGCTTATTCGCCTGGCAACATGGCTTTCAAGTATATCTCCTTATTACAGATGGCTGTCGTTTTTCCGTCCCTGGCCTTTGTTAAAAAGTTGATTGCCATTTCGGGGCTTCTCTCAAACTATTACTTAGACAGTATTTTTAAGTTACCCATATTTTGGATAGCCGTTGCTGTTTTTCTCTTTATCTGGACTTATTTACGATATGGTAGAGCACATCCGGACTGGTATAATGAAGAATTTTCCCAATACAATGTACTGAACCGAAATGTGAGGATATGGATGCTTATCGTTTTGCCTGTGGTGATCCTGCTTTCCCATCTCACGGTTTACATTTTACTATTTGGTGGGGTCGTTTTAGGCAGAGATGTTGAAGGTGTCTTTTACTAATTGTTGTTATCTCTCGTCTGCGATTGTATCGCGGATGCCCTGGCAGGGCGTTTGTAACGCCCGAAATACACCATTCCCCATTTATTTTCCCGAATCTCGAAGAAACACGTCGGTACATCAAAAAACATATCCACAGAAGATCACCCCTCCCAAACCCTTGCCCACAGCACATTTCAGCCGAATGCGCCTTAATTTTTGTGGATATGTTTATTTTTCAAATCGAAATACCAGTATTAATTTGCACCCAATTCAGGAAAATCCCCTGTATGCTCTTTGACATATATACCTATCAACTAAAATTACCGCCACAATCGTTGGGGCTGAAGATCTTCGGCCCTGCAACAACTGAGCATCCAACATCAATCACAAACGAGCAAAAGCACTGCGGAAATTGGCGGAAAAACTGCGGAAAACTGCGGAAACTGGTGGTTTTCAAAAACCGTCAAAACCCTTAACCACAAATGCATACACAGGAAACGCACAAAAATAAACTGCCGAAAACGAGAAAAAACCACCACTGGCAGAAAAATACTTCTCGGTGCTGAGCAAAGTCTCTGACTTTGTTCGGCCGGTAGGGAATCTCCCGATTCCCGAATTTCAACCCACATCGGGCACGATCGGGCATGCTCCTCCACACAAAACACTAACTATGAATAACTTACAACTTCCCAATGCCCGATTATTTTTTCAATTTCATCGGGCATTCTCCAAAATCACTCCGCGTTCGCCGCTGTTGTGTCTTCTGACCAACAGCCATCGGACCGGCTCTCTTTGAGACACCGGTGCTGAGCGAAGTCTCTGACTTCGTTCGACCGGTAGGGAATCTCCCGATTCCCGAATTTCAACCCACATCGGGCACGATCGGGCATGACCATTTCACACAAAACACTAACTATGAATAACTTACAACTTTCCAATGCCCGATTATTTTTTCATTTTCATCGGGCATTCTCCAATAACACTCCCGCGTTCGCCGCTGTTGTGTCTTCTGACCAACAGCCAACGGACCGGCTCTCTTTGAGACACCGATGCTGAGCGAAGTCGCTGACTTCGTTCGACCGGTAGGGAATCTCCCGATTCCCGAATTTCAAAACACATCGGGCATGATCGGGCATAACCATTTCACACAATACGCTAACTATGAACAACTTACAACTTTCCAATGCCCGATTATTTTTTCATTTTCATCGGGCAATTTCATCGGGCATCATGTCTATCATTTAATCATGTAAATCATGGTTCAGACAACCCACATCGGGCACGATCGGGCATGACCATTTCACACAAAACACTAACTATGAATAACTTACAACTTACCAATGCCCGATTATTTCTTCATTTTCATCGGGCAATTTCATCGGGCATCATGTCTATCGTGCAATCATGTAAATCATGGTTCAGACAACTCTGTCGGGAATCTGCGAAATCTGTGCAATCATTTTAATCTGTGATTCAGACTACCCACATCGGGCACGATTGGGCATAACCATTTCACACAATACGCTAACTATGAATAACTTACAACTACCCAATGCCCGATTATTTTTTCATATTCATTGGGCATAGTACCAAATAAATCGACTTAGCGGATAACACCCACTTTTATTAACCCATACTTAACCCACCCCTAACAATGCATTTATATCAAATTAGTCTTTTTGTATAACCAAATACTTCGCCGAAGTTTAAGCATGGCAAAAAGAGATGTTGATATATTGGTGTTGTCAGACATACACCTGGGTACTTATGGTTGTCATGCAAAGGAACTGCTTCAGTATTTAAAGACCATCCGCCCCAAAGCCGTGGTGCTGAACGGAGATATAATAGATGTATGGCAGTTCAGCAAGCGATACTGGCCTACCACGCACATGATGGTGGTAAAACATCTGATAGGGCTCATAGCGAAAGAAGTCCCCGTATATTATATACCCGGAAATCATGATGAGATGCTGCGCCGCTTTAAGGGCTTTCAGCTCGGGTCGCTCAAGATCACCAACAAATTGTCATTAAAAGTGAATGATTCACGGGTGTGGATATTTCATGGAGACGTATTTGACGTGGTGATGCAACACAGTCGCTGGTTGGCCAAACTTGGCGCAGTAGGGTATGATACGCTTATTCTTATTAATAGCATGATCAACTGGGTATCTCAGAAGATGGGCAGAGGGAAGATCTCTTTATCTAAAAAGGTGAAGAACAGTGTAAAGGGAGCGGTGAAGTTCATTAATAAATTTGAGGACACCGTGTGCAGTATCGCGGCGGAAAATAAGTACGACTATGTGATATGTGGACATATTCACCACCCTGAGATGAAGAACGTGGTAACAGAGCATGGTTCAGTAATGTACCTTAATTCGGGCGACTGGATAGAAAACCTTACCGCATTAGAGTATACCGGTTCAGAGTGGACTATCTACAATTACTTCCAGGATCCTGTGGCACAGGAGGTAGATATTGATAAGAAAAAACAGACCAAAGAGTCGGCAAAGGCCATGATGGCCAGCCTGATGCTGGAGCTGAATATCAATAGCCATTCATCAAAAAATGAAGAAGGGTTAGATGCAGCATAACACTATAAATATTACTTTCACGCTGTGAAGATACTTTTTGCAATCCAGGGAACGGGCAATGGCCACCTGAGCCGCGCCAGAGATGTATATCCGATACTTGCGCAGTACGGCGATGTTGATGTCTTGATCAGTGGCATACAGGCCGACGTTGATTTCCCCTACCCGGTAAAATACAAATACTACGGACTGAGCTTTATATTCGGCAAGAGTGGCGGAATAGACCTTGGCGCAACCGCTAAGAAACTGAGAGTAGGGCAATTGCTGAAAGATATCCGCAATTTTCCGGCTGAAGAGTATGATATAGTTGTTAACGATTTTGAGCCTATTTCTGCATGGGCCTGTAAGCGCAAAAATCTGCCGTGCATTTCTCTCAGTCATCAGTTCGCTGTTTTACACCCCAATGCGCCACGCCCAGATCATCACGATCTTATAGGTGAAGCGATATTGAGTCGCTACGTGCCGGTAACAGCAGGGTATGGTTTTCATTTCAAGGCATTTGGTGAGAATATATTTACACCGGTCATCCGTAAAGAGATCCGCGAGTTGAAGCCGACCAACGAGGGGCATTACACAGTGTACCTGCCGGCTTATGATGATGAAACTTTGATAAAACACTTATCTCAATTCCCTGATGCTACCTGGGAGGTATTTTCTAAACACAATAAAGAACCAAAGACCATAGGCAATGTGCGCTTGATGAAGATAGACAACACAGCCTTTGTAAAAAGTATGGCCTCGGCCGCGGGCGTATTGTGCGGTGGTGGCTTTGAAGGTCCTGCTGAGGCTATGTACCTGGGCAAAAAGGTGTTGGTGATACCAATGGTAGGCCAATACGAGCAGCAATGCAATGCAGCAGGTGCCGAAGCCATGGGTGCAACAGTGATCAAAATGCTGGATGAGAAGAACTACGGCACCATTAGAAATTGGCTGGATAATGGTAAGCCAGTAGTGGTAGACTACCCTGATATTACAGCGGATATTGTGGCAAAGTTGATGAAGGCGCATGCACCTGTTAATGGCTTAATGGCAAAATAATTTGATTATTAATAGGTAGGCCGGAAAATGCCTGTTCTCGGTCTCTGAACGATCCCACCATAGGTCGGGAATAGTTTCTTTTTGAGATAATTAAGTAGCCACTGCGAATCATGATCCGATGACAAAATCTAAAAGAAGCGGGTCATTGCGAGCCCTTCGCGAAGCAATCTTACGTTTGGACGTATTCGTTTCGGGGGTGCCATTTGCATTCTGTCATTGGCAGCCTGCCTGCCGGTAGGCAGGGAACGAAGCAGTCTCGCATCGGGACGTATTCGTTTTGAAAACCACCTCGCTGGCGCGGTTTTAGTGAGGTGTTTTATGTTTTTCAATAATGCTATTTAATTTTTACATTTCACTTTCACGTCATTCGGTTTTAACTTTGGTCTATTAATTTTCAAAATCAATAAAATAAATTTAATTATGTCTCACACACTTCCCGCATTACCATATGCATTTGATGCACTGGAGCCACATATAGATGCTCAGACCATGCAGATACACCACGACAAGCACCACCAGGCTTATGTAGATAACCTGAACAAGGCACTTGCCGGTACTGATGGCGAAACCAAAACACTGGAAGAGCTGATGGCTGATATCTCTGCTTATCCTGCTGCAGTACGCAACAATGGCGGCGGTCATTATAACCACTCATTGTTCTGGGATATACTGGGCAACAACGGCAGCCAGCCAACAGGTGATCTTGCTGCTGCAATAGATGAGGCTTTTGGTTCATTGGATGCGCTGAAGGGAAAAATGAGTACAGCAGGTGCTACCCGTTTTGGTAGTGGCTGGGCTTGGTTGCTGGTAAACAGCAATGGCAAGCTGGAAGTTTCTTCTACACCTAACCAGGACAATCCGCTGATGGACGTTGCTGAAGTAAAGGGTACTCCAATATTGGGTATTGACGTATGGGAACATGCCTACTACCTGAAGTATCAGAACAAGCGTCCCGACTACCTGAAGGCTATCTTCAACGTAGTAAACTGGGATGCAGTTAACGCCCGCTACAAGGCAGCACTCTAATACTTATTATCATTCCTATTGTAATAGCCTCGCAGTAATGCGGGGCTATTATTATGAGGATCGGTTGATGAGCGGCAGATATGTCTCTGTTAGTGGATGGCCTGATCTAGTGGTGTTACAAAAGATCTACTGCTCATGCTCTTGAGTAAGATGTTCAATAGCGGGTTATAGACTTAAACTACCTTTTTGTTAAAACTCCCCCGCAAACATTATGTTATATGAGATAATGTGCATTAAGTATTACTTTTGAGCGCATTAATAATATTATCGCCCAATGGCATTGTTGAATAATAAAGAAAAAAGTACCGAAGACAGTAAAGGAAAAAAGAAGAAAAACAAGCCAGTCTGGAGAGAATGGCTGGATGCGGGTGTATTTGCCATAGTGGCGGCTACGCTTATCCGTACCCTGGTTTTTGAAGCCTATACCATACCTACAGGATCTATGGAAGGCAGTATGCTGGTGAACGATTACCTGTTTGTCAGCAAGCTGTCTTATGGTCCGCGTATACCTATGACGCCAGTAGCAGTGCCGCTGGTGCATAACTCATTGCCTATAACAGGTGGTGTATCTTACCTGAGCAGCATACAGTGGAAATACCGTCGCATACCGGGCTTTGGGAATATAGAGCGTAATGATGTTGTGGTATTTAACTATCCGGCCGGTGATACGGTGATGGTAGAGCGCCCGGCAGATGATTATTATTCTGCGTTAAGAGATTTTTTCAACAATGATCGTGAAGCACTCAAAGCAAGATTCAAGCTGCTGGTAAGGCCTGTAGATAAGAAGGAGAACTACATTAAGCGTTGTGTAGGTGTGCCGGGTGATAAGATTGAAGTAAAGGATGGTGTGCTGTTTGTAAATGATGCCCCAAGTGTGCGCTTTGCCCACCAGAAGTTGCAATACACTGTAGCCTCTAACGGCGGTGCTGCTACGACTGATTATATCAATGACCATGAGATAGAATCTGTGCCCGCTAGTTATGTTTCGGGAGAGAGCAATGTATTCTTCCTGGAAAATGTACAGGCCGATGAACTGACCAAACTAGGCGCCACAGTGAAGCCTTACGTATATCCTAAGGGCGTGGTAAATGAGCTGGGTGTGTTCCCTCATGACTCTACCAATTACAAGTTCAACCGCGATAATTTTGGTCCCATCATCATTCCTAAAGAAGGGGTAACAGTGCAGCTTAATCAACAGACCATAGCATTATATCGCCGTGTTATCCGCAACTATGAAGGTAATAAGCTGGAAGAAAAGGATGGCAAGATCTTCATCAATGATAAGGAAGCGACTACCTATACTTTTAAGATGGACTACTTCTGGATGATGGGTGATAACAGAGATAACTCATTAGATTCCCGCTACTGGGGCTATGTACCTATGGACCACATAGTAGGTAAGGCGTGGTTCGTATGGTTTAGCTATCATAAAGATGGTATCTCTAAGGGTATCCGCTGGAAGCGCTTGTTCCACAGTGTTCACTCATTGGAAAAGTAAGCAGGTAATGAAGCAATTGATTCTTATAACATTATCTGCATGCCTGCTTGCAGCCTGTAATAACAACGACAATGCCGGTGCCAATAAGCAGCCCGATGTGGTTGTGGTTGAGTCGGCAGGTAAGAAGCTGTTTATCAATAACTGTATGCAGTGTCATGGGCTAAAGACGGATTGCACAGGCCCGGCTTTGGCTGGTGTACTTGGCCGGTGGAAGAACGATACAACAAAACTGACCGCCTTTATTCATAACAGCCAGAAGGTGATAGCAGCAGATGGACCCGACTCCTACGCAGGCAAGTTGTTTGACAAGTGGTACAAGACATCTATGCCGTCATTTGGTGGCATTACAGACGATGAGATAAAGCAGATAGTTGGGTATGCGGATAAGGGAGTGGAATAATGGCTGAATTGCGCAATGGCTTAATGGCTCAATTGAATGTGGCCTTTTAAAGAATAAATCTTAACAATAATTTTCCGGTTTACGAAAGTGAGTGTTCGATAAACTAAGTAATATTGCAGCATGAATACGATAATGAACATAGCTCCAAAACATATGGCAACAGCATGCAAATGCTGGATGCATACTTATGTGGCGGGGTGATAGTTTAAATAATATAGATGAACTTTTCAGAGCCTCCCGCCACAACGGGAGGCTTTTTTTATGTACTGTTTAAATCAATGAAAACAATGAAACTGATCAACAAGAAGATATGCATGGGCAAGGATATTGGCATACATGGTAACGTGTTTGGCGGCTATATCATGTCGTGGATAGATGAGGCCGGTGCGGCATTTGCCACGGAGTACTGCTGCACACCTAATATGGTAACACTACGCGTTGGTGAACTGTTGTTTAAGAAGCCACTGAAGGCAGGTAACCATGTAAGGCTGTATGGCGATGTTGATCATCTGGGTAATACTTCTATAAAGATCAATATTGAAGCACGTAAATTCAACTTATATAGTGGTGAAGAAACGGTTGTCTGCACTACGTCAATCACCTTTGTGAGGATAGATGATGATGGACAGCCCACACCAATAGGAGAGACCGTAAAGCGCAACTACGAGCGCACTAAGGTACCGGAGGAGATGATGGGATAACCGCAAATAAAACGGGTTCAGACTTGTGTCTGAACCCGTTTACAAGATTTGGAATGTCGGCTTTTAAGTAGAACACAGATGCAGTTACTTTCATTATCCTCTACGGTAATGCTGATCTATTTTGATGTAATGACCTCAAATGAATTGAAAAAGCGATCGGCTGCAGCTGTATTCGTCAGGGTGCTATCATAGCCGGTTGTCAGCACATAAGTCCTGACACCTATGAGGTACACCTTCATTTCGAAAATAGTTGTCTGGCCTTCCATTTTTGCTTTAACGTGCTTTCCCGGGTTGCCTTTATAGGTGATGGGTTCTTCAAAGAAGATAGTCGCACCTGTAATTTGTACAAGGGTGTTGATCGTGCCGGCTATGAGTCTGTCTGTATCTTCTTTCGTTATTTTCGGGTTGGTGGGTTTAATAGGATAGTCGGAATAGCTGGCTATGAACAACTTTATTTCGCCAGTCTTAGGCATTAGGCTGGCAACATGCGACACCTGCCACCCATATTCTGATTGTACGTTGCCTAATGCTTCTTCGGGTATACCCGGCATAGATACTTTATAATGGCCATCTTTACTTTCGTATGTTTTCCATGCATCTGTTGCAAAGCTGCAAAGGAAGATGAGTGCCAGTAACGTGGTTGATCTTAGGAACTTGCTCATGATCGTTGTAGTTTATCATTCTTGTTACTTACCCAGCTATTTTACTGCAGTCAACTGGAAAGAGCTGAAGAACTTTTTTACACCTGTGATATCTTTAGCGTCCTTCATATATATGGCTTCCAGGAAGTAGACCCTATTTTTTATTAGGTACATGTCCATTTCCATTACCACATGTTTTTCTTTGATCTCGGCTACCATATGCCTGCCGGGGTATGTTTTGTAGTTCAAGACTACTTTCCTGGTAATGGTGCCGGAGACATTTTTAGCTGCACCATCCATTGCATTGTTAAAGAACATCGTAATGTCTTCTTTAGGCATTTTTGAGTTGACCAGGCTATCGGGGTAGTCGGAATAATTGGCCATGTATACCAATACATCGTCTGACGTCTCGAGCATAGCCATGTGCATTGTGAGCGGTCCGATAGCGCTCTGAATGTCCTGGCTGCTTTCTTCGGGTACGCCGGGTAACAGTACTTTGTAGCCACCCTCGGTATTTTCATATAGTTGCCATGTAGCGGCAGCAAAACTGCTGAATAAGAAAATGATTGCGACTGCCAATGCGCTGAATGATCTTTTCATCTTAATAGATTTATTTATGGTTCTTAATGGTCAACAAAGTACAAACAATAAGGGTATGCTGTTACTATTTATGCCGATTCAGTAAATTTGTAATGACCACGAAAAATATTTGCGCAGGTGCGGTGATATATATCCTGAACAGCGCACTTACTATTATAAACACTCAATCATGCCCGATAATAACACAATAGCTATTTACTGCGGCAGAGCGGGAGCAGCTATTTGAAAAGCTGTATCTGGATATGTTTCCTCGTGTGGCAAGGTATATAAGTAAGCGCGGAGGATCATTTGATGAGGCGAAGGATATTTTTCAGGAGGCTGTGGTTATTTATTACGAGAAGATAACGGGTAGGGGTGTGGATGAAGTGCAGAATACTGATGCCTACCTTATGGGTATAGCCAGGCATTTGTGGATAAAAGCCTGTAAGGATAAAGCAAGGTTGGCAAATGACAGCAGAGATGCTGATGTTGCCGACAACAAAGAATTAAATGCATCTGAAAGGGTGTTGGGATTTCTTACTGTAGCCGGGCAGAAGTGCATGGAATTGTTGCATGCATTTTACTATGACAAGCAAAACATGAAAGAGGTAGCTACAAACTTTGGCTTCTCGAGTGAGCGGTCAGCAACAGTACAGAAGTTTAAGTGCCTGGAGAAGGTGAGAGATATTGTAAAACGAAGATCATTAATTTATGAGGACTTCCTTGATTGAGTTACAGCAGATAGAAGATCACCTGTTTGGCAAGGATTCTACCTCCTTGATAGGTTCATCTATTGTGACTGACGTAGATATGGCAGAGCGGGTGATGTGGCAGAAGGAAGCCTATGCAATGGTTCACCGTTATGGGCGTAATAAGCTGAGGGATGAGCTGGAAGCAATACACAATAAGTTGTTTACAGAATCACGCTATGCGCGTTTTAGAAGGCAGGTGATGAGGTTGTTTTGGTGAACGGTCTGTAGCCGTTAAGCTCGGTACATTTTGTGCCTACCAAAAACATAGCTAAAATAGTTTGTAGAACGAATACGTCCAATCGTGTCATTGCTTCGCGAAGGGCTCGCAATGACACGCCTCTTTTATTTTTTGTACTTGTATTATGATTGCGTGATCGACTGATAGCGCCTTCCTGCTTGGTTGTCGAGATACGGACAACATGTATGTTGCGCTTAGCTGCATTATTCATACACTGTTGTGTATTTGGCGGCACATTTATTATTCCCGATAATTATCAACTATACATAATCATGAACAACAACGAGAGAACACTACAAGACAATATAGACCGGAGAATGCTCGGTGAGCGAACGGTGTTTTTATGGGGGCAGGTTGATGATACGTCTGCAAAACATGTGGTGGAGCGCCTCATGTACCTGGATATGGAAGCACCCGGTAAAGAGATCAAACTCATCATTAATAGTCCGGGTGGATATGTGACTGCGGGCTTTTCAATTTATGATACAATGATGTCTATAAGTAGTCCTGTATCAACTATCTGTAGTGGCTTTGCGGCATCTATGGCGTCCATATTGTTATCGGCAGGTGAGAAGGGCAGGCGGTTTGTATTGAAGCATGCGAGGGTGATGATACATCAGCCCAGTGGTGGTGCCGGTGGTCCGCATGCAGATATAGAGATACAGATAAAGGAGCTGTTAAGAGCTAAAGAACTTGGTGCGCAGATACTTGCCGATAACTGCGGACAGCCAATAGAGAAGATAATGAAAGACTTCAACCGTGATTACCACATGGATGCACAGGAGGCGGTTGACTATGGTATTGTTGATGGTATAATAGAGCGGATATAAGGCTACGCTACAAGTCTATGGAGCTAGTATCTAATATTGTTGACTCTTGTGTATTTATATTATGTCGCCCTTACAGGGCTTATATCCTTAGTATTATCGGTACGGGGGGGGGGTGAAACCCCTCGCTATTTATGTTGATCTTTCAGAGCTAGTCTATCGTCTTAAGATAAGAATGTATTTCTATTTACTACTGAAATTATAATGAGTTTAAAGCCGGGACATGTTGGTGCAACATGTCCCGGCTTAGTAGTATTATGCTTATTTGCTTTTCAAATATTCCAGTGCTTTTTCTGAATGCTCATTGCCGCTGAGCATTGCTCTGAATTTATACACCACCTTGCCCGTGAGATCAATCACAAATGTTTCTCTGCTGGTAAGTGTCAATACACTCTTTATGCCGAATGATTCCAGTACTTTATTGCCCCGGTCGCTGAGTAAGGTGAATGGTAGATTGTGATTGGTTGCAAATGATTTGTGGCTTGCAACAGAACCGGAGTTGATACCGATAACTATGGCTCCGGCTTTTACATAATCCGCGTAGCTATCTCTGAATGCGCATGCTTCTTTCGTGCAAACACTACTTTCATCTTTTGGGTAGAAGTAGATGACCATCTTCTGTTTGCCTACGTAGTTACTTACGTTGAAGTCCTTTCCCTCCTGGTCTTTCAATGTGAATGTGGGGACGTTATCGCCAACCTTGAGAGTGTTCTTCTTTTGCGCACATGCAGCAGTGAAGAACAATAATGAGAGGATACATACAGCTAATTTAATGTAGTTGGCCATTTTACTATTAGGTCATTTAAAAGATTCACAAACTGGTATTATAAAACCAGCTGCTGATACAACAAAGTCAGGGTGATCTCTGGATCGGAGCAGAAGCCGGGGTGTACTTTTGATGATTGCACAACTGTGCTGCGTGTGGCAGTTAGCCAACGGAAACGTTCTGCTACAGCGAATTCGCCGATAGGGCCTGCCAGCTTGCCGCCCGCACATATTTTTTCAAATGACTGCAGGTAACAACTAACATCGTCAATATCCAGTGCAGGCGAAAACGCGGTAAGCCGATCTCTATCGATATGATAGATCGCTTTCAGAAATTTCTTTTGCCTGCAATATAGTACCACACCCACATTCACAAATTCCTCACGCTCTACCTGCGGCACTATGCGGATGACGGCATACTCATATAAGTGCTTGTCTTGCATCGGTAGTGGCTTTTACAAAGGTTTCGGAATGGGCGATGCGGGTATTGAGGAAGGTAGCGTATGCCTGCCTGTGTTCTTTTGCCGTGGTGAATGGCGCATCAATGAGCAACCACTCATTGGGGACCAGTGCAACAATAGCGTTGATACGATCGGGAGTAAGGATAGCCTTGAATGCTGTGTCAACAGCAGATAACTCTGTGGCGTGTTTCAGCAACACATGATCCTTGGCATAACTGAAGGGCTGAGTTGCTTTCTCTTCCCAATTTTGCCATGAGTGGTGGAAGTACAATGAAGCACCATGATCAATGAGCCAAAGCTCTTTATGCCATAGCAACATGTTGGTGTTGCGAGCGGTACGGTCTACGTTTACCAGTAGGCAATCGAGCCATACAATGGCTGATGCTGTGCGGGCGTCTACGGTAGTGACATTGGTATCGAATGTTATAGAGCCGGAGAGGTAATGTACAGCCAGGTTAAGGCCTTCACTGGCTTTCAGGAGGTCTTGTATCTCCTCATCGGGTTCGGTACGACCAAATGCTTCGTCGAGATAAGCAAACACAATTTCGGGCATGCGCAAACCTAATGCGCGGGCTATTTCGCCCCCTATTAATTCGGCTATCAATGCTTTGGGGCCTTGTCCGGCGCCACGGAACTTAAGCACATAAGTGAAGGTGTCATCGGCCTCGGCAATGGCGGGCATGGAGCCACCTTCGCGGAGCGGAGTGATGTACCGTACCACTTGTACGGTGCGCAGATCGGCTTTGTTGTGATCCATAAACGGGGTATTAAGAACAGCAATTTTCCCTGTAGGGATGCTGCAACAAGGGTGTAAATTACTGCTTATTCAGAATATGGGGTGTACGGGTATTTGGAATTGAGTTTGTGAAGAAGTTGTGTCGCCCCTGCCTACCGGCAGGCAGGCTTACAGGGCTATTGTACTTTGGTTTTTATTTCGAGGGGTTGAAACCCCTCGAAATTTATGCCGCTCTTTCAGAGCTATTCTGTTTAGTTAATTTGATCACGCGGTTTTCTTCTTTTTAGATTGCCCGTTCTTCCATATTCCCAGGCGGTTTCTTTTAGCCTGCGCTTCTGCGTTTCTTGCCTGAAGTATAAAGTTTCTGTAGGAAGATCGGCCTACATGCATGGCTATATCGCCATACATTTCTTTTTCGAGTGGAGTCATCTCTCCGTGTACATGTGGGCGTTGCATGGTCATGGCTGCAAAGCAGCCGTTGCGCACGAGATAGGTGTTTAGGGTGTCTTTCCCATCTACGAGCCAGCAATAGGATTGATATGCACCCGGGCGTTTTGGTGTGAATGATTTGTATGTGGTTACCGGTATAACCTGTGCCCGCGGATGTGCTACAAGCCATTCACTGATCACAGCATCTGAGTTGGGGGAGTGCTTTGCCTTAAAGAAACCTGTGCCCAGCAAGCAAATGGAGTGAAGGGTATCTTTTTTATTGTAAGCAAATACAGAGGTGAACTTAAGGTCTTTCAATGCGACCTTAGGTGCAGGGTCAAGCTGGGCGATTGTTTTTAGTGGCAGGCAGGAGAAAAGAACAAAGACGTAGAATAACTTTTTCATTGGGGTACATTTAAAAGGTTATTGGATAGTCATGCATTTACAAATAGTAATGGAAATCCATTAAAATAGTAAACGAACTATACAAAAACTACGCCACCAAAAGACAAGTGTAGTTTGTAGTTAATAGCAAATCAATCAATCGATCTAACTATCAGGCTATCAAAACGTCATTGCGCTAAGCTCTTGCGGATCTCTTTCTTATCTATCTTCCCCACACTGGTTTTGGGGATGGCGGTTACCCATTCAAAATGCTCGGGCATTGCCCACTTGCTTAGTTGCCCGTTCTCTATGAATTGTTGCAGGTGGTCCTGGAGTATTTCTCTAGTCAGGGTTTTGCCGATAGCAGGTACTACGAGTGCGTAGGGGCGTTCGCCCCACTGTGTATCGGGGATACCTACTACGGCAACTTCAGCCACTGCGGGATGCTGCCCTATATAATTCTCAAGCGCCAATGATGATATCCATTCGCCACCGCTTTTAATTACGTCTTTAATGCGGTCTGCTATGTGTATTGCTTTGTGCTTATTTATGGTGGCTACATCGCCGGTATGGAGGTAGCCGCCGGTCCATAATTGTGCGCCTCGTTCATCATCGTGCAGATAACCTTGAGTAAGCCATGGCGCACGTACCAATATCTCGCCGGTTGTATGGTCGTCGTGTGGTACTTCATTGCCGTGCTCGTCGGCAATTTTCATTTCTACAAATGCCGGTGGCATACCTGTGCGGCTGCGGGCTTTGGCCTGCCAGTCAATGTCTTTGTCTTTGCAATGCAAAGGGATATAGCCGCCACAAATAACGGGGCAGGTTTCAGACATGCCATAGCTGGCCCGTAGGTCTATCCCCTTCTGTATTGCCTTTTTTGCTAGCGACTCCGGCATAGATGCTCCACCGGAAACGATCTTCCAACCGGTAAAATCTGTTGGTATTTCTTCTGCTTTGCTAAACAGCATTTGCAGTATAGTAGGCACGCAATGTGAGAACGTTGGTTTTTCGTTGCGGACCAATTGCAATACATTGGCTGCATCGAACTTACCTACATATACCTGCTTGAGTGAGTACATGGTAGCCAAATAGGGGAAGCCCTATGCATGCACATGGAACATGGATGTGAGTGGCATATAGACATCGTCGCTACCGAAACGGCCGGTAGCACCCGCTACAAAACCAAATGTAGCCGCGAGGTGATAGGTGTGTAAAACCAATTGCCGATGTGTATAATAAACTCCTTTTGGATCTCCTGTAGTGCCGGTGGTATAGAACATAGTAGCCACTGCATCTTCATCAAAATCGGGGAAGTTGTATGTTTCCGGCATTGCGGCCAGGAGTGCCTCGTAGTGATCATATTGTTCTCTTATTGTAGCACTGTCATCTGTAGTCACAATGATGTGTTTTACCGATGGCATCTGACCTTCGAAACTTTCTATGAGTGGCAGGAAATCTTCGTGAACTATGATCACTTCGTCTTTTGCGTGCCGTATGGTATAGAGAATCTGTGCGGGGGATAGGCGCCAATTGACGGTATGCAGCACATTGCCCGTCATAGGTATGGCGAAGTAGCATTCCAGGTAGCGGTGGCTGTCGTAGTCGAGCACGGCAACAGGTGCACCGCCTGTTAAGCCAAGGTCTTGCAACAGGTTGGCCAGTTGGCGAATGCGTTTGTTGAGGGCAAAGTAATTATACCTGTGTTTGTTGCTGTATACAATTTCTCTTTCCGGCTCCAGCATCAATGAGTAGGCCAGTATATTCTTTATCAGTAATTGAAAATCATGTGCGCCCGGCGCGGGAGCTATTTTCATAATATTCATCTATGTTCATTTTTCGGTTCGCTAAAGTACAACTTGTTTGTCGGGAACAACCCTGTTATAGTCGGTTTACTACCGCGTTGCATATGCAGGCTCGCTCTATGTTTGCAATATCAAGTAACATGCTAAAACAGACAACATGACAACGATCAATGCATACCTGAATTTTGAGGGTAATTGCCGGGAGGTAATGACCTTTTACAAAGATTGCCTGGGCGGAGACCTTAACTTACAGACAGTAGGGGAATCGCCAATGGCGGACCAGTGTCCTACTGCTATGCACGGACAGATACTACACGCCATGCTGGCGAGCGGCAGTATGGTGATAATGGGTTCTGATATGCAGGGTAAGGTACCATTTGTAAAGGGCGATAATATTGCCTTGTCGCTTAATTGTAGCAGCGAGGAAGAGATCACCAGATTTTACAATAATTTATCTGCAGGCGGTCATATTTACGAAAAACTTGGAGTGATGTTCTGGGGCGCCATGTTTGGCTCATTTACAGATAAATATGGCACAAGGTGGATGCTGAATTATAATGAACACACCTTGTAAGTCCCGAAATTTTTATGATAATTATTTCGTTTTTTGATAATGCGTATTACTTTTACAAAAACATACAAACATGAAAATAGTAAAGATGATATTATTAGTGCTGGTTGCCATTATTGTTATTGCCCTTATTGCCGCGGCATTTATGAAGAAAGACTTCAATATAGAGAGAGAGGTGACCATCAACAAGTCGAGGCAAGAGGTGTTTGACTACATAAAGGTGTTGAAAAACCAGACTCACTACAGTAAGTGGGTAATGATGGATCCTAATGCGAAGATGGAGTACAGGGGTACAGACGGCGCAGTGGGTTCTGTATCGGCATGGGATAGTGAGAATAAGAATGTGGGTAAGGGAGAACAGGAGATCATGAAGCTGGCCGATGGGCAGAAAATGGATCTTGAAGTGCGCTTTAAGAAACCCTTTGAGAGCAAGGCTGACGCATACATGACCACTGAAGACGCAGGCCCTAACCAGACCAAAGTAAAGTGGGGTTTTCATTCAAAAATGGCTTGGCCAACCAACTTATTTACAGCTATGATGAACATGGAAAAGATGGTAGGGGATGATCTGCAAACCGGGCTTACCAACCTAAAAGGTGTGATGGAGAAATAGTCTTTTTTTGCGTACTCTTAGTCCGAGCTTAAGAGAACCGATCGAATGGTTGTTGGTCATAAGACCAACAAGGGCGAAATGGAGAAATAGTTTTACGAATATTCTTTTAAATGCTCCCATAACAACGGGAGCATTTTTTTGTCGAATATTTTGTGCAACCAAAAGGTTTCCTATATTTGTGCAACCAAAAGGTTCCATTTTATGAGAAGAGATGTTTTCCAGGCTATAGCAGACCCCACCAGACGAGCGATACTCAGTAAGCTGGCCAATGAACCGCTGAATGTAAATACGGTAACAGAAGACTTTAATGTGAGCCGTACTGCTATATACAAGCATATGAAAATACTCACGGAGTGCGGACTGGTGGTAATGACCACAAAGGGGCGTGAGCGTTTCGCAGAAGCTAAGCTGGAGCGGCTGAATGAAGTATCGGACTGGGTGGGGCAATACAAGCAATTCTGGAATAAGAAGCTGGACTCACTGGAATTATATCTTGAAGAATTACAAAGCAATCCTGATAAATTAACCTCAAAAAAGAAAAAAAAATGAACACACAACCAATAGTAATTGAGCGTATTTACAACGCACCTGCAGAAAGAGTGTGGCTGGCTATTGCCAGCAAAGAGGGCATGAAAAAATGGTATCTCAACCTGGACGAATTTAAACCGGAAGTAGGCTTCGAATTTAGCTTTACCGGTGGAGAGCCCGGTGGTACCCAATACCTGCACCTGAGCAAAGTAATGGAAGTTATACCCGGCAAAAAACTATCCTACAGCTGGCGCTTTGATGGGTACGAAGGCGACTCTCTGGTGACCTGGGAATTGTTTGCAGAAGGAGATAAAACGCGACTGAGGTTGACGCACGCAGGCATACATACCTTCCCGCAGAGCAACAAGGATTTCTATGCTCCAAAATTCACAGAAGGGTGGACTATTTTGTTGGGTTCGATGCTACAAAAATATGTGGAGACTACTGATAGGGAAATAATTGTGAGCCGATTGTTGAATGCCCCGGTTGAGTTGGTGTTTGAAGTGTGGACAAAACCGGAGCATGTAGCTAAGTGGTATGGCCCTGATGGCTTTACTATTACCACCAGCGATATGAATGTGAAGAAGGGCGCAGAGTGGAATTTTATGATGCACGGACCTGATGGCACAGATTATCCTAACAAGGTACAGTACACGGAAGTGGTGAAGAATGAACGGCTGGAATATATTTACGGATCGGGTGCTGAAAATGGCGAAGGGGATTTTAATGTGACGGTGACCTTTGAGGCACAGGGAGATAAAACATTGCTGACGATGCGCAGCGTATTTGCTACTGCTGAAGAGCGTGATACTGTAGTGACAGACTTTGGTGCAATAGAAGGTGGTAATCAGACTATGAATAAGCTGGAAGCGTATCTTGCTGAACTGAAGTAAATAAACAGGAAGTCATTTTCTCATCAAGAGCCTTGCCCGTAGTGGTGAGGCTTTTGGGCGATATAGGCCAACAACGGCTGAAAACGGTCATTTTGAAGTATATTTATGAAAACCTTTTTATCAAATGAATGGCGAACGTAAGGTAGAGCTGGTGCCATTGACAGAGGATGACAAAGAATTTCTGCTCACTGTGTATAATGTCAAACGGCGATTTTTCTTTAAGGTGTATCCCGTGCTTTTTGTACTGGCTATATTCTTTGGGTCCAGAATTGATTACAGATCAAGATATAGTTGGAAAGTTCGCAGGTGGGAAGAAACGGACGATAGTAAGTTTCTCTCAAGAGGTGGTATGCGAACTGTTGGAATTTGTTTCCTTGAATCTATAGTTATCGGTACCGGTTTGTTTCACTACTACAGAAAAGTTTTGCCTTATAAAAGCGATGTTGACAGTGGGGTAAAGGAAAAGATAGGCTATAAGATAGTGCGGAAGGAGTATTTCGAGCTTATTGACAAATTCTATTTCGCCTTTGATGACCCTAATCACCTACATCACGAAGTAGATGCCGACACTTACCATAGCTGCGATGAAGGTGATACTATGTATGCCTATAGGGCTGTACAATCAAATCATGTGTTTGAGGAAAACGGAAGATTCAATTTGTTCTAATCTACCTTACCCATATGCGCATATTAGGGAGGTCGCGGGGAGAGCAATCGGGGCACGAGGCTTTGATGTCTGTAAAGTCGAGAGAGACGCCGGTTGGGGCTATCTCCAGTAGGTTCATCACTTCTTTGGTTATCTTATTTCCTTTTACCGGTATCACTATATCCTTGCCGGCTATTCTGGTTTTGAGTGTGTATTGCTTTATATAATACGGGTAGCTATAGAGCGAGTTGAGGAACACAATACGGAGGGTGTTTTGTGCGATAATATCTTTCTTAGATGCATCTGTTCCTTTTAATGTTCCTAGTCGGGCAATAGGTTGTGGCGGTTCTTCGCATGTGAAGTTGACTGTGCGAATTATTTTGCCTGAATGCTTGTTGGTAACGGTCAGCCTCATTCTCTTGCTTTTCTTAGGGTAGGGCATAGCCATAAAAGACATGGTATCGTTCTTTATCTCCGGCTGGCTGATCATTAGTCCCCAGTCCAGGCTTTTTACTGCAAGGTCAGTGGCTTTAATAGTTTTGGAGGTCACGTACACCATGTTGTTGGCAGTAGCAAAGAGCACCGGGCTATCTGCTTTGGCGCACCATTTGTTCCATACATAGATACTATCGGTCTGCGCATTAGCCGCGCAACAGGTGGTAAGGAATGTAATAAGCAGCAATAAATTTTTCATAATGGTCTTATGTCGTGCGCAATATAGTGTAATGTAGTTAACTAAGGAAGAGTTGGGGTGAAATGGGTGGTTGGTGGTTGATTGTATGATTGTGTTTAAAAACGAATACGTCTGGTTGTAGTTAACCACCTCCCCCGCCGAAAAGGCGGGTACTCCTCCTTGAAAAAAAGCGGAGAGTGTGTGATGAGCGCATCTCAAAAAGAACCGGCCCGATGCCGAATGTCGTGGTTCGGCGCGGCTCACCATGACATTCGGGTAAAAAGGTGTGCGTTGCAAAATTACTTCACCATTTTAATTACCAGAAATGCCACAACAGCCAGCAGTGTTATTACGACAATTGTTATGATGGTATTGGCATCTGTTTTTGCGGGACGGCGTTTGCCTTTGCGGCTATGCAATGTTTTGTGGAGATTGTGGTTAAGGCGATTTACGGTTACTTTGGTGTCATTCGGTTCCAGCATTTTCAGGCCATCTATGGCATCACTTTCCATGCCCTCGTCGCTCATCCATTGCTCTATTTCATACTGTTCTTCGGGCGTGAGTTGTCCATCGAGATAGGCTGTGAGCTTATCACCTGCAGGCTGCTTACCCTTTGTGTGGAAAGGATTTTCGCCGCTATCTCCGGAAGGAGTGTTCAATATTTCGTCCTTATCGCTCATATATCCCGCGCGCCCAGTTTCTTTAATAATATTGATTTAAGGTTTCGTTTTCCATTTTGTATAAAGCTCTTTACCTGCATGTATGTAAAGCCGGTTTGTGCGGTTATCTGTTCATAGCTTTTCTTCCGCAGGTAGAACAAAGTTATGGTTACTCTTTGTTCTTCGTTCAGTAGCAATATTCCTTCATTCATTTGTTGCAGGGTATATTCCTGCAACCGTATCTCTTCGTTGTCTACAACTGGTGATGCCAATCCATGCAGAGCATCGGTATCGGTGTTGTAGGTTTTATCACGTAAAGACTGCAGGCAATGATTGCGGGTGAGGATATACAGCCAGCCTTTAAAGTTAGTGATCTCTTCTTTAGGCATGTGTGTCAATGCTTTCAGGAAAACCTGCTGCACTGCATCTTCTGCCAGAGTTCTGTCTTTGAGGTACTTCATAGCCACACCCAGCAGCAGGGTAGTATAGCGCTGCAGCAGATGCCCCAGCCACATGTTGTCGCTGGTTTTTCGGTAAGCCTGTAACAGCTCTTCGTCGCTCAATTTGCTATGTCGGTCGCTATTCAAGTAAAAAATTAAAACTTAAAAGTAAAAGGTGTGGTATCAGTGTATGCTTATTAGATGTGGAAATTAGTGTTTTCCATAAAATGGCGCATTATTTTTTTATAGTATTTTATTCTACGTCACAATCCAGAAAGTAGAAGCCGGTGTCCCATTGGGTGTTGCCATCGGGGCTGGTGTATCTTTTATGTACGATCTCGCCCATAGTGATGGGTATTGGCGCTGAGAAAAATGGGGCATTGTAGACAAATGAATGGTACTCTCCGTTTTCACCACATGGGTCTACATTTGCCGGCAGGTCGTTTAACAAACTTGCATCTATTTTTCTACCCAAAAAATCCTTGCCCAGGTACTTATCATTTACACACACAATAATGGCTTCTATACCTGCATCGGCCACCTGGTGAACCAGATCATGTGTGTTCTGTTCCCAAAGCGGGAAGTGGGCTTGTATATTGATCTGCGCCAGTTGTTCTTCGCGGTATGTCTTCAGGTCTTCCAGAAATATGTCTCCGAATGCTGCTGTTGTAATGCCCTCATTTTTCAATCGTTCCATAGCATTGCTCATCGCATCTTTATACAGTGAGTCGTCGGGGCTTGCGGGTAGTTTTACTTTTGTGAGCGGGAGATTCATTTTTTCGGCCTGTATGTCGAGGAGTTTTTCGCGGATACCGTGCATAAATATGCGGTCGTGTTCCAGGCTAAGGGTGGTAAGCAGGTGGGTTACCTTATATTTATTGTGGGCAAGCAGTTTGTAATAGGCCAGTGCGGCATCTTTACCAGAGCTCCAGTTGAGGACTGTGTTGTTCATGGGTGTTATTGTTGGACAAATGTAGTGCGGGAGATGCATGAAAAAAAGCGGCGGCATCCTGAATAAGCCGCCGCTTGAATGGTGAAGATCTATTCCGCCTAACGTATCAGCGTAACTGTACCCTTCAGATCTAAATTAGTGCCATCTGGTTTTGCCAATATGATATGATAGTTATAAACACCCATATCCTGTGGTACACCATTGTAGGTGCCGTTCCAGCCCCTTGTTGGGTTCACACCGTTGAAATATACAAGTTCTCCCCAGCGATTAAAAATGCTGAATTCTACCAGTTTCTTATTCTTCATATTCACAATCCTGAATTCGTCATTGAGACCATCGCCATTGGGCGTAAATGCACTTGGTACGCCTGCTACGCTTGTATCTATAACCCTTATCATCATGCTTGCAGAATCTCTGCAACCCCATTGGTTCATGGCGTGAACCACATACGTTGTTGAGTCGATAGGGCTGGCAATAGGATTATTGATATTGGGATTGGTCAATGATCCGTCAGCAGGTGTCCACCAGTAGATAAGGGGGTAAGCGCTTAAGTTGATCGCATCGAGCTGGATATTATCTCCATAGCCAATGGTGGTATTGCCCGGCAAGGCCGTAACAGATGCCAGAGGTTTTACGTGTAAGTGGATGCTGTCATTGCCTGAGCAGCCTGCTGCGGAGATCACAAAGAGGTTGAGCGCAAAATCTCCCACAGTATTTTGTGTATAAGTAGAATTGAGCAACCCCGGATTGTCAAGGTTAGTACCTGATGTCCATAAGTAAGTATAGGTAGGGTCAAGCGGACTCACCCAGGCATTCAGCCGTACATGCTCACCTGCGCAAAAAGTAGTGTCGCGAGTATGCACCTGCAAATTTTCTACAGTTACGGTGATGTGGTCATGCACAGGCGGGCAGCCTAATCCTGGATATACGCCTGTAAGTATATAGGTCGTTGAGCCAACAACCGGTGGTGCGGTATATGGATTCCACACAGTGTCGTTACTTAGATAAGTAGAGGGAGACCAATGCAAGTGAAGGAATGGATTACCGGTGGAGTTGATAGTAAGTCCCTGCCCAAGGCACACTGTAGTATCGGGTGTAAGTATTTTCAGGTAAAATGAATCGTAAATAGTTATTGTGGCGCTATCAATGATCACAGAAGTTGCCCCGCACGGTATATTGCTCATTATATAAACAGTAACTGTTTTTGTACCGGGAGCAACGCCGGTCAACCCGTAGATGTAGACTATACCTAGGGTATCTCCGGGCGGAATGACTATGCTATCTGCAATGTGTGTGTAGTCGTATCCGTTTACAGCTGTGCCGCCTATAACATAGTGTATGGTTTGTGACGAAGACGAAGTGCCTGTATTGAAATAGAATTTGCCCGGATCGCAGCCTCGCACACAAAATTCACCTGCAAAGGATGTGTCTGCCGGATTGCTACTTATAGGCGCAACAGAAAGACTACCTGATGAAAGGCTGCCGGCTTCAATAAATACTCCGGAATCCAGTATGTCATCAGTGGCATCGGCAATACCTATTTTCAGGTGGTAAGTATCACATGGCGTTACATGAGCTATTGCTGTAAGCGTACTCGTGAGCCCATCATATGTAATAGTTGAACCCGCAGAATTATCTACAAAATATGCGCAGAAGGGAGAGCCGGGGCCCAGAGCCGTGCAGGTAGATAAGACCCCTCCACCGGTGGCTCCGCAGTTAACACTATTGATGCAAACAGGAATAGTAGTGCCTGGTACCAGTGCAATGTTTTGTGGCGTGGCATAACCCGGGCCGGAGATCAGGAATCCAAATACGTCATTAAAGGCTGTACAGGTAAACCCCGGATATTCTTCTGATCCAAAAACATATCTGAATTTGATCGTATCACCTATGGGGCGAAAGTCGAACTCAAGCACACAGGCATCGAAAGTAGGGACGCCGGCCAATGCATCAAGATCTGCATCTCCCGGACCACCACTACCTGTAGACGCGAAGATGGACGCATTACCACCTGCATCTGTTGCCAGCCCCGCCGTGAGTACTATGCCATCACTAAAGCTAAGTGTAGATGGACCGACAAAAGTGCCTTCGGCAGTGCCGGGGCAGGTAAGAACAGGATTCATTACAGTAACTCCAGAGCCTGTGAGCCTTGCCGCTAATGTGGCTGCTGTAGCGCCGGGTGTAATTGTTATCTGTGCGAAACAGGATAATGGTAGTAAGCAAACAAGAGATAATACTCCGCGTAAAAAGAAAGTAGATAATTTCATAGGATAAATAGTTACTGTTAATTGTTTATATAGTAAATGTAAATAAATTCATTTTAAGTATGTGGTATTTTTAAAAATTCTCACACAACCCCTGAATGTGCAACCTTGATGCTACATTCTGATGAACGAATGCGCCGTTGCATAAATTGTGCAGCTAACACCCAAACGCAGCAGGTAATAGAAGTTGGCAACTCTTGCTCAGAAATATTATGCGGCTGTTATAATTTGTTAAGACATTCAGCTTATATACTAAGGTTGGGTTAATTGCCGTCCGTAGAAAAAAAGTAAGATATATTGTTGTTTTTCATAGAAAACTGCTATTTTACCTCACCCTTTGCGGTTCAGTAAAATAAAATCAATATTTTTCTGGTTAGATATTTATTCCATTATATGCCTTTAAAAAGCGCTTACTGATTTTATGATAATAGGTGTATTAAAAGAGCAGGCCCCCGAAACGCGTGTATCGTTAGTGCCTGAAGTAGTTGCGGCCTTTGTAAAGATGGGAGTTACTGTGTGGATAGAGCAAGGTGCGGGAGATACGTCGTTTTACGGCAATCAACTGTATATAAACGCAGGGGCAGAAATAAAATCAGGTACTGATATCAGAGCCACTGCCGATATGGTACTGACCATACAGGCTACCAACGCTGGCGAGGTGAAGCCAGGAGCTGTTTTGATGGGTATATATCAGCCATTATTCAATCCCGAACAAATGCTTGCATGGGCAGGGAAGGGACATACGGTGTTCAGCCTGGATACTATACCTCGTACCACCCGTGCACAATCTATGGATGTGCTGAGTTCGCAGGCTAATATTGCCGGTTATAAGGCTGTATTATTGGCTGCATTCCAGTATAGCCGCTACTTTCCTATGTTCATGACCGCTGCGGGAAGTATACCGCCGGCTAAGGTATTGATATTGGGTGCAGGCGTGGCAGGATTGCAGGCTATTGCCACAGCACGCAGACTAGGTGCTGTGGTGGAGGTGTTTGACACCCGCCCTGCTGTAAAGGAAGAAGTAATGAGCCTGGGGGCGAAATTTGTAGAGGTAGAAGGTGCAGCCGATGCATCTAAAGCCGGCGGCTACGCTGTTGAGCAGAGTGAAGACTTCCAGCGCAAACAGAAAGAAAAGATACACGAGCACGCCAAGAAGTCGGATATCATTATCACCACTGCTCAGATACCGGGCAAAAAGGCGCCTATACTTATCACAACTGCCATGATAGAAGACATGCGTGCCGGGTCGCTGATAGTAGACCTTGCATCCGTAACAGGTGGTAATACTGAACTGACGCAGAATGATAAAGCAGTCATGTATAATGGTGTTACCATCATTGGTAATTCGGCATTAGCAGCTACTACTCCGGCAGATGCCAGCAAGCTATACAGTAAGAACGTCCTCAATTTTGCCAAGCTCATCATCAACAAAGAAGGCGGGATCAACCTGAACTTTGAAGACGACATTGTAAAGGGTACCTGCATTACCAGCGAAGGCAAAATTGTAAACGAACGCGTAGGCGCATTACTTACAGTGGCAAGCTAGGAGTGAGTCATAAGTAGTAAGTCATAAGTCGTAAGGGTGGGTGATAATTGTGTTGTAGCTTTTGACTATAGAAATCAATCAAACTAATCAGTAAAATTTAATTCCAATGATAGAACAAATGCTTGCTTTTTTTAACAGCAATTATCACCTCATAACGATAGTGATATTGTCTATATTTTTAGGAATAGAAGTGATATCGAGGGTGCCGGCAGTGTTGCATACGCCCCTTATGAGTGGCGCTAATGCCATACATGGAGTAGTGATCATTGGTGCCATCATAGTAATGGGCGAAGCGCATGAAGGCGACATTTTGTCGCTGGTACTTGGGTTCCTGGCAGTGGTGCTGGGCACGCTGAATGTTGTGGGCGGGTTTGTGGTTACAGACCGTATGCTGGAAATGTTCGGCAAGAAAAAGAAGAAATAGGCAACACTTCATCAACTTATTCATTCCTGTTCATAATTATAACTAATGGAACAATTTCAAGAATTACTGAGTACTAATCCCTTCCTTTTACTGTCTTACCTTATTGGGTCGATCACCTTTATTATGGGTTTAAAGATGCTGTCTCACCCCGAAACAGCAAGAAAAGGAAACATGATAGCAGCTGTAGGTATGACGCTATCGATATTCACAACCATTTTTCTATACAAGAATCATAACGGCGAAGGGCTGCACAACTACGTTTGGATATTTGCCGCATTGGTAATAGGTACCGTGGTAGGAACCATGGCTGCGAAGAAAGTACAGATGACCTCCATGCCGGAAATGGTAAGTTTATTTAATGGTATGGGCGGTGCCTGCGCCATGCTCATCTCTCTGATAGAGTATAACAGCGATCTGCAGCCAGCCGCCGGAAAGCTAATTATAATAGTACTGGGTATGATCATTGGAACTGTGTCTTTTGCCGGTAGTATGGTAGCGTGGGGCAAACTGAACGGCCGCATTAAAGACAGAACAATTCCCGGTGGACAGGTGATCAATTTTGCCATTTTCGGCGCAGTTATATTTCTGTCGGCAATGGTTGTAGGTGGCTATACAGGCAATCATGCTGTGTTTTATGCTATCCTTGGTTTCGCGGCGCTATATGGTATACTGTTTGTAATGCCGATAGGCGGTGCTGATATGCCGGTGGTTATATCTCTCCTTAACTCTTTTACCGGAGTTGCAGCTGCATTTGGTGGCTTTCTTTATAACAATCCGGTAATGCTTACCGGTGGTATATTGGTAGGCTCGGCTGGTACCATATTGACCATATTGATGTGTAAAGCCATGAATCGTTCACTTATGAATGTATTGATCGGTTCGTTTGGCGCTAAGCCAGGTGCAGCAGGCCCCGGCGGCAATAAAGAACAGGGAAATGCAAAGGAAATATCACTTAATGATACAGCAGTATTAATGGCGTATGCGCAGAAAGTGATGATAATACCGGGCTATGGACTTGCTGTAGCGCAGGCCCAGCACACTTGCCATGAACTGGAAAAGGTGTTGACCGAAAGAGGTGTAGAGGTAAGTTATGGTATACACCCGGTAGCGGGTCGTATGCCGGGCCATATGAACGTATTGCTGGCTGAAGCCGATGTGCCTTATGAGAAACTTCTGGAAATGGAAGATGCCAATGACCAGATGGGCGGTGTGAATGTGGTAATGATACTCGGGGCCAATGACGTTGTGAACCCGGCGGCAAAAGATGACCCGAGCAGCCCTATTTATGGAATGCCAATACTTGAAGTAGAAAAAGCAGACCATGTGATCGTAAACAAGCGCAGTATGAAACCGGGTTACGCCGGTATTGAAAACGAGTTGTTCTTCAGACCTAAAACGTCTATGTTGTTTGGCGATGCGAAAAAAGTACTACAGGATCTGGTTAGCGAACTGAAGAATGTGTAGTTGGTAGATAGACCGCTTAGGTAATTCGTAGAAAGTCGAAAGTAGAAGTATAACGTACCTACGAGCGTGAACCGCAGTAGAGAATTTGCCCTAAACATTCAATATAATTAGCAAGAGACTGCAGGAGTTAAAACTAACTTTTGGTTAAAATGCCGGATAGAATAGCTTGGTGTCAGGGGGCCTAAAACTAAAAAAACACGGATTGCTATTAAAAAATTAAAAACTTTATCTAAATTTATGCCATGCTAAGTAGGAGAGGCAGTATTATTATCGCAGCATTTAGTGCCATATTTTGTTTGTTATCAGTAGCTTACGTTTCGTGTACCAAGGTGGGCAGCAGCCCTGCGTGTAATGGCGTTGTGTGCCTGAATAATGGTTATTGCAAAGCCGGCCGCTGTAAATGCCCCTCGGGTTTTGAGGGAACCAACTGCGGCATTGCAGCCGTGAACAAGTTTTTCGGAACGTGGGATGTACGCCAGACTGTTATAGGTAGTGACTCATCAAAGAAGATAGGCCAGGATTCAGTTTACACAGTGTTCATTAAGAAAACAGCTACACCTACTACGTTCTTTATGGACAATTTCCTGGGGAATGCGTCTTATAATGACCTTCTTTGCACACTCGATACGCTGAACTCACATAATTTCAAGCTGGACACATTGCGCGACTTCAATATGTGGTATGAACATGTTACCATTAAGCCTGCAAGCAATGGATCTATCATCAGCAATGACACAATAATCGATGCCAACGTCATCATTAAGTTTGTCAACACTACCCATAATTTCCAGGTAGACACGTTACATATGATCATGACACCTCACCACTTCTAATAGTGAAAAGGGTTATTGTTCTTTATCTCTGAAAATATTATTTTCATCTTTATTTCTATAATATAATCACTGACTCCTTTTTTTTGAAGAGATTTAGGAAAATGGAGGCAAAAGGTTAAATTTGCACGATTACAAAAAAGTATATGGCACACGAAACACATAATGACGCAAATTCTGAAAGGAATAAATCGATCGTTTCTTTCAAATCTTCGTTTTGGCTGGTAGTTATCCTTGTTGGTCTGTTCGTAGCGGCACTTAACTTCATCAATGTGATGAAGAGTGGAGAAGGTCACGAAGGAAAGGCAGAGACTACAGAAATGCATGGTGAGAAAGCTCATGAAGCTACGCACGAAGGCGCTGCTGAAGAGCACGGTGAGAAGCCTGCACAGGCAGCTACTACAGAAGGCGAAGCTGCAAAAGAGGCTAAGACAGAAAATAAAGACCAACCTAAGGCTGAAGCTGGTAAAGAAACCGCTCCGGAGCATAAATAAGGCAATAGCCTACCATATCCATGCAGGTAAATGATGTTATTGTAGTAACGGGTGCAGCTGGTTTTATCGGTAGCTATCTTACAGGGTTTCTCAACAGTCAGGGTTATAATAACCTGATATTGGTTGACGATTTTGGTAAGGAAGAGAAGTTGCATAACCTGGAACATAAGAAATACCTGCATAAGATACACAGGGAGGATTTTTTTGACTGGGAGGAAGCCCACCCGGGATATGTTAAGTGCATATTCCACCTTGGTGCCCGCACAGATACCACAGAAATGAATTATGCGGTGCATAAAAAATGGAACCTTGACTATTCTATCAGGGTGTGGGAATTGTGTGTGCGTTATAAGATACCACTAGTTTACGCGTCATCTGCAGCCACCTATGGTGGTGGTGAGCATGGGTATAAGGATGATCACCAGATACCTGGGGATCTGCATCCGCTTAATCCTTATGGCGTTTCCAAAAACGAATTCGACATCTGGGCATTAGAACAAAAGCACCGTCCTCCTTTTTGGGCAGGGCTAAAGTTCTTTAATGTTTACGGACCTAATGAATATCATAAAGGTAGAATGGGCTCTGTGGTCATGCATGCATTTAACCAAATCAGCAAAACAGGTGAGGCGAAGTTATTCCGCTCTCACAATCCTCATTATAAAGACGGAGAGCAGATACGTGACTTCATTTACGTGAAAGACGTGGTGCAAATATGTACATGGCTCATGCAGACAAAGCCAGCCAGCGGACTATACAATACCGGCACAGGTACTGCACGCACCTTTAAAGATCTGGTAAAGGCTATATTTTCTACATTGAATCTGCCGGAAAATATTCAATACATAGATACTCCTATAGACATCCGCGACAAGTACCAATACTTTACAGAAGCGGATATGAATAAGCTATTGGCTTCAGGTTATCCTCATACTTTCTATACTTTGGAAGAAGGCGTGAAAGAATATGTGAGTGAGTACCTAAGCTCAGGTAGGTATTACTAAGGAGCCTATTTGTTTTTCCAATAGTGTGGATCTTATACCTATCCCCTTTTTCCCTTAGATTTGTGACATAAATTTTCAGATCATGTTTGTAAAACTAATGTTGCTTATGTCGTTTTTCTTCACTCCTGCACCAAAGGACGTACCGAAGAGTATCTACAATTTTAAAGTGGAAGATCTGAGCGGCGGCCAGATAGACTTTGCTAAATATAAAGGCAAGAAAATACTGATCGTCAATACCGCATCTAAGTGTGGTTATACGCCTCAGTATGAAGCGTTGGAAAAGCTGTATAAAAAATATAGCGGTAAACTGGTAATAATAGGATTCCCTGCCAATAACTTTGGCGCACAGGAGCCTGGTACCAATGCCGAGATAGAAACATTCTGCACAAAGAACTATGGTGTTTCTTTCCCTATGGCAGCCAAGATATCTGTGAAAGGCGAGAACATTGATCCTCTATACCTGTGGCTGACCAAGAAAAAATATAACAACTTCCAGGATTCTGAAGTAAAGTGGAATTTCCAGAAATACCTGATAGATGAAAAGGGCAACCTGGTGAATGTGTGGATGAGTAACGTAACGCCCGATGCAGCTGAGGTTGTCGCTGCAATAGAAAAGTAATTGTCGATTTAATTTGAAGTTCAGAGGGATGGCTAATGCCATCCCTTTTTGTATTTTGCGTTAAACTATCATTTTATGAAAAGAGCAGAGCAAATATTGTGGGTGTTATTTTTGTTGGCAGTTGGCATGAAGATGACCATCAGTAGACATGGATTCTATCCGTTTTCCGCTGGGTTGATCTTAAGCAGTTTTTATTTTTACCTTTCATTTTGGTTGTTTAATAACATCTCGTTTACCGGTGTCTTTAAAAAGGAAAACTACGCTGGGATCACCTCAATGCGGATCATTGGGACGATAGCTATTGGTTTTGCGTACTCTACCGCAGTGATGTCTATTTTATTCAAAATAATGTCCTGGCCGGGATCGCTGATCATGCTTATTCAGTCATGCTTTGGTTTAGTTGTAAGCGGCATAATTATTCTTGTACGACAATCGAGAAAAGACAATGGTCCATTTTATAAAGGATTGCTTTTGAGGGAATGTAATAATGATTGCAATTTGTGGACTTCTTATAGCGATAACCGGTTTGCCACGTGAGCGGCAAAGTAAGATATTTAATAACCCACCAGACCAGAAATCATCTATGTAGGGTATTATTCCACTATCAACTTACTCCGTATAACCTTATTGTTCTCTGTCGTTATATTGACGAGATAAATGCCGGGTGCAAATGAACTGCAATCAACGGAAGAGTTACCATAGCTATCAGCAATGTGATATATCAAACGCCCGGTAGGTTCATATAGATCTATAGAGAATTGTTTGCCCGGTAGAGACAGATTTACAACATGGTTGGCCGGGTTGGGGTATATGGTCAATTGAATTTGCTGCTCGGTGGAATGAGCTATTCCTGTTGAACATCCATAACCAAGGCTGTCAATTTTACCCCATAGTTCATCATCAAAAGGCGAGAAGGCTAATGCTACTCCATAAGCTGACGCACCGGTACGGATGACCACCATATTACGGCTGGGTATCACATAGATCTTCTGGTCGTCTTTGCCCAATGCACAATACATATCGGATGGACCATTCGGCATTAGAGCACCTGCAAATACATATTGGCTGCCGGGGGAAATGAAGTTGGGTTTGCCATTGAGCCACCAGAGGTAACCATATGCAGGGTTAAATGTTTGAGAGGTGTTGACCATAGCATTGAAGTAGGCTGTGTCATGTAAAATAGTATCAGTTCCCCAAACACCACGATTGAGGCTGAGTAGACCGAAGCGCGCCATGCTGCGCGGCTTGCTGTAGAATACACCGTTGTACCATAAGCCTGTCATGCCTGTGATGTTGCCAATATTATTGGAGGTGAACGTGTTATAGTTAAGCCCGCTCGCAGAACTAATGACTGCCTGTAGCTTACGATAAGCACCGGTGTGGTATGCCCAGCGGGTGCCGGCATCTGCAAGATACCGAAGGCAGCCAGCACTGGTATCTTCATTATTACAAGGAGCTGCGGCAGTATCATTTAAGCCACTGGTCATAGTGAGTAAGTGGCGTATGGTTATCAGATTTTCTTTGGCTAATGGAGCGGTTGTCCAACCTGTGCCAATTGAGTTAGACACAAGGTCTGTGATATGCAGCAATCCTTGTTCCTGAGCAATGCCGGTAAGCATAGCAGTCAAACTTTTACTGGCAGATGCCCAATAGTGGACAGAGTCGGCGGTGAAGGTGCCGAAATATTTTTCGAGTACTATCTTGCCATCTTTCAACACAATAAATGCATCGGTATTCCTGCTATCAAGATAGCTATATAATGAATCGATCCTATCCTGACACCAGCCCAGGGAAGACGGTGAAAGGGTATCCCATGTAGTGCCGGTAGCCGGTGGAAAATAAAGCTGGGCATGGGCGCAGTTGCACACCAGCAGCATAAGTATGGTCAACGCTTTTTTCATGGTCTTTCAGTTGATATGAAGTTAGACCATTTTGGGGAATGAGGGTTTAACCTAGCTTTGCCCGGTCATTACTTTGGCCACTTTCCTGTGCCGGCAACTGATCACTTTTCTTAAATTCAATTCCCTCACTCATAACCATTCTTATCAGCTTTATTTCCCTGAAGGTTGTCACCATATACCATATAGCGATAATAGGGAAAGCCACAACCAGTAACATGCCTATTATGTAGATAAGAACAATGGCTGTAACCAGAGTAAAAACGAAAATACCTACTATCGTTTTGATGTATCGCTTTCTATCTTTAAGCTGTAGCACCTTTGGTAGGTATGCGCTATTGAGCATGCAGCTGATTATTTGCGCAATAAAGACTGTAAAGTAACCAAAGAAGAAGTAGTTAATATCGTAAGTGAAAGCCGCATAGCCCCAAGGTATCAACAATGCCAGCAGCTGTGCTGCTAGATCGGCATATTTGAAATAGAGGAGGTTTTTCATGGTAGCGTATATTTCGATGTGTTCTCTTGATCGTTCTGAAGGGTTATATACTTGATCTCTATGCATGTGACCCACAAATACCAAAGATCCATTATCGGGGTAAGCAAAAGGAGCATATAACCGATGATAATTACTGCGTAGAATCCCGATACCATAGTGCCGGAAAAAATGACAATGCCCACTACAAACCCTAGTACCATTCCCATCATAACGACTACAGACAAAAGAGTTTCATATTTGCCCCTGCTTTTATGTTTTAACGTTTGAGGTAAGAAACTCTTATTGAAAAGGCAGCTAATAATCTGGATAATACCGACAGTAGTGTAGCAAAAGAATCCGTTAGAAACATCCTTGCCTGCAACAGCCCATATAAGTGGCACTACTAATGCCAGCAACTGTGCTACCAGATCGGCATATTTGTAATTGACTAGCCTTTTCATAGTTCTCTATATATTTACAAACTGACTTCTGTTGGCTAAGCTACGTGCAAATTTCATTTCTTTATAACTGATCCACATGTACCAGAGTATAACGAAAGGGCTCGTCAGGACGAGTGCATATAAAAAATAGAAGCTAAGGTATTCATTGTTGAGGAGCAACAACCCTGCTACAAGTACAGCAATAGTAAGCAACACAAATTGATAAGTTCTCCTTGCGGCATGTTTTTGATAGTCTTGCAATGCGAAGCCATTAATGATACAACTTAGTACCTGAACTGCGCCTATCCATATAAAGCTGAAAAGCAGGGGATAAGGGTCTTGCACAGCAAAAGCCACAAGTATTGGAGCAAAACCCAATAGCTGTAAATAAAAGTCAATTTGCTTCAGGATGTGTAGCGTCTTCATTGTTGTGTATTTTAAACATTTCGGCTATTGTAATTGTAAAGTACCAGATCGCTAATGCCGGACTGGCAACAACGGTAGCAAAGACAATGCCTTCAATTATATCTGTGATCAAATCGACAGGAATATCAAACCTAAAGTATTCAAAAGGAATACATGCAGCAAGAAATACGCCGATGATCAACTCATATCCGCGGCGGCTTCTCGCTCTGTACTGCTTTTTTAACCCTATCAGATTTGCAGCGCAGCTGAGGACCTGAGCGGCCCCGAGGGCTATCCAACCTGCCATAAATCCTCCATCATGAATCATGATCACCGGTGTAACGAGCAGTGCCAGTAATTGCACTGTCATGTCGATCCATTTGATTAACAGTAATGGTCTCATAACTATTCATTTGGAATGTTCACTCTGTATGTACCTAAGTTTTCAGGATCATTGCGATAGTCGTAACCACCACCACCGGGGCGCTTGTCTATCAATGCGCGCTTGCGAAGACGGAAGAAGATAAACATATTCATGAAGTGCATACCCCCAAGAATGAGAATGATAGCGCCGAGCTTAAGGCTGAGTACTTCAACCAGCTGACGGGCATCTCCTACCACATCATAGGTCTTTAATGTGTAAACAGCATAGCCAATGTTGACCAGGTAGAAGCCAACCCACAGCAGGTTGTTTACGGCTTCGGCCAGTTCTTTATTGCCATGGAAAATATCAATCAAAAATACCTGCCCGTTTTTGAACAATGTATGTGCTACCCATACTGTGAGGATGATGGTAACTATAAGATATGCCGTATATAAAATGAGAATGTAGTTCATAAAAAATGGTTTTAAAAGTGTGTGTAAATAGAGAATTTGGCATGCTATCTGGAAGTAGGTGGCGGGGCGTGTATATATGTCTTCATAAAAATTATTTTGTACTAATTATATTTTCAGAAAATAATGAAAGTTTGAGTGCTTTTAAAAACCGGCTTCCCGGTTGTTGGTCCTTTAATCCCGCAATGAGCGGGACTAAAGAACACTTTTCAAAACAAAACAAACTATTTCAATTTGGCAATTCGACAATGCGACAATGAGGCAATGTCTCGTTGCTTCAACAATTATGTGTAACTATTTAATTAGGCAATTTTCTTTATTGTTTTTCACTCATTGGCAAATTGTCAAATTGCCAAATTGGCTAATTATTTAAACAACTTCAGCAAAGTGCCGGTAAACCAATGTTCATCCATTTTTACCATGCCGTCTATACCCTTGCTGGCCTGGTTAGAGAACTTCTGAATATCCGATATCATACTGATGAACTGCTTTATGTCTTTATCGTTTTTATCTCCTTCTACTTCTTTCAACTGCTCCAGCACTACCAGTACGGGCTCTACTTCGCGGCGCTTACGCTCTTTGATAATGCGCATAGCCACTACCCATATGTCTTTTTCTGCAATGAAGAACTCTTTACGCTCACCGGGTTTCAATATTTTCTCAACTATGCCCCAGTCCATCAGCTCGCGCACATTCATATTGGTATTACCACGGCTTATCTTTAGTTCGGCCATGATCTCATCTGCACTCATAGGCTCAATACTCACCAGTAACAAAGCATGTATCTGCGCCATGGTACGGTTGATACCCCATTGCGTGCCCAGAACGCCCCAGTTAAGAATGAATTGTTGTTTTGCCTCTGTCAGTTTCATAACACAAAGATAAATTGTTATTCTCGAACTTTCAAAATTTACTGAAAGATTTATTTTCTGGTTGTCTGAATCATAAATTAAAAATGATTGCACAGATTACAGAAGACCAATTACACAACCTGATGCAGGTACATACAAAACGAATACGTCCTTCGTAATATGGCTTCGTTCCTCGCCATGACCAGTTTACGTGATCTGTTGTTGCCATTGAAGAGAATCGGCCGATGTGAGAACGTCGCGCTTTGCCCTTCGGTAAGCTCAGCATGACAAAAGCTCAGCATGACATTCGGAGATTGGTAAGTGGATGCATACCTTTACGCTCATGCTGAGGTTGGTTTTATTAGTCATAGTGTTTCTATTGTCGCTGCTTGCGCTGTTCCGTGCACCTACCTATCATTTATGGCTTACGGCTATAGTAGTTACAGAGTTTCCTGTGATAGGGATTACTATTACAACCGGTTTATTGTTGTGGGGGTATAAGGTAGATAAGTACGTGTTGCCGGGAACTATAATTGGTGTTGTTGCACTGCTGATGTTTATATCCCCAATTGTACGGATAATGATGCTGTCATCTACGCTGAAACAAGAGATGAATGTGGCATTAGGTGCGGTTGACAACACTACAAGCGAACCACCGTTCAGCATAAGTAAAATGATAACAGGCCTAGGGGAAAAACAGTTAGAAAGCACAACTCACTTCTATGATGGTCGCCTTACATTGGATTTTTACAAATCGCAGAAGAGTGGTAACAAGCCATGTGTCATAGTAGTCCATGGCGGGTCTTGGGCAGGTGGAGACAGTAAACAATTACCAGAGTTGAATACAGTGTTGGCAAACGAAGGATACCATGTTGCATCTATCAACTACAGGCTGGCACCTGATGTAAAGAGTCCGGCACAGGTAGAAGATGTAGCAAAAGCAATGCATTACCTGCGTCAGCATGCAGGTGAATTGAACATAGATACAACCCAGTTTGTACTGCTGGGGCGCTCTGCAGGTGCGCAGATAACATTGGTTGCGGCATATACTTTTCATGACCCAAGTATAAAAGGAGTGGTCAGTTTCTATGGCCCGGCAGATATGATTTGGGGATATAGTTTGCCTGCTAATAAGCTGGTATTTGATTCGCGTAAGGTAATGGTAGATTACCTGGGAGGTACTTACGAAGAGGTGCCGCAACAATACTTCAATAGCTCGGCCATTGAGTTTGTAACGCCCCGATCTCCGGCAACATTGTTGGTTCACGGCCCTATAGATCCGTTGGTACATTATGATCATAGCACCAGGCTGAGTGCGAAATTGACAAAGAACCATGTGCCATACTACTTCCTGTCATTACCTTGTGGTACGCATGGTTGCGACTATACACTGAATGGACCTTCCGGCCAAATGACCACTTATAGTGTGCTCAGGTTTTTGAAATCGGTGTGTAAATGAGATGAGCTGTTTTCGTAACTTTAGTAGCCATGAAACAGATAGTAGATAATTTTTCTAAAACAGCGGAAGGGTATGCTGCGTTCCGTCCTCAGTCTCCTGATTCGGTGTATGATTTAATATTTGCCCATGCACCTGCATTTGATACTGCATGGGACTGCGGGACAGGAAATGGGCAAGTGGCAATAAGGCTTGCTGGGCAGTTTGAAAAGGTCTACGGTACCGACATCAGTGCCCCACAATTAGCAAGAGCCGCCCAGGCAGGTAACATTATATACAGAGAAGAGCGCGCTGAAAGCACATCTATACCGTCGGGTGCTGTTGACCTGATAACAGTAGGGCAGGCGATCCATTGGTTTGACTTTGAAGCTTTTTACAATGAAGTAGGAAGAGTAGCGAAACCCGGAGCATTACTGGCTGCATGGACATATACCAACCTTCGAATGACAGATGCACTAAATGAGTTAATGAATCACTTCTATATGGTAACTACGCGGGCCTACTGGGATCCGGAAAGAAAATGGGTAGATGAAAAATACGCAACAATACCATTCCCCTTCAGAGAGATAAAAGCACCGCCAATGGATATAATTGTTCACTGGAATTTTGATCAGCTTTGGGGTTACTTACACACATGGTCGGGGGTACAGAATTATATCAGGAAGGAAGGAGTAGATCCATTGTTACTTATTGAAGAAGAACTGCGCACGGCTTGGGGAGAGGATGAGCTCCTGACTGTCAGATTTCCAGTCTATATGAGAGCCGGTTATGTTGACTAGACATGATATTGCCAAAATCACTATTTCATATCAGCACTTCCCCTACTTTTCTTATCTTTGTCGCTTTCCATTTCCGAAAATAAAATGCAATTAGCAGAAAGATTGAATACCATTTCCGAGCCGCAGACCATTAAGATGGCCAAGCTGAGCCGGGAAATGAAAGCACAGGGAATCAGCATAGTAGACCTAAGTTTGGGTGAACCTGATTTCAGAACTCCTGACCACATTAACGAAGCGGCTATTAAGGCTATCAACGAAGGGTACTCTAAGTACACTCCTGTGGCTGGCTATCCCGAATTGCTGGAAGCGATAAGCATTAAGCTCAAAAGAGATAATAACCTCGACTATCCCCCAAACCAGATAATAGTATCAACAGGTGCCAAGCAGAGCCTCATAGACGCTGTGATGAGCATCGTAGATCCGGGTGATGAGGTGATCATACCTACACCGTTCTGGGTGACTTATGCCACGCAGGTGGAAATGGCCGGAGGGATTGTAAAATATGTACGTTGTGGCATAGATCAGGATTTCAAGATGAGCCCTGAACAACTGGAAGCGGCGATTACACCAAAGACCAAACTGTTCATGTTCTCTTCTCCATGTAACCCTACCGGAAGTGTGTATTCAAAAGAAGAGCTGGCTGGGCTTGTAGCGGTATTTAAGCGCTATCCTTATGTGGCTATCATCAGTGATGAGATCTATGAGTACATCAACTTTGTAGGTGGCCATGAGAGCATAGCACAGTTTGAAGAGATAAGGGATAGAGTTGTTGTGATCAACGGCATGTCTAAAGGCTTTGCCATGACCGGCTGGAGACTTGGCTATATGGCTGGTCCGCTGGATATAGTAAAGGCATGTGACAAGCTACAGGCACAGAGCACATCGGGCGCTAATTCGGTAGCTCAAAGGGCATCTATTACCGCATTGCTCAGTGATCTGGAGCCTACTCATAAAATGGTGGCTGCTTATAAAGAGCGTTGCGACTATGTGATAGGTGCATTGAAGAAGATGCCTGGGGTTAAGGCGAACTATCCGCACGGGGCTTTCTATGCCTTCCCGGATATCAGCTCTTTCTTTGGCAAAAGCGATGGTGAAACTGTTATCAATGACGATGTGGATATGAGCATGTACCTGCTTAACAAGGGTCATGTAACAACTGTATGTGGCAGTGCTTTTGGCGATCCGCATTGCTTGCGTTTGTCGTTTGCAACGTCAATGACCAATCTACAGGAGGCCATGACACGTATGGCTGCCGCGCTTAGCAGATTAAGCTAATAACAACAACTGCACATAGAGTAGTAAATGCCCGCCGTAAAGCGGGCATTTTTTATTACCAGTCACTATTGATTTGAATTTTGCAAAAAATGGATTGATTTAAGCAAACAGTATTGTTCGTTTTAGTGCCACCTTTGTGCCTAGAACTTAAAACAAGACGTTATGAAATTATCAGGCAACAAAATTCTAATTACCGGTGGTGCAAGTGGTATAGGGTTAGGGCTCACAGAGCGCTTTATTAGTGAGGGTAACACAGTGATCATATGCGGCAGGCGTGAATCGGTATTGCAGGCAGCGAAAGAAAAGTACCCATCTTTAATAACAAGAGTGTGCGATCTTTCCAGTGAGGCAGAACGAACTGAAATGTACAACTGGATCGCAACGGAGCATAGTGACTTGAACGTGCTGGTGAATAATGCAGGAATACAGAACTGGATGAATGTAGAAGATGATGACTTTTTTGACAAAGCAAAGAACGAGATCGTCACCAACATCGAAGCACCTATCCATTTGACTACATTATTTCAGCAGCTTTCTTCGCTTACAACTATAATGAATGTGACATCTGGTCTCTCCTTTGTACCATTTGCCAAGGTACCGGTATACTCTGCTACAAAGGCGTTCTTCCATTCATTCACATTGTCTCTGCGCTACCTGCTACAGGCAAAAAATATAGAGGTGGTGGAGATCATACCTCCTGCATTGAACACAGACCTTGGTGGGCTGGGACTACATGATTCTGCACCGCCCGTGAGCGTATTTATTGAGGGGATATTTGAGCAATTGAAGGCAGGTAAAACAGAACTTACTTTTGGCTTTAGTGAAGCCATGGCCAATGGTAGCCAGGCTGATCTGAAGGGCGCATTCGGAAGGCTAAACCCATAGTCCAATTAGGAATTTCTACAATAAAAATGCCCGCAAATTGCGGGCATTTTCTAAAAAGGACGTTCACTATCATCATTAGATTTTTACAGCGGGACCAGATTGCGGCTTAATTGTGCCGGAAGGCGAAGGGGCGATAGTTTGCGTTTGCACCGCAGGCGGCACTGCAGGTGCTGCAGCTTTCTTCTTGCGACTCTCCTCTGCATTTATCTGGTCTGCCCTTAAAGTGAGATGGGTATACAGGCTATCCATATCATCGGGGTGATTTTTATACCAGGTGAGGCTTTGTCTGAATTGGTCAGGCGTGATCTTATGGTGCGCCAGGATATCTTTATAATATTCTGCCAACGAATCCATGTTCTTTACACCGCCAAAATTGGTATTGTCGCGCGATTTCGTGCTGTAAGATTCAGCAATACTTATGTCGAACATTACCTGCTCCATTCTCACAGGAGGCAGATGTTCATCGTTCTCCTTATTACAACTAAAAACAGGGCAGAGCAATGCTATAAACAATAAAGATGAAAGGTATTTCGTCATTTCAGGTTGTTATACTTTTGTGCATTCGGTACATCCATAGAGTTCAGCAATGTTATATACTGTCCACGTTCTGACTTAGGGGTTGACGCAAGTAAATGAATGATCTCTTCGCTTTTTGCTGCAAAGAAAAACTGCATGAGCATAGATGTAGGGTTTTCCCTGTTTACATTGTAAAGCTTCTTTAAACCAAATAATATGCGGGTTCTGGATTCTGTGGGTTTGGTATACATACTATCCAGCCCTTCGCGATGCATGGAATACCAAAAGCTGCGCATATCGGCAAAGCGGGTATTGAGCAGCTGATCGGCCAGCCAGTAACGGTTGCGGGTGCCTTCCACAGCTTTCCATCCGCTTATAGATTTGCCTTGCTCAGGCGCATTGTTTACCACATTTTGTGCTTTCTTAAAATAGTTCGTTCCACCTTCCAACGCATAGCTATCATAGTCAAGCCCAATTATTATGTAGGCATAGTAGCCCAATACGGCTGTAAGATTAGATTGCATGGCATCTACTCCACTTACCCGGTTATCATCGAATGAAAGGGCGCCATACTGCGTGAATTTGAATACAAGATCTCTGTCAACATAATTGACCAATGCCGTAGTATAGCCGCTGCTATATACCGGCCTTGATGCTTGTATGCTTAGTGTGCCCGTATATGCATCCGGGTCGCCATTAATTTTATTACCAGTAATGTTGATGAATACGGTTACATCTATCTTTTCATTGGTGGCGAAATCGTCATTGGTCCATTTATGCCCATTCATGAAGTCTATTATGCTGCGCTGCATGGTAACAAACACTTCATTGTCTACCCCTGTTATCTTGTCATGATTTATGTTCACCTTACAGTTAAGCTCTTGCGCGGTTGCTGCAAGGCTTATAAGAGTCATGATCAATATACTAAACAGTCTTCTCAGCATGTCTTAATTTTAAAATATGGTTCACTATTGCCGCGGCGGCATCTTTTTTGCTGAGCAATGGCAAGCTTTCGGGATCGGCATTGCGGGTGAGTAATGTGATCTTGTTTGTATCATGCCCAAAACCGGCACCTTCATCTCTTAATGAATTGAGCACGATCATGTCGGCATTCTTAGCTTCCAGTTTTTTCTTACCATGTTCCAACTCATTTGTAGTCTCCAACGCAAACCCTACTAACGTTTGGGATGGTGTTTTTATTTTACCCAAGGACAGTAATGTGTCTTCTGTTTTGGTCAGTGATATAGATAAGCCTGTATCTGCCTTTTTTATTTTCTCAGTAGCCATCTGCTCAGGGCGATAATCTGCCACGGCTGCTGCCAACACAGCGATGTCGGCTTGTGCAAATGCCTTACTACTTTCTATGTATAGTTCATTGGCGCTTTCTATGCGAACAGTGCGCACCTGCGGGTGAAGTGTTTTTTCGTGAGAAGGACCTAATACCAGAGTTACTTCTGCTCCCATGTTTGCCAGCTCTTCTGCAATAGCAATGCCCATTTTGCCGGTAGAGAAGTTGCCGATAAAACGAACAGGATCAATTCGTTCATAAGTAGGTCCGGCTGTTACTAATGCTTTTTTTCCTTTCAGAGGCTTTGGCGCGGAAAGGAAATCAGATAAGAATATAACGATATCCTCCGGCTCGGCCATGCGACCTTCGCCTACCAAACCACTCGCCAGTTCACCATGGCCTACGGGAATGATGTGATTGCCGTAAGAGCGTACTCGTTTTAGGTTGCCCTGTGTGGAAGCATGTATCCACATGTCTTCATCCATTGCCGGTGCAATAAACATCGGGCAGCGTGCAGAAAGATATACTGCACATACCAGGTTGTCGCACAGTCCATTGGCCAGCTTAGCCAAACTGTTGGCACTGCATGGTGCTATCAGCATAGCATCGGCCCAGAGGCCTAGCTCCACATGATTGTTCCATGTACTTCCATCGCTAACATCACTAAGCACTTGGTGCTTTGATACAGTTGCCAAAGAAAGTGGACTCACAAAGTCAGCTGCGGCCCTGGTGGTCAATACTTTTACCTCTGCCCCTGCTTTTACAAGCAAACGCACTAGTTGTGGGGTCTTATAGGCAGCAATGCTACCTGTAACCGCCAATACGATCTTTTTTCCTGCTAAAGACATAAGTAACAGTATGCAAGGTACTAAAAGTTAATAGTAGATAGTATTTTGCAGATGCAAGCGTTCAGTTGGTTTAACATATCTGTTCGTTAAATGAAAAAGCCCTGACCCTCTGCATGGCCGGGGCTTTTTACGTTACGGGTTTTCAATTACATTTTTGGCGGCATGCCGTTAACTCTGCTGCTATCCGGGTTTATTCCTTTTGGTTGAATTGTACCGTTTTTGTTGGTTGGAGCAACATTGTTCCATCTCTTCCCTGCAGTATCTGTCGGAATCATCTTAGGTGATCTGTTAGGAGATGTAGAATCCTGCCCTGTGATGTTTTTCTTTGGCTGCTGCACCTTTTTAGTATCCTGAGCAATGGCACTTGTAATTAAGAAGATTGCCATTGCTGCCGTTATGATTGGCTTTTTCATGTTTTAGCCCATTTGATTATACCTGTCAAAGCCAAAAAAATGTGCCAGATACGCAAAATAATGAGCGTCAATAAAGAAGGAACTCAACGCAATTTCTCTCTATGAGCAATGATGTCAACAAAGCACCTAATTTGGGGTTAGTCGATAACAATATCGTATTTGCTTAACAGCCCGCTGATTCCGTGATGAGAAAATTTCGCTTTTTTGATCCTGTTTAGCTCAGGGTCAAGCGAATAGTTATAGGCAGTTCTTAGATCAGCTTTTTCCAGAATGGTCTTATTAAAGCTAGTATGGAGCAGATCACAATTGGTAAAAACTGCTTCTGTAAGATCGGTCTCTTCAAAGTCTGCTTCTTTAATTGAGCAGCAACTAAATAGTGTCTTCTTCATTTTCTTTTGGAAGAAAGATGCGTAATCCAGTTGGCAATCTGCAAACTGAATGGAGAAAAGAAAGTCGCTGCAAACCTGGAAATTGATCCCTATTAACTTGCAGGAAGTGAATTGAACTCCCTTTATACCTGTATTGTTCAAAATAGCCTGTGAGAAATTGCACCCTTTAAAAGTGCACTCAATAAGATCGGTATTCTTAAGGTCGCAGTTTGTAAAGTTACAGTTGATGAACTCGCAGTTTGTATACTCATTGCCGGCGAGTGACTGTTCTGTAAAGTCAGTATTTTCTATTGTAGCCCCTTCAATGTAGTTGTTCATTGTACTTGCTGTTTTTAGAGTAAAAGTATCAATTAATAGTGCCCGGAGAAAATGTAAAAGAGCAGGCTGTGGTGCCTGCTCTTTTACTGATTTGTATATCACTTCAATTATCTCTTACTCACTTTTGTCAGTTGCGGTTGCGTATAATTTACTTTGATCATAGATCTGCAGCATTTTGACAATTCGTCGAACAAAGCAATATTTTCTGTTCCGCCGAAATCATGAAATTTATCTACACTCAATTCTTTACAAATGATCTTTGCCATTTCCTTTGCTTTTCTACTGTCACCCACCAATACTACCTGTGCGGGTTTGCCACCAAAAAGGGGTTTAAACAGCTGCTCATGATTGTATAGACTCAATAGCTTTACAATGTGCTCTGAACCGGTAATAGAATTGATGGCGCCTATAGTATTAATATTGGTAGTATTTCCGTTAGGCACATTTACAGTAAGATCAACGATCACCTTTCTTCTGACATCTCCCAACCAGTAGGCTACTTCACGCACTTCGCTTGCATGCGTACAGATCATTATGAAATCTGCCGCTGCTGCAGCATCTTCTATACTGCAGTAATGTATGTCGCCTTGCTGCTCCGGTTCCGGCAGGCTGCCGGCCATCTCCCTTTCGGTATTAGCCATAAAGACCTGATGACCTACATTAATGAATGCACTGGAAAGTGCATGACTCATTTTGGTGTTGCCAATAATTGCAATGTTCAATGATACGTAAGATCTGTACTCCATCATCCTCTGATTTAATTGAAATAATATAATGTTCTTATGGGAGGACAATTATTTGTTACTCTGAATCTTTTTGGTAGTAGATATACCACAACCAAAGAGCAAAAAATGATCGCGTTTTCGAGGCGAGAAAGGAAGTATTTATACAAATATAGGAATAGAAATTGCTAAAAAAAACTGACCCAAATCAGTATTCTATGTACGAATACCGCTTTTGAATTACCAAAAAATGGCAATGAATTAGCAGGTACATTTTTATACATATAAAAAAGTATACTGTGTTTTAATAAATCTATCTGGTAAAATAAAATTGGGGTAAATGACCTTTAAATAGGGGAATACGAGAAAAGTTTAATTGCGCTTAAAAAAAACAAAACCATTTTTTTCGCCTAAATAGGTCATTTGCGGCATTGCCTTATACTGCTGCGCGTTCTGTATTTTGCTTATAAAGTATGTGGGCCTGTCTACCGTACCATTCATCAGCCATGCTTCGTTTATCTTACCGTCCTTATAATATTCCTTATTAGCAAATAACGGTTTGCGGGCATAGAAGATATTAGCATAGCTTTTATAGCCCAACGGTAGTATGTAAACTTCCTTACCTTCAAAACTCTTGAAGAACTCTATGGCAGCGCGCTGTGAATAGGTCTCTATTTTGGGCGTGAAATGTAGTATGGTTACCTGTATGATAACTAACTGTACCAGACAGAGGGTGATCATTCCTTTTCTGAAATCTCTCTTCATCATGGCAATGGCAGTGCAGGTAGCAATTATGTATAGCCCGCCCCATATACATTCAGTATACCTCCAATGCACGTCAGCGGCAAGGTTGGCTACTGCAAACGGGTCTTCTATAAGTGGAATGATGGCTTGTTTGTTGATGCCAACTACTGGTAGCAGTAAAAGCACCAGTCCCCATATGCAGGCAGTTGCAATGAGTGTGATCTTCACGCCTTTCTTCATCTTCATACCTTCATAGGTAAGCCGGTATAGTTGCACGGCTGCCAGGTAGGTAAGCGGGAAATAACAAAGCGAAGAGTAGTGGACTATCTTGGTCTTTACAATTGAGAACAGGATAAGTACCACCCAGAACATTACCCACATCCAGCGGCTGAAATCGCGGGAATTAGCGGCATCATGACTGCGCTTTCTTGAGTACTGAAAGAGAAATGCTGTAGCCGGGAAGCAGCCGATAAGCAATACAATAAAGTGATAAATGAAAGGCCCGCCATGATCGGCATCTTCTGTGCGGAACAACCTTACCTGGTAAGTAAGAAATTCTGTCATGAACCAGCTGCCGTACTTCAATCCATAAGTAGCAACTGCAGCTCCCAGCCATAGTGCAAACGGTATCATGGCACTAAACGTAATGATAATGAGATCCCTGACCTTATAGCCATTCATGCCTCTGTTGAGTAGCACATAAACTGCGAACGATAGGCCCGCTACCAATATGGCCACAGGCCCTTTGGTCAAAACGGCGATACCCAGGAAGAGCCCTGCCAGTAAAGCATGTAGTGATTTCTTTGCGGAGAATTTTAGCAGGTGCAGCTGAAAGAAAGCAAGGAAAATAAAGTAATTGAAAGTGGGGTCAATGATACCTGTCTTGAAATAGAAGTGTGGTAACCAACTTGCAGCGTAGAGTAGTACCCACCATGTTGCCATCTTCTCATTCATTACCTTTTTGCCGGCATAGTAGAGGGTGATCAGTGTAACTATACCCATTACCGCATTTGGGAAACGGGCTGCATATTCGCCTACGCCAAACAGCTTCATGCCTATTACCTGCATCCATATAAATACCGGTGGCTTCTCCCAGAAAGGCATAAAGTCTATCTGCGCACGCAGGTAATCTTTAGATACGATCATTTCGCGGGCGCACTCCGCAAAGTTGATCTCATCCCAGTCGAATAGATGCACCTGGTCAAGAAATGGCAGGAACAGCAGACAACCTGCAATGGTGATGATGAAATATTTTATATAGTTAGGCATTGGCCTTATTAAAAAATACCGGTGACAATTATAATTGCTCTGCTCCCAGGCGCGATCTGTACCGCATCATAAAGGAGTAAATTAGTGTCGTTGTGATAACGCCGATGATACTGCCCGTATATACGTCCTCAAAAAAATGAGCGGCAAGGTACATTCGGGAATAGCAAACGGAGAGGGCTAATAGAAAAAACACGCTGCCGGCCATTCTGTATCTGGCAGGCAGTAACAAAGTTAGAAAACAAAAGAAACTAAATGCACCCTGGCTATGGCCCGAGGGGAAACTATTATTGCCTGTAAGTTCCGGCCAGTCGGACTTAATAAAGTGTATCCAGTCGGCATGCTGGTAAAACTTCAGCGGGCGCGGATGATAGAATATCTGCTTCATTATCTGCTGCGTGAGTAGCGGGGTAATGTTGCATGCAATAGCTGTAAGTATATACCACCAGTTTCTGAAGCGGGGCAACGCAATGAGGATCAATAGGGTAGGTATGATTACCTCCGGTTGGCCCAAATGGGTAACCGGAAACATGATCTTATCCAGGAAGGGGGTATAGGAGCCATTAACTGCCGCAAAGAGCTCCCGTTTACTGAAAGTGAGTAGCAGAACAGCGCCAACAATTACCCACAGCAATGCCGGCAAATGGAACCAAGGCCTGTATATGATCCTGAATTTATTTTGCAAGGGCAGATTTTTTTGAAGGAAAGTAACCTCTTACCTTACGCCATGCACGCAGGTACAATTCCTTATTGAAGATCTGTGAATCGTTAGTGGCAGTTATGACCAGCCATATGGCTATAGGCGCCATAATAAATGTAGACATCCACATACCTGCCCATGGTGGTAAAGAGCTCGACTTTGCCAGTTTTTCGCCCGTGATGTTCAATATATGAAAGGTGATAAAGAACACTACGGCAAACACCAATGGCAGACCAAGGCCACCCTTGCGGATGATAGCGCCTATGGGGGCACCAATAAGGAACAGCAACATACACGCAAAAGACAACGCGAACTTGCGGTGAAACTCTACAGAGAATTGCATCGTCTTTTCTTTCTGCAGCTTTTCATTCAGGCAGTTATTGTCCATCAACGCCTTCAGGTTGCGCATATTATTACTTACTGTCTGCATCATTACCAGGCGCTTATCTTCCGGTATCAGCTTAAGGAATGAGCTATCGTACGCCCTTGCCGGTGTCTTTACCCCTGCCAGTTTTATTTTCAACAGTGAATCTTCTTTCAGCTTGTTGTTGAAGGTCATGTAGGGCGCTACATAAGACGTAATGGCCTTATAACTCATGTCACTATTCCGGTCAAAGCTGTCCAGAACCTCATAGAGCTGCTTTACATCCATCATCTGGTAAGCATTCTTAAACAGATCCTGGTTAGAACGGGTAAAGTTGAATGAAGAAAGGTCGAATACCTTATCCCATTTGGCAAAGTGCATTCTCGTTTGTGGATACTCAGCATCATGCATTCCCCCCTTATAATTCTCCTCATATCTCCAGCCATCTTTTAGTCTGAATATAAGTGTTTGTTTATCGGCAGTAGGCATCATCTGGCCTTCTTTGGCTATGATCACCTTGTTATTGCCCACCATGTCGGTGTGGTCGTAAATGATAATGTCGTGAATGGTAAAGCCATCTTCATCCTTACTGCCTACCCTTATAGAATAACCCTGTATATCGTTATTGAATTGGTCGGGTTTAATATTTAGTGTGGGCTTGGAGTTACGTACGTCGTATAGCAACGACAGTGCCTTAAGGTTAGCAACCGGGATGATATTATTATTGAATACAAACGCCCCACCTGTAACCAGTAGAATAAATACGCCCAACGGTGCCAGGAAGCGAAGTAGTGAAATGCCGGAGGACTTGATTGCTACCAGCTCAAAATTCTCACCCATGTCGCCGAACGTCATGATAGATGCCAGCAACACACTCAACGGCAATGCCAGCGGCACCAGCGTGGCCGACATATACATGAGCAACTGCACTATCATCCATATGCTTAGGCCCTTGCCTATCAATTCGTCCATATAGAGCCAGAAAAACTGCATAACCAATACGAACAGCGCTATGAAGAAGGTAATGACAAAAGGCCCGATAAAACTTCGAATAATTAATATGTCGAGCTTCTTGAACAATACATTGAAAATTTACTGGGCAAATCTACACATTATAGGCTAAAACGGGTAGCCAGGTGCCCTACCTATAAACGGCAAAACAGGCATTAATTACAATAAATGTAATGATTTAACGCTTTGTTGATTTTTTGAAAGGCAACTACTACCTACATTTTCTTTACATCCCTTATGCAAGTCACATATTTCTGGATGGCAGTAGCTAATTCAGGAGACACTACCGACTGCGCTGTAGCCAGTTTGAAGGATATGATCTTCTTAGTGGTGAGCTGCTTAATGTTATCGCCATTCACAGGGTAGTAGAGCACCCTCATGGCTGTGCCATCCCCTTTTTTATTGTGCGTTACGGTAATGTCATCTTCCAGTTTGGTCTTGTCATCAAATTCTATCACCACCCCCTGCTCCTCCTTCTCTGTTTCTCCGCTGGCACCCGGAACAAGTAGGTCGCTAAACTCACATGGTATGGCAAATATCAGGCTGAAGTTGTCGAAATCAGCTTCAGGGTTAGTGCTGTAGTTCCTCACCACACGTATCAGTGGCAATGAGTCCTCTTTATAAGGAGATTCGTAATTAAATGAAGTGTTGTTCTCGGTTACTTCCTTTTTAACCTGTTTGCAATAGTCTTGTGCAAAAGCAGTGTTGCCGGCGAAAAGCAAAGCGAGTATCAATATGTTTTTCATAAAATGGATATTAAGTGTGTGGCCAGCCATTAGCTGCGCATATAAAAATACATAATAAAATTAATTGAGGGTATAATTTATGGGTGTACTTATCGTATGTGCAGGAGATTTGACAACTTTCTAAAAAGTTGTCAATCCGAATGTTGACCAAAACACTTTTTACTTTTGAGTTTTAAGTTTTTACTTTTTAGTGCATTCTGTCACCCCTCGGCTCCAACAGCGCCAGTACTTCTATTTCTGTCTTCAGCCACCATGCCCACGCCTCTCGCACACGCTCTACAGGGTAGTACACCTCTGCCAGGTCTATAAGCATACGGTAATGGCCGGCTTCTGAGATCATAAATTTATAGTAGAAATCACGAAGTCCCTGGTCTTCGAGATTTTCGTGCAGCAACCTGAACCTTTCGCAGCTGCGTGCTTCTATCAATGCAAAGATCATCAGCTTTTGCAGCAACTTATCGTTGCCGTGGTTGCCATGTTTGGGTTCACGTTCCAACAGCATATTTACATATTCGTCTTTGCGCTGCGGCCCAAGGCTATACCCGCGCTTTTTCATTTCTGCCCACACCATACGGAAGTGTCCCCACTCCTCAGTAACCACCGGCGATAATGCATTCACCAGCTCTATCTTGTCGGCATAGCGCGATATAAGGGTCACGCATTGCGTAGCCGCTTTCATCTCGCAAAAAGCATGATCTATAAGAATGTCTTTGATAGAGATAGACGCCAGATCGGCCCAGCGTGGGTCGGTAGGAAGTTTTAAGCCAAGTATAGTATTTTCTGCGGTACTCATAATTGCTGCAAAAGTAGAAAAATGAAAGTTCATAATCCATGACATATACCTTCTCTTCTCAAAACCGTGGGTAACTTATTTTTTAATTCTCGTTAAACTTAATCTAATCTGCCCAATCTAAATTGCTTATAATCAAATGATTTTATGCGCAAAATAAATTTAACCTACATGCTTGCCCTGGGCATTGCAGTGGCGTTTACGTCTTGCACCAAGAAGGGCGATACAGGTCCTGCTGGTGCCACTGGTCCTGCAGGACCAACTTATACCGGTGCTATAAGCGGCCACATAAGTCTTTTTGACCAGTATGGCAGTAAGGTGCTTACCGGCCTTGGCAATACACAGCTGTCCTTAAGCGGTGGTGCACCAGTGGCTGCAGATGCAGTCGGATACTACATTTTTGGTGGTACGAAGACAGGATCTTATACAATATCTGCAACCAATTCGGGTTATGCAGATACGCGCCTGAATAACTTTCAGTTTCTTGCTGACACGCTCAACAGAGATATCAAGTTATCTGCAATTCCAAACTTTAGCCCTACGGCCGTAACTGTGTATACTATGGCGGGCGGAACCGGCGACTCTGTAGTAATGACATTTGCTACAGACTCAAGGGTAAGAAACTGTATCCTCTTTCTGAATAGCACCTCTACTGTAAATAATATGCCGGCCAATTACCTGCTATCATATTCCCGGTCTATTGGTGCTAATGTACCGCGTGCTGTTTTATTGATACCTAAACAAGATCTGCTTAATGCAGGACTTACTTCTGGTGCCAACGTATACTATGCAGCTTATGGATATGCAGTGAGTGATGCCTCTTCCTATGAAGACCTAGGGACAGGCAAAACTGTTTACACTGCGGTAAGTGCCAGCTCTATGACGGGTACTGGTATTGTACCTTAAAGATCCTTAATTATATAAAACAAAACGGCGCGCATTCTATTGGAATGCGCGCCGTTTCTATATTGTTTAGTCTTTAATTATTCTACCGATTCACCCTTCAGGTAAATAGTATAACGCTTTTCGCCGTTAGGCACTACAGCGTTAGAACGAATATAAACGCTCTTGTTGAATACACCTGTAAGTTCTGATGTTTTTACACCAAGGGTGATGTGGCCTACCTTACCCGGTAAAATTGGTTGCTTATCCCACTCTACCTTAGTACAGCTGCAAGATGGGGTAACGTCGTTAATGATCAAAGGTTCTTTACCTGTGTTCACAAATTCGAAGGTATGCTCGGCAACAGGGCCTTTCTTTACCTTTCCGAAATCGTGGGTCTCACCACCTTTAAATTTAAACTGGGCACGTGTGTCGCCTTGAGCAAATACTACAGCCGAAAAACCGGTAAGGATGCAAAGCAGTGTAAGAATGAGTTTTTTCATAAAAATGTTTTCTTCGTTTAGTGTATTTAAGACCTGAAAATTAATAACTCCGTTTGAAATGTTTTGTTAATTGAAGTATAACAGGCAAATGCTGTGCCAAAAATAATACAAGCCGGATTAATAGGGATTATTTAAATTGCTGAAAAAGCAAATTAGTGGATCTTATAGACCTTCAGCAAGAAGAAAATCAGCGACTATTACAGAAGTACAATAAGCAAATGACCACCGGCAGAGTGGTGATATACCTGTTGATGGCGGTTGTTTTGACAGCGGGCATAGTGGCTTCGCTTAAATTCGCTATGTATACAGACCTGATGCTGGTAGTGATAACAGGTACAATATTTCTGGGACTGGCAGCGCTGAGCTACAAAAAGCCCTTTATCTCATTTGTCATCATTTCCATCCTCAGCTTCTTGTTTTTCCTGCTTGTATTTTATGATGCGATAACAAATGCCGGCATTATACCCGAATCCCCGATATTGATACCGCAACTTGTGGTTGCCGCAATAATGGTACGAGCCGCCATAAGTGCAAGAAAATATGAAATTTTGAACAAGGAACTGAGCTCTTAAACTACCACCATGGACATATTTGAAGAAAAAGAAGAAGAACAAAAGCTATTGCTGAAAAAGTACAACAGGCAGATAAACGCTACGAGGATCATAACGTTTGGTATGGCTTTGATGGCCATGGTTGGGGCCATTATATCTATGTCTATTAGCGCTAAATTTGGCTATAGCAACAGTAGTGCTATCTGGCTGCAGATAGGTGTGCTGGCTGTAGTATTGCTCATTGTTGGGTTAAGCTATGTTAAGCCATTTATACCATTGGTGCTGCTCACGTCATTCACATTGTTTGGTGCGCTGGCTTATTCAATAACCGTTGTTACTACTATGATCTACGGAAGTACGTCGCCGGGCTTGGTGGCAATATTGAGTATATTAGTGCAGTTGGTAATCAACGTGTTTATGATAAAGGGCACCATAGCCGCATGGAAATGGCAAAGGTTGAGAAAGGAAATGATAAACTAAACTATCACTATGGATATTATAGATCACGAAAGGTATGACATGACGCAGCAACTGAAGCAACTTGCGCGACAAGGTAAGGTGGCCAGGATAGTGCTGCTTGGTTATGTATGTTTTTTGTGGCAGCACCAGGCCTTTCGTATAAACGATGTACTGGGGGATGGGCATAGTGTTTCTTATCTTGCAATGAGGCCCGAATATATTTACCTGGCAATATTGACGATAGTATTGCTAATGGCGATTGGCAGCTTTTTCTGGCCACGTATATTAATGTTCATTCTTTCCATTAGTGCTATCGCGTATTTTGTTGTTGACATTACTGCAATTATAGACGTTGTTATGTACTTTGAGACTTTTGATGCAACATTCCTGAATATTAATGTTGCAATATGGCTAACAAGGCTTGTTGTAGTTATATTTATGATAAAGGGCACCATAGCCGCATGGAAATGGCAAAGGTTGAAAAAGCAAAAGGTATAATTTTATGGAAAGCCCATGCCATTGCATCTTATAAAAAAGCAACGTTATGCAATACTCACTCCGTATACTTAAACCATGCAATGAATCATGGGAGCAGATGATGCCCGATGGTAATGGCAGGCACTGTGCACAATGTAGTAAAACTGTTATAGATTTTACTGCCTGGGAACCCGATGCTATATTACAGTATCTGCAGGAGCAGGGTACCGGGCGTACGTGTGGCAGATTCACTGCAGCACAACTAGGACCGCAAGAAAGTGAATCGGTCATATACGCTGTAAGCGTTGCCAGAGCACCTTTATACAGTAAGTGGGTAGCTATATTCCTATTGGCATTTGGATTGATATCGGTAGGCGATGTTGATACCGCAATAGCCCAGAACAAAAAGACACAGGGCAAAGCAAAGATCATTGACGATGGCAAGCATCGTCCGGTGATAATGGGGAAGCCTGCAACAAGGCCTGCGCCTAATAAAGTGACGAAGCATCTGATTCCGGTTGATACCTCGCAGAGTGCGGTGGAGCGGCGATTGAATATAATGGGTGATGTAGCTCCGGAATGGCATCCTGATGATACTGTAAAGAAAAAGTAGCAGTAATTATACAAAAGTGAAAGCGGCAGGTATTACCCGCCGCTTTCTTGTGATATAAACCACTTTCAAGTTTTCACTTTTTACTTTCAACTTAGATAACTACCATCCCAGCAAATAAGCAAAGATCAGTGGAGCTACAATAGTAGCATCACTTTCTACTATAAACTTAGGTGTATGGATATCCAGCTTGCCCCATGTGATCTTCTCATTAGGTACTGCACCGCTGTATGATCCATAAGAGGTAGTACTGTCGCTTATCTGGCAGAAATAGCTCCAGAACGGAACATCATGCCACTCAAGATCCTGGTACATCATAGGCACTACGCATATCGGGAAGTCACCTGCTATACCACCACCTATCTGGAAGAAACCCACGCCCTTGCCACTTGAATTAGCGCGATACCATTCTGTCAGCCACATCATGTATTCGATACCACTCTTCATCGTAGATGGCTTAAGGTCGCCCTTAATGCAATAAGATGCGAAGATGTTACCCATGGTACTATCTTCCCAACCCGGACAAATGATAGGAATATTCTTCTCAGCAGCAGCTATCATCCAGCTATGCTTGGTGTCTATTTCGTAATGCTCTTTCATAGCACCGCTAAGCAGCAACTTGTACATGTACTCATGCGGCAGGTAGCGTTCGCCCTTATCGTCAGCATCTTTCCATATTTTGTAGATGTGCTTCTGTATACGGCGGAAAGCTTCTTCCTCTGGTATACAAGTATCAGTTACACGGTTAAAGCCACCTTCCAGCAATTCGAACTCCTGCTCAGGAGTAAGATCGCGGTAGTTAGGTACGCGCTTGTAGTGCGTATGCGCTACAAGGTTCATAATATCTTCTTCAAGGTTGGCACCTGTGCAACTGATGATAGCCACCTTATCCTGGCGGATCATTTCAGCGAAAGAGATACCCAGCTCGGCAGTACTCATAGCGCCCGCAAGCGATACCAGCATCTTGCCACCTTCAAGCAGGTGTGTTTCATAACCTTTAGCAGCATCTACCAGTGCCGCCGCATTGAAGTGACGGTAATGGTGCTGTATAAATTGGGAGATCGGTCCTTTGTTCATATTATAAAATTGGCTGTAAAGGTAAAACATTAATGGCTGAATTTCGAAATGGCTCAATGGCTTAATGAAATTTGACAATTCGACAATTCGGCAATGTGATAATGGTGTGTTTACTGTTTAATCCAACACGCCAATCACCGTAATTAAGCCATTAAGTAATTGTTAATTCATGTAATTGTCGAATTGTCAAATTGCCGAATTGTCAAATTAGTTTTCTAATTTCATCAAGTAATTATGAGTAATTACAAAACGATCACAGACACCGGCCCTTACACATTCTCGGCGGGCATCTTAAGGCTACAACAGTCCTGGCCACACGGACCAACAGCCTCTCCGGGCAGAAACTATCAGCCACCCGGAAGCCCTCCAACTGAAAATTGCGACAAACACTCCCCGCCTTCGTTCTTTGAGTCAGGCAACAAAATAAGATGGTTAATACTGCTACTTCCCTTCATCATCAGTAAGCACATCTTCAAAGAAATATCACCGTTTGACCTTCCTGACGATCAGTTTTACAAGTTCTACATTATCTACTTCATCTGCAGTGCCCTTACCACACACCTGGCACTAAATGCAAAACGCAGAGCACTATCTAACCGGCTCCACGATACAGATGATCTTCCATACCACCTCAGCAGAATAAAAGAAGCATACAACAAGTGGACGAATACCACCATTGTACCGCTGCTCTGCATAGTGCCGGGATTTGCAAAATTCATACAGCAGCTATTCATGCAACATGATGCACTACTTCCACTCATCAACACAGCAATAATTACACTTCTCTTCCTGGCCATCTTCAGGGCCAATAACTACAACAACACTTACAATGCCTTTTACAAGATAGAACCTCCCTATCACGAGAGTAACTTATCGACAGAGAGTCGCGATCAGTTATTGCGGTGGGGCACACTGGGACTAACCTTCATCTGGTATCACGACAACCTTGTAAAGAGCGGGTTTATGGACCCAAGCGCCGACGATGAAGTGCAGGAACAACTAACAGATAAATGATTTAAATAGACAAAAGCAAAAAATGAAACATCGAACGATTAAAACAAACAATTATGAACAACACAAACACACACAACTACCTCGCAGATCCGCTCTGGAGCAGGATAGACGCCTATCCTATTGATAACCCCGATGCAGCGCATCCCTTCTCCGCCAAACTTGCCGCAGAGCAAGGCTGGACAAAGAGCTTCACGCGGCAGGCCATAGAAGAGTACAAGAAGTTCATCTACCTCTGCTGCATATCTCCCACAGGTGCATCACCCAGTAAAATAGTAGATGAAGTATGGCACCAGCACCTTACCTATACCACAGACTACTGGATAAGGTTCTGCAAAAACACCCTGCACAAAGACATTCACCATTACCCATCGCAGGGAGGAGCGGATGAAAATGCAAAGCACAGCGACTGGTACGACAAAACCATCGAGCTTTATAACGACGCCTTCGGCCACTACCCGCCAGAGCATATATGGCCCGGGCAAAAGCACAGAGAAGTGCCGGAGTATGAGGAAGAACAAAAGCCTTTTGCAGAACATATAAACTATGCAAAATTCGCTGTACTACTTATCCCCTTTGTGCTGATAACTCTTATCTTCTGGCAGCCCAATCCCTTCCATCTCTCGGGACCACACTTCCTGGTTTTCTTCATTACGCTTGCTATCTGTACCATATCGCTACAGGCAGATTGGGCGGCAGGAAAAAAGAAGTTACTGAAACACATCCTGAATAATAAGTATCACGACCTCACTAAGTACGAGAAAGCCTGGCTAAGCGGAGGTACAGAGCGAATAGCCCTACTGATGGTGGTAGAGTTGATAGACAAGGAAATCATAACGCTGATAGGCACAGAAACCTACAATATCAACTACGACAAGATGGAAGGGTACGATCATCCACTCGCCGAATCTCTGAAGAACATAGACCACCTTACCATAGCCTCAGCCCGGCTTAAAGAAGTGGCCCTGTATGTGGCTGGTGGGGTAGAAATAAGACTGCTAACACTCAAGGATGAGTACGACAACCAGGTAAGCAAGGCCAACTGGCTAATAGCAATAACAGCCGCAATAGGTATACTGCGCTTCATACAAGGAGAGAGTAATGACAAACCTACAGGCTTTCTCTTTGGACTGCTGATCGCCTTTGGGTTTATAGCCCTAACCCTACGTCATGCAAATAAGTTCCATCCGGTATGCAACAACACACTGCGGTCAGAATCAGAGCTGCCCGAAGCACTGGAAACAGACATAACCAACCAGGTCATCCTCTACGGAATAGCACCACTACTTATTCTGCCACTCTACAGCCACATGAGAACCGACTATAACAACCAATTCTACGGAGGAGACAGTGGAAGTTCGGGAGGTGGTTGCAGCGGCGGTGATGGAGGCGGATGCGGTGGAGGTTGCGGAGGTTGTGGAGGAAGCTGATTAAAAGTAAAAACTTAGGACTTAGAAGTAATAATTGCCAATTCGATGCATCAGATATAACTGATGCTATTTTTTTGCCTTGCCTGTCCGCTTGTTCCTAAAAACAAAAAAGCACACAGTGTTAACCGCGTGCTTTTTACTTTTAAGTTTTTACTTTTTATTTTTAAGCTACTGCTTCGCCTTTAGCTATAAACTTCTTCACCCATTCCGTAGTGATTGATTTTGGACGCTCCAATGGGAAGCCCAAAGCGCGATCCCAGCACAGGCTAGATAATACGCCCAATGCACGGCTCACACCAAACAGTACTGTGTAGAACTCTTCTTCTATCAGGCCATAGTGCTTCAGCAATGCACCTGAGTGTGCATCTACGTTAGGCCATGGATTCTTGATCTTTCCGGTGCTCTCCAATATTGGCGGTGCTACTTCATATACATTCCATACTGTCTGCACAGTAGGGTCGTTAGGGCAGTGCGTTTTAGCAAATTCCATCTGAGCGGTAAAGCGTGGGTCGGTCTTACGCAATACTGCGTGGCCATAACCCGGTACTACCTTACCTGCTACCAATGTCTTCTGTATATAGTCTGCTATTTGAGCCTTTGTAGGGGCGTCAGAGTTCAGTTCTTTACACATATCTTCTATCCAGCGAATTACTTCCTGGTTAGCCAAACCATGTAATGGACCTGCAAGACCGGTCATACCAGCTGCAAAAGACAAATAAGGATCGCTCAGTGCTGAACCTACCAGGTGAGTAGCATGAGCAGATACGTTACCGCCTTCGTGGTCTGCATGGATCACCATGTATAAGCGCATCAATTCCTTGAAGCTCTCATCATCATAACCCAGCATGTGCGCAAAGTTGGCGCTCCAGTCCAGCATACCATCCGGGTGAATATGTTCACCACCCTTATATTTACGACGGTAGATATAAGCAGCTATACGTGGCAGGCGGGCAATAAGAGACATGGTATCTTCATACACATAAGACCAGTATTCCTTCTTGCTGATGCCTTCGTTATATGCTTTAGCAAATTTAGATTCTGTCTGCAACGCCAGTACCGCCGCTGTGAACTGAGTCATAGGGTGGGTAGAAACCGGAAATGCTTCAATAACATCAAATACATGGTTAGGTACATGTGAACGACGCGCCCATGTAGAAGATATGTGCTCTACATTTTCACCAGACGGCACTTCACCTGTCAACATAAGATAAAACAGACCTTCAGGCAATGGCTCGTTACCACCTTCTGCCTTTGGCAATTTCTCCCTCAACTCAGGAATGGAATAACCGCGGAAGCGGATACCCTCATTAGAGTCCAGCAGAGAAGTTTCGGTAACAAGGCCTGTAATGCCGCGCATACCCTGGTACACCTGGGCAAGCGTTACATCCTCGATCTTCATGTTGCCATGTTGCTCTAAAATACTTTTGATCTCTTTGTTTTGTGCGTCGGCCTTTTCTTTGAAGAGGTCTTTTACGTAGCCCATGTTACTATTAAATTATGTGCGGTGACCAGAATGTGAAAAATAGGATACAAAGGTAATAAAACTGTGATAACGCCAACTGTAGAAAATGCAAATTTTGTGTACATAAACACAGTTTTTTTCTATAATGGTATTTTAAAACCCATGTAATTAAAAAACCTCATCTGTAAGGATGAGGTTTCTAATCTTATATGATAAATTAATTTTAGGCTATTTTTTCTACCTGGCTGTAGTTCAGCTCTACCGGTGTAGCACGGCCAAAGATCTTTACAACTACCTTCAGCTTCTTCTTCTCGTCGTTCACCTCTTCTACAGTACCGTTGAAATCGTTGAAAGGACCATCTACTATCTTCACGGTCTCGCCCATAATGTACGGATCTGCGTAAGATATGCCCTGCTCGCTAACTTCGTCCATCTTACCAAACATCTTGTTCACTTCAGATTTACGCAGTGCTGTAGGGTTTTCCTTACCCAGAAAGTGAATAACGTTCGATACATTCTTTATAGCGTGTGCTATATCGTCTGTAAGCTTACCATCAACCGCTTCAAGCAATATGTAACCAGGGTACAATGTTTTTTCACGCAATACCTTCTTACCGGCAACTACCTTGAAAACCTTTTCAACAGGGCAAAGAACCTGTACTACTGATTTAGACCAGTTGTAGATCTTCACTTCCCTGTCTATCAATTCCTTTATTTTCCTTTCCTTGCCACTTACCACACGTATTACATACCATTTGGTATCCTGTGGTGGCGCTACCGGAGCTGTTTCTTCGGGAACGGGCAGTGAGTTCTGGTTTTCTATAACTTCGTCCATCATTGTTACTCTTTACTTGGCTAATAAGTTATAAATAAATGTAAGGACAGCCTTTATACCAAAGTCCATACCCCATACAATACCGGTTACCATAAGCAACGCTACCAATACGATCATAGTGGTCTGCTGTAGCTCATCCCATGAAGGCCAGCTAACTTTGTGCAGCAACTCGTCGTATGCTTCCTGTATGTAATTACCTAATTTGCTCATTTTATTAAAGTTAAAATATTGAAGATCAGCTGGTTAAGGGCCGGTCAAAATGCTTTTCAAAACAAATAATTACCTGTTAACCTCCATAAGTAAGTTAACAGGTAATACTCAGCACGGGCACGCGGATTCGAACCACGATCAAAGGTTTTGGAGACCTCTATTCTACCGTTGAACTATGCCCGTTTTTGGTACTCAAAACGTCAGTTAAATCAAAAAGTCAAAAGTTTAAACCTTTTGACTTTCTCGCAACGGATGGCAAATATACGCTAACTTTTTGAAAAGACCACTTTTTTTGGAAAGCATAGGAACTTTTTTCCGCGCTCTAATGTTTACATAAGTAATACGTTATACCAATAGTTGTTAATCCGATCACGAAAGGGGAGCAACAGTAACCTCTTTTAATTTCAAAAATGGCTCACCTCATGTTTTAATGCCACATACTTTCCTTTCACTTTTCTGAAAGCCATTCTTATGTAAGCATTCGTCATAGGATCCCATACTTTAAACTCCAGTTTTTTATCTCCTGGCTCCCGCAGCACAAAAATTGTTTTGCGACTTTTATCTTCTTTTAAGCGTGTATCATAAACAGTATAGTGCGAGGTGTCATGTGTTATCTTTAATTGTCGTCCGTCTATGCTGTCAGTGCATCCGTAAAAGAGAAAGTCCCTATCATTAACAATTAACGGCAATTCTGTGTGTTTCATTGACCAGCAGCGCTGTCTCACTTCCGGGTGGTGGAGAATAGCTTTAAGCAGATCACATTTATCGCTAACAGTCTGTCCGGTGCATACGTTAAAAGAAAACACGGATACAGTATATACAATTAGCTTCTTCAAATTCATATAAACTCCCTCCTCAACAATGAAAAACAAACAGAATCCTCAATAATCCCATTCTTACAATAGTGCTCCCGCATCACTCCTTCTTCCACAAACCCGCAACCCTTCACCAATCGTTGAGATGCTTCATTCCTGCGGCCAATAAATGCCTCAATGCGGTTCAGCTTCATTGTTTCAAAACCATAATTAAGTATAGGCCTGAAAGCCTCTTTCATATACCCCTTGCCCTTTACCTCATCGTTGTTCATGTTATAGCCTATCTCTGCACGGCTATGGTCGGGGTACCAGGTATGAAAACCACACTTGCCTATCACATTGCCATCCGCCTTATCAATCAGCAGGAAATTACGGAACGAACGATTATGCATAGTTAGCCCTTTCTGAAATTTGCCCTGCTCTGTGAGCAGCTCAGCCTCTGTAAGTCCAAGAAATATTTTTATATGCTCGTCAGGCAACGTTGTATAGACAAGATTCATCACACCCGGCGTCAGCGCCTTCAACAGAAGCCTTTCGGAATGAATGATCGTAGAAGGTATGGTGGTATGTAAAGGGTGCATATCCAAAGATAATGAAACAGATAAATAATATCCGCTACATCAAACTTCAGATAGAGGTATCATGCGGATATCGATTGATGCCAAAGGACGTCAATTTCACACTTTTTGAATACGTCAACCACTCTCCTCCTTTTGAAGGAGGAGTACCCAAAGTTTCGGCTTTTTCTGCCGGAACTTTGGGGGAGGTGGTTATTGCGTCTGGTATAATTTTGAAGTCAAATTAGTACGACGTTATGGTCCCAACCATAGGTTGGGATGACTTGTCTAAAGAAAACAAGATAAAAACAGGAAAACGATGCCGTAGGTATCGGACGTCTATATAAGCTACTCTCACCTTACCAATGATACTATAAATCCACTTTTAGGTTCATACTTTTGACTTTTAACTTTATCAATGCACCCCATTCAATATCCTCACAATCTCATCCGGCACCCTCATCCCCATCTGGCTCATATGTGCTGTATGTGCTTTCGCTTCAGCTATCTGGCCCTTATTAATGTACATCAGCAATAGATTATTATTGGCGGGCTCACTTGTGGGCATCCTTTTCAGGTAGCTCTTTAGGTAGTTCATGGCACCCGTGGTATCATTTTTGGTCATAGCCACCCTTGCAAGGTAAAAATCAACTTCCACAAAATCTGTATTCGCTTTTTCTGCCAGCAGGTAGGGCTCAGAGGCGATCACAGAATCTTGTTTCTGCAACATCATTCCGTAATAGTAGTTAATGTACTTCTGCTTCGGATCAAGTTTGTAGGAGCGGTGAAATAGTTCATAAGATTTCGCCAGATTATCTTCACGCGCACCTAGCATCATAGCGGCATAGGCCGAATGCGGCGATGTTTCAACTGCATTGGTCCAGAAAATATACGGACTGGAAAAATTACCCTGGTAGGCAAAGTTCATCCCCGAAAATACCACACACAATATCGATCCATATAGCACTGTTTGGGAATCTATAAGCCTTTTAAAAAGAAACGTTTCAGTAAATATGATCAGAATACCAATGATAGGCAGGTACAACCTGTGTTCAAATGTTTGCTCGTTAAGATTGTTGGGTACGAGCAGGGCGGGAATGAGGAATAGCATGAAAATTACCGCTCCTGCAATGACTATTTTCCAGTTCACATTTTTAGAAAGGAAGAGAGAGGCCGCTAACATAATAATCGCTATGATGCCATACTTCATCGATGTGTCTTCCTGCATAGGAAATACACTTTGGTTTACAGGAAGCAGGATCTTACCTATATATTGTGGTATAAGCGGCAGGCGGTGAATAAAATCTGTCACCATTATGCCAATGTTGGGATTATTACCTGCCTGTATGTTAGATGCCTGCGACCGTACTGCATACCAGATCAGAAAGCATGCTACCCAGCTGCCATACAATACCATCTTGTTTTTAGAGATCCACTTATCACCAATCACCAATACAAACATTACAAACGCTACTACTGGAACAAATACAGCACTTTCTTTAGTAAAATAGGCGATCAGTAAAAAGAGTATGGATAATAACAGATCTTTTATCTTGCCGAAGTCAGAATAATCTATCGCGTAGTAGAAGAAAGAAAAACTGAATAATGCCAGTAACGTATCATTACGCCCCGGTATCCACGCTACTGCCTGGCAAAGCACAGGGTGTACAGCAAACATAAGTGTAATGATAAACGAATGAAGTTTCCTTATTCTCAATCGTACAAATACATTATACAGCATTATTACTGATCCTACATGCAGCGCAACATTCACAAGGTGATAGCCAAGTATATTTTGCTTGGCAAACAGGTAGTTGACCACCATGCTATCTAAAAATACTGGCCTGAAGTATGGATCCTTGATTGCGTCAAAGAGGCCACGATGAAATGATGTAGCCAGGTTGGCCAGGTTTTCATTATATTCATGAAACTCACGGATAAAGATGGAATCATCCAGTTCTGTGAATCCAAATCCTATGGTGCGGACGTAAACCAGGAGTGCAGCTAAAGCCAGCCACAAGACAGGTAGATTGACAATGATCTGTCCATTGTTTTGAGGGAAAGTGCCTTTTTTCTGTACATCACCTTTTACAATTGCTCTACCAGGCTGCTTTTGTGCAGTATTATGCTTCAATTTTTATATACGTTTTTGTATGTTTTCAAAATGGTTGATAATTAGAAGATTAGTGCAGGGCAGGTAATGCAAAAACTAAGCTTCAAAAATAGAAAAATTACTTTGCACTTGCGTGAAATTACTTTATTTTTCATATTAATCATGATTGCAATATCGATTATTAATAAAAGGCTGGCTGCACAGCAATATCTGCCTGCGACATCAATGATGCTCAACATATTGCGTAATGGATGGGTGTAATACTGGCATAGGAATACGCAAGTACTAAATGGCCGTCATCACTAAGTCAAATACCTTCGGATACTAAATACTGAGGGAAACCATTCAATAATTAAGAATGCTAATTCCCAAGTCTCCTACACCCTTGCCGGCAATCCATCCAGGCTCACAATATTCTTCTCTGCTTTATAGGCTTCCAATCCATTCGCGCCTTTCTTAGCCGCCCACTTTTGTGCAAAATCACGCTCGCCGTTATAATCATACAGCGGCACGCTAAATCCGCATGATGTCTGTACTTTGTATATGTCGGCTACAATTATCTGCCTTGTACCCAGCTCTATTTCAAAATGAGGAGACAAAGCCGCCCATTCAGTATCAGACGGTAGCACTGTATGGCCCGTTCCGTATAATCTTAGTATGTTAGGCGGGCCATCAAATGCGCAGAACATAAACGTTATTCTCCCGTTCTCCATTATGTGTGCCGACGTTTCATTGCCACTACCCACCAGGTCCATATAAGCTACAAGTGTTGGTGATAACACTCTGAATGAATCTAATCCTTTGGGCGACAGATTAACATGCCCGCCAGCACTTAGGGGTGCCGTACCTACAAAGAACATCTTTTGCTTTTCAATGAACTCTTTGTGTTGCTCAAGAATAGAGTCGCTGAACTTACCCATAGTACATGTTTATTTTTATACGTTAAATCTACACGAAACATACATCTCACACTCTTCTCCTTTTGAAGAGGAGGTGATTATCTTCTTAATTAAATTACAAACCACCACCATTTTACCAGACTACTTTATCTAATTGCACATCATGTGTTTCCGTCGGTACTTTGTCTACAACCTGGAAAGGGTAGCAGATGCCCACCTTGTAAGCATTGGGCGGAGTAACCAGAAACGTATCATAATACCCCGACCCATACCCAAGCCTGTAATTGTTTGTATCAAACGCAAGCCCGGGAATCACAAACAGATCTATATCTCCGTTATACTCATTTCCGCCTGCCGGGTGTTGTGTGCCATATATACCCTCTTCCAGTTCGCTCAATGAATTTAATACAAGGTTTTGCAGTTTACGCTGCTTTAGCGCCTTGGGGTTAACAACAGTGATGCCGGCAGCAAGCATTTTTTCTATAAGAGGATTGATGTTTATCTCACTACCCATGGGCAGGTAAGTATGCACCACTTTTACATCACGCGCCTTTATAATGGCTTCTATCTGTGCACAGATATTCACATCATACTTTTCTTTTTCATCACCTGCCAGCGCATCGCGTTTGGCAAGCATCTCTTTACGTAGTTCCTTCTTTTCTGTCATGGTGTGTATTTAGGAAATGCCAGTGGTACCTCTATGATATTATTGGCTCGTACGTCATTACGGCCGCAGCTGAAAGAGGTTTGTAGCACATGTTGCTCTCTTTTTTCATCGCGCGCCCTTAGGTTCGCGCCCTTTCACATCTCAGCAAAATTCAATACGCCCACTACTGGTTATACAAATGTATTAAAAAGTACACTGTATAAAACAACAACTCTGTAGGCCATTGTATGCAATGATGCTGAAGGCACCAGATGTTTATAGAAGTAGACAAGGCTTATTTTGAAAGCGATGCCGAAGGTATTGATGTCTCCATAGGCGCCACACAAAGCTTGAACATGCGCATAATATTTGTGGTACATTAAAATCGAAACCGCTACAAACAACAAAGCCCCTTCCGTTTAGGAAAGGGGCTTTGTTCATATAAATATACCCAGTATTAGTTAGACGGATGGATAGCCAAACCTATGGTAGACACTCCTGTAGAAAGATCAAGGAACGCACCTACCTTATGGTTGAAATGGTATTCTGTGCCTATGTGCAGATCCAGGTACAACGCACCGGCACCGCGATAAACATCCCTGTCACCGGTGTAGTTATCGTCCCACACCACCCGGGTAAAATTGTAGCCGAGTGAACCTGCCAGGTAAAAGTCCCATGCAGGCCCTGCACCAAGGAGATTATCGAAGTAATAGGTACCCTTTACGCCAATTGGAATAACGGTCTCACGGTAGTAATATCTTCTGTCATAATAATTGCTTCTGTAAGAAGCAATACCTATAAAGGGTGCCAGGGTAAACTGGCGGGCTACATCAAACTCGTAGTTGGCCGTAAAGTAGGGTACTGATTGATTATGGTAATAGCTGTAATAACCCACACCAAGGCCCAGATTAAGACCGCTATAGCTTTCACTGCTATGGGAGTGTTTGTTACTTTGTGCCTGTGCATTGGCCGATAAAAACATTGCCGCGGCTACTCCCGCTATCTTTAATGTTGTGCCTATTTTTTTCGAGATACTCTGTGTGATGTTCATCTGTGTATATTTTTGTGTTGTTATTGATAGTTTAAAAACCGTGCCATGTCGCCTATTTACTTAAGGGTCAGGCACTATTTTTTCTTTTTGTCAATTTTAGGTTGATCTTTTTTCTCGGCTTTTTCTGCTTCTTTAGCTTGCCTTGCTTCTTCTTTTTCTTCCTTCTTTCTTTCTTTTCTTTTATAGTAACCACGTAGCAGGAAGTTGCCTTTCAGCGCTTCCATATTTTCGCTGAATCCCTTTGTACCCTGCTTTATATTGGTAACAGTTCCTTCCAGGTTCTTCGCCAGATCATCATTATACAACAACCTGCCCAGGCTGCCTTTACCCTGACTTATCGTCATAGATATATCTGCCAGCCCAGCCGTTATCACCTCGGCATTATCTGCTATACGTTGCATCTTAGCAACTATTTCACCCATGTCAGTAGGGTTATTGGTGGCTATGCGGGCACCATCTTTCACCGGTTGCGTACCATCATCTGCTGCTGAGATTACGATCAGTTTATCTCCCATCAATCCGTCCGAACCAATAGATGCTACTGCGTTGCTCTTTATGAACTTGTGCACACTCTCCTGCACTATAAGGTCTACTCTGGCCAATGTATCAGATATGATACTTATGCTCTGTACAGTGCCTACATTCACTCCCACAAATCGCACATTGTTACCTGCCTGAAGGCCACCCACATTTTTAAATGTGCCGTATACATGGAAGGTGTCTCCAAATAGATTCTTTGTCTTGCCAATAAGGAAAACAGCGCCAACTAAGAGCCCCAGCCCTATCAATGCAAATATTCCTGTTCTTACTTTCTGTCCGCCCGTTGCTTTCATCGTATGGTAGTATTATAATTTGAAAAATGATTTTATAAAGTCGTCGCTTGAATTTTCCAGTTCCTCAAAAGTGCCCTCTGCTACAAACTCACCTTTGTCCATTACCATCATCCGGTTGGCGGTGATCTTAGCGCAAGCTATGTCGTGGGTAATAATGATCGAGGATATCTTAAACTTCTCCTGCATAGACATGATGAGCTCGCTGATCTCTTTCGATGTGATCGGGTCTAATCCCGTTGTAGGCTCATCATAGAGCATGATCTCGGGTTTAAGAATAATGGTGCGGGCAAGGCCTATACGTTTGCGCATACCACCCGATAGCTCAGAAGGCATTTTGTCAATAGCATCGGGCAAGCCTACACTATCCAGTACCTCCTTTATTCTGTCCTCCAGCTCTTTCTCGTCCTTTATCTTTAGGATTCTCTTTAACGGGAATTCCAGATTTTCACGAACGGTCATAGAGTCATAAAGGGCTGCACTCTGAAAGAGAAACCCTACACGTGTACGCAACTTTTTTAGTTCTTGTTCAGACAGGTCTTTTACTTCGTCGCCAAATACTTTCAGCTCACCTTTATCGTACTCGAGAAGGTTAACAATGAGTTTTATAGTGACAGATTTGCCCGTGCCAGACTTACCCAATATCACCAGGTTCTCGCCCTTGTGCAGATCCATGTTGATGTCTTTGAGTATTGCGTTGTCGCCAAAAGATTTAGCTATGTGGCGCATGGTTATTACATCACTATTGTCTTGCGGAGTGTCAACTTTTTTATTTTGTATAGGTTCGTCCACGTTTGTCTGTAATTAGTGTTTTATTAATTTTGTCATTTGCTGTTGAGAAGTATGGTCTTACTAATGGCGAGCTTTTTAGTTTTAATTTCTGACTTTTAACTTAGTTAGTACCCGAGTGCATTAGTAAGTTGAACTGCAATGCCATCAATGACTATGATCCAGAGAGAGGCATTTACTACCGCCGAATTAGCAGCTATACCCACACTCTCCGTTCCTCTGTTAGAATTATAGCCCTTATAACAACCTATAAATCCTATGGCAAATCCGAAGAAAATGGTCTTGAAGAATGCGGGTAACAGATCACCGAATTCAACCGATGAAAATGCCTTACTGAAGAACAATTGAGGACTTACGTGGTTAGATAAGTTCACCCCGAGATAGCTACCTGCAAAGCCAAGCGCATCTGCCATAAGTGTCAACAACGGTATCATTATAATGCATGCCAGTATACGCGTCACAACAAGGTATTGCACAGGGTTCGCGCCCGATACTTCCATCGCATCTATCTGCTCACTCACCTGCATACTACCCAGTTCAGCGCCAATCCCCGATGATATTTTACCGGCGCATATCAATGCTATTACTACGGGGCATATCTCGCGTATCAATGATATCGCTACCATCTTGGGTATAAAACTTTCTGCCCCAAAAGCCTTCATGGTAGGTTCAGACTGTAGTGTGATAACGAAACCTATAATAAACCCCGTTATACCCACAAGCGGAAAAGATTTATATCCGATCATATAGCACTGGCGTATAAATTCCTCCCACTCAAAGTCGAAGCGGAAAATATTTCTGAAGAAGCGGAACATAAAAAGTACCTGGTTACCGGCCTCTTCAAGTATGCCTTTATATGATGCTGCTGGTGCGTTGGCCATTGTGTTATTGATTTTTATTAGCAACTGTTTGGTGCAAATATTCAAGGCAGTAGCTTAAAAATCCACTACCTCAGAGAATAACCAATAAATACCGTGCCAGTGGTTGCTGGTCTGTGTTGGTTATGATTGTATGGGATGCATTATGCAGGATAATGTAAATTAATTGAATGTTCGTAGAGACGCAAGATTTTGCGTCTCTTAAGCGGCAGAGCTTAACGATGTAAATTGGCAATCACGGATAATACTCAATACTCCGCTCTATAACCGTTGTCCCCAGATCTTTCCAATGTATATACTGCACCAACCAGTTGCCTGCCTTGTCGAAAGATCTGTATTCTATTTTCTTTTGTGAGTGGATGCTGCCATCTGCTTCATAAGATCTCTCTTCAATCAAATTATCCTTTTCGTCAAACTTGCGAGTGGTTCTTATTGCACGGTGTGGCAATGCTGTATCTGCAACCTCACTGATGCAGTTACCATGCTCGTCGTAGGCATAAATAGTGGTCTCCCTGAAGCTATCCGAATGGGTATATATACTCTTTACTTTGTTTCCTTTCTTGTCATACACAAACACCTCGTTCGACATTATCTTCAAACCCGTATCGGGTGCGCTGGCCGGAATACTCATGATTGTGCTGAGGAGTTGGCCCCCTTTGTTATATTGATACTTAGCTTGTATAAGTATCGAACTGCCATCAAAAGGAAAGAAATTTTTCAGGGTGGTGTGGTTTATAGTATCATATGTATAGCGGGTGGTGGCCATCACATTATCAGCATATCCTCGCTCCTCTCTTATCCGGTTTGCGGCACCATATGTGTAAGTGTATCTGAACATCGATTTATTCTTTTCATCGAGTTGCTCGTTTTCTATAAGCAGGCCATTTAAATTGAATTTGAAAGTTTTAGTCCACCTTAGATGCTTCCCCTTATTACTGCCGGTAGTATCCAACATGTAATCCTTCTCTACCAACGTTTTCACCTTCCCGTGCAGATCCATTTTACCCCAATCATTATCTGCCTTCTTCTCCTTACAGGAAAAAAAGAACAGGCATATGATGATAATGGAAAGTGGTTTCATGTATTAAAGATAGTCAAAGACATCTATTCTCCATCGGCATACAATGCCTCAAATTTCTTAGCATACTTCATGCCGTAGATAAGGAAGTAAAAGATACCGATCCGTACAATTATGGTCGATAAGTAGGCAGCCCGCTGTATGCCGGCTATCTCCGCTATAGGGTTTTCTGCTATTATCGTCATCTCCATTATCATGGTTATGGCTACAACAAGTAGGTATGCTATCGTAGCTATTAGCAGGCCGGTATAAGCGTTTGTCCGGCTAAGTACGAACAGCGATGCATATAAAGCAATGATACCGCCAAACAGATAGCTTGCGCTTTTTGCCTGTTCAAAGTTGTCTAAGACCCGTATCAGCTTTACAACATAGATAAAGGCGACGAATACTATCGCCGCCCTACCATGTTTTATTCTCCTTACGTAGCGCTCAGCCTGCCTTTCGGTCATCTCGGCCTGCATATCATTGAGGAGGTCATTCACTTTATTGTCCTGGTCAGATGCCATTTTTATGCAGTTACGGCCATAAGTTCTTTTATTGCCGTCATTATCGTTTGCGCTACATTATTAGCACTGGCTTCGTCTTTGCTTTCCGAGTATACCCTTATTATTGGCTCTGTATTTGAAGTACGCAGGTGCACCCAATCCTTATCAAAGTCTATACGCAGGCCATCTTCTGTGTTGATAGGCTGTGCAGCATACTTCTTTTTGATCTCTTCGAATATAGCTTTTACATTCAGGCCTTCAGGTAGGTCTATCTTGTTCTTAGAGATGAAGTAGTTAGGGTAGGTGTTGCGCAATGCCTTTACAGACAATCCTTTCTTTGCCAGGTGAGTAAGGAATAACGCTATACCAATGAGTGCATCGCGGCCATAGTGCAGTTCAGGCACTATAATACCGCCATTGCCTTCGCCGCCTATTACTGCATTGTTTTCCTTCATCTTCTTGACTACGTTCACTTCGCCTACTGCGCTTGGAAAGTACTTGCCGCCGTGCTTCTCTGTTACATCCTGCAGTGCGCGGGTAGATGAGAGATTAGAGACAGTATTGCCTTTTTTGTTGCTCAATATATAGTCGGCTACAGCTACCAGTGTATACTCTTCGCCAAATAATGAACCGTCTTCGCATACAAAGCAAAGCCTGTCCACATCAGGATCTACAGCTATGCCCAGGGTTGCCTTCTTTTCTTTTACTGCATTGCAGAGGTCTACCAGGTTTTCAGGCAGTGGCTCAGGGTTGTGAGCGAAATGGCCCGTTACTTCTTCATTAATTACTGTTATGTCATTTACACCCAGTGCACGCAGTAATGGTGGTACTGATATGGTACCGGTAGAGTTAACAGAATCAAGCACCACGCTATAGTTCATGGCCTTAATTGCAGCTACGTCTACCAGTGGATGAGCCAGTATTATGTCTATGTGTTTCTGAATGTAGGTGTCATCATTACGCTGAGTGCCTATGTTGTCTATCTCTGCGTAGGTTGGTTCGGTCTTTTCCGCATAGTCCAGTATCCACTGGCCTTCGGCTGCATTCAGGAATTCGCCCTCATGGTTCAGCAACTTTAGTGCATTCCATTGTTTAGGATTATGGCTTGCTGTAAGTATGATACCGCCCCCTGCGTTTTCCATCTTCACTGCCATTTCTACAGTAGGTGTGGTGCTCAGCCCCAGGTCTACCACATCGCAGCCTATGCCTTGCAGCGTTGCCACTACCAGGTCGCGTACCATGCCGCCGGAAATACGGCCATCACGACCAATAACTATCTTCTTATTAGTGCCCTGGCTGGCTACCCATGCACCATATGCAGTGGTGAATTTCACTACATCTATTGGCGTCAGGCTTTTGCCTGGTGTGCCGCCTATTGTACCTCTTATTCCTGAAATTGATTTGATTAATGCCATATGAAAAAGTAAAATTTTTAAAAGTAAAAACTACAAAACCAATGCTGGACTGTTTTTCTTAGGGACGAAGATAAGCGTTTAGTTATACAGATAAAATACTATCAGAGGTAAAACAATTAGCGGTAACTATTCAATAACAAAGGGTTTAATGGCATTTTTTCCCTAACCATCTTTGTACAACTGGCAGCGTTCCTTACTTTTGGTTTATCATGAATTTACAACAGGGCGGAGTTATTGGTATCACTTGTCCATCGGGGTATGTATCGGCAGAAAGAATACAGTATGCTATAACGGTGCTGGAGCGCTGGGGGTATAAGGTGAAGGTGGGTAAAACGGTGGGCAATGAGTTTCACTATTTTGCGGGTACCGACCACGAGCGCCTTGCGGATATGCAGGCTATGTTGGATGATCCTGAAATTGACGCCATATTGATGGGCAGAGGCGGCTATGGCATGAGCCGTATTATTGATGATCTCGATTTTAATGCTTTTAAAGCCCGGCCAAAGTGGGTTTGCGGATTTAGTGACATCACTGTTCTGCATAGCCATATTACTGCTACGCTGGGTATACCTACGCTGCACAGCCCCATGTGTGGCGCGTTTAAGCCAGAAACAGAAAACGAAGACTACCTGCTGTCGCTGAAGCGTGCGCTGGCAGGCGAGCCAGAGCAATATATTATTCCGGCCGCAAGCTTTAACAAATCCGGAAGGGGAACAGGTGTGCTTACAGGTGGTAATTTGTCGTTGCTTGTGCATATGATAGGGACTAGTTCGGATGTAGATACGAAGGGTAAAATATTGTTTTTAGAAGATCTTGGCGAGCATTTGTATCATATAGATCGTATGCTGCTGCAGTTGAAACGTGCCGGTAAACTGGATGGTCTTACAGGGCTTGTATTAGGTGGGTTTACTGACCTGCAGGATACAGAAAGGCCATTCGGACAGACCATTGAAGAAATAATATGGGATAAGGTAAAGGAGTATGATTACCCGGTTTGCTTCAATTTTCCCTGTGGGCACCAGGATGTGAATTATACGCTGGCATTGGGTATGCGGCATACGCTGACCGTAAATGCAGGCGGCGCAAAACTGGTGAGGTAATTACAGGCCTGCTTCCCGCCAGGCTTTCATGCCGCCCGATAGATTGAAGAGGTTGTTATATCCATAGCCCTCTAGTCTTTGTATGGTTATGGTGCTGCGGATGCCTTTTTCACAGTACAGCACTACGTCCTGGTCCTTCGGTATTTCGCCCAGGCGGCTAATGAGATCACCCATGGGGATGTGTGCGCCACCTATATTGAATTGTTCGCGCTCCCATTGTTCACGTATGTCTATCAGCCGGTAGTCATGGCCGGCGGCCTCCCATTGTTTCAGTTCTACGGATGTTATTTGTTGCATGGGGTGGCGTTTAGCTGAATTTATTTGCCTGGTAAGGCTAAAAAAGCGCCCCGCATAGGGACGCTTTTCAATTTATTGCTATTAGAATTTAGTTTTTAGTTACCTCTTCTGTCGGTTGGTGTGATGTTGCAATCGCACTCATCGGCATCCTGGTGAAATTTCTTTAACGGGCCTTCTACAAGGAATGTTTCGTCTGTGTCATCGGCATAAACTATTTTGCTGATGGCCCAGTGAAGCTTGTTTTGAACGCATATATATAACAGGCCAATGTTCTGGCTTTCTATCTGGTCGCCTTCTATTACGGCTTCTTTGGTGATCACTTTTTTATAAACAGGAGAGTAATACTGATAGAAGATGCTCTTTATTTTCTTATCTACATTATTCTTTATCTTGATCTTGTACATTTCTTTAGAGCAAGACTCGCAGTAAAAGCACTCTTTTTGAATAGAGCACAGGTAGAATATCTTTTTATGCTGGAAATAATTGTGGTCTCCGGCGAATACAGAAGAACAGAACAAGAAAATAGGAACAAAAAGTAATAATGTAAAACGCCCTGCCATGTGTGTGTTTTTTTGAATTGTTTGCCGGGTTTGCCCGAAACCATCGCAAATATATAATTTGACGGACATAAAAATAAGGGTTTTAAGATAATAATATTTATATGGTGCTTTTTGGGGGTGAGGAGATGTCTGAATCGTGATGGTCAGGATAAAGGGTCTCGTCCCGGAATAGATTTACATGTTAGTTATATAGTCTCTGTATTTGTTTACTGCTACAATACGGGCGTTACAAACGCCCCGCCGTAGCATCCGCGATACAATCGCGGACGAGCGCAGTGAGTGTATTGGCCGTTTTAGAAAAAGTGGCAGTTTTTCAGAAAAGTGGCAGTTTTGGTTGGGGGTAGGTGGCGGAAGTGCTTGTTGGGAAAGGTTTTTAGCAGATTTTAACAAATTGCCACTATCTGCCACTTCCTGCCACTTTCTGCTACATGCTGCCACTTTTTTTATGAAATGTGGCAGTGCCTCGTCCCGAAGCAGGTTTACACGTTGTCTCGGAAGCGATACACTTCCATTAACGAGGACGAAGCGAGACGCTTCGACCAGTGTCGCCAGTGTTGCGCAGGGCTGAAGATTTTCAGCCCCTACGTTTTTTGTGGTGTTAGGGTTCGTAGATCAAAGAGCTGTGCAGGCGGTTTTCCCTGAATCGGGTGTAAATTAATGAGGGAAATTGAATTTATAAAATAAACATATCCACAAAATTTGCGAAAAAATCGGCTGTAATGAGCTGTGGGTAAGGGTTTCGGTGGCGCTATTTTCTGTGGATATGTTTTTTTAGGAGGGAAATGTCATCTGTAATAGATCGTTCTTCTGTTCAATTTGTCTCAAAAAGAGCGGGCCCCATGCAATCGGTCGCCCCCTGTCTACCGGCAAGCAGGCTTCTAGGACGCCAGGGTGACAGATGGGTAATTTATTTTGCTTTTAAGGGTGCTGTATCTTATTGTTTATTAAGGGTTACGGTGCCTGTAAGCAGTTAATCACCTCCCCCGCCGAAAAGGCGGGTACTCATCTTTCAAAAAGAGGAGAGTGGTTAATGGACAAAAGATGGAATTTCTTCTATGTGATTCGACCTATACGCATTCTAAAATAAAAATTGTCACTTTAGGGTGTTAAAAATATAATATTGCAAATTTTTTCCTATTTTTATCCTTGATTTGTTGCTACCCCTGTAGGGGTGGTGTATGCGTGTATATAGGTAAGTCAGTAAAAATGAGTGCTATTATTTGCGTAAAACGGTCAGAATCAATATAGAATTGAAAAATCTTAATTATATTTTATGATTAAAATCTATTACCCACGTGTGAAGAGCTTTTTTGGTGTGTGTGCGTTGGCTCTTTCTTCTCTTGTTCTCACTAGTAAATCCGCTAACGGGCAGCCGACTATCAGTTCTGTTACCCCTAATACGGAAATACCTGGAAATACTATTACCATCACGGGAACGAATTTTAATACGACACTGGCAAATAACATCATTTATTTCGGAGGTGTTAAGGCAATACCCACGGCAGCAACAGCCACTAATATGACTGTAACGGTGCCCGCAGGTGCCGGGATTGCAGGAGTTAAGGTGGTAAATACTGGTTTAGTTACCAACCGTACCGGCTTTTTCTCTTCTCCTTTTCTCCCTCGTTATATGAACAGTTGCTTTGTGCCTGGTGCATACAACTTTAAGCCGAAAGTTGATTTCACAACAGGGGCGCAGCCGTATATTGCTGCTTTTGCTGACCTTGATGGTGATGGTAAATTAGATATGGTTGTAGCTAATAACGGAACTACTACTATTTCAATGTATAGGTTTATAGGCAGCGGTGGATCAATAACTACAGGGTCGTATGCTGCGCCAATTAACTATACCGTTCCAACGGGTCCATCTAATATTAGATTCGCAGATATGGATGGTGACGGCAAAATTGATGTAATTGTTGGCTGTAGCGGCGGCGGTGGAGCGGTTTCTATATGCAGAAACATTAGTTCGGGTACTACAATAACTTTGGCGACTCCCAGAACTCTCGTCCCTTCAGGTAAAGTTTACGAGTTAGCAATTGAAGATTTTGACGGTGACGGCAGGCCTGATGTTGCCGCAACCATTGTTAATGTAATTACCGCAGGTGCTGACCAGGTAAAAATATTTGCTAACGGCATACTTACTCCTCCTGTTGGAAATGCTGGATTCCCAAATTTATTTACAACGAATACCTTCTCGTTACCAACAGATGCAGATCCGGTAAGTATTTGTGCTTCTGATTTTGATGGTGACGGTAAACCTGATATTGCTGTGGCAAACAGAGCCTCCGCGGGAACAATAAACGGTTCAGTGACCGTTTTTCGTAATACTTCCAGTGGTGCAGGTAATTTTAATTTGTCAACTTACATCAATATGGATATTCCAATAGGGATGCATGGGCAGCAAGTTATGGCCAGTGATGTTGATATGGATGGTAAAACCGATATTTTTGTAACTGGAAATGACCTTTCATATCCGGGTTTCGTAGCAGGTAGTTTCTCTGTTTTTAAAAATCAGTCTACAATTGGTTCGATCACTGCAGCTTCATTTGCGTCAAGAACTGATTTTCCAATATTTGCCACCTATCCTGTAGGTTTAGCTAGTGGAGATATCGATGCGGATGGTAAAGTGGACATATTACTTGGAGATGTGTCAGGCGGTAAAGTAACCTTATATAGGAATAATTCTGTATCGGGAACCATAACGTTAGATTCTACTTTAACTTTTACAACGGGTGCCGGTCCGGTAGGTGTATCAGTAGCTGACGTTGATGGGGATACAAAACCAGATGTGGTAACTGCAAATAGTCAAGTTGCTTCTATCTCCGTTTTTAGAAATTATCCATTACCTATTACTGCGCCAATTACAGGACCTGCCTTGATATGCGTACCGAACGTAGATACATTTAAGGATGTTGTAACCGGTGGTTACTGGTCTGTATTAAATACCACTTTTGCTACTATAGATACTGCAACCGGTGCTGTAACTCCGTTGGCTGCGGGTTCGGATACGGTGTATTACCGTATTATCTGTAATGGCGATACCGCTACTCTTTTAAGAAAGCCTTTCACTGTAAGTGTATTCCCTGTTGTGGCACCTATTTCGGGTACATCAACTTCATTGTGTACAGGTACTACAATATCATTATCAGACGCAACTCCGTTAGGTACCTGGAGCAGTTCTGCCCCGACCGTGGCTACTGTAGTTGGCGGTACGGTAACCGGTCTTACATCGGGTACCAGCGTTACCATTACCTATGCGGTATCTAATACCTGTGGAGCAGCCAGCCAGACATACGGGCCTATAACGGTCAATCAATCTCCGGCAGCGATAACGGGGACCACTACATTGTGCGCAGGGTCTTCGGCAACGCTAAACAATACTACACCTACGGGAACGTGGTCGAGCAATAATTTGCCTGTTGCCACAATAACAAGCCCGGGCGGAGTAGTACATGCGGTAAGCGCAGGTACTGCTATTATATCTTATACTATTGGCGGCTGCTATGATACAGCTCTTGTTACGGTAACTGCAGGCCCTGTAATAGCGGCTATCGGCGGTCCTACATCTGTATGTACCGGTGCTAATATGACGCTGACGAATACTACACCATTGGGTACATGGACATCGAGCGACAATACAAAAGCTACTGTGTCTGCTTCGGGCATGGTGCATGGCATTGCCGCGGGTGCGGTGACGATAAGCTATACGCTTACCAATGGTTGCGGTACGGCATCTCAACTCTATCCAATAACTGTAAACTTAAGCCCCGCCGCAATAACGGGTACATTCAATGTTTGTCCGGGTAATACGATCTCTCTGTTTAATACAACGGGCGGTGGTACATGGCTGAGTACGAATACTGCCGCGGCAACTGTAACCGGCACAGGTGGAGTAGGTGGTGTAGCAGGTGGTACATCTGTTATTTCCTATACAATAACCGGTGGCTGCTATGATACGGTTATAGTAAATGTATACAATAGCCCCGCGCCAATACTTGGTGGGAGCTCTGTGTGCGTGGGTTCTTCGATAACACTCACCAATGCATCGGCACCGGGTACCTGGAGCCAGGTGGGCGGTTTTGTAAGCATAGGCACATCATCTGGCGTAGTCAATGGTATTGCCGCAGGTAATGCTACTATCAGCTTTACACAAACATCTACAGGTTGCAGCGTAGCACTTACACCATTTACGGTAAATACTTTGCCAACGCCTATAAGCGGCGGACCAACCATTTGTCGTGGCGCAACTACTTCATTAACCAGTTCACCTGCAGGTGGTAACTGGACAGCAACTCCTTTATCTGTTGCTTCTATTGATGCCACAACGGGTTTTATAACAGGTAATGCACTGGGTATTGCTACAGTTAGTTATACCATTCCTTCTACAGGTTGTGCAGTAGGTACGACGATATCAGTATTCCCTAGCCCGGGCCCTATAACAGGTTCTGCAACAGTATGCCTTGGTGGCTTTACCAACCTGGTAGATACGCCATCGGGTGGTGTATGGAGCAGCAGTAACTCTGTAGTAGCACCGGTTAATGCTATTGGTATTGTTTCGGGAGCAACATTGGGAACGACTACTATTACTTATTCTATCGCAGGTTCAAGCTGTTATGCCACACATACCATGACAGTTACTCCGCCTCCGGCAGCTATTTCAGGCATATCTACAATATGCCCTAATGTTACTATAACATTAAGCGATGCTACAACGCTGGGTACCTGGAGCAGTAGTAACCCTGCTGTAGCCAGCATTAACACAAATACCGGTGAGCTGATAGGTATGTCGGGTGGTACAGCGTTTATCAGCTATACGCTCACTGCTACATCATGTTTTGTATTCTCTCCTATAACTATTAATCCCGGTCCAACCGTAACGGGGCCTACTTCGGTATGCCAGGGCTTTACCAGCAACCTGATAGTAGATTCGGCATTTGGCTACTGGACAAGTTCTGATACCAACCTGGTAAAGGTAGACTCTGTAACAGGTGTGGTGCGTGGTGTGGTAACAGGCCCATCGCCATCAATAAACACAGCCCTCATTACATTTACTACACCTGGCTTTGGTTGCAGAGATACCATGACAGTTACTTCTTATCCTATACTTACTCCATTGGTGTCTATAACTACAAGTCCTACGCTTACGCTTACAGGATCTGTAGCGACAGTATGTCAGAATACACTGGTGACGTATACGGCTAATACTATAAATCCGGGACCTACGCCAACCTTCCAGTGGAGAGTAAATACACTACCTGCAGGAACGGGACCATCGTTCTCGTATATTCCGCTTAACGGAGATTCTGTAAGTGTGGTAATGACGAGCAGCGCGCAGTGTCCATCGCCGGCAACAGCAAAGTCTTTTGTAAAGATGGTGGTGATCACCCGCAGAACGCCTATACTTAATCTGGCAACAGGTATTGGCGATACAACGTGCCTCGGTAATCCTGTAACGCTGAATCCGAATCCAGTGTTTGGCGGCGCGGCACCTACATTTAACTGGAACATCAACGGTATCAATGTAGGTCCGGGCAGTACATTTACGTACGTACCTGCCAATAATGATTTTATAAGAGTAGTGATACACAGCAACTACATTTGTCCGCTGGTAGATACAGCAGTAGATACCTTAAGACTTACAGTTAGTCCATACCTGAACCCGACGATCACAATGATCGGTTCGGATAGTGCCTGTGAGGGTTATCCGATTGCCTACTCAACAATAATGACCGGCGGTGGTACACACCCGACGTATGTATGGAAGGTGAATGGTGTGCCAGCCGGTACCGCAGGAAGCCTTGCTTATATGGGTACTACCGGCGATGTAGTGACAGTAGAAATGACAAGTAATTTCCCTTGTATCAACTATTCTGTAGCCACCAGCGCACCGCACTCTGTAACAGTGATACCGGTAGCTATACCGGATATTTACCTGAGTGTGAGTCCGGGGTATATATTGGCGCCGGGTATGACGGCTACGTTTACTGCGCATCCTACTAATCCGGGTCTGGCACCTACCTACAGGTGGAAGAAGAACGGTATATTAATACCGGGTGCTAACACTACCACTTACTCTACTAATGTATTGGCAACCGGTGATTCATTTACATGTATCATGACCAATACAGATTATTGTAACAATACATCTGTATACGCATCTCAAGAGATAGCGATAGGTGGTAATGTGGGTGTGAGCCAGGTGAATGTACCTAACAGCGACATTCGTGTAATGCCTAACCCTACCAAGGGTAACTTTGTGATACATGGTAATGTGGGTATTACTACCGACGAAGAAATAAGCGTAGAAATAACCAATATGCTTGGTCAGGTGGTGTACCGCAACCAGTTTAATGCAGCGGGCGGAGCGATAGACAATACGGTAGTACTGGATAATGAGCTGGCCAATGGTATGTACATATTGAATGTACACTCTGAGCACCTGAGTAAGACAATACATTTTGAATTGGGTAAATAAATTGTTCAGGTAGAATATTAATGGCCCCGATGAAACTCATCGGGGCCATTTTTTGTTAGTTCTGCTTCTAAAAAGGTGGAAGGAATGATTTGTTTGTACTCTGTTTTTACTTACGGCGATATTGACTGTTAGTTAATGAAATTGTTAATCGGGTGCAGCATATCTCAACAGTATATTATGTATATTTGCGTAATATACTTTTAAAGAGAAGCATATTACCCGGAATGCAACAACATTTTTGTTTGTTGCTAGTGAATTGTTAATCAAGACCTTATGAACACTCTTTTACTTAATAACCCTCTTGCTTATTTAAGATACTCTTGTCTTATTTTTATATTACTGTGCACTGTGCCGGGGTACGGGCAGGCGCCTGTTATTACGTCTGTTTCTCCATCTATAGCTACCACAGGATCTACTATAACAATATCGGGTAGTAGCTTTGACCTGCTGCCAGCTAATAATATTGTTTATTTTGGCTCTACAAGGGCATTTGTAATTGGTGCTACTGCAACACAACTTACAGTAACGGTAGATACGGGCGCTGTGTTTGGGCCTGTATCGGTGTTGAATACTACAAATCATCTCACGGGTTATCAGGTTGACAAATATTTACCAACCTTTAACAGCTCTTATTTTTACCAGGATACGATAAATATAAGAAATACTACATTGTTGACAGTAGGGTATAATGCGATTGGTTCATTTTCTGATCCTGCGTATTCTTACATAACAGTATTGGGAGATCTTGACGGAGATGGTAAGCCGGATTTAGTGACGACAAACCGACATGATCCTCCTAACTTTGGGAACCTTGTCATTTACAGAAATATAAGTACTCCTGGTTGGATAAGCAATGCATCCTTTTCTCCGGTTGGCGTTGTTTTGCCTTCCGGCAGTTTGCCGGGCGGTAATCAGCCTGCAAATGTGAAATTGGCAGATATAGATGGAGACGGGATGTTAGACCTTGTTTTGCCGCAATTAGGAGGGGGAAAGGTGGCTGTTTACAGAAACACGTCTACAACCGGCAACATTACTTTTGCTTCGATGGTGGAATTTCAGGTGTCGCCAACAGGTGTTGCCCCCTATGTAATAGGAATAGCTGATTTTGACAAAGACGGTAAAGTGGATGTTGCAGTTACCTGTAGGGATTCCGCAAATGTGGTCTTACTTCAGAATACAAGTACTGTAGGCAACATTAGTTTGAATGTTATCGGAGCTTTTAAGTGTGGCGTTCTGCCGATTGGCATTAGCACAGGTGACCTGGATGGTGATGGTTTGGCGGATATCGGAGTTGCAGATGATTCTTCCGAAACAGTTTCTGTACTGAAGAATATTTCAGTGGGCGGAATCATTGATTTTGCCCCGAGAATAATACTGCCTGCACCAGGGAAATTATCAGATATTCAAAGTGTAGATATAGATGGTGATGGTAAATTGGATATTGCGGTTACGTCTACAAGTTCCAACCAGGTTGGATTATATAGAAACATTGGTACTCCAGGGGTAATAGACGCTTCAACTTTTGCAGCTGTAGTGACTTATGTGACACTTGCATCGCCGGCGGGAATAGCAATAGGAGACCTAAATGGTGATGGCAAGCCCGATATTGTTGTTGCAGATGCAGCTCCGAGCAGGATATCCGTTTTCAGAAATACATCTATTACAGGCGCGGCTTTCACAGCCGGCACTTTAGCGACTAAACTAGATTTTCTTACTGGGACAACTCCGCTTGGAGTCAATCTGGGAGATCTAGACGGCGATGGATACCCTGAAATTGTGGCAACAAATAACAGACAGGGAACTATTACCATTTTCCGTGATTACCCACTACCTATAATGGATACTATATCCGGTCCCCATATAATCTGTGCTTCGGCTCCGGCCATAACGTTGACCAGCGGCACAATTGGTGGGGTATGGACCCTGACCAATAATACATTGGCTTCTATAGATACTGCTACAGGTATGTTGACACCACACCTGCCGGGTAAGGACACGGTAATATTGTACAAGATAGCTGGGGGTGATACCAGCAGCAGGAGGTTCGTTATTACGTTTGATTCGGTGATTGTAGTACCTGCCATAGCAGGCCCGGTAAGCCAGTGTATAGGAACGCCTATAACCCTCACCAACACAATGACCGGTGGCACATGGGCGACGGGAGATGCGTTTATAGCGACGATAACCCCAGCCGGAACTTCCGTGACTGTTAATGGTCTGCATACAGGCGTCGTAAATATTACCTACTCACTTACCAATACCTGTGGCCTGATCAGCGCAACAAAAGTAGATACGGTGAAGACCACACCATCTGCAGGGGTAATAACAGGTACCGCAGCTGTATGCGGTGCAGGGCAAACAACAACGCTGGCTGATACTGCTACAGGCGGTGTATGGTCATCTAATAATACTTGGATAGCTACGGTAAACGGAGTTGGGATGGTGACGAGTGTGGCCCTTGTGGGCAGCACTATTATCAGCTATACGTTGACCAATGGCTGCGGTAGTGCAGCTGCTACTGTTCCGTTTATAGTGAATGTGGCGCCCGTGACGGGAACAATAACAGGTACTGTCAATACGGTATGTGCAGGTTCTTCCATTACACTGACGGATACTACATCGGGCGGTGTGTGGAGCAGCTCTGTGCCCGCAGTGGCAACAGTGAGCGGTGGTGTAGTAGGTGGGGCAAGTATAGGCACAACCATCATTTCTTATACGGTAACGAATAGCTGCGGCTCTTTAAGTGATACACAAATGGTGCGGGTGTTTCCGTTGCCTGTTGTGGGCCTGACAACAGGGCCTACGAGTTTGTGTAATGGCACGGTTACCGGCGCACCTTATTCTAATACCGTCGGACCGGGAACATGGAGCAGTAGTAATACGAGCGTCGCTACTATAAACGCCGGCGGAACTGCTGGTGGTGCAAGTGTGGGAGTGGCCATTATCTCTTATTCTGTAACATCAACCAATGGCTGTGGTACGGCAACAGATACTTTGCTGTTAACTATCGATGCGACGCCTAACGCAGGAACTATTACAGGGCCTACTGCAGTGTGTGCAGGTACTACAATAACCCTTACTGACCCGGCAAGTGGCGGTACGTGGATAAGTAGTAATACTGCAAGAGCAACTGTGAGCGGCGGTGTGGTAACCGGCGTAGCTGCAAGTAATGTGATAATATCATATAGTGTTGCCAACAGTTGTGGAACAGCAACCGATACCCAGATGGTAGTGGTTAATCCGCAGCCCAATGCAGGTACAATAGTCGGGCCAGGTGATGTGTGCGTAAGTACTAACATAACGCTGACTAATACCGCTACAGGTGGTGCGTGGAGCAGCAGTGCTCCGGCAATAGCCAGTGTGGTAGGTGGCGTAGTACATGGCGCCGTGGGTGGTAGTGCAATAATATCTTATACAGCGAGCACAGTATGTGGAACGCAGGTAGATACGCAAATGGTAACAGTGATATCGGCTACAACGCCCGGTACTATAGGTGGACCAACTGCTGTGTGTGCAGGTACGCAGATCTCATTGACAACAAGTGTGGCCGGTGGTACATGGAGCAGTAGTGCAACAGGTACTGCTACCGTGACGAATAGTGGAGTTGTGACTGCAGTAGCAGCAGGAAATGCATTGATCTCTTATAGTTTTACGGGTGCCTGCGGAGTGGCGGTAGATACCCAGAATATAGTGGTATTGCCACAGCCAAATGCCGGGAATATAACGGGATTGCACAGAGTGTGTACCGGCTTTGACATTACACTCACCAATGCAACAGGTGGCGGCACATGGACCAGTAGCGATGCATCGGCGACTGTAGTTGGTGGGGTGGTGCATGGTGTATCTGTGGGGCTGCCAATAATTTCTTATTCTGTTACCAATAGCTGCGGCACTGCGGTAGATACGCAGCTCGTGGCGGTTGAACTGAGTCCGGACGCGGGGCATATAAGTGGAGCGGCTTCTGTTTGTGTGGGTAGCAGCATAACACTTAATAATACAGTGAGCACCGGCACATGGTTGAGTGGTGGTGCAGGTGCAACAATAAATAGTGGCGGCGTTGTGACAGGTGTGAGTGCAGGTTTGGTGATCATCTCGTACTCAGCAACAGCAGCATGCGGCACTGCATATGATACTCAAATGATAGTGGTATTGCCATTGCCCAATGCGGGCACTATTAATGGCGCACACACTGTTTGTACGGGATTGAATATAACACTGACGAATGGGACAACAGGCGGCACCTGGACCAGTGATGCACCGGCAATAGCCAGTGTGACAGGAGGTGTGGTTCATGGTGCTACACCGGGTGTTGCTATCATATCTTATTCTGTAACTAACAGCTGCGGTACAGCCGTGGATACGCAATTGGTGAATGTGAATCTGTCTCCTGATGCCGGCTCGATCACAGGGCCAACACGAGTGGTGTGCGAAGGCTCGGTGATCACGTTAAATAATACGGCTACAACCGGTAGCTGGATATCTGCTAACAATGCAACCGCAACTGTAAGCGGTGGTGTTGTTTATGGAGTGGCAGCGGGCAATGTAATCATATCTTATAGCGTAGTGAATAGCTGTGGTACTGCTGTTGATACGCAGATGATTACGGTAAATCCATTGGCACATGCGGGTATTATTACCGGTGGGCATTTAGTGTGTACCGGGGTGAATCTTACGCTTGCGAATCTAACAACGGGTGGCACGTGGACTTCCAGCGACCCAACGGTTGCGAGTGTGGCGGCGGGAGTGGTGCATGGTGCTACAGTTGGAATAGCTATTATCTCTTACTCTATTACCAACAGTTGCGGTACAGATGTGGACACACAGCTGGTGCAGGTAGATCTTTCTCCTAATGCGGGTGTTGTTTCCGGCCCAGTGAGTGTTTGTGAAGGTTCATTGATAACATTGACGAGCACGGTAGCATCCGGCTCATGGGCGTCGGGTAATGCTGCTGTAGCAACAGTGAGTGGCGGTGTCGTTGGTGGTGTGGTAGCGGGTAATGTGGTTATTTCTTATTCTGTAACCAATGGCTGCGGTACTGCTACCGATACGCAAATGATAACGGTAAATCCTTTGCCACATGCGGGTACGCTTACAGGCGCTACGTCGGTATGTACGGGAGCGCAGACTACGTTGGTGCCATCTGCTACTGGTGGAGTATGGGCGGCAACTAATGGCTCAGCTACTGTCGTGTCGGGTGTTGTGTCAGGTATAAACCCGGGTATTGATACGATCAATTATACAGTTACTAATGGTTGTGGTAGTGATGTAGTAAGTAGGGTGATGACCGTTAATTTGTCTCCGTCGGTAAGTCTTATCACAGGCCCAGGTTCGGTATGTGCTGGACAGTCTATTACCTTGACCGATAGTGTTAGTGGTGGTACATGGACAGCATCAAATGCTCATGCTACTGTTATTGGCGGTATAGTTACTGGTGCCACACAGGGAGTTGATACGATCACCTACACTATTTCAAATATCTGCGGCTCGGTATCTGCAACTCATGTTGTGGTCATAGATACGCTGCCACCAGCGGGTGTGATCAATGGGCTGTCCAGTGTTTGTGTAGGTACTGTACTTACATTAACTAATGCAGTAGCTGGTGGCGTATGGAGCGCTACAAATGCCAGTGCAACAGTATCGGGTGGTATAGTTACGGGAGTGGCTAACGGAGCTGATACAATACTATATACCACAACAAATATCTGCGGATCAGCAGTAGCTACTAAAAATATCGTTGTTAATAATTCACCGTACGTAGATACTATATCAGGAGTCAATACAGTTTGCCAGGGACAGGTTATAACACTCGCCAATACCGTTACCGGTGGTGTATGGACGTCAGATAGCGTTTCTATAGCAACTGTAGATACTGCGGGTGTTGTTACCGGCATATCGGGTGGGGTGGTTACTATATCTTATGCCGCTACAAGCGTATGTGGTACGGCTACAACTTCTACTTCAATTACAGTTAATCCATTGCCGCTTGCAGGTACAATAAGCGGACCAACCCATCTATGTCTGGCCAGTACAGTCTCTCTTACTGCTACTGCTTCGGGTGGGGTGTGGTCGGCAAGTAATGGCGCGGCAACGGTATCGGCTGCAGGATTTGTTAGTACAATAAGTCCGGGTACAGATACCATCTCTTATACGGTTACCAATGCCTGCGGTAGTGTTGCGGCAATACACATAGTTATAGTAGATGCGCTGCCTGATACAGGTATCATTACGGGTCCGTCAGCGGTTTGTCGCGGGGCATCTATAGTATTGGCTGATACAGTCAATGGCGGAACCTGGAGCAGCAGTAACACAGGTATTGCATTTGTAACAAGCGGTGGTGTAGTGACGGGTATTTCAGCAGGTACAGTGGTTATCAGTTACACAGTAAGCCTTGGTTGCAATGTGCTCTCTGCGCATCATATTGTTACAGTTAATACAGCTCCTGTGCTCACGAGCACATTAACGCCTGCTGCTATTTGTGATAGCACGGTGTTTACCTATCTTCCTTCTACTGTAACGCTTGGTGCGTCGTTTGTCTGGAGCAGGGATCTGACACCGGGTATTGCCAGTAGCGCGGGCGGCGGCGTAGGCTTGATCTCAGAAGTGTTGGATAATACTACTGCACTGCCCGTAATTGTAACCTATACTGTGGCTCTTGTTGCCAATGGTTGCGCGGATACGCAGCATGTTGTAGTAAGGGTTAATCCTACGCCAAGGCTTACCAGTTCACTAGCTGCTTCGTTGTGTGGTGGAACTGTATTTGATTATGTGCCTTTGAGTGCAACACCAGGTGCAGCCTATAGCTGGACAAGAGCTGCTGTGACAGGCATTACTCCGCCAAGTTCATTGGGTACAGGTGCCATTCATGATAGTGTGGTCAATACCACCGATAGCAATGTGATGGTGGTGTATGTATTCACGATCACTGCCAATGGCTGCGCTAACGTGCAGCAGTTGGATGTGATACTCAGCCCGGGCGCACACATGCCGCATATAGACATTAAGAGCCCGCCAGTGGTGTGTTTGAATACGCTGTACCAAAACTTCGGAACACTGGATACGGTTTATGCCGGAGAGCATTATACCTGGACGGCTACAAGCCCGGCTGCTATATGGGCTACCGGTGCAGGTGGTAGAAATAGTTTAGTTAGTTTCTCTACCCCAGGTATTGGCTGGATATACCTAACCGCTACCATGCTGTCATCGGGTTGTGCACAGCGAGATTCTTTTGCGGTGCTGGTTGATGGTGGTATATCTGATCTGCCTTCTGTTATCTATTTCGATCACCAATTTGTATGTGCCCCTTCTGATGAAGATACCTACCAGTGGGGTTATGATGATGTGATCACACTTGATTCTACATTATTATCAGGTGAGACCAATCAGAATTATTATAATCCTGCGCCGGACCTTGCAGGTAAGTATTATTGGGTCATTACCACCCGCAATGGTTGTATGCAGAAGACCTATTACAATGGAGCAGTTGCGGTAGCTAATGTTGGTGCTATCCAATGTAATATGAGCATTGTACCCAATCCTAATAACGGGTCATTTATGCTGCAACTTTCCTCTTCTGAAACGGAGCCTGTTCACATGGTTGTAACTGATCTTTTAGGAAGGGTGGTTAAGGAATGGAATACAATGACGAATAGAAAGGAACAGGTGCAAATGAATGTAGCCGCCGGCACCTACATGATATCCGCGATAACTGCCAGCGGTAAGGTGACGGAAAGGGTTGTGGTGGGTGAGTAACAATAACAGTAGGTAGAGACGCAAAATTTTGCGTCTCTACGGCGACACGACCGGAGTTTACGCATCGCACCCAGCCACTGGGGAGACGCAAAATCTTGCGTCTCTACCTACGTGTAATCTTTGAATTACCACCTGCTGGCCTGACTAAGAGCCTTCTTCATAATTATCTGTATTTTTTGCAAGAATAAGTATATTACGATCCAGTACTAATAATAGTTATAGTGTCTCTGTTTTACAATAAATATCGAGTAGAATCTACCAGGCTGAGATCATGGGATTATAGCAGCAGTGCGGCATATTTTGTCACTCTATGTACCTTTAACAAGGAACAGTATTTTGGGTCGATCACCAACGAAAAAATCCATTGGTCGCCCTTAGGCATTGTCGCAAATGATTGTTGGCTGGCGATCCCGCAACATTTTCCATTTGTTGACGTGGATGTATTCACAGTCATGCCCAATCATGTACACGGAATTATTGGGATAAATAGAACATTTGACAACCAAAAGGAGCAATCAGGAAGTAGTTTTGGTCCGCAGTCGAAAAATCTTGGGTCAATCATGCTGGGTTATAAAATTGGAGTAACGAATTATGCCAATGAAAACAATATTGTGTTTAAATGGCAACCTCGTTTTCATGATCACATAATTCTCAATGAAGAGGAATATCTGAAAATAAGGAACTACATTATCACTAATCCACAAAGATGGCAGGAAGATAAATTTTATAGAAAATAATTGCCAATGGCGGTTCGTAGAGATGCAAGATTTTGCGTCTCCAAAGCGGCGGGGCGCAGCACATATACAATAGCTGTTTTCATTTGTGTATTTTTAATAACCACACAGCCACAAAAAAAGAGCGCTCCAACCGGAGCGCTCTTTCTATAAAAAATCTATTGTTAAATTAGTTGGCTGCCGGTGGAGCAACATCAGCTGGTGCATCGTCTGCAGCGGCTTTGTTGATCTTGTCGAATTCGAACAGCAATGAGAAACGTACTGTGTTAGACAATGGGTTGCGGGTAGTACCGCTGCCCTGCGGAACGATGTATGCCGCATTGATCTGGAATACATTGTACTTAACACCCAGTCCTGCAGTTATATACTGACGGTCACCATTGCTCTTGTCTTCGTAGAAGTAACCTGCACGCACAGCGAACTGATCCTGGTACCAATATTCAAGTCCCAAAGAAAGATCTAGCTTCTGCAATTGGTTGCCACCACCGAATGACGAAAACACACCGCTGATGATACCTACCTGTGTATCTGAGCTATTCAGCGCTGGTACCAGTAGTTTGTTTACGTCAAAGGCAAAAGTCATCTTGTTATACTGGTCGAACTGAGTAGTATACGCTACACCCAGGCCAAGGTTCATTGGTATGAAATCCTTTCTGCTGGAGTTGTAAGATATCTTAGAACCAAGGTTACTTACTACCGCACCCAGGTTAAGGGTGTTGACATGGATATCATCTTTTTCTTTCCTCTTAGTGTAGAATACACCTGCGTCGGCAGACAATGCATTACCCGGCTTGTAGTTGTTACCCGCAAGGTAGCTTACGCCCGATGCGATAGCAGAGTGGATATACCTGAGGCTTACACCTGTAGAGAAATTTTCAGACAACTTACGTGAATAGCCAACATCGAAAGAATACTCACGTGGCTGACCTGTACCATTAGGGTCGCCCGTATTGGTAGTGTAGTTGATATTACCCAAAGAGAAATAACGCATAGATGCGCTGATTGTCTGGTTATTATCCTTGCCTATTTTGGCATAGCCGGAAATATAAGCCAGGAAGATATCCGGAACGAGGTCCTTCAACCATGGAGTATATGTAGCAGAGATACCATAATTCTTCTCAGAAAAGGCCAGTTTAGCAACGTTCCAGTATTGTGCGTTTGCATCTGGTGTGGTAGCAATACCAGCATCTCCCATGGCACCTGCACGGGCATCGGGGGTAATTCTCAGAAAGGGAACTGCTGTAGTAACAAAGTTCTGGGTACCGTTTACATTCTGGGCCCGGCCATTAAAAGACACAAGACCGGCTAATAGTGTTAAGCTTGCAATTGCAAAATGTTTTGCCATTTTGTTATTATTGTTTTATTTAAAGTTTTGCAAAAATATTCCTTTTTGCCCACTATCACAATATTTAATTGAGATACGGCCATTGTATTAACGTATGATTGCCAGCTTTTGGTATGCAGAGGTCTTATAACCTTTTTCTGTTGATATGTTCAGTCTGTAAACGTATACGCCTGATGGTAACGGAGAACCGCCATTATCGGTGCCATCCCAGGTAATATCTGAGCTGCGGCTGCCGCCCGGTGTAAAGGTTTCTTTGATCGTTTTGGCCAGGGCGCCGGCTGTATTGAATATGTTGATCTCTACATTCATCAATTCATCGGGGTGGTTGTGCTCGAATACAAAGTGTGTAAGGCCACCGAACGGATTAGGATAGTTGCCCAGATTCTGAATAGCAAATAGCTCGCCTTTGATCACCACAAAATCTACCGATCCTTCACCAACATTATTGTTTACATCCCATGCCTTCACTCTTATGGTATGCACACCGTCGGGCAGGCCTGTAAGTGGATACTTGGCAAAACCCAACTGGAATGTATTAGGAGCTGTTTCGTAATAGTCATTCAAAATGTAAGGCAGCTCCACATTGCCATCGAGCACTGCTGTAAGATCATGACCAATGCCGTAGCCCGATACATTAATGCCGGTAAGCGAACTAAGGATGACAAACAAAGAAGTATTAGTGCCGGTAATGCCACCATTAATAAACGCGCTGTCATTCATAAATGGTCTTACTGTAGGCGGTACATCATTGTTTACAGGATTAGCCGAATAACCTCCTATAGCTATAGATGTATCCATACCCGCAGCGTCTGTTACTCCGTTTTCGGCGTAAGTGCTTATTTTACCTTTTCCGAAGAAGTAATTGATATCCTTAGGCGTAATGAAAGTGATTGAAAACTGACCATTAGTTACGGAAACCTTACCCTTGTAGATCAGGTTGTCTTGCACAGCAAATGACTTTCTGCTATATCCCGCAGGAAACGAAACGTTTCTTGCCTTGTCGAAAAACGACATAGTGAGTGAACCGTTGAAATCATTAATAACGTTATTATTATTGTCGCGTATGGTGCCTTTAATGGTGTACATGCCAAGGGCTCTTACCGTGTCGGCGACTTCCATTGTTGCACCATCAAGAATGCTATCGATGGTCACCTTATTTTCAGGGAAATTGGGGGTCAGTGCGGGGTCGCCAAGCAATGTCCATTTACGGAAATTGGCGAGTACAGATTCGGGCTGAAGATTTATGTAGGTTAAGTTCTTTCCTGCTCTTACCGCATCGCCGAAAGTATTCCACCTGCCATTCGCATTCCTGGTGAACTGAGATTCTACATATTCTCTGTTCATCTCCTTATTGTATGAAGAGAATACAGCCTGTGTAGTCGTGATCATGGCTATAACACCACCCTTAGTGTCGAAAAGCAACTGTTCTGCTGCCGAAATAAATTCGGGATGATCGAACTGGCCAAAATCGCAGGTGGCAGTGATCATGAATGGCAGTTTGTCAATGTTTGCCCATTGGCTGTAGTCGTCCTGCGTCAGTATACGCTCATGCGCCAGCAGATCATTACGGCCATGGCCATTGTAGTTGATCATGAATGCGCCCTTATAGATCTGGTCATTGAGCGATGTATTGGCATTAGGGCATCTGTCGCCTGCCGGAGTGTTTACAAACGGTATAACATCCAGGTACACCTTCTGCTCATTATACAGGTTTTTGGTGCTTTGAACGAGTTGTGCGCAAACCAGTTCTGCATCGTCCGCGTGGAACCCTGCGGGGTCGTTATTATCAGCGGCGAAAGTGGTTGACAGGCGCCATGGGCCTAGTGTAGCTGTTGATTTGTAATGAATGATCTTATCGACCACATCATTTGCTACAGTCAGGTTTCTGGCTGATATACGGCCTGAACCAATATCAAGAGCGTTGACCACACTCCCATCTTCTATGTTTTCCGAGTCGTCGAGGAATCCATAAAAATCATCGCTAAGGAAGCTATTAATGGAGTTGGAATCATTGGTAGATTCAAACGTAGGCACAAGATTAGCGTTGTTGGCTACGCGATGCTTATAGTCATAAGAAGCACTTCCCAAAAGCAACAAGTAGCGCGGAATGTCAGCACTGTCGGTGCCGGCATTCTTATACATCATACGCACATAATCTCTTATAGCGCTAAGGTCTTGTGCTCCAGATGAAAATTCATTGTAAATATCACGGGTAGTAGCTATTGCCGTGCGCAGGTGATCGTGGCTGGCGTGGAAATCGGCCAATCGCTGTGCTGCCTGTAGAAATGATACGTCGGTAATTATGATCAGATCTGCTGCTGTGCTGGCATGCAGGTTTTGGTTAGGTACGCCGCCAACGTAGTAGGCGCTATATAATGCCTCATTATTCATGGCTACAAATTCATGTAGCATATTGGCATTCTGAGTAAATGAATAGGTACTGCCGGATAGTGTTCCCTGCATCATTACAGGGTGCAGAGGATCGGTCACGTCCCACACTTTTGTAAAGCCGTTAGCGTTGGTCAACTGGTAATTAGTGATCTTTCCTGCACCGGTTGTCGACCAGTCTCTGAAATTAAGCTGGTTGCCACCAATGTTCAGATTTCTGCGGCCATTCAGTTCTATATAATCAAGATAGCCTTTGGATGATGGGTCGCCCGCGGCAGCATTGAAAGTAATTGTGATATTGGCTGTTCTTGAATTACAAGGTACGGTCCATGTTGGCGCACGATGTGTTAACAAAATATCTGCGGCCGTTGGGGTAGGGGTGTCGAAAAGTGCATTACCCATAGGTGCGCCATTCAGCGTAGCTACAATAGTGCTGTTTGCTGCTTCCTGGTGGCAGGCAAACTTTACCTTACACTCCAGTGTTGCAATATTGTCGCCCAGGTCGAAGCTGTAAGATTTGGTACTGATATTAATGTCCGGAGAGTATTTGTCGTTGAACCAGCTTTTGCTGTAACCTGTAGGGTTGATCAGGTCCTGGTCGTTCACATCAAAGAAGTTGAACGTGGTAGCGGTGGTATTAGGTGTTGGCACAGAACCCTGAGTCTGAACCCTTGCGCCAGCGCCATTATTGAAAGTAATAAAGTAGTATGCTGTATCTGTGTAAAGATTGTTGAGGTGTGTAAACCGCTGTTTGGCGCTGTCTTTCACCATGGCAGTAGGGCCTGAGCCATAAAACACTACATAGTCGCCGGTATTAAAAGCATTGTCGCCGCCATCGTTCACCCATATATTATTCTCAGCAAGGTCACTGATCCTGGGCTGTGCGTTATCTTCAGAAAGCATGGTGCCGCCATTGCCAAAGATCCTGATGTTTGCCGGATTGACATCTGCAAGGTTTACGCCCATGGAGGTGAAAAAGGCGCCATCAAGTTTGTACAAACCTGTTTTAGTAAGCCCTATCTTATACCATGTGCCGGTTGATAGCACAGAATTGGTTGCTGAAGTAGTTTTTGATGCAGTTGTAGTTGGTGGCAATTCAGTCTCGGTAATATCGAGTGTAAAGCCTGTTACCTGGTCTGCAATGCCCGCTATAGCTGTTGCTTTATAAGCAGGTACGCTGATCACCGCAAATGGCCTCTTTCTATCCATGCCCAGCCTCACAACTACATCGGTCTGGTTGCCCGCTGCCGCATCGGAAGGTAGCGCAACACCAGTGGTATAAGAGATGCCCGAAATTACAACCTGTGGTTTGGCATATGCTTTCAACCATACCTTTTCGCTTATATAGCCTGTATGTATATTATTACTGCTTACCTGGTAAGCAGTAGTGTAAGCATGGGCAGGTGCTGCTGCGGTAAGCGACAACAGCAAAAGGGTAGAATAGTTAATAATTAATTTTTTCATATAACCAGGAGGTAATAATTTTTTGAATTTTTCAACCGGCAAAAAACCTCTTTCTCAAAATTACTTAAATATGGTCAGAAAGGCTGAGAAACGGCAATTGCCATGGTATAACAACGAGAAAATTTAACGTATATTTTGTGTGGACAAAAGAATTATTTACGTAAATTTTATTTTTGTGGTTGGGAATGCTTGAAAATCTGAAAAGAAAGTACTAACATTGTTCCTTGATTTAACAGTTTGTCAGACTAATACCGTCAAATCTTTGAGTTTTATTATGAAAAGAAAATTAATAGGCGTCACTTTACTTTGTATTGGAGTTTCCACACTTTTTTCTGCTTGTACATCCCGTTCACGTAAGGAAGGTAAGGGAGATGGGTTTTCCAACACTACCGGTTGGCCATTGAATGATCGCCGTTGGGGTGGTTTTGATGTGGCTTTAGGATATCAGGGTCAGCAGACCCCGGTGGGTATGACTCTCGTGCAGGGCGGTCGTTTTACAATGGGTGCCAAGGATGATGAATTGGTAACCGGAGAAAACAATAATAACAGGCGTACAGTTTCTGTTTCTTCATTTTATATGGATGAAACGGAATTGGCCAACATCAGCTACCGCGAATATATCTATTGGTTAGGCCGTGCTTACGCAAATGACCTTCCTGAAGTAGTAGTGGCTGCATTGCCCGATTCTACTGTATGGCGTTCACCATTGGGTTATAACGAGCCTTACGTGAAGAATTACTTCCGTGCGGCTGCTTATGATAACTATCCGGTTGTGGGTGTTAACTGGTACCAGGCAAGTGATTATTGCAAATGGCGTACAGACCGCGTGAATGAGTATTTGCTCATTGCCGCAGGAGCTTTGCAGCCAAATGTTAACCAGACAGGTGAAGACGTATTCACTACTGAGACTTACATGAACGGTCAGTATCAGGGTACTAATGGTGGTCGTCAGAAATCAGATCTTGATGCGAACGGATCAGGTACACGTCCTTACAATATGTCTGACGGTATCTTTATGCCAGACTATCGCCTGCCAACAGAAGCTGAGTGGGAATATGCTGCTCTGGGTTCTGCAGGTAATAACCCGGCTCCGGAAACTAAGCGTCGTCGTGGTGAAGAAGTTGTTACAGATAATAACGTATACGGCTGGGGACCTAGAAATACTACCCGCTACGATATCCACAATATGTACCAGGGTGAATTCATGGGTAACTTCATGAGAGGTGCCGGTGACTACATGGGTGTTGCAGGTGGTTTGAATGACAATGCTGATATCACTGCAAAGGTTAGAACATACCATCCGAATGCTTTGGGTCTGTATAACATGGCCGGTAACGTTAATGAGTGGGTTATGGATACTTACCGTCCGAACTCTCACGATGATGTTGATGGTTTCCGTTCTTTCCGTGGTAATGAGTACATGAGACAGCAGTTCCAGGAAGATGGTACTGTGGAAGAAAGAGATTCTACCGGTCACATTCCATACACACGCGTTCCAGCAAATGAATCATCACAACAGGGTCGCCAGATCAGAAGTTCTAACCTGTATTCTTATAAAGATGGTGATACTTCTTACGCAGGTGGACAGTTGGACAAGATGAATTATGGTCAGTATCAGTATGGTATCAACACTTTGATCAATGACTCTACTAAGGTTTACAAGGGTGGATCATGGGCTGACCGCGCTTATTGGTTGGCACCGGGTACACGTCGTTACATTCAGGGTAATTTGTCATCAAACACCATCGGTTTCCGTTGCGTAGTTGATCGCCTGGGTAGCCCTAACGGTAACAATGAGCCTGCAGGTAACGGCTTTGGCCGCGAGAAGAACCGCAGACGCTAATTAATAGCAATAACTAATATTGAATAACTCTTTGCAACCCCCTTCGTAATAAGAAGGGGGTTGTTTATTTTTACAGTAATTACTTCAATAAATTGACCGGTTGTGGAAATAAAGGAATTGTATGAACGCTATCTCAGGTATCCTTCTGTACAGACAGATACCCGGAAGATAAAGCAGGGAGATATTTACTTCGCCTTGAGCGGGCCTAATTTTGATGGCAATACATTTGCTGCCGAAGCACTGCAAAAAGGTGCGGCATATGCTGTTATTGACAATGCAGCATTTGCGGTGGGTGACAAGTGTATAGTTGTCGATAATACGCTGCAAACGCTGCAGCAGCTGGCTAAGTACCACAGGCAGCAAATGGATATCCCCTTTATAGCTATTACAGGCTCTAATGGCAAAACAACTACCAAAGAGTTGCTGGCAGTAGTATTGAGCCGTAAATATATTACCTACGCTACTGAGGGCAACCTGAACAATCATATAGGTGTGCCGCTTACCATTCTTAAGATAAAGAAGGATGCGCAGATGGCCATTATAGAAATGGGGGCCAACCACCAAAAAGAGATAGCATCTTATTGCGAAATAGCACTGCCCGATTATGGCGTGATCACTAATTGTGGTAAGGCCCATATAGAAGGCTTTGGCGGCATAGAAGGAGTAAGGAAAGGAAAGGGTGAGTTGTATGATTTTATCCGTGAAACAGGCGGGACCATTTTTCTGAATACTGATCTTGAATACCTGGAACCAATGGCTGACGGCATTAGTGAGCAGATAACTTATGGATCTCACCCGGCGGGCTATACAGGCAGGCCGGTAATGAACGGGGTATTCCTGAATGTAGAGGTAGATACCGATGATGAGCCGGTGACCTTAACTACTCACCTTGTTGGCGAATATAATTTCCCTAATGTACTGTTGGCGGTAGCTGCAGGCGAGCATTTTGGTGTAAGTCTGCAGGAAATACAAGCAGCGCTCGCTGCTTATAATCCCGACAACAGCCGTTCTCAATGGCTGAAAAAGGGCAATAACCAGGTGATACTAGATGCCTATAATGCTAACCCCACCAGTATGAAAGCCGCAATGGAAAATTTTGCGAAAGCAGATCTGCCGGGTAAAATGTTATGGATAGGCGGTATGCGGGAAATGGGTACAGAAGAGCAGCACGAACATGCAGAATTGGTAGCACTGATAGACAAGTATGAGTGGGCAGGCGTAATACTGGTGGGTAAGGAGTTTGCTACTGTAAAGAGCGCCCATATGTGGTTTGAAAACTCCACAGACGCTGCTGCGTATGTGGCGCAACATCCTCCGGTCAACAGTTCTATATTGATCAAAGGCTCGCGGGGCAGTAAAATGGAAGTGATGGCGGCTGCTCTGCCTGAGTAGAGCTGCTGATTATCTTAGCTAAATAGATATGGTTTTCAATGTAGTTCGTTGTTCTCAAATATTTTTGTATTAGGTTTGTTTTGTCATTTATACAATAAGCATGGATAAGGTATCAATACTCAAAGAAAAGATAAAAGAAGCCCACCTGGGTGGTGGTGTAAAACGTATAGAATCGCAGCACAAAAAGGGCAAGCTCACCGCCCGCGAAAGGCTGCTGCTCCTGCTCGATGAGGGATCTTTTGAAGAGATAGGGATGCTGGTAACGCATAGAAGCCGTGATTTTCACATGGAAAATGAAACATACCTTGGCGATGGTGTGGTGACCGGGTATGGAACTGTCAATGGCCGACAGGTATACGTCTATTCTCAGGATTTTACCGTATTTGGTGGTAGCTTGTCTGAGACCCACGCAGAGAAGATAGTAAAGATCATGGATCTGGCTGCGCAGAACGGTGCCCCTCTTATTGGTCTTAACGATAGTGGTGGTGCACGTATACAGGAAGGTGTAGTATCATTAGGTGGTTACGCCGATATCTTTCATCGCAATGTAAAGGCATCGGGTGTGATACCGCAGATATCTGCTATCATGGGCCCATGCGCCGGTGGTGCGGTTTACTCACCTGCTATTACCGACTTTATAATGATGGTGGAAAATACCTCTTACATGTTTGTCACAGGCCCCAACGTTGTGAAGACAGTAACCCATGAAACTGTTACCAGTGAAGAGCTTGGCGGTGCAAATACACATGCGTCTAAGTCGGGCGTTACACACTTCGCTTGTGCCAATGAGGTAGAGTGTATAGAGAACATTAAGAACCTGCTTAGCTACATGCCGCAGAATTGTGAGGACGATGCCCCGGTATATCCTTATGAAGCAGGTAATGAAACAAGAGAAGCATTAAACAGTATCATTCCTGAAAATCCCAATCAGCCTTATGACATTAAAGATGTAATAGCCGAAATTACTGATGAAGATTCTTTCCTGGAGGTGCATAAACAGTGGGCGGAAAACATTGTTGTGGGTTTTGCGCGCATAGGTGGCCGCAGCATAGGTATTGTAGCTAATCAACCCGCTTATCTTGCCGGTGTGTTAGACAATAATGCGAGCCGCAAGGGTGCGCGCTTTACGCGCTTCTGCGACGCCTTTAATATACCATTGCTGGTGTTGGTAGATGTGCCGGGCTTCCTGCCGGGTACCGACCAGGAGTGGCAGGGTATCATCATTAATGGTGCTAAGTTATTGTATGCGCTGAGTGAAGCAACCGTACCTAAGATCACGGTGATCACTCGCAAGGCATATGGTGGTGCATATGATGTAATGAACTCGAAGCACATTGGTGCCGACATGAACTATGCATGGCCTACAGCCGAGATAGCGGTAATGGGAGCCAAGGGTGCATCAGAGATCATCTTCAAGAAAGAGATATCAGAAGCTGCAGACCAATACTCTAAGATCGCTGAAAAGGAAGCTGAATACATTGAAAAATTTGCCAACCCATATGTAGCTGCCGCAAGGGGCTTTGTTGATGAAGTAATACTTCCTGAAGCTACCCGCGCTAAGCTGATCAAAGCATTTAAGATGCTGGAAAATAAGGTGGTTGTCAATCCTAAGCGCAAGCATGGTAACGTGCCACTGTAAGTAAAAAGTAAAAACTTAAAAGTAAAAAGTGTTTTATTCGTAAAGCCCCGTACGGAAGTTCGGGGCTTTGCCGTTTTTTGGATAGGAATAGCGACTTTTACAAAGCCAAATTATTCAATGAAGAAACTCCTCGACTGGTTTTTGCTGACAAGCTCATTTACCGCATTTTGCGCTATGGGCCTGTGCATGGCTACCGAGCGGCTCGTCAATGATATTCCTATCCCGTGGTTCAATCAGCTTGACGTGTTCGTCTATGGTTGTACGCTTGTTGTCTACAACCTGCATAAAGCGGTGAAGCGGAGAAAGTCTGTTGAGGTAGGCTTGCCGCGGCTTACCAGCTGGCACCGGCAGGTATATGCGCTAATGTCTTTTATTGGCCTGTTTATGATGGCAGCAAGTTTTCGTGTCTTACTGTCTGAAAAAATGTTGATCGCCTGTGCCGTACTGGGGTTCATATCTTTTGCCTATTCTATGCCATTATTGCCATTCAAAACAAAGAAACGGTTGCGCGATTTTGGCTGGCTGAAGATATTGTCTTTGGCTAGTGTATGGACGATAGTAACATCTGTATTGCCCATGCTCTACTGGCAAAGGCACGTAAGCGACTTCCCTTACGAAATTGTAGTGCGGTTCATGTTTATTTTCTCACTGTGCATCATCTTTGACATACGAGATGTGAAGGATGACATTGCCAGCAATATCAATACCTTTCCGCAGATAGTGGGCATAAAGAATAGCTATACGGTGATCAATATTTCGTTGATCTTATTTATGCTTGCCGGCATCGTTCAATACCTGCGTTATCCGCTATGGTACAGGCTGGTAGCAGTAGTGATCACTGCTATAGTCACCAGGTATGTAGCCGAATACCTGAAGACACACAACAGCGAACGTAATTACCTTATTTATGCCGATGGCGTAATGATCGTGTACTCTTTACTGGTTCTATTGTTATAACAGGGCTTAGAAATGTACAAAACTCAATCCCATTTGTATCAATCCTATCAGGAAGCCGAACACACCGCAAATGCCTTCAATAAGCCTGAATTCGCGCTTCATCACAGTGGCCAGTATCTCTTCCAGCTTGTCTGATGAGAAGCCCGCAACCTTATCAGTCACCATCTTTTGCACATCTATTTTATGCACCAGGTTATCTGCATATTTGCCGATCACTTCAGGCAGCATTATTTCAATTTCCTCCATCAGTCCCTCTTTCACTTTTTCCAGCATGCCCTGCCCAACAAACATGGAGATTACCGGCATCTTTTCTTTCAGGCGTGTATTGAGGAACGTGTCTATATGCTTTTCAATATCCGGCATTACCGCAGCCAGCTGATCGGGGTCCTTAATCTTTTCGGCTATTTGAGCTGCATTCAAAAGGTCATTGGCCACTACGCTACCCAGCTTCTGAGCAAATATATGCTGCCGCTTCGGGAAGATCCCCTGTATCGTTAACCCGAAAATGTGAATGGGCTTACGCGGGTGAAACAGCATGTAAAAAGCCAGCCACGTAGTAAACCAACCAATAAATGCAGAAACAAAGGGCTGTGCCCAGAATGATAAACTATGCATAGGTATAATGATCGTAAGTAAAACGGTTGCAAAGGTAAGTGAAGGTGATGCAATAAATACGTTATAATCTGTTGTGCTGGTTAAGCATCAAAATTAGAAATACAATTCATGTCATTGCGCCGTAGGTGCAAAAGGTTTGTAGTATACAGGGCCTATTCCTGATCCGCGAGCCGTAGGTTCGCGCCCAACACAACCTTGATTTTTTAATGTCTAACTCGTATTAGTTCATCAATCTCGGATAAAAATGAAGGAAGACCTCGCCCGATATAGGCATTTCTCCATACAATGAATTTAACGCCTTGTCTCCTTTATACGCGGCTAGCTGCGCACCGGCCGCCATGGTCACACCTTTAAAGCTGTACACATCATAGCTGCCCCCAAGTGTAAGTGCATGAACAGGGTATTGCTTATCAAGGCGGTAAATAATGCCCGGCAGGTTCAGTTCTTCGCCTGTTTTCTGTACAAATTCGTAGCGGGTATACAATGCCAGTTTCTTCAGCTTTAAAGTTGCCTCAAGTAGGGCAGAGTTAGATGCGTCTTGTCCGTCAATAAGATTTTGTCCCAATACCGCAGTAGCGGAAACAAACTTATTCTTACCCATAGGATGTACATAAGTGGCAGACGCAGTGGTGCGCACAATATCTTCACCCGGTGCCAGCGCTTCAGGGCTTTTAATAAACCCGGATGATACCTGTATAGCCCAGTTGGCGCTTGGGTTATAAGATAGTCTGCTGCTAAAAGAGTTAAACCTTGGTTTGTCAAATGCGTATCTGTCCTCATCAGGCTCTCTGCCTGTAAACGAAGACCCCTCCAATCTGAACCGGCCATAACGTATACCAAGCGTAGCCACCCCAAAGGTGATATGTGTAGCATCCTGCCAGTGGTGCCCTATGGGGGCGTCGGGGCCAAACATACCCGATGTACGGTGCATAAACGTTACGGGCCCCAGTGCAGGCTCTCCGGGATAGCCAATGTAAATGAACGCGTCAGACTTATCTGATAGGGCATATGAATAACTTGCCGATAGTTCGGAGAATAGGTCATGAGGATGCTGGCGGTCTACCAAAGGCTGGTTCTTCCACGACTCGCCTGTTTGAAAGAGCAGTGGATACCCGCTACCTCCCGCTATTATAGCATCAGTAGACAGCATCACATTAAAGTGCAATAAACCCTTCGTCCCTATTTTTCTTTGTGCCATTCCCATCAGCATATCTGGGGCATCTATTTTATCGCCACCTCTGCTGCCTGCATTGGTAATGTCTTGTTTGTTGTATCTTATATAGATATCTCCATGGGACATGAACATCCATTCCTTATGGTGCATCATGTACCCATACATTGGCGCCGCATCTGGCAACCAGCTGGTGCCCGATCCGTTTCTGTTCATGGGCAGATATAGTGATAATGCACTGGGCATGGATTTCATTTTCTTGGGCTGGTCGCTCATGTCCATGTCATCGTCCATTTCCTCCTCGCCGTCATCATACTCTGCCGAGTCTGCCGGCTTGTGCTTGGGTATGTGTTTGATACGGGTGTCATATTGTGCGCTTGCATACATGCAGCACAATAATAGTAGAACGGTAAGAAAGGATAATGTTCTCATAAATATTAACTTAAAGAACAACACATCAAAAATGTACCACCAGGCATTTACCACCAATTAAATGGCTAAGCACCCATAAATATACTTTTTATATCATGACGAATGCATTATTTTTGTTTTAATAAAACCGAAAAGATGAAGAGACTTTTTACACTACTGGCACTTACCCTGCCCGCATTAAGCGCAATTTCCCAGACTATAACCTGGGGCACACCCGTTACTGTAACTACAGCAACAGGTGCTAACCTGCATCCGCGGATAGCGCTGAACAGGAGCGGCAGCCCATATGTACTTTGGGGACAGACAGATACAAAAGCATTATTTGCCAAATGGAACGGTACAGGATTTACTACTCCTGTGACAGTGAGCGGAGGAATAAATGTATTTGCACAATCGTGGGCGGGGCCTGATATGGCTGCATTTGGCGATACTATTTACGTGGCTGTGAAGCGTTCTCCCGAAAATATGAACATGAACCACATGTACCTCACCCATTCTTATGACGGCGGGATGACCTTCTCCGATACAGTGAGAATAGACAACATTGATACGAACATGTCCCGCTTCCCTATAGTTACAACCACTAAGACAGGTAATCCGCAGATAGCGTTCATGAAATTCAATAGTGCATTTGCAGATGCGCGATATGTAGTAACAAGATCCGCCAATTACGGAATGACCTTTTCACCCGATGCGTTGGCTAGCGGTGCTTCCGGCGATGTTTGCGATTGCTGCCCCGCATCGATCATTTCATCAGATACCAATACACTGGTTTTATTCAGGAATAACCTAAGCAATATCCGCGATATATGGATGGGCCTTTCCAACAACAGCGGAGCTTCATTTTACAACAATAGGGTGGCTGATACTTCTAACTGGATGATCATGTCCTGCCCATCGAGCGGGCCTGATGGTTTTGTATTGGGTGATAGCGTCTACACTGTTTTCATGAGCAACGCATCTGGTATGCCTTATGTCTACCTGAGCAAAACAAACATTGCAACCATGACTGCAGTCACCGCACAGAAAAAGATAACAGGTATGTTCACTGGCCTATCTTCTCAAAACTATCCCCGCATTGCCAACGTGGGTAATAGTGCAATTGCAGTATGGAAGCAGAACACCTCTTCCGGCAATGGTATCGCATACTCTTTTACCAGTAATATTTTGGGTGGTCTTTCAGGCTATACCAATCTACCCGGTGCTACAGGTAGCGGTGTTATGAATGCCGACGTGGCCATGAAGAGCGGGGAAATACATGTGGTGTGGGAAGATGATAATACAGGCAAGGTGATGTACATAAAAGGTACTTACACACCTGTATCTGTTGCCAATATTAGCCGCAAAGAAATGATCAGCATTTATCCAAATCCTGCCAGCGATAACTTCACGGTACCAATGGGCAAGATCAACACAATAACCTATGCTTACCTTACCGATAATATGGGTAGAAATATAGCCTTAGTACCATCTTTAAAGAATGGTACGGCTGTCTTCTCAATACCAGGTATTGCGACCGGCGCATATTATTTTGTAATGGGCGATGATGCGGGTAAAAGCTATTACAGCAAACTGATAATAGAATAATTCGATTTCCTTACTATTTATGAAATGCCTTCTCCACCCGGAGAGGGCATTTTTTTTGCTCAAGTATATAATTGTCATCGTTTAATGAATGGGTATTATTTTTCATCCAAAAAATATCGGTTCCTTCCAAAAAAAGAATGCCGTCTGTCCGAAGGAAAAACACTGTTGAGCCGTCTAAGAATGGTAAGCATGAAGACGTGGATCATTATAGGGGTGGTAATGGCATTGGGGCTATTGTCGTTCAGCAGGAAGCCTGCCGATCGGTTTGTGGTGCCTGCAGGCTGGCCTAAACCCGCTTATAATTTCAAGAAAAATCCGTTAGATCCACAAAAGGTAGAAATGGGTAAAAGGTTGTTCAATGAAACATTATTGTCCCGGGATAATACCATATCCTGCAATAGCTGTCATGCACAATACACGGCCTTTGCACATACCGACCATAGCCTTAGTCATGGCATAGAAGGTAAGATAGGTCCGCGCAATTCACCTGCGCTGATGAACCTGGCGTGGAGCAATAGTTTTATGTGGGATGGCTCTGTAACGCAGCTCGATCTGCAGGCGCAGAAACCTATCACTAATCCGCTGGAGATGGATGAAACAATGGAACATGTGGTGGCAAAGTTGAAGGCCACAAGCAACTATCCCGATCTGTTTTTCAGGGCATTCGGCGACTCGCTGATAACAGTGGATATGATCATGCAAAGCCTCTCACAGTTTATGCTCACACTGGTAAGCGCCAATGCCAGGTACGACAGGGTAATGAATGGCGCAGACACATTTACAAAGAGGGAAGCAAATGGCTATGCACTGTTCAAACAAGATTGCGCTGCATGCCACAAAGAGCCGTTGTTTACAAATGGGCAGTTCGAAAATAATGGATTGGCTGTAGACGAATCGCTGGCCGATGGTGGGCGGGTTAAGATAACGCATAATGCAGGCGATTCACTAAAGTTCAAAGTGCCCACATTGCGCAATATTGAGGTCACTTATCCCTACATGCACGATGGTCGTTTCCGCAACCTGCAGATGGTGTTATTCCAGTATTCAGAACATGTGCAGCAGAGTAGCACACTATCTGTTCACCTGCAAAAGAAATTGATGCTTACCGAGCAGAACAAAGGAGATATTATACTATTCCTGAAGACGCTTACTGATGAAGAGTTTCTGAAAAATAAAAAGTTTGAGTTCGTTAATAATTAAACAACAGAAGTACACATGAAGAAGTTATTATTCTTACTGCTATTAAGCCCCGCCCTGGCCAATGCTCAGGCCAACATCAGCGCATGGACCATGAACCTGAATGGTAAATTAGGGAGCTATTGGAATCAGACCGCAACCAGTGGACCGCCCGTGTATGTATTCACCAACTCTGCCGACTCAGCCGATGTATTGAAGATGTGTTACTCCACAGATTCTATATGGGTGAGAGCGCAGGGGCTTACCGACAATATGGGCAAGTACATGAACCCCGGAAGCTGCCTGGCACAAAACTATGTCTTCCGCTTTCCCCGCAATCCGGTAGTGGCTACCACCAAAGTAATATCGCCAAAGGTAGGTGCCATCGGCTCGTTACTTAACGGTATTCCTATCTACGGTTTGACCAATGCCAACTCATGGAATGGTACTGCCAATGTTGGCGGTCCGGGTGGACTAGGTATATGGAATGTGGAAGTAGGACTGTCTGAAGGCTTTGTACTGGATACCGCTTTTGGCGCGCATCCGCAGCAGCAGGGAGCCTACCATACCCACACTACACCTTACAGGTATTACAGGAACACGCCCGCAGGTAAGCACTCACCGCTGGTTGGTTTTGCCTTTGATGGTTATCCTGTTTACGGTCCTTATGGATACACTAACCCCATGGATTCAACAAGTGGTGTTACCCGTATGAAGTCGGGCTACAGCATGCGTAGCATTACTACCCGCCACACGCTGCCCGATGGGACTGTGCTAACATCAGCGCAATACGGCCCCGATGTGAGCACTACTTACCCTATCGGTACTTATTGTGAGGACTACGAGTGGCTTTCTACTAATGGCGGCGATGTTGATGAATACAATGGCCGCTTCTGTCGTACTCCTGAATATCCTGCCGGCACCTACGCTTACTTTGTTACAACCGATGCTACCGGTGCAGCGGCATTCCCCTACTACATTGGCATCTACTACTACGGTCAGCCCGACCAGGGCAACTTTGGCATGGGTACGTCGCTGTCTATGCCTGCAGGTGTTACGTCTTGCCTTAGTCCCATAACCAACGGCATTGAAGATATTATTGCTGCCGGAACAAAATTCAGCATGTATCCCAATCCTGCTGCCGATCATATATCGCTTGTTACTACAGCCGATGCATTTACAGAGGTGGTCATCTACAACCAGTTAGGCGCAACAGTACTATCAACCACCATTGATAAAAACAACATGGACATCAACATTAACTTAAGCTCAGGGCTGTACTTTGTAAAATGCTTCAATAAGCAAACAGGCGCTGCTGAAGTGCAGAAACTGGTTATCCAACAATAACAGACCACAGAATAAACAGACTACTCATAACCAATCAGCCGGGGCATTGCTCCGGCTTTTTTTGAGACATATTATTCACGGCAAGTGGTAGAGACGCATAATTGCGTCTCCACATAACATGAGCCACACATGCCAGACGCAGCCTCTAAACCCACCAACATCACTCCACCACCACCTTTACCCGCGCACGGCCTATATTATTTTCATACACTGTAAAAAAATACAACCCCGATGTTAGCATACTTGTATTACAATCCAATGCATGGTCACCAACCGCCAGCGGCCCGTAACTTTCTTCCAAAACTACCTGCCCCATAATATTGGCCACTGTTATCCTCACATCGGCGGCATTCTTTAGCCAACAATGTATTGTTGCATTGTCAGCCACAGGATTAGGGTAAACCGACATTGCTGTTGCCTGCCTTTCATTGCTCACACCAAGTGTACCACATTTATCAGCTGCATACTCCCAGGTGGCTACCATAGGTTTTGCGCCCGTGTTCAGTGTGTCCTGGTATACTTGCCTGTTGGGGCAAATAATAAGCAGTGTAGGAAAGAAATTGATATTGTAACCCGATAAAAAATCGCTGAGCGCCACGCCTGTTGGTGGATCTATGATAGGGTAGTTACTGCCGGTCACCCAGTCGCCCTGTGTGCTGGTGCCTGTGCCGTTCAGGTCTGCTGAATTGGTAGAACCATCTCCCTCAATAAAAAATACCCGCCAAGTATTATCACCCGGCATATCATGCAATGTATACAAGCTATCGGGTGTTCCTGTAGTATGATAGTCCCAACATGGGTGACACCAGGTAGCTGAAATATCCAGCGCTACATACTTGCCTGAATCCAGGTAGCTATAAAGGTGGCGCGACACTCCATTGATATCAGTAAAAGTGAAGTCGGGCGCTACTGATCCATTGGCAGGTTGTGCATCGCACGGCCCAAAAGCCAGCAGTAAAAATAATATGATGTATATTTTGTTCATACCTGTTCTATAAAGATACGGGTTTAAATTTTTTAATAGAAAAAGGACTGTCTCTACTAAAGAGGCAGTCCCCCGCATTTATGTAAGCATCGTCTACTCTTTCACAAACGTCACTACCTGCTGGAATAAACGAGATAGTATTTGTTTCCCCCGTTTTGGATGAGTTTTTTGTCAGCTATGTTCATGAAACAAAATGCGCTCACATTCTGTTTTCTTGGGTTATGTTAAAAAAATATTACAGAAATGAACTTCCCCCGATTACCTTAACTTTGTAGCTCATAGATTTTTATGAAAAAGATACATATTGCATTGTTGTTATTGGTTGTAGTGGCTATAGCAGGTATTTCTGCCACATTCATCAATTTCAGCACGTACGAGACATTTGGTTCTGCCGCTAAGACTCCCGGCAAATCTTACCATGTTATAGGCTTTTTTGATAAGTCAAAGGGCATTAACTACGATGCCAAGACCGATCCTAACAAGTTTACCTTCTTCGCAAAAGATAAAGCCGGTAACATGACGCAGGTTGTGTTCATCAACGGTGCGCCTCCACGCGATATCGACAAGTCAGAACAGCTCGTGATGAAGGGATACATGCAGGACAATAAGTTTGTATGCAGCGGTATACAAATGAAGTGCCCGTCTAAGTACAAGAAAGATATGGTTGTAGGAGAGGGTGCATAATATATGTCTGCTTTCAATACGGTTATAGGTTATTGCATTTGATTTTTCAGGAGCGATCAACCAATTTTGATGTTTTACGGCAGAAAACTATACATGATAGTATGCTGATGAAACAACTTTTAAGTTTTCACCCTGCCTGCCGGCAGGCAGGTTTTAAATTTTTACTTATAAAATGGCTGCAGAATTTTTAGGAGAGCATCTGATGCCCGGGAAACTGGGATATTTCTTTGTAATCACTTCTTTTGTAGCGGCGCTGTTCAGCACATTCAGTTACTTCAACGCGGTTAGGCAGGAACAAAAAGATCCGCTGGGCAATAATGCCTGGCTCAAAATGGCCCGCGGCGGGTTTATGCTGCATACTGCCGCCATCATATCCATCTTTGTTACCCTCTACTACATCATTACCAATCACCTTTTTGAATACCACTATGCCTGGTCGCATTCCTCATACGATCTGCCGGGTAAGTATCTTCTATCGTGTTTCTGGGAAGGGCAGGAGGGCAGCTTTATGCTCTGGATGTTCTGGCACAGCATACTGGGCCTGGTAGTGATGCGCACAGCCAAAACACTCGAAACCCGCACCATGACCATCATTGCCATGACGCAGGTAATACTGGGTACCATGCTGCTGGGCTTATATTTTGGTGACAGCATCAAAATAGGTAGCACACCATTCCAGTTACTGCGGTATGCCATGCAGGAAGCACCGATATTCAGCACACCTAACTACATGAGCTTTATCAAAGATGGTAATGGCCTCAACATATCCCTGCAGAATTACTGGATGGTCATCCATCCACCCATCCTGTTCCTGGGGTTTGCATTGTCGCTTATACCATTCGCGTTTTGTATTGCAGCATTGTGGAAGGGTGATTATAAAACATTCATAAAGCCTACTATTGCCTGGTCTTTGGTAGGTGGTGCGGTATTGGGTACAGGTATCATCATGGGTGGTGCATGGGCTTATGAGTCGCTCAACTTTGGTGGCTACTGGGCATGGGATCCTGTAGAGAACGCCTCCCTTGTGCCTTGGCTGGTGCTTATAGCCGGTCTGCATACCCTGGTTATTTTCAAGAGTACAGGCAGGGCACTCACCATGACACTGATATTCCTCATGTTGTCGCACTTGCTCATCTGGTACTCTACCTTCCTTACCCGCACTGGTATATTGGGTAAAACTTCCGTACACGCGTTTACAGGTGATGGCGAAGCCCTTACCTACCACCTGCTGTCAGTAATAGGGTTGCTGCTGGCTATAGCTATTGGTCTGCTGGCATGGCGCTGGAAGACCTTGCCACGCATCAAGAGCGAAGAAGCAACATTATCCCGCGAGTTCTGGATGTTCATAGGCTCTGCGGTACTGTGTATCTCAGCGGTAATGATCATTACTATTACTTCATTGCCTGTATGGGCGCCATTGGCCAAGAAAATAACCGGTAAAGATTTTGCACCATCTACCAACCTGGTGCGAGATTATAACAATCAGCAGGTGTGGATAGCCATTATTATTGGACTCCTTTCCGGCCTTACTTTGTTCATGAAGTATAAGAATACCGATGCCAAAACCCTGTGGAAGAGAATTGGTATTGTTACCGCTATATCAGCTGTTATGTCGTTGGCCATTGGTTACGGACAGAAAATAACTACACCTCAATACTCGGTAATGCTGTTTACTTCATGCTTCGCTATCGTTGCCAGTCTTACATATGGCATTGTTATACAGAAGTTGAAGTTCAAGAACCTCGGCCCTTCCGTTGCGCACTTTGGTTTCGGTGCTGTGTTGCTGGGTATCCTGCTTTCGTCTTACAACAAGCATGCTATATCACTCAATACGACCGGTGAAGCTTTTACATTCAATAAAAATACTGCCGAAGAAGAAGCTATTGAAAGCCGTGAAAACGAGCTGCTACCATTGGGAAGGGGCGTGGCCATGGGCGATTACTTCGCCACTTACATAGGCGATAGTAGTGTGCCGGGTAAGGATAGAAGAGTATACTACAAGGTGAAGTTCGAACGCCTCGATTCTGCCGCTAAGAAGGTGGAAGAAGAGTTCATGCTTTACCCTGATGCCTTTATCAATCCTAAGGGCAATGAGAGCGGCCTGAGTGCCAATCCGTCTACCAAGCACTATTGGAACAGGGATATATTTACCTACATCAGCATGGCAACAGATAAAGCCAAGTCTGACACCAGCACCTACAAGAGTAACTTTGTTAGTAAGCCCGGCGATACCGTTTATCTCGACAATGGCTTCATGATCTTCAACGGATTCTCCCGCGAGGTAAAAGACCCGCGCTATGTGGGCGGACCGGATGATATTGCAGTCTCAGCCAATCTTACCGTTCATGACATGTATGGTGGCGTACACCAGATGGCACCTATCTATGTAGTACACAACAGGGAGTCGGTATACCGTATAGAAGATACCGTACACTCTATGGATCTGTATGCAAGGCTGGAAAACATCATCGTAAAATCAGCCGACTCCGCATCCGCCGAGATCAAGGTAAAACAAACCAACCCGATGGATGATTACATAGTCCTCAAAGCACTGGTATTCCCATACATCAATGTACTGTGGTTAGGCGTTATCATAATGGTCATCGGCTTCTTCATCAGCCTCGGCCAAGCTCCTCACAATGGGCGGTTCAAAAGACAAACTGGTAGAACAGAAGGTCCCGGTAAAGTAACGAATTTCACCTCTGGTAGAGACGCATAATTGCGTCTCCACAGCAGTTGTTTTCGGACACCAGTGCATTAAGTACGTAGCAACGTAATTATGCGTCTCCACAGAAGTCGTTTTCAGTCACCAGATTATTAGCGTACGTAGAGACGCAAGATCTTGCGGCTCCACATAAGTTGTTTTTGTACAAAAACGTACTAGTTAATGAATAATGCTATTAATGTGCTATCACCAATTTCCTATTGATACGGTTGCCCTGATCGTCAGCTATAGTAACATTATAAAGCCCGGTGCTCAATTGGCTGATATCTACTTTCTCTTCTACATTTAATGCGCGTATAGACAAGGCCGTTTGCCCCAGCATATTCGTTACACTTATCGTGTACCCTCCGGTAATATTCGTTTTTACCGTCAATAACTCATTGGCCGGGTTAGGCACAAGCTGGACTTCTGTTATAGGAGCGTTTATGTCATTGATGCCGTTCAACCATTTAAATCCTCCGAAACAAACTACCCCGCCCTTGTAGTAATAGGTAATGTGCTGGTCTATATCTGTATTTGCATCTTTGTAGTTTATACTCCATAGTCCATACCCAATATAGAAAGTCGAATCACGCGACGCCATTAATGTATAATCAAACCCGTGATGACTTGCTGTAAAATTTATATAGCATGTCGGGCCCGAGCAAACCAATTCATTCACAGAAGCAACATACTGCCCCTTTATCGGGCAGTATGCCGAATCGGGCCCCATCTCAGGCATATAGTGGTAAGTATGCCGATTACCTTTTTCTTCGGGCATGAGACTTTCATTGAATAACAAAGTGGTATCATAACCAGAAGGAATAAGAGTTGAGTGGCTGGTAAAAACGGGAGTTGGAGGAGCTCCGTAATAGTAATACTCTTCGCTGGAATGATCCTGAATGGAATAGGTTGACGAATCTGGCGTATGATGCGCAGATACTACAGTATCTACATATTCATTGTGAAAGAGCATGTAAATATCGTTCTGGTCTTTCTCATAAAAGGTCTCGTATACATCTCCAACTGCATAATCGTACACATCTTTCAGAGTAGGGTTATGTAGGTGGATAAGCTTGAATACGGAATTAATGGTATCCGGTAAATCACCGTGATAGGGTGCCACCCAGGCATCACCAACACCTATTATTTTTCTTACCACCAGATCCAGATAATAATCCAGATCCATAATGTTAGATTGCAGGTTGGGTTGGTGATAAGGAAAAGTATAGAGGTCAAAAACCTGTGCAAAGCCATGATCTTTGCTCAAAATTATTTTGAAATTGTTTACCGGATCAGTCAGCCGGGGAATCCCTGCCGAGTCTGCATTTATAGTAATTGTTTTCACGGAGTCAAGGCTTCCCAAGAGGGTCATGGTGTCTACCGCAGTAATAGTAGCAGTATAATGGATGTCGGTAGTGTCATTAAAAAACGGCCATGAGTCACCTAGCGCACCTTGTGTGTTGATAAAAACTGTATCATGCCACAAATTATCAAACTGCCATACACCATTGGTCTGTTGCACCACATTTTTACCTAACCAACTGCCACCATCTGTGTCAGATACAGTTGCCAGGCTAGTTCCGTCCATATACTTCGCAAGCCTCGGCGTATGAAACGCATGATAAATAGTATCACTACCCACCACACTCACGGAGTCTATCCTTATACCCCGTAAATAACCATCACCATTAGTAAAGTAATTTTTTGGCCCGAACTGCAGGCATTGATAATTCTGGGCATTAGCTATGCCGGTAAATAATACGGAAAGAATAAGTAGCCATTTCTTCATAGTGACAATTTTATGTGATTGATAGTCAATATTAAACAATAATAAAGTACGCTGTATCTATTTAGACGTAATAAGTCTGCGATATGTTAGACCGCACAAAAAATAATTCCCGGTTAATCTTAGCTAACCGGGAATATGCGTTCAAATTCTGTTCGATATTACTTCATCACCACCTGCAGTGTCTTCCTCGTTTCCTGCTTCAGCAATATCTGCTTGTTGGCGGTGAGCTGTTCCACCACTTCAGGTGTATAATGGCGTATGGTCAGCAGGCTTACGTTCTCGTTTGATAATACCTTATAGTCCTTGTTTAGTTCTTCGGTCAGGTCCTTTATCTTATCTGCGCGGTTATCTATGCATGCTACAAAGCTGATGGCGGCATTCTGTATCAGGTTCACCTTTATCTTTTTGGCATGGAACAAGGCATACAGCCTGCTCAGATTATCTTCCGTTATAAAAGAGAAGTCGCGGGATGTTACCTGCAGCAATACCTGGTCGTGCTTCAGTACAATAAGTGGAGGGTAGTTGATGCCTGTTACTTCTGCTTGTATGGTAGTGCCGCTAAGCGATGGATCAAGGAAACACTTTACGTAGAGCGGTATGTTATTGTTCTGTAGTGGCTTTATGGTTTTGGGGTGTATGATCTGCGCGCCGTAGAACGCCATTTCTATCACCTCGTTATAAGAGAGTGCTTCTATCTTTACCGTGTTGGAAAACATCTTTGGATCAGCATTCAGGAACCCTTCTACGTCTTTCCATATGGTCACAGATTCCAGCTGTAGCATTGCCGCCAGCATTGCTGCTGTGTAGTCCGATCCTTCTCTGCCCAGTGTTACAGAATCTCCGTTGATAGTAGCGCCTATAAATCCCTGTGTGAGTATAGATCTGCCTGCCTTCATTTTACGGCCTATAACTGCTTGCACCTGTTGCTTGCTGTAATTCCAGTCTACGCCGGCATCTCTATAAGTGTCATCTGTGCGAATAACGGTACGCGCATCTACCCAGTCAAACGGGAGCCCCTTCTGTACAAGATAGAAATGCAGGAGTAGGGTAGAGCAGATCTCGCCCAGGCACACTACCTGGTCGTAAGAAAAATCATAACGGCTGCTGTCTGCTAGTTTGATCCCTCTTTTCAACTCATTGAAGTAGGTATGAAGTGCGTCTGCGGCTTTAATAAAATGGGTTTCATCCAGCAGCGCGCGGGCATAGTCCAGGTGTTCCAGTTCCAGCTGCTCCGCAAGATGTATAGCTTCATTCTTATTTCCTGCACATGCGGCGTTTACTATCTTTTCCAGTGCATTGGTAGATTTACCCAATGCAGATACAACAAGTAGTACAGGTTCATGTTCATTACTGATGATCGGAAGCAAGGCCTCCATTTTTTCGGGGGTAGCTATAGAAGCACCTCCAAACTTAAATACGCGCATACTGTAAAAATAATAAAAATAATGGCTGATTTGCTTAGTAACTAAATGGTGTTGATGCTCCAAAACCTTATAACCAAAGTGAGCAGGAAGTGTTGCTATTGTCAGGTTAGCAGCCATGAAGGTTAGTACCATACGGTAAGGTGCTAATTCCATGTCATGATGCCGAAGGTATCAGATGTTTATAGCAAAATGAGATGGAAATTGGGAAACGATGCCGAAGGTATCGGATGTCTGGTTAGGCACCCTTCGCTTACTTTAATGACAAAGCCCTAAAGGGGCGAAACAACTCTGGCATCACACCTCCGTATATGCAACCCTACAACGGACATATTGCGTGGCATGGTTTTCATCACACTGATTAAGTAACACGGTACTTAATCAATAAGATATTTTATGAAACGAAAATTAATGATACTCATAGCAATAATGGTAGTGAGCATGAACCTCACCTCTTGCCTTATCAGCACACCTCACAGAGGCGGTGGTACTTACTACCAAAGACACAGTGGACATCATGATAATGGTCATCACTACGGTCGCGGCCGCCATTGATATGGTGGATAGAACTAGAGATCCTACATTAAAACATAACGGCAGAGCGTTTCGCACGCTCTGCCGTTAATATATTGGTTAGAATTGCTAGTATTTTTTGTCTGCTTTCATCTTGTCTGCTACAGCCGAAAGAGTGTCATAAAACTCTTCTCCATACTTACGGATGAGTGCGTCTTTAAGGAACTTATAGACAGGCACTTTTAGCTTATTGCCCTGCTTGCATGCGGGTTTGCATAAAGACTGCCTTGGTTCATAATTCACCAGCTCATAGCCGGGGTTAGATACAATGCGTATTGGGAACAGGTGGCAAGAGATCGGCTTCCTGAAGTTGATATGTCCTTCTTTCCAGGCCTTCTCTATACCGCATTTCACAATGCCAAGCTCATCAGTATAGCCATATACACATATGCCGCCATTAACGGTTGGTGTCACTAACCCATGTTCAGGATCAGTAGTATGAGTACCCTGTCTTTCTATCTCATCAAGGTAGGCGGGCTCCAGGTGTGGTTTTATCTTGGGGTATAACTGGGCAATGATCATAGACTCTTCGTGCGTTATCGGCGCACCGCAATCACCGTCCACACAACACCCGCCCTTACACTTATTAAGGTCGCAAAGAAAGTTCTCTTCAACTATCTCATCGCTCAGCAGTACATGGTCTATTGCTATCATTAGTTTCTATGCTTAATTCTTTCCGCAATAACAGGTGCGGTATTCAATTTTTACTTTTAAGTTTTTACCTTTTATCACATATTCAGGTAATTCATCAGCAGGTTGTACTTGCCCATCACATCTTCCATATTCTTCTGGTCGCCAAATACTTCCTTTATTCGGTAGTCATGTCTTTCCAGGGAAGATACTACTGCCTCCAAAGCTGTTCTGTTGGTCTTTATGGTCACTTCCATCGTGCCTTCCGGTGTAGTGTATACCTGCGAGTTCATAATGGTCACATCCTCATTTTCGCAAATACGCGCTATTTCATAAAGGCTGTAATTGCGTGCTTCCATTTCCAGTACTATAATGCCTCCGGCTACTTCAATACTACTGCCATCAGCAATGTATTTCAGCATGGTTGCCCCTGTTATGGCGCCAATGTACTTCTGTTCAAAGGTTACAATGGGCAGTACATCAAGCTCCATCTGTGTCATCAGGCGTAAAGCCTCGTAAGGATGTGCCGAAGCAGGTATAGCCGGCTTGTAAGTAAGTAATAAGCCCGTGTCCTGTAGTGCTGTTTCAGGGTCGTCCATATCTATCAGGTCGTCCTCTTTTACCAGTGCCACAAACATTTCATCCACTACCACAGGCAATTCTGTCAACTTATTCTCTTCCATCAGCTCCATTGCCTTACTGCCGGTATCGGTGGGTAATAAGGTGGGTACTAAAGGTGAAATTAACCGCGTCATGCTCATATCCCTCGGGTTTCGTTTATAGTTAGTGTATCACAAATTGAAAGCCAGACTGCACTTCCAAACCCTTTGGTACAGTATTATGTCACTCGGCTGACAATGCAGGTTATTTGTGTTTGTTCAAAAACTCGGCAAGGATCTTATTAAACTCTTCAGGCACTTCCATCATCGGCGCATGCCCGCACTTGTCTATCCAGTGCAGTTCCGAATTAGGGATCAGTGTCTTGAACTCTTCGGCTACCATTGGTGGCGTTATCGTATCGTTCTTACCCCATATCAGGCACGTAGGCGTAGTTATCGTGTTCAGTTCATCACCCAGGTTGTGTTTGATGGCTGAGCGCGCTAATGATATGATCTTCAGCGCCTTCATTCGTGAGTTCACTATCTCAAATACCTCATCAACCAGTTCTTTGGTAGCTACTTTAGGGTCGTAAAACGTAAGTTCTGTTTTCTTGCGTATATATTCTCTGTCACCACGCTTAGGGTAGGTTTCGCCCATGCCGTTCTCAAACAGGCCCGAGCTGCCGGTAAGCGTGATGGTCTTTACTTTTTCAGGATGCTTTAACACATACACCAGACCCACATGGCCACCTAGTGAATTGCCCAGTAGGTGCACATCTTTAAGTTGCTGATGATCTATAAACTTAGTCACAAACCTCGATAGGCCGGCAACGCTGGTTTCCAGCAATGTCAGGTCAAAAAGAGGCAATAATGGTATAATTACCCTGTAAGATTGTTTAAAATGATCGACCAGGTCTTTGAAATTACTCAATGCGCCAAACAAGCCATGCAGAAGTACTAATGGCTCGCCGGTACCCTCTTCGAGGTAATTGAATTTTCCAGAATGTTTAATTTCGTATTCCATTCACTTAGTTGTGCTATTCTGCTAAAATAAGATAATAGGCCAAAAACGACAAAAGTAATTAAAAGAAAGTTGGGCTTGTACCGGAATACATGCACTTAACAATACTTTTATCTGCCCATTCATAACAATTACTCGTTTGATTTTCATTATTTGTATATCAACATTCGGCTCTATTGGTGTCATTACCCTAACGCAAGGGAGCAAGCTCTGAAAGAGCGACATAAATAGCGAGGGGTTTCAACCCCACGTACAGAAAATATCCAATACATAAGCCCTGTAAGGGCGACATGAAAATGTAAGCAGACAATATGACATTTGAGTCCTTGCGATGATGCCGAAGGTATCGGATGTCTATAGATTTGGCATTAACTCAGGAAAACGATGCCGAAGGTGTCGGATGTTTATAGACGCGGATTGGTTCAGACTCCTCAGTTCTTCCCTACAAAAAAGATAAATGGTGTACTCGCTGCTTCGTTGAGCGCGGCCCTCACCTTATTTTGTTTGCTGATCGCCTTATAGCGTTGCAGGTCTATGGCCTCAAGGTGGGCAATGTAGCTTTTGTTCATATTGCTGCGACGCAGGAAGGAAGCCAAAAATATGGCTGATGAAATATCGGCAGCAATGATGTTCTTAACGTAATGGATCCACGTGTTTTGTCTCTCCCACATATAATACAGTTTTTATCTTCTTCTCGGGCGCCTGTAAGCATTCATCAGGTCGCTGCCACAGCCGCACTTCTTACTGGCGCTTACACAACCTTCTGCTAGTTCTACCAACGCAAATCCTAAAAAAGTATAAATAATTATTCTCCCTATCTTCTTTTTCATACTAGTTTTGTAAAAATAGGGAAATTATTGAGCAATAATATAAGCAAGCGAATATTGGTGGCGCCACTCGACTGGGGGCTTGGGCATACCACGCGCTGCATTCCCATCATAAACCACCTCAAAGCGCTGGGTCACAAAGTTATAGTGGCTTGCAACCACTGGCAACGGTCATTTATTGAGAATATTTATGGCGATATAGAAACCGTTCATCTGGATGGCTATAATGTCACTTATTCCGCACACGACAAGCTGGGTAAGATAAGCCTGCTGGGTAGTGTTCCCTCAATCTGTGCCGCTATAAAAAGGGAAGAGCAATGGCTGCAGCGCCACATAAAACAACTCAATATAGACGGTATTATATCAGACAACAGGTATGGCCTGCATCACCAGAGCGTACCGTCCATCATTATCACGCATCAGTTGGAAGTGCAAACAGGAATGGGCAAGGGTTCCAACCGGTTGATACAGAAGCTGCATTATAAATTTCTGGCACAATTCGACGGGGTTTGGGTACCCGATGTGAAAGGCGATATCAATCTCGGCGGACAACTATCTCACCCTAAGCACCTGCCGCTAGATGCTCAGTATATTGGCCTGCTATCACAGTTTCAGGATGCCGGACCTAAAAGAAATTGGGATGGCTATCTGCTCATATTGCTTTCCGGCCCCGAACCGCAAAGATCTATCCTGGAAAAGATACTCTGGCAGCAGGCCAAAGCCTTTACCGGTAAAGTAGTTTTTGTGGCAGGAAAGGAGCAAAACGCACCTGCCGATATTCCCGGTCACATAACGTACCATGCCCGGCTGGGTGGCGCTGAACTGGCCCATGTTATACAGGGTGCTGCAGTGGTGGTCTGCCGCAGCGGCTACTCAACCATTATGGACCTTATGCTACTTGGCAAGAGTGGCATACTTATTCCCACTCCCGGACAAACCGAACAGGAGTATCTCGCTACCTACCTCTCCGAATCCCGCTTTTTCATGGCTGCAACGCAGAAAAACATAGACCTCCCCAAAATGGTGCCCGCTTTTGCGCACATGAACCGCCATTCAGCGCTTTTCAGCGACAAATACCAGCTTTATAAACCCATTTTAGAGGAATGGCTCAGCCGAATGGATTAGGGTTATTACGCCTCAGTTGCTCTAATACTTTATAAACTATTGATTAAAAACGGCGATAAAACATTCGAAATAAAAATCTTCAACATTTTTTTAGAAAATTACTAACGTTTCTTCTTCATTTGTCGTCTTAGTATATAGGAACAGTTAAAAAACGACATTCTGAAGTGTTAATTTAATTTTGGTAGTGTCGTTTTTTTTGACTTTTTTGCATCGTATTTAATCTTAAAATCTCTTCTATAGCGAACATACTTCTACTTTAACATTATTGCAAACAACAGTTGGCACCCCTATATGCCACGTTCTAAAAAGTAGATTTATGCAGTTATCCCAGTATTCTGACGCCCAGTTAGCCCATGCCTATACAGAAGGTAATGAAAGAGCCCTTGAAGTACTCATCACCCGTCACAAAGACAAAGTATATACTTCTATATACATGTTGGTGAAAGATAAGTACCTGGCCGAAGACATTTTTCAGGATACCTTCTTAAAGATCATTAAAACCATAAAAGGTGGCCGCTACTCCGAGCAGGGCAAATTTTTGCCATGGGCTATAAGAGTGGGTCATAACTTGTGTATGGATCATTTCCGCCGCTCCCGCCAGCAAGTGCCTATCTCCCTGCCCGACGGACAGGATATCTCCGTACTTTTTGGTGCCGGCGATATGGCTTCTGATGGTATTGAGACCCGCCAGGTACACGAAAGCGTACGCAAAATGGTGGAATTACTACCCGAGGAGCAGAGAGAAGTTATAGTAATGCGCATATATGCCGATCAGAGTTTCAAGCAGATATCAGAACTTACAGGTGTAAGTATCAATACTGCCTTGGGTAGAATGCGCTATGCACTTCTTAATTTGAGAAAAATGGTAACTGATAACCAAATGGTTTTACGTTAATAAATTTTTTCTTTATTTTGCAGGATGCCCAATCTCGCTAGATTTTATTTTAATGGAAAGTTAATAGAAAACGAAACGATAACCCTCGACGATGCAACGGCCAAACATATATGGCAGGTGTTGAGAATGGAAGCAGGTGATGAGCTGAGGATTACCGACGGTAAAGGAAATGTTGCGGTAGGAACCATCAGAAGTGCCGAAAGACACAGGTGCGATGTAGTACTGCAGCAGGTTACTCTTTCCGAACATAAGCAGCACAGCCTGCACCTTTGCGTGGCATTTACCAAAAACAACAGCCGCAACGAATGGCTGCTTGAAAAAGCTACTGAGTTGGGTGTTGCCTCCATTACACCTATCTCTGCCGCACGGTCTGAGAAAGTACATTTCAGGCAGGAACGTTGGGAGAAGTTGTTGACATCGGCATTGCTGCAATCGCAACAGGATTACATGCCCGAACTGTCTGACATGATGACCATTGCGGAGGTAGTAAAAAAGTTCGGCCACATCAAAGACAAGTACATTGCCCATTGCATTAGTGAGCAGCCAAGAACCCCGTTTGCAGAAATGTTAAAACCAAGTTCAGAAACTGTTATACTTATCGGCCCTGAAGGGGATTTCAGATTTGATGAAGTAAGTTTGTGTATGGACTATGGTTTTAAACCCGTGACGTTGGGCAACCAGCGCTTACGCACAGAAACCGCAGCCATAGCAGCTTGTGCGCATTTTAACATGATCAATGATGGGAAGGATTAAGAGATACTGCGTTTTATTTATTTGCTTGTTCATAAGCATGCAGGTGTCTGCACAGAATATAAAATTGGCACTTCTTGTCTACAATGGCGGCGGCGACTGGTATGCCAATCCTACTTCTTTAAAGAATCTTGCAGCCTATTGCAATGAGCAATTGCATACTACTTTCAGCCTGCAGGAAGCAAGGGTAGAAGTAGGTAGCAACGAGCTGTTCAACTATCCCTTTGTACACATGACAGGCCATGGCCGCTGGGCGCTTAGCGATGCCGAAGCTACCAACCTGCGTAAATACCTTGAAGCGGGTGGATTCCTGCATATAGATGACAACTACGGCCTTGATCCTTATGTTCGCCCGGCACTAAAGAAGGTATTCCCCGAACTGGAATTGGTAGAGCTGCCATTTACCTACGCTATCTATCACCAGAAGTTCAATTTCCCTAATGGACTCCCTAAGGTACACGAGCATGATAACAAGCCACCTAAGGGATATGGCCTTATTTACAAGGGGCGCCTGGTATGCTTTTACAGCTACGAGACCGACCTTGGCGACGGTTGGGAAGACTACGAGGTACACCACGACAGTCCCGAAAAACACATAGCCGCCCTGCAAATGGGTGCCAACCTCGTACAATACGTCTTCAGCAGTGCCGATAAAAAAGCAGATGTGCCTGTAGCACCATAGTAAAGACAAGGTGCTGGGCGTAGACTCTGTCGCAGTTTATCCCGATTATTTCGGGGTCCTGGCGGTTGCCAGTCTCCCGACTGGCTCATCGGGCCGGTTATCTTTGAGTACGTAGTAGCATTCCCACTGGACGAAGCGTCCCGCTTCGTCCCATTCATGGCAGCGTCCCTGCGCTGGACGAAGTCTTCCGACTTCGTCCTATCGGTAGGGAATCTCCCGATTCCCGAAAACAAAGGTTCGCAACTCGACGCTCACCGTCGTGAGAATTAGCCTAGCACGCTCATGACTACATAATTTAACGAATCTCCGACCATAAGTGTTCGAAAAGGGCGAGTCAGCTCGTTATATATCCCCTGTGAACTTGCGGTTTGTAGTAAAACCTAACAAAAAAGGGACATTGCCCTGTCAGGCAATGTCATTGAAATAAGCAAATGAACTAGCTCTGAAAGAGCCTCATCCACTGGTCGAAGCGTCCCGCTTCGTCCCATTCATGGAAGCGTCTCGCTTCCGAACCTCCACTATCGCAAAACGTAACACAGCGCTCTATTGACTAAACAGTTTATCGGGTCTCGAACCACAAGTGTTCGAAAAGAGTAAAACAGCTCGTTATATGTCCCCTGGGGTCTAGCGGTTTGTAGTAAAACCTAACAAAAAAGGGACATTGCCCGTCAGGGGTTACCCTTATCTAAGGGCTTTAGTAACTTTTCGACATCTTTATCAGATCTCCAACCCGACACGTAACACTAGCGTGCCAACCCATAAAAAATCACATTATTCCCGGTAACTTTAAGTATGAAAAACAGCCTACCCGCTAATCTACTATTTATAGGCATAATAGTATTTTTATGCTCCTTCCTCATCCCTAAAGGATGGCGTATATCTGGCTCTGCCCCCGACAAATATGAGCTGGGACTTTTCAAGATCAACGGCCACGAAGGCAAGGCCTGTGGCGTTATACGCGCGAGCAAAAAAGAATACTTCGGAGACGAATACGCTTCACTCATACAAACTATATCGTCTCAAAACTATTTAGGGAAAAGGATAAAAATGACCGGCTACATGAAGTCGCGTGGAGTAACAGCATGGGCGGGCTTCTACCTCAGGGTAGATAAAGAGGGCAGTAAAGAGCCAATATCATTCGATAACATGCACGATCGCCCGATCAAGAACAATACGAACTGGACACAATACGCTATAGAGCTGGACGTACCATTGAACGCATCTAAGATCACTTTTGGCGCCTTGCTTCACGGCCCCGGCCAGGTATGGTTCGATGATATCAACTTCGAAGAAGTTGGTCCGTCAACCATCGTTGTTACTGATGTCATGTGCGACACCTCCCAAAAACGCCTGCCCGAAAACCTGGGTTTTGAGGATTGATAGTTTGATAACCGCCCGCCGCAAAATTATTTTCTATCTTTAGCCCGCGTTCCAATATTTAATTACATATGCAGTCAGTAACATACTTCTACAGAGAGCCAAGAAAAACAGGAGTTTCTATAGAAGGTATATTCAGGTTAGTAAAAGATTGCCTGAAAGGGAAAGTAGAGATCAAAGAATTTTATTGCGATCCTGCACTATCCCGCTATCAGAATACCATGCTGGCCGGCAAACATGCTGATGTAATCAATCACATCACCGGTGATGTCAACTTCCTGGCATTAGGCCTTAGGGGAAAGAAAAACATACTTACTGTTCACGACATGGGTCATTACGACACATTGAAGAACAGAAGTAAGCTACACTTCCTCATCTATAAGCTATTCTGGTTTCAGCTACCACTCAAATATGTGGATATAGTTACCGTTGTATCAAAATTTACCTACAACAAACTCACTGAATACTTCAATTTTCCCGAAGACAGAATAAGGCTCATCTACGATCCGGTAAAGCCCATATTTCAATATTCAGAAAAAACTCAGTTGCATAATGTGCCACGCATCCTTATGATGGGAACCGGGGTGCATAAAAACCTCAATGGCTTACTTGAAGCTGCTAAAGGCAGAAATGTGCACCTCGATATTATCGGGTGGCCATCAGATGCTGATACGGCAAAACTAAAAGACTATGGCATTGCCCATACACTCTACAGCAAGCTAACTGACGAAGAAGTATATACCCGCTATAAAGAATGTGACATCATGTTTATGGCCTCATTTTATGAAGGTTTCGGCATGCCCATCATTGAAGCGCAATCGGTTGGTCGACCGGTAATTACAAGCAACATCGGCGCCATGAAAGAAGTGGCCGAAGACACCTGCTTACTGGTAGACCCAACAAAGCCGGAAGAAATTGGCGCAGCAATAGACAGACTAATTAATGATCGCGGACTATATAATGAAGTAGTACAAAAAGGCCTGAAAAACATAACACCCTATCAATACGAAATCATAGCACAACAGTACGCAGAAGTGTATGAAGAGTTGAGTAGGTTGTAACTTTATGCACTAAGCAACAATTCCCCTCTTATTTTAAAAGGGGACTATTTTGGGCAACGTAGTTTGCCCAAAATCGGGGGTGATAACAACATCAGGACGTACTCGTTTTGACGCAATAAGGATGCTCCCTTATTAAACATAAAGCCCTGAAAGGGCGACATAAATAGCGAGGGGTTTCAACCCCTCGAACAAATGACTACAGAACCCTAGCCCTGTAAGGGCGACATAGCTAAGTAAGAGAAGTGAGAGACTTGTTACATTAATTGTCATTGCCCCGTAGGGTCAAAAGTTTTGTAGCAAAATACCAGCCTTCAACACAGCGCCCCTTAGGGTCGCAACAATCGGCGGGTGAATTAAATTGAATGAAACATTAAACAACACAACATTGAAAAAGATCGTTTACCTGTATTCTGAGATAATGCCCTATGCCATATCGGTGATGCGGGCCCTTGTGGAAGAATTTAACGTAGAGGTGGAGTGCATTAGCTGGGACCAGAACAAACGCACCCCGTTTGTCCCTGAAAACGAAAAAGGCATCACCTTTCATAAACGATCTGCATTCGATAAACAATCCATTATCGCCTTCCTCAAACGCATCGATCCCTTTATCATGTACGTCTCCGGCCGCATGGATGCCCTCTACCTCGAAGGCATCATGGACATGAAGAGCTGGAGCAAATGTAAGATCGTAACCGGCAGCGACAACCAGTGGGAAGGTACAAATAAACAAAAATTGGCTGCCATAATGAGCCATCGCCTCTACGGTAAATACTTCGATTACTTCTGGGTGCCCGGCCGCAGGCAATATGAATTTGCCCGTAGAATGGGCTACCCCAACGAACGCATCATTAGCAACCTGCTCACAGCAGACAGCCGCGTATTTGCAGGCGCATATGAAAAGAACAGGACCCACAAACAACAGCGTGTTCCGCACAACCTCGTCTATGCCGGCCGCTTCGCCAAAACAAAAGGTATAGACATACTCATAGATGCATTCCTTGCTGCCCGCAAAGAACTCAATAACGACTGGCAACTCACCCTTGTGGGCAGCGGAGATGAGATCTCTGCCAATGAACCATTTATCAATATCAAAGGCTTTATGAGCGGCGCAGAGCTGGCTGAGAACAGCAAGGACTGGACCGCCTATTGCCTGCCCAGCGTCAAAGAACCATGGGGCGTAGTGGTACATGAATTTGCCATGCTGGGTCTCCCCGTCATCTGCTCCACCAACGTTGGCGCAGCCGATGATATGGTCGTCAACAACTACAACGGCTTCATCTTCGAAAGCGGCAATAAAGAAAGCCTCAAACAAGCCATTATCCGGCTCATGTCCGCCACCGATAAAGAACTCCTCCTCATGGGCGAGCGTGGACATGAACTTTCCAAAAAACAAAGCCCGCTCATAGCCGCTTATAGCTTGATGAGTATAGTTTAGCCTACATTTTTAAATGGTTGAAGGGAACTTTATTAAGGTAAGGATGAGTATGCAATGAATAGCTCTGAAAGAGCTGACTCAATAGCGTAGGGCGTTAGCCCTACGTCTCAAACCACCTAACACAAAGCCCTGTAAGGGCGTACTCCTATATAGGCTGGCAACACTTATTAGGATCATACGAACAAGCCCTCTGAAAGGGCGACATAATTGTATATGCCAACCTAAACAAAAATGCCATAAGCAACGTCTTCGTTTTCACATTGCCACATTCCACAATTGAGCCATTATATTCCCTAAATTTGTACCCATGTTATTCAAAGACGTAGTAGGGCAGCAACCGGCAAAAGAAGGATTGACGAAGATGTGGCACAACAATGTGTTTCCGCATGCATTGCTGCTGGTTGGCAATGAGGGCACCGGCGGCCTACCCATGGGGCTGGCACTGGCACAATTCATTTTCTGCACCGAAAAGACCGAAAACGACTCCTGCGGACATTGCGTTAACTGCCGCAAGGTATCTCGCCTGGAGCATGCCGATGTGCACATGACATTCCCTACCATACCACCAAAGCCTGGTAATAAGGGGATGAGCAAGCTCTACATCCAGGAGTTTCGCGAGTTCATACAACAAACCCCATACGGCACTACTTACGAGTGGCTGCAACACATCAATGCCGAGAACAAGCAGGGCAACATAGTAGCCGAAGAGTGCCGCGAGATCATAGATACCCTCAACCTCAAATCATACGAAGGCGGCCGCAAGGTGCAGATCATCTGGCGCCCCGAATACCTGCGTAAAGAAGGTAACATCCTGCTGAAGCTCATTGAAGAACCGCCACACGACACCACTATCATCTTCATAGCAGAAGATCTGGAAGACATACTACCTACCATACTATCGCGAACACAGTCTGTAAAGCTGGCACCGCTGCACCCTAAAGACATTGCCGAGGCGTTGACCTATCGTGCAGTAACAGACCCTACACGTGCCGCACAAATAGCCCACATAGCTATGGGTAGCTATACCGAAGCATTGCGCCTGTCTAACCATACCGATAACGACCTGTTCCCCGGTGTAAAAGACCTCTTCAACTCCATCTTCACCAACAACGGCATAGCCCTTACCAAGTTTGCCGATGAATGGTCCAAGGCAGGCCGTGAGCAGCAAAAAAACTTCCTGCACTACATCATTCAATTGCTGGAGCAGGCAATAAGAGCACGCTATACCCCCGACATGCCATTGTCTCTACCCGAAGCAGAAGCACAGTTCGTCAGAAAACTGGCCGCCACAAAGACTACCTTCGATGCATTCGACAAGATGATCGGCACCATCACAGACACCATGTTCTACATAGAGCGCAACGCCCATTCCAAAACACAACTCCTGGCTATGGCCTTACGTATGCAGTATATGGTGACCAACAAACCGTTACCGGCGGGGGTATAAACAATGTTATTTGTTAGAGATAAATTCCACGTAATGATGCCGAAGGTATCACATGTCTATAGTAAAACCCCAGAATAACTGGGATCGCTGCCGAAGGTATCGCATGTCTGTTTAAGCAATTCCACCACCTAATTATAAATACAAACCATCATACAACACACGCTATGAACAACCTCATCAACTTTCAATCATTCTCCAACCAGGCCGACGCGCAAGCCATTGCCGACAAACTACAAAACGCAGGTATCACAGCCGATGTGGCCAAAAAAGCCAAACGTGGCGATGTGTTCCTGCAGGTAGGCGATTATGTTGATGATTATGTATTGCGCATAGCACCCGAAGACTTTGACAAAGCCAATAACGTGCTGCACTCCGTTGAGATAGACATTGCAGGAATAGAACCCGGCCACCCGCTGCTTGCACTCAGCACCGACGAACTAAAAGACGTAATTGCCAAAGCCGATGAATGGGGCGCAGACAACTATGCCGTGGCCACAGCCTTACTGAAAAGCAAAGGGGTCGTATTTAATAGTGAGGAACGGAAGCAGATGCAGGATAAACGCCTCACAGTATTATCTCAAAGAAAACCTGCCAGTGGCACTCTCATCATTATCGGCTATGTTCTAGCATTGTATCCATTTCTCTTGATTGGCATCCAACAACAAAACCACGTACCTACTTTATTCCCCAATGTAAAATGGTTATTCCCGGGCTTGTTTAGTCCTGCTATTGCTTGGTCTATACTTGTAGCGCGCACCACACTGCCCAACGGTAAGCGTATTGCCACTTACAATGATAGCTCAATCAGGCATGGTATATTTATAGCTGCGGCCAATGTCTTTGCTTGGGTACTTGGGTTACTTGCATTGCTGCTATTACCTTAATAGATCAATACCTTGACTTAGCAAATTAGCCAGCCCTGAAAGGGCAACATAAATAGCGAGAGCAACCCAATGGCATTGGTTTAAGCGCTAACATCATGTCATGACGCCGAAGGTGTCAGATGTCTATAGCAAAATGAAATAGGAATTTTGAAACGATGCCGAAGGTATCGGATGTCTGATTAAGCAAACATCCTCGAACTAAATGCCACTCATCACTTCCACACATGGAAATTCAGCCTCAGCTTCTTGTCCTGTAGCAACTTCCGCCAGTCAATGAACAGGAAGACTGCAATGATCATCACGCCCAGCAGGCTTCCGGTAATACTCTTCCAGGTGAGCATGCCATGCGCAATGTCTGTGGCATTGGTAGCAAAGTAGTCTCCTGTCATCACCATCACCATATCGCTGGTAAACTTACCGATAAAGAATGCGGGAAGTATTCTTATGGCATTGACGCGGGCCATTCCACTGGCCGTAAATAGCGGTGTGGAAGGCAAGGGCATCAAGGTATACAGAAACACGAAGGCAGGCACCTTCCAACCAGCATTACCCAGCTTTTCGCCAATAAAGTGAATGTCTTCATTCTTTTTGGGCAGGATAATCTTGTCAGATAAGTAAGGAATGTATTTACTCAGTGTATAGCGGCCAATGGTCGATCCGATCACACCCACTACCAGCACCATCCAGATATCCAGGTGATATCGCATCTGGAAGAATACCATCACTATCCATGCCGGTGGACCAAAAAACGGCACCAGGTCAACAAGTAGCGCAGCAAAAAACACATAGACATACGGCCAGATCACACTGCAAGGTATTGAAAAACTAAGCCAAAAAAGATGACGTTCGTTAAAACAACAAAGCCCCCTATAAATAGAAGGCTTTGCAGGGGTATCATTAATGTCTATTACCTCATGAACAACAGTTCGCGATACTTTGGTAATGGCCACAACTTATCGTCAACTATCAGTTCCAGCTTATCTGCATGGTAGCGGATGGTATCGAAGTAAGGCTTCACCTTGTGGCAATAAGCCAATGCGCGGTGATGCATATCATCTATGTTGTTGGCATCCTTGCGGGCCTGTATCATCGTTTCCACATTGTCATTGATGTGCTGTATGTGGTTGCTCATCACCTTCACCAGGTTCAGCTGCGCTTTGTAGCCGCTTTCATCCAGTCCTATTTCCTTAAGGCCCTTTACATTGGTGATCATAGTGTTCTGATACTCTATGGCAGCAGGCAATATGTGGTTGGTAGCCAGGTAGCCTATTATGCGGGCTTCGATCTGTACCTTCTTTACATAATCTTCCAGCATGATCTCGTGGCGGGCTTCCAGTTCGCGCTTGCTGAAGATACCATTGTCAAAGAACAGCTGCTTAGACTTGTCGGTAACATAAGCATCAAGAGCTTCAGGAGTTGTCTTAAAGTTGTTCAACCCGCGGCGGGCAGCTTCTTCAGCCCACTCAGCACTGTAGTTATCCCCTTCAAAACGGATCTTCTTGCTCTCGGTAATATAGCTGCGCAATATCTGCAATACTGCTATTTCCTTCTTCTCACCCTTCTCTATCAGCGTATCTACTTCCTTCTTGAACTTCCTCAGCGTATCGGTCATAATGGTGTTCAACACCACCATTGGCGAGCCGCAGTTGGCAGAAGAACCTACCGCGCGGAACTCGAACTTATTACCTGTGAAGGCAAAAGGACTGGTACGGTTACGGTCGGTATTGTCCATCAATACCTCAGGCAATTGTTTATGTATGTCCAGCTTCAGGATCACTTCATCCTGCTCGGTGAATTTCTCCTTAACCCTTGATTCTACTTCATCCAGCACCTGTGTAAGGTACTTACCCAGGTATACAGATATAATAGCCGGTGGCGCTTCATTGGCACCCAGGCGGTGATCATTGTTGGCAGAAGCAATAGCACCGCGCAGCAGATCAGCATGATCATGTACCGCCTTAATAGTGTTCACAAAGAAGGTAAGGAACATAAGGTTGGTACGTGGTGTCTTGCCTGGTGACAGCAGGTTTACACCCGTATCTGTAGCAAGGCTCCAGTTATTGTGCTTGCCGCTACCGTTCACACCTGCAAATGGCTTTTCGTGCATCAGCGCCTTCAGCTTATGACGCTTGGCCACCTTGGTCATTACGTCCATCAGCAATGTATTGTGGTCAACAGCTATGTTCACTTCTTCAAACATAGGTGCACACTCAAACTGTGATGGTGCTACCTCGTTGTGGCGGGTGCGCAATGGAATACCCAGTTTGTAAGACTCCTGTTCGAAATCCTGCATGAAGGCATATACACGCTCAGGGATAGAACCGAAGTAGTGATCCTCCAGCTGCTGACCCTTTGCAGGACCATGGCCCAGCAATGTACGTCCGCACATCATAAGGTCAGGGCGCGCATTGGCCAGTGCCTCATCTACTACAAAGTACTCCTGCTCCCATCCCAGGGTAGCGGTTACCTTAGTTACGTTCTTATCAAAGTAATGGCACACATCTACCGCTGCCTTATCCAGTGCTGCTATCGACTTCAGCAAAGGAGCTTTATGGTCAAGCGACTCACCATTGTAAGCAATGAATATAGTAGGTATGCAAAGTGTCTTACCCGAGCCTGCTTCCATTATGAATGCGGGTGATGATGGATCCCATGCGGTATAACCACGTGCTTCAAATGTAGCACGGATACCACCGTTAGGGAAGCTCGATGCATCAGGCTCCTGCTGTATCAGCGCTTCGCCGTCAAAAAGTTCTATCGCAGAGCCATCGCTCTTAATGGTAAAAAATGAATCATGTTTTTCGGCAGTAGTACCGGTAAGTGGCTGAAACCAGTGCGTGAAGTGAGTAACACCACGCTCTTCGGCCCAGGCTTTCATACCCACGGCTACCTGGTCTGCTATGCGGCGCTCGATACGCTGGCCCGACTTCGCTGAATTCATAAGGCTCTTATAGGCCTCATCGCTCAGTGATTCGCGCATGGCGCGACCTGTAAATACGTTGCTTCCGAACATGGTAGTGATCTTCTTCTCACTGTACCCGGAAACGATCTTCTCTTCGTTCTGCAATGACTGCAGGGCCTGAAAACGTAAATTCGCCATAGATATTAAATTTTGTGCGAATCTAGAAAATATTTCAGAATTGGAGAAATATTTCGACATTTTTCTTGAAAAATGTCACATGTTTATTTATTGTATTGTATTAGTATATTGCCCAGGGTTGGGCGTGATCCACGTAAGAGCAAGCAAAATCAGTAGTTATAAAGTTTTTTGTAAATACCATTTCCGGCATTTTATTCAATTTCATGTAAATATTAATATCTAGCGAAGTGCTGAAATAAGTGATCGGCAGGTGTTCTTTAAAGTCAATCCCCCTGCGGCCATGCCACTTATATACCGCCTCTTTAGCGCACCACGCCAGCGTAAAGTATTTAGGATCGTGGCACATGGTCTCCTGCTCTCCTTCCGACAAAAATTTATGCTTTATGTTATCTATCCTTGGGTGCCACGTCTGTATATCTATACCTGCAGCGTCTACAGGGTCTACCGCCACCGCTATATAAGGCCATGAGTGTGAAATAGAGAAATGAAACTGGTCATCGGGTATACGGGGTTTGTCATGTTCATCCTTTTGAATGGTGTGCAGCGGAAATTCTTCTTCCAAATGAGTGAGCAAATAGCGCCCTGCCAGGTGCTCTATCCTACGCTTCTCATTCTTTATATCAGACACTATCCCTGTCTTTTCAGCAAAAAAAGCCTCATCTTCCTCCACCTTCCATATAGCACCCCGGCCATGATCCCCTATATTCCATTCTTTAAGTAGCGGCATAACACAAATGTACATTGATAATGGCTGAATTGCGTAATGGCTCAATTGCCAGCTAGTAACAAGCTGATACATTAGCCGGTCTTTGTGAGCCTGCCTGCCGGCAGGGAACAAAGCAATCTAGTATCGGGTCGCTGAGTCCATCCGCTGTGGAGACTCAATCTTGCGCCTCTAAGCTCTTCTTCGTCTTTGGTCCTATCTTGGTGAAAAGCTAGGATATTACTCCCACTGGTCGAAGGGTCTCCCTTCGTCCTATCTAATGGAAGCGTCTCGCTTCCGTATTTTTTCGCAAGCGGGACGCTTCGACCAGTGATAAGCCGTTTTGGGTTATCCTAAAAAGAACCGGCCTGATGGTTGTTGGTGAGAAGACCGACAACGGCGGAAATGCCCTGTTTGGTGCAAATTTTTATCGGGCATGGAATTTTGATTATTGATTGGTTTTAAATGGGTTATGAAATAGTTGTATGCCCGATCGTGCCCGACGAAGTGGGTATGGGGAGCGAAAGATAAGGGCGGAATTTCTTGCTTATGTAGTGTGTCGGGTCAGAGGCCAGAAGTGTTAGGAAAGTTATTAATGTGCTTAGAAAAGGGTTGCCCCTGACGGGGCAATGCCCATTTTTTGTTACGTTTTACTACAAACCGGTAGTCCCTACGGGACATATCACGAGCAGTTTTACTCTTTTCGAACACTTAGGGTCAGAGACCCGTCAAATCATATCGTCACGAGAGCCCCGAGATGATCGGGGCTAACTCTCGCGATAGTTGCGACAGGTGCCTCGCCCCTTCAGAGAAATGTCAAATTGATCTCACCAATCATGCCCTGTTTGGCGAAAATTTTCATCGGGCATAGAATTTGAATTATTGTTTGGTTTTGAATGGTTTATGTAAAGAAAGAATGCCCGATGATTGCCGACTACCTGAAAAATCATTCCCAAATAGCGGTGGGTGAGTGGAGGACGGGTAAAGAGTGATGGTGTACATTTTAAGAGTGGGAGTGAAGAAAGGGTGTGTGACTTTGTTGTTGTGTCGGGAGTAAGATCTTGTGTGGGTTGTGTTGCTTGTGCGGGTGTGTTATTGTCTGCCTGAGATCCGTGGTTAGATGTAAGCAGGATGATGATGGCTGTATTGGTTTCCGCTTTGTTTGATTCATGATCTGCCAGAGCCACTTCTTCCCGCTGAAGTTCGGCCATGTCTTTTTCTTCCTCTTGTTCTATGGCTTCGAGGTTGTCCTTGACATCACTTACGTTTTTGTAGGCTGTGGGGTGGAACGGGCTAACCAAGCCTTTTATGTATTTGTCTGTTAGGGTGACTACTGCCTTACCCAGCTCGCTGTCATGGTCGTTGATAAAGGAGGTCAGTTCGGTAAATGCTTCGATGTATGAGCCGATATTGAGTTTCTGGATGTGTTTTGTTGATGCGAATAGTTTACGCAGCATTTCTACTTCCTGCCAGGTGGGGCACCGATCTTCGCGGGCTTTTATTTTATTGTTGACTGCCTCGATGTGATCATACACATCCTGCAACAGGGATGCGGGTGTTTGCCTTGCTGCGGTCTTCATTTGTTCCCAGCGGCCGTGTTTGATCCACAGGTAGAGTGTTTTGGTGTTAATGTCGATGAGGTCGGCGATCTCGGCACGGGTTCTGTCGGAGTGGAGAAAGAGGTTGCGTGCGGCTTGTTTTTTGTCGTTGTTTGCTTCCACAGGATTATTGATTAAGTCAAAAGTTAAAAGTCAAAACCAAAAAGTGGTCGGGGAAATTTTCCTGTCCAGAAATTTGGGTAGTAAAGGTGGGCAACCGGAAACAAACGGATGGAATGAAAAGTCATGGTGGTACACTTTCCGTACCATGATGGTACGCTTTTCGTACCACCATAAAACTTTTTTGTGTGGATAACTAAGAGTAGATTTTTGAAAGTGAGGTTGGTGTGTATTAGTTTTTCGCAGTTATGAAAAAATGTTTGCGTCCATGAGAAAATTTTAGGTATGAGGGGTGATTGGGTAGATGTTATGGACACAGCGCCCACAAAGAGAACCGGCCCGATATGCCGGTCAGAGACCGGCGACCGCACGAGCGTCGTCAGAGACATACGCTCAGCACATAGGGCGTTTTCCTTATCCCGCTCTCACTTCGTCGGGCATAATCGGGCATACAACTATTTCATAACCCATTCAAAATCAATTAATAATCAAGATTCCGTGCCCGATAAAAATTTACACAAAACAGGACTTTCCCCTAAATTATATTCCCACTCTCGATACTATTTCCCTCAAAATATAGTTTATAATTGCCGCAAACTGTTATTATGAAATACACGTCGCTGTTGTTGTCGGTTTTTCTGCTCCATTCCTGCCAGTCGTTGCAGCAAAAGAGCTACCTCAATCCGCTGGGGCGGACGATAAAAGAGCGCGTGCTACTGCCTGAAGGATATACGCGTATTGTAGGAGTCGATACTTCTTTTGCAACCTATCTGCAGAATGTTCCGCTGCTGGCTGCTGGCGAAAAGGTGCATTATTTTGATGGAAGCGTAAAAGATAAGCCGGATGTGTATGTGGCGGTAATTGATATGCCTATTGGGCATAAAGACCTGCAGCAGTGTGCCGATGTGGCTATGCACATGCGTGCGGCTTACCTGTATAAAGTTGGCATGCAAGACAGTATACGGTTTACACTCACTAATGGGTTTGTGGCAGCATATAGTAAATGGGCGCATGGCTACAGGATAGCGGTGAAGGGTAATAAAACGGAATGGGTAAAGAGTGTGGCAGCAAGAGATGATAGTGCAACCCTAGGCACTTATATGGATGTGATCTATAGCTACTGCGGATCTTTATCGCTGAGCAGGGAATTGACGAAAATAGGGTGGCGGGATGTGCGACCCGGTGACCTGTTGGTAAGGGGTGGTACACCCGGACACGTGGAGCTGGTGATGGATATGGCACATGATAAAAGCGGCCATAAAATATACTTACTCGCACAGGGCTTTATGCCGGCGCAGCAAATGCAGCTACTGGCCAATCCTATGAATAGCGGATTAAGTCCGTGGTATGAACTGAAAGAAGGTGAGATAAGAACACCCGAATGTGTGTTTACAAGTGAACATTTTATGCGATTTTAGGGGGAGTTTACTTGTTTTTTCTTTAAAGGAATTGAAAATACGCAGTTTCATACTCTTCTTTGAAGACTGATGAGGTTGTTGGTAGTCTGGTTCTTTTGAAATGTCGCTATTGCCGCTGTATTCCATAGAATAATGTTAAGTTGAAAAAATGAGATGTGAGACAATGCCAACCCATAAGAAGCATTAACCGCACAAAAAAAGCCCTCGGTAAACCGAGGGCTTTCAAAGTTGGATATGAATAGAATTAGATAACTCTTACATTAACTGCATTCAAACCTTTTTTGCCATTCTGAACTTCGTAAGACACTTTATTGTTCTCACGGATTTCATCATGAAGACCTGAAACGTGAACGAAAATGTCCGGACCACCGTTTGATGGTGTGATGAAACCAAAACCCTTTGTCTCATTGAAAAACTTAACTGTACCTTCTTGCATTGTTTTTAAAATAAAAAGATTAATAAAGACCAAAGATATAAACAAAAAACCAAAATACAATCAGGTATTCAAAAAATCTTTTTGATGATAAAGCGCTAAGTTACCCTTGAAATGTCTGAAAGCCTTATTTGCAGCGGCGTTGCTTATATATTTTTTCTTGCGGGCTGATGAGGAGCATGATCTCTGTTGATTTTATTTGATTTTGTTTTTGATCATACCGGAGCGATTTGAGAGCAAGTACTTAAGATCGTCTGATCAAGCAAGCTGCCCACCTTATTATTAGGTAAAGAAGAACCGGAAAATCGTGTAAATGAGCGTAAGTAACTATCTGCCAAAATATCAATAATGCATATTGTTATATGCAAAGTTGGCTTGCTGTGGCTTAAAATGACAAAATGAAAAGGCCTTGCACTGCAAAAATGACCGAAAAAGTGGCTGAAACCCGTTTGGCATAAAAGATGATGAACCGATAGTACAAAACTGTTCACAAACATAAAAATTTATAAAAATGGCTAACAACGTTAACATTACTCCCCTTCATGACAGGGTTATTGTAAAATCGGCTGCTGCTGAAGAAAAGACTGCCGGTGGTATCATTATACCTGATACTGCTAAGGAAAAGCCACAACGCGGTGTAGTAGTTGCTGCTGGTCCGGGTAAGAAAGATGAACCAATGACTGTGAAGGCAGGCGATACCGTTTTATATGGTAAATATGCAGGTACAGAAATTTCACTGGAAGGTGCTGACTACCTGATCATGCGTGAAAGCGATATCCTGGCGGTAATTTAATTCGGCAATTAGCCAATTGTTGCCTTCGGATAACAGCAATTAAACAAGTAAACAACATTTTTTTATACGCGTCAATTGGCTAATTGCCAAATTGACAAATTGACAAATTTAAAATATCATGGCAAAGCAATTGTTCTTTAACATTGAAGCACGCAACAAAATGAAGCGTGGTGTTGACATCCTTGCGGATGCAGTAAAGGTAACCCTTGGTCCTAAAGGCCGTAACGTGGTTATTGAAAAGAAGTTTGGTGCACCTTCAGTAACTAAGGATGGTGTATCTGTAGCTAAGGAAATAGAACTGGAAGACAGCATTGAGAACATGGGTGCACAGATGGTGAAGGAAGTGGCTTCACGTACTGCTGATCTGGCGGGTGATGGTACAACTACCGCTACCGTATTGGCTCAGTCTATCATAGGCGAAGGCTTGAAGAACGTAGCAGCAGGTGCTAACCCAATGGACCTGAAGCGTGGTATAGACAAGGCAGTAACTGCTGTTGTTGAAAACCTGAAGACTCAGTCTCAGAAAGTAGGAAACGACAATAAGATGATAGAGCAGGTTGCTTCTATATCTGCAAATAACGATAATGCAATTGGTGCTTTGATCGCCCAAGCAATGGCTAAGGTGGGTAACGAAGGTGTTATCACTGTAGAAGAAGCTAAGGGTACTGAAACTACTGTAGAAGTAGTAGAAGGTATGCAGTTCGATCGCGGTTACCTGAGCGCTTACTTTGTAACTAATACAGAGAAGATGCAGGTAGAATTGCAGAACCCATACATCCTTATCTATGATAAGAAGGTAAGCACATTGAAAGACATTTTGCCTATCCTGGAAAGTGTTGTTCAGAGCGGCCGTCCGTTGTTGATCATTGCTGAAGATGTAGATGGTGAAGCACTGTCTACACTGGTGGTAAACAAATTGCGTGGTTCATTGAAGATCGCAGCTGTTAAGGCGCCTGGCTTCGGTGATCGTCGTAAGGAAATGCTGCAGGACATTGCTGCCCTTACAGGTGGTATCGTTATCAGCGAAGAGCAGGGTTACAAGCTGGAGAATGCTTCAATAGCTTACCTTGGTCAGGCAGAAAGCATTACTATCGATAAGGACAATACTACTGTAGTTGGTGGTAAGGGTGTAAAGGAAGATATCGAAGCACGTATCAGCCAGATCAAAACGCAGATTGAAAACACTACAAGCGATTACGATCGTGAAAAACTACAGGAGCGCCTGGCTAAGCTGAGCGGTGGTGTAGCAGTATTGTATGTAGGTGCTGCCAGTGAAGTAGAAATGAAGGAAAAGAAAGACCGTGTTGACGATGCTCTTCATGCTACACGCGCTGCGGTAGAAGAAGGTATTGTACCAGGTGGTGGTGTTGCTTACATCCGTGCTATCGAGTCATTGATGGCTGTAAGCACAGACAATGCTGATGAAAAGACCGGTGTTGCTATCGTTCGCCGTGCATTGGAAGAGCCATTGCGCCAGATAGTTGCTAATGCAGGTCTTGAAGGTTCTATTATCATACAGAAAGTACGCGAAGGCAAGGGTGACTACGGTTTCAATGCACGTACAGAAGTATATGAGAACATGCTTGCTGCAGGTGTAATCGATCCTACTAAGGTGAGCCGTGTAGCTTTGGAAAATGCTGCTTCTATAGCTAGTATGCTCCTGACTACAGAGTGCGTAATTGCCGATAAGCCAGAACCTAAGTCTGCTGCACCAATGGGTGGCATGCCAGGCGGCGGAATGGGAATGGATTACTAAGTCAAAACTTAAAAGTGAAAAGTAAAAAGTTACTTCTTACTTAAATCAGATAAAAGATAAAGCCTCCGAGATTCGGGGGCTTTATCTTTTTGTGGTTGTGGCAGATTTGACAACTTTTTAGAAAGTTGTCAAATCTATTGCCTCAGGAGGAGAGTTTATCTGGATTTTCAAAAGGTTTAATGGGGTAGGGGAAATTTTATCAATTTCACATTGTTATAACTTTTGGCACAGATATTGTTACACAAGAGTCAAACACACAAAAAGACAAAAGCTATGAAGACGCTATACTGCTGCACTATTGCAGCGTTAATAACCTCTATTGCCCCTACGTAAGGATACCCATAAAATACTGCTTAAAAAACCACCAGCCCCACAAACCCCGGCACAAAAAAGAGCGCCGTCGAAGAGCGCTCTTTTCTAAAAAATCTGCAAACCCTGAACCCTATCAAATTTTGTTCAGATCATAAACCCTATCAACTATGAAAGTTCAGGTAAGTAAAGGTATAGTTTATAATCCTTATTAACAGACCTTGTTACGATTGTTGCGACCCTACGGGGCGCTGTGTAATTGGTGCTTTTTTTGCTACAAACCGGTTGCCACCTAACTGGGCAATGACATGAACTTAACCTACCTACTTCGCTATTTTCATTTCGTCGATTAACCAGCCGGCACCGCCAAACTTTTCGAGGATGAAGAGGGTGTAGCGGATATCGACAGAGATGTTTCTGCAACGGTTAGGATCAAACAGATAATCGCTCATTGTGCCTTCATATGCACGATCGAAATTGGTGCCTATGAGCTCTCCTTTGCTGTTGAGTATAGGACTGCCGGAATTGCCGCCTGAAGTGTGGTTAGAGGCAATGAATGCAACAGGCACATCACCATTTAATGCCCAACGGCCAAAGTCTTTTTTGTTGTATAGGTCTTTAAGTTTGGCAGGCACTTTGAAAGAAAGGGAGTTGGAGTCATCGAGTGCTACCACATCTGCAAGCTTTGTCTGGTAAGAGTAGGGAGCATCGCCATCAGGGTCAAGGCCCTGCACTTGTCCGAACATAACACGTAATGAAAGGTTAGCGTCGGGGTAGAAATCTCTTTCTGTTTCGTAGTTCATCTGCGCATTGATGTACAGTCTGTTGAGGAAGTGTTTCTTCGCCCTATAAGCGTCTATCTTAGGTGTTATCTTTTCTTTCCTCAATGTTGCAATGCTGGTGTAAAGCAGGTAAGCATGGTCATTCTTTAGTTTGTTGCTGTCATTTACTTTAGCTGTGTTTGCGAAGGCCATCATCTTTTCCTGAGATGCGAGCATAGACGACCTATATACCTTACGTGCCCATCTGTTGCTGTTGCGCAGATTGCGGTGATATTGTTTTTTATAGTAAGCCGGCATTTCCTTTTTGCAGTTCTTAACATATAATGGCATCAATGACGCAAAGAGATCTTTGTCTGTTTCCATGTCGTAATTCTTGTAGAAACCATCGAGCGCTTTGGTGAGTTTCTGCAGGGTGTCGGTGAGTTGGGCCTGTGTGAATTTTGCCCGGAAACATGCCTGCATTTTTTCCATTGCTGCACCCGTGGCTATCAGCTCTATGGCCAATAGTTCTTCCTTTATGTGCTGCTCATGAAACAGGACACCGTCTATATTGTCTACCTCGGTTTTTAGTTGAGGGAGGAGCGTTTTTACATATGGGTCGGTGGCTGTATTCATTGCCCATTGCTGGAATCCCTTCTCATATAATTCTTTCTTTTCGATGGCATTATTTACTCTCAGTCCTTCAATTTCGCCCTGCCATTTTTTCCAGCCATTGGCTACGCCGGCGCGTTTAGAAGTGTACTTCAGGAACACGTCCCTATGCTCGGTCATGTGTTCTGTCCATACATCGAGCCTGCGGGTTCTTGCTTCTATGCTGATAGGGTCGATGATCGAATATACCTGGTTCAGTTCGCCTGAAGAAATGTACTCCATAGTGGTGCCCGGGAAGCCATAGACCATGCTGAAGTCGCCTTCTTTATAGCCTTTCAGGCTGATATTGAAAAACTGGGAGGCATCGTAAGGTTTGTTGCCTGCCGCATAAGGAGCGGGTTTATTGTCGGCACCTGCATATACGCGGAATACGCTGAAATCACCGGTGTGGCGTGGCCAAACCCAGTTCTCGTCATCGCCGCCGAATGTGCCGATGCCATTGGGTGGGAAAGCTGTAAGGCGTATATCTTTATATGTTTCAGTTATTGCTATCCAGTACTGGTTGCCTTCGAAGTATGATTTTATCGTGGCATCCATGCCGGTGATTTTGGCGTAATCTTTCTCCACTACTTTAATGCGGTTGGCAATGAGTGTGTCTCTAATTGCATCGCGGAGGGTATCTGAAATGCCTGTAGTGATCTTAGACGTGACATTTTCTATACGACGGATAAATGTGACTGTAAGGCCGGGGCAAGGAATCTCTTCCTTTATACTTTTGGCAAAAAAACCGGTTGCGAAGTAATCTTTTTCCAGACTGGTGAGTCCCTGTACGGTGCCGTATCCGCAATGGTGGTTAGTGAGTACAAGACCTTTTGACGAAATTATTTCTCCGGTGCAGCCCTTGCCAAAGAGCACCACTGCATTGTTAAGACCGGTGCCACCATCATTATAGATCATTTCTACCGGAATCTCCAGGCCGAGAGCCTTCATCTGGTTCTCATGTTTTTTTATAGTCGAAGGTATCCACATGCCTTCTTTGGCTCCGGCCTCAAAAAAGGCACAAAGAGTGATATTTAAAATACAAATAAAACCTAATGCTAACCTTAATCTTTTACTTTCAAACATATACTTGCTTTGATTTACCGAAATAAATGTACAATTTTGCGACAAAAGTCTGTAGTTATTGTTATATTAGCCGTTTATTACGGAATTTCTTTTTCTGGATTATGAGAAAATATCTGCTACTAGTAGTTTTATCAATATTATCGCAACTGCAAGCTTTAAAAGCGCAGACCTTGTTTACTGCACCCGACACTGTGTGTGTAAGGCAGCCGGTACACCTGAACAGCACCATATTTGATGCTGCTTCATACTACTGGGGTTTTTGCTCAGGAGCCATAACCAGCGCGCCTTCCGGCGTGAACATGGGCAATGGTTTCGGCTTTCACCAGCCCTCTAATATTGAGATACAGCAAGACAGGAACGGACAGTATTACGGCTTTGTGCTTAATGCAAGTACCGATGAATTTTTGCGTCTTAACTATGGAACCAGCTTAAATAATGTGCCTACTGTTACCAATTTTGGTAATCTTACTAATGGTTTGCCTCACCATCCTACTTCTATGTTCATTGCTTATGATACATTGGCAGAGAACTGGTTTGTATTTGTAACAGGTGGATATACAAAAGCAGAATCGGCTGTAGGTCGTATTGATTTCGGACCAACGTTGGGTAACCCTACACCTAATATTGCGAATTTTGGTAACCTTGATGATCCGCTTACACCGGCAGTGAATGAATTTGTTGGCCCTAAAGGAATATTTGTAGCGCAGGATGCTGATCTTAAATGGTATGGCTATGTAGTAAACAGGTTCAATAACTTCCTGGTACGAATGGATTTTGGTACGAACATATCTAATACACCAGCTGTAGTAACAATAGGCAACCCCGGCGGAGTGCTGAATGACCCTACTGATATGGCTGCTATACTTGATAATGGCCAATACTATTTCTTTGTTGCTAACAGAGGAAACAGTACCATTGCCCGTATAAACGTAGGCCCGGTATTGAATACGACAGCAATGACCGGTAGTAATCTCGGTGACTTCCTGTTCCGCGTAACTATTCCATCGTCTATTAGCCTTACAAGAGATTGTGGTAGCATCTATGCCTATATAACCGACAGTACTACAAGCCAGCTGGTATCTATACAGATGGCTACTGCGGTAGGACCATACACTGCTGTAGACTATAGTGTGGTTGGTGGTATGAACTTCCCATCATCTATTTCTACGATACTGCGCGACAAAGATGACCTGTATGCTTTCATTACCAATGTAGCGGATAGCTCATTGACAAAGGTTACCATTACCCAGTGTACCAATGCTTCTATACCTTCTTTTACAGAAGTTACTCCTCCTGTTTATTATTACAATGCACCAGGCACATATAATATCTATTATGTGATCAACCAGGGTAAGCCAAATATGGCAGTAGAGTGTAAATCGATAGTGGTATTGCCTATACCTAATATATTCATTAACATTAACCCTACCATCTGTAAAGGGGATTCTATAAAGCTTTACGTGATATCTAATTTCGCTGATTCGTTTGCATGGTCGCCTATCTACCATATAGATACTGCGTATGATGGTGATGATACAGTGAAAGCATGGCCTGACTATACGATGAACTATAATGTAGAGATATTCTACCCTGATGGTTGCATTGTAGATACATTCATTCATGTAAATGTTGTTAAGGTAACTGCAGATGCGGGACCTGACCGTACTATACTTGATGGCGCTACAAGCATACTTGGCGGCCCGGATATGACACTGGAAGGTGCTGTAACTTATCACTGGACTCCTTTCCAATATATAGAGGATACAACAGTGCCATTCCCTACAGTTAATCCACCATCTGATTTCACTTATGTGATCGAGGTTACAGAACATTCATCGGGACTGACTTGCCAGGCAAGAGATACAGTGACGCTTCATTCTAATTGTGGCGACTTCTACCTGCCAAATGCATTTGCGCCTGCAAGCACCAGCTCACTGGTGAACAGGTTTGGTGTTATTAATCAGGGATTGTCTCAGCTTAACTACTTCCGGGTATTTGACCGTTGGGGTGTAATGGTATTCCAGACCAGCACGCCTACGCAAATGTGGGATGGTACGTACAATGGCACACCATGCCCAACCGGTGTGTATGTATGGGAAGCTGATGGATTCTGTGTGAGTGGAAAGCCAATAAAGAAGAAAGGAAACGTAAGTTTATTACGTTAATAGCTGATGGCTGCTTATTTTTTCCAGATCGAATTACCTGTGTTTACCACAGAGATGATGGCTGTTGTACCTGAACACAGGCACAATGTGAATAAATTATTTTCTGAAGGTAAGCTGCTGTCATATAGTGTGTCGCTGAACAGGGACATGATATGGTGTGTGATCAATGCGGAAGATGAACAGGTGGCAATGGAGCAGGTGATTGCGTTTCCTTTGTATCCTTTTTTTGTTGACGTAACCTGCACCCCGTTGTTGTTTCATAACACACTGCCTAGCAGCCTGCCGGGCATTTTTCTTAATTAAAACTAAAGTTCATCCATTTAGCTCGTGGCGATGTTAACCAGAGTTTGGATCTCTTCCAGGTATTTTCTTGCATTGTAGTCATTTACTTAATGACATGGGTTTGCACTGAATCTCAAGAAAGTGTATCTACTGAATTTCTGACATTTTCTGCAATCTGATAATTCAATCAATGCCTATATGAGGCATTTGTTATTGATTTAAAATTCATGGGTATTGTATTGATATTGTGTTGGGTTTTGAGTATTTTCACAAAAAAAAGCTGTGTCCCGCACCATTTCGCTTACCGTAAAAGATTCAGTAATGAATGCTTATGTGGCAGTTCCTCATGGGGGCGGCCCTTTTCCTGCCGTTATCATATTTCATGATGCTTTTGGAGTGAATGCAGATATGAGAGGGGTAGCTGATAAGCTGGGCCGGGAAGGCATTGTGGCGGTAGTGCCTGAACTTTTTCACAGAACGGCACCAGCGGGATTTGAAGCGAGGTATTACCAACATTCAATAGCTATGCCACATGTAACGGCAACCCGCCATGAGCAGATAGTTGATGATATGCAGGCCACTTTAAAGTGGTTGAGTTCTCAGGAAAATGTAAATGAAAATAATATAGGGACGCTTGGGTTTTCGATAGGGGGCAGATTGTCGTTTATTGCCAACAGCATTGTAAAGTTGGGCGCAAGTGTAAGCGTATACGGTGGCCAGTTGGATAAAGAGTTGGACCGAGTTTCAAAATTGCGAGGTGCTCAATTGCTTGTGTGGGCCGGAAGAGACGAGTATATTCCGGCAACACAGTCGGGAGCTGTAATAGATGCAATGAGGAGTGCTAACCGGGACTTTGTGAACCTGGAATTTGCACATGCGGGTCATGGTTTCTTTTTCGATGGTCACCCTTCTTATGATGCAGGGGCATCAAAGCAGGCATGGGGGGTAATAAAGGAGTTTTTGAAACATCATTTATCGGCGTAAGGCACTGCTAACTGCAATATGTGGTCATTCATAAAATAGCCACCACCAATATCGATATCCTCATCGCCAATATTCTTGAAGCCGATCTTTTCATAAAAGCCTATTGCAGATTTATTATAGCGGTTTACGTTCAGCCTTAGCTGTGTAGTGCCATTACCGGAGATTACAGCCGCAATATGATCCACGAGATATTTTCCTACCCCCTTGCCCTGGTGGCCCGGTAGTATGTATATTTTATGCAGTTTGAACAGGCCTTGTTCTATCTCTTCAAATGCTGCAAATGCAGCCGGAATATCGTCTGAATAGCAAACAATAAAATTTTGTCCATCCTGCATCTGCTGTGCGAGCACCTCGGGGTGATAGAACTTATTGAGCATATACTGTACCTGCACAGGGCCTAGTATGGGTGTATATGTTTGCGGCCAAACCTGCATGGTGAGTTCACGAATGAGATCTATGTCTTTTGGAGCAGCGTTTTTTATGTGAAGCATCAGCATCAAGTTAAAAGTCAAAACAAAAAAGTGTTCCACCCGAATCATTAAGCAGGGTAGTGAATTTGCCCTTATGGGCTTGGATCATGGTTACTTCTTATCATTTGATTTATAGGTCAACCATTTTTCGGTAAATGTAGCTAACAGATCATCGTCATATGCCCGGGGATTGAGTTTTAAGTCGTCGGTATCTGTTGTCAGTAAAGGGTTCCCATTTTCGTCTAATACAATGAGTATGGGGTAACCCTGATCTTTGGGTACATGTAATTGGTTAAGTATCGTTTCATTTTTATTGACAGGGCTGAAGTTGATGAAAACAAGTTCATAGTTATTATAGTATTGATGATTGCGGGTTAGGTGTCCGTACATTTTTCTTGACCAAAAACTCCAGTCGCCGCCGACTACCACAAGGACGTGCCTGTGTGCTTTTTGCGCAGCCATAAGAGCGTCATTAAGAGCCTTTTGTGCATCGGCATAAGGATTGAACAGATATTTATTGTCGATAGGCTTTTTTACTTCCTGTGAAAAACTTATTTTTGATGGAACTATAAAGAGGAATATGAGGAAAAATAAACGCTTCATATTTCAAAGTTATAAGAAAATAATTAGTTTAAACTGTCATTAACCGCCGTAAATGAAAAGGGATATTCGCTACACATTAGTCATTGCAGCTTTAGGTATTTTAGGTTTTTCTTCATGTAAAAAGAATTACCATTGCCAGTGTGCGTATAACAACGAGATCAAGCTGATAAGAGATCTTGGCTCTATGACCAAAGACGATGCGACGACAGAATGCGAGTCGTACGATACCACTGTAGTTGGTGAAAGATGGAACTGCACCATTTATTAATAGTATTTTTTATGGCTGCCTAAATTGAAGAGATAAACCCATCAGGCGTATCTTGTAGTACTGCTATTCTTAAAAGATCCGTTATTTTTTTACAGTAATTGTTTCGTCATACAATACCATATTATCTTTGCACCCATGCAGGATCTGACAAATTTTGACCCTAACTCCGTAGGACTTAAATCGAACAACATATTTGGCTTGCCATTCACTGAAGAGCAGGCCCAACTGGTATTGCTTCCTGTGCCCTGGGAAGTGACCGTTTCTTACCGTGTAGGAACGGCACAGGGCCCCGACCATATTTTTGAAGCGGCGATGCAGGTAGATCTTTTCGACCCTGATGTTAAAGACGGGTGGAAGAAGGGTTTTTATATGATGCCGGTAGACAAGAACATTCGTAAAAAGAGTGATTACCTGCGCCAGTGTGCAGAGTTGATACTGTCTCATATGGTAGAAGGTGGAGATGTTGCCGATAATGAACAATTGTCTCATAAACTCACTGAGATCAATAATAACGGCGAAATACTGCGTGACTGGGTATATGAAATGACCAGTAACCTGCTGAAACGTGGTAAGAAAGTAGGACTTATAGGCGGCGACCACAGTACGCCGCTTGGTTTTATCAAAGCCTTGGGTGATGTACACAGCGATTTCGGTATTCTGCAGATAGATGCACATGCCGACTTGCGCATAGCCTATGAAGGGTTTACGTACTCACATGCCTCAATCATGTACAACACGCTGAAGGAAGTGCCACAAGTGAAGAAGCTGGTACAGGTGGGTATACGCGACTATTGCAATGAGGAACTGGAGATGATAGAGCAGAGTAATGGCAGGATAAGAACATTTTTTGACAAAGACATAAAGGAGCAGCAGTATGAAGGTGCAACCTGGAAACAGATTTGTACCCAGATCATAGATTCGCTGCCGCAGAAAGTATACATCAGTTTTGATATTGATGGCCTTGACCCTAAGTTATGCCCTAATACCGGTACGCCTGTGCCGGGTGGCTTTGAAACAGAGCAGATATTCTATTTATTTAAAATGCTGCATCAGTCGGGTAAGGAGATCATTGGGTTTGACCTGAATGAAGTATCTAATGGGTTTACACATGGGGATGGAATTGACGCTATTGTTGGCGCAAGGGTATTGTTCAAGTTGTGCAACTACATGGTAGGGTAGTAAAGTCCAACGGGCAAAATGAAAACACAAAATGTGTCTGTGAATACCAATAGTATTTATTGTCAGTTGCTTACACAGGTATGCCGCCCCTTCAGGGCTTGTGTTTTTTGTTGTATGGTCGAGGGGTTGAAACCCCTCGCTGTTTATTTCGCCCTTTCAGGGCTTGCTCGAATGGTTAAATCTGTTGTATTGCCGCAGTTGTAGTGTTTATTAGAAATATGCAAATTGGTTCACTTTAGCCTCGGGCAGGCTTGATCCTTTCTTTGCAAAGCTATTTTTTCATATATTTACCTCATCATGAGCCGATTAATATTATCTCTTATTTGTCTGTGTATGTACTTCACAAGTACAGCGCAAACATTTCTAGGACTTAACGGAGACGTAAACTGTGTTACCCAGATAAGGGATAACCCGGCGTTTGCCGTGCATGAAGATCGTGCGCAGATCAATTTCCTTACTGTTGGAGGTGAGATAGGCGGCAATGCGCTCATGTTCAAAAAGAAGATCTATAATTCTTTTACTACAGGCCAGGCTACTATGGATAAAGACTACTACCGTAGTTATGACAGGCATAGTAAGACCATGTGGGCTAATATGGAAGTGATAGGTCCGGGTGCTTCTTTCCTGGTAAAGAAAAAGTACTTTATTGCCGTTACTACAGGTATGCGCTACCTGATGAACCTAGACAACCTTGACGATAATGTGTTTAGGATGATGGGTGTTAATGCCACCCGTGACACTAACCTGGTAGATTCGTTCAAGGTGAAGAATTTTGCGATGACATCGCAGATATACAGTGAGCTGAATCTTACTTATGCGGGTTTCATCTTCCAGAGTGAAGATCATACATTGGTAGCAGGTGCGAGTTTGAAAATACTGAATGGTATAGGTGCAGCAGGGCTGGGAGTTGGCAATGCATCATTCAAAACTTACAATAATGATGGCCTTGCTCACAATGCTACTGGCGACGTGAATGTCGCTATGACGCCATATGCCAATAAATGGGCTATTTCTACCAATCCTTTCAATGCGCTGCGCAACCCTGCTAATAATATGAGTGTGGGTGCAGATCTTGGGTTGGTGTATTACATGAATCCTAATGAAACGTTGTTCAGGAGAAAGGGTTATATCTCCCGCCTGGCGATATCGATCACCGACATAGGTCATAATTCTTACACTGCCTCATCGGTATCGGGCAAGTATGCTGTGGACAATAAAAATATTGATTTCAAGAACATACAGAACAACAGCGATATTTCATTTGGTACGCGCATTTTCAATGACTACCTGGTTGATACTATTGCCAAGCCTACGAGCAGTACAAAGAAGGTGAAGTTTGGATTGCCAACTGCCTTGCACCTGAATGGCGACTTTAAAATAGAAGAGCGTTTCTGGGTGAATGCCAATGTGCTGATCAACCTGCGTAAGGTAGATGCCAACGAGTTGTCTAACCACTACATCTCTACAGTAACCGTTACGCCACGGTATATAAGGGGTAAATTCGCAGTGTCTGTTCCGTTCTCGTTCAATATTCAGAAGCAAGGGTATCTTGGTGTGATCTTGTTTGCCGGTCCTGTTTATATTGGATCAGGATCATTATTCCAGATGACAGCGTCTAACAGTATTAATAATCTCAACCTCTTCCTTGGGTCAAGCCTGCGTATAAAGGCTAAGCGCCAAAAGGAAAGAGATGCCATGATGATGTAAATATTATTTTATATGAAACGTATTTTATTCTTTATACTTACTGTAACTGTTGTTGTGCTGGGCTCTTGCAAAAAGAAGAGTTCTTCTGTGCCGGCACAAATGACGGCTGTAATAGATAACAGGCCATGGGTGTCCGGCAATTCGGCGGTTAAGTTTGACAAGTCAACAGGCGTGCATATTACCATTACAGCTGACTCTGCCAATACACACATGAAGCTGGATATTGGTAATTACACAGGTGCGGGTACTTATGTTGTTTCTGATTCAGGTAATACTGCGAGCTATATCAGCCGTGATGGTGAAACTCACGTTGCCACATCGGGACAGATAGTTATTACGTCCAATACCACTAATGGCACTAATCGCAATGGCATAAAGGGTACTTTCCAGTTTCTGGCAGGTACTGTGCAGGTGACCGCCGGGGCATTTGATGTGAATATGTATTTGAATTAGGTTAAAGATAGCCTCACCCCGGCCCTCTCCAAACCTTCCTGTCGGCAGACAGTGGAGAGGGAGATGTGTTTACGTACTCAAAGAGAGCCGGCCCGATGTGCCGTCGGTCAGAGACCGACAGCGGGCGGACAAAAATGCAAATCGGCATCTTCCACTGATAAACAATAACATTTCAGAAGGTTTCTAATTTTTACATTTTACTTTAAATTTGCCCTATGTCTATAAAGGTCTCTTCCCTCAGTAAATTATACGATACACAGAAAGCAGTAGATAATATTTCTTTTGAACTGAAGAAAGGAGAGATCGTGGGATTTCTTGGGCCGAATGGTGCGGGTAAGTCAACTACAATGAAGATCATTACCGGTTATCTGCCTGCATCGGGCGGAAAGGCTGAGGTATGTGGTTTTGATGTAGCTGAAAAGCCTATGGAAGTGCGTAGCAGGGTAGGCTACCTGCCTGAAGCTAATCCACTGTACTATGATATGTACGTGCGCGAATACCTGGAGTTCACAGCCGGCATACATAAGCTGGGCAAGGGTGCGAAGCAACGCATAGAGGAAATGATAGAGATGACCGGACTGAGCAAGGAAGCGCATAAGAAGATAGGTGCACTCTCTAAAGGCTATAAACAGCGTGTAGGCCTGGCACAGGCAATGCTGCACGATCCGGAGGTACTGATATTAGATGAACCAACGACCGGACTCGACCCTAACCAGATACTGGAAATACGTGACCTGATACGCAAAATAGGTGCTGAAAAGACCGTGCTGCTGTCTACACACATTATGCAGGAGGTGCAGGCTATGTGCAGCAGGGTGATCATCATCAACAATGGCCAGATAGTGGCTGATGATTCAATTGAAAATCTGCGTGAAGCCGGTGCGCAACAGGATGTGATGATGGTATCATTTGACAAAGCCGTTGACGCTAAACTGTTGAAGCAACTAAAGAACGTAGCATCCGCAGAGAGTGTGGGCGATAACAAATGGAAGCTGGTAAGTAAGAGTGCAGAAGAATTGCCTCGTGAGCTGATGCAGTGGGCATTAGATCAGCATGTGAACATAACGTCTATGCAGGCTGAGGTGAATAGTTTGGAAGATGTGTTCAGGAAGTTGACGAAGTAGTTATTTTAAGTCAAAATTCAAAAGTGAAAACCTAAAAGTGTGTATAGAGAATGCCTGATCGTTGATTGGGCATTTTGTTTTAATGGGGGTTACTTACTTGGATTGGTGCGACAGTTGCATCGTATTTACAACCCACTCCTTTTTAAAGTTCTTCTACAACTGAGGTGGGTGCTTTTTCTGTCCCATCATCTATTGCACAAAATCTTATTTCGATATTGGTTTGCCGAAAAGAGTAGGATTGTTGTCGTGATTAGGTCGTGTTAAATTGAATTTGGGCTTATCGAACTTTCAATTATTTTACTAACATCGTCAAGCGGTAGCGTCTTCCCTTATTCAATTTCTTTTAGACCAACTTCAACTTTTTCTATAAAATCCTGTTCTTCTAATTTCTCCTGCGTAGGTGTTGATTTGCTCAAATTTACCATAAATAAAAATATGTTGCAGTTACAATTGGGCGCGAACCTACGGCTCGCGTGTGTAGGGGAGGGGATTATGTGCTACAAACCTTTTGCCACCTACGGCGCAATGACATGTTCTTTAACGAATGCGCTTAATTATACATCCGATACCTTCGGCATCGAAGTCAAGATTTTTATTTTTTCTATAGACATCTGATACCTTCGGCATCATTACTTGCTTTTCAAAAATAGTTAAATCGGTTGCATTGAGATAACCGGGCAATAATGTGCAATGTGCAGAATTTTGAATTTCCTCCCACACTTTCACACAACATTTTAAACCGCTAAATGGGCTTTACGGGTAAAAACGGTTAATATTGCATACAATTATGAAGCGTTTAGCCATATTAGGAAGTACCGGTTCGATAGGTACACAGGCACTTGATGTAGTAGCGGCTCACCCCGGCTTATTTGAAGTGGAAGTGCTCAGTGCGCATAGCAATGCGACATTACTCATAGAGCAGGCAAGAAGGTTTAAGCCTAATGCCGTAGTAGTAACCGACGAAACAAAATACAAAGAAGTAAAGGATGCCCTGATGATGTTGCCTATAAAGGTATTCACAGGTCATAAGGCATTGGCAGAAGTGGTCCAGTGGGATACTGTTGATACTGTGCTTGGCGCTGTGCTGGGCTTTGCAGGGTTACACTCTATACTCGCGGCTATTGATGCAGGTAAGCGTATAGCATTGGCTAATAAAGAAACACTGGTAGTGGCAGGTGAACTGGTGATGGCGCGTGCCAGGGAAAAAGGTGCGGTGATCATACCGGTTGATAGTGAACATTCGGCGATATTTCAGTGCCTTGCAGGTGAAGACCTGAACAAGGTGGAGAAGGTAATATTGACAGCATCGGGTGGTCCGTTTCTGGGTCGTAAGCCTAATTATCTTGTTAACGTAAAGGCATCTCATGCATTGCAGCATCCTAACTGGGTGATGGGTGCGAAAATAACCATAGACAGTGCCACCCTTATGAACAAGGGCCTGGAAATAATAGAGGCTAAGTGGTTGTTTGCATTGAACAATGACCAGATAGATGTGGTGATACATCCGCAGTCTGTAATACACTCTATGGTACAGTTTACAGATGGTTCGGTAAAATCTCAGATGGGATTGCCGGATATGAAGCTGCCCATACAGTATGCTATAGCTTACCCTGAGCGCATACACAACGATTACAAAAGGCTGGATTTTAAAGACTTCCCGAAGCTGTCGTTTGAGGCGCCTGATTATAAGACGTTCCGCAACCTGGCGCTGGCAATAGATGCTATGAAGAAAGGTGGCAACGCGCCTTGTGTGCTGAATGCTGCCAATGAAGTAGTGGTACATGCATTCCTGCAGAATAAAGTAGGTTTCCTGGAGATGAGTGAGATGATTGAGAAGACGCTTGACTGTATGACATTCATAGAGCACCCGACCATTGAAGAGTATGTAGAAACCGACAAGGAAGCCCGCATACAGGTAACCGAATTCCTTAAGAAAAGTCAATTATCTATTTATTAAGCTACACGAAAAAGCATCATGCCATTAAATTCCCTTTTATTGATGTCAGGCGGCCTTATACAGGCATTACAGCTACTGGCGGGCCTGTCATTCCTTATTGTATTGCACGAGTTCGGCCATTTCTTTTTTGCCCGTTTGTTCAAGACCCGCGTTGAGAAGTTTTACCTCTTTTTCGACTTTTTATTTCCTTTTTCAGGCCTGTTGAATTTTTCTTTGTTCAAGAAGACATCGGGCGGTACTGAGTATGGAATTGGTTGGTTCCCGCTGGGTGGCTATGTGAAGATAGCAGGTATGGTTGATGAGAGCATGGATAAGGAAGCGCTTGCAAAGCCGCCTGAACCGTGGGAATACCGCTCTAAGAAGGCCTGGCAGCGTATGCTCATCATGCTAGGTGGTATTATTGTGAATGTGATAATAGCTATTGTTCTGTACATGGTGATATTTGGTGTGTGGGGCGAAAGATATACGCCAACAGCCAAAGCTGAATTTGGTATTACAACAGATAGTACTGGTCGCTTTATAGGATTCCGTGATGGTGATATTCCTAAATCAATTGATGGCCAACCAATAGACAGGCTTGAAAATGTGGTAATGGCATTGCTGTTTCACAATACAGGTGGTACTATGGTAGTGGTGCGTGATGGTAAAGATGTGACATTGCCAATACCGAAGGGTACTATTACAAGATTGATCAAACGCAGAACGCCATTGCTTGCACCGCGCGCACACGCAATTATAGATACTGTGCTGCCCAACTCTATAGCCATAAAAGCAGGATTTAAGGAAGGGGATAGTATTATATCTGTGAACAATGATCTTATGCAATGGGGTGGAGACTTTATTAAATACAGAAGTGAGCATGAAGGTCAGCCGTTGGCGGTAGCGTATTCTCGCGGTGGCCGCATTGATACCATACATACTATGTGTCCGAAGGACTCTATGCTTGGTATGCTGGTGGGTGCCAGAGATAAATACATGGTGCATGAGACCTATACCCCCGGTGCAGCAGTAGGCAAGGGCTTTAGGGAAGCTTTTGATAAGCTGAGGTTGTATATGATCCAGTTTAAGTTGTTCGTATCTCCCGAAGTAAAGATCAACCAAAGTGTGGGTGGCTTTTATTCTATGGGTAAAATGTATCCTGATGAATTTGACTGGCATGCATTTTTGAGCCTTACAGCTTTTATTTCTATCGCATTGGCATTTATGAATCTGTTGCCTATTCCGGGTCTGGATGGTGGTTATGTGATCTTCCTGTTGTTCGAGATGATAACCGGCAAGCAGGTAAGTGAGAAGGTGATGGAAAAGGCTACTACTGTAGGGCTGGTTATCTTACTGGCGCTGATGGTGTATGTAAATGGACTTGATATTCTGAAAATATTTGGAGTGAAGTTCTAAAGTAAAAAAAGCACTTAAAAGAAAACGGGTCTCCACAAGTGGTGACCCGTTTTTGTTTTGAGCATCTGCTGTCGTCGCTTTTTATTGACTAGTCGAAGCTCCGATCTATATCTTCAGTTCTTATGTGATCTTTCTTCTTAGTTGGGGGAGTTGCCAATGGGTTGGCAATTGCCAGCCGGGTAGTTACAGGCCTTTTGTTCTTCGGGAATTTAGCCCGGAAAAAATTTACTGTGGCAGTAGTTTCAACTATAGTAACAGCTGGTTTCTGTGGTTTCTTATTGTTATCTGCTATAGCGCCAATAATGCCACCCACTGCACCTCCCGCCGCGCCACCTGTGGCCGCGCCCGATGTAGTGTGTTTTATGCCGCGGAGATCTAGCGTAATATCGCCGGCATAGTATATGGTATCGGGCGAAGTGGGGGTGGAGGAAAGATACCCCTTCACGATATTAATGATATGGTTGGTGTTCTGGCTATAACCGATCCTCACCATATTGTTCTTCTGTAGGGGTAATTTCATGTAGAAGTAGCCGCTGTCATCGGGTTTTATGTGGTATTTGCCCGAGAATGTCTCGTTAAATAGAAATTCAAGTGACTTTTTCCTGATAGGCTTGTTTGTAAGCACAGATAGTTTGCCGAAGACAATGGCTTCTGTAGGTTTTACCTGCTCTGTATTCTTAATTCTGCCGGTTCCGCACGCCACGAGCGTGCAGGTGGATAAGAGTATAAGCGCTCTTTTCATAAGTGTAGTTGATAATTTGGTCGCAAATCTATACAAAAGGGTTAATTATACCTATTGGTGTTGCCCGTATTGCCGAACGACTAGACTTAGACATGCTGTTAGCTGTAGTGCGCAAATACAAGATTTGAACCCAATGATCTAATGCATTATAGGTGTAATACATTTTTTATAGGCCGGCTTGTATCAAAAACATACTTTTTTATTAAATAAATGAATTTTTTGGGCGAAAAATGCTCGTTTTTTGAACATTAACTTATACATTTGCACAAAATTTCAAGGCAGTAATGAGTTGTAAAAGTCTGTTTTCCTTATTGATAGTGGCTTTCGGAGCGTTTGGCTTTGTAAATCCTTCATTTGCACAAACAACTGAAGAAACTACAACCACAACTGCTGCTACCACAGAAGAGCATGCGCCGGAGAAGAAGGGTATAAACCTTACTGAGCTGGTATTCGGTCACGTATCTGATTCACACGAATGGCACTTTTTTGAACTGGGTGAAAAGCCGGTTGCTATTCCCTTGCCAATGATCCTTTATTCTCCTACAAAGGGTCTGGATATCTTTTCATCGCACCATTTTGAAGAGTGGCACCGCGATGCGGCTATGCCGGGTGTGCAGATAAGCAATGAGCACAATGGTTACCACATTGAGAAAATGATGAAGGAAAAGGTAATTGCAGAAGATGGTTCTAAAGTTTATGACCTGTCTATTACCAAGAACGTTTTGTCAATGTTGATCTCTGTAGCACTTATCCTTTGGATAATGTTATCAGTAGCTAAGAAGTATAAGGCTGGTGGTGCAACTAAGGCTCCATCAGGTTTCCAGAATGCTACCGAAACTGCCATTCTTTTTATTCGTGACGAAGTAGCTATACCTAACCTGGGTAAAAAGAAGTACATCAAGTACATGCCAATGTTGCTGACTGTATTCTTCTTTATCTGGATCAATAACCTTTTGGGTCTATTGCCGGGTGGTGCCAACTTTACAGGTAATATTGCAGTTACACTGTGTTTGTCTCTAATCTCTTTCTTTGTAATGATGATCAGGGCTAACAAGCATTTCTGGGGTCACTTGCTGAATCCTCCGGGCGTTCCATTGGGTATCAAGTTCCTTTTGGTGCCGATTGAAATTATCTCTATGTTCATCAAGCCGGTGGCATTGACAATACGTCTTTTTGCAAATATGCTGGCTGGTCACATCGTAATACTTTGTGTTATATCAATGATCTTTATATTTGCAGGGTTGAGCAAGTTCGCGGGTATAGGCTTTGTGCCGGTATCTATAGCATTTGCTATATTTATGTTTATGCTTGAGTTGCTGGTAGCAGCTATCCAGGCTTTCATATTTACCAATCTTACAGCAGTATTCATTGGTTCAGCGATCGAAGAAGCCCATCATGCAGAGGGTGTTGATCATGAGCATAACGATGCAATAGAAATTATAGCGTAGTTTTTTTTTTAATCAAAATCCATATAACATGTCTGTTTTAATGAACACAATTATGTTAGCCGGCGACATGGCAAAAGCTGGTGGTGCTATAGGCGCCGGAGTTGCTGCCCTGGGTGCAGGTGTTGGTATCGGTCAGATCGGTAAAGGCGCGGTAGAATCTATCGCTCGTCAGCCAGAAGCTGCCGGTGACATCCGTGCAAACATGATCCTGACTGCTGCCTTCGTAGAGGGTGTGGCATTGTTTGCGGTAATCGCAGGCATCCTCGCTATCTTCGTATAGTAGCCAAAGACAATTAACCGCATCCAACGCAGAGGGCAGCGGATGCGGTTATTTTTACCTTTTGAAGATTTTGAAAGAAAGAAATAATAATACCTTTTACCAATTTACTTTTTAACTAATTTAATAGTATTATAAAATGGATTTGCTGACCCCGGAACTCGGTTTATTCTTTTGGACGCTCATAGCGTTCCTTGTTGTATTCTTTATCCTTGGCAAATTTGCATGGAAACCAATTCTTGGTATCCTCAGCGAGCGTGAAAAAGGTATCACAGAAGCAATAGCATCTGCAGAGAAAATGAAGGGTGAAATGAGCCAGATGAAATCAGAGAACGAAAAACTGATGGCCCAAGCACACGAAGAGCGAACTGCTATGCTTAAGGAAGCTAAAGACATTAAAGATCGTATCATTGGCGAGGCTAAGGAAATAGCTAAGACCGAAGCGAACAAGATCATCATTGAAGCTCAGGCACAGATCAACCAGCAGAAGAACGCTGCTATGACTGAAGTGAAGAATGAAATTGGTACATTGGCTCTTGAAGTTGCTGAGAAAATATTGCGCAAGCAGTTGAATTCAAACGAAGGTCAGGAAGCTTACATGAATATGTTGGCTAACGATATCAAACTGAATTAGTCAATTCGGCAATTCGACAATTCGGCAATTAGCCAATTAATCGGGTTGCAAGGAAACGTTTTAATAAGATTAAAAAGACGAAGGTGTTTTGGATCATACCATTGCCGAATTGTCAAATTGTCAAATTGTCAAATTGTCAAATTAAACTATGCAGAATCCCCGTCTTGCCTCACGATATGCAAAATCATTGCTTGATCTGGCTATAGAAACAAACAAGCTTGAAGACACACTGAAGGATATTCAGCTGTTGGATAATGTTTGCCGGGTTAGCCCTGAGTTTACTGTTATGCTACGTAGCCCGGTTATCAGAGGCGACAAGAAGCTTGCTGTGATCAATGCGGTTGTAAAAGACAGTCTGCATGAGCTGACGAAGAAATTTATTGCTTTGTTGGGTGTTAAGGGTCGCGAAAGCAATATGCCTGAGATAGTAACGGTATTTATTGAGCAGTATAACAAATTGAAGAACATCCGCACAGTTAACCTGACTACAGCAACTGCAATGGATGATAAGATGAAGAATGCAATGCTGGCTAAGATAGCAGGATTTATGCCTACAGATACTGTTGACATGAAGACTAAGATCGATGCAAGTCTGATCGGTGGCTTTGTATTGGAAATTGAGGGTAAGTTGTTTGATGCGAGTGTGAAGAAGAAATTGAATGACATTAAATCGAGCATAGTTGACAACAGCTACGTCAGCAAGATGTAAATATAATTGCGCAATGGCTTAATTGCTGAATGGCTCAATTAGAATGAAATAATAAACAGAATATTTAACTTTTGAATCTATAATAATATGGTTGACATTAAACCGGATGAAATATCGGCGATATTGCGCCAGCAGTTAAGCAATGTTGACGGAGCTGCAAGCCTGGAAGAAGTAGGTACTGTACTACAAATAGGTGATGGTATCGCCCGTGTGTATGGTCTTACAAGCGTACGCCAGGGTGAACTTGTTGAGTTCGACAATGGTGTTAAAGCTATCGCCCTGAATCTTGAAGAAGATAACGTGGGTGTGGTATTGATGGGTGACTACATGTCTATCCGCGAGGGTGACAGGGTACGCCGTACTAACAAGATCGCTTCTATCAAGGTAGGAGAGGGAATGGTAGGCCGTGTTGTGAACACACTTGGTGAGCCAATTGATGGTAAAGGACCAATAACAGGTGATCTGTATGAAATGCCATTGGAGCGTAAAGCACCGGGTGTTATCTTCCGTGAGCCGGTTAAGGAACCATTGCAGACTGGTATCAAAGCTATCGATGCGATGATCCCTATCGGCCGTGGCCAGCGTGAGTTGGTTATCGGTGACCGTGGTACCGGTAAGACCGCTATCTGTATAGATGCGATCATCAACCAGAAAGAATTTTTTGAAGCAGGCAAGCCTGTTTATTGCATATATGTTGCTATCGGTCAGAAAGCATCTACAGTTGCCGGTGTTATGAAGACATTGGAAGATGCAGGTGCTATGGCGTATACTATCATTGTCTGTGCATCTGCCGCTGATCCGGCTCCACTACAGTTCTACGCTCCATTCTCCGGTGCGGCTATAGGTGAGTTCTTCCGTGATACAGGTCGTCCGGCATTGGTTGTTTATGATGATCTTTCTAAGCAGGCTGTGGCTTACCGTGAGGTGTCATTGTTGCTCCGTCGTCCTCCGGGCCGTGAAGCATACCCTGGTGACGTATTCTATCTTCATAGTCGTTTGTTGGAGCGTGCCGCTAAGGTGATCAACAACAATGAGATCGTGAAGACAATGAACGATCTTCCGGAAAGCATCCGTCATATGGTGAAAGGTGGTGGTTCTCTGACCGCATTGCCGATCATTGAAACACAGGCCGGTGACGTATCTGCTTACATACCAACTAACGTTATCTCTATCACCGACGGACAGATATTCCTTGAGAATAACTTGTTCAACTCCGGTATCCGTCCTGCGATCAACGTAGGTATCTCTGTAAGCCGTGTGGGTGGTAACGCTCAGATCAAGGCGATGAAGAAGGTAGCAGGTACTTTGAAACTTGACCAGGCTCTTTTCCGTGAAATGGAAGCGTTCTCTAAGTTTGGTGGTGATCTGGATGCTGCTACGAAGACAGTTATCGACAAGGGTAGCCGTAACGTGGAACTGTTGAAGCAATTGCAGTACAACCCGTACAGCGTTGAAAAGCAGGTAGCTATTATCTACCTGGGTACTAACAACCTGTTGCGTGAAGTTCCTGTTAAGAACATCAAAGCATTTGAAGAAATGTTCTTACAGCAGATGGAGCAGAAGTTGTCTGATGTATTGAAGGAATTCAAGAAGGGTAACCTGCCTGAAGATGGTATCGCTAAAATGGTGAAACTGGCTCAGGATCTGATTCCTCAGTTCAAGAAGTAATATTGAAATAGTTTGAGTGATAAAAGTAAAGCCCCCGTTCATCGGGGGCTTTTACGTTATTGGGTGCCTTCACCCCTTGTATCTCAAAGAGAACCGGCTGGATTGTGCTTGTCTGAACCAGGATTTATAGGATTAAAGGAATGAGAGGGTGTGTGCCCCGATGCATTTGTAAAAAGAGAATGAAGAACATGGGCACAAATACGTTTAGAAGTAATAGATTAGAGTGCTATAAAATTCAAATATCATGAAAAAGCTGAAAATCAGTTTGTATCTGTTACTTCTATCGTGTCAAGCCTCAGCTTCTCATCTGCCCGATTTTGCCGACACCACAAGAGATAAGTACTCATTGATAACGGAACTGACCGCGATGAGAGATTTTGAAGCGATAGCTCAGCACCAAGCCAATAAGTTTTTAACTATAGCTGCGGTTGAGTTTGTAGTTATTATAGTGCTTACCGTTCTTCTTTTAAGAAAGCGTCCTAAAAAATAATTATTTCTCTCTATTCAAAATTGACAATCTCTTTCTAGTGATGGACACGTCTTATTCAGTTGGAGACAACAAGTGGTTTATAGCCGGTTGATTATTAAGATTCGATAGGGAAGAACAGCTTAAAACAGGCGCCTTGCTGTGAGTGGCCGTCGGCAACTATATAGCCCTCATGATTGGCCATAATGCGGAGGCATAGCGCCAGTCCTATACCCTTGCCATCATAGCCCGACTCTTGTTGGTGGAGGCGCTGAAAGATCTGGAACATTTTTGCAATAAACTGTTTTTCGAAACCGATACCATTATCTGTAATAATAATACGGTTAAATTTTTGCTGTTTCAGATTGGGGTTGATATCGAAGAGTTCCATACCATTGGTTACATCACTTGTGATAGATATTGCCGGTTTAGCGTCGGTACGGCTAAATTTGAGTGCATTATCCAGCAGGGCGTTAAAGAGGATCTTCAGCTGGTTCTCGAACCCATTAATGAACGGCAGGTAGCTGACGGTTACTGTAGCTCCCTTGTCGACCACTTTCTCATCAATATCGAGCAATATGAATTGCAGCATCCTGTTGAGATCCACTTCTTTCTTTACCTCGTCTACCTTGGTGAGGCTGGTTAATGATGACAGATCTGTGATGAGTGATTGCATGCGCAGTGCCGAATTATTGATACGCTGCAGGTTCTCGCGGTTGGTCTCGTCAATAAAATCAGTTTTCTGATACAGCAACATGTTGCTGAAGATCTGTATTTTTCTAAGTGGTTCCTGCAGGTCGTGTGCAGCCACAAACGCTATTTCCTGTAGCTCTTCATGTGAGCGCCTCAGGTCAATTACTTTCGCCTGTAGTTGCTCCTGGAACTTCATCCTGTTTTTCAACTCTATTATAAGCAATATCAGCAGGAATAGGGTAATGAGACAGAATAACAGTAGCAGCCATTTTATAGTACGCGTAGTAAGGGTTTCATATAGCTGCTCCTCTCTTAATCTCTTGTCTTTAAGTATGTTCTCTGAGTCATGAATTTTGCGAAGTAGCTTAGAACAATCGATCATCAATTGTCTGCTATCGAAATAGTATTTAGATAGCGTAGATGTTTTATTACTATCCACATAGGCTACGTTGTCTTTAGCCGCGGCTATTCTGGTGCTTGCGGTGGCATTAATAAGTGTTATTGTGCGCTGTAATTCAGCATTGTCTGTGGTAATCTCTTTAAGATCACGGATATTATTTCTAAGACTGTCGAAGGAGTTGTAGAGAAACCTTACATACATGGTGTCTTTGGTGATCATATATCCGCGCTCTGTGCGGTCTATATCGCGAATGCTTTTTTCCGCACCAAATATCTTTTCCAGTACAAATCCTGATTTATCTGTAAGTCGTGAAAAGTAAGTGTATTTGTTTAGTCGCTCGATAGAAAACAGTGATAATGCACCCATTATAAGAAATGAAATGCTAAAAGCACCCGCAATAATGATCAGTCGCTTTTTCATCAGTGTTCAAATCTACAGTTTGTGGAACAAATTCCTCATGAAAATATGGGATGTCTTATATGAAATAATGCAAAATGAATTGATATTATATTGTGTTATTCAATTGTATTTGATAACCAATGATATAGATGTTGTACATAATTAATTTCATGTTGTGGAGAATGTGGCTTTAACCTTGCTTTAAGGAAGGTAGTTAAATGTCAGAAGACCATGATCAGCCAGAACCAGAGCCAGAGACAAAATTTTAAAATCCTGCCACAGCAGATACAACTGCTTAACCTGTATTTTCTTAATTCCCTAGAACTGGAACAGCGTATCAAGAATGAACTGGAAGAAAATCCGTTTCTTGAAACTGCAGAGAAGAAAGATGAAGAAGATACGAAGTTGTCTAAAGATGAAATGCAGGATTATCAGGATTGGGAGGAAGTAATGTATGATGATGCGCCCAATTACAAATCTGATTACCAGAATTATTTTGATTCGGAAGTGGCGCCTAACACGCCAATAGTTAACGTCAATACTTTCAAGGAAGAAACCCATCAGCAATTGCAGATGTTGACACTTTCTGACGAGGACCGTGTAGCTGCCGAGTATATAATAGATATACTGAACGGAGAGGGTTTTATGGACAGGCCGATAGATGAAGTGGCTGAAGACATGTCATTCTACTTTCAGAAGGTAGTAGAGCCCGAAAGAGTAAGAAAGGCATTGAAGGTAGTGCAGTCGCTTGACCCTATAGGCATAGGTTCATGCAGTATACAAGAGTGCCTGCTGCTGCAGCTACATGCAATGGACGTGAGAAGGCCTGATGTGAAGTGTGCTATTAACCTGCTGCAGCACCATTATAACGACCTGATGCACCGTCAATTTGAAAAACTACATCATGCACTGAAGATAGATGATGATGAGTTGAGGACTGTTCTGAACCTGATCAGCGGATTGAAGTTTCATCCTGTTACAGAAACATCTGCTTTTGACCCTAAGAATACCATTATACCGGATTATATCATTACCAACTACGGTGGTAACATACAGGTGAATCTGTATTCAAGCCGTTCAGGATCTGTTTTTGTCAACCAGTCATTGCATGATGAACTGGCCAGCCAGATAACCAGTAAAGACAAAGGTGCCAACCAATATGTAAAAAGTAAACTGAGCTCTGCGCAATGGTTTGTAAATGCAGTGAAGCAACGCGAGGACACCATGCTGCGCATAATGAAAGGAATTGTAGCGTTGCAGCCTGAATATTTTCAGGAGGGAGATATCCGGTACCTGAAGCCAATGGTACTGCGCAACCTGGCAGACATGCTGAATATGGACATCTCTACCATATCCCGCATCACCAGTAACAAATATGCGGAAACACATTTTGGATTGATATACCTGAAGAAGCTATTCAGCGAAGGTATAGCAGACCAAAAGGGAGAAGTGATCAGTAATAAGGTGATCAGATCTGTAATAGAAGAAGCTATAAGTAAAGAGGATAAAAAGAAGCCATATACAGATCAGCAATTAGTTACAATATTGTCGGCAAGTGGGTATAATATTGCAAGGCGTACTATAGCCAAATACAGAGAGCAGTTGCAGATACCTATTGCGCAGATAAGAGCAGTATGGGCATAGTATCCATATAAGAATAAGACAAATTTTTTCATTACATTTAAGCTAGCTATAACCAATAAAGAACAATGCACAATATACTTGTAGTAGATGATGATAATGACATGTGCCTGCTGTTGAGCAGGTTCTTGTCACGTAACGGATATACTGTTGCTACGGCCAATAGTGGGCAGGATGCGATAGCCTGGATGAAGAAGAACACACCATCGCTGGTGTTGTGTGATTTCAGGCTGGATGATATGACCGGTACTGAACTGCTGGGAAAGATAAAAGAAGCACATCCCGCGGCATCAGTGATCATAATAACGGGCTACAGCGATGTAAAAGATGCTGTGGAAGTAATGAAACTGGGCGCGTTTGATTACGTGACCAAGCCGCTCTTCCCCGATGAGATATTGCTGACCATTAAGAAAGCTCTTTCGGATGAGCCTAAAGATAAAGTGGTGGCTAAGCCATCGGCAGCAGGTACAACTACCAGCAGTGCCAAGGCAAAGAATACAAACTCCGGTCAATACATAATGGGCGATAGTCCTGAGTTTGCTGTTATCATTAAGCAGATAGACCTTGTTGCGCCTACCAACTTCAGCGTTATTATATACGGTGAGAGTGGAAGTGGTAAGGAGGCAATAGCGCAACAGATACACCAGAAGAGCAAACGATCTAACAAGCCGTTTGTGGCAATAGATTGTGGTGCCTTATCTAAAGAGCTTGCCGGTAGTGAACTGTTTGGCCATGAGAAAGGTGCATTTACGGGTGCGTTGAATCAGAAGATAGGCAGCCTTGAGTTGGCCAATGAAGGAACTATATTTCTGGATGAAATAGGTAACCTGTCTTATGACATACAGGTATCGCTGCTAAGAGTAGTGCAAGAGCGTAAAATAAGGCGTGTTGGTGGTATAAAAGATATAGATCTTGATGTGCGTATACTAGTGGCCAGTAATGAGCGCCTTTGGGATGCTGCGCGGGCAGGCAAGTTCAGAGAAGATCTGTATCATAGGTTTAATGAGTTCAGTATAGATGTGCCAGCACTACGTGATCGTACCAATGATATTATGTTGTTTGCTCACCACTTCCTTAACGTTACTAATGCCGAGTTGGGTAAAAATGTAAAGGGCTTTTCTGCTGAGGTTACCAATATATTCAACAACTACATTTGGTACGGTAATCTGCGTGAACTGAAGAATGTGGTTAAGCGATCTACATTGCTTACAGATGGAGATCTGGTAGAGGCAAAGTCACTGCCGTTTGAGATAAGTAATTTCAGTAAGCTACAGTTTGAATTGCCGGCGCCGGCGGTAAAAAAGGACAATACCCAACCGGGAACCAATAACCAGGGATCATTTGAAAATAAGCTGAAGTCTGCCAATATGGATGCAGAGTATGAAGTGATACTGAATGCCCTGAAACAGGTGAATTTCAATAAGAGTAAGGCGGCAAAGCTGCTGAATGTAGACAGGAAGACACTATATAATAAGATGAAACAATTCAAAGAATTTAACGTGGAATAACCAGGTTATGTTTCTTTTAGTTGAACTAATAAATAGTAGTCATGACCCCTACAGTACCGATCATACAAGATCTTAATTTTATGCAGCATATCATGGCCGCCGGTCCGGGATATGTTGCCATAGTGCAGGAAAACGATCTAAAGATCGTTTTCGTCAATAACCTGTTCGAGCACGAGTTGGGTTATTCGAACGACGACATCAGCAAGAATGATATTTACTTTGCAGACCTTATGGATATCTATCAGCAAGACAGGCTGAAATACCATATGCAATCTGTAAAAAATGTGTATACAAGCACAGCCTACACCATTTATAAGTTAAATGGCAGGTTGAAAGGACTAAAATCTTACTACTTATTTGTGTCGCCAATTGCCGACGTAGATGGCAAATATGGTAATCTATATAAAATACTTATACAGCCGGATCTTTCAAAATGGGATCTGCCGTTTACTTCTTTTGAAACACGCGAGTTGTTTTTCGAGCATTTTCAGAGTGAAGATTTCGGCACTTTCGAATGGCTGATAGGTGTGGATAAAGCATTTTGGTCGGTAGGCGTATATCGTATCTACGAAGTTGATCCTTCTGTAGGTGATATCAATAAGCTATATGCAGGATCATTCATCCATCCCGATGACCGGGAATGGGTGGCGAAGGCCACTTCAGCAGTTTTAGAAGGCGAGGGGAAGCTGGATATAGAATTCAGGATAGTAACTGAGAATAAAAATGTAAAAATAGTACATAGCCTCGGTCGCCTGGTTAAAGATGAAGCCGGTGAACCGGTGAAATTCATTGGTAGCCTTCGTGATGTAACGCGCCAGCGCAACATAGAGGATGAGTTGAAAAGTAAAGTGGAAATGCTTTATAATTCAAATAAGGAGTTGGAAGAGTTTGCCTATGTGGCCAGTCATGACATGCAGGAGCCGCTGAGAAAAATTACTACGTTCAGCAGCAGGCTATCTGAAAAATATAAAGATGTACTGACAGGTGAGGGTGCTTTATACCTGTCAAGAATGACAGCATCGGCAGAAAACATGCGTATGCTCATTAACGACCTGCTGGAATTCTCCCGTATTTCGAATGCACAGCAGCCCTTCTCTGAGGTGGATCTGAATGTTGTAGCCAGGCAAGTGAAAATGGATCTGGAACTGGTTGTGGAGGAAACAAGCACACACCTGAGGTTTGGTAAGCTACCGGTGCTGGATGCTATTCCTACCCAGATGAAGCAATTACTGACCAATATTATTAGCAATGCCATCAAATTCCGTAAGTCAGATGCATCGCCCGTTATAACCATAGAGGCTACGGAAGCTAACCTGGTGACCAAAGCAAAGTATGAATTGAATAAAGATGAGGTATACTATAAAATAGAGATCACAGATAACGGTATTGGGTTTGAACAAGAATATGCGAATAGGATATTCAATGTGTTTCAGCGGTTACATGGCAAATCGGAATATCCGGGGTCGGGTATAGGGCTGGCTATTTGTAAGAAAATTGCAGAGCACCATAATGGTGTTATTTATGCCGAAAGTACCCTTGATGTAGGGTCGAAATTTGTTTTTATTATCCCTGAAAAAAGGAAAGCTCTATTATGAACGTGAAACACAAAACTGCCCGTATACTTATTGTTGATGACGATGAGGATGATTTCATTATCACCAGCGATTTTATACGGTCTATACCGGGTAATACTTTTATTATTGATTGGTGCCCAAATTACAACGAAGGAATAAAAAAGCTGCTGAGTGGTGTGCACGATCTTTTCTTTGTTGACTACAGGTTGGGGGCCAAATCGGGAGTTGATTTCTTAAAAGAAGCCAAGCAAAATAATTGCGACAACCCTATAGTATTACTTACCGGTAAAGGTAATTATGCGGTAGATATACAAGCCATGGAATATGGTGCTATAGACTACCTTATAAAAACGGAGCTTACGGTAGAGAAGATGGAACGCTGCATAAGATATGCGGTGGAGCGTGCGGCTACCCTGCAGGCACTGCGGGCAAATGAGCGTAAGTACAGAACCATTTTTGAGAAGTCGAAAGATGTGGTATTCGTAACTGATATTCACCTTAATTTCATTGATGTCAATTCGGCTATTTACAATCTTCTGGGTTTTACAAAAGAAGAGATGTTAGGTACCAACCTGGGAGATATTATCGATCAGTCTCAGCATAAAAAATTTCTGCTGCAATCTCTGCCACACCGACACAGTGTTAATGACTGGGAAGTATTGCTGAACACCAAAGACGGCGAAAAGAAGCAATGTACTTTGTCTGTGACAATGGAGCAGAATGAGACGGAAAGCGGCTATGTGCAAGGTATCATACACGACATTACCAATCTTAAAAAGATAGAGAAAGCAAACCTGCAGGGAGAAAAATTGGCTGCAGCAGGCAGGCTTGTGCGCACCATAGCGCATGAGGTGCGCAACCCGCTCAATAACATTACCCTGTCTATAGAGCAAATGCAGCATTATATTAAAGATGAAAGTATGGAGCTATATATGAGTATCATACAGCGCAACAGCAAGCGCATAAGTGATCTCATCAGTGAGTTGCTATACACATCTCGCCCGGCTGAAAATACGCTACAGCGCGAGGTATTGCAGAATGTGCTTGATGATGTGATCTCAGCATCGATAGACCGCATTACGCTTAAAAACATGAAGCTGCATGTGAACTATCCTGACGAGATGCAGGAGATAATGGCCGACCGAGAAAAGCTGAAACTGGCGCTATTGAATATTGTTATCAATGCAATAGAGGCAATGGCTGAAGGGGAAGGTATGTTGGTGATCAATATTGACCACAACGATAAATATGCTATTCTTACTATTACAGATAATGGTGCGGGCATAAGCGAGGAGAATATATCCAGGCTATTTGAGCCTTACTTTACCCAAAAGAGGAATGGGGTAGGTCTGGGGCTGACGTTTACCCTGAATATACTACAGGCGCATAAAGCTATTATAGAGGTTACATCAGAATTGGGTAAAGGAACAGTGTTTACTATCAGCTTTCCGCTGGCCGGGTAAATGTTCTTTTAGTTATGTGCATTACCATACCTTATACCAATGCCAGTTGCATATCAAGATCGTTGAGGCTAATGGGCTTTTCCAGTACTTTATATCTTGTATGCTCCGGCATAACAGGTATCTCAGGGTGAAAGGCACTTATTAGTACTATGTAAGTAGAGGGGTAAGAAGTAGCAAAGCTTGCGGCATTGCTCCAGCCGATACCATCGGGTAAATTATTATCAAGGAAAAGTATATCGGGCCTTACTTCATTCAATATTTTCTTGCCTTCAGACAAGGTATGTGAGAGGAAGACATTATAATGTTTTCGTATAAAGTAATCTTTTAGTAAAAGACACAGATCCGTTTCATCATCTATTATTAGTATTTTTTTCTCAACTGACATATTATTGCTGTTAAAACCAGATTATCATTCACTGCCCAATTTCACAACACTTTAAAATAATGATTTTCAGGTAGTTCTATTTTTATATTATCTGATAATTTTCTTTCGTAGTTGTTAGAGTAACTATTTGTGTTCAAAAACAATGCCATTACACTAAGGAGAGATGGAAGTGTGTATCCAGTAGCTTCTTAGTACGGCAACTGTCTTGATCAAATTCTCAAAACTATTTGGTTTGGTTATATAAGAATTAGCTCCCAGTTCATAACACCGCCTCATTTCCTGCTCATTATTAGTGGTGCTGAAAATAATCACGGGAATTTTCTTGTAAAGGGGATTGCTTTTTAATTCTTTTAATACTTCCCTGCCGTCCTTCTTAGGCATATTTAAATCAAGAAGAATAAAATTCGGCATTTTATCGGCTTGCCCGTTTTGGGATTGCGTATGCAGATACTCCAGCACCTCTACCCCATTTTCTACGAAATGTAGCTTGTCTTTATACCCATTTTCCTCAAATGCAGTTTGCAACAAAAACCGGTCATCCGCGTCATCTTCTGCAATCAGGATAAATATCTCTTCCATTGGCTTTACTGCTGTTAAATAAAGGTATATAAAAATATTGTTTCAACGTGTATTATTGGCCATGTTGTTGGTCGTTTTAAACATTTGTTCCCGCAAATATCTCTGTTACAGAAATTTATCCGAGGCCGGATAATTATGAACGTAAAAAAGAGAGGCCAGGATCAGTGAATGTGGCACTGACCGTTACGGGCTATAGGTGTGCCACGGCATGATGTTAGCTGCTTTGGGATTGTATTTTAAAAAGAACAATCATGAAAACGCAAACAGAAAACAAAGAACAGCTGAATAAGCAAGGGACGACTGAAACAGGCTATGTGCCGCAGCAACAGGGCGCGAATCAACAGCCTGACAGGGATAGGGTGCCTAGTGGTACACAGACCGACTACCGGGAAAGAACCACCCGTGGCAGCAGTGTGATTAAATCGGCAGGAGCGGGCGAAAATAACGAGGAGATCTCTAACCGGAACGAAGAAGGTGAAACTGCCGATGAAGAAATGGATGAGACACTTGAAGAAGATGACGATTGGGACGAAGAAGACACCATGAGTGACGACGACCAGGCGGAAGCAGATGAGCGCGCCTGATATGCAGCTATGTTATCTGATAATAAACATTGCCTGGTAATAGACCAACAAACAAAAGCCACCTGTAAGGGTGGCTTTTAAATATAGTTTATAAGTCCTGGGGGCTATAGATGTTCCCTTGGGCTTAGAGGGGCGGCTATTTTACTTGATCTAAATAGTCTTTCACCTTATCTTTATGCACCATACCTTCTTTAAAAGTATATGCTCCGGTCTTAGGGCTGCGTACTGCCTTAATTACTTTAGTGTAATTTTTAGCTTCTGCTGCCGCTTTCGGGTCTTTCTTTATCGCGGTTTTAGCTGCTTTTGCCATCGCTTAAATATTTTAAATTGATTACTTAATTTCTTTGTGTACTGTTACTTTCTTAAGAATAGGATTGTATTTCTTCAACTCCAGGCGTTCTGTAGTTGTTTTCTTATTCTTAGTAGTAATATAACGGCTGGTTCCGGGCATTCCGCTGTTTTTATGCTCGGTGCACTCCATTATAACTTGAACGCGGTTTCCTTTTTTAGCCATTTTTTAAGCTTTGAATTATTTAACGTAACAAAATTATAGTTTAATACCTTTTTCGCGAAGTTCGCTCAACACTACATTCAATCCGTTCTTGTTGATAGTGCGGATAGCATCTGTAGTTAATTTTAAGGTGATCCAACGGTCTTCTTCAGCTATGAAGAAACGCTTAGTCTGCAAATTAGGGAAGAAACGACGTTTCGCCTTTTTATTAGAGAAAGAAACTTTATGACCTACAACAGGTTTTCTACCCGTTACCTGACAAACACGTGCCATGATTTTTAATTTTTTTAGGACTGCAAAGGTAAGTAAAAAAATATCAATAAAACCGCAACCATGAAAAATAAAATTTTATTCTCCGCTATATATGGTTGAACGGGATGCAAATGTAAGAAAAATATTCAATAACCATCAATGAAATTCAGAAAGGGCAAAAAGAACCGGCAACGGTGCAAATATACTTTGGTTATCCGGCCTGAACCAGCGTTGTTTTCCTCCTGCTTTCAATAAGCCATATGCAACCAACACCCAGCGTGTAAGCCAGCATATCGCCCCACGAAAAGCCGCTCCCAAGTATCCATTGGGCGGGGCGGGAGTGCTGCAAGCCAAAGTGCACTATGAGATGAAAGTACTGTGTTACCTCTATTATATAAGCAATGAACAGCACGGCAATAGCCATAATACGGTAACCGGCTTTTATAAAGCTTTTCAAGCCGCAATACATTAGCATCACCACCAGGAAATCGCCAAATGTGGGGCGAATGAAGTCGTCGTGCATAAATGCTGCTATAAATACTTCGGTAATAAACAGGACTGTTGCCCAAAGGAAATATTTCAAATTGAAAGTCATAAAAGTACTTTGTATTTCAAAGTTAATCTAAAAAATGAAATAGAAAGAGAAATGATCAATGGAAGCAAAAGAAATGTTGAAAGGATCGAATAGTAGGTGCGGGTTTATGCTTTCTCTTTAGGCGGAGTCAGTTTTAATGTTCTCATCATTGGAGCGGCTAAGTATGTGAACCCTACAACTGCCAGCGTCATACATCCACCAAAGACCACAGCCGGTACCGTACCCATCCACCTGGCGGTAATGCCGCTTTCCATAGCGCCCAGTTCATTAGAAGAACTGATGAACATGGTATTTACAGCAGCTACCCGGCCACGCATATTGTCGGGGGTATACAGCTGTAGTACGGTACTGCGAATGACCACACTAACCGCATCGAACATGCCACCGAGTAACAACATAAAGAATGCGAGCAGGAAGGCCCACGATATATTACAGCCGAATACAGTGCCCAATATAGTAGTATCGGCGATATTGCCGCACAGGCCAAATAATATAGTAGTAATGCCAAATCCGGCTATAGATAACAATAGTTTTATGCCCGGTTTCTTTTTCAGCGGCATGAACGATAGCAGCATCAGCATGGCTATTGAACCAATGCCCGGCGCAGCGCGCATCCAGCCAAAACCAACTTCGCCTGTCTTTAATATTTCATTAGAGAATACGGGGAGCAGTGCCACAGCGCCGCCAAACAATACCGCAAACATATCGAGCGACAAGGCTGCCAGTATTAGCTGTGTACTGAAAACAAAGCGCAGGCCTTCACCAAGGCTTTTTAGGATCGGTTCTTTTTCTTTCTTTAGTATGGCCTGCACAGGTATAGTAATAATGGCGAAAAGGGAGATCAGTTCAATTGCCCCCACACTAATAAGACTACCATGAAAACCTGACGCGGCGATAAGAAACCCACCCAGCAGCGGCCCAATGACAAAGCCTGACTGCCATGCAGTACTGCTCCAGGTCGTCGCATTTGCATATAGTTTGCGGGGAAGTATCATACCCATGAGGGCAAATGACGCCGGGCTAAGAAAGGCTCTCAGCGCGCCACCAACAAATATGCCCGCATAAATGAGCCAGATGATATAGTGCCTGGAGATAACTGTATGTGCCCCCGGCCAAGCGAGCGACATGAAGAAGACAGTAAGTAAAAGGTAGCCGATGATACATTTTAATATGAGCCCCTTTTTTTCCAGCAGGTCTACAAAGTGGCCGGAGAATAGTGAAAAGCCTATGGCGGGTATCACCTCCCATAAACCCATAAGGCCAAGTACCAGTGCATCTCCTTTTTTTGTAACAGGGTTGTAGGTAAGCTGGTAAACAAAGTAGCTGACTATGGTGCTCTGCATATTCAGCGCCAGTATTATGGTGAATCTGAGGAGCAGGTAGCGGCGGAAAAGTTGAAATCTGAGGGCCTTGTTTCTTAATAATAGTAGTAAAGAGAGGAAGTATGTTTTCTCCTGTATGGGGTTTGTGATCGCTTTTCTTCTGGTCAGTCTCTTGATTACCGGCTTCAACAAGGAGAATTTTGTTGCGGCAAATTTATTGCTTAGGAACGATAATCAGATATTAACCGCTATTTTTGTTTCTCCCCGATGAACAATATTGGACAAATAGTAATAACCAGCATAGTACAGGCCCTACAGGAACTGAGGGTAAATAAATTGCGTACTTTTTTATCTCTGCTGGGGATCACTATTGGTATCTTCTGCATTATTGCTGTGCTTACCGCACTGGATAGTGCCAGGGGCATGATACAGAAGAATGTAGAAACCCTGGGCAGCGATGTGCTCTACGTGGGCCGCTGGCCATGGCCGGGTATGGAAGACGGGGAATATAAATGGTGGGAGTACTGGCGCCGCCCAAGCATGACAAAGACCGAAGTATATGCTATAAACGGGCAGATACGCAACCTGGCAATAACCACACTATGCCTGCCGGTAAGGAACCTTACAGTAAAATATAACGATGCCGAGCTGAGCAGCATAAGAGCTTATACTATCAATACAGATTTTGATAAGATCCAGAATATAGAATTGGCACAGGGCAGGTATTTTACTGCGTCAGAACTGGAGGGTGGTAATAACTCAATTGTGCTGGGTAGTGAAGTCGCGCTTGGGTTGTTTCAAAGAGGGGTGAGTCCACTTGGTAAGTCTATTACTGTTATGGGGCGTAAGTTTACTGTAATTGGCGTGATGAAGAAGGTAGGGCAGAACATGGCCGACTTTGACTTTGACAATGGCATGTTGTTCTCTTACAATACCGTTTCTGCTCTTATTGATGTAAAGTCGCTGCAGTATGAGCCGCGCCTGATGGTGAAACCCTATAACAAAGCCAATCTTGCCGAGGTTAAAGATGAGGTGACAGGAGTCATTCGGCGCCTGCATAAGATAAAACCCGATCAGCCCAATGATTTTACGGTCAATCAACTGAGTGGGATATCTAAGTTGCTCAACAGCATGTTTGATAAGATCAACATAGTAGGATATGTGATAGGCGGATTTTCCCTGTTGGTAGGTGCCTTTGGCATAGCCAATATCATGTTCGTAACCGTAAAGGAGCGGACCAAAATAATAGGATTGAAGAAAGCCATTGGCGCCCGCAGGGCTTCTATATTGACTGAGTTTCTATTGGAGTCGATAGTGTTGTGCCTTATAGGCGGACTGATTGGAATATTGATCGTTCTTTTATTAAGTTTGCTGGTATCGAAGCTGGCGGATATTGATGTTGTTTTGTCGATAGTTAATTTTTCAATAGGGGTAGGTATATCTATCATAGTTGGTGTTATATCAGGCATTATTCCGGCTATCAGAGCCTCTGATCTGGATCCTGTTGTAGCGATACGGTCAAATTGATTTGATTATTATGAAGAAGAAAAAGGTAGAAATACTGGATAAAGAAAGGATAGCGCATAAGCTGCGCAGAATGGCCTATGAGATATGGGAGCATAACAGCGACGAGCAGGATCTGACATTGGTAGGTATAGAAAGCGGTGGTAAAGTTATTGCGGATAATCTTGCCGTATTGCTTCGCGAGATCAGCCCGCTGAAGGTAGAAGTGATCTCTGTTACTATTAATAAAAAGAAGCCGCTTAATCACGCACTGGAGATAGACAAAGATCTTACCGGCAAGTCTGTAATATTGGTAGACGATGTGGCCAACTCTGGTAAAACGGTCACTTACTCGCTACACGCCATCCTCTCTTATGATCTAAAGAAAGTGATGGTAGCTGTGCTTGTAGACCGCCGTCATAAATCATTCCCTATAGCTTCTGATATTGTAGGACTTTCTATAGCCACTACATTACAAGAGCATATAGAAGTGGAAATAGAAGATGGACAGGTAACGTCTGTTTATCTGCAATAACAAATAAATATACTAACACAAATTAGCCCTGAAAGGGCGACATAAATAGCGAGGGGTTTCAACCCCTCGCAGAACAAACGAAAAAGGGGTAGCCCTGAAAGGGCGACATAACAATATAGAATAACACCTCGCTTTACCATGATTGCCGACTGGCTGGTTTGGAGATGCGGCGTGAGGCTAAACACACAAACAACACACGAATGTCTTTTACACTAGTTATACATGGCGGCGCGGGCAACATAACCCCGGCTATTATGAATGCGGAACAGGAACAGCAGTACACCGAAGGCCTGAAAGCCGCTCTGGATGCCGGTTATGATGTGCTGAAAAGCAATGGCACAGCGCTGGATGCAGTTGCTGCATCTATAGCAGTGATGGAAGACAACCCGATATTTAATGCAGGTCGCGGATCGGTATTTACTAAGAAGGGACTGAATGAAATGGATGCTGCCATAATGGATGGCAGTAACCTGGCTGCAGGTGCAATAGCAGGTGTGCGCCATGTAAAGAATCCTATAATGCTGGCTAAGGAAGTGATGCTGCATAGCGGTCACGTATTCCTTAGTGGCGCCGGTGCATCAGACTTTGCCCGCAACCAGGGTATACAGATGGAACCAGATAGTTACTTCTTTAACCAAAGCCGCTACGACCAGTGGGTAGAGATACGCGATACCGACTTTACTCAGCTGGATCATAAGGGTGACAACCTGAAAGGTAGTGCAGTACCTAATACAGGACATAAGTTTGGTACGGTTGGTGCAGTGGCCTGCGATATGTATGGTAACATAGCCGGTGGTACCTCTACCGGTGGTATGACCAACAAGCGTTTTGGTCGTATTGGTGACAGCCCGGTAATTGGTGCCGGTACTTATGCCAACAATGCTACCTGCGCTATATCATGCACAGGTCATGGTGAGTTTTTTCAGCGTGCGGTAGTTGCTCATGATATCAGCTGTCTTATGGAGTATCGCGGTCTTTCATTGCAGGAAGCATGTAATGTGGTGATCAAAGATAAGCTGGTAAAGATGGGTGGTGAAGGTGGACTGATAGCTGTAAATGCGAAGGGCGAATACGAATTCTGTTTCAACTCAGCCGGCATGTATCGTGGTATGCGCAATAGTGAGGTGAAGGAGATAGTGGCATATTATGGGATGTAAAAAATAAAGTAATAACAATTATACAATGCCTGCTGTCGGTCTTTGCCAACAGCAGGCATTTCTTTTTGATCCGCGTCAGGGTTTTACTGCAATGCCCAGAAACAGTCCTGATAGATAATTTGTTTGAACGAGACTACCAGACGGATCGATTTGCAGTACTGCGCTGCTGTCGGAAGACCACGTAATGGAACTTCCGGTAACAGTGTATTTTTGATTTGAAGCAATATACCGGTTATTACATTGATCGAAGGTTGATGAAAAATATCTGCCGATGGTTATTGGGGAAGTACTCACAGTTGATGATCCGCCGGCAGGATCTATCCGGACAAAATAGAGCAGTGTTTGCGCAGGGTTAAGGAGGTGTCTGAATGCATAAAGCATATGGTCTGTATTGCTGTATTCAATGGCATCTAGTAGTTGCGACGACTGGGAGTCGACCATACTAAACGTAGCCGCCCCGGGCGCAATTTTCAGCACTCTGTAACAAGATGGTGTATAGAAGTTGGCCGCGACATACAAGGTGCCGGTTGTTTGGTCTACCGTTGCAGAGCTATATCTAACCTCTTCATTAGCAAGCTGGGCAATTGGTGTGTATGAAAAACTACTTCCAGATGTTGTTATTTCTACCAGGGTATCTGCCAGTCCATGATTTAGTGCCAGTAATTTGTTGGTCACTGCATTATAAACAAGGCTTTCAAATACTACAGAATCTGTGATGCATTGATAAATAGAAACTACCCCGCTCGATGTAATTTTACATAGCCTGGGATGTGACCCCGAGTCTATAAATGTATAATAACAATTGTCGGAAGTGTTGTATGCGCCCTGATAGTGCTCTCCTGATGTTTTTCTGTTTATCGATCGGGATAAAGATGCAAGGTTGCCGGTAACCCCACCCGGAAGATCTATTGTGCCTATTCCATACGTGCTGAATAATGCCGGATAAGCAGTGCCGGTATCGGGTAGCGCATTGTAGCCAATCAATGTAACGGGACAAACAGGTGTTGTGGGTCGGTGTTTCTTACAAGATAACGTTAACAGGAGTAAAACAGGAATAATAACGGCGTACTTCATAGTGCGGTTAGTGATTGTATTTTATACTAACGCAGAGAACCGATTTTTCTTATATGGCCTGACTTGCTTTAATAGAAAAAGTGTTAAACAAATTAGAAATTATTTAAGAGGGTTCTTCGGTAACTTAAGGCTTTACTATATTTATTGTTACACGTGCTATGCTGTTATGTTTGAGGTTCTGGGAGAATTTTTGGTTGGATTTATTGAAGTTGCGGTGAAGATCGCATTTAAAGCCACAGGTGCTGCTATCCGTTGGGTAGCGGGGAGATGCAGGAAAAAATACACAGAGCTATACCATCAGGATACAGCTACAAGTAGTCTTGTCGGGTTTGGATTTTTCGCCCTGGTTACTACCGGTTTGTTGATCTGGTTGGTGTAAGGGCAAAAAATAACCCGGATCGCAAAAACGACCCGGGTACAAAAATCTAAACGGAATTATGCGCTAGTATTTCACTACAAGCCCCTGAAACATCCCGGGTGTATTATCTTGCTGTAAGAGTGTTCCAGATAGGTCAAACTGGTATATCTTACCATGGGTTTCATCCCATATCGATCCGGCGGTATCGTACTTTAGCGTAGATACAATGTACCTGCCATTACATTCATTAAGGCAAGTGGAGTAGTAATCTGAATTGAAGTTGATGGCCAGGTCGGCCAGGTTAGTGTGGCCTCCTGTTGGGTTTATCTTTACCAATGCATACGGTAGTGTAGATGAATAGTGTAATCCATATATCATGTTATCTGTAGTGTTATACCTTAAGCATCTTATTGCACCGCTGCCCGAGTCTACAAGTGTAGCGCCTGTTGCAGTGATCCTCGACAAAGTATAGTCATAGGGGACACCAGTGGAAATACCCACGGCGTATACATCCCCTGTTGCCGGATTGCAGGTTATTTCTGTAACGTATCCCGCAACCGGTATGGTGACGCCGGGTGATACTGAATAGGTGGTACCTGAGCCTATAATAATTTCTGATAGCTTGTTGATGGAACTGTCATTTTGAATGACCAATAGCTTATTGGTGGCAACGTTGTAGATAAGGCTGCCAATGTACGTATAAGTGCCCGATGGTCGGCTGTAATACGTAACCACACCAGCTGTGCTTACTTTGCAGAGCGTTGGGCTATTTGATCCGCCAACTATTGTATAGTAGCAGTTGTCTGACGTGTTGTATGCACCGCCACCAATTCTTATGTGGGTATTGATAGTGGCAATACCTGTACTTGCGGCCGTAGAGAAGTTAAATGTTCCGAAAGAATACGTGCCTGTGGAACCATAGTAGGAATCATTGTTAGGGCCGAAGTAACCGTAGATAGTAGCGGAACACTCAGGGGTGGTTGGTGTGGGTAGAGCGGTTGTTTTATCTTTTTTGCAAGACGCAACTGATGTGAGCAGTAAGGCTGTAGCAGCCAAAGTAAGGAGCGATTTCATAGCATTAATGTTTGGTTACTATAAAAGACGGCATTTTAGTTGGTGTTCTTGGGTGTGTAAATAGATAAATATAAAGGGTATGGTTGAAGGGTTTCTAATCAGCAGTTTATATTTATTGCACTAATTATCCTCGTCGTCAAATATCAGCGTATCCTTTTCTTTCACAATAATTTGTTTTAATTCGCCTTCTTTCTTGCTAATGTAATCACCAACGGATATTGTATCGTAAATGGCGGTGTTGCTTATGTTTATATCGCCAGAGTGCCCTTCAACGGTTATATATTTGGCGCCATGGGCTTCCTGGTAATATTTTTTTTCGGTAACAATACCTGAATAATGTTCGTTCAGTTTTTGATGGTAAAAGTGATTGCCGGCAATTGACATAAATTCACCGACACAAGTAACGAATAGCATAAATGCCATTAAAACCCGTGCTATTTGCGGCAATTTCAGAAATTTGTAGACTGTTATTACTAGCACGTAGCTGAGTGTGCTGCCTACATTATAAGGAACGGGTTTGTTTATGTATTGCGGTTTGGTATTTTCAATCTCTGGGTTAGCAACTTTTTGGGTATATACATCATACCTGACTCTATAAACATAAAGTGCATGCTTGAGTTGAATATAGTCTATTCCTAGTCTGTTTAGTGGCAAGCGTATACGTTCTCCTTGTACCTTGTAAGAAAGGAAATGGCGTTTTTGATTTGACATGACATTTTCCACAATTACTTCTTCATCCCATATGTTCTCCCATGTGTAATAAGTGCCGTTAGGAGATTCGATACCCTGATCGTTCAAAATGAGATTACCGCCCTTATTGAAGAGGCTCCCCATCCACACATCTGTTACAACAGTTTCGTTTGGTACATTGACATCGTCTTTGAATTGGTATGGTCCGTAATAGCGCTCCAGTATTGCCTTTCGTTCCGCAATATCTTTTTTCGACATCCAGAATTCCTTATCGTTATAGTCTTCAATACACAATTGATGCAGCAGGCATTGCATGGAGTCGAGCTCACGGATATCTTCGACCGAATTGTACGCCCATATCTGCCACTTAATGATTGAAATGAAATAAACATAGTAACATAATGGTATGCCAACTACAAATATCCAGGCGAAAGCAGCTTCTGCGGGTAGGCCGAATTTTATAGCCAAAAATATTGTGAGTGCAACATGCGAAAATGCTGTCAGTACTACTGCCGCTATAGTAATGGGAAATACTCTTACAACAAGATCGATTGGATATTTGCGTTGTCGTTGCGAAGCAGAGTTGCTCATAGAGAAGGCTGTATGCAGTATTTATTGCGATAGCTATTGCAAAGGTAGTGAGACTGAGAAGGCAAGATTATTGTATTTACCTATTATTGGCTCAGTTCGGTTCAATATATTCGTGAGATAATTGCATTCTACTTCTTCGCTTTCTTAGATTTTACCTCTATCTTTTTCACGTGCTCCATTGACGTCTCTGCCAGCTGTTTCCATTTTGCGGAATGAGCTTCTGATAGCTGCACCCAGCCATTCATTGCGCGGCCATCCATTGGTGTGAACATTTTAGCATTTTTTAGTTGCAACGCTTCTGCCTGCTCTGTATCAGGCAGCTTAAATACCATGTATTCTTTCCAGAACATTACCCCGGCTTTGCCATTGGGTGCCTTTAAGCAGAGTGCCCCAAACATTTTACTTTTGGTGGTGTCGGGTATATCCGCAGCTATGGAGTGGTATAATTCTTCGGCTTTGGTCATTTAGGGTATTTTTAGAATTATTGTACCCGCAATTTATGATATTTGCTTTAAATAGCGGATGTACTATCCGGGTATTCTCCCGGCCGTTGGTATATTGAATATGAATAAGATAGCGCAAATAGTAAAGTGGTGCAACGGCGCTCTGGCCGTTGATGTTGACATAAACGCAGAGATAGACGAACTGGCTACCGACAGTCGTAATATTGAGCACCCTGAAACAGCATTATTTATAGCTATAAAAACAAACCTGCGAGACGGACACTTATACATTGCTGATGCTTATGTAGCAGGTGTGAGGAATTTTCTTGTATCCAGACACGTAGAAGCTGGTGAGTTGCAAGGTGCAAACATTATCCTTGTAAAAGATACACTTCTTGCTTTGCAGCAGATAGCTGCCGGACATAGAAAACAATATAAGCTGCCCGTAATTGGCATCACAGGTAGCAACGGTAAAACAGTTGTGAAGGAATGGCTGTATCAATTGCTGGGCGGCAGGTTCAGCATAGCACGCAGCCCTAAGAGTTATAACTCGCAGGTGGGTGTACCACTCTCGGTATGGTTAATGGAGCCGGAACATCAGTTGGGTATTTTTGAAGCAGGTATCTCCCAGCCCGGAGAGATGGAGCAACTGGAAAAGATCATTGCGCCAACTATAGGTGTATTCACCAACATAGGAGAAGCACATAGCGAGGGCTTTCTAAATATCCGTCAGAAGATCAATGAGAAGCTGATCTTATTCCGCCATGCACAACACCTGGTCTATTGTCATGATCATGCCCAACTCAATGAGTGCATTGTGAATTACGTGCACCATGTGCAGGATGTAAAGCTATTCTCATGGTCGGCCAAACAAGATGCTGATCTGAGAGTAACCAAAATAAACAAGCAGGGAAACAAAACCCAGATAACAGCATCATACAAAGGAGAAGAGGCTACTGTTACTATTCCTTTTGGCGATGGCGCGTCGGTAGAAAATGCTATGCACTGCTGGTGTGTGGCACTGTTGCTGGGCCTTAGCCAGGCAGAGATTGCCGAAGGCATGATGTCGCTGCAATCTGTGTCTATGCGACTGGAGCTAAGGCACGGATTAAATGATTGCACAGTCATCAATGATGCTTATAATTCTGACCTTACTTCACTACAACTCGCATTGGGTTATCTCGATCAGCAGAAGCAACACCTCATGCACACGGTCATCATGTCTGATATGCTGCAGATGGGTAAGGCCGATATAGACTTATATGAAGAAGTTGCAGCACAGATAAGCCGCCGTGGTATACAGCGGTTCATAGGTATAGGTCCGGCGCTGTATAAAAACAAAGCTGCGTTCAGGAAGTATAAAAAGCTGCGGAGTATCTTCTTTAGGTCTACCGAAGATTTTTTGAAGAATTTCCATCAGCTTACTTTTAATAAAGAAGCCATACTGCTGAAAGGTGCACGTGTGTTTGCTTTCGAGAAGATAGGTTTATTGCTGGAACAGCAAGTACACCAGACGGTGATGTCTATTAACCTGGCTGCGCTCAAGCAAAACCTTGATGTATTCCGTGCCGAACTATCGCCCGGAGTAAAGACCATGGCCATGGTCAAGGCCTTTGCCTATGGCAGCGGTAGCTATGAGATAGCCAGCCTGTTACAGCATGCGGGTATAGATTACCTTACGGTTGCTTATACCGACGAAGGGATATCACTCCGCAAGTCGGGCATCACGTTGCCTATTATGGTCATGAGCCCCGATGCTTCATCATTCGACCGTATGATAGCCTGGAATCTGGAGCCGGAAATATTCAACTTCCGCTCACTGGGTATGTTTGTGCAAATAGCGCAGACATTGCAGGTAAAGAATTACCCTGTGCATATAAAGCTGGATACAGGCATGCACAGGCTGGGCTTTGAAGCGCATGACATGGAGCAGTTGATAACTCTTTTGAAGGACAATCCCATGCTGCAGGTAGCGTCTATATTCAGCCATTTGTCTGCCAGTGAAGACCCGAAGGAAGATGATTTTACAGCACTGCAGGCAAAACGATTTGATGATATGAGCAGCCAGCTGATGAGGGAACTACCTAATAGTCCTTTGCGTCACCTGTGTAACTCTGCGGCCATAGTCCGGCACCATTCATTACACTATGATATGGTGCGCCTGGGTCTTGGCTTGTACGGAGTAGATGGCAGCCACAGCCTGGAAGGAAAACTGCAACAGATAAGCACACTAAAAACAATGATAGCGCAGGTGCGCGATGTGCCTGCAGGCGATAGTGTAGGGTATGGTCATAAAGCCATGGCCGATCATGACCGCCGCATTGCGGTCATCTGTATTGGCTATGCCGATGGTTACCTCCGCGACTTGGGTAATGGCAACGCTTACGTACTTATTCATGGTCAGCAGGCACGTACCATAGGTTCTATCTGTATGGATATGTGCATGGTAGACATCACCAACATCCCCGAGGCAAAAGAAGGCGACGAAGTAACAGTCTTTGGTAATGATCTGCCTGTAACCTTGCTAGGCCAGTGGGCCAATACCATCTCTTACGAGATCATGACCAGCATATCGCAGCGCGTAAAGCGCGTGTACATTAATGAAGAGTAGTCTCAATTCGACAATTCGGCAATTTGACAATTTGGCAATGGTGGAAACGATACACGTGTTATCAAGGATTGCGTTCCCTTTAACAGCACAACTATTAATGAGCATTGCCAAGTTGCCAAATTGTCGAATTGTCGAATTCAATTGAGCCATTGAGTAATTAAGCCATTGGACCATTAGCAATCAGCTCTTCCCAAAACTCGGCCGCCCTGCGTGTATGCGGTATCACTATAGTTCCACCAACAATATTGGCCACTGCAAATATCTCATAGATCTCTTCTGTATTAATACCCTGTTCGTAGCACTTGCCCAGATGATACTTGATGCAGTCATCGCAACGCAGCACCATGCTCGACACCAGTCCCAGCATTTCCTTCGTTTTTGTGCTTAATGCACCCTCTGCATAGGTGTTGGTATCCAGATTGAACAGGCGGTTGATCACCTTGTTCTGCTTGCCCAGGATCACTTCATTCATTTTACCCCTGTATTCATCAAATTCTTTTACTAAAGACATATGTTGTAGATTTTATTTCAGATGATCAAAAGTAAGTGATTCGCTTTTTCCAATTGTCAGACAGCTGACAGGATTGTTTTTGCTGATTAATTTGAATTTCGCGCATTTCAATTAAAATAAACCACATGTATGGCCGCTTTCTGGTCTCAGGATAACAACGTAAATTCGCATCCTGATATAAAACAATAAATTTCATGCAAGATCAACAAGTTCCTGAGCAGCAGTTGAACATCGAATTAACAGAAGAAATGGCGGATGGTACGTATGCTAACCTGGCTATCATTACTCATTCTTTCGCTGAGTTTGTAATAGACTTCGTGAATGTAATGCCTAATGTGCCTAAGGCAAAAGTAAAATCTCGTATCGTAATGACTCCGCAGCACGCTAAGAGGCTGATGAAGGCACTTATTGATAACGTAAAACGCTATGAAGCGCAGAATGGTAACATCAAGGAACAAGAGCAGCAGAACATGCCGTTCAACTTTGGTCCACCTACAGCTCAAGCTTAATTCCAACAAAATTTGAAGTAAAAGTAGAAATGTGCGGTTGTATCCTATTCAAACAGTGACAAACAAAGCATTTCTACTTTTATTTTTTATGCACTTTTTTCCTTTTGTATGAACGATAAGATATTAATATTAGATTTTGGATCTCAGTTTACTCAGTTGATCGCCCGCCGTCTGCGTGAGCTCAATGTGTATTGCGAGATTCAGCCTTGCACTAAGCCGATCCCTGAGAACGATGCGACTTTAAAGGGGATTATCCTTTCGGGTAGCCCTTTTTCTGTAAATGACCCTAAAGCACCAAAGCCCGATGTAAAGGCTATGGCTGAGCGTTACCCTGTTTTGGCGGTTTGCTATGGTGCTCAATTTATCGCTCATCTTTATGGCGGTGAAGTGGGTAAGTCCTCAACCCGCGAATATGGTCGTGCGCACTTACGCGATGTAAAGCATACGCCTTTGTTTGCTACCATTGCAGATGAGTCTCAGGTATGGATGAGCCATAGTGATACCATCAAAAGCCTGCCTGCAGGTTTCGATATCATTGCAACTACCGACAATATTCCGGTAGCGGCATTCAGGTCGGGTGCCGATTTCGCCAAACATGATGTGTATGGTATACAGTTTCACCCCGAGGTAACGCACAGTACCGATGGGGGGCAATTACTGAAGAACTTCATTGTTGATATTTGTGGTTGTAAACAAGATTGGACGCCTGCTGCATTCATTGGCGAAACTGTTGCCCGTATCAAAGCACAGGTAGGCAATAACAAAGTGGTAATGGCCCTCAGCGGTGGAGTAGATTCTACGGTAGCGGCTATGCTCATTAATAGGGCAATCGGTGATAACCTATACTGCATATTCGTTGATAATGGCTTGCTCCGTAAAGACGAATTCCAGCAGGTATTGGACGGTTACAAACATCTTGGATTGAATACGCAGGGTATAGATGCTCACGAGCGTTTTTACCGCGAATTGGCCGGTGTTTCTGATCCCGAGAAAAAGAGAAAGATAATAGGGCGCTTATTCATTGAAGTATTCCATGAAGAAGGCGTAAAAATAAAAGATGTCAACTTCCTTGGACAGGGTACTATTTACCCCGATGTTATTGAGTCGATGTCTGTACATGGTCCGTCTGCCACCATCAAGTCCCACCACAATGTAGGCGGCTTGCCCGAGATCATGAATCTGTCTCTGGTAGAGCCATTGCGTGCTTTGTTTAAGGATGAGGTTCGTCGCGTTGGTCGCGAACTAGGTATCGATGAGATATTCATTGGTCGTCACCCATTCCCTGGTCCGGGCTTAGGTATCCGCATATTGGGTGCAGTTGAAGAAAGCAAGGTAAAGATGCTGCAGGAAGCAGATGCTATCTACATTCAGCACCTGCGCGATAGTGGCTGGTATCATAAAGTATGGCAGGCTGGTGCAATACTGCTGCCTGTACAGAGTGTGGGTGTCATGGGCGATGAGCGTACTTATGAATTTACCTGCGCCCTGCGTGCAGTAACTTCTGTAGACGGTATGACTGCCGACTGGTCGCATTTGCCTTATGATCTGTTAGCTAAGATATCTAATGACATCATCAATAAAGTAAGAGGGATCAATAGGGTGGTGTATGACATCAGCTCTAAGCCGCCTGCTACTATTGAGTGGGAATAAATTTTGATTCAATAACTCGTCCTTATGTGTAATGAGGATCAAACGGATGGGCGTGTATAACGTCCGTCCGTTTTATAAAAAGCTATTTAATGACAAAGTCTAAATTCATTGCCGTCTTATTGTTGACCGTATTTGCCGTGGGCTATGCGGGTGATGCTGAAGCACAATTCTGGAAACGGAAGAAGCATACTCATAAAAGCAAAAGCCACAAAAAGAAGTCTGTAGAAAATACAGATGAGGCCACCAATGAAGAAGACCTGCGTGCAGATCAGGATAGCAATGCATCTCACGAGCTCACAAAAAAAGAACGTAAGGAGCTAAAGAAGAAAGAAAAACACGAGCGCAAAGAAAGAGAGAAGAAAGAAAAGAGAGAGAAAGAACAAAAGGAAAAGAAGGAAAAGAAAGAGAAGAAGGAACAGGCAGCAAAAGAAAAGAAAGTCAAGTCGAAGAAGGGGGGCAAAAAAAGTCGGAAGTCTGCTGCTACAGCAACCAGGGAGCCTGTTATGGTCATCAGGAAATGGGCGGACATTGAATATGCACCATCTCAGAGAAAGACGCATTTCCGTATAGATGTGCTTGCGCCGCTATTCCTTGATGAACTGGTAAAGAATGGCTATGCAGTAAAGGATATTCCTGAAAAAGCGGTTGCCGGACTTAACTTCTACAAGGGGGTACAGATAGCTGCCGATTCACTAAAGAAAGCCAATTTCGATATTGATATTTTTGTGCACGACGTATCATCGCTTTTCGAATCGACCGATATGCTGGTGCGCAAAAATATGCTCGACTCTTCCGATCTGATACTTGGTGCGGTACAGGCTAAAGATGTGCCTGTGCTTGCTGCTTATGCGAAAGCAAAGCAAGTAAATTTCATCTCCGCTTTATCGCCTGCCGATGGTGGAATAAAAGACAATCAATACTTCACCCTGCTACAGCCCTCACTTAAGAGTCATTGCGAATGGATAGCGGCCGACCTCGAAAAAAGATATGCTGGTAGAAAGGCTTTGATGCTTTATCGCACTTATCTGCCGGCTGATCTCAACGCGTATAAGTACTTCACCGACGATACCGCTAACCGTAAGTTGTTCAACCCGCTCTTATGCAACTCTCTGCCTAAGAAAGAAAACATTGCTGTAATGATCGATACATCCAGGGTTAATACTATTGTAGTGTCTGTGTTAGACAATGTGTATGCCGATAGCATTCTGCGTATATTCAAAAGGGATTTCCCTAATGTGCGTTTCGAGGTGTATGGTATGCCTTCATGGGGCACAATGGCTAATATTGGTAAGCCTGGTATGTATCCCAATCTCAGCATCAATGTTACCCAGCCATTTAACTTTGATCCTGCTAATCCATCTGTACAATACATAGATAAGGTGTTTAAGAAGGAGTATGGCGGCCGCCCGCAGGAAATGGTCTATCGTGGTTATGAAACAATGTTCTGGTACGCCAACATGCTCATGCGCCATGGTACTATCTTCAACAAGCAGTACAACGATAATGAGATCGCACCTTTCACCCATTTCGAGATAGCGCCACAATGGGATGCTGCAGGAAACGTGCTCTACATGGAGAACAAACACATCTTCGTGCACAAGTACGAAAGCGCCGGATTTAATACCAATAAATAAGTCCGATAGATATTCGTTCGTAGAGACGCAAGATTTTGCGTCTCCACACAACACGATCTACCAATGAACCAAATAAACTTTATTAACCCGAATTAATTTACTTTTGCCCCTTTAAAATAAACGAACATGACACTTCATCGCGAAGGATACAAATATATTACCCTGGCTACCGTTATCATGCTGATAACAGGCATAGCCTCTTACATGTACTTCCCGCAGTCGCCTATACTGGTAGGTTTGATAGGGTTGGTCAACCTGGTCATCTTCTTGCTGTGGCTCTGGATCGTTTCTTTCTTCCGTATGCCATCACGCGTTCATACTGCCGGTGTTGACAAGATCATGTGTCCTGCCGATGGTAAAGTGGTAGTAATAGAAGAGACAATGGAGAACGAATACTTTAAAGACAAGCGCCTGCAGGTGTCTGTATTTATGTCGCCACTCAATGTACACGTTAACCGCAATCCTATCAGCGGTATTGTTAAGTACATGAAGTATCACCCGGGCAAATATCTGGTAGCATGGCACCCAAAATCATCTACTGAAAACGAGCGTACCACCATTGTTATCGGTAACGACAAGCAGGAGATACTTATGCGCCAGGTAGCTGGTGCCTTGGCCCGCCGTATCTGCTATTATGTAAAGGAAGGCGACAAAGTAGAACAGAACAACGAATTCGGTTTTATCCGCTTCGGCTCACGCGTAGATCTTTACCTGCCATTGGGCACTAAGCTTGATGTGAAAATAGGAGATGTAGTGCAGAGTGCTGTTACCGTTATCGGCCACAACTAAAACATACAATACTCAAAAATGGAGACCCGCTGTTACACTGTAGCAGCGGGTCTTTTTTGTAGATTAAATTAAACTCCATTAGTAATTTAGCGCAAGTGTCTTTTGTGTTGCGAGAACCAGATTTGACAACTTTTTTCAAAGTTGTCAAATCTATGAATAACACTATTAACAACGAATCAATTCTCAATTCTCAATTTCCACATTTTCTCATTGAGCCATTATTAACATTACTCCAGCTTAAAACTTATTGCCTGTGTAAACATCACCTTTGTAGCTACACCATTGTTCTTACCTGCCTTCCATTTAGGCATTGCCTTTATTACCCTTAGCGCTTCTTCATCGCAGCCTGCACCTAAACTGTGTGTTACTTTGGCATTAGTAATACTGCCATCTTCATTCACTACGAATGTTATGGCTACTCTTCCCTGTATACCTGCTTCCCGCGCATTAGGTGGGTAGTTGATGTTCTTAGATAAGTAGCTCTGCATGTCGCCGGGAAATGCAGGCATCTGCTCCACAAATACAGGTATTGCAGGCACATTGGCCGCGGCTACTACTACCGGTCCGCCAGGATTATTGCCTGCTATCGGTGGATTCAATCCATCTGCACCACTATCTACGTTTGCTTTTCCCGGGTTGAAATTCTTCATGTCTTCATTCCTTGTCATCTGTTTGTCGGGTTCTATTTCCTTATCAGTTATTACCGGTGGGGTAATTATTTTGCTCTTTGCAGGAGGAGGAGTCTCTGCTTTTTTAGGCGGTACTACAGGTGGTTTTTCTTTGCGCTCAACCTCAATGATGTGTGGGGTAACTGTAGTAGTGACAGTTATAGATGTAATCGGTTTTTCCATTCTAACAAATGAAAAGCTCACAATAGCACTCAGTCCCAGCATCAGAAACCCTACACCTTTCCTTACTCTGCTGCTGTAATTTTTACGCAATTCGTATCCGCCATATCCTTTGTTGCGGTGGTCATAAATAATGTCGAGATAGTCTGCTTCAAGCAATTTTTTCGCGTCCATAAAATTTAGTTTTAAAAGGTTTATGTGTTTGTTGTTCATTAATAAGAAGCGGCAGAAAAACAATTCCACAAGAAATTCATAAAAATATTTTTAGGTTTATTTATTAGTGTTGTATTGGCTGAAGTCCGCTATAGAAAAAGCATGCAGGGAGATTTTCTCTTGATCCCAATGTCATGGTGAGCCCTGTCATCCTGAGCTGCGTCGAAGGACGAACCACGACATTGGGTATCAGGTCGGTTCTCTTTGAGACTAATTATGCCGTCATTGCGAGGCACGAAGCAATCTAGTGTCGGGCAGGTTCTCTTTGAGATTTATTATGCGACTTGCATCAACCTCATTGAGCCATCGCACTCACATCTTCTGCAGTTATATCCACAATAGCATAGTACCTCACATCATTGATATTCATCTCATCAAGCAGGCTCACAACATCCTCATACTTGCAGGTCTTGTCGGGCTTAATAAGCACATGCAGCTTATGTGCGTCAGCAGAAAATGAAGAAGGTAATGCAGCTACCTCACTCTTCTTGCGAAGTATAATTGCTCGTGCATTTTTCATTGTAGCGACATGCATATCTGCAGGACTTTTCAACAAGCCATTGTAATAGTGCAGTGAATGATCTTTGGATGGGATGAGCGTAATTGTTGCTTCGTCCACAAAGATAGGTGGATTGTCAACCGGCCCATCATAAGGCATGTTCAGCTCCATGGCATTGGGTCTTGCCAGAGTAGTGGTGAGCATGAAAAAAGTAATGAGCAAAAATCCCAGATCCACCATAGGAGTAAGATCTACCTTCAGGGAATGTAATTTACGTTTGCCACTCTTTTGCGGCAGTATCATCTCAGCCATAGTAGTGTGTTTGCATATAAGATGCAGATGCACAAACTATTCCATAAAATTTTTTAGAATGGCTCAATCTGAAAATGGCTTAATGGCTCAATGGTTTAATGCTCTATTTGATTGAGATAATCTCGAAGTATATCAAATAAAAAATGTTGAGTATTTTTAAATAGAAAGATATAGATATTCATGGAGCCAAATGAGAAATTTAAAGAGGGATTTACAAAAATCGCAAGTGGATTTAAAAGTGATAATGTGTCACCAGCAGAATTTAAAAATGGTAAATATCCTGCGTGGGCTGTAAAAGCCATGGGATATACAGCCCGGGAAATGAGAGCCGGAGGCTATTCAAAAAGGGCTTTGAAATTGGCTGGTTTTACAGAAGACGAAATAAAAGAAACTGACGAGTAAGTTTTATCTTCGGTGCAACAAACGTCATTTTCACATTCCCACACTAGCACATTTCCACATTAGATAATTGAGCCATTGAGCAATTAAGCCATTGAGCCATTAATTATGCAAGCTCAATAACCGTGATCTCCGGCAATATGCCCAACCTGCCAGGGTAGCCCAGGAAGCCGAAGCCGCGGTTCACATACAGGTACTGATTGTCCTCCTGGTATATGCCCGCCCACTGCTTGTAGATGTATTGTACAGGGCTCCATTTAAATATCTTGCTGTCTATACCAAACTGCATACCATGTGTATGTCCGCTCAGGGTAAGGTCTACATCTTTATATTCCTTTCTTACCTGTGCCTCCCAGTGCGATGGGTCGTGAGACATCAGTATCTTAAACGGTACATTCTTTTCTTTCAGCCCGGCATACGCTTTGGTCATATCGCCATACTTAGGGAAGTTGGCTTTAGCACCCCAGTTCTCTATACCTACCAATGCTATTTTGTCTGCACCACGTTCAAACACCACATGCTCATTCATCATCAGCTTCCAGCCCATGCTTGCATGTATCTGTTTCAGCGTATCCAGGTTAGCTACTTTCGCTTCGGGTGTAGGCCACTGTACATAGTCGCCATAGTCGTGATTGCCCAGGGTAGAGTATACGCCCATTGGCGCTTTAAGGCGCGAGAATATTTCATGGTACTTTTCATCTACCTCGGTCGATACATTATTTACCAGGTCGCCGGTAAACAATATGATGTCCGCCTTCTGGTCCATTACCCTTTCTATACCATGTGCTACAGCTGCGTGGTTATCAAAACTACCCGTGTGGATGTCTGATATCTGCACGATCTTCATGCCCTTAAATGCGGCAGGCAAATTGGCGAAACTCAGCTTTATTTTACGTACCCTGTAGTTATACCTGTTGCGGATGCCCAGTGTAAAACCGCCCAGTGTAAGGCCAGCCAACACAATAGCCGTATTCTTCAGGAAAGCAGAGCGCTCTATAGGCTGCGATATGCCTTCAGATGTTGGTGAGTTGTGAAAAGCTACAGCCGCTATCAATGAGGTGATCAATCTTCTCAGGTCATCTATCAGCATTACCAGCAGCACCAGTATCTTGGCTACCAGCATGCCCAGTGCCACTGCTGTATAAATATTGCGCAGTAGGTGCGGCGTGCTCGATGATTGTAATTGGCGGATGAATACAAAACCCAGCCAGCATACCAGGGTAAACGTAACATACGCTATGGTGATACCTGTGCGCCATGCAGGGGAAAGATCCTTTACTATAGAGCGTACCAGTATATAACTGTAAAACTCGGCAAGGCCAAGCAGGCAAAGGATAATAATAAAACGAGTGGCCATAAACTATACTGTAAGTGGATGCTTAGAATTTAATGAAGTCGGCGATCTGCTGGCGGATATTATTTTCCGTTTCCGGTTTCATAACGCTGCCGTCTTTGCCAATCTCTTCTTTTATGCGCGAAAGTACCAATTTGTTGTAATGTACGTTTACTTTCATATAGTGCAGTATGCTGGTCATGTGCTCTATTCCGCGGAGATTACCTGCCCGGCCATCAGATATGCCCGTTAACAGCGCTTTTTTGTACCACCATACCTTCTTTATATCGGTGTTGTCCATCATTACCTTTAATATGCCGGGGAAACTTGCATTGTACTCAGGCATGATAAAAATGAACTTTTCAGCCGGAATCAGATATTCCTGCTCCAGTGCCAGCATAGATGCACCTCGTTCCCACACTTCCTTTCCTTCCAGCGATAGCAGCTTCACATTTTCTCCCAGTTCCTTCAGTATGTCAAAGTAGAGCCTGGCAGTTCTTAAGGTCATGCTGTCAGCCCTGTTGGTGCCTGCTATAATTGTTGTCATCAATTGTAATTTCAATTAAGGCCGGAAAATTACCTCCTTTCCCTCATTCCCTCATAATACATTTTTCTATTGCACCATATCCAATACTTATTTTAACGTCCTGTTGGCGGTATTATTTACACATAAGCGCTGAGCGTAGACTCTGTCTACGTTCGAGTGGCCGCCGGTCTCCCGACCGGCACATCGCGCCGGTTCTCTTAGAGGTGAATAAACAGACCAATCTAGGGGCTGGGTTCACCCCTGTTCAGCAACAAACGTGTCCCCAAGCACAAAAAAAATGCCCCCGCATCAGCGAGGGCATAAATATTATGCTATTGAAGAACCACTTTTAACTTTTGACTTTTCACTTAAACTAGAACCTTGTAGAGAACGTAGTTCTCACACCGCTGAACGCCGGCTCATAACGACATACACCACCGGTGCAATTGATACCTGCCACCTGCTTTACGTAGGCAATTGAGAAGCGCGAAGGTCCCTTGGTAAATGCGCCATATATAGTAGGGTAGTGGTATGCACCCTTAACATCGCTGTTGCTGTAGTTAGGGTCGAAATTATACATGTCTGATGCCGAGATAGAGAACTTAGGAGCCAGGTTATATTCCAAAAGGAAAAACACCCATGATCCGTAATCCTGCTTGGTGTTCATATACTGCGCCTCAAAGCGGAGCGATTTATGATCATTGATCAGGTAAGTAACCTCTGCAAAAGGAGTAACAGCAAACAGGAATGGTTGTGGTTTGGTGCGGTACACGGTCATGTTGTACTCCATGTACTGAATACCACCTTCAAATTTCCAGTTCTTTACCCCTTCATATACTATCTCGCCAAACAGCTCTCTGTACAGTTTGCTTTTGTCCAGCTTGTCTATATTAGTGTAGGTAAATGTATAGCTGGTTTTATCGCTAGGTGTATACAATACATCTACTGTGGTCGCCATTTCAGACAAGTCCTGAGATGCAGGTGTATAACGACTCATCAGCCTTTCTGGTCTCTGGCGGGCTACAACCGGCTGCCAGTTCACCATGCCATTGAGCAAAGACTCATTGGGAGAAGTGCGGTTAAAGAAATTTTCAGTGCGCTTTGCAGATACATTCACTGCAAACCCTTTCTTACCATAGTTGATGGTAGTAAACACCACATTACCTGCTCTGTCTACCAGTGCTCCAGCTGCATTGGTATCAGGTATGGCTTCGTGGGTCTTGTACGCACCCTCTATGTACCATGAAAAGCTTTTGTAGTTAATGGTGTTGTAAACACTCATCAGGTAGTTGTTCCACCTTGGTTCAAAACGCTTAGACAGATCATAGGTATTGATGTTGGATGCTATCTTCAGCATTGATGTCTCATCCAGGGTACGGTTCACAATGCCAATACCCGGCATGAAGTTGGCTTTGCCCACTGCATAGCTACCCTCGGCATTAAAGCCCTTTATTATCGGCGCATATCGTTCAAACCTGAACTTTTGCTGTCCGCCAAAACCTTTCAGCTGAATGTCCTTACCCAGCTTGTACTTGATCTCCAATCCTATCAGTGCGTTGTCTATCAGCAGCCCTCTGTCTTCATAAGAGCGGAATAAAAGGCCGCTACCTATCTGGTCATATATATTACCAACTGTTACGGTAACATCATCCATTTCTTTAGTTACGCTGAAAGCACCCACACCGTAGCCTGTAAGCGCCTGTGTAGGATTGGCCAAATTAGAATTGCTGAAGGCATCCAGTCTTAGGTTGAAGGTCCAGTCATTAACGTTGTAACGGGTACTCAGCCACGCTTCACTACCCGTCAGGTAGTTGTCGTATAGCGGGTTGTTAGATGCGCCTATCTTTTCATCCTTCTGAAAGAGGTTGAGATTGGTCTGCAAGTCGCCCGAAAGGGTGCCTTGTGCAAATAAACCTGCCGGTAGGCAGGTCAACAGAAATAAATAGAGCGCTTTGTTCATTATTTACGTTGAATTGTTAATTTTTTTCGGAAATTGTATGCAATTTACAAATTTGGCAGAGTTTTCGCTTACAATCAATTAAAATCAGGTATTTATGAAAAAATTACTTTTGGCAGTGGCCGGTCTCTTCTTAGCTATCAATCTCCACGCGCAGGATCTTCCTAAGACTCAGATCAAAGATCTTAACTCAGGAAAGAAGCTCGCGTTCAATGATGTAGTGGAAAAAGGAAAGGTAACTGTTATCAGTTTCTGGGCTACATGGTGTATCCCGTGCAAGAAAGAGATCAAGAACATTTCCGCAGCATTGCCTGCATGGAAGAAGGAAGCAGACTTCAATTATGTGACCGTATCTATAGATGAAGTTCGTGCAGAAGGTATTGCCCGCACATATGCAGTATCTCAGGGTTGGACCTTCTCTTTCTATATCGATGTGAACTCAGACCTTAAGCGTTCCCTTAACTTCCAGTCTGTACCGTTTACCGTTATTATAGACAAGAATGGTAAGATCGCTTTCAGCCATATCGGTTATGAAGAAGGTGGCGAAGCCGAAGTTTTCAAGAAGGTAAAAGAACTGGCTGCTGCAAAATAATCAGCCGGATATCATTAAATAATACAAGCGGGTGTCTCTATGAGATACCCGCTTTGCTATTACGGTGTATTCAAATTGACACAAATGAATTTTGCTTTAACGCCACGCAATAGCGTGGACATTATTCTCCCTCTCCCTTTGAGAGGGCTGGGGGTTAGGCTACACAGAACGGCGGTACAGTTTTAATAATGACTATCATCATGCATGATTGCCGTGAATAGAGTAATTTTATGGTGATAGAATAATTATTGAGCTAGCAACGGTAATGATGCCGAAAGCATCACATGTCTATAGTTAATATCAATCATCATAGAAACGATGCCGAAGGTATCGCATGTTTTAATAAGCATGTATTACTCTGATGATACGCGACAATAAGCCCATAACGGGCCACATAAAGAAATAGATTACCCATGGAATACAAAGATTATTATAAAACACTAGGCGTAGATAAAAAGGCAACTCAGGAAGAGATCAAGAAGGCATACCGCAAACTCGCCCTGAAATTCCACCCCGATAAAAATCCCGACAACAAAGACGCTGAAGCGAAATTCAAAGAAATTAACGAGGCCAATGACGTTGTCGGCGACCCCGTAAAGAGAAAGAAATACGACGAACTGGGTTCTAACTGGAAACAATACGAGAACATGGGCGGACAGCCAGGTGGTGGCGGTAATCCATTTGGTGGCGGCGGCGGATTTAGCGGCGGCTTCGGCGGTGGTGGTGGCGACTTCTCCGACTTCTTCGAGCAGTTCTTCGGAGGGGGAGGTGGTGCCCGTGGTGGTGGCAGGCAAAGAGCCCGCAAAGGCCAGGACCTGCAGACCGAATTTGAAATATCCCAGGAAGAGGCCTACTATGGCACTACCCGTGTAATACAACTGGAAAATGAAAAGCTTCGAATAAGCACCAAACCCGGCGCTTACGATGAACAGCAACTACGCATAAAAGGAAAGGGTGGTGCAGGCAGCACACCCGCCACAGCAGGCGATCTGTTCGTTAATGTAAGAGTACGTCCGCACCACAGGTTCACCCGCGAAGGAGATAACCTTAAGACCAACCACGAGATAGACCTGTATACAGCAGTACTGGGCGGCGAAACATTGGTAGAAACACTTACCGGCCAGGTAAAGGTGCAGATAGCAGCCGGTACTCAAGCCACCAAAACCATCCGCATCAAAAGCAAAGGTATGCCCGTATATGGCAAAGCCGAAACTTTCGGCGATCTCTACGTAACATTAAAAGTATTACTACCTACCAACCTTGCTGATAAACAAAAGGAGTTGTTTGAACAATTGAGAGCATTGAATAGCTAACCCAAAAATACCCTATTCTACAGCAGTTACACCTTTCGAACTCGCCCTTTATACGTTTGTAGAGACGCAAGATTTTGCGTCTCCACAGCGACTGGGTGAATAACACCGTCAGACGCGAATGTAAAAGCTGTAGAGTGAGTTAGCCTATCACTTTGTATTAATAAAATGTGCAAGAATCGCTTTCTTCGGGGATCATAGCCTATCATTTAATCAGGCGAATCAAGGTTCAGACAAAGGTATCGTGAATCTTTGATTCACCCAATCACCACATCACCCACATCTTCCTTTTCCATCACCTTACTCTTCTGATCCAGGATGATCAGCAAGGCTACCGGAATATAGAACAGTGCGCCCACCTTATGGGTCTCTATCAACTCAGAGAAGAAGTTGTTGATAAAGCCCGCGGCTATCGTCATGGCAAGGCCAATTGTTACTGCCCGCCAGAATTTGTCTTTGAATCTATGATACACTTTCTGCGCTTTGGCAAATAACACCGGTATCAGCAGGGCATACAACAGCATAGCAGGGTAACCCTGTTCTGCCAGCATATACAGGTAATAGTTGTGTGTAGTAGACTGTTCTTTGTTGCGGCTCACATACGTCTGGAATGAGCTTACCGCATATGGTTTGTAATAAAAGTAAAACGCACGCGGCCCGACACCCGTCCATGGATAATCTGTACTCATGCGCACTGTGGCTATCCACCTATACACACGCTCCATGCTCGACATATCCTTACCCCTGAACGTAGCTATAAGGTGGTCCGTAAACTCCTTATGCATGTAGGTCTTGTTATAGTCGGGGCGGAAGGCCATGTACTTATTGTTCGGCACCATGTAGCAAAACAGCAAGATGATGCACGCATAAATGGCCGGCATAATAAAGTTCACCAGCTTCATTCTGATGGCTATACCTACGGCAATACCAAAGAATACTGCTATATATGCAGCACGTGTCTGCGCGAAGATGATGCCTGCTATAAATATGGCTATGATCAGTAGCAAGCCTCCTCTCGTAGCCCAGCTACGTTTCTTCGTCAATGAATACGCCACCAGTATCAGCGGAAACAGCATTGACGTAACAGAGGAATAATCTACGTGGTTGTAATATAAACTCTGCCCCAGGAAAGCCAGCGACCGCTGCACCTTCTCAAACCTGAATCCAAGCATGGCATGGTGTATCAGGATGATAATAACAGTGATCAAAGTAGGTATCAGCAGCAATTTAAAACCAAGTATAAAATCCTTTTTCTCTCGGAAGATAAACACAGGCAGCATAAGGAAACATACCACCAGCCAAGTCTTTACCAGTAAAAATTTTATGGAGAAGAACAGCATCTGCGAGCATACCACAGCCACTATCAGCCATAAAAATTGCAGTGCAGATATAAACACGATCTTATCCCTCCACCACCATTGCGGCATCATGTTAGGGTTTCTTGCCAGCATCACTATAAACAATCCCAGCAGGCACCACATCAGGGGTTGGTCGGGTAGCGTCAGCGACATACTATCACCGGCAAAACTGATCTGTATAGAAAAAGGAATAGTAAAAAGGAATATCCAGTACGCTGTCTTCCAGTTAAGGCCCAGCAGCACTGCGAAAAACAAACCAAACGGAGCCGCCAATACGAGGAAACTACCCGTATAGGCAAACAATGCTACCGTGAGAAATAACACAGATAGTATTGCGGTACTCAGCCATTTATTTTTCAGGATCAGGTCCATTCGCTTAGCGGGGGTGGTTCATTAGCCTGTTATAATAAGCAAGTACCAACACCAGCAATACACCGCCAAACAAACCGAGGAATCCTGCTACCATCAGCACCGTCATCAAAGATGGTCCTATAGGTGAGGTAGGTGGAATAGCGCGTGTGGTCACCTTCAGGTAATTCATCGCACTATTGGTAGTGGCTTCAAATTCGTTGATGATAGACACATATCGTGCTCTGTCCAAAGCCAGCTGGTCTTTGGTAGCACGGAGTGTTTTAGCACTCTCAGCGCTCTTGGCACCACCCGCTGCTTCCATATGCACTAAGGAGTCAGTACAAACATTAATGGTGCTGTCTATTTGCTTCAGTTTGTCGCCTATAGATTTAGCCATGCCCAGCTTCATAGAAGTATAGTAGTTGCGGAAAGCTTCCTCGCACACCTTCACGCTCATGTTGGCCACATTGGCTGCAGTAACTGAGTCATAAGCGATATAACTTACTTCCAGCTCCTTGTATTCCGAACGCTTTACATTAAAGTTCTTGTCAAACACACCCATCAGGAATGCATGCCCCTTTTCTGTATTGATGTCATTATTATACACTATCTGGAACTGGCAATTACGGATGATCCTATCTTTTACAGTATCAGAATTCAACAATGCCGTTACCCTGTCCAGGTCATCATCACCACCAAAGTAATCTACATAGCGCTGTTCATAATTTCTGAACAATGTATTACGATCTCCATAAAGTGGATTGTTCACCAGGAAGTGCGATGAAGCCTTGAATTTCTTCCTTTTCATAGCAAAAAAGATACCACCCAACGCTAATGCTATCGCAGTTATGATGATGATGACCTTTCTCTGCTTCTGGATGGTTTTTATAACATCAATGAGATCAAAAGATGGTGTTGACATTGTTGCTTATGATTATTTCAATTAATTATTGTGATACAAGGAATTAGCCTACGTCTAAACGCATATACGCCTCCTTTATTGCTCCCAGTGTAGGTGTCTATTATGTACCCTGCTAGGCAATTGTCAAATACAGCATACACTTTTTACTTTTCACTTTTAAGTTTTTACTTAAATCACCGTTTCCCCCGCCTGCATCTTTTCTGCATTCTCGGCAAACTGAAGCGCATCTATCATTTCTTGTATGTTTCCATTCATGAAATCATCCAGGTTGTAGATGGTCATATTGATACGGTGATCCGTAACGCGGCCCTGCGGATAGTTATAAGTACGCACTTTGGCAGAGCGGTCTCCGCTGCTTACAAGACTCTTACGCCTTCTCGATATCTCATCTTCCTGCTTGCGCACCTGCTCTTCATACAACCGTGTACGCATCATATTGGTGGCTTTTTCACGGTTGCCGAGCTGGGAACGTTCCGTCTGGCATGTAATTACCGTGCCGGTTGGTACGTGGGTCAATATAACCTTGGTTTCTACCTTATTTACGTTCTGTCCACCCGCACCGCCGCTTCGTGCGGTTTCCATCTTCAGGTCGCTGTCTTTCAGTTCAAAGTCTATTTCTTCAGCCTCAGGCATCACAGCTACTGTAGCTGCTGATGTATGCACACGACCACTGGCTTCAGTATCCGGTACGCGTTGCACGCGGTGTACACCACTCTCAAACTTCATGATGCCATATACATCTTCACCGACTACTTCCAGCTGCACTTCTTTGTATCCACCCGCGCTACCTTCCGTTTCAGTAACAAGAGATACTTTCCAGCCCCTGCGTTCGCAATAGCGCATATACATACGCATCAGGTCGCCGGCAAATAAGCTGGCTTCGTCACCACCGGTACCTGCACGTATTTCCAGTATCGCGTTCTTTTCATCCTGCGGATCCTTTGGTATCAGCAGCTTGCGTATCTCGTCCTCCAGTTCTTCCTTCTGTACTTCCAGTGTTTCCAGGTCATCTTTGGCCATGGTACGGAGGTCGTCATCGCTTTCGGTCTCCAGTACTTCACGTGCAAAGGCAATACTGTCAAGGCAGTTCTTGTATTTTTTGTTCACAGCTACAATGCCTTCCAGCTTGCGGTATTCTTTACTTACCTGCGAGAATCGCTTGTTGTCTGTAACTATCTCAGGGTTGGTAAGCGCCACACCCAGGTCGTTAAACCTGGCCTCTATCGCTTCCGTCTTTTCTATAATTGAGCTCATCGGGTATTCAAATAAAAAAATAACACCTTATAAAAAAACACAGGTGTACCTCGCCCGTATTTTTATAAAGTGTGCAAAGTTACTTTTTAAATGCTATATAATCTTATTTTGTTTTTTGAATATGTGAGGAGGCAAGTCAAAAGTAAAAAGTCAAAACAAAAAGGTTTTACGGGTACTTTTAGGTTTTCACTTTTCACTTAATACTCAATTCAACTTCATCCTATGTGGATTCACCTGGTTGGTGATCCTTTCAAGACATATACCATTACGTTCGCTCATCGTTATGGCCTGTGCAAACTGGCAGAAAGGCTCCTGGCGGATGTATTGTTCAAAACCTTCGCACATAAATTCCGCATCGCCTTGCTGCGTAATGATGGTCCACTTCAATCCGTGCTTCGTCTGTTCCTGTTCTATGTCCTCTATCTCTATGGGGTCCAGCATGGTAGCATCAAACTCAAACCTGAAGTTCTTTATCTTCTTGAACACAAGCGTTGCAGGTGCTACCCAGTAGGTAAATGGAAAGCCTTGCATTTCAGGTTCATTCCATTGCAGGATATAGTCTATATCCATTTCCAGGTCTTCAGTAAGGCGCACTTTATAGATAGTGCAATCGTGCCAGATCATATTGTCAAAGTCGGCATCGCTGAATATTTTCTTGGTCAAATTGTAGCTCATAGGCCAGCAGTATTTTGTAGAGATAGATAGGCAATAGTATTTTATCAACTACAATTTAAGCAAAAACCGTCATAAACTACTCGTTTTCAGCATTATTTCTGTTCATCAATTGCTTAACTCCGGCTATTGAAACAAACCTGAAAATAAACATAAAGAGTAAACAGCTGATAAAGAATACACTAGCTTGAATCAGCCACATCGCTGGTAACCAGTTAATTATTCCATATGCAAGTCCCACTACTATAACCAGGTAGCCCATCAACGCCATTATCCATTTCACATTTGTTTGCAGTTTCAACACCTTGGTGCACGCAATTACAAAGGCTATGGCTAGTGAAGATTGTGTAATGAATGAGGTTATAGCGCCGCCTGTAGCACTAAAGTGAGGAATAAGATAGAAGTTGAGCGACAGGTTAATGACCACACCACCAAAGGCTATGTAGTTGAGTATTTTAAGATCGCCGTTAGCGGTAAGTAGGGTGCTGTAGATATACATCAGGCACCATGCAGGGAAGCTCGCTATCAGCCAGGAGAAGACCATTCTGTATTCATGCAGATTGCTCTCGTTGGCTCCTTTATAAAGCAGGTGCATAATATCACCACTAAAGAATATGCCCGCGGCAGCAACTACAAACGACAGCGGCAGCAGCAGGTTGGCGCACAGTTTTACTATAGGCTGTACATCTTGTTTGGTCGATAGCATACGGCCATACATAGGGAGCAACATGGTGGCAAACATCAGCCCCAGTATATTCACCATGTCCAGCAGACGGAAAGCCGATGCCCATATATCTGCCTGTGTCTTTCCATCAGCGCACATACGCTCTATCATCATAGCATCTGCACGGTTGTAGATACTCATCTGGAAGATAAGTATGGCATAGGGCAGGCTCTGCCTGATGATACTCATCACTGTTGGCAGGTGGAAGGAGAACTTCAGCTTTACATTAGAGATTCGGCGCAATACTATATAAGCTATAACGGCGGTAATAAAATAACACGCCGCCTGTGTGATCACAAACCACTCTATCTTAAAGCTATGTGCTGTTGGTGGGTAAATGAGCAGGAACCCGCAGATCACCACCATCATAAGCCTGTCTGTTATGGAGAGTATGCCGTCTGTTTTAAACCGGTGTAGTGCAGCTATGTTGCTGCGTATAAATGCCAGCAATGATGTCAGTGATTGAAACAGTAATATACCCAGCAGCAGGTTCAGCTCCCAGCCTCTGTATCCAAGCAGCCATCCCCATCCATATCCCAGCAGCATATACAAGCCCATCAGCACCAGCCTTGCCGATAACATTGCCGGAAATACAGTGGGTAGCTGATCGGGATCTCTGGCAATAGTGCGGCTATTATAACTGGTAATGCCAAAGTCAAGTACTATCTGGAAGATGATACCCAGACTCAGTAACGCCTGGTAAGTACCATAGTCGCCATGCGGTACTCTGTTCTGAACAACTCTATCTATAAAGAACACCCATACCGGCTTTACCAGTATGTTTATCGCAACTATAAAAATGATGTTCTTGACAAAGAAACGGCGCATGCGGGGCAAAAATAATGTGAAAATGTGACTAATAGGGAAATGTGAAAATTAATGCCCCAATGCCTGATTGATCAAATCGTTGGCGCAATCCCTTGCGGTTGCCCACGCTATGACCACTCTGCAACAATACCGGGCGCACAAGGAGCCACCCATGTTACAACACGGTTTTACCCTGTGAACTAAAAGCGATCCCAAACTGGCAGCCCTGAAGGGTAATGTCATTTAGTTATTGCACTAACACCATGTCATGATGCCGAAGGTATCAGATGTTTATAGCAAAATGACTTACAAATTGAGAAACGATGCCGAAGGTATCGCATGTCTGGATAGGCACACTTCGCTTTTTGTAATGACTTTGCCCTGATGACTGTTAAACGACATCCCACTGTCCCATTAGATTTGACAACTTTTCAAAAGTTGTCAAATCTGCCTGCATCCTCCCCACATAAACAACAGAGCCGGAACAATGTCCCGGCTCTGTTATAACGATTATCATGCTAATTTATTATCTCAACAAAGTAACATTACCCTGGTGGTGCTCCTTCTTACCATCTCTGAAGGTTGCATCTATAATGTAGACGAACACGCCCTGTGGCTGAGTTTCGCCATTATACAGACCATCCCATCCTCTGCCGTCAACACTATTGGTGGTGAAGATCAGCTGACCCCAACGGTTATAAATATCCATCTTGAACTTCGTCAACCCGCTGCTCAGGAACTGGCGTGGATAGAAGTAGTCATTGATACCGTCACCATTTGGTGTAAATATGTTTGGCATGCTCATGAAGCAATCTTCACCTATAGTTACCGAGTCAGTGGCCGAGCAATTACCTATAGTAACTGTAGCCTGATAGCCGCCCGGTGTAGACACATAAATGTTATAGGTGGTCTGGCCTGTATTCCACAACCACGATGCCGCTGAGTTCCCGGCGTTGACCATGTCTGCAAGTTCCAGTGTCTCGCTTCCGGGGCATATGATGGTGTCACTACCCAGGTTGATCACAGGCTGTGGTAACACTGTTACAATACGGCTGGTAGTTAATGTAGGGCATATCCTGAAGGTGACGCTTGATGTCAATACAAACGTACCCGTATTGTGATAGGCATATACTACAGGGTTTACATCCTTCACACTATCGCCATCACCAAAATTCCAGGTAATGCCTGTGTAACCTACATTAGTAAAATTACCCGTCATGGTCACATATGTAGAGCGGCACAATACTGTGTCCGTAAGGCTTATGGATAATGGACTTGCGGTGTCTACGAATATAGATTTGTAGAAGGTGTCATAGCACGGTATAGTATTGCCCGTTATCAGGCGCACTGTATACGTGCCTGCATTTGCATATGTATGCGTAGGGTCGGTAGTGTTGCTGTACGTTCCATCTCCAAATGACCAGCTATAGCTCAGTGGTAGTGGTGTGCCGGTGCTCGCATTGGTAAACGTTATCGGCCTGTGTTGGCAAACTACCGTATCTGATGTAAATGATGCCGACACGTTGTGATTGAGTATCACAGTAGTATCATGCGTTTGTGTACAGAAGTGGTTAGTGATCGTTAGTACTATATGGAATGTACCCTGTGTGTTGTACACATGTGTTGGATTTCTGTTAGTATCTGTTACGCCATCGCCAAAATCCCATACATACCAAAGACTGCCGCCCGGATTGTAGGAACTGTTGGTAAATGTGGCCACGTCAAAATTACAGCCCATAGTAAAGATCGAAGAGAAACCTGCAAACAGGGCCGGTGCTGCCAACACTGTAGGTGTGTTAATGGTTGTAGTAGGGCATGGGCCAACTTTAATAAAGAAGTTGGTATACGTGCCTGCACAAAGATTATACAGTGTAATGGTACTATCCGGTGCAGATGAGTATAACAGCGGAGGCTGAGGTACACCATTCAGTGAATAGAAGATGGTATCTATCGGTCCCGGAGGTGCACCCTTTATAACAATGCGACCATTACATACGCCACACTCTGTAGGTTGTGTTACAGACTCTATCCATATAGGTATCAATGGTGGGGCAGAGATCACAATTGTGCCCACCGCATTGGATATACATGTATTCAGCCTGGCGGTAATGTTGCTGTAAGAGCCTGGACAAAGGCCTGTACGGGTTACCGTGCCACTTGCAGATGATGTGGTTACGTATGGCGGTTGAGGTACGCCGTTGTAGCTGTAATTGATGGTCACACTCTGGTTAGGTGTAAGGCCATAGATAGTAAATGTACCATCACAAGCCGAGCAAGATGCATTAGTTGATGACGTATCAGTGATCGCAAACGAAGGATTGCTCAGCGTGATAGGGCCTACTGAAGGTGTGACACAGCTGTTCATCTTTACGTTGATGTTGGTATAAACACCTGCACACAAGCCGGTCAATACTATTGTGCCCGAGCCAGGTACCACTAGTACAACCGGTGTGCCCGGAGTGCCATCTTTTATAAAGCGCACAGTATCTGAGTAACCCGGTATCAGTCCGTTTATAGTTATCGTACCATCGCACGCACCGCACACACTTGGGTTGGTGCTCGATGTTGATGATATGGTAAATGAAGGATTGGTAAGTGTTGCGGTTACCGCAGCGGTAGTGCAGGTATTCATCTTTACAGTAATGCCTGTATAGTTGCCCGCGCAAAGATTAGTAAGGGTTATGTTGCCGGTGGCCGTTACAAAGAATACCAGTGGCGGTTGCGCTACACCATCTTTAATATAATTCACGGTGTCATAGTGGCCGGGAACCAGACCTGTTAATGTTATCGAACCGTCGCAAATACCGCATACAGTTGGGTTAACAAAGGTAACCGTAGCTACTGCAAATGCAGGATTGGTAAGGGTAACGTCAGTGCCGGTAGCAATACAGCTATTCATCTTCACACTTATTGATGTATACGCACCGTCGCACATGTTGGTTAACGTCACCGTGCCTGCTGCACTTACAGGCAATACTACCGCTGGCTGAGGTACACCATTGCGGGTAACGCGTATGGTATCGAAGTACCCTGGTACAAGACCGGAGATAGTTATGGTGCCATCACATCCACCGCAAACGGTAGGATTGGTGAAGGTAACTGATGAAATAGTGAATGAAGGATTAGTAAGTGTAACATCAGGTATCGCTACAGTACAATTATTCATTTTTACGGTAATGTTGGTATAGCTTCCGGCACAAAGACTACCGAAAGTAATAACTCCCGAAGCGCCAACATACAAAACCAGCGGCGATTGTGGAACACCATTCTTCCAGTAATTCACAGTATCATAGTAACCCGACACCAATCCTGATATAGAAATAGATCCATCGCAGATACCACAAACAGTTGGATTTACAGAAGTTACCGGTCCTGCAGTAAATGGTGGCGCAGCAACGGTTACAGACGCATAAGGTGCTGATGTACAATAGCCAACCTTTGAAGTGAAATTGGTGTAAGTACCCGCGCATAGCCCTGTGATGGTTACATCTCCCGCTGCGTTAGGCACTGCTACTACCACAGGTTGCAACACTGCACCCAGGTAATATTTGATAGTGTCCGATGATCCCGGTACAAGACCATGTAGAGTAACGGTACCGTCACAGATGCCACACACCGTAGGGCTGGTAGATGTAATAGAAGTAATAACCGGGCCTGTACCAATTATCACACCCACCATGTCTCTTGATGTGTCGCCGCAAGTTACTGCAGCAGCCGTATAGGTCGTTGGTACAGATGGGTTAACGACCATCGATGTGCCTGATCCAAGATAAGTAGAACCGGCATACCAGTAGATCGTTGCTGTAGTTGCTGGTACCGGACTGTATGGAATACTTGACAACGCATAGGTAGAAAGCGTAGCATCTGGAGTGAATCGGTAGGCATCGGGCGTAGTAATAGACCATAAAGCTGCATTTCTGCCCGGTACAAATGTTCCTACGCCAGCTGTAGGGCCTTCAATACCCTGTATGGAGTTTACTGAAAAGCACGTAAGTTTCTTTCCTGTGTGGATCTCAACAATATTTGTTGTTTCATACATCATGATCTGAAATGAAACACCAGGTGTTCCTGAACAAGAGTAATGGCACACTCCGCAGAACTGCACAATACATTTTCTATAAGGTGCCGTACCAGATACCCCATAAGACCATGTTCCACAACCCGAGCCAAAAAATGTTGGGAACAGGAGGTCGCAATACACACCTGCAATGCCGTTTCTCATTGCCGTATTTGACGGAATGGGTGACCCGGTGACTGTGTACGGAGAAAAAGCACCGCTCGAGCCTGTGTTAAAACTTACGTACCCATTTGATGAAACAACCATGTTTGTATAGGTAGTGCCATAATAATTAAACGAAAAGCCAATCGGCAATACAGCAGAGTATATATCGTCACTCAGGGAGGTTCCTGTAGTTGCTACATAACCGTTATTGACCGCCTGCAATGTCAACGGTGCTCCATTACAAACAGTAGTATCAGTGCCCGATGGAACGTAAATATCTACTTGCGCCCATGCAAAATGGCTGAATAAGCTGATAATCAAAGAAAGGAGTACTTTTTTCCTCATAAGGATATTTTTTCTTAAAACTTTGCTAATAACTAACCGGAAACTCAAATATAGGGATTAAATAGTAATAATTCTATAACAAAAAAATCACCTATCATTTAAAATATAAATAAATATTTCAATGAGTAATGGCATTGTTTCAGTCATTATTAATAGACGGTTAAACAGTTGAATTGCGTTGGGTGATGTGGCGTTTGAGTTAATAATTAAGCTGTAGATGATTTTAATGTCTATCTAATATAGCAAGTATCGGTCTTTTGCCCCACGGCACGGTTATTACACCATACTTATTAGTAGTCTGTATGTTATAGATTATATTTTATACTGCAATTTTAAAAATGGGGCTTTACTGGTGTTCAGTAGCTTTTAAATATAAATATGACAACAGAAAATAATTTGGTCGATTACGGGATCTATATGGATCACAAGAATGCATTTATAATATCTCTGCCACATGGCGTGCAGGAAGCGCTGCTGGAAGAAGATACAGAGCAATTTAAAGCCAGCGACATAGAAGGCAGCACAGACCAGAGCCGTCAGTTACACGTGCAGAACCGCGAAAATGAGTTCCTGAAAAAATTCTGTAAAGCAATTATGGGTAAAATAGAACATCCCAACAACATCCTGATATTTGGGCCATCGTCATCTAAATTTGAGCTGCAGAAAGAAATACAGGAGAATAAGAGCCTGAAAAACACAAGCGAGGAGATTAAGGTGACTGATACATTAAGCAAAGAAGAAGCTACACGTTTTGTTGGAGAGCACTACAACCGCTCTGCATCTATTTAAAGAAAACACCTGCAATAATATAAAGTGCGATCCAGTCTACATTAAAAGTAGGATTGGATCGCACTTTTTTGTTTCTCGGTAAAGATATGTTGGCTAACAAATTTCGGGACATGTATCGATCACTTATCTTTACATTCCTTAATGCTAAAGACCGTGAAACAACTATTTACACTGTTACTCTTTATTGTGGGCTCTGCAACCCAGGCACAGCAGCAATTCACATCCGCCCAGTACAAAGAAGATTTCAACTACTTCTGGAAGTCGATAGACGAGGACTATTGCTATTTCAATAAGAAGCAGACCGACTGGGCAAAAGTGAAAGAGATCTATTCACCACGCGTAGACACCGTTAGCTCACGGGCATCCTTTGTAAGCCTGCTGGAAGATGTTTTTACCGAAATATATGACCACCACGCGGGGCTCAACACCAATAATATGAACTCTGCCCGGTTGGTACCATCTGGCAGTGAAGTATGGGCAGAATATATTGACGGGAAACCGATAATAACAGAAGTGAGACAGGACTTTGCTTCCGAGCATGCATACGTAACCGCAGGTATGGAGGTAATAGCCATTAATGGTATACCTGTAGAAAAAGCAATTCAACGCTATGTAGGCAAGTCTTTGAAAACTGTGGACGCTGCTGCCCGGAACTATGCCCTGAACGTGGCTATGGCAGGCACGCACGACCAGGACCTGAAATTTACATTAAAGGATCAATCAGGAAAAATAAAGGAATACACGCCCGATGTGTGGACCGGCCATGGTCAGTGGAACGGACTAACGGGCGAACATTACACTTATGGCAGCATGGTAGAGGGCAAGATAATGGGTAACATCGGTTATGTAAAACTCAACAACTGTCTCGGAGACAATGACATGATCCCAGTGCTGGACAGCGTAATGCAAACCATGCTGGGGACTAGTGGACTGGTACTAGACCTTCGCGAAACACCAAGTGGTGGCAATACCACCGTTGCCCGTGCCATACTGGGCTGGTTTACCAATAAGGAACAATTTTACCAGAAGCATGAACTGTATGCTGAAGGAAAACAAACCGGCATACAGCGCAGCTGGGTAGAAATAGTATCGCCCAGGCCGGGCAAATATTACAACAAACCACTGGTAGTACTGGCCGACCACTTTACCGGCAGCATAGCAGAAGGTATCACTATCGGCTTCTCAGCAACAACAAAAGCAAAGATCATTGGCACTCCCCTCGCCCGCCTCTGCGGTGCCACCTACCCTTATGAATTACCCAATACGCATATCCATTATTCATTCCCCGCAGAGCGGCTCTACCATGTAAACGGCACTCCACGCGAGCAGTTTGTGCCAGACATTGTTATAGACTATACTAAAACACCGGTCACGGGCAGAGATGTGGCACTGGATAGGGCGATGGCTGTGCTGCAGGGGAAAGCGAAATAAACTACATTTCAATATATGTCATTAACAGAAACAGATATTTCTGTTAATTCTCAATTATTGATGGTTAATGACTGTTAATACTCAACTCTATTGAAGCCCATTTTCAATTAACTTTGTCTTCTATGCTGCAACAGTATTGTGTATCGCTTACAGATTATAAGAGATTGCCTACCCGCGAGGTAGCTATTGGTGGATTGCTATTGGGGAATAATAACCCTATTCGCATACAGACCATGACGACTACCGACACTATGGATACTGCCGCCACCGTGGCGCAAACCATTCGTTGTATAGAAGCCGGTGCAGAACTGGTGCGCATAACAGCTCCCAGTAAAAATGAGGCCGAGAACCTGCGCAACATAAAGAATGAACTGCGCGCCAGAGGATATGATACTCCCCTGATAGCAGATATACACTTTACCCCCAATGCTGCTGAAATAGCTGCCCGCATAGTAGAAAAGGTGCGCGTGAACCCAGGCAACTATGTAGACAAAAAGAAGTTTGATTTTATAGAGTATACCGATGCGGAATATGCAGAGGAAATAGACCATATCCGTAAGCGGTTTACACCGCTGGTGAAGATATGTAAGGAACATGGTACTGCCATGCGCATAGGCACCAACCACGGCTCGCTCAGCGACCGTATCATGAGCCGCTATGGCGACTCACCGATAGGCATGGTTGAAAGTGCTATGGAGTTTCTGCGGATAGCCCGCGATGAGAGTTACCACCAGATCATCCTCAGCATGAAGAGCAGCAACCCGCAGGTAATGGTGCAGGCATACCGGCTACTGGTGCAGAAGATGGACGAAGAGTTTGGAGAATGTTATCCGCTACACCTTGGCGTTACTGAAGCCGGTGACGGTGAAGACGGCCGTATAAAAAGTGCTATAGGCATTTGCACACTGTTGGAGGATGGCATAGGCGATACCATAAGGGTATCACTAACCGAAGACCCGGAATTTGAGATGCCGGTATGCAAGGATATAGTGAAGCGGTATAGTAACCGCCCACAGGGCATCATAGTTCCTGAAAATAAGATCATACTGCCATACAACCCATTTGAATATAGCCGCAGGCAGAGCGCACCCGTGCAGCATATTGGCATAGGTCACGTGCCTGTTGTTGTGGCAGATATGAGTGGCGTTGACATTACCACTAAGAGCCTTGAGTCTATTGGCTATACTTATAACGAAGAATCAGACAAGTGGAACATTGGCGATGGTGCAGCAGACTATATTTATACCGGTAACAGAAAAGTAGATTTCGCATTACCCGGTACACTACAGGTGATCTGTGATACTGCCACATGGAATACGGCAATAGACCCGCTGAAATATCACCCCCTGTTTACCCAGCATGAGTATATGAATGGTATGGCATCGGTAGATTCTATTCATTTTGTAGCCGTTGATGTAGACAACTACGATGCACAGTTATTCGACCTGCTGAAGCCTGATACTAAAGCCGTAGTAGTGGCACATAGAAGCAGAGGCAAAGGCATTATGCCGGCGCGTAGCTTTATAGCTTTACTAATGAGTCTGGGTATACAAAACCCGTTAATACTGCGTGTAGATAGCACCGATAAAACAGTCGACGAACAATTGATACACTTTGCTACAGAAGCAGGCGGCTTGCTACTCGATGGGTTTGGCGACGGTACCTGGTTGGCCAACCATCACGCACAACCCGAGAGCACACAGATGACGGGGCGCACTTACCTGGAAGTAAAGAGCAATGAGCAGTTCCTCAACAACACTGCGTTCTCTATACTGCAGGCCACGCGCACCCGCATCAGCAAAACCGAATACATCAGTTGCCCAAGTTGCGGCCGCACCCTGTTCGACCTACAGGAAACTACCGCCAAGATACGCGCTGCCACCAATCACCTGAAGGGTGTGAAAATAGCCATCATGGGTTGCATAGTAAATGGCCCTGGCGAGATGGCCGATGCCGACTTCGGCTATGTAGGCAGCGGCCCTGGCAAGATAACGCTCTACAAAAGCAAGGACGTAATGAAAAAGAACGTACCCAGCGAAGTAGCTGTAGATGAGCTGATAGGCCTGCTGAAGGAACATGGTGCTTGGGTAGAACAGGAATAGCTTAATGCCTGTAGAAAGAAAGGCGAAAAAAATTCTTGAACTGAAAATTATTATATACTGAGTGTGTGACGGAATGTTCCTGATTTCACAAACCGTCCTCGTTCTTATTCCTCTTTGTGTAAGCTTTAGGGCTCGTCGTTTCATTTCTTTGCACCGCCTTATAAAAGAGGTGCACTATAATCATGAAACGAAATTTACTAGTCATTGCGCTTACCTCATGCTTCGGCATCCTTATCTTTAGTAGCTATGAACATGGCCCTGCGTATGAAGGCGGCCTTAACAGAACCGGCAGCCAGGGTGGTGCGGCCAATTGTGCCGGCAGCGGATGCCACGGCGTTAATGCGCCAACAACTATTGTAGAGGTTAAAGTATATAACTCAGCAGGAGTAGCCGTTTCTCAATACTCGCCGGGAGCCAATTATACTGTAGCCATTACCGGCAACAACACCGCCGCAGGCATAACACTCGATGAGTTTGGCTTCCAGGTTTCTGCAGTTTTGAATAGCTCTGCGCAGGCAGGTAGCTTCGCTGTAACATCGGGTACGCATCTGAGGGTTACGTCATTGGGCGGACTACAGATAGTAGAGCATAAAGATGCGCTGAACGATACGTTTACCAATCATTTTGTGGCCCGTTTCTCCTGGACCGCTCCCGCAGCAGGCAGCGGAGACGTGAGCTTCTATAGTATCCTCAATCCACTTGGTGAAGATGAGCACCGCGGCCTGCCGGGTGGTGTAAAATCAAAACCAACCGATGATGATGATGACGAAATCAGTATGCCCAATACATCGCCCGTGGTTGTGCTTACAGAAGGTAATGGCAGCGGCTCAAATGCGGTAGGCAATACTATAACAGGCAGTAAAGTACTATTCTATCCTAATCCATGTAGTGACATATTGAACATACATACAGAGGAGGCGAATGCCGAGGGGATTATTGATATCTATGCTACTAATGGAGTAAGAGTCTATAGTGGCAACCTTACATCTGGCGTGGCTATTATTAACACCGGCAACCTTGCCACTGGCATCTATAATGTAGAGATAATGACCGGAAACGGAAGGATGGCAAGGGCAATAGTGAAGCAGTAAGCAATGTCATTATAAGAGTGTTAAATAACCCGGCAATGTTGCCGGGTTATTTCTATATCGGCTACAGCACTATCTGCTGCAGCAATTCACTCTTGTTCGGGTAGTCGGTGTTGAAGTGTAGGCCACGGCTTTCTTTGCGGAACTGGGCACCTTTTACTACCAGGTAACCAATGGTAATAAGGTTACGCAGTTCGCATAGTTGCGGAGATAATGTTGCAGTTTTATACAGCTCTTCCATCTCTTCATGAAGCAGGTCTATACGACGCATGGCCCTGTGCAGGCGAATATCGTTACGCACAATACCTACATAATCACTCATCACCAACTGCACTTCTTTTAGGCTCTGCGTGATGAGGATCATTTCTTTAGGATCTGTTGTGCCGGATGCATTCCAGTCGGGAACATCATCGTTGAACTGTACAAAATCCAGTCGTTCAGCCATGTTCTCGGCACACCTGTGGGCAAAGACTATAGCCTCGAGCAATGAGTTAGAAGCCAGTCGGTTAGCGCCGTGTAAGCCTGTGCTGGAGCACTCTCCGCATGCATACATGTTCAGGATCGACGACCTGCCCATTTCATCAACCTTTATGCCGCCGCAGCAATAATGTGCCGCCGGTGCTACAGGTATCATTTGCTCAAACACATTGATGCCCACGCTCATGCACTTAGCGTAGATGTTGGGGAAGTGCGCCTGAAACTTTTCATGGTCCATCGCACGACAATCGAGGTAGACATGCTCTGTACCTGTCCGCTTCATTTCACTATCTATAGCACGTGCCACCACATCGCGTGGCGCAAGATCAGCACGCGGATCGTAGGATGGCATAAAGGCTTCGCCGTTCTTATTTCTAAGAATACCTCCGTCGCCTCTTACCGCCTCGGTAATAAGGAATGATGGGCTTACTCCGGCCTCATACAATGCAGTAGGATGAAACTGGATGAACTCCATGTTCTCTATGCGACCCTTAGCACGGTAGGCCATGGCTATACCATCGCCGGTGGCAATCTTAGGATTAGTAGTAGTACGGTATGCCTGCCCTGCCCCACCGGTAGACATTAAGGTAACACGAGATAATATCTTCTCTATCTTATTGTTAGTGAGGTTAAGCGCGTATACACCATAGCAGGTAATATCAGGCGTGGCCTTGGTAACCAGGTAACCCAGGTGATGCTGCGTAATAATATCAACAACAAACCAGTGGTTATGTATTTGTATGTTGGGGTATTTCTTTGCTTCCGCCACCAATGCCCTTTCTATCTCTAATCCTGTTACGTCTTTATAGTGCAATATGCGAAATTCGGAGTGACCGCCTTCTTTACCCCGCATGTAATCGCCTTCTTTATCTTTATCAAAGTTGGTGCCCCAGTCTATAATTTCGTTTACTCTTGCTGGTCCTTCTTTTACTACTATTTCCACTACTTCACGGTTGCACAGGCCATCACCAGCTATTAGTGTGTCTTCTATGTGTTTGCCAAAGCTATCATGCTCCAGATCGTTGACTACCGCTATGCCGCCCTGTGCATATTTGGTATTGGTCTCGTCGGTATTGGCTTTGGTGAGAATGGTGATAGTATGATCGGGGAAGCGCTTGGCCAGTTTCACTGCGGAGGTTAGTCCTGCTATGCCTGAGCCTATGATGAGTATGTCTGTTTTGAGCATTTGATCGTGGGTTGTGATATTAATTGGCAAGTTAGGGAAAATAGGGATTGGGTTAATGTTAATATGCGGTGTGAAGTGAGTTGCAAAAAGCGAATACGTCCAGATACGGTAACCACCTCCCCCGCCGAAAAAGGCGGGTACTCCTCCTTGAAAAAAGGAGGAGAGTGTGTTATTAGCGCATCTCAAAGCCCACCGATGGTCGTCGGTCGGAGACCGACAACAGGCGTACCTGTTGATAGGCCGAGAGCCTATGGCTTGCGAATAAAGACGAAGGCAGAGTGACTACAAAGTGGTGCCCCCTAACTGGGTCATTACATACAATGTATCTGCCTTATACTATTGCGCGCTAAACCTTCTTCAAGCTGCTCTTTAATGTTAGATAATCGAGGTAGTAGATGACTTTTATGGATAGGCTGTTGCTTTGGGCGGCGGCGAGTGTCTGATTAAGGTTGTTAAAGTAATTATGTTCTATCATCTGTCCGCTGCTGTAGATACTGTTCTGGTACACAATGCTCATTTCACTGCCGGGTTTAAACTGCCATACAAAACTGGTGTATATGTTGAATGAATTGAAGTTGATGTTGTGGTTGGTATTGTAAGCAGAGGGGGACAATGTACCATCCATATTCAGCAACGAATACTTGGAGTATTTGGCCTGAGACCAATAGTGGCGGGCATCAAGACTCAGCGACATACGGTTGTTAAATATGTAGGCGCCGGTGAGGGCGTTAACGAAGGTATTCACATCGCGGGTGCCGAGGTATATGTCACCATTTACATTGTTCACAAAACCTACCTCATTTTTACTGGCCGTATTCTCTACCCTATATACCATAGAGAATTTGTCTGAAAACCTGTAACGGGGTGAAAGAAATATATAAGTGCTGTTCCTACCCGGTTCGGCAAATGATGAATGGTTTAACTCGGCATCACAGGCAAACTTCTTACGGTAATCTGAAGACACATAACCACCTATGTTGAAGTATCTTGGATATAAATAAAATCGACCTGGAGTGCGCGGTTCGAAGTAGTCATTGGTACTGAAAGGCTTGGTATCCCAATAAAGCGAGGAAGAAAGGAAATTTTTAAAGGTCATATTTTCCGAGCCGTTTATATTGAAAGAGTAAAATGCATCGGGGTTAAAGATCTTATTGTAAGAGATATTGAAACTACTGGAGGCTGAATTGGCTATCCAGAAGGGCTTATATATATTGTATGACTGGTTGAGTGCGTAGTATGAAAGGTTATTCCTGCCCAGGTAGCCAAGGTCATTGGGATTAAACCGATCGCTAATGGTTTGGGTGCTGAATGTAGCCAGGTAGTTGCCTTTTATCTTTCCTAATGCAAGGTAATACCTGTAACCAATATCGGCCTTAGCATTACCGCCGCTTATATCACTTACATCAGACGAGCCGCTTATGGCATATGAGTTGCTCTTGTTACAAAAGCGGAATAACAGTGCACTTACGTTGGCATTATAACTATTTTCTTTACGCAGCACATTGGTATTAATGAAGCTGATATAAGAATTATGCTTCAGGGCCTGATCGAGAACGATCACATTGTAATTGGTCAGCGGTGCAGTCTCTAGTTTGCGCTCCCTACCATTTATTGTATCTCTTACAGTGGCATAGGCCGGGGCAGCAACTGCATTAAAGAAGCCAATACCCAGGTTGCCCTTTGTTCTGCCCGATATTTTTGTTGCATTGTACAACTTGGTTGTAGCGGGGTTTTGTATTACCAGCTCTGTTGAGTCGATGGAACTATTTAACCTGCCGGAATTAATAGGCGAGCCTCCTACCCTGCGCGAATAGAACAGATCGTTCTTATTGAACAGGTCAATACCCTCGGTGAAGAAATACCGGCGCTCATCATACCGTACCTCTACCGGGGAGAGATTAAGCACCTTATTGTCGTACAAGGTCTGTCCGAAATCGGGGACAAGTGTAAGGTCAAGCGTAAAACTCTCGTTGATACCATATTTTATATCCAGTCCGCCATTGATGGTCTTACTGTATGCCCCATCAAAGTTTTGGCCGTATGCGGATAAATAAGGTAAGAACGCCAGCCTTATTGGCGAAAGAATATCATGCACATCGTGCAGCTCACCTGCCTGACTGAAGTAATTGCTTACTCCGGGGGTGATCGTGCTCCAGTAAGATTTTTCGCGGGTGCGGCGGATAGTGCGGGTAAAATTTACCCCCCAGTTCTGCACGGCACTTTTGGGGAAACGGAGGGCTGAGTAAGGTATTTTCATTTCCACAGCCCACCCCTTATCACTAATGCGGGCTTTAGAGAACCAGGCGGCATTCCAGGAATAATCAAACCCATCAAATCTTATTTTGGCATCGGCCTGCACCCCACCGGCAGTAACAAAAAAGGCAAAACCATTTTGCTGATCGCCATAGGTATCGAAGGCCACACCAAAAGCGTCGGTATTGGCATATTCGAAATCATCCCTGCCTGTGAGCTGTTTTAAAATACTATCGGGATGATTATCGTACAACATAGCACCGATATAAACAGCGTTATCGTCATAGAAAATACTTACCTCGGTAGGTAGTGCCGACCCTGCACCGGGGCGCGGCGATAATTGGGTGAAGCCAGATGCTTTTTCGGCGGAATCCCACACCGGCTCGTTGAGCTTACCATCTATTACTACAGGCGTTTTTATGCGGCATGCCTTCACGCATTTCTTCGGCTGCTGGGCATATAATACCCTCCCGCCGGGAACAGTGATAGCCAGTATAGCCACTAAAAGAATAAAACGCCTGAACATGAGCAGGAAAGATATAAAATTTACAGACATAATCTACAAGAGAAAAATACCCGAAATAACTGCCATATTTAACTATCCCCCCGTTTATCCCCCTTTTTACTTCGATCTTCTAGGCCGTTGCTAATGACATGTTGCTGTTTTTAATGTGATTAGGATGTGTCCTTTGAGGGGAAAAATATGTATTCAAAACTGAGGTGGGTGGCTTAGAATGAATAAAGTTGGGGTAGTAGATGAACAAACGTCAACTTTAATAATTGGAAGTATTGTATGAATTGATAACGGTCTATTAAATTGTAGATGATAGATTGTCTCCCTAAGGTTTCCCCTCTCATTTTCCCCTATTTCCTTATTTATGCGGAAAATCATTCATCTTAACTAGCAGTTTACAAGTTATTGTATTATTTTTGCAGCCTGTTTTATACTCTTAAAAAGAAAATTTATGCAGGAATTTGGTACTAAGAACCAATCGTTCAACTTATCTGAGTTGGGCCTTAATGTAGCCGTGGCGCATTGGAATCTCTCTCCGGAGGCATTAGTGAGTAAGACTTTAGAACTGGGTCAGGGCGAACTTAACGATACTGGTGCACTGTGTGTAAGCACAGGTAAGTTTACCGGCCGTTCTCCTAAAGACAAGTTTACTGTGAAGGATGCGATCACGCAGGACAGCGTGGATTGGGGTGATGTAAACATTCCTTTCTCTCCCGAAGCTTTCGACAAATTGTATGATAAGGTAGCTGCCTACATGGGTGGTAAGGAAGTATGGGTACGCGACGCTTATGCATGTGCTGATCCTGCTTACAGGTTGAATATCCGCGTGGTAAACGAAACACCATGGGCTAACCTGTTCTGTAACGACCTGTTCCTCCGTCCTACTGCTGACGAAATAGCTACTCAGAATCACGACTGGCTGATACTTCAGGCTCCGGGTTTTCAGGCAGATCCTGCTGTAGACGGTACTCGTCAGGGCAACTTCACTATTGTGAACTTTACACGTAAGGTTATCCTTATAGGTGGTAGCGGTTATACCGGCGAAATGAAGAAGGGTATCTTTGGTGTACTGAACTTTGTATTGCCACATGATCATAAAGTATTGTCTATGCACTGCTCTGCCAACGAAGGCAAGGATGGTGATGTAGCATTATTCTTCGGTTTGAGCGGTACAGGCAAAACTACCCTCAGCGCCGATGCCAGCCGCTCACTGATAGGTGATGATGAGCACGGATGGGCTGATAACAGCGTATTTAACTTTGAAGGTGGCTGCTATGCAAAATGTATAGACCTGAGTGCTGAGAAGGAGCCGGAAATTTTTGGCGCTATCAAGCCGGGTGCGTTGCTGGAGAACATTAAGTTTGTTGCAGGTACTAAAACTGTTGATTATGCCGATGGCAGCATCACAGAAAACACACGTGCAGCTTATCCAATTGACTTTATTCCTAATGCAAAGGAGCCTTCTTATGGCGGACAGCCTAAGAATGTGTTCTTCCTCACTTGTGATGCATTTGGTATCCTGCCTCCTATCAGCAAGCTGACAAAAGCACAGGCTATGTACCACTTCATCAGCGGTTATACTGCTAAGGTAGCAGGTACAGAAGTTGGAGTTACTGAACCACAGACTACTTTCTCTGCTTGCTTCGGTCGCGTATTCCTGCCTTTGCACCCTGCTAAATATGCAGAATTGCTGGGTAAGAAGCTTGACGATGACAAGAATGTGAACGTTTGGCTGATCAACACAGGCTGGAGCGGTGGCGCATATGGCACAGGTAGCCGTATGAAGCTGAGCTACACTCGTTCTATGATCAACGCAGCAATGCGTGGCGATCTGAACAATGTTGAGTATACTGCACACCCTGTTTTCGGCGTGTTGATGCCAACTACAGTTCCTAACGTTCCATCAGAAATACTGGTTCCACGTAATACATGGGCTGATAAGGAAGCTTACGATAAGAAAGCTAACGAACTGGCTGGCCTGTTCGTTAAGAACTTCGAAAAGTATGCTGAGAAATCAAGCGAAGAGATCCGTTCTGCTGCACCAAAGGTGATGATAGGAGCTTAATTAAGTTAGAGATAATAGATTTACTATATGCAACCGCTCCGTAAGGGGCGGTTGTTTTTTTAGTAGCATCATAGTATAGGCAATCAGGCAGGTTTCATTTTCTGTGCTTCTCTCAGACAGTGTATCATTTATTCTTTAAAAAAAATAATATCTGCAACAAACCTTTTGCCCGTAGAAGTATGTCTACACAGGGGGAAATCTGTCCTACATGTAAAAGTCATTCGTAATACTGTATAATATAAGGTTTTTTGGGGTATTTTGGATAAGGTTTTCTATCTTGCGCCTCAATTTAAATATAATAAAAGCTACGAATGTCTAAAAGCAGGGCCTTTAAACTCGAAATAATTAAGTTCAGTAAAGATTTTTTGTTGGCAACCCGGTTGCTGCAGGTATTTGCTCCCTTAAATAAATTGTTCTTTTTCCTGTATAATTTTAATCAACTCACATCGTGGGTGCACAAAAATAAGAAGGAAAAGTACCTCATGAACGATTTTTACCGTTCAAAAAGGAATTATGACGACAGGTTAAAGAGTTTTGAAGCCATAGTCAGGCATTATGGTATGGCTGAGGCTCCGATAGCTTATTTAGAGTTTGGCGTAGCGGCGGGATACTCTTTCAGATGGTGGATGGCGGAATGTAAAAATGCCAATGCCGGATTTTACGGTTTTGACACATTTGAGGGTTTGCCGGAAAAGTGGGGCATGTTTGCCAAGGGAGATATGAGCTACGGAATACCTGTGTTGGAAGACAAACGCGCGCATTTTTATAAGGGCTTTTTCCAGGATACACTCAATAATTTCCTTTTTGCTGAAGGAAACGGATTAAGAGGAAGAAGAAAGATCATCCATCTGGATGCGGATCTGTTCACTGCTACAATATTTGCATTGAGCCAATTGTATCCTTATCTTGAAAAGGGCGATATTATTATGTTTGATGAGTTTAGTGTATATGATCACGAATTCATGGCATTTAAAATTTTTACCGAAAGTTTCTATATGAATCTGAAACCTATTTCGGCACAAAATAATTTTTATCATGCGGCTTTTGAAGTCGTTTAATATATTATGTATATTTACCTGAAAAATACCATAGTTCCCTATGAAGAAACTGCTATTTTTATTTCTCGTTGTCATATTAGGTTCCGTACAGGTCAGCCAGGCGCAGACCCCTATGTGGGCCTTTAAGATAGGTAGTACTACCAATGATGTCAGTTATACCACCAAAGTTGCACCTAATGGCAATGTAGTTATTGCCGGTAAGTTTACCGGTGTAATGGACCTTGATCCTAATGCCGGTGTTTTCAATGTTACCAGCAATGGCCAGGAAGACATTTTTGTAGCCTGTTATGCATCTACAGGTTTATTCTTATGGGGTGGCAGTATTGGTGGCGGTGACTATGATGCGGCTAAGAAATTGACCATCGATGCGGCTAACAATGTGATCATTTGCGGATATTATCGTGGTGCTGGCGTGGATTTCGATCCCGGTGCGGGAACTTTTACTTTGTCTGATGCAGGTCTTACAGGCTCAGGGTCAATTAACTTCGACGGGGAAGGTTTTGTTGCTAAGTTTTCATCTACCGGCGTATTTCAATGGGCCAAAAGCCTTGGTGCGGAAACGGTATATGACTGTACCTTTAATGTTACCACAGATCCTCAGTTAAACGTGTATGCCTGTGGCTTCTTTACGGGTACTATGGTTGTATCTCCTACTATTACATGGAATAGTACAACAACAGGTAAGTGTTATATCATTAAGTACAATCCTACAGGTACGGTAATATGGGGCGATGTATTTGGCCTGCCAGGCTATGCCTCTGATGATTGTGTGCCATTGAGTATTGAAGTAAAGAACAATAAGATCTATAATAGTGGTGTATTACAGGGAACTGCAGACTTAGATCCGGGTGTGGGAGTTGCCAATTTCACTGCTGTAGGTCTGTATGATGCATATCTTGCAAAGTTTGACACGGCAGGTAATTATATTAACGCCATAGCCATATCGGGTACAGGCAGTCTGGATCAAGGTAATAATCTTATCACAGGCCCGCTTGGTAGTGTGTTCGTTAGTGGTTTCACCAATAGTCCCTCACTAACCTTTAATAGTGCTACCGGCCCAAGTGGTAATGCAGTTAACCCAACAGGTGGCGGCTCCAACGATTTCTTTATAGCTCGATATGACACCAATCTTAATTACGTTTGGGGACAGATAACGGGAGGACCGGGAGCAGATGCCTGTAATGACATAGGTATCAGTAATAACTATCTCTACGCTACAGGTTCGTTTAATGGTAGCGTGGACTTCAACCCCGGTGCAGCAACATTTAGTCTTGCAAGCACAGGTGCCAACGACATCTTCGTATCCAAGTACGACCTCAATGACAATTTTGTTTGCGCGTTTAAAGTAGGTGGAAGTGCTGCTGATGAGGGAAATGGTATGGGCTTCACGCCTACAGGCGATGTCTACCTCACCGGCACGTTTACCGGACTAACAGTTGATTTTGATCCCGGACCTTCATTATACACTCAGACCAGTAATGGCGGATCTGACGTATTTCTCATTAAATATGGGTTTACCGATCAGTCGGTTTCCGGATTTATTTCAGGGGATACTATTTGCCCCGGTGAGCAAGCATATATAACACTGCATATTGGTTCAGGTGGTGCTGGCCCTTACAGTGTCACATTGAGCGATGGCACTACCACTAATACTTATACCGGCGTTATGTCCAATGTTCCTTTTGCATTAACGCCTTCGCCGGTTGTGAATACCACCTATTCAGTATTTGCAATATCCTATACCGGTTCTAATGCGTGCTTGCCATTGTTGGCTGCTGCGTTTGGCTCAACCAGGGTCATCACGGCTAGTACAAGTGTAAATATCATAGCAACGCCAACCAGCTGTAACACAGTAACGTTCCTTTCCAGCACTTCTGATTCGGCATACGCATGGTCTTTCGGAGATGGTGGTACGTCTACTAATGCCAGCTCTGCGCACATCTTTGCCGATACCGGTACTTATACAGTTATTCTGAATGTTGCCGATACTACAGGTTGTTTTGCCGCAGATACTTTATTCTATACATTGGCCCCTCCGCCTGTTGTCACACTGAACAATGACACTATATTTTGCTTTGGTAATTCTATAGTATTGCAGTCTTCTGTTACTTACCCGGCCGGTACAACATATACCTGGAGCACAGGTAGCGGTGCGCCGACTATAACGGTAGGCTCAACGGGTAATTACTGGCTCAGGGTTACAAAAGCTGCGTGTAGCAGAACCGATACCGTGCATGTGATCGTTAATCCATTGCCGGTCGTCAATCTTGGAAATGATACTTCTTTCTGTGTGGGGCAAACGGTCACGTTCTCTTCGCCACAGCCCGCTGGTAACACCTATATATGGAGTGACGGCAGTACGGGAAGTTCATTGGGTATTTCGGCATCAGGTACCTATTGGCTGAGAGTAAATGTGAGCACCGGATGTACTGCAATTGACTCTATTCACATTACTACATCTCCTGCACCATATGTAAACATGGGCCCAGATACCACAAGTTGCTTTGGTGGTGCTGTTTTGCTGCAGGGTAATGGCACTTACGTAGCCCCTGTTTATCAGTGGAGTACAGGTGCAACTACACCATCCACCATCACTGCTGTAAACGGTATTTACTGGTTAGATATCACTGACGGCGGTTGTACTACACGAGATTCTATTTCAGTAACGATAAGGTTCGATACGCTACGTCTCGAGAATCGCGATACTGCTATCTGTAAAGGGCAGGTGTTGCAGACATTTGGTGGTGCTAACCCTGGTGCTTCCATCCAGTGGGTACCTACCGCAGGCATAGGTGCGTCAACATTCATCAATACTACCATCATGCCAGATACATCTGCAATGTACTACCTTGAAGTAAATCTGCCTGGTTGCCCTACATTGTATGATTCATTCTTCTTAGATGTGCAGCCGGTGCCTCGGGTATTTGGCGGCGGTTCAAGGGTGATCTGCGCGCATGATACCGTGCACCTTAAGCCTACAGTATTACCTGCCTGGTACAGTAACTATAGTTACGCATGGACACCGGTAACAGACCTGGACCAGAGCACCACGGCAACTGTAGTATTCACTGCAGGGCCATCTACTACTTACACAGTAACAGTAACTACCCCTGCCGGATGTACTGGCGTTGACTCCATCAAAATATTGGTAAGGCCAGGTGACTTCGGTAGCATTATTGGTAACCAGAATAAGTGCCCGGGCGATTCTGTTTTGTTGAATGCAGCCGGTGGTGTTTCCTACCAGTGGTTCCCTGCAATGAACATCAGTGACCCTACATCTCCTACACCATGGGCTTACCCGGTAGCAGATGAAGATTATCACGTTATTGTAACCAGCGTATATGGTTGTACCGATACATTGGCTATGCATATAGGTGTTTATCCTGCGGCATTGATCACATTGTCAGACAGTGTTGTACTGTATCCGGGTGAGTCTTACCAGCTAAGTGCTGTAGGTAACTGTACCAGCTTCAACTGGTTCCCACCTGAAGGGCTCGATACATTCAATATATCTAACCCTACAGCAACACCTCCGTTCGATACACGTTATATCGTATTCGGTAGTACCGAAAACGGATGCCAGACCTCCGATACAATTAGCATTTACCTGAGTACTGAAGCTATTATAGCTATGCCAAATGCCTTTACTCCTGGTACCGGTGTGAACAATTATTTCCACCCGATCAATAAAGGATTGTCAAGCATTAATTACTTCCGTGTGTATGACAGATGGGGTGTTATGGTGTTCGAAACTACATCTCTGAATTCACCGGGATGGGATGGTAACTATAAGGCTGTACCACAGGGCTTTGGTGTGTATATGTACGATATACAGGGCGTATCTCTTACCGGCCAGATCGTGAAGAGACATGGTAATGTCACTTTGCTACGATGATAATAATTTAGGTTAATAGCCTGCTTTGATAATAAAATTATAGCTCACCATCCATACAGGCGGTGAGCTATTTTTTTAGTGTGTCATCCCGAACTCGTTCTTGCCATCTTTAATTCTTAGTTAATTCCTGCGGGAATTGTTATCTTAGCATACTTGACAAAGACTTTATGAACAAATTTTATCTTCTAATAATTTGCTGTTGTTGTACATATGCCGCCACAGCCCAAAGCACAGTATATTCCGAAAGAGATTATGCCCGGAAACCTGTTTGGATAGAAATGATAAAGGATACTTCTGTCAATTTCTTCGAGGCCGAAAAGGCTTTTAAGACCTATTTCCGTAATCATGAAAAGCCGGAAGGAGAACAGGAAGATATTGGAGAACACGAAAAGCGGGAAAAGAATCCATCAAAAAGAGAACAGCGCGAAATGCAGCGCGAGAACCATATGCGCATGGATGTGAAAAGATATGAGTACTGGCGCGACAGAATGCTGCCGTACGTGCTGCCCGATGGTCACATCCTTACTCCAACCGAGCGGTTGAAAATATGGAAGGATAATAGCAGTAGGCAGTAGTTGGACATAGTCTTTTTATTAGCGTCGTGCCGTCATGTCGCTTGATTGACAATAAATATATTCAGATGAATTTACGTTGGTTATTCGTTTTGTTACTGTCTGTTGCATCAGGTACCGCAACAGCTCAGGCTGTAGGCACATGGTCTAATACGGGGCCTGTGCAATTTCCGGTGAATGTTAGCGGCCAGGTGCATGGTATGGGACGCGTCAGTCAGCTTAAATTTCATGTGTCTAACCCCGCTAAAATGTATGCGGTAAGTGCCTCTGGTGGTTTATTCATCAGTAATGACACCGGCGTTTCCTGGACTCCTACTCCGGGTACAGAAGTGCTGCCTACAACAGGCTGCTCTTCGGTATGTATCGATTATACAAATGACAATATCATGTACCTGTCTACCGGAGATCAGAATTATTACGGAGACTGGTATGGCATCTATAAGACCATAAATGGCGGTGTTACCTGGACCCCATCTAACGTGAACATAGGTAACCGTATGGCTGTAGAGATAATAATGGATCCACTGAACCACAATACGCTGATCGCGGCGACTACAGATGGTATATGGCGCAGCACCAACGCTGGTGCTACCTGGACACAAACCTTTACAGGTGGTGCTTTTAAAAGTATGCAGCGCAGGCCCGGCAGTAATAATGTGCTCTATGCCTCAACCGGTACAAAGTTCTACCGAAGCACTAATATGGGGGCTACTTGGACTAATATAACCGCAGGTGTGGTAGTGCCCACTGGTAATGATGGTACACGAATAGCCGTAACACCGGCAGATAGTAACCTGGTATTTTTAGGTACAACTGATGGTTACGGACAGATATTGAAATCGACCAACGGCGGTACGTCATTTACTAATATTTATAGCAGCACTACCCAGTGTCTGGTGTGCTATGATTCTACCATAACATCTGGTTCGCAAGGGTATTATAATTTCAACCTTACGGTCAATCCTGCCAATCCGTTAGAGCTGCTACTCGTATCGCACTGTGTATGGCGCAGCACCGATGGTGGCTACACCTGGAGCTGGCGGACGCAATGGTACGATCAGGTACATACTGACATGCACGAAATATTGTTCGATCCTTACAATCTTGGGCTGCGCTTCAATGCCAATGATGGTGGTGTATGGTTATCAAGAGATCCGCAGGCTACGGTATGGGAAACCCGCAGCAACGGACTTGCGGCAACCGAAATGTATCATGCAGCCCAAAGCCCTGTGGTCAGGCAGATGATAAGCGCCGGTACACAAGATAATGGTGAGCTGTTTTTTGATGGTATTTGGAAGACCAATCGCGGTGGCGACTGGGGCGCAAAATGTGGCATAGATTATTTAGGTAGTAGCACTGTGTATTATAACAATGGTCAGCGCCGTAACCTGCAGCCGCTGGGTGGCGATTATTCGTATAATGCACCATTCACTACTACCCCCGAATTTAGTATTGAGTTCCTGCCATCAGCACCCACTACGGCTTTTATCGGTACTGACAGTGTATGGCGAAGCAATGATATCAACAATGCATTACCTACCTGGCTGTTCCTGGGTACACTCAATGAGAACATTATGGGTATGGCATCATGCAGGGCCGACAATAACATTCTATATGTGGTTACCGAGAACGATCACTTATTAAGGTATGACAATGCTATGAGTGGTGCACCAACGTACACTACTCTGGCTGCGCCTGCAGGCACCAGCGTAAGAGCAAGTGTAGCGACAAACAAGTACAATGCGAACGTAGTGTATCTTACTTGTGGCACTACTATCTATCGCTCGGCTAACAAGGGTGCAAGCTGGACCAACATTACCGTTACGCTGCCTTCTTTGAACATTCTGAAAGTCATTGCCGATGACTATTCTACCACGGAAAGATTGTTTGTATGCCTGGGTAACTATGTATATTACAAAGACAATACAACCACTACCTGGACACTTTCAGCAGGCTTGCCAACGGTTATGAGCATTAATGACTTTATGGTCTATAACGATAGTACCTCCGCAAGTATTGTTAGAGTGGGCACTTACGGTCGTGGTTCATGGGAGTGTAACATCCTCAATAACCTGCCACCAACAGGCACGTTTGCTTCAGATAAGCAGAACATCTGCCCCGGTGATACTGTACGCTACCATAAGAACCTGTACGGCAATTTCACCTCATTTACCTGGTTGTTCCCGGGTGGCAGTCCTGCCACATCAACTGCGGATAGTCCGGTGGTTATATACACCTCAAATGGTAACTATAATGCCACGCTGTTGGTCATAGGCCCGGGTGGTACCGACACTGTTACTATTCCAAACTATATCCATGTTTCTAATGGGATAGTCGCTACCATCAGTGAAGGATTTGAAGCGGCAACGTTTCCGCCTGCAGGTTGGCAGCATCAATCTGCAAGTGGAACGCAGTGGCAGCAAAATAATACTGTCGGTGGTTTCGGCACAAGCACCCGCAGCATGCTGTTCGATAACTTCAATAACGATGCAGGCGGCCGCAAAGACCGTATAATATTACCTAAAATAGATCTTACAGCAGCTACTGCAGCCTACCTCAAGTTTGACGTAGCCTATGCCTACTACCCCGGCTATAGAGATACGTTGTTGGTGGAGTTATCTACTGATTGTGGTAAGACTTATTCGACTGTCTATCTGAAGGATACAAGCTACTTGGCCACCGCTCCTAACAATACCACCAGTTTTGTGCCCGCGGCTACAGAGTGGCGTACAGACTCTATCTCACTGAATAGTTACATAGGTGGTGGTGTGCAGTTGTGCTTTACCAACAAGGGGCACTACGGTCAGAATGTCTACATTGATAACGTAAATCTGGGCGTTACCTGGTCGCCCACCATTGGTGTGAATACTATAGGCAAGACAAGTAAAATAGCCGTTTACCCTAACCCTGCCAAAGACAGGATATTCATTAAAGCCGAAGGTCTGAGTGGTAACAACGTTACAGTTACCTGCTACAACAGTGTTGGACAATCAATGCTAACAAGAAGGGAAGCTTTAAACAATGGACAGGTCAATACTTCATTTGATATTGCTTCATTGCTTCGCGGCATTTATGAAGTGCGCGTGCAAAGTGATAGTGGAGAAGGTTATGTTGAAAAGGTAGTGTTGCAGTAGTTTTATCGCAGCCCAATCAACTCATTGAACTCTTTTATTACTTTATTAAAGCGCTCTTCGCCCAGCATGTTTCGGGCACTTGAAGACGTTTGGTAGAGGACGATGATTTTGAACTCTTCTGCACTACATTTTTTATTCAGGTAGGTGACAAATGCGCCACCTACAGGATATAGTATCTTCTCTTCGGTCTTATCATTGTCCCATATGTCAAGGACGGAATGGAAATTACTTCCGTGAAGTATTGCTTTAGCTTCAGCATATTTTTCCTGCTCGTTGCCGGTAAGATTGAATGCTACTGCAGTGCCTTCTGAAATGAATTTTGCAAAGCCCACCTGTTTTTGTCCCCAGCCCCAGTAGCTGAGGGTATGAGTGATCTCATGGCCTATTGATTGATTTCTGGTTACATGCGAAAGGCACTGTCCCGGTCTTGTAAAGCCAAGTTCACGCCCCGTAACTCTTTTGGCCATGCCCTTGTCGTTCCATACTTTATAGGTGATCTTTTTGGGCAATAGGGCATGGAAAGTCTCGTTGTTCACAACATAAGCACTGTCATGCTTTTTCACGAAGGTATTTACCGAAGGTCCCCATCCGGTTGTATCCTGGAAATTGAAGATCATATGCTCACTTTCAATAACGGTCCACTTCGGTTCCTCTTTCGACAATTCAGCTCCAAGGGAATCAAGCAGGTGTTCTGCAAATTTTACTGATGGCTTGATATGTCCCAGATCAACCGTTTTGGTTAGTTCTTCTATAGCGCTGTCTTTCTTGTTATTGTGAATGTATATCTCAGCAAGGTGAGCATGTGACCACGACGATACCCAGCTGCGATCTTTATTAAGCGCAATTGCCCGCTTGAAGTTATAGGCAGCGGAATCATAGACTTTGGTATAGAAGTAGATGCTGCCAAGCGACAGGTATGCCTGTGCGTACAAGCTGTCTTTGGAGATCACGGCCTTTGCAAGTGTCGCCGCCTCGGCATATTGTTGGCTCGTTATGAGTACATCTGCCAGCAGGTATTGGGCATATTTCTCTTGCGCTTCTGTTTTGTTGAGCGCCACTGCTGTTCTCAGTTCACTTATGCCTTTTTCTTTCAATCCTGCACGAACATAGACGCTACCTAGCTGTGTATGTGACCACCCCGATATTTCAGTTTTGTCTTGGTCCAGCCTGATAGCTTTTTCAAGCAGTAGGGTTGCCTCATTACCCTTCCCTTGCTCCAGGTATACAGCGCCTGAGATCCCGTAGGCAAAAGCATTGGTGGTGTCGGCTGTAATTAGTTCGTTGGCCATCTTTAGTGCTTGTGCATACTTGCCATGCCTGTAAAGCGTATCAAGCTCGGCATTAGACTGCGCTAAGGCTACGGTGGAAAACAGGATAATAGCTAAAAGTGTAACCGTTGCTCTCATAAATGACAATTAATGGTATAAATATATATCAGGTTGTTGATATTAGAAAGGTGAGGCATTTTCTCGGCTTATCTTAGATTGAAATAGCACGTCCTGTAAATGGAATAGGTTGTAAATTTGCGCTCATGGGATCTTACAGTGTGGGCGAAGCACTCAAACATTTATTGGAACAATCGAAGTGGAAGTCTAAGATACACGAGCTAAGACTACGCGATGAATGGGAGACCATAGTGGGCAAGACCATAAGCAAATACACCCGAAATATAGACATCACCAACAAAGTACTTACTATCTACACAGATGTTGCCCCGCTCAAGCAGGAACTCCAGCTAGGCAAAGAACAGCTTATACAGCACATCAACGAATACTTTGAAGATAGGGTAGTGGTGGAGATTCAGATAAAGTAGTAGAGGATAATACCGTTCATGTACTTTTTCGACCGATGGTGAACTTTTCATGGGCACTGGCGGCACAAATCTTACATTTACATCATCTTTCACACTAAAACCAAAACACATGAAAAAAATGGCACTTCTGCTATTGCTGGCTGCGTTCAGCAATGCTTCCCACTCACAGATCATTCACACAATTGCCGGCACAGGAACTGCTGCTTATTCAGGAGATGGATTTGCAGCTACTGCCGCTTGTTTAGCGGGGCCGTCGCATGTAGCTGTTGATACAGCGGGTAACATATACATCGCTGATCAGGGCAATCATGCAATAAGGAAGATAACTGCTTCGGGCACAATAACTACTATTGCCGGTACGGGCATAATGGGATATAGTGGTGACAATGGCCCTGCTACTAATGCTACGCTTAATCAGCCGAATTGCCTGGCGTTTGACAAGCATGGCAATCTATACATATCAGATCACCGAAATAGTGCTATTAGAAAGATAGACGTAACTGGTATGATCACCACCATGGCGGGTGGAGCTTTCGGATCCGGTGGAGATGGCGGCCCGGCCACTGCTGCGCAATTGACGTGGCCTTGTGGTGTTTCTGTCGACACAAACGACAATGTTTTTATAGCAGATAATCTCGATAACCTGGTCAGAATGGTGAATTCTGCCGGTGTTATATCCACATTTGCCGGTACTACAGGTGGCTATAGTGGAGACGGCGGCCCTGCTACTAACGCACAATTAAGTGTGCCATTAAGGTGTCTCGCCGATCGTTCGGGTAATGTGTACATCTCAGACACCTATAATAATCTTATCAGAAAGGTCAACTCAGCCGGAGTGATTTCCATTTTTGCAGGTAGTACTTCAGCCACATCATTGGGGGATGGAGGTCCCGCTACCGATGCAATGCTCAACATGCCCAATGGTATAGCGTTAGGGCCCGATGGTAGCTTATATGTGTGCGATCTTGGTAATGATCGCATAAGGATGATCAATGCCACTACCGGTAATATTAGTACTATTGCGGGTACAGGGACTTTGGCCTTCAGCGGAGATAACGGACCGGCCACTGCAGCTGAATTAAATAATCCGACTGGCATAGCGGTGGATCGCAACAGCAATATATTTATTGTTGATGCAGATAACAACAGACTCAGAAAAATAGATGGCGTTCCGGACACTACTCTGGCAGTAGCCAATGTGCATTATACAAATCACGCGTTAAGGTTATTCCCTAATCCGGCAACCGGAAAAGTGACACTCGATATTGCCGGTTCAGCAACCTTTGAACATACTGCATTGGTAAGAATATTTATGCTGGATGCTGCCGGTAGAATAGTCTTTACAAAAAACGTAGAAAATGGTACTGGCCAAAAAATCACTTTAGCAATAGATAAACTACCGTCCGGTACCTACCTTGTAAAAGCAATGGCCGGGAATACTATATTGACCAGCAAGCTGACGATAGAATAAAACTTACCGAAACCCTAAACAACAAATCCCCCGATCGCTCAGGGGATTTGCTGTTTATAGATAATAACCCCTTAATTAAATATAGCCAGAGTATACTCTTTCTTGCCTTTCAATACAAGCAGGTATTTACCATGCAGCAGGTGCTCTTCCCTGATCACAAAATCCATTGGTACTTTCTCTTTGTTTATAGAGATACCATTGGCCTGCAGCATTTTCTTGGCCTCCCCGCGCGATGGTAAGATGGCATTATCAGCCAGGAAGGAAATGATGTCCAGTCCTTCTGTTAGTGGTGCTTTAGCTCCGTTTATTTGTGCTACACCGTCCAGCACTTCCATCAATTGGTTTTCATTCAGCGCCCTCAAGGTGTCGATTGAAGATTTGCCGAAAAGTATGTCAGATGCCTGCTTGGCAAACGCCAGATCGTCGGCGCTATGCACCAGTGTGGTTATTTCGTCGGCCAGAGCCTTCTGCGCTATGCGTGCGCCATATGCATTGTTGTGCTCGGCTATAATTGAATGCAGCTCTTCTAGCGGCTTGAAAGAATAGATCAGCAGCATCTTAGCAGCGTCAACATCCGGGAGATTCAGCCAGAACTGATAAAACTTATACGGAGAGGTACGCTCAGGGTCCAGCCATATATTTCCGCCTTCCGATTTACCAAACTTACTGCCGTCGCTTTTTGTGATCAGCGGACTAACCAATGCAAATGCATCACCACCGCCTTTTCTGCGTATCAGCTCTGTTCCGGTCACTATATTGCCCCACTGGTCGCTTCCGCCCATCTGCAGCTTTACATTGTGGTGCGTGTTCAAGTGGAAGAAGTCATAGCCCTGTATCAACTGGTAGGTAAACTCGGTAAAAGAAAGGCCTGTCTCCAGCCTTTTCTGCACAGAGTCTTTAGACATCATATAGTTAACGGTAATGTTCTTACCCACATCGCGGATAAAATCAAGGAACGAAAAGTTTTTGAACCAGTCGTAGTTATTGACCATCACCGCCGCATTAGGCGCGTCGCTGTTGAAGTCGAGGAATTTTTCCAGTTGTTTGCGCTGGCCTGCGCAATTTTTTTCTATCGTTTCTGCATCCAGCAGGTTACGTTCTGCCGACTTGCCCGATGGGTCGCCGATCATACCAGTAGCGCCGCCAATAAGCGCATATGGCTTGTGGCCGGCCTTCTGCAAGCGCATCAGCAGGGTTATCTGTAACATGCTGCCTATATGCAGGCTGTCGGCAGTAGGATCAAAGCCTATATAACCTGAGGTCATTTCTTTATTCAGTTGCTCTTCGGTGCCCGGCATTACGTCGTGCAGCAATCCTCTTTCCCTCAGTTCGGCTATTAAGTTCATTGTTATTGTGTGTTATAAGTCGGCAAAAATAAGAATATACACATGCATAAATAGCATTTATACGCATGTAGTTAATGTTTATGTAAGTAATGTTAAATTTTGGTTTGGCAATTATGTTTATTATTCCGAAATTTGTTTCTATCTTTCGCATGCCTTTACTAAAATTGATAATGTTGAAACGAATTATACTCTCGCTGTTCCTGTTATTGCCATTTTGCGTGAACGCACAGCAGTCTCATCATGAAATAGGCATCACGCTTGGTCTTTCCAATTATTATGGAGACCTGCAACCCAAGATGTTTCCTTCAATAGGCTATCACCCAATGGGCGGTATCATATACAAGTACTTCATGAATCCGCATTTCGGATTGAGGTTCGGAGCCAACTATACCAGTCTTTCTGCATCTGATAGTGATAGCAACATACCGGTAAACAGGGCTAGAAACCTGAGCTTTGGTACACACCTGTTCGAAATGCATGGTGCATTGGAAGTGAATTTCCTCCCAATAGAAATTAACGATTTTAAAGTAACTCCGTATGTTTTCGGCGGACTTTCTGCATTCTACTACAATCCGTTTGCAGATGATCCTAATGGTAACAGGGTATTTTTACGCCCGTTGAGCACCGAAGGTCAGGGCCTGCCTATTTACCCCGATCGTAAGCAATACAGCCAGATAAACATGGCGTTCCCTTTTGGTGGTGGTGCTAAATTCTTTATTGGTAAAACACTTATGTTGACAACTGAACTAGGCTTCAGATATACCAATACCGACTACCTCGATGACGTCAGCAAATCATACGTAGATCTTGATTCCCTCAATGCCTACAAAGGAATGTTGGCTAAAACAATGGCTTACCGCGGTAATACATTGGCTACATGGGATAAGAACAATCCATACTACGGTTTCCAGAGAGGAGATAGCAAGGCCAATGACTGGTATTGGTACGCCAATATCTCTGTTGCCATCTACTTCCGCGCATTTGGTAACACAAGAGAATACCTGAAGACCCGTTGCCCTGGCTTCTTCCGCTAAAACACGACCAACTAATTATACCAAACGCTGAAATGTCTTACGACCTTTCAGCGTTTTTGTTTTAGGTGGTATGCAGTTTATTGTGGTCAGATTTGACAACTTTTTAGAAAGTTGTCAAATCTATACGGCAACCAGATGTGGCACACCTCCAAGGTGTGCCACATCTAATCCCATGACGTGTGCCACACCGTCAGGCATCATGAAAATCTTTTAATACTTTAAAAATCCTGCCTGCCTGCCGGTAGGCAGGGTTCAGACAACCTCCCCAATAAACAACCTGTTGATATCAGAACTGATCACATGGTGTTTAGGGAAAACAGATGCGAAGGTCTTCTGGGTTCTTACCCATTCTTCTTCGCTGTTGATGATATAATTGAAGGCAACTCGCCCACCGGGAGCAATGCTCTTGCGGCAATTGGAAAGGAAGGATAGCGACGAAACGAAATCGGGTACCGTACGGCTATTAAAAATGTCTATGAACAGCAGGTCATGCTGTTTGGTGTTCTCCGCTACAAATACCTGCGCATCATTGCATACGGCATCTATCTTAGCTTCGCTGTCTTCCGAAAGAAATTCGAGTGCAAGTCTCAGCACCACCTTATCTATTTCAACCAGCGTAAAGGCTGGATTATAACCCCGCTTACGAATAATGCTGACCGTACTGCCCAGTCCTACACCAAGGATAAGTACACTTTTTACTTGCGGGAGAAATTTTTTAAGGTCGTTAAGTACACCTATTGCAGGTGTATATTCTACGCCGTCAGAATATAGCGCATCGGCGGTTGCCAGCTGCACGCGGCCCTTGTAGAGCAGTAATTCCAGGTACGGGTTTATATCACTCTGGTGATGGCTGAGCCACACAGGGTGAAAAAAACTCATGATACGTTTGTGAATCGGTATTTTTTCTATGTCGAAAGCCACAGGAGAGCTGTTTACGTTATTGGATACTACCTCCCCTATATTCTTTACGGGTGTATTGTGTGGCTAAAGGATCACTGATGGCGGTCTTTCTTCTTACGGAAGAAACCTACCTTACTTTCATTGCCATTAATTAAACGGCTGATGTTCTTATAGTGGGTCAACACCACAAGGCAGGCCGTGGCTATAGCAAATAGTTTGTAACTCAGCTCATGCGCATTGAATATGAAAACGATCATTACCGGGAACGCTATGCTGGCAGTAATTGAGCTCAGTGATACGTAGCGGGTAAGATACAGCATGCAGAAGAAAACAGCCACCAGGCTCACAGCCACTGCAGGCTGAATAGATAAGATCATTCCGAATAGGGTAGCGATACCCTTACCGCCCCTGAATTCTGCCCATATAGGGAATATATGCCCCAGTACCGATGCAAGTCCTAAGAATACTTCTAAGTTCCTGTAGGCCTCCCAATAATGCGGCAGACCTGATAAAATAACCAGTTTTACTGCCAGGAAGCCCTTAAGCATGTCCATAAGCATTACTGCCGAACCAGCTTTAGAACCTAATATCCTGAAACAGTTGGTAGCACCGGCGTTTCCGCTGCCATGTTCCCTTATATCTAAACCAAACACCCACTTGCTTACCCACACCGCTGAAGGAATAGATCCGATCAAATAAGCTAAAACAAGAAGAATTGCTATTAACATTATCAAATTGTGATTAATGACAAAAACAAATTTAAACTATGCACATCAGATTTCCTAATAGCGCATTAGATAAAGACTATGCTATTTTTAATTTTTTTTCGTTATGAAATTCCACTTATTTTCTCCTGAATGATAAAACTATCCAGTTATTAAGCTCCTGATAATCAAATAATTCTAAGCCTTGTGCGCCAGCGGTGGCTGTGATAATATCCTTGTCGGATGTCAGTAGCCCACTCATTAAAACTATGCCATCTTTAACAGTACATGTAGCCAGTTGCGGCATGTACTGGAGCAATATGTGCCGGTTTATGTTTGCCAGTATAATGTCGTACTGTGCCTGTGGCAACAGGTCGGTGTTGTTTTGTTCTACGGTTATCCTGGTCGAGTTGTTGCGACCAAGGTTCTCCAGTGCATTCTCCACACTCCACTCGTCATTGTCAATGCCAAATACTGATGCGGCACCCAATTTTTCGGCCATTATAGCCAATACACCTGTACCTGTACCAAAGTCGAAAACCGTTTTGCCGGCTATGTCCATATGCTTCATGGCCATCATCACCAGTTGTGTAGTTGCATGGTGCCCGGTACCGAACGACATTTTTGGGGTAATAATGATCTCATATGGGGTAGTAACCTCAATGTCATGAAAGTCGGCCCTTATGGTGCAGAAATCCTCTACTATCACCGGTTCAAAATTACTTTCCCATACCTCGTTCCAGTTCTGCTTGGGTATAATTTTAGTCTCAAAGAAGCTGTCGCCTGTAATTTCCTTCAGTTCAGTTGCATCATACGTAGGTTCATCAATATAGGCCTGTAAGCTATCTGCCGACTGCACAAACCCCTCATACCCTGCATCCGATAATTGCGCTACCAGTATTTCCTGCTGGTCTTCATCAATGTTGTTGATCGTTACTTCTACGTAATTCATGGCGCAAAGGTAAATATTTTAAAATGGGCGCATGACGTTGCATCATCAGACCAGTAGCATGACCAGGATCAGTACCTGATATTCACTATGTTTTCGCCGTGGCATGATTTTGAGAATGTTATGAATAGCGGAATCAATTTATGAGCTGCTGTTAATTTATATCATGAGGAATAAGACACTGGTAGCATTAGGAATAGCATTATTATCAATAACAGGAAATGTTATGGCGCAGGATGTGCCGGCTGAGAAGCGCGGAGAAAAATTTTACTTTGGTTTAAAGGCCGGTATCAATAGGTCAAATGTATGGGACGAAAAAGGTCAGGATTTTAAGGCAGATGCAAGAACGGGTTTTGCAGGTGGTGCTTTTATTACTATCCCTATCATTCACTTTATAGGCATTCAGCCGGAGGTATTGATCTCACAGAAAGGATATCAGTCATCGGGAACATTCCTGGGTAATTTCTATTCCAACACAAGAACAACCACTTACCTTGATGTGCCCATCCTGTTTGCCCTAAAGCCAAGCACTATGTTTACCATATTGGCCGGTCCGGAATATTCTTACCTCCTTCATCAGAAAGATGTAACACGCTTTGGTTCTGCCAGCACCGCTACAGAGCAGGAATTTCAGAATGAAAATGCCCGCAAGAATATATTCGGCCTTATTGGCGGACTGGATGTGAACATCAAGCATGTGGTGATATCTGCTAGAGCGGGTTGGGATCTGTCTAATAACAACGGAGACGGCACATCTACCACACCACGCTACCGCAACCAGTGGTTGCAGCTGACAATGGGTTTCAGGATCTGATAAAATGACGAAAGTCATACCCGCGGCACACATTTTGTATGACATTTGGGTAAGTATCCGATTATTACCAACACACAATTTTTCATTAAACTATAAAATCTAAACAACATGGACTTCTGCACATCCACAAACACGAAAAAGATCATAGGCGCCCTAATGGTAGGAACTGCTATAGGCGTGGCATTGGGTATCCTTTATGCACCTGCAAAGGGCGCTGATACCCGCAAAAATATTACCGGCAAAGGCGAAGACCTCGCTGATGCGGTAAAAGAAAAGTTCAACGACCTCGTTGATACCTTCAAGAAGGAAGCTTCTGAAGCAAAGGGCAAAATGAGCTAAGATTGTTTTTTACACGTTAGAACAAAAGGCAGAGAAACCACAATTTCTCTGCCTTATTTTTTTGTATTAGATAAAGCAGGATATCCCGCATTCTTTCACGTGTTCGTAGAGACGCAAGATTTTGCGTCTCCCAAGCGGCGGGCACATTATCTGTATTGCCAGCACCGAGACCATGTTGTGTAGAGACGCAAAATCTTGCGTCTCTACGAGCTGTCACTTTTTTCCTATACTTCTTTTCCTAAAATCATGACGATACAGGGTCAAATAATTGCCGGCCTTAGTCACTCCATTAATTCGAATTTGCTGCTTTTTTTGTTCGCCCTTGGCACAACCACCACAAGAAATAAAATCACTACATTGAACAACATTATATTTAACCATTCCTTTTTGCTTTTATCGCATTCAATATTAACGCACTTCCAATGCTCAATTAAAACCATCGTCTCCTCATGATTAAGCTTTGGATTTGACAAATCTTTATTAAAATAGGTCACTGCAAATGATGAGGTTTTACTATTATAGGCATAGTACTCATACATGTACGCACTATATAATGCATTCAACAACAAGACAATCACTAATAGGACTTTGAACTTTTTCATAAGGTTTATGTGAATTGGTATCCTGTTTTTCCTTTAATCCTATAAATCATGGTTCAGACAACTACCCCTCGCTCAACGCCCCGAAACTCCCATCCCCCAACAGATCAAGATCCACATCCATACCTGATATGCCCTCTATCGATCCGCGGATGTGTGCTGCATTCAGCAACACCTTTTCCAGTTGTTTTTCGCGGGCTTTCCAGAGCTTCTCCATCTGGTCGCGCTCCTTCTGTATGGATATTTTCATACCCATAAATCCTTCACGTATAGCGCCCCATTGCTCTGCAAATTCACTGCTTACGAGGTAGTTGTAAAGCAGGGTCATTTTGTCCCCTTTGTTCTCCTGGCTCTTGCCTGCATTGTATACTTTTATCACCGCATCGCGCAGTACATGCACCAGTGGCTTCGCATCGGCAAAGCTGCAGATCCATATACCCTGGCGTTCGCCAAAATCTTCCATGTCCTTAGGCATGGCTTGGGTAACTATCACAGCCACATCTGCACCCAGTGCGCGCAAGTCAGCCTTTAACTTTTCTATCCATTCATCGCTAAAGTCTTTGGTACGCTTACTCTCAAAGATGATCTTGCCACACTCCTGTCCGTAGCTGTTGCGGACTGTCTGTATACAATCGGCCCCTCTTACGCCCTTGCCCACCTCGCTTACCAGGTCAAAGGGGAATGAATGCCTCAATAACTCTTCAAGCGCCAATTCCTGCACCTCTCCTTGCAGCTGCATAGACCCCTGCTCTGCCTTGCGCTTCATCTCTTCTACCAGTTTCCGCTGGTCTTCCAGTTGCTTATCTTTTTCTTTCAGCTTCATCTGGAATTCTGCATCGCGCAGCTTATTCTTCTCTTCTTCTTCTTTCTTTATCTGTTCGCCCAGTTTAGAGCGTTCATCGGCCATCTTGCGTTGTATCTCCAGGTCCAGTTCTGCTTCACGCGTCTGCAATGCCTGCATTTGTTTTAAGAACTCCAGTTCTTTCTGGCGGGCCTCGGTGAGTTTGGCTTCATTGGTCTTATTAGCATCTTTCAGCATCACCAGCTCATTCTCGTAGTCGCTCTTTATCTTCTGCGTTAACTGCAGCGATATTTCGCTTTCTAAAGTCTTTTTATGTTCATCCAGCTTTTTGGCCATTTCCTGCTCCTGCTGGCGTAGCTGTGCTTTTAGCTGGTCTTGTGCTTTTTGTACTTGTTCCTGCTGAGACAGAATTTGCTGCTCGCGCAGTGCAAATTCCTTTTTCTGCACACTTATCTGGTCGGCCCATTTCTGATTGAACTCCTTGCGCATGTTTTCCTTAATGGTTTGGGCAAGTGCTTCGGTTGGTTCAAACTGGTGATTGCAATTGGGGCAGATTATGGTTGTAGACATATGTATATGGGCGGCGCCTGTTGAGCAAACAAATTTCAGAATTATTTCGTCATCTTCAGTTAGTTTTTATTTTTGATGTACTTTTCAGCTCAATGCGTCAGAAAATAGGCTTGTTATTATGTTGTATACTGCTGTGTAGTACTGTTTTCGGACAGACGCACAGAAGGGCGAGGCATTTCTACAAGTCGGCACAGGAAAACTGGCACAACTGGCACAAGAGTGAGGCGTATAGAAAGATGCTGCGCTCCATAAAGAAAGAACCACATTCACCAAATGCTTACAGTCAGTTGGGCGAGTGGTATTATACCCAGCAGAAGTTCTCAGACGCCGCAAAGATATTCAGCGATGCGTCCTTAAAATGCCCTAATGGTCGCAACTACTTTGCCAGGCCATTAGCCAAAAGTTTGCTGGCAGCGGGTATGCCCGATAGTGCCTTAAAGATCATTAATCCGCGCATGGGTGGCAAGGATGCAGCAGCATGGAACAAGCTCCGCGATCAGGCTTGGTTCATACAGAACGCCTATAGAAATATGCATGCCGATTGGCCGGTAAACTTAGGCGCTCGTATCAACAGTAAGTACGCTGAGCTATATCCGGTGCTTACTTCAGATAGCAATACCATATACTTTACCCGCAGGGTGAATAACATGGACGAAGATATTTTCCTGGCTCATGATGATAGTTGTGGCGAATGGCTGCATCCAGATAATATGGGCACGCCACCCAATACTATTAGCCATGAAGAAGGGCAGTTCATTACCGCCGATGGTCACTACTTGTTCTTCGCACGCAATGATAATCGCACCGATAATGGTTGGGCTGCCGGTGGGTTCGATCTGTTTATGGCCTACAGGCTTGCAGTAGACAGCGAATGGTCTATCCCGCAAACATTTGGTGGTACTATTAATACGCCTGCCTATGAGGGTATGCCCTGTGTATCTCCCGATAACCGCACACTTTATTTTGTGAGTGACCGATCAGGCGGCTATGGCGGATTGGATATCTGGATGTCTCGTTTCGAGAACAGCCGCTGGCAGCTGCCGGTAAATGCAGGCCCGGTGGTGAATACGGCTGGCGATGAAACATCTCCTTTCATAGGATTGGATAATAAGACATTGCTGTTCACCAGTAATGGTCACCCCGGGCTGGGAGGTACAGATATCTTCATCAGCAGGAAGATCAATGATTTAACCTGGGGTAAGGTAGAGAATGCCGGATACCCTATCAATACAGCATTCAATGAGCAGAGCTCATGGATCGTCGCAAGTGGTAAGAAGTTATATTTTGCATCAGACAGGCAGGGCCCGCCCGGTAACTATGATATTTATGAAACATCAGTATCGAGTGAAATGCAGCCCGATCCCATCAGCTTTTTCAAAGGCATCATCTACGATAGCATATTGCAACAGCCGCTCAACTTCGCAGCTATCTATTTGATGAATGCCCGTAACGGAGATACTATCTACACCTTCCAGAGTAACCGTGGTGATGGTAGTTTTCTCATGCCATTGTCTATGAATATTGAGTACGCCATGCACACCACTCATATAGGCTATACAGACGTTAAGGACACCTTTACTTTCGACAGGCCATACACTTACGACCCTTATGTTCATAATGTAGCTATGCTGGCCGATGATTACAAAGAACCTATACACGATAGCCTGCTGGCAACCATCCATTTTGATATCAATAAAGTAGAACTCACCAATGCCGATGTAGCCGCGATTGTAAAGGGTATAGATCCCTTTCTGCTCGAAAGGGATTACATACTGTATGTAAATGCTTATACCGACAATACCGGCACGCCAATGCTTAATGAAGAACTGTCTAACAAGCGCGCACAGCAGGTAGCAAGCGTACTGATAAAGCTAGGGGTAAGCGAAACCTCGATCACCGCCCGCGGATGGGGTGAAGCCAATGCCATAGCCCCCAACGACACCGAAGAAGGACAAAAGAAAAACAGAAGAGTAGAAGTGAGATTGAGGAGATGATTTGATCTGTAATTTATTTTTCAGGCATTGATTTGGTTCGTAGAGACGCAAGATTTTGCGTCTCCAAATTACATGGGTCATCGGGGCCTATTTGTTTTAAAACACTTACCTGCTAAAAAACAAAAATGCCATGGTTCGGGATCCCCACCATAGCATTTTTATTGCATTGCAAAACCACAAGCTTGGTCTACTTATTAGAATGCATACCTACCATGTTGCCTTCACTGTCGGTAAAGAATGCCATATAGCCACTCTCTTCATTGATCTTCGTTTTAGGCATTGTTACTTTACCACCTGCTTCTTCTACGCGCCCCAGGGCATCTGCCAGGTCTGGGTTAGCATTTATATATACTTTCGCTCCGTCCATGCTTGGCTTATGACCGGCGCTCTGTACCAACGCTCCACCTACCTTGCCGATCATATTGTCAATAGGGAACATGGCCATCTTCATGCCCATCATTTCCATTTCTTGCATGGTCATATTAAAAGCGGTTTCATAAAATTTCTTTGCCCTTGCTATATCGTTTACTGATAGCTCGAACCAGTTGATCGCATTTGCTGTGCTGTCCATAAAAAAATTGTTTTGTTGGTGAAAAAAATTGTCTTGTTTTTGTTAGAGCAAACTTAGCGACTCTCATTCATTTCTATCGTGTGTTAACACGCCAATATGAGGGGTTGTTTGCGCCAACATATAACCGTAGATTTGTTTTCATATCTAAAAGCAGCATCATGAAACATATTTCAATCATCGTGCCAAAAGGGGAGTACATAATGAGCAGTGTGCTGGGTACATACAAGATCTTTGTATCTGCCAATCAATACTTGTTGAGAACAGGCAGGCAGCCAATGTTTAAGGTGGCTCTTGTTGGGTTGGAAAACTCATCTACGCTGCACGGCGGTGCATTTTCCGTTCACCCCGATACCATGTTGGCTAATGTGCAAAAAAGTGATCTGATCATCATCCCTGCTATACAGGCTGATAATACTGCATTGAACATGGAGTTTATTCCCTGGATCAAAGATGCCTATGCGGGTGGCGCTGAAGTAGCCAGTCTATGTACCGGTTCGTTTTTACTGGCTTCCACGGGCTTACTCGATGGTAAGCATTGTTCTACACATTGGGCGGCGGCAGATGCTTTCAGACAAATGTTTCCTGATGTAACCTTGATGGCAGATAAGATCATTACCGATGAGCAGGGAACATATTCAAGTGGTGGTGCCTATTCCTTTCTTAATCTTGTGCTATACATCATTGAGAAGTATTGCGGGCGAGACGTTGCTATATTCTTAGCCAAACTTATGGAGATAGAAATAGACCGCGACTGCCAGTCTCAGTTCGCTATTTTTAACGGACAAAAAGACCATGAAGATGAGCCTATTAAACAGGCGCAAACATACATGGAATCTAATGTTGGCGAGAAGATAACTATAGAGCAGGTAGCGGGGTTATTCTCTATCAGCCGCAGAAATTTTGAACGTAGATTTAAGAAAGCTACTGCCAATACACCCGTTGAATATCTGCAGCGGGTGCGCGTGGAAGCAGCTAAGAAAAGCCTCGAGACCGGCCGTACTAATGTGAATGAAGTAATGTATGCGGTAGGCTATACAGATGGCAAGGCATTCAGAACTACCTTTAAAAAGATCACCGGTCTATCACCATTAGAATACAGAAAGAAGTACTCCATTAATACCCCAATGATGGTGTAGTGGAGCTTCCAAAGACATAGCCCTGAAGGGGCTAATAATGTTAGCCCAGGGTTTTAACCCTGGGAAACTTCAAAACGAACCACCAAAAAAACGGCACGATTTTAGTACTACCACCAATATGAATATCAGGATAATAGCAACGGCACTACTCATAACTACAACAACGGTGGGCATCACCACCACGGTAACTGCACAACGCCATGCAACTCATGCCACGCAGGCTACAGCCGAGCAGATACATACCCTCATCAATAAGCACAGAGTAAGCATAGGCTTAAAGCCACTGAAGATGAATGACGCTATAAATAAAGAGGCTGCCAGACACAGTAAGAATATGGCCGGCGGTAAGGTTTCTTTCGGACATGATGGATTTGATGGTCGCTCCGATCGGTTGATGTCTGCCATAAAAGGTGCCAACGCATCGGGCGAAAATGTCGAATATACCACAGGCGATGCTGAGCGTGTTGTTTACAACTGGTTGCACAGTCCGCACCACAAGAAGAATATAGAGGGTGATTTTACACTCACCGGAATCGGTGTTGCTACTGCGGCTAATGGTCAGACGTACTATACGCAGATATTTATAAAAAATTAGCCGTATATATAATTAACTTTTTAGCCATTTACTGATTTAGCCAATAAGGTTATATTTGTAGCATGCTACATAAAACCAAGATCATCGCCACCGTAGGTCCGGCATCTAATACTTATGAAAAACTACTTGCCCTTGTACAAGAGGGTGTAAACGTTTTCAGACTCAACTTTTCTCATGGCACTCACGAACAGCATCAGAGTGTTATTGAGCACATTAAAGCTATCAACAGCACGTTTCCGTTCAATATAGCTATACTTGCCGATCTGCAGGGGCCAAAACTTCGCGTAGGTGATATAGAGAACAATGGTCTCGACCTGGTTAAGGGCGATGAATTCTACTTCTCTAATGAAAAGACAATAGGTACCCTTGCCAATATCTATATCTCTTATCCTAACTTTCACATGGATGTGAAGATAGGCGAGAAGATCTTGCTTGATGATGGTAAGATAGAAGTATTGGTAAAGGAAATAACAAAAGAAAACAAGGTAAAGGTTGAAGTACTGACCTCTGGTTTACTGTCTTCTAAGAAGGGTGTAAACTTGCCTGATACAAAAATCTCCCTGCCATCATTATCTGAAAAAGATCTCCGCGATCTGGATTTCATCATCAGCCAGGATATAGACTGGGTGGCCCTTTCATTTGTTCGCCGCCCCGATGATGTCAATGACCTTCGCGCAATACTTAAGGCAAAAGGCAGCAATGCAAAAATCATATCTAAGATAGAAAAACCGGAAGCATTGGAGCATCTGCGGGAGATCATTCTCGCTTCTGATGCGGTAATGGTAGCCCGTGGCGATCTGGGTGTAGAACTGCCGCTGGAGCAGATCCCGATGATTCAGAAGAACATTGTCCGCAAGTGTATTCACCGTGCTAAGCCGGTTATCATTGCTACCCAGATGATGGAGAGTATGATAGACCGTACGCGCCCTAATCGTAGTGAAATTACTGACGTTGCCAATGCAGTACTAGAGGGTGCCGATGCGGTAATGCTGAGTGGTGAGACTGCTATGGGACAATATCCTGAGTTGGTCATCCGCACTATGGTGAGCATAATAAGGGAAGTGGAAAAAGAAGAGATAGTATACAACCGTAACCTTACACCACAGCCACATTCGCCGTCATTCTACAGCGATGCGGTTTGCTATAATGCCTGCGAAATGTCTAAGGATGTAAAAGCAAATGCATTGATAGGAATGACACAGTCGGGTTACACAGGGTTTATGCTATCCAGCTTCAGGCCTTTGTCTCCGTTGTATGTATTTACCAAAACACATACCCTCGTTAATCAGCTCAGCCTTAGCTGGGGTGTACAGGCTTTCTACTACGATAAAGAAGAAAGCATGGATGAGACCATCAACGACCAGATAGCCATTCTTAAAGAAAAAGGACTGCTGAACAGCGGTGATGTAGTTATCAATACCGGCAGCGTACCAATTCATGAGCACCTGCCAACAAACATGATCAAACTGACCAGGGTAGCATAACTGGGACTGCAATACTTAGTAAAAACGCCCCGTTTATCGGGGCGTTTTATTTTCCCTTAGTTTTGTGATCTAAATCTAAAATACCGGTGCGTTTCAGATACCTCCTCATAATATTGCTTATTGTCATGGTCAGGCCCTCCTGCTCGGCGCAGATGAACCTGAGAGATACGGTAAAGGAGTACAACAAACAGCGACTAATAATTAACCTGAAGGGTATGCAGGTGCTGACCGGATGGGGTATTGCCAATACGGCCGTAGGCGCTGCCGGCTATTTTGCCGCAAAAGACGACCAATGGAAATACTTCCACGGCATGAATGCTGCCTGGGGTATTGTAAATACCGGTATTGCTGCTTATGGGTTCTCGAGAATAAAGAACCAGGCAAGGGAAAGAGTGGACTTCAATAAAGCATATAACCACTATAAGCAAGATAAGAAGGTATTGCTCGTTAATATGGGGCTTGATGTTGCCTATATAGCCGGAGGGTATTACTTAATGAATCTCGGCACTACAGATCACAACAATCCACAGCTTTATCTTGGCTTTGGCCGGTCTATTATGATACAGGGGGCTTTCCTGCTGGCATTCGACAATATTTTGCTACTGTCACATAACAAATATAGTGGCCATTGGGCCACTATATTAGATGAAATGCGGTTTACCGGAAACGGTTTCAGTTATGTTCACACATTCTGAGCAACCGGCACCGATGTTAGGTCTATATTAGCCAGCTGACCACAAGCTGCATCAATGTCTTTACCCCTGCTTCTGCGCACATGTGCATTCACTTTATGGGCTGATAGGTATTTCAGAAAAGCTTCGGTCCTTTCTTCGTCAGGCTTTTCAAAACGAATACCTTCTACAGGGTTGTATTCAATGATGTTGACCAGGTCGGCAGGTACCTGCCTGTATATCTTTATCAGTTCATCAGCGTCTTTAATAGAGTCATTAAAGTCTTTGAACAGTATGTATTCAAATGTGATCTTATTGCCTGTCTGTTGGTAGAAATAGTTCAATGCCTCAACCAGTGTTTTCAGGTTGTTGGTCTCATTGATGGCCATGATCTCATTGCGCTTCTTGTCATTGCACGCATGCAGCGAGAGTGCCAGTTTGAACCTTACTTTATCATCTCCCAGCTTACGGATCATCTTGGCAACACCTGCTGTGGATACCGTAATGCGCCTTGGGCTCATACCCAATCCATCAGGTGAAGTGATCTTGTCAATTGCCTTTAACACATTGCTATAGTTAAGCAATGGCTCACCCATGCCCATGAACACAATATTGCTTAATGGTTTACCATGGTGCTTTATTGCTATGTCGTTCAGTAAGGTTACCTCATCAACTATTTCGTCAAAATCCAGATTGCGCTTGCGGTCCATAGTGCCGGTTGCGCAAAACTTACAGGCCAGTGAGCAGCCCACCTGCGATGATACACAGGCCGTAAGGCGCTTATCGCCGGGTATCAACACACTTTCTACAAAATAATCATCATGCAGCTGCAGGCGATTCTTTATCGTTCCGTCGCTGCTGTATTGGCTATGGTTATTCCTTACTTTAGGTATCGTAAATTCGGCACTCAGTTTCTCTCTCAGCGCCTTAGGCAGGTTGCTCATGTCATTGATATCGCCGCTCGATTTCTGCCATATCCACTCATACACCTGTTTTGCCCTGTATTTAGGTTCCCCCAGCTTTGCCATCATTTCCTCCAGTTCAGCCAGACTGCTGTCACGCAAATTCTTCATGCGGCAAAGATACATTATATACGCAGTTTAAATCATAAACATATGTTAGCGGTTTATAACTCACTTATACATAAATGATCAATTCAAGCGGATCACTCCACAAAAATTAATTTTAGTTAATTGCTATATTGCATTAGTTTATTTTTACATTTGCTAAATAAACTGATGATTATGAAAGCCTTATTACCTGTTATTTTTTGTGTATTGCTGTTTTCTTATTCACAAGCTCAGATCATTACTACAATAGCAGGCAACGGTACGCTGGCTTCATCCGGCGATGGTGGACAGGCTACTGCTGCCGGGATATGGGGCCCGACCTGTATAATTAAGGATAAGGTGGGCAACCTGTATATCAACCAGCGAATGAGCATGGTTAGGAAGGTAACGCCTTCAGGTGTTATTTCAACTATCGCCGGAACGGGCGTGTCGGGTTTTAGTGGCGACGGTGGCCCGGCAACCAATGCGCAGTTTACTCAATTATATGGAATGGCCCTTGATACTGCGGGCAACTTATATGTGGTAGACAGAGGCAACAACAGGGTCAGAAAAATATCCACGTCAGGCATAGTCACAACGTTTGCCGGAACGGGATTTACAACATTTACTCCCGACGGCGGACAGGCTACGGCAACTAATATTTTTGATCCTATTGGAATACTGATCGATAATTCGGGAGCCGTGTATATATGTGAAGAAAGTGGTTGCAGGATCCGTAAGGTATCTCCATCAGGAGTGGTAAGCACTTTTGCCGGCAACGGCACTATGACTGTTTCCGGCGATGGCGGGCCGGCAACTGCAGCTGGTATAGATAGGCCGTGGCAGATATGCAAAGGTCCGGCTGGAAGTATCATTTTTTCAGATTGTAATGCATACATCCGCAAAGTGTCAGCCTCCGGTATCATCACTACCATTGCGGGCAATGGCTGGACAGGTAGCCTGACCGGTACCGGTGGGCCGGCTACAGCTGCTGCACTCTACTATCCAAGAGGAGTGGTAGCAGACATTTCAGGCAACGTGTACATTGGTGAACATAATTATGTTCGTAAAATTGATGTTGCCGGAACGATAAATGTGTATACCGGAAACGGGCTTTTCTTCGGATATTTAGGCGACGGGGGGCCAGCTTCCGCTGCAGAGGTCAGCCTTCCGGAGGGCATTTACATTGATGCAGATGGCAGTTTGTATATTGCAGATAATATTGACAATCGTGTCAGATACGTAAAAAACTACCACCCGGCATTTGCCCACGGCAAAAGGCAGCATATTACTGTATGTGCAAGTGGCTTTGGCTTAGATTCATTACTTGGGATAACAGATACGAATACCCAGCAGCAGCTCACATGGCGTGCCTGCCGTCTTCCGGCGCATGGTACCCTTTCAGGCAATTTCACAAGCTTATCTAACGGCAGTACTGTAACCTGTGCCGGAGGATTTACATATACTACCTTTGCCGGTTACACCGGAACTGACACCTTCAGCTACGCCGTATCTGACGGGCTTGTCGAAGACACTGCCATATTTCATGCCGGCGTAGGCGGTTTACATCTGCCCATCACTATCTGGGGTGCGCACACTGTATGCACAGGAGACACTGTTCATCTTTCAGGCAACCCTTCTGGCCGTACCTGGAGCGGTACCGGTAGTATTGCTGCGGTCGATACCAATGGCGTTGTAAGTGGTATAAGTGGCGGCACTACTGCGATCTCGTACATCAACCATCAGTGCAGCGATGATACGGCAACGTACACGATCAATGTAATTACAACCACAACAGCTGCGGTAAGCATCACCTCCTCGGCCGACACTATATGCAACGGAAGCAGTGTAGTGTATACTGCCACAGCAATCCATGGTGGTACAACGTCGGTATGGCATTGGTACAGAAATGGGATGCCTGCTGGTATTACAACTGCCACTTACACCACTGCCGCATTAATGAATGGAGACACTATAGTGTGCAAAATGAATACCAGCGCAGCCTGCGCCCTGCCGGCTACAACCATTTCCAACACTAAGGTCATCAACATGTATCCATACGTATACGCTGCTGTCAGCATCACTAACATCCCTCTGATAGACTGTGATGGATTTCCGACTACCCTGACAGCACATCCTACCTACGGAGGTATTGCTCCTGATTATCTGTGGAGTGTTGGTGGTATGGCTATGGCTACCGGAAACCCTTTCAGCTATGTCCCATCTTCGGGCGATATTGTGCAGTGCCGCATGATAAGCAGCGACCATGCAGCATGCCTCGCAACTGATACTGCCTATGCCGCTATTGCACTAACTGTAGATCCCGTTGTTACTCCCTCAATAGATGTTATGTCATATGGTAACGACAGTGTCGACTTTCCGGGGGAGTGGGTACACTTTTATACCACAGTTACCAACTGCGGCAGTTCACCAACATATCAGTGGTATGAAAATGGGATCGCTGTACCAGGGGCTACTTCTGCAACGTTTACAACAGAACTATATGCCAGCGATACGGTGTACTGCATCGTTACAAGCAGTCTTCCCTGTGCCCAGCCAGCAACCGTATCAAGCAACGTAAAGGTGGTACAGGGGGATTATCTGGGCATTACATCGCAAGAGAGAGAAGCCGGGACGTTCAGCATATTCCCGCAGCCATCAACCGGATCTTTTACTATCATAACCAAGGGGCAGGCAGGCGAAGAAGGGATGGTGACACTATTCAGCATTGCCGGCCAAAAGATAACAGCACTGCCAATTACCATAGGCATCCCGTTAACCATACAAACAGACGCACCTTCGGGTATTTACCTTTTATCGGTCTCGTTGCCGGGTAATATTATGACTAAAAGGATGGTTATCATCAGGTGATTTGCATTATCCTTTTTATTTGGCCAATAGCTCTGTTATTGTTTTTTATCTTTACTTATGCTCATTTTAGTTGGTATTCCTTGGCTCCTGTTTTTAGCACTCTACCTGAGGTGGATGGTGAAACGTAAAACTATGTCCCGGCACAAGCGATACAACTTTCAGAACAACCAATATTATTTCATTATAAATCGCTGGACATTGGCTATTGAAGAATATGGATCGGTAAACAATATCGAAACACAGTAAAAGTAAAGGATACTAAAGGGACGTGTACTGAACGTCATGATGCCGAAGGTGTCACATGTCTATAGCAAACCAGATAATTATTTAGACACGATGCCGAAGGTATCACGTGTTTATGGAATAGGTGCTGTGGGCTAACGCTAAAAAATATTTCCCCACCCTGTAATAAAACATTCAATGCCCATACTAAGTAATAAACACACTTATTATGAGCACAAGAGCTAAACTGATACTCGCCATTCTTACCTTTCTTTTCTATTGCCACATGGCGCTGGCACAAAATAAGTACGATGCCTTTACGGTAAAGGTATCGGGCAAAGGGCAACCCGTAATATTGATACCCGGTGCTACATGCAGTGGTGCAGAGTGGGACGAGACCATCGCTCATTGGAATGGTAAATATCAGACACACGCTATAACTATAGCAGGTTATGCCGGTACAGCTCCAATGGCCGGCGGCCCTTATCTGGATAAGGTAAGAACACAAATAGAACAATACATTGCCGACAATAAGCTAAAAGATGTCATCCTTGTAGGTCACTCTATAGGTGGTTTCCTGGCATTGTCAATAGGTATGGATATGAATAGTTCGCTAAGCCGGATAGTGGTGGTAGATGCTATGCCTTTCTTTGCTGGTGCCAATAACCCCAATGCGGCAGACACCTTCAGCGAAGCGCAGGCAAAAGGTATTTTAGACAGATATACTAAAATGGATGACCAGCAACTAAAAGCCAGCCAGATGATGATCACCAAATTCATGTGTCTCGATTCCACCCGTTGGGATATGATAGCCACATGGGGACAGCAGTCAGACAAGCGTACAATGGCTTATACTATGAGCGAAATGCTGGGTAAAGACATAAGGAAAGACATTGCCCGTATAAAGGTGCCGGTGCTGGTACTTGCGGCATATAGCGCTATGCCTCAGTATCCCCAGTTTACCCGAGAGTCGGTAGCCAAAACATTCGGTGATCAGTATAAGGCATGTACTCAATGCACTGTTCACGTAGCCGATGGAAAGACGCGCCATTTCATTATGTACGACAACCCGTTGTGGTTCTACAAAGAAATGGATACCTTTCTGCAAAAGAATAACTAAGCCGGAGCTTTGGAACAGAGAGACAAACTTTTTGCCGGCATTGTAAAGGAAAACCAGGGAGCTATATACCGTATCTGCCTGGCTTACCTCTATGATAAGTCGCATGCGGCCGACCTCTACCAGGAAATACTGGTGCAGGTGTGGAAAAGCATGGACAACTATAAAGGCGCTGCGGCAATGAGCACCTGGATATACCGTATTGCCGTAAACACCGCTATCACCTACAACACAAAGTATAGTAAGTACAAACACGATGAACTTCCTAAGTATATTAACTTACCCGAAGAAGGCTTGCAGCCTGTATTAGAAAAAGAAGCGCAACTCAATCAATTATCAATAGCTATCAGTAAACTAGAGGAACACGACAGGCTGCTGATATCACTGGTGCTGGAAGATCTGAGCTATAAGGAGATTGCCGAAATAACAGGAAGTAATACCAATAACATAGGTGTACGCATCACACGTATAAAGGCCCGACTGCTGAAATTGATGAACGAAAAAACTGATGACTATGGACTTTGATGAACTGCAAAAAAGCTGGAAAGCACAGCCTGTAGATATACCCGAATTAAAGCCGGAGATGATAGATGAGCTTGCATCTAAATGGACTAAACAACAACGCAAACTGAAGAGAGTAAACATATTTGTCTCTGTAACTTTTCTATTAGTTTTTGTTGACCTCGGTTGGGTTTATTGTTCTTTTCATGAGGGGCATACTATCTTCTTTGGCGGGAGTATTTTTATGATGTTCGTTATGATGTGCATCTACCTGGCAATGCTATGGAGGGGGCTGTCATTCGATAAGTTTACCGCCGATACTGCCAGTAACATTTACTTAGATAAATACATCCGTAAGCTGCGCTGGCAGCGCATGCTCATCACCCGCTATTCGTGGATCTATGCCTTTATGCTTTGGTTACTTTTTATGTTCTACTGTTACGATGTTACAATGAAGGGCAGCTTACAAATGAAGCTGATCATCCCCGCTGTTATCTCCATCTATATCTGGGGTATGCAGCTTTTAATGAGGTTCACCAAGAAGAAAAAGCAACTAAAAAACATAGATGATCTGATCGCCGAAATGACAGAAATGAAAGAGAGAATGGACGCACTATAAAAACCGAAAGTACTAACAAGATCGCTGGGCGTAGACTCTGTCTACGTCCTTGCGGCTGCCGGTCTCCCGACCGGCACATCGGGCTGGTTCTCTTTGAGACTCGCCCAAAAAACGGGATCATGTCTATCGTTTAATCCTGTAAATCACGGTTCAGACTCCCACCAGCTCCCTCACCGTGTCATACACCCTTCCCAACTCATCAGCGCTTATACAATAGGGTGGCAATACATACAACACATTACCCAACGGTCTTAGTATGATGCCCCGCTTAATAAAGAACTCTGCCAGCGGTTCCGCGGCATTATTCAGGTAACCTGTTTTCTCGCCGGTCTTAATGTCAAATGCCAGTATAGTGCCTGTGTGGCGAACTCCTTCTATATTGCTGCAGTTGGCCAGTTCATTTGCAAATGTTGCGTGGCTATTTGTTATGAAATTGATCTGTTGCTGCACGGTGTCACTTTCCATAAGATCCATACTTGCCAGTGCGGCTGCACATATAGTAGGGTTGCCGGTGTAGCTATGCCCGTGGAAGAAGGTCTTCATCTTATCGTTGCTGATAAAGGCGTCGAAGATAAACTGCTTACAGGCCGTTGCCCCAAGTGGGAAGAATCCACCCGTTATGCCTTTCGACATACAGATGATATCTGGTTTGTTGGTTAGGTGATCGGTAGCAAAAAATTTGCCGGTTCTGCCAAACCCTGTCATTACCTCATCAGCTATGGTCAGGCAGTCGTATTTACGACACAGATCTATCAGTAATTGTAAATGCTCCGGCGTATACATCAGCATACCCGATGCACCCAATACCAATGGCTCAAAAATGAAGCACGATACATCGCCAAGCTGCAGGATAGATTCTAATTGCAGCAACAGTGCATTCATGTTATCATCTGTAGGAAGATCTATGGAGATCACATCAAACAACAGTGCCTCAAATGGTTGATTGAACGCATTACGTGCAGCAACAGACATACCACCGAATGTATCGCCATGATAAGCATCTTTAAAGGCGATGACCTTATGCTTGGGTGTGCCCTTATTGCTCCAGTACTGGAACGTCATCTTCAGCGCCACTTCGACTGAGGTGGAGCCATTATCAGAAAAGAAAACTTTGTCGAAAGAGGGTAGATGCTGTAATAACCTTTGCGCCAGCTCTATGCCCGGCTTGTGGGTAAACCCCGCGAATATAGAATGCTCCAGCTGTCCTATTTGCTTGGTAACTGATGCAACAATATGCGGGTTGCAATGCCCATGCAGATTTACCCACCACGATGATATACCATCTATATACCTGTTGCCATCAATATCTATAAAGCACGCACCTTCGCCCCGCTCAATGACCACATTCGCCGGCGCATAACTCACCTGTGTGAACGGATGCCACACATGCTCCTTATCCTTGGATATCCAGTCTGCCTTTGTATTGTTGCTCATTGTTTCTTATTCTATAAAATAACATGGTCTTTGCTAGGGTGGGCTGGATGCCCCACAATCGTAAACCAATGACAGCCACCAGGCGATAGCGTGGACTTTAGCGCTCCCTTCTCCTTTGGAGAAGGGCTGAGGTTGAGGCGTGTCATTGCGAGCCCTTCGCGAAGCAATCTCACGTTTGGACGTATTCGTTTTGGCAACACCAATACCTCCTTAAGCCATTGCGTCATTAAGCACTTCAGCAATCAAACCAGCATACCTGCTCACCATCTCTTTATCCACAACATCCTCCTCACCAATAGTGCCCAGGTGCTTGTAGCCCGTATGCTTTAGTATGATCTCTTCTGTACCTTCTATTTCATCGCCATTAAAGATAATGCCCTTCACTTTTATTCCATGCTGCTTCAATATAGCTGCTGACAGCAGTGTGTGATTGATGCTCCCCAGGTAGTGCCTGCTTATCAATACTACCTCTGCGTCCAGCTTCTTTATCAGATCTACCACAAACTCATTATCATTAAGCGGCACCATTAGTCCGCCGGCTCCTTCTATGACAATGGTATTCTCTGTGTTGGGTAGTGTTATTGCATTAAGGTCTATTGTTATTCCATCTCTGGCTGCTGCTGCATGCGGCGACATAGGCGTCTTCAGGCGGTATGTTTCAGGATGAAATACTGACACATTATTACTTACCAGCGCACGTGCCTTCATGGTGTCCGTATCATGCAGTTCTCCCGCCTGTACCGGCTTCCAGTAGTCTGCCTTCAATGCCTCAGCAAGTATAGCCGATATCACAGTTTTACCGGCATTGGTGTCTATAGCTGTTACAAATATTTTCTTCATGGATGATTACAGCGCGTTTAATTAAAAGCAGAGGTTTGTCTTTGATTTTGATTTGACGAACTTTTGTTGGCGTCATAAAGGGTTTTCAAAACACGGTCATTGCGAGGTAAGAAGCAATCTCACGTCTGGACGTATTCGTTTACTATCAGTGATCCGGTTAAACCTAAAGATCTATTCTTTTATCCCATACTCTTTTATCTTCCTGTACAATGTACGTTCAGATATGCCCAACTCAGCGGCTGCGTCTCTTCTTCTGTTCTTATGCTTCTTCAAAGCCTTATTGATAAACTCCTTCTCTCTGTCCGCAAGCGAAAGCGTTTCTTCTACATCTTCATGTAGCGCCGCGCTTGGCTCCAGTAGTATGGGTGTATTGTTGGGTGCACTGTAGGAAATGTTGTTCGCCGGTTCCACATCATTATACATCTGCACAATATTCTTTGATGTCGGTTCTGCAGGCGTATAACCCTGATGGTTGGCCACGTCAAATATCATCTGCTTCAGGTCGTTCATGTCCTTCTTCATATCGAAGAATAGCTTGTAGAGTATATCTCTTTCGCTGTTAAAGTCCGACTGCTGCTGACCACCGCCCTGCGCATTTCCCTGGTGTGGTATCAATGCCAGGCTGCGGCTGTTGTCGCGCTGTGGCAGGAAGTGTTGTATGATCTCGGCAGTCACCTGCTTATTGATCGACAGAACAGATATCTGCTCCGCTGCATTTTTCAGTTCACGCACATTACCTCTCCATGGGTAGCTCACCAGCAATTGCTGTGCAGCGCTATCCAATTGTATAGACGTAGTCTTGTATCGCTCAGAAAAGTCTGCTGCAAATTTCCTGAACAGCAATGGTATATCTTCTTTACGATCGCGCAAAGAAGGAACTCTTATGGGCACAGTACTCAACCTATAATAAAGGTCTTCTCTGAACTTATATTGACTTGTAAATTCCAGCAGGTCTCTGTTAGTTGCTGCTATCACCCTTACATCTGTTTTCTGCACCTTAGAAGAACCCACGCGAATGAATTCTCCGGTCTCCAGTACGCGCAAAAGGCGGGCCTGCGTACCCAATGGCATCTCACCTATTTCATCGAGGAATATGGTGCCGCCGTTCACCGTCTCAAAGTAGCCTTTGCGACTGTCTACCGCACCGGTGAATGATCCCTTTTCATGGCCAAATAGCTCACTGTCTATCGTTCCTTCGGGTATAGCTCCGCAGTTAACTGCTATGAATGGATTGTGCTTACGTGGAGAGAGTGAATGAATGATATTGGAAAATACTTCCTTACCCACACCGCTTTCTCCCACGATCAACACAGAGAGATCCGTGTTTGCTACCTGTACTGCTGTATTGAGGGCGTGATTGAGTGCCGGGGAGTTGCCTATAATGCCAAACCTGTTCTTGATACTTTGGATATCCATATGCTGAAGGTGAAGACGATTTAAAACAAAAAAATCACCACACTAAAGTGGTCAAAAAGTCACTTGAGGTGACAAAATTACGGATTTTGTACCTAAGCTTATCACAATTTAACCTTAATACTGCTATAGAAAAGGTTTATTGAAATGGTGGAGTATTATCTATCGGCGAGTCGTTTTTCTGCATGTTCCAGGGCAGATTGCAATGCTTTGATAGTAGCAGACTGTGTGTCAATTATCAGCTGCATTTTATCTATTATCTGTTGCTGCGTTGTATTGGTAGTCGTGTATTCTATATCAGGCTCTGCGGCAAAGGCTGTATGCAGTCCCTTTTGCACATGTTCATAAGCTCTTCCTTCCACATGCTCACCAGATAGGTCCTTAAGGATCAGATCTGATAAATTTACATTGAAATATTCGGAATACTGGATTATTATATCTATCGACGGTTCAGATACTTCATTTTCCCAGTTACTTTGTGTGTTAGGCTTAAATCCTTTACTGGCTTGTATTTCCGCTTGAGTTACCTTATTTACCTTACGAAGATAGGCGATATTTCTGGCCAGGTAATTCATCTATTTAACATTATTTTAACAAATTAAATAATCAAGTAAATGGAATATTCGAAATTGTTGATTTATCTTTGTCTTATAAAAGAAACAATACTGTGAAACGGTGTTATTTAGAATTTTCCATAAATGACACTGAGTTTTTTGTTACTCCTCCTTTTACAGGGGGAGTATACTTAGAATTGTTCACCTTAGGGTGTTTTAATATTTTTATTCAGGTATCAGGATGATTAGCAGTGAGACATAACCCTAATCCTTAGTAAGCAGTGCCGAAAGATTATTACTGGTCAATGGCTTGTTGAGGAATTGTTTTACCGATGAATATTTCGGCACCTTGATGAGATCATTATCATTGATAGAAGAGGAAATAACATAGATGTTGTAATTCTTGGTGATATTGATGGGTAGCTTTTCAAAAGCCTCAACAAATTCAAAACCGTTCATTACAGGCATCTGAATATCTACCAGCACAATTATAGGATATAGGCTACTGAGGGTATTTGTTGATATGAACTCCAAAGCTTCTTTTGCCTGCAGAAAGGAGATCACAGATTCGCATTTGCCTGTGTTCTTAATTATTTTCTCAGCAATGAAACAATCTAGTTTGCTATCATCAATAACTATAAAATGCTGTTGTCTATTTGGCGCCATTTGGTATTCCCGGGATAGTTACTTTAAATATTGTTCCTTCGTTAATTGCAGATGATACTTCTATAGTGCCGTTAAGTTTATTCAGTGCATCTTTCACATTGAATAGTCCAAACCCGGATCCAGTCTCTGCCGACGTGGCCCTGTAGAACATGTCAAAGATGTTGTCTATATGCTGCGCATCTATCCCTATTCCATTATCTTTTACAAATATAGTGGCTATGCCGTTATTTACATCAATATTTACATCAACAAATTTGTCTGTTTTTCCCCGCTGCTGGTATTTAAACGCGTTAGAAAGCAGATTGGTCAACACTATCTTTATAGATGTCTGGTCAGACAAAAATGTATCTTGTTGATTTACAGTAGATGTGAAGCGAATATTGTCTACACTGCCCGATATTCTGAACAATGCTGCCGTGTCATTAAGCACATCATTAAAACTGATCGCTTCAAATACCAACTGTCCTCTTTTAAGGTTGTAGTACTCATGAATGTTGGTGATGAACTCATCCAGTTTTTTAACTGCCAGGCTCATCATACCCATTATGTCTTTGATCTCCGCTATATCGTTCGATCCTTCAGCGATACTTATTGCGCCAAGCACACTTAGCAATGGGCCGCGCATATCATGCGTTACGCTATAAGCAAATTTTCCGAGTTCGTCATATGCAGATTGCAGCTCTTTATTCTTAGTAGCCAGTAAGCTATTGGTCAAATGGAATTTGTTACCCTCTTCTATAGCACTTTGAATGTCGGTATCTGTCCACGGTTTCTTTATGTACCTGAAGATATGGCCTCTGTTGATAGCTTCAATAACCGACTCAATATCTGTATACCCGGTTATCAGCATTCTTATTGGCTCGGGGTATTCAAAGCGTATCTCTTCAAAAAATTGTACACCTGTTTGGTCGGGCATACGCTGGTCACAGAGTATGATCTTTATATCGTTATGGTCACGTAGGTACTCTTTTGCTTTTGTAGTGGTTGCTGCTATGAATATGGTATAGTCGAACCTGAAGGTGGCTTTAAACCCATTCAAGTTATTTTGTTCATCATCAATATATAGAACCTTTATTTTTTCCATCGGTTTAATTTAATCCTGTCTTGAATTAAAAAATAATAATTCGGGTTCTATTTTTAATAGTCAAACTATTCTAAAGTCAATTCTTTGATGATGTTATTTACGCATCATCAATTTAATGCGTTATGTGGGTAATTTACGGTGTTGGTTGTATATGCTTACTTAAACATTTCACTTCTGTATCAAAGGTAATTTAATAATAAATTCGGTCCCCTGTCCCAATTCCGAATTTATCTGTACCGATCCGTTGTGTTTTACAATAGTATTGTAGGCGATCGAAAGTCCTAAACCGGTACCTTCTCCTACATCTTTTGTAGTAAAAAATGGTTCAAACAATTTCTTTTTGGTCTGTTCATCCATGCCTGTTCCATTGTCTGAAATAGATATGGCCAGGTGGTTGTCATCAATATACGTTTTTATCCCCAAAATACCACCATCTTTATCGGCATATTTTTTCTTAATTGCATAAACTGCGTTGGATATCATATTGAGAAACACCTGATTAAGCTTGCCGGGATAGCATTCTATCAATGGGATGTTGCTGTAGTGCTTATCAACCTTTATCACATTATTCAGCAGGTTATTTGCTATAATAAGGGTAGACTCCAGGCCTTCATTGATATCTGCTTTTTTGAGGTCATCCTCATCAAGCCTTGAGAAGATACGCAGGCCTTTTACTATCTCGGCAGTCCTTGATGCACCTTCTCCTATTCCGCTGAGCAATTGATCTATCTCTACCTTCAGGTAATCGTAATCTATCTCTTCCTTATATTCGGCTATTTGTTTTTGTTTTTCGGCCACCGGTATGTTTTCAATGGCAATTTTTTCCAGTACATCTACCGTTTCCAGCAGCATGCGTACATCCCTGTTCAGTGGTTTTACATTAGAAGTTACAAAGTTTATGGGGTTGTTGATCTCATGGGCTATCCCTGCCGTCAACTGACCTAAAGACGCCATTTTCTCAGATTCCACCAATTGCGTCTCTGCTTCCTTCAGTTCGGTCATCGCCTTGTTCAGTTCCTTGTTAGACAGGTTCAATTCAAGTGTTCTTTCGTCCACCCTTTTTTCCAGCACTATGTTTTGCTCGGTGATGATCTTTTCATTTTCTTTCAACGCACTCAAAGTAGCTGCCTGAGATATTTCTTTCTCCTTTCTGTAAATGTTTATCTTATCTGCCAGGGCAAACGATAGCACCACTACTTCAATTGCCGACCCGATCTGCAGTATGTAATTGGTGAAGTTATTATAAGGTAATACACCTACGTCTTTAAGAATGAAGACGATAATACCCATCAGGAAGGTAACCCACGCCACCAGGAAAAATATAGCCGGCCTGCTGCCTTTTCTGATCGCATTGATAGACAAGCCCAGTATGATGAACGAGGCGATCATAGCATTGGGTTGCAACAATTGCTGGCTTAATTGATGCAGCCCGGCCAGGCTTAGCACACAGTTAACCAGGTAAAAAACATTAAGCAGGTTGAGGATGATGTTTACCTTTTTAGGTGCTCCGTCGGCATATAGAAACTTCTTAAAAAATTCTATTGCGGTAATACCCGTTAACGCAGGGAAAAGTATCACGCTGTTATTGGCAAGTGCAGGTAATGTTGGCCAGAAGTACCGGTAGCTATAACCCTGGAAGCCTATCTGCGTAAGTCCTACAAACAGAATGTAGAATACATAATAGAGGTAGCTTTTATCTTTTACACTCAGGTAAACGAAGATGTTGTAAAAGATCATCACAAAGATGATACCGAGATAGATGCTGGTCAGGTTGTCCTGATTATTGATGGCATTAAAGACCACATTGGTAGCTCCCAGGCTTATGGGTACTAATATCTGCTCGCTGCTCTTTATCTTAAAGTAGTAGATCTTTTTTACCTGCTGCGGAAGATTAAGATTGAAAATGAAATTCTGGCTGGAATAAATTCTTTTGCTTATCTCTACTTGCTCGCCGCTCTTAATTTCGCGATATGCGCCGTTGCTGTCTGGTTTGAAGAAGTCAACCTCATCCAGTTGAGGATAGGACAACGTAAGCAGAAGGCGCGGGTCGGTAGTTTTATTTTCTACTTCCAGTTTTAGCCAGTAAGTAGAGTTCGTGATGCCGAAATTGGGGACTTCCTTTTCCGACGGCTTGAATTTATCAGCCAGTCTTACCTCGTCAAATGTTAGTTGGTTGGTCGGGTCTTCAAATACACCCACATATTTACCTACTATGTTTACCTGGTTGGAGTCGGTATAAACAAACGCCTGGCCTTTGGCAGCACTGTAAACAAATAACGAAACCGCAAAAACAACTAAAGAATAAATTGTTTTCATATGTCTTTAAGTCAGAAAGAATAATAGTACGATATTAATTTTATAAATTTAAGCGAAGCTGATATTCGATCTTAATTTTATGTTCGTTGTTGGTTTCTTCCCTCGTCTGCAACGGGTTTTCCCGAAGGCTCATTATTATATTCCGGTCTACCTCATTAGCGTCTGCCAGCGTGCGCACATCATTGATCACTGCGGCGGTGGCAACAAGTCCTTCTTTAGGGTAGTAGAAGGTTCCGCTGTTGCCTAGTTCTTTTTCAATAACAAATCCTTTTTCCAGCGTAATGCCAATAGTGTGTTCTGCACACAACACGTGCATAGTTTGCATGGGCAACTGAGTGCACAGGGATACGCCGGCCCGTGACAGGAACATGGTGCCGATACCCCAACCGGCCACATCGCGCGAATTCCATAACCCGCATATTTCACCTGTTCCTCCACTGCGGGCGTGGCGGGCCAATAATTCTTTTACTGATGGGTCAAAGTCTTTAACAGCGTCATCCATGGGCAATGGATAGTCTTCATGGTATAAATGCACACGTGCACCACCAACGGGTTGGTTATCAGATACCCGCTCTGCCATTATTACGTAGACATTAGGGTTCTTTATCCAGCTATTGTTGGCCGTGGTGATCTTGGTTATGCCAAATATCTTCAGCACGTCCATATGCTCCTTTGCATACAAATTGCACGCAGGTTCGTCATCAATTGCCCGGAATGCTCGTATTCTTATTAATTCACCCATTTACGACTCCGTTAATATATTTACTAAAGGTAAGCGATACGATTTAACTGATGGCGTTTTAGCTATACATAAACGAAACAAGAATATCTCGCCCTTTCCTTCCAGGCCGGGGAATACTCTTTCAAACCTTTTATAAAGTTCAGTAAATTCTTCTTTCATAAAGTCCGGCAGTCCTTCTCCATTTCCATGGTTGAGCCGTGCAAAGTGCAGCGGTGCGGCCAGCATAGGCTGCATGGAGACATTCAGTTTAGATGCCATCAACCACATACGCTCTACAGCCCTACCACCCATGAAGTAGTCGAGCGGACTATATTTCGGCATCACTATAAGACCTATACCCGATGCGCTGGCAATCGCTTTTCTGGCTATACTTTCCAGGCCTTTGCCGCCTCTCCATTCGGCCAGCAGCGCTACCACCCTCGGGTCTTTTACCAGTTTCAGACCTACTACTTCAGACGGTTTTACATCCAGTGTACCTATGTCAATGCCATCTGCGGTGGTGCGGCTATGTTCGTCGTCCCACCTCACTTCCTTGTTATAAAACTCATAGTGCCCCTCGGCGTGCAGCATACGCAGCCTTTCAGAAGAGCTCATAATGTCGGCCAGCTCGGCCATATCGGCTTCATCTTCTTTTAGCAATAGTTCTGCACCGGGAATAGATGCCACCGCTGCCCGCAGCTGTGTTATCGCGTCTGCTTCAAGTGCCACCCTCGGCCCCAGATTACGGTTTGTAAATCTATTGCCTATTTCCTTTACCAGTTCATCAGGCATATAAAGCCCGTTCGCTGTTGCCTCTTTACTGAAGCGGATAACGGCTATCAATTTTTTACTGTCAATAGGAAATGGTGTAATGTCGAGCCCTATGTGGTGTTTGTGTGCTGCCAGTTCCAGGTTCTCCACCGCAGCTCCCAAAGCTACATAAGATGCTATATCTTCAAAGTCGCCAAAGGTTACTGAGCGTATCCTGTCGTGAAACAGGAAAAGGCAGGAATTGGTGAGGTGCCACTTCCATGGCTGGTTATTGCCTGCCGACGGCGCTTGTCTGGCTGCTTCCAGCAATTCCATAAGTACTGCCCGTTCCGGCAACTCGCTGTGTAGTTGCATGCCAGCAGTGGCTTCTGCCGCCAATTCATTCATGTAGTCAACTGTAAGTGGCTGTTCCTCAATGTGGTAGTTGATCACAGGCTTCTCGCGGGTATCCGGTATCAGCTCTTCCAGGTCTATAAAGTATCTGCCCGAATTGGTGAATTGGTCGAGGAATATTCTGCGACACGTATCGGCTGTGAGTGCTCCGCCAAGTGTTACCGCAGTAGCCAGTTGAGGCCAGGTGGTGATGGTCTGCTCAATTTCCACCATTGAAGCCTTCATTCTTGGCGACAGCGTGTCTAATCCTGAAATAGGTAGCATGTATGGTAGCTTTTCTTCGGCCGTTTTGAGCTTATTAATGATCTCAAAATCCAGGGTTAGCCCTTCTAACCAACCGTGTATGATTGGTCTGTCGGGTTCCAGGTCAAATCGTTCTACATCCAGAGTTCCACGGTCGCTGGCCTCCATCAATACCGGCACATTCAGTTCGCGGGCCTTTATTCTGCACAATATTTTTATGTTAACACCGTCACATTCGTCTATAACGAGGTCTAATTTCCCGTTTTCGGTAAAGAACTGATGGATATTCGCTTCGGTAATGCCTTCAGAAAAACAGACCACTTTAAAGTAGGGGTCCAGTTCTGCTATTTCCCTTGCAACTGCATAGGTCTTTAATAATCCCAGGTTATGTACACCTGTGCGTATGCGGTTCATGTTGTTCAGCTCCAGCCTGTCAAAGTCCGCAATACGTAGTTCTCCGCATCCTCTTTCCAGCGCCAGCGTCATGGATACCGACTGTCCTACCGACAGACCTATAACACCTACCTTCTTTGTGGCCAGGCGTTCGCGCTCAGCTATTGTTATTTTATTTTTGTTGGCCGATGTGCGTAGCTCTATAAATTCTTCTTTATCAAGGATATGCACCAATCTTTGAGACCATGGGTAGTACGCCCATACGCCATATTCAGTGATAGGAGTGCTGCCAATGTGTTGGGCTATGCGCAGTTCATAGTCGGCTGCGGTAAGTTTTTGTTTTGGATTGCGGCTTTTGATCAGTTCTCTTAATTGGTCATATATTTCATCAAAGACCATTATGCTATCGTTGGCAAGTAGCTCATTAAATGCTTTCAGATCGCCACTATCCGCAAGCCTGAATAATGAGGGTACATACAACTCATTTAGATTTTTTGTAAATTGTAATCTTTCTGTTAACATAGCAGAACTGTTTGTTTAAACTGTAATTTGTTTTGGACATAAATATACAATGAGACCGAGGTAATTTCCAATTATTTTATTATCTTGCGTAGAGTTACATCTTAGTAAAATTATAATAATATATGTCCAAGCCCAACAAGATAGTGGTCTTATATGTTGACGACGAGGAAAACAATCTTGTTTCTTTCAAAGCTGTCTTTAGGATAAAGTATAAAGTGTTGACTGCCATAAGCGGAGAAGAGGCTATAAAGGTGTTAAAGAATAATGACGTTAATGTTATCATTACCGATCAGCGAATGCCTAATATGACTGGAGTTGAGTTTCTGGAAAATATTATTGACGAGTTTCCGCTACCTACAAGAATATTACTTACCGGCTATGCCGACATGAATGCTGTTATAGACGCGGTAAACAAAGGCAAGATATTCCACTACCTCACCAAACCCTGGAATGAAGAAGAATTAGATATGACCATCACCAAAGCATATGAGGTTTTCAGGGAAAAGGTAGATGAAAAGGAAATGAACAGCAAACTCACCATCAGTAACGAACAACTTGAATTCCTCGTTCGCCAGAAATTACTGTCTTAATTTATTAGCTTTATTTAGAATGTAGGTGCGCTTGGTGTCTTATCAGAAGTTGAGCACCAGGGTGCTTTCAGCGTGCATATGTGAAGAAAAGTCATTATTACATGGTCAGCCCATTTTCCTTCCCGCTGGCATAATTTTTGCAATAGAATTTTTCGTGATAAGTGTTGCCGCTGTATCTTTATAATATAAGAGGTTGTAATTTAAATGTGAAAGGCAGATGGCATTTATCCCTAATCTACTCAACCGGGAAACATGGAAATCGCAAAGATCAAAAACAAAGGACAGGCCAGATTATTTCAGAACGGAGTGCTGGAACTGATGACCAAAACACACCCCGCCATTGTTTATACAATGTATTTCCCGGTGATAGCCGCCATGCTCTATTACGGGGCGCATACAAGAGAACTGGCCTTAGGTCGTGAAGTACTACTTTTTTTTGGTGGTATTCTTACCTGGACTCTTTTTGAGTATGCCATGCACCGCTATATATTTCACATAATAGCCGACAGTGCTTGGGCGCAGCGCATACTTTATACCATACATGGGGTGCACCATGAATATCCCCGCGACAAGGACAGACTATTTATGCCACCGGTGCCCAGTGTTATACTGGCGGTGATCATATACTACTCAATGTATGCAGCACTGGGTTGGGATGCACTGGCCTTCTTTCCCGGTTTTCTTTTTGGTTATATCCTCTATGGCTCTATGCATTATGCCATTCATGCCTTTGCTCCGCCAAAGTACCTAAAGGCACTCTGGCGCAATCATCACCTGCATCACTACAAACAGCCTGATAAAGGTTTTGGCGTAAGCTCGGTGTTGTGGGATGTAGTGTTTGGTAGTGTGCCGAAGAAGGAGGAGGTGTAGCTGAAACCAGAGGACCAGTGCAGATTTGACAACTTTTAGGAAAGTTGTCAAATCTATATAACTATGCAGCCAACTTTTGCATTGTTTTGCCAGCCAGATAAGCCGCAATGCTCTCTTGCGTGATCTTATGGTCTACCTCGCCAATTACCTTTCGGGCATCATCTATAAAATGACGATTGTCAGCGGGTAAGCAATACTGGAACAAGTTATATTCCAGCCATTTTGCATTTACATATCTGCCGTTGAATTTTATTGTGGTTTTGTCTGTAAGATTGGCAAAGCTGCTTTTGCCCAACAGATGTCCGTACTGATCGAAGTCGCGCTGGGTAATGGCGGGGGTATTGAATTTTGGCGCAACCTCTTTTGCCGGAAGATCACTTTCTGTAGGCATGGAAAAGATGTCATTAACCGTCTTTGCCCAGGAATTTAAAGCTGCGATATCCGATGGGTCCTGTACTTTTTCTTTACGTGGACGGGCGGGTTGTTTTACCAGCCTGAGCAGGCAGGTGATCAGCTTGTGTTGTTGATTGGCTTCCTGAATTGTGGGGAATTGCTGGCCCACAGGGCGGGCTTCGATAAACTGCTGGAATGCGATGATCTGGTTGGCGAGTTTCTGAGCGATGGTGGTCAGCAGATCGGGATTTAATTGTGTGGTCATGGTGATGCGCTTTTTAGTGGTGTAAAATTAATTACGACCTCACCACATAGCCAAAAAATGTGGATATCTTTTCTGGAATGTAAGCCTGCAGGGATATGTGTTTTATTTTGTTATGCAATATTTGGGAGTGTTTTCTACAAAAAAATAACCCGCTCCAATAAAAGAGCGGGCTATTTTCTGAACTATAAAAATGATTATTTCTGACTGATGGGTATTGAATTGGGTGATCCCGGAGGTGTGTTCAGATTACGTGCTTTGTTTTTTTGTGCGCCATCATACTGCGGGCTGTTCTTACCATGGTATGGAGCATTGGCGTTGTTTATGGTATCTACGTGGCCGGTAACGGTAGCTACAGGTAACGTATTGTCAGACTGATCAGCAATAGATTGTGATTTCGGTGTTGCAGGTGGCTGAGCGAATGTTTGTGTAGTGGTTGTGGCTACAACACCATTTTCGGTAACCGTAGTGGTCTTTTTGATAGGTTTCTTATCTGCCGTACCTACAGCCAGTTTGGTAGTAGGGCCGGGTACTGTGTTGGTTGCATTCTGTGGTTCATCGCAAATGTGATAGTTGCCATTGCCCTTGCATACCTTGAAGTTTTTGGCATTAGGTCCCTGTGCAGATGGTATTGCAGGAGTAGTATTTACCGCGGCCGTAGCAGTGCGCGCTTTAGTTGTTTTGGTAGCTACAGTTCTCTTTTTGCCAGATGGCTTATCGCCGCATACATAGTAGGTAGAGCTGCCTTTACACACCTTGTAGTTCTTTGCATAATTGGGCGTATCTACAGCTTTAGCGGTTTCAGTGCTAACTGTAGTTGTAGTAGTTGTAATTTTTGTTTGTGCGTTTGCGCTTAAACAGGTAACACCTAGTATAGATAGCGCTAATAATGCTTTTTTCATGACGTTTGTTTTTTAATAGTTCAAATTCACTTATGCCTTCTTGTATAAACTATTAAAAAGCCGTGCCAACAGATGGAGCGCGAAAGGAACAGAGCGGAGAGCGGTCTGAAAATGACTGAGATAGAACATTTATCGAAATGATAGATCTGCGCCCGAAATGGGTCATAATATGCCGTTATATCCCCTTTATGCCATTATGGGATAATGGCTACACAAGTGGAATGCTGCTAAATAGATACCTTTGGATTTTACCGGCTATGGCAATAATAACACTGGAAGATTTTTATAAAGAGACGGCGGGCTTTTTTGACGACGGACAGAAATATACGCCCGATACCGTATTTAAGAACATAGGCCATTTTAACGTGTTTGATGTAGGTGCCTTGATGAAAGCGGCCAGTGGTAAACCGCCAATGGCATACAACCGCAGGGCCTACTACAAGATAAACTTTATATCGGGGCGCAACACTGCCGAGTATGCCGATAAGGTAATAGAAATAGAAAAACATGCGCTATTGTTTGGCACGCCCAAAGTGCCTTATCACTGGCAGCCGCATAACATGGACCAGAGCGGACATTTTTGCCTGTTTACAGAAGAGTTTCTGATACATAGTAAGAGTGGCGTAGTGCTGGATGAACTACCCATATTTAAGCCGGGTAACGTGCCCGTGTTTGAGATAACTGAAGAGCAGGCGGGTGAGATAGAGGCAATATTTAAGAAGATGCATAAAGAGCTTGCATCTGACTATGTGTATAAGTACGACCTGCTGCGCAATTACCTGCTGGAGTTGATACACTATGGTCAGAAGCTACAGCCTGTATCGGCTATCAATCCGCCGCATACTGCAGCTGCAAGGGTATCGTCATTGTTCTCTGAATTGCTGGAGCGGCAGTTTCCGATAGAATCTCCCAAACAAAAACTGGAGCTGCGTACGGCCAAAGACTATGCAGATAACCTGTCGGTGCACGTGAACCATCTGAACAAAGTATTGAAAGAGAATACCGGTAAGACCACTACCGAGATCATCAGCAGCCGTATAGCGCAAGAGGCTAAAATATTGCTGAGGCAAACCGACTGGAATATCTCTGAAATAGCCTGGTGCCTCGGGTTTGAAGAGGTAGCACATTTCTCTAATTTCTTTAAGAAACAAACATCTGTAGCGCCGGTGGCGTTTAGGGTGTAAGAGCGGGAAAGAGTGCGGAGCGGGATCGATGCCGAAGGTATCATATGTCTATAGTTCACGATGCTGAAGGTATCGAACGTTTGTATATGCGGGTTGTGTGCTTAGTGCGACATGCGATACCTTCGGCATCGGTGCTATTCGTGTTTTCATTTTCTACAGACATACGATGCCTTCAGCATCGGGGGTAAATGCCAGCGCTACTCCTTCACCATCCTCTTCACCACTCTATCACCTGTTTTATCATCGGTGAGGGTGGCAATGTATGTGCCGGTTGGTAGGGTAGAGATGTCTATGGTTTCTTTGTCGGTAAGCAGGTGGGTTTGTTGCCAGGTATGGCCGGTGATATCTGTGAGGGTGATGGTGCAGCTTGCTGCATGGTCTATATGCAGTTGGTTAGTAGCAGGACTAGGGTAGAGGTTGATGAGGTCTGTAGGAAAGCCAAGAGATGATACACCTGCAGGCACCACATAGATCTTTACCGTATCATAGGTGATATGTCCGCACAAGTCCAGCATTACCATATAAGAGGTGGTAGTTGTGGGGTGTACATCTATACCTCCACTATAGCCTATAGGCATAGTGCCGCCAAGCACATACCACTCTGTAGGCATGCCATCTTCTGTACTACCTATGTGTATGGTATCTCCCAGCCCTATCAGCGCATCCGGCCCGGCAAAGGCTGTGGCGGTGCTTTCTATGACGCTTACGTCGTCTATAAGATACCAGGAATAATAATTTTCGGTATGAGGATGTTGCCTGACAGTATCAGTATTATCTGCATCAAAAAAATTGCCGAGGGTGATGAATCGCTCATTACCACTAGCTATAAAACTACCCTGTATCTTTACCCAATTGGTAGTATCGTCGATAATGGCCGTAGTGTACACCTGCGGTATGATAGTGGGATGAGGCGAGGCGCAGCCCACACTATCCTGCCCGGCATCTATAGCCCCATTATCCAGGTATGCACCGACCTTATTAACTGCATATTGAGATCCCTGAGCTAAGGTTACGTAAAAAGAAACGCAATAAGTCTTACCCGCCACAAGATGATCATATAATTTTCCTTGCGCATAGTCACGTTGGTATGGCTCAGTGGGGTATTCATTGTCATAATAAGCTTCAATTTGCATCATCCCTTTTCCCGTGCGTGGGAAATGAAAATATAAACTACCTAGAGGGACTCCTACAAGAGAACCTACAGGTGCACATTTGTTACAATATTCAGGCGAACATAGCGGCCCATAGCCCATAATATGTACAGTATCAATAGCTTGCCAATAGTTTGCTAACCTTATCTGATCGTACACAAAGGGGCAGGTACTATATTGCTCAAAACTTCCATTAAGCACATAATTGGTTTGCGCTAACCCACTTAATGAGAGGATGTGTAGCAAAGTTACAACGATAAGAAATTTTAGCAGATTCATAGGATAAAGAAATTGGGCTGGGGCATTGTTGCCGACAATTAAACCTACAAAAAAAGTGCGGCATTTTACAATACCGCACTTTCTACTATAGTGGTTAGTTGAACTTTACTTTTTCTTTTCCGGTGTGTTGCCGTCGTTACCTTCAAAGCCCTGCAGGGTAGACATCAGCTGCTGCATGGTGCGCTGGTAGTTGTTGCTGCTGCCATCGAGGAATATGGTGTTGCCCTTGCCATATTCTGCAAAGTGCTTGATAGCATCGGTCCACATAGAGAAGAGGATAAAAGAGGCATCGAGGTTGGCCGACTCCATTTCTTTGGCTGCAAGCGCCATACCACGGGCTACTTCTTCGCGGAAGAGGGCCACGCCCTGTCCACGCATCTGTGCGGCCTGGCGTTCTGCCTCGGCAGATATCTTGATGGCATTACCTTCTGCTTCTGCTGCTTTGGTCTTGGTGATGAGCAATGCCTGTCCTTCGTTCTCTGCTGCTGCCTTCAGGTTGTTAGAGGCCACTACCTGCGCCATAGAGCGGAGGATAGCTTCATCGAAGGTGATATCATTGATCTGTATATCCAGCAGGTGGTAGCCCCAACCTTCCAGTTGAATGTCGAGTTCGCCTTTTACATGTTGTATTATTTCAGAGCGCAGCTGTAGTATCTCCGATTGTTTCTTAGTGGCTACAAAGCCGCGTACCTCGCCCTCTACCGAGCGGATAAGTGCCTGCATAAAGCTCTGTTCGTCTACAAACTTAAAGGCCACATTTTCTATGGTCGTGCTTTCTTCGTTCAAAACGGAATAAAGGAGCATGGCTGAGAAGTAGATATTGGCCTGATCCTGAGATATGGCCTGGAACTTTAGTTCTTTAGAGCGGTTCTGGTAGGAGATACGTTTGAAGATCACTTCAATGAAGGGGATACGGAAGTTAAGCCCCGGATGGAGGATTCTGCGGAATTTCCCGAAAACGGTAATAACGGCTACTGTGCCTTGCTGCACGGTAACAAAACATAAGAACAGCAGTGCAACGATGATAACGAGGAGTACCCCGGAGAAGACAGGCATGATGGATTTGCTTTAGACTACGAAAATATTGATTATTCTTTAATTTCTTGGGGTTTATTATTGGGGGGTAGGGTAGGTGTCATTATTGATCAGATGGTTATTGTTGTGTGCTTATAATGGAGTGCGCCCTTACAGGGCTTATAGTTAGTTGATTTTGGACGTAGGGCTCACGCCCTACGCTTTTGATAAAGCTCTTTCCGAGCTACTCATTTTAAAACGGGACTCGAGTGTATGCGGCTAGGTTACCCAGTCGTGGTAAACTGTTTAGGTTTTCATTTTTAAATTTTCACTTAGTCCGTACCTTCACAGTAGAATATGAGCGTGACCAAGTACAAGCTGGATGAAGCCTTTATGGAGGATGCCTTTTTTGAGGATACTGCCCTTATTGGCATTGTGAGCGGTTTGCCGGCATACAGGCTGTGCTGGATGCTGAATAATTATTTCGATATAGAGTTCGCCTGCGAACCGGATATGACCCTGGCTTTGGCGGTAAAGGGGAATATCAGCTACCTGCCGGTATATCAATACCAGTTCCCCAATAGTCCCGATAGATATTTATTATATAAGTTGAAAGTAGATAACGTATCCCTGCTGCCGGAAACGGGCAGGCTGGATTATATATGGCTGGTACAAACGGCTACCTATGAAACGGATGTGATAGACATCACCAACAGCCTGAAGAAAATACCCGATATTACATTATCTCAGATACTGGAGCGCAGCCAGTTAAAAAATGTGAAAAACCTCCTCGTTTAGTATAAACAGAACTTTTTACAAGTTATTTTAGCCAATTAAATCAATTAATTTATTTGAAACTTTCTGACAGCGTAAAAGCAGTCGGCTGATAACTGTTTGTTTTTACTATTTTTGTCGCCTTGTCTAATTAAATATTATGCACTATCGTAAAGTCAATAACCTATTAGGTTGGGTTACCGGGGCCATTGCCCTGTTTGTTTACATCAGTACAATGGAGCCTACCGTAAGCTTCTGGGATTGCGGGGAGTTCCTTTCCTGCGCATACAAGCTGGAAGTGGGCCACTCACCGGGGGCGCCTTTGTTTATGATGATGCAGCGTATGTTCGCCATATTCTCAGGCGGAAACGCATTGACAGGTGGTGATTCTACCCATGCCGCATATGCTATTAATGCTATGTCGGCAGTGGCAAGTGCACTTACCATATTATTCCTTTTCTGGACCATCACCCATTTTGCCAAGAAGCTGTTAGTAAAGAAAGGCGATGAGCCGGATGGGACTCAGCTGGCTATCATCATGGGCGCAGGCCTTGTGGGTGGATTGGCATATACTTTTTCAGATACATTCTGGTTCTCTGCTGTTGAGGCGGAAGTTTATGCAACTTCTTCATTCTTTACGGCAATTACCTTCTGGGCAGTGCTGAAGTGGGAAGATGTGGCTGATGAAAAGCATTCAGACCGTTGGCTGGTGCTGATAGCCTACCTGTTAGGTTTGTCGGTTTGCGTCCATCTGTTGAACTTGCTGACCATACCTGCGGTAGCTATGGTATATTACTACAGGCGTTATGATGTTACCGTTAAGGGTACCATCCTTGCCTTCCTTGCCGGTTGTGGTATACTTGGTTTCGTACAGTTTGGTGTTATACAGTATATTCCTAAGATCGCGTCTAAGTTCGACATCATGTTTACCAATGGTTTTGGTATGTCGTTCGATATGGGTTCTTTGTTCTTCCTGGCTATTGTAATAGGCTTGCTTGTATTTGGCATATACTATTCTAAGAAGAAAAGCATGGTATCGCTGCATACCGCAGTATTATGTATCATCTTTATTATCATTGGTTACTCCAGTTATTTCGTAGCTATCATCCGCTCACGCGCCGATGTACCTATTGATATGACCAACCCTGATAACCCGATCAGCTTCCTTGATTATGTGAATCGTGAGCAGTTTGGACAGCAGCCAATATTCTTTGGCCCTTACTTCAACAGCCAGTACGATGAGATAGACACATCGGGCAAGCTGTATTCACAGAGCAAAGCCAATGGTAAAGACCATTATGATATAGTAGGTGCTAAGAGAGTCCCTATTTACAAGGGCAACCAATCGCATTTCTTCCCGCGTATATGGGATCAGGAAGGCAATCACGTGAACTTCTACAAGAGCATGCTGAACCTGGCAGATGGCCAGGATCCTACCAGCTCCGATAACCTGAAGTACTTCTTTGGCTACCAGATGAACTGGATGTGGTGGCGGTTCTTTATGTGGAACTATGCCGGCCGTCAGAATGACATAGAAGGCCAGCTGGACCCTGAGCGTGGTAACTGGATATCGGGCATAGGCGCAGTAGACAAGATGCGTGGCCTTGGTGACACTGAAGGTATGGGTGAAGGATATACAAGGAATGGTGCACACAATAAGTTGTACTTCCTGCCATTTATACTGGGTATAATGGGTCTTGTATACCAGTTCAACCGCAAGCGCAATGATGGTATGGTGGTGCTGATGATGTTCTTCTTTACCGGTGCCGCTATCGGAATATTCCTAAACATGAACCCGTTGCAGCCACGTGAGCGTGACTACGCATTCGCGGGTTGTACGTATACATTCGCAATATGGATAGGGCTTGGGGTACTGATGGTCAACGATTGGTTCCAGAAGGCTATGAAGGGTAGTGTAGGAGCATATGCCAGCACAGGTATATGCCTTGTAGCTGTGCCTGTATTAATGGCTAATGTAGAGTGGGATGATCACGATCGTTCGCACAAGACATTGGCACATGATGTGGCGCATAACACTCTTTCTGCCTGCGCGCCAAATGCGGTACTATTCACCTTTGGTGATAACCAGACCTACCCGCTGTGGTACATACAGGAAATTGAAGGATTCAGAAAAGACATACGTATCATCAACACCAGCCTGCTGGGTATAGACTGGTATGTAGATCAGCTGAACTATAAGACCAACCAGGCAGATGCGGTACCAATGATATGGAAGAAGGCAGACTACACCGGTGAAAGGGCTAACTATATTATGTACTACGATAATCCTAAGGTGGGCTTGTCTAAGACACAGTATATCAACCTGGCTGATGTTTGTACCTTCATGAACAGCAATGATCCTAATGCCAAGGTGGGCACACGTGGTGGAAATGAGCTGAACTACATGCCGACAAAAAACTTCTTTGTACCTACAATGAGCAAGGAAGACCTGGTGAAGAATGGCCTGGCAACAGCCGCTGATACAGCAAACATCATCACTGATATGCGTTTCAACTATCCTAAGGAAAGTGCTTATAAGAGCGACCTTGCGATACTGAACATCATAGCAGCAGTAGCTAAGGAAGGCTGGAAACGCCCGCTTTATTTTGATGCGGGTCTGCGTACTGGTGACTATGGTGGAACAGGAGACTTCTTAAGACTGGAAGGAACAGTATATCGCCTGATGCCTTATAAGTTCGTTGATTCTATCAAGAAGAATTCTCCGATACTGGGTACCATTAATACAGAGAAGAGCTACAACCTGTTCATGGGATATACATTTGGTGGTGGTGAGCGCAACGACGTTTACTTCGATGAGCCAAACCGCCATGAGTTTGTTACTTACCGTATGGATGCATCTTACATTGCCAATGCACTGGTTGCAGAAGGTAAGAAAGACCAGGCGGTGAAGTTGCTGGATAAGGTAATGGCCGGTATCACAGAGCATTCTTACTACTACGACTATACCGCCTACTTCATAGCCGCTGCATACTACCGTGCAGGTGAACTGAAGAAAGGGCAGGAGTTGACGAAGAAGATAGTACGTAACTCTCAGACCATACTTAACTGGGCTGCTTCTCTTGAAGACAACAACAAGGATGCGGTGACGTTCGATATCAGGCAGCAATTCCAGGTAATGCAGTCGCTGGCAAGCTCTGCGTTCTACTCCGGAGATACAAGCTATGCCAAGACCATCGCCAACAGCATGCAGCGCATACAGCCTAACTTTGGTGCACAGCTGAAGCAGAATGCGCCTGTAGCGCCACAGGCGGGGGAAGAGGAATAGGAAGTAAAAATTTAAAACTGAAAAGTAAAAAGTGTGTGCTATAGCTACCTTCTTACTGTAACATATGAGCCGCCCCGAAATTTCGGGGCGGCTTTGTTATGTGGCTGTTAGCGACGATAATCAGCTTTTACCAACCACTAAATGAATAACTTTGGTACTTTAGTAGCAGCACTATTACAGGGCTAAAATATGACCGGGATGAAGCACAAAATAACAGACCGTATGGTATTCACAGGCACCTGCCTGGGGTATGGTTTGTTCTTGTTGTATGTTGCCTGCTCGTTCCTTCCGGTTGAGGCTTTGCATAACCGGTATGTGAACCGAAGGGTAGCTTCTACACTTTATGTGCCTAGGTGGGACTTGTATACTGCATCGCCACAAACAACAATTAGTAAGCTATATAGGGTGGATGGGAATAAGATAACGGAGGTAGATATGCGGCCATTTGTGCCCGATTTTATGTTTGGGCTTGACCGGCGGCCGAAGGTACTGGCACAGGAAGTATCCGTGATAGTTGATGATAAGCGGCTTCTCAGTACCATGCATCCCTACCTGATATTGGCTCCCGAAGACGGGTATATTCAACAATTTATCGGTGCCGATACATTGGTTTATACTCCAGTTTCCAAGCCACAGATAACACTGTTAAAGGGGAAGTACATTATAGCTATGTATGACGCTGCCAGTTGGGATATGCGCAAAGACAGCAGGCGGAAGATAACCCCTATGTATATAGTTGCCGTAAATATTGCTGCGCCATGATGGACAAGCTTATTACATACCTGAAGAACAAGCAGGTGCATACGCCCCGTATTGCACTGGCCCGCTTGCTGTTGGCGTTGGGGATGTTGCTTACTATATTGTGCAATGACATGAGCATAGTGGCCAATCACAACTACAAGCGTCTACCGGAATATAGTGCCAAACATAGCTCTACTATATCTGTTCCTTTAAAGCAGCTGGACCTATTCATGGTCATGCCCCCGGGCGTGGCAAAGGGTGTGGTAGTAGTAATCCTGCTGCTGGTAATGACTGGTTTCTATCCCAAAGTAACAGGGGTATTGCACTTTATTGCCTGCTTCAGCTATCACAACTATTTTCTCATTGTTAATGGAGGCGATGAGATCACCTTTGTTATGTCCCTACTGCTGTTGCCCTTGTGTCTTAGTGACCCGAGAAAGAATCAATGGCGGCATGTGGAAACGACTGCTTCACAGGGTAATATAGTGGGCAATATTGCACTACTAATGATACAGGTGCAGGCGGCATACATATACTTCAATGCGGGTTACACTAAGCTGTTTTCAAGGGTATGGCGCGAAGGGACTGCTGTGTTTTACTATACCTCGCATTACAGGCTGGGTGCAACGTTCTGGCTGCAGCAAATCAATGAACTTGTAACGCGTACTCCTTTGGTCAAAGTGTTGTCGTGGGGTGTATTGGCATTCGAATTATTACTGGCCCTTTGCCTGTTTTTTTCCGAAAAGATCAAAAGGAAGTTCTTCATTCCTGCACTTATATTTCATGGTCTTATCGTGATCAACTTCGGGCTTATCTCATTCTTCTTCGCGATGGCCGGTATGCTGGTGTTGTATCTGGGGGGTAGTCGTAAGTCGTAAGTCGTAAGTCGTAAGTCGTAAGTAGATAGTAGATAGTAGATAGGTTGGTGTTGGGCGTGGAGTATGTAAGATTTGACAACTTTTAAAAAAGTTGTCAAATCTGTGAAAAAGAATAGCCTTTATGAGTTGGGTTGGTTCTTACAACTTCATGGAAAGGAAGAAAACGACCGGAAGATTGAATTTGAATTCAGATACTTTTTCGTCTGAATCGGCGCTGGTGTAGCTACTTGTCATTTTGTCATTTCCGGTAAGGTAGTACATGCTTATTTCAGTGCCAACAAGAATTTTTTTCGACAAACTATACCTTAGCCAGCCCATTGGACCGGCACCTATCTTTTTGCTTTTATAAGTTTGTTTATATCCGTATGCAGATTGCTGATCGTAAGAAGTATCTACGTTTTTATACAATAGGTCTAGTCCGACACCGGTACTCCATTTATCTGACAACTTGAAAGTCTTCTCAAATCCAATGCGGCAATTGAATGATTTCACTGTAGATTTTCCGCCACCATCAAGGGTTTGAGAAATATAGTTAAACCCGCTGCCCACGCGGAAACCTAGCCCTGAAGAGCGCTCTGTGAGATGGTATGTAAACAAGTATGGGTTGTCGGCAACTGTACTGGTATTGTTGACGCCGAGGATTTGCTTGGTCAGTTCATTGATCTGTACGCCAATATAATGGTCGAATTGGTGCGGTTTTCTGGGTGGATCTGCATCGTCTTGCGCACGGCATAAGCCCACTGAGCTAATGGAGAGCAATGCCGCTATTATTATGTTCTTCATGTGGCAGTATGTATAAGCAATAACCGGTGAACTAGAATTTTACCGAGATGTAGAACACTACAGGCACGCTGATCTTACCTTCCGTAACATCATCATCTGTTTTGGTCTCATCTACATTGCCGAATGGGCCGTTGTTAGAGGTGGTGATGGTTTGCTTGTTACTGCCACGCAGGTAGTAGAAGCTGGTTTCTGTACCCAGCAATATTCTGTCGGTAAGATGGTAGCGCAGCCATGCCATCCCACCCGCGCCAAGGGTTGTAAACTTAGAAACAGTGTTGGTAGTGTATATGTAGCCACTATTGGTTACCGCTGTTGTCTTGTCGTCATTAGTTTTTATAACACCGTCTATACCCACGCCTGTGCTCCATTTGTTAGATAAAGAGAATGCCTTCTCTACACCCAATCTGAACTGCATATCGTTTATATCTGACGTACGCTTGGTAACATTATCATTGGTAGTAGATGAGTTAATGGTCATACCCAGGCCTGCTCTTAGTCCCCAGCCGCTCTTTACGCGATTGATATTGTAAGTAAAAAGAAACGGGTTAGTGTTGGCTGCCGCAGTGCTGTTATTGAAGGTGAAAATCTGTCTCATCAGGTCATTCAGCTGCACACCAAAGACATGATTGTATAGTTTCTCTTTAGGGGTGTTGATATTGTCGGTTTGTGCAAACGCAGAGCTTAAGCATCCTGCGGAGAGGATGGCAGCAAGAAATATTTTTCTCATTAATTAGTTAGTTTTAAAGGGGTTAGAGAATTTAGGGTCGCTGATCATAGAATAATCAGTAAGCGTATTGAGGAAAGCGATCAATGCCTGTTTTTCTTGCTCAGATATGTCCATAGCGCGGGCTTTGTTATCATTACTTTTCAAGAGTATATCAAGGTTAGGACTATTCTGTATGCCATGGCTGTAGTGATTCAACACATCATTAAGCGTCTTGAACCTGCCATCATGCATGTATGGCCCCGTGAGTGCAATATTGCGTAGGCTAGGTATGCCGAATTTGCCATCATCGAAGCTGTTGCCTGTAACATTACCATTACCCTTATCAGAAGGTGTCTCATCAAGGCCTATATCTACAAAGCCAGATGAATAGTAATTGTTGGTCATTACGCGGTGGCAATTATCGCAATTGTACTTTGTTGTAAACAGGTTCAGGCCTTGAGTTTCTAAAGCATTCAGCGCGGTCATATCGCCGTTTTTGTACCTGTCGAATTTAGTGTTATGTGCCTGAATAGACACCAGAAACGCAGCCACGCACTCAGATATACGCCCTGATGTGATAGTAGCATCTCCATATGCTTTCTGGAAGAGTGGTGGGTAGAAAGGCAGTGCAGCCAGTTTGCCCGGCAGTACAGACGCATCGTCTATGCCCATTTCCACGTGGTTGGTAATAGGCCTGTTGACCAGGTTGGTAACTATATTTTCCCTGCCATCCCAGAACAGCGGGAAATTGGTGCCGGAAAGGAAGTTGGTGTAGAAAGAAGTATCAGAGCCTTTTAAGTTGGCAATACTTTGAGAATTACGACCTGTTAGCCGCCCTTCAAAGCCTGTGCTGAACTGCTTGCCATCGGCAAAGCCCCTGGCCTGCTTGTGGCAGCTACCGCACGAAATAACGTTGTTTACCGACAGGTGTCCATCATAAAACAATACCCTGCCCAATGTAGCTTTGTCATTGATGCCGGGGTTATAGCCTTCGGTTTGTGCATTGTAATATCTTGCAGCTGTAGCAGGTAGTTCTACAGTGGTAGTACCTGCAGGAGCCTGGATGTTGCTCTTGTGGCAAGAGATCATAAAGGTGATGAAGCCTGCAATAGACGCAACGTATAGTAGCTTTCTCATAGGGAATACGTATTAAGTTATGTGTTGAAGTAAAATTAATATGTTTTCGCAATAAAACAAAAAATATATTATTGCCTATTTCTTCGGTACATATATAACATACTTCTCTCTAAACGATTCTTCGTCGAAAATATTGTCTACCTCCCACGCCTGCACAATTTCTTTTAACCCGGACTCTGTGATCTCTTTATCCAGGTCACCACCTTTCAGGCAGATAAGTCCGTTTGGTAATTCTTCACTCATTTGGCCCGGTCTCAGCAATGGGTTCACCCACCGCCAGAGATCACCCAGCGGCGCCACTGCACGAGATACAGCATAGTCGAACGTGCGGCCCTTTATGTCTTCTACACGGCTATGTACTGCTGTAACATTTTTTAAACCTATGGCATTGGCTACTTCGTTGACCACCTTTATTTTCTTACCGATGCTATCCGTCAGCAGGAAGTTGACCTCGGGGAAGAATATGGCCAGCGGTATGCCCGGAAAGCCGCCACCTGTGCCGATATCCACTACCTGCGTACCCGGCTCAAAATTGCATAGCACGGCTATGGACAAGGAATGCAGCACATGCCTTTCATAGAGCGAGTCGATATCCTTACGGGATATCACATTGATCTGCTCGTTCCAGTGTTTATACAATTCTTCCAGTTGCTGCAATTGCTGCAGCTGAGTATCATTGAAGTCGGCAAAGTATTTTAAGATTATGTCCAATGCTGTTTGTTTTTTTGAAGTATGTATGGTAGAAAGGCAAAGTTATAGAGCATCCAGCCTATATCAAATAATGGGAGCAGGTAAATGATGTTTTTTTCTTTTAGTCGGTTAGCTACTCCTGCCCATAACAACCAATAGATAAGGCAGCGCACCAACAATATAATTGCAGCTACCTGCCAATAGGGAGTGAATACAAGGTAAACAAAGTATACCCATACAGCGGCCTGCGATATGCCATAGAGTGACAGCAGTACCTGTACCGCAGGGTGGTAATGTTTGCCATCGGAGGTGTGCCTTTGTTTCTGTTTCCGCCATGTGCTGAAGGATTCCCTCGCTATGGAACAGGTACGTGCAGAAGGGTCTGTTACCAACGCCATATTCTCTTTAGTGGCCGATTCTTTTACCAGCAGATCATCATCGCCGGTAGGGCCTGCAGTCCATAAGGGTGAATTGTAGGCGCGCAGACATACGGCCTTTGTGCATGCCAGGTTGCGACCGATAGCCAGGTAGGGTTTGCCTATCATAGCATAGGTAGAAAGTTGCAGAAATGTATGCGTGGTCTCCCAGCGAATGAACTTATTGAGCAGTCCCGGAGCTGGCTTATGTGCTGCATACCCTGCAACAATTTCTTTTCCCTGAGCAAGTGGTGCAACCATTTTTGCAAGCCAACTATCTGAAGCGGGTTCGCAATCTGCGTCGGTCAATAATATCCAGTTGTGTGTGGTATTAGTAACGCCGGTGCTGAGAGCAAATTTCTTACCAACCACTGTGCGCTGTGTGTCGGGTGTTATAATGATCTCGCGCAGGTGCGGATATTGCATTTGAAGGCTTGCTAACACCTCATGCGTAGTATCATCAGAGCAATCATTTACTACAATCACTTCATAGAGCAGGGAATTGTTATGACTATAGTTTTGGGTAAGGATGCCCGGCAGGTGTTTGCGCAGGTTATCTGCTTCGTTTTTTGCACAGATGACGATACTTACACCTTGCATTCTTGCCGGTTCAATAGTTTCATTATGTGCAGGCAACCTGAAAAAACGCAGGAATAAGAAGACCGCATACAATACCTGTATTACAGCCCATCCTACGAACGCCCAGAAAACTATTGTACTCAGCACGGGGCAAAGATAATCTTTAGTAGTTAGTAGTTAGTAGTTAGTAGTTAGTAGTTAGTAGATAGTAGATAGTAGATAGTAGATAGTAGATAGTACATAGTAGTTAGTACATAGTAGTTAGTTCCGACGAAGGTGATTTGGATAATAGATGTAGATAGTAACGATGGGCATAGCTGATATTATAGATCCTGCCAGTTGGCAGGATCTATAATATAGATGGGCGGACTATCTAGTATGGACTAATGACTATGTACTAAAAAAGGGATCGCTCGATTACCGTGACTATCGCTAGTCATCAGGTAATACATGCCGGGTGGGAGATCATTCCCCAAGTCAATGGATTGCTCAATTGCCTTGCCTGTGTGGTTGATAGTAGACGTATACACAGATTGACCGAGTACGTTTTTCACATCAACACTAACGCTGCCGGATTTGCCATCATGGATAATACCCTTTAGTGTGAAATGCCCGTTATTGGGGTTAGGGTAGATAGTGAAACTAGCCGATTGTGTTGCCAGGTCTTCTACAGCCAGTTTTCCCGTGCTGATGTAGATGATGTTGCTGGTATCAAAATCGGGCACGGCACAGTAACCGTTGCTATGCATGATGCAATAGAAAGTGTCGGGGCCATACATTGCTTGCTGGTAGAAGTTGTTAGTCTCACCGGCAATAGGCCCGTGGTTATTGTACCACTGAAATGTAGGTGCTGTGCCACTGTAAGTAAGGTTGCTGAACAATGTGATGATCTGGCTCCAGTAGGCTACAACAGTGTCCGGGTCTGCATGTATGTGTATGTAGGGCCTGAAGCTGGGTATTACCGTTAGGGGAATATCTACATGAGATGTAACGGGGAAAGCGCATGGGTCATTGCTGGTCAATACACAGGTAACAAAATCGCCTGTTACAGGGATGTAGGCAAACATGGTGCCGGTCCACATGTAGACACCGTTTACATACCATTTGAAAACAGGTGCAGTTCCTCCGTTAGTAGCGGTGGCAGAAAACGTCATGGTCAATCCCGCGCAAATAGTGTCGCCGGAGTGGGTTACATGTACCAACGGCAAAATCGGTGGCAGTACGGTCATGATAATCGTATCTGATTTGGCCAGCAACATGCCGCCATTGGCGGTGTCAATTATATTGCAGATCACGGTATCCTGATTATGGACAGTTGTAGACGCATATGTGGCTGAGTTGGTGCCAACAGGCAGGTTATTTACAAACCACTTGTACACGTAAGTATAATAAGCTTGTGTAGGATGTGCAGTGAATGTAGCCGCGGTATTACCACATAGCACAGGGCTTGGGGCCACACTTATGTGGAATGTATCGACCTTGTATATCTGCCGTATACGGTGTCCCCAGGGCGATCCGCTTGGGCCTTGTATACCTTTGTCGGTGATGTACATATTCCCTCTTTTGTCAAAGCAAATTTGTGATGGGTAGTTAAAGCGGGCAGTTGTAGCAGGTCCGCCGTCACCTGCAAATCCCGCACTTATACTTCCTGCATAAGTAGAAATGATACCTGCGGGGTTTATCCTTCTTATTTTGTGTACATTTTGTTCTGTAAGGTAAAGGTTGCCTGCGGTATCGAATCTGAGCCCTGCTGTTCCGTTAAGCCTTGCCGCGGAAGCGGGGCCGCCATCGCCGGTAGAGCCAGAGGAAGCAGGGCCTAATCCTGCATAGGCTGTAATAATACCTGCAGTATTTACCTTACGCACGGTAAAGCTGTTTTTTTCCGCGATATACATATTTCCTGCCGCGTCAAATGCTATATCAGATATGCCATCAAAAGAAGCCGCTGTTGCCTGGCCGCCGTTGCCGGCATTACCTAGTGCGCCATTGCCGGCTACGGTAGATATGATTCCTGCGGTATTTACCTTGCGCACTTTAGTATTGCCATCAGCTATATACAAATTGCCTGCTGCATCATATGCAAGGCCACTTACCGACCCCAGCCCCGCATCGGTAGCCGGTCCGCCATCTCCACCAACCGGCACAAAGGCATGTGTACCCGCTATAGTTGAAATAATACCTGCGGAGTTGATCTTTCTCACCACTTTGTTGCCGGCATCGCCAATAATGAGATTACCTGCCGGGTCCATGATTATTGCTGTAGGTGCAGCCAATGAAGCCGCCGTAGCAGGGCCGCCATCGCCGCCATATACAGGCACCCCATTGCCACAAATTGTGGTTATGATACCATTGCGTGTCACTTTTTTAACTACATGGTTGGCATTGTCTGTAAAGTAGAGGATACCGTTTGTATCAACAAAAACAGCGTAAGGGCAGCCTAAACCCGCAATTTTTGCCGGTCCGCCGTCACCCACAAATGCACTGCTGTAAACACCTGTTCCGGCTATAGTCCTTATTATCTGGGCATTAGCGGTAAAGGAGCATATTATCAGTAGGATAAGACCAGGTAATGTATATCGGGCATTAGTCATAAGGACATTTTAAAAATATAGGTTATATCAACAAAAATACCAATAAAATCTCATTCTTCTGTCATAAGAAGGTTAGGAAACAGTACAATTATGCATGATGATTAGCATTTAGTTAATAATTTTCGCCGTATATAAATGTTTAGACGCGGTTGTCGCAGGGATGGGGCGCAAAGAACCTCAAAGGGTATTTTTCGTGTTTGAGCACGCAATGAGTTGGCGTATAAAACTATCTTGGTAGCAGTATAATAAAGGAAAATTGAAAAGACCGCCGTGGTGGCGATCTTTTCAATTTATAAAAAATGATTTGTCTTATTTAAGAATAGCGGGTGGTTCCATTACAGTGCCGCATTTTTTGCAGGTACGTTTATGTTCATCCGCATAAAAAGCTTCCATTACAGGTGGCAGTTGTTTTACTATGTCAGATACATTCATAAACTCTTCGTATAGCTTCTCGCTACAGTTCTCGCAAAACCACATAAAACCGTCTACCTCGCTTGCATCGCGTTTCTTTTCTATCACGAGACCTATTGTACCCGGCCCGCGTTGCGGATTGTGCGGCACTTTGCCCGGCAGCAGAAACATATCGCCCTGCTTAATTGGGACCGTAACTATTTTGCCATCTTCAACTATGCGAACGGCTACATCGCCCTCCAGCTGGTAGAATAGTTCTTCACTGTTATTGAAATGAAAATCTTTGCGGCTGTTTGGCCCGCCTACTATCATTACAATGAAATCACCCGCTTCTTTATAAACATTCTGATTGCCGACAGGTGGCTTTAGCAGGTGGCGGTTATCTTCTATCCACTGGGTAAGATTGAACGGGCGCTGGATCATAAAAGTCAAAAGTTAAAACTAAAAAGTGTTTCCTGAAAAGTAAATTACCCTTACTGCTGCAATGCATTATTTCCTGCTCAATACTTTCATTTTCACGGTTTCAATACGAGTATCGGTCACCAGCAGAATGTCAAATTCGTAATCGTCGAGTATGATCTGTTCCTTGATCTTTGGTATCGTCTCGTGCCCGGCAATGATGTAGCCAGATAAAGTTTCTGATTGCTCAGTAGGGAACTCGAATCCATACTTTTCATTAAGGTAGTCGAGCTCCAGCCTGCCTGAGAAGATGTACTCATTTTCCGCCAGTTGTTTCTCCACGTGCTCTTCAATGTCGTATTCATCATTGATGTCGCCGAATATTTCCTCCAGCACATCTTCCATAGTTACTATTCCGGCTGTACCGCCAAACTCGTCTACCACCCATGCTATGCTCTTGCGCTCTTTGGTAAACCTGTTCATAAGGTCTACAGCACTCATAGCCTCGGGTATAGCAGTGATAGTGTGCAAGATCTCTTTTACTTCACCGGGTCTTCTGTTAAGGTCCAGGTGGTGTATATAGCCCACAATGTCGTCGATAGTGTCGTTATAAACAATGATCTTGGACAGTTTGGTCTGGATGAATTTTTGTCTAGCTTCCTCTACCGTGGTGGTGTTAATGTCAATGGCTTCCACCTCATTGCGGGGAACCATACATTTACGGATACGCACGTTTACAAGGTAGAGTGCATTTTCAAACAGTTCGGCATTTACTTCCCCGTTCTCATTTTCATGGCCATGCATGCCTTGCTTTACAAATACTTCAAGATCTACGCGGTTAAATACCTGCTTATTCTCTTTAATCTTCACATTGAAGAGATATTTAAGTATAAATTCTGAAATAGAAACGAATACCTTGGCAATGGGGAAGAACAGGTAATACATGAGCAGCATGGGTACTGCGAATATGGTAAGTACTACCTCTGCCTTAGACCTGAAGATGGCTTTGGGAAGAAACTCTGCGAAGATGAGGATAACCACGGTGGCAATAAGTGTGTCAACTGCCAGTTTTGGATATTCAGAGAGGTGTATGCTGTAATTCTTCAAGATGAGTTCTGTGGTCTGTGAGAGCAACAGACCATAAATAACAACTAATACATTGACGCCAACAAGGCTGGTGCCGATAAATTCAGAGGGGTTCTCCATAAACCTTGCCAGTATCTGCCCGGAGAATTTGCCTTGTTTTTTCCTGAGTTCGATGTTGAGCTTGTTTGCCGATATGAATGCGATCTCTGTACCGGCGAAAAAGCCGATCAGTAGTATGCATCCTAGTATATACAGCAGTAAATGGGAAATGGTCATATTGGTCCAAAGATAATAAACCTAATTTACTTAGTGCTCAATTGGTGAGTTAAGTACAAACTATGTTTACAGGGTTGTATAGAAAACACGTGCCAGTGTAAAATAGACGTGCGCAGCTACAATTTCTTAATGGTGGTGGGGCCGGAGGTATGAAGATATTTAAAAAAATGTCTTAGTTTTGCCCAAATTGACTACTGCTTGTTAGGTAAATTAAGAGATATAATTGTTGCTGTAATTGATTTTTGCCATAAACCCTTTGCAAAAATTATACCCACACAAACTTTCAGGTACATAGCCTGCGGAGGTGCTAATACCGTAGCCGGCCTGCTTATCTATTCCGTTGTTTTCGTGCGGATATTGCACCAGGCTGAATATGTTCATATTGTTGGAGACCTTCATATTACCAGCCGTATTGCTGCGTGGGCTGTTCAATTCCTATTTTGTTTGCCTGTCGGTTTCTTACTTTCCAGCTATGTTGTTTTTCCTGAATCTCAGATACATGGCCGGGTGCAGCTGTTCAGGTATATAATGTCTACATTGATATTTTTGTTGATGTCTTACGTGCTGACAAAGGTTTTTGCCATTATCATGCCGATAGTAAGAGCAGATATTGCCAATATATTTGTTGCTATGATCACAACAGTGCTAAGTTACCTTACGCAGCGGTTCTTTACTTTTAAAATCACCCCTGAAGCAGCTATTGAGGTGAGTGAAGAAGAAGTAGAAGAGGAAGTGATCGTTGATTAATGACATTTTTAGATATAGAGAGCGGGTTATTGAAGTAATTCAATAACCCGCTTTTGTTTGTATGAAACAGGGTGGTGGAGTCTGACCAATGATAATAGATACGTGTTTATTGACTAGTTTTTTGTTGCCAATAACGCCTTTTACTAACGGTAATTTTCAATCACGTTCTGTTGCCAGTTGCCTATGATCTGTAAATGAAAAGCGGGTGTCTCATATGATGAGACACCCGCCTGAGTGATTTTAGGTAGTGTAATATTGATTACTTTTCTATAAAGTACATAACAACAGGGAAGTGATCACTGAAACCGTTGTCCCAAACACGATTGACAGTGAAAGACCTGTGCGGAAGGCCTCTGTCCTTACCCAGTGAGTTTTTCAGGAACTCCCTGTTAAAGATTTCCTGACGGAGGTACTGCCATTTGTTATTAGCATTATTTACGAATGCGCCTGATATCATTATCTGATCTATCAGATTCCACTCACCTCTAAAGCTTTCTGTACCCAGGCCATTTTTGTACATATTGATCCATGGGTTGTAAATGTCGGTAGCTGTAAGGTCTTTTCTGAAGGCATGTGCTTTTAATACATTGATCACCCCGTCTGATGTAGGGTTATCATTCAAGTCGCCCATAAGCAGGATCTTGTTGTTGGGATTTGCCTTTTGTATAGAGTCAATGATGTTTTTATCTGTTTGAGCAGCCAACCTACGACCCGGTGCGCTTCCCGCCTCACCACCACTCTTTGATGGCCAGTGATTTACTAATACGTGGATTGTATCACCTGCAAGAATGCCACAAACGTATAATATGTCTCTTGTAGGCCTCTTTTTCCCTATGGTTTCCAGCGGAATATGATAAGGCTGAGCATGGAGTACCTTGAAATATTTAGGGTTGTACATCATGGCAGTGCTGATGCCGCGCTCGTCGGGCGTTGGGAAGCAGATAACCTGATAGTTGCGGCTTTTCAGCTCGGGCTCTTTAGCCAGATCTTTTAATACGCCTTCATTCTCTACTTCAGCGATACCTATAATAGCCGGACCGTCGGGGGTAACATCGGTACCGAGCTTGCTTAATGCTGTAGCGATATTGTGTTTTTTTGCGGAATACACCTCCATTGTATAGCCATACGGACCAGTGGGGGTGAAGTCTTCATCCTGTTTTGCTGGGTTATCTTCTGTATCAAAGAAATTCTCCACATTATAAAAACCTATGGCAATAACCTTGTGATGTTCCTTCTGTGCAAATGCCGCAAATCCTGAAACTGCAATAAGTGCTGTGAGTAATGATTGTTTTATCACGTATGTTTTTTTGCAAAGGAAATTAAAATCCCAGCACTTTTGCTGTATGAGGTATATTATAATATAGAAATGACATGCCTTTAACAATAACTTAACCCCTATTGCGCTTTTACTGAACGGAGTATCTTACTTTTGCTGCTTGTTTTAAAGTAATTCACTTAGGTATTATAAATTTGTTTATGCTGAAATTGAAGAGTTTATTAATAATCATGCTCATGCTTTGTTCCGCTGCTTATGCCCAGAAGGGCAAGAAGTACGGAACAGTGAAAGGTAAGCTTATAAATGCAGCAACAAAAGCGGCATTCAGCGAACTAAATGTCTCAGTTCCCACAATTAAAGCATTTACCATTTCTACAGGTGACGGCTCATTTGTTATCAACGAGCTCCCTTACGGTAGCTATGATATAGTAATAGCAGGTGAATATGCTGTGAGTAAGACAGTGAAAGTGAATGTGAACAGTGAGAATGTAGATGCAGGCACGATAGAAATTACGCCGTCTTCTACCAAGACAGAAATGGAGAATCAGATACCTACAATAGCGGTAGACGATGCGACAGGGGTAGATGCTGATGATGATAATAACAACAGTGACAATGGCCAGAACATGATGGGCTATTTTACACCGGCACAAGACCAGTTCCTTTTTAATACCACACGTACCTTCGGCAGCTACCGTTTCAGGCCAAGAGGTATTAATGTAGGTGAGACCCAGTTCAATGGTTTTGACATCAGGGATGTAGCAAGAGGATGGAGTTCGTTTGCTGCTTTTGGTGGATTGAATGACGTGCTGAGGAGCAGGAATGTAGTATATGGTATCAAACCGGCTGATTTCTCATTTGGCGCACCTAATGGAAGCACCAATTACATAGATGCAACAGCGGCATCTCAGCGCAAAGGAACAAGTGTATCTTATGCGGCTAGTAATCGCTCTTACCGCAACAGATTGATGGTCACTCATAATTCAGGCCTTCTGAAAAATGGCTGGGCCTATTCGTTGTCATTCTCTAAGCGTTGGGCACAGGAAGGGTATTATGATGGTACTTTTTACAATGGCTATTCGTTCTTCGGCAGCGCCAGCAAGACATTTAAGAAAGGAATACTCAGTTTAACTACTATAGGCTCGCCAACATCAAGAGGGCTTGTGTCAACGGCTATAGAAGAGACATACGAACTGGCAGGTGATCATAAATATAACCCATCGTGGGGCTACCAGAATAATGGCGCAGATAAGCGCAGCGGAAGAACATCTTATGTTTTCCAGCCAATAACCGTAGCTAACTACACACACAATTTTTCTGACCGCACCCGTTGGAATACATCACTGGGTTACCAGTTTGGGCAGAATACAAGGGGCGGTATAGATTTCTACAATGGTTATAACCCAGCTCCTGATTATTATCGTAATCTGCCGGGCTACTATATTAACGGTATACTTACTCCAAACCCTACCGTTGCTGCCGCAGTAACCGCACAGTATGAAGCTAATCCTAACCAGATGCAGATACAGTGGGATAACCTGTATCAGGCGAACTACATGAACTTCAGGACCATTGAAAATGCAAATGGTAGTGGTTCATCAGTAACAGGTCTCCAGTCTATCTACGTATTCAGCAACCAGGTTGATAATATGAACAAATTTTCGTTCAACAGTACTATCGACCATTCTGTGAACGAGCACCTGAACGTGCAGGGAGGAATAAAAGTAATGAAGCAGTCGGATGAGTTTTATAAAGAAGTTACAGACCTTATGGGTGGCGACTACTATGTGAATTTCAACCAGTTTGCAGCACAGGCTTCTCCGGGTAATGCTAATGTTATACAGAACGACCTCAACCACATCAACCAGATCATTAAGAAAGGTGATAAATACGGTTACGACTATACTTTGAACATGCTTGAGTCTCATGTATGGGCACAGGGAGTATACAATGTAAAGCAATTCAATTTCTTTGCAGCGGTTGACCTGGGTAATACTTCATTCAGCAGAGATGGTAAAACTAAGAGTGGTATCTTCCCTGGTGATTCTTATGGTAAGAGTGATGATCACAGCTTCATGACATTTGCAGGTAAAGGTGGTATACGCTATCAGCCTAATGCAAAGAATGTGTTCTTTGCCAATGCGAGCATAGGACAGTATGCACCTAATGTACACAACACCTTTATTTCTGAGCGTACAAGAAACACAGCTGTAAATAACCCAGTAGTAGCTCTTTCTTCAGGACTGGAAGCAGGTTACCAGTTTAAATCTACTGCCTTCGTTGCTACGTTTACAGGGTATGTAAATGATGTGACGAACGCTACAACTATTACGAGATTTTTTAATGATGATCCGGACATTCAGTCTTATGTAAACTATGTAATGCAGAATGTAGCTACCCGCTCAATAGGTGGTGAGTTGTCATTGAGCTACAAGATCAATGAATCATTTACGCTGAATGGTAATGCGGCGGTAGGACAGACCTTCTATACCAACAGACCTACAGTATCTATTTATCAGGATAACAATCCGGCGGCTACTATTACTTCTAAGACGGTGTATATTGAGAACTTTTATGTTGCCTCAGGTCCGCAGTCTGTATACACAGCAGGGCTTACTTACCGCCCGGGCTACAATACCCGCCTTGGTTTCAATGTTAACTACATGGACCGTAATTATGTAGGTATCAATCCAGAGCGCCGTACTACACTGGCTGTAGACATGGTAGACAGGGGTAGTGCACAGTGGGATGCGATCACCGCGCAGGAAAAACTGCCTTCAGCATTTACCGTAGATGTGAACGCCGGCAAGACATGGAACTCATCTAAATGGACAAAGCGTGTATTGAAGAAAGGAAGCACACTGGCGTTGAACGTAAGTGTAAGCAACCTGTTGAATAATACCGACATCAAGCTGATAGGCTACGAGCAGCTGAGATATGATTACAAATACAACAATGCCAATAAATTCCCTAACAAATATACTTATGCAATGGGCCTTAATTTCTTAGCCGGTCTTAGCTTAAGGTTCTAAAAATTATTTAATCAGCAACAAATAAAATTATTTATATGAAATTCGTTCGTTTGTCATTGTGCGTATTGTCAGCAAGTCTTTTACTCAGCTCATGTTTTAAGAAAACATACGATAGCCCGCTTGATACCAGCCAGTATGATCCAAACCTGCCTGTGCAGGCATCATTGAAACAGATCTCTAACATTGGCCAGGCGCTAGGTTCGGGCCATTCAAGGGTGATGGGTGATACTACGGTGTATGGTATAGTAGTAGCTGATGATAAGTCTGGTAACTACTACAAGCAGATCATCATAGAAGATACTTCATTCGGTGGCGTGGTATTGTACATGGACAAGTCATATATCTACAATGATTACCCTGCAGGCCGCAAGATCTATGTAAAGTTGAAAGGCCTTACACTTGCCAATTACAATGGCTTGCCGGAGATAGTATATTCTGCTGACCAGGCAGGTAACACAGTGCCTATTCCTTCAGGTCTTTTGGGTAACTACATTGTAAAGGGTAACTACCCGAATAACACTGTTCAGGCTCGTGATGTTACTATTGATCAGGTAAAATCAAATCCGTTCGCTTACCTCAATACGTTGGTGAAAATATCTAACGTGCAGTTCCAGTTAACTTCTGCCGGCACCTCTTATGCATTACCAAGTGCTACAGCATCGGCTACCAACAGGGTTATTGAAAGTTGTGATCATTCTGTTACCGCAACTGTCCGCACCAGCGGCTACTGCAATTTTCAGCCGTATCTTACACCTACAGGCAATGGTACTGCTACTGCAATCGTATCTGTGTATGGTAGTTTGCAATTGATCATCAGGGATACTACTGATATAAACATGACAGGTACACGCTGCAATTAATTAGCGGTATAGTTAGTAATAATTAAATAATGTTAAAACGTAACGGGTCGGTTTTTTTTGAGATTTACCCGTTACCTTTGTCCAATCTTAAACATAAAATACAGACAGATGAAAAAAATTCTTCTACTCTCTTCAATGGTTGTTTTATCCCTAGCAGCCAATGCCCAGTACGGCCTTAGTGGCTTTGCTCCTTACACTCAGAATTTTGATGCGATTGGTGCAGGCCTGCCAACGGGTTGGAATGTATACAGCGGCGCGAGCATGACTTTCGGCGGTACACTTGAAACATTCAGCGGTTCTACAAGTTATGGTATATTCAATGACACTACTTGCGCTACTTCAGCAGTAGTAGGTGGTGGTTTTAAGAATTATGCATCTGCTAACGCGGTAACTTCAGGAACGTCTTGCACATTGCAGCAGAGCGAAACCAACAGGGCTATGGGTGTTCGTCAGGTTTCTCCTTCTAACGCTTCTCATCCAAATCTTGATTCCGGTGCTTCTTTCGTTTTTCAGGTAGCTAACACAGGTGGCATCAGCGCATTGGGTTGCACTTTTAAGTTGCAGTCTTTGGATGTATCAAGCCCTCGTGTAACTACATGGAGATTGCAGTATAAGATAGGTGCAGCAGGTACATGGACAGGCGTTACTCCTACATCAGGTACTATGACTACAGGCGGTAATCTATTCAGCAACAACACTATCACTGCCAGTTTCGGTGCTGCACTAGACAACCTGTCTTCTAATGTTTACTTCCGTATAGTTACTATCGATTTCTCTTCCGGAACAGGTAATCGCCCAAGTACTGCTATTGATGATTTCACTCTTACATGGACTGGTAAAGCAGGTATCAATGATGTAGCTTCTCAGGGTACATTGCCATTAAGCGTTACTAATGCTTCTACTTCTGCAATCGGTTTCAATTTCGATGCTGAAGATGCAGGTAACTACACTATTGTTTTGACTGACATGGTAGGGCGCAAGGTAGCTACTCAGAACGTAGACGTAGTACATGGCAACCAGAACGTAGCGTTCAACGGTTTGTCTTTGACACCGGGTATGTACATTGCTAAGATCAGCAATGGTGTTACTTCAGGTATCACTAAGGTTATTGTTCAGTAATCAACTAATAATCTAATTGAAAGAGGGCGTCTCCAAAAGAGACGCCCTCTTTCAATTTCGCCACTATTGCTAAACAGAACTTTATAAAGGTGTATTTTTGACATTCAATTTTTTTGAACTAATAGTGATGAAAAGAAATATTTTCAGGCTTGCGCTTTGTGCGATAGCGCTGGTATGCAATACTGCGGTACACAGCCAGATAAAGATATTGTTTGATGCTACTAAGGCAGAGTCTGCAGGTAATGCCGACTGGGTAGTAGATGCTGATGTGAGGAATATAGACTGGTACCCTGATGCACAGATAGGTACGGGTACTTTTTATACATCAAGTAATGCGCAACGTGTGCCAACACCTGCACAAAGCGGAATAACCGCATCATCACTCGAATCATACTGGTCTGGCGGCTTATCTGCCTGGGCTGTTGACTGTGCGAAGAGGGGATATACAGTAGAAAGCCTTCCTTACAATGGGCAGATAACGTATAGTAATACAGCCAATCCGCAGGATCTGGTCAACTATAAAGTGTTTGTCATAGACGAACCGAATATTCCATTTACGGCAGCTGAAAAAACAGCAATCATGCAGTTTGTACAGAATGGCGGAGGTTTGTTTATGGTCTCTGACCACAATAACAGCGACCGTAACGGCGATAGCTGGGATTCTCCGAATATATGGAACGATCTCTTGTCTAATAACAGCGTGCAGAATTACCCCTTTGGTATCTACTTCGACCTGGATGATATTTCGGGTACTTCGACCAATATTAGTGCCGCGGCTACTGATTCTATCATAAACGGCCCTATGGGCACTGTAAGTCGGGTACAATGGGCCAATGGCACCACTATGACGCTTGCGCCATCACTGAACAGTACTGTAAAAGGAGTGGTTTTTAAGACAGGGACTACCCCCGGCAATGCAGGTGCTATGGTTGCTTATGCCAGATATGGTGCAGGAAAGGTAGCCGCACTGGGAGATAGCTCGCCTACGGATGATGGTACGGGTAACCCTGCCTGTAGCCTGTATCCCGGTTACCTGGGAGACGCGCTGGGCAACCACCGGTTGCTGATCATGAATATGACCATATGGCTGGCAGGCATATCGCATGTGGGAGTAGATGAGGTTTCAGGCAACAGCGGCCGCATAAATGTATTTCCAAATCCTGCAACTGATGTTATCAATATATCAACGGGTAAGGTGCTTACCAATACATCAATAAATATTTATAATTTCGCAGGGCAATTGGTAGTTAGGCAAACGGTAGGAGAATTTACCGCTGCTAATGATCAGTCTTTTTCTTTGCCGGCCGGAGCCTACATAGTAACGGTGCAGAGCAATGAAGGGTTGCAAACTTCAAGGTTTACCGTATATTAGTCGAAAATAACTTTATGATAAAGAGGATATCAGTAGCAATAGCAATTATCTGTTCTTTGTTTTGTGGCGCTGCGACCACCTATGCCTGGGGCGTATGGGGGCACAGTAAAATAAACAGGGGTGCGATACTAGCCTTGCCACTCGAGGTGGGATTATTCTTTTATAATCATGCTGATTTCATCACAGAAGAATCTGTGGCGCCTGATATCCGTAAGTATACCATGGGCGATAAAACAGAGTTCCCCAGGCACTATATAGACCTTGAAAATTACAATTATACTACACCTGCCTCTATGCCCAAAACGCTTGATGCGGCTAAGGCAAAGTATGGTAAAGACAGTGTAGATAAGTTTGGTACACTACCATGGACGATACAGGAAGTGATGACCAAACTTACCGCTGCCATGAAGGCAAAGAATAAGTCGGAAATTCTCTTCTTGTCGGCCAACCTTGGCCATTATATTGGGGATGCGCATATGCCCTTGCATACCACCATTAATCATGATGGACAGTTAACAGGGCAGAAGGGTATACATGCACTATGGGAGTCGCATTTGCCTGAATTGTTTGGTAAGAACTACAGCCTGTACACAGCTGATGTGCACTACATAGACAATGTAGAAAAAGCCACCTGGGACATCATAGACAGCAGCCACAAGCTGATGATCCCATTGCTCTATAACGACAAGAAATTACGTAAAGATAAGCCGATAGAAATGCTCTATAAGCTGGGCACAAATGGCCAACCTGAAGAGAATAAGTACGGACAAAAGACCCATGCCTATGAGTATGCACATGTGTATCATGAACTGCTGGGAGGCATGGTAGAGAACCAGATGAGGGCGGCTATTTCGGCTACAGCCAGCTTCTGGTACACCGCCTGGGTAAACGCAGGTAAGCCCGATCTTACAGATCTTGATCCGAAGTATATAACTGAGCGCAACGAGAAGTTTTATAAGGAAGATGTAAAATACTTTAAGCAGGGAAAAGTGACCGGGTATAAAGTGACTAATGAGTATCAGTAGATAGTAGATAGTAGATAGTGTATAGTGGATGGTTGTGAGTAGAGAGCTTTGTTTAAGTAGTTGATGGTAGTTAGTGTATAGTAGACAGTGTTGAGGGTATTTTAATAACAATAGATTTTTGAAAAAGAGGTTACTTGATATAATTAGAAAACCACATTGTGCAGCATTGCGTAGTGTGTGTTTTTTTGTTAGTATGTTATTGTGTGGTGATGCAGGTGCACAGATAAATGTTGCAGGTGGGCAGACGGCCTCAGTGCTGGCGCAAAAGCTGGCGGGGCAGGGTGTTACTGTACTTAATGCCGTGTTGCGCTGCCCATCTCAAGCCAATGGATTATTTACTGTAGTGAGCAGTAATCTGGGATTGGACAGCGGTATAGTATTGACAACGGGCAGGGCAGAGTCGGTACTGGGTTCTTACGGTGTTAACGGTCCCTCAGACGCGTTGGCCAGCAGTCAGAATGGCACTCCGGGCGACTCTATGCTTAATGTGCTTTCCGGCCAATACACAAAGGATGCCTGCGGGCTTGACTTCGACGTAGTACCTGCGGGGGATACGGTGAGTATAGATTATGTGTTCAGCTCAGAAGAATATATAAGTGCGGTGTGCGGACCTTACAATGATGTGTTCGCATTCTTTATTTCAGGTCCCGGCATCACTGGTCTGGATAATATGGCAAAGGTGCCGGGAACAACTATTCCCGTTGCCATCAATTCTATAAACAATGGTATACCCGGTGCTTCGGGTAGTCTTGCGGGTTGCACATCAATGGGGCCCGGATCTCCGTTTACAGCATATTATAATGACAACATTTCGGGCACAAGCATTACCCACAAAGGCATGACCAAAGTGCTGAAGGCAATGCATGTGGTTAGCCCATGCGATACCTATCACTTCAGGATAGTTATCGCAGACGCCGGTAATGACAAATACGATTCAGGCGTGTTTCTGGAAGCCGGAAGTCTGAAGACCGGTGAATATAAGGTGCAGGCATTGGCAACCGCTGTGTTTGACGGGTTATCGCCCATCTGCATCAAGGGTTGCTTGCCGGGGCATTTCAAAGTGAAGAATGCTAAGGCGAAAGCCACACCACAGGTGGTGAGGTTTGCTACTACAGGTAGTGCGGTAAGTGGCGTAGACTACATACCTCTTGCCGATAGTGTGGTGATACCGGCATACGCTACTTATGCTGATGTGCCTGTGTATGGTATACCTACAGCTAGCAACGGAGCTAAGACTTTGGGTATTACAATTTATGCGCCATCCATCTGTAACAGTACCAGCTTTGCTGCTGACAGTGCCGTACTTACTATTTATGATACCATATATATTACCACACGACCTGCCGATACCATTGTATGCGGTAATGACAGCGTGCAGTTGCAGGTTATTGGCGACGGTATCTATAGCTATAGCTGGGTGCCGCTCACTGATCTATCGGGTGGCAACACAATGATACCTCTCGCGTTCCCAATGGTGAGCACTGTTTACACGGTCACTGCTACATTGCCGGGTACGTCGTGCCCTTTCAGAACAGCTACAGTAAACATTATTACAAGGTCTACGGCGGCCGTTACACTGGTAGCGGATACTCAGGTGTGCTACAACACATCTTTTCAGTTATCACCGGTTGTTGCACCTGTCAATTCTTTTTACAGCTATCAGTGGAATGGCCCCGGCGGATATACAAGTAGTGTTGAAAACCCTGTATTATCTGCGGGTGTGCCTGCCAATGCAGGCATCTACCACCTTACTGTTACCAATGACACCAATGGCTGCAAGGGTAGGGCAGACATAAATGTTGCCATCTTCACACCTCCGGCTCCTGTGGTTACTTCTCCGGCCTATTACTGTTTAAATAATCCGGCCATTGCACTTAATGCATACGGTAACGAGCTGCACTGGTATCTGCCTGACGGCACGATGGTATCGGGTGCTCCGGCACCTCCTGTTGATGCCATTGCACAATACCTGTATCACGTTACCAATGTGGTGAATAACTGTGAGAGCCCGCAGGCAGATGTGCAGGTAAAGGTGGAAAAGTGCTGTGATGGCAATGTATTTATTCCATCGGCTTTCTCTCCTAATGCGGACGGCCTTAATGATATATTCCGCGTGCAGGAAGATTTCTCTTACTCGCTGAAGACCATGTCGGTTTTTAATCGCTGGGGGCAGGTAGTATATAGTGGCAATGTAGGCGCATGGGATGGCACTACAGATAACGGGCCGGCCGATGCGGGTGTGTATTACTATAAAATAACCTTTGGCTGCATACTGGGTGGTACAATGGTGAAAACAGGCGATGTGACCCTTATTCGTTGATCTGCAAACTGATGCCTCTTTATAATTTTTATATACCTATCTTTGCCGACCCATTACAAGCGTTTAACAATGTCTTGTATGGGTAAGTTATCTTTTAAAAAGCTGAACTGATGCGATTCCTTAAGTTTTCTTTACTGGCTATTCTCTCTATCGTGGCCACCCATGCCCATGCCGGTAACAAGATCAAGTACTACTTCAACCACCCACCTGAGACGTCAGTTTCTACCGGTGTTGACGCCATAAACCTGAATGGCCGTATTGATGATACCCTTATTGCATATATCAATCGTGCTAAGTATACTCTTGATATTGCTGTTTATAATTTCACCTCATATTCCGGATCGGGAGATCTGAGCAATGTAGTTAATGCCATCAATGCCGCATATACACGCGGTGTAAAGATCCGTTGGATACATAATGGCACAACCGCTACCGCAAATACCGGCCTTACTACAGTGAACGCGGCAATCCCAAAGTTGGCAAGCCCAATCGGCAGTGCTTACAACATTATGCATGATAAATTTATGGTGGTTGATGGTCATTCGCCTAACCCTGATGAATCTATAGTGTGGACGGGATCTACCAACTGGTCGGTAGCGCAGTTCAATCAAGACTATGATAATGTGGTCATTGTGCAGGATTCTGCACTGGCGCATGCTTATATAGGAGAGTTTAACCAGATGTGGGGTGATACAGGTATGACTTATAATCTTACCAATTCTAAATTCGGACCGTACAAAGCCGACCTTGGCCGCCACAACTTTACAATAGATGGCAAGCAGGTAGAACTCTACTTTAGTCCATCAGATGGAACAAATAATAAAATAAAATCAGCTATTCTCACGGCAAATAAAGACCTGTATTTTGGAGTTTATACTATGACGGATAATGGTTGTGCCAACTCAATCGCAACAGTGAAAATGAATGGTGCTTATGTGGCAGGCATAGTTGATCAATATAGTAACTACAGTGGTAACGGCGCATATGCAACCCTGACAGCTAACCTGGGTAGCAATTTTATCACCTATACAGGCAGCGATCTTTACCATAATAAATATGTGGTAATAGATCCTTCAGATGCCTGCTCAGATCCTATGGTGCTTACCGGCTCTCATAACTGGACAAGTGCAGCCAATACCACAAACGATGAAAATACATTGATCATACATGATGCTACTGCTGCTAATATATACCTGCAGGCGTTCAGAGGTGATTTTTATGCACTGGGTGGCAGTCTTACCAAAGTATATGGTTGTACGAGTGGGGTAGATGAAGTGGGTGAGGAAAAAGCCAGGATGGCTGTTTATCCTAATCCATCTTCTGGTGACTTTACTATGACACTTGATCTGGCAGCACCGCAAAGCGTAACAGCATACATTACTGATATTAGCGGAAGATCAATAAATATTATAAATGATGAATGGCAACCGGCAGGAGTTATGAAGAAGACCCTCTCCGTGCCAGCGGCAGGTATATATATAGTTAAAATAATAACAAACGCTAGTGTTTATAACTATCAGATAATAAGGAACTAGAACAGATAGAAATATTAAATATTAATATTACAGGCGATTAATAATACTAGATAACAAAAAAATATTATTTTTACCGACCCAAGCATAATATTTTAATAATATTTACTTGTTGGTAATGCAATATAAATTAAATAAATTTGCAGATTAAAATATCCCCATTTATGAGACATTCTTTACAATCGACGGCATTTCGGTCAACTGTTTTAACGCTTACTTTACTTGTTTCAATGCTGTTTTCACGAACGGCAAACGGGCAGACGTCTACACTGGTGATAAGTCAGGTATATGGTGGTGGTGGTGCAACTGGTGCGACATATCTAAATGACTTTGTAGAATTGTTCAATCCTACCACAAGCACAATTACAATCACTAACTGGAGTATTCAGTATGCTGCAACAACGGGTACGAGTTGGGGTGTAACAACAATTCCTTCTGCCGTAATTGCTCCAGGTAAGTATTATCTGATTCAATTGGCCAGTGGTGGTGCAGTAGGTTCCTCGTTACCTACGCCCGATTTAACTGGATCAACAAATATGTCTGCCACTGTTGGTAAAGTTGCTCTTTGTAGTAATACTACAGCGTTAACTGTGGCAAATCCATCAGGTGGAGCACTCGTTGATTTAGTGGGGTTTGGTACTGGTACTAATGGCTTTGAAGGTGCCGGACCAACTGCAACACTCAGTGCTTCGTTAGCTGCCATCAGGGCATCGGCAGGATGTACTGATAATAATAGTAATAATACTGATTTTACTACCGGTACGCCTAGTGCGCGTAATAGTTCATCTTCAGCCAATATCTGTGGCGTTACAAATTATTATTGGAGTGGCTCGGGAACACTAAGTTCTACTGCTAACTGGGGAGTAAATACAAATGGTACAGGTACAGCACCAACAAATTTTACTAATTCTGGTCAGACTTTTAATATCCGTAATGGAGGTACACCTACTTTAACTGCTAACTGGACTGTAACCGGGGGAGGTTCAAAGATAGTGGTAGAAAATAATGACCTTACAATCCCATCTGGTTTTAGCATCATAGGTAAAATAGATGTGAATAGTGGAAGAACTTTGACTATATCAAATGCTACCACGCCAACGTTAGGTACACTTAATGCTTCAAGCACGGTTATATACAACAATGGTACAGCGAACACATTGAATTTCATTACAACCTACGGTAACATAATATTTGATGGTGCAGCTACTACAATTACCGCTCCTCCTGTATACAACAACATGAGATTTGCGGGTAGCATAACATTAACGAATAGTGCAAGTTTTAATGCTCCGTTAGCTAACCTTATTCCTGTTTCTTCAAGCGCACAAACGCTTACAGGTAATTCCGGTTCCTTCACTATAGATAGCTTTATAAGTGTAGCCGGAACTAAAACAGGAACATTGACGTTGGCATCTGGTACCACAATGACTTTAGCTGGTTCCCTGAAAATGGATAATACCGGTTCTCCCAATGTATTTAATGATGGTGGTAATACTATTAATGTAAAGGGGTATGTCATTACAGCCGGTAACGCCGCTGGATATTCATTGTCTGGTACTATAAACGTTGTGCCGACAGCAGCCATGTTGTTTATGGGATCTGCAACTACCCTTGGTGGTGTTGCGGCATTGCCTAATGTTACTTTGGGTACATCTGCCAGCCTTTCTTCATTTGTAGGTACAAGTACTGTCGCCGGAAATTTATCAATTGCCAGTGGCTACACCAGTACGCTCACTCTGGGAAACTTAAGTATTGGAGGTAATTATACCTGGTCGCCAACAGCTACAAAAGTTGCTTCCGGTGCCAATGTTACTTTTAACGGAACAGCTCAGACATTTTCAACTGCAGTAGCTGCAGGCCACGTCTTTTCTACTACTACAATAGCTGCTTCTACAGGTCTTACCGCAGTTACAAAATATAATACTGGTGATTTTACCTGGAATAGTGGTTCACTAACTGTAGCACCGGGCACTACCACTGCTGTTGGAACAACATTCTCGGTAACTGGGGTATTCTCCGGTTCTTCAGCTAAGACATTGCTTGGTCGTGGTACAATTGGCGATGTTCCTACAACAACTAATCTTAATGGTGGTTTGCTGAAACTGACTGGCACGAGCACCGCGACAAACGGCATTACCGTAGGTAGTGCAACTACGCCGTTTAACAGCGCAGTATTAGATCTTACGAGTGCAGGTGCATGGAATGATGTTGCTTCAAACAGCATCTCTATCAATCCTTACAGTCAGCTTTACATGACCGTTGCACCTACAACAGCAACCAATTTCCCTATATCATTAAAAGGTATAGGTAATAATATAAGTACTACCTATGGCCTGGGGGCATTAAAAACCGCTGCTATTATTACGTTGGCTAACCCTGTTACAATAGCTGCTGACGCAACTATCAATGCAAGTGCAGCGCTTACATTATCCGGCCCGATCACTTTTACCGGCCAACTCACAAAGAGGGGAGCTGGTCTTATGACAATTGCCGGGTCTTCAACTTCAATTTCAGGAGCGGGTGGCTTTAAGCTGAGTGAAGGTGCTGCTACAGTACTTTCAGGTTCATCTCTGGGCTCTGGTCCCCTGGAAATTGCGGAAGCGTCAACAACTACTTTGACATTAACACTCAACAATACGCAAACTGTTTCTGAATTGAGCAGTTCATGGACAAAAGTTTCTGGTAATCAGGTAAATGTTTTGAACCTTGCTTCTGGGTCAGCATTGACTATTACACAAACTTCAAATACGACTTTTGGTGACCGTACCGGCGTAACAAGTTTAAAGAATACGATCACCGGTCCCGGAAATCTTACAAAATTGGGCTCCGGAGCACTAACGCTTACCAGTGGTGCTCATGCACACACCGGCTCTTTGACTGTTGGGGCAGGAACATTTACTCTTGCACCTTCATTAACTGGAAGTACATTTGCCGATGGCGGTGTTACCGTTAGTGGTGGTGCGCTTGTTGTCACACCGGCGGCGTTAACTACGCTGGGGTACACTGGTGGTATAGTGGCTTCAAGCGGTTCAATGACGGTGGTAAACTCAGTATCGTTAACTTTAGGAAGTCTTACGGTTTCAGGTGCTAATGTCACACTTACCAATGGCGCAACTTTACAGCAGAACGCTTCAGGAAGCCCTGTTGCCATATCCAGCGGATCGCTGACGATAAATGGTTCTGTTGCAGCAAGTCTTGGTTTGGGCGGTATTTCCGCATCAGGTGGTACTTTTAGAGTTGCGAATACAGCTGGTGTTGTTACACTGGGAAGTATGAATATTTCAGGTACTTCTGTAACGCTTGCAAATGCTGCCGCAGTAACACAAGGAACTTCGGGAACACTTACCATGTCATCGGGATCATTGAATATTACAGGAGCTGCGACAGTTACCTTAGGTGCAGGTGGTATCACGTTGTCGGGTGGTGTATTAAATATTTCACCGTCAGCACCACCGGCTACCCTTACATTTACCGGAGCCACTGTTACATTGTCAGCGCCTACTTATCTAAGTGGTGGTGCCATATCTACAGGTGGTATTGGTGGAACTACCATAATCAACTGTGGAACAGTAACACTAACGTCTAACAGTACCATTACTCTGGGAACAGGTGCAGCACACTCTATTAAATTTGGAACATCTGCTACCGGCTGGACCGGTGGTGCATTGCTAACTATACGCGGCTGGCAGGGTTCATTCCAAAGCGGTACTGCTGTAAGCACGAAAGGAAAAGTATTTTTTGGTACAGCAGCCGGCCTTGGTGCCAATCTTGCACAAATCAAGTTTGACGACGGTACATATGTATATGACGCATTACAGTTGAGTACGGGCGAGGTTGTGCCAAAAGCATTTATAACTACAAATGCACCTTCACCAGCTGGTCCATATTATAATGACAACCCTATTGCCCTCACAGTTGGCTATACCTATACAGGGCCTACACTACCAGCAGGTACTGTTTATACCGTAGAAGTATCTGACATTGCCGGCTCATACGTTTCACCTATTGCCAGCGCCAGTAGTACGGTAAGTCCTATTGCTGTTACTATACCATCACTTACTCCGGTGGGTACATACAAGATACGCATATCTTCAAGTTCACCTCTTGCCATAACGGGTACAGAACAGTCGTTAGTTCTTGTAGGCCACCCACCTATAATAACTGCGCTTAGTGCTTATGCAGGGGTGGCACCAGGTCAGACAATTTCTATTACCGGGTCTAATTTTAATATTGTACCAAGTTTCAATAAAGTATCGTTTGGTGCTACCGGAGTAAATGCCGATACTACTTCTACCATCAGTACGCTAATTGTCACTGTTCCTGTAGGTGCAACTGCGGACCTTGTTACGGTTAATGACATTACAACGCATTTGTCAGCTAATTCACCAAAGGTTTTTGTACCTGATTATAAGAATGAATATTTTACAACAGCACAGACATTCCAGACACCAGTTACATATGCCACCGATTCCAGTACCAATTTCGGTTTTACGCCGTGGAACAGTGCGGTGGGTGATCTGGATGGTGATGGTGATCTTGATCTTGTAGTGCTTACAGGTAAACTTTCTCCTGCAACATCTTACATCGCAACCTATGAAAATATTGGGACGAACGGTGGCTCGGCTGATTTCTCCACGTCAACTTTCCGTCGTGTTAGTTTCAGAGCATCATCTGCAATAGGAACTTCGGTTAAGATTGCCGATATGGATGATGACGGCAAGCCGGACGTGATTGTATCTTCAATCAACTCGGCTGCTATAAACGTATTTAGAAACGTTACAACCGGTTACAGCACAACGTTACACGGTGCCATTACATATGATACCCGTACAGATGTGAGCTATAACCCGCGTGCCGCAAATGCACAAAAGATCACTATCGCGGATTTTGACAAAGATGGCAGACCGGATATCGCAGGTGGTTGTTTTGGTAGTAGTGGAACAGGTACAAATGAAAGTCGTCTGGTTGTTATAAGGAACAAGACCACATCAGGAGTTTCTTTCGGTACCGCAAGTGCTTTTTTCGATACAGTAACATATACCTCTAATAATAACACTGGTGCCACGGGCTCAAGTGCTTGTTCGGGAGATTTTACCGGTGATGGTAAAATTGATATTGCAATGATAGACCAGAACAGAACCGGTGCAGGTACAGTATCAATATTCAAGAATACATGCCCATCGGTAGGAACGATATCTTTCACCTTGCAGTCTGGTCCACTTACTACCGGAATAGGTGCGGCGGATATTGCGACTGCTGATTTTAACGGAGATGGTTCTTTGGATCTGGTTGTGAGTAATCAATTATCAAGCACAATTGATGTTTACTTGAATACCAATGACACTACAGCACCATTTGTTGCTACTCCTTCTTACTCAATGACCGGATTGACATATGCCGGCCCATCGGGTACAGTTTCTCTTGCTCCTGCTGGTTTGGCTGTTGCTGATATGAATGGTGATGGAAAGGTGGACGTGATTGCAGTTAGCTCTAATAATGCTATTGGTGGAGCAACATCTGACACAATGCTGATTTATACAAACACTACTACTCTTGTTGGTACGCCGGCCTTCTCTGCTCCTTTCATTCTTCATACGGGAGGTAGTGCAGCCTCTGCCGGTGTAATTGTAGCAGACCTAGATAAGGATAAATATCCTGACCTGATCGTAGCGAATATTTCAGATAATACTATTTCTATAATCAGAAATAAGCCAACTTTAAATATAGGTTCGATCACAGGTGTTCCTACGCCATTGTGTTACCTGGCTACTACTACATTGTCTTATTCAACGGCTTCTATAGGTTCTCCTTATACAGGTTCTCCCTTGCCTACCGATCTTTCGGGACAGTGGACGAGTACTGACCCTTCGTTGGCTACCATTAATTCGTCTACAGGAGTAGTGCAAGGTCTGGCTTTTGGAACACCAACCATCAGCTACCAGATCACTGTGACAGGAACGAATTTAAGCGGAAGTGCTTCCAATACGCTCACAGTTAATAAAGTGGATATCAGCCCAGACGCTGCCCCTGCTTTATGTATAGGCGCAACTACTTTGCCAATAGGATATTCTGCAGTTGATGGAACACCAACCAACTACAGTGTTGCATACGATGCTACTGCATTGGCTGCAGGATTTTTAGATGTTTCAAATGCTGTGTTGTCTGGTGGTACTATAACACTGGTAGTGCCAGGTACTGCGGTTGCAGGACAAACGTATCATTCATCAATAACTGTATCAGATGCAAGTTGTACCAGCACACCAGCATATGATGTCGCTTTCAACTCTTACGATCCGCCAACGGCGTCAATCGGTGCATCTACCGCTACTCCTTGTAACAATCACTACGCTGAAATTTTATTTACCGGTACGATTGATGCTAGCTTTAATTATTCTGTAGATGGCATTACTGCTTCGCCAGAGGTGCTTACCGGTGGTGCGTTTACACTCGCACTTCCACATGTTACGGCAAGTCATGCTTATGTATTGATAGACGTTCAGGATGTACATTGTACAACTACTTACAATACTACACAGAATGTTAGCCCTATAAGTATGAATTGGGTGGGTGGTGTAACCAGCCATACTACGGAATGGAATCAGGCAAATAACTGGACTTGTCTGGAAGTGCCGGGAGATACTGACATAGTACACATTTCAAACATTACTCCCCGCCCTGAAGTATTAGCTGATTCTATTGCTAATGCATTAGATATAACATTGCTTTCCGGAGCAACACTAACCTTAAATACCGCATCAGTATTGAACGTTAAGGGTAATGTTTCGAACAACGGTATTGTAATAGGCGCAGGTACAATGATTATGAACGGCACGTCTGCTCAAACTATTGATGGTATCGGTTTTGTAGACCGTCTTACAATCGACAATAGTGCAGGGGCTACTATCAACACCGGCGCACGCGCGACTGTGAAATCTTTGCTTACCGTTAATGCGGGAGACCTGGCTACGAATGACAGCCTTGCTTTATTCTCTGATGCGAATGGTAGCGCAAGGATAGGTGAGATTCCTGGTGCAGGTGCATCAATAACAGGAAAGGTAAAAGTATATCAATACATACCTGCAGGTTATCGCCGTTTCCGTTTCTGGGCACATCCATTCAGTGACACTTTGTCATTGAGCCAGCTACAGTTTTATATGGATATCACAGGTTCAGGTGGTGCAGGTAATGGATTTACTACTACAACTACTAACGCCCCTTCTGCTTTCAGACTTGATCCATTTACTGAGAATTCAAGTCTAGGCTACGATCCGGGTTGGAAACCAATTACTAAGATCAATGGTACAGCCGCAGACTCTAACAAGTTGAAGCCGGGTCAGGGATTACGTTTATTTATGAGAGGTGCCAAGGGCGAAGGTTTGATTGGATTCCCATATATAATTCATGAAAACACTGTTGCTATGATCGGTAATGTTAACCAAGGCACAAAGGTAATCACATTGAACAGAGGGGCAGGGCCAGATCCTACTCTTATGGATTTCAACATGGTAGGTAATCCTTTCGCATCTCCGGTAAATATTGGTGCTGCTTTGTGGAACGCAAGCGATCTGAATATGAGTGGTACCGGCGATATTACGGGTGCCGCTGCTTATGTTTGGAATGCTTCACTCGGGGTTGCTGGTCAGTTCCAGCCTGTTGATATTGACGGTTCTAACTACTTCTTACAAGCAAATGCCTGCTTCCAGGTACGTGCCGCAGGCAACAACAAACACATTACTTTCACTGAGAGTATGAAGTCAGATACTGTGACTACGCCGTTATTCAAGCAATCTTCTTCCGAACATCTGACGTTGAATATTTATGATGCAAATTATCATATGTGGGATATGTGGAAGTTAAGGTTTAACAGCGCGGCAAATGATGCTGAAGATGCTAAGTATGATGCCGTTAAGCCATCTGGTGCAGATTTCAATTTCTACAGTATGTCTGCTGATAATAAGAAAATGGTTATTGATGCTCGTCCGTTTGTAAAGGACGCTACGATTCCACTTGGTATATCTAGCCCTTACAAGCAAGACTTCATTATCAGGGCCGACGATATGAAGCTGGCCGAAGGTACTGCTGTGTTCCTGCACGATAAGATGCTGAAGAAATATGTAGAGCTGCAGGCAGGTACTGAATACAGGTTTACTGTTTCTAACGACAAATCTTCGCAGGGCAATGACAGGTTTGAGATTGCTATGAAGCCTGCACAGGTAGTTGCTACCGGCTTCAAGGTAACTATGGCGCCAAACCCTACATCTGATGATGTTAAGATATCGTTCACTTCTAACAAGAAGGACAATGTATCTATCAGAGTTATGGACATGTCTGGTGTAACAGTTTACACTCAGGATCTGGGTGCTGTACAGAATGGCAACACCGTAGTTTCTCTTGGTAAGTTTGCTTCAGGAATATACATGATAGAGCTTACTTCGGGTACTGAGCATTCAATACAGAAGTTGGTTAAGGAATAATAACAAGGAACATTTTTAAGAAGCCGGAAGCACATTATATGTGCTTCCGGCTTCTTTGTTTAGTGCCATTATCTGTCTTTCATTACCGGTAAGGTGGCGGCTGTAGAAGGCTGTTCACATATTGGTTTGTGGTAAGAATAATGCGGCACGTGGTCAAATTGACCAACAGAATTTTGGCTGAGAATCTTTCAATTATAGTGCATAGATCGTGCTGTATTTTCACACTTTTTACCGTGGCTTTTATGGTATCTACACACTTTTAGACAACCGTTTTCTGAGGTGGATATGACTTTGTACCATCTCGTTTTGACCTGCAAAATTGCATGCTATTCGTTACTTTTTTGTAAGTGATCTAGTGTATATAAATGTATGTACCTCAATATCTTTTTGGGATAGATATATGGTTGCATTTCAGCATTCTATATAACGGTGGTGCTCGTTTATGCATGTTGATACACTCGTTTTAAGTGCAATTCACTCCATTTTTCGATGTTTTTACGAATTAGTTATCCACAAATGCACGTTTTTTTGGATTTACAATAATTTTTCGTATGAGCTACTATTTTCCTTTCAAATATGCGCCAATACTCATTTTTGTGTCTTGCATAAGCAGGCTGAAAACGCACTTACACATGTAGATAAATGTAACCCAAATATTTTTAGTTGTTTTTTCGTTAATGGTTGTTTTTTGATATGCATTATGCATTAACTTTGGTTTATAACTAAAAGCTAATAATTACGTAACAAATATTATATCGGCTATTTACAAACTGTTGATAATCATATGTTGTTGTAAAAACTAACTAATAGGTATTATAAAGGTTACATTGTTTAATAGTTATAGATATTATTTACTGAAAATTAAAAATTCATAACAATTATTTGTTTTTAAGTTTATAATTCTATAGTTTGCGAATAAATTCTACACTCCGTCCTTTCGGGGTGTTAATTATTGTTTAAAGTATACCCATTTTGAAGAATTTAAAATTTGTGAGTATGAAGAAGATATACCTCTTTCTCGTTGTTAGCTGCCTAACCGTTTTTACAGGTTTTGCGCAGAGTTCGTTTTACAGTTTTGCTCAGTCATCTACGACTTACACAGCTGTTACAACAGGCGATCCGCTGTATGTAGCGCTCCTCTCATCGTGGGACGATGGAACAACTTCTACCACAATACCATTTGCATTTAATGTGATGGGAACGGCATTTGCTGCTAATGCCAATGTTTTTGTTTCATCAAACGGCTATATTGAATTTGGTGGAACAACAAACTATACGTACACGCCTAACACGACTAATACTGCGGGTATTTTTACGATAGGGGCGAATGCTCAGGATCTACAGTACAATACTACCGGCGCGTTGCCTGTAAGAAAGTCTGTATTGGGTACTTCACCTAACAGAATATTTGTTGTGGAGTGGCCTAACTGTAGGCATTATGGAGGAACGCAGGTATGGAATTTTCAGATCAGGTTATACGAAACATCTAATATGATACAGATGGTGTATGGGTCTTTTACAGGGAACTATGCTACTCTCGCAGGTTATTGCGGTATTTGGGGGCCAAGTGCTACAGCCAATAACTGGGTTGGTCGCTCTGTTTTGACCAGTGGAAACTGGAATAGCTCTTCTGCTTCTACATCCCGCACATCGGCTGCTGTTGCTGCTATGGTTTCACAGATAGCCGGTACAACTCTTCCTACTTCAGGTCTTACATTCTCTTATTGCCCTGCTGTTACCGCTACTGCTACACCAGCCACGTTGTGCGAGGGTGCAACGCTTGCACTTACTGCCAACACACTTACTGGTGCTACTTATTCATGGAGTGGTCCTAACTCATTTAATGCAGCTTCACAAAATCCTTCCAGCTTTACTGTTGCTCCTGCTAGTGCAGGTAGTTATATAGTTACAGCAGCGCGAGGAAACTGTACGGTTACCGGAACAGCGCTTGTTACAGTTAACCCTACACCAAGTGGTGTAGCGAGTTCTACAGGTTCTTTTACATTTTGTAGTGGTACAGCTATTACTTTATCGGCAACACCATCTGGTGGAACCTGGAGTGTTGTTGCCGGTGGTACCGGAGCGGCTAGTGTAGTTGGTGCAACTGGTAGATATACCGGAACATCTGCGGGTACTGTTACCGCGAGATATACAAGTTTGGCCGGGTGTGCGGTCGATCAGACAATAACTGTTGCTCCATTGCCAACAACACCAACTGTTACCCGGAGTACTACCTACTATTGTAGTAACAATGTCAATGGACCCGTAACGCTGACACCAGCAGGCACAGGTACATCATTTGTTTGGGCGCCCGCAGCTTCTTTAACATCTTCTGTTAGTTCTTCGGGTAGTCCTACGGTGGGGGCGAGTCCTTCAGTCACTACTACCTATACGGTTGTTGCTTCATTAGGTAGTTGTACGTCAACAGCTACATCGACAGTAACTTATGACCCGGTGCCAACATTTATAGATGTTACTGTTGGCGGATCCGTTCCATCCGGTGGTGATACTGTGTGCTATCCAGGTACTGTTTATTATTTTGCGGCCATGACACCTAGTCCTTTAGTGTACGCATCCGGAGCACTTGGTAGTTATTCCAGTAGTGATCTGGCTGTTGCCACAGTGGGGTCTGCCACAGGTACAGTATATGGTGTGTCTACCGGTACTGCAATTATTTCATATGTCGATGCCGGCTGCTCGGTTACTTTAACTAAGCCGGTAATAGTAGCAGGCGTCGGTTTTACATTGTCTGCTTCACCGTCCACGGCTAATTATTGTGCTACGGGTGCCGGCATAACTTTAACCGCCACTCCTTCTGGTGCAGGTGCTACCCAATTTTTATGGACTGATGGTGCAGGTGGCACTGCCGTTGGGTTAAGCAGTACATCAACAAGTACAGTGGTTTCAACCCCTTCGGCCGCAACTACTTATTATTATGTATTTGCGACCAATCCTACTTCACAATGCCATGCACAGTCGGGTTTAGTGACGGTTAATAATGTTACCCCGGTTATTTCAGGGGGTACTGTTACTATTTGTCAGGGAGCAAGTACAACCTGGTCAGCAACTATGGGTGCCGGTACATGGTCGAGCCTTAATACTGCCATAGCAACGGTTAGCGCTGCTGGTGTTGTAACTGGTGTGCTCTCCGGTAGTGGCGGTGTCGCAACTATTCAGTTCGTCAATACATCATCTGGTTGTATTGTAACAAGAGATATAAATGTAAATGCTACTCCGGTTTTGAGCGCTACACCAGCAAGTGCTGTAGTTTGCGGCGGAGTAGGTGTAACACTTACTGCATCGGGCGCACCAACTTATTCTTGGGCACCTAATACCTCACTATCAGCTACAACGGGTTCAACGGTCTTTACTACCGCTGCAAGTGCCATTACCTACACTATAACTGGCACATCAGTTGCCGGTTGTACCAGCACACTTACTAAGGCAGTGGGCGTGGGTACAGGTGTTGCAGTTCTTGCCGCAACTACATCTGCTTCTGTTTGTCCGGGTGGTAATGTTACCCTTAGCGGTGCCGGCTATTTTACCAGTGGCACCAGCTACACAGTTACAACTATTCCATTTAGCCTTGCAACTTTAACGGGTGCGGCAGTAACATCAGTTAGCGGAGATGAAACAAACTCTGCTGCGCTGTCTTTGCCATTTACCTTCAATTTCTTCGGTACTAACTATACTACGTTCTCTTTGCAGTGTAACGGTTTCATGACATTAGGTAGCACAATTCCTGCTACTAACTATAGTGCTTCCAATCTTCCTAATACTGCTGCGCCTAGGCCAGCTATAATGATATTTGGCCGAGATCTTAATGCGGTTACAGCCTTAAGGTATGAGACATTTGGTACTGCGCCTAACCGTAGTTTTGTGGTTTACTTTAAAGATGTAAGTACATATGGTTCAACAGACCTTGCGTTTGATGGTCAGATCATTCTTTATGAAACGATCAATGTCATAGACCTGATGATTGCCCGCAAGTCATCAACATCTACTTGTAATGTTGGTATACAGGATGCTACAGGTACACTATATGCAAGTCCGTTTGGCGCTGCAAGCGTTAACGCTACAGGTCTTACCAATACCGGTTACCGTTTCTCTATGCCGGTTACTTCACCTACATACGCATGGACACCTACATCTGGTGTTACATCTACAGCGGGAGGTACTACAGCTGCTACTGTTTCCTCTCCGACTACTTATTCTCTTACGGTTACCAGCACAGCAGGTTGTTCAGGTACAGGTACAGTTGCAGTAGGTAATTATCCATTGCCTACGGTTAGTATTTCTGCAGCTACACCTTGTTATAATGTACCAATGACAGCAAGTGGTGCGGTTTCCTACACATGGGCACCCAATACTACTATAAGTGCTACAACCGGTGCTACTGTTACTGCCACTCCGGTTACTGCTATTACTTATACTGCTACAGGTACAAGTGTTAACGGTTGCTTAGGTACAGGTACTAAAACTATTAATCCTGTGCCGGTTATAACAGCATCATCAGCTACTTATTGTAGTTCAGGATCACCGGTTGCTATTACCGGTTCAGGTGGTTCTACTTACACATGGGCTCCATTTGCTACTTTAAGCTCATCTGCGGGTACTTCTGTAAATGCTTCACCGTCAGCTACCACTACATACACAGTTACAGGTACTACAGCTGCTGGTTGCGTGGGCACTGGTACAACTTCTGTTACTTTCAATGGTGCTACTACTGTTATTACCGGGCCTTCTGCTACATTGTGTTTACCTGGTTCTATGAATCTTACACAGGGTGGTTCAGGTGGTACATGGTCTAGCAGCGATCCTTCAGTGGCTACTGTAGATCAGGCAGGTGTGGTTTATGGTGTTATTGCTGGTTCATCAACAACCATTACTTACGACAATCCTACTTGTGGTGGCAGTGCTACTTACCTTGTCAATGTGGCAAATGGTGGTTTCACTGTTTCAGTAGCTACACCATCTGGTACGAATTATTGCAATTCCGGCACTGCATTGCCACTTACTGCTTCTAATACAGGTTCGGCAATCAACTACTCTTGGAGTCCTTCTTCAGGATTGGATGCCACAAATACAGCATCTGTAAATGCCAGCCCTGCTGCTACTACTACTATTTATACAGTAACTGCTTCAGACGGTACATGCACTAATAATACAACTGTTACCATTAATAATATTACACCTGCGCCTATCAGCGGTGGTGTAACAGCATTGTGTACAGGTTTCTCTACCACCTGGACTTCATCAGGTGGTAATACATGGTCTTCAAGTGCACCAGCTGTAGCAAGTGTTAACTCTTCTACAGGTGTTATAGCTGCTCTTTCTATTGGTACAGCTACTATTACTTATACTAATACTTCTACAGGTTGTTACGTTGTGCGTAACATCACTGTCAATGGTAGCCCTTCATTGGCTGCAAGCCCTGCTACCGCAGCAGTTTGTAGCGGCATTGGCGTTACGCTTACGGCATCTGGTGCATCCACTTATTCATGGGCACCTAATACCAGCTTGTCTGCTACTACAGGTGCATCGGTGGTAAGTACTGCCGGTTCTGCCATCACTTATACTATTACCGGTACATCTGCAACAGGTTGTACGGCTACACTTACTAAATCAGTTGGTGTAGGCAGCGCAGTTTCTGCTACTGCTACAGCATCGTCGTTCACGGTTTGCGCAGGTAGTCCTGTTACGCTTACCGGTGCAGGCTACATTGCTTCAGGTACCAGCTACACCGTTACATCTGTTCCATTTGCGTATAGAACGCTAACCGGTGCTGCTGTAACATCAGTTAGTGGAGATGAAACAAACTCTGCTGCACTGTCTTTGCCATTTACGTTCAATTTCTTTGGTACTAACTATACTCAATTCTCATTGCAGTGTAATGGTTTCATGACATTGGGTAACGCTATTCCGGCAACTAACTATAGCCCTAATAATTTACCAAGTAATGGTAACTCTAACCCAGCTATATTACTTTTCGGAAGAGATCTGAACGCCTTGACAGCAATACAATATGAAACCTTTGGTACTTCACCAAACCGTAGTTTTGTAGTTTATTTCAAAGATGTAAGCACGTTTGGTTCTACTGACCTTGCATTCGATGGTCAGATCATTCTTTATGAAACAAGTAATATTGTCGATCTGATGATCGCCCGTAAATCAGCAGTAAATACCTCTAACGTAGGTATTCAGAATGCTGGTGGTACGCTTTATGCAAGTCCTTTCGGAGCAGCAAGTGTTAATGCTACAGGTCTTACTAATACCGGTTACCGTTTCTCTATTCCACTTACCGGTGGTACTTATGCCTGGACACCTACATCAGGTGTAGCGTCTACAGCTTCAGCAGTTACTTCAGCTTCAGTAACGGGTACTACTACCTATTCTGTAACTGCAACTAACCCTACTTCAGGTTGTAATGCTACTGCTACTACTACTGTATATAACTACCCTGCTGTGTTACCATCTATCACACCGGCCACTGTTACAGCATGTATAGGTGTATCCACTACATTGTCTATCGATCAGGTTACTGCAGGTAGCGGTACATGGTCTCATGGTTCATATGGTGCTATCGCTACTGTCAATTCATCAACAGGCGCGGTAACAGGTGTTTCTGCAGGTACTGCGGTTATTACTTTCACCAATCTTTGCGGTACTACTACTACAAGAAACGTGGTGGTTAATCCGGCACCTACCGCTATTAGTGTTACGCCTACTGTTACTTCATTATGTATGGGTGGTACTGCTACCCTGTCTAATGGCACACCAGGTGGTACATGGACATCTTCTAGCCCTACCGTTGCAAGCATAAATGCTTCAACCGGTGTTATAACTACTATTGCTGGTGGTAGCACCACATTTACCTATGCTACTGGTTGCGGTGCACCTGCTACTATTTCATTCTCTGTTAATGATGCTCCTGTTGACATTACGCCATTAACTACTGTTGATGCGTGTATTGGTCAGACCACTACGTTGTCTGAAGCTTCACTGGGTGGTACATGGTCTCATGGTGTATTTGGTTCTATTGCTACTGTCAATTCATCTACCGGAGTGGTAACGGGTGTATCTGCGGGTACTGCTACAATCACTTATGGTAATGGTTGTGGTGCTGATGTTTACAGAGATGTAAATGTTAACCCTGCACCTGGTGCAATAGGCGGCTTCGGTACTATTTGCCAGGCTACCTCTGCTACCTTAACCAACTCATTACCTGGTGGTACATGGGTGAGTAATAATACGGCTATCGCAACAGTTGATGCCACTACCGGTGAGGTAGGTGGTGTAGCCGGTGGTACTACTACTATTAGTTATGTAACTACTGGTTGTAACGCCGTAACAGCGTCTGAAACCATTACACCGTTGCCGGCAGCTATTGGTGGCGCATCAATAATGTGTACTTCTAATACTACTACTCTTACTAATACAGTACCGGGCGGTGCAAACCCTTGGTCATCTACATCTGCAACAGGTAGCGGTAGCATCAACACTGCTACAGGTGTGCTTACCTCTACTGCTTCGGTTGGTACGGTTACTGTATCTTATACAAACACTTGCGGTTCGGTAGGAAAAGTAGTTACCGTTTCTTCTACTCCTGCATCTATATCAGGTACTACAAGTCTATGTGCTTCAGGTACACCTACAGTATTGTCTCAGAACTTTAATGATACAGTAGGCCAGATACCTTCTGGTGGTCTTTGGACTATCAGAAGCTATGGTTCTAATCCGGCTTCTACTAATAACTGGAGATTAGTTCCGGCATCACCTACAGCAGGTACATGGACCAATACCACTGTTACTGGTGACGGTAGCAACTTCATTGGTGCAAATGCCGATGCTGAAGGTAGTGGTACTACGATCAAATCTTATATTACTTCGCCTACGTTCTCTACTGTAGGTCTTACAACTGCAACGCTTACATTCAATGAGTATGGTTTGTCTAATTCTGTTTGGGATGCGGCTTTGTTGATCCAGTATACTACAGATGGTGGTACTGCCTGGAATAACCTTGCTTCTTTCTATGGTGGTTCTTCAGGAGCTACTTCATGGACTGCGGGTACGCCTAACTATTCTATAGCTATACCTTCAGATGCGGTTGGCCAGCCTAATGTTCAGATCAGGTTCTACTACCAGTCATCATGGGGCTTCTATTGGGCTATGGACAATGTGAAGATCATTGGCCCTTCAATTGCGCCAACTTCTACACTTACAGACGCTACGCCTGCAGGTGCCACTCCTTGGAGCTCTGGTAATACTGCCATTGCAACCATCAACAGTAGCACAGGTGTAATGACAGGTGTTGCCGGTGGTACAACTAATATTACATATACTACTCCTTGTGGAACTACATTTACCCCGGTAACTATCAATGCGGCGCCTGCGCCGGTAGGTGGTAGTAGCTCGGTATGCGTAGGTGCTACTATTACTTTAACTAATGCTTCTACAGGTGGTACATGGAGCAGTCTTAGCCCTACTGTTGCAACAGTTAACCCTTCTACAGGTGCGGTTACTGGTTTGGCTGGCGGTACTTCTTACATTGCTTATGGTAGCAGTTGCGGTGCATCTACTGTTAAGTTGGTTACTGTAATTGCCGCACCAACCGCTATTACAGGTTCTACTGCACTTTGCCCTACAAGTACAGGTAACCTTGGTCAGTTGTTGAATACTGCAACTGGTACATGGTCATCTGCTACGCCTGCTGCTGTTACAGTTAACTCATCAACTGGTGTTAATGGTGCAGCCGGTGCTTCAGGCACATCTTCGATAATTACGTTTACAGGTACTTGCGGCTCTGCAACAACTACAGTTACTGTAGGTGGTGGCGGTGCTACGGCTCCTATTGTTGGTTCTACTACGTTATGTGCGCCTTTGGCTACAGCTACCGATGTATTGATCAATAACTTCAATACATCATATACAGGATCACTTGGTGGTACATGGAACATGAGCGTAAATGCAGGTAACTTTGCCTGCGGATTCAATCGTACTACCGGTGGTGGTATTGGTGATGGTTCGGTTTACCTGGCCAGCTCGCCTACAAGTGCGCCAGCTTCTGGTGCAAATGTTGAGTTGATCACGCCTTCATTCTCTACAGTTGGTATGACATCAGCTACCGTTACATTCAATCATTATCTGGTATATGCTGCAGCGGTGAGTACTACCGTTGACTATTCTACTAATGGTGGATCTAGCTGGACTACGATAACAACCTACAGTGCAAGTACTGGTACTACAACATGGTCTTCTGCGACGCCAAACGGTAGTGTAACATTACCTGCCGGTGCATTGGGTAACGCTGCTACTTTGTTAAGGTGGAAGGCTTCGGGTATTTCTGCTGGTACAGGATCTCTTTGGTATCTTGATAACTTTAAGCTTCAGGCTAAATACGCTCCTTCAACTGTGTATACTGATGCTACTCCTGGTGGATCTTGGTCATCGACCAATTCAGCAGCGGCTACGGTTTCAGGTGGTACTGTGTTTGGTGTTGCGGCAGGTTCTTCTAATATCAGCTATACTACATCATGTGGTGGCGTTGTGAAAACGATCACCGTTACACCGGCTCCGGGTTCTATCACAGGTGCTTCAACTACACTTTGCGCAAGTACGTCTATGACGCTGTCAAACAGTTCTGCTGGTGGTACATGGTCTAGTTCTAATACATCTGTGGCTACAGTTAACCCATCTACCGGTGTGGTAACTGGTGTTGGTACAGGTACAGCAGATATTACTTATGTTACTGCTTGCGGTACGCCTCCGCCATATACTTTAACTGTATTGGCTCAGCCGGCAGCTATTGTTGGTGCTACTTCATTGTGTACCAGCTCTTCTGCTACGCTTACCAATACCACTACAGGTGGTACATGGTCTACTACAGCGCCTACCGTTGTGTCTATCAATGCTTCAACCGGTGTTATGACGTCGTTCCTTGTTACCGGTACACCGGTTACTATATCTTATAACAATGGTTGTACCGCTGCTACTTCGTCTGTAGTAGTTTCTGGTTCACCTGGAGCTATTTCTGGTACTACTACATTGTGTGTGCCTTCTACAGGTACTACTACGCTGATAGATCAGAACTTTACTTCACTTACTGGTGCTACAGGTGGTACATGGTCTGTGGTCAACACTTCAGGAAACAGTACTTCTTATTTCCAGATCGCTGCATCTCCTGGGTTCAGCGGCCTCATCACCGGTGATGGTACCAACTTTGCTCAGGCAGTGCCTAATACTTATGGTTCAGGTGTTGCGGTTACAGAGTTAAGGTCTCCTTCATTCTCTACTTCAAGCATGACTATAGCTACAGTTTCATTGAACCTGTATTATAGTGCATTGTCTGGTGATGTGGTTACACTTGATTACTCTACTAACGGTGGTAGTTCATGGTCTAATCTGGCGTCTACCGGTGGTACTACATTTGGTACTGCTACATGGACCTCAGCTACACCTACTTACACTACTAATCTGCCTGCAGCTGCTCTTAATCAGTCTAATGTTATGCTTAGAGTTTACTATAGCTCTAATGGTGGTAACTGGATGGGAGTTGATAATGTGCTGGTGGTAGCGAATAAATTCAGAACATTGCTTACAGATGCTACCGCCGGTGGCTCATGGGCAACTACTGCAAGCTCAATTGCTTCAGTTAACGCTTCTTCAGGTATTATGACGGCTGTTGCCGCCGGTACCGCTAATATCTCTTACACAGCTTGTTCTGCAAGTGTAGGTACACCGGTTACTATCAAGGGCACACCTGGTGCTATCACCGGTATCTCTTCTTTCTGTATCGGTGCTTCTATTACTGCAAGTAACTCTGCAACTGGTGGTACTTGGAGTGTTGTTAACACTGCCGTAGCTACTATAGATGCTAACACTGGTCAGTTGTTTGGTGTTGGTGCGGGTACTACTACTATCAGCTACTCTAACGGTTGCGGTAATGCAGTAGGTACTTCTATCACTGTTAAGGCTCCTCCTGCTGCTATTGTTGGTGCGTCTTCAATGTGTCCTACTACTTCTTCACCTGCATTTACAAGTACTACCAACCTTACCAATACTGTTGGTGGCGGTACATGGAGTACAAGTGATCCTACAGTTGCTACAGTTGGTTCGTTCTCTGGTGTTGTTACGGCGGCCTTAACAGGTGTGTCTGGTAATTCTGTTACTATCACATATGGTAATGGTTGCGGTACTGATGCTATTAAAATCATAGACATCGATGGTACTACTGACCCTATAGTTGGTGCAAGCACAATATGTTCTTCTCCTTCGCCACTTGTACTTACAAGTTTCGAAAGTGGTGTTCCTTCTACTTCAGGTTCTCCTGTTGATGGTTGGAGCTATGTTCAGGGTGTTGGTGCTGCAAATGGTTATTTCAGTTCTATGGTAGGTGCTTCTACTACAAACCCTACAAGTGGTGTGCCAACAGGTGGCGGTACTAATGTGGTTATGTTCGGTAGCAACACTATTACTGCAGGTAATACTGCTGCATTGGTTTCTCCTGCATTCGATCTTACAGGTGCAAATGGTGGTCGCGTAAGCTTCTACATGTATCGTGATGGAACTGCTGGTGTAGCGTCTAACTACGATAGTATCGCGGTTTATGTAAATACTACACCTACTATTGGTGGTACAAGAATCGGTAGCGTATGCCGCTCTAGAACATTAACTACTGCCTTTACCGGTACAGTTGGTGCTGCAAGCTGGCAGAAAGTTACCTATACTATCCCTGCTACTATCTCTGGTGCTACTAACTATGTAGTTATCAAGGGTGTGAGCGCAGCGGGTAACAATATGTATCTTGATAGTCTGATGATCAGGAACAATACATCAGTTACAACATTAACTGATGCAACAGCAGGTGGTACATGGAGTACTTCAACGCCTTCGGTTGCTACAGTTACTGCTACCGGTATTGTTTCTTCGGTTGCTTCAATAACATCTTCTTCTACAGTTACGATCAGTTACACTGGCGCATGCGGTGCTCCTGTTGAAAATGTAATGACAGTTAACCCAACTCCGGGTACTAACACAGCGGGTGCTACTACATTATGCCCTGGTGGAACTACTACAATGGCTAACACGAATACTGTTCCCGGTGGTGCATGGTCATCATCTAATACAGCGGTGGCTACTGTGAATTCATCTACAGGTGTTGTAACAGGTGTTGGTGCTGGTAGTGCTATCATCTCTTACACTGCTGGTTGTGGTAATCCTGGTATTACAGCAATAACAGTTAATTCTTTGCCTACTGTTTCTCTGGTTACTTCATCTGCTACTACGTTGTGTGCTGGTTCAGCATTCACACTTACAGCTGGTTCTGTAACTGGTACAGGTGGTCTTACTTCATACAACTGGAGTGGTCCTGCAGGTTATGCTACAACTGGTACTGCTACTGCAGTTACATATACTGTTCCAGATGCTTCTGCTACCGGCCAGTATAGCCTCACGGTTACTTACCCAGGTGCAGGTTGTACAAGTGCTCCGGTACAAACAGGTACAGTAACTGTTAATGATTATCCTGTTGTTTACAATGTTACCGGTGGTAATGGTTGTACCGCTACAGGTATAGCGGTTGGTTTGAATAACTCACAGACTTCTGTTATCAACTATTCATTGATCAAATCGCCTTCTACGGTTATAGCTACACAAACAGGTACTTCAACAACACTTGCGTTCGCGCCGGTGACCGCCAATGGTACGTACTTTGTGAAAGCAACAAGTGCGGTAGGTTGTATAAGTACAATGAATGGTGCAGATACTATCAATACTACGCCTTCTGCATCAGTAAGTGCTGCTATGCCAAACATCTGCCAACCTACTGCTTCTGCATCGATTGGTATTAGTACAATAGTTGGTGCGCCTACTACATATAGTGTTGCATGGGATGCAACAGCATTGTCTGACGGCGGATTCAGCAATATCTCAGGTGCTACTTTGTCAGGTTCATCTGTTACATTGATCTACAATCCGGCAGGTGGTGCAGGTTCATTCGATGGTACACTAACACTATCTAATGCTGCTTGTACAAGTGCTCCTTATCCGGTACATACAATCGTTCATTCTAATCCTGTTGTTACAGTATCTGCAGTCAACGTTCCTTGTATGGGTTATGCAGGTAGTATCGACTTCACAGGTACTGATAGTGCTACAGTTTCTTACAGTAAGGATGGTGCAGCTGCAACCAGCTTCACATTCAGCGGAACTACGCACAATCTATCTACTGGTTTGATAACTTCTGCTCATAACTATCTCATCATCGATGCGCACAATGCAGTTTGTACTACTACTGTTGGTACAACTATCACTATCGATCCTACGCCTATGGCTTGGGTAGGTGGTACAGGCGGTGCAGGTCATGAGTCTGAGTGGAACAGAACAACCAACTGGAGTTGTGGTTTCGTACCTACAGTTGCTGATGATGTATCAATTCAGGCAGCTGCATTCAACCCTGTAATACCAAGTGCCTTTACAGCAACTACAAGAAATCTTACTGTTAGCAGTGGTGGTGTATTGGTTGTTGATGGTTCTGGTAAGGTTGAAGTTGGCGGTTCTTATAACAATAGTGCTCAGGTACTTGGTGCTGGTAAGGTTGTCTTGAATGGTGCTTCTGCTCAGACAATCACAGGTATTGGTACTACCAACAACCTGGAATTGAACAATAGCAATGGTGCAACGATTAACATAGGTTCACGCATGATTATCGGAAGTACTATCACTATCACCGTAGGTACGCTTACAACAAATGATAGCCTTGAGCTGGCCTCAACAGACACCAACTCTACTGCACGTATTGCTGAGATACCTGCTTCAGGTGCTGTAATATCAGGTAAGGTAAAGGTTGACCAGTATGTAATGGGTGGTTTCCGTAGATACCGTTTCTTCGGTCATCCGTTCAGCGATACTATCCTATTGAATCAGTTACAGCCGTATATCGATATTACTGGTCCTGGTGGTACAGCAAATGGTTTCAGACCTACTGCTTCTAATGCGCCTTCTGCTTACAGACTTGATCCTTACGTAAGTAACTCGTCTGTTGGATACGATCCGGGTTGGAAGCCATTCACTAAGATCAATGCAGGTGCAGCTGATTCTAACATGGTACATCCGGGACAGGGTATTCGTCTGTTCTTCAGAGGTGCTAAGGGTGAAGGTTTGGGTTATGCAGGATGGGCTGGTGCTTATACACCATCATCTACAACATTCAAAATGATGGGTAATGTAAATCAGGGTAACGTTTCAATTCCGTTGGCACAGGGTGTTTCCGCAACACTTCAGAGCTTCAACATGGTAGGTAATCCGTACGCTTCTCCCGTAGACATGGGTACGGTTATCTTTAATGCTAGAGCAGCAGGACAGGTAATGGGTGGTGCATTCTTTGTCTTCGATCCTGCAATGGGTGCTGGTGGCCAGTTCGTATCAGTTAACCTTGGTGGTTCAGCAGTTCCTTACTATGTACAGGCTAACACTTGTATCCAGGTACAGGCTGATCATGATGGTGCTCATATTGACTTTACTGAGTCTGACAAGTCTGCTTCAACATCTAACTACCTTTATAAGACTCCTGTACAATACACTGCTTTAAGTGTGTATGACGAGAAGAACCACATATGGGATATGTTGAAGATCAACTTCAATGACAAGGCAACAGATGAAAACGACAGAATGCTGGATGCCGCTAAGCCTATGGGTGCAGCTGATTTCAACTTCTACACTAAGTCTGCCGACAATCTGAACCTTGCAGTAGATAGCCGTCCGTTCGTAGCAGAGAAGGTGATACCTCTGGGAATAGCAAGTGGCTACCAGCAAAACTTCATCATCCGTGCCGACAACGTAGTTGTTCCTGCAGGTGGTTCATTGGTTCTTCATGACAAGTTGCTTGAAAAGTATGTTGATCTGAATGCAGGTACAGAATATCCATTCACTATCGGTAAGGATAAGACCACACAGGGTGATCGTTTCGAACTGGCATTGAAATCTAATGTTCCTGCTGCAGTTAAATCACTTGCAGTAACTATGACACCAAACCCAACAACTGACGATGTTAAGATCAGCTTTACATCAGGTAAGAAAGAAAAGGTTACAGTGCGTGTTATGGACATCAGTGGTGTGAGTATCTACAATCAGGATCTGGGCGTACAGCAGAATGGAACAGTAAGCGTTCCGTTGAGCACATTCGCCGCAGGTATCTACATGGTAGAACTTACACAGGGTGAACAAAAAGTAACACAGAGATTGGTTAAGGAATAATCAATAACTGTTTCAATAAACAAAGGGCAGGATACTCAATGTATCCTGCCCTTTTTGCTTTTGGTTGAAGTCTGTTTTGGATGGTAGTATGGGTGGTAAATACATGGTTGGCTAAAAAGCAAAAAGCCCTTCTGCATATGCAGAAGAGCTCTTAACTCGTAGTCCGACCAGGATTCGAACCTAGACAAACAGTACCAAAAACTGTGGTGCTACCGTTACACCATCGGACTAACGTTTCCCTTGAAGGGAGTGCAAATGTAAGAACCTTTTTAAAAAATCCCAAATTCTAATTCGATAATTTGATAATTTGGTAATTAGTCAATGAGATGGTAGATACAGATAATGGTATATTGACGTTATAGGTTTTCTTCACTTTGCCTATTCATCTGCACTTCACAACATTTCATTGTGTTCCCGCATGTCATCACATTCCATCACATTTCCGCATTACCCTCATTGTTAAATTGTCAAATTGCCGAATTGTCAAATTAACTTTTCACCTGCGCTTCCATTGCCGCTATGGCCACTATGTTTACTATCTGGCGAACGGTGCTACCCAGCTGCAATACATATACCGGCTTCTTAAGGCCCAGCAGTATAGGCCCTACTGCTTCTGCACCGCCTACTTCCTGCAGTAGATGATAGGCTATGTTGCCGGCTGCCAGGTTAGGGAAGATGAGTACGTTGGGCGATTCATTGACCAAGTCGCTGAAAGGATAGTTTTCCTTAAGCAGTTCCTTGTTAAAGGCCACGCTTGCCTGTACTTCACCGTCTATTATCAGGTCGGGATGTCGCGCTTTTATCTTGGCCACAGCATTGCTTACCGTCAGTGCTTCGGGCGATGTGGTACTACCGAAGTTGGAGTAGGAGAGCATGGCTATACGCGGCTTGATATTAAAGTGTTCTACGGCCTTTGCGGTAAGAAGGGTAATATCTACCAGCTGATCTTCTGTAGGGTTAAAATTGAGCGTTGTATCGGCAAAGAACAGCGGTCCTTTCTTGGTGAGCATGATGTACAATCCCGCTACACGGCCTGCGCCTTCTTCCATTCCTATTATCTCGAGTGCCGGTCTTATGGTGTAAGGATATTTGCGGGTAAGGCCGGATACCAATGCATCGGCACGGCCCTGCTTTACCATCATACAGCCATAGTAAGGGCGCTCGCGCATGATCTTCTTTGCCTCGTAGAGGTTTATGCCGCGGCGTTTGCGCTGTTCAAAGAATAGTTCGCCATAGGCGTTGCGGTTAGCATCTTCGGCATCGCTCTTAGGGTCAATGATCTCTACATCATCCAGGTGAATGTTGTTCTCGGCGATCATCTTGCGGATCTTCGCCTCATTGCCCAGCAATATAGGTATGGCTATACCTTCATCTTTAGCCAACTGTGCTGCCTTCAGTATCTTAATGTTTTCGGCCTCGCTGAATACCACACGTTTCAGTGTTTGCTTGGCCTTGTTGATCACGTGGCGTAGAATGATGTCATCACTGCCCAGGCGCTTGTAGAGCTGGTTTTCATAGGTTTCCCAGTCGGTAATAGGCAGGCGGGCCACACCACTATCTATAGCTGCCTTTGCCACGGCCATGCTCACTGTTACCAGCAGGCGCGGATCCATGGGCTTGGGGATGATGTAGGTGGGGCCGTATTGCAGTGTAATATCGTTGTAGGCCACATTTACAAGGTCGGGCACGGGCTCTTTGGCCAGTGCGGCCAATGCGTGTACCGCAGCCAGTTTCATCTCTTCATTAATAGCCGATGCACGTACATCGAGCGCACCACGGAATATGTATGGAAAGCCTAGTACATTGTTTACCTGGTTAGGGTAGTCGCTGCGACCGGTGGCCATGATCACATCAGGACGGGCCGCAAGTGCATCATCATACGTTATCTCGGGGTTAGGATTAGCCAGCGCAAACACAATTGGCTTTGTACCCATGCCCTTCACCATCTGCTGAGATACCACGCCGCCCTTGCTCAGGCCTATAAATACGTCGGCACCCTTCATGGCGTCTTCAAGGCTCATATCGCCGCAGCTTTGTGCAAACTGAGTCTTATGACTATCCAGGTCTGTGCGCGTTTTAATGATCAGCCCCTTGCTGTCGAACATATACATGTTCTCTACCCGTGCACCCAGCGCCAGGTATATCTTACAGCAAGATATGGCCGATGCACCCGCACCGCTTATTACTATCTTCACATCGGCAATGTTCTTGCCTACAATATCCAGCGCATTCAGCAGCGCAGCTCCACTTATTATGGCCGTACCATGCTGGTCATCGTGCATGATGGGTATCTTCAGTTCGGCCTTCAGACGCGTCTCAATTTCAAAACACTCTGGTGCCTTTATGTCCTCCAGGTTTATGCCGCCAAATGTTGGTTCCAGCGCCTTTACTACCTGTATAAACGCCTCGGGGTCTTTTACATTCAGCTCTATGTCAAACACATCTATGTCGGCATAGATCTTAAACAGCAGGCCCTTGCCCTCCATCACCGGCTTACTGGCCTCGGGGCCTATATCGCCCAGACCCAGCACTGCGGTGCCATTGCTTATCACGGCCACCAGGTTGCCCTTGGCGGTGTACTTATACACATCATCGGGGTTGGCCGCTATATCCAGGCACGGCTCTGCCACACCGGGACTATAGGCCAGCGCCAGGTCGCGCTGTGTTTTGGTTTCTTTGGTAGGTATTACTTCTATCTTACCCGGTCTGCCTTTACTATGGTATTCCAGGGCGTCTTCTTTTCTGATCAGTTGAGCCATGAGTGGTGTTGCGAAATTGAGAGACTAAGTTACGAATATTCACGCGCTAAGGAAAGGTTAAGAATTCGCATCCTTAACTGCCAGCGAGAGCCAGGTCAAAGCGTATTTTCTTTTTGTCAGCGCCTATTTGGGCGTGCCCCACCTTGCGTAAACGTACTTCGTCTTCGTATTCTAAGCTTCATTAAAGGTTACAAAAGGCCTTTTAAGTTAAGTGTATTCGCAACTATCCCTCACGCGAAATACTTCACTTACAACTTGTCAGGGTAGTATCAGACAACTGTTCTTTACTGTGATTATTATTTCGAATCTATAACGCAAATGGTACAAGGTAATATTTACTTCTAGGTTTCATTCCGGAGTGTTATGTTTTAAATAATCATTTAGCATGTTTTACCATGTAGTTGGAAACGAACCTCATTACACCCGAACTCGGCTGGTTTACACTACAGTCTGGAAATTTGGTAAAGGGGGGCAAGGGAGAGGGAGATATGGTTAGGTGCTCAAAGAGAACCGGTCTGATGGCTGTTGGTAGGTGACCGCCTTCCGTGCAAGGATAGTCGGAGACATATGCTCCGGATCTGGCGCGAGCCCGACTCAGGTGATTGCAGGTTCGGGCAAACGAAATACCTTTACTACGGATATGGCCCGATTCTATAACATACATACACACAAAGCACCAGAGCAAAATGAGCATGTATTTTCCATACAAAGCTTGTATGAAGGATTTGATCAGATGCAGCCGGAGTTCTTTTACAGTATAGGGCTACATCCCGGATATCTTACTGACTATGCCAATCAGTTTGAGCAGGTAGAGCGGCTTGCGTCGCAGCCAAATGTATTGGCCGTTGGAGAGTGTGGCCTTGATAAGTTGGTGGAGACACCAATGGACCTACAAAAGGAAATATTCATTAAGCATATAGCACTGGCCAACCGGGTGCAGAAACCATTGATCATACATTGCGTAAAGGCTCATGAACTTATAGTAGAAATATTTGCCCGCCATAAACCCAATGTGCCAGTGATACTTCATGGATTCAATAACAGGTCGGCAATAGCAGCGACGTTTAGCGGGTATTCCTTTTCGTTTGGGGCGGCAATATTCAATGAAAGCTGGCCGGCGGGCGAAGTGCTTGAACATACCTATTCTGATCAGTTTTTTTTAGAGACCGATGATGCTGATATTTCTATTGAAGCTGTTTATGAAAAGGCAGCTGCAATAAGAAATGTGCCAGTAGAAGACCTTATAAAGAGCCAACAATATCATTTTAACCAGATGTTTAATTTTGAAGGATAATGACAGATACTAAATGGCTTTCGCGTACAGAACTATTGATAGGCAATGAAAACCTTACCAAGCTACATAATGCACATGTGCTGGTGGTAGGTATGGGCGGTGTAGGGTCTTTTGTTGCAGAGTTCTTGTGCCGGTCGGGAGTGGGAGAAATGACGATAGTGGATGGGGATATAGTAGACCCAACCAATAGAAACAGGCAATTGCCAGCACTTACATCCACACACGGGCAAAGTAAGGTTGATGTAATGGGAGCAAGGCTGATGGACATCAACCCGGAACTGAAACTGCATATCATAAAGGAGTTCATACAACCAGAGGTAGTAGAATCACTACTGCATGAAAAGCTGGATTATATTGTTGATGCAATAGATAGTATTACACCTAAACAGACGTTTCTGATAGCGGCGTATAAGTCGGGGATGAAATTAGTAAGCTCTATGGGGGCAGGTGGCAAGATGGATCCAACGCAGGTGCGCGTAGCCGATATTGGCAAAACATACAATTGCCCTTTTGCCCAGCAGGTGCGCAAAAACCTGAAAAAGGTGGGTATCTATAAAGGTATCAAAACAGTATTCTCTGCAGAGGAGAACAATAAAGATTCGCTTATTCTGACTGACGGATCTAACTTTAAGAAATCAGCATATGGTACTATGTCTTACCTACCGGCTACATTTGGTGCGGTGCTGACATCGGTGGTGATAAGGGATCTGATGGGGGAGGTGTATTGACTTTAGTTTTATTGGTCTCAAATAAGCGATGATGGTTAGAGATTTTGCGACGAATCTGCCTGTGTCCGTCCGCAATGTCGAGCGTGTGCCTGTAAGTATATCGTATGCAAGATTTAGCCCTTTGTAATAAGAATGAACATAATTGAATTCCGGTTCGCAAATCTAATATGCCGGTTGTTTTTGTCGGGAAAAGGCTCTGAAAATGACAGTTCAAAACCTAATTTTTATCACTTTTTAGAGGTTTGTAATGCTGTGTTGAGCCACTCTAGCGGATTACGAGGGAGGGTGATGATGATCACTTTTCCCGGTGACTAAAGTCATGGTTTGTCGCTTGTGTCGTAAATACGTTTGTTGTAGAAAAATACGATCATGCCATTCTACCACAGCCTGGGTATAGTACCCGAAAAACGACACATTGTAAGCCGCCAACCCAACGGGAAGCTATACCAGGAGGAGTTGGTAGGCACACAGGGTTTTGCCGGTTTGTCTTCATTGGTCTATCATTTGCATCCGCCTACATGTGTGCGGCAGAAGGGTGCACCATATTCTGTGCAGCCGGAGATTGCCATTGATAATGGACTTAATGCGATGAGTTTTATGGGTGCTGATGTAGCGCCTGAAAAGGACTATCTGAAAAGCCGTAAGACGTTGCTTGTAAATGCAGCTATGCATATAGGCCTGGCAGCTCCGCAAGAATCAACCGACTATTTTTATAAGAATGCGGATGCTGATGAAATGCTGTTCGTACACAAGGGTAGTGGCCGCCTGGACACCATGTACGGTTCACTTACTTTCAAGTATGGCGACTATATAGTGATACCGCGTGGTACAGTGTATCAGATCACTTTTGATACGCCGGATAATAAGCTCTTGTATATAGAATCGTTCGACCCGATATTTACGCCACGCCGCTACAGGAACGATTTTGGTCAGTTGCTGGAGCACTCTCCGTTTTGTGAAAGGGACATCAAGCGTCCGGAAAATCTGCAGACCATAGATGCCGAGGGTGAGTTTGCTATCTACATCAAAAAGAAGGGACACATCTTTCCTTACGAGTATCTGTATCATCCGTTTGACGTAGCAGGATGGGATGGTTATCATTATCCTTATACGTTCTCGATCTTCAATTTTGAGCCAATTACTGGTCGCATACACATGCCACCACCTGTGCACCAGACCTTTGAGAGCCGCAATTTTGTAGTGTGCTCTTTTGTGCCGCGCTTGTATGATTATCATCCGCTAGCCGTACCGGCGCCCTATCACCACAGTAATATAGACAGTGATGAGATACTGTATTATGTAGATGGTGACTTTATGAGTCGCAACAATATAAAGGCGGGTCAGCTTACGCTGCACCCCGGCGGTATTCCACATGGTCCTCACCCGGGTGCTATAGAGCGCAGCATTGGTGCTAAGGAAACCAAGGAGCTAGCTGTGATGATAGATCCGTTCCAGCCAATGATGATCACCAAAGAGGCAATGAAGATAGATGTTCCCGACTATTACAAATCATGGTTAACAGCATAAAATTTTAAAGCAATGACAACCACTCCCGATTTAAAAAACGTAACCAATTACAATTACGGCATTGAAAAGATCTTTGATAAAGCACAAGATTTTTTACCGATAAATGGTACGGACTATGTGGAGCTTTACGTAGGTAATGCCAAGCAGTCTGCGCACTATTATAAAACCGCATTTGGCTTTCAGAGTCTGGCATATGCCGGCCTGGAAACGGGTGTTAGAGACAGGGTATCTTATGTGCTGAAGCAGGATAAGATACGCGTTGTGCTGACTACTCCGCTTACTGCTTATGGTCCTATAGCCGAACACATAAAGCAACATGGAGATGGTGTGAAGGTGATAGCCTTGTGGGTAGATGATGCCCGTGCAGCGTTTGAAGCGACTACATCGCGCGGAGCGAAGGTCTATTTTGAACCTAAGGAAAGTACCGACGATAAAGGAACTATAGTAACTGCCGGTATTCATACTTATGGCGAAACTGTTCACATTTTTGTGGAGCGTAAGAACTACAGTGGTGTGTTCATGCCGGGTTATGAGGCTTGGGAATCGGAATACAACCCTACACCTACGGGACTGAAATACATAGACCATATGGTAGGTAATGTGGAGCTGGGTAGCATGAATGAGTGGGCCTCATTTTACGAGAAGGTGATGGGGTTTGCCAACCTGGTGACTTTCGATGATAAGGATATATCAACAGAGTATACGGCATTGATGAGTAAGGTAATGACCAATGGTAATGGTCGTATCAAGTTTCCGATCAATGAGCCTGCAAAGGGATTGAAGAAGTCGCAGGTGGAAGAATATATTGACTTCTATGGCGGAGCCGGTTGCCAGCATATAGCTGTGGCTACCGATGATATTGTATTCACTATCTCTGAGATGAGGAAGCGTGGGGTAGAATTCCTTTACGTGCCTGGTAGCTACTATGATACTGTGGAGCAGCGTGTAGGAGATATATCGGAAGATATGAAGATACTGAAGAGCCTGGGCATAATGGTGGACAGGGATGAGGAAGGGTACCTGCTACAGATATTTACCAAACCGGTGGAAGACAGGCCTACACTGTTTTTCGAGATCATACAGCGGAAGGGTGCAAGGTCTTTTGGTAAGGGTAATTTTCAGGCATTGTTTGAGTCAATAGAGGCAGAACAAGCCAGAAGAGGGACGCTGTAATTGAGTTAAAAAGTTAAGAGGTTGAAAGGTTAAAAGGGTAAAAGTTTAAAAGGTCGGGATTGATTGGAATAGCAGCTTTCTATTTTCTACTATCGACTAATGACTATCTACTCGACACTATCTACTAATGACTATCTACAAAATATATAGATAATGGAACAAGCACAAGACACGCTCCTGCGGGAGTTTGAAGAAAAGATAGAATGTGGTTTTGCCATAGAGCCTAAAGACAGAATGCCTGCAGGATATCGCAAGCACCTGGTCAGGCAGATGAGTCAGCATGCACACTCTGAAGTAATAGGTATGCAGCCGGAAGGTAACTGGGTAACGCGCGCGCCAAGCCTGCGCGCCAAGCAAATATTGCTGGCTAAGATACAGGACGAGGGTGGCCACGGACTATACCTCTATAGCGCAGCTGAAACGCTGGGGGTGAGCAGGGATGAGCTGATAGAGCAGTTGCACACCGGCAAAGCCAAGTACTCAAATATATTTAACTATCCGGCACTGTCGTGGGCTGATATAGGCGCTATAGGCTGGCTGGTAGATGGCGCGGCAATAGTTAACCAGGTATCGTTGCAGCGTACTTCATATGGTCCGTATAGCAGGGCTATGGTGCGTATCTGTAAAGAAGAGAGTTTTCACCAGCGCCAGGGTTATGAGATCATGGCTAAGATGATGGCGGGTACTGCCGATCAGAAGGCCATGGCACAGGATGCAATGAACCGCTGGTGGTGGCCATCGCTGATGATGTTCGGCCCTCATGATAGTGATTCTCCGCATACAGGTGATGCGTTCAAGTGGAAGATCAAGCGCCACTCTAATGACGAGTTACGCCAGAAATTTATAGACAAAACGGTACAACAAGCTGAGGTGATAGGGTTGACTATCCCGGATAAGGATCTTAAATGGAACGAAGAGAAGAAGTGTTACGACCATGGAGAGATCAACTGGGAGGAGTTTTCCCGGGTGATAGGTGGTGATGGTCCTTGCAATAAGCAAAGGATGGAACATCACATAAGTGTGCATAATGAAGGCGCATGGGTGCGCGAGGCAGCAGAAGCATATAGCGCTAAACAACAATATTCAAAGAACGTTTAAACTAAATGAACATGACAGCAGATAATCAACTGGACGTATGGGAAGTATTTATGCAAAGTAAACCCGGCGCCAACTATATACATGCGGGTAGTATTCACGCTTCGGACAAACAGATGGCGCTACAGAATGCACGCGACACCTATTGCCGCCGCGGAGAGGGGACAAGTATCTGGGTAGTGCCATCATCGGCTATTGTAGCTTCTAATCCTGAAGACAATGGTATGTTTTTCGATCCGGCAAATGATAAAATATACCGCCACCCAACTTTTTATGTAATGCCAGAAGGCGCAAAAGCAATTTAATATCATGACAGAGCAACAAGCTTTATATAAATATTCACTGAGGCTGGGAGATAATGCGTTGATACTATCTGCGCGCCTGTCTGAGTGGTGCAGCAATGCTCCTTTTCTTGAGGAGGATCTTGCAGTGACAAATATGGCACTGGACCTGATAGGCCGTGCCCAGGCAATGCTGAAATATGCAGGTGAGGTTGACGGTAATAGTAAGACCGAGGACGACCTTGCTTACCGACGTGGGGAGCGTGACTACTACAATAATCTGATCATGGAATTGCCTAACGGTGATTTCGCATATACAATGGTTCGTCAATTGTTCGTGTCTACTTTTGAGTTGTTCTTCTATGAAGAATTGCAAAAGAGCACGGATGCTACACTGGCTGCGATAGCCGCTAAGACACTGAAGGAAGTGAAGTATCATCACCTGCATGCCAAAGACTGGGTAATACGCCTGGGAGATGGTACAGAGGAAAGTAACAGGCGGGTACAGCAGGCAGTTAACCAGCTATGGATGTATACAGGTGAGTTATTTGAGATGGACGGCACAGATGCATTACTCATGAAGGATGGAATAGCTGTAAATGCAGAGCATCTTAAAATGGGTTGGATACAAATGGTGACGCAGATACTGGCATTGGCCAATATAGAGCTGCCGGCAGATGGTTATATGCAATCCGGCAGCCGAATGGGTATTCATACAGAACACCTTGGTCATATACTGTCTGAGATGCAATATTTACAACGAGCTTACCCGGATGCAACATGGTAGTTTCCCGCTTTGATAAAGAACAAATACTAGACATCCTCGCTACCATCCCTGATCCTGAAATACCGGTAGTGAATATACTGGAGATGGGTATGGTAAAGGATGTTGTAATTGGTGATGATGGCTATGAAGTTATTATTACACCTACTTATAGCGGATGCCCGGCGGTGGGAATGATCACCGCCGACATTCGCAGTACACTTGAAGCAAAGGGCGTGGTGCCAACCACTGTGAGGATGGTCTATGATCCTGCCTGGACAACAGACTGGATGACTGATGTAGCTAAGAAAAAACTTCATGACTATGGGATCGCGCCGCCGTTACATTCTTCGTGTAATGACGAGATGCTGGATAATAATACAATAACGTGTCCGCGCTGTGGCAGTGAGCGCACGCACCTATTGAGTAGGTTTGGGTCTACCGCATGTAAGGCGCTTTATAAGTGTGATGCTTGCCTGGAGCCGTTTGAATATTTTAAATGCCACTAATTAATTATCATGGAGCACATAAAATTTGTTGCTAAAGATCAGCAGGAAAAACAATTTACTGCTGACTTAAGGAAGAATGTTAAGCAATATTTTGAAGATAATAACCTCTCTATAAAAGGCGACTCGCGGCTATATGTCAAGACCATTGTTATGGTCTCTCTTTATCTTGTTCCATTTATTGTAATGTTGGCGATGCCGGTGCCTGCCGGGGTTGCGGCATTGCTGTGTGTGGTAATGGGCATAGGTGTAGCTGGTACCGGTATGGGGGTAATGCATGATGCGGTGCACGGTGCCTACTCACATAAGGTGTGGGTGAATAAACTGATGGGTGGCACACTTTACTTGTTGGGCAGTAATGTACTTAACTGGAAACTACAGCACAATGTTTTTCATCATGCTTATACTAATGTAGGCGGCATTGACGAAGACATTGATACCAAAGGTCCAATTCGCCTCGCGGAGCAGGCGCCACTCAAGAAGATCCACTACTACCAGCATATTTACGCATTTGCGCTTTATGGATTGCTGACCATATCTAAGTTGTTTAAAGATTTTACCCAACTGGCTCGGTATAACAAGGCAGGTGTTACCAAGAACTATATGGAGTCGCCGGCGTGGGAGTATACCAAGATGGTAGTTATTAAGCTGGCATATCTTGTAGCTATTATAGGGTTGCCAATAGTATTTACTTCGTTTACCTGGTGGCAGGTAGCTATCGGCTTCTTTATCATGCACTGGACCGCCGGGTTTATTCTCAGTACTATCTTTCAGATGGCACATGTGGTAGAAGGTGCAGAGCAGCCTGTGGCAGATAGTGCGGGCCACATTAATCATGCATGGGCAGTACATGAGTTGCAGACAACATCAGACTTTGCCCGTAACAATAGCCTTGTCAACTGGTATGTTGGTGGTTTGAACTTTCAGATTGAGCATCATTTGTTTCCCAATATCAGCCACGTGCACTACCGTAAGATATCTTATATAGTGGAACGTACGGCCAAGCAATACGGAATCAACTATAATCTTAAGCCATCATTCAGAGCTGCGATCAGGTCGCATATTGTAAAACTAAAGGAACTGGGCCGTCAGCCGGCCTATCAACACTAACTTTAAAACATTAAGCCATGTTTATTCAACAGATCTACACCAATTGCCTGGCTCATGCCGCTTATTATATTGAGTCGGGCAATGAAGCCGCGGTTATTGATCCGCTACGAGATTACAATCAGTATGCCGCAATTGCTGAGGCAAGGGGTGCAACTATCAAGTATATTTTTGAGACACATTTCCATGCCGATTTTGTGTCGGGTCACATAGATCTTGCAGAGAAGACAGGTGGAGTAATTGTGTTTGGACCTGGCGCTACGCCGGGTTATAAGGCATACATAGCGGAAGACGGAGAGGTTATGCACCTGGGCAATACGAAGCTTGAGGTATTGCATACCCCGGGCCATACGGTAGAGTCCATCTGCGTATTGTTGTATGATGAGCAGGGGCGTAAACATGCTGTATTTACTGGTGATACACTATTTGCAGGAGATGTTGGTCGCCCCGACCTTATGAGTGGTAATCATTCAAAAGAAGAGCTGGCAGCAATGCTGTTTGACTCACTACAAACCAAGCTAAAGACATTGCCTATAGATACGCTTGTTTATCCCGGCCACGGTGCAGGCTCTGCTTGTGGTAAGAATATCAGTTCACGATCTTTCTCAACAATTGAAGAGGAGGAGGATAGTAACTATGCCATGAAGATCACTGACAAAGATGAATTCATTAAGGCGGTTACTGCCGATCTACCACATGTGCCGGGTTACTTCTTTACTGATGCGGGGATAAATAAAAATGGCTATAAACCATTTGATGAAGTGCTAGCTTCAGCACTGGTACCTATGACTATGCAGCAATTTATAGCGCAGTATAATAATGGTTGTACTATCCTCGATACCCGCAACCCAATGGTATTTGCCACGGGATGCATTCCGGGTGCCATAAACATAGGCCTTACGGGAGACTTCGCAGTTTGGGTCGGTACACTCATTGCCCCGGGCACGAAATTGCTATTAGTGGCGGAGCCGGGTAAAGAAAAAGAGGCGATCGAACGATTGGCACGTATAGGTTATGAAAGTGTACAGGGATGTTTGCAAAACGGAATGGCAGATTGGCTGGCTGCCGATAAATATTGCGACCGGATCACCACCTATACCGGCAAGGAATGTGAGGCATTGCTGGATACCACCAGCTATCAGTTACTGGATGTTCGTAACAGGCGCGAAGTGGCCAAACATCGTATGATAGGCGCTACTCACATACCGCTCAATGAACTGAAGCTAAAAATGGGGACATTGGACAAACACGTTAACTGGCTTATCTATTGTGCAGGTGGGTATAGGTCTATGATCGCAGCATCTTTGCTCAGATCAGGAGGATTTCAACATGTGGCGAGTGTAGAAGGTGGTATACAAGAAATTCTAAGTACTGTACCGCAATTGGTAGAGATGCCAGATAATGATACAGAGTAATTTTTAGCACGATCATGAAGCTGGTTTCGGCAATGCCGGTGCCTTAGTCAGTATCAGATCAACAGCCCATCCGGATGCCGGATGGGCTGTGTTATTGTATGCTTTTAAAAGCAACCATTTTTTTAAAAAAATCAGGTTGCGATAATGAAGCTTGGTTTATTAGTCGTTGTAGGTGCGGGGCACTTTAGGATCTGTGATGATGATGTAGTCGCCAAACTTCTTATACTTGCTCCAGTCAACTTTCGGGAAGGTATCATCGCTGGCGGTTGATACTATCATTCGTTTTAGTTTGGGGTTGTAGTTAAGCAGTTGAGTGGCGATTGCAAATCCTTCGTCGCTATGGAATTTACCGTTTACCTGCATTATCTTTTTTAGCTTGTATTTCTTTTTGTACTGCGCTATTGAGTAGGCCATTGTTGCATCCCAAAGAGATTGTGCCACTACCAGGTCGAATCCGCCCATATTAGGTGGAGGTGCCGGTTGGGTGCTGTCCGTGCCGGTTGCATGTTCGCTCACGCCGGTAAGCTTTTCCAGGTATTTACCTTTAGCAACAGCGTAGGGTAGCGGCGCAATGTTGTCTTTAGATATTGCGGGTAGATCTTTCAGGAATTCCTGGCCTTTGCGGCCGGCAAGGTTGGCGTAGCGTGCGGGTGCATTGGCGCAGACTACATCAATCTGAAACTCTTTTGCGAATTCGATCATTGGTTTGTAGTCGCGGTAATTGCTCCACGCGCGGGCATCTTTAATGAAGTGTTTTTCCTTAATAAACCCCTTAAGGAATTCATTCATTACAGGCTGCACATCTCTGTCGAACATTTCCATAGACAATGCAAGGTCGTTGCCATATTTATTGAACAGCAGTTCAAAGAGGGCTCTTTCTAAATAATGTGTAACGCTGTCATTATGCTCTTCACCAAACAATAGTATGTCGTAGTTGATAAGGTCTTCGGCTACCACATTAAGCGGTACTTCTTTGTCGAGCTTGACGGAGTAGATGCGATAGTTAGCATCAGAGATCTGTGCTTTCGAAGAAAATGCAAGGGGTAAAAGGAAAATTAGGAGTAAGTACTTTTTCATTCCAGTGGTTTTGGTAAAGCTACTATTTTTCTGAAACCAATAATTAACGTTTGCCACAAAAAGCCCCAATGATAAGTAGATCAACTTATCATTGGGGCGGGTATTGAGATTGTTATTGAACTTATGATTTGGCCAAAGATCCCTTCAGGAAGTCTATGACTTTTACTTCGGTTGCGTCTAGTTCACGCAGATCAGCAAGGATAACAGATACCCAGTCGGTAAGGTGAATGAGGTAGAATGCCTTCTCCCAATAAGATTTACCTTGCGAATAGATCTCAATGATATTTGGTGTGTACTTCTTAATTATCTTCTTATTGATCTCCATTCTTGTTTGTACGCGCTCATAGTCGTCATCATTTCTGAGTAGTATGACCACTTTGTCCTTAGCTTCGTCTCTCCAGCCTACCAGTTCATTATGGTTCATTTCCGGTATTACACCGTGCCAGCAAAGCATTTTACTGTTTTCATTGAGCTGCTGTCGGAAACGTATAGCTACACCCTCGAAATTAGAAGCTGAATAGATAACAGGTATCTTCCCCAATATCTTCTTAGCTATTGCTGCTGCTTTTTTCTGTGTATCTTTTTCTGCTGCCTTCATTTCTTTGATAGTAGCAGTAATGTCTTTTTCAAATTTGTTATCGATCAGTCCGAAATGATTGAGTGTATAAAGTATTTGTATCAATGAGTAGCCGAGGCATGAGCGTGGTGGCATGCCCGCAGGTACCAGTATACAATCAAGCCCTTTTTTCTTAGCTATTTCAGAAACTTTACCACCCGATGTAATACAGACAACTGTTGCCTTCATTTTAATAGCATGGTTCAATGCATCAATTGTTTCTTCGGTATTTCCCGAATAAGAGCAAACAATTATGAGTGTGTTTTTTCCGACAAAAGATGGCAGGAAATAGTCTTTATTGACAACGAAAGGCATTTTCAGTTTATCGAAAACGAAATTCTGAACGATGGAGGCGCCAATGCCACTACCACCTAAGCCGGTAACGACAACGTTAGAAAAGTCAGCTGTGGGTGTAACAAAGCGGTGATTTTTACCTATTATTAAACCCTCTTGAAGTTGGGTCGAGAATTCGTGTACTAACTTTTTCATGCTACATTTATCATTTTAATGTCCAAACATAGTGAAATTGGTATTAAGGGAGAACAATTAGCAGAAGAGTTTTTGCTAAATAAAGGTTATAGTATACTAAATCGTAATTGGCGGAGTGGTAGAAAGGAAGTGGATATTGTTGCGTTTATTGATAATACAGTGGTTATTGTGGAGGTAAAAACGAGGTCGGCCACGGTGTTCGGATTTCCGGAAGAGGCTGTGAATTTGCGCAAGCAACGGCATTTGCGTGTTGCCGCGGAGTCATATTTACTGGAAAATCCACGGTATATAAACATCAGGTTTGACATTGTCAGTATAGTCATAAAGGGAGGCAGTGTGCAGGAGATCGTACATTTTGAATCGGCCTTTTATTAATATAAAAATAATGATGGTTGTATCTGTGTGTTAAAATGGATCAGAGTAACAATAATTTGAATTAATTTTATCAGCAACGTAAAAGATTATAGATGAAAAAAATATTTACCACTCTGGGTTTAAGTTTCCTGACCTTCATAGCACAGGGGCAGGAGAAGCAAGTGCCGAAGTTGTCTGCTCCCACAAGGCATTACCTTGCGGCGGTTAGTAAGGCTTCAGACAAAGAGGCTATGATGCCTGATTATGTTTATAAACTGATCAATAATAAGTACTACATCAGCGCTATGGTAAAGATGCGCAATGGCGCAGATCAGACTGCCTTAGATGCGCTGGGCGTTTATGTGGGCACTAGAGCCGGAAGCATCTGGACCGCCCAGATACCCGTGAATAAACTGGAAGCATTCACACAATTGCCATCTGTAGAATATATAGAGTTGGATGCACCGATATTTCCGGTATTAGATTCGGCGAGGAAGCAGACCAGGGCCGATTCGGCACAGAAAGGTATTTACCTGCCCTATCCCATGACGGGTAAGAATGTGGTAACCGGTATCATTGATGCCGGATTTGACTACAATCACACTACGTTTTATGATACTACCCGTGGCGGCTACAGGATAAAGAGGATCTGGGCGCAGAAGAATACCGGCACTCCTCCTGTAGGATTTGCATACGGCAGAGAAATTACGGACACCAATGTCATGCGGACCGTAGGGTATGATACGGCCATCACATCGCACGGTACACATGTTGCCGGCATAACGGCAGGCTCGGGCGTTGATGGTGGAGTAGGAGGCAAATACCGCGGTATGGCTTATGAAAGTGATATAGTACTGGTGGGTATCATGCCACACCCATCTCAGTGGATAGGTACCGGAGTATCGGATGTAATAGACGGAATGAACTACATATACAATTATGCAGCCTCTGTTAGTAAGCCTGCAGTAGTCAATCTTAGCTGGGGTAGTACTTTAGGCTCACATGATGGTTCTTCTTTGTTTAGTATGGCTGCTGATGCGCTTACCGGACCGGGAAGGATATTTGTTTGTGCGGCTGGTAATAACGGACAAGACACAGTGCATATTGAGAAAGTGTTCGCATTTACCGATACGCTGGTTCACACATTCGTGAATTTCTCTCCATATCTTGATACCGCGCACCAGATGACCTATGTAGATGTTTGGGGCGAGCCAGGGCAAACTTTTTGCCTTAATACAAGACTATTTAATGGGGCAACCGCAATAGACTCAACCCGCTTTATCTGCCTTTCTGCAGATTCGACCTATGATATGCATATGATAGGTAGTAATGGCGATACCTGTTTTGTTAGTATTACTACTTCACCCATAGCATTTAATGGCAGGCCACGAGCATATGTATACTTTCACAGCAAGGTGCACGATGCCATTTGCCTGAGTGTTATGGGCCAGAGCGGTACCAGAATAAATATGTGGGAAGGCTTTCTGATACCGCCAAGCGGGTATTATGGTTCGCTTACCAGTCATGGCTTTCCATGGGCAGTAAATGGTGATGTAAATATGACGGTATCTGATATTGGTTCAACCAGGTCCGCAATTACCGTTGCGGCTTACAATACTAAGGTGAGTTTTAAGAATATTTCAGGCGCAACTTATAGTTATACCGGTGCCGTAAGAGGAAAGCTGGCGTCATTCTCCAGCCACGGTCCAACCATGGACAATCGCGTTAAGCCGGATATTGCAGGTCCGGGTCTCGGAGTAGTATCTGCGGTAAGTTCGTATGATCCTTCATTTTCTGTAGGTGGTAGTGAATACTCAAGCGTGATCAGCAATCATCTTGATGCGATAAGCAGCAGGACATATAGCTATGCTATCCTTGCAGGTACGTCCATGGCATCACCATGCGTATCGGGAATAGTGGCAATGATGCTGCAGTATAATCCAAACCTGACACCTGATTCTGTGAAATCGCTGATCAATATTAATGCTATTAAAGACACATTTACAAGTGTAACATTACCTGCCACAGGTACAAATCTCTGGGGGCATGGTAAGATCAATGCTTACAGAACGCTCCGCTATATGGTAGGCAACCTTAGTGTGGCGCATGAAGGCATGGACCCGATGGATTGTATCTTGTATCCTAATCCGGGCAAAGGTGACTTTACGCTGAGCTTTAGCGCTAAGGCAGCAGAGCAACTGACGGTAAGTGTATTTGACATTACGGGTAAGATGGTCAACTTTCAGAACTGGAATGTAAATACAGGAGCAAATAGTAAAGAGCTAAACCTGACACAGCTGGCTAAGGGTATTTACTTCACAAAGGTGAATTCGGCCACCGGTCATGTGGTAATAAAGACTGTGATAGAGTAATTTTCAATACTTATTTTGGATAAGCGGCAGCTGATTAAGGTCATCTGCCGCTTGTTTTTATTAAGGCTGTTTGCACATTTGGAAATATTATTCTTGATGTGTAAGTATAATACTTACAGAAGTAATTAAATTTCCTACTTTTGCCAAAATTTTAAAAGCATTGCGTAGTTGGTGGTGGAAAATATTTGGCGGATTGCTGGTGGGTTATACCATAATAGGTGGACTGCTTATGCCTGTGCCTCGCCTGGATATTCTGAATGAAACGATACGCAATCTTTACTTTCACGTGCCTATGTGGTTTACCATGATCATCCTTTTTGCGGGAGCGTTCATTTATTCCATAAAGTATCTTAATTCTGGTAACCTGAAGGATGATATTTTTGCCGTCCAGCTTACAAATACCGGTATCTTCTTTAGTATATTGGGTATGCTTACCGGCATGGAGTGGGCGCAATATACCTGGGGCGAGGCGTGGAGCAATGACCCTAAACAATTGGGGACGGCGTTATGTATGCTGATCTATTTCGCCTACGCAATACTACGTAATGGTATAAAGGACGATGAAAAGAAGGCCAAGATAAGTGCGGTGTACAATATATTTGCCTTTGCAATGATGATTCCGCTGATCTTTATTTTGCCAAGGATGGTTGATTCTTTGCACCCGGGTAATGGTGGAAATCCAGCATTCAAGCAATATGACCTGGACAGGAACATGCGAATGGTATTTTATCCGGCAGTAATAGGCTGGATACTGGTGGGATGTTGGATAGCGAGTTTAAAGACGAGGGTCGGTTTAATCAAGTATAACAAGGAAGAAAAGTCACTACAATCAGACTTTGAAAAATAAACAGAGATGAAAGCAAAATATACACTGGTAACTATCTTAGTGTTACTGTTAACGACAACAATTGCACAGGCTCAGACTGAAATGGCTGATACTATGCGTTCAAATGGTAAAATATATGTTGTTGTTGCAGTATTAGCTACTATATTTGCGGGGATTTTTGCTTATTTGATATATCTGGACAGGAAACTAACAAAGGCAGAAAAGAGTTAAACAAATAGTATTCATTAATTTAAAAAACAAATAAGGTGGAAAATCAAGGTCACTACAGTTTTTTTCAGGGCGTAGAACGCAACTTTGATAAGGCGTCTAAGTACACGCGTTTTGAAGCGGGTATACTTGAGCAGATCAAAGCTTGTAATTCAGTTTATCGTATGAAATTCCCGGTAAGAATCGGAGATAGCATAGAAGTTATCGAAGCTTACCGTGTACAGCACTCTCACCATAAGCTGCCTTGTAAAGGTGGTATCCGTTACAGCATGGATGTAAATCAGGATGAAGTGATGGCACTTGCCGCGCTGATGACTTACAAGTGTGCGATAGTAAACGTTCCATTTGGTGGTGGTAAGGGTGGTATAAAGATCGATCCTAAGAAATATACAACTTTCGAGCTTGAAAAAATTACCCGTCGTTATGCTTCTGAATTAGTGAAGAAGAATTTCATTGGCCCTGGTATAGATGTTCCTGCTCCCGATTACGGTACAGGTTCACGCGAAATGAGCTGGATCGTTGATACTTACGCTTCATTGAAGCCAGGTGAGGTTGATGCATTGGCATGTATTACAGGTAAGCCTGTAACGCAGGGTGGTGTACGTGGCCGTACTGAAGCTACAGGTCTTGGTGTCTATTATGGTATCCGCGAAGCTGTAAGCATTGAAGAGGACATGACAAGACTGGGGCTTACTACCGGTGTTAAAGGTAAGAAGGTGATAGTGCAGGGAATGGGTAATGTGGGTTACCACGCTGCAAAGTTCTTCTATGACAATGGCGCAATAATAGTAGGTCTTTCTGAATATGAAGGTGGAATATATAGCGAAGCTGGTCTGAACCTTTACGAAGTGGTAAACCACCGTAAATCTACAGGCAGCATCCTAAACTTCCCCGGTGCTACTAACATGGCTACCAGCTCTACTACGCTTGAAATGCCTTGCGATATATTGATCCCTTCAGCATTAGAGAACGTGATCAATGCAAGCAATGCTGATCGTATACAGGCTAAAATAATAGGTGAAGGTGCTAACGGGCCGTTGACACCTGAAGCTGACGAAATACTTGGCGCAAAGGGAGTAATGATCATACCAGACATGTACCTGAATGCAGGTGGTGTTACGGTATCTTACTTCGAATGGTTGAAGAACCTGAGCCACGTTCGTTTTGGCCGTATGGACAAGCGTTTCAGCGAAAACCAGAATGGTTCTATACTGAATGCTGTTGAAAACCTGACTGGCAAGAAAGCAACAGATACAGAGCGCAAGCAGATACTGCATGGCCCTGATGAAGCTGATTTGGTTTACTCTGGTCTTGAAGATACAATGATCAGCTCTTACCACGAGATCCACGAAGAGTGGGTGCGTTTGGAGCGCAAAGTGGATATGCGTACTGCGGCATTCGTAGTTGCTATCAACAAGGTTGGTGTATCTTACGAAGAACTGGGTATCTTCCCATAGTCGGTTGTCGATATTTATATAATTATTAAGGCTGCCAATTGGCAGCCTTAATAATTATATTTCAGTTGATCAAGTGGCTTTCACCAGCGATCAGTTATAGAAGCAGTGCCTGCAGCGAGGTTCGTAAATGTTCTTTTCGCCAAGTAATACCTGATCGTCTATTTTAGGGATACGGTATGAGTAGTTGGCGATATCGCCGCACTTTACGCAGATAGCGTGGAGCTTGGTGACGTACTCAGCGCGAGACATAAGCGCTGGCATGGGGCCAAAAGGATTGCCCAGATAGTCCATGTCCAGACCGGCAACAATAACGCGGATACCATTCAATGCCAGTTTTTCTGCCACCTCTACTATTTCGGGATTAAAGAACTGAGCTTCGTCAATACCTACTACATCCACACCTGATGCGAGTAAAAGTATGTTGAACGGGCTATCTATGGGGGTAGAGCGGACTCTGGACGAGTCGTGCGACACAATGTCTTCTGGATGGTAACGGGTGTCTACAGCGGGTTTAAATATCTCTGCCCTCTGTCCTGCTATATCCACACGTTTCAGTCGTCTTATCAGTTCCTCTGTTTTGCCTGAGAACATGCTACCTGCAATCACTTCTATCCAACCTTTCTTTTTATTCCCTGAGTATGGTTCTATAAACATAGTATATGCGCTATAATAATGACGGGCATAAGATCATTAGGCCCTACTGTAAAAGTAAAAACTTAACTGTAAATTATTATGGTGGTTTTTGCCTTATTTATCCCCAAAAAATGTAATGGGGAGGATAGTGGCTCTTGTGGTGGAACGGGAGTCTAATACGTCTCAAAGAGACGCCTGCCCGATTACTGTTAGTGCGCCCTGCGCCAAGCTTACAGTGACACTAAAGTGGTTGAAGTGAAATTAAAGTCTATACTTTTTATTGCAACAGTATATTATCGATAAGCCTTATCTCGCCGATTTTGGCGGCGATAAGGGTGATCATTGGAACGCTATTGTCGTAGTTGCTGAGTAGTTGCAGGTTGTTGGCATCGGCAAGGGCAACATATTCGGGTGTGAAGCCTTTGGCGATAAGCAAGTCGGTACATTCTTTCTGAACAATTGCGAAGTTTCCGCCGGCTTGTTTAGTTTGAATGGAGACCAGGCACTGGTACAGCAATGCTGCCAAAGCACGCTGAGGTTCGGTAAGGCGGCGGTTGCGGGAACTCATAGCCAGGCCATCCTGCTCGCGTAAAGTGGGGGAAATGACCAGATTAAGCGATGGCAACCCAAGTATTTCAATTAATTTTTTGATGACCATGCACTGCTGATAGTCTTTCTGTCCGAGGTAGAGCGTATGTGGTTTTACAATGTCGAGCAGGCGGCTTACAATTTGCCCAACCCCCTTAAAATGGCCTGGCCTGTTGGCCCCTTCCAGAATGGTATCGAGGTAGCCGAAATCATAAGTTTTCATTTTGTCCGTACCTCCCGGGTACATCTCTTCCACTGAAGGCAGGAAAAGCACGTCACAGCCCGCCTGTAGCAGCATTTCGATGTCGGCATCGGTAGATACCGGGTACTGTTCATAGTCCTTTTTGTCGTTGAACTGGGTGGGATTGAGGAAGATGCTGCATACGGTGAACATGCCCTGAGCGTGTGCGTTTTTCACCAGGCTGATATGTCCTGAATGCAGGGCACCCATGGTGGGTATAAAGCCGATATTTAAATTATTTTCAACCTTGTGGCGAAGAAAATCACCTAACTGTGCAGCCTCCTTAAAGATCACCATGTTATTTTTTTTAATTAGAAACGAGTGCAAATTACGGTTGCAATTCAATATTTTCGTAATTTTGCAGACTATTTGTTATTTATTAATAATTAATCTAACGAATGTCAGCAGACACAAAGAAGCGTGTATTAATTATTGCCAACGAGTTATCTCCATACACTGAGTTTACGGATTTTGCACATATCCTTAATAAACTGGCGATTAAGACTTTTGATTCCGGACTCGAGATCCGTGTAATAATGCCGCGATTTGGCGTTATCAACGAGCGCCGTCACAGGCTGCATGAGGTGGTACGACTGTCGGGTATCAATGTGATCATCGATAAGGATGATTATCCATTGCAGATAAAGGTGGCATCCTTGCCTAATGCCAGGCTGCAGGTTTATTTCATGGACAACGAGGATTATTTCAAGCGCAAGTCTGTTTTCAGAGACGATCAGGATGAGTTTTTTGATGACAACGCTGAGCGTATGATCTTCTTTTGTAAGAGCGCATTGGAGACCGTTAAGAAGTTTGGCTGGCCTCCGCATGTGATCCATTGCCATGGCTGGATGACTTCATTAGCACCGCTTTACCTGAAGACCACTTATAAGAAAGAACCTGTTTTTGGCTACAGTAAAGTAATTTACACTGCTCAGGCAGATCAATTTGCCGAGACATTGAATCCCAATTTCATGAAGAAAGCTATGATCAGCAGTGAGATAAAGGATAAAGATTTCGAAGCATTCAAGCCGGGTACTAATAGTGCGTTGACAATAGGCGGAAGCAGACACGCAGACGTAGTTGTGATAGGCTCTGACACGATAGGCGACAATATCTCTGACGAACTGAAGCCAAGTAAGACCAAGAAGATAGTGAAGTATGATGAGGCCTGGAAGGAAGATGTTTCTTCACTGCTGGAGCTTTATAAAAGCTTAACAGAGTCTTAGTTTTTCTTTTATCATCTTAGCACCCTAAAAAAAAGTATTTTGAATCCTGGTTTTCGTCGTTTGAAATTTATATATGCTTTACTGGCATTAGTAGTGGTGGGATTCAGTGCATGCCGTGAGCGTACGCTGATCAGTTCTTCTTTATCGCCTGCCAGTGACACGGTAGGTGTAAGGGCAGATACATTGTCATGTATTACACATACGTTTTACACCGATGATGTTATTACCAGTTTTAATGCATCGGGGGCGTATGAATACCAGGCAATAGGTACGCTTACAGATTCATTTTTTGGTACTACAACTGCAGCTACTTTTTTCCAGATAACAAATTCCGGTGGTGTGACAAGTATGGCTACTATTGCTGATCATATTGATTCTATAGTATTAACCATCCCTTATTCCAACTTTTCCTACGGTGATACTGGCAATCTAAGCCTTACCCAATCTTATCAGGTATTTTATCTCGACGATACAATAGGGTACAACAGTATTTATTTCCCATATTCCAATAAAGCTATCAATATAGCCAGCCCATTGAGCGATCCTGTTACGGTAAATCTTCACAACCTGAAAGATTCTGTAAGGGTAGCAGGTGTCAATTATGCTCCGGCAATGAGGATAAGGCTTAAGAAGAATGAAATATATCCTAAATTGAGCGCAGCGGTAGGAGCCTATGCTGCATCTCCTTCATCAGCAACATTTGTTGAAGCATTCAAGGGGATATGCATAAGGCCAACCAGTCTGGTACAGTTCAATAAAGTATTGCCTTATTTTGTACTTAATGGTAGTGATGACTATACCAGAGCGGGTATATTGGTGTACTACCACGATACTGCAAGTGCAGACAGTGCGCAACATCTTGCGTTTTCTCATGAGCAGTCGGTATGTGCGCATTTCAATAATGTAACAAAGTCTTATAGCCGCTACCCGATAAACAGTCTGTTTAATTCTACGCAAGCAAATGATTCGATCGTAGCAATACAGAACCAGCCAGGTGCTTCAATAGATCTAAAAGTGTACGGCCTGTTGAGCAAAATACCTAAGGGTGTGGTGATCAACAAGGCAGAGATACAGCTATCTCTTATTGCACCTCTGAATCCCGCAAAATTATTTCCGGGCGACCAGATATACCCTGTTGGTGTAGGTAATGGTGTGTACCCCGCGGGCACAACTGCAGGTGGTGAATACACTGTACTGGACAGGTTTCCATTAAGTACTACATCGGTATACAGTGTGCTTGATGGTACACCTCATACTATAAATTATGGGACTACCGGTATTACGACATACACCATAGGTATTCCAAGAGAGGTGATCTCAAGTATAGCCGCCGGAAATGATACGCTTCATTACCACATAAGAGGTACACAGGTGTTGTATGGCGCCTACCGGTTATTAGCTGCCGGAGGAAATTATAGTGACATAAGATACAAGGCAAAGCTAATTGTTGTACATTCATCCCTAAAAAAATAACCCATGTGTGGCATAGTAGGTTACATCGGTAACAGGCAGGCATTTCCCATCCTGATAAAAGGCCTTAAGCGCCTTGAGTATCGGGGTTATGACAGCGCAGGAGTTGCGTTGCTGAATGGGGACATGACCGTATTTAAGAAAGCAGGAAAGGTAATAGAACTGGAAAAAGTTGTAGATCCTAACAGATTAGGCGCAACTATAGGCATAGGGCATACCCGTTGGGCAACCCACGGAGAACCTAATGACCGGAATGCGCATCCGCATCTTTCACAGTCTGGCGAATTAGCTATAATCCATAACGGAATTATAGAAAATTATGCTTCGATAAAGGCAGAATTGGAGCGCAGAGGTTATGTTTTTCATTCTGATACTGATACGGAAGTATTGGTGAACCTGATAGAAGAAGTAAAGAAAACTGAAAATACAACACTTGATAATGCTGTGCGTATAGCCCTTAATGAGGTTGTAGGTGCATATGCGATAGTGGTGCTGAACGTTAATAACCCCGATCAACTTGTAGCTGCGCGTAAGGGTAGCCCGTTGGTAATGGGTATTGGTGACGATGAGTTTTTCATAGGGTCTGATGCGTCATCTATCATTGAGTACACCAAGAATGTGGTGTATCTGGATGATCAGGAGTTTGCAGTGATCAACCGTGATGGAACCTATTCCATCCGTACGTTAGGCAACGTAGAAAAATCGCATGCTATACAGAAACTGGAGTTTTCGCTTGAAATGATCGAGAAAGGTAATTTCGAACACTTCATGCTGAAGGAGATCTACGAGCAGCCAAAGGCAATTGAAGATTCTCTTCGTGGCCGAATGAATGCGTCTCAGGGATGGATAAAGTTGGGTGGACTTGATGAATATATCAACCGTATTGATAAGGCTGAGCGCTTTATCATTACAGCGTGTGGTACATCATGGCACTCAGGTATGATCGGTGAATATTTGCTGGAAGATCTGGCACGTATACCTGTAGAAGTAGAATATGCATCTGAGTTCCGTTATCGTAATCCGATCATCAGGGATAATGATGTGGTTATTGCTATTTCTCAGTCAGGAGAGACAGCCGATACACTTGCAGCTATAGAGTTGGCTAAGGAAAGGCAGGCATTGATCTATGGTATCTGTAACGTTATCGGGTCTTCTATAGCCCGTGCATCCCATGCCGGATCTTATACACATGCCGGTCCTGAAATTGGTGTTGCATCAACAAAGGCGTTCTCTACACAGGTGTCTATCATCACGCTGATAGCGTTGCAGATTGCACAGGTAAAGGGTACGATCCCAACATCTAAGATGAGGGAGATCCTTTATGAACTGGAGAACATTTCGAAGAAGATAGAAGAAACATTATTACTTAATGACCAGATAAAGGAGATTGCCGCGATCTATAAAGACGCCAATAACTTCCTGTATCTGGGTCGTGGTTATAACTTCCCTGTAGCACTGGAAGGCGCATTGAAGCTTAAGGAAATTTCTTATATACACGCTGAAGGATACCCGGCTGCAGAAATGAAGCACGGACCGATAGCGCTTATTGACGAGAACATGCCGGTGGTATTCCTTGCAACCAATAAGAGTGCTTATGAGAAGATAGTTTCTAACGTGCAGGAAGTAAAAGCACGTAAAGGAAAGATCATAGCAGTAGTGCTAAAGGGCGATACGCAGATAGCAGAATTGGCTGATCACGTAATTGAAGTGCCGGAGACTGAAGAAATACTTTCACCACTGATCACTATTGTACCACTTCAGCTATTAGCGTACCATATAGCTATCATGAGAGGTTGTAATGTAGACCAGCCGCGCAACTTAGCAAAATCAGTAACAGTAGAGTAACTACAGCAGAGTCTAAATTTTTATTATAAAAAAAATAAATTTTAAAAGCAGCATGCCATATCTTTTTACATCGGAATCGGTATCAGAAGGTCATCCGGATAAAATTGCAGACCAGATATCAGACGCACTCGTCGATAATTTCCTCGCCTGGGATCCTCAGTCGAAAATTGCTTGTGAAACACTAGTTACTACGGGGCTTGTGGTATTGGCAGGTGAAGTAAAATGCAATACTTATATTGATGTGCAGACTATAGCACGTGACGTAATTAAGAAAATAGGGTACACAAAAAGCGAGTATAAATTTGAAGCTGAATCGTGCGCTGTAATTACTGCAATACATGAGCAGTCAGCTGATATTAACCAGGGTGTAGAGCGTAAGATAAAAGAAGAGCAAGGTGCAGGAGACCAGGGTATGATGTTTGGTTATGCAACTAACGAAACAGAAAATTATATGCCGTTGGCACTTGACCTGGCACACAACCTGTTATTGCAATTGTCGGCTATCAGAAATGAAGGCAAGCAGATGAAGTATCTCCGCCCTGATGCAAAAAGCCAGGTAACGCTGGAATATGGCGATGATAACAAGCCTGTGCGTATTGATGCTATTGTAATTTCTACACAGCATGATGATTTTGCAGAAGAGAAGGCCATGCAGGACCGTATCACTAAGGACGTTAAGACCATACTGATACCTCGCGTTATTAAGAGTTACCCGCAGTACAAACATTTGTTCAATGATAAGATCAAGTATCACATCAACCCTACAGGTAAGTTTGTGATAGGTGGTCCTCATGGCGATACAGGTCTTACAGGCCGTAAGATCATAGTTGATACTTATGGTGGTAAGGGTGCTCATGGCGGTGGTGCATTCTCCGGTAAAGATCCTAGCAAGGTGGACAGGTCTGCAGCATATGCTACGCGTCACATAGCTAAAAACCTTGTTGCAGGAGGTGTTTGCGACGAAGTATTGGTACAGGTATCTTATGCGATAGGTGTAGCTAAGCCAACAAGTATTTTTGTAGATACTAAGGGTACTTCTAAGCTGAAGTTGACTGATGGCCAGATAAGTACTATTGTACAGGAAGTATTTGACATGCGTCCGTACTTTATTGAAGAGCGTTTGAAACTGCGCCAGCCTATGTATAGCGAATGTGCTGCTTATGGACATATGGGCCGTAAGTCTGAAACTGTTACCAAAGAGTTTAAGGCTGCTGATGGTAAGTTGAAGAAGGTAAAGGTTGAATTGTTTACATGGGAGAAGTTGGACTATGTAACTAAAGTAAAGAAAGCGTTTGGTCTGAAATAAGATCAATGTTCATAAAGATTGAAGCGGGATGTTTTAGGACATCCCGCTTTTTTGTTTTGGGAGCGGGAAGCTTCTATTAATATGCAGCTCATGTTGAGTAGAGACGTAATTACGTGTCTCTGCAAGAGCTTAGATGTGCTATTTACTGGCACTTGTTTTGCATGCTTTGTATTGTCAAACCATCTAAATTTGTTGGTCATATGCAGTTATCGCTTCATCAGCTTGTTCCATTACCATTAAGAGAGAAAATAGCCGGTCGCTCGTCGGGTATCTGGGAGGGTGATCTTGTGCTTAATGAGAAGGATCATGTATTTATAAAGGCTCCATCGGGGACAGGGAAGACTACGCTGATACATATGCTATATGGTATGCGTGATGACTATGAGGGCACGGTGAAGTGGGATAACCTGGAAATGAAGAGGGGGAGTGCAGCAGAAATATCACAATTGCGAACAAAGGATGTGAGTGTGATCTTTCAGGACATGCGCTTATTTCCTGAGTTGACGGCATGGGAGAACCTTGATATAAAACGGAGGCTTACAAATACCATTACAGCGCAGCAGGTAACTAACTGGATGGATGAACTGGGAGTGGCCGATAAGCGCTTGTCATTGGCTCGGAAACTATCTTATGGGGAACAGCAGCGGGTGGCCATAATAAGGGCGCTATTGCAGCCATTTAAGTGGTTGCTGATGGATGAGCCATTCAGCCACCTGGACCACGTAAATATAGCAAAGGCGACGAAGCTAATAAGTGAGGTTGTTAAGCAAAATAACGCCGGGATGATATTGGCGGATCTTGATGATAATAATTTCTTTCCTTACACTCAAACAATTGTGCTATGAGTGATAAAACCAGAAATATATTGCTGAGAAAATTGCTGCTGCGTAACAACAGTAAAGGCCGCTTATGGGCTGCCATGATAGCCCTGTTTGTTGGTAATACATTGCTGCTATTGTCTGTGTTGATATGGTGGAACTTTAATGAGTTGCTGTATGGTAAGACTGAAAATGATAGCCTTGGCAGTACGTTCCTGATCATAGGGAAGAAGGTAACCAATAGTAACATGGGGCAGCCAGGTGCTACGTTGTTTACACCTGCTGATGTTGACTCTGTAAACAAGGCTCCGCAGGTGCAATCGGTTGGTGCTATAGTATCTAACCACTTTCCTGTTTATGCAATGATGGGTGGTGATATGGGGTTTGCAACTGATCTGCCGCTGGAGAGTGTGCCTGATCGCTTCCTTGATAGCAAACCTGCTGACTGGGACTGGCAGCCGGGAAGCAGAGATCTACCGATCATTATGTCTTCTCAATTTCTGGACCTGTATAATTATGTATTTGCACCAAGCCAGGGACTTCCGCAGTTATCTGAGTCGTCGGTAAAGTCGCTGGCATTGAATGTAAAGGCCGGTCCGCCTGATATGGCAGAGACTTACACTGCACATGTGGTGGGGTTTTCTGATAGGATAGGATCGGTGCTGGTGCCGCAGGCATTCATTGATTATGGTAATCAAAAATATGGCAAGCAGGGGAGCGGAGTTGCTCCATCTCAGTTGATATTGAAAACAAAGGATCCATCCGATATAAAGTTTACAGAGTTCATACAAAGGAAGAATTATACAACCAATTCGCAGAACCTAAGGTGGAGCAGGATACGTGCCATAGTAGAGGTGGTGGCCAGCGCAACAGGTGTACTGGCTTTACTGCTGATGGGCATAGGTACATTGGTATTTGTGTTGTTCATTGAATTGACGATAGCAAAGGCGCATCAGTCGCTGACATTGCTTAAAGAGATAGGATATAGTCCCGGTTACCTGAGTGGGTTTATGGTGAAGCGGTTTGTACCGTTGGTGCTAGTGGTGGTGATCTTTAGTGCGGGCATAACAGTTGGCGTGCAAGTAGTGGCGGCAGACATGGCGAAAGCGCAAGGGTTGGCGTTGCATACCTTGCCGGGGTTGCCTTTATGGGCTGCATTGACGGTCAGCACGGGTATATTGTTGGTGCTGGTGGTAAGGTCTATTACTGGAGCAATAAGGGAATAGTTATTTCTTTTTCTTTGGAGCTACCAGTGAGTAGGAGTGGTCGATCTGTTCTTTTAATTCTTTGTTGGTAAGTGAGCCGTCTACAATCACACTGTTCCAATGTTTTTTGTTCATGTGATAGCCGGGGATGATAGATGTGTGTTGTTCGCGTAGTTCTACTGCACGGTCGGGGTCGCACTTAACGTTGAATTGAAGAGGCTGTGCATCTAGGCCCATGAGTAGAAATATCTTTCCATTTACTTTAAATACAAGTGTGTCATTCCCGAAGGGCATTCCTTCTTCGGTGTTTGGTTTGGCTAATGCGTATTCTCTTATTTCTTCGATATTCATAGAGCGAATTTATGGGAATTTAGGAAATCATCATTATAGCAGGAAGTTGTAAATTACAGTGCGATGAATAATAACGGAATTGAGATAGAGCGCCGGTTTATATTGAGGAGTAAGCCTGCTGCGACGCCACATGAGGAGTACAGTATCTTTCAGAAATATTCGAACAATGGTTGGCGGTACAGGCGGCAGCAGGGTGGGGGTGACGTAGTATATTACAAGACCCGCAAAACAACTATTGCCAGTGGTGTGAATGAGGAAGAAGAGTATGCGATAACTGAAGAAGAATTTCTTAATGATTGCGGTACTGCTACTAAGGGTATAAGCAAGACCCGATCAGTGTTTCAGCATGAGGGGTTAAGGTTTGAGGTGGATATTTTTCATCACATAAACCTGGTGATAATGGAGGTGGAACTGAATGATATTGCGCAATCATTTTCATTCCCCGATCATTTGAAAGAGTTAGTGATATTTGAAATAACGGGCATTAAAGAGTTTAGTAACAGTGCGCTTGCAACGGCCGATTATTTAAAAAGATAAGTGCCGTAATAAAGATAGCACAATGCCTAATGTATTGTTAAAGACAGAAAATAGTTATGAGAATAATGTAGCCTTTGTAATTTTACATCGTCAATTTAAATGACACCAAACTATGAGTGCTGATGTACTCTTTATTGCTCAATTGCCCGTCACTTTTTCTCCTCTTGTTTCTGCTAAGGCATCGGATGCTGTAATAGCTCTGCCCTTCCAAATCAAAGAAAATATGGTGAACCACAAGAAGATGGTACACCCACCAAGTGCCGCTTTGGCATAGATGGGTTACTACCGTTTAGCCATCTTAATTGATCTCCCGAATAGGGGATATGACCTTGTTTTATTAATTTTCACACATACAAACTTACAATTATGACTTTCAGTGGTTTTATGTCCGGCTACGGCTGGATCATTCTGTGCATCATTGCACTTATTTTATACAAGATCATTCTTCGTGTATTCTTTGGTATGATCATCATACCAGAAAGCAGTATAGGACTGGTTACGAAGAAATTTACATTATCGAGCTCTAACCGTTTGCCCGACGGCAGGATCATAGCAACCAAGGGCGAAGCGGGTTTTCAGGCTAAAACATTAGCTCCCGGTCTGTACTGGTTCATGTGGCCATGGCAGTATAGCGTAGAACTATCTGTGTTCACTGTTATTCCTGAAGGCCATATTGGTATGGTGTTGGCAAGAGATGGTGAAGAGATACCTACAGGCCGCATACTCAGCCGTAAAGTAGATTGCGATAACTTCCAGGATGCACAAGCGTTTTTGGATAATGGTGGCCAGAGAGGTAGGCAGACTGCTTTTATTACTGCCGGTTCTTACCGTATCAACACCTACTTGTTTGAGATAACGATGGTAGGACAAACAGTGATAAGAGAGAGCATGGTAGGTATAGTGACCACACTAGATGGTGAGCCACTGGCACAAGGGCAGATAGCGGGCACCATGGTGGATGGCCACAACAACTTCCAGGACATTGACAGCTTCCTTAAAAATGGTGGTTGCCGTGGTTTGCAGCCGCAAGTGATACTTGCAGGTTCTTACTACATTAATACATGGGCTGTGCAGATAGAAGAGAGCTATATGACAGAGGTGCCAATTGGCCATGTGGGCGTGTGCATCAGCTATATAGGTGAAGATGGTGAAGACCAGACAGGTACTACCTTTAAGCATGGTAATATAGTAACCAAGGGACACAGAGGTGTATGGATGGAACCGCTGGGTCCTGGTAAATACCCGATCAACCGTTACGCTATGAAGGTGGAACTGGTGCCTACAACCAACCTGGTGCTTAACTGGGCCAATGCCCGCAGTGAAGCTCATGCGTTGGACAAGAACCTTTCTACCATTACCGTGCGTTCAAAGGACGGTTTCCCGTTCAACCTTGACGTAGCGCAGATCATACACGTTCCGGCCAATGATGCACCAAAAGTGATAGCTAGGTTCGGTAGTATGAACAACCTGGTATCGCAGGTGCTGGAACCAACTATTGGTAACTATTTCCGTAACTCGGCACAGGACAGTGATGTGATCTCTTTCTTAACTACACGTAAGGAAAGACAAGAATCTGCAAGGGCGCATATAAGGGCTGTATTGGAAGAGTATAACGTGAATGCTGTTGATACATTGATAGGTGATATCGTACCTCCTGAAGCATTGATGAAGACGCTTACTGACCGTAAGATAGCACAGGAAGAAGAGAAGACCTATGAGACACAACGTATGGCACAGGAAAGAAGGCAGGGTATGGAAAAGGAAACAGCTATTGCAGATATGCAGCGCGAGATAGTAAAGGCACAACAGAGTGTGGAAATATCTCAGCGTACTGCCGATTCAGTGGTTAAGAAAGCAGAGGGTGATGCTACGAGCCTGAAGCTGCAGGTAAACGCAGAAGCAGAAGCTACCAAGATGCGTGCTAATGCGGAAGCAGAGGCAACAAAGTTGAGGGCAGGTGCACAGGCAGAAGCTACGAAATTGAACGCATCAGCAGAAGCGGAAAGGATATCCAAAACCGGTAATGCCGAAGCAGAGAAGATACTGGCTATTGGTAAGAGTACCGCAGAAGCTTACGAACTGCAGGTAAGTGCAATGGGTGGAGATAACTTTACCCGTTATAAGATCACCGAAGAGATAGGTGCAAAGAACATAAAGGTGATACCTGATATTATGATCAGTGGCAGCAATGGTTCTGATGGTCCGATGAATGGATTGATGGGCTTGAAACTGATGGAAATGATGAGTGAGAAGAAGAAGGGTGAGGAGCCGAAAATTTAAGCGTTGAAAGGCCGGCAGCAATGCCGGCCTTTTTTTTTGAGAGCGGGAAAGAGAGCGAAGAGCGGAAGGGTTGATGTGTTACAAAGAGAGTACGTCCCGATGCAGAATGTCGTGGTTCGGCGCGGCTCACCATGACATTTGGTGGAGTTACAGAAAAACATGCATAATGCTTGTGAGCTCAGAGTAGGTAATTGGCGTATTATAACAAAATGGTTAGTTGGAGAACTGTATATTTGATTTGTAAAATACTTATGATGAAAAAGGTTTTTGGTACTGCTATTTTGTTGGTTGTTCTATCATTGATATCTGTTGATGTGGTGGCAAAGAACAAAGGTGCTAAGAAGGTGCCCGGAGTATGGCAGGAACAACCAATAATAATTGATGGCAGCAGTGCTGACTGGAAGACACCGTATCCTTATTATGATGAAGATGCTATGTTGGGTTACTCTGTGAGTAATGATAGCGAGAATCTCTACATAACGGTGCAGACAGGTGATGCAGCAACCCAGTTGAAGATACTGGAAGGGGGATTGACGGTGTGGGTAGATAAGACTGGTAAACAAGATGAGGTAACCGCAATTAACTTTCCGATACCTGCCAATTATAAAAACAGGCAACATGCAAAGGATGGTTCTTACAGCCGGGAGGAAAATGAACCAGACCCAGGACCGCAGGAGGCTGTGCAGAAGAGAATAATAGAGATGCAGCAGAACGTAAAGAAAGCGATAGCAGCAGCCGATGAATATTCACTCCAGGGTTTTAAGGGTTGCAATCTTCAATTTCCGGTAAAGGCAGAGAACTCATGTGGTATAGTAGTTCGGATAGACATGGATCAGGATAATGAACTGATATGGGAGGCGAAGGTGCCTTTCAAAGCATTTTACTTTAAGTCTAAAATAGACAGGACAGATAAGAACAGGACGATAGCTATTTGTTTTGAAACAACAGGATCAAAGAGGCCCGACGGTCAAGCTACTCGGACAGTAAGAGGAAGGGGTAGAAGCGGCGGTTTCAGACCATCTATAGGGATCGGCGGAATGGGTATGGGGATGCAGTTTGGTGGGAGCGGTAACCAAAGCGCCGCTTATGATCCTAACGCCAACCTGATGGAGTCGTTGTATAAGAGTACGAAGACGTGGGTGGTGACTGGTGTAGCGGTAAAGTGATATTGATAATTCGATTGTAATTTCTTATTTTAGACAAAACGAACTTATGTCAAAGTATAAATCAGTGTGTATATTGTTGGGAATGCCATTTTTACTTACTTCATGTTTCCCTACGCAGAAACTGCCTAAGAGATATAAAAGCTATGCTGCCCGCAATTATGTGCCTACAAAGGATAGCATAAAATACTTTGTTGGCGTGAGCGGATATGCACATGGTGGAGGTGGCAGCGAGAAAGTGAAGGTAGAACAGGGGAAGAATATCTTTTCGCTTTCAGGAGAAGGACAGAAGCAACTGATAGAATCAATAGCAGATAATGAGAAGACATCAGAGGAGCTGTTGGCGAAGCTGTCTGAAGATATCATACCAGGCACAAGGGAGGTAAAGCTGAGGGATATGACCCGCTTTAACAGGAAGCTGTCGTTTTCGGTAGATAACCTCAGGATGAACCCAGCAGACAGGATAATGAAAGTGACCATTTCTATAGCTCCGTCTCCAGGCTCCGAGATAAAGATTGTATCATGCAACAAGCTGACTGCAGATAACAAGGCTGTGGTATTATCGTCGGGCATTACTGCCGGCGCAGTGAATCTGTTGGAAGAACCTAAAGGTAACAACGACCTTGTGGGTAGTCTTAGTGCTGATGTGGCTTTTGAATATAAAGGTGCTACTTCAACTAAGGAGGTTTATGTATTTAACGGTTTGTACAATCGCGATAAGACGACAGTAAAGCCCAATGATGTGGTCATCTCGCAGCAACGGTGTGTGTATCCTGATCTTGCAAAGGATGAGGTATTGTCATGCAGTTATGAGGCTGTAGTGAGGCATGTAATAGATGGGGACAATACCATAAGTGAGGCTGATGATGAAATAGAAGTGGTGAAGGGTAAGGCTACAACCAGTGACATATCTATCATTACAAAGGGACAATTAACGCCGAAGTTGTGGATGATAACCGACAGCAGGAATAACTTGGAGTTGAATGGCCCTACTGGCCAGAGCGTATTGCTTTTTGCTACTTACGAGGACGCGCTGAATTTTATAACCTGGTTCAAAAGGTCTTCTTCAGAAATATTGGTGAATAGTAAAATGGGTAATGGTGCATATCAGGCCGAATTGTCGGGTGGGGCTACATTGACTGATAGCTTTATTAAGAATTGTGTGGTGAAGGGGTTGTAAAGTTCCGCAGGTATTGAGGGTTCACTCAAATGTTTTTATTAGACTACCTGTTTCAGTAGCGCATTGCTAAGTTGAACTACGTCGTAGTTGGAGATTCGATGCCTTCTGCATCAATAATAGAGTGAAAGTGCTGTTGAGAGGAGTAGGATTATGGTGCAAGCCTTGCTTTTACCCATGTGTCGTTTTCAGACCGGGTGAAAAGTATACGGTCATGCATACGGCTGCTGCGGCCCTGCCAGAATTCTATTTGCGTTGGCTCTACAATATATCCACCCCAATGAGGAGGACGTGGAATGGTAGTGTCGGCAAATTTTGCTTCGTAATCCTGATAGTTTTTGTCGAGCACCGAACGATCGGATATTACCTCGCTTTGTGGAGATGACCAGGCACCGATGCGGCTACCTGCAGGGCGGGAGTGAAAATACTGATCGCTTTCTTCTGCTGATATTTTCCTGATCTTACCTTCTACACGTACTTGTCGTTCCAGTTCTTTCCAGAAGAATAGTAATGCAGCACTGTCGTGCGAGGCTATCTGCCGGCCTTTATTGCTGTCGTAGTTGGTGAAAAAGATAAAGCCGTTATGTTCTACACCTTTCAACAACACAATACGCGCATGGGGCTTGCCCTCTGCGCTTACCGTTGCCAGTGTCATGGCATTTACTTCAGAAATCTGTGCTGTTTGCGCCTCACCAAACCACCTATGGAAAAAAGCTAAAGGATCATTTCCTGTTATGCTTTCGTCTAGTGCTGCCAGCGTGTAATCCTGGCGGATATGAGCAATATGCGTGGTTGATGCGGACAAGGCCAATTACTTTTTATCTCCTGAACCGAGATACTTTACCATTACGTAAACTAATTCTATGGTCATAAGGATAGAGAATACCCACATAAGAGTAGGGCCTACATTCTTATTTACATTATCGTAAAATGCACTGAGCATCAAATGGTTCATATTGTTCGATTTTCGGCTGCAAGATAAGTATTTAAAATGGAAAGTTAAAAGCGGAAGAAGTGAAAATTCATCATTTTTAGTGGAGGTAATTGCATTTTCATCGTATGACTGATGAGGATCATTCTAAAAAGGTACAAATGAATGTGTATCAATTGGCAGGCCGGGTGCATATTTGAGGACAGTAATAACTAGGTTACCACTTTTTGTAATTATCTTCATTCCAAATTTCCGGCATCCATGCTGTTGCGCCATGTACCGTTTTTAAAATCAGTATTTATATACTCCTTCACTGCTTTTGGCGGACCGCAGGGGCATATGGGTATGATGGTAAAAACATTTGTGCAAAAGCGAAAAGATGTTACGGAAGATGAATTACTTGAATATAATGCATTTTGCCAGATGCTGCCGGGGCCATCGTCTACCCAAACGGTGACATTGATAGCCATGAAGAGAGGGGGGATTCCGCTGGCATGTATCACTTTATTGTTGTGGGTGTTTCCGGCAGCACTTATTATGGGGTTGTTTTCTTTTTTGATCTACTTTTTTACCCCGGGTGCAATTCACGGTCACAAAAATATCCCTACAGATCTGTTTGCCTATATACAGCCCATGTCAGTTGGGTTCGTGTGCTATGCAGCTGCGCGAATGATGGGCAGCAGTATCAAACACGTAGCGACCACTTCTATAATGATTGGTAGTATTCTTGCTACGGTCTTGTTCCGTTCTCCATGGGTATTCCCGTGTTTGCTACTTGTTTCTGGTACACTAAGTAACTTCAGTAACAAGCGTATCCCGGGGTCTCAGCAAAAGCCAAAGAGGATCAACTGGATCAATTTGTGGCTATTCGCGCTACTGTTTGTAGGTGCAGGGGTGGTGAGTGAACTATCGAGGAGTCAGGGGTGGAGTCATGGACGTATTTATAACCTGTTCGAGAATTTTTATCGTTTCGGTGCTATTGTGTTTGGTGGCGGACAGGCTTTGCTACCCATGATGTATTACCAGTTTGTGAGTATGCCGATACAGCATCATGCGACTACAGTACTGTCGGCAGAGCAGTTATTAACAGGCTTTGGTATGGTTCAGGCTGTGCCCGGCCCGGTATTCTCTGTTTGCTCCTATGTGGGTGGTATAGCTATGAGTGGCGACGGACCTATGTGGCAGATGATAGGCTGTATAGTTGCTACAACGGCAGTTTTCCTGCCGAGTACCTTGTTGCTGTTTTTCTTTTTCCCGATATATGAGAACCTTAAACATCACGTAATTATATTCAGGGCATTGGAGGGCATTAATGCTGCTATTGTCGGTATCATATGGGCATCGGGTATTGTACTGTTCCAGTCCATACAATTTGAATGGAGCAACCTTGTAGTGGTAGCCATCACTTTTTGCCTGCTTTATTTTAGTAAGATACCCTCACCGCTTATTGTGGTAGGGTGGTTATTGATGGGGTTGACGCTGCATCATTAAAGCAAAAAAAGAGTGAATACCAGCGGCATTCACTCTTTTAGACATCATTAAAGATGTTGTTTAGTCTGTCTCCTGTAGCAAAGACTTAATGTCTTCTGTAAGTTTCTTTATGTCGCTTTGTTCAAGGCCGTTATAAAAGCCGCGAATACGACCATGGCGATCGACAAGTGAGTAATGCTCATCGTGAATGAAATCATTTTCAATATTTACCCCAACAGTGTCTTCTTTAGCATTGATCAAGTAGCTATATCGAGCCATGTCATATAACTCTTTCTTACTGCCGGTAAGGAACATCCATTGGTTGGGGTCTGCGTCAAAACGCAGACTATAAGCCTTTAGTGCAGCTACGGTGTCTTTCTTAGGATCTACAGTGTGCGATAAGATGATCACATCTTTGTTGCCACGGTAAGCTTTATAGATCTGTGTCATATTTTCGTTCATGCGCGGACATATACCTTTGCAGGTTGCGAAGAAGTAAGAAACAACAACCACTTTTCCTTTTACGTCGGCATTGGTAATAACTTTTCCGTCCTGGTTAGTGAATGAAAAGGCACCGACATGATGATTACGGTCGCCCTCAATAATTGGGAGTGCTGATAATTTACGTTCGTTATGCACATCATGATTTACTTTGTAGTAATAGCCAAGAAAAGCTATACCCAATATCATGAAGAATGCTATGAGAATTTTTGCCATGGCCGCAAAATTAAACCTAAATGAAACGAAAAATACATTCAGTTTTAAATATGCGTCCGTTATAGCGCTGTATTTGTCTTAATAAATTGTGAAAACCGATTTGTGAATAATTATCAGGTTTTACTAATATTTAATAACTTCTACCCCTTATCTACCGAAAACTTGCCAGGGCCCAGGAACAAAAAGCCAATGTATACAAAGCCAAGTTCAATGGCGTGTGAGGCTTCACCCAGATCTCCGCCGGTATTGAAATGATGGAGGCTAGCGACCATAAACAAGAAGATCATGAACAAGCTTACCAGCCTGAACCACAGGCCAAGTATAGAAAACAGGCCGCCAACAGTTTCTGTTAGTGCGGCAACGAAGCCCCAGAATGTAGGCCAGAAATGAATGTGTAGTGATCCCATGGCTTCACCTAAGCCGGCCCATTTTTCAGGGTGGGCAATTTTGGGTAATCCATGAAAGATCATCATGGCACCAATGCCAGTGCGCATAATGAATAATCCGGCATTTCTGTAATTACCTAATTGTGAGAATAGTGCCATATTGTGAGTTGCAAAGGGTGCGCTGTAAATTTACTAAGCATTGGGAATAATACGTTGGTTTTCGCAATAATTCTCACCAGTACTGCGTTTAGCTGACTTGTTTTGGTAAAGTTATCGTAAAGGTGCTTCCCTTGCCTGGTTCGCTTGTTGCTGTAATATTGCCTTTATTGGCTTTTATAAATTCATAGCAGAGCAACAACCCCAGCCCTATACCTTTCTCGCCACCGGTGCCGTAAGTGCTGTTGTTGGTCACGACTTTAAATAACTTATCCAGTTGCTGTTGGGTCATACCTACGCCGGTGTCGGATACAGATATAGAAACATCTTCGGCATTTTCATTGGCGGATAAAGTAATCCTTCCCCGCTCTCCGGTGAATTTTATTGCATTGTTTATGAGATTTCTAATTACTACGTCAATTTGTCCTTTGTCGGCAAGTGCGGTAGTATGTTCAGGAATATTGTTGTGGATGGTAACCATCTTTTTTGATGCAGTGCCTTGTACTAATGAAATGTTGTCCACTGTTATCTTATGTATATCGATAGTTTGGGTGAGAATAGATTTTTCTCCCTGCATATGGCTTTTAGACCAGTTTAGCAGATTGTCGAGGAGCAGATTAAGCGAGTTGATCTGCTTATTTATTTCCGGCTTTAGTTCCATAAATTCTTCCACCGAAAGTTCATCCTTATCCAGCATGTCCATTGCACTACTGAATGCGTTCATTGGTCCTCTCAGGTCGTGAGACAACACAGAAAAGGTCTTGTCTTTATACTGATTCAACTCTTCGAGCATGGTAGCCTGCTTTTGAATTTCGGCGGTCTGCGCCATACTCATTTCTTTGTTCTTCTTTTCTCTTTTTCTACTTATATACAGCAGGCTAACAACGATTGCCAACAGCCCTATTCCTGAGATAAGGCCCCATTGTGTTGCCCTCTGTTTTTCGAGTTTTGCCTGCTTAATAATTCTGTCTTTCTGAAGGAGTTCAATCTCCCCTTGTTTTTTCTTCAGTTCGTAGTCAAACTGAACCTCCTGCATGTGTTTGTCATTGTTTTCTCCGTAAAGCGTATCGTTATAAGCGTAGGTAATTCGCGCATATCTAAGTGCTTCACCTATATTGCCTGTCTGTTCATATGCCTTACTAAGCATATTGCTTATCTCTGATATTTCCCGCTTGATGCCTGCCGCTTTCATCACCTCTATTGCTTCCAGCAGGTGAGGTATGCCCTCTTTGGGTATTCCTTTTTTGATCAGTACATTGCCGATCCCTCTTCTGGCAAATGCCGCGCCTACCTCATCGTGAGTTATAGTGCATTGCTCTAGCCCCTTTGTGAAAGAAGATAGTGCTGTATCAAGCTGCCCTGTTGCCAGATAGTTTTCGCCAACATTGATCAGGCAGCTCCCCAGCCAGTAATGATTCTGAATTGAATCTGCAAGATGCAGGGCTTTGTTGTAATAGAATAGTGAATTTTTATAGTCCTGAAGCTGGCCGTATACCGACGCTACAGAAGTGTAGTTAACGATAATTCCCTGGATATCTCCTATGGGTTGGTATAGGGCACTTGCCTTTGTAATGTATTCTTTAGCTTTTGATCGATTACCAATAAGGGAATAGATGTCGGCAATATCTCTGTATGATTCGCTGATGCCCGTTGTGACCTTGTATTTTTCATAAATACTAAGTGCTTTGAGGTAGCATCCAATGGCATCGGCATATTGACCTTTATCCCGATAAATATCACCCATTGCCAGCATTGCTCTTCCGCCACGCTCGTAATTGTTATTTTGGTCTGCTATCGCGGAATCTTTTTGTAGTGCGGCAAGCGCTTTATCCATGTTACGCATACGGTAGTACGAAACATTGATATTATATAGGGTCATGCATTCCTTATCCGTTAGGCCTGCTTTGTGGAATACCGCCAGGCCATTTTCATAGTACCAGATCGATGAGTCATATTGGTTGCGCATTGTATGGGCAACACCTATCATGTAATAGCTCTTGCCCATGCCCATTGCATAGTCGTTTTTTTGCGCTATGGCCAATGCTCTCCTGGCAACAATCTCTGTAGAGTCTGGACTAATGTCGCGATAACTGTTGGTCATTTCCAACATTATATTGACAGTGGTAGTGTCGTTATTCTTAAACTCTAACAGAACGGCTTTAAGGCTATCAAGTTTTTGCCCGTATCCCGTATAGCAATGTACGGTGCATAAAAGCGTGCATAAAAAGGCAGCAGATGTGAGCCGCCAGGTGTTGTGGGGTAGGGGGCGTTTTTTCATTGGGTGTAGTTAGTTTGGTAGAAAGCTAAAGGGGGTATAGCCAGAGCCTATCCTCTTGATTTTGTTTTCACGACTAAAGTAATGAAAATACAGTAGTTAGTAATGTTCATTAATTATTTAACAGATGGGAGTATAATATTAAAGGTTGTGCCGGCTCCGGGTGTACTGGTAACTGTAAGGTCTCCTTTATTGGCTTTGATGAATTCATAACATAAGATCAGGCCTATTCCGATGCCTTTTTCGCCATCGGTTCCATAAGTACTTTTTTCAGTGGCTATGCCAAACAATTTGTCCATTTGGTTGGTGGTCATACCCACCCCTGTATCTGTTATAGAAACAATAGTATTACTACCGGAGATTTTGCCATTCAATGTTATAGTGCCATTGGTGCCGGTGAATTTAATAGCGTTGTTGAGCAAGTTTCTGAATATAATGTCTACCTGACCTCTATCTGCAAACGCATTAAGATCAGCAGGGATGTTATTGACTATGGTGATGGTTTTTTTATTGGTTGTATTTTCAAACAGATCAATATTGTCATTTGCTACCGTGTGCATATTAACCGGTAGAGCAGAGACGGATGCCCCGCCCTGCATATGATTTTTTGACCACCCAAGGAGGTTTTCTAAAAGCAGATTAAGAGCGTCTAATTGCTTGTTTATTTCCGGTCTTATTTCGTCAAATTCCTGCTGGGTGATCTGTTTTTTATCAAGCATGGCCATGGTGCCGGTGAAGCCTGATATGGGGCCCCTCAGATCGTGCGAGAGAACTGAAAATGTTTTGTCTTTGAAGGTGTTAAGTTCCTCGAGTTTTATAGACTGTTGTTTTACTTCATTGGCAAGAATTATACTTTTTTCCTTGTTCATTTTTTCAACCTGGCGGCTTCTGAATAAGAGAATGATAATCACTACGAATGAAATCAGGCCGGCTATCAGGCTTAAAATGATAGTGGTTTGCCGCACACTTTTATTGTGCGCTATTGTCTTATTTTTTTCTAATTGATAGTCGAATTGTAGTTGCTGAATATGTTTTTCACTTTTTTCATTAAAAAGGCTGTCTTTGTACACTTCGTATATTTTGCGATAGAGCAGTGCTTTGTCATAGGTGCTCAGCTGCTCGTAGGCTTTGCTCAGTTCCTCCGCATTTTCAACAATTTCATCTTTAATTCTATTCTCGCGGGCAATATCAAATGATTTTAGTAGGTAAGTTATTCCCTCTTTGGTCTTTCCTTGTTTGATCAATATTTTGCCAAGCCCGGTATTTACTACCGTATTTACATCTATGTCATAAACAGTTTCCAGATTCTTGACACATGCTGTGTAGATGGCAAATGAGCTGTCGAGATTGCCCATGTTGTAGTAGGTCTCAGCGATGTCTGCCAGGCAAATATTGCGCCAATAGCTATCTCCTATGGAATCGGAAAGGTGCAAAGCTTTTTTGAAGAAAAGTAAACCTTTGTCAAAGTTTTTTATGGTAGTGTATACCGCACCAATATCAACATAAAAAGATATTGTTTCGTGACTTTTGCTTTTGCCATTTTGTAAGCTCAGACTCTTGATTACATATTCTTCAGCCTTTACATTATTTCCTAATAAAGAGTATACATTGGCAATGCCTGTGAGGCAAGTAAGCAGTCCGGTAACGTTTTGCTGTTGCTCATATACCTTCGATGACTCGAGGTAGTATTTTATTGATTCGGGGTAGTTGCCAAGCTCCATGTATATTGACCCTGTATTGGCCATTCCCACTGCTATGCCATCCTGGTCGTTCATTTTTTTGCTAAAGGCAATCGTTTTTTCGTAGTACTCTATTGCCATAGCGTATTTCAACTGGCGGCTGTAAATATTAGCCATTGAAAATACCGTTTCCTTTTGACCGTTTATGTCGTTTATCTGTTCATAAATATGTAGTGCCCTATTGTAACACAGCAGTGTGCTGTCGTAAAGATTTTTACTCGAATATGCAGTTCCTAGTTCTTTAAGACAGGCGGCTTTACCCTGATCAAAATGTATTTGCTTAGCTAATGCTATACCCCTATTAGCAAAGATCATCATTGAGTCGAGGTTGGCATCGCGATAGGCATGTGCCAGTTGAGCTGTCAGTGTTACTCTTTCCGGATCAGCTATTTTTTTGCCGTTTAGTATTTTGTTGAGACTGTCTATATTTCCTGCAAAAGAGTGGGTCGCTATTGAAATACAAAATATTAGGATAGCAGTTGCGGCGGTGGAAATATAACCGAGCTGTTTTGGCTGATCCAATATATCTGTTTTGTCTGTTTTCATTCAGGTTATATGTCTGGTTGATCAACTGACCATATCCTAAATTAGCCAATAAGGTATTTACACACGAATTGTATTATTAAAGGTGTGTTACGTATTGAAAATTATATAGTTAATATTTCAGTTTATTTAGCTAGTTCAATTAATACCGGGAAATGGTCGCTATATCCATTCATCCAGCGGCTGCCGGCAAATGACCTTTTTGGTGTCTCATCGTGCTTTTTATGATCGGTAATAAACGCCGGACGGTATATTTCTGCTTTATTGAAGTGAAGGTGTTGCGCCTTGTCTGATAGGAACGCCCCAGATACGATGATCTGGTCAAAGAGATTCCAGGTACTTCTATATTTTTCTGTGCCCTCGCCAGAATTAAAAATCTGTTCGAATGGATTGTATAAGGCAATGGAGTTTGATACATTTTTGTTGCCTGTAGCTGCCAGCACCACTCCTATACTTCTGTCTGTAGGATTATCATTGAAGTCGCCCATAACAATGACTTTTGTATTTGGGTTAACGTTCATTAATTCGTCTATTGCAGTTTTGTTAGCCTGCGCCGCCTGTACTCTTTTGCGTTCGCTCTCGTCTTCTCCCTTTCTTCTGGATGTCCAGTGATTGACAAATACATGCACTGTGTCGCCATCAAGGACACCCTGAATGTGGAGTATATCTCTGCCATGTGATCTGTGTCCTGTGCCTGTGAATATTACAGGTACTATTTCTTCGTTCAGTAAAATGAATAATGAGGGATCGTAAATAAATCCTACGTTAATACCCCTTGGGTCGGGGCCTGCATGGCAGATATGCCTGAAATGTTTATCACCTAATTCGGGCTGACTGCACAAGTCTTGCAATACTCTGTCGTTCTCTACCTCGGCCAGGCCGGCAATCGCAAGGTTGTTATGCTCACTATTCATGCTCTGGAAAACGGTGGCCAGGTTGTGTAACTTTTGTTCAAATATTCTTTGTGTGTAGTGGTACTTTCCTTCGGGGGTAAAGTCTTCATCCTGTTTGCCCGGTTGGTGGTGGGTATCAAACAGGTTCTCGCAATTATAAAACGCAACGGTTATCTTATTTACATTTTTTTGAGGCTCAGATCTTTCAATTTTGTTTTCTGTGTTTTTACACGATGCAATTAAAAAGGCCACAAATAATATGGATAATGCAGGGTATTTGATGATACGCGATATGATCATTGAAATATGTGTTTTGAGCCTATTAGAAACTACGAACGGTGACTTTTACTATCTTCACAAAAATACATTTTGCTATGGCTTTAAATCAAATTTTAATTGCAGAACTGAAGCATGAATCTGCGAATACTAGGAAGATGCTGGAAAGAGTACCAACAGAAAAGAATGACTGGAAACCACATGAAAAGTCTATGAAAATAGGCAGGCTTGCATCGCATATAGCAGAGATACCTACCTGGATAACGATGATGGTAACCAGCAATGAATTGGACCTTGTTAACATGCCTGCCAAACCATTCGTGGCAGAGAGCAGTGAAGAGTTATTATCTGTGTTTGACCAAAAATTGGAAGAAGCAGTAACAGCACTGGGCGGTGCAACGGATGAGTACCTGCAAACCAACTGGATATTGCGCAGAGGTGAGCATGTGATATACGATATGCCACGTGCCGCTTTTTTAAGAAGCCTTGGATATAGCCATTTGTATCATCATAGGGGGCAGCTAAGTGTTTACCTGAGATTGCTGGATATACCAGTGCCGGGTATGTATGGTCCTACAGCCGATGACGTAAAATAAATTGATTAGTAAAACAATAGAAATAGCAACGGGCCGCATTATTTGATGTGGCCCGTTGCTACTTAACTCTTAGCGTTTATAATTTCAACCATTTTGCAACTACAACTTTCTCGCGTGAATTTATTTTCACGAAGTACATCCCGGACGAAAGATCGCTCACCTGAAGGGTGTAGTTATTCTGTCCTGCATGTAGTTGTTTGGCTGCTACATAATACGCTGCGCCGGTGATACTAATAATACTGATTGTTGCCGATGCTGATGTTGCGGAATTGACACCAACATTGATATAATTGCCCGCGGGATTAGGGAATACACTGAAAGTCAGGTCCTGAGTTTCTTGTGGTACATAGGTTGGCGGGAAACTTACCGTTGCTGAATCGCCAACGCCTACACCGAGGTTATAGTAATTGCCCGAGGGGGTGCTTTGTAATTTTACAGGACGTACCTGATAATATTTAAGGCCATTGTAGCCCACGGTATCACTAAACGTAGTAGTAGTTAAAAGTGAAGATAGTTTCGTGTAGTAATCATATTCACTATCTGATCTGTACACGTAATAGCCAATTACTGCAGCATCCGGCGATGGAGACCAGGTGATATTGGCACCATGGTTTACCGTATGAGTTATAATAATGTTAGCAACAGGCTTTATATAGTCTGTTCGTAAACTAAGGTCGCCCATTAACGCTATGTGCACCCATTGGTGGATGCCGTATATGTTGGCAGGGCCATAGAGGTTGCCATCATTGTTTTGAGATTGCCAGGCTGAGTAGCCAATATTTTCTCCCAGTGCCATGTGGTGGAAGTACCAGTTGGGCCTACCTGCCCAGCAGCAGGTGAGTGCCGGTACATTGGCACAAAGTGGTGCGCGCAGAAAATTGTTCTGTACGTTCCAATCTCCGAAGTAGCTGCCGAATAGCATAGTGAAAATGCCGTTCACATTGTTGGTTGTAAAGTCGGTTGTAGTACCTATACCTCCGGCACTTGTGAACCAACCCGGGCCACAACCATATGCCCACTGAAAAGATTCTGTATTGAGCGACGGTATAAATGGCAGCTCGCTAAAACTATCGATACCCATCAGCGGTGCAAAGTTGCGCCAGCCACTGGTAGCAAACGCTTCCCCGCTCATAGCTCCGAAATTATCGCTGATAAGACCTCTGTGCCTGATGTTGAGCGAGTCCATTTTGTACCGGTGGTCTTTAGCAAGGTAACTGCGCATAAGTTGCACCTCTGTGGCACTGAATGCAGGCATGTCATAGAAGTCTATACGGCTTACCTGTAGTTCAGATCTTGATGCCCAGCCTACCTGGTCCCACTTCCCATCGCCGGGTGTATTCTGATTGGCTGTGTAGCCTGCGGAAATGTCATTTACCGAAACATCGGTCCAGGTATCGGAAAGATATGCGTAGTATGCGTCGGCCGGCCACGCACCCAGATGGTCGGGGTGGCCATCAGGGTTTTGATCACCACTATAGGGTACTGCAACATGCCCCAGTATCAATAATGCCTTTACGTTGGGGGTGGTTGAATAGTCGGCCGTGATCAGGGCTTTTACTGCAGTATCCGGTAATGTCCGTGCTACGTCATGCCTGAGTATTTGCCAGCCATCACCGCTCAGGTCTTTCATTAGTTGGTGGATGTCAGCCCTGCAGGAGTCGGTGAATGTGCTGTCAATCATGAGTACCAACGCGCCTCTATTGTGTATAGCCGGATTTTTAACAGCTGCATAGATATATCCCTTCGCTATCCAGGCCGTAACGCCTGAGTGGTGGTCTGCTACCACCTGGTATTCGTAGGCTGAGTCTACTATTACTCCAGCGTCTGTATAGGTGCTGTCGGTAGTAGAAAGGGTAGCTATAACAGCGCCCCATGCCAGTGCTGATTTGTTTTTCTTATAGATGGTATAGATGGTGGTGTCAGAAAGACGTTTCCACTTTAGTGAGATCTTTGCTGGTGCGGTCTGTATAGTAGCTGTTAGCTCTACCGCATAGTCTTCTGTGGTTTGTGCAAATGCGCCACCACATAGCAGTAGGATTAGAATAAGTGGAATGATCTGCTTCATGAATGATACAGGTGATTTGTTATTAAAAATAAGAAAAGCTACCTAAGTATGATAGATAGCTTTTCAAATAATCATTTGATATAGCATTTATCCGCCTGTTGCCAGCCTGAATTCTTTCATTATCTGCCAGCTTGATGAACAGCCAAGGCGTGTTGCTCCCGCATCTATCAGTTCTTTTGCAAAGGCATAATTCCTGATCCCACCGGAAGCCTTAATGCCCATCTTAGCGGGTATGTTAGCTTTGATCAGTTTTATTGCGTTTACAGTAGCGCCAATGTCGGCAAAGCCGGTTGACGTTTTTATATAGTCTATTTTGAAGTTGCTATATAGCTGACAGCATTTTACAATTTCACTATCGGTAAGTATGCCGGTTTCCAATATTACCTTCATCACTTTACCTGCATCATGCACAGGTTTCAGACATGCGGCAATTTCATCTTCCAGAAGTTTCCAGTTATTGTTTTTCAATGCACAGAGATCATGCACCATGTCTACTTCATCTGCTCCCATATTCAAAGCATCATCGATTTCTCTCAGCTTCACATCAGTAACATTGTACCCCAGCGGGAAACCAATAACCGTCGCTATTTTAACTCGTGAGCCGTCGAGCAGTTTTTTTGCGTTCAGCACATACTTAGGCGGTACACATACAGCCACAAAATTTTCCATTGAGGCCTCTACACAAACCTTATCAACTTCTGCAAGTGTGGTAGTCTGTTTAAGAATTGTATGCTCAATATAAGAAGCGATGTTAAAGGACATTATAAGGAGGATTACGATGAATAATTGATTACAAAATTACGTTTAAATTTAGATGTTATATTTTACAATCACCTAAAAATATCTAATTGATGTAGCAACATACGTAAAAAAATAAGTGCTACCAATTGAGTAGCACTTATTTTATGTATTATATTTTTAGTTATGCAAGATTCTTTATGATCTCTTCTGCAAACTCGCTGGTTTTTAGAAGCGTGGCGTCGTTCATAAGGTTGTAGAAATCGACCGTTACTCTCTTACGCTTTATCGTTGTGCTCAGCGCATCTTCAATGCTTTTGGCCGCTTCATGCCAGCCAATGTACTCCAGCAACATTACGCCGCTCAACAACAAAGAAGATGGATTCATAGTGTTGGTATTGGCAAAACGAGGTGCTGTACCATGTGTAGCCTCAAATACCGCGTGACCTGTGTTGTAATTGATATTAGCACCCGGAGAAATACCTATACCTCCAACAGCCGCTGCCGCTGCATCGGAAATATAATCTCCATTCAGGTTCAGGGTAGCGATAACTGAGTAATCCTGTGGGGCCAATAATATCTGCTGTAGAAAGTTGTCTGCAATAACATCGTTTACAATAAGCTTTCCTGCTGCTTTGGCAGTTTTTAATTCTGCGTTGGCCGCTTCTTCTCCGCTGGCTTTTTTAGTTCTTTCCCACTGCTCCCAGGTATATACATATTCGCCAAACTCGCGTTCTGCCAGTTCGTAGCCCCATATCTTAAAGCCACCTTCGGTAAACTTCATGATATTTCCTTTGTGAACTATTGATACTGTTGGCAGCTTGTTCTCCAGTGCGTATTTGATAGAAGCTCTTACCAACCTTTCGCTACCTTCCTTTGAAACCGGCTTGATACCAAATGCACTGGACTCAGGGAAACGTATTTTTTTGCCGGCTCCCAACTCGTTGGTCAGGAAGTCAAGCAGTTTTTTAGCTTCCGGCGTTCCGTTGGCAAATTCAATACCGGCGTATATATCTTCGGTATTTTCTCGGAAGATGACAAAATTTACATTTTCGGGGTGAACAACGGGAGAGGGTACACCTTTATACCATTTTACCGGGCGAAGACAAACAAAAAGATCCAATTCCTGCCTCATGGCAACATTGAGTGAACGCATACCACCACCTACCGGTGTAGTGAGCGGACCTTTTATAGAAACCAGATACTCCCTGGCCATGTCTAGTGTAGCCGCGGGCAGCCATTCACCAGTTTGCTTAAATGCCTTTTCCCCGGCAAGCATTTCTTTCCACTCTATTTTTCTTGTTCCATTATATGAATTCTTAACGGCGGCGTCTAAAACCATCTTACTTGCAGTCCATACATCAGGACCTATTCCATCGCCTTCTATAAAGGGGATAATAGGATTGTTGGGTACATTGAGCAGACCATTACTGCCCATCGTTATTTTCTGGGAATCCATTTTTTGTAAATTTTGGTGCGAAGGTAAAGTTTGTATTGGCTGCAAACAATAGTTTCCATTATTAATATAAATGCGGATGAAGGGATTGAAAGACCACATCTCATTTTGCCATATTTTAACAGAAGCGACTTCAGATGCTGTCGAATTTTAGTCCTCTTGTCAGGGATATACTGCAGATTATTAGCTCTGTATGAGCTAATTGATAAGTTATTTTTATTAAATGTGAATAACTTTGGTACAAGTAATGTTAATTTTTTGTAGATTTATTTTCATTTTTACCAAACTTTTTTCATTTTCCGACGGTCTTTATACCTGTCAGGGCTCAAAAAGAACTAATTCTACATATTGGCGTTTTTTGATTCTCTTTTGAAAACAAGGTTGAAACTACATTGGTATACTAAATATAATTTTTTCTTATGAAGAAAAATTTAACTCTTGCCACACTAATTACCTGCTTTTTATTAAGTGGTTTTGCCTCATGGGGTCAACTGGTAGGTGATTGTGCCTACCTGAAAGGTAAGTATCTTGAATTGGGGCTTGCGCCAACCGGTTGCTTTGGTGCTCCACGTCCTGCTCCGGCCGGCTATCACCCCGGTGCCGGTAACTGGCTCTATGATCCGGGTACAGGAACAACCTATACCTCTGGTCAGATCGGTTTCGTGGCAGATCCGAATTTGGATGGCTGGACAACAGGTACGCCGGCAAAATACGGTGACTTCTTTGTTCCGGGTAGTCCGCAAGAAGGGTGGAGTATTCAGGTAGGAGGCGTACAGAGTGATGCATGGCTTCAGAATCTGAGTTTTGCAGGTACCGGGTACACTGGTACTTTGTCTGGTACAACGGCTTCATACAGTTCATCGGGAACAGTGCTGACTTCGGTATGGCAGGGCCAGACAACTAATCCACTACAGATCACCCAAACCACCAGATTTGATACTACAAAATTGTGGTTTACTGTAAATGTGAAAATAAAAAACACAGGAGCCGCTGTTGCTAACAATGTGTATTATCTGAGGACGCTTGACCCGGATAACGATGAAGAGCAGGCAGGTGGATCATTCAGTACAATCAATAATATATTGTATCAATTGCCTAACCCCGCAAATAAAGTAATGGTTACGGCAAGGGCCACTTCTGCTGCTCACGCCATAGCATTTTTGGGCTTAGGTACTAAAGATTGTCGTGCAAAGTGTTTTATTGTTGATGGTAGCCTTACTCCAGGTGCCAATCCTGCTGCATGTTATAATCAAACAACTACATATTATTACACTCTTGGTTATACCGGAACTAATGACGTGGGTGTTGGACTTGTTTACCAGTTGGGTAATATCCCTGCGGGCGATAGTACCGACCTTACTTTCGCTTATGTAATGAGAGCTGTAGATCTGGATAGCGCCTTGAATGCAACAACTCCGGCTATATTGGCTGCGGGTAGTTTACTGCTTCCTGGCTCTGATACAATCAATGCTTGTACATCAGCCAGCGATTCTATTAATCTTAATATATCTAACGGTACGGGTTATACATGGACATGGGCTCCTGCAACAGGGCTTACTTCAACAACCGGTACTTCTTCTACATTAGTATTGTCTGCGGTAACAAGTATGACTACATACACACTTATTGGTATTCCATTGAGTGGTTCTGTGTGTGGTAATGATACGTTCCATTTCACAGTTATATCTGGTATTACTCCTGGTCCGGCTGTTACCAACCTCACTTATTGTCAGAATGCGGTAGCCCCTGCGCTTACTGCAGGTGGTTCTAATCTTTTATGGTATACTGCCGCTGTTGGTGGCACAGGCTCTTCGGTAGCACCGACTCCAAGCACCGCAGTGCCGGGTGTTTATACCTGGTGGGTCACACAGCATTTAGGGTTGTGTACCGAAAGTATACGTGTGCCGATAACAGTTACAGTAAATCCGGCACCAACGGTGCATGCAAGTAGCAATAGCCCGGTTTGCCAATACAGTACTTTGTATTTATTTGCAACAGATACTATTACTACCACACCACCGCCTACATTCTCATGGGCAGGTCCGGCAGGGTTCTCAAGTACTATGAGGAATCCGTTCATCTCTAACGTTCCTTTGGTTTCATCAGGTTTGTATACGGTAACATTAAACCTAAATGGCTGCCTGGCTACAGATACGGTAAGGGTATTGGTAAAAACTACTCCTGTTATCACCGCTACCACTCAAACTAACCCAACAGCTTGTAATGTGTCTGATGGTACAATAACGTTGTATAATCTTACCCCCGATTCTGTGTACGTAGTTTACTACACATTTAATGGTACAACTAATATGTCGGTTACCTTGACGGCCGATGCTTCAGGTAATATTACCATTACCGGCTTGCACGCAGGGTTATATGGCAATATATTTGTAATTGGTACAAATGGTTGTCCGTCTAACGCTATGACCGTTTCGATGCCGGATGGTGCAGCACCTGTGCCACCTGTATTGAGCAGTAATGGCCCAATATGCGCAGATAGCACATTGTATTTGTATGCTACATCTCCGCTAACTGGTATTGTATTTACATGGATAGGTCCTAATGGCTTCACTTCAACAATGCAAAATCCTGTTATTACAGGTGCAACCACAGCTGCAACTGGTACTTACAATTGTAATATCACTATTCTTGCAACAGGTTGTACTTCTACAGCCGGTAGCTTGTTTGTACAGGTGAAACCTACACCAACAGCACCAGCCATTACAAGTAACAGCCCTGTTTGTGAGGGAACGACGCTTACGCTGTCTGCAACTTCAATTCCTGGCGGCGCAAGCTTCAGCTGGAGTGGCCCACTGTCATTCACATCAGCACTGACAAGTCCTTCTATTCCATCGGCTCCGGTTAGTGCATCAGGCATTTATACTGCAGTTGCTACATTGAATGGTTGCCCTTCAATGCCTGGCTTCTACAATGCTACAGTTAATCCAATACCGCCGTCACCAGCACCTGTTGATGTTGCGTATTGCCAGTACGATCTTGCCTCTCCTATTACTGCTGCGGGCTCTAACCTGTTGTGGTATAATGTTCCGGTAGCAGGCGTAGGTAGCACAACAGCTCCAACCCCAAGTACATTAGTTCCGGGATTGGTTACTTATTATGTATCTCAGACGGTGCTTGGTTGCGAAAGCCCACGCGCACCACTGGTTGTTACTACTAAGGTTAAGCCGATAGTTGAGGTGACACCTACAAATGGTTCGGTATGTCAGCATGATACAATGGTGTATACTTCTACCGGTCCTTCTTACCCTGGTGCAAGCTACTTGTGGCAGATGCCGGTTGGCGCAACAATTGTTTCTGGTAGTGACTCAGTTGAAGGACCAATAGCTGTAGTATTCGATTCTACTTACCTTCGTATGGTAATGCTTACAGTATCATACAATGGTTGTACTACAACAGGTCTTCACAATATGTATGTAGTGCCAACACCTACACTTGACCTGTATGTTAATCCTAACATTTGCGAAGGTGATACAGTAACTGTAGCACTTACCTCTACTACTTATCATCCTGTTGTCAGCGGCTACTCATGGACATTTACCGGTGGCACCATTATCACTGCAGCATCTGGTGGCGGAGGCCCTTACTCTATTGCATGGTACACTCCTGGTGTATATGTGGTACACGTAACTGGTTATACCGAGCAGAGCGGTTGTCCTTCACAGTCTATGTATGACACAGTACGTGTTCATCCGCATCCGGTAGCTACATTTGCAAGCACAGGCGTTGCATGCGAAGGTGATACAGTGGTACTAACGGCTACAGTTAATGATCCATCTTACACTTATACATGGACTCCTGCACCATTCTTCACTGGTCTTGGTTCTGTAGGTGCACATACGGCGGTTGCTAACGTTATGTTCCCAGGATATATTACACTTACTGTAACCGATCCGTTTGGTTGCGCTGCAAGCGATAGTGTGATGTTCACACCTGCGCCATGTTGCCTGATCTCTTTCCCTACAGGATTTACGCCTAATGGTGACGGATATAACGATAACTTCCGTCCGATCACGTCAGGTCATCATACACTTAGCTTGTTCAGGGTAGTTAATCGTTGGGGAATTGTTGTTTACGAAACAACAACCACCGATACTGATGGATGGGATGGAACATATGGCGGTGTACCGCAGGATATGGATACCTACTTCTATGTACTCAGGTATACATGTAACGGAACCACAATGGAAGAAAGTGGTGACGTAGTATTGATCAGATAATATAGCGTTAATATTTTTAGCAGCGGGGTGCCCTTAAAAAGGCACCCCGTTTTTATTAGGAATGATGGTAAGGGGAGTTGTTGAGAATACTGAACGATCTGTATACCTGTTCTGCAGTAATGAGTCTTACCAACTGGTGGGGAAATACCAGGTGCGACAGTGACCAGCATTGGTTGGCTTTACTACGTATGGCATCTGTAACGCCAAAGGCGCCCCCGATAAGAATAACTATTGTTTTAGTGCCCTGGTTCATACATTGCTGAAACTGGTTGGCCCATTGGGGAGATGTGAGCATCTTGCCCCGCTCATCGAGCAGTATGAGGTAGTGGTGAGGCTGCAATTTTTTGAGTAGCATTTCTTCCTCCTGTAGTTTGGTACGGGCAACATCGGTAGTTACATTCTTCTTAGGTAACTGTAATACCACCAGTTCTACGGGATTCCATGGACGTGTTTTCTGGAAGTAGTAATTTATCCCTTCATTGATAAAAGCATCGTTTTCTTTTCCTATAGACCAGATCTCAATATTCATTCTCAGATTATTTTTAAAAATCTTTAACTAATTCTGTAAATTTATTTTGCAAAAGTACATCTAGTTTTATATCTTTGCACTCCCAAAAGGGTAATGGCTGCGTAGCTCAACTGAATAGAGCATCTCACTACGGATGAGAAGGTTTCAGGTTTGAATCCTGACGCGGTCACACTAAAGGCTCTAACAGCAATGTTGGGGCCTTATTTTTTTATATCCTCTACCGATCGTACACTTATTGGTCCGATTGACACACTTATCAAATAATTGCGGTCGTAGATGCCTGATTTTTTTGATATTTCGCCTATCAACGTACATTGCATAATGATTGGAATGAAAAGTGTTGTGTGGCGGTTGTTGGCATATGTATGCTTTTTATTGCCGTGCCTCCTGGCTATGCAAAACGGCTATGCTCAAAACAAAGATTCTCTCCTCCATCAATTGAAGTTAGCAAAGCATGATACACAAAAGATATACATATTACGGTCGATAACGGCACTGAGTGACGATACTACCATAAGACGATATTTTGATGACGGTATAGCACTATGTCAAAAAGGCATTGCCGACGGGCTGAAGCCGCAAGAATTATACCTCGCCGGCCTTGCAACCATATATGGTAATATGGGGAGTTACTATAAGCATAGGTCGGAATACGCCAACGCACTGGATGTATACAAGAAAGCAGAAGAATTATCTGACCAACTGCACGACAAGAGATTTAAGTCTATAATGCTCAATGACATTGCCATACTCTATGATGATATGGGCAACATGCGTCAATCGCTCGAAACATCTTATAAAGATCTGCAATTACAGGAAGAGTTGAATGATTCTCTGGGCATGGCCTACACTTACAATAACATAGCCCACATCTTCATAGAGTTGAAGGACGATAAAAATGCGTTGGAATATTACACAAAAAGTCTGAAAATGTTTGATGTCCTAAAGCATAAAAAAGGTATGGCTATGATTATGTGCAATATGGGTACCTACTATTCATCCTGTGGCGATGGCAAGACGGCGTTGATTTATTACGGGAAGAGCCTGGAATTATATCGTCAGATGAAGGATACCTACTCGGTTGGGGAAGTGCTTTCGTGCTGCGGATTTGAGTTGGATAAGCAAGGCCAGGTAGATAGCGCTCTCGCTTACTTTAATCAGGCATTATTGATAGCGAAAGAACTGAATGTAAAAGAGAATATGGCATATGCTTACAGGGCAATGGCTAAGATATTTTTAAAGAAGGGGAATGCACCACAGGCTCAGGAATATGCTTTACTGTCGCTACAAATAAGCAAACAACTGGAAAACCTTAGAGATATACAAAACGCTGCAAAGATGCTGAAAGAGATATATCTGCAAAAAGGCAACTACAAAGATGCCTACGCTATGCACGACCTGGAAATAACAATACGCGATAGCACTGTCAATGAGGCCAATTATAAAGATGCTATAAACAAGAAGCTACAGTATGATTTTGACAAAAGGGAACTTGAATTAACGCTGGGCAACGAAAAGAAGATTTGGGAAAAGAATGTGCTGATATTTGCCAGCCTGTTGGCCGCATTGTTAGTTTCCGTTGGTTCTTTTTTTTACACAAGGCACAGTAAGCTAAAGAACAGGCTGGAAACTATGGAGCTGGAACAGCAGCAATACCGCGCTCAGATGAACCCGCACTTTATTTTCAATTGCCTGCACTCTATACAACATTATATACTGCACAACGATGTTATCTCAGCAAATAAATATTTATCAGAATTTGCATCGCTGATGCGCACAACCATGGAGCATAACCAGCTGCAAACCATTGCGCTGCAGCAGGAGATAGATTACCTGAACAGTTATCTTAGCCTGGAGCAGATGCGGTTTGAAAACAAATTCACCTACCAGATAAACTGTAGTGCTGATGTAGATATATCTGTACTACAGGTGCTACCAACTATCATACAACCTTTTGCAGAAAATGCTATCGTGCATGGTCTGTGCTATCTGGAGAACGGTGGTAGATTATTGGTGAGCTTTACAAAAGTAGACGATAGGCTGGTATGTACTGTAGATGACAATGGAATAGGCCGCAGGGCATCGAAGCAGATAAAAGCAAGGTCGGGCAAAACGCATGTTTCGCAAGGTATGGAGCTGGTTAAAAAGAGATTGGCATTGGCCAGTTCGCTGCACAAAACAACCTTTAGTGCGGAGGTGATAGATAAAACAGATGCTGATGGAAAAGCGCTGGGGACATTAGTGATACTGAAATTTCCACTAGAGTTATGATTATATGCCGGTCGTCTATATCGCCACGTATATTTTGCGCATGTTTATGGCTCGCATGTCTTTTAATGCCTGAAAAGTTATGGGCAACAAAGGTTGAAGACTCATTGCTCAATCAACTAAAGTGGGAAAAAGGGGACACTGCACGAATAAAAATATTAATAGAATTAGGCGATGCCTGTGATGTTGACAATATACTTACTTATGCGCAACAAGTAATGAAACTATGTGATAAGGCAATAGCCGAAAAGCACCAGCCAGAAAGCTTTTACTTAAGTGGCAGGGGTAGTGCGCTCAATGGCATAGGTTACTACTATTCTCATAAAGGTGAAACAGAAACAGCCTTTCAGAATTATAATGCTGCTCTTAAAATATTTGAACGTCTGGGTGACCGGAAGGCAGCGGCTTACCAGTTGAATAATATAGCCTTCATCTACATAAACAGGGGCGATGTTGCTACGGGTCTGGAATATCAGTACCGCAACCTAAAGGTGCAGGAAGAGATAAGGGATACGCTTGGAATTGCCTATAGCCTAAATAACATCGGCCACCTTTTTGCCGACCAACACGATTTTGGTAATGCCATGGAACACTTCAGGCGTAGCCTGGGAATGTTTGTGGCTATACACAACAAGAAAGGAATTGCTATGGCCTATGAGAATATTGGCGCGGCTTACTCGGGGCAAGCTAACAGGCAGCAAGCATTAGCATATTACAGAAAGTGCCTGGAGATTTACGAGGAATTGGGCGACGACTTTTATATTGCAACGGCACTTGGTAGCTGCGGTTATGAATATGCAAAGATCGATAGCCAGGATAGAGCGTTGTCTTACTTTTACCGGGCTATAGCTATAGCTGACAAAAAGCACATAAAGACTATAAAGAGCTACATTTCTACCTCCATTGCCCGCATTTTGCTAAAGAGAGGGAATATCGACAGCGCCACCTACTATGCAACCATGGCTCTTACCCTGGGTAAGGAAATAGGAAACCTTTATGAACTGCAAAAGTCATCGGGGGTATTGAAGGATATCTATTTCGCAACTGGTAACTATAAAGGTGCTTATGAAATGCAGGATCTTGAATTGAAAGTGAGAGACAGCCTGCGGAACGAGACCAACCGCAAGGCAGTAATCGCAAAAAAGCTTCAGTATGAATATGATAAAAAGGAACTGCAACTGAAGTTGGATAACAAGAAGAAGATATGGGAGAAGAACATTCTCATATATTCTAGTTTGTGCCTGGCAATGGTTATATGCATCGCTTCACTATTATATACCAGACAGAATAAACTTAAAACAACCGTAGCGCGCATTGAGCTGGAGCAGCAGCAATATCGTGCTCAGATGAACCCGCATTTCATTTTCAACTGCCTGAATTCTATACAACACTATATAGTGCACAACGATGTAATGTCGGCAAACAAATACTTGTCGGAATTTGCATCATTAATGCGCACAACAATGGAATATAATCAACTGCAGGCTATCGTGCTACAGCAGGAAATTGCCTATTTGAACAGCTACCTTACGCTGGAACAAATGCGGTTTGAAAATAAATTTACGTATGAAATAAGTTGCAGTGCCGATGTTGCTACTTTTGATGTGCAGGTGCTGCCCACTATTATTCAGCCTTTTGCGGAGAACGCCATTGTACATGGTTTGTGCTATCTTGAAAATCAAGGCCGTTTGTCGGTTTACTTTGAAAAAGAAGGCAACTACATTGTGTGTAAAATTGAAGACAATGGTATTGGGCGTAAAGCATCGCAGGAAATAAAATCCAGATCAGGTAAAACGCATGTTTCGCAAGGGATGGAGTTAGTTAAAAAGCGGCTGGCACTGGCCAGCAAACTTCATAAGAAGAGTTTTAGTGCTGAAATTATTGATAAGACAGATGCTGACGGAAGAGCATCGGGAACATTGGTGGTCCTGAAATTTCCGCTTGAAGTATGATAACAGCTATTATTGTAGACGATGAACAGAAGAGCATCTCTACCATTCAAAAGATAGTAACAGACTATTGCACCGGCGTAGAGGTAGTAGGTACTGCCGATAATATTACAAGTGCTGCATCGCTTATTGCATCGCTGAAGCCTCAACTTGTTTTTCTGGATGTAGAAATGCCCTATGGAAATGGCTTTGATCTGCTGAATTCTTTGAGTGAGATCAATTTCGAGATCATCTTTATAACCGCATACAACCAATACGCAATAACAGCATTTAAATATGCTTCTATAGACTATTTATTAAAGCCTGTGAACATTGCACAATTACAGGCGGCTATAGAACGCGCGGGGCAAAGGACAACGGAGAAACTGCATGCAGCTAACTACCTGCTATTAAAGCAAAACCTGAAAACCGAAGATAAGGGCGAACAACGAATGGCATTAGCCGATAGCAACGGGCAATACTTTATTACCATCAAGGACATTAGCTACTGTGTGGCCAATGGTAGCTATACGTTCATTCATCTATACAACGGTAAGCGGTATCATGCATCTAAAAATTTGAAGGAGTTTGAGGAGATGCTACCGCAGAACTCGTTCTTCCGTATTCATCACGGACATATAGTTAACGTTCTTCACGTCAGTAAGGTCACGTCCGGACGGACTGGTAGTGTGATCATGCAGGATGGCAAAGAGTTGGAAATTGCAGCACGACGAAAGAAAGAGTTCTGTGATTTTTTAGCAGGTTAAATACACTTTTCAGGCCTTCAAACGCATTTATTTCTGTTTTAGATTAGCTTTCAGAGCTCGTCAGGCATTATTTTTATTGTGGGTAGTTTCAACACACGTAATTATTTCTTTTATGAAGATATCTTTTCATGGTGCAGCCCGCACTGTCACCGGGTCTAAGCATTTAGTGCATATAAATAATGGTAAGAAAATTCTGCTTGACTGTGGCATGTTCCAGGGAATGGGGAAAGATACCCTGGAGATGAACAGTACATGGGGCTTTGAACCAATGGATGTAGACCATGTAATACTTTCTCACGCGCATATAGACCACACCGGCTTGTTGCCCAAGCTGGTGAAAGATGGCTATAAGGGCAAAATATATTGCACCCCCGCAACGGCCAGCCTCGCTAAATTACTCTTAGTAGATTCTGCGCACATTCAGGAAATGGATGTGGAATACATAAACCGCAGAAGGGAAAAAGAAGGTCGGCCACTGGTAGAGCCATTGTATACAGAAGAGGATGCAATAAAATTGTTCTCTTTGTTTGAGACGATACCCTACAATGAATCGTATAAAATTGAAAAGGGCATTGAGGTAATGTTTACAGATTGTGGCCATATACTGGGTAGCTCTGCAGTTAATTTGTCAATAAAAGAAGATGGGCAGCTGAAGACACTTACTTTCAGCGGGGATATAGGGCGGTACAATGACATGATCCTGCGCTCTCCTGCTACATTCCCACAGGCAGACTATATTATCATGGAGTCGACCTATGGAAATAGATTGCATGAGGTAGTAACGGTAGCAAGCGATAAGTTACTAAGGCATATCCAAGAAACCTGTATAGACAGACAGGGGAAGATGGTGATCCCGGCATTTAGCCTGGGTCGCACGCAGGAAATACTATTTTTACTGAATAGACTTGATCTTGAAAAGAGCCTACCCGATATAACATACTATGTAGACAGTCCGCTCTCAGTAAAGGTTACGGAACTTATTAAGAAATACCCCGACTACTTTAATGCTGATGTGCAGAAGTTGCTAAAGCAGGATGACGATGTATTCAGCTTCTCCGGATTAAAATTTATTGAAACTGCAGAAGACTCTATACACCTCAACGACGAGCGTGTGCCCTGCGTTATCATATCGGCGTCAGGTATGGCAGAGGCGGGTAGGGTAAAGCACCATATTGCTAATAATATTGCCAGCTCTCGGAATACTATTTTGATGACAGGCTACTGCGAGCCTAATTCGCTTGGCGGCCGTTTAAAGCAGTATCCGCACGATGTTAAGATCTTTGGAGAGTTGTATCCTGTACGTGCCGAGATAGCCGAAATCAGCAGTCTTAGTGCTCACGGAGATTATCACGATATGCTGCACTGGCTATCGTGTCAGGAGGCAGATAAAGTGAAACAGATATTTCTGGTGCATGGAGAGTACGAGGTGCAGACAGAATTTAGGGAAAAACTTATGGTAAAAGGATTTAAGGATGTGGCCATACCTGCAAGGCACCAGACAATGGATGCAGAATAAGGCACTTCTTCTTTCGGGCGATAGTTAGATCCAGAGTTTGAATTCAGGATATTTATTACCTTGCAGTAGATAAATTCTTTCTTTATGAAAAAGTTCAACCTGTTCTTGCTTGTTGCATTGTTATTGTTGTCTAAGGCACAAGCCCAACTTCCGACTTATCTTCCGGCTGCAGGTCTAGTTGCCTGGTTTCCCTTTACAGGAAATGCAGTTGACAGTACATTGAATGGTCATGATGGGACCGTCTATGGCACAACGATGGGTAGCGGAAGGTATGGCCAATCCAATACTGCATTCAATTTTAACGGAGTCAGTGATTATATCTATGTGCCACCCGGGACATTAGTAAAGGAAAGGTCTGTAGATATCACAGCCAGTCTAACTATCTCGGCCTGGGTACAGTCTACCAACTATGCATTTAGTAGCCAGGAGCAAATATATTGGAGAGGTGATGCCACACCGGCACATGATCCCCATATGTTGTATTTGAATGGAGGACAAGTACGTGTAAGAAGAGATATAGATCCCGGGGCTGCAGTAACTGAGGCTGGTTATGCTTTTGCGGGTCTTGATACGAATTATCACTTGTTTACTGGTACCTACGATTCTGCATCAGGTTTCATGTGTATGTATATTGATGGTATCCGTAAAGCAAAAAACTATCTCCCCGGCTTACAAACATATCCTACTTCAACTATGTATAATTATATAGGTGCGGTAGATGGTGGCACATGGCAGTTTTTCTACGGACTTATTGATGAACTAGGTATATGGAATCGTGCGCTCACCCCATGTGAAGTAGCTGCATTATATTCATCCGTCACTCACATCATCACCAGTCACCCGGTAAATGACAGTGTGGTGTCCGGTGCTACCGCCACATTTGCGGTTTCTGTTGCAGCACCTGCCCCTCTGTATCAGTGGCAAGTAAATACAGGTAGTGGATTTATGAATCTTGCAAACGCTAGTCCGTATTCCGGAGCTAATACACCAACACTAACTATAAATCCTGCTAACGGGTCTATGTCCGGTAATTTGTATCGTTGTGTTGTATCTTCTGACAGCTGTGTTAACGTTATTTCAAATTCAGCGGCATTGATCGTAAATACAGTTGGCATATCTGCAAACCAGCAGAATCAAGAAAGTATCACTATCAGCCCCAATCCTAATAATGGTGATTTCACTATCTTTAGCTCATCGGCAAAGAGCCAGGTTCATATAGTCATCACTGACATTGTTGGTCAGGTGGTAGACAGGCAGGTCTTACAGCCTGTGAATGGTGTAATAAATCAACCTGCATTAATAAGTAATAGGCTATCTTCGGGAATATATTTCCTGCACGCGAAAGCAGAAGGTCTGAATAAAGTATTCCAGGTGATAGTAAATAAATAACAGTAAGCGAAAGTAGCTCAGTTGGTAGAGCGTCAGCTTCCCAAGCTGAAAGTCGCGAGTTCGAATCTCGTCTTTCGCTCTTTAAAGCAGGGGGGCCATCAAGGTTTCCTGCTTTATTACCTACATGCTGTCCGGACCCTCTAATTGCAGGACGTAATCCTTATCTTATACATTGTGTCAGGCCCGGCATCAATAATTGGAGTGACACATTTGTTAACATAATTTACATAACTGGGCTTGTTGTAATTGTTGTTATTCAAATACTCTTGTAGTTTTTTCATAGTCACGTTGATGACCTCATCATGGTTTTGTGATGTGTTCTTACAGCCATGTATTTTGTATTGTGTCTGGTCAATAACAAAACAAGTATAAGTTGTAGATGGCCCCTCTTTTGTACATGAGGTAAGAAGGGAAATTATAGTGCAAAAAATCAAAAAATAATACTTCATACGAGTGTTTTTTGGTAAGACTCAATTTTGCATTTTACTTTTAACTTACTTCAACACATCCTCAATATCCTCATCCCCCTCCAGATTGTCCATTTGCTGCATTATGTGCGGGTAGCGGCTTCTTACCCTGCGGCTCATAGGCACAACTGTAAACTTTTTAGGGTTGGGCAGGCAGGCTATGATCATAGCCGCCTCTGCGCGAGACAAATTTTTGGCTGATTTATGGAAGTAAGATTGTGATGCAGCTTCTATGCCATAAATGCCCGGCCCCATTTCTATTACATTCAGGTATACCTCTAAAATGCGCCTCTTACCCCATGTCCATTCTATCATCTGCGTGTAATAAAACTCGGGCACTTTTCTTATATACCTGCCAATACCTGTGCCCTGCCAAAGAAATACGTTCTTAGCTGTCTGCTGGCTTATAGTGCTGGCACCTCCACCTCGGATCTTATTCTTTCTCTTTTTCTTAGATACCGGGCCATTTACGCTTTTGTCAATAGATTTCCAGTCAAAGCCATTGTGCTCTGCAAATCGCTGGTCCTCGCTGGCAAGTGCAGCCAGCTTTACATTTCTCGATATCTCTTCCCAGCTTACATAGTCTCTTTTCAATCCATGGCCGGTGCATACGTCTACAATTTGTGTAGTAGTAATAGGCGGCATCATCCACTTGCAGAGTACTACATATACCATCGATGCTATGAACAGGATGAGTATTACCCTAAGGGTAGTGCGTAATGCGCTTCTTTTTTTATGTGTTTTATTTTTTGCCATCAGAGGGCGTAAATATATATAAATATGACAACAGCAAGGTTTAAAAAATGTTCATGTATACTTAACCCTACTGGTTGCAGTAACCCATTTAGATTTGCACTGTGATCTATATTTCACTTGTATGAAACCGGTACTGGCAAAGGAAATAATAAAGGGAAAGGTAGAAATGCTCATTGAATTGGCCGAAACGATCAATGAACGCTTTGATATTGACACTATTGTAAAGTTCAGGCGTGAGTTCAGGGTAGTAAGGTCATTTATGACGTTCATGAGGTTGCAGCGCAATGATAAACACATTAAAATGCCGGAAAATTGTAAATACTTGTACCACCTTGCAGGTAAAATAAAAGAACTGGCTGGCGATAAAATTGGCGACCATACTGTTGTTATATCCCCCGACGCTACAGATGTTTTTGTCAAATCTCAAAAAGAGTGGAAGAAAAATTATTCGACAGGCGTATTTACGAAGCTAGCTACTAAAATTGCTGCACTAGACTTCAGTAAACTACACCCCGACCTGCTCGATAACTTTTTTAGCAATGTTGACAGGGAGGATCCTTTGGAGGGATAGTTATATCTTTTCTGGCTTATTTAATTTACATCGTATTAAATTTTAGCTTCTTTCAAATATTTATTCTACAACATTGATATTTAGTTTTATTGTTAATGGGAAGTTTATTATATTTACAAGTAACGATTTTTAAGCGTATAAAGGCAAGTGACCGTTAGTTTTTAAATCGCCACTCTGAATTTAATGCTACATCCCTGATTATGTAATTTGTAAAACATAGAACACTTTTTAAGTATTATTTACCATTTGCGATACATTATAATTGTATTTAAATAATGTCGGTTTCGTAAATTCGCAATCTTTACAAAAAAAGGAGTAGCAGGAAAAAGTTAAACAGAGAAGAAGACGATATTGTACAGTGCTGTTATATAACTTTTGGTTAAAATAATATTTATGGAAGTCAGTAACCCCAAGCCAAAATTCAATCTTAAAAAGGAATTACACCAATATTTTGGGTTTGATACATTCAAAGGAGAGCAAGAAAAGATCATAAATAGTATTCTTGATGGCAGAGATACATTTGTAATAATGCCAACGGGTGGCGGTAAGTCTATGTGTTACCAATTGCCGGCCTTATTGAGCGAGGGTGTTGCTATTGTAGTTTCCCCACTTATTGCCTTGATGAAAAATCAGGTAGATCTGATAAGGGGATATAGTAGTAAAGACAATATAGCCCACTTTTTAAATTCAACTCTAAGTAAGGCGCAGCAGAAAAAGGTAAAGTCTGATCTGGTAGAAGGAAAGACCAAGATGCTGTATGTGGCACCAGAAACACTGACCAAGCAAGAAAATATTGCATTCTTTTCTGATCTGAAAATATCATTTATAGCTGTTGATGAGGCGCATTGTATATCTGAGTGGGGGCACGATTTCCGTCCTGAATACCGCAAACTCAGGGATATGATCAACGAGATCAATCCGGCTTTACCAATAATAGCACTTACCGCAACCGCAACACCTAAAGTTCAGGACGATATTGTTAAGAACCTGAACTTACAGGAGCCAAACATATTTATAGACTCATTTAACCGCCCTAACCTGTATTACGAAATTGTGCCGAAGACCAGCAAAGAGCAGGTGTTGAAGCATATCGTAAAGTTCATCAACACGATGAAGGGGAAGAGTGGTATCATCTACACCCTCAACCGCAAGACTACCGAAGAATTGGCCCAGACGCTGCAGGCTAATGGTATCACCGCTGTTGCTTATCACGCAGGGCTGGAAGGCCCATTGCGCGCTCAGCGCCAGGATCAGTTCCTGATGGAAAAGGTAGATGTTATAGTAGCTACCATTGCATTTGGTATGGGCATTGACAAACCCGATGTACGTTTTGTAATGCACTACAACATTCCTAAGTCGCTGGAAAACTACTACCAGGAAACCGGTAGGGCAGGCCGCGATGGGATGGAAGGAAAATGTATTCTCTACTATTCATATAAGGATGTACAAAAGTTGGAACACCTTATGCGCGATAAGCCCTTGAGCGAACGCGAAATGGGTGCACAGCTGATCTCTGAAACACTTGCCTATGTAGAAAGTGGCGTTTGTCGCCGCAAACTTTTGCTCCATTATTTTGGTGAAGAGTATACAGGTGCCAATTGCGATAATTGCGACAACTGTCGCAATCCTAAGGAAAAACTGGAAGTAAGAGATAGTACCAAAATTACGCTTGATGCTATCAACGAACTGGATGAAAGGTTTGGTATAGAGTACGTGGTAAACATCATATTGGGTAAGGCTAATCCGCAGGTAACCACTTATCGCCATGATAAGTTGAAATCTTTCGGTAGTGGCCTGATCATGGAAATGGAAGCTAACTTCTGGTATTCGCTGATAAGACAGATGATACTGGAAGGTATGATCCGCAAGGATATTGAAGAATATGGCTTACTGAAGATCACTGAGAAGGGGCGCAAGTTCCTGAAAAAGCCATACCTTATTTATGTTACTCTTAACCATCAGTACAACGATGCAGTAGGTGATGATGAAGAGGTGAGTGCTGCTTCATCTGGTCCTGCAACAACGGATACTGCTTTGTTTGAATTGCTGAAAGGCCTGCGTAAACAAATAGCTAAAGAAAAAAATCTGCCACCATTTGTCATATTCCTGGAGAATTCTCTGGAGGATATGGCTACCAACTATCCTACTACGCTTGAAGAGCTGGAGAAGATACAGGGAGTGAGTAAGGGTAAGACCATACGCTATGGTAAGAAGTTTGTAGAATTGATTGCCAAATATGTAGAGGAGAACGACATTACAAAACCAGACGATTTTGTAATGAAGAGCGTGGTAAACAAGAGTGGTATGAAGGTGTTCATCATACAGAACATTGACAAGAAAATACCGTTGGAAACCATTGCTAAGAACAAGGGTTTAAGTATGCCTGATCTGTTGGTGGAAATGGAAACCATTGTAGCAAGCGGCACACGCCTGAATCTCGACTATTGCCTGGAACAAGAGCTTGACGAATACGAACAGGAAGATATATTCGACTATTTCCGCAATAGCCCGGATGATAATATGGACAACGCTTTCGAAGAGTTCAAAGACCGCGATGTAAGCATAGAGCATCTTAAAATGATGCGTATTAAGTTCATGAGCGAGTACGCTAACTAAGTAAAAACTGAAAACTAAAAAGTAAAAATCCATCCAGTAGGGTGGATTTTTTTACGTTGTTAAATGTGTGAATTACTATATGCTTTCTAATTGCTATTTCTTAACTTTAATGCAAAGAGTTTTTGTATGAGAATTGCAGAAATGAGAACGGAATTAAAAAATATAATTGATGTGCTTGATGATGATAGTATAGCGGAGATGTATAGCATTGCAACGAACAGTATTAATGTAGAAGGTGATGATGAATGGGATAACTTAGATCCGGAAATTAAGGCAAAAATTGAGGAAGGAATAAGAGATCTGGAGGAGGGTCGATTGATTCCACTAGAAGTTGTTATGGCCGAAATAAGAAGTAAATATGGTTTGAATGCTTAGGCAATTACTATTCGGCATTGTAATCTGTTGTTTAGGTTCATTAAATGTAGATGCCCAAAAATCGCTTGATAAAAATAACCGAAAGGACAGAATTAAAATAGATAAGATACTTGATATGGTTTTAGCGTTACCGGAGGTAAAAGCTGAAATTAAATACGTTGAGAAAGAGTCAAAAGGTACTCGTCATTTAGCCGCCGCGATGTACGCAACGCCTTCAGAAAATCGCAATTATTACTGGGTAAAAGTCTGGGAAGATAATGGAATGAACTATGTAAGTCATTTTAATTTCTTTGTTGACCCCCAAACCTTGTCTATAAAATACCTTGATACTATTAATGATACCCTCCTTGATCTGAAAGCATGGAGACATATTAAACAGACCATACCTAAATCCATTCACTAATTCCTCCTACATTTGCGGCATGGTTTACAAGGTTATAGGGCTCATGTCGGGCAGCTCATTGGATGGATTGGATATTGCTTATGTGCAGTTCGAAGAGGTGCGTGGAGCATGGTCATATCAATTATTACATGCAGCATGTGTGCCCTACAGTATAGAGTGGGAACTGAAACTAAAGCATGCCGCCACAATCCCTGTGGGCGATTTCCTAAAACTACACACTAGTTATGGTCGCTACCTTGGTGAGCAGGTAAAGGCATTTATAGCTACCAATAATCTCGAACATAAAGTACATTTCATTGCGTCGCACGGACACACGGTTTTTCATGAGCCGCAGCACAAAACAACGTTCCAGTTGGGTGATGGTGCATCGTTGGCTGCTGTAGCAGAACTACCTGTCATCAGTGATCTGCGTTCGCTCGATGTGGCATTGGGTGGGCAAGGTGCTCCAATAGTACCGATAGGCGACAAACTTTTGTTTGGTAACTATGATTACCTATTGAACATTGGTGGTATTGCCAACATTACAGTTTGGCAGAATGGTGAGCCTGTTGCATTTGATATTTGTGCTGCCAACCAGGTATTGAACGGTCTCGCTGAGCGGGATGGCAAAAAGATGGATGAGAACGGTGCTATAGCTGCAAGTGGAGCATTACTTGTAGGTGTGTTGGAAGAATTGAATAAGGCCGCCTATTATGCAAAAAATGCGCCTAAGTCGCTAAGCAATGAAGAGGCAAGGCAGATCGTATTCCCGTTATTGTTGGAGAGTGATTATGCACTGGCAGATATGCTGCACACTGCTACGGTTCACATAGCTCAGCAGATATCCGCGGCGGTTGCCAAATATCCGCATGGAAAAGAAACGGCCTCTATGCTGGTTACCGGTGGAGGTGCATTCAACAGCTTTCTGGTCGATCAAATTCAGAAAGAATTGACGGCTAGCAATGTAACAGTTGCCGTTCCTGATGCTGGAGTAATACAGTATAAGGAAGCTATTGTTATGGCGCTTATTGGCACGCTTAGGTGGAGAGAAGAAGCCAATGTGCTTAGCAGCGTTACCGGTGCATCTCGCGATAGTGTAGGTGGTGCAATGTGGCTAGGATAGAGATGCTCATAGGTTACAGTCGCAGTTTCATCTGCGAATCTATTTCCTCTATGATATCTTTTATTACTTTCCGATAGTCATACTTGCGTGTGACCAGTTCCCTGGCGTTTACTGCTATTTGTTCCGCTTCCGGTTTATTTTTAAGGCACCATTTTATGGCACGCATAAAATCATCGGGGGTAGTAGCGGTAAGGTAGTGTTCACCCATTTTTGCTTCTATACCTTTTATACCAAAGGGAGTAGAGATCACAATTTTTCCTGCGGCCATAGCCTCCAGTATTTTCACTCTTATACCGCCTGCAGAGGATATGGGCACAATCAGAATTTTCTTGTCCGCAATGAAATCAGCCGCATTGTCTACTTCAGCAAGGCACTGTACACCCTCAATATTCATCTGCATGAATTCAGATGGCATCTTCCTGCCGGCAAAGAAAAATTCGAACTTCGGAGCGGCCTTATGTATGCGTGGCCATGCCTCGGTTAGGAACCATTTTACACCTTCCCGGTTGGGTATCCAGTCCATAGCGCCTATATGGTAGCCCACCCATTTTTGTTCTGTGTCACTTACCTTTATTTTGCTTGTGTCCATGCTAAAGGGCGCAACCAGTAAGCCCGGTATATTTTCTAACTTCCTTACATGCGCAGCATCTTTTTCTGTAATGGCCAGAACTATATCGTACTGTTTCCACGCATCACGCTCAAAGCGTTTAAGTCGTTTCGTAAGGTTGGTGAGGTAGTTCTTTTTAAGTATGTTCCTGCTTTTGTTGGCCAGGCTATGCCATATGTGGTATTCTATGTTGTGCATTCTCAACACCGATATTGCCTTGCTGTTGCTCTTAATAGCAGGCATGTAGGTGGTGAGATAAACACTTTCTATTTGTACTACATCAGGCTTAAATTCATTTAATGCAGATATTATTTTGTTTTCAAAGTCCGAATTGTAAAACCGTGCTACGTGTTCGGCTTCTTCACTAAACAGGTAATTCTTTATGATGCCTGTAGCTTTAATATCATTATTGATATCCATCCAGTTAAACTTATGGATGTCTTTATAGAGCGTCTCTAATACGTTATGGCGTATAAAGTGCTTCGATGTGTTCATTGCCAGCAGGTACACATCCCAGCCACTCACTTTGTATCCATCTATCATGGCCTGTGTGGCCAGATTACCGCCATCATTCAATGGATAGGGTACCCTGTTGGTAATTATTAATATTTTTCTGGCGCTCATAAAGTGTTTTGCGAAAGTAGATAACTTTTAAACTTAATTTTACATATGCTCAAAAAGACAGTAATATTTCTTGGGTCAAAGCCAATTGGTTATGAGTGTTTTGCGTACCTCGTTGCGCAACGCGAACAATTGAATATTGAAGTAGTTGGCTTGCTTACACAGGCCCGGAAGGAGTTTGGAAATGGGCATGATCTGGCGGCACTTGCCGCAGATAATGGTATCCCTGTTTTCGCTAGTCTTGAACAGATGCCTGACTGTGATGTTATTTACTCTGTTCAGTACCATGAAATATTGAAGGCGCAGCATATTGCCAAAGCGCAGCAGGTGGCAGTTAATTTGCATATGGCTCCGCTACCGGAATACAGGGGGAGTAACCAATTCACCTTTGCCATATTGGAAGAAAAGAAGGAATTTGGGACTACTATACATACCATGTTGCCGGGTGTAGACAATGGTGACATCGTATTCCAGAAACGGTTCCCTATACCGGAAGATTGTTGGGTGGATGACCTGTATCAACTTACTTTCAAAGCATCGCTGAACCTGTTTAAGCAAACATTGTCGCATGTGATCACAGGCAATTATAAAACTGTTGCACAAGATTTGTTGGTGAATAAATATGGCACCAGTATGCATTACCGTAAGGAGATGAAAGCACTTAAGGTGATCGATCTGACGTGGGATAAAGAAAAGATACAACGTTATGTGCGGGCCACATCTATGCCGGGCTTTGAGCCTCCATACTGCTTTATAGACGGTGAGCGGGTGTACTTCACCAGGCAAAATCCCGCTGGTTGATCCCTGATTACCTCAATTACAATTTATGCCTCTCCATTTATTAGATCACGATCTATGGTTCCCGCCCGTTTCCGATGCACTGGAAGACGGGTTGTTGGCCATTGGCGGTGATCTTAGTACAGACAGGCTTTTGTTGGCCTATCACAGTGGTATTTTTCCCTGGTTCAATGAGGATGAGCCACCAATGTGGTGGTCGCCCGACCCGAGATTTGTTTTGTTCCCCGGCGAATTGAAGGTGAGTAAGAGCATGAAGCAAGTGTTGAAAAGCGGGCGGTTCGAATTCAGGGTAAATACAGCCTTTGAGCAGGTGATCAATAATTGTAAGAATGTTTACCGCGAAGGGCAGGGTGGGACATGGATAGGTGATGATATAGTAGATGCCTATATAGCACTGCATAAGGCGGGTTACGCTCACAGTGCCGAGGCATGGTACAATGGTGTGTTAGTAGGCGGCCTGTATGGCTTATTGCTGGGCAAAGCCTTCTTTGGGGAAAGTATGTTCGCGCATCAGAGCAATGCCAGTAAGTTTGCATTCATTAATTGGGTTGGTGTCTTACATCAGCAAGGCGTGAAGCTTATAGATTGCCAGGTCTACACAGAGCACCTGGAGAGTCTGGGCGCACGCATGATAACCAGAGATGATTTTATTGCAATGGTAAATGAACTAACTGATCAGGTTAAGGGTTAAGCCTATTTTCGTTTATAAATTTCTACCCATATCCCCCCTTTTTCAAACCGTTTTAGGGGAGCAAATTCTGTTTTTAGTTTATTCAGGTCGGGACTCGCATCTATTTCTATATTATCAATGATAACGAATTCTGTAGATGGCTGAATGATATAATCTACCTGTGTAAATATTTTTGAAGTATGTAAAAAACCGGTAAACGGTTTAGTGAGATGCTCTCGCTGTAGTGGGGAGTGTGCCGATATATGGTGGTCATATAATTGTTGTTGTTCCAGGTAGTTAACTAAATCCTCCTGCACGTTCATCGAATTATAAATACTCAGATCCACATCCCCATTTCCGGTATTGTTCCTGAATGCGAAGAAGGCAATGATCAGTATACCTGCAATGAAAGGATAGAATATAAACCGTTTAAACGATTCAAGCAAAACATCAAAGCAGTATCCTGCCAATAGCAGTACCATTAATATCGCAGAGAATAGGTAGCGGTTGGTAAAGAAATTAAGGCAGGTAAATGATAGGTATGCAGCAATGAAATAGATAGAGAGCACAATAAAGCGCCTGCTCTTTTTGTCATTGCCATTTTCTTTTAGTAAGCTGTGAAACGTAAATATAAATAGGGCAAGGACCGCAGGTATGAGTAATCTTCGGGTAATGAATCCATAATATTCTCCTCCAAGGATAAATAATGCAATGGCGAGTACTGCCGGATAGGCATATCTCACACTGCGCTGAGCAATAGCAGCAGCTATAGAAATCAATACAAGCAATCCAAATACATAGCTCCTGTATTGATGGGTGAATATGATCTCTATGCAATATCTGAGTTTGCCTCTGAACATGTCCCAGTGGAAATCCATTAGGCCTGTATGCTCCGGGAAAAGATACCAGCCGTTCAGCTTTTTTTGAAGCAGGAAAAACAGGCCGGTTACTACAGCTGCTCCTGCTACTGAAGCAAAATTTCGTGCCTTATCAGATAAAACTATTCCTTTGTTGAACAATTGCCAGGTGGCATGTATACCCAATACCAGCCCCAGTGAGAACCCGCTTTCTTTTGTCAGCATTAACGCTGTGCAACTGATAAAAGTGAGTATATACTTATCGGCTGAGTAGCAATATACGGTAAGCAATGACAGCCACGCCACCATTACTTCGGGCAATAATAAGGTAGACTGCACAAAGAAGATGACCTGTGTGGCTACAAGCAAAAGGCTGATGATTGCCATTCTTTTATTGAACAGCCTCAGCCCCGCCTCATACACAGTTATCAATAACAGGCAAGAGATAAACAGGCTAAAACTATGTTGCGCAGTATGGCTATCGCCAAATATTTTCATCCATGTAGCCGCGCTTGCGTAAAACAGTAAAGGATGGCCGCGCGAATAGCCCAGGTCTATGGCATTGGGCATAAGACTGGGACCATGCAGGTACATGAGTTTGACCGCGGGGGCGTAAGACCACGATTCATCCCAGTAAAATGGATAGTTTAGGGCGGGTGTCTTTACAATAATAAATACTGCCAATACCAGTAATAATACCCACCTGTTTTTAATGGCTTCCGGCATATTGATTCTTTCCGATCACGCCTTAAGATAACTTTAAGGTTGATTTGGCGATAAATTTATAATATTTGCGGCTAGTAACCTCGATAGATTTTATAACACCATGAGCTTTGTACCCAAAGTATACAAAAACGCGTACTCCGGATTATCTCCGGCTACATGGTGGCTGTCGGTAGTTATGCTCATTAACAGGTCGGGTACTATGGTGGTGCCATTCATGACTTTGTACATGACACAGGCATTGCACTACAATATTGCAAAGGCAGGCATGGTCATGGCCATCTTCGGTGCGGGTGCAGTGTGTGGTGGCTTCCTCGGTGGTAGACTAACTGATAAGTTTGGCTTTTACAATATTCAGCTGTCTGCTTTGTTATGCGGTGGCGCCATGTTTATTGTGTTAGGCCAAATGACGAGTTACCTTGCTATTTGCATCTGTACGTTTGTTCTGGCGGTGCTCAATGAGTCATTTCGCCCTGCCAATTCCACGGCCATTGCCCAATACAGTAATGAGGAGAATCGTACCCGCTGTTACTCGCTCAACAGGTTGTCTATTAATCTGGGTTTTGCTGTAGGGAGTGCTATCGGTGGGTTTATTGCATCAAGAGATTATCACCTCATATTCTGGATAGATGGATTGACCAATATCGGCGCAGCACTGCTGCTGCGAACGGTATTGTCGCCACAGCGCAATGTACAGACACCTTCAAAAAAAGACAAGCAGTCACAGCCTAAAGTAAAGGGCAGGTCGCCATATGCCGACAAACAATACATGTTTTTCGTTCTGCTGACGATCATGTTTGCCTATACTTTTTTTCAGCTTTTTACTACCGTGCCCATATTTTATAAGAACCAGCTAAAACTGTCAGAGTTCACCATCGGCAGCATTATGGCACTTAACGGACTTATAATAGCAATAGTAGAGATGGTTTTGATCTTTAAACTGGAGCAAAAGAAGAAGAATCTGCAATTTATATCGCTGGGTATTTTCCTTGTGGCAGTTTCTTTCCTTGTATATAATGTTATACCCGGTATGCTCATGGTAGCTTTAATTTCAACGTTGTTTATCACTGCCGGTGAGATGCTCTCTATGCCCTTTATGAACTCATTTATGATCAGTCGCACAGACGAAAATAATCGGGGACAGTATGCGGGACTATTTACAGTGGCGTGGTCTATTGCCCAGGTTATTGGTCCATACACTGGTACACTCATTGCAGATACTTACGGCTTCAACAGCCTTTGGTGGTGTATTGTGGCCATGTCGGTGGCTACAGCACTAGGCTTCAGGTATCTGCAATATAGGGTAGAAAGGAAAAATAATTAGAATTACTTCTGGTTCTTCCTGTAGATCTCTATCCATCCTTGGCCTTTGGTCTTTCTAAAAACTAAGGAGTATCCGGGCCTGTTTTTTATCTGATCATACCGGTAATCCGGTTCTATATTGTCTACTATCATGTAGTCGGGGTGATTGATCTCCCAATCCACGTTTTTAAAAGTCTTATTGCCCCGCAAAAATCCTGTGGCAGGATCAGTGAGGTGTATTCTTTGCAGGTAAGATCCCGCACCTATCAGCGCGTCATAAAGGTTATGTTGCTCCAGGTAGTCTACCGAGCTTTGTTGGAGCTCCATGTTATAAAAGGCGCTCCTGTCCGTATCGCCATTGCCATCGTCATTTATGTAAGCGTAGGCACTTACCGTCATCATTAAACCAAATGCCACAAAGAATAATTTAGGTTTTGTTTGTTCGGCCATCTTATCGGTGATCACGGCCACAAGCATCAGCCCCGGAATGATGCTGGCAAGCAGATACCTGTAAGTGAAAAAGTTCATGGAAGAGAAGATGATGAAGCAGCTAATAAATGCCATAGTAAGTACTATGAATTTTCTCTGCGCCAATAGCGGGAACAGAGCCGGACGTGATATAAACCAAGTCAACAAAACAAACGAAACGATCAATCCGATAAAATGGAAAAAACTATCCCAATGTCCACGCGGGCCTTGCTCCCCGGTCATGAGATAGATAAGAGCTACCGGAATGAGTATAGTGAACAGACCATACATTTTTTTAGTGATGGCTGCATATACAGTGATGGCTGCTGCAGTAAGAAAATACCAATACCTGTAGTCACTCACATACATACAGCCACTGGCTACTTTACTAAATACATGCCAGAAATTGCTCCAGCTATGTTCAACCAGTTGCGAGTATAGCGGTAGTACATACCACCCGTTTATATGCTTTTGCAGCAGGAAAAATATACCCATCAATATGCATGGAACTCCTATTGATAATAGTCTTGCCGCGTGATCTTTCCATGTTGCTTTGGTAAATGTTCTTAACGACAGTAAAGCATCAATACCCAGTACAAACCCCATTATAAGACCGCTTTCCTTGGTTAAGAAAAGCATGGAGAGATATAGGCCCGTCTGAAGATAGTTGCCCTTTATATAATGGTATAAGCTGAGCAATGCCAATAACGCCACCAGCATTTCCAACAGCAGGAATGCCGATTGTACAATAAAAAGTACTTGCGTTACCACCAGCAGCAGGCTCATAATAGCTACTCGTTTGTTGAAGATCTTTAAACCTGCTTCATATATAGTGACAAGAAATAGAACAGAGATAAGTAGGGCAAAAGAATGCATAGATACATGCGACATACCAAATATTTTACCCCATAAAGCTGCTGCTGCATGAAAAAATAAAGGATGTCCCCTTGAGAGATCAGGATCAACTGCGCCCGGTATCAGGCTGATGCCATGATTGAACATGTAAGCAACTGCCGAGGCATAAGGCCAGCTCTCGTCCCAGAAATAAGGATAATAAAGATGATGTATTTTGAAGATAGAGAAGAGGGTAATTACAATAAGTAAAACCCATCTGGATTTTAAAAATGATAGCATAGAGTTTATAGATTATCACAAAGTTATGTGTATTCTTTAATTTACATAACGTATAGACATCTATTTTATTATTTTACTTGGCATATGTCCTGCCACCAAATAACAGGCTGCCGATTCGCACCATGTTGCTGCCCTGTTCTATTGCTATTTCATAATCGCCACTCATGCCCATCGAGCATTTGCTGAATTCTGGATGATCAACAAAGTACTCCATCTTTAGCAGTACAAAAAAGGAGTCCAATGAACGGAACTCACCACGCACCTGCGCCATATCGTCAGTATTGCTGGCCATGCCCATAAGCCCGCATATGCGTATATTAGGTAGGTCAGCTTTATGTTTTACTACCTCGGTTATCTCGGCCATACTCATGCCATACTTGGTTTCCTCTCGGGCTATGTAATATTGCAGCAATACGTCTATCACCCTGTTATTCTTTGCGGCTTGTTTGTCTATTTCCTGTAGCAGTCGGGCATTATCTATACCATGTATCAGGTGTACAAATGGAGCTATGTACTTTGCCTTATTACTTTGCAGGTGGCCAATAAAATGCCAGTTAATGTCTTTGGGTAACGCAGCATATTTCTCAGTTAGTTCCTGCACATAGTTTTCGCCAAAGTCTCGCTGACCTGCATTATATAGCTCCTGTATGTCACTGGCAGGTTTTGTCTTGGATACTGCTATAAGGGTTACTTTCTTTGCAGTAAACTGGTTCCTTAGCTTTTCCCAGACTTTTAGATTCACCATGCTATTTTTCTACTTTTCTCGTGGTTTATAATGATAAGCCTTCAATCAATAAACTACAGCGGGTAAGGCTTTTAAGTTTTTACTTTTAAGTTTTTACTTGCCGCAGGCTAGTATTGTTCCTTGTCGTTAGGGAAGTCTTTACTTTTCACATCCTTTATGTAGTTTCTGGTAGCCTCGCTTATTTCGTCGTAAAGGTTCAGGTAGCGTCGTAAAAAGCGTGGAGAGAAGTTCTTTGTTATTCCCAGCATGTCATGCATTACCAATACCTGCCCGTCTACTCCTCCACCCGCACCTATGCCTATCACAGGTATGCGTAATTCTTTTGCTACTGCCTCACCCAACGCCGCAGGTATCTTTTCTAATACCAGTGAAAAACATCCTGCATCCTGCAAAATTTTTGCATTGTGTATCAGTATCTCTGCTTCTTCCTCCTCCTTGGCACGAACAGAGTAAGTACCAAACTTATATATAGATTGAGGTGTCAACCCCAGGTGCCCCATTACCGGTACACCTGCGCCCACTATGCGTTTTATGGATTCAGCTACTTCTTCACCACCTTCCAGCTTTATGGCATGAGCACCGGCTTCCTTCATTATTCTTATAGCTGAGTTCAGTGCTTCTTTGCTATTTCCCTGGTAAGATCCAAACGGAAGATCTACGATTACCAGGCAACGCTGACAAGCACGAATCACACTCTGTGCGTGATAGATCATCTGGTCGAGCGTAATAGGCAATGTTGTTTCATGGCCGGCCATAACATTAGATGCTGAATCACCTACCAGCAATACATCAATACCCGCGTCATCCAGAATTTTTGCCATTGAGAAGTCATATGCAGTAAGCATACTTATCTTTTCTCCATGGTCCTTCATTGATTGCAGTGTATGGGAAGTAACGCGTTTTATTTCTCCGTGTATAGACATTTTTCAAAAACTAAAAAGTAAAAACTTAAAATTTAAAACAGCTTAATGTAACCCAAAGTGGAAACCTAAAATCTAAACAACCAGCTTTTAGGTTTTAAGTTTTGACTTTTAACTTATAAAGATGCCCGATGCCATATACATAGCATCGTCAAATGCATCTCTGTTCAGGTTCAGTTTAATGTCGTTGTTGTCGCACCAGCCAAGTATATTCTCAGTTGCCAGGTTTCCCACAAGGTCGTTCTCTGCCATAGGGCATCCGCCAATTCCTTTCATGGCGCTGTCAAAACGTACACAACCATTATCGTAAGCAGCCTTTACTTTCTCCTCCCATTTATCTGGGGTAGAGTGGAAGTGAGCACCTATGCTTACATCTTTAAATTCAGGTATCAGGTGGCTGAAAATATGCGATATCGTGTCTGGCTTAGCCACACCTACAGTATCAGACATTGCAATGGTTTTTATTCCGAGCTGGGTTATTTTATTCACCCAGTTTATTGCTATCTGCGCATTATATTCATCTCCATAGGGATTGCCAAAGCCCATAGATATATAGATCACCAACTCCTTGCCATGCTGTATACACAGTTTCTGTATCTCCTCCACTTGTACCAGCGATTGGGCAATGGTCTTATTGGTATTCTTCATCTGGAACGTTTCAGAAACAGAGAAAGGAAAACCTATATAAGTGATCTCGTCATATTGCACTGCTTCCTCTGCGCCACGGGTGTTAGCTACTATGGCAAGAAGTTTAGTGCGGGTATTGCTCAAGTCAAGCTGTGGTATTACGTCTTTAGTGTCAGCAAGTTGCGGTATCGCCTTGGCCGATACGAATGAACCGAAGTCCAAGACGTCAAAACCTACCTTCAGGAGTGCATTAAGATAGGTTACCTTTTCTGCTGTTGGTATAAAATGTGTCCACCCCTGCATTGCGTCGCGTGGGCATTCTACCATGGTTATCTGGGATGTCATTCCGTAAAATTGTACCGTAAAGGTAATTACAATACCTGTAACTGTATAGTCGTAAATGCTATGAAACAATAAGCAAATGCAATATCTTTACTTTCTTAATAAGCACTTTATCAACCTGCCAAACCCACTATATGAAATATCTTCTTTGCACGATGTTCTTCCTGTCAGCTATCCAAAGCAGTGCACAACTTTCCTTCCGAATTATACCATTTTCTGGTTACGGTATCAGCGGCATCCATATTGCTACTTCGGCAACACCATCATACAGTTATAAAAGGGAGGGGCATTATCAATCTCACGGCTCATTTGCCGGAGGGGTATTGGCAGGTGTCTGCGGCGGCAGAGCAGGCTTTACAACAGGGCTGCAGTTTCTGTCCGATGGAATGACGTATGTTGGCACGGAGTCTATCTATCACGGTCTAGGTAGCGGTGGTAGTTACACCACGGGTAATTTTTCTGATAATACAAGATTTTCTCATCTCGTTGTTCCTGCTATTTTAAGTTTTCGTTTCTTCATAGACAGTGCCATTACATTTGTTCCCGGCATAGGTGTAGAAACAAGTTTCAATTTAAGGAGTAAGACTTATAGCAAAGATATTTATGATGATCAGCATACTTTAGTGATGTCGGGAACCGAATTCGCAAAGTATTACGCGCCCGTTACAGCATCGCTTATGCTACAGGCCAACATTGAGGTAGCATTATCTAAAAAGAGTTTTCTTTATGCAGGGCTAACCTACAGGTATATGATCAGTGATTTTCTGAGGTCGCCGTATGCAGCCGGGTATATTTATGGCTTTCAGGGTATCCTGGGTTTTGGATTCAACATGTCGCAACTAAAGCATAACCAGGTAAAAAGACCAGTGAACCCTGTAAATCAGGATGACTGATCATCGTAATGTTGCTTCAGTGCCCACTTGGCGAGATGAGTGCAAAATAAATAGACCGATAATGCGTTGTATATCTTTAATTAACCATGTTATTATGAGAAAACTTCTATTATTGTTGGCACTTTTTACTTGTCTTGGCACTTATGCTCAAAAACACACAGGCATTTATATAATCCCTTCTGCGGGAATATCATTAGGAGGTTTTGATACAAAAAAGGCATCCATTAATTGGTATAATGCAGATGCGAAATGGTCATTCAAAAGTGGGTTAGGTTTTAAAGCAGGCGTGGCTGTTGGTTACGAAAGGCAGAAGTGGTCGGCAAACACAGGTGTGTATTTTCTTAATCAGTGGAGTAGCGATGCCTATACATATAGTGTTTACGATGGCCATTTTTCTAGCTCAGATGGTAAAGGGTATGAAAGTGTTCATTCCGAATACTTACTGTTGCCGCTTAGTGTGAGTTATAGGCAAAAAATATCGGGTAATGGTAAGCCAGTCTGGTTAGTGCCTTGCGTTGGCGCAGAAGTAGGCCGGATCATAGCGAGAATATCAGATGGATGGGACGAAAGCCATTGGCAAACCTATGATGGAGTGAATTTTCGTAGTGGTTCGCACTCAGAATATTATCACAGAGAACTAAAAGAAAAAGAACTGAGCCAAACGTATAATCGGTGGGGTATGTGGGTAATGGCAAAGGTTGACTTAGAGTTTGAAACCGCCGCCAATCGGGCGTTCACAATTGGTCCTGAATTTCATTACATGGCTTCGGTTTTGTCAAAGGATGGTGGGAACGATGGACATGGCTATTCATGTTTGATTAATTTGGGTTACAAGTTGTGTCGGCACTAGGGTTTGAATATTAAGCAGTCCACCTATTGCAACTTCACCCTCGGGTCTATCTTGGCATAGAGCAGATCTGTAAATAGATTCACAACGATAAAGATGAGTGCCGTTAGCAACACAGACCCCATCACCAACGGAAAATCGAATTTATCCAATGCGTCTACCGTGATCTTCCCAACACCTTTCCAGCCAAATATGTACTCTACAAAGAATGATCCCGCTAACAACTCTGCCAGCCATCCCGAGATCGCTGTAATTACGGGGTTGAGTGCATTAGGCAACGCATGACGAAAAACCACGCGTCTGGTAGATAAGCCCTTAGCATAAGCAGTTCGGATATAGTCTTGAGACAAGGCGTCCAGGAGGGCACTGCGGGTTAATTGTGTGATGATAGCTAGTGGACGAATACCCAATGCCAACGCAGGCAGTATAAGGTTCTGAAGGGCAAGATGCCTGCCGCTAAAAGGATCATATTGCCACAAGCTGCCAGTCATATTCAACCCTGTGACCGCGTGTAACAGGTAGCCAAATACAAAAGCAATGATCAGTCCCGCAAAAAATGAAGGCATGGAAATACCTGCCACAATTGCCGCAACTGATGCTGAATCTACCCAGGTATTCTTCTTTAATGCCGCTAATACGCCCAGTAGTATACCAAAGAAAGTAGCAAACAGCATTGCGGTAAGCGCCAGTATCAACGTTCCAGGCAGGGCTTCCCATAAAATGGTGTTCACCTCTTTTTGAGTTCGGTAAGAGCGCCCAAGGTAAGGCCACTTGGCTACCAATACATTATCACCGGGGAGATCAACAATGCTGAAAAAGTGATATCGTTCCTGCATCACCTTTTCATTCACACTTATTGGTGACAAGTTATTCAGGTACAGCAGGTATCTTGTCACCAACGGCTTATCCAGGTTCATGGCCTTACGTGCGTTCTCTATAGACGCTACGTCGGTTCGCTGGCCCATAGTTAATCTCGCCGGGTCTCCCGGCAGCACGTTGAACAGAAAGAAAACGAGTGTAACTACTCCCCATAGCACCAGCAGGGAGTAACTCAGCCGCCGTGCTATAAAGCGGATCACTATTTAGTGTTCAGTTTGCCGTTGTCCAGTACTATGTCCTTAGGATAGCTAAGGTAGCTCCACTTGCCCACTACATTACCATCATTCAGCAACATAAGTCCTGGATTGCTGCGCATAGCAGTTTTGCTCACTACACCATCAAGTGTGTAGAAGGTCACGTCTTTCATACCCCATACTTCCTGGTAGGTCTGGCAAATGTCAGCACCCGCAGAGCAAAGCACAATAAACTTCACGTTCATAGTACCTGCCTTGGCAATGATATTCTTCAGGCGGTCCATGTTCTTCAGGTTGGCAGTTGCAGGCTCGCGCACAAACCACATAAAGGTGTATCCCTTAGCCGTAAGCACTTCTTCTGTTTTGTCCTCACCCTTAAGGTCATTCAGAGCGAAATCTTTTGGTATTTCAGGTTGGCCGGTTGCTTCCTTTACCAATGTGGAGATCGACGTGTCAAACTTCCACGCAGGGTCTTCCCATATCTTTTCTTTATTGAACTCTTCTGTAGTAAATTCTTTCTTTACACCGTTCTTGCTGTAAGTAAGCACAGTTTTATATTCGGCTGCAGTCGCTCCTTCAGAAGCCTGCATTTTTGACCATATGTTGTTACCAGCCTTGTAAGGCAGGCAGTCGTGAATAGGCAGGTAGTGTAGCGTATACCATTGGCCACCAAATGCAATTACGGCAGCGCCAACCACGATATACATGTTTATCTTGGCATTATTGAAAATAGGGAATACCCTGTACCTGAATATCCACAGGAAGAGGTTGATAGCTGTCAGCGCCACATCCTTATAAAAAGTTGCCTCGTTAGATAGTTTGATGCAATCCCCAAAGCAGCCGCACTCTTTTACCTTGCCCGACGTGAGCGCATAGTAAGTGAGGAATGTATAAAAGATATTAAGTAACAACATTAAACTTATGTACAGTCGGAATGAGTTACCTACTATCACAGCCACGCCACCTATTATCTCAAAGGCGATCATAGCTATAGACAATACCTCGGCATATTTACCTAATCCACTCATGCCCCAGATATCAAATATCTCGGTCATTTTGTAGGTAAGTCCCAATGGGTCATTTGCCTTAACAACTCCAGAGAAAATAAATAAGCCTCCTAATACGATCCTGCAAAGCCAGATAAGATATTTCATTCCTTTAATTTAATCGTTAATACTATTTAATGTCTTTATACTAAATGTATGCTTTCGTGTTATAGTTGGTCACTAAGTGGTAACAGAATGCTAAAATAGGTAATCATCTTTATAATGCCATACATCTAACGCCTTCTAATTCTTTGATTCACCCAGTTTTATGAGTGCAAAAATGCCGTAGTTCACAATGTCCGCAAAATTAGCTTCCATCCCTTCCGATACGGTCGTTTGCCCGTCATTGGCCAGTATTTGCTTTATTCTCAGCAGCTTTACCAATATCAGATCTACAAATGATTGTTGCGACATGTCCCGCCATGCTTCGCCATAGTCATGATTTTTCTGCTGCATAAGGTGCTCCACTTCGCCTGCATGCAGATCATAAAGACGCTTGGCCTCATCTGCACTCATGTCTATCGGCGCATCAGCCGGCAACCCCGACTGTATGAGTGCCATAACGCCATAATTGACTATGGCAATAAATTCACCTTCTATCGGATCTGCTATTTTTTGTACCCCTTTCTCCTGTATCTGCCTTATCCTCCAAGCTTTTATGTATATCTGGTCTACAATAGATATAGGCCTCAGCACGCGCCATGATGTACCGTAGTCGCGCGCCTTATTCACATACAGCCTTTCACATTTATTAATTACTTCTTTATATTGAGACTGAGTGTCTGGCATTGATATAAAATTCTACAAGTATTCCTTTAATGATACTGAGGTAATAGTTAGTAAATGCATTGCCAATAAGCAATAACTTTACCCCCAAACTTACTAGTGTTACCTCGAAAAACAAAATTAAAGGTACATACATAAATACGTTTTGAATAAACTATTAAGGAAAGAATTAAACAAACGAGCTATCAAAACACTACTGCCTATATCAGCAACTATTCAAAGCCGCGGGCGGATCTTGGATCTGTCGCGCCCTGTAATAATGGGTATTTTGAATGCTACACCCGATAGTTTTCACACCGGTTCTACTGACCCGGATACTTTACTTCGTACTGCCGAAAAAATGCTCAATGACGGTGCCACTATATTAGATATTGGCGGAGCCAGTACAAAACCCGGACAGCCTCTAATAAAGGATGAAGAGGAATTGCAAAGGATCATACCAGTTGTTACTACTATCCATAAGCACTTCCCCGAGGCCTGGTTGTCTGTAGATACTTACAATGCCAGGGTGGCACAGGAAGCTGTTCATGCAGGTGTGTCTATAGTCAATGATGTTAGCGGTGCAAGGTTCGATAACAAAATGCTTACCACTGTAGCCGCATTGAAGGTGCCTTACATTGCCATGCACATGCGGGGTACTCCCGAAACTATGCAAAACAACCCTTCATACGTTAACGCGGTAACTGAAGTACGTGACTATTTGCGAACACTGACCGACGAATGTTCAACTGCCGGCATTCACGATATTATCATTGACCCCGGCTACGGATTTGGCAAAACATTGGAGCATAACTTTCAGTTATTAAAGTCACTTCATACTTTTCGTATGCTCGGCAGGCCTATTCTGGCAGGCCTATCGCGTAAGTCTATGGTATGCAAGGCCCTTCACGTCGACCCCGAAAATGCCCTGAATGGTACAACGGCACTACACGTGCTGGCACTACAACAGGGTGCCAATATACTCAGGGTACATGATGTAAAAGAGGCTGTCCAGGTTATCAAACTCGTAGAATTATATAATGACGTTATAGATAATTGATGGCTTGCATAACACCTCCCTCTCCTTTGGAGAGGGTCGGGGTGAGGCTTTTAAACACAACACACAAATGCTCAACCAAACGCAAATACAGGAACTATCCGCAGCATACTTATCTATATTCCCTGACGAGGACGAGCGGATAAAAATATTTACAGACTATGTCAACCGCACCCAAAGCGACAACTTATACGATCGCAAGAATTTTGACGGCCATATAACTACCAGTGCATTCATCATTAAGAGAAAGTCGCGGGAAATACTTTTGCTCAAGCACAAATCGCTCAACCGCTGGCTACAGCCCGGCGGCCATGTAGAGCAGGATGATACTTTGCTTGCTTCAGCCTTGCGCGAGGCAGAAGAAGAAACCGGAATCCCCGCCAAAGAATTGATCAACATAAGCATAAATACCAACGCTGCGGTGCCTTTTGATATAGACCCACACAATATTCCTGCAAATCTCAAGAAAATGGAAGATGGTCACTACCATCACGATATCAGGTATCTTTTTTCTTACGAGGGGAATGGAGATATAGCATTCAACGAAGACGAATCGACAGGCCTTAAATGGGTGTCATTCACTGAACTTAGGGAAGACGATACTTTTGGTAAGATGATTGCAAAATTTGAACGGTTTCTATAATATTAATTATGATAGCCCAAACACCCCCACCCCCATATTACGCAGTAGTATTTACATCGCTACGCAGTGATATTGATAATGGTTATTCTTCTATGGCAATGTATATGGAAGAGCTTGCAAGAGAACAGCCTGGCTTTCTGGGTGTAGAAAGTTCCCGCGACGAAGCCGTGGGAATTACTGTTTCTTATTGTGATTCCTTAGAGTCAATTAAAGCATGGAAGGCCAATATGCAGCACACTGTAGCGCAAGAGCGGGGTAGGGCAGAGTGGTATACAGGGTACAAAACCCGTATTTGCAAAGTAGAGCGCGACTATGAGTTTTGATTTAGTCTTCACTCACGGGTAAAGTAGTGTTCAAAGTTGTAGATTGAGCACTAATGGTATAAGGCACTCCTCCTTTCACATACTGATTAACCGAAGTATCAAATCCGGTAGCAAACAGGTAGTAATTGCCATTTTTTAAATTGATAATTGTGCCGCTGAGTAAACTGTCATGGTTGGTGCATGTTGCTGAGTCGTCATAAACCCCGCTGGTTGGTGCATCCAGCGTATAATATCGTATAAACACCTTCCCGTTGATTATGTTTTTGGCAACGGTATGGTGCTGTGGATAGATGACCAGTGTTGCTGAACCTCCCTTGCCCCCGCCTTCCTTTTTGTCTGGTTTACAGGAGATCGTTAAAAGCAAAAAAGCAAAAAAAAGGTATTTCATGCCTGTAGGATTAGAATGTAATGGCCAAAAAGTAAATCTTAATTGTATCTAAAATTACGGACTGATGTATTTCATTCAAAATTATTAGTGTTAATACTTTCATGTTTCCGTATGGCATTATTACACAATACGGAATATTGAATCATGCACTTTGGGGTTTTCACTTTTCACTTCTTACTTATTAGGTCATTTTATTCTAATTTCGCTGGCCTGATAATTAAATCTGTCCTGTAATGTTGAATAGTTTGTTTTTAATGATCGATTTTACTGATCCCGGTACCTGGGTGAGTTTGGTCACGCTTTGTTTTCTGGAGATTGTACTTGGGGTCGATAACATCATTTTCATTTCTATTGTTACCGGTAAGCTGCCTCAAAAAGAACAGGCACGGGCAAGAAATATTGGTATGCTTCTGGCTATGGGTTTCAGGGTATGTCTTTTGTTGGGCATTAATTTGATTATAGCTTTGAAAGACCCTGTGATCACTATTCCCGATCTCTTCAATAAAGTAAAAGGTCTGCATATAGGTTTGAGTTATAAAGATCTGATTCTTATAGCTGGTGGTATCTTTCTTTTGGTAAAGAGTGTAATGGAGATACATCACAAGATGAACGAAGCTGCTGAAGGTGGCGGCCACAAAAAGAAGAAAGAAGCTAAGAAAAATAGCTTCGGAAGCATACTCATACAGATAGTATTAGTAGATGCTGTATTCTCGTTCGATTCTATTCTTACAGCTGTAGGTCTTGTCGACAATGTACTGATCATGATCATAGCCGTTATTATCTCAATGGCCATCATGATGATGTTTGCAGGCGGAGTTGCTGCTGTTATCAACAAATACCCTACGTTGCAAATGTTGGCCTTATCCTTCCTTGTTGTTATAGGTGTAGTGCTCATAGCCAGCGGATTTCACGAAGAGGTTAATAAGAGTATTATTTACTCTTGTCTCGGGTTCTCGATCATTGTGGAAATGCTCAATATTCGGTTCCGAAAGAAAACAACCAATGCAAAAAATGACTAAAAATACAAAAGGCACCAATCTGGTGCCTTTTGTATTTCTCGCAGAATACGCTTGCGCGATAGATATGAACAGTTGGGTGAAACTACAGTTGCAACGCTGCAGTGAGCATCTGCAGATCAACAGGCTTCTTAAGAATGTTCCTTATATATTTCATGTCAATGTTATCTTCAAAGAAACGCTTAAGTATGTCTTCTTTCTCACCACTGGTAACAATGTAGATCTCAAAATACCTTTCAGACAGCACACTATCACTTTGTATCGCTTTCATAAAACCATAGGCATCCATCTCAGGCATATAAACATCTAGCAATATTTTCGATATTTCGGTGTCTGCGGTCAATGTGTCAAGGCCCAATTTTCCGTTTGCAGCCGTTAGCGCCGTGAAATTCTTTTGGGAGAGGGTACGGCTATATACACTTAAAATTAGTGGGTCATCATCTATTATCAGGACTTTCATCGTAGTTCAGTATTGTTTTGTTAGGTACTCGCTTTATGACAGCTTCTTGGTTGCTATCAACGGCTAATATAGTGTGCAATTGGCGTATTTACTACTCGTTCAGCATTAAAATCAAGCAATAATAACAATGAATTTATCCCTGCTTTGCTTTACCGGCGCTAGCCGGCCAGTAGGGCTTGGTATAACTCAAAATTTTCGGTGTCAAAACATACAAAAGTTACCTTATCTATTTCGCCGAATTCATTAAGAAATTCACGAACGGTATGTACTGCAATTACTGCTGCCCTGTCTTTTGGAAAACGATAAACGCCGGTACTAATATTGGGAAATGCGAGTGTTTTTACTCCGTTATCTGCTGCTATTTTCAGGCTGTTGATGTAGGCATTGGCAAGTAAGATGTCCTCATTTTTTTTGCCTCCGTTCCATACCGGCCCTACTGTGTGTATCACAAATTTGGCAGGTAGTTCTCCACCTGTGGTGATCACAGCTTCACCTACCTTGCAGCCGCCTTGTCTGTTGCGTATGGCTATGCACTCTTCCAGTATATCCGGCCCCCCTGCTTTATGAATAGCACCATCTACTCCGCCACCGCCTAACAATGATGTATTTGCAGCATTAACAATGGCATCTGCGGTTATTTTAGTTATATCTCCGAGTATCACCTCAATCATTTGCCGTGTTATTTTTTGTTTCATAATCAAAATGCTCAGCCCATTCCAATTGTTTATGGAGCACTTGGTTACTGAACTCTATATGAATCACTCTTCTCTTTTTGCCGTTGGTAGTCTTGCCCGATGCATGCAGCAGCAGAGGCTTCATGATCATTATTCCTCCGGCCGGCACATTGCAGGTCACTTCTTTTTCTACAGTCCAGTCAATATTTTCCGCACGGTAAATCCCCTTCAGGTGGGATCCCGGTATTACCCTTAATGCTCCATTCTCTTCGGTTGTGTCATCAAGGTGTATTCTGATGGTGAAATTGTTTTCCAGAATTTCAAGCGGAGGCTGCACCGCAAACTGATCCTTCTTTGTCGTCCATGGCCCATAACCATCTAAGGCAATTTTCTTGTCGACAGATATGGTCAGGTCCTGGTGATACGCAACAAACCAGTTCGATTGGTCTGGTTTGTCGAAGTATATGGATTTTACAACAAAATACTCATCTCCAAATAATTCCTTTATAGAAGCAAGCATCTTTTCTGTAAAGATCAGATGAACCACTTCGGGTACTTCTTTTATAAATTGTCTGATAGCAAACAGGTCTGCACTTTTCCTGAAGGTGGGTTTAGAAGTGTCTGTTTGTTCTACTGCGGTAATAATTGAATCTATCTCGTCAATTGAGAATATGCCATCTACAAAAGTATATCCATTATCTCCTACTTCCCGTTGATGTATATGTGTTGTTGTGGTCAACTTCAATGTTTTGCAGAACTAAGTTAATTCAATCTGTTGGTTTTGTATCTAATTAATTTTCAGCTGGTTAGGTGGGAATTATGCAGCTTTTAAATGCAATCTGGCGTCAATTGCATTTAACTGCTATAAATTGGCGTAAATTATACTTTATGTTTATAGTGCACAATATCTATATGTTACGAATTGTTTTATTTATTAATATTTATTGCGCTCTTTTTACATCGGTACGAATGCTTATTTTAAGGCATTAGTCGAATTGTATTAATAATATTTGTTTTTATATCGTTAATTAATTTAAAAACCCACTAATTTTAGTATGTTTATAATTCATTGATAATCCTATGTTTGTAAAACAATTGTATTGCTATGAATAAGAAAGTTTTAATTGTTGAGGATAATGAGCTCATTGCTTTTTTACACAAAAAGTTTGTAAAAGACTGTGGAGCAGAAGTAGTGGGCACGACCTGCGATTTTGAAGAGTTTATTGACCTCATAAATGATACCCAACCCGATGTTATTTTAATGGACATTTTGCTTGGTCAGGAAATGGACGGGATCGATTTTGTGCTGGGCGCACCGTCTTCCAATGCAAGAGTCTATTATGTTTCTGCCAGCACAGATCCCGCTACACTTGAAAAGGCAAAACAGACAAAATTTCATGCATTTGTTGTAAAACCATTATCATTAGCTACGCTCAAGGAAATGCTGGATTTTTGATAGTAGTCTACTCACCACACTTTACTTTTTATCAATGGAAGACGCTAATAGGGGAAGCAGTGTAGAACCTAAATTGGAGCAGCATCAACTGGCGCACTCATATGGTCTGTTTGATCAGCTAGTCCAGCCTGTCTTTGTTTTATCGGCAACTATAGGATTACTGTATAACAATGCAGCGGCCAGTGCTTACGCAGAAAAATTTGTCAGGCATTGCAGCCAGCCGGCTTTCCAGAAATACTTCGGTGGCGTATCGCCGTCAAAAGATAGTTTTACTTTCAGACATGTTCAACGGGTATTTAGTTGCTCCATTTCTGTGGCTAACACCGGCGACTTTGTAGTTATACTTAATGATATCACACCATTAAAGCGCGAACTAGATAAACGGGAAGACCGCATATTTTTTTATGAAAAGGTGCTCAATAATGTACCGGTCGATCTTGTCATTTTTAATGATGAACATAAATACCTATTCGTGAATCGGTTTGCTATTAAAAATGACAAGGTGAGGAAGTGGATTATTGGCAAGGATGATTTTGAATACGTGAAGGAAAGGAATATGCCGGTAGAAATAGCTCAACGCAGAAGGGCTTACTTCGATAAATGCGTTACCGAAAACAGTACAGTTGAAACGGAAGACGAAACTGTAGGGGTAGGTAATAACCGGAAAACAACCCTAAGGAGATTCTCGCCGATACACGACAAAAACGGGGAATTGCTATTCATACTTGGTTTCGGTATAGATATTACCGATCGTAAGATCATGGAGACAGAGATCCAGTATTCTGAAAGAAAATACCGGGAATTATTTTTCAACAACACTGTCGGTGTTTTCACTGCAACTATTCTTGGTGGAGTAATAACGTACAATAAAGAAATTGAGAGGATACTGGATGCGATCGAGGTTGACCGTCAGTATAATATCATGTCTTTTTTGAAAGACGAAGATAAAAAGGTCATCAGCGGCACGCTAAAACAGAAAGGACGCGTAGTAAACTTTGAATCTCCAATTACTACGCTCTTAGGTGAGTCTAAAACCATATTATTAAATATGGTGATTGTCGACTCTCCACAGGAGGGTAGGTATATACTCGGAACGATAATAGATGTTACCGAGCAGGTCTTGACTCGTCTGGAGTTAGAAAGTAGTGAAGCGCGTTATCGGTCTATTTTTGAGGGCTCTCTCGATATTATCATTACCATAGGGAATGATGCAAATGTTTCCTTCCACAGTTTTTCCTTTTCGTCGGTGCTCGGCTATGAAAATAGTTTGTTGATCAACGCACCAATAGCGGAGTTCCTTACAGAAGAATCTGTGGTTAAATTCAACGCCGTTTTTGAAGAAGTGCTGAAAGGGGAGTATATGCGCGACGTGGAGTTGGAGTTTATTCACTGCGATGGCAGCATCTTAGTGTTGGAAGGAAGCATTTCTCCTTCTCCGAATATTGATGGTAGAATTGGCGGACAGGCGTTCTTCAGAGACATTACTTTGAAAAGAGAGCAGGAACGATCAATAAAGAGATCACTGGCCGAGAAGGAGATGTTGCTGAAGGAGGTGCACCATAGGGTCAAAAATAATCTTACGGTCATTTACAGTTTGTTGGAGATGGCGTCTATGAATTCTGATAATGAAGCCTTTAAACAGGTATTCGCATCTAGTCAATCCAGGGTTAGGTCTATGGCTATGGTGCACGAAAATCTTTACCAGACCAATGTCTTTTCTGAATTAGACATTGTAGCTTATTCCAATCAATTGTTTAAAGAAATTTCGGCTATTTATAACCTTGATCACAAGTCAGTATTCTTCTCAACAACCAACGACCTGATACTTATCGATATTGATCACGCTATTACTATTGGCCTCATTCTCAATGAATTGATCATCAATTTCTATAAATACGTTTATCCGGTTACAGTCAGTCCTGCTCTATCATTGAGCTATGGTCAAACAGAATTTCTTGATGAAAAGTCAGGGAATTTAAAGCACAGAATTACCCTTATATGCCAGGATAATGGTCCGGGTCTCGATCCCTCCCGTGTTGATACGGGCAGTGGTATTGGTATGTTACTGTTGCAATTACTCAGCAAGCAACTTAAGGCAACTATAACAAGGGTCTCTGACAACGGCTTTAACTTTACGATGGTATGGAATAGCACGCATAAATAATTGGGCAGTTCCTCCTAAATTATACCTGTTACCGTTCCCCACCATTTGCTCCAGTTCCACCGCCAGTCAGTGCCATCCCATATGCCGCTGTGATCAAAGGCATGGGTCATACCAATGTTATATCCTATAAAGACTATAAGGACAGCTATAGACAAATATTTAAGTGTCTTGATTTTCAGTGTCGATAATTGCTCTATTGCTGCTGCCATTGGTAATGCGAACAGAGGGTAAAAGTCTATGTAGCACCTGTGCCCATATGCCGCGCCAAACCACCATGCCCACCAACTGGCAAAAATGTAGGTAATGACGGTAAATGTCGTCAATACATTTATGCTATTCGTTCGTCGGTCTTTATTGGCTACCAGTATCCCCACAAACGATAAAATTAGAATGGGTGAGTATAAGATCAGACCATTTTGTGTGTCAAATAATACTGCGGCAATTTTCGGTTTGTTCCAGTAAATAAAACTTTCTCCGGTATAAGAATAGCTCACCCAGCTACCGGTCATTTCTTTCCAGTAATAAAGCTGTGGCAGCAAGGGGATAATGAAGAATAGAAAGGCAGTGACAATGTCTTTGTACCGCCGCTTTAAGGTCTCTATCCGCTCACTAATGTCCCCTCTCGATACGACATTATAAAATAGAAGACTTAGAGCAATAACTATATTGGTTGGCCTTATCAATACCAGCCAACCCAACAGAAGCCCTGTATATGCTGCTGTTTTTGTTGCCGGCTTTTTATAATAGTCGTCGGCCAGCAGTAGCAACCCACATACCAGCACAAAATTGTAGATATGCGCCATGCCCATCCATCTGGTGGCGTAAAAGAAATAGTTTGTACCCAGAAGCAGGCACAATCCTGTAAGCCATGCTATTCTTTTGGTAAAGTGTCGTTGTAATAGTTTCAGCAGCATATATACCCCAACCATAGACCAGAATACCCCGCACAACATGATACCAAAATAATAGGACGTGCTAAAGCCCGATGTATCCGCACCCAGCAGGTGGGCAACTACATGTGAGCCAATAAAAAATGGCAGGTAGAAAAAAGCAACCCCGCAGGTGTATTTCATCATTACTTCGCCCTGCTCATTCTTCTTTATGTCCATGCTACGCTCAGGTACATGGTGAATGCTATGTTGAATCAAAACAGCAGGCAGGTACATATAGTACCCTTCGGTATCTGCCCATATAATACCCGGCATATTATTATGATTCCTCGCATAGGCAATTGCAAGGAATACAATGAAAAGGAATGTCAGTATGGTGCTGTCTTTTAGGTTTTTCCATACTTTTACAATACGCATAGAGGCGGGGTCTTTTACCCTAAAGATAATCGGCAATTTTTAATATTTATATAGCTGATTAATATGCGGTATTACTTATTGTGTGAATAATAAATGCAGATAAAGCGGCTGTTATTATATTTGCAACAATATGGCATTGTATTTGCTGTATCATTACTGTTATATTGTTTTTTATTTGTATTAATTCGCTGCTATGAAGAATGTCATTAGTGTATTTATAAGCTTTCTTGTGTTGGTAGCCCTTAGCTCTTGCACTAAAAAATCTGTGTCTCCCGATCATTATTATACTGTTGGCGACAGCACCTTTAGTGGAAGTTATGTTCAGCTGGGTTTTGCCGGGGCCGATTTTAATGAAAAAGATGTTTCTATTCCTACCAAAAGGAACATAGTCTGGATCAGTGACTATAAAAATATTTATAGGGGTACCGCCTTGAGCAATGACTCATTTTACCTATATGTTGTAGATAGTTTTGGTACCTATGGCTTGGGTGGAAATAGTGGGACCCAGTATGTTGCTACAGCAATTACGTTCGCCTGCAAAAACAAACAAACCGGTAATTGCAAAATAGGATCAGGTGAGATCAATAAGTTTAATCCGTTTGTTCACTATGATGCTGACGTTTCAGGTGTTGGTTTCGTCAATGTGTTTCACAATGATGATGATTTCATTCAGGGTACTATCACTTGTCCATTCTATAACAACGGCCTGGCCTACTCGGTATCCGGAAGCTTCAAGTTCTATAAGCGGTAAGCGATCACTCTTCTTTATTCTTACGTTCCCGTTTTATTGGCGATACAGACTTAACTATTGTCAGTCCTTGCCGTAGCAGTTTTTCATCTTTAACTTTTGCCATTGAGTTTGTATAAGCGTCTTTCAATAGCTGTTTTATATAAGCCTTTGGAAAAGCCGTTTTGCTTTTTACCAATAGATACCGGTACTGCTTGCCGTTACCAATAAGTACTTTTTTCGGGTCGGGCACTTCAGAGCCCCAATAAAATCCAAAATGTATATTCTTACTGGTCCTTCCTACAGCTATTGAGCAGAAAGTATGTCCTTGTTTCTCTGTGGGTGACCAGCCAAAGGCCAGCGTATTATAGTTATCATAGATCAATTCGTTGGCGGTAGGGTACAGGTCCCATACAAATTCGCGCAGCCACAACACAAGGTTGGTTATGTCGGTGCCATAAGGTTCCAGATATTGTAATAGTTCCTTGTTTTGTTCCTTGCTCATTGCACTCTAATTTGCTTGCTTAAAGTTCGTGAATATAATCAATAATAAACTATGTGTATGCACGAGGCTCCCTCTACCTTTTCCTTGCCTGTTTTAGACAACATTCCGGTTTTTATATTCCTTCTGAATACAACTATATCTCCGCTTATCTGGTTAGCAACTATCAGATACTTGCCCGATGGAGACAGCGCGAAAATTCTGGGATGGTCTCCCGTTGTAGACTGATGCCCGATTAATTTGACTAAGCCTGTTTTTTCTTCTATTTTATAGATAGCTATATTGTTCTCATCCCCTCTGTTTGACGCATAGAGAAAGCGGCCGTCTGGCGACACATGTATGTCTGCGCTACTGTGCTCCTTGGCAGCATTGTGCTTGTGTGAAGCAACCCGCTGTATACATGTGAAAGATCCATCCATATAGCGGTAGGCACTTACATATCCGGCCAGTTCCTCTATGCAATAGCAATATTTCCCATCAGGGTGAAAGGTGAAATGTCTTGGCCCGCTGCCGGGCATGGTAGGCAAGGAGGAAGGCTGTGCCTCCGTCAATGGTCGTGCGGATTGGTTATTGAATTTATAGTGCCTTATCACATCCGAGCCAAGATCCGGCAGGAAAACATGATCTTCCAACGGCGATAAAACTGCCGCATGAATGTGTGCAGCATCCTGTCGTTCTTTATTTATGCTGCTGCCATCAAACGCTATTATCTGGCTTGCGGGTGCTATGCTGCCATCCGCCAACAGGTGATAAACTGATACGCTGCCCTCAGTATAATTGGCATTGATCAGCCAGTGGTTACTTCTATCTGTTGTTACATAAACAGGGTTTTCGCCATTGCTGCTTTGTTTATTAACGAAGGTCAGTTTGCCGGTTACTTTGTCAAATACATAACTGCTCACGCTCCCCATTCCTGCTGTATGAGCCTCGGTGCAGGCATATACATATTTGCCGTTGGCAGAAACAGTCAGATATCCGGGATTAAGCACGCTATCTACCGTAGAAATATGTTTCAATGTACCGGTAACAGTGTCCAATTTAAAAACATAAATGCCCGGCTTGTCTTTGTCCCAGTTATATGACCCTGCAAATACATACTCCTGTGCCTTTATACTGCAACTGATGCATAGTAGAGTAAAAGAGAAGATTATTCTTTTTAGCCACAGGCGATTGTGCAAAATGCGAACGGACAGTTTCAATTTAAATGGCGGATTAGCTTCAAAAATAGCGATTGTGCCATTTGCAGTTGAAGAGGTCCCAATTATTTTCTTCAGTATTCGTAGCTCTTTAATACTTTCGTTACTATCAATTATGATATTGCCATGAAACCAGAGATCGTAACCCTTGCTGACAAGAAAGTGGTGGGTATACATATTTCAACTACAATAGCAGAAAACAGAACAGCTGAGCTGTGGCGGACTTTTATGCCCCGGCGCAAAGAGATAGTCAATGCGGTCAATGCCGATTTTTATTCTTTGCAGTTTTTCGATCCGTCTGCCGACTTTACAACTTTCAATCAATTTTCCGTATTTGATAAGTGGGCTGCAGTAGAAGTGTCCGATTTTGAACAGGTGCCTTCTGCCATGGATTCTTGTGTTTTACATGGGCTATATGCTGTATTCCCCTATAAAGGCATGCCTCAGGCAGTAGATCCTACTTTGCAATACATCTACGGGGCTTGGTTGCCGGCATCAGCATATGTGTTGGACAACCGGGCGCATTTTGCAGTAATGGGTAGCAAGTATAAAAATAATGACCCTGATTCTGAGGAGGACCTGTGGATACCTATCAAAAGTAAAAACTGATGAACGATAACTACGCGATCAGGCCCTTTATTGCTACAGACGTATGGGCTTATAAGGCTATGCGGTTGGAAGCGCTGCTTTATGACCCTGGTATGTTTGGTAACAGCCACGCTTTGGAAACTACATTTACAGACCAGCAGTGGATGGATAGGGTAAGTAATCCTCTGAGCTGTTGTTTTGGTTTGTATTATAACGATGAATTGATAGGTATTACTTCTATTATTGTCACCGATAAAAACAAGCCGGTCGATGCTTATATGACTCAGTCTTACATACGCAAGCCATATAGGGGTAATGGCCTTTCTCGCATGCTCTATGATGCCCGCATAGCATGGGCGGCCGCACACAATATAAAGCGATTGCTTATCGGCCACAGAGCCGGTAACATTATTTCAAAGGCTGCGAATCAGCACTACGGTTTTGTATATTCGTATAGCGAACCACGAACATGGCCCGATGGAACTACGGAAGATATGCTCTACTATCAATTGTTGTTGTAATTTTTCTGTACTCACTTATATTACAAACTATATCTTATGAAGAGGCTCTATTTTATACTTACATTCAGCATACTTACTGCCACTCTGGTGAGTTGTAGTGACGACAAGACTAACGATACTGCCACCACGCCTACACCGGTAACAGACAGCATAAAAACAAAAGTACCCGATGAATTCATAGACTTATTGTTTGCAGACCAGTCCATACAGCAATTAGATAATTTAGCGTCAGCAAGAACTATTGGTAACAAATCTATCTGGACCGATTTTCTTTCAGCCACACAGCAGGCATTGCAACATAAGAACGATGAAGCAATAGCGGCCTTTCGCCTGATCGCTGATGATAAAACGAATGAACCACGGGTAAGATTGTGGGCATGGAATGGTTTACGTAGTCTGGGTGTAAGGCCAAAGAAGGTAGAAATTCTGGGACTTATTTTAGAAGTTCCTCAGCAAGGTAGTACAGAGTTGCTTGCTATGTATGCCGATAGATCGGCTCGCTACATCAATTACTCAGGAATGGTGGTAGTATGGGAGCAACATGAACATAAGATGGATAGCCTGATGGGTGCTTCATTTAAATTAGCCGACCAAATAGTGGCTACACAGGCCCTCACTAATGAGCGGTCTCATGCCAGAACAGATAAGGTGAGATTCAGTTTCCTGACCACTGACGGGCTTATGCAGGCAGAAAAAAGCATAGAGGCACTCAACGACCCCAAAGACAATTTTACCCGCATATTTGGCAATTCCGTACAAGTGCTCAGTGAAATGGTGAATAGAGCAAAAACGACACCTAAAGAATAGGGGGCTGTTGGTTAGGGACGTTCACCTATCTATCGCAACCGTTCAATATTTACTTGTATACTTCCCCAGTTATTCCATTCATACCCCGGCACATCATTTGCAAAAAAAGACAGTTGGCCGCTTTGTGTAATTGTTATTTCTGCAGCACTGCCTATTGCAAATGCCGCACTATCATTATTGTCGTAAGTTCCGCAAAGACAAAAGCATTTCACGCCCTTTACCCGCTGTCCAAACATGTTTGCGAGCGGGTTGTAGTACCCATTCGCACCGGAAGGTATGACCATATCCACCCACCATTGCCCTTTATCGCACCATATACGGTAGACCTCCCCGGCAATCACCTCTACTTGATTTTCAGAATACACGTCGCCAGCATTCACCTTTATTATTAAGATGCTACCTATCTCTGGTTTGTGTATAACGATGTTGTCTGGCATTACTCATAAAGTTAGCATCTTTGACGGCAGCATAAGAAACAACAGATATTACATCAAAAAAAGTTCAAAAAAAGTGTGATAAAAATTTTGCAAAGAAAACTATATCCCTATCTTTGCACTCCCTTACGGAAACGGACAGGGACTTTTCTTAAAGTAATGATATCGTAGCTCAGTTGGTAGAGCAATACACTTTTAATGTATGGGTCTTGGGTTCGAGTCCCAACGATGTCACTTCTTAGAAACAGAAAGCCTCCCTTTGGGAGGCTTTCTTGTTTATACTATATTTACATAATTAGTACTGCTTCTTTAATGACTCTTCTATGAAATTCCCGCTATCTGATTTTATTGATTTTCTTTATTGGGTTAAAGACCAGACAGAATATTATTGGCAGCACTTTCCAGTAGATCAGCCCGTGGAATATGGATGCCCGGAATGGTTGCGGGGCGCGAAGTGGATAGGTATGATGGAAGATGAGATTGATTCGGTGCAGGAACGTTACTCTATAACGTTCACACCTGAGCATAGGGAGTTTCTTAGGGTTTTGCATACCATCGACAAAAAAGCCGGAGACTCTGAACATACATTCATATTTTCAAGAAACTGGTTGGAAGATGACGCCGACATTCGCTACAGGTTGGCCGCTGTTAATAATGAGATACGGGAGAAAGTTGCCAGTAACTTTTGGTTCAATTCCTGGGGTAGCAGACCCGATGATTTTGATGAGAGAATGCTTGTTTTTGACAACCAGCTAAAAAATGCTCCCAAGCTCATTCCCGTTGCAGGCCATAGATATCAGGTGGCTGATATGTCCTTAGAGAATAGGCCTGTTTTGTCAATTTTGGGTGTAGATATGGTTTATTATGGATCCGACTTCCGCTATTATCTTATTAACGAGATAGGGCAGTTCCTTAATATCAATAGCGAGGATAATGTTGCTGAAGAAGACAAAGACGACGAGTGGCTTGCGCATGTCAGAGATGAATACAAACACCTTTTTGAACCTTACGATAAAACAAAACTCCCCGATTTTCCTTTCTGGAAAAATTTCGTTCTCATCGATTGGACAAACTGGGCAAACAATACACATCTATAACCACCCTTAAAAATTAAACAACACCTTTACATTCAGCAACCTGCTGGTAAGCCTGTTAGGCACCGCGTATTGGTTATTGGTACTGTTGTCCTGTATCCATGTGTAAGAGAGGGTATTCTGTATACTCAGCAGATTAAACACCTCAAGACTGGCCCATATACTATGCAGCATATTAAAGTAGCTATGTGCCGGGTGGTTTTTGCGTTCACTATTCAGCAGTAGGGCAGAGAAGCCTATATCTACACGTTTATAGTCGGGCAGGCGAAGGGTGTTCTGGTAAAGGTGTCCTGACGGCGGACCAACCGGCAGCCCTGTTGCATACATCATATTGATGTGCACTTTAAAATTCTTGTTCTGCCTCAGGTAGTCTTCAAAATACATACCCAGCGTAAAGCGCTGGTCAGCAGGCAGCGGGAAGTAATTATTAAACCCTGCTATGCCCGCACTATCCGTTACCTTTTGTTCCCCCTTTAGAATACCTATACTTATGAAAGAGGTCGCATCCTTCACTATATCACCATACAGGCGTATCTCTCCACCATATATGCGGCCTATTGCATCATTCTTGCCTGTGTACCTTATGCGCACATTGTCGTAGAAGTAAGGATCCAGATCCCACAGATTCTTAAAATAAACCTCGCCGGTGATCCTGAACGGACGATAGTACATGTTGAAATTATAATCAACACCTGCCACCACCTGGAACGACTTCTGTGCTTTCAGGTCTTTGTTCACACTACCCGCCAGGTCACGCATTTCGCGATAGAACGGTGGCTGCTGGTAAAGGCCTGTAGAGAACTTATAAATGAGATCTCTTTTACCCGTAGGCTTATACGAAAAATTCACCCTCGGGCTTATCAGTAGCTCATTATTCAGCATGCTGTAATTGCCTCTTACACCAATGGTGGCATTAATCCTGCCCGAGTCAAAACTGATATTATCCTGCACAAACGCACTGATACGGGTGTAATTAAAATCGGCAGACGAATTATAGAAGTAGGCCATTACCAATTCATTAGGGTTATAAGGCTGGTTGAACCTCGCCGAATCCCTCCTCTGCCATTCATGTAGGTTATCGCTGATGTTGGTAGTGGTTACATTGGCGCCAAACTGAAAGAAATTCTTCTTAGCGTCGTACGATCCCCGCATCCCCACATCTGCCACGCCTACCTGCAGGTAGTTACGGGCAAAGTTCTGTATATATCCCGTCCCCAGGTAGGTTTTTATCTGCCCGAAGTCTTTCTTGCTCTGGTCGGTCTGCAACTCACCAAACAGGTATTCACCTCCTATATCATAGGTTTCATACTCTTTAGTCTGGAATGCCGATGCCAAAAACTTAAGCCGGAGCTTTGATGAATCAGGGTGATAGCTGGCAGATACACCTCCAAATCGACTGTCGAACTGGTCAAACTCGCCACCGTTATAGAACACATCCAGTTGGTAAGCCTGGTTCAGCACACCAAAGCTAGACACCTGCGACTCCGGGAAGAAGGTAAACCTGTTGCGGGCGTAGTTGCCTATGGCCTCTACCTCCCATGTGTTATTGATGCGGTAATTCAGCAACGTTTGTATGTCTGTAAACGACGGATTATAAATACCCTTTGTTGGCTGAGACTGTAATACATATTGGTTACTTTTCTGTCTTGCACCAAACAGGTAGGTAAATTTCTTGTTCTTCGAAATGCCTTCCAGGTGCAGGTTGGCACCCAGTAAGCTGGCCATTACAGATCCCGAGAACTGCGCGGGGCGCTTGTACTGTACGTCCAATACGCTACTCATCTTATCTCCATATTTCGACTGGAAACCACCTACGGAAAACGTAAGATTAGATACCAGGTCACTATTCACAAAACTCAATCCTTCCTGCTGCCCCTGCCTTACCAGGAATGGCCTGTAGATCTCAAAGTCGTTCACATACACCAGGTTCTCATCAAAGTTTCCGCCACGTACGCTATACTGAGAGGTAAGTTCATTGTGACTGCCTACCATCAATTTCAACAGACCTTCCACGCCACCCGATACATCGGGTATAAAGTTTACTTTCTGTAGTTCTATATGCACATCACCCGCTCTGTTGCGTTGCTGTTTATCTCTTACCACACCTTCCTTCAGTACATTTTCGCGGGCGCGTAGTTTTATATTTACATTTCGTATTTCTCCGCTATTCAGCGTTACGGTTCTTTTTTGCAGAAAATAACCCGGCAGGTAGTAAAAAATAGTAACAGACTTACCCGGCGGCACATCCAGCATGTAATAGCCTTTAGTGTTAGATCGCACACTGTATTGGGTGGCAGAGTCAATGACTCCCACACCTTCAACTATTTTACCAGAATCATTTTTGATAATACCATCTACTACTGCCTGCTGCGCACGTGCGCAGACAGATAATATCATGACCACTAATAATAAACCTAACCGCCTTAACTGCATACTAGTTTCCTAAACGTACCGGAACTGATTTTATTTCCCTATCTCTTTCAACTTTTTGATCGTATCTGCCGGATCGGGAGATGAAAATACAGTATTTCCTGCTACCAGCACATCAGCCCCATCCTTTATAAGCAAGCCTGCGTTCTGTAGCGTTACACCGCCATCTATTTCTATAAGGGTGCTGGCACCACGTTCTACTATCATTTGTTTCAGCGTGCGGATTTTATGGTAAGTACGCTCAATAAACTTCTGTCCGCCAAAGCCTGGGTTTACGCTCATCAGGCATACCACGTCTATGTCTTCTATAAGGTCTGCCAGCAGTTCTATAGGTGTGTGCGGATTCATAGCCACACCAGCCTTCATGCCATTAGCTTTAATGATCTGCAGGTTGCGGTGCAGGTGGGTCGATGCTTCATAATGTACGCTCAGCACATCTGCTCCTGCCTTAGCAAACCCCTCAATATACTTTTCAGGCTCTACTATCATCAGGTGCACGTCAAATGTCTTTTTTGCCTTCGCCTTCATAGCCGCTATCACGGGCATACCAAAGGTTATATTAGGCACAAAGCGACCGTCCATCACATCCAGGTGAAACCAGTCAGCCTCGCTGTTGTTGATCATGTTGATGTCTGCTTCCATGTTAAGGAAGTTAGCCGATAAAATAGAAGGGGCTATTAATGCCATTGGTATTGTTGTTTTTGTTTATTTACTATTTGTATTATGATTGCAACATATCAAAAGCAAATCGCCACAAAAAAGCGGGTCATTGCGAGGAACGAAGCAATCTAGTATCAGGACGTACTTGTTTTGGGTCATCCTAATAATCTCCATTGTGATGGTGAGCTTGTCGAACCAGCATCCGGCCCTTACCCTTTCACCTTCAACCTTGCTAACGCCACTTTCGGGCTCTTATACCCTGTGTCCAGCTTCACAGCTATTCTATAGTCGTTGATCGCATCCGGCATCTTGTTCATCATTTCATTACACACACCCCGGTCATAGTATGCTGTCGGATTATCCGGCTGCAACTTCACAGCTATGTCGTAAAAGCTGAATGACTTCGTTATAGAGTCCTGTTGCATCAGTATATAACCCATGTTAAAGTAAGCATCTACAAAATGCGTATTCTTAATGATACACTTTCTGAAGATAGCCTTGGCACTGTCATAAAAGTTGTGGTTTTGCAGATACACCCCACGCGCATACATCGGGAATACATCCGAGCTGTCCATCTTATAAGCAGTTTCCAGGTACTTTACTGCCATTGGGTCGTTTTTAGCACTGTATAACAGCCCCAGTTGTATCAAGGCCTCTTTATAATCAGGTGCTACCTCCAGCGTTGTCTGGAATGCAGAGATCGCTTTTACTGTGTCCTTACTATCCTGGTACACCATCCCCTTAAGAAAGTAGGCTTCAGGATTATAAATATCTTTACGCAACACAATATTCACCTGTTCTATAGCCTTTGTATAGTCCTTAATGTATAGGAATAGCTTGGCTATCTTCAGGCGGGCCTTAGGGTCTGCAGGGTTTTTGGTTATCGCTTTTTGCAACCAGTCTACCGATCCGTCCAGGTCCTTATTTTCAAACAACAGATCACCTACCGCGCTATAATACACCGCATTATTAGTGTCCAATGAAGACGCCATCTTGAAATCATTCAGCGCAAGGGTGTCTTGTTTCAGCTTTACAAGCATCTTTCCACGGCTGTAATAAAGACCGGGATCCTTGGGACTTTTACTTATAGATAGCGTGATCTCTTTAAGTGCCGGATCGCTGTTAAAGAAAGGATTAGATACCAGCGATTTTGTGGGGTCTACACAACCAAAAAAAAGCAAAACCCCGAATAGGATAGGTAAAAATTTAGTCCAGTTGCTTTTCATGGTGCAAACTTATTAAAAATTGAAGATACTAATGAGGAAATTGCCTTGGTACCGGCACATATACCCTCATACTTTAACTGTTTGCATACTTTTATCGCGCATATATCGAATCCATCATTTGTTTCGCCGCTTGCGGGCGATAATGGTAGATCTCATAATAATTATGAACGTCATTCGTAATATTATTGATTCCTGCAAAATCATAAACACTACCTGCTCCGAATATGTTCTGAAGTATTCTCAGGTCCGAAGGTGCAAGCTTTATCTGGTTGTACAGGGGGCTGATCACTATTTTGTAGTTAGTACCTTTCTTGTTCAGTATTGCTTTTATGTTGCGCAGCATTACCATTTGGGTGTCTCCTATCGCAGGTTGTCCATATTGCTGTGTGGTGTCCCGCTTATAGAACATGTCTTTGTTCACCTGGTAATAATTTTTCTTGCCATATATTATTTTTTCGTTGGCATAGACCTGTATGGTTTCATTTCGTTTTACATCGTACTTAATATAGGTGCGGTAGAGCAGTTGTTGTCGGCGCATGTACTTTTTTACCTCTCCTGTCGCCAGCCAGTCGCAGTATGCGTAAAGAAATTTATAGTTGAAAAAGGCTTTCACATAGTTTAGCTGGAAACGAATGGCGCTCTCTCCCGACGTGATCGGATCTTTAGTAACTGTATATCTGGGGTCATTGCTAACTTTCGATAGCAACTTTGCATCTATAATTAATAGCAGGTTCTTGATCGGTTTCCCTTGTTTATCCAGATACTTAAGTTTCTTCTCTACGCCGTATAGCGACTCAAATATGGCATTAAAGTGGTAGGTATTGGTATCGTGTATATGCCCTTCCCAATCTTTCATCTCAAAATACCCCGATCTCGATCCGCCCATTATATAGGAATCGTATTGGTATTTGCTGAAATTATTGATGAGTGTACGCGTAGAAACGAAATCACTGTTGTAATCAAATACTACCGATGAATCGTCCTTTTTATAATAAGCGTCGTAGTGATACAGCACCTTAAATGGGTCTTTCCAAACGTACAGCAGCAGCACCGCCAGTATGGGCGATGAGATCAGCAGTAGTTTTAGGAATAACTTCTTCATTGTTGCCAGTTAAAATTGAAAGTAAATGAATTGTTTGTTATCGTACACGCCAAAGAAGGTAAGGAGTATGAGTCCGGTAAAATATAGGGTCCATCTTATGGCTGCAGGTCGTTGGCTAAATGTATTCTGCAGATCATATTTTATCTTCAATAGATGAGCCATTTCCATAAGTACGATCAGCGCAAATACGGGCAGCAATACCGATCTGAATTGTGGCAGATGTGTAAACCCCAGTTTGCCGGTTGATAAAAACAATCCTATTTCACGTGGAAGGTCCTTCAATTTCTTAATAAAATACCAGGCATCATCCATATTCTTTCCCCTGAAAAAAATGCGAGCAAAGGCAGTAAGCGAAAATGTGATGACTATGTCAAGCCCATGATCCAACCATTTAACGCTGCTGATGCCAACAGTATCATTAATGCGTTTCCTTAATTTCTTCGTCATGTGTCCCACTATCATATAAGCCCCTTGCAGCAAGCCCCATATAATAAACAACCAGCCGGCCCCATGCCATAGGCCACTCAGCAGGCATACAAAAAAGAGGTTTCTGTATGTTTTGAAATTGCCTTCTTTATTGCCGCCAAGCGGCAGGTACACATAATCTCTGAACCAGCTGGATAATGAAATATGCCACCTGCGCCAGAACTCAGATACTGTGCGCGCATGAAATGGCATGTTGAAGTTGGTCATCAGTTTAAACCCCATTACCCTGGCCGATCCTATGGCAATATCTGAATAGGCCGAAAAATCGCAGAACACTTGCACATGAAAAAGGGCAACACCCATGTATAGCCCCAGTGCCGAATAGGCATGAGGATGGTTAAAGATAGGATCAGTAACGGTCCCAATTCTATCTGCTATCACCACCTTTTTTATTAATCCCCACAACATTAATCTCAGCCCCGCCACAATGCGCTCATACTCCGGGTTATGTACCTCTCTGAATTGGTGAAGTAGGTTTTGTGGCCTTTCTATGGGACCTGCTACCAGCTGCGGGTAAAACATTACATAGAGCGCATAAATACCAAGGTGACGTTCGGCTGGTTGATTACCACGGTACACTTCTATGGTATAGCTCATCGCCTGAAAGGTGTGGAACGACAACCCTATAGGTAAAATTATGTTGAGTAACGGTATGTAACTCTTCATGCCTGCAGCAGCGAACATTGCATCCACATTGCCAATAAAAAAATTATAGTATTTGAACACACACAATACGCCCACATTGGCTACAATGCTCAATATAAGCCATCGCTTTCGCCGCGCTGGGTCTGTTGCCGATTCAATGAGTATACCCGCCGCGTAATCAATACCAATAGTAAGAAATAGAATAAGGATATAGACCGGCACGAAGTACATGTAAAACACGCAACTGGCCACCAGTAAATGCAACCACCTGAACCTATGCGGCAGCAAAAAATAGATAAGCGTAACAACCGGGAAAAAGAATATGAAGTCTAAGGAATTGAAAAGCATAGCCTAACCGGTTATCATTACCAGTCCGAAAGTAATAATTATAAATTAAATGAAGTTTTTGCTACTCGGTTTTTCATTCCAAATGCGATTGGTTTGTCACATTGGTACAGCTTATTATTCTTTCTTTTGCGCTATTACTACAAAGTCCGCAGTCTTGCTGTCACCGGTCATATATTTCTATTATCGAGGCGTTTTCTTTACCTATAGTGTTGCAAAATCTATCAAGTGTCTCATGGTATAAACTCACATCCATGAATTTGTCTTGATATACATCAGCCATCTTGTTAAAGATAGCAACTGCTTTTTGTGTATTGTCCATACTTTATGAAAGATATTGCTACACAAGTTACCAATTGTTGTCGTTTTAGAAAATGGCGATAAGCCTAAAACAGAAACCGGTCAACTGTATCACAGTTGACCGGTTTTATTACTTGTCTTTTCCTTTAATTCTTCGATATCATTCCAGATAATGGGTTGCGCAGATTACTGTACTCCATCAGGTCTATTTTTACCGACCCTATCAATATCGGGCTTTCAACTCTCACAGGTATATGATTAGGGTCATCACTAAGCCATATGGTCATTTTTTCTCCGCCTTTAAATATGGTTCCTTTTATCAGCAAGGGAACTATTTTAATGGCATTGAAGGTGCCCATTTTCGTTGTTATCTGCTCTTTGCCAAGGTATTTTACATACAGATTGTACACCTGGTTGTCGAGGAACATATCAAATGAAATTTTGTCACCCGGTTTGTGTCCGTTGTAGTTAATGTTGCGTGCAAAGTACATGGCCGACAAAACGTCTTGCGTACAATCGGGTATGGCAAAGGCCTTATTATCTGTAGTGGCCTGCTTGTTCCTGTGATCAAATTTTACATCGTTGATGAACTTCATACCACCTTCGTTTACATGCCTTACAAACCGCATAGGCAGCATGGTCTGGCGGTCTATGTAACTTTCATAGGTGTCCAGTACTTTATAAAACCATTCAAATGAATTGGCGGTTTTTCCTATGCCGGTTATGTGGTACGCTTTACGGTTCGAAACATTTTCAACACTGGTGGTAAACTGCGCACTCCCGGCATTTATCCAGACAAAGCTCATATTGTAAAAAACCTTGAAGGTTAGTTTCTCTCCTTCCTGAAAACTGGTATTGGCCGCAAGGCACTGTGCCTGCGCGGTCGAAAATAATGGCGAACTTACTGTTATAAGCAGTATTCCTGAAATGGTTAATATTTTGTATATGATGTGCTCTTTTTTCATGTTCACGTTGTTCTTACTTAGTGTAAGACAAATATTGTGCCGTAAAAAATGTATGTCTATACTGTCAATACTTCGTATATTGTCTCTGCCTGAATTTAATATAGCCGCAAAGCTAATTTCGGTATTTTTGTTAATAACTTATTATATCTCTTTTTTGAAAGAACCTACTCAGATAATTTTAGGCATAGATCCGGGAACACTCGTAATGGGGTACGGGCTCATAGCCGTAAGTAAAAATACTATTTCACTTGTGGAAATGGGGGTACTAAAGCTTTCATCTAAAGAAGATCATTCCGAGCGGTTGCATCTCATTTTTAAGAAGACAGATGCGCTGATAAAGTTGCACCGCCCGCTTGCGGTGGCTATTGAGGCACCATTTTTTGGCAAAAATGTTCAAAGTATGCTAAAGCTGGGTAGGGCACAGGGGGTGGCAATTGCTGCGGCTATGGCCAATGGGTTGCAGGCAACAGAATATGCACCACGTAAGATCAAGCAGTCTGTCACCGGTAGGGGCAATGCTTCTAAAGAGCAGGTTTGGCAAATGTTGCAGGCCACGCTCAAATTTACTGAGGAAGATCCCTACATGGATGCTACAGACGCTGTGGCTGTTGCCCTTTGCCATCATTACCAATTGCGCTCTCCGCTTCCGTTAATACCGGTTGCCACTAAAGCGAAAGTTAAAAAAAATAATAGCTGGGAAGCATTTATATCCAATAACCCTGAACGGATTAAATAGTTTGTTTTTCGTTATTTGTCAATATTTTACAAATAAAATCCAAGAAGTGTTATATTAGCACTAGAATTAAAATTAGCCTACTTATTTATGTCACAACCGAAAGTTAAAATACTGCTTGTTGAGGATGATCCCGTGCTTGGATTTGTAGTGAAAGATTTTCTGCAAAAACAGAACTATGAGGTAACACATTGTACTGATAGTGATACCGCATGGCAGCAGTTTATGAAAAACATTTACGACATCTGCTTGCTTGACGTAATGTTGCCCGGCAAGAAAGATGGCATAGAGCTGGCTAATAACATACGCAAAAAAAATGAAAATATACCTATCATGATGCTTACTTCAAAAGGTATGGATGATGATAAGTTGGCTGGTTTCGAAGTAGGGGCCGATGATTATGTTATTAAGCCTTACAATATGCATGAAGTGCTGAAAAGAATACAGGTATTCCTTAAGCGCAGCAAAAAGAAAGACCAGGAAGGTCCTGCTTTCTTCAAAATTGGTACACTCGATTTCGATTATGCTAACCTCACTTTAATGAACGATACAGAGCAGCATCAGTTAACTCAAAGAGAAGCCGATCTGTTTAGATATTTATGCATGAATGCAAACAGGGTATTAAAAAGAGACGAGATACTCATGAACGTGTGGGGTAAAGATGACTACTTCCTCGGCCGCAGTATGGATGTATTCATAACCAAAGTGCGTAAATATCTTAAAAATCAGACCGAAGCTAAACTACAGACCATTCATGGTATCGGCTTTAAGTTTGTCTTCAACGCAGCTGAAGCTGAAGTAGAATAGAAATTCAAACCTCAACCATATTATCACAGGCGCTATCATAGCGCCTGTTTTTGTTTATATGCTTTTCAGTTGTAAACCGCTATCTCTTCTAATAAAATAGAATGTTTACAGTTTAAGGGAAAGCTCCCTCTCCTTTGGAGAGGGCTGGGGTGAGGCCTAATAAGGCGAGACGCAAAATATTTCATTATTGTTGATGGCGGCTTATTTTAGTTGTAATTTAATGGGTCTTATTCCTTTACCAATCTGTGTGTTGATTTCATTGCGCCTGAGGTTACCTCTACAAGATATATGCCTGCTGCCAGGTCTTTTAATGGGATGTGTACATTACCATTACCACCTGCATTTGAAACATGGTAAACACTCACGCCCGACATGTCCATCACGTTCACCAAAACAGCTGCTGTGTTGCCGGTGCTATACGCTATGTTCACTTCATCAGTTGCCGGGTTAGGTGTTAATTGCACCTTTATATTCACTTTTGCAACTGCAGGTTGTGGCTTGGCAATCAGTTCAAATCTTTCATTACCTTGTGTCTCTTTGTTTTTGGTGATCGCAAATCTGTATTCCGAGCCTTGTTGCAGCAATACAAATTTTTCCAGCTGCTTATCATGCAGATAAAGTGGGGTATCGCCGGTTACAGGTAAATTTTCCGCTACAATAATATACTCCTGTGTATAAGCGCTACTGATTCCCAGCGCAATGGCTTTCGAAGGGGTAAATGGACGCGTGTCAATTGCCAGCTTCCTGTTGCTGTTAGACAGGCTGTAAAAGGCGAAATCAGTTCCTGTTGGCTTACCTGCATCAAAATTCCTGTCTTCCTCATCGGTCGCCGCAGCGTTATACTGCACCTGTAGCATGTCATAAAGATGATTGTTGGTGTCGTATATTTTTAGAGAGATGCCTTCCTGCGCTTGTTTGAACAATGAATTATCAGCCCCCGGCTTTTTATCATGCTCGTTAAATAATAGCTGAGCGCTGTCATACGCTGCCCTTACTTGGAACGATGTAAGCGCTTGTATAGAATAAGGTATTGGGGCCGTTGCGCCAATAGGAATGACCATATACTGTCCGCCTGCACTCATTGTCGGGTTCCATACATAAAATGCGCTGCCTGTTATCTTTCCGGCCATCTTGGCATTGTACAATATAGTACCAATATCTACAGGAGACGGGTAAGGGTTACCTACCATGTTATAATCCTGGGTCAACTCCTCTGGCCAATGTTACCAACTGTGCACCCTGGTTTATAGTGCCTGTTATGGCGATAGTTACCGGAGATGGATTGTAAAGGAAAGTGTAGCCAAGCCCCTGTCCTTTAGCTCCCCGTACAAATAACCTGAGGCCCTGATATCTCTGAAATTTGTTGGTGTCGGCAGCACTGATGTTGATCTTCGTAAATGGTTTCCATCCCGGGTCATATCCTAAAGTCGAATTACTTTTATATGGATCTAACCGGAACACTGATGATGCATTAGTCGAAGTACTCGTAAAGCCGTTAAATGACCCGCCAATGCCTGTTATGTCTATACACTTCTGCACCTGACTCAGCGAAATCGCCGAGTTGAATGGATGGCTCACAAAGCGGTATCTGCGATATCCACCTGGTATGTATTGCTGTATCGTCATCTTACCCGTAATAGAACTACCCATGGGTAAATATCCGATCCTTGCAGTGCCTGAGCTGTCAGAAGCAAGCAACAGGCTATCATTTGTGTTAAATGTGCCACTTATTATAGTGAATGAATTTTTTATGGTTATACTTGAAGCAGCTGAAATACTCGCACCCCATACATTGATCAATTCTAGGTTACTGATGGTGCCGATGCCATAGATATTCTGAAATGCCGGACCCTTTAGCTGCAGGGTGCCGGCTCCCGTAAACTGGCCATTGTTACTCAGTGTTCCTTTCACATTCAGTTTAGATCCTGTATTGGCGGTAATGGTTGTTCCTGAGTCAAGAATTAGATTTCTTGCAAATGCGCTCCCGCCTGCTGGAATAGTTGGAGGGTATAATGTACCCGATGCTATAGTTACATCTGTAACACTGTCTGGTACAAATCCGCAAGACCAGTTACCGGCATAATCCCAGCTTGTTTCATGGCCTGAAGCGCCGCCAACCCATTGCATACTGATCACGTTTGCATTAGCAACAGTGTTGATTGTAGTGCTGCAACTGGCATCATGTACTTCAACAAGGTTATAAATATGGTTGGCAACAACTAGGCCGGTACTTAATGAGTAAGAGCCGCCGGGCAGTATATGCATAATATTTGAGCCGCCGTCTATATTGAAGGTAACGGTTGCACCCGGTGTGCCGTTAAAAACTATTATACCTGTTGTTCCCAAACAAATAACAGGTGGTGTAACTATAGATGCAGTTGGATTGGCAGAGACGGTAAACGTATGAACTGTTGATGCCGAGCCGCAGATGTTGGAGGTAGTGTAGCTGATGTTGGCTGTGCCTGGTGATCCTGCTAATATCAGACCGGTTAATGAGTGGATCGTGGCAATGCTACTATTGCTGCTGCTCCACACACTACCTGTTGTTAAACTAGCAAGGGTGGTTTGCAGTCCCTGGCAGAGTGAGAATATACCTGTTATAGCTGATGGGGTAGCAGGCTGTGCTGTATTGGTTAGCGTTGTTGCCGCAATACAAGATGCATTTGCATAGGTAATGTTCGATGTGCCCGCAGATAGGCCAGTAGCAAGGCCTGTCGACGAATTTATAGTAATAATGCCGGGTGCACTACTGGTCCATGAGCCCCCGGCTACTGCGTTGGATAACGTAGCTGGTACACCACTGCACAAGAATGAAACGCTATTAATCACACCCGGTTGTGTATTTATTGTCACCGGATAAGTTGCAGTACATGCGGCACCTACCGTATAGGTTATAGTTATGTTGCCGGCAGATACAGCTGTCATTGCTCCGGTTGAAGAGTTTATGGTGGCGGCTGTTAAGTTGCTGCTTGTCCATGTTCCGCTGGGAGTAGCATTTGTAAGGCTGGTGATTGTACCTGTACACACGGTGTTGCTCCCCGATATGGCAGCTGGCGTAGTGAATACATTGATCGTCTTTATTACTGGTGTGCCACAGCCGGTTGAGTATGTAATGTCAGCTGATCCTGTTCCAACCGCAGTTACTATTCCCGTTAGCGAGTTTACTGTTGCTAACGCAGTATTGCTGCTTGTCCAGGTGCCACCTGTTACGCTGTTACTAAGGGTTATCGATCCTGGATTGCAAAGCACAGATAGTCCTGATATTGCAGCAGGTTGAGTGCTTACTGTTATTGTACGATTCGCTCCGCATGTCCCCCCAATAATATATGATATCAGGCTGGTACCCGCAGACAATGGTGAAATTGCCCCTGTGGAAGAATTTATAGTACCCACAGCTGTTGTGCCGCTGCTCCACACACCGCCCGATACTGAATTGGTCAATGAACTGATTACTCCCGCGCAAAATGCGGTACTGCCTGCTATTGCCGCTGGGGCAATGTTTACCGTTATGGGGCGTGTTGTATTTGCGCCGCAGCCTGTGCTGTAGGTAATGGTAGTTGTACCCGGCGTTACGCCTGACACCAGACCTGTAGATGCGTTAACGCTGGCAATTGCGGTATTGGCACTTGTCCATGTGCCGCCAACTGCGGTGTCCAGGTATGCTCTCGTAGCGTTTTGACACACAACCGACGATGCTCCTGTAATGATCGTTGGAACAACGAGCGTGGTGAAAGTCATTCCCGATGCGCACGATGCTATTGTATAACTGATCACAGATGTGCCATTGGCTACCGTAGTAACAACACCTGAGGCACTTATTGTGGCTTTAGTGGGGCTGGCACTTGACCATACTCCTGATGGTACTGCATTGCTTAAAGTAACGGAGGAACTATGGCACGATGATACTGTTCCGGTGATTGGGCCGGGTTGAATATTCACAGTTGCAGTTCTTGTAACATAACAACTGCCAAGCATGTAGGTGATCGTCGCCGTACCTGCAGTAACTCCTCTTATAATTCCGGTTGCACTAATAGTGGCAACCGATGTATTACTGCTACTCCATGTACCCCCGTTAACTGTGTTGGTAAAAGTAATGGTAGACCCCTCGCAGACCGATGTTTGTGTTGCTCCTATAACAGCTGGAACGGCCGCCACGGTTAACACTACGCCTGCTTTACAATTACCAACTGAATAGCTGATGGTTGACGCCCCTGTTGTCAATGTGCTGACTATTCCCGAATTGGAGTCGATTGATGCTCGTGAAGGCACTGAGCTCAGCCATATTCCTCCTGCTACGCTGTTGCCTAAACTCGTAGATGAGCCAAGACAGACACTTGTCGGGCCTGTGATCGGCCCAGGTGCAACATTAACAATAACTGGTCGCGTAATGTAGCAGTTATTTGCGCTGGTAAATGTAATGGTGGTAGTGCCGGCAGTAATACCTGTCACTCCCACTGATACGCTGTTATTGATAGTAGCAATGCTGGCGTTGCTTATACTCCACGTTCCTGGTGTGGAGGCATCCGTCAGTGTTGTAATCGCATTTTGGCAAACAGTATTGGTGCCTGCTATGTTAAGCGGATTAGTGTTGATGGTAAAAAGTACGGTGCTGGAACATGTGCCAATTGTGTAATACATAAGGGCAGTTCCGCCAAAGGCAACACTGCCTGCCACTCCTGTTGAAGCATCAATTGTAGCTCTTACCGTTGCCGTGCTGGACCATACGCCTCCGGGAATACTATTATATAATGTTGACTGGTATCCCACACATGCCACAGCAATACCCGTAATTGCCGCCGGCTGTATATTTACAGTTACTGCTTTTGTTATGTAGCACCCCGTTGGCGCAGTATAAGTGATATTGGTTGTCCCTGCAGTTATTCCACTTATGTTTACTGGTGAAGACATATCTATCGTTGCAATTGCGCTATTGCCAGTAGTCCATGTACCACCGGTAGTCGTATTACTATAGCTTATTGTTGCTCCTTCACATACGTTGGTTGTACTGCCGGTTATTGACGGAGGGTTGGCAATGACACTAAATGAAGTAGTTGATCGGCATGTTCCAATCGAGTAACTTATCGTTGCTGTACCTGTAGCTACTGCACTCACTATCCCGCCTGTAGAGATAGTTGCTGTAGGATTAGCACTACTTGCCCATGTGCCTCCGGGCACAGAATTGGAAAGTGTTAGGGTTGTGCCTACACAGCCTGTAGTTGCACCTGTTATTGTACCCGGTATCGTTGTAACCATTACACTCGTAATCCCACTTGTCAGTGTTCCCGACACATTGCAAGTGCCACTACCACTCCATGTGATCTGGCTGTAGTAATATAATGTGCCTGTGACTGTCGTAATGGGTACATAGGTGGTGTTGCCTGTTGCCGCGATGGCACAGTTTCCCGTTACACTGCTGACCAATGTTCCACCCGAGGTACTGTTAGTAATGTTGGAATACCAGCTAATGGTAATGCTGCTTCCCGATGAAACCCCTGACCCGGTATTACAGGTATTATATGTATATGATAATTGGGTTGCTGCAGCATTCTGGCAATAGGTCGCTCCTCCGGTGATGCTGCTATTTGATGTGGGGCTAAAAACCTTTTGTGACCAGCAGGTAATATATGATCCCGTTAAACATAATAAAAGAACTAAACACTTACTCATAATACTTGAGTTGAATTGCATTGGATATTTTTTTCGCATTTTGAAACACAGTTTCCTAAATAGCACTTAAGTAGCTATGTTGCCAGACTGGGTGATTCCGGTAATGATTTCAAGGAGGAGATGAGGAAAAGAAGTAGTTATCTGGCTCGTCAGATTTTTATTTACTGGATAAAGTCAGACTATAAATGTCTGGTAATTAATTAGTATTGAATAGTTATTTGTTTTAATTCGAAGCGAAAGTAAGCTATTTTGTTTATGATTTGTTATTTAATTTATTTTATTAACATTTTATTTATTTAATGTTGACCAAGCACGTCTACTGGTTGTTTTAGCAGGATTGAAAATTTGATAGTCAAACTGATTTGAAAATTTCTATAGATACTGATAAGCATGAAAAAGGTTCCCTTCATGCAAAGGAACCTTTTCTGTTGTAATTTAGTGGTCTTATTCCTTTACCAATCTGTGTGTTGATTTCATTGCGCCTGAGGTTACCTCTACAAGATATATGCCTGCTGCCAGGTCTTTTAATGGGATGTGTACATTACCATTACCACCTGCATTTGAAACATGGTAAACACTCACGCCCGACATGTCCATCACACTAACTGATACGGCTGCTGTATTGCCGGTGCTATACGCTATGTTCACTTCATCAGTTGCCGGGTTAGGTGTTAATTGCACCTTTATATTCACTTTTGCAACTGCAGGTTGTGGCTTGGCAATCAGTTCAAATCTTTCATTACCTTGTGTCTCTTTGTTTTTGGTGATCGCAAATCTGTATTCCGAGCCTTGTTGCAGCAATACAAATTTTTCCAGCTGCTTATCATGCAGATAAAGTGGGGTATCGCCGGTTACAGGTACATTTTCCGCTACAATAATATACTCCTGTGTATAAGCGCTACTGATTCCCAGCGCAATGGCCTTTGAAGGGGTAAATGGACGCGTGTCAATTGCCAGCTTCCTGTTGCTGTTAGACAGGCTGTAAAAGGCGAAATCAGTGCCTGTTGGCTTACCTGCATCAAAATTCCTGTCTTCTTCGTCTGTCGCTGCGTTGTTATAGCTTATCTGCAGCATGTCATAAAGATGGTAGTTGGTGTCATACACCTTCAATGAGATCACATTCTTAGATTCCTTGAATAGTTCATTGTCTGCGCCTGCGGTCTTATTGTTTTCACTAAACAATATTTGCGCACTGTCATATGCCGCCCTCACCTGGAAAGATGTAAGTGCTTGTATAGAATACGGTATTGGGGCCGATGTGCCTATTGGAATAGCCATATACTGCCCGCCGGCACTCATAGCAGGGTTCCATACATAAAACGCACTGCCTGTTATCTTGCCGGCTATCTTGGCATTATACAATATTGTACCTATGTCTATAGGAGAAGGATAGGGGTTACCTACCATGTTATAATCCTGGGTAGAGTCAATGCCTTTGGCCAGCGTTACCAACTGTGCACCCTGGTTTATAGTGCCCGTCATAGCTATAGTTACCGGAGACGGATGGTATAGGAACGCATATCCCAACCCCTGTCCTTTAGCGCCTCTTACAAATAGACGAAGTCCCTGGTATCTCTGAAATTTGTTGGTATCAGCAGCGCTGTTGTTGATCTTGGTAAATGGTTTCCATCCCGGGTCGTAGCCCAACGTGGAATTACTTGTATAGGGGTCCAGCCTGAAAACAGATGATGCATTAGAACTGGTAGAGGTAAAACCATTAGCAGCCCCGCCAACTCCTGTTATATCTATATATTTCTGCACCTGGCTCAGCGATATTGCCGAATTGAATGGATGGCTCACAAAGCGGTATCTGCGGTATCCCCCCGGTATGTATTGCTCTATTTTAATTTTGCCGGTTACTGATGTACCGCTTGTTAGTTCGTTTATTCTGGCCGTTGCCACAGAGTCAGACGATAATACAAGGCTGTCATTTGTGTTAAATGCACCCTCGCTTACAGTCAGTGCTTTTATAATGGTTACTTTAGCCCCGGTGCTGATCGTCACGCCCGCGTTATTGGCTACTTCCATATTATCAACAGTTCCTGTTCCCGTTATTGTCTGTGCCGCGCTTCCGTTCAGTTTTAGTACGCCGCTTCCTTCTACACGACTATTATTGATAAATGCACTTTTCACATTTAGTATTGCGCCTGTCGATGCTATTACCGAAGCTCCTGCCTCAATAGTAAGACTCTTAACAGTGGCGCTCGCCCCGGTGGCTATCACAGGTATTCTATTTATGCCGCTGGGTAGGGTTACATCGCTTGCACTATCCGGAACTGCACCGCAAGACCAGTTGTTTGCTTCTGCCCATTCGTCTTCATGTCCTGTCGTTCCGCCTACCCACCGCATTGGCACCGGTGTTACTATTGCCGATGTATTGATTGCCGCACTGCAAAAAGCATCATTTACAGATACAAGATTGTAAGTGCGTGCTGTGTTGAGGTTACCGGTATTGATGGTGAAACTGCCGCCGGTCAGCACTTGTGTTAGGTTAGTGCCACCATCTGCGTTGTAAGTGATCGTTGCTCCGTTCGTTCCGGTAAAGCCTACTGTTGTGGCATAGTTAACGCATGGATTAGTAACTGGACTTAATGTGGCAGTTGGTGTTGCTGATGTTGTAACCGATGTGGTTGCAAAACAACCGTTGCTGGTGTATGTGATATTTGCAAGCCCCGCAGTTATGCCGGTTACACATCCTGTCGACGCATCAATGCTGGCTATAGTTGTATTCTCGCTTGTCCACGCACCACCTGCCAATGTATTGCTGAGCGTTATGGCCGCAGGCATACATATGTGTGTTGCTCCTGTTATTGCCGATGGTTGGGTATTTACGGTAACAGTAGTAGTGGCACTGCAGGCACCACCCAGGGTATAGGTGATAATTGTTCCTCCGGGTGCTATTGGTAATACAGCCCCTGTAGTAGCATTTATGGTGGCTACGGCAGTATTACTGCTTGTCCACACACCCGATGGTTCGGTATTGGTAAGTGTATTCACAACACCTGTACATAGTGTTGTCGATCCGGCTATTGCCGATGGATTAGCAATGATAGTTACTGCCCTCGTTGCGGGTGCACCACAGCCTGTCGCATAGGTAATAGTTGCGCTTCCGGCGGCCACTCCCGTCAACACGCCTGTACTGGCATTTATAGAAGCAATTGCGCTGTTATTGCTGCTCCATGTTCCGCCAACTGCTGTATTAGTATAGGTTCTGGTGGTGCCTGCACATTGGTTAGTTGCTGCTCCGCTTATAGCTGGTGGGGTGATCAGTGTTGTAAATGGTAGGGTAGCAGTACAGCTGCCTATTGCATAGCTGATGGTTGTTGTGCCATTAGCTACTGTCGTTACTCGTCCGCTGCTGTTTATAGTGGCTTTTGCCGTATTAGAGCTCGTCCATGTTCCGCCGCCAACTGTATTATTTAGTGTTACTGCACTGCCCAGGCAAGCCGATGATGCGCCTGTAATAGCCGCAGGTGCTGTGTTTACAGTAATTCCCCTCGTTGCAAAACATCCGGTTGGCATTGTGTAAGAAATGGTTGTGCTACCTGCAGCTATTCCTGTTATGCCCACCGGCGAACTGCCGTTTACTGTAGCGGTTGCGCTGTTAGCTGTGCTCCATGCACCGCCTGCTGTTCCGTTGGTAAATGTGGTTATAGCGCCCTGGCAAATGGTATTAGAGCCTGTAATGCTTCCGGGGGTTGCGTTAACGGTAAATGCCAGCGTTGCTCTGCATGAGCCTATTGTATAAGATATTGTTGTGCTGCCCGCTGCAACAGCGCTAACTATACCAGTTGCTGTTATTGTGGCCTTAGCAGTTGCTGAGCTTACCCAGGTGCCACCTCCTACAGTGTTAGCTAAATTGGTACTTGTTCCGGTGCAAGCTGCGGTAGCTCCAGTTATTGCTGCCGGTGCTGTATTCACTGTTACAGACCTTGTAGCGTAGCAAGTAGGTGAGATCACATAACTGATGGTTGTTGTCCCGGCCGTTACTCCAGTCACATTTACAGGAGATGAGGCATCAACTGTAGCTACAGCTGCATTTGCACTTGTCCATGTACCGCCTGTATTTGTAGTGCTGAATGCGGTAACCGCATTTTCACATATAATATTGGTGCCGGTAATAGTAGCCGGTGTAGAAATTACTGTAAATGGCGTTGTTGCCCTGCAAGAACCTATTGCGTAAGTTATTGTTGTAGAGCCCGCTGCTACAGCACCTACAGTTCCTGTTGACGTTATGGTAGCTATCGAGGTAGAATTGCTGCTCCAGATGCCGCCCGCCACCGTGTTATATAATGTGCTTGATGTGCCCACGCAGCCCGTTGTTGATCCCGTTATTACATCAGGCGTTGGGCTCACCGTCACTGCAACGGTTGTGCTGGTTACGCTGCCAGATGAATTACACGTACCCGCATCCGTCCAGGTGATGATGCAATAATAGTAGAGTGTACCAACTACAGATGTCGCGGGTTGATAATTACTTGATCCTGTTGCTGTTAGTGCACTGCGTACTATCGTAGTACTTACTACAGTGCCTCCCGTTGTTGAATTAACGCTGTTTTTATACCATTTGATCGTTATGAAGGTGCCTATAGAGCTGCCACTACCGGTATTACAGGTATTGTAGGTATATATGAGTGCACTTGCAGTTACATTTTGGCAATAGGTGTTGCCGCCTGCTATGTTGTTATTAGATGCTGGTGTGAATATTTTCTGCCCCATGCCGGCATAGCTCATTACCATCAATACGATGGTAACTGCTATAAATCTTAAATGACCAGCTGTGAAGAAATGTTTCATTTTTAATAATATTAATAAATATTAGTATGCAAATATTTGTTTAATAGTATATTTCTGCTTTTATGTGTTGCGTCAATTGTTAATAATTGTACCTCTTTCTTTTCAATTTTATTTTTCTCTTTAAGGTGCTGTAATAATGTTTGTTAGGTATGTTATGCACCACTTATTAACATTGGTATAGCTGCTTAATTGTTATTGGTTTGTTATCGAAGAATACAAACCTAAGTAAAAATTTTAAATTATTTTGTTATCGGGACATTTAGATAATTATTAATTAATATTTGATTCTGTTCGTGGATAACTTTTAGTGAATATTTAAACAATTAAGGAATACTATGCTTACCAAACATTTATGCAGACGTGTGCCGGCTTTTGTAATTTGTGATTTGTTCCGAAACTCACGCAGGAAAGGCTTTTCGGGATATCTTAGTATTTTGCAATCCTCTGCCCAGCTATAATTTTTCTAAGACCAAACAGCGTTAATCTTTATCAATTAGATTACTACTAATGGGGATAAAAAATATTTATTTTATTCTGAAATAGCTTGAATGTTCTCCTCAGGCTCTAATGAAATACTTCTGTTCATGCTGGTTACACTGCCAGCAGCAACAGCTATATCCAGTCACGGAGTTAGCGCCCTATATTACCGCTCACCCGGTTACAATAAATCAGGATAGCTGCCGTTATAATCCAAACTATTTCTATGAAATCTTTGAAATTCGTGCCGTTGATCTTGCTTCTGGCTGCCTGCCACAAGAAGGATATGCTTCAAACACAGGCAACACACAATCCTGCGTTTGCTCTGAGAAGCATCTATACAGATTCCTTCATTGGCACTTATACCTATCGGTATCATGAAAGTAACGATGCTGCAGTAATTGAACTTGACACTGTAATTACCTTACCGCTTATAGTCTGCGTGCAGCACGACAATACAGATTCCGTTCGTATTTATGATAACCTGGGAGAGACGCCATACCATGTAAGTTCCGGCTATTCCGGCGGATGGGCAACACGATATTATAGCGGGATCAATTCACATACTTTTTTGAAAAACAGCGATAATAAATATGGTGGTTATATACGCATTACAGGCGATAGCCTGTTGTATAGCAGCAACCCGTCATCCATTCGCTATAAAGGTGGCCCAATAATTTACCGTAGTGTTACATTCCGTGGAAAAAGATAAAGACAACAAAGCCCCTTCATCAGGGGCTTTGTTGTTATATTGAATGCACTAAGCAACCACTTTTAGGTTTTAACTTTTGACTTTTAACTTAGATTACGCCATGTTGTGGAACACCAGCTGCACGTCATCATCAGTTTCTATGCGCTCTATCATTTTAAACACGTCTTCAGCTTGCTCAGGTGTTACCTCTACAGTATTCAGTGGTATCCATTCCAGTTCAGATGATATAGGAGTAATCCCCCTGTCTTCTAGTGCTTTCTGCATATTACCGAAGTCAGTAAATGCGCAACGCACTATTATATTGCCATCTGCATCATCACCTATCTCTTCCAGTCCAAAGTCTATCAGCTCCAGCTCCATGTCATCCATATTCAGTCCGTCAGACTTCAACTTGAATACACCCAGGTGCTTGAAAAGGAATACTACAGATCCGCTATTTCCCGGTGTGCCACCACCCTTGTTGAAGTGCGACCGTACGTTAGCCACGGTACGGGTTGTATTATCAGTAGCAGTTACTACCAGCACAGCCACACCATGCGGAGCATAACCTTCGTACAGTACTTCTTCGTAGCTGCTGATGTCCTTACCCATCGCATTTTTGATAGCAGCCTCAATGCGGTCCTTAGGCATATTAAAGCCCTTGGCATTCTGCATTACACGGCGCAGAGCAGGGTTGGTATCAGGCTCCGGACCACCTTTCTTTACAGCAATCGCTATTTCCTTACCTACACGGCTAAACTGCTTCGCCATACGGTCATAGCGAGCAAACATTGATGATTTACGTACTTCAAATATCCTACCCATATATTAAATAGTGCTTATCTTATAGTTTGAGGTTGCAAAAGTAAGAAAATTCTTCTAATGGCTGAATGACTGAATGGCTCAATTGCTCAATGAAGTTAATATTAATGAGTATATAGTCAGGATAGCGGATCACCCGGTAAAAATTGATTGAAACTGGAGTTATCTTTACCGCAAAGAACAACACATCAATGAACTACTGGCTCGTAAAATCAGAACCATTCAAATATAGCTGGGATCAGTTTCTAAAAGATAAGAAGACCTTCTGGGACGGAGTGCGCAACTATGGTGCCCGCAATAATATGAAGGAAATGAAAAAAGGCGATCGCGTTTTCTGGTACCATAGTAATGAGGGATTGGCCATTGTGGGTATAGCCGAAGTAGTTAAAGAAGCTTATCAGGACCCAACTACAGAAGACCCTGCCTGGGTAGTGGTTGATCTTAAACCTTATAAAACATTACCCAACCCCGTTACGCTTGCTCAGCTCAAAGCCGATGGTCGTTTCAATGAAATGGACTTAGTAAGGCTAGGCCGCTTATCTGTAGGTAAGGTGAGACCGGAGGAGTATGAGGATATTCTGGCAATGGGTGGACTATAAGCAACAAGCCCTGAAAGGGCTGATAATGTTAGCCCGGGATTTTAATCCTGGGTAGATGTGCCTAATCAACCAGTTTTTCCTGCATTTCCTTGGCTGTTTGTGTGCTGCCATCATGGCTCCATCCCGGCGGGTTCAATAGGTATTTAAGTTTAGTGCCAAAGGGGATCTTTCGCTTAAAGTCTTTAGCTATTGCCTGCCACTCATGCGTTACCATATAAATAGGGTGGTGTGGATGGACTATTGGTTTTACAATGCCATATACCGGATCTTCGTCGGCACGCTCTTCCGTAAAGGTGCCAAACATTCTGTCCCATATGATCAGCAGCATGCCCATGTTCTTATCCAGGTAGGCCACATTACTAGCGTGGTGTACCCTATGGTGAGACGGGGTAACGAATATATATTCCACCCAGCGCGGCAACTTCTTAATAGCCCTGGTGTGCACCAATATGCCGTAAGACTGTGTAATGGCATAGGCAAAGAAGATATCGGCGGGGGAGAAGTTGAGCAGTACAAGTGGTATGAAGTAAAAGAACCGGTACATAGGCATGAATACCGATGATCTGAAACCGGTTGTAAGATTATATTCCGGCGACGAGTGATGGGTAACATGCACAGCCCAGAACAGTCTGCAGTTATGATCTACATAATGCTCTATGTAAAACAGGAAATCCTCTGCCAGCACCAATAGTACCCAATAAAGAACAGGGTTTAAATGAATCGGTAGGCGATACTGATAGAAGAAACTGAGGACGGTAAGCGATACGAATACGCGCAGCACAAAGTCTATACCGGCGTTCAGCAGGTTCAGGTATATATTGGTGATGGTTTCCTTTACACTGTAAAACTTCAGGTGGTTGAAATTGCTCAGTAGTATTTCCAGCGGAATGAAGAGCGCATAGATGGGGATATTGAACAACAACATGATCTCATCGTACAACGAGAAATGAAACAGCTGCTGTATCTTATCCGGTAATATCATCTGCTGAAATTGAAACAGGTAGTGTCTGGAAGCACGGAGCCAAGATCACTACCTGTTTTTAAAATATTGATTGAATGTCTAATTAAGGCTTGCCTACAGGGACACTTTTAGGTTTTAACTTTTGACTTTTCACTTATACGGTCATTATCTCTTTCTCCTTCTCCTTGCACACACTATCTACCATTAATATAAACTTGTCGGTGATAGCCTGTATTGCAGTTTCAGAGTTTTTGGCAGTGTCCTCGCTCAGGCCGTCTTTCTGCAACTTCCTCACCTGCTCTATGCTATCTCTACGTATGCTGCGTACAGAAACCTTTGCTTGCTCACCTTCATTAAAAGCCCGCTTAGATAGTTCCTTACGACGTTCTTCGGTTAGTGGCGGCAGAAACAGGCGGATGTAAGTACCATCGTTCTGTGGGTTAAGGCCTATATTAGATGCTATGATCGCTTTTTCAATAGGGCCCATCATGCTCTTTTCCCATGGCTGCAGCGCTATAGTACGTGCATCGGGTATAGAAATGTTGGCTACCTGGGCAAGTGGTGTAGCGCTGCCGTAATAATCTACGAAAATGCCGTCCACTATTGCTGCATTGGCCTTGCCGGCGCGTATTTTCCTTAATTCAGTTTCAAGATGGGTGATAGCTTTTTTCATGTCTACCGACACCTCATCCATTATCATTTCTAATTCTTCGTTCATAAGTAACGATATTTTGAAGAACGCAAATGTAGGAAAATTTGCTGTTTTTTATTTCAGGGGTTTTGCCGGTCGCAAAATCTAATCATTAATTAGTGCACATTAGGCTATTACTTATTCTTCAGTACTATCCATATTGGCTTATCCAGCGTGGTACTGGCGTCTATATATTGTATGTCAGTACCCATTGTTATTTTGGCACGTGCGGTATTCAGCGGCTCCGATCCTTCATTAACTGCAATGATCTTTATCGTATCGGCCATCGAGGTTCTCAGGTTAATGGTCAGTTCTTTGTGTATGCCGCTCAGTCGGTAGTTCTCTAATAATATCTTGCCATTTTGAACAACAGTGATCATGTCGCCGTCAATGGTTTTTGCATCCCATACTTCCATCTTAGCCAACTTCCCCGAATGGGTGAATTCCTTAGTGCTGCCGGGAGTTACCTTCATAATTTTTGAATCAGGTACTGCGGTTTCTGTCTGGTATACCACTGTTTCCTTGGGTGTTGCAGGCTCTTCAGAGGCCATTACCTTCATCAGGTTTTTGGTTACTGTCGTATCTTTCTTCAGGTCAGATTTCATCAGCTTATCCATCACATCGCTGGCCGAAACCAATACCATAGAGCCTGTTGCACATACCGATACGCCATCTTCACCGTATCCTGTAAATGTGCCTCTGAGTAGTGTTGTTCCCTTCTTTTTCGTCGCTTTAAGATTGGCATGAATAAAACACAGCGCGCTGCCGGTTTTGGTCTTTGTACTTACCACCCTGGTCTCTCTGAATTTCAGTGATTTCTGGTTGGCATTGATAGATCCTTTGATCAGGGTCTTGGTCTCATTAGGCCCCATTACGTCAGTTACCGAATAGCCGGTAAGCACGCCATTGCTGTCATTTACCTGTATCTTATAAGAAAATGCATCTCCGTCTTTGATGTTTACAGAACCAATAAAAACCACATTAGTAACCTGTGCCTGCAGGCTAAATACAGGCAATAGTAAAAGAATGAGCAGCAATAATTTATTCATATATAGCAATATACTAACGGTAATGAACTTTTCAGTTACAAATGTCGTGCCTTCATTATTTGTGGGCGGGTGTATCTTCGGTTGCCTCTTTCCTTATGGAAAACCCACAGACTGTTTGTTATGCTGAGGGCCAGGGTTTCATCTACCCAAACCATCAACATGCACTTTTAAATTTAATATTTTCTTTTTACCTTTTATATCACCTGCACTATCAAGAACTTCAAGTACTGGGTGGTGGGTATATTCCACATTATAGGGTGGTCGCTGCTTTGCGTTTGCCAGCATACCTGCCTTAGTGTGCGGTGTGCATCTTTAGCGGCCATAGCTATAGTTTTCAGGAACAGGTCTGGCGGAACCAGGTTAGTACAAGATGCCGTAACCAGGAACCCGCCTGGTTTGGTTAGCTTCATACCCCTAAGATTGATCTCTTTATAGCCTGTTACTGCCTTATCTATATTTTCCCTGCTCTTGGTAAATGCAGGAGGATCCAGCATCACCACGTCAAACTTTTTACCCTCAGTGCCCCATTTCTTCAGTGCGTCAAATGCGTTCACCGCCTCAAACTTACATACATCGTCATACCCATTCAACGTGGCATTACGGCGTGCTGTTGCTACCGCGTTTTCCGAAATATCCAGTCCCAGCGTGCTTTTGGCACCATAGTGAGCTGCGTGCAAGGAGAATGTGCCTGTGTAGCAGAATGCTTCCAATACATCAGCCCCCTTTGATATATGCTGTATGGCGCGGCGGTTATCCTGTTGATCAAGGAAGTAGCCGGTCTTCTGGCCATTCTCTATATCCACATGAAACTTCAGGCCGTTCTCGTTCAGAATGATGTTGGTATCAAAAGGATCACTTAAAAAGCCCTTTATCTGTTCCATACCTTCCAATTCGCGCACTGGCACATCATTACGCTCGTAAATTCCTTTTGGGTTGAACAGCCTTTTAAGTGCGTCAGCAACGTCTTCCTTCCAGCGTTCTATTCCCAGCGCAAGTGTCTGTATAACAAAGTAGTCGTTGAACTTGTCGATGATCAGCGCAGGTAGTCCGTCAGCCTCTGCAAATATCAGGCGGCAGTTCTCCGTGTAGCCTATGCTTTTGCGGTAATCCCATGCCTTTTTGATCTTATTATAGAAGAAATTTTCGTCTATTGTTTCGTTTTTATGCCTTGTCAGCAAGCGTATCCGTATCTGTGATGCCGGATTTACATACCCCTTACCAATAAAAGATCCGTTATAAGAATATAATTCTACTATATCGCCGGGAGCGCAGTCGCCCTCGCTATCGCCTAGTTCATTTGCAAATACCCATGGGTGGCCGCCAAGAATACGATCACCTATTTTCTTTCTGAGGAAAAATTTCGCCATGCCGCAAAGGTAGTTAATTCAATTAGCTCATTAGCTAACAGGCCATTAATGTGTTGGCATAATACTCTGACATCCAATGATAGCATTTTCACATTAGCACATTTTTACATTTCCTCATTGAATTAAGCCATTGAGCCATTTCGCAATTGAGCCATTAATTTGTAGGTTTGCTATACAAATACCACCTATGGGCATTCGTACTGCTACTTTTCTGTTCATTGTTGCTACTGCATCATCTTTTCCTGCCTTGGCGGGTAAAAAAAATAAGAAGGTGATCAAACAGCTTCAGGCTGATATTACCTTATTGGCATCAGATAGTCTTGAGGGCCGTCGTACAGGCACCGCGGGTGAAACAAAAGCAGGGAATTATATAGAAAGTCGGTACAAAGAGCTGGGTATCCCGGCTTATAAGAGCCAATATCGTTATCCTTTTCATTTCACTTATGGCCGTGAGATAGGGCAGACTACGCAGATACGCCTAAATAGTAAGGTAGTGAAGATAGGCGACGAAGGGTTCCCATTGCCTTTCAGCGCACCGGGTGCATCCAATAGCGACGTGATGCCCGAGGTTACTGAGCAAGGTGCTATATGGATGGTGCCATTGTACAAGGATAAAGACGAGGCCGACAATCCGCACTTTGAAGCGGATAAGTATATGTATGAATACGCCAAAGAAGCAAAGCGTGGCGGTGCCAAGGGTGTGATCTTCTTTGATAGCTACAACAGTAAGTACGAACCTTCATTCAATAAGCAGTCTGAATACGATCCATTAGAAATACCTGTTGCTTGCCTGAAATATGCTGGGTACAGAAAGTATATATTGCCGATACAGGATGGAACTGGAACCCGCTCCAGTCTTGCTGTGGAGCTGAATATCTCTATAAAGAAGACAGACAGGACAGGAACTAATATTGCTGCTTATGTAGACAATGGCGCGCCTTACACTGTTATTGTAGGTGCTCACTATGATCACCTGGGTTTTGGTGAAGATGGCAATAGCCTGCATGCCAATGCCGCTAAAGAACATGAGATACACCATGGCGCTGACGATAATGCCAGCGGCACTGCTGCCCTTATGGAGGTGGCACATTGGGTGAGCAATAGTAAGCTGCATAATTACAACTACCTGTTCATTCACTTTTCTGGCGAGGAGCTTGGATTGTATGGCTCTAAGGCATTTGTAAAAGACCAAAAGATAGATAGCAGTAAGATAGCCTACATGCTGAACATGGACATGGTAGGCAGGCTCAACGACAGCACCCGCGCACTTACCGTAGGTGGTGTAGGTACATCACCTGTTTGGGCAGATGTGGTAACCATGGGTGAAAAAAGAAAGTTTAAAATGGTGCTGGATAGTGCCGGTGTTGGCCCCTCTGATCATACCAGTTTCTACTACGCAGGTGTACCCGTATTGTTCTTTTTCACAGGTACGCATAAGGACTATCATAAGCCATCAGACCGCGCTGAGTTTATCAATTACGCCGGCGAGGCAGAGGTCATAGATTATGCCGAAGCTGTGTTGACTAAGATGGATAAGGAAAACGTGAAGCCTGCTTATGTAGTTACTAAGTCGGCAACTGCGGGTCGTTCAAAATTCAAGGTTACGCTGGGCATTATGCCCGACTATTCTTACCAGGATGGTGGCGTACGTGTGGATGGTGTTACAGACAACCGCCCTGCAGCTAAGGCTGGAGTTAAAACCGGTGATATCATCATTCAACTGGGCGATGTAAAGATACTGAGTATGCAGTCTTACATGGAAGCTCTGGGAAAATTTGCACCCGGTGATAAGACCGAAGTAAAGCTTAAGCGCGATGGCAAGGAAATGAGTTTACCTATAGAGTTGATGGGTAAGTAGTCATAAGTCATAAGTCATAAGTAGAAAGTCATAAGCAGAAAGTCGTAAGTCTGTAATTGTAAGTTCCCGTTATCTTGGATCTCGTCGCATTTTATAGGTAAGCAATTCCCATATTGCGTTAAGCAACCCAATGGCTATTTCTACCTATTGTGCGATTTTGTCTGGCATAGTGAGCTTTTTGCCGAGCTGCTGTTTCGGCAATGCCCCTCTGTCTCATTTCCAACACAATTTCGTACATTAGCGACAGTAAATTAAAACATCATTTCCCTTGAATAATAAAGCTAAGATCACAGACCCAAATGCGGAAAATCCTGAACGGTTTTTAAAACTCAGGCTGGCAAAACCTAAAACGGTTGCCGCCGGTATGACCGCAGTACTTTCCAGTGCCAAACACGTATTTGGAGAGATGGATGTGGCCAGGGGGATGAAGGCTTTACTTGCACTCAACCAGAAGGATGGTTTCGACTGCCCGGGTTGTGCCTGGCCCGACCCGGATGGGGTGCGCTCTAAGATAGCCGAGTACTGCGAGAACGGTGCAAAAGCGATAGCTGAGGAGGCTACTACCAAGAAATTGGGAGCACAATTTTTTAAGGATAATTCGGTGTTCGATCTGGCTAAGTTGAACGACTATCAGATAGGTAAAAAGGGTAGGGTGGCCGAGCCAATGTACCTGCCCGAAGGGGCTACACATTACCAGCCAATAAGCTGGGATGATGCGTTCAAGAAGATGGGCGATAAGCTCAATTCTCTGGCATCGCCCGATGAAGCTGTGTTCTACACATCGGGCCGCACTGGTAATGAGGCCGCATTTCTCTATCAGTTGTTTGCCCGCGAATACGGCACTAACAATCTGCCCGACTGCTCTAATATGTGCCACGAATCTAGTGGTGTAGCTTTGGGTGAAACGCTGGGTCTGGGTAAAGGATCTGTGAAGCTGGAAGATTTTGCAAAGTCGGAAGTGATTATCATACTAGGGCAAAATCCGGGTACCAATCATCCGCGTATGTTATCTGCATTGCAGGAAGCAAAAGAGGCAGGATCTACTATCATATCGGTTAATCCGTTACCGGAGACGGGGTTGATAGGGTTTAGTAATCCTCAAACAGTGAAGGGTGCATTGGGGATCAAAGCACGACTTACAGACATATTCCTGCAGGTGAAGTTGAATGGCGACATGGCCCTTTTGAAGGCAATAGAATTGTTGCTGCTGGAGGAAGAAGAAAAGAAGCCGGGATCTGTTTTTGACCTGGAGTTCATTAAGAATAATACAGCGGGTTATGAGGAGTTTATCAGTAACCTGAAAAAATATAAGGTAGAAGAACTGGCGGAAGCTGCCGGCATAAGCATGGAGCAGATACGTGAGACTGCTGATGTGTTCAAAAAGAAAGGCAAGATCATAGCCTGTTGGGCCATGGGCCTTACGCAGCATAAGAATGCAGTGGCTACCATACAGGAAGTAGTGAACCTGATATTGCTGAAAGGCAGTATAGGCAAACCAGGAGCAGGCACCTGCCCCGTACGTGGACATAGCAATGTGCAGGGCGACAGAACAATGGGTATCAATGAAAAGGCGCCTCAAAAGTTCCTCGACAGTATAGAACGTGTTTATGGTTTCAGGCCACCGCAGGCGCACGGATATGATGTGGTGGAATGTATACATGCTATGCACGAAGGCAAGGCTAAGGTGTTTATAGCTATGGGCGGCAACTTCTTATCAGCTACGCCGGATACTACCTATACCGCTGAAGCTATGCGCAACTGCGATATGACGGTTCACATATCTACTAAGCTCAATCGCAGCCACCTGATACATGGCAAGGAAGCACTGATACTGCCGTGCTGCGGCCATACCGACATAGACATGGTAAATGGTGAAGCTCAGTTCATTACCTGCGAGAACTCTATGGGTGTAGTACAAATGTCGAAGGGTAGCCTGAAGCCAATATCTGATAAGCTGCTCGGCGAACCAATGATCGTAGCGCGTCTGGCAATGGCCACCTTTGGCGACAGGAGCAAGATCAACTGGAAGCTGTATACAGAACACTACGATTACATACGCAACGATATAGAACTGACCATACCCGGCTTTGGCGACTATAACAAACGCGCAAGAATATTGGGCGGCTTCTACTTGCCTAACGGACCAAGGGAAGGTAAGTTCAGCACAGCGAATGGCAAGGCCAATTTCACTACATCTGATGTCACCAAAATAGAACTGGCTGAGGATGAGCTGATGATGCAGACCCTACGCAGCCACGACCAATTCAACACCACCATCTACGGCCTTGATGACCGCTACCGTGGGGTATACAACGAGCGACGTGTGATCTTTATGAACGAGAAAGACATTATCCGCCTTGGCTTTAAAGACGGTGATATCGTTGACCTTTACAACAACCACGGAGGCGTAGAGCGCATAGCCCGCAAATTCATCATCATCCCGTTCAGTATACCCGAGCAGTGCACCGCTACCTATTTCCCCGAGACCAATGTACTCGTACCTATAGGCAGCACCGCAGATAAAAGCAATACACCAACATCGAAGATGGTGATACTGAAACTAAGGAAGCATGTTGGATAGATGGTTCAAAAAAAAGGTTAACAATCCTGCAGATAGATACATGGATCACTTGGATAATATTTTTCAGGTTACGCCATCTTTTTATGAAAATGAATCGAAAGATAATCGTTATCCCGGAGTAACATCGCTCGTTTATGAGGGCATTCCGGAAAGGGGTTTCGTAACAGGGTTTACTTACGGGTTGTCACTAATTAAGCACCCTGCGTGGAAGTTCGGGAGACCTGAATTGACATTGTCTGTCAAGTCTGATTGTGGAGAATGGGGGCAAGCAGTTGGTTATATTGCCAATAAACTAAGGGGGGATTGTCCCTTCAGTTATGGGAACGTGATCAATTTTGAAGTGCCCATTGCACCTGATTCAGAGATGTCGGCGTTTTTTATATTCGCCCCTAGTATCATTACTAAGGATTTGTATGCGGATATCGAAATAGGTGCCGACTTCAGAATTAACATCGCGGCACTATATCCTATTTATGAGTCTGAAATAGAAGTCTTTAATACAATTGGACTTAATGAATTCTGGCATCATCCTGATTTTGATATGTATGATGTGAATAGAAAGAGGATAGCAGTCTAGGGAGTTTTTATTGCACCATTTTCTCTTGAACCAAACAGCTATCAAACTTTGTAACAAATCAACACTATGAAAAAGCAAACAATTTTCTTATTTCTCGTGCTGTGCTTCTTTACCCGCTGCGGCATCGAGGTTACAGACCCTCCGCAACATAAAGCATACCTTGATCTTTATGTAGCTGCGCAGAAGCCGATTTATAAAATGAACCCTATTCTGAGACGCTATAGCGCAATTGTAACAGCCGTTGTTAGCGACGAGATGAACGGGAGAGATGATAGTCTTAAGCGATATAAAGACTCTATTGACTTTTATAATGGAATTTTGAATAGTGAAATGTCAACGAATGTTATTGCCGTGCAATACCTAAAGGAAGTTGATATGGAGTTACCTATAAAGGAACACACGCTGGAGCATTGGCGGCAGTGCGATATATTTTTGAACAATGTGAAATTATGGCTGAATGAGCCACGTGGGTCCGAAAAGTCTGAATATCTAAGAAACGAGGTGGTGAAAAGTGGCAAAAGCACAATGAACGCGGGGTACGACATGGTGCATGCCGCGGATAGTTTTACAATAAAGCACAATATAACCCTGGAGGAATTGAGTGTGAATGGACTGCTTGACTAGCATTCTATGAGATATCCCGGCAAATTTCTATCTTGTAAGTAACAAATCAACACTATGAAAAAGCAAATCATACTCTCACTATTCCTTTTAGTTACTTCCTTTATGTGCAAGGCGCAGGGCTGTATTAGATTCTACCCGATACACCCGCTCGATCACCCGCCAAAATCGCTTTTCATTTCGGTTTATAACCCTAACGATACCTGTATATGCAATAATCAAGTAGGGTCTAAGGAGAATGCAGATGAATGTGTTACGTCGATGGTCATCTATGATTTTGTAAGCAGTTACGTGAGGAGCCATAAGCAAAAACCGCTTTTGTCGACTAAACCGTACCGTTGGTATCAAATCAGCGTTGTAATAAAATTGGGTAATGAAACCTCCACATACGCTAATCTACAGAGGAAACCTGCCATAAAGTATTTATCAGAGCTCAGGCACCAGCTTATTAGTGACAGTAAATACAATACACAACCTAATGTTGATGTCATTATTCGCTGGCTGAATAGGAAAATAGCAGATTTTTCTGAAGGTGTTGAAACTGAATACGAGGAGTGACTGCATACAAGAACGTTAATAAAGGGAAACAATGAGTACTGAAGAAGAAAGGCCACATCTACGTTATTTCTTATCTTGTCACAAATCAATCCCTCAAAATAGAATCAGTAAGTGCATATGAAAAGGCTTTTAAGATTAGGGGTAGCGGTCAATTTGTTATTTGCTGTATTATACGTTCTGGCGTATGTTAACAAAATGGTTTCTATTAAATATGATTTTGAGGATCCGACTTTTGGCTATTCTAAGTTGTTAATTGAAGGCCTTTACCGAAGTAATAATATAGATATGATCATGAATGCGGTGCTCGTGCTCGTTAATTTGAATATTCTTATAATTGTATTGGTAGAACTTACGAAGCAGAAGGAAAATTGATCAGTATGTGCAGAGCCACAATTACAAATAGTACGTGGCTAAAATGCCTGGGCGTTATTCTAATTTGTGTAGTGCTCTGTAGTTTTCTAATACCTACTATAGAGACATCGGTAACCGGGCATTTGCGGTCGAAGAGCCATAAGGATGTAAGTGGGTTTACAGTTTTCGTAAAGGGTACAGGTGTGTCTATGATCGGTTTAGATATGCCACATACAGATAAGAATGGCAATTTTATTTTAGCATTTAATGTGGGCTCGGAACCCGGAGATATCTCATTTTATTTTGTGAATAAGCTTCACGATACTCTTCTGCTAAACCGAGTAAATCATCTCATTAGCGAAACAACTGAAATGACGTTTTGGATAAAGTGATATAGAAAAATGCACCTAAGGTTTTACCTCTTTCAGGCAGGCTATATATGCCATTGTTTGTTCTGCTTCTTTTTCGGGGATGGACTGGGGAGCGCCAGCCAGTTGGATCTTCACTATTTTCTTGTTGGCGAATAGTGCCATATTTTCCTCTTTGATTGGGAAGAAGCCTTGCAGCACATATTGCCCTGAGTGGGCTACAGATGGGGCTGATGCGTATCCGCCGGAGATCTCGGTAGCTTCCTGTTTGCAGGTTATTTTTACTTCATCGTTCCTTAATGTTGTTCCGTCTTCAAACTCAATCACCACGCCTACTGCATCGAAATGAGGTGCGAGGTCGTTTACCTGCAGCAGCAGACCAAAGTATACATTGTCTTTGAATTGTTTGAGTGCTCTTACATGTTTTAGCTGTGGACTACTGAAAGTAGTTGTACCCTTATCGTCTATAGATCTGTTTATTTTCCTGCAAGGGTCTTTTTGGGCGTAACAGAATGTGGGGATAATCACTACCAGTAGCAGTAAAAGTTGTTTCAAATTCATAGTGTGATTTTCAAGTTTAATGATGAGTATGTCACTTTTAAAAAGACGACACGCCTTAAATCTTGCAGCAAATGGGTTATTTAGTATAATCGCCTGAGCAGCTGAATGTAAATGTGCCTGCTTTTCCTGAAAAGTTGTGGTGCAAGTTGGAATTGTCTGAAAGGTAAATGGTGCCGGTAAGAGTATCGGGGTTGGTAGACGGATTGACTATCTGGTCCACATAGTTAACCTGTTGTTTGTCGGCACTTAGCGTGCCTACAATAGTGTTGCCTGTGCCTAAGTTGTTGGGGTTATTGATCAATACCTCATTGGCGTTACTGGTTGATTTGCTAAGGGTCATGATAACGTCAATGCTGCCCGATGGGTTGCAATTATCGTGTCCGTGCCATGTGCCGTATATAGATACATCGGTACACGTGCTACCCGAATAACCTGTGGGGCATGAGCAGGCACCATCTTTACACGTGCCGCCATGCAGGCATACAAGCGTCTTGCACTTGTCTGTTTTGTCTTTTGTGCATGATGTATATACCGAGGCAGACAGCACGCATGCTGTGATAATTGTGCTGAGCGTAAAGCGGCGGATCGATGTCATAGGGTAGTAGTTTTACCGGTTCAAATATACTTTTTTTGTTACAATGCCCTTTAGACAAGTGCATGCACTTCAATTGGCGCAATTATCATGCCGATTTAGTTGAAAGGGGGCAATGAATACCGGAAGCAGCTGGTGCCAGAAGTGATCTTGTGTTTCAATACCTGGTATAATTACCTGAGAAACTGTAAACACTGCCATTTCTATGCGTATATACCTGCCGCATATGATCTTTGTCTATCAGCGTAAATGTGCCCGAAAATGTGTCGGTGGCAGTGAAGGAGCCAGTGACGAGGTTGTCGTAAGACAGGCTTTTGCCGTATGGACCGATCACGCCATTTACAAACTGTTGCGATCCGCCCGCGTTAGTTATGCTCAGCTTGGTAGGGTCGGGTGATAGAGCTATCGTAATGTATACACTATCGTAGTTGCCGGTTGGTGAGCATGAATCATCGCCACGCCAATGCCCCTCCAGCGTCAGGAAGTCGCAGTTATAGCCCTGGTATTGGAAAGGGCAAATGCACTCGTCATTAACACAGTATCCACCATTGTTGCAGGTAAGTGTACACTTGCCATCATTGCTTTTTATGCAGGAACTGTAAAAGAGGGTACAAAGCGTTGCTACAGTAATGGCCAGACTTATTGTGATTCTTCTTAGTGATCTCATTGTGATTTCTATTTTCTATAGTTATTCAAACGCAGTTTACTTCTCCACTTGCCTTATTCATTCCTGTATGATGCATTCCAGTGCATTTTTCTTCATTGCTACATCTGCCAGATCACTAAAGATAATGGTTCTTCTACCATCATTATAATCACCTTCTAATAATCCTGTAGTGTCATTGACTTTTGCGCCGCTTGGGAATACCAGCATTATGCGGCCCTTGAACAGGTTGAACACGGCAATCTCCCGCTTGTATTCTTTAGGATCAAAAGGTTGCATTTCCCCAGTGTAGTAGAAACAGGGATTGTTCCATTTTATGTGTTCGCCTACCTGCTTGTCTGCGCCAAGCATTATCTGCCTGATGGTTTCAACAGTCTCTGCAAGGGCAGGATCCAAATTATGTATATGCCGGTCTACGAGTTCTGAATCAGTGAGTTTTATTTTCTCGGTTTTTTTCGATGACATTATGTAGTAGAATTAAGATTTACAGTAACGATAGTGAATTGCGGTCATTGAGCTAACGAAGTGGGCTTAATGAAACATGCGATACCTTCGGCATCGACCATAATTATTAGTCGATTTTTCTATAGACCTGTGATGCCTTCAGCATCATGACATGTGTTCCAAATCCATAAGTCAACCACTTTGTCCAAATGGGCACATAGCATTTTTAGTACCGGAGATAATATTTTATTGCTATCACCTTATTACTGCTATTTTTTTTATTGCTTTATTACCTTTTTCATCTTGCAGCGACAAGTAATAATTGCCTGATGGTAATTGTTCCGGTAGATCTAGCCGGAGTGTACCTGACCCCGCGTTATAACCTGTATGCAGAACCACAGCGCCAAGCATATTGCGCAGAGTGATCTCTACTTGTTGTTTTGCCGGGTTGGTTATAGCAATGTTGATGTACTCGCTAACCGGGTTGGGATACACATGGGCACTGAACGACTGTAGCGAAGGACTGTGGATGTCTGAAGTAATACCTTCTATCCACTGCACAGCAGTAGAAACCATATTGTCTATGCCCAGGCACACACTGTCTCTTACAAACCATATGTTGCTATCTACGGGTACTTCGGTATGGGTCATATAGGAGGTGGGGGCACCCGACTGAAAGAAGTTGGCTAATTGCATACTGGCGTAAAACCCGGGGTAGGGGAGGGTAATGGAAGTTGATGATCCGTAAGCGCCCGCAGTGCTTTTGCCGAACACTTTTACATTAGGGTCATGTTTGAATAGTACAGGGAAAAAATCGCCCGCGCTTACTGCGTTGGGTCCGGTGAGTATAGCTATCGGGTGATTGAAATAATGAGGGTCATCGTCGGTAAGATCATACCAGGATGTCAATCCGACATTAGAAAGGTTGAGCCTGTTCGCATCATATCTGTCGCCATAACCCACCCAAGAAACGTCGGCATCATTAAGATATTTGAAGGTAGATTCAAATGCCAGAAAACCACCCCCAAAGTTGGTGCGGATATCATAGATCAGGCCGGTAACGAGGCTGTCTTCTACCAGTCTCTTGGTAGCATTCAATAGTTTATTGCCGGTGGCGTCGGTACAATCATACATGTATACGTAGCCTATCCGGTGTCCATGTATCACATTGGCCGAAATATTGACACCGCTGGAATAGTACTGTGTATACGTAGGTATGTTCACACCTGCTACCGGCATCTGTTCAGTAGGAAAATCCTGGTAAGAAAATCCGGTCATCAATGTTGTGGGCAGGTTTACGATCGATCCGTCGCACTTTTTTATGTTGATAGTATCGAAGAGGTACCAGTTTTCACCGGCAGCCTGCACATAACGGTGCATAGTAGCCGCATCTGTAGAGCCGAGGTAAACAGAATTGGGTAGCTGGTTGTTGAGCATGGTCTTTACGATCTTCAGCCATGGCTCACTGTTGTAGCCAAGAATGATGTCGCCCCTTTCCAGGCCTAAAGGATGTCCGGCATGCACGGAATACACCATTGCCTCTGTGTCATTGAACGTAGTGATACATGCACCGAATTTGCCCGACTCATCTCTGAACAATGGCAGACCGCGATAGATAGATGGGGGGTAATTTACGGTTGCATCATGAAAGCCCGAATGACCATCGTTGATCTTTCTCATGAAATCATTAGCAATCGCTGCAAATCTGCCCTTACTTACGCCGTGCATTATCTGTGTGTCAATAGCTGTTACTATAGAGTCCCAGTTGTAAGCAGGCAGGTTTATATAGCAGGCGTAGAAAGAATCGAAGTGTTTCCAAAAGGTGTTGAATTGCGCCATCTTCTGAGCATCAGGTAAACCGGCACCCCATGTTGAGTCGACCAGGTGCGCCCAGCGGCTGGAATCGAAATTATAACCCGGTCCGCTGTTGGTAGTTTTGGCTGCTGGGGCATTGGCGTATTCTGCCTGAGACAGCCGCAATTTATGTTGCCTTAACGGCAGGTTTTCTTTCGATATGTTCAAGCGTGGCAGCTCGTTTTGGGCTGTTTGGGCATGCGCGAAAGTGACAGCAAAAAACAGAGACAACAGGACAAAGTATTTCATAAAACCGGTTTGGGCGAAAGGTTAAAGTTATTAAAGTTAATTACATGTACAAAACGGATGAAAAGAGGCTACCCTTTTTTCGCCGTGGTGCAAATAACTGTTCACAACTTCTGTGCCATTTAATGATATCGATGGCGCTACTCTAAGCGGCCATATTCTGTTGTAAGTGAGGATTTGCTTTTTCAAGAGTTGCAGGCATATTGACTTCAGCTATTACCCGGCGTGCATCGCCCATGAATCGCCTTTCGGACTGCGGCAGGCAATATTGCAACAGGTTGTAGTGCAGCCATTTTGAATTGACCAGTCTGCCGCGGAAGCGAATGGTCTCGTTATCGCGGATGTGCCTGAACGTATTGAGCAGGTGTTTATAGTCTTTAAAATCCTGCTCGGTGATAGGTGGTGCTTCGGCTTTTTGGGTAGCAGGAGTATTTGTCGGTGTCTCGGTGGTTTCGGGTGCTTGCTGAGGTACGCGTCTGGGCCTGGCAATTGCCTTTTCGCCCGATAATTTTCGCAGCTTATCCAGACAGCCAATAAGTTTACACTGCATGGCAATGTCTTGTGATGTGGGGTGTCGCTGGCCTTCTTCACGTGCGTTGATAGCGCCTTGTAGTGCCACAAGTTGGGTGCAGATGTTGTTGGAGATGAGGGCGTAACGCTCGTTGAGCGACTGGCTGGTTTGTTGTTCGTTTGTCATATGATACAGTTTTGAGACTGTAAAGTTGTGACAAATAAAAATACCATTTTGAAAATCATATCCACATTTTTTGCGTAAAAATCTGACGTAAGCCTTGTGTGGCAAGGGATACAGCATGGTCAAAGTCTGTGGATATGTTTTTTTGAGGGGTAGAATCAGCTGTTTTCTGTATTTCGTAATCTTATTGCTATGCCAATATGCTTCACGTTGTATGTCCAGGTTTTAAGGATGATGGACATGCACAAGCCTTCGAGTTCTGATATGATGCCTAGTATCAACGCTATGGGCAGAAACGGCATAGCTATCCCGAATCCCATTATGGCAATAGTAGCGATAAGTAGTGCTACGCCAAATATTTTAGCACTGCGGGCGTGATAGCTGGCACCTCGTCTGAATTTGTAGAGGTCGTAGACATACCTTACAGCTTCAAGGCCCAGTATAGTGTAAATGCCCCATGCGTAGGTGGCAAATATTGCGGGGTAGGCTAAGTACATACCTGCCAGTACGCCCAGAAAGAACACAGTGTCTGCAATGCTGTCCCATTGCCTAACGGCCGCAGTTTCTACGCCATATTTACGGGCTAGTACACCATCATAATAGTCGGTAGCGGCAGCAATAGCTAACAGCAGAATGTACGGCCAGCCGAGCAGGTTGTGATCGGCCATAAATATAGCTGGAATGGTCAATGCAAACCGCAGGTATATGAGTAGCCAGGGCAGGTGTTTCATTTAATGAAAGTAATAATATCCTGTTGATGTTTTATCTGTTATCTTACAACCAATATTGAATAGTATGGATGAGGATATAGAACTGGCAATAGAGTCTGCAGATGGGGTGATAGATTGCAGGCTGGAGCCGAAGAGGAATGAAGATACAGATGAGTTGTATTACAGCGTTACGATATTGTATCCTGATATGGTGAGTGGTTTCTTTAGGTCTGAGATCTATTGTTATGACCTGGTGCGTGTGGGTGGTTCGCATGTGTTTGATAGCGCAGTGGAGGAGAAGATAAAGGCGCTGGAGGGGAAGTTGGGCGAGGCTGTGAGGAAGGCGAGGTGAGGGGTGTGTCTGAATCACAGATTATTAAAGGATTGCACAGATTTCACAGATTGGTTAATTTGATAAATGTCTCGACTATGAAGATTATTACCTTTGTTGTTAGTTTATTATTTGTTTCTTTTAATTCTTCAGGTCAGGTATTTACCACAAGCAAAACAGCTTTGGTCAATGAAGTGTTATCAGATACTGGGATGGGATATGGCTACTACATTGGATTAAAAGTAAAATCGCCTAGTGACGATACAATTAAATTGATGGTTACCCAAAGCCAATTTCTCTTTTACTATTTTCAATCAACAAAAAGTTGGACAGGGAAACACTTCATTGAAGAGATGAAGCAATATCTACTTACCAACAGAGTGCTTACCCTAGAGGATGGGTATCTCAAAACTAAACTTCTGCATAGAATAGATCAATGTGGTTACGGAACATGGAAGACAGATAGTCTTGTTCATTTTTTTAATAGCTTGTCACATAAAGAGCGCAGGGAAAACCAGTGTTTGATCTATGAATTGTTCACTAGAAAATTTGTAACCGGACAGGCAGAAACCAGAACTGAAATTTGTAAGCCATTGGATATAGGGAAGATGAGTGATTATTAGGGTTTTTATAGTTGGAAATCAAATTACTTGGGTTGTTTCGATTGTTATTATAGCTACAAAGCAAATACGTCCCGATACTAGACTGCTTCGTGCCTCGCAGTGACCGTTCGCTTTAATTTTTCGTAGTTGGAGTTTGATTGCTGGAATCCCTAATAATTCCTTGTAGTGTCGTTATAGTAGTCTCAAAGAAGTTCGTCCCGATGGTTGTCGGTCAGAGACCGACAACGGGCGTTTGATACGGTAATTGAGCTATTAAGCAATTAAGCCATTGCGCCATTAATGGCGTTTCCATCTTACCGCATAGCTGAGGTAGAAGTTGAAATCAAAGGCGGAGGTTTTGTCGCCGCGGCCATAGCCGGCTACGTAGAGCGGGGAGAGGTCGTTGAAGGATTTGCCGTTGAGCAAGAATTTACCGCGGATGTTCCAGCCGGCCATGAGTCCTTTGTATAGTTCTACACGCACACCTGCTGTTATCTCCATCCAATAGGCATTAAAGCTCTTGCCGGCAAGGCTACCTGTGTTATTACCCCATAGAGAGTCTATTACTGTATAGGTAGCTGCACTGCGATCTATACCGGCTGTTGCCAGGCGCAGACCCATAAAGAGGCCGCCCCAGTCTTTAGCGTCCTGCCGTGGGAAAAGGTATTTATTAAAGCCTGCCCTAAAGAAGTAATTGGATGTGTTGTATTTGAGATCGGTATAGGTAACTGTAGATGTGCCCCAACCACCCTCGGCAGCAAGGTATAGTTCGTTCTTCAGGTAGTAGTCAGCTGCAAATTCATAGCCGTATTTATCGGTAGAATAGGCATTGATAACCGGGCGCAGAATGTTTATGCCAATGGTTAGCTGATGGCTGCCCAATTCTATTTTAGGGGCTTTAGGTGTGTCAATAACGGCAGAGTCGGCCGGTACCATAGGCATGGTGTCTATGGCTGCTACCTGTGCTTTAGCGTTGATGGCTCCGAAGAGCAGGAAGCTAAAAACCAGGATGCATGTATATCTTAAGGTGCTTTGTATTGACATCGTTGGTGACACTGGTATTGGTGATGATAACTGAATCTACGTGGTTTTTGGTAGTATGTACTGAGTCTATTGCATAAAAATCTGTATAGCCACAGGCATTGGATAAGAACTGCAATTTGCGCTTGTAATAAAAGCTCATTGTATCAAAGCTGGCAGCGGTCAAAAGAGATGCTGAATCGGCCAATACCAGCCATTTGCAGGAGTCTGCAACAGGTGACAGTGAAATGGTAAAGTAAGCTGATGGCGAAGTATAGATCACTGATCTGTTGCCACTATCTGTTATAGCAGTAAAGACGGCTTTAGGCAGACCTGTATCTGAGAAGCTATTCAGAGCGATGGCGCTATCTGCGGCAAAGTGTACGAACCTTAAATTAAGACTTGCAATCTTAGGTGTAAGGCATGGCTGTCGCTCTTGCGTGCAGGCCATGAATGCCGATCCGATAAGCAGGATGCCTAATAACCGCAACCCGCTCCTGTAAAGGGAAGCGGGTTTGCGGAATAAGTATTGAATGATCTGATTAATCATTGAGTGTATTCAGTATTTTGTCTATTTCGCCTATCACATTGTCCAGCTGGCGGGTCATGTGCTCCTTGTCTTCGGCAGTTATGTCGGTATTGCCCAACTGCACACTTACCATACCATTGTCCAGCGACGTTACCTTCTTGTTCAGCTTTTGTATCACCTTGTTTTGTCCCTCAATGGTGGCGCGCAGGCGTGCATTGTCGGCCTGTACGGCAGCATACTTTTTTATCAGTGCATCCAGCTTGGTGCTCAGTAGGTCCAGTGCCTCCATTTAAGATCTTATTTGTGCGTTAAGCTTGTTGGTATAAACATCGATCAATTGCTTCATCACCTGCTCTATCTCTGCATCGGTAAGGGTGCGATCCTGCAGTTGGAACGTGTAAGAAAGTGCATAAGACTTCTTGCCTGCGCCCAGCTTTTCGTTTTCAAATACGTCAAACAATCCGAAGCTCTGTAATGAGTCTATCTTTAGTTTTTCAGTTTCGTCCTGCACCTGCTTGTAGGTAATTTCCTTGTCCAATACAATGGCCAGATCGCGCGCTACTGCCGGAAACTTAGGTACTTCAGCATACTTTATCTTGTGCGCTGCCATAGCCTTTGTCCAGGTGTCCCAATGAATATCTGCAAAGAATACATCCTGCTTTACGTCCATCTGCTTTAGTTTGGCGGCAGATACACGGGTCATCGTACAGAGAATGTTGTTCTTCCACTTCCAGGTGGTTTCCAGTGTGTCGCTGTTTTCAGCAGGGTAAGAAAGGGTGGTATTAGTAATGCCGCTATAGGCCAGCATATTACCTATCATACCCTTCATGTAGTAGGCATCAGCCTTTTGGGCTTTCTGGTTCCACTGTGCTGATTTTACATTGCCGGTTATCCATATGCCCAGGCGTTGCTCCTGTATGTACTTGGCCTCACCACCGTGGTGGTATACATTGCCAAATTCAAACAGGCTCAGATCCTGACTCTTGCGGTTGCAATTGTATTCTATTACTTCCAGTCCGCTTTCCAGCATGCTTGGGCGCATTACATCCAGCTCAGCACTCAGGCTGTTGATCATGCGTACCAGGTTTTCCTGGTTAGGGTAGTACTTGCTGTTGACAATAGAGTTGGTTACAATCTCCTGTACCCCCATGCCACATAGCAGTTCTGCCATCCGCTCTTTCTGTTGCCTGTCTCCCGGCAAAGCCTTTGTGAGGGCTATGTTGAGACGGCCTGTAAGCTGTACGTTATCCAGTCCATCTATGCGGAGTATTTCTTCTACTATATCGGCGGGCTGAGATACATCGGGTTTGTTAGACGGTACTTGCAGTGTAAGTCCATCGGCAGCTTCGGCAATGATCACAAAGCCTAATGCCGTTAGTGTTTCCTTTATTGCTGCGGGTGTATATTCTTTACCGCTCAGCTTGTGTATGTAGCTATAAGTTATAGTTACTTCAACAGGTTGTAGTGCAGTAGGGTACAAGTCTGTAACCTCTCTGGCTATTGCTCCGCCTGCTATGTCTACGATCATTGCAGCAGCACGCAGCAGAGCTGGTAATACATTATTAATGTCCACACCCTTCTCAAAGTGAGTAGCGGCATCAGTACGCAAGCCGAAGTGGGTGCTTGTGATGCGGATATGCCTTGAGTCGAAGTAAGCGCTTTCGAGGAATACATTAGTTGTGGCGTCGGAGATGCCGCTGTATGCTCCGCCAAAGACCCCGCCAATACCCAATGGGCCGTTGGTGTCGCAGATCATCAGATCGGTAGCACGCATCTTTCTTTCCTTATCGTCCAGGCCGGTGAAAGGCGTGCCATCCGCAAGGAATTTTACGATGATCTGGCTACCTGCTATTTTATCTGCATCATATGCGTGCAGGGGCTGGCCATATTCATGCAGTACGAAGTTGGTAATATCTACTATGTTGTTTATGCTGCGAACACCAATAGCAGTAAGCCTTAGCTTCAGCCATTCAGGAGATTCGCCCACCTTTACGTTCTTCAGGCTTACACCTGTGAAGCGCGGACAAGCTGCTTGTGCTTCTACAGACACATTGATTAGGTTGCCCTTAGCAGTTGTATCATTGCTGATAGCCGGCATTACCACTTCGTGCTTGCCGCCCTTATGATGAGTGAGGTACGCACAAACATCGCGCGCCACGCCTATATGGCTGTTGGCATCGCTGCGATTGGGTGTAAGACCAATGTGGATTGTGAAATCTGTTTCGGGGATATTGAAGTAATCTTTGGCCAGAGTGCCTACAATAGCGTCTGCAGGCAAGATCATGATGCCTGCATGACTTTCTCCAAGACCAATTTCGTCTTCAGCGCAGATCATGCCTTCGCTTTCTTCGCCACGTATCTTTGCTTTTTTTATCAGGAAAGATTCGCCATTGGTAGGGTGTACGGTTGTGCCAACAGTTGCTACCACTATCTTTTGGCCTGCAGCGACATTAGGCGCGCCACAAACTATTTTCAGCGGAGTTTCACCACCAACATTTACTGTAGTAACGCTCAGCTTATCTGCATTGGGGTGTTTGCCACAGGTGAGTACTTCACCTATCAAAAGCCCCGCAAGACCGCCGCGCACGGCTTCAGAGCGCTCAATGGCCTCTACTTCAAGACCTATAGAAGTTAATATCTGGCTTAGTTCGTTTACTGGTATAGCTTCCGGCAGATAATCCATCAGCCATTGGTAAGAAATGGTCATTCTCTCAAATTGATTTCCGCAAAGATAATCTAGGATATACCAAAACCCATGAACTTAAAAAAATGCTTTAACAAAGTTACTTATCCCCATGAAAACCTGCATATTGTGTTAATAAGTTCTTAGTAACGAAATAGTTTGGGGATATCTCTTAGGATTTCGGAACTTTGTGTGCATAAACATGTGGATAAGGAGTGTGCATGAAGTAAGTAACTATTAGCAGTTGTTTTCTTTGCCGTTATAAAAATCGCGCCTACATTCGTCCTCCCCCACAACTGTTTCAACATCTTCTTTTTGTAAAGGTCAAAGGCTAAAATGCGGGCAACAAAAGAAGACCACAACGGGAAAAATATAAATTAAGGTACTACATAAGCTATTAATAAATAATGTCAGTTAACGTTAAAAAAGATTTTGGGAATACCAGGAGCCGTAAACCGGCCGATATGACCTCTATGGTATTTGGCAAGGTTCCACCTCAGTCATTAGAGCTGGAGGAAGCCGTGCTGGGTGCCTGCATGCTGGAAAAAGACACATTCGCGCAGGTGCTGGAAGTAATACAGAGCGCAGAGTGTTTTTACCTTGATGCACACCAGAAGATATATGCCGCTATGCGTCGTCTGTTTGACAAGGGTACGCCGGTGGATCTGCTGACGATCTCTGACGAACTGAGAAAGACAAATGAGCTGGAAATAGTGGGCGGTGCTTATTTTCTGACCCGCCTTACCATGGCCGTTATGTCTTCTGCACACGTAGAAGCACATGCACGTATAGTGATGGAGAAATTCATTCAGCGCGAACTGATCCGTATTTCGGGCTCGGTGATAGCTGATGCGTATGAAGACAGTACCGATGTGTTTGACCTGATGGATAAGGCCGAATCGGGCCTCTATGAGATAACGGATAAGCATTTACGTAAGAACTTTAAGAGCCTGCAGGACGTACTCGTGCAGACGATGAATGAAATAGATGAAGCCCGCAAAAAGACAGATGACCTTACAGGTGTACCATCGGGATTCAAGGGATTGGATCAGTTGACCTCAGGTTGGCAGAAAACGGATCTTATTATCCTTGCGGCTCGTCCGTCTGTGGGTAAAACGGCATTTTGTTTGAACCTGGCCATGAATGCAGCTATGAACCCCGGCAAGGAATTCCCGGTAGCGTTTTTCTCATTGGAAATGGGTGCGGGCCAGATAGTAAAAAGGTTGCTAAGTGCGGTAACCGACGTGCGGCTGGACGCTATAACCCGCGGTAAAATGGCTGACCATGAGTTCATACAGATGTCTCAGCGTATGGCCAAGCTGGCGCAAGCCAAGATATTTATTGATGACCAGGCAGCGTTGAACATATTCGAGCTACGTGCCAAGTGCCGCAGGCTGAAGCAGAAGCATGACATCAAGATGATCATCATCGATTACCTGCAGCTGATGACAGGTGGTGATAAGGGTGGTAACCGTGAGCAGGAGATCAGTAAGATATCAAGAGACTTGAAGGCCCTTGCAAAGGAGCTGGATGTGCCGGTGATAGCGCTTTCGCAGTTGAGTCGTGCGGTGGAAACCAGAAAGGAGTCGAAGGTACCGCAGTTGAGTGACCTCCGTGAATCGGGCGCGATAGAGCAGGATGCGGATATGGTTATGTTCCTGTATCGTCCTGAGTACCATGGTATCAATAATGATGAGATGGGGGAGACCATTGAGGGGGAAACCCATATCCACATAGCCAAGCATCGTAATGGTAGCCTGGGCGTGGAAAAGGTGCGCTTTATTAAAGAGTACCAGCGTTTTGTGGATTTGGAAGATAATAAATTCAGCCAGTTTGGCCCTGCACCAAGTGATAACCCCGCTGCGGGCATACGCCGCGATACCAGCGAGTTTGGTGGGTCTAAGATGTTTATCCCCGGCGGCTTCCAGACCATGCAGTCTAAAGCCAATGACGTGAACTGGGATGATGATGATCTGGGCGGGCCGGGTTCAACATTTAGTAAGAAGCCAAAGCCGGGAGATGAGGACGCGCCGTTTTAAAGAGGTTCACGCAAAGAGCGCAAAGAAGTATCGCAAAGAGGCGCAAAGGCAGGTTTTGAAGAGAGCGCAAAGAGTTGCTGAATAAATAAAATACACATAGGGTAAGATGAATTTGCAAAAATTTATCTTACCCTCTTTCATTTCTGGCACGTGTTTTGGAATAAGGGTTTTCACAAAATCGAAAACATCTTTTAAAACACACAAAACACACAGTAATGAAACAAATAGTTATCACCATCGCAGCACTCTTTATTGCTCTCGCAACCTTTGCCCAGAGCGATACACTCCATTTACACAATGGCAAAAACATAATAGGCACCGTACTGAAGGTAGGGGAGCATACAGTTACCTTCCGTTACATGCATGAAGACGTAGAGCAGGTAATGGGCAAGTATGCGGTAAACAGCATAGTATTTGGCCAGAGTGGCCGTCAGCAGGACGTTACGCCAAAGCTGAGTGTTAATGGCGAGCAGGATTGGGAGCATGTAATGGTAGTAGAAAGTGCTGATGAAATAGCCGGACTTATGCGCGTAGATGAGATACGTGGTAAGACCGCATTCATCAACTATCGCACAGGTGCCGGCAGCGACCAGACCGCACTAAAGAAACTAAAGAAAGAAGCAGCATCAAAAGGTTGCGCATTCGTACTCATGACCTCTGATAAGGAAATAGATCGTAAAAGTGCCAGTGGCGGATCTTTCGGGCAGGTGCAGTCTATTAAGAGAGGGGTAGCGTATAGTTATTAAAAGTAAAAACTTAAAATTTAAAAGTAAAAACCTTTGCCGTGATGTTTTGCGGCATAGAGAGGCTTTTGATCGTTATATTTTCAGCACGGCCATTGCATGTTTATGCAGTGGCTTTTTTTCTTTGGTTTTTGTAAATTTGTTACGGCTATATTATGTATGAATAAGAAAGTAGTTGCTCCTAAAATTGAAGATCGAAAATGGTGGACTAATCCGGCATTTGTTAGGGAGTTAGACCGAAGGCATGATGATCTTGAATCAGGCGGAGATAAAGGGTTGACATTGGAAGAACTGAAGATTTCGATAGAGCTTCATAAACAGAAAAGGCGAAAAATTTAAATTACTCGTCAATCATTTTCCGTACAAATCTATTATCCCATAGAATTGATACTTCTCGAAACCTTTCGGTATCTTTTTACTGCTAAACACTTGTTCTTTGCACCACTTGTATAATTTTTCTGTCATGTCTTTGTTTTGTGTATTGTCAGAATGATATTCAGATATCCTTAAATCATTTACATCCACGTATAGGTCAACGCAATGTCCGGCTACATCTATTGTGGGGCGAATAAAAACATCAAAAATTGCTTTTTGTTCACCATCACTTTTTAGGCCGAAAAGCGCTGCAACCGCGTCTTCAAATTTCATCCCATTATCGAGATTGGGTAAATAGAATTTATCAGGAATTTTGAGTTCATTGTACCGGCGGATAAGTTTAGGTGGATTGTACTTTTCTTTGTCAGGAACAACTGTATTGAATTGGACTCTCTGTATATCCAATGTATTGAAATTAATCCTGACTGCACTTCTTTGACTTGTCAAAACGACCAATGTGTTATTCTCAACATAGTTAGCATTCATCGCTATGTTCAGTTCTGTTTCTTTGTTTCTTGCTGAGTCGCATTGTCTTATGCATTCGAAATAGGAACTAGAATCGATGTAGCCGGTGTCAAGTTTTTTCAAAGCCTTTTTACCGTAAACCTCATTACATGCCTCACAACCATATTCTGCATCTCTGAATCCATTTATATCTATGTAATAGCTCCATTCAAAATAGTGTCCATTCTTAACTACATCCGTAGTATCGATAATGTCTCTCAAGAAAACATTTTTATATAAAACCCCATCTTTAAAAATCTCAATAATACGTCGGTTGAAGTTTATCTGGTCGCCATCGTTTCTATTGAATTCATTGATGCGCACATCGTTAATGGAATAAACTATTGCGAAGTAATGGCCGTCATCGCTGGTGTAGATATTGTTCCGGTAGTATTTATCAATACTGTAAAGAAGCTCATCTTTATAATAAACATTCGTTTTTCCTGAAGGCACAGTCGCAGATTCGTATGGGTTATATGCAATCGCTTCTACTCTGACTTTTTGCCCTTCTATTCTTTGTTTATATGGGTATGCGACCGGCCATGTTGTACCGTATGAGGTATATACGATAAAGATAAAAAATGAAAGTGCTATCCTACGCATGGATCAGGTTATTGCAACTAAAGATACCAATAATGCAGCGCACACAAAAAAAGCCCGCAGCAACGCCGCGGGCTCTATAAAGTAAGTATAAAAATTACTAGCGAAGGTCATTCACTTCTACGCCCGGGTGTGCTTTTGCATTCCATACGAAGAAGTCGTCTGCAACTGCTGAGTTGGTAACTACATTGCTGATCATATACTGTGTTTTGTTGCCGTTTTTAGCCCATATGTTGCCGCCAACTATCATAGAGGTAGCCTTGTCTACCAGCAGCTCTATTTTGGTGGTTTGTTTGCTGGCATCTATTGGAGTCAATTCAATTACGTCGCATTTTTTACCACCTTCTGTGCGCTCGCCGGCATACTTGTATTTGTATTCTTTGTCGTAGAAGTTCGTGAGCAATTTAGCCGGAGATATGCTCTGATCTTTAGGGTTGAATGTGCTTACGGTAACTTCTTTAGCATCAGCGCTGTAGGTCCATACTGTTTTGTTATCGCAGATGATCTCCTGGCCGGTAAGGGTTACATGGTATTTAGTTCCTTTTATTGCTATTGTTCCTTTCTTAGAATCACTCACTTTGCCGCCGGTCAACTTCAGTGCGAAATTGGCCTTGATGGTCTTCAGGGTATTTACTTTTTTAGTTACACCGTCCAATACTGCTTTGGCTTTTGCATCCTGTGCGTGTGCTGTTTGTGCCGCAAAGCAAAGAGCCAATGCGCATACTGATAATAATTTCTTCATCCTTTAATAGAATTATTGAGTGGTTAGAAAATCGGCTGCAAAGGTAAGTATGACAGGTAAATAAAATACGCCGTCAATGTTATATAATACATAAATAGTGCCAGAAGCTAAGTCAAAAGTTAAAAGTCAAAACCAAAAAGTGGAGTTGGTATGAGTGTAGATTTGTCAACTTTCTAAAAAGTTGACAAATCTTGTGATTGAGCTATTTCAACGTTCCAAAGAACTCTTCGAGTTCATTTTCGCTTGTAAAGTAGACGTCTCTTGGTTTACTGCCCACTGCCGGGCCTACTATGCCTGCGGCCTCCAGCTGATCCATAATGCGGCCTGCACGGTTGTAGCCGAGGTTGAAGCGGCGCTGCAGATTAGATGTAGATCCGCTCTGCATCTGTACTACAGTGCGGGCGCATTCTTCAAATAGTTTATCGCGGTTCTTGGGGTCAAATGTTTTGGCTCCGCCATCTTCATCGTCCATTTCAGGCTCGGGTAGCGGGTGTGCTTTCAGGTAGCCTCTCTGGCCCCCTATGAAGTTCACCACATTCTCTACCTCGGGGGTGTCAACAAATGCGCACTGAAGTCGTAATAACTCGCTGCCATGAGATATCAACATGTCTCCACGACCTACCAGCTGTTCGGCACCGCCTGTATCCAGGATGGTGCGGCTATCTACCTTTGCCGATACCTTAAAGGCTATACGGGCAGGGAAGTTGGCCTTGATAGTACCTGTAATTACATTTACCGATGGGCGCTGAGTGGCAATGATAATGTGTATACCCACCGCACGTGCCAGCTGTGCCAGGCGGGCTATAGGCATTTCCACCTCTTTGCCGGCAGTCATGATCAGATCGGCAAACTCATCTATTACCAGCACTATAAACGGCAGGTACTTATGTCCGTTTTCAGGATTCAGCCTGCGGGCAATGAACTTTTCGTTGTATTCTTTTATGTTTCTTGCACCTGCGTCTTTGAGCAGTCCATAGCGGTCGTCCATCTCATCGCACAGGGCTTTGAGGGTGTAGATAACCTTCTTAATATCGGTGATGATCGGCTCTTCTTCATTCGGTAGTTTGGCCAGGAAGTGCTTTTCAATGGTACGATATATAGAGAGTTCCACCTTTTTAGGATCGACCATTACAAACTTAAGCTGTGATGGGTGTTTCTTATACAACAACGACACCAATATGGCATTGATACCTACTGACTTACCTTGTCCGGTAGCACCCGCCATCAGCAGGTGAGGCATAGTGGCAAGGTCAACAATGTAATTTTCGTTGTCGATCTTCTTGCCCAATGCAATAGGCAGGCTCATTTTGTTGTCTACAAACTTAGGGCTGCTCAGCAATGCCTGCATGCTCACTATCTGCTTATTGGCATTAGGTACTTCTATACCTATAGTACCCTTACCTGGTATAGGGGCTATGATACGAATACCCAGTGCGGCAAGGCTTAGTGCTATATCATCTTCCAGATTTTTGATCTTGCTGATACGTACGCCCTTGCCCGGTACCACTTCGTAAAGGGTGACTGTAGGACCTACGGTGGCACTGATCTGTTGAATTTCAATGCCAAAGCTGTTGAGCGTCTGCACGATCTGGTCTTTATTGCGCTCCAGCTCGCCTTTGTTCAACGATATTTCTTCTTCCACGCGCGTTTCCATGAGGTCAAGCGTGGGGAATCTATAGTCAGGCAGGTCAAGCTCGGGCGCATAGGGCTCATTACTGGCTATGCTGATGTGCGCGCCGTGTTTTATTGTAGGGCGCTCATTTTCCTGTTGTTTCACTTCGAAGGTGAATTCGGGCTGTGGGGCTTCTTCGTCTTCCTCCTCTTCTTCTATATAATCTTCTTCTTCGTATGCTTCTACTTCAGGGTATTCATCTTCTTCCACCGGCTGGTGCGGTTCTGCAACTCCTGCGTCTGTTTTCCATTCGTTGAACAAGCGCTCTTCTTCACTCATTTCCGCCTCCTCTTCTATGTTGGCATCTACAAGCCCCATGTGGTTATCAATATGGTCTAGTTTCTTCTCTACCATATCCATTTCCCACTCTTTATTTGCAGGTTCACCGGCTATTATAAGTGGCACATGGCCTGTATTTGCTTTCAACTTGTTGCCGGTAGCGGGCATTGCCTGTATTTCATCGGTATTAGTAATGGCAAATGGAGCTACAGCGGCTTTTTCTTCCTCTTCCTCCTCTTCATCTATTGCAGCAGGATCTTCGGGCTTGTTAAATTCCTGTACCGGCTTTAGCGAAGCTGCCATTATTGCCGCTCTTTCTTTCATTTTCTTAATGAACGGACTGATATCCAGCGCGAAAATGACGAATACAAAGAACAACACAATTGATAAAAGCGCCATGCCGGTGCCGGCAACACCCAGCAGACCGTTGAAATAGGAGATGGTAGCATTACCCAACGCTCCGCCCAATGGGAAAGGAGAATCGGGGAACAAATAAGTAAGAACCGGAGCCAGTAGCAATAAAACTATTGATACCCAACGGGCATAACGCATGTAAACCGCCGCTTTTTTGCCGTAAATGAGGTTAGTGCCAATGGCGGCTATGCCTATGCCAATAGCCATAGAGGCTATACCTGCACCGCTGTATACCAGCAGGTGGGCAATAGCGGCCCCCATGCGGCCACCCCAGTTAGCCACAGGTGTGTGATCTTTAAAAAGGAATTGTGAAAGGGAATTGCTGGAGAAAAACTTATCCTGATCGGCATTCCAGCTATAATAATAACTGATAATAGATACGGTGGTAAATACGCCTGTGAGGAGGAAAAATATACCAAAGCCCAGCCTTATCTGCCTTTTCCTGTCTATATGCAGGGGTAGCTCGCCGGCAGGCAAGGGTGGTTCGGGTACTGTGGGTATTGCTTTTTTGGTCTTGGTAGTTGCCATGGGTGGCGGTAGCTTTATTCAGCTACAATATTAAGGAATGCTGACATAATAAACTGGACAAAAAGGGGGGTGTCGGAGGAAAATGAATGCAGGCCCATTTATGCACCGACACATTTATTTTTTCTGCTCTTGCTAAATATTTCAATAAATCCATATTTTTGGAAGCGAAATATTTTGGCAAAGACAAACGTTTTGTTTTTTTTGCGTGTCTATACTAATAGTTAAAATCCGCTTCATGCAGTTTAATTATACAAGGTCTTGTAGTTTTGTTAGTTACCTGAAAGTGCTTTTGGTGCTTTTATTTGCGGGGGCGTCTCAAAGCGCCAGTGCACAGATAACGCCTTCAACGGGCTACACAGCTAGTCAACTAGTGAGTAAGCTGGTAGGCGCCGGTGTAACTACCTCAGGTGAGGTTTTGACTTGTGCCAGTGGAGCGAGCGGGGAGTTTATGGTGACCAGCAGTAATTTAGGGTTAGATTGCGGTGTAGCGCTCACTACAGGAAAAGTGGTTACCGGAGGGGGGCAATACGGAATTAATGTTCTGACGGGTGTCGCTTCAGGAAGTTTTGCAAGCGTTGATAATTTAGCTCCGGGAGATGCAGCACTTACAACATTGGCAGGTCAGCCCACAAAAAATGCCTGTATTTTGGAATTCGACTTTATTCCGTCGGGAGATACAATAAGATTTAATTACGTTTTTGGTTCTGAGGAATATCCTTCCTTTACTTGTTCTAACTATAATGATGTTTTTGGCTTTTTGATATCAGGCCCTGGTTTTGGTACAGGCACAAATATTGCATTGATACCAGGCACAAATATTCCAGTCTGTATCAATAGCGTAAATAGCGGAGTTCCTTCGGGTGGTTATTTGCTTGCTGACTGCAACTCTATCGGTCCTGGCTCACCATTTCCGGCTTATTTTGTCAATAATGCAGCAGGCACTTCCGTTACATATGATGGTTTTACAACTGTTCTTCAGGCAAAAGCGGCAGTAACTCCTTGTACAAGTTATCACCTGAAACTTGGAATAGCAGATGCAGTTGACGGTGTTTATGATTCCGGAGTATTTCTTGAAGCGGGCAGCCTATCCTCAGTTCCTAATACCACTCTGGTAGCCGTGGGGGTTGGTACTATTCCTTATGCTATAAGAAGTTGCGCACCGGGTCACGTTACCTTTAATACGGCTGCCACCAGTTGCACACCTACTATTATTAAGTATCTGATAAGCGGTACAGCTATTAACGGATATGATTATGCGACTATTGCAGATAGTGTTATTATACCACCGTTTGGTACAACGGCTATCGTGAACATTAATCCATTATTGATACCACCTTCTACACCAAAGACAGTAATACTAACAGTTTTGATTCCTGATCATTGCGATCCTACATTGCTGGTTCCTGATCCGTTACAGTCGGCCACACTAACTATTTATGACTCATTTCATATTAATATAGTTACTCCTGATACCATGATCTGCAGGGGGGAAAGCGTTAATATCATTGTTCAACCGGATACTATCTTCGGCGTATTAATGGTCTACAACTGGACACCGGCGGCCGGTCTCAGCAGCTCTGTAGTACTTAGTCCTACTGCCACTCCAACAACGACTACTACTTACATTATAACAGGTAATGTACTGGTTGCAGCAGGCTGCCCGGATGCAACCGACAGAATAACGATAACAGTTTATGATCCCCCTGTTCTTACGGTAGATTCTATATTGGTGAAAACCTGCGTTGGTGTCCCTGTTAACCTGCATGTAAACGCCACCCCTGTGGGAGTGCCATATGACTATTCATGGGCGTCCGGCACCTATTTGAGTAGCACTAGTATAAGTAATCCTGTTACAAATCCGTTTGCTACAGGTGATATCACCTATACCGTCACCGTAAATCCTACAGCACAACCTTTATGTAAAAGTACTGCAACCGTAACCGTGCACACGCTTGGTGACTATACAGTCGGTCCGGTATCCTCAAATATATGTTTTCCTCAGACAGTTACTGTAACCAGCACGGGTAGTACTGAGTTCAGTTATGTCTGGACACCATCCATCGGGGTGGCCACCAGTACCAGCCGCACACCTGTAATATCTGACAGTGTAGTGGGTAATACCGTATATACAGTAACCAGTTCTTATGCCAATTGCCCTGATTATGTGCATACGATAACCATACATGTAGATACACCTGCGAACTTGCAGACAATTGTCGATACCATTTGTCTGGGTATGTCCACGACTTATGACGTAACGGTGCCCGGGGGGCTTTATTATCATTATCAGTGGTCTTCCGCTCCATCAACTGTTTTGATAAGTAACGATACATCATCTCACCCAATATTTACTCCCTCTGCGGCGGGGTCTTATGTACTCACTTCAGTGATACAACCTATTTCTGCTGTTTGTGCAGTTACGGCTATTGTTAAGCTGGAAGTCCTCCCCAATGTAATTAGCGTGCATCCTACCGATACTGCCATATGTCTTGGACAGGTGGTGCAGGTAATAGGATCTGGGCATCCTGCCTTTTCTTATCAATGGTTGCCTACGGCCGGTATTGGGGTGTCTAATGTGCTTAATGCACTGATAACGCCTGATACTTCAGCATTGTATACTGTTACTGCTCATTTCCATAGTTGCCCCGATATTTATGCTACACTCAATCTGCAGGTGCAGCCAACGCCCACAGTTTACATAGGTGGCAACCGGCCGTTGTGCGAATTTGATACCTTGCACATTAATGCTTCGGTGCTTCCGGCATGGTTTACCGGTTATACCTATACTTGGTCTCCTGCGGCTGATCTGGATAATACATCCACTTCCACCGTTGTATTTGATGGAACGACAACTACAACCCTGCATTTAGTGGTTACTTCTTCAGCAGGCTGTACCGGCCAGGATTCTGCGGTTATTACCTTATTGCCTGGCAATTTTGCGGCTCCATTGCCTGATCTGGCCTTCTGTCCCCACGACACTGCTATATTAAATCCGGCGGGTGGCGCAGGCCTGTCTTACCACTGGTATCCTTCTATTTACATAAGTGATAGCCTCAGCAATTCACCGGTTATCCGTCCTATCGCTTCACAGTCATATTACGCCATAGTTACCAATGCTAATGGTTGTAAGGATACGGTGCATTTTAATACTATTGTACATCCGGCTGCACTTATATCAGTGCCCGATTCGGTAACACTATACCCTGGTGAAAATTACCCCATTGAGCCAATTACTAACTGTACTACATTTACCTGGTTCCCATACACCGGCCTCAGCAATCCGCTGATATCTAACCCGGTGGCTACGCCTGATGTGAGCACATTATATATTGTAAAGGCTACCACTGAGTATGGTTGTAAAGCGGTTGATTCGATCAATATTATAGTGAATGAAGAGACCCTGATAGCAGTGCCAAATGCCTTTACGCCGGGCACAGGGGTGAATGGTGAATTTAAAATTATTAAGCGCGGTATTGCTAATTTAAATTATTTTCGTATTTTCAACCGTTGGGGAAACATGGTTTATGAGTCAAAAAACATAGATGCGGGATGGGATGGCAGCTGGAAAGGCGAGCCACAGCCATTTGGCGTTTATGTGTATAGTATACAGGCCGTAACCTCAACAGGCAAAGTATTTAACAAACAAGGAAACGTAACAGTAATCAGGTAAAATAGATAAGAATATATCAAGATGAGAAAAGGAAATATTATCACCCGTTTGAGCATTGCGGCGCTTACACTTACAGCGCCTGCAGCTATTGCCCAGGACATTCACTTCAGCCAGTTCGATATGCAGCCACTGGTGGTAAATCCTGCATTTACAGGTATGTTCTACGGTAAGGTGCGCGCCAATGCTATCTACAGGAACCAGTGGAAGAGCGTTACTGTTCCCTATGTTACCTATGGTGCGTCTGTTGATCTGCCGATAAAATCAACTGATGGTGGTTACCTTGCAGGTGGCCTTCAGTTGTATAAAGATCAGGCCGGCGATGGTAATCTATCTAATTTTACAGGTCTCGGATCTATAGCTTACCACAAATTATTTGGTGGTGGCCTTGATAACTACAGCGGATCTGATCTCGCTATCGGCTTGCAATTCGGCTATGCTCAGAAGAGCATAGACCTTTCTAAATTATACTTTGGCGATGAATTCGTCAACGGTTCTTTCGTAAAGGGTACAACAGCTGAGTATAAGTACGGAATGGGTAATAATGTTAACTATGCACTGGTAAATGCCGGTCTTTGCTTCTCACATGCCTTCAATGAAAGCTTCAGCTTCATACTGGGTGTAGGTGCTAATAACCTTAATCAGCCAACTGATGCTATCCTGAAGAAAAAGAACAGCGATGTAGGCCTTGCAATGAGGTATACAGGTACATTGGGTATAGTATGGAACGTATCTGACAAGATGAGTTTACGTCCTGCTGTATTGTTCCAGACACAGGCTTCTGCAGTAGAAATGATCTTTGGTAATGAATTCCATTATAACATTGGCGAACAATATGGTGATGTGAACTTTACACCCGCTATCTTTGTTGGTGGCTGGATGCGCGGGGGTGATGCAGCAATGCTGACTGCCGGTATAGAGATCAAGAACATGAGAATAGGCGTTGGTTATGACTATAATACTTCTTCTTTGAACAACGCTTCTAACGGAAACGGCGGTTTTGAGATAGCAATAAGGTATGTAAGTCCATACTCAGTTTCGCATACAAGGCGCTCGATTCCATGTCCGCGATTCTAATCGATATTTCATAATACGTTGAAGGGCTAAACTTTTTTTTTGTCAGCCCTTCTTTTTTTTAAAAGCAATTTATACTTTTATATCGTTTTCAACGATCATGCACATGAGAAAAAATTGGCTGTTCCTTATTTTAGCGACAACATTTATTATTGCACAATACAATTCGAATGCCCAGAAAGCCATATCCGGAAGGAATAGCATTAATGACCCAACCAGGGTAATTTCTGATGAAAAAGAGTTAGGCTTAGCGCTTGGTTTGTTTGTAGGGGGTAGCTATTTCGACGCAATTGATTATTATCAGGACCTTAGGTCGAGGGATGAGAGAAATCCATACCTCGCTTATATACTGGGTGAGTGTTACATGGCAACCAGGGATTATGTTCCGGCGGCACATCACTACGCTGAAACGTACTACCTTGACAAGAAGGATTATCCATTGTCTGCGTTTTTCGCAGGTCAGATGTTTAAGCAGCAGGGTGAATACAAACAGGCGATAACCTGGTTCAAACAGTTTTTGACTGATAACAAGAAGACTGCTGCCAACAATCCGTTGGACAACAATTTCAACAGAACGCCAACGCAAAAAGAATATAAGAATTACAAGAAGCTGGCTCAGATAGAAATTGATGGTTGCGAAATGGCAATGATCTCTATCAAGGATCCTGCTCCGGTAAACATCTTTAATTGCGGTCCTAACGTTAACTCTGCTTACACAGAATTATCTCCTTATCCATTGGGTGATTCTATGTTGCTGTTCTCTACATTGAACCGTAACACACTTGAGGTGACTACCTTCAACCGTAAGTCTAACAAGCCTGATATGATCTCTGCCGAGCATTTCATGATCGCTAAGAAGCAGCCTGGTTATGTAGATTCTTTCCAGTGGCCTTTACCATTTAACGATGGTGGATTTAATGCGCAGGGATTGGCTAACGGAGCAAACGTAGGTAATGGTTGCTACAGCCCTGGTGGAGATCGTTTTTACTTCACTCAGTGCAAAGTAAAAGATTCATTCAGGTTCGTTTGCAAAATATACTATTCTCAGTTCCTTGAGCACAAATGGTCTCCTGCAATGCTGGTACCAAGTGTGAACGAAGCGGATGGTGAAGAGTCTAACTCTATGCCATTTGTAGCTAAGGTGGGAAAGAAAGAAATTCTGTACTTCGCATCTAACCGTAAGCTGCAGAGTCGTGGTGGTTATGATATCTGGTATTCAGTTATCGATCCTAGAAATGGTACTTTCCGTCGTCCGCAGAACTGCGGTAAGGCTATCAATACTAAGTCTGATGAGTTGACTCCGTACTACGATACACGTGTTGGTAAGTTGTATTTCGCTTCTAACGGCCGTAAGTCTTTCGGTGGTTTCGATATCAACGTAGCTGATGGTGGTCCTTCGCGTTACTCTAAGGTGCAGAACCTTGGCTATCCTTTCAACACATCTGCCGATGAGTTCTATTTCATCAAAGATCCGGTAGGTAAGCCAGATGCATACATCGTATCTAATCGTATCGGTACAATTGCATTGAAGAACCCTACTTGCTGTAACGATATCTGGAGAATACAATACGAACCACGTTTGGTGATCATCGGTAAAGTATTGAGCAAGAAAGACCAGAGCATCATGCCACAGTCTGTAGTGAAAATGCTGGACCAGAAATCTGAAATGACTACTTACAGTTCAGAAGATGGTAACTTCATATTCAACATGACACGTAATCATTCTTACGTTCTTACTGCTGATAAGCCAGGTTATACATCATCTCGTGCTACAGTAAGTACTATGTCTGTTAAGCGTTCTGATGCTGATGATACAGTACATGTTACTATCTACTTAGATAGCATCAAGCACAGTTTCAGCGTAAGCAACATCTACTACGATTACGATCAGGCTACACTTCGTGCTGAGTCAGTTGCATCATTAGATACACTGGTAAACTTCATGAAGGATAATCCATCAATACAGGTAGAGATCTATTCTTATACAGATGGTAAGGGTACAGATGAATATAACTTCCCTCTTTCTCAGCGTCGTGCACAGTCTGTGTTAGATTATCTGGAAAAGAATGGTGTTGAAAGGCAGAGAATGACCGCTAAGGGTTTTGGTAAAAAGAATCAGGTAGCTGTAGAAGTTACTCCCGATGGTAAGACCGACATACCTGAAGCACGTCAGTTGAACCGTCGTACAGAATTCCGTATCATTGGTGACTTGCCTACACGTCGTGTAATATTCAACAGTGCTATGCCGGGCTCGATGGACCAGCAGGAAAGGAATCTTCGTCAGGAAGCTGATGATGAACCAGACCCAGCAGGTGCTAAGGCTCCAAAAGAAGAAGGTGATAATTAACATCAAAAGTTATTCATAAAGAGAAAGGGTTTGCAGCAATGCAAACCCTTTCTTCTTTTTAAGACTCCATTTTTCGCTGTGGTTCCCGCTATAGGTCGCTCAAAGGTTATTGAGCCATTGAGGCATTAAGCCATTGAGCCATTCATTTTCTTCACCAATCCTCCCAGCTTTTTTAGTGCCTGCTCTACCTCTGCTGACCATGGCATACCATAACTCAATCGCATACAGTTCTGATATCGATCTTGCAGTGTAAACATGGTTCCCGGAGCAAAGCTGATCTTCTGCTGCATAGCTTCCTGGTAGAGCTGGTAGGTGTCTATATGTTCGGCTAATTCCAGCCACAAAATGAAGCCACCCTTTGGTGTGCTTAGTTTTATCTCTTCAGGAAAATACTCACCAATAGCACGGGTAAATTGAAGGCTGTTGGTGTGTAATGTTTGCCTTAGTTTACGCAAATGCTGTTCGTACCTGCCTGTGGCCAAAAAGCTGCCTAGTGCAGCCTGCTGCGCAGTAGCAGAGGTAATACAATGGTATAGTTTCAGGCTCTTGATCTTATCAATATACTTGCCGGGTGCTACCCAGCCAACACGGTAGCCCGGAGCCAATGTTTTTGATATAGAGCTGCACCAAAGCACATTGCCTTCTTCATCAAAGCTCTTGCAGGAACGTGGACGTTTGTTGCCGAAATACACATCACCATACAGGTCGTCTTCAATAAGTGGTACACCATGTTTAGATAGTAGTTTTACAATGGCTTCTTTTTGTTCATCGGGCATACAATAACCTGTTGGGTTGCTGAAGTTGGTAACAAAGAAGCAAGCCTTTATATCATGCTGTTCCAATGCATTTCTAAGATCATCGGGGTCTACCCCTGTATCAGGGTCTGTCGGGAGTTCCAATATCTTTAGACCAATACTTTGCGCAAAGCGCAGTACTCCAAAATACACAGGGCTTTCTACAGCTATAGTATCGCCCGGTTTGGTAATGGCTTGCAGACAATAAGAGACCGCATTCATACAGCCTGCGGTTGTTACCAGATCATCGGCCTGTAAATGGCCACCCCAGTGCATGCTCCAGCGGGCCACCTGCCTGCGTAGTTCTTCGTTGCCCTGTATTTTTTCATAAGAGGTGCCATTGGCGGGAAGATCGCGTAGGGACTGTATCATAGCCTTATTGAGGCGGGCAAGAGGAAGTATTTCGGGAGAGGGCACACTCAGTGAGAACTTTACCACACCATCCATCGCCAGATCATCATAGACCTCGCCAATTATGGCCTCTACATTTTTGTTCTTCACCACCTGTATAGGGTCGCTCTTCTCTATTTTACGAGGAAAGCGTGATGGATTGAAGCTGACATAGTAGCCACTTTGCGGGCGGGATTCCACCAGCCCTTTGGCTTCGAGGTGATAATATGCTTGCAGAATGGTACTCACACTTATAGCGTGCTCCTTGCTTAAAAGCCTTACTGATGGCAGCTTATCGCCGATCTTCAATACTTCATCCAGTATTTGTTTCTGGAATGTTTCTGCAATCTGTAAGTACAGATGGTCGCTTTTACCTTTAAAAACAATCTTCATTAAATAAACTGTTATGGTCAAAAATACGAAAATTGTGTCTGTTTTATTTCGGAAAATCATTTCACTTTTGTAACGGAAAAGAAACCTCTTAATGACACCTACCACCAAAGCATATATAGCCCTTGTTTTTGTTTGCATAGTCTGGGGCACCACCTACCTGGCACTAAGGGTGGGCGTGATGCACTATCCTGCATTTCTTTTTGCAGGGGTAAGGCAGGTGGTTTCCGGGATTATTTTAGTGATCATTGCGCTGATGGCCAATAAGAATAAAGACATATCGGCTAAGAACATTCTCAGGCAAATGCTGGTAGGCTTCCTGATGCTGACTGTGGGTAACGGTTGTGTGACCTGGGGTGAGCGAACCGTGCCAAGTGGTGTAGCAGCTCTAATTTGTTCGGCTATGCCTCTGTTTGCGGTGTCGTTCAACCTTATGTCGTCTCAGAAAGAGAAATTCAATACATTGATTGGCGCGGGCATGTTGCTGGGTACCTGCGGTGTCGCTCTCATCTTCAGGCAGAACCTTGCGGCATTGTCTGATACAGGCTACCTGATGGGAATATTGGCTGTGTTACTGGCCACAGCATCATGGGCAATGGGTAGCATAGTGAATAAGAAGAACGTGAATCCTGTAAATCCATTCTTCAATTCAGGGCTGCAGTTGTTGTTTGGTGGTTTGTTTATGCTGGTGATAAGCCCGGTTGTAGATGATCTGAAACACGTAGAATTATATAACAAGGAGGGTCTGTTGTCGCTGGTATACCTGATCATATTCGGGTCAGTGCTGGGTTATGGTGCCTATATGTATTGCCTCAGTAAGTTGCCGGTGGGTATAGCTACCATATATGCTTATATCAATCCGTTGGTGGCGGTAGTACTGGGTTATTTTTTACTGGGTGAAGAGCTGAACATATACACTGCATTAGCGTTTGCAACAATTGTAGGCAGTGTGTTCATGGTGAATAAGGGCTACCGACAACAACATAAAGAATCAAAAGACAATATTGACAATAAAGCCGCCGCCGCATTTCCTGAGACTGCGCCGGAGGGATCATAAACAGTTAAAAACCGATAATATGGAATACCCGATCTCGATTACCCCGCATGCGGAAAGAACGGTAACTGATACCAAGTCTATCCCTTTCGGCAAAGTGCCTACAGAACATATGTTTGTGGCAGAATACAGGGATGGTAAGTGGCAGAATGCCCGCATCACTCCGTTTCATGACCTTACGCTGAGCCCGCTGGCTTTGTGCCTGCACTACGGGCAGACCGTGTTTGAAGGTATGAAGGCGTTTATGATGGAAGATGGCCGTATCAATATCTTCAGGATGGAAAAGCATTATGACCGCTTCAGTAAGTCGCTGGACAGAATGTGTATGCCACGTGTACCACAGTCACTGTTTACCGAAGCTATGCACCAGTTGGTGCAGTTGGACAGTAAGTGGGTGCCTGAGGAAGCAGATGGCTCCCTTTACCTCCGCCCGTTCATGATAGCAACTGAAGACAGGATAGGTGTGAAGATAGCCGATGAATATCTGTTCATGATAGTGGCTTCACCTGCATACCAGTATTATGCAAATCCGCTGAAGATAAAGGTGGAAACGCATTTTTCAAGAGCGGCAGATGGTGGCACAGGCATGGCTAAGTGTGGCGGTAACTATGGCGGAGCATTCTTTCCAACGCAGATGGCCAAGGAAGAAGGCTATGACCAGGTATTATGGACAGATAGCAAGACCCACGAATTCATTGAAGAATCAGGCACCATGAATGCTATGTTCTACATAGATGGTACTTTGATCACTCCTGCATTGTCCGGTAGTATATTGGATGGTGTTACGCGTAATTCTCTTTTGGCATTGGCGCGCGAGCAAGGCATGAAAGTAGAAGAAAGGCCACTGGCTGTAAAGGAGCTGAAAGACGCACTGGAAGCGGGTAAGCGTGTAGAAGCATTTGGTGCGGGCACAGCTGCCGTTATAGCGCCTATAGCCAGCATTGCCGTAGATGGTAAAGCTTACGACTGCTATGTTGGGGAAGACGCAACGATGTTCACACTGAAGAAGGAGCTCTATGATATCCGCACAGGTATAGCACCTGATACGCATAAGTGGAACTATGTACTGTAAGTGAAAACTTAAAACTTAAAACTTAAAAGTGAAAAGTAAAAAGTAAAAAGTAAAAAGTAAAAAGTGTGTGCGGCAATAAATAACTATGTGATTTTGCTGTGTATGGTATTTTACTTGTTCTAAAATATTATTTACCATGAATAACAACACACCGGTATCTATAGAGTACAACGGCTATCTGATCACTACAGATAGATCGCTGATGTTTCCGGAAGATGTACATGTATGGCTTTCAAAGGTATCGTACTGGGCAAAAAACATCCCGTACGATACCTTTATGCTTTCATTCAATAACTCGTTTTGCATAGGCGCAGTAAAGGATGGAAGGCAGGTGGCATTTGCCCGGCTCATAACCGACTATGCAACATTTGGTTATCTGGCAGATGTCTATGTACTTGATGAGCATCGCGGACAGGGCATTAGTAAAGTCATGATGCAGGAACTTTTCGGCCTTGATTGGGTAAAGAAACTAAGAAGGTTGATGCTGGCAACCCTTGATGCACATGGATTGTACAGGCAAGTGGATTTTAAGGAAGTCACTTTTCCTGCTCGTATTATGGAGATAACCCGCCCTAATATTTATGGTGATATGGAGAGCCCTTGCAGGTGATGATAAGTAGAGAGCCCTTAACGTGTATCAAGGTTCTGATGCCGTCGACTCTTGTCGGTCTCTGACCGACGACCATCGGGCCGACTCTCTTTGGGAATCACTAAGCAGTGACTGCAAGGACGTACTCGTTTTGAATACGTGAATGGCGCCTATCTACTATCTACTCAAAAAACAACCAATCATGAACTATTTACAATCAGCCAACAGGCAATTTAAAATGTACAAACAGCTGGGCGAAAAAGCGATGGCCCAGATGAGTGATGAAGCATTGAACTGGCAGTCGAACGAAGACAGCAACAGTGCAGCCATGGTGGTGAAACACCTGTGGGGCAATATGATGAGCCGCTGGACCGACTTCCTGACCACAGACGGTGAAAAGCCATGGCGCCAGCGCGACGCTGAGTTTGATAATGATGTAAAGGGCAGGGAAGCCCTGATGGCCAAATGGGAAGAAGGCTGGCAATGTCTGTTCAATGCATTGGACAGCATCACTGACAATGACCTTGAAAAGATCATCTACATCCGCAATGAAGGGCATACTATACTCGAAGCCATAAACAGGCAGATAGCGCATTATAGTTACCATGTAGGGCAGATAGTGTATATAGCCAAGCTATGCAGCGACAACGATTGGAACAGCCTGTCTATACCTCGCAACCAATCGGCCAGCTACAACGCAGGTAAGTTTGCACAAGAGAAAGGTACCCGCCACTTTACTGACGAATTTATAGATAAAAAATAGTATACCTTTCTTTTGTACCTTTGTGCAAATGCTACAAATGCGTAAATTTTTACTATTCATATTGGTCTTTACAGCCCTCGGACAAACCTCATTTGCCCAGGGCTTTATAATATCCGGCAGGGTAGTAGACAAGAATAACAAGCCGCTGAAGAAAGCACTGGTGCAGGCTGTAGGCTCAGAAAGCATGGGCTTTGCCACCACCAATGATGATGGTCTGTATTTTACCGCAGCGGTACCTGCCGGTAAGTATGAAGTGATCATTAAAGTAGATAGTACGCATTGCCTTGCCAAGCTGGATATAGCACCTACAGACCCGAAGAAGCGCTTTTATAATTTCCGCGTAAATGGTAAAAATGCCGAACTGACCAAGACCGACAAAGATGTATTTATGGAGACTGCTCTGAATAAAATGCAGGGAAGTACTGACAGAGTTGACGGACGAAAGAATAGAAAGCGATAGTTATTACAAGGTAATTTGATAAAGAGCTAAAATATCATACAATGAAAAGGTTATTGTTACTTGTATTACTTATTTGTTCTTATGCTTTTCCGTCATTGGCGCATCAAGGTTTCATTCTATCAGGACAGGTAACAGATGCCAACAATAAACCGGTAAAAAATGCGGGTGTAAAGGTTGTTGGCAAGCTTACTCCCGCAATGGCGAATACCAATAAATATGGCCTTTATCAGGCCTTCGGACTGCAGTGGGGTAGCTATGAAGTAACCATACTGGCAGATGGTAAAGTATACGTAGGCAAAGTATCTATCAGCGCAACAGACCCATTAAAGAGGTATTACAATTTCAAGCTGCAAGGCAAGACAGCAACACTTACTGTTACAGACAAGGACATGTTCCGAGAGGCGGTTATGCAGGCAGTAAAAGATGACCCTAATAGCCGAATAGATGGAGTGAGAGAAGGCTTTATTGAAATTCACTATGCCCCTGAAGAGGGGGATAAGCCGGTGAAGTAGCGAGACTCTATTGCCTTTTCTATATTTGAAACCTAATACCTATTTTATGAAAAAACATTTTTTCTTTCTTCTTTTATTATCCATGCTGTCGTTCTTTTCTAGCTATGCACAAGGTTGGAAATGGGCTAAGGGTAGTGCTACAGGACTTACTTATAGTTACTCTGGTATTTTCGAGGACGCTTTTTTTTACACGGGGCCGATGTGTACAGATACCTTTGGAAATGTATTTATAGCGGGATATACCGGGCAGGCCACACGTACTGTATTTGCGGGCGATACAACTTATAATCCTGATAGTTTAAGGACACAGTTGATATTTTATAAATTGGATACAGCCGGTAATTTAATTTTTAGGTTAAATGGAGAATTTTCTGACGCTGTACCTTTAGCTATTACTACTACAGCATCAGGATACAGCTATTTTATGGGGGAATATTATGATAGTACATTCAGATTGGGTTCTGCCGTATTAACTAACCCAGAGAAATTTTTGATGTACTTCGTTGCAGAGATAGATCCTTTGGGAACTGTATTGTGGGCCAAAAATATTATATCAAATAATGACAGCGTTTTTTATTGGTGGCCAGGCAAACTTGGCCTTGATACTTACGGTAACTTATATGTAGCTGGTACCTTTAATAAACGTTCAGTTGTTATTGGGGCTGATACACTTATCAACCAGGACAGTATTGGAGTTCCCGGGCAGCATGAACTTAGAACAAACGCATTTGTGGCAAAATTTGATAGTGCGGGAAATCCACATTGGGCAAGAAATATTGGTGGGATAAAAGATGATGAGATGGGGGCGCTTGCCGTGTCTCCCGATGGTCAGGTGGTAGTGTCAGGTGTTTATGAATCTCAAAAACTTACCATCGGAAGTGATACACTAAGTAATGCTGTTAATGACTCATTTCAACACACCTATATAGCAAAGTTTGATTCTCTCGGCAACGTTGTGTGGACGCAGAACATATACGGAATAATATCTCCCAGCGATATGGCAGCCGATGATTTTGGCAACTATTATTTTACCGGTGGTTTCAGGCAAGATACTTTATCATTCGGTGCTTACACATTTGCAAACGGTGGCGCAGTCAATTATTTTCTTACTAAATACAATTCGGCCGGAAATGTGATTTGGGCAAAAACTGCCGGTGGCGCTCAAAACTTTGGTAGCAGTGTGAGTACTGATCATTGCGGTAACATCTGGGTTGCGGGTATCATACTCAATTCCACGCCATATACAATGAACTTTGATGGTCATCTTTTTTCTCCCACTGGTCTTGATAATCCATTTTTTATAGTATCGTATGATACTTCTGGTAATTATTTCATCAACTTAGGACAAAACAACGGTGGTGTTGATCGTTCGAATATAGCAGTAGACCACAGAGGAAATTTTTTCGTGTCGGGTAGTTATAGTTATCGTCCTGTATACTTTGCAAGCGATACCCTATATGCAGATTCAGTCGCTTTCATGCCTTATTCGGCGCCCGAGATTTATCTTGCTAAATTTAACTATGATTCATTTCAGTGCTATCCGTACACCTTCAGGCTTGGGGTAGAAGAGGTCACGCCCAAACCGTCGGAAATTACATTATTCCCTAACCCTGCCGAAAACGAATTGCACGTCTTGTCTGCTGACAAAATAAGGAGTGTGGAGATCTATAATTTTTTAGGCCAACGAATATTTGTTGGGAATTATTTTGCTGAAAAAATAACAGTGCCAATTGCAGATATGTTACAAGGTGTCTATATTGTAAGGGTCAATAATTACACCATCCTGAAATTTCAAAAGGAGTGATTTTTATTGCCTCTTCTTTAAGCTCTGCAATACTCATAGTAAGTAATTTTAAATAAAGTTACGATTTGAGTTAATAATTGATATCCCCTAATCATTCTTATAAAACACCAACGTCCCCTCTGTAAAATCCAACTTTACTATCCCGCCGCGCATGCCTATAAACACATTTTCATCATCAAATGCGGCAATGGAATTGGGGTAGAGGCCCGTCCAGAAGGCATTTTTAAATAGTCTTTCTTTTTTGAGGTCTTTGACTATATAAAAGCTCTCATGGGCGGCAATCAAGAATTGATCATTGTAGATAGTGAATGCCTCGGGGGCATCTTCAAAATCAAGTAGCTTTTTATAGCTGAAATCGTGCCCAGTTCTTATCAGCTCATACAATGCACCTCCGCTATGGTCCATGTGGGCAAGGCCTTCAATAAAGTATATCTTGTCTTTATAGCTAAATACAAATTTTACATTGCCTTCTTTTATCTCTATGGGTTGCTGCGTGTTATCATTAGGCGTAAATGTCAATGATCCGCCAAACTCACCATGATCTATGGCTTTCAGTAACCCACCCTGAATACTCAACAGGTTCCAGTTCATACTTGGTGTTCTTCTTATTTCCAGTGCACCTTCAAAATCGCGTACCCTGTATTCTCTCTTGCTTGAGTTGAGCTTATGCCAGGGTATGCTATAGGCAATTGGTGGCTTTGTTTCTACAAAGCTGGAGGGTACTTTTATACGTAGTTGTGCATAGGACATAACACTGAAAAGTGTTGTCAACGTAAACAAGATATATTTAAAGGTATTCTTCATTTTTAATAGTTCATTTTGTGGAGTGATTGTCTATATATTTTTCGTCCCGCACAAACAGCGTTTTCTTTCTTAGATGTGACATTTTTCCTTTTTTGTTTCGGGCATATTGCAACAAATTTTCTCCCCGTTCCACAAATGTAGTTTTAGGTATACTTATTGTATCATGTATGTCAGGATTTAAGAGAAGACTATCTCCTTTAATGATGTACATTGTTCTAACCAATTTAAATGGTTGAAGAATAAGTTTTCGATGTCGTTCAGTAAACAGACCATGTCCTGCCCATTGTTGTCCATCATCGCTGTGCATTATTTTGTCAAATGTCCCTGAAGTCAAATGTTTATTTTCCTTATAAAAAATATAATGATTAGATACCCAGGGAGACGCTGTCTGATGATAGCATAGCGTATCCTGACCCAAACAATTGCCAGCATGAAAGGCTACAATTATCAGTATGAATCTCAGGATTTTTTTCATAAGTGGTTATGATTAAATTATATAGGCGATCATTGCCGCATTCATCGCATTGTTGCATTCCATCACATTCGTTTACACATGCATCACCCCTAAATTACTCCTGAATATCTTCACCGCAATTGCCAACAGTATCACTCCGAAAAATTTACGGATAACTGCTATGCCCGAAGGCCCTAACATGCGCTCCAGGAAGTTGACAGAACGAAGCGTTATAAACACAATAATGAGATTAATAAGAATGGCTATAAGGATGTTGTAAGACTCATAAGCTGCTTTAAGCGACATAACGGTAGTCAATGTGCCCGAGCCTGCTATGAGCGGAAAGGCGACCGGTACCAGTGTGCTGGTCTTCGCATTTTCGTCGTGCTTAAATATATCCAGCCCAAGTACCATTTCCAGCCCGAGGATAAAAATAACTATAGAACCCGCTATGGCGAAGGATTTAATATCCAGCCCCATAAACTGCAGCATCTGTTCACCTATAAGAAAGAATGCCAGCATCAATCCGCCGGACACGGCTGTGGCCAGCAGCGCATTGATATCGCCCATCTTCTTTTTGATGCCAATAATTACGGGCAGCGATCCCAATATGTCTATCACCGCAAACAGTGTGAATGTAACGGTCACTATCTCTTTCAGGTCGTCTTTATTGAGCCAGATGGAATTCATGGGATGTGTTTTAATTGAAATAGAAGCGCAAGTTATGGCACACCTTTGAGCTGTGTCATAACTATGGCCGGATACTTTTTACTTTTCAGTTTTTACTTTTCACTTACAAGTTACCTATTTTTGCCACTCAAACATACAAATGGCCTTAGCAAATTACAACCACACCGCCGCAGAGCGTTTTATGAGATATGTGCAGGTAGACACTCAGAGCGATCCGATGTCTCCGTCACAACCATCTACCGAAAAGCAGAAAGACCTGAGCCGCATACTGGTAAAGGAACTGCTGGAAATAGGCCTGACAGATGCTGAACTGGATGAGCATGGTTATGTATATGCTACCATTCCTGCTAATACAGATAAGAATGTACCTGTACTTTGCTTCTGCTCGCACGTTGATACCGCGCCCGATTGCAGCGGTGAAGGGGTAAAGCCAATTTTACACAAGAACTATGATGGCAAGGACATTACCCTGCCCGATGATAACACTATAGTAGTAAGTGCCAAAGACCACCCTTACCTTAAGGAGCGCATTGGTGATGATATCATTACCGCGTCGGGACTTACCCTGTTGGGTGCAGATGATAAGGCGGGTGTGGCCATTATTATGGATCTGGCGCACTACCTGATGAACAACCCCGAAGTAAAGCATGGTAAGATACGCATGCTGTTTACGCCAGATGAAGAAGTAGGTCGTGGTGTGGCTGCAATAGACATGAAGAAACTGGGTGCCGACTTTGGTTACACCCTCGATGGTGGTGAAAGAGGCCACCTGGAAGGAGAATCATTTTCTGCCGATGCTGCTGTAGTTACTTTTCATGGCGTGAGCGCACACCCGGGTTATGCCAAGGGCAAGATGGTGAGTGCTATAAAGGCTGCTTCTGCTTTTGTAAGCATGCTGCCCGATACCGAATGGTGCCCTGAGGCTACCGAGGGTATGCAGGGTTTTGTGCATCCTACATCTATAACCGGCGAACTGGAGACAGCGGTAGTGAAATTCATAGTACGCGATTTTGATACTAAGAAACTGGCCGAACACGAAGCTCGTTTGAAAGGACTGGCCGAGCAGGCAGCAGCCAAGTTCCCTGGTACAACCATAGCATTTGAAGTGAAGGAGCAGTACAGGAATATGAAGGAAGTACTTGACCTTAATCCGCAGGTAATGGGATACGCCGAAGAAGCGTATGGACGCGCAGGCATGAAGGCCAATATCCAGAGTATCCGTGGTGGTACAGATGGGTCGCGTCTGTCGTTCATGGGGCTGCCTTGTCCTAATCTGTTTACCGGTGAAATGGGTATCCATAGCAAGCAGGAATACGTAAGCGTACAGGATATGGAGAAGGCTACAGAAGTGCTGGTACACCTGGCGCAGATATGGGCGGAAAAATAATTTGTAAGGGATATTGGAAAATTTCTTATTTTACCGACGTTTAGCTTAATTCTGACCAAATTGGAGGGTGGAAAAGCTATGCAGATACTACAACAAAGAGACAAAAAAACTATTATGACAAAAAAACTGTTACCTGCTATACTGGTTTCAATTTTTGCAATTGCATCTTGTACTAAAACAGCAAGAGTAGAGCCTACGCCTACACCTGTTGACTCTACTATTTATTATACTTACTCAATGAGTTCTATTTATACTTCATTGAAAGTAGTACCTAGAACAGTGGTGCTGAACCCTGCGCTGGGCGGTAGTTTTGTAGGTAATAGCGGTACGATCTATACTTTTCCTGCCAACGCATTCCAAACTGTTTCGGGCGGTGCAGTAACCGGTAATATCAATCTTGACCTGAGCGAATACATAAAAAGGGGCGACATGATGTTCTCCAGGATATTGCCTGTAAGCGATGGGAATGCACTGGTATCAGGTGGTGAATTGCAGGTAACTGCTTACCAGGGTGGCACTAAGCTGATGCTGAAGCCGGGCTTTAATTTTACAGCGGTAATACCTCAGTTGGGAGCTATCTCTACAGGTATGCAGTTCTTTTATGGCCAGACGGTAAACACGTCGGTAAATCCTGTAAACTGGCATCCTACTGCTACATGGGGCGGTGCAGGAACTACAACTTACATTGGCGATACTATAGCCGTTCAGTCAGACAGCTTAGGTTTGGTAGCTGCGGGTCGTTTCCTTACCAGTCCTAACTATCAGACATTCTCTTTGACCATCGATGGTCCTCAGTTTGACGATAGCGACCATGTACAGGCTTATGCATTGTTCGATAACAACAGGGTAGTGTATCCAATGGCTGCGCGTTACCACCAGAAAATAAGCGAAACACACGTGCCTAATGTACCTGTACACTTCGTAGTATGGGGTATTTACCATGGCGATTTCTATGGTGGTATATCTACCAACATCACTCCGCTGAATGGCTGGGCGTACACCATGAGTATTGTGAAGGTCAATCCAATTACCTTCCTCGCTCAGGTAAATGCATTGTAAAAGAAATAAGTAGCTGTATATAACTTGAAATGCCCCGTCTTGCGATGGGGCATTTTTATTTAATGGCTTTAAATTTTATTATTACTTAGCACTTTTCGCAGCTTCGTACATAGGTTTTACCTGCTCTTCGGTAAGTGGTGATACACGTTTGTCATATAGGCGGAATGACTTGCCGCCTACATTGAGGATATATTCAAAATGGCATACGTCTCTGCCCATGATCTTAGCCGTGTACATAAAGCCATTAGCATCTTGCGCCAGGTACTTTACGAACTTGGTCATATCATCCTTCTCGGTCTTAGTTCTTTGCTCGGCAATGGTCATTTCAGCAGTCTCTATGCTGATCTCAAAATTACCCGGGCCCTGTATACTGTTGTCATATTTGCCAACTACAGCTTTTACGCCTTTGGGTACAGTCATTTTAGAGGGAATTTCTACAGAGGTGAGGTCTATTACTTCGGTTTCTGTTTTTGCAGTTGCTGTCTTTGCAGCCGGTGCGGCTTTCTTAGCTGTCTGGGCATAGGTTATGCCTGCGGCCATTACCGTTACCGATAAAAGCGAGAATACAATTTTCTTCATGGTTGTTTGTTTGTGTGTGTGTCGATTATTATTCAGGATTGATATTGGGATCTTACAGGCGTAATGGGCTAGTCCTTATAGCTCTGTCCACTGCGACTTCTTAATGCTGCTTCGGCCTCCATCATACTCATTTCCTTGGCCTTCTCCAGGAACTCTGAGGCGAAGATAAATGCATTGAGTTTTTCGTCTTTACTGAAGATGATATCCTTGTTAGTTCCCTCCCATTGCTTGGTGCCTTGGTACATGTACACAATATGGTCACCATACTCCATCACCGTATTCATATCGTGCGTGTTCACAACGGTGGTGATGTTGAATTCGGTGGTTATCTCTTTTATCAGTTTGTCAATAACCAGCGATGTCTGAGGGTCGAGGCCAGAGTTAGGCTCATCGCAAAACAGGTATTTAGGATTCTGCACCACAGCACGGGCCAATGCCACGCGCTTCTTCATTCCACCGCTTATCTCTGCCGGGAATTTCTTATTGGCATCTTTCAGGTTTACCCTGTCCAATACCTCATTTACTCTTTTTAGTTTTGTTGCATAATTGTCTTTAGTAAACATATCGAGCGGGAACATTACATTCTCTTCCACCGTCTTACTATCAAACAATGCACTGCCCTGGAACAGCATACCCACCGATTGTCTCAGAAGTTTCAACTCCTTTTCATCCATGGTCACAATGTCCTCACCCTCATATAGCACCTGGCCATTGTCTACCGACATAAGGCCTATCATTATCTTCATCAGTACTGTCTTACCACTGCCACTGGTACCAATGATAAGATTGGTCTTGCCCGCCTCCATCTTAAAGGAAACATCGTGCAACACCACCTTCTCCCCAAATGCTTTCCTTACGTTCTTTATCTCTATCATTTCAGTACATGGTATTTAGTACATGGTGGCAAACTTTCTTTATCAAATTGTTTCGCCTGGATGTAACTATTCATCAAAGGCCACAAACGGCAAATACTTTTTTCGTAACCGACCCTCCACCTTTCTTTTTTATTGTCACAACCCCACAATAGTCATAATTTTTATAGACCGAATCTGACACCAGCGTTGTTGTTACATCAACTTCAAACATAATGCTCAATACTGTCTGATCCTAATGTCATCGATCTTAACACAACCACAGAATCATCAATTGAAAGATAGCCGCATGTGTCGTATGTTATAAAGATCTCAGACTTACTTTCCTGGTCAATAAAATTACACCCGCCTCTGTCAAAACCACCGCCGGGATATTGTTTAAACCTGGTAATTTTAAACGGTTCAACCTTACTGTGGCATGAGCAAATAAGCATAAAGAGCAATACAATAGCAATTATTCTCATTTCATAGTGTTTTTCCTTTTACTCTGCCGCGCTAGCAACTACACCCACCCACAAACTTCTTTGCCACCGTTTCGCCCTTTTTGTTCCGTATAGTTATCGTGCCTTCAAAAGTATCTTCTTCACTCCCATCATGTGTCTGGTTCATCTGCACCTTCAGTTCCAGGTCTTTGTATTGATACGTTTCATTATAGTTGGTGGTACTGTCATTAATGGCTGTGGGCGTACTCTTTACAAGAGCAAAACCTACCACTTTGCCATTCACACACAGGTATGTTTCATCACCTCCACCCGACATCATTATAGGGTTGTCTTTATGGTCAGCATCGCTAAACGAACAGCCTGCCTCCTTGCAATCTTCAGGTACTTCCTTGATCGCATCAATGCTTAACGCACCTTCCTTATTCCCGCAGGAACAAAGAAAGATCAACAAACAAAGAATTATATGGACAACGTTTTTCATTACACTGGGTTTATCTTTAAAAGCATGAATCAGTGAAATCTGGGTAATCCTTTTTAAAATCTGTGATTCAGACAAATTGCCGAATTTATACCTGAAACACCCCCATCTTAAACTCCTTATGATCCTGCGAATGATTGGCTGCATTGATACCTTCAGATATTACGCTGCGGGTGTCAATTGGATCTATGATCTCATCTACCCAAAGTCGTGCCGCCGAGTAATATGAAGATGTTTGTGCATCATATTTATCTACGATCTCCTTGAGTATTTCTTTCTCTCTTTCAGGATCTATCACTTCACCTTTCGCTTTGAGTCCGGCTACCTGTATCTGCATGAGCGTTTTAGCCGCAGCTTCGCCGCCCATAACAGCTATTTTGGCATTAGGCCATGCATAGATGAAGCGTGGGTCATATGCCTTACCGCACATTGCGTAATTACCTGCGCCATATGAGTTGCCGATAACAATAGTGATCTTCGGCACCACGCTATTAGCTACAGCATTTACCAGCTTTGCACCGTCTTTAATGATACCACTCTGCTCACTGCGGCTGCCCACCATAAAGCCGGTAACATCCTGCAGGAATACCAATGGTATCTTTTTCTGATTGCAATTCATAATGAATCTTGCTGCCTTATCGGCACTATCATTATAGATCACACCGCCCATCTGCATTTCACCCTTGCCGCTCTTCACTATCTTACGCTGATTGGCTACGATGCCCACAGCCCAGCCATCTACACGGCCATAGCCGCATACAATGGTCTTGCCATAATCTTCTTTGAACTGGTCGAACTCGGAATTATCTACAAGGCATTTGATCACCTCAACTATATCGAAGTTCTTATTGTTTTGTGCAGATACCAGACCGTAAATATCTTTCATGTCCCTTGCAGGCAATGCAGGCTTCACCCTGCTAAAACCCTGTAGGGGTTGTTCGCCCAGCTTGTCCATTATGCGGCGCACCTGGTCAAGGCATTCTTTTTCTGTATCAAATTTATAATCGGCGATGCCGCTTATTTCGGTGTGCATCTTGGCACCGCCAAGCGCCTGCTGGTCTGCGTCTTCACCTATCGCAGCCTTTACCAGGTAAGGGCCGGCCAGGAAGATAGAACCATTACCTTCTACCATAAGCGTTTCATCGCTCATGATAGGCAGGTAGGCACCGCCTGCTACACAACTACCCATTACGGCGGCTATCTGGTTGATGCCCATTGCGCTCATCTGCGCATTGTTCCTGAATATCCGGCCGAAATGTTCTTTGTCCGGGAAGATCTCATCCTGCATAGGCAGGTATACCCCGGCGCTGTCTACAATGTATATAACCGGCAGATAGTTTTCCATGGCGATCTCCTGCATACGCAAGTTCTTTTTGCCTGTTATCGGGAACCATGCTCCTGCTTTTACTGTATTATCATTGGCTACGATCACACACTGGCGGCCACTTACATAACCAAGGCCGGCTATAGTGCCACCCGCAGGGCAACCGCCATGCTCTTTGTACATGTCATACCCTGCAAATGCACCTATCTCCGTAAATACACTGCCTTTATCTATAAGATATTCGATGCGCTCCCTTGGTGCCATTTTGCCTTTTTCGCGAGCTTTGTCCATGGCTTTTTTACCACCACCCTGGCTTATTACTGCATGTCGGGATTTCATCTGGCTTACTGCCAGTTTCATGCCATCTTCATTCTTATTAAATTCAAGATCCATCGAATATGTATGTTTTTTGTGTGCCTTTTTTCAGGAACGTTGATTCGATAAAGTCTGTTAAGCGGGATAGTTATTTTTGTTTTATGCAAGGCGCAAACATCTGTGAATAGTGAACTATTTAAAGATTTTGCAACGCGGCAGAAACCGAAAAAAACATTCAGATTGATAGACTTTATTGGATCATCGTTCCGAATTGTAAACTTACTATCTTTTTTGTGTATATCGATACAAAAAGGGCAGATCCTATCGTTAAGTAAACCATTGATTTTCCCATATAAGTGCATGAAATACCACATTCCCTCATTTATGCTACTTTAGAGCCACCAAATATGCGCAGTTCAGCACTCAATAAGTTACTTAAACGCCCTCTTGCTTTAATAGCCATAGGCGTGATCTTGTGCACTGCACTTATATCTGTTTTTGCATATGTCTTAGCGCCCGATAATACGCCTTATTCCAACAGTATGATCGTGGAGCTGGGTGCTAAATCTCCCGGTTTTACCCGGCAATTGCTCTTGTTGCCGAAAACCCAAAAGCCTGCTCATTCCGCCAAAGTATCAGAATTGCTGCATGGTACGCCGTCAGATCTTGTGCAAGTGCCACTGAACAGCTATTCTTTTGAAGGTACTAACCTGCATATAAAGCACTACATAGATGATCGGGTAGAGGATGAGGTGGTTTACCCTATTGGGCAACTACTGCCTGCTGGTCAAGATGGGCTTACTCTTGCACAGCAACAGGAGTATGTAAAGGAACATAGCATTATCAATCGCACTTTCTACCTGGGCACCGACAGATACGGGCGGGATATACTGTCACGGCTTATCACAGGCTCCCGAGTAAGCCTATCAGTGGGGTTTGTGGCTGTTATATTGTCGCTGTCCATAGGTATTATTTTGGGTTCAGTGGCCGGTTACTTTGGCGGTAAGGTGGATAGTGCTGTAATGTGGGTCATTAATATTCTTTGGTCAATTCCTACGTTGCTTTTGGTATTTGCAATTACGCTCACTATTGGAAAGGGGTTTTGGGAGATATTTGTTGCTATTGGATTGACCATGTGGGTGGGGGCTGCAAGGCTTATAAGAGGGCAGGTAATGGTGCTCAGAGAAATGGAATATGTAACTGCCGCCAAGGCATTGGGTATATCAGACATGCGCATCATTTTCCGTCACATACTGCCTAACATAGCAGGCCCGCTTATGGTTATTGCGGCAAGTAATTTTGCAGCAGCCATACTTACTGAGGCAGGGCTTAGCTTCCTTGGTATTGGTGTACAACCACCACAACCATCGTGGGGATTAATGATAAAGGAGCACTACAATTTCCTGCTTACCAACAAGCCATTTCCTGCGCTCATACCGGGTTTTGCTATTATGCTGCTGGTTTATTCTTTCAATATTTTGGGTAATGCATTGAGGGATATATTGGATGTGAAAGGGTAATATATATAACGAAACTTATGTCAAGGGTCAAAACTGGATTTAGAATGCCGTATTTGCTGCTGCTAATATTGGCCGGAATTCTTACCATACATACGGCACTTTCAGGTACTGATAAGGTAGATATTCACAATCACGACAGCTATTTTATAATTCATTTATCATTTGCTTATGGGCTAGCGGCAATGCTGTGCATTGGGTTATGGGTCATACATTGGCAACTTGCAAGGGTCGTGTCGCTACCGTGGTTAGTATGGACGCATATAGTTTCAATTTGTCTATTTTATTTGGGCGCAATATCGATCTGGCTTTTCCCCAAGCCGATCTATTCTCCCCGCCCGTTAAGATATGTTGACATTGCTCATCCGGAAATAAATGTTCAAATGATCATAGCTGGTTGCAGTGTTGCTGTCCTATTTTTGGGACAGGTTGCATTTGTTGTTCATATAATCACTGCAATTTTTAAGAGAATTAAGCAGGTGCTGTTTTAGTTACTTCTTCCCTTTACTCTCGCTATTAAACTTATTTTCCTTGGTCACAACATCCTTTACGATATCGTCCAGCTTTTCTGAGGCTCCTGCTATGCCTTCCATCAGTTCTTTGTTCACAGGGTCGCTCAGGTTATCGTAGTTAAATAGCCGGGAAAGCCCCATTATTGTTACTACCTGGCCGCGTATTTCGTGCGACTGGGTATGGGCAATATCTTCCAGCACATTGCTTTGTTCTTTTATGCGCTGCAGGTGCTTTTTCTTTTCGTGCGATAGCACCTTGTTGGAGCGCGACTGAACAATAAATTTTCTAACAATAACTGTAAGTGTGATCAACAGCAGCGCAATTCCTGCTATAAATATAACCCTTTCGTTGCGCTTGTTGGCTGCTTTGAGTTTCTCTATCTGTATGTCTCTTTCTTTAAGATCTATTGCCCGTTGTGTTTCCAACCCTGCTATTTTTATCTTATTCTTTTCAGAAAAAATAGAGTCTCGATACTCCATATACTGTATATGGTTAGCCAGGGCCTCCTTATAATTCCCAAGCAATGCATATGCGGTTGACAGGTTTTTAGATATTTCCTGGATGCCGTCTATATCGCCTATCTCTTTAGAAATAGCTATCCCTTTATCGAGGTAGTTAACGCACTTTTGTAGATTGCCGGCCTTACTTGCAGATATAAGGCTGTCGGCCTTAACAACTGTAGTACTATCCTGTACAATATTCAGGTAAGTTTCTCCAATGTTGCCCAGGCATATAGACATGCTGAATTTATCGCCGATCTCATCTGCTATCCTCAGCGATCTGAGGAAGTATTCAAATGCTTTTGGGTAGTTATGGTCATTGCGGTATACATTACCAATATTTCCCAGGTCGGCAAGTATATATGATTTAGAGCCTTTTTCTTCATTCAACTTCAGACCTTTCTCGTAATATTCCAGTGCTTTTACATAGTTTTTCTGTGCCTTATACACCAGCCCTATATTGCCGTAGTTGTAGGCTATGCCACCCTTGTCACCCAGTTCTTCGGCCATTTTTAACGACTTGAAAAAATATTCCAGCGCTTCAGGATACTTTTCCTGGCGGCTATATACTATGCCCAGATTGAGCATACAAGAAGCAATATCCTCTTTGCTTTTTACTTCCTCTGCAACTTTAAGCCCCGTAAAATAATTTTCAATTGCCTTAGGGTAATTACCCTGAGTAAAGTAGAGTATTCCTACGTTTATTTGGGTCTTGGCGAGTTCTTTTTTGTCCCCGTTCTCTTCAAATATCTCCTGTGCTTTTTTGTAGCACTCTATTGACTTCACATAGTCCGATTTGGTAAGATAGTTGTTAGCTGTAGCACTGTATGCCCTTGCTGTACCCTGCGGCCACTCTATTTTTTCACCCAGATCTATTGCCTGCTGTCCATACTTAATGCCCTCCATGGGGTTGATGTAACGGTAGTACAGAGATATACGTGTAAGTAGTATAACCCTGGTAGAGTCTTCTTTTACTTTACCAAGTTCCCCCTTTAGTGAATCCAACATTTCGGGGCCGGCCTTTGCCAATGCTTTGTTGTCTGCTGAAATGAAACAGAGCGTGGCAGCAATGCAGAAACTAAGTGTATAGAAGAAAGAGTATTTCATGAATTTACGATGCTAACTGAAAGATAATATAAATGTGCCCATTTTTTATAGCTTCCTATTTCTTTTATTATTATAAGGACCTCTCAGCAACTTGGTAATTAAAAGTTAGTATGACTATCGTTATTCATGTCTTTACTATCTGCCGCCAGTTTGTTCTCTTTCTTTATAAGGCTGGTTATTTGTTTGTCCAGCTTTACCGATACATCGATAATGTCATTGATTATGGTGTTGTTATCGGGGTCGTCGGGGTGCTCCTGGTCGTAGAGTTTGGCCAACCCCAGTATAGTAGATACGGGGCCTCTAAGGTCGTGAGATTGTACGTGCGTAATGTTTTTGAGTACATCTTCCTGCACTTTTATATGCTGCAGGTATTTCCTTTTTTCTATAGACAATACGCGGTTAGACCGCCGTTGAAAATAGAACTTCCTGAAGACTATTGCTACTGTAGCCAGTAACAATAACAGGCCCGAAATGTATAATACGCGCTCTTTACGGGTATTGGCTACTTTTAGTTTTTCTATTTCCAGTTCCTTGTCTTTTAGCTCCATGGCTCTGGTTGCTTCCAGGTTGGCTATTTTTAATCTTATGTCAGCAGAGCCTGTAGAGTCTTTTATTGCCACGTATTCTTTATAGCTTTCCAATGCTTTGTCTTTCTCGCCCATCAGCATATAGGTTTCAGACAGTCCGCTATAAAATTCCTGTATGGCATCCAGGTAGCCTATCTCTCGTCCCTGTTTTATAGCCCTGGTAAAATACTCAACCGATAATTGCAGGTTGGCTTGCTTGCCTTTGGGAATAAGGGAATCGCCCTTTACGTAAAGCGTACTTTCGCCGGCAATATTCCGGTAGCTTACCCCTATGTTACCCATATTGTCGGCGCTCAGGCCCTTGTTGCCCAACTCTTCACTTATTTTCAATGCAGCAAAATGTGCCGCCAGTGCTTTGTCATATTCTTTCTGAAAGAAGTATACAACGCCAATGTTGCCCAGCGTAGTAGATATCTGGGTTTTATTATTCTCGTTACTGGCAATATTTAGCGCCAGTTTATAACATTCCAGTGCTTTAGTGTAGTTTTTTTGCTCCTGATATATGATACTTATATTATTCAGGTTGAAAGAAATACCATTATTATCTCTCAGCTGCTCATAAAGAGTTTTGGATTTATAGTAATAAGAAAGTGCTGTTTGCTGGTCTCCCTTTTTCATGTACACCACACCTATATTCAGCAGGTTAACTGCCTGCCCCTTTGTATTGTTGATGGACTCATTTATAGATAAGGCTTTAAACAGATTTTCCAGCGCTTTAGGGTAATCGCTTTTGCCTGTATAATTGCTGCCAATGGCGCCATAAGACATTGCTTTTCCTTTTTGCCAGTCAAGATCAGAACTCAATTCAAGCGCCTGCTGTGCATATTTTATCCCTTCTGAAGCATTAAAAGCCCGGTAGCCCGATGAAATATCATACAGCACTTTTACTTTGATGGTGTCTGACTGTAGGGTGGGTAATACTTTAAGCAATGAATCAACCAGTTGCTGGCCCTGTTTTTTCTGGGCAAACAACATAGTGGGTATTGTAAAATAAACTAATAGTAATATTTTTTTCATTAAATATATTTGGCCACGCCAACGTCGAGAAAATGCGAAGCAACTAAAAATAATTCTTTATATCTATCTTTAATAACAGAATGAAAGGTTTTTTCAATAATTTTTTTAACCGGACAGTAAACGTCAATATTTTATTTTCCGGTATTTTAAACTCGCTCATTACTTGCAAGTCTTAAAAGAGCAAAATAAATATTTAACCACTTAAAATATCCTGATCATGTTTAAGACAAAGCTTTCATTTTATGTTGGCGCACTGGCAGTAACCGTCGGTTCTCTTGCCTTTCTTGCTTCTTGTAACAAGAATAAAAAGACAGATACTACAGAAGATACCGGGTATGCCTCGGAGCATTCTACGGCGGAAAAATCTTTCAATGATGCCGAATCTATATCGGACCAAGCTTCTACCGTAACATCGGGCAGTACGCTGGGGTATAAGACCACCGCGCTTACCAGTGCCTGTGCTACGGTTACCCGCACCACCGGTTCTATAGTTGTAGACTTTGGTACGGTAAACTGCTTATGCAACGATGGCCGTAACCGCAGGGGTAAAATACTGATCAGCTATACAGGTAACTATTCAGATAGCGGATCTGTACGCACTATTACCTTCGATAACTATTACCAGAACGATAATAATGTAGCCGGTACAAAGACGGTTACCAATATGGGCCACAATTCATTGGGGCAGCCTTACTTTAACGTAACTGTAAATGGTACGGTTACATTGGCTACAGGTGGTAGCATATCTACCAACTGGGCCCGTGTGCGCACCTGGACGGATGGCTATAATACGCTGACCGACTTCTCTGATGATAAATATACTGTAAGCGGCACCGGTACACTTACCCGTGCCAGCGGAGCCATAGTTAATATTGCTATTCCTACCACCACGCCACTGGTGTTTGCAGCAGGCTGCAGGTGGATAGAAGCAGGTACACTCACTTTTACAATGCCAAGTGGACTTACCCCGCAGCATTAATTATGGTAGTACAGCAACATGCGACAACCAGGCGGTACTTACCTTGCCCAGCGGCACTACTTATACTATTACAATGCCATAATATTAACCGCATTTATAACAATCCCAAAGCGGGTCTGCAGTCTTGCGGATCCGCTTTTTTGTTATTATCTGATTTTGTTTTTTCGCTGCATTTGTTGGGCCATCACAGCTAAAACTATCGATGGTATAGATATGATCAGCAATACAATTCCGAAATGCATAGTTTGGCTTAACAGTGCAGCAAGGACGATCGTTAGCGCATTAACTACGGTTATCAACCAGGAAGTGGCTGCGTGGCTCATACCTGAATCGAGCAGGTAATAGTGCAGATGCCGCCTGTCGGCCTTTAAAGGAGATATGCCATTTTTTGCCCGCAGTATAAATACGCGCACTGCATCAAATACCGGGTAGAACAAAATGGACAATGCCAGCATAAACGCGCTGCTGGCCTTTATGGCTGTAGGGGTGGTGCACATAAAGCGGACATAGAATATAGATAAGATAAAAATGGTGAAGCCTGAAAGCATGGAGCCGGTGTCGCCCATGTATATCTTAGCAGGTGAATAATTATAGTAAAGCAAACCTATGGTTGCGCCGAGCAGGGAAAAGGAGATGCAAGCTTCCATGCTATGGCCTGTTTGTATAAACAGTAACCCGAGTACGCCGCAGTAGAGTATGGCCAGCATGCCGGCCAGCCCGTCTATACCATCTATGAAATTAAACACATTGATAAAGAACGTGCAGCAGAAGGTGGTAAGCCCTACGCTAACCCAGTACGGTAAGATATCGACTCCCATAAATCCGTAAAGGGATATGATACGCATATCAGCAAACTTTACGGCAATGAATGAGGCAATGAACTGAGCCAATAGTTTCTTTGATGGGCGCATGTTCATGAGGTCGTCATAAATGCCTGTGAAGAACAAGATGACTGTTGAAGTGATAATGACCTCCCAGCCTATGCCTGCATGCTGTATGAAGTAGGGTATGGTGGCTATATAACCAATAAATACGCCTATGCCCCCAAGGCTGGGTATCTCCTCGCCGTGTATCTTGCGGATGTTGTCGGGGATGTCATATATTTTGCGCTTGCGGGCGATAAAGATGATCTTCTTCACCGCATACAGACTCACCACTGCCGATACCACCACAGCTAAAATATACAATATGTAATCGGGCAACGTAGATAACATTATACTGATAACGGTGTTTACTGTTGATTATTATTTGTCGCTCTCATTGTCGTGGTGAGTCGCGCCGAACCACGACAATGAGCAATCTGGACGTATTCGTTTTGTGTTGGCCCATTTTATGTGGAGACGCAATTATGCGTCTCTACGCGCTGCGTTTATTCAACGATCGCTCCAAAAATCCTCTCGTAAACGAATACAAATTAAAGTCACTTTCCCCAACGGCTATTGCCAGTTCACTTTTCAACCGATCATAACTTATGTTCTTCATTTGCTGCACCTGCATTAGTTGCCAGCTTTTTTCGGCCAGTAGCTGCAGGCGTTTCTCCGGTAGTTCCTCATGTTCTTTAAGGTAACTGGCAATAGCTTCCGCCAGCTCGGGTATGCCGGTATTATTGGTAGCTACTGTTTTTATCACTGGTATCTCTTTGCCGTCAATGGCTTTCTCATGTGCCAGCATACGCAGATTGCGATACAGCGTTTCGGCATTCTCGCGGTCGGCCTTGTTCACCACAAATATGTTGGCTATCTCCATTATACCAGCCTTCAGGGTCTGTACCTCATCCCCGGCTTCGGGTACCAGTGCTACTACTGTGCAGTCGGCCAGGCCGGCAATTTCTACCTCACTTTGTCCCACACCTACGGTCTCTATAACAATAACATCGAACGGGGCCTCTTTTACCACCTCGGTGATCTCTATTATTTTGGCACTCAATCCGCCCAAAGCTCCACGTGAAGCCAGCGAGCGGATATAAATATTGGGATTAGTATAAAATTCGCTCATGCGTATCCTGTCGCCCAGCAATGCACCATAGTTAAATGGTGATGAGGGGTCGACTGCTATAACGGCTACCTTCTTATTTTCCTTCAGCCAGTACTGAAGCAGGGCATTGACCATAGTGCTCTTACCTGCACCGGGAGGGCCGGTGATGCCGATGACCCTTGGCTTATTGTGGCTGTTCAGATTACTTAATAGCCATTCATAGCCTTCAAGGTTATTTTCAACGGCCGTGATGCCCCTTGCCAGCGCAAGAAAGCTGCCCGTTTTTATCTCCTCATGAAGTTGCTTAATATTGTGGCGCACTAAATTGTCTTTTTGACCGTTACAGTAATTGTGAATAATCTATCTAGCAAAAGTAGTTTTCTAAGTAATAAGAAAGTAGATAAGTCTGATATAGCTATAGTTTGTATATTATTGATGGTGTCGGGCTTGCTTATTTCCAGGCTGTTCTTATCGCTGGGCATGATACTATTTGGCATCAACGCCCTTTGGAATGTACCGCCCCGTAAGTGGATAGAGAGCAAATGGTGGCTGGCAGGTATAGCCTGGGTGACCATGTATGCGGCAAGTTTTTTTTGGAGCAGTAATAAGGAGGAGTGGGGGGTATTCCTGCAGTTAAAGCTGCCCGTCGTCCTTTTGCCACTTGCTTTTACTTTTGTTCCCCGGTTTACTGCACGGCAGCTACAGAATTTTACCCTTATTGCGGCACTGATGCTTTTGGCGGGATGCGGGTATAGCATTTCTTTCCTGGTGCGTGATTATGCGCACTTTATTGCGGAGTACAATATATCGCACATGTTGCCTACACCGGTATACCGCGATTACCTTTGCTTTAGTGTTACCTGTGCGCTGTTCATAGCATGGGTGGTGTTTATGTGGCCCCGTTTGTTGAATGATACTGTTAAGTGGATCATAGGTGGATCTTGTTTGTTGATATTTATATATCTGCATGTGCTGGCATCAAAGAGCGGACTTCTTGCTGTGTATATTTTTGCCATCAGCTATGCTGTTTACTCTGTAATTGCCCGTCGTAGTTTGGCGGGTATATTGGGTGTTCTGGCAATTCCTGTTTTCCTTTATTGTGCGGTTACTTTCATACCTACGCTTAGAGAACGTAAGGAGCATATTGTCTATACCTGGTATAGATATATGGACCAGGATAAGACCGGCAAACTGGGTGACCTCTCGCGCATAATGTCTTACGACATATCATTAAAGCTAATCAAAGAGCACCCTGAAAAGGGCGTGGGCACCGGCGACATGCTGGATGCGATGAAAGAAGGGTACGCAAAATATTACCCTAATGTAACGGAGGAGATCAACAAGCTGATACCGCATAACCAGTTTCTTACAGTGGCTCTTGGGTGTGGTATTCCGGCAATGATCATCTTTGCGGTATGGGTGATGATGCCGCTATTTACAAAGGGCACTAAGCGCGATAAATTCTTTCTGGCTATCACCTGGGTCATGCTGTTGCTTATGCTCTTTATTGAGCCTTTCCTTGAAAGTCAGTTTGGTGTATTTATCTATCTCTTTTTCCTGTTGATGGTGATGCATACAATGGGAGAGAAGAGAGATGTGTCGGCTACAAGTACGATATAGTAATTAGATACCCGTTATTTCAATCAGCCCGATAATATTGTTGTTCAGGTCATCGAGTGCTTCACTTGGTACATGCAGTTCACTGTGCATGTCTGCACCTACTTGCTGCACGAGGTATTTTTTCAGGTAGTCCTTCACTACATGAAAGCGGATGATGCAGGCCGCCGTGCGCTGGTGCTTTGATTGCAGTGGGGTGTAGGCGTCATCAATTACCGGATAGAACACAGGCGTTTTAATAAGCCTTGTGGGGAAGCGCGTCCAGCCCGATTTTTTTATCCAGGCAAGCTCACTCGATCCAACGGGGCGGTATAGTGTTTGAAGTTCCATAGCACAAATCTTTACGTCAGTTAACAAGGTTGTTTCATAAATCAGATACAAATAGCAAATCCTCTGAAAGTGTTGCTGTGCAATGATCTTAGCACAATATTAGAGCACTTGGTTCCATCAATCTACATTTTGTTTACCAACGGTCGGAAAAGTTGATGAACGGTTGTGAAGCACGTGGTGAATAAAGAAAATTGTTTTTATTTTGTAGTATTACACCTTGTTACATAATCTGAATTTGTAGATCTGGAAACCAAATATTAATGGCAACAAACATACTTATAGTAGAAGACGATGACATAATGGGCAAAGTGACCCAGAACTACTTTGTGAAAAAAGGTTACCATGTAGATTTGGCCATAGATGGACAAAAGGCAATGGAAATGTTGCAGAACAATTCTTATCAGTTGGTGGTTACCGACCTTAATATGCCCTATGTAAATGGACAACAATTAATTGAGGCCATAAAACGCAATAAGTACGGTAAGATAAAAATTATTGTAATGACCACCATGGGAACTGAAGCAATGATAGCTGAGATATTTGCCCTGGGTGCCGATGACTTTATTACCAAGCCTTTTAAAGCCAGTGAGCTACTTGCAAGGGCGCAGAAGCTGGTGTATTAAGCAATATTTTTCCATGATATTAAGTTTGTTATAGTTGGTGTTATTGAGCCCGATTATAAAAGTGGAAGTTTTTCTTGTTTACGGAAGTTTTGTTTCGCGTGTTTCGGTGGAAATGCTGTTTGGGTGTGGTTTTCGGGGTGTTTTAACAAATTTCCTAAAACTTCCACTTTCTTCCACTTTTTTCCGGTTTCTTCCACTTTTTGCAGGGCCGAAAATTTTCAGCCCCTACCTAATTTTTAAAAAGTACCATGCGTTTTATTAAGTAGTGTTGGTGTGTCGTTGTTTGCAGGTGATCGCAAGGTTTGCAGATTTTCATGTAATGATAATTTATAGTTTAGCTACAAAGGTGAGACGGTATTTTGATTTGTGCAAAAGCAAAAGTCATGGTGGTACACTTTTCGTACCATGATGGTACGCTTTCCGTACCACCAAAAAAAAAAGTTTTGTGGATAACTGTAGTTAGATTGTTGGATCTGTGTTGGGTTATGTATGGTGTTTTGTGTGTTTTGAAAAAATGGCTGGTAGGGAGTGAAAAGTGTTTTTTTATACTCTGCTTCGAGAGTATTGATTTTATGAACTTCTCTGTTGAATATGTGCGATACCTCCGGCATCGTTCTCAAAAAACGTGATATCATATTGCTATAGACATGTGATGCCCTCGGCGTCATGACATGTGCTTTAACTCCTGGAGGAATAATATTGCGATCGCACTTCTTCGTCTGGCACGATTTTACAGCCTGTTCTGTTTAAAAAAATCATGGACAGCATAAACAAACAACAGCCTGAAGAGAACAAGAAGAACCTGTGGGGCGATGAAGCGGTAAAGAAAATAAAGGAGCTTGCAGAGCAGGCTCATTCGTGCTTTTTCTGTACAGATATGCAGGAGGGCAAGCCCTTTGCAACAAGGCCTATGGCGCCGCAAAAGATAGATGAAAGCGGCAATCTGTGGTTCCTGAGTGCAATAGATAGTCATAAGAATGAGGAGGTAAAGCAGGATGCGTTTGTGCAGTTGCTCTTCCAGGGTAGCCACTACAGTGACTTTATGAGTCTGTATGGTAAGGCCACTGTAAGCCGCGATAAGGAAACAATAAAAGAGCTTTGGGATCCTACTATAAAAACCTGGTTTACAGAGGGTGTTGATGATCCGCGTATTACCGTTATTAAGGTAACTCCTGAGGATGGCTATTACTGGGATACCAAGCATGGTATGGTGGTAGCATTCGCTAAACAAATGGTGGGTGCGGCTATTGGCCAGGCGCTGGATGATTCTATTGAGGGGACGTTGAGGGTATAAAGTTGTTTCGCAAGCGATACGCTTGCATGTGGTAGGACCCCGAAAAAGTCGGGATAAACTCCGTGGACGCTTCGACCAGTAGTTACCATATTTGGATTGGGTATTTCCATGTAGCTATTTAGTTTTGGCGCAAGCAATCCGATGTGAGATTGCTTCGTTCCTCGCAATGAACTGTGTTTATAAACAAGTATTTTGTAAATAATTTTTCTCAAAAATTGCTTCTTTTGTCGCAATAGCAAATGCTTGTTTGAGCAGCTTATTGACTACCGC
>NZ_PPSL01000017.1 GCF_002954265.1 Flavipsychrobacter stenotrophus | reverse complement strand
TCAGACGTAAAACAGTCTAAATTCCACGCCCTACGCATAATTTAAAACATATACCTCGCTTGAAATAGGCTAGAGTGGCTCATCTAAATCAAAAAGTAGATGTAAAATGGCAAAAATAGTTTGGTGTAGTCAAGTACAACTCCTACTTTTGTCCTCCCAACGAAAAACAGGCTAACACCTGAAACATCGGAAGGGTAGTTCTTACGGTATTGGGTTAGTAAAATCAGCGAAAAATAATCTCAAATTAAATTTTGCAGTTTAAAACCAACCACTTACCTTTGCACTCCCTTAGCAAACAGGGAAAAACAAAAAGCTCTTTAAGATACCGGTTACAACGACTAAAAAAAATAATGAAAATTAAATTTTGCGGTTCGGAAATAACCACATACCTTTGCACTCCGCAAGAAAGGAAAACGGTAACGAAAAGATAACAACGAAGCTCTTAACAACTAAATAAAAACAGTGCCACGGTAACCAGGCCGGCAAGTAGAAGAGGTTCAATTCCTATAGCATTACAACTTCAGATCAATGGATCTGAAAACGTTCTTTGAAAGATTGGAAAACAGCAAAGCGAGTAACGATGAAGTTCGTTACAAGCAGGTAAGACGCAAAAATAATAATAATTAAAACGATTGATTTCCGCAATTACTTTGGGAGTCGCTGTAAAGTGACGAACAAAAAAATAAGAGAACATCAGTCAGTTTTAAACACTTCATTTACAATGGAGAGTTTGATCCTGGCTCAGGATGAACGCTAGCGGCAGGCTTAACACATGCAAGTCGAGGGGCAGCACGGGTAGCAATACCTGGTGGCGACCGGCAAACGGGTGCGGAACACGTACAGAACCTACCTTTATCTGGGGCATAGCCCGAAGAAATTCGGATTAACTCCCCATAATATAATTGAGTGGCATCACTTGGTTATTAAAAATTTATTGGATAAAGATGGCTGTGCGTCCCATTAGCTAGTTGGTAGGGTAACGGCCTACCAAGGCGACGATGGGTAGCTGGTGTGAGAGCACGACCAGCCACACGGGCACTGAGACACGGGCCCGACTCCTACGGGAGGCAGCAGTGAGGAATATTGGTCAATGGACGCAAGTCTGAACCAGCCATGCCGCGTGAAGGATGAAGGCCTTCTGGGTTGTAAACTTCTTTTATCTGGGAAGAAAAGCACTGTTTCTACGGTGTCCGACGGTACCAGAGGAATAAGCACCGGCTAACTCCGTGCCAGCAGCCGCGGTAATACGGAGGGTGCAAGCGTTATCCGGATTTACTGGGTTTAAAGGGTGTGTAGGCGGGTCTTTAAGTCAGTGGTGAAATCTCCGAGCTCAACTTGGAAACTGCCATTGATACTATTGATCTTGAATTCTGTTGAGGTTGGCGGAATATGTCATGTAGCGGTGAAATGCATAGATATGACATAGAACTCCGATTGCGAAGGCAGCTAACTAAGCAGATATTGACGCTGAGGCACGAAAGCGTGGGGATCAAACAGGATTAGATACCCTGGTAGTCCACGCCCTAAACGATGATTACTCGACATACGCGATACACAGTGTGTGTCTGAGCGAAAGCATTAAGTAATCCACCTGGGAAGTACGACCGCAAGGTTGAAACTCAAAGGAATTGACGGGGGTCCGCACAAGCGGTGGAGCATGTGGTTTAATTCGATGATACGCGAGGAACCTTACCTGGGCTAGAATGCTCCTTGACCGTTGGTGAAAGCCAATTTTATAGCAATATACAGGGAGCAAGGTGCTGCATGGCTGTCGTCAGCTCGTGCCGTGAGGTGTTGGGTTAAGTCCCGCAACGAGCGCAACCCCTATTTTCAGTTGCCAGCACGTAATGGTGGGAACTCTGAAGAAACTGCCGCCGTAAGGCGTGAGGAAGGAGGGGATGATGTCAAGTCATCATGGCCTTTATGCCCAGGGCTACACACGTGCTACAATGGGGGAGACAAAGGGCTGCTACCTGGCAACAGGATGCTAATCTCAAAAACTCCCTCTCAGTTCAGATTGTAGTCTGCAACTCGACTACATGAAGCTGGAATCGCTAGTAATCGCGCATCAGCAATGGCGCGGTGAATACGTTCCCGGACCTTGTACACACCGCCCGTCAAGCCATGGAAGCTGGGTGTACCTAAAGTCGGTAACCGCAAGGAGCCGCCTAGGGTAAAACTAGTAACTGGGGCTAAGTCGTAACAAGGTAGCCGTACCGGAAGGTGCGGCTGGAATACCTCCTTTTTAGAGCAGAAACCTGCTGCTATGCTGTTTTTCTTTCCTTCAAGATATTTTGTTCTTTGTAACAAGCTCTTGAGTTTATGGTTATACAAACCATTAAGCCATTAAGCTATTGAGCCAAATTAAAATAGTCTCGTAGCTCAGTTGGTTAGAGCGCTACACTGATAATGTAGAGGTCTCCAGTTCAAATCTGGACGGGACTACATAAGAAACTAAGTTCTTTAAAATAAAAATCATTACACCGGGTAGGCACATGTAAAAGTGTTTGTTGCCGACTGCTGTTATTCCAACTTAAGAAGGGGGGTTAGCTCAGCTGGCTAGAGCACCTGCCTTGCACGCAGGGGGTCATCGGTTCGACTCCGATATCCTCCACTTTTTAACTAAGGCAGAAGGGTAGTAGTGATAAAAAGATATAGCGGATAGGCCGCCACAGCAGTTCAAGTCTGTAATTATCACATTTTTCTTCAGCAATGGCTGACAGAAATAAGTTCTTTGACATATTGGGAAAACAATTTTTGATGATTAATGTAGTAATACATGATGAATCAAGTAGTAAGGTAGTAGAATTAAAAATGCGAGGGTGTTAAAACCCTCAATAACAACAATATTTAAAGCGAATAAGGGCGTATGGTGGATGCCTAGGCACTAGAAGGCGATGAAGGACGTGGTAAGCTGCGATAAGCTTCGGGTAGATGCATACAATCTATTATCCGAAGATTTCCGAATGGGACAACCTGTTACACTGAAGGTGTATCACTCTGCAAAGAGAGCCAACCCGGAGAACTGAAACATCTAAGTAACCGGAGGAAAAGAAAATAAACTAATGATTCCCCAAGTAGTGGCGAGCGAACAGGGAAGAGCCCAAACCTAAGGTGCGTGCACCTTAGGGGTTGTAGGACTGCATTTAGAAGACAAACAGAAACCGAATTACCTGGAAAGGTAAGCAAGATAAGGTGAAAGCCCTGTAAGTGGACAAGTTTGTGGACGAGCAGTATCCTGAGTAGCGCGGGACCGGAGAAATCCTGCGTGAATCTGCCGGCACCATCCGGTAAGGCTAAATACTAACTAGTGACCGATAGTGAACCAGTACCGTAAGGGAAAGGTGAAAAGTACTGCGAATAGCAGAGTGAAATAGTTCCTGAAACCGTACGCCTACAAGCGGTCGGAGCCTGTTAAAGGGTGACGGCGTGCCTTTTGCATAATGATCCTACGAGTTACTCCTCACTGGCGAGGTTAAGTTCTTCAATAACGGAGCCGCAGCGAAAGCGAGTCCGAATAGGGCGCTTAGTCAGTGGGGGTAGACGCGAAACTTTGTGATCTATCCATGGGCAGGATGAAGGTGTGGTAACACACACTGGAGGTCCGAACTCATTAGCGTTGAAAAGCTATGGGATGACCTGTGGATAGGGGTGAAAGGCCAATCAAACTGAGAGATAGCTCGTTCTCCCCGAAATGTTTTTAGGAACAGCGTCACATATAAGAAGTATCATAGAGGTAGAGCTACTGATTGGGCTAGGGGGCTTCACCGCCTACCAAACCCTGACAAACTCCGAATGCTATGATATATCTGTGGCAGTGAGGCTGTGGGCGCTAAGGTCCATGGCCGAGAGGGAAATAACCCAGACTATCAATTAAGGCCCCTAAGTCTATGTTAAGTTGAACAAACGAAGTTTGAATCCTATGACAGCCAGGATGTTGGCTTGGAAGCAGCCATTCATTTAAAGAGTGCGTAACAGCTCACTGGTCGAGGGTTCGGGCACGGAAAATGATCGGGCATCAAACATAGCGCCGAAATTATAGATTACAGCTTAGGCTGAAATGGTAGGGGAGCATTCTAGTCAGCATTGAAGGTGTACTGTGAGGTATGCTGGAGCGACTAGAAAAGAAAATGTAGGAATGAGTAACGATAAATATTGTGAAAAACAATATCGCCGAAAGACTAAGGGTTCCTGATCAACGTTAATCGGATCAGGGTTAGTCGGGACCTAAGGCGAACCCGAAAGGGGCAGTCGATGGAAAGCCTGTTAATATTCAGGCACTTGTAATAACTTCGATGGGGTGACGGAGAAGTGAAAAGCTCGCGGGGCAACGGAAGTTCCCGTTAAAGCGTGTAGATATATTTTCCATAGGCAAATCCGTGGAGAATGTCGAACGTGATAGTACTCAGAGGCTTCGGCTGAAGAGATAGTAGCTGTAATCCTGCTCACGAGAAAAACCTCTAAGTTATGGTTATTACAACCCGTACCGCAAACCGACACAGGTAGTCGAGAAGAGTATTCTAAGGCGCTCGGGTGAGCCGCGGAGAAGGAACTAGGCAAATTGTAGCTGTAACTTCGGGATAAAGCTATCCGCCTTTAAAAGCGGATTCAATGAAATGGTTCAACCAACTGTTTAGCAAAAACACAGGGCCCTGCAAAATCGAAAGATGACGTATAGAGCCTGATACCTGCCCGGTGCTGGAAGGTTAAGGAAGCTTGTTCGGGTCAAACCAAAGCTTGTGACCGAAGCCCCAGTAAACGGCGGCCGTAACTATAACGGTCCTAAGGTAGCGAAATTCCTTGTCGGGTAAGTTCCGACCTGCACGAATGGTCTAATGAGTTGAACACTGTCTCCTCCGCGAGCCCGGTGAAATTGTAGTATCGGTGAAGATGCCGGTTACCCGCCACGGGACGAAAAGACCCCGTGAACCTTCACTACAACTTTGCATTGATTTTGAGTAACAGATGTGTAGCATAGTTGGGAGACTTTGAAGCAGTGGCGCTAGCCATTGTGGAGTCACCGTTGAAATACCAACCTTCTGTTACTTAGAGTCTAATCCGAGCAATCGGCAACAGTGCATGGTGGGTAGTTTGACTGGGGTGGTCGCCTCCTAAAGAGTAACGGAGGCTCGCAAAGGTTCCCTCAGTACGGTTGGTAATCGTACGTAGAGCGCATTAGTAAAAGGGAGCTTGACTGTGAGACTGACTAGTCGAGCAGGTGCGAAAGCAGGCTAAAGTGATCCGGTGGTTTCCGTATGGAAGGGCCATCGCTCAAAGGATAAAAGGTACTCCGGGGATAACAGGCTGATCTCCCCCAAGAGCTCATATCGACGGGGAGGTTTGGCACCTCGATGTCGGTTCGTCACATCCTGGGGCTGGAGAAGGTCCCAAGGGTTCGGCTGTTCGCCGATTAAAGTGGCACGTGAACTGGGTTCAGAACGTCGCAAGACAGTTCGGTCTCTATCTGTGGTGGGCGTTAGTAAATTGCGAGGACATGCTCTTAGTACGAGAGGACCGGAGCGTATGTACCGCTGGTGTATCTGTTGTGCCGCCAGGCGCAGTGCAGAGTAGCTATGTACAGCCAGGATAAGCGCTGAAAGCATCTAAGCGCGAAACCTTCCTCAAGATGAGTTTACTTTTAAGGGCCGTCAGAGACTATGACGTCGATAGGCTACAGGTGTAAAGGTGGTAACATCAAAGCCGAGTAGTACTAATTGCCCGTAAGCTTTAATCTTTTTTAAATTACCTTACTTATAAGTTGTTCTTCCCGATATGTCTCGATATTGATCCAGTAAAACTGGTAAGATCTTATGGTGATTTTACCGGGGGTGTTCACCTCTTCCCATTCCGAACAGAGCAGTTAAGCCCCCCATGGCCGATGGTACTACACAACAATGTGGGAGAGTAGGTAGTTGCCATATTTATT
>NZ_PPSL01000018.1 GCF_002954265.1 Flavipsychrobacter stenotrophus | reverse complement strand
TAGTGCTGAACACAGGGCTGGTAAAGGTCAGAGCAGGTGCATTGGTCCATGTACCGGCAGTTATGCTGGTTGCTGCCACCTGGTAATCAACTGTATTACTTTGAGCAGCAGCAGGTGATGGTCCGCCGTTCCTCCATTGTTCTCCAGTATAGGAAACCGTAAGGCCAACGATATTAGTCGTTCCGTTATTTTTAAATCTTGCACCATAGTATTGGGTAGCGGGAGTACCTGAACCAAGACTGCCCAACGCCCTGTCAGTAGCAGAAGTAGTGCCATAACTGAAGACACCACCCGAGGTCGAAGAACCATTATCTACCCTATAACTCGCAGTCCCCGTTGCAGCAGCGTACCAGCCCTGTATAGTTCCGTTGTCCGTCCAAGTAAAGGTAGTACCGGTGTTAGGCAGGCTGTTGAAGTTCTGAGTATAAGTAGGTGCAACATTGGTAAGGCTGATATACGTAGCCGCAGTGACTGTAATAGTCACAGAACCCGAAACAACCTGAGAACATCCTGCAACCGAAGTTACACTTGTAAGTGTATAGGTTGTAGTTATTGTCGGTGTTACTGTTACGGTGCTCGACCCAGATCCATTCAAGGTAGTAGTAGTCGTAGCACTACCGTTCCAATAGTAAACAGTAGCGTTAGCTGTACCTGTAAATAACAATGTAGTACTTGAACCTGAACCTATGGTCGCAGTTCCTAAAACAGAGGCTGTAGGAAGTGAATTTACAGTTACCGCAGTGGTAGTTGTAGAAGCGATACCACAACTGTTGGTTGCTGTAAGCGAATAAATACCTGCTGAAGCAGTATTGACTGTAAATGAAGCCGGGTTCAGAAGGGTTGAAGAGAAACTGTTAGGACCACTCCATGAGTAGGTTGTAGCGCCTGATGCAGCTCCCGTAAGGGTAAGCGTACTGCCGGAACATACCGTGTATGATGAGGCCATTGCAGACACAGCAGATGGTACGGACAGTATTGACAACGTAGCGGTCATCGCTGTAGTATTACCGCAAGTGTTGGTCGCAGTAAAGGTGTAGACCCCCGCAGACGCTGTATTAACCGTAAATGAAGCTGGGCTGGCAACTGTTGAAGTAAAACCATTTGGCCCACTCCATGAATAACTCAATGCATTTGTAGCAGAACCGGTCAATGTAAGTGTTCCGCCATTGCATATCGATGAAGATGATAATGCAGTAGTAACCGCAGTAGGTGTATTAGAAATAGTTATAGCGGAAGTAGCAGATGTAACCGTACCACAACTGTTTGTAGCAGCCAGCGTGTAGCTACCTGCAGATGCTGTATTAACGGTAAATGCGGACGGGTTCAGATCAGTTGATGTGAAACTATTAGGCCCGCTCCATGAATAACTTGTTGCGCCTGTCGCCAATCCACTCAAGGTAAGTATTGCACCACTGCAAAGTGTCGTGGACGATGGTGTGGCACTCAAAGCTGTTGGAGTAGTAATAATTGATAGCGATGCCGTAGTTGTAGTCGTGCTGCCACAATAATTAGTTGCGGTAAACGAATAGATACCGGCCGAAACGGAACCAACCGTAAATGCGGCCGGATTTTGATTAGTAGAAGTAAAGCCGTTAGGTCCACTCCACGAATAACTATTAGCGTTTGTTGCTGCGCCGGTTAAAGTTAATGTATTGCCATTACAAATAGAAGTAGACGATAACGAAGCACTAACTGACGTCGGAGCTATTGTGCAACCATAGTCTATAGTGACTGTGGCATTTTGCCCAGTGACCAAAGTGAAACATCCTGCAGCCGACCTCGTACTGTCTATTGTATATGTTGTGGTTGAAGACGGTGACACAGGAATCAATGAAGTTCCACCTGCACCGACCGTAGTTGACGTGCTACCGCCACCTGACAAAGAATAGTAAATAATATCACCATTGCTTCCAGTGAACGTAAGTGTAGCCGACGAACCTAATGAAATGGTAGCAGATCCTGATATCGTTGCTACCGGAAGTGCGTTAACTATTACTGATGATGTAATAGCAGTCACAGTTCCGCAAAGGTTTGTAACAGTCAGTGTATAGACTCCGGCAGATGCTGTATTAACGGCAAATGATGCAGGGTTAAGATTGGTAGAAGAAAACGCAGAAGGGCCACTCCAGCTATATGTTGCAATACCTGTTGCTGAGCCTGACAATGTAAAAGTACTACCAGAGCATAAAGTATAAGAAGACGCTGAAGCAGTAACTGCCGAAGGAATATCATTAACAGAAATGGATGCTGTTGTGGCTACTGTATTACCACAAAGATTCGTGGCTGTCAGTGAATATATGCCTGCAGATGCAGTATTAACAATTATTGAAGCGGGGTTAAGGTCTGTAGAAGTAAAACCACCCGGACCGCTCCATGCATATGAAGTTGAGCCTGTTGCAGAGCCACTTAACGTTAATGTCTGGCCTACACATAGTGCAGTTGCAGACGAAGTTGCGACGACAGAGCTTGGCAGCGGCGTGATAGTTATACTCACAGGACTAGACAATGCGGTGCTACCCGTAGGTATGCAACCCACATTACATTTGAAGTACGTTAGTACAGACATATTTGCTGTATAAGTAGAAGTAGTAGCACCGGATATATCGCTATATGTAGACCCATTTGGTGATGATTGCCACTGGTAAGAAATTGCAGCACCTAACGATGCACCGGTTAGGCTTAATGTGACATTGCTTCCTGAACATACAGAGGTAGAGGACGAAGTTGCCGCTCCTGCAGTTGGAGAAGTACACAGGCTATTACCTGCAACATAATCACCACTGTATGTGGAACCAGTGGTGCCGGTTGTAGTTGTCACATTTGCTAATAATGGTGCCGTACCGGACGTGCTATTGGTTGTAGTTGGGGCTGTGCTCCATGATGATCCGTTATATTTTCTTAATATAAAAGAGCCATTAGTGCCGGCACCTGTTATATCTCCACTATTGTAACTAAGGTCAATGTTTACTGTTGATGGTGCCACACCTGTAGAAGTAATTGTCCAGTAACGGTTGACTGCATTACTTACATCAATGTATGATCCGGATATTGACGGATGGCTGCCTGCAGTTGATTTTACCAGGACAGATCCACTTGATTGCAAACTGCTGAAGGTAAGCTTTCCCGGGCTGAAGGTAACGTCTCCAACAGGATAGATCATACTTGTAACACCTGTTCCAGGCATTGCCCTTGATAAATTACCATTTACATAAGACGACGCAGTGCCACCAGTTATCGTAGAAGTAGAACTTAAGGTCAGAGTATTGGTACCGGTAACAATGTTACCACTTGAAAGACTTAATGTGGAACCTACGGTCATGTTACCATTTAGTGTAACAGTGCTACCATTGTTGATAGCGAGATTATTGAAAGTATTACCAGCTGTCACATTAGTAGTGTAGGTTTGAGGAGCAGCTCCGTTGAAAATAACTGTACTTGTACCTGCAGTGAATGCATTTGTAGATGAAGTATGTGTAAAATTACCACCGATATTGATGGTGTTTGGGTTAAGTAACAATGCACCTGTGCCGGTTGAAGCTATATTAAGACTACCTGTCAGGGTGTAGGTTGCAGCACCTGTTGATGGTGTAAAAGCTACTGTTGACGTCGTTCCGTTATTGACGGTGATGTTATTAAATACAGGTACGGCAGCAACTGTTGAAACTGCGGCTCCAGATACATAACCACGGATATTTGTATTACCACTTGCTGTGGTAGCAGCCATATAAAGTGTACCCGTAAGGTTGTAACCAAGAGCATCGCCGC
>NZ_PPSL01000019.1 GCF_002954265.1 Flavipsychrobacter stenotrophus | reverse complement strand
ACTTTTATCTCTACCCTTCTGTTCTGGGCTCTGCCTTCTTTGGTGGTGTTTGGTGCCGCAGGTGACTTGCTGCCATTGGCATGGGTCTTTATCTGCTTAGCCTTTACCCCATGTTTCAACAGGTAGGCTTTTACAACAGCAGCACGCTTCGCAGAAAGGGCTTTGTTGTAGGCTTTGTTACCAGTGTTGTCGGTATAACCATCTATGATTATCGTTGCATTTCTGTTCTCCTTCAGGCTCTTTACTACATCCTCCAATGTTGGCAATGAGGACTTCTTGATCACGATCTTGTTCACATCAAATAGTATTGGTGTAGCAATATCTATCTGAACAGGTGCGGGATCTACGATCGGTGCAGGCGGTACAGGGCAACCATTGTTGCTGGCAGGACCTGCTTCTGTAGGGCACTTGTCTTCGTTATCCGCTATACCATCGCCATCTGTATCAGGGCAGCCATGGTATTGAGCAAGGCCTTTGATAGTAGGGCATGCATCATCCTTGTCTGCTATGCCATCACCATCTGTATCAGGGCAGCCATGGAACTGTGCCAGACCTTTGATAGTCGGGCATTCGTCATCTTTATCAGCTATACCATCTCCATCAGTATCAGGGCAACCATGGAACTGCGCTAATCCCTTTACGGTAGGACACTCGTCTTCCTTATCCTGTATACCATCACCGTCAGTATCAGGGCAACCATGGAACTGCTCCAGGCCCTTGACCATAGGACATTCGTCTCTCTTGTCAGGGATACCATCTCCATCACTATCCTTGGCTTTACCAAAGTAGATACGAACGCCCAGATTAGCCCCCAGCATGCTGCTGTTAACCGTCTTCATACCATTGGTCAATGAACTGTAACCACCAACTTTATCGGTAAGCCTGTAGTTGCTTACATCGCTCTTGAATGTCTGGTACGTGTATACAAGACCAAGGTCCAGTGCTACGTGTGGACTAACAAGGTAGCTAACTGATGGCTTTAACAACAAGCCTATTGAACCGCTCTTGTAAGAAGCATCGCCCGTTTTGCTGTTTGGTTTTACACCAAGGCCAACATTGTAGCCTTGTGCACGCAAGTTGCTGAAGGTATCTGCTATGTTACCGTTAGGGTTTTTACCCGTGTAGTAAGCCTTAGTGATGATCCATGCATTGCTGCCCGGTGTTGCTGAGTTGTCGTAGTATGCCTTTACGCCTTCGCTGGTATTCTGGTATGCGTAGATGGCTTCATAGTCAAATGATGCATCTGTCGTATAGCTGTTCTTCAGCTGCAGGTTGTATAAGATTCCTGCGTCCATTGCAAAGCCCCAGTGTTTACCAAACTGGTTCTTATATTTCAGCACTACAGGTATGCTCATATTGGTCATCTTCAGCGACTCCTTTACAGGGCCATTGGCAGTAAGCAACTGACGGAAGACATCTCCACGAAAGTCTGTAGACTGATACTCTACATGGAATTTGTCCATCTTCATATCGCCACTCTGCATCAGGTACATAAAGCCAACACCTACACCCCAGTGACGGTTCTTACCGAAGAAGTAGCCTAACTGTGCATCAAAGCCATAAGACATTCCGTTATCGAACTTTACTGTGCCGATGTCGGTCTTTGCACCTATCGCATTGGTATAGTTGCCCGACATATTTACCTGGCTCAGGTCCTGCATCAGCAGGCCGCCTTTCAGGTTGATATCCAGGCACCATGCCGGGAGTAAAGCATCGTAATGCTTGTTTACTCTTTTGGTCTTTACGCTGTCTTGGGCAGTTGCCGCAAATACACTACCCGCTGCAACTACTGACAATATGAGTTTCTTCATCTTTCTGTTATTTCGATGTTCTTTGTTATTCCTCTATCTACTATCTACTCTTTCACCAGTTTGGTCGTTCCTACTTTCACGCCATTGTGGTAGCAGCTGATCATGTATACACCTGATGCAAGGTTGTTCACAGTGATCTGTGCCTTGTTGTACGTTACCGCTGTACTGCTGATCTGCTTACCCGTAATATCGTTCAGTTCTACTGTGGTATTACCGCCATTGATACCACTCACTTCTACCGATACATTATCGCTGGCAGGGTTAGGGAATACACTCATCGTAGCCACTTCTGCCGCGCTAACAGCTGTGATACCTGTCGGTGCATTGTAGTAGCTCTTTGATGAGCAACCACCCTTTTCTGTCATTACCCAATAGTGCTTCGTTGCGAAGTCAGGACTTACGTTGTGGTAGTTCTGATCCACTTCTCCTGTGTAGATCGTAGAGTCAAGCGTTGCCGCGTCATCATAACCCCACTGGTAGCTATCAACTGTATTGTCGGTACATACAAAATGATCGTGTATGTAGAAGATAACAGGGTTGATGGCTGCTGATGTACCTACGGTTACATGGAACGTATCTGCCGTGTAACAAGCGATACCGTGTATGTTAGCCGTAAGGATCACATTGGCATTACCTGCTGCAGAGAAGTTCACTATACTATTGGTATGCTTATTACCCTCGCCGTATACCGTTGCTCCCTGAGCGGTCCATGTATAGACCACTGAATCGGTAGGCGGATTAGCCGCACCAAAGTTCTGGAACATGGTGTTGCTGCAAACTGCTGCCGGTGAGTTGATAGCGATAACAGGTGCCTGTGGTGCAGGGTTGACTGTTACCAGAACATTCTGACTGTTATTGCAACCATTAGCCGTAAGTGTATAGTGATAGATAACATTAACAGGGAACAGTGTGGTGTTCACCAGTGTTTCGTTAACCACACCCGCACTGCCGGTAGATGTAGCTGCAGCATTGCTGATGCCCGCTACCACAGCACGTGTCCACGCGAACGTAGTACCTGTTGTGGTGCTGCCCGGCGTATAAACAAGCGGTGTGCTGCTACATACTGTTGCTGT
>NZ_PPSL01000020.1 GCF_002954265.1 Flavipsychrobacter stenotrophus | reverse complement strand
TTTATTTTGACTTCCTAGCCCTTCGGACATCCGGAAGAACGGGGCTCGCTCATTATTCAAAATATCATACACGAACAGTCTGTAACCGATTATATTTACAGGATGGGAGTCCTCAAAATCGCTGCTATTATACTGCTTGTCCTTATAGTTATTGCCGCGGCATTATTCTTTTATTCCCGATATCGGATTAACAACATCAAAAACTATGGTAATTTGGAAACATCGCTTGACAAGCAGGTGCAAAAGACCTTGGCCAAAGAAAACACTTATGGGCTGGTGATAGGTGTATATAAAGATGGGAGTAACTTTGTCAAGGGATATGGCACATTGCTAAAGGGGGAAAACCTTTCACCTGATGGGGCGAGCATATTTGAGCTTGCCTCAACAAGTAAGCTTTTTACGACATCCCTGCTGCAAATCCTCTGTGACCGTGGTATCGTCCATCTGGATGATAAGATTGCTGACCTCCTACGGGAACAGATTTCGCTGCCAGCTTCTGCTGCCAATACAACGCTTCGCCAACTTGCCACCCATACTTCCGGCTTTCCTTCTTTACCACAGTCGCTAATGGATAAAATGCAGGACGAGGCTAATCCTTACAAAGATCTAAAAACACAGGATTTATATGATTACCTGACAACCTGTATCGGTAAGAAGGCAGAAGGTAAGTTTGAGTATTCAAACTTCGGAATGGGCCTGCTCGGACATATCCTTGCTTTAAAAGTGGGTAGTGATTATGAGGTTGCAGTACAGCGGGAACTGCTAAACCCGCTCAATATGAGCCACACGTTTGTGACGTTAGACAGCAATATGGTGGACAACATAGCTCAAGGCTACAATGGGAACGGCGAACCTGCCCCAATCTGGACAGATAATGTGCTTACAGGTGCCGGCTCTTTTCTATCCAATGCCTCGGACATGCTTCTGTTTATCCGTGCCAATTTAGATAAGCACCATCCTCTATATTCGGTATTGGTTAAAACCCATGCGCAACAGCTTGGTGGTGAGACTGGACTTGGTTGGTTACTTCCTGGTGGTCAAGAAAAATTTATAGGTAACACAACTGTGCTTTGGCACAATGGCATGGCTGGGGGTTATGCCTCTTATATTGCCATTGATACGATTTTCGGAAATGGGCTTATTATACTATCTAATAAGTCTGAGGATCTTACAGGCCGAGGTAATATGCTGATGAGAATGATAAATACACAGTCGTGGAAGCAATAATTTTCATG
>NZ_PPSL01000021.1 GCF_002954265.1 Flavipsychrobacter stenotrophus | reverse complement strand
GGCGGACCATCACCTGCTGCTGCTCAAAGTAATACAGTTGATTACCAGGTGGCAGCAACCAGCATAACTGCCGGTACATGGACCAATGCACCTGCTCTGACCTTTACCAGCCCTGTGTTCAGCACTACTGCTGCAGCCCTTGATGGTAATGCCACAGCCAACAGAACAGCAATATCTTCAACCATATCTACAACAGTAGCACCTGGACAGGAAGTATGGATCAGAATGGTGGACATCAATGATGCCAGCAATGACCATGGTCTTTCTATGGACGACCTGACGGTTACAGCCATATATGCTGCCGACTACTACTCGCTTGCCGGATCAAATAACCTTGATAATATAGCAACATGGGGAACTAATACTAATGGAACAGGATCAAATCCTTCCAACTTCACCACCGCAGGCCAGGTATTCCACGTTGCCAATGGCAATACAGGAACTTTCTCAGGTTCATCGTGGACGGTATCCGGTGGCGGTGCTAAGATTGCATTGGATGCTGCAACAGATCTTGCTATCGGTAGCTCTACAACGGTAACAGCAATAATAGATGTAGCTGCAGGTAGAACACTGACAATATCGAATGCTACCTTGCCAACTCTTGGTTCACTTGATGCAACGAGTACGATAGTTTACAATGGTCTGAACTTTACGAGTACTTCATTACTGCCAAATACCACAAGCAATGCTGTCTCTTACGGTAACCTTGTGTTGAACAATACAAGTGTAGCTATGCCTACGAGTGCAGTAGACTTGACAATACGTGGCAACATGACATTGTCTGGTACAAGCCCGTTTGCCGGTGGCGACTCTACGAGCAGTACCAATGGTTACAACCTGGTAACGAGCGGCACTGCGAACCAGACAATAAGCGGTAATGGTAATATCTTTTATGTACGCAATATAGATATCAATAATACAGCGGGTTCTAAGACGGGTACTGTTACATTGGCATCAAATACACCAATACTTGCAGGCAACTCCTTCAGGATGAACATCACGGGTGCTGCGAACAGATTCTCTGATGGTGGTAATACTATTAAAGTGTTCAACAACGCTTCTATGGGCGGCGATGCTCTTGGTTACAACCTTACGGGTACACTTTATATGGCTGCTACCACAGCAAGTGGTAATACAAATATCCGTGGTTATGTATCTGGAGCCGCAGTTTCAACAGTTGCTGCCGTACCTGT
>NZ_PPSL01000011.1 GCF_002954265.1 Flavipsychrobacter stenotrophus | reverse complement strand
GCGGCTGGCACTAATAGCGGTAGTCAATAAGCTGCTCAAACAAGCATTTGCTATTGCGACAAAAGAAGCAATTTTTGAGAAAAATTATTTACAAAATACTTGTTTATAAACACAGTTCATTGCGAGGCACGAAGCAATCTCACGCAAGGACGTATTCGTTTTGGGGAGCTATCTGGACCCTGCAATTGGCAGCCCTTCGCGAACCGGTCCCCGTCGTCGGTCTCAGACCGGCTTTTGTGTGATGCTCCCTAAGCCGTCTCTGCGAGGAACGAAGCAGTCTCGCATCGGGCGGATTTGCCTGTTGTCTAGCTAACCACATCCGTAACGGCCCCCAAAAAACAAAAAGACCCGCCACAAGGCAGGTCTTTCAATATATCTTTAAAATATCTTAAAGCTTGTTCGCTTTAATTGTACTTAATATTCTCTTTTCCCAAACTTTAGGCTGTTCAGAATAGCCTGCCTTGCTTATAGCTTTTACCCATTGCTTGCTATCAGCATTATCCTTCAGGCGGGCATAAAAACCTTTCTTTGAGATCGTGCGGCAAAAATCCATAAATGATTCCTGCTCGCTGTCGTATTGCTTATACCTGGTCTTGTAACCGGTCTTCGCTTGTTCATTCTTACCTACAATACCGAAATGGTTATTCAGCTTCTTCGCTGTCTTTCCTTCACCTGCAGATGATTCTACCAATGCCACAGCCAATATCACCGAGTAGGGTATGCCGTATTGCTCAGCAAGTTCGGTGGTCATAGTTTTATGCTTCGTTATATAAGTACCGTTCTGTGCAGTTGCAGAGAACATTATACTCAACATGGCCAACACCAGTATCTTCCGCTTCAGAATCCATTTCATTATTGTCATAAGCACTTACAATTTAGTTAACAGTGAAAAGTAAAAACTCAAAGCCATTGAGGGCAGTTCTTCTTTCTTTATCGTTGCAAATATAGGGAAATATTATTAGATAATGCCTAACGGGTTGTTAAAGGTCTGCTGCTTGTTTTTTCGATTAGAACAGAAAAGGAGCCATAGGCTCCCTTTCTAATATTATAACTCAAACTATCAGCTAATTAGCTAATCAATTAAGCTTTGATACCTACTTTATCATTCAGGTCTGTATCTACGAGGATACGGCCGCAGTGTTCGCAAACAATGATCTTCTTGTGCTGGCGAATTTCTGACTGACGCTGTGGAGGGATCACGTTAAAGCAACCGCCGCAAGAATCACGCATGATAGGCACTACTGATAGTCCGTTGCGATAGCTGCCACGGATACGCTCGTAAGCGGTAAGCAAACGTGGGTCTACTTTTTCCTTAGCTTCAGCAGATTTCTCAGCCAATACTTTTTCTTCCTTGTCTGTATCAATGCTGATCTTTTCCAGCTCAGCACGCTTGATAGCCAATGAATCTTCTACATTCTTTATTTTTTCTTCTGTCTTCAGGCGAACATTTGTTCTGTCCCTAAGGTCAAAAGTTGCATCCTTGATATGCTTTTCGTTAAGTCTAACCTCAAGTTCCTGCATCTCCATTTCTTTGTTGATGGCTTCAAACTCACGGTTGTTCTTCACATTATCCTGCTGCTTCTCATATTTCTTGATCAGCCCTTCAGATTCTTTCTTAGCTTCTGTCTTAGTCTCTATGAAAGTGTTGATAGTGTTTATTTCTGCGTCAATATTATTGATACGTGTCTGCAGGCCGGCGATCTCATCTTCAAGATCCTTAACCTCCATTGGCAATTCGCCCTTCAAGGTTTGGATCTCATCTATTTTAGAATCGATCTTCTGTAATGAGAGAACTGCAATGAGCTTTTCCTCAACTGAAAAATCTTTTACATTAGCCATATCAGCGAAAATATTTTACGGGATTAGTTAATACGTTTGATAAAAGGAAATCAAAATTAGGGAATTTTTTCTGTAAAACCATTTCAAATATTTCCGGCGTGAATTGTTCCGTCTCATAGTGTCCTATATCGGCAATTACAATACGACCTTCCGCATCAAAAAACTGGTGATATTTAAAGTCTGCAGTAATAAATATGTCGGCTTTTGCTCCTATAGCGTCATTCAGCAGGAAACTGCCCGACCCTCCACAAATGGCCACCCGCTGTATGGTCTTACCACTCAACTGGGTATGCCGTATGCCCTCAGCCTTCATGTTTGTCTTTAAAAACGCCAGGAAATCCAATTCATTCATTGGCTCAGCAAGATTACCTACCATTCCTGCCCCTATCTGCTGGTTGGTATTAGCAATGGGTATCAGTTCATAGGCTATCTCTTCATATATGTGTGCCCCGCGCATGGCTGCCAGTACTTCCCTTTCCCTGTGCTTTTCTACCAGCACCTCTATTTTCACCTCCGTATCCGTCTCTCGTGGTCCACCGGCAGTGCCTATCGCTGGGTGGGCCTCCGCCGATGGGCGAAAAGTTCCGGTGCCATTGGCGCTAAAACTGCACTCGGTGTAGTTGCCTATACTGCCCGCACCTGCAGCAAACATGGCATCCCGCACTTTATCGGCAATACTTACTGGGGCATAAGTATATAATTTGCTTAATGTATTGGTTTTAGGGGTGAGTATCTTTTTATTGATCAGCCCCAGTTTTTCGGCTATTTTGTCGTTCACGCCATCCGGCATATTGTCCAGGTTGGTATGTGCTGCGTAGATGCATATGTCATTTTTGATGGCTTTGATAACGATCCGCTCTACATAATGGCGCCCGGCTATTTTTTTCAATCCTGAGAAAATAAGCGGGTGGTGGGCAATGATCAGGTTGCAATTCCTGCTAATGGCCTCGTCTATCACTTCCTCGGTCACATCCAGCGTCAGCAGTGTGCCTGTCACCTCCATATTGCTATCACCTACCTGTATGCCGCAGTTATCATAGCTCTCCTGATATACTAGTGGGGCTATGGCTTCAATGGCATTGGTTACATCTTTTACCTGCATATAATTATTCTAATATCAACAAATGTAGTCACACAATTATTAACTATTGTACCCGTTATATATATTTTGTATCATTGTCCTTCATAGTCACGCTTATCATATGAACCTTAAACCTATCCACGGCATCCTTGTGGTATTGCTTATAGTTAGTATTCCCCTTTTTGCACACCTGGGCGAGTTGCCCATACAACAGTGGGATGAAGGCCGCCTTGCCATGAAGGCAATTGAGATGACGGAAAGCCACAACTGGCTCATTACCACTGTAAATGGTTTTCCCGATCTATTGAGTGTAAAGCCGCCACTCCTCACCTGGATACAAGCCATCTTCATAAAAATACTGGGAGCAAATGAATGGGCTATCCGTCTGCCATCTGCATTAGCAGCACTGGCTACCTGTCTGCTCATCTATTGGTTCTTTGCATGGAAATTTATTAAAGACGTTTGGCTGGGTATTATCTGCAATTTATTGCTCATTAGCTGCATGGGCTATGTTACCCTGCATGGCACCCGCAGTGGCGACTATGATACACTGCTGACACTACTGACAACCGGGTATATTCTATGTTTCTTTCTTTATCTCGAAGAAAAGAAGATCCGGTATCTGCACATCACCATGCTATTGCTTACGCTATCTGTTTACACCAAGGGAGTGCAGGGGTTAATGTTTCTGCCGGCTTTACTCATTTATGCCGTCGCAACAAAAAAACTGCTGGCTTTATTAAAGGAGAAGAGGTTCTATATAGACGGTTTAGCCTTTGTAGCATTGGTACTGGGTTACTATCTGGCAAGAGAACATTATAAGCATGGTTATCTGGATGCGGTAATACTCAATGAGCTGGGCGGACGTTATGGACAGGTGTTGGAGGGGCATAAGGGTACGTTCTTTTATTTCTTCAACTGGATCGATGAGCGTGCGTTTACCTACTGGTGGCCAACATTGGTTGGTGGACTTATAACCGGTGGACTCACTGCCGACAAACAGGTGCGTCGTTTAATGCTGTATCTCTCTCTGGTAATGGGTGTATATATGTTCATAATATCGTCAGCAGAGACAAAATGCTGGTGGTATATAATGCCGGTAATGCCCTTTATGGCCATAGTAGGGGGGGTATTCATAAATACTATTTTCAAAGCGCTGGGTAGGGTAGACGTTAGTAAGACCATGAGGTGGAATGTGCTCCCGTATTTGTTTCTTATAGTTACTGCGCTGCCGGCTTATACTACTATAATTAAAGTAGCTACTTGTGGGCAACCCGCAAGCCAGTGGGACTATGTGAATAAAGATATGAGCCAGATTCTCTTCAACGTGGCCAATGATAATGATAAAAGCCTTGATGGTTACCTGGTATTGGATAACTATGATGATAACCTTACCTGGTATAGAGAAGTGATAAAGCGCCAACATAAGCCAATTCAGTTTTCACCCGACAAAGACCCCGGAACGGCAACCAAAGTGGTAGCTTTCAGGTTCGATACAAAATGGGCGCTAGATAGCGCTTGCGACCTCTCGGTGACGTATAGCAGCGGTGCTGTAAACTACTATACTATAAAGGGAAAGAAGACGCATCTGCCCGCGGTTGGCAGTTCAAGGAAGACGCTCTAAATGCACACACTACACTTTTCTGCTATTGTCGGTCTCTCTGTCGCGAGAGTTAGCGTAGCGCTCTCGTGACGACTAGTTTATCGGGTCTCTGACCCGAACATCCGGGCGTATTCTTTTTGGGTTGTGACAACTAACTACAAACTATCCTGGTTCACATAACCACTCATTTTCCCATAAACTGCTTCAGCCTCCCTGTAGCCTGCTCAGTAACCTTTTGTCTCAGAAAACCCGTCCAGCCCAGCAAGAGCCCCGATATTCCTAGTGCCTGTCGGCTCCATACCCAGAAGTCGAAAGTGTCGCTGTGTTTGATGATCTTACCATCTTTGAATTCAAATTCGGCATGTACGCGGTTCACCACCTTGCGGCCGGTTTTGCTGAATGTATAGGTGGCTACCCAGTCGGCGCTGCCCGCATTGTCATTGGCCACAACATTGCTATAGGTCACCTGCACATCCGTTCCTTTCATCAGCATGCGCCACATACTTTTAGCTTCATCACCAAGTAGTACTCCAAAGGCCGGGTCCTGAAATGTGATGTTGTCGTCATAGCAATCAGCCATACTTGCAGCATCATGTGCATTGAATGAAGAATAGAATTTTTCGATGGTTGCGGCGTTGTTCATGGCTTTATTCAATGATGTAGGTGATGTCTTTATATTTCACTGCGTTACCCGAATGAAGTTCGGAATTTAATGGGGATATTTTATGGTTTTTTATGTTGAAGCGATTTAGGTGTGTATGTCGTTTTGTAAAATACAGGTTGTCATCAGCTAAGTACAAGTCGTCGTCTATCCGGTCATACGAGCTATATGCATGTAAAGTGTCTGTTTTCAACGTATTTATGTTCAAAGAAAGAAGATGGCCAACAGTGTCTTTCCACGTAGTGAAGTAAACTGTACTACTGTCGTGAGGGGGAGTTAAGTAGCTGACTGGGTCTGATTCCCGGTAGAGTACTATTACCCCGTCACTCCTGTTGATGAGTAAATATCCGCCGATATTAGCATCGGTGCAGTCTGGACCGGTAAGCCCATCTAAGCCTACAAATATGTACTTGTCAATAATTACAGGCTTAGTACAAGTGTAAAGTGCCTCTGTCCGAACCTGCCAAAGTAGCTTGCCGGTCAGCAGATCAAATGTTGCGAGCGGGCTTCTTTCCCATTCGGCTACATAAAGATGCTTGTCGTCTGATGTTACATTATATAAAAAGCCAACCGGTAGTGTGCAGTTCTTGTCAGGTTCCAGTTTATACATCAATTGCCCGGTCTTGAGGTTGATTGCGACAAGTCCTTTACCATTCACGCTGGCAATAATGATAGAGTCGGCTGCAAGGTGTAATGTCCTGTTTCTACCTTCTGTCTGGTAATCCCATTGCACATTTTTGGAGTCAATGTCTATACAAGAGATTAGCCCACGTGCCCTTTGCACCACAAGTTTATTGCCCCTAAGTATGGGCGCTGCATAACATTCCTCCTGCAAAGCGAACGAGAAAACCGGGCTGTCTGTAATTATGTTTTTGATAGCTACGGTTGCCGGTTGCCAGGTACAATAAATCAGCAGGCTGTCCCACACGTGCACAGAGCCATAAACACTATTGGTTGCGCTTACTATTTTATATTCTGGGCTCTGGTTGGTGAGGGGGGTACGGCTGTTGCACCCCAGCAATAGCATACAGAATAAGAACAGAACAGAACGAGCATTAATTACCATAGAGCTTGTGGGGAATAAGAATAGATTTTTCTATAGGTGAGGGGTTGTTTATGATATAATGTTTCATATAAAGTTAGCAAACGCAAGGACAAGTCCCGATCGATCTTATTTTCTACCTATGTAATAATTAACCACCCTTGTTTCCTTAAAGCCCACTTTTTTATACAAATTATAAGCTTTCTCATTCTTGCTGTCAACTTCCAATTCCACCTCGCAGTCCTGTTGTTTCAGCACGTCTAATATCGAATTGATCAACTCGAATCCCAAGCCCTTGCCCTGGTGCTTTTCGCTAACCCCCAACCCATAGATGGTGGCCTTATTGCCGGAATAATAGAGCGTACAAATGCCGATTATTTCATTGCCCATCTCAGCCATATACTGTTTCCTGTCGCCAGACTGCAGGCAGGATAAGATCATGTTTCTTGACTCTTCCTCTGTTTCATGAAAGAGCGCTGAATTAATGTTGATAAAATCATCTACATCGTCAGGCCCTGCTGCTCTCACCTTGCTGGCTGACTTATATTTCCCTGTATTTCCAGTGTGTGCCATGAGGTACTCAATATGGTCGCATTGTAACCGAGCCTGCTCTACCGCCGCCATACCCGGTGCTGATTTGTTATCTACAACAAACAACATTGTCGGTATACTGTGAAGGGCTAGTTCATTGCTGCCGGCAGCTATCAATTCGTTGAATATTCCCTTGTTGCGCATGCCGGGATGTACACAGCCAGATATTTCTGCGACATCACTCCGATGATTAAAAATCGATAGCACGCCCAGTAACTCCTCTTCTTCAAAGCACAGAAACCATGAATGCATCTGAGGGTAAAAATTTAAACTATGATCGAACTGTATCGGCACAATTGACCCGTCATACACTTCGCATAAGGCGGTCAGAGATTTAACGGCCGTTTGCACGTCGTCGGGTAGGGTTATGTATTTCTTGATCATTGGGTTTGTTGGGAAGCCGAAAATACTGTTTAAACGGGGTAAAGAATGAATAGAAAGAGGATAAATATATTCTTCTAAAAAAGGATTAAGAATAACGAAGAAAAAATATGGCGCCTGCATACAAATCCGCTCAACTTTCCCCTAAATTTGTACCATGAATTTTTCTGAAATAACACAAGACGATCTGTTTGATCTGGGTTTTGAGCCTTTGGTAACTGAGAATACCAAGTCTATGGATTTTGAGCACAAAGAACTGGGTATCAAGTTATGGAAAGGTATGTACAATCCTGATCCACAGTCAAGATTCTGGAAAATGGGTTACGGCAAGGAAAAAGTGCAGTTCGAATCACTGGAGCAGCTGACAGCGTACATGGAGTCTCTGAAAGCTTAAGAGTAACCCTGCCCCAAACGAATCTTTCATAGGTCGATCTATATTGTCAATTACGCCCTGTAGTTGGTTAGTATAGGTTGGTTAAGGGGTTTGTGCGGTCAATAAAATGCTATTCTAAGATACTTATTAATATTTGCCCTTCGTTTATCTGAACGAAGGGCTTTTTGTTGTATGATGGGCTCTACAGAAAAATCTACATAATGTCTGTTCCACATAAAGAAGCTTCATCATCACATGTCATTGCGCCATAGGCGCAAAAGGTTTGTAGCTCGCCAGGCGTCCCATTACCCCGCGAGCCGTTAGGTTCGCGCCCAATCGCAACAATGCCATCTTTCAATGTCTATGTGGCATAAAAAACATATCCACAGAAAATAACTCACCTCAAACGCTTTACTGGCGCGTCATACACGACTATTTTTCGAGAATTTTGTGAATATCTTTATTTTAAAAACTCATTTTCGTATATTAATTTACACCCGATTCAGGATATTTCCTTTCAGATCTTTGACATATAGACCTTATCACACCATAGTTCCCCCAACACGTAGGGGCAGAAAATCTTCTGCCCTGCAACGTCAACCATCCCGGGCGGGTCATTGCGAGGAACAGCCTGTCCCGCTTTTTCTGCGGGAAAGCAATCTCGCATCGGGTTGCTTGCACAAATAATCCACTGGTCGAAGCGTCTCGCTTCGTCCTGAGCCATGCAAGCGTCCGCTTGCGAAAAATTAGTGAGGCGGTAGCAGTGAAAAGTGGCAACATGTGGCAGAAAGTAGCAGAAAGTGGCAGCGAGTGGCAATTTGTTAAAATGAGCCGAAAAGCATACCCAATAAGTCATTCAGCCGAATTGCCCTATAGAAAACTGCCACTTTTCAGAAAAACTGCCACTTTTTGAAATTGCATAAACGTGTAAACCTAGTTACTGATGGCAGTAAACAAATACAGGGATTATCTAATCAATGTGTAAACCTATTTAGGGACGAGGCAGCCCTGAAATAAGCGGAAAGAATCGGAAAAAAGTGGAAGAAAGTGGAAGTTTTAGGAAATTTGTTAAAAAGCCTTCAAACCCAAGCCCACAATGCATTTCAGCCCAAACACCCGCTACAAAACTTCCGTAAAAAAAAACTTCCACTTTTGAAGTATATACCTCAATCAGGTCATTGCGAGCCCTTCGCGAAGCAATCTCACGCAAGGACGTATTCGTTTTGGGCGCTATCAGAACCCTGCCATTGCGAGGCACGAAGCAATCTCACACAAGGATGTATTCGTTTTGAATCTGTAGCAACTGTAGAAAATCTGTGTAAGCACCCCGATGCAAGATTGCTTCGTTCCTCGCAATGACGGCATAAAATCATTGTGCGTCAGGCACAAAATCGGGCAAAATCGGGCATTGACTGGAAATGCAATTGTTTGATTATGAATACTTTATATTTTTATTATGCCCGATTTTATTTTTCATTTCATCGGGCATTCCACCTCTCACACACACAAAAACACCGCCTTCCTGCGAAAACGGTGCTTCTATAAATGATATCTTATAACCTATGATTCTGTAGAACGTTCCTTTTCTATGCGGCCGCGCTTCATTGGGTTGGCGGTATTGGTAGCATACTCTTCGCGCTGGCGCAAAAGATCCAGGCATTGGAATACTGCTTCGCGGAAAGATTCCGGCTCGGCTATGTTTTTGCCTGCTATGTCGAATGCGGTACCATGATCGGGCGAAGTACGGATAACCGTTAGGCCTGCGGTGTAGTTAACGCCACCACCTTCGGCTAATGTCTTAAATGCAACAAGACCCTGGTCGTGATACATGGCCAATACTGCATCGAACTCAGTATAGCTGCCACGGGCAAAGAATGCATCGGCACTGTAAGGACCAAAGGTAAGATTGCCTGCCTGGCGTAGCTGATCGATAACCGGCTTAATTATTGTCTGCTCTTCGGTACCAATTTGTCCGTCATCACCAGCATGGGGGTTTAGGCCCAGCACAGCAATCTTCGGCTTATCAATCCCGAAATCCTTTATCAGGGTTTCCTTCATGATAGCCAGCTTCGATAGCAACAGTTCTTTGGTAATGGTAGCAGAGATCTTAGACACAGGTATGTGCTCGGTAACCAGGCCCACACGCAGCTTGTCGTTATACAACAGCATCAGCACATCTTTAGCGCCAAATTTGTCTTTAAAGAATGGGGTATGACCTGTGAACGGGAAATCGGCAACATTGGTATTGCTCTTATGTATAGGAGCAGTTACGAGTGCGTCCAACTGACCATCTTTCAAGCATTGGGTAGCTACCATCAGTGAACGAACGGCATACTTGCCGCCTGCTTCTGTAAGTACTCCGGGCTGCAAAGGCACCTCATCTTCCCAGCAGTTGAATATGTTGATCTGCTTATAGTTAAGCACAGCCATATCCTTGGTGCTGGTAAAGTTGAAAGTATATTCCGGCGACAGGCGGCGGTAAAAATTGATCACCTTGTTGGACGCGAAAATAACAGGCGTACACAATTCCAGTATCCGGTTGTCGGAAAAGGTTTTGATGATCAGTTCCAGGCCTATCCCGTTAAGGTCGCCCGTTGTAATGCCTATAACCGGTTTGTCTGTATTTACTTGCATGTGGTAGTTTATTTTGTAACAGGGTACTAAGTGTAAAGTATGCAGAAGATGCTATCCAGACTGCACTATTAGCCCACTTTTTAGTTTTTACTTTTAATTTTTAACTTAATTACGATTTTCCCATGTGCGAAACAAAGTCCAGCAACATACGCATACCGTAGGCAGTACCTCCGATAGGGTAGTATCCTTTCTTAGCCACATTGAAAGATACGCCTGCTATATCGAAGTGCATCCATGGGTAGTCGGTAAAATGCTCCAGGAATTTACCTGCTGTAATAGCACCACCTGTAGCACCGCCAATGTTCTTGATGTCGGCAATATCAGATTTTATCTGATCGCCATATTCATCCCATAGCGGGTACTCAACGAGTCGCTCGTACTGGCGGAAACCACTGTCGCGGAAAGCCTGCTTTACATCATCACCAGCGGTACCCATGCACACTATACCATGTTCACCAACTGCAGCTGACGCTGCACCTGTAAGGGTAGCGAAATCTACTACCAGTTGCGGATTGTAGCGCTTGGCAAAGTGTAGTGCATCGCCCAGTAGCATGCGGCCTTCAGCATCGGTATTCAATACTTCTACCGTAGCTCCGCTCATCATTTTGATAACGTCGCCGGGTACATAAGCATTCTCTCCGGGGCGGTTGTCGGTAGCAGGTACGAGAGCTATAACGTGAATAGGCAACTGCATCTGCGCAATAGCGTACATAGCACCGGTAACCAGCGCTGCACCGCTCATGTCGCTCTTCATGCGGTCCATAGAGTTGGCAGTAGGCTTCAGCGATACACCACCGGTGTCGTACACTACTCCCTTACCAATGAGTACCAATGGCTTCTTGTTGATAGCCTTTTTAGGTACATACTCCATTATAGAGAATGTCGGAGGATCGATACTGCCGCGGTTCACGCTCAGCAATCCGCCCATACCTTCTTTTTCTATGCGTGCCTTGTTGAAAACGGTTACTTTAAAGCCACCTTCTTTACCAATAGCACTGATCTCTTTAGACAGCTGCTCGGCACTCAGGTAGCTCAATGGCTCATTAACAAGGGTACGTGCCTTGTATATTGCCTCAACAATAATACCCAGTTGAGTTACTTCCTTTACGGTAGCCGACTCTTTGGTGAAAGAGATACGAACCAGTGTATTGGTAAGTTTCTTAGCCTCAGTACGGTACTTAAGGAACTGGTAGTTGGCCAATGCAATACCCTCTGCCATCAGCACAGCGGCATCGGCACGGGTAGACAGGTTGGTAATGGTCAGCTCTACTATCTTATGTTTGTTGGCTACTGCCTGCGCTTCCACACCTGCCTTGCGTATAGCTTCGCTGGTCTGTGAGTCGGTCTTTTTCTCCTTCAGCAGGCTGATGAAGATGAAATTGCTGTAGCGGTTGATGGTTATGAAGGATTGATCGGCAGTAAATGCAGTACCCACATAGGCGATCTCTTCGGGAGTCAAAGCAGCAGCTTCCAGTTTGTCTGAGCCGCTTACGATATATAATCTGTGATTAGCAGATGGTTTTTGCGATATTTTGAATTCCATGGGCGTAAAGTTATGTTTTATAGGGAAATAAAGGCAGGGGAAGCCATGTATGTGCAAAAAAGGAGGATAACAGCATAACGAGCACAATATGCATTGCAGTTAATTGCGATCTAATTCAAATATCTTTATGGCAATTCATAGTGTTTAACTATTGAGTATAAAAGGGATGACGAGAGCTGAGGCAAGAAAAATAGGAGGAAGGAAAGGCTTGATATCGTCGGTTGTCGGACTGATAACGGCCTATTTGATAATGGCCATGATGACGGGTATTGGTGGGAGAGGAATGGATTTGGGTTGGATTGCAGATGCCGGTATGCAATTGAATATGGTATTGGGTGCGGTGATCATGCTGATAAGTGGTTATTTGTGGGGGCAACTGGCAGGAATAACCATATTGATCAACAAGAAGAATCACCTGGTTGCGGGTATCCTTTGTGGCATAGGGGCATTAATGACTACCGCATTTCTCTCAGGCTTGCCTGGTTTTTTATTGGAAGGCATGCCCTGGAAATACTCGATCAAAGAGGGATTTGAGTCTTATGTTGTTAAGCCATTCACATGGATCACGGTCTTTGGCATTATTCCGGCAGTGGCTGTTGGGGTATGGATGGGGTGGAGAATTAAGAGATGTCGTATTTAGGAAGTTGTGTAAACCGAATCTTTCGTAGGTCTCAAAGAGAACCAGCCTGACATGGTTTATGACCCCTGCCTACCGGCAGGCAGGCCCGACATTCGACAACCGGCCCAAGGTCCGGTCGAACATCGTCCCCTCTTAAAATAAGGGGGGAGTGTGTAGTTAGCGCATCTCTAAGAGAATCGGCCAGATGGCTGTTGGTCAGAAGACACAACAGCGGCAGACTTAGGTGTTGGGTGTTGCCCAGGTACAAACTTTTAATTTGTTGAAGGCATTAGCTATTTATATAGGCCAGTTATACGAATCATCCTTATTAAACGGTACGCCTAATTCCAGATCTACAACCTCTTCGTATTCCACATTAAGGGAAATCCAGTTTTCATGATTCAGGTAAACATCGAAAAATTCGTAACTGTCGACCTCCCATGGAGCAATATGTTTTAACGTAACATCTGTCACTTCTTTTATGGGGCGACCTAGCAGTGGTTGGTTATCATAAGTAACCTTATAGTTGCCGCACCTGATGTAGCCCAGTTTTCTATCTTCGTGCTTATAAAATGTAAGTCTAAGCTTACGCGAATTGTATTGGTAGATGAGCTCATTTTCATCGTCTTCATTAGTAAAGGTCTTGTCGGGGTCACCGATAAGTGCCATTATTTCAGCTTCTGTTGCGCCAAATTTGATGTTGTCTAGTCCAATGCCAGGTTTTAATTCCATGTGGCAAAAGTAGGGGATTTTGTGTCTCGGATTGTTGTTCTGAGAGACATCCGCATATATAGACATCCGATACCTTCGGCATCGTTTTGATAATGATATAACTACTCTATAGACATCTGATGCCTTCGGCATCATGACATTTTCTGCAATTTTCGCATTTATGATATTTGGTCCGGGTGGCTGGTATTGTATCATTCCGCAGCTTTTTTATTGTGGCTCAATTCTTTTAACTTCAAGGTGTGGACTTATCGAAACATCCTATAGCGGAACAGTGGTTTAAGCAGAGTGACTGGCAGCCTTATGACTTTCAGGTGAATACGTGGGATGCCATAGGGAAGGGGTACTCGGGGTTGCTGAATGCGCCTACCGGGTTTGGGAAGACCTATGCGATATGGTTTGGCGTATTGCAGCAATATTATAAAAAGCAAAAGCCGGGCATACATTGCTTATGGATAACACCCTTACGGGCGCTGAGTAAGGAAATATACATGGCTACCGAGCGGGTGAGTGACGGGCTGGGACTGAGTTATACCATAGGCTTGCGCAGCGGTGACACGAGCCTGAAAGAGCGCACGCAGCAAAAGAAGAAGATGCCCAACGGGCTGATCACTACTCCCGAAAGTGTGCACCTGCTGCTGGCAGCGAAGGGATATAATGATACCTTCAAAAATCTACAGTTTGTAATTATAGACGAGTGGCATGAGTTGATGGGTACCAAGCGGGGCGTGCAGATAGAGCTGGCGCTAAGCAGGCTGAAAGCGATCAATCCGGAGTTGAAGATATGGGGTATATCGGCTACTATTGGCAACCTGGAGGAAGCGGAAGAAGTATTGCTGGGCGGATATGGTGGCAAACGTACCATGATACGCACCAACCTTAAAAAGAGGATAGAGATAGAGACCATCATCCCGGAGGTGATAGAGAAATACCCTTGGGGTGGGCACCTGGGCATTAAACTGATGGAAGAGGTGTTGCCCATTATTCATAAAAGTAATTCCACACTGCTTTTTACCAATACCCGCTCGCAGTGTGAGATATGGTATCAGCGGCTGCTGGAGCGGGAGCCCGACCTGGCCGGAGCTATGGCACTGCACCACAGCGCTCTGAGTGATGAGACAAGGCTGTGGGTAGAAAATGCCCTGCATGAAGGTATACTGAAAGCAGTGGTATGCACCAGCAGCCTTGATCTGGGTGTGGACTTCAGGCCGGTAGATACTGTTATACAAATAGGGTCTCCTAAGGGTGTGGCGCGGTTCATGCAGCGGGCAGGGCGGAGTGGCCACCAGCCGGGGGCTATCAGTAAGATCTATTTCTTACCGACCCATTCACTGGAGATCATAGAAGGGAGTGCTCTGCGGCATGCCGTAACGCATAGTGAGATAGAGCAGCGGGTGCCGTATATACGATCTTTCGATGTGCTGATACAATACCTGGTGACACTTGCTGTGTCGGATGGGTTCAGAGCCAATGAAACCTATGAGGAGGTTATCAAAACACATTGTTTTAACTCGGTGACGAGAGAAGAATTTAACTGGTGTCTGCTGTTCATAACAGATGGCGGTAGTATGCTGGAAGCGTATGACGAGTTTCATAAGGTAGTGATAGAGAACGGCCTTTATGTAGTTACTAGTAAGCGGGTGGCTATGCGCCACAGGTTGGGTATAGGCACGATAGTAAGTGATGCTATGATACAGGTGACGTATGTGGGTGGTGGCAGGATAGGGAGTATAGAAGAGTGGTTTATATCCAGGCTTAGCCCCGGCGATTCGTTTTGGTTTACGGGTAAGAACCTAGAGTTGATACGCATAAAAGATATGACCGCTTACGTGAAGCGTAGCGCAGGCAATAAGGGAGCTTTTCCCAGCTGGCAAGGCGGGAGGATGCCTCTGTCGTCCCAGTTGTCATCGACCATAAGAATGAAACTTGATGAGTATGGGAAGAAGAAAACGGATATTGAGATAAGTAGCCTGTCGCAGTTATTTGAAGAGCAAAAGATGCGCAGCCATCTGCCGCATAATGATGAGTTGCTGATAGAGAAGATAAAGACAAGGGATGGGTATCATGTGTTTTTCTACCCGTTTGAAGGGCGCAATGTACATGAGGGTATGGCGTCATTGTTTGCCTACCGCATATCACAGATAAAGCCAATGACCTTTTCCATAGCCATGAATGACTACGGATTTGAGTTGCTGAGCGATCAGGAGATACCCGTAGAAGAAGCGCTGGGTAATGCACTCTTTGATAGCAGCAATATATCGGCTGACATTTATGCCAGTGTGAATATATCGGAGATGGCTAAGCGGAAATTCAGGGACATAGCCACCATAGCGGGATTGGTGTTCAATGGCTATCCGGGTAAGGCTGTGAAAACAAGGCATGTGCAGGCCAATTCGCAATTATTCTTTGGTGTGTTTACTGATTTTGACCCGAATAATTTGCTACTGCAGCAGGCATATGATGAGGTAATGACCTTCCAGATGGAGCAGGTGCGTATGATGCAGGCACTGCAGCGAATGGAGACGCAGCATGTAATCATTAAAGACCTTGAAAAGTTCAGCCCTTTCTGTTTCCCGATACTCACTGAACGGTTTAGGGAGAAGTTTACGAATGAAAAATTTGAGGATAGGGTGAAGAAGATGTTGGAGCAGTTGGATAGAGCGTAAGTCGTAAGTCGGCGGCGCGTGGTGTCGGTGTACATAAATTTTGTTTCGCAAGCGGGGCGCTTGCATGCGTTAGGACGAAGCGAGAAGCTTCGACCAGTGTCAGAATGTAGTGGTTCGGCACTTCGACAAGCCAGTGTAAACTAAGGATCATCATGACATTCGGTGTTTTTACATTTACTGCCTACACCTTAACTTTGCGTCTTTATGACGATCGATATTAGTGGGGTTGCGTTTACTTTGTTGTTTCAGAAGGCTTTGTATAAGCCGGACGAGGAGTTGCTGATCATTGCAGATGTGCACCTTGGTAAGGCCAGCCACTTCAGAAAGAATGGTATATCGCTTCCGTCTTCAGCGCAGCAGGGCGACTACGATAATCTGCGGAGTTTGTTTGACCTCGTGCAACCAAAGAAGGTTTATTTCCTGGGTGATCTTTTTCATAGCAGCCTTAACGATGACTGGCATAACTTCTGTGATCTTGTTGCCGCCTATAAGCACATTCAGTTTACGTTAGTAAGGGGTAATCATGACCTTATCAATGGCAGCAAGTTTCATGATATTTGTGTTGCGGTCGTAGATACCATAGAAGATGAACTATTCATTTATTCACATGAACCACTGAATAATGTTGCAGCAGGTAAGGTGAATGTGGTCGGGCATATACATCCGGGAGTGGTGCTATCGGGTATGGGCAGGCAAAGTGTGAAATTGCCATGTTTTTATATGCAGGAGCAGTTAATGATATTGCCTGCGTTCGGTGTGCTCACGGGACTTTATAGTATGGACCAGAACAAGGCAAGCCATGTGTATCTGGTGTTGAGTGATAGTGTGCGAAGGTTATAGCTTGATATCTATCTTTTGCTTGCCTTCATAAGTTACAGGCAGCACCATAAATATGCCATGTCTTCCTGCTCTGATATTACCTTCCAGCTTTAGTGTTATTTCTTTTTTCGTTAGTAGTTGTAATGCATTTGGTATCACATGCAGTAAGTCTACTTTGAGTACTACAGGGAGAATAAAGGTGTCTTTGGCAGGGATGAGTTTTTTGTCGCGAAGGTATGCCTGGCCAACATGTGAACTATTGATATAGACCGCTACATCGCTACTTTTGAGCATAAGTGCGTATTTGTTGGGGTTGTATAATTTGAGGTCTACAGTGAGCATGGTGTTTGTGATTCCTGATTGCTTGAATCCGAAATGCTCAACGCCTCGGTAGATAAGATCTTTTGGTCTCGCACAGGCAGTGAGCAGGAGTGTGGCTACCAGGGCAAGGGTGTATAGTTGTCTCATTTTGTTTGATGATTGATAGGTAAAAGTATTGATTATTTTGAGATGGGGTTTCTTGTCTCAAAGAGTATCGGCCTGATGTTCGTGTCAGAGACCCGATAAACTATGTCGTCACGAGAGCGCTGCGCTAACTCTCGCGACAGGAGCTTAATTTGTGGCTGTGTTGGAAAAGATTTTTATTATGCTTGGATTATCAATGATCGCATGGATATAGAACCCATCTGCATGGTGTCATTGAAGTATGTTACTTTTTCGTTTTTCTGCTGCAAGCCAAGTATGTAGAACAGAGGTAGCAAGTGATCATAAGTAGGATGGGTCATGGTGGCTGTTGCACCCAATATTTTCTGGTAGTTCATTATGGATGCATGGTCGCCCTTGTCTATCCAGCTGGTAAATTTGCTGTCGAATTCTTTGGCCCAATCGTATACTATGCCTGTATTGTGCCAGTCTACCCGGCCGAGGTTGTGTACCAGGTTGCCACTGCCTAATATGAGTACTCCTTTATCGCGCAGCTTTAATAGTTGCTGACCTATCTGGTAGTGGTATTCGGGGGACTTGTCGTAGACGAGGCTTAGCTGAAACACAGGAATATCTGCAGCAGGGTACATAGGTAATAGTACGCTCCATGTACCGTGGTCGAGACCCCAAGTGTCATCTCCCTGTACATCACTGGCGGTGATGAGTTGCTTGGAGAGGTTCGCCATTTCTACAGCACCGGGTGCCGGGTATTGTGCATCGAACAGGGCTTTAGGGAAACCGCCAAAGTCATGAATGGTTTTTGGTTGTGCCATTGTGGTGACCTTGGTGGTGTTGGTGAGCCAGTGTGCGGAAATAGAAAGTATGGCCTGCGGTCGTGGTAATTGCTTACCCATTTTACGCCAGCTTTGGCTGAATTCGTTGTCTTCAATGGCGTTCATGGGGCTGCCATGGCCGATAAACATAACGGGCATACGTGGTGATGGTGCCAGGCTGTTGCCCAAAGATTCGAGTGCAGATAGTGTAGACATACCTGTGATGGATGCGGCTGCTAAAATGCTGCCATTTTTTATAAATGTTCTTCTTTTCAAGATCGAAAGTTAAAACTCAACACAAAGATACGTGTATGTACATGTAATTTCAATTTATTGAAAATATATAGGTATTGAGTGGCGCAATAGTGATTCATTTTGTGGGGGTGCGGTAGTTTGTTACTTTTATCTATAATGAATACCGAAGCCGTTTACTACGCTCATCTTTCTAAAGATAAAAAGTTATTGCCACTACTCAAGACAATAATTCCGAGACCTTTGAAAAAGAGGAAGAACATTTGTTTGAGGCTGTGTGCTTCTATTATAAGTCAGCAGTTGTCGACGAAGGTAGCTGAGGTTATTTTTAAACGTTTCCTTGATCTGTATAATGGGGAAGAGCCGACGGCGCAGCAAATATTGGATACACCAACAGAGACATTGCGTGGTATCGGCTTGTCTAACGCGAAGGTGAGTTATGTACATAATGTAGCGCGCTTTATGATAGAACAGAACGCTACTGATAAGCTATTTGCGAAGATGGATAATGAGGCGGTGATCGATTTTCTTACACAGATAAAAGGTGTGGGCAGGTGGACGGTAGAAATGATACTGATGTTCACGCTGGGTAGAGAAGATGTGTTTGCCATTGATGACCTGGGTATACAGCAGGGCATTGCCAAGGTGTATGGATTAGATATGACGGATAAGAAGGCATTTAAAGCGCAGATGTTGAAATTATCGGCGAAGTGGGCGCCATACAGGACGTATGCTTGTTTCTTCCTTTGGGATTACAAAGATGGAAAATAATTTGACAATTTGACAATTCGACAATTTGGCAATGGGTGTAATGAAAGAATGGTGCTGAGTAATAATGAGAACTTTCTTCTTTCTACTTTTGACATACGACGCTATGCATCGGGACTATCTACTATGTACTAAATACTAACGACTATTAAAGATCATTATAAAATATTAGGGGTACAACCGTCTGCTACGCTAACTGAGATAAAGAAAGCATACAGGAAGTTGGCTATGCAGTATCATCCGGATAAGAACCCGGATAATGTGTATGCTGAGGCTCAGTTTAAAGAGATACAGGAGGCATACAGTGTTCTCTCTAATCCTTTGAAGAGAGAGCGGTATCATGATGACCTGTGGATGAGTGGTGCGGGTAAGCGGACTGCAAACACACAAGAGGTAACGCCATCGTGGTTGCTTACCGTGGCTATTGATATGAATAAGAGCCTGGCGGCTATGGATACTTATCGTATAAGTCAGCGGGCGTTACAGGAGTATATATTGCTGATACTGACTGACGCACATATAGGTGTGCTAAGGCATTTTGGTGATGAAGAGAAGAACAGTGCTATAAGAGCGGAAGTGATGAAAGCGACCCATTGGCTGGGGATACAATACCTGGATGTGATAGTAGCGCAGATGCTGAAGACTACTGATGACATTGACCAACAGCGGGATATCTATCAATTTTATAAGGGCAGGGAAAAGCAGGCAAAGCAAAGGCAGTTACTACCGTTAGTTATTGTCTTGATCACGATACTGCTTTGTGTGTTGATGTATTTTTATGGGACGAAGTGAGATGGGGCGATGAGGCTTTGTATAGTGAAAGCTAATTATTTTACGACGGAATGGCTAATTAGATCATAAAAGGGCAATCCTTTCGAATCAAATGACGACGAACTCCAAAAGCATGCATCATCGTTTAGTTCTATCTTTTCAATTTTCATTCTGATTGTTTTGAATAGCTCTTTTTCATCGATTAGGTCAAAGCAGGTAAAAGCAATATAAATTAGAAGATATGGATACTTTGGATTTTTTTCTGACAGGTCAACAATCAAATGCTCACTACTACAACGGGTACCACATTGTGGGTGCAGCCCCGAATATTTAACTATCTTACCCACAATCACCAAGCTATCCTTAAAGTGATTGAACGTATCACGCGTAAGTGGGTAGTAGCTCCCATACTGCCCAATAGCACCGGTTGAGCATAGTAGCAATATCACGATAAATATTTGATTAATGCTGAACCTCATATATTCAAAGATAAAGCAAATTGAATAGCAATTATTTTTCCTTATATGGTTAGTTTTTTCTTTCAGAACCTGTCCAATTAACAAAGTTGCATTGTTTAAGCATCAATAAACAGACACGGTTACGATTGTTGCGCACCTACGGCACGCAGTGTGGGAAGGGGGTGGTTTGCTACAAACCTTTTGCACCTAAGGCGCAATGACATTGGCTTAAGGATATAGGTCGCGTCTATAGTTATATCCCCACTGCCAACCGGCAGGCAGGCTTTCATGCAATGTCAATAAGTTAAGGTGGTTTGCTTAATTAGACATCCGATACCTTCGGCATCGTTTTTCAATTTGTATCTGATTTTGCTATAGACATCTGATACCTTCGGCATCATGACATCCTATTAGCGCCTTACCTTAATGACATTGCCTTTCGGCTATATAAAGATATTGGCTAGCTAGGTAGTGATGATAGTAATTGTGAAATGGCGTATCGATACAAAAAGCAAAAGCCCCGAATTAACGGGGCTTTTGCTCTTGAGTGGTTTTGAAGTGATCCAAATTAGTTTGAATCAGATGGGGTTTCAGGGACTTTGCCAATTGCTCCCATTTTGTGGAGCAGTCTCCTGTTTTCACGTTTATGGATAAGGTTGTGTACGCGGCTATAAATAACCGGGAGTATCAACAGGGTAAGTAATGTAGAGGTGATCAATCCACCGATTACTACAATAGCCAAAGGCTTTTGTGTTTCTGAGCCAATGCCTGTACTTATGGCGGCTGGCAACAGCCCTATAGCGGCCATTAATGCAGTCATAACCACCGGTCGTATACGTGTATGCACTCCATGTTCAATGGCTTTGTGTAACGTCATTTTATCGCTCAGGTTTTTACGGAATACGCTGATGAGGATAACCCCATTCTGTATGCATACTCCAAACAAGGCAATGAAGCCAATACCTGCACTGATACTGAAGTTGATATGTGTGACGTGTAGTGCAAGTATACCACCGATCAATGCGAACGGCACGTTCATGATGGTCAGTAACGCATCCTTTACATTGCCATAGGTAATGAACAATATGAGGAAGATGGCCAGCAGGCAAAGAGGTACCACGTGGTTAAGCGTATTGGTGGCCCGGACCTGGTTCTCAAACTCACCGTTCCATGTCATTGTATAACCCTTGGGCAGCTTTAATGCAGCAGCAACTTTTTTCTGTGCCTCACCAATTGTGCTTCCTAAGTCGCGGCCACGGTTGGAGAATTTCACTGCGATATAGCGGAGATTGTTTTCTCTGAATATAAATGCGGGGCCTGTTGTCTTACGGATGTTGGCGATCTCGCTGATAGGTATACGAGTACTATCTTGTGTAGGAACGCGGAGCTGAGAGATTTTCTCCTCTGTATTTCGGTAGTCTTTATCATACCTGATACGCACATCGAATTTACGCTCGCCCTCGTATAGTTCAGTAGCAGCTTTACCACCCAGTGCCATTTCAATTACAGCATTCGCATCTGCGCTGTTGACACCGTACATCGCCATTTTTTTCTGATCCAGCTCTATACGGAATTCGGGTTGTCCCAGGTTTTTCAGGATACCCAAGTCATCTACACCCTGTACACCATTTAAAGTTGTTTTTACAACCTTTGCCATAGAATCGAGTGTCTTGAAGTCGGGTCCATATATCTTAACTGCAAGTGCAGCATTTACACCTGCTACTGCTTCTTCTACGTTGTCGCGAATAGGTTGTGAGTAGTTGAAGACGCAGCCCGGTATTTTCTTCAGCTGCTGGTCCATACTGTCGATCAACTGATCTTCAGTTAATCCTTTGCGCCACTGATCTTTTGGCTTTAGATCGACCTGTATCTGCACATTGAAGAAGCCTTTAGGGTCTGTGCCATCGTTAGTGCGGCCCATCTGAGATAGTGTTTGTTTAACCTCAGGGAATTTGCGGATTACCTGCATCATCTTATCGCTGGTCAGTTTAGCTTCAGGCAGGCTAATACTCATTGGTAATTCACTCTCAACCCATAGTGCACCTTCATTGAGTTCTGGCAGGAACTCCGTACCCAGAAACTTTACTGATGCGAAACTTACTACCATTATTGCTACAGCTACTATCAAGCACAACTTCTGACGGGCATATACCCATTTGAAAGCCATCATGATGTATTTCTCGAAGAAGATAACAACGGGATTATGTTTCTCGCGTACATTCTTTTTGAGCAATACACTTGATAGTGCGGGTACGAATGTAAGTGTGTAGATCAAGGCTCCGATCAATGCAAAGCCGAGTGTAAACGCCAATGGCGAGAACATCTTACCCTCTACCTTCTGGAATGCGAAGATGGGTATGAGACAGGTAAGGATAATGACTTTAGAGAAGAAGATAGCTTTACCCATTTCGGTACCCATGGTCTTGAACAAACCCAGCTTTGCGAGCTTGTTGAACTTTTCCATACCTACCTCTTTGGCCCGATGATCGAGCGCTACGAATATCCCTTCGACCATTACCACCGCACCATCTATGATGATACCAAAGTCGACTGCCCCCATACTCAGTAAGTTGGCAGACATGCCCTTAAGGCGCATCAGCATGAAGGCGAATAACAGTGCCAATGGTACTATCAATGCAACAGTAAGCGTAGTGCGCCAGTCGGCCATGAAAATGAGTACTATCAACGTTACCAATATGATACCCTCTATGAGGTTATGAATAACGGTGTGCGTGGCAAACTCCATAAGTACAGTACGGTCGTAGAAAGTACTGATCTTTACACCCTTGGGTAAGACGTTCTCGTTCAGGTCTTTTACCTTGGCCTGTATACGTTCCAGCACTTCGGCAGGGTTCTCTCCCTTGCGCATTACAATGATACCTTCAATCACGTCGTTCTCGTCGTCGCGACTCACCCAACCCAAGCGGGGTTTTCCGGCTTCTTTTACTTCCGCAACATTCTTGACAAGAATAGGTACGTTGTTGATCTTTGTGATGATGATATTCTCCACTTCACTTATGTCGTTGAGGATACCTATGCCACGCACTACATATGCCTGTCCATTGCGTTCCAATACGTCACCACCTACGTTGATGTTGCTTTTGGTAACGGCATTATAAACGTCTAAAGAAGTGAGGTTATACTTAGCTAATGTGCCGGGGATAACACTGATCTCATAGATCTTTTCTTCTCCGCCAAAGCTGTTTACATCAGCTACTCCGGGAACAGATTTGAACTGCCTGTCTAGCACCCAGTCCTGGATCGCAGTAAGTTCACGGATGCTCTTTGTTTTACTATGCAGGGTATAGCGATAGATCTCGCCAGTAGGGCCATATGGAGGTTCTACTTCGGGTTTTACACCATCGGGTAGATCCGCATTAGACAGTCGGCTCAGTACCTGCTGACGTGCAAATGCGTCATCAACATTATCATCGAAGATGATGCGGATGTAAGCCAGACCGAAAGCAGATGTAGAGCGCAAACTTGTTTTGCTCTGTACTGAATTTAAAGTGGTCTCCAATGGAATAGACACGAACTTTTCTACCTCTTCAGCACTGCGGCCAGGCCACTGTGCGATGATGATGATCTGTGTGTTGGTTACATCGGGGAAGGTTTCTATCGGCGTATTTTTGTAGCTGATAAAACCTATTACAGCCAGTACTCCTGTGAGAAAAAACACCAGGAAACGGTGACGTAAGGAAAAGTGAATAATCGCCTTTATGAACTTATTCATAAACTATATGGTTTGGTAATGATCCGTGTGAAGGGATTTTACTCATTTGATAATTGGTTAAAAATGAATAGCTGATGTTTTGTGATCAGCACTTCTCCCGGTTTTACACCGCTTGTCACATAGGTTTTATCTCCTACTGTTTTGATGATGTCTATTCCGCTAATCTGTATGTCGTTTTTGTTGTTGTAAGTGACTACATAGTTCTTTCCATCCTGCGATAAAACTGCATTGCTGGAGAAGCAAGTATATGTGCCGGCATCCTGGTTGTTGACCACTACTTTGGTGAACATTTCCGGCTTCAGCAACATCTCCTTGTTTTCGAGATTTATACGCACACGCATAGCTTTGCTTTGCGGATCAAGGACCTGACTTACTTTGTCGATCTTCCCTTCGTACACTTTGTCGGGGTAGGCTATAGGTACAACCTTAACCAGGTTTCCTTCTTTTATTCTGGAAATGTCATTTTCATAAACGTTGGCATATACCCAGATGTTTTTAAGGTCGGATATAGTAAACAAGTTGTCTCCCATATCAGGACGTATGAATGCGCCTGCTGCTACTTTCTTTTCAACTATGTACCCATCAATTGGCGCAGTGATGGTGTACAGGCCACCTTCTGATGCTTTGCCACCCCCATTGATGTTTATGACAGATTGTATCTTGTTGCGTGCTGCCAATGACTTCTCATAGTTCTGTTTTGCCTCGTTATATTCCCGCTCGCTACTGATGCCTCCTTTAAACAAAGACTCCTGATTATCCATCTGGCGCTTAGCTATTGCCAGGTCGGCATTAGCACTGCTCAGGTCGTTGTAATTACCTGCAACGTCGGCACTCTTTATTGTGGCCAATGCCTGGCCCTTGCTTACGTGATCACCGAGAGAAACCTTTGCATCTATGACTTGTCCACTGGTACGTGGGAACACCTTCACTACATTATTTTCGTTGAAGCTTACTTCTCCGCTTAGGGATAATTCATCGAGCAAAGCACACTGCTGAACGGTGTCTATCTCTATCATGTGCAGCATTGAGTCGCTTAGCACAAATTTGGTACTTTGTTCTACTACCGGTTCTTTATGTTCACACGAGGTAAACAACACAACTGCCAGGAAAGACAACAAAATTGATTGTTTCATTACTATATATTTTGCTTGTTTTATTACTTTAATTGTTGTTAAAGGTTTACTTAGAAAGTTATGTCGCCCTTTCAGGGCTATCCCTCTTTTGTATTTAGTACGAGGGGTTGAAACCCCTCGCTATTTATGTCGCCCTTTCAGGGCCTTCCAGCGCTGACGGAAGTTCGCTGTGTAGGGTCTAAATATGATCTACTATCTACTACTTAGCTACATCTACACCCACCACATCGTTCAACTCTTGCTTGGCCAATCGGAGGTTAAGTACCTGTTGTAACTGATTCTTTCTTACATCCTGATAGTCGTTGAAATATTCCAGGAATTCTATCAGGCTTATTTGCCTGTTGTTATAGCTTTCTACTATGTTCTTGTACAGCGCAGAATAGTCTGTATAGAAGGCCGCATTATTATTTGCTGTAAGGCTCACGGTCAACTGAAGTTTCTGATATGCGTTTAGGACATCGTTCTTAAGTTTCTGATCATATTGTTTCAGGGTAGCCTCTTCAGCTTTTACCTGCCAGTTAGCAGATTTAATATTCCCTCTATTCCTGTCCCAAAGTGGCAGGGGTATAGAGAGTCCAAGACCGTAATAGTTAGGCGTATAGTTGGAGTTGTTGTCGTACTCTGTTCCTATGGTCAGGTCGGGTACAGCCAATGATCTTTGTAGTTTCAGGTTTTGCCTGTTGTATTGCACCTGGTATACCTGCTGGTTGTAGTCGGTATTGTGCTTTGCGGCAGAATCGAGCATGGCAAAAATGCTCAGTTCGGGCATTCTGGCGGGTTCGCTTTCATCAGCAACGGGCAGGATAAAGATATTACCGGTTACCTGTAGTAAGGTCTTTAGTTCGCTTTGAACATTAGCCAGTTCCTTTGCGTTGCCAATCATTTCCTGCTTCATATTTAGGATCAATGCCTGCACTCTCAGGTATTCCTTTTTAGCGATATTGCCAGATGTGAGTGCAGTACTCATTGCTTTCTCCAATTTTGACAAGCGCTCAATATTGTCGTTATACAGGCCCGCATTTGCCTGCAGTTGCGCAACGCTATAGAAGTCTTTTATGAGTGTTGCACGCAGGTCACGCAACACAGTGTTGAACTGCCATTCTGCGATGTTGACATTGGTTTTAGCCAGATCTACCTGATGACCGCGTTTCCCCGCGGTTCTGATCAGCTGCTGCACCTGCACAAATATTTCACCGGTAGGATTGCCTGCGGCATCCCTTCCATGCTCAAAGAAGCGATTATTGGCATACACATTCTGATCTGTGTTCAACACAGGGTTATCCCATTTACGGGCCTGTGCCACAAGCGCCTTATTGCTCTGTATGTTATAGTGCTGCGCCAACAATTGGAGGTTGCTGTCTAAAAAGGTTTTTTCTGCTTGTTGTAAGGTAAGCCTGAGCGTATCGGCAGCGGGCATTTGCTGCGCGTGCAAGTTGGTTGATTGCAGAAGGCAAATACAGCATAATGCATATAAGCCTTTTGCAAGCTGTTTGTGAGACATGCAAAAACAATTGTAATTGGTTACAAAATGGGTAATGGTAGCGGAATGGCCCTGATTCTGAAACTAGCTATTGCGGTAAGATGGAATATTTGAGCGTGTAGCAATACAATACCTCTATACAGATGTAATGATCTAAACAATTCTGAAATTGGAAATTACCGCAAAGCATGGGCTTTAGCAAGCCTTGGGAGGAGGAGGATTGATCTCTTTACAAAACAAGAAATAGTAACTCTCGTTGAGTGGTATTATGTAATCAACGGAAACCAGTGGAATGTACTGGTAGGAGAGGGTAGGAATAGGTGTTGTAAGCTTAAGGGAGAAGAACTTGATCGCCCTTACTTTGTGGTGATGGCCTTTGTGTTCTGATAGTGATGTTGCAGCAATATGCTGAACATCATTATCATTATCAGGGGCAGAGGTGAAAACATGGTTTCCATGTAAATTGAAATGCATTACCGATTTGTTATCGGGCTTGTCGCTTAAGAAATAGCCGAAGATGAGCATGATAATGCCCAATCCCTGCAATATATATAAGCGCGTTTTATGCATAGTTATAAGAGTACAAATCTACGTCGGGAAAAAATAAAATTCTGTTAATCCTTTGTGTTATTTTGATATGTGAATTATTGGCAATGTAGGTGTTACAGAGAAAGAAGGCCAAATTTGTATAGACCGTTCACCGGTTTGTTTTCCCAGAATAGTTCAAAATCATCGAAGCCTGCGTTCTCATAACTTTCTTTTACTTCCTGTATGCTATAGGTTTTTATATGCGCAGGTGAAAGGTTATCCAGAATATTGACGAGCCATGTGCCTTCCTCTTTATTCACCTTAATGTTGATAGTGGATTGCTTGCTATGAAAAGTAAGTGAGGCCATCTCCCACGTGTTGCCCTTCTTGGATTTGGTAATATACTCTACAGTGGGCTGCTTACCCAACCAAACAACTTTGGCGGTTGGTTTCACACTTGTGTACTCTTCTTCGTTAAGCAGATTGGCAATATAATCGGGTGCGATGGTGGTTTTAGGTACTTTTTCCTCAAACCATTTTTGCAGCGGGAAATCGAAACAGGCGCCATGCATGTAGTTGAGTAGCGATTTTTTCAGTCCAAGGCTAAAAGTTTCGTGGTCTGCTCCGGTTGGGTCTATGTGTACTATATCGTTATTAGCGAACGTTCCGATCTCTGCATTTACCTTCTTTACCTTATACTTTTCGGGTTCCAACCCCACAGGGCTGTGAGCTGTCATGGCAAACTGGTGCCAGAAGGCAGATTGCAGGATGCCGGATTGGAACATCTGGCGGACCATCTCCAGAGAGTCGATGGTTTCCTGGGCAGTTTGTGTTGGGAAGCCGTACATGAGGTAGGCGTGAACCATGATACCTGCTTCAGTAAAGTGTTTGTTCACTTTGGCTACCTGGGCTACCGTGATGCCTTTTTGAATTAATTCGAGCAAGCGGTCAGATGCTACTTCCAATCCGCCGGAAACAGCAATGCAGCCAGATTCTTTGAGAAGGAGGCACAGATCGCGGGTAAAACTCTTTTCAAAGCGCACATTGGTCCACCAGCTGATGTTGATCTTTCTACGGATGATCTCTAAAGCCAGTGCCCGCATTAATGCCGGCGGCGCTGCTTCGTCAACGAAATGAAAACCCGTTTGTCCGGTTTGCGCTACTATCTCTTCTATGCGATCGCACAGCAGTGATGCCGTTATGGGTTGATAAGCCCTTATGTAATCGAGTGATATATCGCAGAACGTACATTTACCCCAATAGCAGCCATGTGCCATGGTTAGTTTATTCCACCGGCCATCGCTCCAAAGACTGTGCATGGGGTTTATTACCTCAATGGCGGATATATAACTATCGAGGAGGAAATCGCTGTAGTCGGGAGTGCCCACCTGACCTTGTTTGTAGTCGGTACAAGCTTTGTTGTTGATGTATACAACCTTGCCGTCGGCAAGAACGAAGGTTCTCTTTAATGATTCAACAGGTATTTTACCTTCAATGTGTTGAACCAGATTTTCTACAGGTGCTTCACCATCATCGAGCGTGATGAAATCAAAGAATTCAAAAACTCTGGCATCAGACAATGACCGAAGCTCGGTATTGGGGAAGCCGCCGCCCATGGCTATTTTAGTGCCAGGGTAGTTTTTTCTGATCCATTGCGCGCAGCGGAACGACGCATACAGATTGCCCGGAAATGGCACTGATATGGCTACTAAAGCCGGTTGTACGGTTGCCATCCGTTCTGCAAGTATGTTGATAAGTATATTGTCTATGTAAGTGTATTCTTTTTGTAGTGCCCCGTATAGCTCGTCGAAGGTGTTGGCTGATCGGCCTAATCTTTCCGCATAGCGGCTGAAGCCGAAGTGCGGGTCGACACATTCCATTATGAGATCTGAAAGATCTTCGAGGTACATAGTGGCCAGGTGTTTGGCTTTGTCTTGCGTACCCATGCTGCCAAATGCCCAGTTGAGGTCGTCAAGTTGCGCAAAACGCGATGCTTCGGGAAGGAAATTTCTTTTGCAGATAAGGTGGGCGAGTGTCGGATTCTTTCCTTGCAGGAAATTAGTAACACTGTCTACCGTTTCTATGTAATCGTTTTGGAGCGCTATTATCCTCAGTATGTTTTCAGATAGCTCCTTACCTTCTGTAGTAATACCTCCAAATAGCTGCTGTAGCCCTGCTTTTGAGAACAGCGCCAGAGTTACCTCTATGCCCAGGTCGGCCTGGAAGGAAGAGATATTTTTGGTATTCAAAAATCCTTTCAGGTAAGCCGTGGCCGGATAGGGGGTATTCAGCTGTGTGAACGGTGGTGTTATTAAAAAAACAGAGGCACTCAAATGATATTATTTAGCGTGCAAAAATATCGTAAATAAATTAAAGTTGATTTTATACAGGTATAGCTGGCAATAATGGGGCGATACTGCCTGTATTATTCCTATTTTAGCGGTTCAATTATACAACTATGGCTACTAAGCTTACTATAAATAACAACGGTTCGGTGAAGATAGAAGGCGATTTCGAGATCGTGGACAGAAGCGGTAACGCTTATGGTCTGGACGGTCGTGATGTTGTTTCTATATGCCGTTGCGGCTTATCTAAGAACAAGCCATTCTGCGACGGATCACATAATGGCCATTTTGAGCATGAAGCAGTGGCGTTTCAACTTCCTCCTAAAAAGCAGGCCTAAGTCTGATTTAATTTTTACGTCAATAGCCGCGCTAGCAGTGGTAGGCGTAGCTATGCTATTTAGTGATGACTTTCCTGATCTTTTAGCGCCTGCTCAATGTTCCTGTCAGGGATAAGCCATACTACGGCCACAAATACAAATAATGCACCGGATATGGCACTATTAACGTAGGCGAGGGCGATAGCGCTGCTGTAACTTATTACCGACAGATATCCCTTCTTTCTCATTTTGCCGAATGCGGTCTTCAGCGCGGGAGTGAACGGGTTGCTCCTTTCAATGGCTACCTGTAGGGTGGTAAATGATACGCCGGCGAGTAGCAGCAGCACTGCGTAAACTATTACTGTATTTTGAGCGAAATGGTTCTCGCCCATCCAAGCGGTAGCAAAGGGTATTAGAGAGAGCACAAACAACAAGAACATGTTACCCCATATGATGCCGGGTGTTACTTTTTTAACCGCATGCAGCATGTGGTGGTGGTTTCCCCAGTATATGCCCACGTAAATGAAACTGAGGATATAGCTGATCAACACAGGTATCAATGGTAGTAATGCGCTCCATTCCGCACCGTGCGGCACTTTTATCTCCAGCACCATGATGGTGATAATAATGGCAAATACGCCATCGCTAAAGGCTTCCAGTCTTGTTTTGTTCATGGCGGTTAATCAGCTTCAAATTTAATAACTATATCTTATTAGCAAAATATAGTGGACTTGCAGCAGGTGCATGTGGTTAGTTCAAAGGTAATATTAGCCTAACTTAGAGTAGCAGTAATTATATACCACCATGTACCAACCTGAAATAGAAACCCTGGCGATCGATAAAATGCGTCAATTGCAAAGTGAGCGGCTTGCGGAACAAGTTGCTTATTTGTACAAGCGGGTGCCGTTTTATAAGAATAAACTGGATGAGGCAGGAGTAGGACCGGCTGATATAAGAAGCATACATGATATACACAAGTTGCCGTTTACAAAGAAGGGAGATCTAAGAGATAACTATCCATTCGGCCTGTTCGCGGTTCCTCAAAACGAAATATCCCGTATTCATGGTTCGAGTGGTACAACGGGTAAGCCAACTGTGGTGGGGTATACAAAAGGAGATATTGACATATTCTCGGAAGTCATAGCGCGCTCATTGGTGGCTGCAGGTTGCCGGCCGGGTATGATCATGCAGAACGCATATGGGTATGGATTGTTTACTGGAGGATTGGGGCTGCATTATGGTGCGGAGCGATTGGGGATGGCAGTGGTGCCGGTATCGGGAGGGATGACCGAGCGACAGATAATGCTGATGCAGGATTTTGGTTCGGATGCGCTGTGCTGCACACCGAGTTATGCAATGACCATTGCCGAGGAATTGAGACGCAGAGATATTGACCCGCAAAGTCTGAAATTGAAATTTGCCATACTTGGTGCCGAGCCATGGACAGAAAGTGTGCGTGCGGACGTAGAGCGAGGATTAGGTGTTACCGCCACTAATATCTATGGATTATCTGAAGTAATGGGGCCGGGTGTCTCTCAGGAAGATCATGAGGAAAAGGGAACGGGTAGCTATATATGGGAAGATCATTTTTACCCGGAGATAGTGGACAGGGTGACAGGTGAACCATTGCCCTATGGGGAAAATGGCGTGTTGGTATTTACCACTCTTACCAAAAAAGCAATGCCTGTGCTGCGCTACTGGACCAATGATATCACGAGCCTGTATTATGATAAGGCAGGCAAACGTACTCATGTGAAGATGGGACAGATACTGGGACGGTCGGACGATATGCTGATCATTCGCGGGGTGAATTTGTTTCATACCCAAGTCGAGGCAGTGCTGGAGGGTTTCACTGATCTGTCCAATAATTATCAGCTACTCGTAAAGAATGAGGGGACTATGGATGAAGTAGAAGTGATGGTGGAATTGGATATTGAACTAAGTAAACTGTTGGAATTAGTAGCATTGGATAATGAGATAGTGAAAAACCACGACAGGTTAGGCGCAATGCATAGATCTATACAGAAAAAGATAAATGACAATATAGGGCTTACCATGAAGGTGCATTTCCTTATGCCCGGCGCCATACCACGAAGTGAGGGAGGTAAACTGAACCGGATAGTTGACACACGGAAGAAGTAGGTGATTGCCTATTTTTCTCTGTTGAACTGAGGTAGTGACAGCTGGTATTTAACAGCCACAACTCTTATGGCAATGATGATCAAAGTAGATGCGATAAGGCATGTGTATCGTTCACAGTTCAGTGCATTGAGGATGAGATAAACGATGGCACCTATAAGACATGCCGTGGCATAGATCTCTTTGCGGAAAATTACCGGAACCTGATTTGTGAGTACATCCCTGATAACCCCTCCCATTATAGCTGAGAACATACCCATAATGGCTGCAATGGCAGGGTCTACATGAAAATTGAGTGCTTTTTCGGTGCCTAAGATGGTGAACATGGCAATTCCCAAAGTATCGAATATGAAGAAGATTTTTTTGAAGCGAATGAGCTTGTTGAAAAATAAACTGGTAATTACTATGGACGCTATGATCACATAAATTATCGTTGGGTCTTTTACCCATGATAGGGGGTAGCTGCCCAATAACATGTCTCGGATGCTACCACCGCCAATGGAAGTAATGAAACCAATAAAGGTGACACCGAACCAATCGGGTTTAGATTTTTGATTAGCAACTAATGCACCGGATACAGCAAAGAATGCGATTCCGCACAGCTCTAAAATATGTTGTAATGACATGGTTGACGATGGTTTTTAAAGAGAGCAAAGATATTTTCCTATTTTATTAAGATCGGCAAAAGTAGGAGAATTTTATTTAGTCTACTAAAATAGTAGACTAAATGAAATTCTCTGTCCCTATTAACTATTAGTCCAAGTGAAAAAGTTACTATATTGGCAACTAAATCAACGTGTTTTGTCATTTTTCCTGAAGTTCAGAACTGTTCTAATATTAATTCTGATCAAGCTCTTTGCGGCGTATGATTCAGATGCCGCCACTGATTCTATGTCAGTGATGCGTGCTGAACTACAATCACAGAAGCGGGTAGATAGTGCGCTGTTTCAAAAATATTCAAATCTTTGTATCAGTGCCGGTAAATATGATGAGCTTATTAGTAACTATCACATCATGCTGGATAGTGCTAAGAAAGATCTGATGCGGGAGGATATGGTGATGCTCACAACAATGTGTCGCAAAGTAGATACCACTAAGCCTTCAGAAAATACGGTCTATCTGTTTTACATAACGGGGAAGTTATTTACAAGATACCACCTCGACAATACTTCTGCCCTCAATTATTTTCTTACTTCTGTTCGACTGGCAGAACGGTTTAATGATCCTTGTCTGATCATAAAAGGGTATAGTGGGCTAGGTTCATTTTACATGAATGTAAAGCATGACATAGTTATTGCCAATGAGTATTTTGAGAAGATCGATTCACTACTGTTGAAGACCAATATGAATGGTATCAGTGAATGTAACGTGGATGTGAATATAAGCCATGCGGTTATCTATTATTACATGGGCAACTATGCCATTGGGTGTGCATTTTTAGATAAGAGTATTGTAACTGCTCGTAAACTTAATCTGCCGCAAAAGCTATTTGACCTGTATATACGCAGGGCTAATTTTGAAACTGAGCTTGGTGACCGGGCAAAAGCGTTGAGATCATTAGACACGCTGGAACAGATAATATGCAGGGAAAGTAACAAGGAAGGTTTGACTCAGCTGATCAATTCTTACCGGTTTAATATTGCTGTACAAGAGGGTAGGTACGATGATGCTAAGCGGCTTAGTGAAATAGTTGTGGCCCAAAAGCTGAATGGAACAAATGATGAGTACTATGATTACTTATACCACCTCAGCAAGATGTATATCCATTTTAAAGATTACAAGGAAGCTGAAAAGCATATTGCTGTCTACGAGTCTTCACTAAAGCCGTGGAATATACAACGCTGGCGGTGCGTTTATGAGAATAAATATTTACTTAATAAAGCAAGGGGCAACTTTGGAGATGCGCTGGAGAATTATGAAAAATTCACCCGACTGAATGATTCCGTACATCATCAGCAACAGATATTTGCAGTTATAGCAGAACAGATAAAATTTCATACAAAACAAAAAGAGGAGCAACTCAACCTGCAGATAGCGGTTAATGAAACACAATCAAAGAATACTAAGTTGATTGTGTTGTTTTTTATAACAGTTTGCCTGGTGTTATTACTATTGCTTGGCTATAGGATAAATAGGGAATTGAAAGAAAAGGAGAAGGCCAACAGGGCATTTGCACAAAAACTATTACAGAATACTGAGCAAGCACAAAACCGCCTTGCGCATGAATTGCACGATGGCCTGGGTCAGGAGCTACTATTGCTTAAGAATGGGCTTATGCAGGAAGACAATAAAGCTAAAGTGGAAATGGTGGCTGACATTATAGAGAGTGTGCGCGGAATGGCCAGAGAGCTATATCCGGCACTGCTTGATGTTGTGGGGCTTAAAACCGCTATTGAGAACCAGTTGCAGAAGATCGATCATTCAGAGAAGATATTTGTGTCAGCAGAAATTGATTTTTCCGGCAGGTTAACCAAGCATGCGGAACTTCAGGTGTATCGTATTTTCCAGGAGGCGATAACAAACGTTATCAAAAATGCAAACGCAAGTTCAGTGCTCGTTATTTTGAAAGAAGAGCAAGGCATGATAGGGTTGGTAGTTAAAGATAATGGCGTTGGTTTTGATGATGAAATTGTGTTGAAAGGTGCGGAAACATTTGGGCTGCAAACTATGAGACAAAGAGCTGAAAGTATAAATGGTCAGCTTAAAATAAATAGTATAAAAGACAAAGGAACTGAAGTATCTTTAGTTTTCTCTTACCATGAAAATATTAATTGCTGACGATCATCCTGTAGTACTGCAAGGTATACATAGCTTTTTAGACAATAAAAAGCATAGAGTTATTTCAAGTTGCTCCAATGGTATAGAAGCCTGGAATAATATAGCTGGCCTTGACCCTGATGTGGCTATCTTAGACCATAACATGCCTGGTATGAATGGTGTGGAAATAGCCGCAAAAGTTCGCGCGGAACATTTGCGTACAAGGGTAATATTGCTCACCATGCACAAAGAGAAGGTGCTACTTGATAAAGCAGTGGCAACAGGTGTAATGGGCTATTTACTGAAAGATTTTGCACTGGACGAATTGGAGCAGTGTCTCGATAATGTAGCGAATGGTATCAGCTATTACAGCAAGCAGCTTACAAAGCATATCACCATAACAGATGGTGCAGACACGAGCGCCTACATGGATCTGCTGACGCCTGCCGAACAGAAAATACTGAAGGTCATAGCCACTCAAAAGACGTCGCAGGAAATTGCGGATATGCTGTTCATATCTGTGAAAACAGTAGAGAAGCACAGGTCTAACATTATACGGAAGCTCGACCTTCCGCATAGTACCAGCAGCCTGGCAGTATGGGCTGCTAAAAATATGAAATAGTAGTTCACTTTTTTGCTAAGAATGCCTACTGCCGCAGTAAACTACACTACAATAGTTTTTCTTCTGCTTCCTTTTGCAATTTGACTATCTCTGTCTTCTCTTTTACTATCCCTTGCCTTAACCAGGCGAACAAGCTCATGTATCCATTTGCCATCCACACCAAAGCAAATCCGGCTATTATATAGCCTCTCCAGTCAACAAGTAATAACTTATACCCGGTCAATACCAGAAAAACAATAGTTACATAATGGCTAAAGCAATATTCGCAGGTAAATAAGTAGAAAAATTTACGTTGCAGCAATGTTTTGCAACGCTTACTTTTTTCTTTGCAATATTCCCTTGGTTCCCTGAAAACTTCCTCATGTGTTACTGTCCACGCCACGCACGCAATAGGCAGCGCGAGTACAAAAAGCCAGATTATTTGTGTGCTCAGATTCATGTATAATGAGATTGAATTCATAGCATTAAAATCATGCCCGAAAGCAGCATTTATTTATTGCCCGGTATTACTGCCATTTAAAACTACCTTGTGCATTGAACAGCACAGATGGAAGCAAGGTTTGAAGAGTTGATAGAAGGGTTTATTACAGGTAATATTGGTATTTCAGAAAATTTTCTAAGCACATCGCTTGCGGCAGCCTTGCACCAGAATTTACTACAGCGGGATAGTGATGATCTTATGGTACGTGCCGGAATTGGCAATTCCCAGGTAAGTGATAGTGCGCAAACACACCGCGGAGATAAAACATGCTGGTTGGAGGCGTTGACAAAAGATAGTGCTGAAATGGAATTTTTGGATATTATCGATCAGTTCATAAGCCACCTTAACAGTACTTGCTATACGGGATTAACTTCGTGCGAATTCCATTATGCACTTTACGAGGAAGGAAAAGGGTATGCCAGGCATAAAGATCAATTCAGAAATCATAATGCCCGCAAATTCTCAATGATCAGCTATCTTAACGAAAACTGGGAAGAGGCCGATGGTGGCCAGCTGATCATTCATAATAAGGATCATTCAGCGTTATTTATACTTCCTAATAATCAGAAAGCTGTCTTTTTCCAAAGCGATAAAATAGAACATGAGGTGGCCATTGCTCAGCGCCCGCGAATGAGTATAACCGGTTGGCTAAAGAATTAGAAACTACATGGCGATTTTGGTTATTATTATTTGCTTATATTTTAACTTTTGGTGCATAAAAGTGCATTTCATTGCCAAATACATGCATTTCGTCATTTTTTTTACAATCTTGTTTTCTTCTGATTTAAATTGCTTCTATTATAAATCAACAATGGAAAACGCTAAAATGCCATCATTGGCAAAACTAAGAGATAGTAAAGGGGCCCAACTGGTTGTAGTCAATTCTGTACCCGGGCTCTATATACTACAGATGCGCGATGTAACCGGTAAAGTGTACACTTTCCGGTTTGTATTAGATAAGTAGTAAACCAAGCTTTACTTCATTCGCAAAGCATAGCCATTCGCAATGCTATTTCCCTGTTATTTGTTATTTCTATATACTCATTCCGTTATTTATTTCAATAATAATATACCAATCGGTATATTTGTTCTGTGAACAAGATCTCAAAATCAGAGCGTACACGTGAGTTTATCATTGAGCGTACCGCTGGTATTTTTAATACTAAGGGTTATGCGGGTACGTCTATGGCTGATCTTACTAATGCTACCAAACTCACAAAAGGGAGTATATACGGCAATTTCGAAAACAAGGAAGAGGTGGCGCTTGCGGCGTTTGATCATAACTGGAAGACAGTGCAGGATATAGTGAAGAGTGAAATGGCAAAGAAAACAACTAACATGGAGCAATTACTTGTTTATGTAAGCACCTATGAGGGGTTTTTCAAGTACCCGTTTCCCGTAGGTGGATGCCCCATCTTAAATACCGCAACAGAATCAGACGATACTCATCCCGCACTTAGGAAACGAGCAGCAGATGCTCTGATCTCCTGGAAAAATGCAATTGTGCGATTAGTTGACCGAGGAATAAGTGCCGGTGAAATAAAGCCTGAAACAGATGCGGAACAAATGGCGCTAACAATTATGGCTATGATAGAGGGTGTAATTATGATCACCAAGGCAACGGGGAACACCAATTACTGGCATAAGGTGATGCGCTCTGTTGAGCAATTGATCTTAGACCTGGCTGTTTAGTTTTTTTGAATAATAAAATACCGATTGGTATAAAAAGAGGTTGTTTATCGAATGATTCAGCTATATTTTTAATTGAAAACATATATAAATTGAAGTGTCATGAAAGAAGTATTTATTGTAGCTGCTAAGCGCTTGCCTGTTGGCGGTTTATTGGGTAGCCTTTCTCATTTGTCTGCAACTGAGCTTGGGGCGCTAGCCATTAAGGGTACATATGATTCGGTTGGGATTTCACCAGGCAGTATAGATGAAGTTTATATGGGCAATGTACTTTCTGCGAATGTTGGGCAGGCGCCCGCCCGGCAGGCTGCTATATTTGCAGGCATACCCGATTCGGCTGATGCAACTACAATAAACAAGGTATGTGCATCTGGTATGAAGGCAACGATGATAGGTGCGCAACAGATACAGCTTGGCTTGTCTGATGTGGTTCTGGCAGGTGGCATGGAAAGCATGAGTAATGTGCCGCATTACAATTTTATAAGAAAGGGACATAAGTATGGCGATGTGATGCTGGCGGATGGAATGATCAAAGATGGCCTCTGGGATGTGTATAATGACTTTCATATGGGTAGTTCTGCTGAGCTATGCGCCAGAACATACAATATATCGCGCGAGGCGCAGGATGAATATGCACTTGCGTCGTATACCAAGGCAGCAAAAGCGGCTACAGAAGGCAAGTTTGACAATGAGATAATACCGGTGACAGTAAAACAAAAATCAGGAGACACAGTAGTAGCAAAAGATGAAGATGTTTATAAGGTGATACCAGACAAGGTGGCTAAGTTAAAACCCGCATTTGAAGAAGGAGGAACAGTGACAGCGGCAAACGCTAGTAATTTAAACGATAGTGCGGCGGCTCTGCTGCTTGTGTCGGCCGAGGCACTAGAAAAGTATGATCTGCAGCCACTGGCTAAGATCATAGGTTTTGCCGATGCTGCCTGTGCGCCGGAGTTGTTTACAACAGCACCGGCTAAAGCCATACCTAAAGCACTGGCTAATGCAAAACTTACACTGGCTGATGTCGATTTTTTCGAGATCAATGAAGCCTACGCGGCAGTGGTGCTGGCCAACCAACAGATATTGGGTATTGACCCGGCGAAGGTAAATCTATATGGCGGGGCCGTGGCTATAGGGCATCCACTCGGCGCATCTGGTGCCAGAGTTATTTGCACACTTGTATCTGTATTGAGGCAAGAAGGTGGTAAGTATGGCGTAGCAGCTATTTGTAATGGCGGTGGTGGCGCTTCAGCTATTGTTATTGAAAATATGGTTCAGCCAATTACAGCATTATTATAAGAGAAATGAAAAAGAAAATAGCTTTTGCACTTATAATGGGGGTTATTACAACGGGTACTATCTCGTTTGCTGTAATTTCGGTTAATGTTGGTTTTGTTGCAAATTTTGTGACCGTCTGGTTTCGGTCATGGTTTGTAGGATATCTTGTTGTTGTGCCTATAATATTGTTTATTGCACCCCGTATTCAAAAACTGACAGACAAACTATTTTGCGAATAAAGACAAACTGAATATATATATGAAGAGAGTTGCAATAACCGGACTTGGTGCAATAACACCATTAGGTAATTCGGTACAAGAGTTTTGGGAAAACATTGTTGCGGGCAAAAGCGGTGCCGGGCCACTTACTAAATTTGATGCATCTAAATTCAAGACAAGATTTGGCTGCGAGGTTAAAAACTTTGATCCTACTGAGTATATTGACAAAAAAGAGGTGAAGAAATATGACCTGTTCAGCCAGTATGCCATAGCGGCGAGTGACCAGGCAATTAAAGACGCAGGGCTTGACTTTACAGCAATGCCTGAAGAGCAACGATATGATGTTGGTGTCATTTGGGCATCAGGCAACGGCGGTATAGGCACATTTGAAGAACAGCTGAAGGAATTTTATGCGGGCGACGGCACCCCAAGATTCAATCCCTACTTCATTCCCAAAATGATTGTTGACATAGCGGCAGGTGCCATATCTATACGGCATAAGTTGCACGGTCCTAATTATTGTACTGTTTCGGCATGTGCTTCGTCTAATACTGCAATCATAAGTGCTTTTGATACTATAAGATTGGGCAAAGCTACAATTATGGTAGCAGGAGGCTCAGAAGCCGCCATTACCCCGGGTTCGGTTGGTGGTTTTGGTGCATCACAGGCGTTATCAAAAAATAATGAGAACGCATTGCATGCATCAAGGCCATTTGATAAGTTGCGCGATGGTTTTGTGGTAGGAGAGGGTGCAGGTGCATTGATACTGGAAGAATGGGATCATGCTATAGCCCGTGGTGCAAATATATACGCGGAAATGGTAGGTGGTGGTATGGCCGCAGATGCTTATCATCTTACCGGCACTCACCCAGAAGGGTTGGGTGCAGCACTTGGTATGACCAAGGCTTTGTCGGACGCAGGGATTAGTGCCAAAGATGTTGATTATATTAATGCCCATGCCACTTCTACACACATAGGCGATATAAGTGAATTAATTGGCATAAAAAGAGTTTTTGGTGATTCTGGTGTACTTATCAGTGCTACCAAATCTATGACCGGGCACCTGTTGGGTGCAGCCGGTGCTATTGAAAGTCTTATTTGTATTCTGGCCCTCAAAAATGGAATTGTGCCCGCTACTATTAATATAGAAGAATTGGACCCGGAGTTGCCTGAGGGATTGAATGTAGTTATAAATAACGCTGTTGCCAGAGATCTCCAATATGTATTAAATAATACATTCGGATTTGGTGGGCATGTGGCCAGTTCTATTTTCAAAAAGTACTAACTAATACTTTCTATCGCAGATAGTCAAGGGGGCGAACTTCATGGGGTCGCCCCTTTTACGTTTAGGGTATAATTGGTATTTATATTGTATGTGCGGTTAACTCTATGAGCATTATACAAGTTAAGAATTAATACGAATAATAAATAAATGAATTTTAATGACTAATTAGCAAAATGTGTGTTAAATAAATGTTAACGAATAATTTTTGAAAACGAAAAGGTAAAAACATCGTATTTTCGCTATTAGTATAAGTTTAAAATGCTCTTTTATTAATAAAAATTAAGTACATAGGAAATTATAATTTGCTTCAAACACTTGCTTGTAGCCTGATTTTCAGTGTTCTTCGCATTAATAAAGAATAAGTTAGTTAGATTTTACTATTTGAATTTATCTTATTAAAAAATATTTCTGAGATAAATATTGTAAGCGTTTTTTATAACATTTATTAGTTTTTAATTAAAATGTATTTGCAGTTATATTATTTTTTATAAATCAATTATTTTCTACTATTGTTTGCTTTTGTGGTCGTTACTATTGAAAAATTATACCTTTTTAAATTTAAATGTCGTTGTATGAAGTCTTTTTTACTTTCCGTTTTGTGTTTGGTGGTCAGTTTATCGTGTTTTGCGGATAAAGTATTTACTCCCAATACAAATGCGTCAATTTCGGGAACAGCAACCTATTGCCAGAATGCTACGGCAAGCGTGCTAACGTACACGTATAATACTTGTAATACCGGTTCGGGTACCAATGTGGGAACAGACCTGACAATTACCTGGTATTCCAATACGATCAACTCTACAGTAGGAGGCTCTATGGAGAGCGTGACGTTTGTACCAAGTTCGCTAACGGCAACGGGGTCTACCACATTTCTTCCATCTACAATTACCACGGGCACCACATATTATTATTGTGTGATCACCTGGAACGGTACCGGAGCTTGTAACACGTTAGGCAGCTTAACCAGTGCTGTTACTTCGGTTATTGTTAATACAGCCCCCGATGCAATTGCGGGTACGCTGAACGGATGTGTTGGTACGGTTACAACGCTTACTAATACAGTTGGTGGCGGCACATGGACCAGTGCTACTGTGGCAAAAGCAACGATCAATTCAAGTACAGGTGCCGTTTCTGCGGTTGCTGCCGGTACATCTGTTATTAGTTATACTATCGGTACATGTCGCTCTACGGCAACATTTACAGTTAATGCCAACCCAGCGGCTATAACAGGAACAAATACTGTTTGTGAGGGTGCTGTAACAACATTTACTGATGCAACTGCTGGTGGAACGTGGAGTTCAAGTGACCCTTTAACAGCGTCAGTTAATGCCAGCAGCCCTGTAGGCATTACGGGAGTACTTGCAGGTACAGCTACTATATCTTATACTTTGGGAACGGGCTGTTATGCGGTTCGTGGTGTTACTGTTAATACAGCACCTGCTGCCATTGCGGGTACATTAAGCGGTTGCGCAGGTACAATTACAACGCTTACTAATACAGTAGGCGGAGGAACATGGACCAGTGCTACAGTGGCAAAAGCTACAATAAGCTCAAGTACGGGTGCCGTTTCTGCGGTTGCTGCCGGTACATCTGTTATTAGTTATACAATTGGTACTTGCCGCTCTACGGCAACATTTACCGTTAATGCTAATCCTGCAGCGATAACCGGTACAAATACAGTTTGCGAGGGTGCAATTACAACATTCACCGACGCTACAGCGGGTGGCACATGGAGTACAAGTGATCCGTCAACGGCATCAGTTAATGCAAGTAATCCTGTAGGTATTACGGGTGTGTTGGCGGGTACGGCTACTATATCTTATACATTAGGTACCGGATGTTATGCTGTTCGCGGTGTTACAGTTAATACAGCTCCCGCTGCCATTTCTGGTACTTTAAGTGGTTGCGTAGGAACGGTAACAACACTTACGAATGCAGTAGTTGGTGGAACATGGACGAGTGCCACTGTAGCAAAAGCTACAATAAATTCAAGTACGGGTGCAGTTTCTGCGGTTTCTGCCGGTACATCTTTAATTAGTTATACAATAGGATCATGCCGCTCTACGGCAACTTTTACAGTTAATACTACACCAGTTGCAATTACTGGTACTAATACGATTTGCGAAAATGCTACAACAACGTTTGCAAATACAGTAGCCGGTGGTACCTGGTCTATAGTAGATCCTTCCATAGCCAGCCTTAACGCTAGTTCTCCAGTAACAATAACAGGCTTGCTTGCTGGCACGTCAACTGTCTCTTACACCATTGGTAGCTGTGCTGTTGGTCGTACTATTACTGTTAATACAGCACCTGCCGCCATTGCAGGTACATTAAGTGCTTGCGTAGGAACGGTAACAACACTTACGAATGCAGTAGGCGGAGGAACATGGACGAGTGCTACTGTAGCAAAAGCTACAATAAATTCAAGTACAGGTGCTGTATCTGCTGTTGCCGCCGGTACATCTGTTATTAGTTATACAATCGGTTCGTGCCGTTCCACAACAACATTTACTGTTAATGCCAATCCGGTGGCTATTACCGGAACAAATACGATTTGTGAAGGTGCGATCACTACATTTACTGACGCTACCGCGGGTGGTTCATGGAGTACAAGTGACCCATCTACTGCTTCTATAAATGCAAGTAGTCCTGTAGGTATTACAGGTGTTCTAGCAGGTACTGCTACCATTTCTTATACATTAGGAACTGGCTGTTATGCCATACGGGCTGTAACTGTAAATACGGCTCCAACAGCCATTACCGGAACAACAAATGCATGTGTGGGAGTATTAACAACTCTTTCCAGTACTCCTGGAGGTGGCACATGGACAAGTGCTACTGTAGCTAAGGCTACGATTACAGCAGGTGGTGTTGTAACTCCGGTTTCAGCAGGAACGTCATTGATCAGCTACACTATAGGTTCATGCCGATCTACAGCAACTTTTACGATCAATACTACACCTGCTGCAATTACAGGTACTAATACTATCTGTGAGAATGCTACAACAACATTTGCCAATACAGTAGCCGGTGGTACTTGGTCAATCGTTGACCCAACGGTGGCAAGCATTAATGCTAGTTCACCTGTTACAATTACCGGTTTGCTTGCAGGCACATCAACTGTGTCTTATACTATTGGCACCTGCGCGGTTGGTCGTAGTATTACAGTTAATACCACTCCAACTGCCATCACTGGAACAACCAACGCATGTGTGGGTGTATTAACTACACTTTCAAGTACACCTGGTGGTGGTACATGGACAAGTGCAACAGCTGCTAGAGCAACCATAAGTTCAGGTGGCGTTGTTACTCCGGTTTCTGCCGGTACTTCTTTGATCAGTTACACTATTGGTAGCTGTCGTTCCACTGCAACATTTACTGTTAATACTACTCCTGCGGCCACTACAGGGACTAATACTATATGCCGGTTTGCTACAACTAATTTTTCAAACAGTGTAGCCGGAGGAACTTGGTCAACGAATGATGCGGGAATTGCTACTATTAATGCCAGCTCTCCTGTTACAATAACTGGTGTAACAGCGGGTACAACAATAATATCGTATACCATAGGTACATGCGCAGTTGGGCGAAGTATTACTATTAATGAGGGGCCTGCGGCAATAACCGGTACAACTTCTGCGTGTGCAGGAACTTTGACAACCCTTTCAAATGCTGTTGCTGGCGGTACCTGGACAAGTGCAACACCAGCAAGAGCAACTATTACAGCCGGAGGCGTGGTCAGTGCTGTAAGCGCTGGCACTTCGCTTATTAGTTACTCTATAGGTACCTGTCGTTCGACCGTATTGTTTACAGTTAATGCCAATCCCTCAGCAATTACTGGAACAAATACAGTTTGTGAAGGTTCAGTTACTACGTTCACCGACGCTACAGCCGGTGGCACATGGAGCTCAGACAATGTATCGATAGCAACTGTTGATGCGAGCAACCCTGTTGGTATTACTGGTGTCAATGCTGGTTCTACTATAATCACTTATACGCTACCTACCAGTTGCTATGCCACACGGGGAGTAACCGTTAATAATACACCAGACCCTATATCTGGGTCATCAAGTGTTTGCCTTGGTTTCCAGACTACTCTGTCTGATGTTGTGGGTGGTGGTACATGGACAACTTCAGCGCCAACCGTAGCCACTATCACTTCGGGTGGGGTTGTTACTGGGTTGATAGCCAATACGGCAACTATAACTTATACAGTTGGTTCATGTAATATTACATTGCCGTTCACTGTTAATCCAAATCCTGCTGCAATAACTGGTACTGCCAGTGTGTGCGAAGGATCTGTTACAACATTAAGTAATGCTACAGGCGGAGGATCGTGGAGTTCAAATAGCCCGTCTATAGCAACAGTCGATGCCAGTGATCCTGTTGGTGTTTCAGGTATTCTTGCCGGAACAACTACGATATCTTATACATTGCCAACATCGTGCTACTCAACTCGTACACTAACTGTAAACCCGACCCCTGTTGCAATTACCGGCACTATGTATGCTTGTGAAGGTTCGACCACAACACTTAGCAACCTTACAGGTAGCGGAGTTTGGTCAAGTTCGGCATCAACGATAGCTACTGTCAACGCTTCTAGTGGTGCCGTTACTGGTGTTCTCGCTGGTACAGCCAACATAAGTTATACACTTGGAACGTGTTATACAACAACCGGTTTTACTACTTTGGGTACGCCGGATGCAATTAGTGGTGTTAATTCCATTTGCGTAGGGGCTACAACTACCTTTACCAATTCCGCTCTTATGGGTAGCTGGAGTTCCAATGATCCGACAATAGCAAGTGTAGATGCAAGTACTGGCGTAGTTACAGGTGTATTAGCTGGTACAACAACTATCACATATTCTAATGGTTGCGGTACACCAGCAGTAAAATCGATCGATATTCATACAGTGCCAGACATGCCAGCTGCTATCACAGGTACATTTAGTTTTTGTACTGGTACAGTATCTACACTAGCCGATGTTACAGCGTTGGGTACATGGAGTAGTGTAACTACGGGAGTGGCCACAATAACTGCCGGTGGTGTGGTTACAGGTGTCTCTGCCGGTACCTCAACGATCTCTTATAGCTTTACTAACGAATGTGGTACAAGTGCCGCTACTCAGAGCGTAACTGTTGTTGATTATCCTACAGCAGCAATTACGTCTGCAGAAAATCCTTGTATGAATTACGCATCTGCTATTGTATTTACTGGTACTTCAGGCGCATCAGTCGTTTATAACATTGATGGAGCCGCTAATGTAACTGAAACATTAACCGGTGGTACATTTAATTTGGCAACCGGCAATCTTTCTGCAACACATGTATATGAATTAGTGGAGGTGCATAATGCTACCTGCACAACAACTTATGACACGTTCGCAACGCTTATTCCTGTGCCTATGCAGTGGGTAGGTGGTACCTTTGCGCACGAAACAGAGTGGGAAAGAGCTTCTAACTGGTCATGTGGTTTTGTACCAGGTGATACTACCGACGTTACTATACCTTCGGGAACTACTTACAGCCCGCTGATATCAACAACGAGAATTGTTTATACTAGAAATCTTACGGTTGCATCGGGTGCTGTTATCAATGCAGATGTTGACGCGTTTTTATACGTAAAGGGTGCGCTTAGCAATGGCGGTACGCTTAGCGGAGATGGTAATTTAAGCTTAAATGGTACGTCGGCGCAGGCTATTACTGGTATTGGTAAGGTAAGTAATTTTGAACTCAATAATAGTGCTGGTGCTGCCATAAATACTGGTGCAAGAATGACTATAGTTAAGTCAATTACTATGACCTCAGGTACATTAACTACACACGATAGCCTTACACTCGCATCCGATGCAAGCGGTACTGCAAGAGTTGCACCAATTACATTCGGTTCATCTATTGCAGGTAATGTAAAGGTGATGCAATACATACCGGGAGGCTATCGCCGTTACCGTTTCTGGAGTCATCCATTCAGCTCAACTATATCGTTGAGTCAGGTGCAGCAATATCTTGATATTACTGGACAAGGTGGTTCAGCCAATGGCTTTACAACTACCTCTACTAATAACCCGTCTTCTTACAGATACAATCCTGCTATGGGTAATTCATCTTTATCTTCCGATCCGGGTTGGAGACCATTTACTAAGATCAATGCGTTGGCTGCAGATACGAATACTTTCCATCGTTATCAGGGCATCCGTTTGTTCTTCCGTGGTGTAAAGGGACAAGGACTTGGTTATATAACTGATGTCATTGATCCGAATACTATTGGTATGGTTGGGGCTCTTAACCAGGGTGATCAGACGGTAGCTCTCGTAAAGGGTGGCGGAGCAAATCAAGACTATAACATGGTAGGTAATCCATACGCTTCTCCTGTAGATATTGGTACGGTTTGCTACAATGCTAAAACAGATGGCAAAGTGGTTGGTCCTGCATTCTATGTTTGGGATCCGTTCCTGGGTGCAGGTGGACAGTTCCGTACAATTACCATTGGTGTTGGTGCGGCTAGTCCTTATTATTTGCAAGGTAACTCTTGTTTCCAGATACGTGCTGCCAACAATGGAGATGCGCTTACATTTAGTGAAAGCAATAAGGGTGTAACTTCTACACACAACTTATTGAAGACAAGCCCCAACGATGTGTCATTGGTTATTTATGATGCGGATCACAGTCCTTGGGACATGCTATCAGTTAAATTCAGTGAAACTGCTACTGTAAATGAAGACAACGATTTCGATGCTGCGAAGCTGCAGGGTGGTGATTTGAATTTCTACTCATTATCAGCCGATGGTAAGAAACTGGCGATAGATGCACGACCGTTCTCTGAAGACGGCGTGGTTGCACTGGGTATCAATACTAAGTTCAATAAGGAATACATCATTAAGTCAGAGTCAGTAGTTACACCGGGTAATAGCCCTTTATATCTTCATGATAAGTTGATGAACAAATATGTTCAGCTTGAGCAGGGAACTGAGTACAGATTTAATGTAGATAACAATACTGGAACACAAGGTGAGCAAAGGTTTGAATTGTCAATGAAACCAGGCTCGTCAAAAGCAGCTGCTACAAAGATCACTTTGTCTCCTAATCCGGCAACCGATGCTGTTACTATTGTCTATTCGGGTGCAAGTGCTGAAAACGTATCTATCAGGGTATTGGATGTAACTGGTGTAAGTGTTTATAACAGCAACTACGGTGTAATGCAGTCTGGTAATATCAGCATTTCATTGAAGGATCTTGCTTCAGGAATTTACATGGTAGAAATAACTTCGGGCACGAATAAATCAGTACACCGTCTGGTTAAAGAATAATTGAAAAAAAATAGTCAATTGAAGAGAGCATCTCAGTATATGAGGTGCTCTCTTTTTGTTTAGCAACAGCATATCATTGATGGTGAATTCACTGATTTTCTGGCACTATTTAAACTATTATCTCTCTTCAACAGTCAAAACGTTGCTTTATATTTGCCTAAACTATTGCTGCCAACTTTCAAGTTTATCTATTTGGGCTGTTAGTTGAATGGTTTATATTTTTATATTTAATTTATTTTTTGAAAATTGTCGAAAAAAATATACTTGTTATTTAATTCATCCATATTTTTACATTCCCTCATCTCTTGAAAAATAATTCCCACAACGCTAAAATCTAAACTTCTAATAAACTACACATATGCAGCATAAAGAGGGCTATGTAAGCCATGAGATCGAACATGGAATTGCAACTATCGAATTTTTCCACCCCGCAAGTAATTCATTACCTGCGGCCATACTCACAGACCTTGCAAAAACTATTAATGATATAGGAATTGACAACAGAGTGAAGGTTATTGTTTTGCGCAGCGCTGGCGACAGAGCTTTTTGCGCAGGAGCATCTTTTGAAGAGTTAATGGCTATAAATGATGTAGCTGAGGGCACTAAATTTTTTAGCGGATTTGCTCATGTTATCAATGCTATGCGCAAATGCCATAAGCTTATCATAGGCAGGGTTCAGGGCAAAGCTGTTGGTGGCGGAGTTGGTATTATAGCGGCTACCGATTATGCTATTGCTACCGAAGAATCTTCTGTTAAGCTTAGTGAGCTGGCAGTAGGTATAGGCCCCTTTGTTGTAGGCCCTGCAGTGGAGCGTAAAATTGGTGTGTCAGGTTTTTCTCAACTGGCTATTGATGCCACGGAATGGCGCTCTGCAGAATGGGCTAAAAGGCATGGTTTATACTCTGAGATCCATAAGTCTATATCTGATGTAGATGATTCTGTAAATAGTCTTGCAGACAGGTTGGCACATTCCAGCCCCGACGCTATGGTGCAGTTGAAAAAAGTATTTTGGCAAGGTACAGATCATTGGGACTCATTGCTGTCTGAACGTGCCGCTATCAGTGGCCGCCTGGTGTTGAGTGATTTCACCCGCAATGCTATCAATGCATTTAAAGCAAAGCCCGCAAAGGCATAAAATATCAAACTATAAATAGTTATTTAGGGCAGGGAGCAAATATTTGCTCCCTGCTTTTTTATAATGGTTTGGTCGGTTTATTATAAAACAGGAATACATTTTCCAGCCATTTTACATTTGCAATTTCCAAATCGTCATTCAGCATTTAAGCCGTTTGGAATAATTTCCACATTTCCACATTTCCCCATTTTAACATTGCGAAACGTTACTTTTGCACCATGTATACGCTGAAGAAAAGTCTGGGACAGCATTTTTTACACGACGAGGATATGTGTCAGAAAATTGTTGCCCTTCTTGATGTAAAATCCGGAATGAATTTGTTGGAAGTAGGCCCTGGTGGCGGCGCTATCACAAAGTACCTCATACAGCTGCCTGATGTGATCTTTAAGGCCATAGAAATAGACACGGAGAAGATAGATTACCTCAATAAAACATATCCGGCTATAGCAGGTAAGATCATCAGCAAAGACATTCTGCAGGCAGATATTCCCTTTGAAGGTAATTTTAGTGTAATCGGCAATTTTCCTTACAATATATCCTCTCCTATCTTGTTTAAAATACTAGACTGGGAGCCTCAGGTGCAGGAGGTTATAGGTATGTTTCAGAAAGAGGTAGCAATGCGTGTAGCTGCCGGTCCTGGTAGCAAAACCTATGGTATTTTAAGCGTGTTGATGCAGGCGTTTTATAAGGTGGAATTTATGATCGAAGTGCATGAAAATTCTTTTACGCCACCACCAAAGGTAAAAAGCGGCGTACTCAAATTCACCAGCCTGCACAATCCTCATAACATCAATGATAAAAGGAAATTTAAGATACTGGTAAAGGCCGCTTTTGGTCAGCGCAGAAAAACCTTGCGCAACGCGTTAAAGAGTGTTGTACCGGCAGCTGCACTGCTAGAGCCAATAATGGATAAGCGTGCGGAACAGTTGTCTGTACTTGATTTTGTGGGTCTTTACGAACGATACTTTTTATGATAGGACAGAAGGGTAGGGTACTAATAGCAGCCCCTGTACATGAAGTATTAATAGAAGGGCTTATAGCTGGGGGATATACATGTGATGTGCACGAGCACATTACGCAATCTACGGCGCATACGCTTGTAGGTGATTATGTCGGCATTATTACATCTACCCGCCTGCAGCTGGATAGTATATTGCTTGATCTGGCTATTAACTTGAAATGGATAGGAAGAATGGGGTCGGGGATGGAAGTGATAGATGTTTCCTATGCTACCCGAAAAGGGGTGGAGTGCTACAGTAGTCCCGAAGGGAATTGTAATGCTGTTGGTGAGCATGCCGTAGGTATGCTGTTGGACCTGAACAGGCGAATAACCATCAGTAATGGAGAGATGAAGCATGGATTGTGGCTAAGAAATGAGAATAGAGGGATAGAGCTGGAAGGGAAGAACATTGGCATAATCGGATTTGGACATACAGGCCGGGCTTTTGCAAAAAAGCTACAGGGTTTTGATATGACTATATATGCATATGATAAGTATATGGTTGCGGATACCCCATCATATGTGATAAATGCCACAACAATAGAAGAAATATTTTCAGTTTGTGATATTATTAGTTTTCATGTTCCGTTACAGGAAGATACTGTCGAGTATTTTAATTGGGAGTTTATTTTAAACATGAAAAAAAGATTCACTTTGATCAACACGTCAAGAGGGCAGGTTGTTAACACAATAGACCTCTTAAGGGGTATAAAAGAGGGTAGAATATCGGGTGCCTGCCTCGATGTTTTTGAGCAGGAGCCAATTTCTGCCATGAATGAAGAGGTAAAAAATGCCATGGCCGAACTGATGATTATGAATAATGTTATTACCACTCCGCACATTGCAGGTTACACTTTTGAAGCTTTATACAAGATGAGTTATGTACTACTTATAAAGATAACTAGTTGAAAATCAAAAATAAATAAAATTAAAATATATTAATTTAAATTTTCTTTGGCTATTAATTTTGCCCAGAAAGTACATGAGACGGTGATTATTTGTACGTGTATTGAAAGTAAATAAGTGTGTGCATTTCACTTGTGGTATTTGTATATTTTTTATCGGTTACTTTTTAATACTTTCTGTCGATACTTTCTATTTATTTCTTTCGCTTTTAGAGATTAAAACAGGTGGTTAGCCTTTGGCTAATTCCTCCATTGAGCAATTATTTTTACTTTTTTGTGATTTTTTTTGTTTTTACCCAAGTTTTTCTGCTGGTATTTCGTCTTTATGTTAGGAGCTTTTAACACAAAATTGATTTTCTGTTAAACTTGTGAATAAAAGGGGGAGAAAATATATTTCGGAACTGGCCTATTTTTAACGTTTTTTTTTATCTTTACGCCCTCATTTGATAATAATTTATTAATTCGAATATGAATCGGACATTACGTTATCTGCTATTACTCGTTTTTATTGGGCTGTCAGGGTCAGCCATTGCTCAGGAGATTCTGGGTACTGTTACCGATAATAAGAAAGAACCGCTGGTTAGTGCGTCGGTGATGGTGAAGCAAGGGGGTATCTTGAAAGGGGGTACGGTAACTGACTTTGATGGTAAGTACAGCATAAAACCATTAGATCCAGGGTATTATGAAGTTACAGTAACGTATCTTGGCTATCAGACCCAGACTGTCGAAAAGGTGATAGTATCTCCGGGTGAAAAAACAGGTCTTAATTTTTCATTGAAAAGTAGTGCCGGCGGTTTAGAACTTAAGGTTGCAGTGGTAACAAGTTACAAGAAACCATTGGTAGACAAGTACAAACACTCTACCACACTCACCTCAGATGAGATAAAAAACAAGCCAACAACACAAACTGTTGACCTTGTAGCTCAAACTCCTGGTATCTATCAGCAAAAGCGTGGTGGTGGCCTGAACTCAGACGGTGGTCGTAGCTCTGGTAACCTTTATGTAATTGATGGTGTACAGGTACAGGGTTCACAAGGTATTGATATGGCACAGGGTGCTACTGAGCAGCTTGAAGTTATTTCTTCAGGTATCCCGGCCAACTATGGTGACGTATCTGGTGCGGTTATCAACATCACATCGAAGGGTGTTGCCCGTAAGTTCAATGGCGGTGTTCGTTTGCAGCATTCAATTGATGGTTACAGAAATAACCTGGTGTCGTTTTCCTTGGCAGGTCCGTTGTTGAAGAAAAAATTTGCCGATACTACCCGTAAGCCAGAACCTGTTATGGGTTTCTCACTCAGCGGTGACTACTACAATGATCAGAACAGGTATCCTTCTTACAACCCTGAATATGTAACTAAGGGCGACAAGCTCGCTGAGCTCCAGAAGAACCCATTGAAAATAGTTGCTGATAACAGTGGTTTGCCGGTTTACAACTATGCATCAAATTACATTACCCGCGACATGTTATCTACTACTCGTCGCCCACCTAATAACACTACACAGGAATTACGTTTAAATGGTAAGGTTGATTACAAATTAACAGACAACATGCGCGTTGCTGCAGGTGGTATGTTCGATTACACAAAAAATGACCTTTACAGCAGAGCCAGAAATTTGTTTGCGCCTGATGCAACTCCGGTACAAAATACTTACACTGGTCGTGGTTATGTTCGTTTCAACCAGAAATTTGGTAAGCAAGGTGGTTTTGATACTGGCAAGCACAGCATCATTTCTAATGCAGCTTACTCAGTACAGATCGATTACCAGAAATTATATCAGAACGTTCAGGATCCCGTGTTTAAAGAAAATATCTTCAACTATGCTTACATAGGTAGATTTGACAAACAATATCAGGATTTCTACCTGCCAAATCAATATGATTCAATCAGCGGCAGAAGGGGTACAGTATTGTTAGGCTCTATTCCTACAGGTATCAACTTTACAAGGTCAGAATTGAATCCGGGTCTTGCGAATTACACTACTCAGTTCTACAATTCAATTGGCGACAATCACCCTGCTACTATCAATCAGTTGCAATCAAGGAATGCATTGGCTAATGGTGATGAGCCTGCTTACACATATGGTCTGTTCCTCAGCCCTGGTGCTACTCAGAGCTACTATTCAAACTTTACATCTAATCAGTATGCGTTATCTGTAGATGCCCAGTTCGACCTTAAGATCGGAAACATCAAGCATGGTATAGAATTTGGTTTGTACTATCAGCAGCGTATTCAGAGGTCTTACAGTGTAAGTGCCAACCTCAACGGATCTGGTACAGCATCGCTCTGGCAGCAAATGAGGCAGCTGGTGAGCAGTAAGGACAATGGTAACTTGTCTTTGGATAAGAACAACCCGATCTTCATAGTTAACGGCAAGCATTATACATTGGAAGATGTAACTAACGGTGCCGTTATTCCTGGCCCTACAGATACGATCATGTATAACTACAAGAACGCTGTTCAGACTCCATTCGACAAGAACCTGAGAAAGAAATTGGGTTACAACAGTACACAGGATATCAATATCGACGCGCTTAGTCCTTCAACATTCTCTCTGGATATGTTCTCTGCCGATGAGTTATTGAATAGCGGTAATTCTTTTGTAAACTACTACGGTTATACTTACACCGGTGGTGCGCAGAATGGTACGGTTAACTTTAATGATTTCTGGACTGCAAAAGATGCTAACGGTAACTACACTCGTCCTATTGGTGCATTCAGTCCTAACTATATAGCTGGGTATGTATTGGATAAATTCGAGTACAAAAATATCCTCTTCAATGTTGGTGTTCGTGTAGAACGTTATTCAGCTAATACTAAGGTGTTGAAAGATCCGTATTCTTTGTATGAAACAAAAAATATCAGCGAAACTTCAGGAGCAGGTAATCCTTTGGGTCATCATCCTTCAAACCTTAGCAATGAGTCTGTTGTTTATGTGAATGACAACTCTTCAACTAACCCACAGATCATTGGTTACAGAAATGGCAATAACTGGTATGATTATACTGGTAAGTACATTGAAGATCCATCAGTTCTGAAAGATTATTCTAACGGTCGTGATCCTCAGCCTATGTTGGTTGACAACAAGAAGATCACAGATGCTGATTTCAATGCCAACAAGTCATTTACAGATTACAATCCGCAGGTTACAGTTATGCCACGTATTCAGGTAGGTTTCCCTATCACAGAAAACTCTAACTTCTTTGCGCATTATGATGTGTATGTTCAGCGCCCTTACCCTACAAGTTTGGGTATCGCTACAGCTTATGATTACTATTACCTTAACCAGAATTCTAACCAGATCATCAGTAATGCTAATCTGCGCTCACAGAAGACTTTCGACTATGAGTTAGGTTTTGAACAGGTTATTGGTAAATCAGCTGCTTTAAAGATCATTGGTTTCTACAAAGAGCGTAAGGATATGATCACAGTTCAACCTTACTTGTATGCATGGCCTACTACTTATTACACTTACGGTAACCGTGACTTCTCGTCTACTAAGGGTGTGAAATTGAATTACGACATGCGTGCTACCAAGCATTTAACAATGAACATTGCTTACACATTGCAGTTTGCAGAAGGAACAGGTTCTTCTCCATATTCTACCAATGGTGGTGGTGGTGGTCAGATATCTCCACAAGGTTTGTTGCAGAGCTTCATCGAAGCTGGTTTGCCTAACCTGCGTTATATATCTGCTCTCGATTACGATTCTCGTCACAACATCAGCGCTAACTTCGATTATCGCTTCAAGAAGGGTGAAGGCCCTGTAGTTGGTAACAAACACATCTTCGAAAATTCAGGCCTTAATCTGGTTGGTAGAACAAGAAGCGGTGAGCCTTTCACCAGGTTTGCAAATGCCCAGGGTAACACTGTAATTGGTGGTATCAATGGTTCTCGCCTTCCTTGGCACTTTGGTATGGACGCACGTATCAATAAAGATTTCTCATTCAGTTTTGGTAAAAAATCTAAGGATGCAGAAGTTGCAGGAATCAGAAGCGGAAGACCTCAGAACTTGTCAGTCTTTATCTACTGCCAGAATCTGTTGAACACGCGCGAAATACTTGGAGTTTATGGTTACACAGGCCGTCCTGATGATGATGGATTCCTTACATCTTCATTTGGTTTGCAGAAGATACCTCAGCAGGTAAATCCTCAGTCTTATATTGACCTTTACAAGATCAATACTAACTCTCCGGGCAATTACAACTATGCGCGTACTATAAACTTTGGTCTGGAATACAATTTTTAATTTCTAATTTCATTATAACTTTATTAAGTTATGAATATCTCGAAAAAAATACGAATTGCGGGAACCCTTTCTTTAATTGGCATACTAGGGGTTAGCGGGCAAGTTAGCGCTCGTGAGAATGTTAACTCAACCGGTCATAAAAGTCAGTTGAAGACAACGCTTACAGGTTGTCAGCCAGCTGTGTCGGCAATTGACCTTGACATTAATAATGTTAGAGCAAGGTTGATGACCGGTGGTGATATGTGGTGGAATATCGGTCTTGAAGTGGCCGCTTATGAGATCCCTAAAAATTCTGGTAAGAGTTCGCAGTTCGCTGCTTCTTGCTGGATCGGTGGATTTGATAAGCAGGGTCAGCTAAAGGTTGCCGCACAGACTTACCGTCAGGATGGTAATGACTATTGGCCGGGTGCGCTCGATGTAGTTACTGCGAAGATCACTTCTGATGATTGTGCTAACTGGGATCGCTTCTGGAAAATAGAAAAATCTACTATCAATAAATTTATTGAGCTGTCAAAGACAGGTGGTAACGTAGATGGTTCGGAATTTGACGCTATTCGTCAATGGCCGGCATCTGGTAACGCAGCACACACTAAGGGTGCTAATGGCGGCCCTCTTACTTTAAGTTCGTCGTCAAGCTATGCCCCTTTTGTCGATCTTAATGGCAATGGTAAATATGATTACGCTAATGGTGAGTATCCCGATATCAGAGGAGACCAGTATATCTGGTGGGTAACTAATGATGCAGGTAACGTAAAGCAGCAGACTCAGACTTCTGCAATGGGTATAGAAGTGCAGACGTCTGCATTCGCTTACTCTACTCAGGACTTCCTCAATAATGCTACTTTCTGTAATTACAGGGTTATCAATCGTGGTTCACTCACAATCGACAGCACATACATTGCCGTATGGGATGACTGTGATCTTGGTTACTACAAAGATGACTTTATTGGTTGCGATACAACACGTGGTCTGGGTATCATGTACAATGGTTCTTCAAGCGATGGTCAGGATGGTGGTTATCCGGTAAATAGCTATGGTGCTAATCCTCCACAGATAGGTCTTGACTTCTTTCAAGGCCCAATCCGTCCGGTTAAACGCCCAGGTATGAGCGACACGTTCCTCCGCCTCAAGATGACCAACTTTACTTATTACAATAATGAACAGTCGGGTAACCTCGCTAACCCATCAAACGGTGTGCAGATATATAACTATATGACTGGTTCTGTAAAATTTGGTGACCGTTTCAGAAATGACTTTAAAGGTCCTGGTGTTACTTCAACGGGTTTTGGCGATGGCCCTATTACTAATTTCGTATTTACTGGCGACCCGGGTGATAGAACTACATGGTCTGAGTGCTCTTGTGATAACCAAAGAAATGACCGTCGTTTCATATTCTCTTCTGGTCCTTTCCAGTTGCTTCCGGGTGCTACCAACGATATTACTTTTGGTTGCGTTTGGGCGTCAGGTGTAGGCGGTTGTCCTAACACAGATTTCAAAACTATCAAGAGTATTGATGATGGTGCACAAGCTTTGTTTGAAGCAGGCTTTAAAACTACAGAAGGTCCTGAAGCTCCACGTTTGGTAGTTCGCGAACTAGATCGCAGGTTGGTATTCTACATGATCAATGATTATGGTAGCAATAACTATGCAGAAAACTACGGTCGTTTAGATGGTGCGTATAAGGATTCAAGCAAATATCATCAGGTAGTTTCAAAAGCGAAGGCTGAGAATGTTGCGGATACACTTTACAAATTTGAAGGTTACCGTGTATTCCAGTTGGCTAATGCTAACGTAACTTCTGCTGAAATTTTCGATCCTACCACAGGTGAGGTTGATAACTCTAAGGCTTATGAAGTATTCCAGTGCGACCTTTCTAACAAGATTACTAAAATTGTTAACTATTCAAAAGTTACTTCTGTTAGTGATACTTCATGGGTTCCTCACATCAAGGTTGTTGGTAAGGATAGTGGTATTGCTCATAGCTTCCAGATCACTCAGGATCAGTTCTCTAAGGTTGCTGATAAGGCTTTGATCAACTATCACAATTATTATTTCGTTGCCATAGCCTATGGTTATAACAACTTTGCTCCTTTCAATTCTCAGGGCCCTAACTACAATAAGACACAGGATCAGCCTTACATTGGTAGTGCACATGGTGCTGGTGGTATAAACATCCCAATTGCGGTAGGTATGCCTAATCCGGCAAATGGTGCAATGGGTACTACTTTGAATGCAGACTTTGGTTCAGGTATCATAGTTACTCGTGTACAGGGTTTAGGTAACGGTGGTAATGTTGTTGAATTGAGCGATGCCTCAAGTGATACTATCTTACATGATACTACTATCACCAGAGCGGTTTACAATCAGGGTCAGGGTCCGATTAACGTAACAGTTGTAGATCCGGTTAAGGTTCCTGCGTTGGATTGGGTTTTCCAATTGAATGGCCCATTGTCTGGTTCTAACCTGAGCGTCGATGCTACATGGTCTTTGACCGCGAAGAAAAATGGTGCAGTTGTAGAAACTATCTACAGCGAAAGAAGCATCAACTCTATCAATGAGCAGATCATTGAAAAGTATGGTTTGTCAGTTAATATTAAGCAAGCTAATGCCCCGGGCGTTGAGCAGGATAACGGTAACGGTTATATAACTTCTAATGTTGTATTTGCTGATAAATCAAAGCCTTGGTTAGCTGGTGTTTCCGATCAGGAAGATAGTAGCTTTGCTAACTGGATCAGATCTGGTAATAAGCAGAGTTATTCTCCTACCTACGGTACTGGCAATCCATGTGATTTTAATGACAATAAGCTGGATACTTTCCAGGTATATGAGAATATGTTCTCTAACTTCACTCCATTGAACAAAACATGGGCTCCTTACCCATTAGCTGCTCCATTCTATGGTAAGCACTATGGTAGTGGTACATCATGCGGTTTCCAGATAGCGTTTACATCTGCTAATCAGAATTCTGCTACCATGGCTCAGTTACCCGATGTGAATCTTGTATTTACTGATGATAAAAGCAAGTGGACAAGAGTATGTGTTGTTGAAGAACAGGAAGATTCTATGCTGGCTGAAAATCATGGTAACAAATTTTATCTGAGAAGGCATGCTGGTTGGAATGGTGATGTAGATGCAGCTGGTCGTGCTGTTTATTCCGACAATTCAGAAGACAGAAGTATGTCATGGTTCCCAGGTTATGCTATCGATCAGGTTACAGGGCAAAGGTTGAATATCGTATTCGGTGAAGATTCATACCTCGGTCAGGACAACGGTGCTGATATGATCTGGAATCCTTCTGGTAACATCTTCAGCCCTTATGATAACTCTGCGATATTTGGTGGTAAGCACATCATTTATATCCTGGGTACTAAGTATGATGGTGATGCTGACTTCGTAGCTAAGGTTAAGGCTTCCGCACCATCAAATACACAACTTAGATTAGCATATGCATTGGCTCGTTGGGTAGGTTTCCCTACAGTTAATCCGGCATCGCCGCTGAAGAGCCTTAAAGAGGGCTTGATACCTACCGAAACTACATTGAGATTCAGGGTTAATCGTCCATACGCTCCGTACAGAACGAATACTGACACAGCTGATATGATCAACCTTGCAGCAGGTCGTACTGCTTGGCCTTACTATACATTCAGTACTTCTCAATTGGCTCCATCTACCTTGGCCGATAATCCTGATAAGAGTGGTTTATTGGATAGGATAAAGTCCGTGCCTAATCCTTATTATGGTTACTCTGGGTATGAAACTAGCCGTTACGATACTAAGGTGAAGATCATCAACTTGCCTGCTCGTACTACTGTTCGTATCTATTCACTTGATGGTACGCTTGTTCGTACGCTTTCAAAGAGCGATCCAAACACTTCTTACATTGATTGGGATGTTCGTAACTCTGCAGGATTACCTATTGCAGGTGGTATGTACCTGATGCATGTTCAGGCTGAAGGTATGGGTGAAGTTATCCTGAAATGGTTCGGTGCTATGCGCCCGATAGATGCAACAACTTATTAATCTCATTTACAGGCGGGGAGCACTGCTCCCTGCCAATAAATATACAACAAGCATATAAATATGAAAAAACTTTCAAATAGCACTCTTGTTGCCATCTGCGCTTTGGGTATTTCTTTTACTTCATTTGCTGGTAACAAAGATCGTATAGGTCAGTCGGGTGCACCGGAGTTAATTATTAATCCATGGGCGCGTACTACAAGTTTGTTCGGTAACAACGGTTCTTTTGTTGGTGGTTTGGAAGCTATGAAATGCAATATTGCAGGTCTTGCTGCCGATAGCACTACTGAAGTGGGCGTATCTCATGGCGTTTATCTGTCAGGATCTGGCATCAACATCAATAATCTTGGCGTTGCGCACAATATTGGTCATGACAATGTTATTGGTATCAATATCATGTCTATGAGCTTTGGAGATATACCGGCAACCGATTATTTCAATCCCGATGGTTATGGTACCTATCATCCACAATACCTTAACGTACAGCTTGGCTTTGCTCGCCAGTTCTCAAAGAACATTAATGCTGGTTTCGGCATGACCTATGTGTCTGAGCAGATCAACAATATCAACGCATTGGGTCTAGCCTTCGAAGGTGGCATCCAGTATGTGACCGGTAAGAAAGATAATTTCCATATTGGTGTTACACTACGTAATCTGGGTACTAACATGAAGTTCTCTGGTACCGGTTTTGCTATCAATGCAGATCAGCCACAGTCTTCACCAGGGTATACTATTTCTGTTAACTCTCCTTCAGATAAGTTCAGTATGCCTACTTACCTCAATCTTTCTGCCGCTTACGATTTTTACCTCGATGAAAATCACGTTCGCAACGCAGACAGTTTGCCAATGCATAAGCTGACTATCATGGGTAGCTTCACTTCAAACTCATTCATCAATGACTATATAGGTGTTGGTGCATCTTATACCTATAAGAATATGTTCAGCCTTAACGCTGCTTACAGGTACGAAAAGGGTATCGGTAATGCCGAAAATACAACTACAATGTATGTTGGTCTTTCTGCAGGTGCTACTGTTCAAACTCGTATTGGAGCTAATGGTCCTTCTTTAGCTATTGACTATTCATACAGGCCAACTCAGCGCCCTGCAAATGGTGTGCATATGATATCACTTAGGTTCACTCGCGCAGGCAGTGCATCTAAAGATGAAGAATAAGCAATTTTAGCCTTATTAAGGTACTTTATTAGTTATATTTCCGTATTTTTGTTGTGCAACGCTTCTGTAAAAGGGAGCGTTGTATTTTTTTTCTATTTACAATAAATAAATTTATAATGTCTGAATTGAATTATTTGACAAAGGAGACTTTAGCTCAGATGAGGGAGGAATTAACCAAGCTAAAGACTACTGGCCGTGCGGAAATTGCGCATGCAATAGCAGAGGCAAGGGAAAAAGGTGACTTAAAGGAAAACGCTGAATATGATGCTGCCAAAGAAGCGCAGGGACACCATGAAGCAAAAGTTGCTCAATTAGAACATGTTATTCTGAATGCACGTGTTATTGATATAAAAGATATTGATATTAGTAAGGTTTCTGTGCTGAGTACGGTTACAGTTACTAATATGGCCAGCAAGAAAACACTGGTTTACAAAATAGTTTCTGAAAGTGAAGCAGATCTGAAAGCCGGTAAAATATCGGTTACTTCTCCTATTGGTAAGGGCCTCTTAGGCAAGGCCATAGGTGAGATAGCTGAAGTAAGCGCGCCAAGTGGAACCTTTAAATTTAAAGTAGAGAATATTTCGGCATAATATGAGTTCAATATTTTCTAAGATCATCGCAGGAGAAATACCTTGTCATAAGATCGCTGAAGACGATAGCTTTATCGCTTTCCTCGATATCACTCCAATAAGGGAAGGACACGTATTGGTTGTCCCAAAGGTGGAAGTAGATAAAATATTTGATGTAAATGATGATTTGTTAGCAAAATGGTTGGTGTTTGCAAAACCAGTTGCTAAAGCAATTGAAAAAGCGTTTCCATGCAATCGGTGTGGAATAAGTGTAATTGGTTTGGAAGTGCCGCATGCCCATATGCACCTTGTACCTGTAGATAGCGCAGACGATTTGAATTTTACGAGGGAGAAGTTATCTGTAAGTCAGGACGATTTAAAGGAAACAAGAAAAAAAATATTAGCACATCTTTAGGATCGTGAATTAGTTAAAACTGCAACGGGTTATCTTTTTTAGGTAGCCCGTTTTTTTACACTAGGAAGTGCGGTTTATTCATGTGCTATCGAGCCATTAAATTTGGTTTATGCTACAACAGCTCTTTCTACACTCCATGCCTGTGCTTTCTCTGCAAATAGTGCTTTTGTCATTCCCCATGTTTCTTTAAAGAAGTCTGAAAAGCGATAGTGATTAAGATCTGCCTCAGTTTCCCAATTGCTGTAAGTAAAGAAAATATTGGGGTCGTTTGTGCCACGCCATAGTTCCAGATGTGTGCAACCACTAAACCCTCTGATAGTACTCTTCCTTTCCTCAAAAAGTTTCACAAAAGCTTCAGTATGCTCCGGTTTAAAGGTCATCTGTACAACGCGTAGTATCATGAAAAGCTGATTTTAATATTATTGTTTTTGCCACCCAGCTTCAGACCAAACAGGCTTGCAGCCTTTCCATGGTTCAGACATATCTCCAGGTAGCCATTACTATTGAATCGGCAGAGTTTATATCCTTCTCTTACGTCATTATAATTTTCGCGGATCTCATTGATCTCTTCTACCTGTGTAAATCTGATGGAGAATGATTTGCCTGGTCCAAGCTGTTCATATTGCTCTTTCGTAAAATTAACGGTCACATTTTCAAACTGATCTATGTGAATGACATCGTACATTATTTCGTTGCCTGTAGGGTTGGGTTTTGTTTTAGAAGATAATTCATAACCCATCAGATCCAATTTGGCAGGTGCTGCACTTTGCAATTGAGCTACTATTTCGCCTGCCCTATGTAACCAACTGTGAAACGAGTGCGACCTGTGTAACTCAAGGCACAACCACGATTGTGAAATATTATCCTTTAAAGACAATGGAAGTAGATCATTATCAGGTGATAGAAAATAATGCCCGTCATATTCTGAGAGAATGAGCCGTGGATTTTGTGCAGAGAAGATGTCAAACATTAGAAGATGACAAGTGCCCTTAGGGAAATTTTTGTAGGCAGAGCCGAATAAATATGCTGCTTGCAGCATATTAAAAGGTTGCACTTCGTGGTTGATGTCAATTATTGTGCTTAGTGAAATATGCTGCATAAGGATACCCTTAGCAATAGCCACGGAGGCATCTTGCAGTCCGAAGTCGGAAAATAAGGTAATGTATCCCATAATTGATGTGCAAAATTAACCCTAAATATTTGCTTCAACAGGGTAATATTGATACTTTTTAAACGTTATACCCGTGAGTTCATTATTTTTACATTCATGCGATTGAGATCAGGATCACTTATTGCCATTGTCATTACACTTGTCTTTATTATCAGCGGTTCATCATGCCGTAAGCAAGCGCGCTTACTCACTACTGGAGGGGTACTAACTTTTTCAGATGATACATTAAAGTTTGATACTGTGTTTACTGCTGCCGGAAGTTTCACTACCGGTTTACTCATATACAATACGCAAAACGAACCTATCAACATTAGTTCAGTGAGATTGAAGAATGGCAACAACTCTTACTTCCACATCAATGTAGATGGTTTTGTAGGTAATGCAGTCACCAATATCAGGATTGCAGCCCACGATAGTGTATATGTGTTTGCAACGGTTAAGATAGACCCCAATGATACGCTCACACCATTTATCGTTTCCGATGAATTGATCTCTACACTTAATGGCAAAGACTTCATTGTGCCGTTTACTGCATATGGTCAGAATGCACATTATATTGTTAGTGATAGTTTGTCGGGCACTACACCCATTAACTGGCTCACCGATAAGCCATATGTGGTCGAACATTCTTGCGTTGTTGGGCCAGGAGCTACGTTAAATATCCCTGCAAATTGCAGAGTTTATATGCACCAGGATGCACGCTTCTTTGTGTTCGGAACGCTCAATGTAAATTTGACAGGAACTGATAGTGTGGTTTTCCAGGGAGACAGATTAGATCGTTCTTATTTCGGCCGCAGGGGCTATCCGGGCGAGTGGGGCGGGTTCTACTTTGTAGGGGGTAGCACAGGCTCATTTAATAAGGCGGTGATCAAGAATTGTGGTGGCGGCTCATTCTACCGTAATTTTTATGCACAGCCGGCGGCTATGCAGGTCGATTCAGGCGCTCATGTTACCATCAATAATACAATCATAAAGAACTCAATTGGCTACGGTATCCTTAATTGGCAGGGAAACGTTACTGCTACAAATTGTTTTATAGGAACCACTGGTGCTGAAGCCTTGGTAGCACTGCAGGGTGGCTTCGACTCTATGACCAATTGTACCTTCGCTAATTATGGTGATGCATCTGTATCGTTAGAACATAGAACTAACCATACTGTTGTACTGCTCAATTATTTCCAGGTGAGTAACACACTTACCTACTATGGGTCGCTAGATGCTGTACTCCGCAATTGTATTGTCTATGGTTCTTTGGATAGTGAGATCATCTGTGACAGGGTGTCCACCTACCCTGCAAGTGTGAGGCTGGATCATAGTCTGTTGAAAATAGGTTCAAATATCGATGCGTCATTCATTCACCTGAATGCATGCATACTTAACCAGGATCCTTTATTTAAGAAGATAGACGAAAACGATTTCCATCTCAAAGCGTCTTCTCCTGCCATAGGAGCGGGTGTAAATATTTCATCGGTTGATAGAGATCTTGAGGGTAATCTCAGGTCGGGAATCAACGATATAGGATGTTATAAATACACGCCATAACCACACGAAGGCTTATTTCGGTTTTCATGAACAAAATTGAGCAACTAATAAGATTAATATTTCACAAACCGAAGTACCTTATTCCCGTTACTCCCACTTAGTGTAACATAATAGACCCCCGCTGCCAGAGATTTTACATTTACCTTGCTTACATTGGCCGTAATGTTTTGCAAAGAAAACTGCTGACCAACGGCATTGGTAATGACCACAGTGCTATATACTAGTTTATCTGCTTTTATGGTCAATTCACTAGTTGCGGGATTGGGGTAGATCTCAACTTCGGTAGATGCAGCCGTATCCGGCAAATTTAAGAGATCGCATCCTATGGTGGTTGTTACCGTATTAGTCATTACCACGCTGTTATGATCAAAATAGATGCCTGCACGATTATAAAGGTTAGTGCCATTGGTCAGACCTGGATACCTTTTAATGTCATATATCACAGCGCCACCGCAAAGATCGTGTTGTGAACTATCCATAAGGTTGATACCCGGAAAGTCAAACTTTATAATATTGTGTGTTCCATCGTTGATCAGCGAGACATCCATTTGTGCTGATGCCATTAATATATTCAAAGAATGAGGGTCAAGGTTGTCAGATAGTGTATCCATTACATATACGTTGTGTGCTGTATCATTACCAATATTCTCAAATTGTATAGTATATCTTAACGCAAGGCTATCCGGGTGCAGGCATTGCGTAGGTAATACTGATATCGCGTTAGGATCACAGCTACCTTTCACTGTGTCTATAATTACAACATGGTTATCAGTAGTATCATAGTCACCTATAAAGGGCATTGCAATGATATGATCGGTAATAATATTTCCTATAGGTGCTAGTGCTGAAGAAGGAGCCCATACATCAAAAAACATGTGTAAAGGTGCCGCCGCATCACCGGTAACGCCAGTAAAATGCCAGTTTAGCGATGATGGCAGACTGGATGAAACACCTGGAACGGCATTGAAATTCCAGCTATACAGGTTACTGTAGTTTAGCGTTACAGTTGCAGGTGTTAGTGTGCAAGTTGCATTGGTAAGATAAATATTACCTCTTTGCCTGTTGGGCCCTGCTCCCTGACTTATCGCATATACCGATAGGTCAAAAGATCCTGATCCACAAGTTAGCCCGAAATATTTTGTTGGGTATGCAGAAACTCCGGCTGATACCGTGTCATAAATAACACCCGACGACGGACAGGTTGCTAACCAGGTGCTGCTAACGATCCTGAAGGAATATACAGTGCCCGGGGCACCGGTAGTGGTGTAATAAAGACCGCTGGTAACAGAGACTGTATCAATTGTGATACCATTAGAGTCCACTCTTACCTGCGTGGGCAGATGGTTGTAATGTTCACTTGCATCTTTAAAGCAGTTTCCATTCTCATCCACAAATAGTTTTACAGGGAAAGTTCTGCAATAGTAATAGTGATACACAAATGATATTGAGTCTTGCAGTACGTTGTTATCATAAAGCAATTGTTTTATAGTGTAGTAGCCGGGAGCGCTATATGGGTGCAAAACATTTGAATAGGCTATCAGCCCACTTGAAGAAAGCGCCATAGAGTCGCTCTGGCCGTCACCATAATATGTTTTAATACGCTGTGTACCTGAGTAACCATTCGACCACACGTAAAACCGTGGACCGGCGCATGTTGTATCTAAAATGGTACTAACGCTATCGGCTGTGATATAATAATGAAATCTCACACGCACGCCCGAAGAAAAGGATGAACTTGCCGTAGGTACACATGTTACTTTACACCGGTAATAATAGGTGTTATAGATAGTCGCGGTGTATGGTACTGTAGTTGCACCTGGTATATCAGACCATGAAACACTATCTACCGACCGCTGCCATTGGTAACCCAGGCTATCTGCAAGTGTTGATCCTACAAGATCGAACGTTACAGAACATAGACCACAAAATGTGGAACTTGCTGTTGCTGATCCTGCTGTAGGTGTACCACTACAAGAACATGCCGCCGTATAAGTGATCATTATGCTTGCCGATGTCATACTGCTGCTGCCCGACAGGCAGAGGAATTTCATTCGGTAATAGGTAGTACTGGCCAGTCCCGTAAAAGAATAGGTTGCACTAGTAGCGCCGGCAATATCATTCCAAGTCACATTGTCGGGCGATGATTGCCACTGCACTGTAGCGGCAGATACTGAATACGTGGTGTCGGCAAGTATGATCGTTAATGTGGAACATGCATGAGATACATTAGACACTACGATACCCGGGTTTGCCAGTACGCACGGACAACTGGAAGTATAAGATATAAGTATACCGGCGGTTTCACTTGATGCTCCACCCAGCAAACAAGTGGTACGGCATCTGTAGTATGTATTTGCACTTAATCCTGAAAATGTATAAGTAGGACTTACCGCCCCGGCAATGTTCGTCCACGTTAAGCTATCCGGTGAAGATTGCCATTGGTGCGATGAAGCTATTGTGCTGCCGGTGTCTGCAAGAGCAACAGTAGTAGTAGAGCAAGCAGTGCTTGTTGTAGTTGTAATGGCACCCGCTATTGGTGTACCGGTACATGATCCTGTTACACCACCTATCGAACCACTGGCAAACGAATCTGCACATGCAGTTACAATAGCGATATAATTAGTTGGGGTAACTGGATGTACTGTTATAGGATTACCACTGCCAACGTATGCACCTGTAGCGCTATCGTACCATGACACTGAAAGTCCCGTGGCCGGGTAGACCGGCGCATAAGGAATGGGATTAACAGTGTATGACGCCCCCCCGATTGCAGGAGAAAAACGCTGTGCGTCATTACTTGCGGACCATATACTCGGATAATCTCTTCCCGGTACCGCTGTAGCCGCGGTACCCGTAGCATTTTGTATCCCCTCTATCGAATAACCGCCGTTCCATGCACATGTTGACGTTTTATGGCCAATGAGTATATCTATTTCATTTGTTGTTTCGTGCAGCAGTATGGTGCTGGTTATGTAGTTAGATGTGCATGCATAAAGCGTTACCCGGCAGAAGGTAACTGCAAAGGTCCTGTAAGGAGCTGCACCGTATGTCATATAATAGCATGATCCGCCAAGCGGTAAACAGTAATCACTCCATGGCGCGCAAATGGTATTGAGCGCACTGCTATTACCTAGCAACTGGCTGTTTATAGGCCAGGGGTCGTAAGCCCCTGCCAATGCATTGTTGAATGTAATATGCCCGTTAGCTCCCACCACACATTGAGTATAGTTATTGCCATAGTAATTAAAGGTAAATCCTAAGTTGGTCAATCCAGTGTACCCGTCATCTGCCGAAAGTACTGAAGCTGTTGTGGTAGCAACCGTAGGCACATGGGCAGTTAGTATTACCCCGGTGGCTGTGATGCTATCTGTGATAGTTACTTGGGCGGAACTACAAAGCGATAGAACTATAAGGAAACTTGATAGTGCAGTAAGTAAAAATATCCTTTTCATAAATGAATGGCATTATTGGTACAATGATAGTATATGTAATTGTGTAAATGTAATATGTTTTTTGATATTAAAACTCAATATTTATAATGAGTTTTAATATCAATTTTAGTTTTATTCTATTTTATCAATTGAAAGCTAATCTATAAGGAAGTGACTTTTTGGTACAATGCGAATATTTATCGCGTCTACAGCTGTCTTTTTGATATCAACTGGTACGATTTTTTTATCTGTTACTAACATTAATGCATCTGCGAGTTCCTGGAGTTTTGTTGATGACTGTTGCAGCCATTTTGGTCTGGCAATTATTGGCCAAACCAAAACCTGTCATAATATGCCCAATATCCCTGGATACAAAAAATTACCCACCCATGAGCCTCAAAAAATACAAAGCCAAACGATCATTCAAAGATACCCCGGAACCCACCGGTGGCAAAGTCGTTAAAGATGAACTTCGGTTTGTTATTCAAAAGCATGACGCTTCTCACTTGCATTATGATTTCAGGCTGGAGATGGAAGGCGTGCTCAAGAGTTGGGCTGTACCCAAAGGACCATCTACCGACCCTGAAGTGAAACGGCTTGCGATGATGGTAGAAGATCATCCCTATGATTATCGCACATTTGAAGGCATTATACCTGAAGGTAACTACGGGGCGGGAACAGTAATTGTTTGGGACGAGGGCACTTATACTGCCTTAGACAGTAAAGGAAAGGATAAGAAGACACAGGAGAAAGAGCTATTACACCAGCTACATAGTGGTAACCTCAAATTTGCATTAAAGGGTAAAAAGTTGAAGGGAGAATTTGCACTTGTTAGAACAAAAGGATATACCGATAATTCGTGGCTGTTGATAAAACATGACGATAAATACGCAGTAACAACAGACATAACATTAAAAGATAAGTCGGTAATTTCAAAGCACACCCTAAAACCGGTAGAGGCTCATCCTGAAAATATTTACGGACAAACAAAGAAGCCGGCTAAAAAGGCAGCATCTAAAGCGGCACCCGGGTCTGTGAAGAAAGCAGCGGCTGAAAAGCAAAAGGATGAAGCGGGTGAAGAGGTTGATGTCGCCATTGTTACATTACTAAAGCCTGCTAAAAAAGTGCCCTTCCCAAAAATGGAAAAGCCCATGCTGGCCATGCGTGCCGATAAACCTTTTGACAATAAAGACTGGATATACGAAATAAAATGGGATGGTTATCGTGCTGTTAGTTTCCTCAAAGGTGGTAAAGTGGATATCCGTTCACGCAATGATCAGCCCTTTGCAGAAAAGTTCAGTAGTATCACTGCTGCTTTGCAAAATTGGAAAGTAGACGCTGTTGTTGATGGAGAGATCATTGCATTGAAAGACGATGGTAATGCTGATTTCCAGGCGCTGCAGAATTTTGCCCGTAAAGGTAAGGCGACCACTTTAGCTTACTTCGTTTTTGACCTGCTCTGGTACAATGGAAAAGACATGCGCCACCTGCCGCTTAAGGACAGGAAGCAAGTATTGAAAAGTATCATGCCGGAAGATGACGGTGCGATTCGTTATAGCGACCATATCGAATCAAAAGGGATCGAGTTTTTCAATGCTGCTAAAAAGCAGGGTTTAGAAGGCATAATGGCTAAAGATGCTAACAGTGAATATGTTACTGGTAGCAGAACAGACAGCTGGTTGAAGATAAAAAACGACCAGGTATTAGAGGCCATCATCTGTGGTTTCACAAAGCCCCGCAATTCGCGGGCGCATTTTGGTGCGGTTATCCTGGGCAAGTATGTCAATAAGAAGCTTACCTATATCGGGCATAGTGGTTCAGGGTTCAATGACAAAGAGTTGAAGGAGTTGTCAGCGAAATTCAAACCACTTATTACAGATAAATGTCCGTTTAAAGAACTACCGCTTACAAACATGCCGGTCACCTGGATGAAGCCTGAACTTATATGTGATGTGCAATTTACGGAGTGGACTGGTGATAAGGTATTGCGACATCCTATCTTCAAGGGATTGAGGGAGGATAAGTCAGCAAAGAATGAGAAGGATGAAAAAATAGTCCACGTTCCTGCAAAGAAGGCAGGAAATGCAAAAGTGGTTGAGGCCAAAGCCTCAGTTGCTGTTAAAGATAGTAAGAACGTGGCTATCAAAAAGACAACCACTCGTAAGACTGATGCTATTGAAAAGCAGGTGCCGCTAAAAAAAGCAAAGGCGACGGCTAAAGCATTATTTAGCGCCGATGAAAAGGAGTCCACCATCATCGTTGAAAATCAGGAAATAAAATTCACTAATCTTACAAAACTATACTGGCCAAAGGAAAAGGTAACAAAGGGTGATATGCTCAGCTACTATCATCAGGTAGCGGCATATATCTTGCCTTATCTGTTAGGCAGGCCACAGTCGCTCAATCGTTTTCCTGAGGGAATAATGGGTTTCAGTTTCTACCAGAAAGATGTAGAAGGTAAAGTAGCTGACTGGTTAACTACGCATCCTTACTTCAGCGATTCAGGGGGCGTATACAAAAAATACCTCGTCTGCACCGGCGAAGCCAGCCTTTTATATACTGCCAACCTCGGCTGCATAGAAATGAACCCTTGGCATAGTCGCATTCAGTCTCCCGATAACCCCGATTGGTGCGTAATAGATCTCGATCCCGATAAGAACAGTTTTGATCAGGTGATAGAAGTTGCCCTTGTTGTTAAAGAGTTATTAGATTCGGTTAAGGTTCCTTCTTTCTGCAAAACTTCCGGTTCTACCGGGCTTCATATCTATATACCTCTTGGGGCAAAGTATAGTTATGATCAATCTAAATTACTTGCTGAGTTGATCGTGAACATTGTGCATAATGAACTGCCCGACTTCACCAGCATTGAGCGGACAGTAAGTAAACGCAAAGGAAAGATCTATCTCGATTTTCTGCAAAATCGCACCATACAAACAATTGCCGCCCCTTATTCATTGCGCCCTAAGCCGGGTGCCACAGTGTCCACTCCTCTCGATTGGTCTGAAGTAAAAAAAGGTTTAAAAATGGCTGACTTCAATATCAAAACTATTTTATCAAGATTAAAAGTAGAAGGCGATCTGTTTAAAGGTGTATTAGGGAAGGGCATTAATGTTGATGCTACTATAAAGCGTATTAATACACTTTTATAAAAATCGTGTGGACTGTCACAAATAAAAATGCCCGCCAATTACTTGGCGGGCAACGCTGTCGGACAGCTTTTATTTTATAAACTCATCGTTCCCTGCACGCCATCATCTTTAGTTTCGCCCGTTACCAATGAAGCTGCCATTTTTATGAATGATACTACCTTGCCATGTTCCGTATCCCAGTAATAGCCGCCATCGGTAGTCACCTTGATCACACTTATCGACGGGTCTTCTTTTCCCTCAGGAAACCACACTTTCGCAATTGGTGTCCACAGCTCATCTATTTTTGCCTGGTCATCAGTAGTAGTGGCTTTGCCTTGCACGCTCATAAATCCGCTGTGGCTCGATAGACTATAAAGCAATTGCACCTTGTCGTCTCTTTTAATATCGAAGTCTTTATCGCTTCCTTTTTTACTGAGGAACCATACATTGCCTTCATCATCTACCTGCTGGCTCGACATCGGCCTTGTATCAAATTTACCATCGGCAATATTGGTACAAAAGAAACAGGTAGCGTTACTATCTACAAACTCTTTTAGTTTTATGATCGCATCGGCGGTCGAGAGATTTTTCGTACTCATTTTTTTATCTGTTTTAATCACCATAGCTATAAACAATTCATGCCAATAGCCTATAACATCTTAGTGAACTAAAAAAGTAGATGAATTCAATTACAAATGCATCCAGTCAATTACAGTAAGTCCCCCCGTTGCAGGCCCGTTCAGTAATTTACCGTTACAATCATATCTGCCGCCATGGCAGGGGCAGTCCCAGCTTTTTTCTGCACTATTCCATCCCACTATGCATCCTGCATGAGGGCACACAGGGTCCAGTGCATGTATCTTGCCTTTTTCATCCTTATAAACTGCCAGCGGGTGATCTTCCCATTTTATCACCTTCGCTTCCCCTGTGGCCAGGTCGGCAAGTTGGGTAATATGTTCGTAATCCAGTCGCTTACCTAGGAACATGCTTACTACATCTATATTCTCTTTTACAAAATTGCTGATACCCGCAATTGGCTTTAATCTCGATGGTGACAGCAGTTTTTCATAGGCACTGTTTTTACTTACCAGTAAGTCGCATATCATTTTGGCCGCCAGTGTACCCAGCACCATTCCATTGCCACCGTACCCCGTTCCCAGGTAAATGTTGTCGTGCCCCGGCATCAAGCCTATATATGGAAGCCCGTCTACTGGCTCATAATATTGAGACGACCATTTAAAAGTTATTGAGTCTATGTCGAAAAGCTTTCTGAGATAGGCCTCTAACTCAGTAAACACATACGTCGTATTATCATTGTGTCCGGTTTTATGGTCAAACCCACCGCCTATTACAACTTTCTGTCCGTCAATTTCGTGTGTTCTGAAATAGTGATACGGCTCTTGCATGTCATAATGGAACATAGTTGGGTAGTTACCACTTTTCAGGGTAAAGGCCATCACATAGCTTCTGTAGGGAGCACACCTTAGGTTAAAGAGGTTGATTCCGGGCGGAATGTGCGTTGCATACATCAGTTTGTCGGCCTTTATATTTCCCAATGAGGTCTCGGCGGCAATTCCGTTATCACTATTGACCTTTGTCACCAGGCAATGTTGCAATATTACCCCGCCCGCCTCTTCAAAGGCTTTTGCAAGTCCGTTGAGGTATTTAAGAGGATGTAACTTAGCTTGTCCATCAAACTTATATGCTTTGACAAACGAAGCTGGTATCTCCAGTTCATATACCTGTTCAGAATGTACGCCGGCTTCGTCATCGCCGGCATGTATTTCATCAAGAGCTTTTACTTGTTCCTCTGTTTCTGCATAAACTATTGCCGATCTGTAAGAAAAATCGCAATCGATCGCATATTTATTAACAAGGTTCTCAATCTGGTTTATGGCTTCCTTTGTGCCGTTAGCCAGTAAGTTAGCGTCATCTGCGCTGAAGTCTTTTTTTACTTTAGCGTAAGGTGTATCCAACATCGTGTTCAGGTGTGCAGTAGTACCTCCCGTTGTGCCAAACCCTAATATTTCACCTTCGGCAAGTACACATTTTTTCCCGTTCGACTGCAGAAGTAGTGCTGCTGTGAGGCCGGTAATACCACCGCCAACTATCAGTACATCATATTGGGTGTCACTCTTCCATTCATTTGCTGTTACATACGGGGCTGTAGTTTCTTGCCAGATACTTTGTAGAGAACCATCTCTGTTCATGTTATGGTCATTTTAGTTTCAGTATTTACCTGCTTAACTATTATGCCAGCATTATTTATAAATCTGGGGGCATAGTATTTTAATAGATCAACTTTTAAAACTTATGTTATGAGACCATTATGGACAGGGGCTATAGGCTTCGGATTGGTAAACATTCCCGTAAAATTGTACAGTGCTATTCAATCCAGCAATCTCGATCTCGATATGTTGGATAAAAAAGATAACGCCCATATTAAATTCAAGCGGGTAAATGAAAATACCGGTAAAGAAGTAGCGTGGGGCAATATTGTTAAGGGATACATGGTAAAGGACAAATACGTTATACTGGATGATAAAGACTTTGAACAGGCTAATGCAAAGAAATCTCAACTCATAGAAATTGGCGAATTTGTGGATGAAGGGGAGATAGATACCCTTTTATTTGAAATGCCCTACTACCTCGGGCCGGCCAAAGGCGGTGAAAAGGCGTATGGATTGCTCAGGGCTGCCCTTGAAAAATCAGGTAAGGTAGGCGTGGCAACTTTTGTATTGCGTAATAAAGAACATCTGTGCATACTTAAAGCCGGCGTTGACATTATACAACTCGTGCGGCTTCGTTTTGGAGAAGAAATAAGAAGCACAGAAGAGCTCGCACCTAAAAGCGCTGTGCTAAAACCTGCCGAGCTAAAGATGGCTATTTCGCTTATCGATCAACTATCAGGAAAATTTGATGTGGGTAGGTATAAAGACACATACTCAGGCGAATTAATGAAAGTGATAAAGTCTAAAGCGAAGGGCGTAAAGCCTAAAGAACATGCTATCAAAATTGTGAACAGTAAGTCTAAAGATCTGATGGCGCAGTTGAAGGCTAGTTTAGAAATTAAAATGAAGAAGGCCTCTTAATATCATCAATAAAATAACATTCTCTCAATTGAGGACTCAACAGTATATCTGGCATGGTATTTACCTGAGTATACATTGAAACCTTTTAAAACTAATTAGGAATGAAAACACAAACAACTAAGAAGGCGCCCGCCAAGGTTGCCCCAAAGAAAGATGCTAATGTTGTTGCTAAACAGGCCCCAGCTAAACAGGCCCCGGCTAAACAAGCTGCAATGCCACAATCAGGCAAGAAGACGAATGATTCAATGTTGGAGGAGTTCTTTAAAGATGAGCTGAAAGATATTTATTGGAGCTGAGAAGCACCTGGTAAAGACATTGCCTAAAATGTCTAAGGCCGCAACTTCACCTGAGTTGAAGCGGGCGTTCCTCGATCACTTGGAAGAAACAAAAGTTCACGTTACCCGTTTAGAGCAGGCATTTGAACTGATGGGTGAAAAGCCACGTGCAAAGAAATGCGATGCCATGGAAGGCATAACAAAGGAAGGGGAGGGGATAATTGAAGAGACCGAAAAAGGAACCGCCACCCGCGATGTAGGCTTGATACTCGCTGCGCAAAAAGTAGAGCACTATGAGATATCAACTTACGGTGGTTTGGCGCAACTGGCAAGAACCCTTGGTCGCAATGAAGTAGCGGAAATACTGGCTACAACACTGGAAGAAGAAAAGAATGCAGATAGTCTCCTCACCGGCATCGCTGAGAATAACGTCAATTACGACGCAAGTGAGGAAGAAGAGGATGATTAGTCATTCTTGAAGTGGGAACTGGCAGGCGTATCTTACAGGTACGCCTGCTCTGTTGTATTAGATATGATGTGTTTTCTTCGAGAGGTGGTCACAATTTTTGCTTGTAGCACCTTTGTGTTAATATTCTACCCAACTTAGAAAAATCGATGTATAATATGTCGGTATTTAGTATATTAGTACTTCTAAATACTACACTATGCGATACCTATCAATGCTCGCGCTCCTTTTTGTTGTGTCTCATATTCATGCTCAGGAGCTTTTCTCACGCATTTGTAAGCAATATGATACTACCAACTATAGTAATGCTTATTTTGGCTACTGCGGCCCTGTTCAGCGATTGGCGGATGGGAGTTATTTAACTTCCAATATGCGAGGGCAACCGGGTTCAGAATCCATAAACTATTTCGGTTTACAGGTCATTAAAACCGATACCGCTTTTAGGCCTCAGTCTGCGATAAGCGGTGCCTCTTATTATACAGTTGGTCTTACAGATGGTACTATAGGTTCGGTGTCCAATGAAAATTTTGATACGGTTGTATCAGGGCTATCATTTATAAAACGTGGGCTGGACGGGAATGTACTCTCATCAAAAACCATTCATAGCGATGATTTTCATTTCTTTATTAACGCCATTGCTCCGGCACCTGCTGGAGTTAAGTTACTCACCGTACAAAATGGTTATTCCGATTCTGCCGGTTGGAATGCTACTGCTCCGCTAATTATAGATTTGGATAACAATGGCTACGTTTTAGGTGCAGATAGTATACATGTCAATGGCGTAGAACCGGAAGCGCTTTGGCCACATTGCATAGACGTCAATGACATGGGTAGCAGCATTATGGTCGTCTACCATGTATTTAGCGCTCAATGGTCTTATGTTAGCCGGTTAATGCCCGATAATTCCATCGCATGGACAAATGAATTACATAGTCCCCTCCCTGTAGAGCCTTACTCAGTCGTTCAGCTTCCCGATGGTTCTGTCATTTTAGGAACAACCATAGAAGCTTTCGCAGATAGTGCACGTAGTTATTTGCTTAAGTTCTCTCCTGCCGGTGTACTGGAGTGGCAGAAGGAAAGCAATACAGGCTCCGGTATTTCGGCTATGAAACTACTGCCGAACGGTAATGTTCTGTTAGTTAACGGCCTGAATGCAGGTAACTTCTGCGGTTGGATACCTAAGGGAGGGCGTATGATCACAGAGATAGATACCGCTGGCAATGTTCTATGGTCAACATCGTTCAAACGACCAATTACTGGTGCCCAATACGCGGCATTAAGTGCGCCTTACATCAAAAGTGCCAATGAATGGAACTTCATAGCCAATACGTGCTTGCCTTATATGGTCACACTATTCAATACAGATAGTAATGGACACGGCATGTGTGCGCAAGAGCACATTTCTATAGCGTTTCATGATACAAACCTCATTGCAGCTACCCCAGCTATTATGACACTCAGTCCAGTCACAATGCATACTGCATATACCTCTACAGTTGCTGCAGCCACACCGCAGGGTTATGATGATGGCTGTATCTACGATTATATTCCACCGCCACTCTCAGTAAATAGCTTCATAACGCCTGCATCGATAGAGGTATTTCCTAATCCTGGCATAGACCATATATATGTCAAGGCCCCTGACGGCAAAGTAATTGATGAAATAGCTATTCTCGATGTGTCGGGTAGGGTGTGGCTAGACAAAAATAGAACAGGTAATGATCCCATCGACGTATCACGGCTGCCGCAAGGGTATTATACACTTAGAGTTGCCACGTCTGATCACACTATATACTATAGCAAACTAGCTATTATCCGATAGCAGTTTTAATACAACGCCACTTTTCTGATTGCCTTTCTATCACTGCCACACTAGTCGAAGCGTCCCGCTTCATGCCAGCGTCCCGCTTGCGAAGCCATCCGAATGTCATGCTGAGCCGCAAGTTTACACTGAGTTTATCGAAATGAAGCATGATATTCGCACGGGGCGTATTCATTTTGTAGCGTAATCAGGCCTCCAAACACACCATTTACCCATCCAATCAGACGTAAAACAGTCTAAATTCCACGCCCTACGCATAATTTAAAACATATACCTCGCTTGAAATAGGCTAGAGTGGCTCATCTAAATCAAAAAGTAGATGTAAAATG
>NZ_PPSL01000009.1 GCF_002954265.1 Flavipsychrobacter stenotrophus | reverse complement strand
CCTACCTGTTGAAACATGGGGTAAAGGCTAAGCAGATAAAGACCCATGCCAATGGCAGCAAGTCACCTGCGGCACCAAACACCACCAAAGAAGGCAGAGCCCAGAACAGAAGGGTAGAGATAAAAGTGAAGTAAGATCAGTACTCCATAATATTAAAAAGCAGCGGTGTCATTTAGTTGGCGCCGCTGCTTGTTGTTTAGGGAGTGTTGCAGGGTGTGTGATCTTCAACACATCCCCAAAACTTACAAAGGCCCCCATCAGGGAGCCTTTGTAATAACTATTAAGAGGATCAATTATCCTATTGATACCAGTTCAACATCAAAGATCAGATCCTGGCCAGCAAGCGGATGGTTAGCATCCAGCATAACTGTATCAGCATTAACCTCTACGATAACTACAGGGAATACATTACCTGAATCATCGCCCATCTGCAGTTCCATACCGACTTCTGGCTTCATATCAGCAGGGAAATCTGTAGTTGGATACTCCATGATCATATCTTCGTTACGTGGGCCATAAGCCTCTGTAACAGGTATATTCACAGTCTTCTTGTCGCCTGCTGTCATGCCCATTACTGCTTCGTCAAAACCCTTGATCACCTGTTCGCTGCCGGCAGTAAATTGCAAAGGTTCGCGGCCTTCAGAGCTGTCGAATGTAGTGCCATCAGTCAGCTTGCCATGATAATGAACGTTAACCACGTCACCCTTTTGTACTTGTTGCATAAATAAGTTTTTGAATTAATTTAGGGCGCAATTTACATTATAAACCTTAAAGGAAGGTTACCTTTAGGAAAAATATAAGATTTATGCGATGTCTGCCATTTATTGGTATGTGTGCTCTTTTGCTACTCACTTCATTTACAGGTACTTCTAAGTCTTTGTTCGATACCACTATCAAACCCGCTGCGGCTGCCCCTGCAAACTATATCCTACTGTTAAAAGGCAAAAATGTAGGACTTATCATCAACCAGACCTCTTGTGTAGGCGACTCATCACTCTTAGATATATTGCTGGTGCGTGGCATAAAAGTGGTAAAGATCTTCACCCCCGAACACGGTTTTCGCGGCAAGGCTGATGCCGGTGCGCATGTAGATAATACAATAGATGAGGCCACACACCTGCCCGTAGTATCGCTCTACGGCAGCCACAAAAAGCCTACGCCGGATGACCTTAAAGACATAGACATACTCGTTTACGACCTGCAGGATGTAGGTGTGCGCTTCTATACTTACATATCTACCCTGGAATACGCCATGGAGGCCTGCGCTGAACAACAAAAACAATTGGTAGTATTGGACAGGCCCAACCCCAACGGTTTTTACATAGACGGCCCTGTACTGAAAAAAGAGAACCGCTCATTTGTAGGCATGCAGGCTATACCTATTGTTTATGCTATGACAGCCGGTGAATACGCCAAAATGCTGGTAGGGGAGCACCTCTTTCCCGGGGCAGCCACGCTTGACCTGCAAGTAGTAAAATGCCTAAACTACGACCATAGCAAGAAGTACGAACTACCCATAGCCCCATCTCCCAACCTCAGAAACATGGCGGCCATATATGCCTACCCATCTCTGTGCCTGTTTGAAGGCACTAAGATAAGCGTGGGCAGGGGTACCGCTTTTCCTTTCCAGCAGTTTGGCAGCCCCGAGCTGGCCGACAAATACCCCTACACCTTTACTCCGCAAAGTGGCGAAGGCGCTAAAAGCCCAACTTATGAAGGCAAAAAATGCTTCGGCGTATTGGTCGGTGAAACACCCGGCGAGATACTGAAACAGGTAAACGGCCGGTTGCAACTGAAATGGCTCATAGATGCCTATACCGCATACCCCGCCAAAGACCAGTTCTTCACCGACTTCTTTAAAAAACTCACCGGCTCCGACGACCTGAAAACCCAAATACAAAAAGGCGAAACCGAAGCCACCATCCGCAAGTGTTGGCAAAAGGACCTGAAAATCTTTAAAACCACCCGAAAAAAATACCTGCTCTACAAAGATTTTTAATAATTGAGCTCAAATAGAAAAGCGATCTGCATCCCTTGGGGCAGATCGCTTTTCCTATTTTCAATTAATATCCTTTTACGTTTTACTCCCCAATCTCCCTTTCCTCCGCATACCATGGCATACTGCTGGCGTTGCGGCTATTCTCCCAATAGAATGAGGTGCGGGGCTTGTTGTAGTTACCTATCTCATTCATGGTCTCACAATCATACAGGCGGCCATTGATCATGGTGTAGTGTACACTCTCGGTGTTGTAGATATTCTCTAGCGGATTCTTATCCATGATGATCAGGTCGGCAAACTTACCTACTTGCAGCGAGCCTATCCAATTGTCCAAACCAAGGCTGGTGGCGGAGTTGATGGTAGCGCAATGCAATGCCTGCATAGGTGTCATGCCGCCCTGTGCCAGCATCCATATCTCCCAGTGCGCACCAATGCCCTGTATCTGCCCATGTGCACCCATATTTATGGTCACGCCTGCATCAGCCAGCTTCTTCAGGCTGCGCGATACCTGCATATGGCCATTCTCATATTCCTCTTCGGGTGCCATAGTCCTGTGTCGGCTACGGGTATCCAGCACGGCACGCGGCGTAAAGCGCAGCAGCCTTTCCTTAGCCCACACATCAGTATGCTGATACCAGTAGTACTCACCACTCAGCGCACCATAAGATACAATCAGCGTAGGCGTATTAGCCGTCTGTGCCCGCTTCCAGAACTGTACCACATCATCATACAGCGTAGCTACAGGTATGTTGTGCTCTACGGTGGTGTGCCCATCCATTATCATGCTCAGGTTATGGTTGTAAAACGATCCGCCTTCAGGCACCACTTCCATACCCAGTTCGCGTGCGGCCTCTATCACCATCTGGCGCTGCTCACGGCGTGGCTGGTTGTAGCTCTTCACGCTGAATGCGCCAAAAGCTTTGGTGCGTCTCAGTGCACTCTTGGCATCTTCATAATTGTTGATCACTGCCTTAAAGTCTCCATCAGCACCATACAATATAGTACCGGTAGAGAATTGGCGCGGACCCACCATGAGCCCTGCTTTCACTAGTTCGCTTTGTGCAAATACCAGTTCACTATTCGCCGACGGATCGTGCATGGTAGTCACACCATAAGCCAGGTTGGTATAGTATGGCCAGTGCTTGCCCGGTGTCAGTCCGTCGCGGAAGTGTGCACCATGAGCATGTGCATCTATAAAGCCCGGCATTATGGTCTTGCCCTTGCAATCTATTTCCTTAGTTCTTGCCGGTATGGTTACACTGCCTGCGCTACCCACAGCTATTATCTTATTGCCATCGGTCACAACGGTGCCATCCTCTATTACCTCATCGCCCTTCATGGTAATGATGCGGGCATGGGTGAATGCCAGCTTACCGGTTGGTAAGTCGGTCTTTACAGTCAATCCTACACTGATGCCTTTCTCGGGTATTACAAAGGCACTATCCGGTTGTTCAAATCTATCCTTCAGGCTTATGGTGTAGTACTGGTCGCCCAACATATAATGTAGCTGCTTGCCATCACCGCTCCAGTGCAGGTTTATGCCCGCATCGCGAGACACCTTGCGTACCGGAAAATCAGATGAATCATTACTTAGGTTAATAGGCTTACCCGTGTGCGGGAAGGGCGCAATATAAACCTGGTGCAGGTTCACATAAGCCACCCACTCATTGTCGGGCGATACGGTAAACTGTCCAGCATAGGTACTCTTGAATATTGTACGCTCGTCATTGCCCTGCAGGTCGCAACTCCCAAACTGCTTGTCGGGCCAGCCCCCTGTCTGGTAGTAGATACGTTTGCCATCCTTACCCATTTTCGGATTGTCGCCTTTGTCGGTGATGAATGTTTCCTTGCTACCTGCCACAGGCATGGTGTATATGCCGGGCTTAATTGTGTACGTATTGCCCATTATATTGTCGCTGCCGTCCTTGCTATAAACGATTGTATTGCCATCGGCCGAGAACGTGGGTGTGCGATACATACCTCTCACAGTGGTCAGTGTCTTTGGCGATGGCTTGCTCATCCACTCCATCAATTTCATTGTTCCGGTCATTGAATCGTCCCATGTCACATATACCAATCGCTTACCGTCGTTAGAAAATGCCGGTTCAAATTCCTGTACACTATCACTGGTGAGTCTTGCTGGCTTGCCATCGGGTAGGCCCTTCTTCCAAAGGCGCCCCACTGCATTAAACACCAGCCACTTTCCGTCTGGCGATGTTACAGCGCTGCGGATCACATTGGCAGTAAATTCGGTCTGGTCAAGGTTTTGCTTAAAGCGGACCGCATCGGTAATGTGTTGTTTTACATTGCAGGTAAAAGGTATGTCGGTGGTATCATTCATGCCGTTCACATTTATCTTCTTTATCTTGCCCTCGCTCCATATCACTATGTTCTTATCATCGGGCATCCATGCATAACCGGTATAGATGCCGAATACGGTCCATGCTTCCTGTTGGTCTTTACTCAGGTGGTCGTATATAGGCCACTCTTCTCCCGTTTCCAGGTTTCGGAGAAACAATACGGTCTTGGTTCTTACACGCTTTACAAACGCCATGGTCTTGCCATCATGGCTTATCTGGGGGCGCAGGGCACCACCGGGGCCGCCGGTTACGGTTTCGCTGATACCTTTCTCTCTGTCAAACCTTTTGATAACAAAGATCTGATTGTTCGGGTCTTTATTATACTGGAAAAATCCACCCGGATACATATCCTCGCTATAATACACATACCTGCCATCGGGGCTTACCGAAGGCTCGTTCAGGTCCTGCTGATCGTTCTTGCGACTTGTCAGTTGCAAGCCATTGCCACCGTTTATATAATACATCCACAGTTCACCTGCACCCAATGAGCGTCCCGATGTAAAGTGTTTGCGGGCTATGATATACTTCCCATCGGGCGTCCATGTACCATTATTCAGTAGTCTGAAGTTCTCTTTAGTTATTTGATGGGCATTGCTGCCATCGCGGTTCATCACCCATATATTATCACCACCACCCGCATCACTGGTAAAGAGCATCTGCTTGCCATCCGGCGAATAACGAGGTTGCACCTCCATTGCCATACCTTCGCGCAATACCTTTGCCTGTCCACCGGCTATGGGCAAGGTATAAATATCACCCAATAAATCAAAAGCTATCTCCTTCCCATCCGGACTAACATCCAGATCCATCCACGTACCTTCCGTCACCGTGAAGGCCACATCCTTACCCGGTCCTCCCGGGTTATTCACATCCCACTTTTTCTTGTCCTGCGCCTGCACCGCTAACGGCAATGCCAACATTAATGCTATAGATAACTGTTTCCGCATAAGTCTTTGTTGTAGAAAGGATAAAGATAATATCCTAATAGAATTATTGCGGGTGAAATTATAGGGGTATGTTATAGAGATAGATTTGACAACTTTCTAAAAAGTTGTCAAATCTGATTTTAGGGGAAAACAAAACCCCTCACGAATATCGCAAGGGGTTCAAAAACTATCGTTAAAAACTACTATTATTCACCGGCTACCAACCTGAAACCATTACCGTGGATATTTACAATTTCCACAGCACTGTCTTCCTTCAGATACTTACGCAGCTTAGCGATATACACGTCCATGCTACGACCATTGAAATAAGTGTCGCTGCCCCATATGCGCTTCAGCGCTAGTTCGCGTGGCAACAGATCGTTCTTATATTCACAGAGCATCAGCAGCAATTCATTCTCTTTTGGAGAAAGCGTATGCGACTCAGCACCATGCTTCAATGTGCGCAGTTTGCTATTAAAGTGGTAGCTGCCTATGTTGAATTCAACCATTGCATGTTGCTTGTCCTGCAACTCCTGGTTACGCTTCAGTACTGCTTTGATCTTGTGCAACAATACATCGCTGTCAAATGGCTTGGTGATATAATCATCCGCACCCAGCTTGTAGCCCGAAAGAATATCTTCTTTCATGCTCTTTGCCGACAGGAAGAACAATGGCACATCCGGGTCATTATTCCTTATTTCTTCAGCCAGTGTAAAGCCATCCATGTTAGGCATCATCACGTCAAGAAGGCATATGTCATATTTCTCCCTGCGGAAAGCTGCCAGGCCAAGGATACCATCGCGGGCCAGTTCAACAACAAAATCATGAAGTTCAAGGTAGTTCTTCAAAACCTGCCCGAAGTTCGTGTCATCTTCTACTAAGAGGATTTTATTCTTTTCCATACTTGTATGTTCGTGATGTTAGTAACTCAAATATAGTGCCACTATGTCACATTATTATAGAATAGTTTGTTAATTGAAGCGAGGACAGCTATACATTTTTTTGCCACCCTTATTCTTGTAGTACACCCCGCCATATATAAGCGATACCTCAAATGCGCCATAGGCCGCATTATAAGGAGAAAGGGTAGAGAGTGTAAAGTCATAATTGGCCATGAATTGCAGACCTCCTATCTGGTAACCTATCACACCAATTATCGCATCATTCCACCTGTCATAAAGTCCCAGTATTAGTTGCGATGCTTTCGGGTCGCGTGGACTTGTCATATTTATGCGGGTCAATGAGCCAAATACCAGTTCAGACGCGCCATTTTGTGCAGTAAAATAGGCTGATGGATTCAGTATCAGTTTGTCACTGGTCCTGAACAACATATCCAGGTTAAAGTTCGGCCGCATGCTTATCTGGTTACTGCCATTGTAAAACGACTCGATAGGTTGATTGATGTTAGCCACCCCAATGCCTACATTTATATACGCCTCTTCGTTAGGTATGTAAGCATAATTCAATCCCGCGCCTATAGTAGTAAAATTGGTTTTCAGAACACCAACTCTCTCTCCATTTGGCATGTGCGTATTAAAGCTCAGGCCATCCCATTGGTTGTCAAACGTAAGTGCATCATAGTTGACACTGCGCTGCACATACCCGCCTGAGAGGCCGAAGGACAGCATTGATTTTTCATTAAAGTTGAGGTGGTACGCAGCAGAAAACTGGAACTGTAAAAGTGCCAGGCTGCCAGATCCTGCTTTGTCGCTGAATATTGCTCCGCCAAGTCCCAGCCAGTTATTATGTACTGTTTCTCCGTTGCCACCTATTTTAAAATCTCCAAATGCATCAACGGTATTATAAGGCACCGGCAATGCCGCCCACTGGTTCCTGAAGTTCGCTCCCAGCCTATAGTCATACTCCGGCATCAGTGCTGTATTGGCAGGGTTCAGTAATAAAGGTGAATTATAGTACTGGGAAAAATGCATGCTTTGAGCAGTGGCCTTATTCATGCCACAGAGCGCTAACAAAACAGTTATATAAAGCAGTTTCTTTGTGATCATCGGAGTAAGGTTATATTGCCTTTAAGTGTTTTGCTGCTGCCATCTATGAATGATACCAGTAGTACAAATCCATAAGCTTCTATTGGTTGTGGCTGACCATTGTAAGTGCCATCCCAGCCCACAGACATGTTGGTGCTCTGGAATATCAGCTGTCCCCACCTGTTATATATTCTCAGGTCAATTGTCTTAATAGCTGCACCTCTTACATAGAGTACATCATTTTCTCCATCTCCATTAGGACTGAACCCGCTCGGCACGCCCACCAGTGGTACTACCTCTGCTGATACTTTTTTACAAACTTTAGCCGGGCAGTTGCTGGAATTATAGGCAGTGAGGCATGTATTGTAAGTGCCTGTGTTGTTATATTGGTGTATCGGATTTTCATCCGCAGTTGATGTGCCATCGCTGAAATCCCATACATACCTTGTCGCATTCACAGAAAGATTGGTAAACGTTGTAGGTACATTGGCCACCGGTAATATAGGTGAAAACGAGAAGTCTGCGATAGGTGCATCTATTACTTTAATGCTGTAATTGAATGTGTCAGCCCCATTACACGATGCCGGATTGGCCACAATAAAGGTGACCATATAAACGCCTACCGAAGTGTATGTGTATGACGGTATTGCCGATGTAGATGTTGATCCGTCACCAAATGTCCATGAGTAGGTCGTGCCGTTAGCAGATGTGGTTAGCGGAACCATTGGAGTACCAAGGCATATGGTGTCGGGTATAGTAAAGTTGGCTGAAACATTGAACCCGGTAATCGTAACCACGTGGGTTACTGTTCCCGGCGAATTACATGCCGCAGTATCTGTCATGGTAAGGGTTACAGTGTACGTGCCTGGTCCGGGGTAAGAATGTGATGGTGGAGTAGTGCCATTAAAGGTGCCGCCATCACCAAAGTCCCAATGGAATGTTGTCCAGGCCATAGCAGCAGAAGAGCTATAGGTAGAGCTGTTGGCAAAAGTAGCCGTGTACGGCCCACAGTTATTGGTCACCAGCGATGTGAATGCAGGGTCAATATTGTCTGTACCCACCACTATTACCAGGTATGCTGTGTCATTGGTTACAAAGCAAGCATTAGAATTACCTGCTGCTAATGTTACTGTGTAAGAACCACCCGCTGTAAAGGTATGCACCGGTGAAAACGATGTGTCAACCGCCGATCCGTCACCAAAATTCCATACGAATGAAAGCCCGTTATTAGATGTATTGACAAATGTTACCGTAAGAGGCGCACAGCCTGTTGTGCTCGGACTAGCCGTAACATGCGCAGCTACAGGGCCTATTTCAAATGCTATCTTTAATGCAGCTTCATTACAGTTATTCACAGATCCTGATATTTCACTCCATGATCCCGTTGTTGTGGGGAAACCACTAAAACAACCACCAGCGGAGTAGGATGCCGCGGTATTACCACCACAATTAGCACATATCGCCTGGTAGATGATGCCATTCTTATCAAACCTGCTGGTACCGCCATCCACATGCTCGCCAAATCCCGCAGCTGTGCAGCTACGGCCATAATAGGTAGCATATCTCAGCGTGGTCATGTTGGCACCCAATACTATGAAGTAGAAGTCCATACCATCTGTTGCAACTCCTGTAGTTGTGGGCATACCCGTGCACAAGCCCGAGGTTCCTCCTGCAAGTCCCAGATTTCCTCCCCAGCCGGATATATATACGTTAGAACAAGTATCCACCAGGAATGCTACCGGCGAGATATTGGTCACACTTGAGTTGCCATTACCATATACCGTCGATATCAGATCCGTAGTAAGGTTGCGGTCCATCTTCATAATGAACTGCGGTGAATTTGGATTGGTATACACTCCCGGTGTTACGGGGAATAAGCCACCCATTGATTGCCCCATTACATACACCTCATTGGTAGGATATATCTGAATGCCATAGACCTGGTCGTAGCCACTTGTACCAACATACGTACTCTTCTGTATGGAATAAGCTCCGCTGTTCAGAAATTTAGTTACAAACCCGTCTGCACCACCGCCCTGATAGGTAGTTTGCCAGCAGCCTGCTGTAGTAGGGTAATTGCTGCTGTTTGTTCCGCCTGCTACATATACATATTGTTGCAGCGAATCGAACGCGAGTACATATCCAGCATCAGATGCATTGCCACTCAGGTAAGTGCTCCATATCAGGTTAGTGCAGCCTCCATTCAGTTTAAACACAACACCATCCTGTAGTCCCGAAAGGGTAGAGGATACTGCTGTAGGTGTGGTTGGGAAGTTGGTAGAATTGGTACAGCCGGTCACATATATATTGCCGCCATTGTCTACCTGGACTTCGCTTCTCGACTCGTCGCCATAGTTATGTTTCAACTCTCCGTAGGCAAATTCAGTTGAGTCAAAGTTCACGCAATCATCACTTGTGCCACCTATGTAGGTAGACCCTATCAAGGCGGTTCCTGCACTATTCAAAGAAGTTACAATCATATCCCATCCACCCTGATTGGTGTTTTGAAATGCACCGGGAGTGATCGGGTAATTTTGAGAAAGTGTACGTCCGGCCATTACCAGGTTGCCACTGTTATCCACTATCATACTGTGTACATGCTCATTGCCTGCACCACCAATATAGGTGGCATATAGTCGGGAGCTACCTGTACTGTTGTACTTGATAATAGATATATCTGCCGCGTAAGCGGTAAATGTAGAATTGGAAAAACCACCACCCCATGTAGCCTGGAATGCACCGGTAGATACCGGGAAGGTACCTCCGTACTGCAATATGTTCACCAGGCCACCTGCATAAAAATTACCTGCGTTGTCATAGGTTGCCGTAAATCCCCAGTTGTCGGCAGTAGATCCTGTAAAGGTGCTGAATACCAATGTGGGGTCTATTACCAGCAATTGGCTATGGTCATAATCATTAGGGAAATCAAAACTTAAGTGATTGTTTCTCAGTATGTAATTGCAGGCTACCTGTGTTCTTTCGTTATTAATGTACTGATAGGCGTACGGCTTCATTTCCACTACTTCACCTACGCTGGTCTTTACTACAAGATCACCTTTTCTTATTTGTAATCCGTCCTGTCCGTCAAATTGTAGCTTTACATTGTTGGCGTCGGCATGTGGTTTTACCATAAACTCATAGACAACGTGGCCCTTTTCAGAGGTTACGTGCATGTCTATGTTGTCGTAAAGATTATCATAGTCAACCGCAAAATTGGGGTGTATCTCACTCTTCCATTTTGCTGGGTCATTGCCCAGGAAGTAGTTATAATAGGTCTTCTGTGGTTTCAATCCTTTAATATGAGCTGTATTCGCCCCTTCAAATGTTACCTTATAGCAATGGAATTTTAAGTTAGGATTGATTCTGGATTGGCCATGGTGAAAGGAATCGAGTAGCCCGTTATTACGGCTATCCGCCAATATGAAACGAAATCCATCCTTTTCCATTAACACATCGGCGCCGGGAGCTTCTGCCTTGTATGCAAACCAATTGCCCCACTGGCCCTTATTCTCAATAAATTCAACAGGAGATTGCGCACGACAGGTAAATGCAGCAAATAAAAGAATACAAATTCCTAATGTATAGTGTGACTTCATCTAGAGTAAGGTGCTGGTAATAAAAGTAAATTTAAGAATTTTCTTTATTATAGACAGGAAAAAATATAGAAAGGAAAGGAGATGTGATTACTTATATCGAAAAAAGTCACCTGAAGTATAAACATCTGGTGACTTTTTTAATTTATTGAACATTTTGTGCTGATCTCCCGGTCAGTTGACCATCTTATCTGCGCAACAGCTACTTGCAAAGGCGTCAGGTTTAGCTTTGAATGCATAGCCCATTCCTAATATATAGCCCATTGCTTCTCTTAGTGCCTCATTACTCTTGAATTGAGGATTGGTATTAATGTCGGCATGGACTTCCATGTCTACATCGTATCGGTTAAACAGGTCGCACAACTCAAAAGCAATTTCTATACTGTGTGCTACTTCCACCAGCATGCGCTCTTTAATAGAGTAGGGTTGCGATGTTTTCTCATTACTGATGAACATAAATCCACCTCTCTTTTCTCTGAGGAAAACGATAACGGTTGCAAATTCGGTTTCCCCAAATCTCACTTGTGAATCTGTTCCTATGCACACCTTTAGCTTGTAACCCGCTTCCCGCTCCCTGATGATGGCAGCCTCAACTTCCTCCACCACCGATTTCTTTAATAATTCGCCACTAAATTTTCTCCAGATCATGCGATTATATTTTAGTTTATCTAAGTTACATATAAACAAGTAACTATAATTTTATTGCAATATTAATTAAATGTGAAATGCACACGTTATGAACATGTGCATTAAATTTATATTTCGTGCGGGCATATTATGCTAGATTATTCCGAAAATTGTCTGGCTGGTTTATGTTTGTGTATTATTTAATGTATATTTTATGTAAAAATATTTAGTTGTGTTATCATTCGCCGTCAACCCAACTTTACACAACATATCGTAAGTCTGTAGTAACGATCGTTATGGTTCTATAAACGAACATATTTTTTGTAATTAATAATTATTATAATAATTTCACTTTTTTTTGCTGATACCCACATCTTAATTGAATCTCATGAAGAAGAAATTTATCTTATTACCCCTCTGTTTAGCAGTTATTTACGTTATTGGTAGCAGTTATAGCGGAGGTGCAGCTGCTATTGGTGGTGTAGATGGCTCCGGCGCAACAAGTGCCGGAGGTTGCAGTTGCCACACATCTGCGGCTAGTACCACAGTTACTATTGAGTTGGATACAGCTGGTGGAACTGCTGTTACGCATTATGTGGCCGGAGGTAACTATACCATTAAGATTACGGGTACAAATACATCGTCAACATCTTTACCCAAATTTGGTTTTCAGGTAGCAGCTGTAAAACTTGCTGGTGCAGGAACTGGTACTGCAACAAATGCCGGTACATTGGCGTCGACAGGCTTGCCAGCGTTCTGCCAGAATAGCGCCGTAGGATCTATCAATGTAGTGGAGCATACAACTGCTATTACCTCAACAACGGGTACAGGTGGCTCAGGAACAACTTATGTAATTTCTTCTATACCGTGGACTGCACCTACAGCAGGTACGGGTTCGGTGAAATTATATGGCGTCATTAATGCAGTGGATGGAACAGGCGGAACGGGTGGCGATAAATGGAGAAATACAAACGTAACTATTACTGAGTTAACAGCTCCGGTTGCGCCAATAACAGGTACACTTACCGTTTGTGTAGGAGCCAATACTACGCTTGCCGACGCAACAACAGGTGGCACATGGAGCAGTGGCACTCCATCGGTGGCCACAGTAACAACTGGTGGTGTAGTTCATGGTGTATCTCCGGGTACAACCGTCATATCTTACAATGCAGGTACCGCAGGCACAGCTACTGCTACAGTCACTGTATCTGGCCCGGCATCAGCAGGAACCATAACCGGAATATCCTCTGTATGTATCGGTTCTACAATAACATTGAGCAACGCTACCGCTACAGGTACCGGCTCGTGGAGCACAACAACACCTCTCATTGCAATAGTTAATGCTTCAACGGGTGCTGTAACCGGCATCGCTACCGGCACAGCTAATATAGTTTACACCGCCACTGCTACATGTGGTTCATCAACTACATCGGCATCAGTGCCAGTCATTACTACCCCTGTGGTAGCTGCAATTACCGGAGGGTCATCAGTATGTGTTGGTAGTTCATTCACTCTTTCAGATGTCACCGCATCGGGTGTGTGGTCAAGTGGTTCGCCGTTAATTGCTACTGTAACTACTTCTGGTATGGTTACCGGCCTCTCTGCGGGAAGTGCAATTATCTCTTACACTGTAAGTAATACATGTGGTGCTACCAACGCATTACAGACTGTTGCTGTCACAGCTCTTCCAAATGCAGGCTCAATTTCCGGATCTGGTTCTGTTTGTGCGGGTAATACTATTACATTAACATCTTCTGGTTTTGCAGGTGGAACATGGATTAGCAGTACCCCTGCTGTCGCCACTGTCAATTCCTCAACCGGGGCAGTTACAGGTGTAGGGTCAGGTACAACAACTATTACCTATAATGTTACTAATTCATGTGGGTTTGATACGGCAACTTATACCGTTACCGGTGGTGCCATTCCTAATACCGATTTCATTTCGGGTATAGTAACTTTTTGCACGGGCACTGCTGTTGTTCTGCATGATCCGGTATCTGGTGGTGTATGGACTATCGCCAATCCTGCTGTTGCTACAGTAACATCTGCGGCTAGCGATTCTGCTACTATCACAGGCGTATCCGCTGGTTCTACCACTGTAACATATACTGCAACTAATGCTTGTGGATCTCATTTCACTACAAGACCGCTTACTATTGAGGATCCTGTCTTACCTGGTATTATATCCGGCCCTTCTACAGCATGTCCGGGAGACGCCATTACCTACTTTTATACTGCTTCTTTGGGAAGTGGCACACTTGTAAGGTGGCACTCAATTAGTACCACGGTAGCTACAGTTGGTCTGAGCACGGGTTCAGGTACCGCACTTGCTTCTGGCAGCACTTTTATCAGCCTTGCCTATAATAATGCCTGTAGTTCAGATAGTCTCGTTGTTCCACTTACCGTTAATCCGGCACCCAATGCAGGCACTATTACCGGCGGCGGGCTTGTTTGCGTTGGGTCTATATTGACACTAACGGATGTGACTACAGGGGGCGTATGGAGCAGTGGTACACCGTCAATAGCCACCGTAAATAGTGCAGGTGTAGTTACAGGTGTTGCAGGTGGTACAGCTATCATTTCTTACGGTGTTACGAATAGTTGTGGTACTGCTTTTGCTATTCATACGGTTGTTGTGCAAACCGTCGTTTCAGCTGGTTCCATCTCTGGTCTTACCGCTATTTGCGCAGGTACAACTACTACACTCAGTACTTCAGGAACTGCGGGTGGTACATGGCTCACCAATCCCACTTCTGTTGCTACAATTAGCCCTACAGGTATTTTGACCGGCGTTAGCGCAGGCACGGCTAACGTAACTTATATAGTTACCAATAGTTGCTCTACTGATACAACTCACTACAGTGTGTTGATAAACCCCGCACCAAATGCAGGTACTATTTCCGGTGCTTCCGGTGTTTGTACACCCGCGTCAATTACTTTAACTGATGCAGTAACAGGTGGCACATGGTCAAGCGGCACTCCATCATTAGCTACCGTAAATAGCTCAGGTGTGGTTACTGGCTTAGGTACTACTACAGGTGTCGCTGTGATTTCTTATTCTGTTACTAATAGCTGCGGCACTGCAGTTGCAACCCATTCTGTTACTGTAACCGCTGCACCAAACGCAGGTACAATATCAGGGCCTACTGCTGTATGTGCGGCGTCTTCTGTTTCTCTCACGTCTACGGTTACAGGTGGTACATGGACTATCAGTCCTGCTTCAGTTGCCACTATCAATGGCTCAGGAGTAGTTACTGGTATTTCATCTGGTACTGCCAATATTACTTACACAGTTACCAATACTTGCGGATCAGCTACGGCTACATACGGAGTTTTGGTAAATCCACTACCGGTTGCTGGTTCTATCACAGGTGCGGGCAGCGTATGTGTGGGTTCAACTGTTACATTATCAGACCTTACTACCGGCGGCACTTGGTCAAGTGGTGCAACGTCTATAGCCACCGTCAATGCATCTGGGGTAGTATCAGGGGTTACGGCTGGAACTGCTATCCTATCTTACACTGTTACCAATGGTTGCGGCACAGCATCAGCTATACACACAGTTGTAGTCAACGGCCCACCTTCAGCAGGTACTATTTCCGGTTCTGCATTTGTTTGTGTAGGTACTTCATCTACACTATCCAGCACCGCTACTGGTGGTACATGGAGCAGCAGTAACTCAGCAATTGTTACTATTAGTCCGTCTGGTGTGGCTACCGGTGTTGGTACGGGTAGTGTTACTATTTCCTATTCTGTTGCAGGTACTTGCGGCACCGGGGTTTCCATTTATACCGTTTCTTCGGGCACATCAGCGTCAGCAGGAACTATCACAGGACCTACCAGTGTTTGTGTCGGTGCTGCCATATCTCTGGTTGATCTGGCAGGCGGCGGTGTTTGGAGTTCTTCGGCGCCATCGGTTGCTACTATTAATGCACTTGGGGTAGTATCGGGTGTAAGTGGTGGCACAACTACCATTTCTTATACGGTTACTACCGCCTGTGGTACTGCAGTGGCCACTTACGGTGTATTGGTTAATCCATTGCCTGTAGCTGGCTTTGTTTCAGGGCCGGTTAATGTGTGCGTAGGGTCATCTGTTTCACTTGCTGCTTCAGTATCTGGAGGTGTTTGGAGTAGCACCGCGCCTGGTACAGCAACTGTTGATGCATCAGGAAATTTTACGGGTGTAACACCGGGTACTTTCATCGTTGTATACACAGTATCAAATGGCTGTGGTTCTGTTACCGCATTACATACTATGATATCTAATGCCGTTCCGGGTCTGGCTGTAATTTCTGGTGCTACTACCGTTTGTCAGGGTGCTACCACGCCATTGACGTCATCACTCACAGGTGGTTTCTGGACGGTAAGTAATGGTGCGGCATCTGTTTCTACAACAGGTTTACTCACTGGCCTTAGCTATGGCGTAGACACTGTTTACTATGTTATAGCTAATATCTGCGATACTACAATTGCTTCACACATTGATACTGTATACCCGACCAACATAGCGGGTGGTATCGTGGGTAGTAACATTGCTTGTATCGGCGATACGTTCCAGTATGCTGTGTCTGTTCCGGGTGGCACATTTATGCTGTCTAATGGTAACGCGGTCATAGATCCGGTAACTGGTACATTGATTCCCGTATCTGCCGGTTTAGATACGCTAACATATTCACTCACCAATATCTGCGGTACTTCATCAGCCAGCATGACCATAAACGTACTCACAGCTGCCCAGTGCGCTACAGTAGGTGTGAACAACGTACATGGCCTGCAGGGTATCAGAATATTCCCTAATCCTACAGACGGCATATTCACACTTGAAATGCCTGAGATGAAGGCAAACGCTGTTGTAACTATTACAGATGTTTTCGGCAAGGTGATAGAAACAAGAATGATCGATGCTGGTAGCAGCAACACTTCATTCGACCTTTCTTCTCTGGCAGCAGGTAGTTACATGATAAAAATAACCTCCGGCGACCATACCTTCCGCGATAAGATCGTGATCTGGTAAGTCAAATAGAAATTCTTCTTAAGAGAAAGCCATTCCGCTCCAACGGGGTGGCTTTCTTGCTTTTACCCAAAATCTTTTGCCACAAAACCCAAGAAATCAATCTCCGCTTACGTCTTTATTAACAGGGCGCTGATACATACCTATTTGTATCATAGCGTTTTAGCTCGTTTTTGTTTGTCTATAAAGCTCAATTATGAAAAAAATCAACCTGTTGCTCACTATTTTTCTCTTCTTTACACTGGCTTCACACGCTCAATTTAAGCGGACAGCACACGAAAATCAACATAGCAGACTGATCACTACGTTGCTTTCGGTCAGCAGTAAGAAGACGGCTGAAAAATCAACATACACTAGCGAACGGCTTGTGTCAACAACCAACTATGGTTATGATCCTACATATGGCGCGTGGCATCGTTGGGATACAACGGCCTATAAATACACGGGCGGCAGAACCTCCGCATTCGACTTCAATTCAATGAGGTTTTTACCTTATACCTATCAATATGGATATGGGCCATCGGGTTTTGATTTGGGGTATATTCAGGTTGTTTCAAAGAATTTTAGCAATAAGCCCAGTCTGCAATATTCGTCTGCAAAAACATGGGATAATTATTCATCTATTAGCGATACGACCCATATAGAATACAATGCAAATAACGATGTAGTGTTTTTTTCAGATACCTCAGTTGCCTATATACCGGGAGAATGGGGTAAAGCATTTAATCAATATGACGCGGCGGGCAGGATCATATTATCTACATATGTAAAAAATGGCTCTTACCAAAATGATACGGTTATGAGGTATTATTTCTATAATGGTGCGGGAGATCTTGTGCGGGACAGTACACTGTCATTCAGTTTTGGATACTCTTTTGTTGTAACAAAAAATGAATATGCATACAACAGTGCCAACAATATTTCACAAATCAGGTGTTACACCCTTGGCTATCCTGTATGGTACGAAACCAGTAGGTACACAATTGCTTATTACAATAGCCAACAACTTAAAAAAGTGACTATGAATGATATGACATACGGAAGCTATTATTGGGTAGATTCTTTCGGATGGACAAGTGGGATAGACTATTATACATATTCTCAGACGTATATTGTCAATTACGATACTTTTGTTGCTGGCAGGTATATCGAAACCAAAAGTGTTTCTCCGGTTACACTATTACCAGACTCAGTTACATATACCGATTATTACTTTGGCGGATCTCATCCTGATACAACCATTTGGAAATATACATTTGAATTCGACAGTTACGGAATGCCTTTTAAGCGAGACGCCTATGAGTATAATCCGGCTTATATAACCACTGACTCACTTATTTCCACTACCTACTTTCACTACAAGCCCAATACCACAGATGTCTCTATAGTCCCGGCAGAAAATGCACATATAGCTATCCTCCCCAACCCAACATCCGGAATATTTACCCTGCAATGGCCACATGAAAATGAAGATGCAGAGGTGGCTATCTATGATATTACAGGCAAGCTCATCCTGACCAAAAGCATCAGTAACGCTTCACAAATCACCATTGACCTCACCGATCAACCCTCAGGCAACTACGTTATAAAGATCACCGGCGGTAATCAGATATTCAGAGATAGAGTAGTAATCTGGTAAACAATATCACCAAAAATACATAGTCCTGAATCTCTCACGAAATTCAGGACTATCTATTTTATGAGTAGACTAACTACTACAACAACTTAAAGCTCTCAATAAACTTGGTAGTGAAATTACCTGCGCGGAATGCCGGGTCACGCATCAACTGCATGTGGAAAGGTATGGTTGTCTTTACACCTTCTATTACATATTCACTTAGTGCACGCTCCATGGTATTGATGGCCTCTTCACGTGTCTGTGCAACTGCTATTACCTTGGCGATCATAGAATCGTAGTAAGGTGGAATAGTGTAACCGGCATAGATATGAGAGTCAATACGAACACCATGGCCACCCGGCGTGTGCAGGGTAGTGATCTTTCCAGGACACGGACGGAAGTCGTTATACGGATCTTCTGCATTGATACGGCACTCAATAGCATGTACTTTTGGCTCATAATTCTTACCGCTGATAGGCACACCTGCGGCAATCTTTATTTGCTCCTTTATCAGGTCGTAGCTAATAACTTCTTCTGTAACGCCATGCTCTACCTGAATACGGGTATTCATTTCCATGAAGTAGAAGTTGCGGTGCTTATCTACCAGAAACTCTATGGTACCTACGCTTTCGTAGTTGATTGCAGCAGCAGCCTTAATGGCCGCTTCGCCCATCTTCTGGCGCAGCTCTGGTGTCATGAAAGGCGATGGAGATTCTTCTACCAGCTTCTGATGACGACGCTGTATGGAGCAATCACGCTCACTAAGGTGACAAACAGTACCAAACTGATCGCCGGCTACCTGTATTTCTATATGGCGTGGTTCTTCTACAAACTTCTCCATATACAGACCATCGTTTTTAAACGATGCTGCCGCTTCGATCTTAGCTGTATTATAGGCATGCTCAATTTCACTGTCTGCCCATACTACACGCATACCCTTACCCCCACCACCGGCAGTTGCCTTAATGATAACAGGGTAGCCCATATCTTTGGCCAGTCCCTTCGCCTCTTCAACACTCTGCAAAAGACCTTCAGAACCCGGAATTACAGGTACATTAGCCCTTATCATGGTTTCTTTAGCTGTGATCTTATCGCCCATTGAGCGGATCATCTCCGGAGTCGGTCCGATGAATTTAATATTGTATTTAGCGCATATCTCTGCGAAATTGGCATTCTCAGCAAGAAAACCATAGCCAGGATGTATTGCATCCGCATTAGTGATCTCGGCTGCAGCCATTATATGTTGTACGTTCAGGTAAGAATCGCTGCTCTGTGCCTTGCCTATGCATACTGCTTCATCAGCAAAACGTACGTGAAGGCTTTCTTTATCGGCAGTAGAGTAAACAGCTACAGTACGGATACCCATCTCACGACAAGTACGTATTATACGTAAGGCGATCTCACCTCTATTGGCAATCAGTATTTTTTTAAACATAGGTTATAAATGGCTCAATGGCTTAATGGCTCAATGGCTCAATGCTCTGCTGCCGTTGGCAGTAATGGCAATTAATGAGCCCAAATGAATCAATAACCTTGATTTTTTATTTATTGACTAAATTTTTTCTTGCACTATTAATTATAGAACCTAATACTTTATTTACTTCGTCTAGTTTAGTTATTAAGTCATCGCAATTGGGATACGCAGGACTGTAATTACATAGCCATAACCAATATTGCGTTTCCTCGGCTTCTTTTGCGGCTACCCGCATCTTATGCAGAAAGTCAGCCTTACTTTCTGCATTCTGGGCTTCCATTGCATTAGCACCTATTGAGGTGCCGGATCTTAATAACTGTCTTGACAGAACGTACTTTTTATTGACCTCCAATTGCTCGCAGTATTCAATAACCATTAAAGAAAAATCGAATGAAAGTTTAAGAATAGGATTCTTATCAAACAATTCTTTTTTCATAGTATTGAAGCATTACTAATTAAGCAACCAGACCATTTATTTAAGCAACTGTAAATTCAGCCATTGAGCAATTCAGCCATTAAAAAATTACATTGGTTCTACAAGGAACAACGGCTGATCGTATTCAACTGGTGAAGAATCATCTGCAAGTACCTTTACAACACGGCCACTTACTTCGCTTTCTATTTCGTTGAACAGTTTCATTGCTTCAATGATGCAAACTACCTGACCTACTTTTACTTCATCACCCACATTTACAAATACCGGCTTATCGGGCGATGGGCTTCTGTAGAACGTGCCGATCATTGGAGACTTAACAACTACACCATTGCTAGGTGCTTCTGCCGCAGGCTTTTCAGCCGGTGCCGCATTGGCTGCCGGAGCTGACTGCTGTTGTGGAGCCATCTGCATTTGCTGCATTGGCATAGCCTGCTGCATCATTGGTGCCTGTGCGTAAGTAACCTGTCCAGCAGAGAATTCCTGCTTAATAGTGATCTTGAAATCACCATCTTCGATGCTCAGTTCGCTGATGCTCGATTTATTGATGGTTTTTATCAGCTCCTGGATTTGCTTATATTCCATGAATATTGAATTTTTAGGAAAATTATTTTTAATCGTTTATTGAATTACTCAAAAATAAAAGGCAATAATACTAATAAATCGCTACCTGACTAAATAATTTCCAGTTCAACTTATTAACCTTATTGCCTTCTTTATGATTAATGCTAAATACCAAATCTATTGGCAGGTATAAAGCATATAATACTGAATTAACTAATCGCTATTCGCATTTGTAGTTAAATACCTGTTTTCACATTTTCAAACTTTCACATTTCCACATTAGTTATTTATTCTTTCACACGCTCTACATAGCTTGCAGTCTTGGCATCAACCTTTATCAGGTCACCTTCGTTTACAAACAATGGCACCTGTATAGTTGCGCCTGTTTCCAGTGTTGCGGCCTTCATAGCGCGGGTAGCGGTATCGCCCTTCAGACCCGGCTCAGAGTAAGTAACACGCAAGTTAACGCTCGATGGTAATTCTACGCTCATTGGCGTTTCTGACTCAGAATTGAAGATCACGAAGCACTCCTGGCCATCCTTATATAACTGCGGATTTTCTACCATGTTCTCAGCAATAATTATTTGCTCAAAAGATGTATTATCCATCAGGTTAAAACCACTCTCGTCCTTATACAGGTATTGGTAATTGCGCTTTTCAACACGAACCGGGAAGATGTTATCTCCTGAGTTCCATGTATGCTCTATAGTACGGGTGTTATCCACACCCTTGAGCTTAGCCCACACCTTTGCTGCTGCACGGGCTGTTTTGTTCTGACCGAAATCTACTACTGAATAAAGGTTGTTTTCAAGTTTGATGATCAAACCTGTACGCATGTCTGCTGTTGTAGCCATGAAATATGTTATTTTTTATACGGATTGCAAATGTAATCATAAAAGGATAAACAAAAAACAGGTAGTTGTTAACATAGGTTTCCGCATTATGGTCGCGTCCTGGCATTTGGCTGAATTCCCGATCTCTGGTTGGGGCAAGTAGGGTGGTGTGTGCAACAGAATCTGCTCAATGCCAGAGTAAAATGAAATTCGGCAGGAGTAATTATATGTTAGCACCAATATAAAAGATTCAGCCAATTGATACTTCGTAGCGACACTGAGCACAATGCATTAGTAGAATAGTGAAACAGCAGAGGAATGCCAATAAACGATCAATAGACTATGTAATATTGCCGGGTGATGAGGAAAGAGAAAAGCAGTTGGTAAGTTTTAAGAACTTTGCCACCAGAGAGCAAAAGATGATATCGCTTCAGGAATGTGTGGATTTATTGAAATGATAAAACTATTTATATTGGTTAGAAAAGCAAGATATTCTCTTGCTTTTTTTATTTTATGACGGCGGTTGTTTGCTGTATACGCATCAACACTTTTTAGCTATCTTTCAGCTTGCTCTTAATCATTGCCATGAAGAAAATAGTACTCATCATTTTTTTACTCTCCCCCAGGTTCTCATTTGCTCAGCCGGCATCGGTTGCCGCAAAGGTTAAGGAGTTGTCAGATAAACTGACCATAGCTAGTCATGATACAGATAAAGTAAAGATATTGATACTGCTTGCTTATGCTTCACATACATCAAATGCCGAAGCAGGTGTAAAATACGGGTTGGATGCTCTAGAGCTGGCGACAGATGCTAGTTATCCAATGGGTATTGCTCGTTCCAACATGGCGTTGGGAACTAACTATGATGCGAAATCAGATTATCCCGCGGCGCTACTGTCTTTTTATACTGCACTTAAGGTTTATGAGCAGATGGGTTTTAAAAAAGGCATTTGTCTGGCGAATATGGGGATAGGGAATATCTTTAATGAGCAAATGGATTATGACCGGTCGCTTGAGCATAATTTCAAGGCATTAAAAATAAGTGAAGAGTTGCATGATAAACCAAATACCTCTTCGATATGCGGTAATATTGCTAATAATTACCTTTTCAAGGGAGATAATGACAAGGCACTTCAGTATTATTTTAAGGGATTGCCTTATGTACTTGAGTTGGGAGATAAGACAACTATTGGTGTGTATTATTTAAATATAGGTAACCTTTATTCCAAAAAAACTGACTACAGCAAAGCATTGGCTTATTATGCGAGATCAAGATCTTACCTTGATACGATAGATGGTAAGTCTGTATATTCCCGAAACCTGGCCAATACGGCTGATTGCTATATAGCCATTGCTAACGATTCTGTTCATGCTACGGCTCCCGATAGTCTTATTCCTGGCCAAAGAACAGCAATATTGAATATGGCCATACATTACGCTAGGCAAGCTATAGCATTCGCTACGCAAGTTAATGATGTTGAAGGTGTAAGAGATGGACTTGCCAACTTAGCAAATGCGCAGGAATATATTGGTGATTATAAAGCGGCATTAGAAAACCATAAAAGAGCTGCAATGCTAAAAGACTCCATTTTCTCACAGGAAAATAGCCTTCAGATAGCTAAGCTTGCCAACAAACGCGACCTGGAAATGAAAGATAAAGATATTAAGATCGAACATCTTAAGTCTACGATCTTTATTTCGGGGATGGCTATATTAGTGGTTGTAGTTGTAGTGGTGGTTTTGAAATTTCGGTCGCAGGTAAAGTCTAATAAGGAACTGGCGTATGAAAAAGAGAAGCATCTCGAGCACATTCACGAACAGGGAGAAACCCTGAGAGACATCGCTTATATACAATCTCACTATGTTAGAGGGCCGGTTACTACAATATTGGGTTTATCACAGCTTTTTAATATGGACAACCCTGAAGACCCGCATAATAAAGAGTTGATGAGCGGAATAGCTTCAGTTGCTATAAAGTTGGATGAAACTGTTACAAACGTTATCAGTAAAGAGAACAGCATTAAGAAGCGGCGTAAATGAGTTTTCATTATTGGTGTATTTAATATAAATTATTTAATTTTATTATACAATTTAGATATCTACAATGCAATAAAATATTGCTATTTAATTGGTTTTAAATAATTAATAATTGACATTTGCATCAAATGTTATCCAATGTATAAATGCGTATCACTATCAGCATTATTTGTTTTTCTTTCAATAGTTGCTTATGGTGAAAAGAAACACAGTGACCTTACGGTTGATTCATTAAAATCATTAGTTGTTGTCCACTCCACAGATACCAATGGAGTTAAGCTACTGAAGAAAATTTCTGAAGTATACAATCAAACATGTACTGATTCAGCGTTGGCATACGGTTCTCGTTCATTGGCACTTGCAAAGCATATACACTGGGATAAGGGAGTAGCCAATGCATACATGGGCATTGGAGTAACTTATGAATTGCGCTCCGATTATCCCAGATCACTCGAGAATTACATGCAAGCTCTTAAGATTAATGAGCTAATAGGCAACAAAAGAGGGGTAGCAGCCGGAAATTGGGGCATAGGTAATATCTACAGATCACAAAGGCAGTATGACAAAGCAATTATGTATTCCAGAAGTGCTTTGGTTTACTATGAAGGCGTACAGGATAAAGCATCTATTTCTTCATTACTGTTAAACCTTGGAAACACCTATAATTTGCTGGAAGAACTGGATAGCGCTATCAATATCTATTCCAGAGTACTGACAATAAAGGAAGAGCTTGAAGATATAGAGGGAGAATCAAGGGTTCTGATGAATATTGGCAGTGTGTATCTTAAGCAAAACAATTACAATCAATGTATCGCTTACTATTTCAAGTCTCTGAGGATGATCGAATCTACCAGAGAGCAATATGATTACGGCAGTATACTCGGTAATATTGGGCAGTGCTATCTTGTAATAGCAAAAGATAGCAATGTTATAAAGCCAGACAGCCTGATAAGCACAGACAAGAAGACAAACCTGATAACTGCTGTTAAATTTCTTGATAGCGCATTAGCGATCAGCAGAAGCCTTGGCGAAGTAAATGATGCCCGTATCACTTCTCTTGATCTATCGGAGGCACTGGAACTTCTTGGAAATTACAAAGGGGCGCTATCAATGTACAAGCAGCATGTAGCTTACAAGGATTCTATATTCTCCGAAGAAAATATAGATAAAATTGCAGCAATAGAGAAGCAACGCGCGAGAGAGATAAAGGACAAGGATATTCAGATAGCTAAATTGAGAACAGAGGTGTACGCAATTTGTATTGCCATTTTAGTGGTTGTTATGATATACATTGGCTACCGGCTGGCAAGGCAAATCAAATCAAATAAACAACTAGCAAACGATAGGGCAGGGCACCTAAAGAGGATAGCTTCTCAGAGTAAGATATTGGAGCACATTGCTCATATACAATCTCATGATCTTAGAGGCAATGTGGCTACTATACTTGGTTTATCAAAGTTGTTCAATTTCGATGACGCATCAGATCCTTTTAATAAAGAGATCATACACAATATAGATATGGTGGCCACAAAAATGGATGGTGTGATCACTGATGTTATCAATGAGGAGAACAAACTGATGAAGGAAAACCTATAATGTATTTATGTAGTCTTGATAAAGCAAGACTACATTGGAAAAGTAATGGACACTGTTGTTCCTTCATGCACTTTGCTCTCAATGTCAAATACTCCATTGATCATCTTTAACAGGTCTTTTATGATCAGGAAGCCCAGCCCATGACCGCTTCTTTTATTTACGTTGGTAGCCGAAACAACAACAAGATCGGACTTGATATTATTTACTTGTGTGCGGCTCATGCCCATACCCGTGTCTTTTACATTAACCTGCACCTCGTCAAATGAAGTTGTACAGCTTACTGTAATACTTCCTTGTTTGGTGAAGTTGATGGCATTAACAACAAGGTTATAGATAATTACTCTGAGTGGGTCTACAAACTGCATCAACAAAATGTCCTTAGGTATGTTGTTAATGAGTTCAATATGGTTTTTATGGGCCAGAGATTTAAGTACTACAAATACTTGCTCCACCAGGTCATGCAGATTAATTTCTTCTTTAACGATGCGCCGCTCTTCATTCTGGTATTTGATCCAGTTAAGAATATTTGTTGACAAAAGTTCCAACTCTCTCGATGTATTGACTACTTCTTCCAATGTCTCTGTTTGAAGGTTTTCGGTGAGTGACGCCTTCCGTTCAAAAAGATATTTGCTGGTGAGATGAAGAAACTTAAGTGGCGTAATGATATCGTGGCTGATAATGGATATAAGCCTCGTCTTTATCCTGTCATTTTTTTCAAGCTGCTCATTTTGTTTTAGTATTTCAGTTGTCTTTTTATCGAGCAGATTTCTCAGTCGTATCTGTCTTCTTAGAGAACTTCTGTTAGCCAGTATAGAAACAACGGCAACAATAAACAAGAATACAAAAATGATGCTTGCCTGCCCCCACCAGCGCATGTACCATGGTGGTTGAATTTCAAAGCAGATTTTTTTAATGATAAAATTGTTTTCACCAAAACCTGTGAGCTTCCTGATATACAAAATGTATTGGCCATAGGGTAGGTTGCTCAGGCGAATAACAGGATGGTCTGTATTGATTTTCTGCCACTTACTTTCAGCAGGATCTAATGTGTATTGCAGGTATAGATTCTCTTTGTCGCACCAGGCTGAAAAACCAAGGTTGAACGAGATGTCGTTGGTATGAGCGTCGAAGTAGATACAATCTAAAAAATTTGTATCAAGCCTTCCTCCGTTCACTATTATCTGATCAATAAATATATTACTATCTGGCAAGCGGGTAGGCATAGTGGGGGTTACCCATAATGCGCCATCCATTGTTGGGAAAGAAATGGTTTTATTAGCCAGCCATATAGCACATGGTGTACAACCGCCGTTCATTTCGGTAATGTCCATTCCTTCATTGCGACCATAAAACTGGTAGTACACGTATAGTGTGCCTTTCTCATAGGCATCTATCATATCCTGTAGCCTTGCTTTAAAGAGTCCTCTATTAGTGCTCATCCAGCAATAGCCGCCACTGTCCAGCATAAAGCAGTGTGCATAGTCGAGGTAATTATTATTGTCGAGTGGCAGCTTTTTTATGTTGTCATTTTTCATCACGTAGATACCTTCTCCGTAAGTACCTACAAACAAATAGTCCTTGTATTTCCATAGTGCCCTTACCGGATATTGTGTGATGAGCAGTGTGTCTAGCTTTTTACTTGTCAGATCAAATTTGAATAAACCAGTTGCCATTCCCAGTGCTACAACTCCCGGCTTATACTCCGATAGATTAAATGGGTAACCAAGATTTTTATATTCAATTAATGAAGAAAGGCTGTCGTTTTTTATGAGATATATACCTTTGTGATTGGCTACATATAATTGTCCCTTAGTTTCAAGAAATGCAACATACCCCGCGCCAGATAAGTAGGTTATTTTTTTAGAGGCATTATGCCTGTAGTCATATTTGTATAGCGTGTCATTGGTAGTGTACCAAAGAATACTATCGGTTGTGATGATTGTGTTGTTATTGTACGCTCTCTTTATGGGTACTATGCCGGGGCTGCTGGTATATGGTCCTATTACATCTCCGGTATTAGTAAGTATGTTCCCGTTCGATAGTAATATCTGTGAATATATAGCATTAGGCTCATCAAATTCTGTACGGATCTTCTTTATATTTTGTAAGTAATTTTCTCTTATTATAATGATTCCTTTAGAAGTAGTTCCGAGAAACAAAATATGCTCTTCTTCCCAGTATTGCACAAATTTTATTGAGAAGTTCTGCGGTATTGCAGTGCAGATAATTTCCGCAACTATCTTTCCGTTATTGTAGCTAAGCGCCCATGCATTTGTCCCTGCCAGCGCAATGGGGCCGGGCATGCCGGGTACCCAGTACAGGTGTTTTTTACCTGATGGTAAACTCTTTTCAGTACCTACCTTGTCTGTGAGTAATACGCTCTTTAGTTTATGCTCTGTAGTGTCGTAAATGAAAAAATTGTCGTTGTTGTCATAGAAGAAAACGTTATTGCCAATTTCAAATGAATAGACATGTTTGAATAACGGTGCTACATATTTTTTTTGGTTGGTTAACGCTCTGAATTCCCAAAGTGTATCTTCTTTTTCTATGAGACAGAGAGTCGAGTCTATCGGTAGGAATTTGTCGTAATTGTTTACGCCAGATGGCGAATGTAATACGGGCCCTTTGTGCAGATATACATTAATGAGCTCATTGCCATAATGGTCGTAAAAATAGTCGTTTTTGTATACCTCCAGCTTATTGCCTGCTACATACAGTATCCTCTTTCCCGTTAGTGCAAATATGTTTCCATCGGGTCTTTTGCACAATGGAAAGACTTTATCACTGATTATTTTTGGCTGATTTTCATTATTGAAAATTGAAAAATGCTGACCGTTGTAGCGTACTAATCCTGCTTCTGTGGCAATCCACAAAAAGCCTAATTTTTTGTCAATTTCCAATCCTTTTATACCATCAGAAGGCAGGCCATTTTCAGTAGTGATATATTCAAAATTATAGCTGTGCTGTGCACTGCATATACTGCTGATGGCAACTAAAATGTAAGTAAGCGATAGTATTTTTATACGCATATTATTTTGCTTTCTTACATGGTGGTTTTAATACTAATAACTTACATTGTAAAGTACGGCAAGTTCGGTAAGTGTCTTGGTATTTTCAGTATTTGTTTTATCAAATATCCTCTTTTTAATAGTGGATATAGTATTCATTCTTAAGTTAAGTACGTTTGAGATGTACTTAGTGCCCTGTCCTTTCAGTAAGTAATGCAGCACTTCAAGTTCTCTTGCAGAAAGATCTGAAAAGGGGTTATGATATTTACTATCGCTAGCTTTTTCAACTACCGCTTCATCCGATAAAAAAGCTTTTAATTGAGCTATTGTTTTCTCTTCGGGTGATGTTTTTGAAAGATAGTACCTGATGCCATATTTTTTTAATGCTTCGCTATAAACACTAGCCGGCTGCATAGAAAACATCATGATGTTAAGATCAGGGTAAAGATTATTGATATTGGGTAGTATCTCCAGCGTGGTGCCATCGGGCAGGATAATATCCAATAACAGATGTGTGTACTTCTTTCTCTTCAATTCGCTCATCAGCTCCGCGCAACTTGCTACTTCTTCAACATCGTTATAGCCAAGGTTAAGTTGAAGCAAAAGCTTTACTCCTTTGCGGATCATGCTATGATCATCAACGATTAATATTTTAGGAGTCATACTAAAATGAATAAAGTTGTTATAGAATAATGAAAGCTAAAGGTAGAATAATTAAGATCGTCAATCAGCATCATGTAGAATTAGTTCTAGTCAAAGTCCTTGCTGCTGGCTATTTACGTCTATTTATGACCTTTCAGTTAATACTGCTATTTTATGGTAGAACTTATTCTATCGAAGCGGATATAGTATAAAGTTATGTTTGTAAAGGGAATATTAAATTATAAATAATTCTCGAAAAATTATATCCAAAATGAAAACTAATACCCACCCATTTAACACATCTCTCATGTCAGACAAATCGTTCGTTATGTCGCTCAAATCGTTAGTTATTACTCTGGCATTTTTGGTGTCAGGTAGCTTAGCAAGTGCCCAGACAGTTCAAAGTGCTTATGTTCAGGCTAAAGCTACGGGTGCAACTTTTTTGAACCCAGGTACAACGACCACATTATTCAGTACCGGTAGTTGGAATGGTGCGACGGCAACTCCCGCCGCAGTCGCTATCCCGTTCACTTTTAATTTTCTCGGTACGAATTATACCACTTGTTATGTGAACGCTAATGGTTATTTAACATTTGGTGCAACCAGTGTAGGAACTAACTATACTCCACTTTCGGTACACGATGTGAGTGTAACAGGTATAATTGCCGGGCTTGCGCTTGGGCCACTTTCAGGTACAACTCCACCTAAATACGGATCAACCGGCACAGCACCTAACAGGGTGTTTTCAATTATCTGGACCAGTGCTGTTCCGGCAGGTTTATCGAATAGTGCTATCACATTTGAGATCAATCTTTATGAAACTACTAATAAAGCAGAGGTTATTTACAGTACCTCAACACTAGGGTCAACAGTGGCAACTGTTAATGCACAGGTAGGTATTGGTGGTACATCGAATGCTGACTATCTGAACTGGACAGAAAATGCGGCGAATACCACTGTTACTGCCGGGGCAACTACCGGGGCTAACTGGGTTTTGCTGAGGCCGGGTATTGTAAACAATGCCACATGTACAATATTGCGTACCAATGCGGTGTATTTTCCGGCATCAGGCCTTTCATTGAGCTGGACGCCTAGTCTCACCTTATATTCTCCTTCCGACTTTACCAATACAGGATTTACTATGAATTGGCAGCCTGCTACCGGTGCTACTTCTTACAGTGTTGAGCTTTCTACTTCTAATACATTCGCCAGTTATGTGTCCGGCTATCCGGCAACTGTTGCCTCTACAGATACTTTTAAAGTGGCTACCGGTCTTACCACAGGTACAAAATATTATTACAGGGTAAAGCCGGTATATGCATCGACAGGTTTCCTGAGTATCAGCACAACTTATCCGGTAACAATGCCGGTTGCCATTCCTCTTTCATTGACACCGGCAAGCTATACTTACGATATCATTGCAAATGGAGCTAATCTCCCTGTCGGTTCAACAACTGCCAACGGAAGTACCAATAACTTTGTGACATATAATGGGCTTGACCACGCCGGTTGGGATCTTGCAGCAGCCGATTTCTATAACATAGCCGCAACAAATGGTTTGCCTATTGGTGGCTCATTTACAGAAACTACCGCCAATGGTATTGTTTACCAGATAGCACCTTATTTCAGAAATAATGTACTTTGGTTCGCGTCTGGTAGCACCACCGGTGCAGGTACTATGACGTTGAGCACTCCTGTTGCACTTTCTACAATTTATGTAGCCGCAATATCAGGTGCAGGTGCTAATACATTATCTTACACTGTCAATTTTGCAGATGCGGGTACACCACAAGTGTTTTCGGGCCAGACAGTTAATGACTGGTGTTCTGGTACATCTGCAATCATTGCTACTATTACCCGTGCTAACACCAATGAGTCTGTAGCTAATTGCCCATTTCTATATAAGAATACACTTGCTTTAAGTGCAGCGAATGCATCAAGACTTGTATCTAGCGTAACAGTTCAATGTACCGGAGGTACAGGTACTTATCCTGCTGTCGTGTCTATATCGGGTCAGAAGACGGGTATACTTACATCATCTGCTACAACTCTGTCGGCTTTTGCGGCAACAACTTGTGCTCCTACATCAACATCACAATCTTTTACAATCAGTGGTAGCAATCTTGCTAATACTACTGCCAATGCTACAGGTACAGGTAATATACTTGTCTCTGCACCGCTTGGTTTTAAAATTTCTTCCGACAATGTGACTTTTGTTAAGCTCTTAAATGTGGCGTTTACGAATTGCGCATTTCCAACTACAACATTGTATGCTAAGTTAGATACAACTGTAGTTGGCTCTTACTCCGGTGCTATAACATTTTCAGGAGGGTCGGTTCCATCAACTTTGCTACCTACGGTTGCGCTTACTGGCATTGTTGGTGGGGTATCTTTAAAGCCTGCTTCTACCACTTCTTATCCGGTATCTCGCGGTACTATCAATTTTGGTTTAGTAACAAGCGGCACTACATCGGCAATATTAGTGGATAGTTTACAGGCGTTCGGGTTAACAGGTAACATTGCTGTGACTTCAACCAATGCAGATTTCCAATATTCACTTAATGGAATTGCTTTCAGTAGTTCTGTTACTATTACGGTTTCAGGCAGTAGTGTTACGCCGTCTATTCCATTTTATACAAGAGTTACACCATCTATAGTAGGTGCAGATGTAGCTACATTAACCATGTCTGGTGGTACGCCTGCGTGTACCTATACATTTAAAGACAGTGTAAATGGTGCAGTTGCCTGTATAAATCCATCTTTAGCTACCACACTTACATTCTCCGGCACTAATGCCACGAGCACTAATGTTGGCTTTACCGCCGGTGGATCACAAGATGGTTACCTGGTTGTAAGAAGTACTTCTGCTTTTGTGCCGGGTAGCGATCCGGTATCTGGCAGCAATTATACAGTGAGCGCTCCATTTGGTAATGGTACCGTTATTGCTATAAATAATGGTGCGCCGCCTTATGCAGCTTCAGGTCTTACAGGCAATACCGCATACTACTATACTATTGTTCCTTTTAACGGTGGAACGACAGGAGGTACTTGCGGCGGAGGCCCACTTTATCCAAGCGGTACACAACTTACAGGAAGTGTAATTACTTGTCCTGCAGCAACAGGCACACCTACGTCGTCGGCTATAACCGCAACATCGTTTACTGCAACATGGACTGCCCCAGCAGGTGGAAGCGCAAGTGCACTAACTTATTCTGTGGAAGTATCAAGTAACAACACATTTACTGCACCGATAGCCGGATCACCATTTACCACTTCATCACTTTCACTTAATGTCACCGGCCTTTTGTCTGCTACTTCTTACTATGTAAGGGTTACGGCAATTGGTGCTTGTAATAGTGCAGTTTCCGGTACATTAACAGCAACTACTACAGATAACTTCACACCAGTTACTATTGCAAGCGGGTTTAATGCAGATATTGTTGCGAACGGTAGTACGGCCCCTCAGTTGAATACTTCTTTCCCGGTTGCCGGAGTTACCAGCTTTGATAATGCAGGGTTTGACCTGGTTGGTAATCCCTATACTTTTGCTACCGCATCTTTTAAATTGCCTCTTGGTGGTTTATTTACAAGTTTCAGTACTTCAGGGCTGACTTATCAGCTGGCTGACTATTCTGCGACTAATGCCTTGCTTATTCATAGTGGGGCCAGTTATCCAACAACAGGTACACTTACCTTCGCAACCCCTGTCAAAGCCAGCTCAATATATTTTGTAGGGATCAGTGGTAGCGGTACAACCGCAGTAACATATAAGCTGAACTTTACTGACGGAACAAATGAAACCTCATCAGCATTTACGTATCCTGACTGGTATGCCACAACTGTTACAGCTCCAATCGGATTTGCGTTGAAAGGCATAGGTAGGGTCAGCTCTTCAAATACAGCAACTACAGGTGAAGGTACAAGTACAACTCCATCATTGTTTCAGGCGTTATATACATTAACAACAGCGGGTCAGTCTAAAACTATACAGAGCATTACTGCTACTTACTCAAGCAGCACAGGTTATCTGGGTATCATGGGGGCGAGTATTAAATCAGGTTTGCTGGCTCCTTCTGTAACTTCTTTACCTGCGTTTTCAACTGCAGGGTGTACCAACTCTACAAGCCAGACGTTTACATTATCGGGCTCGGCATTGTTCCCGTCAGGAGGTTCTATTGTAGCCAAGTCTACTGCAAATTTCCAGGTGTCTAATAATGGCTCAACTTGGGATACCGTTGCATCAATTACTTATACAGGTAATACAATGTCTGCTGCTACGGTATATGTCCGCTTCACTCCAGGTGCTGCAGGAACTTATACAGGTAATGTTACTTTCTCTGGTGGTACCGTTAATACATCTCCTGTAGTATCACTTACAGGTACGGCTACAGCGTTTAGGTTTACTCCGGTTACCACTGCTGCATTTGGCCCGGTAAGTACCGGCACTTCATCTGCTGGGTTAAGGTACACAATGAGTGGCAATCCTCTGGCTCCAGGCACTATCACCATCACATCTTCTAATAGTATTTTTGAAGTATCTTCAGATTCTTTATCATGGGGTTCTACTTTTAACTTCGCTAACGGTACATCTTTATCTGCACCATTATTCATTAGGTTTAGCCCTGTAGCTACAGGTGCTCAAACATCAAATATCAGTGTAGCAAGTACTTCTGAGACTTGTCTGCCTTCAGCATTGTTGGCTACAGGAACCGGCGCAACACCTTGTATTGCTCCATCTGTTCCAACTACGCTTACGTTCATTACAACTACAGCGTCATCAAGCAATGTTAGTTTTACTCCATCAGGAGCGTCAGATGCGTATTTAATTGTGAGGAGTTATACTCCATTTTCAGCTGGCGCAGATCCTATAACAGCACATGCATATGTAGTAAATGATACTTTTGGTAATGGTAGGGTACTAGGTGTTTACACCGCTGCTCCCCCTTATGCTGTGATCGGATTAAATAGCAATACAACCTATTATTATACCGTTGTGCCTTTAAATGGCGGTGTAAGTGGCTCATGCAGTGGCGGTCCATTGTATCCTTCAGGAACGCAGTTGTCGGGCTCTGTTACTACCTGCCCTGGTGCACCAACAACGCTTACTACTTCCGGGGTGACTGCTTCGAGTTTTGTATTGTCATGGTCTGCTCCCGTAGGAGGCACGGCTACCAGCCTCTCTTATTCCATTGATGTATCTACTAATAGCGGTTTCACGGCTCCTGTTACCGGGTCTCCTTTTACCGCCAGCGGAACATCGACAACAATCACCGGGTTAAATACCCTAACTACTTATTATTACAGGGTTTCTGCTGTAGGTGCCTGCACCAGTGTTCCATCTACAAGTGGCAGCGTGGCTACAACAGATAATTATATACCTGTAACTATTTCAGCAGGTTTTAACGCTGATGTGATAGCTAGTGGTAGTGCTGCTCCGTCAACTACTACTTCATACCCAACAGGTAGTACCAGTTTCGATAATGCCGGTTTCGACCTTATCGGGTTCCCTTATACCTATTACATAGGTACAACTACCTATGCGCTGCCTGCAACGGGTATTTTGTCAAGTATTGCCACAAGCGGTCTTAAATATCAATTGGCAAATTTCAACGGCAACAATGCATTATACATCCACAGTGGGGTTGGATTACCAACTACGGGAACATTAACGTTTGCAACTCCTATGGCTGCGAGCGTAATTTATGTAGCCGGCATCAGTGGGACATCATCTACATCGGTAACTTATACCCTTAACTATACTGATGGCACATCAGAGACATACCCACTTACTTACACGTATGCCGACTGGTATGCTGCGGCAGGTACAAATACTGCTCTGGCTTATCAGGGGGTAGGTCGTGTAGGGCATGGTGCTACAACATCTACTGCTCCTGAAGGTGCTGCAACAACTCCTGCTATCTCACAGGCTGCAATAACACTTACTACTGCCGGCCAAGCAAAAACGATCCAGAGTATTACAGCTAATTATTCTTCAGGAACAGGTTATCTGGGTATACTTGGCGTTAGCATCAAGGGTGGTATATTGAATTCGTCTGCAACATCTCTTTCGTCATTTACCGGTACCTCGGTAGGGTGTAGCTCTTCGGCACAAACCTTTACCATTAATGGTAGCTCTTTCGCTCCTGCATCAGGAAACATTGTAGCCAAAGCGCCAACCGGTTTCCAGGTATCTAACAATGGGTCAACCTGGGATACTGTTGCTAGTATAGCATATACCGGTAGCGCATTGAGTCCTGCTACAGTTTATGCAAGATTTGTACCAACAGCTCCTGGTACAACATCTGGAAATATCACATTCACAGGTGGTGCAGTTTCTGTTTCACCTACAGTTGCTGTAACAGGTATTACCAGTGGGTTGGGTTACTCACCTACATCAGTTGCCGCCTTTGGTCCGGTAACAGTAGGTACTACGTCCACAGCATTGTCCTATGCACTTGCGGGTACAGGCCTTACTGCGGGTACTATCACTGTTACTTCATCTAATCCTGATTTTCAGGTTTCTTCAGATAGTGCTACATGGGCTTCATCTTACAATTTTGCTAATGGATCAACTGTTGCAAGCACAATTTATATTCGCTTTATTCCAAGCGGAAGTGGTGCCGCCAGCTCATCGATCAGCATTACAGGTGCGGCAGTAACATGCTCGCTTCCTGCTATAAGTGCCACTGGTACTGGTTCTTCACCATGTGCTAACCCGTCAGCGCCAACTACGCTTACATTTTCTTCTACTACTACTTTATCTACCAGCATAGGATTTACTCCAGTTGGTACTCCTAACGGATATTTACTTGTTAAAAGTTATTCAACATTTGTTCCTGGTGCCGACCCTATTGCCGCTCACGCATACGTGCTCGGTGATACAATTGGTAATGGGCGTATAGTAGGTGTTTATACAGTAGCACCGCCTTATGCCGCTACTACTTTAACAGCTAACTCTATTTACTATTACACCGTCATCCCTTACAATGGAGGATTGGTTGGTGGTACTTGTGGTGGCGGTCCGCTTTACCCTACAGGCACACAATTGTCTGGTAGCGTTACAACATGCCCTGCCGCGCCTACAATGGGTACTAACTCTGTAACTATTACATCGATCACGCTTAACTGGCTCTCCGCAGCAGGTGGCGGCGCATTGCCGGTTACGTACACGCTTGATGTATGCACAGATGCCGGTTTTACAACACCTGTCTCAGGTTCTCCATTTACAGTTGCCGGTCCTGCTACCTCTTTAACTGTTTCAGGTCTTACAGGTGGTACTGTTTACTATTACAGGATAAAGGCAGCTACCTCGGCATGTACCAGTAGCTACACGTCGAGCTCTATTTCTACCGGTGCTTATTGTACTCCTACCTGGTCTGCCGGTTGTTCAGGCTGGCGTATTTACAGTGTTACTATGGGCTCTGTAAGTTATACAGGTACATGTGGGTCTGCGTTTAATCAAACTGCCCTGATCGATACCGTTGTAGCGGCTGTGCCTGCACCTCACACTGTAATAGCTGGTAGTTATACCGGTGTTGCAGTTTGGGTAGACTTTAATAACAATGGTAGTTTTGCTGATGCGGGTGAGAATCTGTACGATACTTACATAGATGGCACACCTGCTACCTTTAATTTTAATATTACAGTTCCTGGTACTGTTACTACAGGCATGTACAGAATGCGCGTTTTGTGTAACTGGAGCGGTGGTATTGACCCGGTAACCGGGTCTTGCACTGCTTACACCGGTGCAGGTGGCGGTAACTACTATGATTTTACAATGTATGTTAAGAACCCTGTGCTTACATCCTCTGTAAGCACGCTTACCAGCTTCGGTAGTGTGTTAAGGGGTTGTAGTTCAACAAGTCAGAATTTTACAATCACTGGTAGTGGTTTGATTCCTGCTGCGGGTAGTGTAGTTGCACATGCGCCTACTGGTTTCCAGGTTTCTACTGATAATGCTACATGGGATACTACTGCAACATATACTTATACTGGTAGTAACCTTGCAACAAGTACTGTTTATACTAGGTTCGCTCCATCAGTAGCAGGTGTTTCAACTGGTACGGTTACTTTTACCGGTGGTTCATCACTTACACCTCCTACAGTTGCAGTTTCTGGTACAGGTACTGCATTAACAGTTCCTGTTTCAGGCTCAGGTCCTATCTTTTGTAGTGCTGGTTCGGCACTTACATTATCAGCTTCTGGAGCTACCACTTATAGTTGGTCTCCCTCTGCAGGTCTTTCAGCCACAACCGGAGCATCTGTAGGTGCATCCCCAACAGCTACAACTATATATACTGTTACCGGTGCCGATGCTGCCGGTTGTTCATTTACCTCTAACACGGTGACTGTAGTTTATAATGTTACTACGGGTGCTGTTGGCGGTCCATCTAGTGTACTTTGCTTGCCCGGTGCAATGGCTTTAACAGAGGCCGGTACAGGCGGTAGCTGGAGTTCGTCAGATGGGTCCGTTGCAGCTGTAGATGGCGCAGGTATAGTGTATGGCGTTTCGCCTTCTGCAACCCCGATTACAATTACTTATAACAATACTACTTGCGGCGGTAGTGCTACGTATGATATCACAGTTGCAAATGGTGGTTTCACAGTAGTTACGTCACCTACGTCTGGTACTTATTGTTCTACTGGTACTTGGTTGAGCATTACGGCTTCCGGTGCTACTAATTACTCTTGGTCTCCTGCACTTGGTTTGGATGCTTCAACAGGATCTTTGGTTCATGCAAGTCCGTCTGCAACTACAGTATATACTGTTATTGGTACTACTGGCGCTTGTAGTAATACTACTACAATAACTGTTTGGAATACAACGCCTGGTGCTATTACCGGTGGCGTTACTAGTTTGTGTCCAACAATAACCAATGCAACGACATGGTCAGATACAACAGCTGGTGGTGCATGGAGTATTAGTGCAGGTGGTGTCGCAACCATTACTTCAGGTGGCGCTATCACTGCACTTACCGCTGGTAGTGCTACAGTCACGTACACAGGAGCACCGGGTTGCTTTGTTACCCGTGCGTTAACTGTTAATCCATTGCCTTCAATTTCTGCAACGCCTGCAACAGCAATGGTATGTGGTGGAGTGAGTACATCTCTTAATGCCACCGGAGCGGCCACTTATTCGTGGTCTCCGTCTGCCGGCTTATCTGCTACAGTTGGTTCAGCCGTTGTAGCTACACCTACTGTTAGTACAACATATACTATAACAGGTACTACTAGTTTAGGTTGTATTAGTACGTTGAATAAATTTGTAGGCGTTGGCCCTGGTGTTTACGCAGTCGCTTCTGTCGGCTCTTCTTCGGTATGTCCGGGTAGTACCACTACATTATCCAGCTCTGCGACTACATCGTCAGGAACAACTTATGCGGTCAATTCAACTACTTATGGACTGACCTCATTTACGTCGACAGGTTCTGTTACGGGTGATGATGTTTATTCTGGTGGTCTTGCTTTGCCGTTCAATTTTAATTTCTACGGTGTGAACTATTCACAGATAAATATTAATACTAACGGAATCGTATCCTTCTCCAATCTTGCGTCATCTTCTGGTGGTAACCTCACAAACTATGCATGTCCTTCTGCAAACTTGCTAACCGAAACCGGTACAGGTATAGCATTTGGTAATCATGACTTTAATGCTAGTGGTAGTATGATCACTTATGGTAGCACAGGTACCGCTCCAAATAGAAAATTCATAGTTTATTATAATGGACTAGCAGGGTTCTCAGGTACAGGTACTATGACAGGACAGTTGATATTGAATGAAAATGCTTCTATCGACTTTATGATCACCTCACTTGTTTCAGGTACATCAACATACAGCAGTACATTCGGTATTCAGAGTGGCACCGGCACTGTAGGTCTTGCAGCACCTGGTCGTAGTTCTATCGGGTCTGCAACTACGCTAACTAATGAAGCCTGGCATTTTGCGCCGGTTCTCACAACCGGTACCTATGCATGGTCTCCTGCTACCGGATTGAGTAGCAGCGTGGTTTCAGGGCCAACTGCGACGTTGACAACAGCAACAGTTTATACTGTTACTATTACCGAACCTTCTTCTGGTTGCTTTGGTACGGCTACGGCTTCAGTTGGCGTCTATACTGCACCTATAGTCGCTATAAGTTCACCTGCAATTGGTTGTGCGGGAACTGCAATGACTGCCACGGGAGCATCAACATACGCATGGACCCCGTCGTCAGGCCTTAGCGCAACATCTGGTGCAACAGTTACACCAAATGCCTCGGTAACCGGTACCCCGGTTTACACCGTTACTGGTACAGATGCTCACAACTGTATAGGTACAGCGTCTCTGGCTGTTAACCCAGTTCCGGTTCTTTCTGTTACCGCAGCATCTACTATTTGTAATGGCGGTTCTGCTACGCTTACTGCTTCAGGTGCTAACACTTATTCATGGACCAATTCATCATCTCTTGATGCGTCAACAAATGCAGCTGTAACTGCTACACCAACAATCACCACTACGTACAGTGTTTCTGGTGTGAGCCTTGCTGGTTGTGCTTCATTGGTTTCACCCGGAAGAACAATTACTGTAAATGCAAGACCTGTGGCGGCAGCACTTACTGCGCCTTCCGGTTATTGCATAGGTTCTGGTACGTCACTTACTATTACAACAGGCACGGCGACAGGCACAGGTACACTTAGTTCTTATAACTGGAGCGGCCCTGCTGCGTTCTCAACAACTACTGCATCACCATCAGTATCATTTACTCCGGCTACTACTGCTGCAACTGGTGTGTACAGCCTTACTGTTACTTATCCCGGTGCAGGTTGTATAAGTCTTCCTGTTACTACGGGCACTGTTACTGTGGCTGATTACCCTGCCGCATTTAATCTTACCGGGGGAAGTGGTTGTACTTCTACTGGTATTGTTATTGGACTAGACGGGTCACAAAATTCAAATTATACCTATGCGTTAAAGAGAGGCGCTACTACAGTAGCTACACTTGCTGGAACTACCACATCGCTTTCATATGCTTCTGTTACTGCTGCTGGAAGTTATTCAGTAGTGGCTACTGGTCCTGCCGGTTGCCAGACCAATATGACAGGCACATCCGTTGTTAATACTACGCCTTCTGCATCTGTAAGTGCGGCTATGCCAAACATCTGCCAGCCTACTGCTTCAGCATCGATTGGTATCAGTACAATAGTTGGTGCGCCAACTACATATAATGTTACATGGGATGCAATAGCATTGTCTGACGGCGGATTCAGCAATATCTCAGGTGCTACTTTATCTGGTTCATCTGTTACATTGATCTACAATCCAGCAGGTGGTGCCGGTTCATTCGATGGTACACTTACACTATCTAATGCTGCTTGTACAAGTGCTCCTTATCCGGTTCATACAATCGTTCATGCTAATCCTGTTGTTACAGTATCTGCAGTCAACGTTCCTTGTATGGGTTATGCCGGTAGTATCGACTTCACAGGTACTGATAGTGCTACAGTTTCTTACAGTAAGGATGGTGCAGCAGCAACCAGCTTCACATTCAGCGGAAATACGCACAACCTTTCTACTGGTTTGATAACTTCAGCACATAACTATCTGATCATCGATGCGCACAATGCAGTTTGTACTACCGCTGTTGGTTCAACCATCACTATTGACCCTACGCCTATGGCATGGGTGGGTGGTACAGGTGGTGCAGGTCATGAGTCCGAGTGGAACAGAACAACCAACTGGAGTTGCGGTTTCGTACCAACAGTTGCTGATGACGTATCAATTCAGGCAGCTGCATTCAACCCTGTAGTACCAAGTGCCTTTACAGCAACCACAAGAAACCTTACTGTTAGCAGTGGTGGTGTGTTAGTTGTTGATGGTTTTGGTAAGGTAGAAGTTGGCGGTTCTTATAACAATAGTGCTCAGGTACTGGGTACTGGTAAGGTTGTCTTGAATGGTGCTTCTGCTCAGACAATCACAGGTATTGGTACTACTAACAACCTGGAATTGAACAATAGCAATGGTGCAACGATCAACACAGGTTCACGCCTTGTTATAGGAAGCACGATCACTATCGCCGCAGGTACGCTTACAACAAATGATAGCCTTGAGCTTGCCTCAACAGATACCAACTCTACAGCACGTATTGCTGAGATACCTGCTTCCGGTGCTTTAATATCCGGTAAGGTAAAGGTCGATCAGTATGTGATGGGTGGTTATCGCAGGTTCCGTTTCTTCGCTCATCCGTTTAGCGATACAATGTCGTTGAGCCAGTTGCAGACGTATATAGATATATCGGGTCCAGGTGGCACTGCTAATGGGTTCAGGTATACTGCTTCTAATGCTCCTTCAGCGTTCAGATTAGATCCTTATACAAGTAATTCATCCGCAGGTTATGATCCGGGTTGGAAGGCTTTCACTAAGATCAATGCAACTGCTGCTGATTCCAACAAGGTGCATCTTGGTCAGGGTATCCGTGTATTCTTCAGAGGTGCTAAGGGCGAAGGTTTAGGTTACTCTGGCTTCCTTGGAAGCTATACAGTATCTCCTGTTACATTTAAGTTGACAGGTAATGTAACACAGGGCAATGTTTCAATTCCATTAGCACAGGGTACATCTGCAACACTGCAGAGCTTCAACATGGTAGGTAATCCGTACGCTTCTCCAGTAGATATGGGTACAGTTATCTTCAATGCTAGAGCAGCAGGTCAGGTAATGGGTGGTGCATTCTTCGTCTTCGACCCTGCAGTGGGTGCCGGTGGCCAGTTCGTATCAGTTAACCTTGGTGGTTCTGCAGTTCCTTACTACGTACAGGCTAACACTTGTATTCAGGTACAGGCTGATCATGATGGTGCTCATATCGACTTTACTGAGTCTGATAAGTCTGCTTCAACATCTAACTACCTTTATAAGTCTCCTGTACAATACACTGCTTTAAGTGTGTATGACGAGAAGAACCACATATGGGATATTTTGAAGATCAACTTTAATGATAAGGCAACAGATGAGAACGACAGAATGCTGGATGCCGCTAAGCCAATGGGCGTTGCTGACTTCAACTTCTACAGTAAGTCTGCCGACAATCTGAACCTTGCAGTAGATAGCCGTCCTTTCGTAGCTGAGAAGGTGATACCTCTTGGAATAGCAAGTGGCTATCAGCAGAACTTCATCATCCGCGCAGACAACGTAGTTGTTCCTGCAGGTGGTTCATTGGTTCTTCATGACAAGTTGCTTGAAAAGTATGTTGATCTGAATGCAGGTACAGAATATCCATTCACTATCGGTAAGGATAAGACCACACAGGGTGACCGTTTCGAACTGGCATTGAAATCTAATGTTCCAGCTGCAATTAAACCACTCGCAGTAACGTTGACGCCAAACCCAACAACTGACGATGTTAAGATCAGCTTTACATCGGGTAAGAAGGAAAAGGTAACGGTACGTGTTACAGACATCAGCGGTGTAAGCATCTATACACAAGACCTCGGCGAGCAGAAGAATGGAACAATAAGCGTTCCGTTGAGCACATTTGCCGCAGGTATCTACATGGTAGAACTTACACAGGGCGAACAAAAAGTAACACAGAGATTGGTTAAGGAATAATCAATAGTATTTTCGGTTCTGTATAAGGGGATGTGCATGTAGCACATCCTTTTTTTTGCTTTCATCTCATTTTGCAACGTATATTTCTGTTTTCAGTGTCATGAAAGTGTCATAAAGATAGATATTTGCTTGTTATTTTTCATTATATAATAATTAGAAAATGTATATGATACTCATAGTTTTACATTAGTAGTAAATTACTAGTTTAAAATCAATGATGTATAAAGGTAAAGAAATGTAATATAAAATATTTAGTTAATAGCTGATTTTAAGTATTTAATACTAATAGATATATTGAAGGTGTATGTGCCTGAATATCAAACAATTCGAGTAAATTGCATTTAACTAACGGCTAACATTATTACACATATTGCATTTTACGAATTGTATTTAATTTTTTAGTGACGTACAAATTCATATTAAAATCGGTCTTATGAAAAAAATCTACTTATTATTGTCGCTACTAATTTTAAGTTATGTCGCAAATGCTGCAAGAGCAGTTCCTTCTTCGGTAGTAATATCCGGAGCCTCGCAAACACTATGCGCCGGTACGTCCGGTACATCTTTAACTGCTGCGTCGACAATGGGCACCTCGTGTGGTACCAACAACACAATTGCAGTTACTGTTACATGGTATGACAATGCTACTAATTCTACTACTATTGGTACTGCAACTGTTCGGCAAACAACGTCGGTTAACTATGTAAATGCGGCCAATGCAACACCGTCTCCGTACACGCCGGCAACTACAGGGTGGGCATCTGGAACGCACTACTTGTTTTGTGTGCTCAGTTGGGGTGGTGCAGGTTGCATTTCAGCGGGGTCTGTTACTTCATCAACAATACTCGTTACAATAAATAGTCTTACGCCCAACCCATTGACACTTTGTCCAAGTTCTTCGGCCAGCGTTACTTATATTGGATCCGGAACTGGCGGTACGTGGTCAATTTCAGGTTTAAGTGGAACTTCAGTGTCAGGTGGGGTTGTGACTTCGGGTGTTACAGCCGGGACAGCCACAGTAACCTATGTTGTGAGCGGGTGTACAGTAACGTCATCAGTTACAGTGCAATCTAATCCTACTATTACTACATCTTCCACAGGTGCTTTCTGTGGGAGGTCTATAACAGCTTCAGGTGCGGGCGTGGGCGGTACTTATGCCTGGACGCCAACTACAGGTTTGTCATCAGGCGCGGGGGCCACGGTAACGGCAACTCCGTCGGTTACAACTGCATATTCAGTAACCGGAACTACCTCTACAGGATGTTCCAGCCGGGCAGTATTTACTGTGTCAGCAACACCAACTGCTTTAATCAGTTATTCCGCATCATGTACTACGCCCAAATTAATATGTTCGAGCGCAATAGGTTCTGGTTCCATTTCATCATATGCCTGGTCACCTACAGCGGGTACATCAGGGTCATCGACTTCTACTCTTACAGTACCTCCGTCAACAACGGCTACCTATTCTGTAACAGTTACGGCATCCAATACCTGCACTAACACGGCCTCCTATTCATTTATCAATCTTTTCCCTTCACCGGTGATAACACCGTCCGGTTCCATAGTTTGTTCTGGTACATTAGTTACATTGACCGGAAGTGGTGCGGTGTCTTATAGTTGGGCGGGAAGCACTGCAGTATCACCATCAACTGGGGCGACTGTGACAACCACACCACTTGTCACGTCTGTTTACACGCTTACAGGCACTGCATCTTCGGGATGTACAGCTACTACCACAAGTACGGTTACAGTAGGTCCTTGTGTTAATATGCCGGTTTCCGGTACAACCACATTGTCTACTTGCGGTGCTACATTTTATTCAAGTAATGGTGGCTCCGGAACTTATTCAAACAGTGAAACGGGTGTGTATACTTTCTATCCCGGTACACCAGGTAGTCTTGTGAGGGTAACTTTTAGCTCTTTCTCAGTTGAAACCTGCTGTGATCACCTTTATGCGTATAATGGTAATAGTGTCGGTGCAACATTGATAGGGACGTACGACGCTACTGCACCAACGGTAATAACATCAAGTGCAGCAGATGGGTCATTAACTTTTAAGTTCACTTCAGATGGATCAATTGTGAATTCCGGCTGGACAGCTACTGTGGTATGTATAGCTGGTCCTCCCCAAGTAAATCCAACGCCTACTTCAATACCATTTGGTACTATTACTACCGGTTCATCGTCATCTGCCCAGAATATTACTATTACCGGCTATAACCTAACAGCCAGCGGCACAATTACGATATCCGCGCCCTCTAATTTTGAGGTTAATAATGGAACTACGTGGGTGTCATCGTATGGTTATACTTACTCTGGTTCTACTATCTCGTCCTATACTATCCCTGTTCGATTTAATCCATCATCATCTATTTCCTATTCAGGAAGCATAACAATTTCAGGTGGTGGTTTGGCATCTCCATCTTCTATAACGGTTACCGGTACTGGCGCATTAATCTGCACGGGTACGCCTACAGCGGGTGTTACTGTGTCATCGGGTGGGGGAGGCTGTGGCTCATTCTCGTCGACTCTATCATTGTCCGGGCTTACAGTTTCAGGTGGCTTAACATATCAATGGCAGTCTTCACCTGATAATGCTATCTGGTCGTCAGTATCCGGCGCAACAAATGCTTTTTATGCTGCAACCGGTACTTCTTCTACATACTTCAGATGTGTAGTTACCTGCTCTGCAACCGGGTTTACCGGTACTTCTTTCCCTGCATATTGTGAAGCACCTACTTGTATAACCATGTCTAACGGATCAATGTCTACATGTAATGCTGTCTTTTATTCCAGTGGTGGATCAGGAGGCGGTTATTCAAATTCTGAGGATTATATCTATACAATATATCCGTCTACTCCGGGAAATAAGGTAAAAGTTACTTTTAATAGTTTTGCCACAGAGTCTTGCTGCGATTACCTGAGTGTATTTAATGGCAACAGCACAGGTGCTACCTTGGTTGGTACCTATTACAATACATTGCCCGGCACATCGGGTGTAATTACTTCAACTGCTGCTGATGGTTCGCTAACTTTTCAGTTTCATTCAGATGGATCAATTACTGCTTCGGGCTGGAGCGCCAGTGTTGTTTGCACTACACCTTCACCTTGTTCCGGTACTCCTTCACCAGGTAGTACTGTTGCATCGGTTGCATCGGGCTGTGCACCATATAGCAGCATTCTGTCTATGTCATCTCCTATAGCTGCATCGGGTATATCTTGCCAATGGTATAAAAATACCGGTAGCGGGTTTAATGCAATTTCGGGTGCCACAAACGCTACTTACGCTGCAACAGTTTCCGGGCTGACTGAAAGTTACAGGTGTACAGTATCATGCTATTTTGGCTCCAGTGCTAACAGCACAGCTGTTACTCTTACGGCTACACCGGTAATTACGGCTACAGGTAGTCCTACATCTATTTGCCAGGGAACTTCAGTTACTTTATCAAACGCAGCCGGCGGTGGCACATGGTCATCAAGCAACAGTGCAATCGTAACCATAAGTGCTACAGGTGTGGCAACAGGTGGTACTACCGCAGGCACCGCCACGCTTTCGTATGCAACTACGGGGTGTACGCAAACGTATAGTTTACTCAATGTATTGAATCCTGCTACCATAACGCCTGCTACTGTTTCTATCTGTAACGGAGCAACTGCCTCCCTTTCCAATACTGTAGGAGGAGGAACCTGGTCATCGGCAAATAATGCATTAGCTACGGTAGATGCGTCTGGCATTGTTACCGGTGTAGGTGTGGGTTCTGTCAACATCTCATATAGCACGGGCTGCGGCACACCGGTTACCAGATCAGTAACTGTTAATACTCAACCAGCTGCCGTTACAGGAAGTTCATCACTTTGTATAACACTTTCTACAACGCTTTCTAATACTGCAGGTGGGGGTACTTGGACAAGTTCTAACACCAGTCTTGCAACCGTAACATCGTCTACCGGTATCGTTCGTGCTCAGTCAACAGTGGGATACTTTAATATAGTATATACTATCGGTTCTTGTTCTGTAACGTTTCCAATGTCAATTGGAAGCTCGTCGCCAACAACCATTACAGGTACTGCAAGTGCCTGTGCCGGAGCAAGCGCTACACTTGCGGATGCTATCACAGGGGGGCTTTGGAGTAGCAGCAATACTTCAGTAGCATCTGTTAACGCTACTACGGGCGTAGTAGTCGGTATAGGTAATGGAGCAGCAACTATCACCTATAATAATGGTTGCGGAACTGCCGCTACAAAGGCCTGGACCACAACTGGTACTGCCGTAAATCTGGCCTATAGTAGTGGTGGGCTTACTGGTCCTGTGTGCAGCGGGGGGACATTATCACTTACTTCAGGTACCTCATCGGGTGGCACCTATTCATGGACTGGCCCTAATAGTTTTTCAAGTGCTAGTCAGAATGTAACAATTAGTTCTGTGACCACTGCCGCATCTGGTATATATACGTTTACGGGTACAGTAGGAGCTTGTGGTGCAGTGACCAAGTATATGTTCGTATCAGTTGATGCTACACCATCGGTTACGGCTACAGCCAGTCCGTCGTCTATATGTTCCGGCGGATCTGCTATGCTGTCTGAATCCGTCTTGCCTGCTACCGGCACAAGTGCTTATGTTGTTCATGCTGTCAATTATCAGTTGTTCGATACTACCGGTACAGCCATTCCTTCAGGCGATGATGGCTCTACCGCAGCTACAATTCCATTCTCATTTAACTTCTTTGGAACAAATTATACCACAGTTTATCTCAGTAACAATGGATATGTAAATTTTGGTACACACCTCACTTCGGGTGACTATACCACTGTGACCATACCAACTACGTCGAGCGCATCAGTACCGGCTGCCATGATCGCGTTGTTCTGGGCTGACTTAAATACCGGATACGGTGGGAATATCAAATACACTACAGTTGGTACCGCTCCTAACCGAAAGTTTGTTATTAGTTATAATAACGTTGCGGGTTACGATGTGTCTACGTACACAAGTAACTACAACAATGGCCAGGTAGTTTTGTATGAGGGGTCTAATATTGTTGAAATATACATCACAAGGGCCAACTTTGGTTCAACGCATACACCAAGCTGCGGTATTCAAAATCTTACCGGTAGTATCGGTTACGCAGTGCCTGGAAGAAACTTTACTTCGTCGTACCAGTTGAATGGACAGACCGGAACCGGATATCGTTTTGAGAGGCCGTCATATGCATACTACTGGTCTCCGTCTACTGGATTAAGTGCCACCATAGGTACATCAGTTATATCTTCGGGGCTTACATCTACTACCGGTTATGTTGGTACTGTTATAGATGCTTACAGCGGTTGCACATTGGGTGGAAGTAACACAACAACACTTACCGTTAATCCTCTCCCGGTTGTTTCCCTTCCGGCAAACGGTTGTGCAGGAGTTGCGATGACTGCTACGGGAACGAGTGCAACCTATTCATGGACACCTGCTTCAGGGTTGGATGTCTATACAGGAGCTACAGCAACCCCTTTGGCTAGTGTTACCGCATCTACTACCTATACTGTTACAGGTACTACAGCCGCGGGTTGTGTTGGTACAAATACCATCACCGCTTATCCTGCTCCAGTGGTGTCTGTTACTCCTACCAGCAATACGTTTTGCATTGGTGGGTCTTCAACCCTCACTGCTGCCGGTGCTGTAACATATTCCTGGTCACCTGCCACTGCACTCAGTACTACAACGGGTACTTCGGTTAGTGCCAGCCCTACTGTTACCAGAACTTATAGCTTAAGCGGTGTAAGTACTAATGGCTGTTCATCACTTATCCCGGCTACTTCTACAATTACAGTAAATGCTGTGCCAACCATTTCGTCAATATCTGCACCCTCATCGCTTTGTGTAGGCTCCGGATCTATTACATTGACAGGTGTTGGGGCATCCGGTTCAGGAGCGCTTACATCTTATAACTGGAGCGGACCAGGTGGATATTCCTCTACCAGTGCAACTCCATCTGTAATTTTAACACCTACATCTACCGCCGCGAGTGGGGTATACAGCCTCACAGTTACTTACCCTGGTTCGGGATGTGTAAGTGCGCCCGTTACTACCGGCACAATAACAGTTGGTTCTTATCCTACCGCATTTAATGTTACCGGTGGCTCAGGTTGCACCGCTACCGGCCTTACAGTTGGTTTAGATGGTTCTCAGTCTTCGGGCTATACTTATGATCTTAAAAGAGGTGGAACAGTAGTAGCTACACTGAGTGGTACTTCTACAACACTGACTTACTCTGCGGTTTCTGTTGCAGGTACTTATTCAGTAGTCGCTGTTGGTCCCGGTGGCTGCCAGGCCGATATGAACGGAACTGCTGTGGTTAACACCACACCGTCTGCTTCAGTAAGTGCTGCTATGCCTAACATTTGTCAGCCTACTACATCTGCGTCTATCGGATTAAGTAGTATTGCAGGTTCGCCCAATACATACAATGTTGTATGGAATGCAACTGCCTTAGGCGATGGAGGGTTTAGTAATATTTCCGGTGCTACCTTATCGGGTTCTTCAGTTACATTAATTTATAATCCCCTTGGTGGTGCTGGTTCATTTGATGGGTCACTTTCTTTGTCTAATGGGTTATGTACGAGTGCGCTATATCCGGTACATACAATTGTGCATGCTGAACCACATGTTGCGGTTTCTGCGGTCAATGTCCCTTGTGTGGGTTATGCAGGAAGTATTGATTTTACTGGAACCGATAGTGCAACAGTATCATATAGGGTTGACGGTGGATCTGCAGCCAATTTTATTTTCACCGGTACTTCACATAGCTTGTCGACAGGTGTAATAACCTCTGCGCATAACTATCTTGTAGTAGATATACATAATGCTGTTTGTACAACAACAACAGATCCTGTTATTGGAACTACCATCACTATCACCCCTACGCCTATGGCATGGGTTGGTGGTACAGGAGGTACAGGTCATGAGTCTGAATGGAACAGAGTAACCAACTGGAGTTGCGGTTTTGTGCCCACAGTTTCAGACGACATTCAGATCTCTGCGGCTACATTTAACCCTGTTGTTCCTGGCTCCTTTACTGCAACTGCAAGAAACCTTACAATTAACAGTGGCGCGGTGCTGGTAGTAGATGGTTCTGGCGAACTGGACGTCAAGGGTTCATTAAATAATAGTAATGAGATTACAGGTAATGGAAAGATTGTATTGAACGGCACTTCAGCCCAGTCAATTACTGGTATCGGTGCTATATCGAATCTGGAATTGAATAATAGTGCCGGCGCAGCAATAACAGCTGGTTCACGACTTATTTTAGGCCGATCACTTACAGTAACTTCAGGTACATTTATCACAAATGATAGCCTGGAGTTGGCATCTGCGGATACCAATTTTACCGGCCGTATTGCTGAACTTCCTTCTTCCGGAGCAGCAATATCGGGGAAGGTAAGAGTAGACCAATTTGTAATGGGTGGATATCGCAGATATCGTTTCTTCGCGCATCCTTTCACCGACACTATTTCTCTCGGCCAGTTGCAGACATATATCGACATAACAGGGCCGGGCGGCACTGCCAACGGGTTCAGATATACAGCGTCCAATGCGCCATCAGCGTTCAGATTAGACCCTTACACAAGTAATTACCTTGCCGGTTATGATCCGGGTTGGAAACCTTTTACAAAGATCAATTCCGCCGCCGCTGACACCAATAAAGTGCATCCGGGTCAGGGTATACGTGTGTTCTTCAGAGGCGCTAAAGGTGAAGGTTTAGGCTATGCCGGATACTTAGGTAGCTATTCACCTTCTTCTACTATCTTCAAGATGACAGGGAATGTGAATCAGGGTAGTGTTTCTATACCATTGGCTCAGGGTGTATCGGCAACATTACAAAGCTTCAATATGGTCGGTAACCCTTATCCGTCGCCTGTAGATATGGGTACAGTTATATGGAATGCACGTGCTGCCGGCCAGGTGACCGGTGGAGCATTCTATGTATTTGATCCGGCAATGGGAGCCGGTGGTCAGTTCGTTTCAGTGAACTTAGGTGGATCCGCGGTACCTTACTATGTGCAGGCCAATACTTGCATACAGGTGCGAGCCGACCATGATGGGGCTCATATAGACTTTACGGAATCGAATAAATGTGCAAACACCTCTAACTACCTCTTTAAGACTCCTGTTCAATATACCAGGCTGAGCGTTTATGATGTAAACAACCACATGTGGGATATGTTGCAATTTGACTTTAATGATAACGCAACTGATGATGAGGATAAAATGCTGGATGCGGTAAAGCCAATGGGTATAGCTGATTTTAACTTTTATAGTCAATCAGCCGACGATCAGAAACTTGCTGTTGATAGTCGTCCGTTCGTAGCGGAGAAGGTGATTCCTCTGGGTCTAACGAGCGGATACCAACAGCAATTCGTTATTCGTGCCGACAACGTATTTGTACCTGCAGGAGGTAAACTGGTACTTCATGACAAGTTACTCGGAAAGTATGTTGATATTAACCAGGGTACTGAATATGCGTTTACTATTGGTAAAGACGAGGCTACTCAGGGAAATCGTTTTGAGTTAGCTCTGAAATCCAATATGCCTGCACCTGTTAAAGCCCTTGCGGTAACTATGTCTCCTAATCCAACAACCGATGATGTTAAGGTTCGCTTCACATCGGGCAAGAACGAAAAGGTAACGATTCGTGTAGTGGACATTACCGGTGCAAGTATCTACAACAAGGACCTTGGCGAACAGCAAAATGGCACGATTAGTGTCCCGTTGAATACCTTTGCTGCGGGTATATATATGGTAGAGTTGACGCAGGGTGAACAAAAAGTAACACAGAGACTAGTGAAGGAATAGAAAACAATTGTTTCATATCAACAAAAATGCAGGGGCACTCCCTGCATTTTTGTTGATATTTTGTTGATAAGAAATAGTATATTGATAAATAATGCCTTACATTGTTCAATAGAAGCTTGTAAAAGCTGATTCCATTGATTATTTTTGTATTTTTATGCCCTGTTTGGAAGAACAGCCATTTACCGTTGTATTAAATTATAATTAAATTAATAAAAGATGAGGAAACTATTTTACTTTTCAAACCTATTTACCCTTTGTTTGATCTTATCGTCAATGTCATTAAAGGCACAGACAATTACTACCAACCCTACAAATCAGACTGTTTGTAGCGGATCTATTGCACAGTTCACAGTTGCGGCTTCTGATACGCCTTCGTTTGTTTGGCAGAAATCGATTGATGGTATTAGCTGGGATACATTGACAAACGGTGGTGCTTATGCCGGAGTTACAACTGATACATTGTCTGTTGCAGGTTCTGCAGCAGTTAATGGTCTGATGTACAGGGTTATTGCGTATAAGGCTGCCGGTGCTAATAATTCTGCAATGGCTATGCTTACTGTAAATCCATTGCCTGTGGCAGGAACGATTTCCGGTGCAGCTAATGTTTGTCTCACTTCATCAACAACACTTACTAACTCTGCTGGCGGTGGTACATGGAGTAGTACAGATCCTTCAATTGCTACTATTTCCGCTTCAGGTAATGTAGTGCCGGTTGCTCTTGGTATGGCTAGCATTTTGTACACAGTTACTAACGGTTGTGGTACTGCGGTTGCTTACTTTATGGTTACTGTAGACGGAACTATTACTCATATGCCTCTTTCAGGTCCTACAACTTTGTGCGTAGCATCTTATATTAATCTTACCGGCGGTCACGTTGGTGGTGTATGGTCTGCTTCAAATGGTAATGCTACTGTATCCTCCACTGGTATTGTTTCAGGTGTTGCTGCAGGAATGGACACTATTACAAATACTTATACTAATGCATGCGGTACAGACGTGGCGACAATGGTAGTTACCGTTGAAACACCGATAACTGCAGGTGCAATTTCCGGTCCCGCAGCTGTTTGTGCCGGTTCTCTGGCGCCGTTTACTGCTACTGTTTCTGGTGGTGTTTGGTTAAGCAATGATGCTGCTGTAGCTACGGTTGATCTGTTTGGTATGGTTACCGGAAGAGGTCAGGGTATTGCAATCATCTCTTACCTTTTCAGTAATTCTTGTGGCTCATTTACTGCAATGGATACATTACAGGTTGATCGCACCGTATCAGTGATCACTGGTGATGACAGTGTTGGTGTGGGCATGCATACAACGCTATCTGATAGCGTAATTGGTGGCATGTGGACATCAAATGATACATTGATCGCTACCGTTAATCCAACAACAGGCTATGTTACTGGTGTTGCTACAGGTACTACCAACATCGTTTATACTGCAACTAATATTTGTGGTGTTTCTTCTAATTTCATAGTAATGCACATTGGTATTCCTGGCGCTGCCGGTACATTGACTGCTGCTGATAGTGTATGTGTAGGTAGTACTATAACTGTGGTGCCTACAGTTGCCGGTGGTGTATGGACTGTCACTAATCCAAGTGCATCTGTATCTGCAACTGGTGTTGTTACCGGCCTTATTGGCGGTCGTCGTGATACTGTTGTGTACACTGTTACAGATGGTTTTGGTAGCACAGTTGTAAAGAAATCTATTTATGTCAATCAGCCTCCTGTTATTCATGTTGGCTTCCCTGCTACATATGTATTGGGTACTCCTTACACACTTGCTGATACCCCTTCTACGGGTACTTGGGTAAGCACAGTTGATTCTATTGCTACCTTCATCAGCGGACATACATTTATACTAACGCGCAGAGGTTTTGTAGATCTTATTTATACAGCATCTAATACTTGCGGTACTACTATTGATACATTTACTGTTGGTATTCAGGGTCATACTGCTGGCGTTAATAATGTAGTTAATAATGCCGGTGCGGTGTCTATTTTCCCTAATCCTAATAATGGTTCGTTCACTATCAACATTTCTTCTGAATCAAATGAAGTAGCAAATGTTATTGTAACGAATATGGTTGGAGAAGTTGTGAGCGAAATTAAGGTGCCTACAAACACACCTGCAGATATCACTTTGTCTCAGCCGGCAGGCATCTACATGGTTAGTGCATTTACAATAGATGGTAAGTCTACAGCAAGGGTAGTTGTTACTAAATAAGTATTTTATTTCCATAGTTTATTACATTAAGGAGGTTCATTAGAACCTCCTTTTTTTGCTTTTATTTAAGTTCAACTTCGACTATTTTTTGCTTGCAATTCTTTTTTAGGTTGTATTTTTTAATAAAAGTTTCTTATCTTCGCACTCCCAAAAGCGGGAAATGGCGTGTTGGTCAATCGGTTAAGACGCCTCCCTTTCACGGAGGAATGACGGGTTCGACTCCCGTACATGCTACCAAAGAGGGAACATGCAATTCAAATTGCAGTTCCCTCTTTTCCTTTTCCCCTGAAAGCCTTTCCAGTCTTGCAAAGTAGCGGAATGCCACATTTACTTTTGGGGTTCGACACTCGTCTTTTTTCCGATTGTAGTATATTCCATCAGGAAAGACCATATACTGAAGTTCCTGTCTGTCGTTGTAATCAGCGGAAGCCCATTCTGGAGCGAGTTTCGAGGACGTTCTAAAGGCAGCGTCTATGTATAAATCAAGGTTCGACACCCTATTCCCAAATTTTGCCCGTTCCTTTTCAATATCCTTCTTTTCGTCAATGAATTTCGCCTTGAATTTATCGAACATATCCTTGGTTATTTCCTCCAAAACATATCGTTCTTCTAGGCGTTCCAACTTCTTATCTACCTCAGTTAATTGCTTTTCGATATTCTGAATGTTCTCTTCTTTCTGCTCATTCGACTTATTATATTCCACAATCATTTGCTCTTTTATCAGGTACTGCATCGCATCGTCAAATTCAAGGCAGTATTCTGACAACGTTTGAGCAAAACGTTCATGAAGTGTATCTGCCCTCATATTGCAGTTGCATCCCTTTGTGTTGCACTTGTAGTAGTACTTCTGATTCTTGTATGCTTTGTATGCCCTAAGAAACTGCCCACACTCATCGCACTTATAAAACCGTTTAAGCGGTATTTCGTCATTCTCAGGGTTGGTGCGATAACCTTGCTTGTTTTCAGATAGAACGTCATTCGCTTCGAGGAATAGCTCTTTAGAGATCATCTTCTCGTGATTACCTTCTATTACCTGTCCTTCCAAAGCCGTATGCACCATAAGGCCACAATAAAAAGGATTGCGGAAGAAGGCTGAGATTCTCTGATTAGTTATTTTAAGCCCCTGAGTAGATGGAGGTGATGTTGAAATAACTTTAAAAGACCTCAACCTAACTATATCCAATTCTTCACCATACCCGGAACTAGATTACAATAAATTATTCAAACGCTTTTATAGGGGCGCACATTCAGAAGATGGAAACGGACTGGGATTATCTATTGTAAAACAAGTCTGCGATATGGCGGGCTACTCAATTAAATATCAATATGTCAATGACAGGCATGATTTTACGATTACTTTAAAACAAATCACTAAAACTGATTTTCATTAGAAATTGCCAATTATCTGTAACAAAATAAAACGCAGTACTATGTTTGCAAATTTGTATAAACTTAAACTTGCGATAATACTGCTCTTCATTTTTAATGATACTGTTGTCGCTCAAAATAGAAATCTGGACTATTATCTTGAATTAGGGCTGGCAAATAGCCCCTTAATAAAGGATTATCAAAATCAGGTTACAGGAGGTTTGATTGATAGCCAGCGGCTAAGGGCAACTTTTAGACCGCAGATAACTGCAACGTCCAACAATTCCATTTCACCAATCATAGGTGGCTATGGGTACGATGCAGCTTTGAGCAATCAGCAATCATTTAATGAGCTGATAAATGTAAACCAAGCCATAATCGGGAAAAATAATCTTAACTCACAGTATAAAAGTATTCGCTATGCAAATGATTCTGTCAGGAACGGAAAGAAACTAATTGAACAAGATTTAAAAAGAAGTATTACATCTCAGTACATTACAGCGTATGGCGACTTGCAACAATTGAACTTTAATATTGAAGTAAATTACATTTTAAGAAACCAAGAGGTAATCTTAAAAAAGCTAACCCAAAGCAATATTTATAGACAAACAGATTACCTGACTTTTTTAGTTACAATGAAGCAACAGGAGTTGCAGATGAAACAATTGCAAATCCAATACAATAGCGACTATGCTACGCTTAACTACTTATGTGGCATATTTGATACTACAGCCGTTAACATTGATGCTCCCGACATTAAGCTACAGTACCTGAATGATCCCTCTTCTTCAGCTTTTTTCCTTCGTTATAAAATAGATAGTATAAGACTTGCAAATGATATTTCAGTACTTAAGTATAGCTATCGCCCTAAGTTAACTGCATTCGTTAACGCGGGATATAGCTCTACTTTGCTTTATCAAGCTTACAAAAACTTTGGTACGGGTATAGGCATAAACCTGACAGTTCCAATTTATGATGGACACCAGCGTTCATTTCAGGAAAAGAAGATACAACTATTAGGCAGCACAAACCAGCACTATAAAGATTTTTTCACACTACAATATGCTCAACAAACAAGTATGCTGAAACGGCAGTTAGCGGCTACTGACTTACTGACCGCTGATATAAATGAGCAAATTAAATTTTCCGAAGGGTTGATAAATGTAAACGAAAAATTGTTGGAAACGGGAGATGTGAGAATTGTAGATTTTGTAATTGCAATAAATAACTTCCTGACTGCAAAAAATTTATTGACGCAAAACAACGTTAGCCGATTACAAATCATCAATCAATTGAACTATTGGAACCAATAAATTAAACGAGATGCGAGTATTGAATATTAAATATTGTTGGCTACTATACTTATTCACAATAGGCACTGCCTCTTGTCATACCGGTTCTTCGAAAGAGGAAACTTCTGGCGAAAAGCAGCCATTACAAGGTACTCCTGTCACCGTTACGAAAGTTAGTATCGATACGCTTACAGAATTCGTAGATCTCAGTGCCACGTCTGTATTTCTTCAGAAAAGCTACGTAAAAGCAAATGTAAATGGTTATGTACAGTCAGTGAATGCTGCACTTGGGAAGCATGTAGCTGCCAGGCAAACATTATTTATCCTTAAAACCAAAGAGGCGCAAAGTATCGGTAATTCAGTAAACAAGCTCGACCCCGGTTTCCGATTTTCAGGTATCAACAACATAAAAAGCAGTACAGGTGGGTATATCACGTTACTTAGCCACCAGTTAGGAGATTATGTGCAGGATGGTGAGCAACTGGCGGTGATCAGTGACGAAAGCAGTTTTGCATTTCTGTTGAGCCTTCCTTTTGAATTGAAGCGATACCTTCCCAATAACAATACGGTGGAGCTTTCCTTACCCGATGGCACAAAGCTAAAAGGTGTTGTAACAGAATCCATGCCTACGGTAGATCCTGGCTCGCAGACACAAAGTATTGTAATTAAAGTGCCGAATAGCCGGAACATCCCTGAGAACTTAATTGCCAAAGTGAGGATAATAAAAACAAATAAGGTTAATGCCCCTTCATTACCTAAAGCTGCGGTTCTCACCAATGACGTGCAAAGCAGCTTCTGGGTGATGATGATGATAGATTCAAACACAGCGGTTAAAGTACCTGTCAGAAGAGGAATTGAGACAAGGGATAACGTGGAAATACTGGAGCCAAAATTTGACACCAGCGCCAAGATACTCCTAACCGGAAATTACGGATTACCCGATACAGCAAAAGTCACGATTGTACAAAAACCAGAATGAAAAGTTTCTTCGTATCATATAAAAACCCGCTAACGGTCGTCATTGTATTCCTCATCATGGGGGGTATGTTTGCTTATAGTAAAATGCAAACAGCACTATTCCCGGAGATCACTTTTCCGAAAATCAAGATCATTGCGGATGCGGGGTTACAGCCCGTGAACAAAATGATGATAACGGTGACCAAGCCGCTGGAGAATGCTATAAAGCAGGTGCCTGATCTTAAAACAATACGTAGTACTACCAGCAGGGGCAGCTGCGAAATATCTGCATTTATGAACTGGGATGCTAATATAGACCTCAGTAAGCAGCGCATAGAATCTAAAATAAATCAAATAAAAAACGCATTGCCACCTGATGTGCAGATCACGGTGGAGAAAATGAATCCGTCCATACTGCCGGTAATGGGCTATACACTGGAAAGCAATAAACGCTCTCCTATTGAACTTAAGCAACTTGCAACTTATACCATAAAGCCATTTTTATCGCAGGTGGCAGGCATTTCGGAGATACGGATAATAGGTGGTCGGCAAAAGGAATACTGGCTTATGCTGGACCAAGCGAAAATGACCTCGTTATCCATAACGCCTGACTCCATAAATGCTGCACTGGCGCAAACAAATTTTATTAAATCGAATGGCTATCTTTCTGACTACCGTTATTTATATCTTACGGTTACCGATGCTACCGTTCGAACCACGGAAGAACTTTCTAATATTGTTGTTAAGAATGATGGTAAGCGTGTGGTGCTGCTCAAAGAAATTTCTGCCGTGCAGATACATGAGGGAACTGAATACATAAAGATCAATGCCAATGGAAAAGACGGGTTGCTGATAGCCGTGATAAAACAACCTAATTCGAACCTGGTAAATATTTCAAGGGACATTGAAGCGAAAATAAAGGAGTTGAGGAAGATACTGCCCAAAGATGTTGCTGTAAAACCTTATTACATACAGGCCGACTTTGTAAACGAATCTGTGAAAAGTGTTAAGGATAGTTTATGGATTGGGCTGGCACTGGCTATAATTGTGGCCATTATCTTTTTGCGGTCACTGAAGGCAAGCGCCAGCATTCTCATTACGATACCTGTTACGCTTGGGCTCACCCTGATCGTTCTCTATGCAGTCGGGTACACATTTAACATCATGACGCTTGGCGCTGTGGCAGCAGCTATTGGCCTGATCATTGACGATGCTATTGTGGTGGTAGAACAGATACACCGAACCCACGAGGAACATCCGGATGAGCATACAAATGACCTGATCCAAAAAGCGATCAATTATTTATTGCCCGCTATGGTCGGATCTTCTATAAGTACCATCGTTATATTCCTTCCGTTTGCTTTAATGAGCGGTGTGGCGGGTGCTTATTTTAAAGTCATGACCAACACCATGATCATTACGCTTGTATGCTCCTTCTTTGTTACATGGATATGTTTGCCGGTTGTTTATCTATTCCTTACCCGCAAGAAAAAAGCAGCAGTAGTCAAGAAAGAAGAAGTGGTACATAATGTAAAACCCCAGCCATGGGTATCTTTCTTTATTCACAAACCCTTGATAAGCATCATTTTTGTCGCCGGGCTTATCGTTTCGATTGTACTGATATTGCCAAGACTAACGACAGGTTTTTTGCCGGAGATGGATGAAGGAAGTATCGTACTGGATTATAGCTCACCTCCCGGTACATCGCTGGAAGAAACAGACAGGATGCTTCATGAAGTGGAGAAAATAATTATTGCTACACCGGAAATAGATGCCTACTCCCGCAGAACAGGAACGCAAATGGTTTTTTTTATTACAGAACCTAACCGTGGGGATTACCTGATACAGCTTAAGAAAAAGAGAAACCAGCGTACGGATGAAGTAATCAATGGCCTCAGAAAGAAAATTGAATCTAGCCAGCCAGCCCTGAGAATTGACTTCGGCCAGGTGATTGGAGATATGCTGGGCGACCTAATGTCATCAGTACAGCCGATAGAAGTTAAAATTTTTGGTGATAACCAGCAAAAGCTACAGGAGTTGTCTGCACAAGTAGCTGCTATTGTCTCAGGAGTTAAGGGCACCGCTGATGTTTTCAATGGAATAGTGATCGCTGGCCCATCTGTTCGCATTGTACCGACTTATGAACGACTAGCTCTTTTGGGTATTAGTCCAGCAAGCCTGCAATACCAGTTACAGACTTCTATGGAGGGGAACGTAATGGGGACAATACTTGAGAAAGAACAACAAACAAATATTAGAGCCGTTTATCCGGGCAACAGGAAAATAAGTGCAGCAGACATCGGCAAATTGCAGGTATTTCTGCCAAACGGTAATCTGACGCCTATAAGCTCACTCGCTCAAATTATAGTAGATTCAGGTGATGCTGAAATACAGCGGGAGAATATCCAGTCGCAGGGGGTAATTACCGCCCGACTGGAAAACAGAGACCTTGGCAGTGTAATAAATGATATTCAACAAACTGTAGCATCAAAGATTAGACTGCCACAGGGCTATCATATAGAATATGGCGGATCTTATGCAGAGCAACAGCAATCCTTTAAAGAACTGTTGATAATATTGATCTCGTCCAGTCTATTGGTATTCGGAGTGATACTTTTTCTCTTCCGAGATTTCCGAGTTGCGGTACTGATAGTGCTGCTCGCGGTACTGGGTATATCTGGCAGCTATATTGCATTATTTATTACACACACACCGTTGAATGTAGGCAGCTATACCGGCCTTATAATGATTGTGGGTATCATAGGAGAGAACGCAATTTTCACCTTTTTGCAGTTCCGAGACGCACTAAATGAAAAAGGTGTAGATGAAGCTGTGATATACTCCATATCCACACGGCTGAGACCAAAACTAATGACTGCTCTAGGAGCAATAATAGCTTTGATGCCATTAGCTTTGGGTATTGGGAGCGGAGCACAGTTACATCAACCATTGGCAATATCAGTAATAGGAGGATTTGTAATTGCATTGCCACTATTGCTAATTGTATTGCCCTCTATGTTAAGAATATTGTTTAGAAAAAGTATAATAACCGAAGTATAAGTTACAAATTAACCGACAGCAATATGCGTCAGCTAAATTTAGGATTAGTAGATGATAGATCATCAAAAACATTTGCGGATTTAATAGTAATCGGCTCCGATTTGCCCAGAATTCGGAAAATCTTTCACGATGTTTGCCCGAACATTAGAACACCCTTAGATTTGGATTAAGAACATTCGGATTTTATACGGAAAATCATTGCTGTTATGTCAAATAATGCTGAATTTACCATTGCACGGCTGGAAATAAAGGTCAAAAACCTCAATAAACAGGTCGTAGAAAAGCAAAATGCGCTGAATGATGCCCTGAATCAGGTAAAAGACCTCTCTACAGAAAATGAAAAGCTGAAAAGGAAGCTGAAAAAGCATGAAACGCCTGCTGAACATTACGATTATAGCTGGTCATGGATCAGCAAGATCGTTTTTTTAGTTACACTGGCTAACAAACCGCTCCGTTCTGCCGAAATCATTGAGGTACTACAAAAGAAAGAGCTGATATTGCATGAAAAGGTCAGCAAGGAGAAGTTTTTGTCGGCATTTCTGAATATGGCTATGCAACATGGCAGGCTAATTCCTTATAAATTGAAAGGGGTTAGGGGAAATTACTATTGCCTGCCGGAATGGGTGGATGAGGAAGGGAAACTAAAGCCGGAGATGAGGAGGAAGATTTATTGATTGAGTAATCATAAGGGGAACATCATGTTTGTTTATTGTTCCTTTTGTATAAGAATTAATGATAGAGCCTGTTTATTAATAGCTATTAAGGCTCGAATTTGAGACACATTGAGACCGCTATCTATGCTATGGCTTCAATCGTTCCACGACAAACTCTTCAAATGAATTTACGGCATAATTAGTGCTATTATGCTTCAGTAATGATATGTGTGTGTCATCTAATTTAGGTAAGTATTTATTTGCTCTGATTATTTTAAGTTCATCAGGCACCATATTACGAGGCAATACAGTAATACCCATCCCCGCTTTGACTGCGGCAATTGTGCCTGCATAACTATGACTTGAAAAAACTATACGCCATTTTTTATTCAACTTTTCAAGAGAGTGTATGGCCCTTGCGCGATATACGCATGGCTGTGGTGACAAAACAAGTTGCACAGGGTCATCATCTTCAAATCGGGTGATATTACTATTACCTACCCATTCTAATGCTTCCGACCACACTTCCATGCCGTTGGGAAAATCTTCAGGCTTATTCATTTTTACAAGAACAAGATCAAATTCCTTCTTCTTAAAACGGGCAAACAAATTAAGTGTAAGATCACATTCAACATTAAGCATGATTCGAGGATGAAGGGATGCGTATTCAGTAAGTACATCAGATAGAAAAACACTTGCGAAATCTTCGGGTAATCCAAATCTGACTTCCCCCTGAAGTTCAGGATGCTTGAAACGATCCATTGCATCGCGATTTAGCTGTACGATCTTTTTAGCATAGGTAAGCAGTATTTCACCCTCAGAAGTGAGTGAAAGATGTCTACCTCTTAAAAACAATGGCTTTCCAACCAAAGATTCAAGCTTGCTTATTTGCTGACTTACTGCTGACTGGGTGCGGGCAACTTTGCCTGCGGCACTCGTAAAACTGGCTGTGTCCGCAACAGCTATAAAACATTCAAGAGTTAGCGCATCAAAAAGCATTATTAGATTTTCTTATTGTAATCATTAGAATTAGTCGTTTTTCTTATACGCAAACATAAAATACTTTTGTGTCATTCTAAACCAAATTTTAAAAAATGAGGCAAATTTTGACAGATTTTACAAATTTATTTCATGTTGACAGGCTCAGTTTGCTCCTAATGGGGCTGGTTGCATTTGTGGCAATATCCATCGCATCATTCTCTATCCGCTATCTGAAAGGAGACAGGAGGCAGAAGACATTTTTTGTCAATTTGCTCGCTCTGGTTACAACCGTTTTTATGATGGTCTGCGCAGACCACATTCTAATCCTTTTGCTGTCTTGGGCAGTCAGTAATACCTTACTGGCAAGGTTAATGTTACATAAACGCGAGTGGGAGGCTGCAAGACAGTCATCCATTCTGGCTATAAAGAATTTTGCTTTAGGTTTTGTTTTTCTGGGTGCTGCACTGGCTATTTTATATAATGTTACCGGGGAAACCTCCATACAGGCTATGCTGGCAAAAAGCATAGAATCAAAATGGCTGATTGCCGCCAGCATATTTTTGTTACTGGCTGCTATGACACAATCAGCACTATGGCCTTTTCACCGCTGGTTAACGAGCTCATTAAACTCTCCTACGCCAGTATCTGCAATAATGCACGCCGGTCTGGTAAATGGCGGAGGTTTCTTACTCGCCCGCTTTGCGCCTATTTTAACCGGTCAACCCGCTATATTGAATGTGATATTCATTGTCGGGATCATCACTGCCCTTTTAGGAACATTATGGAAACTTATGCAAAGCGATATCAAGCGAATGCTTGCTTGTTCCACAATGAGCCAAATGGGATTCATGATTGCCCAATGCGGCCTAGGATTATTCCCTGCGGCAGTTGCCCATTTGTGCTGGCACGGACTGTTTAAATCATATTTATTCCTCTCTTCGGGGTCTGCTGCAAAAGAAAAACGCATCGATCTTGACTATCCGCCGTCAGTCAAAGATTTTTCTCTGGCTTTAATCTATGGAATCATAGCTGCTTGTATGTTCTCACTTTCTACCGGGAAACAAATATTAGTAATGGATACAACTTTATTCCTGAAATTCCTTGCCATGATTGCTGGTGTCCAATTCGCGCTGCCTATAATACGTGGTAATGCAAAAGGCAAATTACTGCTCGCTTTACTCGGTGCGATAGTTGCGGGATCTTTTTATGGATTTAGTGTGCGTCTTGTTGAAAGTGTACTTGAACCACTTGGAATTTCAATGCCACAACAACTCAATGTATTTCACTTCTTCGCTGCTGCACTATTGACAGTTTCCTGGTTGGCCATGATGTTCGCGCGCCCTTCCAAACAAACAGCCAATCCGGAGTGGTTGCTAAAAAAATACGTGCAAATGCTTAATGCAAGCCAACCACATCCAAGCACAATTACAGCTCACCGCAATAAATATCAATTCTAAAGAGGTTAAAAACATAAGTAATGGAAACAACAGAATTCATGGAAATGCCAACTAAGAGTGTAACGGTGAATGACCGTCAACAAATTGATGCTGCCATAGCAAAGAGCTGGTCAAAAATTGCACCATTCTGGCCTCTTAAAAACCTGATAGCAGTGAACCCCATTTCCGGCTTTGAGGATTTAACGTTCGAAGACGGATTAACAAATGCAAATGCATACTTTCAACAGCGGGAAATGCCTGTTGATCTGCTGCATGTAAATCGGGAAAGTATAAAATGGTTGCAAGCTTTCTTTGATGACGGGCAAGCAACTATCCCAATGCCGCTCAGGGAAAAGGGATTCTTACGGAGTACGTTAATGCTGCTACAGTTTGATCAACAAATTATCGGAAATGATAAACAGAAAATACATTGGCTTAAGACGCTGCCCGATAATCCTGAAGCTATTGTTTCAGAAACACTGTCATTGCTCGGTATTCAGTATACGGATCAGCAGCAATTTCTCACACTGATGCTGACAACCCTATCGGGATGGGCCGCTCATATTCAATACCGTGCCAATTGGGCTGATGCACAGGATGCTAAACATCCACACCCAGTTACGCAAACTGAATACCTAGCATTCAGGATAGTATTAACCTACCTGATATGGCCAAACGCTAAGGAGTTGCTCATTTGGCACAGAAGAGCTGTAGAGATTACTGATATTTCAAGCATATATAATAACGTTGTCGACAATGAAACCACATACAGACAAGCCTTACTAAAACAACTTGAAGCTAAACAACAGGTACGAAAAGAGACAAGAGCGGAGGCGCAGCTGGTATTTTGTATCGATGTTCGTTCGGAGCCTTTCAGGCGTGCTTTAGAGTCTCAAGGCAACTACGAGACTTTTGGCTTTGCTGGTTTCTTTGGGCTACCTGTTTCCATAGGTAATAGTGTGACTGGAGCATCGTATGCGTCTTGCCCGGTTCTGCTAAAGCCTGCCTATACGGTCGAAGAAAAACCCAACTGCTCACATCAATCCTGTGATGATGGATATAAAAGACTTAAGGGGATAAAAAAGCTTTATCAGTCACTTAAATATAATTTTTCTACCCCCTTTGCCCTTGTAGAAACCCTGGGACTGGCTAGTGGTGTCTGGATGAGCGTAAGGAGTTTGCTACCTGATAATGCTGCATCAATACAATCTGCAATCCGGAAATCTTTAGCACCAGATTATTCAGTAACACCAGATATTAGCAGCATACCACATCGGCAGCAGGTATCCTTTGGTATAGGCGCTTTAAAAATGATGGGACTTACAGAAAATTTTGCACCGCTGGTTGTTTTCTGCGGTCATGGCAGTACAACGGAGAATAATGCGTATGCAACAGCCCTCGATTGCGGGGCATGCGGTGGGCGGCATGGAGCGCCTAACGCCCGAATTCTTGCCAGCATACTGAATGACCACGAGGTACGAAGTGAGATTAGCAAGTTGGGAATAGCTATTCCTGATGATACAATTTTCCTGGCTGCTGAACACAATACAACTACCGATGAAGTAGAGATATATAATGAGGAGATGTCAGATAGTTTTGCAGCACAAGTACAGGCGCTTAAACAAAGCCTTGAATTTACCAGAAATGAAAATAGTTTATGGCGAAGCAGGCAAATGGGTGTTATGACAAATGAGCGGGAAGCAAGTAAGGCTACCGCATTGCGTGCCAAAGACTGGGCCCAGGTGCGACCTGAATGGGGCCTGGCCAGAAATGCATCATTTATTGTAGGGCCCAGGTGGCTTACCAAGGCTATCAACCTTGAAGGCAGATCATTTCTGCACTCTTATGAGTGGGAAAAAGACATTGATAGTTCATCGCTCACCACCATATTAACAGCACCTATGGTGGTGGCTCAATGGATAAACGCTCAGTATTTCTTCTCAACTCTTGACAATGTTGCATTCGGCGGAGGAAGTAAGGTAACTAAGAATATTACAGGAAAAATAGGCATCATGCAGGGCAACGCCAGTGACCTTATGAACGGACTTCCTTTACAGTCGGTCTTTAAATCTGATGACGAACCATATCACAATCCAATTAGGCTAACAGTGGTGGTTTATGCACCTAAAACAAAGATCGGTGAGATAATTATGCAACAACAGATTCTGCAAAAGCTATTTGGAAATGGATGGGTGCATATGATATGCCACGACCCCAAAGAAAATCTGAAATACCAACTGAATCGTGATCTTACTTGGGATCATACCAATTGGTAGGAAAATCTGAAATTTTAAGTTAGCCTATAAGTAAACACAGTCGGTTAGCGTTAAAGTCTGGAGAAGCTACAGGCTTTAACGCTTTTGTGTAATTTGAAGTAAATTCCACATGTGAAATTAGTGTGTTATTGAGAGCATTTGTTTACAATCGTTATAAAAGAACTGGTAAGTAAAGTGTCAAGTACTCTATCTATATTTGCTCGGTAACCTGTAGTTTACTTAAATCAAATCCCATCTCTTTCAATCTTGAGAGAATCTGCTGGTAAATTGCATCATTCATTTTAGGTGTTCTGGATAGTATCCATAAATATTTCTTGTTAGGATGGCTGACAACTGCATAGTTATAGTCGCCAGCTAAATCGATTATCCAATACTTTGCCCTAAAAGGCCAGAAAAACTGAACTTTCAGCTTCGCATTGCCGGAGTTCTTTTCAACAAATGCCTTCCCTTTTATGTAAGATTGCTTGCCATTCACACTGCCTTTGTTACATCTGTTTTCTACTATCAGATAACCATCCGGGCTTAAAGTATATTCAGCAGTTGTGCAATGACAGCCTTTTTGAAAACGTTGCGGATATGACGCAATTTCATACCATTTACCCGAATACTTTTCTACATCTACACTGATAACAGTATGTAGTGTTTGAGATCTCAACGTATTTACTGACATAAAAATGATGATTGAAAAAACTAAACTGATTCTTCCCTGAGAATTTGCTTTCCTTGCCACTAGATGTGTTTATATGTTTTTTAACTACAGAAATCAAAGCTCCGATTAAAAATTGTCAAAAGGCACAGGCATTCCATTTATTAAATGCACGATTTCCACAGGTATAGGTCTATGGCTATGACAATCAGAAGCTGCTCCAAATATTGTATTGCTAAAATAGAAAGTTGCTATACAATCATTGTAAAATATTATTTGCAATCTGTAATAGTAATACTACTATTACAAATAGTTTTATTACTTTTGCAGTGTGATGTGCACATAAGGTTGTAAAACACATCAAAGCCATTATGCAAAAAATAAGAATAGCTGTTGCCAAAGGAGATGGAATAGGTCCTGAAATAATGGACGCAACCCTATCGATTATTGGAGCTACTGGTGCTCCGCTAGATTTCGAAGTGGTAGACATGGGCAAAACCTGGTACGAAAAAGGCCATTCATCAGGAATGACTCCTGAGGCAAAGAATACAATTGAGCAGTTAGGAGTATTGCTCAAAGGCCCGATGGAAACGCCCAAAGGAAAAGGCATGAAAAGTATTAATGTAACCGCACGAAAAATGTGGAGTACATATGCCAACAAACGTGTTTTCAAATCGCTTAATGGCGTGGAAACAGTTTTCTCCAAGGCCGGCATCCCAATCGATATTACTATGGTAAGGGAAAATATCGAAGATACTTACGGGGGAATAGAGCATATGCTAACAGAAGATGTAGCACTTTGCCGCAGATTTATCACCCGACCCGGATCTATACAAGTACATAAGTACACATTTGAAATGGCCCGCAAGAAGGGTGCTAAAAAAGTCACCTGCGGGCACAAGGCAAACATCATGAAGATCACGGACGGGCTTTTTCTGGAATGCTTTTACGAAGTAGCAAAAGACTATCCTGAAATAAAGGCCTCGGACATAATAGTCGATGATCTTGCAATGAAACTGGTATCCAGACCAAATGATTTTGAGGTTATCGTTCTTCCTAACCTACAGGGTGATATACTTTCAGACCTTTGTGCGGGTCTTGTAGGTGGGTTGGGGTTTGCTCCGTCTGCTAATATCGGCGATAACGTATGCATTTTCGAGGCAGTTCACGGGTCAGCCCCAGATATTGCAGGTAAAAACATTGCCAACCCAACCGCTTTATTGATAAGTAGTTGTATGATGCTTCGCCACCTTGGAATGACACATGAAGCCATAGCAATTGAAAACTCGCTATACAATACTTTACAACAGGGTTACCACACTATAGATTTTGGCATTGGCAAAGATAAACAACTGAATACAACCGAATTTTCTCAACAGATAATAAAGAACCTTCAAATCACTAATAGGACAGACATAAATAATCTTAGCCTAACAAAAGCTCAGGAAAAAAGGGAAGTCTATCAGATTCTTCATACACCTACCAAGGGTGAGGCTATAGTGAATGGAGCGGACTTTTTTGTAGAAAGTACCGAACAACCAAAGGTTATAGCACACAAATTCAAAGACAAGTTGCCGGAGAGCATGTCACTTATCATGATCAGCAATAGAGGAACGCAAGTATATCCGGATGGTTCACTGCTTACTGACTGTGTAGATCAATTCAGAGTAAGAATAGAAAGGGAACCCGGTGCGCCGTCTTTAACTGCAGATGAAATTTTAGATTTCGCAAAGGAGATATCAAGGTCAATAAAAATATGCTCCATTGAGTGGCTGATGATGTATGGAGGTGTTAAATCATATTCTTTAGCTCAAGGACAATAATTAACTATGATACATAACGAGAAAGTGCGTATAGGCATACTGGGCGGCGGACAACTTGGTGCTATGCTTATACGATCAGCAATAGACTATGGATTAGATATTTCGGTTTTAGACAAAGATACTAATGCCCCAGCCGCCAGGTACACAAACTCTTTTGTTTGCGGAGACCCTAATAACTATGAGGATGTAGTGGCATTCGGAAAACAATGCGATATTGTTACAATAGAAAAAGAAGCTGTCAATACTGAAGCGTTAAGATACTTGCGAGATAAAGGAGTTAAAATTCATCCCTCTCCTGAGTTGATAGCTACCATTCAGGATAAACAAGATCAGAAGGAATTCCTGAAACACCATAATATTCCTGTTGTACCGTACGTATCAATTACGAATAAGGAGGAATTGTACAATAATGCCTCAAAACTACCGGCATGTTTGAAGATGAGGCGCAATGGCTATGATGGTAAGGGTGTAATGATGTTATATTCTGAGACAGACATAGAAAACGCTTTCGATGGGCCGGCAATTCTGGAGGAAAAGATGAATATAAAACAGGAAATATCGTTGATAGTAGCAAGAGGCGAAGATGGCGCGATTGAATGCTATGAGCCAACTCTGATGGTGTTTGATCCCGAAAAGCACCTACTTGATTATCAGATTTGCCCTGCCAATCTGGAATCAGAGATCTCTAATCAAGCATATGAAATTGCCATAAAAATTGCTGCAGAGATGTCTTTGGTAGGTATTATAGCTATAGAAATGTTTATCACAGATAATGACATATTGCTCGTTAATGAAATAGCACCAAGACCTCATAACAGCGGTCACCACACAATAGAAGCATGCCCTACGTCACAATACGAACAGCTGATAAGGGCAATAACGGGTTTCCCACTTGGCGATACCCGGCTAAACTACAAGGCAGGACTTGTTAACCTGATTGAAACCGGCAAACAGCTCGACCTGTCAGCTATAGTAAGTAAGCCTACTATGCACCTTCATTATTACGGGAAAGCCAATAGTAAGATTGGAAGGAAGATAGGACACATAACGATTACCGAAGAAAATATTGATGGGGTACATGCGCAAATAGCCGCTATTAAAAACATTCTAAACTAAAAAAATGGAAACACCGATGATAGGAATAATAATGGGTAGTAGCTCTGACGCTGCTATCATGAAACCAGCGGCAGACATTTTGGATCAATATAAGATCCCTTATGAGTTCACAGTTATCTCTGCACATCGTAGTCCGCAAATTATGTTTGACTATGCCAGCACAGCGCTTGACAGAGGCCTTAAGGTAATTATAGCAGGGGCAGGCGGCTCAGCACATCTGCCAGGGATGGTGGCCGCTATTACCACTATACCTGTGATAGGTGTGCCGGTAAAATCAAGTAATTCATTGGACGGTTGGGATTCGTTGTTGTCCATTGTACAGATGCCTAATGATATCCCTGTGGCAACTGTTGCAGTTAATGGAGCTCATAATGCAGGCCTACTTGCAGTACAAATACTGGCTACACATGATGGCCGGCTTATGGCAATGCTAAAGGAAGCAAAATTAAAAAATGTCGAGAAGGTTAAAAGCCAGCAAACAGATGTTAGTCTAAAAGCATAGCAACAATTCACTTTACCCAACAAACGCAATATATGGTACAACAAAGCGAGATTGTAATGATACAGGGATGCTTTCAGTCGGAACACGCGAAAGGCTTGATCATGAATTTGATAAAAGATAAAATTCAGATAGAGCTAAAAAGTTTCAAAGGGGACACCATCAGCGAAGACTATTTGCAATACGATGAAGAAAGGAGAACTATAGTAGAAGAAGAGCTGAAAAAAGCGCTGGATAAGATCGGCGACAAGAGAGTAAATCTTCATGCTATAATTGTTGTAGAACCATTGCTGGATTAGTATGAACGATATTATCAGGCAATACTTCGCCGGGCGAAAAATTGTTATTGCCACGATGCATGGTAAAGAAGCCATCATTGGCCCTATTCTGAAAAGTGAATTGGGACTAGAGATTGTTGTTCCAGCAAATTTTGACACAGATGCTTATGGAACCTTTAGTGGGGAAATAGAGAGAAATGTAGACCCGGTGGAAGCCGGAAGAATAAAATGTACTGCCGCCTGTGAATTGACCGGAAGCGATCTCGCAATTGCAAGTGAAGGCTCATTTGGACCTCACCCGTCAATGTTTTTTGCTCCCGCAGACGATGAAATACTTGTACTGCTTGATTTGAAAAATAATGTTGAAATTAAGGCCAGGTTAATTAGCACTAATACAAACTTTGGAGGTGACGTCTTTACAGATTGGGATAGTGCTAAAAAATTTGCTGAGGCGTCGCTTTTCCCGTCTCACAGCCTAATCATCCGCAAATCAAAAAACAATAATGAAGATATAGCAAAGGGTATATCCTCATGGAACGATCTTCAGGAAAAATTCGCAAAGTTTTTTGGGAAATATGGAGCTGTATTTATAGAGACTGATATGAGGGCAATGCATAACCCAACCCGACAAAAAGTAATACAGGAGGCTACCAATAAACTAGTTAAAACAATTATAAACACATGCCCGAATTGTTCGTTGCCGGGCTTTGACGTAAAGCTTGTCAGAGCAGGATTGCCCTGTAGCTTATGCACATCACCAACTAGAAGTACTTACTCGTTTGTATACGAGTGTCAGAAATGTGAACATAGAGCCGAGATAAAATACCCTAATGGCAAAGAATCCGAGGAACCTATGTATTGTGATTACTGCAACCCTTGATAGAAAATTCCAGATATGATATTTGAAACTGAAATAGGAACTGATATTTTACGTGCAAAGCAATTGCTGGACAAAGAAGAAATAGTAGCAATTCCTACGGAAACAGTTTATGGCCTCGCAGCCAATGCATTTAGCGAAAAAGCAATCAATAAGGTTTACCATGCGAAAGGCAGGCCGACTACTAACCCACTGATCATACATGTTGCCAGCAAGAATTGGATATATGAAGTAGCAAATGAAATAAACGAAAAAGCAGAGTTGCTTATTGAAAAATTCATGCCCGGCCCGCTAACACTTTTACTTCCCAAAAAGAAGTTTGTTCCGGATATAGTTACATCGGGACTACCTAATGTAGCGATCAGATTTCCCGCCCACCCTGTCGCAAATAAATTATTAGAGCTACTTGACTATCCATTGGCGGCTCCAAGTGCTAACCCTTTCGGCTTTATCAGCCCCACAACTGCAAAACATGTATATAGCCAAATGAGCGGTAAAATTCCCTTTATACTTGACGGAGGAAAATGCACAGCAGGAATAGAATCAACAATAATTGGCTTAAAAAACGAGATGCCTGTGATATACAGGTTGGGATCTATAACTATTTCCGAGATAGAGGATGTTGTGGGGCCGGTAACCATCAATTCAGACACAACGAAAACCTTAGCACCAGGAATGCTTAAAAAACACTACTCGCCACGTACGCCGCTACTGCTAACCCAAAACGTAGAGCAGGCACTGAATATATATGCGGGCAAAAAAATTGGACTCTTAACCTATAACTCTTATAGTCCACAACTTCAGGAACAACATCAGATAGTTTTGGGAAAAACAACTAACATGAGCGTGATTGCCTATAATTTATACTCGGCAATGCATACAATGGACAATGCTGGTTATGACTTAATCATAGTGAACAAGTTGCCAGATGAGGGAATTGGAAAATCAATAAACGATCGGTTAAACCGAGCATCAACCGTATAACATGAAGTCAATAGTTATAAAACAAGCTAACATTGTCAATGAAGGTGAAGTTTTCGTAGCGGATATATTAATCCAAAATGGTATTATACAAGATATAGGCCAACTTGATGGAGCGGTAGATAGTATTGTAATAGACGGTGCAGGTAAATACATTCTACCAGGCTTAATTGATACTCATGTTCATTTCAGGGAACCGGGGCTTACTCATAAAGGAGATATTTACACAGAGGCAAAAGCAGCAGTGGCTGGCGGCATTACTTCTTTCATAGAAATGCCCAACACAATACCAAACACGCTGACTAGTGAACTGATAAAAGAAAAAGAAAGAATTGCATCTGAAAAATCATTGGCCAACTATTCGTTCTATCTAGGCATTAATACCGGGAATTATAATGAGCTGATGAATGTGGACAATGGCACCGTGGGTGCAATAACTGATGACGGACTATATTTTTCAGGAACTGGCAATATGCTGTCCAACAATTCTGATTATATGCAAAAATTATTTGCGTCCACAGATAGTATTATTTCTTTGCATTGTGAAGACGAATCGATAGTTGAGGACAATTTGACGATTGCGCGTGAGCGATATGGCGACAACATACCTATAGAAGAACATTCCCGTATAAGAAGTGAAGATGCTTGCTACCAGGCTACCTTTCGGGTATTGGGGATGGCAATAAAGTTCAACACACGTTTACACGTACTCCATTTATCAACGGCTAAAGAAGCCATGTTATTTAGTAATGATGTGCATATAAGTAAGAAGAGGGTGACCTCTGAGGTATGTATACATCATTTGTGGTTTTGTGATGATGACTATAAAACATTGGGAGTAAATATTAAGTGGAATCCTTCAATAAAAAGGAAGGAGGACAGAAATGAATTGATGCGAGCCCTAAATGATGACAGAATCGACATAGTTAGCACAGATCATGCGCCTCATTCGCAAACAGAAAAACAACAAAATTATATAAGCTCACCTAGCGGCGGACCAATGGTGCAACATGCTCTCGTTGCTATGCTAGAGCTGGTAAAACAAAAGGCAACATCTATAGAGAAAGTAGTGGAAAAGATGTGCCACAACCCGGCAATACTATTTGGCATAGAAAAACGAGGGTTTATACGAAAAGGTTACTACGCAGACTTGGTAATAGTGGACATGAATCAAAAATGGAAAGTTGACAGCGCTAATATTTTGTACAAATGTGGCTGGTCGCCATTTATGGGGTACACTTTCAGCTCTGCAGTTTGTACGACTATTGTAAACGGGCATATCGTGTATCACCAGGAAATCTTTGATGAGTCAATAATGGGAAAGCAACTAACATTTAAGTCATTGAAGCAAAACGCTAAAAAATCGCAAATATGAATTATAACCTATTGATCAACAACCTTACCAATCCTACATTGTTATTTTTCGCCCTCGGTGTATTAGCTTCTCTAGTGAAAAGTGACCTTGAAATACCGGCATCTACTTCGAAATTTATATCCTTATATCTTTTATTTTCAATTGGCTTTAAAGGTGGCCAGGAACTAGCTCATAGCGGTTTAAATAGAGAAATTGTTGTTACATTACTATTGTCGATATCACTTGCCACCGTAGTTCCTTTGTATACTTTCTTTATGCTAAAGAAAAAATTAAGCATAGAAAATGCTGGTGCAATAGCTGCTACATATGGCTCTGTGAGTGCTGTAACTTTCGTAACAGCTACACTGTTCTTAGATAGTTTGAAGGTGAACTATGGAGGACACATGGTTGCTTCAATGGCATTAATGGAAGCACCGGCAATAATAATAGGTGTCATGTTAATGCGAAAATATGGGGCGCACACAGGCAACAATCATAGCATGGGCCGAATAGTTCACGAATCCCTTACCAACGGGTCTGTTTTTATGATCGTTGGTAGTTTAGTAATAGGAATCATTTCAGATGTGAAAGGAGCTGAAGGCATCAAACCATTTACCACAGATATATTTAAAGGCTTTTTGGCCATCTTTCTTTTAGAAATGGGGATGGTAGCTGCCAGACGGTTCTCTGCCTTCAAAAATTACGGCTGGTTTGTAACACTTTTTGCAATAGTAATTCCCATAGTTAACGGTTTAATGTCCATCATAATAACTCACTTTTTAGGTATCCATCCCGGTAATAGGCTGTTATTGGCAATTCTGGCCGCTAGCGCATCTTACATTGCCGTTCCGGCAGCCATGAAGCAAGCAGCTCCGGACGCAGACCCCGGTCTATATATTCCAATGGCATTAGGGCTAACTTTCCCCTTAAATATTACTATTGGCCTGCCATTATATTGGATGGTCATCCAATCGTTTTAATTAATTGCAAAATGATTGTATTACTATCGTCAACCTGCAAAAAAATATTATTCATAAAACTGAATCAATCTTAAATGCTAACTTTGCTTCAGCAAATACTATTACTATTATGGAAGTGCAACTTCAAATAAAGATGAATCACAAGTTATATTTACGGGATCCTGAGACATCAGAATTGGGTAAAGGCATTATAAGGCATGGTATTGAAATGATCTATGAGTTGGGCTTCGAAGATTTCACATTCAAGAAACTTGCTGTAAGGGTAGGCACAACTGAAGCCAGCATTTATAGGTATTTTGAAAATAAACATAGACTACTCACCTACATAACTACATGGTTTTGGACGTGGTTGGAATACCAGCTTGTATTTAGCACCAACAATATAAGCAACAGCAAACAAAAAATTGATGCTGTTATAAAATTACTCACGTCTCAGGAAAAGGACGAATTTGCATTAGAGCATATTAATAAAAATGTGCTGCAAAAGATCATTATATCTGAGGGAGATAAATCTTATCTTACTAAACATGTAACTGAAGATAATAAGGCCATGTTGTTTAAACCATATAAAGATCTATGTCATAGAATAGCGGAAATATTTCTAGAGTATAAGCCCGGATACCCTTATCCTCACTCTTTAGCCAGCACACTAATAGAAACAGCTCACAGACAGATATATTTCAAGGATCACCTGCCACGCCTAACTGATTTTGGAAATGTTAAAGACACTAATATCGTAGTACACTATCTTAGTCACATGATATATAGTATGCTGGACGCCGTAAAAAAGAAGTAATTTTAATAAAGCGTAGCCGAAGCCCAAAGTAGACTAACATATGCTTTTTGCCACTTAGCTTTCAACTCAATTAGTTTTTGTGCAGTCTCCAGCACCTTACTTTGCCGTGCATTAAGCAAGAACAGAGAACTTTCTCCGGTTTCGAATTTTAGCCGTTCGCCCTGGTATAGCTTAATAAAATTAGTGTTTGTGCTGGTCATTATATTGAGTTGCTGCCTTACAGCCAGTAGCTCGTTGTAATAACTTCTTGTCTTGTTTTCAATTTGTAGTCTTGTGTTGTTTCTATCAAGATCCGTCTCAAATATTTTTAGTTTAGCCGCACTGTATGCCCCCCTGGCGTCTCTTAAGAATAATGGCATTGCAAAACTAAAGCCTACTTTATGATTATTTTCCAGTAAAGGCAAATTTAATTCTTGCGGGTAGTTGTAACCTTTACTCAGAATATTTCCACTCAAACTGAGCTTTGGCATCAACGACTGTGCTTTCAACCTCTTATCGATTTCGAGTATGTCCATTTTGTAGTTGATAGACCGCAATTTAGGATGCATGTCTAAAGCAGAAAGCAGTGCATTAAGGTCGGGTATACTAGTAGCGGCTTTATCAAAATCGGTTGTGTCCGGTAAAATCATATCTGACCATTCAGCAGGCGAATTATTTTCCAGCCACAGATAGTTCGACAATTCCATTCCTGCGTTACGGAACGCTAGCTGCATAACACTTTCCTGAAAGGAGAATGTCTGCAGCTGAGTTATCGCCTCTACAGTGTCAATAGCGGGGCGCAGACCCTGCTCAAATTCTAACTTGACGAATCGTACCCTTTCTTCCCCAACAGCTACAGCACTTGAAATTATTCTATAGCTACAGTATTTTTCGACCCAGTTCCAATAAGCGGCAAGTCCATCATACAAAAGGTTATTAACTGCAAGTTTTCTTTCCTCGGCAGTTTGTTGTTGCAACGCCTGTGCCTGCCTGAGCGTTGCCCTGCGTTTATCAAATAACAATTGATTAGCAGGCACCTTCACACCTATATAACTTGTTTGCCCCAAAGTAGATTCCGGAGAAACTCTGCTCCCAACAATTTCTTCTACCCCCGCTTTTAAATCTATTCCGTACCAGGTAGGTATTGTCAGTTCCGGTTTAAAATAACTATAATATAGTTTGCCATCGAATGTCTTTCTGTCAAGCGTAGTGCCTATTTCGGGATCAAACACACCACGAGATTGCTGTACGTTAGCCGTTGCCCGCTCTACTTGCAAATCGGCTTGTTTAGCAATAGGATGGTACTGCTTTACAATATTGATAAAATCGTCTTTGGTTAACACATGATGCGTACTATCGCCGGCCATGCAGGTAACAGAAAGCAAAACAGATACCAAAACAAGCAAATATTTACTTCTTTCCTTTATCATTGCTTTTTTCTTTTGTTTGGTAATATTCAGGAGGGAACCCATTAATATTTCGCCACAATTCATACCAAACGGGTACATCTTTGAGAAGTGCTATGGCAGATGCACCGGTGCCAAGCATTAGCGTCTTTGGCCACGGTCTATAAGATTTATCTTCTCCCACAAGTATCCTGAATTTTCCATTGCTGCTAACAGAGCTTTCAATTACTGCAATTTCACCACTAAAAATACCATAAGAAGCCTTAGGCCAGCCGCTAAATACGATAGCGGGGTATCCGTCGAAAAGGAAGCGCACCTTTTGACCTTTTGATAACAAGGGAAGATCCACAGGTCGTACATAAATTTCAACCGCATGGTCTATTTGTAACGGAACGATCTCTGCTATTTTTTCTCCTTCCTTCAGTATTTCATTCAGTCCCGATTTATTGGCTTGCACTATTTGCCCACTTTGTGGGGCAATTAGGTAGTACATACCGTTCCTTATCCTGTAGTTTTCGTACTGATTACTCAGTTTAGCAACATCTGCTGTGCTATTAGATATTTCACTTTGTGCTGCTGCTTTTTCGCCCTGGGCTTTTGATTTTTTTTCCAGAAACTCCGCCTGAGCCTGAATCAGTTCAGTTTTAGTATTGAAGAATTTCATTTCAGCACTCGTTTTCTTAGCCACAGCACTCTGATAATATTGGTTACGCTGCTCCAGTTGCACAAGAGACGACAAGCCGCTATCCCTCATTATTTTTTGCCGGCGAAATTGCACTTCAGCAATTCTCATATCATTAGCGGCGGATACCGCCTCAAAACTGTCGGCTACCACTTTTAGCGATAATTGCTTCAATTTTAATATCAATACTTGCTGCATCGCTGTTATCTGCGCATCAGTAGCAGCTACCTTATCTCCATAAAAACCTACGCTCGATTTTTTTGCATTGATCTGCTCTTTTGTTCTGTTCAATAGTTCTGGATCAAGGTAATTATCTTTTATTTCTGCAAGCTGGGCTATTGTATCTCCTGCCTGCACTATATCCCCCTCCTTAACGTACCATTTAATAATGCGACCGGGAATGATCGAATTTAATTCCTGCGGGCGTTGCTCCTGCCTCAATGTAGTGATCGCACCTTTCGCTCGTATGTTTTGAGTCCATGGTAAGAAGAGTATGATAATAAGTGATACCAAGGCAGCTATCAACCAGTATCGCACATGATTTTTCACACCAATCCTATAAACAAGATCAAATGACCGAAACTTAGTGTTTGTTACTTCCCGCTCTATAGTTTCTTTTATCTCTCTCATAGATTGTTTGTTTTTATTGATTTAACAGCGCCTTTATCCATCTCGATTATCAAATTGCATTTTTCAGCGAAGGCTGCATCATTTGTGACGACAATAATTGTCTTATCATTCAATTGCTCCAAAATGTGCGTCTGTATTTTCTTAGCATATTGCTCTTCAAGGCCCAACCACGGCTCTTCAAGCAGCAACAACTGTGGGTTATGTATAAGTGCTCTTACAAGCAAAACCTTCTTTACTATTTTATCGGGTAGGTGGTTGCCAATGGGTTTTATTTCAAATTCATAACCCTCTTTATGGCTATTCACAAATTGTTTCAAACCGGTTATTTCAGCCAAATGATTCATCTGCTCATAAGTGATACTATCGTTACCAATGCAAATGTTTTCCTTTATTGTTCCCTGAAATATCTCCTGTATACTCAATAGCACACCAACGTTTGCCCGTATGGAACGAATATCATAGGTGTCAATCGGAATCTTATTGATCAATATACTTCCGTCGAAGTTTTGATAAGCCCCGCTTAACAATCTTATAAGAGTTGATTTGCCTGCACTGTGAGCACCCACTATACATACCTTACTACCCGCAGGTATATTAAACGATAAATTTTTCAATATCAGTCTATCACTACTGTATCCAAAACATACGTCCTTGACCTCGATGGCGAACCCGGCGTTGCCATTTGTTAATTGGTGATTACCCACTTTTTCTTTAGGTTTCTCTAATAATTTGTTGATCTTCTCTACAGAAGTAAGCACATCATATATATTATCAAGGCTAACTATCATTTTTTCCACCGAGCTTATGATCATGAGAATAACTATCTCGGATGCGATAAATTGTCCAACATTTATTTGCTGATCTACAAGTAGAATAGCGCCAACAATCAGCATCGCTGAAATGATCAACAGCTTAAAAACGATTAATGTCCAATATTGAAAAAGCAGTATTTTGAAGTGCGATGTTCTTGATTCGAGGTATCCCGAGACATAATCGTCAGTCTTATTGATATGCAAAGAACTATCTCGTGAGAATTTGAAAGTGGTAATGACTCTTGCAATCTCCTGTAAATACCCCGCAACTTTATATTTGTAGTTACTTTCTTCCAGACTTGTTTGTAAGCCTTTATTTCCGGTTGTTACTAAAATGAGATACAGTACAGCCAGCAGCAGTAATCCGAAAAAAATAAATACCGGATGATAGAACGAGAGCAGCACTAGACCGAAAATTATTTGAATTGACGCGGCTGGAATGTCAAGCAAGATTTTTGATATGCCTTTTTGTAACGATACGGTGTCGAAAAAACGATTGACCAGCTCCGGCAGGTAATAGTTGTCAACATCTTGCAGGTTTAATTTAGGAATTGTATCTGCATATTTGAATGCGTACCTTACAAAGAGTTGTTGTTGTATTTTTTCAATCAACTTCATTTGATTAACCTGAAGCAACCCCGCCACCAAAACACCTATTATCACTAGTGCTATGAGTAATATCATTGACGTGGAAATAGTGCCACCAAGTACAAAACTTATAATTGACTGTATTCCCAACGGTAATGATAATTGCACTACTCCTGCTATTATCGCATAGAAATATATGGATGAAATTTCAGATTTTTCAAATTTTAATACCTCAAGAAGTTTCACTAATGTGCTCATTCGCTTCTCTGCCATATAGTTGTAATTTTAGCAAAGATACATAAATACTGCTTTTTTAGATAGTAATACTATTGTCAAAGTGTTAAAAATGACAAAAAAAGATAGCGATGTATTTTTTAGCTTTATAGATCAATTAAACTTTCGGCCAATTTTGTAGAAATTGCAACATCGCAGGTAAATTCCTTTTAAACTAAATGGGTTAAGGGAAAATACTATTGCCTGTCGGAATGGATTGATGAAGAACAAGACCCGATCCCTGTAAATGAGGGAAAAAATCTGTTAGTGAATATTAACGTTCCAATTCTTCAATAGTTGGCAGTCGAAGTACTATGCAAAATCGCATTTAATGTAATTTTTTAGACTACAAAGAAGGAAATTTAAGACCTTCCAATAGTCAAAAAACTATCTTTGTGATCTCAATTAAACGATGGCCAAGCAAATAAAGAAGCTTAAATTTAAACAGAATGCCTCGCTTCAGATTGAAGTTGTGCCGTTGCACACGTTGATAACGGTAAATAAAGAACATCTTCTAACCCCGCATCGAACAAATTTCTATCATATCTTTCTATTTGAAAATTGTCAGCCAACTCATTTTGTCGATTTTGAACCTATAAGTATAGAACCTTACTCTTTTTTGTTTATCGACAAAGATAGAGTACATCAGTTTGACCAACTGCTGAAATATGAAGGCCGTGTCTTAATTTTTACCGATGACTTTTATTGTATAACAGACAACGATACCAGGTTTTTAAGAAGTAGTATCTTATTCAACGACTTTGCAGGCTCACCAACAATAGTACTTAATAAGGCTAGTTTTGAAAAATATACTAATATTTGTCAAAGCATCACTGAAGAATTAGGTTTGCCAGACGACGACTCAAAGCATACGCTATTAAAGAACTTACTTCAGAACTTTTTGCTTCTTGCAGAAAGGGAAAAACGAAAGCAAGGGTTCTTGGAATTGAAAAAAGGAGCTGATCTGGATTATACGTTGCTGTTTAGGGATTTATTGGAAAATAAATACACTAAATTAAAGAGTGTAAACGACTATTCTAAAATTATTTGTATATCTGAAAAGCGGTTGGGGCAAGCGACTTCGAAGATTTTAGGCAAGTCGCCAAAAGAAATAATAAATGATAGAATCCTATTAGAAGCAAAACGCCTTTTAGTACATTCTAATTTATCTGTTAAAGAAATAGGGCAAGAATTGGGATTTGAAGATCCGGCATATTTTGTTCGTTATTTCAAAAAGAATACAGAAGCCACGCCCGTAGAATTCAAAGAAAGTCACCTCAAAAAGTAGTTGTTCTAAAAGTGCCATACAAAGGCTGATTTGTCCATTGTGCAAAGTTTGAAACCCACTCATCTTTGCATCATAATTAATCACATCAATCGTTTTAAAATGGACAAGAACAGGGACGCTATAACAGCATTTTACAAAAAAGCACTGACCGTAAACACAGAAACAACACCAACGGCTGTATTGACAGAAGTTTTAGCCGATGATTTTATTTCAAGCGGTTCGGTAGAGAGCAAAGGAAAACCTGCATTAATAGGACAAGTTGAATTCTTTTGGAAATTAATTCCGGACCTAAAATGGGAACCGCAAGACATTGCCAATGATGGCAATAAATATGTAGTTCGCAGCTTGGTTAGTGGAACACCCAATGGCGACTTTATGGGAACACCAACAGACGGTACAAAATCATTTAAAATTATGTCGATTGATTTTCACACTGTTATTGATGGCAAATTGACTTCTGTACATCATTTAGAAGATTGGGGAACGGCAATGAAACAATTAAAATCTTAATCCTATGAGCAAACACATTGATATAGTTCCAAAATGGTTGAGAATTGTAGTTGGCATTTTAGCGTTACTAAATATTTTGTTTGGCGTTATGGGCTATTTTGACATGTCTATCCTTTTTAAAGATGGTACCGGACTTGACCTCACTAACGCCATTTTGAAAATCGCAAGTTTTGAATTTGCTGCAAGAAATCTTGCCATTGGTTTAGGCCTTGCTATTGTGGCTGCAAAAGGAGTTCCAGAAAGCATTACCATTGTTACTATCATTAGAGCTTTGATTGAGATTCAAACAATAATTACAATGATGGTAACCGGAAATATTTCAGCAATGATTTTAATGCCATTGGTGTTTTTAGTTGCTGAATTGTTTATCATTAAAACGTTAATAGGTGTAATTCAAAAACGAGACGCAGCAAAATGAAAAAGATCAGGTTAATTTTTCTGTTTCTGTTTTCTGTGGCTTCTATAACCGGATTTTTGCATCGTAGGGCACCGCACAAATATTCTATAATCCAAGTCTCTTCGCAACCTTATAAATTTCAATCAAATCATCCCATATTTGGTTCGACATTTCCCCTGTCGAGCCTACATTTTTAATCAGCTGAAAAGCCCACTAGTATTAGCTTGTGGGCTTTTTTGTTTGTTTAAAAGTAACAGTGAAGTAACAAATATTATGCCCCCTCTTGAACTCTTCAGAGAAAGTTACTACCCACTTACATAGTTCACCTGACTCATAATCAGGGGGTCCTTGGTTCAAACCCGAGTGGGACCACAGAATGAAATCCCTTAGAAAGCAATACTATAAAGCTTTTTAGGGGATTTTTCCTTTTTAGGAGTACTCTGATGAAGAAGGTAGAAATCAGCTTTATTACCCTATTTGTTTTACAAATGTTTTACAAGAAAAACAGGTGCCTTGCTACAAATCCACAAGCATGGCAATTAGTTTTAAACTATTTCTTGACGAAAGAACAGCAAAGGGCAATGGACAATACTCCCTAAAGCTAAGGGTAACGTATAATCGAAAACACAAGGTTGTACCCCTAAACGTTATTTTGCAAAAAGAAGACTGGAACTCTACAACCCAGAAGGTCAAACCATCTCACCCTAATGCCAAATTGATTAACATTAAAGTAAATCAGACTTTGAATGAAATACAAGAGAAGGCATTGAAATATGAAACACTGGAAAAAGTGTACACAGTGGATGACCTATCTTGCACGAACAACCCTAATACCTTAACTACCTTTAACGCATTTGCCGAAAACGAGATTGCCAGCCTTATGAACGCAGGAAGAGTTGGGAATGCAAATGCTTATAGAGATGCATCAAATAAACTGATAAGATTTGCAAGTAATAAGCCTATCAGATTTGAGAACATCGACTACAAATTTCTGGAACAGTTCACTCAATCTATGTTGTCAGACAATATTAAGGTAAATACGGTTGCTATCTACATGAGGGAAATAAGAGCACTTTACAACAAAGCTATTAAGGCAGATATAGTCGAGCAGAAATATTACCCGTTCAGCAAGTATAAAATAAAGACGGAAAAGACTATTTCTAGGGCTTTAACAGCCAAGGAGATGAAAGCTATCGTGAAGCTGGGATTAGAGCCTAATACGCCTATATGGCACAGTAGAAACTATTTTTTGCTCTCTTTCTATCTGATTGGCACCAATTTCTCCGATTTGTTCAAATTAACTTGTAGCAGCCATGTAGATGGGAGAGTAATCTTTAATCGTAGCAAGACCCATAAGGTATATAGTATCAAATTGAACTCTAGTGCAGCAGGTATTTTGAGTATTTATAAAACTAGCCTTGCCAGCCATTATCTTTTACCAGTATTAAGCATTGGTGACAACCCTGATATTGCAAAGAAGAAGGTAAAGCAGGCGATAAAAACAACAAACGAATACCTAAGCAAGATTGCAGAGCAATGCAAAATCGAAAAAGAGGTAACCACCTACTACGCTAGGTACAGTTGGGCTAATATCGCCAAATCATTAGGCTACTCAAAAGATATTATCTCGGAGGCTTTGGGGCATAGTTACGGGCTTGCAGTAACAGGTATCTACTTAGATAACTATGGCAATGAGATAATTGATGCAGCCAATGAAAAAGTAATTGCCGCAGTGATAAAATAGTCCTGCTTAAACTCCATCATTTTCTTACTTTTGAATTCAAACAAAAAATAAGCACATAAGAAAACAACAGCATTTCATATAAGAGTTTGCATTTAGCACAACTGTCTTTGTTCTTGAAAGGTCGAAAATTCAAATCGTACAGAGGAAGTTTAGCAAATGCTCGGGTTATGCCTGGGCGTTGCTTCACTTTGTACGATAGGGCTTCGACCCCCTCAAGAACAAGTGAATGTCAATGTTCAGGTATTTTATTTTAACCCGATAAAAAAATCAAATGAGAAGACTAACGATTATCATTGTTGTGATGCTTACCACTATATCAGGGTATAGCCAAGTGTATAAATTTAGGGCCTTTGAAAGAACAATATATGAGCCGAGCGGCTCAAAAGAGATTACAAAGGTAAGCACACTTATTTCAGTTGATTTTAACGAAAATAAAATAGTAGCTTATATAGGCGATAATGCGATGCATGTGGATATAATTAAGTACCTACAAACTATTGATAAAGCAGAAGGAACAGAAATGAATATGATAGGGGTAGACGATAGCAATGTCAAGGTAAATATCAAATTGATGCTATTTAATGGCACATCTGAGGCGGGAATTATATTTGATTATGAGGGTATTAAGGGAGGTTGGATTTGTTACTCAATGAAGGATACAAGATAGGGGGCGCAGATATCTGCCCCCTTCTTTTTGTAATTCTACATAAAACAAGAATGTAATTGCCAATTTATTAGTAAATTCATAAGGGTAATTATAATAGCCAAAACTTAAATGCAATTATTACAAACATGGAACAGAAAGAAGCAATCAATTATATCAATTTAGACAATCGTTTTAAAGACCTTAATTGCATAGAGCCTTCAACATTTTGCTTTCTCCCTGAAAATATAGAAGATGCAAAATCGATGGATGAATTCATCTACACTGATAATGCACTAGTATTACGGAAATTATTTAAAGCGAATAATTTGCCTGAGGAAAGACTACACGATAATATTAGTAAAACTAGGCAAAGGCGGTCAGCAGATTGGTATGGTCCCACTTTATTTATAGGATACAGTCTATGGACCCAAAATCCTAATATGGTTTCGATAGGCTTAAGCGTAATAGCAAACTATGTTACGGATTTTTTTAAAGGCTCATTTGGGGAAAAGAAAATTAAATTAGAAATAGTCATAGAGACAACGCCAAAGAAAATTTACAAGAAACTCACCTATGAAGGAGATGCCCAAGGATTAAAAAATATAGAAGATTTAATAAAAAAAATGACTAAATGAAATTTCCATTTCCTGAGTTGGTTGAACTTTTAGACGAATATAACAAAACACTTTCGACAGCACAATCAAAGGCGATATTTGTAAGAGGTATAGAATTACAAAAAGCTCAAGTACTTGAGGTTGAAAAGCTTGTTGACAAATTGGAGAAAGCAAAGCTTGAAAGCATAGAATTGCTCAACGAAAAAAAAGCCAATTTCTTACTTAGCCTGATATTTGCAGCGATTGCAATAAAAGAAGAACTGAAGTTAATAATTAGCCTTAAAGAAGATAACACCGATGCTGCTTGGGTTTGCTTGGTTAATGCTCAACAGCTGATAGAAACAGCCGTAAGAATACAGCCGTTCCACGGGCAGAATTTAATGGGGTATGGCAATAAACTACAAGGTTATGAAACGTTACTGTTTCCTAGTATGAAATTCGCTAGCAGGGGGTGCATTGTAGGTATTACTGAATGTTCGATTTGCAATCAAAATTTTGCAGATTGTGACCACCTAAAAGGCTATGCATACATGGGTAAAATATGCAGTGAGATTATCCATGAAATAATTGAAATTGAAGAGATATCTTTAGTTGACAATCCTGCCGATAAGTTGTGTAGAATACTTTCCTTTTCTGGTGAAGAGGGCAAAAAACTGGATATTTTCACTCACAGAGAAATAACAGAAATTAACTAAACAAAAAAGTAAGGGAGAATGTAAAAACACTATCCCTTACTGTTAAGTCGAACAGTTAAGCTAGTTAAGCTATTTAAGATGCCAGTTTATATTGACCCTTCTCTAGTTTAATAATCTTCTTTTCTTCAATGAGTTTTTTGAGATTAGAAGATATTGTTGGTTTCGACATTTCACGGCTATCTGCAAATCTATCTTCGATTAAGGAAAATGGAATAATCTTAGCACCCCTTTCGTCTTGCCCAACGATGAAATCTAACAGCTTTTCCTTATTGGCATCATCCCTACGACCATCAGCTACAGAAAGCAGTTTTATTTCATCCGCTTCACCAGAGATATTAAGCCAAAGGTCATTGTCAATCGTAAAAGTCTTCACTTTATCATTGTCTGTAGCTGCATATCTGAATGCAACATCTTTGATATAACGCTTGCCATCCATTGCTTTGTTTAAACCAATCATGAAATCACACTCTTGGGCAATAACTCTGCTACCTGCAACTACGTCAATGCTCAAAGGTCTGTCATAGAGTTTTGTAGTATGATGTATCACAACAATAGTAGTTTTTGTGTTTTCAGATAGCTCCTTAATTTTACGCATGACCTCTTTTGCTTTATTGCTCTCTTCAATTTGACCAGCATACATATGGGTTAAAGAGTCCAAAAAGACGACGCTAGGGTGCACTTCATATATTGTATCTTCTACAATTTTCCAGTCAGCATCACTAATTAGATAGCGTGGCATCCGTTCATTAATAACAATATAATTTTCCAGCCAATCAGTGCCATGAGCAGATGTCAATTTTGTAATTTGCTTGCTATTCCTTTCGGTTCTGCCAGTGTAAAATTCTTCTAGGGAAATAAATAACACTTTTCTGTTTTCAATATCAATAGGCAACCCCAAGTATTGAGTCTCGCCAGATGCGATACACATGCCTAAGTTCTCACAAAACATGGTTTTACCAGATTTGCTTGGTCCGAAAATAATACCGATAGAATTTTCTTTAATTCCAGAGTATATCATTTTAGGTTTGGGTTCTGATGCGGTGCGTTTTATCATATCGCCTAAACTGGCAGTGTATTTTGAAGCAACCTTATTTTTAGTGAGTTTATTTTTGATTTTTAAAACGGCACTTTTAAAACAATAACCGATAAGGTGGTTAAAGTATTGGTCTTCTTTTTTTAGCAGACTATATTTTAGCCCACCCCAATTAAAAATCATTGATTCTTTCATAATGTTTGTTGTTTAATTTGATAATTAACGTACGGTCTATCTTCTTCGATTTATTGTGGCCAGATAAAATGTTACGGCCAGTGGAATAATTAATTCCTCTTGCACTGCACCACTCTTTTATATTGGAAAACCGTTTGCCAAGTTGGTTATCTATAACCCCAACTGCAAATGTGTGATTTCCTTTCTGATTGGTGTTCAAACCCGTATCGTATGAATGTTGGACATTTAGAGCATGAGTTGTCCACTCAAGATTGGCAGACGTATTATCTGATTTGTCGCCTGATATGTGATTTACTTCAGGTAAATTATCGGGATTAGGTAAAAAAGCCTCTGCAACTAACCGATGTATAAAGCGGGTATAGGTTTTCCCATCTTTACTTAACCTTACTTCTGAATAGCCGTAATTATTACGACGAACTTTTAATGCTTTTGCCTTTAGTAGGCGCTTTTTTTGATTTGGCAATGTAATTATACGTTCAACGCTATCAACACTACCATCATCGCTTATTTTATAGAAACCATTGAACTCAGCAATAGGTTCCCAACGAGTGAACTGCATTTGTATTTCATATTATACTTGATTTTGAAAATTTATGATGCCAATAGGTCTTCATTTCCATTGGGAGTTACGCTCTTCGATAAGAACAAAGCACGGGTGTAACTCGTTACATGCTTTGAAATCATATTGGCACTTTGGACTTTTCATTTTCAGTCCGTAACCTAAACAGCCTTTAACATAATTTTAATATACATAAATCTATAATGCAAAGTTAATCGAATTGACAGTTAATTAAAAGACAAAAATGTTATTTATAACTTGACAGATTAGAATGAAGGAGAAAGAAAGGGTACGTGCCGCAAGCTATTTTCAGGTACTTTTCAGAGAGGCTGATGTAGGAGGATACACGTAGTATATATGTCGTTAAAAGTCGAGTTTTAACCAAACAGTGTTGCTTCTTTCTTTAGATTCTAGCCCCAATCTATTCAAATCCCCCTACACTAGTTTGTGACCCCCATTTTTAAGCTCAAATTAATATCATATTTTTTTTTCGCCAAAAAATTTGACCTGTATAAGAGAAATTGTACCAGTCCTATAACAACCCCAGTCCTTTCATTGGGGATGGGTGTTACCCCGCCATTGTTTCCTTATATTTGCTTACCAAATACCCAGGAAAATGAACCAATTTGAAAAAGTACTATTCCTAGAATTAACCTGCTATCAACTGATAAAAGTGGCTACAGAGCAGGAAGAGTATCTAAAAGCTTATGGGCTGCTGTCAGAAGAAGAAAAAAAAAATCATGCGTTGCTTCATCAACAAATTCACAATGCTTGGTCTTATATCAATAGTCCTTTCTTAAATGGAGTGAACAGACCTCTCGCTGATTCAATATTTGAGTACAATGAACGGGTAGCTGCTATAGATGATAGAATATTGCAATTATGCAAGGATTTTGACATTACCTTGAGTGAAACGGCTACTCCTACATCAGAGAAATTTAAAGGAGCTATAAGAGAGTATTTGGGCCTATAATTTCCTCATCTCACTGTGTTAAGTGCAATCTAAGCACTCATTATATCCGAGGTAAAAAGGTATGGTGTTGCTGTGCCTACTCACTAAAACTACGCCAGATAGCACCGTTGCATAACAGCCATGAAAAATGGCAGTTACTCCACTCCGCACAAAGCCAGCCCTACAGTATCTGTCATAGTTTGCCAACGCTTCACAGCCCACCACTCCAGCCCCCTATGCACCTTTATTAAAGCTATAGCCAACACACAAGGCTATAATAGCATTAATAAATCTGCGGGGCTTCCTCAATTTTCGATGCCACCACGCTTGCCAATCTGCCCTTATTATTATGTCTCCCTGCGGGGCTAAGGCCGTAAAGCGTTCTGCAATAGATTTCATGCAACCTTATAGGCTACACACAAGGCTAAACAATAAGGTTGCATTTCCATCTTTTGCGGGCAGTTGGCATGGCAGCCACCGCACAACCTACACACATAGCCCACCGCCCTTGCTAACCGCACTGGTGGCAGCTTTTACTGACTACAACATAGTTACTTAACAACTTCCGCACTGCCAATGAAGGGCTTTAAACCTGCCATAATAAACCCCATTCAGTGTCATTGCGTGTTACCTCATATAAGTTCACAATTAAATCAATTTTATGGTAAAAGAAATCAATAACATGCACGACGTAATAACCTTCATTGACATAATTGCGAAGGAAGTTAAAGAATTAAACCCTTTTCAGGAATTCACATATGATAGACTGGCAAGGTCATGTAGCATGTACTCTATTGAAGAAGCTGCAATAAGAGGCCAATTAATGGATAGCTGTTTTGATATCTGTAGTAAGCAGAACAAAAATTTTATGTACTTGATGCTGGTTTTGTTTACAGAAGCTAGAAATGGCACTTAAATCGTCTTGATATGCCTGCCAATTAGTCCTCATTTCTGTTTAAATTTGAGAAAATAAACCTAATGCAGGAAAATAAGCGTTTTGATGACGAGAAGTATCAGAGTGCAATAGAAGCACAAGAAAAGCTGATACAAGAAAGAATGAAAAGTGTAAAACAGGGGGACGATGTTGTTCACTTGGTATATATGGGTGAATTTGACGATAACGAACTAACTGAGGTAAATCAACATTTAGTAGGTGCAGGGCTTAGGCTTAGCAGCTACAATAAAAATGGGATTATTACAGCAAATCTCGAACTGTATAAAATCATTTCTCAAATAGTCATTTCTCAACCGTTACTAATTGAAATCCTAAAGGGAGTAGGTCCGAACGCTATTTGGGATGCGATAAAAATTGCAACGGTAATGCTTTGGAGAATATCTATAGGTAAAAGTTTCTTTAAGGTAACTCGAGGAAATGTAGAAAGCAGAGAAATGACGTTTGGAGTTAAAGTAAAGCTAGATGCAAATACAACCTTTGATTTTGAATTAAAGGGTGACGTATCTCAAGAGGTAATTGCAGAGTCACTTGATAAAATGCTCGACTTCATCAAGCAACAACAACCCAAACTCAAACATCAAATAGAAGATTATGTTTATTATGTGCCTGAAACAAAACAATGGATTAAAATTGACGTGATGGAAGCAATCCAAAAGTTGGGCGAGGAAAAAACATCAAAATTTAGACCCTCTAACAGAGAGGCATGACATACTTTTTTAACCAGCAAGCACAATGTTTTACAACTGTTAGACAAACTAAGTACAAATAGGCTGAAAGCATTGGTATTACTGCATTATAAGAGATTTCAGAACTGACTCATAATCAGGGGGTCCTTGGTTCAAACCCGAGTGGGACCACAATCATAAAGTGATTGAATATTAAAGAGTTGTACAGTCGTACAGCTCTTTTTTATGCCCTTTTTAAAATGACTTGCACTAAATGTCGCAATAACAGTTGCATAGGCTGCACTATTGGCTTTTGATAGTATGTTGTAAGCTATCATAGATTGAAGGTCCAGAATGACCTTGTAAAGAGTCCCAAATGAGTTTGTGAGTAGGACGTGAATGGTGCATCAACCCAGCTGAGCATTAGCGGATTTGACCTCCTGATAGGGGTTATTTATTACACGCAATCCTCGTATCTTTAATAGGCAAATTCTCTCCTATGCTATCAGATGTCCTACTACAAAACAAAAATGAGTGTATTTGGTATATTAACCACATGCGAATCATAATTAACAAGGAAAATAATCGAATATTTTTTAGGAATGACAGAGAGATTGAGGTGTGCGAACGTTCTATTCGCGATTTTAAAGACCTTTTGAAAGAAACTGAAAATTTGGTTATACGATTAACGTACTTGTCTTTTTCTGTTTCAGAGTTAAACATTATAGCAAACTATATTAATAGGAATAAATCCAAAATGCAATCATTGGATGGAAAGACATTGGTTACTTCTTATAATATGGATACATTCAAAGATTTCCATTTTAAAAAAATTGAGAAAATGGGAGAATTAGTCGATTTGTTGATTGATTACAATAATATTATATATGATTTCGAATTGAAAAAAACTGATTCATTTTATAGGCAGTTGAGACTAAGAAAAATATCTCTTATAGATGACTTGAGCTCAGGAAACCAAAATATTCTGACACAACCGTCATTTTCAACTTCGCCCTCTACATCTGCAATTAAAGAAAAAGAAGAGCCCATCTTTTTAAAAAATGAAACAGAATATCCAATTTATTATGCTATATATAAAGACAGGCATGCTAAGATTAAAATTGGTTCTGGAATTTTTTTGAAGCGTAGCGCAAATAGTTTTGATCTTGGTTATCGACATTTAAATATTATTTTCTTTCCGAGCGGATTTGAATATCCCAAAGGCGGTTTTGGAACTTTAAAAAGTGGATTTAGATTCAAGTTCGTGCTAAACCATTCCAAAAGCAAAATAATATTACTTGACGACAAATAATAACTGATACCATGTAGGAGAAATAAATTTGTCTGGTGCACTATTGACTGGAAGCGCCGGAGACTATCACAATCCTGGCAAGAGAGGTATAACTGTTTCTAACGGATGGTTGTATGTCGATCTCGGAGAGCTTGCATCCTGTGACACATTGAACGCTACCGAATTAAAATCGATAGCAGATCGATTTGAAAATAGGTAGTGAGTATGGAATCAGAAAGGAGTCTACTATGGGCTCTTTTCTGCTTTTATCATAGTAGAAGAAACCTGACCACTATCTTGCGCTAACTTAATATCTTGTAGTTGTGCTGTTATAATTGATTGTAGTTAAAATTGACCCTACAGACAGCTTCTAATGGCGTCGTAGTAAGGTTGACATGGTGTGTCAATCCAGCTAAGCTATAGGCCCAAACTTTTAATTGAGAATATTGGCAAAACCTCATATATTGGCATCAAACTTTAGCTTGTGCCGCATCTGTTTTTAAAGAAAGACCACTTTAATGAAAATACTGGCTTCCAAACTCGTAACGCCATTCTGACTCTAACACCGTATGCCCCAAAGGTGCTTATGATAGGCACATACAATGATGGAGGTAATGCGAATAATCAGGCAGACTTCTTCTATGGCAGGAATTACTTTTGGCCAATTTTCGAAAACTTCTCGCAAAACAATAGAGCATTATCACAGAGAAGATTTGCCGCGAACCAGCAAGGTATTGCTAATGCAAATCCACCAACACTTCAAAGGATTCTTATTTTATGCAGTCAGTTTAAACTGACCTTTGCCGATTTGATTCAGGACGTTTTGATACCACTGCCGAACCATGATGACACGTATCTTAATCAAGCTGTGGGCGCAGGGCAAACTACAAACAATCATGAAAATATTGCCAAATTTATCAATGACACGCCTTCGATAGAGGATGTTTATCTGACCACAGCATTACAAGGTTATCCACATTTAAATGGCTTATGGGAGTATATCGTTCAACATTCGCGAGGCAATGTGACTTTCAGAAAGATTTTAACACCATCAGGTCGAGGTAATATACCTGCAATTCCAAATCAAGTTAGTGCAGTACAGAAAATTGCACGATATTGGGTTTGGGTAAATGACCCAGCGTCACCGAATGGTGTTGTTATGAACGCTACCTTTCATCAAATGAATCACGAATGGCTTATCCAGTCTGGCGTTAATCCTATGATATACTAAATCCAAATATAATGTTCATAGTTTAAGTTCGATCGTTAATGCATAAAGGCTGACGCCTGATAATTAACTTCAAAATGGAGGTAATGTGTGGAAAAGGAAATGATTTTCTACACGTTTATTATTATCAAAATATAGCGATCAGATAGATTTATTAAATAAATTACATTTAAAATCAAAACATGCGCCATAAAATATTAGTTCTATTAGCTCTTTGCGTAAGCCAGTTTTGTAACGGTCAAGTGACGCAATTACATTATTCTGGGAATAATAAAAAGATAGCATTTGCTGTAGAAGCCGCTAATAAGATATTACGAGACCCATCATTCTATAACAGAATCGATACAATTGCGAGATTTGATAATTCTGAATATAGTGGACATCGAATAGTGAATGAATTTCAAAAATTAGGCCGTGTGATTGAAGTTACTGACTATTGGCGTCCAATTGCTTGGGCTAATGCAAAAACTGTAACCAAAATAAAAATTAACAGTGCTAAATTACGCAGAAGTCATTCATCCATTACCAACACTCTTATACATGAAACTGTACACGCTGTAGATTGGATCACAAATGGAGAATGGAATTATACTCATAGTGGTAACAGTCCAGAAGGACAGAGTGCAACTGCACCATGGATTATTGGCTCTATCGCTGAAAGTATGGTCAATAAGTAGAAAAATAAGCAGCACTTAAATTGTATTTTAGTTTTTACCATTGAGAAAAGGGACTGTCGTTTAATATGTTGTTCTAATGAGCTACCGTTATAGCCATCCGTTAATAATAAATTGTCGCGCTGATTGTCGCAATAAAGTTGCTTTCAGGATATTTAAAAAGTTAACTAACTGCATGTTTTAATGCGGGGTCAAAATTGACCCCGAGTGTGACGTGACAATTGTCTTGTCTGCATTGCCTTTCATTCATCAACAAATTTGTTCACTCGCCTGATTATGAATCAGGTGTCCTGTATGAAAGTGTAAAAAGCGTAAGACAGTTTGTGTGCTGGTATATTTTCCATTATAAACATAACGTCCATTTTTTAAGCTAAACACTTCAGTCCCTGAACTTTGTTGTTTCTGTAAGTATAGTCTATTAAATGTTACTTTGGCGTATCGCTTTGCGTTACCTTGTCATCTGCTAAAAGGATAGCTTTGATACGTTCAATATGTACCTGCGATTGTTTAGCTCGTTCAATTGCAGATTTCGATGCACCACCTTTCAGATTTTTAGACATCGTTGTCAGCAGGTTCCTCCGTTCTTCAAACATGCGCAATGCCGTCCACATCGTCTCTTCAATTTGTTTTGTTTGTTCAGCAAGCAGTGCCGCTGCAGTGTAGGCATGGCCTGTATGACAGCGATAACGCATTAAAGTCCCTTTATCAATACGCCATAATACACCACCACAACCAGGACAATTAAATGGGACCTGTTCACCTAATGAGTTGACGGAAGGCAAATCGCTTAACACTCTTTCGGCTATGGTAGATTCAATTTCAATATCTTTTGGAATATTCTTCTGGGTTTTAAGTTTCCGCTGCATTAGATTTAACAGCACTCCACCCATTTGTGCAATCGGCAGACAATAATTTACTTTGAGCTGGTTTAAGGCATTCGCCGGCATGTCGGGATAGTCTGCATCCTTGGGGTCTTGAACAATGCAGATACCTCCGCATCTCTGTACAGCAATCAATCCTGCGGTTCCGTCATCTAAATAACCAGTGAGAAGTATTCCAGTTACCCTGTTCCCAAACGCTACTGCCGCAGAACGAAACAATGGATCGATGGCAGGGCGGTAACGGTTTTCTTGCGCCCCTTTTGTGACCAACAAGGTGCCACCTTTTTCAATCATCAAATGATGATCTGATGGCGCTAAATAAATGTTGCCTGCTTGGACAATGTCGCCTTGGACTGCGTGACGACTACAGAGTTTTCCATTTTTGTTCAGGGCATCCATCAACACATCTCCTGTTGCATCTGAAGAAATATGTTGAACAATAAGCAAAGGCGCCGGGAAATCAGAAGGTAATTGGCTAATTAAACTTATCAATGCTTTCAGTCCACCCGCGGAAGTACCGATCACAACAATTTGTTTGCTTTTATGACTTGTATTTGGGGATTTTACTGGTTTCATATAGTATGATTTAATATTGTACTGTAATAATTATGCCCTTGGATACATTTATGTCCATGAATAATTACTTAGTAAATATTTTATCCTCAGTATGATGTTTTGTTTTTCTCAAATCGTCTCATCATAACGTCTTTGCATGTTCAGACAATTTCCAGCCTTGTCAATTCAAAAAATAACAACGTTCTGCTTACTAAATCCCATTAAAAAAGCACTGGGTTTTGTTTCAGCTTTATTTTGCACGAATTGATTGTGTTCCTTAGACATGACAAACATGATATGAAGTCATTAAAACAACTCCAAAAGAGGAACAAAAGAGAGCATTTAGTCCGGGGTCAATATTGACACCCACTTACAGCAGCCCGAAAGCCTTGCCTTTCGCCCTCCACACAAAGTAGGAAGTAAACCCGATTAGAAATCAGGTGCCCATTGAAAAGTCAACTCGGTATTTGTATCCTAACGTTACCAGATACAAGAATATCTTGTTGATTTACCTTGCTGATGAAACTTGTTCAATAAGTTCCAATGCTTTCCCTCTTGCCTTTGCTTCATTCTCTGCCTTGATTAACGCATAGATGAGAAACCCGTTATGTTGCTCACAGGTATAACTACCTTCCATTATAGTATTTACTGATAGTCTGCATGAATCGATTTTGTTCTTAATGAAGGTTACCTTATATATCAGCATAAAGTGTTATGAAGCTCTTTTTCTTATCATGAGACAAAAGCAAAAATATAGAAATACAAGCTCTTTCGGCGTAATATAAAAGCACAAAATTTCTCTCTAATTTTTTTTGCTTTTTTTTACAAATTTATTCATTTTTGTGACATGGGAAAGCTCGTCTACAATAACAAAAAAGCCGTGTTCTTTAAGTCCCTTAAAGGAGATGTGGAAGGTTACTTCGCTGAAGGAAGAATACAGAAAACTGGTGATTGGAGGCTATATATTAAGTCTCTGATTTTGATATTATCTGCTTTGGCGCTGTATTTTTATCTCCTGACATATAGTTACTCTCTACCAATCGGGATGATTTTATCTTCGGTGTTAGGATTCGTTCTATCCGGTATTGGGTTTAACATTATGCATGACGCAAATCATGGCAGTTATTCAAGTAAAAAGTGGGTAAACGACCTAATGGGGCTTACACTTAATGCATTGGGTAGTAATGCGTTCATATGGAAACAGAAACACAATATCATCCACCATACATATACTAATGTCGATGGGATAGATGACGACATTGCAAAGAGCCCTTTGATTAGGCAGAGTAGCACTCAGGTATGGAAACCGCTTCACCGTATCCAACACATCTATCTATGGGTTATTTATGCCCTGAGTTCTATATTATGGATATTCGTTACTGACTTCGTAAAATATGGCACCCGGAAGATATATACCACTGAGCTGAAAAACATGACTTTCAAAGAGCATTTTATCTTTTGGTTTAGTAAGGCGCTTTACATATTTTTTTACATCATTATTCCTATAGCAATAGTAGGATCACAGCGGTGGCTTGTTGGTTTTATTTGTATGCACATTACATTAGGTTTGTCACTCGCTGTAGTATTCCAGCTGGCCCATGTTGTTGAAGAAACAGAATTCGAGTTTTGCGGGGATGACGATGTGGTAATCGAAAATGAATGGGCAATCCACCAGCTTAGAACGACTGCAAATTTCGCTCCTGGAAATTTGTTTATAACCTGGTTTGTAGGCGGGCTCAACTATCAGATCGAGCATCATCTTTTCCCTCGGATAAGCCATGTTCATTACCCGGCACTGAGCAAAATAATACAGGCAAAATGTGTAGAGTTCGGTATCCAGTATAACTCTATACCTACAATGGGTAGTGCGATAGCTTCACATTACCGGCATATGCGCTCCTTGGGTGTCGGCCTAAAGATGGAAACGAAGACTTCTTATTAGAAAACAGGGAAGCTATAAAACAAAGAAGCTGCCCATTTGAGCAGCTTCTTTTAAATGATAAATATAAAATATTAGATAACGGAGACGTTAACTGCATTTAAACCTTTCTTACCATTTTCTACCTCATAAGACACGCTGTCATTTTCACGAATCTCACCAGCAAGGCCCGAAACATGAACGAAAACATCTGCGCCGCCTGCTGATGGTGATATGAAACCAAATCCTTTAGTTTCATTGAAAAACTTTACTGTACCTTGTTGCATTCTTAAAATTTAAACTATTAATAAAGGGTAAAGATACGTATTTAATTTATCTATAAAAATTATATTTTTTGAGCGTTTAATATCTTAAGAGATTGACATTGATAAACCCATAGCCAAAACACTATAAGCTACTTTGGTAGTAATGTATTTACCAACCTTAGGTATTCCCTACACACGGCTACATTTGCCATATTATTTGACCTTAAATTTTATTATCAAATTTTAATACCGAACCGTTTTATGATAGAACAAGTAGAAATAGGAGCATTACATTTCGATGATTACAAGGAATTGCTTTCGGCGATGAAAGCTTCCTATCAAGGGTGGCAGGGCGGTTATTGGAGTGCCGACGCAATACAAAGCCTGATAAGTAAATTCCCGGAGGGTCAGATCGTAATTAAGTCTGGCGGCGTAGTTATCGGCTGCGCCCTCTCGCTTATCGTTGACTATAAAAAATTTGGTGATGTCCATACTTACAAACAAATAACGGGTAACTACACCTTCAATACCCATACGCGTAAGGGTGATGTGCTATATGGCATTGAAGTGTTCATACATCCTGATTACAGGGGGCTGAGATTGGGAAGAAGGCTTTATGATGCCAGGAAAGACCTTTGCGAAAACCTGAATTTGAGAGCGGTGATTTTTGGCGGGAGACTGCCTAATTATCATGAATATGCCGGTCAGTTGTCACCTAAAGAATATATACAGAAGGTAAAGAACAAGGAAATATACGACCAGGTGCTCACCTTCCAGCTTTCTAACGATTTTCATGTTATCAGGGTACTCAATAACTATATGCCCGAAGACGAGCAGAGCAAAGAATTTGCAACTTTACTGCAATGGGTAAACGTGTATTACGAGGCAGATCGTAAAAACCTGTTCAATGTAAAAACTTATGTGAGGGTGGGATTGATACAATGGCAGATGCGCCTTTACAAGGACATGGATGAAATGTTTAGCCAACTGGAATATTTTGTCGATTCCGTATCGGCTTACAAAAGTGACTTCGCAGTACTGCCTGAATTATTCAACGGGCCTTTGCTGGCAGGATTTAACCATTTATCAGAGGCTGAAGCAATGCGCGAATTGGCTAAATTCACTCCAGAAATAAAGGATAGGTTTAGGGAAATGGCTATTCGTTACAATGTCAATATCATCACTGGCAGCTTGCCAAGTATCGAGAAAGACTCCTTGAAAAATGTAGGTTTTCTATGTCACCGCAGCGGCGCCGTCGATGAATACGAAAAAATACACATTACTCCCGACGAGGCAAAGCACTGGGGTATACAAGGCGGCAATAAGCTAAAGGTTTACCATACTGATGCTGGCAGGGTGGGTATACTGATATGTTACGATGTCGAGTTTCCCGAACTGGCAAGGCTGCTTGCCGACGAGGGTATGCAGATACTATTTGTACCGTTCCTCACGGATACACAGAATGCTTACATGCGTGTCAGGCTATGTGCACAGGCGCGTGCAATAGAAAATGAATGTTATGTGGCTATAACTGGCAGTGTAGGCAATCTGCCCAAAGTGGAAAACATGGACATCCAGTACTCACAGGCAGCGGTATTCACACCCAGCGATTTTGCGTTTCCGTCAAACTGTATAAAAAGTGAGGCAACCGCCAACACTGAAATGATACTTATTGCGGAAGTCGACCTATCGTTACTTGACGAGTTGCATAGTTATGGAAGCGTAAGAAATTTGAAAGACAGGCGAACTGATTTTTATGAATTGAAATTAAGAGATGGTGATTTAAAAACCGAATATTAGATGTTGTAACTACTGCTATATTAATCACCAATACTTTACCTTTGGAAATATAATATAGCTGTTACTGTATGAACAAGAACGGGCCGATTATCGTTATTGAAGATGACATCGATGACCAGCAGTTGCTCATCGAAATATTTGACAAACTGCAATACAAAAATGAAATTGTTTACTTCACGGATGGCAATGCAGCACTTGAATTTTTAAATAAAACAGAAATACATCCCTTTCTGATTTTATCGGATGTCAATATGCCAAGGATAAACGGGTTCGAATTAAGAAGTAAGATTTTCACTAATGAACAACTACAGACTAAGTGCATACCTTATCTGTTTTTTACAACTGCAACTACGAAGAAAGCTGTTTTGGATGCATATGCTTTATCAGTGCAAGGATTTTTTGTAAAACCCAATTCAATAGATGGACTTGAAAGTACTATAAGAAAAATAGTGGAATACTGGCAAGAGTGTATCGCACCTAATCAATTTGACTAAGCCGGAACAATTTTTAGTTAGTCTATTGCTTTTGATGTCTTAAAATTTGTCGCGTTGACAGTCGCAATAAAGTTGCTTCCAAATTGCTATTTTATTCCCATTTTTACCGCTGTCATAGGAGAATATTTATCTGTAAAATAAGCTCCATGTCTTGACAGACTTGAACTGGAACAAAACTTGAAAGGATCTTTTTATAATAATTGTGGTGAATTTATGCCAGCTCATAATCAGGGGGGGCATGCTTCAAACCCGAGTGGGACCACAATCATAAAGTGATTGAATAAAAAAGAGTTGTACAGTCGTACAGCTCTTTTTTATGCCCTATGATTTACTTGTCGCACTAAACGTCGCTATAAATGTCGCAGTAGATGTTGCATAGGCTGCACTATTGGCTATTCTAAAGTTTTGTTGAACTATGCAGCGCTTATATAGTCGGGGTCAATATTGACCCCAGAAAGAGCTTAGAATGATGCTGTAGAGTGTTTATTAGTGAATGACATGGTGCATCAAACCAGCTGAGCATTAACGGAGTAAGCTCCGTATAGGACCTGTCGGCTTGCGCTCTAAAAAATTTGTTCAATTGAATGATGTTAAAAAAATATTCATAATTTTATCTACATGGAACAAATTGACCTCAGCAAGTATAAATCAACACCTATAAAGTTAGATGCTAAGACGCGCGGCCTATTATTGATCGCAGTTGTTGTCTTCTTATTCTGTCTAATATACCGTCATGATTCATAGGAAACACTCTTATTCTTCGAAGGTTACTAGGAGTTTGAGTAATCATTTCGCTCAGACCTCTTGCTAATACCCGCCTTGTGAGGCGCGTTTCTAACGACAGAAATCTTATAGCCCTCTCACTGTCAAGAAAACCACCAGCACTTACTTCATATTGTGTGCCAGCTATTGCATGCCTACTAAATTCTTCAATTATCTCATCCCACAGGTAGCTGATTTGATCTGCTCTAAGCTGTTCAATTCGTTGGGGATTTTTTTGAAAAGAGTCCCAAGCACCTTCAGCGAACAAAATTTCAGTATCTGAATTATGATTTTTAGGAATTACAAAATCGTGTTCCTTATCTTCATTGAGTTCTTTAAGATAGTGGGCCAGCATTTCTTCTTCGCCAGTGCTAGAAATTCTAATTGCCCATCGTAAAAATTTCTTTCTCTTTGATAAATATGAAGTAAAGTCCGCTACCGTATCTCTTGTTTTCAATATTATATCCAAAGTTGTATCATCCAGAACATGTAGAAAAGATTTTTCAACGTCCAAATCACCAATGGTAAAAGGAACTACATGTTGATTAACTCCTACAATTTGATTGTCGTACATTAGACTACCACTACCGCCAAACATCTCTCTACATACCGAAGATGCTCCATGAGCTACCAAAACTAAATGGAATTTAGTTTTCTCGGTGATCTCTACAGGTATTCGAAGTTTATGTTCACACTTACTATCTGTATAAATTTTGTTGGGATACTTTATGATACGTTTTTCCGCTCCCCATAGTTGTTTAGCTGAATCAGAAACGGCGCTACGAAACCAACGTTGCCAAGCAAGTTCGATGTTTTCTATATTAGGAAATATACAATCCTTTACAGAAAAAATAATAATGTCGTCTCCAGCAACGACTAGCAGGTCACATAACTCTTTCGTTGGTTCCCTAAAAACATTTACATTACTCCATAAGGATAAAAATGTTTTCTTACATAGCTCGTTTAGGTATTTTTCCGAATCCGTAAATCCTTGACCAAAGATTGCCATTACTTTTGAACAAACATAGCATTTTTTGTCAAATGAATATTTTAGTTTCGTTACTAAGATTGACTAAAAGGACATTATTAGTTAGAAATTGTTCTACCCGTAACGCAACTAGGTGCTATTATTAATAACTCTATAAATGTACAAGTGTCCAAGCACCTGTATTTGGGCAGCGACATAGGTATTGGTGCATCTTATCTGAACAAACAAGAAGAAAAGGAAATGGGCACGGATTTAATGTTGCAACTAGATATTAAAGTCGGGTGGAGGTTGTGAACTTACTAATAAAGGCTACAGTAAAATGTAGCCTTTATTAGTAAGTTTAAATAGTTAGTTTATTTACTACATTTTTTATGTATTAGTCTGAACCAGTTATAATTAAAAGGTCAATCTGGCGTTCAGAGAACTATTGGTTATTGAATGTTCCTATGAATAATTTTAACATAAGACACTAAGTGTCCTTGTCATTCAAGATGATTTGGTGCATAACATTTTTGCCAATAGGTAACTATAGCTTTTATTGTGTCCGTAACTTCAGTATAATTTGATGGTTTTAGAAAAAAGCCTTGAACGGACATTGTATAAGCATCATATACAGCTTTTTGACTTACACCTGTTGAAAAGAACAGGTAAGGAATGCATTTCTTACAGAGTTCATTGTTTGTATAGATCATGCTTCTCAACTCGAAGCCGTCTAATTTAGGCAGATTTACGTCTGATAATATTAGAAAAGGGAAAAGCTCGGTTACCTTTAGATACTCCAATGCTTTTTCCCCGTCGGTAAAAAAGACAATTTCGTTTTCATAGTTCAAATCTTCAAAAATAGACTTTAATACCTCGCAGTCATCGGCATCGTCTTCAATAATAATGATAGGCCCTTGCTTGTTCATAATTCCATTTCAAAAAATAATATAAATATAATGCCACAGATTATATTTGCGAATGGAAATAGGTGAATAACCATCATTGGATATCTTTCCCTTAAGATGCCTTTTAATACCTCGTTCGTTTTATGTCCTACATTAATTGGTATGTCAGATATGAGGTTTAACTAAGCGGATATCCTAAACCAGGACATTTAATCACTACATTTATAAGGCGTTTTTTATAGGTTTTGGCAGGTTTAATGCCGGAGGTGAAATTTCAATATTTTAGTATCTTTACCCTTGATAGGGTTTATAGGGGCTAGCCTTTTCTCAGGCTGGAAATGTCAACTATAATTGTCATCATGGTAAATGAATTTTGAATTTACACTTCCTGCAAATTGAGTATAAACTTGTCTTTTGAAGGCTGCATGGGATTTTCCATCAGCATGTTGAGGATATTTTGAATGCACTTTATTTGCTCTTGGAAGCTGCATTTGTGCAGGTAGTAGTGAGCGCCCATTGAATATAATACATCAATAATCTGATCTCCTAATGAAGTGGAGCACATTATTACGGGAATATGCTTTAGGTTTTCATTCCGTTTTATTTCTTTAACACATTCTAAGCCGTTTTTACGAGGCATATTGAAATCAAGGGAAATAATATCAGGTAAGTTCTCTGAATTTTTAGAAAGATAATCCATGAGCTTCGCTCCGTCGGAAACAGATATAAATTTTGTAACAATTGATAACTCATTAAGTGCTTTTTCAAAGAAGTAGCGGTCATCTGCATCATCATCTGCAAGCAGAATATTAAGTGATGCATTTTGTAGTGTGTGTATCATAGGCAACTAATTAAATCACTCCGCAAAAACAATGACAAAATGATGGTAAAAAAAGTGCTTTGGATTTGTTTCTCCAAGAGGACATATGCACTGTCAACCCTCAAAAAAAAGGGGGCAGGAAAATAAATTCTGTTTAAGAATAGTATTGCAACGCAGATATCGCATTGTAGCGATAAAGGTACACTTTTTCGGGCGGGATATGGGAAAAAAAGTTATTTTAAAAATAGGTTTTCTGGTTCCCAAAAATTTATACGTATTGTGCGTGAAGATTGTTAGTCTATTCCATTTTCTGCTTTAGTTTGGTGCTGATAGTCCATGGAAATCTATAAAATCATCAGGTGTAATAGGCCGCCATTTCCGCTTTTTATAATCGGTGGAAAATAAAACACAGGAATCATCTTTTTATCGGACATTTACGAAACCCATGAATGTAAAGGATTATATAAATATATTCGAACAGTCTTCTGAATTGTTGGTCGTCATCGATACCAGCTGTGCTATAGTGGCCGCATCTGACGCATTTTTAATAACTACACGAACGGTTAGAGCAGACATAGTCGGGCGTGATATTTTTGACGTATTTCCCGACAATCCTGGTGATATGACCTCAAACGGAGAAAGTATTTTACGAGCTTCGTTTAACCGGGTAATAAAAAATAAAGTAAGTGATAAGTTGCGGGTGGTTAAATATGATATTCCAAAGCCGGAACTGGAGGGTGGAGGTTTTGACGTAAGATATTGGCAGGCGGTTAACTCGCCCGTGCTCGATGAGCAAAACAATGTGAAGTATATAATTCAGCGGGCGGAGGATGTTACAGAAAATGAGCTATTGATATCACAGATTGAATTTGATAAGAAAGCGTTGAAACTGCTTGAAGATAGTGAAAAACGCTACAACACGATGCTCATGCAATCGCCATTCGCTTTTGCAGTACTGAAAGGTAAAAACAGTGTGATCACATTTGCCAATGACCGTTTGAAAGAAACCTGGGGAAAAGGAAACAACATTGAAGGGAAGCCATTGATTGAGGTTCTTCCTGAATTAAAAGACACCCCATTTCCAACTCTGATTGATGAAGTTTACAAAACAGGAATTCCATATCATGCCAATGAAATCCTGGCCCCGAAGCACATTGAAGGACAAAAGGAGGATGTATATTATAATTTTGTTTACCAGCCTTACCGTGAAGCAGATGAAACAATTTCGGGTGTTACCATTATTGCCTTTGACGTAACCGCCTCTGTAATAGTAAAAAAAGCATTAGAGGCGCAGTATGAGGCGGAGCAAAAAGCGTTGAAGGAGATTGAAGACAGCGAAAAGCGATACAACATGATGCTTATGAAATCGCCATTCGCTTTTGCTGTACTTAAAGGAAGAAACATGGTGATAACCCTTGCCAACGATTCCGTAAAAGAAATGTGGGGAAAAGGCAAGGACTTGGAAGGAAAGCCTCTACTTGAAGTTTTGCCTGAGATCAAAGATTCCGAATTTCCGGGTTTGCTCGATAATGTGTACACCACCGGTGTTCCCTTTTCAGGAGAGGAACTTTTGGCCCCGGTTTTTCGCAATGGTAAATTGGAAGATGTCTATTTCAATTTTGTTTACCAGCCTTATTTGGAAGCAGACGAAACTATTTCGGGTGTTACCGTTATTGCTTACGAGGTAACCGCTGCGGTGATCGTTAAAAAAGCATTAGAAGCAAAGCGGGGGCGGAGCAAAAAGCATCGAAATTGGTGGAAGAAACCAATAAGCGCTATTACACCATGCTCATGGAATCGCCATTTGCTTTTTGTGTTATGAAGGGAAAAGACATGACAGTAACCCTTGCCAATGATTTGACAAAAGAATTTTGGGGGAAAGGAATGGATGTAGAAGGCAAAACCTTGATGCAAGTGTTGCCAGAAATGAAAAACCAGCCATTCCCTGCCATGCTTGATAGCGTTTACACCACCGGCATTCCTGTTTACGTCAACGAAATGCTTGCACGGTTACAGCATAAGGATGAAATGAAAGAGCGATATTTTAATATCGTTTATCAACCTGACCATGATGCCGATGGAACAATTTCTGGGGTCATCACGATTGCCTACGATGTAACAGAAATGATACTTGCTTGTAAAAAAATAGAAGAAAGCGATAAGCGGTACAACATGATGCTCATGCATTCGCCATTTACGTTTGCCGTGCTAAAAGGCAGAGATTTGGTGATTGCCTTTGCCAATGACAGGGTTAAAGCAGTTTGGGGTAAAGGGAATGACGTAGAAGGTAAATCGCTGCTTAACCTTATGCCCGAACTTAAAGATACGCCATTCCCCGCGTTGATGGATGAAGTGATGGCCACCGGTGTTCCTTATCAGGGTAGAGAAGTGCAGAGCCCACATAATGTGCACGGGCATGCGAGGGAAGAGTATTTTAATTTTGTTTTCCAGCCTTATTGGGAAGCGGACCAAACTATTTCGGGTATTACTATTATTGGGTATGATGTAACCGAGCAGGTGATTGCAAAAAGGAAGATTGAAGAAAGCGAACAGCGGTTTAGGAGCCTGGTGGAGAAATCGCCTTTTCCAATTAGTATTTTCAAAGGGAAGGAATTGAAAATGGAAGTGGCGAATGAGCCCCTTCTTAAAATTTTTAATGTGGGAAAGGAAGTACTGGGCAAGCCATTACTGGAAATCTTACCTGAAATGAAAGAACAGCCTTTTATGGCATTGTTGTTAGATGTTCTTGAAAATGGGGCTACCCATTACGGCAGCGAGCAGCCTGCTTACTTCCTGCGCGAAAACGGAGAAAAAGATACTCGTTATTTCAATTTTGTGTACCAGCCGTACCGCGAAAATGACAGGTCTGTTTCAGGTGTAATGTCTTTAGCTACTGATGTAACCGAACAGGTGGTTGCACGTAAAAAAATTGAAGCGCAGGTTATTATGCATGAAGAGATGCTCATGAATGCCCCATATGTGGCATGTACGCTCGAAGGCCCAAACCATGTGTTTTCATTAGTAAATAAGCAATACCAGCAACTATTTGGGAGCCGTATATTAAAAGGTAAGCCTTTCATAAAAGCACTACCTGAAATGGAAGGCCAAGGTTTTGACAAGCTTTTGGATAACATTTACAACACGGGAGAAACCTATGTTGGTTTCGATATTCCAGTCACATTTGCCCGGGAAGAAGGCCATACACCTGAGTTGGGCTACTTCAATTTTAGCTACCAACCGATGTTTGATGAAAATCGAAAAATCTATTCCATTTTGGGTTTTGGCTATGAGGTTACAGAAATTGTAAAGGCAAAATTGATAATAGAAGAAAGTGAACTTCAATTTAGAGTGCTGACAAATTCTATGCCCCAAAAAATAACAAACGCTGATGCCGCAGGGAATATGATCTTTTTTAATCAAAAATGGCTTGATGATACAGGTCTAACCTTTGACGAACTAAAAGATTGGGGTTGGGAAAAGTCAATCCATACAGACGATTTGAAGTTAACAGTAGCTAATTGGAAACATTCTATTGCCACAGGTGATGTTTTCGACATGGAGTGCCGCATTCAAAATAAGGAAGGCGAGTATAGATGGCATTTGAGCAGGGCTGTACCCATTAAAGATGAAACAGGTAAAATATTGATGTGGGTGGGCAGCAACACAGATATTCATGAGCAGAAAGAACAGAGAAAAGAATTAGAAAAAGCAGTGGAGAAAAGAACAGAAGAGTTAAAAAAAATAAATGTTGAACTTGAAAATGCGAACAGGGATTTAACCGCTTTCGCATATATTTCGAGTCACGATTTACAGGAGCCTTTGCGTAAAATAAATAATTTCGTTGACGTTATTCTCGCAGAAGAAGAACAAAATTTATCTGATCTTGGCAAAAAATATTTCCTGAGATTGCGGGAAACTTCTAAACGTATGCAAGTGCTAATAAAAGATTTACTTGCCTTTTCCAGCTCAGGCAACTCAGAAAAAATATTTGAAAAAACAGACCTCAATTTACTTTTGGATGAAGTAAAATTTGACTTTGAAGAAATTATACAACAAAAGAAAGCAACTATAGACGCAACAGGTCTTGGCGATATGGTCGTCATACGCTTTCAATTTCGACAACTTCTGAACAACCTGATTGGCAATTCCCTAAAGTTCTCAAAGGAAAACACGGCGCCACATATCACAATAACAAGCAAAATAGAAAAAGGGAGTACTTTAAATAATGAAAAACTGTTACCGGAAATTAACTACTGTCACATTATTTTTACCGACAATGGCATAGGCTTCGAGGCTGAATATCAAGACCGTATTTTCGAAGTATTTCAGCGTCTTCACAGCGTTGAGGAATACAAGGGTACGGGAATAGGCCTGGCGATCTGTAAAAGGATCGTTGAAAACCACAACGGCATCATAACTTCAACAAGTGAACTGAACGAAGGAGCAAGATTTGACATTTATATTCCTGTAGACCCCGTTCTTCCAGATGTTCCGCCGAGCATCAGGAACTAATAATAGAAATCCGTTTGCGACGGCATTCAGACGCAGTAAAGCTGTATTTTACTTAACCGCGTCAAAACCTCCATCATTTGGTTCGATAAACTTCCCGTCTGGGGCACTTAGAGCGAAATTGCTCGAATATTGATGGGGCTGCTCGTGGCGAGTAGCCCCATTTCCTTTACCGACGCGGCTTTCGGCGGGAAGGTATTAATCAAATTGGCGGTTCGATAACTGTTGTCATGGTAAGCAAGGGAGCTATCGAACGCCAGTTCAATAAAGTATTTTTTTTATTTATTTGGAGTTTATTTTGACTTCCTAGCCCTTCGGACATCCGGAAGAACGGGGCTCGCTCATTATTCAAAATATCATACACGAACAGTCTGTAACCGATTATATTTACAGGATGGGAGTCCTCAAAATCGCTGCTA
>NZ_PPSL01000013.1 GCF_002954265.1 Flavipsychrobacter stenotrophus | reverse complement strand
TAGTGCTGAACACAGGGCTGGTAAAGGTCAGAGCAGGTGCATTGGTCCATGTACCGGCAGTTATGCTGGTTGCTGCCACCTGGTAATCAACTGTATTACTTTGAGCAGCAGCAGGTGATGGTCCGCCATTCCTCCATTGTTCTCCTGTATAAGACACTGTAAGACCTACAATGTTGCTGGTGCCGTTATTCTTAAAGCGAGCACCATAGTATTGGGTAGCGGGAGTACCTGAACCAAGACTGCCCAACGCCCTGTCAGTAGCAGAAGTAGTACCATAACTGAAGACACCACCCGAGGTCGAAGAACCATTATCTACCCTATAACTCGCAGTCCCCGTTGCAGCAGCGTACCAGCCCTGTATAGTTCCGTTGTCCGTCCAAGTAAAGGTAGTACCGGTGTTAGGTAGGCTATTGAAGTTCTGGGTATAAGTAGGTGCAACATTACTAAGGTTGATCCAGCTTGCTGGAGTCACCGTAATTGTAGCAGCACCTGATATACTCTGAGAACATCCTGCAACCGATGTTGCTGAAGTAAGTGTGTATGTAGTAGTAACAGTAGGTGTTACAGTTACAGTACTACTACCAGCACCGTTTAATGTAGTAGTAGTCGTAGCACTACCGTTCCAATAGTAAACAGTAGCATTAGCTGTACCGGTAAATAACAAAGTAGTAGTTGAACCTGAGACTATGGTGGCAGTTCCCGAAACAGAAGCTGTAGGAAGTGTATTTACCGTAATAGCAGTTGTAGTAGCAGACGCGCTGCCACAACTATTTGTAGCAGTAAATGAGTATATACCTGCTGAAGCAGTATTGACAGTAAATGAACCCGGGTTCAGAAGGGTTGAAGAGAAACTGTTAGGACCACTCCATGAGTAGGTTGAAGCACCTGATGCTACACCAGTCAATGTAAGAGTGCTACCCGCACAAACAGTATAAGATGATGCTGCAGCAGATACCGCAGATGGAGCTAATAAGACAGAAAGCGAAGCTGAAGAAGCAGTGGCGCTGCCACAAGTATTAGTAGCAGTAAGCGAATAAACACCTGCTGATACAGTATTAACTACAAATGATGCAGGATTAAGATCTGATGAAGAATACCCGTTAGGGCCACTCCATGAATAGATCAAAGCATTTGTTGCTGAACCTGTTAAAGTCAATGTTCCGCCATTACATATAGTTGAAGACGACAATGTTGCAATAACTGCCGTAGGTATATTCAATATACTTATTGGAGAAGTGGTTGCTGAAACAGTTCCACAACTATTTGTAGCTGCTAGTGTGTAGCTTCCTGCAGATGCTGTATTAACGGGAAATGCTGCAGGATTCAGATCAGTTGATGTGAAACTATTTGGTCCACTCCATGAATAACTGGTTGCTCCTGTCGCTGTTCCGTTCAAACTAAGTGTTAGGCCTGTGCAGATCGACGTAGCTGATGGAGAAGCGGTAACAACTGAAGGGGTGGTGATTATAGATAATAATGACGTTGTAGCGGTAACATTACCACAAAAGTTTGTTGCCGTAAATGTATAAATACCTGCCGATGCAGTACTAACTGCAAATGATGCTGGGATGGCGTCTGTGGAGGTGAAGCTGTTTGGTCCCGCCCAAGCATAGCTGGTTGCATTTGATGCCGCACCTGTTAGTGTTAGATTGTTTCCGTTACATACCGATGAAGAAGATAACGATGCGCTGACTGAAGTAACAGCGTTAATTATGGAAAGAGAAGCTGTAGATGTCGATACACTACCACAGCTGTTGGTAGCAGTAAGTGTATATATACCTGCAGATGAAATCGTTGTAGTTATGGCCGCAGGATTTAGATTTGTCGATGAACTACCATTTGGGTATGCCCACGAATATGATGTTGCTCCTGTCGCCGTTCCTGTAAGTGTTAGTAATTGTCCGCTGCAAACTGTGGTGTTTGATAAATTTGCGCTTACACCTGATGGTATGTTTAGAACAGTAAAAGTAGTAGTTGAAGTACTCGTTCCACATGCATTTGTTGCAGATAATGTGTAAATACCAGCTGATGCAGTACTTACTGTAAATGATGCAGGCGAAAGATCTGTTGACGTGTATCCGTTAGGGCCACTCCACTGATAAGAAATTGCATTTACTGCACTTCCTGTAAGCGTAACAGAGTTGCCAAGACAAATTCCTGATGCAGATGCATTAGATGTAACACTCGTTGGTGGCGCAGTACAGCCCATATCAACTGTAACTGTAGCACTCTCCCCGGAAATTACTGCAAAACAACCAGCCAAAGATATTGCGCTGTCTAGTGAATAGACTGTTGTAGTAGTAGGTGTAACAGTAAATGATGTCGTTCCACCAGAACCTATTGTTGTTGTAGATGAAGCACCTCCCGTCCATGAATAATAAACTACATCTCCATTGTTGCCGCTTATAGTAAGCGATGTACTACTTCCTAATGGAATAACATTTGAACCCGTGATTGACAGAGAAGGTGCAACATTTACAGCAATGGCTGATGTTGTAGCCGTTATAGTACCACAACTATTGGAAGCTGTAAGAGAATAGACACCCGCAGACAAAGTACTCGTGATTAGAGCAGTAGGATTCATGATGGTAGAACTAAATCCATTTGGACCACTCCATGAATAAACTGATGTGCCTGAAACTGAGCCGGACAGAATAAGCGTAGTTCCTGTACACAATGTGCTAGGTAATGCACTTGCCGAAACTGATGGTGCAGCCGGACTTATAGTTATTGGTGTGTAAACAAAGCTTGAATCTCCTCCGAAAGCAGTGTAATAAATTACTGTATCTGTACCTGATACAACACCTGTTACTACTCCTGTACTGGTTATTGTTGCATTTGTGGTGTTAGAGAGCGCCCATCCACCACCTGATACAGTATTAGAGAAAGTTGTTGAACTGCCCGGACATATTGTAGCTGTTCCGGAACTTGTGCCTATTGGCGGTTTAGGGTAATTTTTTAGTATGGTTATCGTATTTGTTGCTGCAGCTGTAGCTCCTCCCCGGTTGCCTGTTACGATATCAGGGTAACCATCTGCATCGAGGTCTCCGATAGTTACAGTTACCGGTTTGTTGCCAGTTGCAATATTTTGTGGACTGGCGAGGGAAAGTGTTACTGTAGAGCCTGAAGCTAGATTTCTAAAGATGGAAACCGTATTATCAGCATTGTTAGATACCACAACATCTAGTTTGCCATCTCCGTTCAAATCTGCTACTGCTATACCAGTTGGAGTAGAACCCGATCCGGAACCTGATGTGAAATTTACTGCGGATGCAAATGATGAGGCTGTAATCGTACCAGTAGCACCAGAGTTGATGAATATGCTGATATTTCCACTATTTGAATTAGTAACTAAAAGGTCACTTTTCCCATCGTTATTAATGTCGCCTGCGGCCACATCCAATGGTCCTGAACCAACAGTTAAAGAAACTGAGGTTCCGAATGATATAGAGCCATAAGTGGAAGTGTTTTTAGCGACTGTGATCGTACTTCCCGAGTAGGTGCCTGTTCCGGAGTTAAAACCAGAGTTAGGGCAGGCTACATCTGGAAGCCCGTCACTATCAAAGTCAGCGATGCAAACACTTGAAGGTGCTGCACCTGCAGGAACTACAACAGCAGTACCGAAAGACACAGAACCTACTGAAGACGTATTGGGTAATATTATTATGTAGTTGCTTACTGCAAAACCAGACAATGCCAGATCAGGCTTACCATCACCATCAAAGTCTCTGATTGCTGCTACAGAAGTGTAACCAGCGGCAGAAATAGACACGGGAGTAGCGAACGTTGGATTAGCACCAACACCTGATGTAGTATTGCGATATACCAATAGATAGGCCGCATCCGGCAATGGAACGATAATATCTAGTTTACCATCACCATCAATATCTGCAAGTTTTACGTTATTGGGTGTATACGATAAAATAGAAGTAGTTATAGTACTTGTTAATGAGAAAGAAGAGCCTGAAATGACACCTATACCTGTCATTACATTTTTGAATATTGATATAGATGGAGATCCGCTGCCAGCTACCGTTGCGGTGTTATTCACAACAAGATCTGGTTGTCCATCATTATTAAGATCGCCCATGGCACCCGAGTAGGGAGTAGCGCCAGAAGTCAATATTAATGCACTGTTGAAGTTCAGAGTATTAGATACAAAGCCTGAGTTGTTGTAAATCGGGGTAAAAGGAGCAGGGGAATACGCTGTATAGTTGTTAGTAGAAGTTACCGAAACAGGACCATAAAGAGCACCTGCGGGTACTACAACTGATAAGCTTAATGTTGTAGACGAACCGGCATTTATTGTTGCTTTTGTTGCGCCGAAATAAACTATGCTGGAAGCGGGATCGAAATTTGTTCCATTAATGACAACAGTTGATCCAGGAATACCTGAAAGTGGGGATATAGATGAAATAGTTGGCGTAAGTCCATTAATGTATATCGTACGTGTTGTATATAAAGGTCCGCAACCTGCAGCACTCGTAGTGCTGTAGCTTATTGTAGCAGTCCCTTGGGTAACACCTGTAACTACACCACCAGAAGAAGTTATAGTAACACTACCTGTTCCGTTCACGCTGCTCCAGGTTGCAGTACCTGTCGCAGTAGGGTTATATAAAGAGACAGAAGATCCGATCTGCACACCAGGAGTTGATGGGTATATGGATCCAACTGCAGGTAATGCATTGACAGTTACTGTTAAAGTAGCCGCACTACCGCAAACAATTGGAGCTGTATAGGTAAATGTTTTTGTTCCTGCACTCACACCCGTTACAATTCCTGTACTACCACCAATTGTAGCGGCTCCACTAGCCGCTGTTGGTGTCCATGTACCACCAGTAAGGCCAGTAGTGCTAAGAGATAAAGTTGACCCTACGCACACAGAAGATCCACCAGTAATAGTACCTGCTGAAGGATTAGGAACTACAGTAACTGAAGGTGAGTTAGTTGAGGTTACAGTTGTTGCTGAGTTGGAGCATGTAGTCTGACACCGATAAAAAGTTGAGGTTGATAATGCAGGAGTGGAATAGGTAAGCGCTGTAAAGCCTGTTCCCGTGCTTACATCCGACCAAGTTGTACCATTAGCCGATTGTTGCCATTTGTAAGATATGCCACTTCCCGTTGTAGCACTGCCAAGTGTAAGTGTGGTAGTAGCACCTGAACAAATAGTTGAAGTACCTACTGCTACTGTACCCTGGTTAGGGGTGCCGGTACAAATTGGCAATACTGTACCTGCTAATGCCAAACTTGTATTTGTAAAATACCAACTACCACCCGTTGCACCTATCGGTGTTATTCTTATTTTAATTACAGTACCAGCAGCTACATTCTGCAATGCCGTTATTGCTGATAGATCAGTTGATCCAGGCGTTCCAACCGTACCTGTTGTCAGTGTAGTACTCCAACTGCCAGCTAATACGTAAGCACCTCCACCTACTGAATAATGAATATCGCATCCTGTAGGACCACTTCCTGATCTTCTTGTATTTCCTGACATGGTTGTTAGTGAAACAACATAACCGCTATTTACAGTGAATTGAAAATACCAACTATTAGCCTCACCGGATGCTGACGATGTACTGGTAAAACCACCAGCGGCTCCATAACAAGAGGTTGCACCTGAGCCGGTTACTACCATCGAAGATCCACGTATTAAGCCACTGGTACCTCCCGTAAATGCTAAATTTGCATTAATTGTAGCAGGTGTCCATGGACTTGGACCATAACCGCCAGCAGTGATTGTGCCGCCAGGAATTAGCGAAGGATCCCACTTAATAATTTGCGAGTGACCAAAGAATGGCGTCAACAATAATATAAAAGAAAGAATTATTACGATCTGTCGTTGGGCATATGACATCGAAATGTAATTCATACAGGTTGCATTTAGCCTGCTAAATTCGATGTACAAGGTTAACGGGGCATCAATATTATGTTACGTCAAGATTAATAAATTGTTACGCAATATCAACTTCTTATTGTTTTGTACAGATTCAACCAAATGACGATAAACCTTTTACACTTTTTTTCAGAGTGTCGATTCAAATTTGGTTGACACTATTTGAAGTAAATAAGGGTATTGTTTGACACCAAAATACTTTACCCAAAATACTTTTGGCATGGTTTTTTCTAACAGCAAAGGTTCCAGAGTCAGATAAGCGAAACGCGAACGAACGGCGTGTTGAATTTGTATTTTCTTTTCAATGAATTGCAGAATTTTGCACATTTTTTAACGGAGTTTGTGCAAAGTTTATTTGGAGATTTAGAGGTTCTTGTTACCCCGCATAATAATTCCTTTGAAAGAACAATGGTTTAAAGCATTATCTGCATCGCACGGGAAGAAGACTCTAATTAACTAAGTCTGCAAGTGAGAATACAGTGGATTGAATCCACAAGTATCTTGCCGGGAATTGAATTATACAGGTGTAAAGCTAGGCTATAACACGCACAAATTATTATTTTTCAAAAATAGAATGTAATATTCCTTTATTTTATTTTATAATTTTTAAACGATTTATCTATAGCATGTTATATTTCTAAGAGTGTGAATTTTAATTAGGTGGAATTATATTTCAATGGAGAATCGTATTACATAACTTTTATAAAAAAAATTAACTTCATTGCTGTTGGGCCAATATTAGAATACTCAATATATAATAATACATATTGACCTGCAATGATTTACATCGATACAAAATGAAACTTATCTATATTAGTCAAGCATATTACAACCTAACCTCAATAAATATAAATGTTGACTATTATCTTTATTTTATCTAATTTTGTTGATAATATCCTACATTTATATGAGTGGCAAGAAGCAAATTTTGTTCCCGAAGTATCAGAAGTTGTTTGAGCAGGTTGGCGAAAACTTAAAACTAGCTAGAAAGAGACGCAGATTGACAATGGTACAGGTTGCTGAGAGGGCAGGAATTGACCGAACTACCTTGTACCAAATAGAAAAGGGCAATGGTAGCGTTTCCATGGCGGCATATTTCAATGTCCTTAGAGTCTTAGGAATGCAGGACGACATTTTGAAGCTTGCCAGTGACGATGAGTATGGTAGAAAATTGCAAGATCTTAGTTTAATCGGAAGGAAATAACAAATGGCAAACCAGAAAAGAGACATATTCGTTTACGCTCATTGGAAGGGTATGCATGAGCCCAAATGTATTGGTATATTAAGTGCGCACCAAGCTAAAGGAAGAAAGGCATTTAGCTTTGAATATGATACTGACTGGATCAGTTCAAAAGAACAACTATTACTCGACCCTGATATTTCTTGGTATAAAGGCCATCAATATCCTGTTGGTAAAGAAAACTTTGGTTTATTCCTTGACTCAATGCCTGATACCTGGGGACGAACCTTAATGAAAAGGCGAGCAGCTCAAAACGCTAGTGCAGAAGGTTGGCCCTCGCCTACTTTATATGATGTAGATTTTTTGTTAGGGGTTTATGACAAAAGCAGAATGGGGGCGTTAAGGTTTAAATTAGAAAGGGACGGCCCACTCTTAGATGATAATGACCAATCACCTGCACCTCCGTGGAGTAGCATAAGAGAGTTACAACATGGCGCTGAGTTGCTGGAAAGTGAAGATGATAATGATGAAGTAAGAAAGTGGCTGAATATTTTACTGGCACCGGGCTCTTCTTTAGGAGGCGCAAGACCTAAAGCTAATATCCTGGATGATAATGGAAATTTATGGATAGCCAAATTCCCATCTAAGGGTGATAGTATTGATAAAGCTTCCTGGGAATATCTGGCATACAAACTTGCGTTAAGTGCTGGAATTGAAATGTCAGAGTCGAAAATTGAAAAGGTATCAGGAAAGTACAATACATTTTTCACTAAGAGATTTGACAGAGCTGGAGCCGAGAGAATACAATTCGCATCTGCAATGACAATGACCGGTCAAAATGAAGATACGATTAGAGATAATCCCTCAAGCTATCTTGATATGGCAGAATTTATTCAATTCAATGGAGCTCAAAGCAAAAAAGATCTTCATCAGCTTTGGCGTAGAATTTCATTCCACATTGCAATTTCAAACACTGATGATCATTTACGTAATCATGGATTTATACTAACAGACAAAGGTTGGCTATTATCTCCTGCCTACGATATAAATCCTTCAATAGATAAAGATGGGCTCGCACTTAACATTGATACAGAAAATAATGCGTTAGATTTTGAATTAGCCATTAGTGTTGGTGAGTATTTTCAGTTAACTAAAGTTGAGATGACAACAATTCTTAATGAAATTAAAGTTGTCGTCAGTAATTGGAAGAAAGTAGCCAATGAAATTGGTATTTCAAGAGCCGAACAAGAACTAATGAAAAGCGCTTTTAGATTCTAGGCTATCCTAGTCCTATCGAACAATGAAACCTGCGCCGAGCGTGAGTGGGGAAATTATCTGCGGGCTGTGTCAAAATTCGAACCCCAAATTTAAACCACATAAAAATATTTTGCTGCAATCCTTTGTAACCCTTGCCTGCTGGCACTTTCACCAATCCACTTCTGATGATTTCATTTGGAGTATTTATTCCAGCTGCAAAAATGTCTCTGAAATTACACCACTCTCAAGCTACAATTCAGTAATTCATACTGATTCATATTGATTCGTATAGATTCGTATAGATTTGTATTGAATCGCATTGAATCGTATCAAACTGCTGGGATTTGCATTTCGGCAATTCAATTTCCCAATAATCAAATCAATCGATTTGTATTGATTTGTTTCAACATACCCAAATATTCATTTGGGTAAAATACAGAAAGGAAACTTAAAGATATTCTAATGTGAGACGAAAATAGATTTGTGAACCTAAATTATAGTCAGAACCTTACTCGGAGGCAAAACCCTTTTAGCCTCTTGATATTTTTCATTAACCACAAAAATTATTACTCCACCTACCAAAATAACTATGACAATAGGGACCCAGTTCTGTTGTACATATGCTGCCAAATTAATGGAATTGCTAGCCGTTTGAAACATCGGTTTAGACAAATCAATTGGCTGGGATTCTAACAATATATCAGGTGGTTTGACAACTCCTCCCACAGAAAAGGGCATTGTATTTGGGGCGATTACAAAAGGTTCTTGTGTATTGATAAAGTGTTCAGCAAGCGACAAATTCTTATATATCTGATCCATTGAAAGTAGTTTATGCACTTTGGCGAATTAAAAAAATATTGTTGTTAAACTCTGTTGGTTCTATGCCGTATTTAAACATCCACAACACCGTTTTTCCAGTTTGTGTATTCTTCTGTCGTTTAACAAAGTAGTCAAATTCGAAGCGCTCATACTGTAGAAGATCTAAGGAAACTCCTTTGGTCATTGAGTATATTTCACTACGAAAAACCTTGGCTAAAACAGCATCATTGTGTTTAAGTGTTTTCAGCAGGGCTACTGCATCTGTGTCATTTGCCTTCCTTTTGTCGTTATTGTGGTCAACTCTATGTTGAGGACAACAATACTTCTGCCTGCTGTCAGTAGGCTGAAATATCTTATTACAGTCAGCTTTTTTACACGGAATACCCGCATAGAGTCGTTTTGACATCCGCTTTGTTGGTTTTTTTACGTCCATTTTTTTGAATTTGATTGTCCTTGAATAATTGCTGCGAATTGTATTTCAACTCTGACCAAAGACCAAAGTGAAGATCGAGAAGCGTTTTTATTTTGATCGGAATATTCTACGGGTTGATGCTACTGGCTCTACCCTATTATTGTCAACAAGAGTCAGTATATCTGAGAGCCGATAAAAGATCACTCCCTTAATTTTAGAATAGATGATTATTCCCTCCGCCTTCCAGGATGCCAATGTTCTCTTGCTGACTTTCAGCCATTGCAGGGTTTCTTTTTCGGTAAGAATTACCTCATTTGCAGGACGCTGATTCTTTTCAATTATCTCCGCTACCTTGTCTAATAGCTCGTCTACCCGATCTTCTACCCAAATGGGTGTTGATTGATTTTTATTCATCTTATTTTGCATTTTGAAACAGCCAACTTCTTGTTGATTGCTTTAGAATACAAAGCTAGACACACTAATTCGCATGGCAAATTATTCACATACTGAAAGTTTCGAAATAATTTCAGTACTCACTTAAGGGGCAATTTCATTAGTACTAAAGGAGAAAATAAACATAATTCACGCAATGTTTTCTTCCGCTATAGCTGCCTGCTCTTTTTTGATTCTTTCCGCTAGAGCATATTTTACGTAGTCATAAAATGGAGGAGTTCTTACGTATTTTTCTTTACTAAGTTCTTTACTCTGATCTGCCCCCCCAAGCACCAACGTAAGATAACCAGTTATTACCCCCTTTGCATATGGACTAAGCCGACGTTTATAGGATGCCCCAATGTGGATAGATTCATACTTAGCTGCTTCATCATATAAGAATCTGATTATAATAGATTTATCAAATCTATCCGTTTTTCTTTTCCGTAAAAAGTAACTTACAACCATATGGTTGATCAATTTTTCTAACGAATATTTAATTTCAGTAGAACCCGATGGTGGCTTCACTTTCTTATTGACATTGCGGTAATAACTAAGAGTTTCTAGCGTATTGTCAGAACCATTTTGAATTGAAATCCCATGGAACTTCATATAGTCAGGTTCAACTTTAAATCTCTCATACGCCTGCAGAGAGTATTTTTCAATTTCATCAATGTGTTTACCAATCTTATCCCTCTGCTCTAATTCTGTAACATTTCTGAAATATCCCTTGAACTCCAATAGCTGTTGCGCCGGTACAGACTTACTGTTATCAAGCAAAGTCTCAATATCCATTGCCAGCTTTCGAAACTTAGCTAAATCAGCTTTCTCCACACCCAATTCGCCAAATATCTCAAATTGATCTTTAAAAGCACTCATAATAATTAGTTTGTAATAAAGATATTAAGTATCATTTGATTTTCATGTTGTTACAATTTTTTGAAAGTAACTTTAAAAGAATGGGTGCTCACACATTCTCTGGGAAGAATTCTAAACTATACACTTTCCCAATCGTTCTTTCCCCCTTCTAGAACAAAATTGGTCAACCGCAACAATATTCAAGCAATTCCCTTGTTTGATCGTAACTTATTTCTATAGTCATTTTTGAAAGTTATTCATTTGGCTTGTGAATATTTGAATACTCATCGTTTGGCCCAAGACCTAAATAAGGTTTAGAACCCAATAGATGACTTAAGAAGGGACATTTATCAAATTTGGTAAGTGGACAATTTTCTGAGAACGTTGTAGATTGCCAGCTAAATCTACCTGTAAAGTTACTTTAAGAAATGGGCGTTTACGGGAGTAAACGGCCGTAACTGGCCCGGCATTTTCCACTCTAACCCCAAAGTATTGGTTGGGTCGGCATAACTTCTTTATACCAGCATCGAACACAACAAAGTCATGGATCAGCTCAAGCACTCTGGTTTTTGTGCAGAATTGAAGCAAGTGCTGATCCAGCAGGTTCTGGTTGGAATCATAGATATAGTTTTCTTCTTTCCATTTCAGGAAGTATTTTTCAGTTGTCTTGGTAGTTGGAATTAATATTAATTATTAATGCTGTGAGGTAGCTCTTTAACACCGATGCCCGCAGAAAACTGAAGAAATAGGAGCATTGTTCCAGCACACATAAATATGTGCGGACGCGTTAAATACGGTGCACATGTCCTGGAATGTCTATTCCTTGACAAACTTCCTTACAACATCGCCATTTATTCTTAGAAAATATAATCCAGGCGGTAAACTGCTTACATCAAGCGCTATAGACCCTGTATTGTAATCTCTGTCTAAAAAATATTTACCGGGTACATCGGTTATAGCAATATGATTGATTTTATTGGGCGAGGAGATATAGAGCATTGAAACAGCCGGGTTAGGGTAGATGTTGATATCTTCATTTGTTAAAGAAGCAACAGATACGCCGTGCGCACAGGATTCCTCAGTGCGAACCCGGATCGTTTTTACCTTACTTACGCTGCCACATCCGTTGGTAAGCGTATAGGTGATGACATCAACACCAGGAGAGACACCGGTAGTAATTCCTGACGAGGACACCGTTGCATTGCCATTTTGCACATACCACATCCCTCCACCGGGAACCGACAGAACTGCAGAATCCCCTGGACATATACTATCAACACCTGAAATAGTAAAAGTCGACGGCGGCGCGCTACTGATAACAACAGCCTTTTTCACCTGCACTACGCATGCCAAGGGCGCAGTATAGGTAACGGTATATTTAAGCGTATCTATTCCGGCGTTAAAACCCGTAAGGTGTCCCCCTAATATACTTCCAAGAGAATTATTATTGGTCCATACCCCGCCCATAATACTGTCAGTATATACTATCATCACAAATGTGCATATACTATCTCGGCCCACAATAGGGCTTAAATGAACAGGCGGAATGATCTCCAAACCTTTAACAGCCGATGAAACACCGCAGCTATTAGTTAATAGATAGCTTATTGTATCTGTTCCGGTTGATATACCAGTGGCCAATCCTCCAGCCGTGATTGTAGTATGTGCATTTGTGCATGTCCACATCCCCCCAAAGCTTCCATTTGCAAACAAAGCAGTACTTCCCGTACATAAACTGTCGGCACCGGTAATCGGCTGCGCGGGTGCTTCAATATATATATATTGGAGTCTGCTTTGTACACCGCAGATATTATTGGTAGTGTAGATAATATTATTACCTCCTTGCGCAACGCCGGTCACTACTCCACTGGCAGTTATTGTAGCTGTGGTAACACTCGACAGGCTCCATGAACCTCCTGCAATACTATCGGTAAAAGTTACCGACGCACCGATGCAAAGGGTATCAGTGCCCATTATAGATGCGGGTGCACAGTTCATAATTATTTTCTGAACCAAGTTAGAACCGATATTGGCAAAATATAAGGTTCCGGCAGTATCCATGGACATGCCAATCGGGTAATTTATTACTGCACCCAATGCTAATACATAATTACCGCTGTAGCCGGTTATCAGGGGGTGGCCGCATATAGTTGTAATTACTCCCAAAGGATCTATCTTCCTGATAAGGTCGTTCTCCCCATCTGCTGCATATATCGTTCCGCTCTTATCTACGGCCAAACCTTCTGGCCCACGGAACTGTGCAGCTGTTGCCGGTCCGCCGTCGCCGCTAAAACCCTCCGTGCCAATTCCCGCCACAGTACTGATAATGCCAGCTGTACTTATTTTGCGCACCTTGTAATTGACCTTATCCGAAAAATAAAGGTTGCCGGCGGTATCAAACGCCATACCTGCAGCATGGCTTATCATTGCCAGCGATGCCGGTCCGCCGTCACCCGAAAGTCCTGGCGTACCATTGCCTGTAACAGTTGTGATAGTCCCGGCAGTATCTACCTTTCTTATCCTGTTATTGCCTCCATCTGAAATGTAAACATTGCCATAACGGTCGACAGCAACGCATTGAGGATTAGCCAGGCCTGCGGCAGTAGCAGGACCACCATCGCCCGAAAAAGAGTAAGTATGATTACCGGCAAAAGTGGAAATGATACCTGTATGGCTCACCTTTCTCACCACCTGGTTAGCCATATCGGCTATGTATAAATTTTCAGAATCGTCTACAGCAACGTCCCACGGGAACATTAGTTGGGCCGCTGTAGCCGGCCCGCCATTACCACTATACCCATACGTATGATTACCGGCAACCGTAGTTATAATGCCATCTGTGCCTACTTTCCTGACAACAAAATTGTTATGGTCGGCAATATACACGTTGCCCTGCTTGCTCACGCTTATACCATAAGGATTGGCAAGACTTGCTGTTGTTGCGGGCCCACCATCGCCGGAGTAGTATTCATTCAAATTGCCCGCAACATTGACAATAACCTGCCCCTTAGTAAAAAGTGGCAGCATTAGTGCTATCAGTGCAGTTAATCGCAAAACTGATCTCATATAGTAAGAATAAGGTAAAGGGTAATGTAATAAGTAGACTCTAATTTGTGTAAAGACAGCTTCCTAAATATTGCCCTAAAATACATCAAATAGAAATGGCTACCATAAAGGCAGCCATTTTATTTACGTAACTTATAAAAAGCTTATTCAGCAGTTTCTGTTGCTTCAGCAGCAGGAGCTTCTGTAGTTGCTGAAGCAACCGGAGTAGCTTCTGTAGTTTTAGCGGCACCTGAACCACGACGGCTACGTCGTGGTTTCTTGACATCAGCTGCTTCAGCATCTTTACCATAGATCTCGTTGAAGGCAACCGGCTCTATCATAGCCATATCCGCGGCATCACCAGCACGGCGAGGCAACTTAATGATACAGGTATATCCACCCGGACGACCACCAACTTTATCGCTGATAACACCAAACAGTTCCTAGATAGCTTCCTTATCCTGCAGGATAGAAAATTATTTGCCTTAAAAAAACCTCTACCCTAAAAATAAGACAGAGGTGTTAACTTTGCTCTTCACTTCAACCAAGATTTTATTTATATGTGCTATAGTTGTATTCAACATCAAAATAGTCTGCCCCCAGTTGGTTGCTGGATTCCATGTTTCAAGATGAAAGACTTAAAAGCAGAACCTTTCTTAGTTAAAATATCTATTCCCGCAGATATGAAGTTGAGCAAAGTCAGCGCTAACCCAACAAGGCTGACATGTCCTGAATGTGGACGCACGATAATAGATTTATTAAGCCTAAAAAAGACAGCGGATCCTTGGACGGTTTATACGCCTCGCACTTAATGACGATCTTAGTTTCTATACCCGAAGTGTGGGTTAATAGTTATAGATATGGAAGTTATGAATGTTATAATGCACAAATTTCTTGATTATCAACCGGCAAAAGATGCCGAAACTTTGATAATTGGTACCTTCAATCCAAATGTGGAAGACAATAAAGCGAACTTCTTTTATAGCAGACCACGCAACTATTTATGGACGATTTTACCAACTGCTCATACAAAGAAGGGTTTAAAAAACGCCAGTAGGCTTGAAAAAGAGAACTTCAGTTCTACATATAAGATTGCATTTATTGACTTGATTGAAAATGTAAAGGTTCACGAGGGGCAAGAAGTAAATTATGAGGACGCTTACCTTGATAAGCAAGAAATAGAATGGAGAAAAGTAATAGAGGTTATGAAGGAATTGAGTAACCTTAAACGAGTATGTTTTTCAAGATCCACTTTCGCTGATATACCCAGAATGAATAAAGTAGTTATTGAAATAGAAGACTATTGTAAGGACAACAAAATAAAGTTTCAAAGATTAGTTACACCTGCAAGGTTTTATAATGAAGCCAAGCAGGATCAATGGAATAATTTTCTTCTAAATGATTCTGGACAGCCAAATTAGGTTTCTGTATCTCCTATATACATCACATTTTAAATAGCCCGACTGCTTTCAGTAAAATTGAAGGAAAAACAAAGTCAATTATGTGATATACTGCATACATGGTTGCTTACTTAACAAATACCGAATATGCGTTTCAACAATGATGGCTTATTGATATTTTTAATGGTTTCTGTAATATTTGCCTCATGCCGACAATAAGCCCAGTCCAATGTAAATCCTTGGTCGTTTAATTCCTTTTTTATAGCAGCTTTGGCGTTTTTATCAATAATCAATTTTTCTAAATAGTCTCGTGTAGTAGGCTGTTCTTCTAGCGGTGTCATACCGTCTTTTAAAGGCTGAATGGAAAAGCGTCCCCACTGCCTTGCTCTTCTATGCTCGGCAGTAAAATGATCATTTTGCTCTTCGTAGAAAAAAGGGTAGTTTATCGTATGAAACTCGTTTACCTGAAAAGGAGAACCCTTTAATATTTGAGGGCTGTCGTCTTTAATGAGCTTATCTGGAGGGCATCGCAATATCCAAAATTGCCCATCTTCATTGTGTAGTGTTTCATTTTCAACGGCGAATAGGACAGCCATTTCCCATTTAATAGTCCAATCAAGTAACCTAGTAGTTAGCCCCAAGTGTTGTGCCTGAAACAATGAAAACCATGTTTGGGTATGTGGAAACTTGTCCTTTGAAAAAGTATCTTGAACAACGATCTTACCTTTTTTAGCCTTTTTCTGAAAGCAATTAAACAATCTTAACTCTTCTTTCTCATATGAGTCTTCATTTCGGCGTTCACGAAAAATGCCTGGCTGTAACTTAAATCTGTCGCTACCTTGTCCACGATAGAACTCCCAAAAATCAACTCCTAAAAATCGGTTGTTTTGTAGCTGTTTTACTATCTGTGCTATCTCATCAAGGGTCGTGATCTTAGACATGATTATTTTTTCTGAAATTTACAAAAAAGTAGTAACAAACAACTAAATTGCTTTAAACCAGCCGGCGTAAAGGTGGCGGTTTGCTATGTATGCCAACACATGCGAGTGTAGGCGAACAAACGAGCGACTCTGCTGAAATGCTTGCCGGGTGTGCAAAGCCGTAAAAGCGAACCAAAACACATATAATTTATTTATAGCCGTCCAGTCTCGAACCTGACATTACTTTTCCACCCATGCATGAGTGTTTGACGTGAATATGTCGGATTTGTTCAGATGGTTGTGGCCTGCTTTCCGAATCTCTGGATTGTTAGTTACTCTGACGCACCACTTCTGGTAAATTGTTTCAATAATTAATTGGGTTGCCCCAGTTTTCAATGTTGGTGATCTTGATTTTGCGCGCTGTAATATATCCTTTCAAATTTTATTTTCATGAAAAAAATCCTGCTCGAAAACGGAGTTCGCAAACAGGATTATAGATAAAATCGGATGGTTGTAATGCACATTTATAATGCAATCAAACTAGGCAGAAGGCATACTATTATTATAACTGTCATGTAAATGTAGTAACCAGTGCTATACGGGGGAACACTCACCAACACCGCCTTATTATCGCCACTCCCAGTAATCTTCACCGTCTGCTTATCGTTCAATGACTCTTTGTAAGCCCAACTTTCAGACACCACATTCACTTCATGGTTTCCCTTCGGCACATTCGTAACCGTAAGAGTCTTAATCCGCTTTCTCTTATCCCAAACTAACTTGCCGTCCATCGTAACCGATGCGCCCTTAATTGTCGTAGATGGCTTTATTTTAACCGTCCCAACATTATCATTGCCACCACCGTATGATACCGTAACACGCTTTGCGCATGAACTCAAAAATAATGCGCTTAAAAGTAAAATTGTGATTGTTATTTTCATATTAGTTGAGTGTTAAAAGTTTATATTGATTGTTCGTGAATGGTAATGCCAGTGGATTGAATGACCAATAATAAGTATTGGATTCTAGTCGCAGATTGTAGGTGCTAAGGGCACTATAATATCCGAAACCATAATTAGAACCATTGTTAGGCACACTGAAATAAGATAATGACTGCGTTGTAAGTCCGTAGTTGAAATAGCATTTGGTGACAGCTTCCGCACCATTGTTCTTTATGATAAGAAAGAAGTAGTCGGATGGAACATCTACATTGACAATAGTTGACCCAGATGAAGGGAATCTGCTAATTATAGAGAATGATACAACCTCCCCAATTAGACCACCTGATGAATTTGTTCCTTTGGCGGATATATAGGCAACCGCTTGGTCATCGTATGTCCCTGTAACTGACACACTACCTGACTTTGGAATGGTATAGTTTGACCCGTTTAAGGTCATCGTAACATCAGTAACTGCGTTGTTCTTATATGTAAGTGTTGTGGTCGCTTTGCTCTGGCAGGTCGTTCCTGTATATCCAGTTGGGCAAGTGCATGAGCCATTACTGCACAACCCTCCATTCTGGCAACTAACAGCACCACACGCATCCACTGATGAACTGCTTTTCTTACACGACGTGTAGCACGTTATGGTGGCGAAGGAAATTAAGGATAGTGCTGCCGATAGTAGCACCCGTTTTGTGTTTTTCATTTTTGATTTTGATTATGATGGTGAGCAAAAAAATAGCGTAACTGAAATTCTTTATGCTATTCGAGGCTGTCGAAGGCCTTACGCTGCAAAAGACACAGTTACGCCATGGCTGGCGCATCATAGTCATCTCGTTGCAGCGTATTTTAAAGTTTCGACATTTAGAAATAGCAACTAAAATGGTACAATACAAAAAATCGTAAAGTATATATGTGGGGTGGTTTTTATCTAGCCAAATTCAATCTCTTTTTTGCGGTAAATATAATACGTTTACATTACTATCAATACCACGTTTTAGCGGCATATAATATTTATTCCATCTTCATTGCAAGTTATGTGCCAGAATAAACCTATTGCATAGGAATTTCTCTTGGTTATCTTTGAAGGTAACATGGATATAGCAGCCTATTTTAAAAAATTTGCTGAGGACAATAGTCCCAATTTAGTCCCTGTGCTTTTGATTTGGTATTGCTACATCTTGGGAAACTTACCGAGGCAGTAACAGAATTTATTGTCAAGGTATTAAAAAGTGGTTCATAGATAAATAATGCCCTGATTATACAACCTTACTCACTGTTTCCAATGGAACCCCATTAGATAATGTAATGGTTGTGGCAAATGTGTGGCGCGCCAGGTGAAAGAACAGATCTTGCTTAATACCCGCTGCCTTAGCATTAGTCTTTAAATGCTCATTCATCTTTTGGTTCGTAATTACGTTCCAGTTAAGACCATCAGATTACAATTTACAAGTACAATTAACCCTTATAAATTAAATCCGACGAACGGCGCTGAATGGCTACCGGGTTGCTGAAAGCGACTACGGAAATGCAAAATGACTTATTTACTTTGGGATAAAGCTACTTCATGAAAATAGAAACGCAAAAGATACAATGACTGCTATCTGAAGATTGCCTGCCAGTCACGACGTAGTCGAAAAGACTACGCCAAACGGTGAAGCAACTATTCATGTTTCATGCCCCAGATTAAGACTCCTGTTCCAACAAGATATAACAGTAGGTAAACGTTTTTAAACAGAGTCCTCCAGAATTTAATTTCTTTTACTTGTTCTTCTGCTTCTTTGCGGGTATCTCCTATCAGTCGATCCGCTTCAAGAATGTAATTATTGAAAGCATCGAAGTCATAAACATTCGATGCTAAGCCTTTTAAACTGTCTATCAGACGCTGTTTATCTTCTGTATCCAAGGGCCTATTAACAGTAGAAACTGTCAGGCCACCAACATACTTCATCGCTGCCTGATGGATATATTCTCTTTTCAAGGCAGACTTCATCATACTATCATCTGAACCATTAACAACATAGTATAGATTTTCGTACAACAGTGATGACCTCGTCATGTCTGAGAAATCTCTTGCCGATTCCATATAGTCCTTGGACTTAGAGTCCCAACTGTCGAAGGAATAGTTTTGAACTATCCAAGAAAAAAGGATAATAGCTGTGCCTGCCATCTTATACTTTATGGACTTACCCAATTTTTTTTTGGGCATATTTTCAATTGTTGCTTGTGGATTAGCCTTTGGCTTAGATGCCGCAACTTTTTTGGCATGGTTCATGTAGTGACTTTGTAAATGTTTCCTTAGAAAAAATGCTCCGCTGATTTTATTTTGCAAAGATGATGCTATAGAATGATGTTTACAACGGCAGTAAAAATAAAAAAGCGGAGAAACCGCTCTCGCTCTGTTTCTCCGCTCTTCATTCAGTCCCCCAGACGGGAAGTTTATCGAACCAATTGATGGAAATTTTGAAGCGATTGAGCCTCACAGGCAACGTGCAAATCCGTTAGTTTGAATCCTGTCTTCGTAACAACTGAGCAACCTTAGAAGTCAACAAAACAGGAAATTAGAATCTAACAACTAAATTCAAATTGAATTCTTTACAATGATATTCATCAACTTTACCCCTAAGTCCGGATCTATTTGTTTGATAAGATCGCCTTTAAAAAAGTCAAATTCAGAAGATTCGATTTTGTTACGGTAAAAATACAATTGTTGCAAAGAATTTAATTTAACAAGATCTCTTGCAATACGTGCTTTTATGCTCGTGCAATACATAAATTCAACATAAAGTTCCTTCAGCTCATTACTACAAACTTCCGCTATTTCAGCCCCAAATAACTTAATAAACTGTGTAATATGGAAATTTTGAAGAGTTTGAGTGCCTTTCAACTCTATCCCTAAACGACAAAACTTCGAACTATGCAAGAAAATTCTTCTATGAAATACTCAAGTTAAAATCAACTTAGTGCGCTGATTGCAACAAGCCATTACTCAGAATACTCCGAAAAAGTAGTAAAGGTTTTACCGTCAAAGCGGCTCAAACCAAAACCTCTTGTTCCAAACCAAAGGTTTCCTTTTTTATCTTCTAAAGCAAACCAAACAGAGTTATTAATGAGTCCATCTTTAGTAGTTAAATTTCTAAAAGTTTTTCCATCATAACACCATACACCATTTGATTCTGTAGTGAGCCAAATATTTCCATGTTTGTCTTCTAAAATAAAATATATACCACCGCTAACAAATCCTTCTTGCTCCCTAAAACCGGTAAATGATTTTCCATCATAGCGGCAAGCACCGTGTCTTCGAGTGGCGAACCAAAGATTACCCGGCTTATCTTCACAGATCGAAAAAATCATATCATCGTGAATACAGTCTTTCGGCCTGGAGTCGGTAAAGGCTATTGGTATAAAGTTGGGCATGGATTCTGTCTTATGCCTGTCAGAGGATCTTTGATCTTCGTTCAACCTGTAATATTCTGTGGATGGAAGAAAATTTTTAAAAGATTTCCCATCATAGCGCCATACGCCACCACCGTTCCAAGAGCTAAACCATAGGTTCCCCATCTTATCTTGTATTATATGCACAATATATTGATAGTGGACACCAAGGTTAAATGGATGGTCATCATTATTTAGAAAATTTGTAAATTTTTTCCCATCATAACGATAAATACCACTGTTCATTGTTCCGAACCAAAGGTTGCCTTGCTTGTCTTCTAAAAGGCATGAAACAGGGCTCTTGCTTGCATCTTCCTTTGCTGTTAGATTTGTTATCGTTTTCCCACTGTAGCGGCAAATCCCGTTACTAGTGCCAAACAAAATATCTCCTGCTTTATCTTCAACAATCGCATTCACATTATTACTCAATAAACCATCTTTCTTCGTAAAATTCGTAAATGATGTGCCATCATAACAATAAACACCTGCATTCAAAGTGCCGAACCAGAGCTTTCCTGTTTTATCCATGAACCCACAATCAACCTGGGTATAGCTAGTCCCTTGTGCCCTCACCATTTTCGGATGTGCTGTGGTGTTTGTCTTTATTTTGCGTGGGGTGCGCTTTGGCTGAGATTGGTCTTGCCCGTTACAGACACTACCCAAAATCAATAATAACAGCAGTGAAGAAATACGCTTCATGGTTTAAAAGTAGAAAAACGAAGGCATAAGCAAACATTAAAAACATAATGTAAGCAGGGTAAAATGGAAAAGAGTTCGATATTCCTGTTTGTGTCAAAAGCAAAACCCACTCTCAAAGTGGGTTTTACTTTTTGGTACAAATTATCCGGTTACTAAGTAGCTATGTTTATTTTAAGGATGTAAAGTAATAGTGCCAAGGTCGAATATAGTACCATAGGTCACGCTTACATTAGTTTGGCTATAAACAGCAAGACCTGCGACACCCGGCTGTACCATTAAGGTATAAGAACCTGACGCCATGCCGTTTATTTTAAAGAAGCCATCTGCATTATCGGGGATGGCAGCGAATGTATCGGCACCGTCTATAGCATATACAATAGACATAGAAGTGAGTGGCAGTATATGCCCTTTCACGCTACCATTTGTAGCTGCGCTGTAGGCCCTTATTACGGGTTTCAATTTGTAAGTATTGCTACCGGTAAGGTTTATTGATTTAGCGGCATCAAAGTCGATCCATACATCATAAGAGCCATTGGCTGCAAATGTCTGGTTGAGGTTCAGCTTCACACCACTCTCTTGTGCAGAGGGCGTACTGAGCGGATATGAAGTGCCCGCTACAACAACCGAGTTGTTTGTGCCCAGTATAAGCCTTATCTGGCTTACAGTGCCAGCAGGAATACTAGCGCGCATGAGCAAAGTATCCAGCCCGTTGCGGAAGTGCAGGATATCGTATACGCCCGGGCGTATAGGAGTAAGTGTTACGGCACTGCTACCGCTCATGGTCACCTCAACCTGTTGTATATCTATATATACATGGTCGTATATGGAGGAAGGGGCATCAGTGAGGTGCATACTTACCTGTGAGGTATCGCCTGAATTATTATTGTCCTTCTTGCAGGAATAAAGAGCTACGAATGAGCTCAACACTAATACCGACGTATAAATCCAATTCTTTTTCATCATAGTTTATACCATGTAAAACTATGCCAGTGTGAAGGGGCGGGCTCTTGATTTTAACATTTAGCGTTTGCTCCTATTTGAAATCCAATAGAAATGAGGAAGCAGTTTTATGTTTTTGGAGAAATAGTAACTGGAAAGCTGTATAAACACGGACTAGTGGCTACTTAAACAGCAAAAACCACCACCATAGCGGCTTCCCAAGGACTATAATGCAAATTACAATGCAAGACGTTTTTTATAAAATAAAAAAGCAGCTACGAATGAACGTAACTGCTTGATAATCAATCGTGCCCCAGATGGGAAGGTTATCGAACCAATTGATGGACATATTTAGGCAGTTGTTTACACTTCAGCTATAGTACCTCGATTGTAGGCGAGTCCCGAAAAGGAGACTCGCCGGGGACTGAGACATGAAAATTATTGCTTCCACGACTGTGTATTTATCATTCTCATCAGCATATTACCTCGGCCTGTAAGATCCTCAGACTTATTAGATAGTATAATAAGCCCATTTCCGAAAATCGTATCAATGGCAA
>NZ_PPSL01000015.1 GCF_002954265.1 Flavipsychrobacter stenotrophus | reverse complement strand
GGTAAGATCTTATGGTGATTTTACCGGGGGTGTTCACCTCTTCCCATTCCGAACAGAGCAGTTAAGCCCCCCATGGCCGATGGTACTACACAACAATGTGGGAGAGTAGGTAGTTGCCATATTTATTAAATAACCCTTAGCATTAATTTGCTAAGGGTTATTTGCTTTTAGGCCCATGACCGATCATACTACACCATCCCGAACGTGCGGGATTGGAGTAGGTAGTTGCCATATTTATTTAGAAAGCCTTGACACGTTGTGTCGAGGCTTTCTTCGTTTATGCCCATTCCGCCGACATTGTCTGAACCAGGATTTAAAGGATTAAAGGAATGGAAGGATGCCCGACGCATTTATCTGAATCTCTACTGTGCGAATTGGAATTTCTCATTGCTGTTGGCGTATGTTTTGTATTGATTTGACAAGAGCGATCTTATGAAAAGGACAATTTTTGTTTTATCAATAATAGGCTTGGCAATATATGGTGGGGGCTGCAGCAAAATAGACTCTAATGATCTGGATACCAATGTGCCGTATTATCAGGTGTACTCGGTCACCTATTATAAGGCCGGTAACACCACTTCATGTGTGGCTCATTACCTGGTGCGCAATGGAAGTGGTACACGTGTCGAATTGGGGAACGGTTCTTCTGTGAAGATGAATGGTGCATCGCCCTCTACTTCATTGATCGATAAAACAATTTATGAATGGAATGGTCCCGGTTTTTTTGATGCCTCTTTTATGCTTACTAAACCGTCAGGGAAGATCATAGGTAATGTTGTAAGGCGAAGTGATATTGGTGATATCAATTTTGTTTCGTTACCAGATACGGTGTCGAAGTCGGCTGGGTTTAGTTTCGGTTGGACGGGGTCAACATTGGGCGCCGACGAAAAAATTGTAGTGAGGGTATCTACGCTTGGTAGTGCAGTGAATGACCAAAATATATCGGGGACTACTGTGACAGTAGCCCCATCTGCCTTAGCCGATTTTCCCGTAGGAAAGCTGACTGTACAATTGATAAGGGTAAAGGAAATACCTGTACATGTACCTGATAGTACCGCGGGTGGTACTACATCTATCTTCTATAATAATTCAAAAGAGATAGAGTTGGTGCCGTAGTGCAACAGAATGTAAAAGCTACTATCAAAAGTATCAGACGGTATTCTTCCTTTAATCCAATAATCTAAGCATCCTATTATCTACCAGCTGGAAGAATAGATCTGGTTTATACGTACGCCAGTTTGGTTCTTCCATAAAAGTAATATTCCGATCTATTTTTGATTTGTGGAAGTCGTGCTGGGTTTGTTCCGGCATGTTGATGGAACAAACCCAGCCTCCATCATCTTTAATATCTTCTATCCATTCTTCGTAGTATTCACGGTCGCTACTATGGAAGTTAAGTACGTTCTCAGTGACCAGAATGAATTTAGATATGTGATCTTTGATCATGAGGTCAATAACTGATCGCTTCAGTTGCATGATGTCGTTTTCCACAGCATCATTCCATTCGCCTATCATTTCTATAATAGCGTAGTTAAGTTCATAGTCCACAAACAATACCTTAAGATAGAGTGTGCGCGAACCAAATTCATCCCACTGAGGATGTATGTAATAGTTGTAAACGGTATTGGAGAATTCAAACTCGCTATGCTCTATGCCGTAGAAAGGAGATTGCTCATCTTCTTCTGCATTGTATAAGTGACGCCAGTTATAGAAAGGTTCTATTTCGTGCATTTGCTATTGTTACCTTGCTCTATGAGCTGAGATTTTGTTTAACAATCTATCTATCTGCAATTAATTAAAATTCAAGATCGATCACTCTTTCCGGGTAATATGTTTATCCCAGCTTCTTCCATGCATCCATGCCGCCCACCAGGTTCACTACATTGGTGAAGCCGGCCTGTTCCATAAATACACATGCCTGCATACTGCGCATGCCTGCTTTGCAATGCACAATTACCTCTTCATCTTTAAGGTCTTCGATATCATCAAACTGCATGCCCATGATCTTGCCTAGAGGCACAAGCTTCCCATTGATGTTGATTTCTGCGTATTCAGATGGTTCGCGCACGTCTACTATGTTTAGCTTTTCGCCGCTGCTCAGCCTGCTCTTTAGTTCTTCAGCTGTAATATTTTTCATCAGTTATAATTTAATAAATTTCTTAGGCGTCCCGGCTATCCCATTACAGGAGATATTGATAAAGTACATACCAGCATGTAGTGCTGTAACGTCTACACTGCTACCATTAACAGTATTGCCTGTTTTTACTGTTTGCCCTTGTATGTTGGTTATAATATAGTTTGCAGTTCCATCTCCCGGAAATGAAATGCTGATCTCATTAGACGCGGGATTCGGGAATACTTCCCAAATGTCTTTTTTAGCACCGACTACTGGTTCTATGCCACTTGCTTTTATGTCCTGCCCCATTAGTGGACGCATCATTATCGCGCCATGCAGTAAGGATGGATTCCATGAAGAGAGTACATTGTAATAGGCATGATTTCCGCCGATCCGGTTCAGATCAAAGCCAAAGTAAAGGCTGTCGCTGCTACTTTCTGCGGGCATCATTACACCTGTATAAAACGTGCCTGCCGGCAGTGGCAATGGAGTATCAAATTTATATATCCAGAAGTTGTTTACAGTATCGGCGTAACCGGGATAACAGGGATCTTGAACATAAAGCAGGTTATCTGCTACTGCACCATTGATACCGGCTAACTGCGAGTATACTTCTATTGAAAATGATTTGTATGATTGAGATGGAGCTGTACGTCCAAAATAGATGGCCATACCCTGCATACTATCGGCTACGTTGAGATGATGCTCGATCTCAATTTTACCCGGAAGAGATGGGAACAGGCTAAGGTAATAACTCTGCTCAGCAGATCCATCGTCATAAGCAAGGTAATTATCAAACACCTGTTCTTTAACTATAGTGTCGTTGGGTAAAGATCCTGTGGCTGTGGTGCTTTGAACAAAATACTTGTTCTCAAAAACTACCTTATCATAAATACCTGCTGGTACTGTAGTAGTATAGGCATTGTTAGCTAACTGTTGTATACCGGTTGGGTTTAATGTAGCGGTGTTAGTTACAGTAGATTGCAGAATAGTACCGCTGCCTTCATCTTTGGCAGTAAACCCATAAGTAACAGGTTGTGGACTATCGTAGTTGTTATGGATGCTATCTCTATAACTAAGTGCCCGCTCACCGGCTGTATTGGCAATAAACTGCCTGTAGGGCATAGATGTATAGTCGTTGAGCAGTGGAGTAGGGTTAGACGAATAGGCAATGTCATTTACAAGCGTATCGTACATATTGCGGCCTGCATCAAATCTAACGTAATCAAGGTTCCAGATAGCATCTGAGTAGTTGAGCGCTGCAATATTGGCGAACCGAAATTGGAAGGCATCATAAAAATACAGCGTATCTGTAATTGGAATCATTACCTGCTTAAATGGCTGTAGTGATGACCCCTGCATTTTCCAAACCGGCAGCCAATCGCCGTAGCGGATCCTCATAAAAAGTACCAAAGAATCGGCAACGAGTGGAAAGAATCCCAAACCCTGAGGTTGGTAGAAGAAACTGAGATAAAGACTGTCGTTTGGAGTGTAACCGGTAAGGTCGAATGGCTGAGAGGTAAGACTATCGGTATAGCGGAAATTATTATTACTGCTCGGGTCCCATGGGTGGCCCAATTCATTGAGTGCGTCGAAAGTAGCAACACCCCTGCTTATAGGGCTAACGCACATTGTGTTATTGATATATACCTGTTTCTCTATCCACTTAGAGTTGTCGGGGTAGAGATCATAACCTGTAAAGTCTTCAAAGAAGGGCAGGGTTATAGCAGTTATTTTCTTAGCAACGTTATGCTTTCCTTGCTTGCTAAACAATTGAGGATTAGCGCCTAATGGGCCTGCGTGTTCCTGCCCATTGGCCGGAAAAGCCTGGTTAAGAATATATAGTAAACACGAGAATATTATTAATGTTGTGTTTTTCACTAGTTTCCGTCCTCGGGGTCAAATGTTTTGTCTTTAACGGCTTCTATAGGTGGTTTATTGCCCCCTTCGTAGTCATCAGGCTCAGGTTTTTGCTTTATAAATACATCAATAATATCGCCCATCTTTATCTTGCTGGGCTGGCCTGCATCATTGAGTGGTTTCTGCACCTGGCGTATAATGAAGGCGTTAGGGGTATCGTATATCTCGCCGCTTCCGGACTCCACAACTAAATTAAGTATCAGGTTGTTGGCATTCACTATTGCGGTTGCCTCATCAACGGTCATATGTACAAGGTCGGGAACGTTTAGATCTGTATTACCCAAGCCGTTACCAATTACAAGGTCAATACGGCTACCCTGTGGTATCATTTCACCTGGCCTTATAGCGTGGCCTTTAAATCTCTGCTCTTTAATAGCACCACGGGCAATATCAGGTACATAAGTAGTATCACCAACAAACATCTTATTGTTTTTCAGTAACATCTCTGCACTTCTGAATGAAAGACTAATGAGGTTAGGCATAGGAACCCGCATTGGCGTTACGCTATTGACCGTGATCATAACAATACGACCAGATTTTACTGTAGAACCGGTATCGGGTACTTGCTTGAGGACAGCCAAAGGTTTAGCCAGAGGATCATAAGTAGAATCGACATGCACATCGAAATGCATATCATGCAGCTGTGCAATAGCCTCGTTCATATGCTTACCCTTCAGGTTAGGTATTTTTACCATTTCGCCATGATGTGTAAGACACCCCAACGCCCAGAAAAATATAATGTAGATGCCAGTGAACGTAGCCGCTACCACCAGAAAATTAAACCAGAATGACCTTTTTACTTCTTCCTTCATAAAGGATATGGAATCAGAGTATAAATATAAGTATTATAAAGAATGATTTCTCAGACAATCTTCGAGCAAGTCTCCATAAAATTTCTTCAGATCCATACCCGCCGCCCTTACCTGCTGCGGAACAATACTGTTCTCGCTCTGACCAGGCATAGTATTTACTTCAAGGAAGAAAAGCTTGTTTGTCTTAGCTTCAAGAATGAAATCCATACGCACAATACCACGGCAGTTAAGATGGCGGTATATGTACATGGCTTTCGTTTCGAGTTGTTCCTTTACTTGTGCAGGTATTTGCGCCGGGGTTATCTCTTTGGTCACTCCTGGTGTATACTTGGCTTCGTAATCAAAAAACTCGTTCTGGCTCAGTATTTCAGTAGCAGGCAATGCCGTTAGCAAACCATTTACTTTGTAAACACCAATGGTTAATTCACGACCTTCAATAAATTCTTCTATCAGCACCTGTTTGTCTTCTCCGAATGCCTTCTCTATAGCTGGTAGCAGTTCCTCAACATTTTTTACTTTGCTTACGCCCAGGCTACTGCCACTTTCATTGGGTTTCACAAATACCGGGAGTTTTAACTCATCAAGCACGGCTCCCATGGAATAAGGCTCACCCTTAATGAGGTGTACCGAATTGGCGATGTTTACCACATTGAATGCTTTGACAACCTTATTGCAATAACTCTTATTGAAGGTGAGCGCGGACACTATTGCATTGCAGGTAGTGTATGGTATCTGCATCATGTCCAGATAACCCTGTATGCGGCCATCTTCTCCCGGAGAGCCGTGCATGGCTATGAATACGCAATCGAAGGTTATTTTGTGACCATCTACTAACAGGGAAAAATCGTTTTTATCCACCTGTATTTTCTTACCATGTTCATGATACCATTCGTCTTTTGTGACTATGATCTTGTAAACATTATACAAGTTGGTGTCTAAGTTCTTTTCGATGGTTTCGGCAGTCTTTATTGAAATAACGAACTCGCCCGAATAGCCCCCTGCAAGTAGTGCAATATTTTTTTTCATCCTGATGTATAGGCAGTATATCTGCCCGCAGCCAAAGGTAATATTTAGCGGTGATATGTAGGCTTGGATTGGAAAGTTAAAATTAGTGTGTTGGGTAGGTTCATGCTGTGAGTACAAAGGCAGTCCACAAAGCTGCCTGACGGTAGGCCGGGAAGCGCAAAGGATTATTGCAATTGTAACAGCGCAAAGAGGGTTTACTCTGCAATCTTCTTCCTGTTTATCAGCATAAAGATATTTACCAGTAACACGCCAATACACATACCGGCACCTAAGATGGCTACCATATCTACCGCTCTTATATTACTATGTTTGGTAATTGTCCTCAATGATGTTAGGGAAAGAATGGTTACAATTGCACTCAGGCGCAAATTCCTTTTGATTTTATTTGTGTCCATGGTATGTTTTTATTTAAAACAAATGTAGTAGTATATCTTTATAATACTACATTTGCAGTAAGAAATATTTTATGAGTCCGGAAGAGATATTCGCAGAATTGGGATTTAATACGCTTGAAGCAGAGGTGTATGTGGGATTGTTAAAGCATGGTGCACAAACAGCGTACAAAATAGGCAAGCTGATAGGCAGGCCGACCGCTAACGTATATAAGGCTGTTGATGTACTTTCGCGGGAAGGGGCAATAGAAGTGATGGAAGGTGAGGTGCGGGTATGCAAGGCGCTGCCAATAGAAACAGTTGTAAAACAGTTGGAAACAGCCTACAAGCGCAAAACCGGAAATGCTGTAGATGCACTGAATAAAATAAAAGAGGCAAAAAGTGAAGAGGGGATATATACCCTACAGACTGCGGATGCAGTGTTTCAGCGGGTAAAGGAAATGATTGCCAGGGCAGAGCAAATAATAGTGGTAGATGCATTTCCCGGTACGCTGCAGCAGGTGGTGTCTGTACTTAATGAAGCGGCCAAAAGAGGTGTGGAAGTATTTGTGCAGGCCTATTCAGCAATAAAAATGGATAAAAAGATAGCTGTTGTTATTCCAGATCAGGCCGCAGATGCACTACAATACTGGGAGGCGCAGCAGATAAATATAGTTGTGGATGGGAAGGAAATGCTGGTAGCATTATTCAATAAAGATTTGTCGGTATTGGTGCAGGCCAATTACAGCAATAACCTGTACTTGTCGTGCATGATGCATTCGGGCATTATAAGCGAGCATAAAGTGCATCAATTTGAGCAGGCAAAAAGTGTGGGCGACCTGAGCAGGATGGTTGGCAATCAGAAAAACTTTTTGAATACTAAAGTGCCCGGGCTGGAGTTGTTGTTTAAGCAGTATAAAAGGGAGAAGTAAGTTACGTTTGTGCTATATGTAAATTTATTCATTGCACAATTAAAGCCTGATGTTCACTGCTATGAGTCGCTTATTCATAACATTTTTAGTTTTTTTCCTCATCCCGGGCGCAATTGCCAAGGCGCAAAATGGGAAAATAAAAACAAAAGATAGAACTGCTGCTGTGCACTGGACTGACGTGCGGGAGTCAAGTGTATTATGGAAAAAAATAGTAATGAGGGAAGTAGATCTGACTAACGCTTACAATACGCCATTGCTGGAAATGAAAGACTCAGCGGGGAACAGTATTACTATCAACGATCTGTTCCGTAAGCTTGCTAAAGAAAATGTGGTGGCGATCACCGATCTTGCTGGGGACAAGTTTAAGGTGAACGATAGCACCCTAGACTTGTTGGCCAAAGAGATAAAACGCGGAGATAGTGCTTGCGTGAGCAAATATTTAATGGTAGAAGAATGGCTGTTCGATAGGGACTTGGGTAAAATGGTGGTGCACATTCTGTGGTTGGGACCTTATATATCTGGTATTGAGGGCACAGTGAATTATAAAGGCCGTAAAAAGGATGGGCAGATATATTGGGTGGATGAAAGTAAAATACCTTGTGCAAGCACACCTCATCAGCCATTGTTTGCAATTAGGTATGATGACCTGAAAAGAGAACTTACCCGATATAAGTTGGACGTAACTGGCAGCAAAAAAGAAGGCGCAATAAGTGTATTTGATTTCTTTGAAAACAGGCAATTTACGAGTAAGATCATTTGCGTTGAAAGCAAATATCCATAGTCAGCAATTCCGTTATAAAACTTTAAAGCTTTCAATTATAATCGTACAGGTAAAAATACCTGTGCTCGTTGTTCCTACCGTACTATCTATTAAATTTGCGGCATCAATAACGGTACATCCATATTAGAGTCGCCAATAGAGTTTCTGAAAGGCGTCGGTCCCATGCGTGGCGAGTTGCTGCGTACGGAGTTGGGTATTGCCACTTTCGAGGACCTGTTGTATCATTTTCCCTACCGGTACTTTGATAGAAGCCAGATAACCAAGATAGCCGCTGTAAATGGCTTGACTGAATTTGCCCAGTTTGCAGGCATACTCATCAATATTGGTGAAGAAGGGGATGGTCGTAAAAAGCGATTAACTGCAACCCTCTATGATGATACCCGGCGGATAGAACTGGTATGGTTCCAGAACATAAACTGGGTAAAGAAGAGTATTACAGAGGGAGAGCGCTATATTGTATTTGGTAAGGTAGCTCACTATGGCGGTTACTATAACATCAGCCATCCTGAAATAGAGGCATGGAATAGCGATACCAATATCCCGGGCAGGCAGCCGGTATATAGTACTACAGAAAAACTGAGGTTACGAGGTATAACCAACCGGTCTTTTGCTAAAATAACGCAAAGCCTTTTTGAGAAGGTAAAGCCACACGACATCCCTGAAATATTGCCATCAGCTATTCTTAGCCAGTATCAACTATGTAACCGTTATAGTGCTATAAGATGGCTGCATTACCCCGATACCGAGCACCATGAAGAAATGGCCCGCTACAGAATGAAGTGGGAAGAGCTGTTCATATCTCAGATATTAATAGGCAGGTTGCGCTTGCAGCATACCATACAACGTGGGTGGATATTTGATAAAGTAGGCGGTGCGTTCAATACATTCTTTAATCACCACCTGCCATTTCAATTAACAGGTGCGCAGAAAAGGGTACTCAAAGAAATAAGACAGGACACTGCAACCGGCCGACAAATGAATAGGTTGCTGCAAGGTGATGTGGGTAGTGGTAAGACCATAGTGGCATTGATGTCTATGCTGCTGGCATTAGACAATGGCTTCCAGGCCTGCATAATGGCACCTACAGAGATACTGGCTACACAGCACTTTAATAGCATATCGGGCCTGTTGGAAGAAATGGGCATCACCATAAAACTGCTGACAGGTAATATTAAAGGCAAAGAGCGGAAAGCGATTCTTGCAGGGCTGGCAGATGGTTCGTTATCTTTTGTGGCGGGTACTCATGCATTAATTGAAGACCCGGTGATTTTCAAAAACCTTGGTCTTGCTGTGATTGATGAGCAACACCGATTTGGTGTAGGGCAGCGGGCTAAGTTGTGGAAGAAAAATGAGCTACCGCCACATGTGTTGGTTATGACCGCAACACCTATTCCCCGCACATTGGCTATGACGCTTTATGGCGACCTGGAAGTGTCTGTGATCGATGAATTGCCACCCGGCAGACAAGAAATAAAGACTGTTCACCGGAGAGATACCGCCCGTGCTAAGGTAATGGAATTCATGCGGCATGAAATAGATAAAGGCAGGCAGGCATATATTGTATACCCCTTAATTGAAGAGTCGGAAAAGCTGGATTATGAAAGCCTTATGCAAGGCTACGAACAAGTGAAAATGTGGTTTAGCGAAGATCGCTATAGAACAGCCATGGTGCATGGGCGCATGGAAGCCGAGCTGAAGGAGCGTAACATGGCCCGTTTTGTAAAGGGAGAGGCCAATATACTTGTGGCTACAACAGTAATAGAGGTAGGGGTAAATGTACCCAATGCTTCGGTAATGCTGCTAGAGAGCGCTGAGCGTTTTGGTCTGTCACAAATGCACCAGTTACGTGGGCGAGTGGGTAGGGGGGCAGAACAGTCTTACTGTATATTAATGACAGGTAGCAAAGTAGGCGAAGAGAGTGTAAAGCGCATTAACATCATGGTCTCAACGACAGATGGATTTAAGATAGCTGAAGAAGATCTGGCCATGCGCGGGCCTGGTGATATGTATGGAACGAAACAAAGTGGCGTGCTGAAATTTAAACTGGCAGATATAGTACATGATAGCGCTATTCTTGAAGAAACACGGCACGCTGCCTTGGCCTTACTTACAGCAGATCCTCGATTAGAATTGCCACAACATCAGGGTTTAAAAACAACGTTAAGGAATCATGCGTCTCAGTCGCATTGGGCGAAAATAAGCTAAGCAGATAGTAGTTTAGGTTTAGCGAAAACTATCGATCAAGATCCAAAGTATATATCCAGTACCGCTTACCAAATAGCGGTTCTATTTCCTTTAATTGCTTGAATCCAAATCCTTCATAGATATGTCGTGCTGCATCCATAAACTCCGATGTATGTAGGGCTATGGTGTGCTCATTGTTTTGTTTAGCATGGTCTATGCAAAGTTGAGTCAGGGTTTTGGCAATACCCTTGCCATTGTGATCAGGATGCACTGCCACCAGTCTGAGATAGCTCCAGTTTGCCTGGAAAATTGGTGTCGGGTTTCCCTGTGGCATTAGGTAGGCCATACCTACTATTGTTGTTCCATCTGTGCAAACAAAACAGGTTGCTTTTGAAAGGAGATCAGCGATCTTTTCTTCGCTGGAAAGATTGCTTTCCATGATCTGCCAATTTTCTATGCCCAGCACGTCTTTAAATTGACCGTATGCAAGTAACGCAAGGTTCTTTAATTGAGAGATATCCAAAGTTGATGCAGTTCTGTACTTAAGTATATTGTTCATGGCAAGATGAGCTAACTAAAAACGCCCCTGCAAGCAGAGGCGTTTAGAAATATTGATCGGTATGAAATTGATTAGTTCAATGGTTTGTCCTGTTGGCGACGATATTCATCATAACCCTTGTCTTCAGAACTTGTAAATACGATGCAGTAGTGGCCGATGAAGCAGAGTGCCCATGCAGCAACAGTCCACGCTGGCCATGGGTAAGCCCATTTGCCTTTACCATGATTAGGATCGTATAAATATAACATAGCAGCCGAACCGATGATAAATACTACGAAATGGATGATAAGCTTCGTTATCTGTGAACCGGTTGGTTTTATTTTAGCAGGCATTAGTTATGTTTTAAGTTGGCGCAAAGATAATATTCCCTAATGAAAAACGAATGAGTTGTCTTCGATTTGTTAAAAATATTTTCACACAATTTTTAAACTTCAATTTGTAAGGGTTTATTAAACCTTTTCTTACATAAACACTCAAAGAAAAAACAATAGGTCATGAAACGATTATTTCAAGTTACCGCAGTTTTGCTGTTGATAGTGTCATTTGCATCATGCGTAATAGTATATCCGGCACCTAGGCATAGGCTGTACAGGCATCATTATCACAGATAATATCCACCAGATTAGTTATTTAAGAATGAATGATTATTTTTACAAAAGCAAGTTTCTGGAAGCAGAATCATTCGGATAGTATATTTTCAATAATTCATAAATGACTACAATGAAAATCTTTAAGAAAATACTGGCAGTTGTGCTCATTACGAGCTTTTTCTCTTCATGCACACTTTACTACAGGCCTATGCATAGCCGTAACATAGGTAAGCGCAATACCAATTCGCGCATGGCGCCTGGTTTCAGGTGATCTGCGTTTGTGGGTTAGATACTAAAAAGGGTTTCGATATTGTCGAAACCCTTTTTCTACTTATGGAATGTAAATAATTACTTAGATGTGTAGTTTGAAATATTCCAGTGTGCGCTTTAAACCCTCGTGACGGTCTATCTTTGGCTCCCAACCAAGAATGTTCCTGGCTTTTGTAATATCCGGCTGGCGTTGTTTAGGGTCATCTTGTGGCAATGGCTTGAATACTATCTTAGATTTTGATCCTGTAAGTGCCAGTACCTCTTCAGCAAACTGCATCAAAGTGATCTCTTGTGGATTACCAATGTTTACCGGACTGGAGTAGTCAGACAACAATAAGCGATAGATACCTTCAACGAGATCATCTACATAGCAGAATGAGCGCGTCTGTGAACCGTCGCCAAACATAGTAAGATCTTCTCCCCTTAATGCCTGACTCATAAATGTAGGTAATGCACGACCATCATCCAGGCGCATCTTTGGACCGTATGTGTTGAAGATACGGATGATACGTGTCTCCAACTGATGGAAAGTGTGGTATGCCATAGTGATACTTTCCATGTATCGCTTAGCCTCATCATAAACACCACGCGGTCCCACAGTATTTACATTACCCCAATACTCTTCGGTCTGAGGATGTACCAACGGGTCACCATAGATCTCTGAAGTAGAAGCGATCAGTATACGTGCTCCTTTAGCTTTTGCCAGGCCAAGTAAATGGTGTGTACCCATGGCGCCAACCTTTAATGTCTGAATTGGCATTTTAAGGTAATCTATAGGACTGGCAGGAGATGCAAAGTGAAGGATGTAGTCAATTTTGCCTGCTACGTGTACGAATTTAGTGACATCGTGATGGAAGAATTCAAATTCCTTTATAGGGAAAAGATGTTCGATGTTCTTTATGTTACCTGTAAGCAGGTTATCCATACCGACCACATTGTACCCTTCCTTAAGAAAGCGATCGCAAAGATGTGAACCTAAGAATCCTGCTGCGCCTGTAATCAGTATGCGTTTACTCATTTAGTCTTTTATTTTATCAGGGATAAAGAAAATGCTTATGCTTAATTAATCCAGAGTACCTCGCTCTCTAATGATCTCGTTCTGAGGCATTGCCAGTGTGTCATGCACATGTTTGTGGATAGTTTTTCTACCTATACTCTCATAGTAGAAGCCAAGTTCATTCATTTTTTCCAATGAATAAACATTACGACCATCGAAAATGCAAGGATGAACAAGTGCTGTCGCAATACGATCGAAGTCGGGATTGCGGAACTCACTCCATTCTGTAACAACTATGAGCGCATGTGCATCTGTCAGAGCCGCATATTGGCTTTCAGCATATTGGATCTTGTTGCCGAATATCTGCTTTACATTTTCCATTGCTTCAGGGTCAAAAACCGTAACAGATGCGCCTGCTGCCAACAACTCGTTGATCAGATCTAATGCAGGAGCATCGCGTATATCGTCGGTCTCGGGCTTGAACGCTAAACCCCACAAGGCAAACTTGAATGTAGAAAGATCACTACCGAAATAGTTTCTTACTTTTTGACCCAGAATTAGTTTCTGGCGGTCATTTACCTGCATTACTGTATTGATAATAGCATAGTCGTAGTCCATTTCCTGCGCAGTGAAAGCCAAAGCTTTTACATCTTTTGGAAAGCAGCTGCCACCGTAGCCAATACCAGGGAAAAGGAAACGCTTGCCAATGCGGCTATCGCTACCCATACCTATACGCACCCAGTCAACATTAGCACCGGCACGCTCGCAAAGATTTGCCATTTCGTTCATAAACGAAATACGCATTGCCAGGTATGAGTTAGCCGCGTATTTGGTCATTTCAGATGAGCGCGGATCCATGAAATAGATAGGATTGCCCTGGCGGATATATGGCTGGTACAATTCGTCCATTACCTTCTTTGCCTTTTCAGATTCTGTACCTATAACAATACGATCCGGCTTAAGGAAGTCTTCTACTGCAACACCCTCGCGAAGGAATTCGGGATTAGACACCACATCAAATAATGATGGATCGAGGTGCTGAGATAATACCGCATGTACTTTTTCGGCCGTGCCTACAGGTACCGTACTTTTGTTTACAATAACGGTATAAGTTGTAATGATCTTGCTTAAGGCAGCAGCAACATCCAGCACATACTGCAGATCGGCAGAGCCATCTTTGCCCGGAGGCGTAGGGAGTGCAAGGAAAATCACTTTAGCACCGGATATACCTGTATTAATATCAGTAGTGAACTGAAGTCGGTTTTCTTTTATATTACGCTCTAGCAATACCTCAAGACCAGGCTCATAAATAGGGGTTTTGCCCTGCTTTAGCTTATTTACTTTGTTTTCGTCAATGTCGATACACATAACATTGTTCCCTGTTTCCGCAAAACATGTTCCCGTTACCAGACCTACGTAGCCTGTTCCTATTATCGCTAATTGCATTTATGCTGGATTTTTGAAGAACCAAAAGTAGTTTTTTTTTGTTTAAATTTATATTTGATTAATTATGAAATTACTATTTCTACACGGGGCAATTGGAGCGAGCGATCAAATGCTACCTCTGGCGCAAATGCTTGCTACTCAATATGACGTTTATACGCCCGACTTTTATGGACATGGCGGGCAAAATATGTATGGCAATCTGTTCTCCATCCCTCTTTTTGCGGAGTGTATATTGAAGTACATGGATGAGGCCCATATTGAGAGGGCCTCGATATTCGGTTACAGTATGGGCGGGTATGTGGCTATGTATTTGGCAAAACACCACCCTGAAAAAGTAGATAAGGTAATTACGCTGGCAACAAAGTATCACTGGGACGTTGAAACGGCCACCAAGGAGGTGAAGATGCTCGACCCGGAAAAAATTGAACAAAAATTACCGCAGTTTGCCTCTTCACTAAAAGCAAGGCATACTGCTACAGGTTGGGGGACGGTTTTGGCTAGAACAGAAGATATGATGATGGCTATGGGAGCGGATAATCCGCTGAAGAAAGAGGGCTTTGCTCAAATACAACAGAAAATATTGGTAGCTATTGGAGATAGAGATAAAATGGTAAGCATGGAAGAAACAATTTCTGTTTATAAAGCTTTGCCCACTGCACAATTATGTATCATTCCAGATACCGGGCATCCTATTGAACAATTAGATGTTAGTCTTGCCGCGACAATATTCAGTCGTTTCCTAAGTCAATAATCAGCTAATATTTTAGTTGGGGTTTATTAATATCCATTTAGTTTTGGTAGAGTGGGTTTGCATGCCTACTATTGCACTCAGATCGCGAGATAGAGCAGCGGTAGCTCGTCGGGCTCATAACCCGAAGGTCACAGGTTCGATCCCTGTTCTCGCTACCAAAGAGGGAACATGCAATTCAAATTGCAGTTCCCTCTTTTCTTTTCCCCCTAAAACCCTTGCCAAGCCTGCAATGTAGCGGAATGCTTCATTTACCTTTGGGGTTCGACACTCGTCTTTTTTTCGATTGTAGTATATTCCTTCAGGAAAGACCATATACTGAAGTTCCTGTCTGTCGTTATAATCAGCGGAAGCCCATTCTGGAGCGAGTTTTGAGGTTGTTCTAAAGGCTGTGTCTATGTATAAATCAAGGTTCGACACCCTATTCCCAAATTTTGCCCGTTCCTTTTCAATATCCTTCTTTTCGTCAATGAATTTCGCCTTGAATTTATCGAACATATCCTTTGTTATTTCCTCCAAAACATATCGTTCTTCTAGACGCTCCAACTTCTTATCTACCTCCGCTAATTGCTTTTCGATATTCTGAATGTTCTCTTCTTTCTGCTCATTCGACTTATTGTATTCCACAATCATTTGCTCTCTAATCAGGTACTGCATCGCCTCGTCAAATTCAAGGCTGTATTCTGACAACGTTTGAGCGAAACGCTCGTGGAGAGTATCAGCCCTCATATTGCAGTTACAACCCTTTGTGTTGCATTTGTAATAGTACTTCTGATTCTTGTAAGCCTTATATGCCCTGAGAAACTGCTCACACTCATCGCACTTATAAAACCGTTTAAGCGGTATTTCGTCATTCTCAGGGTTGGTGCGATAGCCTTGCTTGTTTTCAGATAGTACATCATTTGCTTCAAGGAAAAGTTCTTTAGATATCATCTTCTCATGATTACCTTCTATTACCTGTCCCTCCAAAGCAGTATGAACCATAAGGCCACAATAAAAAGGATTGCGGAAGAAGGCTGAGATTCTCTGATTAGTTATTTTCAGACCTTGTGCAGCAAGCCTCCTGATAATCTCCTCGCTGGATACCTTTTCCTTGACTTTCCAGTGGAACGCCTTTTTTAGCAGCCTACCATCCTTATTGAGCACAATAGACCGCTTGCCATTGGATTTGACAATGTCATAACCAATAGGCGGGGCAGTAGGCCATTCACCACGCAGCAGCATTTCCTTTACACCAGCCATACATTTCTCCCTGCGCTGTTGGTTTTCGTACTCGCTGAATATGAACTGTATATTTTGTTGCAGACTGCCACTTGCCGTTGATGCGTCGGTAGGTTGCGTTACGGAGCAAACCACTATTCCCTGCTTTTTCAACTGCTCGGCAATGTAGATGGCATTAGCACCGGAACGGCTGAACCGATCCACGCTGTATACTATGATGTGCGATATTTTCTCTCTGCTCTTCTTCAGAAAAGTTAGCATGTTGTTGAACTGCTTTCTTTCATCGGTCTTTGCACTCTCAAACGTGCCTCCGAAACTGCCCATGATTTGAAGATTGCCCTTTTTAGCAAACATTTCACAAGCTTTCTTCTGTGTATCGAGGCTTAAATTGTTGTCGGCCTGTTCTTTTGTTGAAACACGAGTATAGATAACGCAGTTGTTCCCTTTAGTTTTTGCCTTATGAGTGCCTTTAGCAAAGGTTTTGAATAGTGTGATGTCGCTCATGCCGATTTAGTTTGTTGATTATCAATGTGTAGTGCAATTTTCTTGCCAAATTTTTTCCGTTTAGAAACCACATTATAAATAAATCGAGTATATTTCTTAATGGTGTCTATCAGTTCATTTACCTGTTCATCAGTGTAGTTTTTAAATCTTTCAAATCTCCTTACCTCTTCTGGGGTGATGTCATGTGTTCTGTCATACGAATTTACGTTTACGTTTTTATTTTTCATAGTACCGTTTTTTTGCTTTTAAGTGCAATCTATGCTCCCAGATATGGCACCTTTCCAGGTTTATGTCAAGTTGTGTAGGATGATGCAGAAAAATGTCACTTTATGCATTTTAATGTCAATTGATGTTGGCCGTTAGGATTACTATGGTTTGTATCTCGCTTTCCGAATTTGGTTCGAACTATCAACATGATTAAATACAATCATCGTGTTGATAATAAATTTTCATTTCCTCCATATTTAGCACTGTAGGATAGGGCCCCTCAAACAAATCATAGACACAAAAACTAATGTAAAGTCGATCCAAGATCACCCCACCATCTCAAATGTCTTAATGATGACGATGAACTGTGTTTATAAACAAGTATTTTGTAAATAATTTTTCTCAAAAATTGCTTCTTTTGTCGCAATAGCAAATGCTTGTTTGAGCAGCTTATTGACTACCGCTATTAGTGCCAGCCGCTTAGCCT
>NZ_PPSL01000016.1 GCF_002954265.1 Flavipsychrobacter stenotrophus | reverse complement strand
CATTTTACATCTACTTTTTGATTTAGATGAGCCACTCTAGCCTATTTCAAGCGAGGTATATGTTTTAAATTATGCGTAGGGCGTGGAATTTAGACTGTTTTACGTCTGATTGGATGGGTAAATGGTGCATTTCGCAAGCCAGACGCTTGCATGAGTGAGAACCCGAAAAAATCGGGATAAACTCCTCGGACACTTCGACCAGTGAGCAATGTAGTTGTGTAGCCAATACTACTATGCCAATACCTGCTGTTTATGATAGTTGCGCAGACATTTATTGGCTACCCTATGTATATCACCTTTATAATCGTTCAATCGTTCATCGGCGAAGAGTTCCCTTATCTTACTGCTGGCCTTTTCTTTATAGTCTGTCAATAACGCACCGTACGCCACAGCCTTATCTAAGCGCTCTTCTATATTGGTTGCTTTGGGAAGTGGGGGATAATTATTGACTATGGTATTCAAAAATTGCTCTAGTTCACTCAACTTGTCTTCCATATTAATAGTAATACCTATGTGCACAGTTAATTGCTGATCGTTCTTTATGCTATTGACAATAAAAACCTTGCCAACCACTGCAGTAATGAACATATTTGAACCAATTAGCACCACTATATATATACCTGTACATTTTTTTTTACTTTTACTGTCAGTTGCCGGCCGTTAATAAAAAAGGATTTCATGTAGTTTGGAATATCTTTCCGGCTGAAATGACCGAACGGTAAGAGAATCTGTTTATTGCTTTTCATTAAATAATATACCCAAAGTGCGTACAGGAAAAATACTGCAACAGCTACAATTACTGAAGACAGAGCAAAGAAGTGGATTTGCTGTATTGGCCGACCCGGATAAGATGGCGGCTGAAGATGTGCCGAAACTGGCAAAGCTGTGTAACGAAGCCGGGGTTGACTATCTGTTCATTGGCGGCAGTCTGTTGTTAGCTCACCAAATGGAGTTATGTATTACCCGCTTTAAAGAAAACAGCGATATTCCGGTTGTTCTTTTCCCCGGAAATCCCGCACAGGTATCTCCTCTTGCAGATGCCCTCTTGTATCTCTCTCTTATTTCGGGCCGCAATGCCGACCTGCTCATAGGCCAGCATGTGGTATCTGCACCTTTGGTAAAGGCCAGCGGACTGGAAGTGATATCTACAGGGTATATATTAATAGATGGAGGCGTACAGACTACTGTATCTTATATGAGCCACAGTATGCCTATACCGGCTAATAAGCCCGAAATAGCCCTTTGTACTGCATGGGCGGGCGAAATGCAGGGCAACCATGTGATCTATATGGACGCAGGAAGTGGTGCGAAGAATAGTATTTCTACCGGCATGATCAAGAAAGTAAGTGAGAACGTTGATATCCCTCTATTTATTGGCGGCGGCATAAGCACCCCTGAGAAAGTACGTGAAAATTGCCAGGCAGGAGCAAACATCATAGTGGTAGGTAACGCCATAGAGCGCGACGCTATGCTGATAAAGGATCTGGCGCAGGCAACGAGAGGGTAAGTCGTAAGTCGTAAAGGTCGCTTAGCGCGCCGAAAGAGAACCGACACGATAGTAGTTAGTCGGGAGACCAACAACGGCAGATGAAGTTAAAATGCAGAAAGCCACCCTATCGGATGGCTTTCTTGTTGTATTGTATATCTGTACTTGATTAGTTAGCATTTACTGCATCCTGAACAAGCTGTGCAGCTTCGCTCAAAAGGATGGCAGACTGTACTTTAAGGCCTGAATTAACGATCAGTTCCTTAGCAGCTTCTGCATTGGTACCCTGCAAACGAACAATGATAGGTATATTGATATTACCCAGCTTGTTGTATGCTTCAATAACACCTGCAGCAACACGATCGCAACGAACGATACCACCAAAGATATTGATAAGGATAGCTTTAACATTAGGATCCTTCATGATGATACGGAAACCTGCTTCTACTGTCTGAGCATTAGCAGAACCACCAACATCAAGGAAGTTAGCCGGCTCACCACCTGCCAACTTGATCATATCCATAGTAGCCATAGCCAAACCTGCGCCATTTACCATGCAACCCACGTTACCGTCAAGTTTCACATAGTTAAGGTTATGTTCGCCAGCTTCTACTTCTGTAGGATCTTCTTCGCTCTTATCGCGCATATCAGCCAGATCAGCATGACGCATCAATGAATTATCATCAACATCCATCTTACAGTCAACGGCAAGTATCTTGTCGTCAGCTGATTTGAACAATGGGTTGATCTCCAGCATAGAACAATCAAGACCTACATAAGCATCGTAAAGATTGCTTACGAACTTAACCATGTTCTTGAAAGCAGTACCTGAAAGACCGAGGTTGAAAGCGATCTTACGCGCCTGGAAACCCTGCAAAGGAAAGCCCGGCTTAACCCACTCTTTGTATATTTTGTCAGGAGTGTTATGGGCTACTTCTTCAATATCCATACCACCTTCTGTGCTGTACATGATCACATTCTGCTTCTTAGCACGATCCATTAATACAGACATATAGAATTCCTTACGCTCGCTAGGACCATCATAATACATGTCCTGGGCAATAAGCAACTTGCTTACTTTCTTACCTGCAGGGCCTGTCTGGATAGTAACCAGGGTATTTCCCAAAATGTTCTTAGCAGCGTTTTCCACGCCTTCAGCGTTCTTAACTACTACTACTCCACTCTGATCAGGAACTTCTATCATACGACCCTTTCCACGGCCACCGGCGTGTATCTGCGCCTTGATAACGGCAAACTTGGTTCCGTTGTCAACTGATATTTTCTTGTAAGCGTTTATAGCTTCATCTACGCTAGATACCGCAACACCTTCTTGTGTAGGCACATTGTAGCGCTTCAGCAATTCCTTAGCCTGGTATTCGTGCAAATTCATTTTTTCAAAAATTTGGACGAAGATAGTCAACTAATGTGAAAATGGAAATAATGTAGAAATGTAGCTATGAATTAGACAATTTGGCAATTTGACGATTCGGTAATGGGGCGGCGTTGAAGTGGGAAAATGGGTGATGAATTTGACCATGTACCAACTAGAAAAGCTGAATAACAGTACGAATAAACTACTCATACCTGCAAGGTTAGCTAGTAAATATTACAATATCTATTGATACCTATTGGCTTTAAGATTGATGCCTATCCTGAGTACACTGTGGTCGGAAAGAATGCCTTTAGTATTTGTTTCGGTGTTATACCTATCCCTGGGCATCATTGCATATTCTATGAAAACCATGCCGCATTGACCCCATAAAAAATCTGATTTTACGCCATAGCATGGCCCGAATACATTTTCGCCGTTAATAACAGCTCCTGATAAAGAATTTCCTGAAATAGAAATATTGGCATACTTAACTCCTACTAAAGGACCCGCAGTCCAGGCAATAGAATGACTATTTATAAGTGTAACCATAGGGCTCACCTCAAAAGCAACCGAGCCACCGTTGTCAATGATATCTACAGAGCTCCCGAGCATAGGATATGCCCTGCGAAACCATGACATATTTTTACCGAACTGAAAAGAACCGGAAAGACTGAAATCGAGCAAAAAATTATTGTCAAAAAAGTTATAGGCAGATCCTAAGTTTAACCCCGCCCCATATTTATATGCAGCATTGCGGCCACCTGTTGAAAAGCAAAAGTCGGGGCCCATGTACAGAAACTTATCTTCGAGGATATAGTGTTTCTTTTTCTTGTTGGGGAGTGCAATGTTATCATAAACCGCTTTCGCCACTCGTTCTTCATTTGCTGTGCGCCCTTGTTGTGTTTGTTTATCAGCAAGCTGGGCAACTCTCTGCTTTACGGAATCGCTCTTGGGCTGCATTTCAAGATATTTGTTGTAATAGTATATTGCCTGTTCTACATTTTCTTTGCAATCATGCGCTTTTGCAAGGCAAAGAAAATAACCGGCGGTCATTCTGCCTTCGGGGGAAACGTTATTCAATAAACGCAGAGCATCATCACAATTATGCACCACACTTATAGCATTGTTGGCATGCTCTATATGTTCCTTGTCGGTTTGCGCAAGTGAGGTGTAAGCAGCTATCATAGTGCCTAAAAAAAACAGTAATAAGTGTATAAATTTCATTGTGTGTGATTGAACATTAAGGGATCATAATTTCTTATTCAAATATCAGCCAGGCCATACGTGCCACTTTATCACGTCCTTCGCGTTCAATAACAATAGTGGCGTAGGTGCGCGTAGCGGGCAGGTAATCAGACGCCTCAATATAAACTGCGCTATACTTGTCATCGCTATCTGATGGTCCAAAAACGAGCCCTCTTGTAAGTGTTGCATCATTCAAAGAATAACAAACCGTATTCATTTTGGTAATATTAGCCGCTACGACCTTACCTTTTTCCCCGTCTTCTTTTGCGCCATTATTCAAGTCATCATTGTAGATCACGTAGCGATTCTTATCTGTGTTGATATAGTCGTAAGACATAAAAGAGTTGTGATCGCTATAGCCTGAGCGTATAGACCACTTACCTTTTCTTCTTGTAGACATAAACAACGGCGGTGTCGTTCCTGTGGCTATTTGTTTCTTCATCATTACATAGCCATTGCGTTCCGTACCATCTTCATTAAGCTCGGTAATGCCTATTCCGCCAAGTGCGGTGGTATAGGTGGTTGATGTGGAGTTGCCGTTTCTGTGCACGGTTTGGATATGCGTCATTTCTTCCGCCAATATAGTAGTACTGTTATCTTTATTCACGATCATGTGCTGCGGCATACCCTGGTAGTTCTTTTCTAAACCCAGTTTATTATGCACGTATTCATTGGCCTTCACAGAGCCAAGCGTCTTCACAGAGTTCAATTTTAATGACTCGGGATCGATATAACTCATGAATGAGAGGTACACACCTGCGCCGCCCCTGTTAGCGGCATAGGTAAGCGTAAACAACTGTAGTGTATTGTTGACATGATTATAGTGCATAACAGACTTAGTGTCTTTAAAATCTTCGGTAAACTCAAGCGCTTTGTGCTGAAAGACAGAATCAGTAGCATTCAACCGCGAAACAAATACATGCGCATTCTCCCCTTTTCGGTTTGATGAGCCGTATGTAGCCAAGTACACTCTCTTATCTCCGTCTACAACAGAGCCTATGTAATTGAGATAGTTCAATGAATCATCGGGCGGTGTATAGTAACCCAGGTTAATAGGCTTGTGGCTGCCATTGTAATGGATCACCTTTATCCGATCTTCAGCACCTCTTTCATATAAATTAAAGAAGGTAACTGCATAGCAATCTGATTGCGGATCTTTCTCCACATGAAACTTATCTGCCGAGCCATCAAAGGCGCCGCTTCTGGACATTGTGCCTATCACTTCCTCTTTTACCAGATCGCCGTTGAATGGATCAAAACGTAACCTGTAAAGCGTAGGCAACTTACCCTCAAACTGCGCAAGAAAAAGAACAGGCTCGCCATTGATCTCGTAAAGGCCTTCCACAACAGAAGCGGGTAGCTTCCTGGGATTCCAGAGCTCACTGGTTATTTCCTTAGCCGCAACCGGCTTTCTGCTTTTGTCAAAGACATTTACTTCTATACCATCGCGCCGGGTAAAATGAAAATAAAAGGTGTTGCCGTTCTTTAACAGCAACACTTTATTCCAACCCACAACCGGGGCTTCAAATGTTTCACTTTTTTCTACCCTCGGGTTCTGCGCAAACAGGCATGATGACGATAATAACAGAGCGATTAGTAACAGGACAGGTTTGTTCATTTCTTTTTTTGCAGGCAAAAATAAGTCATTAAACATATTTTCGCCTTATGCAGCAGGTAAGCTATTGGCTCACCGCGCCACCGCTCCTGATTTCAGCTACATTATCTCTGTATCTTCTGACAAAATATTTGTACACAGTCCAGCTTATGAGACCCAACAAAATAAATGGCCAGATGGTGACTAATCCCACAAACAGACCTTCAAGCATTGTAACGCCTTCTCTCACGGCCTCCCCTAGCTGGGTAGTAAAAGGTACGGCTGCAATAAAATCGGGGTTGGAGACTACCTGCACATAGACCTGCGTTGGCTGGGCCAAGGCTATGGTAAGGGTAGCATAGTTGACCTCATCCAGCAGGCGCATGTGTTCTATCTTTCTGTTAATGTATTGTGCGGTGTTTTCATCTTCGTACTGTTGCACTGCAACCAGGTCTTCAGCCTTCTTTGCCAGTTTGGTTGCTTTCTCTGCCGAATAAACCTTTGTGCCGGTTTCTATTTGCAGCTTATTAGCAGTATAGTCGGCAGTAACATCGCTTTGCTTTAAGGTGCGTGAATCAATAAAGCTCACCATAGCCGGAATGCTGTGTACAACAGAGTCGAGCGCAGCAACCGGCACTCTGAGGGTAAGCGTAGCTGTGGTAGTGTAGGTATGCATCTTTTTAAGCGAATCTGACTTGTAGTACACCTCCTTCGCCATATCTGTATTATTCTCTACCCTGCTTTCCTGAACCACGCCACCCGCACTTGTAACTGCTCGTTCCAGGGTATTTACTGCTGTTAATACGTTGGCAACCTCGCAGCGAAAATCGGCGGTGCGGATGATCTTTCGTTCAGGGGCATTAAGCGGCATAGCAACACTATCTGTGGCTACCGACTCTGCGTTCTGACGATTGTTTTGTTCGTGATTGGCACCATTGCTGCAGGCTGCAAGGCATGCCAGTGGCAGGAGCCACCAAAGTTTCTTTGTGGACATAGCTGTGTTGTTTTTGTAAAATGAAAAATGGAAAGCAGACCAGCTGCATGCATTCAGCGGGCGGAAGACTATAAATGTGTAAGTGTTTTTGCTTACTTGTCTTTATACCCATTTCCCGAAAAGGTAACTCGGGAAATGAACATATTTTTTGTTAAAAGAAATTGGGAGGTAACAGCAAGGTGTGGTTACTACTTCGCTCAGTTAATTGGAATTTCATATTTCAGCGCAATTAATGTTGCTTGATTACTACATGTTGCGAAATGTCAACAAAGTACTTAACAAATAATCCTGTACCTAAATCGCCAGCAACTTCTCTATTTCTAACTTTAGTAGCGGTAATTGCTTAATGATTATTCCCCAAATAATGTCATCAGAGACGTTATCATAACCATGAATGATCCTGTTTCTTGTATCAACGATCTTTCTGGAATTTGAAAGTGCAATTGAGCCATCAAGCTGCAATATCCTGTTCATTGCGTCTCCAATAATTTCAATGTTTCTTTCAACTGCCCTTTTAGTTTTCAGATCATTCTGGTAGGCAAAAAAGTTCTTTGGTATATCTTCGAAGAAACTTTCGATCTCCCCGATCGCTTTTATAATGTCGTACAGCCACGTTTGTATCTCAATGTTCATAAACAACTTTACGATGTTGGCTAATTGACTGTCTGAAATAGGGATTTTTAAGCGCTTTCTCTTCGAGAAGATCAATGGGATGTTTGAAAATATCCTGCAGAGAAAATTTCAGATCAAAATAATTATCCGCATATTTTTCAACTTCCATCACATCGAAGTCCACAATCAGGTCAATATCACTTTCGCTATTGAATTTTTCTGTAAGAACTGACCCGAACGCATATAGCTTCTTTACGTTATGACTAACGCAAATTTTTTCTATAATGGCACTATTCTGATCAAATATCGACATATAGCAAATCTAATTAAATTCGTTGATACCATTCGTATCTTTTAAGAAAGTACTAAACAGAAGAATTCCTTCCATACAATCGCCACCCTACTCTATCACCTCATCCGTCCCTTCTTTAGGCTGGTCGTCTTCATGAAAGTATGACCATACGATGCTGGCTTTTGATGCGCCTATAACACGGGTGAGCTCGCGCTCGGTAATGGTCTTTATATTTTTTACAGACCGGAATTCTTTGAGCAGATCGGTAGCTGTCTTTTCTCCAATGCCCGGTATGCCCTCCAGATCGTTTTTGATAGTACCCTTGCTGCGCACCTGCCTGTGGAAGGTGATACCAAAGCGGTGCACCTCATCTCTTATACGGCGTATGAGCAGGTGGGCAGGGTTGTCATAAGGAAGCTGCAGTGGCTCACTATCACCCGGAAAGAATATAGATTCCTCTCTCTTAGCCAGGCCAACAATAGCCATGCGACCTATTAGTCCTAAGCGCTCTATACTCTCCATAGCAGCACCCAGTTGGCCTTTACCACCATCAATAATCACCAGTTGCGGTAGCGGCTGGTTGTCTTCGCTCAGCTTCTTATATCTACGGTACACTATCTCGCTCATAGAGGCAAAGTCGTTGATACCCTCTACTGTTTTTATATGGAAATGACGATAGTCTTTCTTTGATGGCACTCCTTCTTTAAAGCACACCATGGCCGCTACCGGGTATGAACCCTGGAAGTTAGAGTTATCGAAACACTCTATGTGCAATGGCAGCTCAGTAAGCTGCAACGACTCCTGCATTTCTGCAAGCACATTCAGTGTTTGATCTTTGGTTGCCTGTGTAAGCATCAATGCATCTTTGCGGCGCATCTCCTGCAGGAATATCTCGGCATTCTTTATACCCAGGTCCAGTAGTTGTTTTTTATCTCCGGCTTTGGGTATGGTCACCTTTACATTGGGGTCAGTAACATTCACCATTATAGGTACTATTACCTCTTTGGCATTGCTCTGGAAAGTATCGCGCAGGTTGTCTAGTGCAAGTGATAGCACATCTTCTTCCAGTTCATCTACCTTCTTTTCTATCTGTAATGTTTTGGTATGTATAATGCTCCCCTGAGATAGCATCATGTAATTGACATAGAAGTAATTGTCGTCGCTGAGAATACAGGCTATATCAGCATTATTAAGGTGCGGATTCACGATGATGGACTTACTCTGGTAATTGAGCAAAGACTCTATCTTCAGTTTCATCATTTGCGCCTTCTCAAATTTCATATCTGCAGCATATCCGTTCATCTCCACCTTCAATGCCTTGATCACATCGCCAATATTGCCCTTCATAACATGGCGCACGTGCTGCAGTTTTTCATTGTAATCGTCCAGCGTCTGCAGGCCCTCGCATGGTCCTTTGCAATTGCCCAAATGGTATTCAAGGCATACCTTAAATTTACCTTTAGCAATATTGGCCGGTGTAAGGTTAAGACTACAGGTGCGCAGCGGTATGTTTTGTTTTACGATATCCAGCAACTCCTTTACTCTGAAAACACCGGTGAAAGGCCCCAGGTATTCCGACCCATCACGTATCAACCTGCGGGTGAGAAACACACGCGGGAAAGGTTCTTTCTTAATAACAATGTAAGGGTAAGTTTTATCGTCTTTAAGATCAATGTTAAAGCGGGGCTGGTAGTGCTTTATCAGTGAGTTCTCCAGCAGAAAGGCGTCATGCTCAGAGTCTGTTACTGTAAAGTCTATAGAGTGTATAAGTGAGACCAGTTTACGGGTCTTATAGTTATCTACTGTTTTATTAAAATAAGAACTCACCCTCTTCCGCAGGTCTTTGGCCTTACCTACATACAAAAGTGTTTTTTCAAGATCATAGTATTTATAACAACCCGGCTGGTGCGGGATGGTTTGCATCAATGCGCTGAATTCCTGTTTCGTCATATTTAACCTTCCTCTTCTCTATCGTATTGCATCGTACTGCGTGATCTTATCCTTCTTCGCTCCTATCAGCGGATCTGTGATCTCATGAACCTGTATTGTCCTCAATGGCGTATAAAGTAACTTCTGCTTTGTTTCACCTAAAAATGTCTTTTTGTATGTTTCTATATACAAGCCTCTCACCTTCATAGTATTGATATCCATGGTAAGCAGTAGTTTCTGCACAAACATGTCTGACTTGTTGGCCACGTACATAAAGTCGTGTGTATTGTCCAGCTCATCATCAAATTGGCTGAATGTATACTTATTGAGGTATTTCCTGTCGCTGATATCGGTAGCAATAAATGGGGCCAACACAGCAGGCCAGTCCATTAGTTCGGCATTGGTCATGCTGGTGTCTACCTTGCCGTTTTCTTTAATGGTCTTCTTAAAAGCCACAGGTTCACCGGCATGAGATTGCCACTCATCAATTATGTACTGGTTTACAGAAAAATAGTTGCCCTTTACATCGGTGAGCACATCTATCTGGGTTCTTTCCTTACAGGAAGAAAAAAACAAAACAAGTGCCATACAACCGATAAAATACTTTGAGATTATTTTCACAGGGTAAATTTAAGATTAATTGCGCAATGGCTTAATAGCTCAATGGCTCAATTTTTCCAGATGTAGAAAATATTTATTATTTCAGGTATTTCCTTAATTCAATTGAGGATCTATAGGCATATTGGCAAGGAAAGAATAGTTCTTACCCAGGCTGCTGATGGCTGCCTTCCACACTAAGTGAGGCTCTGTTTCAAACAGCAGCTCATCTGTAGGGTCGCCTACCAGCCACGTATTTCCCGTCACCTCCCGTTCCAATTGGCCTTCCGACCAGCCCGAATAGCCCATAAAAAGGCGCAGGTCCTTTTCTTCGTAATTACCTTCCTGCACAATTTTCTTCAGCGTCTCATAGCTACCGCCCCAATACACTCCGGGAGAAACCGGTATTCCGCCCAGCACGTCTGGCATTCTGTGTAAGATGTGTAATGTATCTGGCTGCACGGGACCTCCCTGGTATATAGCCATTGGCGGCATAAATAATAACTGGTCAGCAAGCAGATCGCCTAATGTGAGAGCGGTGGGCTGATTGAGAACAAAACCTATCGTTCCTTCTTCAGTATGTTCGCACAGCAATACAACTGATCTGGAGAAATCGGGGTCGCTAAGAAATGGCGCGGCGATCAGCAGTTTGCCTTTTGCCGGTGGTATTTTGGGGGCTTTATCATTAGGGTATATAAAATCCATCACGATAAATGTAATACATCAAGGTATTATTTCAAAACAAAGCGTCTTGTAATAACGTTAAGATTGATGAACAGGATGGCATTCTACTTGCCTTTTAGAAATTTATCCATTTCCTCCCGGTAATTCTTCATGGCCAGCTTTTGCTTTACCTGCTTAAAATTGGCTTTGTCGGTTGTCTTGGCGTATGCCCATTGTGCAAATTCTAGCTTGGTGCTTTCAAAGCCAAAACAATCCATTAACGACATCACCTGGCCGGTGGTCAAAGATTCGTTTTTCAATACTTCTTTGGCCGCGGTCATTTTTTCTGTATCGGTAGTCCTTACGTTTATTTTGGTCTTTAGCTTATCCGTCTTTGTAGTAGCTTTTTTAGTGGTTTTCGTCGCTTTTTTTGCAGCGGCGTCTTCCCCTTCATCAATGGTAACAGGTGAGGCTACCGGGGTGCCATCCGGCAGTGTTGGCGCTACATTGTCATCAGGACTGTTATTGCCCAGTGTGTTATTGTAGGTATCATTGTTATTGGCGTTACCTGGCTGCTGCGCGCTATTATCGGTGCGGCTATCATAATTATTGAGGTTGTAATTATTATAACCTTGCGGATCTGTTGGCAGGTTAGATTGTACTGCATTCATATCCATTTCTGTAATTGCCGCCTCGCGGGTATGCGGATCTACTGTACACAAAGATGCCTGCCCCTGGTAGGTTTTTACCTTTCCTTCCCATATGATTCCTTCACCTGTGCGGCCATTAGACAGTGTTTCAGTAATATATACTATTACATAATGCCTGCCTCTGGGCAGATCATTCACCGTTACAGATTCGCCCGACTTACGAAAATGACGACCATCGACCGATACCGTTATGGGTCTGCGGTCAGTAAGACTTATTTTGAGCATTGTCTGCGCAAACGAGGGAACTATTCCTGCGATCAAAACGAGCAATGTGCCAACTATCTGTTTCATATAAAAACGATCTGTTATTAAAAGGGACCTATGGATATTCATTGGGGATATCTCAATTGTCGTGCCATTTTTTATGGTTGTAGCAATAATGCACAGATAATTCCCGCTGATACACCCGCATTGAGCGATTCTGCACCGCCTAGGCGGGGAATCATCACTTTGTGCGTTGCCTGCGCCAATACTTTTGCAGATACCCCTTTAGATTCATTACCTATGACCAGAATACCGGCGGTAGGTTTAGCAGTAGTGTATATATTTTGTCCGTCTAGTGTAGCGGCGATAACCGGTATCTTACTATTGCTGAGAAATGCTTCAAGATCGGTCTCATAGAGGTTTACGCGTAAGTGTCCCCCCATAGAAGATTGTACAACCTTGGGGTTATATACATCTACACACCCCTCCCCGCAAACTATGTGGTTGATGCCAAACCAATCTGCAATGCGGATAATGGTGCCCATATTACCGGGATCCTGTATATTATCAAGCGCAAGGCACCACTCCTCCATTTCCTTCAATTCAGGCACGTCTTTTTTGTAGACCACCAGCAGCACTTGGTTGGGAGTAGATAATGAGGATACAGTCAATAGTTCCGCTTCGTCAGCAATGTGTAGTTCAGCTTCAGGGTGGAGCGCTATCAGATGAAGGCTCCCATCTACCCACAGTTGTGTAGCAACAATTTTTTGAATACGTGCATCACTGCGCAGCCATTCCTCTGCTATCTTCGTACCCTCGGCGATAAATACTTTATGCTCGTTCCTGAATTTCTGGTGGGTTAACGAACGAATATATTTACTTTGTGTTTTGGATAACATAGTCTTGCAAAACTATTGTTTAATTTGGGCAATTTAAGTGAATCCCTATTTTACAGCACGGTTTTTGCTTATCGGTTGTCAGATAATAATTGATTTTTAAACTACGGAATGAATAGTAAAGCGCGATCATGCAATAGATTAGTTACCATAGCACTGCTGCTGGCAGTATGGATGGTAGCAGGTTGCAGCAGTACTAAACATATACCCGATAGGCAGCACCTGCTGAGAAGCAACCGTGTGAAGCTTAAAAGTGACGTTGTTATCTATAATAAAGGTGAAATAAAAGATAACCTAGCTCACCTGGTAATGCAGAAGCCCAATACATATGTGGGATTTTCTTTGGGTATAATGCCGGTGAGGCTGTGGCTTTACAACTTCAGGTATAATAAACTCAAGAACCTTCCCGAAACTTCGCTCCCAAAAACTGTAGAGCGGCCCGCGCTAGTCGACACATCATTTATCCCTAAAAGCATACAAAATATGCGGGCATACCTCTTTAATCAGGGTTTCTTTTATGCTAAAATAACCGATACTATTACCTACAAGCACAAGAAAGCCTACGTTACTTACAATGTAAACACGGGTAATAATTACCTCATCAACAAGATCCACCTGGATATTGATGACAGCAGCATTAAGCAACTGGTGAGTGAGAACATGCTGGCTTCAGGCCTTAAAAAAAACAAGGCATTTACCTATGTACTCCTTGATGATGAGCGCAGCAGGCTATCAACTTTAATAAGAAATAACGGCTACTACCAGTTCTCACAAGATAATATCAGGTTCGAGATAGATACCATGGACAAGGAGTTCTTCAGAGATGTGGAGAACCCATTGGAGAATGCGATCAATTTCATCTCCTCTACTCGTACCAATAAAAAACCCACTATCGATATCTACGCTATTATCCGGAGTGTGGAAGACTCTTCAAACGTACCTTTTACATCAGGCGCAGTAACGGTTTATCCCGACTATGGTGGCGCCGAGGACAGGCAAAGTTTGCGGATGCGACAGTATACCGTAGACAGTATCCTGTTTAAATACCACGAAAATTATGTACATGCTAAAGTATTGGCAGACAGAATATTTCTGGCACCCGGTAAGAAATATTCTCTGTCAGATTATGACAAGACCATTGTATCGCTGAATGAGTTGGGTATATTCCAGTACATCCGCGTACAGACCTATGAGAACCCCAAAGACAGCACCCTGAGTTATAACATATACCTGAACAAGACCAAGAAACACGACATCAATATCAATAGTGACGTCACCAGTGGCTCTACCTATCAGTTCGGCATGTCGGGCGGACTGAGTTTCAGAGATAAAAATTTCGCCAAAGGAGCAAATCTGCTGTTGGTATCACTCAACGGCGGTATCGAATATAACTACAGCGACAAAGTAGGAAAAGAATTTTTCGACCACTTCTCCCTCCTCACTCGTTACTATGGTATCAATGCCAGTATAGACTTCCCCAAGTTTGTAGCGCCCATCTCATCCAGCCTTTTCAGCAACTCCAGTTTACCTCATACCATTATTACCGGTGGTGCCAATGTTATTGAGCGTGTACAATACTTCACCCTCGTGAATAGCAGCGCCTACTTTAAGTACAACTGGCGCCAGTCGAGGGCAACAACCTGGGAATTGGCCCCTGCATTTGTGAACATCATCAGGCTGCCTGTAAAGTCCGATCTTTTCCAGGAGCGCCTGAACAGTAATGCCTATCTCCGAGACAGTTATAAAGAAGTATTTATAGAAGGAGAGAATATTACCTACACCTACAACAACAGTGAGCGCAAACTGGGTAAAAACTATTTCAGATTAAAGATAGGGCTGGAAGAAGCCGGTGGAGTACTCGGTGCAGTAAATTCTCTGGGATATGCATTAAATGATCTCTTCACGATAAAGTACGCACAGTATGGCAAGCTCGATTTTGACGCACAGCGCTTCATCACCCTGCCGCACTCTATAGTTGCCTTCCGTTTGTATGGTGGTGTAGGCGTGCCTTATGGCCAGTCAGACGTACTACCTTATGTAAAGCAGTTTTATGTAGGCGGCCCATACAGTCTTAGAGGTTGGAGAATACGCACACTCGGTCCGGGTAGCTCATTCGATAGCTCTCTGCTAACCCAAACTAATACCCTCGATCGTACCGGAGATATAAAGCTGGAACTGAACAGTGAATACCGCTTCCCTATCTTGCCACTATTTGCGGGAACTGTAAAAATGAATGGCGCCCTTTTTGCCGATGCCGGTAATATATGGCTGGCCAAAAAAGACAGCGCATATGCCAATGGTGAATTTCAGCTAAGCAGGCTTGGGCATGATATAGCTATGGACGTAGGCGCAGGTACACGTTTTGAAATTGCCTCTTTCATAACCCTGCGACTGGACGTAGCCATGCCTATAAAGAAACCATACGTAAGCAGTAATGGTGGCTGGGTGTTAAACCAGATAGACTTTGGCAACTCTACCTGGAGAGCCAATAATGTGGTGGTCAATATTTCGATAGGCTATCCGTTCTAGGTAGACTTTTTACTACGATAGTTAGTTCCAATAAATTCATCTCATTCCCCAAAAACATAAGAGGCGGGTCATCCTATGTTTGCAATAGCAAGTAAATAGAGATAATTTAGGTATTGAATCATTGCAGAAGAAAAGGGGTAAAGAACAAGACTGAGGTTTGTCATTGGGCATTAAGCCTGTTCGCAATGCTAGT